>NZ_LGIS01000027.1 GCF_001187905.1 Pantoea sp. RIT-PI-b | reverse complement strand
ACGTCATAATGAATTTCATTATGTGTTCACTCGTGAGACTTGATATTTTTTTGCGTCCGGAGACGCTGATATCAATCCTGCGAGTGCCCACACAGATTGTCTGATAAATTGTTAAAGAGCGTTGCGAACAGCGGGTTAACCGCCTGTCGCGAGGTGGCGTATATTACGCCTTCCTCCTTCAGAGTCAAACACTTTTTTCAGCGTTTTCATCCGGCGGGATGAATTTCTTCACTCCCTGCTGAGCCGCCTGCGTTGCCGCTTTGCCGTCTCAGTGGTGGCGCATTATAGGGAGTTATTCGGAGGTGACAAGTGCAAATTCAAAGTTTTTGCACGACCGCTCACTTTCCAGGCGATACGTTGTAAAAACCAGCTAATTCTTGCGATAAGACCAAAAAAAACGGGCCCGAAGGCCCGTTTTAATCACAATGGATTATTGGTGAGCAACAATCACATCGTCTTTAACATCCATTTCAATAGTTTTACCCGGAACCAAAGCACCAGAGAGAATCTGCTGCGCCAGCGGGTTTTCAATCTGTTGCTGGATTGCACGCTTCAACGGACGCGCACCATAAACCGGGTCATAACCATTTTCGCCAAGCAGCTTGAGCGCCGCCTCAGAGATATGCAGTTGATAACCGCGCTCCTCGAGACGATGATACAAACGCTGCAGCTGAATCTGCGCAATAGATGCAATGTGTTTTTCGCCCAACGGGTGGAAAACTACCATGTCATCTATACGGTTGATAAATTCAGGACGGAAATGCTGTCCAACAACCGTCATCACCACCTCTTTCATTTCCGGATAATCCAGAGAACCAAAACGTTCCTGAATGAGATCGGAACCGAGGTTCGAAGTCATGATGACTACGGTATTACGGAAATCGACCGTACGGCCCTGTCCGTCAGTTAAGCGGCCATCGTCCAGTACTTGCAACAAGATGTTGAACACATCAGGGTGCGCCTTCTCAACCTCATCCAGTAAAATAACTGAATAAGGACGACGACGTACCGCCTCCGTCAGATAACCGCCCTCTTCGTAACCAACATATCCTGGAGGAGCACCCACCAGACGCGACACCGAGTGTTTTTCCATAAACTCGGACATATCAATGCGTACCATCGCATCGTCACTGTCGAACAGGAAGTTAGCCAGCGCCTTACACAATTCGGTTTTACCCACGCCGGTTGGTCCGAGGAACAAGAAGGAACCAATCGGACGGTTTGGATCCGACAAACCTGCACGACTACGACGGATTGCATTCGATACCGCTTCCACCGCTTCGTTCTGACCGATCACTCGAGCGTGCAGCTCTTGCTCCATGCGCAGCAACTTCTCACGTTCACCTTCCATCATGCGCGCGACAGGAATACCGGTCCAACGTGCCAGCACATCGGCAATCTCCACATCCGTCACGCGGTTGCGTAGCAGCTTCATGGTTTTACCTTCAGACTGCGTAGCGATGGCTAACTGTTTTTCCAGCTCTGGAATTTTACCGTACTGCAGCTCAGACATCTGACCAAGGTCGCCAACACGACGCGCTTGCTCCATCGTTAGGCGTGCTTGCTCCAGCTCTGCTTTAATGTTCTGCGTGCCGGTTAAGGAGGCTTTTTCCGCTTTCCACTCCTCTTCCAGTTCAGCGTATTCACGCTCTTTCTGATCGAGTTCGCTTTCCAGCATTTCCAGCCGCTTCAGGCTGGCGTCATCCGACTCCTTCTTCAGCGCCTGCTGCTCCAGTTTTAACTGGATGATGCGACGCTCCAGACGATCAAGCGACTCCGGCTTAGAATCCATCTGCAGACGAATGCTGGATGCCGCTTCGTCGATCAGGTCAATCGCTTTATCCGGCAGCTGACGATCGGAAATATAACGATGCGACAGCGTTGCCGCAGCCACAATCGCGGGATCGGTGATCTGCACGTGGTGATGCAGTTCATAACGTTCCTTAAGACCGCGCAGAATTGCGATGGTATCTTCCACGCTCGGCTCAGCCACGAATACCTTCTGGAAACGACGTTCCAGCGCGGCATCTTTCTCAATGAACTGACGATACTCATTCAGCGTGGTAGCACCAACGCAGTGCAGTTCACCGCGCGCCAACGCCGGCTTCAGCATGTTACCCGCATCCATTGCGCCGTCCGCTTTACCGGCGCCAACCATCGTGTGCAACTCGTCGATAAACAGGATGACGTTACCTTCCTGTTTCGCCAGGTCGCTAAGCACGCCTTTAAGACGCTCTTCAAATTCACCGCGATATTTGGCACCCGCCACCAGCGAGCCCATATCTAAAGCCAGTACGCGACGCCCCTTCAGCCCTTCCGGAACTTCACCATTAATGATGCGCTGTGCTAAGCCTTCAGCGATGGCGGTTTTACCCACGCCGGGCTCACCAATCAACACCGGGTTGTTTTTGGTACGACGCTGCAACACCTGAATGGTGCGACGGATCTCTTCGTCACGACCAATGACCGGATCAAGCTTGCCTAGCTCGGCACGCTCTGTAAGGTCAATAGTGTATTTCTTCAATGCCTGACGCTGATTTTCAGCACCTTGATCGTTCACGTTATCTCCTCCCCGTAATTGGTCGATGGCCTGAGAGAGTTTTTCCGATGTCGCGCCAACTGACTTCAATAGATCAGCCAGTGAGCCACGTGAATCGAGGGCCGCCAAAACAAATAATTCGGATGATATAAAGTTATCGCCGCGCTTTTGCGCCAGCTTGTCGCACAGATTAAGCACCCGAATAAGATCGGCGGATGGCTGGACGTCACCATCGGTACCTTCTACCTGCGGCAGTCGATTAATTGCTTGTTCGATACTGGTACGCAGACCAGCTACATCGGCACCCGCTGCGCTTAGCAACGGACGCACCGATCCGCCTTCCTGATTGAGCAACGCGCTCATCATGTGAAGGGGTTCAATGAATTGATTGTCATGTCCCAGAGCAAGGGACTGTGCATCGGCAAGAGCCAGTTGAAATTTGTTAGTAAGACGATCCAGACGCATAATTCCTCCCATTACAGGTCAAAATGCTACTGGAGATTAAATGAGGTCATCCCTCAAATTTTTCAAGGTTAATGACCTGAGTTGTGAGCAAAAAATACGCTAACTGGACCGTCTTGTGGCGTAAGGTTATCTCAGCCAAATCAAAGTTGCCATACGCCCGGTGATGCCGTCGCGCCGGAAGGAGAAAAAATCATCACGTTCATGGAAGGTACAACGCGTTGAACCACTTATGGAGTGCACGCCGGCGGCCTGCAGACGCTGGCGTGCCAGCATCCAAATATCGGCAAAATATTTGCTACCTACCGGGCGAAAAGCCTCTTCAGCTTGCTCGGAGTGAGCCATAAATGCCGATCTGACCTCTGGCCCAACTTCGAATGCCTGCGGACCAATTGCCGGGCCAAGCCAGGCATGGATGTCATTCGCCGAACAATGAAACTGCGATAAGGTCTGTTCCAGCACGCCATTGCAGAGGCCGCGCCAGCCAGCATGTGCCGCTGCTACTTCACTGCCATCTCTGCTGCAAAACAGCACCGGCAAGCAATCCGCCGTCATCACTGCGCAAACCACCCCGTTTTCACGCGTAATTGCAGCATCCGCAGGAGGTAGCGTCTCCGTTGAAGGTAAACGCGCGACGACCTGACCATGGATTTGATTTAGCCATTGCGGCATCGCCGGTAACGCCAGTTGCTCAACTAAACGTTGCCGATTAAGCGCAACATGCTCTGCAAGGTCGCCGACGTGTCCACCAAGATTCAGCGAATCCCATGGTGCGTGGCTTAAACCGCCAAAACGTGTGGTGGAACATGCCCGAACACGCTGCGGCGCAGGCCAGTCCGGGATGATCCATTCACTCATAGCCAATCCATCTGATCGCGGAACTCATGGGTATCGGCTTTCAGGGCATCAATCAAATCCACCATATCCTGCGGCAATGGCGCATGCCATTCCATCTCGATACCGGTAATCGGATGATAAAGACGTAACATCGTGGCGTGCAGCGCCTGACGGTCAAAACCACGCAGCGTATTGATGAAGGCTTCAGAGGCACCTTTTGGTGGGCGTGGACGGCCACCGTACAACGGATCACCCACCAGTGGGTGGTTGATATGCGCCATATGCACACGAATCTGATGCGTACGGCCGGTTTCCAGGCGCAAACGTAAACGCGTATGGGCACGGAAGTGTTCCATAATGCGATAGTGCGTGGTTGCCGGTTTACCCATCGGATGTACTGCCATGTGCGTGCGTTTAGTTGAGTGGCGCGCCATTGGCTGATCCACCGTACCGCCTGCGGTCATGGTACCGATGGCTACCGCTTCATATTCACGCGTAATTTCACGCAGCTGCAGCGTTTCAACCAGGTGAGTTTGTGCAGGCACGGTTTTCGCAACCACCATCAAACCGGTGGTATCTTTATCCAGACGATGAACAATACCTGCACGAGGTACGTCAGCGATCGGTGGATAATGATAAAGCAGTGCGTTAAGCACCGTGCCGTCAGGATTACCGGCGCCTGGATGTACCACCAGACCACGCGGCTTGTTGATCACCAGAATATCGTCATCTTCATAAACGATGTTTAAGGGGATATTTTGCGCTTCCCAGCGTTGCTCTTCTTCGATCTCAGCATCGATCGCGACATGCTCACCGCCAAAAACTTTCTCTTTTGGTTTATCGATGATGGTGCCGTTTACGCTGACTCGACGCTCGAGAATCCACTCTTTTATACGAGAACGTGAATAATCAGGGAACAATTCTGCCAAAGTCTGATCTAAGCGTTGTCCAAGTTGTGCTTCGGACACCGTTGCGGTGAGTTGAACTTGTTGTGCCATATACAGCTTCTTCGTTAACGTTGGGTTTTCACGGCGATGCCGTTTAATATAATGTGCTATCGTACCTGGCCATAATTGGGAGCTATACGGACAGCTTCTGCTATAACACTTTGAGGATAATCATTTCGTCATGACGCGTATGAAACATCTGGTGGCTGCTGCCACACTGAGCCTGAGCCTGGCGCTTGTGGGCTGTTCCGGCTCATCGGATCCCGTCCCGGACAGCCCGCCGTCTGAAATTTACGCCACGGCTCAGCAAAAGCTGCAGGACGGTAACTTTAAAGCGGCGATTAAGCAACTGGAAGCACTGGATAACCGCTATCCGTTTGGTCCTTACTCGCAGCAAGTACAGCTGGATTTGATCTACGCGTATTACAAAAATGCCGATCTGCCACTGGCGCAAGCCGCTATTTCACGCTTTATGCGTCTGAATCCAACCCATCCGAACATCGACTATGTCATCTATATGAAAGGTCTCACGGATATGGCGCTGGATGATTCAGCATTGCAGGGCTTCTTCGGTATCGATCGTTCCGATCGCGATCCGACGCACGCTCGTGATGCTTTCCGTGACTTCTCGCAGCTACTGCGCGGTTATCCAAACAGCCAATATGCTGCGGATGCGCAGAAACGTTTGGCGTTCCTGAAAGAACGTCTGGCGAAGTATGAACTCTCGGTGGCGCAATTCTATACCAAGCGCGGTGCGTATGTCGCTGTAGTTAATCGTGTGGAAACGATGATGAAGGATTATCCGGACACCGAGGCAACTCATGAAGCGTTGCCGTTGATGGAAAATGCTTACCGTCAGCTTCAGTTAACAACTGAAGCCGATAAAGTGGCGAAAATCATTGCGGCTAATAATCAATCCTGATTATTACACCCACAAAAAAGCAGCCCGCGCGGCTGCTTTTTTTATGTCATTTTTTGGTTAACTCAATAATTTTATAGATTTATCGCTAATGTTATCCATTCAATAATGCGCCCTTCTCCGCTCATCTTCAAGCGTTACCCGCCACTTTCCCGGCCTTTCTCACAATTAAGCGGCATTGACAAAATGTGACATTTCAATGTGATATAGATCACACATTTTCTTAATATCCGCGGTATGCTGGTCCTACCCAGACGGAAATGACAGAGAGGTTTAACTATGATTCTGAACATTACCAGCAAACAAATGGAAATCACCGAGGCCATCCGTAATCACGTTGAAGAGCGTCTCGCCAAGCTGGAAAAATGGCAAACACATCTGATAAACCCTCACATTGTGTTATCGAAAGAGCCGAAGGAGTTTGTGGCAGATGCCACCATTAATACGCCTAACGGAACGCTGGTTGCCAGCGCGAAACATGATGATATGTATACGGCCATCAATGACTTGATTGCCAAGCTGGAGCGACAACTCAATAAAGCGCAACATAAACCCGAAGCCCGTCGCGCCAACAGCAGTGTGAAAGATTTCATGCCAACGGAATAAACATACATCTTCAGTAACGCGCCTTCGGGCGCGTTTTTTATTGACAGCTTTAAATCACTGCGGTTACTCTCAAACCACCTCATCTATGGAAACAACCATGAAACATCTACCGTTCTTCTTCGCATTCTTTTTTACCTTCCCCTGATTGGGAGGCGATTCGTCATGTGAAAATGAATGCGAAGACGAACAACAAAGCCTCCCAAATGGGAGGCTTTTTTATTGGACATTTTACAGGTGAGCCCTATGAATCCCGAAAATCCACTACTGGCGTTACGCGATAAAATTAGCGCAGTTGATGAAAAGCTATTAGCGCTATTGTCGGAGCGTCGCACCCTGGCCGTTGAAGTCGCACAGGCCAAACTTGCCACACATCGCCCTATTCGCGACGTTGAACGTGAACGTGCTTTACTGGAAAACCTGATTTCTCTGGGAAAAAAACATCAGCTTGATGCGCACTACATTACCCGTTTATTCCAACTGGTAATTGAAGATTCCGTTCTTACCCAACAGGCTTTACTGCAGAAAAACCTTAATCATCCACATGCGCACGCTCCGCGTATTGCATTCCTGGGCCCGAAAGGTTCTTACTCGCATCTTGCAGCGCGTAAATATGCCACACGTCACTTTGACTCCATGGTGGAGATCGGCTGCCTGAAGTTTCATGACATCATTCATCAGGTGGAAAGTGGTCAGGCGGATTACGCGGTGATGCCCATCGAAAATACCAGCTCTGGCTCTATCAACGACGTTTACGATCTGCTTCAGCAAACCACTTTATCAATTGTTGGCGAACTGACCATTCCCATTGAGCACTGTGTATTGGTAAATGGCACCACCGATCTGCAGCAGATCGAAACGGTTTACAGCCATCCACAGCCGTTCCAGCAATGCAGCCAATTTATTAATCGCTTCCCGCAGTGGAAAATTGAATACACCGAAAGTACTGCTGCTGCGATGGAAAAGGTTGCAGCGTTGAATTCACCGAAGGTTGCCGCATTAGGTAGTGAAGCGGGCGGTGAACTGTATGGATTGCAGGTTTTAGAGCGTAATCTGGCCAATCAACAGCAGAACCATACGCGTTTCATCGTGCTAGCTCGCAAAGCGATTGAAGTATCCAATCAGGTACCGGCGAAAACTACGCTGATTATGGCGACTGGCCAACAAGCCGGTGCACTGGTTGAAGCGCTGATGGTGCTACGCAATCACGGTCTGATTATGAGCAAACTGGAGAACCGCCCCATTAACGGTAATCCATGGGAAGAGATGTTTTACATTGATGTGCAGGGCAATCTGCAATCTGAAAGTATGCAGTTAGCGTTGGCTGAGTTAAGCGGCTTAACCCGTTCATTAAAAGTACTCGGCTGTTATCCGGGCGAGAATGTGGTGCCAGTAGAACCACGTCTCTAAGTAAAAAAGGCATCCATCTGGATGCCTTCTGTTTTACTGACGGCTGTCGTTAGCCGATCGCAGCATGCTTCTACTTTCAACCAGGAAACGCTTAGCGTAATCACCAAACCAATGCTCGACACGCTGGAAGCTGTCGATGAAAGCTTGTTTATCGCCTTGCTCCAACAGTTTGATGGCATCGCCAAAGCGCTGATAGTAACGTTTAATCAGTGCCAGATTGCTCTCAGACGACATAATAATGTCAGCATAAAGCTGCGGATCCTGTGCAAACAGACGTCCAACCATTGCCAATTCGAGGCGATAGATGGGCGAAGACAGCGCTAATAGCTGATCCAGATTGACGTTCTCTTCGGCCAGATGCAGGCCATAAGCGAAGGTCGCAAAGTGACGCAACGCCTGGATAAACGCCATATTCTGATCATGCTCGACCGCACTGATGCGGTGTAAACGCGCGCCCCATACCTGAATCTGCTCAAGAAACCACTGATACGCCTCCGGCTGACGACCATCACACCAAACCACAACCTGCTTCGCCAGGCTGCCGCTATCCGGACCAAACATCGGATGCAGGCCAAGTACCGGCCCAGTGTGTGCGGCAAGCATGGCCTGCAACGGCCGATTTTTCACCGAGGCCAAATCGACCAGAATGCAGTCTTCTGGCAACTTCGGTAATTCACCGATAATTTGTTCTGTGAGATGGATCGGCACACTGATGATCACCATGCCTGCATCTCGCAGCAACGCGTCTGATCGATCCCAATCGCCTTTGTCCAGAATGCGCACCTGATAACCAGACAGCGTAAGCATCTTTTCGAACAGACGTCCCATCTGGCCACGACCACCGACGATCACCACTGGACGCAATGTTGGGCAGAGTGTTTTGAAGCCTTTATCATTCTCATGCGCGTAGGATTCGCGCATTAAACGACGCAGCACATCTTCAATCAAATCCGGCGATACGCCGAGTGCCTCAGCTTCCTGACGGCGTGAAGCCAACATGCTAGCCTCACGCTCAGGAACATAGATTGGCAAACCGTAGCGGCTTTTGACTTCTCCTACTTCGGCAACCAGCTCTAGTCTTTTTGCCAGTAAGCCAAGCAGGGCTTTATCTACTTCATCAATTTGATCGCGTAGCGCGGTCAGTTCAGCCACCATGACTCATTACACCTCGTGTGACAGACGCGCCGACAGCACTCCCTGCAGATCCTGATGGATTTCACGCAGCAAGGTTTCAGTGGTTTCCCAGTTAATGCAGGCATCAGTGACGGACACACCGTATTTCATGTCACTGCGTGGCTGCTCGGAAGACTGGTTACCTTCATGAATATTGCTTTCCAGCATCAGGCCAATGATGGAACGGTTGCCATCTTTAATCTGCGCGATAGCCGATTCGGCTACGCCAGGCTGGCGGCGATAGTCTTTGTTAGAATTACCATGGCTGCAATCTATCATTAAGGCCGGACGCAGTCCCGCTTTCAGCATCTCTTTTTCACACTGAGCGACATCTTCTGGGCCATAGTTTGGCGCTTTTCCGCCGCGCAGAATCACGTGTCCGTCAGGATTACCCTGCGTTTGCAACAGACAAACCTGCCCGGCTTGATTGATACCGACAAAACGGTGCGGCATCGCGGCGGCGCGCATCGCGTTAATAGCGGTGCCGAGGCTGCCATCCGTGCCATTCTTAAAGCCAACTGGCATAGAAAGGCCCGATGCCATCTCTCGGTGGGTTTGTGATTCGGTGGTACGCGCACCGATAGCCGACCAGCTGAACAGATCGCCAAGATATTGCGGGCTGTTTGGATCCAGCGCTTCAGTCGCCAACGGTAAACCCATTTCCATCAGATTAACCAGCAGCTGACGCGCAATGTGCAGCCCGGCTTCCATATCAAACGAGTTATTCATATAAGGATCGTTGATTAACCCCTTCCAGCCGACGGTGGTACGAGGTTTTTCAAAATAAACGCGCATAACGATGTACAGCTGATCCTTCAACTGTGCAGAGAGAGATTGCAACTGACGGGCATAGGCAAGTGCAGCTTCGGTATCGTGAATCGAACAAGGACCACAAACCACCAACAGGCGCGGATCGCGGCCCGCAATAATGTCAGCAATGGTTTGACGAGAAGACGCAATTTGCGCTTCCTGCGCCGCAGTGAGCGGGAATTTTGCTTTCAGCTCTTGCGGAGTGATTAAAATCTGTTCGTCGGCGATATGCACATTGTTCAGCGCGTCTTTTTGCATGATTGCGATCCTTTTTTACTCGTTTATGCGGTTTGGGATCCTCACTGAGGATGGCGCTCACTTTATCACACTCTGTACATCATGCAATCCATATATGTACAGTTTTGTTACCACCAAGAATACATAATCACGATTCAATATAAATAATCATATATATCAATAATATATAAGTGTGCGCGCAACGCAATAGTGTAAAGTAATGGTTACGAAATCTTTTTACCAACTTTATTTATTATTCAACGTGCAGCTAACATTTTGTTATTCTGACATTTTTCAGGAGCCGTACGATGCCTATTCCCATTGTGAAATTACGTCCCTTTACCCTGCAAGATATCGATGCTTTTACTGAGGCCGTTAATGAATCCTTGAGCACTCTTAAGCCCTGGTTGGCGTGGGCGCATGATGATTATCTTTTAGAGGAAGCGGTTAGTTGGATCAATTTCACGCACATCCAGCGAACCAAGGGTGAGGCTGAAGAGTTCGCCATTGTCGATGACAAGGATCGGTTATTGGGTGGCGCCGGTATACGCTTCGCCAGGCATCCGGGCGAATTTAGCGCATTAGGATATTGGGTACGAAGTGATGCTCAGCGGCAAAGCGTAGCAACCCGCGCGGTAGCGCAGTTAGTCGAGTTTGGCTTTCAGCATCCACATATTAATCAGCTTGAGATTCTGGCTGCAGAAGAGAACCACGCGAGTCGTGCAGTGGCATTGCGTAGCGGCTTTTCGTTTGTCGATTATCGCTACGGATTGATCGTATTAGCCAATGGCGCGGTCAATACGGCGATTTATCATTTAAAACGACCATAAAAAAGGGGCTGACCAAATGGCCAACCCCTTGTTTGCTATTAACTTTGAGAAGTCGCTTACGCGCCAAGACGCTCTTTGATACGAGCAGACTTACCGGTACGCTCACGCAGGTAGTACAGTTTGGCTTTACGCACAGCACCACGACGTTTAACAGCAATGCTGTCAATTACTGGTGAGTGAGTCTGGAACACACGCTCAACACCTTCGCCGTTAGAAATCTTACGAACAGTGAATGCAGAATGCAGACCGCGGTTACGAATAGCGATAACCACGCCCTCGAATGCCTGCAGACGCTTCTTAGAACCTTCTACGACCCATACTTTCACTTCCACGGAATCACCCGGACGGAATGAAGGTACGTCCTGCTTCATCTGCTCTTGTTCAAGTTGCTTGATAATGTTGCTCATAATTAAATCTCTTATCCTGGGTAAACTGATAGTGAGGGAAGATTACTCTCCCGCCTCATCGTTTTGTTGCTGCTGATGTTCACGCTGGAACTCATTTAGCAACCGTGCTTGCTCTTCAGTCAGAGCCAGGTTTTCCAGAAGTTCAGGTCTTCTTAGCCAGGTACGGCCTAACGACTGTTTCAGACGCCAGCGGCGAATATCGGCATGGTTGCCCGACAGTAGAACTGGCGGAACCTCCATCCCTTCTAACACTTCAGGTCGGGTGTAGTGCGGGCAATCCAGCAAACCATCCGAGAACGAATCCTCATCGGCTGACGCCTGTTTCCCCAATACGCCGGGAATAAACCTGGCGACTGAGTCAATCAACGTCATGGCTGGTAGCTCACCGCCACTGAGAACGTAATCACCGATTGACCATTCTTCGTCAATCTCAGTGTGAATTACGCGCTCATCTATCCCTTCGTAGCGACCACAAACCAGAATCAACTTCTGATTCGTCGCCAGTTCGCAAACGCCCTGTTGGTCCAGTTTGCGACCCTGAGGTGAAAGATAAATCACCTTAGCGCCTTCTCCCGCCGCCGCTTTCGCTGCGGAGATGGCGTCCCGTAAGGGTTGCACCATCATCAACATTCCCGGTCCGCCGCCGTAAGGACGGTCGTCCACGGTACGGTGCCGGTCATGCGTGAAGTCACGAGGACTCCAGCTTTGAATGTTGAGCAGGCCATTTTTTACTGCCCGGCCAGTTACCCCGTACTCGGTAATAGCGCGAAACATCTCTGGAAACAGGCTAATAACACCAATCCACATCGCGTTCGCCGTTACGTTACCGGATTGTCCGGAGATCAAAAACCAGGATCCCAATCTACTTCAATAAGGCCAGTAGAGAGATCGACTTTCTTGATAACCTGTTCATCAAGAAACGGAATTAACCGCTCTTGCGCACCGAATGCATCCTTCAGGTTTGCCTTAACGACGAGAACGTCGTTCGATCCGGTTTCCATCAAATCAATGACTTTGCCCATCTCGTAGCCTTCGAGGTTAACGACTTTCATACCCATAAGGTCTTTCCAGTAGTAATCACCTGCTTCCAGCGCTGGCAGCTGCGTGGAGTCAACCGTAATTTCGCAATTGGTCAACTGCGTTGCAGCGTCCCGATCGTCAATGCCTTTGACTTTGATGATCAGGTCCTGATTGTGGTGCTTCCAGCCCTCGAGTTCGACCTGCTGCCATTTACCGGCGCGCTGGATAAACCAGGGTTGGTAGTCGAAGATGCTTTCAGCGTCTTCAGTGGAGGAAAACACTTTGAGCCAACCTCGAATGCCGTAAGCCGCGCCCATTTTTCCCAATACGATCGGGTTAACGGGAGGCTGCCCGGCAGGTTTAATGCTCATGCTCACCACCGTGACAGATTAAGCTGCTTTTTTTGCTTCTTTGATCAGCGCGTTAACGCGATCAGAAAGCGTTGCGCCCTGGCCAACCCAGTGCTCAATACGGTCCAGATCCAGACGCAGACCTTCAGCCTGACCAGAAGCGATCGGGTTGAAGAAACCTACGCGCTCGATGAAACGACCGTTACGAGCATTGCGGCTGTCAGTAACGACGACCTGATAGAACGGACGCTTTTTAGCGCCGTGACGTGCCAAACGAATTGTTACCATAACATCCTCATTAGTTAATAAAGCGCTCGGGCCCCATCGAGGAACGGGGCCCGAGCGCGATATAAAAAGCCCGAAAATTTTACTCATTTTGGCGCAAAAAGCAACCTAAGCGTGCCAAATTTCCGGCTTTTTGACGGCCGCATTAGCGACCAGGGAATCCAGGTGGCATCATGCCTTTCATGCCACGCATCATTTTGGCCATGCCACCTTTCTTCATTTTCTTCATCATGCGCTGCATATCATCGAACTGTTTCAGCAGTCGATTGACGTCTTGCACCTGCATGCCCGAGCCCAGCGCAATACGACGTTTGCGCGAACCCTTGATAATTTCTGGCTTCTCACGCTCTTTACGCGTCATCGAATTGATGATGGCTTCCATGCGAACCAGCACTTTGTCATCCATCTGCGACTTCACGTTATCAGGCAGTTGACCCATGCCCGGCAGTTTGCCCATCAGGCTCGCCATACCGCCCATGTTGCGCATCTGCTTCAACTGCTCAAGAAAATCATTGAGGTCAAAACCGTCGCCGGTTTTCAGTTTTTTCGCCAGCTTCTCAGCCTGATCGCGGTCAACTTTGCTCTCGATATCTTCGATCAGCGACAGAACATCGCCCATGCCGAGAATGCGCGAGGCGATACGTTCTGGATAGAAAGCTTCCAGCGCTTCGGTCTTCTCGCCCATCCCCATGAATTTAATCGGCTTGCCGGTAATGTGACGAATCGACAGCGCCGCACCACCGCGCGCATCACCGTCGACTTTCGTCAGTATTACACCGGTCAGCGGCAGCGCTTCATTGAAGGCTTTTGCCGTATTCGCGGCATCCTGACCGGTCATGGCGTCGACCACAAACAGGGTTTCCACCGGATTAATCGCGGCGTGCACCTGTTTGATTTCGTCCATCATCGCTTCATCGACGTGTAAACGACCGGCGGTATCCACCAGCAGCACATCGTAGAATTTCACTTTGGCTTCTTTCAGCGCGTTCTGAACAATATCGACCGGCTTTTGGCTCAGATCGGACGGGCAGAAATCGACGCCAACCTGCTGTGCCAGGGTTTCCAGCTGCTTGATCGCCGCAGGGCGATAGACGTCAGCAGAAACAACCAAAACTTTCTTTTTGTGCTTTTCGCGTAAAAACTTACCCAGCTTCGCGACGCTGGTGGTTTTACCGGCACCTTGCAAACCCGCCATCAACACCACGGCCGGTGGTTGCGCATTCAGATTGAGCGCATTATTTTCAGCCCCCATCGCTGCAACCAGTTCATTGCGAACGATTTTGATGAACTCCTGACCTGGCGTCAGGCTTTTGTTCACATCGTGGCCAACTGCAGCTTCTTTCACGCGATTAATAAAATCACGCACTACCGGCAGCGCAACGTCAGCTTCCAGCAGCGCCATGCGCACTTCGCGCAGCGTGTCTTTAATGTTGTCTTCGGTCAGCCTTCCGCGGCCGCTGATATTGCGCAGGGTTTGCGACAAACGATCGGTTAAATTATCAAACATGCTCTCTCACTTAGAACCGTAGCGAGGCCGCCCCAGGCGACACAATGCGGCGGATTATAGCACGAAGACGGAGCGATCTCTGCAATTGACCTTCAGATCGTTTGGAGCCTGCTGCTGCTGGCGCTATACTGCTTTTTTCCTTATCTGACCGATACCTGAAAGGATCTATGTTCGTTTTCGCGATCGTGGCGCTGTTCGCCTACTCCCTCAGTCTTGCACTCATCATTCCCAGCCTGCTTAAACGCAACGGTGGCTGGCGCCGTTTTGCCGTGCTTTCTGCCTGCGTGGCGCTGATTGCGCACGCCGTTGCCCTGCAGCAGCGCATTTTTGCCGTGGATAACGGGCAAAATCTCAGTCTGCTCAATATCGGTTCGCTAGTTAGCCTGCTGATCTGCGCCATCATGACGATTGTTGCCTCACGTAATCGTGGCTGGCTGCTGCTGCCCATTGTGTACGGCTTCGCATTGATTAACCTGGCCTTCGCCACTTTTGTGCCGAATGCCTTTATTACGCATCTTGAAACCACGCCGGGCATGATGGTTCACATTGGTCTGTCGCTGTTTGCCTATGCCACGCTGATTATTGCCGCGCTCTATGCGTTACAACTGGCGTGGATTGATTACCAGTTGAAAAACAAGAAACTGGCTTTCACTCAGGATATGCCACCGCTGCTGAGCATTGAGCGCAAAATGTTTCACATCACGCAAATTGGTGTCGTGCTGCTGACGCTGGTGCTGTGCACCGGACTGTTCTTCATGCATAACCTGTTTAGCGCGGAGAATGTAGATAAAGCGGTTCTCTCCATAATTGCCTGGTTTGTCTACATTGTTTTGCTCTGGGGGCACTATCACGAAGGCTGGCGCGGACGCCGCGTCGTGTGGTTCAACTGTGGCGGTGCGCTGCTGCTAACCATGGCCTACTTCGGCAGTCGCGTACTTCAGCACCTGCTCACATCTCACTAAGGATTTTGTGTTGGAACACGTTTCAACCACCACGCTGATCATTACGCTGGTCATCATGGTGCTGGTCTCTGCGTATTTCTCCGGTTCAGAGACCGGCATGATGACGCTCAATCGTTACAAACTGCGCCATAAAGCCAAAAGCGGTAACCGCGGTGCGCGTCGGGTGGAAAAACTTCTGCGTCGGCCGGATCGCTTGATCAGCCTGGTTTTAATCGGCAACAACCTCGTAAATATTCTCGCCTCCGCACTCGGCACCATTGTTGGCATGCGCCTGTATGGCGATGCCGGCGTCGCGATTGCCACCGGTATTCTGACATTTGTGGTGCTGGTCTTTGCCGAAGTGTTGCCCAAAACGGTCGCTGCGCTCTATCCGGAAAAGGTAGCGTATCCCAGCAGCGTGTTATTGGCCCCGCTGCAATATGTCATGCTGCCGCTGGTATGGCTGCTGAATACCATCACAAGGATTTTGATGCGCATGGTGGGCATTAAAACCGATGGTTCTATCAGCTCAGCATTAAGCAAAGAAGAGCTACGCACCATTGTGTATGAATCACGCTCACTGATGTCACGCCGTAATCAGGACATGCTGCTGTCAGTGCTCGATCTGGAAAAAGTTAGCGTGGATGACATCATGGTGCCGCGCAATGAGATCGTCGGCATCAACGTCAATGACGACTGGAAATCCATCGAGCGCCAGCTCAGCCATTCTCCACATGGACGCATCGTTCTGTTCCGTGATTCATTGGATGATTGCGTCGGTATGCTGCGCGTACGCGAAGCCTGGCGCATGATGACCGAGAAAAAAGAGTTCAACAAAGATCGTCTGTTGCGTGCTGCCGATGAAATTTACTATGTGCCTGAAGGTACGCCGTTAAACGTACAGCTGGTAAAATTTCAGCGTAATAAAAAGAAAGTCGGTTTGGTGGTCGATGAGTATGGCGATATCAAAGGGTTAGTGACCATTGAAGATATTCTGGAAGAGATTGTGGGTGATTTCACCACCTCAATGTCACCGTCGCTGGCAGAAGAAGTCATGCCGCAGAATGATGGTTCGGTACTGATTGAAGGCAGCGCCAACGTGCGTGAAATCAATAAAGCCTTTAACTGGACGCTGCCGGAAGAGGATGCGCGCACCATTAACGGCATGCTGCTTGAGGCACTGGAGGAGATTCCGGTGGTCGATACCCGCATAACGCTTGGCGCCTATGATATCGATATTCTCGATGTGCAGGATAATATGGTGAAGCAGGTGCGTATCACGCCGCATCACGCGCTGAAATCTTCTATCGGCTCCTGAAGCCTGCAAACAAAAACGCCGCGATGATCGCGGCGTTTTTTTATGGTGCCTAAGCAACAACTAACTAGATATGCAGCTCTTTCAGCTTTTCAGCAGGGAGCTTCAGATCTTCGTTGCGGTTAACGCCAATGTCGTGAGCCAGCACATTACGCGCGATCTGCTGCGCTTCATCCAGTGAGTGCAGCTTGTAGCTACCGCACTGATACTCGTTCAGCTCTGGAATCTGGCCCTGCTCTTTCACTTTCAGCACATCTTCCATCGCGCCTTTCCAGGCTTTCGCCACGCGCTGCTCGTCAGGCGTGCCAATCAAGCTCATGTAGAAGCCGGTACGGCAACCCATCGGCGAGATGTCGACGATTTCTACGCCATCACCATTCAGGTGATTGCGCATGAAGCCGGCAAACAGGTGCTCCAGCGTATGAATGCCACGCTCAGTCAGAATTTCAATATTCGGACGGCAGAAACGCAGGTCGAAGACGGTGATGGTATCGCCATGCGGAGTCTTCATGGTTTTTGCTACGCGCACTGCAGGCGCGCCCATGATGGTGTGATCAACAGTAAAACTATCCAGTAGTGGCATACGTCACCTCCTGTTTTGAGATTTTTTTTAAAACAATGAAACTTTTCTGTTCGCCCAACGTCTGAATATATGAAAGACGCGCATTTGTTATCATCATCCCTGACAACAGAGATGTTTATTTTGGCCACATTGATGTGGCCATTTTCTTTTCTAGCCTTCGCGACCTGCAAGGTAGCTTTCGAAATCCAGCGTATCGCTCTGTTCCAGCTGCTCTTGCGCTTGCAGCGACTCACGCGCCTGACGACTAAAATCATCTTCAGTCAGAATCTCTAACGACTCCTCGCACAGCAGATGACGATATTGCTCCGCTAATGCCACGCCTGCGCCGGTCAAACCATTTTCTTTAATGGCATGAAGGATGCGCGCCGAATAGGTTAGCTCAGGATCGTCAAAGGATGCCACCAGTTGATCGCAAACCTGTTGATATTGCGTATTGCCGTGATTACTGTCGAGCACCTCGGCCACGCGACGCAGATCGGCAAACAGCGCTTTACCCACTTCAACCAATGTATGCTCAGTTTCGCTACAACCCACCGCGATAACCTGCCCCGGCTTACGTCCTTCCATCACCACACGGTTCCAGTTTTTACGCGTACACAACAGCTCATCGGCGCTCATTTCCGGCGCATCAGCCAGCGTACACCAAATCAGGAACAGATCGAGGAAGCGAGCCTGATCGGCATCAACACCAATCGCCGAGAACGGGTTGATATCCAGTGAGCGCACTTCAATGTATTCGATACCACCGCGCAGCAGCGCATCGGATGGCGCTTCGCCTGAACGCGTAACACGCTTTGGACGAATGGGCGCATACAGCTCATTTTCAATCTGCAGAACGTTGGTATTCAGCTGTAGCCAATTGCCATCGGCATCTTTAGTGCCCATGGCCGCATACTCTTCCGACGGCGTTTTGATTGCCGCTTTAAGCGCCGCAACGTAGCCTTCCAGCGAGTTAAAGGTAATCCCTAATCCACTCTGCGATTTATTGGTGTAACCAAGATCGCTTAGGCGCAACGACGTGGCGTGCGGCAGCCACAGCGTGCCTTTACCGTCAGTTTCAAACGGCAACTTGCTCTCTTCGCGCCCTTGCAGGAATGAGGAACAGATAGCAGGTGATGCTCCGAACAGATAAGGAATTACCCAGCCAAAGCGATAATAATTTCGAATCAAACGCAGATAGCCGGCGGATATGGTCTCTTTGCCGCTTTCCAAATCTTTCACATCTGCCCACTCTTGCCAAAATGACAAAGGCAGCGAGAAATTGTAATGCACGCCTGAAATAATCTGCATCAGCGCGCTATAACGATTTTTGAGGCCCTGACGATACAGGGTTTTCATTTTACCGATATTGGAGCTGCCATACTGCGCTAGCTCAATACTATCAACGTCATCGATATAGCCAGGCATGCTAAAGGGCCACAAACGCTCTTCGCCCAACTCACGTGCGACATGGCGGTGAATATCACGCAGGAACGCCAGCGAACGATCGATGCTTTGATCAACAGGCGTGATGAACTCCATCAGCGTTTCGGCAAAATCGGTAGTAATCCAATCATGCTTGAGTGCCGAACCCAAAGACTCGGGATGTCCTGTGGTTGCCAGGTGACCATCGGGTTTAACGCGTAATGATTCGCGCTCAATACCACGGCCGATACCCTTTAACGCGTCAGGATGCGCTTCCAGCCAGGAAAGTGCCTTAGATACGTCCGGGATCACATTAACCTCCCGCTGTGTGAATAATTTATTTTTGTTCAGCATAATGTTAACCGTAGCCTCGAATCTGTGCGAATCAATGCCACCATTGCAATGTTTGTAATGTGGCGGTCGCGATAACGATATAACGCAGCGTTTTACCGATGGCGAGGAACAGCACCGAGGGCAGCCAGGCAAAGCGCAACCAACCCGCGAGCACGCAGAGTAAGTCGCCCACTACCGGCAGCCAGCTAAAGATCAGTGCTGCAGGTCCCAATCGATGTAACCACGTCATTGCTGTGTCGTGCCATCGCCCTTGCCTTTTCAGCGGCATCAGGCGACCAAGAAGAATGTTGGTCAGGCCACCCAGCGTGTTTCCCACTGATGCAGCCAATAACAATCCATAAACCGAACCCTTTTGGGCGATCAGCAGTGCAATCAGCACCGCCTCCGAGCTCCCCGGTAACAGGGTTGCACTCAGGAAGCTACTGCCGAATAACGAACCATAGGTCAGAAATTCATTCACAGTAAACGGACATCAACCACGTCCATGCCTGCTGCTTTTGCCGCTTGTACGCCAAAGTCAGCATCCTCAAACACCACACAGCGCTCGGGCGCAATCCCCATCATTTCAGCGCAGCGTAAAAAGGTATCCGGTTGCGGTTTATGACGCTGTACGTCATCAGCCCCGACAACCGCATCAAACAGGTGGTAAACGCCCAACTCTTCGAGCAGTGCTTTCGCCAGGCTATGTTCACTGCCGGTGCCCACTGCCATCGGACGGCGACCATGATAGGCTTTGACGACGTCCATTAGCGGCAGCGGACGTACGTCATCCAGCAGCATCACCTTTAGAGCCGCGGTTTTTTCTGCTGCCAACAGATGCGGATCATGCGTGGCATTGTTTTGCTCAAGAATAAACTGCGCCAGCTGCCAGGTGGGTGCGCCGTTGAAGCCCACCATTTTTTCTTCATCCATGGTGAAACCGTAGCGGCTAAGCACCTGCTGCCAGGCTTTTCGATGTGTCGGCTCAGTATCGAGAATTGTGCCGTCCATATCGAAAATCAGGGCATCATATTGGTCGTACATTGTCACTCCGTCGAGTACCACAAAATGAGCCATTACTTTAGCGTAATGCGCTCAGGTTGTCGCCAGGCGCGCTTAACCGCAAATGCTTTGAAAGCATTAGCATTTTTCGTTTTAGGAAAAAGGTCATAGCGTAATACCGAGCTTAAACGACGGTAAATTCAGTGATTTTTTTGCAAGTTGGGATAACGACTGGAAGATTCAGAAAGTAAGTGTCAAAAAATAGAGAGATTACGAAGAAGAGATGGTGCATCCAGGAGGATTACTCGGCTTTCGCCTCGCCCTACGGGCTGTTGCTAAAGCAACGTTATCCTCCTTAGTGCGGCCTGAACGTTTTTCACGACATGACACACTGAGGCATTTTCCATATTTGAGAATATGGTGCATCCAGGAGGATTCGAACCTCCGACCGCTCGGTTCGTAGCCGAGTACTCTATCCAGCTGAGCTATGGATGCATTGAGTTACTGCTGAGGTAAATTTTGAGAAGTTTGAAGAGGAATGGTGCATCCAGGAGGATTCGAACCTCCGACCGCTCGGTTCGTAGCCGAGTACTCTATCCAGCTGAGCTATGGATGCATTGAGATTTTCTTACGATGGACTAACTGAAACAACCTGAGGATGATACGAAGAATGGTGCATCTAGGAGGATTACTCGGCTTTCGCCTCGCCCTACGGGCCGTTGCTAAAGCAACGTTATCCTCCTTAGTGCGGCCTGAACGTTTATCACGACATGACACACTGAGGCACTTTCCATATTCGAGAATATGGTGCATCCAGGAGGATTCGAACCTCCGACCGCTCGGTTCGTAGCCGAGTACTCTATCCAGCTGAGCTATGGATGCATCGAGTTAATTCTTGTACAACGCAGGGTGCTAACAACTCACCATGAAAGGAACTGCTCGTTCACTCTTACTTCATCTTTCCGAATGGTGCATCCAGGAGGATTCGAACCTCCGACCGCTCGGTTCGTAGCCGAGTACTCTATCCAGCTGAGCTATGGATGCATCGGAAATGGCGGTGAGGCGGGGATTCGAACCCCGGATGCAGCTTTTGACCGCATACTCCCTTAGCAGGGGAGCGCCTTCAGCCTCTCGGCCACCTCACCTTACGCGTTCTTCCGAACCGTGCTTCTGAACTTTGTTTCTGCTCATCGGCACTGCGTGGCGCACATATTACTTTCCCGGACTTATAAGTCAAACATTTATTTTCAGCCATTTGTTTGATTGCACAAATGACGCTCAATTCGGCTGCTTTAGCGACAAAAAGAGTGATTAATCAACAAAGAAAGCCTGCCAGAGAACACAAATAGGCGCTAAATGAATTGAAGGAATGAGAAAGAAAAACAGGAGATGGGCACTACAGGAGGAGAAAAACCGGTAGCGCCTCGCTGGAGAGCGAGGCGCTGAATCCGTTAGTAACTCGTTTGCTGAGTTTTTTCGGCTTGAATACGCTGATAGATCTCTTCGCGATGTACCGAAACTTCTTTAGGCGCGTTAACACCAATGCGGACCTGGTTACCTTTAACACCCAGCACCGTTACAGTCACCTCATCGCCAATCATGAGGGTTTCACCAACTCGACGAGTTAGAATAAGCATTCTTTGCTCCTTGAAAGATTAAAAGAGTCGGGCTTCTTTGTTCTCCCGGCCGTATCCATCATATAACGCTGAACAATGCCTATGACAAATACACCATTGTGCTTCGCCATGCCAATACATTCTGCTGATAGTTAGTTTAGCCGAAATACACTACATCAACCGGACTTTGTCATTACCTGGTGTGCACTGCGTTAAAAAAGCGCCAGAAAACGGGCTTCTGGCGCTTATCACAATGCGAAGTTTTATACGTTACAGTCGGTTACTGACCCATTCCTGCACGCCTTCCAGCGCGCCAGCCAGCGCCTGCGGATTTGTACCGCCGGCCTGGGCCATATCTGGACGACCACCGCCTTTACCGCCAACCTGAGAGGCGAGTTCGCCAATCAGTTCACCGGCTTTTACGCGGTCAGTGAGATCTTTGGTCACGCCAGCAATCAGTGAAACTTTACCTGCCTCAACGGTTGCCAGCACAATGATGGCTGAACCTAGTTGGTTCTTCAGATCATCGACCATGGTACGCAACATTTTTGGCTCAACGTTGCTCAGCTCACTCACCAGCAACCTGGTGCCTTTCACTTCAACGGCTTTGCTGCTCAGGGAAGCACTCTCCTGCGCAGCTTGCTGATCGCGAAGTTGTTGCAACTCTTTTTCCAGTGCACGAACGTGATCAACCAGACCGCGCACTTTCTCATTAAGGTTACTGCTGTTGGCTTTCACCAATTGCGCTACATCCAGCAGCTGCTGGCTCTGCGCGTTAACTTGCGCCAACGCACCTTCACCGGTTACGGCTTCAATACGACGAACACCTGCTGCCGTACCAGACTCAGACTGAATGCGGAACAGGCCGATATCTCCGGTACGTACTGCATGGATACCACCACACAGCTCGGTGGAGAAGTCACCCATGGTCAACACGCGAACACGCTGATCATATTTCTCGCCAAACAGCGCCATTGCGCCCTTTTCTTTTGCATCATCGAGATCCATGATTTCGGTCTCAACGGCAAGGTTACGGCGAATCTGCGCGTTAACAATATCCTCAACCTGACGGATTTCCTGCGGTTTCATGGCTTCAAAATGAGAGAAGTCGAAACGCAGATATTTATCGTTAACCAGCGAGCCTTTCTGTCCTACGTGATCACCCAACACTTGACGCAGTGCGGCATGCAGCAGGTGCGTGGCAGAGTGGTTTAAACGGATACGCGCACGACGAGTTTCATCCACCTGCGCATGCAAACGATCGCCAACGCGTAACTGGCCGCTGCTCAGCTTACCGATATGACCAATCGCTTTACCATACTTCTGAGTATCCTGAACGCTAAATTCAGCATTCTGCCCAGCCAGCACACCAGTATCGCCAACCTGTCCACCTGACTCACCATAGAACGGCGTTTCGTCAAGAACCACAACCGCGTCCTGACCTGCGCTAATCTGCTCAACCTGCTGACCGTCTACAAATAGCGCCTGCACAACCGCGTTCAGTTCCAGATGGTCATAGCCTTTAAAGTCGGTTGCGGCATCAATGCGAATGACATTGTTATAGTCGGCGCCAAAACCACTGGCTTCACGCGCGCGTTGACGCTGCTGTTCCATCGCGGCTTCAAAGCCCGCTTCATCAATCTTTAAATTGCGCTCACGGCACACGTCAGCCGTCAGATCCGCCGGGAAACCGAAGGTATCGTACAGACGGAAGACTGTTTCGCCATCAAGCGTATCGCCCTGCAGTTTCGCCAGCTCTTCATCCAGTAGCGCAAGTCCACGCTCCAGAGTTTTAGCAAACTGCTCTTCTTCGTTTTTCAGCGCGTTTTCAACATGTTTCTGCTGACGCTTCAGATCTTCACCTGCAGCACCCATCACATCAATCAGTGGCGCAACCAGCTTATAGAAGAATGCCTCTTTCGCACCCAGCATGTTGCCGTGACGCACTGCACGACGAATGATGCGACGCAATACATAGCCACGGTTTTCATTCGAAGGAATCACACCATCTGCAATCAGGAAGGCGCAAGAGCGAATATGGTCAGCGATAACGCGCAACGATTTATTATTCAGATCGGTCGCACCGGTTACCTGAGCAACGGATTGAATCAATTTGGCAAACAAGTCGATTTCGTAGTTGGAGTTTACGTGCTGCAATACGGCTGCAATACGCTCCAGGCCCATACCGGTATCCACGGAGGGTTTGGGTAGCGGCTGCATAGTACCGTCAGCCTGACGGTTGAACTGCATGAAGACGATGTTCCAGATCTCAATGTAACGGTCGCCATCCTCTTCCGGGCTGCCCGGAGGGCCACCCCAGATATGATCGCCGTGATCGAAGAAAATCTCGGTGCAAGGGCCGCAAGGACCGGTATCGCCCATCTGCCAGAAGTTATCTGATGCGAAAGCGCTGCCTTTGTTGTCACCAATACGGATAATGCGCTCACGCGGCACACCAATATCGTTGGCCCAAATTTCGAAGGCTTCATCGTCAGTTTCATAGACGGTCACCCACAAACGCTCTTTTGGCAGCTTAAACCACTGCTCACCCGTCAGCAGTTCCCATGCATAAGCGATCGCTTCTTTCTTGAAGTAATCACCAAAGCTGAAGTTGCCCAACATTTCAAAGAAGGTGTGGTGACGTGCCGTGTAGCCCACGTTTTCGAGGTCATTATGCTTGCCGCCGGCACGCACACAGCGTTGAGACGTGGTTGCGCGCGCATAGTCGCGCTTATCCTGACCAAGGAATACGTCTTTAAACTGGACCATTCCGGCATTGGTAAACAGCAATGTCGGATCGTTGTTCGGTACGAGGGAGCTGCTGGCTACAACCTGATGTCCCTTGCTATGAAAAAAGTCGAGAAACGCTTGACGGATCTCAGCAGTGCTCTTGCTCATAAAATTCCTGGAATCACGCTAACGAACGTTCCCTTTCGCTGGCAAACCACATCCATCCGGCCTGCCGCTGACTGAGGAACAAAAAGTGGGAATAAGATAAATTTTCTTCAGTGGGAAGTAAAATCACATCGCCTTTCAGTCGTCACTATTTCTGAAAACAGCCTGAATATCTTCCATCATAAAGCCTTTCGACATTAAAAAACGCTGTACCTTACTTTTCTCGGCCCAGGTTTGCGGTAAGGGCTCGCCAAATTTGCGTTTGGCAAGATCGGCGGCGCATAAGCTCCAGTTAACGTCGGTATCGAACAGCGCCTGATTTATCTCATCGCGGCCAATGCCTTTTTGTTGCAACTCCATACGCACGCGCTGTGGGCCATATCCCTTCCGGGCACGGCTTTGAATAAAGCGTTCGGTAAAGCGTTCATCGTTGAGCCAACCGCTCTCCTGACACCAGTCGAGCACTTTTTCCAGCAGCTCATTGGGAATGGGCGTGTTTTCCTGCTGCTGCAAATACGCTGCACGCTGTGCAGAGAGCTGCAATTTACGTTTCAGCTCTTCGCGACTGTGATCGCGCTGCGTAAGGATACGCATGGCGCGGTCCAGCAAACGGGAATATGTTGGCACGGGTGCCACAGATGGTGACGATGACATATGATCAACCTTGTTCTAACAGTCGTGCAGGGTCGCAGGGTCGCAGGGTAAAGCAAGAAGGCGAGGAGGAAAAGCGCTGGCGGGGAAAAGCAAAACGGGAGCATCTCTGCTCCCGTTAATATTTTAGAAATCTTCGTTAGTTTCGCTGGCTTCTTCGCGATCTTCAGCCGAGATTTTCGCGGTGTCTGCTGCTACTGCATCACCGCTCAACAGCAAGTCACGCAGCTTTTTGTCGATCTCATTCGCAATCGCTGGATTCTCTTTAAGGAAGTTGGTTGAGTTAGCTTTACCCTGACCAATCTTCTCACCGTTGTAGCTGTACCAGGCACCGGCTTTCTCAACCAGCTTGTGCTTCACGCCAAGGTCCACCAGCTCGCCAAAGGTGTTAATGCCTTCGCCGTACATGATCTGGAATTCAGCCTGCTTAAACGGTGCAGCAATTTTGTTCTTCACTACCTTCACGCGAGTTTCGCTACCTACTACTTCGTCGCCCTCTTTGATCGCACCGATACGGCGGATGTCCAGACGAACAGAAGCGTAAAATTTCAGCGCGTTACCACCGGTCGTGGTTTCCGGGTTACCGAACATCACGCCAATCTTCATACGAATCTGGTTGATGAAGATCAGCAGCGTATTGGACTGCTTCAGGTTACCTGCGAGCTTACGCATTGCCTGGCTCATCATACGCGCGGCCAGACCCATGTGCGAATCACCGATCTCACCTTCAATTTCCGCTTTCGGCGTCAGAGCCGCCACGGAGTCAACGATGATCACGTCAACTGCGCCCGAACGCGCCAAGGCATCACAGATCTCCAGCGCTTGTTCACCGGTATCCGGCTGTGAGCACAGCAGGTTATCGATATCAACGCCCAGTTTTTTCGCGTATACCGGATCCAATGCGTGCTCAGCATCGATAAAGGCACAGGTTTTACCTTTGCGCTGTGCTGAGGCAATAACCTGCAGAGTCAGGGTGGTTTTACCCGAAGATTCCGGTCCGTAAATCTCAACGATACGTCCCATCGGCAAGCCACCCGCGCCGAGCGCGATATCCAGTGACAGTGAACCGGTAGAGATGGTTTCGACATCCATTGAGCGGTCTTCACCCAAGCGCATGATGGAGCCTTTACCAAATTGCTTCTCAATCTGGCCCAGTGCGGCAGCTAAAGCCTTCTGTTTGTTCTCGTCGATCGCCATTTCCACTCCTAATCATGCTGGGTGAGCCGACACCAAATATGTCGCTCGTTCTGTTGCTGCTAATTATACTGTATGGTCATACAGTATCAAGTTTAATTTGTCAGAAATTCATCAAGCAGCGTTTGTAGCGCCCAGGCCACAGATTGTCGGCGTACCGCATCACGGTCACCGGCAAAAATCTTGCGCTGCGCTAATACGCGGCCCTCAGGGCCCGCGATAGCAAACCACACGGTGCCCACCGGTTTATCTGGCGTGCCGCCATCCGGCCCCGCAATACCGCTCACGGCAATGGCATATTCTGCCGCCGCCGCTTTCCCCGCACCGACTGCCATCTCACGCACGGTTGGTTCGCTCACCGCACCATGCTGCTCCAGCGTGCTAACCTGCACACCGACCATTTGCTGTTTAGCTTGATTGCTGTATGTCACGAAACCGCGCTCAAACCAGGCGGAGCTACCGCTGATATCGGTAAATACCTTCGCAATCCAGCCACCGGTGCAGGATTCCGCTGCGGTGATTGTTGCCTGACGAATTTTTAGCTGTTCGCCAATGCGGTAACTCAACTGCTGCAATTGTTCATCGTTCATCGCCTTCTCCCGTTATGGCGCCTCACGTTAGCAGTAAATGGTGCGCTGAAAAGCCCTTTTCAACCTTCAGCGACCCATTCTGCGTACTTGCTTCCAGTTACCTCAGCCTGTTTTCACTGCAACCATGAACAAACGCGGGAAAGCTAACAAAACCTTGCCATTGCTACGAGCGGGATAAGCCGGAATGAGCGCCTGGTGATAATCATGGAGAAAAGCCGATTGCTGCGTATCATCCAGCCCCGCGAGGAAAGGACGCAGTCCTGTCGCACGTAACCAGGTAATAATGCCCTGCGCATCGGTCATTGGATGATAATAGGTGGTGCGCCAGATATCGACCTGACAACCCGCATCGCTTAACAGATCGTAATACTGGTCGGTGGTCAACAGACGCTTGCGATCTGCCGCCTGCGGCGAAATCAGTCCCTGCCAGTTTTCACGCTCCGCCACGTCTCGCATTAAACGGTGCGACGGCTCTTCAAGATTGTCCGGCATCTGAATCGCTAATGCGCCACCCACAGCCAATTGACTCACCAGATGCGGCAGCAATGTGTGGTGTTCAGTCAACCATTGCAGTGAGGCGTTTGCATAAATCACCTGTTGCGGCTGCTCGGCCTGCCAGGTGCGAATATCCGCCTGCTGAAAGCGGCAAGAAGGCAGTCGTTCTCGGGCCTGCTGTAACATCGCTTCAGAACTATCAATCCCGGTTATCTGCGCATTCGGCCACGCTTGCACCAACAGCTCCGTGCTGTTGCCCGGCCCGCAGCCAAGGTCAGTGGCAAAGCGCACATCAGCTTGTGGAATGCGCTCCAATAACTCTCGCGCCGGACGCGTACGCTCCGATTCGAATTGACGATACAGCTGGGGATTCCAGTCTTGCATGGCAAAGCTCCTGTCTTGGCTGAAGAGCCACACACTACCTGTTTTTGCCGTCTTCACAGAAAGAGAATAGTGCGATACCTCACCTTTTTGTCTTTGGTGACTGGTGAGTATGCGCAGTTATCACTAACTTAAAACAACGTTTCATTTTTAATAAATTAAGGAACCTGGCATGACTGCAAAACCGCTATTGTCCGGCGTATGGTGTCCCTCAGTAACGCCTTTTGATAATAAGAATAATTTGGACATTGAAGCACTTGGACGCCATTTTTCACGCCTGAGTCAATCGGGCATTGATACCCTGCTGTTAATGGGCAGTATTGGTGAATTTGCATCGCTTACTCAACAGGAAAGACTACTGCTCATCCACGAGGCACGCCAACTTTCGCCACTGACTATGGTGGCAAATGTCTCCAGTACCTGCATTCCCGATATGCTGCAGCTGGCGGACGCCGCCTGGCAGAACGGCTTTGATGCGGTGATGGTGCTGCCTCCTTATTATTACGGGCAGACACAGAAGCAACTGCTGAACTATTTCAAAACGCTGGATAAACAGCTAGGCGGCAAGTGGTTCGCCTATAATTTTCCGGCACGCACCGGTTGCGATTTAACGCCAGCGCTAGTAGCGGAACTGGCAGCCGAGTTGCCCAATTTTATTGGCATCAAAGACACCATGGATTGTTTGTCGCACAACCGCGCGATGATTGATGAAACAAGGAGCGTTCGCGCTGATTTTACCGTACTTTCTGGCTACGACGAATATCTGCTGCCCAATCTACTGGCTGGTGGTTCAGGTGTGATTTCTGGATTGAACAATATTGTGCCGGAGCTTTTTGCCCGAGCGATGCAGGCATGGCGTGCTGGGGATGTAACGCAGCTCGCCGAGATTCAACAGCGCATCGGAAAGCTGATGGCGATTTACACTATTGGCGATGATTTTGTTACCACCATCAAAACGGCTGTCGCCCGCCGATTTGATTCGATGAGCAGCTACTCGCGTAATTACGGCGGCGAGCTGACAGCGGAACAGTGCGCGGAAGTGGATCGTTTGCTGAGTTAAAACAGGCAGGACGGCGCGGTGCCGTCCCGTCATTAGTTTTAGTTCTTTTTTACAAATTCAGATTTGAGTTTCATCGGACCAAAACCCTCGATCTTGCAATCAATATTGTGATCACCTTCGACTAAACGAATGCTTTTTACCTTGGTGCCGATTTTTAACGTGGAAGAACTGCCTTTAACCTTGAGATCTTTGATAACAGTGACGCTATCGCCATCCACCAATAAATTACCGTTGGCGTCGCGTACAACTAAACCATCCACTGCATCATCGCCACTTGCCGTCCAGATATGACCACAAGATGGGCAATTCAGATTATCACCATCTTGCCAGGTGTAATCGGCCTGGCATACAGGACAGGCAGGTAAGGTACTCATAAGCGCTCCTCAGAAGTAGGATGCGGTGAAGATGGCACCGCAAAAGGGCCGCCATCTTATACCCTCACACTTTACAAGGACAGCATTAAAAGACACTGCCCTGACGCGCTTTAGCGACGGCTTCACCCAGTTGCCACACCGCCATTGCGTAGTGCGTGCTGTGGTTATAGCGGGTAATTGCATAGAAGTTTGGCAGGCCATACCAATACTGGTAGCTGGTGCCGAGGTCCAGACGCAATAAACTTACCTGATTATTACCGTCCAGCGATCCTTGCGGCGTCAGGCCACTTGCCGCTAAGGTGCTGACGGGATATTTAGTTTTGAAGCCATTCTCTAATGCTGGAGCCTGACCGCTCGCAGGAACCGCAACATTTTCTCCAGCACGCCAGCCGTGTTCTTTAAAGTAATTGGCTACGCTGCCAATCGCATCAACCGGATCCCACAGGTTAATGTGGCCATCACCATTAAAATCAACCGCATATTGCTTGTAAGAGGATGGCATGAACTGCCCATAACCCATAGCACCGGCAAAGGACCCGCGTAGATCCAGCGGATCATCTTGTTCTGTACGCGCCATCAGCAGGAAGGTCTCCAGCTCACCGCTGAAGTAGGCCGAACGACGTGGATAGCTAAATGACAGCGTTGCCAGCGCATCCAGCAAGCGCGTTTTGCCCATCACCCGGCCCCAACGCGTTTCGACACCGATAATACCAACAATGATTTCCGGCGGCACACCGTAGACCTGCTGCGCACGCTGCAGTGCATCCTGATACTGATTCCAGAATGCCACGCCGTTCTGCACGTTATCCGGCGTAATAAACTTATTGCGATAGCGAATCCACGCGCCATTCGGTCCGGTTGGCGGCGTATAGCTTGGAGCTTGCTGGTCCATTAAACGCAGTACGTAATCGAGACGCTTCGCCTGGCCAATGACCGCGTGCAGCTGCTCACGATTAAAGCCGTGCTTTGCCACCATTTGGTCAATGAACTGCTCAGCAACTGGATTACCGGCAAAATCGCCAAACATAGGCTGAATCGCGTGGGAAGGCTCCAGTAAAAAACCGCCTTTAGGTGCAGGAACAACGGCGGGTTGCTGATGAGATGCAGGCTTACTGCTGCAAGCAGCAAGCAGAGTGATAAGCGGAAGAAGAGCAACCTTAAAACGCATTGGATATCCATAAGCCAGGTGAAACCGGAAGCACTCATGGTAATCGTTCATTGAAGTGACATACAGAGCAATATCTTAAAATTTAGCCCTTTGCCGCCGGTTTCAGCCGGTTACAGTGTGAATTTGCGAAACGGCTCCACACTTTACCTTTTTCGTTAAAATTTGCTTTTTACCGCTTAAGGCAATTTGTTATGGTCGGCAGCCAGAAAGCCCTACTGGCGGATGAAGGTATTGTGGCAAAAATGGTAATATCCCGCTTTCGTTATTTATCCACGATAACGGGACTTCCGGCTGCATTGACCCAGCCTCAGGCAATTAAAAGAATGAATGTTGAGTGAGAATACGATGAAAGGAGCAGAGCAAATGGACTTTAGTGGCCATACGCCGATGATGCAGCAATACCTGCGCCTGAAGGCCGATCATCCTGACATCCTGCTGTTTTACCGCATGGGCGATTTCTACGAGCTGTTTTACGATGACGCGAAACGCGCCTCGCAGCTGCTGGAAATATCTCTGACTAAGCGTGGCGCATCCGCGGGAGAACCCATCCCGATGGCGGGTGTGCCCTATCATGCGGTTGAAGGTTATCTGGCGAAACTGGTCCAGCTCGGCGAATCAGTCGCGATCTGCGAGCAGATTGGCGATCCCGCCTTGAGCAAAGGCCCGGTTGAGCGCAAAGTCGTGCGTATCGTTACACCGGGCACCATCAGCGATGAAGCTTTACTGCAAGAGCGCCAGGATAATCTTCTGGCCGCTATCTTTCAGAGCCAGCGCGGCTTTGGTTACGCGACGTTAGATATCAGCTCTGGTCGATTCCGCCTGAGTGAACCGGGCGATGTGGAAACAATGGCGGCGGAACTGCAGCGTACCAATCCCGCTGAGCTACTCTATCCCGAAGATTTCCAGGCGATGACGCTGATTGATCAACGTCGTGGTCTGCGTCGCCGTCCGCTGTGGGAATATGAAATCGATACGGCGCGCCAACAGCTCAATCTGCAGTTTGGCACCCGCGATCTGAGCGGTTTTGGTGTCGAGCAGGCCCACCTGGCACTGCGTGCCGCCGGTTGTCTACTGCAATATGTCAAGGATACGCAACGCACCTCGCTGCCGCATATCCGCTCGCTGAGCATGGATCGTCAGCAGGATAGCGTGATTATGGATGCCGCCACACGCCGAAATCTGGAGATCACTCAGAATCTGGCGGGTGGAATCGAGAATACGCTGGCGGCAATACTGGATAAAACCGTCACGCCTATGGGCAGCCGTATGCTTAAACGGTGGCTACATATGCCACTGCGTGATGTCTCTACTATTGCTCGTCGCCAGGAATCTATCGCTGAGCTGCAATCACTCAGCCAGGAATTGCAGCCGGTGCTGCGGCAGGTGGGCGATCTGGAACGTATTCTGGCGCGCCTCGCGCTGCGTACTGCTCGCCCCCGCGATTTGGCGCGCATGCGTCACGCCTTCCAACAATTGCCAGAGTTAAACCAGCAGCTTGCAGGCGTTGAGGCTACGCAGCTAATTAACCTGCGGTCTCAGATGGGTGAGTTCAACGAGCTGCGTGAGCTGCTCGAGCAAGCCATTATTGAATCACCGCCGGTGCTGGTGCGCGACGGTGGCGTGATTGCCCCGGGATACAATGCTGAGCTCGACGAATGGCGCGCCCTGGCGGATGGTGCCACCGATTATCTTGATCGCCTGGAGATTCGCGAGCGTGAAAAACTCGGGCTGGATACGCTGAAAGTCGGCTTTAATGCGATTCACGGCTATTACATTCAGGTAAGTCGCGGGCAAAGTCATCTGGTACCCATTCACTATGTTCGCCGTCAGACATTGAAAAATGCTGAGCGTTACATCATCCCCGAACTGAAAGAGTATGAAGACAAGGTTCTGACATCAAAAGGGAAAGCGTTAGCCCTTGAGAAAGGCCTCTATGAGGACCTTTTCGACCGTTTGCTGCCGCACCTTGAAGCGCTGCAAAACAGCGCAGCCGCGCTATCAGAACTGGATGTATTAGCCAATCTGGCCGAGCGCGCCTGGACGCTAAACTACTGCCGTCCGGTGCTGCAAGAAAAAGCGGGGATTCGCATTACCGCAGGACGCCATCCGGTGGTTGAACAGGTGCTGAAAGAACCCTTTATCGCCAACCCGCTGTCGCTCTCTCCGCAACGGCGCATGCTGATTATTACCGGCCCCAATATGGGCGGTAAAAGTACCTATATGCGCCAGACCGCCTTGATCGCTTTGATGGCGTGGATTGGTAGCTATGTGCCCGCAGAAGAAACGGTCATCGGCCCGATCGATCGTATATTCACTCGCGTCGGCGCTGCAGATGACCTGGCTTCCGGTCGCTCCACCTTCATGGTTGAGATGACGGAAACCGCCAATATCCTGCATAACGCCACCGAAAATAGTCTGGTGCTAATGGATGAAATTGGTCGCGGTACCTCAACTTACGATGGGCTGTCGCTGGCATGGGCTTGTGCAGAGAGCCTGGCGAATCGTATTAAAGCCATGACGCTGTTCGCTACCCACTATTTCGAGTTGACTACGCTACCAGAGAAAATGGAAGGTGTGGTGAATGTGCATCTGGATGCGGTGGAACATGGCGATACTATCGCCTTTATGCATAGCGTACAGGATGGCGCGGCGAGCAAAAGCTATGGTCTCGCGGTAGCTGCGCTGGCGGGCGTGCCGAAAGAGGTGATCAAGCGTGCACGTAACAAGCTGAAGGAGTTAGAAGCACTGTCCGGTAGCTCTGCAGCATCAACGGTGGAAGGTTCGCAAATGCAGTTGCTGGTGACAGAAACCTCACCAGCGATGGATGCGCTGGAAGCACTGGATCCTGATAGCCTCACACCTAAGCAGGCGCTGGAATGGATTTATCGCCTCAAGACGCTGGTCTGAAGTCACTAAATGACTGCTGGCAGCAACTATATTGCAAGCAGTCAGAAAACCTGACCTGCAGGCGAAAAAAAACGGTGACCATCAGGTCACCGTTTTTCATTATCGGTAAAAATTATTCGCGAAACAGTGCTTCAATGTTCAGGCCCTGTGTCTGCAGAATCTCACGCAGACGGCGCAGCCCTTCTACCTGGATTTGACGTACGCGTTCACGGGTCAACCCGATTTCACGACCTACATCTTCCAGCGTTGCCGCTTCATAGCCTAACAGGCCAAAACGACGCGCCAGCACTTCACGCTGCTTGGCATTCAATTCAAACAACCACTTAACGATGCTTTGTTTCATATCATCATCTTGCGTGGTGTCTTCCGGACCGTTGTCTTTCTCATCGGCCAGGATATCCAGCAGCGCTTTTTCGGAATCGCCACCCAAAGGTGTATCAACCGAGGTAATGCGCTCATTGAGACGCAGCATACGGCTTACGTCATCAACTGGCTTGTCTAACTGCTCGGCAATCTCTTCAGCACTCGGCTCATGATCAAGCTTGTGCGAAAGTTCACGCGCGGTACGCAGATAAACGTTTAACTCTTTAACGATGTGGATTGGCAAACGAATGGTACGGGTTTGATTCATGATCGCCCGTTCAATAGTCTGTCGAATCCACCACGTGGCGTAAGTTGAGAAACGGAACCCACGTTCTGGGTCAAACTTCTCTACGGCGCGAATCAAGCCGAGATTACCCTCTTCAATCAGATCCAGCAGCGCCAGACCACGATTGCTGTAACGGCGGGCAATCTTTACTACCAAGCGTAAGTTACTTTCAATCATGCGGCGGCGAGAAGGAATATCACCCCGCAATGCACGGCGTGCAAAGAAGACTTCTTCTTCTGCCGTCAGCAGTGGTGAGTAACCAATCTCTCCGAGGTAAAGCTGCGTCGCATCCAAAACGCGTTGCGTCGCACCCTGTGACAACAGCTCTTCTTCCGCTACGTCGTTGTTATCACCAGGTTCGTTCTCAACGAGAGCCTTCTCATCAAAAACCTCAGCTCCGTTGTTTTCCTCGAATTCCGCATCTTCATGTGAATCGTTAACTTTCAGCGTATTCTGGTTCATTAGCGGCTCCTACCCGTGATCCAAGGGCAGAACCAAGGTTCTGCCGGATTATCGCTGCGGTAAATAACGCAACGGGTTTACGGATTTCCCCTTGTAACGAATTTCAAAGTGCAATCTTACTGAACTGGTACCGGTGCTACCCATGGTAGCGATTTTTTGCCCCGCCTTAACTTCCTGTTGTTCCCGGACCAGCATAGAGTCGTTGTGGGCGTAGGCGCTCAGGTAGTCATCATTGTGTTTGATGATGATTAAATTACCGTACCCACGGAGCGCGTTGCCTGCGTACACCACTCTTCCCGAAGCTGTGGCGACAACAGGTTGTCCACGCGAACCGGCGATATCGATACCTTTATTTCCGCCTTCCGCAGCGGAGAAGTTATCGATGATCTTCCCATCAGTCGGCCAACGCCAGCTTCCCACTGGAGTTGTGCTATTAGTCGTGCTGCTGACTGTAGGTGGTGCGACAACCGGAGCTGTGGTCGTTGCCACATTATTTGCTCCTTTCGACGGCAGCAATTTGCTACCCGACGAATTACCCGAATCATCAGAATACGTAATAACAGGTTGCTGTGCAACAGGGGTCGATTTAATTTGCGTTTGACTCGGTGTAACAGGTACGCCGCCCTGCGTTGCATCCGCTACGGTTATCGCATTACCACCGGTGATGGTCTGGCCGTTGCCGTTGCCAACCTGCAGCGTTTGCCCGGCGTTCAAGCCATACGGCGCTGCGATGTTGTTGCGTTGCGCCAGATCGCGGAAATCGTTGCCGGTAATCCAGGCAATATAGAACAGGGTGTCGCCACGTTTCACGGTGTAGGTCTCGCCGCCGTAGCTGCCTTTCGGAATATTCCCATAGTTGCGATTGTACACAATGCGACCATTTTCCGTGGCCACATTATTATTACCACTAACCATTCCGCCGGACGGTTGCGCTGAAGAAGTGCCGCCGCTTAACATTCCGCCACTCGGCATCGCAGGCACACCGCTACTTTGCGAGGAGATCATGCCGCCACTGGGGGCTGAAGCCATTCCACTGTCGCCGCTGTTACTACCAACCTGGCTAATGGGTGCCTGCGTGTTATCGCCTGAACTACAGCCCGCCAGCCAAAAACCTACCAAAGAAAGTGCCGCCAAACGGCGTAATTGAAATGCTGTGCTTCCCATGCTCACTGATCCCCCGTGATGGCAACCCTGAATAAAAATGTGTAACGGCGTTAACCGCATTATCCACTGCGCGTAACGTTAAAAACGGTTTTTAGCATTGATAAACAAGGATAGTAACAATATCAACTGTGCCGTGCCATGTAACAGTTGTGAAGAATTGCGTAGTGACGGTTCAGGCAAGATCGCCCTGAACTAACGGCACAAAGCGGACGGGCTCGATGATTTCTTCTATCAATTCATCGCCCTGACGACGCAAACGCTTTAACACCTGTTGATCCTCACCTACTGGCAGCACCATTTTGCCGCCCTCGCCCAATTGCGCTATCAGCGAAGTCGGAATTTCAGGTGGCGCTGCGGTGACAATAATGGCATCGAACGGACCACGCGCCGCCCATCCCTGCCAGCCATCGCCGTGACGCGTTGAGATATTGTGCAAATCGAGTTGCTTGAGGCGGCGCTTAGCCTGCCACTGCAAACCTTTGATACGTTCTACGGAGTAAACATGATTGACCAGATGCGCCAGAATGGCGGTCTGATAGCCAGAACCGGTGCCAATTTCCAGCACGCGCGATTCTGGAGTGAGCTCCAACAAGGCGGTCATCCGCGCCACCATGTAGGGCTGTGAAATGGTCTGCCCCATGCCAATCGGCAACGCGACGTTTTCCCACGCTTTGTGCTCAAACGCCTCATCGATAAAACGCTCCCGAGGCACATCAGCAATGGCTTTCAGCAGAAATTCATCATGAATGCCCTGCGCACGTAGCTGCTCCAAAAGCGTTTCGATGCGGCGGTTTATCATGCCAGCTTTACCTCAGCCTGGAGCAGCCAGTCACTTAATACTTCTTGTGCGGCATGCGCGGTCAAATCAACATGCAACGCGGTTAGCGAAACATAGCCCGCATCCACCGCTGCGAAGTCGGTATCCGGGCCCGCATCCAGCTTTTGCCCCGGCGGACCAATCCAGTAAAGCGGCTGGCCACGCGGATCTTCAGTGCAGATCACCTGATCGGCCGGATGGCGGCTGCCACAGCGCGTAACACGAAACCCTTTGATTTCTGCTAAGGGCAAATCGGGCACATTGATATTGAGGATACGCCCGGTACGCAGCGGTGCACGTGATAGCGCACGCAACAGCGTACAGGTTATGGATGCGGCAGTATCGTAATGGTAATGCCCATTGAGCGAAACGGCGAGCGCCGGCAGCCCAAGATGACGCCCTTCCATCGCTGCAGCCACCGTGCCTGAGTAGATGACATCGTCGCCCAGGTTCGGCCCGGCGTTGATGCCCGAAACCACGATATCGGGACGCGGCTGCATAAGCTTGTTCACGCCGAGGAACACACAGTCTGTCGGCGTTCCCATTTGCACCGCAATATCGCCATTTTCATGGGTAAAAGTGCGCAGTGGCGTTTCTAATGTCAGAGAGTTTGATGCGCCGCTACGATTGCGATCGGGCGCAACCACCTGCACCTCAGCAAACTCACGCAGTGCGCGAGCCAGCGTCTGGATGCCGGGAGCATGAATTCCATCATCATTGCTAAGCAATATCCGCATCTATTCCTGACCTTTGTTCATTCAACTGGTCCTCGACCTGTTTGCCGAACGCAATTTTGGCGCCGCAAAAGAGCCGTCTGGCGGGACAAGGATGTTTGCATTCTAGCGGCGAGGCGCTGGAAGTGGTAGGCGAAAATCAAGGAACTGGCGGTGTTTGCCGTAACAATATGCAATTTGAGATGGCGCACAAAATAAAAATGCCCGGCACCAAAGCCGGGCAACAGCGAGGATTATTGGCGGTCTGGCAAGCTCACCGCGTACAAATACCAGGCCGAATGAGGCAGCCAACCTTCCGCCCAGCGCCAGTCATCATCTTTCCGCGTGACGGCATAACCTTCATCGAAAGCTATCCCCTCAGCGACCTGGTTGGATGCTCCGGTAATGCCGTTAACAATGCCGCCTGGCAGCGTGGTGTATTTCCATGAATTAAAGAACAGATAGCTGATATGGCGGTAACCACTGCCGGTCAGCATGCTGACATCATAAGGATTGTTGCCCAAAATCCAGTTCAGCTGATTCCAGGCGTAACCCTGCAGCTGCTGGGTGAAGGTTTTATCATCGGCAAACAGCGGCATGGCCTGACGTGCAGCCGCCGCCAGCGAGGCGATACGCGCATTCTCACCCTGCCACCACGGCGCAGCTTCGCTGTCATGCGGGAAGAAGAAGCTGGTACGTTTATCACCATTTTTCAATTGAATCAGCTGGCGCGCGTAGCCAAACGGATTATTGGTTTCTTTGGTCACCGCCAGTTCAAAGCCCAGCGAGCGTTTCACCGTATCTTTGATTTTCGTCTGCTGCTCTTGCGGAGCAATGCGCGCATACTCCAGCAGCGCGATCACAGGCAGCCCGGCATCTGACGGATGGAAGAAGGGGCGCCGCTGCGTATCGGCGCGCCAGTAATCATGCCAGTTATCCAGCGAGGTCAATCGTGCCATCAGGCTTTGCGCGCGGTGTTGTGCCGCCGTCAAATAGACCGCTTTGTGCGAAGCGCGATACAGCTCTGTCGCCGCCAGCAGCGCGGTATAGTCATCAACGATATTCTCTTTACCGTCATTCACCATGTGCGCATTGTTTTTTTGCAAAAAAGCGAAGGCGTCTTCGGCCGTTTGCAAATACTGCTTGCGGCTGAAATTACCGTCATTTTCCATGGTGCTGGCCAATGCCAGCGCGGCAATCGACATACCCGCTCCAGAACGGAAACTCGCCTGCCATGCCAGCCGCCCAACGGCTTCCTCCTCGACAATAGTGGAATCTGACTCTTTCTCCTTAATCTGCGTACGCCAGTTTGGGTTAGCAATCACGCGATCCTGCGCCCGTTTCTCTTTACCGGGCGAAGAGATCGCCTGGAAGAAAGATTCGCCCGGACGTTTCATCCGCACCAGAAAATCGGCGCCGTACAGGCCTTCGTCCAGCATCCGGCGGCGATACTCATCAAAATTTTGATTTTGGCGCGCACCCAGGTTCTGATAGCCGCGCAATAAGCTCCAGGCCACCAGCGGCGCCTGCTGTGGGTTGAAATAGGAGGTCAGATTTTGATGCGAAAGATGCACACCGTAATCACCGGTGGCATCGTACCAGCCGCCGTGCACATCAACGGTGCCAGAGCCTGTGCCAGCCGGCAGCGGCAGTTTGCGATCGGACTTATCAAACAGCCCGGTGACGCGCTGGCTTTTGAAGTAAGCAATCACATCGGAAAGCGTGTAGCGCTCCAGCAGATCGGCGCCGATGATAAATGGCCCGGAACGTACGTCGCCGTCGCTACTGGTGGTTTGCAGCACGTAGCGTCCCTGTTTTTTCCAAGCGGAAAAATCCGCGCGGTAGAAGGTGCGATCGCCCCAGCCCTGCACTTCGCCCTGCGGCTGTAAAGTGCCACTCAGCACCTGCTGATTGGTTTCACTGTCTAGCAACACAAAGTTTACTGGTGGCTTAGCGCGTGACTCGCCGGTCAATTGAACAACGGCGGTTTTGGGTGCAGCAATGTCGTAACCCACCTGATTGATCAAAACGTGAGTTTCAGCGTGCGCCAGTCCAGCCATCAGCAGCGCAGCGGTAAGTGCGGAGAAACGAATCCTCATTGTCATCATCCTTAGTGTATTGAGTGATTAAAACAGGTTAAAAGGGGCAATCATCAGGAATTTGATGTCCTTTTCATCCTGGAAAACGTTGCCATAGCCACCGCCCCAGCTCGGGTTATCGCTATGATTATTGAACGCGGTGAGATGCAATTTGAACACGGTGTTTTTGGCCCAGCCGGATTGCACCTGCCACACCAGATCGCCGTTAATGGCGGTTTCGGTCAGACGTTGATCTTGTGACCAATCGCCACCACGCGCCGGTTTGCCGTCCCAGCCCCAGGCAAAAGAGCCGCCGATACTGACGCCTGGCCAGACGATATCGCTAAGATCGACCATCATCCCGGCAAAGATTGCCTTCTCACCGTCGGCATTGAAGTCAGAGCGAGAATCCCACCACATATCAATACGGCCAGCCGAGTTCGGGTAAATCGGCGTCATCGCCACGGTGTAATAACCCTGCTTGCCCGGCGCGTGCACCACGCTGCCTTCCAGCCGGAACTGATAGCGATCAACCTGATAAGCCAGCGTTAATCCCTGTTGCCAGGCCAATTCGTCATAAACATCATGACGGCCGGTACGATCCTGCGAACCGTAAAACTGCCAGCTCAAACTTAGCGGATTGTCCCAAAGCGCAGTCTGACGAGCGGCCTTAGCGAAATATTTATCGAGGTAATGCGGTGATTCACCCCACGCCAGCTCTAGCGTGTCACCGTTTTTGAAGTCGTACTTGCCGCCTAACGAATGCAAATAGGGAATACGCGTCTGGCGATCGATTTCGCGAAACTCGTACATTTTGCGATACCACGGCGCCTTATATTTGTTGGCGCCCATCCACGACAGCGATAGCGCACCAGCGGAGCCATAGTCATAAACCGCTCCCACTTCCAGGCCCTGATAGGTGCCCGGTAAGAATCCCCACTGCGTACCGAGCAGCGTTTGGCCACTCGGCTGGATGTAACCCGCTCGCAGCCAATAATCACCCGCCTTCACTTTCAGCGCCGCACGATAGAGATCGAGACCATTTTTTTCGCCCACGCCGCGGTCTTCCCACATCGATGGACCATGACTGAAGCTGATTTCATTGGGATGCGCCGGGCTGCCCTCAAACAGATCCCAGGTGGCGAAGGCGGCGAGATCCACGCCGACAACATCCGCCAGATAGCCTGATTGATACTCCAGCGCGCCGGTCAGCGTGCTGTGATGCAGATTGGTTTGATAGTGCTGAAAATGGCTGCTGTCCGGATTGAGATCCTTACGCTCGCGGTGACGTTGCCAGTAGTACAGCGTGCCATCTACTTTGCTGTCTTCAATGAAACCTGCCGCATCAGCCGCAGGCGGTGCTGCACACAGCATCAACGTTGCCAGTGGCAGCAGCGCCACTTTTTTTCCCTGAGTTAAAGCATTCATTGCATTTCCTTAAGGTGCACGCAGCCCTGCGATAGCAGCCGCATACCTGGTCCCTGTTAGTCAGTATTGAAAGTTGCGCGTCAGGCGCTGGGTTTAGTCACACCGGGCCGCGTCCAGCGGCCATAGATCAGTGTCAGGATAAAGGGGACGATGAAAGCCACCGCAATCGCCGCCACTTCGTAAATCATTTTGGAATCGGGACCTTCAAACAGACCGAGTTCGAAGACGTTGAGTACCGGAAGAAAACTGTAAGTTTTTACCTGTAACAGCCCGGTAATCGCACCGCCTAATGCGGCCCCGATACAGCCGAAGATGAACAACATGCGGAACTTAAGATTGACGCCATACAGCGCCGGTTCGGTGATGCCGAAGAACGCCGATAGCGACGCTGAGAGGGCAATTTGGCGGTCACGAAGATTGCGAGCGATAAAGATGGCGCCACTTACCGCGCCAAATTGCCCCATTACCGCCGACATGAACATCGCCATGATGGTGTCGTAGCCCTGCACCTGAATGTTAATCAGCGCGAGGGGAATAATGCCCCAGTGCACGCCAAACACCACGAACAGCTGGCCAATACCCGCCAGCAGCGCGCCGGAGATCATGGGACTGAGCTGATAGAGCGCGCTGTAGCCATTGGCGATGCCGACACCGGCATAATCCGCCAGTGGACCAATCAGTGTGAATACCACAAAGCCGCAGATAATCAGCGAAAGACACGGCACAAATACCAGCGCCGCGACGTCCGGAATCCACTGCTTCAGCTTGCGTTCAACGTTGCTCAGCAGCAGCACCGCCAGAATCGCTGGGATCACCGCGCCGCCATATATTTTCAGGCTAATGTTCAGACCCAATACGGTGAAGTGCTGCGGCAAGTCAGGCTGCGTGAGTGGAAATACCATCGCTGCCGTTAATGCCAGTGCAGTGAAACGGCTGGCGCCAAAACGATCGGCGGCAGTCACCGCGATAAACAGCGGCAGGAAGACAAAAACGCCACTGGCGAGCGCATTAAACATGGCGAAAAGCAGATCATCGCTAGCCACCAGGCCCTGAGTTTGTAGCAGCACCATGATGCCTTTAATTACCCCAATGCCGGCCAGGACCCCAATATAGGGCGTAAAAATCGCACCAAGCGTTGCCAGCATTTTTCCCGCCAGACCACGTTCGTCAGAACCCGGTTTGACCGGTTCAGCAGCCGGTTGCGACCCGAGCTGCATCGCCTGATACAGCTGCTCCACCTGCGGGCCCACCACCACCTGCAACTGCCCGGATGCATTCACTACGCGGATCACCCCCGGCAAGCCGCTGATAGCCGGGATGTCCACATTTGCCATATCGTGGATGGCCAGCCGCAGGCGGGTGGCGCAGTGCGAAATATGGCTGATGTTGTCATCCCCGCCGACCTGCTCCCGGATAGCCTGGGCCAGCTTCACGTAATCGAGTTTCATTATGGTTATCCTTTTTCAACGCGCCCGGTGTTAGTCGTAATCGCCCGGTTTGGTTTTGCTCTTCATCGACACGCCAAAGTCGGTGAAGATGCGCTGCGGCAGATTGTTACCCTTCGCTTCCGCAATGTGATGCGCCAGAATCTGGAACGGAATCACCAGCAGCATCGGCGCCATCCACTCGCTCACTTCCACCCCCAGCGCCAGCGTGCGTTCATCATCGCTTTCGCCGAGGCAAAGGCTCCAGACGTGTGGCGTAACGCGCTGTTCATAGTCGCGCAGCAGACGCAGGCGCTCGCGTACCGGCGCATCAACATCAACAAAGAACAGACGGTGTTGTGGGTTTATCTCGAAATACGGGCCGTGCATGAATGCTTCAAGCTCAATGCCCTGCGATGGTACGCGCACCGTTTCACTAAACTTGGTCTCCATCTCCTTGATCACGCCCAGTGCCGGTCCAAAGCCGATGGAGATAAAACGTGGTGCGGCGGTGAGATCCGCCTGCCAGCGCTGCCAGAAAATTTCAGTACGTTCAATAATGTCTGGAATCGCCGTCGCGCCGCGCTGCAGCATCGCAAACTCCTGCTGCTCCTGTTGCGCGGTGATACGGCCGCTTTGACGCGCGCTGTGCAGGCCGATCAGCATCAGCGTCATCACTGTGGCTAAATAGCCTTTGGTGACGTAACCGACGCGCTCTTCGCCACTTTTAATCTCCACCGCATGATCCACCTCCTGCGCCAGCGGACTGGCCAGCTTGCCGGTGATGCCCCAGGTTGCCACGCCATGCTGTTGCTTGAGGGCGGCAATGGCTGCCAGGGTCGAAGTGCTCTCGCCACTTTGTGAAATGGCGATCACCAGATCGATGGCCGGATCCCACCGCTCGTAATGCTGGAAATGAAATGGCTCCTGCACGCTAATCCGCACGCCTGTTAGACGCTCCACATAGTATTTAGCGCTGAGCGCGGCATTGATGCTGGAACCCGTGGCGAGCACCAGCACCGATTTTGCAGCACCGAGCGCGGGCAAATCATCTGGATAGCATGCCAGCAAGTTGCTTAGCACCTCAGGCTGCTGGTGGATGTAAGTCATCATGGTGGGTTTCATTACTGCTCCTTAAACAGTTCTCCTGAAAAACTGAAAACGTTTTCAGGTTGCAGGCAAACTTATTTAATGGCGCAGATTAAGTCAACGCAGGAATGGTGAAAATGAGATCGCGATTACAAAGCGTAACTTATTTAAAATTAAGGGATTAAGTTACAGGTTAAGCTGATTCGCCGAGGATTAATACCGGCGTTGGCGGGACAATTTGTTGATTTTCTTGAGATGATTTTCCGTCGAGCTGCGCCATCATCATAGTGATAATGTTCTGCCCAAGCTGCGGGTTCTGATGATCTACGCTAGTGAGGCGGGGAATGAAAAATTCGCTGCCGGGGAAACGTTCGCAGCTGATAACGACCACCTGATGAGGTACCTGAATAGCGCGATCGCTAAGCGCACGAATGGCCCCCATCGCCACGCGATCGTTGATGGCGACCAGCGCCTGCGGCGGTTGTGGCAGATCCCACAGCGTTTCAATCGCTTGATAGCCATGTTGCGGATAGAAGTTATTCAAGCAAATCCACGCGTCGTTCGGCGTGATTCCCGCCTGCTGTAGAGCCGCACGGAAATGATTGACGCGTTCGCGTGTCACCCACACTTTGCGTGAGCCGCCGATAAAAGCGATGTCACGCAGGCCACGCGCAAGCAGGTGATTAACCGCTAGCTCAACACAATGCTGATGATCGCGCATTACGCATGGCCAGCGACGATCGGGATGGGGCTGGCCGACCACCACCACCGCCATTTTGCTCATCAGCGTCTCCAGCATCGTCAGATAATCTGGCGGAATCGGCGCAAAGTCGCTGTGGCCGCCAAGCACGATGACGCCATCAATTTGGCTATCAATGATCGATTGAAAAATTGCGCTTTCATCGCCTGACGTACCATCGCTGCGGTTGGCGGATTGTGTATCGTACAGCGTGATTTTATAGCCAATGGCCAGGCAGGCTTGCTGAATCTGCGCCACTAAGGTGACGAAGTAGGGATTGGTGATATCGGAAACGATCACCGCAAGGGTGTAACTCTGACGCGAAATCATGCCGCGCGCCATCAGGTTGGGGCTGAACTGATGCTCAGCAATCACTTTATCGACGCGCGCACGGGTCTTTTCAGACACCCATGCATGCTTGTTAAGCACGCGTGAAACGGTGGTAATAGAAACACCGGCGAGCAGCGCAATATCCTTAATGGTAAGATTTTTGCTCATGATCGCCGAATGTACCTATTCGTCGCCAATCGGTGCTGCTGCGCCGTTGCTTAGCAGCTCGCGCACCACGCTGGTAGCAAAACTGCCCGCCGGCAGCCAGAACTGCATCTCCAGCGTGACGTCGTCCCACCAGCTCCAGCGCAGATCTTTCGGCACCACCAGCGCCGCACGCCGCGAGGCATCAACGCGTTCACGATCGAGTAAAGCCAGCAGATCGCCCGACGACGCCAGCAGCTCCCGCTCGAACGCCAGCACTTCGCCTTGGGTACCGAGCTCGCCGCGTCCGGCCAGCGGTGCGGTGATACGCAGTTCATGGTTATCGACACGCTGCTGCAGTTCCGCTAACTCTTCCGCCTGCGCAACAAACCAGCTGCCACGTCCTGCCAGCTGCAACGCATCTCCCGCCTGAACACGATCCAGTGCGCCATCGCGCTGTAAACGGGCACTGGTGAGCTGGTTAAAAAGCTGGCTGCGCGCTGCCGAGAGTAAAATGCCTTTCATGCTGCGATCGCGCGGGCGGAATTTATCTTCAGCCCACAATTTTGCCTGCGTCAGGTTGTTACCGCCGCGACCAAAGCGCTGCTCGCCAAAATAGTTGGGTACGCCGCGCTGTTGAATCTGCTGCAGACGCGTTTCAACGTCGCTACGATCGGAAATCTGGCGCACGATTAAACGGAAGGCATTGCCCGCCAGCGCGCCGGTGCGCAGTTTGCGCTTGTGACGGATCACCTGCAGGATTTCGACGCCTTCCAGCTGAAAACCGGCCAGATTCGGCATCGCATTGCCTGGCACACGGAAGCACAGCGTCTGCTCGGTGACCGCATGACGATCTTTCATGCCGGCATAGCTGAGATCGCGTACCGGCACCTTAAGAAATTTGGCGATGGCTTCGGCAACAAAGCGGGTGTTGCAGCCAATTTTACGAATGCGGACTAAAACCTGTTCTCCTTCGCCATCATAGGGATAGCCAAGATCTTCAATCACGACAAAATCTTCGGGATTGGCTTTAATCACGCCGCTGGCATTAGGCACGCCGTGCAGGTAATGCAGCTCACTCATGCCCGATCGGCCTTAATCAGCAGCGCAACCGCTTCACAGGCAATGCCTTCACCGCGACCGGTAAAGCCGAGTTTTTCGGTGGTGGTGGCTTTCACGTTGACGTCATCCATATGGCAACCGAGATCTTCGGCAATATTGACGCGCATCTGCGGCACGTGCGGCAACATTTTTGGTGCCTGCGCAATAATGGTCACATCAACGTTACCGATGCGATAGCCTTTTTGCTGAATACGACGCCAGGCTTCGCGCAGCAGGCCGCGGCTGTCCGCGCCCTTAAACGCCGGGTCGGTATCCGGGAATAGCTTGCCGATATCGCCCATCGCCACGGCGCCGAGCAAGGCATCCGTCAGCGCATGCAGCGCCACATCACCGTCAGAATGGGCGATAAAACCGTGTTCGAAGGGAATACGCACCCCACCAATCACTAACGGACCTTCGCCGCCAAAAGCGTGAACGTCAAAACCGTGACCGATACGCATCATGCGCTCTCCTGTAACTGAATCTGAGTAAGATAGAAGGCCGCCAGCGCCAGATCTTCTGGTCGCGTTACCTTAATGTTGTCGCTGCGTCCGCTCACCAACTGCGGATGATAGCCGCAATACTCCAGTGCCGACGCTTCATCGGTAATGGTAGCGCCTTCATTGAGGGCGCGCGTCAGACACGCGGTGAGCAGTTGATGCGGGAAAAATTGTGGCGTCAACGCGTGCCATAAGTCTTCGCGTTCAACGGTATGAGCAATGACCGCTTTGCCTGGTTCGCCGCGCTTCATGGTGTCGCGCACCGGCGCCGCCAGAATCCCGCCGACGTTGCTGTACTCGCGTACCGCCAGCAGGCGCGCTAAATCGTCCGGATGCAGGCACGGACGCGCGGCATCATGCACCAGCACCCATTGGTGATGCTGAATGGCCTTTAATCCCGCCAGCACCGATTCAGCGCGCGTGTCGCCACCGGTCACTCTTACCACGCGGGAATCCTGCGCCAGCGGCAGTGAATCGAACCAGCCATCATCGCTGCTTACCGGCACAATGACCTGTTTTACCGCCGGATGAGCCAGCAAGCGCGCAACGCTATGTTCAAGAAGGGTAAATTGACCAATGGTCAGATACTGTTTTGGGCAGGCAGCTTGCATACGGCTGCCCACACCTGCGGCGGGCACCACGGCAATCACATCCGCAAGGATCGGGCGCTTGTTCATGGCTTATCGTTGTTGATTTTGCGCAGCTTGTTGCGCGTTACGTTTGTTCTGGTCTGGCACCAGACGATAGAAAGTCTCACCGGGCTTAATCATGCCCAGTTCATTGCGTGCGCGTTCCTCGATCGCTTCCGAGCCGCCATTGAGATCGTCAATTTCGGCAAATAGCTGATCGTTACGCGCTTTAAGTTTGGCGTTATTCGCCTGTTGTGACGCGACGTCTTCGTTGACGCGCGTGTAGTCATGAATACCGTTCTTACCCAGCCACAGGGAATATTGAAGCCATCCCAGCAGCACGAGTAGCAGTAACGTCAGTTTTCCCATCCCCGCCCCCTGAAAAACGGCCCAATCATCCCATAACTTGGCGCTGGACTCCACTGCGGCGGCGAAAATGCCGCGCACCAGCAGTTATCGGCGCAAATAATGACAGAGAGAGGCGCGAGACGGCAGGTAAAGTTTTGTAACCAGCCGATGCGTTTGCACATCAGGTGGGCGTTACCAACCCGAGAGAAATGAGAACAGCAGCCAGAACAGGCACACCACCACAATCGCTGTGGCGATGCCGCTCCAGAATAAATGCGTACGAATCACCAGGCTCAGCACGATACCAATCAGCACTGAAACCGGTAACAGCGCGAGGAAGAACGGCCAGGTGTAGAGGAAGAAGAACAGCGTGTTGGAGCCGTAGAGCATGAACGGAATCGCCAGCGCGCACCAGTACGACAGAAAGCCAAACACGCCGCCCGGCAGCGACGAGCGAGGCTCATCCGGGGTGCGTTCATCTTTACGGGCTAACATGGGCGTTACGTTCTGCATAGAGATCCTGTTGACGCTAAGCGCGGCAAACCCGGGAGGATTTGCCGCTGTCGATTCAGGATTTGATGATATCGCGGTGACGCAGCAGGTCTAACAATTGGCCGGTCAGTTTTGTAACCAATTGTTCGCCATCCAGGTGGATTTCAGGGGCTTCTGGCGCTTCATACACGCTGTCGATACCGGTAAAATTACGCAGCTCACCGGCACGGGCTTTTTTGTAGAGACCTTTGGGATCGCGCGCTTCACACACCGCTAACGGCGTATCGACAAACACCTCAACGAACTGCCCTTCGCCCAGCAGATCGCGCACCATCTGGCGCTCGGCACGATGCGGCGAGATAAAGGCGGTCAACACCACTAAACCGGCATCAACCATCAGCTTCGCCACTTCACCCACGCGACGGATATTCTCTTTACGATCGCTATCGCTGAAGCCGAGGTCACGGCACAGGCCGTGACGCACGTTATCGCCATCCAGCAGATAGGTATTCACACCCGCGCGATGCAGCGCCTGCTCCAGCGCGCCGGCCACGGTGGATTTGCCCGATCCGGAAAGTCCGGTGAACCACAGCACCACGCCTTGATGGCCATGCTGCTGTTCGCGTTCCTCACGCGTTACCGGATGATCGTGCCACACCACGTTTTCATCGTGCTGCGCCATTACTGACCGCCCAGCAGATCGCGTGCATTCCAGTGCGGGAAGTGACGGCGCACCAACGCATTCAGCTCCAGCTCGAAATCGCTGAACTGACCCGCTTGTGCACGCACATTGCTCAGCGGCTGATTGATCATGCCCGCGCCGACCGTCACGTTGCTCAGACGATCGATAAAGATCATGCCGCCGGTAACCGGATTCTGCCGATAGGCATCCAGTACCATCGGTTCGTCAAAGGTCAGTTCGACCAGACCGATGCCGTTGAGCGGCAGGCTATCCACCGTGCGCTTCTCCAGCGAGTTAATCTCCACCTGATGGATGACTTTCTCCACGCGCGCGCGGGTTTTCTTACCGGCAATCTTCACTTCATAGCTTTGTCCTGGCTGCAGCGGCTGCTCAGCCATCCACACTACGTCCGCCGTCGCGGATTGCACCGCTTGCAGATCGGCGGCGGCATCCACCAGCAGATCGCCACGGCTGATGTCGATTTCATCTTTCAGCACCAGCGTAATCGCTTCACCAGCGCCCGCTTCCGGCAAGTCGCCATCAAAAGTGACGATGCGCGAGATAGTCGATTCCACGCCTGATGGCAGCACTTTTACGCGCTGGCCCACTTTCACCACGCCAGAGGCCAGCGTACCGGCATAACCGCGGAAGTCGAGGTTGGGACGATTGACATACTGCACCGGGAAACGCATCGGCTGATGATCCACCACGCGATTCAGCTCCACGGTTTCCAGTACGTCGAGCAGCGTTGGGCCGCTGTACCACGGCATGGTCACGCTCGGCGTCGCCACGTTATCGCCTTCCAGCGCTGACATCGGCACAAAGCGAATATCGAGGTCTTCCGGCAACTGCGCGGCGAAATCGAGATAATCCTGTTTGATCTGCTCGAAGGTCTCTTGCTTGTACTCCACCAGATCCATCTTGTTGATGGCGACCACCAGATGCTTGATGCCCAACAGCGTGGAGATAAAGCTGTGACGACGCGTCTGATCCAGCACGCCTTTACGCGCATCGATCAGCAGAATCGCTAAATCGCAGGTAGAGGCGCCGGTCGCCATATTGCGCGTGTACTGCTCGTGTCCCGGCGTATCAGCGATGATAAATTTGCGCTTCTCGGTGGAGAAGTAGCGATACGCCACATCAATGGTAATGCCCTGCTCGCGCTCGGCTTGTAAACCATCAACCAGTAAGGCGAGGTCAAGCTTCTCACCCTGAGTGCCGTGACGTTTGCTGTCATTGTGCAGCGATGACAGCTGGTCTTCATAGATTTGACGCGTATCGTGCAGCAAGCGACCAATCAGCGTACTTTTGCCGTCGTCAACGCTACCGCAGGTGAGGAAACGCAGCAGGCTTTTGTGTTGTTGCGCGGTCAGCCAGGCTTCTACGCCGCCCTGATCGGCAATCTGTTGTGCAATAACGGTATTCATCTGCGTCTCCTTAGAAATAACCCTGACGTTTCTTCATTTCCATCGAACCGGCCTGGTCGCGGTCTATCACGCGTCCCTGGCGTTCACTGGTGGTGGAGACCAGCATCTCTTCAATGATTTCCGGCAGCGTCTGCGCTTCCGATTCCACCGCGCCGGTTAGCGGCCAGCAGCCGAGGGTACGGAAACGCACCATACGCTGTTTGATCACTTCGCCTGGCTGCAGATCGATACGATCGTCATCAATCATCATCAGCATGCCGTCACGCTCCAGCACCGGGCGCGGCGCGGCGAGGTACAGCGGCACAATTTCGATATTTTCCAGGAAGATGTACTGCCAGATATCCAGCTCGGTCCAGTTGGAGAGCGGGAACACGCGAATGCTTTCGCCTTTGTTAATCTGGCCGTTGTAGTTGTGCCACAGCTCAGGACGCTGGTTTTTTGGATCCCAGCGGTGGAAGCGATCGCGGAATGAGTAGATGCGCTCTTTGGCGCGCGACTTCTCTTCATCACGCCGTGCGCCACCAAAGGCTGCATCAAAGCCGTATTTGTTCAGCGCCTGCTTCAGGCCTTCGGTTTTCATGATGTCGGTATGCTTGGCACTGCCGTGCACGAACGGGTTGATGCCCATCGCCACACCTTCCGGGTTGCGATGCACCAGCAGCTCCGCGCCCATCGCTTTTACGGTGCGATCGCGGAACTCGTACATTTCCCGGAATTTCCAGCCGGTATCAACGTGCAGCAGCGGAAATGGCAACGTGCCCGGAAAGAAGGCTTTGCGCGCCAGATGCAGCATCACCGAGGAGTCTTTGCCGATGGAGTACATCATCACCGGATTGCTGAACTCGGCCGCCACCTCGCGGATGATATGGATACTCTCTGCCTCCAGCTGGCGCAGATGAGTAAGACGATTTTGGTCCATAATTTTTCCTCAAGCCAAATTGACAACGGCGGACTCGCGAGCCCCCTGCTGTGCCGAATGTTGGAACCAGGCCAATTGCCCGTGCAAATTCACTACTTCGCCAATCACTAACAGTGCTGGCGTGGGCGCGGCCGCAGCCAGCGCTTCCAGTTGATCTAATGTACCGGTCAGCACCTGCTGATCCTGACGCGTGCCGCGGCCAATCACCGCCACCGGCGTGGAGGCCGCGCGCCCATGTTCGATAAGCCCGGCAGCGATTTCCGCCGCTTTCACCGTGCCCATATAAATCGCTAAGGTTTGACGCGCGCGTGCCAGCGACGGCCAATCGATGCCGTTGCCGTCGGCCTGGCAGTGACCGGTGATAAACAGCACGCTCTGCGCGTAGTCACGATGGGTAAGCGGGATTCCGGCGTAGGCGGTTGCGCCCGCTGCCGCGGTGATGCCCGGCACCACCTGGAAGGGAATTCCGGCGGCCTGCGCCGCCTGCAACTCTTCACCGCCGCGACCAAAAATAAACGGATCGCCGCCTTTCAGACGCACCACGCGTTTACCCTGCTGCGCGAGGCTCACCAGCATCTGATTAGTCTCTTCCTGCGGCACCGAATGCGCACCGGCGCGTTTGCCAACGCAGATGCGATCGGCGTCGCGGCGCACCAGTTCTAACACTTCGTCGCTGACCAGATGGTCATACAGCACCACATCGGCCAGCTGCATCACCTGCAAGCCACGCAGCGTCAGCAAACCGCTGTCGCCCGGACCGGCGCCCACCAGCGTGATTTCGCCCTGATTATCGCTGTCGTTATCCAGTTCGCGATCCAGCGTACGACGCGCTTCATTCACATTGCCCGCCGCCATCTGGCTGGCGAACAGCCCGTTAAAGGCACGCTCCCAGAAACGACGACGTTCAGACATGCGGTGAGAGCGCTGTTTTCCCTTGCCGCCCCCCTGCCCCGCCACTTCGGCCATCTGCCCAAGATTGGCTGGTAGTAACGCTTCAATTTTTTCACGCAGCAAACGCGCCAGCACCGGCGCGGTGCCGCTGGAGGAGATGGCGACGACCAGCGGCGAGCGATCGACAATTGATGGGAAGATAAAGCTGCATTTCGGCTGATCGTCTACCACGTTCACCAGCTTGTGGCGCGCGTTGGCCGCCTCAAATACCTGTGCATTGAGCGCGTTGTCATCAGTGGCAGCAATCACGAGGAATACACCGTCCAGCTGTGCCGGATCAAAGCTGTGGGCGATCCATTCAATCGCCTTAATATCCAGCAGCGCCTGTAGCTCATGGCCGAGTTCGCGCGCCGCGACCAACACGCGCGCACCCGCACGCCGCAACAGTTCAATTTTGCGCGCAGCAATTTCGCCACCGCCAACAACCAGCACCGGACGGCTTTTGAGATCGGCAAAGAGGGGCAGATAATCCACGTTAACCTTGCTAGTTTTACAATAAGTTAACGCGACTATACGTCCCGCCCTTCCGACAGATGAAATTACGAATTGGAATGAGTAGTTACCGAATGGAATAACGACCCAGGATTGCTGATAACATTTTGTGCTTAACAAATGATATTGCTGGTGTTTCGGAGCAAATCAAATTGTGCAAGCGTCATCACAGTTTCATACTATCTCGGATTTTTTTTAGCATGACGGGATGTCAGAAAAGGACCCTAACTATGTTTGCTAATTTCCGCCGCACTGTGCTGGCTGCACTGCTCGCGGGCGGTTTGCCTCTCTTTGTTCAGGCTGCGAGCATCAGCGCGCCTGGACACTTTGCCGAACAGCAACTTCGCCACATCGCAACCTATTTCCCCGGCCGCATGAGCGGCAGCCCAGCCGAGTTGCTCACCGCCGATTATTTGCAGCAGCAATTTAGCCAGCTGGGTTATCAGAGTAATACCCGCCAGTTCAATACCCGCTATGAATGGCTAGAGAAAAAGGGTGAAAGCCGCACACATAAAGTCACCGCCACCTCGGTGATTGCTGCGCGCGCAGGTGCGGTGCCACAGGAGATCCTGATTGTGACGCATCTGGATACCTGGACGCCGCTCAGCCGCCATGAAGCCGATAACAATCTCGGCGGCCTGCGTTTGCAGGGCGTGGATGACAATGCATCCGGTCTTGGCGTGATGCTGGAGCTGGCGAAGGCATTGAGCAAAACGCCGCTGCACTACGGCGTGCGCTTTGTCGCGCTGAGCGCCGGTGAAGCGGGCCTGCACGGCATGGATGATTATCTGGCACGCATGAGCGAGCAGGAGAAGAAGAACACGCTGCTGGTGATCGATCTCAACAGTCTGATCGTCGGCGATCATCTCTACTTTAATAGCGGCATCAATACGCCCTCGGCGGTGCGCAAGCAGACCAGCGCACGCGCCGTGCAGCTGGCACACCGTTACGGTATCTCCGCAGCCAGCCACGCTATGACCGCGCGCGATTATCCGGGGGTGAATCCGTTTGATAAGGCCGGCATGCCGTTAATGGATGTCACCGCCGCTAACTGGACGCTGGGCAACAAAGATGGACAGCAGCAGCGCGCGCGTTCCCACCATTTTCCGGAGGGCAACGTGCGCCATCAAACCGAGCGCGATAACCTCAACTATCTCGATCGTTGGCTGCCTGGCCGCATCACCCAACGCACGCGTGACAGCGTGAAGATCTTGCTGCCGCTGCTGACCGAGCTGGCTAATCCGACAACCTAAGGATCTATTATGTACGTGGTATTTCTGAACTATTTTCGTCCGGTAGAGGAAGTGGAAGCGTTACTGGCGCCGCATATCGAATGGCTGGATCGCTACTTTGCTAATGGCGTGTTTATCGCGGCGGGACGTAAAGATCCGCGCACTGGCGGCATGATTATGGTGAAAGATATCGATCGCGCCCGGCTGGATACCATCCTCGCGGAGGATCCCTTTGTCGCGGTGGCACATTATGAGGTGACGAAGGTGAATGTGACGCGTGCGGCGGAAGAGTTTGCGCGGCTGCAGGGGATTTGATGGTGCCCGCTGTCCCCCATCCCGGCCTTCCCCCGCTAGCGGGGGAAGGAGACGCTGCCGCATGCCCCTTCAGAACTCACATATGGCAGCATCTTCCTCCCCCATTTATGGGGGAGGACCGAGGAGGGGGACAGCGAGCACCTAATTATCACCCTTCATGCAACCCGCACTCGCGCTTCAGGCCGAAGAAGCGTGTCTCCTCTTCTGCCATGCCCGGCTCCCACTTTCTGGTGGTGTGCGTATCGCCCACGGATAGATAACCTTCATCCCACAGCGGATGGTATTTCAGTCCATGCTGCTGCAGGTATTGATGCACCTGACGGTTATCCCAATCGATAATCGGCAGAATTTTCAACACGCCGCGCTGCACCGCCAGCACCGGCAAACTGGCGCGGCTGCCGGATTGATCGCGGCGCAGGCCAGCAAACCAGGTTTGCGCGCCCAAGGTTTCCAGCGCGCGGTTCATCGGTTCCACTTTGTTGATCTGGTTGTACTGCTCAATCCCTTCAACGCCCTGCTCCCACAGTTTGCCGTAACGCGCTTCCTGCCATGCTGCTGAGGTCTCAGCGCGGAAGATTTGCAGGTTGAGATTGAGCTTGTCGGTCAGCTCATCAATAAAGCGATAGGTTTCCGGGAACAGATAGCCGGTATCGGTGAGAATCACCGGAATGTCCGGTTTCTGCTGCGTCACCATATGCAGCAAAACCGCCGCCTGAATACCAAAGCTGGATGACAGCACAAACGCGCCAGGCAGATGCTCCAGCGCCCAGCTGACGCGCTCTTCAGCCGAGCGCTTCTCCAGCTGCACGTTGCTTTCTGCCAACGCCATAATGCGATCAACTTTTGATGAACCATTCAGTGCTGCGAGATCGAGTACCGTCATACTGCCTCCGAGTCCCAAAAATCACGGGCGGGATCAACCACGGCTTTGATGATGCCAGTGCGAATCACGAAGTCGCCGAAGCCTTCATTGGCCTGACGCTCGGTTGCCCAGCGCGCCACCAGCTCATCGATGCTGGCGAGGATTTCGCCTTCGTTGATATTCTCGCGGTACATGCGTGGAATGCGCGTACCTTCGCGGTTGCCGCCAATATGTAAGTTGTAACGGCCCGGCGCTTTACCCACCAGACCCAACTCAGCCAGCAAAGCACGGCCACAGCCATTCGGGCAACCGGTAACGCGTAACACTATGTGCTCTTCACCCACGCCATGCTTATGCATGATCTCTTCCACTTTGGTGACGAACGATGGCAGGAAGCGTTCGGCTTCGGCCATCGCCAGCGGACAGGTCGGGAAGGCCACGCACGCCATCGAGTTTTCACGCTGCGCCGTTACCGCTTCCATCAAACCGTGTTCACGGGCGATGGCTTCGATCTGCGCTTTTTGCTTCTCAGGCACGCCAGCCACAATCAGGTTCTGGTTGGCGGTCAAACGGAAATCGCCCTGATGAACTTTGGCGATTTCGGCGATGCCGCGCTTCAACGGACGACCCGGATAATCCAGCAGACGACCATTCTCGATGAACAGCGTCAGGTGCCACTTCTTATCGATGCCTTTCACCCAGCCAACGCGGTCGCCGCGCGAGGTGAACGCATAGGGACGAATCGGTTCAAACGTCAGGCCGGCACGTTTTTCCACTTCCGCTTTGAAGGTTTCGACACCGACGCGTTCCAGCGTGTACTTGGTCTTAGCATTTTTACGATCGGTACGGTTACCCCAATCGCGCTGCGTGGTCACCACCGCGGCCGCCACGTCGAGAATCTTCTCTACCGGCAGGAAGCCAAACTCGCTGGCGGTGCGTGCGTAGGTGGCTTTGTTACCGTGATCAATCGACAAACCACCGCCAACCAGCAGGTTAAAGCCAATCAGCTTGCCGTTCTCAGCGATAGCGATGAAGTTCAAATCATTGGCGTGCAGATCGACATCGTTATGCGGCGGCACCACTACTGTAGTTTTGAATTTACGCGGCAGATAGGTCTCACCGAGGATCGGCTCTTTATCCGTGGTGGCGACTTTCTCTTTGTCCCACCAGATCTCAGCGTATGCACGGGTTTGCGGCAGCAGATGTTCGGAGAGCTTTTTCGCCCACTCGTACGCTTCCTGATGCAGCTCTGATTCCACCGGATTCGAGGTGCATAACACGTTACGGTTAACGTCGTTGGCGGTCGCCAGCGCGTCGAGTCCGACTTCGTGCAGCATCTGGTGCGTCGGCTTCACGTTCTTCTTCAGAATGCCGTGAAACTGGAAGGTCTGACGGTTAGTCAAACGGATGCTGCCGTAAATGGTTTTTTCGCTGGCAAATTTATCAATCGCCAGCCACTGCGTTGGCGTGATGATGCCGCCCGGCAGACGGCAGCGCAGCATCATGGCGTGGCGCGGCTCGAGTTTCTGCGCAGCGCGCTCGGCTCGAATGTCGCGGTCATCCTGTTGGTACATACCGTGAAAACGGATCAGCAGGAAGTTATCGCCGGTGAAGCCGCCGGTCAGGCCATCGTCGAGATCGTCGAGGATGGTGCCGCGCAGGTAGTTACTCTGTTTTTTCAGACGCTCAGCGTCGACCAGCTTGCCTTCAACGACCAGCGGTCCAGGATGTTTTTCGCTCATTAGTAAACGTCTCGCTGATAACGGCGCTCAATGCGCAGCTCACTTAAAAATTCATCAGCCGTTTCACGATCCATGCCGCCGTGTTCGACCACCACATCCAGTAATGCTTGCTCAACGTCTTTTGCCATGCGATTGGCATCGCCGCAGACGTAAAGGTGCGCGCCTTCCTGTAACCAGCTCCACACCTCCGCACCTTTGGCGCGGATTTTATCTTGTACGTAAATTTTCTCGGCCTGATCGCGCGACCATGCCAGATCAATATTAGTCAGCAAGCCATCTTTGACGTACTTCTGCCACTCTACCTGATAGAGGAAATCATCGGTGAAGTGCGGATTGCCGAAGAACAGCCAGTTTTTGCCGCCTGCGCCATCGTTATCGCGCTGCTGCATAAAGGAGCGGAACGGCGCGATGCCGGTGCCCGGACCAATCATGATTACCGGGGTTTCCGGATTAGCCGGCAGGCGGAAATTGTCGTTATGCTCGATGAAGACGCGGATTTCGCCCTCTTCTTCAATGCGATCCGCCAGCCAGGTAGATGCACCGCCACCGCGCTGGCGACCGTCGATCTCAAAGCGCACCGCACCGACGGTAATATGCACTTCGGTTTCGTTTTCCGCCTGCGAAGAAGCAATCGAGTAGAGGCGCGGCGTCAGCGGACGCAGCAGGCTGGTTAATTGCTCAGGATTCAGTTCGGTCGGCGCCTGACGCACCATATCGACAATCGGGAAGCTCTGCGCATAGCTCTGCAGCTTTGGCTTGTCACCCGCTAATGCCAGCAGCGCATCGTTGCGCGACAGGGCGGCATATTGTTCAACGATTTGTGGCGTATTAACCGTCAGTTCGAAGTGTTTTTGCAGCGCCTCAGTGAGCGCCAGCGTTTTGCCCTGCACCTCAACCTGCTCGTCGCCTTTCAGCCACACCAGCTGCAGCAGTTCCTGCACCAGTTCAGCATCGTTTTCAAACCACACGCCCAGCGCGTCACCCGGCTGGTAACGCAGGCCAGAATCGCCGAGATCGATTTCAATGTGGCGCACATCTTTATCCGAGTCGCGTCCGGTGATTTTCTGGTTTGCAGCAAAGCTGGCCAGCAGCGGCTCTTCTTTAGTATACGGGCTGCTGTCGACCAGGTTGACGCTGCCTGCCGCTGTGATGGCGGCCTGGGCTGGCGATTCGCTCGGCACGCGCGCTTTTAATATCTCGGTGATCTGCTGGCGCCAGGCCGTTGCCTGCTCTTTGTATTCAACGTCCGCATCCACACGATCCAGTAGACGTTCGGCACCGAGTTCCGCCAGACGCTCATCAAAGTCTTTACCGGCTTTGCTGAAAAACTCATAAGAGGTATCGCCAAGACCGAACACCGCAAAGGCGGTGCCGGTAAACTTCGGCGCCTTCTTTGACAGCAGGAACTTGTGCAGCGCCACGGCTTCTTCCGGCGGCTCGCCTTCACCTTGGGTGGAGGTCACCACCACCAGCAGCTTTTCCTGGCCGATCTGTTTGAATTTGTAATCGCCAGCGTTAACCAGATTGACGCTCAGCTTCGCTGCCAGCAGGTCATCACGCAACTGCTCAGCCAGGCGACGCGCATTGCCGGTCTGTGAGGCGGAGATCAGCGTGATGGTCGGTGTTTCAGCCTGAACAGGCGCTGGCGCGGCAGCCGCACCCGGCGTCTGGTTGACCATGCCCCAGAAATAGCCTGAGAGCCAGGCCATCTGCGTGGTGTTGAAATCCGTGGTCGCCGCCTGTAAGCGCGCGAGTTGCTCCGGGGATAACGGAAGCAGTGAACCTGGTGCCTGAGTCGTCATTGCGTTAAAAATTCCAGTGTCAGAAGTCCGGATCAATATGTTGCGAAAGAGTGCGTAGGTTACCGGGCTGTATATTAACGATTAAATACGCCTTCGACATATTAAATAACCAAAATGACTAAGTGGTTTTTCGGGTAAAGTTAATCGGCAAAAGTGGTAAATGAAGGCGATATGATTCAAAGAGTTAATTAGGCGTTTTAGCAGGATTGCGTCGTTTAATGCCCTTTTCATGGCGAGCGGGTGCGAAAAATCTGCAATTCAGGTAGACTTCAGCGGTTTTTAAGTCTGAGAGCCATTATGTCTACCACGTTATTTAAAGAGTTCCAGTTTGAATCTGCCCATCGCTTACCTCACGTGCCGGAAGGCCATAAGTGTGGGCGTTTGCACGGCCATTCGTTCCTGGTGCGATTAGAAATCACCGGCGAAGTGGATGCGCATACCGGTTGGGTAATGGATTTTGCCGAGCTGAAGGCAGCGTTTAAGCCTCTGTACGATCGCCTCGATCATCACTATCTGAATGACATCCCAGGTTTAGAAAATCCCACCAGCGAAGTGCTGGCAAAGTGGATTTGGGATCAGATGAAGCCGATTCTGCCTGAGTTGAGTGCGGTGATGATTAAAGAGACCTGTACCGCTGGTTGTGTTTATCGCGGTTGAGACCAGGCAAGTGAAGCAGTAATCGTTGAGTGAGGTCGCCATGAGTGGCGACCCTACGCATCTAAAGTGCGCACCGTGCCAAATCAGGCAATATTCAAATACTTGTGCGTCTGCATTGAAAGCCGCCAGTTGCGGGCGATACAGGTTTCAATACAGAGTTTGGTGGCAGCATCGCCACGGCTGATCGGCTGTAACGCCACAATACGCTTTTTCTCGTCATGCAGGCCCGACAACAACGCATCCAACGCTTCGACATCACGCTCACGCGCCACCGGATGTTTAATCTCATCCGCGCGTTGCAATGCCTGCGGCAATACGTCATAACCGCCGCGCATATTCACCTTCGGTGAAACCGTCACCCAGGTGGCTTCTGAGCACTGCACTTCGTGCGTGCCGCTGGTTTCGATTTGGCACGCAAAGCCCGCCGCTTCTAATGCTTGCGTCAGCGGACGCAGATCGAAAATCGCCGGTTCACCGCCGGTAATCACCACGTGACGTGCGGTCCAGCCCTGGCGCTGAATAGAGTCGAGAAGCATCGCGGCATCGGCGTTGCCCCAGGCATCGCTCTCCACGGTTTTCACCAAAATATCGCCCAGCGAGGTCTCCCGATCTGCCCGCGTTTCCCAGGTATGTTTGGTATCACACCAGCTACAGCCCACCGGACATCCTTGTAAGCGGATGAACAGCGCCGGAACGCCGGTGTAGAAACCTTCGCCCTGCAGCGTCTGGAACATTTCGTTAATCGGGTAGAACATTTTTTACTCACGTCTAAAATTTGAGGCGCAGATTATGGCAGATCTTGCGCGCCGAGTAACAGCTGCTTCGTGCCAAATAAAAGCAAAAGCCCCGCACAAGGCGGGGCTTCATTCGGACGATGCTGCCCGCAGGCAGCATACTCAGGCGATTACGCCTGGCCTTTAACTTCTTTCAGACCGTTGAACGGTGCTTTGCTGCCCAGCGCTTCTTCGATACGAATCAGCTGGTTGTACTTAGCAACGCGGTCAGAACGGCTCATAGAACCGGTTTTGATCTGGCCTGCTGCAGTACCTACTGCCAGGTCAGCGATGGTTGCATCTTCGGTTTCACCTGAACGGTGTGAAATCACCGCGGTGTAGCCAGCATCTTTCGCCATCTTGATTGCAGCCAGGGTTTCGGTCAGTGAACCGATCTGGTTGAATTTGATCAGGATGGAGTTAGCGATGCCTTTCTCGATACCTTCTTTCAGGATCTTGGTGTTGGTTACGAACAGATCGTCACCCACCAGCTGGATTTTGTCGCCCAGCACTTTGGTCTGGTATGCGAAGCCAGCCCAGTCAGATTCGTCCAGACCATCTTCGATAGAGACGATTGGGTACTGTTTGGTCAGGTCTTCCAGGAAGTGCGTGAACTCTTCTGAAGTGAAGGCTTTGTTACCTTCGCCAGCCAGCACATATTTGCCGTCTTTGTAGAATTCAGATGCTGCGCAGTCCATCGCCAGAGTGATGTCTTTGCCCAGCTCGTAGCCTGCTGCTTTTACCGCTTCAGCGATAACAGCCAGCGCTTCGGCGTTAGAACCCAGGTTTGGCGCGTAGCCACCTTCGTCACCGACTGCAGTGCCCATACCTTTTGACTTCAGCACTTTTGCCAGGTGATGGAAGACTTCAGAACCCATGCGAATGGCTTCTTTCAGGGTTGGCGCGCCAACCGGCTGAATCATGAATTCCTGGATGTCGACGTTGTTATCGGCATGCTCGCCACCGTTGATGATGTTCATCATTGGCAGTGGCATAGAGTATTTGCCCGGGGTGCCGTTCAGTTCAGCGATGTGCGCATACAGCGGCAGGCCTTTAGAGGCAGCAGCCGCTTTAGCAGCAGCCAGTGAAACGGCCAGAATGGCGTTAGCACCGAAGTTAGATTTGTTCTCAGTACCGTCCAGCTCGATCATGATCTTATCGATGTTCGCCTGGTCTTTGGCATCTTTACCGGTTACCGCGTTAGCGATTGGACCGTTAACCGCTGCAACCGCTTTGGTTACACCTTTGCCCAGGAAACGAGATTTGTCACCGTCACGCAGCTCCAGTGCTTCGCGAGAACCGGTAGATGCACCTGATGGCGCAGCAGCCAGACCAACGAAACCGCCTTCCAGATGCACTTCTGCTTCTACAGTTGGGTTGCCACGGGAGTCGATGATTTCGCGACCGATGACTTTTACGATTTTGGACATTCGATTTTCCTCAGTACAAGTTAGTCAATCCTAAGACAAACAACGCGCGAAAAGTTCGCGCGTTGCTCGTGAAATTTACTTCGCTAAACGCTTCTGGTGCTCCTGCGCGGCTTTCACAAAGCCAGCGAACAGCGGATGACCATCACGCGGGGTCGATGTGAATTCCGGGTGGAACTGACAGGCAACAAACCACGGGTGATTCGGGATCTCAATGATCTCAACCAGCTGATCGTCGCCGGAACGACCGGCAATATGCAGACCCGCCGCTTCAATCGGCTTCAACAGCATATTGTTTACTTCGTAACGATGACGGTGACGTTCGGTAATGATTTCAGAACCGTACAACTGACGCACCTTGCTTTCCGGCGTCAACTGGCACTGCTGGCTACCCAGACGCATGGTGCCGCCCAGATCGCTCTGCTCAGTACGCTGCTCAACGTTGCCCTCTTCGTCACGCCATTCGGTGATAAGCGCAACCACCGGATACTTACAGTCTGGCACAAATTCAGTAGAGTTCGCGCCTTCCATACCGGCAACGTTGCGGGCAAATTCCATCAGCGCAACCTGCATACCGAGGCAAATCCCCAGATACGGCACGTTGTTCTCACGGGCGTATTGCGCCGTCATCATTTTGCCTTCCACACCGCGGTAGCCGAAGCCGCCGGGGATCAGAATAGCATCCAGATCTTTCAGTAATTCGACACCGCGCGTTTCCACATCCTGCGAGTCAATCAACTTGATGTTCACGGTCACGCGATTTTTCAGGCCGCCGTGTTTCAGCGCTTCAATCACTGATTTGTACGCATCTGGCAGTTCGACGTATTTGCCGACCATACCAATGGTCACTTCGCCGCCCGGATTGGCTTCTTCGTAAATAACCTGTTCCCATTCGGCCAGGTTCGCTTCCGGCGCGTTCAGATTGAAACGCTTGCAGATGTAATCATCCAGACCTTGCGACTTCAGCATGCCTGGAATTTTGTAGATGGAATCCACATCTTTCAGGGAAATAACCGCTTTTTCCGGCACGTTACAGAACAGCGCGATTTTGGCGCGTTCGTTCGCAGGCACCGCGCGGTCAGAACGGCAGATCAGCACATCCGGCTGAATCCCGATCGACAACAGCTCTTTCACTGAATGCTGGGTTGGCTTGGTTTTCACTTCGCCTGCGGCCGCCATATACGGCACCAGCGTCAGGTGCATATACATGGTGTGTTCACGACCGACATCGACCGCCATCTGGCGAATCGCTTCGAGGAACGGCAAAGATTCGATATCACCCACCGTACCGCCGATCTCAACCAGAACGACGTCATGACCTTCACCGCCTTCAATAATGCGCTCTTTGATCGCATTGGTGATGTGCGGGATGACCTGAATCGTGGCGCCCAGATAGTCGCCACGACGCTCTTTGCGCAGCACTTCTGAGTAAATACGACCGGTAGTAAAGTTGTTGCGGCGCGACATTTTGGTGCGGATGAAGCGCTCGTAGTGACCTAAATCCAGATCGGTTTCGGCCCCATCATCGGTAACAAACACTTCACCGTGCTGCGTAGGGCTCATGGTACCCGGATCGACGTTGATGTACGGATCGAGTTTCATGATGGTCACATTAAGACCACGTGCTTCAAGGATAGCTGCGAGGGAGGCTGCGGCAATGCCTTTGCCCAGAGAGGAAACGACCCCGCCGGTCACAAAAATATAATTCGTTGTCATGCTGAACCTGAGAGTTTAGGTTTAAAGACGATGGAATAACCAAGACGGGAAAATAGTATACTTGAAGTCGTCTTCAGCCACAATTGATGAATCACACCATCGTCCTCCACAGGTCAGCCGGTAACATAGCGGATAGCAGGGGGTGAAATGTTGATGTACGTCACAAACTCACCGCAAGGCTGAATCGAGTAAGCTCAAGCGGTGAAATTATGCGCAGTGCTGGAATAATCGCCAGATTGGCTTAGCTCTTGTTCTCGCTGGCTTTCACCTGCTGCCAGGCCTCTTCCATCTGATCCAACGTGGCATCGCTCATCGCTAAACCTCGTGAGGCGATGATGTTCTCAACCTGGCGGAAGCGGCGCTCAAATTTATCATTGGCTTTCTGCAGGGCGATTTCCGCTTTGCTGCCTAAATGGCGCGACAAATTGACGGTGGCGAAGAGTAAATCGCCGATTTCCTCTTCCAGCTTGTCGTTATCGACCACCGCTTGCTGCGCTTCATGCATCACTTCATCAATCTCTTCATGCACTTTATCCAGTACCGGTCCGAGATTGTTCCAGTCGAAACCGACCGTGCTGCAACGCTTCTGAATTTTGTGCGCGCGCATTAAGGCGGGCAACGCTTTGGGAATGTCATCTAAAACTGAATGCTGCGATTTTTCCGCGCGTTCATTGTGTTTGATCGCTTCCCAGTTTTTCAGCACTTCGTCGCTGGTCTCTGCCTTAACATCGCCAAAAATATGCGGATGGCGGCGCTCAAGTTTGTCGCTAATGGCGTTGCAGATGTCGTCAAAATTGAAATGCTGCTGTTCGTCGGCCATTTGAGCGTAGAACACCACCTGAAACAGCAGATCGCCCAGCTCACCGCGCAGATCGTCAAAATCTTCGCGCTGAATGGCATCGATGACTTCGTAGGTTTCTTCCAGCGTGTAAGGCGCGATGGAGGAGAAAGTTTGCTGACGATCCCACGGACAGCCACGTTGCGGATCGCGCAAGGTTTGCATGATGGTGAGCAGGCGGTTTAAGGCGGTCATGAGATGATCCTTTGGGGCTGGTATGTAAAAAGGTCGCCATGAATGACGACCCTACGACGTAATTTGTAGGGTCGCCGTTCATGGCGACCTGGAAATCAATGCAAACGGCGCGCGTCAATAATATCCGGCACCTGATTGAGACGTGCCAGCACGCGGCCGAGCACCTGCTGGTTATAGATCTCAATATCCATATCGATGGTTGCCAGCTGCTTTTTGGTATCGCTGCGGCTGGAGACGCCAAGCACATTGACCTTCTCGTTAGCCAGAATAGTGGTGATATCACGCAGTAAGCCGCTACGATCATTGGCGGTGACGCGCACCACCAGCGAGTAACCGCTGGAGTAATCTTCGCCCCACACGGCATCAACGATACGTTCCGGCGCGTGAGAAATCAGCTCAGTTAACTGATCGCAGTCGGCGCGGTGAATAGAGATGCCGCGACCCTGAGTGATAAAGCCCACGATATCGTCGCCCGGAATCGGCTGGCAGCAGCGTGCAATGTGGTGCAACAGATTACCCACGCCTTCCACCACCACACGACCGCTCTCTTTGCGGGATGAAGGTGCATGCGACTTTTGCGTCAGCTGGCGCAGCGCTTCGCGATCCTCCTCTTCGGCGCTCGGTTTATTGAGCTTGCCTTGCAGGAAATTCACCATCTGATTGAGGCGAATATCGCCGCCGCCGATCATCGCCAGCAACTCATCCTGCGAGCTGACGTTATAGCGCGGCAGCAGCAGTTTTTCCGCCTCGCGCATGCTGATATCCATCTGATTCAGCTCGCTTTCGAGGATCTGACGGCCGGCAATAATATTTTTGTCACGATCCTGTTTACGGAACCAGGCGTGAATTTTCGAACGGCCGCGGCTGGTGGTAATATAGCCAAGATTTGGATTGAGCCAGTCGCGACTAGGATTCGGTTGTTTCTGGGTGATCACTTCAATCTGATCGCCCATTTGCAGTTGATAGGTGAACGGCACGATGCGTCCGCTGATCTTGGCGCCAATGCAGCGGTGACCGATATCGCTGTGAATGTGGTAGGCGAAATCGAGCGGCGTTGAACCCGCAGGCAGATCAACCACATCGCCTTTCGGCGTAAATACGTAAACGCGATCGTCAAACACCTGGCTGCGCACCTCTTCCAGCATCTCGCCAGAATCAGCCATCTCTTCCTGCCAGGTAATCAGCTTGCGTAGCCAGGCAATGCGCCCTTCATGCCCCGCTGCGCCGCGCGCGTTGCTGGAGGTTGGGCCCTCTTTGTACTTCCAGTGCGCCGCGACGCCCAGCTCTGCATCTTCGTGCATTTGCCGCGTACGAATCTGGATTTCAACCGTTTTGCCCTGCGGCCCCAATACCACGGTATGAATCGATTGATAGCCGTTGGGTTTCGGGTTCGCGACGTAGTCGTCAAACTCACTCGGCAGATGTCGATACAGCGTGTGCACCGTACCGAGCGCGCCATAGCAATCCTGCAGACGCTCAGCCACGATACGCACCGCGCGCACGTCAAACAGCTCATCAAACGCCAGCGACTTCTTCTGCATCTTACGCCAGATGCTGTAGATGTGTTTTGGCCGGCCGTACACTTCTGCACGCACGCCCTCTTTCTGCATCTCGGCGCGCAGGTTATCGACGAAGTTCTCAATATAGCTTTCACGATCGATACGACGTTCATGCAGCAATTTAGCGATGCGCTTGTATTCGTCGGGATGCAGATAGCGGAAGCAGTAATCTTCCAGCTCCCATTTGAGCTGGCCGATACCCAAACGGTTGGCTAACGGCGCGTAGATATTGGTGCTCTCTTTCGCCGCCAGTACGCGCTCATCTTCTGGCGCGTCTTTCATTTCGCGCAGATGAGCGATACGTTCGGCAAGCTTGATGACCACACAGCGGAAATCTTCCACCATCGCCAGCAGCATGCGGCGAACATTATCCACCTGCTCTGAAGCCATCGAATCGTTGTGGATCGCTTTCAGCTGCCGAATAGCATCCATGTCGCGCACGCCGTGCACCAACATCACAATCTCTTTGCCGAACGCTTTCTCGAGGTCTTCCTCGCTCACCACATCCGCGTTGGCTAACGGGAACAACAGCGCAGCGCGCAGGCTATCGATGTCCATGCTGAGCATGGTGAGAATTTCCACCATCTCAATGCCACGCCACAGCAGCAGAGCTTGATCAGGATGGTTGTGCGTTTCGGCTTCACAGTAGCGCCACGCATCCGCCAGTCGCTGACAGGATTGCGGATTGTTGATACTTAAACTGGCGATCCACTGGTCGAGGGCAAATTCGCCCGCCGTATTTAAATGCGCACTTCTAACCGCAACCATATCCTCTCCTGCCACAGCGATGTGGACATCGCTTATGTTCTGCTAAACAGCACCATGGACTCGAGATGACTGGTATGAGGGAACATATCCAGCATCGCGACCCTTTCCAAATGGTAGCCCGCGGACAGCAATGTCTGGCTGTCACGTGCAAGCGTTGTTGGGTTACAGGAAACATAGACCACGCGTTGCGGCGCAAGTTTAACCACATGCGCCATCACGCCCGCAGCCCCAGCGCGTGCTGGATCCAGTAACACCTTATTAAATCCCTGCGTCGCCCACGGCTGACGCGTAACGTCTTCCTCCAGGTTATGCTGGAAAAAGCGAACATTCTTGAGATTATTCTGCTCAGCATTATACGCTGCCTGTTGCACTAATGCTGCAACACCCTCCACACCTACAGCATTTTGTACGAATTTTCCTACTGGCAAAGTGAAGTTGCCCATGCCGCAGAACAGATCCAGCACACGATCGTCTGGCTGCAAATCCAGCCACTCAATGGCTTTGGCGATCATTTGCTGATTCACGCCATCATTCACCTGAATAAAATTCTGCGGACTAAAGGCGAGCTGCAAATCAAATGCGCGATAAAACGGCTCACGTGCACTTAACGGCTGCAAACGCTCACTGCCATCAGCCAGCCACATCGACAGTTGCTGCTCATGCGAAAAACGTTCCAGTTTTGCGCGGTCGCCTGCAGATAATGCATCAAGATGACGCAGCACCATCAGCGGGCCATTATCCGCCAGTACCAACTCAACGTGCCCCAGGCGCCTAACCGCCTGCAAATCGCTAAGACATTGGTGCAGCGGTTGCAGTAGCGCTTCAAGTTCGGGCACCAAAACCGGGCATTGCTTCAACTCCACCAGATCGTTGCTGCCTGCCTGGCGGAATCCCATCTGCAAACGCTGCTGTTTAGGCTGCCATTGCAAACCTAAGCGCGCACGACGACGATAGCCCCACGCGCTGCCGCTGATGATCTCATCAACCGCCACCGGCAGCGGCGCATCGCGACTTAACATGCGGCTTAAGGCGCGCGCTTTACTCTCTTGCTGCAGTGCCACCGAGGCGTGCTGCTGCTGGCAACCGCCGCACACGCCGAAGTGGATACAGCGCGGTTTTTCCCGCTGTGGGCTGGGATTGAGAATCTTGTTCGCTTTGGCGCGCGCGTACTTGCTCTTATCCTCGAATACCGTCACTTCTGCCTGCTCGCCGGGCAGCGCGCCGCTGACAAACATCGCCTTGCCTTTATGGCGCGCAACACCTTGTCCAAAGGGATCAAGGTCTTCAATGGTGACGGATATGCGAGCCTTCGTCGTCACACGCTGTTTTGCAGAGTAAAATTGCGCCATAGTATTGTGAAATCTCTACTTTATTGGGTGTGCAGCCCCTAACCGAGCTTGCACAGGGATAAAAATGCCAGGAGTCGCCAGGCCACAATTATGACCAAATACAGCCTGCGGGCGCGAATGATGATTTTGATACTGGCGCCAACGCTGATGATTGGTCTGCTGCTCAGTACCTTCTTCGTGGTGCATCGCTACAACGAATTACAGCATCAGGTGCATGACGCAGGTGCAAATATTATCGAACCGCTGTCGGTTTCCAGTGAATACGGCATGACGTGGCATAATCGCGATGCGATTCGCGAGTTAGTCAGTCTGCTGCATCGTCGTCACTCCAATATTGTCCGTGCCATCACCATTTTCGACAACAACAATCACGTCTACGTCACCTCGAATAACAATCAAAATCTGGCGCTGCTGCAAAAAGAGGACATCTCGACATTGGAAGATGGCGTCTCCGTAGAGCGGCAAGGCAATTTGATGATTTTGCGCACGCCGATCATCTCTGAGCGCTACTCGGTAGATGAGTTGCCGGGCGAGGACGCCAAGCCGGCAGGCAATCCGTTAGGTTATGTGGCCATCGAGTTGGATCTGCAATCGGTACGACTGGAGCAGTACAAAGAGGTGTTTGTCGCCACGCTGCTGCTGCTGTTCTGCCTGTGCATCGCCATGCTGTTTGCCTATCGCCTGATGCGCGATGTCACCGGGCCGATTCGCAATATGGTAACCACCGTTGACCGCATTCGCCGTGGTCAGCTCGACAGCCGCGTGGATGGTTACATGCTCGGCGAGCTGAGTATTCTGAAGAACGGCATTAACGCCATGGCGATGTCGCTCACCGCCTATCACGAAGAGATGCAGCAGAACATCGATCAGGCCACTTACGATCTGCGCGAAACGCTGGAACAGCTAGAGATTCAGAACGTTGAGCTGGATCTGGCGAAAAAGCGTGCGCAGGAAGCGGCGCGCATCAAATCAGAGTTTCTCGCCAACATGTCGCATGAGCTGCGCACACCGCTGAATGGCGTCATCGGCTTTACCCGTCAGATGCTGAAAACCGGGCTGAGCACCAACCAGCGCGATTATATGAGCACCATCGAGCGCTCGGCCAATAACCTGCTGAGCATCATCAACGACGTGCTCGACTTTTCGAAACTGGAAGCCGGTAAGCTGGTATTGGAATCCATACCGTTCCCGCTACGCGCCACGCTGGATGAGACGCTGGTGCTGCTGGCGCCCTCCGCCCATGACAAAGGTCTGGAAATTACCGTCTGCCTGGAAAAACAGGTGCCGGATAATGTGATTGGCGATCCGCTGCGCCTGCAGCAGATCATGATCAACCTGATCGGTAACGCGATTAAATTCACCGAGCACGGTCATATCGATCTGCGCGTTGAGGTGCGCAGCCTTAGTGCCACGCGCGTCGAGCTGGAAATTCAGGTGCATGACACCGGCATTGGCATCTCCGAACAGCAGCAGTCGCAGCTGTTCCAGGCGTTCCGGCAAGCTGATGCCAGCATTACGCGGCGTCATGGCGGCACCGGGTTAGGACTGGTGATCACCCAGAAACTGGTGAGCGAAATGGGCGGTGAAATTGCCTTCCATAGCCGTCCGAACCAGGGTTCGACTTTCTGGGTGCATATTCATCTCGATCTCAACCCGAACGCGCCAGCCATTCCGCGCATGCTGGACGATTTGCGCGCCACACCGCTGGCCTATATTGAACCGCATCCGGCGGTGGCCAAAGCGGTGCAGGAGATGCTTAGCATCACGCCATTACAGGTACAGCACTTCTCCAGCCTCGAAGAGCTGCCCGATACGCACTTCCCGCTGCTGCTGCTGGGTTTACCGGTCACCGAACCGCATCCTGCTACGTTACCGGATGCGCTTATCCAACGCCTGCGTGGGCATGCCGATTCGGTGCTGCTGGCGCTGCCCAGCGACATGATGCTGTTTGCCGACGACCTGCGAGCTCGCGGCATTGCCGGGTGTATCGCCAAGCCGGTTTCACTGACGCGTCTGCTGCCGATGCTGTTGGACCTGCATGACGGGCAACGCGATGCTCTACCGCGCGGTGCCCGTCAGCCGTTAACGGTGATGGCGGTGGATGACAATCCCGCCAACCTGAAACTGATTGGCGCGCTGCTTGAGGAGCAGGTGCAGCACATCATTCTGTGCGATAACGCCGAGCAGGCGATTCGCCAGGCGCGCCTGCACAAGCTGGACGTAATTTTGATGGATATTCAGATGCCGGATATTGATGGCATTCGCGCCAGTGAAATTATCCGCAGCCTGCCGCTGCATGCCACCACGCCGATTGTCGCGGTTACCGCACATGCGCTGGACGGCGAACGGGCGCAGTTGATCAACGCGGGCATGAATGACTATCTGGCGAAGCCGATTGATGAGGACAAACTGAGCCAGCTGCTGCAACGCTATGCACCGCAGCGGTCCGCTGCGCAGCCGCTGCAGCCGGAGGTTGCGCCTTCGCTGGATTGGAGCTTAGCGCTGCGCCAGGCCGCGAATAAGGCCGATTTAGCCCGCGACCTGCTGCAAATGCTGCTCGATTTTCTGCCGGAAGTGGAAGATCGCGTTGAGCACGCGATAGCGAGTAATGATGTGGTTGGATTGCGCGAGATTATTCATAAGTTGCACGGCAGCGCCAGCTACAGCGGCGTGCCACGTTTGAAGCAGCTGTGTCAGCAATTAGAGAAGAGTTTGCATCAGGAGAGCGATATTGAGGCGCTGGAACCGGAGTTGCTGGAGCTGAGCGATGAGATGGCGAACGTCGCGCGGGAAGCGAGGAAGCTGCTAGCGTTGAGTTAATGCGCTGCGGTGATGGACCCGGTCGGCATAAATGCCGCCCCTACGGCGGCATTTGTAGGGGCGCCATTCATGGCGACCAAACTTCTTACAGCGCTTTCCCCGCCTTTATCGTCGCCGCCACATTGCGCGCCGTCAGGCGCACATTCTGCGCCGCATTGGCCAGCGCTTCTTCCAGGGAGCAGATGCTAAACAGCACGCTGAACACCGCATCTAACCCATGCTGATGCACCACGCCAACATCGGCCGTCAAACTCCCGGCGATGCCAATCACCGGCTTGTGATACTGCTTCGCGACTTTCGCAACGCCGACCGGCACCTTGCCATTGACGCTTTGGCTGTCGATGCGCCCTTCGCCGGTAATCACCAGATCGGCATCTTTCACCTGCTGGGCCAGGCCCAACGCTTCGGTGACAATCTCAATGCCGCTGCGCAACTCGGCCTGACAAAACGCATGCAAAGCCGCGCCCATGCCACCTGCCGCGCCGCCGCCGTCGATATGCAGCACATCAATATCCAAATCGCGATGAATAATCTGCGCGTAGTGTTCCAGGGCCTGATCCAGCTGCTGGACCAACGCTGGCGTCGCGCCCTTTTGCGGGCCGAAAATCGCCGACGCTCCTTTTTCACCGGTCAGCGGATTGGAGACATCGCAGGCAACCTCAAAACGGCACTGCTTAATACGGGGATCCAGCTGTGCGATATCAATCCGTGCCAGCTGCGGTAGCGCCCCGCCACCGTAAGCAATTTGCTGACCCTGATCGTCCAGCAGATGCGCGCCCAGCGCCTGCATCATGCCGGAACCGCCATCATTGGTGGCGCTGCCGCCAATGCCGATAATGACGTGATCGACTCCGCGGTCAAGTGCATCTTTAATCAGCTCGCCGGTGCCAAATGAAGTGGTAATCAGCGGATCGCGCTGCGCGGCGGGCACTAACTCCAGCCCGCTGGCCGCCGCCATTTCAATGAACGCGGTGCGCTCATCACCTGACAAACCGTAGAACGCATCCACCGGCTTACCGAGCGGTCCGGTGGCCTTCAGTCGGACAATGTTTCCCTGCGTTGCCGCCACCATCGCTTCAACCGTGCCTTCACCACCGTCGGCAACCGGTATTTTCACGTAGTCAGCTTCAGGAAAGATCTCGCGGAATCCCGCTTCAATCGCCGAAGCCACTTCCAGGGCGGATAAACTCTCTTTATATGAATCCGGTGCGATGACAATTTTCATAGGCAATCCAGCGCGGTTGATGACGGACATCCGTCCTGCAAAGGCAGTGAGCCGTCCGGCATCCGCAGATGCCGGACGCTTGCACTACCGGGTGATCTCAACTTTCGCTAATTTTTCATAATAGCAGGCCAGCGCGCTATGGTCGGAAGTGCCCTGTCCGTCCACCTTCAGCGCCTGCATCATCTCCATCACCGCGGCGGTCAGCGGCAGATGCGCGCCAATTTCGTGGGAAGTATCCAGCGCGTTGGCCAGATCTTTGATATGCAGATCGATACGGAAACCCGGTTTAAAGTTGCGATCTAACACCATCGGCGCTTTGGCATCCAGCACCGTGCTGCCTGCCAGGCCGCCACGAATTGCCTGATACACCAGCTCAGGATTCACACCCGCCTTGGTCGCCAGCGACAGGGCTTCCGACATCGCCGCGATATTCAGCGCTACAATCACCTGGTTCGCCAGTTTGGTGACGTTGCCCGCGCCGATATCGCCGGTATGTACCACCGAACCCGCCATCGCTTTCATAATGTCGTAGCACTGATCGAACACCGCTTTATCGCCGCCGACCATCACCGACAAGGTACCCTCAATCGCCTTCGGCTCGCCGCCGCTTACCGGTGCATCGAGCATTTTGATGCCTTTGGCTGCCAGCGCATCGTGCACTTCACGACTGGCTAACGGCGCGATAGAGCTCATATCGATAACAATCAGGCCCGGCTGTGCGCCCTCAATGATGCCGTTGGCGCCCAGGCAGGCTTCTTTCACCTGCGGCGAGTTCGGCACCATGGTAATTACCACGTCAACCTGCTCAGCCACCTCTTTAGCGCTTTTCGCCACGGTGGCGCCCAGTTCAACTAACTCTGCTTCGTTGCTGGCATTGTGGTCACGCACCACCAGCGAATAACCGGCTTTCACCAGGTTTTTACTCATCGGTTTGCCCATGATACCGAGGCCGATAAATCCAATTTTCATTGCCTTTCCCCTACGTCAGTTATTTTTTGAATTTGTCACACAGCGCCTGCGTGGCATTGCGGAAAACACCCAGATCGCTGCCGACCGCCACAAAGCTGGCGCCCCACTCAAGGTAGCGACGCGCATCGGCTTCAACCGGCGCCAAAATGCCACTCGGTTTACCCGCGGCTTTCGCGCGTTCAAACACGTGTTTAATCACTTTCAATACTGCGGGATGCGCTGGCTGGCCGAGATAGCCCAGCGCCGCTGACAGATCGCCTGGCCCGACGAAAATGCCATCAACGCCATCTACCGCAGCGATGGCATCAATGTTGTCCACCGCCTGCTGGGTTTCGATCTGCACCAGAACGGTGATGTTGTCGTTGATGGTGCTGTTGTAGTCAGGCAGCGTGCCGTACATGTTGCTGCGATGCGAAACCGAGACACCGCGAATCCCAGCTGGCGGATAACGGGTTGAGGCAACCGCGCGAATCGCCTCCTCCTCGGTTTCCACAAACGGCACCAGGAAGTTGTAGAAGCCGATATCCAGCAGACGTTTGATGATGATCGGTTCGTTGCACGGCGGACGCACTACCGGCGCACTGTGGCTGCCCTTCAGCGCCATCAGCTGCGGCACAAAGGTGGTGATATCGTTCGGCGCGTGTTCGCCATCCAGCACCAGCCAGTCAAAGCCCGCCAGGCCCAGCACTTCGGTGGTCAGTGGATTAGCCAGCGCACACCAACTGCCAATCAGGGTTTCTCCTGCCAGCAAACGGCGACGAAAATTGTTCGGCCAGGCATTGCTCATTGTCTTCACTCCTGTCGGTTACAGCAGGCTCCCGCGCGGGGAGCCGGAAAAGTTAGCGCACCAGGCACGGACGTTTGTTATCAAAGGTCCAGTTCGGTACGAGGAACTGCATGGCCTGCGCATCATCGCGCGCGCCTAAACCGTGTTGCTGATACAGCGCGTTGGCCTGCATCACCTGATCCATATCCAGTTCGACGCCAAGCCCCGGTTTCTGCGGCACTTGCACCATGCCGCCTTTAATCTGGAACGGCTCTTTCGTCAGACGCTGATTGCCTTCCTGCCAAATCCAGTGCGTGTCGATAGCGGTAATCGCACCCGGCGCGGCAGCGGCCACATGCGTGAACATCGCGAGGGAGATATCGAAGTGATTGTTTGAGTGCGAGCCCCACGTCAGGCCGAAGTCATGGCACATCTGCGCCACGCGCACTGAGCCCTGCATCGTCCAGAAGTGTGGATCCGCCAACGGAATATCGACCGATTGCAACGACAGCGTGTGGCCCATCTGACGCCAGTCGGTAGCAATCATATTGGTGGCGGTAGGCATGCCGGTGGCGCGGCGGAATTCAGCCATCACTTCGCGACCGGAATAGCCCTGCTCAGCACCGCATGGATCTTCCGCATAGGCCAGCACGCCTTTCAGCTGCTTGCCGAGCAGAATCGCTTCGTTCAGTGACCAGGCACCGTTGGGATCGAGCGTTACGCGCGCCTGCGGGAAACGCTTCGCCAGCGCCGTTACCGCTTCAGCCTCTTCGCCACCGCGCAGCACGCCGCCTTTCAGTTTGAAATCGTTAAAACCATATTTTTCGTAGGCCGCTTCCGCCAGACGCACCACCGTTTCCGGCGTTAACGCCTCTTCATGGCGCAGACGATACCAATCGCATTTGTCATTTTCCTGGCTCTGATACGGCAACGCGGTTTTCTTGCGATCGCCGACGTAGAACAGGTAGCCCAGCATCTCAACGCGATCGCGCTGCTGGCCATCGCCAAGCAGTGATGCAACGTTGACACCTAAATGCTGGCCCAGCAGATCGAGCAGTGCCGCTTCAATGCCGGTTACCACATGAATGGTGGTACGCAGATCAAAGGTTTGATTGCCGCGGCCGCTGGCGTCGCGGTCAGCAAAGGTGCTGCGCACCAGATTGAGGATATTTTTGTATTCGCCAACGGTTTTCTGCACCACCAGCGCCGCCGCATCTTCCAATGTCTGACGAATCTTTTCGCCGCCTGGAATCTCACCCACGCCGGTATGTCCGGCATTGTCTTTAATAATGACGATATTACGGGTGAAAAAGGGCGAATGTGCGCCGCTCAGGTTAAGTAACATGCTGTCGTAACCGGCCACCGGAATGACCTGCAGCGCTGTAATTTTCGGTGTCTGACTCATTTCCTGCTCCTTTGACTTAGCCGCGACCGAAGGCCGGACGCTTGCGGTCGAATGACCAATTGGGAACCAGATACTGCATAGCGGTGGCGTCATTACGCGCGCCGGCCGGCAGCGATTTGTACAAAGCATTGGCCTGATGCAGACGATCCCAATCCAGCTCAACCCCGAGACCTGGCTTATCCGGCACGGCGATTTTGCCGTTGCGGATTTGCAGCGGCTCTTTGGTCAGACGCTGATCGCCTTCCTGCCAAATCCAGTGGGTATCAATGGCGGTCGGTTTGCCGGGCGCAGCCGCGCCCACGTGGGTGAACATCGCCAGCGAAATATCGAAGTGGTTGTTGGAGTGGCATCCCCAGGTTAAGCCCCAGTCATCGCACAGCTGCGCCACGCGCACCGCACCGCTCAGCGTCCAGAAGTGTGGATCGGCCAGCGGGATATCGACCGAGTTGAGCATTACCGCGTGGTTCATCTCGCGCCAGTTGGTGGCGATCATATTGGTTGCCACCGGCAAGCCGGTGGCGCGGCGGAATTCAGCCATCACTTCGCGACCGGAGTAGCCTTGCTCGGCACCGCACGGATCTTCGGCGTAGGTCAGCACATCGCCCATGCCCTTACATAAGCGAATCGCTTCGTCGAGCGTCCAGGCACCGTTGGGATCAACGGTGATGCGCGCATCGGGGAAGCGCTTTTTCAACGCCGCCGCCGATTCGATCTCCTGTTCACCGGGCAGCACGCCGCCTTTGAGTTTGAAATCTTTAAAGCCGTATTTGTCCTGTGCTGCTTCCGCCAGACGCACCACGGATTCTGGCGTCAGCGCTTCCTGATGGCGTAAGTGATACCAATCGTGGCTGGCACCTTCGCCGGTCAGATACGGTAAGTCGGTTTTACGGCGATCGCCGAGATAGAACAGATAACCGAGCACCGTCACTTCATCGCGCTGCTGCCCCGGACCGAGCAGTTCCGCCACCGGCACGCCAAGGCATTGACCGAGCAAATCGAGCAGTGCCGCCTCCAGCGCCGCGACGGCATTGACGCGCAGTTCGAAGGTCCAGGCACCTTTACCGAAGGTATCGAAATCCGCCGACTGATTGCCTTTGTGCACCTGCTGCACCAGACGGTTCATGCGGGCCACCTGCTGGCCTTTAACCTGCGGAATCGCCTCGACCAGGGTTTGGTAGATGGTTTCGCCGCCCGGCGCTTCCCCCACGCCAGTGTGTCCGGCGCTGTCGGTGAGCACCACGATATTGCGGGTGAAGCAGGCGCTGTGCGCGCCACCGATGTTGAGCAGCATGCTGTCGTAACCGGCAACCGGAATCACCTGCATTTCGGTGATGACCGGCGTACTTTGCGTAGTCATATTCCGTCCTTATGGCCTGGTTTTCAGTTCGACGCGCTTAATATCGCCCGCAATCACCAGGAAGCTAAAGGCGGCGACAAAGGCATGGATACCGACATAAACCAGCGCGCCTTCGAACGATCCGCTGGTGGCGATGATGTAACCGATGGCAATCGGCGTGACGATGCCGGAGAAGTTACCGAACATGTTGAACAGACCGCCGCTCAGGCCGCTGATCTCTTTCGGTGCGGTATCCGCCATTACTGCCCAACCCAGCGCACCAATGCCTTTACCGAAGAACGCCAGCGCCATGAAGAACACCACCACCCATTCGGTGTCGGTGTAGTTACACATCACCATCGATATGGAGAGCAGCATGCCGAGCACAATCGGCGTTTTGCGCGCGATATTCAGCGAGCCGGTTTTACGCATCAGGTAATCGGAAATTACCCCGCCCAACACGCCGCCAAGGAAGCCGCACACCGCCGGAATCGAAGCAATAAAGCCGGCTTTCAAAATCGACATGCCGCGCGCCTGCACCAGATAGACCGGGAACCAGGTAATAAAGAAGTAGGTTAAGGCGTTGACACAGTACTGGCCGAGGTAGATGCCCAGCATCATGCGTGAGGTCAGCAGTTGTTTAATCTGGAACCACTTCTCGCTCCAGCTGACTTTGCGATCGTCTTTTTTGGCGTCCATGTTGATCAGTGCACCGCCCTGCTCCATGTACTCCAGTTCGGCTTTGTTCACGCCCGGGTGATCGGTGGGATCGTGGATCACTTTCAGCCAGATAAAGCTGAGGATGATGCCCAATCCACCCATGAACCAGAACACGTGCGCCCAGCCCACTTCAGAAACCAGCCAACCCATGATCGGCGCGAAGATCACTGTGGCGAAGTATTGCGCCGAGTTGAAGATCGCCACGGCCGTACCGCGCTCCTGCGCTGGGAACCAGGCAGCTACAATGCGGCTGTTGCCGGGGAAGGATGGCGCCTCGGCCAAACCGACCAGGAAACGCAGCATAAACAGCGAAACGATGATGCCGAAGCCGCTAAACACGTCGACGAAGCCTTGCAGCAAGGTGAACAGCGACCAGGTAAAGATGCTCCAGAAATAGACGCGTTTGGAGCCAAAGCGGTCAAGCAGCCAACCACCTGGAATCTGACCAATCACGTATGCCCACGAGAAGGCGGAGAAGATATAGCCCAGTCCGACCGAATCGAGGCCGATATCTTTGGACATCGCCGAACCGGCAATCGAAATGGTGGCGCGGTCACCGTAGTTGAATGAGGTGACGATAAATAACATCACCACAATCCAGTAACGGGCATTGGTGCGTTTCTGCACCGCTTCCGCTGTCTGGCTAAAACTATTCATGATGCACTCCTGAAATATAGCGCGAGCTACATTCGCTCTGACTGCATACACATCGCGTTGGGTATCAGAGAGAAGTTGGGTTAAACACGGCGATTTTTATTTTGGCAATACGATGATGCGTCGTGACGAATAACCTAACGTTGAAGAACGAGAATCAGTATAGGAACAGCCTTGAGGCGAAACACTGGAAGAAAGCATGAGGATTAAGGGAGATTGACACTGTTTTTATGGCATCTGCACATAACGCTGCGGGGTGGCTCACGGAACCGTTTTTTGCAGCCGTGTTTTGCCTGGTAAACGTACAGGCCGACTGCACTTTGTGAGTCCCTTCTCTTGTGTTTGGTTAAACGAACCAAATTGCCGACATAAAACCCCTTAAAGCCAGTCATTTGCACAATGCGTTACGCAAATACCCCTGCATATACTGAGGCTGGCAAAATACGATGACGTGATGAACACATTTAAACCGCGCTGCCATGTACAGTGCGACGAACTGGAAGGTGAGCAATGAACCGTCCTCTGACAGAAAAACCGCTCTATATCAAAGTGCACGATGCCGATAACGTGGCGATCGTGGTCAATAATCAGGGATTGCCGTCCGGCACGCGTTTCGACGACGGACTGCAACTAATCGAACATGTGCCGCAGGGACATAAAGTTGCACTTCGCGATATCCCGCAAGATGGCGCGATCCTGCGTTACGGTGAAGTGATTGGCTACGCGTTGCGCCCGATTGCGCAAGGCAGCTGGATTGAAGAGTCGCTGGTGGCGCTACCCGAAGCGCCGCCGCTTAACAGTTTGCCGCTGGCAAACAATGTGCCGCCCGCACTGCCAGCGCTGGAGGGTTATACCTTTGAAGGTTATCGCAACGCCGATGGCAGCGTAGGAACACGCAACCTGCTCGGTATCACTACCAGCGTTCATTGCGTGGCTGGCGTAGTGGATTACGTGGTGCAGATCATCGAACGAGATTTGCTACAGCGTTATCCCAATGTCGATGGCGTGGTGGCGCTGAATCATCTGTATGGCTGCGGGGTAGCGATCAATGCGCCTGCCGCGGTGGTGCCGATTCGTACCATTCATAATCTCGCGCTCAATCCCAATTTTGGCGGCGAAGTGATGATCGTCAGCCTCGGCTGCGAGAAATTACAACCGGAGCGTCTGCTGACCGGCACGCCGGACGTACAGGCCATTTCGCTCGATGATAACGACATTGTGCGACTGCAAGATGAGCGTCTGGTGGGATTCGGTGCGATGGTGGATGAAATCCTGCAGGTCGCCGAACGCCATCTGAAAAAGCTCAATCTACGCCAGCGGGAAACCTGCCCGGCGTCCGATCTGGTGATCGGCACGCAGTGCGGCGGCAGCGATGCCTTCTCGGGTGTGACGGCGAATCCCGCCGTGGGCTTTGCTTCCGATCTGCTGGTGCGCTGCGGCGCAACGGTGATGTTCTCTGAAGTGACTGAAGTGCGTGATGCCATTCATCTGCTGACACCGCGTGTGGTGGATGAAGCCGTGGGTAAACGGCTGCTGGAAGAGATGGCGTGGTATGACGATTACCTCAGCCAGGGCCAAACCGATCGCAGCGCGAATCCCTCACCGGGAAATAAAAAAGGTGGGCTGGCAAACGTGGTAGAAAAAGCGCTGGGCTCGATTGCCAAATCGGGACGCAGTCCGATCGTCGAAGTGTTGTCGCCTGGCCAACGTCCAACCCAACGTGGGCTGATTTATGCCGCGACGCCCGCCAGCGATTTTGTGTGCGGTACCCAGCAGATGGCATCGGGCATTACCTTGCAGGTGTTTACTACCGGGCGCGGCACGCCTTACGGTTTGGCAGCGATTCCAGTGATTAAGATGGCAACGCGCAATGCGCTGGCCGAACGCTGGCATGATTTGATGGATATCAATGCCGGAACCATTGCCACGGGCGAAGAGAGCATTGAGCAGGTGGGCTGGAGATTGTTTGAGTTGATTCTGGATATTGCCAGCGGACGCAAGCAGACCTGGTCGGATCGATGGGGAATTCGCAATCAGCTAGCGGTGTTTAATCCTGCGCCAGTGACGTAATTGCCCTCACCCCAGCCCTCTCCCGCAAGCGGGCGAGGGAGCCGTTTCGTGCGTGCAGTCGATTAAGTACTTCATGCGAGCTGAAGATAAAGTGCTTCGTGTAAGCAGGATGACCTGGCTAAACATTCCCTCTCCCGCTTGCGGGAGAGGGTTAGGGTGAGGGCAAAGCAATTACAGCAACTTACCCCAGCTCTCCACCCACGGCGAAGTCACCGATTCTGGTTCAGGATTTTCCGTCGCATCCACCAGCAACATCTCTCCAACACGCTTGGCGCTTTGATCCTGCAAGGTGACATCGAAGGTTTTACCGGCACCGCAGAAATTGTCATAGCTGCTGTCACCCAGACCAATCACGCCATAGCGCAACTCGGGCTGATAACCGAGATCATCACGTACCGCGACATACAGGCGGGCAATGTTGTCCGGAAAATCACCCTGGCCAGTCGTTGAAGTCACAATCAGCACCACATCTTTGCTGTATGCCTGCCAATCCGCCAGCGACGGATCTTCAAATACCTGTACTTCGTGGCCCTGATCTTCCAGCACCGTCTGTGCTTCTTCAGCCACCAGCAGCGCATTGCCGTAAACCGTACCTGTAAAAATGCCAATCTTTGCCATCTTGCCGCTCCTTTATTCTGTTGGATTATCCTGGACTGCATCAATGGCAAACTCAACCCTGGGAACATCAGGGATCTGATCCTGCCAGCCGAACTGCTGCAGCATCTGCTGCCAGACGCGATCCAATCCGGCGCGAATCACTAACGGCTCGCCGGTTACCGGATGCGTGAAGCTCAACGCGCTGGCATGCAGCATCAAGCGATTAAGCCCAAAATGCGCCGCCGCGCCGCGATTCTGCCGGAGATCGCCATGCGCGCTATCGCCGATAATCGGATGACGCAAATGCACCATATGGCGGCGCAGCTGGTGTTTGCGGCCGGTGTGCGGCGCCATCTCCACCAACGTATAGCGTGCGGTGTTATAACGACTGATGGCTACCGGCATTTCAACATGTGCCAGCGCCTGATAATCCGTTACCGCCGGTTGTGCCACAGGTTCTTGCGTGGCGAATTTGTCGGCAATCTTATCCAGCTCTTCCACCAGCGGATAATCGAGCGTCGCGCCGCCTTCCAGCCAGCCACGCAGCACCGCGTGATAGGTTTTCTGCATCTGGTGTTGCTCAAACTGCTGCGCCAGCAAATGCGCGACTTCGCTCGATAATCCCATCAGCAGCACGCCAGAGGTTGGACGATCGAGACGATGCACGGTGAAAACGTGCTGGCCAATCTGGTCGCGCACCGTTTGCATCACCACCACTTTCTCGTTGCGATCGAGCCAACTGCGATGCACCAGCCAACCGGCCGGTTTATTCACGGCGACCAGCCATTCATCTTGATAGAGGATTTCGAGCATCAGGCGGAGGGTTCCTGGAAGAGCGCATCAAAGTGATTAATTGTCAGCAATAACGCCGCATAACCCGGCGTGTCGGCTGGCAATGCCACTTCATAATAGGGTGCGATAGCGAAATTTTGCGGTAACGGCGCACCGCTCTCAAGCAGCGCGTAAAAACGCGGCATCAAAACCCATTGCAGCCATTGCAACGGCTCCATGGTATCAAGACAGAAAGGTTCGGTGCTGGCGAAGGCGCTCGCCTCAGGCGCTTGTGCCTGCCAATGGTCGTGTTCGCGCATTACCGCCTCGACCTGCTGCAGACGCTGAATAATCATTTGCGACGACATGCGCCACCTCCAGAGCAAAAATGGGCGGCAAGCATATCATCAGTCACGCCTTGCGCAAAAAAGCATAAAAAAAGGGAGCACTGTGATTACAGTGCTCCCGGTTTTCGTTCGCAGCATTCCCGCCACAGCTGTGCTCCCTGCTCATCCATGACAACTGTTCCTGCGCTTTCCATCGCTTGTCATCGTGACATTAATCCTTAGCGTCCTGGCCCGCCACATTCCGCATGGCTCTCATTCTCCATCCTGGAGGTGTCCCTTAACTCAATCCTGAGTGTCCTGCTTCTTCCTGAAGCCTTCCGTGTGCCGTAAATTCCGTTACGTTCCCGCCTCGTGGCTGATGTTCTCCTGAACATCTCTTAATCCCCAGCATCCTGCCAGTGGTGACTATTCTCTCAGAAACCATCGCAATAACAAGCCAGTAAGAAGCATTAATGGATTAAGCCTGGTCTTAATTTTCAGAATGATGCCATAAGTTCATGATTCACAATATTTTTACATTAGCGACGTGCAGATGCCTGCGAAATGATCTGGCGATCTCTCACACATCGCGTGAGAGATCTCTCACAGAGCACAGGCGAAAAATCTGCAACTCAGCCACTAACCGGTTGTAAAGCATTGAGAAATGTCTTAACGGAAGTGGCCAGTACTTCGCGCTTTTTAGTACCGGGCTCCTCAATAATCACCTCGCCGGTAAGATTACATAACGCAACCACCTCATTATCAGAGTCGGTCGTTGCTATAAATAAGGTCGGAGCTTGTCTTAAGCGGCGCTTCATCACCAGATGACCAATCAGGTTCTCCTGCAGGCGGGTAAAATCGGCTTCGCTCCAGACCTGCAGCATGCAAAGTGGTCGCTGTTCAAAGGTTGCCATCATGTCGCCAGCAAATTGCGCGGTGTAAAAGGCGGTGATTTCGGGCTGCAGCTGAATATCCAGCGCGCGCTCCACTGCCTCAAGCGTGGCGGGCAACGTAAACGGCTGCGGCTGCCATAATACACGGTCATCCAGGGTGCTAATAATGCAGTCTGATGGTACGCCAAGCAGATCGGCGCTGGCCGGAAAATGTCCGGTTTGCTGCTGCCAATGTTGAACATAGCGGGCGGTAAACTCGCGCAGAGCCTCTGCGGTTTGCTGCATCATTCATATTCTCGTCGGTGATGGGTTACACTTAGCCACTTTGATGAAATTCAGTGGTAACCGTTATGTCTTCTGAAAACCGGGACCAGGCATTAAGCGGCCTGACCTTAGGTAAGCCCACGGCTTATGTCGATCGCTACGATAGCACGCTGTTGCAATCGGTGCCGCGCAGCCTGAACCGTGAGCCGCTTGGGCTCTATCCAGACAATCTGCCCTTTTCCGGCGCTGATATCTGGACGTTGTACGAACTTTCCTGGCTCAACAGCAAAGGCGTACCGCAGGTAGCCGTTGGTGAAGTGGTACTTCGCGCCGACAGCCAAAACCTCATCGAGTCAAAGAGCTTTAAGCTTTATCTTAACAGTTTTAATCAGACCGTTTTCGCCGACTGGGGCGAAGTGCGCCAGACGCTGGAGCGCGACCTCAGCGCCTGCGCCAATGGCCACGTCACCGTGGCGCTGTTCCGTCTCAGCGAAGTCGAAGGACAGCCGATCGGTCACTTCAGCGGTGAAGTGATTGATGAACAGGATATTGAGATTCACGATTACGCCTTCAATGCGGATTACCTGGCGCAGGCTGCGGGTCGTGAGATGGTTGAGGAAACGCTGGTCAGCCATTTGCTGAAATCCAACTGTTTAATCACCAATCAACCCGACTGGGGTTCAGTGATGATTCGCTATAAAGGGCCGCGTATCGATCGTGAAGCGTTACTGCGATATCTGATCTCTTTCCGCCAACACAATGAGTTTCACGAGCAGTGCGTTGAACGCATTTTCAACGACGTTCAGCGCTTTTGTCAGCCAGAGTCGCTAACGGTCTACGCGCGCTATACCCGCCGTGGCGGTCTTGATATCAACCCATGGCGTAGCAACGTGCCCTTCTCTCCGGGATATTCCCGCCTGGTGCGCCAGTAACAGATTGCGAGACGCCTCGCAGGCCGCTGCATGGATGCGCGGTTCCTCTTGAGCATCCACGGCGGACAACGTTACTCTGTTGAAGGCGCGATCGTCACAGCATGCGCGACCAGGGATTTTCGTCTCTGCGCTCAATACGTTAAGCGCAGCGTCATCAGTCACGCATTTGCGTGTAAAGGAGTTCTCTTGATTACACATATCAGCCCGCTTGGCTCGATGGATTTGCTCTCCCAATTAGAAGTCGACATGCTGAAGCGCACGGCCAGCAGCGACCTTTATCAGCTGTTTCGTAACTGTTCGCTGGCGGTGCTCAATTCCGGTAGCCAGACCGACAGCAGTCATGAACTGCTTTCGCGCTTCGAAAATTTTGATATCAACGTGTTACGCCGTGAGCGCGGCGTAAAGCTGGAGCTCATCAACCCGCCGGAAGAAGCCTTTGTTGACGGCCGCATTATCCGCTCGCTGCAGGCCAACTTGTTTGCGGTGCTGCGCGATATTCTGTTTGTGAATGGCCATCTTTCAGCGATTGAACGTTTCCAGCCTGAAGATACCGAAGACTCCGCGCACATCACCAACCAGGTGTTTTCGATACTACGCAACGCGCGCGCACTTCATATCGGCGAGTACCCGAATACCGTGGTTTGCTGGGGCGGCCACTCAATTAATGCGGTGGAATATCAATATTGCCGTAACGTCGGCACCCAAATGGGCCTGCGTGAACTCAACATCTGTACCGGCTGCGGGCCAGGTGTGATGGAAGCGCCAATGAAAGGTGCTGCTGTTGGTCATGCGCAGCAGCGCTATCACGACAGCCGTTTTATCGGCCTGACTGAACCGTCGATCATCGCCGCGGAGCCACCGAATCCGCTGGTCAATGAGCTGATCATCATGCCGGATATCGAAAAACGTCTCGAAGCTTTTGTGCGTATGGCTCACGGTATTGTGATCTTCCCTGGCGGTGTCGGCACGGCAGAAGAGTTCTTGTATTTGCTGGGTATTCTGATGAATCCGCACAACAGTGAGCAGGTGTTGCCCCTGATTCTGACCGGCCCCAAAGAGAGCGCCGATTACTTCCGTGTGCTGGATGATTTTATTGTTAACACGTTGGGCGAAGCAGCACGTAAGCACTACAAAATCATCATTGATGACGCCGCTGAAGTCGCGCGTCTGATGAAAAAAGCCATGCCGCAGGTGAAGGAATATCGTCGCGAAACCGGCGATGCGTATAGCTTCAACTGGTCGATTCGTATTGCACCGGAATTACAGGTTCCCTTCCTGCCCACGCACGAGAATATGGCTAACCTGAAGTTGTTCCCGGATCAGCCCGCCGAACTGTTGGCGGCCGATCTGCGTCGCGCCTTCTCTGGCATTGTGGCCGGAAACGTTAAGGAGATTGGGATTCGTGAAATTCGCGAAAAAGGCCCGTATAAACTGCATGGCGACGCCAATCTGATGCACCGCATGGACGAACTGCTGCAGGGCTTTGTTGCGCAGCAGCGTATGAAGCTGCCGGGCAGCGCTTACACGCCCTGCTACGAAATCATCAAATAACTCATCAGGAAGGCAGCCTGCGGGCTGCCGCTATCGCTATGTCGTTTCATCTTCTTATCATTGATGCGCTTAACCTGATCCGCCGCCTGCACGCCGTTCAGGGCTCGCCGTGCCGTGACAGCTGCGTTGCCGCCTTACATCAGTTATTAGGCCATACCCAGCCCACGCACGTGGTGGCAGTTTTTGATAGCCATGAACGTCAGCCGGGTTGGCGCCATCAACTCCTGCCAGATTACAAAGCTGGTCGCCCGCCGATGCCGGAAGATTTACAGCGGGAGATGCCGGCGCTGCAGGCTGCATTTCACGCTGCGGGCGTCAGCTGCTGGGTAGCGGATTTAGACGAAGCCGACGATCTTGCTGCCACGCTGGCAGTAAAAATGGCGGATGCCGGTCATCAGGCAACGATTGTGTCCACTGATAAAGGCTATTGCCAGTTGCTGGCACCGAATATTCGCATTCGCGACTATTTCCAGAAACGCTGGCTGGATGTGCCCTTTATCGAACAGGAGTTCGGCGTCTCGCCTGCACAGTTACCCGATTACTGGGGATTATGTGGTATCAGCAGCAGTAAAATCCCCGGCGTGCCCGGTATTGGCCCCAAAAGCGCCCGTGAATTGCTAATGCAGTTTGGCTCGCTTGACGCGATCTACCAGCAATGGGATCAAGTGCCGAGTAAGTGGCAGGGAAAATTGCAGGAACAGCGGGAAATGGCAGAAATTTGTCGTAAAGTCTCGACGTTAAAACGAGATTTAGTGTTGCAGGGCAATCTCAACACGCTGAGATATAACGCTAAATAGCGGTCGCCATTAATGGCGACCCTACAAAAAAACTGCGTTATGAAACATATCCGCCAAAATAATTTGCACTACAGCAAGGCGGCAAGCGCGCGAGTCCCCGGGAGCATACATCAGTATGTGATCGGGGCGAGCAAACGCAGCCAACGCCGCTGTAGTGCAAAGTATGACGGCGGCAGGCATCCGCCAAAATAATTTGTGCTACAGCAAGGCGGCAAGTAAACGAATCCCCGGGAGCTTACACAAGTAAGTGACCGGGGTGAGCAAACGCAGCCAACGCCGCTGTAGTGCAAAGTATGACGGCGGATTAGCGCTCGTCGCGACGGCCGCCTACAGCCGCCCAGAGCCGTCGTACGTGAACGGTGACTTCTTCACGGTCGTGATACAGCTGGCGCGCCTGAATTTGCGCATTAATGCCCTGCGCTTTCAGTGCATCGTCAATCATTTTCAGGTTCTGCGTGACCTCTTCATAGCGCTTCTTCATTGGCAACTTGAGGTTGAAGATGGCTTCGCGGCACCAGCCATTCACCAGCCATTCAGTCATCAGGCTCGCTACGCGCACCGGTTTTTCTACCATGTCGCATACCAGCCAGCTGATGTTGGTGCGCGGCGGACGGAATTTAAATCCATCTTCACGGCAGTGCGTGACTTGCCCTGTGTCCATCAAACTTGGCGCCATCGGGCCGTTATCCACCGCAAACACCCACATGCTGCGTTTCACCAGTTGATACGTCCAACCGCCCGGACAAGCGCCGAGATCGACGGCGTACATGCCGCTGGCCAAGCGCTCATCCCACTCATCGGCGGGCACAAACACGTGAAACGCCTCTTCGAGTTTAAGCGTGGAACGGCTCGGCGCATCAGAAGGAAACTTCAGGCGCGGAATCCCCATATAGAACGGCGAGTTGTTTTCCGGCAGCGAATAGCCAACATAGCAGGTGCCTGGCGCAATAAAGAAGACATGCACTACAGGACGCTTGGGCGTTTCGTAATTCAGCAGGACTTTACTTTCACGTAGACTGGCACGCAGCGGCACGGTTAACTTGCGACAGAACTTGGTGAGCTCTTTCGCTTCGTTGGTGTCCGGCACTTCAACCCGCAGTTCGCCGCCCTTTTCCACTACACCGGTCAGCATGCCGACAATCGGAGTGATGCGATCTTCCTGCGGCAAATCGCGCAGCAGTTCACCGACTACCAGCATCTGGCGTGCAAAAATAAGCTCGGCAAACGGCAGCGTTTGGATCAGCTTCTCTGCATCTTCCTGCTGATAGCATTCATACAGCACGTAACCCGAGTCATCTTTTACGCGTGGAAAGCCGTAAATCTCACGCTCAGCGGCTTTGGCACTGATTTCCGCCGCGCACTCTTTCTCAAATCCCGGACGGCAATAGAGTAAAACTTTATTCATGGCGATCTGCCTTTCGTTTCAGACGCAGCGCGCCAATCAACATCAAGAACCAGCCAATAAGGAAGCACAAGCCGCCCACTGGCGTAACAAAAACCCAAAACTTCATGTGCGACAGCGCCAGACAATACAGGCTGCCACTGAACAACACGGTACCGAGCGCCATCGCAGCGCTACTCCAGTAAAACCAGATATTGGCGCGGCGCAGCATGGCGGCACCCAGGCCGATCACCGCCAGCGTGTGATACGCCTGATATTCGAGGCCGGTGTGCACCCACGCCATTTCAGCTGGGCCGAGTGATTTGCTCAGCACATGTGCCCCGAAAGCACCAAACGCCACCAGCAGAAATCCACTAATGGCGGCAAAAACGAACATGGCACGACTGGACATCAAAAGAATCCTCAAGGTAATGCGCACATCACTGTGCAGCCATCAACGCATTAGTGATCGTAGCGAAAACGGAATTTTTCTTGTTCATTAGCCGCTTTTTCCAGGATCCACTGGCGAAAGGCGGCTATTTTACCCAGTTCTGCCTGACTGTCATGACAAACCAGATAAAAAGCATTTTTACTGACTAATACGTCATTAAAAGGACACACCAGACGCCCGGCTTCAATTTCACTCTGCGCCATCACATTATTGGCCAGCGCTACGCCCTGACCGTGAATCGCCGCCTGCAACACCATCGCGCTGTGGCTGAAAATCGGTCCCTGCTGCACATTGATATGCTGCAAACCGAGCTGACGAATATAAGATTGCCAGTCGCGCCGCGACGCATCATGCAGCAGTGTACAGTGCGCTAAATCGGCAGGCGATTTGAGCGGATGATCGCCCGTAAGCAGCATCGGTGAGCAGACCGGCAGTAAATATTCCGCGTACAACTTTTCCACGCGCAGGCCCGGCCAATTACCGCGACCGTAGAAAATCGCCACGTCGACATCGTCGGCCAATTTCTCTTCATCACGGTCTACCGCCTGAATACGCACGTCGATGCCCGGATAAGCCATATTAAAGCTGGAAAGACGTGGAACCAGCCACTGAATCGCAAAACTCGGCAGCAAACTAACGGTTAACGCACCTTTAGCGCTGCGCGCCTGTAGCTTGCGCGTCGCATCATTGATGGCGGAGAAAATCTCCTTGATATCTAAATAGTAGCTTTGACCTTCTTCCGTCAGTAAAAGCGAACGATTCCTCCGGCGAAACAGCTTTAGACCAAGGAAATCTTCCAGAGATTTTATCTGATGGCTGACAGCAGCCTGGGTAACAAACAGCTCTTCAGCGGCTTTGGTGAAGCTTAAATGACGGGCAGCAGCATCGAAGACGCGTAAAGCATTTAGCGGCGGAAGGCGTTTTGACATGGTTTTCCGTATCCGGATTGACAAGGTAATACTTCAACTTATACAAAGTCGCTACGTATTAGTTTTTTTAATCCGAGACATTATAATTTGTCCGTTGAGGAAGCTCCAGCAAATACCTATAGTTGCCGCACTTCCTGAGCCGGAACGAAAAGATTTCTAGAAACGTGCGAGAGATCGCAGACTTTTGGAGAGCTTTTGGCTTGTGGTCGTGATGTTGTGTTTGCATTTTGATCTGACGCTTGCAGATCAAGCTTTTAATTCCTGTAGATTTACCCTGTCTGTCCATAGTGATTTTAAATGGCACCGCTCATTGCGGTGCTTTTTTTTATGCCACACATCCTTGTGCGTACCCTTCCGAGCTGTCGCTGCAACGACGCGACAAAACTAATCCCGGAAATCGTTATTCAGTTACTGCCCCATCTCTACCATCTCTTTGACGTCAGAGCGGTTAATTTGCTGCTTGTTGCCATTGGCATCCTGATAGCTGATCATACCGGTTTCGTCATCAACTTTAGGTTTGCCATCCGCAACAATGGTGCGACCATCGTTAGTGTGCATCACGTAATTGCTTGAACATGCGGCCAGGGTAAAGGCCATGGTGCACACGGCCAGCACTGCGGTGAGTTTATTCATCTTCTATCTCCTTGCAGATTGATTGCATTAAACCACCCGCAGGCGCGACTAAAGATAGCGCCAGTAGAATCGACCAGGAATCGCGATTCGTTATGCGGGTTTCGGTTCAAACCTTGCATTAATTAGCATAACGCGCTTTTCACGCTTTGCCAGGTAACGGGCCAGCTTTCGTCCTGGTCCTAACATTATTAACAGTAGGCTGAGTATGACCCTTTTTTCCCCTACCGCCTTTCGCCAGCAGTTTCCTGCGCTGAATGATGCCGGCATCTATCTCGATAGCGCCGCCACCGCGCTGAAGCCGCAAGCCGTCATTGATGCGACCGCCCAGTTCTATAGCTTGAGCGCGGGTACTGTGCATCGCAGCCAGTTCGCCGCCGCACGTGCGCTGACGGAAAAGTATGAACAGGCACGCGGTTTAGTGGCGCGCTGGCTTAACGCCGCAGACGACCGGCAAATTGTCTGGACGCGCGGCACCACCGAAGCCATTAATCTGGTCGCCAATAGTTGGCTGGCACCACGGCTACAAGCGGGCGATGAGATTGTGGTTAGCGAAGCGGAACATCATGCCAATTTAGTACCGTGGCTGATGGTGGCACAGGCCAGCGGTGCGAAAGTGGTGAAATGGCCATTGGGTGCCGATCGCCTGCCCGATATCGCCCAATTGCCCGCCTTGCTTAACGCGCGTACTCGCTTGCTGGCCGTTGGCCAGATGTCGAACGTCACCGGCGGCTGTCCGGATCTGGCCCTGGCGATCCGCCTGGCCCATGACGTTGGTGCCAAAGTGATGGTCGATGGCGCGCAAGGCGTGGTGCATTGCCCGCCGGATGTGCAGGCGCTGGATATCGATTTTTATGCGTTTTCGGGTCACAAGCTTTATGGCCCGATGGGCATTGGCGTGCTATATGGCAAAGCCGAACTGCTGGAGGCTATGCAACCGTGGCAAGGCGGCGGCAAGATGTTAACGCAGGTCGATTTTAACGGTTTCACGCCGCAACCGGTGCCCTGGCGTTTTGAGGCCGGCACGCCAAACGTCGCCGGCGTGGTGGGTTTGAGTGCCGCACTGGAATGGCTGGCGCAACATCATGCCGAAAAAGCCGAAATGTGGAGTCAGCAGCTGGCGAGCCTGGCCGAAGAACAGTTGAGCGAAATACCCGGCTTCCGCAGCTTCCGCTGTGGCAATGCCAGTCTACTCGCGTTTGATATTGCCGGTATTCATCACAGCGATATCGTCACGCTGCTTGCCGAGCAAGGCATCGCACTGCGCGCGGGACAACACTGCGCACAACCGCTGATGGCGGCGCTCGGCGTTAGCGGTACGTTGCGCGTCTCGTTCGCCCCCTATAATAATTTGCAGGACGTGGATGCGCTGGTGCGCGCCATGCACCATGCCGTCGACTTACTGAGTGAATAAGCTAATGACATCAACCTTGCTCGCCCCGCATCCGTTCGGCGATCTGATCACCGAAGCTAGCCTGACGGAAAAATTCACCCATTTTCATCAATGGGAAGATCGCTATCGTCAGTTGATCCAACTCAGCCGCCAGCTGCCCGCGTTAGCGGAAGAATTAAAGACAGCGGATATCGAGCTAAGCGGCTGTGAGAATCGCGTGTGGCTAAGCAGCCAGTTGCTGAACAACGGCACGCTGCACTTTTATGGCGACAGTGAAGGCCGCATCGTGCGCGGTTTGCTGGCGGTGTTATTGACTGCAGTGGAAGGCAAAACGCCAGCCGACTTGCTAGAGCAAGATCCGCTGGCGTTGTTTGATACCTTAGGCCTGCGCGCGCAATTGAGCGCATCACGCAGTAGCGGATTACAGGCGCTGGCAGATGCCGTACAACGCGCCGCGCGCCAGCACACTCAGGCCGTTTGACGCGCCGCCTTCGCGAGGAATTTCTTCAACGCGTGAGAGACCGCAACAAACCCAAAAGTAGCGGTCACCATGGTGGCCGCACCGAAACCAGCGGCACAATCCATGCGTTTTGGGCCTTCGGCGGTTGAGCGTGAGGTGCACACGCTGCCATCCGGCTGCGGATACATCAGCGCTTCCGTCGAAAACACGCAGTCGATGCCGAGCTTTCCTTTGCTGTTCTTCACCACGCCAAAATCGCCTTTCAACCTTTCACGCAGTTTCGCCGCCAGCGGATCCTGAATGGTTTTCGCCAAATCACTCACCTGGATCTGCGTCGGATCGATCTGACCGCCCGCGCCGCCGGTGGTGATCAGCGGGATCTTGTTACGCCGACACCAGGCAATCAACGCCGCTTTAGGGCGCACGCTATCAATCGCATCAATGACATAGTCAAAACCTGCCGACAACAGCTCAGCGGTATTTTCTGGCGTGATGAAATCATCGATGCAAATCACTTCGCATTCGGGATTGATGGCACGCATCCGCTCTGCCATCACTTCAGTTTTCGCCTGACCAACTTTGCCCTGCAGCGCGTGAATCTGGCGGTTGGTATTGGTGATACAGACATCGTCCATATCAATCAGGGTGATTCTACCAATGCCGGTGCGCGCTAACGCTTCCGCCGCCCATGAACCCACGCCGCCAATACCAATTACGCAAAAATGGGCGTCTGCAAAACGCTGTAACGCATCCTGCCCATACAGACGCGCCGTGCCGCCAAAACGTTGTCGCCAGGCGTCGCTAACCACAGTCATAACCAAACCTTTCCGAAAAAACGGGACATTAATTAGAACCCAACAGCAGCGAACCGTTGTTGCCATTTTGTGGGTTGCTAAACACCGGCTGGCCAGTGCCCGGCGCGGCTTTCAGCACCCATACGCGGCCATAATGGTTGTAGAAACCAGCCAGATGCGCCGCATCCGGGCCAACGCCTTGATAGATATCGAAGTGCTGCCCTTTAATCGCGCCACCCACGTCCAGCGCGACCATCAAACGCATCTCATATTTGCCGTTGAACTTGCCCTTCTCATTCAGCTGCGGCACTTCCGCCAGCAATACCGTGCCCGCCGGAATAAGCGAACGATCGGACGCCACTGATGCCTTGGCAATCAGCGGAACTGCGCTGGCGCCGCGTACCGGCACGTACTCTTCCGGCTTAAAGAAGACAAAGGATTGGTTAGTTTCCAGCACCGAACGCACTTCCTGTGGCGAATGCTCTTGCGCCCACTGACGAATCGCCTGCATCGACATATCTTCGCGCTTCACTTCACCGCGATCGATCAGCTCTTTACCGACGCTGTGATAGGCCCAGCCATTTTTGCCGCCGTAGCCAAAGAAGCGCAGCGGCCGACCATCACCAAAATCGACATAGCCACTGCCCTGGACATCCATCATGAAGTTATCAATGAGCGAGTTGCTATAAGCAATGATGTAGCGGTCATCCAGTCCACCATTATAGATAGAAGCGCGGCTCGGCAGTTTTTGACCGCGGGTACGCGGTGGCATGCGGTAAATCGGATACTGGAATTCGCCCTGACGGGTATATCGCGCTTCCACCACCGGCGTGTAGTAACCGGTAAACTGCACGTTGCCGTAATTGTCAGTGCCTTCCATCTGATAGGCATTCAAGCCGAACTGGTTGAGCTGGCGAGTATCAGCGCCAGACAGCAGCCAGTTTTGAATCGCACTATAGGTCCCGTTGTTGCGGCCGAACAGACCAGAAGAGGCGGTTTGAATCTGCACCACCTGATCGCTAAAGTCCTTACCGTTCACCGGACGCCCTTTGGCATTCGGTTGGTTAACCAGCCCAAGCGGTTGCTCCAGCTTGCCATCTATATATTGCTGACCGCGATCGGTCGGTTTAGAACTACAGCCCGCTAGCAGCGCGAAAAAAGCGCCCGTCAGTGCATATTTGGCCCAATGTGCTTTCATAACTTTCTCTTTTTATCGATTGTTTGCCCGGCGACGATAGCAAAGGGGCAGCAAGATTGAAATCTGCGACAAGCCGCCACGCTCACATCTGTACAATAATCCATCCAATGGCGAGTTTATTCACCAACTGACTGTAAATTTGGCGCTTTGTCTCAAAAAGGGGTTGCATCGCCGCGCGTCCAGAGTATAGTGCGCATCCACGGACGCGGGGTGGAGCAGCCTGGTAGCTCGTCGGGCTCATAACCCGAAGGTCGTCGGTTCAAATCCGGCCCCCGCAACCAATTCTTCTTAAATGAAGAGACAATGTGAAGTGTCGTGTAACGCGTCAGTCGGACGCGGGGTGGAGCAGCCTGGTAGCTCGTCGGGCTCATAACCCGAAGGTCGTCGGTTCAAATCCGGCCCCCGCAACCAATTGTCTTAAGAAGAATACAATGTGAAAAGTCGCTTAATGCGACAGACGGACGCGGGGTGGAGCAGCCTGGTAGCTCGTCGGGCTCATAACCCGAAGGTCGTCGGTTCGAATCCGGCCCCCGCAACCAATCATTTAAACACCTTAACGGGTGTTTTTTTGTTTCTGGCATCCGACAAAAAGCGGCATTTCTGCCGCCCTCCTCAGCGATGTGCCAGCGCTGCACCCTTGTCAAAATACGCCTTAATGCCATGCAGAATCGCCTCCGCCACCTGATGTTGATAACGCGGCGTACGCAGCTTGCGCTCCTCTTCTACATTACTGATAAACGCGGTTTCTACCAGAATGGAGGGAATATCCGGCGCTTTCAGTACCGCAAACCCGGCCTGATCAACGGTACGCTTGTGCAGGTGATTGATATGCCCCATGCGCGATAGCACTTCTTTGCCAAACTTCAGGCTGTCGCTGATGGTTTGCCGCTGCACCATATCGAACATGGTGTGATCGAGATAACGATCGCCGCTCATGCTGACACCGCCAATCAAATCGGCTTCATTTTGCGTTTGCGCGAGGAAACGCGCCGCCGCCGAAGTAGCGCCGCTGGTCGAGAGCGCAAACACTGAAGAGCCGCGCGCAGCCCGACTGGTAAAGGCATCGGCGTGGATCGAGATAAACAGATCCGCACGCTGCTTACGTGCTTTCGCTACCCTTACGCGCAGCGGGATAAATACATCCTCATTACGCGTCATGTAGGCTTTCATATTGCGCTCTTTATCGATTAGCGCCTTCAGATAGCGACCAATCTTCAGCACAATGTCCTTCTCACGCGTTTTGTATTTTCCATGCGCGCCCGGATCTTCTCCGCCATGGCCAGGATCGATCATGATGATAAGGGGTCGATCGCGCCCCGCTTTACCCGGCAGCGCCGCCTGCACCGGCTGATCGCGTTCAAGATCGCCCTGATTGTAATCCTGCAGTAATGCCAGTAGCGGATCCTCTTCCCGCGACTGCTGGCTGGGATAGAGATCGACCACTAAACGATGCTTGATACCGGCCACTGGTGCCAGGGTGAAAGTCTTCGGCGCGATGCTGCGTTTCAACTCCAGCACAAGGCGTACCGTGTTGGCATCAAACTGGCCAACGCGTGCCGTTTTGATATAGGGATCATCCACACGCACCAGTTTATCCACGCCTTTCAGTACCGGATTGATGTGCATATTTTCGATATCAATAACCAGGCGATCGGGATGACTCAGCGTGAACTGCTTGTACTTGAGGGAAACATTCGATTCCAGGGTAACGCGGGAATACGTCGATGATGGCCAGATGCGCACCGCCACAATATGCTGGCTGGCTGCCAGCCCGGTGCGCGTGACGCTAAGCATTAATAGTGCGCCTGCACCCTGTAATAATCGTCGTCGTGTGAAAGCTTCGGACATGCCGCTCCAACTGCTGTGTAATGTCTAAAAAATCGTCACTTGATGGCAAGAAGGCGAAAACTTTATTCGATGAGAAATGTCTTGTCTTACCGGAAAACCCAGATAATGCAGTCTGTTAGCGCGTGTTGCATCAGGAAAATCGTAAAGTAACGTCAGGCCCGGCGCTTGCATTAATGGGCAAAACAGCATAAAAATACGAAAATTACGAATAAAAATGCAAAGAGGGTTTTGCCGTGAAGGAACGTAGTACAGAACTGGTTCAGGGTTTTCGCCATACCGTTCCCTATATAAATACCCACCGCGACAAGACATTTGTCATCATGTTAGGTGGCGAGGCCATCGAGCATGAGAACTTCTCTAGCATCGTCAATGATATCGGTCTGCTGCATAGCCTTGGCATTCGTTTAGTGGTGGTCTACGGTGCGCGTCCGCAGATTGATGCCAGCATGGCCCAGCAACAGCTGGAACCGATTTACCACAAACACACACGCGTCACCGATGCGCAATCGCTCGAGCTAGTGAAGCAGGCCGCCGGCCGCTTACAGCTGGATATCACCGCGCGTCTGTCGATGAGCCTCAACAACACGCCGCTGCAAGGCGCGCATATTAATGTGGTGAGCGGTAACTTCATTATCGCGCAGCCGCTGGGCGTGGATGATGGTGTCGATTACTGCCACAGCGGCCGTATCCGTCGTATTGATGAAGAAGCGATTCATCGCCAGCTGGACAACGACGCCATTGTGCTACTCGGTCCGGTTGCGGTTTCTGTCACCGGTGAAAGCTTCAATCTGACCTCAGAAGAGGTGGCAACGCAGCTGGCGATTAAGCTCAAGGCAGAGAAGATGATTGGTTTCTGCTCTGAGCAGGGCGTGACCAATCGTGAAGGCGCCATTATTTCCGAACTGTTCCCGAATGAAGCACAGGCGCGTATCGACGAGATGGAGAGCGACGGCGATTTTCTCTCTGGCACCGTACGTTTCCTGCGCGGCGCGGTAAAAGCCTGCCGCAGCGGCGTGCGCCGTAGTCATCTGATTAGCTATCAGGAAGACGGTGCTTTGCTGCAAGAGTTGTTCTCGCGCGACGGGATCGGTACACAGATTGTCATGGAGTCCGCCGAGCAAATTCGTCGTGCCAACATCAATGATATCGGCGGCATTCTGGAATTGATTCGCCCGCTGGAGCAGCAAGGAATTTTGGTGCGCCGTTCACGCGAACAGCTGGAGATGGAGATCGATAAATTCACCATCATTCAGCGTGATAATCTCACCATTGCCTGCGCAGCGCTCTACCCTTTCCCCGATGAACAGATTGGCGAGATGGCTTGCGTCGCGGTGCATCCGGATTACCGCAGCTCGTCACGTGGCGAACTGCTGTTGGATCGCGTAGCGTTACAAGCGCGCCAGATGGGTCTCAAGAAGCTGTTCGTATTAACCACGCGCAGCATTCATTGGTTCCAGGAGCGCGGTTTCACGCCGGTGGATATTGAGTCGCTGCCTGAGAGCAAAAAGCAGATGTACAACTATCAGCGCCGTTCAAAGGTGCTGATGGCGGATTTGGGTTAGCACTTGCTGGTGGGCATTTATGCGCATCGGGAAGAGGTCGCCATGAATGCCGACCCTACGGTGCATTTGTAGGGGCGGCATTGATGCCGACCGGGTTTATTCCTCGCTTAACCGCTCGAGTAATCCGCTGCGTCGCTGGGTACGTAACTGCACCGCGCGGCGGAACACACTGTCATCGCTGTATAACGTCAGCTGCTTACGCGCGCGGGTAATCGCGGTGTAAATCAGTTCACGGGTTAGCACCGGTAGAAACTGCGCCGGCATCACTAACGCCGTGTGATCAAACTCCGACCCCTGCGATTTATGCACCGTCATCGCCCACGCGGTATCGTGTGTGGGTAAACGACTTGGCTGTACCGCTTTAATGCTGCCATCCGGCAATGGGAAGAACACTTTTAGCAGGCCTTCATCGTCGAACAACGTAATGCCGATATCACCGTTAAACAGACCCAGCGCGCTATCGTTGCGCGTCACCATCACCGGACGTCCCTGATACCAACGACTGCCGCCGGTGGGACGACGAATCAACTGCAGTTGTATGAGCTTCTGCTCAATACGCTGATTCAACCCCTGCACCCCAAAGGGTCCTTCGCGCAGCGCGCACAGCAGCTGATAACGGCCAAACGCCGCAATAATCTCCGCCGCATCTGCCCGCTGGCTAATTAACCTGAGGAAAGGTTGATAGCCTGCGGCAATCTCCGTCAGCATCGCCTGATAAGCATCACTATCATTCAGCGGTTGGCGGGTGATATCGCTGAATCCCGCCTGAAACGCCGCTTCCACGGCTTTTGCATCTCCCGCGTTAACGGCGCTGGCCAACTGGCCGATGCCGGAATTAGCGTCAAAGCGGTAACTTTTACGCAGCAGGCAAATCGCATCGCGCACAGCGGGGGCGCTGACATCATCATTGCCCGCCACCGCACAGCCGGTGAGTTCGCTGAGTTGTGCTGCACGCGCAGGGCTGTAACCCGCTTCAGCACAGCGGCAGATATCACCCAGCACCGCGCCCGCTTCCACGGATGCCAGCTGATCGCGATCGCCAAGAAAAATGACCCGCGCCTGCGGTGGCAGGGCGGCAATGAGATTGGCCATCATGCCGAGATCCACCATCGAGGCTTCATCTACTACCAGCACATCCAGATGTAACGGATTTCCGGCGTGATAGCGCAAGCGCTGCGTTTCCGGCTGCGCGCCTAACAAACGGTGTAACGTGGTGGCATCGGCGGGGAAGCGCTGACGCTCCGTCTCGCTGACCGGCAACTTCTGCAGCGCTTTACCGAGTGATTCGGTAAGACGCGCCGCCGCTTTTCCGGTTGGTGCGGCTAACTGAACCCGCAGCGCACCTTCGCTGAGACGGATCAGCGCGGCCAGCAGTTTTGCCACGGTGGTGGTTTTCCCGGTCCCTGGACCACCCGAAATCACCGCCGTTTTCTGCGTCAGCGCCACGGCAGCCGCAATTTTCTGCCAGTTATCCGGTTCGGTGCCAAATAGCTGATCCAGCACGGCTCTTACCTGTTCGGGTGCAAAAGGCTGTGCTGCCGACTGTGACTGAAAGAAGTGTGCTACCTGCCCTTCGTTGTGCCAGAGACGATGCAGGTAAAGACGATCTTCGCTTAATACAATCGGCGCCGCCTGCTCGCTATCACTGAGCGCAGACCAGCCGTTCAACAACGCAGGCCAATCCTGCGGCTCTCCCGCCGCTTGCCAGATAGCGTGCGCCAATTCTGGATGACGCCCCTTGAAAAGATTGTCACGGATGAGCTGCGTCAGCGGCAAACAGACATGCCCATCCCCGGCTTCGGCACTCAGGCATGCCGCCAGAAGCAAGCGCGCCGGCTGATCGTCATCGGCCAGCAGTTGGGCAAACTGAACGTCCAATGAGCGCAGCAAGCGCAGCTCAGCCGCCTGGGATAAAAGCGCTGTCATGCTGCTCATGCTGACTCTCCTGGCCCGCGAAACAGGCTATCAAGGTGTGAGACAAAGTCGAAAGTGGGACGCGTGTGGAACACGCCGTTATCGGGCGAGCTGCCGTCCATGCCACGCAGGAAGAGATAGAAAACGCCGCCGAAGTGCTGCTCATAATCATAATCCGGCACACGATGTTGTAAATAGCGGTGCAGCGCCAACGTGTAGAGCTGGTACTGCAAATCGTAGCGATGATCGATCATTGCCTGCGCCATTGCCTGCGGCGTATAAGCTTCGTGGCTGTCGCCAAGCCAGTTGGATTTATAGTCCAGCAGATAGTATTTACCCTGCCAGCGGAAGACCAGATCAATAAAGCCCTTCAGCATGCCCTGCACCTGACGGAAATCCAGCGGCGGAGCCTGAGCCGATAACGCATCCTGGGAGATCAACGCGCTCAGTTCATGCGCGGTCAGCACATTATCAATCGGCAGATAGAACGCCATCTCCACCAAACGATCGCTGCTCTGCACCTGCGCCAAATGAATGCCCTGCGCATTCAGCGGCGTGCTCAGCACGCGCGTGATCCACTCGCTCAGCATCGGTTGCCAGTGCAGCGGATAGCCATTTTGTTGCAGATGCTGCGCCAGTTTCTCCTCGCTGGGCGGTTGCGGGAAATCCAGCGACTCGAACAACTCATGCAAAAATGTGCCGGGTGCGGCGCCGCGCGGGAAGTGGTGTGGCGTCAAGGCGGCTTCCCGCTCTTCTTCAAGATCCTCTTCGCCCGCCGCTTCAACATCGAAGTTCGGCATCACATCGAGTAAGCGATGCGAACTGTGCTGCTGTAAACCGGAATAGCTGGTCACACGCCAGGGATCGGCCAGTACCCGCGTCACAGCACGTGCGCTCAGCGCGCTATCGGCGACCGCATCGACCTGCCAGCGCTCAGCATCAATGTCATCCGCCAGCACCACGTCTGTGCCCGCTGCGTCCATTTCATGCAGTAATGTAGCGAGCTGTTCAGCCGTCGCCGCCTCGCCGCGTTGCAGCAGGAACCCGAGCGCGCTTTTGTGCAAATCGCTCGCACCTTCTTTTTTGCGCGTGCCACGAAACAGTGGCGCCACGCCAACGCTGCAGTGAAAGATCGAGCGGGTCAACGCCACGTAGAGCAGGCGCAGATCTTCCGCCAGACGTTCCTGTTCAGCCAACGCCAGGCTCTCCTCATCGGCTTGCAGATCCAGTACTGCGTTGAAGTTCTCACGATCGTGATACAGCGCGGTATCCGCTTCACGGAATCCGGCGGCAAACGGCAGCCACACCAGCGGATATTGCAACCCTTTAGATTTATGAATGGTAACAATCTGCACCAGATGGCGATCGCTCTCCAGACGCAGCTGCTGGCTGGCCGACTGGCTATCCGGACGCGCAATCTGCTGTGCCAGATGGCGCACCAGCGCATGCGGGCTATCCAGCTGCGCAGCCGCCTCCTGCAACAATTCACCCAGGTGCAGTAAATCGGTCAGGCGCCGTTCGCCATTGTCAGAAGCCAGCAGATTTTCGGCCAGCTGACGCTCCAGCATCATTTCACGCAGCATCGGCAACACGCCGCGCTGCTGCCACACCAGTTGCCAACGGGCAAAGGTGTCAACCAGTTCGTCCCAGCCGCGCGCATCCTGATCCAGCGCATCAAGTTGTGAGGCATCAAAGGCAAACAGCGAGGTAGCCAGCGCGGTGCGCAGCATACGCTCCTGCTCCGGTGCCAGCACGGCCTGCAGCAGCCACAACAGTTCGCGCGCTTCCGGCGTGGTGTAGACGCTATCGCGGTTCGAGAGGTAAACCGACGGGATGCCGAGAAGATTCAATGCTTCGCGAATCAGGTTGGCTTCGTTACGGCTGCGCACCAGCACCGTGATATCCGAGGCTTGCACCGGCCGCACCGCCGCTGCTTTACCCAGCATCGCGCGCTGCTGCTGTCCCGCCTGCAACCAGCGACTAATATCAGCAGCACACTGCTGCGCCAACCTTTGCTGATAATCGCCCACGCTGCAGCCGTCACCCGGCTGCAGCCAGAAGCGCAATGCGGCTTGCTCAACCTGGTCGATACTGAGCGAGAGCTGCTGATTAGGGGGCGCGAAGTGCACCGGCAGGAACGGAATATCGGCAAACAAGAATGGCGCGTCGAGGCGCGCAAACAGCTGGTTGACGCTGTTGACCATCGCTGGCGAGGAGCGCCAGTTGGTATCCAGCGTGTAGTGCGCACTCACTTCACTACGCGCGCGAATGTAGGTAAAGATATCCGCGCCACGAAACGCATAGATCGCCTGCTTCGGATCGCCAATCAGCAGTAGCGCATGGGCTGGCTGATTGATATACAGCGTGCGGATAATACGGTATTGCAGCGGATCGGTATCCTGAAACTCATCGATCAACGCGACCGGAAAGCGCTGGCGGATAGCGTGCGCTAGCTGCTCGCCGCCTGGCTGCTGCAGCGCTTCGTCAAGGCGGCTTAACAGGTCATCAAAACCGAGTAGCGCCTGCTGCCGTTTCTCTTTGCGTACTGCCGCTCGCACCTCGACCAGCGCTCGCGCAATCACTAAATCGCGCAGCGAAAGCGGCTGCGCGAGGAAGCTGTCGATGGCGTCGAATAAAGCATGATGCGGCGGATTGCCCTTCTTAGTCTTCTCTTCAAGCATGCGCTGACCAAAACGCGCCAGTTCAGCGGGCACCTGATAGTCACGCGTTTCGCTTTGCGCCCAGAAACTTACCTTGTTGACCCAAACCGGCAAATTTTTGCTGCTGTAGCTGCGCTTATCCACATCGGATTGACCGACCAGCGCCAGCACCTCTTCACCCGCCGCCTGCCATTGCGCTTTCATGGCGGCGATAAGCGCCAGGTTTTCGCTATGGCGCGAGGCCAGCGTTTCACTGTCGGCCGGCGGCAGGCGCAGGCCAGGTGATTCGCCCTGCAACCACGGACGTAACGTCGCCAGTAGCTGCTCCGGACCGCTCCATTCGCTGACGATCACGCGCGCCACATCCAGCGTTAGCGGATAGCAGTGACGACGCCAGAAATCGGCCGTCGCCTGACGCAGCAACAGCTGCTCATCTTCAATCAGCTGTTGTTCAAACAACATTCCCGACTCAAAGGCGTTGAGATTGAGCATGCGCTGGCAGAAGCCGTGAATCGTGAAAATCGCCGCCTCATCCATTTGACGTTCGGCGGCCAAAAGCAGCGAAGCCGCATCAGCAGGCTGCGGAATCTCCTGCAACAGTTGCATCAGCATCGGGTTGCCGCTGACGCCGCGCAGGCAGGCCAATCGCAGCTCATGGATGTTGGCACGAATACGTCCACGCAGCTCGGCGGTAGCAGCCTCGGTAAAGGTCACCACCAAAATTTCTTCTACCGACAGCGGACGGGAATACGCATTTTGTCCACCTAACCCGAGCAGCAGGCGCAGATAGAGCAGACCGATGGTAAAGGTCTTGCCTGTTCCGGCTGAGGCTTCAATCAGACGCTCACCGCGCAGCGGCAGCGTCAGGGGATTGAGGGTTTCAGGTAACAAACTCATTGCGCATCACTCTTCACTGGCAATGATTGCTGCAATTTCTGCACCTCATCCCAGGTGGTCCAGCCGGGCAATGGCGCGTAGTCATCTTTGGTTGAGCCATCATGGCTACCGCCAATCTGCGAAATCATCGCCATGCCTTGTTGCGCTAACACCGCCTGATGGAAGAAGTCGGCCAGACCCGCTGGCGTCAGCGTTTGAATTTGCTCAATCGCTTTTTCACGCGTATCGAAAGCAAAGTTCTGCCGCTTAAAGTCACGGTTAAAGCGGTTCGCCTCTTCATCCAGCGTCTGCGGGCGCTGCTTCATATCATTGATCAGCGCCTGCTGATACTGCGCGAAATCTTCCGGTTTCATGGTGCGCAGGCGCTGTTCAGCCTGCGGATAAAAGGCCTCGAAGCGTTGCAGTAAGAAGGCAGGTTGTTTGCTGTTGCTTTGCAATAGGAAACCGATCCCCCATTGGCGACCAATCGGCATCTGATAGGCAAACACGGCATAACCGAGCTGCTCTTCGGTACGCAGCTGATTGTAGAACCAGGGCTGCACAATCTGGCTGAGCATGGTGCTGTTCGCCATACTGGCATATTCGCTATACCCCAGCGGCACATAGAGCGCCGCCAGCGCCGAGTCGGTGCTGCTGCCCGCTTTCTGCAGGTTCGCTTTCATCGCTTTATCTACCAGCACATAATCACTGTGCCAGTAGCCGTGACCGTCGCTCTGCAACTGCTGTTTGAGTTCATCACCCAGCTGTGTAACGCGATCCGCTGAGAGATTGCCCACCACCATCATCTCTGGCGTGGCGTGATGAATCAGCGCATCGCGGTAATCAGTGACCTCTTTCAGCGTGATGTCTTTCACCAGTTTGCGGCGCGTTTCACGCTGGGTATAAGGCAGCTGCGACAGCATCTGCATCGGTTGAATGGCTTGCTCAAACGCTTTGCCTTTTTCGGCGGCTTCCAGGCGGTCCAGATACCATGATTTGGCCTGCTCCAACTGCTGTTGATCCGGCGTAAAGGTGGCATAGCCTTCCACCAGTTTTTTCAGCAACTCCGGCAAACGTTGGGTAAAGCCGCTGGCGCTAAACACGATGCCATCATCTTCGCCAGTGGAGAAGCTGATGCCGCCAACCGATGCCTGCGAGTTCAACTCATCCAGTGCCAGACTGGAGAGATAGTCATTCAAACCAAATAGCACCTGCTGACGGGCATCGCTAATCGCGGCTTTATTGCGCAGCGCTAAGGTGATGGCAGCTTTGGGTTCACTGGCGAAAATCTGGCTTGGCATCCAGTAGATGCGCATGCTGTCGCCATTGGTGAGCGCGACCGGATGATCGTAAGTTTTACCTGCGGAAGGCATGATGGCGAAATCAGACGGAATATAGGGATTCAGGGTTGGCATCGACAGCTGGAGCTGGCTGGCTCGCTGTTGCCAGTCACTGAACTGCGTGTCACTGATTTTATCCACCTGATACGGCGCATTCACAAAGTAAGCTTCTTTGTTATGCGGCTCCTGCGGGCTGATATACCAGATGCGCGCATTCTGCGGCGTCATTTCATCAAGACGCGCTTTGATGGCTGCAGGATCGAATTGATCGGCCAGATAGGGCGCATCCAGCGTGTGTTCAACCGGCACCCGCAGCATGGTATCCACCAACCATTCGATGTAATCCATATCGCGCGTGATCGACGGATAGCGGAAATCCAGCGCCAGCACGTGAGAAACTTCATCAAAGTAATCTTTGCTGATGCCCTTATTACGCAGCATATCGAGATAGTTAAATACGGCGGCGACCACCTCATCGCGCTGCGCCAGACCTTTATCGGTCAACGACACGCTGATGGCGAACACGCCGCTGTTACGCTCGGTCATGGGATCGGCACCGGCACTGACGCCGTCCGACAGGCCCTGCTTTTGCAGCCAATCATTGAGGGTATTTTTGCTGCGATTGCCGAGGATATAGCTGATCAGCGTGTCGGTTTTACTGCGGAACCGATCGCTGTTATTAGGAATGCGGAACTCAATTTTTAACTGCTTGCGCGGCTGAGCCGGCACGTAGTGAATGATAATGCCCTTCTGCGCATCGGTCACCACCGGTACGTCGATCTTCGGTATCATGGTCTGATGATTAGCGACAAGACCAAAAGTTTTTGCCGCAATGTCGGCCATCTCCGGCAGCGGTTTATTACTGTAAATCACCGCCTTCATCAGGTTGGCCGAATAATGGCTGCGGTAAAAATCGGTCAACGCCTGATGCAATTTGCTGTCTGGTTTATCACTTAACGTATCCAGATTACCGCCAGAATAGCGTGAGCCGGGATGGGCCGGATTAAGGGTTTCAGCCCCAACCTGCGCCATGCGCAAACCATCGCGTGAGCGGGCCATGGTGAGTTCGGCATTGACGGCATGGCGCTCACGATCGGCATTGACCGGATCGAGCAGCGGCTCGGCAATCGCATCGGCCAGACGATCTACCGCGGGCTGCAGCGCATCGTTCTCCACTTCCAGATAGAACGCCGTGCGATAGGACGCGGTGCTGGCATTGTGGCTGCCGCCGTGTTTTTTCAGGAATTCGGCAAGGTTATCAGGCTGCGGATAACGCTTAGACCCCATCAGCACCATGTGCTCGAGATAGTGCGCCAGACCCAGTTGCTGATTGGGATCATCCAGCGAACCAATCGGCAACGTCAGTGCTGCCAGAGATTTCGGCGCGTCCTTGTCTGAGACCAGCAGTACGGTCATGCCGTTGCTTAAGGTAATCGCCTGGTAACTGCGTGGATCGTGATCGCTTTTACGAATGGTTTCATTGATGGGTTGCCAGCCGCGATCGGTATCGGCAAAGGCATTCAGCGCCAACGTGCTCAGCAGCAGCGCTCCTATACAGCGTGCGTAGATCCGCATTTAAACCCCTTACGTTACCCTTTTCCGCTGGCTGTGTGTCCAGCGGTGAAATAGAAAAACTTTTTTATAGTGTTGGGAACAGCTTCGAACTAAGCCGCGCCCGATTGCTAATCATCATGTTGATGCGCGAGACGCACCGGTAAATACCATTGGCGTGCGGCGGCAGTCATTGCCTCTACCGTCGCTTCATCCAGTGTACGGCTAAGGCGCTGCAGATAGGGATCGCTGCCCTCGCCTTCCACCTGGAAACCACCCTGCCAGGCTTGCAGCAGTTTGTTAAGTGCCTTTTTCTGCGTTGCTTCGTCTTCCAGCAACTGGTGAGTCTTGCTATCAAAGCTCGCCTCCAGCCAGGCACCGCCAGACTTGTTCAGCAGCATCAGCGGCTGAACCAACCCGGCCTGATAACCTGCAACGTACTCATTGAGCAGCGCTAACGCCTGTTCGGATGCCAGCGCAGTGAAGCGCCAATGGCTTTGCTTGCGCCCGTACATGCGGCTTTCACCCGTACCGCCTAGCGCGCAATACACCAGATGCTCCAGCCATAACAGCAGGCCATCATTCAAATTGAGTACGCCCGGACGCCAGCGTAGCAGCCCATCAGCTTGCACCTGAGTCAGCCAACCGGTCAATTGCACCTCAGCCAACTTCAGGTTGATCTCCCAACTCTCGGCCGGCTGGCGCTGACCACTCACTTCAGCCGCCACTTCCTGCATCTCTTCGGTCTGGCTCTGCCAGAAAAGTTCCCCGAATGGGCCATAAGGCAGATTGCCCGCGGCGCGATGGCGAGCATACAGCTGCGCCGGATCGTCACCGTTGACCAGCGTGTTCAACAGCTGGGCGTTAATTTGGTAGCGCTCCAGGCTGTCCGGCGCGAACGGTTCGCTGTCGGGCAGTTCACTCTCCTCCATCCAGAAGGCAACCCCTAAGCGCTGCTGGAACCAGGCGCGCACCGGATGTCGCCAGAAGCGTAGCAGTTGTTCCAGCGACAAGGTCTCTAACGGCACGGCAGGTAATGGCTGTACGAAATGCGGCTGCGCCACACCGCTGCCGCTGGCCGCTGGCAGCCACTCGGCGGCAAAACTTTGGCCTTGTGCGCCCGGCTGGAAGTTCTCAGCGGCAAAGGGCATACGGCTATGCAGCTTCTGCAGGTGTTCGCGTACGCGCTGCTCGCTAACATCAGGTTCACAGGCTTCATCGCCCGGCAAACGGAAACTCTGCCCGAGATAATCCACTAGCTCACTCACCAATACCGACGGATAGCGCTCCGTGTTGTCCTGAATTGCCCGGCCGATATAGCTGATGTACAGCTGCTGCTGCGCCGAAATCAGCGCTTCGAGGAACAGATAGCGGTCATCATCGCGGCGGCTACGATCGCCTTTACGCATCTGCTGCTGCATTAAATCAAAGCCCAGAGGCGCTAAGGTACGCGGGTAAACGCCGTCGTTCATTCCCAACAAGCACACTACCTTGAAAGGAATGGAGCGCATCGGCATCAGCGTACAGAAGTTGATTGGACCGGCGAGGAAACGCTGGCTAATTCGCTGCTGATCGAGGCGCGAACGCAGTTCATCACGCAACAACGTAACCGGAATGGGCTGTTGATAGGCCGCCTGCATGCCTTGTTCGATAATCTGCTGCCACTGTGTTTCAACCAGCAGCAGCGCGGCTTCACTTTCAGCATCACCGCTGAAGAAGTTTTCAATCAGTTCCCGACACAACGGCATCCACTCGGCTAACGAGCGCTCTTCGGCCAGACGGGCGCGCCACTGTTCAAGTCGCGACAGTAATTCGGCCAGATGCCCCGCCAGCTCGGCGATCAATCCACTGGATTCGTCATACGGCAGAATGCCTTGCCAGTCGCCATTTCTGCTCTCTAGCGCATAGCCCAGCAGCATGCGCTGCAGACCAAAGCGCCAGGTATGTTGCCCGGTAACCGGCAGTGCCAATGCTTCAACGCTGGCATCATCTAATCCCCAGCGAATACCCGATTCCATCACCCAGCGACGCAGCAGACGCAGGCCGCTTTCATCCACTGAGAAACGCTGCGCTAACGCCGGAACTTCCAGCAGCGCCAGCACATCTTCCGAGGCAAAACGGCTCTCCGGCAGCGCCAGTAAACTGAGCAGTGCCAGAATCGCCGGGTGCGCCTGGCTGGCGCGCCGGTCCGAGATGGCAAAAGGTAAATAACGTTCACTCGGCGCGCTGGCAAAAGCGGCCTGAATGAAAGGTGCATAGCTGTCGATGTCGGCCACCATCACAATGATGTCGCGTGGCTTAAGCGCCGGATCGGCTTCCATTAGCGTCAGCAGATGATCCTGCAGCACTTCGACCTCGCGCTGAGCGCTGTGACAGACCTGCAGCGTGATCGAACGATCTTGCGGATCGAGCAGGCGCTTCTCGCGGCTGTCGGCCAGCTCTCCGGCGTTTAACCCGATCACCGCTTTATCATCCAGGTTGAGCAGGTCCGCTTGCAGGCTGTGCAGCAGGTTGTCTTGCGACATTTCCACGAAGGCATCAATGTCGTTGGCAGCAGATTCCATCTGGCTCAGTAAAAACAGATTATCGCGCCCGAGTTTGCCCCAGGACGCCAGCAGTGGATTGGTTAACTGCTGCTCGCCGAGGTCATTAAACAGTGCCGAGGCGCTGGTCGGATCGCGGAAAAGTGGCTGCATTTCATCCGATTGAATTCGGCGGCGCTGGCGGCTTTGCAGCTTCGCCAGGAAGGCGTAATCCTGAATGTCGCCCCAGTAGTGGCGGCAAGGATTGGTGAACAGCAGATGAATATCGATGTGCCGACCTAGCGCCTCCAGCGCCTGCAAGTAGACCGGCGGCAGCGCGGAGATACCACAAATGAACACGCGTTGTGGCAGACCGGGCGGTGGCGTATCTGCCTGCTCAAGCTTATGGATAAAGCGAGCATAGAGATTGGCACGATGCCACATCGGCTGGCCCAGACTCTCCGTGAAGTTGACCAGATCGCACCAGAGCGGCGCCTGCCACTGTTGTGATTCGCCTAAGCCATCAATCAGCTCGCCGTGCTCCCAGCTGTTGAGCCAGTCCGAGCGATACACCAGATATTGGTCAAAGAGATCGGCCACGCGGGCGCTGAGCTGATACAGCTTGCGCTTGTCATCGTCGTCATTGAGGTAGTGACGCAGCGGCTGAAAAGCCTCTTGCTCCAGCAGTGTCGGCAGCCGATGCATTAGCTTCCAGCTCATGCTGGCTTTGGTGAAGGCGCTCTCCTCAGGAATATCAGGCAGCACCTTAACGAACATGTTCCAGATAAAACTGGCGGGCAGCGGGAAATCAATGTTGGCGGCAATACCGAAACTGTTGGCCAGCTCCATTTGCAGCCACTGTGCCATTCCCGGGCTTTGCACTAGCACCTGCTCAGCAGCAAGCGGATCGGCCAGCGGTTGGTTTTCAATCAGAATGCCTGCCAGATTTTTCAACAGATCAAGCTGATTGGAATGATAGACCCGGAACATAATTCTCCTTCAAAGATATACCCGTCATACTTCATGCCGCAGGTGCGTTGGCTGCACGCACGCAGCCGAGCCACTCTACCGTTTATCGCCATTGATGCCTACCGCTGAGGCCATCTCAGCGGCAATTGAGCTGCCCTAAAGAGGCCGAACGCTGTTGTGGTCCCGTAACCGTGACGCGCTCCAGCGTACAGCCACTGCCCAGGCTCTGCTGCTGGCGCTGGCTTTGCCAGCCCTCAACCTCATGGCCAAGCAGCGCCTGACCGGCAACATGCCAGGCTTGACGCTGCTGCCACTGCAGGCTGAAGCCCAGCGCCAGCGCGCGATGGTATTGCAGCAACGTGCTGATGGTCATCGCCAGCAATAACATCGCCACCAGCGTTTCTGCCAGACTAAAGCCCTGCTGCTGGCTGACACAGCTCCGGCTGCGACAGGGGACAGTAATCAATCCAGCCATGCTCTTGCGGCTGCGGCTGCGTGTTGCGCATCGATACCCAACGATAAAGCCATAGCGCCTGCCCTTCTCCATGCCCTGATAACAACGCATTGTCATCCTCCATTCTTAACAAGCAACTTTGCCACTGTTCTGCCGCCCACTGCTGGCATTGCCAGCCGGTTGCCAGCGGCCAGTTTTGTACGCTACCCCACGCTAATGCAGCCTGCGCCTGCCAGAAATCCTTACTGTGCTGCTGCTCATCAGCCACTAACACCATGCTTTGCGACAGCTGGCTGCGCGTCGCGTGCAGCGTCAATCCGCCCATCAGTAACATCATCAGCACCATGCCCAGCGTGCTATTGCCGCGTTGCTTCACAGATTGATTCCTTCAATCCAGTTTTCCAGCGCCACACTTTGGTTACCGACGTGTCCGGCCAGCTGCAGGATAAGGCGCGAGCCTTGGCGTTCGACTTGGAAGGCATCAAGCGTGAGAAAGGCCGGATCGGACAGTTTCTCCCAGCCGCTGCTGCTGCACTCATCCACGCCACGCTGCATTTCAAGCTGCCCACTGCGCAGTCGATAGCCGTAATAATCACTTTCGCTGTGGCCCACGCCCTCCCAGCGACCATTGCTGTTTTCATCCCAGCGCAGCAATACGCAGCTGCCGTTAGTGACCAGCGTCAATGCCGAACCACTGCACTGACCGTGACAATAACCTGCACGGCGCAATGCCTTTTGCAGCGTATGGGCGATCTGCTGCAGTTCCTGTTGTAACTGCACGCGCTGTTGCAGGCGCAGATTCTGCTCGAGCAGCAGCGGCAAAAAACGCCCGACGCTAATCATCAATACCGCGCCAATCGCCATGGCAATCAGCATCTCCAGCAGACTGAAACCGCTCTGCGCTATTCGCATCCTTTCTCTCCCGGCTGGCAGGCGCGGATGCGTGCTCTGGCAGAGATGATTAAACGCCAGCGCCCGGCATCGCTGGCAAGATCGATGCTGCCAGGGCGCGCGACATCGCGCCGACCGTAGAAACCGACGTCACCGGTGATGGCGACGATGCGCACGCTGTCATGCGGCGGCTTATACAGCCAGCGTGATGGCAGCGCGCAGCCCTCCGCGGGCTTTGCTCCTGCGCCAAGACAACCGTTCTCGCCTGGCTGCAACCACAGCGTAAGATCGCGATTATGCCAGTTGGCATGGGCACGCAGCCGCAGCAGGAATCCCTGCAGTTGCAGCACGCTGTCGCGCAGCTGTTGGTACTGCTGCCAGCGCTGCCAGCCTTGTAAGGCACCCACGCTGAGGATGCCAGCGATCACCATCACCAATAACAGTTCAGGCAAGGTGAAGCCGTGGTTATCGTTTCTGTTCATGGCGGCTAATTTGCCCGCCGAGAGGATACCCAACAAGCGGCAGAGTGACGCGTTGGGGAACGCTGCGCAGGGAATCGCTGGGATGTGCAGAGAGATACAGATTTTTGCGAGGCGGATTCAGAATTGAGGTGCGGCTGGGGATTGAGCTGCGGTTGAGTCGTGGTCGCCATGAATGGCGACCACGACGGGTAAAAAGAGTTAAATCGCTACGGGCGCTTTAATCGCTGGATGCGGATCGTAGCCTTCAATCTCGAAATCTTCGAACTGATAGTCGAAGATTGAGGCCGGTTTACGCTTGATCACCAGCTTCGGCAGCGGACGCGGTTCACGCGTCAATTGCAGTCGCGCCTGCTCAAGGTGATTGCTGTACAGATGCGTGTCGCCGCCGGTCCAGACAAAATCACCCACTTCGAGATCGCACTGCTGCGCCACCATATGCACCAGCAGCGCATAGCTGGCGATATTAAAGGGCAGACCGAGGAAGATGTCGCACGAGCGCTGATACAGCTGGCAAGAGAGCTTGCCGTTGGCAACGTAGAACTGGAAGAAGGCATGGCAAGGTGCCAGCGCCATCTGATCCAGTTCGCCCACGTTCCACGCCGAAACGATGATGCGACGGGAATCCGGGTCGCGCTTCAGTTGCTCAATCACTTTGCTAATCTGATCAATCTCTTCGCCCGAAGCGCTGCCCCAGCTGCGCCACTGCTTACCGTACACCGGGCCAAGATCGCCGTTATCATCTGCCCATTCGTCCCAAATCGTTACCTTGTTGTCTTTCAGATAACCGATGTTGGTGTCGCCTTTGAGGAACCACAGCAGCTCATGAATGATCGAGCGCAGGTGCACTTTCTTGGTGGTAACCAGCGGAAAACCGTCCTGCAAATTGAAACGCATCTGGTGGCCAAAGATGGAGAGCGTGCCGGTTCCGGTGCGGTCGGCCTTTTCTGCGCCTTCATTCAGCACATGTTGCATTAGGTCCAGATACTGTTTCATTTTACCTCACGAGTTTGTTGCTGCGGACGACGACGATACGCCCAAATCATCATAATCACCCCGGCCAGAATCATCGGGATCGACAGAATTTGTCCCATGCTGACGCCGCCTTCGAACAGGCCAAGCTGCGCATCCGGCTGGCGGAAGAATTCAACGATGATGCGGAATGCGCCGTAGCCAATCAGGAACAAGCCAGAGACGCTGCCCATCGGACGCGGCTTGCGAATAAACAGGTTCAGGATGATGAACAGCACGATGCCTTCAAGGCACAGCTCATACAGCTGTGACGCATGACGCGGCAGCACGCCGTAGGTATTCAGCAAATCCTGGTACTGCGGATTATTCGCCGCCAGCGCGATATCTTCGCTGCGTGAGCCCGGGAACAGCATGGCGTATTTGAAGTCTGGCGCTACGCGGCCCCACAGTTCACCGTTGATAAAGTTGCCAAGACGACCAGCACCCAAACCAAACGGGATCAGCGGCGCAATAAAATCAGCCACCTGGAAGAAGGTACGCTTGGTGCGGCGTGCGAAGATCAACATCACCACGATGACGCCAATCAAACCGCCATGGAACGACATACCGCCATCCCAAACCTTAAACAGATACAGCGGATTCTCAAGGAACAGCGGCAAGTTATAGAAAAGCACATAGCCGATGCGGCCGCCGAGGAAGACGCCGAGGAAGCCCGCGTACAGCAGGTTCTCCACTTCTTCTTTTTTCCAGCCGCTGCCCGGTTTGTTGGCACGACGTGTCGCCAGCCACATGGCAAAGATAAAGCCCACCAGGTACATCAAGCCGTACCAGTGAAGCGAAACCGGTCCGATAGAGAAAATTACCGGATCGAATTGGGGAAACGAAATGTAGCCGTCAGTCATCTTTCACCATCGTTTTTTCTGCCCTGAAACGGGTCTGGCTAAGGGTTGATATAATAAAAGGCCGCGCATAATAGCACAGCCCGGGTATACAGAGTCCGGCAAGTTGTAACCGTTAACGCCCGCCGCGAATCAGGCCGCCTAAACCGCGACGCTCCATAAAGTTAGAGACTAAATGGCGCACTTCCGATGCCGTATGCGCCGCCTGTCCCTGCTCGCTGAGCTTCTGCGCTTCCTCAAAATCGAGATGGCGCAGCAGATATTTCACGCGCGGCACGTTTTTACCGTTCATGCTGAGGTGGTGATAACCCATCCCCACCAGCAGCGCGACGCACATCGGATCGCCGGCCATTTCACCACACAAGCACAGCTCCAGTTTGGCCTGGCGGGCTTCACTGGCAATGGTGTGCAGCGCCCGCAGCATCGCCGGATGCAGGGAATCATACAGATTCGCCACGCGCGTATTGTTGCGATCAACCGCCAGCAGATATTGCGTGAGATCGTTGGTCCCCACTGAGATGAAATCGATACGATCCGCCAGATGCGGGATCATAAACAGCATCGACGGCACTTCAATCATGATGCCAATGCGCGGCTTGGGAATCACATAGCCCAGCATCTCTTCCACTTCACGACCGGCGCGATCGATCAGACGACGCGCTTCATCAATCTCGTCGATATGGCTGATCATCGGCAGCAAAATGCTCAGGTTGCCGGACGCCACGTTGGCACGCAGCATGGCACGCACCTGCACCATGAAGATCTCCGGTTGGTCGAGCGTCAGGCGGATGCCCCGCCAGCCAAGACAGGGATTCTCTTCGCTAATCGGCATGTACGGCAGCTGTTTATCGGCGCCGACATCGAGGGTACGCAGCGTGACCGGCTTGTCGTAGAACAGCTGCAACATGCCCTGATACTGAGCTACCTGCTCCTCTTCAGACGGGAAGCCGTTATGCAGCATGAAAGGGATTTCGGTGCGATACAGGCCAATGCCGTCAACCCAGCTGTCGAGCGCCCGCTCGTGTTCCGGGCTAAGTCCGGCATTCAGCATCACCTGAACCCGTTCACCGCTTTTCAGCTCGCCGGGCTGCTCGACCACGCCTTCAGCCATTTTGCTCAGCGCGTTCTCTTCGCTGATCAAACGCTGATATTCCTGCACCAGCACCGGTTCAGGATCGATCAGCACTTCGCCACGATAACCATCAACAATCAGCAAACGTTTGTTGAGCTGCGCCGGCAAAATATCCGCGCCCATCACGGTTGGAATGCCCATCGCGCGCGTCAAAATCGCCGCATGCGAGTTGGCCGCGCCATCGCGCACCACCACACCGGCTAAACGCTCCTGCGGCAGTTCAGCCAGCGTGGTGGCGGTGAGTTCATCGGCGACTAACACGAAGCGTTCCGGCCAGGCATTGGTGCCGACCAGCGAATCATCGAGGTGGAACAGCAGACGTTGACCAAGCACACGCAAATCGCCGGCGCGCTCACGCAGATATTGATCCTGCAGATTGGCAAACTGCTCGGCGAACTTCTCGATCACCTGCTTAACCGCCCACTCCGCCACGGATCCGCGTTCGATCTCATCAAACAGATCTTTTTTCAGCCGCGCATCGGTGAGCAAGTGCGAGTAGAGATCGAAGATCGCCGCGCTCTCTTTCTGCACGCTGGCGGCAAAACGTTTACTGAAGCGGCGGAATTCGTTACCCGCCTCGCCCATCGCCATCACCAGACGCTCACGTTCACGCTGTACGTCAAGGGTGGAAGCGGCGGAGACCTGATCGAGCAGCGGCTGGGTTTCATCTACCCAGCCTGGCGCAACCGCCACGCCGGGTGACGCGGCAATGGCTTTGACGCGCGTCTGACGGAATTGTCCAAAAAGTTGGCCGAGCTGCGACTGCGACAGCAAGCCCGCCATTTGCGTGGCGAGCGTGACGAGGAAGGACTCTTCGCTCTCATCAAACTGACGGTGTTCGCGCTGCTGGATAACCAACACGCCAAGCAGCTGGCGGCGGCTGATAATGGGTACGCCGAGGAAGGAGCGGTAACGCTCCTCTTTAACAGAAGGAATGTATTTAAAGCTGGGATGGCTCTGCGCATCGGCGAGGTTGATCGGCTCGGCTAACCGTCCGACGAGGCCAACAATGCCTTCGTCAAACGCCAGCGTGACCGTACGACCACGCGGCTTTTTTAGCCCGCGTGTCGCCATCAGGTAGTAGCAACGACGATCGTGATCGGCGAGATAAACCGAGCAAACCTCGGTTTCCATCGCAAGGCAAATTTCGTTTACCAGAATGTCGAGTGCTTCATTCAGACGTGGAGCACTCGCCACTTTCTCTACTATTTCGCGTAACTGAGTGAGCATAAAGGGCGTGGCCTATCCTCTTTTACGTCGTTGGGCGGCGTTATTGCGCTGCCCGGCACTCTCCTGCATAGACATCACCACGCCAGCGAACTCTTTCATGACGCGGCGATACACATCGCGCTTGAAAGAGACCACCTGACGCACCGGATACCAGAAGCTAACCCAGCGCCAACCGTCAAATTCAGGCGTGCTGCTGTGCTGCACATTGATTTCCGCGTCACTACACATCAACTGCAGAAGAAACCACTTTTGTTTCTGGCCGATACACACCGGCTTTGTGTCCCAACGCACCAAACGTTTTGGCAACTTGTAGCGTAACCAGTTTCGGGTTGAAGCAAGTATTCGAACATCTTTGCGGTGTAAACCCACTTCTTCGAACAGTTCGCGATACATCGCCTGTTCAGCGGTTTCACCCGGATTGATGCCTCCCTGAGGAAATTGCCAGGAGTGCTGTCCAAAGCGCCTGGCCCATAACACTTGTCCTTGCCTGTTACAGATTACGATACCAACATTCGGGCGGTAGCCATCATCATCGATCACTGGACTACCTCAAAGCTAAATTTGAATAGCCTGATTGTTTCACACTCCTTACAGGCGGTAAACCACTGGATACCGGGCTGCAAGCAGAATAAAAACAGGATAACTCACAGAGATGAGCCAAGTTATAAACAGCACGGGGGATTTATCAGCGATCTTATTCACCTTTTCTGTGGATAGCTTTGTGCAGAACACGGGAATGACGTGAATAACCACTTCGGAAAACTCTCATCAGCCAACCTTGAAATAACATTAAAATTGATATTTTTCATTATGATAAATTCACATCACCATTAAATCCCCATGAGGATCCTGGGTTATGCTCGCGTCTATTTTTTCGAACGGTCAAAGATCCATCAGCGACGTTTTTATCCACAGAGAACGCCCTAAACCTGGTCAAAGAAAGGAAAAAAAGCGTTCAAAATGCGAAAGTCAAGGCTGTAAATGGAAACAGGGGTAGCCGTAACAGGGGGTTACCCCATTTTTCTGTGGATAACTTGGTTCAACACCTGTTCATTGTCGATAACAAGCTGGGATAACCTTGCGATAACCGCAGACGCCTGGTGGCTATACAATTAAAAAAGCATGCTGAATCATGCTATTATCTACGTTATTCACTTAACTGCCATGTGGACAAATCCAGGCCGCGTTTACTGTTCACTCTTCAACCAATGTGAGTTTTAGCATGCACTCCTCGCCCTTATTGTCATCGCCGCCTGAAAACGAAGCGGAATTACTGCAACGTGCCCAGCAGCTGGCAGGTCAGACATTTGCCGCGCTGGCGGCGCAGATCAACTTGCCCATTCCGGCGGATTTGAAGCGCGATAAAGGCTGGGTTGGCATGCTGCTGGAGCTACATTTAGGCGCCAGCGCCGGCAGTAAAGCCGAGCAGGATTTCGCCCATCTCGGCATTGAATTGAAAACCATCCCGGTGGATGCACAAGGCAAACCGCTGGAGACCACCTTTGTCTGCGTCGCGCCATTAACCGGCAATAGCGGCGTCACCTGGGAAACCAGCCATGTGCGTCACAAGCTGGCGCGAGTGCTGTGGATCCCGATTGAAGGCGATCGTGCGCTACCGCTGGCCGAGCGGCGCGTGGGTTCACCGCTATTGTGGCATCCCAACGAGGAAGAGGAGCAGCAGCTGCGGGAAGACTGGGAAGAGTTAATGGATATGATTGTGCTCGGCCAGGTTGAGCGTATCACCGCCCGGCACGGCGCCTGGCTGCAAATCCGGCCCAAAGCCGCCAACAGCAAAGCCCTGACAGAAGCGATTGGCGAACATGGCGAGCCAATCATGACGCTGCCACGCGGCTTTTATTTGAAGAAAAGCTTCACCGGTCCACTTTTAGCGCGACATTTTTTACTGTAAACGCATATTGCTGCCGATAACTTTAGGAATGATGCGATTACTCCTGGCGATGAAAGCATTTATTACTACACTTTTGCAGTTGAAGTCGCGAGAAGGAGATAAGAATGAAAGGGTTGGTGAGTGCAGTGGGTTTGGCGTTGGTGGCGGTATTGTTGAGCGGTTGCAGCAGTGATTACGTCATGGCGACCAAAGATGGCCGTATGATCATGACAGATGGCAAACCGGCCATCGATAAAGAGACAGGATTGGTACAGTACACCGATGAGAAAGGCCATCAGATGCAGATCAATGGTGACGAGGTCTCGACCATCATTGAGCGTTAAGTGCCAAATTGCCAAGCCTGCACGCGTTTTCCCCTTGTGCAGGCGATTTCCCGAACTTTCCCCCCTTCCTTCCGCGCCGCTTGACACGTTATAGTCCCAAAGGACACAACATTCCCTTTCATAATGAAAAAAGGATGCCGGCAAATGCACTATCACCGTATTCCCCATAGCACGCTGGAAGTGAGTCAGCTGGGGCTTGGAACCATGACGTTTGGTGAGCAGAACAGCGAAGCCGACGCCCACGCACAACTCGATTACGCGGTTAGCAGTGGCATTAACCTGATTGATACCGCGGAAATGTATCCGGTGCCACCGCGCCCGGAAACCCAGGGATTAACCGAACAATATATTGGTAGCTGGCTGAAGAAGCGCGGCAGCCGTGACAAAATTATTCTGGCCAGCAAAGTTGCCGGACCGGTACGCGGCGCGGATGCCTCGATTCGCCCGCATCAGGCGCTGGATCGCAAAAATATCCGTGAAGCGCTGGATGCCAGCCTGAAACGCCTGAATACCGATTATCTCGATCTCTATCAGCTGCACTGGCCGCAGCGTCAGACCAACTATTTCGGCAAGCTGGGTTATCAATATACCGATTCCAGCGTGCCGGTCACGCTGCTGGAGACGCTGGAAGCGCTGACGGAACAAGTGCGCGCCGGTAAGATTCGCTACATTGGCGTCTCGAACGAAACCGCGTGGGGCGTGATGCGCTACCTGCAGCTGGCGGAGAAGCATGAGCTGCCGCGTATCGTCACCATCCAGAACCCGTACAGCCTGCTGAACCGCAGCTTCGAAGTCGGTTTGGCGGAGATCAGCCAGCATGAAGGCGTAGAGCTACTGGCTTATTCAAGCCTGGCGTTTGGTACGCTGAGTGGTAAATACCTGAACGGTGCGAAACCGGCCGGTGCGCGCAATACGCTATTTAGCCGCTTTACCCGCTACAGCGGCGATCAGTCACAGCAGGCGATTGCCGCTTACGTGGCGTTGGCGAACAAGCACAATATGGATCCTTCGCAGATGGCGCTGGCCTACGTGCGTCAGCAGCCGTTTGTTGCCAGCACCCTGTTGGGCGCGACTACGCTGGAGCAGTTGAAGATTAACGTGGAGAGTTTCAATCTGACGCTGAACGCCGAGGTGTTAGAGGAGCTGGAAGCGATTCATCGCCAGTTTACTTATCCTGCGCCTTGAAACCAGGTGCGCATTAATGCGCACCCTACAAATTCTGCCGTAGGGTCGCCATTCATGGCGACCTTTTTAATTACCGCACAATTACCGCCGCGCTTTCCACCACAGCACCGCAATTGCCACGGCGAAAATCGCACCGAATCCCACGCCGGTCGCCACCGCAGGCGCACCCAGCTTAATCGCCACGGTATACAACCCCAGCATCAGCAGCATGGCGCTGTTTTCACCCAGATTCTGCACCGCAATCGCGTTACCGGAACCCACGGATTCTTTGCCGCGCTCCTGCAGTAGCGCATTGAGCGGCACTACGAAGAACCCACCCAGCGCACCAATCAGCATCAGCACCAGATAAGCATTCAGCAAGCTCTGTTGTAACGCGAACACCACCACCATCACGCCAATCAGCACGCCCGCCGGCATGCAGCGACGCACGGTTTGCAGCGTCACCAGTTTTGCCGCCGCAGCCGCGCCAATCACGATGCCAATCGCCACCATCGCATTCAGCGTGGTCGGGGTTTTATTGTCGCTGATGCCAAGCGCCACCGGCACCCACAGCACCAGCAGGAAACGCAGCGTCACGCCTGCGCCCCAGAACAAGCTGGTGCCGAGCAGCGAGAAACGTGTTTCGCCGTTGCGCCACAGTATTTTGGTCGCCGCCACGAAGCTGCGCAGCATCGCGCCAAAATGCCAGCTCTGGCCCGGACGCGCTGCCGTCAGGCGCGGAATAAAGATATTCGCCACCACCGCCATGGCATACGTCATGGCACACACCACCAGCGCGGCGACCAGGTTCCAGTCCGCCAGAATACCGCCCGCCACCGAACCCAGCAGAATCGCCGCAATGGTCGAGCCTTCCATTAAGCCATTGGCTTTCACTAAGCGTTCACCGCTGGTGATTTCGGTCAGAATGCCGTACTTGGCCGGCGAGTAGGACGCCGCGCCAATTCCCACCAGCGTATAGCCGAGGAACGGATTGAAGCCAAAGCAGATGATCAGCGCGCCCAGCAGCTTGAGGCTGTTGGCGAACATCATTACCCGACCTTTGGCGAAGCTATCTGCCATCTGCCCAACAAAGGGCGCGAGCAGAATGTACGTGGCGACAAACAGCATTTGCAGGATCGGCTGGCTCCAGTCCGGATAGAACTGATTCTTCAGCAGCGCCAGCGTGGCGAACAACAGCGCGTTGTCGCCAAACGCCGAGAAGAACTGCGCCACAATCACCGCCAGCATGTTGCGCGATAACAGCGGTGCATCCTTATTTAACACCTGGCTCATGCTTGTTCCTCTTCCGCCAGCTGCTTCAGGCTGACATAGTCCGGTTTACCGCTGCCCAGCATCGGTAGCTGTTTCATCACGCGGATATCGCGCGGCACCGCTAGCTCTGGCGCACCGATCTCACGCGCCGCTTGCAACAAGGTGTCGCGGCCCAGTGCGCTATCGGTAGTGAACAACACCAACGCTTCACCACGATTACCATCCGGACGCAGCGACGCCGCATGCTGCTTCTCATGCGACGCTTTCAGCGCGATTTGCTCAACGATTTCCAGCGATACCATCTCACCGGCAATTTTGGCGAAGCGCTTCGCACGGCCCTGAATCTGGCAGAAACCGCCTTCATCAAAGCTGACGATGTCACCGGTGTCGTACCAGCCCGCTTCCATTTCGCCTTCGCCGTTATCGGCGACCGGCACTTCCAGCACGCCGGGATTCTCCACGCGCAGATAACCGTTCATCACGTTTGGACCACGCAATTGCAGGCGACCGCCCTGCTCAATGCCCGGTACTGAAATCAGACGCGAATCCATGCCCGGCAGAATGCGGCCCACGGTGTGATTTTTTGCCGCCATCGGCACGTTAATCGCCACCACCGGCGCGCACTCGGTCACGCCGTAGCCTTCAAGAATGCGAATGCCGTATTTATCCATGTAGATCTGACGCGTCGCTTCCTGCAATTTCTCCGCACCCGCCACCACATAGCGCAGCCGCGCAAAATCATACGGGCTGGCGAAACGCGCGTAGTTGCCGAGGAAGGTCGAGGTGCCAAACAGCACGGTGCAGTTACGGTCATAAACCAGTTCCGGCACGATGCGGTAATGCAGTGGGCTTGGGTAGAGGAAGACCTGCGCGCCGGTCAGCAGCGGCGTAAACAGGCCAACCGTCAAACCGAAAGCATGGAACAGCGGCAGCGCCGACATAAAACGGTCGCGCGGCGTGAAGTCCGCCACGGTACGAATCTGCTCTACGTTCGCCAGCAGGCTTTTATGCGAATGCACCACGCCTTTGGGATTGCCTTCTGAACCGGAGGTGAATAGCACCATTGCGGCATCTTCCGGCTGCTGTTTGACCTGCGCGCGGCGCGGCATCAGCAGATGCGCCACAATCCACAGTTTGTCTTTCAGCGTGACGGTATCTTTCAGGTCTTCCAGGTAAATCCACTGCACTTCTGTCAGGCCCTGCGGCAGATGCCACAAGTTGCCCTTTTCGAGGAACTGGCGCGAGGTGAAGACGGTTTTTACCTGTGAAGCGGTGAGCGCCGCGCGCATGCCATTGACGCCCGCGGTGTAGTTGAGCATCGCCGGAACGCGTCCGCGCAGCGATGCGCCCAGGATCGCCGCCGCCGTCACCGTGGCGTTCGGCAGCAGCAGGCCCACGTATTCGCCTCGCTGACTATAACGTTCAAGAATGCGGCCCACGCCGAGCGCTTTCTTCAGTAAACCGGTGTAGCTATCTGGCTTGAAGTTGACGTCTTCGATGCACGGCTTCGTCAGCCCATACCGCTGGCGCGCATTGAGAAACGCCTCGAACAGCGTTTCACGCGGACGCACCGCCATGCGCGCTTCCATCATCACATGGTGTAAGTGCTCACCCGCCAGTTGACGGCGATCGCGCGCGCGTTTGGCTTCGGGCATCGGGATCACCGTCGCCGGCAGCACCGTCAAGGTGATGCGCGGGAACAGGCGGCGCTTAAACACGCCCGCCAGCCGACCAAACGGCGTATATTCCGCGCCTTCAATACGCATCGGCACCACGGTGGCGCCAGATTTCGCCGCCACAAAACCGGCGCCGCTGTAGATCTTCATCAGCGAGCCGGTCACGGTAATGCGCCCTTCCGGGAAGATCACCACCGGACGCCCTTCATTGATCATCCGCACCAGATGTTTAACCGACATCGGCTTGGTGGGATCGAGCGGCACGAAGTCGATAATTGGCTTCAGCAGGCGCATATACCACTGTTCGCTGATCGACGAGTAGACGGCAAACACCGGTTTGATCGGCAGAAACAGCGCCACCAACACCCCGTCGAGAAACGACATGTGGTTGGGGGTAATCAGCACTTTTTCTTTATGTAATGCCGTGAGATCGCCGCGCAACTCCACACGCCACAGCAGGCGGAACAGGAAACGGAAGAAGGTGAGTAACATGCCAGCTCCTTAGCATTCGCAAAAAATGGCTCTTACGATGCAGGATCTCAGGTTTTTCGACAAGTGGCGCGGTGATTTAAACGTAATGGCGTTAAGCACAGCGCGGCTTTCGTTCGCCATCGGCTGAGGCAGTTTCAGCTCTGCCGTGCGGCGACCGAGAAGAGGGCGTCTGGCCACGCCCTCTTCACTCCCGGGCCTTGCGCCAGCCCGCCCCGCCGCTTCGCGGTGCCTTCACTCGTTCACGATTCCTGACGGACCGGCGGCGATTCGCTCCTGCTCAGCGCCGCCTCTCGCCGCATCCCTGCGGCTCGCCCTGGAATCCCTCACTCGCTCAGCGGGGAGGGATGTCGCCTCAACACCCGCGCTGCAATAGCAATGCATCTTCTTAGCCTCCAGCGGCTGACTGTCCCGTAGGGTCGCCATTCATGGCGACCTGGGTTACTGCGAATCCGCCTGCCAGCCGCCGCCGAGGGCGGCGATCAGCGCCACGCTACTGACCCACTGGGTGCTCTGCAATGACAGCAAACTCTGCTGCGCGCTCAGGCTGCTGTTCTCGGTGGTGGCGACATCAAGATAGTCGATCATCCCGGCATCATACTGATTGCGCGTGACCCGCGCCGATTCCTGCGCCGCGTCGGTGGCGCGCTGCTGCGAGGCGATCTCGCCCTGCAGGGTATTCAGCTGCACCAGATAATCTTCCACTTCGCCCATGCCCGTCAGCACCGCCTGGCGATAGCTGGCGACGCTGGCATCATAGGCGGCGCGCGCCTGCTCCACCTTCGACGAGGTGGCCCCGAAATCTAACAGCGTGCCGCTCAGCTCCGGCCCCAATGACCAGACACGATTGGGCAGCGAGAACAAGCTATTGATCGCCGATGAACTCACGCCGCCGCTGGCGCTTAGCGTCAGATCGGGATAGTAACCGGCAATCGCCACGCCGACTGCCGCATTGGCCGCCGCCACGTTACGTTCGGCGTAGGCGATATCGGGACGACGCTGCAGCAGCTGCGAGGGCAGGCTATTGGGGATCTCAGGTAACGCGGCATCCAGCTTCGCCACCGGCAGTGAAAAATCAGCCGGTGCGCGGCCCAGCAGCAACGCAATCGCATGCTCCATCTGCGCGCGCTGCCACTGATAATCCTGCGCCGAGGCGCGAGCGCTCTCCAGCTGCATCTGCGCCTGCGCTAAGGTGGCGCGCGATTCGCTGCCAGCGGCATATTTGTTTTCAATCACCGTCAGATAACGCTGATAAGCATCAATGCTGCGCTGATAGAGCGCGATTTTCTCGTCGATGATGCGCAGCTGGAAATAGTCCTGCGCCAGTTCGGACTGCGCGCTCAGGGTGATATTCGCCAGTTCGGCTTTGCTGGCCTCGGCGCTGGCGTTGTTCTCCTCCAGCGTGCGGCGCAGTTTGCCCCACAGATCCAGCTCCCAGCTGGCGCTGAGATCGGCGGCATGGCTGTTGCTGACGCTGCGTTGTCCACTGGTACTGGCGCGGCTGCCGCTGCGCGTGCTGCTGGCGTCATAACCCAGCGACGGCAACAGCGCGGCGCGTGATTGCGCAGTCAGCGCCTGCGCTTCACGGTACTGCGCGGCATAGCTGGCGACGTTCTGATTGGAGATACTGACCTGTTTCAGCAGGCTATCCAGCGTGGCGTCGTGATACACCCGCCACCACTCGCCTTTGCTGGCGGTATCCTGCGGCGTCGCCTGTTGCCAGTCTTTGGCCTCTTTAAAATGGGTCGGCATCGCCATGGTGGGGCGCTGATAATCGGGGCCAACGGCACAACCGGCTAGCAACAGCGCCAGCAGGACGGGAGTTATTTGCACGGACATTTTCATCTATCGGGATTCCACATGACGCAACCGCAGCCACTGACGCTGCGTGGCACGGCTTAAACGATCGAGCCAGAGATAAACCACCGGCGTAGTAAACAGCGTCAGCAGCTGGCTCAGCGCCAGACCACCGGCAATCGCCATGCCGAGCGGGCTGCGCAAGTCAGCATCGCCACCGCTGCCCAGCGCCAGCGGCAGCGCGCCGAAGAAGGCGGCCAGCGTGGTCATCATGATCGGACGGAAGCGCATCAGACAGGCTTGGGTAATCGCCTGCTGCGGCGACATGCCCTGCGTGCGCTCGGCGTGAATGGCAAAGTCGATCATCATAATGGCGTTCTTTTTCACGATACCGATCAGCAGGATGATGCCGATCAGCGCGATCACCGTCAGCTGCGTATTGGTGAGCAGCAGCAGTAACAGCGCCCCGACGCCCGCCGACGGCAGCGTTGAGAGAATAGTGATTGGATGGATATAGCTCTCATACAGCACGCCGAGCACGATATACACCGCCGCCAGCGCCGCGATAATCAGCCACGGCATGGTGGCGGTGAGCTGGGCAAACGCCGCCGCCGTGCCGGCAAAACCGGCCTGAATGGTGGACGGCAAACCGAGCTGCGCCATCGCCTGCTTGATCAGCGCCTGCGCCTGCTCCAGCGATACGCCATCGTTAAGGTTGAAGGCCACGGTGCTGGTGGCCGATTGGCCCTGATGCGCCACCGACAGCGGCGCGTTGCCGCCTTTGAAATTGGCGAACGCCGCCAGCGGCACGCGATCGCCGCTGTCGTTAATCACATACAGCTGCTGGAGAATCGCCGGATCGCGCGTGTAACTATCCTGCAGCGACATCACCACGTGATACTGATTGAGGGTGTGATACAGCGTGGCGACCTGGCGCTGGCTGAAGGCGTTATTCAGCATGGTATCAAGCATCTGCACGTTAACGCCGAGCCGGGTGGCGCGATCGCGATCGATGTTGATCACCACTTCCTGGCCGCCGGTTTGCGCATCGGAGTCGACGCTGTTGAGCTGCGGGATGGCTGCCAGCGCCGCCTGCACTTTCGGCGTCCACTCGCGCAGCAGATCGAGATCGTCGGCCTGCAGGCTGTATTGATAGGTGGCGTTGGCGCTGCGTCCGCCGATATGCAGATCCTGCGCCGCCATCAGGAACATCTGCGCCCCGGCGATATGGCTGGTCTTCAGACTCAGGCGGTTGGCCACTTCGGTGGCGGTGGCATCGCGCTGATCAAAATCCTTCAGCCGCACAAAGAAGTTGGCGCTGTTGCGCGAACCAAACATGCCGCTGCCCATCGACGACATCACGCTCTCCACCGCCGGATCGGACTGGATAATTTTGGTGAACTGCAGCATTTTCGGCTTCATCGCCTGAAAAGAGATGTTCTGATCGGCCCGCAGCGCGCCCATCAGCAGGCCAGTATCCTGATTCGGGAAGAAGCCTTTTTGTACCACCGAGAACAGGAACAGATTGAGCAGCACGGTCAGCACCAGGCTGAACATCGTCAGCTTTTGGTGCGCCATCACCCAGGTTAATCCGCGCGAGTAGGCCGCCAGCAACCCATTGAGCCGGTTTTCGATAAACTGATACAGCGGATGCGGCCGCTGAGTGACTTTCGCTTTTGGCTTGAGTAAGCGCGCGCACAGCATCGGCGTTAGGCTCAGCGACACAAACATCGAGATCAGCAGCGACACCGTCAGCGTCACGGCAAACTCGCGGAACAGGCGGCCGACGATGCTGCCCATCAGCAGAATCGGGATGAACACCGCAATCAGTGACATAGTCATCGACAGCACGGTAAAACTCACCTCCTGTGCACCACGCAGCGCCGCACGCAGTGGGCTGAGTCCCTCTTCGATATGGCGCGTAATGTTTTCCAGCACCACAATCGCATCATCCACCACAAAGCCGGTGGCGATAATCAGCGCCATCAGCGACAGGTTATCGAGGCTGTAGCCGAGCAGATACATCACCGCGCAGGTGCCAATCAGCGACACCGGCAGCGCCAGCGCCGGAATCACCACCGCCTGTACGTTACGCAGGAAGACAAACACCACGGCGATCACCAGCAGCATCGCCACCAGCAGCGTCTCTTCGGTGTCGTACAGCGAGGCGCGCACCGTCGGTGAACGGTCCACCACCACTTTCAGCTGGGTATCGGCGGGCAGATCTCTCTCCAGCGCTGGCAGCTGTGCTTTGATGGCATCAATGGTGTCGAGCATATTGGCACCGGCCTGGCGCTTGATGCCCACCATCACCGACGGCATCGAATCCAGGAAACCGGCCTGATACTGATCTTCCACCGAATCGTACACCGTGGCGACATCGTGCAGGCGCACCGCTTTGCCGTCCTGATAGCTAACGATCAGATCCTGATACTGCGCGGCTTTATCCAGCTGGCCGTTGCTGTCCACCACCCAGGATTGGCTGCTGCCCTGCAAAATGCCCTTCGGCTTGTTGGTGGTGCCGTTGGCGATGGCGCTGCGCACCGTGTCGAGCGAAATGCCGTACTGCGTCAGCTTCAGCGGCTGCAGGTCGATGCGCACCGCCGGCAAGGCGCTGCCCATCAGCGACACTTCGCCCACGCCTTTTACCTGGCCCATCGCCTGCTCAATTTTGCTTTCGGCCAGATCGTAAAGTTCGCCCGGCGTGCGCGTGGCGGAAGTCAGCGCCAGCATCACAATCGGCGCATCCGAGGGGTTGGCTTTGCGGTAAGTCGGCAGCGACTCCATTGCGCTCGGCAGCAGGCTGCGCGCGGCGTTGATCGCCGCCTGCACGTCACGCGCCGCGCCGTTGATGTCGCGATCGAGATCAAACTGCAAAATCACGCTGGTCGATCCCTGCGAACTGGTCGAGGTCATTTCGCTGACGCCAGCAATTTGCCCAAGCGAACGCTCCAGCGGCGTCGCCACGGTCGCCGCCATGGTTTCCGGGCTGGCACCGGCCAGGCTGGCGCTCACCATAATGGTGGGGAAATCCACCTGCGGCAGCGGCGCCACCGGTAATAGCCGATAGCCCAGCGCACCGAGCAGCAGGATCGCCAGCGTCAGCAGCAGCGTGGCAACCGGACGGAAGATAAACAGCCGGGTTAAGTTCATTGATCGCCCCGCGCCTGTTGCTGCTTGCGCTGCATATAGCGCTTGCCGCGCTGCGCGATGCCATCAAACCACAGGTAGATCACCGGCGTGGAGAACAGCGTCAGCACCTGGCTGACAATCAGCCCGCCGACAATTACCAACCCGAGCGGCTGGCGCAGTTCGGCACCGGAACCGGACGCCAGCATCAGCGGCAGCGCGCCGAGCAGCGCCGCCATGGTGGTCATCAGAATCGGGCGGAAGCGCAGCAAACAGGCCTGATGAATCGCCTCGCGCGCGCTCATGTGCTGTTTGTTCTCCGCCTCGAGCGCGAAGTCGATCATCATAATCGCGTTCTTTTTGACGATGCCGATCAGCAGAATCACGCCAATCAGCGCGATCAGGCTGAACTCACTGCCCGCTAGCAAGAGCGTCAGCAAGGCGCCAACCGCTGCCGACGGCAGCGTTGAGAGGATGGTCACCGGATGGATAAAACTCTCATACAGAATGCCGAGCACCACGTACATGGTGATTAGCGCCGCCAGAATCAGCCACAGCGTGTTGCCGGTAGCGCTCTGGAACGCCGAGGTTTCGCCCTGATAACGCAGGGTAATGCTCGACGGCAGATTCAGCTGCTGCGCCACCTCGGCAATCGCCTTCTGCCCATCCTCCAGCGAATAACCGCTGTTGAGGTTGAACGACACCATCACCGCCGGGAACTGATTTAGGCGCATGTGCATCAGCGAGCCGGTGCGCTGATGAATGGTAGCGATCGAGGTCAGTTTCACCATGCCGGTCGTTGTGCTGGTGTCATCTGAGGAGGTCGACGTGCTGCTGTCGTCGCTGGATGAGCTGCTGCTGCTGGTGACCGGCAGATAGACGTCATCAAACGACGCCGGAGATTGCTGGTACTGCGGCGCCACTTCCAGCACCACGCGATACTGATTGGCCTGGGTAAAGATGGTGGAGACCAGCCGCTGGCCGAAACTGTTATACAGCGCGGTGTCGACATCGGCGGCGGTAATGCCGTAGCGCGCCGCCTTATCACGGTTCAATTCCACGTAGGCCACGCGGCCCTGATCCTGCAGATTGCTTACCACGCCGTTAAACTCCGGACGCTGCTGCAACGCGGCGACCATTTTCGGCGTCCAGCTCACCAGGTTTTCGCTGTCGGCATCATCGAGTGTGAACTGATACTGGCTCGGCGAGACCTGATCGTTAACGGTTAAATCCTGCGCCGGTTGCAGATAGAGTTGAATACCCGCCACCTGCGCCGCCGCTTGCTGCAGCTGGGTGATCACCACGTCGGCTTTATCATCGCGATCGTCAAACGACTTGAGGTTGATCTGGATGCGCCCGCTGTTCAGGCTGGTGTTGCTGCCGTCGATGCCGATGGTCGATGACAAACTCTCCACCGATGGGTTTTGCAGAATCACTTTTGCCAATGCCTGCTGGCGCTTCGACATCTCGCTAAACGACACATCCTGCGACGCCACGGTAACGCCCTGAATCAGGCCGGTATCCTGAGTCGGGAAGAAGCCTTTCGGGATGGCGATATACAGCAGCGCGGTGAGCGCAAAAGTCGCCAGCGCCACCAGCAGCGTCAGTTTTTGATGATTCAGCACCACCGTCAGCAGGCGGTCGTAACCGCGCACCAGCTTGTCGAACAGCTCGCCGCCTTTGCGCGAAAAGCGCGACTGTTTCTCCGGCGGAATGTGCTGCAAAAGATAAGCGCACAGCATCGGCGTGAGCGTCAGTGACACCACCATCGACACCAGAATCGACACCGCCAGCGTGATGGCGAATTCGCGGAATAGCCGTCCGACCACATCGCCCATAAACAGCAACGGGATCAGCACCGCAATCAGCGAGAAGGTCAGCGAAATAATGGTGAAGCCAATCTGCTGCGAGCCTTTCAGTGCCGCCTGCATCGGCGTTTCGCCCTCCTCCAGCCGCCGCGAAATGTTCTCCACCACCACAATCGCATCATCGATAACGAAGCCGGTGGCGATGGTCAGCGCCATCAGCGACAGGTTATTCAGGCTGAAGTCGGCCAGATACATCACGCCGAAGGTGCCAATCAGCGACAGCGGCACCGCCACGCTCGGAATCAGCGTCGCCGCCACGTTGCGCAGGAACAGGAACGTCACCATCACCACCAGCGCCACCGACAGCATCAGCTCAAATTGCACGTCGCTGATCGAGGCGCGAATGGTTTGCGTGCGATCGGAGAGAATGCTCATCTTCACGCCGTCCGGCAGCGCCGCCTGCAGCTTTGGCAGCTGCGCTTTGATGCTGTCGACCACCTGAATCACGTTGGCGCCGGGCTGGCGCTGCACGCTGACCACAATCGCCGGGCTGTTATTCGCCCACGCCGACTGGAAGCTGTTCTCCGGTCCTTGTTCGATATGCGCGATATCTTTCAGCCGCAGCGCCGCGCCGTTTTGATAGGTGATGATCAGATTGCCGTACTCATCGGCGGTGCGCAGCTGGTCGTTGGCGTCGATGGTCACCGAGTGATATTTGCCGTCGAAGCCGCCTTTCGAGCCGTTAACATTGCTGTTGCTGATGAGCGTATTGACGTCTTCCAGCGACAGCTTATGCGCCGCCAGCGCTTTCGGATCCATCTGCACGCGAATCGCTGGCTGATGGCCGCCCGCCAGCGTCACCATGCCGACGCCGTTAATCTGCGACAGCTTGAGCGCCACGCGCGTGTTGACCAGATCCTGCACCTGGGTCAGCGGCAGCGTGTCGGAGCTTACCGCCAGGGTGATCACTGCGGTATCGGCCGGGTTAACCTTTTTATAGGTCGGCGGATTCGGCAGATCGCTCGGCAGCAGATTATTGGCCGCGTTGATTGCCGCCTGCACTTCCTGCTCGGCGACATCCAGCGACAGATCGAGGCTGAACTTCAGCGTAACGATGGACGATCCGCTCGAGCTGGTCGAGGTCATCTGGCTCAATCCGGCCATCTGCCCCAGCTGGCGCTCCAGCGGCGAGGTAACCGATGACGCCATCACATCCGGGCTGGCGCCGGGATAGAGCGTGGTGACCTGAATGGTCGGGTAATCCACCTGCGGCAGCGCCGAAGTCGAGAGAAAGCGATAGGAGAAAATCCCGGCGATCAGCACGCCGACCATCAGCAGGATGGTGGCGACCGGACGCTGGATAAACAGGCGCGACGGATTCATTGGCTTGCCGCGCTCGCGCCGGTTTTGCTCTCATCGGCCAGCTGCACTTTGCTGCCGTTGGTCAGACGATCAATGCCCTCGGTCACCAGACGATCGCCCGGTTCCACGCCTTTAAGGATCGCCTGCTGATCGTCACCGAACGTTGGCCCGGTGGTGACGGCTTTGCGCGTCACGGTGTTGTCTTTATTAATCACAAACACGAAGCTGCCGTCGCTGCTCAACTGCAGCGCCTGCGCCGGAATCACCGTGGCATTTTTCAGGATGCTGGTTTGCAAACGCAGGTTCACAAACTGGTTGGCGAACAGCGCTTCATCTTCGTTCGGGAAGGTGGCTTTGAGCGCGATGGTGCCGGTTGCGGTATCAATCTGGTTGCTGATGAACTGCACCTCGCCCTGCGCCAGCGGGGTGCTGTTGTCCTGATCGAAGGCGGTGGCCGGTAAGCTTTGTCCGCCGTGCAGCGCTTTGGTCAGCTGCGGAATGTTGCTTTGCGGCACGCTGAAGGTGACGGCGGCGGGCTGCATCTGCGTCACCACCACAATGCCGGTGGTATCGCTGGTTTGCACCATGTTGCCGGGATCGACCAGACGTAAGCCGACACGTCCGCTAATCGGCGAGGTGATGCGCGCGTATTCGATATCCAGCTTGGCGCTGGCGATCTGCGCTTCATCGGCGGCCACCGCACCTTTATATTGCCCAACGGTGGCGGTTTGCGTGTCGAGATCCTGACGCGACAGCGAATCCTGCGCCGCCAGTTTCTGATAACGCACCAGCGTTAACTGCGCGCTTTTCAGCAACGCCTGGTTCTGATTGAGATCGCCCTGATACTGCGCCAGCGTCGCCTGATAGCTGCGCGGATCGATCTGCGCCAGCAGCTGACCGGCGCTGACTTTCTGCCCTTCGGTGAAGAACACTTTTTCCAGCTGACCGGCCACGCGGCTGGTCACCGTGACGCTGGCGTTGGGGATCACCGTGCCGAGCGCATTGAGATACTGCGGCACATCCGCCGTGCTGGCCACGCCGCTGTGCACCAGCGTCGCGCCGCCCATCATCGCCATGCCCGGCGGGCCGCCCGCGCCAGCGCGATGTCCACCGCGCGCGCCCTTCTCTGCGCCGGGCGGCATGCCGCCGTGCCCGCCAACCACGCGCCAGACCACGCCCGCTACCAGTAACAGCACAAGCAAAAGAAGCAGCCATTTCAGCCAGCGGAAAGAGGAGGAGCGGGAAGCGTTGTTTGTCATCAGAGTCTTCAGGTTAACAAGGAAACGGAAAATCCCCTGTAAAACAGGGGATTATTTCAATGGGAAATCATCACTGCGCGCATTATCGGCTGAATGCCCGCGCGAATTCCATACGCGAACCGTAAGGGTTTCGTTAAGAGATTCAGGATTGCCAGCCGCCGCCCAGCGCCTTGTACAAGGTGATTTTCTGGCTGAGCTGGCCGAGATGCGCGCCGATCAGTGACTGCTGCGAACTGTAAAGCGATCGCTGGGCCACTAACACATTGAGATAATTGTCGACGCCCTGCTTAAAGCGCAATTCGGAATAGTCGTAGTCGCGCTGATTGGCACCAACCTCCTGCTGCAGCGCCGTCAGCTGATCCTGCCAGGTATCCTGCCCGGCCAGCGCATCATTCACCTCTTTAAACGCGGTCTGGATCGCCTTCTCATAGTCAGCAATTTCAATGCGTTTCTCGATATGCGCGATGTTGAGGTTAGCGGTATTTTTACCGCCGTCAAAAATCGGCAGGTTAATCGACGGCATAAACGACCACGCGCCGGTGCCGCCGCCCAGCAAACTGCCGAGCGAGCTGCTGGTGGATCCGCCGGACGCCGTCAGCGTGATGCTGGGGAAGAAGGCGGCCCGCGCCGCGCCGATATTGGCGTTGGCCGCTTTCAGCGTATGCTCAGCAGCCATGATATCCGGACGACGCGTCAGCAGATCCGACGGCAATCCGGCGGGCGTGGCCGGGAACTGCCAGTGGGCATCGAGCGTGGCGTGTGACAGCAGCGTGGCGGGCAGATCGGTGCCGACCAGCAGGCGCAGCGCATCAACATCCTGCCGCACCTGGCGCGTGTAGCTCGCCACGTCTGCCTGCGCCGCGCGCACCGTGCTTTCGGCCTGCGCCAGATCCATCGCGCTGCTGGCGCCGCCGTTATAGCTGAGTTGGGTGATGCGATACGACTCCTGCTGGCTTTGCGCAGTACGTTGCGCCAGATGCAGCAGATCGTTATCCGAACTCAGCGTCAGCCACGCCGTCGCCACTTCGGAAATCAGCGAAATGCGCGTGGCGCGTTCGGTGGCGGCGCTCGACAGGTAGGTTTCCTGCGCCTGATCGCTCAGGCTCTGCAGGCGGCCAAAGAAGTCCAGCTCCCATGAGGTGACGTTCAAACCGCTGTTGAGTTCGTGATAGGTCACCGCGCCGGTGCTTTTGGTGTTGTAGAGATTGGCCGGTTCATGCGCCGAGGTCTGGCTGGCGCTGGCGCTGATTGACGGCATCATCGCCGCGCGCTGCACCGTCACGCCCTGCTGCGCCTCTTCGACATTCAGCGCCGCCACGCGCAGATCGCGGTTGTTGTCGAGCGACAGCTGAATCAGGTTGTGCAGCGTGGCATCGGTGAAGAAGTTCTGCCACGGCAGATCGGCCACGTTACCGACCGGCGTTGGCTGGTCGTATTTGGCGTCCACCGGCATTGCCGGACGCTGATAGTGCGGCGCCAGCGTACAACCGGCCAGCACCAACGCCAGCGGCAACAGCGCCAGGCGGAGATTTTTACTGTTCATTGTCAATATTCTCAATATGTTATGCCGTGCAGTTTGCCAGGTGCGCATTAATGCGCACCCTACTAATACGAGCACGCTTCCGTAGCGGCGCGATTCATCGCCCTCCTTGATGCCCGCATCTTGCCCATCCCGGCATTGCGCAATAAATTGCGCCGCTACAAGTTCCTGCGCGCTTGATTTATGCCGCGACTCTTTGCGCCGTGCAGTTTGCCAGTTGCGCATTAATGCGCACCCTGCGTAACACACCTCACTGCGCCTCACACGTAGGGTCGCCATTCATGGCGACCGCTTAACGCTCTTGCACGACCTCTGGGGAGGTTTTTTTCTTGCGCGCAAACAGCTGTGAAACCACCACGTAAAACATCGGCACAAAGAAGATGGCGAGGAAGGTGGCGGTGATCATGCCGCCCGCCACTGCGGTACCGATCGAGTGCTGGCTGCCCGCGCCTGCGCCGTTAGAAATGGTGAGTGGCAGCACGCCGAGGATAAACGCCATCGAAGTCATAATGATCGGCCGGATACGCAGCCGCGCCGCTTCTACCGCCGCTTCCACCAGCGTTTTGCCTTCGCGCTCATGCAGCTCTTTGGCGAACTCGACGATCAGGATGGCGTTTTTCGCCGCCAGCCCCACCGTAGTCAGCAGGCCCACCTGGAAGAACACATCATTCTGCAAACCGCGCAGCAGCACCGCGCTGATGGTGCCGAGGATGCCGAGCGGCACCACCATGATCACCGAGAACGGAATCGACCAGCTCTCGTACAGCGCCGCCAGACACAGGAACACCACCACAATCGAGATCAGATAGAGCTGGGTGGTTTGGCTACCGGACGCCTGCTCCTCATAGGAAATGCCGTACCACTGCACGCGGAAACCGTGCGGCAGCTGTTTCGCCAGCTGTTCCACCGCTTTCATGGCTTCGCCGGTACTTTGGCCCGGCGCAGGTGACCCAAGAATCTCCTCGGCGGTTAAGCCGTTAAAGCGTTCGAAGTGTGGCGATCCGTACACCCATTTGCCCGAGGCAAAGGCGGAGAATGGCACCATGCTGCCGCTGCTGTTGCGGAAGTACCATTTATCCAGATCCGATGGCGTAACGCGTGAATCCGCTTTGCCCATCAGATACACCTCTTTCACGCGGCCGTTGTACATGAACTGATCGATGTAGCTGGAGCCCCACGCCACCGACAAGGTGTTGTTGATGTCGGTCATGCTCAGGCCGAGCGCGCTAGCCTTCTCGTCATTGATCTCCAGCTGATACTGCGGTTCATCCTCCAGCCCGTTGAGGCGCACCTGCGCCAGATGCGGATCGTTGTTCGCCAGCGTAATCAGCTGATGCGTGGCATCCATCATCTGCTGATGGCTGTGCGCGCCGGTGTCCTGCAGATAGAGATCGAAACCGGTGGCGTTGCCCAGCTCCATCACCGCTGGCGGCACCATGGCGAAGATTTTGGCGTTCTGGTAGTTGGCGAAGTGCGCCATCACGCGGTTGGCGAGATCCTGCACGCTTTGCCCGCCGTGGGTACGATCGCCCCAATCTTTCAGCCGCACAAAGGCCATGGCGTTGCTCTGGCCGCGACCGGCAAAGTTAAAGCCCGCCACGCCAAAGGTGGTGGTCACCACCGAGGCTTCGTTCTGCTCCAGATAGGCGTTGAGATCGTTAATCACCTGCTGGGTACGCTGTGACGAGGCGTTCACCGGCAGCGTCATCTGCACCATCATCAGGCCCTGATCTTCAGCTGGCAGGAAGGTGGTGGGCACGCGGGTGAACAAAAAGCCCGTCACGCCGACGATCATCAGATAGATCACCAGGAACAGGCCGCGACGGGAGATCACTTTACTGACGCCGTTGGTGTAATGCATCGCGCCGCTGTCGAACTTGCGGTTGAACCAGCCGGCGAAGCCAGTGGTTTTGTGCTCCGCCGCCGCCGGTTTCAGCAGGGTGGCGCACAGCGCCGGGGTGAAGATCAGCGCCATGATCACCGACAGCGCCATCGCCGACACGATAGTGATGGAGAACTGGCGGTAGATCACACCGGTTGATCCGGAGAAGAACGCCATCGGCAGCAGCACCGCCGACAGCACCAGCGCGATGCCAAACAGCGCGCCCTGAATCTGCTGCATCGATTTGATGGTGGCGGCTTTTGGGTCGAGCTGCTCTTCGTGCATCACCCGCTCGACGTTCTCCACCACCACAATCGCATCATCCACCAGCAGTCCGATGGCCAGCACCATGCCGAACATGGTTAAGGTATTAATGCTGTAACCAAACGCCGACAAAATGCCGAAAGTACCCAACAGCACCACCGGCACCACCAGCGTGGTGATCAGCGTAGCGCGCAGGTTTTGCAGGAAGATCAGCATCACGAAGAACACTAAAACTACCGCTTCAATCAGCGTTTTTACCACCTCTTCAATCGAGGCGCTGACCACCGGCGAGGTGTCGTACGGGTACTGAATCTCGACGTTATCCGGCAGCGACTCTTTTAAGTCGGCGATGGTTTGCCGCACCGCTTTGGCGGTATCCAGTTCGTTAGCACCGGTTGCCAGACGCAGCGCGATACCGGCGGCGGGCTTGCCGTTCAGCGTGGCATCAATACCGTAGCTCTGCGGCCCCAGCGCCACGCTGGCCACATCTTTCAGTCGCACCTGCGAGCCATCGCTGTTCACTTTCAGCAGCACATTCTCAAACTGCTGCACGGTAGTGAAACGGGTTTTGCCGAGAATCGTCGCCTCGGTTTTCGCTCCCTGAATGGTCGGCAAACCGCCGAGCGAACCGGACGACACCTGCACGTTCTGGTTATCGATCGCGGTAGTGACATCGCTGGGAATCAGGTTGTATTTGTACAACTTGGCCGGATCGAGCCAGATGCGCATCGCGTACTCCGATCCCAGCACCATAAAGTCACCAACGCCCGGCGTGCGTGAGATCGGATCTTCCAGCTTCGACACCAGCATGTCGGCGAGATCGCCGTTGGTCAGCTTGCCGTCTTTAGAGATCAGCCCGATCACCATCATGAAGTTTTTCTGGTACTTACGGATGCGGATCCCTTGCTGCGTCACGTCGGTGGGCAGCTGCGACTCCGCCAGCGACACGCGATCCTGCACCTGCACCTGAGCGATATCCGGATTGATGCCCTGATTAAAGGTGGCGATGATCTGCGCGCTGCCGTCTGAGGCACTGCTTGATTCCAGATAGCGCAAACCATCCAAACCGTTGAGCTGCTGCTCAATCACCTGCACCACGGTGTTTTGCGTGGTTTCGGCGCTGGCCCCCGGATAGGTCACCGAAATTGAGACCGCAGGCGCGGAGATGTTGGGATATTGATTGACTGGCAGGCTGATGGCAGCGATTGCGCCCACCAGCATCACGATAATCGCGATAACCCAGGCAAAGATCGGACGTTCAATAAAAAACTTCGACATGCCGCCCCCTTATTGCGCTGCTGCGTCAGTCATCGAAAGACTGACCGCATTGGCGGATGGCGTGTCGTTGGTGTTGGCGGCGGCGGTGGTGACTTTCACCCCGCTGCGCACGCTTTGCAGGTTATTCACCACCACGTTTTCCCCCTGCTGCAGGCCCGCTGTCACCAGCCATTCCCCTTTGATCATCTCGCCGGTGTGGATGCTGCGCTGCTCGATGGTGCTGTCGCTTTTCACCACGAAGACATACGGCTGGCCTTTGCTGTCATGCATGATCGCCTCCTGCGGCAGCAAAATGCCCTGCTGCTGAATGCCCTGCGGGAAGCTGGCGTGCACGTACATGCCGGGCAGCAGTTCGTTGTGCGCGTTGGGGAACACCGCGCGCAGCACCACGGTGCCGGTGGCGGTATCGACGTTCACTTCTGAAAACGCCAGCTTGCCCTGCTCGCCGTACTGGCTGTTGTCTTCCAGCGTTAAGCCCACCGCGGCGGTGTTGTCATCCACTTTGGCAATTTTGCCGTCGGCCAGCGCGCGGCGCAGACGCAGTAGATCGGTCGCCGATTCGCTGACATCGACGTAGATCGGATCGAGCTGGGTAATGGTGGCGAGATAGTCGGTTTGGCCGTTGGTGACCAGCGCACCGGCGGTATACAGCGAACGGCTGATGTGGCCGGCAATCGGCGCTTTCACCAGCGTGTAATCGAGATTGACCTTAGCGGTTTCCACGTCGGCCTGCGCTGCACGCGCGGCGGCCACGGCATCGTCGTAAGTTTGCTGGCTGATGGCGTGCGCGCTGGCCAGCGGCTGATAGCGTTTCACTACCATCGCATCGTTTTGCCACGTTGCCATCGCTTTGTCGTAGGCCGCTTGGTAGGTGGCGGGATCGATCTGATACAGCGGCTGACCGGCTTTCACTTCGCCGCCTTCGGTGAACAGGATTTTTTCAATTACGCCGCTGACCTGCGGACGCACCTGCGCGGTACGCACCGCCGTGGTTCGGCCCGGCAGTTGGGTGACAATCGTAACGGGTTGCGCTTTCAGGTTCACAACACCAACCTGCGGCGTTGCGGGTGCGGCGGGCTTGGCTCCGCCCTGGTCACAGGCTGCCAGTAAAAACACCGCGCTGGCAGAAAGAAGTTTCAGGCGCATAGTTGCTCTCTAAAAGATAGGAGGTGAATAGTCACGAAGGGAATGACTCTGGAGGGTCATTGTAGGGAGGCGGGAAACGCGCGGTTGTTAAGGTTGCGTAAAATATATTTTCCAAAGGAAAATGGTAAACCTTTCGTGCGATAAATCGTTGGAATTTTTAGCGTTTTGTGGGTTTCACCGCGTACGACCATTGTCACATTCGGACTCACCGGTTTTGTATTACGACAATCCTCACATCCGGACTCACCGGTTTTGTATTACGACAATCATCACATTCGGACTCACCGGTTTTGTAGGGGCGCCATTAATGGCGACCGGCAAACTGCTCGGTGCGACTTTCGTTCGCCATCGGCGGAGGTCAGCCTGAAATTTTGCATGTGCTCGCTATCCCCCATCCCGGCCTTCCCCCGCCAGCGGGGGAAGGAGACGCTGCCACATGCCGCTCCCCAACGCACATCTGGCAGCGTCTTCCTCCCCCATTTATGGGGGAGGACCGAGGAGGGGGACAGCGAGCACCAGATTTATCCCCTTCAGGAGCAGACGTTTCTCATACGTCCTTTGCGCTGTTTTTAGGCATTCTCCTAATCCAGGTCACTAGCGGCCGCTAAATCCAAAACTTTTCCCCATTCCACATCAGGTAACGCATAGATGAAAATCAATAAGCTTTTCGACCCGATCGAAACCGTTGTTGTAGAGTTCGCCACCGGCAAGATCGCCTTTGAATCCCGGGAGGATGCTCGCGATCCTACAGAAGCGGACTCGGTGGTGCACATCATCATCAACGAACAGCACTTCACCGCTATCATCGAGGCAGACGGTAACTGGCACTGGACCGCGCCGGAAGATTTACCGGACGGTACCTACAACGCCGTGATGTACACCGTTGATAAGGGCGGCTTGCAGTCGGAAGACTACACCCCGCTCAGCATCGTGGTTGATACCACGCCGCCAGTCGCACCAACACTGCTTAATCTGTTCGATGACGTCGGCGAAACCGGCAGCTTCGACAAAGGCGGCATCACCGATGACACCCGTCCAACCCTGACCGGCGTGGCGCAAAAAGGCACCACCGTTTATCTGTTGGATGAAGCAGGCAACAAGCTCGGCAGCGCCGTGGCGGATAAAGAAAGCGGTATCTGGACCATCGAGCCGTCCGCAGACCTGAAAGAAGGCACCAACACGCTGCGCCTGCGCGCCGACGAAATCTTCGCCGGCGACCTGCGTGAAGGTGTGGTTTCTGATGCGTTCGTGATTAACGTCGAGGGCGGCACGCCACAACCGGTGACCGTTGAGATTACCGGCGCAGAGGACAACTTCGGCACCGCCACCGGCGGCCTGGAAAACGGCGCCATCACCGATGACCAGACGCCAATCCTCAAAGGCACCGTCACTGGCGGCGATGCCGTTACCGTTTACTACCGCCTTACAGGCACGTCCGGCGCGTGGATCCCCGGCGGCGCGGCCACCGTGACCGGCAACAGCTGGAGCTGGGAAGCGGGCAGCAACATCGCCGCCGGCAAGTACGATTTCGAGGCGCGCAACGGCGACGTCAGCTCGGCGCAGTTTGTGCTGGAGCTGGCGACAGGCAGCGGTTTGAGCACTAAAACCACCATCGTTGACGCCTGGGATGACGTGGGCACCACCGGCAAGCTGACGAACGGCGATATCACCGACGACTTTACACCGACCCTGCGCGGCCGCGGCGAAGCCAACAGCATTGTCTATATAGATGCGTCCCATCCACTGCTGGCGACCCCCAACAAATATTCGGCAAAGGTTGATGCATCCGGCAACTGGGAATTTACGCCAGACGCTAACCTGACCACCGGCCGCTGGTCATTCCAGGTGAAGAAAGACGCCAATGCCACGCCGGGCACCGCGTTTAAGCTGATTCTGGAAGGTGATAATGCGGCGGGTCCAGAGATTGATTATGCCCGTGATAACTTCGGAGATAAGAAAGGGAAAGTTTATGACGGTGGTATCACCGACGACCTGACCCCGACGCTGAACGGCACCGGTACGGCGAACACCACCATTCAGGTACGTGTAACGGGTGACAATTCAAAAACCTATGACGTGGACGTCAATTCGCAAGGTACATGGTTATGGACACCGCCTAAAAAGCTGACAGAAGGCGACTGGACCTTTGAAGTTAAAAAAGAAGGCGGGACCCGTTGGGAAAGTGCGTTTGATTTGACGCTAAAAAGTGAAACTTCTGGTGGAAATTATTCGAAAATGATTGATTTTGAAACCCTCCATGAAGGTGGAAGTATTGCCGGAACTCTTCACTTTGATAATCATAATGTTGAAATATGGGCTAACCAATATGGCTTCGAGTATGTTGACGCGGTTAATGGGCCAGCAACGTTTAATAGAACGGCATTAAGCACAAAAGTTGATATAAACAAGCCTACTACTGCCATGGTATTGCAATTTATCAAAACACCTCCGACTAATTTAAGTGTCGATTTGTACAATCCTAACAACGAGAAAATAACGATAAAGCTTGGCCTAACTTTTTATCTATCTAATGGTTCAGGTGAAACAACCGTATATAAAGATGTAACCTTAAATGCAAAAGCAGTGTTAACCGTTAATAACGGTAGCTTCACTGAGCTTGATGGAAATACATATATACACAAATTATCTTTTGTTGGTCCAGCACAACCTTTCTGGATGGATAACATTAAATATGGATATCCTGACTCTAAAACCTCAAGCATTATTTTTACAGACGACACCATCCACACAGTAGATGCCATCGACGATCTCACCTCGTCCGCCATTATCGGCCACGAAGATCAGATCGATACGCTGTACCTAACCGGCCACGATCAGGTGCTCGATCTCAGCGCGCACAGCGCTGACATCCAGTCGGTGGAAGTGTTCGATATCAGCGGCGACGGCGATAACACCCTGGTGGTAGATATCAACAGCCTGCTGCAGCACGGCGAGAAAAACCTGTTTATCGACGATGGCAAAACCCAGCTGCTGGTGCGCGGTGATGCAGGCGATACCGTGCAGCTGAAAGATATCCTGCCGGAAGGCAGCGACGTCAGCGAGTGGGTGCATCAGGATGGCACCGTCACCGTTGCCGGTGTTGAGTACAACGTTTACAGCCACGGCGATGACGCCGAGCTCCTTATCCAGCAAGGCGTGAAAACCGAACTGGTGTAACACCGCATTTGTTCGTCGATTCTTTAGACGCACACAGCAATAATCCAGGCCACACTTCGGTGTGGCTTTTTTCGTTTTGAGATGAGTGCTGGCTGTCCCCCCTCGATCCGTGCTGGCTGTCCCCCTCCTCGGTCCTCCCCCGCGAGCGGGGGAGGAAGATGTGCCATATGTGAGTGTTAAAGCGGCATGTGGCAGCATCTCCTTCCCCCGCTTGCGGGGGAAGGCCGGGATGGGGGGCAGCAAGCACATTCTAACTACAGCGAGCAAACTGTTACCTATCAGCCCGGTTTGTACCTTCATAGCGACCAGCCCACTTCTCTCCGTCAGGAGCAGACGTTTCTCATACGTGCTTTGCGTCGTTTTTAGGCATTCTCCTAATCCAGGTCACTAGCGGCCGCTAAATCCACAAATTATTACCCATTCCACATCAGGTAACGCATGTATGAAAATCAATAAGCTTTTCGACCCGATCGAAACCGTTGTTGCAGAGTTCGCCACCGGCAAGATCGCCTTTGAATCCCGGGAAGATGCTCGCGACCCTGACGAAGCAGGCGTCGTGGTGCACATCATCATCAACGAACAGCACTTCTCCACCATCATCGAGGCAGACGGCAACTGGCACTGGACCGCGCCGGAAGATTTACCGGACGGCACCTACAACGCCGTGATGTACAACGTTGACAAGGGCGGCTTGCAGTCGGAAGACTACACCCCGCTCAGCATCGTGGTTGATACCAAGCCGCCCGTCGCACCAACCCTGCTTAATCTGTTTGATGACGTAGGCGAAACCGGCAGCTTCGACAAAGGTGGCATCACTGATGACACCCGTCCAACCCTGACTGGCGTGGCGCAAAAAGGCACCATCGTTTATCTGTTGGATGAAGCAGGCAACAAGCTCGGCAGCGCCGTGGCGGACAAAGAAAGCGGTATCTGGACCATCGAGCCGTCTGCAGATCTGAAAGAAGGCACCAACACGCTGCGCCTGCGCGCCGACGAGATATTCGCCGGTAATCTGCGTGAAGGCGTAGTTTCTGATGCGTTCGTGATTAACGTCGAGGGCGGCGTGCCACAACCGGTGACCGTTGAGATTACCGGCGCAGAGGATAACTTCGGCACCGCCACCGGCGACCTGGAAAACGGCGCCATCACCGATGACCAGACACCAATCCTCAAAGGCACCGTCACCGGCGGCGATTCCGTTACCGTTTACTACCGCCTTACAGGCACGTCCGGCGCGTGGATCCCCGGCGGCGCGGCCACCGTGACCGGCAACAGCTGGAGCTGGGAAGCGGGCAGCAATATCGCCGCTGGCAAGTACGATTTCGAGGCGCGCAACGGCGACGTCAGCTCGGCGCAGTTTGTGCTGGAGCTGGTCGAGAGCAGCAATATCGGTACGAAAACCACTATCGATGACGCCTGGGATGACGTGGGAACCACCGGCAAACTGACAAACGGCGCGATCACCGACGACTTTACACCGACCCTGCGCGGTCGCGGCGAAGCCAACAGCATTGTCTATATAGATGCGGCTCATCCACTGCTGGCAACCCCCAATAAATACTCGGCAAAGGTTGATGCATTCGGCAACTGGAAATTTACGCCAGACGCTAACCTGACCACCGGCAGCTGGTCATTCCAGGTGAAGAAAGATGCCAGCGCAACGCCGAGCACTGCGTTTAAGCTGATTCTGGAGCCTGCAAACGCAAGTGCACCACGAATTATTATCGCGGAAGATGATACTGACGTAAGAAATCCGGTAAATCTGAAGCGCGGTGATACCACCGACGATCTCACTCCAACGCTTTACGGCACCGGTACGGCGAACACAACTATAAAAGTGCGTGCCAAACCTGATGTCGGGGCCAGTAAAACCGTGAGCGTTGAGGTAGATCAATACGGCGATTGGGAGTGGTCTCCGACTGCAGATATGGCGCAGGGACATTGGAAATTTGAGGTCCAAAAAGAAGGCGGGACGCAATGGGTAAGCGCGTTTGATTTGACGTTAGAAAGTGAAACTTCTGGTGGGAATTATTCGAAAATGATTGATTTTGAAACCCTTCATGAAGGTGGAAGTATTGCCGGAACTCTTCACTTTGATAATAATAACGTTCAAATATGGGCTAACCAATATGGCTTCGAGTATGTTGACGCGGTTAATGGGCCAGCAACGTTTAATAGAACGGCATTAAGCACAAAAGTTGATATAAACAAGCCTACTACTGCCATGGTAGTACAATTCACTAAAACCCCTCCGACTAATTTGAGTGTCGATTTGTACAACCCTAACAACGAGGCAATAACGATAACGCTTAATCTAACTTATTATCTATCTAATGGTTCAGGTGAAAAAACCGTACATAAAAATGTAACCTTAAATGCAAAGTCGGCTTTAACCGTGAATAACAATAACTTCATTGAGCTTGATGGGAATACATATATATACAAATTAGGTTTTGTTGGTCCAGCACAACCTTTCTGGATGGATAATGTTAAATATGGATATCCTGATTCGAAAACCGCAAGCATTGTTTTTTCAGACGACACCATCCACACAGTAGATACCATCGACGATCTCACTTCGTCCGCCATTATTGGTCACGAAGGTCAGACCGACGAACTGTATCTGACCGGTCACGATCAGCTGCTCGATCTCAGCGCGCACAGCGCCAACATCCAGTCGATTGAAGTGTTCGATATCAGCGGCGACGGCGATAACACCCTGGTGGTCGATATCAACAGTCTGCTGCAGCACGGCGAGAAAAACCTGTTTATCGACGATGGCAAAACCCAGCTGCTGGTGCGCGGTGATGCAGGCGATACCGTGCAGCTGAAAGATATTCTGCCGGAAGGCAGCGACGTCAGCGAGTGGGTGCATCAGGATGGCACCGTCACCGTTGCCGGTGTTCAGTACAACGTTTATAGCCACGGCGATGACGCCGAGCTCCTTATCCAGCAAGGCGTTAAAACCGAACTGGTGTAACAAAGCAGTACCCTTAACTTCGTCTATGTATTCAGACGCACACAGCAATAACCCAAAGCCACACTTCGTTGTGGCTTTTTTTATTGATATTTGCACCAACCGTAGCGGCGCAATTTATTGCGCAATACCCGGATGGGCACGGTGCCGCCATAAATACGCGCGATAAATCTCGCCGCTACAAAACCTGCGGTGACTGAATTGCGCGCTTATCTGAATGCGATTGCGCCATTAATGGCGACCAGCCCACATCTCCCCGCAAGGAGCAGACATTTCTCATACGTCCCTTGCGTCGTTTTTAGGCATTCTCCTAATCCAGGTCACTAGAGGCCGCTAAATCCACAACTTTTACCCATTCCACATCAGGTAACGCATAGATGAAAATTAATAAGCTTTTCGACCCGATCGAAACCGTTGTTGTAGAGTTCGCCACCGGCAAGATCGCCTTTGAATCCCGGGAGGATGCTCGCGACCCTGAAGAAGCAGGTGTCGTAGTGCACATCATCATCAACGATCAGCACTTCAGCACCATCATTGAGGAAGACGGCAACTGGCACTGGACTGCGCCGGAAGATTTACCGGACGGCACCTACAACGCCGTGATGTACAACGTTGATAAGGGCGGCTTGCAGTCGGAAGACTACACCCCGCTCAGCATCGTGGTTGACAGCACGCCGCCAGATGCGCCGATTCTGCATAACCTGTACGACGATGTCGGCGGCAAAGTCGGCAGCTTTGACAAGGGCGGCACCACCGACGACAAAACCCCACAGCTCACCGGCGTTGCGCAGAAAGGCAGTAAAGTTCTGCTGAAAAACGCGGATGGCGAAACCATCGGCAGCGCGGTGGCTGACAAAGATAGCGGTGAATGGGTGATTATCCCCACCGTTGAACTGCAGGACGGCACCAACAGCCTGACGCTGACCGCAGTGGAAAAATTCGCCGGTCAATTCCGTGAAAGCGCGCCTTCCGAGGCGTTTGTGATTAACGTCGCGCCGGATGCCGATATCGGCACCCTGCCACCGGATACCATTCTGATTAACCACGCGTTTGATAATGCGGGCACCAACACCGGCATCCTGAAAAACGGCGCGCTGACCGATGACGATACGCCTGAACTGCGCGGCTTCGCCTCGGCGGGCAGCACCGTGGTGATTATGTACCGTGAAGTGGGCAGCAATAACTGGGCAGGCAGCGCCACCGCCACATTGACCGGTCAGCAGTGGTCATGGACGCCGTCCGCAGCGTTGAGCAGCGGTAACTACGAGTTCCAGGCCAGCATCGGCGACACCTCCTCTGCGCTGTTTAATCTGGAGATCTATGGACCGGACGATTACGCCCGTTCCGCACGCATCGTCTCAGCCTATGATGACGCAGGCAGCGCCACCGGCTCGCTCGGCAACGGCGCTTACACCGATGACCTGACGCCAACCCTGCGCGGTCGCGCCGAAGCCAACAGCCAGGTTCTCCTGCGCTATACGCTGCTGGATGGATCTGAAGCATCCGTTACCGTGGATGTTGACGCTAAGGGCAACTGGAGCTGGACGCCGCAAGACGATCTGGGCATTGGTCGCTGGGAGTTCTTCGTTCAGCCAGTCGGTGAAACCGAGTGGAGTGATGCGTTTGTGGTTAACATCACTGACGCTGACAGTTTTGGCGCGACCATTGATTATGCGTGGGATGATGTGGGTGATAAAGGTAAGCGCGCCAGCGGCGAGCCAACAGATGACACCACACCGACGCTGCACGGACATGGCGAACCAAACGCAATTATTTACCTGAGCGCGCAACACGGAGCGGATGAAGCGACGATTTATAGCGTAAAAGTTAATGCCAATGGCGAATGGAATTGGACACCACAAGAAGGGCTGGAGCTGGGCGCGTGGGCATTTAAACTTCAAAAAGAAGGCAGCACTGAGTGGGGGAATGCTTTTGATCTAAACATCATAAAGCCTAGTTATACTGAAGGATTGATTGATTTTGAAAATTTAGACTTACGTGAAAGTTTTGATTTTAATACTTGGTACAATATTAACCAAGATATCAGAATGGCGACAAATGGTGCTCATGCAAAATATCACAAGAACTCTGAAATAGATGGTTCCGGGGGATATCTTGATTTTGAAAACACCACTGTAGGTTTTGAACTAGACAGAACAAAATTAGAAAGAAAAAACCTAAAACTTAAAGAATTTAGCTTCGAAATAACAAATAAATTGGATAAAATTTGTAAGATTGAGATAACTTCATACTTAGGCGATAGCAGACACATAGATATCCCAATAATACTTGGAGCAAATGAAAAAAGAACGATTAGTATACATGACTTTTACACCCCAGATGAGATTGCCAGGCTCAAAATTACCGGATTTACGATTTGGTCTGCCTGGTATCAGATTGATAATATCAGCTATAGTTATATTGACAGCACTATTAAGAGTGTTCAGGAAAGTAATATCAGCTCAGTGGATAACTTTGCAGATGAAATAAGTGCCTTTGCACTTTCCAGTGAAGATACTATTTTGCACATATCCGGAAAAGATCAGTTAATCGATCTGACCGTTGCCAGCGCTAATACCGATCAGGTGAATACCATTGACCTCACCGGCACCGGCGATAACACCCTGAAACTGGATCTCGCTGCGCTGCTGGCGCACGGCGAGAAAGATCTATTTATCGATGACGGTAAAACTCAGCTGGTAGTACAAGGTGACGAAGGTGATGTAGTTCAACTGGCCGACATCCTGCCGGAAGGCAGCGACGTCAGCGAGTGGGTGCATCAGGACGGCACCGTCACCGTTGCCGGTGTTGAGTACAACGTTTACAGCCACGGCGATGACGCCGAGCTCCTCATCCAGCAAGGCGTTAAAACCGAACTGGTGTAACAAAGCAGTACCCTTAACTTCGTCTATGTTTTCAGACGCACACAGCAATAACCCAAAGCCACACTTCGGTGTGGCTTTTTTTGGTTTTGGGGTGGGTGGGCTGGCTGTCTCCTACCTCGGTCCGTGCTCGCTGTCCCCCTCCTCGGTACGTGCTCGCTGTCCCCCTCCTCGGTACGTGCTCGCTGCCCCCCTCCTCGGTCCTCCCCCGCGAGCGGGGGAGGAAGATGTGCCATATGTTAGTTGGGGAGTGGCATGTGGCAGCGTCTCCTTCCCCCGCTTGCGGGGGAAGGCCGGGATGGGGGACAGCGAGCACATTCTAACTACAGCGAGCACATTCTAACTACAGCGAGCAAACTGAAACCTATCAGCCCGGTTTGTCACTGCATGGCGACCCGCTCACACATCCCAACCCACAACACCCACCAAATTACAGGCAAAAAAAACCCACGCATCTGCGTGGGTTGGTGTAATAACAGGGGTGCTGCACGGCAGCGTTGTTTTCACACCCATCAATACCTCTGGGATGACCATATTGGCACCGATGAGCCGCTGAAAGACAGGTGCAAAAAGCAACGGTGTTCGGCGAAGTGAAACGAGGTGTGAATATTCTCCACAGCGCAATTACACTTTTGATTTAACTAAGATTTATCCGAGGTCGGTTTACTGTAAATCGCATCCGGCGCCACGTTCATATGCTTCAGCACCGGGCCCATGATATTGCCGAAAATCGGTGCCGCCACCGAACCACCAAAGTGATCGCCCGCCGTAGGATGGTTGATCATCACCACCAGCGCCACTTCCGGATGGCTGGCCGGTGCGATGCCCGCGGTGTAGTTGATATAGCCGCCATCGTACTTGCCGCTGCTGCCCATCTTCTCCGCCGTACCGGTTTTGGTCGCCAGTCGATAACCCGGCACCGCCGCGCGCACCCCGGTGCCGCCCGGCAGCACGTCGCTCTCCAGCATATGCACCACGGTTTGTACCACCTGCGGATTCGCCACCTGCTTGCCCAGCACCGGCGGCGTCACTTTGGTGATCGACAGCGGACGATACACGCCATACGAACCGAGCGTGGCGTATTCACGCGCAATCTGCAGCGGCGTGACACGCAGGCCGTAGCCGAAAGCAAAGGTGGCACGTTCGATATCCGCCCAGCGCTCGCGGTGCAGCGGGAAGTAACCGACGCTTTCGCCGGTCAATCCCAGCCCGGTCGGTTTACCCAAACCAAACGCCTGATAGGTATTCACCAGCGCTTCGGCGGGCATCGCCAGCGCAATGTGCGACACGCCGATATCACTCGATTTCTGCAGAATGCCGGTCATGGTGAGGCGCGGCCAGTGGCCGACGTCGCGGATCAGGTGGCCATTGACGCTATACGGCGTGGTATCGATCACCGAATCGGCGCGCACCAGATGGCGCTCCAGCCCTTCCATCACCACCAGCGGTTTTACCGTGGAGCCGGGTTCGTAGCTGTCGTTGATCGCCGAGTTACGCATCTGCGCTGGCGTGGCGTTTTCATAGTTGTTCGGGTTGAACGACGGATAAGAGGCCATCGCCAGAATCTCGCCGGTATCGATCTTCACCAGCACCGCCGCGCCCGAATCCGCTTTGTTCAGCAGCACGCCATCGCGCAGTTTGCTGTAGAGCGTGAACTGGTCGAACTTATCGATGCTCAGCTGCACCGTCGGCGGTTGTTGTGGCGGCTGGTAATCGATCATCGCGATGATGTTGCCTTCACCATCCTGACGATAAACCTCCTTGCCCGGATCGCCCTGCAACACATGGTCGAAGCCTTTTTCGATGCCGTTCAGGCCGTTGCTGTCGGCGCCAACAATGCCAATCAACGGCGCCGCCGCTTCACTCATCGGATAGAAACGGCTGTCGTTATACACCGAGCTGATGCCTTTCAGTTTCAGCTCGGCGATGTCTTTGGCGATGCCAAGTTCGATTTTACGGCCCAGATAGAGGAAGCGCTTTTTCGGGTTGGCGGTGATGGCGGCGCGCAGATCTTCCGGCCGCTGATTGAGCGCCGCCGCCAGATAGGCCCATTTGGCGCTGGTGAAATCAGGATTGGCCTCCAGCACGCGCATCGGATCGGCGATGATATCGCGCGCCGGTACGCTGAGCGCCAGCGCCTGGCCGTCACGATCCAGCAGCGTGCCACGGTTGGTCGGCAGCGTCACGGTGCGCAGCGAGCGCTGATCGGCTTCGTGCTCCAGCATCGGATGCTTGATCAGCTGCAGGTCGCCCACGCAGATCAGTAACAGAACCAGACAGCAGAAAACGCCAAGGCAGATCAGGCGAAAACGAAACGGGTTGAAGGGCGCTTTTATCTGGTCTTTTCCCAGAAGTTTTTTAATAGGAGGCATGGTAATCCACTGAGGCGAAAATCAGGCTTAATGCCAGCAGTTATAAAGAAACGTAAAGCGAGTTGACAGGAAAACTATGTTTCAAAAAAAAACCTGCGCATCTGCGCAGGTCGGTGTAATCAAGAAAACTTTTTGATGTTCACCCATCAATACCTCTGGGACCCTGACTGTAGCAAGGCGGCACGATGAGAAACCATCGCCTAAACGCAACAGTTACCCGCAAAATGTAACCAGCGGTGAGATTGTTAACCGTTTGTGCAAATCCGATGTTTTTTGATTTCCACCAGGCAACTCATGGCGTTCGGCCCCTGAGTTAACGACGAGGTGCCGATATCCAGCGTCAGCACATTCGGGTTGCCGGCGCGATCCCACGGCTGCCACGCGCGACCAAATCCGGGATCGAACCAGGCGCCGGTGGCGATAATCACCACGCCCGGCGTTAAACCGTCGGTGAGGCGCACGCCAGCCAGCATGCGGCCCCGCGCGTTGCTGACTTCAATCTCATCGCCGTCCTGAATATCGCGTATTGCCGCATCCTGCGGATGCATATACAGCGTTTCATGGCCGGCGGTTTTATTGCCCTGCACCGTGGCGGTGGCGTCCATCTGGCTGTGCAGACGATCCGACGGCTGAATAGAGATCATATGCAGCGGGAACTGCGCGCTGAGCGGCGCACCGAGCCACTCCTGCGGCTCGCGCCATTCGGGATGTCCGGCGAAATCGTCCAGCTGATAATCGGCGATGGTCTGGCAAAACAGCTCAATCTTGCCGCTGGCGGTTTGAATCGGGTGAGTTTCTGGATTGGCGCGGAAATCATCCATAAACACGAACGGCTTGCCGCCTGCGGGGATCTCGACAAAACCGCGCTGCCAAAATTCGCCAAACTCCGGGAAATGGATATCCCGGCGCGCATGCGCGGTGGCGCACTGCTGATACAGATGCTCAATCCACTGCATCTCGTTGCGCCCTTCGGTAAACACATCGCGATAGCCGAGACGATCGGCGATATCGGCAAAAATATCGAAATCGTTACGCGCCTGATGCTGCGGCTTGATCGCCTGATGCATCGCCAGCACAAAGCGATCGCGTGACGATCCGCCGATGTCGTTGCGTTCCAGCGTGGTGGTGGCGGGTAACACGATATCCGCCATCTGCGCCGCCGGCGTCCAGACAATATCCTGCACAATCACGGTATCCGGGCGCTGCCAGCCCTCCACCAGACGATTGAGCTGCTGGTGATGATGGAACGGATTGCCGCCCGCCCAGTGCACTAAGTGAATATCCGGATAGTGCTGGGTTTCGCCCTGGAAGTGATACGGCTGGCCGGGATTGAGCAGCATATCGCTAATGCGCGCTACCGGAATCGACAAATTGCCCGGATTCGGGCCAGTGCTCATCATCGGCGCTGGGCCATCCTGACGCGGATTGCCGACGCTGTTCATCGAACCGTGACCAAACGAGAAGCCGCCGCCCGGCAAGCCCGGCTGGCCGAGCATCGACGACAGCGCAATCATCATCCAGTACGGCTGCTCGCCGCGATGGGCGCGCTGCACCGAATAGGAGCAGGTAATAAAGCTGCGTTTGCCCATCAGCTGCTGCGCCAACAGGGCGATGCGCGCCGCCGGAATGCCGGTAATCGCGCTCGCCCACTCTGGCGTTTTGGCGATGCCATCGCTTTCGCCCAGCAGATAGCCGCGCAGCTGCGGCCAGCCGGTGCAGTGGCTGGCAAGGAAGCCTTCATCAATGCCGTTGCGGCGGGTGATGTCATAACCCAGCGCCAGCATCAGCGCCACGTCGGTGTTCGGGCGAATGGCAATCCACTCGGCATTAACGAACGCCGGACAGTCATCGCGCATCGGGCTGATGTTGATGATCGGCGTGCCTTTGGCGCTAAGCTGCTCCAGCGCCGGTTTCAGGCTGTGCTGCCCTGCTCCGCCGGACGCCACCTGCGCATTTTTCAGCGCCAGGCCGCCAAAGGCGATGAAGATCTCGGCGTGCTCCACCACTTCCGGCCAGTCGGTGACGCGGCCGGTCAGCGGCATGTAGGTGCCAATCACATACGGCAGAAAGAACTGCGCCGCGCCCCAGCTGTAGTTGCCTTGCTGATCAACCCCGCCGCCGCCCTGGAAATAGAAGCGACGAATCAGCGTGCGCGCATGGTTGACGCGGCCCGCCGATGACCAGCCGTAAGAGCCGTTGAAAATGCCCGATGCGCCGTAGCGATCGCGCACGCGGCGATTCTCTTCCGCCACCAGATCCAGCGCGGTATCCCAATCCACCGCGACGAAATCTTCCCGACCACGCAAGCTGCGATCGCTGTTCTCGCGTGACTTGAGCCAGGATCGACGCACCATCGGCTGACGAATACGTTTATCCGAATAGACCAGTTCAGGAATGGTGTGAAGCATTGGCGACGGATCGGCATCGGCGAAGAACGGTTCACAGCCAATCAGGCGATGGTTTTCGGTGACGGCGGTAAAAGCGCCCCAGTGCGCCAGATGTGGCACGCGAGTTTTCATGGTTTTGGGTCCGGCAGGCAGGTGTGATGATGTCTGGCAGCATAACATGAGCCTGTGACTGAGCTAAAGCGCGGCCGTGAGCGCCTGATTTTCCGTGCTTTTGCGACAGCGCTGGCATTCTGGCGGGTTGCTACAGGGTGGCTTTTCCGTAACACTGATGGCATGTGTAAACGTTTTCCCGGATGTCGATAATCGCATGGCTACCATTAAGGATGTTGCCCGCATGGCGGGGGTTTCGGTCGCGACCGTTTCCCGCGTCATCAATAATTCGCCCAAAGCCAGCGAGAGTTCGCGCCTCGCCGTAACCCAGGCAATGGAGCAGTTGCAGTATCACCCGAACGCCAATGCGCGCGCCCTGGCGCAGCAATCTACCGAAACCCTCGGTTTAGTGGTGGGCGATGTGTCCGATCCGTTTTTTGGCGCGATGGTCAAAGCGGTGGATGAGGTTGCGGGCCAGACCGGCAACTTTTTGCTGATTGGTAACGGTTACCACAATGAGCAAAAAGAGCGTCAGGCCATTGAGCAGCTGATGCGTCATCGCTGCGCCGCGCTAGTGGTGCACGCCAAGAAAATCCCCGACGACGATTTAGAGATGCTGATGAAGCAGGTGCCAGGCATGGTGCTGCTGAATCGCCTGTTGAAAGGTTTTGAAACGCGCTGCATCGCGCTGGATGACCGCTACGGCGCGTGGCTGGCAACCCGTCATCTGATTCAGCAAGGCCACACGCAGATCGCCTTTATCTGTTCTACGCACACTATTTCGGATGCTGAAGATCGCCTGCAGGGTTATTACGATGCACTGAAAGAGCACGGTTTGCCGTGTAACGATCGTTTAGTGGCGTGGGGCGAACCGGACGAAGTCGGCGGCGAGCAGGCGATGACCGAGTTGATGGGACGCGGCAAGCAGTTTACCGCAGTGGCCTGCTACAACGATTCAATGGCGGCCGGTGCGCTGGCGGTGCTAAGCGATAACGGTATTCGCGTGCCGGAAGAGATGTCGCTGATTGGTTTTGATGATGTGCTGGTGTCGCGCTATGTGCGTCCAAGATTGACCACGGTGCGCTATCCGATTGTCACCATGGCGCAACAGGCCGCGCAGCTGGCGCTGGCGTTAGCCAATGGCGGCGAGATGCCGGAAGTGACGAATATGTTTAGCCCAACGCTGGTGAGACGGCATTCGGTGAGTGGGCCGGGTTAAGCAAGATTGCGCGCCGCACAATTTGTAGCGGCGCAATTTATTGCGCGATAAATCGCGCCGCTACGATTCAGTGCGTTGTGCAACTACAACTCCCGCGCGTACACCTTCACCCGCACATCCGGGAACTCCAGCGCCTCGCACTGATACTGCCAGCCAAAACGTTCGTAATAACCACCAAACGTCGACCATAACCACAACTTGTCATAACCACGCTGCTGCGCGAACGCAATCACATGCTGCTGCAGCGCTTCGCTCAAACCCTTGCCGCGCGCCGACTCCTCAACGTACAGCGCCGCCACCCACGGCGTCAGATCCTGGCGGCTGATCAAATCGCAGCGCCAAAATCCCACCGTACCCAGCGGCGTATCGCCGTCGAGCGCCACAAAGGTCACCGGGAAATCGGCGCCGTTGAGGCTGCTGCGCACAATGCTGTCGTAAAACTCGCGCGAGGTGCCATCGCCAAACGCCTGCCACAGCCAATCGGTGATCTGCGTGGCGTGGTGCGGCACCGCGCTGAGCGCAACGATCTTCATCAGTTCAGTTCCAGCGCCAGCAGCTCCTGAATGGTCTGCGCACGACGAATCTCCCGCGCCTCTCCATTTTCAAACAGCACTTCCGGAATCAGCGGGCGGCTGTTGTAGTTCGACGACATCGACGCGCCGTACGCACCGGTATCGTGGAACACCAGATAATCGCCCACCTGCGCCGCAGGCAGCGCGCGGGTTTCCACTTTGCCGCCTTCCAGCTGCGTAAACACATCGCCCGATTCGCACAGCGGACCGGCCACCACGCTTTCAATCGTTGCATCACCCAGCGCGCGACCGTCAACCGGCAGCAGCGAAATGTGGTGGTAGCTGCCGTACATCGACGGACGCATCAAATCGCTGAAACCGGCATCGACCAGCACAAAGTGACGGCTGCCCATCGCTTTCACCGCCCGCACCTGTGACACCAGCACGCCCGACTCAGCCACGAGGAAACGGCCCGGCTCAATCTCCAGCTTCACGGGATGACCAAGATGTGCGGCAATGCGCTCGCGCGCGCCGTTCCACAAGCCGTAATAGTGCTGGGTATCAATCGCTTCTTCATCATAACGATACGGAATCGACAAGCCGCCACCCGCCGAGATCGCGGCCAGATCCTGACCAAATGCCACCACCTGATCGACCATCGCGTCGCACACCTGCTGCAGGTGGCCGTAATCAACGCCAGAACCGATATGCATATGCAAACCAACCAGACGCAGGCCGTGCTGCTGAATCGCCGCCAGCGCCAGCGGCAGATCGCTGTGCCAGATGCCGTGCTTGCTGTTCTCACCGCCGGTGTTGGTTTTCTGGCTGTGGCCGTGACCAAATCCGGGATTGATGCGCAGCCACACCGCGTGGCCCGGCGACACGTCACCTAACTGATGCAGCATATCTACTGAACCGGCGTTAACCGGCACCTTCAGTTCGGCAATGCGCGCCAGCGTGGGCTGGTCGAACACGTCGGCGGTGAAAACAATATCTTCGCCACCCGGCTGATAACCGGCGGCAATGGCGCGCTCGATCTCACCCAGCGAGACCGAATCGACTTTGACGCCGGCAGCGCGCATCAGGCGCAGGATGTGAATATTTGAGCAGGCCTTCTGCGCAAAACGCACCACGTCGAACGCGCTCAGCTGGGCAATACGCTGCTGAATAATCGCCGCGTCATAAGCCCAGAATGGACCGCTATAACGCTGTGCCAGCGGCAGTAAATGGGCGGCGGTTAACGCCGTTTCGGTGTTGTTCAGTGGACGTGGCATCTCAATTCTCCTGTGTCATTACCCCTATTTAGCCACAGCGCAGCGATTCAGAAAAATATCTGTTTTAGCGACATCTATACAAATATGATATGGCTTTAGCGGAGGGTGCAATGGCAAAAATTAACTGGCGACATATCGAAATTTTTCACGCGGTGATGACCAGCGGCAACCTGACGCAGGCGGCGACGCTGCTGCACACCTCGCAGCCGACGGTAAGCCGCGAGCTGGCGCGGCTGGAGCAGCAGCTCGGCTTGCAGCTGTTCGAGCGGGTGCGCGGACGCTTGCAGCCGACGGTGCAAGGCCTGCGGCTGTACGAAGAGGTGCAGCGCTCGTGGTACGGGCTCGATCGCATTATGGATGCCGCCGAAGGGCTGCGGCAGTTTCGTCAGGGCGAACTGTCGATCGCCTGTTTGCCGGTGTTTTCCCAGTCACTGCTGCCGCCGCTGTTGCAGCCCTTTATGCAGCGCTATCCGCAGGTCAGCCTGAATATCATTCCGCAGGAGTCGCCGCTGCTGGAAGAGTGGCTGTCGGCGCAGCGCTACGATCTAGGTCTGACTGAAACCCAGCATGCGCCCGCCGGCACCGAGCGTCTGCCGCTGCTGACCTGCGATGAAGTATGCGTGCTGCCGCCACAGCATCCGCTGTGCCAGCGCGCGGTGCTGACGCCGCAGGATTTCCACGGCGAGAACTACGTCAGCCTGTCGCGCAGCGATAGCTATCGCCAGCTACTGGATTCGCTGTTTCATGAGCAGGAGGTGGAGCGACGGTTGGTGCTGGAGACGCACAGTGCGGCGTCGGTGTGCGCGATGGTGCGCGCGGGCGTGGGGATTTCGATTGTGAATCCGCTGACGGCGCTTGATTACGCCGCCAGCGGGGTGGTGATGCGTCGCTTCAGTATCGCCGTGCCGTTTACCGTCAGTCTGGTGCGGCCACAGCATCGACCGGCTTCAGCGCTGGTCGATCACTTCTGCGACCACCTGCAACAGCAAGTGGCCGCATTTCCACAACGTATTGCCGAGCAATTAGCTTAAGCGTTAACCGCTTCGCCCTGCCCGCCCGATTTGCGGAAGGTAATCAGGCAGATCACCAAACCGATGACTGCCAGCGCGGCTGCAGCAACCGGCACCGACGTCAGGCCGTAACCTTTCTCGATCACCGCGCCGCCGACCCACGCGCCGAGCGCGTTACCGACGTTGAAGGCGGAGATGTTGAGCGTGGAAACCAGGTTTGGCGCATCTTTACCGTGGCGCACCACGTTAATCTGCAGGCCTGGCACGGTGGCAAAAGTCGCCATCGCCCACAGGAACAAGGTGATCTCCGCCAGCCACAGCGCATGGCTGGTCCAGCTGAACAGCAGCGAGAACAGCGCAATCAGCACAAAGCTGAGGATCAGGCTAAACGACACTTTCCAGTCGGCCAGCTTGCCGCCGAGGATATTGCCGACGGTTAAACCGGCACCGATCAGGAACAGCGTCCAGCTCACACCACGATCCGAGATGCCGGTCACCTGCAACAGCAGCGGGGCGATGTAGCTGAACAGCGCAAACATCGCGGCGGCAAAGAATACCGTCATCAACAGCGACAGCCACAGTTTGCCATTCGCCAGCGCGCTGATTTCACTCGCCAGATGCACCGGCTTCTCTTCTTTGTTGTTCGGCAGGCTAACAATCAGCGCGATAAAGGCGAAGATGCCGATAATCGCCACGCCCCAGAAGGTGGCGCGCCAGCCAAACATCTGACCAAACCAGGTGCCGAGCGGCACGCCAAGCACGTTAGCCAGCGTCAGGCCGGTGAACATCAGCGCCACGGCAGAAGCCTGACGACTCGGTGCCACCAGACTCGCCGCGACCACCGCGCCAATGCCGAAGAAGGCGCCGTGACACAGCGCGGTCACCACACGCGCCAGCATCAGCAGGTTGTAGGTGTAGGCCAACGCACAGAGCACGTTGCCGATGATGAAGATAATCATCAGCAGAATCAGCGTCTTTTTCCGCGGCAGTTTGGCGGTCAGCAGCGCCATGATCGGCGCGCCGATGGCCACGCCCAGCGCGTAACCGCTGATCAGCCATCCCGCCGAAGGAATGGTCACCTGCAGATCGCCCGCCACGTCCGGCAGTAATCCCATGATGACGAACTCCGTGGTGCCGATGGCGAACGCACTCAGCGCCAGCGCCAGTAATGCAACAGGCATAACACACTCTCCCAAATATTTTTTGCAGGCAGGCCGCACGGCGAACGCAGTGCGGTTACAACGGACGCTTATTAAAATTTGAACTGCGTCACATTGTTATTAAAGCATAGCCTTTTCACCGCAACCACCCCGCGCGCCGCAAGGCTATGTTGCGCCTGCAGCAATAATCGCAGCGTGGGAAAATGACGGCAGCGAACCATTGAGACAGATTGATGTTTCCGCGCTACGCTTGAAGCAGGTTGTGATCGCTGTCACAGCAGCACGGCTTTTGACGCTAAATCAATCAGTAAAGGATGGACGAGCACTGCCGATACCTCAATGGATTGCCCGGTTATGCGGTGTCAAAAATCGAGGGGAGAGCGTATGCGATGGCTCATCGCGCTAACGGTTGGCTGCCTGAGTGGCTGCTCTGTTGGGCACTACGAATACAGTAAAGAAGCAGCAAAACGCGTTGATATGACCGTGACCGGCATTCCCACGGTGCTGGGCATTGGCGCACTCGGCACCACCATTCCTCTCACGCCCGAATACAGCCTGACGGCGGCGCACGTGGCGAAGTATTCGCTGTATCGGGTGAAAGCCTGGCATCCTGAGTGTGATATTGCGGTGGTGTACCACAAGAACAGTGAAGCCAATCTGCCGCCGCCATTTCGTAATAGTCATATTGGCGACAACGTGAATTTATATGGCTACAGCTTTATTTCGGCGATGCCGGTGGCATCGAGCGGTAAGAATCTGATCAATACCACGCTGGCGAATGACTGGAATAAGGCCAGCTGTGTGGTGGTAGCGGCTAATGCTGGCGTGGTGAAAGGCATGTCCGGCGGTGCGGTGTATAACGCCAGCGACGATACGCTGGCGGGAGTGATTGTCGGTTATAGCAGCCAGATTGATGACAATAAGAGCGGTAAGACGCTGTTTAAGAATGTGGCGCTGTATGTGCCGTATGCGCGGTTCCAGGCGTGGCTGGATGGGGTGGTGAAGTCGTAGATTTGCTGCGGGCTGATTGAGATTGTGCTGGCTGTCCCCCATCCCGGTCGGTGCTGGCTGTCCCCCTCCTCGGTCCTCCCCCATAAATGGGGGAGGAAGATGCTGCAATATGATAGTTGGGGAGCTGCATGTGGCAGCGTCTCCTTCCCCCATTTATGGGGGAAGGCCGGGATGGGGGACAGCATGCACAGTCAAGCCGGAACCCACGCGCCCTGCAGCTGCACCTGCGGGAAGCCATCGGTCAAAATGCGCAGTTCAGCATCGCGCGGCGTGTTGTCGCCCTGCCCCTGAATGCTGACGATATCCTGCGGGCAGGCTGAGAACGCCACCAAACAATCCATCTCGGCGCGCAGCACAATATAGTCGCCCGGCTTAGTCACCACCGGCAGCGTCTTCAGCGTGATGCCGTCCGGCTGCACCTGAATATTCATAAAAATATTAAACGATGCCAGATTGCCGTGCGGCAGCGTCACGCCCAGCTCGCTCATGCCTTCAAACAGGTTGTCATGGCAGTTGCGATGCGGTTCAGTGCAACCCAGCAACTCATAACGCCGCGCATCGCAGGCGGCCATAAAGGTGTCGTGCACGCCCGGCGAGGTATCCGCCACCAGCGTCAAAATCGGGTGGCGCTGGCTGGTAATAAAGCTGTCGCCCACTTTCGGATTGAGACGCTGATTCCACACCCGCGTCGCCTCCATACACATATATTCACTCACATCCTCAGCGTTATACGCCCAGCAATCCACCACCTGGGTGCCGTGCAGGTTAATCACCTGTACCGCTTCCCCCTTCTTCAGTCGCACCGCTTTACCAAAGCGCGCCGGAATAGTTATCACTTCACGATGCTGAAATTCCGCTGACATGTTGTTCTCCACATTAGTGCTGCATGGCGCGACGGTAGCGCGTCATGCGAGATTCAAGGCCGCGCGCCAGCCAGTCGATCGCGCTGTTGAGCAGCCAGTAACAGAGCGCCACGGTGAGATAGATCTCCAGCGGCGCGTAGGTATCCGAAATCGCCTGTTTGGCGGCGTACATAAACTCCTGCACCGAGACAATCGACAGCAGCGCCGAGTCTTTAATCAAACCGATCATCAGCCCCACCAGCGGCGATAACATCTGCGGCAGGGTTTGCGGCAGCACCACATCGCGCAGCTGTTCGCTACGGCTTAAGCCGAGCACGCGGCACGCTTCCCACTGCCCTTTCGGCAGCGCATCAATGGCCGAGCGGATCACCTGCGCGATATAGGGCGCGTAGTAGAGCGTTAGCGCCAGCACGCCCACCACCGGCGACGACAGCGTGATGTCATATTCCGGCAGCACAAAATAGAGCAGATAGATCACCACCAGCAGCGGCAGCGCGAGGGTTAAACCGCTGTAAAGATTGAGCAAACGCAGCCAGAACGGCGAGGCGCGCATCAGCAGTACGGCCAGCAGCGCGCCCCACAGCAGCGAACAGAGCGCCGCCACCAGACAGAGCTGCAAGGTAGCGACCAGGCCGTCAGCCAGCGACGGCAACGAGGTGGTAATTGCCTGCCAATCCATTACGCCATCCTCCGTTTCGCTTCCAGACGTCGCGCCGCCGCAATCAACGGCATGGCGATGAGCAGGTAACCCGCCGCCACCAGCAGCAACACCTGGGTGGCTTCGTAGGTGCGGGCGATGACGATCTGTCCGGCATAGGTCAGTTCGGTCAGCGCCACCACCGAGGCCAGCGGCGTGGTTTTCAGCAGAATGGTGAATTCATTGACCAGCATCGGCAGGCTGGCGCGCATCACCTGGGGATTAATCACATACCACCAGCTGAGAAAACGGCTCAACCCCAGCGTGCGCGCGGCTTCAAGCTGGCCGCGCGTCACCAGGCTGCGATTAACGCGCAGGATTTCCGCCACGTATGCGCCGCTATTGAGGCCAATGGCAATCACCGCCGCCAGCATCGGCTGCCCACCCAATCCCAGCCGTGGCAGCGTGAAAAACACCACAAACAGCTGCACGATCGCTGGCGTGCCGCGCATCACACTGACGTAGCCGCGGCCGATGGCGCGCCAGATCCAGGCTCGGCGCAGCTGCAGGTAGCAGCCGAGCTGCCCCATTACCACGCTGACTAACGACGCCAGCACGGTCAGCATCAGCGTCATTAGCAGTCCGCGTCCGAGTTCCGGCAGCGCGGCCACCACCTGTTGATCCAGCCCCATGCGTTACTCCGCGTTAAAGTCGTGCAAGTTTTCCGCCACCGACAGCAGCAGCGGCGCGGGTTTATCGTTACCCTCAATGCCGGTGTTGCAGGCGGAGACGATGAATTCCGTATCCATCACCACGCGACAGGTAATGCTGTCGTCGGCTTTGGTCAGATTGGTTTCCGGCAGAATATCGCCCTCGCGCGTGAGCTTGACGTGCATAAACAAGTTGATCGGATCCGGCAGCTTCGGCACCACCCGACCAAGACGCGCCAGCTCGCCGCGCACACCCTCAACGCAACCTTCGCCCTGATAACCGCGCTCGGCGAGAAACGCGGTGGTAGATGCCGGTAGCAGCAGGTCGTGACGCTTTACGCTGTCTTTGCCCAGCACCATCATTGGACGGCGACGGTTATTCACCAGACGCATACCGGAACCGAGCAGATAACTGTTGCTGAACACCCGCGTATGGTGCACCGACAACCATACGGCGGAATCGACAAGGCTAAAGCCAAACAGCGACGCAACGGCACCTTCGCCCAGCGCGGTGATGCGCAGTAGCTGACCGCGCAGCACGCGAATCGAACCCACGCTGCCCGCCGCAACCTGCACCGGTTCAGCCAGCGTGCGCACGGCGGTTTCTTCATAACTTTCACGCATTAACAGCATGATTCATCTCCTGAGCGTGAAAATGGTCGCTGACCACGATGTCAATTGGCGTCACCTGCAGGCCGTTGCCGGGAATGATGTCCTGCGGGCAGGATGACACCGAGCAGATCAGGTCGCACAGCGCTTCAAAGGTGATGCTATCGCCCGCGACGCTGTTGGGATCGGTGACTTCCATGCGGCCATCGGCGGTGACCGGGCCGTTCTGGAACAGGTTGAACGGTTCCGGCAGCGAGAAGTAGGTCACGCCAAATGCCTTCATCCCCTCCAACAGGTTATCAACGCAGTTGCGATGCCCTTCTACGCCGAAATCGACGCTAAAACGGGTGCGATCGCACGCCGGTACGTTGGCATCGTGAATGCCGATGCTGTCGGCAAGAATGCGCAGCATCGGGCGGTTTTCACTCGACCACAGCGCATCGCCGGGTTTAAAGAACAGCGAACGCAGCTGCTGGCGCGTATGGACCGGCGACAGCTTCTCGTTGAGATCGTCGGCGTTTACCGCGACAAAATCGGCCGCCTGCTGCCCTTCACTATCAATCACGGTAATGAACTGGCCTTTACGCACGCGGAAGGTTTTGCCAAAGCCGGCGGGCACCGTCAGGTTGGACTGGCACATAATTACTCCTGCGGAATGAAGTCGCTGGCGGGTACGGTGAAGGTGGTGCCGAGATACTGCTGCTGCAGTTTTGTCAGCTCGCCATCTTTCTGCATCGCCAGGATATGCGCGCTAATCGCCTGGTTCAGGCTGCCATCTTCTTTACGCGTCGCCCAACCCATCCACTGCGACGGGCCGACTTCGCCCACCTGCGCCACTTTACCGGCGTATTTTTTCGCTACTGGTGCCAGTACTGAGATGTCGTCATAGACGAAATCGGCGCGTTTGGTCATCAGCGTGCTGACGGTTTGATCCAGCGAATCAACGTTAATAATGGTGATCGGTTTTTTGCCCTCTTTCTTCAGCTGCTCGTTAAAGCCTTTCAGCAACTGCTCCGGCACGCTGGCGGTTTTCACCGCACCGCGCAGGCCTGACAAGCTTTCCGGGCTGAGGGTTTTGCCACTGAACGCTTTGGCTGCGTCTTCACGCACCAGCACGCCGTTAACGGTTTTGCTGTACGGCACGGTGAACAGCACTTTCTTCGCGCGTTCAGCAGTGACGTTAAGGGAGGAACCTTCGGCGTTGAACGAGCCAGAGATCAGCCCCGGCAAAATGCCGCTGAAGGCGGTTTTCTGAAACTCCAGTTTCACACCGAGATCTTTTGCAAAGGATTGCATGATCGCCACGCTGTAGCCGGTGATCTCACCTTTGTCATCGGTGTATTCATAGGGAGGAAAGGTTGGATCGATACCGACGGTGATTTTGCCGCTGCTTTTGATGTCGGCCAGCGTATCGGCTTGCGCCTGCGCCATGGTGCCAACGGAAAGAAGTGCGGCGATCAGCAGTGCTGTTTTTTTCATTATGGTGTTTCCCTGGTGTTGGTGAAATGTCTTTTTCTACTGAGCATGTTTTGTGCCAGTTTTTTCACCACTACGCAGAGTGCATAACGCCAGGTCAATGTTTAGTGAATAAAATCAACTGGAAACAATTGTTTCTTCGTTTTTATTTTTAATTTCTTAGGTTTCACTGACGAGCGGGACGGCGGCTATTGCTGGAGAGAGAGTTGGCAGGATTGCACTGTTTTGGGGCGACTTCTGGCGCAAAATGCGCCAGCACGGCGCACTATTCAAGCTCGTCGAGGGATTGGTGCAGCGCTTCAATTTGCGCGAGATGATCGTTGCTGGCTTTACCCATTTGTCGGGCCACCAATGAACAGAGCAGATTGCACACGCCAGAGAGCGCGGCGGTGCTGTCGAAGATCAGGCTGCTGTCGGTGTGGCAGCGGATCACCCATTGCGCGTGACGCACCGGTTTGCCGGAGAGCACATCGGCGATATACAGCATCGGGACATTGCGCTCGGCCAGCGCGTTCATTGCCGCTTCCAGCGCCGGCATGCGTCGCCGCAGACCGACGCAAATCACCACATCTTCCGCCGTCAGCGCCGCCATATGCTCCGCCAGCGAATCGCCGGGACGCGGCAGCAGACGGACATCGGAATGAATATGGATCAGGTCGCGGTAGATCAAATGGGCGATGGTTTGGCTGTGGCGCCAGCCCATCACCACCACGCGCCGCGCCGCGCTGATGGCGGTAACCGCTTGCTGCAGCTGTTCGCTATCCAGCGTGCGATAGCTGTTGACCAGGTTGGCGATCTCTTTTTCCAGGTGCTGCTGCATGATGCTGGCCAGCGGTGATGCGCTGGGCGCCGGTTGCAGGTAGAGCGGCGAACCGCTGCTCTGCATCTCACGCGCCTGGCGACGTGCGGCTTCATAGCTTTCATAGCCAAGATGGCGGAAGAAACGCGTGGTGGTAGCTTTCGAGACGCCGGCGCTGTGCGCCAGTTCGGTGGCGGTGTTCATGGCTAACTGGCCAGGTGCGGCAAGAAGCACATCGGCTAAGCGCTGTTCATGGCTGGAGAGTTGATCCCAGTGCTGACGAATCCGGCCCTCTAACGTTGCCGCTTTTGCACTCATGGTGATTCCCTGAAAATGAAAAAAACCATCCTGCACAGAGCGTGCCGGGTTGTCATCAGGAATTTTGTGTTGGGGGGAGTGTGCTGGCTGTCTCACTACTCGGTCTGTGCTGGCTGTCCCCCATCCCGGCCTTCCCCCGCAAGCGGGGGAAGGAGACGCTGCCACATGCAACTCAGAACTAACATGTGGCAGCATCTTCCTCCCCCACTTGTGGGGGAGGACCGAGGAGGGGGACAGCAGGCACCGACCGGGATGGGGGACAGCGACGCCGAATTACTTACCGGTCGGGCGCAGTGCCGGGAACAGGATTACGTCGCGGATGGTGTGGCTGTTGGTAAACAACATCACCATACGGTCAATACCAATACCCAAACCTGCGGTTGGCGGCAAACCGTGCTCCAGCGCGGTGACGTAGTCTTCGTCGTAGAACATCGCTTCGTCATCGCCGGCATCTTTCGCATTCACCTGCTGCAGGAAACGCTCAGCCTGATCTTCTGCATCGTTCAGCTCCGAGAAGCCGTTACCGATTTCACGGCCGCCGATGAAGAACTCGAAACGATCGGTGATTTCCGGGTTCTCGTCGTTACGACGCGCCAGCGGGGAAACCTCAGCCGGATATTCAGTGATGAAGGTTGGCTGAATCAGGTGTGCTTCGGCGGTCTCTTCGAAGATCTCCGTGACCACACGGCCCAGGCCCCAGCTCTTCTCAACTTTGATATGCAGCGATTTGGCAATCGCCACCGCTTTATCGAAGTCTTCCAGATCGCTCAGGTCGGTTTCCGGACGGTATTTCTTGATCGCTTCACGCATGGTGAGCTTCTCGAACGGCTTACCGAAATCGAAGCTGTGATCGCCATACGGCACTTCGGTGGTGCCCAAAACATCCTGCGCCAGAGTACGGAACAGGCTTTCGGTCAGCTCGATCAGATCTTTGTAATCCGCATACGCCATATAGAGTTCCATCATGGTGAACTCTGGATTATGACGCGGTGAAATACCTTCGTTACGGAAGTTACGGTTGATCTCGAACACGCGATCAAAACCGCCTACCACCAGACGCTTCAGATACAGTTCTGGCGCAATACGCAGGTACATATCGATGTCGAGCGCATTGTGATGGGTAATGAACGGACGCGCAGAAGCACCGCCAGGAATCACCTGCATCATCGGGGTTTCCACTTCCATAAAGTCGCGGTTAACCATGAACTGGCGAATGCCGGCCATGATTTTTGAGCGTACTTTGAAAGTGTTACGCGATTCATCGTTGGAGATCAGATCAAGATAACGCTGACGATAACGGGTTTCCTGATCGGCCAGGCCGTGGAATTTATCCGGCAGCGGACGCAGCGCTTTGGTCAGCAGACGCAGCTCAGAGATGTGGATCGACAGCTCACCGGTTTTGGTTTTGAACAGCTTGCCGCGCGCACCGAGGATATCGCCAAGGTCCCACTTCTTAAACTGCTCGTTGTAGACGCCTTCTGGCAGATCGTCGCGTGATACGTAGATCTGAATCTGGCCGCCAACATCCTGCAGGGTAGCGAAAGACGCTTTACCCATGATGCGGCGCGTCATCATACGACCCGCCACGCTCACTTCGACGCCGAGCGCTTCCAGCTCTTCGTTCTCTTTGGCGTCATAGCTGGCGTGCAGTAGATCTGACGTGGTATCACGGCGGAAATCGTTAGGGAACGCCACGCCTTTTTCACGCAGCGCGTTGAGTTTTTCGCGACGCGCTTTCAGTTCGTTATTTAACTCAAGGGCGGCATCAGCGCTCTGCGGTTGTTGTTCAGACATGTCGGTTCCTTATAGCCCTGCTTTTAAACTTGCTTCAATAAAACGATCGATATCGCCATCCAACACCGCCTGGGTGTTGCGGGTCTCTACGCCGGTGCGCAGATCCTTGATGCGTGAATCGTCGAGAACATAAGAACGGATCTGGCTGCCCCAGCCGATATCAGACTTGTTATCTTCCGCTGCCTGCTTGTCCGCGTTTTTCTTCTGCATCTCATATTCGTACAGCTTGGCGCGTAACTGCTTAAAGGCCTGATCTTTGTTCTTGTGCTGTGAACGGTCGTTCTGGCACTGCACCACAATGTTGGTCGGCAAGTGGGTAATACGCACCGCAGACTCGGTTTTGTTGACGTGCTGGCCGCCCGCACCGGAGGCACGGTAAACGTCGATACGCAGATCGGCGGGGTTGATATCGATATCGATGTTGTCATCCACTTCCGGGTAGATAAACACCGAACTGAATGAGGTATGACGACGGCCACCGGAATCGAACGGGCTCTTACGTACCAGGCGGTGCACGCCGGTTTCGGTACGCAGCCAGCCAAACGCGTAGTCGCCGATGATTTTAATGGTGGCGGATTTGGTTCCGGCCACTTCACCGTCTGACTCTTCGATGATTTCGGTTTTGTAGCCTTTGGCTTCGGCCCAGCGCAGATACATACGCAGCAGCATGCTGGCCCAATCCTGCGCTTCGGTACCGCCGGAACCGGCCTGAATATCCATGTAGCAGTCAGCGCTGTCATATTCGCCGGAGAACATACGACGGAACTCCAGTTCGCCCAGCTTCACTTCCAGTGCATCCAGCTCGGCCACGGCTTCGTTGAAGGTCTCTTCGTCGTCGGCTTCTACCGCCAGATCCAGCAAGCCCTGCACATCTTCCAGGCCCTGACGCATGTGATCTAAGGTTTCTACCACCGCTTCCAGGGAAGCGCGTTCTTTACCCAGCGCTTGTGCGCGCTCAGGTTCGTTCCAGACGTCAGGCTGTTCCAGCTCGGCGTTTACTTCTTCAAGGCGTTCTTTCTTGGCATCGTAGTCAAAGATACCCCCGAAGAACGTCGCTGCGCTCACTGAGGTCCTGAATACGATTTTTGACCGGATTAATTTCAAACATGGCTTTTCAGTCTTTTTTGACGATTCGGTGAAAGGAGATAAAAACTAACGCGCTAGTTTACCCGAAAGTGTGCGTACTTTGTAGCATTGCACGCGGCTGACGAGGGTATCTGTCAGCGAAAAGAAAAAAAGTTCGCCAACTTCTGGAAAGCTCCCCGCGCGACCCTTTCCAAAAATCCTCCGCTGGCCCAACAGCTTCAGACATCGCTTAAGAAATTTCGTATAAATCCCGGATAGTTAATGCCGAATGCATTCATTAAAGATCATGATTTTTAAGACAATTTCATCAAAAATACTGCGTGAGAAATTTCCTGCAATAAAGCAGAAGCGTCTCAAATAACGCCATTAAGCAGCTGATACTTCGACCATCAATTTATGCGTCCGCCTTTATCATTTTGCTCAGTGACTATCCCCTATCCAACATCACTACCGTCCCGATCGTTTGTCACCACGCCCGCCAGGAACGCGCCGCCCCGACAAGGAACGACACCGTAATCAGCGCCCGTTAACGTGAGCGGGCACGACATGTCCTGAGAGACATGAAGGAGCATTGATGTATACCGGTTTGCGCACTTCACCACGCTTACTTGCCTTGTTAATTCCCTTGTTACTCGCCGCCTGTGGCGGCGGTGGAGGCGGCAGTAGTTCGGCCCCCTCACCCACCACCGGCACGCCTAAACCGCCGGAACAGCCCAGCAGCGCGGCTAATGCCAGCAAAGTGGGCATTATTGATTCAGGATTGTCGCCGGATCGCAACGAAATCAACTACGCCAACGTGCATTTCGCCAGCTATGTCGGCGGTGGCTCCGGCTTAAATGATAATCAGGGCATCAACGGCCACGGCACAGTTGTGGCGCTGACGCTGCTGGGTTTGTCATCCAGCAGCGCGCTGTATGTGGCTCAGGGATCGCAGAATAATCTGTTTAACTATGATGACACCGAGCGCGCGGTTAACGGCCTGCTGAGTCAGGGCGTGCGCGTTTTCAATATGTCGTTTGCCTCAACCGAGCGCCTGACCACGGCGCAGGCGTTAACTGATGCACAGCCGCGCTATCAGGTGCTGGTGCAAAGCCTGCGCGCTATTGCCGCCGCTGACGGTCTGGCGGTAGTGATCACCGGCAACGGTGGTACCTCAACCCCTTCCCCTAATGCCCAGCTACCGCTGATTTATCAGGAGAGTACGCTGCAAAAAAACATGCTGGCCGTCACCGGCGTGATGGACAGCACTTCCTATGACACGGCAAATCGCGCTCCATTAACCGGCCCGTTTGATGCCTGCGGCAATGCTGCGGCCTGGTGTCTGAGTGCGCCCGGTTATACCGATTATCGCTTTCAAAATGCCGATGGCAGCGGGTCAAACGTGCGTAGCTACGGCACCTCGTTTGCTGCACCACGTGCCGCAGCGGCGGCCTCGCAGGTGTTACAGCGCTTTCCGTGGATGAGCGGCTACAACCTGCAGCAAACCCTGCTGACCACCGCCAGTTACCGCAGCGATGCTTACGCGAACGTGGCGGATAGCGCCAACGGGCGACCTTACAACGACACCTTCGGCTGGGGCGATCTAAACCAGGCCAAAGCGCTGAACGGTCCGGCGATGTTCTGGGCCGATGATTTTCATGCCAGCCTCGATGGCGGTCGTTATCAGTTTGCCAATGCGATTAGCGGCGACCATGGATTAGTGCTGGACGGCACAGAGCGTGGCGGCGTACTGCAGTTAACTGCGAATAACAGCTATCTCGGCCAGACGCGCGTCGCGGCCAACACCTTGCTGATCGCGGGGGCTATCGCCGGAAGTGCCAGCGTCAGCGGCAGCGGCACCCTGGGCGGCAGCGGCGTGATTGGCGGCAGCCTGCTGAATCAGGGCTCGGTTAACGGCGGCTTACAGGTACAAGGCGATTATCAGCAAGGCAGCAACGGCGCGCTGAATATCGCGCTGGATAGCCCGCTGCGCATCGCAGGCCACTCGACGCTGGACGGCACGCTGAATCTTGCGCCGCCCTCATCGGCCTATGTGGTGAAACAGCAGGAGACGCTGCTGACCAGCGATGCGGGCGTCAGCGGGCAGTTCAGCCAGGTGAACACCGGCGTATTCCTTGAGGGTTCCGTCAGCTATAACGCCACTAGCGTTAGCGGCCAGCTTACTCGCAAAAATACCGCTGCTACTGCGGCGGCACTCGGCTTAAGCGCTGCCAGCACGCAGCAAACGGCGGCCAATCTGGAGCAGGCATTCAGCGTGGCGGATAACTGGCAGCAACAGGGTTCGCTCAGCCGCTCACAGCAGAGTGCGCTGGGTGCCGCTGGTGCATTCCAGACGCTGGCCGATCCCAGCAGCGCGCAATCTGCTATCAATTCGCTTTCCGGCCAGGCGCACGCCTCCAGCAACGCGGCGCTGTTTAATGCGCTGGATTATCAAACGCGTCTGCTGAGCAACCGCATCGCCGATGCCAGCGCCGATAAGCGTTACGGATTCTGGCTGGAGAGCGGCCAACTACGCGGTTCGCTCAATCAGGATGGCTATCTCGGCAGCGATTATCGCAATACTTTGACGGCCTTAGGCGTGGACAGTGATTTGGGCATTTCCGGTCTGCGCGTGGGTGTGGCCTGGACGCAGAATCAGATCGATTCAACATACGATCAAACCGGCGGCACCAGCCGCAACCGCCTGCAGGGCGCCGTGCTGTATGGGCGTTACGACCTGACGCCGGCATGGTATCTGCAGGGCAATCTTAGCTACCAACACGGCCGCGATGAGTTAAAACGTTTGGTGCTGCTGGATGAGGCCGCACCGGTCTCCTCCACCACCAGCAGCAACAGCTGGCAGGCGGCGCTGCAAAGCGGCTATCGCTGGATGATTGCGGATAACTATCGCCTGGAACCGTATCTCGGCTGGCGCGAAACCGGGCTGGAAACCGGCGCGTTTACCGATAAAGGCAGCGCGTTCGGCTTGAGCGGCGACGGCGATAGCTATCATCGCCGCGTCGGTTACAGCGGCTTAAATCTCAGCGCACGACAGGATTGGTCGGCGAATTGGTGGAGCATGTTGAGTCTGTATGGCGAATATCAGTACGCGCTGAACAATCCGTCAATGGATGTCAGCGCGCGCTGGAGCGGTTTTGGCGCTGAACAGAATAGCTTCCAGATTCCCGGCATGCAGCTCGATCGCCGTTCGCAGTGGTTAGGCGTACGGTTGGACGTGGTGCAAGCGGCGCGCGCGCGGCTGTTCTTGCGTGCCGATCAGCACTTCGCCGATCGCGGTGACGAGAAAGTGCTGCGCGGCGGCGTGGATGTGAGTTTCTGAAAAGCGTTATGAAGGTCAAAAGAGCGCGATAAAACGCGCCGCTACAAATACGTGCAAATTTTGTAGCGGCGCAATTCATTGCGCGATGCAACTGATGCAACCTACATCGGCCAGATGTGATCGATGATCAACTGTACTGAACGGTTGCCGCGGTACTCGTTAATATCCAGCTTATAGGCCAGCTGCACCTGACGCACGCTGCTGTCCGGCCACAGCGTGGTATCCACGTTGAAGGCAATGCCATCTAATAGCGGGCCGCCACCGAGCGGCTCGACCATCACTTTTAAATGGCGCTCGCCCACCAGCCGCTGTTGCAATAGCTTGAACTTGCCATCAAACACCGGTTCCGGGAACGCCTGGCCCCACGGACCGGCTTCGCGCAGCATTTCAGCGGTGTGCAGCGTAAACTCCTGCGCGTGCAGCTCGCCATCAGACCAAATCACGCCCTGCAACGCTTCACCATCCAGCCACTCATCAATCAGTGCGGCAAAACGCTCACGAAATTGCTCATACTTTTCGCTTTGCAGTGACAAACCGGCCGCCATGGCGTGGCCACCAAACTTGATCATCATGCCGGGGTAGAGCGTATCGAGACGCTCCAGCGCATCGCGCAGATGCAAACCGGCGATCGAGCGACCGGAGCCCTTCAGCGTGCCGTCACCGGCGGGTGCGAAGGCGATCACCGGACGATGGAAACGCTCTTTGAGACGCGACGCGAGGATGCCCACCACGCCCTGATGCCACTCCGGATGGTAGAACGCCAGGCCCAGCGGCAGATCGGTGTGCTGACGTTCGAGCTCATCACATAGCGCCAGCGCTTCGCTCTTCATGCCCTGCTCAATCTCTTTACGCGTCTGATTGAGCGCATCAAGTTCATTAGCCAGCATGCGTGCCTGAGAAATATCCTCGGTGAGCAGCAGCGCCACGCCGACCGACATATCATCCAGGCGACCGGCGGCGTTGAGGCGCGGACCGACGGCAAAGCCAAGATCACTGGCGGCGAGCTGGCGGGCATCGCGGTTGGCGATCTCCAGCAGCGCGCGGATACCGGCGCGGCATTTGCCCGCACGGATGCGACTTAAGCCTTGCCACACCAGAATGCGATTATTGGCATCCAGCGGCACCACATCCGCCACCGTACCCAGCGCCACCAGATCGAGCAGTTCCGCCAGGTTCGGCTCCGCGCGGCCATCGCTAAACCAGTTTTGCTGACGCAGATGCGCACGCAGCGCCAGCATCAGATAGAAGGCAACGCCGACACCCGCCAGCGAGCGCGAAGGAAATGCGCTGTCATGAAGATTGGGGTTCACAATCGCTTCGGCGGCAGGCAAGGTTTCGCCCGGCAGATGGTGATCGGTAACCAGCACCGGAATACCATGCTGATGTGCGGTATCAACACCGGCATGCGAAGAGATGCCGTTATCGACGGTGAGGATCATCTCCGCACCGCGCGCTTTGGCCTGCTCGACCACTTCCGGACTTAATCCGTAGCCATCTTCGAAGCGGTTCGGCACCAGGTAATCAACATTGCCGCCCAGGCTGCGCAACGCTAGCACGGTTAACGCCGTACTGGTGGCGCCATCGGCATCGAAATCGCCCACCACCACAATGCGCTTGCCCGCTTGCAGCATCTGATGCAGCAGCGTTACTGCGGCTTCAATCCCCCCCAGCGTTTGCCACGGTAGCAAGTGTTTGGCGCCGCGCTCCAGCTCCTGCGCGTCTTTAACGCCGCGCTGCAGATATAAACGACGCAGCAAAGGCGGTAAATCAGCGGGTAGGCTGGCGTCGGCCTCGGCTTCACGCCGACGCAGTTCAACAGAGTGCATCACTGTGCGTTAACCGCCACGCTTCTGACCGTCGAGCACTTGCTTCAGCTCTTGCGGTCCCTGATAGCCGGGAATCATCATGCCGCTATCGGTAAGAATGGCTGGCGTGCCCTGAATCCCAAACAGGATGCCGAGTTTGTACTGCTGCTCAATATTGATTTTGCAGGTAGCCGGCGCATCCATCTGCGGCGCATCGCCTTTCATCGCGGCATCAAAGGCTTTTTTACGATCGGCGCTGCACCAGATGGCGCGCATGGCTTTTTCCACCTGGCCGTTCAGACCTTCACGCGGGAAGGCGAGATAGCGCACGGTGATGCCAAGCGCGTTGTAGTCCGCCATCTGCTCATGCAGCTTGCGGCAGTAGCCGCAGGTGATGTCGGTGAACACGGTGATTACGTGCTGCTCTTTTGGCGCTTTATAGACAATCATGTCTGGCGCCAGCGCGCTGACTTTTTTGTCCAGCAGCTGGTTGGTGACGTTGACCGGCTGGCTGCCGCTGACATCATACAGCGGGCCCTGAATCATATGCTTGCCGTCTTCGGAAACGTACAGCACGCCGCTTTCGGTCAGCACGGTTTTCATGCCTGGCAGCGGTGACGGCTGGATTTCCGCCTGCTGCAGCCCAATTTTCTTCAGGGTTTGCTGAATGGCATTGTCATCGGCGTGTGCCAATCCAGTGAATGCACTGACCAGCAGAGCCAGCATCGTAAGCTGCTTTTTCATCTTAAATCCTTGTTACCGCAACTCAAGCGCGCGGATGATGCTGTTGATGTAACAGACGCAGACGCTCGGTAGCGACGTGCGTATAAATTTGCGTAGTCGAAAGGTCGCTGTGGCCCAGCAACATCTGTACGACGCGTAAATCGGCGCCGTGGTTCAGTAAATGTGTGGCAAATGCGTGGCGCAGCACGTGCGGCGACAGTTTTTCGCTATCGATACCGGCAAGGGTCGCATAGTGTTTAATGCGATGCCAGAAGGTCTGCCGCGTCATTTGCTGCGCGCGCTGGCTGGGGAACATGACGTCCAGCGTTTGCCCATTCAGCAACCACGGCCGGCCATGTTCCATATAGTATTCAATCCAGTAAACCGCTTCTTCACCTAACGGCACAAGGCGCTCTTTGTTGCCTTTACCGATTACGCGCACCACGCCCTGGCGCAGGCTGATATCACTGATGGTTAGCCCGACCAGTTCCGTGACGCGCAATCCGGTGGCGTACAGCAGCTCCAGCATCGCTTTGTCACGCAGTTCGAGTGGTACATCAATACTCGGCGCCTGCAGCAGGCGCTCGACCTGATTCTCGCTGAGATCTTTCGGCAAACGCTGCGGCAGCTTTGGCGCGGCAAGCAGCGCGCTGGGATCGTCGCTGCGCACTTTTTCCCGATAGAGATATTGGCAAAGGCGGCGGATGGCGCTGAGGGTGCGCGCCGAGCTGGTGGCCTTATAGCCGCCCTCAACGCGCTCGGCGAGAAACTGCTGCAAATCAAGCGCTTCCAGCGTTAGCAGTGTGCGATCGTGATGATGCAGCCAGCCGGTGAGCGTCTGGAGATCTTGCCGGTAGGAGGCGAGCGTGTTCTGCGCCAGATTACGTTCAATCCAAAGCGCATCGAGAAACTGTTCGATCAGATCGCTGTCCTGCACTGTTATCTCCGCCGTGTGAAATCGTGCTCATTATGCCTGAATGTAGCCTGCTTCTGGTACAATTGCCCCCGAGTCAGTTTCAGTCAGAGCATTAATTGCATGAATATTGGTCTATTTTACGGTTCCAGTACCTGTTACACCGAGATGACGGCGGAGAAGATTCGCGACTTTATCGGCGAAGAGTTAGTCACGCTGCACAATCTGAAAGATGACGATCCGTCGCTGATGGAGCAGTACGATCTGCTGATCCTCGGGATTCCAACGTGGGATTTTGGTGAGCTGCAGGAAGATTGGGAAGCGATTTGGCCGCAAATCCCGGCACTGAATCTGCGCGGTAAAATCGTGGCGCTATATGGCATGGGCGATCAGGGCGAGTACGCCGAATGGTTTCTCGATGCGCTAGGCATGTTGCACGAATTGCTGCAGCCGATGGGCGTGCAGTTTGTCGGCTACTGGCCGCTGGAAGGCTACGAGTTCACCAGTAAAAAACCGCTGACCGCTGACGGCTCGCAGTTCGTTGGTTTAGCGCTTGATGATGTGAACCAATTCGACCTGAGCGATGAGCGCGTCGAACAGTGGTGCGAACAGATTCTGACCGAAACCGCGGCGCTGCTTTAAGGCAGCGTTTGCCCATCACGCAGAAAACAGCAGGCGCGCAGCGTGCGCCATTCACCGGGCGGCAGGCTATCGTGCATCAACCACAGCCGCCAGCGTTTCCCCTGCTGGTTACGTAATACCAGCAACACGCCGTACGGCAGCCAATCCGCTTTACGCTGGGCTTGCCAGCGCACGCCGCGCCACAGCCAATCGCCCTTTACGTCCAGCATCAGGCAACCCACGCGCTGCACTAAGCGCCGTTCATTACGCCAGCACTCCGCCAGCAGTAACAGTAAGATGGCCGCTTTGCCCCACGCCCATTCGTCTGGCCAACTCAGGCTCAGCAGCAAACCGGCACACAGCAGCGACAGCGTCACATTCAGCGCGCGCGCACTGGGTGACGCCCGCAAATTACATTGCCACCGGACCGCGTTCACGGTTGCGCTGCTGAATCAGTTTCACCATACGTTTGAACTCGGGATCCACCGGTTCGCCGTGATTCATCAACCAGTTGAACAGATCCGGATCGTCACTCTTCAGCAGGGCAATAAACACCTGCTTATCGGTATCGTTCAGCGAATCATATTCGTATTTGAAAAACGGCATGATAGCGATATCCAGCTCCAGCATGCCGCGACGGCACGCCCACTGGACGCGGGCTTTGTCATTAATTTCCATGTCTCTCATTCCATGGCTAAAAACAGTGGGGCTCAGTGTACCTGCTTTTTTTTCTCGCTGCAGGCGCTGTGCTTATCCCTGTGCAATGTCACGGCGTTACGGCCCCTGATTTGCAAAGGACATCACGCGATTTGTGCGCCAGATTCAGTAAACAGGTTGCAAAGCCGCACTGCTCTTTTACCATTGCTACCTATTACCTCATTAATCAGGAAAGACATATGTCGATTTTTACCCTTCCACCCCGCCAGCCCGCTGCTTCGTCACGCCTGCCTTTAACCCTGATTTCGCTCGACGAATGGGCGTTGGTTAAGGTGCAGGGCAACGACAGCACGTCTTATCTGCAAGGTCAGTTAACGTTGGACGTCGCCGCCATGGGCGCAACGCAACATCGCCCGGCCGCGCACTGCGACGCTAAAGGCAAAATGTGGAGCAATATTCGCCTGTTCCATCGCGGCGAAGGTTACGCTTACACGGTGCGTCGTAATCTGCGTGAACAGCAGCTTACCGAACTGAAAAAATACGCGGTGTTCGCCAAAGTGACCATCGTGGCCGATGATGATGCGGTACTGCTGGGCGTCGCCGGTTTTCAGGCGCGCGCCGCGCTGGCGAATCTTTTCAGCACCCTGCCCGATGCAGAAACACCGGTTGTACAGCACGGCGAGAATACGCTGCTGTGGTTTGCACATCCTGCTGAGCGTTTCATGCTGGTGACGACGCCAGAGCAAGCGAATGTGTTGAAAGAGAACCTGGCGGGGGAAGCGCAGTTCAACGACAGCCTGCAATGGCTGGCGCTGGATATCGAAGCTGGCATTCCAGTGATTGAAAGCACCACTAGCGCGCAACTGATTCCACAAGCCACTAACCTGCAGGCGCTGGATGCCATCAGCTTTAAAAAAGGCTGTTACACCGGCCAGGAGATGGTGGCGCGCGCCAAATTCCGCGGTGCGAACAAACGTGCGCTTTACTGGCTGGCAGGCAAAGCCAGCAAAGTGCCGGAAGTGGGTGGTTCACTTGAGCTGCAGATGGGCGATAAGTGGCGCCGCACCGGCACAGTCTTGAGCGGCGTGCAGCTGGATGATGGCAATGTGTGGGTGCAGGTGGTGATGAACAACGATCTGGAACCGGATAGCGTACTGCGCGTGGAAGGTGACGAAAGTGGCCAACTGACGATTCAGCCACTGCCGTATTCATTGGCTGATTGATTGCCGCTGTTTTAATCCGGGTGCGCCTGAATGCGCACCCGACGAAATCCGCGCGGTTCTGTTATAGGGGCGCCATTCAGGGCGACCGGGACCACAAACTACATCACATAAAAATAGATAGCGCAGAAGTGCAGCACGCTGCCGCCCAGCACGAAGCCATGCCAGATGGCGTGACTGTATGGAATACGGCGCGAGACGTAAAAAATCACGCCGAGCGAGTAGACAACCCCTCCGGCTGCCAGCAGCCAAATCCCGCCCGGCGACAGCTTAATCGCCAGTTGGTAAATCACCACCAATGACAACCATCCCATACCGAGATAGGTCACCAGCGACAGCGCTTCAAAGCGATGGGCAAAGGCGATTTTGAACAGGATGCCCATCAGCGCCAGGCCCCAGATCACCGCCATCAAACCCTGTGCCAGCGGCGAATTGAGCCCGACCAGCAAAAATGGCGTGTAGGTGCCCGCAATCAACACGTAGATAGCGCAATGGTCAAATTTCTTCAGCCAATATTTGGCTTTCTGATGTGGAATAGCGTGATAAAGAGTTGAAGCGAGATACAGCAAAATGATGCTGCCGCCGTACAAACTGTAACTGGTAATTGCGGTAAGGTTAGCTTGTGATTCAACGGCTTGGGTCAGCATTAGCACCAAGCCGATGATGCCGAAAATGCAGCCAATTCCGTGACTAATACTATTGGCAATCTCTTCAGCCAATGAATAGCCCTGGGCCATAATTCGGTTTTGTGCCATGAAGGGGATTCCTGAACAACGGAAAAAGCGAGTGTGCTATTTCTGAGCAATCAGAGTAACGAAGATAAATTTCAGTGTACACATGTACGCTAAAATAAATCTGTCAGCGGGTGTGAACGGCTTGAACTCAATTTTGACTGCATTGACTGACATCGGTCGCCATCAATGGCGACCCTACGATATTCAGATATGGTTTTGTCGATACAGGAATATTGGGCTGTTTTTTGGATCGGCATTTGTGCCGAGCAGGTTACTTATCTGCCGCCAGCGGCGTCAATAAAGGTGCCCGTCACGTATGACGCAGCATCGCTCGCCAGCCAGACAATCGCTTCGGCGATCTCTTCAGCCTGGCCGCCGCGCCCCATCGGCAACGCGCTGGCAAGACGATCCACTCGGCCCGCTTCGCCGCCATCGGCGTGCATTTCGGTATAAATCAGGCCCGGTCGCACGCTGTTAACGCGGATTCCGTGCTCCGCCACTTCCAGCGATAAGCCTTTAGTTAGTGTATCCATCGCCCCTTTTGACGCGGCGTAATCCACATACTCACCCGGCGCACCGAGACGTGACGCGGCGGATGATACATTGACGATGGCGCCACCTTTTCCGCCATGATGCGTACCCATGCGTTTTACCGCCTCGCGGCAGCAAATAAAGGTGCCGGTGACGTTGGTGGCGAACACGCGCTGAATTCGCTCGGCATCTAACTCTTCTACCCGACATTGAGTAAACAAAATGCCGGCATTATTCACCAGCACCCGCAGCGCGCCGGCTTGCTCATCCAGTTGGGCAAACATGCGCATCACCTGTGCCTCATCAGCGATATCGGCCTGCAGCGCAAAGGCGCTTCCGCCCTGCGCTTCAATTTCTGTTACTACCGCAGCCGCTTCAGCTGCACGCTGACGATAGTTAATCGCTACACGATAACCAGCCTGCGCCAGCAATAAGGCGGTTGCACGTCCAATCCCGCGACTCCCGCCCGTTACCAAAGCCAGATCCATTTTTGCCTCCAAAAAAAAGGGCCGAATAATCGGCCCTTTTCATAAATACTCCCCATAACTTTAGCCTAAATAATTTGCGCTGCAGCAAGGCGGTAAACTCGTTCATCCCCGGAAACTTACTTCGGTAAGTGACCGGGGTGAATGAGCGCAGCCAACGCCGCTAAGGCTCAAAGTATGACGGCTAAATTACTGGTATTCGCTCATGGGTACACACGAACAGAACACGTTGCGGTCACCAAATACATCGTCCAGACGTTTAACGGTCGGCCAGTATTTGTTAGCGCTGCCTGCCGGGAACACCGCCAGCTCGCGGGTGTAAGGATGTGCCCAGTCGCCGACGATTTCCGTCTGCGTGTGCGGCGCGTTAACAAGCGGGTTATCTTCCAGCGGCCATTCGCCATCGGCTACGCGGTCGATCTCCATGCGGATTGCCAGCATCGCATCGATAAAGCGATCCAGCTCGATTTTGCTTTCCGATTCCGTTGGCTCAACCATCAGCGTGCCCGCTACCGGGAATGACATGGTTGGGGCGTGGAAACCGTAATCGATCAGACGCTTGGCGATATCCAGTTCGCTAATGCCGGTTTGCTCTTTCAGCGGACGAATGTCGAGAATACATTCGTGTGCCACGCGACCATCGCGGCCAGCATAGAGAATGGGATAAGCCGATTGCAGACGACTGGCGATGTAGTTGGCGTTCAAAATCGCTACTGAACTCGCTTGCTTCAGGCCTTCCGCGCCCATCATGCGGATATACATCCAGCTGATTGGCAGAATCGATGCGCTGCCGAAAGGTGCCGCAGAAACCGCGCCCTGCTGCGTCAGCACGCCATCAATTTGTACCACGCTGTGGCCCGGAACAAACGGCGCCAGGTGCGCTTTCACGCCGATTGGCCCCATGCCTGGGCCGCCACCGCCGTGTGGGATGCAGAAGGTTTTATGCAGGTTGAGGTGCGAGACATCCGCGCCGATGTAACCTGGCGTGGTGATTCCCACCTGCGCATTCATGTTAGCGCCGTCAAGATACACCTGGCCGCCGTGCTGATGCACAATCTGGCACACTTCGCGAATGGTCTCTTCGTAAACGCCGTGTGTTGACGGGTAAGTCACCATGATGCACGACAGCTGCTCGCCGACCTGTGCGGCTTTCTCACGCAGATCGCCGAGGTCGATGTTGCCTTGTTTATCGCATGCCACCACCACAACGGACATACCGGCCATTTGTGCAGACGCCGGGTTGGTACCGTGTGCCGAGCTTGGAATCAGGCAAACATTGCGGCCGCCTTCATTGCGGCTTTCGTGGTAACGACGAATCGCCAACAGACCCGCATATTCCCCCTGCGCGCCGGAGTTTGGCTGCATGCACAGTGCGTCGTAGCCGGTTAGCTGTACCAGCCATTGCGACAGCTGAGCAATCATCTGCAGGTAACCCGACGCCTGCTCAGCCGGGCAGAACGGATGCAGCTCAGCAAATTCTGGCCAGGTGATCGGAATCATTTCCGCCGCGGCGTTGAGCTTCATGGTGCACGAGCCGAGTGGGATCATCGCCTGGTTCAGCGCCAGATCCTTTTTCTCCAGGCTGTGCATATAACGCATCATCTCAGTTTCGCTGTGATGACGATTGAACACCGGATGCGTCAGGAAGGCGCTCTCACGCACCTGACCGGCTGGGATGGCACTGTTTTCCGCCGCAACTGCTGTATCCAGTGCATCAATATCCTGGCCATGCGCATCGCCCAGCAGGATGGCGAACAGCGCCAGCACGTCTTCACGCGCGGTGGTTTCATCCAGCGTAATGCCCACGGCATTATGGATGTCACTGCGCAGATTGACGCCAAAGCTCATTGCACGGTTCAGAACCGCTGCTTTATCAGCGACTTCTACCGTCAGCGTATCGAACCAGCTGTTGTGGCGCAGTTTCAGACCGCCATTTTGCAGGCCAGCGGCCAGAATGCTGGTCAGACGGTGAATGCGGGAAGCAATGCGCTTCAGGCCAACCGGGCCGTGATACACCGCATAGAGACCGGCGATATTCGCCAGCAGCACCTGCGATGTACAGATGTTGGAGTTGGCTTTTTCACGACGAATATGCTGCTCGCGGGTTTGCATCGCCATGCGCAGCGCGGTGTTACCGGCGGCATCGCGTGATACGCCAATGATACGTCCAGGCATTGAGCGCTTGTGTTCGTCGCGGCTGGCGAAGAACGCAGCGTGTGGTCCGCCGTAACCCATTGGCACGCCGAAACGCTGGGCCGAACCAAAGACGATATCTGCGCCCTGCTTGCCTGGCGCTTCTAACTGCACCAGCGCCATAAAGTCTGCCGCGACGCTCACCACCACTTTGCGGTTTTTCAGCTCGGCAATCAGTGAACGGTAATCGTGCACTTCACCGTGCGTACCAACCTGCTGCAGCAATACGCCGAACAGATCGTCGTGATCTAATGCTTTATCAACGCTATCGATAATCAGTTCAAAACCAAAGGTTTCGGCACGCGTGCGCACCACATCCAACGTCTGGGGATGGATGTCATTGGCGATGAAGAATTTAGTGGCGTTTTTCAGTTTGCTAACACGTTTGGCCATTGCCATGGCTTCTGCAGCGGCGGTGGCTTCGTCCAGCAGTGATGCGGAAGCGATGTCCAGACCGGTCAGATCCAGCGTCAGGGTTTGGAAGTTCAGCAGCGCTTCAAGACGCCCCTGCGACACTTCTGGCTGATACGGCGTATACGCGGTGTACCAGCCCGGATTTTCCAGCATGTTACGCAGGATAACCGGCGGCGTAATTACCGCGCTGTAGCCCATGCCGATCCAGGATTTGTAGCGTTGATTCTGACTGGCAATGGCCTTCAGCTCTGCCAGCGCTTGCTGCTCGGTCGCGGCGTCGCCAACCGCAGGCGGGCCTGGCAGCTGGATGTCGGCCGGGACGATAGAGCTAATCAATGATGAGAGCGAACTGGCACCAATCGCTTTCAGCATTAAGGCCTGTTGTTCCGGCGTAGGACCAATGTGGCGCTCAATGAAAGCACCGTTATGTTCGAGCTGGCTGAGAGTCTGGGTCATTTGCAGTAAATCCTGAATCGGGCTGGGTTACAAAAATGGCGTTAAGTCAGGCAGATAAAAAAGAAGGTGCCGCTGTGCGTCACCTTCTGTCACTACCGGTTACTCGTCGATCGCGGCTTTGTAGGCATCGGCATCCAGCATGGAGTCGAGCTCTGACTCGTCGCTGGCTTTGATGCGGAACAACCAACCATCGGCATACGGCGCGCTGTTAACCAGCTCTGGTGAATCGCCTAGCTGATCGTTCACCTCGACGATTTCACCGCTCAAGGGTGCATAGATGTCAGAAGCGGCTTTCACCGATTCCGCTACCGCGCAATCATCACCGGCCGCGAAGGAGGCGCCGACGTCTGGCAGATCGACAAATACCATGTCGCCCAGCAGTTCCTGCGCATGTTCGGTGATACCTACCGTGAAGGTGCCGTCGGCTTCTTTACGGACCCACTCGTGGCTATCGCGGTATTTCAATTCACTTGGCACATTGCTCATTGGCCATTTCTCCTGAAAAAAATTACTGGGCGACCGGCTTACCGGCGCGAACAAAAATCGGTTTTGTCACTTTCACTGGCATTTCACGGTTGCGGATTTCCACAATCGCCTGCTCGCCAATCCCCGCAGGCACACGTGCCAGCGCGATGCTGTAACCCAGCGTTGGCGAGAAGGAGCCACTGGTAATAATACCTTGCTGCGGCTGACCTTGTTCATCGGTGAAACGCACAGTCAAACCGTTACGCAGCACCCCTTTTTCGGTCATCACCAGACCAACCAGCTTCTCGGTGCCCTTTTCGCGCTGCGCTTGCAGTGCGTCACGACCGATGAAATCGCGGTCGGCAGGTTCCCAACTGATGGTCCAGCCCATGTTGGCAGCCAGCGGCGACACGCCTTCATCCATCTCCTGGCCGTACAGGTTCATGCCCGCTTCCAGACGCAGCGTGTCACGCGCACCCAGACCCGCCGGCTTAACACCTGCAGCTAACAGCTGCTGCCAGAAAGCGGCGGCTTCCGTGGCAGGCATTGCAATCTCGTAGCCCGCTTCGCCGGTGTAGCCGGTAGTAGCGATGAACAGGTTTTCTGCCTGCACGCCAAAGAACGGCTTCATGCCAGCAACGGCGTCACGCTGAGCGGCACTGAACAGCGTTTGCGCTTTTTGCTGCGCGTTCGGGCCCTGCACCGCAATCAGCGCCAGATCGTCACGCTCGGTCAGCTCGACGCCAAACGGTTGTGCATGCTGTTTAATCCACGCCAAATCTTTCTCACGCGTGGCGGAGTTCACCACCAGGCGGAAGAAATCTTCGCTCATAAAGTAAACAATCAAATCATCGATGACGCCAGCGGAGGCATTCAACATGCCGGTGTAAAGTGCTTTGCCCGGCTGGGTCAATTTAGCGACATCGTTGGCTAACAGATAACGCAGGAATTCGCGGGTACGTGCGCCGCGTAGATCGACGATGGTCATGTGGGAAACATCAAACATGCCGGCATCGTTACGCACCGCGTGATGTTCATCCATTTGCGAGCCGTAATGCAGCGGCATCATCCAACCGTGGAAATCCACCATGCGTGCACCACATGCCTGATGCTGTTCGAATAGAGGCGTTTGCTGAGTCATAACCATCCTGTGAAAACAAGTGAGTGTGACGCGCCTGCGTCGCCTTTGCTGGCTGACGCAAACGTTCTCTTTGTGCTGAAGTTATCACCTAATGCGGCAATTAACCATGAGGAAAACGAGGGTGAAACACTACCACCTTTCAACGAAGCACCGAACAGCGACCAGCATAAATCACTACATTATTGTGATTAGCCTCGCACAAAATACGACTAAATTACTTTCATGCAGCAAAATGAAGGAATAGACGCCGCAGGATTAAGAAATGGTCCGGTGTTCGCATTGCCATAACATGAATTAATCTAATGCGAATTTAGGGGTGAAATTAGAATAAATCAAACGAGGCGCGATTGCGGTGCAGTGCTGCATCATGGCGGTGCAGCAAAGAAAAACGGCGCCCAGTTGGGCGCCGTCAGCGGAAAAAATTAACGTATCCAGCTGGGTAGATCGTTGAGCCCCATCGCCTGCTTCAGCATCAGCGGTTTAACGCCCGGTAAAGTATCGGCTAGCTTGAGGCCGACATCACGCAACAGCTTTTTCGCCGGATGCGTGCCGGCAAATAGCTCGCGGAACCCCTGCATCCCCGCCAGCATCATCGCCGCGCTGTGCTTGCGGCTACGTTCATAGCGACGCAGATAGAGATGCTGACCAATGTCTTTGCCTTCCTGGTGCAGACGGCGAATTTCACCAATCAGTTCGGCCGCATCCATAAAGCCAAGATTGACGCCCTGCCCGGCCAGCGGATGAATGGTGTGTGCGGCATCGCCAACCAGCGCCAAACGGTGCGCGGCGAAGTTACGCGCATAACGCGCCGTCAGCGGGAAGGTTTTGCGCTCGCTCTCGACCTGACACAGGCCAAGACGCATATCAAACGCTACCGACAGCTGCTGGTTGAACAGCGCTTCCGGCATCGATTGCATGCGCGTCGCTTCCTGCGGCGAGAGCGACCAAACGATCGAGCAGAGATGAGGATCCTGCATCGGCAGGAATGCCAGAATGCCATCGCCGTGGAACACCTGACGCGCGATGGCATCATGCGGCATATCGGTGCGGATATTTGCCACTAACGCATGATGCTCGTAATCCCAGAAGGTCAGCGGGATATCGGCTTTGTCACGCAGCCACGAATTAGCGCCGTCAGCAGCAACCAGCAAACGCGCGCTCATCATGCTGCCATCCTGCAAGGTAATGAAGGCTTCGTTGTCGCCAAATGCCACCTGCTGCAACTGCGCCGGAGCGAACAGCGTGATGTCGCTGCTGTTGCTGGCTCGTTGCCACAAGGCACTATGAATCACTTCGTTTTCAATAATATGACCGAGATGCGACAGGCCCTGCTGCTCATCATCAAAACTGATGGAGCCAAAGCTATCCTGATCCCACACTTCCATGCCGTGATAGGCGCTGGCGCGCAGGGCCAGAATGCTCGACCAGACATCGAGCTTTTGCAGCAGACGTTCACTGGCAGCGTTGATGGCGGAGACGCGAATCGACGCGTTAGCCGCCGGATCAAATTGTGGCTCGGGTGCTTTTTCCAGCACGGCAACGCGTAAGCCGCTGCCCTGTAATCCGCAGGCGACGGCCAAGCCCACCATGCCGCCACCGGCGATTGCCACATCGAAAGTTTGCATTGCTGCCCCTTAATTGGTGCTTAACGCTTAACCCAGCCGAGCGTTCGCGCGGCAAGTGGGTTTCGCAGCCATGGCAGATGGTCCATTGCCACCAGCCCAAGATTTCGTCCCGCCACTAATGGCGCATAACGGTTAGCAAACAGTTTGACTAAACCGTCGGTGACGCCAATGGTGGCGGCACGATCGGGTTGACGCCGCGCGGCAAAATGCTGCAACACCGCGTAGCTGCCTGGGTCCTGCTGCTGACGCCATGCGCCCGCCAGCGTTTCTGCCAGCGACATCACATCGCGCAGGCCAAGGTTAAAGCCTTGTCCGGCAATCGGATGCAGCGTTTGCGCCGCATTGCCTACTAGCGCCAGCCGATGTGTGACCTGACGTTCGGCGGTTTGCAGCGCCAGCGGATAAAGCTCGCGTTGACCCGCGTGCGTAAAGCGCCCAAGGCGCCAGCCAAATGCCTGCTGCAGTTCTTGCAGGAAGGTCGCATCATCCCACTGTTTAATCGTTGCTTGCGCGTCAAGCGGATGGCACCACACCAATGACATGCGGTTACCGGACATCGGCAACAGCGCCAGCGGGCCATGCTCGGTAAAACGCTCAAATGCGCGTCCCTGATGCGGCAGCTGGGTCGAGACATTGGCGATAACCGCTACCTGATGATAATCGTCACGCTGCCAGGTCATACCGCAGGATGCGCCTAAAGGCGATCGCGATCCATCGGCGGCCACCAGTAAATCACCGGTTAATCGCTCACCGCTGTTGAGTGTAACCTGCACGCTATCGGCGCTACGTGACACCGCCGTGGCGTGATCCGGGCAGCGCACGCTGATGCCCGGTGCCTGTTGCAAACGCTGGAACAAGCGCTGGCCGACATCGAAAAGTTCCACGACCTGACCCAGTGCGGGCAACTGGTGATCTTGCGCTTTGAGCGAGACGAAACCGGTATGGCCGCGATCGGAGACGTGGATATCAGTGATAGGCGTGGCGCAATCCGCCAGCGAGCGCCACACATCGATATCGGCTAACTGCTGGCAGGTGCCCGCCGCCAGGGCAATCGCGCGTCCATCGAAGCCGGGATGTGCACGGCTGTCGGGCTGGCTACGCTCAATCAGCGTTACCGGCAGCTGACCTTGCGTCAGGTGCGAAATCGCCAGCGCCAGGGTGGCGCCAGTCATACCGCCGCCAGCAATTAAAATGCTCATGCCTGACGTGCCGCCGCCATCAGGGCTTCAATCGCATCGGCGTCTTTCACCACGCTGTCGGTGAGATTCTCGTTGCCGTCCGCGGTGATGACGATGTCATCTTCAATGCGAATACCAATGCCACGATATTGCGGCGGCACGTTGGCATCTGGAGCGATATACAAGCCTGGCTCAACGGTTAGCACCATGCCCGGCTCAAGAGTGCGATCGCGGCTCGGCGTGCCGTAATGTCCCACGTCATGCACATCAAGCCCCAGCCAGTGGCTTAAACCGTGCATAAAGAACGGGCGGTGTGCCTGCTCTTCAAACAGCGTATCGATATTGCCATCCAGAATGCCGAGGTCGACCAGGCCGGTAATCATGATGCGCACCACTTCGTCGTTAACATCATGGATGCTAATACCCGGGCGGAACATCGACAGCGCTTTGTAGAGCGAGGCCAGCACGATGTCGTAGATGGCACGTTGCGGCTCGCTGAACTTACCGTTGACCGGGAAGGTGCGGGTGATATCGCCCGCGTAGCCGTGGAATTCACAGCCAGCGTCAATCAGCACCAGGTCGCCATCGCGCATTTCACATTCGTTTTCGGTGTAGTGCAGAATGCAGCCGTTTTCGCCAGCACCGACAATGGTGTTGTAAGAGGGGAAACGCGCGCCGTGGCGATTGAATTCGTGGTGAATTTCGCCTTCCAGCTGATATTCGAACATGCCCGGACGGCAGGTTTGCATCGCTCGGGTATGCGCCAGTGCGCTGATTTTTCCGGCACGGCGCAGAATCTCAATCTCTTCCGCGCTTTTGAACAGGCGCATCTCATGCACCCACGGACGCCAGTCAGTGACCGTATTCGGTGCGCTAAGATTTTGGCGGAACCCGCGACGCAGTTTTTCCAGCGCGCTAAACACCCGTTGATCGGCTTCGGCGTATTCGCCCTGCGCGTGATAAACCACATCAAGGCCGTTAAGCAGTTGATGCAGCTGCTCATCAATGTCATCCCACGGCAAAGCACGATCAACACCCAGCCTGGCCGGAGCGGCATCCTGGCCAAGGCGGCGACCAAACCAGATTTCCGCGGTCAGATCGCGCACACGATTGAACAACACGCTGTGATTGTGCTTGTCATCGCTTTTGATTAAAACCAGCAGCGCCTGCGGTTCGTTAAAACCGGTGAAGTACCAGAAATCACTGTTTTGCCGAAAGTTATATTCAGTATCGTTGCTGCGCGTCACTTCAGGTGCAGCAAAAATCAAAGCGGCACTGCCTGGCGCCATGCGGGCAATTAGCGCCTGACGACGTTGCTGGAACGTTTCCAGAGTAATCATGTTTGCACTCCCTGTTGAAGACGGGCCACAACGTACCCGCATTGACGCGCTTAGTGTAACGTAGGTTTCTGTACTTCAGGTGCCGTTGGCTGATGCTGACGCGTGAAGGTGTCGTGGCACAGTAAGGCGGCAACACGCACGTACTCGATCACCTCTTCCAGCGACTGCTCCAGCTCCTCCTGGTCTTCATCTTCGTCATAGCCGAGCTGCGCGATGGTGCGCAGATCGTCAATCGCTTCACCGGTTTCGCCGGTTACTTTCTCAAGCTTAGGCTGCGTAACGCCCAAACCGAGCAGGAAGTGATTGACCCAGCCGGCCAGCGCATCGGCGCGATCGAACACCGTGATGTCATCATCTTCCGGCAACATCAGCTGGAACATAAAGCCTTCGTCTTCCAGCGTGGTCGCCAGGCTCTCGTGCAGCGCCTGTAACGGCTGAGACAGGCTCTGCGAAAACGCCATGCCTTCGTTGGTGAGATCGTGAACCATGGTTTTCCAGCTGGTATCCTGATTGCCACCGCACAGAATCCCGGAAAGGAGTCCGTGCATTTCGGCCGGCGTCATGCCCACGCCCTGCTGAGAAAGGGCCGCGGCCAGCGCGTTGTAACTAGGCGTTGCGTTCTGTAAAGACATAAGCTTTGGTCGTCGTTGGCGGAATAAGTTCGTGTTATGCTACCACCAGGTGCCTCTGGGTTTCCAGAAAAGGGGTTGTAACTTATAACTCGGGTATATATAGTTTCGCACCTCCCAACCCATTGACCGGTAAGGGAGATGCGATCGAAGTAATCAGTCAGGATGGTGGCATGTCTGCACAACCAGTAGATATTCAAATTTTTGGTCGTTCATTGAGAGTGAATTGTCCGCCTGAACAGCAAGATGCGCTGAATCTGGCCGCAGAGGATCTCAATCAACGGTTGCAAGATTTAAAAGTTCGCACTAGAGTCACCAATACAGAGCAACTGGTGTTCATCGCCGCGTTAAACATCTGCCACGAGCTGGCACAAGAGAAAGGTAAGACGCGCGACTATGCAGCAAATATGGAACAACGTATCCGCATGCTGCAGCAGACCATTGAACAAGCGTTAGTTGAGCAAGGTCGCATAACTGACCGCCAGGGCCCTAATTTTGAATAACACTTCATGGTCCTCATGCTAGAGTGACGGTGAAGTAAATTTTCTCTGAGATGTTTGCAAGCGGGCCAGTCCCCTGAGCCGATATTTCATACCAACAGAATGTGACGCTCCACAATTTGTGCGCATGCTCGGTCCGTCCGAGAAGCCTAATAGTTGTGACGGCATGTTCACCTTGAACCAAGGGTTCAAGGGTTACAGCCTGCGGCGGCATCTCGGAGATCTCCACTTAGTTTTACTCGCTAAATAATTCAGTCTGCAGCAAGGCGGCAATCGAGAGAATCCCAGTGAGCTTACTTAAGTAAGTGATTCGGGTTAACGAAAGCAGCCAACGCGGCTGCAGATTGAAGTATGACGCGAATCCCCCGGTTCGCATGATATAGTGGCTTGCAACAGCCCACTCTGCCGGGGATATCATGTCAGCACCCTCCTTTCTCGACCGTCAAGACATCCGTCAGCATGTGCGCCATTTGCGCCGTAATCTCACGTCTGAGCAGCAGGAACAGGCCGCCGATCAGCTGGCTGAACACGCCATCAATATCGCACCGATCGCCAATGCCCAGCGCATCGCGCTGTTTTTGTCTGTTGATGGTGAAATCAACACCCGCCCGCTGATCGCTAAACTGTGGCAGCAAAAAAAGCAGGTTTATCTACCCGTGCTGCACCCCTTCTCGCCAGGCAATCTGCTGTTTATCCGCTATACGCCCGCGAGCGCGCTCACGCCAAATAAACTGCGTATTCCCGAGCCGCCGTTAGATATCACGCAGCTGGCCCCGCTGGACCAATTAGATGTGATGCTGGTGCCGCTGGTAGCGTTTGACCACCAGGGCCAACGTTTGGGGATGGGCGGCGGATTCTACGATCGCACGCTGCAAAACTGGCAGCAGCACGGTTTTCTTCCGGTGGGCATTGCGCATGATTGCCAGCGCGTGGATACACTTCCCGTCGCCGCATGGGACGTCCCGCTGCCGGCGATACTGACGCCATCAAAACTGTGGCAATGGGAAACGTAAGCATAAAAAAGGGCGCCAGTGGCGCCCTGATTGATTAGTACAGCAGACGGGCGCGAATGGTGCCCGGAATGGCTTTCATTGCCTGAAGCGCTTTATCCGCCACCTCTTCTGTCGCATCAATATCGATCACCACGTAGCCCATAATTGGCGTGGTTTGCAGATACTGCGCGGCAATGTTAATGCCCTGCTCAGCAAAGATCTGGTTGATAGCCGTCAGCACACCTGGACGATTCTCATGGATATGCAGCAGACGACTGGCGCTCGCTGCATGCATTGGCAGCGAAACTTCCGGGAAGTTGACCGCAGACAGCGTAGAACCGTTGTCCGAGTATTTCGCCAGCTTGCCAGACACTTCCAGACCGATGTTTTCCTGCGCTTCCTGGGTTGAACCACCAATGTGCGGAGTCAAAATCACGTTGTCGAATTCGCACAGCGGCGAGTTGAACGGATCGCTGTTAGTCGCCGGCTCGACCGGGAACACGTCGATAGCGGCTCCAGCCAGATGTTTGTTCGCCAGTGCTTCACACAGCGCCGGGATATCAATCACGGTACCGCGCGCGGCATTAATCAGCAGCGAGCCCGGCTTCATTAATGCCAGCTCCTCAGCACCGATCATGTTCTGCGTGGATTGGGTTTCAGGCACATGCAGGCTGACCACATCGCTCATATTGAGCAAATCGGAGAGGTGGCGAACCTGCGTGGCGTTACCCAGCGGCAGTTTGCTTTCGATATCGTAGAAGAACACGTGCATACCCAGGCTTTCTGCCAACACACCCAGCTGCATGCCGATATGGCCGTAACCAATGATGCCCAGTTTCTTACCACGCGCTTCGAATGAGCCGTTGGCAACTTTATTCCAGATGCCTCGGTGCGCTTTGGCGTTCGCTTCAGGAATACCGCGCAGCATCAGCAGCATTTCGCCAATCACCAGCTCAGCAACGGAGCGGGTGTTGGAGAACGGTGCGTTAAACACCGGCACACCGCGTTTCGCCGCAGCAGCAAGATCAACCTGGTTAGTACCGATACAGAAGCAGCCAACTGCAACCAGCTTTTCAGCGGCAGCAAAGATCTCTTCAGTCAGTTGGGTACGGGAACGGATACCAATGAAGTGCGCATCGCGGATGGAGGATTTCAGCGACTCCGCATCCAGCGCCCCTTTGTGAAACTCGATGTTGGTGTAGCCTGCTGCACGCAGGTTTTCCAGCGCACTCTGGTGAACGCCTTCCACCAGCAGGAACTTAATCTTGTCTTTTTCCAGTGATACCTTTGCCATTTCCCGACCCTATTCAGAATTCAATGAGGACTACCATAAGGTAGCCTTCTGTCAAAATATCAAAAATTTCGTGCGCAGCAATACAAACGATTGCCTGCGTGCCAGCACGCGCCCACGCGGAGGCAGCACAATGCCGTACAAAATCGTGGCATCTATGTTGGACGGAGTACGAACCCACTGCTGATGAATCTTTTGTGACATAAGTCACCAAATTTCAGCCTGGCGAGAAAAGATGTTTTGCGGATGGAAATAACCGGCGCATGTCGGGCGCCGGACAGATCATTTTACGATGGTTTTTACGCCGTCAGCGGTGCCAATCAGCGCGACGTCAGCACCTCGTCCGGCAAACAGACCCACGGTCACCACGCCCGGCAGCGCGTTAATGGTTTTTTCCAGCTCGATGGGATTAAGAATGCGCAGATTATGCACGTCGAGAATAATGTTGCCGTTATCGGTGATGACGTTCTGGCGATACTCCGGCAAGCCGCCCAGCTTCACCAGTTCACGAGCCACAAAGGAACGCGCCATGGGAATGACTTCAACCGGCAGCGGGAAGTGGCCCAGCACATCAACTTCTTTCGATGCATCAGCAATACAGACGAATTTTTTTGCGACCGCCGCAACGATTTTCTCACGCGTTAGCGCTGCACCACCGCCTTTGATCATCTGCATCTGCGGATTGATTTCATCTGCGCCATCCACATAAACCGACAGTTCGTCAATTTCATTGAGATCGAAGACGTGGATACCTAAAGCTTTCAGTTTTTCTGTCGACGCTTCCGAACTGGAAACCGCGCCTTCAATCTGATTCTTCATGGTGCCGAGCGCATCAATGAAATGCGCGGCAGTGGATCCCGTTCCCACGCCAACCACCGTGCCGGGCTCTACGTACTGCAGCGCTGCCCAACCTACCGCTTTTTTCAGTTCATCCTGGGTCATGGTATGTTTAAAACCTGTGCGACATCGAAGTGCGCGTAGTATAAAACAAGGCGTCGTAAAAAAGCGCGACTGTTGAACAGCCGATTTAAGTCTTTGGAAGCCAGCCCGCAAAAAAGCGCCACAGCACAATTTGAGCGTTTTATGGCATAGTAACGTCCACCCTGAACGAGAGAGAACAACAATGAAACGCCCGGATTATCGAACGCTTCAGGCGCTGGATGCTGTGATTCGCGAGCGCGGCTTCGAGCGCGCCGCGCAAAAACTCTGTATTACGCAATCTGCGGTTTCGCAGCGTATTAAACAGCTGGAAAATTTATTCGGTCAGCCGCTGCTGGTGCGCACCGTGCCGCCACGCCCCACCGAGCAGGGACAAAAACTGCTGGCGTTATTGCATCAGGTTGAGCTGCTGGAAGAAGAGTGGCTGGGTGACGATAACGGCGGTACCACGCCGCTGCTGCTGTCGCTGGCGGTTAACGCAGACAGCCTGGCCACCTGGCTGCTGCCCGCCCTGAAAGATGTGCTGGCCGATTCGCCGGTGCGCCTGAATTTGCAGGTAGAAGATGAAACCCGCACCCAGGAACGTCTGCGTCGCGGTGAAGTGGTTGGCGCGGTGAGTATTCAGCCACAACCCTTGCCAAGCTGTTTGGTTGATCAGCTGGGTGCGCTCGACTATCTGTTCTGCGCCTCGCCTGATTTCGCCGCACGTTATTTCCCCAACGGCGTGACCCGCTCCGCATTGCTGAAAGCACCGGCGGTAGCATTTGATCATTTAGATGATATGCATCAGGCGTTTTTGCAGCAGAACTTTGACCTGTCGCCAGGCAGCGTGCCCTGCCACATCGTTAACTCGTCAGAAGCCTTTGTGCAGTTGGCGCGCCAAGGTTCGGTGTGCTGTATGATTCCGCATCTGCAGATTGAACGCGAGCTGGCGCAAGGTGAGCTGGTAGATTTGACGCCAGGTTTGTATCAGCGACGCATGCTGTACTGGCACCGTTTTGCCCCAGAAAGCCGTTTGATGCGCAGCGTTACGGATGCGCTGATTGCGCACGGACATCGCGTGCTGCGCCAGGATGTTTTGCCTGCATAATGATCAGGTCGCCATAAACGGCGACCTGACTCAAAGCCTTACGGCGTATTCGGTTTAATCTCGAACACCACATCCACCTGATCGTCAAAGTGAATGCTCTGCTGCTCGTAAGTTTGCTGTGCGGTGGTGTCAGCCGGCGCTGCCGCGGCTTTGTACATCCGCGCCATCGGCATTGGTTGGTAGTTAGCAACGTGGTAACGAATGCTGTAGACCGAACCCAGTTTAGCGTTGAAGCCTTCAGCCAGCGCATTGGCCTGCTGCGTGGCGTTAGCAATCGCCACTTTACGCGCCTTCTCTTTGTAGCTGTCAGGATTCGCCACACCCAACTCTACCGAACGAATTTCATTAAGGCCGGATTTTAGCGCGCCATCCAGCAGCTCGTTCAGCTTATCCAGCTGACGCAGCGTCACCTGTACCTGACGCTCCGCACGATAACCTTTCAGCACCGATTTGCCTTCTTTGGTGTAGTCATACTCCGGCTGGGTGCTGAGGTTTGCCGCATCAATATCTTTTTTCTCGATGCCATTCTTTTGCAGGAAATCGAAATATTGCGCCACGCGGTCATCAGCCTGTTTCTTCGCTTCCGCCGCGTCTTTCGACGAAACATTCACCACAATAGCGAGCGTAGCGATATCGGGCGTGGCATCAACGCTTGCCTGTCCTGACGTCACCACATGCGGTCCATTTGGTAGTTCACCCGCGTGGACTAAACCGGACAGTGCGCCGGTGCTCATTACGGCGGCCAGCGCCAGTGCTTTCAGTTTCACGAAAGTCCTCCTTGAGGGATTCAATTTACAGGTCGCCACTATGGCTAAACCTAAAACACATTAACATGTGTGCTTATCTGATTTTTAAACTGACTAAAAGTTCGGGCATGCTGCGGTTTAAACCTGGCCGCGATCGCAAATTTTAATGAACAGGTTGGCCGAAACCTCACTTAAACGTTTCTATTAAAGAAACACCTCTGCATTCGGGAGAGTTGCATTATGACAGAACAGCCGCTGAGCCAAACCGCTGCCAGCCTTCCCGCCGGACGTACGCGCTTTCTGATGCTCGGCCTGGTGTTTATCAACATCATCATCAACTATATGGATCGCACTAACCTGTCGGTTGCCGCCACGGAAATGGCCGGAGAGCTGCGCTTCACGCCGCTGGAAATGGGGCTAATCTTCTCAGCGTTCGGCTGGATTTACGCCGCCTTGCAGATCCCCGGCGGCTTCCTGATTGATCGCCTTGGCGCGCGCGTGGTGTATGGCGTTGGTCTGTTCGTCTGGTCTTTAATCACCGCGCTGCATGCGCTTGCCAACAGTTTTACTGCGCTATTTGGCCTGCGGCTCGGTGTGGGCGCGTTTGAAGCGCCAGTGATGCCCGCCAACAATCGGGTGATCTCCAGCTGGTTCCCGGAACAGGAGCGCGCCAGCGCCATTGGTATCTACTCTTCAGCGCAGTTTGTTGGCCTGGCCTGCATGACACCGCTGCTGTTTCATGTGCAGGCTGCGTTTGGCTGGCGCGGACTGTTTTTGATTACCGGTTTGGCGGGCATGATTTGGTCGCTGGTGTGGTATTGGCTCTACCGCGAGCCAAACCACCATAAAGGTGTGTCCGACGCTGAACTGAACTACCTGCGCAGTAACGGTGCGCTCCTGGAAAGTGAGCATAAGAATCAATCACCGCAAGCGCGCTGGCGCGATTTGGCGCAGATGTTCCGCAGCCGCAAATTGGTCGGCATCTATATTGGTCAGTTCACCATCTCTGCCACCTTCTGGTTCTTTCTCACCTGGTTCCCGACCTATCTGGTGGAATATCGCCATATGGGATTCATCAAAAGCGGCTATGTTGCCTCGGTGCCCTACTTCGCCGCCTTCTGCGGAGTTTTGCTGGCCGGCTTTGCCTCAGATCGTATGATACGACGCGGCGTGTCCGCCAGCGTGGCGCGTAAGCTGCCGGTGATTCTTGGCCTGTTCCTGACGCTGTTTATCCTGGGTGCCAATTACACCGATGATTCCGCGCTGATCATTCTGTTTATGTCGCTGGCGTTCTTCGGTAACGGTCTGGCAACCATCACCTGGGTGTTTGTGACGGCGCTGGCGCCGCGTCATTTGATTGGCCTGGCGGGTGGGGTGTTTAACTTTACCGGCGCGCTGTCATCGATCGTCGTGCCGATTGCCATCGGCGCGCTGATTGATGGCAACAACTTCGCGCCAGCACTGGCATTTATTGCGGTACTGGCCGCGATTGGCATCTGCAGCTATCTGTTTATCGTCGGGAAAATCGACCATGTTAGCGCGGGCTGACAACTATCTGCGCCAGCGATTGCAGCTGTTGCAACCGCTGCGCGAGATGCGCCTCATCGTGCTGCCAGATTTTGGCAAAGGCCAGCGCCGCGCGATTGTGATTAATCGGCTGCGCCATGCTGATTTCACCGTCATCACGATGCCAAATCAGATGATCTGCCGCACGCTTGCGTGCCAGCAGCGGCGCAATCTGCTGCCACTGTTCGTCGCTAAAACGCGGGCGCAGCACCTCATCACTTTCGGCGGCCAGCAACGACACGCCAATCACCGACTGCCACGCAGGCAGCATGCGGAAACCCGCCAGCGCCTGGCTGGCGTTGGTGCGCTCACCCGGCTCGGAGTGCCAGATATAGATCACCTGATCTTCCCACAGCACGCCCAGCGCCACCACAATGTCGCGCGGCGCGTGCATTTCCAGCTGCGGCAGCGCCTGAGCAAACAGCGAGGAGCCGCGAATCGCCTGCGCCGCCAGCGCGTGAATGCCGGGACCGGGCAGATAGCGCCGGTGCTCATCCTGCGTCGTCAATCCGATGGAAGCCATGGTCATCAGCAGGCGATTAACGCGCGTACTGTTCATCCCCATCTGACGCGCCAGTTCGCGACAGCCCACGGCTTTATCGCTGGAGACCAGATATTGCAGGCAGCGAATACCGTCGATCAGGCTTTGGTTGGGTTGAGAAGACATAGATCACCTGCGGCGGGGAAAACTCAATCTTAGCCTTAGAGTTAGAGGAATGAAATGATGCAAACTTTCTCTTCGCAAAATGCGCGTCACTTTCCGCAGCAGCGATTACATGCGGACTTACTGATTGCTGGCGGTGGATTAGCGGGCGTGTGTGCGGCATTGGCCGCCGCGCGTGATGGCCTTAGCGTAATATTGATACAGGATCGCCCGGTATTAGGCGGCAACGCCTCCAGCGAAGTGCGTTTGTGGGCCAATGGCGCCACCTCGCACATGGGTAATAATAATCGCTGGGCGCGCGAAGGCGGTATCATGGGCGAGATCATGGAGGAGAACCTGTGGCGCAATAAAGAAGGAAATCCGGTGCTGTTCGATATGGTGCTGCTGGATATCGTGCAGTCGCAGACCGGTCTAACGTTACTGCTCAACACCGTGGTTACCGACATCGAAAAATCCGGCCGCAGTCTGCAGGCGGTGCGGGCTTTTAACGCCATTAATCAAACGCAGTATCACGTCTCGGCGGCGCAGTTTATCGATGCCAGCGGCGATGGCGTGTTGGGGTATCTGGCTGGCGCGGCGCATCGCGTGGGAGCAGAATCCATTGAAGAGTTCGGCGAGAAGATGGCACCGGGCGAAAATTTCGGTCACAAGCTCGGACACTCGATCTACTTCTACACCAAGCGCTCTTCCCAGCCGGTGCGCTTCGTGCCGCCCTCTTTCGCGCTAAAAGAGATCACCGCGATTCCGCGTTACAGACGCCTGACCTCAGCACTGAACGGCTGCGACTTATGGTGGCTGGAATGGGGCGGACGGCTTGATACCGTGCATGAGAGCGAAACCATCAAATGGGAGCTGTGGAAAATCGTTTGGGGCGTGTGGGATTACATCAAAAACTCCGGCGACTTCCCCGATGCCGACAACCTCACCCTCGAATGGGTTGGCCTGATTCCCGGCAAGCGCGAAAGTCGGCGTTTTCTCGGCGATACCATGCTCTGCCAGCAGGATATTATCGAGCAGCGCGATCATTACGATGCGGTCGCGTATGGCGGCTGGTCGATTGATCTGCATCCAGCCGATGGCGTATACAGCGAGCACGATGGCTGCCGCCAGTTTCACAGCAAAGGCACCTACACCATTCCATTCCGCGCGTTGTACAGCCAATCACTGGATAATCTGTTGTTAACTGGCCGGCTCATCTCCGCCACTCACGTCGCTTTTGGCAGCGCACGCGTGATGTGCACCTGCGGCGTGCTGGGTGAAGCCGTGGGTCGCGCGGCGGCGCTCTGCCAGCAACAGCAGATCGCCCCCGCCGAACTGGCACAGCCGGAGCGCGTGGGGCAGTTGCAGCAGCATCTGCTGCGCGCCGGCGCGTTTATCCCGCGACATCGGTTAGAGAATCCGGCGCGCAATGCCCACGTCACCGTCAGCAGTACTTTTGAACTCCGCGCCCTGCCCGCCGGTGCCGGCTGGCAACCCCTGCAATCACGCTGTGCGCTACTGCTGCCGTTGAAAGCCGGTGAGCGCTTGCCAGCGATCAGTGTGCAACTGCGTGCCGCACAGACGCAGAAACTGCAGGTATCGCTGCTTACCAGCGAGAATCCTGCCAATACCTGCGGCGATCGCCCGATCGCCACGCAGCATATTGAGGTCAACGATCAGGGCGCTTATCGTCTGAGCTTTGATTACCTCGCTGATTGCGATCGCTATCTGTTTATCGCTTTCGCAGAAAACCCAGCGATTGAGATAGCGCTCACCAGCCAGCGCTTGCCGGGTGTCATGATGGTGTTCAATAGCCTTAACCCACGCGTGGCGAAACGCACGCGTCAAATTAACGATGGCGATTACGGCGTCGACGAGTTTGATTTTTGGCTGCCGCGCCGAGCGCCACAGCAAATCTTGCTGGCCTTTGCGCTGGAAACACCGCTGCAGTTGTGGCACCGCGACTATCTGCTCAACGGCAAGTTACGTCCGGAACAGCACACCAACTGCTGGGTACCCGCACCGGATGACCCGCATCCCAACGTCAGCTGGCAATGGCCGCAGCTGCAGCAGGCCCGCCAGATCACCCTGCTGTTTGATAACGATTTTGATCATGCAATGGAAACGGTGCAAATGGGCCATGCGCAGGCGGTTACGCCGCACTGCACCACGCATTATCGCCTGTGGCTGGATGAGAAGTTGCTGGCCGAGGTGACGGAGAATCACCACTCGCTTTGCCATCACCGGGTTCCGCAGGATGCGACCTTCCAGCAGATTCGGCTCGAGCTGCTGGCCAGTGCAGGCGCGCTGCCTGCACTGTATGGCCTGCATCTGGATTAAAAGGCAGCCATGCCCTGACGCGCCAGCTGAATGGCGATAAACCACATTACGCCGCCGACTAACAGATTGATAATCCGCTGCGCCCGTACGGTACGCAGGCGCGGTGATAGCCATGCCGCCAGCAAAGCCAGGCCGAAGAACCAGATGATCGATGCACTTACGGTGCCCAGAGCAAACCAGCGTCGTGCATCCGCGGAGGGCAGCTGGCTGCCGAGGCTGCCGAGCACTACAAAGGTATCGAGATAGACATGCGGATTAAGCCAGGTGACCGCAAGGATAGTGGCGATGATGCGCCAGCGCCCCTGCTTCAACTCCGCGTCAGATGTTAGCGACACATCACCTTGCCAGGCACTACGCAGCGCACCCCAGCCATACCACAGCAGAAACGCTACGCCCGCCCAGGTAATCAGCATCAGTAGCATCGGTGATTGATTGAGCAACGCGCTACCGCCAAAAATGCCGCCGCAGATCAGCGCAATATCGCTGAGGGTACAGAGCGAAGCGGTCATCAGATGGTAGTGGCGCTTAATGCCTTGATTCATTACGAAAGCGTTTTGCGGACCTAGCGGCAGAATCAGCGCAGCACCTAAAGCAAGCCCTTGTAAATAAACAGATAACACAGCGATATTCCTGAAAATTGGGGGAGATGCTGTGCAGTATAGTGACGCGAGGTTATTAGAGGAAATTGAAAAAATTAATTGGGTATTAGCTTAATTAATAATAAAGGCACCCGCAGGTGCCTTGCTTAATTACTCGGTGCGGGCGGGCAACTGTTGCTCACTCTTCACCTGATGCAGATGCACATCCATCTGCGGGTAAGGAATACCAATGCCGTTCGCGTCCAGCGTACGTTTGAAGTTCTTCATCAGATCCCAGTAGACGTTCTGCAGATCGCTACTTTTGCTCCAGCAGCGCACCACGAAATTGAGCGACGATGCAGCCAGTTCATTCAGGCCAATCTGGATGCCCAGATCTTTTAATACGCGCTCATCCGCTTCAACCACTTCCTTGAACAGCGCAATCACCTGATCGACATCCGCATCGTAGGCCACGCCAATAATGAATTCATTACGGCGGATCGGCTCACGCGAATAGTTAATGATATTGCCGGCGATGATTTTACCGTTTGGCACCACCACGATTTTGCCATCGGCGCTTTTCAGCGTGGTAGAGAAAATCTGCACATTCTGTACGGTACCCATCACGCCGCCAAGATCAACAAACTCACCGGTTTTGAACGGACGGAAGGTAACCAACAGTACGCCCGCCGCGAGATTCGACAGCGAACCTTGCAATGCCAAACCGACGGCCAAACCGGCGGCACCCAGCACGGCGATCACCGACGCGGTTTGCACCCCGACGCGGCCCAGTGCGGCAATAATGGTGAAGGCGATAATGCCGTAACGCACCATGGCAGAGAGAAAATCGGCCACTGTGGCATCAATATGACGCGCCAGCAGCACGCGGTTAATCGCATTAGAGATGATGCGGGCGATGAACATACCGATAATGATGGTAATGATTGCCGCCACAATATTTACCGCGTAGCTCAGGATCAGTTCCTGATTGCGTACCAGCCATCCACCGGCACTGTTAATGCCATTAACGACATCTAAGTCTTCCATTTGTTAGCCCTGTTAGTGAGTTTCCCGCAGGAAAATGCAAAAAACTGCCAGATTGACTCCGACACTCCGACTACAAGGGTAAACAATAATGGAGCGAAGCGCCAAAAATGGCCTGAATTTACGGGCTTTTCCAGATGAGACGCATAAAAAAAGGCCCTTTCGGGCCTTTTTTGTACTGTAAGGAAAAATTACAGTACGTCGACAGCGTTAAGCTCTTTGAAAGCTTGCTCGAGGCGAACAACCATTGATGCCTGAGCAGAACGCAGCCATACGCGTGGATCGTAGTATTTCTTGTTCGGGCTATCCACGCCGTTAGGGTTACCCAACTGCGCTTGCAGATAGTCTTCGTTCTTTTTGTAGTACTGCAGAATACCGTCCCATGTTGCCCATTGGGTATCGGTATCGATGTTCATCTTGATCACGCCGTAGCCGATAGACTCTTCGATCTCTGCAGCAGAAGAACCTGAACCACCGTGGAACACGAAGTCCAGCGCGTTATGCGGCAGATTGTGTTTCTTGGTTACGTATTCCTGAGAATCACGCAGGATAGTTGGGGTCAGTTTCACGTTGCCTGGCTTGTACACACCGTGCACGTTACCGAAGGAAGCAGCGATGGTGAAACGTGGGCTGATTTTGCTCAGCTCGGTGTAAGCGTAATCAACGTCTTCTGGCTGGGTGTACAGTGCAGAAGCGTCCATGTGGCTGTTGTCCACGCCGTCTTCTTCGCCACCGGTGCAACCCAGTTCGATTTCCAGCGTCATATCCAGCTTGGCCATGCGCGCCAGATACTTAGAAGAGATCTCAATGTTCTCTTCCAGTGACTCTTCAGACAGGTCGATCATGTGTGAGGAGAACAGCGGCTTACCGGTTTTCTTGAAGTGCTCTTCACCCGCATCCAGCAGACCATCGATCCACGGCAGCAGTTTCTTCGCGCAGTGGTCGGTGTGCAGGATAACCGGCACGCCGTATTGTTCCGCCATCAGATGCACATGGTAAGCACCCGCGATAGCGCCGAAAATTGCCGCGCCCTGTGGTTTATCGGTTTTGAAACCTTTACCGGCGATGAAGGCAGCACCACCATTGGAGAACTGAACGATGACCGGCGCTTTCACTTTGGCCGCAGCTTCCAATACTGCATTGATGGAGTCCGTGCCGACGCAGTTAACTGCTGGCAGAGCGAATTTGTTCTCTTTCGCTACCTGGAAAATTTTCTGAACGTCGTCACCAGTGACAACGCCGGGTTTTACGAAATCAAAAATTTTAGACATGGTTGTGTCCCGTTTCGTTACCGTTCATCCCCGAAGGGATTGCGATTTGATTGCCCAAGAAAGGGCTAGCCTTCAGGCGACGCCAAAGCGCCGCCCCCAAAGAATTACTGCTTCGCGCGCTCTTCCAGCATAGCAACAGCTGGCAGTTTTTTGCCTTCCACGAACTCGAGGAATGCGCCGCCGCCGGTAGAGATATAAGAGATCTTATCTTCGATACCGAACAGGTCGATAGCGGCCAGCGTATCGCCGCCACCTGCAACAGAGAACGCTTCGCTATCGGCGATGGCGTTCGCCACGATCTCGGTGCCTTTACGGAAGTTCGGGAACTCGAACACGCCAACCGGGCCGTTCCACAGAATGGTTTTTGCGCCTTTCAGGATCGCAGCCATTGCCTGAGCGGTTTCGTCGCCGAAGTCCATAATCTCTTCGTTATCCGCCACTTCAGAAACCTTTTTCACGGTTGCCGGTGCAGTTTCAGAGAATTCCGTGCCTACGCGGGAATCGGTAGGAACCGGAATGCCGTGCTCGTCACGCAGCTTTTTCGCCGCTTCGACGAAGTCTGGCTCGTACAGAGATTTACCGACGTTATTGTCGATGGCCACGAAGGTGTTGGCGATGCCGCCGCCCACAATCACGGTGTCGGCGATCTTAACCAGCGACTGCAGCACATCAAATTTGGTAGAAACTTTAGAACCGCCAACCACAGCAACCAGCGGACGCTCTGGATTGCTCATCACTTTACCCAGCGCTTCCAGCTCAGCTGACAGCAGCGGACCCGCACAGGCGATTGGCGCGAACTTGCCCACACCGTGAGTCGACGCCTGCGCGCGGTGCGCGGTGCCGAACGCATCCATGACGAAGACGTCGCACAGGGCGGCATATTTCTTCGACAGGGTTTCTTCGTCTTTTTTCTCGCCTTTGTTGAAGCGTACGTTCTCCAGCACCACCAGCTCACCCGCGCCCACTTCTACGCCTTCGAGATAGTCTTTCGCCAGGGTGACATTGGTGCCGTTCAGTTTGTCTTTCAGGTAGTTAACAACCGGCAGCAGGGAGAACTCTTCGTTGTATTCACCTTCGGTCGGACGACCCAGGTGAGAGGTAACCATCACTTTCGCGCCCTGTTTCAACGCCGCTTCGATGGTAGGCAGAGAAGCACGAATACGTGCATCTGACGTCACTTTCCCTTCTTTCACTGGCACGTTGAGATCGGCACGGATCAGAACGCGTTTACCAGCAAGATCCAGATCGGTCATCTTAATTACAGACATGGTGAACCCTCTCGTTGATTCTCATAAGTTTTGCCAGACGCAGTCCGCGTCTTACCTGAAACCGCTTGCGGCCATTGCTAACGTGGTGTCGATCATGCGGTTAGCAAAGCCCCATTCGTTGTCACACCAAACCAGCGTTTTGATAAGGTGATGACCACTAACCCGCGTTTGCGTGCCATCGACTATGGCACTGTGCGGATCATGGTTAAAATCTACTGAGACTAACGGTAATTCCGTATAGTCAACTATACCACGAAACGCCCCTTCTGACGCGTTTTGCAGCAACGCATTGACCTCACACGCCTTCACCGCTTCGCGCACCGACACGCTCAAATCAATGGCTGTCACGTTGATGGTGGGCACGCGCACCGCAATCGCTTCAAAGCGATCGTTAAATTTCGGAAAAATACGGGTAATGCCAGCAGCAAGACGCGTATCTACCGGGATGATCGATTGGCTGGCGGCGCGGGTACGACGCAGGTCGCTGTGATAGGCGTCAATCACCTGCTGGTCGTGCATCGCCGAGTGAATCGTGGTCACAGTGCCCGATTCAATGCCAAAGGCGTCATCCAGCAACTTGATCACCGGAATAATGCAATTGGTGGTGCAGGATGCGTTGGAGACAATGCGGTCAGTTTGTTTAAGAGCCTGTTCGTTTACGCCGAACACGACGGTGGCATCGAGATCGTTGCCGCCCGGATGCGAGAACAACACCTTCTTCGCGCCCGCCTGCAGATGCGCTTCACCATCGGCGCGGCTACCGTAAACACCGGTACAATCCAGTACGATATCCACATTCAGTTCGCGCCACGGCAGCACATCAATTTCGGCCTGATGCAGGATGCGGATGGTGTCATCGCCCACAAACAGCTGATCGCGCTCCTGGCGCACATCAAAGGCAAACCGGCCGTGGCTGGTGTCGTACTTCAGCAAATGCGCCATACCGGCAGCGTCTGCCAGTTCGTTAATCGCCACTACGGTGATCTCGGCGCGGCGGCCGGTTTCATACAGGGCTCGCAACACGTTGCGCCCGATACGGCCAAAACCATTTATTGCTACGCGAACGGTCATCTCTACCTTCAACCACACCCGAAAAAACGTGCCGATTAGCCTGAGCGTTTCACACCGTTTTGTACAGGGAATTATTGTCCGTCAGCACTGGCCAGATGCAGTCTTTCGCTTACAACTGAAACGGTTCAGCTAGAGTAATGCATGCGCGGAATAACGGGAATGATTGCGATCAATTGAGTGGCGGAATATTGGATCTGCGTCACAAATTTTGCGCTGAGGGATTATTACTGCAGGAATAATTGAACCGTTTCACCCTTAAGTTACAAAGCGGATAAAACGAGGGCAGCTCAATTGAGCTGCCCTGTAGAGTCGCCATTCATGGCGACCGCCTATTACAGAATGGATTTCGCCGTTTTAACCACGTTCTCAACGGTGAAGCCAAACGCTTTAAACAGCTGATCCGCTGGCGCTGACTCACCGAAGGTGGTCATGCCGACGATCGCGCCGTTCAGGCCGGTGTATTTGAACC
>NZ_LGIS01000017.1 GCF_001187905.1 Pantoea sp. RIT-PI-b | reverse complement strand
CCGGCGGCGATTCGCTCCTGCTCAGCGCCGCCTCTCGCCGCATCCCTGCGGCTCGCCCTGGAATCCCTCACTCGCTCAGCGGGCTGGGATGTCGCCTCAACACCCGCGCTGCAGCAGCAATGCCTATCCCTGAATTATCATCGCTGGAACGTCTGTAGGGTCGCCATTTATGGCGACCCGGTAACCCAAAATCTTCAGCCAGCAAAATTTCAAATCAGATGCGGTAATGGCAGGCGATGGTGTTGGGCGCTATCCGCAGCGCCGAGCGCAGAGTGACGGCCAGGATGAGCCGACAGGACGTCGGCGAAAGCGCGGCATGAGCCAGGGATGGCGAATCCGCGCGGTCCGTCAGGCCGGAGTGATAAGCGAGGGAACAGCGAGGACGGCGCAGGCGCGGATTGCTAAGGTCCGCGCCTTCGGACCTTAGCCCGGCCGCCGGCTTCACACATTCTGAAACTGCCATAGGCTTAGCGGGCGGAACCCCCACGGAGCCAGTGCGCTGCTTAACTGACGAGCATTACGGCATTCATGGCGACCTCAACGTTGACGGTGGCGAATTAACTCGATTTGACGCGATTAGCAAAACTCTTACGCAGCTTCTGCAGTTTCGGTGGAATCACCGCCATGCAATAGCCGTTGCGCTGTCCGGCGCCTTCCCAATAATCCTGGTGATAACCTTCCGCCGCATACCACTCTTTCAGCGGCTCGATGGTGGTCACGACCGGATCGCTAAGGCCTTCCTGCGCGCGCGCAATGGCGGCAATCGCTTCAGCTTCCTGCTCAGGATTGGCCGGGAAAATCGCCGAACGATACTGGGTACCAATATCGTTGCCCTGGCGGTTCAGCTGGGTAGGATCGTGGGTGGCAAAGCTGATGTCCAGCAGATCGCCGTAGCTCACCTGTGCCGGATCGAAACCCACGCGAATCGCCTCTGCATGCCCAGTGGCACCGCTGCACACCTGCTCGTAAGTCGGATTCGGACGAGCGCCGCCGGTATATCCGCTCTCGACTGACTCCACGCCAATCACATCTTTAAACACTGCTTCGGTACACCAGAAACAGCCACCGGCGATCACCGCATATTCGGTTGCCATTGTATTTACTCCTGTCAGGGCGAAAGCTTGAAAGTGGGGGTAAGCCTAGAGTAATTCAAGCAGTTAAATTAACATTTCTGGCTTAAAGTCACCGCGCTTGTCGAGCAGCAAATTGCTCATCACGCTAAAGCGTCCTTCGCCCGTGTAGTGCAGCGTAGGTGGAAACTCCGGCGTTGCGGCGACATGCGCTTTAACGATCTCGAAAATAAAGAAGTTGTAATTATCCACCATTGAATCGTCATACAGCTGGCACTCAAAGCTTGCAAAGCATTCGTCAATTAACGGTGCATTCACCACGCTGGCGGGTTCGGGCGTCAGTGTGAAAGCATCAAACTTATCGAGACGATCGCCGTGGCTATTGCCGATCGCCACCACGCTATCGACCAGATTGGCTGACGGCACGTTGATCACGCACTGGCCGCTCTGGCGAATCAACTCATGACTGTGGTTGCCGCCGGCGATCATGCAGCCTACCAGCGACGGCGAGAACTCCAGAATGGTGTGCCAGCCGAGCGTCATGATGTCGCGCTGATCCTCAAATTGCGAACTCAGCAATACCACCGGACCCGGCTCCAGATATTTCCGCGCTTTGCTCACCGGAAAGTCGATTTTATGCATCGGATTTCTCCTGCTGTAGGTAGAAGTCCTCTAAGTGTAGATCCTTTACGGGGCGGGCAAATCACGGCATGGTAGAGCGTCATCTTAGCGGGAGCCAAAACGTGAACACGATCCTTAGTCAGAGGTTAAATCTTACCTATCCGATCATTCAGGCACCGATGGCGGGTGTCTCCACGCCGCAGCTGGCGGCGGCGGTGAGTAATAGCGGGGGGCTGGGATCGATTGGCATTGGTGCCTCAACGCCAGAGCAGGCCGAGAAGATGATCCGGCAAACGCGTACGCTCACCGCTGGGCCGATCAACGTTAACGTCTTTTGTCATGCCGCCGCGCAGCGTGATCCGCAGCTGGAGCAGGCGTGGATTGCCCGTTTTCAACCGCTATTTGATCGCTATGATGCGGCGATACCGACAGCGCTGGCTGAGATTTATCAAACCTTCCTTGAAAACCAGACGATGCTGGAGGTGTTGCTGGAAACCGCGCCGGCTGCGGTGAGTTTCCATTTTGGCCTGCCTTCAATAGCGTTTGTACAGCGCTTAAAGCGTCGCGGCATTATCACGCTGGCGACCGCCACCAGCCTGGCGGAGGCGCAGGCGATTGAGGCTGCGGGAGTCGACTTTATTGTCGCGCAGGGCATTGAGGCGGGTGGCCATCGCGGGATATTCGATCCGGCAGGTGACGATCATCAGCTCAGCACCTTCACGCTGGTGCAGGCGATACAGCAGGTCTCCCGGGTGCCGGTGATCGCGGCGGGCGGCATTATGAATGGCGCAGGCATTGCGGCGATGCGCAAATTGGGGGTCGCAGGCGTGCAGCTGGGCACGGCGTTTATTCTATGCCCGGAGTCGGCGGCTAATCAGGCGTATCGCCAGGCGTTAAAAAGCCAACAGGCCATCAGCACGGTGATGACGTCGGCGATTTCCGGACGACCGGCAAGATGTATCACCAACGATTTTTGCCGCCTGGCGCGCGAGTTTAGCCACGACACCATTCCTCCCTATCCGCTGACTTATGCGCTCGGCAAAGCGCTGGCCGCCGCTGCCGCGGCTAAGGGCGCGCACGGCTTTGGCGCCCAGTGGGCTGGGCAGGGCGCAGCGCTGGCGCGAGAAATGGCGGCAGCTGAATTGATTACAACGCTGGTGGCGGAGTGGCAGGCAGCATAACGTGCGTCATGCAATGATGGGACAGCTTGTAGAGTTGAGGAGCATGTGATGGCAAAACCACCTTATTTACATCCCGGAGAACAGGTGGTGCTGTATGACGGCCTATGCAAACTCTGCAACGCGTGGGTGGTGTTTTTGCTTCGTCACGGTATTCCGCGCTCTATACGTTTCGCCGCGGTTCAGAGTGAGCAGGGCAAAGCGCTATTACGTTTTGCCGGTTTACCGGATGACAATATCCGCACTATTGTTTTCATTCACGGTAACGATCGCTGGTTGCGCGCGCAGGCTATTTTTCGCATCATGCGCTTTTTGCCGTGGCCATGGCGCGCGCTCTCTCTCTTTAGGTTTATGCCTGACGTTATCAGCAATTATTGTTACGACCGCATTGCTTTAAATCGCTATCGACTATTTGGTCGCTACGACACGCATTACGTGATCAAGTCAGATTATAACGGACGGTTTTTAGATCAATAAATTTACGGCTCATCAATACGCGATACCTTCAGCGTGGTTTGGTCGCCACGTCCATAAACCTTTCCGCTGACGCGAACTTTATCGTCGGCCGAATAGGTTTTTTCTTTAAACGTAGACTTTTCTGCCTGAATGGTAATGGTTCCCGTATCATCGCGGAATCGATAATCATCGCCCTTCAACTTTTCAATGATATGACCTTCTAGCGTGACATAACCACCCTGACGGAAATCACGAATACGCGAAATAGATGTCTGCCCGGTGTCTTCAGAGCCCTTGTAGCCGGCATCCTGATTATTTTGCGGGGGGGCCGTCTCTCCCGACTTGAATCCGCCTTCGGCGGCACCCGCGCCTAAACTCAATAACAGCAGCGTTGAAGCTAAAAAAATACGTTTCATATACTCTCCATGAATTTATTCGCTTATCTGCTGCTAAGTCTGGCACAAATATTTATGCCTGCACGCCAGACAGTTATTTAATCCTTAATCGTTAAGCGTAACGGTAATGAGCGATCACCTACCTACGCCATTTTTTCCGGGATGATCTAAACTTAAACTCTAAACCAAGCTGGGAGTTTAAAATGACTGATGCAAAAAAACAGACGGATAAAAAAGACGTGAGTGAGGAAAACCATCCAGCGAAAGATAATCCGGCTGAGCATGGGGAAATACCGAGAACGCGCGATGATAGCGAGGATGATAAAAAGGATCCTTTTCGCGATGAATGAGGTGTTATTTCCGCGAAAGTTAAGCGTTACGTGGAATAAGGAACAGCATCAGTAAAGGCAGGGCCGCGAACAGCAGTAACGCGGTCGGCGCGCCTGCAGCGCTATACAGCTGGCCAAACAGCAGTGAACCGATGACCTGACCGGCCGCTAACATGAAAAACAGCATGCCTACGCCAGTGGCGGGAGCTTGCTCTGTTGCCGCGGCGCCCCACACCAGCAGCACACCGGACAGCGTCACGTACGCCGCGCCCCCCAACGCCACGGCGGGAAATAACCAACCTGACGCGTGATGACTGGCCGCCAGCACCAGTAATGGGATGGCCAGGCAGCACTGTGACAGCCGGTAAACCTGCGACATCCCCAGCCATTTTGCCATCGGGCCGGTCAGCGCCCCGACAATACCTGCCGCACCCGCGATGAGCCACAACAGGCTAACAATGTTGTCCTTGACGGCAATGCGCTGCAGCAGTTCTGGACCAAAGCTCCACCAGGCTGCGCTGGCAATCCCACTCACCAGGGCAATGACGATCAGCCGCTGCAGGGATCGCTGGCGCAGGCTGTGATACCAGGATGGGTGACGAACGGTTTCTTTCTCTGCTGGCAGCTGGCGCCATAGCGGCACCACGCAGCACAGCGCCAGTAGCGCGAAGAGCGCACATGCTGCGCGCCAGCCGCCCGGTAACCAAAAGAGTATCGGTACGGAGAGCATAATGCCCATGCTGGTGCCGGCATTGATCAGCGTATTCATCTGCGGCTGTTGTTCAACGTTAACCCGTTGGCTCACCGCCGCCGCCAGCGCCGGAGAGGCGAGGCCAGCGCTCAGGCCAGCGATAAATAATCCTGCACCAAGCATCCAGGCCGAGCTGGCTAAAGCCAGTATCAGCATGCCGGCTGCCGCGCACAGTGCCGCTACGCTGGCGGGCATTCTTGCACCAGCACGGGCGGTCATCATCGGCGCAAGCATGACCGCCACGCAGTACGCGGCGAAGCTGCAGGCGGCAAGCACGCCGGAGATGCGCGGCGTAAACGGAATAGCGCGCATCACGTCGGGCATCATCAAACCCCAGGCAAAGCGCGCCATTCCGTAGGTGACGGCGATAAGCGCAAAGCCCGTCAGGCCTAATGCGCAGTTTTTCATGTTTTACCGCTTAACAGCTGCAGCGCCGCTGCTTTGCCGGTTGCACAGGCATCCGCCGCGCCCAACACTAACGCTGAGGTCAGCACTCCTTCAAACAGCAGCCAAACGGCATCCGCCAGCGCGCTGTTTTCCGGCGATGATTGCGGATTCACGCAGCGGGCAATGTAGGCGCGCATATGATGGCGATATGCCATCGCCTGTTGGGCCAACGCGATATCTTCGGCGGCGTACTCTCCCCATGCCTTGAGGAATAAGCAGCCATTGTTGCCGTACTCAAGCATCCATTCACGCATGACATCGAACATCTGGGCTACCGCATGCGGATGTTCTGGCTGGTGTAACGCGGCAAAAAAGCGTGCCTGACGCGCCTCCAGCACCGCCGCCGTTAACGCTTCGCGCGAGGGGAAATAGCGATAGAGGGTGCGCGTGGAGACCTGCGCCTCACTGCAGATGCGATCGGTGCTGGTGGCATGAAAGCCGTTGAGATAGAACAGCCGCTCTGCGGCCTGGATGATGTCCTGTTTCTTTTTCATTCTTAAAAAGTAAACCGATCGTTTTACTTTTGCAAGCCGGACATTTCGCTCCGCCATGATGCTGAGGCGAAAAAAAGCCCGCGCTAAGCGGGCCTGGTAGATATCGCTACCGAATAATCTCGTATTGAACGCGTGCTGTGTGTTGCAGCCACAGAGTGTGGTGGAGACATATTACATTAATATTTCGTTACTGGTCATAGGAGTTAACAATGGCAGCAACCTGGAGGGTTCTGTCACATTTATCAGGACAGACTACTCTGATAGTTGACCCTAAACGGCTGACTTATCCGCTAGCGTCTCGCTATGCGGTTTTTACATGCTTAACTCTGTGGTGGGGTGAAAACAGAGGACAGAATGCAGTTAAACAGGAAAATGGATACCCGGGCCACCAACGATTCGGGTTTGCTCAAAAGCATTGTGCTGTCCGGTGTGTTGCTGATCGTCACGGTGGTGAGCATGAACATCTGGACCTTGCGCGAAGCCTGGCTGGGAACGGTGCGCCAGGCGCAAGAGTCTGCCATGAATCTGGCTTTGTCTCAGTCGCGTCAGGCTGAAGATACCTTCCTGCAAACGGAACTTTCGCTTCGCCAGATACAGCGCGATTTGCAATTGCAGTTGGCAACCCATATTCAGGGCGCTGACCTGAGTCATACCATGCGCGAGTTGCAACGCCGTTTGCCACAGTTGCACGGGCTGTTTTATTACGATGCGAATGGCAAATGGATTGCCACCTCGGCCGCGCGCGTGCCTGCCGATATCAATAATTCCGATCGCGAATATTTTAGCTATCAGCGCGTTAACCGCCGCAACAGCGTACATATCGGTCCGGTGATCACCAGCCGCAGTACCGGCGATCGGGTGATTCCGGTTTCGCTGCGCGTGAGTGACGCCAGCGGCGGTTTTAAGGGGGTGCTGCTGGCGACCATTAAGGTGGATTATTTCCGCCGTTTTTACAGCTATTACGAACTGGGTAAACGTGACGTACTGGTTTTAATGCTGGCCGACAGCACCGTTCTCTATGCCCGGCCGATGCCGGACAGTTACATCGGTAAAAATCTCTCTGCCAGCCCGCTGTTTCAGGAGATGTTGGCCAGGATGGATCGCGGCAGCGGGCAGTGGAAATCGGTGCTCGATGGGCAAGCACGCATTTTTGGCTTTGCGCGCTCCGATCGCTATCCGATTATTGTCGCTGCCGGTTACAACAGTGACGATCTGTTCAGCACCTGGATTAATGGGCGAGGGCAGGACATTATTCTCAACCTGATTCTGCTGCTCACTATCATTTTGCTCGGCACAGTCCAGCTGCGTCATGCGCGGCGCGTGTTGCGCTATCAGCAGGAGCTGACCAGCCTGCGCGACGAATTGCATCACGCCAACCTCGCGCTGAATCAACTCGCCCATGTCGATGGTTTAACCGGTTTGGCGAATCGCCGTGAATTCGACCGCTTTCTGCAGGAGGCGCTGGCAAACGCCGCGGCCAGCGGTAAGCCACTTTCGCTGATCATGATGGATATCGATTTTTTCAAAGCTTATAACGACACCTACGGGCACATTGCGGGTGATAAGTGTTTAAAAGTGATTGGCGGGGTTTTGGCGTCGGTGGCCCGGCGGCGTTCAGATATGGCGGCGCGCTATGGCGGTGAGGAGTTTGCGCTGATCCTGCCAGATACCTCATTTGATGAGGGCATGACCCTGGCGAAGCGGGTGGTCGAAGCGGTGCGGGTGTTGCATCAGCCCCACATCTCCTCGCCGAAGGGCCAGGTTACGCTCAGCGCAGGCTGTGCCACCACAGTTTCTCCAGCCTCAATCAGCGCAGTAAAACTGCTGGAGCATGCCGATCATGCCTTATATCGGGCGAAGCGCGCAGGGCGTGATGGCGCACAGGGCGTGCAGGTGACACCATCCGCTGAGGGTATGAGTGACGCACAGCGCTAAAGCGACACGTTATTCCACAGCAGGCAGCTGATAGTTGATATATTGACGCAGCGCCTCGTGCATTTTGCTATTCATCTCGTCGTCTAAACCGCGCTCCTCATATTCTTTCGCCAGCTGAATAATCACCTCATCATATTTTCCTTTAAAGGTGATGTTATTTACCGCAACTTGCTTAATCATCAGTTCCCGCAAGGCGGCGACTTCTATTTCTAATCTATTGACGTTTTCTTCCAGCTCTTTCACGCGTTCTTCACTCGACATACGCTCTCCGGATGTTATTACGCTGTGGCGATGATAGGGCCTGAATATCGCATTGGCATGCGCGTAATTCAAGAGGGAGATAAACAACGTGAAACGAAATAAGTGATGTTATTAACACTCGGCATTGGCGGATAATAGCCATCATCAGTTATTACTGACCCTACACGAATAAGCGCAGCGAGAGCCAGAATGAGTCGACTATTTCGCCACAGGCAGATCCGCCAGTCGGGTGGTATACGCGGGTGATAGCATCTCGCGCTTCATCGACCAGGGCTTTTGAATCCCTTGCCCGGCAAACCATAACGCACCGCGCTGGTGGGCATTCATCTTGTCGATCAACGCCATAAGTTGCTCACTATTATGACGCGGCTGATAATCGGCAAACAGGTCAAACTGCGCGACACCATCGCTAAAGAAATCGCCCAGCATGACGCCGCCTTTCATATAACGCTTACCGGGGATCCAGATGCGATCTAAACAGTTGAGCGTTGCCTGAATAATGTCACGGCTGTCTGCGGTAGGTGTAATCAATGTCTGACTGGCCGCATTGGCGTAATAGGGATGATGCGGATCGTGCGGGCTGGTGCGAATAAAAGTGCCAATATGCCGACAATATTGCCGCTCGCTGCGCAGTTTCTCTGCGGCACGTGCGGCGTAATTAGCGATAGCTTCGCGCATGTCATGATATTCGGTGATGCGGTCACCAAAGGAGCGCGAGCACAGAATATTTTGACGATTGGGAATCACCTCTTCAAACGCCAGGCAAGCCTCGCCACATAATTCACGCACCGTGCGCTCCAGCACTACACCGAAATGTTTACGGATCAGTGCCGTGGGGGTTTCAGCGAGCTGCAGCGCGGTATTAATGCCCATCAGATTGAGCTTTTTTGATAAGCGTCGGCCAACGCCCCACACCTCTTCAACCTTGACCAGTTTCATCAACTCACGCTGGCGGTGCGGCAGGGAAAGATCCATCACATTCTCAGCTTTGGTCCAGCGCTTAGCGGCCCAGTTGGCCAGCTTGGCGAGCGTTTTCGTCGGCGCGATACCGACGCCCACGCGCAAGTGGGTGTCCTGATAGATGCGATCGCGAATGTCACGGCCTAACTGGTCAAACGTCATGCAAGCGTCGATGCCAGTGACATCGACAAAGGCCTCATCAATCGAGTACTCATCCACGCGCGTTGATATCAGCGCCAGCGTCTCCATCACGCGCCGCGACATATCGCCATACAGCGCATAATTCGATGAGAACACCACCACCTTGTGGCGCATTAACTCTTCGCGATGTTTAAAGTAGGGCGCACCCATTTTGATGCCGAGTGCTTTAGCTTCCCGGCTGAGGGAAATAATGCAGCCGTCGTTGTTCGACAGCACCACAATCGGTTTACCACGCAGGTCCGGGCGAAATACCGTTTCGCAGCTGGCGTAAAACGCGTTCACATCCACTAAGGCGAACATTAGCGGCCTATGGTTTTAATCACGTGTTTAACGATGCCGAAGACTTCGAACTCATCAGCGTCAGGAATATCAATAATCGCATGGGCGGGATTCATCGGTTTGAGGTGCAGCTCAGGCTGCAACATCAGCTGTTTCACGGTGAATTCACCGGAAAGCGAGGCAACCACAATGTCACCGTGTTTGGGCTTAAGAGAGCTGTCCACAACCAGCATGTCACCTTCATTAATCCCACCGTCGATCATCGAGTCACCGCTGACCCGAATGAAGTAGGTTGAGCTGGGATGCTCGACTAAGAAATTATTGAGATCGATGCGTTGTTCAACGTAGTCCTGCGCCGGCGACGGAAAGCCGCAGGGCACGCGGCTAATGAACAAGGGTAACGCTAAAATGGCGCGGATCTCCGCGGGCTGATAAAACTGCATGGCTGCGATCTCAAATTATTACTGTATGTGTATACAGTAATATCGATTAACGGGATTGATCAAGTCAGAAGCGGGCAGGATTTGTAAAGCGGTTGGCAGCAAAGGAAATTTATTTTGTAGGGAAGTCCACGACTTGCTCGTGCTGGCGCAAGTCGTGGGTGCAACATGCGGCTTAAATCATCATCCCCAGAATCTGCAGCGTGCTCTGCTGCGAGGCGGTGATAAACGGAATATCTTTGATGTGCTGCATGCCGAAGGCTTCATAGAATTTACGCGCGCGGACGTTATCGCCTAATACTTCCAGCCACAAATAGCCTTCACGCTTATCCCGCGCCTCATTGATGATGCTCTCGAACATCCATCTGCCGTAGTTTTTGCCGGTCTCTTCGGGATTGAGATACAGCTTATTCAGCAGCGCGCCGCTCATGCCTGAATCGGGTACCGGCGTGTTCCAGGTGACTTTGGCAAAACCAATCGGCTTGTCCGTCTCGGCGATCAGCCAGCTCTCATTCGGGGCCGCGAGGCTGCTGTTGAGCTCCGCCAGGCCATACTCTTTATCGATAAAGGCATCCAGTTCTTCTGCGGAAACCCACATATGTTTAAAATGCGCGCTGTAGGTCATGCGGCCCAGCTGATGCAGCAGCTCTGCATCCTCTGCCTGCGCTTTGCGTATGGTGAACTCCATGCCCGATATCCTTGCTGAATTCTGGTTATTGACCACTGCATCGGCCACCGCATAGGCAGCTGAAGGGCACTCACCATAGCGTGTTAGTAACAAAAACCCAAGATAACCAGCGATTTCTGTTAACAATTTCGCGCGGCGGCATGGCCGGTCTTTACCCTGGTTAGCAATCTATCGATAATGCACCGGGGTCGTTGCAGGCCGCGCGTGCCAAGGCGAACCGCCGATGATCTATAGTTAACACTGAGAACCAAGCGTAAGCCCATATTCTCAGGAGGTAGAGGATGTCAGATTCACAACCAAAAATTATCGGCGAAGCGGCCTATGCGCTGCTGGTGCGCCGTGAGGAAGTTAACGTCTCTTCACTGCTCGCTGAACTCGCACGCATGGCTGAAAAAGCAAAAAACGCGCAGCAACAGCAGCGTATCGCCAGCGCCCAACAGTGGTTGCTGACGCACCGCCAACCAGCAGGCAGCGATAATCGTGCCCATTCAGCGTTACGCGGACTGAGTCGTCAGGAAGGTAGCGTCAGAATGCCGTCAGCGGATGCAGACGATAGCTGATCAAACGTGGCTCATGCGTCGATGTCTTTCGGCGCTGAGCTCACGAATTTGGAAATAAAAGGTTTCCAATTATCCTAATTCGCGCCAGTTAGCACTTTTTGCAACAAATCCTACCGTATAAGTTCAGTAAGCTTTTTGTACAGCTTTAGATTTTCCTGTACAACTTTCCTTAGGTCGGGTGACCTAACATTTTACTTTATTGGGGTCAATTATGCGTCAGAACGGATACACGCCGAGTTCAGTCGAGGCCATTGCCAACTATTTCAGCAAAGCATCTCTGCCATCGCAGCAGGAAACACTGGGCCAGATCGTGGTTGAAATCTTACGCGAAGGACGTAATCTCAACCGTAAATCACTGTGCACCAAGCTGCTTCGCAGACTCGAATTGGCCGCCAATGCGGAAGAAGAGCATCACTATCATCAGCTGATCGGCTTGTTATTCGAACGCGAAAGCTGAGAGCAGGTTTAACGTCCAGGTTGTACAACTATAAGACTTTACTCTGATAACGCACTGCTTCATGCATGACCTGTGACGGGCTGTACTGCGCTACATTTCTCCGGTAGCGCATCCATTCTGCCGTTGTTCCCGGTCCGGGGCGAAGCGGCGTTCAGAGATTCGTTATGAATAATTCGTTATGAATAGAAGTGAACACCAGAAATTAATCGATGAGATTATTGGGGAAGCGGCATTGGTGCTGTTGCAGCAGGCGGGCCCCGTTAATACTCAGGCGTTGATCGACCAACTCATGCGCATGAAAGAGCAGAGCAGCGATAACCATCGGCGTGAGGCCATTATTGCCGCCATTACCGATGTGCGCGCCAGTATTTCGGCTGGCAAGAAACGGCGGGAAGAGCAGCCGGAAAGAGACAACGTTCTGCAGTTGTTTGGCAATAAAGAACAGTCTGGCAGCAATCGCAAACATTGACCGATTGTGGCTCGCGTTTAGTGAAGATAATTTGAATGTATCGCTATCAGTACGGGACTGGAATCATGCCGGAAAATCACGACCTCTATTCTGCGCTGCCTGACACCGAGTTGGCAGAGCATTTTCGCAATGCAGACAGCACGTTAAGAAACGAAGCTGCCGTATTGGACAAGGTTATCCGCCACGTGCTGGCAACGGAAGGACGCGTCAGTAATAAAGCCATTATTCTCTGCCTGATTATGGCGCTGGAAACCGCAGAGGGAAGTGCTGAGGCAGATATCCTGCGCAGAACGCTGGAAATTGTAGTGGGCTATACGCCAGACGACGCCTGACAATTCATCGTGTCCCCCAGCTCATTTGGGGGGCACGTTAGTGCATCAAATCTGCCAGTAATCGCATCGCGGCATCGCAAAGATGTCGAAACTCCTCATCGTTAGTTCCCAACTTCATGACATGCAATGACAACGAAATATCGTGCGCCTTAAATACCCGCTCTTCCCTGATAAATTCCGCCACCGCGATACCAATTAGCGCATACAGATCCGATGTTGGACGGCTTTCATCTCTCACGTCACCTCCGATACTTGTATGTATATACAGTGTGACATGGCGAATAATCTGACGATATGTTTTTCGTGCGGTCGGCTTTATCCGCTGTAAATAAGCGAAGCGAAAAAGTGTCGATAGGTATTGATAAAGGTGAAGGTGAGTCGGCGATATTTAGCGCCAGCCGTTTACTCTTTTTCCGCACTCACCAGCATGCGTTTCGACCTGCCTAAATTAATTCTGTGGAGCCACGTACGCAGCTGTTTAAGTTGCGCCTGCGGGGAAATATCATCGGCAACGTTGCAAATATAGAGCTGACTCTGGGTGTGATTATTTGTGCCAGTGGCGTAGATTTCGCTTTTATTATCACGCTGTTGTAGCGTTATTTCCGTGAAGTGCAGATCTTTCCACAGATGTAGAATGGCTTCGAACTTTTTAAAGTCCATAGAGGTGTCCTGATTATTTTATCGTGTTATGGCGTATTGCTGGCCTAATGCAACATACCGTCATCAAGGCATTAAGCCAGCATCTTTGGACGTGGTGATGGGTAAGTGTTTAATGCTCGCTGTCAGCGCATGACAGCGAATTCATTTAGGGATAGTCGCTTTTTGCCACGGACTTGCGAGTCCATTTGCGTTTATTCCCGCTTTGCTTACCCATCGCTAATGCGCTGGCGCTGGCGGGATCAAACAGCGACAAACTTTCAATCTGATGCACCATAATCACTTTACGAAACTCCAGGGCGCTTTTTGGCGTGGAGGAGAAATCAATATTGTGATTGTGGTACCACTGGCTGTAATTATGCTCAATCGCCAAATTCAGCGTGCGCGCATCGCGGTAGCCGCTCAACATCGGAATCAGCACGATATTGGCGGTGTTGGCATATTCAAATGTCGCTGCATGGATCATACCGATATAAATGCGCTTAGATTTCAGCGTCACCCAGGCTAATTCGCCTTCCTCCATGCACTGCAGTAACAACTGCTCAATGCCATTCGAGCGCGAAAGACGCTGATAAAGTTCCTTACGGCCACCGGCGTTAAGCCGGGCGCTGACTGCCCAGTTGGAGCGATACATGCAGAATAGAATGGCAAAGGCCAGCATCATCACTACCGGCGCCTGGATACCTAAAAAACTCCAGGTCATGAAATCGACGTTCCAGTGCACGTTCTCTGCGGAGGTCAGCGCAAACGCATTGTTCACACCCGATGCAATAAGCAAAATTAACCAGATGATGGCGGTGGTTAGCACGCCTTGCAGCACAAAAATACAGCCATATAAGGCAATAAGAAAATAGACATCCCAGCCAAAAGAGCGTTTGATTTTTAAACGACTCGACATGTCGCGGCTGGTATACCAATAGCCACATACCATCATCACCATAAATATCGCCGTGCCCATTTAAATATCCTTTAATGTGCTGACATGATGGGCAAAATCGCGCTGTACTTCAGGACTCAATGGATTAACCGAAGCGTTACCATCTTCGTCAATAATAATTCTGTCACCTTCCTGAATCGACTCCTGAATGTCCTGACGGGTCATCACTTGCAGTAATGCCTCCGGGCTGCCGAACAGAGAAGCTAAAAAACCAAACATATTGGGTGGGTCCTTTTTTATTTATACCAACGTAAACTATGGCACATCCCTGCAATATTCAGCCGCGTAACTGAAGCTGGCAGTCACTTTCCGGATTAATCTGCCAGGAATATGCGCACGCGGCAGAAATATTTTCCATGCGTTATTTTTAGAGGGTGCGGGGCGCCATTTATGGCGACCCACAGGTTTCAGCGTGGCGCATTACTGATTGGTCAACGGATGTTTACTGCCCGGTTCCGCGCCGGTAATCGGATTGACGTCGGGGTGTGAAGCGGTGCGCGCCGCCAGCGTGGCCAGATCGCTCTGCTGCTGCGCGGGCAAGGTAACGCTGGCGAGTCCATCGCCACCATCAACGGCCGGTTGCGGATCGGCAACGTAATCAAAGTTTTCATCCGAGTTCCAGCTGCCGCGAATATCGTCGCCCTCAGACATATTGTAATAAGTGTGCGCATACTTCTCGATCGGCGGCAGTTTGCCCGGCGGGAAATTATTGCGGATGGAGTAGAGCGCTTTTTCAAACGACAGCTGGTGCGCCACTTCACGCGTCATCAGGAATCCCAGCGCATCCTTAACGCCAACGTCATCGGTAAGGTTGATAAGACGCTCGTACAGAATCTTGGCGCGCGCTTCAGCGGCAACGTTTGAACGCAGATCCGCCGTCACTTCGCCGATGGTGTCGATATAGGCCGCGGTCCAGGGCACGCCAGCCGAGTTGGTCAGTGCCGGACCGCCGCCATACAGAATCGAGGTGAGATGGCTGTCATTACCCGCGCCGGTAATGGAACGATAGAGATCGCCTTGCTCTTCGCTGCCTTCTGCCAGCGCCCCTTTCGCACCTTTATTTAACATGCCAACCAGCGAGCCGATAATTTCCAGATGGCTCAACTCCTCGGTAGCGATATCCATCAACATCTCACGACGACCCGCGTCGTCATCACTTAACCCCTGGGTGAAATAACGCATTGCTGCGGCCAGTTCACCCTGTGGGCCGCCAAACTGTTCCAGTAATAAATTGGCCAGGCCGGGATTGGGTTGATTAACGCGGACGGTAAATTGCAACTGTTTTACGTGTCGAAACATAGCTCACCTCAAAAAAAGGAAAATACCAACAGAGAGAATAGATTTTGAATGTTTAAATTAATGACGATATGAAATGGAGGAGGGAAGGCGGGTAATGGACCTTTAACTCATCTACAGCGTGTCACGTAATTAATACTACTCCGACCAGCCGTTCCTGCAAGCGCACCGGGTGGGCTTAATTTACTATCTGCCGTTAAAATGAATAATATGCCGCAAGGCGAACTCCTGGTATAAATTAAATAAAGGGAGGGGCGTTGTTTTAATACAATATTTGACGGGTCACCATGGATGGCGACCCGATTTATGCCTGATTAATATAATTGGCGATAAAGTGACGTGATCGTCTCAATGCTGCACTCGCGCGGATTTCCGGCGGTACACACATCAGCATAAGCCGCGGCAGCTAATGCCGGCGCGTCCTGCTCCTGCATGCCGATGTCACGTAGCCGCAGCGGAATATCAATATCGCGGTTCAGCGAGCTGACCGCCTCGATGGCGAGTGCGCGCGCCTCGGTTAATGAACAGGCATAGGCGCCGCTAACGCCCAGCGCATGCGCAATATCGCGGTATTTCTCACCGGTGTGTTCAGCATTGAAAGCCATAATGTGTGGCAGCAAGACGGCATTGGCAATGCCGTGCGCGGTGCCATAAAAGGCACCCAGCGGATGCGCCATGCCGTGCACCAGGCCCAATCCGACATTCGAGAAGCCCATGCCGGCGATATATTGACCCAGCGCCATATCCGCCACGCCAGCCGGTACACCTGTTACCGAATCTCGCAGCGACCGGCCAATAATCTCTATCGCTTTGAGGTGGAACATGTCGGTCATCTCCCATGCACCGCGCGTGATATAGCCTTCAATGGCGTGGGTGAGCGCATCAACGCCGGTTGCCGCTTTCAGGCTGGCGGGCATGCTGGCCATCATGTCAGGATCGATAATGGCGATAACGGGAATATCATGCGGATCGTAGCAGACGAACTTACGCTTCTTCTCCTCATCGGTGATGACGTAATTGATGGTCACTTCGGCAGCCGTACCCGCGGTGGTAGGCACCGCAATGATCGGTACAGAGGGGCGGCGCGTGGCAGCACCGCCCTCCAGCATGCGCACGTCGCTAAACTCGGGATTGGCAATCATCATGCCGATGGCTTTGCAAGTATCCTGCGGGGAACCCCCGCCGACGGCGATCAGATAATCGGCGCCTGCACGACGAAAAGCCGCAACGCCGGCATGCACCACCTCTACCGTAGGATTGGGAATAACGTCGTCATAGAGGGCGAAACTGAGGTCGTGCTGCGTAAGCAGATCGGTGATGCGGGTGGCGACAGAAAACTTGATCAGGTCTTTGTCCGTCACCACTAATGCTTTGGTGAAACCGCGTTTGTTAATCTCATCGACCAGAGAATGGATGGCGCCGGAACCAAAGTAGGCGGTTTCGTTGAGGATCATTCTGTTAATCATGTTAATTACCTTCACGTAGATGCCAGATTTAAGTTTTTTCGATTAAATTCATCAAGATAAGATGTTTTAACCGTACCTAGATCTACGGGGTAACAGACATACAGATATTGCGTTTCCTCAAGTAAAGCGTGGTTTCCTGCTGGCTGGAATTGAGGAGGCAGACTTCCCCATCATGCGGGGAAGTCTGCCAATGCATTCATCAGAAGAGATAGCGTACGCCCAGCGTGAACTGGTTCTCGATCAGATGCGCTTTCATCTGCTCGTCTTTCAAGCCACGGGCATTGACGAAGTTGTTATAGCCGCTCTCAATTTTACCCATATCCACATAGCGATAACCGACATCAACGCTAACGCGCTCAATCGGCGCATAGCTGACGCCCGCACCAATGCTGTAAGTCAGGTTATTTTGCGTGCTGGAAGCATACTCACGCGTAACCACGCCCTGCCAGCCGCCCGCCTGAATACGGCTGAAGCCAAGGCCAGCGGTACCGTACAGCGAGAAGTTGTAGCCGAGTTCATAATCGCGATACAGGTTGAACATCAGGCGCTGCACGTTGGTTTGCAGATGGTTATAGCTGGTGGCAAAGGTGGATGAACCGCTGGTGAACTCCGCGCCCTGACCAAAGGTGTATTCACCCTCGGTGCGCCAGCCATTACCCCATTGATAACCGAGTGCCAAAGCGGCGTTAGCCTGGTGTGCGGTCTCATTACCCGCGACAAACTGACCTACGCCAGGACGGGCGCTGGTGTTCATCTCTTTGGCATTGATCTGGCTTTGCAGATATTTGGCTGAACCGTAATAGCCTTCGTCAGCATTTGCCGCAACCGCTGCACCTGCGATCATCATTAAAGGCAGTGCACCGCATAACATTTTCAGTTTCATTTGCATCCATTCTCTTCGTCAGTGGAAAGGGGGAACGTGGCTGTTCCGTGTGACGAATCATATGCAACACATTGAGGGGAAAAAATGCGGTTGAATACGCAGGAGAATAGGTAGAACTACGCAGCGAGCACGCCGGCGCACCGGCGCGCAACCCTCACGACCCTAAACGCATGCTCTCGGCGCGTTTAGCGGTGTCATAGACATATTGCAGCATCGGTTCGAGATCGGTATCGGGCCCGGAACTGATGATCTTGCCGCGCAGCCACTCGATCTCGCTGGTGATATCTGGCGGGAAAATGGTGTTGTTCTGCGCGTTGCGCAGCCATTTGAGCAGAAAGTTGTTTTTACCGCGCACGCCGCCAGACTTCTTGTTTTTGGCGTTGATTTTCAGCGCGATCAGAATGCAGTAATAGAAGTGCACGCGTTGGCTGTAACTCTGCGGGATCATCTACGCTCACCCACCACAACAGTATGAAAATGTGAAGTCGATCGGTTTTCCATCTTGCGGATTCCTGCCTGAAGCGATCTAAAAGCGCTGATTTATGCTCTCAAGAGCCGTATCTCCACGCTGTAGCCGCGCGGTAAACGCACCATATGATAATCCGCGTGGCGGATGCAAGTCGGCTTAATCTGGGAAATTTCGCGCCGCATGGGCTGATTTCTCCCAGTCACTGGTGCAGGAAAAATAAGCGAAGCGTATGAAAAAGCGCGGAGGCAATCTTTTTGCTGCATAGCGGTTAAAACGGCCACTTATCCTATAGCGAAGCCGCGCGTATCTGGCAATATCGTGATCTACGTCTACACTTAAAGCTGACGATGTTCGCTGTCAGGTTGCCATGTCAGTCTAAATCATGTTTGTTTGTGGAGAGTTTGCTATCGAAATTCCGTGTTATCGTCAAAATCTCCTCGCACACAATTCTGCGGTTTTTTTCCGCTTCCATGATTCAGCCTGCCTCCGAACATCCTGTAATCTTAAAACCTACAACACAGGAGGAGAGTCGTGACCCCCGCGGTTAATCAGAACAGCACGTTGCCGTCGCTAAGCGGCGGACTTTATGCCTTCTTTTTTGATGTCGACGGCACGTTGGCAGCGATTCAGTCGCAGCCCGAGTCGGTTTCAATCCCCGCCTCGGTACGCCAGCTCCTGCAACAAATTTCTAATCTTAGCCACGGCGCACTGGCACTGGTGTCTGGCCGTCCAATCGTGCAACTCGATGCCTTAGTCGCGCCGCTTGAAGCGCCCGCGGCGGGTGTGCATGGCGCTGAACGTCGCGACGCTACCGGTCGCGTGCATCGCCACAGCCTGCCGGGCGATATTGCGCAAACGCTGCAAATTGAACTGCAGCAGACGCTGGATCAGTGGCCCAACACGCTGCTGGAAGTGAAAGGCATGGCGTTTGCGCTGCACTATCGCAATGCGCCGCAGTATGAGAAGGCCATCATGCAGCTGGCGGAAGACGCCGTCGCACGTTTCCCTGATCTGGCGCTGCAGCCCGGCAAGTGCGTGGTGGAGCTGAAGCCGCAGGGCATTGATAAAGGTGCCGCCGTGCGTGAATTTATGCAGGAAGCACCCTTTGCCGGACGCATTCCGGTATTTGTGGGAGACGACCTGACAGACGAAAAAGGATTTCTGGCGGTCAACGCCATGCAGGGGATTTCTGTCAAAGTCGGTGAAGGTGCCAGCCATGCACGCTATCGCCTGAACAGCGTTGAGGCCGTATGGCACTGGCTTGAACAACTATTATTACAACTAGAACATGACAATGTTGGTAAGGAGTTTAGGTTATGAGTCGTTTAGTCGTCGTATCTAACCGTATCGCGATTCCCGATGGTAGCAAGGCCAGCGCAGGCGGACTTGCTGTCGGTATTTTGGATGCACTGCGAGATACCGGAGGATTATGGTTTGGCTGGAACGGAGAGATCAGCGAATTCTCGGGTGAAGATGAGGATGAAGAGCTCACTCAGCTGGAAAAAGACGGAATTACCTACGCCTCGCTGCCGCTCAATCAAAACGATTACGATCAGTATTATCTGCAGTTTTCGAATACAGTGATTTGGCCCGCTTTCCACTATCGTCTCGATCTGGTGCAGTACCAGCGCGAAGCGTGGGATGGCTATTGCCGCGTGAATACGCTGTTGGCCCAGCGTCTTAAACCGCTGCTGAAGCCCGATGATGTATTGTGGATCCACGATTATCATCTGCTGCCGTTTGCTGCCGAGTTGCGCAAATTGGGCATCAACAACCGTATCGGCTTCTTCCTGCATATTCCGTTCCCGACGCCAGAAATCTTCAATGCGTTACCGCCTCATCAGGAGCTGCTGGAGATGCTGTGCGACTATGATCTGCTGGGCTTCCAGACAGAATCCGATCGCGTGGCCTTCCTCGATAGCTTAAGCCAGCTGACGCAGCTGCAGAATAAAGGTGAGAAAAAGCATCGCGCCTTTGGCAACACCTTTATGACCGAGGTGTATCCGATTGGTATTGAGCCTGACACCATCAAAGAGATGGCAGAAGGGCCGCTGCCGCCGAAAATGGCCGCGATGAAGCGCGACCTCGGCGATCTGCAGAATATCATCGCCTGCGAGCGCCTGGATTACTCGAAAGGTTTGCCGGAGCGTTTCCTCGCCTTTGAAGCCCTGCTGGAGAATTTCCCGCAGCATCGCGGCAAAATTCGCTACTCGCAGATTGCACCCACCTCGCGTGGCGATGTGCAGGCCTATCAGGACATCCGTCATCAGCTGGAAACGGAAGCGGGGCGCATTAACGGCAAATACGGCACGCTGGGCTGGACACCGCTCTACTATCTGAATCAGCACTTTGACCGCCGCCTGTTAATGAAGATCTTCCGCCTCACCAACGTTGGCCTGATTACGCCACTGCGCGATGGCATGAACCTGGTAGCGAAAGAGTATGTGGCGGCGCAGGACCCGGATAATCCTGGCGTACTGGTGCTGTCGCGCTTTGCCGGTGCCGCGAATGAACTGACCTCGGCGCTGATCGTCAATCCCTACGATCGGGATGAAGTGGCTGCCGCGCTGGATCGCGCCTTAACCATGTCGCGCACGGAACGTATTTCGCGTTATAACGACATGATGGCGGTGTTGCGCAAGCAGGATATTTCACATTGGCGTGAAAGTTTCCTGAAAGATTTAAATACGTTGCCGGTACGAAGCGATGATCACGGTACGGAAAATAAAGTCGCTACCTTTCCGAAATTAGCTTAAATAATAGGGTGCGCATTAATGCGCACCTTACAAACTTACTGTAGGGTCGCCATTTATGGCGACCACCTCGCACTTAACTTCCTGACCTAACGCCACCTTTCGCGACTTCACTCCCGCTGCGTTGCACAGCGTTTTCACGCACCACCCTAACTTCACGAAATCGATTTCATTTCGTTAAGCGCTAATCGGCTGACTCATCAGTAAAAATCGCACATTTTGGTTAAAAAGCGCGCACACAACCCAGTAATCACGCTTTTTTTATCGCTGACCCTAAAGATTTCCGGTGGCACGCCGATAGTTAGCGCGTAGCAAACCGTAAAATGGCCAATTCATTCATTTCTCTAATGTAACGCTCTGTTACATACCCTGCCGTGCGCTAAACACTCCCTACAATCTACTGACAGTTCCCAGGCGCTCTGCGTCCAGTCTTCACGCTTCGCTAGCGTCTCGCTTTAATCCTCCTCAGCAATATTCCCTGTAAGTGATTAATTTAGAAGCGAATAATTTCAGCTGTATTCAGAGTATTATGCTGCTTATATCTCATTATATAGCGCGTTATAGCCCGATAATCGCAACGGAACAGATAACTGATCGCGTGGTAATGGCAATCTGCCACAGAGGCTAAAATCCGTCGCAAATCAGCAAAATATTAACGAAATAATCCGATTTAGTGCAAAAAACGCACAACAGAAAAGCGATGCTGAAGGTTTGTGAAAAAAATTTGCCTTAAAAGTGTGATGTAGATCACACTTTATCTAAAATTTCGCGCCACTCACGTTGTATGTCGAAATCAGACGATATAGATTTGCGTTGTTTTCGGATTAGTCTTAAAAACTGTAAGCAGACGTCACGGAAGATGGTTACAACTCAAGCAAAGAATGGCCTGGAGTTTTGATTACTACTGATCAGTGTCCTGACGGGAAGTGAAACAGTTAGGTACGCGTTGGCTCAAGCCTGATTATTTTTTGCCATCTTTAGATTTACCAACCAGCAGCCCGAACCATAGAACAATTTAATTCTGTGGCCGTATATGTGTCGCGTCTATCAGGATGGAAAAAAATGGGTACATCAGAATTACTAAAACATATATATGACATCAATCTGTCATATTTGCTTCTTGCTCAGCGTTTAATTAACCAGGAAAAAGCTTCAGCAATGTTTCGTTTAGGCATCGATGAATCGATGGCCGATGCATTGTCGCAATTAACCTTACCGGAGATGGTAAAATTAGCGGAAACCAATCAACTGGTTTGCCAGTTTCGTTTTACCGACCACAACCATATTAATCGCCTGACGCAAGAGTCACGTGTGGATGACTTGCAACAAATCCATACCGGCATTTTATTATCCAGCCGCTTACTGCGGAATGCGTCGAAAGATGACATCTCTGCGAAGAAGAGGGCTGTTTAATGGCCGAAAAAAGTATTGTTCAGGAAGCGCGCGATATTCAGCTAGCAATGGAGCTGATTACCTTGGGCGCACGACTGCAAATGCTGGAAAGTGAAACCCAGCTGAGCCGTGGTCGCCTGATTAAACTGTATAAAGAGTTGCGCGGTGCACCACCACCGAAAGGCATGCTGCCATTCTCCACTGATTGGTTCATGACCTGGGAACAAAATATTCACTCCTCAATGTTCTGTAACGCCTGGCAGTTTCTGCTGAAAACCGGGTTGAGCAATGGCGTTGAAGCGGTGATCAAAGCTTACCGTTTGTATCTTGAGCAGTGTCCGCAATCGGACGAGGGCCCGCTGTTGGCGCTAACGCGTGCATGGACCCTGGTGCGATTCGTTGAAAGTGGCATGCTGGAATTGTCTGACTGCAAGTGCTGCGGTGGCAGCTTTATTAACCATGCGCATCAGCCAGTGGGCAGCTTTGTTTGCAGCCTGTGCCAGCCGCCATCACGTGCCGTAAAAAGACGTAAACTTTCTGCAGATTCTGCCGATACCTTTCCACAACTGCTGGATGAACAGGTTAAACGCGCCGTTTAAGTTTGTTCGCATCGTGGAAAACATCCAGCAGCGGTTAATACCGCTGCTTTTTTTTTGCCTGCGATAAACGAATAACACCTGCGGCTCTCTGGCTTAACTTCCATCAACACGTTACGGACGTAAGGATTTTTTGTGCTGATAATTCTGGGTTATATCGTGGTCGTCGGCTCCGTGTTGGGCGGCTACGCGATGGTCGGCGGACATTTAGGCGCGCTATATCAGCCGGCGGAGCTGATCATTATCGGCGGTGCCGGTATCGGTGCCTTTTTAGTCGGCAATAATGGCAAATCGATCAAGAAGACATTAAAAGCGTTGCCATTGTTAATGCGCGGCTCGAAATATAACAAAGCTGTATACATGGATTTAATGGCGCTGCTCTATCGCCTGATGGCGAAATCCCGTCAGCAAGGCATGCTGTCATTAGAACGTGATATTGAAGACCCAAGTCAGAGTGAAATTTTCGCTAACTATCCGCGTATTTTGTCCGATAAACAGTTGGTCGATTTTATTACCGACTATTTACGTTTAATGGTCAGCGGAAATATGAACGCCTTCGAAATTGAAGCCCTGATGGACGAAGAGATTGAAACCTACGAGCACGAGTGCGAAGTACCAGCGCAAAGTATATCGGCCGTGGGTGACGGCTTACCGGCTTTCGGCATCGTTGCCGCGGTAATGGGCGTGGTGCATGCACTGGCGTCGGCCGATCGTCCGGCCGCAGAGTTAGGTGCGCTGGTTGCCCACGCCATGGTCGGTACCTTCCTCGGGATTTTGCTGGCCTACGGCTTTATTTCGCCGCTGGCCTCGGTACTGCGACAGAAATGTGCCGAAACCACCAAGATGATGCAGTGCGTAAAGGTGACATTGCTCTCCAGCCTGAACGGCTACGCGCCGCAAATCGCGGTGGAGTTTGGACGTAAAACGCTCTATTCCGCTGAACGTCCGTCGTTCTCCGAGCTGGAAGAGCACGTTCGTAACGCCAAGAACCCGGCGAAACAAACTTCGGATGAGAATTCATGAAAGCTGGCAATCGCCCCATTGTGCTGGTTAAAAAGCGCAAACATAAAGGTCACCATGGCAGCCACGGTTCGTGGAAGATTGCCTATGCCGACTTTATGACGGCGATGATGGCGTTCTTTATGGTGATGTGGCTGCTCTCCATCTCCAGCCCGAAAGAGTTAGTACAAATTGCCGAATACTTCAAAACGCCGCTCAAAGTGGCGTTAACCGGCGGTCAGCGCAGCAGCGACAGTGAAAGTCCGATCCCGGGCGGCGGCGATGATCCGACGCAGCAGAAGGGCGAAGTGAAGAAAATTGTCGATATGGATGCACAGAAGAAAAAGCTGGAGGAGATTCGCCTGAATCGCCTGCGTGAAAAGCTCGATCAGCTGATTGAAGCCGATCCGCGTCTGAAAGCGCTGCGTCCGCACCTGATTATCAACATGGTGGAAGAGGGGCTGCGCATTCAGATTATCGATAGCCAGAACCGCCCGATGTTTAAAACCGGTAGCGCAGACGTTGAGCCCTATATGCGCGACATTCTGCGCACCATTGCGCCGCTACTGAATGATATTCCGAACAAAATTAGCCTGTCAGGCCACACCGACGATATCCAGTATGGCAATGGCGATCGCGGCTACAGCAACTGGGAGTTGTCGGCCGATCGTGCCAACGCCTCACGCCGTGAGCTGATGATCGGTGGGCTGGACGGCAGCAAAATGCTGCGTGTGGTCGGTATGGCCGACACCATGAAGCTGAAAAACCGTGGTGCTAATGATGCAGTCAACCGCCGCATTAGCCTGCTGGTGTTGAATCACGACACCGAAGCGGCGATTGAAAAAGAGAATGCCGAGAGCGATGCCGTACAGGTCAGCGACCCGGCGCAAATTATTCCCGACATTACCGCACCCGCCGTACCGGCTGCGCCGACTGCCCCAACAGGTTCCACTGCGACACCGGCTGCGCCGGCGGCTGCGACGGCACCTGCGGCAGCGGCGACGCCCGCGGTGAGCGTGGTGACACCAGACCAACCCTCACAGCCGAGGTGATCCCGTGAGCATGGACATCAGCGATTTTTACCAGACGTTTTTCGATGAAGCCGATGAGCTGTTAGCGGATATGGAGCAACACCTGTTGGGACTCGATCCCCAGGAGCCCGATTCCGAGCAGTTGAATGCCATCTTCCGCGCCGCCCACTCCATCAAGGGCGGAGCCGGTACGTTTGGCTTTACGGTTTTACAGGAAACCACCCACATCCTGGAAAACATTCTGGATGGTGCGCGCCGCGGCGAGATGCAGCTCAGCACCGATATCATCAACCTGTTTTTGGAAACCAAAGATATTATGCAAGAACAGCTCGATGCCTATAAAACGGCGCAGGAGCCCAACGCAGAAAGCTTTAAATACATCTGCGAAGCGCTGCGTCAGCTGGCACTGGAAGCGAAGGGCATCGCGCCTGAAGCGCCAAAAGTCGCCGAAGTGATTGACATCGCTGCACCGGTTGCCGCCGCAGGTCTACGCCTGCAGCTGGTTGATCTGAAAGAGAAAGAGCCGGAGCTGATGCTGGAAGAGCTCGGCAATCTCGGCACGGTCAGCAACGTGGTAAAAGGCGCTAACTCGCTCGAAGTGACCATCGATGGCGTCGGCAAAGATGACATCGTCGCCGTGCTGTGCTTTGTGCTCGATGAAGCGCAGATCCACTTCCCGGCAGGCGCGGCGGCCGTGGCCGAAGCGCCGGTGGTGGACGTGGTCGCTGAAGCGGTGCAAACCGCCACCGTTACCGAGATTACGCCGGCAGCGAAACGTGAACCTAAGCGTGCAGCGGCACCGGCCAAGGGCAGTGAATCCAGCAGCATCCGCGTGGCAGTGGAGAAAGTGGACCAGCTGATTAACCTGGTGGGCGAACTGGTGATCACCCAATCGATGCTGGCGCAGCGCTCCGGCGCGCTGGATCCGGTGGCGCACGGCGACCTGCTGAACAGCATGGGCCAGCTGGAGCGTAACGCCCGCGATCTGCAAGAGTCGGTGATGTCGATTCGTATGATGCCAATGGAGTATGTCTTCAGCCGCTTCCCGCGGCTGGTGCGCGATTTGGCCAGCAAGCTGGGCAAAGAGGTGGAACTGACGCTGCTTGGCAGCTCGACCGAACTGGATAAGAGCCTGATTGAACGCATCATCGATCCGTTAACGCACCTGGTGCGTAACAGCCTCGATCACGGTATCGAAACCCCGGAAAAACGTCTGGCTGCCAGCAAAACGGCAGTCGGTAACCTGACGCTGTCCGCGGAACATCAGGGCGGCAATATCTGCATCGAAGTGATCGATGACGGTGCCGGCCTGAACCGTGAACGTATCCTGGCTAAAGCGCTGTCGTCTGGCCTGCCGGTGAGCGACAGCATGAGCGATGAAGAAGTCGGCATGCTGATCTTCGCGCCGGGCTTCTCCACCGCCGAACAGGTCACTGACGTGTCGGGCCGTGGCGTGGGCATGGACGTGGTGAAACGTAACATTCAGGAGATGGGCGGCCACGTCGAAATCTCCTCGAAGCAGGGCAAAGGCACCACTATTCGCATCCTGCTGCCGCTGACGCTGGCGATCCTCGACGGCATGTCGGTGCGCGTGGCCAACGAAGTGTTCATTCTGCCGCTCAACGCGGTGATGGAATCATTGCAGCCAACCGCTGAAGAGTTAAAACCGCTGGCCGGTGGCGAGCGCGTGCTGGAAGTGCGAGGCGAGTATCTGCCGCTGGTTGAGTTGTGGAATGTGTTTGAGGTGCAAAACGCCAAAACCGACGCCACGCAAGGCATTGTGGTGATTCTGCAAAGCGCAGGCCGTCGCTATGCGCTGCTGGTCGATCAGCTGATTGGTCAGCATCAGGTGGTAGTGAAAAACCTTGAAAGCAACTATCGCAAAGTGCCGGGGATTTCAGCCGCCACCATTCTGGGCGATGGTAGCGTGGCGCTGATTGTGGATGTCTCAGCACTGCAATCGTTGAACCGTGAAAAGCGTGTGGCCGGTGCCGCAGCGTAATAGATAACGAAAGGGTAAAAAAATGACTGACATGGCAACCGTGACCAAAATCGCTGGCGAAACCGTCGGCCAGGAGTTCTTAGTTTTCACACTGGGTGACGAAGAGTACGGCATCGACATTCTGAAAGTGCAGGAGATCCGCGGCTACGATCAGGTAACCCGCATCGCGAACACGCCAGAGTTCATCAAAGGCGTCACTAACCTGCGCGGCGTGATTGTGCCCATTATCGACCTGCGCGTGAAATTCTCGCAGCCGGACGTGGATTACAACGAGAACACCGTGGTGATCGTGCTGAATCTTGAGCAGCGCGTGGTGGGGATTGTGGTTGACGGCGTTTCTGACGTGCTGTCGCTGACTCAGGAGCAGATTCGTCCTTCTCCGGAATTTGCGGTCACCATGTCTACCGAGTACCTGACCGGTCTGGGTGCGCTGGGTGAACGTATGCTGATTCTGGTCGACATCGAAAAGCTGCTGAGCAGTGAAGAGATGGCGCTGGTGGATAACCTGCGTACCGCCTAATCACATCAACGGGCCGCGCTGCTGCGGCCCGTTATCATCACGCACGTTAATTAATTTGTTGTAAATCAACAACAAAACTGCAAAAACCCTGCTTTTCTCCTCAATATTCCCCGCCGTAAGTCGATAACTGCTCTGCACGATTTTTCTTCATTTTCCAGGGCAAACTATGTTTACAAGAATCCGCGTTGTCACCAGCTTACTGCTGGTGTTGTTGGTATTTGGTTTTCTGCAATTGGCATCCGGCTCGCTGTTTTTTAAAGCGCTAAGTGATGACAAAAACAGTTTCAACGTTTCACAACTGGCGAGCAAAAACACCGCCGCCATCAACGACGCTTACATGAGCCTCAATCAGAGCCGTGTGGTGTTAACCCGCATTCAGTTGCGCATGGCGACCAGCAAGCTCAGCGGCAGTGAAGCGGATGTGGCCGGTTTATATAACGACAGCAAAGCCTTCCAGAAAGAGGCCGCTGATAACTATCAGCTGTTTAAAGCCACGCCGGATACGCCGGGACAGGATGCCGCGCTTAACAAGCGTCTGGATGACACCTATTCTGCTTATGCCAGCGCGCTGGGCCAGATGCAGGATGCGCTGGTAGCACAAGATCTGGTGCAGGCCGCGAAAGTGCCGGTGGCGCCAAGCCAGAGTGCGTTCCTGAAAGAGTACCGCCAGTGGCGTGCCGATCAGGACCGTTTGACGGCGACCGGCGTCGCCGCCAACAGCTCTGCCTACGATCATATGATCTGGCTGCTGACTGCGGTGTTGGCGATCGTGGTGGCGGTGATTGTGCTGTGCTGGTTTGGCATGCGCAAAATTCTGATCACGCCGCTCAACCACAACATTCAGCATATTCAGCACATTGCGCAGGGCGATTTAACGCAGCACATTGCGGTTGTCGGGCGCAATGAAATGAGCCAGCTGGCGCAAAGCCTGCATGATATGCAGCAGTCGCTGGTACGCACGGTAAGTGATGTGCGTGACGGATCGGATGCCATCTTTACCGGAGCCAGTGAGATTTCGGCGGGCAATAACGATCTCTCGGCACGTACCGAAGAGCAGGCGGCCTCGCTGGAGCAGACCGCCGCCAGCATGGAACAGCTGACCGCCACCGTGAAGCAGAACGCGGAAAATGCGCGTCAGGCTTCGCAGCTGGCGCTGAGTGCCTCTGAAACCGCGCAGAAGGGCGGCGATGTGGTGCAAGGCGTGGTGCGTACCATGAGCGACATCGCCGGCAGCTCGAAGAAGATTGCTGACATCACCAGCGTCATCGACGGCATCGCCTTCCAGACCAACATTCTGGCACTCAATGCGGCGGTAGAAGCGGCGCGTGCCGGTGAACAAGGCCGTGGATTTGCGGTGGTAGCAGGCGAAGTGCGAAATCTGGCGCAGCGCAGCGCACAGGCGGCCAAAGAGATCAAAGGGCTGATTGAAGACTCCGTCAGCCGCGTTAACAGCGGCTCGGCGCTGGTGGGTACCGCCGGTGAAACCATGAGCGATATCGTCAATGCGGTCACCCGCGTGACGGATATTATGGGCGAAATTGCCTCGGCATCGGATGAGCAGAGTCGTGGTATCGACCAGGTGGGTCAGGCGGTGACGGAGATGGATCGTGTGACGCAGCAGAACGCCTCGCTGGTAGAAGAGTCTGCCGCAGCGGCGGCCTCACTGGAAGAGCAGGCCAGCCGCTTGAGCCAGTCGGTGGCGGTGTTCCGCGTACCGCGCGCGGCACAAGCACAGCCGAAAGCCGGCGTGCGTCATCCGCAGATTGCACCGCCCACCTTGAGCGCACCGCGTAAAGCGGTGATCGCCGCTGCAGGCGACAGTAATTGGGAAACGTTTTAAGTTTCGGCGTCGTCGGTCCCTCACCCCGGCCCTCTCCCGCGAGCGGGAGAGGGAGACGCTGCCACATGTAAGCTCGATCGGTTCCCTCTCCCATTTGTGGGAGAGGGTTAGGGTGAGGGACAAACCGCACCTCACCCAATGCGCCTTTATCGCTCACCCGATAAAGGCGCATTTTTTTTACTGTTAATTTTTTTACTTATAAAACACTGCAATCATGCTAAAACGCAGAGTTTTAATTTGTAAAGTCCCTTCAGCGCCCTGAAAAATTCAGAATATTGGTCGATAACGGGGGGAGCCGAAACGCATTTCTGGAGATCCCATGTTAAAACGAATCAATGTAGTGACCAGTTTAATCGCCGTATTGCTGGTATTTGGTGCTTTACAGTTACTTTCGGGTGGCCTGTTCTGGTCCGCCTTGCAAAAAGATAAAGAGGCGTTTGCCGTTGCGCAGATCTCAACCAACAACGTAGGGGCGATGTCCGACGCCTGGATTGAATTAAACCAAACCCGCACGGTACTCAATCGCGCGATGTTGCGCATGCAGGGCAGCATGGCCGCGCAGGCCAACGGCGGCCAGCTGGGAGCGTTAATTGCGCAAACGGAAAAACAGCTCGATGTCGCTGCCGGCCACTATCAACGCTACTACGACTTGCCCGCCACGCCGGGCTTGCCGGAAGCGCTGCGCGATAAGCTGGAAGCGAACTATGCCGCTTTCAACAACGGGCTGAAAGCGATGCTGGAGCGCCTGAAAGCCAACGATCTGCAAGGCATGTTTGCGCAGAATATCGAAGCGAAACAGGTGGCGATGAAAGCCACCTACGAAGAGTGGCGTACTGCGCAAAGCGAACTGGCAGCAGAAGGTGTGGCGCAGAATCAGCGTGCCTTCCATACCATGATGTGGCTGCTGGCATCAGTGATGCTCGTGGTGGTTGCGGTGATTATCGGCTGCTGGTTTGGTTTACGCAGCGTGCTGATTCAGCCACTGCATCAGTTGCTGGGCCATATTCGTCACATCGCCGCGGGCGATCTCACCCAAACCATCGTGGTTGAGGGGCGAAATGAGATGAGCCAGCTGGCGGGCAGCCTGCATGAAATGCAGCAGTCGCTGGTCAGCACCGTGGGCAATGTGCGCGACGGTTCCGATGCCATTTTCACCGGTGCCAGTGAAATCGCCGCCGGTAATAACGATCTTTCGGCGCGTACCGAAGAGCAAGCCGCGTCACTGGAACAGACCGCAGCCAGCATGGAGCAGTTAACCGCTACCGTGAAACAGAACGCCGAAAACGCCCGTCAGGCCTCGCAACTGGCGCTCAGTGCATCCGATACCGCGCGCAAAGGCGGTGAAGTGGTCGATGGCGTGGTGCGTACCATGCAGGATATTGCCGGTAGCTCGAAGAAGATCGCCGACATTATCAGCGTCATTGATGGAATTGCCTTCCAGACCAACATCCTGGCACTCAACGCTGCGGTGGAAGCGGCTCGTGCCGGTGAGCAGGGGCGTGGTTTTGCCGTAGTGGCAGGCGAGGTGCGCAATCTGGCACAGCGTAGTGCGCAGGCGGCGAAAGAGATCAAAGGCTTGATTGAAGACTCGGTGAATCGCGTCAACAACGGCTCGCAGCTGGTGGGGACCGCCGGTGAAACCATGAATGATATCGTCGGCGCCGTCACACGCGTCACCGATATCATGGGCGAGATCGCGTCGGCATCCGATGAACAGAGCCGCGGTATCGATCAGGTGGGACAAGCGGTGACCGAGATGGATCGCGTCACGCAGCAGAACGCCTCGCTGGTGGAGGAGTCCGCCGCTGCCGCCGCGTCACTGGAAGAGCAGGCCAGTCGCCTGAGCCAGTCGGTATCGGTATTCCGCATTCCGCGTGCCGCTCAGGTGCCACCCGCTAAAGCCACTCTCGCCCGTCAGATCGCCAGCGCACCGCGCAAAGCAGCGGCGGCGGTGAGTGAGGGTAACTGGGAGACGTTTTAAGTTTCGGCGTCGCTGCCCCTCACCCCGGCCCTCTCCCGCAAGCGGGAGAGGGAGACGCTGCCATATGTTAGCGCGATCGGTTCCCTCTCCCACTTGTGGGAGAGGGTTAGGGACAGCGAGCACATCCCCTATTTATCCTTACTCCTCCTTAATTCCCGCTGGTCCAACCCCTGCGAACACACATAAAGATCCCCTCGCGCACGCCGATAACAGGAGCGATCCGCCAACCAATGAGGTGTTTATGTTTAGTCGTATTCGTGTTGTTTCCGGCTTGCTGTGCGTGCTGGCGCTGTTTGCCTTACTGCAGCTGTTTTCCGGGGGAGTGTTCTATTCCACGGTGAAAGCCGATAAAGATAATTTTGCCTACAACCAGCGTCTCAGCACGCTGCAACGGGCGATGGGCACCTCATGGGTATCGCTGGTTCAGGCGCGTAACACGCTGAACCGTGCGGGGATCCGTTACCTGCTGGATAGTCAGCAGGCGGGCTCGGGTGCGACCGTGAAAGATCTGGTGGCGCTGGCGAGTGAGGAGTTGAAGAACGCAGATGCAGGTTTCGCCGAATTTAACGCCAATCTGTCTGAAAAGGGCAAAACGGCGGAAAACGTGCTGACGCTGCAGGCCAACTACAACGCCTATCGGGGGGCATTGGGTGAGTTGATTGATTTCCTCGGTAGCGGAAATTTCAAAGGATTTGTCGATCAACCGACGCAGGGATTCCAGGATAAGTTTGCCAAAGATTACAACGCCTGGCTGGGCTACAACATCGAGCTGGCTAATAAGGGCGTCGAAGCCAATAACGCGGCCTATACCCAATCAATCATGCTGGTGGTCGGCACGCTGCTGGTGACCTTGCTGGTGATTGCATTGGTGTGGAGCGGCATGCGTTCGGTGCTGATCCGTCCGCTGAAGCAGAGCATTGAGCATATCCGCCACATCGCGCGGGGTGACTTAACCCAGCAGGTGGAGATCAACGTGCGCAATGAGATGGGCGAACTGCTCACGTCACTGCAGGAGATGCAGCAAGCGCTGGCGCGGACGGTGCGTACCGTGCGTGATGGTTCTGATGCCATCTACACCGGTGCCAGCGAAATCGCTATGGGCAACAACGATCTCTCTTCGCGTACCGAGCAGCAAGCGGCTTCGCTGGAAGAGACCGCCGCCAGCATGGAGCAGCTCACCGCCACCGTGAAGCAGAACGCCGAGAATGCCCGCCAGGCCTCACAGCTGGCGTTGACGGCGTCTGAAACCGCGCAGCAGGGTGGCAAAGTGGTGGATGGCGTAGTCACCACCATGAAAGAGATTACCGGTAGCTCGAAGAAAATCGCTGACATCATCAGCGTGATCGATGGTATCGCCTTCCAGACCAATATCCTCGCACTGAACGCTGCAGTAGAAGCCGCGCGCGCCGGTGAGCAGGGCCGTGGTTTTGCCGTGGTAGCCGGTGAGGTGCGCAGTCTGGCACAGCGCAGTGCTCAGGCGGCGAAAGAGATTAAAGGATTGATCGAAGATTCGGTCAGCCGCGTCAACACCGGTTCCGTGCTGGTGGAGAGCGCCGGGGAAACCATGACCAACATCGTCAATGCGGTGACGCGCGTTACCGACATCATGGGCGAAATCGCCTCGGCGTCGGACGAGCAGAGCCGAGGTATCGATCAGGTCGGTCTGGCGGTCAACGAGATGGATCGCGTGACTCAGCAGAACGCCGCGCTGGTTGAAGAGTCGGCGACTGCAGCGGCGGCGCTGGAAGATCAGGCCAGCCGACTGAAACAGTCGGTTGCGGTGTTCAATATTGGTAAAGAATTTGTCGTTCAGGCCGTTAACGTATCTACAGCGGCAAAAAATTTGCGTTCGGGAGCGCCAAAAGCCTTGGCACAACCGGCAGGCGCACGTAGCACAGACGATAACTGGGAAACCTTTTAATCCTTGTGGCCGCCGCAAGGCGGCCCATAAGCATGGCGCGACTGGCAGCACAGTAGCAACCGCAGTATCACAATTTAAACAGTTTGTTGCCGGGTGACCTGAAATGAAGAAATCGACGTTATTAGATCAAAGTGAAGCGACCACGCTGCTCTCGCAAATGGTGCAGCGCTTGCCGCTCTCAGATACTCATTTTCGTCGTATCAGCCAGCTGATTTATCAGCGAGCGGGCATTGTGCTGGCCGACCATAAGCGCGAGATGGTTTACAACCGTTTAGTGCGTCGTCTGCGCATGCTGAATATTGATGACTTTGGCCGCTATCTGGCGCTGCTGGAGCAGGACCAGAACAGTGCCGAGTGGCAGGCGTTTATTAACGCGTTGACCACCAACCTGACCTCTTTCTTCCGCGAGGCGCATCACTTTCCGATCCTCGCGGATCATGCGCGTAAGCGCACGGGTAATTACAGCGTCTGGAGCACCGCCGCCTCAACCGGCGAAGAGCCGTACTCCATCGCCATGACGCTGGCAGAAACGCTGGGCACCGGTCCGGGTAAGTTCCAGGTGCACGCCAGCGATATTGATACGCAGGTGCTTGAGAAAGCCGTGGCAGGCGTCTATCGCCAGGAAGAGCTGCGCACCTTGTCGCAGTCACAGCTGCAGCGCTTTTTCCTGCGCGGCACTGGCCCGCACGAAGGCATGGTGCGGGTGCGTTCTGACCTCGCCAACATGGTGAACTATTCGCAACTGAATTTACTGGCCAACGACTGGGCGTTGCCGGGTCCGTTCGACGCGATTTTTTGTCGCAACGTGATGATCTATTTCGATAAAGAGACGCAGGAACAGATTCTGCGCCGTTTCGTGCCCCTGCTGAAGCCCGGCGGCCTGCTGTTTGCCGGACACTCAGAGAACTTTAGTCAGATCAGCAAAGAGTTCTGGCTGCGTGGACAGACAGTCTATGGACTGAGCAAGGAAAGACGATGAGCAAAATCACCGTGATGTGCGTGGATGACTCTGCGCTAATGCGACAGTTGATGACGGAAATCATCAACAGCCATCCCGATATGGAGATGGTCGCGAGTGCGCCAGATCCGCTGGTGGCGCGGGATTTAATCAAACAGTACAACCCGCAGGTGTTGACGCTGGATGTAGAAATGCCGCGCATGGATGGCCTCGATTTCCTCGAGAAACTGATGCGCCTGCGTCCAATGCCGGTGGTGATGGTGTCATCGCTGACCGGTAAAGGATCCGAAGTGACGCTGCGCGCGCTGGAGCTGGGCGCGGTGGATTTTGTCACCAAGCCGCAGCTCGGCATTCGTGAAGGCATGCTGGCCTACAGCCAGATGATTGCCGACAAGATTCGCGCCGCAGCGCGCGCCAAACTGCATGCGCGTGCGGCCATGCCGATGCCGGTAACCTTGAAAGCCGGTCCGCTGTTGAGTAGTGAAAAGCTGATAGCCATTGGCTCATCCACCGGCGGCACCGAGGCGATTCGCCATGTGCTGCAGCCGCTGCCGGCCACCAGTCCGGCGCTGCTAATTACGCAACATATGCCGCCAGGCTTTACCCGCTCGTTTGCCGAGCGACTGAACAAGCTGTGCCAGATCACCGTGAAAGAGGCGGAAGACGGCGAGCGTATTCTGCCGGGCCATGCCTATATCGCGCCGGGCGCGATGCACATGGAGCTGGCGCGTAGCGGGGCGAACTACGTAGTGAAACTGAATGACGGTCCGCCGGTGAATCGACACAAGCCATCGGTTGATGTGCTGTTCCGTTCGGTGGCGGTCCATGCAGGACGAAATGCGGTGGGTGTGATCCTGACCGGGATGGGGAACGACGGCGCCGCCGGGATGCTGGAAATGCATCGCGCGGGCGCCTGGACCATCGCGCAGGATGAAGCCAGCTGTGTGGTATTTGGCATGCCGCGCGAAGCGATTGCGATGGGCGGCACCAGTGAAGTGGTCGATTTGGGCCACATCAGTCAGCACATGCTGGCGAAAATTAGCGCCGGACAGGCATTGCGAATTTAACGAGCCCGTCCTGCTGGACGAGACAACACAGGAGTAGATATGGCTGATAAAAATATGCGCTTTTTGGTGGTGGATGACTTCAATACGATGCGTCGTATCGTCCGTAACCTGCTGAAAGAGCTGGGATTCAATAACGTCGAAGAGGCAGAAGACGGCGTTGATGCGCTAACTAAACTGCGTGCGGGCGGCTTTGATTTCGTGGTGTCGGACTGGAACATGCCCAACATGGACGGTCTGGAACTGCTGCAGACCATTCGTGCCGATGCGGCGCTGAGTAAACTGCCGGTGCTGATGGTCACGGCGGAAGCGAAGAAAGAGAACATCATCGCGGCCGCGCAGGCGGGTGCCAGCGGCTACGTAGTGAAACCGTTCACTGCTGCCACGCTGGAAGAGAAGTTAGGCAAAATATTCGAAAAACTGGGTATGTAAGGAGATGTGATGAGCGACCTTCCGAAATCAACCGAAGAAGCCTCGGCACACGACATTATTACCCGTATCGGCTCACTGACGCGCATGCTGCGTGACAGTTTGCGTGAGCTGGGGTTAGACCAGGCGATTGCTGAAGCGGCGGAAGCGATTCCTGACGCGCGCGATCGTTTGGATTATGTTGTGCAAATGACGGCGCAAGCGGCTGAACGTGCGTTGAACTGCGTTGAAGCAGCGCAGCCACACCAGGACCAAATGGAAGCCAACGCCAACCAGCTGAAAGGCCGCTGGGACGCATGGTTTGAAAATCCGATTGAACTGACAGATGCGCGCGAGTTGGTTTCGGATACGCGCCAGTTCCTGACTGACGTTCCGGGACACACGTCGTACACCAATAAGCAGTTGCTCGAAATCATGATGGCGCAGGATTTCCAGGACCTTACCGGTCAGGTGATCAAGCGCATGATGGATGTGATCCAGGAGATCGAGCGTCAGTTGCTGATGGTGCTGCTGGAGAATATGCCAGAAGCGAACGCGGCAGCCCGTAAGGATGCGACCAGCCTATTGAATGGTCCGCAGATCCATGCCAATGCACCGGGCGTGGTGGCGAACCAGGATCAGGTTGATGACCTGCTGGATAGTTTAGGGTTTTAATGCTTTAACTCGTGGTCGGCATGAATGCCGACCCTACGGGGTTTTTGTAGGGTGGGCATTTATGCCCACCTGGTCAAAGAGTGCACCAATCAGGATGCCGCACGTTTTTTTAACCCTTCCACTCCCGCCACCAACACCTGCACCCCCAACGCCTCAAACGCCGCGACCTGCGCCGGTGAAATCCCGCTATCGGTAATCAGATAGTGAATATGGCTCCAGTCGCACGGCAGGGCGAACATCGACACCTTATCAATCTTGCTGGAATCCGCTACCACGTAAACGGTGCTGGCCGATTTGATCATCGCCATCTTCACTTTGATATCGGTCTCGCTGGGAAAGCTCAGCCCCAAACGCGGCGAAATACAGGCGGTGGCGAGAAACAGCTTCTCCGCCAATACGTTTTCGAAAAAAGAGGCCGCTTTCTCACCCGAGGTCGATAGCGTCGGGAACTTGAAGGTGCCGCCGGTCAGCAAAATATTAATCCCCGGTTCGCCGCCCAGCTTTAGCGCAATATTAACGGCAGTGGTAATCACTGACAGACGCCGAATATGACTAATCGCCTCGGCGATTGCCGTGGTAGTAGTGCCGGAATCGAAAATCACCGTATCGCCATTCTCCACATGCTGCGCGGCAAGGCGTCCAATCGCCTGTTTTTCGTCGAGATGCGTCTGGCGCTCCAGCAGCATTGCACCGCTATTTTGCTTACCGGTCATCAGCGTGGCGCCGCCGTGATAACGCTGCACATGACCCTCTTGCTGCAACATGCGCAGGTCGGTGCGGATGGTGGCTTCGGTCAGGCCAAAGGTATCGGTTAACGCTTTTACCGTGACGGTGCCGTCTTCGCGGATCATCTCCAGAATCTTCTCACGGCGAAGCTGCATATCAGCCAGCTGCTCAGTTTTGCTTTTCAATCGAAACGCTCCCTCTTTCCAATCACGGTCTGGTCTCGCCAATAAGGAAACCCGAGCTGATTTTACTCTGCGTTTTTGGTATTTGCGAGGCAGCTCGCAAGCTCATTCGTTTTCGAACGAAAATGAATGTTTGCTATGCGATTGATTTTGCACAAAGCCCCTAGCAGCTCTCTCCATGCCTGGAAATATGAAATGTAAGCATTATCAATTAAATCATAGTGATGTATTTTATTGCTGCGATTTGTATGAAATTTGATCTGCCCCACAAACCATTATTAATCGATAGCTTATATTTTTGTTCGAAAACCAATGTTGCCAAAAACGATAACCCGGCCAGCGATAATCATCGCCGCAGCGTAATGATGAAAGGAGTAAGTGGATGAGTGGGGAATATGACGTCAACCTGCGCTACGGCGTGAACATTGAGCAGGACTTAAGCGGCAAAGTGGCGGTGGTGACCGGCGGGCTGGGCGGTATTGCCATGGCCAGTAACGCCATGCTGCTGGAGAAAGGGGCGCGGCTGGCGCTGCTCTATCCTCCATTCGAACGTGACAAAGTGGCTGATGTGCAGACGCAGTTTGCCGCCGATCGCGTGCTGCTGGTGTGCTGCGATGTCACCGATCCCGGCTCGGTGGATGCTGCCTTCAATCAGGTCGAACAGCATTATGGCCAGATTGATATCCTGGTGAACTGCGCCGGCTACGTGATGTTACAAGCGGTACTGGAGACCGATTTCGCCGAGTGGCAGAAACAGATCGCCGTGAATCTTACCGGCCCCTTTCTCTGCTCGCAGGCTGCCGGTAAACGCATGGTGCGTGCCGGTAACGGCGGCAAAATTATCAATATCGCCTCGCAGGCCGCCTCTATCGCCATCGATAACCACGTGGCTTACACCTCGGCCAAAGCGGGTCTGCTGGGCATGACCAAGGTGATGGCCAAAGAGTTTGCGCCGCATCGCATCAACGTAAATACCCTGTCGCCCACCGTAGTGCTGACGCCGATGGGGGAAAAAGCCTGGCGCGGAGAGAAGGGTGAAGCGATGAAAAAACTGATCCCACTCGGGCGCTTTGCCTATACCGACGAAATCGCCGCCGCGGTGCTGTTCTTCGCCAGTAACGGCAGCGACATGATCACCGGCGCAGATTTGATGATCGACGGTGGCTTTACCATCTGGTAAGGCCACGCCAACACCAGAACGGCTGACCCTGCACCTACAACAAAGAGAAAATCACCATGAAAAAACCCATCCTGCTGTTGACTGCTATTGCCAGTTGTCTGATCGCGCACGCCAGTTTGGCTGCCGAAAAAGGCACCATCATGATTCTGGTGAACTCACTGGATAACCCGTATTACGCCTCCGAAGCCAAAGGCGCCAACCTCAAAGCGCAGGAACTCGGCTACAAAACCAGCGTGCTGTCGCATGGCGAAGATGTGAAGAAGCAAAGTGAACTGATTGATGCCGCGATTGGCAAGAAAGTACAGGGCATCGTGCTGGATAACGCGGACTCCACCGCCAGCGTGGCGGCCATCAAAAAAGCCAAAGATGCCGGCATTCCGGTGGTACTGATCAACCGCGAGATCCCGGTGGATGACGTGGCGCTGGCGCAAATCACCCACAACAACTTCCAGGCCGGTTCCGATGTGGCCAACGTGTTTGTTGAGAAGATGGGCGAAAAGGGCAGCTACGCCGAACTCACCTGTAATCTCGCCGATAACAACTGCGTCACGCGTTCCAAATCTTTCCACCAGGTGCTCGATCAATACTCCGACATGAAAAGCGTCGCGCGTCAGGATGCCAAAGGCACGCTGATTGATGGCAAGCGCATCATGGACAGCATCCTGCAGGCGCATCCGGATGTGAAAGGGGTGATCTGCGGCAACGGCCCGGTAGCGCTGGGGGCAATTGCCGCGCTGAAAGCGGCGGGTCGTAACGATGTCATCGTGGTCGGTATTGACGGCAGTAATGATGAGCGCGATGCGGTCGAGAAAGGCGATCTGAAAGCCACGGTGATGTTGCAGGCGCAAGCTATTGCCGCACAGGGCGTAACCGACCTCGACAACTTTATTCAGAAAGGCACTAAACCTGAGAAGCAGCGCGTGATGTTCCGCGGCATTCTCATCACCCCAGATAACGCGAAAGGCGTGCAGGACTTTAACTTCAAGTCGTAATCAACGCGGTGCGCCCGTTCATCGGGCGCTCAGGAGAATGTGATGCACAGACGACTCTGGTTACTGCTACCCGTCGTGATCCTTAGCGGTTGCCGCATTGTGTCGCAGCAGGAGCTGGCCGACCTGAAAAATCCCCCTAATGCCAACATGGCCAACATCGCGCAGATGTGGCAGCAGAAGCTGGTGCCGCAGGTCGCTCATGAAGCCAGGCCGCTGGCAGAACTGATGAAGTCGCTGCAGTCGGCCAAAGATTTCGACAGTGCCTGTAAAAGCTACGGCTATCGCAGCCAGGATGAGAATCCCTGTGTATTTAGCGTCAGCCTGAGCGGAGAAGTGACGGCGCTGAATACCACCTCGCGCAGCGGCAAAATGACGGTGAAAGAGGTCTCAGGTGCCAGCGTCACGGTGCAAACCGGGCCGATTATTCGCGGCACCGCGCTGCGTGACGTTTATAAAGGCGCCAGCTATCAGGATTTCAACGATCAGGTGCTGTTTGGCGATTTCAATCGCGCTATCAATCAGCAGGCATCCGACATGATGCAAACGTTTAAGCCGAAAGTGGGCGACAAAGTGGCGATCGTCGGAGTGTTCAGCAGCTGGGATATTCCACAGCAGGCGCCTGACATTACACCGGCGCAAATCACCCGGCAATAAGGAGGGGCTATGTCGCAAATTCCGCCCGACGGGCCGCTGGATGTGATTATCGAGACGCGTAATGTGTCGCGACTCTATCCCGGCGTCACCGCGCTGGACCAGGTCAATTACCGCGTCTATCGCAACAAAGTCAACGTGCTGATTGGCGAAAACGGTGCGGGTAAATCCACCATGATGAAAATGCTGGCGGGCGTAGAGATCCCGTCCTCCGGCGACATTCTGCTGGATGGCGAGGTGGTATCGCTCAACTCCACGCATCAGGCAGAGAAACAGGGCATCAGCATTATCTTTCAGGAGCTAAACCTGTTTCCCAATATGAATGTGATGGACAACATTTTCATGGCCAATGAGTTTTTCCAGCGTGGCGTCATCAATGAAAAGTACCAGTATGAGCTGGCCAAAGCGCTGCTGCAGCGGCTGGAGCTGGATGTCGATCCCTATGCGCCACTGGCTGAGCTGGGTATCGGCCATCAGCAGCTGGTGGAGATCGCGCGGGCGCTGTCCAAAGACACGCGCGTCCTGATTATGGATGAACCGACCAGCGCACTCAGCCAGTCTGAGGTGAAAGTGCTGTTTAACGTGATTGAGCAGCTCAAGCGGCGCGGCGTCACCATCATCTATATCTCGCATCGGCTGGAAGAGCTGATGGAGATTGGCGATCACATCACCATCTTCCGCGACGGACGCTTTATCAGCGAGCGTGAGGTGCGTGATGCTTCAATTCCCTGGATCATCGAGCAGATGGTGGGCGATAAGAAAAAGCATTTCGACTACCAACCGGCGGCGCAGGGTGCCACCGTCCTCAAGGTAAATGGGCTGACCGCGCTGCATCAAAACGGTGGCTACAAGCTTAATGATGTCTCATTTTCCCTGCGCAAAGGTGAGGTGATTGGCATCTACGGTTTGCTGGGCGCCGGGCGCACCGAGTTGTTTAAAGGGCTGATTGGCATGATGCACTGTCAATCGGGCAGCGTCAGCCTCAACGGGGAAGCGCTGGAGAAGCGTAGCTTTCAACAGCGATTGAAAAAAGGGATTGCGCTGGTGCCGGAAGATCGCCAAACCGAAGGCGTGGTGCAGCTGATGTCGATCACCGCCAACATGACGCTCAGCGATCTCAGCCTGCGCGGATTCCGCCGCGCGTGGCAGAGGCTCAATCCGCATAAAGAGCAGCGTCGCGTGGATGAAATGATTGGTCATCTGGCGATCAAAGTCAGCGATCCGGAGCTGCCGATCACGTCACTCAGCGGCGGTAATCAGCAAAAAGTGGTATTGGGAAAAGCGCTGATGACCGGTCCACAAGTGGTGCTGCTCGATGAGCCTACGCGCGGCATCGACGTTGGGGCAAAAACGGATGTCTATCACCTGATTGGTCATCTGGCACAGCAGGGGCTGGCCGTGATGTTCTCATCTTCGGAACTGGATGAAGTGATGGCGCTGGCGGACCGCATTCTGGTGATGGCCGATGGCCGCATTACCGCTGATTTACCGCGCGCGGCGGCCACGCGTGAAGCCTTGATTAGCGCCTCAACGCCACATGACTGAGCCCGCAGGAGAGTGAAACGATGAATCAAAAATACCTGATCTACATGTACCTGTTGAAGGCGCGCACCTTTATTGCGTTATTAATCGTGGTGAGCTTCTTCAGCTTGATGGTGCCTAACTTTCTCACGACCTCAAACCTGCTGATCATGACGCAGCATGTGGCGATCACCGGGTTGCTGGCGATTGGTATGACGCTGGTGATTCTTACCGGCGGCATTGATCTTTCGGTGGGCGCGGTAGCGGGTATTTGCGGCATGGTGGCGGGTGCACTGCTCACCAATGGCGTACCGCTATGGGGCGGCAATGTGCTGTTTTTTAATGTGCCCGAAGTGATTCTGGTGGTGGCGCTGTTCGGCGTTGCGCTGGGACTGATTAATGGTGCGGTGGTGACACGACTTGGCGTGGCGCCCTTTATCTGTACGCTCGGCATGATGTACATCGCGCGCGGTGCGGCGCTGCTGTTCAACGACGGCAGCACTTACGCCAACCTCGTCGGCACCCCGGCGTTGGGCAATACCGGCTTTGCCTTGCTTGGTTCGGGTTCGGTGTTGGGCGTGTATATCCCGATTTGGCTGATGCTGGGTTTTCTGCTGCTGGGCTTATACCTGACGCGTAAAACGCCGCTCGGCCGTTATATCTACGCCACCGGCGGAAACGAATCGGCGGCGCGGCTGGCCGGCGTGCCAATCATCAAAGTTAAAGTGTTTGTCTATGCCTTTTCCGGCTTGTGTGCCGCGCTGGTTGGCTTGATCGTGGCGTCGCAGCTGCAAACCGCCCACCCGATGACCGGCAACATGTTCGAGATGGACGCTATCGGTGCCACGGTATTAGGCGGCACGGCGCTGGCGGGCGGCCGTGGTCGGGTGTCCGGCTCTATTATCGGCGCTTTCGTCATCGTGTTCCTCGCCGATGGCATGGTGATGATGGGCGTCAGTGATTTCTGGCAGATGGTGATTAAAGGCCTGGTGATAGTTACTGCGGTGGTGATCGACCAGTTCCAGCAAAAATTACAAAGTAAGGTGGTGCTGCTGCGCAGACATGAAAAAAAGCAGCAATCGGCCGCCCTGCCTGAAGCGACACATGGATAACAGGAGGCAATATGACACGCGATTTTAGTGGTAAGACGGTGGTGATTACCGGAGCATGCCGCGGCATTGGGGCGGGCATTGCGGCTCGCTTCGCCCGCGACGGTGCGAGGTTGGTGATGGTGTCAAATGCTGAACGCGTCTTTACTACCGCGCAGGCCATCGAACAGCAGTTTGGCAGTGAGATTCTGGCGCTGCAGGTGGATGTCACCAATGAGACTGAGGTACAGCAGCTCTATCAGCAGGCTGCGGAGCGCTTTGGCAGCATTGATGTGTCGATTCAAAATGCAGGCGTGATCACCATCGATCGCTTTGATTCGATGCCGAAAAGCGATTTCGATAAGATCCTGGCGGTGAATACCACCGGCGTCTGGCTGTGCTGTCGCGAAGCGGCAAAATATATGGTGAAGCAGGGCAGCGGCAGCCTGATTAACACCTCTTCGGGTCAGGGACGTCAGGGCTTTATCTATACGCCTCACTACGCCGCCAGCAAGATGGGGGTGATTGGTATCACGCAGAGCCTGGCGCTGGAGTTGGCGCCGTGGCACATCACGGTGAATGCCTTCTGTCCCGGCATTATAGAGAGTGAAATGTGGGACTATAACGATCGCGTATGGGGTGAGATTCTCAGTAGCGATAAAAAGCAGTATGGCAAAGGCGAGTTGATGGCGGAGTGGGTGGAGAATATCCCGCTGAAGCGCGCGGGTCAGCCGGAAGATGTTGCCGGTTTAGTGGCGTTTCTCGCCTCGGATGATGCGCGATACATCACCGGGCAGACCATTAACGTGGACGGCGGGTTGATCTTTTCCTGATGTTTTCCACAGGTGCGCATGAATGCGCACCCTACTAAACCGCGGTCGATTCGGTATTGTCTTAAACAAAACAAGACATTGCCTGCACACAGGTCAGAATGTGCTAGGGTAAACTTATGCAGTTTTGTGAGCTACCTCTAATTCTGAGTCGGGTTGATCCCTTTTTTGCTATGTTGCCTACTTTGTTTTCACCTAAATCCTTGCGGTATGTCTCCGGTATTTCCGCACTCGCCGTCGCTGCGCCAGCGCTGGCGTTGATCTCTGATACTAAACTCTCCGATGCGCCGTTTAGCGATCCCGCACGTTTCCAGAAAATGGCCGATCAGTTACCGGCATTGGGTTATCAGGACGAGACCGAGACGTTTAACAAAAAGCTGGCGACCATTGCGAAAAGCATCGGTGAAGCCAGTCAGAATAGCACCGACGAAAATTCGTTAGGTCAGCAGGCGGGTCTTTGGGCCTTCAATCATTTCCGCGATGAAGTGGGAAATCGGCTGGTTAATGAAGGACAGTCGCTGCTTTCGCCGTACGGCAACGCACAGATCGACTTCAACGTGGATATCGACGGTAACTTTAACGGCAGCGGTGCCTCGCTGTTGACGCCGTGGGCGGATAACTACCGCTATCTGACCTTTAGTCAGGTGGGATTTCATCAAACCGATGATGGGCTGGTGGGCAATTTTGGCCTTGGTCAGCGCTGGGTGACGGGTAAATGGCTGCTGGGCTATAACGGCTTTGTTGATCGTATGTTCAGTAGCGGACAGCAACGCGCTTCGCTCGGTACCGAAGCCTGGGGCGATTACCTGCGTTTTTCCGCCAATTATTACACGCCGTTATCTGGCTGGCAGGATCGCGATCCGTTCCAGCAGCAACGCCTGGCGCGCGGCTACGATTTCACTACGCAAGGCTATCTGCCGCAGTATCGTCAACTGGGCGCTTCGGTAAGCTGGCAGCAATATCTCGGCGATAACGTTGATCTGTTTAGCTCCGGCAATCGCTACCACAATCCGTCGGCGCTGACCTTCGGCGTGACCTATACGCCAGTGCCGCTGGTGACGCTGTCGGCCAGTCATAAAACCAGCGATAGCGGAGAGAGCCAGGATCAGCTGGGTCTGCGCCTCAACTATCGCTTCGGCGTAGCGCTCAGCCAGCAGTTAAGTCCGGACAACGTGGCGGCGGCGCACTCGCTGCGCGGCAGTCGCTACGATAACGTGACGCGCACCAATACGCCGGTGCTGGAATTCCGCCAGCGTAAGACGCTGTCGGTATTCCTCGCTACGCCGCCGTGGCAGTTGAAGGGTGGGGAAAGCTTGCCGCTGAAACTGCAGATTCGCAGTACTAATCCGATCGCCAAAGTGATGTGGCAGGGTGATACCCAGGCGCTGAGCCTGACGCCAGGTGCCAACCCGAACGATCCACAAGGCTGGAGTGTTATCTTGCCGGCCTGGGACAGTTCCCCCGGTGCTCGCAACAGTTATCGCTTGTCGGTGCAATTAGAGGACAGTAAGCAGAATCATGTGACTTCGAATGAGATTGTTCTGCAGCTGCAACCGCCGTTCTCGCTGGATCAGGGTGATGACGAGCGTTTCAATTTGATGGCGCCGTAAGCGCAATAAAAAGGGCAGCTTACGCTGCCCTTTGCTCATCTTCAGCCGACACTAGCCGAAGATGCAATGAGGGAACTGCAACTTAGAACTGGTACACCAGACCGACGGCCACAACATCATCTTTCGGAATGGCTAAAGCATTGTCATCTTTCAGCAGGTTGATTTTGTATTCGCTGTAGACCGACATGTTTTTGTTGAAGTAGTAGGTTCCGCCGACACCAATGTATTTAACGATATCAACATCGCCAATACCTTCCACGTCTTTGGCTTTAGAGGATACGTAGCCGATAGAAGGGCGCAGGCCGTTCAGGAACTGATACTGTGCAACCGCTTCAAAGTTGACGGCTTTGTTAGCAAAACCACCGGTGATTGGCGTGGCGTTCTGCGTTTCACCGTAGATGGTTGCCAGATAAATCTGGTTGGCGTCATATTTCACACCGGCAGTCCAGTGCTGCGCTTTCTCGCCGTCGCCGCGCGCGGCCAGGTTCTGCGCATTGGTACGATCCAGGCTGGCGTATGCACCCAGCAGGCTCAGACCGAAATCGAAATCATAGGAAGTAGAGAGCGCGTAACCATCGCCATTTGAACGACGTACTGCAACACTCGCATCGCTACGATCGTTTTTACCTTCATACTGCGCCGCAACGTTCCAGCCTTTCACCAGACCGAAGAAATCTTTGTTGCGCCATGTCAGCACGCCACCTGAGCGGCCAGACAGGAACGCATCGGTATAACCGGAATCACCGCCGAAGAATGGCAGCATATCGGTAACACCCAGCACGTCATAAATCAGGCCGTAGTTACGACCGTAATCAATCGAGCCAAATTGACCAAACTTCAAGCCTGCAAAGCCCAGACGGGTTTTGTTACCGGTGTTAGCATCGCTGCCTTCTGAGTTGCTCAGGCTGTACTGATACTGCCATTGACCATAGCCAGTCAGTTGGTCACTGATTTTGGTTTCGCCTTTAAAGCCCAGACGGGTGTAAGACGAGTTGTCGCCATTTGCCGCATCGTTATCAGAGAACAAATGCGAGACGTTGATTTTGCCGGTCAGATCCAGCTTGTTACCATCTTTATTGTAGATTTCGGCGGCCTGAGCCGAAGAAATTCCCAGCAGTAAAGGCATCACTGCTGCCAGTAAGGAGCGCTTCATCATTTAATTTTTACCCTGTGATATTTTTTAATTTTATCCCCAAGGTTGGGGTGAAAAGAAAATGACACAAAAGGTTCAAGATCTATAGTGCAATATATGTAACTAAATATTTCTAGTTGGCTTTTTGTGTGATTTTTAATCTTTAATTCCATTATGTGGAATCTTATATTGGTTAAACTTATCTATTAATGGTTGAGGTAATCGATGAATTTAATATGCATTGAGTTGATTAATAAGCGTTTTATGAAATTAAAAGAAGCGTAAACATTGTGGCTATCATGTTCCTGAAATAGCACAAGCCTATGCATTATTGTTCAATAGCAAATATCTGAATCCCGCTAATCATTAGCAGGGTAATTACTTGGTACATGGCTTTGTGTCTGGTTATTTCCATTCTGATAATAACCTTGGTCACGAAATGTTATTTAGCCTTAATTTAAGATTTGTTCCTGGTTAAATAATATCCAGTGGCGTTATTGAGATGTTAAAACGAATGTAAAACGCCCCCGCACAAAGCTGCACACTTTGGGCACTTCACTGCACCAATCCGGTTCATAACGCCCCAAAAAAGGGCTTTCAAAGCGCTATTTTGGCGAATTATTTCCTGCGCGATCACAAAAGCAATATTTCATTTTGTAGATGCATAAATCCGCTAAATAAATTGCTGCGACAGCGTCGGCATCAGACATTTATTCACTTTTTATGCATTAAGTGTGAATAGTGATAGCGGTTAAGTTGTTGATATTCCGTTGTGGTAAGACGTTTATGCATTTTAACCGCTGGCTGGCACGCTAACTGCAATATACATTAGAGCGGTCACTTAACATTTTTAACAAATTTAAAACAAAGGCTTCGCGGGTTGTGAAGCAGGAGAAAGGGCTATGTCACTGCAGGTTTCACGTCAAAATTTTGATCAATGGATTATGCCAGTTTATGCACCCGCAGCGTTTGTTCCGGTGCGTGCCGAAGGTTCAACGCTCTGGGATCAGCAGGGGAAAGAGTATATCGACTTCGCCGGTGGCATTGCGGTTAACGCCTTAGGTCATGCCCATCCCGCTTTACAGCAGGCCCTGACTGAACAAGCGGGCAAATTGTGGCATACCGGTAATGGCTACACCAATGAGCCGATTCTACGCCTTGCCAAACAGCTGATTGATGCCACGTTTGCCGATCGCGTGTTCTTCTGTAACTCCGGCGCCGAAGCGAATGAAGCGGCGTTGAAGCTGGCGCGTAAAACCGCACACGATCGTTTCGGTGCGGAGAAAAATGGCATCGTGGCGTTTAAAAATGCGTTCCACGGCCGCACGCTGTTTACTGTGACAGCGGGCGGGCAGCCGGCCTATTCACGTGATTTTTCCCCACTGCCTCCGGCCATTGACCATGCGGTGTTCAACGATCTGGCCTCGGCCGCGGCGCTGATTAATGACCAAACCTGCGCGGTGATCGTTGAGCCGATTCAAGGTGAAGGCGGCGTGCTGCCTGCCGATCCCTCTTTCCTGCGCGGCCTGCGTGAACTTTGCGATAAACATCATGCCGTGCTGATTTTTGATGAAGTGCAGAGCGGCGTGGGTCGTACCGGTTCGCTGTATGCCTACATGCATTACGGCGTGACGCCCGATGTGCTGACTACGGCAAAAGCGCTGGGCGGCGGCTTCCCCATTGGCGCGATGCTAACGCGGGAAGATTTAGCCCAGATTATGGGCGTGGGCACCCACGGCACCACCTACGGCGGCAATCCGCTGGCGGGCGCCGTGGCGGGCAAAGTGATGGAGCTGATTAACCAGCCGGACTTCATGGCGGGCGTTGCCGAGCGTCATCAGTGGTTTGTTGCCGCGTTGCAAGAGCTGAACCAGCGTCTGCCGGTGTTTAAAGAAGTGCGCGGACTCGGGCTGCTGATTGGGGCAGTACTGAACGACGACTTCGCCGGTAAAGCCAAACAGTTCAACCTCACCGCCGCTGAAGAGGGCGTGATGGTGCTGATCGCCGGCGCGAACGTGGTGCGATTTGCGCCGGCGCTCAACATCAGCGAACGCGAAGTGAAAGAGGGTCTGGCGCGCTTCGAACGTGCCTGTGAACGCGTGCTCAAAGGAGCCACATCATGATGGTGATTCGCCCCGTCGAACGTGACGATCTTGCGCAGTTGTTGTCGCTGGCGGGCAAAACCGGGGGCGGCTTAACCTCGCTGCCCGCGGATAGCGATACGCTCAAAGCGCGTATTGAGCGTTCGCTGCTCACCTGGCAAGGTGCGCTGCCGCGCGCCGAACAAGGCTATGTATTTGTATTGGCTGATAGCGAGGACAATCGCGCCGTCGGTATCTGCGCCATTGAAGTCGCGGTTGGCTTACAGGATCCCTGGTATAACTTCCGCGTCGGCACCCAGGTACACGCGTCGAAAGAGCTTAACGTCTATGCCAGCTTGCCCACGCTGTCACTGTGCAACGACCATACCGGCAGTAGCGAGATGTGCACGCTGTTTCTCGATCCTGACTACCGCGATGGCAAAAATGGCTATCTGTTGTCGAAATCGCGCTTTCTGTTTATGGCCAACTTCCGCGATCGCTTTATGAAACGTGTGGTGGCAGAAATGCGTGGCGTCAGCGATGACAACGGGCACTCGCCATTCTGGGACAGCGTGGGCAGCCGCTTCTTCTCTATGGAGTTCAGCAAGGCGGATTTCCTCAGCGGCACCGGCCAGAAAGCCTTTATCGCCGAGCTGATGCCGAAACATCCGCTCTACATTGACTATCTGTCCGAGGCGGCGCAGAAGGTGATTGGTGAAGTGCATCCGAAAACGGCGCCAGCGCGCGCGGTGCTTGAGGCAGAAGGCTTCCGTTATCTCAACTACATCGACATCTTCGACGGCGGCCCAACGCTGGAGTGCGAGATCGATCGCATTCGTGCGATTCGTAAAAGTCGACTGCTGACCGCGCAACCGGGTTCAGCGGATGAAAAGTGGCCGCTATGTCTGGTGGCGAATGCCGATTACCAACATTTTCGCGTGGCGCTGCTGCCGGTCGACATGGCTTCCGGCATTGTGTGCCTCAATGAGAGTCAGCGCGCGGCGCTGCAGTGTAAACATGGCGATGAACTGCGTGTGGTCACGCTGTGTCGCGAGGAGAAAAAAGCATGACGCATTTTATTCAGGGTCAATGGTTGACCGGCGGCGCGGACGCCTTTAGCAAACAAAATCCGGTAACCGGTGAAACGCTATGGCAGGGTAAGGCAGCCTCGGGATCGCAAGTGGCTGCGGCCTGTGAAGCGGCGCGCGCGGCATTTCCGCTGTGGGCGAGAAAGCCCTTTGCAGAACGTCAGGCGCTGGTAGAGGGTTTTGCACGTCTGCTTGAAAGCCATAAAACGGCATTGGCAGAAACTATCGCTCAGGAGACCGGCAAGCCGCGCTGGGAAACGCTGACCGAAGTGCAGGCGATGATCAATAAAATCGCCATTTCAATTAAGGCTTATCACAGCCGCACCGGCGAACAGGCCGACGGCGAGAGCTCATTACGCCATCGGCCGCACGGCGTGCTGGCGGTGTTTGGCCCCTACAATTTCCCTGGGCATCTGCCGAACGGTCATATCGTCCCGGCGTTGCTGGCCGGTAACTGCGTGGTGTTTAAACCGAGCGAACTGACGCCGATGACGGCGCAGAAAACCGTTGAGCTGTGGGAACAGGCGGGCTTGCCGGCGGGGGTTATCGCGCTGGTACAGGGCGGTCGCGAAACCGGCCAGGCGCTGGCGAATGAGCCGCAGATTGATGGCCTGCTGTTTACCGGTAGCGCGGCCACCGGCTATCACCTGCATCGCCAGTTTGCCGGTCAGCCAGATAAGATGCTGGCGCTGGAGATGGGCGGTAACAATGCGCTGATTGTGGAGGAGCCTTCTGATGTGGAGGGTGCGGTGCATATCGCCATTCAGTCGGCGTTTATTACCGCCGGACAGCGCTGCACCTGCGCGCGTCGTCTGCTGGTGAAACGCGGCGCGGCGGGGGATGCGTTCCTGCAGCGTTTGATTGAGGTGACGGCGCGCCTGCAGCCGGGCGCGTGGAACGCCGAGCCACAACCCTTTATGGGCAGCGTGATTTCGCCAACTGCCGCTGGACATATTTTTGCCGCCTGGCAGCAGCAAGTTGAACAGGGCGGAAAAGTGCTGCTGGGTATGCACTGGCCGGATCGTGACAGCGCCATTATTACTCCGGGCATCATTGACGTTACCGAGATCAACGATTTAGCGGATGAAGAGGTGTTTGGCCCGCTGCTGCAGGTGATTCGCTACGACCGCTTCGAGCAGGCGATCGCCATCGCCAATAACACCCGCTATGGCCTGTCGTGTGGTTTGATCTCACCGCAGCGCGCGCAGTTCGATCAGCTGCTGCTGGAAGCGCGCGCCGGTATCGTTAACTGGAATAAACCGCTCACCGGCGCTGCCAGTACCGCACCGTTTGGCGGCATTGGCGCTTCGGGTAACCATCGTGCCAGCGCCTGGTACGCCGCCGATTACTGCGCATGGCCCATGGCATCGCTTGAAAGTTCCGCTATGGCGCTGCCGGGCAGCTTATCGCCGGGCCTCGATTTCTCGCCGCAGGGAGCTAAATAATGAAAGCCTTTGAAGCCAATTTTGATGGGCTGGTCGGCCTGACGCACCATTACGCTGGGTTGTCGTTTGGCAATGAAGCTTCGACGCGCAATCAGCTGCAGCCTTCCAACCCGCGCCTGGCGGCGAAACAGGGCTTGTTGAAGATGAAAGCGCTGGCGGATATGGGCTACGTGCAGGGCGTGATTCCACCGCATGAACGGCCCAATCTGCCGCTGCTGCGCCAGCTGGGCTTCAGCGGCAGCGATGAGCAGGTGTTGGCGCAAGCGGCGCAACACGCGCCGCAGCTGTTATCGGCGGCCAGTTCGGCCTCGGCCATGTGGGTCGCGAATGCGGCGACGGTTTCTCCGTCGGCCGACAGCGCCGATGGGCGCGTGCATTTTACCGTCGCTAACCTTAATAACAAATTCCACCGGGCGATTGAAGCGCCAGAAACCGCCGATCTGCTGCGCGCCATCTTCCGCAATCCTCAGCACTTTAGCGTGCACGACGCGCTGCCGCAGGTGGCGCAGTTTGGCGATGAGGGCGCGGCAAATCACAATCGCTTCGGCAGCGATTACGGCGATGCCGGGGTACAGCTGTTTATTTATGGTCGCGACGGCCAGCAGCAGGGTGCGACACCGGCACGTTATCCGGCGCGACAAACGCGTGAAGCCAGCGAAGCGGTGGCGCGTTTACATCAGCTTCACGGCGATCGCACGCTGTTCGCTCAGCAGAATCCTGCGGTGATCGATCAGGGTGTGTTTCATAACGACGTGATTGCGGTGAGCAATCAGCAGGTGCTGTTCTGCCATCAGGATGCGTTTGTTAATCAACCGCAGCTGCTGAACGATCTCGCCGCGCGCGTCAGCGGTTTTCAGCCGATTGAGGTGCCACGTGATAAAGTGTCGGTCACCGATGCAGTGAACACTTATCTGTTTAACAGCCAGTTATTGCAACGTGCAGAGGGCGGCATGCTGCTGGTGTTGCCGGAGGAGTCGCGTCAGCATGCGGGCGTGTGGCGCTACCTAACGGAGCTGGTAGAGAGCGGCGGACCGATTCGGGAACTTAAGGTATTTGACCTGCGTGAAAGCATGTTCAACGGCGGCGGACCGGCCTGTTTACGTTTGCGCGTGGTATTGACCGAAACCGAGCGTCAGGCGCTGAATCCGGCGGTGCTGATGAACGATCGCCTGTTTGCTACCCTTAACCATTGGGTTGATCGGCACTATCGCGATCGCTTAACCCAGGCCGATTTAGCCGATCCGCAACTGCTGCGTGAAGGGCGCACCGCGCTGGATGAGCTGACGCAGTTGCTAGACTTAGGCAGTGTCTACGCGTTTCAGCGTTAACGCCGGGGCGAGAGGTTCGCCCCACGTCGTTAAAAAGGAGTGAACATGCAGGATTTTTTACAGCAGACCTTGTCTGGTGAACCGCCACAGCAGCGAGAAGGGAGCAATGACCATCTCAGTTGGCAATGGCACAACGAGGGGCTGATGTCCCTCACGCCGCATACTCCAACGCAGCAGGCGCTGGTGCTTTCTGCGGGGATTCACGGTAATGAAACTGCGCCAGTCGAAATTCTCAATCTGTTACTGACGCCGCTGCTCAAGGGCGAAAAGCCGCTGGCAGTGCGCTTGCTGGTTATTTTGGGCAATCCCGCAGCGTTACGCAGCGGCAAGCGCTATCAGCAGCACGATATCAATCGTCTGTTTGGCGGCCGCTGGCAGCAGGTGGCCGATGTCCCCGAAGCGCAGCGCGTGCTGCAGCTGGAGCAAGAGCTGGAGAGTTTCTGGCGCGCCTGTCTCGACCATGAAGTGCGCTGGCATCTCGATCTGCATACCGCGATTCGTGGTTCGTATCATGCGCGATTTGGCGTGATGCCCCTGAATCCCAATCCGTGGCCTGAGGACTTTATGCACTGGCTGGCGGCGGCAGAAATGGAAGCGCTGGTGTTCCATCGTTCATCGGGTGGGACCTTTACCCATTACAGCTGCGAACACCACGATGCGGCGAGCTGCACGCTGGAACTTGGCAAAGCGCTGCCGTTTGGTGAAAACGATCTTAGCCAGTTTAGCGGGGTGCAGCAGGCGCTGGCAGCCTTGCTGTATGGCGATGTCTTGCCGGAGGTCCGCGAACAACCGCGCCATTATCGCGTGTCGCAGCAACTCACCCGGCACGGTGATAAGTTTGTCCTGCATATGGGACCGGAAACCTTGAACTTCACCGCTTTCCCGCAGGGAACGTTACTGGCGGAAGAGGGGGAGCGGCGTTACTTCGTGCAGCAAGCGCGGGAGTATGTATTGTTTCCCAATCCCAACGTGGCGCCGGGATTACGCGCCGGATTGATGCTGGTGGAAGAGAATGAACAGACGCAGGCGCTGGCGCTCTGATTTGCCCTCACCCCAGCCCTCTCCCGCAAGCGGGCGAGGGAGCCGAACGTGCGGTCTGAAAATCCATCCGTCGCTCCACCTAATCATACCCTCTCCCGCTTGCGGGAGAGGGAGCCGAACGTGCGGTCTGAAGATCCATCCGTCGCTCCACCTAATCATTCCCTCTCCCGCTTGCGGGAGAGGGTTAGGTTGAGGGAAAGTAGTACTAACGATCCTGTGCATATTCCGCTATCTGAAAACCGACAATACCGTTACACTCCTCCTTAATTCCTGCGTTTTTCCTTTGATTGTCATAAACTTTTTCAATTCCTCACGCATTTCTTCTCTTTCCCTCCATGATTGCCTGAACTCTGTCTTTTATGCTTTCAGGGCTTTACTCAGCCTCTGAGTAGTTGACGTTCAGCGTCGTATGCTTGTTTCCGAAGACGCGACACAGGCTGTCGTCATTAAACTGATAAATAAGGACAATATTATGCGTAAATTAACTTCTGTGTTCCTGGCTACCGCAATGGCACTGGGTGCCGCCAATATCGTCCATGCAGCGGCAGACAACCTGACTCCGCCACCCGCGGGCAGTGAAAAACCGATGCATAAGCCGCCGATGCGCCATCACGGCATGGAGATGATGTTCAAAGGCCTTAACCTGACTGATGCGCAGAAAGCGCAGATCAAAACCATCCTGCGTGATGGCCATAAAGATATGAAGCGTCCGTCGCTGGAAGAGCGTCGCGCTGACCACAGCATCATCGCTTCAGATACCTTTGACCGGGCCAAAGCTGAGGCGCAGGCCGAGAAGATGACCGCGAATGCGAAAGATCGCGCTCTGCAGATGATGGAGACTCAGAACAAAATTTATAACGTGCTGACACCTGAACAGAAGAAACAATACAACGCGAACTTTGAGAAGCGCTTAACCGAGAAAGGTCCGCACGATGGCAAAACGCCGCCACCGCCGGCTGATGCTGAATAAGTTCTTTCGCTAACTGAATAGAGACCGCCGACGTTGTCCACTGCTTTCGAACTTGCATCGATACTTTGGGCAACGTCGGCGGTTTTGTTTTACAACTCAATCAGCGGGAACACGCCCGATAGCAGCGGGCGACAAAGGATTTTATAGCCGTCATGATCGAAGCCGTGTGAGGCGCGCTGCAGCTGGCGTGCTTCGGCTTCGCTGCTCACCGACCCCAGCCAAAACCAGTGATCGATCACATGGATCTGCGTGATATCTGCACCACGTTCAACCATGCCTACCGGGCCTTGCCATGGCCAACACATGATGCGCATCTGCTCTAACGCGGCATGCAAACGCTGCTGATGCTCAGCGACCGACTCCTTGCCACAGCAAGCACCCGCGCAGCGCTTAAGGGCGGCACGAAAACAGCCGCGCCCTGGACGCAAAGACTCCAGCCCCAGCAAACCGTGACACAGGCGTTGCTCATCGGCGATGGTTTTCAGCTTCTCCAGCGCGGCAAACCGGCTGCGAAACAGGCCGTATAGATTGGGTGAACGCGAGAAGTCGAGATCTTTGGCATACACCACCCGCGGTGCACCTTCGCCTAACTGCAGCGAGCAGAGCTGACGATTTTTGCGCAGACGCTTGTTGAACAGCGGCTGCTGGGTTTTGATCATCTGCGCTTCCAGCAACTGCGCGCCCACATCGCCGGCGGTGGGGATCCAGCTAACGCGCCGCGCCTGACGCAGCATGCTGGCTTCATCTGGCGTGCGAAAATGCGCCATTACCCGACTACGCAGGTTGACGCTTTTGCCGATATACAGCGGCAGATTTTCGCTTTCACCGTGAAAGGTATACACGCCCGGCTGATTGGGTAAGCCTTCCAGCCACTGACGTAGATGTTCAGGATATTGATAGATTGCTGCCGCATCGAAATCGAGGCGGTGGCTGGCTGCACGTCTGACCAAAGCACACTCCGATTACTGGTTGTCCATCCAGTGTATCAAACTGTGCTTTTTCTCGCCAGTCAGCGGTTAGGAGAAAGTTTCCCGCACCGACGGCGGGAAACGGGGCGCGCTTACTTCTTCCAGAAGTCGTCGAACACGGTGATCGGCGGGCGACGTTTATGCTCGGTTTTCAGATACCAGCCTTCAATGGTTTTGGCCGCTGCGGCATCAATGGTTTTGCCTTCCAGATAAGCATCAATTTGCTGATAGGTGACGCCAAGCGCCACTTCATCCTGCAAGCCTGGGCGATCGTCTTCCAGATCGGCGGTAGGATGCTTGAGATAAAGGTGCTCCGGGCAACCCAGCGTTTTTAGCAGCTGTTTGCCCTGGCCTTTGTGCAAGCGGAAAATGGGGTTGATATCGCTGCCGCCGTCACCGTATTTGGTGAAGAAACCGGTGATGGCTTCCGCCGCATGGTCAGTGCCGACCACCACGCCTTTGGTCATGCCGGCGATGCTGTACTGCGCTTTCATACGTTCACGGGCTTTTTCATTACCACGTACGAAATCCGACACGCTAATACCGGCCTCTTTCAGTGCGCGCTCGCTGGCCAGAATCGCTTCTTTGATATTTACCACCAGCGTACGGTCCGGCTGAATAAAGGCCAATGCGTCCTGACAATCCTGCTCATCGGCCTGCACGCCATAGGGCAAGCGGACAGCGATAAAGGTGTAATCGTTATCGCCGCTCTCTTCACGCAGCTCACGAATCGCGGTTTGCGACAGGATGCCGGTGAGAGTGGAATCCTGTCCGCCGCTGATACCGAGCACCAGCGTTTTCAAAAAGGGATGGGCTTTCAGGTAAGACTTCAGAAAATCAACGCTGACGCGGATCTCCTGCTGCGGGTCGATAACGGGCTTAACCCCAAGGGCTTCAATGATTTCCTGTTGCAAAGACATGAATCTCTCCTCAAGTCAGTAGCCTGACGGCACAATGCGAATCATCTGCTAAAGCTAACGCCTCTGTCGGCAAACAACAAGCCGCACGGTTTGTTGTGCGGATTATTTGCTGGCAAATCAGACGTTTTTTGACTTCTGTACTAACAAATTGAACGACACAATCGCTAGCATAAAGCAGCCAAAAATAGTGCCCGTCATGCTCACCACCGACGTGCCACCAAGGCCAGTGATCGGTACGCTGATGGCGCCAAAGGTGAACATGCCCACGCCAATTACGGCGGAAGCACTGCCCGCGCGTTGTCCCTGGCTCTGCATCGCCAACGATGAGGCGGTAGTGGCAATAACACCATTACTGGCAATGGTGAAGAACAGGGCGACCAACAGAATCGGCAGCGTCGCTCCCGTTAGTCCCGCCAGCAGCAAGCAGCTGGATGCGACGAAGGCCAGCGTCAGACCGCCTTTCAATACGCGATATTCGCCCCACAGCGGACACAGGCGCGCACTGGTTTGTGATGCAATAATCAGGCCGAGGCCGTTGGCAGCAAAACAGAAGCTGAAGGCCTGCGGTGTCAGACCATACAGTTGTTGCAGCACAAACGGCGAAGCGCCGATGTAAGCGAACATGCCGGACATCATAAAACCCTGCGTCAGGCAGAAGCCCATAAACTGACGGTGCGTCACCACCTGGCCCAGCGCTGCCCAGGCGGAAAAGATCGAGCCCTGGCTGCGGCGTTCGGCGGGTAAGGTTTCATGCAATTTCCAGCGCGCGAGGAAAATCAACACCACAGCGATACAGCCCAGCACCACAAAGATGCCGCGCCAGTTTAGTACTGTCATTAACGCGCCGCCCAGTACCGGTGCACCAATCGGTGCCAATCCGTTGACCAGCATCAGTAGCGCAAAGAAACGCGTTAATTCATGGCCGCTGTACATGTCACGAGCAATCGCGCGCGACAGTACCGCGCCGCCTGCGCCCGCCAATCCTTCAAACAGACGCGCTATCAGCAACGCGTTGATGTCTTTGGCCAGCGCACAGCCAATTGAGGCAATAAACAGCAGCACCAGCGATAACAGCAGCGGCCGGATGCGGCCAAATTTGTCACTCATCGGCCCAAACAGCAGCTGGCCCGCGCCAAGACCGAGCAGGCCGGCGGTCAAACTCAGTTGCGCGGTGGCGGTTTCCGTTTGCAAATCACGCGCCAGTTCCGGCAGGGCAGGCAGGTAAAGATCGATACAAAGTGGCCCGAGCGCAGCGAGCAGGCCAAGCGTAATGGCATAAGCCAGGCGGTTAGAAGGTGCAGGTGTCATTTATCCTCTGTCTTAATTCATCACTATCGGTATTTTTTCGCGGGGGATTATACGAAGCGTAGCGCGCCAACACAGCATTTTTACGAAAACCTAACGCTTCGGATTTTGGTGAAATTTATCCCATAAAGTTGATAAATCTGGATTTATGTTCCAGGCTTATCTCACATGGACAAAAAAACGAGGAACAACAACATGAATAAAGTGATGGGATGTATCGCTGCCGCTATGACGCTGGCAGCCCTGTCGGGTTGTACGACTTATGACAAAGCTGAAAGCTACGTGACCAAGCCAGTAGTGAAAGATGTGAAGAAAGGGATGACGCGTGATCAGGTGCGCCAGATTGCCGGTCCAGCCTCCACGGAGATCACCATGGTTCACGCGCGTGGTACTTGCCAGACTTATGTCATTGGCGAGCGCGACGGCAAACCTCAGACCTACTTCGTTAGCTATAACGATACCGGTCGCGTGATGAATTATGGCTTCCAGAGCTGTAAAGATTACGATACCGATCCGCAAGCGGCTCAGTAAGCGCAGCAGTAGAATTATAAACGGCCCGTCATTGACGGGCCGTTTTTCGTTGTCGCGCTTATAAACCGTAAGGGCGTGGCACTTCGACATAATCGCCGCCAATCTCGCGCTGGTAGTAATGACCTTCCTGCACGTAGTAGCGCTTGCCGTTGAAATCCAGCACGCGCATCCCGCCGCCGGGCGGCGCTTCAGGCGGCTGGACCACCACGTAGGTGTCGCCCTGACGCTGATAGTAGTTGCCGTTTAGCACGTAATAGGTGAGTCCCCCCAGTAGCACGGCGGTTGCCGCTTCCGGTAAGAAGCGCAACGGGCCCGGGCCGCCCCAATGCGGGCCTCCACCCCAATGTGGACCTGGGCCGGGACCCCAACCGCCGGGATGAGCGAAACTGATAGCTGGCGTTAATAAGGTTAACGCCAGCAGCGAGGCGATAACTTTTTTCATCGGTGATTCTCCTGCTGTGATGAGCAGCAGAATTGGCCTTCCTGAGGGAAAACTCAAGCGAAAAGCCGTCGATTTTTCCTCTGTTTACCACGCTTAACGCTTTCCTGACGCTGGCACCATGATTGGGGCGAATTCGACAGAAAAAGGCAAAAAAAAACGGCAGACCTCGCGACCTGCCGTTATCGGAATCATAAGACGTTAGCGATGCGCCAGTTCGGCGTGCTCGTCGCTCTCCAGCACTTGCTTGTCGGTCAAACCGAGCCAGCGACTGGTCAGTGACCCGGCGGTCATTGAGCCGTTAACGTTAAGCGCGGTACGGCCCATATCGATCAGCGGCTCGATGGAGATCAGCAGTGCGACCAGCGTCACTGGCAGGCCCATCGCGGGCAGCACAATCAGCGCGGCGAAAGTTGCACCGCCACCGACGCCCGCAACACCCGCAGAGCTCAGCGTGACAATCCCCACCAGCGTGGCAATCCACATCGGATCAAACGGGTTGATACCCACCGTAGGCGCAACCATCACCGCCAGCATGGTGGGATAGAGACCCGCGCAACCGTTCTGACCAATAGTGGCACCGAACGAGGCTGAGAAGCTGGCGATAGATTCCGGCACACCAAGACGACGCGTTTGCGTTTCCACGTTCAGTGGAATACTCGCGGCGCTGGAGCGGCTGGTGAAAGCGAAGGTAATCACCGGCCACACTTTACGGAAGAAGCGCATTGGGTTGATGCCGTTGACCGACAGCAGCAGCGCGTGCACAGCAAACATGATCGCCAGGCCGAGGTAAGACGCCACCACGAAACCACCTAACTTGATGATGTCCTGCAGGTTAGAACCCGCCACGACTTTGGTCATCAGCGCCAGCACACCGTACGGCGTCAACTTCATGATCAAGCGCACCAGCTTCATCACCCACGATTGCAGGGTATCGATCGCCACCAGTACGCGCTCGCCCTTAGCCTTGTCATCTTTCAGCAGTTGCAGCGCTGCCACACCGAGGAAGGCAGCAAAAATGACCACGCTAATGATCGAGGTTGGATTGGCACCGGCCATATCGGCAAACGGGTTTTTCGGGATGAATGACAGCAGCAACTGTGGCGTGCTGAGGTCGGCCACTTTGCCCACATAGTTGCTTTGAATCGCACTCAGACGCGCAGTTTCCTGCGCGCCTTGTACCAAACCTTCAGCACTCAGGCCAAACAAGCCGGTCACCATCACGCCGACCAGCGCAGAAATCGCTGTGGTGAACAACAGCACGCCAATGGTCAGTACGCTGATTTTGCCCAACGACGACGCATTATGCAGACGCGCTACCGCACTCAGGATAGAGGCGAACACCAGCGGCATCACAATCATTTGCAGCAGTTGAACGTAGCCGTTACCGACGATGTTGAACCAGCCAATCGATGCTTTTACCGTGGCGCTGTTTTCGCCGTAAATGGTTTGCAGCGCCAGACCGAAGGCCACGCCCAATACCAAACCGGTCAATACGCGCTTTGACAGGCTCCAGCTTTGATTACCAATGCGATTCAGCAGAATCAGCAGCGCGACAAACGCCACGATGTTAATAATTAGGGGAATATCCATGCTCAACTCCAGAAGGTGCTGCGCCATCAGATTATGATGGCGCAGAAAACAGTAAGTCCCCGTTAGGGAATATTGGGAATGTTATCAGTTCAGTGCGGAGCGGGCTTATACCCAAAAAGAATGTTTTATAACTTTATCGCTTGAATTGTCGGGTTATTGACCGTTTTGACCATTAACCAGCCGACCGACGCCATTTTGTAGCGTATTAAACAGCTGTTCCGGCCAACCATTAGCACCAAAAGAGGGCAGCCCGGGTGGGAACCACAGAGCATAACCGACTAATGCCAGGCAAAGCGCACGCTCAAATTGGTTACCTTTCTGGCTATTCAGTATCGGTAAACGGAAGCGCCAGCGGCAGGGCCATAACAAGGGTACGCCCGCTGGCGTTAGCATGTCGGCGACGATATGGCTGAGATAACCCAGCGTCATCCCCTGCAGCACATCGGCGGGGAGAAACCAGTCGGCGGGCACATTGATCTGAAATAGCCATAAGCTGAGCGCCACGGCCAGCAAACTGTGGGTAAAACCGCGATGGCCAAAAGCGCGGGCAATCGGATGCGATAGCCACCTCAGCCGCTGGCCTAATACGGATTTCGGGTGATCGATATCGGGCAGCAGGCAGGTGAGAAGCGCAGCAGGCACTAAATGCCACCAATCGGCACTGGCCATCACTGGCGTCAGTTCCGCGCGCTTGGCAAAAATGGCGCTGGCAATGGCAAAGATAATATGGCCTTCGGCCGTCATGATAAAACCTGGCTGCATAAAACTGTCGATGCATCCAGTATAGGGATTTATCCAGTGAATGAGAATGGTGACGCTGTAACGAAGCGTTAATAATTTTGGCATTCCCGCGCCACAATGACGCGGGAAAAGAACGGGTTAGCTTAGCGTGCTAACCATCCGCCATCGACGGCTAAAGTGTAACCCTGGACATAATCCGAGGCGCTGGAGGCGAGGAACACGATGGGACCCATCATATCGTCCGGCATGCCCCAGCGACCTGATGGAATGCGGCCGAGAATCTCCTCGTTGCGCGATTCGTCACTGCGCAGCTGTTCGGTGTTGTTGGTTGCCATGTAGCCCGGCGCGATGGCATTGACGTTAATGCCGTGTTTCGCCCACTCGTTGGCCATCAGGCGGGTTAATCCCATGACCGCACTTTTCGAGGCGGTATAAGACGGTACGCGAATCCCGCCCTGGAACGAGAGCATGGAGGCGATGTTGATGATCTTGCCGCCGTTGCCTTGCGCGATAAACTGCCGCGCCACCTGCTGCGACAAGAAGAACAGGCTTTTACTGTTGATGTTCATCACATCGTCCCAATCCTGCTCACTGAAGTTAAGTGCGTCTTCGCGGCGAATAATGCCGGCATTATTAACCAGAATGTCGATACGCCCGGCCTGTGCGACAGCCTGTTGCACAATCTGTGGCACGACGGCGGGTTTAGTGAGATCGGCCTGAATTGACCAGAAGCGACGGCCTAACGCCTCGACTTTGGCCTGGGTATCATCTGGCCCCGCGCGATTGACGCCAATAATGTCACAGCCCGCTTGCGCCAGCCCGAGTGCCATGCCCTGGCCTAATCCGGTGTTACAGCCGGTCACCAGCGCGATTTTGCCTTCAAGATTAAATGCGTTGAGTATCATGCTTCGCTCCTTGTTAGCGCAGCGCGCTGATGTTGACGTGATCCATGTCATCGAACACCTGGTTTTCACCCACCATGCCCCAGATAAAGGTATAGCGTTGCGTTCCAACGCCAGCATGAATTGACCAGCTGGGTGAAATCACCGCCTGTTCGTTGTGTACTAATAAATGACGCGTCTCCTGCGGCTGGCCCATCATATGAAACACGGCGCTGTCATCGGCCATATCAAAGTAGAAATAGACCTCCATACGCCGCTCGTGGGTGTGGCACGGCATGGTATTCCACAGATTGCCGTCATCGAGACGCGTTAGTCCCATTGTCAGTTGGCAAGTCGGCAGCACGTCCGGCACGATGAATTTATTGATGGTGCGACGATTGGAGGTGGCGGCATCGCCTAAGGTGGCTTTTACGGCCTCGTCGAGGGTGATTTTCTTGTCTGGAAAGTGAGTATGTGCTGGCGCGCTGTTGTAGTAAAACTTCGCAGGCTGATGAGCATCGCTACTGCGAAAAATGACGCTCTGTGCACCTTGTCCCACGTACAGCGCTTCCTGTTGGCCAATCTCCCAGGTTTTGCCGTCTACCTCAATGACACCTGGCCCACCAATATTGATGACACCCAGTTCGCGGCGCTCAAGGAAGTAGCTGACGCCCAACTGTTTACCCACTTCATGACCGATGGTCACCGCTTTATGCACCGGCATTACGCCGCCGATGATGATGCGATCGATATGGCTGTAAGTCAGGGTGTAGTTATCGGCGTCGAAAATTTTTTCGATAAGAAACTCGCGGCGTAAACCGGTGGTATCCAGGGATTTGGCATGATCGCTGTGAATGCTTTGACGTACGTCCATCTCAGGCCTCTCAAGAGTCAAAGGAATGGTCCCGATGCGGGTCTTCGGGCATCTTAGGCAGGATGAGACATGAATTCAATAAAAATGAAACGATGTTTTATTTATTTGCGTGATCGATCAACTTGCATAAAAAAGCCCGCGTTGAGCGGGCTGCGATTAACCGTGCAGATGTTCAGGTCTGAGTTGGGTAAGATCCGTAAGAATGACGTTGGCCAATGACCAGCGCGCATCGTCACGATGGTCGGGCGCGGGCACCACAATCGAACGCATCCGTGCGGCTTTGGTCGCAATCATGCCGTTGAAAGAGTCTTCCAGCGTGACGCAGTTGAGCGGATCAATACCTAATTTGGCTGCGGCGTCGAGATAGACCTGCGGATGCGGCTTGCTGTAGGGCAACGCTTCGGCGGAGGCCAGCACATCAAAGTATTTCCGCAAGTCGAACATCGCCAACACGCGTTCCAGCATGTGCAACGGTGAGGCGGAGGCAAGGCCAATTTTCAAACCTTGCTGCTGGCACAATTGCAGCGCCTGTTCCACGCCGGGCAGCAGTGGCCGCGTCTCTTCCACCAGCGCCAGTGCGCGGGCGATAATGCGATTGGTCACTTCCTGCTGATCCGGCCCCTGCCACGGCAACGCTTCGAACCACATACGTACGGTTTGATCGATGCGCAGGCCTAACGTATCCGGCAATTCGTGGCGGCGGGTGATATCCACACCGAGGCTGGCGAAAATATCCAACTCTGCCCGATCCCATAGCGGTTCGGAGTCGATTAGCAATCCGTCCATATCAAAAATGGCGGCCAATACAGGACGACGATATGACATACAACAGCTCCCTTTGAAATTTGGTTTACCTTAGCATGAGACCTGCAGAAAGCCGACTGACGGCAGGCCACGCATTTTTCAGGAAAAATGGCGTTAGTGCAGGTAGACTTAGGCAAACTATTTTTGGTTCAGGGAGACACCATGACTTACCAACAGGCTGGCCGCATCGCCATCCTTAAGCGTGTGGCTGGCTGGGTGATTTTCATACCGGCACTGCTATCCACCATCATTTCGCTGCTGGGCTATATGTTTAAGCACAGTGAAAAGCAACCAGGCATTGATGCGGTGATGCTCGATTTTGTCCATGTCATGGTCGATATGGTGAAGTTCAATACACCGTTTCTCAATGTATTCTGGCAAAACTCACCGGTGCCGGAATTTAATGGCGGCGCGAATATCGGATTCTGGCTGATCTACATCCTGATTTTTGTCGGCATCGCCTTACAGGCATCAGGTGCTCGGATGTGGCGTCAGTCGCGCCATATTAAAGAGGGAATTGAGGATCAGCTGATCCTGGAACAGGCTAAAGGCAGTGAAGGGCGCACGCGCACGCAACTGGAAGAGAAAATTCACATTCCACGCCACACCATTTTTTTGCAGATTTTCCCGCTTTATATCTTGCCTATCGTTATCGCTATCGCCGGGTATTTCGTGCTTAAGCTGCTCGGTATGCTGTAAAACGTCAGGCCGGTTTGGCCTGACGAGCTCCCAATACATCTTCATCTAATAACTGGCCGATGGCGAACTGGGCTTCGCCCGTCCAGTTGCCGCCGAACACGTTAGCGCGATTGAGCAAGTAATAGAGCTGATAAACCGGCTGACGCTGTGAGAAACCCTCTGCCAGCGGCCAAACAGCATGGTAGCCATCATATATCTGGCGTGGTAGGTCAGCGTAATAACTCAGCATGGCCAGATCGCATTCACGATCGCCCCAGTAACAGGCGGGATCGAACAGCCACGGGCCGTTGACGCTACCTGCACAGTTGGCTGGCCATAGATCGCCGTGTAGTAAAGAGGGCTGCGGATGATGGTTGGCTAAAGCGCGCTGTACGCAATCGACAATCAGCTCGGTATTGCCATAATGCACGCCCTTCTCAGCGGCCAGCTGGAGCTGCCAGCCGATGCGTTGCTCAGCAAAGAACACCGACCAGCGACGTAACCAGCTATTCGGCTGCGGCGAGGTGGTGATGTTGTTGTCGTAATCGAGACCAAATTGCGGTTGCTCGCTCCATTGATGCAGATTCGCGAGTTGCTGACCGAGCTGGAAGGCGCTCTTGTCGTTTAAGGGTTCGGGCGCAATATATTCCAGGAGCAGGAAGCTGGTATCGCGATCGTTGCCGACGCCATACACTTTTGGCACGCGCACAGTTTGCGTGCGTGCCAGCAAATCAAGTTGATCCGCTTCCCAACTAAACAGCGTGAGCATGTCGCGAGTATTACATTTGACGAACACCTCCAATTCCCCGTAACGGATACGCCACGCAGGGTGAACGTCGCCGCCGGGAAGTTCCTGGCGTTCAGTAATTTCGGCATCGCCGGCGTATTCGCTTAACAGACGACTAATGGTTGACCACATCGGGTAATCCTCTTTATTCGCTGCGTAAGTTCGATTGTAACGCGCAAAACTTCAGCAAACCTGACGTCGATGCGGTTTTTTGCAATGCGTCAGGATTGGTTTTTCAGAAATGCTTCCAGCGTAGTGACTTCAACCTCGGGTTTATGGTCCAGCGCAATTTGGGCATATCCCGCCGCTTGCTCAGCAACGTCATGTTCCTCTAAGGCGCTGACGATACCAAAACTGTTGGTGCCAAGTTCATGCGGATGGCCGTCATTATCGTTTAATGAGGTGCTATATCCGCCATTAATCATGGCGCTGTTAACGGACTGCAAGTCACCCAAGCCATTTTCCTGGTATTTCAACGTGACAATGTAACGTTTTAGGTCACTCATTATTCACCTCATTGTTATCGAACAGATTTCAGCGTAGACCAGCAGGCTGAATAGAGCGAATTTCGAGCAATTTATTGCTTTGCGTGAGACGTAAATCTGCGTCAAGAGAGTTAAGAGAATTCTTGTTGTTTTTGGGCTGCTATTTGGTTATTTGCCCCCTATAATGCGCAACGAAAATGGGAGAAATCCCATTAAATGAGCGCTCCAGCGGCTTTTCTGGCTTTTTTTGTGAGTACATGCTTTTTTACAAAACTTACGCTAAATTGCATTGCTTGGCCGGAGAAACGCTTCAAACTCTTCGTTTTTTAAACTGTCGTACGGATTACTTTTAATGAAAGCCTTCAACAAGCTGTCCGCTATTTTATTGCTCTCTGCTGGAGCATTTTGTCACCAGGCATTGGCAGATAACGCCGTTTTCACCTCAATGGATGACCCTTCCACGGCGAAAAAACCGTTTGAAGGCACTGCGTCAGCGGGTTATCTGGCTCAAACCGGTAACACCACCAGCTCTTCGCTGAGTGCTGCTACCAATATGACGTGGTACCAAACCAACACCGCATTGAGTCTCTGGGGCAATGCTTCAAACAACTCATCTAACGATGAGCGTTCATCTGAGACCTATAACATCGGTGGTCGTAGCCGTTACAACCTTAATAGCGCTGATTACCTGTTTGGACAGGCGAGCTGGTTAAGCGATCGTTTCAACGGTTATGATTCACGCGACGTGCTGACAGCCGGTTACGGTCGTCAGATCCTCAACGGTCCGGTTCACTCACTGCGTGCTGAATTCGGTCCGGGTGTACGTTACGATGATTTCCGCGAAGGCGGTCATGAAACCAAAGCGCTGGGTTATGGCGCAGTGAGCTACCAGTGGCAGCTGACGGATACCACCAAGTTTATTCAGGGTGTATCTGTGTTGAGCAGCTTCGGTGAAGACACCACGCTGAACTCAGAAACCGCGTTACAGGTGGCTATCAATGATCACTTCGCACTGAAACTGGGTTATAACGTGACCTGGAATAACAACCCACCAGAATCTGCGCCCGATCGTACCGACACTAAAACCACGATCCAGCTCTCATACGCGATGTAAGCGAGCCGTGTGTGAATCACCGCTGCCAGGCCTGCGCCTCGCGGCGGTTTTTTTTATTTCTCTTTAGCTTAGCGAATCTCCGCACGGGTTTTGATCGGCGGCGAAAGCTGCTATTATCATCGCCGCTTTACATTCCTGGCGTCATTCCGACAACGTGGGTCTGACATCACGCCGGGTTACACACTACGAAACTCAGTTTTGCATGTAGGCTTTCGTGTGGCTTACCACTGCATTTAAGGATATGAAATGCCAGTAATTACTCTTCCTGATGGCAGCCAGCGCAGCTTTGACCGTCCCGTTAGCGTGATGGATATCGCTCTGGATATTGGACCGGGTTTGGCGAAAGCCTGTATCGCTGGTCGCGTGAATGGCGAGTTGGTTGATGCGGTTGATCCCATCACCGAAGATGCTCAGGTAGCGATTATTACCGCTAAAGACGACGCCGGTTTAGAAATCATTCGTCACTCGTGTGCACACCTGTTAGGGCATGCGATTAAGCAGCTGTGGCCAAACACCAAGATGGCTATCGGCCCGGTGATTGATAACGGTTTCTATTATGACGTCGATCTGGAACATACGTTAACTCAGGAAGATCTTGAGCTGCTGGAAAAACGTATGCACCAGCTGGCTGAAAGCAATTATGATGTTGTTAAGAAGAAGGTGAGCTGGCAGGAAGCACGTGACGTGTTTGCCGAGCGTGGCGAAAGCTATAAAACCACTATTCTTGACGAGAACATCAGCCATGACGACCGTCCTGGCCTGTATCACCATGAAGAATACATCGACATGTGCCGCGGTCCGCACGTGCCGAATATGCGTTTCTGCCATCACTTCAAACTGCAGAAAATCTCCGGAGCTTACTGGCGCGGCAACAGCGATAACAAAATGCTGCAGCGCATCTACGGTACGGCCTGGGCGGATAAAAAGCAGTTGGCTGCCTATTTGCAGCGCCTGGAAGAAGCGGCGAAACGCGATCACCGTAAAATCGGTAAGCAGCTTGATCTGTACCACATGCAGGAAGAAGCACCGGGCATGGTGTTCTGGCACAATGACGGCTGGACCATCTTCCGCGAGCTGGAAGTGTTTGTGCGTACCAAGCTGAAAGAGTACGACTATCAGGAAGTAAAGGGTCCGTTCATGATGGACCGTGTGCTGTGGGAAAAAACCGGTCACTGGGAAAACTACAAAGAAGCGATGTTCACCACCTCTTCAGAGAACCGTGAATATTGCATCAAACCCATGAACTGCCCCGGCCACGTGCAGATCTTTAATCAGGGTCTGAAATCCTACCGCGACCTGCCGCTGCGTATGGCGGAATTTGGTAGCTGCCATCGTAACGAACCTTCAGGTGCGTTACATGGTCTGATGCGTGTACGCGGCTTTACTCAGGATGATGCTCACGTCTTCTGTACCGAAGATCAGGTACGTGATGAGGTGAACAGCTGTATCCGCATGGTATACGACATGTACAGCACCTTCGGTTTTGAAAAAATCGTGGTGAAACTGTCGACCCGTCCGGAAAAACGTATCGGTACCGACGAAATGTGGGATCGTGCGGAAGTGGATTTGGCAGAAGCGCTGAAAGAGAATGACATTCCATTCGAATATCAGCCAGGAGAAGGTGCCTTCTATGGCCCTAAAATTGAGTTTACCCTGTACGATTGTCTCGACCGCGCCTGGCAGTGTGGCACCGTTCAGCTAGACTTCTCCCTGCCAAAGCGTCTGGACGCTACTTTTGTCGGCGAAAACAACGATCGCCAGACACCGGTAATGATTCACCGCGCAATTCTCGGTTCGATGGAGCGCTTTATCGGCATCCTGACCGAAGAGTTCGCTGGATTCTTCCCGAGTTGGTTGGCGCCGGTGCAGGCTGTAGTGATGAATATCACCGACAGTCAGTCAGAATATGTCAGTGAACTGACAAAGAAATTGCAGAATGCGGGCATTCGTGTCAAAGCAGACTTGAGAAACGAGAAGATAGGCTTTAAAATCCGCGAGCACACATTACGTCGCGTCCCTTATATGCTGGTTTGCGGTGACAAAGAGGTGGAAGCAGGCAAAGTTGCCGTGCGCACCCGCCGTGGTAAAGACCTTGGGAGCATGGACGTAGATGTGTTTGTTGAGAAGCTGCAACAAGAGATTCGCAGCCGACATCTTCACCAATTAGAGGAAACAGGTTATTAAAGGCGGAAAACGAGTACAACCGACACGTCCGAACCGTATCAACGGCGAAATCCGAGCCACCGAAGTGCGCTTAACTGGCGTAGACGGTGAGCAACTTGGCATTGTCACCTTGCGTGAAGCCATTGAGAAAGCTGAAGAAGCTGGCGTAGATTTAGTTGAAATCAGCCCGAACGCCGAACCGCCGGTTTGCCGTATTATGGATTACGGCAAGTTCCTTTATGAAAAGAGTAAGTCTTCTAAGGAACAGAAGAAGAAGCAGAAAGTTATCCAGGTTAAGGAAATCAAATTCCGTCCTGGTACCGATGATGGCGACTATCAGGTCAAACTACGCAACCTGATTCGCTTTCTGGAAGAGGGCGATAAAGCCAAAATCACGCTGCGTTTCCGCGGTCGTGAGATGGCGCACCAGCAGATCGGTATGGAAGTGCTTAACCGCGTCCGTAAAGATCTGTGTGAAGACATGGATCTGGCGATTGTCGAATCCTTCCCTTCGAAGATCGAAGGTCGTCAGATGATCATGGTGCTCGCTCCTAAGAAGAAACAGTAGGCCTTCAAGTAATAATGCCGCGCAGCGCTTGCGTTGCGCGGATTTTTATTCGCCTATCTGATTCATTTTATTAACAATGCGAAGTGGATATTTGTAAAAATGCCAAAGATTAAAACTGTACGTGGCGCCGCTAAGCGCTTCAAGAAGACCGCTTCTGGTGGCTTCAAGCGTAAACACGCAAACCTGCGTCATATTCTGACTAAAAAGTCTACTAAGCGTAAACGTCACCTGCGTCCGAAAGGCATGGTGTCTAAAGGCGATCTGGGTCTGGTTATTGCCTGCCTGCCGTACGCATAAGTAAACTTTTTATAAATTTGCCTGAACACGTTGCGTAACGGCCATTGGCTTGCAGGGTATAAGGCGTCACAGAATATGATAAAGGAGAGCTCACATGGCTCGCGTTAAACGTGGTGTAATTGCTCGCGCACGTCACAAGAAAATCTTAAAACAAGCTAAAGGCTACTACGGTGCACGTTCACGTGTATACCGCGTTGCCTTCCAGGCTGTTATCAAAGCTGGTCAGTATGCTTACCGTGACCGTCGTCAACGTAAGCGTCAGTTCCGTCAACTGTGGATCGCGCGTATCAACGCTGCGGCTCGTCAGAACGGTATCTCTTACAGCCGTTTCATCAATGGCCTGAAAAAAGCCTCTATTGAAATCGACCGTAAGATTCTGGCTGACATCGCTGTATTCGACAAAGTGACATTTACTGCACTTGTTGAAAAAGCAAAATCAGCTCTGGCGTAAGTCAGTTGAAAAAGGGAGCTTGCTCCCTTTTTTATTACCCGCAACTCACGCAAAAGATTGACATTTTGGCCGCTGCGCATTTCAATAGTGCGGTTTCTAACATGACAAGGTAACGCAAGCATGAATGCTGCTATTTTCCGTTTCTTTTTTTACTTTAGCGCCTGAACATCAGGGGCTTTTGCGCATAAGAAAAGAAACGAAAAATCGCGCTGAAAGCCTCCCTCGTGGAGGCTTTTTTATTTCTGGCGACACTTAATCGGATCACACGATCCCAACGAGAACTGACCAGCCCGGCTGGAAGAAGAGGAAATCATGTCCCAACTCGCAGACCTGGTGGCCCGTGCCACGGCCGCCATCGACGAGGCGGCGGATATCGCTGCTCTGGACGCCGTGCGCGTCGAATTTTTGGGTAAGAAAGGGCACCTGACGCTGCAAATGACCACTCTGCGCGAATTGCCAGCAGAAGAGCGTCCAGCAGCCGGTGCGGTTATCAACGATGCCAAGCAGCAAGTGCAGGATCGCCTTACCGCGCGCAAAGAGACGCTGGAAAGCGCTGAGCTGAACGCGCGTCTGGCGGCAGAAACCATCGATGTGTCGCTGCCAGGTCGTCGCGTTGAGAATGGCGGTTTGCATCCGGTCACTCGTACCATCGATCGTATCGAAAACTTCTTCGGCGAACTCGGTTTTGCGGTAGTGACCGGTCCGGAAATTGAAGATGATTACCATAACTTTGATGCGCTGAATATTCCGGGGCATCACCCGGCGCGTGCCGACCACGACACCTTCTGGTTTGATGCCACGCGTTTGCTGCGTACCCAAACTTCAGGCGTGCAGATTCGCACTATGAAAAATCAGCAGCCGCCAATCCGCATCATCGCGCCAGGCCGCGTTTATCGTAACGACTACGATCAGACGCACACACCGATGTTCCATCAGATGGAAGGTTTGATTGTCGATAAAGACATTAGCTTCACCAATCTGAAAGGCACGCTGCACGATTTCCTGAACAACTTCTTCGAAGAGAACCTGCAAATCCGCTTCCGTCCTTCTTACTTCCCGTTTACCGAACCGTCTGCGGAAGTAGATGTGATGGGTAAAAACGGCAAATGGCTGGAAGTGCTCGGTTGCGGCATGGTCCACCCGAACGTACTGCGCAACGTGGGCATCGATCCGGAAGTGTATTCAGGCTTTGCCTTTGGCATGGGCATGGAGCGTCTCACCATGCTGCGCTACGGTGTGACCGATCTGCGCGCCTTCTTCGAAAATGATTTACGTTTCCTCAAACAATTTAAATAAGGGCAGGTTATCCAATGAAATTCAGTGAACTCTGGTTACGCGAATGGGTAAATCCAGCCCTGGACAGCGCTGCGCTGTCTGAGCAAATCACCATGGCCGGCCTCGAAGTGGATGGCGTCGATCCGGTTGCCGGTGCTTTCACCGGTGTTGTCGTGGGTGAAGTGGTTGAGTGCGGCCAGCATCCGAATGCCGACAAACTGCGCGTTACCAAAATCAACGTTGGCGGCGATCGCCTGCTGGATATCGTTTGCGGCGCGCCAAACTGCCGTCAGGGCCTGAAAGTGGCGGTGGCCACCGTGGGTGCGGTATTGCCGGGCGATTTCAAAATCAAAGCGGCAAAACTGCGCGGCGAGCCGTCTGAAGGCATGCTGTGCTCATTCTCAGAACTGGGCATTTCCGACGATCACAGCGGCATCATTGAGCTTCCTGCTGATGCGCCGATGGGTACCGATATCCGCAGCTATCTGCAGCTGGACGATAACACCATTGAAATCAGCGTCACGCCAAACCGCGCCGATTGCCTCGGCATCATCGGTATTGCGCGTGATGTGGCGGTACTAAACGGTTTACCGCTGACCGCGCCTGCCATTCAGCCGGTCAACGCGACGATTAGCGATACGTTCCCGATTCGCGTCGATGCCACCGCAGCGTGTCCGCGCTACCTTGGCCGCGTAGTAAAAGGGGTGAATGTGAAAGCAGCCACGCCGTTGTGGATGCGTGAAAAATTGCGTCGCTGCGGTATTCGCTCAATCGATCCGGTCGTCGATATCACCAACTTTGTGCTGCTGGAGCTTGGCCAGCCGATGCACGCCTTTGATCTCGACCGCATCGACGGTGGCATTGTGGTGCGCATGGCGAAAGAGGGCGAAGTGCTCACGCTGCTGGATGGTACCGAAGCCAAACTGAGCAGTGATACGCTGGTGATCGCCGATCACCACAAAGCGCTGGCGATGGGCGGCATCTTTGGTGGCGAGCATTCTGGCGTGAATGAAGAGACACAAAACGTCCTGTTTGAGTGTGCCTACTTTGATCCTCTGGCGATTACCGGCCGTGCACGTCGTCAGGGCCTGCATACCGACGCATCGCATCGCTACGAGCGTGGTGTCGATCCCGCGCTGCAGCACAAGGCGATTGAGCGTGCCACACAGCTGCTGCTGGATATCTGTGGCGGCGAAGCCGGCCCGGTTATCGATCAAACTGACGCGAATGCGTTGCCGCCGCGCGCCACCATCACGCTGCGTCGTGAAAAGCTTGACCGTTTAATTGGCCACGTCATTGCCGACGATCAGGTGACCGATATCCTGACGCGTCTCGGTTGCGAAGTGACGGTGGGTAGCGGTGAATGGCAAGCCGTAGCGCCAAGCTGGCGCTTCGATATGGCTATCGAAGAAGACCTGGTGGAAGAAGTGGCTCGCGTGTACGGCTACAACAACATCCCCGATGTGCCGGTAAAAGCCAGCCTGATCATGACGCAGCATCGCGAAGCCGATCTGTCGCTGAAACGCGCGAAAAATCTGTTGGTTGATAAAGGCTATCAGGAAGCGATTACTTATAGCTTCGTTGATCCAAAACTGCAGCAGCTGCTGCATCCAGGTGAAGAAGCCCTGATTCTGCCAAGCCCGATCTCAAGCGATATGTCGGCGATGCGCCTATCGTTGTGGAACGGTTTGCTGGGGGCGGTGGTGTACAACCAAAACCGTCAGCAGGGCCGCGTGCGCCTGTTTGAGAGTGGTTTGCGCTTTGTACCTGATACACAGGCCGATCTGGGCATTCGCCAGGATCTTATGCTGGCCGGTGTTTTAAGCGGTAATCGCTACGAAGAGCATTGGGATCTGGCGCGTCAGACGGTTGACTTCTATGATTTGAAAGGCGATTTAGAATCGCTGCTGGATTTGACCGGTAAACTCGATGAGATTTCCTTCCGTGCGGAAGCCAATCCGGCGCTGCACCCAGGACAAAGCGCCGCAATTTATTTACACGGTGAACGAATCGGATTTATCGGTGTGGTTCATCCAGAGCTGGAACGTAAGCTGGATCTTAATGGTCGCACCTTAGTGTTTGAACTGCTTTGGAATAAGGTCGCAGACCGCGTCCTGCCTGATGCGCGCGAGATTTCACGCTTCCCGGCAAACCGTCGCGATATCGCTGTGGTGGTGGCTGAAAACGTGCCAGCAGCAGATATCATTGCGGAGTGTAAGAAAGTTGGCGTAAATCAGGTAGTTGGCGTAAACTTGTTTGACGTGTACCGTGGTAAGGGCGTAAACGAAGGTGAAAAGAGCCTTGCGATTAGCCTGATTTTGCAGGATACCAGCCGGACACTCGAAGAAGAGGAGATTGCCGCGACCGTTGCTAAATGCGTTGCGGCATTAAAAGAGCGATTCCAGGCAACCTTGAGGGATTGAACCTATGGCGCTTACAAAAGCTGAAATGTCAGAGTACCTGTTTGAAAAACTCGGGTTGAGCAAACGTGATGCCAAAGAGTTGGTTGAACTTTTTTTTGAAGAGGTTCGCCGCGCGTTGGAAAACGGAGAACAGGTAAAACTGTCCGGATTTGGTAATTTTGATCTGCGTGACAAAAACCAGCGTCCGGGCCGTAACCCGAAGACGGGGGAAGATATTCCTATCACCGCGCGCCGAGTGGTGACATTCCGTCCGGGACAGAAGTTGAAAAGTCGCGTTGAGAACGCGACACCCAAGGATGCTGACTAATTTCAGTACGACAAAAAGGCCGCTTAGCGGCCTTTTTTTTGCCTGAAAACTGGCCGTTCTGCACGATGTATTCACGATGTAAGGATTGCGTAATCATCCGGAAAATAGGGTGAAAATCGGTCCGCGCCGATAGTGACTGCGGCAACGCTTTTGTTATAACAGCGCCATCACACAGCAACTGGTTTGAATAATGAAAAAGACCGCACTTTTATTAAGCATCCTGTTAGGCATGCCGCTGTTGGCTAGCGCCAATGTTTCCGTCAACATCAACACGCCAGGTGTTTCCATTCATATTGGCGATCAAGATAAGCGAGGCTACTATTGGGATGGTTACGACTGGCGTGCACCAACCTGGTGGAAGCAGCATCATAACCAGCGTATTGGCACCAAAGGCCCGCACGGTTACTGGAATGGTAACGGCTGGCAGGCCCAGCATCCAGGCAATGGTGCGCACCGGGATAACCCACGCCAGCCACATCAGCAGTCGCAGCATCACGATCAGCGTGATAAGCAGCAGAAGCATGATAATCACGGCCAGCCGATTCCTCCGCATCAGTAGTACACGTCCAGCGGCGCCTTCACAGCGCCGCTTTCTTTTTGCTGTAATCCCTCTACAATCAAATCTCTGTTTTCTCAGCCAATCTTATCTATGACTCTGCTGGATCAGCTTGCCCGTCAGGCAAATCGCCGCAGCCAGCGCTGGCTTATCGCACTCAGCGTGCTGTTAGTGCTGTTGATTGGACTTAGCCTGTGTGCCGGTGACAGCTGGATTTCCCCCACCCAATGGTTTTCGGCCAATGGCGATCTGTTCGTCTGGCAACTGCGCATGCCGCGTACGCTGGCAGTGGTGCTGGTTGGCGCGGCGCTGGCGGTATGTGGTGTGGTGATGCAGGCACTGTTCAACAATCCGCTAGCGGAACCGGGCTTGCTTGGCGTGTCTAATGGCGCTGGCATTGGTTTGGTGATGGGCGTGATGCTCGGTAACGGCTCATTATGGAGCTTAGCGCTGGCGGCGATGGCTGGCGCACTACTGATTACGCTTCTTTTGCTGCATTTCGCGCGCCAACAGTTATCGGTGAGCCGTTTACTGCTAACCGGCGTAGCGCTGGGCATTATCTGTAGCGCGATCATGACGTGGGCGGTGTACTTTAGCACCAGCCTCGATCTGCGCCAGCTCATGTACTGGATGATGGGCGGTTTTAGCGGCATTGACTGGCGCTATGGCTGGATGATGCTGGCGCTGTTGCCGGTCACGCTGCTGTTAATTGCTACCGCGCGTACGCTTAACTTACTGGCGCTGGGTGAAACCTCAGCGCGTCAGCTGGGTTTGCCGCTGCTGCTGTGGCGCAATTTGCTGGTACTGGCTATGGGTTGGTTAGTCGGCGTTAGCGTGGCGATGGCCGGCGCAATTGGCTTTGTTGGCCTGGTCATTCCGCATCTATTACGCCTCAGTGGTTTAAGCGATCACCGCTATCTGCTTCCGGCGGCAGCGTTGGCGGGTGCGGCGGTACTGCTCGGCGCAGATATTATTGCTCGGCTGGTTTTAACCTCGGCCGAACTGCCGATCGGTGTGGTAACCGCCACGCTCGGCGCGCCGCTGTTTATCGTGTTATTAGTGAAGTCTTCGCGCTAGCTTTGGCTGGCAACGTGTTATCAACAACAGGAATCGACTATGAGCATTTATCAAACTGAACTGGTCACGCTGGATGGAGAGAAAACCACGCTGGCAGCATATGAAGGAAAAGTATTGCTGGTGGTGAATGTGGCCTCAAAATGTGGCCTGACGGCGCAGTATGAGCAGCTGGAATCGTTGCAAAAAGCCTGGCAGGATAAAAATTTCAGCGTGCTCGGTTTCCCGTGCAATCAATTCCTCGAGCAAGAGCCGGGCAGTAACGAAGAGATCAAAACCTTCTGCAGCACCACTTACGGCGTTACCTTCCCCATGTTTGATAAAACCGATGTCAACGGTGAACAGCGTCATCCGCTGTATGCGCAGCTGACGGCGGCACAACCGGTTGCGCAGCGTCCGGAAGGCAGCGGGTTCCTCGAACGTATGGAGAGTAAAGGCCGTGCACCTAAAGCGCTGGGCGATATTCTGTGGAACTTCGAGAAATTCCTCATCAATAAGCAGGGCCAGGTGATTGCACGCTTCTCACCGGATATGACGCCGGATGACCCGATCATTCTGAAACGCGTTGAGCAGGCGCTGGCAGAGTAAATGGTGCTGCAGTGCCACGGAGCCAGCGTCTCAGGGCGACTGGCTCCGGTCGAACTTTGCGTCAACGCCGGTGAACTGGTGCACCTGGTTGGGCCGAACGGTGCCGGCAAAAGTACGCTGCTGGCGATGCTGTCAGGCTTGTTGCCGAGCCAGGGCAGCATGCTGATCGGCGGTACAGCGCTGGCGGCGCTTAGCGGGGCGGCGTTGGCGCAGCTGCGTGGCTGGCTGCCTCAGCAGCAGATGGCGCCGGGACAGATGCCGGTGTGGCACTATCTGCGTATGCACATCGCGCTACTAACGGCTGAAACCGACGTTGTTTTACAAGACGTACTGGCTCAACTGGGGCTACAAGACAAGCTGACCCGCAGTGTGACGCAGCTTTCCGGCGGAGAGTGGCAACGGGTGCGTCTGGCTGCCGTGGTGCTACAGGTCCATCCGGCGCTTAATCCACGCGGCAAGCTGCTGCTATTAGATGAACCAATGAGTGCGCTGGATGTGGCGCAGCAGCGGGCAGTCGATAAGCTGCTGGCTGAGCTGTGCCGTAGCGGACTGGCAATTGTCGCCAGCGGCCACGACCTTAATCACAGCCTGCGCCATGCCGACCGCGTGTGGTTGATGCATCGGGGCGAGGTGGTTAAACAAGGCAGGGCCAGCGCGGTGTTAACTGCGGCACAATTAGCGCCACTCTATCAAACTCCGTTTGAACAAATCGATACCGCACAAGGTCCGCTGCTGTTTATTCCCTGACAGAGGATTGCGTGCCGTAGCGCTTTGCCGCTAAAGTGTCAGCCGGACAAGGAATGAAGGAAAACGCTGATGCGGCTGACGATTTTTATTTTGGCACTGTTGCTGGCCGGTTGTAGCCATCATGCACCGCCGCCCAATGGTCGTCTGTCCGATTCCATCACCGTAATTGCCCAGCTCAACGAGCAGCTTAGCCGCTGGCGCGGCACGCCCTATCGCTACGGCGGTTTAAGTCGGGGTGGTGTCGATTGCTCGGGTTTTGTCTATCTCACTTTCCGCGATAAATTCGACATGCAGCTACCGCGTTCGACTATCGATCAAACCGACATTGGTACCCGTATCAATAAAGACGATCTGCTGCCTGGCGATCTGGTGTTCTTCAAAACCGGTAGTGGAGAAAATGGTTTGCATGTGGGTATTTATGATACCGACAACACCTTTATTCACGCCTCTACCAGTCAGGGTGTGATTCGCTCCTCGCTGGACAATGTTTACTGGCGCAAAGTATTTTGGCAGGCGCGTCGCATCTAAACGTGGATCTGTTTGAGCAATAAAAGCGCGAAAAAATAAGGGTTATTCACCCTGAATTAAATCCGAATTGTGCCGATATTTAACTATCATTTAAAATGGCACTTTACCCGCCATTGATTTAATACTAAAAATAAAGCGTAATTTTATTTAATTGGTATGGACATTAACCCGGCTTATTTGGCTTAAGTATTATTTGCGGCTTAAACCGACGTAATAAGACTGAAAACGGCATCTCTTCAAACGTTTGGTCCTATTGCCTGGTTGTTTTCGTTGATATACGATGCGCCAATTGCCATTGCTTCTGGCTTGTAAAATGAAAGTCCATCTGTCTGCCGACTATCAGTCGGAAACCTGGTTTTATCCAGTTTATTCTCTGACGGGCCAGCTGACTGCGGTCGAGCTGGTTACGCAATTTGTCCACGACAGCGCACCTATTACGCTGCCGCAGGATTTGCTGTTGCCGCAGCTGGATGATGCGCAGCAATTACGTCTGTTACAGAGCCAACTTTCATTGCTGGAAAAGTACCGCGACTTTTTTGAGCTCAATCAAATTATCGCTTTGGTTCGTATTGATGATTCTATGGCAAATACACTTTTAGCCAGCGAGTTTCTGTTAAGAAAATTCAAACAAATTCCTTTTATTGTTTTGGATATCAGCGAAACGTTTCCGCAATTGGCATTGGGTAAATCCCATCCTCTGTTAGCGGCGTTGCAACACGAATTTCGTTTATCGCTTTCACAATTTGGCGCAGGAAAAGCACCGGCAAATGCGGTGTACGATAATCTGTTTAGCGTCCTGAAACTGGATAAAGCCTTTATTCAGGGGTTGGCTAAGCGCGCTTCCTTTACGCCATTTATTCAAACGGTTATCGATACTTTCTCTGATTTTGCAGAGCAGATCATTATTTGCGGTGTCGATGATAACCAAATGATGGAAAAGATGAACACGCTTAGCGGTGCGCAGCTGCAGGGCAGCCTGTTCCCGGTGGTTAAGGCCGAACGCTTGAACGATCTGATTTATTCCGACCTTGATTTACCCACGCCTTCGCAGCAGTAATCCTTTCGCCTGTCTTCCGCGCCGCGTCGGCGTTACACTCTGCTTTATCTTAAAACTCAATGCTGGTGCCTTGTTAAAGTGCACCTTCAGGAGTATCGATGCAATTTACCAATAGCTGGCAGCAAGAATTACCCGGATTCTACACCGCGCTGCCGCCGACGCCGCTGGCGGGTGGACGGCTGTTTTATCACAATGCACCGCTGGCGCAAGAGATGGGGGTAGACGATGCGCTCTTTGCCGGCAACGGCCACGGCGTATGGTCAGGACGTGAGCTGCTGCCCGGCATGTCGCCGCTGGCACAGGTTTACAGCGGCCACCAGTTTGGCGTTTGGGCCGGACAGCTGGGCGACGGACGCGGCATTTTGCTCGGTGAACAGCAGCTGTCCAGGGGTGGCAAGCTGGACTGGCACCTGAAAGGAGCAGGATTAACGCCCTATTCGCGAATGGGCGATGGACGCGCGGTGATCCGTTCCAGCGTGCGGGAATTCCTCGCTTCCGAAGCGCTGCACCATCTGGGGATTCCCACTACGCGCGCGCTGGCGTTAGCGATTGGTGATGAGCCGGTACTGCGCGAAACGCAGGAGCGCGGCGCGATGTTGATGCGCATTGCGGAAAGCCATCTGCGATTCGGCCATTTTGAACACGTCTATTATGCGGGTGAGCAAGACAAAGTGCGTATGCTGGCGGATTACGCGATTCGCCATCACTGGCCGCAACTGCAGGATGAAGCGGATCGTTATCAGCTGTGGTTCACTGATATCGTGAAACGAACCGCCAGCCTGATCGCGCATTGGCAAAGCGTTGGCTTTGCGCACGGCGTGATGAACACCGATAACATGTCGATTCTGGGATTGACGCTGGATTACGGTCCGTACGGTTTCCTCGACGACTATCAGCCGAACTATATCTGCAATCACAGTGATTATCAGGGGCGCTACGCCTTCGAAAATCAGCCGATGATTGGCCTGTGGAACCTGAATCGACTGGCACATGCCTTATCCGGTTTGCTGAGTACCGAACAGCTTAAGCAGGCGCTCGGCCAGTATGAAAATGAGTTGATGCGCGTTTGGGGTGAGAAGATGCGCGCTAAGCTTGGTTTGCTGACAGCAGATGCCAATGACAACACTATTCTCACCGGCTTGCTGTCACTGATGACCGCAGAACACAGCGATTACACGCTGACCTTCCGCATGCTAAGCGACACCCAACAGCAGGAAACCCGTTCGCCGCTGCGTGATGAGTTTATCGATCGCGCCGCCTTTGATCGCTGGTACAGCGACTATCGCCAGCGCCTGTTACAAGACCAGGCCAGCGATGAGCAGCGTCAGGCGGTAATGAAAGCAGCCAATCCGGCACTGGTGTTGCGCAACTATCTGGCACAGCAGGTGATTGAAGAGGTTGAGAAAGGCGAGACGACGGCGTTAGCCAGGCTGCATAACGCGTTACAGCAGCCGTATAGCGATGCGGCCGTTAGCGCTGAGTTGCGCCAACGGCCGCCAGAGTGGGGCAAAACGCTGGAAGTGAGCTGCTCCAGCTAAGCGTTAGTTGAAACGGCTGTCGACTGCGGCAGCCAGTTTCGCCAGCACCTCGGCGCTGTCTTCCCAGCCGAGGCACGGATCGGTGATCGATTGGCCATAGGTTAACGCTTCACCGCTCACCACTTTTTGATTCCCTTCCTGCAGGAAACTCTCAATCATCACGCCGGCAACCGCACGTGAAACCGCGCGGATTTGCGCGGCCACATCATCGGCAACGTCACGCTGACGACCATGCTGCTTCAGGCAATTGCCGTGGCTAAAGTCGATCACCAATTGCTCAGGCAGGTTGAAATCACGCAAATTCGCTGCCGCCGCTGCCACATCTTCAGCGTGATAGTTGGGCTGACGACCGCCGCGCAGGATCACATGACCATGCGGGTTGCCGCTGGTTTGATAAATGGTCATCTGACCGTTTTTATCGGGTGACAGGAACATATGGCTGGCACGCGCGGCGCGAATCGCATCTACCGCGATCTGTACGTTGCCGTCGGTGCCATTTTTAAAGCCCACCGGACAGGAGAGCGCCGAGGCCATTTCACGGTGAATCTGGCTTTCGGTGGTACGCGCGCCAATCGCGCCCCAGCTAATCAGGTCGGCAATAAATTGGCCGATCACCATATCGAGAAATTCGGTGGCGGTCGGCATGCCCAGCGCATTGATATCCAGCAGCAATTTGCGGGCAATAGCAATGCCGCGATTCACATCGTAACTGCCATCCAAATCTGGATCGGAAATCAGGCCTTTCCAGCCCACGACGGTGCGGGGCTTTTCGAAGTAGGCGCGCATCACAATTTCCAGGCGATCCTGATAGCGCTCGCGCAGCACATTCAGACGCTGGGCATATTCCATCGCCGCTTTGGGATCGTGCAGCGAGCATGGGCCGATAATCACCAGCAGACGTGGATCTTCACCGGTCAGAATACGCGCAATGCGTTGGCGTGCCGCGGTGACGTTGGCGGCAATGTCCGCCGAAATGGGGTGTTCATGCGCGAGTGCAGCCGGAGTCAGCAGGCTACCGATGCGCGCGGTGCGCAGTTCATCAGTCTTGTTCATTGAGATTCTCAAAAATGGGTTCTTCGCAGCGGTGAAATACCGGGAAGTGATGGTGGTCACAATAAACTAATAGTCTGCGAATTCAACCTGCTAAAAACAAAGGGCATAAAACAAGACGGAAGCCAGGCTTTACGCCCTAAATACAGGTGGATTCTCAGCCCATGAGGTCGCCAAAGTTGGCGACACAATAGAAGGCTGTTAATACATGCTGCGGCTGAGGCCCATGATATCGAGGATTTTGGTGGCGATCTCTTCCACCGAATAGTTGGTACTGTTGAGGTAACGAATCTGGTTAGTGCGGAACAGCGCTTCCACTTCGCCCACTTCCAGGCGGCATTGGCGCAGCGACGCATAGCGGGTATTTTCCGCGCGCTCCTGTCGAATCGCCGCCAGACGCTCCGGATCGATGGTCAGGCCGAACAGCTTATGCTGATGCGCACGCAGCGCCGGCGGCAGCTTCAGGTTATCCATGTCATCCGCGATGAAGGGATAGTTGGCGGCACGCACGCCAAATTGCATTGCCAGGTAGAGGCTGGTGGGGGTTTTACCGCAGCGCGACACGCCGAGCAAAATCACCTGCGCATCCTCCAGGCCACGTAACGAAATACCGTCATCATGTGCGAGGGTGTAATCGATCGCCGCAATACGCGCGTCGTATTTACCCAGATTGCTGGCGGTTAATCCGTGCGTTCGGTGCGCTACCGGCATCGATGCGACGCCCAGTTCGCTCTGCAACGGCGCCACCAGCGCCTGCACGATGTCCTGACAAAAGCCTTCGCTCTCCAGAATAATTTCGCGCACGTCGGGGGTGACAATGGAAAAAAACACCACTGGACGTAGGCCGCTCTGCTGATACAACGCGTTGATCTGTGCTTTAACCGCCTGCGCGCGCTGCACATTCTCCACAAACGGCAGCGTCACGCTATGGGTCATCACCGGGAACTGTGACAGCACCGCATGCCCGAGCACTTCGGCGGTAATGGCGGTACCATCAGAAATGTAAAAGACGCTGCGTTCAGTATTCATAGTGCGAATAATCCTCTTGCGTACCCATGACCAAATTAACAATGACAATATTTCATTTTAAATAATAGTAAAATGAAATATCCATATTGTCCGCTAATGCGCTCACAAAGATGAATAAGCGAATAATCAATTTTAGATGAAATGGTGTTTTGAAAAGCGCTATTTTCGCGCATTTTCCTTTTCGCGCATGAAATAAAGTGTGCAGGCGTTGCGCAACAAAAATCAATCGCTAACCCTCTGAAAAGGGGAAAAATATCACCACAGCAATCAATTAACCTGAAATAGCCCGGTTGCGCAACTCAGGTAATTCTAAGTACTAATCCTATTTTGCCGCTCTTTTCCTGCTTTAACGATTCAACACTTAGTCTTTATTAATCGGTTGTGCCAGGCTGTTTTGGCGAACAGCAAAATGTTCCATGTGTATTCACATCATTTAAAAGGATAATCTCAATGTCCAATCAAGACCAACAGTCGCTAGTGCTCTGGTACAACCAGCTTGGCATGCATGATGTTGATCGGGTGGGAGGTAAAAATGCCTCCCTCGGAGAAATGATTACTAATTTGTCGTCGCTGGGCGTTTCCGTGCCAAATGGCTACGCGACCACATCTTACGCGTTTAATCTGTTTCTCGATCAAAGCGGACTGAACCAGCGTATTTATGATTTGCTGGATAAAACGGATGTTGATGATGTTGCTGAACTCGCGCAAGCGGGTAAACAAATTCGTCAATGGGTGGTCGATACGCCATTCCAACCTGAGTTGGAGGCGGCGATTCGCAGCGCCTACGAACAACTCTCTGCGGATGATGCTGAGGCCTCCTTCGCGGTGCGCTCATCAGCGACCGCCGAGGATATGCCCGACGCCTCGTTTGCTGGCCAGCAAGAAACGTTCCTCAACGTGCAGGGCTATGACGCGGTGATTATCGCAGTCAAACACGTTTACGCTTCCTTATTTAACGATCGTGCCATCTCTTATCGTGTGCACCAGGGCTACGACCATCGCGGCGTCGCGCTGTCAGCCGGTATTCAGCGCATGGTGCGATCGGACCTCGCTTCGTCTGGCGTAATGTTCACCATTGATACCGAATCGGGCTTTGATCAGGTGGTGTTTATCACCTCGGCGTACGGTTTGGGTGAAATGGTGGTGCAGGGCGCGGTTAACCCCGATGAGTTCTACGTCCACAAACCGACGCTGGCAGCCAATCGCCCGGCGATTGTGCGCCGCACCATGGGCTCGAAAAAGCTGCGCATGGTGTATGCCGATTCGCAGGAGCATGGCGAGCAGGTGCGCATTGAAGATGTTGAGCAGGAGCAGCGCGATCGCTTCAGTTTAACCGATGACGAAGTGCAGGCGCTGGCGCGTCAGGCGGTGCTGATTGAGCAGCACTATAAGCGTCCGATGGACATTGAGTGGGCGAAAGATGGCCACACCGGCAAACTGTTTATCGTGCAGGCGCGTCCGGAAACGGTACGCTCTAATGGCCAGGTCATGGAGCGCTATACGCTGCAGGGTAAAGGCAAGGTGGTGGTTGAAGGCCGCGCCATTGGTCATCGCATTGGCGCTGGCGAAGTGAAGGTCATTCACGATATTAGCGAGATGCACCGCATTGAAAAAGGCGATGTGCTGGTAACCGATATGACCGATCCTGATTGGGAACCGATCATGAAGAAAGCGTCGGCCATTGTCACCAATCGCGGCGGTCGTACCTGCCACGCGGCGATCATCGCGCGTGAACTGGGTATTCCCGCGGTGGTGGGCTGTGGTGATGCTACCGATCACCTCAAAGATGGTCATAAAGTCACGGTTTCCTGCGCCGAAGGCGATACCGGTTATGTGTATGGCGAGCTACTGGATTTTGAAGTGACCAGCTCGCAGGTCGACACCATGCCGGATCTGCCGCTGAAAATTATGATGAACATTGGTAACCCGGATCGGGCCTTTGACTTCGCCTGCTTGCCAAACGAAGGGGTAGGCCTGGCGCGTCTCGAATTCATCATTAACCGTATGATTGGCGTGCATCCGAAAGCGCTGCTGGAGTTTGATCAGCAAACGCCGGAGCTGCAACAGCAGATTCGTCAGATGATGAAAGGTTTTGACGACCCCATTGAGTTCTACATCGGCCGTTTGACCGAAGGGATTGCTACGCTGGGCGCGGCGTTTGCACCGAAGCGCGTGATCGTCCGTCTCTCTGATTTCAAAACTAACGAATACGCCAACCTGGTAGGCGGCGAGCGTTATGAGCCGGAGGAAGAGAACCCGATGCTCGGCTTCCGCGGTGCCGGTCGTTACGTGGCCGACAATTTCCGCGACTGCTTCAAGCTGGAGTGTGAAGCAGTGAAACGCGTACGTAACGAGATGGGGCTGACCAACGTCGAGATCATGATCCCGTTTGTGCGCACCGTCGATCAAGCCGAAGCGGTGGTGGCGGAATTAGCAAAAAATGGCCTGAAGCGCGGCGAGAACGGTCTCAAGGTGATCATGATGTGTGAGATTCCGTCAAATGCCTTGCTGGCGGAACAGTTCCTTGAGCACTTTGATGGCTTCTCTATCGGTTCTAACGATATGACGCAGCTGGCGCTGGGGCTCGATCGCGATTCCGGCGTGGTGTCGGCTCTGTTTGATGAGCGCAATGATGCGGTGAAAGCGCTACTGTCGATGGCCATCAAGGCAGCGAAAAAACAGGGTAAATACGTTGGTATTTGTGGGCAAGGACCGTCCGATCATCAGGACTTTGCCGCATGGCTGATGGAGCAGGGCATTGATAGCCTGTCGCTCAATCCGGATACCGTAGTGGAAACCTGGTTAGGTTTAGCTGAGCTGAACGCCGCGAAACATTAACCAAACGGTAATTTTGACGTATCGGGCATGAATCTGATGCGTTGAGGTTAAAATCATTAAGGTCAGCTCTGCTGGCCTTATTTTTTTGCATTAATAACAGACAAAAAAAAGCCCATCACAGGGGATGGGCAAAGACTACACACAGCAATTCTTCACTTTACTCAGGGGAATAAGGTTGTTTAAAAATCAGTAGCTTGATTCCAAACATAGGAAACATGTTATTGATCAGGCTCGCTGGCGTCTTTAAGAATCCTCTTATTAGTTTAAAGCTGATAACCTTTCATGGAGATTTTCTGAGGTTTTCGCGCCTGATTCAGTTTGAAAAATAATCATTCGATTAACGAATCCCGCCTAAAGCAGCGAAAACTGCGTTTTATCTTAAAAATCGCTTATGGAAAAAAATTATTGTTTCACTGAAATGAACGGGGGCATTAGGCGGGTTAAAGTAAGGCCAGTGTAAAACGGAGTATTGGCAGCGGAAAGTTTGGTGCGCACGGGGGCGCACCTGACAAAATTCATCTCAGCAACAATTTTACCTTAAGGATGCTCTTCTTCGTGCTCGGCGAGGGCTTCAATGGCGGTTTGCATATCATCATCCGGTTCGGGCGCTTCATGCATCCACACCGAAACCAGTCGATAAGAGACGGCCAGTACCACTGGACCGATAAACAGACCGATCATACCAAAGGCAATTAAACCGCCAATGACGCCGGAGAGAATCAGGATCATCGGCAAATCTGCACCCATGCTAATCAGTACCGGGCGCAACACGCTATCCAGCGTACCTACCACACAACTCCACACCAGCAGCACCGTGCCCCAGGTGGTATCGCCGCTCCAGTAAAGCCAGATAATGGCCGGAACCAGCACCACCAGCGGACCGAGCTGCACCAGGCAGGTCAGAATCATCAGCACGGTCAGCAATGTGGCATAAGGAATGCCGGAAATCGCCAGCCCAATGCCGCCTAGCACGCCTTGCACCAGTGCGGTGACCACCACACCCAGCGCCACGGCCCGAATGGCTTGACCCGCTAACAGCACTGCGGCATCGCCGCGGCGTCCGCTCATGCGATAAGCAAAATGACGAATGCCGTGCCCAACCTGTTCCCCGCGCCAGTAGAGCAGCACGCTGAACAGCAGCATCACGATGAGATGCATCATAAAACGACCAAAGTGCCCGGCCTGCGCGACGAAGAAGCCTGTCGTCCGACCAATATAAGGCTGCACCTGGCTCAGTATCGCCGAGCCACCGCCATCGACTAACTTGTGATAGCTGGAGTAGAGTTTTCTGCCCGCATAAGGAATCTCACGTAGCCAGGCGAAATCAGGCATCACCAGATGGCGCTGCGTCGCCCAGGTAATTACCGGCGCACTGTTATCAATCAGGCTGCTGACCAGCAGAGCAATAGGAATAATAAACAGCAGTAATAGCAAAATAGTCATGGCGATCACCGCCAGCGAGCGTCGTCCCCACAGCAGATGTTGCAGATGAATCATCAATGGCCAGGTAGCAATCACCACCATGCTGGCCCAGGCGAAGCCCAGAATAAACGGCTGCACCACCCACAGACAGGCGATGATCATGATCAGAATGAACATCAGCGAAAACAGCATTTGCGGTAAGTCCATACCGCGTTGCAAGCTTTTCATCACAACGGTTAACCTCGATTGAATCCTTCAGAGTGGGGCTGAACAGCCCTGATTAATGATGATCTATTTCCCGAAAATTAAACAGGAAAAGCAGCGGAAGCGGCACGCATTCCTGAAAAAACAGCAGCCAGCAAAAAAATATGATAAAACCAAGGGCTGAAAAAAATGACGACGCAAACGTTTACAACATCTCGGTCACTCAATAATGATCCCACAGATTTCTCAGGCACCGGGCCTCGTTCAACTGGTGCTGACATTCCTGCAGTCCCTAAAAGAGCAAGGTTTTACCGGCGATACCGCCACCAGCTATGCCGATCGCCTCTCGCTCTCCACCGATAACAGCATTTATCAACTGCTGCCCGATGCGGCGCTGTTTCCACGCTCCACGGCCGATGTGGCGCTGATTGCGCGTCTGGCCGGTGAAGACCGCTTCACTAGCCTGGTGTTTACTCCCCGCGGCGGCGGTACCGGCACCAACGGGCAGTCGCTGAATCAGGGCATCGTGGTGGACATGTCGCGCTACATGAACCGCATCCTGGAGATCAATACCGAACAAGGTTGGGTGCGTGTTGAAGCGGGCGTGGTAAAGGATCAACTCAATGCGTGGCTGAAGCCGTATGGCTTTTTCTTCTCACCGGAACTCTCTACCAGTAATCGCGCCACCTTAGGCGGCATGATTAACACCGATGCTTCCGGACAGGGATCATTGGTGTATGGCAAAACCTCCGATCACGTCGAAGGTCTGCGCGCGGTGCTGCTGGGCGGCGATATTCTTGATACGCGCGCCATGCCCACCGAACTGGCGGAACAGCTGGCGAGCACGCCCACCGCTGAAGGCCGCATCTATCAGCAGGTATTAACCCGCTGCCGCGAACAGCGCGATCTGATTCTCGAAAAATTCCCCAAGCTCAATCGTTTCCTGACCGGTTACGACCTGCGCCACGTGTTCAGCGACGATTTGCAGACCTTCGATCTGACGCGTCTGCTGTGCGGTGCGGAGGGCACGTTGGCGTTTATCACCGAGGCGCGCCTCGATATCACGCCCATTCCCAAAGTGCGTCGTCTGGTAAACATCAAGTACGATTCGTTCGACTCAGCGCTGCGTAATGCGCCTTTTATGGTGGAAGCAAAAGCGCTGTCGGTAGAAACCGTCGATTCCAAAGTACTCAACCTGGCACGTGAAGATATTGTCTGGCACTCGGTTAACGAATTGATTACCGATGTACCCGATAAAGAGATGCTGGGCCTGAATATCGTCGAATTTGCCGGAGACGATGGCGAGCTGATTGAACAGCAGATCGCTATGCTGTGTCGGCGACTGGATGAGTTGATGCTGCAGCAATCCGGCGGCGTCATCGGCTACCAGCTGTGTGACGATTTGAACGGCATTGAGCGCATCTATAATATGCGCAAAAAAGCGGTGGGCCTGTTGGGGAACGCCAAAGGACGTGCCAAACCGATTCCGTTTGTCGAGGATACCGCGGTGCCACCTGAACATCTCGCCGATTACATCGTCGAGTTTCGCGCACTGCTGGACAGCCACGGCCTGAGCTATGGCATGTTTGGCCACGTCGATGCTGGCGTGCTGCACGTACGTCCCGCGCTGGATATGTGCGATCCGCAGCAGGAGCTGCTGATGAAGCAGATCTCTGATGAAGTAGTGGCGCTGACTGCGCGTTATGGCGGTCTGCTGTGGGGTGAACACGGTAAAGGCTTCCGTGCGCAATACAGTCCTGAATTCTTTGGCGAAACGCTGTTCAATGAGCTGCGGCGTATTAAAGCCGCCTTCGATCCCGATAATCGCCTTAATCCAGGCAAGATCTGTACACCATTAGGCAGTAACGAAGCGATGATGCAGGTCGATGCCGTGAAGCGCGGCACTTACGATCGACAGATTCCCGTCACGGTGCGTAATGAGTGGCGCGGTGCGATGGAGTGTAACGGTAACGGTTTATGCTTCAATTTCGACGCGCGCAGCCCGATGTGCCCATCGATGAAAATCACCCGTAATCGCATTCACTCGCCGAAAGGGCGCGCTACCTTAACGCGTGAATGGCTGCGCTTGCTCTCCGAACAGGGTGTGGATCCCAACCAGCTGGAAAAGGCGCTTCCTCATCAGGGCGCTAGCCTGCGCAGCTTAATTCAGCGCACGCGTAACACCTGGCACGCGAAGCAGGGTGAATATGATTTTTCGCACGAAGTGAAAGAGGCCATGTCGGGCTGTCTGGCGTGTAAAGCCTGTTCGACACAATGCCCGATTAAGATTGATGTGCCGAATTTCCGTTCGCGCTTCCTGCAGCTGTATCACACCCGCTATCTGCGCCCGATGAGCGATCATCTGGTGGCCAGCGTTGAGAGTTATGCACCGTTAATGGCCAAGGCGCCCAACGTGTTTAACTTCTTCCTGAAGCAGCCGTGGATGCGTGAACTCAGTCAAACTCACATCGGCATGGTCGATCTGCCGCTGTTGTCGTCACCGAGCCTGAAGCAGCAGCTGAGCGGTCATCCGGCGATGAACCTGACGTTAGAACAGCTGGAGGCGCTCGACAGTACGCAACGTGAAAACTGTGTGCTGGTGGTGCAGGATCCCTTCACCAGCTATTACGAAGCGCAACTGGTTACTGATTTCGTCAAACTGATTGAGAAGCTCGGATATCGCCCGGTGCTGCTGCCGTTTTCGCCAAATGGCAAAGCGCAGCATGTGAAAGGTTTCCTGCAACGCTTTGCGCGCACTGCCAGCAAAACCGCAGACTTCCTGAATCGTGTGGCGAAGCTCGGCATGCCGATGGTTGGCGTTGATCCGGCAACCGTGCTCTGTTATCGCGATGAGTACCAGCAGGTGCTTGGTGAGCAGCGCGGAGAGTTTAACGTTCAGCTGGTACACGAGTGGCTGCACAGCGCGCTGGCGGAGCGCGCGGTACAAACCGCCAGCGGTGAAGCCTGGTATCTGTTTGCGCACTGCACCGAAGTGACGGCACTGCCGTCCACGCCAAATCAGTGGCAGGGTATCTTTGCGCGCTTTGGCGCGAAGCTGGAGAATGTCAACGTGGGCTGTTGCGGCATGGCGGGCACTTACGGCCATGAAAGTAAAAATCTGGAGAATTCGCTGGGGATTTACGAGCTGTCATGGCATCCGCAGTTGCAAAAGCTGCCGCGTCAGCGCTGCCTGGCAACCGGTTTCTCCTGTCGCAGCCAGGTTAAACGCGCCGAAGGCAATGGCATGCGCCATCCGCTGCAAGCACTATTGGAAATGATGTAAACAAATTGTAGGAGACGTCACAAAGCTGGATTAGAATATCCAGCCTGCGTGACGGACGAAATCACTCTGCAGGCGGGTGGCTTGATCCCACTCGCCGCTGAGCGCCAGTTGATGACACAGACGTGTCAACGATAGGCGCGCCAGTTGATAAGCCTGGATGCGAAACAAACGGTCACGATCGGCGTTGCCCATCTCCTGTACTAAGCGGTGATGCAACTTGCCCATGGCATGCAGGAAACTGTGGTCGTCGCCATTCAGTTCGCAGATTTCTGCCATATCGAGACAGGTGTCGTTAAAGCGACGCAGTTGTTCGAGGGTGCAATCGGTGCGGTTGAGCTTTGCCTGAGCCATGTAGAAGTCAACGGTGATATCGCGTACCGAGAACTTATATTCGTCGATTTTATGTTGTAACCAGGCTGAGACGGTAAGCGTCATATCGCCACCTTAATTGGTTAATGATAATCATTATCATATTCAACCGCGTCAGGAATGCAATTCCCGCTGTGAAATTTTATTGATTCCTTCTGCCTGTTAGTAAAATCGGCAATAACAATTTATTTACATAGTAGAAAGGCGTAACCTATCAATCAGGAATGAAACGTAAAATTGATTTTAGAAATTTTACGCCAATTTAACGGGTTACGTAGACAGGGTGCGCACGGGAAGGCCACCGTCAATCTGCCCGGAAGCGACTATGCTTAATAAAGCAGCAGTAAAAAATAGCACGAGATGATTATCCCTGCAAAACAAGAGGTTGAAGTGATATCTGATATCACTACCATAGGGGGATAGCCTGAAAAGGCCCAGACATACGAGGTAGCACAATGTCATCAGTAAATGCCGACTCTTTTTCACCCGAAGATTTCGTCTGGAAAGGGCTCACGCTGACCGAATCGGCAGCAAAACAGATTCTTAACCTGGTAGAACAAGACCCTGAAGTCAAGGGATTGAAACTGGGTGTGAAAACGTCCGGCTGTGCCGGTTTTGGGTACGTTATGGACCTGGTGAAAGATCCTGCCGATGACGACCTGCAGTTTGAGCAATTCGGCGCAAAACTGTTTGTGCCACTTCAGGCGATGCCGTTTGTTGACGGTACCGAGCTGGATTACGTCCGCGAAGGTCTGAACCAGATTTTTAAATTCAACAACCCTAAAGCTCAACACGCCTGTGGGTGTGGTGAAAGCTTTGGCGTCGAGTAAGTGAAATATGTCACGACACAGCGAAGCATCTGACGATGTACAAATGTGGGAAGGTAAGCTCAATTATAAAGAGGGCTTCTTTACCCAGTTACAAACCGACGAATTTGCCCACGGCATCAATGAAGATGTGGTGCGCGCGATTTCGGCTAAGCGTAACGAACCTGAATGGATGCTTGAATTCCGTCTGAAGGCGTTCCGCGCCTGGGAACAGATGGAAGAGCCGCACTGGCTGAAAGCGCACTACGAAAAACTGGATTATCAGGATTACAGCTACTACTCCGCGCCGTCCTGCGGCAACTGCGATGACAGCTGTGCTTCTGAACCCGGCGCTACCCAAACCTCAGGCAGCGTCGCGTCAAGCGATTACCTGACGCAGGAAGTGGAAGAGGCGTTTAATCAGTTAGGTGTTCCGGTGCGTGAAGGCCGTGAAGTCGCGGTGGATGCGATTTTCGACTCCGTCTCCGTTTCGACCACCTATCGCGACAAGCTGGCCAAGCAGGGCATCATTTTCTGCTCCTTCGGCGAAGCGATTCACGATCATCCCGAGCTGGTGCAGAAGTATCTCGGCACTGTGGTGCCGCCAAACGATAACTTTTTTGCCGCGCTGAACTCTGCAGTGGCTTCCGACGGTACCTTCGTTTACATCCCGAAAGGCGTACGTTGCCCGATGGAGCTGTCGACCTATTTCCGTATCAATGCGGCTAAGACCGGTCAGTTCGAGCGCACCATTTTGATCGCCGACGAAGACAGTTACGTTAGCTATATCGAAGGTTGCTCCGCGCCCGTGCGTGACACCTATCAGCTGCACGCAGCCGTGGTAGAAGTGATCATCCACAAAAATGCGGAAGTAAAATATTCCACCGTGCAGAACTGGTTCCCGGGCGGTGAAGGCGAGGGCGGTATCCTCAACTTCGTCACCAAGCGTGCGCTGTGCGAAGGCGATCACAGCAAGATGTCCTGGACGCAGTCCGAGACCGGCTCTGCGATCACCTGGAAATACCCAAGCTGCATTCTGCGTGGCGATTACTCGATTGGTGAGTTCTACTCTGTGGCGTTGACCGCAGGCCGTCAGCAGGCCGATACCGGCACCAAGATGATTCACATTGGTAAAAACACCAAGTCGACCATCATCTCGAAAGGTATCTCTGCGGGTAAGAGCCAGAACACCTATCGCGGTCTGGTAAAAATCATGCCAACCGCCACCAACGCGCGTAACTTCACCCAGTGTGATTCGATGCTGATTGGTGCCGAGTGCGGGGCGCACACCTTCCCGTATGTGGAAACGCGTAACAACACGGCGCATCTGGAGCACGAAGCTACCACTTCGCGCATCGGTGAAGATCAGATGTTCTACTGCCTGCAGCGTGGCATCAGCGAAGAAGATGCGATTTCAATGATCGTTAACGGCTTCTGCAAAGACGTTTTCTCCGAGCTGCCACTGGAATTCGCTGTGGAAGCGCAAAAATTGTTAGCTATCAGCCTTGAGCACAGTGTGGGCTGATGCCCGTTGCCGGAAGCAATGTGAAGGAAAGAGTATGTTAAGCATTAAAGATTTGCAGGTTAGCGTTGAAGACAAAGAGATTTTGCGCGGTCTGAACCTTGAAGTGAAGCCGGGCGAAGTCCACGCCATCATGGGACCGAATGGTTCAGGTAAAAGTACCCTGTCTGCAACGCTGGCGGGTCGTGAAGATTACGAAGTCACTGGCGGTTCGGTCACGTTCAAAGGTAAAGACCTGCTGGAACTTGAGCCTGAAGAGCGTGCCGGTGAAGGCATCTTCATGGCGTTCCAGTATCCGGTAGAGATCCCGGGCGTCAGCAACCAGTTCTTCCTGCAGACTTCAGTCAACGCGGTACGTAAATACCGTGAGCAGGATCCGCTTGATCGTTTCGACTTCCAGGACTTTATCGAAGATAAAATCCAGCTGCTGAAGATGCCGGAAGATCTGCTGACCCGTTCAGTTAACGTCGGTTTCTCTGGCGGTGAGAAGAAGCGTAATGACATCCTGCAGATGGCGGCGCTGGAACCTGAGCTGTGTATCCTCGACGAAACTGACTCCGGTCTGGATATCGATGCGCTGAAAATCGTGGCAGAAGGCGTTAACAGCCTGCGCGACGGTAAGCGTTCATTCATCATCGTTACGCACTACCAGCGCATTCTGGATTACATCAAGCCAGACCACGTGCACGTGCTGTATCAGGGCAAGATCGTTAAGTCTGGCGATTTCTCACTGGTGAAACAGTTGGAGGAGCAAGGCTATGGCTGGCTTACCGACCAAGAGTGATAACGCCCTGCAGCAGTGGCACCACCTGTTTGAATCGCGTGGTGACGTGCGTTCGTTACAGGCGCAGCAGCACTGGCAGCAACTGATGCGTGTCGGCTTGCCGACGCGTAAGCACGAGAACTGGAAATACACGCCGCTTGATGGTCTGCTGGCGCAGCAGTTTGTTCTGCCGCAGCCGCAGGAAGTGAGCGCTGAGCAGGTTGATGCGCTGGCATTGCCGATTGATGCAGTGCGCTTGGTGTTCGTTGATGGTCGCTTCCAGGCCGAGTTAAGCAGCCGCGATAATGGCCTGTTTGACATTCAACATGCGCAAGCTTCTGAGCGTCGTCCGCTGCCGGCACCGATTCAGCCGGAAGTGTTCCTGCATCTGACCGAAAGTTTGGCGGAAGAAGCCACAACCATTCGTCTGGCGCGTGGTAAATCAGCCGCTAAGCCACTTTACCTGCTGCACATTACCAGCGGGCAGGATGCAGGCACCAATACCGTGCATCATCGTCACCATCTGCAGCTGGAAGCCAGCGCAGAAGCGGAAGTGATTGAGCACTACGTAACGTTGAATGATGTGGCGCACTTTACTGGCGCACGCTTCACGTTCGACGTGGCGGATAATGCCAAACTGCAGCACATCAAACTGTCATTTGAGAGCGAAAAGTCATATCACTTTGCGCACAATGATGTGGTGATGGGCCGTGACGCAAATGTGAGCACCACTAGCTTCCTGTTGGGTGCTGGCTTATCGCGTCACAATACCAGTGCACAGCTGAATGGCGAAAATACCAATCTGGCGATCAACAGCCTGTCTTTACCGGTGAATCAGGAAGTGTGCGATACCCGCAGCTATCTTGAGCACAATAAAGGCCACTGCATTAGCCGTCAGATGCACAAAGTCATCGCGCGCGACAAAGGCCGTGCGGTGTTTAACGGTATGATCAAAGTGGCACCTCACGCGCTGAAAACCGACGGCCAAATGACCAACAATAACCTGTTGCTGGGCCGTTTGGCGGAAGTGGACACCAAGCCGCAGCTGGAAATCTATGCTGATGACGTGAAGTGCAGCCACGGTGCGACCATTGGTCGTATTGATGAAGAGCAGATGTTCTATCTGCGCTCGCGCGGCATCGATGAGACCGCCGCACAGCGTATGATCATCCATGCATTTGCCGCTGAACTCACCGAAACGCTGGAGAATCCGGTACTGCGTCAGGTGGTGCTGCAGCGCATTGCCGCGCGTATCCCGGGAGTTGAGTCATGAGTTTCGATCTCGAACGCATCAGAGCGGAATTTCCGATTCTGAAACGTGAGGTCAACGGACATCCGCTGGCCTACCTTGATAGCGCGGCCAGCGCACAGCGCCCGCTCGCGGTCATCAATGCGGAAAGTTATTTCTATCAGCACGGCTATGCAGCCGTGCACCGCGGTATCCATTCGTTGAGCGCCCAGGCGACCACCGACATGGAGAACGTACGTCATCAAGCGGCGCGTTTTCTTAATGCGGCAACGCCTGAAGAGATCATCTTCGTCAAAGGCACCACTGAAGCCATCAATCTGGTGGCGAACAGCTGGGGTGGCAGTCAGTTGCAGCCGGGCGATAACATCATCGTCACCGAGATGGAGCATCACGCTAACATCGTGCCGTGGCAGATGGTGGCACAGCGTACCGGCGCAGAGATTCGCGTACTGCCGCTTAACGCGCAGGGTGAACTGGCGCTGGAGCAGCTCAGCGGCTTAATCGACAGTCGTACCCGTTTGCTGGCGGTGACCCACGTTTCTAACGTGCTCGGCACGGTCAATCCGGTGAAAGCGATCGTTGCGCAGGCCAAAGCGGCCGGCGTGGTTACGCTGGTGGACGGCGCGCAGGCGGTGATGCATCACGCGGTGGATGTGCAGGATATCGACTGCGACTTCTACGCGTTCTCCGGCCATAAAATCTACGGTCCGACCGGTATTGGTGTGCTGTACGCGCGTAAAGCGCTGCAGGAGATTATGCCACCGTGGGAAGGCGGCGGTTCGATGATTTCTGAAGTTGTGTTGCCAACCGGCACAACCTGGAACACCACGCCGTGGCGCTTTGAAGCGGGTACACCAAACACTGGCGGCATTATTGGTCTCGGCGCGGCGCTGACGTGGATTACTGAGTTAGGTTTGGATGCGATTCATCAGCGCGAGTCAATGCTGATGCGTTATGCGCTGGATAAACTGGCGTCAGTACCGGATCTGGTGATTTATGGCCCGGAAAGTCGCAGCGGCGTAGTTGCCTTTAACCTCGGCAAACATCATGCATTTGACGTCGGCAGTTTCCTCGATCAATACGGTATTGCGATTCGCACCGGACATCACTGTGCCATGCCGCTGATGCGTCATTATGCGGTTCCGGCGATGTGTCGCGCCTCTTTCGCGCTGTACAACACCGAAGAAGAAGCCGATCGCCTGGCGGCAGGTTTGACCCGTATTCATCGTCTGCTGGGCGGTTGAGTAGATTTCAGGAGTGATCCATGGCGAATTTGCCAGATAAAGAGAGATTGGTGCGTAACTTCAATCGTTGCGCAAACTGGGAAGAGAAGTACCTCTACATCATTGAACTCGGTGGAAAATTGCCAGAATCTTCCGAAAGCTTACAGCAGCCAGAGTATGTGATTTCTGGCTGTCAAAGCCAGGTGTGGATCCGCATGACCCCACAAGCGGATAGCACGATTGCCTTCGAAGGTGATAGTGATGCCGCCATTGTTAAGGGTTTGATTGCAGTGGTATTTAGCCTATATCAAGGGCTTAAGGCGCCAGAGATTCTCGATCTCGATGTGCGTCACTGGTTTGGCGAATTAGCGCTGACCTCACACCTCACTCCCTCGCGTTCGCAGGGGCTGGAAGCGATGATCCGCGCGATCCGGCATAACGCTCAGACCCTCAGCTAAGTTACACTCTGCAGACCCCGGCTTGACCGGGGTCTGTTCTATCCGACAAAGAGAAAATTGCATGAAACCTGCCTTACGTTTAGCCGGTGCATTGCTGTTGTCCTGTTGCGGACTCTCTGCACCTGCATTTGCCACAGAATATCCCCTGCCAGCCGATAACAGCCGTTTAATTGGTGAAAATACCCTGACCCTTGTGCCGGATGACAAACGGCCACTAGAAAGCATTGCAGCGCGTTATAAGATAGGCATGCTCGGCATGCTGGAAGCGAATCCCGGTGTTGACCCGTGGCTACCGAAAGCAGGTACGCAATTAACCGTACCGCTGCAGATGCTGCTACCCGATGCGCCGCGTGAAGGCATCGTGATTAACCTTGCTGAACTGCGTCTCTACTACTATCCCAAAGATGAAGATCGTGTCGTTGTCTATCCGATAGGAATTGGCCAGTTAGGTGCAATGACACCCACCATGGTGACCAGCATCAGCCAGAAAATCCCTAATCCCACCTGGACGCCAACCACCAATATCCGCAAGCGTTATGCCAAAGAGGGCATTACGTTGCCGGGCGTAGTACCGGCAGGGCCAGATAACCCAATGGGGCTGTTCGCCATGCGTCTGGCACGCGGAACGGGCCAGTATTTGATTCATGGCACCAACGCCGATTTTGGTATCGGCATGCGCGTGAGCTCCGGCTGCATTCGCCTGCGTCCTGATGACATTGAAGCCCTGTTTAACAGCGTGCCGAAAGGTACCCGCGTGCAGGTGATCAATCAGCCTGTCAAATACGCGATTGAGCCGGACGGAAAGCGTTACGTTGAAGTGCATCAGCCATTGTCACGTAATGACAAGGATGATCCGCAAACCATGCCCATAGCGCAGTCTGCGCAGCTTAAAGCTTTCACTCACAGCGCTAAGAGCGATACGGCGTTGATTAAGGAGGCGATAGTACGACGTTCAGGCATGCCGGTGTTAGTGAGCAGCGGAGAACCGGTAACGGATGAGAGCACATTGCCAGCGGAGCAGGGGAAGTGAGCTGAGCAAGCCAGCATTGATGAAGTGAAAGGTGCGGAAGCTCAACCCTGAATTCGGACCAGTGCAACGCAGAATCAGGACAAAAAAAATGGTGCCACAAGGGCACCATTTTTCAAACCAGAACTCTTACTTACGGTAAGAGTGAGCCTGGTTGTCCAGACGCTGGTTAGCACGAGCTGCGTCATCTTTAGCAGCCTGAACGTCAGAACGGATTGCGTTCACGTCGTTGCTCAGCTGATCAACTTTAGCGTTCAGAGTCTGAACGTCTGAAGACAGTTGGTCAATTTTAGCGTTGCTTGAGCAACCAGCCAGCAAAGTTGAAGCCAGGATTACCGCGCCCAGTACCAGTTTAGTACGATTCATTCTTTATACCCTCTAGATTGAGTTAATCTCCATGTAGCGTTACAAGTATTACACAAAGCTTTTTGAGTTGAGAATAAATTTTTGATGAGAACATGCTTAAATTTGATCGTTCGCTCAAAGAAACAGCATTTCGCAGAAGATGATGAAAATAATTAGCTAAAACAGAGAGATTTAATCGGACTAACCTTAATCATACGAGATTTTGAATAGTTAATTTCGATTGGAAATTTCCGATATTTGTATTACCCGATCAATAAAAAAAGCGCCTGGAAAAGGCGCTTTTTAAATAAAAATTCAGTTGCTAATCAGATGACATGTACGGAAGCGGTATTTGTCGTTCCGCTTGGTACTAATGCACCTGAAACCATTACCACAACATCGCCTTTCTGCGCATATCCGCTTTCCAGCGCCATTTCTTTACCAATGCGGTAGAAATCATCAGTTGAAGCAATTTCTTTCACCAGATGGGTTTCGATACCTTTGCTCAGAATCAGCTGGCGCGCCGTAGTTTCGTTGGTAGTCAGTGCCAAAATGGTGGCATCCGGGAAATATTTACGGATGGCTTTAGCAGATTTACCGCCTTCAGTGGCTACAACAATCAGTGGTGCTTCCAGTTTTTCTGCAGTCTCAACCGCACCGCGGCACACAGCTTCTGTGATGCGCAGTTTACGGGAATCCTGCAGTGAATCGATGCGAGATTTCATCACGCGATCGGTACGCTCACAGATGGTCGCCATGATGGTGACCGACTCCAGTGGATAACGGCCTTTCGCACTCTCACCAGACAACATCACAGCATCGGTGCCATCAAGGATGGCGTTGGCTACGTCGCCGGCTTCTGCGCGGGTAGGGCGTGGGTTCTTGATCATGGAATCCAGCATCTGCGTAGCGGTGATAACTACTTTGCGTGCTTTATTACACTTCTTGATCATCATCTTTTGCGCGAAGATCACTTCTTCTACCGGGATCTCAACGCCGAGGTCACCACGAGCAACCATGATGCCGTCAGATGCTTCGAGAATTTCGTCGAAGTTGTTTAGGCCTTCCTGATTCTCGATTTTTGAGATGATCTGGATGTGCTCGCCGCCGTTTGCCTTCAGATGCTCACGAATTTCCAGTACGTCAGAACGCTTACGGATAAAGGAGGCCGCAACGAAATCAACATTTTGCTCGCAACCAAAGATCAGGTCACGCTTGTCTTTTTCTGCCAGAGCAGGCAGCTGAATGGAGACGCCTGGCAGGTTAACGCCTTTGTTCTCGCCCAGGTCGCCGTTGTTCAGCACGTTACACACTACGGTGTTTTCAGTCACTTCAGTGACCTGCATACCAATCAAACCATCGTCGACCAGTACGGTGTTACCAATTTTCAAATCTTCAGTAAAACCGGCGTAGGTCACGGCAACGCGTTCGCTGTTACCAATCACGGATTGGTCGGTGGTGAACGTGAAGGTTTGTCCGGCTTTCAACGAAACATCGTTGCCGCCTTCCAGTTTCATGGTGCGAATTTCCGGACCTTTAGTGTCCAGCAGAATAGCGGCCTGACGACCGGTTTTTTCCATAACGGCACGCATATTAGTGATGCGTTGACCATGTTCAGCATAATCCCCGTGCGAGAAGTTCAGGCGCATTACGTTCATGCCTGCTTCCAGCAGTTGGGTCAGCATCTCTTCAGATTCGGTTTTTGGACCGATAGTACAAACGATTTTGGTCTTTTTCATGTCAGGTTTTCTATAAGTTGTGATGGATGATAAAGGTCGGAATTCGATGCACTGGGCACCGAAGTGAGAATATTTATGGTGTTGGAACGGATTTCACAGAAATAAGAATAGGAGACGAAAGCAAAGCGTGCAGAGAAGTTATGCAGTACGCGAGGGAACTGACCGAGCAGTGTTGCGCAAATCATTTGAGTTGTTTGCATAGGCACGTTAGCGCTGAAACCTTTCAGGTGGAACAACGCGGCATAGTATAGTCGCTAAGTATGCGAAAACCAATATAAAAGCGGCGTAAGAAAGACGATGCAGATCAAGAAAAGGATGTTGCGCAAGGAGATAAAACAGAGTGGTGCGCTCTAATGGACTCGAACCATCGACCCCCACCATGTCAAGGTGGTGCTCTAACCAACTGAGCTAAGAGCGCATTCAGGAAATTCAATAATTGGTGCGTCCGAGTGGACTCGAACCACCGACCCCCACCATGTCAAGGTGGTGCTCTAACCAACTGAGCTACGGACGCACTTGGTGCGCTCTAATGGACTCGAACCATCGACCCCCACCATGTCAAGGTGGTGCTCTAACCAACTGAGCTAAGAGCGCAACATGCTGTCAGGGCGACAGCGGGGACGAATATTAACGGCAGGCCGTGAAGCTGGCAAGGGGAAAAAGTGTTTTTCCCCTACGACTGACCAGCAACTGTGCTATGCGTCGTTTTTTTAGCCGTTGCCTGCCAATTAATGTGCGTTCAGTCACTTAGCGTGCGGCGCGGGCCAGGATCACCTGAGCGGGTAAGCGCTGCAAACGTCGGATACGCCAAATCATCATTACGGCCGCCGAGGTCAGGCCGATAATAAAGCCGCACCAGAAACCAGCTGGACCGAGCTTTGGTAGCACCCAATCGGTCATCGCCAGCACATAGCCCACCGGCAAACCCAATACCCAGTAGGCAATAAAGGTGATGAAGAAGATCGATCGCGTATCTTTATAGCCACGTAAAATACCGCTGCCAATCACCTGAATCGAATCCGAGAACTGATAGATCGCGGCCAGCAGCATCAGTTGCGCGGCCAGAGTTATCACTTCCGGATTAGCGGTATAGAGTCCGGCGATATCATGACGGAAAATCACCGTAAACAGCGCGGTGATCGCCGCCATACTGATGCCAACCCCTTGTCCAGTCCACGCGGCGACGCGCGCCTGTTCGGCCGAACCCTGGCCGAGTCGATAGCCAACGCGAATGGTGGTCGCCACGCCAAGCGACAGCGGCAACACAAACATCAGAGAGCTAAAGTTGAGCGCAATCTGGTGTCCAGCCACCTTCACAATGCCGAGCGGTGATACCAGCAGTGCTACCACAGCAAACAGCGTAACCTCGAAGAACAGCGCTAATGCCACCGGCAATCCCAGCGTGAACAGCCGGGATAAAATGGCGCGAGAGGGTGGGGACCAGCGAGTTTTCATGCGAATATCGCGCATGCTTGCCATGCGTTTCACCCAGAAGCGCATCACAAGGAACATCACCCAATAGACTGAAGCCGTTGCCACACCGCAGCCCACGCCGCCTAAAGCCGGCATACCAAAATGGCCGTAAATGAACACATAGTTGAGCGGAATGTTCACCATCAGGCCGAGGAAACCCAACAGCATCGCCGGTTTAGTTTTCGACAGCCCTTCACACTGGTTGCGCATCACCTGGAACAGCAGGTAACCCGGCGCCCCCCACAGCAACGCGTGCAGATATCCTTCAGCTTTGGCGGCCAATTCAGGATCGATATCATGCATGGTGTTAATCAGATAACCGGCGTTCCACAGCACCACCATGATTAATAGCGCGACACCCATTGCCATCCAGTATCCCTGGCGCACTTGTTCCGCGATACGCTCGCGTCGTCCCGATCCGTTGAGTTGCGCAACGGTAGGCGTCAAAGCCAGTAGAAGACCATGACCAAACAGAATGGCGGGAAGCCAGATAGAGGTGCCGACAGCAACGGCGGCCATATCCGTGGCGCTTACCGCACCGGCCATAACAGTATCTACGAAACCCATCGCGGTCTGTGCCACCTGAGCAAGGATGACCGGGATCGCGAGGGCCAGCAATTGACGCGCTTCTGTAAAATACTTCTGCACGTAACACCTGCTTAATTAAAGAAGAGAGTGGGAGAAATCCCCATAGAATGCGCGGCATAGTGTAGCGGCAGCGTTGGCATCCGCCAAACGTTGATCGCATTTTGTTTAGCAATTTGTGTAAAGTTTGAGCTCCGCCAAATTAAGCTGTGGCCGGTAAGCTGTGATAAACTGACGCAAACTTTGCAGAGGCTGAGATTATGTTTACTGGAATTGTGCAAGGCACGGCTGAAATTGTCGGCATTGAAGAAAAAGATCTGTTTCGTACGCATATTGTACGTTTGCCGGAAGAACTGTTACCCGGCCTGGCGTTGGGCGCATCGGTGGCGCACAACGGCTGTTGCCTGACGGTGACAGCGATTGATGGCGATCGTGTGAGTTTCGATCTGATCAAAGAAACGTTGCGCATTACCAACCTGGGCGAATTAAAGGTTGGTGACGTAGTCAATATTGAACGTGCGGCAAAGTTTAGTGATGAAATTGGCGGTCATTTAATGTCTGGTCATATTATGACCACGGCGGAAATCTGCAAAATTATCCAGTCAGAAAATAATCGCGAAATCTGGTTTAAATTACAGGACGCCACGCAGATCAAATATATTCTGCATAAAGGCTTTGTCGGCATCGATGGAATAAGTCTGACGGTGGGCGACGTCACTAAAAGCAAATTCTGTGTCCATCTGATTCCGGAAACGCTGGAGCGTACCACTCTGGGTGCGAAGAAGTTCGGTCAGAAGGTCAATATTGAAATTGATCCTCATACTCAGGCAATTGTGGAAACGGTTGAGCGTGTGCTGGCACAGCGTGAAGTGGCGGCTCTGGCGCAGGCTGATAACGCAGAATAGCGTTGATAAAAAAGGCGCCGAGCGGCGCCTTGATTGACTTAATAATCTTTATTAACGCGCAACGCGTAATCCGCCATCCTTGCCACGACTAAAGACTACCTGCCACAGCTGTATATCCCGCGCGCGAAACGCACCCGCGCAGGCATTGAGATAATAGTCGAACATCCGTTTGAAACGTTCGCCATAGTTCTCGGCTAACTGCGGCCATGCTGTCTGAAAACGTTCATACCAGGCCATTAACGTTGTATCGTAATCCGCGCCAAAATTATGCCAATCTTCCATAACAAAATGTGGCTCACTGGCATCGGCAATTTGCCGCACCGACGGCAGGCAACCATTCGGGAATATATATTTATCAATCCATGGATCGACGTTCATATCCGTGGTGAGGGCACCAATGGTGTGCAGCAAAAATATGCCGTCTGGCTTGAGATTGCGATCGGCAACATCAAAATAAGTGGCATAGTTTTTCGGCCCGACGTGTTCAAACATCCCGACGGAAACAATACGATCATATTGATTATTGAGGTCGCGATAATCCTGCAACAAGATAGTGACATCTAACCCTTCGCAGCGTTGTTGTGCCAGTTTTTGCTGCTCGGCGGATATAGTGACACCCTGCACGGTTACGCCGTAATGGCGTGCCGCATATTCTGCCAGACCACCCCAACCACAGCCGATATCCAACAATGTCATGCCTGGTTCAAGTTGCAACTTGCGACAAATCATATCCAGTTTTGCCTGCTGCGCGTTTTCCAGGGTGTCAGCCTCTTTCCAGTAGCCACATGAATATTGCATGTAGGGATCAAGCATCAATGTGAAGAGATCATTACCGAGATCGTAATGTTCTTTACCGACAATCCAGGCTCGTTTCTTTGACTGCAAATTAGTGAGACGCGCTGCTGCAATACGCAACGTATCTTTAAAATGCCGTGGTAATTGTTTATCCAGATGGTGTTTTAATACGCGGTGGAAGAACATGTCGAGTTGTTCGCACTCCCACCAACCATCCATGTAACTTTCACCTAAACCGAGCGATCCTTCCTCAAGTACGCGTTTAAAAAAATCTGGATGCTTTACCTGAATATCCCAGGGACGAGTGCCATTAACTGCAATATCAGCGCGCTCTAGCAGTTCATTGACGATCCGAAACCAGTGGTTTTCTTCAAGGCTCACTTCTTCTATAACAGATGAACTCATAGCTTCTCCATCACCTTCCGATCTGAACCTGAGAAAAAGAATAGCCAATTTCCCAAGACCTGTGAGAGAACTCACGGAAAATCCGTGCGCCAGAAATCCGACGTTTTACAGAGGTATGAATTTGATGAGAAAACGTTGACGCAACACTGGAGTATCGTGCAGACGCCATCCCGCGACAGAGTCGCTAAAGGTATTACATTTATATTATTGATTTATAGCAGAAATACGGACCCACAGAGTATATGCTCACGTGGGTCAATATTCAACGGCTTATCGTTAGTTTGCTAACGATAATCGTTGCCTTACTGATTATCTTCGCAGGGACGGGAAGTGTGGGCAATATCACTTTGTGCGCTTATTGCGCGTTGGCAGATGAAGCCGACCCATGCCAAAACGACCGTTGCCACCATCACTAATGTGGTGTTGAACAGCGCCTTCTCCAGCCCGGCTGATACCAACAGGCTGGCGGCGAAGCATAAACCTAACTGGAAAAGATTCTGCAAACCCGCGGCTTTGCCGGTGGCGTGCGGGAAGGGCGCTAATGCGCTGGCGACAACAATCGGGTAGATGGCGCCATTGGCCAACGCCATACCGCAGAAGGGCATTAGCAACACAAACAGCGGGGCTGATGGCATCAGGGCAATCACAAACAGGCTCAGGATGCTCAGGCTATACACCACCAGCAACCACGGCAATAGTTGTGCCCCCTGATAATGATTTAACATCGCCCGGCAGCCAAAGCCACCGATAAGGAAAGCAATGGTTTGAGGGATATAACTCAGGCCAATATCGCCCGGCGTTAAACCCGCAGCGGCGAGAATAAAGGGCGAACCTGTCAACCAGGCAAAGAAACTCGCTGAACAAGCGGAGTAAATTAATACATTGCCGCTGTAAACGCGGGTGCCCAGCAAAGTTAACCAGCCAGGTTGTTGGCCACTGGTGACTTTTTCGCGTTTCACTGTCGTTAACTGCAGTGTACCAATCAGTAATAGCAGCGCGATCAGCGTAAGCGCGATGAAAATACTGCGCCAGTGGAAGTGGCTGATTAGCCACGCACCTAACAGCGGTGCCAGCGCTGGAGAGAGCGCAACCAGCGGCATAATGGTGGCAAAGACTTTGTTCGCTTTCGCTTTAGGATAGTGGTCCACCACCAGCGCTTGCCAGCTCACGGCTGCGGCGCAAACGCCAATCGCCTGTACAAAGCGCAGCGCCAGCATCAGGCGTACGTCAGTAACCCACAGCATCCCCAAACAACCGAGCGCGAAAATGGCCAGGCCGGCAAGAAGAATGGGCTTGCGACCGTAACGATCCGACAACGGCCCCCAAAAAACCTGCGCGCAAGCAAAGCCGCCGAGAAACAGGCTCAGGCTGGCGCTGATGGTGCCCGGCGCGCTAGCAAAATCACGCTGCATATCGCCAAAAGCAGGTAAATACATATCCGTGGCAAGAAAGCCGAGCATACTGAGCACGGCAAGGTAAGGCATAAATGCTTTAGACGACAACATGTTGATTCTCTTTTGGGCAGGTTGAACGGCGGGGAGTGTAAAAGGATGCAGCGCGCTTTGTGAAACGCTAATATTTGCACAGTGCTGTTAAAATTTTTGAAGGCAAAATTATGTGGTCAGAATATGCACTTGAAGTGGTCGATGCCGTGGCGCGCACCGGTAGTTTTAGCGCAGCGGCGCAGGAGCTCCATCGCGTGCCCTCTGCCGTCAGCTATACGGTGCGTCAGCTTGAAACCTGGCTGGCGGTGCCGCTGTTCGAACGTCAACATCGCGAGGTGGTAATGACGCCGGCCGGCGAACATTTTGTACGGGAGGGGCGGTCTGTTATCAAAAAAATGCTGGCAACGCGCAGGCAGTGCCAGCAGCTGGCCAATGGCTGGCGCGGTGAGTTAAGCATAGCCGTTGACTGCATTGTAAAACCGCAGCGCACGCGACAACTGGTAAAGGATTTCTATCGTCATTTTCCAGATATGGAGTTGATCATCAGCTTTGAGGTGTTCAATGGCGTGTGGGATGCCCTGGCTGACGGACGTGTTGATGTGGCGATTGGTGCCACTCAGGCGATCCCGGTCGGTGGGCGCTTTGCTTTTCAGGATATGGGCGCGCTTAACTGGCGCTGCGTGGTGAGCCCCGATCATCCTTTGGTCAACAGTGAACTGCTGGATGATGAAACGCTGCGTGTGTGGCCATCACTGGTGCTGGAAGACACCTCGCGTGCGCTGCCGCGTCGTATGACATGGACGCTGGATAATCAGCGGCGGCTGGTGGTGCCGGATTGGGAAACCGGGCTGGAGTGCCTGCAGGCGGGATTGTGCGTCGGAATGGTGCCGGGTCATCTGGCGCGGCCGCTGCTGAATAATCACCGGTTGGTAGAATTGCCATTGCCGCAAGCCTTTCCGGATAGTCCGTGTTGCGTCAGCTGGGCTGAACAACGTGCGTCACCGGCACTGGAATGGTTACTGGTATATCTCGGGGATGCTGAAACGCTGAACCACGAATGGCTCAGCGAAGTCTCGGTTTAGCGGCGATAGTCGCGGAACGGGCCATCCGCCACTGAGCGACGCTCAATCAGCGTTGGCTGCACCTCGATGGTTTGCGGATCTTCGCGTTTGCTGGTGATGCGATCCAATAGCATTTCCAGCGCTTTTTCACCCAGTTCGGCTTTCGGCTGGTGCACGGTCGTCAGGGCTGGAGTGAAATAGCGCGCGTTGCGCACGTTGTCGTAACCAATTACCGAGATATCCTGTGGTACGCGTAAGCCCATCTCATCGGCGGCACAAATCGCGCCCATGGCCATGATGTCGCCCCCGCAGAATACGGCGGTTGGCCGCTGTTTCTGGTTTAAAATCTGCTGCATCGCCTGGTAACCTGATTCAGGTTCAAAATCGCCCTGAACCACCCATTCTGGACGTACCGCAATGCCCGCCTCGTTCATCGCCTGCAGGAAACCCGCGTGACGTCCGCCGCCGGTGTTGCGCTCCATCTGGCCGGGAATCGCGCCAATATCGCGATGACCGCGTTCAATCAGATAACGCCCCGCGAGATAGCCACCCTGAAACGCGTTGTCCTGCACGGTATCGGTAAAATCACCGCGTGAAGCGCCCCAATCCATCACCACCATCGGGATATTGCGGTTCTCTTCCAGCATTTGCAGCAGATCGTCCGGATACTCAGAACACATCACCAGCAAACCATCGACGCGTTTTTGCGCCATCATTGACAGATAAGCGCGCTGCTTCTGCAAATCGTTGTGCGCGTTGCCGAGAATCAGCGTATAGCCGCGATCGAAGCAGTGATTTTCTACCGCTTCAATAATTTCGGCAAAGTAGGGCGCTTCGCTCGACGTTGCCAATAGGCCCAGAGTTTTGGTGTGATTCACTTTCAGACTACGCGCCACGGCACTTGGCGAGTAATGCAATTCTTTGATCGCTTCCCATACGGCGTTACGCGTCTCTTCCGCAACGAAACGCGTTTTGTTGATGACATGCGAAACCGTGGTGGTTGAAACACCGGCGCGCTTCGCGACATCTTTAATTGTTGCCATGAAAATGGTACTCCTGGGATTATCGCAACTTACTGATAAGTATATTGTTAAACGTTTGCGTCTGCTAATGCTTTTACAGCCCAAAATAGCGGGCGAAATGGGGGTGTTTAGCAGGCGAAATCACTTCATCATGCTGTAAATACAGCAGGCGCGAAATCTGTTGCGCAACGAAAGGCGGCGATTCTAGCAAGCTAGCGCGGATAACACGAGATTTTTGCCCACTGCTGTGCGAAAATCGCTTTAACCCTAAAGATTGTGTGACTAAGGAGGCGTGATGAATACTGATTTGAAGCTGGCGCTAATGACAACGGTTGGCGCACTGTTAATGATTATCGCATTCAGCTTTACCGCGATCATGCATTAACAAAAAAGCCGGAGCTGTTAACAGCATCCGGCTTTTTTATAGGCGTTGCGCAACCGCTAGCGAATGGTTTTTGGCGTCATCATACGACGCGCGCCTACATAGTGTTTCTGCCAGTAATCCTCACCTAATGCGCTAATCTGAATATCTTTACCCGTGCGCGGTGACTGAATGAATTTGCCATTGCCGAGATAAACACCGACATGATCGGCGGTGCCGCGATTGTTGATGCGGAAGAACACCAGATCCCCTTTCTCCAGCATTTCACGCTTTATCGGTGCCGCATCGCGCAGGTGATACATTTCATTGGCGGTGCGCGGGAATTTGAACTTTACCAGGTCTTTATAGGCATACCACACCAGGCCGCTGCAATCGAAGCCGGTGTGAGGTGAGGTACCGCCCCACTGATAGGGTTTGCCAAGCTGGCCCATTAATTTGGTCATCGCCGTCTCACGCGCTTTTTGATAGCGCTGACGATGTGCTTTGCTCATTTTGATGCCGGTAAGCGCTATGGCTTCATCATCAACTTCAATCGCAGATGACTTTTTCGCCAGGCGTTGATGACCGTATTTCTTACCGGAGAGTTTCAGCGAGGATTTTTTGCTGGTGGTTTTGTGCAGCGCGGTTTCTGTCGGTGTCTGTTTTTTGAGTTTGAATTTTTGGACGGCAGTCAGGCGCGATTTTTTAGTTGTGGTTTTCACCGGACGTCGTTTGCGGCGCTCGTCTTCACGTGCGCTCTTTTTCTCTGCTTTTAACGTACTGGCGTTAACGGGCGCATGCGGAGATGCAGCGGCCACATTAAAGAACAGTTGGGCTAAAGCCAGTATGAAAAGCGTAATCAGTAGACGCATAATCCGGTTACAGGTTAAGCAGGCTGAATGAAAACAGACTGCGGCAAAGTGAGAGAAATCTGATCAAGTGACCAGCGCCGAGGCAATTCTAATCCACTTTTTTTGCAAAAGGTAAGGCCTTTTTCCATTAATATGTTACCAGATTGATTCTGTAGCAAAAATGAGCTATTTCAGCTGCTTAACGCAGCGAAACTATTGCTAATTATTAATTTATTAATGCCAATTAATGATATGAAAATGTTATTTGTCATGCATGAACTTAACAAACATGGCGATTAACCCGCGCAAACACAAAATCCCGTTTTCAGTACGGGAGCGAAATCGCTACAATAAACAAACACGAAGTGAAGGATTAAGGAAGGCAATAATGAGTACTGTTGAAAAAATTCAGCGTCAGATCGCAGAAAACCCGATCTTGCTGTACATGAAAGGTTCTCCAAAGCTGCCAAGCTGCGGCTTCTCGGCGCAAGCGGTGCAGGCGCTGTCAGCCTGTGGCGAGCGTTTCGCGTACGTGGACATCCTGCAAAACCCCGATATCCGCGCTGAAATGCCAAAGTACGCTAACTGGCCGACCTTCCCGCAGTTGTGGGTTGACGGTGAGCTGGTTGGCGGCTGTGACATCATCGTTGAGATGTTCCAGCGCGGCGAACTTCAGCCGCTGTTGAAAGAGACCGCAGAGAAGTATAAAGAAGCGGAATAATGCAGAAGGCCGACAACGTTGTCGGCCTTTTCTTTAACTATTCAGCAGACGCGTCGTCTGCAGATTCCTCACTGAAGGCCAGCGGCCAGCCGCCCAGACGCTTCCAGCGATTTACCAGCTCACAGAACAGCGTGGCCGTCTGTTCGGTGTCATACAGCGCCGAATGCGCTTGCGTACTGTCAAAATCCATCCCCGCCGCTTTACACGCCTTCGCCAACACCGTTTGTCCCAGCACTAAGCCGCTTAATGCCGCCGTATCAAAAGTGGCAAAAGGGTGGAACGGATTGCGCTTCAGGCTGGCACGTTCAGCAGCCGCCATGACGAAGTTGAGATCGAAGGTAGCATTGTGCGCCACGATAATCGCGCGATTGCAGCCGCTGTCTTTAGTGCCTTTGCGCACCATTTTAAAAATTGCATGCAGGGCTTCATATTCGCTGACCGCGCCGCGCAGCGGATTGGTCGGATCGATCCCAGTAAACGCCAGTGCCGCAGGATTAAGAATGGCACCTTCAAACGGTTCTACGTGGAAATGCAGCGTTTCATCACGATGTAACCAGCCGTCTTCGTCCATTTTTAGCGTTGTGGCGGCAATCTCTAGCAAGGCATCGGTTTGCGCGTTAAAACCGGCTGTTTCGACGTCGATCACGACAGGATAAAAACCACGGAAGCGTTGGTGGAGAGCGTTTAAAGCGTTCGATTCAGACATCAGGATCTCATGGCAATAAATAGGGCAGCGCGCATTATGGCAAAAATTGCAGGAGGGTGCAGCAGGAGAGGGAAGTCAGCCCGCAAATAAGCAGGCTGACAATCGGCATTAGTTGCCGAGGCCGTGACCGGCATGTTTGTTTTCGATCAGTTCAATTTTGTAGCCGTCTGGATCTTCAACAAAAGCAATAATAGTGGAACCCCCTTTCACCGGGCCCGCTTCACGCGTGACGTTGCCGCCCGCGCTGCGGATGCGCTCGCAGGTGTCCGCTACATTGTCCACGCCCAGCGCGATATGACCGTAAGCATTGCCGAGATCGTATTTGTCCACGCCCCAGTTGTAGGTCAGCTCAATCACCGCGCCTTCACTCTCTTCGGTGTAGCCCACGAAAGCCAGGGTGTATTTGTATTCGGTATTTTCGCTCTGACGCAGCACGCGCATGCCCAGCACACGGGTGTAAAAATCGATGGAACGTTGCAAATCGCCAACGCGTAACATGGTGTGAAGTAAACGCATAACATCCTCTTTTTCAAAACGTCATCAGGGAATGACAAGACCACTTAGTATATACCCTGATGAAAAAACACTGCCGGACATTCTGCCCGGCAGTCTCGGTCTTACAGGGTTGGATAATCGGTATAACCTTCCGCGCCGCCACCATAGAAGCTTTCAGGACGCTGCGGATTGAGTGGCGCATCTTGTTGCAGACGTGCCACCAGATCCGGGTTAGCGATAAAGTCGCGACCAAACGCCACGGCATCAATCAGGCCGCGCGCAATCAGATCGTCGGCCTTTTCGACGGTATAAGCGCCGGCGCCAACGATCACGCCAGGGAACAGCGCGCGCACTTTCTTACGGAAGGCATCGCTATAAGGCTGTCCACCCGCCCAGTCAGGCTCCGACAAGTGCAGATACGCCAGGCCACGTTTGCCCAATTCGGCGATATACCACAGCGCGGCTTTCTCTTCTTCCGGGCCATTTTCCAGATTCTGGAAGGCCCCGATTGGCGAAATGCGGATACCAATACGATCGGCAGACCAGTTGGCAATCGCCGCATCCACCACTTCGAGCGCGAAACGGCCACGCTTCTCAATCGAACCGCCGTACTCATCGCTACGCTGGTTTGATCCTGGCGCGAGGAACTGATGCATCAGATAACCGTGCGCGGAGTGCAGCTCAAGCAGGTCAAAGTCCGCTTCACGCGCATTGAAAGCCGCCTGACCGAAATCTTTCACAATCTGCTGGATTTCGGCCACTGACAGCTCGCGAGGCAGCGAGGTGTCTTCACGATAGACGCTACCGTCTGCCGCACGCAGAGACGTACGCGTGCCGGCGGCCAGCGCAGTTGGCGCCACCGGGGCTTTGCCTTCGGGCTGTACGCTGTTATGTGAAATACGGCCGGTATGCCACAGCTGCACGGCGCTATGACCGTTTGCGGCATGAATGCCTTCGTTAATCACTTTCCAGGCGGCAATTTGCTGCTGAGTGTGCAGACCCGGCGCACCGGCATAACCTTTCGCCTGGAAAGAGATTTGGGTGGCTTCGGTGATGATCAAACCGGCGCTGGCACGCTGCTGATAATACTCCGCCATCAGCGGAGTAGGGATATCACCCGGCTCAATGCTGCGCAGGCGAGTCAACGGGGCCATGAAAATGCGGTTAGGTACGGTAATCGCGCCCACTTTAAGGGGAGAGAATAACTGTTTGCTCGCCATGTAATTTGCTCCAGGAAGACCGGTCGTCTAGCGACTGCGGTTTAAAAAAATCAGTGATTTACAAGCCACTGTTCGATGGTTTCAAGCGCCAGACTGATTGGGCCAGGCTCTCGGGAAATCTTGCTCTGCAAACTGGCGCCTAACCACAGCAAATAACAGCGCTGCGCCAGCTGATGCGGCGTTTGATTGAACGGCAACGGCTGTTCAGCCGCGGCCTCGCTCAAGCAGCGTGTATAGGCTGCGATGATGGCATTGGCGCTGTGCTGCAAAGCATCACGCATGGGTTCAGATAGATCGCACACTTCAGCCGACAGCTTGACGCCAAGGCAGCCAACAATATGACCTTGCTCGATAAACAGCGTTTCGCCATGGCGAAAATGCTGTAACAGACGTTCTCTCGGTGTTAGCCCGGGCTGGTTGAGCTGCTGCTCGATCTGCTGCAAGAAGTTGGCAAAGTAACGCTCGATTAGCGCAACGCCAAATGCCTCTTTCGAACCGAAGTAGTGATAGAAAGAGCCTTTGGTGACTTCCGCCAGCGTCAGCATCTCATTCAGGCCCATGCCGGCAAAACCACGCTGCAAACAAACCTGCTCGCCAATGGCGAGCAGATGTTCACGAGTATCATTGCGTTGCAGCGTCTTATTCATTGGTCGCAGGTTATTAGACCAGTCAGTCTAATGCAACCCTTCAGCGGAGTTTTGGCACGATCTGATCATATCCAACTGTGGCTGGTACGCTTGCGTCTGGATATTGAACATGCCCAAAACGGTATGGAAAAGATTGTCTTGCGAGACCTTATTATCGGCAGCTTGCTGGCGTAAACAGTTTTCATTGATGTGATTAGCTGCGGCGTAACCCGGCGACATCCACATCAGCAGTGGAATATGCGTTTGTTGCGAGGGGGCAAACAGATAGGGCGCCCCGTGCAGATACATACCGCGCTCACCAAGCGATTCGCCATGGTCGGAGAGATAAACTAGCGCCACGTTAAAGCGATCGCTCAGACCTTTCAGTTTATCAATGGTACGGCTCAGCATATCGTCGGTATACAACAGCGAATTATCATAGGTATTTACTAGCGCCTGATGATCACAATCCTGGATCTGATTGCTATCACACGTTGGCGTAAAGCGGCGGAATTCAGCCGGATAGCGCTGATAGTAAGCGGGACCGTGGCTGCCCATCTGATGCAGCACGATAATGCCGTCGTTATGCAGACTCGCAACGTAGTTATCCAAACGATGCAGCAGCACATCATCCTGACAGAAACCATCGTGGCAATATTGCGGCAGATTCCACTGTGTCATATCGCTGTGCGGCACCCGGTCACAGGCACCTTTGCAGCCACCATCGTTCTCGCGCCACAGTACGCTCACGCCAGCATGGGCAAGGATGTCGAGCACGCCTTCCTGATGATGCGCCAGATTGGCGTCATAGTGAACGCGCGGCATATTCGAGAACATGCAGGGCACTGAAATAGCGGTTTCTGTGCCGCACGAGGTAGCATTGGGATAATAGATGACCTGCTGTTTTTTCAGCTCCGGGTTAGTTTCGCGCGTGTAACCGCCAAGGGAGAAATTCTCTGCGCGCGCGGTTTCACCCACCACCAGCACCACCAGCGTTTTCTTTTGGGCGGCGCTAATGAGCGGGCCTTTACGCGCATCCTGACCTATTTTGATTAACGTCTGATTACCCAGTAGATAGCGCTGATCGACATAGTGACCGCCACCACTGAGGATATTGGCGGGCGTGACCATTTTTATCAGGCCCTTATTGTTGCGAATCAAGGAGGCGTAATCTTTATAAAACAGCACCGCCATCAGCAGGATCAACAAGATTGCGCCCAATGCACCGACCAGGCGCTGCACCAGATTCCACCACCAACGTTGTCCCTTACTAATCCGCACGATACACAGCAATGCTGCCGGAACCAGGCCCATGACCAACATCCATACTAAATAGTGAACGCTGATTAACGCCCCGGCTTCCTGCCGATCGGACTCAAACACGTTTTGCATCATATTGGTGTCAATCACCGTGCCAAAACTGTGCATAAAGTAGTTGGCGGCAGCGCTGATGATCACCAGCACAATCAGCACTGGCTTGCGGATATAAGGCCAGGCAACGAGGGAGAAAATCATATAAAAAGCCGCAGTCAGCACCAGCGGGATACTGGCGGCGAACAGATACGCGTGTGGGCGATCGTAGACGATCATCTCCCAGGCGTGGAGCAGAAACAGGGCGTTTAATACTAAGGCGAAGAACAGCGCAGCAATAAGATTAAATCCGCTGGTGCTGCACTGGAATATGTTCCTGAATTTCATGAAAACTCAACGGTAAGTTGTAATGTGACAATCGTATGAAGACATTATGAGGAAAACCTTAACCACAGCTAAACAGACTTATTTTAGACCTTTCGTAGGTTGGCTATTTGGTAAACAGCGGTTACCGGCTGCGGCTGGCGTATTGATTATGCGCAATTAGCGTTTACTCTTTGTACTATGTCATTAAGCTGTTATCACTGTGCTGCAAGTTGTTAACCCCGGAGTTGATGTGGCTGAGCAATTAGAGTTCTTCCCCGTTCCCAGCCCGTGTCGTGGCGTTTGCCAAAGTGACGCGCGTGGCTATTGTCGTGGCTGTTTGCGCAGCCGGGAAGAGCGCTTTAACTGGATGAAGTTCAGCGACGCACAAAAACGCGATGTGCTGCGGCTATGCCGACAACGCTGGTTACGATTGCAGCGTCAGCAGAAAGTGGATGAAGATCATGATCCGCAACAACCAGAGCTGTTTTAAGAAACCGATATTTTTCCTTTCCGTTATACTCCCGCCTTCGTCATCTGGATTCGTATTTGAGGGAGTTTAACCATGTTGAAACCGCAAGCTATTGCACCGCAGGGACCGTCCTTTTCACCGCTGATTGCGGGATACTGGCGCTTGATGGAGTGGGGCATGACGTCACAGCAGCTGGTGCAGTTTATTGAGCACCACCTTGCACTGGGCATCACCACCGTTGATCACGCCGACATTTACGGTGATTACCAATGCGAAGCCGCCTTCGGGGCCGCGCTGCGTCTTGCACCTGGATTACGCGAGAAGCTGCAAATTGTCACCAAATGCGGCATCGCGACGCGCGCTAAGCCAGAACATCACATCGGTCATTACAATACGGATGCCAGCCATATTATGCACAGCGCGGAAAATTCGCTGCGCCATTTCAATACGGATTATCTCGATTTATTACTGATTCACCGTCCGGACCCGCTGATGGATGCCGATGAAGTTGCAGAAGCCTTTATCGCCCTGCATCAGAGTGGCAAAGTGCGCCATTTCGGCGTGTCCAACTTCACTGCCTCGCAGTTCACGCTGCTGCAATCGCGTTTACCGTTCACTCTGGTCACCAACCAGCTGGAGATTTCACCGCTGGAACAAACGCCGCTGCTGGACGGTTCGCTCGATCAGTGTCAACAGAATCGCATCCGACCGATGGCATGGTCTTGCCTCGGCGGCGGTCGACTGTTTAACGATCCTCATTATCAGCCGCTGCGCGATGAGCTGGAGCAGGTGAAGCAGGAAATTGGCGCCAGTAATATCGAGCAGGTGGTGTACGCGTGGGTGATGAAATTGCCAAGCCGTCCGTTACCGATTATTGGCTCAGGCAAAAGTGAACGCGTCAGCGAAGCGGTTGCGGCGTGCCAGCTCACGCTTGATCGTCAGCAGTGGTTCCGCATTCGTAAAGCCGCGATCGGTTATGATGTGCCCTAAAGCGTAAAGCTGCGTCAAATTACGGCAGCCTGGCTGAAAGCAGTCCAGGCTTACAGAGCATCTAACCGTAAGGAGACGTTATGAAGAAAACCCTCATTGTTATGCTGACCCTGGCCTGCGCCGCTGGCGCGCAGGCTGCTTCAGAAGACGTCACGCTGCATGAAACCACGGCGCAAGGTATTGGCGCAGCGATTGGCAAAGTCACCATTAGCGAAACACCGTATGGCCTGCAATTTACTCCGGCGTTAACCGGCCTCAAACCAGGGATTCATGGCTTTCATGTCCATGCTAAAGGCAGCTGTGAGCCGGGCGAATCCGATGGCAAAACGGTGGCGGCCGGTGCGGCTGGTGGTCATCTCGATCCGCAAAACACCGGCAAGCACCTCGGGCCCTATGCCGATGGTCATCTGGGCGACTTACCCGCGCTCTTCGTAACGGAGGATGGCAAAGCGGATTATCCTGTCGTTGCTCCGCGTATTAAATCCCTCAGCGAAATCAAAGGTAAAGCCTTAATGGTGCACGTGGGCGGTGATAATCATGCCGACCATCCACAGCCGCTTGGTGGCGGTGGCGCACGTTTTGCCTGCGGCGTCATCTAACCTCACGGGCGGCAATGGATATGTTGTCGCCCTGATTGTTCCGTTTGTAAAAAGTTGACCCATTTTCCCGCTACACTCCGCGTTTTTTCCGTCCTATGATATTGATTCAGGAATAAAACGCTCAGGGGCAGGAATGAAAACGCGTGGGATGATGCTGTTATGTTTATTGTTGGTGGGATGTGATCAACCAAATGACACACAGCTGCGTCTGGAGGCCGGTCGGCAATTACAGTGGACGGTAGACACCAATCCACTTCGGGCCAGCTGTGAAGATATTGCCCGTGGTCGTGAATGGTTAACGCATCGCACACTTCAACGTCTGGAAGCCAAAGGGTGTCAGAATGTATTGCGCAGTGCCAGCGAGACCAATTTCATCAATACCGCCATTTATCGTCACGGCATAACAGTGGTATGCGGTGGTATCAGCGGCAAGAGTTTTACTGGCACGCTGTTAAATCGTCGTTTTATCTACTCTTCAGAAGAGAAGGCGTTGGTGCTGGAACCGAAGTTCGATCAGGATAAAACCCGGTTTGAAGGGCAAAAATCACTGCAACAACTGCAGGAAGATTTTGAGCGCCAAACCACGCAATATTGCCAGTAATTAATCAGGTACAGCCTGCGCCAGCTGGCCCAGCGAACAGCGTAATCGCCACAAAATGCCGGCTAAGGTATTTGCTTCGTTTTCCGGCTGCTGCTGCAGTTGATCAATCATGGTGTCCAGTTCATCTAACGTGGCCTGTAGCGCGGTGTGATGGACACCACGCAGGCTCATAATACGTTGTAAATCTTGCAGGCTGCTGTCGCGCATGTGCGCCAGGGTGTGCGATGTCGGCTGCCATTCGCGCAGTTGCCAGACAATATGCGAACAGTTGAGCAGCACCACGCCCCAGCGCAGCAGCCAAACGCGCGCCTTTTCATCACGGCTATTACTCAGCTGGCTAATGTGATGATAAATCTGCGATTCAAAATGGCTCTCACTCAGGCGCGGATGGCGACGTAGCTGATCGAGAAACGCATGTCGCAAGGCACGAATATGGCGACGGCTGCGGCGGGCATCAGAACTGGGGCGCAATACCTGAAACGCCACCCAGGCCAGCAGCACGCCACATACCTTCGCTATATTGTCATTGAGAAAGCTTTGATAATCCCAGTCCGGGGGATTGGTGACGGCAATAAACGATCCCATAAAGACAATGAATTGCCCCCACATACCCGCGCGCTTCTTCTGCTGCAGTTTAAATAGCTGCAGGGTGATAAGCAGCGGGAACAGCACCAGTAAAAACTGCCAGAGCGCGCTGATTTGCACCATCAAGCCGAACTGCAGCACAAAACTAAACACCGACAGCCACAGTAAGGTTTTCAGCAGCAGCGATACGCTGCCGCTGGGTGAAGGTGCGGAAGAGTAAAGTACGCAGGCGATGGCGGTTAGCGTCAGGGCGGCGGCGCCGGAATCCCATTGCGTGGTGATCCAAAATGCGCAGCCCAACATGATAACGCTAAAGGTGCGCAGCGCGCTCCAGCCCGCTTCGGCGCTGTCGCTTTCACGCGCCAGTGAAGGCGCGTAGGGCGGCTGAAAACGCGTGTCTGCGTCGGCGCGCTCAATCAGACGAATCCAGCGATTAACATTGAGGTACACCCAGCAGAAATAGCGCAGGCGCTGAACAAACGCGCGTTGGCGAAAATCACCGCTCGCGGATGGCGTGATTCCGCGCAGAATCAGGGCTAGCCGATATTTGTCACATTGTGGTTGTGCCAGCTCGTGCAGCAGTTGCGTGATGGCGTTGTAGAGTTCAGGCGGTGCATCCGGCCAGTTAAGCAGCATGCGGCGCAGGCTGGAGAGCACGCTGGTAAGGCGCAGCTGCTGATGCAGCACATAGTTCAACACATTGTTCTGGCGGCGGAAGCGATAGTGGCTCCAGAATGCCTGAATGCGCAGCAGGTTCATGGTGAGAATCTGGCTGATGACATTCTCATGTGCGGTGCGGACGTTATCGGTACTGCCCTGCTGCAGTAGTAGCACCGCATGATCCAGCAAGCGTGCGTGCATCTGACGAAGCGAGCTCATCAATGCATTGCCATCGGAGGTGCTGGGAAGAATCATCATCATTAATCCGGCGCACAGAATGCCGGAGATCACCTCGCAGACGCGCGCCTGAGCGATATCCCATAACTGAGTGACGTCGGTGATGTTTACGCTGCTAAACGCAATAATGGCGGCGGTGTAACCCGCCAGCGAGAATGCGTAAGCCACGTTGTTTTGATAGTGATTGGCGATTCCAGTGCAGAACGCCAGCCAACCGGCCATAAAAAAGGCGAACAGCCAGGGCTCATTCAGCGTATGTCCGGCAATTAGCAGCGCAGCGCTGGCACCGAGTAAGCTACCCACAATACGCCCCAGACTTTTACTGATTGCGCCACCTACGGTGGGAAAACTGATCACCGCCGCCGACGTCATCGCCCAATAAGGTTCATCGAGTTGCAGCGCATAAGCGAGGGTTAATGCCAGACACATCGCGATGCCATTGCGCAGCGCATAGCGCCATTCGCCACCGGTTGCTTTTATCCACGGCAAATTTTGCCATGCCAGCCACTGAAAATTCATGGAGGCCTCAGTGGACGATAGAGATGGTGCAGGTGGTGCCCGCTACCAGCGGCACGCCATCCGGCAGCGTATCTAAACGAATGCGCACCGGTACGCGCTGCGCCAGGCGTACCCAGGGAACGTTGGGTTTGATATCTGGCACCAGTCCGCCATCGCTGGTCACGCTTTGGTCGTAAATGGCACGCCCAATGCTCTCCACTTTGCCCTGCAATCTGGCGCCGTTGCTGTACAACACAATGTGCGCGACCGCGCCGGGCTGAATATGGCGCAGCTTGGTCTCTTCGAAATACCCCATCACGTAATAAGAGTGGCTATCCACCAGTGCAAACAGCGGCGTGCCGGCGGTTGCATAGTTGCCGGTGCGCAGCGTCAGGTTGCTGATCCATCCATCGGTCGGGGCGGTCACGCTGGTTTGATCGAGATTCCAGCGCGCCTGATCGAGGCTGGCCTGGGCCGCTTTTGCGGTCGCCGTGGCGGCATTAGCGGTTAAACGTGCAGCATCCATATCTTCGGCAGAAATGACATTACGCGGCAGGCTGGCACGGCGATTGGCTTCATGCTGGGCTTTGGCGAGATCGGCCTGCGCTTTGGCTAATTGCGCTTCAGCGTTGGCGACAGCAATTTGCCAGGGCACCGGATCAAGCTTGAGCAAGGTGTCACCTTTATGCACAAACTGATTGTCGTTGACGTTCAGCGCAATGATGCGTCCTGACACTTCCGGCGTAATATCGACCAGTTCGGCGCGCACTTTGCCGTCACGCGTCCAGGGCGATTGCATATAGTAATTCCACATCCACCATCCCGCGAGTAGGGCCAGAGCAAAGATCACTACGGTTGAAAAATACTTAAAAGGGTTGAATTTCATAGTGATTTATCCGAGGCTCAGTAACCACAATGCGCCAGCGACGCAAAGTACAAACAGGGAAAGATCCATTAACGTGGGATGCCAGACATCGCCGGAGTAGATCCAGCCGCGCAGCAGCGGGTGGATGAGTAGCCAAAAGAAGAAACCGAGCAGCACCGCTTTAAACAACGGTGGAAAAAACAGCGAGGCGCCGAATACCAGATCGGTAAGCGGTGCGCTGGGGGAAAAAGCGGTTAGGGACACGTGTCATCATCCTTTTTGACCGGGATTCATCTAAATAGAGTCTAGACAGCAAGCGTATGCGCTGGCCTGATATTTGTAATTTGCCAGGTAAACTCGCAGAATAGTGTAAAATCTGGCTTAATAGCTAGCAAGCTAATTATAAGGAGATGCAATGGATACGCCCTTGGGAACCGATCTGTCTCGCCTGGTGCGCATTTGGCGCGCTTTAATTGATCAACGTTTGAAACCGCTTGAGCTGACACAAACACACTGGGTGACGCTACACAACATTCATCAACTCCCGCCAGAGCAGTCACAGATTCAGCTGGCAAAGGCGATTGGCATTGAGCAGCCTTCATTGGTGCGCACGCTGGATCAGCTGGAAGAGAAGGGCTTAATCACCCGCGCTACCTGCGCTAACGATCGTCGTGCTAAGCGCATTAAGCTGACCAAGCAGGCCGAGCCGATTATTGAGCAGGTTGAAAATGTGATTGATGCTACGCGCGATGACATTCTATCCGGCATCAGCCTGGAAGAGATCAATCAGATGGTGACGCTGATTGCGCGACTGGAAAAAAACATTCTTGAGTTTCACAACCGCGAGAAATAAAAAAACCGACGCCCGGCGTCGGTTTTTTTTATCAGCATGCTTATCGCGGTGAAACGGTCACCTGGCTGCCGTTTGACGCCATGACGACGCGCTGGCCAACCGAGTAACGTGTGGCAGCTTGTTTCTGCACCACCATAATCGTGTTGCCATCATCCTTACGGATTTCCAGCTCTACACCATCAGACTTATTAACCGCACCCTGCACGCCCTGACCGGCTACGCCACCGAGCACGGCACCGCCAGCAGTGGCCAGGCTACGTCCGCTGCCGCCGCCAATGGTGTTACCGAGGAAACCACCCAGTACTGCACCACCAATCGCGCCAATCACGTTGTTTTCATCACCGCCCTGGATTTTAACCGGACGAACCGATACCAGCGTACCGTAAGAAACACTTTGTACTTGTTTAGCTTCGTTGGCGCTATAAACGTCACCGGAAAGGGTGCTGTCGTTGGCACAACCTGCCAGAGTTAAGCCGGTCAACGCCACGGCTACAAAACGCTTAATCATCAGAACGCTCCTTAATGCATAAAAACGCCATATATCTCATCCTGTACTGCAAACAGTATAAGACAGAAAACTGGCAATTGACTCTAAGTCCGTATAAAACGCGGCTGGGGCGAAGCATAGACCATTCCGCCTCAACAAAAATTCAATTACGTGACGAAAATATTTCTCAGCTGGAATGCACTGCGCAGCAGCGCTGAAAAGCGGAATTTTATCATAGAATTAGCCCCGGTAATTTGCCAGGCTTAAGCCAGATGATATTAAGGGAGTGAATCGCGATGAAATCAGGGCGCTATATAGGCGTGATGTCCGGCACCAGCCTTGACGGTGTAGATGTAGTGCTGGCGGCGATTGATGGACAGATGGTGGCGCAGCAGGCCAGCTATTGCCACCCGATCCCGCAGGAACTACGTCAGCAGGTGCTGGCGATCTGTCAGGGACAAACGCTAACGTTATCGCAGCTCGGTCAGCTGGATACGCGGCTGGGCAAGCTGTTTGCTGAAGCGGTATTAACCTTAATGCACCAGCAATCGCTGGAGGCCAGCGATATCATGGCGATTGGCTGTCACGGGCAAACGGTGTGGCACGAGCCACAAAGTGATGCGCCCAATACGCTACAAATTGGTGATAACAATCAGATTGCCGCCGCAACGGGCGTCACCGTTATCGGTGATTTTCGCCGCCGCGATATGGCGCTGGGCGGTCAGGGTGCGCCGCTGGTCCCCGCCTTCCATCAGGCGTTGCTAATGGACAGCGTCGAACGTCGCATGGTGCTCAACATCGGTGGCATCGCCAATTTGTCACTGCTGATACCGGGCCAGCCCGTGCGCGGCTTTGACACCGGCCCCGGCAATATGCTGATTGATGCCTGGATTTGGCGTAATAAAGCGTTGCCTTACGATAAAGATGCCGCCTGGGCACGCAGTGGCAACGTGGTGCCGGCGCTGCTGGAGTTGATGCTCAACGATCCCTGGTTTGCGCTGCCGCCACCGAAAAGTACCGGGCGTGAATACTTCAATCTCAGTTGGGTAGAACAACAGCTGCAGCGTTTCCCTGCGCTGGCACCGCAAGACGTTCAGGCCACGCTAAGCGAGCTGACGGCCTTGACGATAGCGCAGCAGGTACAGCTCAACGACGGTTGCGATCGACTGCTGGTGTGCGGCGGGGGCAGCCGCAATCCGCTACTGATGGCGCGCCTGGCGACCCATCTGCCGGGTACCGAAGTCGGCACCACCGACGCAGCCGGCATCAGTGGTGATGATATGGAAGCACTGGCCTTTGCCTGGCTGGCATTTCGCACCTTGAACGGTTTAGCGGGCAACTTGCCTGCAGTAACCGGTGCGCGAGAAATGAGTGTCCTGGGCGCCATTTATCCCGCCAATCCCCGCCCCCTTCGTTAAGAGGTAAACATGAAGAAAATCGTCATTCTGTTGAGTAGCGTCGCGCTATTAAGCGGTTGCGGCATGCTGCATAAACAGGAACAAACACCGCAGCAGCTGCATTATCAGTGCGGCACCTTACCGTTAACGGTTACGCAGGATAATGCGAAGCAGCAGGTGAGTTTTATTCTGGATGGCAAACCGCTGACGCTGACGCAAACCGTTTCGGCATCTGGCGCGCGCTATAGCGATGGTAATTACGTCTTCTGGTCAAAAGGCAATGGCGCTTTTGTTGAACGTAATAACAAAATCGTGATTAATGATTGTGAACTGCAGAGTGCGGATACCTCCGTTAAGTAAACGTTAGGGAACGAGAAACAGCATGAGCGACAGTGACAGCTTGCAAAACATTGCCCATTTGCGTCGTGAATACACCCGCGGCGGGCTGCGACGTAAAGATCTGCCAGATAATCCTCTGGCGCTGTTTGAACAGTGGTTGCAGCAGGCCTGCACCGCACAGTTGCCCGATCCCACGGCAATGACGGTAGCTACCGTTGATAGCAGTGGACAGCCGTATCAGCGCATCGTTTTGCTCAAGCATTACGACGAGCAGGGCATGGTGTTTTACACCAATCTTGGCAGCCGTAAAGCCCTGCAACTGGCCGAGAATCCGCGCATTTCACTGCACTTCCCGTGGCATTTTCTCGAGCGTCAGGTGATGGTGCTGGGTGAAGTGGAGAAGCTATCCCCGCTCGAAGTGCTGAAGTACTTTAGCAGCCGCCCGCGCGACAGCCAGATTGGAGCCTGGGTTTCAAAGCAGTCGAGTCGTATTTCTGCACGCGGTGTGCTGGAAGGTAAGTTCCTTGAGCTAAAGCAGAAGTTCCAGCAGGGTGACGTGCCGCTGCCCAGTTTCTGGGGCGGTTACCGTGTTAAATTCCACAGCGTGGAGTTCTGGCAGGGTGGTGAACATCGCCTGCACGATCGCTTCCTTTACCAGCGCGCGGACAATGGCTGGACGATTGACCGTTTAGCCCCGTAAAACTGCGTTTTATCCCCTTTCAACGCTGGCGCAGTTGGCGCCAGCGCTTTATGCTATAGCCCTCTTTTTTTTCGTCTCCGCACGTCAGCGGAAAGCTGTGTACCAGCCTAGGTGCAGTCTGATCAATTTGGAGTCAGTGATGACCAGCAGTAACCTGATACAACAATTGCAAGAAAGGGGCTTAGTCGCCCAGGTAACGGATGAAGAAGCGTTAGCAGAGCGACTGGCGCAAGGGCCAATTGCACTCTATTGCGGCTTCGATCCTACCGCTGATAGCTTGCATTTGGGCCATCTGGTGCCGCTGCTCTGCCTGAAACGTTTTCAGGATGCCGGACACAAGCCGGTCGCGCTGGTGGGTGGTGCCACTGGTCTGATTGGCGATCCCAGCTTTAAAGCAGCAGAACGTAAACTTAACACCGCTGAAACCGTGGGCGAATGGGTCGACAAGATCCGCAACCAGGTCGCGCCATTCCTCAGCTTTGACTGTGGCGATAACAGCGCCATTGCTGCCAATAACTATGACTGGTTTGGCGGCATGAATGTACTGACTTTCCTGCGCGACATCGGTAAGCACTTCTCGGTAAATCAGATGATCAACCGCGAAGCGGTGAAACAGCGTCTGAACCGTGAAGATCAGGGCATCTCATACACTGAGTTCTCCTACAACCTGCTGCAGGGTTATGACTTTGCCGAGCTGAATAAGCGTCACGATGTGGTGCTACAGATTGGCGGTTCCGATCAGTGGGGCAACATCACCTCAGGTATCGACCTGACGCGTCGTCTGCATCAGCAGCAGGCGTGGGGATTAACCGTACCGTTGATTACCAAATCAGACGGCACTAAGTTCGGTAAAACCGAAGGTGGCGCGGTATGGCTCGATGCGAAGAAAACCAGTCCGTATAAGTTCTACCAGTTTTGGATCAATACGGCGGATGCGGACGTGTATCGCTTCCTGAAATTCTTTACCTTCATGAGCATTGAAGAGATCAATGCGCTGGAAGAAGAGGACAAAAACAGCGGCAAAGCGCCACGCGCGCAGTACGTGCTAGCTGAGCAGGTGACGCGTCTGGTGCACGGCGAGAGCGGCTTGACAGCAGCAAAACGCATCACCGAAAGTCTGTTCTCCGGCAGCCTGAGTGCCATGACCGAAGCTGACTTCGAGCAGCTGGCGCAGGATGGTATGCCAACCATTACGCTGACGGCAGCAGACGATCTGCAGCAGGCGCTGGTCGCTGCTGAACTGGTGCCATCGCGCGGCCAGGCACGCACCATGATCGGCTCTAACGCGGTAGCGCTGAATGGTGAAAAGCAGTCAGACGCCGAGTACCGTTTTAGCGAAAGCGATAAACTGTTTGGACGCTTCACGTTGTTGCGTCGCGGTAAAAAACATTACTGCCTGATAAACTGGCAGTAAGCGTTCAGGGCCGGCATCCGGCCCTTTTTTATGGCAAGGCAGTACAGGGCAAAATGAAAAATATTCTCGCAATTCAATCTCACGTTGTTTACGGACACGCGGGTAACAGCGCCGCCGAATTCCCGATGCGCCGCATGGGCGCAAACGTTTGGCCGCTGAATACCGTGCAATTTTCAAATCATACACAGTACGGTCACTGGACCGGCACCGTGATGCCCGCCACGCATTTAACTGACATTGTTAAAGGTATTGCGGCGGTTGACCGCCTGAAGACCTGTGATGCGGTGCTGAGCGGCTATTTAGGTTCAGCGGAGCAGGGCGAACAGATTCTGGAGATCGTGCGTCTGGTTAAAGAAGCCAACCCGAATGCGTGGTTCTTCTGCGATCCGGTGATGGGCCACCCGGAAAAAGGTTGTATCGTGGCGCCGGGCGTGGCGGAGTTCCACTGCAAAATGGCGCTTCCCGCCAGTGACATCATCGCGCCGAATCTGCTGGAGCTGGAAATGCTCAGCGGGCATGAAGTTGCTAACGTCGAGCAGGCGGTAGTCGCGGCCCGTGAACTGATCGGCAAAGGGCCTAAAGTAGTGCTGGTGAAGCATCTGGCACGTGCCGGGCGCCGCAGCGATCGTTTCGAGATGCTGCTGGTGACCGCCGAAGAGTGCTGGCACATCAGTCGTCCGCTGGTGGACTTTGGCGTCCGTCAGCCGGTGGGCGTTGGCGATCTCACCAGCGGCCTGCTGCTGGTCGATCTGCTGCACGGTAAATCGCTGCAGGATGCGCTCGAGCACATCACCGCAGCGGTATATGAAGTGATGCTGAAGACCCACGAAATGGGCGAGTACGAATTACAGCTGGTAGCAGCGCAGGATGCGATTGCCAAACCTACGCAGCACTTCGCGGCTGAAAAGCTGTAACCCTCTTCAGGCCGGTTTTACACCGGCCTTACTCGGTTAAACCAAACCTTCCGCCTGCAACGCTGCCTGCACTGCCGGGCGCTCCGCAACGCGACTGAACCAGGCTTCCAGTGCATCCAGTCCAGCCAAATCCAGCTTGATGGCTTTAGCCCAGCGGGTCACCACAAACAGGTAAATGTCGGCGACGGTAAAGCGTAATCCCAGCAGCCACTGCTTATCCTGCAATGCCTCATTCACCGCCTGATACTTCTTCTCCAGCTGCGCGCGCACGATGGCTTTGTACTCTTCCGGTGTATCCGCACGGAACAGCGGGCTAAAGCTTTTATGCAATTCACTGCTCACGAAGCTAAGCCATTCCAGCGTGTGATAACGCGTCAGGCTGCCGGTGGGCGCCAGCAAATTGCGATCCGGCTTGAGATCGGCCAGATATTGCACAATTGCGACACCTTCGGTCAGGATGCTGCCGTCATCAAACTGCAACGCCGGGACTTGTCCTTTCGGGTTAATTTGCCAGTAATCCTCTCCCTGCTCGGTAACCTTATTCTGCAGATCGACGTTCACCTGAGTGAAATCCAGTCCACATTCAAGCGCGACAATATGCGGCGACAGTGAACAGGCGCCGGGCTTGCAATAGAGTTTCATCATGGCTTCTCCTTGAGTGTTGTGGTGATCGAAGCAGCATAAATCTGCCAGTAATTTTTCCCAGTGACAGCGATCAGGATTTGCGGTCACCCTTGAGGTTTTGTTCAGCAAAGCATGGCAGTAAAGGCAGTTTCTCGAGCGCAAAATTCCAAAATTGCCTCACCTTGGGTGTCATATTCTTTACGCGTTGCGTCACCAACTGTACGGGAAGCGGGGCCGGTTCCCATTCAGGGAGTAAACGCTGGAGTGTGCCACGGTGGATATCATCGATAACCTGATACGACAACAGGCGTCCGATTCCGTGAGCATTACGCAGCGCTTCCCGCTGGCTCTCCACGTCGTTGACGCGCAGGCGCGGGTTAATGCGGACACGCAGATCCTGCGCAAAACGCCATTCGCGCGTATGCAGCAAACTCGCCACTAATGCATGCTGAGCGAGTTCAGCGGGATGGGTGGGGATGCCGGCTAGCGTTAGATAATCGGGGCTGGCAACCAGCGTTGAGCGTACGCTACCAACCTGACGCGCCACCATGGAGGAGTCCTGCAATTCGCCAATGCGCAAGGCGATATCCAGGCCATTTTCAATCAGGTCCTGATAGCTATCACTTAGCACCACTTCAATCTGCATCTCGGCATGCTGCTGTAAGAAGCTGCTCACCAGCGGCATAACATGATGGCGACCAAACTGCACCGGCGCAGTGATGCGCAATAGCCCATGCAGGCCACTATGGTGAGCGCTATCCAGCGCGCGCTGATAGTCGCTCAGCAGGCGTTGCGCCTGTTCAAACAGCTGCCAGCCTGCTTCAGTAGGCGCCAGCTGACGCGTAGTGCGTTCAATCAACGTGGTGGCCAGACGGGCTTCCAGCGTGTTAAGGGTGCGGGTGATCACCGGCGGCGAGCGCTGGAGCAGACGTGCGGCACCGGCCAGGCTGCCTTGCTGAATCACCGCGACAAACACCTGTAGCTCATCGAACCTGTCCATGATTATTCCACTCTGATTAACAGTGACGGGTCATGATGAAGTTAAGTGAGCAAAAAGCGAAGTGTGTTAGACGGAAAAGCGTAAAGAAAAGAGCAAAGAGAGTGGAATAGCGAGGGCAAGAAAAAGCCGGGACTCGCCCGGCTATTCATTTACTGATTCGCGTTCGCGCGTTTCAGTTCAGTCTGCGTATCATCCTGCGTCATGCGGTTCAGCAGTGGGGCGGTGAACAACATCACCAGCGCAATCACGCCTGTTGCGATACCAATCTGCTGGAACACCTGGCTGTACACTGCCAGTGAAGCATGCGGATCGGTGACATCGCTGGGTACGGCCATCAGATTCGCCACTTTACCGGCAATCATTGCCGCACCGGCGGTGGTCAGGAACCATGATCCCATGATGAAGCCCATCAAGCGCTGCGGAACCAGCTGGGCAACCATCGCCAGACCCAAACCAGAGATCATCAGCTCGCCGATACTCTGCAGTGCATAGCTAAGGATCAGCCAGTTAACCGAAACGATGCCGGCTTCGTTGGCAAATTTGGCACCAAACGGCAGCACCAGGAAGGCTGCAGAACACAGCACCATACCGAAGGCAAATTTGTGCGGCATCGGCATTTTGTCGCCGAGTTTGTTATACACCGCGGCCAGAATCGGGCTCGCCAGCATAATCCAGAACGGGTTCAACGCCTGGAACTGCTCCGGCTCAAAGGTGATGCCCAGAATCGCGTGCTCAACGTTACGAATAGCGAAGAAGTTAAGTGAAGTCGGCATCTGCATGTAGAGCACGAAGAACACAATCGCTTCGACCATCAGCAGGAAGGCAACAATCATCTTACGGCGCGCTGCGCCCTTCAATGCGAAGGCTTCTTTAGCAAAGATCAACACAATACCTGCCGCGATCACACCCAACGTCATACGCGCGATGCTTTGGTGATGCAGCAACCACGCCGCCAGCGCCACCAGCGCCACCACGCCAACCAGCGTCATCAGCAGTTTGCCGACCTGCAGCGGGGCGAAATCCGGCTTGGAGCCGTAGTTTTTCACCAGACGCTGGCAGAACATGAAGTTCAGTAGCGTAATGACCAGGCCCACCACCGACAGCGAGAACGCCGCGCCCCAGCCATATTTCGCAGCCAGCCACGGTGTCAGCATCATTGAGAACAGCGAACCAATATTGATCGACATGTAGAACATGGTGAAGGCACCGTCGAGGCGCGCGTCATCTTTCTCATAGCAGGTCGAAAGCAGGGAAGAGGGGTTGGCTTTAAATAAGCCGCTACCAACGGCGATGGTCGCCATGCCGATATAGACCATTGAAGTATCGTGGCCAGAGAAGGCAATCAGCGCGTAACCCAGCGCCAGCACAATCACCCCAAGCACAATCACGCGTTTGGTACCCAGTACTTTATCGCCAAGCCAGCCGCCGATAGCGACTAAACCATAAACCAGGGCGCTAAACGAGGTGAACAGCGTAATGGAATCCGCTTCGGACATTCCCAGCTGTTTAACCAGGTAAACCGCCATGATGGCTTGCAGACCGTAGTAACCAAAACGTTCCCATAGCTCGATGGAGAAGATCAGATAGAACGCTTTCGGTTGCTTAAAAGCGTTGAGGCTTGGCGCCCCGTCAGTGTGTTTGTTTGCAGTTGACACTTGTACCTCAGTTTTAACATAGCCTGTTTTGTGACAGGAATTAAGTCTGCGTCGGGCTGGGTAATCCCGCGCAACATTGTTATTAGAAAGGAAAAACGGCGACTAATTTGGCTGAATCACGCCATCAGGGCAAGCATTTTTTGCACGCTGAAATACTTGTCATAGGTAGGGTTAATGCCGTTATACAAAGTTGTAAATCAGTGTTAAATCTTGCTGCGTGGCATTATATCAGGATAAAGATGCTAAATGCAGATCTGGAAGATCATTTTCCTGATATAAACTGCTCAGGCAGGCTTTATTAGAATATATCGCTGAAGGTTATGATTTATACAGATAATATTATTATCTCTGTTCATAATGTAAGCATAATAGCTTGATTGGTGAGCGTAATAAGCAGTCAAAAGATTCCAGAACGCTAATTTGTTGATCCTGCGCACAAAACCGCGAATTAATTAAAAGGGTAAAAGAAGTAAACGTTTGCCTGGCTGACAAGTGACGAATAATCGCGCGATTGATGCTGCGTTTTGCCAGATAAAAAAGCAGTAATAAGTGCAATCGTCAGCAACGTCGTCAGCATAAATCGCCATTTTTGGCCCTTAGACAGCCCGTCCGCTTTGCTGTAACCTCGCTTTTTCCCTGAAAGGACGTAGTCATGACGAAGTCGATTCGTGTCGCCCTGATTGGCGATTATCGTGCCAGTGCCTTAGCGCATCAGGCGATTCCTCCTGCCGTAGAACTCGCTGCAAAAACCCTCTCCCTTGATGTCAGCGCCGACTGGATTGCCACGCCTGAGCTCGATCAGCACAATCTCGCCGATTACCAGGCGATCTGGCTGGTGCCGGGCAGCCCTTATTTGAATGATGAAGGCGTGTTTGCTGCGTTGCGCTGGGCGCGTGAAAGCGCTAAGCCGTTTTTGGGCTCGTGCGGCGGATTTCAGTACGCCATCGTTGAATACGCGCGCAATGTCTTGGGCTGGGAAGATGCCAGCCATGCCGAAACCGATCCTGGCGGTCGTTGGGTGATTGCGCCGCTGGCCTGTTCGCTGGTGGAACAGCGCGGAACCGTCACCTTTGCGCCGGGATCGCGTATCGCCCAGGCTTACGGTGCCTTGCAGAGTGATGAAGGTTACCACTGTAATTTTGGCGTCAATGCCGAATTCAGTGAGGCGCTGGCAACGCAAAATCTGCGCATCACTTCATGGGATTTGGCGGGCGACGTGCGCGGCATTGAACTGATCGATCATCCGTTCTTTGTCGCGACGCTGTTCCAGTCTGAGCGCGCGGCGCTGCAAAATCGGTTATCGCCGCTGGTGGTTGCCTGGCTGCAGGCGGCTGCAGTTTAAACCTGCACCTGACGACAATCGCGGAAAACACCCGTAGAGTCGCCATTCATGGCGACCGTTATTACAAGAGCTGCAACAACGGCTTACGATCCCGCCCCGATTGGTGATAGCTGTCGATTGCCTCGCGCCACTGCACCAGCGGGAAAATCGCTACCTCACCGCAATGACTGGTGCGTAACAGTGGCCAAAGCGTGCAAAACAGCTGTTGCCAATCCTGCTGCGCTAATCCTTCAAGCGTATGCCGCACGTGGAACCAGTGCAGCGCCGGGCGGGGCGCATTCACCCGCACCGGCTTGCCGCTCAGCACGCCGTAGGCAACAAATTGTGCCTCGGCGGGCAGGGCGTGCCAAATCAACTGACCGATCTCGCCACCTACTGCATCAAACACCACATCGCACTGCTGTGCGACGGCGGCGATCGCTTCACGCTGGGTTTCGCGCAGTGATGTGATACCTAACGCCTGCAAACGTGAAGCATGTTGCGGCGCACGGTGCACCACGGTGATAGCGGCCGCGCCCCATTGGCGGGCCCACTGCGCAAGTAATAAAGCACAGGCGGAACCGCCTGCGGTGATCAGCACGCGTTTAGCCGTAGGCGGCCATTGCTGCAGCATCAACAGCGCCGCCAGCGGATTAATATAGGCACGCGCAGCCAGCGCACTGTCGATGTCACAAGGTACCGGCACGGCCATGTGTGGGTCACAATCAATATAACGTTGCCAGGTGCCGGTGCTACGCAGCGGCAGCACGCGCTGGCCGAGTAAAGAGGTGAAAGCGGCGGGCGCCTCAATGACTGTGCCCACGCCTTCATACCCGGCGACCTGCGGCGGTATAACGCGATGGCGATAAGCACCGGTAACCGGAATCAGGTCGGACGCATTGATGGGAGCGAATTGCATCGCGACGCGCAGCAGACCCGCAGCGCGAAGCAGTAAAGGGGCGGATTCAAGGGTGAGGACGCGGGCGGGATCGCCAAACTGCCGATAAACCAGCGCAAGATTGCCCGTGGTTATCGGCAGTGAGTCAGAGTTCGGTTTTGGCGTCGAACTCACACAAATCTTCAATCAGGCAGGAGCCGCAGCGCGGCTTGCGCGCCACGCAGGTGTAACGGCCATGCAGAATCAGCCAGTGATGGCAATCGACCTTGAACGCCGAGGGCACCACTTTCAGTAGCTTATCTTCCACTTCTTCCACATTTTTACCTGGTGCAAAACGTGTGCGATTACTGACGCGGAAAATATGGGTGTCGACGGCGATAGTCGGCCAGCCGAAAGCGGTGTTCAGCACCACGTTAGCGGTTTTGCGGCCCACGCCAGGCAGCGCTTCCAGTGCCGCACGATCTTCCGGCACTTCGCCACCGTGCTGTTCCAACAGGATGCGGCAGGTCTTGATGACGTTTTCGGCTTTGCTATTAAACAGGCCGATGGTTTTGATGTACTCCTTTACGCCATCAACGCCCAGCGCCAGTATCGTTGCCGGCGTGTTTGCCACCGGATAGAGCTTCGCGGTGGCTTTATTAACGCTAACGTCTGTCGCCTGAGCCGATAGCAACACCGCAATCAGCAACTCAAACGGCGAGCTGAAGTGTAATTCCGTAGTGGGATGCGGATTTTCATCACGCAGGCGCGTGAGGATCTGCGCGCGTTTCTCTTTATTCACACCGCTTTCCCGGTTGCGCCTTGCGGCTCGGCTTCAGGAGCGACGGCGCGAGTAGCGGCGCGCTGTTTCATCTTCTGGTCAATCAGGTATTTGGCCGCCAGCAGCATGCCGAGACCAATAAAGGCGCCCGGTGGCAACATCGCCAGCAGCATTGGCGAATCAAAGTGTACCACTTCAATGCGCAGCGCTTTGGCCCAAGGGCCAAGCAGCTGATCCGCGCCGTTGAACAGCGTGCCGCTGCCAATCAGTTCGCGAATCGAACCCAGCGTTACCATCGCGCAGGTCGCGCCCATGCCGATGGCAAAACCATCAAGCGCGGAGAGCGGAATGCTGCTCTTTGAGGCGACGGCCTCAGCGCGACCCACCACGATGCAGTTGGTGACGATCAGCGGAATAAAGATGCCGAGTGACTGGTACAACCCATAGGCATAGGCGTTGATCAGCATCTGCACACAGCTCACCACTGAGGCGATGATCATCACGTAAATCGGGATACGGATTTCCGCGGGCACCCAACGGCGCGAGGCGGAAATCGAGCTATTGGTGATGGTGAGCACCAGCGTGGTCGCCAGGCCTAAACCGAGGGCGTTAGTGGCGGTAGAAGTGACCGCCAGCAGCGGACACAGGCCAAGCAGCTGGACCAGCGCGGAGTTATTTTTCCACAGGCCGCCGACCAGTAAATTCTTCGCTTCACTCATTTGCATCTCCACATTCAGGCAGCGAAGCGAGCTTCGCGGGCAGTGTTTCAATTAGCAGCGCGGTACGCTTAGTGGCATTAACCACGGCGCGCGGCGTAATGGTTGCGCCGGTAAATTGGTCGAATTCACCGCCGTCTTTTTTCACCGCAAAATTTTTGTCATCAGCGCCATGGATCACTTTGCCATTAAAGCTGTTGATCCAGTCTGAAATACGCAGTTCGATTTTATCGCCGAGGCCTGGCGTTTCATGATGCTCAACCACACGCACGCCCAACACTTTACCGTGGAAATCGGCCCCGACTAACATCTGAATCGCACCAGAATAGCCGTCTGGCGCGGTGGTCTCAAGCGCTGCAGCGACGGGCAGATCGCCTTTGCGCGCTAAATAGAGATGATGTGGCCGGTCATTCCCCAGCGCAGCGGCATCCGTTACCAGAAAACACTCCTGCTGAATGTGATTGTCGTACAGATCGGTTGGCACCACCTGATCTAACAGATTTTTCTGTTGCAGCGCAGTTTGATGCTCCACCGTCGGCTTGGTGACATAGTTGACCACCGCCGTTACCCCGGTGGTGATCACCGCGAAGGCTGCCAGCGTTACCGCATTTTTACGAATAGCATCGATCATCTTCAATCCTTGCGATGGCCGTAAACGCGCGGCTGAGTGTAGTAATCAATCAGCGGTACGCAAATATTGGCCAGCAGCACCGCGAAGGCGACGCCATCCGGATAGCCGCCAAAACTGCGAATCAGCCACACCAGTAAACCAATCAGCGCGCCGTAAATCAGACGTCCACGATTGGTGGTCGAGGCGGTTACCGGATCGGTGGCAATAAAGAACGCACCGAGCATGGTGGCACCGGAGAACAGGTGAATCAGTGGTGAATTCAGCGACCCCGGCGAGAACAGCCAGCCTAGCGTGGCGCAGAATGCCAGCGAGACGAGGAAACTGACCGGGATGTGCCAGCGAATGGCATTTTTCGCCAGCAGCACTACGCCGCCCAGCAGATAACCGAGGTTAACCCATTGCCAGCCAAGGCCGGCTAACACGCCGGTGTAAATCGGTTCGGCTAACAGCTGCTCGGCGCTGTGTCCGGCGCGCAGCCCGGTTTTAAAGGTATCCAGCGGCGTCGCCTGGCTGACGCCATCTACGCCAAGCTGCAGCTGCTGCATGGTTTCACCCGCCAGCGTGTGGTGGGTGAAGATCATGCTGAGCGAATCCATCAAGCCGGGTTTAATCGCCTGCAAGCTATCAGGCGGCAGCCAACTGGTCATTTGTACCGGGAAGGAGATCAGCAGCACCACATAGCCCACCATCGCCGGGTTGAACGGATTTTGCCCCAAACCGCCGTACAGCTGCTTGGCAATCACGATGGCGAAAATCGTCCCCAACACCACCAACCACCAGGGCGCGAGCGGCGGCAGACTAATGCCGAGCAGCAGCGCGGTGAGCAGGGCGGAATTATCAGACAGCGTTGGCACCACCGGCGTTTTGCGCAGGCGCAGTATTGCGCCTTCGGTTGCCCATGCGGTCGCCGTTGCCAGCAACACCTGAATCAGAAAGCCGACGCCAAAGAAATACCACTGTGCGGCCATGCCCGGCAACGCCGCCAGCACCACCAACAGCATGATATTGCCGGTGCTGCGGCGGTTGTGGGTATAGGGAGAACTTGCAATACGAAAAGCCATTTATTCCTCAGTCGTCGAAGGCTGCTGCTGCGCTTTACGCGCTTTGGCACGGGCGACCGCAGCGGCAATTGCCGCTTTGCGTGGGTCGGCGGAGTCAGGAGAGGCAGCAGCCTCCACTTCAGGAGAAGATGTTTCGGTCTGCTGCGCGGCGGCAGCGGCGGCTTTTTTCGCTTTCGCACGCGCAATTGCTGCTTCCACGGCGGCTTTTCGCGGATCGACCTCAGCGGCAGGCGCAGCGGCTTCGGGCTCAGCCGGCGCAGTGTCAGCAGCTGGCGCGGCAGCGGCGGCTTTTTTCGCTTTCGCACGCGCAATCGCTGCTTCCACGGCGGCTTTGCGCGGATCGACCTCAGCGTTAGGCGCAGCGGCTTCGGGCTCAGCCGGCGCGGTGTCAGCGGCAGGCGCAGCAGCGGCGGCTTTTTTGGCTTTCGCACGCGCAATCGCTGCTTCAACGGCGGCTTTGCGCGGATCGCCCTCAGCGGCAGGCGCAGCGCTTTCCGGTGCAGCCGGCGTGGTTTCAGCCGCTGGTGCGGCAGCTTTCTTCGCCTTGGCGCGGGCAATCGCCGCTTCCACCGCCGCTTTACGCGGATCGCCTGACTGGCGGCTCAGCGCCTGGGTTTCAGCTTGTTTCTCGGCCTGCTGCGCCAGAGCTTGTGCGTGACGCGCTGCGCGCTCTGCCGTTTCTTGCTCGGGTGTTTTTTCCTGACGCGCTTTCACACGCGCCACGGCGGCATCACGTTCACCCTGATCGCTACGTGCCACGCGCTGCTTGGCCTGTTCATGACGCGCTTCACGCGCCTGTTTTTCACGCTCTAAACGTGCCAGACGGGCTTCAAAGCGGGCTTTAGCTTCGGCGGTACGTTGCGCTTCAAGGTCGATGGCGCGCAGTTCGGCCTTCTCCTGGCGATAATATTGCACCAGCGGAATATTGCTGGGGCAGACATAGGCGCAGGCGCCGCACTCAATGCAATCATCGATATTATGCGCGCGTGCTTTATCGTGATCGCCGCCCTGGCTGTACCAGAATAGCTGCTGCGGCAGCAGTTTCGCCGGGCAGGCATCCGCACAGGCGCTGCAGCGAATGCAGGATTGTTCTTCCTGATCGTTGCCCATCTCGCTGGCGGAAGGCGCCAGAATGCAGTTGGAAATTTTCACCAGCGGCACATTCAGTGATGGCAGGGTAAAGCCCATCAGCGGACCGCCCATGATCACCATTTGGCGTGAACCCGGAGTGAAACCGGCATGTTGTAGCAGATGGCTCACCGGCGTGCCGAGACGTCCCCAGACGTTGCGCGGGTGGGCCAGCGCTTCACCGGTCAGCGTCACTACGCGTTCGGTAATCGGTTCACCGTCAACGATGGCGCGTTTAACCGCCCACGCGGTGCCGACGTTTTGCATCAGCACGCCAATATCGGTGGATCGTCCACCGTGTGGCACTTCAAGGCCGGTGAGAATCTGAGTGAGCTGTTTGGCCCCGCCAGAAGGATACTTGGTGGGGATAACGCGAATCTGCAACTCACGATCGCCGCCCAGCGCCTGCTTAAGTGCGGCAATCGCTCCAGGCTTGTTATCTTCAATGCCAATCAACACGCGTTCGGCCTGTAGCACCCATGCCAGAATGCGGCAGCCTTCCAGCACTTCGGCGGCGCAATCCTGCATTAAGCGGTCATCGGCGGTGATATAAGGCTCGCACTCGGCAGCATTAATGATCAGCGTTTTAACGCCGCGCAGGCCGCCGCGCAATTTGGTGGCGGTCGGAAATCCTGCGCCGCCTAAACCGGCGATGCCGGCATTGTGGATGCGTTTAACGGCATCTTCACGGGAGAGCGCGCGGTAATCGGGCTGTGGATCGAGCGTGGTCCAGCGATCTTCACCGTCGGCACGCAGAAAAATGCACAGCTCAGATAAACCAGAAGGGTGCGCCGTCATGTGCGGCGCAATCTCTTCAATGGTACCGGAGGTGGGCGCGTGCACCGGCAGCATGCGTCCGCCGCCAAACGTCAGCGGCTGACCGCGCAGCACCTTATCACCGGGTGCAACACAAATCTCACCTTCATGACCGATGTGCTGTTTTAACGGAATGATGAAGCGATCGGGCAGCGGTAGCTGACTGAGCGGCGTACCGTTTGACTGGGTTTTCATTTCCGGCGGATGAATGCCGCCCTGAAAATCCCACAGCTTCTCTTTGCGGAACAGGTTTAACAAATTAAGCATGGGTTTCTACCGGGATCACCCGTACAGGAATGGTGTCGAGATTCCACTTCCAGTTGGCCGTAGTAGTGGCCACTGGGCGCATCTCAATACAGTCGGTTGGGCAAGGCGCAACACAGAGATCGCAGCCGGTGCAAACGTCGCTCAGCACGGTATGCATGGCGCGCGTGGCACCCACAATCGCATCAACCGGGCAGGCCTGAATACATTTGGTGCAGCCGATGCAGTTGGCTTCATCGATCCAGGCAACAGTACGAATCGGTTCCAATACGTCTGCGCCGCCGTCCAGCGGTTGCGGTTCTACGTTGAGCAGCGATGCCAGCTTGAGCATGGTTTGCTCGCCGCCCGGCGCGCATTTATTGATCGCTTCATCGTTGTTACCCACCGCATCCGCGTAAGGACGGCAGCCGGGATAGCCGCATTGTCCACATTGGCTCTGCGGCAAAATGGCATCGATTTGCTCAACAATCGGGTCTTCTTCCACCTCGAAGCGACGCGAGGCGTAACCGAGCAGGGCGCCAAACACCAGGCTCAGCGCAGCGAGTACCGCAATAGCAATCCAAATCGCAGTCATTAGAATTTCACCAGCCCGGTGAAGCCCATGAATGCCAGCGCCATCAGACCTGCGGTAATCAGTGCGATCGAGTTGCCTTTAAAGGGCGCGGGCACATTAGCCAGCACCAGACGTTCGCGCATGCCGGCGAACAGCACCATCACCAGCGAGAAGCCGAGTGAAGCACTGAAGCCATACAGCGCAGCTTGCAGGAACGTGTGATTCAGGTTGACGCTCAGCAACGGCACGCCCAGCACCGCACAGTTGGTGGTGATCAGCGGCAGGAAGATGCCGAGCAGGCGATAGAGTGACGGACTGGTTTTGCGCACCACCATTTCGGTGAACTGCACCACGACCGCGATCACCAGGATGTAGGCCATGGTGCGCAGATAAACCAGATCGAGCGGCACTAGAATCAGGTGATTGACCAGCCAGGCGCAGATCGCCGCCAGCGTAATCACGAAAGTGGTGGCAAGTCCCATGCCAATGGCCGTTTCCAATTTTTTTGACACGCCCATAAATGGGCAGAGGCCGAGGAATTTGACCAACACGAAGTTGTTCACCAGCACGGTGCCAATAAAGAGAAGTAAGTAATCGGTCATTTTTTAACCTGGGAAGCCGAAAGGCGTCTATTATCCGGAATTGAGAGCTGCATCTCAACCTTCACGCGGTTTGTGTGGGGGTTGAGAGCACTCAGAATTAAATTGCTGACGAAACTCCCGCCATTACGACTGGATAAACGTCTGTTTAACCCGCTGTGAGCGTTTGAAATAGGGGACAAACACCGCAGCGGCCAGCAGTGACAGCAGTAACGTCTGAATCGCTTTACCATCCGCAACCGGGGTAAAAGCGAAGGTTTTTAGCGCCAGCAAAACCGTCATCAACAGCCACAGGATGTAGTGGCGCGGTAAACGGCGTGAGCGTTTACAGAAAATCCAGCAAACCCAAATACTGTAGGCCCAAACGACGGCGGCGGTGAGCAGCGACACTGACCATTGCGTCAGCAGCGTGCCGTGTGAAAACAGCGTGGGGCGCAATTCGGGGTTGAACAACGGGCTCAGATACATTGCTACCACAAGGGCACTGGTTAACATCGTCATAATCAGCCACGCCAGCGGCAGCAACAGCCAGCCAGCGATGCGTGGCGGAAAAACCTGTTCGGTCATCGAGAAGATCCTGTTTACAGAAAAGAGGGCGATGCAGAGCGTATCATGTCCAAACGGGGCACGCCCGACCTGGACAACGCAAAAGCGCAGATAAAGCGGGGATAAATCAATTAGATCACGTAACGCCAGACAGTTTTTGGCACCCGGCCAAGATCGTACAGACGTCCGCCGGAGACCAATTCAGCACGTCGATGGTCGGCAGCGCGATACATATTGATGATCTCGTTATCATCAGTCAGGGAATAATTAAGATGGTCGTAGAGTTTTTCCAGACTATCGAGATTATTCACTTTACGAAATTTCATCAGGTAATCTAACGCAGTCATGATTGCCATTTAAAAATAAAGTACTCGGAAGTGCCCAAGTATAGGGAGCACGCAGCCAGAGTCCATACGCTGGACTTAAAAAAATACAAAATTCAGACAACATGCGCTAATTCGCTCATGAAACGACACTTTTTTGGCTTTTTAGTCATTTAAACGCGCATTTAAAGCGCAATTTAAGCCACTTTTAGGCCCGTCAGCGGTGGGGTTGTTAGATAATCTCACAGCGTTTATGCGTTATTAATATGGCCGCTGTTTATCCGTCTCTATAATAGTATTTCACGACCGTAATGCGGCTGAATCCATTATTTATTCCTGACTGGTCAGCAAATTTATGTACACGCCATGAAACACCAAATCACAATGTGTGCGAATAATCACAAAACTAATAATTGTTGTTGTGCTCAGGCAGTAACCATTCTTTACGCATCTGCTGTAATCGTTTCCAATGGTGTGATGCATAAGCGATTCTGTTTATTACATTTATTTAACCACCTCCGCTTTGATCTGCAGGCATTTTGTCCATAAGCCTGCTGCCACCTATGCATTGCTCATTGCCGTAACTCCTTTAATTCACTCTGATTTGTGAAGTATGTCGCGCTTGTTTACGCGCTTTTCAGCCAGGCTTAATTCGCGTTTTGTACCCCTACAACACACTCCCTTCAGAGGAATGAAATCATGTGGAAACGTTTACTCTTGACTGCCATGGTGAGCTCGGCACTCAGTACATCGGTACTGGCTGCGGATATGACCGTGGGCTTCTCACAGGTTGGCTCGGAATCTGGCTGGCGTTCAGCGGAAACCAACGTGGCGAAAAGTGAAGCGCAGAAGCGCGGTATTACCCTGAAAATCGCCGATGGTCAGCAGAAACAGGAGAACCAAATCAAAGCGGTACGCTCCTTCATTGCGCAGGGCGTTGACGCAATCTTCATTGCGCCTGTGGTGCAAACGGGTTGGGAACCGGTGCTGGAAGAAGCCAAAGACGCCAAAATCCCGGTGTTCCTGTTAGACCGTGCCATCGTGGTAAAAGATAAATCCCTGTATATGGCGGTGGTCACCGCGGACAACGTGCTGGAAGGCAAGTTGATTGGTGACTGGCTGGTGAAAACCGTCGCGGACAAAAAATGTAACGTGGTAGAGCTGCAAGGCACGGTTGGCGCCAGCGTGGCGATTGATCGTAAGAAAGGCTTCGCCGAGGCCATCGCCGGCCACGACAACATCAAAGTGATTCGCTCGCAGTCCGGTGACTTTACCCGCAGTAAAGGTAAAGAGGTGATGGAGAGCTTCATCAAGGCGGAAAACAACGGCAAGAACATCTGCATGGTTTACGCGCACAACGATGATATGGCGATCGGTGCCATCCAGGCGATTAAGGAAGCTGGCCTCAAGCCAGGCAAAGATATCCTCACCGGTTCGATTGACGGTGTACCGGATATCTACAAAGCGATGCTGGCCGGTGAAGCCAATGCCAACGTGGAGCTGACGCCAAACATGGCCGGTCCAGCCTTCGACGCGTTGGAGAAATTCAAAAAAGACGGCACGCTGCCGCCAAAAATCATCAAAACAGAATCGAAACTGTATCTGCCAGATTCCGCGCAGGCGCAGCTCGATACCAAAAAAGGCATGGGTTACTGATCCCCGCGACCGCCCTTCGGGGCGGTTTTTGATGACGTAAGGCGAGGTAGAACCTGATGAGCACCTCCGATGAAGCCGCACTGCTGACTATTAGCGGCGTCAGCAAAGGTTTTCCTGGCGTAAAGGCGCTGGATAATGTCTCGTTCAGCATCCGCAAGGGCGAGATTATGGCGCTGCTGGGCGAAAACGGCGCGGGTAAATCCACGCTGATCAAAGTGCTGACCGGCGTTTACACCCGGGATGCCGGCACAGTTACGCTGAATGGCAAGGCGATTACGCCACACAATACCGCTGATGCGCAGGAGATGGGCATTGGCACGGTTTATCAGGAAGTGAATCTGCTGCCGAACATGTCGGTGGCGGATAATTTGTACATTGGCCGCGAACCGCGGCGCTTCGGCATGATTGATCGTAAACGCATGGTGCGCGATGCCGACCTCTTGATGCGTAATTACGGCTTTGTGCTGGATGTGACGCGCCCGCTTGGTCACTTCTCGGTGGCCATGCAGCAGATTATTGCGATTTGCCGCGCGGTGGATCTCTCGGCGCAGGTGCTGATTCTGGATGAACCGACTGCCAGCCTCGATGCCAACGAAGTTGAGATGCTGTTTACCCTGATGGCGCAGTTAAAAGCCAAAGGGATGAGCCTGATTTTTGTCACCCATTTTCTCGACCAGGTTTATCGCATTACCGATCGTATAACCGTGCTGCGCAACGGCCAATTTATTGCCACGCGCGATACCGCCACGCTGCCGCAGATTGAATTGATCAAACTGATGCTGGGGCGTGAGCTGCTGGAAACCGCCTTACAGCGGCAGGGCAGCACGCTACGCAGCCATCAGCCGGTGGTGTCGTTTGAGGATTACGGTAAAAAGGGCACCATTGAGCCGTTCAACCTGCAGGTGCGACCTGGCGAAGTGGTGGGTCTGGCGGGCTTACTGGGATCTGGCCGGACGGAAACCGCTGAAGTGCTGTTTGGCATTCGCCGCGCCGATCGCGGCACCGCGACCATTAAAGGCAAGGTGCAAAACATTCGCACACCGGCGAAAGCATCGCGCCTCGGCATGGGCTTCTGTCCGGAAGATCGTAAAACTGACGGCATTATCGGCGCTGCTTCGGTACGCGAAAATATCATTCTGGCGTTGCAGGCGCAGCGCGGCTGGCTACGACCGATTAAGCGCCGTGAGCAGCAGGAGATTGCTGAACGCTTTATCAAAAGTCTCGGTATTCGCACGCCGCATGCCGATCAACCGGTCGAGCTGTTGTCCGGCGGTAATCAGCAGAAGGTGCTGCTATCGCGCTGGCTGGTGACAAAACCCCAATTCCTGATCCTCGACGAGCCGACGCGCGGCATTGATGTGGGCGCGCACGCTGAGATCATTCGCTTAATTGAGACCTTATGCGCCGACGGACTGGCGCTGCTGGTTATCTCCTCTGAACTCGAAGAGCTAGTGGGCTACGCCGATCGCGTGTTGATCATGCGCGATTTGAAGCAGGTGGCGGAAATCCCGCTGGAGCAGCTATCGGTGGCTTCAATCGTCAACGCCATCGCCGATGGAGGAGCACAACATGCTTGAATCGCCTATGACACATGATAAACCCGAACGGCGTAAGCCGAAATTGCCGCCCGGTATGCCGCAAATTGTAGCGCTGATTCTGGTGCTGCTGGTAGATAGCCTGGTGGCGAATAACTTTTTCGCCATTCACATTCAGGATGGGCGCCTGTTCGGCAGTCCGATTGATATCCTTAATCGTGCTGCACCGGTCGCTCTCCTGGCCATCGGCATGACGCTGGTGATTGCCACCGGCGGCATCGACCTGTCAGTGGGCGCGGTAATGGCGATTGCCGGCGCCACGGCCGCCACCTTAACCGTAGCCGGACATAGCTTGCCGTTCATTATTCTGGTGACGCTCGGCACTGGCCTGGCCTGCGGTTTGTGGAATGGCGTGTTGGTGGCGCTGTTAAAAATTCAGCCATTTGTCGCCACCTTAATCCTGATGGTCGCCGGGCGCGGTGTGGCGCAGCTCATTACCCAGGGACAGATTGTCACCTTCAATAGCGACAGCCTGGCGTGGTTCGGCAGTGGTTCACTGTGGCTGCTGCCGGTGCCGGTGTGGATTACGCTGCTGGTGGCGTTAGTGGTGTGGCTATTGACGCGCAAAACCGCCCTCGGGCTGTTTATCGAAGCGGTGGGCATTAATCTGCGCGCGGCGCGTAATGCCGGCGTTAACGGCTGGCTGGTGGTGATGTCGACCTACGTGATTAGCGGCATGTGTGCGGCGGTGGCGGGCATGATCGTCGCGGCGGACATTCGCGGTGCCGATGCCAATAACGCCGGTTTGTGGTTAGAGCTGGATGCGATTCTGGCAGTGGTGATTGGCGGCGCCTCGCTGATGGGCGGACGTTTCAATCTGGTGCTGTCACTGATTGGCGCGCTGATTATTCAGTCGATGAATACCGGTATTTTGCTGTCCGGCTTCCAGCCTGAACTCAATCAGGTGGTGAAAGCGGTGGTGGTGATGTGCGTACTGCTGCTGCAGTCGCCTCGCTTTATTGCCATGTTGAAACGGAGACGCCCGAAATGATTAAACGTCATCTGCCCTTGATGATTACGCTGTTGGTATTTGTGGCGGGTTATCTGTTTTGCCTGAGTCAGTTTCCCGGCTTCGCTTCAACGCGCGTGATCTGCAATATTCTGACCGATAATGCCTTCCTTGGGATTATCGCCGTGGGGATGACCTTCGTGATTTTGTCCGGCGGCATCGATTTGTCGGTGGGTGCGGTGATTGCCTTTAGCGGGGTGTTCCTGGCGCGGGTGATTGGTGATTATCACCTCGATCCGCTGCTGGCATTTGCACTGGTATTAGCGATGGGCGCGCTGTTTGGCGCGATGATGGGCTGGCTGATCGATGCGCTGAAAATCCCAGCCTTTATCATTACGCTGGCGGGGATGTTTTTCCTGCGCGGCTGTAGCTATCTGGTGTCAGAGAATTCGATTCCCATCGATCATCCGCTCTATAGCACGCTGTCGAGCCTGGCGTGGAAGATACCGGGCGGTGGTCGCCTCAGTTTACTGGCGGTCATTATGCTGGTGGTGGTGATCGGCGGCATTATTCTGGCGCATCGCACGCGCTTTGGTAATCAGGTGTACGCAATTGGCGGCAGCCTGGCCTCGGCGCAGCTGATGGGCATTTCAACCCGCGCGACCACCATCAAGATTTATATGTTATCGACCACGCTGGCGACGCTGGCAGGCATTGTGTTTTCGATATACACCTCGGCGGGTTATGCGTTAGCGGGATTGGGCGTAGAGCTGGATGCCATTGCCTCAGTGGTGATCGGCGGCACCTTGCTGTCTGGCGGCGTGGGCACGGTCCTGGGCACGCTGTTCGGCGTGTTAATTCAGGGATTGATTCAAACCTGGATTAATTTCGACGGCACCCTGAGTTCGTGGTGGACCAAGATCGCCATCGGGATTCTGCTGTTTGCCTTTATCGCGCTGCAACGCCTGCTCACCGTGATGTGGGATCGCCAGCAGAACGCGCCGGTTAAGCGTTTAACCTCTTAGGTACTAAAGCCCATTGTTTCTGAAACATCGTAGGGTGGCCATTTATGGCCACCTGGTTTGCCTTGTGGCTGCGGGATTGGGTGCTCCGGCCAGGAAAGGCCAGCCCGATCGCAAAGAAACCCTGCATCCATGCAGATCGGCCTCGCCCTCCTGGCTCGGACGCTTTGCTCTTCGGGCTGGCCTTTCCTGACCTCGTGGATAATGTCATCGCTGCTTAATAAAGCGGCTACCTACTTCCATTAAGGAGGAAAAGGTGGGCAGTGGAGTAAAGCGTCCGCCGCAAGGATGCGGCGGCCGAGGCTACAGGGATGTATTTACGCCGTCTTTACGCAACGCCCACCTTTTCCGACTGATCAGCACCAATTCCTTCAGCCAATAAAAAGGCCGCGAATCATCGCGGCCTTGGTTAATCCCTGCAACTTCAACGCGTTAAGCGGTAATAGGCTTCATTCCAGCGCAGCGCATCTTTAAATGCGGGTAAGCGCGTCTCCTCATCAATCACCAGCACTTCAATGCCATTTAGCTCGCCGTAAAGATACATATCATCTAAATCCAGCGCCTGGCTGAACACCGTATGGTGCGCACCGCCGGCCAAAATCCAGGCTTCAGAGGCGGTGGCCAGCGACGGCTGGGCGCGCCACAGCGCACGCGCCACCGGCAGTTTTGGCAGCGGTTTTGGCTGCTCAATGGCATCCACCACATTCACCAGCAGACGGAAACGATCGCCAAGGTCGATCACGCTGGCATTCACCGCGCGTCCAGCAGGCGTGGAGAAAATCATGCGCGCCGGATCGGCTTTATCACCAATGCCGAGGAACTGCACATCAATCAGCGGCTTCTCCTCTTTGGCGATGGACGGGCACACTTCCAGCATGTGCGAGCCCAACACCAAATCGTTGCCAGGTGAGAAGTGATAGGTGTAATCCTCCATAAATGAGGTCCCGCCCGCACGCGCGCCCGCTTGTACCTTGAGGATGTGCAGCAGCGCGGCAGTTTTCCAGTCACCTTCACCGGCGAAGCCGTAACCCTGGCCCATCAAGCGCTGCACCGCCAAACCAGGCAGCTGCGTCATGCCGTGTAAGGTCTGGAAGTTGGTCGTGAAAGCTTTGCATCCTTCGGCTTCAAGGAAGCGCTTCAGCCCCAGTTCGATACGCGCCGCATCCAGCACGTTTTGCCGCTTGTCACCGTTTACCGCGGCAGCATCGGTAAAGCGATATTGGCTCTCATATTCGTCGATTAGCGCGTTGACGTCGCCGTCGCTGACGCTATTAACCACCTCGACCAAATCACCGACGCCCCAGCCGTTCACCGAATAGCCGAACTGAATCTGCGCCGCCACTTTATCGCCTTCGGTCACCGCCACTTCACGCATATTGTCGCCGAAGCGGGCCACTTTCAGCTGCTGGCTAGCCTGTTTGGCCAATGCCGCATTGATCCAGCGACCAATGCGCTGCTGGCTGGTTTTATCCTGCCAGTGGCCGGTCACCACACTGTGTTGCAGTCCCATGCGCGCGCCAATAAAGCCGAATTCGCGGCCGCCGTGCGCGGTTTGGTTAAGGTTCATAAAGTCCATATCCATACTGTCCCACGGAATCTCCGCGTTGAACTGGGTATGGAATTGCAGCAGCGGTTTATTCAGGATGCTCAACCCGCCGATCCACATCTTGGCCGGAGAAAAGGTGTGTAGCCAGGTAATGATGCCGACGCACTGATTGTCGTGGTTGGCGTCGCGACACAAGGCCAGCGCTTCGTCCGGTGACTTCACCAGCGGTTTCAGTACCAGTTGCGTCGGCAAGGTCCCGGCCTGGTTTAATCCCTCCATTACCTGGCGAGCGTGCTGCTCCACCTGACGCAAGGTTTCCGCGCCGTAAAGGTGCTGCGTGCCAATAACAAACCACACCTGTTGTGCGTTGTGCTGTTCCATAAAATCTCTCCTTTACTGAGCGGATGCGGTGCGTGCGGCATACTGCGGTTCAGCGGCCTGGCACCAGTGTTGATAACGTTGATAAAGCTGCTGATAAACCACAACGCGCTCGGCGTTGGGTTGCAGCGTCACATCAATCGGACTTGCCATCACCTGCTGAGCGTCAGGCACGTCGGCATACACGCCCGCCGCCACGGCGGCAAAAATGGCGGCACCCAGCGCGCAACATTCGTCAGAGGCGACGATATCCAACGGACGGTTCATTACATCGCAGCAAGCTTGCATGATGGCGGGGGATTTGCGTGCAATGCCGCCGAGCGTCAGGATGCTCTGCACCGGAATCTGCTGCTGCTCGAAACACTCCATAATGGCGCGCGCGCCAAAGGCGGTGGCGGCGATGAGGCCACCAAACAGCGCAGGCGCATCGGTACCGAGATTGAGGTCGGTAATCACCCCTTTTAAGCGCTGATTAGCATCCGGCGTGCGGCGGCCGTTGAACCAGTCCAGCACCACCGGCAGGTGATCAAGCTGTGGATTGGCGGCCCAGGCTTCAGTGAGATTGCGGATCAGATCTTTTTGCAGGGCGGCCAGCTGCGGCTTGAGTTCAGGATGCTGCTGCGCGGCCTGTTGCAACGGCCAGCCCAGCAGGCGGCTGAACCAGGCATAAATATCGCCAAACGCCGATTGCCCAGCTTCACAGCCGATCGCGCCCGGCACCACGCTGCCATCAACCTGGCCGCAAATGCCTTTAATGGCGCGGTCGCCGACGGTGTCGCTGTCGGCAATCAAGATGTCGCAGGTTGAGGTACCAATCACCTTCACCAGCGTATAAGGCTGTGCGCCAGCACCAACGGCACCCATATGGCAGTCAAAGGCGCCGCCCGACAAGACCACCTGTTCGGATAAGCCGAGTCGCTGCGCCCACTCGCTGCTCAGCGTGCCGACCGGGCTATCGGCGGTCCAGGTTTCAGTGAAGAGCGGGGAGTCGAGCTTTTCGCTCAGGATCGGATCGAGCGCGTTGAAGAAGTCAGCCGGCGGCAGGCCTTGCCATTCCGGATGCCACAATGATTTATGTCCGGCAGCGCAGCGCCCACGGCGCAGTTGCGCAGGGGCGGTGGTGCCGCTGAGTAACGCCGGCACCCAATCGCACAGTTCCACCCAAGACACTGCCGCATCACGTACCGCAGCATCTGCGCGTGACACGTGCAGTATCTTGGCCCAGAACCACTCCGACGAATACACGCCGCCAATATAGCGGGTGTAATCGTTGAAACGACCGCTACGACACAGCTGATTGATCTCTTCGGCTTCCTCAATCGCGGTGTGATCTTTCCACAGCACAAACATCGCATTCGGATTGCTGGCGAACTCAGGACGCAGCGCCAGCACGTTGCCATCGCGATCGATAGGCGCCGGTGTGGATCCGGTGGAATCGACGCCGATGCCGACAACGGCAGCGCGCTGCTCCGGTGTTAACGCCTTCACCACCGCCACAATCGCCTGTTCCAGCGCATCAATGTAGTCCTGCGGATGATGGCGAAAGCGGTTGCTATGGGGATCGCAGAATTCCCCGTTGGCCCAGCGCGCGTAGTTCACCACCGCTTTTTCCAGCTCTTTACCACTGTGGCAGTCCACGGCCAGCGCGCGCACCGAGTCACTGCCAAAATCCAGCCCAATTGTTATGGTGCCAGCACCCATTGGGATTCTCCTGTGTGAGTTATCTGGCTCTATCCTGGAAGGGTGGCGCATAAGCGGTTAGTCATCAGCGGCTGAGAATATGCACTTTTCTGCCATCGGCGACGTTGTGTGATCCATAGCAAAAGTTAATGGCCGGTTAAATTCGCTGTATATATGGAGAATTTTGTCATCGTTTTAGGATGTGATACCGCTCTACATTTTTCCCCGTCATTCCCGCTACAACTAGCCCAGCGTTTGCACAGCCTTTGCACAACCGCTGCGCTAACGCACTGATTTTCAGCCTTACCCTATGAATAAATTTGATTGGTAGCGTTTACACCGATTGGTTAATAACAGCCAAAAACATCATTGTGCCGGAGAGCATCATGCATAAATTCACTAAAGCGCTGGCGGCGGTTAGTCTCGCCGCGGTTATGTCACAATCCGCTATCGCCGAGACCATGAAACTCGGTTTCCTCGTTAAACAACCGGAGGAGCCCTGGTTCCAGACAGAATGGAAATTCGCGGATAAAGCGGGCAAGGATCTCGGTTTTGAAGTGATCAAAATTGCGGTACCTGACGGCGAGAAAACCCTTAATGCCATCGATAGCCTGGCCGCCAGCGGCGCCAAAGGCTTCGTCATCTGTACACCGGATCCCAAGCTCGGTTCGGCGATTGTCGCCAAAGCGCGCGGCTACGGTCTGAAAGTGATCGCGGTAGATGACCAATTCGTTACTGCCAAAGGCAAGCCGATGGATACCGTGCCCCTGGTGATGATGGCGGCGACCAAAATTGGCGAGCGTCAGGGACAAGAGCTCTATAAAGAGATGCAGAAACGCGGCTGGGATGCGAAAGAGACCGGCGTAATGGCGATCACGGCTAACGAGCTCGACACCGCACGTCGTCGTACCAGCGGTTCAATGGACGCCCTGAAAGCGGCCGGATTCCCGGAGAAACAGATCTATCAGGTGCCGACCAAATCCAACGATATCCCAGGCGCATTTGACGCCGGTAACTCGCTGCTGGTGCAGCATCCGGAAGTGAAACACTGGCTGATTCTTGGCATGAACGATAACACCGTGCTGGGCGGCGTGCGCGCCACCGAAGGCCAGGGCTTTAAAGCACCGGACGTCATCGGTATCGGCATCAACGGCGTGGATGCGGTGAGTGAGCTGTCGAAAGGTTCTGCTACCGGTTTCTACGGCTCGCTGCTGCCAAGTCCGGATGTGCACGGTTATAAGAGCAGCGAGATGCTCTACAACTGGGTCACTAAAGATCAGGAACCGCCGAAGTTCACCGAAGTCACCGATGTGGTGCTAATTACCCGCGATAACTTCAAAGCCGAACTGGATAAGAAAGGGCTGAAGTAATCCCATCTCTCCCAAAACAAGACTAACAGGTAGCCAAAATAATTCGCGTTGCAGCAAGGCGGCAAGCGCGCTCAGCCCCAGGAGCTTACCGAGGTAAGTGACTGGGGTGAGTGGGCGCAGCCAACGCTGCTGCGGCGCGAAGTATGAAGGCTTAGAGGAGTTACCATGAACACTGATCAAGCCTTTCTGTCGTTTCATGGCATTAGCAAGACCTTCCCTGGCGTGAAAGCGCTGCAGGACATCTCATTCAGCTGCCGTGCCGGTGAAGTACACGCGCTGATGGGGGAAAACGGTGCCGGTAAATCGACACTGTTGAAGATCCTCAGCGGCAGCTATCAGCCGAGCGGCGGTGAGATTCGCATCAAAGGCCAGCCGAAGAGCTTTAACAATACGGTGGATGCGCTGGATGCCGGCGTGGCCATCATTTATCAGGAGCTGCATCTGGTGCCGGAAATGAGCGTGGCTGAGAACATCTATCTCGGCCAGCTGCCGCACAAGCGTGGGCTGGTGAATCGCAAACTGCTGCGCTACGAGGCAGGTTTACAGCTGCAAAATCTGGGGATGAATATCGATCCGGATATGCCGCTGAAATATCTGTCGCTGGGTCAGTGGCAGATGGTGGAGATCGCCAAAGCGCTGGCGCGTAATGCGCGCATTATCGCCTTTGATGAACCCACCAGTTCGCTCTCGGCGCGCGAGATTGACCATCTGTTCCGCGTTATTCGCCAGCTGCGCGAGCAGGGCCGCACCGTGCTGTACGTGTCGCATCGCATGGAGGAAATTTTTGCGCTCAGTGATGCCATTACCGTGTTCAAAGATGGCCGCTATGTGCGCACCTTCACCGACATGAAAAACACCCATCATGACGATTTAGTGCAGGCGATGGTAGGGCGCAATCTGGGGGATATTTACGGTTACGCGCCACGTGAATTGGGCCCGGTGCGTCTGCAGCTGGACGCGGTGGAAGCGAAAGGCGTGCGAATGCCGGTTTCACTGACGGTGCGTGCCGGTGAGATCGTCGGCCTGTTTGGGCTGGTCGGCGCGGGGCGCAGCGAACTGATGAAAGGGCTGTTCGGTGCCACCAAATTGCGCGGCGGCACCGTGACGCTGGATGGCAAAAAGCTCAACATTCGCCAGCCGATTGATGCGATTCGCGCTGGCATCATGCTGTGTCCGGAAGATCGTAAATCCGAGGGCATCATTCCGGTGCATTCGGTGCGCGATAACATCAACATCAGCGCGCGCCGTCACAATCTCACCGCGGGTTGCCTGATTAAACCGAGCTGGGAGGCGAAAAACGCGGATATCCATATTCGTTCGCTCAACATCAAAACGCCCGGTCCGCAGCAGCTGATCATGAACCTGTCGGGTGGCAACCAGCAGAAGGCGATTCTCGGTCGCTGGCTGTCGGAAGAGATGAACGTGATTCTGCTGGATGAGCCAACGCGTGGCATTGACGTCGGCGCTAAACATGAAATCTACAACCTGATTTACCAGCTGGCGAAGAAGGGAATTGCGGTGCTGTTTGCCTCCAGCGATCTACCGGAAGTGATGGGTTTAGCCGACCGCATTCTGGTGATGCGCGAAGGTGAGATCGCCGGTGAACTGCCCCACGATACGGCCACAGAGCAGCTGACGCTCAGCCTGGCGATGCCAAAAACCACTCAAGCGGCCGCCGTGGCCTGATGTAAAGGAGATCCATAATGGCTTCATCTACCACTTCCAACACGCCACCGGCGCAGCGCAATGGGCTGCAGCTGGGGCGGATTTGGGACAACTTCGGCATGCTGGTGGTGTTCGCGCTGCTGTTTATCGTCTGTGCCATTTTCGTGCCGAACTTTGGTTCGATCATCAACATGAAAGGTCTCGGCCTGGCGATGTCGATGTCCGGCATGGTGGCGTGCGGCATGCTGTTCTGCCTGGCTTCCGGTGATTTTGACCTCTCGGTAGCCTCGGTGATTGCCTGCGCCGGCGTCGTGACCGCGGTGGTGATCAACATGACCGAAAGCCTGTGGATTGGCGTGGCAGCAGGTTTGCTGCTCGGCATGGCCACCGGCTTTATTAACGGTTTTGTTATCGCCCGACTGAAAATCAACGCCTTGATCACCACGCTAGCGACCATGCAGATTGTGCGCGGCCTGGCTTACATCTTCTCCGACGGTAAAGCGGTGGGCATTGAAGACGAGCGCTTCTTTACCCTCGGTTACGCCAACTGGCTGGGCGTGCCTGCGCCTATCTGGCTGACCATTGCAACCATGGTGCTGTTCGGTTTCCTGCTGAACAAAACCACCTTTGGCCGCAACACGCTGGCGATTGGTGGCAATGAAGAAGCCGCGCGCCTCGCCGGCGTGCCGGTGGTGCGCACCCGTATCATCATCTTTATCTTGTCGGGTTTGGTCTCGGCGGCGGCAGGTATTATTCTGGCTTCGCGCATGACCAGCGGCCAGCCGATGACCTCGCTGGGTTACGAGTTGATTGTGATTTCCGCCTGCGTGCTGGGCGGCGTTTCGCTGAAAGGCGGCATCGGCAAAATCTCCTACGTGGTGGCGGGGGTGTTGATTCTCGGTACGGTTGAGAATGCGATGAATTTATTGAATATCTCGCCGTTCTCACAGTATGTGGTGCGCGGTTTGATACTGTTAGCGGCGGTGATTTTTGACCGCTACAAACAGAAAAATAAAGCCGCCTGATAACCCCGGCTGAGCGCGCCTGATCAAGGGCGCGCTCAGCGCATTTCACGCGAAAAGTGAGGGCACTATGTACCACCGTGAACCCCCGAGTGAGCAGCAGAACCCCTTATTGCCGGGCTATCCCTTTAACGCCTGGCTGGTGGCGGGGTTGACGCCGATTAACGCCAACGACGCGCTGGATTTCTTTATTGACCGCCCGCACGGCATGAAAGGCTACATCCTCAATTTGACCATTAAAGGTCAGGGGCGCGTGTTTGATGGCGAATCTGCCTTCGACTGCGAGCCGGGCGATTTGCTGCTGTTTCAACCGAAAACGCCGCACTATTATGGCCGCGCGCCCGATAGCCCGTGCTGGTTCCACCGCTGGGTCTATTTCCGTCCGCGTGCCTACTGGACCGACTGGTTGCAGTGGCAGGATGAAAGCCAGGGCGTTGGCCGCTTGCGCCTCACCGAAGCGCAGCGTGCTGAGTTTGATCGCCTGTTCGCCAGCATTGAGCAAACGCATAATTCCGGACGCCGTTTCGCCGAAGAGCTGGCGATGAACCTGTTGGAACGTCTGCTGTTGCGCGCAGTGGAAGAAGATCCGCGTAGCCATCAGCAGATTCGCGATCCGCGCGTGATTGAAGCCTGCCAGTACGTCACCAATCATCTGGCGGGTGAAGTGAAGATTGAAGAGGTAGCGCGCCATGTTTGTTTGTCGCCGTCTCGCCTGGCGCATCTGTTCCGCGAGCAGATGGGCATAAATCTGCTGCGCTGGCGAGAAGACCAGCGGGTGATCCGTGCCAAACTGCTGCTGCAAACCACCCAGGAACCGATCGCTTCGGTTGGCCGCGAAGTGGGTTACGATGACCAGCTCTATTTCTCGCGCGTGTTCCGCAAGCGGGTGGGCGTAAGCCCCAGCGACTTCCGCCGCCGCAGCCAGGATGCGCAGGATGCCTTGGTGGCGCATGAGAGCTGGCAATCCGCACGGAGTGCTATTTCCTGAGTTTTCAGGTGATTCCGCCTTGTTCTTACAGACCGATTCGTCTTAAATCAGTCTGGTAACGAACAAGAGGAATGAGAATGAGCGATAAACTACGTGTCGGCCTAATCGGCTACGGTTTTGCCAGCAAAACCTTCCATGCACCCTTGATCGCCGGTACGCCGGATGTTGAGCTGGCGGCGATCTCAAGCAGCGATGCCAGCAAAGTTCATGCTGACTGGCCGTCAGTGCAGGTGGTTTCCGATCCACAAGCGCTTCTGGACGACCCGACACTGCAACTGATTGTTATTCCGACCCCGAATGACACCCATTTCCCCTTAGCCAAAGCGGCACTGAACGCCGGTAAACACGTGGTGGTTGATAAACCGTTTACCGTGACGTTGTCACAAGCGCGTGAGCTGGATGCATTGGCAAAAGCCAAAGGTTTGCTGCTGTCGGTGTTCCATAACCGTCGCTGGGACAGTGATTTCCTGACGCTGAAAAATCTGCTAAACGAAGGAACGCTGGGCGAAGTACGCTACTTTGAATCGCACTTTGATCGCTTCCGTCCGGAAGTGCGCCAGCGCTGGCGTGAGATGAAAGGCGCGGGCAGCGGTATCTGGTTCGATCTTGGACCGCACGTGCTGGACCAGGCGCTGCAGCTGTTTGGCACGCCAGTTGCCATCAACGTGGATATGGCCGAACTGCGTCCGGGCGCGCAAACCACCGATTACTTCCATGCGGTGCTGACCTATCCAACGCGTCGCGTGGTGCTGCATGCCAGCATGCTGGTGGCGGCGGAATCGGCACGCTTCGTGGTGCACGGCACCCGTGGCAGCTACGTCAAATACGGTCTGGATCCGCAGGAAGATCGGCTGAAAGCGGGTGAGCGTCCGCCACAGGAAGATTGGGGCTATGACATGCGCAACGGCACGCTGACGCTGGCGGAAGGCGATGTGATGGTGGAGAAAGAGTTGCTGACATTGCCGGGTAACTATCCGGCGTACTATGCCGGCATTCGCGATGCCATTGCCGGTACGGGTGCGAATCCGGTACACGCGGAAGAGGCGATTCAGGTGATGGAGTTGATCGAGCTGGGCTTGCAGTCCGCCGAGAAGCGCCAGACCATGTCGTTGCGTTAATCGCTTAATACCTTTCCGTTGGGAGCGCTGATACTCGCTTTACTCCCTCACCCTAACCCTCTCCCGCATGCGGGAGAGGGAATGTTTTAGCCCGCTACGCGTGCGCGCAGCGCTGCTTTCTCTGCATCATTCAGAAACGCGATGGTCACGCCATTGTCCTGTGCCTGACGCATCTCTTCAGCGCTCAATCCCGCCTGTGGCGCCGCCACTTCGTATTCATGTGCCAGTTCAACGCCCTGAACCGCCGGATCGTCAGTGTTGATGGTCGCCAGAATGCCGTGTTGCAGGAAGGTTTTCAGCGGATGATTGCTCAGCGACGACACGGTGCTGGTCTGAATATTCGAGGTCAGGCAAGATTCAATCCCAATACGCTGCTCGGCGAGGAAATCCATTAGCGCGCGATCTTCAATCGCCTTGACGCCGTGACCGATACGTTCAGCCCCCAGTTCACGAATCGCTTGCCAGATACTTCCCGGCCCCGCCGCTTCACCGGCGTGGACGGTAATGCGGAAGCCCGCATCGCGTGCACGATTAAAGTGGCTCAGGAATTCGCTGCCCGGGAAGCCTAACTCATCGCCGGCCAGATCGACCGCAGTGATGCCATCGCGATGCGCCAGTAAGCCTTCCAGCTCACGCAGGCAGGCTTCCTCGCCAAAAGTACGGCTCATGATGCCCGTCAGGCGAACATCGACGCCGTATTTCGCAATACCGGCACGCACGCCGTCAATCACCGCTTCAACCACGCCGGCAATCGGCAGGTTGTGGGTCATCGCCATATAACCTGGTGAGAAGCGCAACTCCGCATAATGGATATTGGCACGCGCCGCATCCTCGACGTTTTCCAGCGCAATGCGACGGCAGGCATCAAGATCGCCCAGCACTTTCACGCCCCAATCCAGTTTCTGCAGGAAGCTCACCAGATCCGGCTCGTTGGCGGTGACCTGCACATGCGGACGCAATGCATCGAGTGAATCGGCGGGCAGCGCGAGATTATATTGGCGACCTAAATCGAGAATGGTTTGTGCGCGAATATTGCCATCAAGGTGGCGGTGGATATCGGTGAGGGGGAGTTTAAGATCAATCATGGCGCACTCGCTTCAGTTTCATAAAGTGCAGAGGATTATAAAAACATCTTGCGCAACAGCGCCAGCGATTTGCGCAAACAGTAAAACGGATGCTGAATTAATCAGCATCCGTCGCATTTTAGAACGATTTTAACCCGGCGATCAGACGATCCAGCCCGTCATCCAGTTTGCTACGCGGGCAACCGGCGTTGAGACGCAGATAACCGCGACTCGCCGCACCGTAGGTTGAACCGGGCATGATCGCCACTTTGTATTGATGTATCAGACGCTGTTGTAGCGCCTGTTCGTCCATGCCAAGTGGATTGAGATCGATCCACGCCAGATAGGTGGCGGCCGGTGGCTGCCAGTTGAGCGGCGGACACGCGGCATTCAGGCGCTGCGCGATGTGCTGCATATTGCCGCGCAGGTAATGGCGCAATGCATCCAGCCACGGCGCGCCATCGCGATAAGCGGCAATGGTCGCGGCAACCGCCATAACCGCCGGTGAGGACAAGCCATCCTGCTGCTTCAAGGCGCGGAACCACGCCTGACGATCGCGCTCGTCAGGAATGATGCCCCAGGCACCGGTTAGCGCCGGAATGTTGAAGCTCTTGGAGGCCGAGGTAAATAGCACCCAATCAGATGCGGCAACCTTGCTCCACGGCGTATGACGCACATCATCCAGCACCATATCCATATGAATTTCATCGCTGATGACCTTGACGCCGTGCCGCTCGCACAGCATCGCCATCTGCTGCAACTCCTGCAATTGCCACACTTTTCCTGTTGGGTTATGTGGACTGCAAAGCAGCATCACTTTGCAGCGCGGCCGTGCCAGTAACGTCTCCAGCTTTGCCATATCACAAACCCATTCGTTACCGTGACGCTGCAGCGGCAACTCCAGCACGCGACGCTGATTGCCATTGATGGTGTGGTAGAACGCATCGTAGGCGGGCGTGTGGATCAGCACTTCATCGTCAGGCTGTGTCCAGTGGCGCAACAGCTGCGCCACCATATAAATCACTGACGGGCCATAAACCAATGATTCTGCCGGGACTTCAGTATTAAATCGGCTGCGCATCCAGTGCTGGAGTGCGGCGAGAAAATCATCATGCTGCCAGCGGCTGTAACCGAAAACACCGTGGTCGAGTCGCTGCTGTAGCGCCTCGATGATGCAAGGCGCGGTGGCGAAGTCCATATCGGAGATGGTGAAGGGCAGTAAGTCCGCCACGCCGAAGCGGTCGGCGACAAAATCCCACTGCGTGCACCAGCTGCCGTGGCGATCGACCACGCTATTGAAAGCGAAATCCTGCATCATTACACCGTTGCGCTCATCAGGTGCGCCATCTCATCTTTCACCGACTGTACCTGCGGCCCCATCACCACTTGCAGATTGGTGGCATTGACATGGACCACGCCAATCGCGCCGTTGGCTTTCAGTGTCGCATCATCCACCTTGCTCATATCGACCACGGTAATACGCAGACGCGTCAGGCAGTTATCCAGCGAAGCGATGTTTTCAACGCCGCCCAGTGCCGACAGAATTGCTGGCGTATTAAAGCCTGATTTCCCCACGCTGGCACGGCTGACCTGCTGAGCCACGCTGTTGGTCTCGATTTCGCGGCCCGGCGTTTTGATATTGAAGTGACTGATAGCAAAGCGGAAGATGGCGTAATAGCCCACGAACCACACTGCAGCAATCACCGGCACCCAGTACCATTTGGTCGAGAGGCCGTGCAGTACGCCGAACACGAAGAAGTCGATGACGTTGCCGTCGGTGTTACCGATGGTGACGCCAAGCATCGCCATCACGGTAAAGCCTAAACCGGTCAACAGCGCGTGGATGAGATACAGCACCGGCGCGACGAACAGGAACAGGAACTCCAGCGGTTCAGTGGTGCCGCCTACTACGCAGGCCACCACGCCAGAAATCAGCAGCCCTTTAATTTTATGACGATTTTCCGGACGGGCGCAGTGATACATGGCTAAAGCCGCACCGGGCAAACCACCGAGGAAGGCCGGCATTTTACCCTGCGACAGGAAACGCGTGGCGCTCTCGGCAAAGCCGTGCGTATCCGCACAGGCCAGCTGCGCCTGGAAAATGGTTAACGCGCCGCTGACGTTTTTCCCGCACACATCCAGCGTGCCGCCGGCATCGGTGAAGCGAATGATCGCCACCAGAATGTGCTGTAAACCAAACGGCAGCAGCAAACGTTCACCGGTACCGAAGATCATCGGGCCAAATTCACCGGCGCTGTTGATTATCCAGCCAAGACCGGTAATCGCGCGAGCGAAGAAAGGCCAAATCAGCGGAACCACTAAGCCCAGCACGCCCATTGCCATTGCCGTAACGATCGGCACAAAACGCGTACCGCCGAAGAAGGCTAGCGCATCCGGTAGGCGAATGTTGTGGAAACGCTCGTGCAGCCAGAACACCACGACGCCGACGATCACCGCGCCGAGAATCCCGGTGTCAATCGATTGAATGCCGAGGATGTTTTGCACGTTGTTGGCTTTCAGCACCGCCGCATCGGTGGTCGGCAGAATGCCATTGATATTGAGCCAGAAGTTGATACTCAGGTTCAGCACCGCATAACCGACAAAACCGGCAAACGCCGCTACGCCTTTATTCTCGCGCGCCATACCGAGTGGAATGGCAATCGCAAACATTACCGGCAGATAGCTGAAAGCAAATGACCCGATTTTCGCCAGCCAGATAAACAGGTATTGCAGGAAAGGCTGATCGAGCAGAGGAATCAGCGTCAGGACGTCGTGGCTGCTGAGCGAACTGCCGATTCCCAGCAAAATGCCGCAAAACGACAGCAGCGCAACGGGCAACATAAAGGTTTTACCCAGACTTTGGAAAAACTCCCAAAGTGACATTTTCGGGCGGGTGGCGGACATAGGATCTCCTGGCAAAAAAGTGAAAGGCTTCAATGGGGTCAAGGATGATAAAACGTTTTACCACTTATTTTTGTGGCTATAATCACAAAGAGTGACTAATTGCAGACTTTATTTTTGATGAAATCAGTGTAACGTTTTATCTCTTTGTTTTTGCTCGTCGGTAACGGAACACTATGTCCCAGCAGAAAACCACTATTCATGATGTGGCATTGGTCGCCGGGGTTTCGGTCTCTACCGTGTCGTTGGTGTTATCAGGAAAAGGGCGCATCTCGCCCGCCACCGCCACACGCGTCAATCAAGCGATTGAGCAACTGGGCTATGTACGAAATCGCTCTGCATCCATCTTGCGCGGCGGAGAAAGTGGCGTCATCGGCTTGATTGTGCGCGATCTTAGCCAGCCCTTTTATGCCGCAATGACCGCCGGACTCAGCGAAATACTGGAGCAGCAGGGCAAAGTGCTGGTGCTGACACAAAGCGGTCAGCATGGACAACATCTTAAACGCTGTTTTGACACGCTGGTGGCGCAGGGCGCGGAGGGCATTGTGCTGGGCGGCGCGGTGGCGCAGGCGGAAACGCTGGTACCGTTAGCGCAAGAGCAGAACATCGCCTTAGTCTGCGCCGCGCGCGCCAGCAGTTTGGACAATGTCGATTCGTTACGTCCCGACAACAGCCAGGCGGCACGCATCGCCACCGAATATCTGATTCGGCAGGGCCATCAGCGTATCGCCTGGATGGGCGGATTAGGATCGTCACTGACGCGAGCGGAGCGGATTGGCGGCTATTGCGCTACCTTGCTGCAATATGGCTTGCCGTTTCGATCCGACTGGATCATTGAGTGCGACGATCGCCAGCAAAGCGTGTCGGCGCTGACGCTGGCATTGCTGCGCCAGCATCCCGGCATCACCGCAATTCTGGCGCATAACGGCAGCACCGCGCTCGGCTGTTACTTCGGGGCGTTACGCTGTGGGCGAACCTTTGGCGAAGGCGCAGTAGACAGTTATTACACCCAGCAGCTGGCGCTGGTGGGCTTCAACGACGATCCGCAGCGCGAATTACACGATCCCACCATGACTTTTGTCAGTAGCGAAGCGCGGGATGTGGGGCGTCGTGCAGCGGAGAGAATGTTGCAAAGGCTGCTGCAGCCAGAGGCGGAAATTCAGAGTTTGATCGTACCGCCGCAATTGATGCGCGGGGAAGCGTAAGGGCGGCCAGGCGGCCGCCCACAAGAGATTACTCCGGCATACCTTCGCTGGTTGGCGCACCCAGCATATAGCGTGACAAGAACTGCTCCAACGTCATCTTGTCGCCATTCATGGTGACCTGACCGTTGCCGTATTGCAGACTGGTGACGATGTTGTCATCCTGCTGCTGTGTCAGACGGAACATCTGGCCCATCGCGGCTAAGCCTTTTACCTGCTGATCCGCCAGCTTCTGCGCATCATCGCCCTGATATCCCTCCGCCAGACCGACATGACGCATGGTTTCCGTGGCCATCGGCATATTGATGGTCAGTTTACCGTCGAGGTTTTTCAACACGCGATCTACCGCGGCACCCAAACTCTGCGCTTCACCGGTCACGGTGGCCGGATCGTTAAAGCCCAGGTTCAGATTGAAGCTGCTCTCGCCCTTGTCATTTTTCCAGCTCAGCGGCGCAATGCTTAAGGTTGGCGAGCCTTTTAACAGCGTTGGCAGGTTGTTACGCAGGATGGTTTGCACGCTGGCCTGATAGCGAATCGGATCTTCCGCTACGCCCGGCTGGCTTAGCAGATCTTGCATCTGGGCGTTGTAGGTGTCGGAGAAGGCTTTCACTGCCTGCGCATCGAATTGCGCGAAGGTCATCGCCAGTTTGGCTTCACCAAATGGCTGCTTCTGCAGGGTGATGTTGTCAACGTTCACGTCCAGCTTGCCGCCAATCTTGCCCTCTTTATTATCAAAGGAAGAGGTGGTTTTCAGCTTCTCCAGCGAGAGACCTTCCTGGCCGTTGATGCTGGCATTCAGCTTATCCAGAGAGATGGATTGATCGCCAACGCGCACGCCTTCCGGGCTGAGATGCGTATCGCCGCTGAGTTTCAGGCCATTCAAGGTGAACAGCACCGGCATGGCGACCTGATTTTTACTGGTCACCGCGATGCTGGAGAAGTCGCCGTCCAGGCTAACCTTATCGCCTTTGCTATCGGCGCTGATATTCAGCGAACCGCCGTTGGTCGCCAGACGATCGCCCGTTTGCGCATTGTTGTAATCCACCGCCAGCAGCGTGAGATCGGTATCGGTCGCGCCACTGTAGCCCACGCGCGTATCGGCATTAACCAGCGATTTTCCATTGGTCAATTCAAACAGTTTCTTCACCGCATCGGTGTTTTCCAGTTCGGTATGCACTGATGCCATACTTGGGATCAGGCTGCCACGTTTCAGCTGGGCGAACGGGAAAGGACCGTGATCGATGGTCTCGTTCAGCACGATGCTTTGACCAGGCTTCAACAGCGGATTGTCATTGGTTTGCGAGCTGGCCTGCACCACCAGTTTGGTCTTGCTGCTGAACACGCCACGCTGATAATCCTGATAGCTCAGCGTCAAACGGCTATTGGGCGCGTAAGCATTCAGCTGCGCATTGGCATTCTGCAACATCTCATCCATGTGGCTTTCCAGTTGTTTACCGGTAAACCATGAAGCACCAGTCCAAATCACGCCGAGCGCCACAATCACACCTACGGCAACCTTGGTCTTTTTCATCGCTGTGTCGTCCTTATCCTTGCGTCCGCACGCCGCTGGTCGGTGCGCGACGGGTGAAGAAAAACGCCCGCAGGCGTTTTAAATTAATAGTTTGAAAGAATAGCAGTTAATGCTGCAAGCGTCAGCCGGATCAGTCCAGCGTATTAAACACGCGCGCCAGTCGTCCGGTACCTGCTGCGCTCACCGGTGACTCGTTGGCGGCGACAAAACAGGATTCACCCGGCTTCAGCACCAGCTGTTGACCAGACTTCTCAATCACCGCCTGGCCTTCGATACAGAACAGCAGGGCAGCGCTGTTTTGCGCCAGGGCCTGCGGCGCAGCTGAGAGCGCATGGATAGCGAAGGCAAAATCCTCCACTGGAATCGGGAAGTTCAGCGTTTCGCCGTCGCGCTGCGGTTGCGTCAGCAGCGTCGCCGCCGGTTTTGCGTGGAATTTCAGGTTAGCCAGCAGTTCCGGGATATCGATAAACTTCGGCGTCAGACCGGCGCGTAGCACGTTATCGGAGTTCGCCATCACTTCCAGCGCCACGCCTTTTAAATAGGCGTGCGGCGTTTCGGCGAACAGGAACATCGCTTCGCCCGGCTGCAGCGTGATCACATTCAGCAGCAGTGGGGAAAACAGGCCGCTGTCATCGGGATAATCGGCGGCAATGGATTTGATGGTTTGCCACGGCTCGCCTTCACGAGAATTGAGCGCCGATTTCAACACGCCAATGGCGCGTGATTTAGCCTCATCTTTCAACGACAGCAGGGTGGCGAACAGTTTTGCCAGATTGGCTTCGTTGGCATTCTCCAGGAAGTGGGCGATTTGCGGATGCGCGCCAGCGACCGGTTCCAGCAGCGAGACAATCTCATGCAGCTCGCGGAAACCGTTCATCGCCTGGAAGGGCGTCAATGCATACACCAGCTCCGGCTTATGATTGGCATCTTTATAGTTACGTTCGGCGGCGCTCAGTGGAATGCCGGCGGCATTTTCTCGCGCAAAGCCCTGCTCGGCGGCGGCTTTACTTGGATGCACCTGAATCGACAGCGGCTGTTCGGCGCACAGCACTTTAAACAGGAACGGCAGCTCGCCAAAACGTTCAGCGACGGCTTTGCCCAGCGTGGCCACTTTATCTGCATCGATCACATCGCGCAGCGAACGCGCTTCACCGTTTACGTCAACGGTGGAAGGACTTTTTGGGTGCGCGCCCATCCACAGCTCGGCCATCGGCAACCCCTGCGGATTTTCGATGCCGTAAAGTTCGGTCAGCGCAGTTTTGCTGCCCCAAGCGTAATTTTGCAGCGAATTGTTCAATTTTTGCATCGTTTACCCTTAATAACCGTAAGTAAATAAGCGTATTAAAGCAGAAAGTGCCATAGAAAATACACGAACAAGTGCAATAAACGCGATAGGCTCGCATAATGTTAAATTCTTGTATGTGACAATCTTGCTCGCTCAACGGCGTCGCGGGAAGGCGTTTAGAGCGGAAACCTCAAAATCTGAGCTAAGGAGACGTAGTCATGGCAGCCAATCGCATTGAAAAAGACTCAATGGGACCGATCGAAGTACCGGCAGATAAGTTGTGGGGCGCACAAACCCAGCGTTCGCTGGAACATTTCAAAATCTCAACCGAGAAAATGCCGGTGGCATTGGTACACGCGCTGGCGCTGACCAAGCGCGCCGCCGCGCAGGTTAACCAGGATCTCGGCTTGTTACCGGCCGATCGTGCTCAGGCGATTCTCAAAGCCGCCGACGAAGTGCTGGCTGATAAGCACAGCGATGAATTCCCGCTGGCGATTTGGCAGACCGGCTCCGGCACGCAAACCAACATGAACATGAACGAAGTGCTGGCCAACCGTGCCAGTGAAATTCTCGGCGGCGAGCGTGGCATGTCGCGTCTGGTGCATCCGAATGATGACGTGAATAAAAGCCAAAGCTCCAATGATGTGTTCCCCACCGCCATGCACGTCGCCGCGGTCATTGCCGTGCGGGAGCAGCTGATTCCGCAGATTCACGTGTTGAAAAAGACGCTGAGTGAGAAATCCGACGCGTTCAAAGATATCGTTAAGATTGGTCGTACCCATCTGCAGGATGCGACACCGCTGACGCTCGGTCAGGAGATCTCCGGCTGGGTGGCGATGCTGGAACACAATCTTAAGCACATCGAAAACAGCATTCCGCACGTGGCGGAATTGGCGCTGGGCGGTACCGCGGTCGGCACCGGCCTGAACACCCATCCGGAGTACGCGGTGCGCGTGGCAAAAGCGCTGGCCGATCTGACCAAACAGCCGTTTGTAACCGCACCAAACAAGTTTGAAGCGCTGGCAACCTGCGATGCACTGGTGCATGCGCACGGCGCGCTAAAAGGCCTGGCGGCCTCGCTGATGAAAATTGCCAATGACGTGCGCTGGCTGGCCTCTGGTCCACGTTGCGGCATTGGTGAACTGGCGATCCCGGAAAACGAGCCAGGCAGCTCGATCATGCCCGGCAAAGTGAACCCGACGCAGTGCGAAGCGCTCACCATGCTGTGTTGCCAGGTGATGGGTAACGATGTGGCGGTGAACATTGGCGGTGCGTCCGGCAACTTTGAGCTCAACGTGTTCCGTCCGATGGTGATCCACAACTTCCTGCAATCGGTGCGCCTGCTGGCCGACGGTATGGACAGCTTCAATCACCACTGCGCGATGGGTATTGAGCCGGTGCGCGAGCGTATCGATCAGTTGCTGAACGAGTCGCTGATGCTGGTTACCGCGCTCAACACCCATATCGGTTACGACAAAGCGGCGGAAATCGCCAAGAAAGCCCATAAAGAGGGCCTGACGCTGAAAGGCTCGGCGCTGAAATTGGGTTATCTCACTGAAGAGCAGTTCGACGAGTGGGTACGTCCGCAGGAGATGGTTGGCAGCATGAAGCCGTAATCTGCCGCTAACTGTTATGAAGGCCGTTCATCTGAACGGCCTTTTTTATGCTAAAGCTGCCCGCTGTACAACACTGGACCGGTTGGCTGGCCGGTTGGCGAGCCACCCTGCGGCTCAAGGCTGATGGCAATCATGTCGGAACGCACGAGATTGCGATTTTTCAGCGCGATTGCCGTGGCATTTTGGCTATCCAGTAAACCCAGCGAAATCGGCGCTTTACCGGCCGGAATTAACCACAGCTCGAGGCTGTTACTGGCGGTTAAAGCTGCCGGATGTAACGGCGTCAGGCTCAGCTGTGCCAGCTTACTGTCAGCGCTGACAACCCACTGTTCACGGTGCTGCGCGTCGCTTAACACGGTTAATGGCGTTAATGTCGGTGGCTGCAGCAAGAAGGTAGCAATCAGAGCGATAGCCGCGATGCTGGCGGCCAACATCCAGCCCACATAGCGGCGTTGAGGTGGCTGCTCCCTTTTCTCTGGCAAGCTGAGCGCAATCTTTTTCCACACTTTTTCCGGCGGTGTGATGGGCCCAAGCTGGCTATCCAACCCCGCCAGCATGGCTTGCCAGCGCGCGACGTTAGCCGCGAGTGTTGGCTCAGCGCGCAGCCGGGTTGCAAAGCGTAAACGTGCAAGGCCGCTTAAGGTACCCAGCGCATATTCCGCCGATAACGCGTCATCGCGTTGTTGTTGATTGTTCATAGGCCCACACACTCCCGCAGATGCTCCAGCGCGCGGCGAATCCAGCTTTTTACCGAGCCCACCGGCTGTTGTAGCCAGGCGGCAATATCACTGTGGGACATCCCCTGATAGTAAGCCAGCGAGATACTTTGCCGCTGTTCGCTGCTCAGGTGGTCAATGCAGTGTCGCAGGCGATCGGCTTGTGCCGCATCGTGCCAGTTATTGTCATCGTGTTCAGCGTTTGCCAGCAGCCGATCGTCAAACGTTTCAGCATCCTGCATCATGCGTGCTTGTCCGCTGCGTAATCCGTCAATGCAGCGATTACGTACAATGTGCGTCATCCATGTCATCGGCGCGCTAAGAGTTGCGTCGTAGGCGTTTGCCCGGTTCCAGATGGTGAGATAACAATCGTGCAGCACCTCTTCCGCCCAGCCTTGCTGATGTAACATGCGCAAGGCCAAGGCGAAAAGGTGCGGCGAAGTGAGTCGATACAGTTGCTCAAAAGCACGGCGATCGCCATTGGCGACCGCCTGCAACAATCTAACTTGCTGTTCTGTCAGCCTGTTATCCATGGAGTTCTCGCCAAACTGTAATCCTAAAGCGAGTATAGACAATTACTTAGGCATCAAGACGGTATCAACTACATCAATCACCCCATTTTTCTGATTGACGTCATAGGTGCTGATATTCGCCACATTGCCTTGACCATCTTTCAGCTGAATGTTGTGCGGACCATTGTTCATGATCCACAGCGGCTGGCCGTTTACGGTTTTCAGTTCGGCATGTCCACCACCTTGCTTAATTTTCTTCTCCAGCGCTTTCATGTCGAATTTGCCCGCCACCACATGGTAGGTGAGGATACTGGTCAGCTTGGCTTTGTTTTCCGGTTTCAACAGATTATCAACGGTGCCCGCCGGCAGTTTGGCGAAGGCGGCATTGGTGGGCGCGAATACGGTAAACGGGCCTTTGCCCTCAAGGGTTTCTACCAGGCCAGCGGCTTTTACCGCAGCGACCAGGGTGGTGTGATCTTTTGAGTTCAGCGCATTTTCCACGATGTTTTTTTGTGGATACATCGCTGCGCCGCCAACCATCACAGCGTCATTGTCCATGGCGGCGTAGGCGCCTGCGGTAAACAGTAACGTGCCGGATACGACTGCAATGCTCATAAGCTTTTTCATCATAAATCCTCGTAGTAGGGAGCGAAGGAGTTGCTCACACTCGGATATACGAGGGTTGATGGCGAATTGGATGCAGCGATTTGAAAATAAATTTACGCCAGTCGATCGCTCCACAAATGCAGGCGTGGAATGATCAAATGCAGCGGTTCGGCCAGCGGTTTGTGGCGATACGCGACGTTATCTGCATCATAATTCAGCAGCTCGCCCAAAATGGGTACCTGGGTCTTATCGCGACACAGCACCAGCAGCGGGGAAGGGCAGGCAAGCTGTACCTGCTTCTTCTCGCTGGCGCGCCACACGCGGGCAATCGGTTGTACCTTCACCGGGCGTTTGATTTTCAGCTTCGCTCCCGCAGGCAACGCGAGAATCGCTTCCAGCTCCTGCTGCACTTTTTCCGCCCACTGCTCACGCGTCCACGGCGCCTGAGCGCGATTGGCTTTCAGACTGCGCTCCAGCTGCTCAACCACCGCATCACGCGTCACGTTTTTGATGATGTTTTTATTTGCCCAGCCAAAACGCAAACTGTCTGGCGAATTAAGCAGCGTCACGCTGCGGTAGGCGTTTAGGGTGATTAAGCCGCGCAGATGCTGGTGGACAAACTCAAAGCGCGCCTCGCTCGGCAAGCCCGACTCCACGGTAATGAGCTGTTCCAGCCGCTGCTTCAACGTGTTGATCTCGGCCACCTGCTGCGTGATTTGCGCATGCATTCCCCCATCGGCCTGGATGCAGATCGCGCCCGGCAATCGCACCGCGGCTTTAGTGCTGAGCTTTTCCGATTGATGCTGCATAAACAGGCGGCAGTAGTGCGCCAATGCCATTTCGCGCGCGGTTTTACCGAGATGCTGCGTTACCGCGATGCGTTCAATTTCATCGTGCTCACGCCCTTTTTCAATTTCCGGCAGGCTGAAAACCCGTGCAATCAGCAGTGGTTGCTGTTCAATCTGCTGTCGTAAGGCACTCAACGCCGCTTCCAGCGCGTTCACGCATTCATGTAGATCGGCAACTAAATCATAGCGGGCCATAAAATGCCTCCATAGTTACAACATACTTTTTAGTGTACTGGCTCGGGTGCTAATCTGCCAGCGCAGCGCAAGGATTTCGCTAAGCAGGGGAAGAGGGGATTTTTCCTGCTGGATTAACGTGTTATAACAATGCTTTGCCTGCTAACGGAAAATTGTCGTGCAGCCTCTGCCAAAGCCACCTGTTCCCGCCATTATTACGCTTGGATTAGTGCAAATCCTCTCATGGGGCGGATCGTTCTATTTAATGGCGGTGATGGCCAATCCGATCGTGGCGGAAACCGGCTGGTCGCAGCAGTGGGTGTATGGCGCGCTGTCGCTCGGTATGTTGATTTCGGGTTTGCTGGCCCCGCTAAGCGGCCGACTGATTTCCCGCTCTTATGGTCGCGTATTGCTGGCAGCGAGCGGGGCGGTGATGGCGATCGGTCTGGTGATCATGGGCCTCAGCCATCATCTGCTGCTGTTTCTGTTTGCCTGGCTGATTATCGGCATTGGCATGGCGATGGGCTTATACGATGCGCTATTCGCCACGCTCGGCACGCTGTACGGCGGGCAGGCGCGCGGCGCGATTACCGGCATCACGCTGATCTCCGGTTTTTGTACCACCCTGGTTTGGCCGGGCACCGCGCTGCTGATCCACTGGCTGGAGTGGCGCGGCGCCTGCTTTGCCATCGCCGGATTATTGTGTCTTTCCGTGTTGCCCGCCTACCTTTACGCACTGCCTGCGCCCGCAGCGAAAATCGCTACCAGCAAGCCGACATCAACCGCGCACGGCGATGCACTTGCCCCGGCGCTGTTCTGGTTGCTGTGCAGTATTTTCACCCTCGCATCGGTGATCATGACGGCGATTTCGGTGCAACTGATTACCTTGCTGCAAGCCAGCGGGCATACGCTGGCGTCGGCTTTAGCGATCAGCGCCATTCTTGGTCCCTGTCAGGTTGGCTCGCGCATTGTCGACATCGCCTTCAAGCGCGGACATCCGATCTGGACCACTTTCTTCTCGGTGGGATTGGTGGCGCTGGGCCTGCTGCTGCTGGCGTGTTATCCGCAGTTTGCCGTGCTGAGCATGGTGCTGTACGGCGCCGGAAATGGGCTGCGGGCGATAGTGCGGGGAACTTTACCGCTGGTAATGGTCAAACCAGAGGCTTACGCGATTGTGGTTGGGCGCATGGCGCGTCCCGCGTTGATTGGCCAGGCATTAACGCCGCTGGTTGGCGGCTATGTCTTTGAGCACCTCGGCGCCAATGCCACGCTGTGGCTATTGTGTCTGTTGGCGTTTATCAACGTGCTGCTGGTGATGGTGTTGAAGCAGAAATTGCCACACGCCAGCCCACAGTCGGAAAGGGGAGCGATAAATTAAGCAGCCTGTGCGCTTCTACCAGCTTAAATGGGGAATACGTGCCTGGATCACGGGCGCTGGCTTCTAAAAAGCAACAGTGTTTGTTATATTTATTGCTCATTGATTACTCACTGTCGCGGCATAAAAACAACAAGATAACCGCAACTCAGGATATTGAAATGCTTGATTACCGCTTCCCGACAGCTTTGCAGATGGTTTTGAGCGTAGCGATGGCGGAGCAACTGGGCAAACGCTCGACCAGTGCCATATTGGCGTATGGTCTTGAAGCGAACCCCAGTTTCATTCGAAAACTCATGGTTCCGCTCACGCGCGACGGCATCATCGTCTCGACGCTTGGCCGCACCGGCTCAATTCACCTGGGTCGTCCGGCCGCTGAGATCACGCTGCGCGACATCTACACCTCGGTGATTGAAGATAAAAAGCTCTGGGCCTCGCGTCCCGATGTCGCCCCGCGTTGTCTGGTCAGTGCTAACCTGTGTTGGTACTTTAAATCGATTGCGGAAGAGGCTGAAGAAGCGTCGCTGAAGGTGCTGGAAACCCGCACCGTGGCAGATGCGCTGGCCGAGCTGAAGCATAACGACACCAGCAACTGCGAAGAGCTGCCCGATGTCGAACTCGCCGATCTGTGTAAGAAAGGCCGCTAAAACCGCACCCATCCCGTAGGGTCGCCATTCATGGTGACCTTTTTTTATTGCTCCGAGCGCCACACATAAAAAAATCCGGGCACATCGGCCCGGATTGTTCATCACACATTTAACTGTTACGCGGTCTGCACTTCCGCTTGCGGCTGCTTGCGTGTCACCAGCTTACGCAGCGTCACATAAAACACTGGCGTCAGGAACAGCCCAAACAGCGTCACGCCCAGCATCCCCGAGAACACGGTAATCCCGGTCACGCCGCGCACTTCCGCACCTGCACCTTCACCCAGAATCAGCGGAATGGTACCGGCGATAAAGGCAATCGAGGTCATGACGATGGGACGCAGACGCAGACGACAGGCTTCCAGCGCCGCATCGACAATGCTCTTGCCCTGCATCTCCAGCTCGCGCGCAAACTCAACGATCAGAATCGCGTTCTTACACGCCAGCCCCATCAACACCACCAATCCAACCTGCACAAACACGTTGTTATCGCCGCCGGTTAGCCACACGCCAACCAGGGCAGACAGCATGGTCACCGGTACAATCAGGATCACCGCCAGCGGCAGCGTCCAGCTTTCATACAAGGCCGCCAGCACCAGAAACGCCAGCAGAACGGCCACCGGGAACACAATTAGCGCAGTGTTGCCTTGCGTGGATTGCTGATAGCTCAGATCGGTCCATTCAATGTTCATGCCGTTCGGCAGCACCTGAGTGGACATCGCTTCCAGCTTCTGCATTGCCTGCGCTGAAGAGAGCACGCGCGGATCGGCATCACCAATCAGGTCCGCCGCCGGATAGCCGTTGTAGCGAATCACCGGATCGGGGCCGTACGTGGTGGTGATATTGACCATGCTGCCAATCGGCACCATTTCGCCGCGATCGTTGCGGGTGCGCAAATTGCCGATATCCTGCACGCTATCGCGGAAATCACCGTCTGCCTGCGCCATCACGCGCCAGGTGCGACCAAACTTATTGAAATCGTTAACGTACGACGATCCCAGATAGGTTTGCAGCGTGCTAAACAGCTCGGTCAACGACACGCCTTGCGCTTTGGCCTTGTCGCGGTCGACCTGCACATCCAGCTGTGGCACGTTGGCCTGGTAGGATGAAATCGGGAACATCATGCCCGGCGTCTGCAGCACTGCACCGGTCAGGGTATTGATGGCGTTCTGCAGCGCACCGTAACCCAAACCTGCACGATCCTGCACATACAGCGAATAACCAGAGCCTTGTCCCAGACCCAAAATCGGCGGTGGCATAATCGAGAAGCCAAAACCTTGCTGGATTTTGGATATCTTGGCGTTAATCTCAGCATTAATTTCCGCCGCGCTGCGCGTCCGCTCGCTGAACGGCTTCAGGCCAAAGAACACCGTGCCGGTATTTGGCGTGTTGGTGAACTGCAACGCATTAAGCCCCGGGAACGCGACCGAATAGGCCACGCCTTCGGTGTTCATCCCGATTTCGCTCATCTTGCGAATCACTTCATCGGTGCGCGCCAGCGATGACCCTTCTGGCATTTTCACGCCGCCGATCAGATACAACTTATCCTGGGTCGGAATAAAGCCGCCTGGCACGGTATGGAACATAAAGCCCGCGCCCGCCAGCAGCAGCACATAGACGCCGAACACCGCGCCACGTCGACGCAGCGTTTTCCCTACCAGCGATTCGTAGCCATCCGAGCTGCGCTGGAAGAAGCGGTTGAACGGGCGGAACAGCCAGCCGAGCAGGCGATCGATAATGCGCGTCGGCATATCTTTCGCCGCGTTGTGCGGTTTCAGCAGCAGCGCCGCCAGCGCCGGAGAGAGCGTCAGCGAGTTGATAGCCGAGATCACCGTGGAGATGGCAATCGTCACGGCAAACTGCTTATAGAACTGACCGGTCACGCCCGACAGGAAGGCCATCGGTACGAACACCGCACATAGCACCAGCGCGATAGCGATAATCGGTCCTGAAACTTCGCGCATCGCCTGATGCGCCGCCGCGGTGGGTGACAAACCCTGTTCGATATTACGCTCAACGTTCTCCACCACCACGATGGCGTCATCCACCACGATACCGATCGCCAATACCAGGCCAAACAAACTCAAGGTATTGAGCGAGAAGCCCAGCAGGTAGAGGATGCTGAAGGTACCAACCACCGAAACCGGCACGGCCAGCAGCGGAATGATTGAGGCGCGCCAGGTTTGCAGGAACAGAATCACCACCAGCACCACCAGTACAATCGCTTCAAACAGCGTTTGCACCACGGCACGAATCGAATCACGCACAAACACGGTCGGATCGTAAGGCGCGGCCCACTGCACATCGTCCGGGAAGCGGGTGGCCAGCTCGGCCATTTTATCGCGCACCGCATTGGAGAGATCGATGGCATTGGCGCCCGGTGCCTGGAAGATACCAATCCCGACCGCATCTTTGTTGTTCAGCTGCGAACGTAACGCATAGCTGCCGGAACCCATCTCGATACGCGCCACGTCACGCAGGCGCACCAGCGTGCCGTCGTCGGCGGTTTTCAGGATGATATTGCCAAACTGCTCTTCGCTTTCCAGCCGGCCCTGCGTGTTAATCGACAGCAGGAAGTCACTCTGTTTCTTCAGCGGTTCCGCACCAAGCTGCCCGGCAGAAACCTGCACGTTCTGCTCCTGCATGGCGCTAACCACATCGGAAGCGGTCAAGCCACGCGCCGCCACCTTATTGGGGTCGAGCCAGACGCGCATCGCGTACTCACCGGCACCGAAGATCTGAATCTGTCCGACGCCCGGCAGGCGTGCCAGCTCATCTTTCACCTTTAGCGTGGCGTAGTTACGCAAATAGAGTGAATCGTACTTGCCGTGCGGCGAGAACATATGCACCACCAGCGTCAGCGTCGGCGACATCTTCTGCGTGGTGAGGCCCAGTTGTCGCACCTCTTCCGGCAGACGCGCTTCGGCCTGCGCCACGCGGTTCTGTACCTGCACCTGCGCCTGATCCGGATCGGTGCCTGGACGGAAGGTCACGGTGGTCACCAGCACGCCATCGGAACCGGCCACCGACTTCATGTACATCATGTTTTCCACCCCGTTGATGGCTTCTTCCAGCGGCGTCGCCACGGAATCAGCAATCACTTTGGGGTTAGCGCCTGGGTACTCGGCGCGCACCTGCACGCTGGGTGGCACCACGTTGGGATATTCACTGATCGGCAGCAGCGGAATGGCGATCAGTCCGGTGGTAAAGATCAAAATCGACAGCACCGCGGCGAATATCGGTCGGTCGATAAAAAAGCGGGAGAAATCCATAAAAGGCAGTCTCGAAGGTTATTGAGCGGAGCGCATCGCCACCGGTTGGGCGGTCACCGGCATGCCAGGCATAAAGACTTTCTGTAAGCCATTGACGATCACTTTGTCGCCGGGCTTCAGACCCTGCTGCACAATGCGCAGGCCATCGGCTAACTCACCGGCCTGAATATCGCGGCGTTGGGCTTTGCCCTGGGCATCGACCACGTAAACGTACTTGCGATCCTGATCGGTCAGCACCGCTTTATCGTCAATTAACAGCGCGGTGAAATCAGCGCTGCCCGGCAGGCGCACGCGCGCAAACAAGCCCGGGGTGAACTGGCGCTGCTGGTTATCCAGTGAGGCGCGCATGCGGATGGTACCGGTGCTGGCGGTCAGCTGATTATCGAGAAAATCGACGGTGCCGCGATGCGGGAAACCCTCTTCGCCGGTCAGCGCCACTTCCACCGGCAGCGATCCGCGATTTTCGCCTTTACGCGCCATTGCCTGATAGTGCAGATAGGTGGCTTCATCCACGTCGAAGTAGACGTACATGCGATCCTGCGACACTAAGGTGGTCAGCACGCTGGCGCTGTCGCCGGCGGTCACCAGGTTGCCGGTGGTGATCATCGCGCGGCTGGCGCGACCTTCAATCGGTGCGGTCACACGGGTGAAATCAAGATTCAACTGCGCCATATCCACCGCCGCCTGCGCTGACAGCACGCTGGCCTGCGCCTGATTGGCCGCAGAGCGACGCTGTTCCCACTCTTCACGTGACACGACATTGGTGCCGATCAGCTTATCGGTACGCGCCGATTCACTGCGCGCTAGCGTGGCCTGGCTACGTGCGTTGGCGAGTTCCGCCTGCGCCTGCTCTAGAGTGGCGCGATAGGTGCGGTCATCGATGGTGAACAGCACCTGGCCTTTTTTCACCTCATCGCCTTCGCGATAATTCACCTGATCGATATAGCCGGAGACGCGTGGGCGCAGCTGCACGCTCTGCACCGCTTCGAAGCGGCCGTTGAAGCTATCCCATTGGCTGACTTTCTGCTCAACCACCTGCGCGACACTCACTTCGGGCGGCGGCGGCGGGGCGTTTTGCGCCACACCGCGATCGCAACCGGCCAGCAGGCTTCCCAGCAATATCACTCCTGACAGGCTTACTGCCCGACGAACCCCATATGTTTGCAGATGCATTGTTGTTATTCCGCTTAGGTGAAAAAGAAAGGAGACGTACGAAAAATCTGCAACTTTGAAGATTGCATTAAAACGCGATGAGTGTAGGCTTGTGCAAACTGCAACTGCAAGAATATCTGATACACTTTATGTGCGGTTTTGATCATTGCGTTGCAAAGCGATCAAAGCCCCTACGCGCTGTGCGGCATTTAATGCAATAATAAAACTTGCATTAACTGGCATCATCAGTCACCCTTAAAGTGTAATTGCAACTGATACTGATACTGTTCGCAGAGGCGACGGGAGAGAATGGGATGATGAGCGACGCATTTATTCACGATCTGATCGACTGGATTGATAACAACATTGAAGCACGTCTGGACCTGGACACCGTAGCGGGGCGCGCCGGTTATTCGAAGTGGCACCTGCAGCGTATGTTCAAAGAGCACACCGGCTATCCGCTGGGTGAATACATTCGTAACAAAAAATTGAAAAAATCGGCTGATCGACTGACCACCAGCAATGAGCCGATTCTCAATGTGGCCATCTCACTCGGTTTCGACTCGCAGCAGTCGTTTAACCGCAGCTTCAAACGTCAATATGGCGTAGCGCCGGGAGCATGGCGTCGTCACGCCGCGCCAACCGCCAGCGCGATGCAGTAACACCCCGCCAGGGCCAGCTTTGCTGGCCCGCGTTACTCTCCGTTATAAATTCTGCGTTTTAAATCTGCTACTATCGTCGTCCTGTGTTTCAGGATGTCACCATGTCAAAAAAACTCTGGATTGCCTTAATTCTGATCCTCGCCGCGCTGTGGCTTGGGTTAAAACCGCATTTGTCCGACAAATGGGCCAACAGCCACCCCGATATTTCGCAGCTCACCGATGCCAACACCGTGGCGCGCTGGGTGCAGCAGCACCAGCGATTGCCCGATCTCTATCTCACTAAAAACGAGGCGCGTCGCCAGGGCTGGAACCCGAGCAAAGGCAATTTGTGTGAGGTGTTACCGGGGCGCGCGATTGGCGGCGATCGCTTCAGCAACCGTGAAAGAAGGTTGCCGATGCAGGCGGGCAGGCAGTGGTATGAAGCCGACGTGAATTACGATTGCGGTCACCGTGATGCCGATCGTCTGCTTTACTCGTCCGATGGCCTGATTTTCCTCACTACCGATCACTATCGCAGCTTCAAACAGGTGCCTTAACCATGTTGACGCTCCATTTTGACTTTCAAAGCTTGCCGGATCGCCAGGCGTTTTACCGCGCGCTGGTGCAGCAAAGCGCCTGCCCGATGGATTTCGGCAACAACCTTGATGCGCTGTGGGATTGGCTGACCGGCGGCATGGCGCTGCCTGCGACCCTCTATTTAACGCATGCCGATCACGCCAGCCACAGCGCCGAATTCGCGCCGTTGCTGGCGCTACTGGAAGAGGCGCAGCAGCAGTTAGCGGGCGAGCTGCACCTGATACGTGAGGCGTAGATTACGCATGCAGCGGCAGCAGCAGAATTGCCAGCATCTGTCGCGCATTCGCCGGCAGATCGCCGCCGCCGGTATAACCGTTGTTCTCGACAATCACCGAATTTAACCCCACCAGCCAGTCATAGATGTAGTAAGCCGTATGATTAGCAGGGGCGGCTGACAGCCGCGTTAAACGCTGTCCCGGCGAAAAGCTGACGCTCGGTGCCGGCGGACGGGCGAAAATTGTCTGACCGCGATTGACGCGACTCTCCGGACGCTCACTCTCTGGACGCTGCAAAAAGCCCAGCCAGGCGACAAAATCACCCAGCACCGTCATGGCGCGTGAAACCTGACGATCGGTACGCGCTTCGTGCGCGCTGGCCTGCGCGTCGGGTTCATTGAGCGCCGTTTGCAGCTTGCTGAGCATTTTCAGACGGAAGCTGGCGGTGATCAGCTCCTCTATCAGCATCTCCAGCGTGGGTTTATCGACGTTGAGCAGCGCCAGCAGGCTGCGGCTCTCCGGCAGCTGACGCAAATGCTCCAGCCACAAAGCAAATACCTGCTGTGGGAACTGCTGATCGCGCTGGCCACCCGCACTGCGCGGCTCAGCGGCGGCGACCGGTTCATCTTTGAACAGATCAAACTCGAAGCCGATACCAAAATAGCTCTGCTCGGCGGCAGCAGTTTTGCTGCTGTGCTGGCTAACGTTGCTGCTGCTCTGGCTCAGCCACAGCTGACGCACCGCTTCGCGTGACGGCTGCAAACGCTCCAGCAGTTCGCCGTGTAAACCGGTACGATGTTGCAAACATTTCAGCAGCGTATCGGCGATCGCCTGCTTGCGTCCCGCCTGTTCCGGCGTAGCGCTGGATTCGGTCCACGGCTGTAAACGCTCCACCAGCTTCTGCTGCAGGGCGCTAAGCTGCTGTGCCAGGCGATCGCGGCGCGCCTCCGGCTGCATCTCATCCTGCAGCCAGCTGCCCATGCGATCGACACCGGCACGATCCAGCGCCAGCATTGAGCCCCAGCTCTGTCCCGGCTGACCAATCTGCCGTTGTACCGCTTCATCCACGTTAATCTGCTGCTGCTGATAGCGCGCGTCATGCGGCGTGATCGCCCAAATCAGACGCGGTTTTTCGCCGCTGGCCGCGACGGTTTGATGCATGTGCCACTCACGCAGCGCGCTGGCGGCGACATCGGTGTCCTGACGCTGGCTGGCTGCGGTACAAATCAGCATAAGATCGATGCCCTGACGCGCGGCGTACAGGCCTGGCAGCAGCGCGCGTTTCTGTTCCAGCAGGGCGGCGCGCAGCGGATCGCGCTGGCGCAGCTGCGCCAGCTCTTCCTGCTGGGCGCGGTCAGCTGGCGTGCCCGGCGCGGGCAGCTCCAGCATATCGGCGTCATCGTACAACGCCTGGCGCGGCGTGGAGCTGAGCGGCAGAGTGATTTCCAGCGTCAGCAGCGCGAGTAAACCTAACGGCACCTGCTGCGCTTTACCCACGCGATTGGCGACAATCGGGCACACTTCGATCATCTCTTGCCCATCGGCATCATGACTGATCAGTTTCTCTGCCGGTAGCGCGGCGTCATCGACCAGCAGGCTGAGCGGCGCTAACACGCGCGGCGCGTGACGCAGTTGATGACGCAAATGCATCAGGCTGCGCAGGCTTTCATTCAGGGCGTTTTGGCCTGGCCACAGTAACGCAAACAGCTGCACGCGGTCGTCAACGTTGAGCCACGGCGCCAGCGCCACGGCCTGCGGCCAGAAGTGACGATCGAGTATTTCGGCGTGACGATGGTGGCGACGGCTCCACGCCCACAGCGTGATCAGCGCGTCGCTGTCCAGGCCGGGCTGCGCCTCATCCTGACGATGGCGCTGCAAACGCTGCAGCGCGGCGTCGATGTGCGCGCTATCGGGCTGATCTTCCGTTTTGGCGCTGGCCAGCATCAAACGAATCAGCTCCACTTCGCTCAGCAGCGTCATCTCCAGCGGCCAGGCGTTGGATTGCGTTTCACGCTGGTGGCTGAAGCGGGTGGCAATGGCGAAATCGAGATTGCCCGGATTGATGTGCTGGAAATAGTTCAGGACTTTATCGCCGAGGCGCGCAATCAGCTGACCCTGCGCATCGCCAACCATTTCACTCAGCAGCCAGGCTTTGCCCGCCTGCGATTGGCCAAACAGCGCCAGCGTGACCGGGCGCGCCAGTTGACGCGCCAGCGCATGGCTTTCCACACGTGCGCGGCGCAGTTGCAGCGTCAGCGTCTCGGCTTCCATCGCCAGTCGTGGCGCATGCGCCTGATGGGTTTCCACCCAATTCAGCGCACCGTCCAGCGTTTCCTGCATCAGGCTGAGACGTTTGGCGGGCGTAACCGGCGTAGCTTTTTTGGCAGTTCTCATCGTTTACAGACGCTCCCGCTGTCGATCCAATATTGCGCATTTGCGTTACCGGTGGCCGAAAGCGTATTCAGTTTCAGACTCAGCTGTTCCAGCGGCACGCGCGTGCCGTCATCCATCCGCGCATCGCTTAGCACTAAGCGTTCCGGCCCCAGATTATCTGGCCCAGGCTGCACCGCCAGCTTAATGCGCAGCACGCTTTCCCCGGCCACCTGGCGCGCCAGCGTCGGGTCGACAATGCTCAGGCTGTAGAGCGGCGAGGCCGGCCAGCGATCGTTCTCCAGCTGGCGGAAGCCGAGGCAGACATTGCCGCGGATGCGGAAGCTGCTCTTGCGATCCAGCGCAAAACTGCTGCTGTCGAGATCGATTTCGCTGTAGCACAGGTTGTCGTCGCTCAGCGCAGTGGTTTCATCCAGCACGCCGAGATAGCGGATGGTGGAGTAAGGTTCGAAATCACCGGCGCGGAACCAGAAGCTGCTCAGGCGTAGATCGAGCGCCAGCAGGCATAACATTGCACCGACGGCGGCGGTCGATTTCGGGTTATCAATGCGGCCCTGTTTATTAAACGGATACCAATCGCTGGTGTGATAGCCCTCCAGCGACAAAATACGGCTGCCCGGCAGCGGTTGCAGATGGCGCACCAGCGCCTGAATGCCCGGGAAGCGTGACGGACGACCGGTCAGCAGCAGCACATCGCACTGGTACAGCGACACCACTTCGCACATTGCGCGCAGCGCCGGAATGATCGCCATACGGTGCTGCAGGAACTCGCCGTGCAGCTGCGTCATGCTTACCACCAGCGGTACCTCCAGCAGATCGAAACGGCTGTCGCCGCCGAGGGTGCGCTGAATTTCTCCGTTCACAAACGCCAGCACGCTGCTGGCCGGTTTTTGCGGCACCAGCTCGCCGAACAGCGCATTGATTTCGCTGTGGCTGTCGAGCGGATCCCAGTTCTCATACTGCTCCAGCACCGCCTGCGCCAGCGGGATAAACAGCTGCAGCGTCACCTGCTGACGCAGCGTGGCCTGACCGTCCATGCGGCTGTCATGGCCGAACAGCTTGTTCATCAGCGGCTCTGCCAGCGTCAAACCGGCTTTCTGCAAACTGTGCTGCAGCGCGGGCAGAATCCACAGCTGAATCACATCCAGCAGGATGTCGTCGCCCGCCACTTTAAAACCTTCACGGAACAGTAAGCGCGGAGTGATTTTGACGTTGTTGCCCTGGCCGTCATCAAGACGATATTGGGTAATGGCGAGATCGGTGGTGCCGCCGCCGATATCAATCGACGCGATACGCAGGCTCTTGCCCGGGACTTCATCGGCTTCACGCGGGCGATCCGGACGCGCCATGCTGCTGAAGAAATCCTCCGCGCGACCGGCAAAGTTGACCTGGGTTTCGTTGAACAGCCAAACCATTTGACCGCAGGTGGCTTCGTCCCACTCCATCTGTACATCCGGCACCGGGCGCAGGCTTTTTGCCTGGCTGGCGGCCGAGAAATCCTCCTCTGCCGGATGCCAGCCTTCGGCCTTCCATACCAGCGCGATGGCTTCCTGCATGCGGCGGCGGAAAATTTCCCGCTCCGGCTTGGGCATGGCGGACGGCAGCGTCAAAATCACGTGACGCAGCTGGCGCGGCGCCTGGCTTTGCGGCATGCGCTGACGCTGCGCCACGCTGTTCATCTGCATCATCGCCTGCGCCAACAACTCGCACAGCATAAAGGTCATCAATGAACTGCGGCTGTAGCTGGCCGAGAATACCGGCAGACGTTCGTCTTCCGCCAGCGCGTGCAGCGGCTGGCCTTCATCATTGATCAACAGGGTAAACGGCAGCGCGGTGGCCTGCGGCTCATCGCTGCTGCCGTTAGCGTTGAAGCGCCAACCGGGCTGATAGCGCGCTTCATCCCATAGATAGCGGCGCGGGCTGGATAAGCCGGTGCTGCCTTCGGTACCGGCACGCAGCAGTGCCAGGCGGCTGGCTTCACGTCCGACGCGCGTCAGTGACGGCCACATAAAGGCGTTTTCACGGCCGCTCTCCAGCGAGAAGTTGGCCTTGCCGAAACGGGTTTCAGCAAACTCCAGGCGGCTGTCGAACAGTTCGTTGTAAACCTGATGCGGTTCGGAGAGATCGCGCAGCTGCAGCTCATAGGTCTGGCGCAGGCCGCTGCTCTCTTCGGCATGATCTTCCACCAGAATGCCGCAGGTGTGCGAGTTGCCCACATCAAGAATGATGTCGACGTTAACCGCCGGGGTTTGGTGGGACGCCGCCTGAATGGTGATTTCGGCCAGATCGAGCTGTTCGCCCAGCAGCTCCAGCAGATTGAGGTAGTGCGCCTGATATTCGAATTCGCGCAGCGCCTGATTCAGCTCCTGCTCGCGACGTGACTCCAGCGCATGCACCTGCTGACTAAAGGTCTCACGCAGCCAGCCATCAACCCAGGTATGATCGAGAAATTCACCCAGTTCATAGTTGTGCCAGGCGAGGGCGAAACTAACGCCGTTCTGCGCATCGGCCTTGCTTAAACCGTGCTGCTCGCCGCCATCCTGTTCGGAAACAATGCGGGTATCGAAGGCGAGGGTGATGCGATGGGTGTTGCCGGCCGCATCGGGTTGGCTCAGCGCGGCCAGATGCAGACGCGCCCAGTTGTCTGGGCCGCCAATAAAACGGCGTCCGCTGGTGCAGCGCAGTACCGGCAGCGGCAGCCACTGCTGGGCCAGTAGTTTCAGTGAGTCGGCCAGCGCAATATCCGACTCCGGACGCACCACTTCTGCCGCGCCGCCATCTTCCGGATAAAGCAGGAACTTACCGCTGTTGCCATCGACATTCAGGCGCAGCAGCGGGCCATTAGCCGTCTGACGCACGAACTGACGGCGCGCCTGTAACGCAGGCAAACGCAAACCGAAATCAAGAAACTGTACACCGCTATCTTCAATCAGCGTGATTTTCTGTTTGTCATCGATGAGGGGAGCCAACATGTTTACTTACTCTCACGCTTAATCGTCAACGGGAACACCTGATCTGCGCCATATTGCGCAGTACAGCTGGCAATGCCATCACCGGCTTTACACACCAATTCCGGCATGCGGTAACGCGATTTATCGCTGCAGCTGGCAGTATAGCGGCTGCGTACTTCCATGATGCCGGAGGTGGTCATCGCGGCGGTGACATCGGCTTTACAGCGGATGTTATCGCCTTGGGTAATGGTGGCGGTGCCTTTGCCATTGCGGATCTGATAGCGCAGGCTCGGCGGCTTGCCGGTTGGCAGATTGGTCTGACGCAAGGTGACGCGCCAGGTGCCATTGATAAACTTCACGGAGCCGACGCGCGCATCTTCGGTGGTCATCACCAGATCGTCGGCTTTTGCCGGTTCGGTATGTTCTGCTACCACTTCAGGCGCGGCGGCAGGGGCCACGACCGGCGCAGCGGCGATCACGCTGGCCGCGGTTTGCGGCAGCGTGGCGGCGAGTTTTTCGGCTTTCACTATCACCGCAGGCGTCTTCATGACCGGCACCGGAGCATCAGCAACGCTGGCCGCTGCCGGTTTGGCTGGCTCAGGCGCGCTGTGCAGCCAGAAGGCGACACCCGCGGCGACCACCGCCGCAACGGGTAACAGCAGCATCAGCGGACGCACGGCAAAGGCGCGACGTGGTGGCGCGACAGGTTCGGGTGCGGGTTCAGGTGCTGGCTCAGGAATGACTTCAGCTGGCGGTTGTTCGATTTCAGGTTCAGGCGCGAGCACCGGTTCGGCAGCGGCAGGCGGTACGTCGATCAGCGGCGCAATCACCGGTGCCACCACCAGCGGTGCGGCAGGCGGTTCCGGCAACAGCGGCGGCAACGCTTCTTCCAGCGTCTCGCGCAGGCAGGCCAGCGCATCATCACGCGAACGCGCCTGCGGATCGACAAAGCCCCAGAAGGTGATCACCGGTTTGCCATCCACCAGATAAACGTACTGCTGGTCCGGGAACTGCAGGGTTTTGCTCAGCAACGCACCAAACAGCCGCATGGCAGGATTATCCGCATCGCGCGCGCGCAGGCTCAGCGCCTGTAAATCCTGCTGGTTCAAGGTCAGCAGCTCCAGCGCCTGACGTCGTTCGTGGTCGCTGGCGCCAAGCCAGGATTTCACTTTGCCATTAAACGGGGCGTACCAGTCGAGGCGATCACCGCGCTCATTGGCCTGCGGAATCGCCAGGCAGTTGGCCAGCGTAGTTTGGCGGCGCAGACGCAAGGTTTCGCGGATTTGCAAGGCGGAACTCCAGACCGGCTGGCCGTTTTCACCCAGTGCCAGTACCGTGTCCAGATTGCCGCTGCGCAGAAAAGTTTTTGCCACTCGTTGGGCCCTTATCGGTGGTTGTCTGAGGCAGAACAGTGTGTGTTGATGGCGATGGTAGTGATCTTAAGCCAAATGCCGGCAAATCAAACGGCTGATAAAGGGGGAAAAACAGGGCGTTTTTCCCGGCTGCGGGGTCAGGTTGCTGAAATTTTAAGCGCGACTGCGTGGGGACAGAATCAAAAACGTCAGCATGCCGCCGAGCAAGCCCCAAAACGCGGAGCCAATGCCCAGCAGCGAAATGCCGCTGGCGGTGATCAGAAACGCCACGATGGCGCTATCGCGCTGCGCCGGTTCTGCCAGCGCGCGTTGCAAACTGCCCGCAAGCGTGCCAAGCAGCGCCAGGCCGGCCAGCGTAGCGATAAATACCGGCGGCAGCGCGCTCAGCAGCACGGCAATCAATCCGCCGGTAAAGCCGGTCAGGAGATAGAATACGCCCGCCAGCGCAGAGGCCATCCAGCGTCGCGCCGGATTGGCATCAACCTCCTCACCCATACAGATGGCGGCGGTAATCGCGGCAATGCACACCGAAAAGCCGCCAAACGGCGACAGTATCAGGGCAATAAATCCGGTCCAGCCGGTCAGCGCGGAAATCGGTGGTTGATAGCCATGCGCCTGTAGAGTCGCGATACCGGGCGCGTTTTGTGAAGCCATCGTCACCAGAAAATAGGGTAAACCGACGCCAATCAACGCGGCCAGATTGAATTGCGGCATGATAAATTCTGGCCGACTGATGGCCAGCGCATGTGGCGGTAAATGAAGGGTTTGCTGGTAGAACGCTACCAGCACACCTGCGATGAGCGCCAGAATGATGGCGTAGCGCGGCAGCCAGCGGCGGCTAATCAGCCATACCAGACACATGCTGCCGCACAGGGCGAAATGGCTTTGCAAACCGCTAAAGGTGCCGATACCAAACCGCAGCAGAATGCCGGCCAGCATCGCCGCCGCCAGCGACTGGGGAATGTGATTCATCAGCCTGGCAAACAGACCGGTGACGCCGCACAACACAATCAACAGGTTGGTGGCGACAAACACGCCGACCACTTCATTGAGCGTTAATCCCTGCACGCTGGTGGCGAGCAACGCGGCGCCGGGCGTGGACCATGCTGCAAGGATGGGCATACGCGTCCACAGCGAAAGACCCAATGATGCCAGCCCCATACCGATGCCCAGCATGGAAAGCCAGCCGCCAATCTGCTCCGGCGATGCGCCTGCCGCTTGTGCCGCCTGAAAGATCAGTGCCGCTGAGCTGCTGTAGCCGATCAGCACGGCGACAAAGCCCGATATCAGCATGGGAAAAGAGAAAGCGCTGCGCGTGGTGGCGGTCATCATCTGGTCACATCCCGTTGTGCGTTATAGCGCACATTGTTGCATGGGACGCTATAGCGCACAAGTGCTACACTGCGCGCGAGCTTTCGGGAGAACACATGGAAAATCTGCATCAACATTTGAGCCTGGCGCTGAAGCAATTGCGGCAGGCCAACGGCTGGAGTTTGACGCTGGCGGCGGAACGCACCGGCGTGAGCAAAGCGATGCTTGGCCAGATCGAACGCGGCGAATCGAGCCCGACAGTGGCGACGCTGTGGAAAATCGCTACCGGCTTTAACGTGCCATTTTCCTTCTTTGTGCAGGGCAGCGATCACCCGCCGGGCAGCGTGGCGACTTTCAGCCAGCCGAACGCGCAGATGCAAGTCAAACCGCTGCTGCCATACGATGCCAGGCTGCGTTTTGATCTGCTGGAGGTCACTTTGGCGGGCGGCGCGCAGAGCGACTCATCCGCACATGAAAGCGGGGTGATTGAGCAAGTGGTGGTGCTGGACGGCGAATTACTGTTGGGCGTGGAAGGGACCTGGCGGCGCTTGCTGCAGGGCGAGGCCAGCCAGTTCGCCGCCGATACACCGCACAGTTACCGCAATCCCCTCAGCACGCCGCTGCGCTTTCATAGCTTGATTCATTATTTGCAGCGGGATTAGCTGACAATTACAAATTGATACGAAGGTAAACTACACAGTTTGCCTTCGTATTTATATACTCGCGGCTCATCAGTAAGGGAGACGGTGCCATGAGCGACCTCAACAGCGCGGCGGCGATACTGCGCAGTATCAATGGCAAACTGGCGCGTCGCTTGCGCGAATCAGCGCCACCGGGCGATCTCACCTGGTCGCAGGTCTCGGTGCTGGGTTATCTGGTGCGGGATGGCGCGATGACGGTCACTGAACTCGCGGCGCGGGAAGCGGTGCGCACCCAATCGATGGGCGCCACGATTGCCAGCTTACAGGCGTTGGGCATGGTACAGGGCGAGGCCGATCCGCTGGATGGCCGTAAAACCCGCTATCATCCCACTGATGCCTGCCTGCACCTGATTGCCGCTAACCGCGCGCAGCGTGATGACTGGCTCGTCAACAGCATCGCCACGCAATTGAGTTTGCAGGAACAGCAAACGCTGCTGGCGGCTATTCCCTTACTGCAAAGACTTGCCGACCAATAATCCTGAGAGGACACAACATGGCTTTAACTACCCTTGACGACAACACCGCGCTGATTGTGATTGACCTGCAGAACGGCATTGTCGCGCTGCCTGTGGCACCGTTAGAGGCTAACGAGGTGATTGAGCGTTCAGCGCGTTTGGCCGATGCCTTCCGTGGCCAAAAGCGCCCGGTGGTGCTGGTTAATGTGGCTGGTGGCGCACCGGGCCGCAATGAGCAGCCTAAGCACGGCGGCGATCTGCCTGCCGATTGGGCGACGTTAGTGCCGGATCTGGCGCAGCAGCGTGGCGACATCGCCATCACTAAGAAAACCTGGGGCGCATTCCACAATACTGACCTGCATGAACAACTGCAACAGCGCGGCATTACTCAGGTGGTCATCTGTGGCATCGCCACCAGCATTGGCGTGGAATCGACGGCGCGTCAGGCGTATGAGTTAGGTTACAACGTGACGCTGGCCACCGATGCCATGACCTGTCTGAATGCCGAAACGCACAAAAACAGCGTTGAACGCATCTTCCCGCGCTTGGGTGAAACCGGCACAACGGAAGACGTGCTGGCACTGTTGAAGTAAAAAAAAGCCCTGCGCAGATTGCTGAGCAGGGCTTGTTAGAAGCTTAATTTAAACTACTGAAACGCATAACTCACCGTCAGACCCACGCTGTAATTACGGCCCGGCGCCGGTTCGTAATAACGGCCGTTGCTTTCGTTGACGATCACCGAGCCGATGTAGTTACGGTCAAACAGGTTATCGACGCGGCCAAACAGATCCAGCGTCCAGTTCTGCACCAGCCACTTATAACCGCTGTTGACGCCAACCACGGTGTAAGAGGGCGCTTTCACATCGTTCTCATCATCCGCGGCGATATCGCTCAGGTAACGCACATCTGTTCCGGCATACCAGCCCTGATCGGGCGCGTAGGCCAGACCGGCATAAGCCATATTGCGGGCAATGCCGGGAATACGGTTGCCGTCGCAGCTTTCGGTGCCGCAGGCGTTAGAGCGATAGCGCGCATCCAGCAGGGTCCATGCGGCTTTGAAACGCCAGCTTTCACCAAACTGCTGATCGAGACCGAGCTCTAAACCGCGACGACGCGTTTCACCGGCGTTTTTGTAACTGGAGCGGCCTTCAAAGCTGCTGTCGGAAACGATCTCGTTTTTGGTATCTGTCTGGAACACGGCAGCAGTCAGGAGTCCATTGCCGATACGTTTTTTGCTGCCCAGTTCCACTGTCTCGCTGGTGGCGGGTTGCAGATTCAGGTTAAGACCGGCCTGATCGGCTGAGCGATATGACAACTCATTCAGCGTTGGCGTTTCGAAACCGCGACCGGCAGAAACGTAGGCGTTCCAGCTGTTATCAATCGCGTAGTTCAGTGCCGCCGCCGGCAGCCAGCGATGATAGCGACGGTTGCCGCTATCATCTGGATCGCTGGCGGTCACGTAGTAGTCGTTGGAGTCGAAATTCACCGTGCTAAAACGCACGCCGGCATCCAGCGACAGTTTGTCGGTTAGCTGCCACGCGGTTTGCAGATAGGGATCGAGGTTCCACATCAGATTGCGTTCGTTACGACGCATATCGCCCTGCACGCCCAACTCGTTGGCGGTAAAGTTTTGATAACCCTTACGCTTCTCGGTCATGGTTTCATAGTCGAGGCCGCCGGTGAGAGTTACCGGAATGGTGAACAGTGCGTCGCGGTGCGTCCAGCGCGTATCAATGCCCTGATAATGACGCGACAGCGAAATCACGCCGCCGGGATAACCGGGATTTAATTGGGTGGCTCTCGGAATCGATTGATACTGGGTGGTTTCACGTTCACCGGCGTACATCATCACGCTCAGATCGTCGTTTTCACTCATCTGGCGCTGATAGTGCAGGCCAGCCTGCGTCTGGTCGACGGTTTTACGCGCATCGTACAGCGTGACGTTGTTGGCCACCTGGCGCGGATTATCTTTCCACTGTGCGGCGGTCAACCCGCCCGGATCCTGTGCTTCAACGTGCACACTATTAAACAGCAGCGTCAGGGTGCTGACATCATCAATGCGCACGCCGAGTTTGGCATTACCCAGATTCTTCTGCGCCGAGCTGTGATCGCGATAGCCGTGCGTAGTAAAGCGTGAAGCGGAAACCGTGTAGTTGACGTCACCGGCCTGAGTGCCGTCGCCGGTTGCGCCGCTGGCTTTCACGCTGTTGCGCCAGCTGCCGTAACTGCCGTACCAGCTGCTGGCTTCCAGCGTGGTTGGCTGCTGGCCGGTTTCGGTTTCAACGTTAATCACGCCGCCGGATGAGTTGCCATACAGCGCCGAGAACGGGCCGCGCAGCACGTCGATATGATCAATCGATCCGATATCTATATTAGAGGTTTGTCCCTGGCCATCAGGCATGGTCGCTGGGATCCCGTCGACATACAGGCGGATGCCGCGCAGGCCGAACGTGGAGCGCGAACCAAAGCCGCGCACCGAAATCTGCAAATCCTGCGCATAGTTCTGCCTATTTTGAATCTGCAAACCGGGCACGCTGGCGAGATTTTCTGACAAATTCACGCGCGGTGCCGCGTGACGCATATCGTCGCCGGAGACCACGCTGACCGCCGCTGGCGTATCCAGTTCGGAAAGGCCGGACGCGGACGGCGCGGCACTCACCACCATGGTATTGCTGGCAGCGCCTGCCGCCAGCGCCGAGACCGGTAACATCGCAGGCAGCATCAACAGCGAAGCCTGGCGCAGTAAAGCTATTTTCATTATGAAAGACCGTAAAAAGGGCGTGGAATGAACCGATTGGAACATTAATGGCGCGTATGTTAATCGTTTTTTCATTTGTTTGAAAAGCGTTAATAGTATGACGGATTATTACTGTTTGCGGTGTTGAAAATGTTTTTTCATCGCATCTCTCGCCTGGCTGCGTGGGGAAAATTCTGTCAGTCTGGCGGTTTTGTCTGAAGGCACAAAAGAGAGGGAATATGAGTCAACAACCTGTGGTAGCGGTACTGGGATTGGGTGCAATGGGCCATGCGTTTGCCGCCAACCTGCTGAAAAAAGGCTTCAGGGTACGCGGCTGGAACCGCACGCGTGCCAAAGGCGAAGATCTGCTGAGCGCAGGCATCCACCTGAGCGACAGCGCGGCGCAAGCCGTTGAGGGCGCGGACGTAGTGATCGCTATGTTGGCGGATGGCGCCACCACGCGTCAGGCGCTGAACGACGCCAGCAGCGCGCTCAAGCAGGGCGCAACCCTTTGCCAGATGGGCACCATCGGTGTGGAAGCCACCGATCAACTGATCGCCGAATTCAAACGCGCGCGTCCGGATGTGGTGTTTATCGACGCGCCGGTTTCCGGTACTAAAGCGCCGGCAGAAAATGCACAAATCCTGGTGATGGCGAGCGGCGACCAAAGTAAAGCCCAGGCCGCCGAGCAGGTGTTTGCCGCGATTGGTAAAGGCACGCAGTGGCTGGGTGCCGCGGGTGCCAGTTCGCGCATGAAGCTGGTGGTGAATAGCTGGTTGATTGGTTTGATGCAGAGCCTGGCGGAAAGTACCCGTTTGGCGGAAGCGTTCGGTTTCAGCACCGACGATCTGTGGAAAGTGCTGGATGGCGGTCCACTGGCTGCACCCTATGCCAAAATGAAGCTGGGCATGATTGCCAGCGGCGATTTCACCCCGCAGATGCATCTGGTGTGGGCGCTGAAAGACGCCAAACTGGCGCTGGACGCGGCGGGCGACAGCAAACTGCCCGCGCTGGAAAACATTGTGGATGTCTGGCAGCAAGCGGTAGACGCCGGTTACGGTGAGCAGGATCTGGCGGCGGTTTATCAGTATCTGAAACGCTAACATGAGCGCGCGGCTCAATTTCGATTTTGCCCATCGTCCGCTGGTGCCGTATGCGCACGATTACGCGCATGGTGACGCCGAGCCGTGGCATTACCACGATTGCGCACAGCTGATCCACACACTGAGTGGCGTGGTGAAAGTCGAAACCCAGCAGGGCAGCTGGATTGTGCCGCCCAGCCGCGGCGTCTGGCTGCCTGCCGGAACGCGCCACGCATTACATATCGTTGGTGCGGTGGCGGCGCGTACGCTGTTTGTTGATCCGCTGGCGCGCGCCGATCTGCCTGCCAGTTGTCAGGTGGTGCAGATTTCGCCGCTGCTGCGCGAGTTGATCGTCAGCGCGCTGGCGTTGCCAGAGCAGTACGGCTCCGGCAGCCGCGCCGAGCGCATTTATGAGCTGATACTGGATGAAATACGCGTGATGGATGTGCTGCCGTTTGGCCTGCCGCTGCCGGAAAGCGAGCGGCTGCTGAGTTTATGTCAACACATTCAGCACGCGCCGGGTGAAAACTGGACGCTGGCCCGTGCCGCCGCTGAGCTTTGCGTGGCCGAGCGCACGCTGGCGCGCCATTTCAGTCGCGAAACCGGTTTGCAGTTTAGCGACTGGGTACGACGCGCGCGGCTCAGCGTGGCGCTCACTCGTTTAGCGCAGGGCGAAAGCGTGTTAACGGTGGCGCTCGATCTCGGTTACGACAGCCCGAGCGCTTTCAGCGCCATGTTCCGCCGCGTGCTCGGCGTTACGCCAGCGAACTACTTTCCTGCGGCAGAAAAGCGTGCGCTGCGTTAAGCAGAGCCTGCAGTGAGGCGCGCGCCACATCGTTATCAATGCCCACACCCCACGCACGTTCACCGCGGGCATTAACGCAGCTGATGTAGGTCACCGAGCGGCTGTCGCTACGTTTTCCCAGCGTATGTTCATGATAATCCTCGATGGTGATGGCTAAATCGTAGCGCTGACGCAGCGCTGCAACCGCGGCAGACAGTAATCCGTTGCCTCTGGCCTCCAGCGTCACCTGCTGCACACCTTGTTGTAATCGCGCTTTGAAACGCGTTTCGCCTTTGTCATCGCTGTGGCTTTCCGCTTCCAGCAAACGCCGCGCCGGCTGAGTTAAGCCGTAATGCTGACAGAACAACTGCCACAGCGCGTGGTGCGTCATCTCCTGACCATGTTGATCCGTTTGCTGCTGCACGAGGCGGCTGAAATCCTGCTGCAAACCGCGCGGCAGCTGCAGGCCGTGATTTTGCTCTAGCAGCCACGCTGCACCGCCTTTACCGGATTGGCTATTGACGCGGATCACCGCTTCATAGCTGCAGCCAATATCCATCGGGTCGAGCGACAGATACGGCATTTGCCAAATCGCTTCTTCACGTTCGGCACGCTCGGCAAAGCCTTTGCGAATCGCATCCTGATGTGAACCGGAGAACGCGGTAAACACCAGCTCGCCGGCGTAAGGATGGCGGGGATGCACCGGCAGCTGATTGCAGCGCGTCACGACTTCCAGCACCTGCTGGATATCGCTGAAGTCGAGCTGTGGCGCCACGCCCTGGGTGTAGAGATTGAGCGCCAGCGTGATGAGATCCACGTTGCCGGTGCGTTCACCGTTACCAAACAAACAGCCTTCCACGCGATCGGCGCCCGCCAGCATCGCCAGCTCGGCACAGGCAATGCCGGTACCGCGATCGTTATGCGGATGCACGCTGATCGCCACGTGCGATCGCTGACTGAAGTGGCGACAGAAATACTCAATCTGATCGGCATACACGTTTGGCGTGTTCACCTCAACGGTAGCCGGCAGGTTGATGATCATTGGGCGCGTGGGGCCCGGCTGCCAAATCGCCGCCACCGCTTCGCAAATTTCCAGCGCAAACTCGGGCTCGGTAAAGCAGAAGGTTTCCGGGGAATATTCGAAGGTCCACGCGGTATCGGTTTGTTCTGCACAGCGGGTGCGAATCTGGCGCGCACCCGCGCAGGCCAGCTCAATAATTTCAGCTTTGCTCTGGCGGAATACGCGCTCGCGGAACAGCGGCGCGGTGGCGTTGTACATATGGATGATCGCCTTCGGCGCGCCACGCAGCGCCTCAAAGGTACGATCGATCAGATCGCTGCGCGCCTGGGTGAGCACCTGGATCGCCACGTCATCAGGAATGTGGTGTTGCTCGATTAACAGGCGCACAAAATCAAAGTCGGTTTGCGAGGCCGCCGGAAACGCCACCTCAATCTCTTTAAAGCCGCAGCGCAGCAGCAGTTGCCAGAACTCCAGCTTGCGCGCGCTGTCCATCGGCGTGGCCAACGCCTGATTACCGTCGCGCAGGTCGGTGGAGAGCCAGCGCGGCGCCTGTGTCAGCTGACGCGATGGCCACTGGCGGTCGGGTAAATCAATCACCGGAAACGCACGGTATTTTGTCGCGGGTTGAGTGAGCATAACCATCTCCTTGTTGTGTTGGGTGTAGTCTCGCCTGGCAGCGCGTGCCTCGGCTCGCCCATTGCTGACAACCACACGCGCATAACTGACAACCTATATGCGCCAGGTGGCATTTCACATGCGAAATCGGCATCGGTCATTTGACGCGCGCGGGTTAGGCTGGGGTTTTGCACGACGAGATAAAACACAATGAAAAGAGCAGCTTTGGCACTATTGATCGTGGCAGCCAGCGGGGCGGCAACGGCTGAAACCGTAACGCTGCGTATTGCCGATCAAAAGGGAAATATGCACGCCGAAATGGAAGCGGCACAGCAGTTAAATCACCTCAATTACAAAATCGAGTGGGCCGAGTTCCCGGCGGCGGCGCAGCTGGCAGAAGCGCTGAATGCCGGTGCGGTAGATGCCGGTATTATCGGCGATGCGCCGCTGCTGTTCTCGCTGGCGGCCGGTTCGCAGGTGAAAGCGGTCGCGGTGAGCAAATCGGTGCCTGAAGGATTGGCGGTGTTGGTCAGCCCGGATTCAGCGATCAAAACGGTTGCCGAACTCAAGGGCAAAAACATCGCCACCGGACGCGGATCGATTGGTCACTTTGAAGCGCTGAAAGCGCTGGAGCAGGCGGGTATCAGCGATAAAGACGTCAAATGGCGCTTCTTAACGCCGGCAGATGCGCGCATCGCGCTGGCCAACGGCTCGGTGGATGCCTGGGCAACCTGGGATCCTTACACTGCGCTGGCGGAAGTGACCAACACCGGCCGCGTGCTGGTGAATGGCGTAGGGCTGTCCAGCGGCAATAGTTTCCTCGCCGCCACCGATGCGGCGCTGCAAGACGATGGCAAACGTGCCGCGCTGCAGGATTACGTTAACCGTTTAGCCGCGGCCGATCGTTGGGCCAACAGCCATGTGGATGAGTACTCCACCACGCTGGCGAAGATCATCGGCTTCCCGCAAGAGGCCGCAGCGAAATCGTTCTCCCGCCGGAAATCACATTGGCAGAGCATTGATGACGCTACCATCGCCCAGCAGCAGGAGACCGCCGATTTCTACCAAAAATACGGTTTAATCCAGCAGCATCTTGATGTGAAACCGACGTTTTATCATGGCTTACAGGTTGCGCAGAACTAACCCTTTGTGCGCCCGCATTTGGCGAAACCGCAGCGCGCGCGTAGCATGGCGGCATGTTGTTTCGTCAAAGATCTCCCCATGCTAAAAACCTTCGACGGTCATAATGACCTACTGCTCAATCTGTGGCTGCATCATCGCGATGATCCCGCACAGGCCTTTTTCCATGGTATTGAAAAGGGCCATCTCGATTTTCCTCGTATGCAGCAGGGCGGTTTTGCCGGTGGTCTGTTCGCCCTGTTTGTGCCGCCGCCGCGCTATGTACAAGAGGTCGCCCCGCAGCGCGCGCAGGAAAATCTGCAACCGCTGGAGATTCTCTGGCAGCAGCTCGATATTCTTAAAGCGCTGGCGGCGCAATCCGCCGGGCGCGCGCGTTTGTGCCTCAGCGCCGCGGATATTGCCGCTTGCCGCGCCGAGGGTGTGCTGGCGCTGGTGGCGCATATCGAAGGGGCGGACGGATTTGATGCCGACGGCGCAGCGCTCGACGCTTTTTATCAGGCCGGCGTGCGCAGCATCGGCCCGTTCTGGAATCTGCCTAATCGCTTTGGCGAGGGCGTCAGCGGTGCGTTTCCCCATTCGCCGGACACCGGGCCAGGCTTAACCGCCGCCGGCGAGCAGCTGATTGCCGCAGCCAATCGCCATCGTATGCTGATTGACCTGTCGCACATGAACGAGAAAGCTTTTTGGGACACCGCGCGTCTGTCAACCGCGCCGCTGGTGGCGACGCACTCCAACGCTCACGCGCTGTGCGCACAGCCGCGCAATCTCACCGACGATCAATTGCGTGCCATTCGCGACAGCGGCGGCGTGGTGGGTGTGAATTTTGGTAACGCGTTTTTACGCCGCGATGGCAAACGCGATAACGACACGCCATTGATCGAAATTGTTAAACATGTTGAGCACTTGATCGCGATAATGGGCAGCGATCATGTGGCGCTGGGTTCCGATTTTGATGGCATCAGCGTGCCCGAAGCGTTGAAAGATGTCTCCGGATTGCCGCGCCTGTATGCGTTGTTGCGCTCACTGGGCTACGATCAAACGGCACTCGAGCAGCTCGCCTGGGGCAACTGGCAGCGCGTGTTGCACCAGATTTGGCGGGATTAGCACAATTCCCTTACCTAATCAGGGTTGATCTGCTCGCTACATTGGCGCAACATCTGCGCGCGTCATGATTGCAATGTGATCTACGTCACAGCTGCAATTATCTCCAGCAGAGAGTTCTCTGCATTTTGACTGAAGAAGAGGAAGAAAATTATGTGGAAAAAACCTGCGTTTATTGACCTGCGTCTGGGCCTGGAAGTGACTCTGTACATCTCCAACCGCTAAGACTTCTGCCCGCCGTTCGTGCGGGCATTTTGTTTTCTCTCTCTGGTCAACATTCATGTTTATTAAAGTCCTCGGTTCAGCGGCTGGCGGCGGCTTCCCGCAGTGGAACTGTAACTGCGCCAACTGCAGCGGCCTGCGTAACGGCACTATTCAGGCGCAGGCGCGCACGCAATCCTCCATCATTGTCAGCGACAACGGTGAAGATTGGGTGCTGTGTAATGCCTCGCCGGACATCAGCCAGCAAATTGCCCACACCCCAGAATTGATAAAAAAGGGCGTGCTGCGCGGCACCGCCATTGGCAGCATTATTCTCACCGACAGCCAAATCGATCACACCACCGGCTTGCTCAGCCTGCGTGAAGGTTGCCCGCATCAGGTATGGTGCACGCCAGAAGTGCATGCCGATCTCACCAGCGGCTTCCCGATTTTCACCATGTTGCAGCACTGGAACGGCGGTTTGCAGCATCATGCGTTAACGCCGCTGGAGCCGTTCCGCGTTGATGTGTGCCACAGCCTGCAATTCACCGCCATTCCTATCCTCAGCAACGCGCCGCCCTATTCGCCGTATCGCGATCGTCCGCTGCCAGGACACAACGTGGCGCTGTTTATTGAAAACACCGTCAACGGCCAAACGCTGCTGTACGCCCCGGGACTCGGTGAGCCCGATGCGGTGATTATGCCGTGGCTGCAAAAAGCCGATTGCCTGCTGATTGACGGTACGGTGTGGCAGGACGATGAGCTGCTGACCACCGGCGTCGGCAAAAATACCGGCAAGGCGATGGGGCATTTAGCGCTGGCCGAAGAACAAGGTTTGATGGCGTTGCTGGCTTCGCTGCCGGCCAAACGCAAAATTTTGATTCACATTAACAACACCAATCCGATCCTTAACGAGCAGTCGCCGCAGCGTGAATTTTTGACGCAGCAGGGCATTGAAGTGAGTTGGGATGGCATGGCGATTCATCTGCAGGAGTTTGCATCGTGATCATTACCGAAGCACTCGCGCCCGCCGCCTTTGAGCAGGCGCTGCGCGACAAAGGCGCGTTCTACCACATTCATCATCCGTACCACATAGCGATGCACAATGGTGCCGCGACGCGTGAGCAGATTCAGGGCTGGGTGGCGAACCGCTTCTATTATCAGACCAATATTCCGCTGAAAGACGCGGCGATCATGGCCAACTGCCCGGATGCGGCGACGCGTCGTAAGTGGGTGCAGCGCATTCTCGATCACGACGGCAGCAACGGCCATGAAGGCGGTATTGAAGCCTGGCTGCAGCTGGGGGAAGCGGTGGGTTTGGATCGCGACGTGTTGCTGTCAGAGAAGCTGGTGCTGCCGGGCGTGCGCTTTGCAGTGGATGCCTACGTTAACTTTGCCCGCCGGGCCAACTGGCAGGAAGCCGCGTGCAGCTCGCTGACCGAGCTGTTCGCGCCGCAGATTCACCAGTCGCGCCTCGATAGCTGGCCGCAGCACTATCCATGGATCAAAGAGGAAGGTTATTTCTACTTCCGCAGCCGCCTGAGCCAGGCGAATCGCGATGTGGAACACGGCCTGGCGCTGGCGCTTGAGGTGTTCACCACCGCCGAGCAGCAGAACCGCATGCTGGAGATTCTGCAGTTTAAGCTCGATATTCTCTGGACCATGCTGGATGCCATGACCATGGCGTATGCACTGCAGCGTCCGCCTTATCATACGGTCACCGATCAGGTGTCCTGGCACAGTACAAGATTGGTATAAAAATATGAAAGATAATGTGATTCCTGCTTTCCGTCGCGGTTACCGCATGCAGTGGGAAGCGGCGCAGGAGAGCCACGTCGTGCTCTATCCGGAAGGCATGGCCAAGCTAAACGAAACCGCCACGGCGATCCTCGAACTGGTGGATGGCAAACAGGATGTGGCCGCGATCACCGCTACGCTGGATGCGCGTTTCCCGGAAGCGGGCGGCGTGGGCGATGACGTGAAAGAGTTTCTGCAATCTGCCATCGAACAAAAATGGATACTCTGTCGTGAACCCGAGTAAAGCCGTAATGCCGCCGCTGTGGCTGCTGGCAGAACTGACCTATCGCTGCCCGCTGCAGTGCCCGTATTGCTCTAATCCGCTGGATTTCTCCCAGCAGGAGAAAGAGCTGACCACCGAACAGTGGATTGAGGTGTTCCGCCAGGCGCGCGCCATGGGCAGCGTGCAGCTCGGTTTTTCCGGCGGCGAACCGCTAACGCGTAAAGATTTGCCAGAGCTGATCCGCGCCGCGCGCGATCTCGGTTTCTACACCAACCTGATCACCTCCGGTATTGGCCTGACGGCGAAAAAACTCGACGCCTTTGCTGATGCCGGGCTCGATCACATCCAGATCAGCTTCCAGGCCAGCGATGAAACGTTAAACGCTGCACTGGCGGGTTCGAAAAAGGCTTTCCAGCAGAAGCTGGAGATGGCGAAAGCGGTGAAAGCGCACGGCTATCCGATGGTGCTGAACTTTGTGCTGCATCGCCACAATATCGACCAGATCGACAAAATCATCGATCTCTGTATCGAGCTGGAGGCCGATGATGTCGAACTGGCAACCTGTCAGTTCTATGGTTGGGCGCAGCTGAACCGTGAAGGATTACTGCCGACGCGCGAACAGATCGCCAACGCCGAAGCAGTGGTGGCCGATTATCGTCAGCGCATGAGCGCCAGCGGCAATCTGACCAATCTGCTGTTCGTCACGCCGGATTACTATGAAGAGCGGCCAAAACCCTGCATGGGCGGTTGGGGATCGATCTTCCTTAGCGTCACGCCCGACGGCACCGCGTTGCCGTGCCACAGTGCGCGTCAGCTGCCGGTCGAGTTCCCGTCGGTGTTGGAACGCACGCTGGATGACATCTGGTACAACTCGTTTGGCTTTAACCGCTATCGCGGTTTTGACTGGATGCCGGAACCGTGCCGCTCCTGCGATGAGAAAGAGAAGGACTTTGGCGGCTGTCGCTGCCAGGCGTTTATGCTGACCGGCGATGCGGACAATACCGATCCGGTGTGCAGCAAGTCGCCGCATCACGGTAAAATCCTCGAAGCGCGGCGTCAGGCTAATTGCAGTGATATCAAAATCCAGCAGCTGCAGTTCCGCAATCGTAGCAACTCCGAACTGATCTTTAAGCAGCGCGTCACCTGATGAACGCGCGCCAGATCACGCTCGCCAACGGCCTGCGCTGTTATCTGCACCATCAACCCGGCGCACGCGATGCGGCGGCGTTAATGCGCGTGCAGGCGGGCAGCCTGGATGAGCCGGATCGTTGGCCAGGCCTGGCGCATTTGCTTGAGCATCTGCTGTTTTGCGGCAGTGAAAACTTCAGCGACGACAACCGCCTGATGCCGTGGGTGCAGCAGCAGGGTGGCCAGGTGAATGCCACCACGCAGCTGAGCCGCAGCGCCTTTTTCTGCCAGCTGCCGGCAGCGGCGTTATCAGCCGGCGTGCAGCGGCTGTGCGATATGCTCGCGGCACCGCTGCTCACCTCGCAGGCTATCCAGCAGGAAGTGGCGGTGATTGATGCTGAGTATCAGCTGCTGCAAAGCCATGCTGAGACGTTGAGTGAAGCGGCGCTGATTGATGCGCTGCAAGGCCGTTTTCAACGCTTTCGCGTGGGCAGTCGCGCGGTATTTGGTGACAACGTCACTGATTTGCGTGCAGCGTTACAGGCATTTCATCAGCATTGGTATCACGCTGATAACATGCAGCTTTGGCTGCAAGGTCCGCAATCGCTTGATGAACTGGCGCAGCTGGCGTCGCAGTTTGGCAGCAGATTATTAACGGGTGGTGCAACCCCAGCGGCAATCGAACCTCTACTGCTGCCAGGCGATGGTTTGCTGCAGCTGGCGGGTGAAGAGAGCTTCTGGCTGGCGCTGCTGATTGACGGCGATGAGCCCCCCATTCGTGACAATGTCACCTTGCTGAATACTTTTTGGCAAGATGAAGCACCCGGCAGCTTAATGGCGCTACTGCGCCGTGAAGGGCTATGTCAGTCCTTTAACGCCCAGTGGTTGTGGCAGGATACGCAACACGCGTTACTGGCGCTGCGTTTTAGCGCTGTTCAGCTTTCTCCCGCGCAGGCGCAACGTATTGAACACTACTTCTGGCAGCATCTCACCGCGTTAAGAGGGGCGCATGCGCGGCAGCATCAGCACTACGCGCAGCTTGCCCAGCAGGATTTCGCCGCCGCGTCCGCGCTGGAGCAGCTACGCGGCAGGGCGCTCGGCTTCGCGCCTGGCTTAACCGTTCCCGCTAATTTGACGGACTTTGCCTCTGCGTTGCCTCATTGCCCACGCAGGCGTTTGCTCACACAGCAACAGCTGAAGGGTATACCGCAGCAGAAACAGGGGATTACGCTGCCACTGGCTGAATGGTTGCCCCAACCGTGGGTCGCCATCGAACCTGCGACGTTTCACTTTTATCCGGCGTCAGCACAGCTAAGTATGCCTCGTTTACCGCCAGTGGCGCAGCCGCTGCCGGTGATTGCGCCCGTGCAATCGGTTGAGACGCTGCTGCTGCGCCCGGCCTTTTATCAGCTGTTGCGCGATGAGGAAGCGCAGGCGCGGCAACGCTTATTGCGTCCGGTGCTGGCTGAGTTGCGTCACGCCGGAGGCAACGGCAGCTGGCAGCAAAAACAGGGTAGCTGGCAGCTGGTGCTTAATTTGCCTGCTTGCGCCGATCGCGCTTTGCTTAGCGTGCATCAGGCATTACAGGCGCTTAACGCACCGGCGCAGGATCAACTCGTCACGACAACGCACTCTATCGTTATTCGTCAGCTGCTGGCCGCTTTGCCTGGCAAACTGATCCCGCCGCAGGCAACACCACCATGGTTGGTCGCGTGGTGCGGCGTAAAGGGTGCGTTAAGCCAGCGCGTGGCCCATCTGCTCAGCGATTTCTCCCCCGAACTGGCGCGCGATGCGCCGCCTGCCAAGCTGCATCGCGGCGTGGTGCCGGTTGCCTGTGACGGGAGCGATCAGGCGCTGTTACTGTTTATGCCGCTGCCGCATGCAGATAACGCCAGCCTCGCGGCGTTACGCGCGCTGGCGCTGATGCTGGAAACGCGTTTCTTCCAGCAGTTGCGGGTGGAGAAGCAAATTGGCTATGTGGTGTCGGCGCGCTATCAGCGAGTTGCGGATTTCGATGGGTTACTGTTGGCGCTGCAGTCGCCGAATATCCCGTGGCGCACGCTGCTTGGCCACTGCAAACGCTTTATGCGAGACATGCTCGCTGAAATCGCCGCTATTCCTGCAGCCAATCTCGCGGACTGGCAGGCCAACTTAGCGATGCAGTGCCTAAACCAGGACAATAGCGAGCGTGCGCAAGAAGCGCTGCGCCAGCAGTTTGGCTTACCCATTCTTAACCGCGCCGCCATCCAGTCGCTCACGCTACAGCAGCTACAGCAACTTCACTATCGCCTGCTGCGTGAAAGGCATCGCTGGTTAATTTTGGTTAATCAAAGTTGAAAGGCGATGTGTTTACCGTTGGGCAGCGTAACGTCAATACGAAGTTCACCACCCAAAGCGTCAACATAACGTTTTAATGTGGAGAGTCGCGGGTCGTTGCCGGGATTTTCCATTTTTGCCAGTGTGGGTTGCGAGACGCCAATCACACGTGCTAATTCAGTTTGCGAGAGATTAAGCTCTTCACGTAGCTGGCTCAAGGCAATCTCCTGGCGCAATTTCTCGACTTTTTTAGCGATCCGCTGCTGGCTTTCAGGTGATTGTTTTTCCAGTAACTCTTTCAAAGTAGACATCTTATCCCTCCATCTGTGCCACATGCTTACGGTATTCTGTTTCAGCAAGGCGAATCATCGTTCGGTAAAACTGTTTTTGGTTGCAGCCGGTTTTATTCCCTGCGCATAGCACAATAGCGCGTCGCACCGGATCAAAAGCGAAAAATGCCCTGATGGGGTTACCTGCATGCTGAATGCGCAACTCCTTCAGGTTAGGGACATCGCTACCTTTTAGCGTATCAACATAAGGGCGTCCCAATTGGGGTCCCATTTCACCTAAAATAGTCATCGCGGCTAACACATCTTCGCGCAGTGCTTCACTCTGCGCCAGGAACCACTTATCGAAAACATCCGTTGTCAGAATTTCCCACATAATGCCATCCCATAGCTTTTTTGCTATAAATAACCTATAGCCTTTAGGCTATGAAAGCAACGAGCATGCTACTTACTCGCTGTGACTTTTTCGTATGATGATTATTACTCATTGATATATTTGAATATATTTGACAGTCACCAGCAAATCTCTTCACTGGTTAGTTAGCGGGTAAAGGGCGACACTCACTGCATTATCCCGATCTAAAAGGAACTGCGAGTGAAAAACGTTACCCGTCTTGCGCTGCCACTGTTGGCGGCGGCTACGCTTTATGCCCCCTTGTCACAGGCTGCAGCGATGCACTATGCCCTCGATCCGGCGCACACCTCGGTCATCGTGACCTGGACGCACTTTGGTTTCTCTCACCCGACGGCCGATATCCCGAATAGCAAAGGGTCAATCGTATTTGATAAGGATCAGCCGCAGCAGTCGCGCGTTGATGTCACGCTGCCGATTACGCAAATTGATACCCACGTACCTGCATTGACCAAAGAGTTTCTCGGTGCTGAGTATTTCGATACCGCAAAATATCCTTCAGCGGTATTCCACAGCACCAAAGTGGAAGCCAAGGGTGATAACAAATTCGACGTGGAAGGTAACCTGACGTTGAAAGGGATTACCAAGCCGGTCACCTTGCATGCCACGCTGAATCAGCAGGGCATGCATCCGATGGTGAAAAAAGAGGCCATTGGTTTTGATGCCACTGGCGTGATTAAGCGTTCGGATTTCAAGCTGGATAAGTATGTGCCAGCGGTAGGCGATGACGTGACGTTGACCATCTCAACCGAAGCATACGCGAAATAATCGCATCGATGTTTGCTGAGTCACAATCGCTATTAATCCGCCAGGACGCGCATTGATGGTGACCAGGTGCGCATGAATGCGCACCCTACGAAATCCCGCTAAATAACCGTAGGATCGCCATTTATGGCGTAATGCCGATCAGTTAAGCGCTGAGCGACTTTCGTTCGCCATCGGCTGAGGCAGTTTCAGCTATGCCGTGCGGCGACCGAGCAGAGGACGCCTGGCCGCGCCCTCTGCACTCCCGGGCCCTGCGCCAGCCCATCCCGCCGCTTCGCGGTGCCTTCGCTCCCTCGCGATTCCTGACGGACCGGCGGCGATTCGCTCCTGCTCAGCGCCGCCTCTCGCCGCATCCCTGCGGCTCGCCCTGGAATCCCTCACTCGCTCAGCGGGCTGGGATGTCGCCTCAACACCCGCGCTGCAGCATCAATGCCTATTCCTGAATCACCATCGCTGTCACGCCTGTAGTGTCGCCATTCATGGCGACCAGGTAACCCACAATCTTCAGCCAGCAAAATTTCAAATCAGATGCGGTAATGACAGGCGACGGTGTTGAGCGCTATCCGCAGCGCCGAGCGCAGAGGGACGGCCAGGATGAGCCGACACGACGTCGGCGAAAGCGCGGCATGAGGCAGGGATGGCGAATCCGCGCGGTCCGTCAGGCCGGAGTGATAAGCGAGGGAACAGCGAGGACGGCGCAGGCGCGGATTGCTAAGGTCCGCGCCTTCGGACCTTAGCCCGGCCGCCGGCTTCACACATTCTGAAACTGCCGGATGCTTAGCGGGCGGAACCCCTGCGGAGCCAGTACGCTGCTTAACTGACAAGCATTACGCCATTTATGGCGACCTGGCTGCTGATGCTACATTTATCGCCAAAACTTCTTCTTACTGGTTTTGCCAATTCCCGGATTGCAACTATTGGTAGGATCGAGCTGCTTCCAGTGCTCAACGTGCTCGCATGAAGCCTCATACAGATGTCCGACATTGTGCTCGGCGGGATATTTAGCCCCGCGCTGCTCCAGATACTGCTTCACCTCTTCCTTAAACACTTTGGCGTCGCAGCCCGGTTTCAGCACGTAATCCTGGTGATTCACAAAACAGAAGAAGTGCCCGCAGCATGAATCGACCTGCACCTGCATCGCCAGGTGATCCGGCAGCGTCAGGCGCCACACATCATCATTTCGCCGTAGCGCCACGTCGAAGGCCACCAGCCGCTCGTTGGGGTTGTAGCCTAGCGCATCACAGTAGGAGATGGTGCAGCCGCCCACGCCAAAACGCACCAGAAACGCATCCGCCGCTTCACGTGCATCGCAGTGGAAAAAGCCGCCCGCGTGCTCTGCAAAGAATGACTGCAACAGCGCTTGCAGTTCAGCGGTTTGCTGCGACTCGACTTTAATCATCAAATGGTGTTGATACTCGCTGCGGTAAGCCATGATGCGCGGCGCGATAAAGCTCGGCGTCAGTTGGTTAAAGCATTGCAGCATCCGATCAACAAAATTGCGTGGCAGGAATTTCAGGTGACTGACGCGCACATCCCATTTGGCTTTCTTCGCCATCATCTGTGGAATCGCCTGCGGACCAAGTTTGCGGATTGCCAGATACATATGCTTGGCGTAGCGCACCGTCAAATCAAAGGCGTTGCGATGGATATATTCCGCCTGCAGAGGTAACTCGCTCATGCGGGTTAACAGATAACGCCGCAGTTCAACCAGCACGCTTTCATCATCGGTGCCGATGTAAAAGGTATCGCTGCCGGCACTGGCTTCGAAGGTGGGCAAGCGCACGGCAAACACCACCACTTTTCCCGCACTGCCGGCGCTTTCGTGCAGGTAGCGCAGGTCACCGTTAAAGCGTGCCGGAGAGTCTGCCGCGACGTCACGCAGGCGATCGGCGTAATCATCAGCCCAGATTTTCCCCTGCCAGTCGGGCTGCTCGCCGGTTTGATAGTGCTGCTGCGTCAGCGCGTCCAGCATTGCCTCCGGCGTCTCGCCCAACGCAATACCCAGGTGATTGACTAGCTCTAATCGGCCATCGTCATGAATACGCGCGAACAGCGACTTCTCGGTAAAGGCCGGGCCGCGGCGAATCAGCGAACCGCCGGAATTATTACAGATGCCGCCCACCACTGACGCGCCGATGCAGGACGAGCCAATCACCGAATGCGGCTCGCGGCCCAGTGGCTGCAAGGTGTGCTCCAGTTCGGTGAGGGTGGTACCGGGAAACGCAATCACCTGACGCGCCTGATCGATCACCTGCACACCTTGAAGCTGGCGGGTGCTGATGATCACCACATCGCGATCGTAATCGTTGCCGTCGGGCGTGGAGCCACCGGTGACGCCGGTATTCGAGGCCTGCATCAGTACGATGACGTCGTGCGCCACACACACCTGCAACGTTTGCCAAAGCTGTAATAAGCTTTGCGGTAACACCACCGCCAGCGCTTCGCCACGTCCGACGCGGAACCCTTTTATATACCAGGCTTTATCATCAGCATGGGTTAATAACTGCTTGTCACCCACCACGTCAGCCAACTCACGCAACATTTCCTTCTGCATGCTCATCTTCTCTCTTATTTATTCTTTATCCGCCACGGTATTGGACAAGCGCAGCCGCATTGAGTCAATCATTGACTGGCACTGGCAGGGAAATAACGCACGCAATCATTATCCCTTTATCTTTTACGGAATAAATGTCAGTGAACGATAAAAATGCGCGGGAAATCACAAAATAGATCGAAAGAAAACGAGCGTTAGCGGCGTTAATTATACCGGTAAGTTTAGCTGGCTGATTTAAATATAACAGTATGATTTTGGTAGATATTGTTATCAAAAGACTGAAATGTGGATGTGATTTAAATCACAAAATTAAGTCATCAAAAAGCGCTGTCAACGATCTCAATAGGGAAATTCATGGCAAAAGTGTGACATCCGTTGCAAATAACAAGTCGGTTAATCGGAAGAATGAATATCAGACGCACAGCATGAAGGGTGATGACAATGAGAATTGGCATGGTGATCAGCGGTGGCGATGTCACCGGGATTAATAACTTTGTGTACCAAATATCGCGCTTAACGCAGGCGGAAATGGTGTTATTCAATGGCGGCATACCCGGTCTGCTGGAAAATAATCACCAGGAAATATCCCAGCGCGATTTAGTGGATTATGCCATTGCCGCTATTCCGGTAATGCAGTCGGGACGCACCAGCAAAAAATTAATTCGGCCCGAATATGAGAGCATTGCTAAACACCTTAAGTCGCTGCGTATTGATGTGTTAATTATGGCCGGCGGAGATGGTTCATTGCAATTCCTGCATACGCTAAGCGAATTTGGTGTCAACTGTTTCGGCGTTGGCATGACCATCGATAATGACGTATTTGGCAGTGATTACAGTATTGGATTCTCCACCGCCTGCGAGCAGGTATTAAAAGAGGTGGCGAAATTACGCAATACCGGGCGTGCGTTAACCGGTCGCGTATTTATGGTGGAGCTGCTCGGTGGCTATTGCGGCGAATTAACCCTGCAGTCGGCGATCAAGTCTAATGCGGATTTCGCGCTGATCCCCGAATGCCAGATTGCGCCGCAGGAGCTGGCTGAGCGTATCACGCAGCGGCTGGCCGCGCAGAACAGCGTGATTATTTTGTGCTCGGAAGGCTATACCCGTGAATATTCACCGGGCTTCCAGGGTGCTATCGACACCTTAATTAAACAAATTGAACCGTTAATCGGTGTCCGTATTCGTAAAACCATTATCGGTTACGGCCTGCGTAATGGCGACCCTACCTGTGAAGAGATTTACCAGGGCACCATTATGGCCAGTGAAGTCGCGCGTTGTATTCAGTCGGGAATGCGCAATAAAGCGGTGATTATTAATGGCAGTAATCGACCGATTCCGATTGATTTAATAAGCATGAAAAAACGCCTGGTCGATACTGAAGGGCATCATTATAAACTCGCTAAACAACTGCAAATTCTGTGAGGAAATAGCCATGCTGAAAATATTATGTGTCTGTGGATGTGGTCTGGGTTCTAGCTTTGCGATTGAGATGAGCGCCAAGTCGGTATTAAAGAAACTCGAAATCGATGCTGATATCGATCACACCACCATTTCTGAAGCCAACGCCTTTAAATCCGACATGATTTTAACCCAGAAAGCCTTCGCTGATGTGTTAAATGCCGATGCCAGCCCGGAACAAATTAAGCGGGTGATTATTCTCAATAAGCTCACTGATAAAGCGGAAATTGAAGAAAAAATCGTGGCGTTTATGAAAGAACGTAACTTAAAGGTTGCTAATCATGAATAGTGTGATCGACTTCCTGGTAAAAGATCTATTAGGGCAGGCATCAATATTGATCGCCTTTATTGCCCTGATTGGTCTGCTACTGCAAAAAAAATCGGCGGGAAAGGTGGTGGAAGGCACCTTTAAAACCCTGCTCGGTTTCTTAATTATGATGGCCGGTATCAACATTATTGTTGGCACGCTGACCTTCCTCAACACCATTTTTACCCACGGTTTTGGCATGCAGGGTTATATCACCGACGTTGCCGCCATCGCCGGGTTAGCTAACCGCGAGCTGGGTTCAGAAGTGGCGCTGACGCTGTTGGTGATCTTTATCGTCAATATCATCATTGCGCGTCTGACACCGTTCAAATACATCTTCCTGACCGGTCAGGCGCTGCTGTGGATGGCGACAATCGGTGCGGTGATTGGCTATAAAGCGGGGCTGACAGGTTTACCTCTGATCCTTACCGGCGGCATCTTCGGCGGCATTATGGCGGTGGTGATGCCCGCGCTGGCACAACCGGTGGTGCGCCGCATTACTGACTCCGATGACGTGGCGCTCGGCCACTTCTGCACCATCGGCTACCTGCTGACGGCGGCGGTAGCGAAGGTGGTGGGCAAAGGCTCGCGCTCTACTGAAGATCTCAAACTGCCCGACAACTTTAAATTCCTGCAGGACACCTATCTGTCGATGGCGGTGGTGATGGTACCGATGTACCTGATTCCCGCTGTGGCAGCCGGTCCGGAATTTATCGGCCAGTACAGCAACGGCATGAACTATTTGATGTATGCCTTTATGCAGTCAATTCAGTTCGTGTGCGGCGTGTTCGTGCTGTACAGCGGCGTGCGCCTACTGCTGAACGAATTGGTGCCAGCCTTCCGCGGTATTGCCATGCGTTTGGTGCCCGATGCTAAACCGGCGCTCGACTGCCCGGTGATGTTCCCCTATGCCCCGAACGCGGTGATTGTCGGCTTCCTCGCCACCACCATGGGTTCGGTAGTCGGCATGCTGGTGTTCCCGATGTTTGGTCTGGCGATGATTCTGCCTGGCCTGCTGACCAACTTCTTTGCCGGTGGCACCGCAGGCGTATTTGGTAATGCGCTCGGCGGACGTCGCGGTGCGATGATCGGTGGTTTCGTTCACGGTCTGTTCATCACCTTCCTGCCGGCGATTCTGGTGCCGATGCTGGAAAGCTACGGTTTTACCGGCGTCACCTTCAGTGATTCGGATGTGATCAGTACCGGTCTGGTGCTCGGCCACGCATTCCAGAATAACTGGCTATTCGTCGCGCTGTTTATTGCCTTTATTACCCTTATCGCCTGGTTTGTTAACGGAAAATCCACCAAGTCTAAATCCCATGAGGAAAAGCTCCATGAAACTTTATAACTTTACCGATCTGTTACAGGTGGCTAAAGAACGTGATTTTAAAGCGCTGGGTTCCTTTAATTTGCACTGCCTGGAGATGTTGCCGGCCTTTTTTAGCGCGGCAGAAAAAACCAATAGTCCATTAATGATTCAGATATCTACCGGCACCGCGAAATATCTGGGACATAAATTATTGGTGGATGCCATTCGTTCATTATCAGAGAGCCGCAATGTCCCAACCTGCTTGCATCTCGATCACTGTTCCGATTTAGCCGCGATTCAAACCGCCCTGGATGCCGGCTTCAGTTCGATTATGTACGACGGCTCACATTTACCGATTGAAGAGAACATTGCCAATACGCGTCGGGTTATTGATATGGCACGTCCGCTGGATGTCTCGGTGGAAGCGGAGCTTGGCGCCATTGGCGGCTCTGAAGATGGCAAAGTGGTGGCGATGAGCGAAACGGCTTTCACCACGGTAGACGATGCCAAACGCTTCGTGGAGGAGACCGGCGTCGACATGTTAGCCATCTCCATCGGCACGGTACACGGCTTGTACACCGGCAAAGCGCACATTCAGCATCAGCGCCTGGCGGATATCACTGACGCCACGCATACGCCGCTGGTGTTGCACGGTGGCACCGGCGTCAGCGATGAAGACATGCGTCTTGCGGTGCGCAGCGGCATCGAGAAAGTGAATGTCGGCACTGAGATGAATGTGCAGTGGGTAGCCAACTGTAAGCAGACGTTTGAAAAGGGCAAGGTCAACGATAGCGTGCGCAATTTCCTTGTGCCAGCTAACGACGCGGTGACCAATGTTCTGGTAGAAAAGATTCAGCTGTTCCGCTAATTCCGACTCACTCATGACGTAATAACCTGAGGTGCCCGGCGCCATTCGGGGCAGGAGACGCTATGTTTGGATTCTTGAAAAAGGGCTCGGATAATAAGAGCCAGGATTCACAGGAAATAGATCTTCAGGCTGAAACCATCAGCGGTAAAATAAGCCAGCTAGAGCAACAGCTGGCAAATAATCCGCAGGCGACAGATACGCAAAAACAATTAATGCTAGAGTATAATCGTGCATTAAATATCTTTGCTAAAAGCCGTCGTTTTCGTCAGGAAATTGATCCGCTGTTTGTCAAAATTGATGAACTGCGCAACACCATTCGCAAATCAATTTAGGAGGCAGTATGAGTATTAAACAGCTGCTGCAGGAGGCAAGTGCGATTCAGGTGGGGATCAGCGCCAGGGATTGGCGCGAGGTGATTGCGCTGGCTGCGCTTCCACTGGTCAACGGCGGTTACATCAAAGCCAGCTATCCGGAAGCGGTGATCGCCAATACGCTGGAACATGGCGCGTACTACGTGTTTGAAGAGGGCATTGCCATCCCTCACGCCCGGCCAGAAACCGGCGTGCTGAAAGATTGTTTTAGCATGATTGTGCTGGATGAGCCGATTTCGTTCGACGGCAGCGACAAAGCCGACATCGTGATTATGTTCGGCGCGCGTGATAGCAATGCCCACATTGAAGAGGGCATTCGCGCGATTGTGACGCTGCTGGAAGATGAAGAGACGCTGGTGCGACTGCGCAACGCCAGCAGTGCCGCGGAGGTGATAGACATCCTATGACAACCGACACTGAAGAGAAGGTGGTGGTGCTGGTGAATGGCATTCCGGCGTCGGGCAAAAGCACCCTGACGCGCGCGCTGGCCGAGCAGTTCGGCTTGCCGGTGCTGACGCTGGATAGCCTGAAAGAGCCGTTTATGGCCAGCTTTGCGCCGGTGGATCGCCAGCGCAATCGACAACTGGGCTGTGCTGCTTACCAGGCGATCTGGAAAGTGGTGGCGCAAGCCCCGGCGCGCTGCACCTATGTGATCGATGCCTGGTTTGGCTTTCAGCCGCGCGAAGTATTGCAGCAGGGATTGCAGCACGCCGGCGTGACGCGGGTGCTGGAGCTGTGGCTGGCGATTTCGCCCGATGATGCGGTGGCACGCTATCAGTCGCGATTGACGGATCGTATGCCCGGTCATCCCGGCGCCGAGTATTTGCCGGAGCTGCGCAAGCTGGCCGAAAGCGCGCAGCCGATGGCGCTGGGTCCGGTGTTGCAACTGGATGCGCGCAATCCAGACCAGGCGGCCGCCTTTGCCTGGTTGCAGCGTCAGCTGCGACGGCCAATCGCTGCCCGGCCGGCGTTATCCGCTTCTGGTTGAAAAACGCGTGCGCTGAGGAAGTCGATCAGCGCGCGCACTTTTGGCGACGGATGTTTACTGGCGGGCCACAACAGGTGAAACACGTTGCGATGGCAGGCGAAGTCACCTAATACCTCGCGTAGCGTACCTTGTGCCAGTGCTTCGCGAATCGAGAAATCCGGTAGCATGGCGATTCCTAATCCACGCAGCGCAAAGCAGACGCGAGTCTCAATGTTGTTACAGATCATGGTGGTGGGCAGCGTCAGCTCCTGTTCATCCTCGTAGCCGCGCAGCACCCAGCGCTCCAGCTTACCGGTGGTGTTAAAGCGATAGTGCAGACAAGCGTGCTGCGTCAACGCTTCGGGTGTTTTAGGTTCACCATAACGGGCCAGATAGTCTGGCGAGGCCACCGCGATGGAGTAGGCATAACCCAGCTTGCGCGCCGAGAGGCGTGAATCCGTCGGCGGTCCAGCGCGCATCACCACGTCATATCCTTCGGCAATCACATCGACAACGCGATCGCTGAAGTCGAGATCGAGCTGAATGTCCGGATAGGCCTGCATAAAGTCGCCTAACACCGGCAAGATCAGCGAACCCACAATCGGCAGGCTCAGTTTCAAACGCCCGGCGGGACGGCCTGCTGCCTGCGACAGCTCGCTTTCGGCAGCTTCAATTTCGGCCAGAATTCGGCGGCAGCGCTGCAGAAACAGCGCGCCTTCGGCGGTCAGCGTGATGCTGCGCGTGCTGCGGTGAAATAGCCGCACGCCAAGTTTATCCTCCAGCCGGGCAATGCTTTTGCCCACCGCCGAGGCGGAAAGCCCTAAATGCCGCCCTGCAGCCACAAAGCTGCGGGTTTCCGCCACCTGCACGAACACCACCATACTGTTCAGACTGTCCATGTTGCCTCGCGATTGCGGACATAAATGTCCGTTAAGTCGAGAAATATACCGCGCTTTTTCCGCAATAGAGAAGTGACTACTGTGAAGCTATTCATTATTGAGGAGAGAAAAGCATGCAGGATTTACTTCAGGCGGTGATGCCGCAGGCGCTGGATGAGCTGCCGCGAATGCGGGAGGCATTATGAGCGAACGTTTACCTTTGATTCCGCTGCTGGCATTAAGTCTGGCTGCGTTTGTCACCATCGTTACCGAGGCGCTTCCCGCCGGATTGCTGACGCCGATGGCGCAGGAGTTATCCATTTCAGTGGCGGCAGCCGGGCAGAGCGTTACGGTGTATGCGGTGGGCTCCTTCCTGGCGGCGATCCCGTTGATGACGCTATTGCAAGGCGTGCGGCGCCGTCGTTTGTTGCTATTCACCCTGGCCGGTTTTACCGCAGCAAATCTGATCACCGCCATGGCTAATGACTACCTTTTACTGCTGATCGCGCGCGGTGTCGCGGGTACTGCTGCTGGCGTCTTGTGGGCGCTGCTGGCCGGTTATGCCGCGTCGATGGCGCCAGTGGAAAAAAAAGGCAAAGCCATTGCGATAGCGATGGCAGGCACGCCGCTGGCGCTATCGATTGGCGTGCCGCTCGGGACCTTTGTGGGTAACGCCATCGGCTGGCGCCTGAGTTTTATGGCGTTAAGTGGGCTGTCACTGCTGCTGATGCTGGTGCTGCGTCTCACTGCTCCAGAGCAGCCCGGGCAAGCGGCACGGCAGCGTTTGTCTCTGGCCACCGTTACGCGCTTGCCCGGCGTGCGTAGCGTGCTGGCGCTGGTGCTGTGTTTCGTGCTGGCGCATAACATTCTCTACACCTATATCTCACCGTTTCTGCAGCCGGCTGGGTTAATGGCGCGTACCGACGCGATCCTGCTGCTGTTTGGCAGCGGCTCGCTGGTCAGTATCGTCATCACTGGCATAGTAGTGGACCGATATCTCCAGCCGCTAACGCTTAGTTGCATCGGCCTTTTCATCGCTGCAGCGCTGCTGCTGCAACTGAATATGTCCAGTGCACTGCTGGTAGGGCTGGCGGTGGGATTGTGGGGATTGGCCTTTGGTGGTGCGGCAACGCTGTTTCAAACCGCGATGGTGCAGCGGGCGAGTTCCGCGACTGATGTCGCACAATCGATGTTGGTAACAGTATGGAATCTGGCGATTGCGGGTGGCGGCATGCTGGGCGGCATGTTATTGCAGAATTTCGGTATCGTCAGTTTCACGCCGGTGTTGCTGCTGTTGTTAATTATGGCTTTTGCAGTGGCATGGCGGACGGGACAACGTGCCGTTCGGGCCGCCGTTAATCCCTCGTCGTGATAATAACCGCATGATTTGTCAATGCATATTTGGCGGCATCAACCAGGCTTTTGTGATAACGATCGCATAGGAGAGTTCCATGAACATCGATTTACACGGAAAAACAGCACTGGTCACCGCGTCAACCGGCGGCATTGGTTTTGCTATTGCGCAGGGCTTAGCCGCCAGCGGGGCGGAAGTGGTGTTGAATGGGCGCAGCGAAGCTTCGGTCAGTCGCGCGCGTGAAAAGCTAAACGGTTTGGTGGCGGGGGCAAAAATCCACACCTTCATCGCCGACCTTGGCAGTGCGCAGGGCGTCAAACAGCTGCTCAACGGCTTGCCGCCCATTGATATTCTGGTCAATAACGCCGGGATTTACGGCCCGCAGGACTTTTATGAAGTGGACGATGAAACCTGGGAAGCCTATTGGCAAACCAACGTGATGTCTGGCGTGCGCCTGTCGCGGGCACTGTTGCCGGAGATGGTGAAGCGTGGCTGGGGGCGAGTGGTATTTATCTCCTCGGAGTCGGCGCTGAACATTCCTGCCGAAATGCTGCACTACGGCGTCAGTAAAACCGCGCAACTGTCGCTGGCGCGCGGACTGGCGAAGGTGGTGGCGGGCAGTGGTGTGACGGTCAACAGCGTGCTGCCGGGCCCTACGCTTTCCGATGGCTTTGCCGCGATGATGGAAGATGAAGTGAAACGCACCGGCAAGCCGCTGGAAGAGTTAGCGAAAGCGTTTGTGATGGCCCAGCGGCCAAGCTCCATCATTCAGCGTGCCGCTACGGTGGAAGAGGTGGCGAATATGGTGGTGTATGTCTGTTCGAAACAGGCATCAGCCACGTCGGGCGCCGCGCTGCGCGTCGATGGTGGCGTCGTGGATGATATTGTTTAGCCGCATGCTGCGATTGACCTGGTCGCCATGCATGTGAGTTCTGAAGCAGCATATGGCTGCGTTTCCTTCCCCCGCTTGCGGGGGAAGGCCAGGATGGGGGACAGCAAGCACCTTTAACTACAGCGAGCAAACTGTTACCCATCAGCCCGGTTGGTACCCTTATGCCACCGGCTCAAAACACGCTCCGCACAACAAAGACAAAAGTTTACACTGCAAAGCTTGGTGTTTCTGCTGTCGATGCTTAAAATGCCCGCACTTTTCTCTGAGGCTGCGGCATGACGATATCGCTATCACGCGCAAAATGGATTCTGGCACTGGTTTGTCTGGTGCTGGCGTTTTGTCTCGTCCAGCGCAGCTTCAATTTACCATCTGCGCCGCTGGCGCAGGTCAGCGCGTCCACGCAGGTAAACGGTAATGACGATGCCAGCGGCAGCGAAAAGCCCTGTGCCCTGAGCGCGAAATCGTTGAGTGCCGCCGCGCCAATCCTGGATACCGCACTGCCTTTCCTGCTGTTGCTGCTGGCGTTGATTGCCACCTTTACGCAACGCTCTACCTCCTTCGGCTATCGCCGGACACCGCTGTTTCCGCCACTGCGACGGCGGCATCTGACCCTCTGCGTCTTCCGGGAATAACACTTACGCGTTGCATCGCGTAAACCCTGTTATTCACTGGAGAATCACCATGTCTATATTTATCAGGAGTCTGCTGCTCCTGCTGGCGAGCTGTGCGATCACCGCGCAGGCGGCAGATACTGGCTGGCTGCGCAATGCGCAAAACAGCCACGCGGAAGTGCGTCTACGTAGCGCCAGCCACAATAATGATCAGCAACTGCTGCTGGATATCCGCTTGCAACCTGGCTGGAAAACCTACTGGCGCACGCCAGGTGAAGGCGGCGTAGCACCGGAAATTCGTTGGCAAACGCCAGAGGTTAATGCGCAATGGTTTTGGCCAGCGCCCGCGCGTTTTGACGTCAGCGGTTTGACCACGCAAGGCTACAAAGGCGATATCACGCTGCCAATCACACTGGCAAAATTGTCGAGCCTGCGGCTGGCAGGTACGCTGACGCTCTCAACCTGTAGCGACGTCTGCATTCTTACCGACTTCCCGTTCAGCCTCGACCTGACGCAGCCCGCTGACGCCGATTTTCCGCGCGATTTCGCCGAGGCGATGGGAAAAATTCCGGCGGCAAGCGGCTTAACCGATCAACTCGCCGCCAGCTTCATCAACGGTGAGCTGCAAATCCGTGCCGAGCGTCAGGGTGGCTGGCAAAAGCCGGAGCTGTTCTTCGACTATCCGCCGGGCAGCATGCTGGCGGCACCGCACATCAGTGTTAATGGCGACACGCTCAGCGCGCGCGTGGCGGTAACTGATGAGTGGGGTGAAGCGGCACCGGATCTGCGCGGCAAAACGCTGTCGCTGGTGGTGGCCGATGCGGGCATCGCGCAGCAAAGTTCGTTAACCATCGGCGCGGAAACGCTGGTGTCGGGCGAGGCAGCGCAGACCTTCTGGTCCGTGCTGCTGCTGGCGCTGCTGGGCGGTTTAATCCTCAATCTGATGCCCTGCGTGTTGCCGGTGCTGGCGATCAAGCTCAGCAGTTTGGTGCAGCAGCAGGGGCAAACCCAGCGTCAAACGCGCAAGCAGTTCCTTGCTTCCAGCGCCGGCATTATCTTCTCCTTCCTGCTGCTGGCGCTGCTGATGACGGGGCTGCGACTGAGCGGCCAGGCGCTGGGCTGGGGCATCCAGTTCCAGAGTAGCGGTTTCCTGCTGGTGATGGTGCTGGTGATGTTCCTGTTCAGCGCCAGCCTGTTTGATCTGCTGCACTTCCGCTTGCCGTCGGGCCTGAATACTAAACTGGCGACCCAGGGCGGTGAGGGTCTGCTCGGACACTTCGGACAGGGCGCGTTTGCCACCTTGCTGGCCACGCCGTGTAGCGCACCGTTCCTTGGTACCGCCGTGGCCTTCGCGCTGACGGCGCCGCTGCCGCAGCTGTGGCTGCTGTTTGTCGCGCTGGGTGTGGGCATGAGCCTGCCGTGGCTGCTGGTTGCGGCGTTGCCGGGTATGGCGCGTTGCTTGCCGCGTCCCGGTCGCTGGATGGTGCGTCTGCGCACTGTGCTCGGTTTGTTGATGCTGCTTGCCACCTTCTGGCTGGTGACGCTGCTGGTACCGCATTGGGGCAGCACGGTTGCGCTAGTGCTGGCGGTGGCGCTGCTGCTGGTGCTGTGTGGCTGGCTGGTTAAACGCCGTGCGCTGCAACAGGCGGGCCTGGTGTTTATCACGCTGACGCTGGCCGGTGCGTTACTGCTTATGACGCGCATCGAGCCGGAAGAGGATGCGCTGCACTGGCAGCCGCTGACCGAAGCCGCCATCCATCAAGCGCTCGAGCAGGACAAACGGGTGTTTGTTGATGTCACCGCAGACTGGTGCATTACCTGCAAAGTGAATAAATCTCGCGTGCTTAATCAGCCGGATGTGCGTGCTGCGCTGAAGGCCGATGATGTGGTGTTGCTGCGCGGCGACTGGACGCAACCCGATCCCGCTATCGGTGAGTTCCTGCGTCGCCGCGATCGTGTAGCGATTCCTTTTAACCAAATTTATGGCCCGGCACTGCCGCAAGGCCAGATTTTGTCACCGCTGCTGAGTCGTGAAGCGGTGATCTCCACTCTCTCTGAGGCGAAAAAATAATGAAGAAATCCCTGTTACTGCCATTGATGTTCCTTGCCATGCCTGCACTTGCGGCTGCGCCATTTACTCCCGAGCAGGAAGCGCGCATTAAGGAGCTGATTCGTGAAACATTAGTGCAGAACCCAGCGATTCTGGCGGAAGCGGCTGATGCATTCGATAAAGAAGCGGCACAGCAGCAGCAAAATGTGGTCGCGCAGATGGTGAAGAAAAACCACGATGTGCTGTTCAACGATGCCGGTTCACCGCGCATCGGTGCTGAGAAGCCCGCGCTGACGCTGGTTTACTTCACCGATTACAACTGCGTGTTCTGTAAAAAGTTTGAAGCAGACATAGAAAAGCTGATGAAAGCCTATCCGCAGGTAGCGGTGGTGATTAAGCCGCTGCCGTATCGCGCGGAAACCTCGCTGACCTCGGCACGTCTGGCGCTTACCGTCTGGGAGCAGCAGCCAAAGAACTTCCTCAAGCTGCATGAGCGTTTAATGGCGAAGAAGGGCAATCACGATGAAGCCAGTATTGACGCGGCGCTAGAGAAAACTGGCATTACGCTGAAACAGCCAAGCAAAGCCAGCCTCGATACCATCAACAGTAATCTGACGCTGGCGCAGCAGTTGGGTGTGCAGGGCACGCCAGCCACGCTGGTGGGCGATCAGATGATCAGCGGTGCGGTGCCGTATGAACAGCTGGAAGCCGCAGTGAAAGGCGCGCTGCAGGCGAAGCAATGAGTCGCGTGAAGCGCGGGTTACGTGAGGCGCTTTTTCTGGTGCTGATTGTCGCTGCGGCGCTGTGGGGCATGGATTGGCTGCGCGCTCCGCAGCTGCCCGTTGATTTGGCGCAACAGCCGCTAACCGCGCTGCAGGGCGAGGTTAATCTTGCCGAACTCAGTCAGCATCAGCCGCTGTTGGTCTACGTGTGGGCCACGTGGTGCGGCGTATGCAAGCTCACCACACCCACCGTGGCATCGTTAAGCCAGCAAGGCGTAAAAGTGGTGAGCGTGGCGCTGCGTTCCGGCAATGATGCGCGGGTTGCGACCTGGCTGGAGAAGAAAGGGCTGCAAGGTGTGGCGATCAATGATGAAAGCGGGGCGATCGGCCAGCGCTGGGATATCAACGCTACGCCGACCTTTATCGTACTGCACCAGGGTAAAGTCATCAGCACCAGCAGCGGCTGGACCAGCGGGTGGGGCCTCAAGCTGCGCTTGTGGTGGGCCGCCCGCTGATTTCACTGGCGGCGCGTTACGGTGCCGCCAGAAAATCCTCGCGCTGGGGCGTAAAAGTATCCAGCAGCACGCCGGCCTCCAGGCAAACGCAGCCGTGGACAATATTGGGCGCTTTATACAGCGTATCCCCCGCGCCGACCTCCTGTGTCTTACCATCAATGGTAAAGGCAAAACGTCCCGACAACACGTAGGTCAGCTGCTCATGCGGATGATGATGCAGCGGACCAACGGCATCTTGCGCAAAGGTCACTTCCACCGCCATCATACTGCCGCCGTGCGCCAGCACCCTGCGGGTGACGCCGTTGCCGAGATCCTCTAACTGCGTGGTGTTTTTATAGATAAACATGTTTTCTCCTTGCCGGTTGCATGGTGAATGTGTGACATAACTCACAGTCAAAAAGGCATTTAAAGGCTGCATTTTACCGTTCTTTGATTAAAATGAAACGGTGTTTCAATTTAATCTGAGGATGGATCATGAAAATCGCTTTGATGATGGAAAACAGCCAGGCTGCGAAGAACGCAACGGTGTTGAAAGAGCTTCAGTCCGTGGCGCAACCGCTCGGACATCAGGTGTTTAACGTCGGTATGAGCGACGAGCAAGATCATCATCTGACCTACATTCACCTCGGCATCATGGCCAACGTGCTGCTGAACAGCCAAGCCGTGGATTTCGTGGTGGCCGGCTGCGGCACCGGACAGGGCGCCTTGATGTCGCTTAACCTGCATCCGGGCGTGGTGTGCGGTTACTGCATCGATCCCGCCGATGCCTACCTGTTTGCGCAAATCAATAACGGCAATGCGCTGTCGCTGCCGTTCGCCAAAGGCTTCGGCTGGGGCGCGGAATTGAACCTGCGCTTTATCTTCGAAAAAGCCTTCACCGGCGAGAAAGGGCACGGCTATCCGCCAGAGCGCAAAGAGCCGCAGGTGCGCAATGCCGGATTGCTTAATCAGGTGAAAGCGGCATTGCTGAAAGAGAACTACCTCGATTCACTGCGCGCCATCGACCCTGAACTGGTGAGAACCGCGTTGAGCGGCCCACGTCTGCAGCATGCACTGTTTGAGCATGGTCAGAGTGAGGAAATTGCACGCTTTGTGCGTGAACTGACGCAGTAATCGAGACGCGTTTAACTAAGCCAGGGAAACCTGGCTTGGTTGTTTTATCACTGCCGGATTTTAAATCTCACGCTTCCCCGTCACACGATGCCTAAAATTGTAATATCCTCGCAGGTCATGCTTAATATCACCGCTTTAGCCAAATTCTTAAGTTCAGCCGTTATCCAGGGAGAGATGCATGGCAGGTTATCAGCCGCCTTACACCATTACGCCTACTATCCTGAATCAGGTGATTGAGGTTGGTGAGTTATTAGGGCGCTGGGCCGCTCAGGCAGAACAATCCTCACCGCTTTTACGTAAAGAGAATCGTATCCGCACCATTCAAGCTTCGCTGGCTATTGAGCATAATAGTCTGTCAACTGAACAGGTGACTGCGATTATGGAAGGCAAGCGCGTGTTGGCTCCGGCTAAAGATATTCAGGAAGTGCGCAACGCCATTCTGGCTTATGAAAAACTCAATGTTTGGCAAAGTGGCAACCTTAGCGATTTACTGTCGGCACATCGGTTGTTGATGACCGGGCTGGTTGATGCGCCGGGCCAATTACGCAATGGCAATGTGGGTGTCTATCGCGAACAGCAACTTATCCATATGGCTCCGCCTGCAAACCAGGTCTCAAGGCTGATAGGTGATTTACTCGGTTGGGTTAAACAAACGGATATTCATCCGCTGATTGCCAGTTCAATCTTCCACTACGAATTTGAATTTATTCACCCTTTCACTGATGGCAATGGGCGCATGGGAAGATTATGGCAAACCTTGATTCTCAGTGAATGGCGTACTGAATTTGCCTGGCTACCGGTTGAAACGCTGATCCATAATCAACAACAACACTATTATCGCGTTTTAGGGGAATGCGATCGCAGCAGTGACTGCACGCCGTTTATCGCATTTATGCTGGAAAAATTGATCGAGGCGCTGGCTGAAGGGATTGGCTCTCGTACTGTTTCAATCGACACCTCAAAGGGGATTGTGTCGGAGAAAGTGTCGGAGAAAATGTCGGAGAAACCATCGGCTAAACTTTCCGTAACCGCTGAGAAAATACTGTCTGCTCTGCGTAAATCACCTGAGATGACGATTGCCGATCTCTCGCAGCTGCTGGGCGTGAGCAGCAGGACAGTTGAACGTAATCTCAAAACGTTACAATCACTTTATCGTCTGCAACGAGTCGGTGCTGCCAAAGGCGGTTACTGGCGTGTTATTTGATAATTGCAGCGGCGTGTTAATGAAAAGGGTCAGAGTGAGGAAATTGCGCGCTTTGTGCGTGAACTGACGCAGTAATTTGTTCGTAGGGTGCGCATTGATGCGCACCTGCTCACCATCAATGGCGAACCTACGCCAAAACCCCATTATCCTGCCGACTCGCATCGACCAGCATCTGCGTATAGGCCACTTGCGCGCGGTTGTTTACCAGCGCATCGACATCCAGTGTCTCCAGCACTTTGCCATGCTGCATGACCGCCACGCGATGGCACAGATGCGCCACCACGCCGAGATCGTGCGTGACCATCAAATAGGTCAGCTTCTCCTGCTGCTGCAAGTCGCTGAGCAGGTTGAGGATCTCCGCCTGCACCGATACATCCAGCGCTGACGTCGGTTCATCCAGCAGCAATACGCGCGGCTCAAGGATCAGCGCACGAGCAATGGCGACGCGCTGTCGCTGACCGCCGGAGAGCTGATGCGGATAGCGTGTTTGCCACGCGCGATTGAGGCCCACTTTTTCCAGCATCGCGATCACCCGTTGCTGGCGCTGTCCGATACCGTGAATCTGCAGCGGCTCCTCAAGAATATCGCCGATAGTGTGGCGCGGATGGAGCGATCCGTAAGGATCCTGAAACACCATCTGCACGCTGCGGCAACGCTCGCGGGCGATGCGATGCTCCAGCGCGACGCCGTCAATCGCCAGCTCGCCCTGCCAGTGGGTAAACAGCCCGGCCAGGCATTTCAGCACCGTGGTTTTGCCCGATCCCGACTCGCCGACCAGACCAAAAATCTCGCCCTGGCGAATCGATAAATTGACGTCAAACAATACCTGATTACAGCGCTCCTCCTCGCCAAAACTGAGGTTGAGATTACTGACGCGGATCATCTCGTTCATCGTTGCTCCTTAAGGTTGCAGCCAGCTGGCCTGACGTTGCAGCACCGGCAGCCGTGCGCGACGCTGATCCATATCCGGCAGCGCGGCCAGTAAGCCTTGCGTATAGGGATGCTGTGCGCGATCGAGTTCGCTGGCGGCCAGCGACTCCACCACGCGCCCGGCATACATCACCAGCACGCGATCGCAGAAGCGCCGCACCAGATTGATGTCGTGGCTGATAAAGATCAGCCCCAGCCCGCGCTGTTTCACCAAATCATCCAGCAGCGCCAGCACCTGCAGGCGCACTGAAACGTCCAGCGCCGAGGTGGGTTCATCGGCAATCAGCAACTCGGGATCGGTAATCAGCATCATGGCGATCATCACGCGCTGGCCCTGACCGCCAGAAATTTCGTGCGGATAACACTGATAAATACGCCCGGGATCGCGCACCTGCACCACCTCAAGCATCTCCATCGCTCGCTGACGCGCCACTTCGCGCTGTCCAGGATGATGGCTGCGCCAGGCTTCGGCTATCTGCTCACCAACCCGCACCACCGGATTTAGCGAGTATTTCGGATCCTGCATAATCATTGAAATGCGTTTACCGCGAATGGCGCGCATCTGCGCGGGCGTGGCGCGCAGCAGATCAATCTCGCCAAACTGCATACGCTGTGCGGTGACTTGTGCGCTGCGCGGATGCAGTTGCAGTAGCGCACGACCTACGGTGGATTTGCCGGAGCCGGATTCGCCGACAATCGCCAGTTTCTCTTTGCCTAACTGGAAGGAGATGCCGCGCACCGCGGGTGTGACGAGGCGACCATTGACGAAATTGACCTGTAAATCCTGTACGTCGAGCAATGGTGCAGCGCTATTCGCTGCGGGGATCGAGGATGTCACGTAAGCCATCTCCTAAGAAGTTGAACGCTAAGCTGTTGATCAGAATTGCCAGACCCGGCACCGTTACCACCCACCAACATTCGAGCATATAGGTACGGCCGCTGGCGATCATCGCGCCCCATTCAGGATCCGGCGGCTGCGCGCCCAATCCGAGAAAACCCAGTCCGGCCGCAGTGAGAATGATGCCGGCCATATTCATGGTGATGCGGATGATCACCGACGGCAGGCACAGCGGCACGATGTGTTTCCACAAAATGCGCAGTGAAGAGGCACCCTGTAAGCGCACCGCCGAAACAAAATCGGCCTGGCGCAGCGACAGCGCTTCAGCACGCGCCAGACGGGCAATCGGCGGCCAGGCGGTGAGCGTGATGGCAATCACCACATGCTCCAGTCCCGGACCGAGCGCGGCGACAAACGCCAGCGCCAGCACCAGACTCGGGAAGGAGATGAAGATGTCGGTGACGCGCATCAATACGCTATCTACTTTGCCGCCGAAATAACCGGCGGTGACGCCGAGCAGCAGGCCCAGCGGGCCAACGGTGACTGACACCAGCAGCACGATATACAGCGTGATGCGCGCGCCCCAGACGAGGCGGCTGAAGATATCGCGACCAAACTCATCGGTACCAAACCAGTGCTGCGCATTCGGCGGCGTCAGCGCATTGTTGAGGTCCTGAATCAGCGGGTGATAGGGCGCAATCCACGGTGCAAACAGCGCCACCACCAGCAGCAGCAGGATAATCCCGCCGCCAATCGCGGTTAACGGGTTGCGCGCCATTTGCCAGAGAAAATGGCCAATGCGCGCGCCGGTGCGGCGACAGCGCGCCAGCCGTTCGCGCGTCTGGCTGGCTAACGGCGTATCGAGAGAAATCGTCATACTTTGGTCCTCGGATCGAACACCTGATAAAGCAGGTCAGAGAGCAGGTTAAGCAGCACGAAAATCAGGCCGACTACCAATACGCAGCCCATCACCGCATTCATATCGCCGAGCATCAGGCTGCCGGTGAGATAAGAACCAAAACCGGGCCACGAGAAGACGGTTTCGATTAGCACCGCGCCTTCCAGCAGCGAGCCGTAGGCCAGCGCCACCACCGTCAGCAGCTGCACCAGAATATTGCGGAATGCGTGCTGCCAAATCACTTGCCACTCGCTAAGGCCTTTTACCCGCGCCGTCAGAATGAACTCCTGCGACAGCTGCGCCAGCATGAAGCTGCGCGTCATGCGGCTGATGTAAGCCAGCGAGTGAAAGCCGAGCAGGGAAGCGGGCAGAATCAGGTGGTTAAGCGCATTGCTGAACACCGTGAAGTTGCCTACCAGCAACGCATCAATCAGCAGGAAACCGGTGCGGCGCGGCACAATGCCATCAAGGCTGAAGTCAACGCGACCCGCGCCACCCACCCAGCCGAGATGGGCATAAAACAGCAGCAGGCCGACCATGCCGACCCAGAAGATGGGGGTGGAATAGCCCGCCAGACTGATGATGCGCACCAGATAATCAATCAGGCTGTTGCGACGGGCGGCGGCCCACACGCCGAGCGGAACGCCGAGCCCGGTGCCAATCACAATCGCCAGCGTCGCCAGTTCCACCGTGGCCGGGAAGACGCGCAGGATATCGTGTATGACCGGTTGTCCGGTGAGCAGCGCCAGCCCGAGATTGCCGTGCAGCAAGCCCTGCAGATAGATGCCAAACTGCACCCACAGCGGTTTATCAAAGCCCAGCTGATGATAAACCTGCTGGTAGGTATTGTGGTCAGCATCCGGCCCGACAATCGCCAGCACCGGGTCGAGCGGCATCACGCGACCAATAAAGAAGGTCAGCAGCAGCAGGCCAAACAGGGTGATCGCCACCTGCAACGTGCGGCTGCGCAGACGACGCCAGTGACTTTTGCTTAGCTTCATTGCGTACCTCCTGCCAGGCTATCTGGCGTTTTCCACACGTCGCGCAGGAAAGTGGTAGCCGACGGATGCGGCACGTAATCCTGCACCCGATTGTTCACCACCACCGAATCGGTCATTTGCGAAATCGGCATCAGCGCCGGAATCAGCTGGTCGTAACGTTGCTGGATGGCAAAGTAATCCTGCTGCTGCTGTTTGGCATCGCGCTCCAGCAGCGCTTTGTCGATCATGCTGTTCAGCTGCGCATCATAAAAGCCAGTGCGCCAGCCCTGAAAATTGGTGAGACGCGCGCTGTCGGCATTGTTGGGGTTGTAAACCAGCGCGCGCAGGCTGGAGTGCGGATGGGGCTCCACACCGCTACCGCCGCGTCCCACCAGCAAATTGAACTGGCGATCGCGCATCGCACCATAAATCTGGTTGCCGGTGCCGGTAATAATTTTGGCGCGAATGCCGCCCTGCATCAGCGTGGATTGAATGGCGATGGCGACATTGAGGAACGGCTGATCGGCCAGCACGCGCAGTGTGGTATCAAAACCGTTGGGATAACCTGCAGCCGCCAGCAGCGCTTTGGCACGCGGCACATCGAGCTTGTAACCCGGATCGGGCAGCGTCGCCGGCATGCCGGATTGAATCGGACGCTGGTGCAGCGTGCCGTAACCGGCCATCAGCGTTTTGTTGATGCCCTGATAATCCACCAGATAGCGTAACGCTTCGCGCACTTGCGGATTGGCGAAGTGATCGTCCTTCATGCTCATTGCCAGGTAATAAATCGTGCCTTTTTGCACGGCATCAACGGAGAGGTCGGGATCGTGACGCAACGCCTTCACATCGGGAATCGCCATGTTGCTGGCGATATCAAGGTCGCCTTTCTCCATCATCAGGCGCAGAGTTTGCGACTCCTGCAGATGACGGAACACTACGCGCTGCAGCTTGGGTGCACCGCGCCAATAGTGGGGATCGCGGCTGATGCGCAGCACATCTTTGGCTTGCCACACGTCCAGACGAAACGGTCCTGACCCTGCTTCATGGGTGGTGAGCCAGCGATTGCCCCAATCGTTATTTACCGCCTGCGCCTGCACGGTTTTGCTATCAAGCACCACCATGCTGCCGAGCGCCGCCAGCGAATAGAGCACCAGTTTGGGATCGTTAGGCTTAGGCAAGCGAATCACTACCGTGCGCGCATCCGGCGCGCTGATCATCTGGTCGACGTTCTCTTTGCTGAAGCCGTAAGATTTCCACACCGACGCCTGCGCCAGATTGAGGTGTAGCACGCGGCGCATCGACCAAATCACATCGGCGCTGCTCAACGCATTGCCGGAGTGGAAGGTGACATTGTCACGCAAATGGAAGGTGAGCTGACGATTGTCGGGGCTGATCTCCCAACGTTCCGCCAGCGCCGGGCGCACGTTGGTGAGCTGTTGCGGATCTAACTCAACCAAACCGTCATAGAGATTGACCACAATGCCGACCACTTCGTTGCCGGTCATGGCTGCGGGATCGAGAGTGAGGAGATTATTCATGTTCATGCCCACAATCAGCTGGTCGTCTGGCGTGGCGGCCAGCAGCGACGGGCTACAGGTGAGCAGCAGCAGCGCGGCGCACCACGCTCTGCATCGGTTCACTACGTTCATAAGCAAAGTCCAGCAGGTCAGAGGTTTATAGTTTTTTGCCGTACTGCTTGTGTCAGGCGCTTACCAGCGATTTAGCGTGTGTGTCTCAATCCACGAGAAATTGATGTCCTCACCGAGTCCCGGTCGCGTGGGCAGATGCACGAAACCCTCGGCATCCATCGGATCGACCAGCGCGTTGAGATAGGCCGGCGGCTGTTCATAATCGAGGAATGGGTGCAGCAGGCCGCGCTCGTACCAGCGACAGTTGCGGATGGCACCGACCACCGCGATGCTGGCCGCGCCATTGCCGTGCACTTCGCAATCCATGCCGAAGGCTTCGGCCAGGCTAGCGACCTTCATAGTGGCCGAAATACCGCCGACGCCGTTGGCACCGGCGCGCAGAATGTCGCACGCGCCGGCGCGCACCCAATCGGCGCGGCTATGGTGTTTGCCGCCGAGGCTTTCCGGGCCCAGTACGTCGATGCTGAGGTTTTCCGCCAGCCAGGCATAAGACGCCATGCTCTCCTCTTCCATCGGCTCTTCGAACCAGGCGAAGTTGAGTTTTTCCAGCGCTTTACCAATGGTGAGCGCATCGCTGCGGCTGTACCAGTGATAGCCGTCAAGCATCAGCGCGATGTCCGGGCCGACCGCTTCACGTACCGCGGCGCAGGCTTTAATGTCCATTTGTGGGCTGGGGGCGAACGAGACGGGTGGCATCCAGGTGTGCAGTTTGATGGCCTGATAACCGCGTGCCACCAGCTTTTCAGCAAACTGGGCATATTCGTCGGGCGTCGATAAACCGCCTTCCAGCTCATCGCCACACATGGTGCTGCCGTAGGCCGGGATCTTCTCGCGATAGCCGCCAAGCAATTTGTGCACCGGCTGCTTGAGCTTGCGACCAATCAAATCCCATAGCGCCTGTTCCACGGCGGATAACGCACGTTCGGTGAGCTGGTGGGCGCTACCGCGCTGCCAGTGCACCAGATCCTGCCACAGCCGTTCACGATCAAAGGCGTTTTGCCCAATCAGCACCTTGCGGAAGAAGGCGTTTACCACGTGTGGACGAATCACCTCAGCCGGTGCGAAGGCATAACCGCAATCCCCATCCTCGCTGGTCAGGGTCAGCAGCGCCATTTGCGCATCGGTCTCGGCGCCGGGATGCGAATGCCCGGCGCTGTCCGAGACGCGGCGGGTAGGGTAGCTAAACAGGGTCACATCAATGGCACTGATCTTCACGGTTACTCCTCCGTTCATGCTTGGCGCTCCCACGATGGGCATTAACATAAAAAATAAAACGCCGTTTCATTTTGTAATTTAGCGTTCACATTTTGTTTACGCATTAGCCAAAGCGCAGGAAACAACGGCGATAAATTGGGCATTTGCATGGTTCGCTGTGAGCGTTTTCACGAATGACTGGCGTTTTGTGAGCGATTGCACAGTGAAAAGCGCTGGGCGGAATGTAAAAAAATGTGTCGCTGGGGGCTTTTCATTTCCCGTCAGCCAGGTAATAGTGACGCCGCGAAAATTAAATAATAATCATTATCATTCTGGGTCGGTAATATGAAAATATGGCTGTTTGCACTGGGGTTACTGGCGGTAACGCATCACGCTGCCGCAAAAATCATTACGGATGTCGCTGGACGTCAGGTCGAGGTCAAAGAGGAGTCCAAACGCATCATTTTGGGCGAAGGGCGTCAGATGTATCTGCTGGCCGCTTTTGATACCGCCGCACCGTTCCAGCGCGTGGTCGGCTGGCGCGATGATTTTCATAAAGCGGATTACGACGGCTACATGGCGTATGAGAAGAAATATCCGCAGATTAAAACGTTGCCGACCTTTGGCGGCGCGAAGGATGGCACCTTCAACGTTGAGCAGGCGCTGACGCTGAAGCCCGATTTAGTGCTGATGAACCTTGAATCCAAAGCGGCCACCGATGAAGGCAAGTTGATTGAGAAGTTACAGGCAGTGGGCGTGCCGGTGGTGTTTATCGATTTCCGTGAGAAGCCGATGGAACACGCTGAGCAAAGCATCCGCATCATGGGCGAGCTGGTGAATAATCCGCAGCGTGCCGAAGAGATTGTGGCGTTCCGCCGGGCACAAATTGAAAAGGTGACCGATCGCCTGAAGAATTTTAGCGGCACGCGCCCAAAAGTGATGATTGACCGCGCTGGCGGCTACAGCGATGAGTGCTGCATGTCGTTTGGCAACGAGAACTTTGGTCAGATGGTGGAAATTGCGGGCGGCCGCAATATCGCCAAAGATCTGATCCCGGGCACCTTTGGCACGCTCAATCCAGAACAGATCATCGCCAGCCGTCCGGATGTGGTGGTGGTGACTGGTGCCAACTGGAAAAACTACAATACCGTCGGCAAATGGGTGGGTGTCGGTCCCGGTGCGGATGTGAAAGAAGCCACTGCGCGGCTGCAACTGCTGATGATGCGCGATGCCTTCAAAACCCTGCCGGTAGCCCATAACGGCAATGCGCATGCAATCTGGCATCAGTTCTACGATAGCCCGTACCAGTTTGTGGCGATTCAGGCGCTGGCGAAGTGGCTGCATCCCGAATTGTTTGCCGATCTCGATCCGGACGCCACTTTCCGCGAGTTCCACCAGAAGTTTCTGCCATTGCCTTATCAGCCGGGATATTGGGTAACCCTGCCGGCAGATAAGTCATAAGTTTGAGCAAGTTAGATAAGTGTTAAACATTACTGTTTATCTTTACTAATATTTCACAGGTGGTGGCACGTTGTTGCAAAAAGCGCAACGCGTGCGCCATCTGATGATAATTCGGTAAAAGGGAGAGAGTAATGTTTCATACCTCAGGAAGATCGGTGTTCGGCGTGACGTTGTATACGCTGCTGGAACCGCTGCCGCTGGGCTTTTTTGTCGCCGCCTGGTTTTTCGATATCCTCTATCTGCAAACCTTCGTCATTATGTGGACCAAATCGGCCAGTTGGCTGATTACCCTTGGTCTGGTGCTGGCCATCCTGCCACGTTTAATTAGCCTGGTTTATTTATTTCGCGGTGCCCGGCCAAATGAGAAAACCCACTTCTGGCTGTCGCTGCTGGCAATGGTGTTGGCGGTGGTGAACGCCTTTATTCACAGCCGTGATGCCTACGCGGTGGTGCCCATGGGCGTGACGCTCTCGACGCTGGTAGTGGCGCTGCTGCTGATTGCCAACGTGCAGCTGGTGCTGCGCGAACGTCGCACACAGGGAGGTCGCGTATGAAACACCTACTTAGTGCGGTAGCGATCGCCATGCTGCTCAGTGCCTGTGACGACGGGGCGCTGATCGATCCGCAAAAGCAAATCGGTCCCAATCCTGAGCTGCCGCAGGCGCAGAACTTCTTTATGCCCCCGATGCAGGTACCGGAAGGCACGCCGTGGAAAACCGGGGAAATGCCGAAAGTGGCGGAGGGTTTAAAGATCGAAAAGATCGCCGAAAACCTGCAGCATCCACGTCAGGTATTGGTGCTGCCTAATAATGATGTGCTGGTAGCGGAATCCAATGGCATGCCGAAACCGACCACCGCGCCGAAGCAGCTGATTATGGGCATTGTGCAGAAAGCCTCAGGCAAAGGCGGTGAGGGCGGCAATCGCATCACGCTGCTGCGCAACGTTAACGGCAAATGGGAGCAGCATCGCTTTATCGATAACCTGACGGCGCCGTTTGGCATGCAGCTGGTGGGGAATACCTTGTATGTGGCGAACGCCGATAGCCTGGTGAAGTTCCCTTACGAAACCGGGCAAACCGAAATCCGCACGCCGCCGGTGGAAGTCACCGAACTGCCGGGTGGTCCGATTAACCATCCCTGGACTAAATCACTGCTCGCCAGCCCGGATGGCAGCAAGCTGTATGTTGGGGTGGGATCCAACAGTAACGTAACGGAAAACGGCATTGGCGAAGAGTATCGCCGCGCGGCGGTGCTGGAAGTGGATGCGGCGAGCGGTGCCAGCCGGATCTATGCCAGCGGCCTGCGCAATCCTACCGGCTTACAGTGGGAGCCACAGAGCGGCAAGCTGTGGGCTATCGTCAATGAGCGTGACGAGATTGGTTCCGATCTGGTTCCGGATTACATGACCTCGGTGCAGGACAAAGGCTTCTACGGCTGGCCGTACAGCTATTATGGTCAGCACGTGGATGAGCGTGCCCAGCCACAAAGGCCGGATTTGGTGGAGAAGGCCATCAAGCCTGATTACGCACTGAGCTCGCATGTCGCACCGCTCGGCCTGTTGTTCTATGGCGCGGATAACATGCCGCAGTATCGTGGCGGGGCGTTTATCAGCGAGCATGGTAGCTGGAACCGTACGCCGCTTAATGGTTATCAGGTGGTGTGGGTGAAATTCGAGAACGGTAAACCGGTGGGGCAGCCGCAGCCGGTGGTGACGGGCTTCCTCACCGACGATCAGAAGCAGGTGCGTGGTTTACCGGTCGGTTTAGCTACCGATCGCCAGGGCGGCGTGTTGATTGCCGATGATGCGGGTAATACTATCTGGCGCATCAGTTCCGCGCGGTAATTAAACGCCGGCAATAAAAAAGGATTTGGCAGTAAAGCCAAATCCTTTTTTTTATGTTCGCTAATCGGCTGGTAACCGCGCCGCGAACGGGGTGCTCAGCACTCCTCACACCCGCGATAATAAAATGTGCGGCGAGATATTTCAAGTTTTGCCATAATACTGTATGGTTATACAGGTGTTGAGTGACGGGCGAAGCCTCATTGTTTTGCTGATGACTCCAGGGGCGCGGATAGTCAAATCCCGGCAGGTTTCAGGTGGTGCTGGCCTGTGGCTTCCACAATGAGAGCCGCTCAGCACTCCTCACAATTGTGCTTAGGCGGTCGGCGGGTGGAGTCAAAGCCTCGGCAGCTGAAAGGCGCGCTCCTCTCAGAGGAGAAGGAAAGTGATGGAAATTGTTCGATTGCTGCTGGACATCGTCCGCATCATTCTTCAAATCATCGTTGCCCTTATGCAACTGACCGGTCAGGCGCACTGACCGGAACTTGAAACAAGGCGGAGCTCACCCCTCCGCCTTTTTTCGTGCTGTGTCAAAACGCCCTGCGGTGAAAGACGCTACTATCCTCAACACATTATGCAATGTGAGGAGGTAAACGATGGCGATCGCGCTTGGCTGCGTCACCGAGCCAGTGAAGTTCACTGGGGTGGAAGCAGTCGTTCTCTCTGATGAGACCCTGCTGGAACGAAAACACACCTTGTTGAAGGCAATGAAACAGCACGGTTTTGACACGCTGGTCATCTACGCGGACAAGGAACACGGCAGCAATTTCGAATATCTCACCGGATTTATACCGCGTTTCGAAGAGGGGCTACTGCTGCTGGACAAGTTCGGGCACGCCACGTTGGTGCTGGGTAACGAAAACCTGAAAATGGCACGTTTCTCGCGCATTGAGGCCACGCTGGCTCACTCGCCGTACTTCTCGCTGCCTAATCAGCCGATGGATAATGAAGTGCCGCTGGAAACGCTTTTCAAGGATGCGGGCCTGGATAGCAGCAAAAAAGTCGGTCTGATTGGCTGGAAAATGTTCACGCCAGCCGCCGGCAATGGGCGCGCGATGTTCGATTTACCCTACTTTATTGTCGACGCGATTAAGCGCACGCTCAAAGATGACGCGGTGTTAGAAAATGCTATCCCTTTGTTGATTGGTGATAACGGCGCACGTACCCGCTGCAATGCCAATGAAATCGCGCATTACGAATATGGTGCCAATCTCGCTTCCAGCTGCATGCTGGACGCGCTCAATGCGATTGAAGTTGGCGTGCGTGAAACCGAGTTGGGCGCGTTACTTACCGCTGAAGGGCAGTACAACACCGTGGTGACCATCGCGGCCACCGGCACGCGTTTCGAAACCGCGAATCTTTATCCCAGCGCGAAAACCGTGCGGCGCGGCGATCCGCTCTCCCTGACCACCGCCTACAAAGGTGGCCTTTCCAGCCGCAGCGGTTTCGTGATTGCCAGTGAAAGTGAGTTGCCAGCAACCCAGCAGGATTATCTCGATCGCATCGCCAAACCCTATTTCTCCGCGGTGGTGAGCTGGCTGGAGACGATTCACGTCGGCATGCGCGGCGGCGCGCTTTACCAGCTGATCGAACAGGTTTTGCCTAAAGCGCGTTTTGGCTGGCACCTGAATCCCGGCCATCTGGTGGCGGATGAAGAGTGGATGTCGTCGCCGATTTATCGCGGTTCCACTGAACTCCTGAAAAGCGGCATGATGCTACAAATTGATATCATCCCGTCCGTGCCGGGCTACAACGGTGCCAGCGCCGAAGAGTGCGTGGTGCTGGCCGATGCGGCACTGCAGGCGACGATTCGCCACGCCTATCCGGCGCTGTGGCAGCGTATCGAAACGCGTCGTGAGTATCTGCGCGCGGAGATCGGTATCCAGCTAAGCGATGACGTTTTGCCACTGTCAAATACCGTGGCTTATTTAAGGCCGTTCTTCCTGGCCAGGCAGCTTGCGCTGAAAATGGAACGTTAATCGTCCACGATCAAAGCCATTATCCCCGGTATTTAATGGCTTCGATCAGTTTCTCAAACGCAGCGGTGTGTTGTTTGCGGCTGGGATAATAGAGGTAATATCCGCTGAACGGTTCACACCAGTCAGCCAGAATGGCTTGCAGGTCGCCGTTGGCAATATGCTGTTTGACGGTGTCTTCGGGCACATAGGCAATACCCATGCCGGAAAGCACCGCATCAATACGGGATGCCAGATTATTAAATATCAGCTGACCTTCAACTTTGACGCGAATATCTTTGCCGTCCTTACTGAACTCCCAGCTGTATAATCCGCCGAGTGTGGGAAGGCGCATGTTAATACAGTTATGATTTTGCAATTCATAAGGCGTCTGCGGGATGCCGTGTTTTTGCAGGTATTCAGGTGCTGCAACCGCAACCATTTTCCAGTCCGGGCCAATCCGCACCGCTACCATATCTTTTTCAATACTTTCACCCAGTCGTACACCCGCATCGAAACGCCCGCTGACAATATCGGTTAAGGTATTGTCGACAGAGAGTTCGACGTTCACGTCAGGATAGGTTTGCAGAAAGGGCTTCAGCAGCGGCCACAGCGTGGATGACAACGCATGTTCCCCGGCGGTGATACGAATGTTCCCCGACGGTTTGCCCTGATTATCGGCCAGCTGTAGCAGGGCTTTTTCCATATCCGCCATCATTGGCGCGACGCTTTTAATCAGATTTTCACCGGCTTCGGTCGGCGCCACGCTGCGCGTGGTGCGCGTCAATAATCGGGTATTTAAACGCTCTTCCAGACCGCGTATTGAATGACTCAATGCCGATTGTGATACGCCTAATTTGGCGGCGGCGCGCGTGAAGCTACATTCGCGTGCCACCATCACTAAATAGATCAGGTCGTTGAAATTTTCCCGAAGCATGCGGCTGACCCTTTTCTATAACGGCTTCAATTATTAGGATTGCTGGCGACATACAGCGGCCAGGATTCGAACAGGTAACCATCAAAATCAATATCATCGACGTCAGAGAATTCCAGCAGGCGTTGTTTCACATTCTCAAGGTGCTGCCACATCGCCTGTTTGGCAGCGCGCGCGTCTTTTTTGATCAGCGTGGCGAGAATTTTCTTGTGATCGTCGAGCCACTGTTTGCGGTAATCGTTGTTGACCAGATGGCGATGCAGCTGACTCCACATCACGTTGTCTTCACGCCACTGCCAGGATTGCTTAAACAGCTCAACCAGCATGCTGTTGTGCGTGGCTTCGGCAATAGCCAGATGGAAGTTGCGATCGCCATTTTCACTTTGGTTGACCGCGCCAGAGGCGAGCTCTTTCTCCTCCAGCTCCAGCGCCTGACGCATTTTCATGATGTCTTCACGCGTCGCCTGCAGTGCGGCGAATTCAGCGATGTTGCTCTCCAGCAGCTGACGCGCCTGCAGCATCTCAAACGGTCCGGCATCATTGCTGGCTTTGTGCTGCGGAGCCGGTGGCTGCGGCGAGTCGTGAATCACGTAGATTCCCGCGCCACGACGCACCTCGATTAAGCCTTCCAGCTCCAGCATGATTAGCGCTTCACGCACCAGCGTACGCGTCACATCCAGCAGCGCCGCGAGCTCACGCTCCGGTGGCAGCCGTTGGCCCACCGCATACTGTTTTTGCGAGATCATCTGACGGAGCATTTCCCCGACTTCCTGATAGGGACGCTGTGCTGAAGTTTGCGTTTTCATCGTGTTAGTTATCTTTGCGTTAAGGGATGCATAACCTCTGCTACTGCCAGGTCAGAGACGCGCACTATAGCATAGCGATTAAGAATCGGCCTGGTCATGGCGTGCAATGACCAGGCTGCCATCACGTCACATTAAGGGCAAAATAGCGCTCGGCATTGTTGAAGCAGATATCGCGCACCATGCTCCCCAGCAGCGGCTCATCAGCAGGCACAATGCCGTCTTTAACCCACTGTGCCAGCAGATTGCACAGAATGCGGCGGAAGTATTCGTGGCGCGTGTAGGAGAGGAAGCTGCGCGAATCGGTCAGCATGCCGACAAACTGGCTGAGCAGGCCGATTTGCGACAGTTGTTCCAGCTGACGCAGCATGCCGTCACGCTGATCGTTAAACCACCAGCCAGAACCGAACTGCACTTTGCCGGCAATGCTCGCGCCCTGGAAGTTGCCCGCCATGGTGGCCAGCACTTCGTTATCGCGTGGATTTAGGCAATAGAGGATGGTTTTCGGCAGTTGATCGTTGATGTCCATCGCATCCAGCAGGCGCGCTAGCGGCCAGGCAATATGGTTATCGCCAATCGAATCAAAACCACTATCCGGCCCGAGCTGACGGAACATGCGCGTGCTGTTATTGCGGATGGCGCCAATGTGCAGCTGCATCACCCAGCCGCGTCGTGCATATTCACTGCCGAGCCACACCAGCACCGCGCTGCTGAATTGGGCGATTTCAGTTTCATCCAGCAGATCGCCACGGCGACGTTTCGCCAAAATAGTATCAAGCACGCTGTCGTCCGGCACCGGCGCAAAGCGCAGGGTTTCGATGCCATGATCCGATGCGCGGCAGCCGTGGGCGGAGAAGTGATCAAGGCGACGCAGCAGCGCCCGGCGCAATGCATCAAAGCTGTCGATAGCCACATCGGCGGCGGCTTCCAGGCGAGCCAGATACGCAACAAAACCCTCCAGCTCGATCTTGAATACTTTGTCCGGACGCCAGCTCGGTGCGACCTCAATATTAAAGCTGGCGTCATCGGCGATCTGGCGATGGTAGCGCAGTGAATCGACCGGATCGTCGGTGGTGCCGACCATGCGCACCTTCATCTGGCGCATGATGCCGCGCGCAGAAAACTCAGGCTGCGCCAGCTTTTCGGCACAGCTGTGCCAAATGTCCGGCGCGGTGGCCGGGCCAAATAGCGTATCAGTGATGCCAAACGGACGACGCAGTTCCAGGTGCGTCCAGTGATAGAGCGGGTTGCCAAGGGTTTTTGGCACCGTTTCGGCCCAGGCGAGATACTTATCGTAATCACTGCGTGCGCTGCCGGTGATCAAAGATTCATCCACGCCCGCGGCACGCATCGCACGCCATTTATAGTGATCGCCTTCGAGCCAAATCTGGCCGAGATTAGCAAACTGGCGATCCTGCGCAATCTCCTGCGGATTCAGATGGCAGTGATAGTCGTAGATGGGCATATCTGCGGCGAAATCATGATACAAACGCCGCGCGGTATCGCTTTGCAGCAGAAAATCTTCGTCCATAAAGCGCATTACTCGGCTCCCTGAGTTGGCTCGCTAAAATAGGCGCGGTGGATCGCCAGCTCAACGCCGCGAATTTCAGCCAGCCCTTTCAGTCGACCAATCGCCGAGTAGCCAGGATTGGTTTTCTTCTTCAGGTCATCCAGCATTTGGTGGCCGTGATCGGGACGCATCGGAATTAAATCATGCTGGCCTGCGGCTTTACGCCGCTGCTCCTCTTCGGCAATCGCCTTGATCACCGCAAACATATCGACATCGCCAGCTAAATGCGCGGCTTCGTGGAAGCTGTTGGGATTCGCTTCACGTTTGGTAGAGCGCAGATGTGCGAAGTAGATACGCGGGCCAAAGCGTTGCACCATGCCGGCCAGATCATTCTCTGCCAGCACCCCGTACGAACCGGTACACAGGGTAAAACCGTTGGCCGGGCTGCTGACGGTATCAATCATCCACTGCAGATCGTCAGCGTTGGAGACGATGCGCGGCAAGCCGAGAATCGGGCGCGGTGGATCGTCCGGATGTACCGCCATGCGCACGCCCACCTCTTCGGCAACCGCAATAATCGCGCGCAGGAAGGTGGCAAAATTCTCCCGTAGCTCGGCCTTACCGATGCCGTCATAACGCGCCAGCTGGGCGCGGAATTGGTCGAGGGTATAACCCTCTTCGGCGCCGGGTAAGCCGGCAATAATGTTGCGCACCAGGCGGTCACGATGTTCTCGACTCATCTGGCTAAAACGCTCGGCAGCCTCAGCAATCTCTTCGGCACTGTAATCCTGCTCCGCGCCCGCGCGTTGCAGAATGTGCAGTTCAAACACCGCGAACTCAATCTGATCGAAGCGCAGCGCTTTGGCCCCATCGGGCAGCAGATACTCAAGGTCGGTGCGCGTCCAGTCGAGAATCGGCATGAAGTTGTAGCACACGGTGGTGATGCCGCACTGCGCCAGATTACGCAGCGACTGCTGATAATTGCTGATCCAGTGCTGGCAGCGGCCACTGCCGGTTTTGATCTCTTCGTGAATCGGCACGCTTTCCACCACCGACCAGACCAATCCAGCGGCTTCCACCAGCGCCTTACGCTGCACGATTTCGTCAACTGTCCACACTTCGCCATTGGGAATGTGATGGAGCGCCGTGACGATGCCGGTGGCGCCCGCCTGGCGCGCATCGGCCAGAGAGACAGGATCGTTCGGGCCATACCAGCGCCAGGTCTGCTTCATGTTGTTACCTCACTCATTATTGGTTGACCAATATTATCTTTAGCGCGTTTCATTATGACGTTATCACGCCGCTTGCACGTAAAACTCTGCTCTTTGTCGGGTTAAGTCAACCTGGTCGATGATTTTGGTTAACCAGATCACAAATGCTGCATCAAGCTGGCGACCACTTTTCGCAACTGTGTTTCACTCCTGGCGGATAGTTAGCAATGACTGATAAATGGAGAAGCCGATGAACCGCAGTTTGAATCCAGGGATAACCGCCGCAGGCAGCAAACGCACCTTGCGTAATTTGCGCTGGTGGGTGTTGGTGCTGTTCTTAGCGGGCGTTACGGTTAACTACATCACCCGTAACTCGCTAGGCTTGCTGGCACCGGAACTCAAAACCAGCCTCAATATCACCACTGAACAATATTCATGGATCGTCGGCGCGTTCCAGCTGGCGTATACCTTCTTTCAACCGATTTGCGGCTGGTTGATCGATGTCATCGGCCTGAAGGTTGGCTTCCTGGTCTGCGCCACGATTTGGGCTGTCGCCTGTTTGTTCCACGCCGGCGCGGCAAGTTGGGTGCACCTGGCGATTCTGCGCTTTGTCATGGGCGGCGCCGAAGCCGCTGCCACACCGGCTAACGCCAAGGTGATTGGCGAATGGTTTCCGAAAAAAGAGCGTCCGATTGCTGCCGGATGGGCCGGTGTGGGTTTCTCCCTGGGCGCGATGCTGGCCCCGCCGATTATCTACTTCGCACATGCCTCGTTTGGCTGGCAGGGTGCGTTCCTGTTCACCGGCTGCCTGGCGCTCGGATGGGTGGTGCTGTGGTGGCTGTTGTATCGCGATCCAGAGCAGCACCCCAATCTGCAGGCGTCTGAACTGGAATTTATTCGTCAGGACAACGAACCACCGGCGGTAAAACTGCCGTTCTTTACTGCGCTGAAACCCGTGTCAAAAAACAAGCGTTTCTACGGCATCGCCATTCCCGCCTTTATGGCCGAGCCTGCGTGGGGGGTGCTGAGCTTCTGGGTGCCGCTCTATCTGGCAAAAGAGCTGGGCATGGACCTGAAACAGATCGCCATGTTCGCCTGGCTGCCATTCCTCGCGGCAGATTTAGGCAGCGCCGCCAGCGGTTATCTGACGCGCCTTTACACCAAAATTTTTGGCTTTACCCAGGTTAACTCGGTGGTAGCGAGTTCGGTAACCGGCGCATTCCTGATGCTGTCGCTGGCGATGGTGGCGGTCACCAAAGATCCTTACGTGGCCATTGCGCTGATCTCAATTGGCGGTTTCGGTCACCAAATCATCTCCTGCATGCTGAGCGCGCTGGTGGTAGAGAAGTTTGATAAAGGGCAAATGGCGACGGTTAACGGCATGCGCGGCTCATTCGCCTGGATCTCCAGCTTCCTGTTTTCGCTGCTGATCGGCGTCACCGCCGACACCATTGGTTTCAATCCTTTGTTCGTCGCCATGGGCTTCTTTGACCTGATTGGCGCGGTATTCCTGATTGCTTTTATTGCTGAACGTCGCGCACAGCGCGCCTGAAAAAGTAGGTAACGATGAAAACGTTAAAAAATTGGTCTTTAGCGGCGTCCGATGCCCACCACGTGGCGTTAACCGTCGACGGCAAACACACGCTGTGCCTGTATGTGCTGGAATCGGGTCTGTTCCGCGTGGCGATTAAACGTCAGGGCGCCTTTACCCTCGACAGAACCTGGAGCATTGCGCCGCAGAGTGATGTGCCGTGGGAAGGGCGTCAGCGTGACAGTCTGGCGGGCTTCTCGTTGCCGGGCTTTACGCTTGAGGAGGAGGGCAGCACGCTGGTGATCGCCACCGATAAGCTACGGGTAATCGTGCATCAGCCGCTGGCACTGGAGTGGCAATATTGCGACAGCGCCGGCGCGTGGCAACTGCTGACCTGCGATCGCCCGACCAGCGCCTATCAAATCAATGCGCACGGCGATGGCGTGGCGCACTATCAGCGCCGCATGCACGATGACCGTTATTATGGTCTGGGTGAGAAAAGCGGTGATTTGCAGCGCAACGGCCAGCGCTATGAGATGCGCAACCTTGATGCCATGGGTTACAACGCGGCCTCCACCGACCCGCTGTACAAACACGTGCCGTTCACCATTACGCGCCGCAACAACGTTAGCTTTGGCCTCTATTACGATAACCTCAGCAGCAGCTGGTTTGATCTCGGCAATGAGCTCGACAACTATCATCAGCCGTATCGCCGCTGGCAGGCTGAGAGCGGCGATATCGACTATTACCTGTTTGTCGGCGACAAGGTGCTGGATATCACCAAAGCCTTTGTGCGTCTGACCGGTAAAACCCTGTTCGGCCCGAAATGGAGCCTCGGCTACAGCGGCTCAACCATGCATTACACCGACGCACCAGACGCACAGCATCAGCTAATGAACTTCATTCGCCTGTGCGAAGAGCACGATATTCCGTGTGATTCCTTCCAGCTCTCCTCCGGCTATACCTCGATCAACAACAAGCGTTACGTATTTAACTGGAATCACGACAAAGTGCCGCAGCCTGAAGTGATGAGTCAGGCGTTTCACGACGCCGGCTTGCGCCTCGCCGCCAATATCAAACCGTGTTTGTTGCAGGATCATCCGCGCTACCACGAGGTGGCGGAACAAGGGCTGTTCATTCGCGACTCCGAAGAGGATGCGCCGGAGCGTTCGGTATTCTGGGATGATGAAGGTTCGCATCTTGATTTCACTCATCCGCAAGCCGTGGCGTGGTGGCAGGAAAACGTCACCAAGCAGCTGCTGGAGAAGGGCATCGATTCCACCTGGAACGACAACAACGAATACGAAGTGTGGGATGGCGAAGCGCGCTGTCACGGTTTTGGCACGCCGATAGCGATTAAACATATCCGCCCGGTTATGCCGCTGCTGATGATGCGTGCCTCGATGGAAGCGCAGCAGCGCTTTGCACCGGACAAGCGTCCATTTCTGATCTCCCGTTCGGGCTGTGCCGGGATGCAGCGCTATGTGCAGACCTGGAGCGGCGACAACCGCACCAACTGGAACACGCTGCGCTACAACATCCGCATGGGATTAGGCATGAGCTTGTCCGGGTTGTACAACGTGGGACATGATGTCGGCGGTTTTTCCGGCGATAAGCCGGACGCAGAACTGTTTGTGCGCTGGGTACAAAATGGCGTGATGCATCCGCGCTTTACCATCCACTCCTGGAATGATGATCACACGGTTAACGAACCCTGGATGTATCCGGCGGCTACGCCTGCGATCCGTGCGGCCATGGCGCTGCGCTATCGTCTGCTGCCGTATCTCTACACCCTGCTGTGGCAGGCACATGCGGACGACGAGCCGATGCTGCGTCCAACCTTCCTCGATCACGAGCAGGATGCGCAGACGTTTGCCGAGTGCGATGAGTTTATGCTGGGACGCGATCTGCTGGTGGCCAGCGTGGTCGAACCCGGCCAGCGTCAACGTCGTCTATGGTTGCCCGACAACCAATCTGGCTGGTATGACTTTGCCAGCCAGCAATGGTACAGCGGCGGTCAGTGGATCACCCTGGATGCGCCGCTGGAAACTCAGCCAATGCTGGTGCGTGCCGGTGCCGCTTTACCGCTGAGTGAACGTCTGCGCCACGTTGATGCCCAGGCGGACGATTGCCGCACGCTGCAGCTGTTCCCGCTGCAAGGTAAAGGGATAACAACCGGCGTGCTGTTTGAGGATGATGGCGAATCCTGGGGCTATCAGCAGGGCGATGCGCTGTGGCTTAACTGGGAAATGCGCTGCGACGCTGAGGCGATTCACCTTAACTTCACTCGCAAAGGCAGTTTCCTGCCGGGATGGAAAACGCTGAAAGTGGCATTGCCGGTGGGTGAAAAGCGCAAGCTGTATATTGATGGCGTGGCAGTTGATGGCACCCAGGCTGAAGCGGTGTTGGCGAGTATGACAGCGGCGTAACAGTGCTAAGGCACGTGCGAACATTAACTCTCGCACGTGCCGTAGCGGCGCGATTTATCGCGCATTTCTAATGCTGGTAATTTGGTCATCCGGTTATGACTGCGCAATAAATTGCGCCGCTACACAATATGCCGTTTATGACATCAATCGATTAACTTTTTTGCCCGTGCCAGCAGAAACGCGGTCACCGATGTTGCATCGCTGATCTTGCCTGCCAGAATTAATTCAAGAAACGCATCGATTTTGATTTTTCTGGCGGTTAATCCCACTTCTTCGGCATCAAGGTTTTGCCCTTGATACGTCAAATCGCGTGCCAGGTAAATGTGATAACCCTGGGCGGAGTAGCCTTGCGCTAACTTTTGATAACCCACGTAATCAAGCTGTCCGGCAAGTAACCCGGTTTCTTCTAACAGCTCCCCGGCAGCCAGATCTTCGGGAGAGGCATCCGGCGCAAGCTCCCAACTGCCCTGAGGCAGCTCAACGGTGCGTTCACCGAGCGGATAGCGATACTGTTCAACCACATAAATGTGGTCATCCTCCACCGGCAACACCACCACAAAATCACTCTTCTCAATCACCGAATAGATGCCTTCGCTGCCATCGGCGCGCTGAATTTTATCCTCTTTCAGCGTTAACCAGCGATTGCGGTAGATTTCTGTTGACGCGAGCGTATGGATTTCAGGTTTCACTGTCGGCCTCCATGATGTTGATGAGTGAATAACTATACCCATGATAAGACTGCGCATTATCCGAATTATTGCGCGGCCGCCTGCATCGCCTGTTTCAGGGCGTGCAGAAACACCGTCACCCGTGTCGGTAAATGGCGGGTGGTGGGAAACAGCGCCCAGACGCCCAGAATCTGCGGTTGTGCATCGCGCAGGGCAATTTCGACCAGCTCACCGCTCGCTAACTCCTCCTGCACATCCCACGCCGAGAGCTGTGCGATGCCGCTTCCGGCGACACATAAGGTGCGCACGCCCTCGACGTTGCTGCCGCTAAAACGCCCTTCGACGCTCAGTGTGGAAATATGGTCATCAACCATAAAGCTCCACTGCAGCACGCCAGATAAGCGCAGACAGTTATGCTGATGCAGGTCGGCCAGCGTCTGCGGTGTCCCGCAGCGGGTTAAATAGTCCGGTGAAGCACACAATACGCGCGGATTATCCGCCAGCCGCTGCGCCACTAAGCGGGAATCGCGCAGCGGCGCAATGCGGATCGCCACATCGTAGCCGAGCCCGACAATATCCGTGACGTTATCGCTGAGCTGAAACTCAATCCGCAGCTCGGGATTCTCCGCCATCAGCGCGGGCAGCAACGGGATAATGGTGCGGCGGCCAAAGCCAGAAGGGGCAGTAATGCGCAGCTGGCCGGTGGCACCTTGCTTATCCAGCGAGAACAGATTGCGCGCGCTTTGCTCGGTCTCTGCCAGCGTTTTAGCGTAGGGCAGAAACTCTTCACCTTCATCGGTCAGCGCAATGGCGCGCGTGGTGCGATGCAGCAGGCGTACGCCGAGATCCTCCTCCAGCGAAGCGAGCCGGCGCGATACGGTCATCGGGGTGGTATTCAGTCGCCGCGCCGCCTGCGTCAGACTGCGCGTCTGCGACACCATCAGGAAAACCTCAACATCTTTTGAGTTCATTGTAACGATTTCCGTTATACAGACGTATCATCATCGGCCATTTTTGTCATTATGGCCATCCACTATACTGCGCTCTGTAGATAATTCTCCTGCGAGAGCAATATGAGTGATAAACATCTTTTCCAGAGCGGGACGCTGAATCGACTGGTGCTGAAAAATCGCATCATGGTGGCGCCCATGACGCGCATCTCTGCCAGCGTCGACGGCGTGCCGGGCGAACGTATGCGGCACTATTATCAACGCTTCGTGCGCGGTGGCTTTGGCGCCATCATCACCGAAGGCATGTACATCGATGAAGCCTGGTCGCAGACCTATGCGTTTCAGGCCGGCCTGGTGAATGCCAGACAGAGTGCGGGGTGGCGCGCCATCACCGATCAAGTGCATCAGCGCGGCGGCAAAATCATTGCGCAGCTGATGCATGCCGGTGCGATTTCCCAGGGCAATATTTATCGCTCAACCACCCTTGCGCCATCAGCGCTAGCGCCGCGTGGCGAGCAACTGAGCTTTTACCACGGACATGGCGCGTATCCGTTGCCAGACGCAATCGATGAAGCGCAGATCCAGCAGGTGATCGACAGTTTTGCGCAAGCTGCCGCGCGGGCCATCGGCGAGGCGGGTTTTGATGGCATCGAGATTCACGCGGCCAACGGCTATCTGCTCGACCAGTTCTTTACCGACTACACCAACCAGCGCAGCGATCGCTGGGGCGGCAACATCGCGCAACGTCTGTCGCTGACGCTGGCGGTGATTGCGGCAGTGCGGCAGCGCGTTGGCAACGACGCCACCCTTGGCGTGCGTATTTCGCAGGGCAAAGTGAATGATTTCCACCACAAATGGCGGGAGGGCGAAGCGGGTGCGCGCCAGGTGTTTGCCTTGCTGGCGGAGGCGGGCGTGGATTATCTGCACCTCACCGAATATGACGCGCTGCAGCCGGCATTTGCAGATTCAGCCTACTCGCTGGTGCAGCTGGCGCGTCAGGCCGCGCCTAATCTGACTATCGTTGCCAATGGTTCGTTAGGCGATGCCAGCCGCGCCGCGCAGGCATTGGAGCAGGGGGCAGATTATGTCTCAATCGGTAAAAGTGCGCTGGCCAATCCTGACTGGCCGATGCGGATTCGTGATGGCGCAGAGCTGCGTGAGTTTGACAAAAATCTGCTGGCGCCATCTGCAGATGTGAAAAACTGCGAACTGGTATAAACCTGTTAGTCGGCGCCCGACCCGCGCCTGATCTCTTTCCCTGCGGTGGAAGTTGTCCAACATTGTCCAACTTCCACCGATGCGCATGAGTATGATTCGCGTTTTCAACTACGACTCTATTCGATCATGCGCACAGCGACTTTTACCCTAAAACCCCTCTCTTTAGCCTTTCTGATGGTGCTGACGCCAGCAACGGCTTTCGCGCTCGACGATGACAGTCGCGCCGACACGCTGGTGGTGACCGCTGCCGGATTTGAACAGCGGCTGGAAGATGCGCCAGCCTCGGTCACGGTGATCAATGGCGACGATCTGCGTAAGCGATCGATCAACAATCTGGCTGACGCGGTACGCGATGTTGAAGGCGTCGCGGTGATTGGCGGCGCCAACGAAAGTGATATCTCTATTCGCGGCATGCCGGGGGATTACACCCTGATTCTGGTGGATGGCATCCGTCAAAGCGGGCGCGATTCGCGCGTAAACGGTAATGGGGGCTACGAACAGAGCTTCATTCCGCCGGCGTCGGCGATCGAGCGCATCGAAGTGATCCGTGGGCCGATGTCATCGCTGTATGGCTCGGATGCCATCGGCGGCGTGATCAACATTATTACCCGCAAAGTCACCCAGCAGTGGAATGGCTCACTTTCATGGGATTATGCCGTCCGCCAGCATAAGGATCAGGGCAACGCCAGCAATAACCAGTTTTACCTGAACGGTCCGCTGATTGCCGATCGGCTCGGTTTACAGCTGTGGGGCCGTTATCTCAATCGTCAGGGCGACGACAATGTGCAGACCACCAACGGCTATACCCAGGCCGATCACCGTGATATTACCGCTCGCCTTGCGTTTACGCCGAATGCGCAGCATGACATTACGCTGGAAGGTGGCGTGAGCCGGTTAAAGAACGGGGAAGGTGAGAGCGCTAACTGGGCGACGCGTGAACAGAAGAACAATCGCGACCACTGGTCACTGGCGCATGAAGGGCGCTGGGGCTGGGCGACCTCAACGCTGGCCTTTTCCCAGGAAGAAACCAGCCGCGAAGGGCTTGCCAGCCCTGCGCAAGCCGATGTCTATGGCCGCAAGCCGACCATCAAAAACAGCGTGTTTGATGCGAAGTTGGTGATGCCAACCGCCTATCACACCACCACAGCCGGTGCCCAGTGGCAGCAAAATGCGCTCACCGATTGGAATCAGGGCGACGGTACCCGCGTGGACCATCGCTACAGCGTATTGCAGCGCGCGCTGTTCCTCGAAGATGAGTGGCGCATGCTGGAATCCTTCTCGCTTACGGGTGGCTTACGTCTCGATAATCATGAGCAATACGGCAACCATTACAGTCCACGTATTTATGGCATCTGGTATGTCAGTGACGAATGGACCTTGAAAGGTGGCGTGGCGCGCGGTTTCAAAGCACCAGAAATTCGAGCGGTGATTGAGGATTATGCGGTGCTACGCCGTAATACCTATGCGATGTTGGGCAATCCTAATCTGAAGCCGGAAACCAGCACCAACTATGAGCTATCGGCGATGTGGTCAAATCGCGACGATCTCTCGGCCAGCGCAACTTTTTTCTACAACGATTTCAAAGACAAACTTTCGACGGTCACCACCGATCAGCGTTGGAATGGCTATATCGTCATGGATCGCGTCAATATCGATAAAGCGGTCATCCGCGGTGTGGAGTTGACCGGCAGCTGGAAAATCACGCCTGAGCTGTCGCTGAAAGGCAACTATACCTGGCTCGACTCCGAGCAGAAAAGTGGCAGCAACCGTGGCGCGCCGCTGGCGTTGACGCCGAAGCACAAAGCGAGTCTGCGCAGTGAATGGCGTGTGAGCGCCGCTACTCAGCTGTGGGCGGCCGGAAATTACTATGGCAAAGAGTATGGCACTAGCGTTACGGCGGAAGCGGCACCGGATTACATCACGGCTGATGTGGGTGTGTCGCATCAGTTAACGCACAACCTGACGTTAAACGGCGCCATTTATAATCTTGGCGACAAGCGTCTGGACGACGAAACCTATGGCACGGTTAACTATGGCCGTACTTTCTGGGGGGGCGTGACGCTCAGCTTCTGACACCGTCTGGCAGCATGACGGTGGCACATAAACCGGCCGGGGGACGATTCGCCAGAATCAGTTCCCCGCCATGCGCGTGAATGTTTGATTGGGCGATGGCCAATCCAAGGCCCAAACCGCCGCCTGCAGTGTTATCGGCACGCGCGGTTTCGCTGAAACGCACGAAGGGTTCACAGGCCTGTGCCAACTGTTCAGTGGGTAACCCCGCGCCCTGATCCAGCACTTCAATCCACACCCATCCGGGGTGATGAATGAGCGTCACTTCAGCTTCGCCGCCATACAACAGCGCGTTTTCGATCAGGTTGCTCAGCGCGCGCTTAATCGCCAGCGGGCGACACATCAGTTCACTGTGCGGCTCGCCTTGCCAGCGCACGCGTTTCCCCAGCGAGAGATAACGGCGCGTCAACTCATCTAGCATCTGGCTGAGGTTGCAACGCTGCGGTAGCTCCTGCTGCACGTCGCCGCGAATGAAATGCAGGGTTTCACTCACCATGGCGCGCAGCTCGTTCAGGCTCTCCAGCATATCGTCACGCGCGTCACCGTCGGGCATCAATTCCACCTGCAAACGCAGTTCCGTTATCGGCGTGTTGAGATCGTGACTCATGGCGGCCAGCATGCGCGTGCGGCTATCAAGATGGCGCGCCAGCCGAAGCTGCATCAGGTTGAAAGCCTGGGTTAACTCCCGCGACTCCTGCGGTCCGCTGAGCGGCAGCGTGCTGCTCCCTTCGCCGCGGCTGATTGCCTCTGCGGCAGTTGCCAGGCGACGAATCGGCCTGACAACGCGATAGATAAAATAGAGGCTGAGCAACAGCAGCGGCACGCTGACAATCGGCAGAGAAAATGACAAGAGTTGCGTCCACTCGTAGGCGGGCATCACCGATTGCACGCTATTAAAGAAACGGCCATCGGGCAGGGCAAGGGTCGCGCGCAGGCGCAGCGGCTGGTGGCGCGCGGCGCTGAAGATGTGTCTGCGCGCCAGTCCGCCATCGGCACTTTCGAGCTGCAGGGTTACGCTTGCAGGATGGCTTAATGCCAGCTGGCTCATTAGCGAGTCGCGCAGGCGTTGCTCCTCCTCGCGCATACTAAAGTCCAACACTTCCGGATGCGCTGCCAGCCAAAAGCGCGCCCCATCGGCGCGTGTTAACGAGAAGTTCTCTCCGCCGCTCAGACTTTCGTGATAGGCCAGCACCAGGCGCTCGACGGCGATGTTGCGCATGGCAGGCGAGAGCAAATTGCCCAAAAATTGTGTTGCGGTCACGGCGGCGAGGTTGGCAAACAGCAACGCGAGAATCATCAGGCAGGCGAGCTGGCTCATCATGCGCGTCGGCAGCAGCGTACGCAGTTTCTGCATCATGCTGTTAGCTGCACCTCAGCGGTAAAGCGATAACCCTCGCCCCACACGGTATCCAGCAGCACGCTGCCAGGCAGAACCTGTTCCAGTTTGATGCGCAGACGGCTCACCTGGCGATCGATAGCGCGATCAAAGACTTCATTACCTGGCGCTACGCAGTGATCCATCAGCGCTTCCCGACTTAACACCTGATAAGGATGCGCGAGAAAGGCCGTCAGCAGTTTGGATTCCATCGTGCTGAGGCGCACGGCTTGCTGCTGTGGGTTGCTAACCACCCGTGAGGCGGGATTGAACATCAGATCGGAAAAGTGCACCGTGTGCACCACAGGCTGTGGCTTTGCGCGCGGCGCGCTGGGCTGGCGTTCGGCACGTCGCAGCACCGTATGAATGCGTGCCAGTAACTCGCGCGGTTCAAAAGGTTTCACCACATAATCATCGGCACCGCGTTCAAGCCCGGCAACGCGATCGTCCAGGGCATCACGCGCGGTTAACAGGATCACCGGCGTTCGGTAGTGACGTTGAATCTGCTGGCAAAGCTGCATGCCGTCGCCGTCGGGTAACATCACGTCCAACACAATCAGATCAAAGCGTGTGGTGCGCAACAAGGTCCAAAGTGAGGCAGCATCTTCGGCGGTGACCACCGCAAAGTGCTGGCGCCGCAGATAGGTGGCAAGGGGCTCGCGGATTTTACGGTGATCGTCAACCACCAGAATTTTCATCGGTGCTGGCGTAGCGTGCATGGCGGGTGTTCCAGAGAAAAGCGTGCCCAGGCGGCAAAGAGCCGTAGCTTAATTGAGAATGCTTTTCATCTGCAACTACAACTGCGCGCAAAGGCGGAGAGAACCTCCGCCAGGCAAGAAATTAGTGGGCGAAGGCCCAGCTCAATTTGCCGTTATCCGCGGTCAGCTTATCCAATTTCTTTTGATTCACTTTGTTGCGCGCACCAAGACGCTCTGCCGTCAGCGGGCCGCTATCGCTCTGCGCAATTACCGTCTCTTTCGGCACGCGGGTGATCTTCTCAGCGATGATTTCCACGGCTTTGGCATAGCCGTTGCGATTGCTGAGATCAAAGTTCTTCAGCGGTAGCTGAGTTTCCAGCCATTGGCCCCAGAAGAATTCGAGGAACGGCGGCGGATTCTGCTCTTTCTCAAAGCCAATATCGCGCACGAAGTAGACCAGCGAGCGATATTCATCATTCTGCATGTGCTGGCGACCGAGCTCTTTCGGCAGCGCATCCGGGTTGATTTTACCGGATGGCGTATTCAGCCACACCAGATGAGCTGCCGCCATTTTTTGCCAGAACGCCGGCATGGTTTTCAGGCTGCGGAAGTCATCAGTAATGCGCACCTGCACCGGCGTGTTGAGGCCGGCGATATCGGCGAAGTTGCTGAAAGTGTGATGACCATCGGTAAGGTACAGCACGTTATCCGGCGCGATTACCGCGGTTTTCATCGGACCCGGATCGCTACCAACCGACGCTTTACAGCTGAAGCTGCTGGGATGCGAGAGGCGTGATTGCGCATCAAATTTATCCACGCCTTTCTGACCCATGCTTTCGCAATAATCATCAAACAGCTTTTTCGGTTCGGCTTCATAACGATGCTGCTTGTAATCCAGTTGACGATAACCAATCGCCGCCTGCGTGGGATGCAGCTGCGCCAGCTGCACTTGCACAATGTCTCCGGCTTTGATGTCGGTGGGCAGCGCGGCGGATGCCTGTCCGGCTGACCATAACAACGCCAGAATTGACCATGGTGATCTTCTCATTCCCTCTCCTCAAATCGCCTGTCACAGACGCGCACAATAGCATTACTGTCATCTTGTCGCTGTAGTGTTGTGGCTCGCGGTTGCCCCGCTGCAACCTGTTATCCAGACATCTGACCACGACGGAGCATTGATTATGGCACTCGCTGCTGTGCAACCGGCAAAATTGCAACATACCGTTATCGATCCTAGCGTGCGTATGCGCGAAACCCACATTGGTGAGCAGTGTGAAGTGTTGGCAGAGAGTTATCTTGAGTACAGCGAATTGGGGGATTTCTCCTATCTGGGCGAACACTGCTGCATCGCCGATACCCAGATTGGGCGCTTTACCGCGATTGCCAATCACGTGCGACTGGGTGCGCCCAATCACCCGATGGATCGCGCCTCACAGCATCGATTCACCTATTGCCCGGAATATTATGATGCGCAAGCAGAGCGCGATAATGGCTTCTTCGCCGATCGCCGTGCCGATCGCGTGATTGTGGGTAACGATGTATGGATTGGTCATGGCGTGATTGTGCTGCCGGGCGTGACCATCGGCGATGGTGCGGTGCTGGCGGCGGGCGCGGTGGTCACCAAAGATGTGCCGCCGTATACCATTGTCGGTGGCGTACCCGCCAAAGTGATTCGAACGCGAGTTGCTGCGGACATTGCCGCCCAGCTGCAGGCGATTGCCTGGTGGAACTGGCCGCTGGAAAAGCTCATGGTGAATCTGGCAGATTTTCAGTCATCCGACCTTGCCGCGTTCTGCCAGCGGCATGGCAAGTAACTATCGCGCAAGCGTCATTTGGCGTTGCCGATAATCTCAAGCAATCTCAAAATACCCCCTTTTTGCGATTGCTTGCGAAGTGAATCACACCAGCGGTGGATGGATTACCATCGAGGTTAGCACGGCTTCCTGCGGCAATCCGACGTGCAGCAAGATCTGCTGACGGTAATGCTCATCATCGTTGCGTGGGGCGTCGCTGAGTAGCACGCCGACTTCATTGACGTTTTTACCCGCTACCTGCACTTTGTCGCGCGCGGCACTGCGCATCCACTCGTACTCGATATCGATATGGCCGGTATCAATACAGCGGATGCCGTGCTGGCTGAGGTCGTAAGCCAGCACCGTGGCGGTAGGGCCAAGGGACATCAGCACCATATCGTAGTCACGCGCGTGCGCCAGTACGCTGGTGTAAAGATCGTTGTAAACCGAGAAGGCGTTACGATTAAGCGTAGTGATGCGTTTAATATCGCGGGCGCCGTTGAGTAAATCATTGCCCATTCCCAGCCGCGTGCCGCTCCCTTCAACGATTAAGATCTTTTTATCGCTGAACAGCTGCTTAAACTTGCTGAAGACGCGAGCGGCCTGCTGCTTATCCGTATAATCATGATAGGGGCGGGTAACAGAGGTGTTGCCGTAACGATAATTTTTCTTTAATAAGCCTTCATAATGACGAAAATAAAACGCTTTATGAAAAAACCAGAATAGGGCCGAACCAAACCGCATATTGCCGGTGCCGCGAAACGCATCCGGCATACATAATAAGCAGGTATTATTTGCCTGGCTGCCACGGCGCAGAATATCTTTTAGACGAATAGAGAGACGTTCATCAAAAGATTGAAAGCCGATATTTTTGAATAGGGTCATTTCCAGTTCTCCATCGCCGTAGCGGCTTACGGACAGGGCATCGTTGCTGAGCAGCAGGTCAATGGTTTGCTCGGGCGACATCACCTGATATTGTCTGGCGCGTGCATTGGCAACCGGAAACTTAATAGCAGCATGTGTGAGTTTAAAAGGAAAACGTAATTTTCGAAAAAGGGAATCTGCGCTGATCATCATAACCTTCTTTTTATAAGCGGCATTGCCGCAGAGCAGTTACGTGATTTATATCACGCTGAATCAGGCGTGACAGGCTGAGGAAACTCCCAAAATAACGTTATATAGCGCGGGCTAATCAATTTAAATCGGAATTGAGTCGGGGCCTTAAATAAAATATCAATAAATACGCGCTTATTCGCGCCTTTGCGAACAATCCTGCCAGGACTAATCGCAGAGGCGGCGGCGCTATTAATTAAATTATTTCAATTGATGACTAAGTGTGAAAGCGATTTGCCGGTTTTACTAAACCTAAACGATCGCGTAGCGTGCCCGGTTGATATTCGCTCCGGAATACGCCGGCGTGCTGCAGGCGCGGCACCACCTGTTCCAGAAAGCGATCTTCCCTTTCATCAATATAGGTCGGCAGAATGACGAAACCGTCGCAGGCCTGGTGCTGATACCACTCAATCATCTGCTTAGCGATGGTATCGGCGGTGCCGGTCGGTGCCGGGAAAGAGAGGCTTTCGGCATAGCGTTTTGCCATCTCTCCCAACGTCAGATTTTGTTCAATGGCGCTGGCAATCACATACTGGAAGCGGCCTTTGCTGCCGGTGATCTGCTCGCGTAAATCGGGAACCGGACCGTCGATAGGATACTGCGACAGGTCGATATTCATGCTGGCCGAGACAAAGCTCAGCCCGGACTCCACGGTGATCAGCGATTTCAGGTATTCAGCGCGCTCCTCGGCATCACGTTGCGTGTTGCCAACAATCGGTACCATGCCGGGCAGAATGCGCAGCTGGTCCGGCTGACGCTGATACTGCAGCGCGCGCTGTTTCAGAGTGTGGTAGAACTGCTGCGCACGTTCCCGCGTCGGTTGCACCACAAACAGCATCTCCGCCTGCTGTGCCGCCAAATCAATAAAGGCATCGGACACGCCGGCCTGAATCACCACCGGATGGCCTTGCGGCGGGCGCGGCAGGTTCAGCGGCCCCTGCACATCGAAGGATTCGCCCTGATGATCGAGCCGATGGAAGCGCGCGGGATCGGCAAAGCGCGCCTGCGCTTTATCCATAATCAGCGCATCCTCCTCAAAGCTGTCCCACAGCGCCTTCATGACCTCAATAAATTCGGCGGCGCGGCGATAGCGTGCTGCATGGCTGAAGTGCTCACTGCGACCAAAGTTGCGCGCTTCGGCGTGGCTTAGCGAGGTCACCACGTTCCACGCCGCGCGTCCGCCGCTGATATGGTCAATGTTCGCCAGCTGGCGCGCGGTGGTGTAAGGCACCGAATAGGACGAAGAAACGGTTCCGCCGAGGCCGATATCATCGGTCACGGCTGCCAGCGCGGCCAGTAACGTTAGCGGTTCAGACCAGCCAACCTGGCGATGCTGCACGGTTTGCGCCAGATGGCCGCCGTATACATCATCAATCGCCAGCTTGTCGGCAACAAAAATCAGATCCAGCTTGGCCGCTTCGGCGCGCTGCGCAATCCTGCGGTATAGCGGCCAGTTGCTGCCGCCGGTGGCCGCTGCATCAGGATGGCGCCAGCCGCCCTGATGGATGCCAGAGTCGAGGTAGAGCGCCAGATTCATCATGGTTTGGCGGCTCCCTGAGTATTAAAAAACGACGCATCCACCAGTTTGTCTGCTTTTAGGCCGGGTTTGATCAGGCCGCCGCGCGTGAAGGTATCGATCGCCAGCTGCTGGCGTTTTTCTACCAACGCGTAATCTTCCACCGGCGCGTTGTTTTCGCGCTGTACCTTACTCAGCGCCACCGCTTCCGGCAGACGCAGCAGTTTGGCGATCTCGCTGGCGTACGCTTGTGGATGCGCCACGCCCCAGGCGCGTGCACGAATCAGGCGCTGACGGAAGTCCGCAAGCTGCTCACGCTTGTTGGCAATGGCGCTATCGGTCGCCACCAGATAATTTGAAACCGGCGAGTTTTTGCCATCAATGGCAATACGATCGCCGGATTGCGCTACGGCAAACGACACATAGGGTTCCCAGGTCGCCACCGCATCAACCGCGCCATTGTCCAGCGCCAGCGTGGCTTCCGACGGCGTAGTAAAGACAAAACTCACGCTGTTGTCCGGCAGGCCCGCTTCATGCAGCGCGTTAAGCACCATATTTTGTCCGGCTGAACCTTTCACCGTTGCCACTTTCTTTCCTTTTAGATCGGCGATGGTGTGCAGAGCGCTAGCGTTTTTCACCACGATGGCGTTCCCCAGATACTGCGAGGCTTGAATGGCACGAATTTGCGCACCCGCAGCCACCGCAAAGGAGAGCGGGCCATCGCCGACTAAACCGGCATCCAGATGCTGGGAATTGAGCGATTCCAGCAGCGGGGCGGCATTGGGGAACTCATACCATTTGATTTCATAAGGCACATTGTTGAGTTCACCGGCGGCGGACATCACCGCGCGGGCATTGCCTTTTTGATCGCCCACCACTAGCGAGTTGCTGGCCGCGTGTGAAGAGAGAGCGAGGAGAATTAATGAGCTGGCTAATAATGTGAATTTCATAACGTTTCCCGGGTAAAAAGAAAACAGCGTAAGTTTTCTCTTACGGCGGGCGTAGTAACAAATCCGCACAAGGTTATGTCCGCGACGCAAAAGCCATCCTGTCGCGCCGTTTCGTGGTTTTCCGTTATCAAAAAATGCGAATTTTCTCGCCTAATGATTAATTCTCTCAACGAAAATGAAACGTGATTTCAGTCACACATTGAACGAGGCGGCAGCTAGCAGCCATTAGCCGAACTACATTCATTAGCGGAGCTAACGACACACCTCGCAACGGGTTTTTACTAAACGGTAACGTAAGTTAAAATTCTGTTGATTTTATGTGGGGTTATTTTTGAGGTTTTTTTGATGAAAATGGTTGAGGGATTAGCATGGTTAACAAACTAACCAGTATCGTGCTCGCGATTCTGGCGATTGCCTTGCTGTACATGGGCGGCAAGCTGTTAATGCTGGGCGGCAGCGCTTTCTATGCGCTGATGGCGGTGGGATTACTGATCACCGCGATTTTACTGTTCCGCAATCAGCGCAGTGCGCTGGCGCTGTATGCGGTGCTGATGTGGATTACGCTGGCCTGGATTATCTGGGAAGTGGGCTTTGATAAGTGGCAGTGGATCCCGCGCGGTGACCTGTTCGGCGTGATCGGCCTGTGGCTGGCCATGCCGTGGGTGGTGAAGCCGCTGTATCGCGGTGAGCGCCGTTTCCATGGCTTCCTTGGCGGCACGGTGATTATCATGATTGTGGTGGTGATCGGGCTGTGTTTCTACGATCCGGTTCCACAACAAGGCACCATCAGTAATGCGCGCGAGCAGAACAGCGAGCAGGGCGCATCTAACGACTGGACCGCTTATGGCGGATCGTCCGATGGCCTGCGTTTCTCCGCGCTGAACCAGATCAGTAAAGAGAACGTCAAAAACCTTGAAGTGGCATGGACCTATCATACTGGCGATCTGCGTCAGGATGCCGATGCGACTGAATACACCTTTGAAGCGACGCCGCTGAAAGCCAACGGCATGCTGTACTTCTGTACGCCGCATAACGAGGTGCACGCGCTCGATCCAGAAACCGGCGCGGTGAAGTGGAAGTTTACGCCGAATAAAGATCGCTCTTACCTGCAGCAGCACCAAACCTGTCGCGGCGTAAGCTATTACGAAGAAGCCCCGGTAGCCGCGCAGGATAGCGCTGCGAATCCGGCCATCTGCCGTAAGCGTATCTTCAATGCGACCACTGATGCTCAGCTGATTGCGCTGGATGCGGATACCGGTAAACCGTGCGCTGATTTCGGTCAGAACGGCGTGGTTGATCTGCATGCCAACATGGGCGAAGTGCGTCCACATGCGCTGATGCAAACCGCAGCACCGCTGGTGGCGGGCAAGCTGGTGATCGTTGGCGGTTCAGTGATGGACAACGGCTTCAACAGCGGCAACCCGTCAGGCGTGATTCGTGCGTATGACGTGCAATCGGGCCGTTTGGTGTGGAACTTTGATCCGGCTAACCCGGAAAACACCGCACCGATCGCCGCAGGTCAGAACTATCCGCAGGACACGCCAGTGGCGTGGGGCACGCTGAGTGCTGACCTGAAAAACGGCGTAGTCTATGTGCCGTTTGGTAACGCTTCACCGGATGAAGTGGGCATTGAGCGCGATCCAAACAGCAACACCGAGAAGTTCCGCGATGCGCTGGTGGCGCTTGATCTGCAGACCGGTGCGTTCAAATGGCGCTATCAGAGCTCTAACCACGATTTGTGGGACCGCGATAATCCGTCACAGCCTTCGCTGGTGGACATCGATTATCAGGGCCAGAAGCAGCCCGTGGTGATTCTGCCGACCAAAACCGGCAACCTGTTTGTTCTGAATCGTCTTACCGGTCAGCCGGTGTATCCAGTGAATCAGGTTAAAGTGTCTACCGAAGGTGGCGTAGCGGGCGAGAAATTTGCCGCGACTCAGCCGGTATCGAGCCTGAACTTCATTCCACAGCCGTTGACCGAGAAGTCAATGTGGGGCATCACGCCGTTTGACCAGATGTCATGCCGCATGGATTTCCGCAGCCTGCGCTATGACGGCAATCCGTGGACGCCAGCAACCGAAGGCGGTTCACTGATCTTCCCGGGCAACATTGGTGTGTTCAACTGGGGTTCTGTCGCTGTCGATCCGCAGCGTCAAATGCTGATTGCCGCGCCAGTGCGTCTGGCCTACAAGTACAACCTGATCAAACGCAGCGAGCAGACCGCTACCGAGCGCCTGTTCACCAAAGATGGTCAGCCGTACTGGAACGAAAACTTCCACGGTGATTACGCCATTCATATCCAGCAGCTGGCCTCTGGCCTCGGCATTCCGTGTGTTGCGCCACCTTGGGGCCGCATGGTGGGCGTGGATCTGAAGACCGGTAAAACCGAATGGCTGCGCCGCGTCGGTGTCACCAAAAACCTGAAGACCAGCTTCCTGCCTGGCCGCTTCCCAATCGGTTTCCCGATGGGCATGGTGGCGCACGGTGGTCCGTTGCTGACGGCGGGTGATCTGGTGTTCCACGGTGCAACAGCGGATAACTTCTTCCGCGCCTACGACAGCACCACCGGTGAACTGCTGTGGCAGACCGAACTGAGTGCCGGTGCGCAAGCCACGCCATCTACCTTTATGGGTAAAGACGGCAAGCAGTACGTGGTGATTGCCGCTGGCGGTCACGGTTCGCTCGGCACCCAGGCGGGTGACAGCGTTGTCGCGTTCCGACTGAAATAATCGTTACAGAGCAGACTAAGGCGCCCAATGGGCGCCTTTTTTATTTGTCGCGTGACAGTCCCCATGCCTGATAGCAGGTGTTGAGCTGGGAGGGCGAGGTGATAAACAGCTTGGGCAGCGTCCACTGCTCGAACATACGACGATTGCGTTGCCGATGGCCCGGCGTGGTCACCAGCAAATAACGCGTCATCTCCCAGGTCAGGTGCTCGCGCTGATGAGCCGGGACAACACCGCCAATGCGTTGGGCATCAAACAGGGTGCGCCGGATATAACGCAGCAGGCTATGAGCAGGATGAATATCCAATAGAATCAGCCCACTGGCACGCGCCAAACGTTCAGGCAGACAGCGCACATAGTTGCCGTCCATCACCCATTGCTCACCTGCAATGGCGTCAAGATGCAGCTGACGGAACGCCGCTTCGCTGCGCGGCTGCCAATGTGTATCCGGCAAGTGAAAAAGCTGATCGAGATGAATCAGGGGCAACGCAGTTTTAACGGCAATGGCCTGCGCCAGCGTCGATTTCCCACTGTTCGATGGACCAAGAATGCAGATGCGCGGGCCCAGGTCGGTCAGCGAAAGAGAGGATGCCATGCTCAAATTCCTTGCAACGTTGCAATTAGCGTTTGAAATAAATGATTGATAATTTTATAAAATAATTCAATAAAGTGAAGCGCAAAAGCTAAACGGGGACAATCATGACCATTGCCTGCCTGCACACCGCTGCCAGTAACATCGCCATTTTTGATAACGCGGCGCATTCACTGGGAATGAAAAATACCGCGCTGAGCCATATCGTCATGCCACATCTACGCATGATGAGCGGCCATTAACCAGCCCGCATTTGGCGCTCCAGGCGGTTTGGTCAGGAGATTGAAGATGAAAACTGCGCAGCCAGCGAAGGTTGGCTGTGCAGTTTTGTTATTGATCACTGACAATTTCAATCAGATTACCGTCGGGGTCGCGAATGATCGCCTCATAGAACCCATCACCGGTTTGCCGGGCGGCACTGACTAAAATTCCCTGCTCTGATACGCGTTTCACCATCAAGTCGACCTCTTCTCTGCCGCCCACGTTAATGGCGATATGCGCCCAACCGGTAAGCTCCACGCCGTGCGGACCTGGCGCTAACGCTTCAAGCGTCATCAGCTCGATGGTGGGTCCCTCCGATAAACTAATGAAGTGAGAGCGAAAACCAGGCCGGTTTTTGCTGACGTACAACGGGTTAGAGGTTACGCCAAAAAACTGATGCCAGAAGTGCTGCTGTGCAGCCAGATGTCGCGTCCATAACGCCACGTGGGCAATTTTCATACGCTTTCCCTTTCTGCCTTGTTTTGACCCAGATTCAGTGTGAGAGACAGCGCGCCAACCATCAGCATCAACACCATGATGAGTGAGAACGCAAAGGCCAGTGAACTGGCGTGCGCGATAAAGCCGATCATCGCTGGGCCGCTTAACACCCCGAGGTAGCCCATGGTGGTGATTGCCGGCACAGCAACGGCTTGCGGCATAACCTTCTGCTGGCCGACAGCAGAGAACATGACCGGTACAATATTGGCACAGCCGCCTCCCACCAGGACGTATCCCAGCAACGCCAACGGCCATGCAGGCGTATAGGTGACCAGCGCCAGTCCTACGGCGGCGGTTAAGGCACCTGCCAGCACCACAGGTAACCGACCCAGCGTGGCAATAATACGGTCACCGGTTAGCCGGGCTAATGTCATCGCAATGGCAAAACAGGTATAACCCAGACCACCGAGTGTCTCAGGGATATTTCTGACCTGCGTCAGGTAGACAGCGCTCCAGTCCAGCACCGTCCCTTCCGTCAGAAATACCGCAAAGCAGATAATGCCGAGCAGTAAAACGTTACCGCGCGGCACGGCAAAGGCGGGCCCCTCTTTGGGATTAGCATAGGTCAGCAGGCCGGGATAACTGAGCAGGGTTAACACTATCACCGCGCCAGTGACCAATAGCGTTGCGGTTAAAACGGACATCCCCAGCGACAGCAGCAGAGTCATGAAACCGGCACCAGCAATCCCCCCAAAGCTGTACATGCCGTGAAAGCCAGACATCAACGGAGCAGATGATTGTTTCTCGACCAGAATCGCCTGAATGTTCATGGCGCAATCGGTCACGCCAACCCCGACGCCAAACACCAACAGTACCAGCCCGAGCAGTAACGGATCCGCTATTACAGCCAGCAGTGGCGTGCTCAGGATGATTAAGCCGATGGCTACGATGATCACCCGGCGGCAGCCAAAACGGCTGGTTAATAAACCGGTTACGGGCATAGCGATCAACGCACCAAAACCCAGGCACAACAGCAGAGTGCCAAGCATGGCTTCGTTGACGCCGGTATTATGGCGCGCGAAAGGCACAATCACGGCCCAGGTTGCCGTAACGAAGCCCGCCACGAAGAACGTCAGTCGTGTCGCAAGGCCGGGGGAGGTACTAAGGGCTTTTTGTATCATTTCATTCCTCGTTAAAAACGAATCAGTGCCCTATGCGCGAAAGGCAGATTCCCATAGGGTTGCACTTGAAAATTGACAATCACTGCACGTTTGCGTGATTATGCTCAGTATAGATCGATTGTGATGGTTTAAGGAATTAATATGCTCGATTATGCGGCTTTCCCCGAACAGCGACAGGCATTGATACGGCAGATTTTGCGTGAGCAGGGCCGCGTAGTGTGTGTGGATCTCGCCAGGCAAATGCAGGTGTCTGAACACACTATCCGGCGCGATTTGCATGAGTTGAGTAAAGAGGGGCTGTGCAAAAAAGTGTATGGCGGTGCAGTCTTGCAGCTGCCCGAAGCGGATGCATTTCAACAGCGAAAACAGCAAAACCACGCAGAAAAGGACAGAATCGCGAAACAGTGCGCAGCCCTGGTTAAAAGCGATAGCTGCATATTTGTTGATGCGGGCACCACCAATTTGGCGATGGTGCTGGCGCTGCCGGAGGCGCTCTCATTAACGGTGGCCACCAATGCACCGGATATTGCCGCCGTGCTGTTAAAACATCCCAATATCGACGTCATTATGCTGGGCGGACATATTCAGAAAAAAAGCGGCGGTTGCGTAGGGAATACCGCCATTGAGCAGCTTAGAAATATCATCTTTGACCAGGCCTTTATCGGCGGATGCGCCATGAGTCCCGACTCGGGGCTAACCGGTTTTGACTTTGCAGACTGTGAATTTAAAAAAGCGGCGATCAAGCAAAGTAATCAGACGATCGTTGGACTCACCGCCGATAAAATCCCCGCGGTTGCCAGATTTTCAGTTGCAGGTTGCGAACAGATCAATGTGCTGGTGGTTGAAGAGAGTCTGAATAAAGAGTTTTACAACGCCTTTCGTGACGAGAATATCACTCTGATCACCGTATAAACGCGTTATCCGGCACCCGCTTATGCATCAATATTGTCTCAGGATGGGCAGGTAAACAGCCGGCTTCCCTTATTCAAAAGTTTTGATGTAAGCGAGCAGTTTTGCCTGCTGTTCAGGATTTTTTCAGCCTCTATGATGGTTGTCAGAGAGAAATCATTGAGGAAAATAGCCATGAACATCTTGCGTGCCGATCGCGATCAACTGTTTGAATATGGCCCATTTACTATTCGGCGTCAGCGTCCTGGCGCAGCGTTCGGGCCGTTAGCGATTATCGACCAGATGACGCTGCAGCTGGGCGCGAAAATCCCGCTGCAAGCTCATCAGGACGACGAGATTTTTAGTTACGTCTGGCGCGGCTCGCTGCTGCACCGCACTGAGAATGGCGCCACTGTTTCACTCAACGCGAAACGTGCGCTGATGGTGAGTGCGGGCAGCGGTACGCGTGTTGAACAATCTGCACCCTTTATCGAAACCGAGATGCTGCAGGCCAGCATTCGCCCGGCCCGGTCTGGTGGCGAAGCACGTATTAATAGCTTTACCCGTGAAGACGGTGCAGCAGTTAACGCCTGGACGCTGCTGGCCGGGCCGCACGGCAGCGAAGCACCGTTGACGCTGGGCCAGGCCGTTTATATTTATGATGTGAAACTGGCACGCGGCGAGCGGGTGCAACTTCCGCAGCGCGCAGGCTATTCCAGCTGGATAACCGTGCTGGACGGTATTGTGAAAATAGACGCTGAGCGCCTGCATAAGGGCGACTCCGTCAGTGCGGCGACGGCATTGCCAGCGCTTACGGGTGAGCGTGATGCCACGCTGGTGGCGTTTATGGTGCAGGATGATGTGCCTGCGGTGCTGAGTGGCACCGTCAGCGGCGCCTAACGCAGCCTGTTGCGTTACCCTCCTCGTGTTATGATCGGCAGAACATCGACCAAAGGAGGGTAATTCAATGAAAAAGAAAGAGTTCATTACCCAGGATTTGCTGAGCAAGATCTATCAGGAAGACACATCGGCACCGCGCAAATTGCCTCCTGAACGCCAACTGGCGGAAGAGTATGGTGTTTCCCGTTTTACCATTCGCCAGGCGCTGGAGAAGTTGGTGAGTATCGGCGCCGTGCGCATCGTGCAGGGCTCAGGTATCTGGATCAATGAAACGGTACGTAATAACCCGCTGGTTTATAATTCCATCACCGAAAAACGCTTCGACCAGATGCATTACCGCGCGATTAGCCTGCGCAAACGACGCCCGGACAGCGATGAGCAGCAAATATTCGCCATCAATGATGACGCGTTTATTTGGGAGTTTTCCCGCCTGCGCTTTGTCGATAATGTCGCGGTGCAGATCGAAATATCACGCATGCCCGCCAGCTTATTTGCTGACCTTAGCGGTGAAGTGATTGAGCGTTCGATACAGCAATATGTGTTAGCTAAGGGCTACCAGATTTCACATTTGCTCACCAGCTATCGGGCTATTAACGTTAATCGCGAACAGGCGGCTCTGTTGCAGTGTAAAAAAGGCAGCCCGGCGATGCACATTATTAACCGCGGCATTCTGCAGGGCGGGCAGGTGTATGAAATCAGTGACATCATTGATATTAACTACACCTGCACCTACCTGATTCCGCACAATTCCGACAATCTGCGCTTCCGTCAGGAACAGCGCTAAATCACGGCGTGTGAATAGTGCCATCCGGCAGACGGCTCTGCGTCCATTCATGCGGGCGGTACACCACCGGATATTTTTCTGCCAACGCCTGGTCAAACGTTACGCCAATGCCCGAGGCCTGCGGGGGATAAAGATAGCCCTCTTTGATATCCGGCGCGCCTGGGAAAATGGCATCCGTCAACGCCGAGCGCGGAATAAACTCCTGAATCGCGGCATTGTGAAGATGGATATTTAGATGCGTATTCACCGCGACGCCAATCGGTGTCATATCGCCTGGACCATGCCACGCCAGTCTGACGCCAAACGCCTGACACAGCGTCGCCAGTTTTAAAGCGGGCGTAATGCCACCGATTTGCGAGACGTGGCAGCGAATAAAGTCAATGCGGCGATTTACAATTAAGTCATGCCACTCAGCCGGATTGTTAAAGAGTTCACCTAATGCCAGCGGAACCGCACTTTGCTGACGCAACTGTGCCAGCCAGGCTGTTTGCGCCGGCGGCAGCACATCCTCGAGGAAATAGGGCATATAGGGTTCAAGCTGTTTTGCCAGCTGAATGGCCTGTTGCGGAAACAGGCGTTCATGAACGTCGTGCAGGATTTCAAAACGGTGGGCGTATTTCTCTCGCAACGCGCGGAACATCTCAAGGGTATTTGCCATGTACTCTTGCTGAGAATAATAGGCGCCAGCCGTGCTGTTCTCTGGCGAATTCAGCTCTTTCGCGGTGCCGCCATAAAAACCGAGCTGACAGCGAATATGGCGATAACCTTTTGCCAATGCGTTATCAACCGAACTAAAAAGTTCGGCCAGCGTTTCTCCACTGGCATGGGTATAAGCTGCAATGGCATCGCGCGCTTTACCGCCCCATAGCTGATAGAGAGGCATGTCCGCCAGCTGTGATTTAATATCCCACAACGCCATATCAATCCCTGAAATAGCATTATTGGTTACCGGGCCATTACGCCAATAGGCATTGACGTTCATCATCTGCCATAAATCTTCAATATTGTTGGCATCACGTCCCACTAATAACGGTACCAGATATTCATCAACCATGGTTTTCACCGCCAGCGGACGCTGCTGAAAAGTCGCACAGCCATGACCGGTAATGCCTTTATTGGTGGTGACGCGTACGGTAATCAGATTATGGCGATCCGGACGGGTAATAAAACAGCTAATACTCTCAATAATCGTTGGGGTCACGAGAAATACTCCTGCAGCGCAGTGACTGCGTTCGACATCAAAGCAGTATGATAAGAATTTTTTTGCGTATAATTACTGGCTTTTTATTGAGGCGCAAACCCTTTTTTAAGAAATAAATATTGGTTAGGAAAGCTTTAATTTTTCCTTAAAAAAACGGACCAATTAGGAATTTAATGGTTTATTTGTCCTGCTGTGGCAGGTTTTGTGATCTTCATCATGATTTATTGGTTTGTTTTGCACTCTGGCATTTATTACCATCCACGGCAGCTTTTATCACACCATTTTTCTTCCCTCAGGAGCCACTATGGGAACGCAGGAAGTCATAAAAAATATAATCCACTTAGTGGGTGGGAAGAGTAATATTAATAAAGTCTGGCACTGCATGACGCGCCTGCGCTTTGATCTGATTGATGACAATAAAGTTAACCAGAGTGAAATTAAAACCTTGCCCGGCATACTGGGTGCGCAAATGCAGAGCGAGCAGTTTCAAATCATTATTGGTCCGCAGGTGAATAGCTGGTATGAGCAGATCGCTCCGGTATTAAATAGCGATAGCGCACAGACTGCGTCGAGTGAAAAAACACGTAAAAGTGTGGTGTCGATGTTTATGGATACCGTCTCCGGCGTATTCGGGCCTATTGTCCCGGCGATTGCTGGGGCAGGGATGATCAAAGGATTGCTGGCCGGATTAGTGGCGTTAAAACTGATTTCGGCAAAGAGTGATACGGTAATGGTGATTGATTTAATCGCCAGCGGAGTATTCTATTTCCTACCGTTCTTTTTGGCAGTCTCTGCAGCCAAAATATTTAAAACCAATGAGTATCTCGCGGCGGCTGTTGCCGCGTGTTTAATGTATCCCACATTAATCGACGCGGCTAAAACGCTGGCGGCGCATCAGGAAGGGGCGATAAGTGCGTTTTGGCTGATGGGCGTGATTCCGGTTTCGGTGTTTAATTATGCCTCCAGCGTTATTCCGGTAATTTTTTCTATTCTGGCGCTTAGCTATATCCATCGCTGGGTGGATCGTATTATGCCCGAGGTGTTGAAGACCGTCTTTACGCCAACCTTAACGCTGTTCCTCGCGGCACTGACGGCGCTGGTGGTGATTGGCCCGATGGGCATCTGGTTGGGCAAAGGGTTAGCGTTATTTATTGAAGGCTTATTCAGTATTTCTTCCAGCTTTGCCGGCTTGATTGTCGGCGCGATCCGGCCTATTGCGGTGCTAACCGGTATGCACCATGCGATGACACCGATCGCGCTACAAAACTTCAGCGATCGCGGTTATGACATGTTAATGCCCATGATGTTTATGGCCAATATGTCGATTGCCGGCGCGACTTTTGCTATATGGACATTAAGTAAACATCGCCAGGATAAAGTGGTAACACTTTCAGCCGCCATTTCAGCACTATTAGGCATCACGGAACCGGCGCTGTTTGGCGTATTAACCCGCTACAAAAAAGCCTTTATCGCCGCCACGGTTTCCAGCGCGTTGGCATCCGCGTTTATTGGTTTCTTTGGCGTGCGTTTATATGGCTATATTCTTTCCAGTATCTTTAGTCTGCCAGCCTATATTGGACCGTACTTTATCTGGGCAGTTTCTGGTGTGGCGATTGCCTTGATTATGTCCTTTAGCCTGACGCTGATATTGGTGGGCAAGGAACCTGATTTAGTGGTGCAGACAGAGAGAAAATAAGCGAACAGGTGCGCGCAACGGCGCACCTGAATCATAGTTAACTCACGCTACTGACCAGCCAGCTTTCCAGCTGGCTCAGTTCATTCAGCTGTTCTGGACATTCCGCTTTCAACTGCGCGACTTGCGTCGACATGGTTTCTGGTCGATATACCGCGCCCTGCAGGCGTAACGCCAGCGTCTCTAATGGCGCAGGGTTCAAGCTGTCGGTGAAAATCTGGCAGCGGGAAATCACGCCGCGTTCCACATCGAAATGGATCTCCACGCCGCCCCAGACAAAGCGCTCATTCAGCAAATGCGAGAAATCCGGCGCGTTGCCAAAATTCCACTCCCAGCTGCTTTGCCGGGCAAACTGCTGCCTGAAGCCAGGTAAGTCAGGCAGCGCCTCAGGGGAGATATGCTCCGGTTCGCACTGCTCATGGTAGTAAGCGAAGTAGGCGGCAATCACCTCGCGGCATATCGCTGCAAAGCTGATGTCCGGCACCAAATCGACGATGTTAGCCACACGCGATCGTACCGAACTGATGCCTTTCGCCTGTAATTTTTTGATGTCTGGATTGAGGTAATCGGCGAGACGCGACAGATCAGCATTCATTAAAAAGGTGCCGTGATGAAAACCCCGATCTGGCGTTTCACGGTAGGCGGAACCGGAAATTTTGCGCACGTTACCGTCAACATTCACCACGATATCGTTGCGCCCTGACGCTTCAGCGGCAATGCCGAGCTGCTCAAGCGCACGCAGGATGATCGCGGTAGAGACGGTTTTATCGTATTCAGGTTTGCCGGCCATAAAGGTGAAGCAGCAGTTGCCCAAATCGTGAAACACCGCACCACCACCGCTACTGCGGCGCGCCAGCTTAATGCCGTCTTCTGCCATGCGCCGCGTATTGCACTCTTTCCATGGATTTTGTGCGCGCCCGATCACCACGGTTTCAGCATTCTGCCAAAGAAACAGCACACGCTGCGTCGTTGGCATCTGGCGGAAAATACACTCTTCCACCGCCAGATTGAACCAGGGATCGTGTGAGTCAGAGATGAGCAAACGTAAGGTAGACATGATTTCTCCAGTTCCATGAGAGAGAGTAAATGGGGATAGATTACCCGCAAGCGGATAGAAAGTAACAATCGCGGGCGCATTTCACGGCAGTAAAAAATGAATTAACCTCTAGACGACTGGTCTATTTGCTGTTACTTTGAATTCAAGCTCTAGACGACTGGTCTAGTTTAGATGTTTAAATCCAGCAAGCAGGAGATTTACAATGAAGATTCTTATGGTTTTGACCTCACACGATCAATTGGGTAATACCGGCCGCAAAACCGGTTTCTGGCTGGAAGAGTTGGCTGCGCCTTACTACGCCTTCAAGGATGCCGGCGCAGAAATCACCCTGGCGTCACCGAAAGGCGGCAACCCGCCGTTAGATCCGAAAAGCAACGAGCCCGATTTTCAGACCGAACAAACCCATCGCTTTGAAGCAGATGCTGCAGCAACCGCACAGCTCGCCGCCACCGTTCGTCTGGATAGCGTTTCACCTGCGGATTTTGACGCGGTGTTTTACCCAGGCGGCCACGGTCCGCTGTGGGATTTAGCCGAAGATAAGCACTCGATTGCCTTGATCGAAGGTTTCCTCGCAGCCAACAAACACGTGGCGCTGGTATGTCATGCGCCGGGCGTGCTGCGCCACGTCAAAACGCCAGCAGGCAAACCGCTGGTAGCAGGGCGCAAAGTCACCGGTTTTACCAATAGCGAAGAGGAAGCGGTCGGCCTGACGAAGGTGGTGCCGTTCCTGGTGGAAGACGAGCTGATCGCTAAGGGCGGTCTGTACTCGAAAGGTGCCGACTGGAGTTCATATGTGGTTAGCGATGGTTTGCTGATTACCGGACAAAACCCAACTTCTTCAGCAGAGACGGCGCAACAGTTAATCAAACAACTGGCGCAATAAACTTATCGGGATGAACCGCTGTCTATTCCCTTGTCGCACGGTGACGGAACTGAAAGGCAATCATGCTTTCTATGCCTCACAGCCAAGGGAAATGGCGGCGGCGATCGAGCATGCGGCCCGTAGCTTATCGCAGTAATTTGCGTATAATCTGCTCATAGACGACTGGTCTAGTATTTGGTAATCTAACGCTATGACGACTACATCCCAATTACACAGTAATGAAATCCGCGATCACATCCTTGCCACCGGCCAACGTATTATGGCGGGCAAGGGATTTTCGGCGGTCGGATTGAATGAAATCCTCACCGATGCAGGCGTGCCGAAAGGCTCTTTCTACCATTACTTCAGTTCGAAAGAAGCGTTCGGCGTCGCGATGCTGGCGCGCTATTTTGATGATTATCTGGCTGAGCTTGATACCACGCTTGCTCAGCCGGGGCTCACGATGGCGCAGCGGCTAATGAACTACTGGCAGCTGTGGCGCGAATCGCAATCGTTCTCCGATTGTCAGGGCAAGTGCCTGGCGGTGAAGCTGGGCGCTGAAGTTGCCGATCTGTCGGATTACATGCGCGTTACGTTGCAAAATGGCACCTCGGGTATCATCTCGCGACTGGCGGAAGCGTTGGAAGCGGGCGTTGAAGAGGGTTCACTGGCTATTGATGATACACCCGGCCGGGTAGCGGAAAGCCTGTATCAGCTTTGGGTGGGCGCCAGCGTGATGGTAAAAATCGTGCGCAATACCGGCCCGTTTGATTCAGCCATGAGCATGACGCAAAAAATCATTCGTATTACCGCGTAGTTAAGAAGGGCGTCCCGCTGGGACGCCGCTTCACTCTCACAGAATCGATTTCGCCGTTTTAACCACGTTCTCAACGGTGAAGCCAAACGCTTTAAACAGCTGATCCGCTGGCGCTGACTCACCGAAGGTGGTCATGCCGACGATCGCGCCGTTCAGGCCGGTGTATTTGAACC
>NZ_LGIS01000026.1 GCF_001187905.1 Pantoea sp. RIT-PI-b | reverse complement strand
GAACGCGATAAGGCAGGAACCGGACAGCGTGAGAGAACTGGATATTGAAGAGGCGCGGGCCGGGCTGGCCGGGAATTACAGGAATATCGTGTATGTGTATTAACAATATTCCTGGGGATCCCTCAGCACGTAGGGTCGCCATTGATGGCGACCTGGTTGTTACGCCACAGACTTCTTCCGCTTCAAGCCAATCAGCGTTGGGAACACAAACAGCGACTGACCCAATCCACGATTGGTAACCTGCCATACCGCGACCGAACACAGCGAGCAAATCCCGACGATCGCCAGCGGATAGAAACATGCCCACAGAATCGAGAACCACGCCTGCTCAAACAGGTGATGACGCTGCGCAAACAGAATCGCTGACATGCCAAAGAACTCAATGAAGATGCGATGAATCACGTAGATTTGCAGCGTGTTGCGCCCTACCCAATTTAAGTAACTCATCTTGAAATGCGCGTTCAGCCAGCGACACGCGGCTACGCTGCCCAGCACGGCGAGAATGCACAGGAACAGACTCTTATCCAGGCCAAAGATAACGTGCAAACCGGAGAGCGCCGCCAATATGGCCCACGGCACAATGTTTTCGCGACGCCATTCGCTCAGGCGCAACATCATTGGGCTCCAGAAAGCGCCCAGCAGGAAGTACAGAAAATACTGCGCCACGCTTTGTGGTCCCCAGAACGGGATAATCTTCTCTACCGCCAGATAGTTGAGCGCAATCGCGACGACCAGCAAGGCCACCTTCTGCTGTTTAAAGATTTTCGCGCACAAGAAATAGAGCGCTAAACCGTAGAGATACCACGAGGTGCTCATGGCGAGGAACGTAAGCTTAAGAAACTCCAGCAGCGAACCGGCGTACGCCGCATTCAGGTTCTGCGAAATACGCTGCCCGGTGATCTCCGTAGAGATGCCGACAATGGACCACCACTGAATAAAGCCCCACAGAATGTAGAGATAAAACAGATTGGTAATACGGCTGGTAAATACCTGTTTCCACGGGCGATGCAAAATTCCGTTGGTGGCGAGTAAGCCGGAAACAAAGAAAAATGCCGGCATACGTAGCGGCGATAAAACCGTATTAAACTGCACCCATATTTCTGCCGGGATCCACCCAGCCGTCAATAATTTTACCGTCCCTTCAAATCCCGGTAAGACGGTGTGATACAACACCACCAGTAATATGCACGCTCCTTTTAGAGTATTTATCCATGCAATATCTTCTTTTCTGGCGTTATTCATATGATGACTCCGCTGCTGTTGCTGTGTAGGTCTTAAAGGAGAAGGTTGAGGAAATAAGCGTTGTAGCATTTTTTACCCTAAATAATTCGGTTTGCAGAAAGGCGGCAAGTGGGTGAATCCCCAGGAGCTTACTGAAGTAAGTGACTGGGGTTAACACACGCAGCCAACGCAGCTGCAGCCCGAAGTATGACGGGTATGGTTATTCAACGATTATTAAACAGCGGGCGAAGGCATGATGTAGCGAAAGTCCTAAATGTTTTTTTGTGGTCCTGATATAACAATACTTTACAGATCCAGACAAAAATAGAATCATGAGCAGGCTAAGGAAATTTGCCTTAATTAGAGTCACTAAAAGGTTTTTAACTAAAATTAATGTGAATGGCATCACTCTGGCAAATTAAGAACAATCCACCCATTCGTATGCCAATATATATTCAAATTGCAGAGGGGTAATTATTTAATGTGGCAAATGGATAAGCGGAAATAATAGCGTTGTGGTAGAGGGTGAGCATTAAACATATCTTATGTTGTAGGGTCGCCATTTATGGCGACCTGCTATCAAAGCTTTTAGGGCCAGCGAACTGGCCCGGCAGGTTTATTATTGTAGCGGTGCGCTTTTCGTTTCCAGCGTAGATTTGCGCAGCAGGCGCGGATAGAGGAACAGCATGCGGCCCGGCCCACGGTTGAGCAGCGTCCACACCAGCAGTGAGATTGTGGTACAGAGCGCGACGCCGGTAATCGGCATCAACAGTGCCCAGGCCCAGCTAAAGGCGGCATTGCCAAACCAGCCGTAATGCAGCGCCAGCGCAATCGCACTCAGCCCCAGCAATTCAATAAAGATGCGATGCAGCACGTAGATTTGCAGCGTGTTACGTCCAATCCAGTTCAGCCACGCCATATTGAAGCGCTCATTGAGGAAGCGGCATACCACAATGCCAAACACGATGGTCAGCAAGCTGTAGAACGGATTTTTATAGATACCGCCGACGTGGTGCAGGATACCGATCAGCGCAATCGCGCCGAGCAGCAGCCAGTGCTGACGCTTCAGTTCGCTAATCTCAATCAATGCCTGACTAAAGAACACGCCAATCAGGAAGTAGAGGTAGTTCTGCGCCACGCTGGCAGGTCCCCAGCCGGGAATCAGGCTAAACTGCGCGGCGTAGGTAGCAACCACGCCTAACGCCAGCAGCGCCAGCTTCTGGCGGTGAAACAACTTGGTGAACAGGAAGAAACCGGCCAGCGCGTAGAGGTACCACAGGCTGGTCATTGAGGTCATCAGCAGCTTAATGAACTCAAATGGCGTGTCGGCATAGGCGGCGTTTTTAGTGCTGGAAAGCCTCTCCCCCAAATGCGTGGAGATGTAATGAATACTCAGCCACTGAATCACGCCCCACAGCAGGTAGAGATAAACGATGTTGCTGAACTTCTTGGTGAACACCTCTTTCCAGCTTTTTTTGGTGATCGAGCTCGCCGCCAGCAAGCCCGAAACAAAGAAGAACGCTGGCATACGCAGCGGCGACAGGTAGGTATTAAAGGCCACCCACCAGTGCGCAGGCAGCAGACCGGCGGTGAGATGATGCAGCGAAGGGGCGAAGGTGGTGATGATGGAGTGATGTAATACCACCATCAAAATACAGCCCCCTTTGAGGGTATTGATCCAGAGGACCTCTTTCCTGGCAGTTGTCATTGCGATGTCCTAATTGCGCCATGAATTTGTAAAGAATTATTTATATTTACAAAGATGTCTCAATCGGGACTGTCTTAAAAAAGACTTAGCCTAATCCCACAGGTTTTATAACCTTATCGTTTTCAATAAATACAGGGTGTTATCGGAGTGGGATGAAAATATTTTCAGAAGATACTTAGAGAGATTTTACATGTCGAATCAAAAGAAGCGCCGCCATGCTCTGACGACGCTTACGATTATTGGTTAAGAAACTTGTCGAGAAATTGCCGGGTACGAGCCTGCTGCGGATTGCTGAACAGCGCCTGCGCCGCGCCCTGCTCCACGATGCGTCCCTGATCCATAAAGATGGCGCGATCGGCGACGTCACGCGCAAAGCTCATCTCATGGGTGACGATCACCATGGTGCGTTTCTCCTGCGCCAGCGCGCGGATGGTGTTGAGCACTTCGCCCACCAGCTCAGGATCCAGCGCCGAGGTCGGTTCATCGAACAGGATCACCTCGGGACGCATCGCCAGCGCGCGCGCAATCGCTACGCGCTGCTGCTGTCCGCCGGAGAGACGACGCGGGAAACTCTGCTCCTTGCCGTGCAAACCGACCTTTTCCAGCAAACTGCGCGCACGTGCGATGGCTTCCGCCTTCGGCTCGCCCTTGACGATCACCGGCCCTTCAATAATGTTCTCCAGTACCGAACGGTGCGGGAACAGATTGAAGTTCTGGAAGACAAATCCCACCTGCTGACGCAGCTGACGCACCAGCTGCTTCTGCTTATTGAGGCCGAGCGCCGCATCGATAGCGATATCACCCACTTTGATGCGCCCACTTTCCGGCACTTCCAGCAGATTGATACTGCGCAGCAGCGTGGTTTTACCGGAACCGCTCGGCCCAATAATCGCCACCACTTCGCCAGGTGCCACGTCGAGGTCGATGCCGTGCAGCACTGTCTGGCCGTGAAACTGTTTCACCAGCTGACGGACTTCAATTGCACTCATTTGCCCTCCTGATCCTGACGGTTCACATGCGCTTCAAGCCGGTTTTGCAACGCCGACAGCACGGTGGCCATCACCCAGTAGATCAGCGATGCCGCCAGATACATGGTGAACACTTCCAGCGTACGTGAGGTGATTAACTGCGCCTGACGGAACAGCTCCGGCACCTGAATGGTGGCGGCCAGCGAGGTATCTTTCACCAGGCTGATAAAGCTGTTGCCCAGCGGCGGCAGCGCAGTGCGCGCGGCCTGTGGCAGGATCACGCGACGCAGCGTTTGCCACGGCGTCATGCCGATGCTGGCAGCGGCTTCCCACTGTCCACGCTCAATGGCGGCAATCGCGCCACGCAGTGATTCAGAGGCATAGGCGGCGGTATTCAGCGACAGGCCAATCATCGCCGACGGAATCGGGTCCAGCTCAATGCCAAACTGCGGCAGACCGTAATAGATCATAAACAACTGGGCGATCAGCGGCGTACCGCGAAATATCGACACGTAGATACGCGCCAGCCAGTTGATCGGCCAGAAGTGCGACAGGCGCATCAGCGCCAGCACGAAGCCGAGTATCAGGCCGAAGAACATACCGCCGATACTCAGCTGCAGCGTGAACAGCGCGCCTTTGAGTAGAAATGGTGCTGAATCCAGCACCAGTTGTAAGCTTTCCTGCATTATTTAGTGACGTCCGCGCCGAACCATTTTTCAGACAGTTTGCTCAGCGAGCCATCTTTCTGCATATCGGCGATGGCCGCGTCGATGGCTTTCAGCAAGGTGTCGTTGCCTTTACGCAGCGCCACGCCGGATTCCAGACGGGAGAATGCCGGGCCCGCTACCGCCATGGTATCGCCGGTTTTCTTCACCAGATCCAGCGCCGCTAGGCGATCCACCAGAATGGCATCAATACGTTTAGAACGCAGATCCTGATATTTGGTTGGGTCGTCATCATAGGTGCGGATATCCACGCCTTTAACGTTGTCACGCAGCCACTGCTCGTAGTTGGAACCGAGGCCGACGCCGACTTTCTTGCCTGACAAATCCTCCGGCTTGGTGATGCCCGCCGCGTTTTGCTTCAGCGTCAGCGCCTGCACGCCAGAAATGGTGTACGGCGTGGAGAAGTCATACTTCTTCTGACGTTCAGCGGAGATGGTCACCTGATTGATCACCACATCGATACGCTTAGAGTCCAGCGACGCCAGCATGCCGTCCCATTTGGTCGGGCGCAGATCGGCTTTCACGCCGAGGTGCTTGGCCAGCTCCTGTGCGAACTCAACTTCAAAGCCGGTCAGCTGGCCTTTTTCATCCTGGAAGCTGAACGGCGGATAGGTGCCTTCCAGCCCGACGCGCAGCTCACCTTTGCTCTTTACCTGCGCCAGCAGATCGTCTGCGGCGAAAGATTTCACGTTGACGCCCGCGACCAGCGCGACCGCCATCATTCCCATCACCATCTGGCGACGAATCGGAGAGAAAGTCATGTTTACCCCATTTTTTGTGATGTGTTGTGTGCTTTGTTGGTGAATCGGTCGCCATGAATGGCGACCCTACGAAAACCGAGCCAATCCGTTGTAGGGTCGCCATTCATGGCGACCGTTTCTTAATAACCGCCGGATTATAAACCGTTTTTAAAATCTTTCTCAGACCGAAGGGTGATAAGCAAATAACGCAGGCGATCCGCCGGTATGCACAAACAGCAGCGGCCCTTCGCGACGGAAGCGGTTTTGCGCAATACCATCAATTAATCCCGCCATCGCTTTGCCGGTGTACACCGGATCGAGCATGATGCCCTCCAGACGCGCAAGCAGCTTCACCGCCGCCATTCCTTCATCGTTAGGCTCGCCATAGCGCGGCGCGAAGTAGTCATCCCACAAGGTAATCGGCGCTTTAGCCTGCACTTCCAGCTGTTCAGCCAGCGCGCTGCGGATGCGCTCAACCACCGGCAGCTGCGCGGCGACTTTACGTGAAACGGTAACGCCCACCAGCTCGGTTTCCGGCAGCAGCTGCTCCAGACCAATCGCCAGGCCAGCGTGCGTGCCCGCGCTGCCGGACGCCACCACCACCGCGGCGAAATCTACTACGCCTTCGCTCTGATGGGCGATCTCCTGCGCGCACTCGACGTAGCCAAGCGCACCCAGCGCATTAGAGCCGCCGACCGGCACAATATAGGGGCGGAACCCTTGCGCTTCGAGCTGTTCGGCATGAGCGGCCAGCTGTTCAGTGGGATTGTGCAGCGCATCAACCATGACGATTTCCACGTCCATCAGATCGAGCAGCAGGCGGTTGCCGTTGCTGAGGTAGTTTTCAGAGGTGGTGCCAATCGGGTTTTCCAGCAGCGCCACGCACTTCAGGCCGAGACGCGCCGCCACCGCTGCGGTTTGCCGCACATGGTTGGATTGGATGGCGCCCGCCGTCAGCAGCACATCCGCGCCTTCGCGCAGCGCATCGGCCGCCAGGAATTCGAGTTTACGCAGCTTGTTACCGCCCAGCGCCACCGGCGTGAAGTCATCGCGCTTAATAAAGATATCGCGACCCAGATAATCAGAAAGCCGGGGCAAATGCTCAAGCGGCGTGGGTGCACCGAGTAATTCAAGACGGGGGAACTGGTGCAGAAGATGTAAGGACAATGCAGCCTCCATTCGGGCAATGTGCAGTTATCCATACAGTGTTGCAGAAGATGAGAAAAGTCGCACCCGGAATTCAACGTGTGCTGCCCTTGTTGCTGTCATGCTCGACAACAACAAGGGTGGGATCACCCTCAGCCCTGCTGCCAGCCTAAAAACTGGTCATATTTACGCAGTGCAATGCGGTAGTTATTGTTACCCGCATCGGGCAAATCGTTCTCCAGACACTCATGCCAGCTGTTTCCGCGCAAACGATCTGCCGGGAAGTTTTTCGCCTTCAGCATGTCATCAAGCCGACGCAAACGCACCACATACTCACGTATGGTACTGTGGCTCATCTCGGTCTGCTCAAACAGGTATTGCTTAAACGCCATAATGTCGAAGTAATTCGGATGGGTATTACAAAAAATATCGCTGCAGAAACGACACAAAGCGGTCAATTCTGGCTGGAGTTTCATCCACACCTGATCGTCAATCATTTGGTCCATGCGTGCGATGGCCTCTTTATTGATGATCTGGCCGCGAAAGACTAACGCCATACGATCTAAAACTTTGCCACAGTGTGAACAATTGCTTTGGCTGTGCTTATAGTCTTTAAGATAGCGACTTAAAGGTCTGGCTTTAACTTTGGCTCCCATTGCTGAGTCCCCGGTTTTATTGTTTTTTTCGATCGCCAGGAACTGAGTCTGTTAGCGCGCCCCCGATAATCGGGCACGCAGGCGTTTGATCGCCTGACTGTGCAGTTGACTGACGCGGGATTCCCCCACTTCCAGCACCGCGCCAATCTCCTTCAGGTTCAGTTCTTCCTGGTAGTACAGTGTGAGCACGAGTTTTTCACGTTCAGGCAACGCCTCAATCGCTTCAATCACGCGGTCACGTAGGTTTCCTTCCAATAACTGATGAAGCGGGTTGGCTTCCTCGTGCCCCTCCGTCACCAGCTCCGCACTGTCGCCGTGTTCTTCCCGATACTCGTCGTAAGAGAAGAGTTGGCTGTTGTTGGTATCGAGCAGAATCTGCCGATACTCCTCCAGCGAAACATTCAGTCGCTCAGCCACTTCCTGCTCAGTAGCCGAGCGCCCCAACGCTTGTTCTACCTGATGCATGGCCCCAGCGACTTCGCGCGCATTTCTGCGCACGCTGCGTGGCGCCCAGTCGCGACTGCGCAGCTCATCCAGCATTGCGCCCCGGATACGCTGCACGGCGTAGGTGGTAAAGGCGGTGCCCTGCAGCGCATCGTAGCGCTCCACGGCATTTAATAAGCCAATGCCACCGGCCTGCAGCAGATCGTCAAGCTCAACGCTGGCTGGCAAACGTACCTGCAAGCGCAGCGCTTCATGCCGCACCAGAGGAACGTAGCGCTGCCAGAGCGAATGTTTATCCATCACGCCATCGGCGGTATAGAGATCGTTCACGTTGACTACCCTGCGTTAATAAAGTTATCGGCATGATTATCCAATTCTGTAGGGGTTTTGATTGGCAGAATAGGCGGGCAAAAGCGAGGTTATTTCAAATTTGTTATGGATGGCGGTGGATCGCACCGCCATCCGCGTAGCGACTAGCGCAAGTTACGCAGGCGCTCCCGCGTGCCAGGCGGCACCGCATCCCATAATGCGCAAACTTTGCCCTCAAGTGCCTGATAAAAAGGCGTAATCAACGCTTCAGTTTCCAGCGCCGGATTAAACAGCACCTGACCGGTTTCGGCGTTGATGCTTATCATTTTGTTGATAAACAGCCGCTGCAGATCGCTGCGCAGGAACAACCCGTTATCGGCGCTGTTATCGGCCAGAAACCCCTCTTCATTCTCCTGCGTGTCGATGTAACAGGCTTCCACCCACGGCCAGCTGTGCCGCTCGGTTAGCTGCGTACCGGTAATAATGCAGGCGCCATAGCGCGCTTTCACCGCCGAGGTGAACTCCGCCTGGCTGGTGCGCTGCAACACTTTGGCTTTTACGCGTCGCCCCACTTCGGTGCCGGGCATCACGCCGCTCGGCACTTTATATTGCGGCGTGCTCAGTACCACGAGGAATTGGATCTTGCGCGACAGCGGGAAGCAGGGATGCGCCTGCGCATCAAACAGCTGCCAATACTCCTCCTCTTCGGTTTGACGCATCAACACCAGCTTGTAGCCGCGACCGTTTAGCAGATTCTGCGCCGCCGCCGAATTGGGATCGAGCATGGCAAACACCTGGGTTTCCCCCACCACTTTCCAGCGCCCTTCTTTGCGCGCTGCATCGTCACGACGGAAATAGAGAAACGCCTGCTGATTTTTCAAATAGTGTTCAAAGCGGCGCAGATAGTTTTTGCGCTCGTTATCGTCCGAGACAAACAGCAGATCCTCAATCGGACTGTTGATCTCCTCCTGCGCAAACAGCGCGCGGATCACCAAATTGCGAAAGCTGGTCGACGGGCTCAGCAACCCGCGGGCGGTAAGCTCTTTCTCGTCAGGATGCTGCTGCGTGTAGCGCAGGGCAATCTCTTCGAAGGTCAGTAGCTCACCCGGTAACAAGTCATAATTGAAGCGCATAGACACCCCAGAAACGGAAAAATGTGGTTCAAAAAATGGGAATGATTCTGAAGGGAGTTATCGGCAATTGGCAGGCGGACTGTAACAGGTTGGTTACTTTTCTCAGGATGTAGGGTATGCGCTAAAATCGTCCTTTGCCCCACGCATCAATTTGCTTTAGGTCAGCAGGATTAACGGACAAAAAAGCCCCGGCGGAAAACCGGGGCGCACCATTACGCTGCTTTTAACCGCTGCAGGCGCTTCTCACGGCGAATCTTACGCTCTTCAAACACTGCCACCAGCGCCATCAGGGCAATACAGCCGATCGCTGCCGCATCCAGCGCGGCAAAAGTTCCGGCCCATCCGGTTAAGCCAAAGATTGGCGTGCCGTCGGCGATCATCCCCAAGCCTAACTTCGCGAAGCTGTCACCGATCAGGTAAGCAAAGGTGCCTTTGATGCCATCGGCGGCACCGATGGCTTTTTTCGGTACAAAGCCGACGGCAGCGACACCAATAAGCAGTTGCGGACCAAACACCAGAAAGCCCAATGCAAACAGCGAGGCCAGATAAACGTATTGATTGCTGGCATGTTGATAGACACCGAGCGTGGCGATAATCAACGCCAACGCCACACATGCCACCAGCGCACGACGACCATTCGCCAGATCCGATAACCAGCCCCACAGCAGCGTGCCGACTAACGCGCCGACTTCAAACAGCGTGAAGCCCTGAATCGCCACCTCTTTCGACAGTTTTAACTCCTGATAGGCATATACCGTCGACCACTGATCGATACCAATACGCACCACATACAGGAAGATGTTGGCGAAACACAGCAGCCAAATCACTTTGTTTTTCAGCACGTACTCGACAAAGATCTGCCACTTGGTCATCGCCTGATCTTCAGTTTCTTTGTCCTCCTCGCTGATCTCTTCACCAAACAGCTCTTCGGCTTTGCCCAAACCGTAAGATTCAGGTGAATCGCTGCCGTAGCGCAGACCGATAAAGCCGACGACCAGGGCGATCAGTGACGGGAACACAAACATGCCGACCACATGCCCATCGAACAGGTAATTGGCACCAAATAGCGCCACACCGGCTGCACCCGCGCCGCCGAGGTTATGCGAAATATTCCACATGCCCAGATAGCTGCCGCGTTTGCGGCGCGGCGTCCATTTGGTGATGGTGGAGTAGCTACAGGAGCCGCCAGTACTTTGGAAGAAGCCGCTCAGCGCATAAAACGCGATCATCAGAAACAGACTCACCGAACCCGCGCCCATGCTGGCACTGAAGCCCAGCATACAAATTGCCGAGAGAATCAGCATAAACGGCAGGAACTGCTTGGTATTTTTGCCATCGGCGTAGTAGGAAACCAGGGTTTTCCCGACGCCGTAGGTGATGGAGAAGCCGAGCCCAATCATCCCCAGCTGCGTCATGCTGAGTCCGTAGGTGGTGATCATGTCGTTCTGCGCAATGTTGAAGTTTTTGCGGATCAGATACATGGTCAGGTAGCCGATAAAGACCACCAGATAGGACTGCATAAAGGGTTTGAACCACATCTTGCGTCGCTCTTCGAGCGACAGATTCAGGGTCGGCTTGCGCACCTGATTTAAGAAAGCCAGCATGGAGTGCTCCTGATTAATGACCTGCGTGATGGCAGGCATTGTAAAAATCAGCAGCGGTTTCGGCCTGAGACAACTGCCCGGCGCAACCGGGAAAATTTCTTAGTTTTGGCGAAGTAAAGGCAAAAAGCGGGGATGCATCACACTTCCTCGCGCTGGCGTGGCGTTTGCGCATGCAGGAATGGCAATAGCAGCAGGGCCGAAATCCCCGCCGCGCAGGCGATGACCGCGAAAAAGCCGCTCCAGTGCCAGACATCGATCACCCGTGCCAGCGGCCAGCCGGAGAGCGACGCGCCCAGATAGGCAAACAGGCCAACAAATCCGGTCGCCGCGCCCGCCGCATCTTTGTGCGAACACTCCGCCGCCGCCATACCGATCAACATTTGGGGGCCGAAGACAAAAAAGCCGATGGTAAAGAAACACGCTGCCTGCATCACGTGGCTGGCAAACGGCATCAGCCACAGCGATCCCACTGACAGCAAAATACCGGCGGCAAAGATCAGGTTCATCGGTCCGCGATTGCCGTTGAACAATTTATCCGAGCCCCACCCCGCCACTAACGCCCCGCCGAAGCCGCCGAGTTCAAACATGGTGACCGCCGAGTTGGCCGTCACCAGATTCACGCCCAGCGTCTCGGACATGTAGAGATTGCCCCAGTCATTGATGGCGGCACGCACCACATAAACCAGCACGTAACATAGCGATAGCAGCCAGATGTAAGGGTTGAGCAGCACATATTTAGTGAGGATCTCTTTATGACTTAGCCCCGCGCCCTCTTGCTGCTGGGCGATCTCCAGCGCATCGTGGCGCCAGTCACCCACCGGCGGTAAACCCACAGTTTGCGGGCGATCGCGCAGGCGCCAGCAGAGAAAAATACCGGCGACGATCGCCAGTCCGCCGGCAATCATCATGCCGGCGCGCCAGCCATATTGCAGCGCGACGCCACCGACGATCATCGGGATAAGCGCACCGCCGACGTTTTGTGCGGTATTCCACAATGCCCACCAGCCGCCGCGTTCGGTGCGGGAAAACCAGCTGGTTAGCAGACGCGCACAGACCGGCGATCCCCATCCCTGGAAAAACGCATTCAGCACCCATAGTAGCGCGAACGCCCACAGCGAAGTGGAGAAGCCAAACAGGATGTTGACCACGCCCGTCGCCATCAGCCCAATGCCCATGAAATAGCGCGCATTGGAGCGGTCGCTGACGATGCCAGAGAAAAACTTCGACAGGCCGTAAGTAATGTAAAACAGCGTCGCCAGCAGGCCGATGTCTGTGCGCGTCATCACGCCCGCCGCCAGAATTTCCGGCGAGGCGGCGTTGAAGCTTTTACGGGTGAAATAGAACAGCGCATAGCCGAGCCAGATGGTGATCATGATATGGCGCCGCCAGTAGCGATAGCGCGCATCAATGGTCGCGTTATCCTCGATCGGCTGCGCGCTGGCTGGGGCGTTGAGAAATCTGAACATCATTTTTAGGTTATCCCTTGCGCAGCGGTAACGTGACGCTAACGCGCGTGCCGTGGGTGCAGGCGATCCCCAGCGAGCCGCCTAGCGCCGTCACGCGTTCGCGCATGCCGGCAAGGCCAAAACCTTGCTGCGGGGAACCCGCCGGCAAGCCGCAGCCGTCGTCTTCAATGACCAGCAGCAACCGCTCGTCCTGCAATGTGCCTTGCAGCGTCACCGCGCGGGCGCTGGCGTGTTTCACCACATTATTGAGTCCTTCCTGACAGACACGAAACAGCGTGACGCGTTGCGCTTCACTGAGTCGTGCTTCGTCAATGTGCCAGTCGAGATGGCTAATGATGCCGTGCCCTTCCAGCTCCATTTCTCGCATCAGCGAGCGAATAGCCTGCTCCAGCGAGAGATCGTCCAACTGGCGCGGACGCAAGCGCCCCAGCAAACGACGCACGGAGTCATAAATACCCAGCGACAGCTGCTCAATCAACATGCCGCTCTGCTTGACGCCACTTTCCGGGCTGATGCGCTGCATGATCCCGGCCTGGGTGCGAATCGCGGTGATGGTTTGGCCGATATCATCGTGCAGTTCGCGCGCCACTTCGCGTCGTACGCTCTCTTCGGTCTCCAGCAAGCGTTCCGTCAGGCGGCGATTGCGCAGCAACTCGGTTTGCAGCGACTGATTGAGTTCACGTAAACGCTGAATACCTGCGCCCAGCAGCAGCCCGGTAAGACTTTGCGCCAGCAGGGAGAGCAGCAGATCGACCGCGTGATCGTGCCAGGTTTGGCTGGCGATCAGGGCGATGGCGTTCATTAAGGTGGCGATCAGCGCGCCCTGCCAGCCGTAATGCCACGCCAGCGCGATAATCGGCAACGCCAGACAAAATGGCGTGAAGCGCGACAGCTCTGCCGGCAATCCAAGCTGCAACCATAGGCTGACGATAAATAGCAGCACATAACCAAACAGATGGCGCACGCGCCAGTTAACCGGCTGTCCCACCAGCGAAGGGCCGAGCGGCTGCCAGCGGGTGCTGGTGAGGTAGTGCCAGATCACCAAACAGGTGGGTGCCACGGTCAGCGCGCCGGTCAGTGTGAGCAGTACCGCGTTCAAAGCTGCTGGCTGTGCGATCCACGGCAAGGCTTGCAGTAGCGCCGCGCACACCATCGCTCCGCCCTGCCACAGCAAAGTGTGCCAATCGCGCTGATGACGATAACGGGAGATTAATGCCACCGGCAGCAGTGTTAATAAGCTTCCGAGCATCAGCAGCGGCAGATGCGCCAGCGCCACTTCGCGCGATAATCCATACAGCATCAACCACTCGGCACCGAGCAGCACCGGCCAGTAGGCGCGCGGACACTGCAACATCAAACCCAGGCGCAGGCCAAAGGGAAACAGCAACACCGCCAGCTCAGGACGATCCGCCAGATGCAGGCTAATGCTCCACAGGCAAAACCACGCGGCGGAGAAGATACAAAAACTGGCGATGACGGTAATCAGCCGTGAAAAGAGTGGCTGCATTACCAGCCATCAAACATGCGGCGCGCCAGTTCAACGTCGTTGCTGACATTGAGCTTTTCCAGCAAATTGGCGCGATGAACGTGAACGGTTTTCGGCGACAGGCCGAGTTCGGCAGCGATCTCTTTCACTGCTAAACCTTGCGCCAGTTTCTCCGCCACCTGACGTTCGCGTTTGGTGAGCGGATCCTGCCGTGCGGAGGCGAGTTTGATGGCGATATCGGGCGTTAGGTAGCAGCCGCCTTTGGCCACGGTATGCACCGCCGCGATCAATTCATCGGGGCTGCAACGTTTGGAGAGAAAACCGCGCGCGCCGGCGTTGAGCGCCTGCTCCACCAGCGCCGGACTGTCGTGCACCGACAGCATGATGGTCGCCATACCTTTCGGCAGCTGGCTTAGCAACTCCAGCCCGGAAATATCCGGCATCGAGATATCGCAGATGCACACCTGCACGCCGCGCCCCGGTAGTTGATTGAGGGCTTCGCGCCCGGAACCGCATTCAGCAACGACCTGAAAATCCGGTTCCAGCCCGAGTAATTGGGCAAATCCAGAACGGACAATCATGTGATCGTCGATGAGCGCGATGGTGGTCATAAGGTTTCCTGGCGGCGAAAAAACGCGCTTACCTTAGCGATAAGCCGGTAAAGCTTCAAGCGGATTGGGTGGAGATGGCGGGCATGGCGCAATAGATTGCGCTGCTATAGATGGTGCTGACTTGCGGTCGCCATGAATGGCGACCCTACGATGTACCGGCCGTGCGTTTCACTTTTGTGGCGCGAAATGTAATACCGGATGCGTTATCACCCGATGAATTTCCTGAGACGGTGGCTCAGGGAATTGAGCGTTTTTGACAGCCTCCTTAGCGGCAGTACATAAGCCGAGATCGCCGGTTAATACATGGATATCCGTCAGTTGTCCTTTGTCATCCAAATCAAGTCGCACATCACACGTTTTGCCTGCAAAGATATCGACATCAAATAACTGCGTCGTGATGGCATAGTTGATTCCGGCGATATAGCTGTTGAGATCGGTCACAACCGGCGGCGGTGGCACGACCACGTTAGTGCGTGGATGTTTTGCGGTGGTACAACCGGATAACAACAGCATAGCGAAGAGGAAAATACGCATTAAACACGTCCTGTGAAGCGGGAGGATGCTGAGTATAACTGCTTGCGCATAATATGCAGATATAAAAAAACCCCGCCGAAGCGGGGTTTGATAAGCAAGGAGCTTAGAGCGATTAGCCCTGCAGCAGAGACAGAACCTGCTGTGGAACCTGGTTAGCTTTAGCCAACACTGAGTTACCCGCCTGCTGGATGATCTGTGCTTTAGACATGTTTGAAACTTCAGTAGCGTAGTCAGCATCCTGAATACGAGACTGTGCTTCAGACAGGTTAGTGGTGGTGTTGTTCAGGTTGGTGATTGCAGAGTCCAGACGGTTCTGCACCGCACCCAGGCTTGAACGGAATTTGTCTACAGACGCGATAGCTTTGTCCAGCAGAGCCAGTGGATCTGAAGTTGCTGCACCAGTATATGCGCTGGTGTTAGCAGCATCAGCAATATCACCAATGTTGCTTGCTACGTTCTGAGAACCAGTGGTGTCGTTGGTGTTAACCAGCGCGCCTGCATCAGTTTTATAGTCTTTACCCTGAACAGTAACGTAACCCACTGCAGCACCAGTATCATCAGCACCTACTTTCACGTATTTACCGGTCATTGAACCACCAGTAACACCATTTGCACTGTCATCGTAGGTCACATCAGTGGTGTTCAGGGTTACAGTGCCGCTTGCATCGTCAACAGAAACTGAATAGTTGTCGCTACCAGAAGACACAACATAGTTAGCAGTTGCAGCACCAGTAGAATCCTGAACGTTTTTCAGAGACAGTGTGCTTGCATCAACTTTCAGAGCTGTTGCTACTGAAGACAAATCAACAGATTTCAGTGCACCACTCGCACCAACCTGAGTAATTGCATCACTGGTTTTCAGTGCAGTTTTGTCAACACCAAAACCGCTCAGACCCAAAGTTGATGAGTCGATTTTCTGCAGGTTGATATCGATAGTCTGACCATCATTAGCGCCAACCTGGATAGACATTTTACCGTCTTTAGCCAGCACGTTCACGCCGTTGAACTGAGTCTGACCAGATACACGGTCAATCTCGTCCAGACGTGATTTGATTTCGTCCTGGATTGAAGACAGGTCAGAATCTGAGTTAGTACCGTTCTGAGACTGTACAGTCAGTTCACGGATACGCTGTAAGTTGTTGTTGATTTCTGACAGTGCGCCTTCAGTGGTCTGCGCTGCAGAGATACCGTCGTTAGCGTTACGCGCTGCCTGAGTCAGGCCGTTGATGTTAGAGGTGAAGCGGTTGGCAATGGCCTGGCCCGCTGCGTCATCTTTAGCGCTGTTAATACGAAGACCAGAAGACAGACGCTCGATAGAGGTAGACAGAGCAGACTGGTTCTTGTTGATGTTGTTCTGAGTGATCAGCGAGAGGCTGTTGGTATTAATGACTTGGGCCATGATAATTTTCCTGTTAATCAAGTCTTTCGGTTAAGGTGTGGGCTTCAACCCGCCGGCTTCAGCGCCGTCAATGTTGTTATCGTCTGCCCTTAAACAACCTTTAGATTTTTTTTAGGACCAGGTGAAAATTTTTCCCTTCAACCTGTCACGCTTATCTTTATCGCCCTCTCCGCTCACTTCTTTAGAGATTTGATCATTTTTTCTAGCGCCAGAAATACCCTTCTCTATATACGCTATTCACTTCATCACCGATTGAGAATTAATTTTAAACTTTGACTATTCAAAGCCGATAACCCGGGTATTCAAACTCCGTGTCGACCACTTAAAGGAAACAACATGGCAAGTATCTCTACGCTGGGTATCGGTTCTGGCCTCGATTTAAGTACCATCCTTGATAACCTGACCACTGCTGAGAAAGCGTCATTAACGCCTATCTCTAATCAGCAGACGGCCTATACCGCCAAACTGAGCGCGTACGCCACGCTGAAAAGCTCGCTTTCTACTTTCCAGACCGCGAACACCGCGCTAAACAGTGCCGATCTGTTCAGCGCAACCTCAGCAAGTAGCAGCTCTAGCGCGTTTAGCGCCACCACCTCAGGTTCTGTGGTCGCGGGTAAATACACCATTAGCGTTTCCCAGCTGGCGCAGGCGCAGACCCTGACTTCAGCAGTGCAGACCAGCAACACCACGGCGCTAGGCGACTCATCTGCCAGCAGCCGTACCTTGTCGATTACCCTGAAAGATGGCACCAGCAAAGACATCGCCCTGACCAGTGACCAAACTTCACTGACCGGTATGCGTGATGCGATCAACAGTGCTGATGCCGGCGTTAGCGCCACTATCATTAAAGTGGGCGATGGCAGCTACCGTTTATCGCTGACCTCCAGCGAAACCGGCAGTGATAATGCCGTTAGCAAAATTGCCGTAACCGGTGATGACACGCTGCAAGGTATTGTTGGCTACGATGCATCCGGCAGCAGCAATGCAATGACCGAAAGCGTGACCGCGCAGAACGCTAAGTTGACGGTAAATAATGTCGAGATTGAAAACAGCAGCAACACCATTAGTGATGCGCTGGAAGGGATCACTCTCAATCTTAACGACACCACCAGCGGCAATCAGACGCTGACCATCACCAAAGACACCTCAAAAGCGGAAAGCGCGATTAAGACGTGGGTCGATGCTTATAACACCCTGCTCGATCAGTTCAGCACCCTGACTAAATACACTGCTGTTGATGTCGGCGCAGACGCGCAAGACACCAGCAACGGCGCGCTGTTAGGTGATAGCACCCTGCGCACTATTCAGACCCAGCTGAAAAGCATGCTGACCAATGCGCAAAGTTCTTCCACCTATAAAACCCTGGCGCAGATCGGTATCACCACCGACCCAACCACCGGTTCTTTGGAACTGGATTCCGACAAACTGGAAACTGCGCTGAGCAGCGACGCGGATGGCGTGAAAGAGATGATTGTCGGTGATGGTAAAACCACCGGCATCACCACCACTATCGCCACCAATCTGACCGGTTGGCTGTCCAGCACCGGTATCGTGCAGGCCGCGACGGATGGCGTGAGTAAAACGCTGAATGACCTGACCGATCAGTACAACACCATGAGTACGCGTATCGACAACATGGTGGCTCGTTATAAAGCTCAGTTTACGCAACTTGATGTGCTGATGAGTTCGTTAAACCAGACCAGCAGCTACCTGACGCAGCAGTTCGAGTCATCCAGCAGCTCAAGCTCAAGCAGCTCGTCTTAATAAGGAATGATCATGTACAGCGCTAACGGCACACAAGCCTATGCAAAAATCGGGGTGGAGAGCTCAGTGATGAGCGCCAATCAACAGCAGCTGATTACCTTGCTGTTTGACGGTGCGATCAGCGCACTGGTCCGCGCCCGCCTGTTTATGCAGGACAACAATATCCAGGGAAAAGGTAACTCGATTTCCAAGGCCATTAACATCATCGAAGGCGGACTGAAACAGGGCCTCGATGAGCAAGCAGGCGATGACCTTACCGACAACCTGTTAGGCCTTTACGCCTATATGGTTCGCCGTCTGGTTCAGGCTAATCTGCGTAATGATGTCGAAGCCCTCGAAGAAGTTGAAGGTCTTCTGCGCAATATTGCTGATGCCTGGAAAGAAGTCGTACAACCTCAACACCTTCAGGACGCCGTTTAATGAACATTGCACCGCCACTGATCACCGTTTACCAACAGTTACTCGACCTCAGCCATGGAATGCTGCGTTTGGCAGCAGACGGCGAATGGGATGATTTGATTACCAAGGAAGTGGATTATGTCAGTGCGGTGCAAAGACTGGCGCAAACAACCGAAGCCGCCGCACCGTCGCGCCAGCTGCAAGAGCAGCTGCGTCCGGTGTTGCGCCATATCCTCGATAATGAGAGCGAAGTGAAGCGTCTGCTGCAACTGCGTATGGATGAACTGACGCAGCTGGTAGGACAATCATCGATGCAGAAATCGGTGATGAGCGCATATGGTAAGCAAGGCAGCGTGTATTTGCCGCAGGGTTGATTGGTTACGATGTACGGCATGAAAAAAGGGTGAGAAGTTATCTTCTCACCCTTTTTTTACGATTTTCAGGTCACCATAAATGGCGACCCTACGGGCAGAATATGTAGGGTCGCCATTTATGGTGACCTGAGGATTATTGTGCCGGCTTAGACGACACCGAAACCGGCTGCATAATCGCCGGCTCAATATCCTGAATCACCGCGTCATTCGGGCGCTTCGCCACTTCGTCCAGCGCCTGCTGGCACTCAACGGTTGGGCGATCCACTTTACGCAGGCGTAAACCGTCGTAACGCAGCTCACCGCTCTCCAGCTTCAGCGGCATCACGCGCACCTGACGCGTCACGTTGACCCAATCATCGCCCAAACGCGTTAATTTGCCCGGTTTAGCAATCACTCGCTGCCACTGGCGGCAATCCAGCGTATCGCCTTCGGCACTGATAATCAGGCTGCCCATCGCCTGCTTGCTGATCAACTTGCTCTGCGGGCCAACGGTTTGCCAGTTGCCCTGCAGTTCCAGCGGTGCCGGGGTTTTCACGGCCTGGTCATAATTGCTGATCTGCGCACAGCCACTCAACGCCAGCGCGGCCAGTATCATCCACTTTTTCATTCTCGTTCCCTACACTCGCATCAATGGCGGCTACGTTATAATTTTTCCCGTCAGTTGCGCAAGGTATCTGCGGTATGCCGCGCGTTTTTCCCTGCGGTGTGCGCCATAAAAAACTCAAGCCGCTCATTAATGCGCCGATAACTCATCCTGGAGTTAACGGATCTGCACAAAATAATAATTACCCACTACACACTTCATCTTCGTTACGGAGAACACCGTTATGCGATTAACCCTTCGCGCGCGCCTGATATCGATTGTCGGCCTGCTGTGCATTTTACTGATTGTTGCCGCCATCTGGGGAATCATCGGACTGCGTGCCGCCGACCAGCGGGCGCAAAATGCCTACCAGAATGAGCTGTTACCGCTGCAATACTCTTCCCGCCTGTACCGCATGGTGCAGGAACAATCCTCTACCCTGTTTGATGCCCTGCGCTACTGGACTGACAGCAGCGAAGTGGAGAAACGTCTGGCGCGCATTGCGCACTACGGTGAACAGATTGCGAAAGACCGCCAAACCTGGCAGCAGCTGTCGTTTGATGCGCAAACCAAGCCGCTGAGCCAGCAATTTATTACCCACCTCGACGGCTGGCAAACGGCGTTGAAAGAGGCCGGCGAACTGCTGAAAAGCGGCAACCCTTCGGCGGCGTTAGTGGTGATTGAAACCCGCCTGCGCAGCGGCAGTCAGCTGCTGCAGCAGGATATTGACCAGCTGGATGCGCTGATGCGCCAGCATGCAGAACTCACCTATCAGCAAAGCAACAGCGATTACCAGCTGGCGCGCAATAGCCTGATTGTGATTCTGCTGGTGGGCTTAAGCGTGGCGCTGGTGTTTGGCTGGCTGCTAATTCGCTCAATCAATCGCTCGATTGGTCAGGCACGCGAACTCGCCGAGTCGATTGCGGCCGGTGAACTGAATCATGATATCGGCACCGTTTCGCGTGATGAGATGGGCGAACTGATGCAATCGCTGCTGCGCATGGACGTGCGTCTGGCCGAGATCGTGCGCGAAGTGGGCGAAAGCGCCAGCGCGCTCAGCGATGCCGCGCGTCAGATGGCCGACGGCAATGATGATCTCTCTGAGCGTACCCATTCGCAGGCCAGCTCGCTGGAGCAAACCGCCGCCAGCATGGAGCAGATGACCGCCACGGTAAAACATAACGCCGATAACGCCGCGCAGGCCAACGAACTGGCCACCGATGTGCGTCATCAGGCCGAACGCGGCAGCAGCGTGCTGCGTGATGCGGTCAGCGCGATGGAGGAGATTGAATCCTCCAGCAAGCGTATCGCCGATATCAACCGGGTGATCGATGAAATTGCCTTCCAGACCAACCTGCTGGCGCTAAACGCGGCCGTCGAAGCGGCGCGTGCGGGTGAGCAAGGCCGTGGCTTTGCCGTGGTGGCCGCCGAAGTGCGTCAACTGGCGCAGCGATCTGCCGGTGCCGCGCACGAGATTAAAGCGTTGATTGATGCCAGCGTCGGCAAGGTGGAAGCTGGCAGCGCGCTGGTGCAGCGTTCCGGGGCCATGTTGAATGACATCAATCACGGCGTGGCGCGCGTGGTGGATATCGTCGGCGAAATTGCCGTGGCCAGCCGTCAGCAATCCAGCGGCATTGAACAGGTCAATACTGCGGTGATCCAGATGGATGGCGCTACGCAGCAGAACGCCTCGTTGGTGCAGGAAGCCAGCGCCGCCAGCCAAACCGTCAGTGAGCATGCTGGATTGCTGGTGGAGAAGATGGCCTTCTTCCGCCTGCAACAGCGCTAAGGAGCGACATCATGCGTAAACTTCTCGCGATGTTACTGGCCACGCCGCTGCTGAGTCAGGCGGCAACCACGCTGAACATCGCCACCATCGCCAACGGCGATATGACCATCATGCAGCAGCTCTCTACGCGTTATGAACAGCAACATCCCGACGTCAAACTGCAGTGGCACGTAATGGATGATGGCGCGCTGCGTCAGGCGGTGCTGTCGGCGATGAATAGCGGCCAGCCGCAGTTTGACGTGATTACCGTTGGCACCTATGAAGCGCCGCTGTGGGGCGAAAAAGGCTGGCTGGCGCCGCTGAATACGCTGCCGGCGGATTACGATAGCGATGATCTCATCGCTCCGGTACGCAAAGCGCTGTCGTGGCAGCAAACCCTGTATGCCCTGCCGTTCTACGGTGAAAGCAGCATGACCTATTACCGCAAAGACCTGTTTGCGGCAAAAGGCCTAACCATGCCCGATAATCCCGACTGGACCGACATCAAAAACTTTGCCGCCAAGCTGACCGACAAGCAGCAAGGCATTTACGGCCTGTGCTTGCGCGGTCAGCCTGGCTGGGGCGATAACGTTGCGCTCCTCACCACCATGGCCAACGCCTATGGCGCGCAGTGGTTCGATGAGAACTGGCAACCCACGCTCAACTCTGCGGAGTGGCGCGAAGCGCTCGGCGATTACTTGCAGATGGTGAAACAGGACGGGCCGCCAGATACGGTGAACAACAGCTTTGGCCAGATTTTGCGTCTGACAGCACAGGGCAAGTGCGCGATGTGGATCGACAGTACGGTGGCAGCCGGTCTGCTGGTTAATCCGCAGATTTCATTGGTGGCGGATAAGCTGGCCTTTGCCCCTGCGCCGGGCGGCATCACGCGTAACGGTTCCAACTGGCTGTGGTCGTGGGCGCTGGCCGTTCCCGCGCATACGCCGAATCGCGATGCGGCCATCGCTTTTATCAGCTGGGCGACGTCAAAACAGTATATTCAGCAAGTTGCGGATACCGTTGGTTGGGGCGCGGTGCCGCCGGGCAGCCGCAATTCAACCTATCAGCAACCCAGTTATCAGCGCCTGGCACCGTATGCGGCGCAGGTGCGTGCGGCGATTGAATCGGCCACCGTCGAGCAACCAACGCTTAATCCGGTGCCCTATCAGGGCGTGCAGTACGTGAGTATTCCAGGATTTGATCAGATGGGTAATGCCGTCGGGCAGAATCTGGCGGATATGCTGAGCGGTAAACTGACGCTGGACGAAACTCTGGCGAAGAATCAGCAGGACGTCACGCGCATTTATCAGCAGTTGCATTGATCGGTAGCGCACATTCCGTAGCGGCGCGATTCATCGCGCAATAAATTGCGTAATGCCGATCAGTTAAGCTCTGAGCAACTTTCGTTCGCCATCTGCTGGGGCAGTTTCAGCTATGTCGTGCGGCGACCGAGAAGAGGGCGTCTGGCCACGCCCTCTTCACTCCCGGGCCCTGCGCCAGCCCATCCCGCCGCTACGCGGTGCCTTCACTCCTTCACGATTCCTGACGGACCGGCGGCGATTCGCTCCTGCTCAGCGCCGCCTCTCGCCGCATCCCTGCGGCTCGCCCTGGAATCCCTTACTCGCTCAGCGGGCTGGGATGTCGCCTCAACACCCGCGCTGCAGCATCAATGCGTCTTACTGACTCGTCATCGCTGTAACGCCTGTAGGGTCGCCATTCATGGCGACCAGGGAACCCCAACTGAGCCAGTGCGCTGGCCGTCACGATGCGTGCATTGTTAAAGCTCTGCAACTGACAAGGCCACTTGCGCGCGTTACACTAGCGCGCAAGTTGATACGCAGGAATCCCCGAATGAAAACCCCAGAAGAGTATTACGCTCAGGCGCGCACCATGTTTTTCGCCGCCCACCCCGATTTTCAGTCTGCACTGGATGAATTCACCGAGAGCGATGCGCGCCAGGCGAACCTGTCGCTGGCCCAATTACGCGCGTGGCACGCTGAACGCATTTACGCCGCGTTTCTGCGTCAGAAGAAGCTGGATGGCATGCTGTTTTCCATTCAGCTGGCCGAGCCGGATAAAGCCGTAGCCGCCGATGCCATTGAAAAATATCTGAAATCTCATGCCGAAGCTTTGGGCATGACGTGGGAAGAGTTCTGCATCAAGAACGAGCTTTAACGCCCAAGCTGTTGAATATGCATCAAGGATACAGCTCCAACCACTCAAAATGATCAGGAAAAAGTTGTACAAGTCGTTCTAACTTGTATAACTTACTCATCACGACGTAAGTCGTAGATTGTCCTTGAACGAATGGTGCTGTTGCACCGCCTCTGGAAGTGTTGCTGGATTTCCACTTCCAGAGGTAATATTTTTCTACCCTTCCCGCTCTATTCCTTTAATTTCAATATAGCTTGCTACCGCCAGTAGACGATTAACGTGGGTGAGCAGCAGATCAACATCCGATTGTAGAAACTCCTGCGATGCACGCGAAGCCGTCACAATGGCCTCTTGTACCGTTTCGGAAATGGTCAGCGAGTTGTTCTCTTTAGCCTGAATCAGCAGTGCCGCAATCAGTAATGACTGCGCCTCAACCTGCGCCACCAGCTCCTTTGCCTCCACATCCATTTTTGCCATTTTCAGCAAGATATCGATAACCAGTTGGCGCATGTTTACCCCTGTTTTTATTTACAGTACCATGGCGCACCCAATCCGCTGAATGGAACGCCCTGATGTTTGTGGAACTGATTTACGATAAGCGCAATGTGGCCGGATTACCGGGCGCACGCGAGATGATTTTGCAGGAGTTGGAAAAGCGTGTACAGCGCGTCTTTCCCGATATTGAGGTGCGCGTCAAACCAATGGAACGGAACGCGATTGATACCGATATGAGTAAGAACGATAAAGCGACGATTGCGCGGATTGTTGAAGAGATGTTCGATGAAGCGGAAATGTGGCTGGTGGCCGATTAGGCCACCAGTGCATGACAAGCTTAGCTTTCCTGCTCGGCATGGTTGATGGCGATTTCCAGGTCCTGAATCGCCTCATCAATATCATCTAACAGCTTGCCCTGTTTGTTGAGCAAGGTGTCAAAACGTCCCGCATACTCCGGGTCTTTGTACTCACCCGCATCAAACGCCAGCCAGTGGGCAGAAAGCGTCTCAGTATTGGTCTGCGCGTAGTGGCGCATCTCTTTAAGCTGGGAGGTGACATCACGCAAGTAGTCAGTTTTGGTTTTTACAGTTTCTGTATCACTCATGCTATCTTCCTTTTCGCTTAATAAGACGATTTAAATAACGCTTGAATGATTAAAGGTAGTACAAAATATCGAAGCCGCATTAGGAATAATCGGAAGTGTCTAAAACCTGTTAATTAACAGGGGACATCCCGGTCCCCTTTGGCGAGTCGTCCTGCATTACAGATACTTCCTCGCCAGTTCAATCAGCTCATCCTTGGCGGCATCCCCCAATTTGATCACCCCCTGCTCGACAAATTTGAACGCCTGGGCAAAATCTTTCACCCCTTCTGAGAATCCTTCGCTGGCATGACTGGCCTCCTGCGTTGCGGTGGCCGGCGCCGCTGCGGCTGCAACGGGAGTTGCCACCTCGGGTGCCGTGGGTGGCACCTCTTCCGCTGGCGCAGCGGTCACCGCCTCCGGTACAGCGACCGGTACAGCTTCAGTAGGCGCAACCGCCACAGCTTCAGGCGCAGCAGCGGGGGCAGCCTCGGTTGAGACGTCAGCCGCAGGCGCTGCCGCCGGAACTGCGGTGACGGCAGCTGCTGGCGCTGCTGGCGTAGCGACTTCGTTGGCAAAATCCTCCGCGGGTGAGGAAGCCTGGGGAGTGGCTGCGCTAGCGCTTACCGCAGCATTGGTGGTTGGATCGATAACAATTTGATCGCTCATAACGTTCTCCTTCTGACTTAATAAAGACCGCAGTCGGGCAACACTGGCTGCAATCCACGTGGTAATGCGCATGATCCCCTCCTTAACGCTTGGGTTGAGGTGGCGACTTCTCTCCTTCAGCCGGTTTCACTTTCTCAGCCGGTGCGCTGGCCGGATGCTTGTTTATGCCATCGAGTGTGTTCTGCAGCGCCACCAACTGGCTGGTCAACTCCGCCACGCGGGCTTCACGCCGCTCGGAGATGGTGCGGTACTGTTGCCGGATCTCCTCAACCCGCTGATTGGCGCTGTTACTGACGAACAGGAACAGCACCGTCATCGCCACGCACATCAGCGACAGCATCAGTAGAAAGCCGCCGAAAAACAGCTGGCGCCGATGGTTTTTCACTACGTACTCACTGTTTATCTGCGTCATCACGACTCTCCTCCAGAGTGGTAATCAGTTGGTTGACCTGACTGCGAAATTTATCGCTGTGCTCGGCTTCAGTGGTTGCCAGCAAAATGCTTAACGCGTTTTTAATCAGCCGCAGATCGGTCTCCAGCGAAGAGATACGCCGCAGGTTTTTGTCATGACGGATGCGCAACTCATCGTTTTCCTGGCGCATCAAGGCATGACCCTCTTTGAGCAGCATCACCTGTTCTTTGTAGCTGGTGATGATCTCCCCGCCGGCACGATTGCTGGTGACGATAGCGGCAATCCCCGCCATTAACGGTTTCCAGAACACAGCTGCTGCGCCGCCGCCGAGAAGCAACGCACCTACGCTGGTGACTAAACTACTTTCCATGCTTCACCTCTCACCCCTGGCAAGGGTTGCGCCTCAAGAGCACGCTGACCACCCTTGCCAGCTTCGCGGTCAACGCCTGAATTTAAGTTTACTTTATTTCATCAATTTAAGTATACTTAAGTCAATCCTTCAGGAGATGTCAAGATGATGAAAAAAGAATCTTCCGGTGAACGCATCCGGGCACGACGTAAAGCACTGCAGTTAACACAGCAGGCGCTGGCTAAAAGCATCGGCGTTTCGCATGTGGCTGTATCGCAATGGGAAAAAGAGGAAACCGTACCGCGTGGGGAAAACCTGCTGCGGCTGGCGCAGTGGCTGCAATGTACCGCGGCATGGATTATTGATGGTGATGGCGAGGTGTTTTCAGCAGCGCCGAGCGCGGTACCTGTTGCGACGGTGCCATTGATCAGTCTGACGCAAGCGGCCGCGTGGTTGGGCGAACAGCGTTTACTGCTGCAACAACAGGCGACGCGTTTTCTCTACAGTGAAAGCACACTCAGCGATGGCGCCTTAGCGATAACGGTGGAAGATCAATCGATGCAGCCCGACTATCGCCCCGGGGACAGCTTAATCTTTGATCCCAATGTTCCGCCGCAGCCTGGCGATGTGGTGCTGGCGCTAGCAAATGGCGTGGCGCTGGTGCGCATTTATCGTCAGCAAGCTCAGCAATCTGCTGGGCAACATTTCGTCTTACGACCGCTGAACGATGATTTTCCACAGCTACACTCGGCAGACGCTGGCCTGCAAATTATCGGCACTTTAATGGAGCTGCGGCGTTATCGAAGCGGCTAGCCGCTTCGCTTAAGCTGTTATTTTGAAAAAAGTTTAGCCTTAGCGCGGGAAGCTATGGACAGACCCCGCGGTAAGCCTGTTAATGTAGCCGCAAAATAATAATTTCGTCGGACAATCGCCATGCTTACCACAATTCTTTATCGCAGCCATCTGCACGACCACGTGCCGATTAAAACGCTCGAAGATATGGTTGCTAAAGCCAATAGCAAAAATAAAAACTCGGATGTCACCGGCATCTTACTGTTTGATGGCCTGCATTTTTTCCAGCTGCTGGAAGGGCCGCGCGATGCGGTGCAGGGCATTTATCAGCGTATTTGCCAGGATGCGCGCCACCATAATCTGGTGGAACTGATGCATGACTTCGCGCCAGAACGCCGGTTTGGCAAGGTCGGCATGGAGTTGTTCGATCTGCGTGAGCACGACAAAGAGAGCGTGCTGCAAGCGGTGCTGGATAAAGGTACCTCTCGCTACCAGCTCACCTATAAAGATCGTGCGCTGCAGTTTTTACGCACCTTCGTGGTGGCACGGGATAAAGAGAACTACTTTGAAATCCCGCCAGCCAATACCTGGGAATTTATTCCCGATGAAGCCTGGTTAAATGAGCTGGATGATCTTGATCAGAGCGTGCAGGATTGCCGCTTTGCCTTTCAACCGATCATCGATCCCTTCGCGCGTCGCGTCACCTCGTTTGAAGCACTGATCCGCACGCCCACCGGCGGCTCACCGGATGAGTATTTCTCCGCTTTTGGTGGCGAAGCGGTTTACCACGCGGATATTCGCTCGAAAAAACTGGCGTTTAACGTGGCGAGCAAACTCGGGATTGGCGAGCATCGCTTGTCGATCAATCTGCTGCCGATGTCGCTGGTGACGGTGCCGAATGCGGTCGATTTTCTGCTGCAGGAGATCACCGCCAGTGGACTGGTGCCGCAGCAGATCATCGTGGAAGTTACCGAGAATGAGATCATTTCGCGCTCCGATGAGTTCGCCGCCGAAGTGAGAAAGCTCAAAGCCGCCGGTATCAGTCTGGCGCTGGACGATTTTGGTGCCGGTTTTGCCGGTTTGTCGCTGTTATCTAAATTCCAGCCGGACAAAATCAAAATCGATCGCGATATTATTCGCGATGTTCACAAAAGCGGTCCGAAGCAGGCGATTATGCACGCCATTATTAAGTGCTGTGCGTCGCTGGAGATTGCGGTTATTGCTGAAGGTGTGGAGCAAGCCGAAGAGTGGATGTGGCTGGAAGCTGCCGGTATCAGCCAGTTCCAGGGTTTCCTGTTTGCCCATCCGCTGTTAAATGGCTTCCCATCCGTAGCGTGGCCGGAAATTAAATAGCATCAGCCCAAATTAAAAAACGCCGTCATTGAACGGCGTTTTTTATTAATAATAGCTAACGTCGATTTTGCCATACTGCTTATCAACCACCTTGCCTGCCGCATCGGTGGTAATAATGTCGCAGTAATAAGGCACCGCGTTTTTGTATTTGCAGACATTACTCACGGTTTTGATTTGATCATTACGCTTCACCGTGGTGACCACATCCGAAATCTTATTCTTATCTTCTGCCCGCACCGCGCTAGCACGCGACACTTCTGTTCCGGCCTGAGTAATACTTAATACCGCCATTTCGCCATCACTGTTATACGCGAGGTGAAACGCTGCATCGGAGGCGGGAGAGGAAATCTGCTCAACCAAACCCTGTTTGTTATAGGCAATATCAACCGTCATGGTCGGCGTGACTTTCTTCACCATGGCGCAGTTTTTATCCAGCGTCACCACCACATCCTGTCCGTTTTCGCTGCCCTTTAATGCATCACCGTCGCGCGAGACTTCAATCACTTCGCCCGCTTTACCGACAGACTTCACATGCGTGAGGCAGCCGTTGCGGTCAAAATCGGCATTCACCTCGAAGATTTGCTGTCCATCTGCGGTAAACAGCGTTTGATGGGTGCTTTTGACGTTTCCAGGCAGCGCTTCAAATTGATAGAGGTAAGCGTAGTTTTTCATTTGCGGATAAAACGTCGCAGCATCCTTATCGCATCCTGCAAGCAGGACGATAGCGCTAAAAAAAAGCAGGGTTTTCTTCACGTGAGAATCCTCTTCTCGAAATAATGCAGCGCATAAGGCCGGAAATTGGGCTTAATTCTGGCAGTCACCTTGCCACTCGCTTCGAACATAATCACCCGGGTGAACTATACCCGAAACGACATGCAATTATCCCCTGCTTTAGCGACGCCATTTCCGCGTTTAATTCGGAAAAACGGAAAAAGTCGCCAGTTGGCGACATAATAAATAGCGTCTTGATGTCGAAAGGATGATTCAGCCTAATGTTATTGCTTAAAGGCTAAATTTTATCGGTAGTGATATTGAGATAACGCGTTAAACCTCTGGTCGCACTTTCAGCCGCTAATTGGTTTTGCGCGACCAGACGGAACTTACCACTTTTGCCATGGCGCTGTTCGTTGGAAGGCAGGACTGAATATTTGACTAAATCTTCGCCACCATCATAAGAGCACTCCATTTCCCACTGATGCGCGGAACCTTTCGAGGCCGTGCATTTACCCGGACCGTATGAGTACATTAAAAAGTTATTGGTCGAGTTTTCAGCTTTGATAACGTAATCAGGTTTGTCGTTACTATATGCCATGCCAGCAAAAGCAACGGTAGCCGTCAGTAATACAGAGGCTCCAACAACAGCAATTTTGATTTTCACCGTAATAATCCATCATTGTAGTAGATGGGCTTATGTTATAAGAATTGTCTTGGTTTTGCACCAGGAATGTCATTTATTGTTAGCAATTGTATCTTTAGTTGATGTAACGCAAATTTTGTTATGTGTCCAAAATGTTTGGTGCTGGCGGCTCATTCAAGGAAAGAATTGCCTGATAGCTTAGGAGCATTCCGGGCCAAAACGTAACGAGACTGCCCAACCCTGCCCCATAACAAAGCGCTCTGATTCACGACTTAGTAATACTTATCCGTCAGAGAACCTACACCTGCATACTCATGATATCGGTATAAGCCGACACCAATTTGTTACGCACCTGCACGCCCATCTGCATAGAGATAGAAGACTTTTGCAGATCGACCATCACATCGTTTAACTGAATGCCCGGTTTACCCATCTCGAAATCCTGCGCCTGAGTGCGTGCGGACGTCTGGCTTTCGCTGATCTTATCCAGCGCTGCTTTCATCGTGGCGCTGAAATCCACCTGATTGCCTGACTCAGCCTGCTTACCGCTGGCCTGCAAAGACGTCATCTGCAGCTGCTGCAACACACCATCAATGGCCTGAATTGACATTGCCTGTTCCTCATTAAAGAAGGGATTAAATTTTCACGATGAGAAAGTTATCACACTGTCAATAGGACAAAGGCGCTAAATGAACACAAAAAACCCGGCTTATCCAACCATCGAAGTGACACGATTCATCAAATAATGCCCGCATTAGTTTGGAATTTCATTTTGGACGTATTCAGGGAGTCAGTTTTGTCACAACCACACACCCGGTCAATTATGTCAGGCAGGAAACGGTCATGAATGCGAGTGCAGCCGCTACACAGGATACAGCAAAGAAAGGCTTCAGTGACCTTCTCGCCCGCCTGCGCGCCAATCCGCGAATTCCCTTAATCATTGCCGCCGCTGCCGTCATCGCAGTGGTTTTTGCGTTGGTGCTGTGGGCAAAGGCGCCAGACTATCGCGTCCTTTATAACAACCTCTCCGATGAGGATGGCGGCGCGATCGTCACCCAGCTGACGCAAATGAACATCCCTTACCAGTTTGCTGACAACGGTGGCGCACTGATGGTGCCCGCCGATAAAGTGCATGAACTGCGTCTGCGTCTGGCCCAGCAAGGTCTGCCGAAAGGTGGCAACGTGGGCTTCGAGCTGATGGATAAAGAGAAGTTCGGTATCAGCCAGTTTAGCGAGCAGATCAACTACCAGCGTGCGCTGGAAGGCGAACTGTCGCGCACCATTGAAACGCTCGGACCGGTGAAGAGCGTGCGCGTGCATCTGGCAATGCCAAAACCGACGCTGTTTGTGCGTGAGCAAAAGTCCCCTTCCGCTTCGGTGACGCTGAATCTGCAGCCGGGTCGTGCATTAGATGAAGGCCAAATTCAGGCCATTCAGCATATGGTTTCCAGCAGCGTGGCGGGTTTACCGCCGGGCAACGTTACGGTGGTCGATCAGACCGGCCGTCTGCTGACCCGCTCGGATAGCGAAGGCCGCGACCTGAATGATGCTCAGCTGAAATATGCCTCTGAAGTGGAAGCGCGCTTCCAGCAGCGCATCGAAGCCATCCTTAACCCGATTGTTGGCCAGGGCAATGTGCATGCGCAGGTGACGGCGCAGATCAACTTTGACCGCAGCGAGCAAACCGACGAGAAATATCAGCCGAACGCCAATCCGAACAACTCCGCAGTGCGTTCACGCCAGACCAGCAACTCTGAACAGAACGGCAGCCCGTACCCAGGCGGCGTGCCGGGCGCCTTGTCGAATCAACCGGCGCCAGCCAACACCGCGCCGGTGACCAATCCGCAGAACAATACTGCTAATGGTCAGAACGCCAACGGTCAAAACGCCAACGCGCAGAACAACGGCACCACTACCACTAGCACGGCGCAAAGTAGCGGCCCAAGCAGCTCCACCCGTAACGACACCGTTAACTACGAGCTGGATCGCACCATTCGTCATACCAAGCTGAACGTGGGCGATGTGCAGCGTCTCTCCGTTGCCGTGGTCGTCAACTATCGAGATGACGGTAAAGGCAAAGCGGTGGCGCTGAACGAGCAACAGATCAAGCAGATTGAAGATTTAACCCGCGAAGCGATGGGCTATTCGCAAACGCGTGGCGACAGCGTCAACGTGGTGAACTCGCAGTTCAACATGACCGAGCCAAGCGGTGGCGACCTGCCATTCTGGCAGCAGCAAGCATTCTTCGATCAGCTGATGACCGCCGGTCGCTGGCTGCTGGTGGCGCTGGTCGGCTTCATCCTCTATCGCAAGCTGGTACGTCCACAGCTGATGCGTAAGAAAGAGCAAGAGAAAGCGGCCGCTGAAGCGCTGGCAGCTCGCTCTGCAGCGATGGAAGAGGAAGAAGCCTTTAACGTTCAGCTCAGCAAAGATGAGTTGGATCAGGAGCGTAAATCTACTAACCGCATGAGCGCCGAGGTGATGAGCCAGCGTATCCGCGACATGTCTGAAAACGATCCGCGCGTTGTGGCGCTGGTTATCCGCGAATGGATGAGTAAAGAACTATGAGTCTGACCGGTACAGAAAAAAGCGCCATTCTGATGATGACCATCGGCGAAGAGCGCGCGGCGGAGGTGTTCAAACACCTCAACCAGCGTGAAGTGCAGCACCTGAGTGCGGCGATGGCGGCAATGCGTCAGGTGTCGCACAAGCAGCTGACGGAAGTGCTGCGTGAGTTTGAAGTTGATGCAGAACAGTTCGCGGCGCTGAGCCTCAACTCCAACGAATACCTGCGTTCGGTGCTGATCAAAGCGCTGGGCGAAGAGCGCGCCTCAAGCCTGCTGGAAGATATTCTCGAGAAAAACGAGACCACCAGCGGCATGGAAACGCTCAACTTCATGGAGCCGCAGGCGGCAGCGGATCTTATCCGCGACGAGCATCCGCAGATTATCGCCACCATTTTGGTCCACCTCAAACGTGGCCAGGCGGCGGATATTCTGGCGCTGTTCGACGAGCGTCTGCGCCACGATGTGATGCTGCGTATCGCCACCTTCGGTGGTGTCCAGCCGGCGGCGCTGGCGGAGCTGACCGAAGTGCTCAACGGCCTGCTCGACGGCACCAACCTCAAGCGCGCGAAGATGGGCGGCGTGAGAACCGCAGCAGAAATTATCAACCTGATGAAAACTCAGCAGGAAGAAGCGGTTATCGAAGCGGTACGCGACTTCGATGGCGAGCTGGCACAGAAGATCATCGACGAGATGTTCCTGTTCGAAAACCTGGTGGAAGTGGACGATCGCAGCATCCAGCGTCTGTTGCAGGAAGTGGAATCCGAGCAGTTGCTGGTCGCCCTGAAAGGTGCCGAGCAGCCGCTGCGCGAGAAGTTCCTCAAGAACATGTCAGCCCGTGCGGCCGATATCCTGCGCGACGATCTGGCCAACCGCGGCCCGGTACGTATGTCGGCGGTGGAGAACGAACAGAAAGCCATCCTGCTGGTGGTGCGTCGCTTAGCAGAATCCGGCGAGATGGTGATTGGTGGTGGCGAGGAAACCTATGTCTGATGCCTTTTCCGCCCGCGCGTGGCAGCGCTGGCAGCCTGATGATTTAGGCAGCGCATTTCGCACTGAACCGGAGCCGCAGCCAGAGGAAGCGGAGAGCGAGGTTGAGCTGAGCGCCGAAGCTGAACAGCAACAACAGCTGGAACGTATGCAGCAGCAGATGCGCAAAGATGCGCAGACGCAGGGCTACAGCGAAGGTTATCAAAAGGGTTTTGCCGAAGCGCAGCAGAACGGCTATGACGCCGGTTTTCAGCAAGGTTTAGCCGATGCGCAGCAGCAGCAAGCCCCGCTGCAGGCACGTATGCAGCAGCTGGTAACCGAGTTCCATCACACGCTTGAAGCGCTGGACAGCGTGATTGCCTCGCGCCTGATGCAGCTGGCGCTGGAAGCCGCGCGCACGGTGATTGGTCAGGCCACGCAGGTGGATGGCAGCGCCCTGCTGCGCCAGATTCAGCAGCTGATTCAGCAGGAGCCGATGTTCAGCGGCAAACCGCAGCTGCGCGTGCATCCGGATGATTTGCAGCGCATTGAGCAGACGCTTGGTCCAACGCTGGATCTGCACGGCTGGCGCTTGCTGGCTGACAGCACCCTGCATCCGGGCGGCTGTAAACTCAGCGCCGAAGATGGCGATCTCGACGCCAGCGTGGCAACACGCTGGCAGGAGCTGTGCCGTCTGGCCGCTCCGGGGACACTGTAATGACTTCCTCACGCCTTTCACGCTGGCTCGGCGCGCTCGACGCCTTCGAAGACCGCATTTCACAGGTGCAAACCGTGCGTCGCTACGGTCGCCTGACGCGCGCCACCGGTTTAGTACTGGAGGCCACCGGCCTGCAGCTGCCGCTGGGTGCCACCTGCATTATTGAACGTACCGACGGCAGCAAGATTACCGAAGTTGAAAGTGAAGTGGTCGGCTTCAATGGGCAGAAACTGTTAATGATGCCGCTGGAAGAAGTGGACGGCATCTTACCCGGCGCCCGCGTGTATGCGCGCGTCAGCGGCGACAGTGGCCACAGCGGCAAACAGATGCTGCTTGGCCCGGAGCTCCTCGGTCGCGTACTCGATGGTAGCGGCAAACCGCTGGATGGCTTGCCATCGCCGGAAACCGGCTATCGGGCCCCGCTGATCACCGCCCCGTTTAACCCGCTACAACGTACGCCAATTGAAGATGTGCTGGATACCGGCGTGCGCGCCATCAACGCACTGCTGACGGTGGGTCGCGGCCAGCGTATGGGCCTGTTCGCCGGTTCTGGCGTCGGTAAAAGCGTGCTGCTCGGCATGATGGCGCGCTACACCAAAGCCGATGTCATCGTGGTCGGTTTGATTGGTGAACGTGGTCGCGAAGTCAAAGAGTTCATTGAAAACATCCTTGGCGCTGAAGGTCGCGCGCGTTCGGTGGTGATCGCCGCGCCCGCAGATGTGTCACCGCTGCTGCGTATGCAGGGTGCGGCCTATGCCACGCGCATCGCCGAAGATTTCCGCGATCGCGGTCAGCATGTGCTGCTGATTATGGATTCCCTCACCCGCTACGCCATGGCGCAGCGTGAAATCGCGCTGGCGATCGGTGAGCCGCCGGCCACCAAAGGCTATCCGCCTTCGGTGTTCGCCAAACTGCCGGCGCTGGTGGAACGTGCCGGTAACGGCACCCACGGCGGCGGATCCATCACCGCGTTTTACACCGTGTTGACCGAAGGTGACGATCAGCAGGACCCGATTGCTGACTCGGCGCGTGCGATTCTCGACGGCCACATTGTGTTGTCACGTCGCTTGGCGGAAGCCGGTCACTATCCGGCCATTGATATTGAAGCCTCGATTAGCCGCGCCATGACCTCATTAATTGATGAGACGCACTATGCGCGCGTGCGCCAGTTCAAACAGTTGCTCTCCAGCTTCCAGCGTAACCGCGATCTGGTGAGCGTGGGGGCGTATGCCGCAGGCAGCGATCCGATGCTGGACCGAGCCATCAAGCTCTATCCAGAGATGGAAGCCTTCCTGCATCAGGGAATTTTCGAACGCAGCGACTACGACGATGCCTGTTTGCATCTGCAGGCGATGTTCGGTTAGCGCTAAGCGAGGTTGAGCCATGAAAACCACCAGTGCGATCAATAAGCTGCGCGATATGGCGGAGCAAGAACTGGAGAGTGCGGTGATTCACCTCGGTGATATGCGCCGCGGCGTGCAGCAGGCCGACGAACAACTCAGCATGCTGCTGGATTATCAGGATGAGTATCGCAACAAGCTCAATCAGGATATGTCCGGCGGCATCGCCAGCACCCGCTGGACCAATTATCACCAGTTTATTCAGACGCTGGAAAAAGCCATCGATCAGCATCGCCAGCAGCTTTCACAGTGGAATCAGCGTCTCGATACCGCGCTGAGCAACTGGCGCGAAAAGCATAAGCGACTCAATGCCTATCAAACGCTGATTACCCGCGCTGAAGAAAATGCATTACGACAAGAAAACCGTCTCGATCAGAAACGGATGGATGAATTTGCCCAACGGGCCGCATTGAGGAAAGGCGAATGATTACGCTGCCAACAGTTGCTACGCAAACCTCGGGTTTGGGAGACGCTGACACTTCAGTTTCATCAGATCTGCTGGCGGCCACGGATACGCTGCCGCAGGGTTTTATTACCGAACTGGGTAACCGCTTGCTGACGCTGGCGAAGCAACAAGCTGTTAACACGCAATCAACTGATCTGCCAGCAGAAGTTGATGAAAAAGACGCCAGCAAAGCCTCGTTAAGCGCGTTATTGCAGGCGCTGGAGAAACCGGATGCGTTAAACGCACTTTTACAGCCGGAAAACACTAAAGCCACGCTGAAATCAGCCGATGATAAAGATAAGCCTGAGGCAAGTTCGTTAACTGCCAGCGACTTACAGAATGTGCAGGCGCTATTTGCCATGTTGCCGGTGGCGGTTGAGAACCGCAGCAGTCAGACGGCGGTAACAGAAAGCGTGAGTGCCGGCAAAACCGACACGCGCGCTTCGCTTAATTCAGCACTGTTAAGTGGTTCGCTGGAAAGTGCAATAAAAGAAGAAGCAACGCAGCCGGATAGCGCAAAGAGTCAAGCCAGTGATGCAGGAACGCGCTTAACGCAAACGGCTGCCAGCACGCAAACCAGCAGCAGCGTCAGTACATTGGCAAGTAATAACGGCGCTTTGACGCTGGATGAAAGTTTTAAGCAGGTGCTGAATGCGTTGAGCAAGCCGGAAGAGCGCAGCGCCGCGCCGGTCAGTGATGACCCGGTTGCGCCGTTGACCAGCGCCCCGCTCAGCAGCAGCAGTTCGCTGGTGACCAGCACCGCCTCGACCAGCACCACGCCGTCGACGCCGATGCTGAATGCGCAGCTCGGCAGCGACGAGTGGCAGCAAGCGCTGAGTCAGCAGATTGTGATGTTTAGCCGCAACGGGCAGCAGAACGCCGAGTTGCGCTTACATCCGCAGGATCTGGGCGCGATTCAGATCAGCCTGAGCCTTGATAAGGATCAGGCACAGTTAAGTATGGTTTCCAGCCACAGCCAAGTGAGGGCCGCGCTGGAAGCGGCTCTCCCTCAACTGCGTACAGCGCTGGCGGAGAGCGGTATTAACCTGGGACAGAGTAACGTCAGCAGCGACGCCTTCGCACAGGGCCAGAGTTATCAGGGCCAACAGGAGGGACGTCGTGACGGACAGCACGGCAGCTTTACCCTCTCCCAGGACAGTGACAACGAGATAACGCCTATTGCCGTCCCGGCAGCCCTTCAAGCGCGCGTGGCCGGTAACGGCGCTGTCGATATCTTTGCCTGACAGCCGCTAAACGCTGAAGGTAAGCGTAAAACCCGCGTCTTTTCTTCCCATTGTTTGACTTAAGACGCGGGATAATCTGTCCAGGTAAGCCGAGAGGCTTGCCCATAATTCACAGGAAGTAACTGCAAACATGTCTGATAACGCGAAAGCTAAAGGCCGCAAACGTTCACTACTACTACCGGTGTTACTGATTGTAACGCTGGCCGCTTGCAGCGTGGCAGGCTATGCAGTCTGGCGAATGATGAATAAACACGAGGGTAGCCAACCGGAAGCGGCGAAAGTCGAGCCACCGGCTGCTCCAGTATTTTTTGCAATGGATACGTTTACAGTAAACCTGGTCAATCCTGACAACGATCCTGACCGCGTGCTGTACGTGGGGTTCACCCTGCGTCTGCCCGATGAGGATACCCGTCGTCGGTTGAATGATTACCTGCCGGAAGTGCGCAGCCGTCTGCTGTTACTGCTGTCGCGTCAAAACGCGACGGCACTGGCAACAGAGCAAGGCAAACAGGCCCTGGTTGAGCAGATCAAACAGGTGCTGGCGCCGCCGCTGGTAAAAGGTCAACCGGCTCAGGCCGTCAGTGACGTGCTGTTTACCGCCTTCATTTTGAGGTGATTTAATGGGCGATAGCATTCTCTCCCAGGCTGAGATTGACGCGCTGCTTAATGGCGACAGTGACAGTGCGGAAGTAGAGAACAGTTCCAAAGGGGCCGATGGCGATATCCGCCCCTATGATCCCAATACCCAGCGTCGCGTGGTACGTGAGCGTCTGCAGGCGCTGGAGATCATCAACGAGCGCTTTGCCCGTCAATTCCGTATGGCGCTGTTTAACCTGCTGCGCCGTAGCCCAGATATCAGCGTGGGTGCGATCAAGATTCAGCCGTACCACGAGTTTGCCCGCAACCTGCCGGTGCCAACCAACCTGAACCTGATCCACCTGAAGCCGCTGCGCGGTACGGCACTGGTGGTGTTTTCACCGAGCCTGGTATTTATTGCTGTCGATAACCTGTTTGGCGGCGACGGTCGTTTTCCGACCAAAGTAGAAGGCCGTGAATTTACCCATACCGAACAGCGCGTCATCCGCCGCATGTTGAAGCTGGCGCTGGATGGCTACAGCGACGCCTGGAAGGCGATTTATCCGCTGGACGTGGAGTATGTGCGTTCAGAGATGCAGGTGAAGTTCACCAACATCACCACTTCCCCGAACGATATCGTGGTCAACACGCCGTTCCAGGTGGAAATTGGTAACCTGGTGGGTGAATTCAATATCTGTATTCCGTTTTCGATGATTGAGCCGCTGCGCGAGCTGTTGGTCAATCCACCGCTGGAAAACTCACGTCAGGAAGATAACCACTGGCGCGACAATCTGGTGAAACAGGTGCAGCACTCGGAGCTGGAGCTGATTGCCCACTTCGCCGAAACATCGCTGCGTCTGTCACGCATTTTGCAGCTGAAACCTGGTGACGTCCTGCCCATTGAGAAGCCGGACCGCATCATTGCTCACGTTGATGGCGTACCGGTACTGACCAGCCAATACGGCACCATTAATGGCCAGTATGCCCTGCGTGTAGAACATTTGATTAACCCGATTTTGAATTCGCTGAACGAGGAACAGCCCGATGAGTGACAGCAAGAAACCGTCCGATGACGACATCTCCGCGGACGATCTGTGGGCTGCAGCTATGAACGAACAGACCGCGACCAGCGCGCCTGATCCGACCGAGAATGTGTTCAAATCGTTAGAGAATCCTGGCATCAGCGGTTCGCTGCAGGATATCGATCTGATTATGGACATCCCGGTCAAACTGACCGTGGAGCTGGGCCGCACCAAGATGACCATCAAAGAGCTGCTGCGTCTGACGCAGGGTTCCGTGGTGGCGCTGGATGGCCTCGCCGGTGAGCCGCTGGATATTCTGATCAACGGTTATCTGATCGCCCAGGGTGAAGTAGTGGTGGTAAACGACAAATATGGCGTGCGCATCACCGACATCATCACCCCGTCTGAACGTATGCGTCGTCTGAGCCGTTAAGCATGTTGAAGAACACGCAAAGCGAACAGCCGGTTCACAGCCAGCCGGTGGTCTCCACCGGTTCGGTGATTGGACAAGTCAGCAGCGTGCTGGCGGTGATTGTTCTGCTGATTCTGGCCTGCGGCTGGCTGGCTAAACGCCTGGGTTTTGCGCCGAAAACGGTGACTGGCCAGGCGTTAAAAGTCAGCGCCACCGTGCAGGTTGGCCAGCGTGAGCGCGTGGTGATTGTGGATACCGCCGATGCACGCCTGGTGTTGGGCGTCACCGCGCAGCAAATCACCCATCTGCACTCTTTGCCACCGCTGCCGCCGGAAGAACAAACCGGTAACAGCGTAGCACCACAAGATTTTCGTCAGCTGTTCCAGAACCTGGTTAAACGTCCCGGAAAACCCTAATGATGCGTCGATTACTCGCTCTTCTGCCGCTTTTATTGCTGGCACCGGTTGCCCATGCGCAGCTGCCGGGCTTAATCAGCCAACCGCTGGCCAATGGCGGACAGAGCTGGTCGCTGCCGGTGCAGACGCTGGTGTTCATCACTTCGCTGACCTTTATACCGGCGGTGTTGCTGATGATGACCAGCTTCACCCGCATCATTATTGTGTTTGGTCTGCTGCGTAACGCCCTCGGCACGCCTTCCGCGCCACCGAACCAGGTGCTACTAGGCCTGGCGCTGTTTCTGACCTTTTTTATCATGGCGCCGACCTTCGACAAGATCTATTCCGACGCCTATTTGCCGTTCAGCCAGGACAAAATCAGCATGGCTGACGCCATCGATAAAGGTGCGCAGCCGCTGCGTGAATTTATGCTGCGTCAAACGCGTGAAGCCGACCTGGCGCTGTTTGCCCGTCTCGCCAACACCGCGCCAATTGAAGGCCCGGAAGCGGTGCCGATGCGCATTCTGTTGCCGGCTTATGTCACCAGTGAACTGAAAACCGCCTTCCAGATTGGTTTTACCGTGTTCATCCCTTTCCTGATCATCGATCTGGTGGTCGCCAGCGTGTTAATGGCGCTGGGGATGATGATGGTGCCGCCCGCGACCATCTCCCTGCCGTTCAAGCTGATGCTGTTTGTATTGGTGGATGGCTGGCAGCTGCTGGTGGGTTCGCTGGCGCAAAGCTTCTACTCTTGAGTGGCAATCGCCCTCACCTTTCTTTCCTTAGGAGTGCAGCATGACACCTGAATCAGTGATGGTTATGGGCCAGGAAGCAATGCGTGTCGCCCTGTTGATGGCGGCACCGATGTTGCTGGTCGCGTTAATTAGCGGTTTGATCATTAGCGTGTTGCAAGCGGCAACCCAGATCAACGAACAAACGCTCTCCTTTATCCCGAAAATTCTGGCCGTTGCGGCCACCGCGGTGATCGCCGGTCCATGGATGCTGAATCTGATGCTGGACTATATGCGTACCCTGTTTAACAACCTGCCTTACATCATTGGCTGATGATTAACCTCGATAGCAGCCAGCTGATTCATTGGGTCGCGCAATTTTTCTGGCCGATGGTGCGTTTGCTGGCGCTGTTTGCCAGCGCGCCGGTGCTAAGTGAAAAATCGATTCCCAAGCGGGTCAAAATTGGTCTGGCGGTTGTCACTACCTGGATCATCATTCCGCTATTGCCGCCGGTTGAAGCCACCTTATTTACCCCTGCAGGCTTTTGGTTACTGTTACAGCAGCTGCTGATTGGCGTAAGCCTGGGCCTAACGATGCAGTTCGCCTTTGCCGCGGTACGGATGGCGGGTGAAGTAATTGGTTTGCAGATGGGCTTGTCGTTCGCCACCTTCTTTGACCCCGGTAGCCGGTTAAACATGCCGGTGCTGGCGCGTTTTCTCGATATGCTGGCGATGCTGCTGTTCCTGACCTTCAATGGCCATCTTTGGTTGATTTCGTTGTTGGTGGACAGTTTTCATACTTTGCCGATCAGCGATCAGCCTCTCAACGCCAACGCCTTTATGGCGTTAGTCAAAGCCGCCGGATTAATTTTCCTTAATGGCATGATGTTAGCGCTGCCCTTAATAGTTCTGCTCCTCACGCTAAACATGGCACTAGGTTTGTTAAACCGTGTTTCACCACAGCTCTCCATTTTCGCGGTTGGCTTCCCGATTACCTTAACGGTAGGCATCCTGAGTGTAGGGTTGATGATGCCGCTGCTTGCTCCCTTCTGTGAACATCTGTTCAGCGAAGTCTTTGATTTACTCGCCCAGTTTATGTCAGAACTTTCCCGCGCTGGTTGATTAACTATTCTGTAGGCGTCCTTAAGTAATAGTTAAGCAATCAAAATCAGTCAGTGCATTTTTCGAACCATATTTCTCAGAAATCAACTGAGGAAATTCTGATAAGTGCGCATTTTAGGTGAAAATTATTCTTATTAAACCGCGCTTCGCGTATTTTAGTCAGACGATTCCTAAGGGGCTAAACCTTGGGAATTGGTTGATTAAATGCTCAAAGGGCTGTTTTTAAACAAAAAAAAATTCACAGCGATTTTTCTTGTCTAAATCCCTTTTTTCCGGCATTGTCAACGCTCGCTAAAGCGTCACACTTTCGCATTACAAATGTTTTTAAGATTTGTCCTATCAGATTTGTCTGTGATCTGCGCGATAGTGACAGGGCTCTCAAACAGAGCGAATTAAACACTTAATGCAAATGCTCAGCCATTCCCACTATGGCTGGGTTCAGAGTGATGTGGATGTACTATAAAAAATAACTTCGCAGCACGGTTCAGGGAAGAGTCATGATGGCGCATGGATAACTAACGCCAATCTGCTGAGCAGAATAAAAAAGTGTCTTTGGAAATTTCTCTCGTACCGCAAACGCGTATTCATCGTTGATTTAAACGGATAACAAATTGGTGAGGGTCGCTATAATGCCAACGATTATTATGGATTCATGTAATTACACACGCCTCGGATTGTCTGACTATATGGCAGCTAAAGGAGTTAAAAAGAAAAATATTACTCCTGTGTCTGACATTGAACAATTGCAACAAAGATGTGAGCAAATAAAGCCGGGTGTCGTGTTTATCAACGAAGAGTGCTTTATTCACGAATCTGATTCTAGCGATCGTATTCGTGCCATTATTATGCAGCATCCAGATACCTTATTCTTTATATTCATGGCGATCTCGAATATCCATTTTGAGGAATACCTCTACGTTCGTAAGAACCTGATTATTACATCAAAATCGATAAAAACTTCGACGTTGGATTCCTTATTAGGAACCTACTTGCAAAAGAAACTCAACGCTTCGCCGCGTATTTCTGCCGGGCTCGACGTGCATCCACTGACATTAAGTCAGACTGAATCGAATATGCTGAAAATGTGGATGTCAGGTCATGACACCATTCAGATTTCAGACCAGATGCAAATTAAAGCCAAAACGGTTTCGTCACACAAAGGTAATATTAAACGTAAAATTAAAACCCATAATAAGCAGGTAATTTATCATGTGGTACGTTTGACTGATAATGTCACCTCAGGGATTTATGTTAACGTGCGATAATTTCCAAACGTTAATTTACCGGAATAATTTGAGCTACAGACAGGCAGCAACGCGGTGAACGCTCGGCGCTTATTAAAATAAGTGACTTGGGTGTACACCTGCAGCCAACGCGCCTGCAGCTTGAAGTATGAAGGGGTGAAGGGCCAATCCACGGGATTGGCCTTTTTTCGTTTTGCGGGTTTGATCCCACTTTCCTGCCTAATCCTTTCCCCTCACCTGCCGATGCTTACTCTCATAACACCTACCTACATGAGAGCAAGGATATGAAAACAGCATCGATTGATGAGCAATATAAGCTCAGCATCTGGCAGAACCTGCGCCTGATGCCTCTGTTCAGTATGATCTTTGGTGGCATTCTGCTGCTTTTTGCCCTGTGCATTGGACTCGCCAGCTACTTTTTGATTCAAAGTAACAATTCACTCAATGATGCGACCGAAGAAATTCAAATTCGTATGGGCATCTCTAACAGCTCAAACCATCTGCGCACCGCGCGTCTGAATGTGCTGCAATCTGGCGCCGCCGCGCGTATTGGCGAGATGGATGGCTATCGTGCCGATTTAGCGCGCACCGAGACACGTATTAAGCAGGCGCGTGAAGGCTTCAAGCTGTATATGGATCGTAAGGCGAAAACCCCGGCCGACATTGCGCTCGATGAGCCGCTGACGGCCAGCTTTAATGCTTATATCGATAAAGGCTTGAAGCCGATGATTGAATCGGCCAAACAAGGCAGCTTCGAGGGCATCGTGGCGCAGGAAACGGATGTGACGCGCAAGCTGGATGATGCTTACAACGCGGTGTTGCTGAAAGCGATTAAGATCCGCACCGACCGCGCAGAAACGATTAACGCTGAAGCCGCCCACCAATCGCGCGTCGGCTTTATTGCCATGGCGATTGCCTTTGCTGCGGCGCTGGTGCTGGTACTGCTCACCTTTGTATTCCTGCGTCGTGTGGTGATTACACCGCTGCGCCAATCGGTTGATCGTATTGAGCGCATCGCGCAAGGCGACTTAACGGCACCGGAGCAGGCCTACGGTCGCAGCGAGATCGGCAGCTTACTGCATAACCTGCAGCTGATGCAGGCGTCGCTGGTGCGCACCGTGGGAACGGTGCGTGAAGGTGCGGTGGCGATTTACCAGGGTTCTAGCGAGATCTCGGCCGGCAACACCGATCTCTCCTCGCGCACTGAGGAACAAGCCTCCGCACTGGAGCAAACTGCCGCCAGCATGGAGCAGTTAACCGCGACGGTGAAGCAGAATGCCGAAAACGCCCATCATGCCAGCCAGCTGGCCGCAGATGCCTCAGGTAAAGCACGAAGCGGCGGCGACCTGGTGAGCGGCGTGGTACAGACCATGACGAATATCTCTGGCAGTTCGAAGAAGATTGCGGAGATCACCAACGTCATCAACAGCATCGCGTTTCAGACCAACATTCTGGCGCTCAACGCCGCCGTAGAAGCGGCGCGTGCGGGTGAACAGGGTCGAGGTTTTGCGGTGGTTGCTAGCGAAGTACGTAATCTCGCCCAGCGCAGTGCGCAGGCCGCCAAAGAGATTGAAACGCTGATTGCGGAATCGGTGGGATTAATTACCAACGGTTCGCGCCAGGTCGGTGAAGCCGGTAATACCATGAGTGAAATTGTTGAAGCGGTGCGTCGCGTTACCGACATCATGGCGGAAATTGCTGCCGCCTCAGATGAGCAGAGCCGTGGCATTCAGCAGGTTAGCCTGGCGGTGACCGAAATGGATAACGTGACGCAGCAGAACGCCTCGCTGGTTGAAGAAGCCTCTTCGGCTGCGGCCTCGCTGGAAGATCAGGCCGGCAGATTGACGCAGGCGGTGGCGGTGTTCCGCTTGAATGACACGCCGGTGGCGCAGGTTGCTAAAGCCGCGCAGTCCGCCTTACGCACGCCGAATCTGGCGCCACGTCCGGCGTTGGCGACGTCGGGGAATGATAATTGGGAAACGTTTTAATTTGGATCGGGGCGCAGTTTGAGATTTAGGTGCGGGTTGCCCCGCACTTATTCCCTCTCCCACTTGTGGGAGAGGGAATAAGTAGGTAAGGGCAAAAATCAATCAAGCCCCTTCATACGGCTCGACAAAAACCCCTTCCGCATGGTCGCTTTCATTGAAGAACCAAATCCCCAGCGGGTAATCATCCAACGCCACCAGATACATGGTGCCTTCATTAAATGCTTCCACGGCCAGCACCGTACCCACACGGCGCGGGCCGCCATCGGTTTTTACCGTAACGCGGTCATTCACCTTCATTGATTACTCTCCACAATTTGTCCTGCGACACAGTGTAACGGAAGATAATCATGACCGCCTGATCGCGATCAGCGTCGGGCGATAACCCACACGGCATGCACGATACCTGGAATGTAACCGCACAGCGTTAGCAAGATATTAAGCCAGAAGGCTCCACCAAAACCGACCTGCAGGAATACACCCAGCGGGGGCACTAAAATCGCAATCACAATACGTAAAAAGTCCATACTCTCTCCCTGATAACACTTAGCAATCAATCGCTAAGCATAGACGCTGCTACACGCATTGCATTTAAAGGCAGGTAAAAGTTTGTCAGGATGCGACTTTTCACTTTCTTAACGTTTCGCAGAGAGACTTTTGACATCGGCTGCTCGTACACTTCTCACTACTGCACCAACCCCAAAGGCGCAGTCAACCTAAAAGTAACAAGGATTTTTGCCCGCGCAGCGCGGGCTTTTTTTTGCCTGCTATTCCGCTTCCCTCCCCCCTCTCCACCACCGTCTATACTGGTAATACATCCGATCGCCTCTGGGAGGCCGCCATGACGACTGCAAAAGAGTACAGCGAGAATGTGCAGCGCGACGTGAATATTGATGTCGATGCGCTGCTGGAAGCGATTCAGAAGAGAACGTCGGGCGAGGTGAAAGAGTTTATGGAAGCCGAGCACGCTCATCGCGTTAGGGTAAACGGTGAGGCCTATGACTCCTGCGCCGAGTTAGCCGAAGCCTTCGAACTCGACATCCGCGACTTCGCTATCAGCGAAGTGAACCGATGAAATCGATTTCAAAAAAATACCCGGCGGGATGGCCGGGTAAAGTAAATCAGTAAATTCGTTACACCAGGGAATTCTTAACACCAAGCCAGATTACGCCTTAGCACACTTAAGACAAGTCTTATCCCTGCATGTAAATTGAACATTTTCGTATAACCATTCATCTAAATCGCCGCACGCACCGCGTCGCTACTGATTATTTGCTGTGCACAAACCGTGCATGGACAAATCTACTGTGAATAGAATTTAAGAATTATCCTGGTTGTCGCTCGCCTGTCCCCGCGGAAAAGTGTGATCGTGATTCCGCTATTATACTGATTACTCTTCGCTTTACGGATGCCACTGGCGTTAGGAGTGTGATGATGCTGAGTCTTAACTCTTCACTGATGGTCGTGACCGATCTTGATGGCTCACTGCTGGATCATCATGACTACAACTGGGATGCCGCCAGCGAATGGCTGGCGCGTCTGAAACAACATCAAATCCCACTGGTGATTTGTTCCAGCAAAACCGCAGCAGAAATTGTTCCTCTGCAAAAGCGGCTGGGCATTGCCGGTGCCCCCTTTATTGCGGAAAACGGCGCTCGCGTGGTATTCGGCGGCGATCAAATCCTCGCAACGGAGCCTGGCGCAGCCTATCGCACGCTGTGCCAGACGCTGAAAACTCTGCAAGCGCAGTTCCGCTTCGATGGTTTTCACCAGTTTAGCGACGCCGACGTCGCACGCTTTACCGGATTAACCCTAGCTGAAGCCAGTCAGAGCCGCTTACGCGAAGCCTCCGAAGTGGTGCTGTGGCGCGACGACGAGCATCGTTTAGCCGCATTCCGTGAGGCGCTGGCCGAGCATCACCTCGCCTTAACACAGGGCGGACGTTTCTGGCACGTCATGCCCGTCGGCACCGGCAAAGGCATTGCGCTGGCGCAAATCCAGCAGCATCTGGCCGAGCAAGAAGGCCAGTCGCGCATCACTCTCGGATTAGGTGATGGCCCCAATGATGTGCCGATGTTAGAGCGTGTCGACTACGCCGTAGTGATTAAGGGCTTCAGCAAAACGCCGGTAGAACTGCAACGCACGGATAGCGAGCATGTTTACTACACCGCGCACGTCGGCCCGCAAGGCTGGCGCGAAGGGCTGGACTATTTTCTTGCGCCTAACGATTAACGACCAAAAACCTGAAGGATGAGACGATGAGTGATTTTTACCAGAATGGTGTCATTACTAATTTTCATAATCTCACCCACCGCAGCGTCGAATCGCTGGAAAAAGAGATGGTGCGCTTCGCGCGCAAACGCAAGATGGGGCTGATTTTGCCCTCGTTGTTCTCGGAACTGGAAGGGCCGGCGCTGGATAATATCGTCAATGAACTGGCGAAAGTGCCCTATCTCGACGAGATTGTGATTGGCCTCGATCGCGCCGATCGCGATCAGTTTCTCTTCGCCCGTGAGTTCTTTTCACGCCTGCCACAGCGCCACCGCATTCTATGGAATGACGGCCCGCGCCTGAAAGCGCTGGACGCCGAGTTGGATAAAGAGGGATTGTCGCCGAGCCAGCCCGGCAAAGGGCGCAACGTGTGGTTCTGTACCGGTTACACGCTGGCATCCGATCGTACCCAGTGCGTGGCGCTGCACGACTGCGATATCGTTACCTATGAACGCGGCATGCTGGCGCGTCTGCTCTATCCGTTGGCCAATCCATCGTTTCAGTATGAGTTCTGCAAAGGATTTTATGCGCGCGTGGCCGATGGCAAGCTGAATGGCCGCGTCGGCCGTTTGCTGGTGGGCCCGCTACTGCGCTCGTTACAGAAGGTTTACGGCCACTCCGAATATCTCGACTACCTCACCAGCTTTCGTTATCCGCTTTCTGGCGAGTTCGCCATGCGCACCCACGTGCTCAACGGCATCAAGATTCCTGGCGATTGGGGACTGGAGATTGGCGTGCTGTCGGAGATTTATCGTAATTACACCACGCGCCAGACTTGTCAGGTGGAGATCGCCGACAACTACGATCATAAACATCAGCCGCTGGCTGAGGATGACGGAACCGGCGGATTGAAGCGCATGAGTAATGACATCGTGCAGTCGCTGCTGCGTAAGCTGGCGACCATGGGCGTTCCGCTGACCAGCGATTCATTCCGCGTGCTGAAAGCCACCTACTATCGCAATGCGCTGGATATGATGGAGGTCTATAACCATGAAGCCACCATGAACGGCCTCAAGTTTGACCAGCACATTGAAGAAGCGGCGGTGGAGATGTTTACTCAGGCGATTCTTGATGCCGGACAGGCGTTTATTGAACGTCCCAACGAGAAACCGTTTATTCCAAGCTGGAGTCGCGTGCAATCGGCGTTTCCTGACATCCTGCAGCGAATTTATCAGGCAGTTGAAGAGGATAATGACGGCAAGGTTTGATGCGGGGGAACCACATTCGGGACGGCGAGAACCGTCCCGAATGTGTTTAACTGGCCAGCTGTTGCGCGGAAGATAGGTGACTGAGTTCGTCACTGCGAAACGCCTCACGTCGCACGCTGTAACCATCATACCAACGACATTCGACCATTCCGCTGGCATAGCCGGTCACCACCATCGTGGGGCCGCCCTGTTTGTGCTGAACTTCGTCACTGATTGCAAAGATCATAACCGCACCCTCCTTTAACCGTTGAATGAACGATATTAGGTATAGCAGCGGTGCGCGATATTTTCCTATACGATAAATCTATTAGTGTGACCAAATCAGAATAAGCAGTTAAAAATCCTGTAAATAAAAAAAGCCGACAAGATTTATTGTCGGCTTTGATAACGCGTCCTGGGCAGGAAAATCAGATTTTGCAGCCTTCGCAGTCCGCTTCGTCGCTGATCTCTGCGGGGACTTCGTTGGCTTTTTCTGCCGCTTTGGCTTCAGCCTGTTCCAGCTGTGCATCGATATCAAATTCAAACATATCGTCGTTCATCATCGTTCTCCTGACCGTGATTAGAAATTTCCTGCGCTTTATAACTGCTAGCTACGCAGCTTAGCAATCAGATTTACGCCCAACAGCACGATCGACCCAATGATAAAGCCGATCACCAGATTGGCGCCGTTGCTCAGCAGCGTCGAGATAAAGCCGTTGAAACCGGCGCTGTACTCGGTGATGGCGTGATGTAACGGCGTGATGCCGTGCACCACAATGCCGCCACCGACCAGGAACATCGCAATGGTGCCCACCAGCGTCAGCACTTTCATCAGCCACGGCGCCAGCGCCAGCAGCACGCCGCCGATCGCCTGCGCCACGCTGGAGGATTTCTCCTTCAGCCAAAAACCGAGATCGTCAATTTTCACGATCATCGCCACGATGCCATAAACGCCGATGGTCACGACAATCGCCACGCCGGCCAGGATTAAAACCTGATTCAACAGCGGCGCTTCGGAGACAATGCCCAACGTTATCGCCACGATTTCCGCCGAGAGGATAAAGTCGGTGCGCACCGCGCCTTTCACTTTATCCTTTTCGAACGCACCCGCGTCCTGCTGCGCCAGTTTGTCCAGACGCTGCTGACGCGCTTCCGGACTCTGCTCTGATTTGTCGTGATTCAGGCTATGCAGCACTTTTTCTACCCCTTCGTAACAGAGGTAGGCACCACCAATCATCAGCAGCGGCGTAATCAGCCAGGGCGCGAAAGCTGAGATCAGCAACGCCAGCGGTACCAGGATTAATTTATTTAAAAATGAGCCTTTCGCTACGCTCCAGACGACGGGCAGTTCACGATTGGCTTTGACACCGCTAACCTGCTGCGCATTCAGTGACAAATCGTCACCCAATACGCCCGCGGTCTTCTTTGCTGCAACTTTGCCCATTACCGAGATATCGTCAAGCAGCGTCGCAATATCATCCAGAAGCGTGAGTAAACTGGTTCCTGCCAAAATGGTATTCCTTATTATTCCGGTTGGTGATCCTGACAACAGGGGCAACGCTCAACCGCCGTCACTGACATATCGGCGATGCCCGCACAGTCCCATTCGACGCGTAACGGCCCCGTCAGATCGCCGGCGTGCAAATACTTGCTCACCGGACTTTCCGTCATGCCGCTGATCTCCTCGGTGGCTACCAGCTGGTCGCCAAGATAAATGCGCGCCGTGGCTTGGGTATTCACCATCCGCTCATCGCGGAGTTGATACAGGCGCTTAACGGTAAGTTTGATGCTGCTCATGGCTCAATTCCGCGTCCCAGAGAAAAGGGAGATCTAAACTGTTATGGTGGCTAAAAGCAACAATCTCGCACTATTCAACGCGATAGTGATGCAAGCCTTGATGATCGATTTCACTGCTGTCGGTCGCGGCCAACAGCCACTCTTCCAGACGTTCGATAAGCGCGCCATCCGCCAGCTGCAGTTTGCCGCGCAGCGCGCACTCCCAAACAATCAGAACTTTCCATCCTCCTTCACGCAGTTGCTCTATATAACGCCGATCGCGCTCGACGTTGCTGTTAATTTTGCCACTCCAGAATTCAGTGCGCGTAGCGGGCATCTTGAATAAATAGCAGTGATGTCGATGCCAGAAACAGCCATGGACAAAGATGATCGCTTTCTCGCTCGGCAAGACAAAATCGGGTCGGCCCGGCAAGGCTTTGTCCTGTACACGATAAGTAAAACCACGATCTTTCAGAATTAAGGCAATACGCTGTTCAATTGCCGTGTCCTGATTGCGAATGGCGCGCATGTTTTTGCTGCGAATAGCTTGCGAATGAACGTCTGCCATGGCGTTTCCTTGTTTTGGCGCTTCTTCAACTTTAGCGGTTTAGGGCAAAAGCGAAAGCACGCGAGACAAAGAGTGTGGCGTACATCGGCACAGCCGCATTCAGCAGCCACGTTAGCGAAACGCATTAAAGCGAGCGCGATTCAATTAATCCGTTTGCATAACCCATTGGGCTCATTAACGCTTTGATCGCCGTTTCGTGCCAGTCATGCATAAAATAACGCTGCGATTATTCTGTAAAAACACACCCAGCCGCTGCGCTTTATTATCAAAATCATCCACTTCTTTTTTGACTTATAAAGCAGCCAGTAATTTCACTAAATTCAGCAATGGCACTCACCAACACATTAACAATCAAATAGTTATACTGCTGTGGCGCGCTCAATTTCCTTTCCAATTTTATAGGATTGACCATGGTAAAAAACCCGGACAGTGCCAATCTTGATACGCCTACTGGCAGCAGTAATACGCTTCAGGTGCTGGATGCCAATGGCAACCCGCTCTCATTCAGTAAAATGGTGCTTGAACTGGCGAATGCCGGTGGCGGCGAAGCGCTTATTCAGCTGCGCGACGTCGCGGCGCTACGTGCCACCGAGCCGAAAAAAGTCGGTGAGCTTGCTTCCGTACTGGAGTACACCACCGGTACGGCGATGGGCGGCGGTCTATTCGTTTACGACATTACCGATAAAACCACGCCTGAAGATTATGGGTTGAATATTGTGACCGCCAAAGGCGCGCGCTGGAAACGAGTGGTTTTTGACTATAACAGCGTCACGGTATTGGATTTTGGCGCGGTGGCGGATGGCAAAACCGATTGCCTTGAAGCCGTAACGCGCATGTTTAACTGGTCACAGAAGAATTATCCCGCTACCGGCATTCGTTTTACCGCCGGCAGATTCTTTATCTCAAAATTTGATATTGCCGCGAAGGAAGTTAACCGCTTTAAACTTTCGGGAGCGCCAGTCAACTTCGGCTATTTTCCCACAACAACACTGCTTTCGGATCGCAAAGATAACGAAGTGATGTTCTCGGTAAAAGCGCGCTATGTTGAAATCTCCGGCTTTGTCGTCGAAGGCGAAAGCCTGCAAAATTCGCTGCCGGCCAATAGCAAAGGCTTCTTTAAAAATATTATTGAAGCCGGTCAGTTCCTGCGCGTCAGCAGCATGGAGTTCCGTTATTTAGGCGGCCGCGGATTGGATCTGCTCGACACACTCGATTGCAAAATCGACCAATGGTATGCGCGCAATTGTCAGAACTCACTGATTCATGCCTATTGGTCGGATAATCCCAACGGCAAATGGGATCACTCTACCGCTATCGAACTCTCCAACTTTAATATTCAGCGCAACAGCGCGCATCCGGCGATCTATGCACCGCGCTGCACCCAATCGCTGATTCGCAATGGCTGGATTGAACACTCCAGCGATCCCGGCGATCTCTCTAATGGCCAGTGGATTATTGAGGCGATGAATATCGAAGCCTGCGACTCTCCGCTGAATATGGCCTATTGCCGCACTATCACTTTGCAAAAGAATATTCAGGGCAGCCACGGCTTTGATTTCACGCCGCCTCCCACCGACAGCGAATGGCTGTCGGAATATGAGCGCGGTTCGATTGAGATTGATAGTAGCGGCACCATTATCAACGGCTCGCTGAATTATGATTACGTCACGTCGCAGCATGCGATGGATAACCGTAGTGCGAAAGAAGCCTGGTGGTGCGTTGGCGAAATTCAGCTGAAGCAGTCGCAGCAGGCGCATATGCGCGTAATTGGCAATGCGCAATACAACAGCATGTCCGGCACTCAGGTTGATTTCAGCGATCGTACCGCCGAAGGTGTTGGCCACATCTATTTCCAGATGCTGAATAGCCAGATTGCCTGCAGCTGGTATAGCGAAGGTTCCTGCCCGATTACCAAAGTCCATATTGAGCAGATCAAAACCGGCGAGTGTCGTATCTACGTCAAAGTGGCGGTGTATAGCGGCTTTACCAAAGTCCTGCTCGATACCAACAGTGAGGATCGCCATCGCGCTGGCGTGCATTTCCTCTATCGTAAAGTGTTTACCAAATGCGCGGAGGAAAAAGCCGCCGAGCTGGATGAAGCGGTCAAAACACCGGTGGTATTTGAGCAGCACTGGACCGGCAATAAAAGCGTCGGTTTCGGTTACAACAACAACGGCGAATTGCTGCTGCGCGCCGCCAAAGCCAACGCGGCGGAGTACAACGAAACGCCCGAGTTGGTGAAAGTACGCATCAATGGCGTGGAATACGCGCTGGAAGCGCGCAAGAAGAAGTAATGCCGATTGGCGGGCACGTCCCGCCAATATCATCAGCGCCTGAGGAGTGATAGCATAGCCGCTTCACTGTTAAGGAAAAACGCATGCTTGCTATCGACCCCGCCGCGCCCGTCTCGCCCTCCCCGTTAACCACCGCTCAGGATGACGCGACGTCGCTGTTATTGCAGGTGCTCGATATCTATGCCGCACGTGATGTGGTGATCACCCTTAGCGAAGCCGGTGGCCGCGACTGGAACGTGCCGCGTTTGAATCGTATTCGTGCCGGTAAAAGTGTTGCTCCGCCGCTCTCCAGCGCTGAAGTGGCCAGCCTGCAAGCGCTGCTGCCTGCACGTCCGGCGCATTATGACGATGCCCGCTTCCAGTTTGTCGATCTGTTTGCCGGCATTGGCGGCATTCGTCGCGGGTTTGAGCAGATTGGCGGCCAGTGCGTGTTTACCAGCGAATGGAATAAAGAAGCGGTGCGCACCTATAAAGCCAATCTGTATAGCGATCCGCAGCAGCATCAGTTTAATAGTGACATCCGCCTGGTCACGCAGCCGGCAGGCATCAGCGATGAGCAGGAAATTTATCAGCATATCGATCGCACCATTCCCGATCACCAGGTGCTGCTGGCCGGCTTTCCCTGCCAGCCCTTCTCGCTGGCGGGCGTCAGCAAGAAGAATGCGCTGGGCCGCGCGCACGGATTTGAGTGCGAAGCGCAAGGCACGCTGTTCTTCGACGTGGCGCGCATTCTCGCGGCCAAAAAGCCACCGTTCTTCGTGCTGGAAAATGTCAAAAACCTCAAAAGCCATGATAAAGGCCGCACTTTCGCCATCATCATGGCAACGCTGGATGAACTCGGCTACGACGTAGCGGATGCCAACGACAGCGGCTTACCGGATGCGAAGATTATTGATGCGCGCCACTTCCTGCCGCAGCATCGTGAACGCATTGTGTTGGTGGGTATTCGACGCGATAGCGGACTCAGCAACGGCTTTTCACTGCGCGCCCTGCCCGCGCTCTATCCGCCAAACGTACCGCCGCTGCACACTCTGCTGGAAGCGCAGCCGGAGGCGAAATATACGCTGTCGCCCATCTTGTGGAACTATCTGTATCAGTATGCGAAGAAGCATAAAGCCAAAGGCAACGGTTTTGGTTTTGGCCTGAACGATCCGCGTATTGAGAATATCTGCGTGCGCACCTTATCGGCGCGATATTACAAAGATGGCTCGGAAATTTTGATCGATCGCGGCTGGGATCATGCGCAAGGCGAAGCGGATTTCCAGCAGGCCGACAATATGGCGCGCCGCCCGCGCCGGTTAACGCCGCGCGAATGTGCCCGTCTGATGGGGTTTGAAGCGCCGGGCGAAAGCCAGTTCCGCATTCCTGTATCCGATACCCAAGCTTACAAGCAGTTTGGCAATTCGGTGGTGGTGCCGGTATTTGCTGCGGTGGCGCAGCTGTTATTGCCGCTGATTGAGCAATACACCACGCAAAAAGCCTAGCTATTCAGGACCACAATTTTATTTAGGGCCGCGCTTTATGCTGTTTTCCGCTTAATCGCGCCCGCTGTCACCAAACTGTCACGCATGCTGCCAATACTCCTGTTTTATTTTTTGGAGGCGTGTGATGTCACTCCTGTCCGTTCTTTCTCTGCCGCATCGACTGCGCGCGCGGTTATCCCTGCGCATACCGCTGTGGCTCACCAGTTTACGTAGCCAGTTTTTGCTGTTCATTCTGCTGTTCTGCCTGCTGCAATTTGCGGGTGTGTTGCTACTCAACAACCACGTCAAGCAGACGCAAACCTCGCTGCAACAGGCGAATCAACTGCGTGAACGCCTGGCCCTGCTGGATAAAGCCCGTATCGAACTGCTTACGGCCAGCGATAGCAGCCATCGCGCCGGCATCTATTTAATGCAGGACCAGCAAAGTGGCTCGGTGGACAGCTGGAAAAGCCTCGCCACGGCGGCCGATGATTCGCTGCAACAGGCGCAGCAACAGTTTGCCGCCTACCACGCTAACGCCGAAAGTCCGCTGGCGCAGGGTTTCGCTATGCTGGCGCAAGGATTGCAGGAGCAGTTGAAAGGACTGGCAGCCAACGACATCAACGCCTTTTTTATGGTGCCGATGCAGGCATTCCAGCAGCAGTTTAATGATGCCTGGTTCAGTGAAATCGAGCAGGCCAACCAGCAACTGAGCAGCGTTAACCAAAACACACTCAGCACCTTGAAACAGAGCCGCAATATGTCGCTGATGGTCAGCGCGGTACTGATGGCCTTATTGGTGCTGGCCTCCAGCTTACTGATGCGTGGCGTGCTTTTGCCGCTGCGGCGTGCCAATACGCAGCTGGCACAGATCGCTACCGGTGATCTGCTGGCCTGCGATAACACCCCGCGCCGCCAATCCCTGGAAACGCGTCAGTTGTTTTTGTCGATTGATACCATGCGTCGTGGCCTGCAACAGATCGTTCGCGATATTAATACCGTGGCGGTCAGTGTCGCCGCCGGTGCTGAAGATATGCAGCAGCATAATGAGCAGGTGATGCAGCAACATCAGAAGCAGAACGCCAGCTTCCATCATCTGTCGCAACGGTTGGATCGCGTCTCAGAAGAGGTGGAGATCGGCGCCCAGTTCTCCCAGCAGGCAACCCAGGAGGCACAGTCTGCCGATGCGTTAATGCGTAACTGCGCGGTGGAAGTCGATAACATGGAGAATCAGATGCAGCAGATTGTTACGGCTTCCGATGACATCGCCGGGATTGTGGGCATGCTGGATGATCTGTCCATGCAAACGCGGCTGCTGTCACTCAATGCCGCGATTGAATCCGCTCATGCCGGCGCTTATGGCCGCAGCTTTTCGGTCGTCGCCAAAGAGATGGGTTTGCTGTCACAGCAAAGTGGCGCATCTACGCGTCAGATCGATGGATTGATTCAGCACACGCAGCAGCATGTGCATGATGGCTTCGATAAAGTGAAAGCGCTCGAGGTACTGTTCGGACAAATCAGCGCTGCGGTTTCCGGCGTGGTGACGCAATTGAATGAGCTGCAGCAAAATAGCGCCGCGCAAAGTCATCGGGTGAAAAAGATCGCACTAGAAGTGGTGGAGATGAGTGGCCAACTGCAACAAAACGAGGCGTTGAACGCGCATCAGGTGCAATCCGCTGTTCAACTGCGTGAGTTATCGGACCGGCTGGCGCAGCGCGCGCAGCAGTTCCGCATCAGTCATGGTTAAAACGCAGCCACAAAAAACCCGTCATCTGACGGGTCTGTGGCTTATTTCTTCTTCTTGCCTTTCTTCAGCAGCGTACGTATCTGCTTCAGTTCTGCGGCAGAGAGCTGATCCGAAGACGCTTCTTGCGTATCCAGACTATCAATGGCCGGTTGCGCAACCGCATCTAAACTGGCCTGCAGGCGATTAACGATCTCCTGGCTCATGGAGATTTGGTTATCGGCGGCTAACTGTTTGATGTGTTCTTTCAGCGCCGGGTCAATTTTAATGGTTAAGTTAACGGTCTCGGTCATTTTCATACTCCCTTTTGATTTACAACAACGTAGCGGAAGCCGACGAAAGTTAACAGAGTGTCATAAAAATTTAATATTAGGAGTGTATGGGACTGAAATCCCTTAACACCGATTCATCGATTGAGGTCAAATTCCCCTGCAACTCCGCACACAGTTTGCCCATATAGTGCACCAGGAAATCAGCGTTGTGCTCAGCTAACAAGCGCCCGGCTTCGGTTTGCATGGTTTGTGGTAATCCCAGCAGCTTTTTCTGGAAGTGATCCAGCGTCCACTTTACATCATCCAGTTCGCGATCCTTGCCCAGTGGATCGTCGCTATCAAACAACGGCCTTCCTAACGCACCGGCAGTGTAGAAAACGCGTGCCAGGCCGATAGCACCTAAAGACTCGAGACGATCGGCATCCTGCACAATTTTCGCTTCCAGGGTTTGCGGCGCGATACGCGCGCTAAAGCTGTGGGCCTGAACCGCATGCGCGACGGCGTCCAGCAATGCGAAGGGAAAGTCAGGGAAATCCTGCTGCAAAATGCGGCGCGTCTCTTCGGCCGCGTAGGTTGAAGCTAAATGACGCTCAGGGTGATTTTTCGGCAGGTTAACCACATCGTGGAAATAGCAGGCGGTCATCACCACCATAGGATCGGCGTCGCTGTGCTGCATGATGCGTTTGGCACTCATCCACACGCGGCGCAGATGCGCGATATCATGGGCTTTATCATCATGCAGCCAGTTCAGCTGCAGCCAGTTCTCGTAGCGTTGTTGCCAGTGAGTAAGTGACATCGTGCTTCTCCTGTTATTGCTGTTATCTGGGTTCCTCGGGACATCATAGCGGCCTGGTCATGACACTTTTTTTACATCCTTCCTGGATGGGCAAAGTGAAAAAATGAGATCCCGATCTTGTTATAGCGCTGTTAATAGCTGTTGCCTAGCATGCGCAGCGATTTAGGCATTTCCTTACTGCCGTTTAAGTTAAATAACTCTGTTTAACAGGAGTAATGTATTTCGATTGTGTACAAATTTCGCTTAGGCCATTTATTCTAGTTAAATGTGCTGATTTATCCGCTCCAGGGAGGGCAGATCAACGCGACATAATCTGAAAAGGTTCCCATTATGGGCTTTATAACGTACTGTATCTGGAAAAATTCTGGCTTCTGAACCTTTAGAAGTCCTTTTCAGCACACATTTTGCTTATGAACCATTTTTAAAACCTAAAATTGCAAGAATAGCCTGATACTAAGGCGACAAATTATTAAGCAAACTGATTCAAACCCATTATGCTAACGCTCACATCTACGGATGCGAGGGGATTCTTCGCAGTTTTCGGGTTTGTGACACAATAAGAGGTATGCAATGAAAGAACGGCCGATTCTTTTTTCCGAACAGCGGGTGCGCGCCCTGCTGGTTGGCCAGCAGACACAGACCCGGCGCATTATGAAAACTCAGGCCTTTGGCCCGGGTCAGGATCATCACGAAGGCGTGCATGCCTTTGACGTCAGTGCTAATCATCTGCACGGCTATAAATTAATGTCGATGACCGATGTCAGCTCGCACTGTCCGTTTGGTCAGGCTGGCGATGGTTTATGGGTGCGTGAAACCTGGCGCGGCCCGATCGTTCCGGAAGCGTTGTTGGCTGAGTATGAACGCGATCCGCTGCCGTTCCGTAGTCCGGCATTTTGCCAGTATCGCGCCGACAGCAACGAGCTGGGGCAACTGGATGAGAATTTGCAAAATGCCGAGCAGTTTGGCTGGCAAACCGCCATTCATATGCCGCGTTGGGCTAGCCGCATCGATCTGCAAATAACCTCGGTACGTGCCGAGAAGATTCAGGATATCAGTGAAGATGACATTATGGCGGAAGGCGTGCAGACCGATACGCACTTCCTGAATAACTTCTTTACGATGAATATGAATTCCGAATCGCCGAAAGAAGCCTATCGCAAAGCGTGGCAGAAACAGTACGGTGCCACTAGTTGGGAAGTGAACCCGTGGGTATGGGTGATTGCGTTCCAGCGTGTTGAACGCTAACGCGAATCGCTGCCACGCCCGTACTCGTAAGGTCGTCATTCATGACGACCTTTTTATTTCCTCGCCATTACTTTTCCGCTTTGCCACGCTAATCACAGACAAATCCCCTACTAACTGGTTGAATAACCGGCTTTGATTCCGCGCTGGCACTTTCTACTGCGCTGCGCCAGCATACTGTTTTCAGCCAAAGAGTGAGTGACGCAATGTTCAAATGGCCGTGGCACGCGCAAATAGAGACGTCATTACTGGCGCTACCCTGGCAACAGGCGCTGGCGCAGCCGATCTTTTCCCTGCTCGACCAGGAAGAACAATCCGCTCTCACTGCGCTGGCTCAGCGCTTCCTGCAGCAGAAAAAAATCTCTCCCCTGCAGGACCTGCAACTTAATGAACTGCTGCTGGCGCGTTTAGCGCTGCTGTTTTGCCTGCCTGTATTAAAGCTTGGCATTGAGTGGCTCGACGGTTTCCATGAAGTGCTGATCTATCCCGAGCCATTCAACGTTGATGACCGCTGGGAAGATGATAACAGCCTGGTCCATCACGCACCGGCAGTACACGCCGGACAGAGCTGGACGCAAGGCCCGGTAGTGCTGAATGCGCTGGATATTCAGGACTCTTTCGACCTCTCTGGCTTCAATCTGGTGATCCATGAAGTGGCACACAAACTTGATGCGCGCGGCAGCGGCTACACCAGCGGTATTCCGGTAATGCCATTGCGCGATGTCGCCAACTGGGAAAAGGACCTGCAGCACGCGATGGCAGAGATTGAGGCTGAAGTGGAGTTAGTGGGTGAACAGGCAGCCACTATCGATCCCTACGCCGCGAGCGATGCGGCAGAGTGCTTTGCCGTGCTGTCGGAATATTTTTTCAGCGCACCGGATTTACTGGCTAACCGTTTCCCGGTGATGTATCGCCATCTGCAGCAGTTCTATCGCCAGGATCCGCTGGCGCGCCTGGCGTTACTGACAGCAGAACCTGCTTAAATCGCGATCGCTTTGTACTAATGCTAGCCAGTTGAATATAAATGTGTTTTAAGCTGTTGACACCGCCACGAGGCGCCATTAATATTCGCCTCGTTCACACGATTCCTCTGTAGTTCAGTCGGTAGAACGGCGGACTGTTAATCCGTATGTCACTGGTTCGAGTCCAGTCAGAGGAGCCATATTTAGAGAAGCCCGCTTAGGAAACTAAGCGGGCTTTTTGCTTTTACACTTCCGCAAGAATCGCATGATGTGAATATAATTTCCGCTCAAAACCCTCTCATTACTTATGATAATAACGTTAAGTATTGCAGAAATGTCTCGTTTATTTAGCCGATTATTTTTTTAGTGAAATGCTTAATGGTTTTGTAATTTTAATCGAGAATTAAACCTCTTACCGTTGTGCATTACCCATCATTGATAATAGGATTAACCCTCAATTACCGAAACATAGTATTAAGCATGCCAAAGGTAATTGTGCGCCTTTTATAAAAAGGGAGTGAAGGATATGTTAAAGGTTAGTTTTTGCGATAAAAAAATCAGAACCCTTTTTTTTAAATATGCTTCCGCCACAACGGCAAGCATTGCTGCGGTTGCTCTGTTTTGGGATATCCCTAAAGAGTATAAGCATTACTCCGGATTGGCTTGCATAGCTGTTCTAGTAATGATTTATCTCCTGTTATGGTATAAAGCCAACAAACTTACAGCAATTAACTTATCTGTTGAAGGAAGCACAGTAACTATTAAAACTGGCGATATTTTCGCTGAGCAAGGATTAAAAGCGATTGCTTTTAATGAGTACTTTGATACTAAAGTGGATAACATAGTTATTGCTCATCAGAGTCTCAACGGCCAGTTTGTTACGGATCAACTCACCTGCTCAGTGCAACAATTGGATACCTACATTGATGAATATTCCTACGAAGAAGAAGACTTTGCTGAAATTAATTCAACGCGGTTATCCGGCAAGAATCAACGCTATAAAATAGGGACAATTTGCGTCTGGAATGAGTACTTGCTGACGGCTTTTTCTAAATTCAACAAGTATAACGAAGCTCATTTATCCATGCCTGAATATCTTGAGTTCCTGATTAACTTTTGGAATAAGGTCAACCGCGTTTATGCTCAGCAAAGTGTTACTGTGCCGATTTTTGGTTCGGGTATAACACGAATTAAGGGGCATAAGCTGATCAGTGATGAAGAGTTGCTAAAAATCATGTTATGGACATTCAGGGTCAGTGAAATGCGATTTACCCATCCTGCGAAATTAACAATAATTATTCATGAAGACAAGATTAGTAAAGTAAACCTATTTGAGCTTCAGATGGCAAGAAGCGGCTTATAAACTCCCTGCAAAATTTAACAGGCGAGGCACATACAGTTATTAAACCTCATAATTAAATAGTTTTAAGTCGAGAAAAAGACTTTACACAAGGGACATCTTTCAACTGAAGTATAGGTAGGATTTTTCACAACAAAGGAGTGACAAACCATGTTATACCGTACCAAAACATACATTGCGGGTGAATGGGATGGCGATCAGGATGCCATTGAACAATTACATACCTGGAATGAGAGCAAATACTGGGACTTCTCTTTCACCGACGCTCACGATATAACACAAGCCAGAGATAGCAGTTTAAATTGCAATATAAAATCGTCCCTTGCAACACGCTTAAATGCCTCAAAAACATTTGTCCTCATCGTCGGAAACAATACCAAGGCAGCACGGAGTGGCGGCTGTCGATACTGTGATAGCTACAATAGTCTAAGTAGTCAATGTGACCGGGGATACTCAGTAGATCATCGAAGTTATATTGAGTATGAATGCGATAAAGCCTTGAAGGACGACTTAAACATCATCGTTCTGTACAATGCAACCACAATTAATAAATCCAAATGTCCTGACGTCTTAAAGGGTGTCGGAACGCATACCGCTATGCGCTCAACCCACGGTTGGGATTACCTCGCGGTTAAAAACGCGCTCAATTAATTTCCGCTATAAAAAAACCCGCTGGCCTAACAGCGGGTTTTTTATTCCTCAGCGCACAGCTCATTCCAGTAGCTGTAGCGTATTACATGGTGTAGGCGCTCATCTCTCATAGTAGCGATACACCGATGGATGGAATTCAACGCCATACAGTTGGCTGATGGGAATCAGCAGGTCGATATGGTTGCTAAGATCGAATTCGCGCTCTTCTGCTCTCGGCTTCTCGCCATTGACCAGTTGGTTAAACCACTGCTGCAAGAGGTGTTTCATTGCCAGCTTCTCCACAAATGATTGACGCTGACAGTAAACCTCACCCAGAGATATAACCAAAACGATTAGTTGTGCGCTTCTTTGCCAGGTTATGCATATAAAAAAAGTGCGCATAACAGCGCACCCTTTAAACAACCGTAAAGTCGCCATTCATGGCGGCCAGAGAAAATCCGCCTATCCTCTGCTCTTTGCCATCATCTTACGGTAGTTATTCAGCCATTTACCGCTGGTTAGACGCCACCAGAAGAACACGCCGCGCACCGTCCAGTCGAGGAACATTCCCAGCCACACGCCGACGACACCCATGCCGAGCACAATGCCGAGGAAATAGCCGGCCACCACGCGTGCGCCCCACATGCTGAACATCGATACATACATGGTGTAACGCGCATCACGCGCCCCCTTGAGGCTGGCTGGCAGCACCCAGGACGCGGTCCAGATCGGCATAAAGGCGGCATTCAGCCAAATCAGATGCTTAGTGACTGAAATCACTTCCGGATCGCGGCTGTAAAACTGCGCTAAGGTTCCAGCCAGCGGTACGGTAATCAACGCCAGCGAACACAAGCCAATCATCGCCAGCCAGAACACGTGTTTGATTTGCCGCTCAGCCTGCATCACCTGATTGAGCCCCAACCTGCGGCCGGTAATGATGGTTGAAGCCGAACCCAGCGCGTTACCCGGCAGGTTGATCAGCGAAGCAATCGAGAAGGCAATAAAGTTACCGGCGATTTCATTGGTACCCATGCCGGCGACAAAAATCTGCGTCAGCAACTTACCGCCGTTAAATAGTACCGATTCAATACTGGCAGGCACACCGATGCCCAGCACTTCCATCAGGATGTTGCGATCCCAGCGGCGGAAATAGCTGGCGATAGAGATTTTCAATGCCGGAGTAATGCCGCGATACAGCACGTAAATCGCCGCTGCCGCGCCGATATAGCGCGAAATAGTTAGCCCCAACCCGGCGCCGACAAACCCCATCCCTTCCCATCCAAGGCAACCGTAAATCAGCACGCTGCTGATCACGATGTTGAGGATATTCATGCCGCCGTTGATCAGCATTGGAATTTTAGTATTGCCCGCGCCACGCAATGCACCGCTGCCAATCAACGCAATCGCCGCTGCGGGATAGCTCCACGCCGAGGTTTGCAGATAACTCAGCGCCAGCTCTTTCACTTTGGGATCGGCGCTGCCGGCGATCACGTCAATGATCAGGTGCCCCCAAAACTCGATAGCGATCACCAGCACAAACGCCAGCGCCGTCATCAATCCCAGCGACTGGCGCGTAGCGGCTCGTGCACGTTTACCGTTGCGTTTTGCCAGGCTGAACGCCACCACCACCGTGGTGCCGAGATCGATTGCGGCAAAGAAAGAGATAATTACCATATTGAAGCTGTCGGCCAGACCAACGCCCGCCATCGCCTCTTTACCCAGCCAGCTCACCAAAAAGGTACTGAGGACGCCCATCAGCATCACACAGAGGTTTTCGATAAAGATGGGCACGGCTAATGGGGTAATTTCACGCCAGAACAACGTACGATAAGAGCGACGTTTGGGATACCACGCCGTGTTTCTGACCGCCCGCATCACTGCTACGCCAGGATTTTGCAAGGGATTACCAAATCACTTTGGAGAGGAAGAAGAGTAATAATGATGATAGGCCACTGAGAATTATGCAAAGTGTTTCCCATCACCATTTAATCATTATTACAAACTTTTTGTCGCCACCACCGCAGGATCGGCTGCGCCGCCCAAATAGGCGCTGCGCACTTCGTCATTATTGAGCAACTCTGTGCCGCTCCCGCTCAGGCGAATCTCACCGTTGACCATCACATAACCCCGATCCGCCAGCTGTAGCGCATGCCGCGCGTTTTGCTCCACCAGGAACAACGTCATGCCCTGCTGCGTCAACTCACGCAGGATGGCAAAAATCTGCTTCACCACAATGGGTGCGAGGCCAAGGCTGGGTTCATCGAGCAGCAACAGTTTGGGTCGACTCATTAGCGCGCGGGCGATCGCCAGCATCTGCTGCTCGCCACCGGAAAGCGTCATGGCGCGCTGTTTGCGCCGCTCCAGCAGGCGCGGGAAAAGCTGGTACATCCGCTCTTTGTCCTGTTTAACAAAGCGCTCGCCAATGGCGATGGTGCCCATCAGCAGATTCTCTTCTACCGTCATATCGGGAAAAATGCGCCGCCCTTCCGGCGCCTGCGCAATACCGCTGGCGGCGATGAAATGGGTTGAGCGCTGACTAATCGCCTCGCCGTGTAAACGAATTTCACCACTGGTAATGCGCGGCTGGCCAAAGATTGACATCAACAGGGTCGATTTACCGGCCCCGTTGGCGCCAATCAGCGCCACGGTTTCACCCTGATTAACGGTTAATGAAACCTGTTTCAGAGCCTGCAGCGGACCGTAAAACACGTCTACCTGCTCAAACGCCAGCATCGGTTCAGCCATGGTCGCTCTCCTCTTCTGCACCAAGATAGGCGGCTATCACTTTAGGATCGTGACGAATTTGCTGCGGCGTGCCCTGCGCAATCACATCACCGTGATCCAGCACCACGATGTGGTCAGAAATGCGCATCACCATCGGCATGTCATGTTCAATCAGCAACACGCTAATGCGATGATCGGCGCGCAGGCGATGCAAAATCTGGCTCAGCGCTTCGGTTTCCACCGGATTCAACCCAGCCGCCGGTTCGTCCAGGCAAATTAACTCTGGCCGCGTACACATGGCGCGCGCAATCTCCAGCCTGCGCTGCTGGCCATAAGAGAGCGTGCCCGCCAGTCGGTTAGCGCTGGAGACCAAATCAACATTTTCCAGCCAGTAGAAGGCGCGATCCAGCGCGCGGTTCTCCGCTTCGCGATAGCCGCGCGTGTTCAGTACACCCGCCAGCAACTGGCGATTAACTTGCATATGCTGCGCCACCAGCAGATTCTCAATCACCGACATCTCACGGAACAGGCGGATATTCTGGAAGGTGCGCGCCAGTCCAGCGCGGTTAACCAGATGCGCCCCGCCAAACATTTTGTACCAGAGGCGCGAACCCAGCCGTGCCGGATTAATCAAGTCTGCCGCATGGATTTTCTGCCCCAGCACCTGAATCACATCGGTGCTGCGCTGGTTAGCATTCAGCACAATGCGGCCACCGCTCGCGCGATAAAAGCCGGTCAGGCAGTTAAACACCGTGGTTTTGCCTGCGCCGTTAGGGCCAATCAGCGAGGTGACCGAACCGCGTTCTACCGCCAGGCTGACATCATTCAACGCTTTAATGCCGCCGAAGCGCATCATCAGGTTGTTCACTTGCAGAATGGCATCACTCATGACGCACTCCTTTGCGCAGCGGCACCCCGACGCGCGCCGTGCGCACTAACCCGCGGGGCCGCCAAATCATCATCAGCACCATCAACATGCCGAACAGCAGCACGCGATACTCGGCAAAGCTGCGCAGCAGTTCAGGTGCCACCGTCAGGACAAACGCTGCCAGTACCACGCCCAACGTCGAACCCATACCGCCGAGCACCACAATGGCGAGGATCAGTGCCGATTCAAAAAAGGTAAACGAAGTGGGATTGACGAACCCCTGATAGCTGGCAAAAAACACCCCGGCAATGCCTGCCGTGGAAGCACCCAGCATGAAGGCGGAAAGCTTAACCAATACGTGATTGAGCCCCATCGCGCGGCAGGCAATTTCATCTTCACGCAGCGCTTCCCAGGCGCGGCCAATCGGCATGCGCGTCAGGCGGTGTTTGATCCACAACACCAGCAGCACCACCAAAACCAGTACTACATAAATGAAGATAAACTTCATGTTTGGGTTGTAGGTGACATGGAAGAACTCGTGATACGGCACGCCGCCTTCGCGCGCGCGTCGGGCAAACTCAAGGCCTAAAAAGGTCGGCGACGGAACGGAAACACCGTTCGGACCGCCGGTAAAGGAGAGCCAGTTTGTCAGCACCAGACGGATAATTTCACCGAAGCCGAGGGTAACAATGGCCAGGTAATCGCCGTGCATGCGTAGCACAGGAAAACCGAGTAGCGCCCCGGCAAAGGCGGCCAGCAGCGCCGCCAGCGGCAGCATGCTCCAGAAACCCAAGCCAAGATATTGATAGCCCAGCGCCAGGCCGTATGCGCCGATAGCGTAAAAGGCGACATAACCAAGATCGAGCAATCCGGCGAGGCCTACCACGATATTCAGACCCAGCCCGAGCAGCACGTAAATCAGACCGAGAATCGCCACCGTCAGCAGGTATTTGCTGGAGAGAAACGGAAAAGCCAGCGCCACGATCAGCAGCAGTGGCAATATCCAGCGCAAACGCGATCGATAGCCCGGATCGCGTACGTAAACGCCATCATCGCTACTGGCGAACCTGCGCATCATGCGCTGACCAAAGGGCGCGTGCACAAACAGGCTAAACAGCAAACGCCCCGCCATCACCACGGCAACCAGCAGCGCCACGCGCTGTGGCGACAGTTTGAAACTGTAACCGTCAAGTACTACGCCAACGATCGGCCCAAATACCACTAGCGCTATCAGCCCCGCCAACAGCGTGTCGAGCAGTGCCTGGCGCAACGGATTTTGCGTCATTGCATTCATCAAAGCTTCCTCACACTTTGGCGACCAGCGGTCGTCCCAGCAATCCTTGCGGGCGGAAGATTAAAATCACCACCAGCAGCGAAAACGAGAACACATCTTTGTAATCCGAGTTCACCATGCCGGCGAACTGCGCTTCCGCCACGCCAAGCAGCAATCCGCCCAGCATCGCGCCGGGCAGCGAACCGATACCGCCGAGCACCGCCGCCGTGAAGGCTTTAATGCCAATGATAAATCCGGCATAGAAATCAAAGGTGCCGTAATTCATGGTCACCAGTACACCGGCCAATCCGGCCATCGCCGCACCAATCACAAACACCAGCGAGATAACGCGATCGGTGTTGATGCCGAGAATCGATGCCATGCGCCGATCTTGCTGCACCGCGCGGCAGATACGCCCCAACCTGGTGTACTGGATGATCCACGTCAGCAGAGCCATGCCGCAAAATGCCGCGATCAGGATAAAGATTTTGGTCCAGGTGATTTGCACCACGCCGCCATCAATCTCCATGCGCAGCACACCGGTCAGCAGCGTTGGAATCCCCTGCTGATTCGGTCCCTGGCTGAGCTGCACGTAGTTCTGCAGAATCAGCGACATGCCGATCGCCGAAATCAGCGGCGCAAGGCGCGTGGAGTTACGCAGCGGCCGATAGGCAATACGTTCAATCGCCCAGCCATAGGCTGAGGTAACAATGATGGTGAAGATCAGGGTGCCGAAAATCAGCAGCGGAAAGGAGTGAATGCCGAAAAAGCTGAGCAGCGATAAGCCAATGGCGCACAGATAGGCGGAGATCATATACACCTCGCCGTGGGCAAAGTTGATCATCCCGATGATGCCGTAAACCATGGTGTAGCCGATGGCGATCAAGCCATAAACCGCCCCCAGTGTTAAACCGTTAATCAGTTGCTGTAAGAAAAAGGCGTCCATAATGTCGTCTCGTACTCAATGGGAGCGCACAGCTCGCGCTGAATCGCAAATGGCCCCGCACGTTGCGGGGCCGCGTGGCCGATTACAGCTGGTGGTATTTGCCTTTGTCGTCCCATTGATAAACGACGTAATCCGAGACTTTAAGATCGCCTTTACCATCCCAGGCTTTTTTGCCCATCACGGTGTCGACGCTGTTCGCTTTCAGCCATTCGCTGGCCTTCGCATTGTCTTTTCCTGCCGCTTTGTAAGCAGCCGCCAGCGTCTGCACTGAGGCGTAGGCATATAAGGTGTAGCCTTCTGGTTCGAAACCACCGGCGCGGAATTTCTCAATCACGGCTTTGCCATCGGCAATGGTGCGCGGATCGTTGCCAAAGGTCATATACACACCTTTGGTGTATTGCGGTCCGCCTGCCGCCGTCACCATCTCTTCGGTGACGATGCAATCACCGGAGAAGAAGGCCGCATTCACGCCTTGCTCACGCATCTGGCGCACCAGCGGGCCGGCTTCCGGGTGGCATCCGCCGAAATAGACCACGTCCGGTTTCAGCGCACCGATTTTGGTTACCAGCGCATTGAAATCTTTCTCTCCGCGCGACAGTCCTTCATACAGCACTTCTTTCACGCCGCGCTTCTCGAGCGAGGCTTTGGTGGCATCCGCTAAGCCCTGGCCGTAAGTGTCTTTGTCATGAATAATGACTACTTTCTTCGCCTTGAGCTTATCGATGATGTAGTCAGCGGCGATCGCGCCCTGCTGGTCATCACGCCCACACATGCGGAACATGGTTTTCATGCCGCGTTCAGTAATTTTCGGGTTGGTTGATCCGGGCGTAATCGCCAGAACGCCAGCTTCATCATAGACTTCCGACGCCGGCATAGTGGATGAGGAGCAGAAGTGGCCGACTACCGCCATCACTTTGTCTTGATCGACCAAGCGGTTGGCGACCGAGACCGCCTGCTTCGGTTCACAGGCATCATCGCCCTGCACCAGCACAATTTTTTCACCGTTAATACCGCCGGCGGCATTAATGTCTTCCGCGGCCTGGCTCGCGCCTTTCCAGTATTGCGCGCCATAGGTCGCATTGGGCCCAGAGAACGGACCGGCCACACCAATTTTAATATCTGCCTGAGCGTAAAAGGCCACGCTTAAACAACCTGCTATCGCCACCTTCATTGGGTGTTTTATGAATTTCAAAGACATGCTTTCAATCCTCAACGGGTCAGGAACGGAGCCATACCACGGCCTGGGAGAAATCAATTTCTGAAACTGCGGCAGAACAGAGTGCGGCCCACAAAACCCAAAGGATCGCCATGCATGGCGACCTGCTTTCAGTCACGCATCAATGCGCGCCCTGAACTCAACAGCATAGGTTTATGAAGGCCACGGTTGAAAATTAAGCAATAACCTCGCCAACTCACGAAAACGCGGGCGATTTTTTGCATTGGCATCGCTCCAGGACTGGAGACACGCGATGTAACATCCCTGCTGATCATAAACATAGCTAAGGTTACGCCAGTCACCAGCACCGCGATGGTGCAGAATGCGGTCGATCACAGATTCTTCATCGTTGTGAAGCGTTTATCCGCTATGCTCTGGTGAAAACAGTCCACGTTTCCTGAAGGAGAACCCATGAATACACAACGGAACGGATTGAGCAGCCAGCAAGCGCTGGACGAATTAGAGCGTCTGTACGACACGGCCGTTGATGCCTTGCGCAACGCGATTCGCGATTTCACTGGCAGTGGGCAGCTGCCGGATGAAGCGGCTCGCCAGCAAGGGCTGTTTGTTTACCCGCAGCTGCGCATTACCTGGCTGGGCGAAGGCCCGCAGAAAAACCGCACCCGCGCATGGGGACGCTTTACCCATACCGGCAGCTATAGCACCACCATCACGCGTCCGGCGCTGTTGCGCCACTATCTCAGCGAGCAGCTGCAGATGCTGGAGAAAGAGTATGAGGTGCTGATTGAAGTGGAGCCGTCACAGCAGGAGATTCCTTATCCTTATGTGATTGACGGCCTGTCGCTCGATCGCTCAATGAGCGCCAGCATCGCCCGCCACTTTCCCACCACCGAACTGTCACAGATTGGCGATGAAACCGCCGATGGCCTGTTCCATGCCAATGCGATTTTCCCGCTGTCGCATTTTGATGCGCTGCGTACCGATTTCTCGCTGGCGCGCCTGCGTCATTACACCGGCACCGGCGTTGAGCACTTCCAGCCGTTCGTGCTGTTCACCAACTACACACGCTATGTTGATGAGTTTGTGCGCTGGGCCATTGAGCAGGTGCAGGACCCCAATACGCCTTATGACAGCCTCGCCTGCGCCGGTGACGTGGTGATCACCGCGGATACCCAGGATCCGACTGCAATGATGTCCGATCTGGCGTGGAAGAAGCATCAAATGCCCGCCTGGCACCTGACCTCGCCTAATCGTCGCGGTATTACGCTGGTCAATATTGGCGTTGGTCCGTCCAATGCAAAAACCATCTGTGACCATCTGGCGGTGATTCGCCCACATGCCTGGCTGATGATTGGTCACTGCGGCGGCCTGCGCGAAAGCCAGACCATCGGCGATTACGTGCTGGCACATGCCTACCTGCGCGATGACCATGTGCTGGATAGCGTATTGCCGCCCGATATCCCGATCCCCAGCATCGCCGAAGTACAGCGTGCGCTGTATGACGCCACCAAAGCAGTGAGTGGTATGCCGGGTGAGGAAGTTAAGCAGCGTCTGCGCACCGGCACAGTCGTCACCACCGATGATCGTAACTGGGAGCTGCGCTACTCCGCTTCTGCGCTGCGCTTCAACCTGAGCCGCGCCGTGGCGGTTGATATGGAAAGCGCCACCATCGCTGCGCAGGGTTACCGCTTCCGCGTGCCGTATGGTACGTTGCTGTGCGTGTCCGATAAACCGCTGCACGGCGAGATCAAACTGCCCGGTCAGGCGAACCGCTTCTATGAAGGGGCGATATCTGAGCACCTGCAGATCGGCATCTGCGCAGTGGAACTGCTGCGTGCCGAGGGCGATAAGCTGCACTCAAGGAAGCTCAGAACCTTCAACGAGCCGCCGTTCAGGTAGTCATGATGAGTTCCGGCCCTTGTGGGGCCGGAACAGTGTAGTAAAGCGCGTCATGACATCTTTAAGACGATATTCTGAACAAACCACGCCAACACCAGAAGGCAAGTCGGTAACATGATTTTCCAGGTTAGACTGTTATTTAAGGCAGATATTTTTTCCTCCAGCTGATTGAATCTTTGATCAACTCTTTCGAATCTCGCATCAATTTTGTCGAACTTCAGTTCGAATTTCTCTTCCATCCGCTCAAACTTTTTATCGATACGTTGTTCAAGTGCCCCCAGCTCGCCCATCATCTCTACACGCATTACGCCCTGCTCGGTTCGTACCGTTTCAATATCCGCTTTTGTCGCAAAATGTTCTGAACGCGCGGTTAGCACCGCCACATCCATCTGAATCTGCTGGGTAGTTTTTTCCAGCTGTTCGACCCGTTTGGTTAACTGTTCCATTTGCCGATCTCCTTTGTAACCCACATCAAAAATTAGCGGTGGGAACACACGAGTTGTAGCGCTAATGGGGTAATCCATTACCGAATCCTCTTCTATAGCCTTGATTCACTCTTTCCACCACACCCTTAGTGAAACAGATTTGCACGGCGTTGACATTCCACGATCCCGCCATTCACAGCACTATTTTAGCGTGCAAGATTAAACAACAAGCTCAGCGTGAACGGGCGCAAGCGGGATGAGAAGCGGGCATTAAAATGAAGTGTGAGGATTCACGCAGAAAATCAGCAGAGGATTGCAACAGCAGACACGGAAGCCCGGGCGGGCTTCCGTTAAGTAAGGCTTACGCGCTCAGCCAACCCAGTTTGATCACAAACAGAATCGACAGAATAATCAGCGCCGGATTAACCTCTTTGGTGCGACCGCTGAGCAGCTTAACCACCGTCCAGGTAATGAAACCAAACGCAATACCGTTGGCGATGGAGTAGGTCAGTGGCATGGTCAACGCCGTCACGGTAACCGGTGCCGCGGTGGTGATGTCTTTCCAGTCAATATCCGCTAAACCAGACGCCATCAGCACCGCTACAAACAGCAGCGCAGGTGCAGTTGCATACACAGGAACGCTGCCCGCCAGCGGCGAGAAGAACAGGCTCAGCAGGAACAGAATCGCTACCACAATCGCCGTCAAACCAGTGCGGCCACCGGCGCTGACGCCCGCAGCAGATTCCACATAGCTGGTGGTGGTTGAGGTACCGAGCAGCGAACCGAACAGCGCTGCGGCGCTATCGGCAATCAGCGCACGGCCCATTTTCGGCACGTTACCCTTCTCATCCGCTAAACCCGCGCGCTTGGTCACGCCCAGTAACGTCCCGGTGTTATCGAAAACGTCAACGAACAGGAAGGCGAAAATCACGCTGACCAGCCCCACGTTGAAGGCACCCGCGATATCCAGCTGCATAAAGGTTGGCGCGATGGAGGGCGGAGCGGAGAACACGCCGCCAAATGGCGTCAGGCCAATGCCCATCGAAATGAACGTCACCACCAGAATACCGATCAGCACCGCACCGGTGACGCGACGCGCTTCCAGCACCACAATGATGAAGAAGCCGAGCAGCGCCAGCAGCGGACCCGGTTTGGTCAGATCGCCCAGGCCAACCAGCGTGGCTGGGTTATCCACCACGATACCCGCGCCTTCCAAAGCGATAATCGCCAGGAACAGACCGATACCGGCGCCAATACCAGCCCGCAGCGGCAGCGGAATGCTGTTAATAATCCACTCACGAATTTTGAAAAGCGACATGGCAAAGAAGATCACCGCCGACAAGAACACCGCGCCGAGCGCGACTTGCCACGTGTAACCCATATGCAGAACCACGGTATAGGTAAAGAAGGCGTTGAGGCCCATACCCGGCGCGAGCGCAATCGGATAGTTAGCGATAAGACCCATTAACACGCAGCCAATCGCCGCCGCCAGACAGGTCGCCACGAAGACAGCCCCTTTATCCATGCCGGTTGCACCGAGAATGCTCGGGTTAACAAACAGGATATAAGCCATTGCCAGGAAGGTGGTGAGACCCGCAATGATTTCGGTGCGAACCGTTGTGTTGTGCGCTTTTAATTTGAAGAGTTTTTCTAACATCATCATCTCTCATGAGCGGAGTCGGCACGAATGCGCGCGCTCCTTGCCAATGTGGTTTACATGCTTATTGTTGTATTGAAAGCGAAGCAAACTGGACAAAAGGTGGTAAAACCTTCCGCTTTCCCCTGTCCATATAGCAATAGCTATGCCACTCCCCGACGCAATCGATTACGTTTTCAATTGCGGTTACGGTTAGGATAATTCTGAACCAGAACGAGGCGCGATTATGGTGCATTGCACCGGCGCCGCGCAATCGTTTTCCCCTCTGGCTATTCACCGGGCAAAATATTGCGGCACTGCACGCTTTCGCACTCTGCCAGGCGATGGCGCTCACGTTTCTGTTGCCTGAATCAGCAGGTAAAAAACCGCGGGTTACACTGCTTTTAACCCTTTCGTAACAAAAGAGGCGCGTCCATGAAGCCCGCGATTCTGGTGGTTGATGATGATCGTGCAGTGTGCGAACTGCTGCACGATGTGTTAAATGAACATGTGTTTACCGTTTATAGCTGCCATCAGGGTAAAGATGCGCTGGCGCTGCTGGCCCAGCATCCGGACATTTCGCTGGTGATGCTGGATATGATGCTGCCTGATACCAACGGTTTGCTGGTGCTGCAGCAGATGCAGCGGCAACGACCCGACCTGCTGGTGATCATGCTAACCGGCATGGGATCGGAGGCGGATATGGTAGTCGGACTGGAAATGGGGGCCGACGATTACATCGCTAAACCCTTTAATCCGCGCGTGGTGGTGGCGCGTGCGCGTGCGGCCCTGCGCCGCTGCGGTCGGCTGACGCAGCCAGAATATTTAGCGGATGAGGGCTGGCAATTTAACGGTTGGCGTCTGGATGATGCGCGCTGTCAGTTATTCAATCCACAACGTGAAAGTGTGCCATTGACGCAGGGAGAATATGCCCTGCTACGCGCGCTGGTGGCGCACGCGCGTAAAGTGTTAACCCGCGATCAGCTGCTGGAGCTGACGCACAGCGAAAGTCTTGAGGTGTTCGATCGCACTATAGATGTGCTGATTATGCGTCTGCGGCGCAAAATAGAAGCCAATCCGCATCAGCCCAGCCTGATCCGTACTATTCGCGGCCTCGGCTACGTCTTCTCCGCCGACGTGATGCGCCCCTCGTCCGCAGCGCGCGAAACGCAGATTGCCTGAGCCATCCAGCGCTGCATCTCGGCCAGTGGCCGCGTGCCGTCCAGCGCATTTGCTGCATGCAGATTAAAACAGGCGCAGGTGTGCGCCAGCCGCAGTGTGTCCGTCAGCGACCAGCCTTCATGGCTGGCGTATAACACTCCCGCACAAAACGCATCGCCCGCCCCCACGCTGCCAACAATCTCTTCTGGCGCCAGGCACCATGCAGGTTGCCAACGCCCTTCTCCGTCCGCTTGCTGGCCCCACGCGCCTTCCGGCGCATGAATCACCACCCGCTGGCGCACGCCTTGCTGCAGCAACCACGTCGCCGCCTCGGCAAACGCGGCGGGTGCAGCCAGTCCTTGCGGTGTGCGCAAACTGACGCCCGTGAGCGCTTGCGCTTCCAGTTCGTTAATGACCAGATAATCGAGCCAGCGCAGCGCGGGTACCACCAGCGGACGATACTCGCCGACGCGCGACACCAAATCGAGTGAAGTGAGATAACCACGCTGCTGCATCTGTGCCAGCAGCCGTGCGCTGCGCGTACCGAACTCGGCATCGGGCACATCAAGGCTATCGAGCAGCAGCAAATAGCCGAGGTGAAAAATGCGGTGCGAGGTGGTGACAGCCGCGAAATGCGGTAAATCGAGCTGACCATTGGCGCCGCGCGCGTGGAAGAAGGTGCGCTGGCCATCCGGCGTGGTCATCACTTGCGTCATCGCGGTGTTGATACTTCGGGTGCGCAGCACAAACTGGCGATCGATGTGATGCTCGTCCAGCAACTGCAGGATGAAGTCGCCATCGCTGTCCTCACCAATCATACCAACGCCCGCCAGCGGCAGATTCACCTGCATGCGCGCCAGAGTGAACAGCACGTTGAGCGCGGCACCGCCGCTGCTTTTTTCACTGTGCTGAATATCCGCCAGCCAGCCCTGTTCCGGCCAGTGGCTGATTCGCTGAACGTGATCCACCAGCATGCTACCCGCCCCGATGATGCCGCTACGCCCCTCCATCTCAGGCCCTCCCGGCGCTGCCAAATACCTGCATCTGTTGCGCCACCACGTTGGCGATATTGCGCTCCACCGCCATCAGCAACTCGGCGAAGGCGTCGTAGCGCGCATCACGCTCAGTGATTTGCGTTTCAATCGCCCCGAGCGCCGCCTGCGACATGCCGGTATAGAAGTTAATTTTGTTGATGCCGAGGCTGATTGCACGCCGGAAATCGGCATCGCTAATCCCGGATCCGCCATGCAGCACCAGCGGAATGCCAGCCGTAGAACGAATCGCCGCCAATCGGTCGAAGTCGAGCTTCGGTTCACCTTTATATTTGCCGTGCGCATTGCCAATCGCGACTGCCAGACAATCAATACCGGTCGAGTGGACGAAATCAGCGGCCTGTGCCGGATCGGTGAATTTATTACTATCGGCCTCACCAAACAGTGCGCCACCTTCATCGCCGCCTACCGCGCCGAGCTCTGCCTCCACCGATACGCCGAGCGCGTGGCACATCTTCACCACTTCGCGCGTCTGACGCACGTTTTCGTCGTAGCTGAGCGTCGAACCATCAAACATCACTGAGGTAAAGCCGAGGCGAATCGCCTGCATTACCGCTTCAAAATGCAAGCCGTGATCGAGATGCAGCACCACCGGAATATCGTGCAGTGCGGCTTCGGTGCGTACCGCCGCTACCAAAGATTCGAGGCTGACATATTTAAAATGCACCTCGGCAATACTGATAATAAACGGTGAGCGCTGCTGTTCAGCAGCCTGATACAGCGCGCGCAGGAAATGCGTGTCGAGGACGTTAAACGCGCCGAGCGCGTAACCATTTTGTTGCGCATGGGCTAAGCCCTGCGCCAGGGAGATCAGTGCCATGATGCGCTCCTTTATGCCAGCCAGCGATGATATTCGTTACACAGCAGCCAGCGCGGTTCTTCATCTTCATCAAGCGGATTGAACCGCGCCAGCGGCGTGAGAAATACGTTGTCATGTTCGTCGTCGTTGGGCATCGAGACTTCACCCACTAGCACATCGCCGTAGCCCTCTTCGCCCCAGAAGCTGTGCCAGATGCCGGGCAGCAAAGTGACGCTTTCGCCGGGCGATAAGCGTAACTGCGAGCCAGCAGCATGGGTTTGGCGGATGCCATCGAGCGTGACGTCCACCGCCGTATCCGCCAGTTGATGACCAGCGCGGTTATGTAGCGTGACGATCAGATTGCCGCCGCCGCGATTAATGATGTCTTCCATCTTTTGCGGGTGGTAATGCATCGGCGTTAGCTGCCCTTCGCGCACATGCATAATCTTCTCCGCATAGGGCTTGCCCCACGGCTGCCCCCCGCGCGAGCCGTTGCGCAGCGTGAACAGGGTTAAACCGGTTTGATTAAAATCGTCGGCGCCGAAGCTAGTGACGTCCCAGCCAAGGTGCAGTGCCAGCAGCTCGCCAGCATGGTGTTTATCCAGCGCGCGCCACTGGCTGAGGCCGTAATCGGCCCATGGCGGCAGATGCACATCCTGACGCATAAAGAATTCGCGGGTACGTTGTAAGATCGCATTCACTTCAGAGCGTTGCATTGGCTCCTCCTTTTTTAGGTGAGTGCGCGCTGGCCCTCACCCTAACCCTCTCCCGCTGGCGGGAGAGGGAATGAAGAGGTGGAGCAAACGTAAAACTTTCAACTCTCTCGGGCAGCCCCCTCGCCCGCTTGCGGGAGAGGGCTGGTGTGAGGGAAAACCGTAATTACTTCACCGTCCAGCCCTTGTAGCCGCTCACGCTGTTGCGATCGATCATCGTCACCGGGATCAACACCGGCTTATCCGGCGCCGGTTTGCCCTGCAGAATGTCGTAACCGATCTCTACCGCTTTCGCCGCCATCACCTGCGGATCCTGCGCTGGCGTCGCAACGAACAGCGAGCCTTTGCGTTTCAGCGCCTCTTCACCGTCAGGCGATCCATCGACGCCAACAATAAAGAACTCATTACGCTGCGCCTGTTTCGCCGCTAAATCGGCGCCAATCGCGGTGGGGTCGTTGATGGCAAACACCGCATCAATCTTCGGATTGGCCGACAGCAGGCCAGTCATCACCTCCAGCCCCCCTTCGCGGCTGCCTTTGGCGTTCTGGTTATAGGAGAGCAGTTTGATATCCGGATGGGTTTTCAGCTCGGTCATGCAGCCTTCCACACGGTTCTGCACCGCCGAAACCGGCGGCCCGTTAATGATGACGACGTTGCCTTTGGCTTTCAGACGATCGGAAATGTATTTACACGCCATCGCACCGGCGGCGGTGTTATCGGATGTGATGGTGGCGTTGGCGCCATCTGCCGCCACGTCCACCGCCACCACCACAATGCCGGCATCACGCGCACGTTTCACCGCAGGCGCAATGCCTTTGGAATCGGCGGCGTTGAGGATAATCATGTCCACTTTGGCGGCGATAAAGTTATCAATCTGCCCCACCTGCTGGCCAAGATCGTAGCCGCTCGACACCAGCGTCACGTTGACCTTATCACCCGCCAGCTCCCGCGCCTTAAGCTCCGCGCCTTTGGTGATCTGCACGAAGAACGGGTTGGCGAGATCGCCCACCGTCACGCCGATAGATTTCAGTTCTTTTGCCTGAGCCACGCCAGCACTGAACAGCGTCGCCGCCAGCAGCCCGGTTACAATCGGATTAAAACGCATAGTCGATGTTCTCCTGCTTTTTTTGGTTTTTATGATGAGTGCTCGCTGTCCCCCATCCCAGCCTTCCCCCGCAAGCGGGGGAAGGAGACGCTGCCACATGCCACTTCAAAACTCACATATGGCAGCATCTTCCTCCCCCATTAATGGGGGAGGACCGAGGAGGGGGACAGCCGGCACGTTACAACTCAACTCACGTGATGCCGCGTCCGGTACTTATCTATCAACACTGCGATAATGATCACCGCGCCCTTAATCACTAACTGCCAGAAATACGACACGCCCATCAGCGTCATGCCATTGTTCAGCGTGGCGATAATCAGCGCACCAATCAGCGTGCCGGTAATCGTGCCGATGCCACCAACAAAGCTGGTGCCGCCGAGAATCACCGCTGCAATCGCATCCAGCTCATAACCGACGCCGAGATTGCCGTTGGCGCTGTACAAGCGCGAGGCGCTCATCAGTCCGCCGAGTCCGGACAGCAACCCGCTCATGGCGTAGACAAACAGCAGCACCACGCCGACTTTGATGCCGGTCAGACGCGCGGCCTGCACGTTGCCGCCTACCGCATAGATGTGCACGCCAAGCGTGGTGCGACGCAGAATGAACCAGCACAGCGCAATCACCGCAAAGGCGATAATGATCAGCCACGGCACCGGCCCAAGGTAGCCATTGCCGATCCACTCAAAGTTAATATCGGAGTTAATTACCGTGGTGCCGTCAGCCAGCAGATAGGCCGCACCGCGCAGTGCGGTATAGGTGCCCAGCGTGACAATGAAGGGCGGCAGCCCTGCCCACGCCACCAAAATGCCGTTGAACAACCCCATAATCAGCCCGGCACCCAAGGCCGCCGGAATGGTGAGTGACGCGAAGGCGGGATCGAGCGACACCACCATCGCCACCACCGCCGTAGTGCCGAGCATCGATCCCACCGATAAATCAATCCCGCCGGTAAGAATCACAAAGGTCATGCCCGCCGCCAGCACAATGTTGATCGACGCCTGGCGCGTAATATTCAGCAGATTGCCCTCGGTGAAGAAGTTCGGCGTGACAAAACCAAACACCGCCACGATCAGGATAAGAATCGGCAGGATGCCGACGGTTTGCAGCAGGTCGCTCATTAACGCGCGCTTCAGCGTTGGGCTTTTTACGCGTGCGGATTCACTGGTCATTGCGCTCTCCTCAGGCCTGAACCGGCTGCGCGCCGGTGGCCAGTGTCATAATGTTTTCCTGGCTGATCTCTGCCCCACTCAACTCGCCGGCAATCGATCCCTCGCGCATCACATACACGCGGTCGCTCATGCCCACCACTTCCGGCAATTCGCTGGAGATCATCAAAATCGCCACGCCCTGCTGCGCCATCTGCTGCATCATGCGGTAGATTTCGCTTTTGGCGCCAACATCCACGCCGCGCGTCGGCTCATCAAGGATCAGGATGCGCGGTGCAATCGCCACCCAACGTGATATCAACAGCTTCTGCTGATTTCCGCCGGACAAACCGCCGGCACGCACCTGCGCATGCGGCACGCGAATGTTCAGGGCATCAATCGCTTCGCTGGCGATGGTCTGCCCTTTGCGCCGGTTCAGCAGGCCGTAACTGGCATCGCGCTCCAGCGTCGCCATCACAATGTTGTCCTGCGCCGCCAGTTCGAGGAACAGGCCTTGCTCTTTACGGTTCTCGGTGAGAAAGCCGATACCGCGCGCAATCGCGTCACGTGGGGAGTGAATCTGCACCTTTTCCCCGTCGATCCAGATCTCGCCGCCGCTCGGTTTATGCACGCCGAAAATCAGCTGCGCCAGCTCGCTGCGCCCGGCACCGACCAGGCCCGCCAGGCCGACGATCTCGCCGGCGCGCACCACTAAGCTGCTGGGGCGGACTTTGTGTTTGTCGCACAGGTGATTGACCGCCAGGCGGATGTCGCCGAGCGGAATAGTGCGGTCTTTGTTAAACAGGTCGCTGAGCGGGCGTCCAACCATCATGCGCACCAGCTTGCTGGCGTTGAGCTGTTCACGCGTCAGGCTGCCGACATATTCACCGTCGCGCAGCACGCTGACGCGATCCGAGAGTTCATACACTTCCGCCATGCGGTGGCTGATATAGATGATCGCCATACCTTCGCTGCGCAGACGTTTTATCAGCGCAAACAGCTGCTCTGTTTCGCGATTCGACAGCGCTGCGGTAGGTTCATCCATTACCAGAATGCGGCTGTTGCGGTGCAGCGCGCGGGCGATTTCCACCTGCTGCTGCTCGGCAATACTGAGACGGCTGACCAAATCGGTGGCGTTGAACTGTGCGCCCAGGCGATCGATCACCCGCTGCGCCTCCTCCGCCATCTGGCGACGTTTCACCAGCCCGCCGCGCGTGATTTCACTGCCGAGAAAGATGTTCTCTGCCACCGTCAGATTGGGTGCCAGATTGATCTCCTGATAAATCAGTGTGATACCTGCCGCCAACGCCTCTTTTGGGCCTTTAATGGCATACGGCTGGCCGTCGATAAGAATTTCCCCGCTGCTGGCGGTATAGGCACCGGCCAGAATTTTCATCAGTGTACTTTTGCCTGCGCCGTTTTCGCCCATCAGCGCATGCACTTCACCGGGCCAGACCGTGAGATCCACGCCCTTTAGCGCATAGAAATTGCCAAAGCGCCGGGTGATACCACGCATCGAGAGTATCGGAGTGCCGTCCATTGAGAGGCTCCTGCTGGCAAAGGTTGCAGCGAGTAAAGCCTGTCCAGATAAATGGAAAATGTCAGCGACCGTTCATATTTGTCATATTTCGCCCCGCTCGCGCTTCTATACTCGCCGGGAGTTACGCGGTAAAAGGTGGCGAAAATGAGTCACGGTCTGCACTGGCACGCTGGCGCGCGAAGTCGCCTGCTGCTGTTTAATCTGCTGGTGATGTCGGTGACGCTGGCGGTGAGCCTGGTGGCAATTTTTGGATTTCGCCACGCAGGTCACATTCAGGAACAGGCGCAGGCGCAAACCCTGGCCGATATGAACGGCAGCCTGGCGCTGGCACGCGATACCGCCAACGTGGCGATCGCTGCCGTGCGCCTGTCGCAGGTGGTCGGTGCGCTGGAGTATCAGAGCGAATCGGCGCGCCTGCAGCAAACTCAACTCGCGTTACAGCAGTCGCTGACGCTGCTGGCTCACGCGCCGCTCGCCGCGCAGCAGCCGCAACAGCTGACGCGCATTCGTGAACGCAGCCAGATGCTGGAACAGAGCATTAATCAGCTCCTGCGCGCAGGTCATCAACGCCACTTGCAGCGCAACGTAATGCTGAGTGGCCTGTGGCAATCGCAGCTGCTGCTGAACCGGATTGATCTGCTCACGCACGCCGATTCCCCTTCTGACGCGCTGCGCCAGCAAACGCACAGCTTATTAAGCGTAGCGATTCAATCTTCGGCACCGCAGGCGGCGGTGCAGCAGTTGCAATCGGTGCTGCGCCAGTGGCGAGCGTTAGCGCTGAGCGGCGTGCTCAATATTCAGGTTCAGCGGCTGATCGCCACCAGCAGCGACCTGCTACCGGTGGCGCAGCAGCTGGAGCAGAGTGATATCGCCATCGCCTACGCCACCTACCGCATTAAAGCGCTGGTGGCGATGCTCAATGACGACATCACGCATTATGTGCAGCTGGTGGCGCAGCAGAGCGACGCACGCAGCGCGGTCACGCACGAAGAGCTGGATTCGATCATCGGTTTTATCGGCCTGTTTATGCTGCTGGCATTGCTGATCACCGGCTACGCCGGTTACTACATCTACCGTAATCTCGGTTCGAGCCTGACCGCCATCGCCCACGCCATGACGCGGCTGGCGCAGGGCGAAAAGAGCGTCAACGTGCCGGGCCTGGCGCGCCGCGATGAACTGGGCGATCTGGCGCGCGCCTTCAACGTGTTTGCCCGCAACACCGCCTCGCTGGCCCACACCTCGCGCCTGCTGAAAGAGAAAAGCAACCAGCTGGAATCCACGTTCCTCGCCATGCGCGATGGTTTTGCCCTGTTTGATAACAGCGGCCAGCTGGTGGTGTGGAATGCGCAATATGCCGAGCTGCTGGGCATCGCGCCGCGCGAACTGCATCGCGGCTTGCACTATCAGCAACTGCTAACCCGCGTCAATATCCAGCTCAACGGGCTGGCGGATGCACAGGAGGTCCGCCTGGATGATGGGCGCACGCTGGAGCTGCGTTTCAGCCCGGTGCCGCGTCGTGGCATGGTGAATACCGTGCTGGAGCGCACCACGCGTAAGGCGCTGGAAGAGGCGCTGCTGCACAGCCAAAAGATGAAAGCCGTTGGACAGCTAACCGGCGGACTGGCGCATGACTTCAATAACCTGCTGGCGGTGATTATTGGCAGCCTGGCGCTAACCGTCGATCAGCTGCCGCCCGGCACGCTCGCCAGCCGCATCGAACGCGCCCGTCAGGCCGCCGACCGCGCGGCGCAGCTCACGCAGCGATTGCTGGCCTTCTCGCGCAAACAGGCGCTCTACCCGCGCGCGGTTGCGGTGGTGGAGCTGGTGGATAATCTGCATTCGCTGTTGCAGCACGCGCTGCTGCCCGGTCAGCAGCTGGTGATCGATGCGCAGCGCCCCGGCTGGCCAGCGTGGATTGATGCCGGCCAGCTGGAGAACGCGTTGATCAATCTGGTGGTGAATGCGCGTGATGCCATGGCGCAACAGAGCGGGGAAATCCGTCTGCGCATCTGGAATCAACGCAAACAGGAGGCCGACGGCAAGCGCGATCGCGTCACCATTGAAGTGATCGACCACGGCTGCGGCATGTCGGCCGAGGTGCGCGAACAGGTATTCGAGCCGTTCTTCACCACCAAAGCCATCGGCAGCGGCAGCGGTTTGGGCTTATCGATGGTCTATGGTTTTGTGCGCCAGTCCGGCGGACAAATCGAGCTGGAAACCGCACCCGGCCAGGGCACCACCGTGCGCCTGCTGCTGCCACGTGCACCCGAAGCGGCGCAGCCGCTCAGCGTGCCGCCGCCGATAGTACCGCAGCGCAGCAACGACCGGCTGGTGCTGGTGCTGGATGACGAGCCGACGGTGCGGCAAACGCTGTGCGAGCATCTGCATCAACTCGGTTATCTGACGCTGGAGTGTGGCGATGGCGAAAGCGCCCTGGCGCTGCTGCGTCAGACGCCGGATATCGAACTGCTGATCAGTGATTTGATGCTGCCGGGCGGGATTAACGGCGCGGATGTAATTCGTCAGGCGCAAGCGCAGTGGCCGCAGCTGGCTACCGTGTTAATCAGCGGCCAGGATCTGCGCCAGACCCCGGTGACGCTGCCGCTGTGTGAGCGGCTGGCGAAACCCTGGCAGCAGGCGCAGCTGGTGCAGGCGCTGGAGCGCGCCTGGCAGCGCAGTGAACGGCTTAGTCGCGCGCGGCAGGCTGCCACAGCGGCACCCCTTTCCCCGTGATGTAGCGTTTACGCAGCTTGCTGGAGATGACATCCATCATCATCACCACCGCCACCAGGATAAGGGTCAGAAACATCACCACATCCCAGTTCCACAGGCGCATGTTCTCGGCATACACCAGGCCAACGCCGCCGGCGCCGACAAAGCCGAGCACCGCCGCCGAACGGGTGTTGGACTCAATCTGATACAGACTGAGTGCGAGGAAGGTGGGGAATGATTGCGTGAAAATGCCGTAACGGTGTTTCTGCAGGCTGTTAGCGCCCACCGCGCTCAGGCCGCGGCTCGGTGAGCGCTCCACCGCTTCGTGCCCTTCGGCATACAGTTTGCCGAGCAGGCCCACGTCCTGCATCACAATCGCCAATACCCCCGCCAGCGGCCCCATCCCCACGGCGCGCACGAAGATCAGCCCCCAAATCGCCATATCAATGCCGCGCAGCACATCGAGCACGCGGCGCACCACCAGTGAAATCGGTCGCGTTAGCGGATCGTGCATCACGTTGCGCGCCGCCAGGAACGAAACCGGCAGCGCGATCAGCGAAGCGGTCAGCGTGCCGGAAAACACAATCGCCAGCGTAATCCCCACCTGGGTGAAGTAGTAGCCAAACGGCCAGTTGAGGAAATCCTGCCAGACAAACATGCGCAGGAAATAGCGGCTAAGCTGCTGGCAGCCGATGAGAAAGCGGCTCCACTCGATGCCAAAAAATTCAAAGAAGAACAGGTAGTAAAGCGCGATGGCCAACGCCACCAGCGCAACGCGACGTAAATAGCGATGCTGGGCAGCAAACAGCGCGGCATGCTCCTGTTTGAGTTTGGCGACATCCGGCGCTAAGGCAATCATGGCACGTCTCCTTCTACCACGCGGCGACGCAGCCAGCCGGACAGCGTATCCAGCAGCGACACCACCACAATAATCAGCAACAGCGTGATGCTGACCTGATCGTAGCGATCGAGTTTGATATTGGTCATCAGCTCCTGGCCGATGCCGCCCGCGCCGACTAAGCCGAGAATCGTCGAAGAGCGGAAGTTAATTTCCAGACGCATAAAGCTGTAGGAGAGAAACGTCGGTTTGACCTGCGGCCAGAAGGCGAAGCGCATGCGCTGCAGTTTGCTGGCACCGCAGGCGGCCAGGCCGCGCACCGGTTTATCCGAGGCGCTCTCAATCGCTTCGTAGAACAGTTTGGTCAGGCTGCCGACGGTGTGCAGCGCCAGTGCGAGGAAGCCGGGAATGGCGCCAATGCCGAACGCCATCACAAACATTACCGCCCACGCCAGTTCGGGCATGGTACGCAGGAAGGCGACGAACGCGCGGATCGCCATGCGCAGGCTGCGCGGCGTTTGGGTGTTATCGGCGGCGAAAAACGCCAGCACACCAGCAACGCCGACCGCCACGATGGTCGACGACAGCGCCAGCTGCAAGGTTTCCCAGATCAGCGGCAGCTGGAAGTGCAGACGATAGCCCCAATAGGCCAGCGAACCTTCGGTTTTGCCATCAGCGAACAGCAACGACAGGTGCAGCACCGGCAGGGTTTCACCGATGTAGTCAAAGAAGTGTGGCAGCGATTGCCAGACGGTGAGCAGATTGAATTCAGCCATCTTGCCCGCGGCCAAATAAAGCGCCAGCAACAGCAGCGACCACAGCAGCGAGTCGCGTTTTTGCTGGCGGCGGATGCGTTGGTAGTAGTGTTCGAAATCGGTCAAGAGGGAGATTCCTGTTGGTTGGGGTGGTGTGCTGGCTGGTTCGTGCTGGCTGGTTCGTGCTGGCTGTCCCCCTCCTCGGTCCTCCCCCACAAGTGGGGGAAGGCCGGGATGGGGGACAGCCAGTACTATCCCTGCAGCAGCGAGCACCCAATAAAACTATCCGCGCGACCCTTTCATCAAATCACGCTTCATATCGATAATATTCTGATAATCCGCCACGGTTGCCGGGCCGATGTGCTGGGCACCGCCCACCGCTTTAACAAAGCAGCCGTGATCTTCTTTATCCAGTTTCTTGATGGTTGCCACCACTTTCGCTTTGAAGTCAGCGGGCAAGTTGTTGCTCACCAGAATCGGGCCGTTCGGGATTAGCGGTGACTGCCAGATAATGCGGATTTGCTTCATCAGATCCGGATGATCCATACGAATCAAACGACCAAAGGCGCCCGAGGTATAACCGCTTTCGCGGTCGCCAATCAGCGACGTCCAGGTCACCGCGCCGTCAAACTGACCGTTCAGCACGCCGAGGATGTCCTGCTCGTGGCCGCCCGAGAAGGTCACGCTGGAGAAGGTGTTGTTGTACTTGTCATCAACCGAGCCGCCGAACGCTTTCTTAAACGCCTGGTTTGGCATCAGGAAGCCGGAGGTTGAATCCGGATCGGCCATGCCGAATGATTTGCCCTTCAGGTCTTCCAGCTTTTTGTACGGGCTGTCCGCTTTAACGATCACCACCGAGTGATAGCCCTGGGAACCGTCTTTGTCATCCACCACAATGCCAACGACATCTACCGCTTTTGGGTTCTGCAGATAAACCGAGGCGTAGGAAGCTGGCGACATGCTCAGCACCAGATCGATTTTGTTGCCCAGCAGGCCCTGAATCACGCCGGAGTAGTCAGACGAGTTGCGCAGTTTGGTATCGACCTGCAATTCTTTATCGAAGAAATCTTTCACGCATTGGTTATCGCCAATCTGCTGCGTGGCGTTCTGGCCGCCGAGAATGCCGAGATTCAGTTCTTTTGGTGCTTCCGCTGCGTTAACGCCAAAAGCCATCGCAATAGTCAGTAAAGCTAAAGAGGTCAGTTTCATTGGTGGTTGTTCTCTTGCCGTGGAAGTTAGTGGAGCTGGTTAATTTCGTCGCCGTACAGCTCATGCATCAGGCCGTCGGTCAACTGGGAAGGATGTCCATCAAACAGCACTCTGCCGCGCTGAATGCCGATAACGCGGGTGCAGTAGCTTTTCACCAGTTCGATTGAGTGCAGGTTGACCATCACGCTGATGCCCTGCTCGCTCACCTGGCGCAGCACGTCCATGATGCGTTTGGTATTTTTCGGATCGAGTGACGCCACCGGCTCATCCGCCAGCAGAATGCGCGGGTTCTGCATCAGCGCCCGGCAAATCGCCACGCGCTGCATCTGGCCGCCGGAGAGGTTTTCCGCGCGCTGCAGCGCCTGCGGCAGCATGTTCATCCACTGCAACAGCTCGATGGCGCGGGCGCGGTCAGTTTCGGAAAACACTTTGAAGAACGATTTGAGCGTTGAGGTTTGGCTTAAACGCCCCAGCAGCACGTTGGTCAGCACATCGAGGCGCGGCACCAGACAGAAATCCTGGAAGATCATGCCGCATTCGCTGCGCCATTCTCGCATCTGGCGGCTATTCAGCGTCACCACATCGCGATCCACTTCGCCCTGGCGATTGCTAAGAATCGCGCCCTGTGAGGCGCTGATAGTGCCGTTGAGCATATGTAGCAGCGTCGATTTGCCTGCGCCTGAGCGGCCAATCACCGCCACCAGCTCGCCCGCATGCAGATCGAAGCTCACATTATCCAGCACCTGGTTGGCGCCGTACGCTTTGCACAATCCCTGCACCGACAGCACCTTGTTGCCCTGCCCGGTGAGGGGCGGAAAAGGATTGTCGACGACGGTTTTCAGTAATGCTTGTGCCATGGTGCACTCCATCTCTTCTGAGCGGTTGATTGCCCGCTATTACGGGCAAATCGCATGAAAGCTTGATGACAGTAAAATGATTAAACGGTGACAGCGCGTTTTCACGGCAAAGCGTGGTGATCGGCACCGCACCCATCCGGGCATTGCGCAATAAATTGCGCCGCTACGGATGGTGCGAATGGTGAGAACGGGACATACAAAACGCACGTATCCGTAGCGGCGCGATTTATCGCGCACCTAGCAAATGTCGCAGCTGCCCAAGCGTATCGCTCAGCGCGCCGTCGTTATTGAGCACATAGCAGTGCGCCGGCAAGGGTTCGGCCGCGCGCGCTAGCCTCTTCTCGATTTCCGCTTCCGACTCGCGCCCACGTTGGCGCAGCCGCTGTTCCAGCACCGGTGGCGACACCTGCAACACCAGCGGCAACAGCTGGGCACCGTAATGCTGCTGCACCCGCGGCAGATGCAGACGCGAACCGTTGACCAGCACGTTAAGTCCCTGCGCCAGCCACAGATCGATCTCCTTACCCAGCGCATAGTGCAGGCCATGCGCCTGCCAGCTGATGGCAAACAGACCGAGCGCTTCACGCCGCCGGAACTCCAGCTCGCTCAACGCCACATGGTTCTCGCCGCCGGCATCGGCCGCGCGCGTAATGTAGCGATGGGCGATCAGCAGGTTATCCGGCGGCGCCTCACGCAACGCATTCAGCAGACTGTCTTTGCCCGCGCCCGAAGGCCCGGTCAGCCAGATGAGGCGCGCCATCAGAACACCAACTTGCCTTGCGACCAGACGTGACGAATATGCGAATGTCCGTGATCGGTATGCGCCAGCACCAAATCGGCACGCAGCCCTTCGGCGATGCGACCGCGATCGTGCAGGCCAATGGCCCGTGCCGGATTACGCGTCACCAGCGCCGCCGCCTGCGGCAGCGTCAGCGTATTGCGTTCATCGGCGACCAAACGGAACACCGCGTCGAGCAGACTGGCGGGATAATAATCGGAGGAGAGAATATCCAGCAGGCCGTGGCTGGCGAGTTGCGCCGCCGCCACGTTGCCGGAGTGCGACCCGCCGCGCACGATGTTAGGCGCCCCCATCAGCACCTGCATGCCGCATTCCCGTGAGGCGCGCGCCGCTTCCAGCGTGGTGGGGAATTCGGCGATGGCGCTGCCGACATCATGCGATTCGGCGACGTGTGCCGCCGTGGCATCATCGTGGCTGGCCAGCGGAATGCCGCGCGAACGGCACAAACTGGAGATGGCATTGCGGTTCGGCGTCGAGAACTCAGCGGCCAGCGCCAGCTGTTCGCGCTCAAACTGATCCATCTGCGCGTCGCTGAGCTGATATTTGCCCTGATAATAGGTGCGATACATCTCCAGCGAGGCGTACTGGCGCTGGCCCGGCGAGTGATCCATCAGCGACACCAGCGACAGCTCCGGCGTATTCATCAGCGCTTCAAACAGCGGCAGCGTGGTGTTGTGCGGCAGCTCGCAGCGCAGATGCAAATGGTGATCGGCGCGATTAATCCCTTTGCGATTGCTGTCCTGGATCGCGTCGATCATTTTCGTCAGATTATCCAGACGATGGCCGCCATCGCGCACGTCGCCGACGCCAATCGCATCCAGCACCGTGGTTATGCCGCTGGCGACCATCAGCGCATCGTGGCTGCTCATCGCCGAATGCGCCGGCCAATCGACTTTCGGGCGTGGCGTAAAGAATTTATCGAGGTTATCGGTATGCAGCTCCACCAAACCCGGCAGCAGGAAGGCGTTTTCGCCATCCAGTGCACCCGGCAGCTGACTAACGCTGTCGCTAAAGCTGGCAATGCGTCCATCGCGGATCTCCAGCGATCCGGCCACCACTTCCTGCTCCAGCACCAGCCGGACGTTATTAATAATCATGCTTCTGCTCCTGAGTTCACTGGCTGCATGACGTGCAGGCGATCGGCTACGCGTGTGCGCACCGCTTCGTCATGGAAAATCCCGACAATGGCGGCACCACGGGCGCGCGCCTGCTCAATCAGTTCCACCACCGCGGCGCTGTTGGCGCTATCCAGCGAGGCGGTCGGCTCATCCAGCAGCAGCACCGGATAGTCGGCGATAAATCCGCGCGCGATATTGACGCGCTGCTGTTCACCGCCGGAAAAGGTCGATGGCGCTAGCGACCATAAACGCTCCGGCACGTTAAGGCGCGTTAGCAGCTCTTTGGCGCGCTTTTCGCAGAAGGCGCGTGCGGTGCCGCGCTCCAGCAACGGTTGCATGACGATCTCCAGCGTCGGCACGCGCGGAATAACGCGCAGAAACTGGCTGACCCAGCCAACGGTATGGCAGCGAATCGCCAGAATCTGCCGCGCGGGCGCACTGGCCATGTCGATCCATTCACCCTGATGTTGCAGCCAGATATGGCCGCTGTTGGCCTGATAATTGCCGTACAGCGCGCGCAGCAGCGTCGACTTTCCGCTGCCCGAGCGGCCATGCAGCACCACGCATTCGCCGCCGCTGACTTCAAGATTGGCATTCTGCAGCACCGGCAGCGCGGCGCTGCTCTGGTTGTGCAGCACAAAAGTTTTGCTGAGTTGCTCTACGCGCAATAAAGGTTGCATGTTGATGTCCTGATGTTGGTTGGTCGCCATAAATGGCACCCTTACATATGGCACGTCGCTGTCTGATGGTCGCCATGAATGGCGACCCTACACAGGGCTCGTCGTAGGGTGCGCATTAATGCGCACCGTCAGGATGGCCGCGCCGTGGTTAACTCAGCACCGATGAAACCAATAACTGGGTATACGGATGATGCGGATCGTCCAGCACCCGATCGGTCAACCCGCTCTCCACCACGCGACCCTGCTTCATCACCAGCAGGCGATGCGCCAGCAAACGCGCCACGCCGAGATCGTGCGTCACAATCACCACCGCCAGATTCAGCTCGCGCACCAGCGTACGAAGCAGATCCAGCAGTCGCGCCTGCACCGACACATCCAGACCGCCGGTCGGCTCATCCATAAACACCAGCGTCGGCTGCGTCACCAGGTTGCGCGCAATCTGTAAACGCTGCTGCATGCCGCCGGAGAAGGTGGTGGGCAGATCGTCGATACGGTTGGCGGGGATTTCGACATCCTGCAGCCAGCGCATCGCCTCTTGACGGATATCGCCATAATGGCGATTGCCCACCGCCATCAAGCGCTCGCCGATGTTGCCACCCGCCGTCACCTGCGGACGCAAACCATCCAGCGGATGCTGATGCACCACGCCCCATTCGGTGCGCAGCAGGCGGCGACGATCGCTCTCGCTCAGCTGATAGAGATCCTGCGCGCGATAGAGAATGTTGCCCTGCTGCGGCGCTAACCGCGCCGACAGGCTGCGCAGCAGCGTGGTTTTGCCCGAACCGGATTCCCCGACAATGCCTAGCACTTCGCCGGGATAGAGTTCAAAACTCACCTCTTCAAAGCCTTTGCCTGGCGCATAAAGGTGCGTCAGATTGTTGACCGCAAGCAGCGGCTGTTCACTGTGCATGCTGTTGTTCCTGCTGCTGGTGGCAAAAATCGGTATCGGAGCAGACAAACATGCGCGTACCGGCGTCATCCATCACCACCTCGTCGAGGTAGCTGTGGCGCGAACCGCATAGCGCGCAGGGTTCATCCCACTGCTGCACGCTGAACGGGTGATCATCGAAGTCGAGGCTCTCCACTTTGGTGAACGGCGGCAGCGCATAGATGCGTTTTTCACGCCCGGCACCAAACAGCTGTAGCGCCGGCATCATGTGCATCTTCGGGTTGTCGAATTTAGGGATTGGCGACGGATCCATCACGTAGCGATCGTTGACCTTCACCGGATAGGCATACGTCGTCGCGATATGGCCATAACGGGCGATATCTTCATACAGTTTCACCTGCATGATGCCGTACTCCTCCAGCGCATGCATGGTGCGGGTTTCGGTCTCGCGCGGCTCGATAAAGCGCAGCGGTTCCGGGATTGGCACCTGGAAAATCAGGATCTGATCCTCCTCCAGCGGCGTTTCGGGAATGCGGTGACGCGTCTGGATCAGCGTGGCATCAATCGTGCGTTCAGTGGTGGCCGCGCCGCTGACGCGCTGGAAGAAGCGCCGAATCGATACCGCATTGGTGGTGTCATCGGCGCCCTGATCGATCACCTTCAGCACATCGGCGTCACCAATAATGCTGGCGGTGATCTGAATGCCGCCGGTGCCCCAGCCATACGGCATCGGCATTTCGCGTCCGGCAAACGGCACCTGATAACCGGGAATCGCTACCGCTTTTAATATTGCGCGGCGGATAGTGCGTTTGGTCTGCTCATCCAGATAACCGTTGTTGTAGCCGGTTAACTCACTCATGGTTCTGCTCCTGATGCTGTTGGCGCAGCCGTTTCAGCAGCTCAAGCTCCGCCTGGAAATCGACGTAGTGCGGCAGTTTCAGGTGCGAGACAAAGCCCGCCGCTTCGACGTTGTCGGCATGCGACAGCACAAACTCTTCGTCCTGCGCCGGACCGGCAATGCGTTCGTTATACTCCGGTGCCTGCAGCGCACGATCCACCAGCGCCATCGCCATCGCTTTGCGCTCGGAGCGACCAAACACCAGGCCGTAACCGCGCGTGAAGTGCGGCGCGCTGCGGGTTTCGGTGGTGAAGCCATTGACCATTTCGCATTCGGTCAGCAGGATTTCGCCAATCTCGATGTCAAACCCCAGCTCTTCCGGGCAGATTGAGACGCTGAGATAGCCGGTGCGAATTTCGCCGGCGAACGGATGGTTACGGCCGTAGCCGCGCTGCGTCGAGTAGCCGAGTGCCAGCAAGAAGCCTTCGTCGCCGCGCACCAGCTGTTGCAGACGCGCCGCGCGCGTCGCCGGATAACCGGGCGGCTCGCGGGTGATGTCGCACGGTTCGCTGCCGTCATCCTCTTCGCGTGCCGCCAACCCTTCGTGGGTCATCATGCTGAACACGTGCGGACAACGTTGCGGCAGCGCCTGATCGTCGCGCGGCGCGGCGGGCGTTTCGCCATTGGCCAGCAGGGTAAAATCGAGCAGACGATGGCTGTAATCATAGGTTGGGCCGAGCACCTGGCCGCCGGGCAGATCTTTGTAGACGGCGGAGATACGGCGCTCAAGGCGCATCTCATCGGTTGCCAGCGCCAGGCTGTCGGCGAGGCGCGGCAGCGTGGTGCGGTAGGCGCGCAGCAGGAAGATCGCTTCGACTAAATCGCCGCTTGCCTGTTTGATTGCCAGGGCCGCCAGCTGCGGATCGTAGATGCCGCCTTCGGTCATCACGCGATCGACTGCTAAACCGAGCTGTTGTGCCACCTGATCACACTGCAATTCCGCCAGCGCGCGATCGCCACGCCGCAAATCGGCCTGCAGCTCATGGGCGCTGGCAATCGCCTTCTCGCCCCCTTTAACCGCAACGTACATCAGCACACCTCCACGTCGGTGGTGCGTGGCAGCGCCATCATCGCTTCACCGCAGGTGAAAATCAGATCCACGCCCTGCGGGAAGGGATGCGGACGCTCGCGCAGGTAGTGCAAAATCGCTTCCGGCAGCTGCGGCGCAATAGCGCGCGACTCGCGTAAACCTGGGCCAGAAAGGCGCAGGGTTAAGCCGCCGCTTAATGACGGCACTTCGACAATCAGCGTGGTGCTCTTTTCCGGTGACATATTGTCGCCAGAGGCGAACAGCGCCGGATCGGGATTGGCCGCGGCATGCGTCAGCGCAAACGGCGCATCGCGCTCATCAACAATGGGTACGCCGGTATGAAAACGCAGATTGCTGCGCACCACCTCGTTATCGATACGACCATCGAGCCACAGTGCGCTCTCCTGATCGACCAGCGTCAGCAGCACCGCCGTGGCCGCCGGCGACAGATCGCCCCAGCCCTGCTGCAGCGGCAGCGATACCATCACGCCCGGCTCGCTCATCGCTTTGAGGATGCGGCGGAAGGCGCGTTGTGCATCCGCAACCGGATGGTTAAAACTAGCCAGTAAAGTCATCAGTTATCTCCGCGAACCAGCGTAAAGAAATCCACTTTGGAGCTGGCGATCTCACGCGCACGCAGCTGACGCTGCTCTTCACGCAGTGCCGCCAGCGGGGCAATCAGTTTTTCCTGTAACAGCGCCTGGGTTTCCGGCTGTTGCAGCAGCGCATCAATCACGGCGCAGCGCTCGGCGTGGGGTTTATCGCGCCCCAGCACATAGCTAAAGCCGAGCGTGCCGTCGTGCAGTTTGACCACCGCGCGCGTCACCGTGGCATCGCCCATCACGAAGCGCTTGCCGCTGCCGCCCATGCGCGCCTGCAGGCGGGTTAGACCGGTTTCTGCCGGGCGCACGCGTTCAAAATCCGGACTCAAACGCAGCGGTTGCCAGTGCGCCTCAAGCTGGCTGGCTTCACTGTGTGCCAGCACCGAAAGCCAGTGCTGGCGGGCGGTTTGTTGTTTCATTGGTGCTCCAGTGTCAGTTCAATCATGTCGCCACGCGTCAGGCTGACGGAGTATTCCGCTACCTGGCCGTCGCTGTGCTTGTTCAGGGTGCGCACGCACAGCAGCGGCGACTGCAGCGCAATCTCCAGCTGCTTGCACTCTTTGGCCTGCGCGCGGCGGGTGCTGATGCGCGTTTGGCTGCGCGTCAGCTGCAGGCCGAGCTGCTGCTGCATAAAGTCGTGCAGCGAACCGCTGTAAAACTGCTGCAGCGCGGGCCACCAGCGAAGATCGGCGAGGAAATGGTTGATCACGCACACCGCGACGCCGTTGACGCGACGCAGCGTGCGCAGATGGATAACGTTGTCGCCTTCATTGATGCCCAGCGCGCTGGCCACGTCGCTGCTGGCCGGGCGCACCACCGCCAGCAGGCGTTCACTGGTGGGATGACTGCCCTGCTCCATCAGATTCTGGCTAAAGCGCGCCTGCGCATGCAGCGGGTAATCGTAGGGACGCATCAGTACCAAAATGCCCACGCCGTGACGCCGTTGCAGCAGCCCTTTATTCACCAGTTCGTCGACCGCACGCCGCAAGGTGTGACGGTTCACTTCGTAGTGATCGGCCAGCTGCTGTTCGGAAGGCAGATAGTCGCCACAGCGATAGCGCTCCTGCAGCGCCTGCTCGAGCTGGGCGGCAACGGCCTGGTACACAGTGGTCGGATGTCTGGATATCTCCATCACGCTCAATACCTCATCTGGTTGAGGATGGCAGCGAAGCTCGCTGCGGGATGGCGATTACATTGCGGGCGGCAGATGACAGCGCCGTGACGGCTCAATGACGCAAAGATGAATTTGCTTTACGGCAGCAGAATCGCAGCGAAACGGCAGCGGTTTTAATAAATTATTTTTAACTGTTCTGTTTGTGACAGTGTTCAAAAATTTAACGCTTATTTACATCACGCTTTCACTGGCCTTAGCGAGTACAGCTTGCAGATGTTCTGCTAAGTTAAAAGATGAATTCAACTTCCTGGGCGAAGCTTAAAATGATTAATGCGTTGAAACTATCGGATGGTTTTCGCCGCACCTTTGTTCGCGAAGTTATTTTGCCGCTGATGGCGATTTTAATGCTGACCTTTGCCGGCGCGGGCGTGGGTCTGTTCTGGGGCACGTCGTTAACCAACAATGAGGCGCGCGATCAGCAGCAGCGCATGATTGAGGCTTCATTTACCCAGAGCCTGACGGAGCATCTGCGCCAGCTGCGCAGCCTGACGCGCTGGTCGCCGCTGGCCGATCAGCTGGCGTCGTCGCATCCCGATCAAACCTGGCTGACGCAAAATGTCGGCGGCTGGCTGTATGACATGTTTGATCACCAGCTGGTGGTGCTGCTGGACCGTGACAATCAGCTGATTAACGTGTGGCGCAACGGCCAGCCGGTGCCGGATAAACGCATCGGCCCCTATTTACAAGACATGCTCACGAGCCCGCTGGTGCAAAACAGTGATGTGGTGGCCGGCCCGACCGATCACGCCGATTTCGTGCGCATTGGTCAACGCGCCGCCGCGCTGGCGGTGGGCGATATCAGCAGCACCAAACAGGCGGGACGCTATCGTCTGGTGAGCATTAAGTTCCTCGATGACGGCTATCTGCGTAACCTTGCCGATCGCAGCCAGCTGCGCCAGTTGCACTTTAGCGATAGCGAACCGGCGGAAAAAACCAAAGCGCGTTACCTGCTCAATTCACAGCAGGGCGATCCCGTCGGCTATCTCAGCTGGCAGCCGGACAAACCCGGCGCGCAGATGCTGCGCACCATCGGCCCTTCCACCTTGTTATCCGTTATCTTGATTACCCTGCTGTGTCTGGTGATGGTGCGACGCATCTGGACCTCGTCACTCAAGCTGTCACAGTCGCTGCTGAAACTGGGTGCCAGCGAAGCGCAGGCGCAGCACCTGGCTTTTCATGATGTGCTGACCGGCTTACCAAATCGCTCACTGGTGGAAGATCGCTTAACCCAGGCGCTGGCAGTGGCCGGACGCCACGATCAGCGTGTGGCGCTGCTGCTGCTGGATCTCGATCGCTTCAAGAACATCAACGATACCTATGGCCATCATGCCGGTGATGAACTGATCATCGAAGTGGCGCGCCGGCTTAACGATATCGTGCGCGCCAGCGACACCGTCGGGCGTATCGGTGGTGACGAATTCATTATTGTGATGCCGGATGTCGAGAATATTGGCCAGGTGCAATCGCTGGCGAATCGCATCATCACCCGCCTGAGCGAGCCGTATCAACTGGTGGGCAGCGAGCTGTGGGTAGGCGTCAGCATCGGCTTAGCGCTGGCGCCGAAGGATGGCATCGATCGGCTGGAGTTGATGCGCAAAGCGGATATTGCCCTGTACGATGCCAAGAATCACGGGCGCGGCCAGTATCGCCAGTTTGAGAAAGTGATGGATGAGTCGCTGCGAACTCGGCAGCAGATGGCGGCGGATTTGCGCCAGGCACTGGTGAAATTCGAGGGGCTGGCGGTGTGGTATCAGCCGTTGATGGATATCAGCGGCCAGCAGGTGGTCGGTCTCGAAGCGCTGCTGCGTTGGCACCATGCGGTGCGCGGTGATGTCTCGCCAGGTGATTTCATCGCCATTGCCGAAGAGACCGGAATGATCATTCCGCTCGGCGAATGGGTGCTGCGCCAGGCCTGCAAAACCGCGCTCAAGCTGCCCGAGATCGTGGTGGCGGTCAATGTTTCACCGGTGCAGTTCCGCGCCACTAATTTTGTCGAGCGCATCATCAACATTGTGCAGGAAGAAGGCGCCGATCCGAAACGCATGGAGTTAGAAATCACCGAGGGCGTGCTGATTGAGGATGAACACGAGGCACGCAACAGTATCATCGCACTGCGTGACGCCGGTTTCCGCATTGCGTTGGATGATTTTGGCACCGGCTATTCCAGCCTCAATTACCTCAGCAGCTTCCCGGTGGATAAAATCAAAATCGACCGTTCGTTTACACAGTCGCTGGGAGTGGCGCAGAACTCCACCGCGATTGTCGAATCGGTGGTGCGGCTGGGTCATGCGATGGGATTAACCGTCACCGCCGAGGGTGTGGAAACCGAAAGTCAGAAAAATGCGCTGGCCGATGCCGGCTGCAATCAGCTGCAGGGGTATTTGTTTAGTCACGCGGTGCCATTCGAAGAGATTGAGAAGATGGTGTAAACGCCAGAATACCAGGTCGCCATGAATGGCGACCCTACAGAAAACTGTCCCAATGCCGAATATCGTCGTAGGGTCGCCATTCATGGCGACCTGAAGAACCACTCCGCACGCAATAAATTAATTTTGAATACGTCACTCAGAATTAAAAAACCTTCATCGCCCTCTCGCCGCGATTAATACAATCTTAACTGGCATGGAGGCCATCATGAAAAATCGCAAATACCCACGGCTCAAAAATTACGATTACAGCACCAGCGGGGCGTATTTCATCACTATCGTTTGCCATCGCCGCGCACCTTTATTTGGCCTATTCATCGCAGCAGAATTCTGCCTCACGCCGATTGGGGACTATGCTATTAAAGCCTGGCAGGCCTTACCACAACGCCACAACGCTATTACCCTTGATGCCTTTGTCCTGATGCCGAATCACCTTCATGGCATTATTTGGCTAAATGAAAGCACGCATAGATCCCTGCAAAATGTGGTTAATTGGTTTAAAGCGGAGATAACGCGTGAAACTGGAATAAAGTTATGGCAACGCAGTTTTTACGAGCGCGTGATTCGGGATGAAAAAGAGTTATTCAATATTCGAAAATATATAGCAGAGAATCCTAAAAAGTGGGAGCTGGATAGATTATATGTGGGTTAACAATGTGCGGCAATCAACCAGGTCGCCATGAATGGCGACCCTACAGAAAAATGTGCCAATGCCGAATATCATCGTAGGGTCGCCATTTATGGCGACCTGAACTTTAACTTACGACGGAAAATCCGTATCAATCGAGGTCTGTTTCCACGCTTCGATCTGCGTCAGGCGCTCTTTTAATTTTTCGGTCACCGCATCATAACCCCATGCGCCCATCACTAAATGGCGTGGGGGATTGGCGTGTTCGGTGATGGCGATCATCGCGGTGGCTGCACGCGCCGGATCGCCCGCCTGGGTGCCGCTGTATTCAGACGTGGATTTCATGCGTGCCGCCGCGGTTTCGGCGTATTCCGGCAGCTTGCTCGGCGTTTGATGCAGCGAACGACCGGCCCAATCGGTACGGAACGGACCGGGTTCAACGCAGGTCACGTGGATGCCGAGCGGTGCCGTTTCTAACGCCAGTGAATCAGACCAGCCTTCCACAGCGTGTTTGCTCGCGGAGTAATAACCCGAGCTGGCAAAGCCGATAAATCCGGCCACGGAGGTGATGTTAATAATGTGACCGCTGCGCGCCTTGCGCATGGCGGGTAGCACCGCGCGGGTCAGCGCAAACAGGCCGAACACGTTGGCATCGAACTGGGCGCGAATCTCTTTCTCTTCGCCCTCTTCCACTGAACTTTGATAACCGTAACCGGCGTTGTTCACCAGCACATCCACGCCGCCGAACTTATCGATAGCCGCGCTGACCGCTTGTTCGATGCTGGCCTGATCGGTGACGTCCAACGCTAGCGCGATGGCATTATCGTGGCCCGTCACCAGATCCTGCACTTTCGCCGCATCACGCGCGGTCACCACGGTGTGAAAACCGCGCGCGATGGCTTGCTGTGCCAGTTCGCGACCAAAACCGGTTGAACAGCCTGAAATGAACCACACCGGAGTCGTTGCTGAAGCCATAGTGATGTCCCCTTGTAAGCGAAGGCGCCCGATGAAAGCTCATCGGGCAAAGAGAGTAACTATGGCAAAGTCGTTTCAGGACGATTAGCGTTGCGTGCGACTAGTTCAGCATCGCCGGATAGCGCTGCCTGAGCTGGTCCAAAATAGCGTGCATCTGTTCATCCAGCGGCAGCGATGCGCTTTGCGCGGCCACCGCCGTAAACACTTGCTGTTTGAGGAAGTGCCGCCAGCTGACCGGTGCCGCCGCCAGAAATGCCGTGAGCAAACGATAGCGCTCCGGCGTCCACACCGCTTCAAATGCCGTGCGCGCTGCGCCGTGATCGAAATGTTGCGCTGCGCTGCCACGCATCTCTGCCCGCAGCCGGGCCGTGGCGTGGTGGTCGATCTCCCCGTCGCGTAGCGCCACGCCATAACTGTCACGTGCCGCCTGCTCAGAGACAAAACCGCAGCGCACATCCTGTAATACCTGCTGCACTTCGCGCTCCACCGGCAAGCCGTAACCGCCAGCGCCTGGACCGCGCACCTCAACGATATCGCCCGGTTGGCAGTGGATTACATCGGTGTTGCCGTGCTCGATGGCCACCCCATTGCGCAGCGTGCGGAAGTGCGACAGGCCACCAGACGCTCCACCCAGCACCCCCGCCGAGGCGAACACCGAACGATTACGGTTACGCGCCGTCACCGTGCTGTTGGGGGCAGAGATTTCAAACGCCATTTCTGTGGCTAAGCCACCGCGATAGCGTCCGGCCCCCGCGCTGTCGGCGGCTAAGCCGTAGCGATGGAAATGGATCGGCACTTCGGCTTCGTTGATCTCAATCGGGGTATTTTTCAGGAAGGCTGACAAACCGCCCGAACCATCCGGCCCATCGTGACGCGGCGTGCCACCCGCACCGCCGCCGACCGGGCCCAGTGAGGCCACTACGCTGCGGTTGGCGCTGTCGGTAGTGCGAATGTTCATGATCGAGTTGCCGCCGGGCGAGTTAGCCGGTAAGCGATCGGGAATCGCCTGCGAGAACACCCCGAGCGTAGCGATTTGCGATAGCGCACAGGTCAGTGAGCGCATCCCCACCGCCGCCGGCGCTTCGCAATTCATTACCGTGCCCGGCGGTAATATGGCGCGCGTTGGGCGCAGCGTGCCGGCGTTGAGCAACAGCTTACTGTTCAGCGTCGAAAGCACGTAAGTGACGCCAACCAGCGCCAGCGGATGCCGCTCGCGCCCGCCGGTCGGCATATTCAGTGACGAAGCGAGCTGCGGATCGCTGCCGGTGTAATCCAGCTCCAGCGTTTCACCCGTCACGCGCAAGGTAATCGCCACACGGCACGGGAAGCCGCCCTCGCCATCTTCATCGGCGAAATCGGCATAGAAGTATTCACCATCGGGAATCGTGGCGATAATGCTGCGCGCCTGCGCTTCAGCGTAATCGAGAATGCCGGCAATGCCCTGCAGAAAATCCACCACGCCAAAGCGCGCAATGATGTCGTGGATCTTGCGCTCGCCAACGTTAACCGACGCAATTTGCGCTTTGAAGTCGCCCCAGTTTTGCTCCGGTGCGCGCACGTTGAGGCGCATAATGCGCGCCACTTCCTCATTCAGTTCGCCATTGCGCACGATTTTCAGCGGCGGAATACGAATGCCCTCCTGCACAATATCGGTGAGCGAGCGTGATAACGAGGCCGGTACCGCGCCGCCAACGTCGGTGTTGTGGATGTGCCCCACCACAAAGCAGACAATCTCGCCGCCGTGAAATACCGGCTTCCAGATATGAATATCCGGCGAGTGCGTCGCCACGTTACCGGCGTAGGCGTCGTTGGTGATGCAGATATCTCCCTCATCATAACGGTCGATCAACGCCAATACCGGAGCGTAATCGATGCCGCTGTACCAGGGCGCGCCGAAGCTGCGCGGTGAGGCAAACGCCAGGCCATCGCGGCTGACGATCTGGCAGGAGAAATCTTCGGTCTCTTTGACAAAGGTTGAGTGCGCGGTGCGCATCAAGGTAAAGGCCATGGCATCGGCGGCGGCCGCGCAGTAGTTAGCCAGAATTTGCAGGTTACGTCCGTCAATTGCCATGTTAGTGCGCCTCCACAGGCGTGATCAGCAGGTTGCCGAAACTGTCCACATCCACCTGCATATGCGGTGGCACGCAGGTGGTGCAGTCATCCTGCGCGATAATCACCGGACCGCTAAGCTGGTGTCCGGCGCGCAGCGTGGCGCGTAGCACCACATCAACCTGATGCGTCGCACCGTCGATCCACGCGCTAACCTGCTGCGCCACAACCACCGGCGCCTCTGCTGCCGCCAGCGTCATCAGCGTCGGTTTGGCTGTGGGAGACGCGATCACCAGACGTAGATTGATGATTTGCACCGCCGCGCGGGCATCACAATGACCAAACAGCTGCTGATGCTGGCGATCAAAGGCATCGTGCAGTGCCGCAACATTGGTCTGCGCCAGCCATGCTGGCTCCAGCACCACTTCGATTTCGAACGACTGGCCGCGATAGCGCATATCCGCGCTGTAGTGCAGCGTGAACGGCATGCTGGCGCCGTGCTGCTCGCTCAGCCAGGCACGGGCGCGCTGGCTGAGTGCCTCGGCTTCGCTGGCCAAACGATCGGCCAGCGCGGCATCGAGATCGCTATACAGCGTGCGAATAAAGTCGTTGCGGATATCGGCGACTACTCCGCCAAGCGCGGACAATACGCCCGGCGTCAGCGGCACAATGACGCCTTTCATGTTCAATTCACGTGCGAGGAAGCAGCCCATCATCGGGCCGGCGCCGCCAAACGCGAGGAACCAGAACTCTCGCGGATCGAGACCAAAGCGCGACAGCAAGCCGCTGGTGTCGCCATACATGCTGGAGATCGCCAGCTCGATGGCGGTTTCAGCGGTCTCTTCCACGCTGATGCCGAGCGCAGCGGCCAGCGGCTGCCAGGCCGCGCGCGCGGCGGCGACATCGACGCTCACCGCGTTATAGCCGAGCGTACCGTGACCGATCATGCCGCAGGCGGCAAAGGCATCGGTGGCGGTTGGCTGGGTGCCGCCGCGCTGAAAGCATACCGGCCCCGGCAGCGAACCGGCGCTGTCCGGCCCCATCTGCAGCACGCCCTGATTATCGATCCACGCCAGGGAACCGCCGCCCTGACCTACCGAGGTCACCGCCACGGACGGAATATAAATCGGGAAATCGCCGATGATTTCCCCGTTGCCCTGCGCGACCTGTCCATTAACGATCACCGCCACATCCGCGCTGGTGCCGCCAATATCCAGGCTAAGAATTTTGTCAAAACCGCAGGCCGTGGCGAGGAAACTGGCACCGATCACGCCAGACGCGGTGCCGGACAGCACCATCTGCACGCACTCACGCTTCGCCTGCTCCACGCCCATCACCCCGCCGTTGGATTTAGTGATGCGCGGCGGGGGTGTTACGCCCATGGTTTGCAAGGCACGCTCAAATGACTCGAGGTAGTTGATCACCATCGGCTGCACATAGGCGTTAATGGTGGCGGTGGTGGTGCGTTCATATTCGCGGGTGATGGGCCAGATATCGGCGGAACAGGAGGTCAGCAGCTCGGGCGCATGCTGATCAATAATGGCTTTCACCGCCGCTTCATTGTGGCGATTGCGGTAGCTGTGCAGCAGCGCCACCACAATGCCCTGACAACCTGCGGCGCGCGCGGCGGCAATCGCCTCCAGCACGCTTTGCCGATCCACCTCATGCACTATGTTGCCGAGGCGATCGGTGCGCTCTTTGATGGCAAACACCCGGTCACGCGAAATTAAGGGGGCCGGTCGACGTGAAAACAGATCGTGAATATGGGGAATCTTCAGGCGCGCCAGCTCCAGCACATCGCAAAAACCGTCGGTGGCGAACAGCGCCAGCCGCACGCCGCGCCGCTGGATTACCGCATTAATGCCCACGGTGGTGCCGTGGGTAAAGTGATTAATCTGTTGCGGGTCGATAGCGTCGCGCTGCTGCAGCTGGGTTAATCCAGTGAGGATTTCGCTGCCGGGTTGATCCGGTCGCGACAGCACTTTCAAGGTGTGGAGCTGATTGGTTTGTTCATCCAGCACGGCGAAATCGGTGAACGATCCGCCAATATCGACGCCAACGCGGTAACCCATGTCAAAGCTCCGTTATCAGGAGGGAGGAAATTCCATCAGTTTTTGTGGATCCTGCACCACGCGCCAGCCGAGGCGTTGATACAGCTGATGGGCATCATTGGTCGACAGCATCCAGCGGTGAACCGTGGCCAGTTCCGGATGCGCCCGTACGCAGCTCGCCAGCCAGCTGCCCAGGCCGTGACCGCGCCAGTTTTCATCTATCATCACATCGCACAGCCAGCCGAAACGGGTGTAATCGGTGACCAGGCGCGCAAAGCCAATCGGCTGCTGCAGGTGATAGACACCAAACGGCAGCGAACCGGCAAAGGCGCGCTCGGTTTTAGCGCGCGTCTGATCTTTGGCCCAGTACGATTTTTCCGTGAGCTGCGTGTGGATCCACGCCATATCGAGGCGTTGACGCTCGGTGGATATGGTGAAGTCATCGCGCTGCCATAGCTGGTCGGCAATAGTGAAGGCGGTCATGGCAACTCCTTGTAAGCGGTTAGATTGAGTGTAAAGGTGAGTAGCCAGCGTACGCCGCTGAAGCGGCAGTTTGAACCAGCAAGATAAAGGGAATTTAGGGCGCGGAAGAAATTTTATGCTGTGGGGGAAAAGAAGGATTGTTATTCGTCCCGGTGCGCATAAATGCGCACCCTACAAGATCGTAGGGTCGCCATTTATGGCGACCTGGTTAAAACATTAAACGCCAAACTCCACGGAATTCTGTTTCGAAATCAGCGATCTTAGCGGCACGCTGCTTTTCATAATCGGTGACTTAATCACGATATAACTGAAGTACTTATCGATGCCGATCTGCGCATCAAGCATCTTCTCAATCACTTCCTGGTAGTGTTCAATGCTGCGGGTAATAAAGCGCAGCAAATAGTCGTAACCGCCGGTGATCAGGTGGCACTCCATCAACTCATCCACCTCGCGCACCGCGTTTTCGAATTTCATAAAATCTTCGCGGCGATGGCCAGAAAGCGTGACTTCAGTGAAAACCGTCACGGAATCGGTGATTTTGGTCAGATTGATGTGGGCTTCATAACCGTTGATAAACCCAGCCTGCTCCAGACGCTTGACCCGTTGCAGGCACGGACTGGGTGAAAGCCCGACGGCGTCGGCGAGATTGACGTTGCTAATACGGCCATCTTTCTGGAGCTGTACCAGAATATTGATGTCGATGCGGTCGAGTTTCATTAAGCCGTTCATAGCACCCCTCATTGCCAACCATTTAGGTTTACCCTCCCGAAGATATAACACGCTTTAAGGTAAATGTGCTATCTCGTTAACTGGTTATACCAGCGGGAGGTTTTCAAATTACTGCTGCAATTTCAATGAGGAAGCCGGATTAACCCAGTCGTCCACTGGCGCGTGCCAGCGCGATATCAAAAATATGCAACGCCTCTTCCAGCTGCGAATCGGTGGTCACCAGCGGCGCAAGGAACCGCACGGTGTTGCGGTGAATGCCGCACTTAATCAGCAGTAAACCCTCCTGGCAGGCGCAGTCGAGGATTTTCTGCGTCATGGCAGCGTCCGGACGCTTGGTTTCGAAGTCGATGATCTCCACCGCCTGCATAAAACCAATGCCGCGCACATCACCGATGCAGGCATATTTTTCCGCCAGCTGCTGCAGGCGTGCATTAAGCTGTTCACCGAGCTGATTCGAACGTGCCAGCAGATTGTCATTCTCCAGCAGATCCAGCACCGCCAGCGCCGCCGCACAGGCCAGCGCGTTGCCGCCGTACGTGCCGCCCAATCCGCCAGGCTGTGGCGCATCCATGATCGCCGCTTTGCCCACCACGCCCGAAATCGGCAAACCGCCGCCAATACTTTTCGCCACCGTCACCAGATCCGGCGTGATGCCGAGATGCTGAAAGGCAAACATCTTGCCGGTACGACCAAAGCCGGTTTGCACCTCGTCGAGAATCAGCACGATGCCATGCTTCTCGGTAATGCGACGCAGTGCCTGCATAAAGTGGGCGCCGGCCTGCAGGAAACCGCCATCGCCCTGCACCGGTTCGATAATGATTGCTGCCACGCGCTCTGGCGCAATCTGCACCGCAAACAGCTGATCCAGCGCCTGCAGACAGTCGTCATCGCTCACGCCGTGAAACGCATTCGGGAACGGCAAACGGTAAATATCGGACGGGAACGGACCGAAGTTCTGCTTATAGGGTGCCGACATGCCGGTCAGCGTGGTACCAAGCAGCGTACGGCCGTGGAAGGCGCCGTCGAAAGCAATAATGCCGCTGCGTTTGGTGTGGGCGCGGGCAATTTTGACGGCATTTTCTACCGCTTCCGCCCCGCTGGTGAAGAACACGCTTTTAAACGCTTCACCGCCACCCACCAGCGCATTGAGGCGCTTGGCCAGCTCGATATAGCCGGGATACGCCACCACCTGGAAACAGGCGTGCGATACCAAACCCAGCTGTTTGGTCACCGCGTTCACCACCGCTGGATGGTTGTGGCCGACATTTAATACGCCGATGCCGCCTACAAAATCCAGATAGCGATTGCCCTCCACGTCCCACACTTCGCTGCCCTTTGCCCGCTCAATCACCAGCGGATGCGCGGTGACCACGCCACGCGGCACATGCTGCTCACGCGCGTCCAGTAACAGGCTGTTATCGGTATAGGTTTGCTGCTCCGCCATGACATTCTGCATTCTAAAAACCCTCTTTCACGTAACGTTCGGTTGGCTCAAGTATCGCAATCGGTTGGTTTGTCACGCTGCCGTAATCGCGCGGGCAGCGGCATTTCCTGTCAAAATCCCAGGCGTTTCAGCAGGGAAATTCGGCGTCTGGATCAGTATCCGCGCTGGCGATCGATGAGTCCGACCATCGGTTCACCACGCTGGTAGCGACGCAGGTTGTCGAGCAGCGCGGCGACGGCGCTGTCCGTTTGCGTCTGGCTGGCGATGTGCGGCGTGAGCCAAATCGCCGGATGCTGCCAGAAAGGATGCCCGGCGGGCAGCGGCTCGGGATCGGTCACATCGATCACCGCCGCGCTGAGTTTGCCGCTCGCCAGCGCCGCCAAAAGATCGTCTTCATTTAGCTGCGGACCGCGTCCCACCTGCACCAGCGCCGCGCCGTCGGGTAACTGCGCAAACAGCTGCGTATTGAGCAAACCCCGCGTGCTGTCGGTGAGCGGCAGCAAGCACACCAGAATGTCGCTGTGGATAAGGAAATCGCCGAGCTGTTCACTGCCGTGCCAGCAGCGTACGCCCGCGATCTCGCGCGGTGTACGGCTCCAGCCGGCGCAGTCAAAACCCAGCGCGACCAGCTGTTTTAATGCCGCCTGACCGAGTTCGCCGAGGCCCATCACACCGACGCGGCGCTGGCTGGCGGTGCGAATCGGATGGGTTTGCCACTGTTCTGCGCGCTGCTGCTGGAAGTAGCGCGGCATATCACGATGCAGCCCCAACACCGCAAAGGTGACGTATTCAACCATGCCCTGCGTCAGGCCGGGTTCGATCATGCGCACCACCGGCAAATCCGGCGGCAGTTGACTGAGATCGAACTGATCTGCACCCGCGCCCACCGAGAGCAGCGCTTTGAGGTTAGGAAAGGTGCGCATCAGGTTTTCCGGTGGCTGCCACGCCACCAGCAGCTCAACCTGCTGTGCATCACCGATATCTGGCCAGATATGCAGCTGAATATCTGGCGCATGCTGTGCCAGCCAGCGCTGCCAGTGCGCGCCGCGTGTGGCTTCTGATTTATAGACGATATGCATCAGGCCATCGCCTGGGTCATCAACCCAAACGCCTGCATGCCACCGGTCTGCGGTGACCATGGCGTTCCCCGTACCATGGTGGTTGGTGCATCCACCTGCACCAAACCGAGCGTCTGCAGCCAGGCCGCCAGCGGCAGCGCGCCGTCCGTGTCGATACGCACGAACTCACCGCGCAGGCCTTGCATCAGTGCCGCGACCAGCGCTGTTGCGCTATCGCTATTGAGAGCGATTACCGGACCAATCGCCCAGCCGTGACCGAAGCGGCGCAGGCTGGCAAAACCGTGCACGCGCTGTTGCGCATCCTGCAACAGCACGGTTTGAAAATCGTTAATCAGGCTGTTGATCAGAGCGGGACGCCACATGCCGTGCGCTTGGTGATCAAGTTCGATCAGCAGATCGGCGTCTGTGGCTTGCGCGTTACGCAGCGTTAAGCCAGCAGGAATGCTGACCGCGGGCACCGCCGCCAGCTCGCGCGTTTGATGCTGCTGAATCTGGCCGGTGACGCTAAAACCGAGCTTCTGATACAGCCCTTTGCCCATTTCTGTAGCGTGCAGACGAATGTTGTACTGCGGGAATTTCTCCAGCAGTGCCAGCATCAGCTGCTTGCCGATACCCCGGCCCTGGAACTGAGGATTCACCACTACCAAGCCGATGGTTGCCGCCTGCTCGCCCCAGCGCCAGCCAAAGGCGCTGCCGACAAATTCGCCCTGCTGTTCTGCCACTACGCCTTCACCCAGCGCCAGCGCCTGCTGCCAGTCTTCACGACGGTGCGGCCACTTGAGCTGTTGGGTGATGGCGTAGCCGTGTTCAATATCGTCCTGCGTCATTGCGCGTAGTGTGATCATGGTTGTTCCTTGCAAATGAGGTCGCCATAAATGGCGACCCTACGGGTTCAGCGCCGGTTTTGTAGGATCGCCATTTATGGCGACCTGGCATTTACTCTGCCTTCAGCACCTCTTCGTGCTCATCCAGCCAGCCCTGGCGCAGTTCAGGCACCGCGCGTTTCAGGCGTTCGAAATAGAGTTCGCTGGTCGGTTTGTCATAGTCGGCGCGGGCGATTTGGGTCACTATTCTGCCCGACTTCATCACCACAATATCATCACAAACGGCGCGAACCGCATGCATGTCATGGCTGATAAACAGCACCGACAGCCCGAGCTCGCGGCGTAGTTCGCTGATCAAATCCAGCACCGCGGCAGCCACCACGGTATCTAACGCCGAGGTCACTTCATCGCACAGAATCAAATCTGGCTCCGCCGCCAGCGCGCGCGCCAGGTTGACGCGCTGCTTCTGCCCGCCGGAGAGCGCCCACGGGCGGCGCCACAGCACGGTGCGCGGCAGCTTCACCAGATCCAGCAACTGATGCAGACGGCGATCGCGATCGGCCCCTTTCAGGCCGTGGAACAGCGTCAACGGACGCGACAAAATCTGCCCGACGCTGTGCGCCGGATTCAGCGCGGTATCGGCCATCTGGAACACATATTGAATGCGGCGCAGCTCATTGTCCGGGCGCTTATGCATGTCGCCATTGATGTAATGACCGTTAAACAGAATATGGCCGTGACTCGGCGCGTTCAGTCCAGCAATGGCGTGCGCCAGCGTGGTTTTACCCGAACCGGACTCGCCAATGATGCCAATCGCCTGCCCTTTCCACAGCTTCAGATTGATGTCTTCAAGAATGCGAATTTTAGAATGTCCATTGCTGTCGCGCGGGCCATAACCGGCGCTGAGATCGCGCACTTCCATCAGCGGCTGCATATCCGCCTCGGCGCAGGTCCAGCTGCTTGGGCGCTCTTTCTGTCGCGCCGCCTCCATCAGCAGTTTGGTGTAGTCCGCCTGCGGGGCGCCAATCAGTCGTTCGGTGGTGCCGTACTCCGCCATCTGACCGCGCAGCAGCACCAGAATACGATCCGCCATCTGCGCCACCACCGCCAAATCGTGGCTGACGTAAATCGCCGTTACGCCACGCTGCGCTACCACGCGGCGAAACGCTTTTAGCACCTCAACCTGGGTCGTCACGTCCAGCGCGGTGGTCGGTTCGTCGAGGATCACCACATCCGGATCGCCAATCAGCGCCATTGCCGTCATCAAACGCTGCAGCTGTCCACCGGAAACCTGATGCGGAAAGCGATCGCCGATGGTGTCGGGATTGGGCAGCGCCAGCTCACGGAACAGCGCAATCGCCTTCTGTTTGGCGTCTTTGCGCTTCATAGTGCCGTGGATCACCACCGGCTCAATCACCTGATCGAGAATGCGCATGCCGGGGTTAAACGACGCCGCCGCACTCTGCGCGATATAGGCCACTTTGTTGCCACGAAACGCGCGCAGCTGGCCCGGCGACAGGCTGCGCACGTCGGTGCCGGCCATATGAATATTGCCGTCGGCGATGCGGCAGCCGTGGCGCGCATAACCCATCAACGCCATGGCAATGGTGGTTTTGCCGGAGCCGGATTCGCCAATCAGCGCCAGCACTTCTCCTCTCTGCACGGTAAAACGAATATCAGCAACCAGATCGATCTCTTCGCCTTTGTCGGTCTGCGCGGTGACGCGCAGGTTCTCAACCGAGATCACCGGCATGGCGGTATGTGGCGTCACGTTCATGCTCCCTCCTTCGCGAGCGTCAGCGGACGCATCTGCTGCAGGCTATCGATAAACAGGTTGGCACCAATGGTCAGGCTGGCAATCGCCACCGCCGGCATCAGTACCGCAGGCGAACCGTTGAATAAGCCCTGCAGGTTCTCACGCACCAGCGTGCCCCAGTCGGCATAAGGCGGTTGCACGCCGAGGCCGAGGAAGCTCAAACCGCTCAGGAGCAGCACGATATAGACAAAGCGCAGGCCAAAGTCGGTAAGCATCGGGTGCACCATATTTGGCAGGATGTCATGGATCGCCACGTACCAGCGGCTTTCACCGCGCAAACGCGACGCACGCACGTAATCCATATTGCGCAAGCTGCTCGCCATGGCGAAGGCGATACGGAATGCGCCCGGCCAGTAGGTGAAGATGGCGGTAAGGATCAGCATTGGCAGTGAAGAGCCAAACACCGCGACAATCATCAGCGACAGCACTTTGCCCGGCAGCACCAGCAGCGCATCGTTCACGCGCCCCAGCACCTCTTCCAGCCAGCGCCCGGCGACCGCCGCCAGCAGCGCCAGCAAAGTACCGATGATGCTGGCACAGAGCGCAGCGGTGAGCGCCAGGCCAATGGAGAATTTCGCGCCGTAAAGAATGCGGCTGAGGATATCGCGGCCCAGATAATCAGTGCCGAGCAAGTTGGCAGACGTCATGCCGCCCAGCATCGGCCCGCCGCCGATATCTTCCACGCTGTGCGGGGCCAGCTGGGTGCCGAACAGCGCCATACAGAGCCAAAACAGGGAGATCAGCAGGCCGATGCGGCCGGAGACCGACAGCGACTGAAACAGACGTACAGGCAGCAGCAATGTATTCATCAGCTCCTCCACTTCGGGTTAAAGGCGATGGTGAGGATATCGGCCGCCAGCAGCAGCACCAGATAGCAGGCGGCGAACAGCATCACGCACAGCTGCACCACCGGCAGATCGCGGTTGCTCACCGCATCGACCAGCGCACTCGCCAGGCCGGGATAGCTGAAGATCGATTCGATGATGATCACCCCGCCGAACAGATATGACAGGCTGAGCGAGATGGCATTGGCAATCGGCCCGACCGCATTCGGCAGCGCGTGACGCAGCACTGCACGCAGCGGCGACACGCCTTTCAGCAGCGCCATCTCCAGATAGGGGCTGTCGAGTTGGTTGATGATGGCGGATCGTGTCATGCGCGCCATCTGTGCCACCAGCACGCAGCATAGCGTCAGCACCGGTAGCGCATAGGCTTTGAGGTAGCTAATGACATCCATATTCGGGCTGCCAAACGACATTGCCGACACCCAATGCAGCTTCACCGCGAAGATCAGTACCGCCACGGTCGCCACCAGAAACTCCGGTACGGCGACGGTGGCCATGGTGCTGATCACCAGGAAGCGATCCAGCGCAGAGCCGCGATTCATCGCCGCGATGATGCCAATCAGCAGCGCCAGCGGCACACAAATCACCGTGGTAATGCCGGCCAACTGCAGCGTGGCGGGAATGCGCTGCTCCACCAGCTGCAGCACCGGCAGATGGCTGGCGAACGAGGTGCCAAAATCCCCTTGCAGCATGCCGGTGAGCCAGGTGAAGTAGCGCACCAGCAGCGGCTGATCGAGTCCCAGCTGCTGGCGTAACGCCGCCACCGTCTCCGGCGTGGCATTTTGCCCCAGAATCATCTGCGCAGCGTCGCCGGGCAGCAGGCTGGTAATAAAGAACACCACCGCCGAGACGATAAGTAAGGTCAGGATGCCCGCGCCTGCGCGCCGGGCAATCAGGAACAACATGTATCGGTTCATCGGCGATCTCCTCGTACAGAATCATCAGGCACCGGATAAACGGTCGCCATGAATGGCGACCCTACGTTACCGCGCTGGGTTTTCGTAGGGTGCGCATTCATGCGCACCTGCATAGCCAGCCAATTTATTGCTTACGTGAGCGGCATTGCGCCATCAATGGCGACCCGAGGTCAGGCATTCAGCCAGGCGAACTCATGGAAGCGATAGCCCATCATCATGCCGCTTGGCCAGGCTTCCACGCCGCCGACTTTCTTGCTGTAGCCATCGGTGGAGCTGATAAAGGTTGGGATAATGGTGCCGCAGTGATCGTAAATCAGCTTCTGCATGTCACCGTACATCTGCTTACGTTTGGTCTGCTCACGCTCGCCGCGTGCCGCCACCACCAGTTGGTCAAATTGCGCATTCTTCCAGCCCGATTCGTTATTCGCCGCCGATGAGAGATAGAACTGCGAGAACAGCATATCCAGCGTCGGGCGCGGGTTAATTGAGCCATAGCCGACCGGATCTTTGGTCCAGTGCGTGGACCAGTAACCGTCATACGGCACGCGACGCACTTTGATGTTGAGGCCGGTACTGCGCGACACCTGCTGAATCAGCTGGCCGCCCTCCACCGACCCCTCAATGTTTGGCGTGGTGATAATCTCCACCGTCGCGCCCTTCATCCCGGCTTTCTCGATGTGGAATTTGGCTTTCTCGGCATCCAGCGGGCGCGGTTTGAGATCGGCGTTGTACAGCGGATGCCATGGCGGTACCGGCGTATCGTTACTGACGTCGCCATAACCCTGCAGCACGGTTTTCACCAGGATGTCGCGCGGCTGCAGATACTTCATCGCCAGCACGAAGTCTTCGTTGCTGCCCGGCTTAACGTCAGTGCGCACAATCAGGTTGGTGTACATGCCGGATTTACTCTCCAGCACGCCGTAATCGGCCGTCGCTTTAATGCGGTTGCAGTCGGCGGCGCTCAGGGTAGAGACGATGTGCAGATCGCCCGACATTAGCGCGTTGACGCGCGCGGCTTGATCGGTGACGCCCAGCAGCTCCACTTCATCGAGATGCGGCAGCCCTGGCTTGTAGTAATTGGGGTTCTTCACCCCGACCGAACGCACGCCCGGTGTGAACTCTTTCAGCTTGAACGGCCCGGTGCCGATGCCCTTGCTGAAATCTTTGGTACCGTCCTGCACGATCAGGAACGGCGCGCTGGCCAGCATAAACGGCACGTCGAAGTTGGCCTGGCTGAGTTCCAGCGTGATTTCGTTATCGTTTACCGCAGTGAAGGTTTTGAACTGATCGGCCAGCTTAAAGGCGTTGGAGGCCACCGCTGGGTCTTTATGGCGGCTCAGCGAGTAGATGACGTCTTTGGCGGTCAGCGGTTTGCCGTCATGGAAGGTCACGCCTTTGCGCAGTTTGATCTGCCAGGTGATGCCGTCGCTGGAATCGAGCGATTCCGCCAGCGCCGGCTGCACCGCGAGGCTTTTATCCAGCTCGGTCAGGCCGCTGTAGACCATGAATTGACGGGTGTAATCGCCGCTGTTGTTGCCTTTGGCCGGATCGAGCGTATCGGTAGCTGAGGCGTTGGACATGGCGGCGCGCAGCTTGCCGCCTTTCACTGGAGCGGTGGCCGCAAAGCTCATCTGCGGGAAAGCGATCAAACCGCTGCTCATCACGGCACCGGCAGACAACAACTTCATCAGGCCACGGCGCGACATTGACCCTTCGGTCAGCATGCGGTTCAGGGCCGGATTTACAGCGTCAGACTCTTTATCGAATTTACTCATCTGCACACCCTCAATATGAATTGTTGTTGATTTCGTTTTCGTCTTTTACGCGGTCGCCATAAATGGCGCCCCTACAAAACCCGCATCATCACCGTAGGGTCGCCATTCATGGCGACCGTTTGTATGGCCGCACAGGTTCTTACGACAGCCGGTCCTTGGCTTTGTAATACAAGCCCGCCAGGGGCAAAAACCACGGCTTACCGTGGTAACCGGGCAGCGCAGGCCAGGTATCGCGCTGCCAGGGATTTTCGTTACGTTTTTCCGCCAGCAGATCGGCCATCACGCGGCCCATCCACACCGACATCTGCGTACCGTGGCCGCTGTAGCCCATCGAATAAAACACGCCGTCTTGTTCACCGGCGTGCGGCAAACGGTCGGCGGTCATATCCACCATGCCGCCCCAGCAGTAATCGATGCGTGACTTGCCCAGCTGCGGGAAGAGCGCGGTCATCGCCGCCCGCAGCACGTCGCCACTGCGCGTATCGGAGGTAGGATTGCTGACGGCAAAACGGGCACGACCGCCAAACACCAGCCGACGATCGGCGGTGGTACGGAAGTAGTTGCCGATATTCAGCGAGGTCACGTAAGTGCGATCCTGTGGCAACACCTGATTGATCACTGCATCGCCGAGCGGTTCGGTGACCACAATAAAACTGCCAACCGGCACGATACGGCGCTGGAACCACGGGAACGGGCCTTCGTTAGAGACGCCGGTAGCCATCATCACTTTGTCGGCAACGATCTCGCCGTGCGCGGTGGTGACGCGGTGGCGATAACCGTCAAGACGGGCTAAACCGGTGACCGCGTGATGCGGGAAGATCTTCGCCCCGCTGCGCGCGGCGGCTTCTGCCAGGCCAATGCCAAACTTGCCCATGTGCATCTGGCCGCCGCGCTTCTGCAGCAGGCCGCCGTGAAAGGCGTCGCTGCCCACTTCACGGCGAATCTCATCTTTGCTAATCAGTTCGATTTCCGGGTCGACGGTGTCGCGCATCAACTGCCACGCGCTGCGCAGACCGGGAAAATGCGAGGCTTTACTGGCCAATTTCAGTTTGCCGCACAGGCGGAAATCACAATCAATCTGCTCGTCGTGCACCAGCTGTTCGACATAGCTCACCGCGTCGTCGTAGGCACGATAGAAGCGGCTGGCCTGCTCGATTCCCTGGCTCTCCACCAGTGAGGCAAAGTTCTGCGCCACGCCGGTATTGCAGTGCCCGCCGTTGCGTGCCGATGCCTGGCTCATCACCTCGCCGCTCTCCAGCAGCACCACATTGATGCCGCTGCGCGCCAGGTTGAGCGCCGTCGAGACGCCGGTAAAGCCCCCGCCAATCACCACCACATCGGCTACGCTCGGGAGCGGGCCGGTCGCTGCGCCACTAAACATTGGCGCGGTGGCTTGCCAGAATGATTCGAGTTTCATCGCCGCCTCCAGGTTTACAGTCCAACCACAGCGGGCAGTCCGCCGATATCGCTGATTTCGGTGTATTCATACGCCGGATTAGCCGGATCGTGACCGCGATTGACCCACACCTTGTTTTTAATGCCCATGTCGTGACAGGTCATCAGGTCGTAACGCAGGCTCGATGAGACGTGCAGAATCTCTTCGGGGCCGCAGTTCAGCTTATCCAGCATGTACTCGAAGCCTTTCATCTGCGGCTTATACGCGCCGACTTCTTCGGCGGTGATGGTCATGTGAATCGGTGCGCCGAGACGTGGCACGTGGTGGGGAATCAGGTCTTTCATAGAGTTGGTGAGCAGCACCAGCGGGAATTCTTTGGCCACTTTGGCTAAGCCGGCGGGCACGTCAGGATGTGGACCCCAGGTGGCGCAGTCGGTGTAGATAAAATCGCTGTCCGCTTTGCTCCACTGCACGCCCCATTTTTTACAGGTGCGCTCTAACGCATCGCTGACCACCGCGTAGTACGGCTTCCACGCGCCGAGCACTTCGTCGCGACGGTAGCGGGCGAAATCGGTGGTGAAGGCCAGCATCTCCTGCGGCGCTACGCGATCTTTAAAGCAGCGTTCGGCTGCACCCGCCATATCAAAATTGATCAGCGTGCCATAACAATCAAAGGTGATGAATTTCGGTTTAAACAGTGCCATGAAGCGACCTCGCGGTTAGGGAGATAAATTAGAAATCGATTAACACACTCTTCTGGCGCTGACAGGCCTGGAATGCCTGACGTCCCAGATCCTTGCCAATGCCCGAGCCGAGAAAACCGCCGGTCGGGATAATGAAATCGCCGGAGCGGCCATAGCGATTGACCCACACGGTGCCGGACTCCAGCGCGCGCACCGATCGCAGGGCGCGCGGCAGGCTCAGCGTATGCACGCCGGCGCACAGGCCGTAGGTTTCGTGCGCCGCCAGTGCCAGCCCCTCCTCTTCGTCGTCAAACTGCTGCACGGTGAGCACCGGGCCAAAAATTTCCTGCTGCACCGCCGGATTATCGTTAGCGACAGCGCACAGCAGCGTTGGCTGCCAGAACCAGCCTTCTGCGGTGTCGGCGAAGCGTTCGCCTCCCACCAGCACTTCAGCACCCTGCGCTTTGGCATCGGCAATCACCGAGGCCACTTTTTTGCCCTGGCGCTCATCAATCAGCGGCGCATAGCGGCTGCTCTCCTGCCAGGTGACGCCCGGGCGCGGTTGCTGACACAGCGCCACCAGACGATCCAGCAACGGCTGCGCAATGCCGCGCTGCACAATCAGACGGGTGCCAGCGACGCACGCCTGGCCGCCGTTGGCGGTGAAGCCGCGCAGAATTCGCTGCGCCAGTACGTCGATATCGCCAGCATCATCAAACACCAGCTGCGGACTTTTGCCGCCCAGCTCCAGCGTCACCGGTTTCATGCCGTGCTGCGCCACATCGCCCATGATGCGTGCGCCGGTCGCGGTTGAGCCGGTAAAGGAGACTTTGCGCACCAGCGGATGCGTCACCAGCGCGCTGCCGGTTACCGCCCCGCTGCCCTGCACGATATTCAGTACGCCTGCCGGTAAGCCGGCCTGCACCGCCAGCTCGGCCATGCGCACGGTGGAGAATGGCGTTAACTCAGAAGGTTTCAGCACCACCGCATTGCCTGCGGCCAGCGCCGGGCCGCACTTCCATGACGCCATCGACAGCGGGAAATTCCACGGCGTAATGGCGCCGATCACGCCATAGGGCTCAGCAATCAACATGCCGAGGCTGCTCTCCTGAGTCGGGAACAGGTCGCCGCTGTATTTGTCGGCGCACTCGGCGTAGAAACGGATGGCTTCGGCGGTGAAAGGAATTTCGTGCTGGATGACATCGCTGATCGGGCGCGTAGAACCGAGCGATTCGAGCTGGGCGAGTAAAGAGTCGTTTTCAATCAGATCGGCCCAGCGACGCAGAATTTTACCTCTGGCACGAGGAGCACAGCTGCTCCAGCCGCTGGTTTTGAGCGCCTGATGCGCGGTGGTGACGGCACGATCGACATCCTCACTCTGCGCTTCGCTCAGTTCGGCATAGACTTTGCCATCGGACGGACGCTTAACGGCAAACAGCGCGCCCGCCGTCTTAAGATGTTGCCCGCCAATATAATGACCGGCAGGAAGTAAAACTTTTTCAGGGTCGAAACTTAACATGGAAAATTCCTTATTTGTTACACCCATCACAGACGCGCTAATTAACGATTTGCACTGCGTTTTTCTGCCACGCTAATAAGCTAATGCAGAAAGTATGCCAGCCAGCTAAAAAATAAAAATGCGTAAAAAACGGTGCTAAGAAATTTTCTGCCGTATTGATGAGCGAAATTTTGCGGAATTGCCGAAGGAATAAACAGATGATTTATCTCACAAACTTCGTGCGCCGCAGCGGTGCAACTCGCATGAAACTTGCACTAAAACGGGGATAAGCGGGAAAGTATGACGCGGCGCACAAATAAACAGCGCCGCGAACCTGAGGCTGCGGCGCTGTTTATGTTTATAGGATCGCGCAATAAATTGCGCCGCTACGATAAGTGCAGGTATTTGTAGCGGCGCGATTTATCGCGCGTTGTTGATTTTAAAGACTGCCAATATGAAAGGTTTTTTGTTCCAGATACTCTTCTATTCCGTATCGCGATCCTTCACGGCCTAATCCAGATAATTTAATTCCGCCAAAAGGTGCGGCATCTAATGATATTGCACCGGTATTAAAGCCGACCATGCCAAATTCCAGTGATTCCGCCACGCGCCATGCCCGGCGAATATTTTCGGTGAAGAAATAGGCGCCAAGTCCATAAGGCGTGTCATTCGCCATACGGATCGCTTCCTCTTCGCTATCAAAGATAAACAGCGGCGCGACCGGACCAAAGGTCTCTTCATGCGCAATCCGCATGCTGCTGGTGACATTGCCTAGCACCGTTGGCTCGACAAAGGTGCCGTTCGGCGCGCTGATGCCGCCGTGCAGCAAGGTCGCGCCCTGGCTGAGCGCATCGTCGATATGGCTGTTAACTTTCTCAACTGCGCGATCGTTGATCAACGGCCCGATAGTGCTGTCGGGCGCAAAGCCGTCGCCGACTTTGAGCGCCGCCACCGCCTGTAACAAGCGTTCACTGAAGCGCTGGTAGATGCCGCGCTGCACCAGAATGCGATTGGCGCAGACGCAGGTTTGTCCAGCGTTGCGGAATTTACTCGCCATCACGCCAGCAATGGTGACATCGAGATCGGCATCATCGAACACAATCAGCGGCGCGTTGCCGCCCAGCTCGAGGCTCAGACGCTTAATGCTGTCTGCACTCTGCTGCATTAGCAGCTGCCCCACGCGGGTGGAACCGGTAAAGGATATTTTGCGCACCGTGCGGCTGGCGGTGAGCGTGCTGCCGATGTCGGTCGGCAGGCCGGTGAGCACCTGCAGCACACCGCTCGGGAATCCGGCGCGTTCGGCTAACACCGCCAGCGCCAGCGCCGACAGCGGCGTGAGTTCAGAGGGTTTAACGATAATCGGGCAACCGGCCGCCAGCGCGGGCGCTACTTTGCGGGTGATCATCGCTATCGGGAAGTTCCACGGCGTGATGGCTGCGGCCACGCCCACCGGCTGCTTCAGCACCAGAATGCGGCGATCTTCGCTCGGTGCCGGAATGGTGTCGCCATAGATGCGTCGCGCCTCTTCGGCGAACCACTTGACGAAGCTGGCCCCGTACAGCACTTCGCCTTTGGCTTCCGCCAGCGGTTTACCCTGCTCGGCGGTCATGATGATCGCCAGGTCATCGGCATTAGCAATAATCAGCTGATGCCACTTCTCCAGTAGCGCAGCGCGCGTGGCGTTGGGCGTTTTACCCCAGCTCACCCGCACCGATTCGGCATAATCTATCGCCTGCTCGGTTTCCGCCGCACCCAATGCGGGAATGGTGGCTATCGGCTGTTGAGTGGCAGGATCGATCACCGGTAGCGTTGCGCCCTGATGCGCATCCTGCCAGCGACCGCCAAACAGCGCCTGCTGGCGCAGTAGTTCCGGATCTTTGAGTTGAATTCGCGACATGACAATCCCCTGTATCTTCGTCATTTCACTGTAACGTGACGCGACAGCGCAGGATGTTTTTCTGCTGGAGGGAATGTTGATTGACGTCTGTTTTGCGGTGGGAAAAGAAATTTTATGCTGTGGGATTCGGTCGCCTTTGTGGCGACCGGAAAGCCGCTTAAATCTGGAAATCGATAGCCGGTTCGTTCTCGGTTTCGTAAGAGAGCGCCTGACGTTTGATCTCCTCCAGTGACAGATTGGCGTTACACAGCTCAAGGAACTGCCACACATAGTTGCGCTGTAATTGACCCCGCTTCAGGCCGAGCCACACGGTGTTGGCATCAAACAGATGATGCGTATCAATTTTTACCAGGTCTTCACCTTCATAAATATCGCACGCCTGATCGGCGAGGATGCCGACGCCGAGACCCAATTCAACGTAGGTTTTAACCACGTCAGAGTCCTGGGCGCTGAGCACGATATCCGGTCTGAGTCCTGCCGCCTGGAATGCACGATCGACGCGCGAACGGCCGGTAATGCCCTGACGATAGGTGATCAGCGGATAGCGGCTCAGACTGGCGAGCGTCACCGGCTGATGCTGCAGCAACTCATGGTCGTGCGGCACCAATAGCGAGTGGTGCCAGCTGAACCACGGAAACGCCGCGAGACTGCTGTTATTCACCAACTGCTCGGAAGCGATACCGATATCGGCTTCACCGGCCAGCAGCATCGCTACGATCTCCTGCGGCGATCCCTGATTCAGCTCAAGACGTACGTTGGGATAGAGCTGGCGGAAGGCTTTGATCACCCGCGGCAGGCTGTAACGCGCCTGCGTATGCGTGGTGGCGATGGTCAGTACACCGCTGGTTTCATTGGTAAACACATCCGCTAAGCGACGAACTTTACCCGCTTCATCAAGGATGCGCTCAGCAATGGTCAACAGTGCTTTGCCCGGTTCCGTCATTCCTAATAGCCGCTTGCCACGACGAATAAAAATTTCCACGCCCAGTTCATCTTCCAGATCGCGAATATGGCGGCTCACCCCGGATTGGGAGGTAAACAGCGTATTCGCCACTTCGGTCAGGTTGAACTCGCAACGGGCCGCTTCACGTATAATTTTAAGTTGCTGGAAATTCACACCCTTTTCTCCTGGTTCCTGCCCCTGTTTCATCCATGTTATGAAGTTGGTGTCATCGCAACAAATAATAAAAAACGGTGTGTTATGCGGAATAGTAATAAGGGAGGGTTTGAGAGACGCCCTCACCCCAGCCCTCTCCCGCAAGCGGGCGAGGGAGCCGACGGTGCGGCTAATGGGTAAGGTGATTAATGCGAGTTAAAAAGGCTGGATCAGTTCCCTCTCCCATCTGCAAGATGGGGAACGGGTTTGTGAGGTGATCAATTTTGCTGTGGAAGGGCTGGATCGGTTCCCTCTCCCGTCTGCGGGAGAGGGTTAGGGTGAGGGGAAAAGTGCGACTAACTCAACCCACCAACATCAATTCACGATCTTCCACCATCGGCTTATTCAACAGCGACAGCAGGATATTCTTCACTGCCTGCGCCGATGGCGACAGCGGCAAACGGGCAGAAATATTTAACGACAGCGGCAGATTCAGCGACGGGCTGTTAATCCGCGCCATCCACGCATGCGTGGAACTCACTAACGCACGTGCGGCAGACTCTGGCAGCACCGTGACGCCCATGCCGCTGGCTACGGCAGCGGTAAGGGTGGAGATTGATTCAATTTCGCCGATGATGCGCGCACTGAGGCGACGCAGCGAGAAGGCTTCATCAACGCGTTTACGCACCGCGCTGTAGTCGCGTGGCAGGAACAGGCTCATCTGCGCCACTTCAGCCAGATCAACGCTGGCACCCGGACATGCCGTTGCGCCCACCAGATACAGCTCTTCTTTCATTAATGGAATGCTGTTGATGCCTGCGGTTGGCGCACGGTCATACAGCACTGCCATATCCAGCTGGCCGTTCATCACCTTTTCATTCAGCGACGAGCCGCTGTTTTCGTGTAGATACACCAGCACATCCGGGAACTGTTCACGTACCGTTTGCAGCAGCGGCATAGTGAGCGAGGATGCAGCGGTGCCCGGCGCTAAGCCGATAGACACCTGACCGTTCAACGCCTGCCCGGCATTGATCACTGCCGTTTGCGCCTGTTCACACTGACGCAGAATAGTGCGGGCGTGGGCATAGAGAATTTTACCGGCTTCGGTTGGCGTCACGCCGCGCTTGGTGCGGATCAGCAATTGCTGATCGAGTTCATTTTCCAGCGTAGCGACCTGCTGGCTAAGCGCAGGCTGCGCGATGTGCAGCACTTCTGCTGCCTGAGTCAGGCTGCCGATATCGACGATTTTTACAAAGTACTTGAGTCGTCTTAAATTCATGTTGCCTCCGTCAATCCCCGAATACCCAGGTTGGGTGTTTCAGCCTGCTGGCTTATGTTCATGAAGTTGCAATATGCAGGCCAGGTTTGTTAGGGACGCAGAAAAGTATTAGCGGATTTTTCCTAAAGGCACGGAAAATAAGCATTTGTGATTACCTCGAAGGAGTTAATAAGCGCGAGAGATGACGCAAACGGATTAGGATTTCAGCGCATTGCACCGCGATGGGGCAGGAAATGCGAGGCAGGCGTGCAAAAAAGTGATGGCTCAATGAGAGGATGTGGTGCAGAAGTAGCCGGAAACGGGCAGAAATAGCGATAACGAAAGAGATCGAGCAGGAAAGAAGGTAATTAACCAGCAGGAAAACTTATGTGGGGCGGTGCGTGCTGTCCCTCACCCTAACCCTCTCCCGCACGCGGGAGAGGGAACCGACCGAATGGGAATATTGCGTTATGTGCGCGCTGTCCCTCACCCTAACCCTCTCCCGCTCGCGGGAGAGGGAACCGATTGTGCACATTCTTGATACGCAAAATAATTCGCGCTGTAGCAAGGCGGCCAGAAAATTCAGCCCCGGGAGCATAGTTCACTATGTGACCGGGGTGAATTTTCGCAGCCAACGCCGCTACAGCGCGAAGTATGAAGCGTATCAGCGTTTTTTGCGGTTGCGGTGCATATCAATGGACACTGCAGCGACGATGATGATGCCTTTAATAATGTCCTGCACATAAGCATCCACCCCAACAAAGGTGAAGCCGCTCTTAATCAGGCCAAGAATCACCGCACCAATCAGCGTACCGGTGATGCGTCCGACGCCGCCCATCAGGCTGCTGCCGCCGATAACCGCTGCGGCGATGGCGTCCAGCTCGTAGGCCATTCCCATACTTGACTGGCCGCTACTGACACGTGCCGCCAGCACGACACCGGCCAGGCCTGAGAGTGCACCCGCAATGGTGTAGACGATGATCAGGTACTTATTAACATTGATACCCGAGACTTTGGCGGAGGTCATGTTGCCGCCAATCGCGTAGACATATTTGCCGTAGCGGGTGTGTTTCAGCGCAATGTGGAACAGGAACGCGACGACCAGGAAGATAATCACCGGCATGCCGCCCTGGCCAATGGAGGTGAAGCCATCTGACAGGAAACTAATTGGGTTACCCTGCGTGTAGTACTGCGCCAGACCGCGCGCAGAGACCATCATACCGAGCGTGGCGATAAACGGTGGAATACCGGTTTTGGTAATCAGCACGCCGTTCATCACGCCACACAACAGCCCCACGCCAATCCCGGCGACAATCGGGATCACTGCCGGCAGGTTAACCAGCGATGGATACATCGGCGACAAGCTGTCAGAGGTTTGCGCCAGACTGGCCGCGACCACGGCCGTTAAGGCAATAACCGAACCAGACGACAGGTCGATACCGGTGGTGATAATGACTTGCGTCACGCCGACCGCAATAATACCGATAATCGCCACCTGCAGAATAATCAGCACCAGGCGGTTAGTGTTCATCAGGAAAGATTGGTCACGCACGTACCAACCGGCAATTTCAAAGATCAGGGCAATGCCCAACATGACAACAAAAATCCCGGTATCTTTTGGCAACTTATGACGCAGGTTACCAAAAAAAGAACTCTGTTCTGCGGCCTGCGGGGCCGTAATTTTTACGTTACTCATAGGTGTCTCACGCCTCACTCGGATGCCAACGACAAAATGGATTCCTGATTGGCCTCTTCTTTATCGAGGATGCCGGTTATACGTCCGCCGTGCATAACCATCACGCGGTCGCTCATGCCGAGAATTTCTGGCAGTTCGGACGACACCATGATGATGGCCACGCCGCGGTTTGCCAGTTCACTGATTAAGCGATAAATCTCTGCTTTTGCACCAACGTCAATGCCGCGCGTTGGCTCGTCGAGAATCAGGATCTTCGGTTGCGCCAGCAGCCAGCGGGCAATCAGCACCTTCTGCTGGTTACCGCCGCTGAGGTTATTGATGATCTGATCCATAGTCGGGGTTTTGATATTCAGCTTGCGAATCTGATCCATGCAGTCCTGCGCCATTTTGATGTGGCTGACAAAACCGCTTTTATGGGTGTAATCAGGCATGTTGACGATGCTCATGTTCTCCATCACCGACAACACCAGGAACAGCCCCGACTTTTTACGATCTTCCGTCAGGAACGCCATGCCCTTCTCAATCGCCGTGGACGGCGAATCGATCTTGACCGGCACACCATCAATCAGAATTTCACCGCTATCGAAACTCTCCATGCCGAACAGGCTTTCCATCACTTCGCTGCGTCCGGCGCCAACCAGTCCGGCCACGCCGAGGATTTCGCCTTTGCGCACCGTGAAGTTGATGTCGGTGAAGCGATCTTTGCAGGTCAGGTTGCGCACCGTCAGCACATCTTCGCCAATTTCACCGTTAAATTTCGGGAACAGCTGGGTCAGTTCGCGTCCTACCATCTGAGTAATCAGCGATTGGCGGGTATACTCGCTGGTGTTATTGCTACCGACCCACGCACCGTCGCGGAAGATACTGATCTCATCGGTAATAGCGAAAATCTCGTCCATCTTATGGCTGATATAGATGATGGCTTTGCCCTGCTCACGCAGGTCGCGGATGATGGTGAACAGATGCGCCACTTCGGTTTCCGTCAGGGCCGACGTCGGTTCATCCATAATCACGATGTCCGAATTCCACGACACCGCTTTCGCAATTTCCACCATCTGCTGTGAAGCGATACTCAGCTCGCCGACCATACGATCGGCTTTCAGACGGATATTCAGTCTATTGAGTAATTCCTGCGTCTGCTTATTCAGCTTGCCGTGATCAACAAAGCCGTACTTCATCGGTTCGCGACCGAGCCAAATGTTTTCAGCCACGGTCATGTGAGGCACCAGATTGAGCTCCTGATGAATCATGGAGATGCCGGAACGTAACGCATCCATGGTGTCCTGAAACTGCACTGGCTCCCCTTTAATGCGAATGGTGCCCTTATCGGGACGATACATCCCGATAAGGCATTTCATTAAAGTGGATTTGCCCGCGCCATTTTCACCCATCAGGGCATGTACCGACCCCGGTTTAATACGCAGTGAGACATTGTCGAGTGCCTTCACTCCGGGGAAGAACTTGCTGATGCCTTCGGCTTCAAGCGCAAAAGCGGTCATACATCACCTCCGTACGGCTAAGTCGGGAACGGGTTATTTCTGATTCTGGCTGGCGAATTTTTCGTAGTTTTCTTTGGTGATCAGCTGGAACGGGATATCGACCACTTTTTGCACTTTCTCGCCGTTAATCAGTTTGACCGCAGTTTGCACCGCACCTTCACCCTGGCCCTTAGCGTCCTGGAACACGCTAGCGACCATTTTGTCGTTCTTGATCATTTGCAGCGCATCGGGCGTACCATCGACACCCGCAACCAGGATGTGATTTGGGTTTTTACCCAGCGCCTGCAGCGCACCAATCGCCATTTCATCGTTGTTTGAGGCAATGGCCTGGATGTCGTCACCGGCGGTCAGCCAGTTACTCACCACGTCAACCGCATCGTTACGGGTGAATTTCGCGGTCTGTTTCTGCACCACTTTGATGTCCGGATATTTCGCCACTACCGCTTCAACACCTTTGGTGCGTTCGCGGGTGGATTCATTGGCCAAATCGCCTAACAGAATCGCCACGTTGCCTTTGCCGTTCATCTTCTTGGCTAACGCTTCCATCTGCAGACGGCCTGCCAGTTCAGAATCTGAACCGACAAACGCCATTTTATCTTTCAGCTCACCCGCCGGTTTACGGTTCACAAATACCAGCGGCACGCCGGCTTTCGCTGCCGCATCCACCAGTGGTTTCACCGCGTTGGTATCGACCGGGTTGACGATGATGGCGTCAACGCCCTGACCGATGAAGTTCTGCACCTGCTGCAGCTGTTGTGAAACGTCACCCTTTGCATCTTCGACCTGACCTTTAATGCCATCTTTGGTCATCTCTTTTTGCATTGCGGTGCGCAGAATAGTGAGGAAGTTGTCATCAAACAGCGCCATAGAAACGCCCACCTGAAGGTCTTTTGCCATCACTGCGGCAGGTAACATGCAAGCTAACAGGGAAGTCACTAACGCTTTTTTGAATTTCATAGGTAACCCTTCTTTTTCGTTAACAAGCTCAGGTTGGCTGATACCACGAATGAAAAATATCTTTTACATTCACTCAACATCGCTGGCGTTTTTTTTGTGGTTGTAGAGGTAAGGCTTCTGGTCTAACGCTATCGGTTTGCTATCGTCGTTTCTTACAACTTAATCTTTATCAGCTACTTATTTTCGAAATCCTGTTTCAGTTACCGCAAGTGGTTTCGCAGGTGATGATAAGCAGTTCATTTATTTCATCTAACTGACATTTGAAACTTTCATCATAAAAGCACTGAAATGATTGTTTTAAAATCGGCAAATAACAAAACTTTGACACGCCTCTAACATCTCACCAGAATTGCGTTTAAAGTGAGATCTTGCTGGCAGTTTAGAATCTGATCATTCAAGCCAGAAAAGCAGCATTCCGCTGCTTTTACGCGCACTTAAACCAAAAGTGTGCAGTCGGGCTTTGACAATGGGGATCGGCATCGATAATATGCGCCTCGTTCACACGATTCCTCTGTAGTTCAGTCGGTAGAACGGCGGACTGTTAATCCGTATGTCACTGGTTCGAGTCCAGTCAGAGGAGCCAAATTCAAAAATCCCGCTCAGGGAAACCTGAGCGGGATTTTGTGTTTTCTGTCATTCTAAAATTCTAATCTGATCGTTATTCAATAATCTCGTCTGGTCCCCCGTATTAATCCAGGTTATTTCTGAATGAAATTCCTCAGACAATAAAAATCACAATGCCTTAAATGTGTCATAAATCGCATTAATTTAATCAGCTATTTCTAAAAAAAGGAAAATCATCGTATAGTTTTCGCTCTTTGATTATGTACCTGGAGCGAAGGGAAATGGATATAACCAGACGTAAGATGGCTATGGGATTATTAACTTTGCCAGCGACAATGGTTTTAACTGGTTGTCAATCGGTTGCCAGCAATCAAACTTCCAGTAAACGAATGAACAAAATCGTTAGTGATAAGCTCAGCGAAGAATTAAATGATGAGTCTACCGTCAGAATATTAGCCCCTATATTATGGAGGCTAACTTTAATATGACACCGCCGACCCGACCGATATCTGAAGCCAGCACCCTTATTGCTTTCGCATTTGGTAATCGTCCAAATGCATCAGGTGATCCTAATCAGCTTGCCGAGCCGGGACCAATGAATGCGGAGCTAGCGCGCTGCTGTGCGGAAGTCTGGCGTAAAAAGCCCATGCCAATGTACGTACAATGGGAAATTGCACGTCACCTTAATACGCCAGCTTACGCAGATATTTCATCTACTGATATTATCTCTGTTGAACCGATTATCGATAATGGAAAACTCGTTTATTTGAGTACCGATGGCGTTGCGGCAGACATTATTAATAAGCATTTTAATGGCGCCCCCTCGGCTCTAAAGCAAACGGCCGTCATTGGTCATCGCGATCATGTTAAGCGTTGTATAATGACGTGCAAGGCCCGTCAGATATCCGCTTTTGCCCCGCAGGAAATTAAACTACCGGTATGGTACGACGAACTTTCCGACCAGCCCTGGACACGTAGACGAGATTTATACGTATTAACGGATATCACTGCTCAGTTAACGATGATGAAAGATGCCAATATTGCTCAGGCTTATCCTTCTTAACGAATTTGGTCACAATCCATAAATCTTAAATGATGTTATTGCCTCGTAGATTTACAGGCCAAATACGCAATGTCTTATTACTGCAAAGGCCGCTCTGGTAGATCTGAGCGACCTTATTTATAACCGCTGTATGATTGCTAAGATCATTTGACGTTACACCACAAATTCGTAATGTGAACCGTCCGGCAATTCGATATCCAGACGCAGTTTCCCTCCCGCTGCTTCGATATAGCGCTTCAGCGTTGAAAGCTTAAGGTCGCGGCCCGGCTTTTCCATGCCAGCAACGGTGGGTTGCTTGATATTAAGCGCCTGTGCCATTTCCACCTGGGTTTTCTGCACTTTCTCCCGCAGCTCCGCCAAATGAATGTTGAGTAAGGTCTCTTCCGCCACAGCCTTAGCTTCGGCAACCACTTCAGGCTTTTCATCTGCAAGGATCTGTTCTAGCGTTCTGCCCATCGCCTCTCTCCTTTTCATCTCTTGTTATCTAAGTACTCGGTAAACTCTCGGTCGGCCAATGGAATCATCTCAGCATAAAAGCGCTTTTCATTGCCTACTTTGCAGCCAGCACAAAGGACAATACCTGTCCGCCAACGGTCGAACGCGAAGAATGCCCGAATAGGATCGCCTTTACTCTGTACTCGCAGTTCTTTCATGTTGCTATAACGAGAACCTTTAATCGTATCTGCGTAAGGTCTGCATAGACCCGGACCTTTCTCTCGCAAAACGATAAGCCCTGCCAGCACACAAGCTCGGTCAGTATCATCAAGCGACATCAGCCAGCGATCAAATCTGTCGGTTGTTTCAATCTTCCACACAATTACCTCTCATCAATATAGGTTAAATGCTATATAGGTGTAAAGCGATAATCGAAGTGTGGCGTGATTAGACAACAGATGCATTAGGGGTGAATAGAAGTGTGGAGATAGATTCCAAAATGAAAGGTCGCTGTTTATGGCGACCAATAGCAAGATGCGCATTGCATTAATGCGCACCGCACGAAAAACAGCGCTGATTAATCGATGCCGCGTGGTAAATCCGCCAGCTCCAGACTGCTGCGGAAATCATTACCCACATAATCCGTATCAATCAGTTGGCGGCGACGCAGTTCCGGCAGCAGTCCGTTAAGCAGTAAATCCTGTTGGTCCGGCTGCCCGAGGCCGTGCAGTGAAATCACATCCAGCACGCCGGCCCGATAGCGCTGTTCAATGGCATCCGCCAGCGTTTCCGGCGTGCCAGCGACAAACCAGTGACCGGTCTCTTCGGCTTTGATGATCAGCTCGCGTAACGTCAATCCTTCCAGCGCATAGCCACGGAAGATGGCCGCGCGCCCCTGGCGGCGATGCACCTGTGACAACTCGGGAATCAATGCTGCCGCAAGCGGTTGGTCAAGCGGCGCATCGCGCAGATCGACCTCTCCGCCCAGCATATCTGCCACGCGTAATCTGCCTTGTTCAATGTTGATGCGCTCATGCTTATCGCGTACACGACGCGCCACATCGGCGTCGCTGTCACCAATGATGGCGTGGAACGAATTCATGATCAGCGGCGAATTGTGTTCGCGACCAAAACGCCTTGCGCGCTGCTGCACATCGGCGACAAACGCCTGCGCGGCCTCAAAGGTTGGCTGCGAGGTGTAAATCACTTCGGCGTAACGTGCGCCAAGCGTCACGCCCGCTTCAGACTGGCCCGCCTGGAACTGCACCGGACGGCGCTGCGGTGGTGGTGGCACGTTGAGCGGGCCCGCCACCTGGAAATAGTCGCCGCGATAGTTGATCGGATGCAGCTTTTGGTGATCGAGACGGATGCCGCCGCTGGCAGTGCGCTGCACCGCCGCGCGTTCGTTGGCGTCATACAGCGCATTCATGACCTCAATAAACTCAGTGGCGCGCGCGTAGCGCTCCTGCGGTGGCGGCAGTTGGCTTTCACCAAAGTTCTCTTCGCCGACCGAAGACGTCACCGCGTTCCAGCCCGCACGTCCACCGCTGATGTGATCCAGCGTGCCGACCTGACGCGCCAGATTGTAGGGATGCAGCCAGCTGGTGCTGACGGTGGCAATCAACCCGATGTGTGAGGTCACCTGGCTCAACGCCGCCAGCGCAATCAGCGGATCCTGGGTGCCGGTGGTGCCGGCTAACCCCGCCGGATCGGCTTGCAGTAAATCGGCGGTGAACAGCCCGGTAATCTTTTCGCGTTCTGCAATCTTCGCCAGTTCGATGGCGCGTGCCATGCCGACGCCTGGCTGAGCATCATTGGCGGCGGAGATAACACTGCTGGCGCCGACCAGCGTTTTCAATTTTCTGCGATAGGTTTGCGACACAACACTCTCCTTTATGGCTGGCGCGCGAAATCCGCTTTGACGTTGGTTAATGCATCCGCATCGGTCAGCAGACGTAAGCCGGTACGCGCCAGTACCCGCGCGCCAATCAGCAGCGCCTGATAGCCGCGTTCTGAGTTCGCTGCTTCACGGAACGGCACGGTGTGGAAAATTAGATCGTCAGGACCGATTTTCAGCCACGGATGCGCAGTCGGCACCGCATGGCTGATGTCACCGGCATCGGTCGACACTTTGTTCTTCTGTGGCGACAGATCAACCTGTTCGCCTGCGGCGCTAAACTCATCCAGCAGCAGCGCATCCAGCGCTGGATTGAGTTTGAAATCGCGCGGGCCAATTTGATGATCAATCTCGACGCGCGTGCCGGTGGCTAGCGCCACGCCTTCAGCGATAGCGCGCAGACGCGGTTCGAGTGATTCGACAACGTCACGGCTGTCGGCGCGAATGTAGTAATGCGCCGAAGCATATTCCGGGATCACGTTCGGGGCCTGACCGCCGTTGGTAATAATGCCGTGCACGCGCACGCCGTCGGGCAGTTGCTGGCGCAGCACGCTGATGCCGTTGTACAGCAGCACCAAGGCATCCAGCGCGTTAATGCCCTCATGCGGCGCGCTGGCGGCATGCGATGGCTTGCCGTAAAAATGAAAATAGAGGTGATTGTTGGCCAGCGTTGACTCGGTCAAGCGGGTTTTACCGGCGGGATGCACCATCAGCGCCACGTCGACCTCTTTAATCAATCCGGCTTCGACAAAGCGTTTCTTCACGTTGCCTTTGGGGCCGCCCGGCCCGGCTAATCCGCCCTCTTCAGCTGGCGTACCCAGCACCACTACGCGGCCACCGGTTTCTTCCAGTACCTGAGAAAGTGTGATTGCTGCCGCCACGCTGGTCGTGCCGATCAGATTGTGGCCGCAGGCGTGTCCGATACCGATCAGCGCATCATATTCCGCCAGAAAAGCGATGGTTGGGCCAGGTTTGCTGCTGCGCTTCACCGCATAGAAGGCGGTTTCATGTCCGGCGACGTTACGGGTGACGTCAAAACCCTGCGCCGTCAGCAGCTGTGTCAGCTGTTCGCTGGCGAAATACTCGTTGTTGCCGGTTTCGGGGTTTTGAAATATCGCCTGCGAGACCTTGAGATAGGCGGCGCTGTGCTGTTCGAGGCTGTTTTCAAGCGTGAGCTGAAGGGCGTTCAGCGTCATAGTCATTCTCCTTTTGCTATGCGGTCGCCATAAATGGCGACCCTACGGTGAATCGGGGCCGATGGCGGAATGGGCGATGCGGAATGACGGCAGATAGCGGTGTTGTAGGGTGCGCATTGATGCGCACCTGGCTACGCATGACGCTTATCAATGCGCTGCACCAGGCGGTCGCCGATCCATTGAATGCCGCATACCAACACAATCAACACCGCGATAACCGCGATCATCACCGAGGTTTCAAAACGCTGATAACCGTAGCGGATCGCCAGATCGCCCAGCCCGCCCGCACCAATCGCACCGGCCATTGCTGAAGCACCAATCAGCGCCACCAGCGTGACCACAAAGCCGGAAAGAATGCCGGGCAGCGCTTCCGGGATCAGCACATCCCAGACGATGCGCAGTTTACTGGCACCCATGGCGCGTACCGCATCGATCAAGCCGCGATCGACATCGCGCAGCGAAACTTCCGCCACGCGTGCGAAGTACGGTGTTGCGGTGATCGACAACGGCACAATCGCCGCCCAGGTACCGAGCGACGTTCCCACCAGGAAGCGGGTAAAGGGAATCAGCGCCACCAGCAAAATAATGAACGGCAGCGAGCGGAAGCTGTTGATGACCAGGCCAAGCACGCGATTGATCGCCCGATGTTCAGCAATGCCGCCGGGGCTGGTCATCACCAGAATCAGGCCGAGCGGCAAGCCCGCCAGCAGCGAAAACAGGCCGGAAATGGCGGTCATCAATACCGTTTCGCCCAGCGCATTGAGCAGTAAATCAATCATGACTGGTGACATAACCTACCAACTCCACTTGTGCCTGCTGCGCGTGCAGCCAGCTGAGAATCTGTTGCTCATCGGCGGCATTCGCCACCGGGAGCGCGATAAAGAAACGCACCACCGCGTAGTGCTGGATATGATCGACACCGCCTTGCAGCAGGCGGAATTTGCCCGGCAGCGCCGCGGCAAAACGCGTCAGCAGATCGCCCTGCGCATCGTCGCCGGCAAAGTGCACGCTGTAGATGGCTTCACCCTGCGGTTGATCGCTCACGCGCGCGGCCAGGTTTTCCGGCAGCTGCGGCAACAAGCCGCGCAGCAGCGTGCGCGTCAGCGCCGATTGCGGATGAGCAAATACCTGCCACACCGGACCTTGTTCGATAATTTGCCCGGCATCAATCACCGCCACGCGATGCGCGACAGATTTGATCACCTCCATCTCGTGGGTAATCAGCAGAATAGTGATGCCAAGTTTTTGATTAAGGGATTTGAGCAGCGCCAGAATTGAGCGCGTAGTTTCCGGATCGAGTGCGGAAGTGGCTTCATCACACAGCAGCAGCGCCGGACTGGCCGCCAGCGCACGCGCAATACCGACGCGCTGTTTCTGACCGCCGGATAACGCCGCCGGATAGCTTTGCGCTTTGTCCGCTAATCCCACCAATTCCAGCAATTCCGCTACGCGCTGCTGGCGTTGCGCTTTATCCATGCCAGCGATTTTCAGCGGCAGCGCCACGTTCTGCGCCACGGTTTTCGCCGACAGCAGATTGAAGTGCTGGAACACCATGCCGACGCGGCTGCGCACCGTTTGTAACTGTTTTTCTGACAGGCCGGTGATGTTCCGGCCTTCGATTTCGATGACGCCTTCATCAGGTTGCTCCAGCCCGTTAAGACAGCGGATTAGCGTGGATTTCCCCGCCCCGCTGCGCCCAATCAGGCCAAGAATTTCGCCTTTCTGCACCGTTAACGAAATATCGCGTAGCGCCTGCGTCTGTCCGAAGCGCCGCGACACACCTTGCAGGCGCACCACGCTGGTGCTGTTGCGAAACGTCACCTGCGCCTCGTCATGCGTACTGTCGGCCACGCCGCGCGTTAAAGCGTTAAAGGGCGTTTCGGCTGCTGAGAATAGCGTCATCTTTCTGTTCCTTACCAGGCTGTCTCACCGGTGCCTTTGTAGACCTTGTCAAACACGGTCTTCACAGCATCGTTCTGATAAGAAGAGACCAGCGTTTTCACCCATGGCGCGCTGACGTTCTCTTTCTTCACCGCAATGAAGTTGTTGTACGGGTTATCTTTTACCGGCTCCTGGGCAATGCGGTCTGCGGCGGTCAGGCCACTTTTCAGCGCCCAGTCGGTGTTCACCACCGCAGCATCCAGATCGGGAACAGAGCGGCCAATGATGCCGGAATCCAGCTCTTTGATTTGCAGATGATGGGGGTTAGCGGTGATATCAGCGGTGGTCGCCGCGATGCCCACGCCCGGTTTCAGTTTGATCAGCCCCTGCTGCTCCAGCAGCACCAGGCCGCGCGCTTCGTTGGAGGGATCGTTTGGCACGCCAATGACCGCGCCCTCTTTCAGCTCGGCGGCCGTTTTTACTTTCTTCGAGTAGAGACCAATCGGCCAGACGGCGGTATCGCCCACGCGTACGATATCGTAGTGATTCACCTTGATTTGGTTATTCAGGAACGGCTGATGCTGGAAGGCGTTGGCGTCCACCTCACCGTTTTGTAGCGCTTCGTTCGGCTGGTTGTAGTCGTTGAAGATGACCGTTTTCACCGTCAGGCCTTTGCTGGCGGCCTGCTTGATGACTTCGCGCCAGACATCTTCATCTTCGCCGCTCATAATGCCGACTTTGATTGAGGTTTTATCCGCCGCATGCGCGATGGACAACGGCGACAGCGCCGCACTCGCCAGCAGCAAAGCGCCGGCGGTTAACAGAAATTTATTTTTTACCGAGGCCAAACGTGTGTGCATAAAATGTTTCCCAATCGTTATAATTGCGCGAGTCAAAATAAGCTGTCGTAACGACAGATGACCGCAGTATACGCAGTTGCTTATTCCTGCATTATGATTTATTCGGGAATGCTATTCCTGAAATGCATAAAGGCATAACGCCGCTCGCATCGCCACAAGCGCGAAAATGGCTGTGTTATCCTTCCCCTTTTGATTGACCTGTTACTGAGCGCTATGTCGGACACCATAACCAAACGAAAAAATGACCCTGAAGGGCTCAAGAGACGCATCCTCGCCGGTGCGCTGAAAATGTTTGCCGAGTTCGGCATGCAGGGCGCGCGGCTGGAGCAGATCGCTGAGCACGCCCAAACCACCAAACGCATGGTGGTGTATCACTTCGGTAATAAAGAGCAGCTCTATATCGAGGTGCTGGAGCAGGTGTATCAGGCGATTCGTCAGCATGAAACCGGCCTGAACCTGGCGGCGATGGAGCCGGAGCTGGCGATGACCAAACTGGTGGAGGCCAGCTTTGATTATCATGTTTCGCATCCGGATTTTATGCGGCTGGTGTGTACCGAAAACCTGCTGCGCGGCCGCTACATCATGCAATCGGAACGTATTAAAACGCTGAATAAGAGTGCGCTTGATGTGCTCGACGACATCCTGACGCGCGGTCAGCAGCAGGGGCTGTTTATTCAGGAGCTGGATACCGTCGATGTGCACCGCCTGCTCAGCAGCATTTGCGTGCATCACGTTTCCAATCGCTACACCTTTCATACGCTGTTCACGCCAAACGATAGCGAGGAGGACAGCATCCGCCGTAATCGGCAGTTAGCGGTCACCGCCACCTTGCGATATGTGCGCAAAGCCCCGTAGTCTGCGGCCTCGCTGTGATGGTCTACGCTTAAAAGCTCGGGACCGTCACAGACCTCAGACTAAGGAACGCCGTAGTGAACAAAGACCCCCACCTTTATCCCTTACGCCATACGCACAACACCGACCAGGATAGCGCTCTGTGGAACTGGGCGCAGAACACGGTGGTTGGTCAGCGCAGTCAGTTACAGCAGCCGCAAAACGAAGCGGAGTTACAACAACTGCTGCGTAGCGCCAATGGCAACGTGCGCGTGCTGGGCAGTCGTCTATCACCCGGTCGTATGCTGGGCGTGGATGAGCAGGATCTGTTGCTGGATCTCAGCGCCTTTAATGGCGTGATGGCGCAAGATGCGGATAGCGTGACCTTTGCTGCCGGCACCCCGCTGGAGCAGGTCTATAGCGCGCTGACCGATATGGATCGCATGCTGGCGTCCTCGCCAGGTGTGATTGCGGTGCAAACGCTGGCGGGCGCAATGGCGACCGGCACCCACGGCCAGGGTTTAGGCCAAAGCTCGCTGGCCGATGAAGCGTTGCGCATCCGTATGGTGCTGGCTGACGGCAGCGTGCGTGAATTTGTACGCGGCGAGCCTGATTTCGCGGCGGCACAGGTTTCACTCGGCACGCTGGGCATCGTGACCGCCGTTACGCTGCGTACGCGCCCTTTCCGCCTGTTTACATGCCACAAGTTCGCTGTTCCTGCCGATAAGCTGGAGCAGGATCTGGTCGTGTGGAATCAGCAATATGAGATGAGCAAAGCCTGGTGGTTTGTTGATGACAATCTAATGCATGTGTGGAATGCACAGCAGGCCAGCGATGAAGAGACGCAAGCCTGGTATGCCAATCAGCGCGAGGTGATTGAGCACGGCGACGATACCGACAGCAGCCTGAACGACACCATCGACCAGACGCTGGCGCAGATGCATCGTGACACGCAGATTCACGGCAAAGGCGGCAAACAATTCCGCACCGTGACGCGCTTCCGCGACTTTACCGACATCAGCGGCGATATCTATCAGCTGTTTTGCCGTGGCATTGCCGTGCCGCAAATCAACGTGGAGATCGGCGTGCCGCTGGAGAAAACGCCGCAGATTATCAGCAAGATTAAAGCGTGGTATGCCGAGAACCATCCGCATATGCACTACCCGATTATCCTGCGTTGTACCGGCGCGTCTGAAGCCTGGCTCAGCCCGGCTTACCAGCATGCCACCTGCTTCTTCGGCTTTGTGGTCTATTACGCCGATGATGGCTCGCTGTCGGAAGATGGCCTGCACTTTCTTACCGAAGTGGAGAAGCTGCTGGCGGCCGAGGGTGGACGTCCGCACTGGGGCAAATATTACGATCCCCAGCGCTACCAGTGGCGCGATATCTATCCGCAATGGGACGCTTTCCGTGATGTGCGTAACCAGCTCGATCCACAACGCCGTTTTAGCAATGACTATGTCACTGCTTTGTTTGATTAAGTTTGAAGGGGAGAAACCATGTTTGCATGGGTAACGCTGTTAACGCAGCCTGACTATTTTATTGGTGTGAAAGCGCTGCATCGTTCGTTGAAACGCAGCGAAACACGCTGGCCGCTGATTGTGATGGTGACAGACGCTATCGATCTGGAAACGCGCGAAGCGTTGCAGGCGCTTGGCTGCGTAATCCATCCGGTTGAACCGCTGATGCCCAATGCCGAGCTAGAGCAGCATTACGCTTCGGCGCAATTTGGCGAAGTGTGGAGCAAGCTGCGCGCGTGGGAGCTGGTCGACTGCGAGCGCGTGGTGTTTCTGGATGCCGATATGCTGGTGCTGCGCAATATGGACGAGCTGTTCACGCTCGATCTCGGCAAGCATGCGCTGGCGGCCTGTCACGCCTGTCGCTGCAATCCGAATAAAATCGCCAGTTATCCGGCCAGCTGGCAGCCGGAGAATTGTCACTATACGTGGCAGGATCGCGGCGAACCGGCCCCGTCCACGCTCGATCGCTATCTCAACGGCGGCTTCCTGGTGCTGAAGCCTGATTTGTCGGTGTTTAAGTGGTTACAAGAGAAAGTGGCGGAGATTAGCGATCTGCGCCGTTATCCCTTCTCCGAGCAGGATTTGCTCAATGAAGTGTTCGAAAATCGCTGGCTGCCGCTGCCCTACATCTACAATGCGCTGAAAACCCTGCCGTTCCAGCACAGCGCGATGTGGCGCGAAGAAGATGTGAAGAATTTGCACTTCATTCTGGCCAAACCGTGGAAGCGCGATTTGAACCAACCCAAAGCTGAGCGCGACCGTTACTACGCGCTGGATAAGCTGTGGTGGGAGTTAGCGGCGGAATAATTTGGAACAGCGCGATAAATCGCGCCGCTACAGGATTGTTCCCTTATTGTAGCGGCGCAATTTATTGCGCATAGATTCATACAGGTGCGCACTGCTGCGCACCTGGAGATTTAACGCCAGCCCAACTCGGGCGCGACGTGGGTGAGGATGCTTTCAATCACGTGCGCACAGTAATCCACGCCGAGCTGATTCGGGATGGTCAACAGCAGCGTATCGGCTTCGGCAATGCCTTCATCCTGCGCCAGCTGTTGGATCAGCTTATCGGGCTCGGCGGCGTAGCTGCGGCCAAAAATGGCGCGGGTTTTCTCGTCGAGGAAACCAACCGAATCCTGATCCTGTCCGCTACGGCCAAAGTAGGCGCGGTCGGTGTCGTTGGTCAGCGCAAAGATACTGCGGCTCACCGAGACACGCGGCGTGCGTTGATGTCCCGCGGCTTCCCAGGCTGCGCGATAGGCTCGAATCTGTTTCGCCTGCTGCACATGGAACGGCTCGCCGGTTTCATCATCTTTCAGGGTAGAGCTTTGCAGGTTCATGCCCTGCTGTGCCGCCCAAATCGATGTCGCGTTGGAACCGGATCCCCACCAGATACGCTCACGCAAACCGGCCGAGAAGGGCTCAAGACGCAGCAAGCCCGGCGGATTCGGGAACATCGGCTGTGGATTAGGTTTGGCAAAACCTTCGCCGCGTAGCACTTCCAGCAGCTCTTCGGTGTGACGACGGCCCATATCGGCATCGCTTTCACCGTTCTGTGGATCAAAACCAAAGTAACGATAACCTTCAATCACCTGCTCCGGTGAACCACGGCTCAGACCAAGCTGCAGACGACCGTTGGAGATCAGATCCGCCGCGCCCGCATCCTCCGCCATATACAGCGGATTTTCGTAACGCATATCGATAACGCCGGTACCAATTTCGATCTTTTTAGTACGCGCACCCACCGCCGCCAGCAGCGGGAACGGCGAGCTAAGCTGCCGGGCAAAGTGATGCACGCGGAAATAGGCGCCATCGGCACCCAACTCTTCGGCAGCGACCGCTAAATCAATCGATTGCAGCAGCACGTCCTGCGCCGAGCGGGTTGCGGACTGCGATGACGGCGTCCAGTGACCAAAGGATAAAAAGCCAATATTTTTCATGCTGAAATTCTCCTCGTGAGCCACGCAGGCCCGAACGTTTCAATGCAGCAAGGTTACGCCAGACCCGAGATGACTGATAGCCAATAGATTTCGCGCGCTTCATCAACTTTTTTGCATAAGTAAGAAAAAGAGATTCTTTGTGATGGTCACCGTTATCAATCATCTTTGGCGGTATATTCCCGCTTTAGCAGGTTCAGTAGGGTTATGAGTAAAGGGACAGCGGCTTATCTCAATACGCAACAGCGCGAGGTGATACATCAACTGGCGCGCAGCTGGCTGTGGCGCAGCGAACTGCCGACATGGCTATTAATGGTGGTGATTTATAGCGGCTGGTTTGCCAGCGTCATCTACTGGCAAACGCTGGGATTAACCGTCAGCACGCTGCTGCTGATCCTTTTCACTACCTGGTATATGTCGCTGCAGCACGAGCTGATTCACGGCCATCCAACGCGCTTTCCCCGCCTCAACCAGCTGTTCGGCACGCTGCCGCTGGCGGTGTGGTATCCCTATGGTCTATATCGTGATTCGCATCTGGCGCATCATCGTAATCACACCCTGACCGATCCCGACGAAGATCCTGAAACCTATTACCTTGCGCCGGAACGCTGGGCGCAGCTCAAGCCGTGGCAGCAGCAGGTGATTCATCTACACAATACCTTTCCCGGGCGTTTGCTGCTGGGTCCGCTGCTGGACATGGCCGCGACCATCAAAACCTGCGTAAACGCCTTTAGTCAACGCGATAAACCTGCCATGGCGATGTGGATCAGCCATCTCACACTGCTGAGCGGACTGTTTTACTGGATGACGCAGCAGGGCTTCTCGCCGCTGTGGTTGGTGCTGGCGGTAAGTTATCCGGCGCTGATGCTGACCAAAGTGCGCTCATTCTACGAACATCGCGCAGAAGAAGAACCGCTGGCACGTTCGGTGAATAACGAAGCGGCGCTGCCGTGGCGCCTGCTGTTCCTCAATCTCAACTATCATTCTGTACATCACGATCTGCCCGGTTTGCCGTGGTATGGCCTGCGCAAAGTCTATTTGCTGTATCGCGATGGCTACCATGTCCGTAATCACGGTTTTCGCGTCGCCGGTTATGGCGAATGGTTGACGCGCTTCTGGCGCAAATCGGTCGAGGTTAATGCCCATCCGGGCACGCAAAAGGATGCACAGGATGCCCATCATTTCGTTACCGATGTACGACATCAATCATCAGGCTACCGTCGGCCTGACCGCAGCGCTAACGACGCTGCTGCAGCAACGCGACGTGCCGGCTGAGGTCGCGTGGCCGCAGGATTTACTGCCGCACTGGCGTGATGACAATGTGTTGCTGAGCCAAACCTGCGGCTATCCGCTGGTCGAACTGCTGCCGGATGTGCAGCTGGTTGGTACCTTTCAGTCAAGCGCGCAAGGCTGCGACGGACTGCGCTATCGCAGTTGGCTGGTAGCGCGCCGCGAAGACGAGCAGCTGATGCTGAGTGATTTTCGCGGACGGCGCGCGGTGTGCAACAGCAACGATTCTCACTCCGGCTTTAATGCGCTGCGCTACGTAATTGCGCCGCTGGCGCACGCTGGCAGATTCTTTAGCGCAACCCACTTTAGCGGCAGCCATCGGCAATCGCTGGCGGCGCTGCGTAGCGGCCAGGCGGATATCGCCGCCATCGACTGCATCACCTGGGCGCTGCTGCGCCGCAATTTCCCGGAGGAGCTGGCGGGGCTGGAGATTATCGGCGAAACGCCGCTGTGCGCCGCGCTGCCGCTGATTACCTCCGCCAAAACCGATGCGGCAACGCTGGTAAAACTGCGCAGCGCGCTGAAAGAACTGACCAGCGATCGGCGTTATCAGGATCTGCTGGATGAGAGTTTGATAGGCGGGTTCAGCGTCACCGATCGGGCGTTTTATGCTGAAGTAAAAGCGTGGAAAGATTACGCCGAGGTGCACGGCGTAACGACGTTGTAATGTCAAGGTGCGCATGAATGCGCACCCTACTGTAGGGTCGCCATTTATGGCGACCGGGCAAACATCACGCCACCTGCTGACTTCCGCGCTGCACCGCGAACTGGTTCTCTGGCTCGGCCAGCCCGAGATTTTCCCGCAGCGTCTCGCCTTCATACTCAGTGCGATAGATACCGCGCGCCTGCAGCAGTGGAATCACCTGGGCGACAAAATCATCAAACGCCGTTGGCGTGCCGCCGCGCACGATGAAGCCGTCGGTGGCGCCGGCCAGGAACCAGTCTGCCAGTCCGTCCGCCACCTGCTCTGCCGTACCAAGGAAACTCGGGCGCGGCGTGGCCTCCTCCAGCGCCGTCTGGCGCAGCGTTAAGCCGCGAGCATGCGCATTCTGTTTAATCTTATCGGTGGTGCTGCGGAAGCTGTTCGCGCCCAATTCGCCAATATCCGGGAAGGGTTCATCCAGCGCGTACTGACTGAAATCGTGATGCTCAAAGTAGCGGCCAAGATACTCCAGCGCTTTATCGATGGTCACCAGCTCGGCAGTTTGCTGATAGCGGCGTTCGGCATCCTGTTCCGTTTCACCGATAATCACGCTGATGCCCTGAAACACACGAATATCATCCGCATCGCGGCCGCGCGCCACCAGACGACGGCGCACGTCTTCGCGGAACTCACGCGCCTGCTCCAGCGTTTCCTGGCGCGTGTAGATGGCATCGGCGGCTTCGGCGGCGAAAGCTTTACCCGCTTCAGACGCGCCCGCCTGGAACACAATCGGACGTCCCTGCGGCGAACGCCCGACGTTCAGCGGTCCTTGCACCGAGAAGTAGTGGCCTTTATGGTTCAGCGTATGCAGCTTGTCGGCGGCGAAGAACTCGCCGCTGTGCTTATCTCGCACAAACGCATCGCCCTCCCACGAATCCCACAACCCTTTGACCACCTGCAAATATTCGCTGGCCACGCGATAGCGCTCGTCGTGCTCCGGATGGCTGCTGCGTGAGAAGTTTTTCGCCGAACCTTCCAGCGGCGAGGTCACCACGTTCCAGCCGACGCGACCGCCGCTAAGGTGGTCAAGGCTGGCGAACTGGCGCGCCACGGTGAACGGCTCGCTGTAGGAGGTGGAGAGCGTGGCGACCAGACCGATGTTTTTCGTCACCAGCGACAGCGCCGACAGCAAAGTGATGGGTTCGAAGCGATTGAGGAAGTGCGGAATCGACTGCGGCGTAATGTACAAGCCGTCGGCGACGAACAGGAAATCGATCTTCGCCTGCTCCGCTTTACGCGCCAGATCCAGCACGTAATCAACGTTGATGCTGGCATCCGCCACCGCATCGGGATGACGCCATGCCGACATGTTGCCGGATACGCCCTGAATAATCGCGCCCAGTCGCAGCTGGCGTTGTGTTTGACTCATTCTGCTCTCCTTAATATGCGTGTGCGGGCTGCCAGTCGGGGATCACCGGCAGCGCCTGTAACAGTTTTTGCGTCCACGGATGCTGCGGCGCGGCGAATACCTGCTGCAGCGCCCCGCTCTCCACCACTTGTCCGTTCTGCATCACCAGCACGCGATCCGCCAGGTGCTGGATCACACCGAGATCGTGCGAAATAAACAGCAGCGCGGTGCCGTGTTCAGCCTGCATATCGGCCAGCAGATCCAGCACCTGCGCCTGCACCGAAACATCCAGCGCGCTTACCGGCTCATCGGCCACCAGCAGCGCCGGATTCGGGGCAAAAGCGCGCGCTATTGCCACGCGCTGGCGCTGCCCGCCGGACAGCTGCTGCGGATAGCGCTGCAGAAAGCGATCGCCGAGCTGCACTTCGTCCAGCAGCTGGCGCACGCGCTGACGTCGCGCATCGCCATAAATACCGGCGCTGTCGAGGCTTTCGCCGATGATTTTTTCCACCGTGTAACGCGGATCGAAGGAGCTGAACGGGTCTTGCGCGATCAGCTGTAGGCGCGCACGCCGGGCGCGGCGCGCTTTCTCCGGCAGACGATCCCAGCGTTCACCTTCCAGCAGCAGCGTGCCGCTGTCGGGTTCGGTTAAGCCCATCACCACTTTCACCAGCGAGGTTTTACCCGAGCCGGATTCACCGACTACGCCAAGCGTTTCGCCGGCATGCAGCGTGAAGTTAATGTCATTTAGCACCAGACGATCGCCGTAGGCTTTGTGCAGGCCGATGCCTTCCAGCAGCGGCGCGTGGCTGCGTTGTGGCCGTGGCGGCAGCGGCGTTGGCTCGGCGGCGCTCAGGCGTAAACCACGCGTGGCGGGCGTCGGCACCGCACGCAGCAGACGCTGTGTCCAGGTGTGTTGCGGGCGTTGCAGCAGCGGTCCGCTGTGGCCCTGCTCCACCACTTCGCCATCACGCATCACCAGCACGCGATCCGCCAACTCGGCAACCACCGCCAAATCGTGGCTGATCAACAGCAGGCCGTGCCCGTCACGCCGCCGCTGCGCCAGCAGCTGCAGAATCTGGCGCTGTACCGTCATGTCCAGCGCGGTGGTCGGTTCATCGGCAATCAATAACGTCGGCGTACCCGCCAGCGCGGTGGCAATCAGCGCACGCTGACGCTGGCCGCCCGAAAGCTGATGCGGATAACGTTCCAGTCGGCTCTCCGCATCGTGAATGCCCGCCGCCTTCAGCAATTCGATGCTTTTATCCTGCAGATTGCCGCGATGTCCGACGGCGCTTAACGCATCGCTTAGCTGTTGACCAATGCGGCGCAGCGGATCGAGCGACACCAGCGCATCCTGCAGCACATAGCCAATGCGGCGACCGCGCAGCGCGCGCCAGTCGCTGCGGCTGGCATGGCGCATATCGCGCCCGTCGATGGTGAATCGGTCGGCAGTGACGATGGCCCCTTCCGGCAACAGGCCGAGCAGGCTGCGCGCGGTGAGGGTTTTGCCGGATCCGGACTCCCCCACCAGCGCCACCGATTCTCCCGCCGCCACCTGCAGGCTGAGATTCTTCACCACCTGCTGTGGTCCGAAGCGAATCGAGAGATTGTGGATATCAATAAATGGCTGACTCATGCTGAGCGTCCTTCAAAACGTGCCTGCCAGTAACGGCCCAGCGTGTTAACCGCAATCACCGTCAGCGTGATGAACACGCCCGGCCACACCGCAATCCACCAGGCATTACGCAGATAGTTGCGCCCTTCCGCCAGCATCAGGCCCCATTCGGCCGTCGGCGGCTGCGGCCCCATGCCGAGAAAACTCAAGCCGGCAGTGCCGATAATCGCGGTGCCAAGCCCGAGCGTCGCCAGTGCCGGAACCTGCGCAATGGCGTGCGGCAGAATATGGCGGGTGATCAGCGTAAAGCGTGACAAACCAAAGGTGCGCGCCTGTTCGACGTAGCCAGACGTCATCACGCTGTAGGTTTGGGCGCGCACCACGCGGGCAAAGCGCGGCACCGATGCCACACCGAGCGCGATGATCAGGTTATTCGTACCGGGGCCGGTAAAGGCGATCAGCATCAGCGCCAGCAGCAGATCGGGAAAGGCGGAAATCACATCCACTGCGCGGCTTAGCAGCTCATCAACCACACCACGCGCCAGCGCGGCCGCTAGCCCGAGCAAGGTGCCGAACACCACCGCCAGCGCCATTGCCGCTACGCTTATCAGCAGCGAATAGCGGCTGCCATAAATCACGCGCGTGAGCAGATCGCGTCCGAGCTGATCGGTGCCGAGCCAGTGCTGCGCCGACGGCGGCAGCTGGGCGTTGACCGGATCGGCCAGCAGTGGATCGCTATGCGCCAGCCACTGCGGCGCGATCACCGCGACAGCCAGCACCAGCAGAAACAGAATGGCAGCCCATACCGCGGCGGGCAGAGCAACCGGCAGGCGTTGCAGCGCGGCAATCATGATTTGCTCTCCCCACGCAGACGGGGATCGATCCACAGCGACAGGATGTCGACTAAGGTGCTCATCACCACGTAGATCAGCGCCGACAGAATCGCCACCGCCAACACCACCGGTAGATCCTGCGCCAGCACCGCATCCACGGTTAATTTACCGAGCCCGGGACGTCCAAACACCTGCTCGGTGATCACCGCACCGCTGAGTAAGCCGCCCACCAGCCAGCCGGTTAAGGTCACTGCCGGCAGCGCCGCATGGCGCAGCGCGTGACGCAGCCGGATGGTGCTTTCACCTACGCCCCACGCGCGCAGCGTCAAGGTGAACGGCGCATCCAGCGCGCGCTCAAGTTCGCGGCGCAGCAGCTGGGCAATCACCGCGCCCTGCGCCAGGCCAAGCGCCAGTGCCGGCAGCACCAGCGACGACAGCGATCGATCGCCCGCCACCGGGAACCAGCGCAGCGTAAAGCTGAAAATAAACAGCAGCACAATGCCCATCCAGAACGATGGCGTGGAGGCCAACAGCAGCTCAAACGCGTTAGCGATGCGGCGGCCGATGCGCCGATGCGCTGTGCCGACGGCAATCGCCACCGCAAACAGGATGCTGACCAGCAGCGCTGCCAGCGTCAGTTTGATGGTGGGCCATAACTGCGTTGCCAGCAGATGGCTGACTTCCGTGTTGAGCATATAAGAACGGCCAAAGTCGCCGTGCAGCACGCGCCACATGTAGTGCAGATACTGCCACCACAGTGGCTCGTTCAGGCCCCATTCGGCGCGGATCGCCGCCTCAATTGCCGGGGTGCGCAGCTGCTCACCAATCAGCAGGCTGACAATATCGCCCGGCGCCAGATGCACGCCGAGAAAAGCCAGCGATACCGCTGCCCACAGCACCAGTACGCCGCCCAGCAGACGGCTGACAATGCGGCGCGTTAAATCGCTGCGCCACACCGATGGCCGCCGCGCGCGTGGCGTGCGGGTGACAATGCTTTCCAGACTCATCTTCGCCTCCTGATCAGTGGTCGCTGAGCCAGATGTCGTACGCGTTCTCCGGCATCTGTTTAAAACTGCGGAAACCGGCACCGTGGACATAGCTGGCGGTGGCGATCTGGTCTTCAGGTTCATACAGCGGAATCGCCAGCGCCTGCTGTGGCAGCGCATAGTGCTGCAGCTGGCTGTAGAATTTACGGCGCTGATTGATGTCCAGCGTGGCGGCGGCCTGGTCGAGCCAGCCGTTGATTTGCGGGCTGTTGACGCGGCTGTAATTGATCGGTCCACCCGCTGTCACCGGACGGTAGTGATTTTCGATATCGATGCCGTCGGTTTCGGTATTCGAGTTGGCAATTGAACCAAAGTGGCCGGTGTTGCGCACCTCGGTGTAGGTGCCGGAATCGACGTAGCGCAGTTTAATCTCCACGCCGAGTCGCTGACGCGCCTGCGCCTGAATCGCCTGCAGCAGCACATCACGCTGATCGCGCACCGTCGCCTGGGCCTGGATCACCTCAATGCTCAGACGCTGGCCCTGTTTGCTGCGGAAACCCTCGGCATCGCGCGTTTGCCAGCCAGCGTCATCCAGCAGCTTGTTGGCCGCCGCCGGATTGTTGCCGTACTGGCCTTCAAGATCGTTGTTGTAGAGCGGATCGACCGGCGAGGTGATGCCCCACGCGCGGGTGCGCTCACCGCGATACACCGACTTGAGCAGCGGATCAATATCCAATCCCTGCAGCAGCGCCTGGCGCACCTGCACATCCTGCGTTGGGCCATACTCTACGTTGAGAAACAGCGAATACGGCGTGCCGGTATTCAGAGCGTGCTGATAGGTAAAGTCAGTATTGTTTTTGAATTCGCCGGCATCGTTGCCCGAAATTCCCTCAATCGCGTCAAGTTGCCCAGAAAGCAGCGCGCCGGTGCGCACCGAGGATTCCGGCAGGAAGCGATAAGTCACGCGTTCCAGATAGGCCGGGCCCTGGTGCTTTGCGGTGGCAGGCGCCCAGTTGTAGTGAGGATTACGCACGAAGGTGACCTGCTGGCCCTTTTCGTAGCTCTCGATAATGAACGGTCCGGTGCCCGCAATCTCTTTGCCGCCAGCCTTTAGCTGCGGCGAGTTCCAGCTGGCCGGTGCCAGAATCTGCAGTTTGGCGGCAAACGACAGGAACGGCGAATAGCCCTGCTTCAGCGTGATGGTCACGGTGTGATCGTCCGGCGTCGCCACGCTGGCAATACGCGCGCCCAGAGCGCAGATGCTGCTGCCCGCGCAGTATTTTGCGTCCTGCACATGGCGGAAGTTCTCAGCTACCGCGTTGGCATCGAGCTTCTCGCCGTTGGAGAAGGTAACGTCGCGGCGCAGGCTAAAGCGATAGGTTTTACCGTCAGGGCTTACTTCATAACTCTCCGCCAGCCACGGTACGAAGCTGCCGTCGGTACGTCGCGCCAGCAGCGATTCCCAGACGTTACGCAACGTGACTTCGGCTTTCGATTGCCCATTCAGCTGCGGGTTAAACGGCACCGGCTCGGTTTCCACACCAAACGTCAAACTGCCGCCGCTGCGGGGTTGCTCGGCAGCGAATAATGATGCGCTTCCCAGCAGGCAGGCCACACCCAGCGCGAGAGTGATTGAATTCGCTTTCATAAGATCCTTGAAGGTTGCAGGTGTTTTTTTAGTTGTTCAGGCGATTTTGGCGATGGGTTGCTCGGCTGGCGGGTTGAATTCCTTTTTCAGAAATACCAGCGCTTCGCCTAAGGGATTGGTGCGGTGATGGAAAGGTTGATAGCCACGGCGCAGATAGAGTTCGCTCAGCCACGGATGTTTAGTGGCGGTGGCCAGATAGACACCGGGCGCTTTCAGCGTCTGCTTCAGCAAGGTTTCTTCGGCGTAGGTGATGATGTCACGACCATAACCCTGACCTTTGTAATCGGGATCGACGGCGAACCAGTGAATGAACGGCAACGTTGATGGCGCATGTTCATCCTGCTGCCACGGAAAACGCACCGTCACCGTGGCGACCGCGCGTTTCCACTTGCGCAGCACCAGCACCGTTTCCTGTTCGATGACGCGGCGAACCTGCTCGACGTTGCCCTGCGAAATAGTGAAATGCACATCCAGCGCCACCAGCGCGGCATAGGCACGCTGCAGCAGGGCAAAAACCTCTTCGGCGTCTTCAGGTTTAGCGACTTCAATCAGCTGGCTCATATTTTCCGTTCTCTTAATCAATCTTGCGGAAAGTATTAAAATCCGGCGGATTAAAGTAAACCGAGAATAACGGCAATCGATTTGTTGAATATGGGAAATGATATTTTCCTACGGAACAATATTACGCGTGGAAATAACAAATGCTGTAGGGTGCGCATTAATGCGCACCTGCAAAACAGGTCGCCATGAATGGCGACCCTACGGTGATTAGGTAATTGTTGAATTGTCGGTAATCGCGAAATCAGTGTTTACTCACCCAAACATCGTAAACGCTTTCAGGCATCTGCTTGTAGCTGCGGAAACCGTAACCGTGCACGTAGCTGGCGGTGGCTAACTGGTCTTCCGGTTCATACAGCGGCACGGCCAGTGCCAGCTGCGGCAACGCCACCTGCTGCAATTGGCTATAGAAATCGCGGCGCTGTTTAAGATCCAGCGTGCTGGCGGCTTGATCCAGCAGCCCATTGATCTGCGCATCGTTGACACGGCTGTAGTTAATTGCGCCGCCTTGCGCAATCGGACGATAGTGGTTTTCGATGTCCACGCCATCGGTCGGCGTGTTGGAGTTGGCGATGGTGCCGAACTTACCGCTTTTGCGCACGTCGGCGTAGGTACCGGAGTCGACATAGTTCAGCTTGAGGTCCACGCCCAGACGCTGACGCGCCTGCGCCTGAATCGCCTGCAATAGCACATCGCGCTGATCGCGCACCGTCGCCTGCGCCTGAATCAGCTCAATGCGCAGACGCTGGCCCTCTTTGCTGCGGAAGCCTTCGGCATCGCGCGTTTGCCAGCCGGCGTCATCCAGCAGCTTGTTGGCCGCCGCCGGATTGTTGCCGTACTTCCCTTCCAGCTCTTTATTGTAGAGTGGATCGATAGGCGAAGTGATGCCCCACGCGTGCGTGCGTTCACCGCGATACACCGACTTCAGCAGCGGATCAATATCCAACCCCTGCAACAGCGCCTGGCGCACTTTGACATCCTGCGTCGGGCCATATTCCACGTTGAGGAACAGGGAATATGGCGTGCCGGTGTTCAGTGCATGCTGATAGGTGAAGTCTGCATTGTCTTTGAACTCTCCAGCATCGTTGCCCGAAATCCCTTCAATCGCATCCACCTGACCGGAGAGCAACGCCCCGGTGCGCACCGACGATTCCGGCAGAAAGCGATAGGTGACGCGATCGAGATACGCCGGTCCCTGATGTTTAGCGGTGGCGGGCGCCCAGTTGTATTTCGGGTTTTTAACGTAAGTGACCTGCTGACCTTTTTCATAGCTGTCGAGAATAAACGGCCCGGTCCCCGCCAGATCTTTGCCACCCGATTTCAGCTGCGGCGATTTCCAGCTGGCCGGTGCCAGAATCTGCAAGCCCGCAGCGAAGGAGAGGAACGGCGAATAGACCGCTTTCAGCGTGATGACCACCGTATGATCGTCAGGCGTTTCAATCTTATCAATGTGCGAACCCATCAGGCACAAGCTGGTGCCGGCGCAGTATTGCGCCACCTGGGTTTGGCGGAAATTGTCGGCAACGGCGTTGGCATCAAATTTTTCACCGTTCGAGAAGGTGACGTCGCGACGCAGGTTAAAGCGAATTACTTTGCCATCCTCGCTGGCCTGATAGCTTTCCGCCAGCCAGGGCACAAAGCTGCCGTCCGGACGGCGTGCCAGCAGCGATTCCCAGAAGTTACGCAGCGTAATTTCGGCCTTATCCTGGCCGTTGAGCTGCGGATTAAAGGTGGTCGGTTCGGTTTCGACACCGACCGTCAGGCTGCCGCCGTTAACGGGCCGATCGGCAGCCACAACGCTTAACGCGCTTCCCAGCAGGCTGAAGCCCAGCGCCAGAGCTATTGTATTTATTTTCATATTATCCTTGGTGATTGCAGGTAAATTTTATTAATGGCCAACAGCAAGCCTGATTTAATTCCCGCTGAATTATTAAAATTCGGACAAATAAAAGTAAAACGACAATAGTGGCAATCGATTTGTTGAATATGGCAATTCAGCAATAATAGCGTTGCCTGGACTTTAGCGGCTACAGCATCAGCGCGCCGCTAACGGAGGCACGCCCGATAAACCGCGTAATCCATACTCCACCATGGCCATATAAACGGCAAAATAATCCAGCGCCATCTGCATGAACGAGAGATGTAAAATGATACTGTTGTTCGCTGCATCAAGCGTCAGCAAGCCAACAGCCTCGGCTGCCTGCAGACAACGTTTTATATGCGAACGTGACACTCCGCATTTGAGGGAGGCTTTAAGGTAGTTGTATTCAATCACGCTACTCTGTTGCTTGAGGGTTTCGATGTACAGATCCATCAGCAACATATGCCCGGCATCGCGGAAAATGAATGCTTTGCTCTCCGGCACCATATCGAATAAGTAGACATGATTGAGGGTAATGTCCGCGTATTTTTTAAAATACTCGGTTTTGAAGGTTTTCATTTTCAAACAAGCTGAGACATCAAAATCTTCATATAGCATGCCATAGGGGATCATCATGGTATTAATTAAAGCTCGGGTTTCATCCAGCGCTTTCGTTGTCACTTTGTAGGTTAACTTACGTTTATCCTGCGCATCTTTTTCCACCTCCATACGTCCACTTACCCGAATAAAGAGTAAAAACGAGTCAATGGTATTATTGCTGATTAGTCCGGTTTTCTTACAGAAGTCCTTTACCTGACAAAGCGTTGGCTTATGGGTAGTGAAGAAGTACGCCATAATTGCCGAACCAATAATAAAGCGATTAGCTTTAAAAATAGCTTTGAAATAGAGTGGTTTAGTCAGATAAAGTCTGAACAGCAGTTTGTAATGCTTTTGCATGACTAACGCTATATTTTTATGCGACTTAATCTCTTGCGCTCGTTGAAAAATCAACTGCGTGAGTTGTTGTTTGCTTTTCATATTGCTGTTCTGCGTGCCCGGTTATTTACTTAAAAATAATCACCATACGCCTTTCGGGTTATTCGCAATCTGTTGAATAACCGTTCAGCCTGCTATATGGCAACATTCGAAACGTTGCAAATATTCAAATATCCGCGAGGGTCTTTTTGCCCTTCTAAGCATAATCCTAACATCAACGGACTATTTTTTGTAAAGCCTGATTTTATTCAGGCAAGATTAATGAATTCCTGAAAGGCAAAACAGCCTTCTGTTTTTACAGCCAATTCATTACGTTAGGTCACTTTATTTTCAAAGAAATTCACCTTGCAAAAAATCTTAAAAAAATTAACCACAAAAATGGACAGTGACTAAACAAAGCGCGTATGAGAACTTTCTTAACGCACGGTTATTCCGTTTGATCTTCACATCCTGGCTTATAGACAAGCCGTTCAGGATGGGGAATTTCCGCTCTATTGTTTAATGGATTTTATAAGGATTTATCATGGACGATTCACTTCTTCAGACACTGCGTCGCGGTGTGATGACTGGCATATTCTCCAATAGTCATATCGTAAAAAAACTCACTTACCCTCTGATAAGCATAGTTTTTATGTTCGCCACATCAGCATGGGCAAATATGAGTGTCTATCCGATGGAAGTCACGCTAAATAATCAAGGCGCGGCTCAGGTTCAGACGTTATCGCAAAGCAGTGAAGCGCAATTTATTCGCGTCAGCATCAAGCGAATAGAGCGTCCCGCAACACCGTTCGAAAAAGAAACGCTGGTTAAAGATGCCATTTCACACTCACTTATTGCGACTCCAGATAAGTTTGCATTGGCTTCAGGATCGCAACGCATCATTCGCCTTATTTCACTACAACCGCCTGAAAAAGAGACCGCCTGGCGTGTGTACTTCGAGGCGGTTGGTGCCCCTGACGAATTGAAAGATAAAATGCACCAGCAAAATAAAATCAGTAATCAGCTAGGCATCAGTTTGGTCTGGGGCGTGCTGGTTCATATTCCACCGCAAACGCCGCTGTTATCTCTCAGCCGTTTAGCATCGGGTGAAATTAAAAACTCAGGAACGGTGCGCGTAGTTATTCGTGAGGTCGCGCTTTGCTCTGACCCACAATCCAGCCACAGTTGTCAGTGGAGAAAGGAACATGCCACGGTTTATCCCGATGAGTCACTGCAATTCAAGGCATGGACGCCGGCAGAGTTAAACTTAGCCCAGCAAGTCAGAATAAAATATGTTGATCAAAAAACGAGAAATATGAACGAATACGTTCTCGGTAAATGATCGGCCTGTTGTAACCGAATAACAACCCGGTTGTTATGAAGCAGTTTATTCCCATCGAGACGGTCATTTAAGGCCAGTACACGGATTTTCATGGAGCTACAAATGCAAAAATTAATTAAACCACTTGTCATCGCTGCTGCGTTAACGGCTGCATTTAACGCACAGGCTGTGCAAAAAGATATTACAGTGAATGCCAACGTCGATGCGACAGTAGATATGACGCAGGCGGACGGCACCGCGTTACCGGGCACCATTAATATGCAATATATTCCGGGTCGTGGTTTGTCTACCTATTCGCTGGATACTAAAATCTGGTCGAACTCCCAAACGGCCAATATTAACGTGGCGCTGGTGAGTGCCGCGCAGTTAAACGAAACCGTCACCGGTACGGCGGTGCCATTAACGGTAACGTTGGGCGCGGATTTAAAACCGATCACCACTACCGTGACGCCATTGACATATGCTTCGCTGTTCCCAGCAGGCACAACGAACGGTTCCTCAGTGTTGCCGCTGAAAATCTCTCAAACCACGCCAGGCGTGCTGGCAACCGGCACCTATTCCGGTGTCGTTAGCCTGTTAATTACCCAGGCAACCACGCAGAGTTAATTTGCCGTAATTGACTGATCGATTATTTCGGGGGGCGGTTCGCCCCCTTGTTATTCTTTTTCAGCAGGACGCTGTAATGAAGGTCAATATTCGCGTAGTTTTAATAGCCTCTTTCATTACCCTGATCCCCTCTCTTTCAGCCCGTGCCACTACACAGGTTCCGCCTGGGTTTGAATCGCTGGTCACCGGCCAAACGCTCTGGGTTAACCTTTCTGTCTATGGGCAATCGCTCGGTCTGTTTGAAGCCTCGGTCTCGCTTGATAGTGTCACCTTCCTTAAGCCGCAAGACGTAGCCCGGGCGGTGATGCAGCATTATCAAAAAGATGCGCAGCAGGAAAAGCGGTTAGCAAGCCTGATCGGTGCACCTCTGGCACGTCATGGCAATAAGGCCTGCAGTAGCAATGGCGGCGCGGCGGGGTGTGACTATCTTGAAACAGATTCGGTCGCGCTTATCTATGACGAAAACAGTGCCAACGTGTCGCTGTTTCTCGCTCCAGAGTTTGTGCCACTGGCCGCAAAATCTCACTCGCCCTATTACGAACAGACCGCAGAAACGCAAGCGGCATTTATTCATCAGCAGAATATCAATTTCGTCACCAACCGCGATGACCAGACGCTATCCCTGCAGGGCGCAGGCGCGCTCGGGTTAACTGAAAACAGTTATGCCGGTATTGACTGGGACTATCTCGCGCAGAAATACCGTCAGCAAAATCATCAGGAAGTGCGCTTCAATAACGTCTTCCTGCGTCGCGATCTCGGCAAACGCTATTACGTGCAGGCCGGGCGCATGGATGCGCGGGACATTTTCAGTAACGCTGGCGGCAACATCACCTTAAGCCAGCTGCCGCTCAGTACTATCGAAGGCGCACGTATCGGCTCAACGCTCGCCTGGATGAACACGGCGCTGGCTGCCCAAGGCACGCCGGTGACGGTGTTTATTACGCGTCCTTCACGTGTTGATGCCTACCGCGCTCAACAACTACTGGGCACATTTTACCTGAATGCGGGTACGCAAAACCTTGATACCAGCGCCTTTCCCAATGGCAGCTACAGCGTGACGTTACGCATCTATGAAGATAATCAGTTGTCGCGTACCGAGCAGGTTCCTTTCAGCCGCACCGGCAATACCACCAGTCAGAACATTGAGTGGTTTGTGCAAGGCGGTGCCATCCCCGATGGCGAAGTGCAGGGCAACGGCGCAGCGTCGCAACAGGGTGCCGACCGCCGCGTCATGCAGGCAGGTATTAAAGTCCCTGTCACGCAGGACGCCGCGTTGACTGGCGGTGTAGCCGTGACCAACCGCAACCACTTTATCGAAAGTGCACTCGACTGGAGTCATGGATTCGACAACCCACTGCTCGACGGCATTCTCACTAACCGCTTTAGCTATCTCAAAGGCAGTGAAGGCTCGCGCGGTAATATCCAGCAGGTCTCTTATAACGACGGCTTCTCCCTGAGTTTTTACCGCAGCGCCCTGTATGCGCAAGATTGCTACAGCAGCAATGGCGGTCAGTACGGTTTCAGCGGTTGCTACCAGAGCAGCAGCCTGATGTTTAGCGTGCCAGTGGACAGCTGGTATCTGAATGCCGGTTACAGCACCAGCAAGAATGAAGGTCGCAATGTGATCCCGGTCCAGTTGGATGATAACGCTGTCGTGCCGCTATGGGCGCGCCGTAACACCTACAGCAAAACGCAGACCACCACATGGCAGGCTGGCCTTGGGCGTGGCTTCAGCTTCAACGGCATCAATGTTAATACCAGTGCCAACCTCTTTACGCGCACCAGCAGTAGCGGGATCAAGCGCGACAACGGCGGCTTCCTCTCCGTTTCACTTTCGCGTGTCAGCACGCCAACCATGAATTCACGTTCGAATTACAGTTCCATCGGCATGACCTACCAGACCGACCGCAACAGTAAAGATCAGGTGGGTTATAACGTGGCGCAAAACTGGTATTTCGATGCGCAGAATCAGCAGGAAATCGGCGTCAGTCTCAACGGTAATCAGGACAATACCCTGAATGCCTCCCTTTACGGCAAAACCGGCGGCGAATACGGCAGCGGTAGCCTGGCGATCAGCTCAGCATCATCGGGTTCATCGGGCCAGCGCTTTAGCAGCAGCGGTAGCTACAACTCTTCGCTGGCCGTGGCGCGCTCCGGCTTGTATTGGGGAAAATGGGGGAACGGGCTGCCCGGTGCGGCTGTTGGTCTACAGGTCGCGAGCAGTGATGAGAGTCGCGATACGCGAGTGGATGTGTCCGTTGAGGGTGCAGGCAGCGCCAGCTTGCACGGTACTGGCCGCACGCTGTTCAGTCTGCCGGCTTATACCCAGAGCACGCTCAGCATCAATGACTCCATCGAATCCTCCCACGCGATGCGCAGCGAAATCACCCAGGGTGCCGGACGACGCACGTTGTTTATCGCACCGGGGCGCATGCTGGTCAGCAAGGTGAATATTGTCTCGCGCTACACCTGGCTCGGACGGCTAATGATCAATCAACAGATGCCGCTGGAAGGGGCCACGCCGCTCAATGTCGCCAGCTGGTCAGGTTTAGGTCAGGGCGGATTCAGCGCAGAAACCGATCACCGCATCAAAAATTTGTACATGGTGCGCGGCATGCAGATGTACCGCTGTGAAATAAAGGTGAAAAGCACCCACGACGTGGTGCGTTACGTCGGCGATAGCGCCTGTCAACCCATCGAACTTGCCTCAGTGCCTCAAGACGTGCAGCAGCGGGCAAAAATGCTGATCGTCCGCAGCCGGTCAGAAGAGGTGCCACTGGCGCGCACCGCGCTTACTTCACCGCAACAACAATAGGGATATTCGATGAAAACCCGATTTCTCACCGCATTAACACTGTTATGGCTGATGGTGGGCATGCAGGCGCAGGCCGCCCTGCTCACACCTTCAGGGCGCAACACCAGCGTTGCCGTCACCTTTGACCGCATGTCAGTGCCGGCACAGTTGCCGATCTGGACTAATGAAAGCGGCGGTTACGATACCAACGACGCGCCGAAATGGGGGCGAAATACGCTGGTTTGCCAGTCGCGCACCAGCAATCAGTACGGTGCCTGCCTGACGTTTCCGGTCTGGCTGGAAGCGTCTCCGTCACCCTATCCCGTGCCGGTATTGTTTACTGAAAACAGCACCAGGCAGACGCAGGTACTGAATGTCTACCTCACCAAAAGGCGTTCGCTGAATAATGTGGTGGTAGCAACCAACCAGGTGCCGCTGAACGCCTTCGGCGGGGCGGTTACCCCGCGTGGGGATGGTACAGATTATTCAGCCTATCTCCCCTCCTCCGAACTGAGTAAATTCCCGTCGGCCGGCAACTGGAGCGCAACGCTAAAAATGTCGCTGATGCAGTGGCCAATTACCTCCTGCACCGGAAATTCGCAGAACGTGAACGTGGGATGTACCAATGTGACGAAACTCGGTGACTGGATCGCCACCATGACGTTTAAGGTAACGGACTACGGCAATCAGCAGATCTATTTGCCAGAGTTTGGCAATGCGGCCGCCAACGTTGACCTCGGTTTGAAAACCTTCCCCGGTGCGCGCGCCACTACCACCGTTAGCGGCAGCCGTTCGCTGGATATGTGCCTGTACGACGGCAATAATTCAGACAGTAACCGGGTGAGCCTGATCTTTCAGGATGAAGGTGCCGCCGCGCCCGCCAGAGCCACGGGGTTGTTTTCGCTATATCTCAATGGCGCGGACAAAAATCTGGCGCAAAATCGTCTCGATTATGCGGTCGAAGTGATCAACCCGCTGACCAAAGCGCGCCAGGCAGTTGAGAACGGCAGTGAAATTATCTGGAGCGGCACCAACAGAGGAGTGCTAAGGCGTGTGGTGTTGCCGGGCCAGAGCAATTCGGTGCTGTGCGTTCCCGCGCCGATGCAGCTTATTACACCGGCCTTCACGTTATCATCAAAAACAGCGGGCCGTTATCAGGGTACGTTGAGAATTATTTATACCCCGACGACGCAGTAACGGCGCCAGTAGTGATGTCATAAAAACCGAAATTACCGAGCGCACACACGGTAGCGGCGCAATTTATTGCGCGATAAATCGCGCCGCTACGGAATGTGCAATAATTTGATGCGGTTATCAAATTATCGGCATTACGGTATAGATTGGTGGTTTAAAAATTATTGGTGAAACGCTGATAGAGATGCAGGCTGTTTTTCAGATTCAGCTTTTTAACAATCTTATTCTGATGACTGTAAAGTGTTTTTTTGTTTTCACCGGTTATTTTCGCTATACCTTCAATTGATTGGTAAGTGAATAAACAACAGAGGAAGTTAAACTCTTTGCGGGTTAAATGATTATTGACGACGGGAGAGGCGAATGACCGGCCGTTTTTGTGATGGCAAAGCATGATAGCGAGCTTGCTACTGATGATGTCGGTAGAAGATTTTTTATCGATAAAACAATCAGCTTTGATGGCATGACTGCTATAGTTAATCTTATTTTTCTCTAAATCAGAAAAGAAAATCAGCGTCGCATTGCGAGCGTTTTTTACTCTGGTTAGATAATGAATATAAGTCAGCGCCGTACGAAAGTTTGCAGGTAAATCAAAAATAATTACGGGTGAAAGACAGGTGATTTTATCCCGCTCACTGAGTCGACTTTTCAATTCAGCGATATTTTTACAGCAGGTAATATTTAACTGTTTCAGAAGCGAAGATAAGCCCTGCTGGTGAAAGCAGGACTGATCCAGATAAAACACATCCATGATTAATTTCCGCTAATTATCCCTCATCCTGCAAATAGTAGCGGCTAACCGGCGGAAATTAACTGTCCATTTTTGGTGCTAAGTGAGTTACGCGCGAGCCGCGATGATGCTTTCAGCCACATTACGCGGTGCTTCCGCGTAGTGCGCAAATTCCATGCTGTAGGTTGCGCGGCCTTGCGACATCGATCGCAACGTGGTGGCATAGCCAAACATCTCGGACAACGGCACTTCAGCGCGAATAATGCGCGCACCAAAACGCTCATCCATGCCCTGCAGCGTACCGCGTCGTGATGAGAGATCGCCCATCACACCACCGGCATACTCTTCCGGCGTTTCCACTTCCACCTGCATCAGCGGTTCGAGGATCACCGGATCGGCCAACTTTGCGGCGGCTTTGAAGCCAAAGATCGCTGCCATGCGGAACGCCATTTCCGATGAATCGACATCGTGGTACGAACCAAACGTCAGCGTGGCTTTGATATCCACCACCGGATAACCGGCCAGCACGCCGCTATTCAGCGCTTCGCGAATCCCCTTCTCCACCGAAGGAATGAACTCGCGCGGCACCACGCCACCTTTGGTGGCATCTTCAAAGGCAAAACCGGCGCCCGCCGCTTGCGGTTCCAGCGTCAGGACCACATGACCATACTGCCCTTTCCCGCCGGACTGGCGCACAAATTTGCCTTCTACCTCGCGCACGGTTTTGCGGATGGTTTCGCGATAGGTGACCTGCGGCCGACCGATATTGGCTTCCACGCCAAACTCGCGCTTCATGCGGTCAACGATAATTTCCAGATGCAGCTCGCCCATGCCGGAAATAATCGTCTGACCCGACTCCTCATCGGTGTGCAGGCGGAACGACGGATCTTCCGCCGCCAAACGCTGCAGCGCCAGCCCCATTTTCTCCTGATCGCTCTTGGTTTTCGGCTCAATCGACAGCGAAATCACCGGCTCGGGAAACTCCATGCGCTCCAGCGTAATCACCGCATTAGGATCGCACAGCGTTTCGCCGGTAGTGACCTCTTTCAGGCCGACACAGGCGGCGATATCACCGGCGCGAATCTCTTCAATTTCGATGCGATCGTTCGCCTGCATCTGCACGATGCGGCCAATGCGCTCTTTGCGCCCTTTCACCGCATTCCACACGCTGTCGCCTTTACGCAGCACGCCAGAATAGACGCGCACAAACGTCAGCTGGCCGACATAGGGATCGCTCATCAGCTTGAACGCCAGCGCGGAGAAGGGTTCGCTGTCATCGGCATGGCGCTCGTCATGTTCGCCTTGCTCGTTAACGCCGCTCACCGCCGGTACATCGAGCGGCGATGGCATCAGCTCAATCACCGCATCAAGCATGCGCTGCACGCCCTTGTTCTTGAAGGCGCTGCCGCACAGCATCGGCTGAATTTCACCCAGCAGCGTGCGCTGACGCAAACCGGCAATCACCTCGTCTTCGCTGAGATCGCCCTGCTCGAGATAGCGATCCATTAGCGCTTCGCTAGCTTCGGCTGCCGCTGCCAGCATGTTCTCGCGCCATTCGGCCGCCAGCACCTGCAGCTCCTCTGGAATCGGCGCATAGCTGAAGCTCATGCCCTGACTGGCGTCATCCCAGTAGATGGCGCGCATTTTATTGAGATCAACCACGCCGCTAAAGTGCTCCTCGGCGCCGATGGGAATCACAATCGGCACCGGATTGGCGTGCAGGCGATCTTTCATCATCTGCACCACGCGGAAGAAGTCTGCGCCCTGGCGATCCATCTTGTTAACGAAGGCGATGCGCGGCACATGATATTTGTTGGCCTGGCGCCACACGGTTTCCGACTGCGGCTGTACGCCGCCAACCGCGTCATACACCATCACCGCGCCATCCAGCACGCGCATTGAGCGCTCGACTTCAATGGTGAAGTCAACATGTCCGGGCGTATCGATGATGTTGATGCGGTGCGGCGTGAAGCTGCCGTCCATACCGGGCCAGTAGCAGCTTACTGCCGCCGAGGTAATGGTGATGCCACGCTCCTGCTCCTGCGCCATCCAGTCGGTGGTTGCCGCGCCATCGTGCACTTCACCTAACTTGTGGCTCATTCCGGTGTAAAACAGGATGCGCTCAGTGGTGGTGGTTTTACCGGCATCGATGTGCGCGGAGATGCCGATGTTGCGATAACGTTCGATGGGGAGGGTTCGGGGCATGATGCGTCCTTAGTCATTCGACTGGAAAATGCGGCGGGCACCATTGCCCGCCGCTGCGTAACAGCCTAAACCCATTGTACGAATAAATACGAACAGTTTGAGCCTTTTTTAAACATCGTTAAAACCTTGTAACTGATTCAGCATTTACGGGCTGGAAAGCCGCCGCCCGGCACTTTAAGGTAAGGCTTTCACTCTGATGAGGAATAACCATGCGCATTCTGGTAGTCGGCGCCGGCGCAACCGGCGGCTATTTCGGCGCGCGTCTGGCGCAAGCAGGACGTGATGTAACCTTTCTGGTGCGCGAGCGCCGCTTTCAGCAGCTGCAGCAGACCGGTCTGGTGCTGAAAACGCCGGGCGGCACGGAAGTGATACCACCGCAGCTGGCGCAGGCCAGCACGCTGAATGGTCACTTTGATCTGATTATCTTGACGGTGAAAAGCTTCGGTCTGGATCAGGCGATGAGCGATATCGCGCCCGCAGTCGGTCCTGACACGCTGATCATGCCGATCCTTAACGGCATGCGGCATATTGATACGCTGCGCGCACGTTTTGGCGACAAGGTGATTGGCGGCTTGTGCAAAATTAACGCCACGCTGGGTGAGAATGGCGAAGTGATGCAGATGACGCCGCTGCATAGGCTCTATTACGGCGCGCTGGACGGCAATAACGATGCGCGCTTGCAGCGGATAGATGAAACCCTGCGCGCGGCGCAGTTTGATACCATTTTTTCCGACAACATTATCAGCGAGCTGTGGGAAAAATGGCTGCTGCTTAGCACGCTGGGTGCCGTGTGCTGCATCGCGCGCGGTAATACGCAACAGGTGTTGAACTCAAACGGCGGCGAAGCGCTGCTGCAAACGATTTTTGGCGAAGTGTTGGCGGTGCTGAGTGCGGAAGGTTATCAACAGCGTCCGGCGGTAACGGCAAAGATTTATGAGACGCTGAACAATTCTCAGGCGGCGATGACCTCGTCGATGTACCGCGATTTAACCCAGGGTTTCGAGATTGAAGCCGATCAGGTGATTGGTGATTTGCTGGTACGCGGCGCGCGCAGCGGCATCGTAACGCCGTTGCTTAACGCGGTGTATGTCAATTTGCAGGTGTATGTGCAGAACCGGTAACAACGGTCGCCATGAATGGCGATCCTACGGTTGTTTGGCGCGATTTGCGTACGGTCGTGTCGTAGGGTCGCCATTTATGGCGACCGAAACATCACAAGCGTGACTGCACGCCCGGCAGCTGTTTCAACCGCTGCCAGCCGGCTTCGACTTCCTCTGGCACCTCAACGTGACCGAGGAAACCTTTGCCGCGCGGCCCGTAACCGCTTTCGTCGTCACGCAGGCGCTGGATTTCCCCCATCAGCAGCGACAGAAAACGCTCCATCGACCACAAGCCCTGCGGCGGCGCGCCGATAATACGCAGCATGCCCGCATCCATCATCACCTGCGGCTTAAACACCGGCCAGCTGATAAATTCCGGTGCATCTGCGCGATCGCGCCATTGGTAGCGGAAGGTTTCCCAGGTGCGACGCTGCATCAGCGGATCCTGCACCAGCAGCACACGCTGCGGCTGCCAGTTGTGCTCATCCAGTAATGTCTGGCTGAAGGCGGCGTTTTCGCCACAGTTACGCGATGCGGTTTCCAGCAGCAGCTGATCGTCAGGCAGCGCGGCGAATACGCGTGCTACGTCGGCCAGCAAGGCGGCTTCGCTTTTATCGTCGCTCTCAATTTGGCGATACAGTGGATGTGCTGCCAGCATCTCCGTCAACAGCGGCGTTGAGTGGCCGATCCCCCCGCTGATTAACAGCGGCAGCTGATACTTTTTCGCTACGGCAATCACCGCTTCCACATTCGGCAGTACCGCGTGACCGGCTAAAATCGCTAAATCGATATCGAGCGTGCCGTCGGCAGGCATGTGATCCAGTGCCAGCCAGGCCGCCAGGGTGTTGATATCCTGAATCTGATCGTTGTTGAGCTGCATCCCATTCTCCTCACGTTTCCTCTGGCAGTGTAGCGGCTTAAGCGCGCGGCAGCAGGGAAAAATTTGCTACACTCGCCGCTCAATCTTCAGGAGAGATCAATGACTGCGCGTTCCGTAACCCTTGACGATGTCGCTCATCTGGCTGGGGTTTCCTATCAAACCGTTTCCCGCGTACTTAACCATTCTGAGCAGGTTTCGCCGCGTACCCGCGCCAAAGTGGAAGCGGCTATGCAGCAGCTCAACTATGTGCCAAATCGCGTAGCGCAGCAGCTGGCGGGGAAAAACACCCGCACTTTGGGTCTCGCCACCAGCGATTTGGCGTTGATGGCACCGGCGCAAATTGCCTCGGCAATTCAGCAACGTGCCGCGGCGCAGGGCTATCATCTGGTGATCGCCATGGCGAATGCGGGCAGCGCGCCGCAGGATACGGTCAATGAGCTGCTGGCGCAGCGGGTTGATGCGCTGCTGATTAATCTGCCGCTGGATGCGGAGCAAGCGGCGCAGATTCAGCTGCAGTGCGATCGCAAACCGGTGCTGTTTCTTGATGTTGAGCGCCACGCCGCAGTCGCGCAGTGTCAATATCAGAGCGAATCTGGCGCGCAGCAGGCGGTGGCTCATCTGGTAGCACTCGGCCATCGGCAGATAGGCGTGTTGAATGGCCCCGCCAGTTCCGCTTCAGCCCGCGCGCGCTATGCGGCGTGGCAGCAGGCGCTGGCCGCACACCAGCCGGCGCCCTGCTGCGTGCTGAGCGGCGACTGGAGCGCGGCATCCGGTTATCAGGCGCTGCTGACGCAGTTGCCCGATCGGCTGCCACAGGCGCTGCTGGTTGCCAACGATCAGATGGCGCTCGGCGCGATGCGTGCCCTGCATCAGCACGGCGTGAAGATCCCCGCAGAGATTTCGCTGATTGGCTACGACGACACGGCAGAAAGCGCGTGGTATCAGCCCCCGTTAACCACCGTGCGTCAGGATTTGCAGCAGTTAGGCGCGGTCAGCGTCGAGCGATTACTGGCGCAGCTGGAAGGCGGCAATGCCGCTGAGAAAACGCTGGAGACCGAGCTGGTGCTGCGTGAGACCACGGCGGCACCGCAGCAGGATCGGGTGAATGTGACGGAGATTGCACAGCAGCTGCAGGCGCTGGCGCGTCAGCTGTTACGTTGAACGGGATGCAGAAATAAAAAAGGTCGTCATAAATGACGACCTCAGTGTGGAAGCTAAAACGAGAATTACTGCGGTTTAGGCTCGCCCATTGCTTTCAATTTCTTCGACAGCTCGCGACGCTCTTTAGAGAGGTCAGCGTTTTTGATGATGTACTCATCCACGCGGTCTTCATAGTCCACACGCATGCTGGCGATGATTTCCTGAACCGCCTCAATGCTCATGCCGGGCTTGATGTATTCACTCAGGTTGTCCAGCAGCAACACACGTTTCTGGTTATCACGGACTTTCTTCTCGTTATCCACGATTTCGCGCTGCAGTTTGTTTTTACGACGGAACATACGCACAAACTCCAGTACGTCCTGAAATGATTGCTTGGCATTTTCCATGTTGGCACCTTTCTTAAGGCCTGCATCGGCAGGCGGAATAGTCATAACGTTTAGCTTAGCGGGTTGGCCGCAAGGGTTGCAATTCTCACAGCTAAATTCGGACTGGCGCTTATCTTAGCGCAAAGAAAGCGTGATTCACATTAAGTCATTGCCTGAGAAAACTATTTACGCAGCGCCAGACGCACTAAATCCGTCATACGCTCCAGCTGACGCGCCTGTTCAAGGCTCAGCCAGACATAGCCGTAGATCGCCGTGGTTTCAGAGCGTCCGCTGCGATTGGCAATCAGCTGCTCCAGTTCCTGGGTGATCTCTTCCAGCGCGTGACTGTTAGCGGTGATCTCCTCGGTTTCGCCTTTCACCATCAGCGTCGCCAGCGCATTGAGCGTGTCTTCCGTCATCTGCTGGGTACGGCGCAGCGTCGGCGCGTTGAGCATAATCAGATGACTCTCGCGCGATGACCACCACGCATCAATCTGCATCTGCATGGTGTTGACCATATTCCGGTTGATGGTCTGAATGGCCTCAAACACCGATTTCGGAATACGCGTCTCCTTGCTGGAGGGATCAAGCAGCGAGCGCATTTTAATCACGCTACTTAGCAGCTTCTGAAAGGGCTTATTCAGCCGCGGTTTTTCCAGCAGGTTGGCAGAGAAACCGGTGTGATGCAGCTTGGCCATGGCGATAAACGCGTCCGACAGCTGGATGCGCCAATGGGTGTAAGCCCGCTGTGCCCAGATAGCGCTAAACAGCAGCGCCATCAGCGAACCCAGAATCACATCGCCGCCGCGCCACATAGCGATTGTGAAATCGCCCGCCGGCGCGCCGACCACCACACCGAGCGTAATGCCAATCAGCAACGCCATATAGGGATGTTTTCCCAGCGTCAGATAGCCGCAGACCACCATAACGATGGCGCACCACACCAGCATCACCGGCAGCGAAAATAGTTCCAGCTTCAGCGCAATCAAACCGGAGATCAGACCGGCGAAGGTGCCGCTAATGCGTTGCACCACGCGCGGGAGTACATTGCCCCAGGTTGAAATCGGCCCCATCACCACCACCAGCGTAATCAGCGGCCAGGTGCCTTCAGGAATGTCGGTGAGGCGTACAAACAGGAAGCACAGTACAAAGGCGATGGCGATGCGCACGCCGTGTACGGCGCGATAGTGGCGGTAGAACCAGAACTCAATCTGCGAGATGGGCTTGTCAGCGCGTAACATGGTTGTCCGGGAACGATACAAATTTGCGCGCTATGTTACCCTGGCGATGCGCGAACCATCAGGGTTGAACGCAATTATTTTTGTCTTTGGCTGAAATTCAACATGCGCGTTACATCTAATTTCCTCAATAGAAACATTGATGTAACGCATCGGGTTTTGTGCGGTGATTGAATCGGTCGCCATGAAGGTACGACCCTACGGGCGTGTTTAGTAGGGGCGCCATTTATGGTGACCGCGTATTTTATTCAGCCGCGCGCACCGGAATGTACATATCCACCAGCCAGGTGCCGCTGTCAGATCCATCAGTAAGGTAGTGTTCGAAACAGGGACGATTGTCCACTTGCCAGCCGCCCTGCGCTTTTAAGCTGTCGAACAAACTGTGCCACGCGCTGAAAAAATCATTATCGAGTACTTCGATGCGCGCATGGAAATAGCATCCGCCGGGCAATAATCCTTTTTCGATATCGTCGCCCACCGCAGGGATTGCGTCCTCCGCTGCGGTAATCACCGTTTCCACGCGCAGCGCTTCAGGCGGCAGCTCCTGCGGATTGCCGTAATAAATCGCCAGCCATTCGCCTGCTGCCTGGTGCTCGCTCACCCAGCGTTTCAGCCGGTTAAAGCCGCGCGGCACGGTTTCCTGCCACGGGCCTTGCAGAGAGTAGCCCAGCCAGCTTTGCGGATTACGTTCAACAATCGATGCTTTCATACCTTGCCTCAATTCAGCAGCCGAAAGCACGATTGTGCCACCACCAGCGCGCCACGGCACGCGTGACGGCGCTGAAATACGCGATGGATTACAGTTTCTGTTTCACGTAATCGCTAATGCGCGTAATGATGCCAGCCTGTTCAACCGTTTGCAGGGTATAAAGTGGATAGCTGGCCAGCTGCTTATCTTTGTCCATCACCTGAATTTCACCAATCTGCTCACCCGCTTTGAGCGGCGCTTCCAGGTCTTTGCGATCGATCACGTACTTCGCCATCACATTAGAGACTTCGGTGCGCGGCAGCGACAGATAGATATCCTGCGTGGTGCCAACATCGACTTTATGCGGATTGCCGTACCAGACGTTTTCCGTGCCGATTTTTTTGCCGGCGTGGAACAGTTGCACGGTATCAAAGGTGTTTTGGCCCCACACCAGCAGCTTACGCGCCTGATCTTCACGGCCTTTCGGGCTCTTGCCGCCCATGATCACCGCAATCAGGCGATGACGTCCCACCACGCTGGAAGCGATGATGTTAAAGCCCGCGCTTTCGGTGTGACCAGTTTTCAGGCCATCGACGTGCAGATTTTGATCCCACAGCAAACCGTTACGGTTGTTCTGGGTGATGCCGTTCCACGTGAGGGTTTTCTCACCGTACATGGCGTAGAAATCGGGCTCGCCGCTGATAATCGCGCGCGACAGCACCGCCAAATCGCGTGCCGTGGTGTGTTGACCCGGCGCATCAAGGCCGTGCACGGTTTCAAAATGGGTGTGCGTCAGACCGAGCTTCTGCACGTAGTTGTTCATCATGGTGACAAAGCTGCCTTCACTGCCGGCCACGTGATCCGCCAGCGCCACGCAGGCATCGTTACCGGAATCGATGATCACGCCGCGCATCAGATCGCGCACCGTGACCTGATCGCCCGGTTTGAGGAACATCAGTGAAGAGCCTTTGAACACCGGATTGCCCGCGCCCCACGCATCTTTGCCGATGGTGACTTTGTCATCGCGGCTGACTTTATTCTGATCGATGGCGCGATCAACGACGTAGCCGGTCATCAATTTCGTCAGGCTCGCCGGGTTGCGCTCTTCGTCCGGGTTACCGGCTGTCAAAATTTGACCGGTAGTGGCGTCCATCAACACCCACGAAGCCGCATCAATCGGCGGCGGCGTCAGGGGAAACGGCATGCTGTCGTCAGCCTGCGCCAACGATGCCCAAACAATCATTCCAGATACAGTAACCAGCAGACGCCTTTTCAACACTTCTTCCTCGAAATCAAAAAATGAATTTACCGCCGCACGTTTTACGGCAAATAGCGCTTACAGATCTGAATAAATTGAAAAAAAGTATGAACTGCGCATAAATGCTGCGCGCCCGCTCGCAGCGAACAGGATGAAGGTTGTACTGCTAACCAGGGACGACTATCCTGTGCGTTGATTCTATCTAGCCAGGATAACGCCGTGCCCGCCTCTGAGTTCACCTTCTTGTTCCACGATTATGAGACCTTCGGTAAAAGTCCGTCGCTGGACCGTCCGGCGCAGTTTGCCGGCCTGCGTACCGATAAAGAATTCAATGCAGTAGGTGAACCGCAGGTCTTTTATTGCCAGCCCGCCGACGATTATCTGCCACAGCCAGAAGCGGTGATGATCACCGGCATTACGCCGCAAACCGCCAAAGCGCGCGGCGTTACAGAAGCGGCGTTTGCTGAACGCATTCATGGTCTGTTTAGCGAACCGCAAACCTGTGTGATTGGTTACAACAATGTGCGTTTCGATGATGAAGTGACGCGCAATATTTTTTACCGCAACTTCTTCGATCCTTACGGCTGGAGCTGGCAGAACGGCAATTCGCGCTGGGATCTGCTCGACGTGATGCGCGCCTGCTATGCGCTGCGTCCGGAAGGGATTGTGTGGCCAGAGAATGATGATGGCTTCCCGAGCTTTAAGCTGGAGCATCTCACTAAGGCCAACGGCGTGGCGCACGAACAGGCGCACGATGCGATGTCCGACGTTTACGCCACGCTGGCGATGGCGAAACTGGTGAAAGAGAAGCAGCCGAAGCTGTTTGAGTTTCTGTTTACCCATCGCAACAAGCAGAAATTGATGACGCTGATTGATATCCCGCAGATGAAGCCGCTGGTGCACGTTTCCGGCATGTTCGGCGCAGCGCGCGGCAACACCAGCTGGATTGTGCCGCTGGCGTGGCATCCGGATAACCGCAATGCGCTGATTGTCGCTGATTTGGCCGGTGATATGTCGCCGCTGCTTGAGCTGGAATCTGACGAACTGCGTGAGCGCCTGTATACGCGCCACAGTGATTTAGGCGATCTGGCAGCGGTGCCGATTAAGCTGGTGCATATCAATAAATGTCCGGTGCTGGCGCCGGCGAGCACGCTGCGTCCGGAAGATGCTACGCGCTTAGGTATCGATCGCCAACGCTGCCTGGCGAACCTCAAGGTGCTGCGCGAGCATGCGGAAGTACGGGAAAAAGTGGTGGCGCTGTTTGCCGAAGCGGAGCCGTTTAAACCTACAGATGACGTGGATGCGCAGCTGTATGACGGATTCTTTAGCGATGCCGATCGCGCGGGCATGAATATTCTGCGCCAGACGCCGCCGCAGAACTTACCGGCCCTGGATTTGACCTTCGAAGATAAGCGCATTGGCAAACTGCTGTTCCGCTATCGTGCACGTAATTTCCCCGGCACGTTGGATGACGCAGAGCAGCAGCGCTGGCTGCAACATCGCCGCGAAGTGCTTAATGCCGATCGTGTGCAGGCGTTCCTGCAGGAGCTGGAGTCGCTGGCGAGTTTGCATGAGGATAACAGCGAGAAGATGGCGCAGCTGAAGGCGCTGTATTTGTATGCGCAGGAGCTGGTGTCTTAGTCCTCTGCGGTCTGGTGAGAGGTCGCCATGAATGGCGACCCTATGCAATGCCCGTTTGTAGGGTCGCCATTCATGGCGACCTGAGAACTTAAATCATTCCCCACACCAGCCACGTCAGCGCAAAACCGCTCAGGCCCATCACGGTAGTCAGCACCGTCCAGGTTTTCAGTCCATCCGCTACCGATAAGCCCAGATAGCGCGTCACGACCCAGAAGCCCGCATCATTAACGTGAGACAAGCCTAACCCGCCGAAACAGGCCGCCAGCGTCACCAAAACGCGCTGCATATCCGTCACATCACCGACCGCCTGGCTTAGCAAACCGCTGGTGGTGAGAATCGCTACCGTTGCCGATCCTTGCGAGGCACGCAGCGCCAGCGACAGAATAAACGCAGCCGGTACCAGCGGCAGATGCAGGGTTTCCAGCGTCAACGCCAACGCTTTACCCACGCCAGACTCCACCAACACCTTACCAAATGCACCGCCCGCACCCGCCACCAGAATCACGCTGGCGGAACTGGGAATTGCGCGGCCAGTCAAATCTTCCAGCTTCTCTTTACTCCAGCCGCGACGCACGCCCAGCAGCCATGCCGCCAGCCCAAGGGCAATCAGCAACGCAATCGCTGGCGTACCAATTACCGTCATTACTGAGCGCAGCATGCTGCCTTCTGCCAGCGTGGTGTGTGCCAAGGTCCCCATCACGATTAACAGGATCGGTACCACAATCAGGCCGGTAATGGTCAGCGCACCCGGCGGTGGCGCGTCATTTTTCGCCTGCCCTTCCGGCTTCGCCAGCTGCAACTGCTCCAGCACATCGACCGAAAGGTGGTACTGACGCAGGTTCATCGCTTTCGCCACGTAGTAGCCCACGATGCCCACCGGAATCGAGATCAGGATGCCCAGCATCATCAGCCAGCCCATATCGGTATGCAGAATACCCGCCGCCGCCGCCGCGCCCGGATGGGTCGGCAGCGCCACGTGCACCGTCAGCATCACGCCCGCCATCGGCAGACCAAACTTCAGCGGCGAGACGCGCGCCACCTTGGTGAAGCCATAAATCAGCGGAATCACGATGATAAAGCCGACCTCGAAGAATACCGGAATGCCGAGGATAAAGGCCGCCATGGTCAACGCCGCGACGGTACGTTTGATACCTAGCGATTTACTGAAGCGCTGCGCCAGCGACTCCGCTCCGCCCGAGGCTTCAATCACCGCGCCCAGCATCGCCCCCAGCACGATGATGATAGTGATATGCCCCAGCAAATTGCCCATCCCGCTAAAGATGGTTTCCATGATTTTGTCCGCCGGAATGCCGGTAGCAATCGCCACCAGCAGGCTGACAATCAGCAGCGCCACGAAAGGGTGCACTTTGGTTTTAATCACCAGCAACAGCAAGATCACGATGCTGGCGGTAGCGATAGCTAATAACAACGCGGTAGACATGGTATCCCTCTAATTTAACTACCCTAAATACTTCACGCTGCAGGTGCGTTGGCTGCGTGTGCTCGCCCCTGTCACTGACTTCAGTAAGCTCCTGGGGACTCACCCACTTGCCGCCTTCCTGCAGCTCGAAGTATTTACGGTAGAGTTGGAATTTGTTTTTTTAAGGTATTGGAGTAAGACGTCATTGGCACAGCGCGTTAAAGCGCTGTGCTGGGGGTAAAACAAGGGTTATTTAGCGTATGGCGCGAACCAGCCAAGACCGGCTTCGGTGCGGCCGCGCGGGATATATTCACATCCCACCCAACCGTCGTAGCCCACCTCATCCAGCAGATTGAACAGATAGGTGTAGTTAATCTCGCCTTCATCCGGTTCGTGACGATGCGGTGCCGAGGCGATCTGGATATGACGATACCGCCCGGCATATTCGCGAATCAGATGGGTCAGATTGCCGTCCACCAGCTGCGCATGAAACAGATCGAGCTGGGTAAAGACGTTCGGACGATCGATGCGCGCCATCATCGCCAGCGTTTGATACTGGCTGGAGTAGAGGTAGTTCGGCTTGGTGACGGGGTTCAGCGCTTCCAGCAACAGGCGAATACCGTGCGGCGCGAAACGTTCCGCGGCGTAATGCATGTTCTGCACAAAAGTGGTTTCATAAGCGGCGCGATCGGCACCGTTTGGCACCGTTGCCGCCATGATATGCACCTGCTGACAATTCAGCACCAGCGCATACTCCAGCGCCCGATCGATATCGGCGCGCGCCTCATCTTCACGTCCTGGAATCGCCGAAACGCCCCATTCGCCCGCCTGCACATTGCCTGCCGCGGTGTTGAACAGCACCAGCTCCAGCTGATGTTTCTCCAGCTCGGCTTTAATCACCTCGGCGGGAAAGTCATACGGGAACAGGAATTCGACGGCGCGAAAGCCGGCGTTTGCCGCGGCGGCAAAGCGTTCGATAAACGGCAGTTCGCCGAATTGGGTCGATAAGTTGGCTGCAAACTTAGGCATCAGTAGTTCCTCAATTCCGCCACTTCGCTATCGGTCAGATAACGAATCGGGCGGTCGCCGAGCGTAAACATCAAACGCGCGGTCTCTTCCAGTTCTTCAGTGTTATTAGCGGCTTCGCGCAAGGATTTTCCCACCACCACCGGGCCGTGATTGGCCAGCAGGAAAGCGTTATAGCGCGACGCCAGGTTGGCCAAATCGTCCGCTAGCCGCTGATCGCCGGGTTTGTAATACGGCACCACCGGTACATCACCGACACGCATTACCACGTACGGCGTGAAAGGACGAATGCAGTTTTCGCTGTCGAGATCGCTCAGGCAGGAGAGCGCCGTCAAATAGTGGCTGTGCAGATGCACCACCGCTTTGCAGTTTGGATTGTTGAGATAGAGTGCGCGATGAAATGCCACCTCTTTCGAGGGCTTGTCGCCGGAAAGCCATTCGCCCTGTAGTGTCACTTTCGACAGGCGATCGGCCTGCAGCTCGCCGAGGCAGGAGCCGGTAGGCGTAGCTAACAGATGGCCATCCTCCAGCAGCAGCGACAGGTTACCTGCCGAACCGGTGGCGTAACCGCGCTGGAAGAAGGACGCGCCGAGCTGGACCATCTCTTCGCGTGCTTGTTGTTCGGTCATCATGAAAACTCCGTTTGTGCGCGGGCAAAGAACTGTTCGTCGCCAAAGTTGCCTGATTTCAGCGCCAGCGACAGCGGCTGCTGGATGTCACGCACCCACGGCACGCCCGGTGAAATCATCGGTCCAATATGGAACGCGGTGACGCCCAGGCTTTGCGCTACCACGCCCGAGGTTTCGCCGCCGGCGACGATGAAGCGCTGCCAGCCGCGCGCTTTGAGTTCGCGCGTGACGGCGGCAAACAGCTGCTCAACCGCTTCACTGCTGCGTGCCGCACCGTACTGCTGCTGAATAGCCTGTAGTTGCTGCGCATCGGCAGTGGCAAACAGCAACGGTGCCAGATCGGGCTGATGATGGGCGGCAACCCAATCGCATAGCTCCTGCGCATAGCCAGCAACATCGTCGAGGCAGCGTTCAACCCGCACTTCGTGCGATGGCGCGTGCTGGCGATAGGCCTCTACCTGACGGTTGGTCATCTGCGAGCAGGATCCAGAAATCACCACCGCGCGCTCGCCCTGTGGACGACCAGCCTGTTCGGCATCGCGGTTCTGCTGCTGCGTCGCCCAGGCGCGGGCAATCCCAATTGCCAGTCCTGAACCACCGGTCACCAGACGCATCTCTTTCAGCGCCTCGCCCTGCGTCAGCAGATGCTGCTCGTGCAACGCGTCCAGCACCACATAGTTGATGCCCTGCGCTTTCAGCGCATCGAGCTGCGCACGCACCGCATCGGCACCTTGATCCAGCTGTGCTGCATTGATTACCGCTGCCTGACCTTTGGCCTGATGCGTCATCAGGCGCACCAGATTACTGTCGGTCATTGGCGTCACCGGATGATGGCGCATGCCCGATTCGGACAGCAGCTGGTCGGCAACAAACAGATAGCCCTGATACACCGTACGACCGTTGACCGGCAGCGACGGCGAGATCACCGTTTGCGTTTCGCCTAGCGCCTGCAACAGCGCATCGGTCACCGGACCGATGTTGCCATGCTCGGTGCTGTCGAAAGTGGAGCAATATTTGAAGTAGAAGCGATCGCAGCCCTGCTGTTGCAGCCACTGCAGCGCCGCCAGCGACTGGTCGATGGCCTGCTGGGCCGGGCACGAGCGCGACTTCAGGCTGATAACAATCGCCTGCGCGCTTAATTCATCGTGACCTTCTGGTACGCCGTTGAACTGAATGGTCGGCAGACCGTTCTGTACCAGGAAGCTGGCAATGTCGGTGGCGCCAGTAAAGTCGTCCGCGATTACGCCTAAACGCATGATTACTGCTCCTTCGCCTGCGGCAGCGTAATGCCGCTGAAAATTTTGATTACCGCGCTGTCATCTTCACGACCGTGACCGGCATTGCTGGCTTCGGTAAACATGTTGAGCGCGGTGGACGCCAGCGGCAGCGGGAAGTGCAGCGACTTGGCGGTATCCGCCACCAGGTTGAGATCTTTGACGAAGATATCGACTGCAGATTTCGGCGAGTAATCGCCATCGACCACGTGACGCATGCGGTTTTCAAACATCCATGAGTTACCGGCGGCGTTGGTCACCACGTCGTACATGGTGTCGAGCGGAATACCGGCACGCGCGGCCAGCGCCATCGCTTCGGCGCCCACGGCAATGTGCACACCCGCCAGCAGCTGGTGAATGATTTTGACGGTGGAGCCCAGACCGATTTCGCTGCCCACGCGATAGACTTTCGCCGCCACCGCATCCAGCACCGGCTTGAGCAGCGCAAAAGCCTCATCGCTGCCGGACGCCATCACGGTCATCTCGCCAACCGCCGCTTTGGCCGCGCCACCGGAAACGGGCGCATCCAGCATCAGCAGCTGATGCTGAGCCAGCAGCTGTTCTATCGCCTGCGCATCCTGTGAAGAGATGGTGGACGACACCATCACCACCGTGCCCGGCTTGAGCTGCGCCGCCACACCGTTTTCACCGAACAGAATGGCCTTCACCTGCGCGGCGTTAACCACCAGCAGCAGCACCGCATCCAGTTCTGCAGCAAAGCTGGCAGCGGAGGTCTGTGCATCACGTGCACCGGCCTGACGCAGGGTTTCCAGCGCCTGCGGATTCAGATCAACTCCCCAGGTATTCAATCCTGCACGGATACAAGACTGCGCGGCACCCATGCCCATAGAACCTAAACCAATCACGCCGATGTTATTCACGGTTGCTGACACAGCAAACCTCCATTGTTAATTTAAGTGATAATTTGTTCATTGGTGTTAAGTCTGCCGCAGATACTGGGCAATAAACGTGCGTGGCATCACAAAAATTAACTTAGATGCGTAATGATTAACATCAATTCACAGTGCCGCCCTGACGCGAAATTCCCTGGCAGACCGGCTTTCTTGTTAGATTTCGGCAACATAAATTGTGCTGCGGGCTGTGAATCGATGATCTACAATGTGAAAAAATGATAATTCAGGGAGAGCATGGTGATTCCGGTTGAACGTCATCAACAAATTCTAACGCTGGTTGCTGAACGCGGCGTGGTGAGTATTGCCGAGCTGACTGAGCGGTTGGGCGTATCGCATATGACGATTCGTCGCGATGTGCAGAAGCTGGAAGAGCAAGGCGCGGTACTGTCGGTATCGGGCGGTGTGCGTTCGGCCGATCGGCTGGCGGCAGAACCGTCGCATCTGGCGAAAACCAACATGTACAGCGGCGAGAAGATGGCGATTGGTCAGTACGCTGCGCGTCATATTCCACGCAACAGCTGCATTTATCTGGACGCCGGCACCACCACGTTAGCGCTGGCGCGTGAACTGGTTGAGCGTGACGATCTGCTGGTGGTGACCAATGATTTCGTGATTGCGCGGCTGCTGATGGAGAGTAGCGACTGCAAGCTGATCCACACGGGCGGCACGGTATGTCGTGAGAACCGTTCCAGCGTGGGTGAAGCGGCGGCGCGCAGTTTGCGTCAGTTGGCGATTGATATCGCCTTTATTTCCGCTTCCTGTTGGGGCCCACGCGGGCTGTATACGCCGGATGAGGATAAAGTGCCGGTGAAGCAGGCGGCGAGCGATGTTAGCAGTAAGCGCGTGTTGCTGAGCGACAGCTCAAAGTACAACAAGATAGCTACGCATCTGGCGTTGCCGCTGGAGCGATTTGATATCCTGGTTACGGATGCGGAATTGAGTAAAACTGGACGCGAAGCGTTAAGTGCGGGGAGTTGGGAATTGGTGATTGCGGGATGAGTTTTTTAAATTGTGCTCGCTGTCCCCTCCTCGGTCCTCCCCCATTGATGGGGGAGGAAGATGCTGCTACATGCGAGTTAGGAGTGGCATGTGGCAGCGTCTCCTTCCCCCGCTTGCGGGGGAAGGCCGGGATGGGGGACAGCGACTTCAATCAAATCACACTTCTTCGCTGAACTGCGGTACTGGATTGCGGAACGTACGGGTGACAAACGCCAGGTAGATAATACCAATCGCCGCCCACACCAGGCCGAGCACCATCGAGGTCTCTTCCAGGTTAATCCACAACGCACCGACTGTCAGGGCGCCCATCACCGGCAGCACCAGATAGTTGAGGTGATCTTTCAGCGTCTTATTACGCTTCTCACGGATCCAGAACTGGGCAATCACCGACAGGTTCACAAAGGTGAACGCGACCAGCGCACCGAAGTTAATCAGCGCGGTTGCCGTGACCAGGTCGAAGTTGATCGCCATCAGCGCCACGGCACCCACCAGCAGCACGTTCAGTGACGGCGTGCGGTATTTCGGATGCACGAAACCAAAGAAACGCTGCGGGAACACGCCATCGCGGCCCATCACGTACATCAGACGTGAAACACCGGCGTGTGCGGCCATACCGGAAGCCAGCACCGTCACCACCGAGAAGATCAGAATGCCAATCTGCAGCGCTTTACCCGCTACGAACAGCATGATTTCTGGCTGTGAAGAGTCCGGATTCTGGAAGCGCGAGATGTCCGGGAAGTACAGCTGCAGGAAGTAAGAGACACCAATAAAGATCACACCACCAATCAGCGCGGTGAGGAAAATCGCGCGTGGGATGGTGCGTTCTGCATCTTTGGTCTCTTCCGACAGCGAACTGATGCCGTCAAAGCCGAGGAACGAGAAGCACAGAATGGTCGCGCCGGTAATCATCGGCACCACATGCGCATTCTCAGACCAGAACGGCTTGCTGCTGGTTAACGTCCCTTCGCCAACACCGTGCGCCACACCGTAAACCACCATGCCGGTAATCACCACCATCACCACCACTTGCAGCACGACGATCACGCTGTTGAAGTTGGCAACGGTTTTGATTCCACGCAGGTTGGAGATGGTCATAAAGGCCACCAGCAGCACCACGAAAATCCACGACGGAATGCCCGGCACCAGCGTTTCAAAGTAGCTTTTCGCCAGCAGGATGTTGATCATCGGCATGAACAGGTAGTCCAGCAGTGATGACCAGCCAACCATAAAGCCGACGTGCGGACTGATTGCCTTCTGAGCATAGGTGTAAGCGGAGCCCGCAGATGGGAAGCGGCGTACCAGCTTGCCGTAGCTCACGGCAGTAAACAGAATCGCTATCAGGGCGAAAGCATAAGCGGTGGCGACGTGGCCGTCGGTCAATCCAGACACGATACCGAAGGTATCAAACAGGGTCATTGGCTGCATATACGCCAGGCCCATCATGACAACCGGGATCAAGGTCAGGGATTTTTTCAGGTGTGCACGCTGAGGTGCGGCAGAGGTGTTAAGCGACATTGTTCAGGCCCCCGCAAGCGACAACCGCGATCGGCTGAGCTACCGGGATACTGCGCAATTTGCTGCAGTGAGAAGTGATATAAGTGTTTACGATTGTCGCGGCGCCGTAGTCATCACGGAAGCGAGAACCAGCCTGAGCTGGTGCAATGTTAAACAGTCCCATCTTTGTTTTCCTCAAATCTCACGCTCAAGCGTGTTTGTCGGTATCTATCTATCCGGATGCGTGTCCGGCCTCGTTTAAATTTCAGTGAGTACATCATGCAAAAAAATAACCGACGCGGTTAACGTCGGTTAGTTCTCATTTTGCAGGGCGCGTATTTTGCCCCAACTTATGCCATCGGCACAAGACGTTAGATCAATTCTTCTTAGGCTCAGGCGTTCTTCAACATCCAGTCGATTTCCGTCGAGGTGATCAGCCGCTCAAACTGCATTAACTCGTACTGTTTGCAGCTGTGCCACACCCCGCTAAATCGCTCGCCCAATAGCTTCTGTAGCGGATAGCTATTCTCGAATTCATACAGCGCATCGCTCTGGCGAATCGGCAATGCGAGCCCTTCAGCTTCGTGTCCGTTGCCCTGCACCGCAGGCGGTAAAGGGAGCTGATTATCCAGACCGTGCAATATTCCGGCAAGAATTGTTGACACCACCAGATAGGGATTTGCATCCGCACCGGCCACGCGATACTCGATGCGGTGGTTATCGGCATCGCCGCAAGGCACGCGCAGGGCAACCGTACGGTTGTTATGTCCCCACGATGCCTGCAGCGGCACGTAGGCTTCCGGCAGGAAGCGGCGATAGGCGTTAACGTTGGGGGCCAGTAGCGCCATCGAGGCCGGCATCAGATCGATCATGCCCGCCAGCGCGCGTTTCATCAGTGGAGAATCGCTGCCGTCATCGAGGGCGAAGGCATTGTGGTCGGCGGCATCCAGCATGCTGATGTGCACATGCATGCCGCTGCCCGCGTACTCTTCATACGGCTTAGCCATAAAAGTGGCGGTCATACCGTGATTTTCTGCCACCTGACGCACCAGCCGTTTCAGCTGGATGGCATGGTCGCACGCCTTCAGCACGTCGCGCGCGTGATGCAGATTGATCTCGAACTGACCAGGCGACGCTTCCGCCAGCGCGCCATCCGCCGGAATGCCCTGCTGTTTGGCTAGACGATCGATATCACGCAGCACGTCGGCAAAATGGTCAAGATTATCGACCGAGTAAACCTGGCTCTGCATATTGCGATCGTCGCTGCCCGGCGAGCACGGCGGCTGGATAAACCCCTCCGCATCGCGCTTTTTATCCACCAGATAGAACTCCAGCTCTACCGCTACCACCGGGAATAATCCGCGATTGCGCAGCTGTTGCCACAACCGGTTGAGGACATTACGGGGTTCAACGTCAAAGGGAGTGCCATCTTGGTTACACATAGTCAGCAGCAGCTGGGCGATGTGTGTGGGATCGGCGGCAGAGGGAATTAAGGTTCCGGGAACCGGAATGCAGAGGTGGTCGGGTTCGCCCAGTGACTGTCCAAGTCCGGCTTCTTCGACGGTGTTGCCGAGAATATCCATGGCGAAAACCGAGGCCGGGAAGTAACACCCTTTTTCCAGTTTAGCCAGCGCTGAGACGGGAATGCGTTTACCGCGAAATACCCCATTTAAATCATTAAGAAGAATATCGACATACTGCGTTTCAGGATGGCGTTCCAGCCAGGTTTTGACCTCCAGCTGGAACGCGCTTGTTCGTTTCTCTTCACTGTGTCGCGTGAAGTCTTCTACTTCTACGAGGTTCGTCATGATCCCACCCGCCCTTTACCGTTTAGAATTGGTGCGCGCAATGCTCAAAATAACAGCCACTCCTCTAACATAGCGCTAACGCAAAAAGTGTGCAAATGTAACAATTGTGCTGGAGGAATGAACGACTGATTGCTAGATTGACAAAATATTGCACACTTTTAACGCCAGCCGTGTCTTTTCGGCGAAAATATTGAACAGCAGCGTGGAGACGTTATGGGCATTATTTTTGACAAGCCTTTGATTGGCGTAGTGATGTGCCAGAACGATATCGGCAGCCATGTTAGTCAAACGGTTCACAATAAATATCTCGACGCTGTCGTACTCGCCGGTGGCGTACCGCTGCCCTTGCCGCATCAGCTAATGCAGGCGCCTCATCTATTAGAAAACAGTATGACCGTGCTGGATGGTATTTTGCTGACCGGCAGCCCAAGTAACATTGAACCCTGGCACTATGGCGAAGACGGCAAAGAGGCGCATGCCGATCCGGCGCGCGATCGCCTTGCCTTCGGCGTGATCACACATGCGGCTGGTAAAAAGATGCCGATGTTTGGCATTTGTCGTGGCCTGCAGGAGCTGGTGGTCGCCAACGGCGGCGCGTTGCATCGTCAGTTACATATGACGCATCTTTTTCAGGAACACCGGGAAGACGACGCGCTCTCGCTGGATGAGCAATATGCGCCGGTGCATGAAGTGCAGCCAGAAGCCGACGGCATGCTGAGCCAGCTGCTCGGCAGCACCGATCCCTTCGCCGTCAATTCGTTACACGGCCAGGGCATTCGTGAAACCGGTCCGCAGCTGCGCGTGGAAGCGCGTGCGCCCGACGGACTGATTGAAGCCGTTAGCCTGCCAAAACACCCTTTCGCCCTCGCGGTGCAATGGCATCCAGAATGGCATTCTGAGCGCGATCCGGTTTCGCGCCGTTTATTTGAGGCCTTTATCCACGCCGCTGCCGGTTATCACAAGGAAAAACAGCCATGAATGATGCCACTCTGGCCCCCGGACGGCGCTTATCGCAGATCCGGCAAGAGTTGGGATTGTCTCAGCGTCGCGTCGCTGAATTGTCAGGTTTAACGCACAGCGCGATTAGCACCATCGAACAGGACAAAGTGAGTCCGGCGGTGAGCACCTTACAGAAGCTGCTGAAGGTTTACGGGTTATCGCTGTCGGAGTTTTTCTCCGAACCCAAAACCCATGCCACGCCGCGCGTGATTGTGCGCCCGGAAGAGTGCGTGGAGATCGGCAGCCTGGGCGTATCGCTGCTGCTGATAGATAACGGTGCCGCGCGACGCGCGCTGGCGATGCTGCTGGAGCGTTATGAACCCGGCGCCAGTACCGGGGAAAAATTGCGCCATCCCGGCGAGGAGACTGGCACGGTGCTGGAAGGCGAGATCACGCTGGTGGTGAACGGCCAGAGTTATCACTTATACCGCGGTGAAAGCTATGTGATTGACACCGGCCTGCCGCACAGTTTTACCAATACCTCAGATCAGCCGTGTCGCATTGTTAGCGCGCATACGCCCGCCAATTTTTAAGGTTTCGCGCTTAAGGAGGATTGAATGCAACATGTGGGAAGTTATTACGCCGCTACCGCCAACGCTCATGCGCCCTGGCCGGAGCTGCAGGAGTCGGTACAGTGCGATGTCTGCATTATTGGCGGCGGCTTTACCGGGCTTTCATCCGCGCTATTTCTGACCGAAGCCGGTTATGACGTGGTGCTGCTTGAAGCGGCAAAAATCGGCTTTGGTGCCAGCGGCCGCAACGGCGGCCAAGTGGTCAACTCGTATAGCCGCGACGTGGATGTGATTGAGCAGCGCTACGGCAAACAAACTGCACAGATGCTCGGCAGCATGATGTTTGAAGGCGCAGACATTATCCGCGACCGTATCGACCGATACGCCATCGCCTGCGACTATCGTCCCGGCGGCATTTTCGCCGCGCTCAATCAACGGCAAATGGGCCATCTACGCAGCCAGCAATCCAGCTGGGCGCGCTACGGCAATCACGATTTGGAACTGCTGGATGAACGCGGTATTCGTCGCGAAGTGGCGACCGATCGTTATGTCGGTGGCTTACTTGATAAACGTGGTGGACATCTGCATCCGCTTAATCTGGCGCTTGGTGAAGCGGAAGCGATTCGTCGGCATGGCGGGCGCATTTATGAGCAGTCGGCAGCGCTCGAAGTGAAATACGGCGCACCGCATCGGGTGAAAACCGCCAAAGGTGAAGTAAGCGCTACCTTCGTGATTTTTGCCGGCAACGCCTATTTACCGTCACAACTTGAACCGCGCCTGACGCGCAAAAGCATGCCGTGCGGTTCGCAGATCGTCACCACCGAGCCTTTAACGCGTGACCAGGCGCTGGGTTTGTTGCCAAACAATCATTGCGTGGAGGATTGTAATTATCTGCTTGATTACTTCCGCCTCACTGCAGATAACCGGCTGCTGTATGGCGGCGGCGTGGTGTACGGCGCGCGCGAGCCGGATGATATCGAAGCGCTGATTCGTCCCAAGCTGCTGCGTACCTTTCCGCAGCTGCGTGATATCAAAATCAGCCACCGCTGGAGTGGCAATTTCCTGCTCACCTTGTCGCGCATGCCGCAGTTCGGGCAAATCGAGAAGAACGCGTTCTTTATGCAGGGCGACAGCGGCCACGGCGTCACCTGTACCCATCTTTCGGGGAAATTGATTGCTGAGGTTCTGCGCGGGCATGCGGAACGGTTTGATGCGTTCGCGAAGTTGCCGCATCTGCCGTTCCCAGGTGGGCGACGGTTTAAGGTGCCGCTCACGGCGATGGGCGCGGTTTGGTATGCGCTGAGGGATCGGTTGGGGGTTTGACCAGGTCGCCAGGAAGAGCGACCCTTCATCATCGAGTGCGCATTAGTGCGCACCTAAAAGCTTACTCCAGCGGCATTTTCATCGGATCATCATAGTTGTACTCAAACCCCAACTCATTAGCGATCTTCGAGCCATCAATCACCTTCCCGTTAGAACGCTCTGATTCAGCGACAAACGTAGGTGGCTCAAGCCCTAACTGCTTTGACACACTCGGATAAAAACTGTCGCGCGACGGATGTTTCGAAGCACAAAGATTGTAAACGTGCCCGCCCTTTGGCGTTTGCAGCAGCAGCACAATCGCGTCTACCACGTCGTCGAGATGTACCAGATTGACCGCATGGCCGCCGTTTTCCAGTCCGGTTTTGCCCGCCAGAAAACGGCCGGGGTGACGATTTGGCCCGACTAATCCCGCGAGGCGAACAATATCCACGCTGGTGCCCGGTAAATCGTGCAGCCAGTTCTCCAGCTCCACCAGCGTTTTGCCGGCGACGGTTTCCGGCTGCAGCGGGCTGCTCTCTTTCATCACACCCGCGCCACTGCCGTAAACCGACGTTGAGCTGGTGAAAATGATGCGCGGTACTTTATTCGCTAACGCGGTATCCACCACGTTCTGTACCGCCTGCATGTAATCTTCACCGCCTTTGACCGTGCGGCTGGCGGGCAAGGTCACCACCAGCGCATCCACCGCCATCAGCGTCGCTAAATCTTCGGCTTCGCACTCCAGCTCGGGCGTCAGCACCAACTGGAAGGCGGCAATGCCGCAGCGTCGTGCAGCGTCCACGCCATCCGGCGACGTTTTACTGCCGGTTACCTGCCAGCCGCGTGCCGTTAGCGCCATCGCCAGCGGCATACCCAGCCATCCCAGACCTACAATCGCGACCTTTTTCATATCGACTCCTGCTATGGGCTCACACTTCATCTTAGTGCCGGTAGATGTAGCAAACCAGCGCAAACTGTTTCGGGAGATTCCGGAAATTGACAGTTAAAAAAGGGTTGCCAATTGTCATCATCTTCGTTAGGTTAATCAGCACGCAAATGAATACTCATTCAGCAACGGAATTTACTATGACACGCGTTCAGTTCAACCACCATCATCACCATCACCCTGACTAGTCTTTCAGGCGATGTGTGCTGGGAGACGATTAGGATCTTCCAGTGGTGCGAACGCAAAGAGAGCCCCCGGAAGATCATCTTCCGGGGGTTTTTTTATGGGCGAACGCAACCCAACAAGCTCAGACAGGATTGAATAAGAGGATAGGAACCATGTTAGATAACACCCGTATTCGCATAGCTATGCAGAAATCTGGCCGTTTAAGCGATGAATCACGCGAACTGCTGGCCCGCTGCGGTATCAAAATCAACCTTCAGCAGCAGCGTCTGATTGCGTTTGCGGAGAACATGCCCATCGACATCCTGCGCGTGCGTGATGACGATATTCCGGGCCTGGTGATGGATGGCGTGGTGGATCTCGGTATCGTCGGTGAAAACGTACTGGAAGAAGAACTGTTGAACCGTCGTGCCCAAGGTGAAGACCCGCGCTATTTCACGCTGCGTCGTCTGGATTTCGGCGGTTGTCGCCTATCGCTGGCGATGCCGGTGGATGCCGAGTACACCGGTCCGCAGTGCCTGAATAATGCCCGCGTTGCTACCTCTTATCCGCACCTGCTGAAGAAATACCTCGATAAACAAGGCGTCACCTTCAAATCCTGCCTGCTAAACGGTTCTGTCGAAGTCGCGCCACGCGCTGGCCTGGCCGATGCGATTTGTGACCTGGTGTCTACCGGCGCGACGCTGGAAGCCAACGGTCTACGCGAAGTGGAAGTGATCTACCGCTCGAAAGCGGTGCTGATTCAGCGCGACGGCGAACTGCCCGCCGCCAAGCAAGAGCTGATTGATAAAATGATGACGCGTATTCAGGGCGTGATCAAAGCGCGTGAGTCTAAGTACATCATGCTGCATGCGCCAAGCGAGCGTCTGGAAGAAGTGATTGCCCTGCTGCCGGGCGCTGAGCGTCCAACCGTGCTGCCGCTGGCTGGTGACGTGAGCCGCGTGGCGATGCACATGGTGAGCACCGAAACCCTGTTCTGGGAAACCATGGAAAAACTGAAAGCGCTGGGCGCCAGCTCGATCCTCGTACTGCCAATCGAAAAAATGTTGGAGTAACACGATGAGCAACCTGATGACACCGATAGATTGGCAGCAGTGCAGCGCAGAACAGCAGCAAGCGCTACTGATGCGTCCGGCAATTTCGGCTTCAGAAAGCATCAGCCAAATCGTGCGCGACGTGCTGGTGAAAGTAAAAGAAGAAGGCGATACGGCGCTGCGTGAATTCAGTGCGCGCTTCGACAAGGCGCAGGTGGATAATCTGCGCGTCAGCGCTGCAGAGATGCAGGCGGCCAGCGATCGTCTTAGCGACACGCTCAAGCAGGCGATGGCGGTGGCGGTTGGAAATATCGAAACCTTCCATAACGCCCAGATCCTTGCCGAAGTGGATGTGGAAACCCAGCCCGGCGTGCGCTGCCAGCAGATTACCCGACCGGTGAAATCGGTGGGTTTATATATTCCTGGCGGTTCCGCTCCGCTGTTCTCAACCGTATTGATGCTGGCGACGCCTGCGCGCATCGCCGGTTGCGGTCGCGTGGTGTTGTGCTCGCCACCGCCGATTGCCGATGAGATTCTTTACGCCGCGCAGCTGTGCGGTGTGAAAGAGGTGTTTCAGGTTGGCGGTTCACAAGCCATCGCCGCCCTCGCCTTCGGCACCGAAACCGTGCCGAAAGTGGACAAGATTTTTGGCCCGGGCAACGCCTACGTGACTGAAGCGAAACGTCAGGTCAGCCAGCGTTTAGATGGCGCGGCAATTGATATGCCTGCCGGTCCATCCGAAGTGCTGGTGATTGCCGATGAAGGCGCCATGCCAGCGTTCGTGGCATCCGATTTGCTGTCGCAGGCGGAACACGGTCCGGATTCACAGGTGATTCTGTTAACGCCGTCGCTGCAGCTGGCTGAAGACGTGGCGCAAGCGGTTGAGGAACAACTGGCGCAGCTGCCGCGTGCCGCTACCGCGCGCCAGGCGTTAGAGAGCAGCCGTTTGATTGTGCTGCGCGACCTGGAACAGTGCATCGAGATCTCCAACCTGTACGGCCCGGAGCACCTGATTATTCAGACGCGCCAGCCGCGCGATTTGGTCGATAGCATCACCAGCGCCGGTTCGGTATTTCTTGGCGACTGGTCCCCGGAATCGGCGGGCGATTACGCTTCTGGCACCAACCACGTGCTGCCGACCTACGGCTACACCGCGACCTGTTCCAGCCTCGGCCTGGCTGATTTCCAGAAACGCATGACGGTGCAAGAGCTGACGCCGCAAGGCTTCCTCAATCTTGCCGCGACGATTGAAACGCTGGCCGCCGCCGAGCAGCTGGAAGCCCACAAAAATGCCGTTACCCTGCGTGTTGCCGCGCTGAAGGAGCAAGCATGAGCCTGAATATTGAAGAATTAGCGCGCGCTAACGTGCGTGCACTGACGCCGTATCAATCGGCGCGTCGTCTGGGTGGCAATGGTGATGTGTGGCTGAACGCCAACGAATTCCCGCTGCCGGTGCCGTTTGAGCTGTCGCAGCAGACGCTGAATCGCTATCCGGAATGCCAGCCGAAGATTGTGATTGAGCGCTACGCCGCCTACGCCGGTTTAACGCCGGAACAGGTTCTGGTGAGCCGCGGCGCGGATGAAGGCATCGAACTGCTAATGCGCGCCTTCTGCGAGCCGGGCAAAGATGCGATTCTGTTCTGCCCGCCAACCTACGGCATGTACAGCGTCAGCGCCGAAACCATCGGCATTGAATATCGCACCGTGGCCGCGCTCGACGACTGGCAGCTGAATCTGCCGGCGATTGCCGAGCAGCTCGACGGCGTAAAAGTTGTCTATATGTGCAGCCCGAACAATCCCACCGGCAACCTGATCAGTCAGGATGACATCCGCGAGCTGCTGGCGATGACCGCCGGTAAAGCGCTGGTGGTGGCTGATGAAGCCTATATCGAGTTCTGCCCGGAAGCGACGCTGGCGGGCTGGCTGCAGGATTATCCGCATCTGGTGATTCTGCGCACGCTGTCCAAAGCCTTTGCGCTGGCCGGATTGCGCTGCGGTTTCACCCTGGCGAATAAGCCGGTGATCGACCTGCTGATGAAGGTGATTGCGCCCTATCCACTCGCCACGCCAGTCGCCGATGTGGCCGGGCAAGCGCTGAGCGATCAAGGCATTACGCTGATGCGCCAGCATGTCGCCGAGCTGAACGCCAATCGCAGCTGGCTGTTTGAGCAGTTGCCACAGATTAAGGTGGTGCAGCAGGTGTTCCCAAGCGAAACCAACTACATTCTGGCGCGCTTCACTGATTCACCAAAAGTGTTTAAAACGCTGTGGGATCAAGGCATTATTCTGCGCGACCAAAATAAAAACCCCGGCCTTGCGGGATGCCTGCGCATCTCCATCGGCACCCGTAAAGAGTGCGAGCGCCTGATCGCCGCGCTGCAAGCCTTATCAGTGGAGCAAGCATGAGTCAGAAGATCCTTTTTATCGACCGCGACGGCACCATCATCTCTGAGCCACCAACTGATTATCAGGTGGATCGTATGGAGAAGCTGGCGTTTGAGAAGAACGCCATTCCAGCGCTGCTGGCGTTGCAGGAAGCCGGTTATCAGCTAGTGATGATCACTAATCAGGATGGCCTCGGCACCGATAGCTTCCCGCAGGCTGATTTTGATGGTCCGCACAACCTGATGATGCAGATCCTCAGCTCGCAAGGCGTGAACTTCAGCGACATCCTGATCTGCCCGCACATGCCGGAAGATAACTGCGATTGCCGCAAGCCGAAAACCAAAATGGTGGAAGCCTGGCTGGCCGCTGGCGCGCTGGATACCGCCAACAGCTATGTGATTGGCGATCGTCTCACCGACATTCAGCTGGCGCAGAACATGGGCATTCAGGGCCTGCGCTATGGCGCGGAAGGCGAAGATTGGGATGCAATTCAGGCGCGCCTCACCAAACGTGACCGCTACGCGCTGGTGCAGCGCAACACCAAAGAGACGCAGATTAAAGTCGAAGTGTGGCTGGACCGCGAAGGCGGCAGCAAAATCAATACCGGCGTCGGCTTCTTTGACCACATGCTCGATCAGATTGCGGTGCATGGCGGCTTCCGCATGAACATCGATGTAAAAGGCGATCTCTACATCGACGATCACCACACCGTGGAAGATACCGGTTTAGCACTTGGCGAAGCCTTGCTGAAAGCGCTGGGCGACAAACGTGGCATCGGCCGTTTTGGCTTCGTGCTGCCAATGGATGAGTGTCTGGCACGCTGCGCGCTGGATATCTCCGGCCGCCCGCACATCGAATTCAAAGCCGAGTTCAGCTATCAGCGCGTCGGCGATCTCAGCACCGAGATGGTTGAGCACTTCTTCAGCTCGCTCTCCTACGCCATGATGAGCACGCTGCACCTGAAAACCAAAGGCCGCAACGATCACCATCGTGTGGAAAGCCTGTTCAAAGCCTTTGGCCGCACGCTGCGCCAGGCGATTCGCGTGGAAGGCAACACCTTGCCGAGCTCGAAAGGAGTGCTGTGATGAACGTGGTGATCCTCGATACCGGCTGCGCCAACCTGTCGTCGGTGAAGTGGGCAATTGAGCGCCTCGGCTACACGCCGCAGGTCAGCCGCGATCCCGACGTGGTATTGCATGCCGACAAGCTGTTGCTGCCGGGCGTGGGTACCGCGCAGGCGGCGATGAATCAGCTGCAGGAGCGCGATCTGATTGATCTAATCAAAGCCTGTACCCAGCCGGTGCTCGGCATCTGCCTCGGTATGCAGCTGCTCGGTCGCGGCAGCGATGAGAACGGTGGCGTCACTACACTGGGCCTGGTTGATGAGCCGGTCACGCTGATGGACACGCAGGATTTACCGCTGCCGCACATGGGCTGGAACCAGATCACCGCCAAAGCCGGTCACCATCTGTTCCGCGATATTCCCGATGGCAGCTACTTCTACTTCGTGCACAGCTACGCCATGCCGGTGAATGCCGCCACCATCGCCCAATGCGATTACGGCCATCCGTTCACCGCCGCCCTGCAGAAAGATAACTTCTTCGGCGTGCAGTTCCACCCCGAGCGTTCAGGCAAAGCCGGCGCACAGCTGCTGAAAAATTTCCTGGAGATGTAATGATTATCCCCGCATTAGATTTAATCGACGGCAAAGTGGTGCGCCTGCATCAGGGCGATTACGGCCAGCAGCGCGATTACGGTAGCGATCCGCTGCCGCGCTTACAGGATTACGAACGCCAGGGCGCCGAAGTGCTGCATCTGGTGGATTTAACCGGCGCGAAAGATCCGGCCAAACGCCAGATTCCCCTGCTCACCACCTTGCTGCGTGGCGTAAATGTGCCAGTGCAGGTGGGCGGCGGCATCCGCAACCGCGATGACGTAAAGGCGCTGTTGGCAGCTGGCGCTACGCGCGTGGTGGTGGGTTCCACCGCGGTGAAGCAACCGGAAGAGGTGAAGAGCTGGTTTAGCGAGTTTGGCGCGGACGCCATCGTGCTGGCATTAGATGTGCGCATTGATGGCAACAATCGTAAAGACGTGGCGATCAGCGGCTGGCAGGAAGCGGCCGGCGTAACGCTGGAAGAGGTGATTGGCTGGTATCAACCGGTGGGCCTCAAGCATGTGTTGTGCACTGACATTTCGCGCGACGGTACGCTGAGCGGCTCTAACGTTGAACTGTATAAAGAAGTGTCTGCGGCCTTCCCGGACATCGCCTTCCAGTCTTCTGGCGGCATAGGTTCGCTGGATGACATCGCGGCGTTACGCGGCAGCGGCGCGCAGGGCGTGATCGTCGGTCGCGCTTTACTGGAAGATAAATTCACGGTGGCGGAGGCGATTGCATGCTGGCAAAACGGATAATTCCTTGTCTTGATGTACGTGACGGGCAAGTGGTGAAAGGCGTTCAGTTCCGTAACCACGAAATCATCGGCGACATCGTGCCGCTGGCGCAGCGTTATGCGCAGGAAGGCGCGGACGAGCTGGTGTTCTACGATATCACCGCCTCTTCGGATGGCCGCGTAGTGGACAAAAGCTGGGTATCGCGCGTGGCGGAAGTGATCGATATTCCTTTCTGCGTGGCGGGCGGCATCAAAAGTGAAGAGGACGCGGCACGCATTCTGCAGTTCGGTGCCGACAAGATCTCTATCAACTCACCGGCATTGGCCGATCCAACACTGATTACGCGCCTGGCCGATCGCTTTGGCGTGCAGTGCATCGTGGTCGGCATTGATACCTGGTTTGATGAAGCGAGCGGCAAATATCACGTCAATCAGTACACCGGCGACGAAGCGCGCACCAAAGTCACCACATGGGAAACGCTCGACTGGGTGCAGGAAGTGCAGAAGCTTGGTGCGGGTGAAATCGTTCTCAACATGATGAACCAGGATGGCGTACGGAATGGCTATGATCTGGTGCAGCTGAAGAAGGTACGCGATGTCTGCAAAGTGCCGCTGATCGCGTCCGGTGGCGCGGGCACCATGCCGCACTTCCTTGAAGCCTTTGAGCAAGCGAACGTCGATGGCGCGCTGGCCGCTTCAGTGTTTCACAAACAAATTATTAATATCGGTGAGTTGAAAAACTTCCTGATCGACAACGGTGTGGAGATTCGCGCGTGTTAACTGCAGAACAACTGAGCAAGCTGGATTGGGTCAAAACTGCGGGCATGATGCCCGTTATCGTCCAGCACAACGTTTCCGGCGAAGTGCTGATGCACGGTTATATGAACGAGGAAGCGCTGCAAAAAACCCTCAGCGAGGGCAACGTGACTTTCTTCTCACGCACCAAAAACCGCTTGTGGACCAAAGGCGAAACCTCGGGCCACTTCCTGCAAGTGGCGAGCATCACGCCGGATTGCGATAACGACACGCTGCTGGTGCTGGCCAATCCGATTGGCCCAACCTGCCATCTCGGCACCTCAAGCTGCTTCTCGCCGGCTGCGCCCGACTGGACTTTCCTCTACCAGCTGGAGCAACTGCTGGCGTCGCGCAAAACCGCCGATCCGGAGAGCTCGTACACCGCGAAACTCTACGCTAGCGGCACCAAGCGCATTGCACAGAAAGTGGGTGAAGAAGGCGTGGAAACCGCGCTGGCGGCTACGGTTAACGATCGTCACGAGCTGACCAATGAAGCGTCGGACCTGCTTTATCACCTGCTGGTGCTGCTGCAGGATCAGGATCTGGATTTGAGTACCATCATCAATAATCTGCGCGCGCGTCATAAATAACTGATTGTGCAATATGCTGCTCAAAATTGGCTGATGAAGCCAAAATTGAGCAGCATGCTTCTCAAAAAAAGCAAAACAAACTAGAATTGAGCAATATACTGCTCAACTTGGGTTTCCCATGCTCACTCTGCAGATCTACCTGGATGGATGCTGGCATGATGCCGCGGTGCTTGATTTTAAAGCGCCGCTCAAAGGCCGCGACGGCGAAGCCCTGCTTGCATACGACTTCAACTATGCCGTTGAACATTTAGACCGCAACGATATGGCTAGCTGTAGCATCAACTATCCGGTCATGCTGATTGGCAGCCATTTTGCTAAACCCTGGTTTGGTTTTCTTGATGACATCATTCCCGCCGGTGCCAGCAGACGTTACTGGATTACGCAGCTGGGTCTGCAAGGTAAACCTGCGAACGAGCAAGATTACACGCTGTTGAAGGCTGGAACCATCGCGCCTGTGGGCAATCTGAGAATAAAAGAGTCACTGCCGCAACTGCCGCCAGACAGCCGACTGAAAAGCCGGCGTTTTCCCGCCGAATGGGCGATTGAACGGGATACCGACTTTCTTGAGTACGCGCAGCAAATGGGCGCGGCAAGCGGTGGTGCAACGGGCGCAGGCGGTGAAGCACCAAAATTACTGTTGCGTCGTAATAGCAACAGCGAAGTGTGGATCGATACCTGGCAAGATGATCAGCTGAATCAAGACACACCTTATCTGGTCAAATATCCTCGCGGCGCACGCACGCCAATTGATTGCGACATCCTGCGAGCGGAATACCATTTCTATCACGAACTCACCGCGCTTGGGGTTGCAACCATCGATACGCAACACATGTTGCTGTGCGAAGGCGAGCGCTACCCTTCCCTTTGGCTGCCGCGTTTCGATATTGATTTTATCGCCGGTAAAAAAAACCTATACGGGCTGGAATCCGTTTACTCAATTATGCAAAAAGCGCCGGGTAGCTTTCTCAACCATTTTGAGGTTATACGTTGTCTGGTGCGTGTGCTGAAATTGAATAACAAGCAAACAGCAGAAATGGTTATTGAGTGGGTGAAACGCGACATGCTGAATATCGCCTTTGGTAATTCTGATAATCACGGCCGCAATAGCGCCATTCTGAAGAAAATAGGCTGTATGTGGCTGGCGCCTGTTTATGATTTCGCACCGATGAAAGCCGATCCGGAAGGCGTGGTACGCACCACGCAATGGGGATCGCCGTATGAGGAAGGCGGCAATTATCAATGGCATTTTATTGCGCAGCAACTTAATGACTTGGTATCTGAAAGTGTCCTCCTGCAAGAGCTAAGCGTACTAGCAAATAAGTTGAAAGGATTGAAAGCCCGGCTGAAGGCTCGCGGCGTACCGGCTTCGATATTGGAGATGCCCGGCATCGGCTTTAACCACCTGGATGAGCGCATTGCAGGATGGAAATTATGAACAAAAACCTGTCGCCGTTTGAGCGGGAAGCCATGTTATTAGATTTGCTGCAGCAGTTTATAGAAGAGAAATTCACCCAAGGCGTGTTACTCATGCACCTGCGCAAAAAAGTGTTGGGGTTTTCCCAGGATCGCTATGCCGCACTCGCAGGGATTAGCCGCCGCACGTTATCGGATATTGAGCAGGACAAAGAGAGTATTACGTTAAGTACGTTGAATCGGGCATTTAAGCCGCTAGGTTTAAAACTCGGTTTACTGCCACGCCAAACACATATGATGCAGGCACTTCTTACTCAACTCACTCAACACGGAGAAAGCCATGACCACGCATGAAAAACTGCTCGCGCTGCTCGAGCAACATCAGGCGCGCTATCGCGTGATGGAGCATGAAGCGACTGGCAAGTGTGAAGCGGTGGCAGCGATTCGTGGCACCGAAGTGGGGCAAGGCGCGAAGGCGCTGGTGTGTCATGTGAAAGGCAATGGCGTTAAACAGCATGTGCTGGCGGTGCTGCCGGCCGATCAGCAGGCCGATCTCAGCAAAGTGGCAGCTGCGGTTGGCGGCCGACGCGCTTCACTGGCCTCGCCTGCGGAAGTCGATGCGCTCACCGGCTGCGTGTTTGGTGCAATTCCGCCGTTTAGTTTTCATGCGGATTTGCAGCTAGTGGTCGATCCGCTGCTGTTCGAGCGCTATGACGAAATCGCCTTTAATGCTGGCGTGCTGGAGAAATCGGTGGTGCTGAATATTGCGGATTACCAATTGATCTGCGCGGGAAGTTCAAGCGTGGCGCGCATTATTGCGGAGCAATAACACGCGCCTTTGAGATTATGCTTTATGCTGCTTGGGTTGAATAGTGCACAACGCCACGGCGATAGTAAACAGCATTGATGTCGGTGAATAGATCAACACAGAATCGGTCATTCCCATAATGAACAATGCGGCTACCGGCATGGAAATACCCATTAATGCATGACGTTTAAACCAAATGAATAGCGCAGCAGCATAAAACAATATAAATATCGCTACGCCTAAAATACCTTGTAGAGTAGCGATCTCCAAAAATTCGTTATGCATATTATATTTTACGTTGGCATAACCCTCGGCATTGCCTGGGTGAACACGCGCAATATATTCCCTGGCGGTTACCGTACGTACATCTGGTGAAGAAAAACCAAGATGTTGTGGCAAAAAGTGAATTCCGCTGTCCCAAATGGCGACGCGCGCGCCTACCGATGTTGAACTATTGCTACTGTAATCTTCAATGTCACTGATGCCTTGCTTCCAACGTTCGCTAGTCAATCCGGCTAATATAACAAAGAGAATAAGTGCATACAGCCGATTGCGCTTAGGCCTTAAAATTTCCAGCAGACCGTAAAAGCGGCTAATCTGGCAAAGTGTAATGAACATAAAAGCCAATAGTGAAACACGCGTTCCGCTTAAGATAATCAAACTTAATATGATAACTGCAAATGAGGCATCAGCAAAAATCCATTTACGATTTGCGTCTTTAATTGATAACCACAGATAAGTGCAGTAAAGAAACATGACCATATAAGATGAACTTGAGGCGCCATCTGCAGTGAGTTTAATTCGTTTTCCAGTTTGTAAGTATTCATGTATACCAAACAACAACGCAACTGATACTCCAAGCCAAATCATTGCTTTACTGATATAAATGGTATTTTCTGAAATATCATCGTTATACATAGCAATCACAGCAACAACAAAGGCAGCTAACATCAGTCGTTTACCACCCAGCCTGTAATTATTCAGGATGTTATTGGTTGGCGTAGTAAAATTAGCATAATTGTCATTGATATAAACCGCCCAACCAAAACGTAGCGCCCCCATAATGAACAGCGCTGAGAATAACAGAAGTATATATCTATTCATCCGCATGCGGTTAGATGGCGAGGCAAGCGTATAAATAAATAGAAATCCTGAAAGATAAGCAGCAATGTAGAATACTTTTTGCGCGAAACCGTAGGTAAACAAATTAGTGGCAAGCGTGCAGCAAATTAAGATCACAATCGTATTTACCGTTGCTGCCTTTCCTATCATAGGTAAGTTGGGTTTAACTATGTTCAATCGGAGCGTCCTGATCGATGATACTTGTTAGTTTTTCCATGTAATTTTGCTCGTTGAATGCTATCACACTGTCTTTGATGCTCTGCGCATCTGGCAGTACTTCACCCTCAACAATGGATTGTAAAATTGTGGTCAATCGGACCACATCATTGACGGGATAGAGATATCCATTTACGCCCGATGAAATGATTTCGGACGGACCGCTGACGCAATCAGAAGAAATACAAAAAATTCCGCGCGCCATCGCTTCCAGCAAGATCAGCGGAAATCCTTCATGGTTCGAGGTCAATACTAAGGCTGTCACCTGTTTGATATGAGACGCAATATAATCCCATGCATTTTGCTGCCAGCCATGCCAGTGTATGTTGTCTGCGATACCTAACTGCTGCGCATAGGCTTCACATCTCGCGCGATCGTCCCCATCACCCACAATATCCAATAGCCAGTCACCGCGAACGTGCCGTAATGCATCAAACAGATCTTTCAGCTGTTTCTGTTCTTCAAAGTGCACCCGCCCCACAAACAAGAAACGTGCAGTCTGCGGCTGCGGAATCACGATATTAACCATTTGTACCGGGTTAAATATCACATGTACGTGCTCAGGATGGGCACCAAGCTCAATCAGCTGTGACTTAATCGCCTCACTGATTGCAAGATGCTGATCTGCCAACATCAAATAGTGTGGGCGATAGCGTTGCTTCGGTGGAAGGTGCATCCAGGAATAGAGTGTCGCCTTATGGCCGCTGTAGTTAAGCGCTTTGCGGGCTAGCATGCAGGGGACAGTATTGAGCGCAATGATGTGATCGGGCCGATGCTGACGGATGAATTTTGCCAACCGCTGGACGTGGACAAAATTGTATATTTTAGAATTGCCAGTCAAGCGACGGCTTTTTCCCCATACCAGCTCATTCGCCCAGCTATCGGACGTAATCTGGTAGGATGATTCGAAGAGAAACAGTCCAGCATTGAAGTGACTGCCACGGTTAAGTTGATCAATAACCTGTCTGGTCACGTTTTCCATGCCACCGTGACCGCTCAGCGTTTCAGCTACAAAGAGAATTTTACTTGGTGTTAGCGTCATGCTTTGGATCTCATTGCAGTATATCGCTGGTCTTTATAAGCAGAATTAAGGCAGAACTTATTGGAACGGTGGCTTTTCTACCATGATTGCCCTGCTTAAGCAACTCACCGTAATTAAACCAACCTAGATGTAGAATATAGCACAGATTAGCAAGGGATGACGCATAGTACACAATTGCAACAATCTGAAAGTATTGCCTAATTTGATTTGACTGATACCGCGGGTTACTCTGCCAATCTCAACATTACAACAATAGAAGACAGATACTATGGCAAACTTTCGTTTTAGTGCCCGCCTGCGTCAGACGCTGGCGCTGGCTGTGCTGGCCGGTTGCGTATTTGGCGCGCAGGCAAAGATTGATCAGGTGCGTTTCGCGGTTGATCCCACCTACCCTCCTTTCGAATCCAAAACGCCGCAAGGCAAACTGGTCGGTTTTGATATCGATCTCGGCAATGCGCTGTGCGCGCAGATGCAAGCCAAGTGCGTGTGGGTGGAGAGCCAGTTCGACGGCATGATTCCGGCCTTGAAGGCGCGTAAGTTCGATGCCATTTTGTCTGATATGGGCATCACTGAAGAACGTCTTAAGCAAATCGATTTCACCGTGCCGCTCTATGACACCCATACCCAACTGATTGCGCGTAAGGGTTCTGGCCTACTGCCAACCGCTGAATCGCTAAAAGGCAAAACCGTGGGCGTGGAGCAAGGCACTGTTCAGGAACGTTACGCGCTCGCCAAATGGCAGCCGCATGGCGTGCAGGTTGTGCCTTATGGCGATCAGGCGCAGGTGGAGAGCGATTTAATCTCTGGCCGGCTTGATGCAGTGTTTACTGACGCTGCGCAGGCTGCTATCGGCTTCCTGAAACATCCGCAGGGTAAAGACTTTGAACTGGCGGGCCCGATTGTGCAGGATCCGATCATCGGTCCGGGTACTGCGATTGGGTTGCGTAAAGGCGATGCCGAACTGAAAACCGCGCTGGACAATGCTTTTGCCGAGATCAAAAAGAACGGCACCTTCGACAAAATCCAGAAACAGTACTTCGCCACTGACATCTCCATTCAGCAGTAACCTTTTGGGCGGCTTTTGTGCCGCCCTTTTCCAGTCGGCACTATAATTCCAATCATCTGATTAAATAGGCGCGATTGAAACGTGCCGTGAGCAAGGACATCGAAAGCGTTATGCAACAACAACATCATCCTCTACTCAGCGCCTCACTGGGCACGCAACGCGAAATTGTTAGCTTTCACTTCGGCACGGATTCGCAGCAACGCGTCTACATCCAGGCAGCGTTGCATGGCGACGAGCTGCCGGGCATGGCGGTGGCGTGGTATTTGAAGCAGAAGCTGCTGGCGCTTGAGTCTGCTGGACAGCTGAAATCCAAGATCACGCTAGTACCGGTCGCCAATCCTTTGGCGATGGGCCAACACTGGCATGGCAGCCATTTGGGCCGTTTTCATACCTTGTCTGGACAAGACTTTAACCGCCGCTTTCCAGCGTTAGGTGAAGCATTGGTTGAGGAGTTAGCTGATTCACTTACCCAAAGCGAATATGAAAATAAACGGTTGGTCAGGGATGCTATTGACCGTCATTACCGTGACCGCATAGCGCGTACCGAATTGGATGCTCAGCGTTTTACGCTGATGCGCATGGCGAGCCAGGCAGATCTGATGATTGATTTGCACTGCGACTGGGATGCGTTGCCACACCTTTATACCACGCCGCACGCATGGCCAGATATTGAACCGCTGGCGCGTTGGCTGGGTAGCGAAGTGCAATTGCTGGCACAGATTTCGGGCGGTGAGCCATTTGATGAAGCATGTTGTGAGCCGTGGTTGACTCTGGCTAAACGATTTGGCGATAAGTTTCCTATGCCGCGGGGATTACTGCCGGTGACGTTGGAACTACGTGGTGTTGCGGATGTATCGCCTGAGATGGCGGAGAAGGATGCAGATGCAATTATCAGTGCGCTAATTGAGAGCGGCTATATTGCAGGTGAAGTGGGCGAATCCCCTGCCCTGATCAATCCAGCGACTGCATTGGCAGGTTGTGAGTACATCCATGCGGCACAATCGGGATTGGTGTTGTATCGCCGTAAGTTGGGTGAATGGATCAAGGCCGGTGAAGTGGTGGCAGAGATTGTTGATCCAATTACTGATCAGGTGATGCCGCTGGTAGCAGAGTATGGTGGCGTACTATATGCGAGAAATTTAACCAAGTTTGTGACGGCTGGGATGTTGGTAGTTAGGCTGGCTGGTGAGAATGCGGGGAGGCGTGGGGAGTTGTTGGTGGGGTGAAAGAACCGGCCTTAATAGGCCGGTTTGATTATAATTAGTGCCGATTACGATAGCCTTTAACTATAATTCGACCAAGAACAATTGATGAGCCTAACACTCCACCAAGAATAAGCGCGAATAATACTGTTAACGTTTTTTTAGGACTATCGCGTCTTAATGGGAGATCAGCCTTAGCAATGTAACGGAAAGATTGCAAATTATCAGTTTGAATCTTTACATGAGTTACTGCCAGCAATGCACGTTCAGCATTATAATAATCGCCGTCAAAATCTAAGGGCTTAGTCGCTTCATTAACGATCATTGCATTCAATGCATCACTACCTAAAAGGTAAAGAGTATCATCTGATAAATATTCAGCCTGATTGAGTTGCGATTTATTTATTCCAGATTGCCTTGCAATTCTCAATGCCTGATTAATAACATCAATACGATGTTGTTTCTTGTTAATAGCAATCTGTTTATGCGCATCGAGAATGTTTGTAAGTTCTTTTGCTTTAACACTAAGGTTTTTTTTAAGATCTAATCCATAATCATCCACAACATCTTCATTAATAGCCGAAATATATTTCGTCAACTGTTCTTGTGACTGGCGTGCTGTTTCCGAAACAAATGAGATTACTAGAGAATCATTGCTTCCTTTGTTAACCTGATCAATACGCAATGTTAAGGGTTTTTCAAGATTAGCCAGAGAACCTGATAATGCACTCATCGACGAATTAAATCTCGTAAACATCTGATTTTGCAAGTCAGTAATTGAAGGCTTATCCTGTGGATTCTGAGCGTAAAGTGTACTTAGTGTGGCATTATAATTAGCAACTTGTCCTGCAGAAGGGAGAGTCACTATCGCTTTTGACGTCCACTTTTCTTTTACTACGCTTAGATAGACAAGACACAATGCGAAAGTAAGAACCATGGTAGCCAGAATAATTAGCTTACCTTTCCATAGTTGCACTATAATTTCAATTAAATCGAATTCGTTATCATTATTATATAGTGTTTGCTGTGAGATAGAGCTATCAGAATTGAGACTTTCACTTTCTTTCATATATAAAAACACTCACAAAAATCAAGAGACTCATAAAAAAGCATCTCTCATCACTGAGAGATGCTTAATATAATTAATCTAACCACTCGGTGTGGAATACACCATCTTTATCAATGCGCTTGTATGTATGGGCACCGAAGTAGTCACGCTGAGCCTGAATCAGATTGGCTGGCAGAACTTCCGAGCGATAGCTGTCGTAATAAGCAATCGCAGCTGAGAAGGTAGGCGTTGGAATCCCATTTTGAATTGCATAAGACACGACATCACGCAGCGCTTGCTGGTATTCATCAGCGATGTTCTTGAAATAAGGATCCAGCAACAAGTTTGCGATATCAGCATCTGTAGCATAAGCATCAGTAATTTTCTGCAAGAACTGAGCACGGATAATGCAACCCGCCCGGAAGATTTTGGCGATTTCGCCATAGTGCAGATTCCACTCGTTCTCTTCTGATGCAGCACGTAACTGAGAGAAGCCCTGAGCGTAAGAAACGATTTTGCCTAAGTAAAGAGCACGACGTACTTTCTCTACGAACTCTGCTTTATCACCAGTGAATGCTTTAGCTTGTGGACCGCTCAGTACTTTAGAAGCAGCAACACGCTGAGACTTCAATGAAGAGAGGTAGCGTGCAAACACCGATTCGGTGATCAGAGACAGCGGCTCACCTAAATCCAGTGAACTTTGGCTGGTCCACTTGCCCGTACCTTTATTTGCGGCTTCATCAAGAATGACATCAACCAAATATTTTCCATCTTCATCTTTCTTGGTGAAGATATCTTTAGTGATATCGATTAGATAGCTGCTCAGCTCGCCGTTGTTCCAGTCAGTAAAGGTTTCAGCCAACTCTTCGTTGGTAAGACCCAATGCACCTTTTAACAGAGCATAGGCTTCAGCAATGAGCTGCATATCGCCATATTCGATGCCGTTATGCACCATCTTCACGTAGTGGCCAGCACCATTTGGACCGATATAAGCAACACAAGCTTCACCGTCTTCTGCACGGGCAGCAATTTTATCCAGGATTGGAGCAACCAGCTCATAAGCCTCTTTCTGACCGCCTGGCATGATTGATGGACCTTTTAAAGCTCCTTCTTCACCACCGGAAACGCCGGTGCCAATGAAGTTGAACCCTTGATCTGACAACTCTTTATTACGGCGAATAGTGTCTTTATAGAAGGTATTACCGCCGTCGATTAAAATGTCACCTTTATCGAGATGGGGGGTCAGAGAAGCAATAGTCTTATCTGTAGCTTCACCCGCCTGCACCATCAACAAGATGCGACGTGGTTTTTCAAGCGATTCAACGAACTCTTCAACAGTGTAAAAAGGCGCGAGTTTTTTGCCTGAATTCTCAGCAATGACTTCATCGGTCTTCTCACGCGAGCGGTTGAAGATTGAAACGGTATAGCCACGGCTTTCGATGTTAAGAGCCAAGTTACGGCCCATTACAGCCATTCCTACAACGCCGATTTGTTGCTTAGACATTACATACTCCTGTCAGATGTGTTAGCTGCGCATTTTTATTAGCAGCACAAAAGTACTTCGATGTTAACCCACTAAAGATGACACTGGATAGCCTAAGATGCTAAGCACGATTTGTTTGGATAAATGTCAAGCACCAGAAGAGAAAGGAAACATAGCCAAATAACTTATCCACAATACCATTGTGGAAATGATTTGGCATAATCAGGGTCAAAAGGCCCTTCCTTAACCTCAAGCATTAACGCGCGATCCGAGATACACTCGACGCTATGAATATCCCCTGGATGGAATTCAACTAAACTAATACCCGTTTTGGGACCGGCATTAAACGACTTTAATATTCCGCCATTCGAATCGTATAAAGTTATCTCCAGCTCTCCTTCTAATACACTGAATAACTCCCATTGATGGGGTAATTCGTGATAGTGGGGCTCGACATAGCTTCCTTTAACAAGAGCAATGAGTAATTTTTGCACCTTGTCCTTATGAGAATGATGGAGAAGAAGATGGGAACGTTTTCTTTCAGACTTCAATGCATTATCGAATATAGTACTAATTGTGGCATCATCAAAGATTTTCATTGTTCTTCTCTAAACTATGTTCAATTATATCTGCAGCAGAAGAAACCGAAAACTGTTCATTTAAAAGATTGAATGCCGCAATTCCTTTGCACTTGCGTAATTCAACATCTTCTAATAGTTTAACTGCCGACTGAAAAAGCAATTCATCTTCACCATTTAGGTGAATGAAACCTGCTTGAGCATCATTTACAACACCTTCCAAATCATTTCCTGCATTAATACTCCCGAGAATAGGCAAACTTTCGACCATATAACCTAGTAATTTACCCGGGAAATTGAAAGCAGTATGATTAGCAGCAAGGGAAAACAATCCTACATCCACTTCAGAAAGAATAGATTTGAAAACAGATTGATTTACCGAAGGCAAATAAGTGAAATTTTTAAGTGACCATTCCTTTGCGAGGTCATTAATTAAAGAAACTTCATCACCCTGACCAAGATATAAAAAATGTGCCTGCTGATATTTCTCCATGTTAAGAGTTAAGCGCATTAGATTAGCCATATCTTGAGCATGACCAATATTACCGCCATAGAAAAAAATGACTTTATCAGTTAGTTCTAATGACTGTCGAATTGAGACATAATCTTTAGATCGAGTTTTAAAAGGTGCGACTTCAGCCCAATTCCTGAGTATTTCACACCTGAGATTTGGGTTGATTTTATTAAAAAGCGTAAGATTGTTTTCTGACATTACACCAATGCTATCAGCATTAGTGTATGACTTCATTTCAAAGTGACGGAAGTATTTTTCAATCAGAGAGCCACTTTTTATCATGCCCGCGTCGATTGCCCACTGAGGAAACATGTCGCGCAATACCAAATAAGACCTGCATTGACAACGTTGTTTGATTTTTTTGACCAAGCCACCCCAAAACACAGATGGAGAATAATAAACAATTCCGTCGAAAGTATTGGCTTTAATCAGATGACGAACAGCTTTCCAAGCTCGAAGGGATAGTAGCGTTTCGTTTACACCACGAGTCAAATAGCTAACATCTTTAATCGGCCCATTTTTGAAACTCCAGACTGCCACGCCATCTAAAGAATCAATAACGAGATCTTCATGCTGCTCGGCTTTAGGGGTTATAACAGTGACATGGTGTCCGCGTTTAATAAATTCCAGAGCGAGCTCATGGAACATCTTTGCGCCGACACGAGTACTTTCAGGTAGATAATCATCGATGATTAAAGCCAAATTCATTAATATTTTTTCCAGACAACTCGCTTTATGTAATCCGTATAGGAGTGAACAATTCGCACAATCTTATCTGACACATTTGGCATACTGTAATCATTAACCTGCCGAAGCAGCCTCTCCTCACCACGGGGCTGAGTTTCTAATACCGCGAGAGCTTGTAAAACACGATCAGTTTCGAGTCCAACCATCATTACTGATGCTTCCTCAAAACCTTCTGGACGCTCATGAGCTTCGCGAATATTGAGTGCAGGGAAGTTCATAATAGATGACTCTTCCGTAATTGTTCCACTATCTGAAAGTACTGCTCGAGAATTTTTTTGCAAATGATTGTAATCATGAAAACCTAATGGTTTTAACAATTGGATGTTTTCATGGAATAAAATACCATTTTGCTCAATACGATTCCGGGTTCGAGGGTGCGTGGAAACGATTACCGGTAATTGATATTTCTCCGCAATGGTATTAAGAATGTCTGCTAGTTTAACCAATTGTTCAGGGGCATCAACATTTTCTTCACGATGAGCACTAACGACAAAAAAATCGTTTTTCTTTAAACCAAGACGATTAAGTACATCAGAACCATCTATTTGTGGCATGTAATGATTCAACACTTCAAACATCGGGCTGCCAGTCTTAATGATACGATCGGCAGGTAATCCCTCTGCGAGGAGGTATTCTCTGGCAATGTCACTATACGTTAAATTCACATCTGCCGTGTGATCAACTATTCGACGATTAGTCTCTTCGGGGACGCGCTGATCGAAACATCTATTACCCGCTTCCATGTGAAAAATAGGAATTTTACGACGTTTCGCAGCGATAGCTGAAATACATGAGTTTGTATCGCCTAAAACCAGCATGGCTTCAGGTTCAACTTCAGCAAAAACCTCATCGACTTTAATAATAACCTGCCCAATAGTTTCAGCTGCATTTTTACCCGCAGCATTTAGAAAATAATCGGGTTTTCTGACATTTAAATCATTGAAAAAAACTTCGTTTAACTCGTAATCATAATTTTGTCCAGTATGGACTAAGATATGATCACAATATAAATCCAGTTTAGCAAGAACGCGGGAAAGTCTAATAATTTCCGGGCGAGTGCCTACCACTGAGACTATTTTTAATTTTTTCATAAGGGTCTCTTATAACGAAGAAGCTATTGTATCCGGATTTTGAGGATCAAAATTTTCATTAGCCCATACGATTGCAATTAATTCATCATCACCGATATTTGTCACATCATGAGACCAACCAGGTATAGTCTCCACTATCATTGAGTGAGCTTTACTAGTGGTTAATTCGTAATATTCATTTGTAATTAAATGACGAAATCTAAATTTAGCCGTACCTTGAACAACTAGGAATTTTTCAGTTTTACTATGATGGTAGTGACCGCCGCGAGTCACACCAGGATGTGCAGTAAAATATGATATCTGCCCTGAAATATCTGTTTTTAAGACTTCAACAAAGCGCCCCCGATCATCCTCGTGCTCCTTAATAGAATAAGAAAATTTTTCTGCAGGAAGGTAACTGACATAAGTAGAATATAGGGCTCTTAGAAATCCAGTTCCAACTTGTTCAGTAATAAGTGTTTCGCGACTGTGCTTAAATTTATTAAGAGTATCCGCAAGTTTCCCTACTGTTGTAGAGTAGATGGGATGTATATCTAAAAACAAATTATCACTAACTTCATTTTCGCCATTCATAGTTTTAAGAAAAACTGATATCACATCATCTATATAAACTAAATTAAAGGTATGCGCACTGTTGTCAATTTTTAAAGGCAGATCGTTTACAATGTTATGACAGAATGTTGCAACAACTGAATTATAATTAGGCTTAGCCCATTTACCAAAAACACCAGGAAGACGACAGATATAGATAGGAATTTCAAATTCTTCTCTTAGCTGTAACAATATATTTTCTGCTTCTCGTTTCGAACGGCCGTAAGGAGTATCCACCTCTGCATGTATTGAAGAAGCGAATAACAATGGGATTTTACGTCCTGTTGTTTCAGCAATAGTTGCTAAATATGAATGCAAGCTTTTTGCAAGGCCAACATTACCAACAATAAATTCGTCAGGATTTTGCGGTCGATTAATTCCTGCGAGGTGAAAAACAAAGTCTACGTCCTGCAATAATGATAATAATTCTTGATCATTTTGTTCACGACTGAAAGTGACAACGGTAACTTGCTTTGTTTCAGCAAGACGAACAGACAGGTTTTTACCGATAAAACCTTCAGAACCTGTAATCAGAACTTTCACTGATTATTCCTCCGGGTCCGCGTGTTCGCCGAGTGTAATTTTACGCATGAATTCAAGTTTCAATAGTAGTTTGGTCATACCTTCAACATCCAAACGCTGCGTATTATGAGAGTTGTACTCTTCACCACAAAGTGCATCCGTCATTTTTTGCTCGCCTTCTTCAACGAATTTTGCATAGTTCAAATCTCGTGTATCGGCAGGAACTCGGAAATAATCCCCCATATCTTCCGCACAAGCTCGCTCTTCCTTGCCTAGTAACGACTCAAATAACTTTTCTCCATGGCGCGATCCAATAATACTTACCTGATGTTCCGGCTTATGCATTAAATTCAAAATTGCTTTGGTGAGTGTTTCAACTGTTGCAGCAGGCGCTTTCTGTACAAAAATGTCCCCGTTATTACCATGTTCGAATGCATAAAGCACTAAATCAACAGCATCGGCTAAAGTCATCATGAAGCGAGTCATGCTCGGTTCAGTAATGGTTATTGTCTTCCCCTGCTGTACTTGTTGTACAAATAGTGGAATTACAGACCCTCTTGAGGCCATCACATTCCCATAACGCGTACCGCAAATGACGGTATCTGTTCCTTCAAGATTACGACTAGCCGCAACCATAACTTTTTCCATCATAGCCTTACTAATGCCCATAGCATTAATAGGATATACGGCCTTATCTGTGCTTAAACAAACTACACGTTTAACACCAGCTGAAATAGCACAATTTAGAACATTTTCTGTACCTAAAACATTAGTGCGCACAGCTTGCATTGGGTGAAATTCACAGGAAGGGACTTGCTTAAGGGCAGCAGCATGAAAAACATAATCAACTCCTCTTATAGCTGCTGCTATACTTTTTTCGTCACGAACATCACCCAGATAAAACTTAAGCTTACTGCTGTTATATTTTTTCCGCATATCATCTTGTTTTTTCTCATCACGACTAAATATACGAATTTCACCAATATCTGTATCCAAAAATCGCTTTAATACCGCATTACCAAACGAACCCGTCCCACCAGTAATCAATAACACTTTCGACTTAAACATATAGACTCTCACCTATTACTAAAATTTTAAAATGTATGCTTATTTCAATTTAAATCATCGTATTCGCGATCAGCTAACCAACCGTGTTATGACGCTATTTTTCTGAAATGATTTTGAGATACATCTCCGCTCGTTGTTTAGCATCAGGTAGTTTTTTGTGGACATCAAACATGAGATTGCATTTACTTATAATTTGGTCTGGTTTTTCAAAAGCGGCAGTGATCGTAGTAGCCATATCTTTTGGATCTAGCGGATTAAAATAAAACGCCCCCTCTCCACAAATCGTTTTTGAAAAACCGCGATTGGAAGTAAAAATCGGTTTTCTCATGATTCCTGCCTCAATATAAGAAGCACTAAAACATTCTAATAAGGTAGGTAATAAAACAGCATCTGAGTAAGAATATAATGCTGGGCATTGTTTGTTTTCTACATTGCCGACCAATATAAACCTGGATTTTTTTTCTTCGCTTAGACCTTCAATAAAAGATTTTTCCAACGTTAATACGAACTTATAATGATTTGGTAAAAGCTCTAATAAATCAAATATAACACTAAGGTTTTTATGTGGATAATTGTATGAAACCGTTAAAAGCCAAATATCTCCTGCAATTTTCTTTGGCAACCGTTCAATGATTTTCTCATCAAGAACGTAATCGCGGGTGAAATAAGAACTTACAGAGTTGGATACAACAAACACCTTGTTCATTTCAAAACCTAACTTGCTATACAAATGTTCTTTCACATCATTAGTTTCAACCACTATTTTTGTTGCATTCAGTCTATAATAATAGGGTTGCAAATATTTAAGAATTATTTTTTTTACTTTTTGGATTAAAGTTAATTTTTTGAAAACTTGCGAGGAATTATATATTAGCCAAGGTAATGCAAAACCTACCGTATGGTTTTTAACTTTAGGTGTCCAGTAACTTGGGCCAAATACTGTAAAAACAGCATCGATATTATACTCTTGAACCATTTTATTTAGCAATTTACGCGACGAGAAATTAAATAAACCTGAAGGCGTTTTTTTAATAATCAGGCACTTCTTTTTTGCCGATTCAGTAAGTTGAGAATATATTGGTGGGGAAACGGCAGCGATAAAATCCAAATCCATTAAAGTGAACTCTTCAATTACTGACATGCCAACCTGCATGCCCCCTCCGACATATAAGTTACTTGCGTTGATCATAAGCATTATTGATTACTCAACTTCCAATGTAAGTAAACGGCTTTGGCACGTGCCGCGTCATCAGTGCTATTGGAGAATATTTGTATTATAGAATTTGCGTATGGGATATATTGCTCCCGGAAATATTCATTCATAGTGAAACGTATGAAACTGACGCTTAATATTGCAATAAAAGTTGAACCGATGATTATCCTATTAGCATAAATATTATTAACTTTTAACGAATAGCTAAAGCATATAAGCATTGCGGGTACGAAATACTCATCATAGCGTGATGATATTGTACCAAATGGTAAGAAATAGATATCCACTAATAACATGGTTAAAAACATAACATCTAAAGTTTTAATAATGGAAAAACTAATTTCCTTGGCCTGACAATAAGTTAATATTTTATTTCTGTTATAAATAAAATAAATGTAAATTATTATTTTAAAAAGCAAGTTAAAAGTGATGCCACTATTTTCATTATTATTGAGGGCATACCATGCGATCTTAGAGAAATATGGACCTCCTATTAACACATTACCAATATTAATAAGTTCTTTCACTGGGTAGATATTGATGAAAGTAAGTAAGACTCCTAATAAAAACAATCCCCTTCCAACTTTCAAAAAATAGTTTGAAATAAACAATGGAAGTACAATCAATGGCAGAAGAGAGATGTGAAGTACAGAACCGATAACACACCATAGATAAAATAAGTACCTTCGCCCCTTCAAATAATCATAAATTGCTATATAAAACAATGCAACTGCTAATATTTGGCGTAACGCTTCAACATTAAAACCGAAAGAAATAATAAAATAACTGCAAAAAACTAAAACAGGATATGGTGAAAATCGATGAGCAAAACGTGCAATTGATATCACAATAGCCAATGTAATCATTGAAACAAAAACCCAAAAGTTAAGCAATAAACTACTTAACCACGAAATCATCTTATAACCAGGCTCAATAGCTAGGGTGTTTCTTACACCCCGATAATCATCATAATAAAACAGCCAATCGACACCAATTTTGTATCGCAATCCCAAAAACACAAAGATGATTATAGCTGAAATAAATAGTAAATTTTTTTTATGAGAACGACAAAGAACATCTAATAGAATTAAACATATTATCAAAATTAAAAACAGATAGTATTCAACCATTATTAATCACTTAATTTATGATGCAGCTTAATTTTGAATAAAAGAGCGATAGTTACTAATGCAATACAAATTTTAACCAAGACCGATTGTAAAACTGACATATTTAATTCAATATATTTTGTAAGATAATACACCATAATTAAACCTAAAAAATAATAAACAACAAACTTAAAACTTATTAAGTTATTCGCTGTTATATATTTAGATGATACATAATGTAATAATGTTAATATCAAATATGAAAATACCGTGGCCCATGCTGAACCAATGATCCCAAACATAGGTATAAGTAAATAATTAAAGCCTATATTTATCATAACGGCAATCAACGTTGCTATCGAAATTATTATCGTTCTTTTCTTATAAAATATGAAATTAACAAATATCAAGTATAGATGAATCAAAGAATTACCTATAATAATTATAGGCAGAACATCAGCCCCCGAATAATACGTCTTATCTGCAAATATTAATATCATTTCTTTTGAAAACAATATTACAATAGTACTAATGACAAAAATAATTATTGTGCTTGCCTTAGTAATTTGTAATATAGTCGATGTGTCTTTTTTTTCTATACACTTATATAATCTTGGTTGCCATGAAGAATTCCATGCCATGATTAAAACCAGAATACCGGCCCCAAGATTGTATGCAAATGAATATATACCAGCTGCCGATGCCCCAAGAATATTATTAATAATGATTCTGTCAGCCTGTGAAAGCAATGAGTTAGAAAGAACGTGTATAATCAACGGTATTGAGAATACTAATGCTTCTTTTAGATAATTTATTTTAAAAACACCAATACTTAAATCCCTAAGCCGCCTAAACAGACAAATCAAAATAAAACTGGTCACAACTAGTTGAGCATATATTTTTGACATATATTGCTGTTGTGTCATAACATATGCAAAAATAAAAATCAAAAAAATCTCTGATATTTTCGATATCATATTTATTTTAACATACGCACTGCTTTGCCTTGATGCCTGCAAATAACATGTATATATGTATAAATAACTAAGCATCATGCAAATAACTATTACCCAGATAAAATCTTTTGGATCAATGCCCAAAATTAATGAAATGGGATTGGATAACAATGGGCTAAGCAATAAAATTATTATTTGAAAAGGAAATAGGAACAAAATGATAGTCTTAAAATAGTCACTAAACCCTTCTGAAACAAGCATATATCTATTTGTAATTGCATTTTGAAGGTTAAGGCTGACAAAAACATAAACTATCATTATTGCTGTGTTTATTATTGATAACTTGCCATATTCTTCTGGGCTAAGAACTCTCGAAAGCAATGGTAGTGAAATAAATAAAAATCCTTTTACAAATAAATCACCCAGCGCATAGTTAGCAAAGTCACGAATTGTTTTATTTTTCATATATTCTTAAGTGAATCCACATAAGAGTTAATTTGAATAGCACTATTATTTTCTACGTTATACTCAAAGACCCCATTTCTAAGCTTTGGATAATCTTCTTCCATTTTAGATATCGCAAACTTTAAATCTTTAGCATCGTGAGATTTAAATACAATCCCATTTTTATTATTTATCAAATCTTTATGGCATCCTACCCGATCGCTCACAATTACAGGTAATCCTGCAGACAAAGCTTCTTCAACCACTAACCCCCACGGTTCTGATATTGAGGGCAAAACAAAAACATCACATTCATTAAGTAAAGTACGCAACTTATTATTGTGAATATAACCTTTGAAATTTATATTTCCCTTAGCAATTTTTTTTAACTCTTTTTCTTGAGGTCCATCACCTACAATAGTTAATGGCAAATTTAGCTCGTTGAAAACCTCAACAAGTAAATGTAAATTTTTTTCCTCCGAAAGTCGACCTACATACACATAATTCAATTTATGAACAAGGTTATCTTTACATATTCCTATTCGGGGAAATACCTTATTAGCTATCCCTACCCCATGTGTATAAAAAACCTGGCCACGAAAGCTCATGCTTTTTAAAATTTCATTTTGTAAAAAACCTGAAGGGTAAGCATAACTCATTCTATTTAAATAAATTCGTTTTAATAAACCAACACTACCTTTAACATTACTTTCATTGATACTACTTTCGATAGCAACAGCATTTTTTTTTAATTCAGTAAGTAGCGATATAAAAAAAAGCTCTTTTATTTCCCATCCAGGGAAAAGTATTCTTTTATAGCGAATTTTTCTAATCTCACGCCAAACTTTAAAAAAAACCTTAAGTGCATTTCGTTCTTCATAACAAGCTTCGCTTAAGAATTCATGATCAAATTTCATATTGTAATTGTAAAAATCATCATTCCTTATTTTTGATGATTTTGAGATAAAAAAAACTTTTATTTTTATTTTTTTTGATATTTCTTCAAATAGATTAACTTTATAAAATGCTGGTACATTTGTAATTATTATTAAATCATACTCATTCATTCCGTGCCCCCTTAATTAACTGCATCCATTGTGCAATAATGACATCAGATTTAAATCTATTTATACTTGATGGACCCAATTCACTCATTTTTTTCTGCAGTTCTTTATCCAACATGAGCCGGGTCATTTCATTTGCAAGAATTTTAACATTTTCTGGCTCAACCAAAATACCATTACCTTGATTAAGTATTGTTTTCGGTCCCGCAGGACAGTTAAAACTGATACATGCCAGACCATACGAAAGCGCCTCAACTAGCACCATTCCCAGCCCCTCATATCTAGAACTTAATACAAAAACCCTTGAGTCATTATAATATTTACTTATGTTGTTTGTGAAAGGTAATATTTGTATATTTTGCAAATTATGTTCTTTTATATACAACGATAACTTTTCATATTCTTCACCATCACCGACTATTTTTAACGTCCACCCAGGTAAATTAATATATCTCCAGGCTTCTATCAGTAAGTCAAATCCTTTCTGATACGTTAACCGACCTACCGCTAAAACAGTTTTACTTCGACTATCAAATTCACAAACACTTATTGGTTGTTCAACAATATTTGCAATGACAAAGTGTTTGCCTGTTGGTAACCATTTATACTTCCTTTCATCTTCACTCGTCAAACTAACCACAGCCTGAATCTTTTTATAAAGAAATTTTCTTACTAAGCGAAGAACTGGACTAATTACATCATACTCAAAATGCTCTATTGCTATTATATTTTTATAGCCGCTTTTATTTGCGAGAACAGACATTTTTACGTCAGAAGATATTGCTATCACTTGATTTGATTTTTTTATTTCCTTTATTTTTTTACTTTTATTTTTAATATAAATTAAATCGAAGCACAAACCTTTAAAAAGATTAAAATTCCTATTAAACATACTTACTTCATAATTATTACTGATTACTTCTAAAGTAACTTTATCTGAAACTTTAAACGGCAGACTCTCATTTGATTGATAAAGGCTTATAATCTTCACTGGGTATATGGATGACAGAGCATTTGCCAGAGTTATTGTTACTCTTTCTATACCACCTTTGGATGATACATCACCAAGAAGGAAGTGGAGTTCCATACTACTTGAAGAATTGCCTAAATACTCTTTCACTATTATTCTTATCCTTATGAAGATTTATTATTTCGCATATTTCTTTTCTTTTATATTCAAACCTGTCATTTCCAGATAATAATTTATCTAGTTCATCTAATAGTGCATGCAAGGTATCCACATGAGCTCCAGGCATCCAAAAACTAACCGGTTCCAATGTAAAACCGCCGCGGCTTGAACTATATGCCTCTACGTCTGGTATTAAGAATACCATTGGTCTATTTAACATCATGAAATCAAAATAGGCAGACGAGTAATCGCTAATAAGTATATTAGCTCGTGCCATTAAATGATTTACGTCCATATCATGTTTTCTTAATATTGAGGTCGTCATTAAGGTGATGTTTGTACCAAAATCAATGTTGACTAAAGCTTTTTCCTCGTATGGGTGTAATTTAATAACAAGATGAGCATTGTTTTCCATTAAAAATCGATTAATAATTTCTAATTCAAAATCATCGACTCTCAAAAAATTATCACAATTAATTCCCTTTCCATCAGAGTAATTTAACGCCTCTTGATTCTCACGAAATGTTGGCATATAAAGTATGATTTTTTTGTTTTTGTTTATACTTTCAAATATACCATTTGATTTAATCAAATCAAAAAGATAATCATTCCTGGGTTGTCCCGTAATGAATACATTATTAGCTTTTTCCCTAAAGCATGCTGATATAATTGATCTCATTAATTCAGATGAAGCGATACGATAAGAAGAGTAATCCTCCATTCCTTCATGATCATATTCACCTAAGTAGCATATTTTCTTCAAAGGCATACCATGCCATAAACTTATATAACTTTGATTAGCACTCTTAATACCAATCATTTCATTATGAGTTGTGACAATATACTTAGCCGTAACATATTCTTTTAATGCAGATAATGAACCACTATTTACTACCGTGGCATCAATAGGTAATTTCGTACTATCGTCAGTAATCCATACGAGTTTATATTTATCCTTATGATTAATATTAATATATTCATAGAGCGCACGTGCATTCCCGCTAAAATCAGGTCTGCTTTTAAATACAACTTTAGTATTGTTTTTGGGAATTAAATAATTAATTAAAGACAGGACCCGTTTGACTAACCTGACCATTCTTTTTTTTAGAATCATTTTCTTCCTGACCTAACGACTTCTATGATTTCAGTTGTTGAAATTGATGGCGTTCTAGGCAAGTATACTACTCTGCATTCATCCTTTACCCAATCAAACCGGCCCTCCCAATCATCACCCATAACTAAAACATCTGCTTTATACTTTCTAATATAATCTAATTTTTCTTCTAGCGACTCTTCAATAAAAACTTCGCTTACAAACTTAATGCACTCAATTATTTTAACTCGATCTGCTTCTGAATAAATTGGCAACTTATTTTTCTTACTAAAGTTCAACTTGTCTGATGAAACTCCGACTATTAACTCTTCGCCATATTGCGCTGCTCTTTCTAAAATATTGACATGTCCGATATGGAAAACATCAAATGTTCCAAATGTTATTACTCTCGTCATTTCAACCTCATTTATAGTAATGGTTACATATATTCAGAATCTTATTAATGAGAAACATCATATAAAACATAATTAATCCGACCTAGATTAATATTGACATCACATAAAATTCTTTTTTCATATTCTTTACTGTTAGTTTTGACTTATCATTTTAAATCACTTGCAATCCGAAAATTATAATCCAAAAAAATCAAATCTAACTTATTATACTTTTAATTTTAGAGTGATAAAAACTCACAATTCATATGAACTTTAAGCTTTCTTCAACTAATGCCTAAAATTGACACACATTAACTCCAGAAAATACCTACCCGATCTTTTTGTTCTTATTATTTAAGCTAAATATTCTTAGTTTCATTTAACTTAAAATAACACGCTACCGCCCCTGGGTCACAGCTCCCACATAGCTGAAATACAAAGCAAAATTTAGTGATGAACTATACCTCCACACACTGCTATCGTGATCTATAACTGTATTTTATTACAGCCTTCAACATGTGTATTGTTTGGAGCCGCACTCAAGAATTCTACCACTCGTCAACTTTAATGACGAACAAATTACAGATTTTCCGGGGGTGTTAGTTTAAGTATTGACCGCTTTGGGTCGGAGATGATGTTTGCTGAGTCAATAATTCAACTCAATCAGATTTTGACGAAAGCTGAGATGTAGTGTTTCAGACGAGATGTAGGGAAAATGCGGGCGCCAGGGCCCGCAATAGTGTTACTCAAACCCGTTCGGATTCTTCGACTGCCAGTTCCACGTATCACGCATCATCGCGTCGATCCCACGTGTAACCCGCCAATCCAGCTCATTGTTCGCCAGAGTCGCATCGGCCCAGAATGCAGGCAAGTCGCCATCACGGCGCGGTTTGAACTCAAACGGAATCGGCTTACCAGAGGCTTTCTCAAACGCCTTGATCATCTCCAGCACCGAGAAACCAACGCCGCCGCCAAGGTTGTAAGCTTTGTAGCCTTCAATTTTAGCCAGGTGATCGAGCGCCTTCAGGTGCCCTTCTGCCAGGTCGACAACGTGGATGTAATCGCGCTGAGCGGTGCCATCCGGCGTGTCGTAATCGTCGCCAAACACGCCCAGCTTTTCCAGACGGCCAATCGCCACTTGCGCGATGTACGGCAGCAGGTTGTTCGGGATGCCGGTTGGGTCTTCACCGATTTCGCCAGATTCATGCGCGCCAACCGGGTTGAAGTAGCGCAGCGCGATAGCTTTGAAGTTCGGATCCGCTTTAGCGAAATCGCGCATCACGAATTCGATCATCAGCTTTGAGGTGCCGTACGGGCTGGTGGTGCCGCCGATTGGCGTGGTTTCCACGTAAGGAACCGGCGCATCTGCACCATACACGGTAGCAGAAGAGCTGAAGATGAAGTTCCACACGCCAGCAGCGCGCATCTCCTCCAGCAGCACCACGGTGCCCGCTACGTTGTTTTCGTAGTATTCCAGCGGCATGCGCGTGGATTCGCCCACGGCTTTCAGCGCGGCGAAGTGAATCACGGCACTGATATCGTTGCTGGCAAACAAGTCACGCAGACACGCACGATCGCGAATATCGCCTTCAACGAACACCGCTTTCTTGCCCGACAACTTTTCCACGCGGTTAATGGCTTCGCGGGAAGCATTGCAAAGGTTATCCAGGACCACAACGTCGTCGCCGCGCTCTAACAGCGCCAGCACCGTATGGGAGCCGATGTAACCTGCCCCGCCCGTTACCAAAATAGCCATGTGTACTCCTTTAAACCGCGCGAATGGCGCGGTAGAGAATGAGGAAGCTTATTTCGCCAGGATTTTCTGAATAGATTCGCGGAAATCACGGCCCTGTGCGTTGTTACGTAAGCCATAAGAGACGAACGCCTGCATGTAACCCAGTTTACGGCCACAGTCATAGCTGGTACCGGTCAGCAGTTGCACATCTACCGGCTTCTTCTTGCTGAGCGATGCGATGGCATCCGTCAGCTGGATACGACCCCATGCGCCCGGCTCAGTGCGCTCCAGCTCTTCCCAGATATCCGCAGAGAGCACGTAACGGCCAACGGCAGTCAGGTCAGAATCGGTTGAACCGGCTTCTGGCTTCTCAACAAAGCTGGTGATGGTGCTGATGTCGCCTGGGTTATCAATTGGCTCTTCAGTGGTCAGCACGCCGTATTCGGTCAGGTCTGCACCCGGCATGTGTTTCGCCAGCACCTGGCTGTGGCCGGTATCTTCGAAGCGAGCAACCATCGATGCGAGGTTATAACGCAGGTGGTCAGCGGTTGAATCATCCAGCAGCACGTCTGGCAGCACCACGACAAACGGGTTATCGCCGATCATCGGACGCGCGCACAAAACAGAGTGGCCCAGACCCAGCGGGTTGGCCTGACGCACGTTCATAATGGTCACGCCTGGCGGACAGATTGACTGTACTTCGCTCAGCAGCTGACGCTTAACGCGCGCTTCGAGCAGCGCTTCCAGCTCGTAAGTGGTATCGAAGTGGTTTTCCACTGCATTTTTGGAAGCATGGGTGACCAGCACAATCTCCTTGATGCCCGCCGCGACGCATTCGTCAACAATGTATTGAATCATTGGTTTATCGACGATTGGCAGCATCTCTTTCGGAATGGCTTTGGTCGCAGGAAGCATATGCATACCGAGACCTGCAACGGGGATTACTGCTTTAAGCTTGGTCATATTTATTCCATTTCATGAAGTGAATGCGTGAGGTCGATTATGCAGGATCGGCCGGTCGAGCAAGTATAATCTTAATCTGAAAAACCGGCACTAACTCTCTGTCGCGCCATCAAAAAACGCCAATTTGCCCTTCAACTGCAGCTTGATTTACCAGGCAATCGGCTACGCTAAACCGCTGAAAAACAGTGGAAGGATTGGGTCAACATTGCGGCGAGTGAGACCAGAGATTTTCAGAATAGTGAGGTGAGAAAATAGTCCTGCGGAAATGAACAGGGTTCGCACTCATGCGAACCCTGGGAACATGTCGTGGTCACCCGCCTGGGTGACCACGACACAATTACAGCATGCCTTCAAACCATTCCGGCATGACGAACAGATTGAAATGATTTACCAGCATCATCAGACCAACAAACACCACCGACACCGAAACCCACTGACGCGCATACGGCATAAAGCGGATGCCAATCACCGGTTTGATGAAGAATGGATGCGCAAAGGCCGAGATCAGCACTTGCGAGATCGACAGCGTCAGAGCTACATACAGCACGTTCGGCCAGATGTAGGTGGTCGCCAGCACGGCCACCACCACCAGGCTGGCAACAATGTTCCAGTAGAACTCAACGTTGGTGCGCCCGTTAGCCTGTGAGATCGCACCGGTTAAGCCGCCCATCGGACGCAGCATGCCAAACAACAGCATCAGCGGAATGAGATGGTAAACCTGCTCATGTGCAGGACCGTACAGCACGCGCACAATCACCGGTGACAGAATGCCAATCGCCAGATACATCACGCTGCTGAACAGCATGATGACGAAGGTGCCCTTCAGGAACAGCTTTTTCAGTTGCTCAGGATCGTGTTGCTTCTCAGCAAAACGCGGCAGCGCCAGGCGGTTAATCACCGGCGAAACCAGTTTCAGCGGTTGCAGGATCAGCTCTTTTGCCAGCGAGTAGATCCCCAGCATCTCGGCGCCCATCACTTTGCCGACGATCAGCGCATCCGCCTGGGTGCGTAGCTGGTTAATGGTTTGCGAACCGAGCTGATACACGCCGTAACGCACTGCGCTAACAAAGGTTTTGCCGTCGAATTCCCAGGTTGGACGCCACGACTTCTCCCCGAAGTAGATCATACAGAGAATGCGCGTGAAGGCGTTGATGAACAGGCCAAGAATCGCCGCCGCCACGGTTAGCGAGGTGTAATACAGCATCGCGACGGTGCACAGGAAGGCAAACAGCTTGGTGGCCATCTCAATCTTCGCCAGCGTCACCATGCGTTTGGTTTTCACATAGTGCGCCTGATACTGCGACAGATGTCCCAGCACGAGGAAGTTGAGGCTGGTGAGCATGATCAAACCCACCAGCTCCGGCAGGTGATAGAACCACGCCACCGGATAAGCGATCGCCAACATAATCAAGCCGGTGCAGAAACTGAGCGAGACGTTCACCCAGTAAATGGTGCTCTGCTCGCGGCGATTAATATCCTGGCGATGCACGATGTAGCTGCTCATGCCCATATCCTGCAGCACGGTCGCCACCGCCAGAATCGCATTGATGATCGCCAGTAAACCCAGCTCGTGCGTTTCGAGTTTGCGCGCCAGTACGGCGAGCTGTAACACCTGAAGCAATGCGGCAAAACAGGTACTACCAAACAGCCAAACGGCCTGTTTTTTTAATCCGCTCACACCATGCGCTCCAGAATTTTCGCCAGCTCACCGTAGGCGATGTGCTGATTGAACTCGGTTTCGACTTTCTGTCGCGCTGCCGCGACTACCGGTGCCACATCGACATCCCCGCGCGACAGACGCAGCAGCGTGGCCGCCAGCTCGTCCGGATCGTTTTCCGCCACCAGCCAGCCGCTGACGTCATTGTCAATCAGCTCAGGAATGCCGCTGTGATAGGTAGACACCACCGGTAAACCCACCGCCATCGCTTCCATCAGCGCCACCGGAATGCCTTCCATATCGCCATCCGCAGCGGTTTTGGACGGCAGCAGGAAGATATCCGCCTCGTTCAACGCCTGACGAATCTCATCCTGCGGCTTAAAGCCCGGCATGGTGACGAACTCCTGCAATCCGGCGCGCGCAATATGCTCGCGCATCATGCCATCCTGCTCGCCGTTACCGATGATGGTGAACTGGAACTGGCCGCCGTTATTGCGCAGGATTTCGCTGGCTTTCACTGCCACATCCAGTCCTTTTTTCTCGGTCAGACGCGCGACGGAAACGATGCGCAGCGGTTGATGGAACGCTTCACGCGGACGGAAGTTAAACTTCTCCGGCTCGATGCCCATGCGCGTCACGCGTACCTTCTCACGCGGACAACCCATCTCAATCAGCTTGTTCTCCCACAAGTGGCTGATAGGCAGCATCAACTCGCTCTGTTTGAACAGGTTGATGTAGTCGAGCTTGTGCTCTTCGAGGATGTGGCGACGCGAAATATCCGCGCCGTGGAACACCGTCGCCTGCTTGCCTTTCAACACGCCGAGTTCGCGCAGCTTGTTGGCCAACGCGCCGGCATAGCCGAAGTGCACCAGAAACACATCAGCGGTATAAGGCTGCTTGGTGTTGGCGACAATGGCCGGCAGCAGCAGTTTGCTGGCCTGTGCGCCATAGCGACGCACATTCAGCGACTTAAGTAGCGCGCCTTTGGTGATTTTCGGCAGTATCAAGCCGATACGCTGCGTTAGCTTATCGAGGTTGGATACTTTCTCTTCCGGCAGTAAATAGTGGGTTTTCGCTGCCAAATTGTAGTCATCGAACGCAGCGTGGCGATTGATCATATCGCCCGGGAACACGGAGATAATCTCCACGTCGTAGCCTGCGTCGATGAAATGCGTCACCTGATTGAGCACAAACGTCTCAGAGGCAACAGGAAAACGCATGGTGAAAAAGGTCAGCTTCATCACTTCACCCCAGGACGTTGAGAATTTCTGCTGTAATGCGGTTACCAATCTCACGCTCCTGCGCCACCGCGGTATCAACTTTGTGTTTCACGTTGTCGTAGTCGGCCAGCACTGTCTGCACTTTGTCGATGAGTGAACCGTCCATCAGGCTCTGCACATCGGTGGCCATCTGCGGCAGGCCGAGCTGTTTCATCACGCCGAGCGATTTGTGCTCGTAGTTGATGGCCACGGCTGGCGTACCAAAGTTCATGGAGATGATGGCGGAGTGCAGGCGGGTACCAATGGTCAGATGACAATGGCTGAGCAGGATGCCGAGTTCGAGATCGTTGAACTCGTCCATGATGACATGGTAATGCTCGGGATGCTCGACATGATCGCGCAGCGTCAGCGCCACCATGCGGTCGTCTTTCGCGTAGCTGTCGATACCGGTACAGGTAGAAAACGCAACCACCTGATAACCTTCGGCAATCATCGCGTTGATCACGCGGCCAAAGGCAGCTTCATACTCTTTCTGCGTCACGCCGAGACGTTTATCGAACGGCGCCAGTTCACGCACGGTAATCGCAATGGTTTTACGCGCGCTGATAATCGCCTGCCAGTGCAGCAGGTTATGGCTAGGATTCGCCACTTCACGCGCCTGCACCAGGAACGCGGTATCAACGCCCTTCTTCACTTTGCTGGTGGTCACGCCATCTTGTTTCAGACGATCGTGGCTCACCTCTTCGCGCAGCACCAGGCTGTCGACGCGATCGAACACAAAGTTTGCCAGCGCATTAACGCGCGGGTTTTCAAACGGTCCTACCGAGTGGCCAACCATATGCAGCGGCTTTTTCGCCATCAGCGCACAAAGCGCGTGGTCGAACTGCGTTACACCATACAGGTCGACGAAGAACGATCCGCCAACCTGGATGATTGCATCATATTGCGCGAGGCTTTGGGTGAAGGCCGCCAGGTGCGGTGGCACCGAGAACGATTTGTATAAACCGCCTTTGCCCAGGTGCGCCATCATGATGTCCGGCATCAGACGGTTCGCCACTTTGCGCTTGAGGCTGCCCACCAAACCCTTGCCCGATTTGCTGTTGTGCAGGAACAGGGAATCCTGCTGGATGTGCTGCTGCAGTAAATAGCCAGAGCTTGTTGGATAACGGCTGATGACATCGATATCCAAATCCGCGCGCGCAGATTTGAGCGAATCAATCAGCCCTCGTAAAATCGCGCCATCCCCGCGATTTCCACAGGTATGGTTTCCTACCAATAAGATTTTCATAAAAAAACTCCGGAAAAATTTTTGTAATTTTACAAGCCGCCAATAACCGCACTGGCAAAATGAACTCTGTGTTAAATGACTGCAATGGGAATAAACCCCAAAAAAGCGCTGCTAAATGCATTTCTATTCATTACTGCTTACAAATTATGCATATTCCGTAGCGGCGCAATAAATTGCGCCGCTACGTTGGGTTCCTACGTGTTACGACTTAATGGCGAAATACGGCATCGCAACCTGCTCGCCATTAATGACGACGGAAATAAACCCTTTCGGCTCACGCGCATCCACCTGTTCCGGCTTCAGCGCGCGCGACGCCAACAGCAAATCACCCTGCTCGTTACCGCCGACGCCGGCTTTGCCGTTGTGCAGGCTGAAGCGCTGCGGCGCCTGTTGCGCACCGCTGCCCGGCGCACCTTTATCCATCACAGCATCAACGCGCGCACAGCGACCGGTCAGGAAGCGATCCTTGGCGGTGCTTTTGATCAACACCGCGGTGGTCGGCGTCCAGCCCGCCAGCTTGACGTACACCTTGGTATCCGTTTCTGTGCGCGGTTCGAAACGTACATCCACCACCGGCGAACTGCCTTCGGCTGACCAACTGGCTTCCGCTTTACTCTTCTTGCGCTGCAGATGGATCACCGTACGTCCGCCAGTGCCTTTGCCGTCGATAAGATCCATCAGCGGTTGATTGGCGGTACCGTTACTGAACTGCGACTGACCAAACACTTCGATTTCCCAGCTATCACCCACCGCCGGCGAATAGAAGTTGCCCAGCTCAAACCAGGTCTCCTGATTGGTGTTATTGGTGAGGCGGAAACGTGAAGTGATGTAGTTGTATTTCAGGCTGCCGTCGATAGCGACGCCATAAGATTCAACGCGCGTGGAACCCATCTCCCAGATATTCAGCCAGCGCTCACCTTCCAGCGAGTTATCAATCCAGCTGCCTGCCTGTAAGTTGGTCTGACGCATATTCAGGCGCGAGTTGCGCGCATTCAGCGGGTTCTTACAATCCTCAATGCTTAACGCATCAACAATCCATTGCCCGTTTGAGATATCGCCAGGAAAATCGCTGTGCTCAATCCAGCCGTTGTGAATGATCGATTGGCTACAGCGCGGCAGGTTCAACACCATGCCGCCTTTACAGTGCTGCGCATTAAAGTTGGAGAGTTCAATCGCGGTGCTGTGATCCCACGCACCGGCCTTTTGACCAGACCAGCTGGCTTTAATCACATCACCGGTACAGGCGTTGGCGTACCACTGGTCGATTTTACAATCCAGCGTATCCAGCAGGCTGAGCGAGACGCCGCCCACCTGATTGAAGCGCAAGCACGCGCCACGGAAGAACTGGCCGCCCGGACAGGTATTGCGGAACAACCCCTGTTTATTCGGACGCTTGTCGGTGTTGCCGTTGAAGTTCAGGTTGGAGATTTCAGTCCAGCGCGCATTTACCTGGAACAGGAATTCGGAGCGGCCATCGGAAACCAGCGTGGTCGCCGGGAAATAGCCAAAGTTGACCATGGCACCGGAAATACGGAAGAAGCGACGTTGCGTATCACCGAAATCACACTCGGACACGAAGAATGTGCCCGCCGGGAACTGCACGCAGATTTGCTGGCTGGCATCAATCGACCACTGATACATGGCTTTGATCGCCGGTGCAGTATCGGTTTTGCCATCGGCGATGGCGCCGAAATCAAACAGCGTCAGACGATTGAAGTCTTCTACCACGCGACGCCAGGCGAAACCGTTGCCGCTGAAGTTCACACCGCCATCATCTTTGGCATCGCCAAAGGTGCCGACAAATTCACCACCGCCCACTTCCAGCCCTTCATGCCAGCTTTTCAGCTTAATTTTGGCACCGGCAAACAGCGGACGGGTTTTACGCAACTCCTCCACCGACGGAATTTCACCGATCAGCTGATAACCGTTCGGCTGCGCCAGTCGCTGGCTGAAGTTGCTTTGGTTAGGACGCGATACATCGCTGATCGAGAACAGCGTGTTGCCCTGATCGTCCTCGACGACCATTGAGTGCGCAGGATTGGCAATCAACGCGGCATTATCATGAATAAACTGCGCGAAGTTACCCTTGTTCAACGCAATCGGTTGACTGATTTGTGACACTTTGCCATTGGCATCGCGCAGGAATACCGGGATTTGATTGCCGGTTTGGCTGGCATCGCTGCCCGCCTTACCAATCCACAGTTTGCCTTCGAAGTTCTGCCAGAACTGCGGCGGCATGGTATAGACGTTTTCTGGCGTCAGAATCGGCACATCGCCCTGCGGAACGCTGGAAGGATCGACGGCTTTTAACGTTGGCTGACCACTTTTTGCGGCGTAGCTGGAAAACGCGCTGACTGAGAGCGCGGCAACAATGGAGGAGGCTGCGGTCTGCAAGACTTCTCTTCTTTTCATGCTTCAATTCCCGTGGTTATGCGGCCAAAAAGGATTCCCGAGGCACGATAATTGGCACTAAACAAGCGCGAGCCAGCTCTGTTTGATCTGGTTACCGTCAAACTTGAGCGCGGTTTCTTTGGTTTTTTCACTCATGGCGTAGAACAGGCCATCATCACTGGCGAGCTGCTCCATGCGCTTGATAAACATGGCTTTATCATTCATCGGTACCAGGAAGCCATCTTCACCGTGGTTGATAATCTCCTGCGGCCCGGTTGGGCAGTCGTAAGCCACCACCGGCAGCGACCAGGATTTGGCTTCCAGCAGCACCAGCGGCAAACCTTCATAGCGCGAGGTCATCAGCGCCATGTCACTTTCGCGGTAGTAATCGTTGATGTTGCTGACTTTGCCGACGAAGTTGACGCTGTTAGTGATACCCAATGCAGCCGCCTGATCGTGCAACTGCTGGCGCAGTTCGCCGTCACCGGCAATCACCAGTTTCCACTCCGGGTGTTTCTTACTGAAATCAGCCCAGATATCCAGCAGCAGATCGAAACCTTTTTGGTTATCGAGACGCCCCACCGCTAACGCCTGGCGGCTACGCGTCTGGCGTTGAAACGCCTTATACACCACGGGATTGGGGATTTGCTGACTGGCGATGTTCCAGCGATTAAACACCTGATGATCTTTGTCGGTTAAAACAATCACCTGGTCGTAGTAGCGCAGCATCAGCCACTTCAGCAGCTTGATCGGTTTACTAAATGAGTTAATTGCAATGTGTTCGCAGGCATAGGCTTTGAAACGCTTTTTCTTTAGTGCCATCAGGTTCCAGAACGCAAACATCACGCTCAGGCGGCCCATGCTGATCAGAAATACGCTGTCGAAGCCTTCCTGATGAATGCTAGCGACGGCGCTTTTAATCGGGTTGCTGTGGCCTTCAAAGCTGACAATTTTCTTTACCCGATCGAACGGATAAAAGGTTTTGCCATTGCCTTCCAGCGAATAAATGGTGACTTCATGCTGCTCGCCAAGGCACTCAGACATAAAGTTGCAGATGTTTTCCGTGCCCGCATACGAGTAGGCATCTTTAATCACCAGGACGATCTTTTTCATAAAATCCTTTCCACCTCAAAAATACCGAATAAAGAGACCCAAATCATTCGTGGCGCAGCAAGGCGGCAAGTGCGTTCATCCCCGGGAGCTTACTTCAGTAAGTGACCGGGGTGGACGTGCGCGGCCAACGCGGCTGCGGCGCGAAGGATGCCGGGTCTAACGATGCTTCAGAGCGAAGAGGACGCCATTAACCATGTACCACGTGTAATAGTAATATACTTTTAACGGATTGTTTTTATAGATAATTCTTAATAATTCGAGGTGCCACTTCGCCGCTTTATTTTTGTTGCGCGACAGTGAATCGCCCAACTCGTAATAGTTGACCAAGGTTTTCTGGATCACGCGGGCTTGTTTGTAGCGGAGGAACAGCTCATAGAGGAACAGGAAATCTTCGTGGCCTTTGCGCTGGAAGAAGATGCCCTGCGGAGGACGGCGGAAACACACTGAAGAGAAGCACACGCGATACTGCTTCTTCACGAAGTTTTCCTGCTGCAGATAGGGTTTGTTGTAGTTAATGTCGTGGTCGGCAGTTTTGGTTTTGTAGTGATAATGCGTGATAACAAAATCGTCACCCGCGGCAATCGCAGCGGCCTGTTCCGCCAGCTTTTCCCCATGCCACTCATCATCGCTATCGAGGAACGCGATAATCTCTTCTTGCGCCGCGCGCAGACCGACGTTACGGGTTTCCGCCGCACCGAGATTCTTCTCATTATCGAGGATGGTAATGCGCGCATCCTGACACTGCTCACGCACCACGGCGAGAGAGTCATCGGTCGATTTATCGTTAATCAGGTAAAGATGCCAGTCGCTGTAGGTCTGATTGCGGATCGAATCCACTGCACGCAGTACCGTATTTCGCGCGTTATACATCGGCATCACAATACCGATGGTGCCAACATGATTTGTCATTTGTCTACCCGGAGTTTCAGGAACCAAAAAATTGCCCCCGTGATGGGAGCAAGTGAAAGTCTAAAAAATGTGAATCAGGAAACGGCTCTTCTACCGGAAAAGCGCGACTTCACCTTATCGAGCAAGCGATTCATGAAGTAGGCGCGGTTATCACGATTGGTGAGGAAGAAGTAGCGCGCAAAGCTGAGACTGGCTTGCAGCGATTTACCATCCATCTTGTAGCGCAGCGGCAGCTTGAACGCTTTGTAGGTATGGATATCGCGCGTCGTCAGATGCGGCTTCATGGTATCCAGCCAGAAGAAGGAGTATTTCACCGACTCGCCTTTGTGCTTGGAACCAAACTTGGTCACCAGATGGTAAGTCGCCAGCGGCTGGTCGATCATCACGAAGGCGTAGCCCATGCGATCGGCACGGATACAGAAATCGTAATCCTGATGGCGGATATAACGCGCATCAAACTGAATCTGCGCGGCATCTTCACGCTTCAGCACAATGGTGCTGGTCTGAATAAAGCCGTAACAGCCAAACAGATATTCCGCCACGGTTTCATTTTTACCGGGCGGCTGCATCGGCATCACCTTCAGGAAGCTGCCATCCTGATGGATGTTCACCTGGCTAAAGATGACGTAGCGTGATTTGCCCTGCGCCTCCAGTTTGGCGATGGTTTCACTGACCGTCAGCAGCTTGTCCGGGTGCCACTCATCATCAGCATCAAGGAAGCTGATAAAATCGCCCGTGGCCAATTCGATACCTTTATTACGGGCGCCGGCGCCGTTGAGTTTGACCTCAGATAGCTCCAGTTTGATGTCCAGATCCTGATAACGCTCACCGCGTACCACCTGCGCCAGTTCGGCCGCATCGGCCGATTTGTCATCCACAATAATCACTTCAAAATTGCGGTAAGTTTGCGCTCTGACGCAATCTAGCGTCGTTACAATCGATTTCGACGCGTTATACGCGGGAATTACAATTGAGAAGCGGATGTCCTGCATTGCCAGCACCTCTTAAACAGCTGTTCCAGATTCAACGGTAACGCGTTCAGCCCTGAGAAAGGAATCGGCTTTGCTCTGAAAAATCATGCCGTTAGTTTCTTTTCTCATTAAGACTGTACGTACCATCACGGGAATACCTAAGACTGTGCTGTGTGTATGTGTAAGGATGCAAAACGCACCCCTTAAATTGCTCACCGGTCGCCATTGATGGCGCCCCTACAAGGCGTAGGGTGCGCATTGTTGCGCACCTGGCTTAACCCCTATTCACCATAAAAAAGGGGCGGTAAACCGCCCCACATGGTTACTGCTTAGCTCTTGGTCTCTTTGCCGTATTCGTAGTTGTAATAATCGTAGCCATAACCGTAGGCATTCGACGCTTTACGTACTACGGCGTTGAGGATCACGCCTTTAATTTCGATGCCGTTCTGCGCGAAGCGCTTGTAACTGACATCCAGTTCTTTGCTGGTGTTGGTTTCGAAACGCGCCACCATCAGCGACGTGCCTGCCAGCTTACCGATGATTGAAGCATCGGTGACGGCCAGAATCGGCGGCGTATCGATCAGTACCAAATCGTAGTTCTTGCTGGCCCAATCAAGCAGCTCGCTCATACGACGGTGCATCAGCAACTCAGACGGGTTTGGTGGCACCTGGCCACGCGGCAGGAAGTCGAAGCCGTAAACGCCCTTCTGAATCATCGCCGGTGAGAACTCGCTCTTACCTGACAGCACGTTAGACAGGCCAGATTTGTTATCCGCACCCAGCAATTCATGGGTATAGCCGCGACGCATATCACCATCGATGAACAGCACACGCTGACCCGCTTTTGATACCAGCGTTGCCAGGTTGGCACAGATAAAGGTTTTACCAATGCCTGGGCTAGCGCCGGTGATCATCAGGATATTGTTTTTCGCTTCCATCATCGCGAAGTGCAGGCTGGTACGCAGGCTACGAATCGCTTCGATGGACAGGTCAGTTGGATTACCCAACGCCAGCAGCGTGTTGTGCGGGTCACTCTTCTCTTTGTGACCGCGACGCGCCAGCGCTTCGGTATCTTTCTTACGCTGCCATTCAGAGAGCGGTACGCTGGCATAGACGTTCATGCCCAGCTCTTCCAGCTGCTCTGGGTTGTCGATACCGTGATGGAACAGCGCTTTCAGCAGCACCAGACCTACCGACAGCATCAGGCCCAGAATCAGACCGGCAGCAATGATCAGCGCCTTCTTCGGTGCAACAGGACTTGCGGCTGTTTCAGCACCATCAATGATACGTACATCACCCACGGTACTGGCTTTGCTGATACCCAGCTCTTGCTGACGATTCAGCAGCTGCATGTAGATTTCCTGACCTGACTGCACATCACGCGTCAGACGCAGAATCTCTTGTTGCGTTTGCGGCATGCCGGCAATTTTCTTGTTCAGCTGTGCCTGCTCGCCTTCCAGCGTTTTGCGTTTTTCCAGCAGGGCGCGGTAGGTCGGGTGATCCTTCGTGAACAGCTGCGATACTTCCGCTTCACGGAACGTCAGCTCGTTCAGCTGAGTCTGCACGCTGACAGAGGAATCCAGCGCAGATTTCGCTTCCAGCGACATATCTACCGACTCGTTCTGACGACGGAAGGTATTCAGCTTATCTTCAGCATCATCCAGCTTAGCGCGTACGTTCGGCAGCTGTCCGCGCAGGAACTCAAGGCTTTTCTCTGCTTGTTCGGATTTGCGCTCTACGTTCTGCAGCAGGTAATTATTGACAATCTGGTTCAGGATGCGGCTGGCCTGCTCTGGATCTTCGTGTTGGAACTCAAGACCCAACACACCGGTGGCTTTGCCTTTATCGGCTACCGTCAGCGCGCCCAGAACGTTTTTAATCGCCTGCAAATCAGTGAGTTTGGTGACATTGAAGCTGGTGCCTTCATCCGCCTGAATATCACTCACCAGCATAGTCACATCGCCATGCTGCTCCAGCTGACCAACACGACCTTTAAACAGCTCATCACCATCGTTGGTGACGGTATAGGTATCCGGGCCGGTGACTTCCAGCTGCACGGTACGCTTTTCGATTGTGCGTGGAATTTCCAGGCGCGAAATAGCGATATTGGCTGGCTTGTTGCCCATCAGGCGTGACAAACCTTTACCAATCACCGGGAAGTAGTTCTGCTGTACCACAGTATCCAGACCGAGGTCGTTTACCGTTTTACCCAGCACCATACGCGACTCAACAATCTGAATCTCGGTATCGGAAGCCGGCGTAGCGGGCAGCACATCCTGCAGTTCGTTCAGAACCGATGCGGTGTTCTTCTGCTCAACCTGCACCATGGCATCGGCGCTGTAGATTGGCGTGGCAAACAGTGTGTAGAGGGTCGCCACCAGCATGAAGAATGCGGTAACGGCAACAATGATCCAGCGATGATCAATCAGCTGTCCCACAAGATGCGCCAGATCCCATCCATTCGAATCTTCCTTTGGCGCGGTCATAACCTTGTTTTTGATATTCATGGATAATCCCAACTATCGGCTTAATACGTTGACCCATTTCTGGGTAGCGTTTTCCAGTAACCCGTAGACCTCTTCAAAGGCCTCGCGACTTTTTTTGTACGGATCCGTAATTTCCTGTTGGTTGAGCCAGTGCCCAAGCAGCATGGTTTTTCCGCGTGCGGCTGGATCGATGCGATTCACCTGCTCAACGTGTCGCTTTTCCATTACCAGAATCAGGTCGTAGTCACGGCACATACTGGCCGTTAACTGCTGCGCCTGATGGCCTTCGAGCGACACGCCGTGTTCGGCGGCGACATCAATGGCCTTCTGGTCCGCCGGATAGCCTTGCAGAGCACCCAGCCCTGCAGAAGCGATCCGGAGATTAGGTAGCGCGCGCTTGAACAGACGCTCCCCGGTGGGGGAGCGGCAAATGTTGCCGACGCAGACGACTAACACGGACTTAATCATGGCGGACCCTTAGTCCGACCAGTTACGGAAACGAAGTGCCGCGGAGCTGGCATCATCAACACCCACGATGTTCGGCAGCAGGCCTGAAATCACACGGTTCCAACGGGTAATTGGCGTGGCGGTGACGTAGACGATGTCGTACGGCTCAAGCTGGAATTCGGTGCCCATCACCATCGAAGCCGCATCTTTGGTATTCAACTGATAGATGTTGGCAATCTTGGTGCGGTTGGTGCCACGAATTGGACGAATAACGAACACACCGGTGGCATCAGAGGTGGTCTGATCCATACCTTGCGAGTTGCCCAGCGCTTCAGCCAGAGTCATGCCGCTGCGGTCCATCTTCAGCGTTGACTGCTGCTTCACTTCGCCCATCACAAAGACTTTCAGATCATCATTACGCGGAACGTACAGAATGTCGCCCGGATAGAGCAGATGGTTTTGGCTCAGGTCGCCATTTTGCATCAGCGCCTGCAGCGAAATACGTTGTTCTTTACCGTTGTGCGTCAGCACCACGTTGCGCCAGTCAGCGTCAGCGGCCAGGCCGCCGGCGGCGTTAACCGCATCAAGCACGGTGAGCGGCACGTTGGTGATTGGCTGCTGTCCCGAGGTGGTCACAGAACCGGTGATGTAGGCTTTCTGCGAACGGAACGAGGCAACGTTAACGTCAACCTGTGGGCTTTCAATGAACTGAGCCAGACGACGCGCCACTTCGGTGCGGATCTCGGTCACGGTACGGCCCGCGACGCGGACTTTACCAATGTATGGGTAGAAGATCGTGCCATCAGCCTGCACCCAGTTACCGGTGTCGCTGGCGCTACGGTACTGGCCCGCTGGCGTCGTTAACTCTGGGTGATCCCAGACGGTAACGTTAAGCACGTCACCCACGCCGATGCGGTATTCGTAGCTCTGGATCTCATTTTGCAGCAAGGGGTTAGCCTGCGCGACTAACGGCTTCGGACGCATCTGTTCAACCAGACGCGGCGTGAGCGGGAAGACGTTTACATATTTGTCGATGTCATAGTTGCTATCCTGTTGCTCAATGACATCTTTTCCACTGGTGGAAAGGTGAGAACCCGGTTCAATGGTACATCCGGAGAGAAAAGTCGCGGATACCAGTAAAGGTATCAATTTAATTTTCATTATCATCTGATTCTTCGCTATCAGTTAATGATTGATAGAGGCGAAATCGCCCGCTGTGTAAGCGTCTTACAAAAAATTAATGTGACGGGTTAAACACTGAAACTGTGGGTCATTATTATTCGCTCCCTTGGTTTTATGTTGTCACCGTGTCTAAAGACGACATCAATTAAAGTGGGTATTTCATCAACCGGCAAATAACCCGTTTAATCGGGTGCATTAACGGCTGTTGTTTATATCACGACACACCCAGCACCGGCAGTTTTCAACCGGGGATGTTGCTGCCCTTCCCCGGTCTCGCTGTCTATCAATAGGCGCCATCGCGTTTAAGCACTACGCCAACCGTTTTAAACAGAATCGCGATGTCATTCCACAGCGACCAGTTCTTCACATACCACGAGTCGAAATAGACGCGCGTTTCATAGTCAACGTCGTTACGACCGCTAACCTGCCACAATCCCGTCATGCCTGGTTTTGCCATCAGGTAATAATCGACGTCACCCGCATAACGGCACAGTTCATCTTCAATCACCGGGCGGGGACCGACCAGGCTCATATCACCACGAACCACGTTCCACAGCTGCGGCAGCTCATCCAGACTGGTTTTACGGATGAAGTGACCGACTTTGGTAATGCGCGGATCGTTCTTCAGTTTGAAGTCTTTATCCCACTCGGCGCGTGCCACCGGATCGGTACGCAGTACCTCTTCCAGCACCTCTTTCGAGTTGATCACCATTGAGCGGAATTTCAGGCATTTGAATTTGCGACCATTCATACCCACACGTTCGTGACCGTAAATCGGCGGCCCACCATCACGGCCGACCATAAAGCCCAGAACCAGCAATGCAGGTGACAGCGCCAGAATAATGCCCAACGCGCCGACGATATCGAATGCACGCTTCAGGAAGCGCGAAGTGCGTTTCGCCAGGTTATTGTTAACACGCAGAATCATCACTTCATGACTAAAGATGTAGGCCATGTCGGTGCCGTAGAGCGGTACACCGCGCAGCGTTGGAATCACTGAAACCGAACGGCAGTTATGCTTCGCCAGGTTTTTCAGCCAGTGATCGCGATGCTGGCTCTGTTCGAACTCCACCGCCACGATGAACTGGGTTTCGCTGTTGGTCAGATGCCACAGCTCCTGCTCATTATGCAGAACGGGTACGCCGGCGATGCTGGCTTGTGGGCAACTTTTATCGACGTCGAAAAAGGCAATGACATCAAAACCCATCACCTCTTCGCTCTGCAGCGCCTGCCAGGCTTCCTGTGCGTTGCGGCTGCTACCGATAATGATGGTTTGCTTCTTCCACATGCCGAAATGATTCAGTACACGTTTAGAGATAGCACGCGCTAAAGGAAGCAGAATCAGTGCCAGAATCCAGGTCATGACCCAGACGAAACGCGACATTTGCCACTGTGAAAGCGCTGAAATTGACAAATCAATGACAGAGAAAATAAGAATGGTACGAAATATCTCTTTGAGCTCGAACCAGAATGGTTTGCGATACGTATAATGACGCAGTCGAACCCAGAACCAGCCTACGCAAATAACCGAAAGCGCAATGTGTGTAGCGATTTTTAAATGCAGGTATTTTTCAGATATATCTGCCAGCGGAGAATCTGTGAACGAATTAATCAACGCCATGGCAATAAACAACGCCGCGTTGAAACAAATTAAATCCGAGCACGCCAGTAAAATTTTGGTCAGAAGACTTTTATATGTAATTTCGTTATCGCGCATATTTAACTCTTTTATATTATTTCCCTAATCCCTAACGCCTCAAGCCTGTGTAATAAATGAGCGATATATTCGCTGCATTTGTTGAGGCAATCTGCGGCAAATTCTCTGAGGCCAAACTCATTCTCGCTTTAGTAAGCAAGAGAATTATGATGAATACCAACAGATTAGTCTGACTTCCCTTGCCACAATGACAGACTTTATTACCGTACAGAAAGCACTTTTGGCACGCTACCGCCCTTGGCTGTCGCTGCCAATACCGCTTAAATCATCCTATTTACAGCCTGTTTTTATGCGGTATTTATGCGCTAATTACCGGTCGTGGCCCGCGCACGATCACAATTCACAACATTAGAAGGCTAAGGAGCGCGCTATTAACAGCTTTGGCGCAGACATTTACTAGCACGTTGCTATACTAGTTATTACTGGCTTGTTTACAAGTAGGCCCCGTCTTGCATGTACTATTTTAGGAAAAAGACTACCAGCCATAAGTATTGATGCCAGCGCTTTCAGCCCATTCCTCAGCAAAAATCAGAATAATTCGATACTCAGCCTCTAATTACTTTGCATCAAAATTGCACGCACTTGCCTGCCTGGAACAATTAATAGCGATCGTTACTTAGCTAAGTTGTTTATCCATACTTTCGTCTTATCCTTACCCATCAGCAATCAAGAATATTCGCTATGTTTAAGCTGATACGCGGATTTACTGAGCTGGGACGTATTTGTACCCTTTTCTACGATTCACTATCATCAGATTAAGCTCAATTCATAGACATTAAGGTGATTAACGCATGTTGGAGTGGATCGTTGATCCGTCGCTCTGGGCAGGATTAGTAACGCTAATCGTTCTGGAGCTGGTATTGGGCATTGATAACCTGGTTTTCATTGCCATCCTCGTCGAAAAGTTGCCGCCAACCGATCGTGACCGCGCCCGCGTCATCGGACTCCTGCTCGCGCTGCTGTCGCGTTTAGCGCTGCTGGCATCTCTTTCCTGGCTGGTGACGCTAACGCAACCGCTGTTTACGCTGTGGCATCACCCTTTCAGCGCCCGCGATCTGCTGCTGCTATCCGGCGGCTTCTTTCTTCTTTATAAAGCCACTACGGAATTAAACAGTCGGCTTGAAGGCGCTGACGAGGAAACTGGTCAAAATAAGAACGGTGCTAAATTCTGGCCGGTGGTGGCGCAAATAGTGGTGCTGGACGCCATCTTCTCGCTGGATGCGGTGATTACTGCGGTTGGCATGGTTAATCAGTTACCCGTGATGATGGCTGCGGTGACCGTGGCGATTCTTCTGATGCTGCTCGCGAGTAAGCCGTTAACGCGCTTCGTCAACGGCCATCCCACCATTGTCATTCTTTGCCTGAGTTTCTTACTGATGATCGGCTTTAGTCTGGTTGCCGAGGGATTGGGCTTTATTATTCCCAAAGGCTATCTCTACGCGGCAATTGGTTTCTCAATTGTCATTGAGATACTCAACCAGCTGGCGATGTTTAACCGCCGCCGCTTTCTCACTGCCGGGCGCCCCTTGCGCCAGCGCACCTCCGAAGCGGTACTGCGTATTCTACGTGGCGAGGCGCAGCGCGCTGAACTTGATGCGGATACCGCTTCACTGGTGAGCGACAGCGAAGAAGGCGCGCTATTCAATCGCCAGGAGCGCCGCATGATTGCGCGCGTGTTAGGGCTGGGTCAGCGGCAGATCAATAGCATTATGACTTCGCGTCATGACGTCGAGCATATCGACCTCGCTGAAGATCCCGCGGAGATTATGGCCAAGCTGGATCGCAATCAGCACACGCGCATTCTCATAACCGAACACGGCCGCGATCCGCTCGGCGTGGTGCACGTGATCGATTTGCTGCATCAATCTTTGCACAGCAAATCACTCGACTTACGCTCGCTGATTCGCCAGCCGCTGATCTTTCCGGAACGCGTCACGTTGCTGCAGGCGCTGGAGCAGTTCCGTAATGCACGGACGCATTTTGCTTTTGTGGTGGATGAGTTCGGTTCGATAGAAGGTGTCGTCACGCTGAGTGACTTGATGGAAACCATCGCCGGTAACCTGCCCAACGAAGGGGAGAAAATTGACGCGCGCTATGACATCCAACCGCTTCCCGACGGCGGCTGGGTGGCAAATGGCCACATGCCGCTGGAGGATTTAGCGGTCTACGTGCAGCTGCCCCTCGACGACAAACGCAATTATCATACGCTGGCGGGTTTACTGATGGATAGCCTGCAACATGTGCCGCAGGAAGGGGAAGAGTTAAAAATTGGCGATTATCTGCTGCGCACCTTGCAGGTAGAAAATCATCGCGTACAGAAAGTAGAGATTGTTCCGCTTACCCCATAAACATCAGGTGCGCATAGCTGCGCACCTGAAATCCTCAAGGCTGCTTCGCGGGCTGCTGGCGATCCAGCCACTGATTCAAGCGCGACTTGGCTTCGCTTTGCAGCTGCTGGCGCACCACGTCGTCCACCGGCAATGAGTACTGCAAATTATCCCAGCCGCCGTACATGCGCAGTGGAATGGTTTGCTGATTCAACAGATTGGCTAACTTGTCGTCGCCTTGCCAGCCGCGCAGCATCATATTAATGGTGATGTCGAGCTGCTGTTTAACCATATCCACATTGCCTTTGGTTTGCACCGCCATGCGACTGTTGCCGCCCTGCAAATCCGGTAACGTGATAATGCCCTGCTTAAGGCTAACCCGACCGCTCAGCTGCTGAATTCCCTGCTCATCAGGCTGATCGTTGGTGACACGACTGCTGACGCGCGCCACAGCACGACGCACCATTTGTTGCAGATTCAGCTGTGACAGCTGCAGGTTGGCCGCTTCGAGATCGGCACTGCCCTGCCAGTAACGTTTTGCCTCTTCGATGCTCAAGCCTGCTCCACTGAGATCGCCTTTCAGTGAGACGGTGCCTTGCAGCGTTTCAGGCAGTTCGAGCGCTTTCAGCAGCGGCGCAATGGCGATGTTATCCAGCTCAGGCTGGAAAGCCGCCTGCGTCACCGGTTTGCGAATGTCGACCGCACCCGGCACGGAGAAATGGCCGTCGCCGAACTTGCCCTGCAGCTTACTCAAGGTCATCAGGCCTTGCTGATTGCTGGCGTCGATCTGCAGATTGGTCAGCGTCAAACCGCGCCATACGCTGCTGTCTGCGGCGAGGTTGAGCGTCAAATCCATTTGGTTGAGCGGTGAATCGCTGTTATCGCGCATACGCGGCTCGGCAATCACCGGGGTGCGTATCACGTTGGCCTGCTGAGGCGCGTTGCTATCTGTAGCGGGTGCGCTCGCCATCAGATTATCCAGATTTAACGACGTGGCATGCAGCGCCAGATTAAGCTGCTGTGGCAGGGCCAGACGCCCCTCGGCGCTACCATCCAGCATGCTGTCATTAGCGGTTAGCTGCAGCTTCTGCAACGAGAAGCGCTGATGGTCGCCATTCCATTCACCCTGACCGCGTAAGGTGCCTTTGATCCCCTGCGTCGGCAGGTTGGCACCGTCCAGCGTGTAATTAACCTCATCCAGTTGCCCCACCAAACGATGCGGATACTGCGCCACATTCATTTGGCCTTTGAGATTCACGCTGACATTACGTTGATTGCGCGAAACGCGGGTAGCGAGCTCGATGCTGGCCTGCTTGCTGGCATCCTGATCGAGATTGAGATTGAGGTCACGGAAGTTGTACTCATCACCGCCCGGCTGCTGCCAGATCAACAAGCTATCAGCAAGCCGCAGTTTGCCAATATTGAATGACCAGCCGTTATTGGTGCCGCTATCCGGTTCCGCATCGCCAGGACCGACGGGGGCGCCCGCCGGTTTCTGCATCGCACTCTCAGGCGTCACGCGGATGATGGCGTTTTTCAGCATCACCTGACTGACGCTGAGCTGATGTGATAACAAGGGCAACAGATTAACATCCAGCCGCATGTTGTCGGCAGTCACCATCGGCTGGGTGGCGCCGGGCGCAGTCAAACTCATGCGTCCGGCAAGGATGCTAAGCTGCGGCCAGACGTGCCAGCGCAGATCGCCGCTGACCTGAAGCTGATAACCACTGCGCTGTTCTACCTGCTTTACCATATAGGTACGAAAGTCGTTGGGATTGACCAGCAACACCAGTGCCGTCATGCCCGCTACGACCACCACTAACAGGATGGCCAGTGTTGTTATCACTCTTCTCATCAAATCCTCATTGCCTTCATACTTCAAGTTGCAGCAGCGTTGGCATTAGTCTTTGTCGATGCGGCTGGCATCCGCGCCCTGCTGACCACGATATTTGGCATCTTCGCGGCGGTTATATGGACGTGCTGCCGGGCCCGACAACGGCTCAAAACTCAAGGCGCCAATTAACATGCCGGGACGCAGCGCCAGCGGCAGTTTGCCCGAGTTGTAGAACTCCAACACGATACGGCCTTGCCAGCCAGGATCGATACGGTGCGCCGTCACGTGCACCATCAGACCAAGACGCGCCAGCGAAGAACGGCCATCCAGCCAGCCCACCAGATCGTCGGGAATGGTCACGGATTCCAGCGTTACCGCCAGCGCCAGCTCGCCCGGATGCAGGAAAAACGCTTCGCCTTCCGGCAACACAATCTCATCGCTCATGACGCGGTCCAGCGCGGCACTGACTTCGTGCTTTGGACCACTCAAATCGATAAATGCTGCAGTATGACCGCTAAAGGTGCGGAACTGGTTGCCAAGACGCACGTCTACCGTGGCGCCATTAATGCGTTCCACCGGCGGGCGTGGCTCAATCGCCAACTTTCCGTTGTCCAGCCAGGCTTCAATATCGCGATCGCATAATCTCATCGCAGGTACTCCATGAATTAAGTGTAGCGAAAGGCGACGACAGCGCGTCACGCTAATTCGGACGCCGTGTCGTTAAAGATACTGATTAATCTTGGCCTTAAGGATATCAATCGCGATACGGTTTTTCCCGCCGCGCGGCACAATGATGTCAGCATATTGCTTGGAAGGTTCGATAAATTGCAGGAACATCGGACGCACAGTCTTTTGATACTGGCTCATCACCGAGTCCATCGAGCGACCGCGCTCGTTAACGTCGCGCTTCATGCGACGCATCAGGCAAATATCCAGCGGGGTATCGACGAAGATGGAGAAGTTCATCTCCTGACGCAGACGCGCATCGGTTAACAGCAGAATGCCTTCAAGAATGATGACTTTCTTCGGCTTGAGATGAATGCAATCGCTGGTGCGCGTGTGCTCAACATAGCTATACACCGGCAGTTCAATATCCTGTCCCGCTTTAATAGCGCGCAGATGCTGCAACAACAAATCATGATCCATCGCACTCGGATGGTCATAGTTGGTTTTCACCCTCTCTTCCATGGTGAGGTGGCTCTGATCTTTATAGTAGGCATCTTCGGGGATCACACCGATATGCTCGTCACCGACCTGGTCACGGATTTCACGATAGAGCGTGCTGGCGATAAGACTTTTTCCGGATGCAGATGCACCTGCGATGCCAACGATCACGCACTGATGAGACTTGTCAGTCATACTTTTTTAAGACCTGATAACTGGAGCCTGCCTAAGCCGAAGCTGCAACGGGCCGAATGAGAGGGTTAGTTGGCGGCAATTATAGGTATTTCACCGGTTTGATGCCAGAGAAATGGGCCAACGGCTTTTCAGAATATCCCCTTTTGCAGCCAGACGCTTAATCGATACACTGTTCATCTGCCAACACTGTAGCTGGCGTTGGCACTCCGAATGAAGCCGCAAGGAAAAGTATGAGCTGGAAAACCCTGACCTATTTTGGCGACAGCATGTTGCTGATCCCCACCGCGGTGATTATCGCGCTGGTATTGCCATGGAAAAGCGACAACCGCCAAACCGTTTGGTATTGGGTGCTGGCGTTTGGTCTCGCTGGCCTGGTGGTGAGCATTTCGAAAATTCTGTTTCTTGGTTTTGGCATTGGTAGCGCCAGATTTAATTTTACCGGCTTCAGCGGACACAGTGCGATGTCAGCCACGCTGTGGCCCGTGATGATGTGGTTGATTTCTGGCCGCTGGTCACCGCGCTGGCGCCTGTTTACCATCGGCATCGGCTATTTGATTCCGTTAATGGTGGGCTTCTCGCGACTGGTGATTCACGCGCACTCCAAAAGCGAAGTGTTGGCTGGACTGATGCTTGGCTTCACGCTGAGCACGGCATTTCTGCTTACCCAGCGCCGTACCGCGCTCAAAGGCTTTAGCCTGCCGCAGATCGGCATAGCGCTGTTGGTGCCGCTGTTGCTATTAGGTCATGGCCGGGTAGCGACCACACAACAGTTCCTTGAGCGCTTCTCCGCAAATCTTGCCGGTTTAGAAAAACCTTTCACTCGCGCCGATCTTTTCCGCTAACACGAATCAGCCCTTTGCCTGCAAAGGGCCAATCAATTCAGTGAATAAACACCAAAATAGATTTCTCCGCAGACATCCTAAACAGATGTGCTAGCATGCAAAATAGAGATTGATTAGCGCATTTTCCCTGCGGCGCAGCTGGATTCTTGCATGACCCTCGAAATATTAACCTCACAGCACGCCCCCCAGCGAATTTGGCTTAATGCCCTGATCATGGGTGGGCTGGCCTTTCTCCTGACGCTGTATTGTCTGGAACTGATTGTCGTCAGTGGACGCATCTCCCCGCTTTGGTACTCTACCGCGCTGATGACGGTGCTGGTATTTCGTGCGCCCTCAAAACACGTACCGCTGTTACTGCTCGCCTGTGTGATGGGTACCGCGCTGGCTAACCTCATCATCATTGGCCCGGCGCTGAGCAATATCAAATTCGCTATCCTCAATATGGTGCAAGCCATTCTGGGCGGCCTGATGTTGCGCGCGCTGCTTGATCGCCGCGCCCCGCTTAACTCGCTGCTCGATTGGGTGCGTTTTGCCTTGTGCGCGGGCCTGATCGCTCCGCTGTTGGGCGGTATGGTTGCGCTGTGGATGCTGCATGTCGGCAACAACGCGTCACTGCCCTTTTTCTCCACCTGGGTGATTTCCGAAGTGATTGGCGTGCTGGCGTTTGGCCCGGTGCTGCTGCTGTGGCCAAATAAGCCGCTGCGTCAGCTGATTACCCCGGGCCGCCAGCTGGAAACCTGTCTGACATTGCTGGGCACGCTGCTCGCCAGTTATTTATCGCTGCGTTTTCTGCCGTGGCCTTTCACCTTTATTGTGGTGATCCTGTTTTGGTGCGCGGTGCGCCTGCCCAAGTTCGAAGCGTTTCTGCTTATTTTCCTCAATGCGAGTTTCATTTCGATTCTGCTTGCCTTTAATTGGGTCAACCTGGCGCAAAATGGCCTGTTGCTCGGCCAGGCCAATACCTGGCTGCCGTTCCTGCTGGTGCTGCTGCCGAGCCACATCATGGCGCTGGTGATGGATGCCTTCCAGCGCGAAAAACATCACATCAGCGAGAGCGAAACCCGCTTTCGTAACGCCATGGAGTATTCAGCCATCGGCATGGCGTTGGTCTCCCCAAACGGAGGTTGGCAGCAGGTAAACCAGTCGCTGTGCCAGACGCTTGGCTTCCCGGCAGATGAACTGAAAAAGCTCACCTTCCAGCAAATCACCCATCCAGACGATCTCAACAGCGATTTGCAGCAGCTGGAACGCCTGATAGCCGGCGACATCATGACTTACACCCTGGAAAAGCGCTATTTCCGTAAAGATGGCGAGATCGTCTGGGCGCGTCTGACGGTTTCGATGGTGCGCGACGCCGCGCTGCAGCCGCACTATTTCATCGCGCAGATTATCGATATCTCAGAGCTGAAGCAGAGCGAGCAGGTGAATCGCCGCCTGATGGAGCGCATCACGCTGGCGAACGAAGCCGGCGGTATTGGCGTGTGGGAGTGGAATCTGCTGACCGGCGAAATGCTGTGGGATAAGCGCATGTATGAGCTCTTTGGTTTAAGTCCGCAGCAAACCCCAACCTATGATCTTTGGGTGCATCTGCTCGATCCGGCCGAGCGGGAAAGCGCCGCGCTGGCGGTGCAGCAGGCCATTGAGCGCCGTAGCGCTTTCCAACTGGAGTATCGCATCAATTTGCCGGAGGGGCCGCGCTATGTACGCTCCGAGGCCAACCGCATTCTCAGCCAGGATGGGCATATTGAGCGCATGCTTGGCATCTGCCAGGACATCACGCCGCTACGCGCGCTGAACGAAGCCTTGTTCCAGGAGAAGGAGCGCATGGCGATCACCCTTGATTCCATCGGCGAAGCGGTAATCAGCACTGACGATGAAATGCGCGTCACCTTTATGAATCCAGTGGCAGAAACCTTGAGCGGCTGGTCACAGGAAAAGGCCGCGGGCGTGCCGATCACCGAATTACTGAATATCACGCGTGGTGCTGCAGGTCCGCGCGTCGATAACCTGCTGTTATGCCAGCTGCCGGGGGAGAAAATCTCGCCCGACCTCGATGAGGAGCTGGTGCTGCATACGCCAGATGGCGCGCATGTGGAGATCCATTACAGCATCACGCCGCTAAAAACCTTAACCGGCGCCAGCATTGGTGCGGTGATGGTTATTCAGGATGTGAGTGAATCGCGTAAGGTCATGAAGCGTCTGAGCTACAGCGCCTCACACGATATGCTGACGCGCCTGCCCAACCGCCACAGCTTTGAGCAGCGTCTGAAGCAGTTGGTGCATGATGCGGCGACCCATAAAACGCAGCATGTGTTGGTGTTTATCGATCTTGATAAATTCAAAGCCGTTAACGACACCGCCGGGCACGCCGCTGGCGATGCGCTGCTGCGCGAACTGGCTGAACTGATGCCACATCATCTGCGCAGCAGCGATCTGTTAGCGCGGCTCGGCGGCGATGAATTCGGCTTGTTGCTGCCAAATTGCGAAGTCGATCAGGTGCGGGATGTGGTGCAGCGCATTGTTGCTGCGGTGAGCGACTATCGCTTTATATGGCAGGATCAGCCTTATCACGTCGGCGCAAGTGCCGGCATCACGCAAATCGATGAACACAACTGCATCAGTAATGTGGTGATGTCACAGGCTGACGTCGCCTGTTACAGCGCAAAACATGCAGGTCGTGGTCAGTATCACGTTTATCAGGAAGTACAGATGTAATCTGCCACGTCTACCCATTGCCAGCCCGCGCTGGCTGCGCTAAAGTCGCCCCCTTTTTTCCGGCATGGGGGATAAATATGTTTATCGGATTCGATTACGGCACGGCTAACTGTTCAATTGCAGTCAGCGAGAATGGCACGCCGCGCCTGCTGACACTGGAGAATGGTCAGCGCCTGCTTCCCTCCATGATTTGTGCACCCACGCGCGAAGCGATCAGCGAATGGCTGCATCGCCATCATCAGGTGCCCACGCCAGACAGCGAAGGTACGGCATTATTGCAGCGCGCGCTGCGTTATAACCGCGAAGAAGATATCGACGTCACGCCAGGCAGCGTGCAGTTCGGCTTAACTGCACTGCAGCAGTATATGGTCGATCCCGAGGAAGTGTGGTTTGTGAAATCGCCGAAATCCTTCCTCGGTGCCAACGGCCTGAAACCGCAGCAAATCGCTTTCTTCGAAGATCTGGTGTGCGCCATGATGCTGCACATTCGCCAGCAGGGTGAGACTCAACTCGATCGCCCGATTGAGCAGGCGGTGATTGGTCGCCCGATTAACTTCCAGGGATTAGGCGGTGAAGACGCCAACCAACAGGCGCAAGGTATTTTGCTGCGCGCGGCGCAGCGTGCCGGTTTCCGTGACGTGGAGTTCCAGTTTGAGCCGGTGGCGGCGGGGCTGGATTTCGAAGCCACGCTGCAGAAAGAGACACGCGTGCTGGTGGTGGATATCGGCGGCGGAACTACCGACTGCTCGATGCTGCTGATGGGCCCGGAATGGCGCAACAAAACCGATCGTCGTGAAAGTCTGCTCGGTCACAGCGGTTGCCGCGTGGGCGGTAACGATCTCGACATCATGCTGGCATTTAAAACCCTGATGCCGCTGCTTGGTCTCGGCGGCAATACCCAGAAAGGCACCGCGCTGCCCGCGTTGCCGTGGTGGAATGCAGTGGCGATCAACGATGTCCCGGCGCAAAGCGATTTTTACTCTGCGGCCAGCGGCAAACTGCTGCGCGATTTGATTCGCGACGCCGAGCACAGCGACAAAGTGGCGCACCTGTTGAAAGTGTGGCAGCAGAAGTTGAGCTATCGCTTAGTTCGCGCCGCTGAAGAGAGCAAAATCGCGCTATCGGAAATAGCAGAAACGGATGCATCGCTGGCATTTATCGCCGCTCAGCTACAGGCGCAGATCAGCGCGACACAGCTGGAAGAGGCGATTAATCAGCCGCTGGAGCGGATTCTTGAGCAGGTCCATCTGGCGCTCGCCACCTGCGAAACCAAACCAGAAGTGATCTATCTGACAGGCGGTAGCGCGCGTTCACCGATACTGCGCGCCGCCCTGCAGCAGGCATTGCCCGATACGCCTATCGCCAGCGGCGATGATTTCGGCTCGGTCACCGCCGGACTTGCGCGCTGGGCTGAAGTAATGTTCGGTTAATGCTAATCCAGTTGCGAACGGTACCCTCTCCCGCTTGCGGGAGAGGGTAAAGTCCGTAATCTTGTGACGATTTTATCTTACTTAAACCATCAGAAATTCACGTTCGCGCTAATCCCACCCACAAACGCATCTTTCACTTCGCTCACCGCACCCGGCGCCACCACATACTGCAGATTTGGACGCAGCTGCAGCCATTTGGTCAGCTGAGCGTTGTAGTAAATCTCATAGTTGTACTCTGAACCATCCTGAATCGGCAGATAGGTCGGGCTATCGAAGTTGGTTTCGCCGTTGGCATTATTCTGCTCACGCTGCGAGCGCGTATAAGCGCTATTGACGTGAATACGCGCCGCACCGACACCAATCTCATCCTGCGGACGCGCATCGAACGGTCCTTTCCAGGTGAAGCTGACCGATTGATAGTTGTCGGTTTTCGAGGTCTTGTGGTCGTTCATCACCGCCTGCACGGTGACACCCAAACCACGGCTGGCGTCGCCGCCTTGCGCTGTCAGCTGTTGCTGCAACAGGACGTAGCCACCGTAGGCGTGATCCTTGCTTTGATAAGCGCCATCGCGCCAGCTACCGTAGTTATCGCCATTGGCTGACGAGTAGTAATAACCAATGCGGTAGTTACCCGGCAGTTTGTCCGTGCCCAGGGTGGGTTTCCAGCCCAATTCCACCGGCACCAGATTCCCTTCTGAGTTGCTGGTATCCAGACGGAAGCCGTCGCCGCGATCGTAGTTAGCACGGTTTTGGTTGTAGAAACCGACCTGGAAGAACACTTCAGGCGTGAAGTTTACTTTCACGCGACCGCCCCACTGGGAAACCGGCCAGTTGAACCAACGATCGCCACGCCAGTTACCTGCCTGACCGCTACCAAACGCCAGGTTCTGGAACTTACTGTCGAAGTTATCGAAGTCTTCACCAACGGTAACGCGCCCCCCCTTCAGGTTGACGGTGTTATCGAACAGACCTTTGCTCAACCAGAACTGGGTTAAACGCCAGGTTTGGCCACGACCGTAAACTTCCTGGGTGGATGACAACATGCCGGTACGGCGATCGGCAACCTGATCGGAGATGTTCTGACCATTACGATCGGTAATCGTCATCTGGAACTGCGCATCCTGCCAGTTAAGCAGTTTTTCCAAATCGAAGTTGGCGCCAAACGCCCACTGATCGCTGTAACGCATAGACGTGTTGGTGTCAGCGCCGCCCGCCAGATTGGAGGCGCTTTCCATGGTGTAGTTAACGTCGAATTTAATGCCGTCATTTTCCAGCTGCGTTCGATTGCCGCCCCAATCGCCAAACATATAGGGAGAGTCATAACTGAACGCATCAGCGGCTAGCGCAGATGTGCTCAGCATCGCCAACATCAGGGTTCCCGCTGCCACGCGAGGGATGTGCTGCACTGCTTTTTTTCTGTTCATGATGGTTTTTCTTATATGAAGTTACTGGGATGGATCGAACAGAGGATAGTGCTGAGGATTTGTCAGTTTTTGCAAATATGTGCGCAGTTTACCTGAAGTTGATAGTGCGTTAGCGCAATTGTGACGCTGGTCGATGATTGAAAATCTTTTGCTGAAAATGGCATTTTTTGTGAGGCAGAACAGAAAATTAGCGGGACGCCGCAGCGTCCCTGAAAACATTACAATTTACTGGCACTCGCCAGCTCTTCAATTTCCTGCTTGCTGAGTTCCAGCTCGGTGGCTTTCACCAGTTCATCCAGCTGCTCCAGTGAAGTGGCACTGACAATCGGCGCAGTGATGCTCGGACGCGCAATCTGCCACGCCAGTGCAACCTGGGTAGCTGATACATCATGTGAAGCCGCAACATCTTCTAGCGCTTCAATGATGCGCTTGCCGCGTTCGTTGAGATATTTATCCACGATGCCCTGCCCGCGCTTACTCTTGCTGGCATCTTCTGGCTTTTTGTATTTACCGCTAAGGAAACCGCTGGCCAGCGAATAGTAGTTAATCACGCCAAGGCCATTTTTCACCGCCACCTGCTCCAGGCCGCCTTCATACTCCTGACGATCGTACAGATTGTATTCCGGCTGCAGGGTTTCATAGCGCGCCAGACTATGTTGCTTGCTCACGTCCAACGCTTCCTGCAGACGTTCAGCGTTATAATTCGAGGCACCAATGGCGCGCACTTTGCCCTCTTTGATCAGCGAATCGAAGGCTTTAAGCGTGTCCAGCAGCGGCGTCGTGTCATCATCGCGGTGCGCCTGATACAGATCGATGACGTCGGTTTGCAGGCGACGCAGCGAATCTTCCACCGCCTGACGAATATAAGCGGGCTTCAGGCCGGTTTTTTCCGGCGACAGCTCCATGCCCACTTTGGTCGCCAGTACGATACGATCGCGCTTGCCGCTTTTCTTCAGCCATTTACCGATAATGGTTTCCGATTCGCCCCCTTCATTACCTGGCGCCCAGCGCGAGTACACATCAGCGGTATCGATGAAGAACAATCCTTTCTCCACCAGTGCATCCAGCAGTGAAAACGAGGTTTTCTCATCCACCGTCCAGCCAAATACGTTGCCGCCAAAGGTGAGACGGGGAACTTCTATACCGCTGTCGCCAAGCTGGCGGAGTTTCTGTTGACTCATTATGTTCTCCTTATTTAAACGAGACAGGTCTGCATTGAGCTTAGCAAAGGAAAAACGCGGCGCTTATGCGTATTCCTGCCAGAATATTTACAGAATATGAATACTTAGCCGTACGGGGGCGATATTCTTATTTCCTTCAATTTTTGTCCGGTCCGGGCGACTACAATCATTCGTTTGCGAAATAGGCGTTCCCCGTCAGGGTATTTGATTTCGCATTTTGGGAAAACGACACGCTGGAGAGCATACACCTTGATTAACCGTCGACTAAAAACAAGCTTGCTGGCCGTAGCCGTCATTGCCGTGCTGGCAGGGGGATATTACTGGTGGCAGCATCCAGCGGAACCGACTAAACAGCCGCAGGCCGAAGGTCAGCAGCAGCGTGGACGCGGCGCAGGCGGTGGCGCGGCGCGTCGTCCATTAGCGCCAGTGCAGGCTGCGACAGCCAGCACGCAAAGCGTGCCCTATTATCTCAGCGGCCTCGGTACCGTGACCGCCGCCAACACCGTTACGGTGCGCAGTCGCGTGGATGGGCAACTGATGGCGCTGCACTTCCAGGAGGGACAGCAGGTGGCCGCCGGCGCGCTGCTGGCGGAGATCGATCCGCGTCCTTATCAGGTCGCGTTAACCCAGGCGCAGGGCCAGCTGGCAAAAGACCAGGCCACGCTCGCCAATGCGCGCCGCGATCTTAGCCGCTATGAAAAACTGGCGAAAACCTCGCTGGTATCGCAGCAGGAACTGGATACGCAACGCTCGCTGGTGAGCGAGACGCTGGGTACGCTTAAAGCCGATGAAGGTAACGTTGCCAGTGCCCAACTCAATCTTACCTACAGCCGCATCACTGCGCCGATTGGTGGCCGCGTTGGCTTGAAGCAGGTTGATGTGGGCAACTACATCACTTCCGGCGATACCACCGGTTTAGTGGTCATCACCGAAACGCATCCGATCGATGTGGTGTTCAGCGTGGCGGAAAATAACATCAGCCAAATCCTCAAGGCGCAGAAAAGCGGTCAGCCGCTGATTGTCGAAGCCTGGGATCGCAGCAATAAAACCTTACTGACCACCGGTGCATTATTGAGTCTGGATAACCAGATTGATGCCACCACCGGCACCATCAAGCTCAAAGCACGCTTTAACAATCAAGATGACACGCTGTTCCCGAACCAATTTGTTAATGCGCGTTTGAAAGTGGATACCCTGCAGGATGCGGTGGTGATTCCGACCGCCGCGCTGCAGATGAGCAACGATGGTCATTTCGTTTGGGTGGTGAACAGCGACAACAAAGTGAGCAAAAAACGCGTCACCGCCGGATTGCAGGATAGCCAGAAAGTGGTGATCAGCGCGGGTCTTGAAGCCGGCGATCGTGTGGTCACCGACGGCCTGGATCGCCTGACCGAAGGCGCAACGGTCGAGATTGTCGCCCCGCAAAGTGCCGCCACACACAGCACCCGCGCTGCACAGCCAGCTCGTGGAGAGCGTCAATAATGCAGGTGATGCCTCCAGACTCAAGCGGCGGCCCATCACGCCAGTTTATTCTGCGCCCGGTCGCCACCACGCTATTAATGATCGCCATTCTGTTGGCGGGCGTGCTCGGCTACCGTTTTCTGCCGGTCTCCGCGCTGCCGGAAGTGGATTACCCGACGATTCAAGTGGTGACGCTCTATCCCGGCGCCAGTCCGGATGTCGTCACGTCGTCAATCACTGCGCCGCTGGAACGCCAGTTTGGCCAGATGTCCGGCCTGAAACAGATGGCGTCGCAGAGTTCGGGCGGCGCGTCGGTAGTCACATTGCAGTTCCAGCTGACGCTGCCATTGGACGTCGCCGAACAGGAAGTGCAGGCGGCAATCAACTCTGCCACCAATCTGCTGCCCAGCGATCTGCCTAATCCGCCGGTTTATAGCAAAGTAAACCCAGCCGATCCGCCGATCATGACGCTGGCCGTCACCACCACCAGCATGCCGCTCACGCAAGTGCAGGACATGGTAGAAACCCGCGTGGCGCAGAAAATTTCGCAGGTCTCTGGCGTCGGTTTAGTCACGCTGTCGGGTGGACAACGTCCGGCGGTGCGCGTGAAGATGAACACGCAAGCGCTGGCAGCACTCGGCTTGACCAGCGAATCGGTGCGTACCGCCATCACCAATGGCAACGTCAACTCGGCGAAAGGCAGTCTCGACGGCCCAACGCGCTCGATTACGCTGTCGGCCAACGACCAGATGACCTCAGCGGAAGAGTATCGCCAGCTGATCATCAGCTATAACAACGGCGCGCCGGTGCGGCTGGGCGATGTCGCCACCATTGAGCAAGGAGCCGAGAACAGCTGGCTCGGCGCCTGGGCTAACCGCCAGCCGGCGATTGTACTGAACGTGCAGCGCCAGCCCGGCGCCAACATTATCGCCACCGCCGATAATATCCGCGCCATGTTGCCTGGACTTACCGCCACGCTGCCGAAATCGGTGGATGTGAAACTGCTTACCGACCGCACCACCAACATCCGCGCCTCCGTCAGTGATACGCAGCACGAACTGATGCTGGCGATGGGTTTGGTGGTGATGATCATCTATCTGTTCCTGCGTAACGTGCCGGCGACCATTATTCCTGCGGTCGCCGTACCGCTGTCGCTGGTCGGCACCTTTGCCGCGATGTATTTTCTCGGCTTCTCGATTAACAATCTGACGCTAATGGCGCTGACCATCGCCACCGGTTTTGTCGTCGATGCCGCCATCGTGGTAATTGAGAACATCTCACGCTATATCGAAAAAGGCGAAAAGCCGCTAACGGCGGCGCTGAAAGGCGCAGGCGAGATTGGTTTCACCATTATCTCCCTCACCTTCTCGCTGATTGCCGTGCTGATCCCGCTGCTGTTTATGGGCGATGTGATTGGTCGCCTGTTCCGCGAATTCGCCGTGACGCTGGCGGTGGCGATTTTGATCTCCGCCGTGGTGTCGCTGACGCTGACGCCAATGATGTGCGCGCGCATGTTGAGCGCTGAATCGCTGCGCAAGCAGAACCGCTTCTCACGCGCCAGCGAAGCGATGTTTGATCGCATTATTGCCCATTATGGTCGCGGTTTAACGCGCGTGCTGCTGCATCCATGGATCACGCTGTCGGTGGCGCTCGGCACCTTGCTGATCACCGTGCTGCTGTGGATTGTCATTCCGAAAGGCTTCTTCCCGCAGCAGGATAACAGCATTATTCAGGGCACCCTGCAGGCACCGCAGTCAGTTTCTTACGCCAACATGTCTGAGCGCACGCGCGATGTCGCCTCGATCATCATGAAAGATCCGGCGGTACAAAGCATGACGTCGTTTGTTGGCGTCGATGGCACCAACGCCGCACTCAACAGCGCCCGCCTGCAGATCAACCTCAAGCCGTTAAATGAGCGCGACGATCGTATCCCGGCGGTGCAACAGCGTCTGCAACAGGCGTTGGCCAAAGTGCCGGGCATCTCGCTGTGGCTGCAACCGGTGCAGGATCTAACCATTGATACCCAGGCGAGCCGCACACCGTACCAATTCACGCTGCAATCGGGCTCGCTGGAGTCGCTGAGTTTGTGGGTGCCGAAACTGCTGGAACAGCTCAACACGCTGCCGCAACTGCGCGACGTCAGCAGTGACTGGCAGGATCAAGGGCTGGAAGCCTTTGTGCGCGTCGATCGCGACAGCGCCAGCCGGTTGGGTATCAGCATGGCCGACGTCGATAACGCGCTGTATAACGCCTTTGGCCAGCGATTGATCTCCACCATTTACACCCAGGCCAACCAGTATCGCGTGGTGCTGGAGCAGAACAACGATGCTATGCCAGGACTGGCGAGCCTCGACGGCATTCGCCTGACCAGCAGCGACGGCGGCAGCGTGCCGCTGAGCGCCATCGCCCAGATTGAGGAACGTCACGCCGCCTTGAGCATCAATCACCTCGATCAGTTCCCGTCGGCGACTTTCTCGTTTGACGTCGCAGAAGGTTATTCGCTGGGCGACGCGGTGAAAGCGGTGAGCGCGGCGGAAGATCAGGTCGGTATGCCCGCGGAAATGATGACGCAGTTCCAGGGCAGCACGCTGGCTTTCGAAGCCGCGTTGTCCAGCACCGTATGGCTGATCGTGGCCGCCGTGGTGGCGATGTATATCGTGCTCGGCGTGCTGTACGAAAGCTTTATTCATCCCATCACCATTCTATCCACGCTGCCCACCGCTGGCGTCGGCGCGCTGCTGGCGCTAATGCTGAGCGGCAACGAGCTGGATATCATCGCCATCATTGGCATTATCTTGCTGATCGGTATCGTGAAGAAAAACGCCATCATGATGATCGACTTCGCGCTGGCGGCGGAACGTGAGCAAGGCATGCCGCCGCGCGAGGCGATTTATCAGGCGTGCTTGCTGCGTTTCCGTCCCATCCTGATGACCACATTGGCGGCGCTGCTCGGTGCGCTGCCGCTGATGCTGAGTACCGGCGTCGGCGCGGAACTGCGCCGTCCATTAGGTATTGCGATGGTCGGCGGTTTGGTGGTGAGTCAGGTTTTGACGCTATTCACCACGCCGGTGATCTATCTGCTGTTCGATCGTCTCGCCCACGCCACGCGCCGTCGCTTTAAACGCTCGGAGGCGCAGCCGTGAAGTTTTTCGCGCTGTTTATCCATCGCCCGGTCGCCACGACGTTGCTGACGCTGGCGATTGCGCTGGCCGGTATTCTTGGCTTCCGCCTGCTGCCGGTGGCGCCGCTGCCGCAGCTGGATTTCCCGGTGATTTTGATCTCTGCATCGTTGCCTGGCGCATCCCCGGAAACCATGGCGGCCTCGGTGGCGACGCCGCTGGAGCGTTCACTCGGGCGCATTGCCGGCGTCAGCGAAATGACCTCCACCAGCTCGCTGGGCAGCACGCGCATCATTCTGGTGTTCGATTTCGATCGTGATATCAACGGCGCGGCACGCGATGTACAGGCGGCGATTAACGCGGCACAAAGCCTGTTGCCGACCGGCATGCCCAGCCGCCCCAGCTATCGCAAAGCCAACCCGTCCGATGCGCCGATCATGATTCTGACGCTAACATCAGACATCTATAATCCCGGTCAGCTGTATGATTACGCCTCAACGCAGCTGGCGCAGAAGCTGTCGCAGATTGAAGGCGTGGGCGATGTAACGGTCGGCGGCAGTTCGCTGCCCGCGGTGCGCGTGGAACTCAATCCGCAGGCGCTGTTTAATCAGGGCGTCTCGCTGGATGCGGTGCGCACCGCCATCAGCAACGCCAACCAGCGCCGGCCGCAGGGCGCGATTGACGATGTGCAGCAGCGCTGGCAGTTGCGCACCAACGGTGAATTACAAACTGCCAGCGAGTATCAGCCGCTGGTGGTGCACTACAACAACGGTGCGGCGGTGCGGCTCAGCGATGTCGCTAACGTGCAGGATTCGGTGCAGGACGTGCGCAACGCCGGTATGACCAACGGTAAAGCGGCGGTGCTGCTGGTGGTGCGCAAAGCGCCGGAAGCCAACATCATTGATACCGTCGATCGCATTCGTGGCGAATTGCCGGAACTGCATGACGTGATTCCTGCCGCTATCGACCTGCAAATTGCTCAGGATCGCTCGCCCACCATTCGCGCTTCGCTGCATGAAGTGGAGCAGTCGCTGATTATCGCCGTGGCGCTGGTGATACTGGTGGTGTTTGCCTTCCTGCGCGACTGGCGCGCCACGCTGATCCCCGCCGCTGCCGTGCCGGTGTCGCTGATTGGCACCTTCGCCGCCATGTATCTGTGCGGGTTCAGCCTGAATAACCTGTCGCTGATGGCGTTAACCATCGCCACCGGTTTTGTCGTCGATGATGCGATTGTGGTATTGGAGAATATTGCGCGCCACGTTGAAGCGGGCATGAAGCCGTTACAGGCGGCGCTAACCGGCGTGCGTGAAGTGGGTTTTACCGTGCTGTCGATGAGCCTGTCGCTGATTGCGGTGTTCCTGCCGCTGCTGATGATTGGCGGCATTATTGGCCGCTTCTTCTCGGAGTTTGCCATTACGCTGTCGGTGGCGATTCTCATCTCGCTGTTTATCTCGGTCACGCTGACACCGATGATGTGCGCCTACCTGCTTAAACCGCAGGTCAAGCGTAGCCAGCCGCGCACGCGGGGTTTCGGCAAACTGTTGATGAAAGTGCAAAACGGTTACGCGCGCTCGCTCGGCTGGGTGCTGAATCACGCCATTTGGGTGTTGATGCTACTGCTCGGCACCGTGGCGCTCACCGTCTGGCTGTTTATTTCGATCCCGAAAACCTTTATGCCTGAGCAAGATACCGGCCGCTTACAAGGATTTATTTCGGCGGACCAGAGCATTTCGTTCCAGGCGATGCGCGGCAAGCTGCAGGATTTCATGAACATTATTAAGGCCGATCCGGCGGTGGATAACGTCACCGGCTTTACCGGCGGTTCGCGCACCAACAGCGGCTCAATGTTCGTCTCGCTTAAGCCACTGTCCGAACGCAGCGAAAGCGCGCAGGAAGTGATTGCCCGGCTGCGCGTTAAGCTGGCGAAAGAGCCGGGCGCCAATCTCTATCTCAACGCGGTGCAGGACATTCGTATTGGCGGACGTGAATCCAACGCCAGCTACCAGTACAGTTTGCTGTCGGATAACCTGAATGATTTACGTGAATGGGAGCCGAAGATTCGTCAGGCGTTTGCCGCCCTGCCGGAACTGGCGGACGTTAACTCCGATCAGCAGGACAACGGCAGCGAAATGAATCTGACCTACGATCGTGAAAGCATGGCGCGACTCGGCATTGATGTTTCTGCCGCTAATGCCCTGCTGAATAATGCCTTTGGACAGCGCCAGATTTCTACCATCTACCAACCGCTTAACCAGTACAAAGTGGTGATGGAAGTGGATCCGCGCTACACCCAGGACATCAGCTCGCTCGATCAGATGTTTGTGATTAACAGTGACGGCAAAGCGATTCCGCTCAGCTGGTTTGCTCAGTGGCAACCGGCCAATGCGCCGCTGTCGGTGAATCACGAAGGCTTGTCGGCAGCGTCCACCATTTCGTTCAACCTGCCGGAAGGTGTGTCGCTGTCGCAGGCCTCGGAAGCGATTGATCGTACGATCACGGCGCTTGGCGTGCCAGCCAGCGTGCGCGGCAGTTTTGCCGGTACCGCGCAGGTGTTCCAGCAATCGCAATCCAATCAGCTCTATCTGATGCTGGCGGCGATTGCGGCGGTGTATATCGTGCTGGGCATTCTGTATGAGAGCTACGTCCATCCGCTGACCATTCTCTCCACCCTGCCCTCCGCAGGCGTTGGCGCGCTGCTGGCGCTGGAGCTGTTCAACACGCCGTTCAGCCTGATTGCGCTGATCGGGATTTTGCTGCTGATCGGCATCGTGAAGAAAAACGCCATCATGATGGTCGACTTTGCGCTTGATGCTGAGCGCAACGGCAATCTATCGGCGCGTGACGCAATTTTCCAGGCGTGCCAGCTACGTTTCCGCCCGATTTTGATGACCACTCTCGCCGCCCTGTTTGGTGCATTGCCGCTGGTGCTCACCAGCGGTGACGGCGCAGAGCTGCGACAGCCGCTCGGTATCACCATCGCTGGCGGCCTGGTGATGAGCCAACTGCTGACGCTCTACACCACGCCGGTGGTGTATTTGATGATGGATAAGCTGCGGCGCAGGAAAAACAAGGTGTTGGTGAGGGGTTAAGGGAAGTCGCCATGAATGGCGCCCCTACGCACCCCACATTTGTAGGGTCGCCATTTAGGGTGACCGTATAACAGAGGAGATTAAGTGGACACCAAAAACGCCACTGTGCGCTGGCAGCTGTGGATCGTCGCGTTTGGCTTCTTTATGCAGGCGCTGGACACCACCATCGTTAACACCGCGATTCCGTCGATGGCGCGCGATCTCAACGTCAGCCCGCTGAATATGCATTCGGTAATCGTCTCGTATGTGCTTACCGTGGCGATAACGCTACCGATCAGCGGCTGGCTGGCAGATCGTTTTGGCGTGCGCAATATCTTCTTCTGCGCCATCGTACTGTTCAGCATCGGTTCGCTGCTGTGCGCCTTCTCCTCAACACTTGATGAGCTGATCATGGCGCGTGTGGTACAAGGCATTGGTGGCGCGATGATGGTGCCCGTTGGCCGTTTAACGGTGATGAAAATCGTGCCGCGCGAGCAATATATGTCGGCGATGACCTTCGTCACCACGCCAGGGCAAATTGGTCCGCTGCTCGGCCCGGCGCTCGGCGGGATTTTAGTGCAGTACGCCAGCTGGCACTGGATCTTCCTGATTAACATTCCGGTCGGTATTATCGGCGCGATCGCTACGCTGACGCTGATGCCCAATTACACCATGCAGACGCGCCGCTTCGACTTCCTGGGCTTCGCGCTGCTGGCGGTAGGGATGGCGACGCTGACGCTGGCGCTTGATGGCCAACGCAGCTCTGGCGGTTCGCCGCTGTTGCTCGGCTTACTGATTTTGGTTGGGGTGTTTTCGCTGCTGTTCTATCTGATGCACGGCCGCAACAACGAAAATGCGCTGTTCAGCCTCAAATTGTTCGACAACCGCATCTATTCGATTGGTCTGCTCGGCAGTTTTACCGGGCGTATCGGCAGCGGCATGCTGCCCTTTATGACACCGATTTTCCTGCAGGTCGGCCTCGGCTACAGCCCGTTCCACGCCGGTTTAATGATGATTCCGATGGTGCTCGGCAACATGGGCACCAAACGCGTGGTGGTACGTCTGGTTAATATTTTCGGCTATCGCCATGCGCTGGTCGGGGCAACCATTGCGTTGGCGCTGGTGGTGCTGCTGTTCCCGCTGGTGGCGCTGCTTGGCTGGATCTGGCTGCTGCCGGTGGTGCTACTGCTGCAAGGCATGGTGAACGCCATCCGTTTCTCATCCATGAATACCCTGACGTTAAAAGAGCTGCCGGACGATCTGGCCTCGAGCGGCAACAGTTTGCTCTCCATGATTATGCAGCTGTCGATGAGTATCGGCGTCACCGTGGCCGGCTTGCTGTTAGGCGCCTTCGGCCACGGCGTGATCACCGACAGCGCAGCCGCGCATCAAACCTTCATTTACACCTATCTGTGCATGGCGCTGGTGATTGTGCTGCCGGCGCTGGTGTTTTGGCGAGTACCTAAAGATGTGAGTAAAAACGTTGATCTTAGAGGCAGGAGCAAAGGATGAAGCGGCCGATAAAATGGGGCATTGGTGCCAAGCTGTTTGCGGCGATTTTCTCTACCTGCATGCTGGTCATCATCACCATGCACTGGGGCGTGCGGCTTAGCTTTGAGCATGGCTTCGTCGATTACATAAAAAAAGGCAACGAGCAGCGCCTTACGCTATTAAGCGACGCGCTGGCCGATCAGTATGAGCAGCACGGCAACTGGGATTTTCTGCGCAACAACGACCGCCTGATTTTTTCCATTCTGCGCTCGCTGGAACAGAATCCTGGCAGCGTTAACCAACTGCCTCCGCACGGCTGGCGCACGCAGTTCTGGATTATCGACCAGCAATATAAAGTACTGTCCGGTCCGCGCCAGCCGGTGCCACCAGAAGGTACCCGCCGCAATATCACCACCAGCAATGGCAAAATTGTCGGCTGGGTGATTGCCTCACCGGCGGAACGCCTGACGCGCAGCACCGATATCAACTTCGACCAGCAGCAGCGGCGCACCAGCTGGATGATTGTCGCGCTCACCGGTTTACTCGCGGCGCTGGTCACCTGGCTGCTGGCGCGCGGCCTGCTGGCGCCGGTAAAACGCCTGGTAGATGGCACGCACCATCTGGCGGCGGGTAATTTCGCGACCCGCGTGGAAGTGGGCAGCAGTGATGAACTCGGCCAGCTGGGACGCGACTTCAACCTGCTCGCCAGTTCGCTGGAGAAAAACGAGAGTAACCGCCGCGCCTTTATGGCCGACATCTCCCACGAATTGCGCACGCCGCTGGCGATCCTGCGCGGTGAGCTGGAAGCGATGCAGGATGGCGTGCGCAAACTGACGCCGGAAGCCATCAGCTCCCTGCAAAGCGAAGTGTCGCTGCTGACCAAGCTGGTGGACGATCTGCATCAGCTATCGCTTTCCGACGCGGGCGCCCTCGCCTATCGCAAACAGCCGGTCGACCTGGTCAGTTTGCTGGAAGTGGTGGCGGGCAGTTTTGGTGAACGTTATCGCAGCCGCAATCTGGCTCTCAAGCTGGCGCTACCTGCGCAGGCGCAGAGCTTTGGCGACCCCGATCGCCTGATGCAGCTGTTTACTAACCTGCTGGAGAACAGCCTGCGCTATACCGATGCGGGTGGCGAAGTGCAGCTGACCTTGCAACAGGCCGGCGAAAACTGGCAGCTCAAATTTGCCGATAGCGCGCCGGGTGTCGATCCGCTGCATCAGGCACAATTATTCGAACGTTTTTTCCGCGCCGAAAGTTCACGTAATCGTGCCAGCGGCGGCTCTGGGCTTGGGCTGGCGATTTGTAAAAACATTGCCGAAGCGCATAACGGCAGCATCAGTGCGGATCACTCTGATTTAGGTGGGCTGCAAATCACGCTAAACTTGCCGTATGTTCCTCACTAGACGTCACTTATGAGCCCGGAAAATAGCGATCCACTGATTCTTGTTGTAGAAGATGAACCGAAACTGGCGCAGCTGATGATTGATTATCTGCAGGCGTCCAACTATCGCACGCACCACATTGCCGACGGTAACGCAGTACTGAACTACGTGCAGCAAACGCCGCCGGACCTGATGCTGCTGGATTTGATGCTGCCCGGCCGCGACGGCTTGACGCTGTGCCGCGAAATCCGCCGCTTCTCCGAGCTGCCGATAATTATGGTCACCGCACGCACCGAAGAGATCGATCGCTTGCTGGGGCTGGAAATCGGTGCTGATGACTATATCTGTAAGCCGTTCAGCCCGCGCGAAGTGGTGGCGCGCGTCAAAACCATTTTGCGTCGCGTTAAACGTTCGCCGGAAGAAGCCCAGCAGGAATCGCATCTGCAGATTGATGAAAGCCGTTTCCAGGCCAGCTGGCGCGAACAGCAGCTGGAGTTGACGCCCGCTGAGTTTCGTCTGCTAAAAACCCTGGCGCTGGAGCCGGGCAAAGTCTTCTCGCGCGAGCAGCTGCTGAACCATCTCTACGACGATTACCGTGTGGTGACCGACCGCACCATCGATAGCCACATCAAAAATTTGCGCCGCAAGCTGGAAAGCCTCGATGCCGAGCAACCGTTTATTCGCGCGGTATACGGTATGGGTTATCGCTGGGAAGCGGACGTCTGCCGTTTGCTCTAGCGAGCAGCGGCTTACATTGATCCAGGTCAATTTACATCGGGTGCGGGCCTGCCTACAATTCCCCACCTTTTGCAGGGCCGTGTAACGCGGCCGCTGCACCTGCCATCCAGCATGGCATGCTGACCTGACATCAGTGAGAAAATCCATGTTAAAACCTGAACTGCTTTCTCCAGCGGGCTCGCTGAAGAATATGCGTTATGCCTTTGCCTACGGCGCCGATGCGGTATATGCCGGACAACCGCGCTACAGCCTGCGCGTACGCAATAACGAATTCACCCACGAGATTCTGGCGAAAGGCATCAATGAAGCCCATCAGCTCGGAAAGAAATTCTACGTGGTAGTCAATATCGCCCCACACAACGCCAAACTAAAAACCTTTATTCGCGACCTGACGCCAGTCGTCGCCATGCAGCCGGACGCGCTGATTATGTCCGATCCTGGCCTGATCATGCTGGTGCGCGAAGCCTTCCCGGATATGCCCATTCACTTGTCGGTTCAGGCCAACGCGGTTAACTGGGCGACGGTAAAATTTTGGCAGCAAATGGGGCTGACGCGGGTGATTCTGTCGCGCGAGCTGTCGCTGGATGAGATCGCTGAAATTCGCCAGCAGGTGCCGGAAATGGAGATTGAGATCTTCGTTCACGGTGCGCTGTGCATGGCCTATTCCGGCCGCTGCCTGCTCTCGGGCTACCTTAACAAACGCGATCCCAACCAAGGCACCTGCACCAATGCTTGCCGCTGGGAATATAAAGTGGCAGAAGGCAAACAGGATGAGATTGGCAACATCGTTGGTTTCCATGAACCGGTTAAGGTGCAGGAGCCGACGCTGGGCGTGGGCGCTACCACCGACCGCGTGTTCCTGCTGGAAGAGAAGATGAAACCGGGTGAAGTGATGAGTGCGTTCGAAGACGAACACGGCACCTACATCATGAACTCTAAAGATCTGCGCGCGGTGGCACACGTTGAGCGTCTGAGCCAAATGGGTGTGCACTCGCTGAAAATTGAAGGCCGTACTAAATCTTTCTACTACTGCGCGCGCACCGCCCAGGTTTATCGCCGCGCCATTGATGATGCTGCTGCGGGTAAACCGTTTGATCCGGCACTGCTGGAGACGCTGGAAGGACTGGCGCACCGCGGTTACACCGAAGGTTTCCTGCGCCGTCATACGCACGACAGCTATCAAAACTATGAGCAAGGTTTCTCCATCTCCGAGCGCCAGCAGTTTGTTGGAGAATTCACCGGTAAACGCCGCGGCGACTGGGCGCAAATTGCGGTGAAGAACAAGTTTATGCTGGGTGATGCGGTGGAGATCATGACGCCGGAAGGCAACCTCAACTGTACGCTTGAAACCATGCAGAATGATAAAGGATCGGCGGTAGAGGGTGCGCCAGGCGATGGGCATCGCGTGTGGATCCCGGTACCGCAAGCGGTCAATCTGGCCTTTGCGCTGCTGCTGCGTAACTTTACTGATGGCAACAGCACTTACGATCCGCACGGGAAAAATCGCACATAAAGAAAAGAAAATGGCGAAGTTAGATTAAGATCACAGACCATCGCTTCGCCTCGCTTTAAAATCGCGCCTGCTGCTAACGAGTAACAATAAAAGCAGGTAGTACCAGGAACCACCTCATTCACCCGCCCGGCTCCCCCGTGCGGGTTTTCTTTTTTTCAGCGCCCGCCGATAAATTTCACTCCCCAGCTATGCTATAACCTGTGCTGTGTATCTCGCATCAAGGAACTGATAATGCAAAACAAACCGCTGACGCTGCTGATCCTCAACGGGAAAGGCGCAGGAAATGAAGATTTGCGTGCTGCGGTGAATACGCTGCGCGATGAAGGCTTTAATCTGGCGGTGCGCGTCACCTGGGAAAAGGGCGACGGCGATCGCTACGTGCAGGAAGCGGTGGCTTTGCAGGCAGAAACCGTGGTGGCCGGCGGCGGCGATGGCACCATTAATGAGATCGCCACCGCGCTCGCGGGACTGCCAGGACAGCAGCGTCCAGCGCTGGGCATTTTACCGCTTGGCACCGCCAATGATTTCGCCACCAGCGTGGGCATTCCAGAAGGTATGGAACCGGCGCTGCGTTTGGCGCTGGTGGGCAAAGCCAGCCCAATTGATTTAGCCTGCGTGAACGGCGATCGCTACTTTATCAACATGGCGACCGGCGGTTTTGGTACGCGCATCACCACCGAAACGCCCGAAAAGTTGAAATCTGCGCTGGGCGGCGTTTCGTACTTTATTCATGGTCTGATGCGGGTTGATGCCCTGAAGCCTGACAGCTGCGAAATCAGCGGACCCGGTTTTAACTGGCAAGGTGATGCGTTAGTGATTGGCATTGGTAACGGACGTCAGGCCGGCGGCGGGCAAAAGCTCTGCCCGGATGCGCTGATCAATGACGGCCAGCTCAATCTCAGCATTGTCACCGCGCAAGAGCTACTGCCAACCCTATTCCATTCGCTAACGCGCGATGATGAAAACCCCAACATCGTCACGGCGCAGCTGCAGTCGCTGACTATTCGCTCGCCACATGAGATGACGTTTAATCTGGATGGTGAACCGCTGACGGGAAGTGCATTCGAAATTGAAGTGATGCCTGGCGCGCTGAGCTGTCGTTTGCCGCCGCAGTGCCCATTGCTGGCCTGATTGGCTTTCAGGTCGCCATAAAGGGCGTAATGCCGATCAGTTAAGCGCTAAGCGACTTTCGTTCGCCATCGGCTGAGGCAGTTTCATCTACGCCGTGCGGCGACCGAGCAGAGGACGCCTGGCCGCGCCCTCTGCACTCCCGGGCCCTGCGCCAGCCCATCCCGCCGCTTCGCGGTGCCTTCGCTCCCTCGCGATTCCTGACGGACCGGCGGCGATTCGCTCCTGCTCAGCGCCGCCTCTCGCCGCATCCCTGCGGCTCGCCCTGGAATCCCTCACTCGCTCAGCGGGCTGGGATGTCGCCTCAACACCCGCGCTGCAGCAGCAATGCCTATTCCTGAATCACCATCGCTGTCACGCCTGTAGGGTGCACATTGAACGATGTGCACCGGCTGGTTTTCTACACCTTCATCCAGCGACGTTCCAATGCGGAAACCGCCACCGCTTCCAATACTTTCTGCACCTGCAAACCTTCGGCGAAGTCCGGCCACATACGATCTCCAGCAGCGATGCCGTTAATCAAATCGCGGATCTCAACGGTTTTCTGATCGTTGAAGCCGATGCCGTGCCCGGCTGATACGCAGAAATTGGCGTAATCCGGATGCGCCGGACCGGTCAAAATGGTTTTGAAACCCTGGCGCCCTGCCGGTTCATCATGGATATACAGCTCCAGCTCGGCCATGCGTTCCTGGGTATAGCGCAGCGTGCCTTTGGTGCCGGTCACCACATAAGTCAGACCCATTTTGCTGCCGCAGGCGATGCGCGAGGTTTCAAACACGCCGTGCGCGCCATTTTTAAAACGCAGCAAGGCGCTAGCCTGATCTTCGTTTTCTACCGGCAGCAGGCGCGAAGTCTCCTTCGGATCCGGACGCTCCTTAATCACCGTCATCATATCGCCGCTGACTTCTTCAATATCGCCGACCAGATAATGCGCCATATTCACAATGTGCGCGGCCAGGTCGCCCAGCGCGCCTAATCCCGCCAGCGCTTTCTGGCAGTGCCAGTCGAGCGGGGTTTCCGGACGCGCCAGATAATCTTCGTTGTGCGTGCCATAAAAATGCACCACGTCGCCGATTTCGCCCCGAGCGATGATCTCACGCGCCAGCTGGCTGGTGGGGTTTTTCATGTAGTTGAAGCCGACCAACGTTTTCACGCCGGCCAGCTGCGCGGCTTGCACCATCTCTTCGGCATCCGCTACCGACAGCGACAGCGGCTTCTCAGAGTAGACATGCTTGCCGTTGCGAATCGCTTCTAACGCCATCTCTTTGTGCAGGAAGTTGGGCGCGCAGATATCGACCACGTCGATGTTAGGATCGCGCACCAGCTCACGCCAGTCGCCGGTGGATCGCGCAAAGCCAAAGGTGGCTGCCTGTTTTGCCGCCAGCTCAGGATTCACTTCCGCCAGCATTTCACGCACGATTTCACCTTTCAGGGCAAAAACCGTGGGTGCCTGAGCGTAAGCAATTGCGTGACAACGACCAATATATCCACTGCCGATCATACCGATTCTGACTTTGTTCATGACTATTCCTGCATTCGGGTAACGAGTGATCTGGAATATATGTTTCGCTTTTCAGCGCGACAACGGCGAAATGAAATATCTGTGATCATACATGCGAGGTATCTGACAAAAACGACAAATCAGAATGTAATTTTGCATAGAGTTGGTGATCTTCATCACGAAATTAGCTGTAGAGCCGCTGGTTTAGCGACTTGAAACTCATGCACAGCAGGCAATTGACGCTTTATTCAGCAGTCAGTAAGAATTGTGAAAAAGAGTTTTGACAAGCAGAAGCCCGCTCGTTAATATGCGCCCCGTTCAAACGATTCCTCTGTAGTTCAGTCGGTAGAACGGCGGACTGTTAATCCGTATGTCACTGGTTCGAGTCCAGTCAGAGGAGCCAAATTTAAAAACCCGCTCAGGGAAACCTGAGCGGGTTTTGTCTTTTGTAGGGTCGCCATTTATGGTGACCGCTATGCAAGGTCGCCATAAATGGCGACCCTACGAAACCTTTCCGTATCATTCACGCTCTGTGATTCTCTTCACAACTCTGTAACGCCGACTTGTATGGTAGTATTAGTACGCGTATTTTTTCATCATTGCATTCCCGCTAAAGCCTGCTCAGCTTATCAAGAAGGCAGCAGGCAAGGAGTAGATGATGAAAAGTGTGGTGATTGAACAACCGGGTGAATTGGTGTTGGCAGAGCGTCCGCTGCCGCAGCCCGCTGCAGGTGAAGTCCGCGTGAAGGTGCAGTTTGCCAGCATCTGCGGTTCCGATGTGCATATCTGGCACGGCCACAATCCTTTCGCTAAATATCCGCGCGTTATTGGTCATGAATTTTTCGGCCTGATTGATGCGGTCGGCGATGACGTCGCCGCCAGCCGCATCGGTGAGCGCGTGGCGGTTGATCCGGTAGTCAGCTGCGGTCACTGCTATCCCTGCTCAATTGGTCGCCCCAACGTCTGCAAAGAGTTGCAGGTGATCGGCGTGCACCGCGACGGCGGCTTTAGCGAATATGCCGTGGCGCCGGCGAAAAATGCCTTCCGCCTGCCAAATAGTATTCCTGACAAGCTTGCCAGCATGGTTGAACCCTTCACCATCGCGGCCAACATCACCGCCTTTCTCAAACCACAGCCAAACGATGTGGCGCTGATTTACGGTGCCGGCCCGATGGGTCTTACCGCCATTCAGGTGCTGAAAGGCGTGTACGGCGTCGAGCAGGTGTTAGTGGTGGATCGCCTGCCAGAACGTTTGGTGCTGGCGCAGGAGAACGGAGCCGATCGCGTATTCAATAACAGCGAGATTCCCTTAGCCGCGCAGCTGGAAGGCGTACAACCCACGCTGATTATTGATGCCGCCTGCCATCCTGCCATTCTGGCTGAAGCCGCCGCCCTCGCCTCGCCAGCGGCGCGCATTGGCCTGCTGGGTTTCTCCGGCGAACCGTGCAGCATCACCCAGCAGAGTCTCACCAGCAAAGAGCTGTCGCTGTTCACCTCACGTCTCAACAGCAATCGCTTCCCGCAGGTGATTGAGTGGATGGAACAGGGGCAGATCCAGCCAGAGAAACTGGTGACGCACTATTTCCCGCTGGCGGAGGTGGAGCAAGCGATGACGCTGTTCGAAAAAGATCCCCGCACCTGCTGCAAAGTGATCCTACAAATGGGTTAAGTTAACCCACACACCAGGTGTCCCCATGCCGGTCACTTACCCGCCGGCATTATTACTATAAAAAAGACGATGACGGAGTTTCTATGTTTAAGAACCTGCGCTGGACCCTCGTACTGCTGTTGTTCCTGGTGTTTATGATCAACTATCTTGATCGTATCGCCCTCTCTTTGACTGTCCCTTTGGTGGAAAAAGACCTGATGATCAACGCCGAACAGTTCGGCATGATTTTCGGCAGCTTCTTCTTCGGTTACGCCCTGTTTAACTTTATTGGCGGTTTAGCGACCGATAAATTTGGCCCGACTATCGTGCTCGGTACCGCTGTCGGCATGTGGTCGCTGTTCTGTGGCCTGACCGCCATGGCGACCGGCTTCTGGTCAATGATGATTCTGCGCGTGCTGTTTGGCATGGCAGAAGGCCCGATTTCCGCCTCGGCGAACAAAGCCATCAACGGCTGGTTCCCGAAAAAACAGGCCGCCACGGCGATGGGCTTACTGAGCTCAGGTTCGCCGCTGGGCGGTGCTGTCGCCGGGCCGATTGTCGGCTATCTGGCGCTCTCATTCGGCTGGCGTCCAGCGTTTGTGGTGATCGCCGCAATTGGCTTCGTCTGGCTGGCGCTGTGGTTCTTCTTTGCGTCAGATAACCCAGCGAAAAGCAAACGCGTCTCCGCCGAAGAGCGCGCGTTAGTGGAAAAACTGAAAGCCGAAGAACCGGCCGACGTGATCGATCCGAGCGGCAACGCGCACGGTCTGGGCTTCTATCTGCGCCAGCCGATCATTCTGGTCACCGCCTTCGCCTTCTTCTGCTACAACTACATCCTGTTCTTCTTCCTCAGCTGGTTCCCGGCGTATCTGGTGCAGGCGCATGGCCTCGATATCAAAGCGATGAGCATCACCACCATGATCCCGTGGATTGTCGGCTTCGTTGGCCTGGCGCTGGGTGGTTGGATCTCCGATAAAATTTTCAATATCACCGGTAAGCTGCTGCTTTCGCGCAAAATTGTGCTGGTGGTTTCACTGACGGCAGCGGCGATTTGCGTGGCGCTGGCAGGTACGATAAAAGAGGTCAACTCGGCGGTGATCATGATGTCGATCTCCATCTTCTTCCTTTACATCACCGGCGCGATTTACTGGGCGATAGTGCAGGACGTAGTGCATAAAAGCCGTGTGGGTAGCATCAGCGGCTTTATCCATCTGATTGGTAGCCTGTCTGGCGTTATCGGCCCCGTCGTCACCGGTTTCATCGTGCAGCACTCCGGTAAGTTTGACAGTGCGTTCATCCTTGCCGGTGCAGTTGCTGGCGTCGGCGCGCTGCTGGTACTGCTGGTGATTCGTGAACCTAAGGCCAACAACAAACCGGTTTCTGTGTAATTCTCATGGGGCGCTAAGCGCCCCATTTGCTAAAAGGAATGACTATGTTAGAGCTTGATCGCCTCCCCGCTGATGTTCAACGTCCGGCTTACGATCGCACGCAACTCAAAACCCGCATGGTGCACATTGGCTTTGGTGCTTTTCATCGCGCGCATCAGGCGCTAGCGACCGATAAGCTGGCCGCGCAGGGCAGCGACTGGGGCTACTGCGAGGTGAATCTCAACAGCGGCACGCTGATTCAGGCGCTGCGTCAACAGGATCTGCTCTACACGCTGACCGAAATGGCCGATGAGAGTTTACACACGCGCGTGATTGGCGTGGTGACGCAAGCCCTGCACGGCAAAGGCGACGGCATTGAGGCGGTCATTGAAGCGATGGGTCAGCCGGATGTGGCGATAGTCTCAATGACGGTCACCGAGAAAGGCTACTGCTACATGCCGTCGAGCGGCAAGCTTAATCCCGATCATCCGGATATTTTGCATGACCTCGCCAATCCAGCAGCACCACGTTCGCTACCGGGGCTGATTCTGGCGGCGATTATCCGCCGTCGTGAACGTCATCTGCCGCCGTTTAGCGTGATGTCGTGCGACAACATGCCGGAAAACGGCCACGTCACGCGCAACGTGATTACCCAACTGGCTGAGTGCCACAGCCCTGCGCTGGCAGACTACATCCAGACGCACATTACCTTCCCTTCGACCATGGTCGATCGCATCGTGCCGGCGATGACCGATGCGGCGTTTGACTCGCTGGCTGAACGCCTGAGCAGCCGCGATCCGGTGGCGGTAGAAGCAGAGCCGTTCTTCCAGTGGGTGATTGAAGATAACTTCGTCAACGGACGCCCGGCATGGGAAAACGCCGGCGCGGAGTTGGTAAGCGACGTGCTGCCGTTCGAAGAGATGAAGCTGCGCATGCTGAATGGCAGCCATTCGTTCCTCGCCTATCTCGGCTTCCTCGCCGGCTATGAGCACATCAGTGATTGCATGGCCGATGCCAGCTATCGCCAGGCGGCACGCGCATTGATGCTGCAGGATCAGGCGCCGACGCTGCGTACTCAAGGCGTCGATCTCGCGGCATATGCCGATTCACTGATTGCGCGCTACGAGAATCGCGCCATCAAACATCGCACCTATCAAATTGCGACTGACGGCACGCAAAAGCTGCCGCAGCGCTTGCTGGATAGCGTGCGCTGGCATCTGCGCAACGGCACTTCCTGCGATTTCGTGTTGCTGGGCGTGGCCGGTTGGATGCGGTACGTCGGCGGCGTGAATGAGCAAGGAGAAGCGATTGAGATTCGCGATCCGTTAAAAGATCAGCTGGCGGATATCGTCGCTAACAGTGAAGAAGGCGCAGCCCGCGTAAAGGCGTTACTCGGCCTGAAAGCGGTGTTCGGCGACGATCTGCTGCAGCAAACGGCGTTTGTCACCCGCCTGACCGAACTGTATCAACAACTGGTGCAACTGGGCGCGCGTGCCACGGTTCACAGCCTCGTTACACAAGGCTAAGTGGCTGAACAAATGTGTAGCGCAGACGCAGTGTGCTGATTAGACTTACCCTTTCTCAACGGGCTGGCGCACGCCAGCCGTAATACGGATATTGCTGCATGTCGACTGCCTATACCATAACCACCAGCGAACCGGTAAATCAGCAGATCTATCGCTATCTGCGTAAAGATATTGTGACCTGCGTTATTCATCCGGGCTCGCTGCTGTCGGAGAAGGAAGTGTCGGCGCGCTTTAACGTGTCGCGTCAGCCGGTGCGCGAGGCCTTTATTAAGCTGGCTGAGGCCGGATTGGTGCAGGTTTTGCCGCAGCGCGGCACCTTCGTACGCAAGATCTCCGCCCAGCGTGTGGCCGATGGTCGCTTTATTCGTGAAGCGGTCGAGATTGCCGTGGTACGCCGCGCCGCGCAGGAAATGGGGGCGACAGGATTGATGGCGCTGGAGCATAACTTGCAGCTGCAGCGTTTAGCGGCTGAACGTCATGACAGCCAGGCATTTTTAACGCTGGATGATGAGTTTCATCGCCTGATAGCCGAGGGGATTAATTGCCTGCTGGCGTGGGAAACGGTGGAGAACATCAAAGCCACCATGGACCGCGTGCGCTTCCTGACGTTGAGCGAAGTGTCGCCGCCAGAAAGATTGATTCAGCAACATGAAGATATCTTTAATGCGTTGAAAGCGCATGACGTTGACGGCGCTGAAAGCGCGATGCGCCGCCATCTGCAGGAGATGATTTTAACCATTACGCCCATTGCCGAGCGCAATAGTGAGTGGTTTGAGGCGCCTTAAGTAGGGTTATCGCTGTCCCCCATCCCGGCCTTCCCCCGCAAGCGGGGGAAGGAGACGCTGCTACATGCAACACCCCAACTAACATATGGCAGCGTCTTCCTCCTCCATTTAGGGGGGAGGACCGAGGAGGGGGACAGCCAACACCATCAAGCTATGGTGACATCCTTCGACAAATACACATCCTGCACCGCATTAATCAGCTGCACGCCCTCTTTCAGCGACTTCTTAAACGCTTTGCGCCCCAGAATCAGCCCCATGCCGCCCGCACGTTTATTGATCACTGCGGTTCGTACAGACTCCGCGATATCCGTCTCACCCGCCGAAGCACCGCCGGAGTTAATCAACCCTGCACGTCCCATATAGCAGTTCGCCAGCTGGTAACGCACCAAATCAATCGGGTTTTCGCTGGTCAGCTTGCTATAAACACGTTCATCGGTATGACCAAACTTCACCGCGTTGTAACCGCCGTTGTTCTCAGCCATCTTCTGCTTCACGATATCCGCACCAATCGTTGCCGCCAGATGATTGGCCTGGCCAGTTAAATCGGCGCTGGCATGATAATCAACGCCCTCTTTTTTGAAGGCATCGTTACGCAGATAAGCCCACAGCACCGTCACCATACCCAGCTCGTGTGCGCGCTCAAACGCCGCAGAGATCTCTTCAATCTGACGACGCGATTGCTCAGAGCCAAAGTAGATGGTCGCGCCAACTGCTACTGCGCCCAGATTGAAGGCCTGTTCAACGCTGGCATACAGTGTCTGATCGTATTGGGTGGGATAGCTCAGGGTTTCGTTATGGTTCAACTTCACCATAAAGGGAATGCGGTGCGCATAACGCCGTGACACCGAGGCCAATACGCCGTAAGTCGATGCCACGCAGTTGCAGCCAGCTTCAATCGCCAACTCTACGATGTTTTTTGGATCGAAATACGCGGGATTAGCAGCAAAGGATGCGCCCGCCGAGTGCTCAACGCCCTGATCGACCGGTAAAATCGACAAATAGCCGGTGCCGGCTAAACGTCCGGTGTTGTATAGCGTTTGCATGTTGCGTAATACGGTGGGAGAACGATTGTTGTCGATCATTACGCGATCAACATAATCCGCGCCTGGTAAATAGAGGCTATCCGCTGGAATGGTCATGCAGCGATGTTGAAGAAGGCTGTCCGCCTCTTTGCCCAATAACTGTACGATGTCCGTCATGTTCGCTCCTGATAAATGGCTGGATTGGAACCGGCAAATGCCGATTCGCCCCCAACAGCCTGGACCGCAATACACCAGGCTGGCAAATTGCTGACTCCATTTTTCAGACGGATGCGCAGTGGAAAAGCGGCAATCTGGCGTTACGCCCTACCACCATTGATGAAAATGGTGCACCGGCCCAATGCCTTTACCCACTTCCAGCGAATCGGCGTGCAGCAGCGCCTGCTGCAGCCAGGCTTTAGCTTCGGCCACCGTTGTCGCCCAATCATCATGACGCGGACGCAGCGCCGCTAGCGCCGCTGACAGCGAGCAACCGGTGCCGTGTGTGTGCCGTGTATTCACGCGTGGCGCACTAAAGCGCTGCCGGCCATCGCGGGTGATTAGCCAATCCGGACTCTCGGCATCGCTGAGATGTCCGCCCTTCATCAGCACCGCTTCGCAGCCAAGATCGAGCAACGCATCACCCTGCTGCAACATGGTTTTTTCATCCTGCGCCATGGTGCGTCCCAGCAGCGCTGCGGCTTCCGGCAGATTCGGGGTGATCAGCGACACCTGCGGCAGCAGCAGTTCGCGTACGCTAGCCACCGCATCCGGCGACAGCAGCGCATCGCCGCTCTTCGCAATCATCACCGTATCCAGCACCACAAACGGCAGGCTGGCGCGTTTCAGCCTTGCGGCTACCACTTCTACAATCGCCGTTTCTGACAGCATGCCGATCTTAGCCGCATCGATGCGCACGTCATCCAACACCGAATCAAGTTGGGCGCCGACGAAATCGGGTTCGATGCGATACACCGACTGCACACCGCAGGTGTTCTGCGCCACCAGCGCAGTAATAACGCTGGTGCCATAGGCGCCCAGTGCGGAGAAGGCTTTGAGGTCGGCCTGAATGCCTGCTCCACCGCTTGGATCGGTGCCGGCAATGGTCAAAGCATTGATGCGTTTCATACTGCCACCTCCAGCGTCCAGAGCGCATCAAGGAAAGCAGCGACAAAACTGCCCGGTCCTTCGACATTGCGCGCCGTCATTTCACCGGCTAGCGACATCACACGACAGGCGGAAGCGACATGCTGCAGGCGATCGCCCGGCAAGCAGCTAAAGGCCGCCACCACTGCCGACAGCGCGCAACCGGTACCGACCACCCGCGTCATCAGCGGGCTGCCGCCGGGGATCGCCAGCGTTTGTCTGCCATCGGTGACGTAATCGACTTCGCCGGTTACCGCAACCACAGTGTCATAATTCTGCGCCAGCTGTTGGGCAGCATTCAGCGCGGCATCAGCCTGATGCAGGCTATCTACGCCGCGTCCGCCCGTTGCCTGATTAGCCAGGGTGAGAATTTCTGAAGCGTTACCTCGAATCGCCGCCGGATGCAGGCCAAGTAGCTGCTGACAAAATTCGGTGCGCAGCGATAAGGCGCCTACCGCGACCGGATCCAGCGTCCATGGCGTGCCCGCTTTTTGCGCTGCCTGCACCGCCGCTAACATCGCATCACGACGATCGCGCGTTAACGTACCGACGTTAATCAATAACGCATCGGCAAAGCCAGCGAATTGCGCCGCTTCTTGCGTATCAATCACCATCGCGGGTGAGGCATGCAGCGCCAGCAGCACGTTGGCAGTAAAGGTTTGCACTACGTCGTTGGTCATGCAGTGCACCAGCGGCGCTTGTTGACGTAGCAATTGTAAAGATTGCGCGAGTTGCGCGGAGGAAAGAGGGTCAGGCTGTTTCATAAAGCTCCCAACCGGCGATCAAGAAGGCGAATGCGGTCAGGCATCTGACTTCCCTACGCTGGCATTATCCAGATCAGGTCAGCGGGTGTATCTCAGCCCTGTATTAGAGGGGCACCCCGAGTCAAAACAACGATTCGAGCATAGGGAAGTCAGTAGGTGAAAGCAAGCAAACGCCTTCATTCCTGAATCCCGCTCGCGAAGTGACAAATTACACCTTCGTGTAACGTATTGATTAAAGCCCTTAAAACGGGCTCTTTTTGCGCGCCACGTCATACTTTGTAATAAATTACATTGATAATTCGCGTCGCGAAAAATAGCATCCTCGCAACTCGTTTCATGATGAAACAGTACGGAAATATTTATTATTAATGGAAGCATCAAGGAGGATTTGCTATGCGCAGGATTTTACGCGCGCCGCTCACTGCAGCAGTGATTACGGCTCTGTTTGCCGGTGTTTTTGTTCCCACTTTCCCCACTCAAGCCAGCGGTTTCATTGACGATTCATCTCTCACTGGAAACATCTTCTACTGGCAACGTCAGCGCGATCGTAAAGAGATGGACGCGCAAAAAGGTAATTACGGTCAATATGATGCCAACCTGCATCACGCTTCTGCCAACGCCAATCTCGGTTTCTCATCCGGTTATGCGGGTGATGTAATTGGACTCGATCTGGCGGCTTTTGGTGCGCTGGAACTGAGTCATGGCGGGCCCGCTGCACCGAACGAAATTGGCTTTAGCAACGCCCGCACGCGCTGGGATGAGGACTGGAGCGGAGATAAGAGTGGCTTAAGTCTTTATAAGGCCGCGCTCAAAGCGAAATGGCAGGAAAACTGGCTACGCGCAGGTTATCTGCAACCCAGCGGACAGACCTTACTGGCACCACACTGGAGCTTCCTGCCCGGAACCTATCGCGGTGTTGAAGCCGGCACCACCTTTGATTTTAGCGATGCGGGCGCCCTTTCCCTCGCATGGATGTGGACCGACGAGTACAAAGCGCCGTGGTATCGCGACATGTATAACTTCCGCAAAGCCGATGGCGTGACGGAAATCCCCTGGCTGCAATCCTTCGGTGCCAAATATGATTTTAAGAACCATCTGGTACTGGAAGGCGCTTACGGTCAAGCGGCAGATTACATGGATCAGTATTTTGCCAAAGCGTCTTATCAGCTGCCGCTCGCCAATGGGCCGCTGCGCACCAGCTATCAGTTTTATGGCGCGAAGGACCGCGACAACAGCGGCGCGGGGGCTGTAAACGATGTTTATGATGGCCTCGCCTGGCTGCAGGCGCTGACTTTCGGCTACACGCTAGGCGCATTTGATTTCCGCCTCGAAGGCACCTGGGTAAAAGCCGAGGGCAACCAGGGATTCTTCCTGCAACGTATGACGCCTTCTTATGCCAGCTCCAATGGTCGCCTCGATGTATGGTGGGATTCCCGCTCCGACTGGAACGCCAACGGCGAGAAAGCGCTGTTTGCTGGCGTAATGGTAGATCTGGGGCACTGGCAATTGCCGGGCTGGCAGGTCGGCACTTCTTACGCATACGGTTGGGATGCAAAACCGTCCACCAATCCGGTTTACGATCAAAGTCAGCGCCTGAAAGAGTCAGCGTGGAATCTCGATCTGGTTTACACCATCCAGCAAGGGCGCGCCAAAGACACCCAATTCAAACTGCACTACACCCGCTACGACAATCACAGCGATCTCCCCAGCTATAGCGGTGGTTACGGCAACATCTTCCAGGATGAGAAAGACATCAAATTTATGGTTATTGCGCCATTTACCCTGTTTTGACCCCTACCTGGCAGGAGCCAGAGACATTCATTCGAGGAGAAGGATATCAATATGAAAAAACTAAAAATGAGTTTGCTTGCGTTGGCCGTGACCAGCGTTGCGGCCTGCAGCTCGTCCCCACACAGTAATCAACAGATTGTTGACCAGATCAGCCAGTTCGGCGTGCAATATCAGGTAACTGATAATCAGGCGGCCGATCACGGCATCAATTGCGCGAAGCTCGGTGCCGATTGGGCATCCTGTAATACCGCGACCATTACCCTTACTAATAACGGCCCGGCGCTCACCAGTAAAAACTGGGCGATCTACATGAGCAACGTGCACGAAACGCTGCGGGTCGATAACGATCAATTCAAAATGACGCACATTGTTGGTGATCTGACCCGACTGGAGCCGACGGAGAAATTCAAAGGCATTGCGGCCGGTGAGTCAATTGAGATCCCAATCGTCAATGAGTATTGGCAGCTGTTTATCACTGACGTCATGCCGCGTTGGTACGTCACCGCAGCTGATGCTACCCCGAAAATTATCTCCAGCACCGACACTGAGAATCTGAACGATTTCGTCAAACCGTTCGGCAACCAGTGGAAGCGCATCGCCGACGACAAAAACGTGCTCATGCTGCCGCAAAGCCGCTTCGCGAAGAATGCTGATGTACAGCAACTTCCCGCGAGTGCACTGCGCGGACAAATCACGCCAACACCGCGTACGGTAAAAGTTCATGCGGCCGATGTTGATCTAAGTCGTGGCGTTGCACTGCATTTAGAGGCTTTGTCGGGCAACCAAGCCGATGCGGTTAGACAGCGCTTTGATTTATTGAATATCAAACAACACTCGAGCGGCTATGCCGTCCATACGCGCGTGGCAACCAACCATTTTCATGATGCAGATGCCGTTTCCGGCGCCTATGAATTACGCATCACTCCGCGCGGCACGGATATCGTGGGTTATGACCAGGCGGGCGTGTATTACGGTTTAATGTCTTTACTGTCACTGGTTCCTGCCGAAGGTAAACCGATCATCGCTACGCTGGATGCGCAGGATGCGCCACGCTTTGCCTATCGCGGCGCTTTCCTTGATGTGGCCCGTAATTTCCACAGCAAACAAGCGGTGTTGCGCATGCTCGATCAGATGGCCGCCTGGAAGATGAACAAATTCCACTTCCACCTGACCGATGACGAAGCCTGGCGCATTGAAATTCCAGGGTTACCGCAGCTGACCGATGTCGGTAGCAAGCGCTGCCACGATCTTACCGAGCAGCAATGCCTGCTGCCGCAGTTAGGCTCGGGGCCATTCAGTGATAACAACGGCAGCGGACACTTTAGCCGTGCGGATTATATTGAGATCGTCAAATACGCTCAGGCGCGCAACATCGAAGTCATTCCTGAGATCGATATGCCAGCGCATGCTCGCGCCGCCGTGATTTCAATGGAAGCACGCTACCAACAATTAATGAAAGCGGGTAAACCGCAACAGGCCAACGAATATCGTTTAGTGGATCCAACTGACACCTCTAATACCCGCTCGGTGCAGCTTTACGATCGTACCAGCTACCTCAACCCTTGCCTCGACTCCTCAAAACGCTTTGTCAATAAAGTGATTAGTGAAGTACAGGCAATGCATCGCGAAGCCGGCCAGCCGTTGAGCACCTGGCATTTTGGCGGTGATGAAGCGAAAAATATCCGCCTGGGTGCGGGTTACAGCGACATAAAATCCCCGAAAGCGGGAACGGGGATTTTGGACCAAAGCAAAGAGGACAAGCCCTGGGCAAAATCTCAGGTCTGCCAGGCGGTGGTGAAATCCGGCAAGGTGGAAGATCTGGAACACTTACCCAGCCATTTTGCACTGGAAGTCAGCAAGATGGTTAAGGCACACGGCATTCCGGTCATGCAGGCCTGGCAGGATGGATTAAAAGATGCTGCCAATGCCCACGCCTTTGCAACTTCACGCGTACGGGTGAACTTCTGGGACACGCTTTACTGGGGTGGTTTCGACACCGCTAATGACTGGACGATGAAAGATTACGAAGTGGTGATCTCCAATCCGGATTACGTCTACATGGATTTCCCGTATGAAGTGAATCCGCAGGAGCGCGGCTACTACTGGGGGACGCGATTTAGCGATGAGCGCAAGATGTTTGGCTTCGCGCCAGATAATCTGCCGCAAAATGCTGAAACCTCTGTCGACCGCGATGGTAACACCTTCGATGCCACCTCAACGAAACCCTGGTCGGGCGCATATGGTATTTCAGTACATCTGTGGAGCGAAACAACGCGTACCGATCAGCAAATGGATTACATGGTGTTCCCACGCCTGCTGTCGGTTGCCGAACGCGGCTGGCATCGTGCTGAATGGGAGCTGGATTACCAGCAGGGACGTACTTTTAAAGGTGGCGAAACCCACTTCGTTAACCAACAACAACGTAATCAGGATTGGCAGCGTTTCGCCAATCTGTTAGGCCAGCGTGAGTTAGCCAAAATGGACAAAACTGGCATCCACTATCGTTTACCGGTGCCCGGTGCACGAGTAGAAAATGGCGTTCTGACCATGAACATTGCCCTGCCGGGTCTGCCGCTGGAGTACAGTCTGGATAACGGTAACCGCTGGCAGCGTTATCAATCTCATGCCAAACCGGCGATTACTGCGGCAGATAAAGTTTGGGTGCGCAGTGTAAGCCCGGATGGTAAACGTTTCAGCCGCGCCGAACAGCTGTAAAAACGATGCTCCTGCGGGAATGCAGGCGCAATGACTGACAAGGATGTCGATGAAAAACTCATCTATTGCTTTTTATTTGGTTGCACTGGGCGCTGGCTTAAGCGGTGCCCTGTTCATTCCCACACTTAGTTTATTTCTCGCCACAGAACTCAAGGTGGCAACCTGGCAGATTGGTGCCTTCTACAGCGTCAATGCGCTGAGCAGTATTGTTATTAGTCTGCTAATTGCACGCTATTCCGATCGTCTGGCGCAGCGTCGGCCACTGTTGCTATTTTGCTTACTCTCGCTGGCGCTTAATTCATTACTGTTTATCTTCTGCCGTAATTATTTATTATTAATTACGCTCGGTTCCTTACTGAGTGCTTGTGGTAGCGCAGCGGTACCACAGCTCTTTGCCTTAGCACGTCAGTCCCGTAGTGATAATGGATTTAGCGCCATCCTGCGTGCGCAATTTTCATTGGCCTGGGTATTTGGTCCGCCGCTGGCATTCTGGATTATTCAGCTGGCCGGTTTTGCCTGGCTTTATGTGATCATGTCATTGCTGTTGTTGAGCGTAACCTTGCTGGCCCTCACCTTACCGCCCGGCAAGCAGCAGGCCAATCCTGCACCTGTGACTCAGTTGCACCAACAACCGCTGGGCCACAATCTCACCTTTCTGATGCTCGCTACCTTGCTGGTCTGGAGTTGCAGCTCACTGTATCTGATTGCTTTTCCATTGTATCTGGCACAACAAAGCACGCTTTCAAGCGACTGGACCGGCCTGATGTTTGGCGTCGCCGCGGCGCTGGAAATTCCGATCATGCTGCTCAGTGCGAGAATGCTTAAGCGCTGGAATAAGAAGTTGCAAATGCAGGCCGCCATGCTGTGCGGCATTATCTTTTATGCAGGAATATTCTTCAGCAATGGATTTATCCCGCTGGTATTACTGCAAATTTTCAATGCCATTTTTATCGCCATTATCGCCACCGTTGGATTATTTTGGTTTCAGGACTTACTGCAAAATCGTCAAGGTATGGCGGCTACGCTCTATACCAATTCGATGTCCATCGGCGTGTTGATTGCTGGCGTTTTACAGGGAACTCTCACCGCAGTATCGCCGCTGGCTATTTGGCCAGCGGCCTGCGTGCTGTTGGTGATGTCATTACTACTGATAACAAAGGTCGAAAATGTCTGAAATTGATTATTCGTCGTGCATCGCTGCGCGCATCAAAACACATGGAGTGTACATTAATGAATGTCTTAATTACCGGCGGCGCGGGCTATATTGGGTCGCACATTGCACTTAGCCTGCTGCAGAAAAATCATCATGTCATCGTGCTGGATAATTTGTGTAATAGCTCGCCACTCGCTTTGCAGCGCGTGGAAGCATTAAGCGGAAAAAAGCTTAACTTCCTTCAGGGTGATATCCGTCGCCGCTCTGATTTAAACCTGGTTTTCAGTAGCCAACCCATTGATGCAGTAATCCATATGGCCGGACTTAAATCGGTTAATGAATCACTGCAAAAGCCGGTTAAGTATTACCAAAATAATATCGCCGGGACATTAATGCTGTTAGAGATGATGAAACAGCATAGCGTTAAAAAGCTCATTTTCAGCTCTTCTGCCACCGTATATGGCATTCCGGTAAAAATTCCCTTATGTGAAGGCTGCGACACCGGCAACACCACCAATCCTTATGGTGCCTCCAAATATATGGTTGAGAAAATTATGGCTGAAGTCGCTGATGCGCAACCCGAATTAGCCATTACCGCCCTACGTTATTTTAATCCGGCGGGCGCGCATCCCTCTGGCCAGATTGGCGAACATCCCGAAGGTATTCCCAATAACTTGCTGCCCTATCTGTTTCAGGTGGCCAATGGCCTGCGCAGCCATTTACCGGTATTTGGTGACGACTATGCCACGCCAGACGGTACCGGCGTGCGTGATTACATCCACGTGATGGATTTAGCTGAAGGGCATATTCAGGCGTTGAATCGGTTACAGCCGGGCTATCGTCACTACAACCTCGGTACCGGACAAGGCTACTCGGTACTGGAAATCGTACGTATGTTTGAGCAGGTCAGCGGTCGACAAGTACCTCTCGATATGCGCGCGCGCCGTCCCGGCGATGTCGCCATCTGTTTATCCGATCCTGGCCAGGCAAGAAAAGAGCTGGGCTGGCAGGCAACGCGCGATCTTGAAGCCATGCTGCGGGATGCATGGCGCTGGCATACGCAAAATCCTCAAGGTTACGTCACGCAGAATGCAGGGAGCGTAATCGCATGACCATGACCAGTGAACATTTTTTATATCACTATGAGCGCCAGCTGCGCGCGTTAAAACAGTGCTTTACCGCACCTGCCACTGTGGACTGGCTGGAAACGCTTCACCATTTTAAGCAGTGGCGGCAGCAGCAGCCACATGAGATTGGCGTTTCCGATCTTTCTTCGATGTTTGCAGTGCCCACCAGTCGGCTGACTGGCAAAGAGTGTACGCTGCATCGCGTTTGGCTTGGCGGAGCCACACCCGCAAATGTGAATCTGACCATCGCGCAATGGCAGAGCGCCATCGAAGCCAGCCATAGTCAGTTTCAGCAAACGCTGTGGGTTTGGGATGAGCAGCAGCTAGCGGCGGAAGCACGCTTTGTGCTGCAGCAAGATAGCGATGAGCTGCAGCTAGGCATCCTGTTTCTGCCCGATGCTCTGATCAGGGTGAATAGCCTGAGTAGGTTAATGCAGAGCTTTGATATCGCACTTAACAACGTCTTGCAGCAATTGCACGACAAGCGCTATTACGCCACGTTATCCGATTTCTTCCGGTTGGCGATTTTGAATCAGTGCGGTGGCGTATATCTGGATGCCGATACCCTTCCCGCGCAGCCTGCAACGCTGTTTTTGTGTCATCCAGAGCTGCCCGATTTTCCAGCAGAAACGCAGCAACACGTCAACTGGATGAATTTGTTTACCGATGAAACCGGCATGATAATCAGCCATCAAAATAGTGCGGCTCTGTTGCAACTGCAGCAGCAGCTCAGTGCGGTTTATCGCGGCTGGCCACAACCCATACCGGAGAAAACACCCGCAACTGAACGCGCGATTTTCGAACCTTTCTATCAGTTATGGTGTGAGCAGCTGCAGGTGACGCAGCTTAGCCATCAGGATTTCAGCCGCTGTTACGCAGTCCTTGGCTTTGATGTGCCGCAACAACGCGTTTGTGGTATCAAAGGCATGCGTTTGCAGGAAGATATTCTGAGTGGCGAGCGACGCCCACTCAGCGTAGAGGAACAGCAGCACTATCAGCACACGCTGGCACAACTCACGCTGCGCGATTGGCAGCTCAGCCATCCTCTGCAGCTTGATGAGTTTGCGCCATTGTTTGCTGAACAGGATATTCTGCAAATTGCTTATGCACCGCAGTTGCGCGCCGAAATTCCTTACTATCACTATTACGGCGTACTTTCACAGGATGCGGCACTGGATAGAGTTAACGCACTATTTAGCGACTATTTAATTTGCCGTCGTGATAGGGAAATTAAAGCCGGTAATTTCTGGCAACCCGTCGGTGAATGTAAAAAATTACCGCTTTGCTTTAAACCTGGCGCGATTTCTGATGAGCGTGAACAGCGCACGATGGCGAAGCTGATTTTTAGCACCAGTTATCTTGAGTACTGTTCGGTTGATAACGTTTACTCTTCAGACATTATTAGCCTACAGCTGCGACAAAATATCCTTCCTTTCCTTGAACAGATTTCCGTTATCACCGATGTGCAAGGAAAGATATTCGGTTTTATCAATGCTGCGTCGGTGCGGGAATACGACCACATCAACGTCGAGTATGGCTATCGCCAGGAGGTACTGCCGCTCGATGAGGCTTACGATACGTTCGTGAATCAGCACAGTCGCCCGGAGGATTACTTTGTTTGTAGCGTGGCGCTATTACCAGAGCAGCAGGGAAAAGGCTATTTCAATCAAGTGTTATCGCGGATGACGGAACAGGCTAAACAGCAAAAATTGCGACGCATTACCTTATGCGTCTGGCAATCCAACCCGGCATCCATGATCTACCGCAAAAAAGGCTTCGAGGTTGTCGCCTCGATGAAACAGCAAGTTAAGCGATTCAATGACGAACTGCTGTTTATGGCACTGATGTTATAGCTGTTTTACATCAATTATTGTGGCGGGGAAATAATAAATTTCCCGCTCTCTAATTAACTCATCGATTAAGTTAGCGCTAAGTCAGTGCTAGCACCGTGCAGATTGATGCATATCAAAATATACATCGTTCAGAAACGGCTTAATGGCTCTCCGGATTTGAAGAGAAACTCCGCCCACTCCATTCCGGCAGCGATAATGAAATTAAAATTCTTCAGCTTTATTCCGCATGCACACAAATGGCACGATATTCAAATATCCCGCAAAGGCGCGATGTCACCGTCTGGCCGCCACTATTTTTCCACGCACGTTACAGCACAGTGTAAAACCTGTGGTGAACGGCTGCATAAAGTCTATTACCGCGATATAAGCGATGCCGAAGCCAAACGCTGGTTAGGCTAAGGCCGTATAAAAATAAAAAAAAGCCCCGCAACACAGGTTGCAGGGCAGTTGCGTGGCTATCGCAAAAACTTATTCAGCCGGTTTGGTACGAATCAGATAATCGAAGGCGCTGAGTGAGGCTTTTGCGCCTTCACCGCTGGCGATGATGATCTGCTTGTACGGCACCGTGGTGCAGTCGCCGGCAGCGAACACGCCTTTCAGGCTGGTTTCGCACTTGGCATCAATGATGATTTCGCCCATTTTAGTGCGCTCAACCGCACCTTCCAGCCAGGTGGTATTCGGCAGCAAACCGATCTGCACGAAGATGCCGCTCAGCGCGATTTCGTGGCTGGTTTGGTTATTGCGATCGATGTAGGTCAGACTGGTGACTTTGCTGCCGTCGCCTTTCACTTCGGTGGTCTGCGCGTTCAGAATCACATCAACGTTTTTCAGGCTGCGCAGTTTGTCCTGCAGCACTTTGTCGGCGCGCATTTCGCTGGCAAATTCCAGCAAGGTGACGTGCTCAACCAGACCGGCCAGATCGATAGCGGCTTCAACGCCTGAGTTACCACCGCCGATCACCGCAGTGCGTTTGCCTTTAAACAGCGGACCGTCGCAGTGCGGGCAGTAGGTGACGCCCTTGGTGCGATACTGCTCTTCGCCCGGTACACCCATGTTGCGCCAGCGTGCACCGGTGGCAATGATGATGCTGCGTGATTTCAGCACTGCGCCGGAGGCGGTTTCAATCGCATGCAGACCGCCCTCTTTCGCCGCAGGAATCAGCTTAATGGCACTCTGGGTATCAATCACATCCACGTCATAATCATCAACGTGGGCACGCAGAGAACCGGCCAGCTTAGCGCCTTCAGTTTTCGGTACTGAGATGTAGTTTTCAATGTCGACGGTGTCCAGCACCTGGCCACCAAAGCGTTCGCCCATCAGGCCAGTGCGGATGCCTTTACGCGCCGAGTAGATTGCCGCTGCCGCGCCCGCCGGGCCGCTGCCAACGATCAGCACTTCATAGGCATCACGTTTGTTCAGCTCTTCCGCCGCGCGTTTATCCGCGTTGGTATCCACTTTACCGACGATCTCCGCCAGGCTCAGACGGCCCTGACCAAACTCTTTGCCGTTAAGGAATACCGCTGGCACGCCCATCACGTTGCGTTCGGTGATTTCGTTCTGGAACATACCGCCGTCAATCGCGGTGTGGCTGATACGCGGATTGAGTACCGCCATCAGGTTCAGCGCCTGCACCACGTCAGGACAGTTGTGGCACGACAGTGAATAATAGGTTTCGAAATGGAAGTCGCCTTCCAGCGCCACCACCTGATCCAGCAGGCTCTGCGCTTCTTTCGAAGGGTGTCCACCGGTTTGCAGCAAGGCTAAAACCAGTGAAGTGAATTCGTGGCCCATTGGCGAACCGGCAAATCGCGGGCCGCTATTAGCGCCTGGGTTGGTGATCAGGAATGAGGGCTTACGTACCGGACGATCGTTCTCTTCACGGAAGCTGACTTTATCTGACAAGCTCGCGATATCGGCCAGCAGAGTACGGATCTCTGCCGATTTAGCGCCATCATCCAATGTGGCAATCAACTCAACCGGTTTCGTTAGTTTCTCAAGGTAAGCCTTGAGTTGGGTTTTTAAATTGGTGTCGAGCATAGTGAGTTCCTGTCATGAAAATCGGGTGCCGTAGCACCCGATTGAGAAAGATCGAATGGCAGCTAACTTAGATTTTGCCAACCAGGTCCAGTGATGGAGCCAGCGTTGCTTCGCCTTCTTTCCATTTAGCCGGGCAAACTTCGCCTGGGTGAGAAGCAACGTACTGGGCTGCTTTCACTTTACGGATCAGGTCAGATGCGTCACGGCCAATGCCTTCGGCAGTGATTTCGATCGCCTGGATGATGCCTTCCGGATCAACGATGAAGGTACCACGGTCTGCCAGGCCTTCGTCTTCACGCATGATTTCGAAGTTGCGGGTCAGCGCGCCAGTTGGGTCACCGATCATCGCATATTTGATTTTTGCGATGGTGTCAGAAGAACCGTGCCAGGCTTTGTGGGTAAAGTGCGTGTCGGTAGAAACAGAGTAGATATCTACACCCAGTTTCTGGAATTCTTCGTGATGGTCTGCAACGTCACCCAATTCGGTTGGGCATACGAAGGTGAAGTCAGCCGGGTAGAAGAAGAAAACACTCCATTTACCTTCAACGTCTTTCTCGGTGACTTCGATGAATTCGCCGTTTTTGAACGCTGCGTTTTTAAATGGTTTGATCTTGGTATTAATGATGGACATGGTGACCTCCGTTAAAAGATGTGATGCAAGTTACAGAATTTTCGGGCCAACTTCTAATATGCAGACGTTATCAATCAGATAACCAAAAGCTATCAAAGCGCCGACGCCAGATTTCATGCGGCTCGCGCGGGCATTCTACACAAAAAAGCCGTTGTTCTGACAGGCTTTATCTTTTCGGCGTGAAACTGCTACTTTTGACTGATGGCTTAATCATTAGCTGGTCGCCATGAATGGCGGCCCTACAATTGACCCGTGGGGATTTCGTAGGGGGTGCATTTTTGCGCACCTGCAAATTCCCGGGAATGGAGTTGTTGAGTGCAAATACGTTTTTTTGACGAAGCCGATCGGCCTTTTCTGCGCACGCTGTATCTTGCCGCGCGTCGCCATAACTGGACCTGGCTGGCTGGCGATGATTGGCAATTAGAAGATTTCGATGCGGTGATTTTGGGTGAAACCGTGCTGGTTGCCGAACTGGACGGGCATCGCGTGGGGTTTGCGGCCGTGCTGGATAACGACAACTTTCTGCATAGCCTGTATGTCGATCCGGCTGCGCAAGGGCAAGGCGTTGGCAGCGCGCTGCTGGAAAAGGTTCAAGCACGTTTCACCTCCACCGGCGCGTTGAAATGCTTGCAACAAAATCAGGCGGCGCTGGATTTTTACCTCAAACATGGTTGGCGACGTGAAGCGGTTGGCGAGGGCGAGCAGGGAAAATATGTGCTGATGCATTTTCCGCTGGCGACACGCGCCAGCGGAAAGGGACGACGTTAAACGGCGCGGAAAGCGATATCGCCCGGGATAATTTCACCCTGCCAGTAGAGCTGTGCCGCGACGCGGCCCGCCAGTTGGCGATAGAGCGCGGTAAAATCACTGTCTGGACGGCGCACCACGGTCGGTTCGCCATCATCCAGATCTTCACGCAGCGTCATGTGCAGCGGCAGCTGCGCCAACAAGCGGGTGTTATAATCTTCCACCAGCTTCTGCGCGCCGCCGGTGCCGAAAATCGGCTCGTGGTGGCCGCATTGGCTACAGATGTGCATGCTCATGTTCTCCACCACGCCCAATACCGGCACGCTGACTTTCTCGAACATCACCATGCCTTTACGTGCATCAATCAACGCAATGTCCTGCGGCGTCGTCACCACCAATGCGCCGGTCACCGGCACGTTTTGCGCCAGGGTGAGCTGGATATCGCCGGTGCCTGGCGGCATGTCGAGGATTAAATAATCCAGATCCGGCCACATGGTTTCGTTGAGCAGCTGCATCAGCGCTTTGCTGGCCATCGGGCCGCGCCACACCATGGCATTGTCGTCAGTCACCAAATAACCAATCGAGTTGGTTGCCAGGCCGTGCGCCATGATCGGTGCCATGTGCGTGCCGTCCGGCGAAGTGGGCCGCTGATTTTCGGTGCCGAGCATGTTGGGAATTGACGGACCGTAAATATCCGCATCAAGAATGCCTACGCGCGCGCCTTCGGCGATCAGCGCCAGCGCCATATTGACTGCGGTGCTGGATTTACCCACGCCACCTTTGCCTGAACTGACGGCGATGATGTTTTTCACACCGGTCGCGCCCGGATGATTTTTCACCCGCTTCAGCGTGGCAATATCGTGGCGTAGCCGCCAGTCAATGGCGCTGGCTTCGGTCAGACGCAGCAGTTCGGCGCTGGTTTGCGCTTTCAACTCTTCAAAGGCGCTAGCCCAGGCGAACGGCATGATCAGCTCGATGTGCAGCTTGTCATCCAGCAGCGCCACGTGGCGCAAGGCTTTCAGCGTGGTCAGATTGTGTTGCAGCGTCGGATGTTCAAAGTCACTCAGCACGCCGATGACCAGGGCCCGCAGCGCTTCAGGTGAATGATGTTGCTGGGATTGTGAAGTCATCCCTACTCCTTGTTTTTTCATCACGCCAGATTGCGGCGGTGTCTGTTCAATAATATCAGATGGGCGCTAAAAGTGACGCGGATGTCCTGTCATGTTTACGTCAGAGGGTGCTTCGGTTAACATCAATCCCCGATTTTTTACTCACGGAACGCTACGCAATCATGACTCAAGTCGCTAAAAAAATTCTGGTAACGTGCGCACTGCCGTACGCAAACGGTTCTATCCATCTCGGTCACATGCTTGAACACATTCAGGCTGACATTTGGGTCCGTTACCAGCGAATGCGTGGCAATCAGGTTCACTTCATCTGTGCTGACGACGCCCACGGCACGCCAATCATGCTGAAAGCTCAGCAGTTGGGCGTGGCGCCAGAGCAGATGATTGCCGAGATGAAGCAAGAGCACGAAACCGATTTTGCCGGCTTCAACATCGGCTACGACAACTATCACTCGACGCACAGCGATGAGAACCGTCAGCTGTCCGAGCTGATTTACGGTCGTCTGAAAGAGAATGGCTTCATTAAGAACCGCACCATTTCGCAGCTATACGATCCTGAGAAAGGCATGTTCCTGCCGGACCGTTTCGTCAAAGGTACCTGCCCGAAATGTAAATCACCGGATCAGTATGGCGACAACTGCGAAGTGTGCAGCGCGACCTACAGCCCAACGGAGCTGATCGACCCGAAATCGGTGGTTTCTGGCGCCACGCCGGTGCTGCGTGACTCCGAGCACTTCTTCTTCGATCTGCCGTCCTTCAGCGCCATGCTGCAGGCGTGGACGCGCTCAGGCGCGCTGCAAGAGCAGGTTGCTAACAAGATGCAGGAGTGGTTTGAATCGGGTCTGCAACAGTGGGATATCTCCCGCGATGCGCCCTATTTCGGCTTTGAAATTCCTGGCGCGCCGGGCAAATACTTCTATGTCTGGCTGGATGCGCCAATTGGTTACATGGGTTCATTTAAAAACCTGTGCGACCAACGTGGCAATATCGATTTCGACGAGTTCTGGAAGAAAGATTCGACTACCGAGCTGTATCACTTTATCGGTAAAGATATCGTCTATTTCCACAGTCTGTTCTGGCCAGCGATGCTGGAAGGCAGCAACTTCCGCAAGCCAACCAACCTGTTCGTGCACGGTTATGTAACGGTGAACGGCGCGAAGATGTCTAAGTCGCGCGGCACCTTTATTAAAGCCAGCACCTGGTTGCAGCATCTGGATGCCGACAGCCTGCGCTATTACTACGCGGCCAAGCTCTCGTCACGCATCGACGATATCGATCTGAATCTAGAGGATTTCGTGCAGCGTGTGAATGCAGATGTGGTGAACAAAGTGGTTAACCTGGCATCGCGTAACGCGGGCTTCCTGACCAAACGCTTTGGCGGCAAATTGTCTGGCGAACTGGCCGATCCGGCGCTGTATCAGACCTTTGTTGATGCCTCTGAGCGGATTGGCGAAGCCTGGGCCAGTCGCGAATTTAATCGCGCAATCCGTGAAATCATGGCGCTGGCCGATCTGGCTAACCGCTATGTTGATGAGCAAGCACCGTGGGTGGTGGCGAAGCAAGAAGGCCGTGATGCCGATCTGCAAGCAATTTGCTCAATGGGCATCAACCTGTTCCGCGTATTGATGACCTGGCTGAAGCCGGTGCTGCCATCGTTGAGCGAACGTACTGAAGCCTTCCTGCAGAGCGAGCTAAGCTGGGATGCAATTGCCCAGCCGCTGCTGGATCATGACGTGGCACCGTTTAAAGCGCTGTATGGCCGTATCGAGATGAGCAAAGTTGAAGCGCTGATTGAGGCCTCGAAAGAGGACGCGGCGGCGGCAAATAAGCCTGCAGCAACCGGGCCGCTGGCCGATGCGCCAATTGGTGACACCATCACCATTGATGATTTCGCCAAGGTCGATATGCGCGTGGCGTTGATTGAGAAAGCGGAGCTGGTGGAAGGTTCTGACAAGCTGCTGCGTCTGGAGCTGGATGTGGGCGGCGAGAAGCGTCAGATTTTCTCTGGCATTCGCGCGGCCTATCCGGATCCCTCCGTGCTGGTCGGCAAGATGACCATCATCGTCGCCAACCTCGCGCCGCGTAAGATGCGCTTCGGTGTTTCAGAAGGCATGGTGCTGTCTGCAGGCCCGGGCGGCAAAGATCTGTTTGTGCTGTCGGTCGATAGCGGCGCAGTGCCTGGAATGCCGGTGAAGTAAGGCGCTTCTTTTCCCTCACCCTAACCCTCTCCCGCTTGCGGGAGAGGGAACCGTTTTAAGCGAATATTTGATTCAATGCTCCACCTAACCATTCCCTTTCCCGCGCGCGGGAGAGGGAACCGTTTTAAGCGAATATTTGATTCAATGCTCCACCTAACTATTCCCTCTCCCGCGCGCGGGAGAGGGCTAGGGTGAGGGTGCAGGCCGCAACATCAACTGCCGATATACCTCATCCATCACCGCATCAAACTCTTCGAAAATCTGATGATTCCAGAAACGAATCACTCGCCAGCCACAACGCTGTAAAAATGCCGTTCGTTGTTCATCATACATTCGCGCCTGATCATCGTTATGCTGTCCGCCGTCCAGCTCAACAATCAGCAGCCTCTCAATACAGGCAAAATCTACGATATAGCACCCAATCGGATGCTGACGCCGAAACTTCACTCCGCACACATTCCGATTTCGTAAAAAATGCCATAGCCGGTATTCAGCGTCTGGCATTTTTTTACGCAGTTCACGTTGCCGTATAACCGATTTCATCCGCACGCTCTCTTCGCGCGATATTTTGCTTAGCCTACGGCATGTGTTCTGGGTGGAAAGAACGCGATAAAAAAGCTGGAATCTGTATTCCAATGTGATCGCTAGCACGCTAAGCAGTGAATGCGTATGATAAAGCGCTACGAAAACAGGAGCCTGCCATGCCCGCCGTTCTCTCTGCCTGCTGGCGCTATTTGCGCGCCTTCGTCATCATTTATGCGGCGCTGTACGCCGGAATGGGGATTTCTGCCCTGCTCCCGATAACCATTCCCGGCAGCATCATCGGCATGCTGCTGCTGTTCCTGCTGTTGGCGCTACAAATCCTGCCGGTTGACTGGGTGAAGCCCGGCTGTCATTTGCTGATTCGCTATATGGCGCTGCTTTTTGTCCCCATCAGCGTGGGCGTGATGGGTTATACAGATATTCTCACCGCCCAGTTTGGCCCGATCGTGGTGTCCTGCATTGTCAGTACCTTCCTGGTGTTGCTGATTGTCGGTCTAAGCGCAGAACGGATGCAGCGCCCGCAGGAGAAAAACCATGATTGATGCCTGGTGGTCGCTGCCGCTTACCGTTATCGCCTATCTGCTGGCACGCAAGCTGGCGGCGAAAATCAATGTATCCATTGTCAATCCCTTACTGGTGGCGATGGCGATGGTCATTCCGCTTTTGCTAATCACTAACATGCCCTATTCACGCTATTTTGCTGGCAGCAGCCTGCTAAACCAGTTACTGCAACCGGCCGTCGTGGCGTTGGCGCTACCGCTGTATGAGCAGATGCATCAAATTCGCGCCCGCTGGAAAACCATTATCAGTGTCTGCTTCATTGGCAGTATTACCGCGATGGTCTCCGGTACCGCGATTGCGCTGTGGATGGGTGCCACGCCGGAAATCGCCGCCACCATCATGCCGAAATCAGTGACTACGCCCATTGCCATGGCGGTGTCAGGATCGCTACACGGTATTCCGGCCATTAGTGCTATCTGCGTATTGATCGCCGGCGTGCTGGGCGCGGTGTTTGGCCATATGCTGCTTAACCTGCTGCAGGTTAAAAACAAATCCTCACGCGGCCTGGCGATTGGCAACGCTTCGCACGCGTTAGGCACCGCGCGCGCAGCGGAGATCGATTATCAGGAAGGCGCGTTCAGCTCATTGGCTCTGGTGATTTGCGGCATCATTACGTCGTTACTGGCACCGTTCCTTTTCCCGCTATTAATGCATTGGTGGGGCTAAAACTTGCGAGAGATCTCGCAAAGTTGAAACAACCCAATCAGCTTGCATTGTCAGAGCGACTTGGATCACATATAAAACGTCAGGCGGCGCATCGCCGTTCATGCGTAACTGAGGCCAACACATCATGCATTCACGATTCACTACTGCTTTTTCTGCCCTGCCCGCTGCGCTGCAAGCTGCGATTCAACCGCTGCTGGATGCGCCTGATTTTCATGGCGTATTGCGTCCGCAGGATATCGCGCAACTGAAACAGCTGACCAGTCTGGATGATGATGCGTTGGCGCTGGAACTGCTGCCGCTGGCGGCCAGTTGCGCCGTGGCAACCGTGTCTCATTTTAATGTCGGCGCGATTTCGCGTGGCGTCAGCGGCCACTGGTACTTCGGCGCCAACATGGAGTTCCTGCACGCGCCGCTGCAGCAGACGGTGCACGCCGAGCAGAGTGCCATTACGCATGCCTGGCTGCGCGGTGAAGAGAAACTGGCGGCGATTACCGTCAACTACACGCCGTGCGGCCATTGCCGCCAGTTTATGAACGAGCTGAACAGCGGCACGGCGATTCGCATCAGCTTGCCGGGACGCGCCGTTAGCACGCTGGGCGACTATCTGCCGGATGCGTTCGGTCCCGCCGATTTGAACATTACTGAACGTCTGCTGACGCCGGTCAATCACGGTTTTGCTGTGCAGGGTGAGGCGCTGCAGCAGGCGGCGATTAAAGCCGCCAATCACAGTCACGCCCCTTATAGCCTGAGTTACAGCGGCGTAGCGTTGCTGAGCCACAGCGGCAAAACCTTTACCGGCCGCTATGCAGAAAACGCGGCTTTTAACCCAAGCTTGCCGCCACTGCAGGCTGCGCTGATTCTGATGAACATGAGTAACGAAGCGCTCGATACCATTCAGCAAGCAGTACTGGCGGAATGTCAGGACAGCACGCTCAGCCAGTTGGATGCCACGCGTGCCACGCTGGCGGCGTTAGGATGTGAGGATTTCTCACTTACTTTAGTTTCGAAAACATCAGTTTAGTGATCCTTTTACCGCTTTTGTGACCTTCTGTTAACAAAAGCTGTACATCTGCAGGAATTTTCATAGGATCGGGCGCCAGAACCTCTTCACTTCAAGATGGACTGGCGTTACCTTTTCCCGGCGATACGTCAGAAAACACTGCAACCGGAGCAAGCACTGCATGGAACTCGACTACGAAAGTAAACGCCCGCTGTATATTCCTTATGCGGGTCCGATCCTGCTGGAATTTCCGCTGTTGAATAAAGGCAGCGCCTTCACCCTCGAAGAACGTAACGAATTTAACCTCAACGGCCTGCTCCCTGAAGCGGTAGAAACCATCGAAGAGCAGGCAGAACGTGCCTGGCGCCAGTTCCTGGATTTCAAAAACAATAACGACAAGCATGTTTACCTGCGCAACATCCAGGATACCAACGAAACCCTGTTCTACCGCCTGCTCGACAATCATCTGGAAGAGATGATGCCAATTATCTACACCCCAACGGTCGGCGCCGCCTGTGAACACTTCTCAGAGATCTACCGTCGCGCGCGCGGCGTATTCATCTCGTATAACAACCGTGACCGCATTGAAGACATGCTGCAGAACGCCACCAAGCAGAATGTAAAAGTGATCGTGGTTACCGATGGTGAGCGTATTCTCGGCCTCGGCGATTTAGGCATCGGCGGCATGGGGATCCCAATCGGTAAGCTGTCTCTGTACACCGCCTGTGGCGGCATCAGCCCGGCTTACACCTTGCCGGTGGTACTGGATGTCGGCACCAATAATCAGCAGCTGCTGAACGATCCGCTCTACATGGGCTGGCGCCATCCGCGCATCACCGGTGAAGAGTACGAAGAGTTTGTGAACGAGTTCATTCAGGCAGTAAACCGCCGCTGGCCGAACGTGCTGTTGCAATTCGAAGACTTCGCACAGAAAAACGCCATGCCGCTGCTGGAGCGCTATCGCGATGAGATCTGCTGCTTTAACGATGACATTCAGGGCACCGCTGCCGTTACCGTCGGTACGTTGATTGCCGCCAGCCGCGCTGCTGGCAGCCGCCTGTGCGAGCAGAAAGTGGTGTTCCTCGGTGCCGGTTCCGCCGGTTGTGGTATCGCTGAGCAGATCATTGCGCAGATGAAGTCTGAAGGTTTAAGCGATGATGAAGCGCGTGGCCGCGTAATGATGGTGGATCGTTTTGGTCTGCTGACGGACAAACTGCCTAATCTGCTCAATTTCCAAAGCAAGCTGGTGCAGAAGAGCGAAAACCTCAAAGATTGGGATACCAGCAGCGACTCGATCTCACTGTTGGATGTGGTACGCAATGCCAAGCCCGATATTCTGATCGGCGTGTCAGGTCAACCTGGCCTGTTCACCGAAGAGATTATCCGTGAGATGCATAAGCACACCAAACGTCCGATCGTGATGCCGCTGTCCAACCCGACCTCACGCGTGGAAGCGACACCAGCCGACATCATCGCCTGGACTGACGGTGCCGCGCTGGTTGCCACCGGCAGCCCGTTCTCACCGGTGAGCTGGAAAGGCAAAACCTATCCAATTGCTCAGTGCAATAACTCCTATATCTTCCCGGGCATCGGTTTAGGTGTGATCGCTTCAGGCGCCAGCCGCGTTACCGATTCAATGCTGATGACCGCGAGCCGCGCGCTGGCCGACTGCTCACCGCTGGCCAACGACGGCGAAGGCCCGGTTCTGCCGGAAATCAAAGATATTCAGGGCGTTTCCAAGCTGATTGCCATTGAAGTGGGCAAAGCTGCACAGCTGGCTGGCGTGGCGGTTGTCACCTCTGAAGATGTCTTATCGAAAGCTGTCAGCAACAACTTCTGGCTGCCGCAATATCGTCACTATCGTCGTACCTCGATTTAAGACGGAACATGCTCGGACCTTGTAGGTCCGAGCATGTTTAAAAAAACGCCGGCCAACTGGCGTTTACTTGCTTCCCCCGCCCGCCTCAAGTAGCCTTTATCCATTCTGAATTCTGCCAACCGAGTGCCCGCGCGCATGATTAAACGCGTTTTCTTTGGTCTGTTTTTCATCATCTTACTGATGGTGGCGACCGCGCTCGGCCTGGATCGCTGGATCAGCTGGAAAACGGCGCCCTTTATTTACGAAGATGTCACCTCGCTGCCGCATCGTCAGGTCGGCGTGGTCTTGGGCACGGCGAAGTACTATCGCACCGGCGTCATCAACCAGTATTACCTCTATCGCATTCAGGGCGCGTTGAACGCCTACAACAGTGGCAAGGTGAATTATCTGCTGCTGAGCGGCGACAATGCACAGCAAAGTTATAACGAACCGATGACCATGCGCCGCGATTTGATTAAAGCGGGCGTCGCGCCGTCGGACATCGTGCTGGATTACGCTGGCTTCCGTACGCTCGATTCCATTGTGCGCACGCGTAAGGTGTTCGATACCAACGATTTCATCATCATTACCCAGCGCTTCCACTGTGAGCGCGCGTTGTATATCGCGCAGCATCTGGGCATTCAGGCGCAGTGTTATGCGGTGCCATCGCCGAAAAACATGCTGTCGGTACGCTTCCGTGAAGTGGGTGCGCGTTTAGGTGCGCTGGCGGATTTGTATTTGATGAAGCGCGAGCCACGCTTCCTCGGCCCATTAGTGCCGATTCCGGCAGTGCATGAAATACCGGAAGATGCGCAGAGTTATCCGGCGGTAACGCCCGAGCAGTTGTTAGAACTGGAAGAGAAACTGCAGAAATAAAAAAGGGTCGCATGAAGGCGACCCTTTTTTGATGACGTTTGTTACTTCTTACGCGCGTATTTCAACGAATCCAGTGCCACGGCGAAGATGATGATGCCGCCCTTGATGATGTACTGCCAATAAGGGTTTACGCCGATATAGGTCAGGCCATAGTTGATGACGGTGAAGATGATGACACCGGTCACCACGCCCGCCACAGAACCCACGCCACCGGCAAACGACACGCCGCCGACCACACAGGCTGCAATTGCATCCAGCTCATACATAAAGCCGAGGTTATTGGTGGCGCTGCCGATACGGCCCGCTTCCAGCATGCCGCCAAACGCATAGAACACGCCAGACAAGGCATACACCAGAATCAGGTTGAACGGTACGTTCACACCAGACACTTTCGCGGCTTCCGGGTTACCACCGATAGCGAAGATGTTTCTGCCGAAGCGGGTTTTATTCCACAGCACCCAGACAAATACGATAGCAATCACGGCGTAGAAGGTGATGAACGACAGTTTGAAATCACCGAAACGCAGGAAGCCTTGGGCAAATTTGGAGAAGCCAGGATCGAAACCAGCAATCGGCGATGCGCCCACAAAGTCGTAATAGAGTGAGTTGATACCGTAAACGATGATCATGGTGCCCAAGGTGGTAATAAATGGCGTTACCTTGAGGTAAGCAATAATCACGCCGTTCACCAGACCAATCACACCGCCAATGATGCACACGGTCAGGATAACTACGGGAATGGGTACGGTATCCAGATGTGGGAACACCTTGTTAGCGTTATCCATCGCCTGCAGCAGCGTCGCCGCAACCACCGCGGCCAAGCCCACCTGACGACCGGCCGACAGGTCAGTACCCTGGGTGACAATTAATCCGGCCACACCCAGCGCGATAATAATACGCACCGAGGATTGGGTCAGAATGTTACTCAGGTTCATTAAACTTAAAAACGTCGGATCCTGGAAAATAATAATTGCCAGCAGTACAAACAGGACAACGTAAATGCCGCCCTCTTTTAACCAGGTTAGCGCATTCTTTTTAGTAGTCGCTTTCATGTTAAAGCCCTTGCTTCATTAAAGGTGTAATGACGCTAAACGCAGGATTTCATTCTGCGAGGTCGTTTTGGTATCAACAATGCCCGCTACCTGGCCATTACTCATCACTAGAATACGATCGGTAATACCCAACAGCTCTGGCATTTCAGAAGAGATAATAATGATGCCCTTCTCTTTCTTCGCCAACTCAGCAATAAGTTGGTAAATTTCGAACTTCGCACCCACATCAATCCCGCGCGTCGGTTCATCAAGCATCAATATTTCCGGCTGCGTTAATAACCAACGACCAATAATTACCTTCTGTTGGTTACCACCGGAAAGCGAACCTATTTGCGTATGATGACCGGGCGTTTTCACTCGCATTGAATCAATCACCCACTGGGTATCGCTCTTCATGCGTTTATTATCGAGCAGGCCCATGCTGGATTTATACTTTTTAATATTGGAGATAAGCGAGTTAAAGCCAATATCCAGATAAGCATAAATACCAGTGGATCGACGCTCTTCTGTCACCAGCGCAAAGCCATGGTTTATCGCTTCGTTGGCGCTGTGGTTATTAATGCTCTTGCCGTGCAATTTAATGGTGCCGCCTGACTTCTCGCGAATACCAAACAGCGTTTCGACGATGTCAGTACGCTTGGCGCCTACCAGGCCGGCAATACCCAGAATCTCCCCTTTATGCAGATCAAAAGAGATATCGCGAATCGACGGCTGACGCAGTGAGGTTAAGTGACGCACCTCGAGAATCACTTCACCCGGCACGTTAGTTTTATCCGGGAAACGCTGGTTCAATGAACGACCAACCATCATCGAGATGATTTTGTCCATATCCAACCCTTCCAGCGGCTGGGTGGCGATCCACTGTCCATCACGCAAAATGGTGATCTCATCGCACAGCTGGAAAATCTCCTCCATCTTATGCGAGATATACACAATGCCGCAGCCACGATCTTTCAGCTTACGGATAATGGTAAACAGGTGATTAACTTCTTTTTCGGTCAGCGACGAGGTTGGCTCATCCATAATGACAATTTTCGCGTCATAGGAGAAAGCCTTGGCAATTTCAATCATCTGCATTTGCGAAACAGACAAGGTCGCCACTTTATCGCGCGGATCGATATCAATATCTAATTCATCAAAGATCGCTTTAGTATCGCGATACATTTTATCCTGATCGACAAACACGCCTTTACGCGGATAACGGCCAAGCCACATGTTATCCATTACGTTGCGCTGCAGAACCAGGTTTAATTCCTGATGCACCATCGACACGCCATTTTCCAGCGCCTCTTTGGAGCTCTTATAATCAATTTCCTCACCCTGAAACAGGATGCTCCCCGTATCCTTTTTATAAATCCCAAACAGACATTTTAATAATGTAGATTTCCCGGCGCCGTTTTCTCCCATTAATGCATGGACGGAGTGCGGCCGCACTTTTAAATTCACATTATCTAAGGCTTTAACCCCTGGAAATGATTTCGAGACATTCGTCATCTCCAGCAGATATTCACGCTGTGTGGTCGGATTCTCACTGGCCATAATTTACCTGGCTAAATAAAGCGTTGGTCAGATGCAATAAGGCGCGGCGAAGTGCCGCGCCCAGGATGAATTACTTCACGAACTGCGACAGATTTTCTTTATCTACTGGTACGTAAGGGACACGTACGATTTTGTTGTCCATCTTGAAGTTAGTACCTGCAGTTGGCTCTTTGCCATCCGCCAGGTTTTTCGCGATATCCAGCGTGGCTTTCGCCTGGTTTTCCGCATCGTTCAACACGGTACCCGCCAGTGCGCCCGATTTCACCAGCGCCAGTGCTTCTGGCAGTGCATCGACGCCAAACACCGGAATGCTGGTTTTGTTGTGCGCTTTCAGCGCTTCAACCGCACCCATCGCCATCGCATCGTTGTTGGCGATGATCACTTCAATTTTGTTGGCATTCGGGCCTGAGAGCCAGGCATCAACTTTGTCTTTAGCCTGAGCGGTATCCCACATTGCGGTATCCATCGCCAGCTGCTGTGTTTTCAGACCGTCTTTGTTCAGGGTATCGATCACGTATTTAGTACGCGCTTCGGCATCCGGATGGCCCGGCTCACCTTTCAGCAGCACGAACTGAATCTGGCCATCTTTGTTCAGATCCCAGGCCGGCGTCGCTTTCCAGTGCTTCTCAATCAGCTGCCCCTGGATAATGCCCGACTCTTTAGAATCGGTACCGACGTAATAGGCTTTCGGGTAGCTTGCCAGCACTTTCGCGTTCGGCTCTTTGTTGAAGAACACCACTGGCACGTCATTGCCACGCGCTTTATCAATGACAACGGCTGCAGCAGCCGGGTCCACCAGGTTAATCGCCAGCGCTTTCACGCCTTTCGCCATCAACACGTCGATCTGGTCGTTCTGCTTAGACTGGTCGTTCTGCGAGTCATTCATCAGCAGCTGAATGCCGCCCAATGATTTCGCCTCTTTCTCAATGTCCTTACGCACCATCGACATGAAGTTGTCGTCGTATTTATAAATCGTCACGCCAATGCGGGTATCGGCGGCGTGCGCAGTTGCACCAAACATCATGCTGGCAACCAGTGCTGTGAGCGTGAAAACCTTCTTATTCATGGTATCTCCGGTTTTTTATGTAGGGCATTTCATTGCGCCGTATTGCCTGTAGCAACCAGCGCCGTCGGTTTTAACTTGAATCCATGGGGCGGACGCGTAACGCAAAGCCGGACCACCATCGCCATCCTGACTTCCCTGTAGGTAAACGCTTCCTGAAGAGTGTTGTGAACTATTTCAATCGGCTACTGAAACCTGCTGGCAGAAGGATTGACCAGCGTTACATGATGTTTCAGTCCGGTAAGACGCTGCCATCATAGTGAGCAGCATGTTAATTAACTGTGAATGCAATCACAGATTGGAAACGGTTACACAGGGCTATCGCCTGAATTAGTGACCGACTCCACAATTTGCCGCTGGGCCACCGAATGACGACGTACCAGCGTCGGCATAAAGCAGTGCGTCGCCAGCTCATCTAACTCGCCGGCCGCACCTTTTAGCGCCAATTCTGTCGCTAATTTCGCCATAGAAACAATAGGATAGCGAACCGTGGTTAATTGAGGATCGGTGTAACGTGAGATAGGGATATCGTCAAAACCTATCACCGAGAAATGCTGTGGTACCTGAATGCCATTGTCCTTTAAAGCCGTCAATGCGCCCGCTGCCATGCCGTCATTGTAGGAAAACACCGCTGTTAAATGTAAGTTACGGCCAAGCAGTTCCACCATCGCTGCTTCGCCGCCTTGCATATCGGGTTCCGCATGCGCAATCCACGACTCCTGCGGGCGAATCCCCTGCTCTGCCAAGGCTTGTAGCCAACCTTCACGTCGCTGCGTGACATCTTCAATCGGATGGCTAGAGCTGAGAAAACCAATGCGCTGATGACCAAGATGTAACAACATGCGCGTCGCTACCTGTGCGCCGGTGACGTTATCAAGGCAGACACAACGATGCTCATAACCCGGAATTGTGCGGTTAATCAGGACCATACCAGGAACGTGATCCATAAATTGGATTAACTCTGCGTCTGAAAGCGTTTTCGCGTGCACCACCAACGCATTGCAGCGTTGACGTATCAGCACCTCAATTGCGTGACGCTCTTTCTCTTCCTGGTGCCAGGAGTTGCTGATTAACACGTGTTTGTGCACGCGCTGTGCCACGGTATCCACCGCTTTTACTAACGCGCCAAAGAAGGGGTCGGAGACATCCATCACCACCACACCGATGGTGTCACTGATTTGCGTAGCCAGCGCCTGAGCATTGGCATTCGGGCGATAGCCTAACGCGTCAACCGCTGCCAGCACGGCTTCACGGGTATCGGCGGTGACTGCACTGCTGTTATTGAGCACACGCGACACGGTGGCTACTGACACACCGGCCTGACGGGCGACATCACGAATCGTTATCATGCAGCTGTTCCACAGAGGCTGAAAATGCGCGACGAGCGCGTAACGGCGCTATTTTGTCAGGGCATGTGGCACGGCTGCGTGAATCACGTCACATCAATGAAAACGGTTACATACAATTCTGCAACCTTTGTGATGAACATCATTATCTGATGGAAGATGAGGGGGTTGCTTTGCCGGCAGCCAGACGCGTCAGTTTGCGCCACACCCACTCCATGGGGCCTTGCGGGAAGTAGCGCAGCCACAGCACGGAAAACAGGATATTGATCAGCCAGATAGCCGGAACAAAGGCCAGCAGCTGCAGGCGGTCAAACTTGAGGAACAGATTGAAGCGGTAAAAAAGCGTGGTGCAAATCAGGGTCTGTAACAGGTAATTGCTCAATGCCATGCGCCCAACGCATTGAATCGCGTAGCTGATACGCGTTGCCGCAATTTGCGGCCAGAAACCAAGACAAAGTGCGGCATAGCCCAGGCTGATAAATGGACTGGCGAGATCGCGCGGCACCTGCAGGAAGAAGCCGGTCCAGCGGAACTCCCAGCCAATCATCCACTGCGCGGCAATGCCGGGAATGGCGATCAACCAGCCAATGGTCAGCAGCAGCGCCGCCGAGCGGCGATAGTGTTGCACACTAAAATGCCCGCTGAGCCAGCCGCTGCGCATCAACGCCGCGCCAATCAGCATTAAGCCCGCCAGCTGCCAGCCATATTGTGACGCCAGCGCCATCAGGCCCGATGACAAATGATCAAGCCGATTCTGCACCGCTTCCCAGCCCCCAAGCAGTTTCCAGTAGCTTTCGTATTGCAGATCCGCCGCGCCCGGCAGCCAGGAACGCGTCGGATTTGGGCTGGAAATCGCGCCAAATACCAGCAGCACCGCGCAGCCGACCAAATAGAGTAATGCGCCGGTTTGTAACAACGCGCGGTCGGACGGCACATCGCGCAGCATGCGCCAGATAATTAGCCCAATCAGGCCATAATCCAGCAGGATGTCGCCTTCCCAGAAAAATAGGCCGTGAATGAAACCGAGCAGTACCAGCAGCGTGAGGCGCGCCGACATCCAGCGGCTGCCGCGCGGTACTTGCATATACAGCCCGGCACCAAACAATAAAGCAAACAGCGTGAGGAATTTGAGCTGCGCCAGGCCATCCATGATCGCCCATGTCCAGGCATCGGCGAGCGAAACCTCTCCTTGCCACGCGGGATTAAGATAGGCCGCGGCCGGCAACGCAAAGCCGACAATGTTCAGCAGTAAGATGCCGAGAATGGCGCAACCACGAATGAAATCCAGCGCGAGATAGCGATGCATCGAGTGCCCTGCAGCAGTGAGGAGAGCGGGCGACAAGCCGTCGCCCAAAATGATTAGCTGTGGCGAACCGCGCGCAGGAACTCCTGACGCGTGTTCTGGCTGGATTTGAACAAACCACCCAGCGAAGTGGTGGTGGTCGCGCTGGTGGCATCTTTCACGCCACGCGCTTTCACGCAGTAATGCACCGCATCAATTGATACCGCGACGTTATTGGTGCCGAGCAGCGTTTGCAGCGCCACCAGCACTTGCTGCGTCAGGCGCTCTTGTACCTGCGGGCGTTGGGCAAAGAACTGCACGATGCGGTTGATTTTCGACAAGCCAATCACTTTCTCTTTCGGGATATAAGCCACGGTCGCTTTGCCATCGATAATCACAAAGTGATGTTCGCAGGTGCTGGTCAACGTGATATCGCGCACGGTTACCATCTCATCAACCTTCATCTTGTTTTCGATGACGGTGATTTTTGGGAAGTTGGCGTAATCAAGACCTGAGAAGATTTCATCGACATACATCTTGGCGATGCGATGCGGCGTCTCCATCAGGCTGTCATCTTCCAGGTCCAGATTTAGCAGCTGCATAATTTGGGTCATGTGACCGGCGATTTCACGCTTACGCGCGGCGTCATCCATCTCACGCACCGGGGCGCGTAATGGCGTTTCCAGACCACGCGCCAACAGCGCTTCGTGAACCAGGGCGGCTTCCTGACTTAAGGTACTCATCTTAACTCTTCTCCGGCAGGTGATGCGCCCGCGGGTCTTCGCCCACGGGGGAAATTCTGAGCGCGTATTGTGAAATACTCCGCGCCCTTAATCCAGCAATCATTCCGATAGAAGATGAAAGCTTTTCATCGCGCGTGGCGACGTAAAACCAGCATCCCGGCAAGGATCAAGCTGACGCCAGCCACCCACAGCGCGGGTTCCAGTCGATGCCACAGCAAGCTGGAGATCCACGACAGCAGCGGACCACCCAACTGCCCTACCGCATAACCGGTGGTTAGCAATCCGGCTAAATAACGCGCGTGCTGCGGCGCCAGTTCACGGCCATATTGCAGCGCCAGCTGCACCACACACAGGAAGCCACCACCAATCAATGCAGCGCCAAGCATCAGGCCATTTAAGCCTGGCAGGACAATCGCGGCGATAACGCCCAGCGCCTGCGCCCATAACACGATGGCAAGACGCCGATGACTGCTGCCCCAATGGCGCGTCAGGATGCCCAACACAATGCCGATGACTGCCGCGCCGCCAAACACCGGCCAGACAAATTGCGCAAACGCGCTATCAGGGAAACGCGCCGCCGCCATTTGCGACAGAAAAGTGGCGGGCAGAATGTAACCGAAGCCGGCCAGACTGTAGCTCAACACCAATCGCTTAAGATCGCCATTTAGCACCAGCGGCGCAGCGGCTTGATCGGGCCGATGCAGTTGACCGCTGCGCGGCAGAAAGCGCGCAATGGCTGCAATTAATAACAACGCCAGCACACCATAAGCCGCCCACGCAAACGCCGCGCTGACGCCGCTGGCGTGCAGGACCACGGCCAGCATGCCGCTGATGAAAATCCCGGTGCCCGGACCGGCAAATACCGCCGCCAGCATTCCCGGACGTCCGTGATGGTGCAGTTGATCGCTGGCCCAGGCCGCCAGCAATACCATTGCCCAGCCGCTGGCCCAGCCGATCAGGAAGCGAATCAGGCCATGCAGCCATGGTCCGCTGACGCACGCCGACAGCAGCGTTAATACCACCGCGCCCCACACGCCCGCCTGCAAACGCCACTCCACGCGATGACGCGCACGCATTGCATCAAAGGATCCAAACAGATAACCCAGATAGTTGAGTGCCGCTACCAGGCTGGCGCTGGTGAGCGTCAGCTGATGGTCATGAATCATCAATGGAACCTGCGGCGTGAAAGCAAATCGCCCAATCCCCATCGCAACCACTAAACTTAAGAACGCGCTGAGCGCAACTCGAAACGCCATACCGACCTCAGGATGTTTTATCACTTGTCACTAGCATGCATGACGTTTAAACTCACGGAAAGTGAATAATACTAACCAAGTTGTTTACGAGAAGAGAATATGGATTTAGTACAGCTCCGCATGTTTTGCTCCGTGGCCGAATCCGGTTCGCTGGCCCGTGCCGCCGAGCAGCTCCATCGCGTACCTTCCAATCTCACCACGCGTCTACGCCAGCTGGAAGATGAAATTGGCGTGGATTTGTTTATTCGTGAGAAGCAACGCATCCGCCTGTCGCCGATGGGACATAATTTTCTTAACTATGCGCAGCGCATCCTGGCGCTGAGCGATGAAGCGCTGAATATGGCACGCGCCGGAGAACCCGGCGGCAACTTCGCGCTCGGTTCGATGGAGAGCACCGCGGCGACGCGTTTGCCGGCGCTGCTGGCAGCGTATCACCAGCGCTTTCCGGCGGTTGAGCTCTCGCTGATCACCAACACCTCCGGTGAGATCATCGATAAAGTACGTGAAGGCACGCTGGCTGCGGCATTGGTGGACGGCCCGGTGGCGCACGACGATCTCAACGGCTGCATTGCCTTTAATGAGCAGATGGTGCTGATTACCAGTCCGGAACATGCGCCGATTGCCAGCGCGCGCGATGTGCAGGGCGATACATTGTTTGCGTTCCGCAACAGCTGCTCCTACCGCACCAAGCTGGAAGCCTGGTATCGCGAGAGCCAAACCGCGCCGAGCAGCGTAATGGAGATTCAGTCCTATCACGCGATGGTGGCCTGCGTCGCGGGTGGCGCCGGCGTGGCGATGATTCCCGCCTCAGTGTTGGCGCAGATGCCAGCCCGTGCGCGCGTCCAGGAGCATGCGTTACCGCCCGCCTACCGCGACACCGCCACCTGGCTAATGTGGCGACGCGATGCGTTTACGCCCAACGTGGAAGCGCTGAAGTATTTAATTATTGAGTTATTTGACGACCGCCCGGTTAACGACGAACTGCGGCATCCGCTGCACGTTACTGAGTGAGTTTCTTTATTATCGACATCACGACCATCGGGGCCGCTTACCCCGTATCTACAGGAAGAGGGATTGCATGAACATGATTAAAACTCGCGCCGCCGTTGCCTGGGCAGCTGGCGAACCGCTGAAAATCGAAGAAGTGGATCTGATGCCGCCGCAGAAAGGTGAAGTGCTGGTGCGCATTGTGGCAACCGGCGTGTGCCATACCGATGCTTACACCTTGTCTGGACAAGATCCTGAAGGCGTATTCCCGGCGATCCTCGGCCATGAAGGCGGCGGCGTAGTAGAAGCCGTCGGCGAAGGCGTCACCAGCGTGGCCGTCGGCGATCACGTGATTCCGCTTTACACGCCAGAGTGCGGCAAGTGTAAGTTCTGTCTCTCCGGTAAAACCAACCTGTGCCAGGCGATTCGCGCCACTCAGGGCAAAGGTTTAATGCCAGACGGTACCACCCGCTTCTTCAAAGATGGCAAGCCGATTTTCCACTACATGGGCACCTCAACCTTCTCTGAATACACCGTCGTTCCGGAAATCTCACTGGCGGTGATCAGCAAAGAAGCCCCGCTGGAAGAAGTGTGCCTGCTGGGCTGCGGCGTCACTACCGGCATGGGCGCGGTGATGAACACCGCTAAAGTCAAAGAGGGCGACACCGTAGCAATCTTCGGCCTCGGCGGCATCGGTTTGTCAGCCATCATTGGCGCGAAAATGGCAAAAGCGGGCCGCATCATCGGTATCGATCTCAACACCAGCAAATTCGATCTGGCGCGCAAACTGGGCGCAACCGATCTGATCAACCCGAAAGATCACGACAAGCCGATTCAGGATGTGATCGTTGAGCTGACAGACGGCGGTGTCGATTTCTCCTTCGAATGCATCGGTAACGTCAACGTGATGCGTTCGGCGCTGGAGTGCTGCCACAAAGGTTGGGGCGAATCGGTGATTATCGGCGTAGCGGGCGCGGGCCAGGAGATCTCTACCCGTCCGTTCCAGCTGGTGACCGGTCGCGTATGGCGTGGTTCCGCATTTGGTGGCGTAAAAGGCCGCTCGCAGTTGCCGGGTATCGTGCAGGATTACCTTGATGGTAAGTTTGCGTTGAACGATTTCATCACCCACAACCTGCCGCTGGAAGAGATTAACGACGCCTTTGATCTGATGCATGAAGGGAAATCGATCCGTACGGTAGTGCACTTTAGCAAGTAATCAGGAGACATTATGGCTTCCACTTTGGAGCTGTTAGAAGAGCATCGCATCTTTGGCGGCTGGCAGCAGCGCTGGCGTCATCAGTCGGATGTGTTGAACTGCCCAATGACTTTCAGCATTTTTCTGCCGCCGCCGCAGAGCGACGCGCCGCCGCCGGTGGTGTGGTTCCTCGCCGGGCTGACCTGCAGTGATGAGAACTTCACTACCAAAGCGGGTGCGCAGCGTGTGGCCGCGGAGTTGGGTTTAGTGCTGATCATGCCCGATACCAGCCCGCGCGGTGACGATGTAGCGAACGACAGCGGCTACGATCTCGGTCAGGGTGCCGGTTTTTACCTCAATGCGACGCAGCAGCCTTGGGCAGCGAACTTCCGCATGTTCGATTACCTCAGCGCGGAGTTGCCAGCGCTGATGGCGGATAACTTTAAGCTGAGCGATCGTCAATCGGTGATGGGACATTCGATGGGCGGACACGGTGCGCTGGTGCTGGCACTGCGTCTCGGCGGACGTTTTGCTTCGGCTTCGGCATTTGCGCCAATCGTCAATCCCACTGAAGTGCCGTGGGGACAGAAAGCCTTTAGCGCTTATTTGGGCGAGGACCGTCAGACGTGGCGTGAATGGGATAGCTGCCTGTTGATGCGGGAGGCAGAGCAGCGCTTGCCGATTCTGATTGATCAAGGGGATAGCGATCAGTTCCTCGCCGATCAGCTGCGTCCGGAACGGCTGGAAGCGGTAGCGCATGAGCAAGGTTTCCCGCTGGAGTTACGTATTCAGCCGGGTTATGACCACAGCTACTTCTTTATCGCCAGCTTCGTTGAGGATCATCTGCGTTTTCACGCGAAGCATTTGTTGGTGTGATTGTGCTGGCTGTTTTTAGATTGTGCTGGCTGTCCCCCATCCCGGCCTTCCCCCGCAAGCGGGGGAAGGAGACGCTGCCACATGCAGCTTCACAACTCACATATGGCAGCATCTTCCTTCCCCATTTATGGGGGAGGACCGAGGAGGGGGACAGCGTGCAGTTTGTGAGGGGGACAGCGTGCACCTTACTTAAATCAGCGTCTCCGCCAGTCCATCAATCATCACCTGCGGCATGCCGCGCGAACAGTGCTCAATACGGCCCCGCACGCCATACACCTGCGCCAGCGTCTCCGGCGTAATCACCTGCGACGGTTCGCCGTCAGCCAGCAGATTGCCATCTTTCAACATCAGCGCATGGTCAGCATGACGCAGTGCGATGTTGATATCATGCACCACCACCACCGTTACAATATTGCGTAAGCGGGTTTCGCGGCGCACCAAATCCATCACGTGGAATTGGTAGTTGAGATCGAGCGCACTCAGCGGCTCATCCAACAGCAGCAGCTCCGGACGGCGAATCAACGATTGCGCCAGGCCGACTAACTGCTTCTGCCCGCCCGATAGCTGATCAAGATAGCGCATGGCAAGATGAGCAATGCCGAGCTGCTCCAGCAGATGCATAATCTCCGCTTCGCTTGAGGCACTATGCAACCCCCCGGACGCACGCTGCGCCACGATGATTGACTCCAGCACGTGCAGATGCACGCCAGCCGGCAAGCTTTGCGGCAGATACACCACGCGCTGCGCCCGACGGGCAAACGGCTGGCTCATTAGCTCTTCACCGTTCAGCCACAGCTCGCCCTGCCCTTTACTCAAACCGGCCAGCGCGCGCAGCAGCGTTGATTTGCCGCAGCCGTTGGGTCCGAGCAGCACCGTAATTTTACCGCGCGGCAGTTCCGGCACGTTGAGATCTTCAATCACCTTACGCTTTGGGTAACCGGCATAGAAATGGCTAAGACGTAATCCCTGCTCCATTATACCATCCCCCGATGACGCAGAATAATACTGAGGAAGAACGGCACGCCAACCAGCGATGTGACGATCCCCACCGGAATGATCACGCCTGGAATCAGGTTTTTCGATGCAACGGACGCCAGGGACAGCACCAGCGCGCCGACCAGCGCACTGGCTGGCAGATAATAGCGGTGATCTTCACCAAACATCATGCGCGCAATATGCGGCGCGACCAGACCGATAAAGCCAATCGGCCCAACGAACGCCACCGCCAGCGCGGAGAGAATACTGATGCGCAGCAGCGTCGCCAGACGCAGACGTTTCACATCAATGCCAAAGCTCACCGCGCGATCTTCGCCGAGGCGCAGCGCGGTCAGCTTCCAGCTGCTGAGCATCGAGAACGGAATCAGGATGGCAAAGGCGGCGGTCAATACGCCAAGCTTTTCCCACGAGGCACGCGCCAGGCTGCCCATGGTCCAGAACACTAAGCCTTGCAAGGTGTCTTCACTGGCGATGAACTGCATCATCGATACCAGCGCGTTGAAGGTGAATACCAGCGCAATACCAAACAGCACCACGCCAGAAGTTGAAACTTTGGTCCAGCGCGTCACGCCATCCAGCATCAGCGCGGCAAACAGCGCGAACACAAAGGCGTTAGCTGAGATAAACCACTGATCGGGGACGCCAGGAATACCAATGCCGAGGATGATGGCCAATGCGGCGCCAAAGGCGGCGGCTGACGAGACGCCAAGCGTAAACGGGCTGGCGAGCGGGTTATTGAGGATGGTTTGCATCTCAGCACCGGCCAGGCCAAGCGAGAAGCCCACCACCACCGCCATCAACGCATAGGGCAAGCGGATGTCCCAGACAATCACGCGCGTGCCGGCATCAACCGCATCGGGATGTGTCAGCGTTTGCCATAAGGTTTCGAGAGAGAGGCCAGCCGGGCCGAGAGTGAAATCAAGAATGACCGATGCCAGTATCGCCAGCACCAGCACGCCAATCAACAGCAGTCGCTGGCGCAGCACCTGACGATAACGCGTCATGGTATCGGTTTCGAGGCCGTTTTCCGCCACCAGCGTGGCGTCCGTGGTACGCATTGTTCTACCTGTTTCGTGTCGAAATCATAACGGCAGCCACAATAGTGCAGGTGATAATAATTATCAATTATATCCAGGTAACAAATGTTAAAAAAAAGCGCGCATAATGCGCGCCCTGTGTCGTGGGGTCGCCATTCATGGCGACCACGGGTGATTCACTCTTTAAACGTTGGGAATTCCATTTCGCTGTACTTCACGAAGCGTGAGCCGCGCGTCAGCTTGTAGCCCAACCAGATAATCAGGAACAGCGGAATACCGATATAGGTGGCGGCGACGCCATACCAGTCAATACGATCGGCGAGGAAGGCCTGATAGTTCTGCCCTAACGTAATGATCAGACACAGAATGAAGGCAAAAATCGGTCCTAGCGGGAAGAAGCCGGAACGGTATGGCAAATCGGCCAGGCTGTGCCCCTGCGCCACATAACCGCGACGGAAACGATAATGGCTGATGGCAATGCCCAACCAGGCGATAAAGCCGGTCATACCAGACGTGTTCAGCAGCCATAGATAGACTTCCTGGTTACCAAATTTCGAACTCAGGAAGCACAATCCGGCGACCACGGTGGTGGCAATCAGCGCATTACGCGGCACGCCGCCCTTCGACAGCTTGCCAAAAATGCGCGGCGCTTTGCCTTCACGTGCCAGGTTGAACAGCATACGCGTTGAGGCGTACATACCTGAGTTACCCGCCGACAACACTGCCGTCAGAATCACCGCGTTCATCACCGCCGCCGCAGACAGCAGACCGGCATTCTGGAACACCAGGGTGAACGGGCTCACGGCGATATCCGTCACATCGTTATGCAGCAGCTGCGGATCGGTATACGGCAGAATCAGGCTGATGATCAGAATCGCGAAGATATAGAACAGCAGGATGCGCCAGAACACCTGACGCACCGCGCGCGGGATGTTTTTCGCTGGATCTTGCGATTCACCGGCCGCGATGCCAATCAGCTCGGTGCCCTGGAAAGAGAAGCCGACGATCATCGCTACGCCAATCATCGCGGCAAAACCACCGGCAAACGGCGCTTCGCCCACGGTCCAGTTGTGCCAGCCGGCGTTTTCAGCACCGCGCATGATGCCGGTGATCATTAATACGCCAACCACGATAAAGATGATGACGGTGGTCACTTTGATCAGCGAGAACCAGTATTCCGCTTCGCCGAAGCCTTTAACCGAAATGTAGTTGAGCAGGAACATCAGGCCCAGGAACAGCGCGCTCCAGATCCAGCCGGGCGTGTCCGGGAACCAGTAGTTCATGACGAGCTGCGAGGCGACGAGGTCAACGGCGATGGTCACCGCCCAGTTGTACCAGTAGTTCCAGCCCAGCGCGAAGCCGAAGCCTTCTTCTACATATTTAGAGCCGTAAGTCGAGAAGGAGCCGGAAACCGGCATAAATGCCGCGAGTTCCCCGAGACTGGTCATCAGGAAGTAAACCATCAGGCCAATCAGCGCATAGGAGAGCAGCGCGCCGCCAGGTCCGGCCTGAGAAATGGTAGCACCCGAGGCGACAAACAGGCCGGTACCGATGGAACCGCCAATGGCGATCATGGTGAGATGACGCGATTTTAATTCACGGCGCAATCCAGGTTGTTGTATTGTTTTTGAGTCATTATGCATGTGTAAACGCTATGCTGGATAAAAATAGGGCGCGATTGTAGCACTCAGACCCAAGCTGTATAGCATTCACGTCGGGTTATTAGTTACCTTCATGATCGGCCAGAAATTATTAGCCGCAGCACAATCAAAGCCGTATTTATTCGCGGCAATACGACAGGAAACGGCTTAATGCTTTCGACACATGTTTCTGGCGATGATGGATGCGATACAGCGTCCGCGTCAGGCGTGGCAGCGGTATCGCCACTTCCACCAGCGTGCCCGCTTCCAGCAAATCTTCTATCACGCGACGCGATAAACAGCTGATCCCCATGCCGTGGCGCACCGCGTGTTTAATCGCCTCTGAATTACCTAATTCCATACCAAGCTGAAACTGCGGCAAATGCGACAGCAGCAGATAATCGACAATTTCACGCGTACCTGAACCACGCTCACGCAGAATCCAGGGTGCGGCAGCGAGAGTTGCCAGAGTAATCGGCTGCTGCAGAATCGCGGCATCCGGCGCGGCAAATACCACCAGTTCATCTTCCAGCCACGGCTCGCTAATAATATCCAGCTCATGACACGGCCCCTCAATCAGGCCGATATCGACACGAAAATCGGTTACCGCAGTGATGGCATCCTGACTGTTACCCACGCTCAACTCCAGCGGCAACGCAGGAAAATCACGGCGATAGGCGGCGATCATGCCTGGCAGCATGTAATTGCCGATGGTGCTGCTGGCAAACAGGCGGATCGCCCCGTTATCCTCTGTAAACAGCTGTTCGATCTCGCCCGCCTGCTCCATCAGGCCTACCGCGCGCGGATAGAGTAAACGTCCATGCTCGTTCACCACCAAACGCTTGCCGACGCGATCAAACAGCTGTACGCCAAGTTGGTTTTCCAGGTCGGCGAGCGCCGCGCTCACCGCCGACTGCGACAGCGCCAGCACCTGCGAGGCTTGGGTGGTTGAACCACTCTTCAATACTTCGGTAAACACCTCAATCTGACGCAGCGTGATGTGCATGCGCACCTCTCATCTATCACTTATTCTGGTTAATTATAAATATATTATCAATTTTACTTTTAAACCAGTGCAGCGCACCCTTTAGCCAGAGATTGAACGTTAGAAGGTCGGCATGCATGCCGCCCCTACGAGGAGAAAAGTATGGCTGAGCTAAGCGTTAATAAAACCCCGTTTCATCTGCATCACTGGCTGCCGGGCCTGCTACTCACCGCGGCCATTGCCGGCGGTGCGGCGTGGTTAGCCAATCAGCCGTGGCTGGCGAGTGCCGGATTGGGTGCCCTGACCTTAGCAATCATATTAGGGATTGTGCTGGGTAACACGCTGTATCCGCAGCTGGCGGGGGCATGCGACAGCGGCGTGCTGCTGGCGAAACAGCGTTTGCTGCGTCTCGGCATCATCCTTTACGGCTTTCGCATCACCGTGCAGCAAATCGCCGATGTTGGCATCAGCGGCGTGCTGATTGATGCGCTGGTTCTCAGCTCAACGTTCCTGCTGACCTGTTTTATCGGCATTCGTCTGCTGAAGATGGATCGCGAAACCGTATGGCTGATTGGCGCGGGCAGCAGCATTTGCGGCGCAGCGGCGGTGCTGGCGAGCGAGCCTATCGTTAAAGCGGCGCCGTCAAAAGTGGCGGTGGCCGTGGCGACGGTGGTGCTGTTTGGCACGGTAGGCATCGTGATTTATCCGCTGCTGTGGACGCTGCTGCCCAGCGTCAGCGCGGAACACTTCGGCATCTTCACCGGTTCTACGCTGCATGAAGTGGCGCAGGTGGTTGCAGCCGGACACGCGATGGGCGCCGAGGCGGAAAACACTGCGGTGATCGCTAAAATGCTGCGCGTGATGATGCTGGCGCCGTTTTTACTGCTTCTCGGCAGCTGGCTAAAACGTCAGCGTAGTCAGCGCGCGGCATCACAACAATCCGTCAGCTTCCCGTGGTTCGCGCTACTGTTTATTGTCGTTGCGCTGTTTAACTCGCTGCATCTGCTGCCGGGAAATGTGGTCAGCACGCTGAATCAGCTCGCGAATCTGCTGCTGGCGATGGCGATGGCCGCATTGGGTTTAACCACCCGCTTTAGCGCCTTAAAGCAGGCTGGCTTTAAACCATTGCTACTGGGATTAGTGATGTTTGGCTGGTTGATTCTGGGCGGCGGAGCACTCAATGTGCTGGTGCAACATTTCATGGCGTAACCGCATCCGCTATGATGGACAGCTTTGCAGCAGCAATCGCCCAATCAGGAGAGCGGCATGAAATATATCGGCGCACACGTCAGTGCATCAGGCGGCGTGGACCAGGCAGTGATCCGTGCCCACGAACTCGAAGCCACAGCCTTTGCGCTGTTCACCAAAAACCAGCGCCAATGGCGCGCGGCGCCGCTCTCAGGTGAAGTCATTGATGCCTTCAAGACCGCCTGCGACCAGTACAACTTCACCTCCGCGCAGATTCTGCCACACGATAGCTATCTGATTAACCTCGGCCATCCGGTGATGGAAGCGCTGGAAAAATCGCGTGATGCTTTTCTTGATGAGATGCAGCGTGCCGAACAGCTGGGTTTAACGCTGCTGAATTTCCATCCGGGCAGCCATCTCAAGCAGATTGAAGAAGAGGCCTGCCTGAAGCGCATCGCCGAATCGATCAACATGGCGCTGGATAAAACCAGCAGCGTGGTGGCGGTGATTGAAAACACTGCGGGCCAGGGCAGCAACCTTGGTTTCCGCTTTGAGCATCTCGCCACCATTATTGAGCATGTGGAAGATAAATCGCGCGTTGGCGTGTGCATCGATACCTGCCATGCGTTTGCCGGTGGTTACGATCTGCGCACCGAGGAAGCCTGCGCGGAGACCTTTAGCGAGTTTGAGCGCATTGTTGGCTTCCAGTATCTGCGCGGCATGCACCTGAATGATGCCAAAAGCACGCTGGGCAGCCGCGTTGACCGCCATCACAGCCTGGGTGAAGGCAACATCGGTAAAACGGCGTTTAGCTGGCTGATGAAGGATAAACGTTTTGACGGCATTCCGATGATTCTGGAAACCATCAATCCGGATATCTGGAAGGATGAGATTGCGTGGCTGAAGTCGGAACAGCAGGGTTAATGCGATAACCAGGTCGCCATGAATGGCAACCCTACGGGCTGATGAATCCCCACAAAAACGAAGCAGGCACAGTGGAAAAATGATCTAATTATTGCGCCAACAAAAAATAAGATCGCCACTATGCCTGCTTCCGCATTTTGCCATAAATTTTTACGGCAATCTTTA
>NZ_LGIS01000007.1 GCF_001187905.1 Pantoea sp. RIT-PI-b | reverse complement strand
GCTTCAGGGTGCCGGCGATGGAGCACACTTCGTGTGAAATACCTTCCATCATGCAGCCGTCGCCCATAAACACGTAGGTGTTATGGTCTACGATGTCATGGCCCGGACGGTTGAACTGCGCCGCCAGCGTGCGCTCGGCAATGGCGAAGCCAACGGCGTTAGCGATGCCCTGGCCCAGCGGGCCGGTGGTGGTTTCAACGCCTGCGGTGTAGCCGTATTCCGGGTGGCCTGGAGTTTTGGAGTGCAGCTGACGGAAGTTCTGCAGCTCGCTCATTGGCAGATCGTAGCCGGTGAGGTGCAGCAGGCTGTAAATCAGCATTGAGCCGTGACCGTTCGACAGCACAAAGCGGTCGCGATCTGCCCACAGCGGGTTAGTAGGGTTATGGTTCAGGAAGTCTCGCCACAGCACTTCGGCGATGTCCGCCATGCCCATCGGGGCACCCGGATGTCCCGAATTGGCTTTCTGTACTGCATCCATACTTAACGCGCGAATGGCGTTGGCAAGCTCTTTACGAGAGGGCATCTTCTACTCCAGGTCGGATTAATGCTCCGCCACGCTTAACTTATTGTAATTAATCAGTTATAAGGCGAAGCGAGAAAAAAGTCGCACATCAATGTACATGAAAATCAGGGCAAAAGTACATGCATCGGGGTGCTAAATAGCGGGTAAACGGTTGCATTTCCGGCCTTGTCTGCTAGCCATTGAATAAGTTGCGAGCTATAACCAATGCGTTTAAACACCTGCGACGGTTTCAGGTGTTTGTTTTCTTTACCTTGTTACCTAAAGGATGCGGATATGAAAATGAGAGCCACGATTGTTGCTCTGGGCCTGGCTTCGCTGCTGAGCGGCTGCGAAGGATTCGACAACAACGCGCTGCTGCAATCTGGCGCGCAGGCTTATCAAGCCTATGCGCTGAACGATTCACAAGTGAAGGAGTTGAGCGACCAATCCTGTGCGCAGATGGATAAAGACAACCAGCTTGCGCCCGCCAACAGTGAATATCAGCAGCGTTTGAATAAAATCGCTGCCGCGCTGGGCGACAATATCAACGGCGTACCCGCCAACTACAAGGTGTATCAAACCAAAGACGTCAATGCCTGGGCGATGGCCAATGGTTGCATTCGCGTGTATAGCGGGCTGATGGATATGATGACCGATAACGAAGTGGAAGGCGTGCTCGGCCATGAAATGGGCCACGTTGCGCTGGGTCACACGCGTAAAGCTATGCAGGTCGCGCTGACCACCACGGCGACACGCACTGCGGCGGCATCGGTAGGCGGCGTGATTGGCTCGCTGTCACAATCGCAGTTGGGTGAAATGGGCGAGAAGCTGGTCAATGCACAGTTCTCGCAAACCCAGGAGTCACAGGCCGATGATTACTCTTACGATCTGCTGAAAAAACGCGGCGTGAATCCAATGGGCCTGGCGACAAGCTTTGAGAAGTTGGCAAAACTGGAACAGGGGCGCCAGAGTTCGATGTTTGATTCTCACCCGGATTCTGAAGCACGCGCGCAGCATATCCGCGAACGTATTGCCGCAGACGGGAAGTAAATAGTGCTCGCGGTCCCCCATCCCGGCCTTCCCCCGTTAACGGGGGAGGACCGAGGTGGGGGGCAGCCAGCAAAGAACGATTAACGCTTAAACAAACCATCCACCATCGCGCCCAAATCCTGCGTGCTGGACGTATCGACGTGCCCCTGCGGCGATAACTTATCAATCACCTGCGGCAGCAACGCCGCCAACGTACCGGACGCGCCATTCACATCGGTGCCCAACTTGTCCGCCAGCGACTGGAGCTGCCCAGGCTCAAGTGCATTTTGAATATCGCCGCCACCAATCGACTGATTATCGCCGCTGCCGATCCAGGTATTCAGCACCTGCCCCAGTCCGCCCTGTTGAAACTTCTGCAGCAGTACTTCAACACCGCCCTGCTCCTGCACCCAGTTCCAGATAGCCATCAGCTGCTGGAGCTGATTGCCCTGTCCACTTGCGCTGTTGCCATTGCCCAGCGATCCCACTAAATCGTCTAGCAAGCCCATAAAAGCCTCCGCAGATTAATTAACCGCCACTAAGTGTAGCCGCAGCCGCAAGGATTAACCTTTATTCGCCGCCTGCACGTGCAGCATATCCAGCGCCAGTGTGGCCGCCGCCAGCGAAGTGAGATCGGCGTGGTCGTAACCCGGCGCCACTTCCACCAGATCCATACCAACGATATTCATGCCCTGCAAACCGCGAATCAGCTTGGTGGCTTTATCGCTGCTCAGGCCGCCAATCACCGGCGTGCCGGTGCCCGGCGCATGGGCAGGATCAAGGCAGTCGATATCAAAGGTCAGATACACCGGCAGATCGCCGACGGTGCGCTTCACTTCCGCCAGTATATCGTCGACGCTGCGATCGTTGACTTGCGCCGCATCCAGCACGTTGAAGCCAAGGCTCTTGTCGAACTCGGTACGAATACCGATCTGCACCGAATGCTGCGGATCGATCAAGCCTTCTTTCGGCGCGGTGAAGAACATGGTGCCGTGGTCGAAGGTTGGACCGTTAGAGTAGGTATCGGTATGCGCATCGAAGTGCACCAGCGCCATTTTGCCGAAGTGTTTAGCGTGCGCGCGCAGCAGCGGCAGCGTCACGTAGTGGTCGCCGCCAAAGGTCAGCATGCGTTTACCGTTCGCCAGCAGCTTCTCGGCGTGCGCCTGCAGTTTGTCCGACAGATCCTGTGAATCGCCGAAGGCATACACCAGATCGCCACAGTCGACGACGTTCAGACGCTGACGCAGATCGAAATCCCACGGCCAGCGACAGCCTTCCCACGCCAGATTAGTGGAAATCTGACGAATCGCGCCCGGCCCTAAACGGCTGCCCGGACGGCCTGATGTCGCCGCATCGAAAGGAACACCGGTAATCACCCACTCCGCATCGCTGTCGTAAGGTTGGAAGTTCAGCGGGAAGCGCATGAAACCGAAAGCGTTAGAAACCAGGGAGTTATCGTACTGATTGCCCAAGGTGTTATACATAAATCGTCCTCTTTAATCCGTCATTAGCCTAATAAGGTATACCCTAAATAATTCATGCTGTAGGAAGGCGGCAAACGAGAGAATCCCGATGAGCTTACTTGAGTAAGTGATTCGGGTGAACGAGAGCAGCCAACGCACCTAGAGCATGAAGTATTTAGGGTATAGATGAAAAAAATCCCCTCCGCGTCGTTAGGCCCGACGAGGAAGGGATGATGGGCGCGATTATCGCGAAGATTGCAGCGCCCTGCAATCGGGCAGCAAAAATCAGCGTTCGCGCATCGCCTCTTTGCCTTTATTAAACGGTTTAATCAGATAATCCATCACCGTCTTCTCGCCGGTTTTGATATCCACGGTAGAAACCATCCCCGGGCTGATGGAGAAGCGCTTACCGGCTTTATTCTGTACGTAGTCGTTATCGGTACGGATAAACACGCGGTAATAGTAGATCTCCGGTTTGACCTCATCCTGAATGGTATCCGGCGAAATGCTCTCCACCACGCCGTTGAGGCCGCCATAAATGGCGTAGTCATAGGCGGAGATCTTCACCACCGCGCGCTGGCCGGGATGAATAAAGGCGATATCACGCGGCGACAGGCGCGCTTCTATCAGCAGGCGATCGTTCATTGGCACGATGTTCATCAGCTCACCATTCGGTGGCACTACACCGCCGACGGTGGAGACTTTGATGTTTTTCACAATGCCGCGCATCGGTGAACGGATGGTTAAACGCGTTACCGTGTCTTCACGCCCTTTCACCACCTGCGCCATGCTGTCGGCTTCGGCGTTGGCCTTCGCCAGCTCTTCGCGCGCCTGCACGTAATATTGCGAGCGCATGTCGGTAAGCTTCAGCTCCAGATCCGATTTATCACGCTGCAAACGCAGCACCTCTACGCTACTGGCGGCGCCGGTTTTCGCCAGGCGCTGCGTAATCGCCAGTTCGCGGTTGGCCAGCGCCAGCGACTCTTTAAACTGCGCGGTGGCATCGGAGAGCTGAGCGCGGCGGGTTTTATACAGCCGGGTTTCTGAGGCCTCCAGCTCGGGAAACTTATCCAGCTCCGCCGGGAAGGTGAGCGGCTGATCGTTCACTTCCGCCGTCAAACGGGCCGCCGCTGCCAGCGCCGCACGATAGCGCGCTGCACTCTCACCGACGTTGGATTGCGAACGCGTAGCGTCAAGCTTGGCCACAATCTGTCCGGCCTGCACCTGATCGCCTTCATGCACATACAGCTCGGTCAAAATGCCGCCCTCCAGCGATTGCAGCACCTGATCGCGCGAGCTGGGGATCACTTTGCCGGTGCCGGTTGAGACTTCATCCAGCACGCCAAACCACGCCCAAATCACCGTGACGAGGATCAACGCGGTGCTGATGACAATCAGCCGCACGGCGCCGGTGTAATGGGTTTCGGATCGCAGCTCGCCCAGCAGATCGTCGGAGGAGTCCACCTCTGCGGCGGTCACCAGCCGCAGTCTTGCCGGTAATTGTTTGATCATGATTGCGCCTCCGGTTGACTACCGTTAGCGCGCGGCGGCGGCAAGGCGTTCTCTTTCGGGCTATCCATCACCAGCTGTCCCTCTTTCAACACCAGCACACGATCCACCAGCGCCAGGATCGCCGCTCGGTGCGTGGCGACGATCAGCGTGCGACCATTCAGCCACTGGCCAAGACGTTCGATAAACTCCTTCTCGGTGTGATCGTCGAGCGCCGCCGTCGGCTCATCCAGCAGGATAATGTTGGGATCGCGCAGCAGCATACGCGCCAGCAGCAGCGACTGGCGCTGACCGCCGGAAAGTCCGGTGCCACCTTCCATAATCGGATGATCGAGACCGAGCGGCAGACGACGAATAAAATCTGCCCCGCCGCTGACGGTCAGCGCGCCAAAGATGGCATCATCGGTGGCGTGCGCCGCGCCGAGAGTCAAATTTTCACGCAGCGTACCGTGGAACAGGCGCGCATTTTGCGTCAGCAGGCCGACGTTGCGTCGCACGTCGGCAACATCGATATGCGGCAAACTGAGATTATCCAGCCGCAGCTCGCCGCCAACTAAATCAATGCCGCCGCACATCGCCTGCAGCAGGGTCGATTTGCCGGAACCGTTGCGCCCCAGCACCGCAATGCGCTCGCCCGGTTTAATCGTCAGGCTTTTAATGCGCAGCGCGATAGTCATCGAATCGGTGTAGTAACGGAACATGGCGTCGGTGAACTGATAGTGACCAAACAGCACCGGCGTGTGAATGCGCGTCTCGTCCTTGCTGTTTTCCACCGGCAAGTTCATCAGCGCATCGAGGCTGCCTTTCGCCGCTTTCACCTGCTGCCAGCGCGCCAGCACGCCGCACAGCGTCGCCATCGGCGCAATCATGCGTGAAGAGAGCAGCGACGCGGCCACGATGGCACCGGTGGTGATATCGCCGTCGATCACCATCGGAGCGCCGATGACGATCACGCTGGCATACACCAACCCTTGCACCGTCACGCCCCAGGTGATCAGCGAGTGCATCACTTTGCGCATCTCGACTCCGGATTGGGCGGTGATGCGAATGTAGCTGTTCCACTGCTGCAGGAAGCGATCTTCCGCCTGCATTAGCTTGATGTCCTCCAGCCCTTGTACGCTCTCCACCAGCACCGCGTTACGCAGCGTCGACTCTTTCAGGTTTTGCTGCGCCAGCTTCGACAGTTTTTTCTGGCTCAGCACCCCCGGCAAGATCATCAGCAGCACCGCCACCGGTGCAATCCAGGCCAGCTGCGGCGCGATGATTGCCATCACCAGCAGGAACAGCAGGAAGAATGGCATATCGACAATCGCCGTCACCGTGGTGGAGGTGACCATTTCGCGGATCGACTCCAGCTCGCGCAGCTGCGAGATGAAAGTGCCGGTCGAACGTGGCACCGCGCTGCTCCGTAGCCGCAGCGCGTGACCAAAGACGCGATCGGAGACGCGCATGTCGGCGCGTTTACCCAGCAGATCGGTGACGTGATCGCGCCCGACGCGCAGGATATAGGTGAACACCACCGAGATAATCACCCCGATATACAGCACGTACAGCGTCGGATAGGACTGCGCCGGAATCACCCGGTCATACACCTGCATCGAGAAGATAATGCCGACCAGCGCCAGCAGGTTGATCAGAAACGATCCCAGCATCACGTAGCCGTAAGGACGCAGATCGTGCAGCACCAGGCGGCGCAGCCAGTCCGGTTTCACCGTCGACAGATAGCGATCAACGCGGCTGTCTTTGGCCGCCGTCACCGGCCGCAGCGCGGCGGCAAAGCGGATTTCCGGTAGCAGCGTTGCCAGTGCAATCGGCGCTGGCTGTTCATCACCGGCAAAGTGCACCCGCACCTCATCGTCACCGTCAAATTGGGTGATCACGCCCACCTGACCATCGGCCAGCTCTACCGCCAGCGGCAGCCGCCAGCTGGTGATCTCCCACTTATTCTCTTCATACAGCTGCAGCGATAAACCGGCCTGGCGCGCCAGATGGCGCAACGCTTTGTCACGCGTCTGTTTGCCCTGCCACTCCGCAGCGGCCATGATCATCCCCGGCGAACAGGGCAAGCGATAATGACCGGCGATCAGGATAATGGCGGTGGCCCATCCGTGCAGGGGCACATTTCCCCCGGAGGCGCTATCGGGCGCATCGGGAAGTTGTAGTTGCGTCATGGCTGGATCTCCACGGACTGGATCCGCTGATTATTCAGGGCAAACGCCGACCGCATATGCCCAGTGCTGTAGAGGCAATCGAGCTGCAGTGAGCGTAACTGGCTGATGGTTTGCTGCAGCGTGAAACGGGTCTGGAACACCTCCTGCTCGGCGTTGAGCACGTCCAGCAGCGGACGCGTGCCAAGCTGCAGATACTGATCCTGATACAGCGACTGGGTTTTCTCACCCAACGTCTGTTGCCGACCCATGATGGCGAGGCTGAGCGCCAGGCTTTGCGACTCGTTCTGCGATTCGCTCAGCTGCTGCCGCGCCTTGAGCCGCGCCGAGTTGACGGCCGCATTGGCGGCGCGCAGCGCATTGGCGGCCGCGTCACGGCTGGCGGTGATGCCACCGCCCTGATAGAGCGGCATCTCGACTTTGACAAAGGCGGAATATTGCGTGCGATCCAGACTTTCACTGCCGGAGTAGTGATCGTTGAGATAATGCGTCACCTGCGGTTCCAGCGAGATGGTGGGCATATTTTGCGCATTCGCGTTATCGAGTTTTGCCTGCGCCTGATTGGCCTGCGCCCAGGCCGCTAGCACCGCTGGATTGAGCTTGTCATCGGCTTTCGCCATCTGACAGGATTTGGTGAGATTGGTGGGGAAATCATCGCTGACTTTTTTCACCAGCGGCCAGCCCAGATAGGTCGCCAGCGTGGCGCGCCAGCGGTTGAGATTGGCCTGATACTGCGTCAACGTGGTACGCGCGCCTTCGATACGCGCGTCGGTTTGCGTCGCATCCGACAGTGACGCCGCGCCCTCTTCATTCCGCTGGCGCGCCAGATCGCCAATTTTACTCAGCGCCGCCAACTGCTGCTGCGCAATCGTCACCAGTTGCTGATAACCCTGCACTTCCACCAGCGCTGCCGCGGTATCGTGCGCTACGGTGTCAATACTCACCAACACGTTGGCCTGCTCCTGCGCCACGCCCGCTTCGGCAGAACGCACCGAGCTGCTGACCTTGCCAAAGTCATACAGCATCTGCGAAACCGACAGCACAAACGATGGGCTGAAGCCCTTTTCGCTATAGGCGTTACTGTAGCCGTTATTCATCCCGGCACTGATTTGCGGATAGTATTTGGCTTTCGCCACATCAACCTGATTGGCCTGTTCCAGCATCTTGCCAACGGCTTCGGCAATATCCGGATGCCACTGAATGGCGCGCTGCACGGCCTGGTTGATGGTGAGAGAGTCGGGTACGTTGGCAAGGGCCGGTTCAGCCACCTCGCCGGCTAATGAAGGGAGTTCCTGTTGTTGCGCCAAACCTGCTGAAGTAATACGCCCCGCGTTGGTTAACGCGTCACTGGCCGCTAAAAGTTGAGAACTGTAAAGTAAAGCCATGCCCGCACAGAGAACGCTGAGCTTAAACGAACGGCGAAAAGTTGCGCCTGAGTGCATCAGTTCCATCGATAGTCCACCAGTCAATAAAGAGAAAGGGGCACATCCCTGTGCCCTTACTGCATCCCTGCGTCACATAGCCGTTAGACCGTGTGGTTTTGGTGCGGTTGTTGCAGCAGCTCCTCCAGAGAAACGTTCACGCCTTCCAGCGTAATCAGTTGAGTCGCGCTGTAACCCGTACCGGTACCGTCACGGTCAATTGAGAGCACCGTATTGCCATCTGAAGTATGGTCCACTTTCACGAAATCATTAATATTACTTGTGGAATCATTCCAGCCGATAAGCAAGTTACTGACATCAATTTTGTCGCCTTGCGCAACATTGAAGTCGGTCCAGGTATCGTGACCGTTACCGCCGGTGGCATCCGCGCTCGCCAGTAAGTGATACACCAACGTATCTGCGCCGGCACCGCTGGTGATGGTGTCGTCGTAGGCACCGCCGGTCAGCGTGTCAGCCCCCGCTGTGCCTGTGATGGTTGGATGCAGCTCAATGGTGAACGACTGACTGGTGATGGTGCCGTCATTCGCGGCCAGGGTATAACTGAACACCTCTTTGTGGGTGAGCGATTGTCCATCCACGCCGGCATTCAGCGCATAGGTATAGCTACCGTTGGCGGCAATACTCAGCACACCAAAGTCCCCGGCAATCGCCGTGGTACCCACGCTGTGAACCGTAGTGATATCACCGTGTTCATTAGTGATACTCAAGGTTCCCGTATGGCTCGCCGTTGATGAACCGTAGATGCTGCCGCTGGCATCGTGGTCGCCGCTGGTGGTGTCAGCAAACAAACTGTTAGCTGCCAACAACGAGGTCGCCGACGCACCATTGTGCAAATTCACCGTCAGGCTGGCCGAGGTCAACGCACCGCTCGCATCCCTTACCGAGTAAGTAAAAGTATCCGCCGCTGGCAGGGTATCGATATTCAGACCCGCCTTCAGTGCATAGGTGTAGTTACCGTGTGAATCGATGGTCAGGGTGCCGTAAGTGGTATTGATCACGGTGTTGCCCGTCGCCGCCACCACGTTGCCCGATACCGCCGTTACCGCCGTGCCATTAGGAATGGTGCCCGCCAGCGAACTGGTGTCGTTGGTCAGCAAGTTACCGGTGACCGTTGCCGCGACTGTCACTGCCAGCGTCGTGATGTCTGACACCGTGCTAATCGTGGAGGTTGGCAGCAGACTGACGTTAACGGTTGAAGCGACGATCACCGCGTAGTTGCCGGTACCCAGATTGTTATAGGTCACGTTGGCACCTTTCAACGTTCCCAGCGACAACACGGCACCGAGGTAGTTAGTGGTGCTGTTAATCAGCAGCCAGGTACCATTACTTTGCTGCTCGTACAGATTCAATGAGTAGTTGGTTAACAAACCCACGCTGCTGATTGAACCGTTCAGCGTTACCGTACGCGTGTCATCCGGCCCCACGTTAAACATGTAGGCGTTACCATTGGTCAATACGCTGGCTTGCAGCACATTGCCGAGCCCGACCGTAAGCAGCGCGGTGTGCGACACGCTGGTCGTGCCATTGTTCAGCGTGCCGGTTTGGGTGGTGTAATCCACTTCGTTGACATCGTTGGCCGCCACGATACGAATCGCGCCGGTCAGCGGGCTGCTGGTGGAGACGTTACCCGCGCGGTCAGTTTGAATCACCGACAGCGAGGCTCCGGTGGTCTGCGCGGTACTCAGGCTAACCGACCAGGTGCCGCCCGTGCCGACGGTCGCCGTGCCGAGGGCGTTGCCGCCCGCATCACGCACGGTGACGATGGCGCCCACCTCACCGCTACCGGTGACGGTAGTACCGGCATCGTTAATCGCCAGACCGCTAACCGCCGCCGGTGGCACCGTATCGACATTGACGGTCACCGCCGTATTGCCGGTACTCACGTTGCCCGCCGCATCAGTTACCGTCACGCTCAGCGGATGCGCACCGTTCGCCAGCGCTGCGGTGGTGTAGGTCCAGGTTCCTCCTGCGCCCACCGTCACGGAACCCAGCGCCGTGGTGCCATCATAGATGGTGACAATCGCGCCCACTTCCGCCGTACCGTTGAGGACTGGCGTGGTATCGCGAGTGTAAGCACCGTTAACCAACGTCACTGGCGTGCTGCCCGCATCGTCGGTGATGGTGAGCGAACTGGCCGCTGGCGCCACCGTGTCAACGCGCAAGGTAGTCGAGGCGTTCGGGCTGACGTTGCCCGCCGCATCGGTTGCCGTCACGTTCAGCGTGTGCGTGCCGTTGCTCAGCGGAGTAGAGATAAAGCTCCAGCTGCCGTTGCTGCCTACCGTGGTGGTGCCGAGCAGCGTGGTGCCATCGTAAACGCTGATCCTTGCCCCCACTTCGCCGTTACCGGTCAACAGCGGTGTGCTGTCGTTGGTCGCGCCGTTATTCGGGATAGCGATCGCTGTGCTGCCGTTGTTGTTAGCAGCGACAAGGTTGGTTACCGCCGCCGGAGCCACGGTATCGATCGTCACCGAGGCCGCGGTGGTGCCGCTAACGTTACCGGCCGCATCGGTCACCGTGACGCTCAGCGGATGGGTGCCCTGAGCGAGCGTGCCGGTGGTGAAGCTCCAGGTCCCGCCGCTGCCAACGGTCACGGTACCTAACAGCGTGCCGCCATCGAAGATCGACACCCTGCTGCCCACTTCCGCCGAACCGCTCAGCGTTGGTGTGGTGTCGTTAGTGGCACCGCCGCTCGGCACCACGGTGCCGGTAACGTCGTTGGTAATCACCAGCGTTGACGCCGCTGGCGCCACGGTATCGACGATGATAGAGACCGTCGCCGAAGCCGCGCTGGTGTTACCTGCCGCATCCGTTACCGTTACGCTGAGCGGATGGGTGCCGTTGCTCAGCGTCGCGGTCGTGAAGGTCCATGCGCCAGTACTGCCCGCAGTCACGGAACCGAGAACGGTGGTGCCATCGTACACAGTGACAATGGCGTTCGCTTCCGCCGTGCCGCTCAGAGTTGGCGTGGCGTCATCGGTAGAGGCGCCGTTGGCCAGGGGTCCCTGAATCGTCCCGACATCATCGGTGATCACCAGATTGGTGACCGGATTCGGTGCCACGGTATCAATGCTCAGGGTGGTGGACGTGGTTGGGCTGACGTTGCCCGCCGCATCCGTCGCCGTCACATTCAGCGTGTGGGTGCCATTACTCAGCGCAGTGGAGACGAAGCTCCATGTGCCGTTGCTGCCCACCGTGGTGGTGCCGAGCAGCGTTGTCCCGTCGTAAACGCTGATCTTCGCACCAATCTCACCCGAACCGGTTAACAGCGGCGTACTGTCGTTGGTCACGCCATTGTTCGGAATGGTCACCGCCGTACTGCCGTTGTTGTTGGCTGCCACCAGATTGGTGACCGCCGCCGGTGGCGTGGTATCGATAATCACCGAGGCCGAGGTGGTGCCGCTAACGTTACCCGCCGCATCCGTTACCGTGACGCTCAGTGGATGCGGGCCGGTGGTCAGTACACCGGTCGTGAAGGTCCAGCTGCCGTCGCTGCCGGCAATCGCCGTACCCAGCGGCGCAGCGCCATCGTAAATCGTGACTCGACTGCCCGCTTCGGCCACGCCGCTCAGCGTTGGCGTGGTGTCGTTGGTGGCTCCGCCGCTCGGCACCGTGGTGTTGGTGACGTCGTTAGTGATCACCAGCGTTGATGCCGTCGGTGCTACCGTGTCTACGGTGATGGAGACTGGCGTGGTAGCCGCGCTGGTATTACCCGCGGCATCTTTCACCGTTACGCTGAGCGGATGAACGCCGTTGCTCAGTGTGGCAGTGGTGAAGGTCCACGCACCGCCGGCTCCAGCAGTCACCGAACCCAGCACCGTGCTGCCGTCATAGATGGTGACAATCGCATTGGCTTCCGCCGTGCCGCTCAGCGTTGGCGTGGCATCATCGGTTACCGCGCCATTAGCCAGCGGTCCCTGAATCGTGCCGACGTTATCGTTGATCACCAGGTTAGTCACCGGTGACGGTGCCACGGTATCAATCGTCAGGGCGAACGCGGCATTCGGGCTGACGTTGCCCGCTGCATCGGTCGCCGTGACGTTAAGGGTGTGTGCTCCGTCCGCCAGGGTTGGCGTAGTGAAGCTCCAGCTGCCGTTGCTGCCTGCGGTGACCGAACCGATAATCGCCGTACCATCACGGATGATCACCAGACTGCCCGCTTCTGCGCTACCGCTGAGGGCTGGCGTATTGTCGTTGGTGCTGCCACCCGCGTTAATCGCTACCGGCGTGCTGCCGTTGTTATTGGCCGCCGCCAGGCCGGTGATCGCCACCGGCGCTACGGTATCAATATTCACCGTCGCCGCGGTGCTGCCACTGACGTTACCGGCCGCATCGGTCACCGTCACGCTCAGTGCATGCGCGCCCTGGGTCAGAACATCGGTGGTGAAGCTCCATGCCCCGCCGCTTCCTGCCGTTGCGGTGCCCAGCAGCGTTGTGCCGTCATAAATCGAAACGCGGCTGCCCGCTTCCGCCGTGCCGCTCAGCGTTGGCGTGCTGTCGTTGGTCGATCCACCATTCGGCACCGTGGTTCCGTTGGTATCGTTGGTGACCAGCAGCGTTGCGTTGGCCGGTGCCACCGTATCCACATTGACCGTGAAGTTGGTCGCGGTGCTGGTGTTGCCCGCCGCGTCGCGCACCGTCACGCTCAATGGATGCGATCCATCACTCAGTGCGGCAGTGGTGAAGCTCCATGCGCCGTTGCTGCCGGCAACCGCAGAACCCAGCACCGTGCTGCCTTCCGAGATGATCACCACGTTGCCCGCCGTGGCGGTTCCGCTCAGCGTTGGCGTGTTGTCATCGGTTGAAGCGCCGTTGCTAAGGTTACCGGTAGTGGCACCCACGTTGTCAGAGACCAGCAGATTGGTGACGGGCGTTGGTGCCGCCGTGATCACCGTGAGGCTGATCGAGGCATCTGGGCTGACATTGCCTGCTGCATCGGTCGCCGTCACCGTCAGCGTATGCAGACCATCAGCGAGCGTTGGCGAGGTAAAGCTCCACGCACCGTTGCTGCCTGCAGTGACTGAACCAATCTGGTTGGCGCCATCGAAAATTTTAACGATGCTACCGGCTTCCGCCGTACCGCTCAGCGCTGGCGTGCTGTCGTTGGTAGTGCCGCCAGCGGCAATCGCCACCGGTGAGCTGCCGTTGTTGTTAGCCGCAGCCAGACCGCTGACGGCTGCAGGAGCTGCAGTATCAACGATCACCGTTGCCGTGCTGGACGCTACGCTGGTATTCCCTGCAACATCGGTCACGCGCACGGACAGCGCATGGCTACCGTCACCCAGCACTGCGGTGGTGAAGTTCCAGTCCCCGCCCGCGCCGGCAGCCACTGAACCCAGCAGCGTGGTGCCATCGTAAATGGTGATGACGCTGCCCACTTCCGCCGTACCGCTCAGGGTTGGCGTATTATCGTTGGTCGCGCCGCCATTCGGCACCACCGCACCGGTCTCGTCGTTGTTGACCACCAGCGTTGAGGCGTTTGGCGCAAGGGTATCCACGGTGAGATTCACCACATCCGAGCGCGGTCCAACGTTGCCCGCCGCATCGGTGACGGTAACGCTCAGCACATGCCCGCCCTGGCTGAGGGTTGGCGCGGTGAAGGTCCACTCACCGCTAGCGTTGGCGACCGTAGAGCCAATCACCGTGTTGCCATCATAAACCGTGACAATACCGTTGGCTTCGGCCAGTCCTGCCAGCCGTGGCGTGCTGTCGTTGGTGATACCGTTGTCAGCAATCGGTACTGTGATGCCGTCGTTGTTATTAGCGGCAGACAGATTAGTGGCGGCGAGCGGTACTCCGGTATCGATAGTGAAGTTCACCGTCGGCGATGTCGCTCCCGGATTACCGACTGAATTAACCGTCGTGATATAGATACCGTGCGCACCATCGGCTAGCGTAGGCGTATAGCTCCACTGCCCAGTGTTGCCAACGGTAACGCTGCCCAGCACGATAGCGCCATCATGAATGGTGATCACATCCCCTTCGTTCGCGGCACCGGTTAAGACCGGCGTGCTGTCATTACTGTTGGCACCGTTGCTCAACTCAACCGGCGTGGTGCCGTTGTCATCGGTGATCACCAGCGTGCTGGTGGCGGGTGGCAGATCGGCAGCAATGTTCAGCGTAAACGCCGGACTGCTCACCGCGCTGACGTTACCCGCCGCATCGGTTACCGTGAAGGTGAAACTGTGCCCGCCGTTAGAGAGCCCGGTACCCGGCGTATAACTCCAGTTACCGCCAACCGCGTTGACGGTACCCAGCAGCGTGGTGCCATCGTAAATCGAGATTCTACTGCCCGCTTCCGCCGTACCGCTAAAGGTAGGGGTGTTGTCATCGGTGGTGACGCCGTTGGTCAATGGACCGGTGCTGCCGCCTACGTTGTCGTTTACCGTCAAATCAGCGAGGGTGATCGGATCCGGCACCGACGTATCGATATAGACGGTAATCGGCGTCGCTTCAGGCCCGGTGGTACCCGCCGCGTTAGTGACCGACACGGTGAAGCTATGCTGGCCATCCGACAAGGTCGTGGTTTGGAAGCTCCATGTGCCGTTATCACCCACCGTGGTGGTGCCGAGCAGGGTAGGTCCTTCGTAAACATTGATGGTGGTGCCCGCCACACCGGTACCGCTTATCACTGGCGTGTTGTCGTTGGTATCCCCTTCATTCGCGACCTGCACCGGCGTGGTATTAGCATCGTTATAGACAGCAAAGCTCAGCACTTGCGCTGGCGTTGAGGTGTCCACCGTCAGCGATACCGAGGCATTGGAACTGACGTTACCCGCCGCATCCGTCACGCTGACGTTCAACGTATGCGTGGCATTCGAGAGCGCCGTGGTGGTGATGCTCCACGCACCATTGCTGCCCGCTATCGCCGAACCCACCAGCGTGGTGCCGTCGTAGACTCTGACCACGGCATTGGCTTCCGCCGTGCCGCTGATGGCTGGCGTGCTGTCGTTGGTGATGCCGCCGTCAGCAATCGTGATCGGCGTGCCGCCATTGTTGTTTTGCAGCAGCAGATCGTCAGCCGGCTGCGGTGGCGTAACATCCACCACCACGGTAAAGCTGGCGGAAGGCGCGCTGACATTCCCCACTTCATCGGTCACTGTCGCGGTCAGCGTGTGCGAACCATCCGTCAACACAGGCGAACTGAAGCTCCAGCTTCCGTCGCCCAGCGCCGTGGTGCTGCCAATCACGACATTACCGTCGTAAATGGTCACCAGACTGCCCGCTTCTGCCGCCCCGCTCAGCAGCGGTGTGTTGTCACTGGTGCTCGCGCCGTTAGGCACCAGCACCGGCGCACCGCTGTTGTCATTACTCACCACCAGCGTGGCTGGCGTAGGTACGGTGGTATCAACGGTAAAGTCGATCGCCGTGGAAGCGGGACCCACGTTACCTGCCGCATCGACAACGGTGGTGGTCAGACTGTGCTCGCCATCATCAAGCTGCGGTGAACTAAAGCTCCACTGCCCGTTGCTACCCACCGAAGCGCTGCCCAGGATTTCAGTGCCATCACGAATAATGATGGTGCTGCCCGCTTCTGCCGTACCGGTAAGGAACGGCGTGTTGTCGTTGGTTGCCCCCCCGTTGGTGATGGCAACCGGTGAAGTGCCCTCATCGTTGCTGGCGACAATATTCCCCGCGACTGCCGGTGGAGTGGCATCGATCACTACGCCAATGGTGGCAGGGGCGCTGACGTTACCCGCCGCATCACTGGCCGTAACGCTGAAGGTATGCGTTCCGTCCGCCAGCGCCGTTTGCGGCGTAAAGCTCCATGTACCGCCCGCTCCCACGGTGGTGGAACCCAGCACGCCATTTTGATCGGCAATGGTAATGATACTGCCCGCCTGGCCCGAACCGCTCAGCACTGGCGTGTTGTCATTGGTGAGGCCGCCGTTCGGGATAGTGACCGGCGTGCCGATATCGTTAGTCAGCGTCAGTCCGGTTGCGGCTGGCGGTGCTACGGTATCGACGGTGACGGTAATCGCGCTGCTTGCCGGGCTGGTATTCCCCGCCGCATCGCGCACTGTCACGCTCAGATTATGCGTACCGTCAGTCAGGGTGGGTGAGAAGCTCCAGTCGCCCTGCGCATTGGCGATGGCGCTGCCCAACACCGTGGTGCCGTCAGAAACGATAACAATGCTGTTGGCTTCCGCCGTACCGCTCAACAGCGGTGTGCTGTCGTTGGTGGTGCCGTTGTTGGCAATCGGCACCGGCGTGCCGCCGTTGTTATTGTTGAGCTCAAGGCCCGTCGCCGCAACCGGCGCAACGGTATCCACGGTAAAGGCAATCGCGCTGGATGCGGGGCCCACGTTGCCGGCTGGATCGGTGACCGTCGCCGTCAGGCTATGGCCGCCCTCACCCAGCGTTGGCGTGGTGAAACTCCACTGGCCATTACTGCCAACAATCGCGCTGCCCAGCACCTGCGTGCCATCCCGTACCGTGACGGTGCTGCCTGCTTCGGCGGTGCCGCTGAGCAGCGGCGTGGCATCGTTAGTGGTGCTATTGCCATCAATCGCCACCGGCGTGCTGCCGTTGTTATTACTCAGCTCCAGCGCGTCTGGTGCTGCCGGCGGTGTGGTATCAATGCTGAAGTTCAGCGCCGCCGATGGCGCGCTAACGTTACCGGCGGGATCGGTCACCGTGGTGGTCAGACTATGCGGCCCCTCGCCGAGCACCGTCGAGGTGAAGCTCCAGTTGCCGCTGCTGCCTACCACCACCGAACCCAGCACGTTGCTGCCATCAGAGATAGTCACCGTGCTGCCCGCTTCGGCGCTACCGCTCAATACCGGCGTGGTGTCGTTGGTGGAACCGCCTACGGCGATGGGCACCGCGGTGCCGCCTGAATCATTGCTCAGCTGCAGGCCGGTGGCTGCCGACGGCGCTTCGGTATCCACGGTAAAGGTGATGGCCGTGGACGGTGCGCTGCTGTTGCCTGCGGCATCAGTGACGGTCGCCGTCAGGCTATGCTCGCCCTGGCTCAGCGCCGGTGTGGTGAAGCTCCAGGCTCCATCGGTTCCGACAATCACCGTGCCGAGCACGGTAGTACCATCGCGCACGACCACGATACTGTCCGGATCCGCGTTACCACTCAGCACCGGCGTGGTGTCGTTGGTCGCGCCGCCGGAAGCAATTGGTGCTGGCGTGTTGCCCTGATCGTTATTGAGTTCCACGTCAGTGGCTGCTGGCGGCGCTTCAGTATCAATGGTCACCGTCACCGCCGGTGATGCCGGGCCGACGTTACCCGCCGTATCGGTCACCGTGGTGGTCAGACTATGTCCACCCGCATCCAGTGGTGTGGTTGGTGTGAAGCTCCATTTGCCATCGGTGCCAACCGTGGTGCTACCCAGCACCGCGCCATTATCACTTACCGTCACCACGCTGCCCGCTTCGGCGCTGCCGCTCAATACTGGCGTGGTGTCGTTGGTGCGGCCACCGGTATCAATCGGTACCGCTGTGCCGCTGCTGTCATTGCTGAGTTGCAGATCGGTGGCGGCGGCTGGCGGTGTGGTATCCACGGTAAAGGCGATCGGTGTGGAAGCGCCGCTGCTGTTGCCAGCCGGATCGGTCACGGTGGTGGTCAGGCTGTGCGCGCCCTCACCCAGCGCGGTAGCGGGAGTGAAGCTCCAGTTGCCGTCAGTGTCCGCCGTTGCTGTGCCCAATACGGTTGTGCCATCACGCACCGTGACGGTGCTGCCCGCCTCCGCGGTGCCGCGCAGGATAGGAGTGTTGTCATTGGTGATGCCGCCGGCAGCGATGGTCGTGCCGCCATCATTGCTCAGCTGCAGCCCGGTTGAGGTGGCCGGTGGCTGAGTATCCACCGTAAAGGCGATTGCCGTAGACGGATCGCTGACGTTGCCCGCCGGGCTGGTCACGGTGGTGGTCAGGCTATGCGCGCCTTCGCTCAGGGCTGGCGTGGTGAAGCTCCAGGTTCCACCGCTGCCCACCGTCACCGTGCCCAATACCGTGGTGCCATCAAGCACCGTGACGGTGCTACCTGCGGCTGCTGTGCCACTGATCACCGGCGTGGTGTCGTTGGTTGCGCCGCCGGAGGTAATCGGCACTGGCGTGCCGCCATTGTCATTGTTGAGCGCCACGTCGCCTGCTGCCGGTGGCTGCGTGGTATCAATGTTGACGGTGATCGGCGTTGAGGTTGGCCCAACGTTGCCGGCCGGATCGGTGACGGTGGCGGTGAGCGTATGCTCGCCCGCCGCCAGCGGTTGGCTTGGCGTAACGCTCCAGCTGCCATCGCTGCCTACGGTGGCGCTGCCAATAATGTCTGTGCCATCACGTACCGTTACGATGCTGCCCGCTTCGGCCGTACCGCTCAGGGCTGGCGTGGTGTCATTGGTGGTACCGCCAGCGGCAATCGGTAGCGGCGTCGCACCGTCGTTATTGCTCAGTTGCAGACCCGTAGCCGCGGCTGGCGGTGTGATATCTACGGTGACCACAATCGGCGTCGATGGCGCGCTGGTATTGCCCGCCGGACTGGTTACCGTCGCGGTTAAACTGTGGTTACCCTCGTTCAGGGCTGGCGTTGTAAAGCTCCACTCGCCACCGCTGCCGACGGTAACGGTGCCCAGCACGGTGCCGCCATCAGAGACGGTAATAGTGCTGCCCTCCGCTGCGGTACCACTCAACACCGGCGTGGCATCATTGGTCGCCGCGCCTGAGTTAATCGGAACTGGCGTGCCGCTGGTGTCGTTGCTGAGCTGCACACCGCCGGGTGCTGGCGGCGTGGTGACATCAAGAGTAAAGGTCAGTGGCGTACTCGCCGCGCCGGTATTGCCCGCCGCATCGGTCACCGTGGTGGTCAGGCTGTGTGCGCCCGGATCCAGCGCGGGTGACGTAAAGCTCCAGTTGCCATCGTTGCCGACGGCCACCGAACCCAGCACGCTAGTGCCGTCGATAATCGTCACGATGCTGCCCGGTTCAGCGCGCCCGCTGAGTACCGGCGTCAAATCATTGGTGGTGCCACCATCGGCTATCGGCACCAGCGTGCCGCTGCCATCATTGCTGAGCTGCAGATCGCTGGCAACGGCCGGTGCCGTGGTATCGACAATCACGATCACCACCGACGATGCTGGGCCAACGTTGCCCGCCGGATCGGTGACGGTGGTGCTGAGGTTGTGCTGCCCTTCGCTCAGTGGTTCGGTTGGCGTAAAGCTCCAGTTGCCATCGCTGCCGGTAGTCGCCGTCCCCAACTCGGTGGTGCCGTCGCTGACGGTTACGGTGCTACCTGGCTCGGCGGTGCCGCTCAGCGTTGGCGTGGTGTCATTGGTGGTGCCGCCTGCGGCAATCGGCGTGCCGTCATCGTTACTGAACTGTACATTGCCTGCCGCCGCTGGCGGTTGGGTATCGACGGTGACGGTGACCGGCGGTGACGCTGGGCCGGTGTTGCCCGCCGGATCGGTGACGGTTGAGGTCAGGCTGTGATTACCATCGCTTAGCGGAGGCGTGGTGTAACTCCAGTTGCCATCGTTGCCCACCGTGGTGGTGCCGAGTACGGTGGTGCCATCGGAGATGGTGACCGTACCACCGGCTTCACCGGTTCCGCTCAGCGTTGGCGTATTGTCGTTAGTGCTGCTGCCGGCAGGAATCGGATCGCCTGCATCATTGGTCAGCGCCACATCCGCTGGCGCGCTTGGCACCACGGTATCAATGGTGATGTTGATGGTCGGCGTATCGGTTTCAACACCGGTTGTTGGATTGGTGGCCGTGGCGTGGAACGCGTAGTTGCCATCAGCCAACGCCGCTGGCGTGAAGTTCCACTGCCCATCGGCGCCCGCCACCACGCTGCCAATAATCGTGGTGCCGTTGTACAGGGTGATCAGATCGCCCTCGCTTGCCTGGCCACTCAAAATCGGTGTGGTGTCATTGGTGCTGGAATTGTTTGGCAGTTCCACCAGCGTGCTGCCGCTGTCGTCGCTGACAATCAGCAAGCTGTTGGTGGCCGGTACGCCAGCATCGACATTGAGTGTAAATACCGGCGAAGAGGGACTGACATTACCCGCCGCATCGGTCACCGTGGTGGTCAGGCTATGCTGGCCATTGGTCAGCGCGGCATCTGGCGTGAAGCTCCAGCTGCCATTGCTGCCAACCGTCGCTGAGCCGAGCAGCGTGGTGCCGTCATAGACGCGCACCACCGCTCCCGCTTCGGCTGTGCCGCTCAGGGTTGGCGTGCTGTCATCGGTAATGGTGCCGGAGGTTAACGGGCCGGTGCTGCTGCCAACGTTATCCGTGACGACCAATCCGCTGGTCGCCGCTGGTGCAACGGTATCAACGCTAAAGGCGATCGGTGCCGTGGCCGGGCTGACGTTGCCCGCCGCATCGGTCACCGTGGTGGTCAGGCTGTGATTGCCTTCCGCCAGCGTTGGCGTGGTGAAACTCCAGTTGCCATCGCCGCCCACTGTCACAGTTCCCAGCACCGTGGTGCCATCCAGAATCGTGACGGTACTGCCCGCTTCCGCGCTGCCGCTCAACACCGGCGTTGCATCATTGATGGCGTTGCCGGAGGTGACGGGCTGCGTAATGCTGCCGGCATCATTGGTGAGTGCTACCCCGCTCGCCGCATCCGGCACCACGGTATCAACGGTGATGTTGATGGTGCCGGAATTGGTCACGTTGCCGCTGGTATCCGTGGCCACCGCGTGGAAGGCGTAAGTGCCGTCGGCCAGAGCCGCTGGCGTGAAGCTCCACTGGCCATCCGCACCGGCGACGGTGCTGCCCAGCAGCGTGGTGCCATTGTACAACTCAACGACCGCATTGGCCGCAGCCAGCCCGCTGAGGGTTGGCGTGGTGTCCTGTGTGCTGGAACCCTCAGGCAGCACTTTCAGCGTGCTGCCGCTGTCATCGGTGATCTCCAGCGTACTGGTGGTTGGCGGCACGCCCGCATTCACGGTAAAACCAACGCCAGTGGTGGCCGGGCTGACGTTGCCCGCCGCGTCGGTCAGCGTGACACTCAGCGAATGGCTACCGTTGCTCAGGGTTGGCGTGGTAAAGCTCCAGCTGCCATTGGTGCCCACGGTAACGCTGCCAATCAGCGTGGTGCCGTCATAAATTTTGACGATGGCATTCGCTTCACCGTTACCGGTTAAGGTCGGGGTGCTGTCATCAGTGGTACCGCCTGCGGTGATAGGGCCGGTGGTACTGCCGACGTTATCGCTGATCACCACATTGCTGGCACCCGCTGGCGCCTGGGTATCAACCGTGAAGGTGATTGGGCTGGAAGCCGGACCAACGTTACCCGCCGCATCGGTCACGGTAGTGGTGAGGCTGTGGTTGCCTTCGGTCAGCGTCGGCGAGGTGAAGCTCCATGTGCCATTGCTGCCGACAGTTGCCGTGCCCAGCACGGTGCTGCCATCGCGCACCGTCACAGTGCTGCCCGGTTCGGCGGTGCCGCTGAGCACCGGCGTGGTGGTATTGGTGGCGCCACCGGAAGCGATCGGTTGCAGCGTGCTGCCATCGTTATCGCTCAGCTGTATGCCGCCAGCCGCCGCTGGGGCGACGGTATCGATAGTGATGGAAATTGTCGGCGTTTGCGTCACGTTGCCGCCGGTATCAGTCACCGAGGTGTGAAGAGCATAAGAACCATCAGCCAAAGTGCCTGGAGTAAAGGTCCACTGACCATCACTGTCCGCCACCACGCTACCCAGCACGGTTGTACCGTTGTACAGCGTGATAAGCGCCCCGGCGGTGGCGAGGCCACTCAGCGTTGGCGTGTTGTCGTGGGTGCTGGCACCGTTGCTAAGCTGCACCAGCGTGCTACCGGTATCATCGGTGATTTCAAATGAGGTGGTGGCTGGCGGAATACCGGCCTGAACATTGACTTCATATGCAGGCGACGCGGGACTGACGTTACCGGCGGCATCAGTCAAGGTAACCGTTAAGCTGTGGCTACCGTTGCTCAAGGTTGGCGTGGTGAAACTCCAGCTGCCATTTGCTCCCACCACCGCCGTGCCGAGCAGGGTTTGCCCGTCATAAACGCTCACCACTGCGCCTGCTTCACCGCGCCCACTCAGGGTTGGCGTATTGTCATCGGTGGAGGAGCCGTTTGGCACATTGCCTGAGTTATTGCCGGAGTTATCACTGAGTGACAGCTCCGTAGCAGCGGCAGGCGCCTGGGTATCCACGGTAAAGGTGATGGTGGTCGGCGTGCTGGAATTACCCGCCGCATCGGTGGCTGTGATGCTCAGCGTATGGCTACCCTGGCTCAGCGCTGGGCTGGTAAAGCTCCATGCGCCATTGCTACCGACGGTAACGCTGCCTAGCACCGTATTGCCATCACGAATGGTGATGATGCTGCCCGCTTCTGCGGTACCGCTCAGCTGTGGCGTGGTGTCATTGGTAGCACCGCCGTTGGTGATCGGCTGCGCAGTAGAGCCGCTGTTGTTCACCACGGTCAAACCCGCCACGGCATCCGGCGCTACGGTATCAACGGTGAAACCTACGGGATTTGACGCCGCGCTGGTATTGCCAGCGGCATCGGTTGCGGTCACGCTCAGGCTATGCTGGCCATCCGTCAGCGTAGGCGTGGTGAAGCTCCAGCTACCATCGGCACCTGCGGTCACTGAGCCGATCAGCGTATTGCCGTCATAGATGCGGATGATGGCACCCGCTTCTGCGGTTCCGCTTAACGTTGGCGTGTTGTCGTCGGTTATGCTACCTGCACTGATCGTGCCCTGATAGGGGCCAACGGCGTCCGTAACCACCACATCGCTCACTACGGCTGGTGGTGTGGTGTCGGGATCGGTCGGGTTAGTGGGATTGCCACCGTTATCTCCAGGTGAGGCATTTCCGCCACCGCCGCCAGAGCCAGCAAACAGCGCGCCGATACCGGCCAGCGCTGCACCACCGATACCGAAGGCGGCAATAGTGCCGTCATTGGTGGTGTTTTCCGCTAACAGACCTTCGGTGCTGTCGATAGAGACATACTGGAAACCTTCTGTACCGGGATCTTCCACCCACCACATCGCGCCGCGATCGTCCTGCAGGACCAGATCGCTATCGCCATTCGGGCTATAAAAACCATGAATAACAACCACTTCACCAGATTTTGTGGTGACAACTAAATCATTACCATTGCGTGTGAAAGACTTAATATCAGACTGATTAAGATGCAGCTTCACTACACTAGGAGCGGTTAAATTAACTTGATTTCCACTCAGCTCAGAAGCAATGGTCCCACCTTTGGGGGTTACTGAGATATTATTCATGTTATTGAGATCCCGCGCAGTTCTATAAAAATGCCCGGCATCCGCGGACACCGGCTTTTACAGTGAATAATCAGTGAGATTATTCACTTCTTCTCTGGAGCGACCTCATACAGGCTAATGATGAAATCGCGTTGAGTTTTGTTAAGCCGCCATCCTGATAACGCATTGGTTTTATTTCTTAAAATCACCATGGGAAAAATAGTTTTATTCTCAATCGGCCGGGCAGTAATTACGTGAAACGCGTGCAGCCCAGGCTTTGACATATTTTTCTTCCCCGAGGGATGAAACCAACCCAACTAATATCAGGATTACGCTATAAAATCATTGAGATAGATGCTCTGCCAGAAATAGCCCTGCATGCCATAAATTGCTTTATGCGACAGCAGGTCGACCTGTTGTTGATTTTCAACGCCCTCAACAATCACGCCGTTGCATAATTCGTTGAGGTGGTCGAGCAGAATGTCAAAGGTGCGACCGTCGCCAAATTGCCAAAAAAAATCTTTGTCAATCTTGACGATTTCAAATATTCCGCTATCGAGCATGTTCAGGTTGGAATAACCCGGACCAAAGTCATCGAGCCATAAAGGGGCGGGCGTCACTTTCGCGACACCTTTTAACAGCAGCAGATCGGCGCTATTAAAGCGCGCGGTGAAGAATGCGGATATTTCCAGACGCAGCAGCGTCAGTTGAGCCAGTTTTTCTTGTATTTCATCATCTTTAAAGATGCTGGCTACGATATCTCTATCAACATTCACACTGACAATCTGATCAAACCCTTTCTGGTATAGCTGAATAAGTTTTTCGATCTGGTGGAGGAATAACTGCCATTTAATGTCAGCAGAAAGCTGACTGAAGAAACCTGCATCCCTGTTGGGGTTACGCTTATTATTGATATCTGCGTCATCGGCAAAACGCGTTAACAATTCCCTGGCAATCACCTGACCGGATAAAGCGTAAACCGGCTCCAACATGAAGATAAACTTCGGTTGATTGCTCATTTCATGGTCCTTACTGCAACTGCCTGATAGCGCTAAACTGTCAGGATTTCTCATGTAAGAAGTAAGGGAAACATTGATAAAACTTAATGCCTTAACTGAAGGTTAACGTACAACTTACACTTTGAAAAATAGATTTCAGTAAACAGTGCTGACAACTTCAATCGTTTAAACCAATCAATAACGTAAGTAAATTTCTCTAAAGTTCATAAAAACTTCGGATTATTCCTAGAAAAATTTAAGTTAGTACCAGTCTTGACAGATCATAAAACAACGAAGCATTTGAAATAAAACAAAAATAATTAAATCAATATGGGTTGATTTATATCTTTATCCTTAAATGCGAATTCATTCATTTTAAATCAATGATTCCAAAAGGTGCCAAAAAAAGATAATTACAATAGTTACTATTCAACCCTTAATGTTTAAATTTTTATTATACATCCCAATCAATACATAACAGATTGGCTGTCAGATGGTTGATGAATCAGTACTTACTGCAGGGTTATTATTGATAATAGCGATGCCAGCCGGCGGGCTTTCTTAGCAAAAATAAGAAGATAGAGAAGAACCTATTAATGACGTTTTTTGGGTGGGCGGTTATAAATAGGTCAAGAGTGATCATCTTCACAAATTAATTAAATAAGTGGCGATGAAAAAGAAAAAAGGCAGGAATGGTTAAAACCGGGCCTCTGGCGAAGCCCGGTTAATGAGCAATTAATTACTCATCTTCAAGATAAGTATAACCGTACAGGCCGCTTTCAAATTCTGACAGGAACTGCGCACGCAGCTCTTCATCAATATCGGTCTGCTGTGTAACCTGATCGCGGAACAGCGTCATCAGATCGTTCGGATTCAGCTGCACATACTCCAGCATATCCGCCACGGTATCGCCCTCATCGGACAGCTGCACTTCAACGCTGCCATCCGGGAATGCAAACACATCCACCGCTTCGGTATCACCGAACAGGTTATGCATATTGCCGAGGATCTCCTGATAGGCACCGACCATAAAGAAGCCGAGCATCGGTGGATTATCAATGTCGTACTCTGGCATCGGCATGGTGGTGGCAATACCGTCGCCATCAACGTAGTGATCGATGGTGCCATCGGAGTCACAGGTGATATCCAGCAACACCGCGCGACGCTTAGGCATTTTGTTCAGCCCTTCCAGCGGCAGCACCGGGAACAGCTGATCGATACCCCACGCATCCGGCATCGACTGGAACAGCGAGAAGTTGACGTAAATCTTATCCGCCATCCGCTCCTGCAGCTCATCAATGATCGGACGGTGCGCACGGTTGCTGGGATCGAGATGCTGCTGAATATAGTGGCAGATGCTCAGATAGAGCTGCTCCGCCCAGGCGCGCTGACCGAGATCGTAAGTACCTGATGAATAACCCGTATGGATATCGAACAGATCCATCTGGCTATCGTGCAGCCATTCACGCAGCGAACGACGCACATCGGGTTCATGCATCTCTTGCCACGTATCCCACAGGCTCTGGATCGGACGCGGTGAATCGGCATCCGGTGCCACTGGCGTGCTGAATTCGTTTCGTTCCACACCAATGATGTTGGACACCAGCACCGTATGGTGCGCGGTTACCGCACGCCCCGATTCAGTGATCACCGTTGGGTGCTCAAGACCGTTCTCTTCACAGGCGTCGCCAATCGCCCAAATCACGTTATTCGCGTACTCGTTCAGACCATAGTTGACCGAGCAATCGGACTGCGAACGCGTGCCTTCATAGTCGACGCCCAAACCGCCGCCGACGTCGAAGCATTTGATGTTAACGCCCAGCTTCGCCAGCTCAACATAGAAGCGCGCCGACTCACGCACGCCGGTGGCGATGTCGCGGATGTTGGACATCTGTGAGCCGAGATGGAAGTGCAGCAGCTGCAGGCTATCGAGACGACCGGCCTTGCGCATGATGTCGACCAGCTGCAACACCTGCGACGCTGCCAGACCAAACTTGGATTTTTCGCCACCGCTCGACTGCCACTTGCCTGAACCCTGCGAGGCCAGACGCGCACGAATACCGAGACGCGGCACCACGCTCAACCGCTCAGCTTCTTCCAGCACCAGGCGCACTTCGGTCATCTTCTCGATCACCAAATAAACTTTGTGACCGAGCTTCTCACCAATCAGCGCCAGACGAATATATTCACGATCTTTATAGCCGTTACAGACGATCACCGAGCGGGTTTTACCGGCATGGGCCAGTACCGCCATCAGTTCCGCTTTCGAACCGGCTTCTAAGCCTAACGGCTCGCCGGAGTTGACCAGCGACTCAATCACACGCTTATGCTGGTTAACCTTGATCGGGTAAACCAGGAAGTAATCGCCTTTATAGCCGTAGGACTCACGCGCACGTTTAAAGGCGGCGTTAATCGAACGCAGACGATGCTGGAGAATCTGCGGGAAGCAGAACAGCGCAGGCAAACGCTGACCGTCGGCTTCGCGCTCTTTAACCAGTTTTGCCAGGTCAACGCGCACTTCCGGCTGATCCGGATCGGGACACACGCTGATGTGCCCCAGTTCGTTAACGTCGTAATAGTTATTTCCCCACCAGGCAATATTGTAGGTACGCAGCATTCTGCTCGCTTCCTGATCGTTCATTGCCACCTCCTGCATGGAGCGGAGTGAACCCTGTTCGCCAGCTGACGAACCCTTGATATTCTTCATGTCGTCAGACATCGCGAACCTCAATTTTCCGTTGAAATATGAAATCGTTACCGCGTTTTGTCATGGTAACGCCAGGTGAAAATTGTCCCATCCTGCTTACTGCCCCTTTAAGGTTGCATGACTCTAAGTGTAAAACACCGCGCCGAAGTCGGTGAAATCAGGGCAATAGCCGGAGATTTGCACGTTCATTAGCGAGTGAAACGCAGTAATAGATGTAGGGATAATTTAACCGATGCTCGTGTCGGGATAATGAACAGAACGTCGACAGGATAAAAGAACAGATGTGGAATGGGAAAGGAGAGCCAGCGCGCCGATACAGCGCAGTGAACCAGTGAGAGAGAAAGAGTGGTTCATTACTTTAATCACCTCCATCGCCGGCTAACAGCCTGCGAGAAACGGCTTGGGTGAAAGTCAGAATAAATGACATCTGACGGCGCGACGCACAGTGACGTCATCCTTTACGCTGAAACAGCAGCGGCGTTTTATACAGCCACACGGGTTAAATTGCAAAATCTTTGTCAGGTAACTGCGTGCGGTGTCAGGAAATTATTCCACTTGCGATGTTGCGGAAAATGCGGGAACGGAAAAAGCACTGGAAAAGTGCTCACTGAGTAACCTAGAATAGCCGTCCAGATGGTTTTCCATCTAAACTGATTAACATCCAGGCGGTGTCTGTCTGGCGCATTAAAACTTCTTACTGCTCGTGGCTTTGCCTGAAGGGGCGTTAAGTCGATTTCATCATTAACGCTATGCAGTCGTATTCAAACCATTGTTAAGGTAAAGAACAGAATGGCTAAACACCTTTTTACATCTGAGTCCGTATCAGAAGGACATCCTGATAAAATCGCTGACCAAATTTCCGATGCCGTGCTGGATGCCATCCTGGAACAGGATCCTAAAGCACGCGTGGCCTGCGAAACGTACGTTAAGACCGGTATGGTGCTGGTTGGCGGTGAAATCACCACCAGCGCATGGGTTGATATTGAAGAGATCACCCGTAATACCGTACGTGAAATCGGTTATGTCCATTCCGATATGGGCTTTGATGCGAACTCTTGCGCGGTACTGAGCGCGATTGGTAAGCAATCGCCAGACATCAACCAGGGCGTTGACCGTACCGATCCGCTGGAGCAAGGCGCCGGTGACCAGGGCCTGATGTTCGGTTATGCCAGCAACGAAACCGATGTGCTGATGCCAGCGCCGGTAACCTATGCGCACCGTTTGGTGCAGCGTCAGGCTGAAGTGCGTAAAAGCGGTTCACTGCCATGGCTGCGTCCGGATGCGAAAAGCCAGATCACCTTCCAGTATGATGACGGCAAAATTGTCGGTATCGATGCGGTTGTGCTGTCAACGCAGCATGCTGAAGAGGTGACCACCGCCGATCTGCGCGAAGCCGTGATGGAAGAGATCATCAAGCCGGTTCTGCCGACGGAGTGGATCAACGCCAGCACCAAATATCACATCAATCCAACCGGCCGTTTTGTTATCGGTGGCCCAATGGGTGACTGCGGTCTGACCGGTCGTAAAATCATCGTGGATACCTACGGCGGCATGGCGCGTCACGGTGGCGGCGCATTCTCGGGCAAAGACCCGTCAAAAGTTGACCGTTCTGCCGCTTACGCTGCACGTTATGTGGCGAAGAACATCGTTGCAGCTGGCCTCGCTGACCGTTGCGAAATTCAGGTTTCCTACGCGATTGGCGTGGCTGAGCCAACCTCCATCATGGTTGAAACCTTCGGCACTGAGAAAGTCTCCACCGAGCAGCTGACGCTGCTGGTACGCGAGTTCTTCGACCTGCGTCCATATGGCCTGATTCAGATGATGGATCTGCTGAAACCGATCTATAAAGAGACCGCAGCATACGGTCACTTTGGCCGTGAGCACTTCCCGTGGGAGCAGACCGATAAAGCGGCTCAACTGCGTGAAGCGGCGGGCTTGAAGTAATCGCGTCCTCTGCGGGCTGATGCCCTCACCTTGGCCCTCTCCCACAGGAGAGGGAAACGCTGCAAGATGTATGACTGAAAATGAGCTCGCTTAGGCGGGCTTTTTTTATGCCTTTTAATCGTCAGGCGCATTTTTCTATGCCGTCTACACTTCTTACGCTGTGTTTACAACATAGTGATAACGATTACATTTTGAAATCCTTTAACAATCGGCAATTTAGAGATTTTTCAGCGTAGTTATTACTGTGAAAATGCGTTATTTTCAGCGTCGTCTGATAGCCGGTATTTAGTGCAATGTCAGAAACTTAAAGGGTGCTATACCTTACTGGTTACGTAACTATTTCGGGCGGAAAATGCTGGATTGCAGGGTTTCAGCGTGTGTAACCGATTACACTGATGTGATCGCTCTCACTTTTTTCCGCCGACAGGTTTCATAACATTGATAACAACAACGATGGATAAACTTTGGAGGCATCATGCCTGGTAATAATCACAAAAGCAGAACATCAAATAAGGTCATGACCTTGTTTGTCTGCTTTTTAGCGGCCCTGGCCGGCTTGCTGTTTGGATTGGATATCGGTGTTATCGCCGGTGCTCTGCCTTTCATCGCAAAAGATTTTAACGTCACCGCACATCAGCAGGAATGGATCGTCAGCTCGATGATGTTTGGTGCGGCGGTGGGTGCTGTAGGTAGCGGCTGGATGTCATCGCGTCTGGGCCGTAAAAAAAGCCTGATGGCCGGTGCCATTCTGTTCGTCATTGGTTCGCTGTGGTCTGCGGGTGCAACCAGCCCGGACATGCTGATCGCTGCACGGGTGGTGCTGGGCCTGGCCGTAGGTGTCGCGTCTTATACCGCTCCGCTCTATCTCTCTGAAATCGCGCCAGAGAAGATTCGCGGCAGTATGATTTCGCTCTACCAGCTGATGATCACCATCGGTATTCTGGCCGCTTATCTCTCTGATACCGCCTTCGCCGACGCCGGCGCATGGCGCTGGATGCTGGGCATCATCACCATTCCTGCCGTGTTGCTGCTGATTGGCGTGTTCTTCCTGCCGAATAGCCCACGCTGGCTGGCCGCGAAGGGGGATTTCCGCAGTGCGGAACGCGTGTTATCGCGTCTTCGTGATACCAGCGAACAAGCAAAACGTGAACTGGATGAGATTCGTGAAAGCCTGAAGATCAAACAGTCTGGCTGGCAGCTGTTCCAGAGCAATAGTAATTTCCGCCGCGCGGTGTTCCTCGGCGTGCTGTTGCAGGTGATGCAGCAGTTCACCGGTATGAACGTCATCATGTACTACGCGCCGAAAATCTTCGAAATCGCTGGCTTTGCCAACACCACGCAGCAAATGTGGGGCACGGTGATTGTGGGTCTGGTGAACGTGCTGGCTACCTTTATCGCTATTGGTCTGGTGGATCGCTGGGGCCGTAAACCAACGCTGCTGCTGGGCTTCCTGGTGATGGCCGTTGGTATGGGCGTGCTGGGTACAATGTTGCACATCGGCATCCACTCGCCAGAAGCGCAGTACTTCGCGGTCGCGATGCTGCTGATGTTTATCATTGGTTTTGCGATGTCTGCCGGTCCGCTGATTTGGGTGCTATGTTCAGAAATCCAGCCGCTAAAAGGCCGCGATTTTGGTATCACGGTTTCCACCGCGACCAACTGGATTGCCAACATGATTGTCGGCGCCACCTTCCTGACCATGCTGAATACGCTGGGCAACGCGCCAACCTTCTGGGTGTACGCCGGTCTGAACGTGTTCTTCATTCTGCTGACGCTGACGCTGATTCCAGAGACCAAAAACGTCTCGCTGGAACACATCGAACGCAATCTGATGTCAGGCAAAAAACTGCGCGATATCGGTCAGAAATAATCCCGATAAGCGAATTCAAGGGCTGCCTGCTGGCGGCCCTTTTTTGTTTGATTCAACTGTCGCAACCTTTTATCCTGCCCCACATGAAAACACCGCGCCTTCCCATCGCCTTACAACAAGCCGTTATGCGCTCGCTGCGCCATTTTTTACAGCTGGCCAACGAGAAGCTGGAGCGCCGCTTTGATGAGCCCTCGCTGATCTACCAGCAGCGCGGCACGGCGGCGGGCACCGCATGGCTGGAAAAGTGGGAAATCCGAATCAATCCGGTGCTGCTGTTGGAAAATCAGCAGGCGTTTGTTGATGAAGTGGTGCCGCACGAACTGGCGCATCTGCTGGTGTGGAAAACCTTTGGCCGCGTGCCGCCGCACGGCAAAGAGTGGAAATGGATGATGGAGAGCGTGCTCGGCGTGCCGGCGCGTCGCACCCACCAGTTTGAAATCGACTCAGTGCGCAGCAATACGTTCCCCTATCGCTGCCGCTGTCAGCAGCACCAGCTGACTGTGCGTCGCCATAACCGCGTGCTGCGCGGCGAAAGCGAGTATCGTTGCGTACACTGCAAATCTCTGCTGCAGCCCGGTGAGTTTTCAGCAACATAGCTCAGCAACATAGTCTAATCTCATATCCCATGCGTCATCATTCTGTTACCCTGCCGCCCTTTTTCAGGACCAGGTTAATTTTTGGAATATGTCTCGCAAAACGCTGCTGTTTCTTACCTTATTAGTTGCCCCACTTAGTGCTTATAGCCTCAGTTTCACTCACTATCATCAAAACAATTTTAATCAGGCCAAAGCCTATGCGGCGCAGATCAACGCCGATGCGCCTGCGGACTTTTACTGCGGCTGCAAAATCAGCTGGCACGGCAAAAAAGGCGTGCCGGATTTATCCAGCTGCGGCTACAGCGTGCGTAAGAATGCCAATCGCGCTGAACGCATTGAGTGGGAACATGTGATGCCAGCGTGGGAATTCGGTCATCAGCGTCAGTGCTGGCAAAACGGCGGACGCAAAAACTGCAGCAAAGACGCGGATTATCGCCGCATCGAAAGCGATTTGCATAACCTGCAGCCGGCGATTGGCGAAGTGAACGGCGATCGCAATAACTTCCAGTACAGCCAGTGGAACGGTGGCGATCAACAGTATGGCCAGTGCAGCATGAAGGTTGATTTTAAGCAGAAGCTGGCGCAGCCGCCCGAACGCGCACGCGGTGCGATAGCACGCACCTACTTCTATATGCGCGATCAATATCAGCTGCGCCTGTCACGCCAGCAAACCCAGTTGTTTACCGCCTGGGATAAGCAATATCCGGTGACGAAGTGGGAGTGCGAGCGCGACAACCGCATCGCTAAAGTGCAGGGAAATCATAACGCTTATGTACAGCAGGCTTGCCAGCGCTAAAAGCGCTACCCTACACTAGCTTTTTTCGATTGCGCCGTGTCAGCGGACACGGCATAACGCTGGCAGGAACCGCATGCGTATACCTCGCATTTATCACCCCGAATCTCTTGAAGTAAACAGTGAAGTCTTCCTTGATGAGGACGCCGCTAACCATGTCGGGCGCGTGCTGCGCATGACCGCTGGTCAGCAAATTGAGCTGTTTGATGGCAGTAATCTGACTTTTAACGCTGAAATCACCCAGGCTGATAAAAAGCGTGTAAAAGTAAGGGTCCTTGCCAGTCAGGCTGATGACCGTGAATCGCCGCTGCATCTGCATCTTGGTCAGGTGATGTCGCGCGGCGAAAAAATGGAATTCACTATCCAGAAATCGATCGAACTTGGCGTGAATGTGATTACGCCCTTGTTTTCTGAGCGTTGCGGCGTAAAGCTGGATGCCGAGCGACTGGCGAAAAAGATTCAGCAATGGCAGAAAATCGCAATTGCCGCCTGTGAACAGTGCGGCCGCAATCGCGTGCCGGAAATTCGCGAGCCGATGACATTACAAGCCTGGTGTGCGGAAGCCGATGAGGGTTTAAAACTCAATCTGCATCCGCGCGCCAGTCACAGCATTAACACGCTGCCGCAGCCGGTGGAGCGCGTACGTTTGCTGATTGGACCGGAAGGCGGCTTATCCGCCGAAGAAATTGCCATGACGGCGCAGCAGGGTTTCACCGATATTTTGCTCGGACCACGCGTGTTACGCACCGAAACTACCGCGCTCACCGCCATTACGGCACTTCAGGTGAGGTTTGGCGACCTCGGTTAAGCGATACTTTTGGTTGAATACCCCTTGAGGAGAGAATAATGATCAAGCTTGGCATCGTTATGGACCCCATTTCGTCCATCAACATTAAAAAAGACACCAGCTTCGCCATGTTGCTGGAAGCACAGCGCCGTGGTTACGAAATTCATTACATGGAGATGAGCGATCTCTCTCTGCGCGGCGGCGTGAGCTATGCGCGCACCCGTCTGCTGAGCGTTGAGCAGAACTACGACAACTGGTACACGTTTGGCAGCGAGCAGCTTATCCCGCTGGCCGATCTCAACGTGGTGCTGATGCGTAAAGATCCGCCGTTCGACACCGAGTTTATCTACGCCACCTACCTGCTGGAGCGCGCTGAAGAGCAAGGCACGCTGATCGTCAACAAACCGCAAAGCCTGCGCGACTGCAACGAAAAGCTGTATACCGCCTGGTTTGCCGACCTGACGCCCGATACGCTGGTTACGCGCAACAAAGAGCAGCTGCGCGCCTTCTGGCAGGAACATGGTGATGTGATTCTGAAGCCGCTTGATGGCATGGGCGGCGCGTCCATCTTCCGCGTGAAGCAAGATGACCCGAACTTCGGCGTGATCACTGAAACCCTGACCAATCACGGCCAGAACTTCTGCATGGCGCAGAACTACCTGCCGGCGATTAAAGAGGGTGATAAACGCGTACTGGTGGTGGATGGCGAACCGGTGCCTTACTGCCTGGCGCGTATTCCGCAAGGCGGTGAAACGCGCGGTAACCTGGCCGCTGGTGGCCGTGGCGAAGCGCGTCCGCTGAGCGACAGCGATTGGGAAATTGCGCGTCGCGTCGGTCCAACACTCAAAGCCAAGGGGCTGATTTTTGTCGGTCTGGATATCATCGGTGATAAACTGACTGAAGTTAACGTGACCAGCCCAACCTGCGTACGTGAAATCGAGGCCGCGTTCCCGATATCAATCACCGGCATGCTGATGGATGCCATTGAGAAACGCCTGGGCTGATGCCGTCGGAGTGCAAGCTCCGTGAACACCCAAAACCGGCGCTGTCGCGGCTGCGCCGGTTATTTTTGATATACGAGTGATAATGAATTTACAGCATCATTTTTTAATTGCGATGCCGTCGCTGCAGGACCCGCTATTCAAACGCTCCGTGGTGTATATCTGCGAGCATAATGAAGATGGCGCCATGGGTTTGATCGTGAATAAACCGATGGAAAACCTGACGGTTGAAGGCATTCTTAAAAAGCTTAAAATTAGCGCATCCGAACGCGATCCAGCCATCAAACTGGATAAGCCAGTGTTTGCCGGTGGTCCGCTGGCGGAGGATCGTGGTTTTATTCTGCACTCGGCGCAGCGCATTTACTCCTCGAGCATTCGTATTTCTGACACCACGGTGATCACCACCTCGCGTGATGTGCTGGAAGCGATAGGTACTGCCTCGCAGCCAGACAATGTGCTGGTGGCGCTGGGTTATTGTGCCTGGGAGAAGGGTCAGCTTGAAGACGAGCTGCTGGAAAATGCCTGGCTTACCTCACCGGCTAATACCAATATTTTGTTCCAGACGCCTATCGCAGAGCGCTGGCGCGAAGCGGCACGCGGCTTAGGCGTGGATATACACAATATCGCCACCGATGCAGGGCACGCCTGATGGCCAATGAAACCTTATTGGGCTTCGATTTTGGCACCAAAAGCATCGGCGTCGCCATTGGACAGCAGCTCACGGGTACCGCTCGTGCGCTGACGGCCTTAAAAGCGCAAGATGGCACGCCAGACTGGAACCTGATCGAAAAACTGCTGAAAGAGTGGCAGCCCGATTATGTAGTGGTCGGTTTGCCGCTGAATATGGATGGCACCGAACAAGAGCTGACGGCGCGCGCGCGTAAGTTTGCCAATCGCTTGCACGGTCGTTTTGGCGTGCGCGTTGAGCTGCAGGACGAACGCCTGAGCACCGTTGAAGCGCGTGCCGACCTGTTTGAACGCGGTGGTTTTCGTGCGCTGCAGAAGGGCCAGGTCGATTCGCAATCGGCAGTGATTATCCTCGAAGATTGGTTCGAGACGCATTAAACCCTTACCAGTTATCTCATCCAGATCTATCACATACCGTAGCGGCGCGATTTATCGCGCGTATAAATGACGGCACCATGCCCATCCATGCATTGCGCAATAAATTGCGCCGCTACGATTTGTACTCAATCCCACATCAAATCATCCCCGCCTGCTGACGCGCCTGCTCGCTCTGGGCAAAGGTTTGCATCCCGGCCTGCGCGCCGGTTTGTAACACGCCTGGCAACTGGTGCATTTTCCCTTCACGAATCAGGTTTGCCACCGCTGGCGTCGCTACCAATACTTCAAATAACCCTACGCGTCCGCCCGCTTTTGCCGGCACTAAGCGCTGCGCCAGCACCGCTTTTAAGCTGCCCGCTAATTGGGTGCGCACCAGGTTCTTCTCCTCGGCGGGAAAGACATCCACCAGCCGATCCACCGCCTGGGTTGCGCCGCGCGTATGCAGCGTCGCCAGCACCAAATGCCCGGTTTCTGCTGCGGTAAGCGCCAGCCGGATGGTTTCGCTATCACGCAGTTCACCAAGCAGAATCACATCGGGATCTTCGCGCAGCGCGGCTTTTAGCCCATGTTGAAACGAGGCGCAGTGCGCGCCCACTTCGCGCTGCTGAATCAACGATCGCTGACTGTGATGAACAAACTCGATTGGATCTTCCAGCGTCAGGATGTGCCGCGCCTGCTGACGATTAAGGCTATCCACCATTGCCGCCAGCGTGGTGGATTTGCCGCTGCCGGTGGCGCCGGTGATCAAAATCAGCCCCTCTTCCAGCTGTAATAGCTGGCTCACCACTTCGGGCAAATGCAGGCTGCTAAGATTAGGCGTGCTGCTGGCAATCAGCCGCAGCGCCAACGATAAACCGTGCCGCTGCATAAACAGGTTGGCACGCAGTCGCACGCCGCTGGTCAGCGTAATGGCAAAATCGACATGGCCATTTTCCTCCAGCTCGGCCTGCTGTGACGCAGTGAGCCACTGCTGCATAAAGCTTTCCAGCCAGCCGCCCTCCAGCGCGCTTTGCTGCGGAATCGGCTCCAGCACGCCTTGTCGGCGCCAGTGCGGCAAATGTCCGCTGCAAAGGTGCAGATCGGCGGCGTTATGCTTTACACTAAGGGCCACAATTTCATCCAACTCCATTTAACTTCTCCTGACTATGACTTCCATTGAGCACAACTTACAGCAAGTGCGTGAGCGCATCGCCGCTGCCGCCGCACGTTGCGGGCGCGCGCCAGAAGAAATTACGCTGCTTGCAGTGAGCAAAACCAAACCTGCGAGCGCGGTCGCAGAAGCCATTGCCGCTGGACAGCAGGCGTTCGGTGAAAATTACGTGCAGGAAGGGGTTGAAAAAGTGGCTGAGCTGGCCGCACATCCTGATTTGCAATGGCACTTTATCGGTCCGCTACAATCCAATAAGAGCCGTCTGGTGGCGGAAAATTTTGCCTGGTGTCACACCGTTGACCGGCAGCGCATCGCGCAGCGCCTGAACGATCAGCGCCCGGCGTCGTTGCCGCCGCTCAACGTGTTAATTCAGGTAAATATCAGTGACGAAAACAGCAAATCTGGCATCATGCTGGAGGCGCTGCCCGAGCTGGCGCAATACATCGCCGCGCTGCCACATTTGCGCCTGCGTGGGCTGATGGCCATTCCAGCGCCGGAATCAGAATACGATCGGCAACTGGCGGTCTGCCAGCAGATGGCCAGCGCGTTTCATGCCTTACAGCAGGATTATCCTGACGTCGATACGCTTTCTCTGGGAATGAGTGACGATATGGACGCGGCAATCGCCGCGGGCAGCACCATGGTGCGGATTGGCACCGCCGTTTTCGGCGCGCGGGATTATGCGCGACCTACACAACAATAATTGAGGAACCTCATGTTAACACTGACGTTTTTAGTCAAAACGCTGATCGATTTGTACGTGATGGTGCTGCTGCTGCGCATCTGGATGCAGTGGTCGCGCTGTGACTTCTACAACCCGCTGGCGCAGTTTGTCGTGAAGATCACTCAGCCGATTATCAAGCCGCTGCGCCGTATCATCCCCGCGATTGGCCCAATTGATACCGCTTCGCTGCTGCTGGCGTTTGTGCTCACCACGCTGAAATATCCGATACTGCTGCTGATTCAGGTCGGCGTATTCTCGATTGATCCGACCAATCTGCTGGTTGGCCTGCTGTCGCTGGTGAAGTCCGCCGGTTATCTGGTGTTCTGGGTAATCATCATCCGCTCACTGATGAGCTGGATCAGCCAGGGCCGCGGTCCGATGGATCAGGTGTTGTTGCAGCTGACTGAACCGCTGATGTCACCGATTCGCCGTATTCTGCCCGCGATGGGCGGCATCGATTTCTCTGCCATGATTGTCATTCTGGTGCTGTACGCGCTGAATTTCCTCGGCATGGACCTGTTCCCAGGTCTCTGGTATTTGCTGTAATTCGCTAATCTGGAACTGTTATGCAAAAAGTTGTTCTCGCTACCGGTAATCCGGGCAAAGTTCGTGAACTGGCCGATCTGTTAGCGGCCTTCGGACTCGATATCGTGGCGCAAACCGAACTCGGCGTGGAGTCAGCGGAAGAAACCGGCCTGACCTTTATCGAAAACGCCATTCTCAAAGCGCGCCATGCGGCTGACATTACCGGCTTACCGGCGATTGCTGATGATTCGGGCCTGGCGGTGGACGCATTGGGCGGCGCGCCGGGCATTTACTCCGCGCGCTATGCTGGCGTTGACGCCAGCGACCAGCAGAATCTGGAGAAGCTGCTGGTGGCGCTGGAAAATGTGCCGGAGGGCAAACGCCAGGCACAATTCCACTGCGTGCTGGTGTATGTGCGTCATGCCGCCGATCCCACGCCGCTGGTGTTTCACGGCAGCTGGGCCGGTGAAATCACCCGCTCAGCCGCTGGCGAAGGCGGTTTTGGTTACGATCCCATCTTCTACGTACCTGAATTAGGTAAAACGGCGGCAGAGCTGAGTAAAGACGAAAAGCGCGCCGTCTCTCACCGTGGTAAAGCATTGACGCTGCTGCTGGAAGCGATGCGCAATGCCTGAGTTACCTCCGTTAAGCCTGTACATCCATATTCCGTGGTGTGTGCAGAAGTGCCCGTACTGTGATTTCAACTCTCACGCGTTAAAAGGCGAGGTGCCGCACATCGAGTATGTGCAGCACCTGCTGAACGATCTCGAGCAAGATTTGCCGCTCACCGCGGGGCGCGAAGTGCGCACCATCTTTATCGGCGGCGGTACCCCAAGCCTGCTGAGCAGCAATGCGATGCAGATGCTGATGGATGGCGTGCGAGCGCGTTTGCCGCTGGCTGCCGATGCGGAAATCACCATGGAAGCCAATCCGGGCACGGTGGAAGCCGATCGCTTCAGTGGATATCAGCGCGCGGGGATTAACCGTATTTCGATTGGCGTGCAGAGTTTTAGCCCACAGAAGCTGGAGCGTCTGGGCCGCATTCACGGGCCGGAAGAAGCGGTACGCGCGGCGCAGCTGGCTGAAGGCTTAGGTTTGCGCAGCTTTAACCTCGATCTGATGCACGGCTTGCCGGATCAGTCGCTGGAAGAAGCGCTGGATGATTTGCGTCAGGCGATTGCTCTTAACCCGCCGCATCTGTCGTGGTATCAGCTGACGATCGAACCGAATACCTTATTTGGCTCGCGTCCACCGAAACTGCCGGATGATGACGCGCTGTGGGATATCTTTGAACAAGGTCATCAACTGCTGAGCGCCGCAGGTTATCAGCAATATGAAACCTCGGCCTACGCCAAGCCCGGTTATCGCTGCGAACACAACCTTAACTACTGGCGCTTTGGTGATTATCTGGGCATTGGCTGCGGCGCACACGGCAAGCTGACGCAGCCGGATGGCCGCATCGTGCGCACCGTAAAAACGCGCCATCCACGTGGCTTTATGAAAGGTCATTATCTTGATAAGCAGCACGAAGTGGGCGAAAACGATAAGCCATTCGAGTTCTTTATGAACCGCTTCCGCCTGCTGGAGGCCGCTCCGCGCGCGGATTTCCGTCGCTATACCGGTATGGATGAGCAGATCATTCGCCCGCAAATTGATGCCGCGATAACCGCGGGATACGTGGTGGAAAGCGCTGAACACTGGCAGATTACTGAGAAAGGGAAGCTGTTCCTGAACTCGCTGCTGGAGCTGTTCTTAAGCGAAGATGAGTAAACAGAAGGCCGGGAAACCGGCCTTCTGCTTTGTTAGCCTTTAACGCCCTGCATCAACCCTTTGCGCTGCTCTTCCAGCACGGTGACGCGGTTACACACTTCGTGGCCGAAATTCTGGAAATCCTGCTCCTGCTTGTTCCATTCCGCCTGCACTGACTGCTGTAAGCCGCCAAGGTTGCCCATAATGGCCTGCAGCGGATTGCTGCCGCTCGCGGCCTGGCTGCTGCCCATTTCGTTGAGGCTATCCTGCATGATGCCGCCCAATGTGCTCTGCACCAGCTTCTCGCCTTCAGCGCGCACCTGATCGATGGCCTGATGATGGAAGGTTAATCCATCCGGGCGATGCTCAATAATCCGGTTCATTTGCTGCTTGAGCTGGCCGTCCAGCTTGGTCAGACGATTACGCACATTGCTGTTAGCGCCGAGCTTTTCGACGATCACTTTATCCAGCGCCACGCGGCTGCGTTCAAGACGCGAATTCGCACCGCTATCGATCCATGGCAAGTCGCGACGCAGCGCGGTTTGATAATCGATGGCTTTCTGGCGCGCGGCGTTATCCACGTTGACCTTCTGGCCATTAAACTGCACATCGCCCTGCGGAGTGATTTCGAGGTTGCCGTTGCTGCCCACCACCTGCACGCTCTGCGGTTTAATGATCACATCATCCTGTGGCTTGACGCTGCACTCGTATGCAGCCTGAGCCTGAGTTGCCGCCAGCAGCAGCGCGGCGATAAGTGCCTTACGAACCATGAAATCTCCTGAGCAATAAAAAGGTCGCCATAAATGGCGACCCTACGAAATGCATTGTAGGGTGGCCATTTATGGCCACCAACACGCATCAACCATTAAAGATTAGTCCCACCAAACGTCGAAGAGTTCAGTTACTTGAATATCAGAAAGGTTATGCTGCTCGAGCCACTTACGCACCAGCTCGCGGTGCTCATCGGTGCACTTGCCGGTTTCCTGCAGGCAAACCAGACCTTCCCACACCAGATAGCCGCTGCCATCGTAGGCCAAACCATTCGGCGCGATCACTTCGTTAATGAACTGATCAACAGTCGCATCAATTTGCTGCTCGGTGGTGCCTTCGGCAAAACGCCAGGCCACGGAGAAACCTAATTCCTGAAACTCATCAATATGCAGTTTTTTACGCAAACGACGGCTACGCTGTACGGCCATTATTTCACCCTCTCAAACATCAGATCCCATACGCCATGGCCTAGTCGCTGCCCGCGCTGCTCAAACTTGGTTAACGGACGCGTTTCGGGACGCGGCACGTAATCATTACTCTCCGACTGATTTTTATATCCGTCGATGCTGCTCATCACTTCTAACATGTGTTCGGCGTAGGCTTCCCAGTCGGTTGCCATGTGGAACACGCCGCCCAGCTTCAACTTGCGCATCACCAGTTCAGCAAACGGCACCTGTACGATGCGACGTTTGTTATGGCGCGCTTTGTGCCACGGATCCGGGAAGAACAGCTGCACCATACGCAGCGAGTTGTCCGGAATCATCTTCTGCAGTACTTCCACCGCGTCGTGACACATCACGCGCAGGTTCTCTACGCCCGCTTCCTTCGCCGACGCCAGACAAGCGCCGACGCCCGGTGCATGAACTTCCAGGCCGAGGAAGTTCTGGTGCGGATTGTTCTGCGCCATGGTCACCAGCGAGGCGCCCATACCAAAACCAATTTCCAGCACGACCGGCGCGTCACGGCCAAACAGCGTCACCAGATCCAGCGGTTCCGGCTGGAACTCAACGCCCATCTCCGGCCATAAATTATCGAGCGCGAGCTGTTGTCCTTTCGTTAAGCGCCCCTGGCGGCGCACAAAACTGCGGATACGGCGTAATGGCCGCCCGTTCTCATCAAATTCAGGGGTGATGACGTCATTAATCATGTTGAAGCCTGCTGGTTAGCCTGTTCTGGGAAACGGGCATTATGCAAAGTTAGAAAGCAGAAGCAAGCCTTTGCAATGTTCCGGTTTACACCCTGATGTCTCTGTGCTGGAATTCCTGCCTGATTGTAGAGTAAACACGGAAAATTTCCTTCTTATGATGCAAGCGCCGATGTTCGCGCAACAAGTGCTGGATTGGTATCAGCGCTTCGGTCGCAAAACCCTGCCGTGGCAGCAGGAGAAGACGCCATACAAAGTGTGGCTCTCTGAAGTGATGCTGCAGCAAACGCAAGTTGCTACCGTCATTCCCTATTTTGAACGCTTTATGGCGCGCTTCCCCACCGTGGCCGATCTAGCCGCCGCGCCGCTGGATGAAGTGCTGCATCTGTGGACCGGCCTCGGTTATTACGCGCGTGCGCGCAATCTGCATAAAGCGGCTAAGCAGGTGGTTGAGCAACACGGCGGCGAATTTCCGCGTAACTTTGATGATGTGGCAGCATTGCCAGGGATTGGTCGATCGACGGCGGGCGCGGTGCTATCGCTGTCGCTGGGTCTGCATTTCCCGATTCTGGATGGCAACGTTAAACGCGTGCTGGCGCGCTGCTACGCGGTCGGCGGCTGGCCGGGCAAAAAAGACGTTGAGAAACGTTTGTGGCAGATCAGCGAAGAGGTCACGCCAGCCGCAGGCGTTAGCCAGTTTAATCAGGCGATGATGGACCTTGGCGCGTTAGTATGTACTCGCTCACGTCCTAAGTGTGAAATCTGCCCACTCAACAGCGGCTGCGTCGCTTATGCCAACAGCAGCTGGGCTGACTATCCCGGCAAGAAACCGAAGCAGACTTTGCCGGAACGTAGCGGCTGGATGCTGATGATGCAGGATGGCGATGATGTGTGGTTAGAGCAGCGTCCGCCAGTAGGTTTATGGGGCGGACTGTTCTGCTTCCCACAGTTTACTAGTGAGCAAGCGCTGACTGACTGGCTAAGCGAACGGGGCATTCACGCCCAACCGCAGCAGCTCACGGCGTTTCGTCATACCTTTAGCCATTTCCATTTAGACATTGTGCCTATGTGGCTAGCGTGGCCTTCCTCCGGGTCGCTGATGGATGAAGCGGGCGGTCTCTGGTATAACTTAGCGCAACCACCGTCAGTGGGTTTGGCGGCGCCGGTTGAGCGCTTATTGCATGAATTGCGCCATCCCCAGCAACTGTCACTGCATAAGCATGTGACCGAAGAGGAAGAGTAATGAGCCGCACCATTTTTTGTACTTATCTGCAACGCGATGCTGAAGGCCAGGACTTTCAGCTCTACCCTGGCGAACTGGGTAAGCGCATCTTCAATGAGATCTCCAAAGAAGCCTGGCAACAGTGGATGTCCAAGCAGACCATGCTGATCAATGAGAAGAAATTGAGCATGATGAACCCGGAAGATCGCAAAGTGCTGGAAAAGGAGATGATTAATTTCCTGTTTGAAGGCAAAGATGTGCACATTGAAGGTTACACCCCGCCAGAAAAATAACCGTTCAGGGCTTCCCTTTGAGGCCCTCTTTTTCGAGTCAGGCACGTATTTACAATGAACAAAAAACTGATAGCCCTGCTGGTGATAGCACCCCTTTTGGTTTCCTGCTCCGGACAAAAAAAATCGCCGTTTCATGAAGAGTGGGTCAAGGACACCAACGGATTTGATATTTTGATGGGTCAGTTCGCCCATAACATTGAAAATATTTGGGGAATCAATGAGGTTCTGATCGCTGGACCGAAAGATTACGTCAAATATAGCGACGGATATTACACCCGCAGTCACATCAACTTTGACAGCGGTAGCATCACTATTGAGACCATTTCCGGCACCGATCCGATGGCCAGCCTGCGCCAGGCGATCATCACTACGCTGTTGATTGGCGAAGATCCGGGTAATGTCGATCTCTACTCTGATGCCAACGATATTCAGATCAGTAAAGAGCCGCTGCTCTACGGCCAGGTGCTGGACAATACCGGCCAGCCGATTCGCTGGCAGGGCCGCGCCGGCAGCTTTGCTGATTATCTGATTCAGAACAAACTGCAGAAACGCACCTCCGGATTGCACGTCATCTGGTCGGTGACCATTCCGATGGTGCCGAACCACCTCGATAAGCGTGCCCACAAATATCTGCCGATGGTGCGTAAAGCCGCTGAGCAATATAACGTGGATGCGTCACTGATTCTGGCGATTATGCAGATTGAATCGAGCTTCAACCCCTATGCGGTGAGCCATGCCGATGCGCTGGGACTGATGCAGGTCGTGCAGCATACCGCCGGTGTTGATGTGTTCCGTATGAAGGGCAAAGGCGGCAAGCCGAGCCGTAGCTATCTGCTTGATCCTGAGAATAATATTGATGCGGGCACCGCGTATTTGTCGCTGCTGCAGAGAAGCTATTTGGGTGGCATTCAGGATCCGGTTTCGCGGCGTTATGCGGTGATTACGGCCTATAACGGCGGTGCTGGCAGCGTACTGCGCGTGTTCTCCAGCGATAAAGATCGTGCGTTCTCGTCGATTAACGGTATGTCGCCAGCGGAGGTGTATCAGACGCTGACCACCAACCACCCTTCGGCAGAATCACGTCGTTATTTGTATAAGGTGAGCCAGGCGCAGCGCAGCTATCGTCGGTTCTAGGACGGTGCGGCTTGGCCCTCATCCCAACCTTCTCCCGCTCGCGGGAGAAGGAGCCGATCCAGCACATGCTTAACAATGCTCACCACCTAAACATTCCCTCTCCCGCGTGCGGGAGAGGGTTAGGGTGAGGGAAATCAGCTCACCATCATATTCGCCACCAGATGCTTACGCCCGCTCTCATCTTCCTCGGTGTAAACCCCTTGCAGCTCAGGCGAGAAGCCCGGCAGTAGATTGATGCCCTCTTCCAGCGCGAGGAAATAGCGCTGCACCGCGCCGCCCCACACTTCGCCCGGCACCACACACAATACGCCCGGCGGATACGGCAACGCGCCCTCGGCCGCGATGCGCCCTTCGGCTTTGGCAATCGCTACCAGCTCCACTTCTCCACGAATATAGGCCTGATGCGCATCCTGCGGATTGACGTGCACCGGTGGGAAGCAGGCAGCGCGGAACATCGCTTTCTGCAAATCCTTCACCTCGAAGCTGACATACAAATCGTGCATTTCCTGGCACAAACGACGCAGCGTGTAGCCTTTATAGCGCTCGATATTCTTGCGATAAACGCTCGGCAGCACTTCCGCTAACAGCGCATCCTCTTTCACGTGCTGCTCAAACTGTTCCAGCATCGCCACCAGATGCGCCATTTTCTCCGGCGTTTCCGCTGGCGTCAGCAGGAACAGAATCGAATTAAGATCGCACTTCTCCGGCACGATGCCGTTTTCGCGCAGATAGTTGGCGAGAATCGTCGCCGGAATACCGAAGCGGGTGTATTCACCGCTGGCAGCATCAATGCCCGGCGTAGTCAGCAGCAGCTTGCAGGGATCGACCAGATACTGTTGCTGGGCATAACCTTCAAAGCCGTGCCATTTCGCCCCGGGTTCAAGGCTAAAGTAGGCGGGATCGGCGGCAATGGCTTCCGTTTCGGCCGATTGCCACAGCTTACCGTGCACTTTTTCCGGCAGGAACGGTTGGATCATTTCACAGCGTTCCAGAATCGCTTTGCGCGCATCGATACCGATGGTGACGCAGTCGTGCCACATGCTACGTCCGGCCTCACCTTGGTGCATACGCGCGTTGATATCCAGCGCGGCAAACAGCGGATAGAACGGGCTGGTCGAGGCGTGCAGCATAAAGGCGTTGTTCAGGCGTTTATGCGGACAGAAACGCTTTTGCCCACGGATGTGATTGTCTTTCTTATGAATTTGCGAGGTCTGCGAGAAACCGGCCAGCTGTTTGTGCACCGACTGCGTAACAAAAATACCGGGATCGTTCTCGTTCAGCTCCAGCGTCAGCGGCGAGCAGCCAGCCATCAGCGGGATAAACTGCTCATAACCCACCCACGCCGAATCAAACAGGATGTAATCACACAGATGACCGATGCGATCGACCACCTGACGCGCGTTATATACCGTGCCGTCGTAGGTGCCGAGCTGAATGATCGCCAGGCGGAAAGGACGCTGATCCTTCGCGCGGTGTGGCGCGACTTTCTCAATCTGCTCACGCAGATAGGCATCGTCAAAGCAGTGCGCATCAATGCCGCCGATAAAGCCAAACGGATTACGCGCCGCTTCCAGATACACCGGCGTCGCGCCCGCCTGAATCAGCGCACCGTGGTGATTGGATTTATGGTTATTGCGGTCAAACAGCACCAGATCGCCGCGCGTGAGCAGCGCATTGGTCACCACTTTATTGGCGCTGGAGGTGCCGTTAAGCACGAAGTAGGTTTTGTCGGCGTTAAACACTTTGGCGGCAAACTTCTGTGCATCTTTGGCTGAACCTTCATGGATCAGCAGATCGCCAAGCTTAACGTCGGCGTTGCACATATCGGAACGGAAGACGTTCTCGCCGTAAAACTCATAGAACTGACGTCCTGCCGGATGTTTACGGAAGAACGCGCCGCCCTGATGTCCCGGACAGGCAAACGTGCTGTTCTGCATATCGACATAGCGCGTTAGCGTGTCGAAGAACGGCGGCAGTAACTCGGATTCGTACGCCTGCGCAGCGTCCTCCAGCGCGGCCCACTCTTCAGGCGCGCCATTGATTTCCCCGCTCACGCCCGGCAACTTCAGCACCTCTTCATCGAACGCATGAGCGACAAACACCGGCAGATTGAAGCCGGTTTGGCGCAACAGTGTCAAAACGCCGCTACGGGTGTCCGACAGGGAGATAACCACCGCTGCCACATCGGTAAAATCAGTATTGTCCAGCGTCACCACGTCGCGCGCGGTGTTCAGGCTGAGGTTTGGCGCTACAGCAACGCTGGCAGCAATTTTCAATGGGTTCATAACACAAATCCCTGAGAGAGGATGAGTGGGTGCCGATGGCACAGCAATGAGGAGGTTTCCTCGGCGAAAGTCATAAGGGAGTTGATCACTGACTGGGGCGCAATCATGTCATCTTTTTTTTGCAGGAACAACCGCGCCCTCACCCTAACCCTCTCCCGCAAGCGGGCGAGGGAACCGATCCAGCAGATTTCGAATTTGGTACTCAATATTTAGCCACCGCACGGACGGCCCCCTCGCCCGTTTACGGGAGAGGGAACCGATCCAGCAGATTTCGAATTTGGTACTCAATATTTAGCTACCGCACGGACGGCCCCCTCGCCCGTTTACGGGAGAGGGAACCGATCCAGCAGATTTCGAATTTGGTACTCAATATTTAGCTACCGCACGGACGGCCCCCTCGCCCGTTTACGGGAGAGGGCTGGGGTGAGGGAAAAAAAGGAGTACTATTACCCTACTTTCCTCAACCAGCCGGAGGCTGCATGTTCAAGGCATTGGTCATTGAAAATGATGAACAGGGCTATCGCACCACCCTGCAAGATCTGTCAGAAAAACAACTGCCCGATCAGGATGTCACCCTCGAAGTAAGCTACTCCACACTCAACTACAAAGACGCCCTCGCCATCTGCAACAAAGGCCCGATTGTGCGCCAATTCCCGATGGTGCCGGGCATCGATTTTGTCGGTCGTGTCATCAATAGCCGTCATGCCGAATGGCAGCAGGACGATGTCGCACTGCTCACCGGCTGGGGCGTAGGTGAAAAACATTGGGGCGGACTGGCGCAGAAAGCCAGCGTCTCGGGCGACTGGCTGGTGAAAGTGCCCTCTGCGCTAAGCCCGCTGCAAACCATGGCGATTGGCACTGCAGGCTTTACCGCCATGCTGTGCGTGCTGGCGCTGGAAAAACAGGGCATCACGCCACAGCACGGTCCGGTGTTAGTTACCGGCGCGAGCGGCGGCGTGGGCAGCTTTGCCGTCAGCCTGCTGGCACGCCTCGGCTTCGAAGTGGTGGCCTCCAGCGGGCGCGCCAGCGACAGCGACTACCTGCGCAACACGCTTGGCGCCGCGTCGATTATCGATCGCGCAGAGCTGAGCGAGCCCGGCAAACCGCTGGCCAAAGAGCGTTGGGCCGCAGCGATTGATAGCGTCGGCAGCCACACGCTGGCCAATGTATTAGCGGGCATCAAGCGCGATGGCGTGGTAGCTACCTGCGGCATGGCGCAAGGGTTGGATCTGCCAACCAGCGTCGCGCCGTTCATTCTGCGCGGCGTGGTGCTGGCCGGTGTGGATAGCGTGATGTGCGCGAAACCGCTGCGTCAGCAGGCATGGCAACGTCTGGCGGAGCTGGTGGATGGCGAGCTGCTGCAGCAGTTAACCAAAGTGATTCCGCTGGCGGAAGCGCGTGAAGGTGCCGAGCAGCTGCTGGCGGGGAAAGTGCGTGGACGCTTGATCGTCGATTGCCGCTAATCGCACCATTACGTAGCGGCGCAATTTATTGCGCATCTTTTACAGAGCGCGATAAATCGCGCCGCTACGGTGTCAGGCGCGCAGTTGAATCTGTGGCCTGCCCTTTTCATCCTTTATCACCACGTCCAGCTCCGCCTGATACCAGCGCGTTAGCGTGCGCTCGGTCATCACCTCCTGCGGTGCACCTTCCGCCACCAGCTTGCCCTGATGCAGCAGCAACACACGATCCGACCACAGCGACGCGAGATTCAGATCGTGCAGCACGGTGCAGACGCTGAAGCGCCCGTTGCGCGTTAAGCGGTGCAGTAAACGCAAACTGTGCTGCTGCCAGAACAGATCGAGTGCCGACGTCGGTTCGTCGAGAAACAGCCAGCCGCGCGGCCCATCGTCGTGCCACAGCTGCGCCAGCACGCGCGCCAGCTGCACGCGCTGCTGCTCCCCGCCGGAGAGCGAGCGATAATCGCGCCTGGCCAGTTCAAGGCTGCCGGTGATGTGCATCACCTCTTCGATAACCGCTTTTGATTGACTGCTCGGCCAGGGCGCACGTCCCATCGCCACCACCTCGGCGGCCGGTAACGGAAAGGTGACGCTGTTTTGCTGACGCATCACCGCGCGGCGCTGTGCCAGCGGCTCACGCGGCCAGTCGTTTAAAGGGCGATCGCCGAGCCAGCATTCGCCGGCTTGCGGCGTAAGAAAGCCGGTTAGCAGACGCAGCAGGGTAGATTTTCCGGCGCCGTTCGGACCAATCAGCGCGACCATTTCACCCGGCTGTAAGCTAAGCGAAACGTCATCGATTAATGCGCGCGAGCCGTGGCTAAAACGCAGGCCGCGCGCCTGCAGGCAATCACTCATTCATCCCCCTTGGGCTCACGCAGAATCAGCCAGAGAAACCACGGGCCGCCGATCAGGCTGGTTAACAACCCCACTGGCATCTCCGCCGGCACCACCACCGTGCGCGCCAGCGTATCCGCCAGCAGCAGCAAAATTGCGCCCGCCAGCGCCGAGCCCGGCAGCATCCAGCGATGATCGCTGCCGAGGCAGAAACGCATCAGATGCGGTACCACTAAGCCGACAAAGCCAATAATGCCGCTCACCGCCACGGCGGTGCCAACCAACAAGGCGCTCAGCACCAGCAGCTGACGCTGGGTACGCTTTACGTCGATGCCCATGTAATGTGCGTCTTCCTCGCCGAGCTGCAGCAAGTTGAGGCGACGCGCGCGCAGCTGAATGGCGATCAGCGCAGGCAGAATCAGCAGCGCGCACACGGTCAGGCTTGGCCATTGCGCCGCACTCAAACTGCCCATGCCCCACAGCGCCAGCTGACGCAGCTGTTGATCGTTACTCAGCCATGACAGCACGCCGACCGCCGCGCCGCACAAAGCATTAATCGCAATGCCAACCAGCAGCAAGCGTGACAAATTGCCCAGCGCCAGGCGGCTGAAGCTGAAGATCAGCAAGGTGACGACCAGGCTGCCGCCAAAGGCAGCGAGGGTCGGCAACCATAACGCCAGCAGCGGCGGTAAGCTCAGCGGAATCACAATCGAAATCGCCACCGCCAATCCGGCACCGCTGCTAATACCGAGCAAACCGGGATCGGCCAGCGGGTTACGAAACAATCCCTGCATCACCGCGCCGGAGACCGCCAACGCCATGCCGAGCAGCACCGCCAGCAGCACGCGCGGCAGGCGGATGTTGATCCAGATTTGCCACGCCATATCGCTCAGCGGGGCGCGCCACAAGGTGCGCATCGAAAGCGGCATCGCACCGAAGTTGGCGGCCATCAGCATGCATATCACCATGCTGATGCCCATCACACACAGCCAGCGCAGCATGGATGCATTCGTCATGTTTTTTCCCCTAAATAATTCAAGATGCAGGAAGGCAGCAAGTGTTCGAATCTCCAGGAGCTTACAAAAGTAAGTGACTGGGGTGAGAACACGCAGCTAACGCGCCTGCGGCTTGAAGTATGACGGGGAAGCTGCTTCGGCGGCGTGACGCAGCTTGATGAGAACGCCTGGCGTATCGAGGCCAAAGCTCAGCAGCGCCATCTCATCCACCACTAGCAAGGCGCGATGCTGGCCGGCTGGCGTCAGCGCCAATCCTGGCAACGACCACACTTTATCTTCGCCACCCAGCGTGCGCAGGCCATCTTCGCCCACCACAATCAAATCCGGTGCCGCCGCGACCACGCCTTCCTGCGACAGCTGCTGATAGTGCGGCACCGCCGCCATGGCGTTGATCAGCCCGGCGCTGCGAATGGCACCGTCCGCGCCGGTTTGCGCGCCAGCCGCCTGGGTGCGCATGCCGCCATGCGCCATGATGAACAGCACTTTAATCGGCAACGGTTTTTGTGGGATCTGCGCGCGCTGCTTGTTCACTTTTTCGATCAGCGCGTTGGCGGCATCTTCACGATGCAGCGCCTTGCCGATAGTGGCGATTTTTTCCGCGATAGCATCGAGGCTGTTTTTGCCGGTGACATCCACCACCTTCACGCCAGCTTGTGCCACCTGCTGCAGCACCAGCGACGGTTTGGCCAGCTCGCTGCTCAGCACCAGCGTCGGCTTCAGCGCCAGAATCCCTTCGGCGTTCAGCTGCCGCATATAACCCACATCCGGCAGTTTGTTGGCCTGCGCCGGATGCTGGCTGGTGCTGTCGCGCGCCACCAAATCCTGCTGCGCATCCAGCGCATAAATGATTTGCGTGACGTCGCCGCCAATGGAAATGACGCGCTCCGCCGCGAAGGTTGGCAGCGCCAGCGCGCTGAGCAGCAACAAAAGTTGTCTCATGCTGACGCTCCTGCCGCTGTCAGTGAGGTCACCTGTTCGCGCCAGCGTGCCTGCTCCGGCGTGCCTTCACTGCGCTGGCCGTACAGCTGGGCGATCTGCGTGCCGTCGGCGGCAAACAGCTCGAGGCTGGTGACGAAGCCGTCGCCGCTCGGTTTGCGCGTCACCCAGCTTTCACTGATGCGGTCTGCCATCAAATGCAGCGTGAAGGTGGGATTGAAGATGTTGATCCAGTTATCCATCGGCATCAGCTTGTGCACCGCGCCGGTGAAGATCTGCGTGCAGCCGCGGTTACCGATGAAAATCATGATTTCATTGCCATCCTGCTGCGCCAGATTCAGCAGCTGCGCCAGTGAATCATTACTCACCTGACGTGCCAGATCGTCTGCCACCGCGCGAAACGCCTGCGGGCGCGCAAGGTTATGGCGCTTGAGCAGACCAAAGAACTGATGCACATCCGTCATCGCGCGCCATTCCGCTTCCACTTTGCTGGCGTCAATTGCACTGCTGTATTGCGGCGGGCTGGCAGGCTGTGGATCTAACGCCGCTGCACTCTCCACCACAAACTCGGCAAGCAGCGCATCCCAGGCGGCGACATCGGTGTTGTCGGTGGCGTAAATTTTCAGTACTGCATCAGCGTGGCGATCAAAAATCTGGATGCTTTGGCGTTCGCCGTGCGCGGTCTGCTCACGCAGAAAGAACGCGCTGTGCCACTGATTGGGAAACAGGCGCTGATCGAGCGCGCGCGGATTAAGAATCAGCCCGGCATGCTCGCCGAGGTGCAGGTTTTCATATTTGCCGACCTGCTCGTGTACCGCATACTCATTGCGCGTGATGCTTTTGGTTTCACCGACGGCGGCCAGTGCTGCCAGCAGCGCGGGGAAATCGGCTTTTAACGCCCTGGCATCCTGACCAACGCGCGCTTCGCACAGCTGTGCTTCGCCAATGCCCATCAGCGCGGCGAGATCGCGCGCGTACTTTTTCGGATGTTCGCCTTTCAGTGCCAGATAGTGATCGTAACGTGGGTTCATTGCGCTTGCTCCATGAAAAGGCCCTGCGCTGCCGCAGGGCGAAAAGAGGTTAGAAATCGACGTTAACACCTAACTGGAAGGTGCGGCCTGGCATCACCGCCAGATTAATGTCGTTGCGTTCCTGGTCATTGCTGCTGGTCAGCGTGCGGCTGCTGGTGTAATCCCAGTATTTGCGGTCGGTAATGTTGTAGATGCCGCCGCTCAGCTTGACGTTATTCGTCGCCTGCCAGTAAGCCGTCGCATCAACCATGCCATAACCCGGAACACGCATATATTCCGTGGTGGAATCGGTGATCGGCGTGCCAGCATTGGTATAGCTTTCGCGGTTGGTGGCCGTCGCCTGCTTACCTTTCACGAAGGTGGCGGTCAGCGCTGCGCCGTAGCCGCGCGCTTTGTCATCCCACGCCAGGCCGACAATCGCCTTCAGCGGTGCGACGCTATCGAGATCGATGTATTTGTCACCGGAGTAGCTGGACTTGGATTTCCCTTCGTTATAACCCAGCGCGAAGGTGCTGCTCAGGCCATCCACCTGCGAGAACCAAGTGCCGTAATTCACTTTGGTGGAGATCTCAGCACCATAAATGTAGGCCTTATCGCGGTTTTCAGCCTGATAGCTGGTGTAGATGTTGCTCGGTACGTTGACGAACCTCTCCGGATTGGTGGCACGACGATAGCGGGTATAAGCGATAAAGTTTTTATACTGGTTGTAGAACACCGACGTGTTAACCGTTACGCCTTCGGTGGCCTGACCTTTCAGGCCCCACTCGAAGTTGTTGCTGGTTTCGGTTTTCAGATCGGTATTACCAATCAGCGCATACTGCGCGCTACCGGCATAGCTCGAACCCAGGTTCCATGAACCGTACAGCTGGCTGGTGGTAGGGAACTGCACGCCGCGTTTGTATTGCAGATAGGTGGTCAGCGCGGGCGTCAAATCGTACTGGAAGGTCAGCGATGGCAGCACCTGAGTATCAGAGTTGGTTTTGCCGTACAGCGCATCAACCTGCTCTTCGGTCAACACCGCGCTGCCATTGGTAAGATCGCCCAGATCCTTCGGCTTAGTGCTCTGATACATCACGCGTACGCCGGGAATGATCGCGAAGTTGTGGCTATCAAGATCGAAGTTGATCTTATCCTGCAGATAACCGGCTACGGCAAACGTGCGGCTGTCTGACTGCGGTTGGGTAATGGCGCTGAAGGTGCTCGGCGTCGGCGCCTGACGGAACGGGCGCTCGCTGTTATCCAGACGCGTGTTAATCCCGGCGCTCAGCTCATGGCGCCCCAGCGTTTTGGTGCCGCGCGTGTCGAAACCGTAGGTATCAACGTTGAAATCAGAATAAACAAAGCCGTACTGGCTGGCGCTGGTCGGCAGCCAGGTATTGTCATGCGCCTGGGTTTGCTGCCAGTACAGGCGCGTAGTCAGCGTGTCGATGAAATCGTTGTACGGCGTCCACTCATCCGCCAGATTGATGCCCCAGCGACGCGTATCACTTTGCTGCTGCGCGGTGCCCCACACGGTGTTGCCGCTGGTGTCCCAGGTATCGTAGTGGCTGTGATTGGTTTTGTGATAGTAATCGAAGGTGGCACTCAGCTTGTGCTGATCGTTCGGCTGCCAGATGCCCGACGTCATAAAGGCATCGGAGTGCCAGTTGGCCGGATAAGCCTCTTTGACGCCGCTGTTGTTCTCGGTTTCCTGACCATCACGACGGCTGTAAACAAACAGGCCGCGCAGCTCATCATCGCCTGCGGCAGCGGTGATACCGTTGTGCCAGCTTCGGTTCGATGAGTCGTAACCGCTCTGATAGCCAAAGTAGGTATTTTTATCGCTGCTGAGGTAATCATCGGCGGTTTTGTTGTGGAACGAGACGTTACCGCCGATCGACGTATTCGGCTGATCCACCGCAGTAGCGCCCTTCTCAATGTCGACGCTGCCGAACATATAAGGGTCGATGTAATCGCGGCCGATACCAAAGGTATTATTGCCGGTGCGGCTGACGTAAGGACGTCCGGTGGCATCTGGAATCGGAATGCCGTCGATATCCATGCCGACGCGGTTACTCTCCAGGCCACGAATGTTGTAACCGGTGTAACCCGCGCGGTCGAAGCCACTTTTACCGGCAGATGAACCACCGCTGGAGCCGGTCGCGCTGATCAGCGGTTCATACCGCATGATCGAACCGAAATCATTGGCGCCACGTTTTTGCAGCTCTTGCGCGGTGATGGTGGTTTTATTGCCGGCCTGCTGCTTCGGCGCGGTGACGGTGAGTACCGGCTCATTGCTGGCGTTATCGCTGGCGGCAACGCTGCAAGCGGCATGAATAGCCGAAGATAAGATGGCAACTTTGAAAAGACGCTGCTGGTTTAATCCCTGAAAGAGTGAAGACATGCGCGAAATACCTGGTTAATTGTTAGTATTCGCTCACTTGCTTGCTATTAGAAAGTACGGACTTTGAAGCAAAGACCGTAAAAAGTTGCGGACTTATTTTATGTAATAAATGATTGCGACAGAAATGTAATGCAAGTAGTAATCATTATCAATAGCATTTACATTAAGATGTATCTTAGAGCGCACAATTTGTTAACTTGTTTATTATCAATAATTAAGCAGAGACACCTATGACTCAGAAACCTGCCATCACCATTCACTACTGTACTCAATGCAACTGGCTGCTACGTTCTGCGTGGATGGCGCAGGAGTTACTGCATACCTTTGCCGAGGATTTGAGTGCGGTAACGCTTAAGCCAGGCACCGGTGGCGTGTTTGAGATTCAGATTGATGGGCTGGTGATTTGGGAGCGTAAGCAGGAAGGCGGATTCCCGGATGCGGCCGCGTTGAAGCAACGCGTGCGCGATGTTTGCTGGCCGGATCGCGCATTGGGGCATGTGGACAAGGACAAGAAGAAGAGCTGATCTGCTCTCCGTACGGTTATCGGAACGGTCGCCATAAATGGCGACCCTACGGGTGGAACTGGCAACCACCTAACTCCTGGCGATTTTCTCCGCCGCTTCGTGCAGCGCGTTAATCACCATCTCCAGCGCCTCTGGCGAAATATCTTCCTGCGCCAGACGATGATTCAAGGTGTGCTTGATCAAATGAATCGCCTGCTCAACCTGCGGAATGCTGCGGTTATTCACCAGAATCGCCAGCGAAGTTAAGCGCTCGATAATCGCCTCCACATTGTCACGATTATCCGCCAGCAGCGCCGCGCCGCTGTCATTCAGCGCATAGGCTTTACGTGATGCCTGCGCATCCACCACGCGAATCGCATCCATCTCTTCAAGCAGCGTCAGGTTGGGATAAATAATGCCGGGACTGGGGGAGTATTCCCCTTTGGAGAGTTCTTCGACTGATTTGATCAGCTCATAGCCGTGCGCAGAGCTGTTCGCCAGAAAGTGCAGCATTAACAGGCGGATATCGCTGGCATCCAGCATTCGCTCCCGACGCTTTTTACGTGCGCCTGCACAGATGGCACGCGGTGCGTGGTCGGACTGCCATGGAAAATCCCGCTGCTGTTTCATTGCCTTCCTGAGCGTCAATTTGGGGAGGTTGATAGTAGTCTGCCACCTGGCAAAATTCAACACAGGCGGCAGCGCGCGGGGAAGTGTCGGTTATTTCTGATGCCAGTAGGCCACAGCGCGCACGTAATCGGTGTGTGCACCGCGTCCCTGGGTAAAGTAATCGCTGAGCTGTTTCACCGCTTCGCCCTCACCCGTCAGCCAGATGAAGTAATCATCGGCGGGCAAGGCAATGTTATCCAGCTGCGCGGTGATGGCGGCAAGGTTAGCGGCCTGCATGGTGCCGCTGCCGAGCCAGGTCACCTGCACATTGGGTAAATCCCCCAGATAATCGCGCCCTGTCGCTTCATCCGCATACGCCAGCAGATGAATCTGCTGCGCCTGCATCTCAGCATAGCGGCGCTTAAAGGCCGGCAGACCGGTCTCGTCGCAGACGTAAATCTGACAGGCATAATCAGCGGGTACGATAAGTGAACCGCGCGGGCCGCCCATGGCAATTTGGTCGCCCGGCTTAGCGTCATTGGCCCAGCTACTGGCCACGCCACCATCGTGCAGGTAGAAATCGATGGTCAGTGAATCAACGCCGTTGAACTCCAGCGGCGTGTAATCACGCGCGGCAGGACGTACGCCGCCCGGCCAGACAATGCCGTCATCCGTCATTTGTGGCAGTGCCAGCGCGCTGCCGGCGCTGTCCGGGAAGAACACTTTGATGTGATCGTCAAACGACGGCGAATTGAAGCCTGCCAGATCGCTGCCGTTGAAAACAATGCGCCAGAATTCACCGGCAATCAGCGTTTTGCTCACCACGGTGATGTGACGGAAACGCAGTTCATTTCGTACGCGGCGCGGTATGCGTGCGGAAGGGGTAGTTTGCAAGCGTTGTCTCCCTAAAAGATAGTGAAAGTCATTCTCATCTGATGGGCAAAGATTAGCTATGATATATCTTCGATGCAATGCCGAAAAATGCTATTGGCAGATTGTGGCGATGGCAAAATCAGTGCGATTCGCAAGTGGTCGCCATAAATGGCGCCCCTACGGGTTTTGTAAGGTGCGCATTTATAACGACGCGCGGGTTTTGTAGGGTGCGCATTTATGCGCACCGTCCACATGGACGCACGGAATTTGAGACGTGGCTAATCGCACCTGGCAATACAGCAGGCGTGAAGATTTTTCATGGGAGAACTCATCCTGCCGGACATCTGGCACAAGCAGTGCGACCGGCAAGCGAGATTAAAGCGCAGAAATATTAAGCCTGATGGTTACCGCAGGTGACGAAGCTACCCTCATCCTGGGTATGATTCGGCAGCACATTGTCGCCAAGAATTTCATGTTGCGCACAATGTGGTTGATGCGGGTGCAGGCCGCCCGGCGGTGAAAAAGGCTCAGCCATCTGCGCACTTGCCAGCGAAGAAAACGCTACAAGCGCTGTCATGAGGAACAACGGTAAAAGTCGCATAATTTTTTATCAATTCACTATAGCGGTCCGGAATGGACCAGAAATGCAGGTGATTATCCAGCCTGATGTGTGGCGGCTGGTGATTTACGCGGCCAATCAGGTTTCGATGAAGAATTTTACGCCAATTATGGCAATGAGTTTATAAAATCGTGCGGTTTGTCACGGTTTACCGCACGAATTATGCATTAGTTATCCGCCACCGGAATATAGAACGTGCCCTGTAGCAGATCGGGCGTGCTGTATTTCAGATCGAGCTTAAGCAGATCTTTGCCCGTACGTCGTGCCACGCCCAGCGCAGGCAGATGGTTGTAGTAAATCTCGGCGGTAAAGGCGTTAATCTCTTCCGGCGTACCGTGCCAGTCAATCTCCGCGTACAAGCCCTTTTCACCGGTCCAGTTCTGTACGTTGCGCGGCAGCACATCGGCGTACTGACTCTCCAGCGCCTGGAACAGACTAATGTGCTGCTGGTCGGCAGAATTTACGCCCGGACTGAACTGAAAGCCCAGCCAGCCGCGGCTCACGTGTTGGCCGGCAAAGGCGATAAAATCACGCGTGTGCTGCGCCACTACATGGTGGTGATGATCAATATATTCGCCAAAGCGGCATTCCCACTCAATCACTTCACCGCACAGCTGAATCTCCGGCTTCTGCGCCAGACGCGCATTCACCCACTCGCGCTGCGTTGAGATACGACTGTGGAAATCCTTCATCAGCATGTCCGGGATGCGGCGATAAGCACCCGGCGTCATCGAGAAGTGACTTTTAAACACCCGCGTAAAATTTTGCTGATTATCAAAGCCAAAGCGCACGGCAATATCGATCAGCGGCATGCTGGTAAGACGCAGCGCCATTGCCGCCATCGTCAGACGACGCTTACGCGTGTAGGACGCCAGCGTTTGCCCGGTCATCTCTTTGAACATGCGCTGCATGTGCCACTTGGAGTAACCGGATTTCAGGGTGATCAGATCGACATTAAGCTCGTCGGTTAGATTCGCCTCGATCCAGTCCACCAGATCAATGATGTACTGTTTTTTCAGATTCAGACTGAGCATGATTTTGATGGTCGAGTGAAGGGGTTGAAGGTAATGAATATGCGTTATTCGTCACATAAATATAACAAAAACGTATTACTAACGTAAGGAAGAGTAAACGTACCGAAGCGGGAAAAGCATTAATTGCTTAGGTTACTAACGTTTTTTAGCTCACAAAAAAAAAAAGGCCGCCACGAATGGCGACCTACGGCATAACGGACCTGATTTGTAGGGTGCGCATTGCTGCGCACCTCCGTGCAGATACTCAGTGCGAGCGCATGCCCGCTGCCGTCATCATCATACGAAACAGTGATGCCACCACACCGAGTGCCAGCACGCTTGCGCCGTAAATAACAACCAGCCACATCACCTGCTTCCACCACGGAATCTTCGTTTCAGTGTGAGTTTTCATGCTGCTGACCTCGGTTTTCATATCAATGGTATCCTTCGTCTGCTTTGATTTTTCCGCGGAATACGTAGTAACTCCAGAAGGTGTAACCCAGAATTACCGGAATAATCAGCAAGCCGCCCACCAACATAAACGCCTGGCTGCTGGCCGGAGAAGCGGCCTGCCAGATGGTGATTGACGGTGGAATGATGTTCGGCCAAATGCTGATGCCCAAGCCCGAGAAGCCAAGGAAAATCAGCGCCAGCGTCAGGATGAACGGCGAGTAATGCGCTTCGCGTTTAATCGCACGTACAATCCCCCACGAACACAGCACCACCAGCACCGGAACCGGCAAGAACCAGAACAGGTTTGGACGCGTGAACCAGCGCTGCGCGATATCCGCATGCGTCAGCGGCGTCCAGATGCTGATAATCCCCACCACCAGCAGCAGCGTCAGCGTCAGCGGCGTGGCCAGCGCAGACATTTTACGGTGCAGATCGTGTTCGGTTTTCATGATCAGCCAGGTACAACCCAGCAGCGCATAGGCGATGACCAAACCGACACCACAGAACAGCGGGAACGGTGCCAGCCAGCTCATCGCTGAACCGGCATATTCGCGGCCAACCACCGGGAAGCCATTCAGGATCGCGCCAACCGCCACGCCCTGGCTGAAGGTCGCCAGCAGTGAACCGGCAATGAACGACTTATCCCAGAACGCGCGATGTTCCAAAGTGGCTTTGAAGCGGAACTCAAAAGCAACGCCACGGAAGATCAGGCCAATCAACATCGCCGTTAACGGAATCGACAGCGCATCCAGCAGAACTGAATATGCCAGCGGGAATGCGCCATACAGCGCCGCGCCGCCCAGCACCAGCCAGGTTTCGTTACCATCCCATACTGGCGCAACGGTGTTGACCATCATGTCGCGTTCGATGGGATCTTTATTGAACGGCAACAGCAGGCCAATGCCGAGGTCGAAGCCATCCATCACGATGTACATCAGGGTGCCGAATACGATGATGGCAAACCAGATAATTGAAAAGTCGATCATCTTAGTGCTCCCCACTCTTTTCGCTATGGGTTTTCGCCGCCGACAACGGACGCGCTGGGGTGTGATGCTGACCCGGACCACCGTGATCAACCTCTTTACCTTCGCCGGTCACCGGACCCTCTTTGATCAGACGCATCATGTAGAGATAGCCGACGCCAAATACCGATGAGTAGACCAGAATAAACGCCAGCAGGCTGATGCTCATGTGCATATCGCCATGCGCGGAGACCGCATCAATGGTGCGCTGCACGCCATACACCACCCACGGCTGACGACCAATTTCGGTAGTAAACCAGCCGGCCAGAATGGCGATCAGACCCGATGGCCCCATCAGCAGCGTGAACCACAGGAACGGACGCGAGTGATACAAGCGACCTTTGAAACGCAGCCACAGGCTAACCACGCCCAGCGTAATCATCAGCAGGCCCAGCGCCACCATCACGCGGAATGACCAGAAGATGATGGTTGAGTTCGGGCGATCTTCTTTCGGGAAACTCTTCAGCGCAGGAATCTGCTTATCGAGGCTGTGCGTCAGAATCAGGCTGCCGAGATACGGAATCTCAACGGCGTACTTAGTACGCTCCTGATCCATATCCGGCACACCGAACAGAATCAGCGGCGACGCTTCACCCGATTTATTTTCCCAGTGACCTTCAATCGCAGCGATTTTCGCTGGCTGATGCTCAAGGGTGTTCAGACCGTGCGCATCACCAATCATCGCCTGAATCGGTGCCACGATCAGTGCCATCCACAGCGCCATCGAGAACATCTTCCGAATCGCTGGATTGTCATTGCCGCGCAGCAAATGCCACGCGCCCGACGCACCAACAAAGAAGGCGCTGGCAAGGAAGGCACCCACCGACATATGGAACAGGCGATAAGGGAATGAAGGGTTGAAGATGATTTTCAGCCAATCTTCCGGCACCACAATGCCGTTCTGAATGATGTAGCCCTGCGGCGTATGCATCCAGCTGTTTGAGGCAAGAATCCAGAAGGTGGAGAAGATGGTGCCGAGCGCCACCATGCAGGTCGCGAAGAAGTGCAAGCCAGGACCGACGCGGTTCCAGCCAAACAGCATCACGCCAAGGAAGCCAGCTTCGAGGAAGAAGGCGGTTAACACTTCATAGGTGAGCAGCGGACCGGTAATACTGCCGGCAAACTGCGAGAAACCACTCCAGTTGGTACCGAACTGGTAGGCCATCACCAGACCGGATACCACGCCCATACCGAAGTTAACGGCGAAAGCTTTCGACCAGAAATGGTAGAGATCGCGATAGGTCTCGTTACGGGTTTTCAGCCACATCCCTTCAAGCACCGCCAGGAAACTGGCGAGACCGATGGTGATGGCTGGGAAGATAATATGGAAGGAAACAGTAAAGGCGAACTGTACCCTTGCCAGATGAAAGGCATCTAATCCAAACATTGCTTACCTCATTGCCACAAATTACACCGAAATTTTTACTTATAATTAACAAGCAGAGCGCAGCGCGATATTTCGCCGTGCTTAAAGAAATGTCGCACCAATGTAAAAGCAAGCGATGCGAACGAAAAGAAACAGTGGAAGTCGGTAAAACTATAACAGTGTTTTTTGATTTCGATCATTGTTTTCAGTAGAAACTAATACTTTAAAAATCACCACGTTAAGGTTAATCACCCTCATTCATTGTGACAATATTGTTATTATTTGCGGCATATTCCCGCTGTGCTTATCAGGTAAGCACTTCATTTATTTATTTTTTAGTGCGGAGAAAAAATGGATTATTTATCAGCCGGCATTTTGGCATGTAAATATTTCCGGACACATAAACATGATCTTAATTGTTAATTAAAAGATAATCATTTTAGAACAAAAAGATATATTTCTGATGCTTATTAGTGACGTGATGTAAAGCCTGCGGCGTTAACCTGGTGCTGCATGGCATTTGCCAGCGACGGCAAGCTGTGCTTTTTTAGAGCAGTAATCAACCAGTTAAAACAGCGAAGGAGAGGTTATGGCCCGTCTTACCGCACAGGATTTCCCTCAGGAACTGCTCGAGCTTTACGATTACTACGCCCACGGAAAAATCAGCAAACGCGAATTCATCGCGATGGCGGCAAAATTCACCATTGCCGGGATGACGGGTGCCACGTTGTTAAGCGCAATGAGCCCGAACTATGCGCTGGCGCAGCAGGTGGAATTTACCGATCCGGCGATCAAACCCGAATACATTCACTATCCCTCGCCACAAGGGCACGGCGAGGTGCGCGGTTATCTGGTGCGTCCGGCCAACGCAACAGGCAAAGTGCCTGCGGTGGTGGTGGTGCACGAGAATCGTGGCCTGAATCCTTATATCGAAGATGTGGCACGACGCGTGGCAAAAGCCGGTTATATCGCGCTGGCGCCGGATGGCTTGAGCTCGCTGGGCGGCTACCCGGGCAACGATGACGAAGGCAAAACCATGCAGGCCAAAGTCGATCCCACCAAATTGATGAATGACTTCTTCGCCGCGATTGATTTCCTGATGCATCACGAGGAAGGCACCGGCAAAGTGGGCATTACCGGCTTCTGCTACGGCGGCGGCGTGGCGAATGCCGCAGCGGTGGCATTTCCCGATCTAGCCTGCGCCGTGCCGTTTTACGGACGTCAGCCTAAAGCCGAGGATGTGCCGCGCATCAAAGCGCCGTTGCTGCTGCACTATGCCGCGCTGGATAAAGGCATCAATGAAGGCTGGCCCGCCTATGAAGAGGCGCTGAAAGCCAACCATAAAGTTTATGAAGGCTATGTGTATCCGGGCGTGAATCATGGCTTCCATAATGATTCGACGCCGCGCTATGACAAAGCCGCCGCCGAGCTGGCCTGGAGCCGCACACTGGGCTGGTTTGAGAAGTATTTGTATGCCTGATGCCTTTATGGTCGCCATGAACGGCGACCCTACAGGCGTTACAGCGATGGTGATCTAGAAAAACGCATGGATGCTGCAGCGCGGGTGTTGAGGCGACATCCCAACCCGCTGAGCGAGTGAGGGATTCCAGGGCGAGCCGCAGGGATGCGGCGAGAGGCGGCGCTGAGCAGGAGCGAATCGCCGCCGGTCCGTCAGGAATCGTGAAGGAGTGAAGGTACCGCGAAGCGGCGGGATGGGCTGGCGCAGGGCCCGGAGTGCAGAGGGCGTGGCCAGACGCCCTTTGCTCGGTCGCCGCACGGCAGAGCTGAAACTGCCCCCAGCCGATGGCGAACGAAAGTTGCTCAGCGCTTAACTAATCGGCATTACGCCATTCATGGCGACCATGTTAATGCGCAGGCTTCAGAATCCGATGCACATTGCTCTCCAGCCAATCTGCTAGCCCGGTCACCTGCCCTTCCACTTCGCGGCCTAGCGACGTTAAGCGATATTCCACATGCGGCGGCACCACTTCATAGGCGATGCGCTCAACAAAACCATCCTCTTCCATATAGCGCAGCGTCTGCGCCAGCATGCGTTCGCTGACGCCACCAATCTTGCGACGCAGCTCGCTAAAACGCAGGGTGTCTTCGCGCAGCGCCAGTAAAATCAGTACGCTCCAGCGACTGGTAATGCGTTTTAGTACTTCGCGCGAAGGACAATTGACGTTAAGCAACTCGCCGCGCGTAAATTTTTCACTCATCTTTTCAGACATTTATCTTGCCTTTTGCAAACTAACAAATCTGTAAGTACTTACTATAAGTTAGCTTATCCCGTAGGCTGTTTTCATTCCAGCTGAAACTGAAGGAGAACATCATGATTGCGATTACCGGCGCCACTGGCCAACTGGGCCGTTTGGTGATTAACGAGTTATTGAAAAAAGTGCCCGCCAGCGACGTGATTGCAGCGGTGCGTTCACCTGAGAAAGCGACCGATCTTCAAGCGCTAGGCATCACGCTGCGTGCGGCGGATTACAGCAAACCGGAAACTCTGCAGAGCGCATTTGCCGGTGTTGATAAGCTGCTGCTGATTTCATCCAGTGAAGTCGGCCAGCGTGAAGCACAGCACAAAGCCGTCATTGACGCGGCCAAGGCAGCGGGCGTGAGCTTTATCGCTTACACCAGCTTGCTACATGCCGAGTCTTCACCACTGGGTTTAGGCGTTGAGCATCGCGCTACTGAAGCGCAGCTGAAAGCGTCAGGCATTCCGTTTGCGCTGCTGCGCAACGGCTGGTACACCGAGAATTATGCCGCGAGCATTGCCCCAGCGCTGGCGCATCATGCCTTTATTGGTGCGGTGGGCGAAGGTCGCATCTCATCGGCTGCGCGTAGTGATTATGCGGCCGCAGCGGCTGAGGTGATTAGCCGTGACGATCAGGCTGGCAAAGTGTATGAGCTGGCCGGTGACGACAGCTACACGCTGGCGCAGTTTAGTGCCGAGATCGCCAAACAGTCTGGTGAGCAAGTGGATTACATCAACCTGCCGCAGGCGGAGTTCGCCGCCGCGCTGAAAGGCGCCGGGCTGCCGGATGGATTGTCCGAGATGCTGGCGGATTCCGATGCCGGTGCCGAGAAAGGCGGATTGTTCGATGATAGCCATACCCTGAGCAAACTGATTGGCCGCCCAACCACGCCGTATGCGGATGTGATTAAAGCCTCGTTGAAGAAGTAAGGTGCGCTTGGTCCCTCACCCCAGCCCTCTCCCGCAAGCGGGCGAGGGAGCCGATCGAGTCCGCTTCAGCCCTAAACATTCCCTCTCCCGCAAGTGGGAGAGGGTTAGGGTGAGGGAAAAACCGCTTAGCCCCCGCTGCGTTTGCCATAAATTGATCAAGCCATCCCGCCCTTTTTCACGCCAATATTAGCGATTTTCTTAATTACAGATAATTCTGTGCAGTTATTTAAACATCCATCCTAAAAGCCGCTTTCAATTCCTGAAATATAGTCCGTTGTAATCGCTGAACAATCGTAAAAACCCGCGATCCATCGACATGATTTATTACGTTCATAGATAATTCGCATTGTTGTTTCGCCCGTTCATAGCTCTATAATTTGTCCTTTACGCATTCAAGAATTTACCAGGAGGCTGCTATTAATACTAACCAACAGCAATATAACGCTTTCGAGGATCGACGCGCAGATGCTGAACTGGAGTATCAATATAATCCTCATGAATTTGTCCGCGAAGGTATGCAAGATTCGGAGCCGGAACCTGAGCTGATCGAAGGTCTTCCCGCGCCGGATGCGCTGACGCCTGCCGATCGCTACATGGAACTGTTTGAGCAGGTGCAGACTTCGCACATATTTGCCGACAGCAAAACCTTCCCGGACTGTGCGCCTAAATTCGACCCGCTGGATATTTTAATCCGCTTTCGCCGGCGTAAACGTGCAGCGGATTTTGATCTGGAAAAATTCGTGCACGAACATTTTTATTCACCACAGGTGAATGAGAGTTTTTATGTTTCTAATCCGGATAAAACCTTAACGGAACATATAGACGATCTGTGGCCAGTGTTAACCAAAATGCCGCAGCAACATTTAGCGCATTCCTCGCTGCTGCCGCTGCCAAAACCTTATGTGGTGCCGGGCGGTCGATTTGGAGAAACCTATTACTGGGACTCCTACTTCAGCATGCTTGGCCTCGCCGATGCGGGACGCGACGATCTGCTGCGACATATGGCGGACAACTTCGCCTGGTTGATTGATAACTACGGTCACGTGCCAAACGGCAACCGGACTTACTATCTCAGCCGTTCGCAGCCGCCGGTGTTTGCGCTGATGGTGGAACTGTTCGAAGAGGATGGCATTCGCGGCGCGAAACGCTATCTCGATCAGTTAATGAAAGAGTATCAATTCTGGATGGATGGCGCGGGCGAACTGATGCCGCATCAGGCCTATCGCCACGTGGTGCGCATGCCAGATGGTTCGCTGCTGAACCGTTACTGGGATGACCGCGACACGCCGCGTGATGAGTCATGGCTGGAAGATATTGAAACCGCGAAAAAATCGGGACGTCCGGCGAACGAAGTGTATCGCGATCTGCGTGCCGGTGCCGCATCAGGCTGGGATTACTCTTCACGCTGGCTGCGCGATCCGCAGCGTCTGGCGAGTATTCGCACCACACAATTTATTCCGATCGATCTCAACGCATTCCTCTACAAGCTGGAACTGATGATTTCGACGCTGTCGCATGCCAAGGGCGAAGAGCTGACGGCGCTGGCATGGCAGAAAAAAGCCGATGCGCGTAAGCAGGCAATTCACCGCTACCTGTGGGATAACACCGCCGGGGTTTATCGTGACTACGACTGGCGTCGCGAGCGCTTTGGCGCCTTCACCGCCGCTGCAGTGGTGCCACTGTTCCTCGGCCTCGCGTCGCCCGAACAGGCGCACCTGCAGGCCGTGGCGCTGCGTCATTTGCTGTTGACGCAAGGCGGCTTGTTAACGTCGATGGTGGAGAGCGGCGAGCAGTGGGATAAACCAAATGCCTGGGCTCCGCTGCAGTGGATGGCGGTGGTCGGATTGAATCATTATGGCGAAGAGACGCTGGCGACGGAAATTGCCGTTAACTGGCTGAATACGGTGAATAATTTCTATACGCTGCACCATAAGCTGGTAGAGAAATATGACATCAGCGGCGATCGTTCCCGTCCGGGCGGCGGCGGCGAATATCCGCTGCAGGATGGTTTCGGCTGGACCAACGGTGTTACCCGCCGATTGATGACGATGTATGGGCATTTACTGGCGGATTGAGATGGTGCGCTGATGCCCTAAATGCCCTCACCCTAGCCCTCTCCCGCCTGCAGGAGAGGGAATAATTAGAGGTGAGAAGATTAAATATTGCAACAGACAGTTATAACGTATTCGCTGGATCAGTCCCCTCTCCCGCCTGCGGGAGAGGGAATAATTAGGGGTGAGAAGATTAAATATTGCAGTAGACAGTCATAACGTATCCGCTGGATCAGTCCCCTCTCCCGCCTGCAGGAGAGGGAATAATTAGGGGTGAGAAGATTAAATATTGCAGCAGACAGTCATAACGTATTCGCTGGATTAGTCCCCTCTCCCGCCTGCGGGAGAGGGTTAGGGTGAGGGAAAAACCGCACCTTACTTCTGTAAAAACGCCAGCAAATCCGCATTCAGCTGATCCTGATGCGTCACCGCAAAGCCATGCGGGCCGTTCTCGTAAACCTTCAATTCCGAACCTTTAATCAGTTCATGCACCAGTTTACCGGTGGCTTCAAACGGCACGATCTGATCGTTACTGCCATGGATCACCAGCGTTGGCACATCAACCTTAGCGATATCTGCGCGGAAATCGGTCTCGGAGAAGGCGGTCACACAATCAATAGTGCCTTTCAGCGATGCCAGCAGCGCAATATTTAGCGTCTGCGTCAGCACGCCGTCAGAAACTGTTTGCCTAGCGTTGATGCCATAGAACGGCGTAGCGAACTCTTTGATAAACTGCGCCCGATCTTTACGTAAGCCATCTTTAATGCCATCAAACACCGACTGCTCAACGCCCTCGGGATGATCGGCGGTTTTACCGAAGATAGGCGTGACCGCGCCCAGCAGCACCAACCCTTTCACTTTCTCCGTACCGTAACGCCCGATATAGCGCGACACATCGCCGCCGCCCATTGAGAAGCCCACCAGCGTCACCTCATTCAACTGCAGATGCTCAATAAGACCCTGAATATCATCGGCAAAGGTATCGTAGTCGTAGCCTTCCCACGGCTGCTCGGAGCGACCAAAGCCGCGACGGTCAAAAGCAATGACGCGGTAGCCACGTTCAGCCAGAAAATTCAGCTGGCTATCCCACATATCGGCATCCAGCGGCCAGCCGTGACTAAACAGCACCGGTTGACCTTTACCCCAATCTTTAAAATAGAGGTTAACGCCGTCTTTCGTCTTGAATGTGCTCATGTTTTTTGCTCCGTAAGTGAGTGATGTTGTGTCTGCCAATCAAACTACATCGAGCGAGGGGAAAAACCTAAAGCAGAGATTTTGACAACTTGTTCAATCTTTTTTGCGGCTCAAGCGCTGTTAAAAAAGCCTGGACAAGTTGATGGATTTTTTCCGCTATCAAGCAGACTGCAGGCTTCGTAAGGTGCTTACATCGCACTCTTACAGGAACATGATGATGAGCCAGCCCCAATCAGCCACGCCGCGCAGCGGTGCCTTCTCTCCCTTCGGTTACGGGCTATTCGCCCTGATCTGGACCGCCTCGGTACTCGGCAATACCGGCAGCTTTATCCGCGATGTCGCCAGCGCCTGGCTGGTGACCGGCTTATCCGATAACCCCACCGCCGTGGCGCTGATGCAAACCGCTGCGACCTTGCCGGTGTTCCTGCTGGCGCTGCCCGCGGGCGTGCTGTCAGATATTGTTGACCGCCGCCGCTTGCTGATTGTAGTGCAAATATTAATGGCCAGCGTCAGCGGCACCCTGCTGCTGCTGTCGCATAACCACTGGCTGACCGTCGAATGGTTAATCGGGCTGACCTTCGTCGGCGGGATTGGCGCAGCGCTGTTTGGTCCTGCCTGGCAGGCGATTGTGCCGGAGCTGGTGCCGCGTCATGAGTTGAAAAACGCCGTGGCACTCAACTCGCTCGGCATCAACATCGCGCGCGCCATCGGTCCAGCCACGGGCGGGTTACTGCTGGCCAGTTTCGGGGCGATGGCGGCCTACGGGGCGGATGTGGCGAGCTACTTTTTCGTTATCGCCGCGCTGCTGTACTGGAAGCGTCCAGCGAAAGCAAAAACCGAGCTGAATGAACACTTCTTCGGCGCGTTCCGTGCTGGCTTGCGTTACGTGCGCGCCAGCCACGATCTGCACCGCGTGTTATTGCGTGCCGCGCTGTACTTCGCCTTCGCCAGCGCCATTTGGGCGTTACTGCCGTTAGTCGCCCGCAACATGCTGCAAGGCACCGCTGGCTTCTACGGCTTGCTGCTCGGCGCGGTGGGCGGCGGTGCCATTGCCGGCGCGCTGCTGCTGCCGCGTCTGCGCAGCTCAATGAGTCATGATGGCCTGCTGCTGCTCTCTGCGGTGCTGAGCGCACTAGTGATGCTGGGATTAGCCATGAGTCCGCCGCAGTGGCTGGCGCTGATGCTGATGCTGGTATTGGGCGTGGGCTGGATTATCGCGCTCACGACGTTGAACGGCGTCGCGCAAGCGGTGCTGCCCGATTGGGTGCGCGGTCGCGGTTTAGCGGTCTATTTGATGGTGTTCAACGGCACGCTGGCGGGCGGCAGCCTGGCATGGGGCTTAATCGCCCAACATATCGGCCTGGCCAATACGCTGCTGATCGCCGGAGCGGGCCTGATTATCAGCGCGCTGCTGCTGAAACGTCTGGTGTTGCCAGCCGGTGAAGCCGATCTGCAGCCCGCGCTGCACTGGGTGGAACCGGAGGTGGATGCCAACCTCGATGTGCGTCAGGGGCCGGTATTGATTCAGATTCGCTATCGCGTGATGCCAGAAGATCGCGCCGCGTTCAAACTGGCTATCCATAAGCTGGCGCAGTCACGCCGCCGCGATGGCGCTTACTCATGGGGATTGATGGCGCAAACCGACGACCCCAACGCGCTGCTGGAGTGGTTTCTGGTGGAGTCGTGGCAGGAGCATTTGCGTCAGCACCAGCGCGTTTCCCACGCTGATGCTGCGCTGCAACAGGCGGTGCTGCAATATCATCAGGGCGAAGATGCCCCGCAGGTCAGCCACCATATCGCCATCTGATTACGCGGGCAGGTAGATATCATGCAAACCTGGCAGCGTGAGGAGATGCTCACGCCACCAGGTGGCGGCATTACCGCAGGCGCTTTCGTTCCATGCCAGGTACGCCATATCGCGACGGCATTCGCTATCCAGCTGGCGCGCCACCAGCGCCCCACTTGCCAGATGTGGACGCGCCAGATAGAGCGGCAAATAGCCGCAGCCAAGGCCATCCAGCTGCGCCTGCAGCTTGGTGGGGAAATCGTGCACGTTCAAGGTTTTCTGTTCATCCAGCACGCGTAAATCAACGCCCGCCCCGTGACGCGAGGAGTCGTGCACGGTGACGGCGCGATACTGGCGAATCAGTTCGCGCTGCAGCGGCTCCGCTGCACTGGCTAACGGATGCCCGGGCGCAACCGCGAACACGTATTCCAGCCAGCCCAGCGGTTGGCAGACGATCTCTTTGCGCGTGGCGGGCTCTTGCACCGCGCCAAAGACAATGTCCGCTTCGCCATAGTTTAGCGCTTCCCAGCAGCCGGAGAGCACGTCCTGGCGGAACTGCAGCTGGGTATGTGGATGCTGCTGATAAAACGCATCAATCAACGGCGTCAGCAGGCTAAACGGCACGGAGGCATCTACGCTTATTACCAGCTGGCTTTCCCAACCGCTCTCCACGTAGCGCGCCTGCTGTTCCAGTTCATTCACCGCGCGCAGCAGCGTGCGCCCTTTATCGAGCATCAGGCGCCCGGTCGGCGTAAAGGTGGCGCGATGACCAGAACGATCGAGCAGCGTGATTTTCAGGTCGCTCTCCATCTTCTGCACGGTGTAACTCAATGCCGAGGCGGTTTTGAATAGTCGCGCGGCCGCCGCCGCAAAGGTGCCGTGGCGATCCAGCGCGTCCAGAATCAACAGCGCCTCAAGGTTTAAACGCATTGCCCCTCCTCCCCAAAATTTGTTGAACAACAAACCAAAAACAATCCGTTATCAATAACTGCTCTCATTTCGTATTTTTTTAACCAACGAAGCAAGCGCTTTAACACTGACTCAGCCACGCAATGCGAAATCTTTTGGAGAAAAACCATGACAACGGCCTCACTGATTTTCACTAACGGCAAGTTCCACACGGTAGATCGTGCCAATCCGCTGGCCACAGCGGTGGCAATTAAAGACGGCAAATTTCTCGCGGTCGGCAGTGAAGCCGAGGTGATGCGCTTCGCCGGAAGTGACACACAAATTATTGATGCCAAAGGTCACACCGGTATTCCTGGCCTCAACGATTCGCATCTGCACCTGATTCGCGGTGGGCTGAATTACAATCTTGAGCTGCGCTGGGAAGGCGTGCCGTCGCTGGTGGATGCGTTGCGCATGCTGCGTGACCAGGCGCTGCGCACGCCGTCGCCGCAGTGGGTGCGCGTGGTCGGCGGCTGGACCGAGTTCCAGTTTGCCGAACGCCGCATGCCGACGCTGGATGAGATCAACGCCGCCGCGCCTGACACGCCGGTATTTATCCTGCACCTGTACGATCGCGCCCTGCTCAACCGCGCCGCGCTGCGCGTGGTGGGTTACACCAAAGACACGCCGAACCCGCCGGGTGGCGAGATTCAGCGCGACAGCAACGGCAATCCAACCGGGATGCTGATCGCCCGTCCCAACGCCATGCTGCTGTACGCCACGCTGGCGAAAGGTCCAAAACTGCCGCTGGAGCAGCAGGTGAACTCGACGCGTCAGTTTATGCGTGAGCTAAATCGCCTCGGCCTGACCAGCGCTATCGATGCCGGCGGTGGTTTCCAAAACTTTCCAGATGATTACGATGTGATTTCCGAACTGCATGCCAAAAAGCAGCTGACGGTGCGCATTGCCTACAACCTTTTCACCCAGAATCCCGGCCATGAACTGCAGGATTTCGAACGCTGGACCGATATGCTGAAGCCCGGCCAGGGCACCGATTTCCTGCGTCACAACGGCGCCGGGGAAATGCTGGTGTTCTCAGCCGCCGATTTTGAAGATTTTCTCGAACCGCGTCCGGATTTAGCGCCCGGCATGGAAGATGAGCTGGAGCGCGTGGTGCGCCATCTGGTGGAACACCGCTGGCCGTTCCGCCTGCACGCCACCTATAACGAATCGATTAGCCGCATGCTCGACGTTTTCGAGAAAGTGAACCGCGATATTCCGTTTAACGGCTTGCACTGGTTCTTCGACCACGCGGAGACCATCACCGAAGCCAATATTGAACGCGTGAAGGCGCTCGGCGGCGGCCTGGCGGTGCAGCATCGTATGGCGTTTCAGGGCGAATATTTTGTCGATCGCTACGGCAAAGAGGCAGCAAAACAGACGCCGCCGGTGGCGCGCATGCTGGAAGCCGGGGTGCCGGTAGGATTGGGTACCGATGCCACGCGTGTCGCCAGCTACAACCCGTGGACCGCGCTCTACTGGCTGGTGTCCGGTCGCACCGTCGGCGGCATGCAACTGTACGATGATAATGCACGCATTGACCGCGAAACCGCGTTGATGCTGTGGACTAAAGGTAGCGCCTGGTTCTCCAATGAGCAGAGCGCTAAGGGCGAGATCAAAGTCGGCCAGCTGGCGGATCTGGTGCTGCTGTCGAAAGATTTCTTCAGCGTGCCGGAAGAGGAGATCAAAGGCATTGAATCGGTGTTGACGCTGGTGGATGGCGAAGTGGTGTATGCCGCGGGTGGCTTCACGCCGCTGTCACCGCCGCCGGTGCCGGTGCTGCCCGAGTGGTCGCCGGTGGTAACGGTGCCAGGCCACTATCGCAGCGCCCCGCCGCAGGCCAATGGCCGCGCCGCGATGATGCCGAAAGTGCATCAGTGCAGCGGACCGTGCGGCGTGCATAGTCACTCGCACGATGTCGCACGCCAGTCATCGGTGCCGGTGTCGGATAATAATGCGTTCTGGGGCGCGCTGGGCTGTTCGTGTTTTGCGTTTTAGTCCTCTGCGGGCTGGTGCCCTCACCCTAACCCTCTCCCGCAAGCGGGAGAGGGAACCGATCGAGCGAATACGTTATTGCATATGGCAGCATTTCCCTCTCCCTGTGGGAGAGGGCCAGGGTGAGGGCATCAAAGCGCAGAGGATGCCAACCCAAACCCCTGCTTACCGTTCTTCTTAATCTGATACATCGCCTCATCGGCACGCGTCAGCGCATCATCAAAACCGTCACGCTCCTGCACCTGGGCAATACCAATCGACGCACCAATCTGCGCATGACCGTTATCAATATCAAACGGCGTCAGCGCCGCATCCAGCACCGCCTGCAGCATAATCCGCACTTTGGGATAGTCGATAAGAAACGGCATCAGCAGCACAAACTCATCGCCGCCCAGGCGGCCAATCACCACGTTCGGGGGCACCACGTCGATGATGCGCTGGCTAAGCTGAATCAGCACCTCATCGCCGCTGCGGTGTCCCAGCGTGTCGTTAACGTGTTTAAAGTTGTCGAGATCAATAAACGCCACACACAGCGGTCCCAACGCTTTCAGCTTGCTGAACTGCGTGTGCAACGCGTGGCGGTTGGTCAGCCCGGTCAGCGGATCGTGATGCGCCAAAGACGAGAGCTGCGCTTCGTACTGTTTCTCTTTGGTCATATCAATGTGCGTGCCGGTGACCTTGATCGGGTTGCCTGCCTCATCCCATTCGGTGACGCGCCCGCGATCCAGCACCCATTTAATCTGGTCATTCTTGCCCAGCATGCGGTGCAGCGCTTCGTAGTAAGGCGCGCGCCCTTCAATGTGATCGTAAAAGGCTTTCAGCACTTCGTCAGCGTCGTCCGGATGCAGGCGTTCGCGCCACACGTCGAACTGCGCTTTGGTCTCTTTTGGCTGGAAACCCAGCATTGCGCCCCAGCGACGATTAAAGATCACCAGCTTGCCGCTGGGAATATCCAGCTGCCACAAACAAAGACCGGTTCCGTCCAGCGCTGCACTCAGCTTGTTACGCGCGTCATGCGCTATACGCTTCAATCGCGCATTATGCTTTTTCAGGTTTTGAATCTGCTGACGCAGCGCTTCTTCGGACATGATTGGCTGAGGGAGAGGAAATAAGCGCTATTTTGCCTGCCAGGAAGTTTCTGTAAATAAAACAAATGAAAAGCCGATTAGCAGCGGTAAATTGCGCCGACTTCAGGAGTAACGTCGAAACTATGCAGCAAAAACAGCTGACTTAACTTAATTAAGTACCAGCCATAAGTACATCACTTCCCCTTCTCGTGCGCGGCTGCGCTTTTTCATAACAAACCGTCCTAATACGAAACTAAGAAAATTCTTAGTTTTATTTAATTATTGTTGCGCTGCGTGCCGCTGTGAGAAGTCATCTGGCGCATTGAAGTCGCGTCGATAGGTTGCACCGCCACGCTGGCCGTGCATGACGCAGGCATTGATGACTGAGAACTGATTCGTGGGCAAACGCATTCTAAGCATGATTTTTCTATTGGGCTTTTCCCTCTCTGCCTGGAGTGCATCCCCGCTCAATTTCACACCGCGTTATGGCTTAGTGGCGCCGGAAGTCACCCTGAATCCTGCCAGTCAGCAATGGCAAACGCGCCATAAGGTGTTACGCGTTGGCATCTGGAGCCACTCGTTGCCGCCCTATTCGGTTGAGCTGGAAAAAGATGCCTTCGAAGGCCTGTCGGCCGACTATCTCGCCATCATCGCCAAAACGCTGAACCTGCCGGTAGAGATCAAAAAATTCGATAGCCGCATAGAGCTGGTTGATGCACTGAATAATCAGCAAGTCGATTTAATTCCTTACTACCCGCAGTCCGCCAATCACCAGACCAAACTGGCGCTCAGCATTCCCTATTCGCTGGCGCAAAGTGTGTTGATCAGCCGTCGCCAAGCAAAGTTTGATCGCGAGTTGAAAGATAGCCGCTATCAGCTGATGTACTACGGCGATGACGAACTGAAAGCGCTGCTGCACCAGCGCTATCCGCAGGCGACGTTAATCCCGGCCTCGCCCCCGTTGTGGGCCTACACCGATACTGCCTTTAAGCAAGACGCGGTGTTCTGGAGCAATTCCGCTACCCAGCGCTATTTGTCACAGCGCGGCCTGCAGAACATCATCGAAGCACACAGCACGCCGTATACCAATGATGTCGACGCGCGCTTTGCCACCCGCGCCGGCAACGAAACGCTGATCGCCGCGATCAACGAAATCCTGATCAATATCCCGCTGCGCAATGCGGTACAAATCGCCGAAGCCTGGGGGCTGGATTATCAATCCGTAGTAAAAAATCATCCGCTGGATCTTACTGAAGCAGAAGCCCGCTGGCTGGCGCAGCATCGCGATATCACCGTCAAATACGATCCCATGCATCTGCCTTTCACCTTTCTTGATGAAAAGCAGCGCGTGGCGGGCTTGAGCGTCGATCTGCTAAAACTGATCTCGCAGCGCACCGGCATCCGTTTTCACTACCAGCCGATGCAAGGCCTGGCCAACATGCGCGATGCGCTGGTGAATCAGCGGGATTCACTGATTGTGGTCAGCGATGCCGCCTCGCAGCAAAGTCAGCACATCAGCTACACCCGCTCTTATATCTATTCTCCCTGGGTGGTGATGACCCGCAGCGACAGCCATTGGCGCAGCTTTGATGAGATGGCGGGCAAACGTATCGGCATTTATGAGCGCTCTTACTATCGCTTTGACCTGCGTCGTCGCTGGCCAGAGATCGATTTCAATGAAAACGCCGTCTCGATTGATTCACTCGGGCAACTGCAGGAGAAGCAGGTAGACGGCTTTATCGTGCCGTATGAGTCGGCGCAGTATCTACTCAACAATCACTTTAACGATCGCTTCAAAGTGGCATTTGTGGCGCCATTGCCGATGTTTCGCATGGCGATGGCCACCAACGCGGCGGATGAGCACTTGATTGCCATTCTCAATAAAGCGCTGTCCGATATTCCCCAACCCACGCTGCAGTCGCTGATGGAGCGCTGGATTAAATACACGCCGCCAGCCACCAGCACCTCGTGGCAAAGCTATCGCAGCTACATATTACGCATTGTCGCGATAACGGGTGCTTGCCTGCTGTTTTTCCTGTGGCGCAACCATTTACTCAAATCTTCGCTGGCGAAACAGCGTCAGCACGAGCGGGAAATCAGCAACCAGCTGCATTACATCGAAACGCTGCTGGATGATGTACGCAAAGCGAAACGAGCGGCGCTGCGTGCCAGCGAAGCCAAAAGTACCTTCCTTTCGCACATGAGCCATGAAATCCGCACACCGCTCGCCGCCCTGATTGGCCTGCTGGAGATCGAACATTTGGGTCAGAGCGATCAACAGCAAAGGCAGAAGAACATCGATCTGGCGTGGCAATCCTCGCGCTCACTGCTGTCACTGGTGGGCGATATTCTCGACCTGGCGAAAATCGAATCCGGCCACTTCAGCATCCGCCTGATGCCAATGTCCTTGAGCGATGTGGTGTACGACACCGAAGCGCTGTTCCGCCAGGTTGCGCACAATAAAGGCCTGGCACTCAAGGTGATGCTGGAGATCGATCAGGATTGCGTGCTGTTCGATGCGGTGGCGCTAAAGCAGATTCTGGCGAACCTGGTGAGTAATGCCATTAAGTTTACCGCGCAGGGCGAAGTGGAAGTGGCGCTGTATCAGGCTGATATCAGCAAACCCGAGTACGTGCTGGAAGTGTGTGACAGCGGCGTTGGTCTCACGCCTGAACAGCAGCAGGCGATTTTCGAACCCTTTATTCAGGTTGATCAGGGCACGAATCGCGTGAGCGGTACCGGACTTGGACTGAATATCTGTCGCCGCCTGGCGGTAATGCTGGGCACCGAGCTGCACGTGGAGAGCGAACCCGATGCCGGCAGCGTCTTTATGCTGCGTTTCACCGCTCAACCCACCACGATAACTGCAGCCGAGGCAGAAACGCCGCAGGTGGATTCGAGCGTTCAGGTTGCCCTGCGCATGCTGATTGTGGATGACAACGCCACCAACCGCATGCTGCTGGCCCAGCAGCTGCGTTACGCCGGACATCATGTGCTGGTGGCCGACGGCGGCGAAGCGGCGCTGGCCCTGTGGCGCGAACATGAACTCGATCGGGTAATCACCGACTGCAACATGCCCGGCATGGATGGCTTCGCCTTTACGCGTCAGCTGCGCGCCGAGGAGAAATTACTCAATCGTCGTGCCGTGCCGGTTTACGGCCTGACGGCGATGGCGGAAGAGCGCGTCGCGCAACTCGCTACCCAAGCCGGTATGAATGGCTGCCTGTTTAAACCGCTGGAGCGCACGCAACTGCTGCAGGTGGTGACGGGCGCGCCGACGCATCAACCCCGCCATGACACCTTGTTAACGCTGGAAAATCTGGCGGCCAACGATCCGCAAGCCTGGCGCGATCTGGTGATCACCGCCCAGCAGCAAAATGCGCGCGACCTCGCTCAGTTACAGCAAGCAGTAGACGAAGAGGATTTCGCCAGCGCGCGTCATGCCGCACATCAACTGCTCGGCAGCGCCAAACTGCTGCATGCCGAGGCCCTACAGCACAGCTGCTTCGCCAGCGAACAGGCAGCAGAACAACACGACAGTGCGCAACTACAACACCATCTGCCCGCGGTTGTCACCGCAGTGGCAGAGCTGAATACGTTGTTCCAGCGCGCATTAGAAACCAGTGACAATGAAGAGGTGAACTCATGAAAGAAGGTGCAATCTGGCAGGTGGCGGTTTTAGACGATCATCCGCTGATCGGTAAAGCCATTCAGTATCGTCTGGCGCAGGAGGCCGATCTGGACCTGGCGGGTGCTTTCTCCCAGCGCCAGCAGCTGATGGCGTTTTTACAGCGCCATACGGTCGATGTGCTGGTGCTTGACTACATGCTCGGCGAGGACGAGCTCGACGGCCTGCAGATGGTTAAACAGCTGCGCGTGCGCTATCCCGAACTGAAAATTCTGGTCTCCTCGGCGGTGGAGAAACCGGCCATCGTGCAGCTGCTGCTGAAAGCCGGCGTGCAAGGCTTTGTTGGTAAAAGTGAAGACCAGGAAGTGTTGATTACCGCGCTGCATCAGGTGTGTCGCAACAAGCGTTTTCTCACCGCCGACATGTTGATGGAGATGGATAAGTTCCACGAAAGCGATCGCGAAATGCATGACTACCTGCTGCCGCGCCAGATGGGTGATGAGATCACGCTGATCTTGCGCGAGCTGAGCCCTCGTGAACTCGAAGTGATCCGCTGCTATCTGGATGGCTTAAGCGTCACGCAGATCGCGGTCAAATATGCGCGCAGTCGCAAAACCATCAGCGGACAAAAACAGACCGCGCTGCGCAAATTAGGCTTACGATCCGATCTGGAGTTGTTCAAATACAAAGATCATTTCAATGATCTGGTGGTGCAGCATTAAGGCTCTACCGGCGGGGATAAAGTGTGTTCTGTGACGCGGATCAAGGCATATTCCATGCGTCACGCTGTCATGATGTTTACTAGAATGGTAGTTTATCAGTTATCACAGACACGATAACGGTGGATGACATTATGCAACTGACAATGCGTTGGTTTGGTCCGAAAGAAGATAAAGTTTCGCTGGAATATATTCGCCAGGTGCCGGGCGTACGCGGCGTGGTTGGCGCACTGTACGACGTGCCGGTGGGTGAAACCTGGCCGGTCGATAAGATCAACGCGCTGGTTGAGCAGGTGCATGCCGCCGGATTAACCGTCGAAGTGATCGAAAGCGTTAACATTCACGACGATATCAAAATTGGCCTGCCCAGCCGCGATCGCTATATCGAAAATTATAAGCAGAGCATCCGCAACCTGGCGGACGCCGGCGTAAAAGTGATCTGCTACAACTTCATGCCGGTGTTCGACTGGATGAAGACCGACATGAACTACGTGCTGCCAGACGGCTCGCTCACCATGGCTTTCGAGAAGAAAGGCATTGATAAGAGCCTCGATGAAGTGGTGCAGGAAGTGTTAGGCAACTCAAACGGTTTCGCCCTGCCGGGCTGGGAACCTGAGCGTCTGGCGAAAGTGCAGGATCTGTTTGCGCAATATAAAGATGTGGATGACAACAAGCTGCGTGAGAATCTCGCTTACTTCCTGCAAGCGGTGATCCCGGTGTGTGAAGAGGTTGGCGTGAAGATGGCGATTCATCCGGACGATCCACCGTATTCGATCTTCGGCCTGCCGCGCGTGGTGAAAAACCGCGACGATCTCGACTGGATCTGTAACGTGGTGGATTCTGAAGCCAACGGCATAACGCTGTGCACCGGATCGATAGCGGAAGATCCGAACAATGATGTCTACGCCATTCTGGCTGAGTTCTCGCGCCGCAAACGTATTCCGTTTGCCCATGTGCGTAACATCAAGATTATTCAGGACAAAGATTTCTACGAGTGCGCGCACCCAACCGAGTATGGCTCGCTGGATATGTATAAAGTGCTGCAGTCAATGCATGACAACGGTTTCGATGGCTACATTCGCTCGGATCACGGCCGCTTTATCTGGGGCGAAACCGGACGTCCCGGTTATGGTTTATACGACCGCGCGCTGGGCACCACCTATTTGCTGGGACTGTGGGAAGCGCTGGGTAAGCGCTGAGTTTGGTGCGTTTTTCCCCTCACCCTAACCCTCTCCCGCCCGCGGGAGAGGGAACCGACCACGCCCCATCTAACCTTATCTAACTCCATCATTACACCAGCACCTCCCTCTTCTACGCGGATAAGGGCACTTTTTGCTCCCTCTCCCTGTGGGAGAGGGCTGGGGTGAGGGCATCAGCACGCAGCAGACTCTATTCGCAGTAAACTCCGCACAAAGCACAACATAACTAACACCCCTTCCCCCGCTTACCGTTAAATATATACAGTTAAACTGTATATATTCAGAGGGGAATCAGCATGTCAGAACAGAACAAAGCCATAGTGCGCCGCTTCAATCAGCAGGTGATTGCCGACGGCAATCGCCAGGCGTTCGAGCAACTCGTCGCAGAAAACTTTATCAACCGCTCCGCACCTGCCGGCGCGCCTAACGATCGCGAAAGCCTGTGGCACACTTTCGATCAGATCCTGCGTCCCGCTTTCTCAGAACTACAGGTGCAGATTGAGGATCAAATCGCCGAACGTGATTGGGTCACCACGCGTAAAACTATTCGCGGCATACACAGCGGATCGCTGATGGGGATCGCACCCACCGGTCTAGCGGTGACGATCGCGGTGATCGATATGGTGCGGATCGAAGCGGGGAAATACGCCGAACATTGGGGCATGAATACGCTGCAGGCGGTGATCAATCAGCTACGCAGCGCCAATCCGCCCGGCTAAAGCAACTTGCGCAGCACAGCCAGGCCTTGCTGCAGATCGTCGCGATCGTGCTCGTTAAGCCGATCATCAATGCGCGCCGCAATCCACTCAGCGCGCTGTTGACGTGCGGCGGCCAAAGCAGCGCGTGCCCGATCGCTCAGCACGATCACCTGGGCCCGCGCGTCCAGCGCACTTTTTTGCCGCAGCACCAAATCCTGTGACTCCAGCTCGTTAATCACCAGACGCATACTTTGATGCTTCACGCCGCGCAGTCGCGCGAGGTCCGCGATGGAGAGCGCCTGATGGCTGTCGAGCAGATCGAGGGTTTCATATTGCGACGTGCGTACGGTCGCCGTGGCTACACGCACATTACGCACCAGATGACTGACAAGCTGGCGGAGTTCTTCCGCCAGCTGCTGGGTTGAGGTTTCAGTGGTCAAGTTGGCGATTCTGGCAAAATATCTTCGCCCCATTATAGGGAATCGCGATAAATCTGCGCTAGCGCCAGGCTTTAAACAGCAAACTGGCATTCACCCCGCCGAAACCAAAGCCGTTGGATAATGCATAGGTCATCGCCGTCGGCTGTGCGGTCAACGCCACCAGATTCAGCCCTGCCGCCGCTTCATCCGGATGTTGCAGGTTCAGGGTTGGCGGGGCAATTTGGTCACGCAGCGCCAGAATCGAGAAGATCGCTTCCACGCCGCCCGCCGCACCCAGCAGATGCCCGGTGGCCGATTTCGTTGAGGTGATCGCCACCTGGCTGCCGGCAAACAGTGAAGCGATCGCCGCCAGCTCACCCTTATCACCCACCGGCGTCGAGGTGGCATGCGCATTAATATGCTGCACCTCAGCAGGGGAAATCCCGGCCTGCGCCAGCGCGGTTTCCATCGCCCGGCGCGCTCCTTCGCCATTTTCCGGCCCGGCGGTGAGATGGTAAGCATCCGCACTGGTGCCGTAACCCACCAGCTCCGCCAGCGGTGTGGCGCCGCGCGCCTGGGCATGTTCCAGCGATTCAATCACCAGCAAACCCGCGCCTTCGCCCATCACAAAGCCGTCACGGTCACGATCAAACGGGCGCGAAGCCTGCTCAGGATGATCGTTAAAGCCGCCCGACATCGCCTTCCCCGCGGCAAATCCCGCCAGGCTAACGCGATGGATCGCCGCTTCAGCGCCGCCACACAGCGCAATATCCGCTTCGCCGCTGCGGATCAGTCGTGCCGCATCGCCAATCGCCTGCGCCCCGGCCGCACAGGCGGTTACTGGTGCGCCAATCGGCCCGCGAAAGCCATGTGCAATCGAGACGTGTCCCGCCGCGAGGTTGGCGAGAAACGAAGGAATGGTAAACGGCGACAGCCGACGCGGCCCACGCGCAGCGGTGGTTTCTACCGCATTGGCGATTTCGTTAAAGCCGCCGATGCCGGTGGCGATCACCGTGGCGGTGCGCTGCTGCTGCGTCACATCCTGCGGCGACCAGTTGGCCTGCGCCAGCGCTTCATGGGCGGCCACCAGCGCGAACTCGATAAAGCGATCCATTTTCTTACGATCTTTGGCGGCAATGATGCCGTCGGGATTAAAGCCGTGCTGCGCATCCTGCTCCAGCGTCGGCACCTGCCCCGCCACTTTGCAGGCGATATCCTGCACCATCTCTGGCGGTAGGGCGCTGATGCCCGATTTCCCCGCCAGCAGCGATTGCCACACCGCCTCCGTGCCGCAGCCAAGCGGCGAGACCAGCCCCATGCCGGTGATTACAATACGTTTGCTCATAAATAACTCCTTTAAACCGCCGGCTTTACATCAAAGAATCGGCGGCGCGAATTTCACTGCGTTGTCTCCAGCGCGTTTTTTCTGCAGATAGTCATGGCGATAGTGCATCATCGGCACCGCCGCCGGGCCGGGTACCATCTGATATTTGTCCAGGCTAAGCGGCTGACCATTTTCGCTATCGACCAGTTGCATCTTCACCGGACGCTGAGTGGCGGTTTCCACCAGCTGCATCTGGCGACCTTCCGGCGAAAAGTGCGTACTGCCCCACTCCGTCAGCGCCAGAATCACGCCGCGAAAATCGCGCCCGATCGGCGTGAGATGATATTCGTAGCGCGCCGGACTGGTGCTGTAACACACCTTCTGCAGCAGGCCATCCTCCACCAGCTCTTTTAGCCGACGCGACAGAATGTTGGGGGCCACGCCGCTGCTTTTCTGGAACTCATCGAAGCGGGTAAAACCGGCCAGCGCATCACGCATGATCAGCATGCTCCAGCCATCGCCAATACGGCCGAGGCTGCGCGCGACGGGACAAGGCATGTTGCAAAGCGGTTGGTTTTTCAAGGCTGGATATCCGACATTGTTTTGGTGTCGAATACTGTTACAGAGTGACTTTCATTTTGCAAGTAACTTGCAGAATGAAAGTTATGATGGCGATAAAAAAGGTGCGCATAAATGCGCACCCTACGTGATTGGTTATGCGGGTTTTGTAGGGTCGCCATTCATGGCGACCAGGATTTAGGTCCGCACCCGCAGCGCCGCCTCAATCTTGTCGGCAATTTTAGTGACGACGTACGCAATCACCATGTAGAACACCACCGCAATCAGGAAGGCTTCGAGGTAGTAGAAATTCAGCGCTGCGGTCAATTGCGCCTGAGCGAAGATATCCACCACTTCAATAGCAAACGCCAGCGACAGCGCTTTCATAATCACCATAAAGGCGTTCGCCAGATCGGGGATCGCCGCCACAATAATCTGCGGAAACATTACCCGACGGAACAGCTGGCCGCCGCTGTAGCCAAGCGACAGTGCAGCGTCCGATTGGCCGCTATCAAACGAATTGAGCGCGCCCTTCCACACTTCCGCCTGGAACGCCGCTACGCAGGCGCTCAGCGCGACGATAATGATCACCCAGTTCGGCAACGAGTGGGCATTCACTTCCACGCCAAACAGGGTAGCGACATAGTGCAGCGCCGGCGGCAAACCGTAATAGGCGAGGAAAATCACCACCACCATCGGCACGCCTTTGAAGGCGATTTTGTACGCGATCACCAGCTGGCGCAGCACGGGAATGCGGCGATGCTCCACAAAAGCGAACAGCCCGCCGAGCAGCGTCGAGCAGATAAACACCGTCACCGCCATCAGCAGCGTAACCGGCACCGCATCGAGAATGCTCCAGAAGTCCGGCAGCAAAACCTCAAGATCAAACATGGTTGCTCCCCCTTATCAGACGCTGGTGAATTTCACGCGTGCAGCGGTTTTCGAGCTGTACTTCGCGTGACGTTGTTCGAAGAAACGGATAATCAACCAGGCCACGCCGCACAGCAGCGAATAGAGCACCGCCAGCACCAGATAGGTACCGAACTGATACTGGTTGTAGTCGCGTTCCATGATCAGATGCGCGGTCGCCATCACATCCGCCGCGCCGATGTACATCACCAACGCCACGTTATGAATCAGATAGATAATCGCATTGCCGTAACCCGGCAGCGCGAAGTGCACCGCCTGCGGCCCGACAATGCGCAGCATTTTCTGGCGGAAACTGTAGCCCATGCTGTCGGCGGCGTCGTGCTGGCCGCGCTCCACGGCAAGAAACGCCGGCCCACACTCCCGAAAGAAAACCGCCGTGATAGAGGCTCAGGCCAATCATCGCCGCGATATTGGCGGTGACAAAATCGCTGAAGCCGAACTGCTCAGCCACCAGCGGCAGACCATAAAAGGCGACAAACAGCTGCAGCACCACCGGCACGCTGCGCGCGTAAGAGACGTACAGATCCACAAACTGGCTAATCACCGGAATGCGGCGCACGCGGAATACGGTGGCGATCAGCGCCAGGAAGAACCCGACGATCATCGCAACAAACATTATGCCGAGCGTCAACGGCAGCGCCGAGAGCAGCTCGGGAATCATCGAAGTCAGATTCACGGTGAAACACTCCTGCTAACAATGAAGCAACGCCCGGCTCAGCACCGGGCGCAGCGGCTTCAGGTGAATCTGTTACTTCATGTACTTGGTGACGTCTTCGCCAAACCACTTCTGCGCCAGCTTATCCAGCGTGCCGTCGGCCTTCAGCTGCTGCAACGTTTTATTGATGTCATCGTTCAGCGCCTGGTTTTCAGCGGAGCGGTGAATCAGCACGTAAGTGTTGTTGATGGAAACCGGCTCGCTGGCTTTGATCGCCAGTTTCTGGTTGTCGATCACCGTCTGCTCGCCGAGGTTAGAAGGCAGGATCAGCGCATCATATTTGCCACGCTGCACTTCTTTCAGACGATCCGGATACGGCACGCCTGCGCTCGACGCTTTGATCTCCTCCTTGTCGTTTGGGTTGTCCTGCTGCCACTGGGTCACGAATTTGTACACGCCGCCACCTGCGGTAACCGGCACGATGTTTTTGCCGACCAGATCTTTCATGCCGTTGATATTGCTATCGCTGCGGCTGTAGATCTTCATCAGGCTGGCACCAATCGGCGCATCCGGGATCAGGAACTGTTTGCTGCGCGTCGGCGCTTTGTAATAACCGCCGGTCGCCATGTCATATTTACCGGTCGCCAGGCCGGTTTCCTGGGCGATATCCGCCGCACCTTCCATGACGAATTTGTACTGCGGCAGTTTGGCGTTGATGGCTTTCAGCACGTCCGGCTCGTAGCCCTGCGGCTCGTGACCAATCGCGCCCCACGACAGCGGTTTGGATTCCGCCGCGGTAGCGATTTTGATGGTGCGCACCGCGTCCGCGAAGCTGTTACCGCTGATCAGTGCCAGCGCGATGATGCCAGGCGCGGCCAGGCGACGTAATGTGGTTTTGATTGCAGGCATGTGGTTGATTCCTTTAATTATTAGAATACGCGTTCTGAATTGAGGAACTGAGCAAGGCGCGGCAGGGTGGGATTATCAAACATCTCAGTCGGGCTGCCCTGCGCGGCCACCACGCCCTGATCCATAAACACGATGCGATTAGAGATGCTTTTGGCAAACTGCATCTCGTGCGTCACCAGCAGCGAGGTGATGCCGGACGACGCCACGTCTTTAATCACTTTCAGCACCTCGCCCACCAGCTCTGGATCGAGTGATGAGGTCGGTTCATCAAACAGCATCACGTCCGGACGCACCGCCAGCGCACGGGCGATGCCGGTACGCTGCAGCTGGCCACCGGAAAGCTGCGACGGATAGTGATCGAGCTTGGCGCCCAGACCGACGCGCTCCAGCTCCTGTACGGCGATGTCGCGCGCTTGCTGTTTGCTTTTGCGTTGAATAACGATCAGCGGATCCATCACGTTTTCCAGCACCGTCATGTTTTTGAACACGTTGAACTGCTGGAACACCATCGCGGTACGCAGGCGGATCGCCTGGATCGCCGCTTTGTCCGGTGCCTGATAATCCATGCGAATCTGATCAAGCTGAATGGTGCCGGATGCCGGTTTCGCCAGATAGTTAATGCAGCGCAGCAGCGTGGTTTTACCGGTGCCGCTTGGCCCGATGATCGACACCACATCGCCACGTTTTACCGACAGATCGACGCCTTTCAGGATCGGCGTGCTGCCGTAAGCGAGCTTAATATCGTTGAGTTCTAACATGCAGCAGCCCCTATTTATTCAGGTCAGCATGGCCAAGCACATGCATCAGACGGTTGGCCCAGCCGAAAATGGCGATGGCGTGGATCAGATCGATAATCTCCTGATCGTTCATGCCGACCGCGCGCAGTGCCGCCATATCCTCAGCGCTGGCCTCTGACGGCGTGACGGAGAGACGACGGGCAAAACGGTAGATCGCCGCATCACGCTCGCCGAGCACATCGGCACGATCGAAGTAAATCGCACTGACTACCGCATCACTTTCTGCCAGCTGCGCATGGCGGCGTGCGTGCACCACCGCGCAATATTTGCAGCCGTTGACGATCGACGCGCCCAGCGCGCCGAGTTCACGATCCGTACGATCCAGCCCGCCCTCAACATACATAATGGCGTTGAACAGCACGGTGCGCGCCACGTAGCTGTCGGGATCGTGCGCCAGTGTGCGCACATACTCGGAGATCTTTTTGTTCGATGGCGTCACTTTCATCGCATCGAGCTGCGCGGGCGTGGCGTCTGCCACTTCGACCGGCGCGATATAAGGGTGCCAGTGCAGCGGCTTGAGATTAACCGACGGAATCATGCAGACCTCAACAAACGTAATCCGGCCGCAACGCGCGTCTGGAAGTTAACAAAAGCGATCAGTTCAGAGAGCGCCACAATCTGCGGATTGCTCAATCCTGCCTGTTCCAGCAGGCGAATGTGCTGCTCGGTGGCGTTCATTGGCTGCTGCGTGACGAGATCGGCATGCCGCGCGATAGTCGCCAGCGGTTCGGCGAGATCGCTGGCACCGGCCGCCAGCGCCAGCAGCGCGTCTGATGGCTGCAACGCCGCCAGTTGCGCCTGGTAATCGCGTTGCAGCTCGGCATCGCCATTCAGCTTCGCCATGCGCTGCGCCAGCGCAAAACGCACATCCGGCGCTAAGCCCTGATCATCATTAGGTGCCAGCACCGATACACGGCACTGTTCTGCGCCATCAACAAATTCCGGGCGCAGGCGGCGCGTACCGTACAGCGCATCTTCAGCGTTTAAGCCGACTGCGCGATCAATTGCGTCACTCACTGCGCGTTCTCCTGGTTGAGTAAGGGCGTGGAATCCACCCATTCATCGCCCTGCAATTCAGGGGTGTCAAAAGCCTGTAAGTTGGCGTAATGCTGCTCGACGTCTTCGGCAAACAGCGACGCGCTGATGCCGCGCACCAGACGATCGGCACCGGCGCTCACCGCCGGAATATCGCCGGAGACTTTGCCGTGCGTCAGCATGGCGGCATCGTTGAAGCAGTGAATATGCGCCAGTCCGGGACACGCGCCTGGCGTCAATTCGCGGAACTCAAAGGCGGGACCGAGATCCGGCGCTTCAAGCAGATTGGCGCGCGGCGCGCCCATTTCTGGCTGGTAACGCCCGTCGCGCCAGCTGCGGATATGCGGTGCGATGGCGGCAAACTCTGGGCGTCCGTGGAAATCGTTGCTAAAGCCGGTCGCGGCAATCAAAAAGTCGTAGCGCAGCGGGCCCTGGGTGGTTTCGATCAGCAACTCATCGGCCTGCTGTTTTACCGCTTTGATGCCGCAGTTGAGGAAGAAGCGGGCATTGGCATGACGTGAAACGCGCAGTGTCGAAGAACGCGGCGGCGGCGTTTGCGTGGTCGCGGTGTAATCCACAAACTTCCATTTCCATGCGTCCGGCAGCTGATGCATCCCGTGCACCACGCCCTGGCTGCCAATACCGGTCATTTTGTTGATGCGCGGCATCTGTGGGCGGCGAATCAGCAGATCCACGGCAGCCGCGCCGTTTTCCAGCGCGGTGGCGGCGTTATCCATCGACGATGCACCTGCGCCAATCACCGCAATGTGTTTGCCCTGCAAAGCAGCGAAATCAATGTCGTCAGCAGAGTGCGCCCAGAATGTACGCTCGATACCCTGCAGGAAGTCCGGCACGGCAAAACCGCCAAGGCCAGAGCGTCCGGTAGCCAGCACCAAACGGCGGGTGTAAACCCGGCCGGTTTCGGCACCGCTGAGATCGAGCGCGATTAACTCACCTTCGAAGGTAATATTGGTGACGCGCACATTGTTGCGCACCGGCAGATTCAGCACTTTGCGATACCAAATCAGATAATCCATCCACTGCGCTTTGGGAATTTTATCCAGCTCCTGCCAGGCTTCTTTGCCCCACTGCGCAGTGAACCACGCGCGGAACGTCAGCTGCGCCATGCCGAGCGCCGGGCCATGCAGTGACTTCGGTGAACGCAACGTTTCCATGCGCGCAAAGGTCACCCACGGACCTTCCAGCCCGGCGGGCGCGGCGTCATAGGCCACCACGTTGCTGATGCCGGTAAGCTGCAGTTTAGCCAGCGCCGCCAGGCCACACATGCCTGCACCGATCACCACCACATCACGCACCGGTGCGCCATCCTGGGTGCGCGCTGGCACCCAGGATTTCGCGGGCAGTTCAAGATATTCCAGATCCTGCTGCAGCTGTGCTTCCAGCGCGGCAAGGCCATCGGCGGCATAAGTCATACACGTTTTTCCCTGAAATAAGCGGCGGCCAGCAAACGGGCGAAACCACTAAAGTGCGTTGGTGACTATGCATTCTCATTATCCTGATAACACATAGTTAGTGGGTATTAATCACCAAATCACATAGTAAGAGCTAAGGTTTCGCATAATCCTCTTGCCCTAAAACGGAGTCAACAATCTCGCTCAGCTTTTGACCAATGGATTTCTTATATCTTATGCCGAAAATGTTATAAGCGGGTCTGGAGCTGGCTGCCGGTCGCCATAAATGGCGACCCTACGGGTTTGCGAGTGGCGTCACTATTTAGGGTGAAAGAGGTTCACGAGGCTATTGTAGGGGCGTCATTTATGACGACCTTGTTGATATCCGCACTGTTATTTAATCCTGATTAATCAGGCGCATAATGCGCGGATGCTCGCTGGCAGGCAGGCGTTCAAAGCCCGGTAGCAAATGGGCCGCAGCGTCGGCTAAGGCCTCCACCAAGGCCTGTGCAGCGGTGGAGATTTGTCGCCCTTGCGGCGTGATCACGCCAAAGTAGTACGGAATATCCTCCTCCAGTGGACGAATCGCCACACCGGCCAGCGGCATGCCCCAACCGGTCACCGGCTCAAGAATCGCTACGCCCAATCCGGCGCGCACGCAGCCGAGAATGTTGGCGGAGGAGTTAGTCTCGATGGTTTCATGCAGCGGCGTTTTGACCTTTTTCAGCGCTTTTTCATAGCGCCCGCGTAGACGCTGCGGGCTCCACGGCGCAATCAAACGGCGTCCCGCCAGGCTGCTGAGCGACAGCCGCGTTTGCGCCGCCAGCTCATCGTTCTCCGGCAGCGCCACGACGCACTGCGACTGCCCAATCCAGTGTAGCTCCACCGCATGATGCTCCAGCGGCAAGCTGCACAGACCGAGATCGGCCTCCGCGGTGATCACTGCATGCGCGGTATTAACCGCGGATTCGCTGATGATCTGCACTTTGTTCTGCAAATTGAGTGCGGCCAGCGCCTGCGGCAGCAACCCCGCCGCCAGCGCGGGCGTGGCGGCAATACTCAGCGGACGATGCTGTTGGTGAGCGATCTCCTGCGCGCGCAGGCGAATCTGCTGCAACGATAGCAGCGCTTTCTGCACGTATTGATGCAGCTGCAACGCCTCTTCCGAGGGATGAATGCGCGGGCCGTTGCGGATAAACAGCGGATAACCGAGCGACTGTTCCAGTTCCTGAATCAAGCGCGACACCGCCGGCTGCGAGCGATTGAGCGCCTTCGCCGCTGCCGTGACGCTCCCGGCAGAGATCACCGCCGAGAAGGCTTCCAGCTGCCGCAAATCCAGGTCGTTTAAAATGGTCATCGCGCGATTTTTCCCTAACTCATTGATCACTCCCGACATTGGCGCGGGAAAGTTTTCATCATAGAGAGAGTCGCGGGAATTAGCCACTGGGTGGACAGTGCGCTTTGTCCCTCACCCTAGCCCTCTCCCGCAGGCGGTAGAGGGAACCGTCCTCTGCGGAATTCAGCATTTTCTCCCACCTAATCATTCCCTCTCCTTCTGGGAGAGGGAACCGTCCTCTGCGGAATTCAGCATTTTCTCCCACCTAATCATTCCCTCTCCTTCTGGGAGAGGGTTAGGGAGAGGGAACCGCCCTCTGCGGAATTCAGCATTTTCTCCCACCTAATCATTCCCTCTCCTTCTGGGAGAGGGTTAGGGAGAGGGAAATCACAACTTCTCCGTCAACTCACATTCATTCTCATGCAGCAGCCGCAGCATCTCGAGTAAAAACCCGTCTTCGTTGCCCTTCTGCCAGGCAATGCTCAGCGGCAAACCTTTAATCTGTTCCGGTAAATCCAGCGCAATATAGCGCACGCTGTCGCTATTCATCGTGCGGTACGACGCGGGCACCACGGCCAATCCCAAACCGGCCGACACCAAACTCAGAATGGTTTGTTTCTCTTCGGCGAACTGCGCGATGTGCGGCGTGAGTCCCGCCAGTTTGAACAAATTCATCGTCAGATCGTGGCTGTGCGGGCGCATGCGGCGATCGGGAATAATCATCGCCTCCTGCTGAAAATCAGCCACCGCCACCTGTTCGCGCTGCGCCAGCGCATGCTGAATTGGCACCGCCAGCACGCAGCTTTCACGGGTAATAAAGCGCACCGCTAAAGACGCATCGATACTTTGCGGTTCGCGAATAAAAATCATATCCAGCCAGCCCGATTTTAATTTCGGGATTAAATTAATGGTTTTGTCTTCGATAATATGAATATCACTGTGCGGATGCAGCGGCACAAATAAGTTGAGTAAAGCCGGAACTAATCCGCGTGCGGCGCTATCGATGGCGCCAATGCGTAATGTCCGACGTTCATCTTTTAATCCCACTTTAAATCGCTGCGCCAGCGCATCAAATTGATCGATTAATTTGCTGGCCTCATAAAAAAATATTGCACCTTCGGCGGTTAATGAAACATTACGCGTCGAACGATTTAACAAGCGCACGCCAAGGTCTTCTTCCAGTAAACGGATGAAGCGAGAAAGTGACGCAGGCATCATTTCCATTCTTTGGGCAGCGCGCCCGAAATGGAGTTCTTTACCCACGGCGACAAAACAACGCAATTGATTTATATCCACATTTCCCTCGCCTGTTGATTATGCAAATACTTTATATAATCCCCGCCTGATGATCCGCCAAAGCAAAACTGCATACTGAACGCGAAGACAAAAAAATAATACTACCCCTACACAATCTGGAGCACTTTAATATGAACTCTCACCTCGAAAAAAGGGTGATGCGTAAAGTGACGTTACGCATTGTGCCCTTCATCATGCTGCTCTACTTCATCGCCTTTCTCGATCGCGTCAATATTGGTTTTGCTGCATTAACCATGAATCAGGATTTAGGTTTCTCGCCCACGGTATTTGGTTTTGGTGCCGGAATTTTCTTCCTTGGTTATTTCCTGTTTGAAGTACCGTCGAATTTAATTCTGCATAAAGTCGGCGCACGCATCTGGATCGCCCGCGTGATGATCACCTGGGGATTAGTCTCCGGCTGCATGGCCTTCGTGCAGGGCACCACCAGCTTCTATGTGCTGCGCTTCCTGCTCGGCGTGGCGGAAGCCGGCTTTTTCCCCGGCATCATTCTCTATCTCAGCTACTGGTTCCCGGCGGCGAAACGCGCGCAGATCACCGCCATCTTTATGGCTGCCGCACCGCTTTCAACGGCGCTCGGTTCGCCAATCTCTGCTGCGCTGCTGGAGATGCATGGCCTGCTGGGCTTCGCTGGCTGGCAATGGATGTTTGTGCTGGAAGCCATTCCAGCGCTGCTGTTCGGCATTGTGGTGCTGTTCTACCTCACCGATCGTCCGGCAAAAGCGAAGTGGCTGAACGATGATGATTGGCGTGATTCGCCAGCAAACCGGCAGCTACAGCTGGGGCCTCTATTTCGTGGCGGGACTGCTGGCGATCTCCGCCATCGTGGTTCTGCTGCTCTCTGCCAGCGGCAATAAGCCGCAAACGGCCGAGCTTCCTCATCCTCATACTCATTAATCTGGAGAAACAACATGCGTAACTATTCGATTGCCGCTATTCCCGCAGACGGTATTGGCCCGGAAGTGATCTCGGCCGGTGTGGAAGTCTTGCACGCGCTGACGCGCCAGGATCCGCAGCTGAAGTTCGATGTCGAGACCTTTGATTGGGGTTCGGATTACTACAAACAACACGGTGTGATGATGCCGGAAGAGGGCCTGCAAACGCTGAAGAAGTTCGATGCGATTTACTTCGGCGCAGTTGGCGCACCAGACGTGCCGGATCACATCACGCTGTGGGGTTTGCGTCTGCCGATCTGTCAGGGCTTTGACCAGTACGCCAACGTGCGCCCCACCAAAATCCTGCCAGGTGTGACGTCACCGCTACGCAATCGCGGTCCTGGCGATCTTGATTGGGTCATCGTGCGGGAGAACTCAGAGGGCGAATATTCCGGCAACGGCGGGCGCGCACACCGCGGGTTGCCGGAAGAGGTCGGCACCGAGGTGGCGATTTTCACCCGCGTCGGCGTGACGCGCATCATGCGTTATGCCTTTAAACTGGCGCAGTCGCGCCCGCGCAAACTGCTCACCGTGGTGACCAAATCCAACGCCCAGCGTCACGGCATGGTGATGTGGGATGAGATTGCCGCCGAAGTGGCGCTGGAGTTCCCGGACGTGCAGTGGGACAAAATGCTGGTTGATGCCATGACGCACCGCATGACGCTGCATCCACAAAGCCTCGACACCATCGTGGCCACCAACCTGCATGCCGATATTCTGTCGGATCTGGCTGGCGCGCTGGCGGGCAGTCTCGGCGTGGCGCCGACCGCCAATATCGATCCCGAGCGTCGCTTCCCGTCGATGTTCGAACCGATTCACGGCTCAGCGTTTGATATCACCGGCAAAGGCATTGCCAACCCGATCGCCACCTTCTGGACCGCAGTGCAGATGCTGGAGCATCTCGGCGAGCGCGACGCGGCGGCGCTGATTATGCAAGGCATCGAGTTTGTCTGCGCCAAAGGCATTTTGACCCCGGATGTCGGCGGCACGGCCAACACCGCCGAGGTGACGCGTGCGGTAGTGCAGTTTATTACGTCCAAAGCCAGCGTGGCAGAAGCCATCTGATTTGCCCAGTGCGGGTCCAATCATCGCACCTTCCGAAGCGGCGCGATTTATCGCGCAATGAATTGCGCCGCTACGACGGGTGCATGCTGTGATTTGATTTGCACCCTAAGCATTTTTCATTAACAGTCTCTGCCTACCGTTGTTTTTTGCAGGATCCCGCATGACGCACTCAGGCAGAGAAGCCCGTCCGAACGTTAATCGCACCATGATGTTAGCTTTGCTGGTCGCCGTGACCTTCTTTATGGAAAACCTGGATGCCACGGTGATCACCACCGCCATTCCGCAGATGGCGCGCGATTTCGCTGCAAGCCCGGTGGCGCTCAACGTGGGTGTGAGTGCGTACTTACTGGCGGGGGGGGTTTTCATCCCGATGGGCGGCTGGCTGGCGGAGCGCTACGGCGCACGTACGGTGTTTGCCAGCGCCATTCTGATTTTTACGCTCGCTTCCATTCTGTGTGGCCTGAGCGACACGCTGGCGATGTTCACGCTCAGCCGCATTCTGCAAGGCATTGGTGGTGCGATGATGGTGCCGGTCGGGCGCATGGTGGTGCTGCGCGTTACCGAGAAAAAAGAGATGGTGAAAACCATCGCGTTTATCACCTGGCCGGGGCTGATTGCGCCGGTGCTCGGCCCGCCGCTTGGCGGACTTATTGTTACGTATGGTCACTGGCCGTGGATTTTCTGGCTCAATATTCCGCTCGGCATCCTCGCGCTGATCGCGACCGGCTATCTGGTGCCGCAGTTTAAAACCGAGCAACCGCGCCGCTTTGATGTGCAGGGCTTCGTGCTGACCGCCACCGCCTGCACCTCGCTGATTATCGCGCTGGAAGCGCTGGGGCAGATGCATCTTAACCTCGGCGTACCGCTGCTGCTGCTCGGCGTGCTGAGCAGCTGGCTGGCTTATCGTCACAGCTTCCGCCATGCGCAGCCGCTGCTGCCCTTTAGCGCGCTGAAAATTGCCACTTTCCGCAACGCGGTGATGGGCGGATCGTTCTTCCGCGCCTCCATCAATGCCGTGCCGTTTTTGCTGCCGCTGCTGTTCCAGCTCGGTTTTGGCTGGAGCGCGGCGCAGGCGGGCGCGATGGTGCTGTGGGTGTTTGCCGGTAATCTGGCGATGAAGCCGGCGACCACCTGGCTGATGAAGCGCTGGGGTTTTCGTCGGGTGCTGATGGTTAACGGCGTCATCAGTCTGGCGGCGATGCTGGGCTGCCTGCTGCTCAATCCGTCACTCGGCTATTTCGCAATTGCGGCAATTCTGTTTATTGGCGGGCTGTCGCGTTCGCTACAGTTCAGCTGCTACAACAGCCTCGGCTTCGCCGATGTGCCGCAGGCCAAAATGAGCGATGCGTCGGTGGTATTCAGCATCTTCTTCCAGTTCAGCATGAGCGCGGGTATCGCGTTGGCCGCGCTGTTCCTGCGCGGCGCCATGCTGTGGCACGATCATACGACCATTGCGCAAAGCGACATTCACATCGCTTTCGCCGGCGTCGCGTTATTAGTGCTGCTTTCGCTAGTTGATGTGTGTCGACTGGAGAAAAATGCCGGTGCACAGGTGCTGGTGAAATAAAGTTGCCCAGTATAAGTAAATAAATGGTTCATAGCCCTTTGAAGAGAAGGGCTAATAATCCAAATAGTAATCATCTCTCCGCATAGTAAAAGAATAACCTTAATGGTGTTTAATTTCATCAGCTTGAAAATTAAATTAAATATAAGCGATACGGGTAATTATTTTACGCATAATTAAGCCAGAGGAATATATTTATCATTCCGACAAAATAATAAATTAAATAACGAGAAATAAGCGAGCCTTTTCAACACCGATAAGATAACTCCTAATTAGCCTGCCTTGTGCGTTAGGCTTTAACGACTAGCCTTAAGTGGTAACTGAAATAATAGTTATCTACCTTATTTGAGGCATTCATTATGACAACACCACGTGGCGGTTCTGGCAATTTTGCTATGGACCCAGAAAGAGCCCGCGAAGCGGGTAAAAAAGGCGGCCAGCTTAGCGGCGGGAAATTTCGGAATAAACCCGAGGGCGCGGGAGAAACGGGGGGAAAAGGGGGGAAAAAAAACCGTCGCGTCGTGGGTAAAACCCCTGAGTAATGTCACTGCGGCTAGCGATAAATATCCACGTTAGCTGCAGCTCCCTTTATTTTAAGTAAGGAACCATACGATGAGTAATAACAGCGAAGCACACTTTCTTGATTGGGTGAGAGATGCCCATGCGATGGAAAAACAGGCCGAAAAGATGCTGGAAAAAATGGCGTCGCGCCTTGAACACTATCCGGATCTTAAATTGCGTATCGAACAACATCTGGTTGAAACCCGTGAACACCAGGTATTAGTACAGAGCGTTATTGACCGTTACTCCACTTCACAATCGGTATTGAAAGATATCGCCGGCAAAATCTCGGCCTTCGGCCAATCCATCGGCGGTGTCATGGTGGAAGATGAAGTGGTGAAAGGCGCCATCAGCGGCAACGTGTTTGAACACCTTGAGATCGCCAGCTACACCTCGCTGATTGCGGCGGCGCAGCATCTTAACGATCACCAAAGTGCCGAGATCTTTAACCGTATTCGCGACCAGGAAATCGCGATGGCGGATTGGACCTTGACGCATCTGCCGCAGGTCACAGAGCAGTATTTAATTCGTGACGCCACGCCGGGCGTTGAGGCCAAGAAATAGCGCTCATCAACCCGTCGAGACTCTTCCATTTTTCGCAACAATGACTTCGCTAATCCGGCTATTCTGCCCCGCAATTGTCTGTGCGAACCTTATGGTCAGGCTCGGGATCATCCCGAGCATCACCTAAGGAATCGCATCATGAAACTCTATCACTTCCCCCTTTCTGGTCATGCGCACCGCGCTCGTCTGTTCCTGTCGCTGCTGGATGTGCCGCATGAAGTTGTGGATGTCGATCTCAAAGCGGGCGAGCACCACACGCCCGCGTTCCTCGCCATGAACCCCTTCGGCCAGGTGCCGGTGCTGGAAGATGACGGCGTGTATATTGCCGACTCCAACGCCATTCTGGTCTATCTGGCGAAGAAAACCGGGCGCAGCGAGTGGCTGCCGGAAGATGCGCGCGGTGCGGCGGCGGTGCAGCGCTGGCTTACCGTGGCGGCCGGTGATATCGCCTTTGGCCCGGCGGCGGCACGCTTAATTACCGTGTTTGGTCGGCCATATAATCCAGAAGAAGTCATCGCCCGCGCCCATCTGGTGCTGTCACGCATTGAGCAGCACCTTGAAGGGCGTGAATGGCTGGTGCGCGATGGTCCGACCATCGCCGACATCGCGCAGTACAGCTACATTGCCGGTGCGCCGGAAGGCAACGTCGATCTCTCCGGCTACCCGGCGGTGAACGCTTTACTGCGCCGCATTGAAGCGCTGCCGGGCTTTGTGCCCTTCCCGCAAACCGCCGCGGGCCTGCGCAGCCAGGCTTAAGGAGACGATCATGGGCGAGAAACTGTCAGTGTGGCATGCGGGTGAAATTGCGCTGCAGCAGCAGGCGGGCGTGGCGGATCGCATGGCGGAAGTGGGCCAGCGCGTGGTGCGCGATCACATGCCCGATCAGCATCGTGATTTCTACGCGCAGCTGCCGTTTATTATCGCGGGCAGCGTGGATGCGCACGGCGATGCCTGGGCTACGCTGCTGGAAGGCCAGCCCGGTTTTATCTTCTCGCCCAACGCCACCACGCTGGATATCGCCGTGCACGCCGATGCCAGCGATCCGGCTGCGGCCGGCATGCAGGATGCAGCGCCGATCGGGCTGCTCGGCATTGAGCTGCACACGCGGCGGCGTAACCGCATGAATGGCGTGCTGCAGGCGATTGGCGGCGGTTTTCGCGTGCAGGTAGAGCAGAGTTTTGGCAACTGCCCGCGCTATATTCAGCTGCGTGATTTTCAGTTTGCGCGCGATCCCGCCGCGCCTTATCACGGCGCCGTGGAAACGCTCAACGCGCTGGATGATGAAGCTCGCGCCAGCATCGCCGCAGCGGATACCTTTTACGTGGCGACCTACAACGATCAACCGCATCGCCAGGTGGATGCCTCGCATCGTGGCGGCAAGCCCGGCTTCGTGCGCGTCGGCGATGATGGCCTGCTGACCATTCCCGATTTCAACGGCAACCTGTTCTTCTCCACGCTCGGCAATATCCATCAGAATGGCCAGGCAGGATTGCTGTTTATTGATTACGCCAGCGGCGACACGCTGCAGATGAGCGGCGAAGCGGCGGTGATACTCGACTCGCCGGAGATCGCCGCGTTTCAGGGGGCTGAGCGGCTGTGGACGTTTCGCGCGCGCCGTATCGTGCGCCGTCGTGCCGCCCTCGCCCTGCGCTGGCAAACGCCAGCCGATGGCAGCGCGCCCGCTTCACTGATGACCGGTGACTGGCAAACTGCCGCCGAGCGTTTGCGTGCGGCGGAGCTGGCAACGCGCTGGCGGCCGTTCCGGGTGACGAAAATTGTCGATGAGAGCGCCACCATCCGCTCGTTTCATTTAATGCCGGCTGATGGCGCCGGTTTGCTGCCGCATCTGGCCGGTCAACATCTGCCGATTCGCGTCCAGCCGCCGGGCGCTGACAAGCCGCTAATGCGCGCCTATACCTTATCAGTCGCGCCCGCCGACGGTTTTTATCGCATCAGCGTTAAGCGTGATGGCGCGGTGTCGCGCTATCTGCACCAGCAGCTTGCGGTTGGCGACATAGTGGAAACGCGCGCACCGGCGGGTGATTTCACTATTGATGCCAGCGAAACGCGTCCGGCGGTGCTGCTTGCTGCGGGCGTGGGAATTACGCCGATGCTGGCAATGCTGCGTCATCTGGTGTTTGAGGGGCAGCGCAAACAGCGGATGCGGCCGACGTTTCTGCTGCAGTCAGCGCGCAGCAAAGCCGAGCGCCCTTTCGCGCGCGAAATCGATCGGCTGCTGGCGCAGGCGCAGGGCGCGCTCAAGCTGGTGCGCGTGCTGAGCCAAACGGCAGATGCGCAGCAGGATCTGGATTACGACGTCGCCGGACGCATCGATATGGCGTTGCTGTCGCAGGTGCTGCCGTTCAACGACTACGACTTCTATCTGTGCGGACCGCCGCAATTCACGCAGGCGCTGTACGACGGGCTGCGCGCCTACAACATCGCCGATCGCCGCATTCACGCCGAAGCTTTTGGGCCATCATCGTTGCAGCGTAGCCGCGATGGCGTTGCAGAAGCACAGCCGCTGCCGCCGGTGGCGACTGAATCGGTACCGGTGAAGTTTATGGACTCGATGAAGGAAGCGCGCTGGACGCCGCAAGCCGGTTCACTGCTGGAGCTGGCCGAAGCGCGCGGCCTGAGTTCGGCCTACAGCTGCCGTGCCGGACACTGCAGCAGCTGTAAAACCAAACTGTTGCAGGGCGCAGTGACCTATAAAACGCCGCCCAGCGCCCGCGTGGCAGAAGATGAAGTGCTGATTTGCTGTGCGCAGCCCGCGCAGCAGGAAGGTGACGAACAGGCGATTCATTTGGCGTTGTGAGGGGGGGGCAATCCACCGCCATCAAGACAGCGTGTGCACAGTGAATTATTAACGAAAAGTTTAACTTCCCGATCCATACGCAACTGATTGTTTTTAATGTTAATTAATTTAACGTCAAATAATAAAGGCGACGCAGAGTGGCTTTGAGCCACGTCTCATAAATACTTTTTTCGCGGCCCTTATTATGGCGCCGTTAGCTGCGTATAGGATGTAGCTGAGTATTTGAGAATGAACACCATGGAAGAATCCAAAAAAAATAGCGTGCATCGTTCCAGTCACGAGAACGCAACGGTTTCCGTTTTAAGCGCTGCGCCGGAAAACGCGATTGAAAATAGTGCCGATTTTGCAGCTGTACAGATTGCCGCCACCCATACCACGCTGGCAGAACCTGTCGCGTTAACCGTCTATTATGCTATTGATGACACGCGCTCTAAAACCATCTATCGCGACGGAGTAACCTATGACGACACCCCGCGGTTTGTTGGCGTTGCTGCACCTAATACCGAAATCACCATCTTTGATGGTGAAAAGGAGGTTGGCGTTACCACGTCTGATGCTAACGGCAACTGGACGTTCAATTTCAGCACCACTCCCGGCTTAGACATTGGCCAGCACCATCTGACATTCACAACCAATGAATCAAGCGATACGTTTGATTTTCTGCTGCTTGCAGTAGGGTCTCAATTGATTACTCTCAAGGCTCAGGCCTTTGATATGGATGAGAAAAGCATAGAGCTGGTGCCCGGCGATAAAATCGAGGACACCACCCCGCGCTTTGTGGGCCTTGCCGATCCTAATATCACTATCACCGTCCACAATCATGGCAAACCAATAGCCACCATAACCTCTGACGACCGGGGCATCTGGGAGTTCTTCCCGACGCTTGGCCTGGGCGAATACTCCCTCACCTTTGATGCTGGCAACGGCAATACCACCAAACCGTTTAACTTCGAAATTATCGGCAGCGCAGAACCGGAAGAGCCGGTGATTGTTGATCCAGAAGTGCCGGTGATTGAAGGCCCGGAAACCCAGGTGATCACCATTGAAGAGGTGAACCAGAACACCAATTATGTCTGGGAGCGCATTGCTGAGAGCGGCACTACCATCGACACCACGCCGCGCTTTAACGGCAAAGCGGGTGCCAATGTGCAGATCACCGTGTATGACAACGGCCAGCCGATCGGCGTCACCACCTCTAACGCGCGTGGCGAGTGGGTGTTCACACCGGAGCTGGATGGCGGCGAGCACAACATCAGCTTCAAAGCCGGTGAAGGCAGCGAGAGCAAGGTATTCAGCTTCACCATCGACGCGAACATCACCATCGAAGCAGTGAACCAGAACACCAATTATGTCTGGGAGCTGATTACCGAGAACGGCACCACCAACGACACCACGCCGCGCTTTAACGGCAAGTCGAGCCCGAATGTGCAGATCACCGTGTATGACAACGGTAAGCCAATCGGCGTTACCACCGCTAACGCGCGTGGCGAATGGGTGTTCACGCCGGAACTGAGCGGCGGCATGCACAACATCAGCTTTAAAGATGCTAAGGGCAACGAGAGCAAGGTGTTCAGCTTTACCATCGATGCGCAAATCACCATCGAAGAAGTGAACCAGAACATCAACTATGTCTGGGAATCTATTGCTGAGAACGGCACCACCATTGACACCACGCCGCGCTTTAACGGCAAGGCCAGCCCGAATGTGCTGATCACCGTGTATGACAACGGTGAGCCAATCGGCAGCACCACCTCTAACGCCCGCGGCGAATGGGTCTTCACGCCAGAGCTGAGCGGCGGTTTGCACAACATCAGCTTTAAGGACGCTCAAGGCAACGGCAGCAAGGTGTTCAGCTTCACCATCGACGCGAACATCACTATCGAAGCGGTGAACCAGGATACCAATTATGTCTGGGAACGCATCAGTGAGAACGGCAGCACCAACGACACCACGCCGCGCTTTAACGGCAAGGCCAGCCCGAATGTGCTGATCACCGTGTATGACAACGGCCAGCCGATCGGCAGCACCACCTCTAACGCGCGCGGCGAGTGGGTCTTCACGCCGGAGCTGGGCGGCGGTGAGCACCACATCAGCTTCAAAGACGCTCAGGGCAACCAGAGCAAGGTGTTCAGCTTCACCATCGACGCGCAAATCACCATCGAAGAGGTCTATCAGAGCAGTAATTATGTGTGGGAGCGCATTGCGGAGAACGGCACCACCAACGACACCACGCCGCGCTTTAACGGTAAGGCCAGCCCGAATGTGCTGATCACCGTGTATGACAACGGCGAGCCGATCGGCAGCATGACTTCCAACGCCCGCGGCGAGTGGATCTACACGCCGGAACTGGGCAGCGGTCTGCATAACATCAGCTTTAAGGATGCTCAGGGCAACGCGAGCAAGGTGTTTAGCTTCACCATCGTATTAGCTGAAAGCCAGCCAATCATCGTGGATGAGGTATATGACAACGCGCATTCTGCCTGGCAGCTGGTGACGGAGAACGGCATCACCAATGACACCACGCCGCGCTTTAACGGCACATCAGGCGCGAATCTCAGAATCAATGTGTATGACAACGGTCAGCCTATCGGCTTCACCATGTCCGATCACAACGGTAAGTGGGTGTTCACACCTGAGCTGAAGGCAGGTGCGCACAGCTTCACCTTCAAAGCCGGTGAAGGCAGCGAGAGCGATGCGTTTAATTTCACCGTGGAAGTGATGCCGATTACCATCACCCACGCGTATGACGACTCGCAGGGTTACCAACGTGATTTTGAACGCAACACCACGATCAACGACTCAACGCCGCGTTTTGTTGGTCACGCCGAGCCGGGTAAGAAAATCACCGTATATGACAACGGTCAGCCGATTGGCGTCATTACTCCCGATTACAGCGGATACTGGTCTTATACCGCCCTCCTGAACAGCGGCGCGCACAAAATCGTCTTCAAGTCAGGCGAAGATAACCAAACCGATTCGTTTGACTTCACGGTGGTGACGGCGGATAGCCAGCCGATCATCGTTGATGATGCCTACGACGACTCCTTAGGCTACAGCCAAAACTTTGCTCGCCACGCCACCATCAATGACACGTCGCCAAGCTTTAGTGGGCAAGCGGGGCCAAATGCGAAAATCACCGTGTATGACCACGGTCAGCCTATTGGTACCGCGGTGTCTAATGCCTGGGGCTACTGGAGCTACACCGCCGAGCTAAAAGGTGGCGCGCACAGCATCACCTTTAAGGCAGGCGAAGGCAGCGAGAGTGAAGCCTATGATTTCACCGTCGCCGCGACGCCCGTCACTATCGATCGCGCATTCGATGATAGCGTCGGTTATGACCGCGAAGTGGGCGACAACGCCACTGTCAGTGACACCGCGCCACACTTTAACGGCAAAGCGGCACCTAATACGGTCGTCACTGTTTTCGATAACGGGGTTCCTATCGGCTCAGTCTTATCGAGCTGGGGCGGACGCTGGAACTTCGAGCAGGAACTCGGCGCGGGCAAACACATCATCACAGTGAAAACCGAAGACGGCAGCGTGAGCGATCCGTTTACGATTTACATCACCGCACCGGTGAAGGCACCTGAAGTCACCATCGATCGCGCGTTTGATGACAGTGCTGGCTATGACCGTGAAGTCGGCGACAACGATAGCGTCAAAGATACCGCACCCCGCTTTAACGGTACCGCGAAGCCAAATACGCTGATCTTTATTTTCGATAACGGGGTTGAGATCGGCTCGGTCTTATCAAGCTGGGGCGGACGCTGGAACTTCGAGCAGGAACTGGGCGGCGGCGAGCATATCATCACGGTGAAAAGTGAAGACGGCAGCGAAAGTAATCCATTTACGCTGTATATCGATGCACCAGTGGAACCTCAGCCTGAACCAGAGCCTGAGCCAGAACCTGAACCAGAACCCGAGCCAGAGCCAGAGCCAGAGCCAGAGCCTGAGCCTGAGCCTGAGCCTGAGCCTGAGCCTGAGCCGGAACCTGAACCGGAGCCTGTGCGTGAAACCAAAATTGATTACGGTTTTGCCAAGGTTGGAAACAAAACCGGCCATCTGAAACAGCATGATGTCATTCAGGACGACAAGCCGTCACTTTCCGGCTTCGCTGAGCCTAACAGCCTGATCAGCATTTATGATAATGATGTAAAAATCGGTGAGGCGAGAACCTCCAATCTTGGTACCTGGTCATACATCGTTCACGACTATCTGGGACAAGGTTCACATAACTTTGTGGCGAAAGCCGACAATGGTCAGGATAGCGATCCGTTTGTGCTGGTGGTGAAAGTACCGGTGAGTGCGAATGCTGTTTATGCCAACTCCGGTGAGGAGTCGAATTGGAATTCAACCGCCGATACCACACCCGATCTGCGCGGCGGCGGTCCGAAAAATGTGGTGATCAATCTGTATGAAGGTGAAAAATGGATTGGTTCAGTTAAGACCTTAGCCGACGGCAGCTGGACCTTTACCTTTACCGAGCCGCTGAGTATCGGCCCACATCACATCGTGGCCGTCGCTGAAGAGGGTAATACCAGCGAGACCTACACCTTCGACATCACCGAACCTACTGTCGTTGAGCCGCCGGTTGAGCCAGAGGTGACTTACACCGTTACGAGGGTGAGTGATGACGTGCTGGAAAGAGGTACTGTTCCTGCCAATGGCGAGACAGATGACGCTACCCCACTTATTTTCGGTAAGGCTTCACGCTATGCCATGGTCCAGATCTTCGATAACGGCGTTAAGATCGGTGAAGTACAGGCTGATGTGTCTGGCACATGGGCGTTCCAACTTGAAGAAGCCTTAACTCCGGGTAAACATGACATTACCGCTGGACCCGATGCAGAGCATAAAGGCCCAGCCTTTAGCTTCACCGTGGTTGCGCCAGATCCAGAAAACCCATTACCGATCCAGATCATTTACGAAGTCAGCCACGCCTACGATAGTGTGCTGGAATCGGGACGTATTCCACAGAACGGCGAGAGTGATGACGCAGCTCCGCGCTTTTCAGGAAAGGCATCAGCCTATGCGCTGGTCCATATCTTCGATAATGGCGTGAAGATCGGTGAAGCAACCGCTGATGCGTCTGGCTTGTGGACGTTCAAACCAGAACCTGCATTGTCGCTGGGCAGGCATGAAATCAGTGCAGGTCCTGATGCCGAGCATTATGGCCCCGCCTTTGTCTTGACCGTGGTAGCGCCTGATCCAGAAAACCCATTACCGAAAGGGACGACGTATGAAGTTACCAGTGCCTACGATAACTTCTTTAAGTCTGGCTTCATCAAAGCTAACGGAGAAAGTGATGATAATGCTCCGTTCCTGGCAGGAAAAGCCGATAGCAATGCGCTGGTGAAGATCTTCGATAATGGCGTTCAGATTGGTGAAACGCGCGCTAGTGCCAACGGTTCATGGACGTACCAGGTCGAAACCGCTCTGTCGCTGGGTAAACACAACATCACGGCGGGATCGAACGTCAAATATCACGGCGAGGCATTTACCTTCACCGTGGTACCAGCCGAATTCTCGCGTATTTTGGTGCTGGAAGGTGTGAGTACCTACAACGAGGGTGTTGAGCGTTTTGGTATTGGTCATAGCACAGCGATTTACGACAACACGCCGTCATTTAGCGGTATCGCAGCAGTAGGTTCGGTCGTCACCATCACTATCAATGGTAAGACACATGGAACGGCGCTAACCAATGAGTACGGTCGCTGGAACTTCGACGTCACCGAGCCGTTGAAATCGGGCAATAATCTGGTGAAAGTCACCGCTGAAGGTCAGGTTGAGAGCATTGATTTTAGCTTCGAGCTGGCGTCACCGTATGATATGGCAATCTCATGCGGCGTCTATGATGATCAACAGGGTGAAATTCTGATTGGAAACGGTCAGATTTCTTCTGACTCAACCCCTACGCTGAAAGGTTTTGCTGGACAAGATATCCTGTTGGAAATTTTGGACAATGGCAAACCCATCGGTTCGGTACAGACCCTGCAGGACGGCTCGTGGTCGTTTGTTGTCCCTGAGCTGCAAGATGGTCCGCACTCTATTGTGGTAAAAAGCCTCTATCTGGAGAGCTACCCTAATAGCTTTAATGTTCAGTCTGCCCCTGCTGAATCAGAGACATCGCTGCTGAATATTTCAGCCGCCGATCTGCTGAGTTCTGCGGAGCCTGCGCTGTTCAGTGAGGAAGCTGACGTTCAGCAGCCTGCTGCCCAACCGCTGTCAATCGCGCAAGCCGATATGGCGGTGGAAACGCAGTCCGGCGTGGTGAACAACGGTGCGCTAGCGATGATTGAAACTGAGGAGCAAAACTACTCAGTAATCTGATGCCTGCACGCATAAATCATTAAGCCAAAACGGATGGTTCGCCATCCGTTTTTTTATGGATTAAATAGTGGATATTATTAGCTATTATGATGGCGTTCAAAATATAACCCTGAAATTAAACCTTGCCGACGATTATCATGCGATTTTAATTGTCAAAAGATTATAGATTCCTTTTATATATCCATGAATGAATTTACCCAGGACAATTCTGTACAACATCTTCCCTCCGCTTATTCACACCCCCCTTTCCTTTCAATGGAATATTTATTAAAAATATCATTAACTCTCAATAAACTGCCTAAATAACAAGAAATTTCCTATATTTTCACCCATCAAAAATCAAACTGAAATATTGCCATGCGCCAATAAACAGGTAGAGTATTAATAGCAGTTAAGGATAATCATTAATCTGGAATAAACTCATGGAAGAGAAAGCAGGCATAGCGCTTGCCGTTAGCGCATGGTCGCTGGCAATCGGCATTATATTGCCGCAGGTGGCGACCGCCGCCGAACAGGACATTATTCAGCAACAGCGACAGAAAGCGATTGAGGCCCAGCTTCAGCCGCCAACGCCTGACGTGCGTTTATCCCCGTCCACCAGCGGCTCCTCCCGCGTCAGCTTTCCACAGGAAACGCCCTGTTTCGCCATTCAGCACATCACGCTGAACGGGCTGAGTGACTTTCCGCACTGGCTACCGCTGCAGCGGCTGGCTAATCAGGGCGAGGGAAAATGCCTCGGTGTGAAAGGCATCAACCTGCTGATGAGCGTGCTGCAAAACCGCATGATCGACAGCGGTTATGTCACCAGCCGGGTGCTGGCTCCGCCGCAGGATCTGACGCAAGGCACGCTGTCGCTGCAGCTGCTGGCCGGAAAAATCAGCCACATCACGCGCACCGACTCCAGCGATCGCTACGTCACGCTCGCCAGCGCCCTGCCTTCACGCGAAGGTCAGTTGTACGACCTGCGCGATACCGAACAGGGGCTGGAAAACCTGCAGCGTCTACCTACCGTGCAGGCCGATATGGCGCTGATCCCCGGCAGTGCGCCGGGTGAAAGCGTGATGGCGGTGCAGTGGAACCAGAGCAAGATGTGGCGACTCGGTGCTTCACTCGACGATTCCGGCTCAACGTCCACCGGCCGCTATCAGGGCGGGCTGACGCTCTATGTCGATAACCCGCTGTCGCTGAGCGACATGCTCTACGTTTCGGCAAGCCATGATTTGCAGTTTGGTAATGACAAAGGCACCAAAAACTTCACCGGCAGCTACTCGGTGCCGTTTGGTTACTGGATGGCGGGCATCACTACCAGTGATTACAGCTACAACCAGACGGTAGCCGGGGCGTTCACCGACTATCAGTACAGCGGCAAAAGCAAAAGCCTGAACGCCAATCTCAGCCGCGTGCTGCACCGCAACGGCAACCAGAAAACCACGCTGAGCTATGACGTGATGACGCGTGAAACCCGCAACTTCATCAACGACACCGAAGTTGAAGTGCAGCGCCGCCAGACTTCGGCGTGGCGCCTCGGCCTGCAGCATCGCCACTATATCGGCAGCGCGACGCTGGATGCGGGCGTCAGCTATCAGCGCGGTACGCGCTGGTTTGGCGCACAGCCCGCGCCCGAAGAGTTCTGGGGCGAGGCCACCGCGCTGTCGAAGATTATTCAGCTCAACGCCCAGCTGACCGTGCCCTTCTCGCTGCTCAGTCAGCAATTCAGCTTTAACACCCAGTATCTGCGCCAGATGAGCAACACGCCGCTGACGTCGCAGGATCAGTTTGCCATTGGCAACCGCTGGTCAGTGCGCGGCTTTGACGGCCAGCGCACCCTGAACGCCGATGAGGGCTGGTATTGGCGCAACGATATCGGCTGGGCCACGCCACTGCCGTCGCAGGAGCTCTACCTGGCGCTGGATTACGGCGAAGTGGGTGGACGCAACAGCGGGCAGGATTACCTGATTGGTAAACATCTGGCCGGTAGCGCGGTGGGACTGCGCGGCTACGCCTTCCGCACCAGCTATGACCTGTTCGCCGGTATTCCGCTCTCGAAGCCTGCCGGCTATCACACCAGCGGCTTAACGCTCGGCTTCAACCTGAACTGGAGCTACTGATGGAGATTAATGGTTACCGGTTAATTGCGCCCTGGCTGGCCGCGGATGACACCAGCGAGGCCGAAGTGCTGGGCATGGCGGTCTGGCTGTGGATGCACTCGAAGCGCCACCGCGATGCCCCGCTACATACGCTGCCGACGCTGCTGCTGCCGCCGATCAAACAGCAGCAGTACGCCATCGCGGTAAAAGAGGGTCGCCCGCAGTTTTATCTCGGCTGGGCGTGGCTGGATGAGGAGGCGGAACGGCGCTACCTCACGCACGCCTCGGTGATGATGCAAGAGCAGGACTGGATCAGCGGCGATCGCCTGTGGATCACCGATTTCATCGCCCCCTTTGGTGAGATCCGCGATCTGCTGCGCCTGATGTGTGAGGTGATCCTGCCGGAGCAGTGCTTCCGCTGGCAGGATCAGCAGGGCAATCTGCGCGGTCAGCGGGTGCATTTTTATCATGGAAAGAAAGTCAGCGAGAGCGCGGCCAAACAGTGGCAGCAGGCGCATCCGCTGAGCATGGCGTTACCCGAAATCGGATAAGGACATCAGATGAACAAACTTCTCTATCGCATCATTTTTAACAAAGCGCGCGGCATGCTGATGGTGGTTGCCGATATCGCCCGCAGCGGCCAGGGCAAGCAGGCACGTGCACGCAGAACACAGCAGGCGGCCAGCCGGATCTGTGCCCTTTCGGCGCTGCGTTTCTCGCTACTGAGCGCGCTGGGTTGCGTTAGCGTACTGCCCGTTCAGGCGCAGATTGTGGCCAACGGCCAGGCGCCAGGCAACCAGCAGCCGACCGTGGTCAGCAGCGCCAACGGCACCACGCAGGTCAATATCCAGGCGCCGAGCGCTGGCGGCGTATCGCGTAACAACTACAGCCAGTTTGATGTCGATCAGAAGGGCGTGATCCTTAATAACTCACACGGCAACACCAAAACCCAGCTGAGCGGCATGGTCACCGGCAACCCGTGGCTGGCGCGCGGAGAAGCCAGCGTGATCCTCAACGAGGTGAATTCGCGCAATCCGAGCCAGCTCAACGGCTACGTGGAAGTCGCCGGTAAAAAGGCGCAGGTGGTGATTGCCAACCCGTCCGGGATTACCTGCGACGGCTGCGGCTTTATCAACGCTAATCGCGCCACGCTGACCACCGGCCAGGCGCAGGTCACTAATGGCAACCTGACGGGTTATCAGGTCAGCGGCGGTGAGATTGTCATCAGCGGCAAAGGGCTGGATTCACGCAGTCAGGATTACACCGACATCATCGCCCGCACCGTGAAGGTCAACGCTGGCGTCTGGGCTAATGATTTGAAAGTGACCACCGGCCTCAACCAGGTGGATGCCGCGCATGAAACGCTGACGGCAACGCAGACCGACGCCGCCCGCCGCCCACAGGTGGCGCTCGACGTGGCGGCGCTGGGCGGCATGTACGCCAGCAAAATCCGCCTGATTGGTACTGAACAGGGCGTCGGCGTGCGCAACGCCGGTGCGCTGGGCGCCACGGCGGGCAACTTTACGCTCACCAGCGACGGCCGCATTGAGAACAGCGGCAGCATCAACGGCGCGCAGGATATTGCGCTGACCAGTAACGCCGACATCCGCAACAGCGGCACGGTTTACGCCCAGCGCAACAGCCAGCTTCAGGCCACCGGCGGGCTGAGCAATCAGGGCGTGCTGGCCGCCGCAGGCAATAACCGCATTCAGGCGGCATCGCTCAGCAACACCAGCAGCGGCGTGCTGGCCGCCGGTATGAAAGCCGACGGCTCACTCGGTTCTCAGGGCGACCTGAACCTGACCACGCGCGGCCAGCTTACCAGCAACGGTCCCAACCTCGCAGCGGGTAATCTGAACGCGCAAGGCACGGCGGTTGATCTCAGCGGCAGCCAGACCTATGGCAACAATATCAACCTGACCGCCAGCACTGGCGACGTCAGCACGCGCAGCGCCACGGTCGAGGCGAAGAACAGCCTGCGCGCCAGCAGCAAAACGCGCATCAACAATGACGGCGGCAAAATCCAGGCGGATAAACTGGATCTGACCGCCCCGCTGCTCTCCAACCGCCAGGGCGTGCTCAGCCAGCTGGGTGAAAGCGATCTGCTGCTGTCGCACGCTGCAGGCATCGACAACACCAGCGGCACCATTGCCAGCAACGGCACCAACCTGACGCTGAACACCGGGTTGCTGGATAACGGCTCAGGCAGGATTCAGCACGCGGGCAGCGGCCAGCTGAACATCAATGCCAGCACGCTCAACGGCGGCCAGGGAAGTGTTATCACCAACGGTGGCTTAGCGTTGCGCGGCGATGCGCTCAACCTTGACGGCGCTACCACCGCCGCTACGCAGATCCGCATTGATGCAGGCAGCCTTTCGCATCGTCAGGGTGAGATGGTGCAGAGCAACAACGGCGTGATGACTATCAACGTAGTGTCGGCGCTGGATAACAGCAGCGGGAAAATTGCCGGTAATGGCGATGTGAATCTGCATGCCGGTTCCCTGAATAACCAGAAAGGCCAGGTTATTGCCGCCGGCTCCGGTTCGCTGAATGCCGCTATTGCGCAGAAGCTGGATAACCACAGCGGCACGCTGGCGGCCAGCCAGAACCTGACCGTTAATGCCGAAACGCTCGATAACACTGCGGGTGCCATCAGCGCCGTCGCTGGCAACGCGCAGCTGACCAGCCAGACGCTCAACAACAGCGCAGGCAAAATCAATGCTGGTCAGACGCTGTCGGTGACCAGCAACGGCCTGAACAACAGCGACGGGCTGCTTACTGGCGCAACCACCACGCTGCAGCTCGGCAGCGGCACGCTGAATAATCAGCACGGCACGATCGCCGCCGCTGAACAGCTCAACGTCAGCAGCGGCTTGTTCGATAACACCGCCGGACTGGTACAGAGCCAGGGCGATGCGCGCATCAACACTAATGGTAACGCCTTTATCAACCACGACAGCGGCACCGACGGCGGCATTATCGCGCTCGGTTCGCTGACGCTCAGTTCCGGTCAGCTGGATAACCGCAGCGGCGTGATCAACGCGCAGGATTTGAGCCTGTTCAACGGCGATATCAATAATCAGCAGGGATTGCTGGCGGCGCAGAACGCCCTGAACATCACAGCAGGCAACATTGATAACCAGCAGGGAAATCTGATTGCCGGACAGGCGCTGCAGCTGCGCAGCAATGAGCTGCTCAACGCCGATGGCTTGATCATGAGCAGCGGCCCGGCAGCGCTTGCCACCGCTAATCTGGATAACCGCCAGGGGAAAATCGGCGCGGTGGAAGATTTAACGCTCAACACGCAACGCCTGCAAAACGATAACGGCGGGCTGATTCAGAGCGGTGCGGCGCTGAGTATCGACACCAACGGCCAGCGGCTGAGCAACACCAACAGCGGCGACAGCGGCGGCCTGATCAGCCAGGGCGATATGCATCTGGTTGCTGGCGAGCTGGATAACCAGCACGGTGCGCTGCTGGCATCCGGGGCCATCAACCTTGCGTCCGGAGAGTTGCTGAACCAGTTCGGACAAATCACCGGGCTCGGCGGCATCACCGCGCAAACGCAGGCGGTCAATAACCAGCAGGGCAATATTCAGTCCGGCGGCGTGCTTGACTGGAATACGCAGGGCAACGCCTTCAACAATGCCGACGGCCTGCTCAGCGCTCAGGGCGATTTCACCCTGCGCAGCGGCGATCTGAACAATCGCGCAGGCCAGGTGATTTCCGGCAGCGATCTTACCCTCAGCAGCGCGGATATCGACAACACCGACGGCACGCTGGCCAGCAAAGGCGATTTCGCTCTCGTCACCAGCACGCTGACCAACCTGCGCGGCGCGGTGCAGGCCGCCGGTAATATGGCGATGACGCTGGTGAACAGCTTTACCAACCAGGGCAACGTGCAGGCCAATGGCGACCTGACGCTTGCCAGTGGCGGCGACATCCGCAATGAAAAGCTGATTCAGGCCGGGGAAACGCTGCACGTCAGCGCCGCCAATCTGGTTAACCTGCAGGACGCCGAGCTCAGCGGCTACACCACCCTGCTCGACGCCAGCGACATGCTGACCAACTACGGCCTGATTGACGGCTATAACACGCGCCTGAACGGCGACACCGTCAGCAACATCGGCAGCGGACGCATCTACGGCGATTTCCTCAGCATCCAGGCGGGCACGCTGAACAACCTCGCGCAGGACGGCGTGGCGGCGACGATTGCCGCGCGTCAGCGTCTGGATCTCGGCGTCGGCACGCTCAACAACCGCGATCACGCGCTGATCTACAGCGACGGCGTGATGAGCATTGGCGGCACACTCGACGCTAATGGACAAGCCACCGGACAGGCAGGAACCCTCAATAACCACAGCGCCACCATCGAATCCGCCGGCGATATGCTGCTCAACGTCGCCAGCCTGAACAACATCAACGACAACTTTGAAACCGAACTGGTTGAGGTCTCACGCGAAAACATCGAGGAGTACCAGGTATCCGGCAATGCCAACCGCTACGGCCGCGATGAGGTCAGTTTCGAGCACAAAGAAGTCGATTTCGTGCTGACGCCTGATTATCCATGGCAGCAAAACGATATTAACGACAACTGGTATCGCTACCAATACGAGCGCACCGTTGATGAAACGCGGATTAAAACCAGCGATCCGGGCCGGATTATCGCGGGCGGCAATCTGACGATTAACGCGGATAACGTCCTCAACGATAAGAGCCAGATCGTCGCCGGAAACAATCTGGTGATTAACGCCGACACGCTCGACAACGTGGAGGTGGCCGGTGAACGGCACATCACCGACGTCGGCACCGCTTTCCACTACTGGCGCATCCACGAGAAAGGTGGCGACAGCCAGGGCAGAAGCACGGCGGATTACACTCCGCCCACCGTTATCCAGAGCATTACCTTAAAACCCAGCACTATAGAGGAACATCAAAAAGCGGAAGGCAGCGGTCTGGTGATTGATAACCGGACGGGCGGTAGCGTGGGCGATATCTCGCTGGGTGATTTGAGTGCGGGTGCAGCGTTCAATCCTGGTAACGCGGTATTGCTGCCGCCGGGTAAAACCTTTGAAGTGCCAGTGAATACGGCAGCGGATGGCGATGCGGCCAGCAGCGTGATCCGCACCCAGGGCCCGAACACGCGCCTGCCGGATAACAGCCTGTACAAAACCAATTCGGCTGGCGGTGATTACCTGATCGAAACCGATCCGCGCTTCACCAACACCCAGAAGTGGCTGGGTTCTGATTACATGATGCAGGCGTTCGTGACCAATCCGGATAACGTGCACAAACGCCTCGGTGATGCTTACTACGAGCAGAATCTGATTCGCCAGCAGGTGATTAATTTAACCGGCCAGCGCTATCTGGATGGCTACGATAGCGACCAGGATCAGTACAAAGCGCTGATGGACGCCGGTATCGCCTTCGGTAAGCAGTTTAATCTGCTGCCGGGCATGGCGCTGACCGCCGAACAGATGAGCCTGATGACCGGTGACATGGTGTGGCTGGTGACGCAGAGCGTGACGCTGCCGGATGGCAGCCAGCAAAAGGTGCTGGTGCCGCAGCTGTTTGCGAAAGTGGAACCGGGCGACCTGGACGGCAGCGGCGCGCTGCTGGCCGGGAAAAATGTCAGCCTCAACCTGAGCGGCGATCTGAACAACAGCGGACGCATTAACGCGCGCGCTAATACCCAGGTGGTGGCCGACAATATCAATAATCTCGGCGGGCTGATTCAGGGCGACAGCACCGGTTTACAGGCGCGCACCGACATCAACAACTTTGGCGGCGTGCTGAAAGGCACCTCCGCGCTCACCGCGCTGGCCGGGCGCGACATTAATGTCACCACCGCCACCCGCACGGCTGAAAGCGCCGACGGCAACTTTGCCCGCACCAGCCTCGATAGCATCGCCGGTATCTACGTGGAAAAAGGCGACGGCACGCTGGCGCTGCAGGCCGGACGTGATATTAACCTTACCGCCGCGCAGGTGGTGAACAGCAGCGAAAACGGCAGCACGACGATCGTTGCCGGACGCGATTTGAACCTGAACGCCGTCACCACCGGCAGCCGCGACGACCTCAACTTCGACGGCAGCAACTGGCTGCATCAGTCATCATCGACCCAGCTGGGAACGGAGATTGCCGGCAAGGGCAACGTGGGCCTCGCGGCGGGCAATAACCTGCTGGCGACGGCGGCGAACGTCAGCGCAGGTAGCCAGCTGGCGCTGAGCGCGGGCAACGATTTGAGCATCGTCAGCGGCGAAGCGCGCACGCAGATGGATGAGCACACTAAAGCCAGCGGCAGCAGCGGCTTCGCCTCGAAGAGCACCCGCGAAACGCACACCACCCTTGATGCGCGCACGGCGGTGGGCAGCTCGCTCTCCGGCGACAGCGTGCAGATGCTGGCCGGTCAAGACCTGCTGGTTAAGGGCAGCGACGTGGCGGGAACGCAGGACGTGCGGCTGGCGGCGGGCAATAACCTCACCGTCACCACCGCTGCCGAACAGCGCGATGAGTCGCGCATGATTCAGGAGAAGAAATCGGGCCTGTCCGGCACCGGCGGCATCGGCGTCAGCTACGGCAGCACCGCGCAGAAGTCCACCACCACCACGCACACCGACAGCGTGCGCGGCAGCACCGTCGGCAGCGTGCAGGGTAACCTGACGATGCAGGCGGGCAACGACCTGCTGCTGCACGGCTCAGACGCCATCGCCGGTAAAGACCTGACGCTTGCCGGCAAAAACGTCACGGTCAGCGCCGCCGAGCAGGGCCTGACGCAGCGCGACACCTATGAAACCAAACAGAGCGGCCTGACACTGGCGCTCTCCGGCGTGGCGGGCGGCGCGCTGAACACGGCGGTCACCACCGCGAAGGACGCGCGTGAAGAAAGCAGCGGGCGGCTGCAGGCGCTGAAGGGCGTGCAGGCGGCGCTGACCGGCGTTCAGGCGGCGCAGGCCACCCAGCCGGGCGCGGCCAGCGAGGACAACGCCATCGGCGTCAGCCTCTCCTACGGCAGCCAGCAGTCGAAGTCTGAGACCACCCGGACGCAGCAACCCCACCAGGGCAGCACCCTCACCGCCGGCAATAACCTGAACGTCATCGCCAGTGCGGGCGACATCAGCGTCCAGGGCAGCCAGCTGCAGGCGGGCAAGGATATATTGCTGAACGCCAGCCGCGACATCAGCCCCACCTCCAGCCAGGAAACGGAGCGCTCGCGCGGCACCAACTCATCGAGCGGCGGCTCGCTGGGCGTGGGCTTCGGCACCAGTTCAGACGGCAGCGGCGGCGGCTTCAACGTCTCGGCGAGCATCAATAAGGGCAAAGGCCACGAGAACAGCGACAGCCTGAGCCACAGCGAAACCCAGGTCACCGCCAGCAACCGCGTGACGCTGGTGAGCGGTCGCGACACCACACTGACCGGCGCGCAGGTGAGCGGCGAATCCATCAAAGCCGACGTGGGCCGCAACCTGACGCTGACCAGCGAGCAGGACAGCGCCACCTACGACGCGCAGCAGAAGAACAGCAGCGCGGGGGCGAGCTTCAGCTTCGGCTCCATGACCGGCTCGGCCAGCGTCAACATGAGCAAAGACAAAATGCACAGCGACTACAGGTCAGTGCAGGAGCAGACCGGCATGCTGGCGGGCAAAGGCGGCTTCGACGTCACGGTGGGCGGCCACACACAGCTCAACGGCGCGGTTATCGGCTCGACCGCGGACGCCGGCCTGAACCGGCTCGACACCGGCACGCTCGGCTTCAGCGACATCCACAACAGCGCGGCGTTTAAAACCGAGCACCAGAGCGTCGGCATCAGCACCGGCCCGCTGGGCGGCACCGGCGGCGTCAGTATCGGCGCCATCGGCAGCCAGTTCGCCGGGAACCTGGCGAACAACCTGCTGACCGGTGCGAATAACTCGGGCAGCGCAGACAGCACCACGAAAGCGGCGGTGTCGGACGGCACGATTGTTATCCGCGACCAGGCGAGCCAGAAGCAGGACGTGGCAGACCTGAGCCGCGACGTGGAGAACGCTAACCCGGGACTGGGGCAAATCTTCGATAAGGAGAAAGAGCAGAACCGGCTCAAAGAGGCGCAGCTGATTGGCGAGATTGGCAACCAGGCGGCGGACATTGCCAGGACGCAGGGGCAGATTGCGGCAGCAAAAGCCGCAACCGACAAAATGAAGGACGTCACGCCGCAGCAGCTGCAGGCGGCGCAGGATGAGTGGAGCAAAGCCAACCCGGGCAAAACGCCAACGGCGGAGGACATCAGCGGCCAGGCGTACCAGAACTTCTATAACGAAGCCTTTACCAACAGCGGCTTTGGCACCGGCGGCAAGGTGCAGCAGGCTATCCAGGCCGCCACCGCGGCGGTTCAGGGGCTGGCGGGCGGCGACATCGGAAAAGCGCTGGCGGGCGGCTCTGCGCCCTATCTGGCAACGGTGGTTAAGAACACCGTCGGAGAAGACAATCCGGCCGCTAACCTGATGGCCCATGCGGCCATCAATGCGGCGCTGGCGCTGGCTAAGGGGGAAAACGCAGCAGCGGGAGCGGCAGGCGCGGCGATCGGCGAAGCGATGGGTATGATTGCCAAATCCTACTATGACAAGCCGGTCAGCGAGCTGAGCGAAACGGAGAAGCAGACGGTGTCAGCTCTTGCTACGCTTGCTGCCGGGCTTGCGGGTGGGCTGGCTGGCGGCTCGACGGCGGATGCGGTTGCGGGCGCTCAGGCGGGCAAGACGACGGTTGAGAATAACTTCCTGAGTTCATCATCCTCCGACAGACTGGATAACACCGTAGAGAAGATAAAACAGGGTGATAAATCCCTTACCGCAGCCAATGAACTACTTAAGCTGGAAAATGCAGATCAGCGTAGTGATGCGTTAGTCTCTAAGTTTAATAAAGATCCTTCTCAGATGAGCAGCTCGGAGCGTGCGGAACTGGCTGGTTATCTGCGTATATATGCCTCTGAAATGGAGAAAGAATATGGTCCAGCTGTCGCGCAGGAACTAGTTAAAGGAATGTTGTCCGGCCAGGATTACATCAAACGAAATCCTGATTCTGAAGCAATGACTAAAGCCCAATCGATTATGAATACCTGGGGCTACCATAAATCAAACGCAAGTATTGGTGATGCGCCATTGTTATTTGGTAGCAGTGTGCTGGGCAGCACTATTAAAGAAGGTATGGCTATTAATGCAGCAATAGGTGCTGGAGTTAATGCTGGTGTTCAGCTAAGCGGAAAAGATCCATTTAGTTATATTGATGCAGTTATGGCAGGAGTTACCTCCGCGCTGACAACAGGTAAAGGTATTGGATCATCAGCAACCATCAATATAGGTGGAGCTGCAGTTGGTAGTGGAATTAAAGGTGAAGAACCTACCAACTCTGTCATTGTTGGTGCTGGCTTGGGTAGCGTGGCTGGCAGCATTGGGGGTAAAGTTGTGGATGCATTATCTCCGGTAAAGGATCAAGTGACAAAAGATGTTATTGGTGCAGTTGCAGGATCTGCTGCTTTAGAAACCACTGGTGGCGCTGTCAAAAGTGAATTGGATAAAAGAGGCAAAACACAATGAAAATTTTTAGAAAAGTAGGCATTGCCTGGTTTTTGTTTTTGGTTATTTATTGTTCCATTTTGATGACACTAATCCTCTTCATAGGTCAACTAGGAGTGTCCTTACTTTTCTATTATAGCGATGGGGAATTTCTTTTCACATGGAGAAATTCCTTACACACTGCCTTAAGTAAAGGTTTTGTTATTGGTTTATTATTGGGGGTAGGCCTTTGGATTAAAAATAAATCACAGGAAAGAAAGAACAAAAAATAACATTTGTAATAAGACAGAACAAAAGAATAGTCTGGTGAGGCTAATCCTAAAGAAACATACTCTTAGCCTTAATGAAAAATGTCATGATAATTAATCACAACACAAGGACAGTAAACATTTAAAAAAACCGATAAAACCAAGTAAAAATAATCATGAAGCAACCTGAGATGGGATAATTTCGGTTAATGAAGTCTTTTTCCTACCGTGAAAGCTGGGGAATAGTACTTCCTTCAGGGAAAACTCATCGCATTAAATTAAAAAATCACTTCCCCGCATATTTATCTGCGTATGCGAAGACTATCAACTCTAAGTGATAGTCTTCAGCAAGTTAGCGAGGATATAGCTAAATGGCGCTACAGAAGCTGGCGGGTGGCAATCTGATATCGTTACAGCGTTAGTAACATATAAATAACTTAATTTCTTCAATCATATAAAAGGAGTTTTAATATGTATGGACTCAATAAAGTAATTATTGTTTGTTTAACATCATTAATAATCTCAGGCTGTACGCTGAATTTCAGGCCTTCTCCTGAGGAGTACACTGGCACGGATGCGGCGCGAGTAAGAGTAGGTAATGATGGTAACACGGCTATCCGTACCTATGAAAAAATTGGTGAATGCTATAAAAAAGTATCTGAAAAAAGCGTTACCTCTTCACTGGTACTTATGGGTATCCCTACAACAGGTAATAAAAAAGTAGCAGGGATGACACCTTCTGCTGACATAAAAACCATGTCTGTAAAAGAATACAGCATAAAACCAAATCAATATTTAGAAGTTGTTCGGTATTATACTGAAAGCCATACTTATGGCTCGTTTGAACGTCAAATTTCAACACGATTATACCCTCTGCCAAATCATGATTATGATGTAATTGTTAGTGACATATCGATTAGAATTAAGGATCTTACCCCGTCAGAGGGTGGAACAAATTCATGGAGTGGAGACTTATGCAAGACTGGTTTCTTTGGTTGATAACTCCTTCGATGACGTGCATAACATCAACAACAAGACATATCTGTATATTTCAACCACACCAAAAAACAAGACAATGCTTAAATAGAACAAGTAACAAATGCACTTAACCCCAACTAACCAGAAGAAGAAAAGCAGACAGGCATCTCAAAATTTCACGATATTTATTGAATTCACCTTGTCATCAACTGTAGTTTTAATATTCACAGAAAGCGCAACTGTGAGTAACTTGTTAATTAAGGATGATTTATGAAGTACACCATAGTATCTCTGGCTTTTTTAGCTGCAATGACTACCTCAGCTTTTGTTAAAGCAGATAATCACACCATCACCCTGGGTTATGCACAAAGTAAGGTGAAGGATTTTAAAGATATTCACGGTTTGAATGTGAAATATCGTTATGAATGGAATTCGCCGCTGAGTATTATAACCTCCTTCACCTATCTTAAAGGCAGTGATGATGGCACTTACTCAGCCGCTCGGGACATTATTACTCGACATACCGATGCAAAATACTACTCTCTGGCAGTAGGCCCGGCTTACAGAATTAATAGTATATTTAGCATTTATGGATTAGTCGGTTTTAACCATAGCAAAGTTGATTATAACTATAACTGGAATAACTATGGTGGCGGTGGGTATACCGATATGGGCAACTTCAATGGCAGCGGTAAATCTACCAACTTCATGTACGGTGCTGGTGTGCAAATTAATCCATGGAGTAGTCTGACAATAGATATTGGATATGAAGGCTCTAAAGCCAGCTACGAAAATAAGGATTATGCGATTAATGGATTCAATATTGGTGTGGGGTATCGATTTTAAGTCGATTGAACAAAGCGCTATTTATTGAATAATAGCGGATAGAATCCGGCTTGATACCGGGTTCTATCCGCTCGCACGGTTTCAGGATCAAAAAAGATTACAACGTCAACAGATTCCAATTTACCAAGATCAAGCGGTTCACCTTTAAATCGTTGCTGTATACACCCCTTCTTAGCCCACTTATACTGGCGAAAAACATTCTTCAAACGTGAGTCAGAACAATCTTTCCCTGGATATTTCCCCGGCCAGCGCGCTCATGTGCGGCGTAGGCTTCTGCCAGCGGATAAATGCTTTCAACAACTACACGAATCATGCCCTTCTCAAGTAATTTCCCTGCTTCCGCCAGCTGTCTGCCCTGAAGCACACCCGTGTTGATGACATCGCTTTAAGACTCCAAGGCAGCTCAGTGCAAGAAGAAAATTTTTCAGGGCTATCCTCACAGTGAGAAAATTAGGTATGTAAATCGTCTCAATTAGTAGAGCGTAGCTCAGGACGACAGCTCGACTTTATACGCTGACGTCAACAGGCAAGATGCAATGTGTGGCGAGGCAGTTGCAAGTCAAACACCTCTAAGATTAATAATATAAATGTTAAATATTTAATGACAATGGCCGATAGTATATTACCATTGATATTTTGGGTTATAATCCATGTTGACGACTTTGCTAGCTGTACTTCCAATAACCATCTCATTTCTCGTATTCATCCAATCAATTAAAAAAGATAATATCGGACTATTAAGTGAGTTATCTAAAGAAATATCTGGCGAACACCCATGCCCTTATGTTATTGAAAGCTTGATCAGCAAAATTCATCGTATGCGCCCAATACCTTATACAGACGCATTGGTGATACTACAAAAGGACAACTCATTCGAGATTATGTCAAATCTATCTCGATGCCGAGGAGTACTGGAGTTAATTAAGCCTGATATACATGATGGTGTTCTTGGTTTTAAATACACATGGCTTTTTGCAACTTTGCCCCGCCGCATAGGTTGTATGGCTGTTTGTATGATGATAGTAGTCGCCTGTTTCTTTGGTGCATTACATTACACCGAAGTCTTAGTACATAATTACCAAACAGCTAAAGCATTTCAGAAAAATGAGCATCAGTTAATGATTGATGAATTATTTATAATGGGAGCGAATGCAATTAATTTTTCATTAATCTTTCTTCTATATATTGCATTTTCTTTTCAGCTGATAAAAATAATTTTCTCCCATATACGAATGATGAAAATCAATGAACTTTTGGAAGAATAAGCCCTCCTCCATATAATATTAGCCAAAGAAGCAACAGTGCTCAGCTTGAGTCCGCGCACTGTTGCAAGGGATATAACAGCAATAAGCTATGTCAGCGTTATAGCTTAGCGTAAGGTCTAATAATCTGCCTAACATTAACCATAGGGATGACTTCTGCACCATTTTTGCTTTTCATATAAACAAAGTCGGGCGTCATTAACGTCATCGTTCCTTTCTGAACCTTATAGTTTTTATCAATTAAAATAATATCTACTTGAATGCCACCTCCAATTCCAAATTTCTTGAGTGACTTTCCAAATAAATCACTCGCATATTCTCCAGCTGTAAGCTGAAGATAACTTGTCATTACTGTCAGAGCTGCAACCCAAAATATCTTAGCTTTTAGATCTGAAGTGAAATAAAAACAATAAAACATACCTAAAACGAGCGAGGAAAAATATACAGTTAATAACACCATGGGATTATTGGAGGTTGCGATAGTCAGCCACATCAATATTTGCATAAAAACCGTACATATGATCACCGCCCACATAAATGATGATCGCTTAATGACTTTTTTCTTTAGAAGAAAAAAATATGCTAAGGCTCCCCAACACATGATTGAAAATGCTGCCAACACTAAAAAAGTTACTCCAGTCGAAAGGCTTACAACAAAAAAATTTTCAGTGATTAATTCGTAACTAAAAAAACCATTCTTAGCCATGTAGTTGAAGATAAATTCAAAAGCTATTAATGGGAAATATATAAAATGCATTAGTAGGAATGGAATCACTATTGATGGCAATCGCCTTAAATTTTTCATGTCTGAATCTGTTATTTCAAACCCCAAAAACTCCTTAACCTTACTTAGCATAAAAACCCCTTGTCTTTTAATTTATTTTTTAAAAATCATTTACGCAGAAAGCATATTCAACACTTAATTTAGTTTGACCAAAACTGTCGATTAGGAACAGATCATGTTTAAAATTCCATTATATAGCTCTACTGACTATTAATTTTACCAGTATGGCAAGTGAACTCGACGAACTCGCCCCCCAACGCCTGATCGATCAAGTCCAGTTCTCCCGCGCCCACACCGTCACCGCGCAGTCCTACCCCAATAACTGCTGCCTTTACCTGTTCGATTACAAAAAAACCAATGAAAACCTCAACATCATGCGTGCTGGCATTGATCGCTATACGTAGCATTCGCGTGCGCAGCCGCTGGATTAGGGCAAGGTCAGCACTTGAGGCCGTCCGCTATGGCGATGGCCGCCGCGCAGATCAACACGTTAAAACAGTATCCGGCAATATTGATATTAGCGTTCTGTATCTTGTGCCCGTTGGGCTACTACTGTGTGTGCTGTTTCTCTGGGCAGCATGGGCGGCGCTGGATGTCTGGCATGGCTGGGAAAAGACCAAAGTCAAGGATGCTACGCTTGTCCGTTTTTTTATCTGTTCAGTGGCTTTATTAATCGTCTGAACCTGAATTTTCACCATTAAAATCAGACAATTTCGATATTTAACCCCATACAAGAGGAATACACCCAGCTCGACAGCGCGGTTACGTGCCTTTCTGGATATGCTGATTGAGTTATTTTAAAGATGAGCTGACGCAGAAAAGCAAAAACCCAGCCATAAGCTGGGTTTTCTAAATGTTGGTGCCCGGACGCGGAATCGAACCACGGACACGGGGATTTTCAATCCCCTGCTCTACCGACTGAGCTATCCGGGCAACGGGGCGCATTAAACCTTACTGGCGCGGCACCGTCAAACGCTTTTCGGCAAAAATTGACTGACTGATGCCTTTTAAAGCAACCGCCAGACCAACCGGTAAAAAATCATTCTACCTATCGCAGTTATCGATGAATTTTTAATCGCTTGTGCCGATAACCGTGCTGACATCTCATACCAATAATTAAGGTGCACCATGTTCAGCACAATTACATCAGGAATCCTGTCGCGCCTTGCGTGGCAGAAACGCGGTCATAGCCTGGCAACGCTCAATTCGTTGCAGGACGCTATCGCCATGGTCGAATTCACCCCCGAAGGCAAAATTCTCACCGCCAACGATCTGTTTCTTGAGCGCATGGGTTATACGCTCAAAGAAATCGTCGGCCAACATCACAGCCTGTTTTGCACCGCCGATCAGATCACCTCTCCGCACTATCGCGACTTCTGGCGGCGCCTGAATCGTGGCGAAGGTTTTAGCGACAAATTTCTGCGCGTGGCAAAACACAGCCGTCCCATCTGGCTGGAAGCCAACTATGTGCCGGTGCAGGATCGCAGCGGTCGCGTGATTAAAATCGTCAAGCTGGCGAGCGATATCACCGCGCGCATTATGGATGCGCAGGAGCAGCGCGCGATGACCACCGCCATAGAGCGCTCCATGGCGGTGATTGCCTTCAACTTACAGGGCGAAGTGTTGATGACCAATGACAACTTCCTGAAAACCATGGGCTACAGCGCGACGGAAGTAGTTGGCGTGCATCACCGCCAGTTCTGTCCGCCAGAGATGCGTGCCAGCGACGAGTATCGCCGCTTCTGGCACAAGCTCAATCAGGGCGAATTTATCTCCGGCCAGTTTCAGCGCGTGAACAAACGCGGCCAAACGGTGTGGCTGCGCGCCACCTATAACCCGGTGTTTAACGAAGCCGGCGAGCTGTACAAAGTGGTGAAGTTCGCCACCGATGTCACCGCGCAGGTAGAGAAGAATCAGCTGGAGCGCGAAGCGGCGCAGCAGGCGTATCAAACCGCGCTGCAAACCAGCGAAAGCACGCGACTGGGTGCGACGGTGATTGAAAACAGCGTGCAGACCATGAACGATCTGGCTAGCGAACTGCACGGTATTTCAGGCGATATCAGTAATCTGAGCGACTCATCCGATCGCATTGGCGCCATCGTCGAAAGCATTCGCCGCATCGCCGATCAAACCAATCTGCTAGCGCTCAACGCGGCGGTAGAAGCGGCGCGCGCCGGTCAGCACGGTCGCAGCTTCGCCGTGGTGGCCAACGAAGTGCGTACGCTGGCGGCTAACATCAACCGCGCCACCACCGAGATTGAGAACATGGTGCAGCAGAACCACACATTGGCGGAGAAAGCGCTGAAAGGCATTGCATCTAACCTGAAACGCGCCGATCAAGGCGTGGTGTTAGCGCAGGAAGCGGGCGGCATGATGGCCGATATTCGCGGCAGTTCCAGCGAAGTGGTGCGCGCCATCGGCCACGTTACGGATGCATTGAAAGAGGACTAATTCACTTTCCTACTGCGCCGCTGTTGCCAGCGGCGGCGCTGCAGCTTCCGGCACAAAGATATGGTCAAGGATGTTGCGCATCAGCGGCGCCGCCGTGACGCCTTCGTTGCCGCCGTTTTCCAGAATCAACGCCACTGCTACTTTGGGATCGTTAAACGGTGCAAACGCGGTATAGAAGATGTGATCGCGCAGACGCATCGGCGTCATTTTGGCGTTATACACCTGATTCTGCTTGAGGCTGAAGACCTGCGAGGTGCCCGATTTGGCCGCAATGCCGTACGGCGCGGTGTGGAAATATTTGTAGCCGGTACCGTTTGGCGCATTTGCCATACCGAACATGGCGTGGCGCACCAGCGACCAATACGGCGATTTGGCATCGCCAATCTGCGCCTGCGGTAATTTCGGCTGATACGGCTGCATGTCGGTGCCACGCTGTGATTTCTCCAGCAGATGCGGGTTGATCACCCGACCGTTGTTGATCAGCGCCACCATCGCTTTCACCATCTGAATCGGCGTGGCCACCCAATAACCTTGCCCAATACCGACCGATACGGTATCGCCCTGATACCACACATGTTTATGTACCTTCTGCTTCCACTCCCGGCTCGGCAGCAAGCCTGCGTACTCTTCGTTGAGATCGATGCCGGTCGATTTGCCGTAGCCAAACTGGCTCAGCATGGTGTGGATGCGATCGATACCCATCATGAACGCCACCTGATAGAAGAAGGTGTCGGCGGACTCCTCAATCGCGCGCGTGACATCCAGCATGCCGTGGCCCGACTTTTTCCAGTCACGATATTTGCGATCGGTACCCGGCAGCGTCCAGGTTGGCGCGCCGAAGAAGGTGGTGCCCGGCGTAATCACTTTGGTGAGCAGCGCGGACATCGCCATATACGGCTTCACCGTCGAGGCTGGCGGATACAAACCCTGGGTGACGCGGTTAATCAGCGGCAGGTCTTTATCCTGCAGCAGGGTTTTATAGGCTTTATAGCTGATGCCTTTAACGAACGGATTGGGATCGTAGCTCGGCGCGGAGACCATCGCCAGCACGCTGCCGTCGTGCGGATCTTCAATCAGCGCCGCCGCGCGTTGCCCCGCCAGCTGGCTCTCAACATACTGCTGCATATGGAGATCGAGCGTTAGCGTGATGTTTTGTCCGGCAACCGGCGGCACCTCTTTCAGCACGCGCACGATGCGGCCGTGATTATCCACCTCCACTTCCTGATAGCCGGTTTTGCCGTGCAGCAGCGATTCGTAATAGCCCTCAATGCCCTGCTTACCGATGTTGTGGTCGGCGGCGTAGTTCTCGCCCACGCCCTGGGCATTCAGACGCTTGTAGTCGTTATCGTTGATTTTCGAGACGTAGCCGAGCACGTGCGCCAGATCGGCGCCGTAAGGATATTCGCGATCCTGATAGGTATCGACGGTGACGCCGCTAAAGCGGAATTGATTGACGGCGAAGCGCGCCACTTCTTCGTCAGTCAGTTCGGCTTTCAGTTCAACCGGCTTGTAGCGGCTGTTCTGCTTGAGTTCATGCTCGAAGGTTTCGATCTCTTCTGGCGTCAGATCGACAATCGGCGTTAGCGCTTTTAGCGTTGCCTGCATGTCGGCGATTCTGTACGGCGTGATGTGAATGTCATACCAGCTGACGTTGCGTACCAGCGGGATACCGTTGCGATCGAAAATCAGCCCACGCGTAGGCGCAATGGGGATCATTTTGATGTCGTTCTCATTGGATCGCGTTTGGTAATAGCTGTGCTGATCAACCTGCAGGCGATACAGGTTGATGCCTAAAATGGTAAAGCAGATGACAACCAGGGCAAAAGCGACAATCGCACGGCGGGCAAACAGCTTTTCTTCTGCTTCGAAATTACGAAAATTCATCAGGTGGGCTTAGTCTCTTTGTTATCACGCTAATGATAAGCAGAGAATGTTTCAGAGCCAGCACGAAGATGCACAAGCCTGGGTAAAAGTGTGTCAGATGTTTACGGTGGGGAGCCAGGCCGCCATGAATGGCGACCCTACATTCGTTGTAGGGGCGGCATTTATGCCGCCCTGGTTAATAGGCGCAGCAAGGATAGAAATTAATCTCCCAGCAGCACCGACTCCAGCGCGATCTTAATCATATCGTTGAAGGTGGTCTGGCGTTCAGCCGCGGTGGTCTGCTCATGGGTGCGGATATGATCCGACACGGTGCAGATCGTCAGCGCTTTCGCACCGAACTCCGCCGCCACGCCGTAAATACCCGCCGCTTCCATTTCCACGCCCAGAATGCCGTACTTCTCCATCACGTCGAACATCTGCGGATCTGGCGTATAGAACAGATCGGCCGAGAAGATGTTACCCACGCGTGCATCAACGCCCAGCGCTTTGGCCGCGTCAACCGCGTTGCGCACCATGTCGAAGTCCGCGATTGCGGCGAAGTCATGATCCTTGAAGCGCATACGGTTCACTTTGGAATCGGTGCAGGCACCCATCCCAATCACCACGTCACGCAGTTTCACGTCAGCGCGCACGGCACCGCAAGAACCCACACGGATGATCTTCTTCACGCCGAAATCGGTGATCAGCTCTTTGGTGTAGATCGAGCAGGATGGAATGCCCATGCCGTGACCCATTACCGAAATCTTGCGGCCTTTATAGGTACCGGTGTAACCCAGCATGCCGCGCACGTTGTTCACTTCTACCGCATCTTCGAGGAAGGTTTCCGCAATGTGCTTCGCGCGCAGCGGATCGCCCGGCATCAGCACGACGTCCGCGAAATCACCCATTTCTGCATTAATATGAGGCGTTGCCATGATTATTTTCCTTATAAAAATTGGTGCGCTGTTTTACAGCATGCTCTTGCCGTAGTCCATGCTGGACAGGCCGAAATATTTTGCGATGGTCTGGCCGATATCGGCGAAGGTATCGCGGTATCCCAGCGATCCTGGCTTCACATGCGGGCCGTAGATCAGAATCGGAATGTGCTCACGCGTATGTTCGGTGCCTTCCCAGCTGGGATCGCAGCCGTGATCGGCGGTGAGAATCAGAATGTCACCCTCTTTCACCAGTTCCATCAGCTCGGGTAAGCGACGATCGAACAACTCCAGCCCGCCCGCGTAACCGGCGATATCACGACGATGTCCCCACGTTGAGTCAAAATCAACGAAGTTAGTGAACACAATTGAGGTATCAGGCGCTTTTTTCATCTGATCAATGGTGGCATCGAACAGCGCGTCTAAACCGGTCGCTTTCACTTTCTGCGTGATGCCCTGCTCGGCGTAGATATCGGCGATTTTACCTACCGAAATCACTTCACCGCCCTTCTCATCGACCAGTTTTTTCAGCATGGTCGCCGATGGCGGTTCTACCGCGAGGTCATGACGGTTGCCGGTACGCTCGAAGTGTCCGGCTTTGTCGCCAACAAACGGACGCGCAATCACGCGGCCAATGTTGTAGCCACCTTTCGTCAGCTCTTCACGGGCGATTTCGCACAGTTCATACAGGCGATCGAGGCCAAAGGTCTCTTCGTGGCAGGCAATCTGGAATACCGAGTCCGCCGAAGTATAGAAAATCGGCTTGCCGGATTTCATATGCTCTTCGCCGAGCTGGTCGAGAATTACCGTTCCTGAAGAGTGACAGTTGCCGAGATAGCCCGGCAGATCGGCGCGTTTCACCAGAATATCCAGCAATTCCTGCGGGAAGCTGTTCTCTTTGTCGCTGAAGTAGCCCCAATCAAACAGCACCGGCACGCCGGCGATTTCCCAGTGGCCCGACGGCGTATCTTTACCCGACGACAGTTCGCTGGCGTAAGCGTACGCACCGATGATTTCCTCGTTGGGATCGAGGCCTGGCGGGAAGCGACCGGTGGAAAGCTCAGCGGCTTTGCCGAGTCCTAATTTAGTCAGGTTAGGTAAGTGCAGCGGGCCTTCGCGACCTTCATTGGCGCGGCCTTCGAAACACGCTTCGGCGATATGGCCGAGGGTGTCCGATCCTTCATCACCGAATTTATCGGCGTCTTTGCTGGAACCGATCCCGAAGGAGTCGAGAACCATAATAAAAGCACGTTTCATGCAAGTCTCCTGCGCAATGCGCGATGACAAGTCAAAAAAAAGCGATCAGATCAGTATACCCGAACGGCCGCTGCCTGGCACGCAGAAGCGCCAGTTATTCACTGACGCGACGATAAACCACCGGCGTCATCGCTGGCGCGCTGTCACTCAAGGTGATGGCGGCTTTCACCGCAGCGGCGGCCTGCTGCCACTGCGCTTCCGAACTGGCGTGAATGATGGCCAGCGGGCGCTGCGCGTCAATCTGGGTGCCGAGCGTGGTCATGTCACTCAGGCCGACGCTGTAATCAATGCTGTCGCTGGCGCGCTGACGTCCGCCGCCTAGCGACACCACCGCCATGCCGAGCGCGCGCGTATCCATGGCGCTGACAATGCCAGCACCCTCGGCGTAAACCGCTTTGCTCAGGGTTGGCGCCGGCAAATAGCTGTCCATGCGCTCAATGAAATCTGCCGGACCATTTTGTGCCGCCACCATGCGGGCGAACACTTCAGCGGCCTTGCCGTTATCCAGCACCTGCTGCAGTTTTTTGCGCGCTTCGGTATCGTTCTCCGCCAGTTTGCCGGAGATCAGCATTTCTGAGCACAGCGCCATCGTCACTTCCAGCAAGCGTGGATTGCGTGCAACGCCGGTCAGGAACTGCACCGCTTCACGCACCTCTAGCGCATTTCCGGCAGTGGAAGCCAGCACCTGATTCATGTCGGTCAGCAGCGCGGTGGTTTTGCAGCCTGCACCGTTCGCCACGCCGACAATCGCCTGCGCCAGATTTTCTGACGCTTCGAAGGTCGGCATAAAGGCACCGGAACCCACTTTGACGTCCATCACCAGCGCATCCAATCCTTCCGCCAGTTTTTTAGCGAGGATCGAGGCGGTGATCAGCGGAATGGAATCGACGGTGGCGGTGATATCGCGCGTAGCGTAGAAACGCTTGTCGGCCGGCGCCAGCGAGTTGGTCTGGCCAATAATCGCGATGCCGACATCTTTAATGATTTGGCGGAAACGATCGTCGCTGGGGAAGATATCAAAGCCAGGAATCGCTTCCAGTTTATCCAGCGTGCCGCCGGTATGGCCCAGACCGCGACCGGAGATCATCGGCACGTAGCCGCCGCAGGCCGCCACCATCGGACCGAGCATCAGCGAAGTCACATCGCCCACGCCGCCGGTGGAGTGCTTATCCACAATCGGGCCGTTAAGATTCAGCGATTTCCAGTTCAGCACCGTGCCGGAATCACGCATCGCCATGGTTAACGCCACGCGCTCTTCCAGCGTTATATCGTGGAAATAGATGGTCATCGCCAGCGCGGCGATCTGGCCTTCCGAGACGCTGTTGTCGCGCACGCCGTTGATGAAAAAGCGAATCTCCGCTTCACTCAGCGTCTGGCCGTCGCGTTTTTTACGAATAATTTCTTGTGGCAGGAACACGGTTGCCTCCCTGGAATGAGGAGGTCGCCATGAATGGCGACCCTACAAAGAATGGATTGAACTTAGTAGCCCGCTTTGCTGGTCGCGGTTTCGTGGCCCAGCGTGTTGAGCAGGCTTGCCAGCAGGCTAGAAGCGCCAAAGCGGAAATGACGCGCATCGGCCCAGCCTTGGCCCAGAATGTCGTCGGCCAGTTTCAGATACAGCGCCGCGTCTTCAGCGGTGCGCACGCCGCCCGCCGGTTTGAAACCAACCTGCTGCTGCACGCCTTTATCTCGAATCACCTGCATCATGATCGCCGCTACGTCTGGCGTAGCGTTGACCGGCACTTTACCGGTAGAGGTTTTGATGAAATCGGCACCGGCATCTATCGCGATTTCCGAAGCGGCACGGATCAGCGCTTCGTCTTTCAGCTCGCCGCTTTCGATAATCACTTTCAGCAGCACGTTGGCTTCTGCGCAGGCGGCTTTACAGGCTTTCACCAGCTCGAAACCGATGTCGCGGTTGCCCGCAATCAGTGCGCGATACGGGAACACCACGTCGACTTCGTCAGCACCGTAGGCGATTGCCGCACGGGTTTCGGCCAGTGCAATCTCGATGTCATCGTTGCCGTGCGGGAAGTTGGTCACGGTGGCGATGCGGATGTCCGGTGTGCCCTGTTCACGCAGCGCTTTACGCGCCGCCGGAATGAAACGCGGATAGATACAGATAGCCGCGGTGTTACCGGCTGGCGATTTCGCCTGACGGCACAGCGCGATCACCTTCTCGTCGGTGTCATCTTCATTCAGGGTGGTTAAATCCATCAGTTGCAGTGCGCGCTGTGCGGCTGCTTTAAGGTCGGTCATGATGCTCTCCAAAAGTCAGACCGGCAGGCACAACCCACCGGAGAATGTGATAATTCTAACAATAACCGTGACGATGAATTGCGCTTTACGTCACACAGAAAAGAAAATCCGTCATGAAAATACAATTATTTAGTGATAAACATCACAAATAATTGCTGATCAGGCCAAAATATCGACCAGACTGGCGTTGTTATTATTATCACAAAAAAGGACGTAAAAGTGTACTTCCCGCTTTAATACTGTAGCTAATCGGGCGTAAGGCAGCGTAAATGCAGAATCTGTCGGGGAGGATCAGGCAGGCAGAGCAAACAGGCGCAGGCTGTTTTGCCATAATGCGTCGGCAATCACCTCGGGCGATTCGCTGCGAAGCTGGCACAGCACGTCAAACACGTTGCGCGCCCGCTCCGGACGGTTAGGCTGGCCCTGAAAACCTTGCAGCGGCATATCGGGCGCGTCGGTTTCCAGCAACAGGGAATGTAGCGGCAGGTTGGCGATGGTATTGCGGGTTTTGCTGGCACGTTCATAGGTAATGGTGCCGCCGACGCCAATCGCATAGCCGAGCTGAATAAAGCGCTCGGCCTGCTGCTGGCTGCCAGCAAAACCGTGCACGACGCCACGGCGCGGCAGATCGTGACGACGCAGGTGCACAGCTAACTGATCGTGGGTGCGCCGCGAGTGCAGAATCACCGGCAGATCGTACTGCTTCGCCAGCTTAAGCTGCTTATCAAGCAGCCGCGTCTGCTTAGCGAATTGCGCCTCCTGCATATAGAGATCGAGGCCGATCTCGCCGATCGCCACGCGCTTGCTATCTGGCTTCTTCAACCAGCTTTCCAGCTCGCCAAGATGCGCATCTTCCTGATGCTGTGCAATGTTGATCGGATGCAGGCCCAATGCGGCATATAGCGCGTCATGCTGCTGCGCCAGCTGACTGACCAACGCAAAACGGCTGGCATCGACGCTTGGCACAATGATGCGTTCCACGCCCGCCTGCGCCGCGCGCGCAATACTGGCGGGTGCCGCATCAACGAACGGTGGAAAATCAAAATGACAATGGGTGTCGATAAACTTCATGCCAGCGAGCCTTTATCAAAATCAGCATCGTTTTCCGCCAGCGCGGGCGTAATCAACGGGCGATTGTCGGGCGCATTGGCGACGGCAGCCGGCGGCGTTACCGTGGTTGAACGCACCAGCGGTTCGGCATCACTGAGCCATTGGCCGAGCGTGGCGAGGAAATAGCGTCCGCTGCGGCGACCTAAATGGTAATCCTGATTGAGCGATGACAAACGGCTGCCGAGCGCCATGCTCGCCAGCGGCTTAGGCGGGCAGATTTCAATGATGCGCAGGTTATCCGGCGGCTGTTCAATGAACTGCTGGATTTCACGATAGCTCTCTTCATGCTGATGCAGGACGTTGATCATCGGCTGCAACGCGCTATCGGACAAAAAGCGCTCCATGCGTTTGAACCACTTCGGCGTATACGACATCTGCGACGGCACGGTACGGATCACCACGATGGTATCCGCGCCACGGCGTGCCGCTTCACGCACTGGGATCGCATCGCTGATGCCACCATCCAGATAGCTCACGCCATCCATCTGCACGCCGCTGCGGTAGAAGCCGGGAATCGCGCTGGAGGCTTTGATGATGTCATGCCAGTTGGTGCTGGTCGGGTTGAAGTACTCAGCACGATAATCGTCGCTGCGGCAAGCGCACATATAGAACTCGCTGCCTTTGGCAAACAGCCCTTCAGCGGTGGTGAGCGCCAGCGGAAATTCCTGTTTAGTGATATCGATCAGCCAATCGAGATCGATAAGATGCCCTCCGCGCACGAAACGCAGCGGATCGAAAAACAGTTTGCTGGTGGTGTAACGGGAGATCACGCGTCGTGCGTAGCCAGGTTGGCCGCAGACAAAAGCGGAAAGATTTTGTGCACCGGCAGAGGTGCCAAGCATCAGTTGAAAGGGATTGAATCCAGCGCGTTGAAACTCATCCAGTACGCCCGCAGTGAAGATGCCACGTTGGCCGCCGCCTTCGCACACTAAGGCAATTTTGTTGGATTTGAAGGGAGTTAAAGCCAGCGGTTCAAATGAACCTAACGTCAGCGGAATACGAGTACCCAATGGATGTCCCTCAGTGTTTGCTCTGAGGGAGCTGCCTGAGCAGCATCCCGGAGAACCAGTCATTGTCGTTCCCTGACCAATTGCGTCTGCAATCGTTGCGGCTTCATAGTATGCCGCAAATGACCGGTCTCCGCTTTACGTAACTCGCGGGTTAGCGTCTATGACGCAAGTAGTCAGGGTCGTTTGCGCCCGGTAAACAGGCTCACGAGGAACAGAATAATACCGACAATGAAGACAATTTTAGCTGCCCATGCTGCCGTACCCGCCAAACCGCCGAAACCTAATGCTGCAGCAATCAGAGCGATGACCAGAAAGATAATACCCCAACGAAACATAAGCCTCTCCTTTACCATTGTGAAAATCGAACTGCTTATTTACACCTTTGTTTTTATTACGAAACGGCACCAGCAGGTGCCGAGTCGCCCGCGTTAAGATTTCACCTTCAGGTCATTCTTCACGCTTTTCACGCCTTCAATGGCTTTGGCGATTTTCTCAGCACGATCGGACTGTGCCTGGTTCGCCACTTCCCCAGATAACTGCACCACGCCGTCGGTGGTTTCCACCTTAACGTTGCGCGATGGCACAATGTCATCTGCTAAAAGCTTAGCTTTAATTTCGCTGGTGGTGGCGGTATCACCGGCATAACCCTTCAGCGAAGCATTTTTGCTGTCTTTAACGTGCAGTTTGTCACTGACGGATTTCACACCTTCGACTTTCTGCACCAGCGCGACGGCTTTTTCAGCCTGATCCTGAGAAGCAACGAAGCCGCTCAAGGTCACCACGCCATCATGCGTCTTGACGGAGATATCCGTACTTTTAATCGCTTCATCATCCACCAGCGCCGCTTTGGCTTTCGCAGTGATGCCGCTGTCATCCATATAACCATCGACTTTTTTCATTGAGCTATCGATTTTCGAACCCGCGCTGTCGGAGGTTTGCTGTGCTTTCTGCGACAGTGATTCATCTGCAAACGCCGCGCCGCTCAGCAGAGCAGAACCGGCAAGAGCAGCAATAAGGGTTTTGGCAATCTTAGTCTTATTCATCGATATCATCCTTCTATCAGTTAACTCATCCGTTATCGCGGATGCGCCAGCAACGAACGGCGTTGCTGAGTTAGTGGACGTAATGAAACCTGAAAGGTCTCTTTTCTCGTCCGACAGGATAATAGTAGTAGGGATTACAGCTTTTGCTGGCTCTTGTGGTTGATATATCGCCAAAAAGAGAAAAAAACAGCGGAATTAGGAGGAGTCTGTATCCGATAAAACAGGGCCAGTGAAAACCACTGACCCTGCAGGCAATGCCGATTAGTGCTCGCGCGTTTTGCGGAATCTCACGTCAGGATAACGCTCCTGGGTGATATTGAGGTTCACCATGGTTGGCGCGATATAAGTGAGGTTATCACCGCCATCCAGCGCCAGGTTCACTTCGTTTTTACGCTGGAAATCGTCGAATTTTTTCGCGTCATCACACTCAACCCAACGGGCGGTTGAGACGTTGATGGCTTCGTAAATCGCTTCAACGTTGTATTCGCTTTTCAGGCGCGCCACCACCACTTCGAACTGCAGCACACCGACCGCGCCGACGATCAGATCGTTGTTATGTACCGGACGGAACACCTGTACCGCGCCCTCTTCCGACAGCTGCACCAGCCCTTTCAGCAGCTGTTTCTGCTTCAGCGGATCGCGCAGACGAATGCGACGGAACAGCTCTGGCGCGAAGTTCGGAATGCCGGTGAACTTCATGTTTTCACCCTGAGTAAAGGTGTCGCCGATCTGGATGGTGCCGTGGTTGTGCAGACCAATGATGTCGCCCGGATAGGCCTCTTCCACGTGCGAACGGTCGCCCGCCATAAAGGTCAGCGCATCGGAGATCACCACATCTTTACCGGTACGCACCTGACGCAGCTTCATGCCTTTTTCGTACTTGCCGGACACCACGCGCATAAATGCCACGCGGTCGCGGTGTTTCGGGTCCATGTTTGCCTGGATCTTAAACACGAAGCCGCTGAATTTCTCTTCTTTCGCTTCCACCAGACGCGTGTCGGTGTTGCGCGGCATCGGACGTGGCGCCCACGAAACCAGGCCATCGAGCATATGATCGACGCCAAAGTTACCCAGCGCGGTACCGAAGAATACCGGGGTGATTTCGCCGCTCAGGAACAGCTCCTGATCGAACTCGTGCGAAGCGCCCTGCACCAGCTCCAGCTCATCGCGCAGCTGCTGTGCCAGATCTTCACCTACCGCCGCGTCCAGCTCTGGATTCGCCAGACCTTTAACAATGCGCACTTCCTGAATGGTGTGGCCTTTACCGGTTTGATACAGGTAGATTTCGTCGTTATAGAGGTGATAAACCCCTTTGAACAACTTGCCACAGCCAATCGGCCAGGTGATTGGCGCGCAGGCGATTTTCAGCTCGCTCTCCACTTCATCCAGCAGCTCCATCGGATCGCGGATGTCACGGTCGAGTTTGTTCATGAAGGTGATGATCGGCGTATCACGCAGGCGCGTCACTTCCATCAACTTGCGGGTACGATCTTCGACGCCTTTCGCAGCATCGATCACCATCAGGCAGCAGTCGACCGCCGTCAGCGTGCGGTAAGTATCTTCGGAGAAGTCTTCGTGTCCTGGAGTATCCAGCAGGTTAACGAGGCTATCGCGATACGGGAACTGCATCACCGAGGTGGTGATGGAGATACCACGTTGTTTCTCCATCTCCATCCAGTCTGATTTCGCGTGCTGATTGGAGCCGCGGCCTTTGACGGTACCGGCGATTTGAATCGCCTGTCCGAACAGCAGCACTTTTTCGGTGATTGTGGTTTTACCGGCGTCCGGGTGCGAGATGATCGCAAAGGTACGGCGGCGCGCCACTTCTTCTAAAAAGGGAGCATTAGACATGAGTGAATTCTTCTTCAAGGGCAACGCGCGGGCGGCGCGCTGCGATAAATCGTTTCGGGGTCATTCCGCGGGATAACGCGGCCAATGGCGACGCAGTAGCGTCAGTTCACAGCAAGAGGTGCGCGATCTACATTGGCGGCAGTCCTGAAATCCCATCAGTAATTGAGGCGGCATAGCATACAATATTTCGCCGAGGGGGGGAATCGCTGGTCAGGGCGAGGGGAAACAATCACAACTAACCCAGAACCCGCACCACCGCCGCCTTAAAGATCTTCACGCCAATCTCCAGCGAGCTCAATTCAAAGCGCATATCAGGATGATGCAGGCCCGGCACCAGATTGGTTCCCAGCCCCCAGAAACCGGCCTTCACCTGCGGATTTTTCACCGGGTAATAGAAGAAATCCTCGCTGCCCGGCGTGGTTTTGGTTTCCAGCAAACCCTCTTCGCCCAGTACATCAACAATCGCCGCGCGAATCACGGCAGTGGCTTCCTCGTGAATTTCCGCGGCCGGCATCTCTTTCAGCACCACCACGTCCGCCGAGGCACCCAGCGCCGCCACGCTGTGCTGAATCGCCAGCGTCACCTTCTCTTTCAGCAGGTCCATGGGCGCGTTTTCCTGCGAACGCAGATCCCACACCACGCGCGCCTCATCCGGCACCGAGTTGGTCACACCGGCATCACACAGGAAGCGCGTCGCTTTGACGCTCCAGGTTAAACCTGGCGGCAGATGGATAGCGTTAACCGCCTGCACCGCTTGTACCGCCGCGTCCAGCGCGTTAACGCCCAAATGCGGACGCGCGGCGTGCGCGGGAGTCCCTTTAATCGTCGCTTCCAGCGTACTGCAGGCGGAGTAGATCACCGCCGGCGTCGCCTGCCCCACGTGACACTCCTCCAGCGGGCGCACATGGAAGCCAAGAATCATCTCCACATCATCAAGCGCGCCGCCTTCTATCATCGCCAGCGCCCCGGCACCCAGTTCTTCGGCGGGCTGGAACAGCAGTTTCAGGCGTCCTCTCTTAATTGCGCCCTCTTTCAGCAGCTGTTGCGCCGCCGTCAGCACCACCGAGGAGTGACCATCGTGACCGCAGGTGTGGCGAGCACAAGCCACGCCATTAATGATATGCCCCAGCGCATCCATATCCGCACGCAGCGCCAGCACCGGGCCAGGTTTGCCGCTGTCGATTTCCGCCACAATGCCGGTGGTGTTATTAATGCCGCGCGTCACCTTAATGCCGGCACTTTCCAGCTGATCGGCAATATAAGCGGAGGTTTTAAATTCCTGAAAACCCAGCTCAGGGATTTCATGCAGATAATGGTAATGCTCTAAGACGTTGGACACCGCTAAGCTCCTGACAAGTAAAGGCAAGCCTCAGCATCGCCCGATGTGCAGCTATAATCAATCCAGCGTGAATGAAAATTAGTCAAAGTTGAGAACTCCTCGCATTCAACAAGTGGAATAATTCCATTTACAATCAATAAGATAAATTCAACCTTTTTACGAAAAAGCCTTCACAAAAAAGTATAGATTGATGCATAATTCGCCGTACTTCACCTAATAAATTAAAAAGGAATCAGCCATGTTAACTGCTGAAATGACCTCTCGTTTGAACGACCAGCTGAACCTCGAATTCTTCTCTGCCAACCTGTATCTACAGATGAGCGCCTGGTGCAGCGACAAAGGCTACGAAGGTGCCGCTTCATTCCTGAAAATGCACTCACGCGAAGAGATGCAGCACATGCAGAAGCTGTTCGATTACGTCAGCGATGCAGGTGCTCTGCCGGTTCTGGGCAGCATTGCCGCACCGGCAATTAGCTGGACTTCACTGAATGACGTGCTGGAAGAAGCGCTGAAGCATGAGCAACTGATCACCAAAAAAATCAACGAGCTGGTGCACACCGCATTAACCACCCAGGATTACTCGACCTTCAACTTCCTGCAGTGGTACGTGGCAGAGCAGCATGAAGAAGAGAAACTGTTCAAAACCGTGCTGGATAAACTGGCGCTGGTGGGCAACAAAGGCGAAGGCCTGTTCCTGGTGGACAAAGATCTCGGCCACATGTCCGTCGACGGCCACGGTGCATAATAATAAAGATTACCCACAGCAAAACAGCAAACGCCCGACATGTCGGGCGTTTTTTTTGGCTGCGTTCAACATTGCGCAATAAATTGCGCCGCTACACTACATGCACGAATCTGTAGCGGCGCGATTTATCGCGCGATTTTAATCCAGCTCTTTCAAACGCAGTTCCGATGGCTGTGGACGCCCAAAGAAATAACCCTGGAACAGCGTACAGCCCTCTTCGCGCAGCTTGGCGAACTGCTCGCTGCTCTCCACACCTTCGGCGGTGATCTGAATATCCAGGCTGCGGCTCATGCCGGTAATGGCGCGGATAATCGCCAGCGCCTCGCGGCTGTCGCCCATATCGTTGATAAACGACTTGTCGATTTTGATCTTGTCGAACGGGAACGAGCGCAAATAGCTCAGCGATGAATAGCCGGTGCCGAAATCATCCAGCGCAATCTGCACGCCAAGGGTTTTCAGGCTTTGTAGCGTGCGGATATTGCCAAGCGTATCGTCCAGCAGTACCGATTCGGTGATCTCCACTTCCAGCCGATGCGGTGCCAGCCCTGATTCCCGTAACGCCCCTTCCACCACCGAAACCAGCGAGCTGTTTTTGAACTGCAGCGGCGACAGGTTAACCGACACCGATTGTTGCGTGCCCCAGCTCTGCGCTTCGCGGCAGGCTTCATACAGCGCATACGCGCCGAGCATATGGATCAAGCCGGTCTCTTCAGCAATGGGGATGAAATCATTCGGCATGATCAGCCCCTTAATCGGGTGATGCCAGCGCATCAGCGCTTCATAGCCAATAATGCCTTTCTCGTCGGTGATCGGTTGGTAATAGAGTTTGAGCTGGCGACCGGTGATCGCTTCCCGCAGATCGTTCTCGATCACGCGACGGCTGCGCGCCTGATCGTCCATCTCCATGGTGAAGTGCTCGAAGCGGTTGCGCCCATTGCGCTTGGCTTCATACAGCGCCATGTCGGCGCAGCGCAGCATATGTTCCGGCGTATTGGTGGCTTGCGAGGTCAGCGCGATGCCAACGCTCAAGCCCACCGACAAGTTATGCCCTTCCACGTTAATCGGCGGACGAATCGCTTCGATCAAACGTTGTGCCACCACCGCCGCTTCATCCGCGCTGCGCACATTCGGCAGCACAATGGCAAACTCATCGCCACCGATGCGGGCCAGGGTATCGTGATCGCGCAGCGCAGTTCGCAGGCGCTTTGCCACCACGCGCAGCAGGTCGTCACCAATCTGGTGGCCGAGCGCATCGTTGACGTTTTTAAAGTTGTCGAGATCGAGACACAGCGTGGCGCTGGTGTGGCCGTTCTGGTTATCCACGCGCAGCGCTTCGCTCAGCTTCTGGCGGAACAGCACGCGGTTTGGCAGGCTGGTGAGGTTATCGTGGTGCGCCATATGGCGGATGCGCGCATCGGCTTCGCGCTGGTCGGTCACATCTTCCACAATCAGCATCACGTAGTTCTGCCGCATATCTTTGCCGCTGATGGTGGTGGCGCGGGTATGCAGAATGCGCTCGCCGCCGGCGGTTAGCATCAGCTGTTCGCGCGCATGAATACCTTCGCTGCGCAAGGCCACATCCGCCAGGCTATTGAAGTAATCCCCCAGCTCGGCCGACATGCACTCATGCGGACGTTTATGCATGATCAGCGCTTTATTGACGCCAAACAGCTGCTCGGCTTTGTCATTCACCATCAAAATTTCGCGGCTGATGGCGTCTTCAACAATCACGCAAGACGGAATATTACTGATGATGGTGTCAAGGAAGCCCGACAGCTCAGACATCTTCGCGCTCTGCGTCTGCGCTAAATCGCGCGCACGCAGCAGCTGCTGCTCATTCTCACGCCGTTCAGTGATATCGCGGGTAATTTTGGCGAAACCAATCAGTTTGCCGATTTCATCGTGGATGGCCTCGATAACCACATGCGCCCAAAACGCCGAGCCGTCTTTGCGGTAGCGCCAGCCCTCATCTTCGAAACGGCCGGTTTTTAACGCAATCCCGAGGTTGGCTTCGGGCGCGTTGGCATTGCGTTCGGCGGAGCTGTAAAACACCGAGAAGTGCTGACCGACAATCTCGTCGGCGATATAGCCTTTGGCGCGCTGAGCACCACTATTCCAGTTCACCACGCGGCCCTGCACGTCCAGCATATAGATGGCGTAATCGCGCACGCCCTCCACCAGCAGGCGGAAGTTTTTCTCCTGCTCATGCTGTTTGCGCAGCAGCGCCTGCTGCTCAGTACAGTCGCGGGTGATTTTGGCGTAGCCGATCAATTTACCGGCATCATCGCGAATCGCATCAATAATCACGTGCGCCCAGAACGCGCTGCCATCTTTGCGATAGCGGTAGCCTTCATCTTCGAAACGGCCAGTTTTAAACGCGGTGGTAAGGTTTTTTTCCGGGATGTGATTGAGGCGATCCTGCGCGCTATAGAAGCGTGAGAAGTGCTGTCCGACGATCTCTTCGGCCACGTAGCCTTTCGCGCGCTGGGCGCCTACGTTCCAATTTTCAACGTTGCCGTCCAAATCGAGCATGTAGATGGCGTAATCGCTGACGCCCTCCACCAGCATGCGAAAGCGCTGCTCCTGCTCGCGCTGTTTACGCTGTTGTTCCTGCTGTTCGGTGCAGTCGCGGGTGATTTTGGCAAAACCCATCAGCTCGCCATACTCATCCCGAATCGCGTCGATCACCACATGCGCCCAAAACGCGCTGCCATCTTTGCGATAGCGCCAGCCTTCGGTTTCGAAGCGCCCCGTCGCTGTCGCCACCGCCAGCCCGCGCTGCGGCGCGCCGTTTTTACGATCGTCTTCGCTGTAGAACAGCGCAAAATTCTTCCCAACAATTTCATCGGGCGTGTAGCCTTTGGCGCGTTGTGCCCCGGCGTTCCAGTTCGCCACGGTGCCATCGGGTTTGAGCATGTAAATGGCGTAATCCACCACGCTCTGCACCAATAATCGGTACATGACGTCAGAGTTATTATTCATTGTTATTCGCCTATTGCTGGCCTGGTATTATTCAGAAATATTAAGAAAATTCTTAATTAGCATGCAGACTTAAGCGCAAATACGCAGCGCTGACAAGCGCTATTCATCCACAGACAAATGTTGGTAGGTCAGTTATCGGCAGTGGCGAGAAAATGTTCAGCGGGATACTTCAGCAATCAGCAACTGTTGACGGTAAAAACCGTTATGCCTGCCACGGCAAAACGCCCTGCGGCAGGCGGCGCGTCAGCCTGCTAGCAAGCGCCATTAATAAGAAAACCACGAGGATCATCAGGCAGCCCACCGCCGCCGCCAGCGAAGCCGATCCGCCTTCATCAAGAAACACGATGGTCGGTCCGATAGTTTGCGTTTGCGAGGTCACCAGCAGTATTGAAACCTGAATCTCATTCAGCGCCGTGAGAAATACCAGCACACTGCCGGCCAGGGCCGACGGCGCCGCCAGCGGCAGTAAAATATCGCGCATGCGGCGCATGAAACCCGCACCGCACAACCGCGCGGCTTCATCCAGCGCCGGTTCCAGTTGCGCAAATCCCGCCAGCGTCGGACGCAACACCAGTGCGAGAAAGTTCGCCAGATAAGCGGCAAGGATGATCCATACCGTGCCGTACAGCGACACATTGATCATCGGCAGCGGACGCAGGAAGAACAGCATCGCCGCCACGCCGGTGACAATGCCCGGCAGCGCGTAGGTCAGTTCACTTGCCAGCCACAGGCCGCGCACTAATTTGCTGCGACGCCAGCTGAGGAAGTAAGCGAGAAACAGCGCGCAGAAGGTCAGCAGCAGCGCCGTTAGCGTGGTCAAGCCCAGGCTGGTGAGAAAAGCGTGACGCACCGCCGGATATCCCCACAACGCGGCGCGGAAGTTCTCCAGCGTCAGGGTTTGCCAGCTCAGCGCCTGGCCGAAACCACGGGTTAATGCGGTGATTAGCAAAGCGCTGAGCGGTAATAACAAGGTCAGCGCCATCCACAGCCAGGCGGCGCCGGCAATCGCCATCCGGCCACGCCCCAGCGATTGCTGCCACACACGCGGCGCACCGTTGACGCGCACATCATGTCGCCCACCTAACCACGCGCTGGCCGCCATGCCCGCCAGCGTAATTACGGCAATTAACAAGGCGTAAACGGCGGTATTCGGCAGCGCACTCGGACCAATGCCATTCAGCTGTTGATACACCAGCGTGATCAGCGTCGGGACGCGCGCCGGAATCCCCAGCATCGCCTGTATGCCGAAGTTGCCTGCGGCCGCGACAAAGGTCAGTGCGGCACCGGCAAAAATCGCTGGGCGCGCCAGCGGCAAAATAATCGTGAACAGCACGCGCGCCCGTGAGGCGCCACTGGCCTGCGCGGCTTCGACCAAATCAGCCGGCAGCCGCCGTAATCCCGCGCGCACGGTGAGAAACACCAGCGGCGCATTATGGGTACCCAGCAGCAACACCATGCCGCTTAAGGAGTAGAGCGGCTGTTCGCCCGGCGCAAACCACGGCCATCCCAGACGGGCAAACAGCAGCGCCAGCGGACTGCCGGGCGCCAGCGCCTGCAGCCACGCCAGCGCCGTCACCTGCGGCGGAATCATCAGCGGCAGAATAAAGGCAAACACCCAGGCGGTTTTGCCGCGCATATCGCTGAGCGCCACCAGCCACGCGGCGACGGTGCCCAGCAGCACCGAGATAAGGGTCGAACTGAGCGCAATGAACAAGGTATTGAAGCTGGCGATCAACACGCGATCGCTCGCCAGCAGACGCGTCAAGCGCGCCAGATCCGGCACGCCGTGCGGCGCAATCGCGGTCCACACCAACCGCAGCAGCGGCGCGACCGAGAGCAGGCCAATCAATAGCACCAGCAGCGCCAGAATGAGCCGTTCGCTGTTAAAGCCCAGGCGTTTAGCGCCGCGCGCCGTGCTACGCCATTCGTTGCTCACCACGCTCATGATTAGCCGCCAAACAGCGCGGTAAACTGCTCGCGCACTGCGGCGTCTTCTTTAATCGCTTGCGCTACGTCCGGCGACAGCAACTTAATTTTGTTGATGGGCGTGAAACCTTCCGGCGCCGCGATACGATCGTCAACCGGACGGTTGCCCTGCTCAACCACGAGTTTCTGGCCCGGCTCGGACAGCAAAAAGTTCACGAACGCTTTGGCGGCAGGCAGGTTATGCACCGATTTCATGATCGCTACCGGTTCGGTGACGTAGGAGACGCCCTCTTGCGGATAAACCAGATCAACCGGCGAGCCCTTTTTCTTCGCCAGAATCACATCGGCGTCGGTGATGATGCCGTATTTATCCAGCCCGCTGGCCACCGCCTTCAGCGCCGGACCGTTGCCGCCCTGCGGCGCAACACCCAGCGCCGCCAGCTTTTTATAGAAGCTCCAGCCAATTGACGGCGTGTTGATATCGGTGTGCAGCTTGTAGAGCGCCGCGCCGGAGTACAGCGGGCTTGGCACCGCGATCTGGCCTTTATTGGCTTCGACCGCCAGCGCACTCCAGCTGTCAACCGGCTGCGCGTGCTGGGTGTTATACGCAATCACCGTGGCGATAATTTTGGTGCCAAAGAAGGTCTTGTCCTGGTCGTAGAACGACGGATTGATGTGGCTGAGCGGCGCATCGTTGTAGGTGTAGAGCTGGTTCTCATTTTTCAGCGCGCCAAGGTTAATGGCATCGGCAATCAGCAGCACGTCCGGTTTGGCCTGGCCGCTCAGCATTTCGGTACGCAGCACGTTCATCAACTGCGTGGTGCCGTTGCGCGTCCACTCCACCTGCACATTGGGATAGGCGGCTTTAAATGCATCCATGGTTTGCTGCGCAATCTCCGGCGCCTGCGAGGTGTAGACCACCAGCTTGCCCGCTGGCGCCGGTTCGGCATGAGTGACGGCAGAAACCAGTAAACCGCTGGCTAACATCAAAACGTTGAAGGTAGTACGCATCGCATGTCCCTGAGTAGAAGAAGGTTAAGAAGGAAGAATCCAGCCGTCGCGCAGCGCCACACCGAGGGTCGCGTCGACAGCGGGTAAAGATTGATCGGCCAGCAGCAGCGTGAGGCGGGATTCGGGTGCAGCCAGCGGCGTGACGTTGAGCTGATGATGGCCGCCGCGATAGATCACCCGCTGTACGCGAGCGGCAAATTGCGGCTCGCCGGGCTGAGCCAGACGAAAATCCACCGCGTGGAAACTGGCCTGCGCCTGTGGCTGCGGGCGCTGATGTGGCGCACAGCGTAACGCCATGCGCACCCCAAACAGCGTGGCAAAGGCGCGGCCCTCGCCGAGCGGTTCAATATCGCTGATGGGCAGAACTTTGCCGTCATCAATAAAGCGCGCGACCATGGCATTCGCCGGCTCGCGCCACAGCGTTTGCGGCGTGGCGAACTGCATTACGCGTCCGCCATCCATCACCACAATGCGATCGGCCAGCGCCATCGCTTCATGCTGATCGTGGGTGATGTAAAGCAGGGTGGCGTGACTGTGGTGATGGAAGCGGCGGAACTCCTCTTCCATGGTGGCACGCAGATGAACATCGAGGTTCGCCAGCGGCTCGTCGAGCAGCACCAGCGTCGGCTGCGCCACCAAACAACGGGCGAGCGCCACGCGCTGACGCTGGCCGCCGGAGAGATCGGCGGGACGACGTGCCGCGAAGTGTTCTAATCCCACCAGCTCCAGCGCCTGCTGGGTGCGGCGCTCGCGCTCAGCACGTGCTACGCCGTTCACCTTCAGGCTGTAGGAGACATTCTCCGCCACCGTCATATGCGGCCATAGCGCGTAGCTCTGGAACACCACGCCAAGCTGACGATCTTCCGGCGGCAGATGCACGCCCGGTGCGGCAAAGCAGCGATCGCCAACGTGGATTTCGCCTCCATCGGCGGTTTCGAAACCGGCCAGCAGGCGCAGCAACGTGGTCTTGCCGCAGCCCGACGGGCCCAATACGGCGATAAATTCTCCCTGCGCAATCTGCAGCGAGATGTCTTGCAATACCGGCTGCGCCGCAAAGGATTTGCACAGCCCGCGCAGTGTGATTGACGCCATGTTTGCGGCCTTTCTCTGACAGTCCGGCTAAGACCCTACGACACTCAGATGACAGCGCCGTGACATCATTGTCCGCCTAGGTTGTAGCGGCGCAATTTATTGCGCGTTCTCCAGGAGAGCGGAGTGTACAGAGCGCGATAAATCGCGCCGCAACGAGGACGTGCGTGCTGCAAGCCGATTCACAGATGCATCCCGATATAGCGCTCATAGCGCGCGGGCTTCACGCGGGTGAGATCCACCAGCACCAGGCCATCAATGCAGTTATTGAAATCGGGATCGCTGCCGAAATCGATAAACTGCACGCCGCCCGGTTCGCACACCTCGGAGTACTGTTTGTAGAGCGTAGGAATGGCAGTACCGAGATTGGCCAGTAGATGTTTGAGACGCCGCAAATCTTCGCTGTAGTTATCGCCGGTGAACTGGGCCAGCACTTCTGGCAGCGATGCCGGATAGGGACGACGTGAGGTGGCCAGCGGCAGTTCGGTGGGGAAGTAGAGGCGATAAAACGCCACCAGCAGATCGCGTGCAGCCAGCGGCATACCGCCGGAAATCGAGACCGGACCAAACAGATAGCGGGTTTCCGGATAGCGGGCGATGTAGGCACCGATGCCCATCCACAGATAATCGAGGCCGCGTTTGCCCCAATAAGCGGGCTGAATAAAACTGCGCCCCAGCTCCAATCCCTGATTAATGATCGGCAACATGCGCGCGTCGTAGTGGAACAGGCTGTCGCTGTAAATCCCCTCCAGCCCACGGCGCGCCAGCTGTTCGGCACCCGGAATAAAGCGATAAGCACCGACGATCTCCAGCGCATCGTCATCCCACAGAATCAGGTGATAGTAATCATCATCGTATTTATCAAGATCGCGACGGCGACCGCTGCCCTCGCCCACCGCGCGGAACGCGACTTCGCGCAAACGTCCCAGTTCACGCAGCAGCGGTACCCAGCTGGCGCCGTTGCGCCGCCACAGATAGATCTGTTTGCCATCGGGCAGCGTGCCCAGACGCTCGCTCTCCAAAAGCGCTTTTTTCAGTTCAGCGCGATCTTCAGGACGCGCAATCGCCGCTTCGGTCTGGAACAGGCCGCGACGGCCCTGACCAATCCGGTAGAGATGTTTGCGCAGCCGCTTCGCCAGCTCTTTGCCCGGCGTGTGGCCATCGTGCCAGTTGGCAAACGGGATCTGCTCGCCGATATGCAGTTTGATGCGTGACCCGCGCTGGCGGAACATCTCGCGTACCAGCATTAACAGCGCCAGCGGCGAGGCGATTTTGGCCGCCGCGTAGAACGCCAGGCTGTTACGGCCCACCACGTGCACCGGCACAATCGGCGCACGGGCGCGGGCCGCGAGGCGCAGAAAGCTGTGATGCCAGTGACGATCGCGCACACCACGGCTGGAGAGGCGCGACACTTCGCCCGCCGGGAAGATAATCAGCACGCCCTGATTATCAAGATGCTGCTGCATGCGCGTGAGCTGCTCGCGGCTGGTGCGGTTGCCCATGTTATCCACCGGCAGCATCATGTTGTTGATCGGCTCCAGCATCATCAACATGCGGTTAGCCACGATTTTCACATCGCGCCGCACCTGTGAAACCGCCGCCAGCAGCGCCAATCCATCCAACGCACCGAGCGGATGATTCGCCACAATCACCACCGGCCCGCGCGTGGGGATCTGCTCTAAATCACGCTCGCTCAGTTCGCAGCGCACATCCAGGTGATCCAGCACTTGCTCCACCATGTCCACGCCTTTGAGGTGGCGATAACGCGCGGCAAATGCCTGGAATTCATGCTCGCGAACCGCCCATTTCAGCGCGCTTTTTTGCCAGTTCGCCGCCTGATGACCTGGCCAGTAACTATCGAGAAGCTGATCAACTGAAAACATCATTCACCTTTTATGCGCCGCGGTTTATCGCCTCGACGTTAAAACGGCTTGTTTTCAGATTTATGACTCGCGTCCTGTTACGGCGGAAAAAAAAGCAACGTGCTTTGTTCTCGCGCATAAAACCGATCAATTGATCTTAAATTCCCAAATTCAAGACAGAGCTTAAATCTTATTGTTAAGCCCCGTGAATTAATCTGGTCACACCTCTGGTTGTGTTTTTTTTATGGGTGTTTTTCACCCTTGGGTTTTTTCTTTTTTTTCTGGGCTACACATATGATTCATTCGGTATTTATTGTTGATGACCATCCGTTAATTTGTGCGGGTATCCAGGCACTTTTAGACTCATATCACTATGCAATTGTTGGCATTGCGCAGAAAGGAGATATGCTGATTACCGAGCTGCACCAGCTGCGTCCAGACGTCCTGCTACTCGATCTCACCATGCCCGGCCGCGCCGGCATTCCGCTGATTGCCGATATTAAACGCGCGCTTCCTGAACAGAAAATCATCATATTTACCGCCTCAGAAAGTCTTTTTTATCAACGCTGTTGCCTGCAATTAGGCGTTGAGGGTTATGTCTACAAACGGGGGGAATTAGACACGCTCATTACCGCCATAAAAGAAGTCGAGCGCGGTAATCGTTTTTATCCGGTGACCCATGCCGCCGCGGATGCCGGAGAATTGATCGAGAGCGAGAAACTGATGAGCCTGACGCGACGCGAATTGGTGGTGTTAGTTAAACTGGCTTCGGGGATGAGTAATAAAGAGATCGCTTCGCAATTACAGCTGAGCAGTAAAACCGTCAGCACTTATAAAATAAAAATCCTGCGCAAATTAGGATTAAAAGGGATTAGCGGAATTAATATGACCGCCAAACTCAATGCGCTGATTTAATTGCGCGGCAATTGACCAGGTCGCCATTAATGGCGACCCTAGCGCATAACATGCGCATTTACATGCAGCGGTTACAACTTTAACGGTGGCAACTGCGAAAACACGCTCAACAACCCTTTGCTCCACAGCTGGCGAATCTGCGAATAGTAGGGATGCTGTTCGGTGATGTGATATTGCTCGCTGTCGCTAAAACTGTCGCTGCGATACACCATCACATCCAGCGGCAGGCCAACGGAAATATTACTCGCCAGCGTAGAGTCCATCGAAATCAGCGCGCACTGCATCGCCTGGCTTAAAGGCGTTTCGTAGCGCAGCACGCGATCAATAATCGGTTTACCGTATTTGCTCTCACCAATCTGGAAATAGGGCGTATCGACGCTCGCCTCAATGAAGTTGCCCTGCGGGTAGATCTGAAACAGACGTGGCTCCTCGCCGCGAATCTGGCCGCCCAACAACAGCGTGCCGCCAAACTCCTCGCCATCGCGCTTAATCACTTCACGCAGCGTTTCACCCACCATCAGCGCAATGTCATACAGCGATCGCCCATTCAGCAGATTGGGCTGATCGCCATCGCCGTTGTTACGTCGCAGCAGGCTCAGCACGCTCTGCGTGGTCGCCAGATTGCCAGCGCTTTGCAGCACCAGCGTGCGCTCATCATCCACCTGAAACACATGCAATTTACGGAACGAGGAAATATGATCAACGCCCGCGTTGGTACGTGAATCGGAAACAAAAATCATCCCTGACGATAAACGCATTGCCACACAATAAGTCATAGTTAAGCCTGCCAGGAAAATTACTGCTGCCCGTGCACCTGCAGCACCGCAGCCACCGCCAGCATATCTTCACCGCCGCCGCCCAGCCGCATACCGCGCACCGGACACGCATCGAGATAATCCACGCCGACTGCCAGCCGCAAATGCTGGCGCGTGCTACGGGTATTATTGGTGATATCAAAGCTGTGCCAACTGCCATCCAGCCAGGCTTCAACCCAGGCATGAGTGGCGACGTGCTCCACGTTTTCAGTATAGAGATAACCGCTGACATAGCGCGCCGGAATCCCCAGGCTGCGACAGCAGGCGAGAAACACGTGACTGTGATCCTGGCAAACGCCGCTGCCGGCAGCAAATACTTTCGCCGCGTTATCACTCACCTGGGTGCTGCCGGGACGATACGGCATCTTCAGCAGCAGTTCATCCATCAATTTTTCCAGGCTGGCCAGCGGCTTTTCCGGCCGCCAGTAGCGCTGAGCAAACTCGCGGATTTCGCCATCGGGCTGGGTCAGCGGCGTGGCGCGCAGAAACACCAGCGGCGACAAGGCGCATTCCGGATCGGGCGCCCATTCGCCGGCATCAAGAATCTCTACCACGCCACGCGCCGCGATATCGAGCTGCTGATGTGGCGTATCCAGCGTCAGCACATGCATCACATTGCCATAGGCATCTTGCGTGCAGGTGGCTGCGCACGGCAGCTCCAGATCCCACGAGATAATCCGTTGATGCACCGAGTTTTGCGGCGTCAGGCGCAGATACTGGGTACTGAGTGTCACCTGCTGCTCATAGGCGTAGCGGGTTTTATGCTCGATGTTCAGTCTCATTTCGCCTCCAGATAGGTGTGATTGATGCTGTCTGCCAGCGCGTTGAGGCGCGTCAGGAAAGCCGTGAGCCAGTGCGTTAACCCTTCCTGCGTCAGGCTTTCCCAGGTGCTGAAACGCATCTCCGCCAGCAGCACGGTGATCAAATAGCGCGGTCGATCTTCCCCGCTGCTGCCGAGCTGCTCCAGCTGCGTAGCGATCTCATCAATGCAGGAGTGCAGCGATCGCGGGCTTTCGCTGCGCAGGATCAGCATCTCATTCACCAGATCCGGCAACAGCTGCTGCTTGAATATGGCGTTATAGGCTTCGCGGGCGGATACCGCGCGCAGCAGGGTGTCGAGGCGATAATATTCACGTACCGAATCCGACTGCTGCTCCATCAGTTGCTGATTGACACTCAACAGACGCGCGGTGCCGTCGCTGCGCTCCATTAATGTGCCGATGCGGATAAAGCTCATGGCATCGCCGCGCAGCAAGGTGCCGAACATCGCGCCGCGAAACAGGTGCGAGCGCTCTTTAACCCAATCAAAAAAGCTATCGGCATTGGCGCTGGTGATGCCGCGCCGCCGCGTATTGCGCATCTCGATCCAGGTCGAGTTGATGCTCTCCCACACTTCCGATGACAAACTGCCGCGCACCGCATGCGCATTGTTCCACGCCTCCTGCCAGCAGCTGAAAATGCTGCACGGATTGCGATCGTCAAGCGCGAAGAAGTTGAACAGCTGCGACATAGTGAAGCGACCGTTGAGGGTTTCGAACAGTTCACGCGTGCCGGTGAGGTTGAGCGGCAGCAGCAGATCATCACCCTGATTACCGCGTACCGGCATTAACGACAAACGGTTGGTGACATCCAACACGCGAGCGAGTTGTTCTGCGCGCTCCAGATAGCGCGCCATCCAATAAAGGCCACTGGCCGTGCGGCTTAGCATGATGCGTCATCCTCCAGAACCCACGTGTCCTTGGTGCCGCCGCCCTGCGACGAGTTCACCACCAGCGAACCTTCGTTGAGCGCCACGCGGGTTAAGCCGCCAGGCACCAGCCGGATATCCGCGCCACACAGGGCAAACGGCCGCAGATCGATATGACGCGGCGCGAGGCCGTTATCAATAAAGGTTGGGCAGGTCGAGAGCGACAGCGTGTCCTGGGCGATGTAATTTTCCGGCCGCGCTTTGAGGCGATCGCGGAAATCACTCAGCTCCTGCTGGCTCGCCACCGGGCCAATCAACATGCCGTAGCCGCCCGCGCCGTGCACCTCTTTCACCACCATTTTCGCCAGGTTGGCCAGCACATAAGTCAAATCCTGTGGTTTGCGGCACTGCCAGGTAGGAACGTTATTCAGGATCGGCTCTTCGTCGAGGTAGTAGCGGATCATCTCCGGCACATAGGGATAGATCGACTTATCATCAGCGACGCCGGTGCCGATGGCATTCGCCAGCACCACGTTGCCGGATCGATACACTGATAGCAGGCCCGGCACGCCGAGCATCGAATCCGGACGGAACGCCAGCGGATCAAGGAAAGCATCATCAACGCGGCGATAGATCACATCAATTTTGCACGGGCCCGCGGTGGTACGCATCATCACCGCGCCATCCTTCACAAACAGATCGGCGCTCTCCACCAGCTCCACGCCCATCTGCTGCGCGAGGAAACTGTGTTCGAAGTAGGCGCTGTTAAAGCGGCCCGGCGTGAGCACCACCACCACCGGATCGTTGACCGGCGAGCTTTCACGCAGCGTTTGCAGCAGATGAGAAGGATAGCGTTCCACCGGCGCGATGTGGCGCTCGGCGAACAGCTCCGGATAGAGGCGCATCATCATCTTACGATTCTCCAGCATGTAGGAGACGCCAGATGGCGTGCGCAGATTGTCCTCCAGCACGTAATATTCGCCGTCGTTATTGCGCACCATATCCACGCCGACGATGTGCGCGTAGATATTGCGATGCAGATCGACGCCGTGCATGCAGGGCTGATATTGATCGTTCACCAGCACCTGCTCGGCGGGTACGATGCCTGCTTTGAGGATGAATTGCTGATGGTAGATGTCATGCAGAAAGGCGTTGAGCGCCTGCACGCGCTGACGAATGCCGCGATCGAGCATCGCCCACTCGCTAGCAGGAATAATGCGCGGCACGCTATCGAAAGGAATTAAACGCTCTGCCCCGCCGTCGTCACCGTACACGTTGAAGGTGATGCCGACGCGATGAAACAGCAGTTCCGCCTCTTCGCGCTTGCGCGCCACGGCATCTTTGTCCGCCTGTTGTAACCATTCCCAGTAATGCTGGTAGTGAGCGCGGTGTTGGCCATCGCTCAGCAACATCTCATCATAGAAGTGCGGTGCTATCTGGTAGCTTTCTTTCATGATTTACCCGGCGCTTGTCAGAGGACATCACTCTCTCCTGCACAAACTGTGCCAGAGGCTTGCCCCGGCATGGCACACGCGCCGCGCGGTAGGAAATGGCGAAATTGCACTTTACTGGTGCATCAGCTGCTGCGCGATCGGCAGCCAAATCTCCGTCATCGCGCCTTCGCCACCGGTAAACGGATCGCGCTGCGGCAGTGGAACCTGCTGGATCTTCTCCTTCGACGCACGCAAACGCGACGGCTCATCGCGCACGGTTTCCGGGGACATTCCTTCAGGATAGGCGCCAACGGTGAAAAAATCCTCCGAGGCAAACACCTGCTTGTGGCCGACGCCAGCGGGAATCAGCACCGCATCGCCTTCGCGCAGCGTCACCATGCGGCCGCTATCGCCGCCAAACAGCACCTCCGCCCAACCGGCCGCTACGCCTAACACTTCATGGGTGTTGGGATGATAATGGGTGTACGGGAAGATCGGCGAACGCCAGGCGGCCGGCCAGCCGTTGCGGGTAAAGGTTTTTTCAAACCAGGCGGCGCTATCTTCCGCCTCATCTTCATCCGGCACGATGCCGGGCCAGATGATCAGCGGCAGCGGGCTATTGGGCACGCCACCGGAGGGCAGCGACAGCATCAAATGTTGCGGATTGCTGGACGATCCCGCGGAAAAGGTACCGGCGGCGAAAGACATCAGTAACAGCAGGCTGGAGTGGTTGGCAGTCATACTCTTTCTCCGGTTAAACACGATGCTTAATTGTGGCTTACCCAACCCACAATGCAATGTGCGCCCGCCGACAAAATTCACATAAAAGAATGATTTAGCTAACTAAAGCCAAATTACTGCGCAACATATTTAACATGATGTGCCGGCGTTAATTCGGTCGCCATCAATGGCGACCCTACGCAGGGATAGAGTGGTTTTGTCGGGGCGCATTTATGCGCACCTGGCCGCAAGGCGCATGGATTTCAGGCAAAAAAAAACCGGTGGATTTCGCCACCGGTCGAATCAAAGATGATTCAAAGGCACTGACAGGTTATCGCAGGCGTTCAGCGATGGGTTTTACGACGTTCTCCCCTTCGCGGCCATAAAATTGGAACAGAGTTTCGGCTGCTGCATCGGTTAATACCAGAATCTCGATGCGGCGGTTGCGTGCACTCATTGGATCCTCTCTGTCACGCGGCATGCGTGATGCCATGGCGTTGACTTGCAATACGCGCGCACTCTCCAGCCCGCCACGCTCCAGCGCACGGCGCGCCGCCAGCGCACGATCGCCAGACAGGTTCCAGTTGTTGTAAGCCGCGTTACCGCTGTATTGCGCGGCATCGGTATGACCGCTGATCATGATTTTATTGTCGATACGGTTAAATACCGGACCGAGTTCCGTCAGCAGCTTCTGGAAGAACGGGGTTAACACCGCGCTCCCGCGCGGGAACATCATGCGATCCTGATCGTCCTGAATCAGGATGCGCAGGCCCTGCGGCAGGGTTTCCAGCATCAGATAATTTTGCGCGTGATAGCTATTGATCAACTGCTGGATCTGGCTCTGTAACAGCGTCAGTTCGGCATCAGAACGTGATAATACGCTGTCTAAATCTTCCTGCGGCTTGCTGCCGCTCTCCAGCGTGTTATCCGCCGGTGAAGCGCTAACGGTCGCACTCTGCGTCGGCGGTGAAACCGCGAGGGTTTCGCCAATGATCGACGATCCCGCTGAGCCCATGGACTTCTCGACGTCAAACGGATTGAAGCCGGAGCCCTCAAACACCGACGTGCCGTTCAGCTGCGCCACAATCTCTTTGCGCTCGTCTTCGGTCACCGCGCCCATAATCCACAGCACCATAAACAGCGCCATCATCGCCAGGGTAAAGTCGGCAAACGCCACTTTCCACGCACCGCCATGATGAGCGTGGTGCGCCTTCTTGCCGCCGCGTTTGATGATCAACTTTGTGGTGGTGACCAAAGGGGCCGAGCGTATCTCTGAGGTGTCGGCCCGCTTTACCCTTGATGCATTACCCGGCAAACAGATGGCGATCGATGCCGATCTCAATGCTGGCCTGATCAATCAGGAGCAGGCCGGTAGCCGCCGCAAAGACGTGGCGAATGAAGCCGATTTCTACGGTGCGATGGACGGTGCCTCAAAGTTCGTGCGCGGGGATGCGATCGCCGGGATCATGATCCTGCTGATCAGCGTGATTGGCGGTATTTTGATTGGCGTGTTCAAGCACGGATTACCGGCGGGACAAGCATTTGAGCAGTATGTGCTGCTGACCATTGGTGACGGCTTAGTCGCACAGATTCCCTCGCTGCTGCTGTCAACGGCGGCAGCGATTATCGTGACGCGCATCAGCGATGGCGCGGACATGGGCGATGACATTAAATCGCAGCTGCTGGCAAAACCCAACACGCTTTACACCGCCGCCGCCGTGATGTTTGTGCTGGCGATCGTGCCCGGCATGCCGCATTTGGTGTTCCTGATCTTTACCGCTCTGCTGCTGTTCGCTGCCTGGCGTCAAGGCCGTAATGTGCAAAAGCCGACGCAGGATCATGCCGATATGGACGCCATCCATCAGGCGCTGGCGCAGCCGGAAGAGCAGCCGGCGATTGGCTGGGACAATATCCCGATGGTTGAGCCAATCGGCCTCAATCTCGGCTACAAGCTGGTGACGCTGGTGGATAAAGGCAAAGGTGCGCCGCTGACGTTGCGTATGCGCGGCGTGCGTCAGGTGGTGTCTGAAACCAGCGGCGTGCTGCTGCCGGAAATCGCCCTGCGCGAGGATTTCCATCTCAAACCGGCGCAGTACGCGATTAAGATCAATGGTGTGCGCACCGCAGTTGGCGAAGTGCACGCCGATCGTCTGATGGCGATCCCCACGCCGGAGCAGTACGGCGAGATCGACGGCGTGCTGGACACCGATCCCGCCTACGGCATGGCGGTGACCTGGATCCTGCCGGAGCAGAAAGCCAAGGCGCTGAATCTGGGTTATCAGGTGGTAGATTGCGCCAGCGTCGTCGCTACGCATGTGAATAAAGTGGTGCGCGAGCATCTGCCGGAGCTGTTTAATTATGATGACATCACGCAGCTGCATCAGCGGCTAAGCAACGTGGCACCCAAGCTATCGGAAGATGTGAATGCCGCGGTGAATTTCAGTCTGCAGCTCAAGGTTTATCGTCTGCTGCTGAACGATCAGGTGTCGTTGAAGGACATCACCACCATTGCGACTACGCTGCTGGAGAGCTCAGCGATCACCAAAGATCCGATTCTGCTGACCTCCGATGTGCGCTATGCGCTGCGGCGCGCGATGGTGGCGGCGATTGCGCCGGACAACAAGCCGTTGTCGGCTTATACGCTGGAGAACAGTCTGGAGAATCTGCTGCTGTCCGCGCTGAACCAGGCGCAGCAGGCCGGCAAAGTGGCGCTCGATAGCTTCCCGGTCGATCCGAATATCCTGACGCAGTTGCAGAGCACGCTGCCGGTGATGATGGAGCAGCTTAAAGCGCAGAATCTGACCCAGGTGCTGTTGGTAACGCCGCAGCTGCGTCCACTGATTGCGCGCTATGCCCGACTGTTTGCCAACGGGCTGAACGTGCTGTCGTATAACGAAGTACCGGATGACGCTAATTTGCAGATTGTGGGGCAGGTTTCTTGATTCACTCGATCAATTCCCTCGCCCGCTTGCGGGAGAGGGTTAGGGTGAGGGAAAAACCGCACCAGGCTAACTGTTATAAAAAAACACAGCAAATCTGTCTCTAATTCGCTTCACTGTTATGTGCTTTACTGGCAGGCAGTGATAATTAGAGGTGAACAATGGACGCGATTAAACAAATTCTGCTCGACGAAATCGCCACGCTGAACCGTGAGGGGCAGCGCGATAACTTGCCGCGCTTTAGCTTTTCCTTCCTCAAAACCCATCCGGGACTCTGGGCCATCATGTACCTGTGCTACGCGCTGTGCGTGGCGCTGATCTTCTCCACCGACATGCTCGGCTGGCCCGCCTTCTGGTTTGCCACGGTGTTTGTGGTGGTGATGAGCGTGCTGATGCTGATGGATATCAATCCCAAATATCGCTTCGAAGATATCGATACGCTGGATTTACGCGTTTGCTATAACGGCGAGTGGTATTACGTGCAGCCGGTTTCGCAGCAGGCGCTGGATAAGATTCTGGATAACCCACAAACGCCCGATCGCGTGCGCAGCGGCATCGATCGCCTGATGAAGCAGAAAGGTGAAGTGGATTTCTACGATGTCTACTACCTCACCTGGGGCCACCAGCAGGCGGCTCAGGTTTAGCGGTTTAGCCCGGCAATCAATTTGCCTAACGTTTCGACGGCCGCTTCGGCACGGCTATCCCACGGCCAGGCGGTGTTAAAGCGGAAACAGTGACTGAAGCCCTCGCTGCTGGAAAACAGCTGGCCGGGGGCAATGCTGATCCCTTGCTGCAACGCCAAATGATAAAGCTCAGTGGTATTGATCTGCGCAGGCAGCGCAATCCACAGGAAATAACCGCCCGGCGTGTCGCTGATGCTGGCATCAGCAGGCAGCACCCGCCGCAGCGCCTGCTGCGCCAGCTGTTTGCGTTTCGCTAGCGTCTGGCGCAGCTTTTTCAGATGCGCATCATAGCTGCGTGTGCTGAGAAAATCGGCTAAGGCCAACTGCATCGGCGCGCTGGTCGACAGCGTGCTCATCAGCTGGATACGCTGTACGCGTTGCGCATGACGCCCGGCCGCCACCCAGCCTACGCGAAATCCCGCCACCAGATTCTTAGAGAAACTGCCGCAGTGCAGCACGTTGCCGTCACGATCAAAGGCTTTGGCCGGCAGCGGCTTGTCGTGGCCCTCATACAGATCGCCGTACACATCATCCTCAATCATCGCTACGTTGTAGCGCGCCAGCAACGCCACCAGCTGCTGTTTGCGCTCGGCGCTGAGCGTAAAGCCGAGCGGATTTTGCCGGTTGGTCATCAGCCAGCAGGCTTTTACCGGCCAGCGCTGCAGCGCCTGCTCCAGCTCATCGAGATCCATGCCGTGTTCCACATCGCTGGCAATGGCGATGGCGTTCAGCTTGAGGCGTTCAATCGCCTGCAGGGCGCCATAAAACGACGGATTCTCGAGGATCACCCAATCGCCGGGTTCGGTGACGGCTTGCAGGCTCAGGTTGAGCGCTTCCATCGCGCCGTTGGTAATCACAATGTCATCCGGCGACAGCGTAATGCCCTGCTGCGCGTAGCGCTGCGCCAGAATTTTGCGCAATTCTTCATTGCCCGGCGGCAGGTTGTTGAGCGCATCGGTGGGTTTAAGGTTGTGCGAGACTTTCACCAGCGAGCGCATCAGCTGGCGCTGCGGGAACAGTTCGGGATCCGGGAAGGCTGAGCCAAACGGCATAATGGCGGGATTGCGCGTGGCTTGCAGCACGTCAAACACAAAGCTGTTGGTGTCGGCCTGATCGGTTTTGGCAATTTCCTGGGTGGGCAGCCGGGGACGACTTTCGGCAGCGCGCGGCGCCACGTAGTAGCCGGATTGCGGTTTCGATACGATCCAGCCCTGACTCTCCAGCACCTCGTAGGCGTGCATTACCGTCATCAGGCTGAGCCCGCTCTGCTCCGCCTGCTGGCGTAGCGACGGCAGTTTTTCGCCTGGCGGCCAGATGCGTGCCTCAATTTGCGTGCGAAGCTGCTCGACCAACTGCTGATATTTCGCCACCCGAACTCCGATGTAGAAGATTTGGCGGCTAGTTTCCCTCACCCTAACCCTCTCCCGCAAGCGGGAGAGGGAATGAATAGAAGGGGAAAACTTACGGGCTAAGGCATGCGCTCCAGCTCTACTACTTCCTCGTAAAAATTCGGCAGCTCGTTGATGCGATCCGGCGGCACCGGTTTACCCAGCAAATAGCCCTGCAACGTATCGCAGCCCAGGCCCGTCAGAAACGCCTGCTGATCCTGCGTCTCTACTCCTTCAGCGACCACTTTAAGATGCAGCGACTGCGCCAGCGCGACTATCGCTGACACAATGGTGGCGTCTTCCGAATGCGCCTGCAGTTCATTAACAAACGCGCGATCGATCTTCAGCTCGCTGGCCGGTAAACGCTTGAGATACAGCAAGCTCGAGTAGCCGGTGCCGAAGTCATCTATCGATGCCTTGACGCCCATATTGGTCAGCTCGGTGAGAATACGCACGCTCTCCTCTGGATCGCGCATCGCGGTGGTTTCCGTCACTTCCAGCGTCAGCAGCTCAGCCGGGATTTGGTGCTGCGCCAGCGCATCGGTCACCGTTTCAACCAGGTTGCTCTGCTCAAACTGCAGTGCCGACAGGTTGACCGCCACCGACCAGTGCGGATGCCCCTGTAAATGCCAGGAACGCAGCTGGCGACAGGCTTCGTTAATCACCCAATTGCCGATACTCACAATCATGCCGGTCTTTTCCGCCATCGGCAGAAAGGTATCTGGCGCCAGTAGACCGCGTGTCGGATGCTGCCAGCGCAGCAGCGCTTCAAAACCGAGGATCGGCCCGCGCGGTGCGCAGTATTTTGGCTGATAGAACAGCCGTAGTTCATGGTTATCCAGCGCTTGCCACAGATCGTTATTCAGCTGCAGCTGGGACTGCGCCAGCATATTCATCGACGGCTGGAAGAAGGTGTAGCCGTTGCGACCGTTGTTTTTGGTGTGATACATGGCGGCATCGGCGTTAAACATCAGTTCGCGCTCGTCTTTGCCATCGCCCGGATAAACCGCAATGCCAATACTCAGCGACACCACCAGCTCGTAGCGCGAGATATCAAAAGGACGATCTACCGCTTTCACCAGCGAATCTGCCACCGCCGCCGCATCGTTGGGATCGTCAATTTCCAGCAGCAGGACAAATTCGTCGCCGCCCATGCGCGCCAGCGTGTAGTGCCCTTTCATCTGGTCGGTCATGCGTTCGGTGACGCCGATCAACAGATTGTCGCCGACATGATGGCCAAAGGCGTCGTTGACGGCCTTGAAACCATCGAGATCCATAAACATCAGCGCAAACTGTGATTTCTCACGGTTAGCTTTATTGATGGCTTGCTCCAGGCGATCTTCAAGCAGAATACGGTTGGGCAAGCGCGTCAGATTATCGTGCAGCGCCAGCTGTGCCAGCTCGCGGTTGGCTTCAGCTAGCGAGTGGGCAAGGATTGAGGTGCGAGCCTGCAGGCGGGCATCCAGCATCGATACCAGCAAGGTAATGCCGAGGATCGCCAGCGTCACCACCGTCACCACCACCGCCAGCCAGTTGCTGTTCACGCCCATGTGCGTCGCGTGGCTCTGCATCGGGAAGTTGGCCGCGACCATGCCGGTGTAGTGCATGCCGGCTATCGCACAGCCCATCACCACCGATGCGCCCAGCCGCAGGACGGTAACGCGTCCGTGTCCTTCACGCAGGTTGAACGCCAGCCATAATGCGGCACCTGAAGCCATCAGCGCGATAGCCACCGAGGCCGCCACCCAGCCCCAGTTCCAGGTGATACCCGGCGAAAACATCAGCGCCGCCATGCCGGTGTAGTGCATGGCCACCACGCCGGTGCCCAGCACCAGCGCACCGCCGCACAGCCGTCGCCATGGCAGCGTCGGGGTTGAGCACACCAGCCACAGCGCAAACACCGAAGCCAGCACCGCCACCACCATCGAGGTGACGGTGAGCGTGGGGTCGTAGCTCATGACCATATCGAGGCTCATCGACAGCATGCCGATAAAGTGCATCGCCCAGATGCCGATGCCCATAGCGAATCCACCGCCGAATAACCAAACCAGCGCCACCTTGCCAGTTGAGGAAGCCACGCGTCCTGCCATATCCAGCGCGGTAAACGAAGCCAGCATTGCCACCAGGATGGAGACGATGACGGTAAACGAATCGTACGAAGTCACTAACATAGTGATTTCCCAAGTTAAAGCCGGGTTAAGTCAGCTGTGGTGTTGTGAAAAGTGAGGAATCTATTGGTTTTATTGTAGGAATTATCGGCAGAATACCTGCCGATCTGAGTCTATGAACGATGAAACCTTCCGATGCGGAAGAAAAGAAAAATGGTTTATCACGCCCTGGCCAGCGGTACGATGCTATTCGGCAACACCAGCGGCAGATTAAGCGCAGCGGTAAATTCGCCGATGCGCTCCGCCGGTGTTGGCTTACCGAGCAGATAGCCCTGCAAGGTATCGAAGCCTAATCCCGTCAGCAAGCGCTGCTGCTCCTCGGTCTCAACGCCCTCGGCTACCATGCGCAGGTTGAGCGTTTGCGCCAGCGATAACATCGCGCTGACCACGGCGGCATCTTCGCTGCCGGCGCGCAGGCTATTGATAAAGGCCCGGTCGATTTTCAGCTCACTGGCTTCCAGATGTTTCAGATGCAGCAGATTGGCGTAGCCGATGCCAAAGTTATCGATCGCCACTTTCACCCCCAGCCGATGCAATTCGGCAATGCGCTGCTGGCTAAACTGCGGATCGCGCATGGCGATGCTCTCGGTGATCTCCAGCATCAACGTCCCGGCGGGTATCTGATGGTGCAGCAGTGCCTGGCGCACGCTATCGATCAGATCGCGCTGTTGGAATTGCAGGGCCGAAAGATTAACCGACACCGTCCAGTCAGCGTTGCCGGCATCGTGCCACTGTTTTAGCTGGCGGCAGGCTTCGTTAATCACCCAGTTACCCAGCGCGACAATCTGCCCGGTTTTCTCTGCTCGCGCCAGGAATGTGTCCGGCATCAGCAGGCCGCGACGCGGATGCTGCCAGCGCAACAGCGCTTCAAAGCCGATCAATACCGTGCCGCCCGCGCGGAATTTAGGCTGATAGAACAGGCGCATTTCTTGATATTCCAGCGCGTTCCACAGATCGTTGGCCAGCGCCAGCTGATGCTGAGCTACCGCGCTCATCGCCGGTTCAAACACGCACCAGCCATTACGCCCGCTGTGTTTGGTGTGATACATGGCGGAATCGGCGTTGAACATCATCTCCTGCTGGCTGCGACCGTGCAGCGGGAAGATGACAATGCCGATACTGAGCGACACGCGCAGCGAATAACGATCGAGATCGAAAGGTGCATCAATCACCTGCACCAGCCGCTGCGCCAGTTGTGTCGCCTGATGGAGATAGCATTGCGGACACAGCAACACAAATTCGTCGCCGCCCAACCGCGCCAGTAAAATCTCTTCGCTCAACTCCACACGCAGGCGCTCGGCCACCGCAATCAGCAAGCGGTCGCCAACGTGATGGCCCCAGGTATCGTTAACCGCCTTGAAGCCGTCGAGATCCATAAACATCAGCGCGAAGTTCTCATCCTGCAGCGTCGCCTGTTTGATCTGCGCAGTGAGTTCTTGTTCCAGCATCACGCGGTTCGGCAGCGCGGTCAGATTATCGTGCAGCGCCAGCTGGCGCAGTTCACTGTTGGCGCGCTTGAGTTTGGCCGCGAGACGCGCCGCGCGCAGTTGCGCATCCAGCATCGAAATCAGTAGCATCAGCCCCAGAATGGTCAGCGTAATAATCGTTACCCACACCGCCAGCCCCTCTTCACTGGCGCCGTGATGCTGCATCATAACCGGCATGCTGAATTCTGCCGCCGCCATGCCGGTGTAGTGCATGCCCGCAACGGCAATGCCCATCACCAGCGCCGCGCAGGCGCGTAATAGCAGCAGGCTTTTGCCCTGACGCAAATGGAACGCCAGCCACAATGCCGCGCCAGACGCGGCATAGGCAATCACCACCGACAGCAGCACCAGCGGCATATTCCAGTAGATGGGGGTTTCAATCATTAGCGCGTTCATGCCGAGGTAGTGCATGACAATCACGCCGCTGCCGAGGATGAGGGTGCCGCGCAGTAAACGCCGGCGCGTGAGATGGCTGCCCTGCACGCCCTGAGCAAAGGCAAAGATGGCGGCAACAATCGCCACCAGTAGGGAGATGGCGGTGAGCTGCATGTCATAGCGCATGGTCATCGGCATTTTCATCGCCAGCATGCCAATGAAGTGCATCGCCCAGATGCCGATGCCCATGGCGGTACCGCCGCCGACTAACCACAATTTTGCCAGCGTGCCGCGTGATACGGCCACGCGTCCGGCGCTGTCCAGAGCGGTAAAAGCGGCGATGAAGGCCACAATCAGTGAAACGGTAACCAGAACGCTATCCCAGGTAACCAGCAGCATGTGCGCTCCTAAACTCAACCCGCTGCGCAGCAGGTTCGGTGTCGTCAAATATCAACAAGGATGATAAAACGCCGATCAAGCGTGCTTAATGACCGCCTGTGGCGAAGTTCAACAAAAAGCCGTTCCAGACAAATCTGGAATGGTGGGGCTGGTTTTTTTTATATTCATCGTCAGTCTTTAATAGAAAAATTAATAATATCTGATTAATGCACGAACATATCATCGAACCGAAGCGCGTGGTAGAGGGGGGAATCACCGCTTGTTTAGTTTTTTTAACCACTCGCCACCCCTTGTGTTTACTGCGTTATCGGCGAAAAGTGGCAATTGATTAGGGAAAAAAGTGAACATTGGCGCACAAGGCCCGATTTGCTGATCTATAGTAAAGAAAACTGATATAAATCATTAATCCACCATCTAAGAATTTTCTTAGATAGCGGGCGCTTACGCTGTCGGGCTGCATGCGGCTCTTGTTTGATTTCGGATGTATTTGCATAAATGTATAACCAGGTGAAAAAGCACTGACCTTGGATAATCAGTAAGGAATGATTATGAAACTCAAGCTTTTTCTTGTGGCTACCAGCCTAAGCGCCGCACTTGCCCCTACTGCTGTTTTTGCCGCCACCACAACGGGAACCATCAATGCCACCTTGACGCTGACCACCGGTTGTTTAGTCAATGGTCAGTCAGCAACGACAGGCGTTAACTTTGGTACTCTGAACTTTGGTAGCAGCGCAGCAACCTTCGATACCCTGAACGCTACATTGGTAGGTGCCTCGGGTAACGGCATCTTTGTCCGCTGCACCACCGGACAAACCTTCAACGTGCAGGTCACCAGCAGTAATGCTGCACCGGCGACCATTTACGGTACGGTGAGCGGCCAGCCGCGTTATCTCATCCTCGGCTCCAACAATACGCAGGGCATCGCTTATACGCTGTATAGCGACGCCGCGTTTACCACTGCCATCGCTAATAACACCAACATCGCCGCTAGTGGCACCACGGACCCGACGCTCGGGACCAACTACGCCATTTATGGTCGCGTAGTGGGCGGCGGCTTTAACCCGTTGATTCCCGCAGGCACCTACACCGATACCATTAACGTGGCGGTGAATTACTGAGGGAAAGGATAATCAGGGTGGCCGTGGTGCAGCGGTTGATGCACAGTGCAGGCGGCCTCGCCCTGCTGATAGGGAGCGTCTCCGCCTGGGGGTTGCCGACAGCAACCTTTCAGGTCTCAGCATCAGTAGTGGCAGGCTGTGTCGTCTCCGGAACCAATACCGGGGTATTCGGCACGCTCAATTTTGGTACCCAATCTGGCGTGGCTTCCAGCAGCGTCAGCGCTAGCTATGTGCAAAGCACCACCATCACGCTCGCCTGCACGCCAGGCACCGCCGTCAGCATGAGCATTAACGGCGGCAGCAACTACACCTCTAGCCGCAACCTCAAACACACCAGTAACACCAACACCGTGGCCTATAGCCTCTACACCAATGCCGCGCATACCACGGCGATTCCGGTAAACAGCGCCGTGGCGCTGAGTTACAGCAATGCCAACAACATTACTTTGCCAATTTATGGCCTGTTAACGCTGCCCGGCCCGACGCGCGCCGGGACCTATACCGACACCTTAACCGTCACGCTCAGTTGGTGACGTCAGTGATAAGAAGGATGATATGAAGATGAACCTGCGCGCCCGATTACTGTTGCTGCTTGTGGTACTCACGCCCGCGGTGCACGCCGCCAACTCGCTGATGGTGTGGCCCATCGATCCCGCCATCAACCCCGACGAAAAAGCCAGCGAGCTGTGGCTGGAGAATCGTGGCAATGCCACCACCATGATGCAGGTGCGCATCTTCAGCTGGCAGCAAATTAACGGCCAGGAGCAGTATCAAACCCAGCAGCAGGTGGCGGCGAGCCCGCCGATGGTGCGTCTTGAGCCGGGACAGCGCCAGCTGGTGCGCTTAATTAAACAAACCCCGCCGACTGCCGGACGTGAAATGGCGTATCGCGTGGTGCTGGATGAGATCCCCACGCCACGCACGCCAGGCGAAAACCAGGCGGGCCTGACTTTCCAGATGCGCTATTCGGTGCCGTTATTCGTGTATGGCGACGGCGTCACGCGCGATACGGCAAAACCGCAGCTGAGCTGGCAGGAAGTGAACAGCGGCGGCAAACGCTGGCTGGAGCTGACCAATCGCGGCAGCGGTCACGCGCGGTTAAGCAACGTTACCATTGGCGGACGCAAAATGGGCAATGGCTTGTTCGGCTACGTGCTGGCGAACAGCAGCAATCGCTGGCCGTTAACCAGCAGCGTGAGCGGTGAGCTGGCAGCAGACATGAATAAAGGCCACTGGAGCAGCGCTGCCGCGCGTTGATGAAGTTAACGCCGCATCCCTGCGCGCTGGCGGTGGCCAGCGTGCTCTGTATCAGCCCAATTACCAGCAGCGCGGAGACCTTCTCCGAGCTGCCACCGCCGCCTGCGCTGGAGAATAACGCCAGCGGCCAGCAATACATGCTGGAACTGGTGGTCAACCAGGGCGAACGTGGCGACATCGTCCCGGTGGAGCGCAAAAATGGGGCGTTCTGGGTGCGTCGTGGCGATCTGGAGCGCGCCGGTATTCCGGCCGGGAAACTGCAAGGGCAGCAGATCGACGTCAGCAACCTGAGCGGAGCGAAAGTGGAGTATGACGAACGCCGTCAGCGCCTGTTATTGACGGTGCCGCCCGCCTGGCTACCGGGCCAGACTATTGGCCAACAGCTAAACGCGCCGCGCTTTCCCGGTCGCGCCAGCAACGGCGCCCTGCTCAACTATGACTTCTACGCTACGCGCACCGATAACGCCGGTTCGCGCCTCTCCAGCTGGAACGAACTGCGTCTCTTCGGCCCGGCTGGGCAGTTTTCAACGAACGGCGTGTACGTACAGCAACTGGAAGGCGGCGTCTCCGGCCAGCAGGAAGGCTACATTCGCTACGACACCTGGTTTAGCAACGAAAACGAGAACGCGGCAATCAGCTGGCGCGCCGGGGATTTGGTCACCGATGCGCTGAGCTGGAGCAACAGCGTGCGCCTCGGCGGGGTGCAGATTGGCCGCGACTTCAGCGTGCGTCCGGATCTGGTGACCTATCCGTTGCCAGCCTTTTCGGGCCAGGCGGCGGTGCCTTCGTCGGTCGATCTGTTTATCAACGGCTACCGCAGCGCGCAGGCGGATGTTCAGCCCGGTCCGTGGTCGCTCACTAACGTGCCGTTTGTGAACGGTGCGGGCGATGCGGTGATCACCACCACCGATGCGGTAGGACGGCAAATCACCACTACGCTACCGTTTTACGTCTCCAGCAGTTTGTTGAAACAGGGCTTATCCGATTACTCGTTCTCTGCCGGTGCGATACGCGAAAACTACGGCATTAAGAATTTTGATTACGGTGCCGCCGCCGCCAGCGGTTCTTACCGTTACGGCCTAACCGACTGGCTGACGCTGGAGAGCCATGCGGAGGGCAGCGACAACGTGGCGATGGGCGGCGCGGGGGGATTGGTCAAGCTTGGCAGCCTGGGCGTGGTCAACGGCGCGCTGGCGCAGAGCCAGATGGCGGGCAGTGCCGGCACGCAATACAGCTGGGGTTATCAATACAACAACAGCTGGTTCAGCCTTGGCACGCAGCACACCATTCGTAGTGCCGAGTTCGGTAATCTCGCGCTGGTTGGCAGCCGTGGCGACAGCGCCAATACCAGCTACTCGCTGTCACGCCGCAGCGCGCAATACACTGCCAGCGTGTCGCTCAGCGATTATGGCAGCCTCGGGCTGGCCTATTTCGATATCTCCGGCGGCAATGGCGATCGCACGCGTTTGATGAACCTGTCGTGGAGTAAAAACCTGTGGGGTAACAGCAGCCTGTACATCTCCGCCAGTCGCGATCGGGATCAGGGCGACTGGAGTGGCGCGATTTCTCTGGTGATTCCGTTTGGCGAACAGAGTAGCGCTTCGGTCAGCATGGAGCGCGACCAGCAGGGCAACAACAATCAACGCCTGTATGTGTCACGCGCGATGCCAACCGACGGCGGCTTCTCCTACGATGCCGCGTGGGCCAATCAAGGCAGCGACAGCGGGGATTATCGCCAGGGCAGCCTGCGCTATCGCAATAACAAAATTGATACCTCGGCCGGCTTTTACGGTGATAACGACAACACCACGCAGTGGGCCGATTTCACCGGTTCGGTGGTGTTAATGGATAACCGCGTGTTCGCTGCCAACGATATCAATGACGCCTTTGTGGTGGTGAAGACCGATTATCCCGACGTGACGGTGCGCTATGAAAACCAAACTATGGGCCGCACCGATAACGAGGGCTATCTGCTGGTGCCGTCCATCAGCAGCTATTACGGCGCCAAATACGATATCGATACGCTCGATCTCCCCGCCGATCGCACTGCGCCAAAAGTGGAACAGCGCTTTGCCGTGAAACGTAAAAGCGGCTATCTGCTTAACTTCCCGGTTGAGCGGTTACGCGCGGCCAGCGTGGTGTTGCATGACAGCAATCATCAGCCGCTGCCGATCTCCAGCCAGGTGTTACGTCCGAATCAAGCCACTGAATACGTTGGCTGGGACGGCATTGTGTGGATGGAAGATCTCGGCGCTAACAATCCGATTCACGTGGTGACGCCGGATGGACGCAGCTGTGATACGCAGCTGGCGATTGCCGACGGCCAGCCAATAGCGCTGGAAACCTACGGGCCGCTTACCTGCGCGCTGCCACCGCCACCGCAGGGTGCCGCGGTGAGCAGCGCGGATAATTCACAGTCAGGAATTTCACCATGAGAACGCTTCTGCTGCTGCTGGCGCTGTTGTTACTGCCTGGCGTTGGCTATGCCGCCTGCGGATTATCCGCACCGACCGCCACCTTCGGCTCTGTCACTACCTTTTCGGTTGGCTCAACCGTTAATCCCACGTCCAGCACCACCAACGTCAACTGCGGTACCGGCGGCCTGTCTCTGTTGGGGACGGATTTCATTACTTATGCCTTCACCACCGCCACCAACCTCAGTGGCACGCGCGCGGCGCTAAAAACCTCGAGCGGCGGTACCGACAGCATTCCGATTCAGATGTGTATCGACAGCGCCTGTGCGACCGAATTACAACAGGGTGGCAGCTATCGCTGGAACTCATCATCGCTGCTGGCATTGGGGAACAGTCTCAACTTCAATATTCCGCTCTACTTCCGCACCGTGCCCGGCCAGGTGATTGCGGCGGGCACCTACACCACCACCATTACGCTTACGGTGAGTTATAACGTCTGCGCAGGCGTGAACCTGCTGGGAGCCTGTGTGGGCACGCTGCAGACCAGCGCCGGCACAGCGATGCCAATTACCGTAAACCTGGTGGTCACCAATGACTGCACCACTATCACCGCGCCCAACGTCAGCTTTGGCAGTGCGCCGTTAGTCGGCAGTTTTTCAACGGTGCAGCAGACGATTAACGTGGTGTGTTCGAAGGGCAGCACTTACACCGTGGGCTTAAGCAACGGCAGCTACTACAGCGGCACCACGCGGCAGATGGCGAGCGGAACTAATCGGCTGGCGTATGACATCTACAAAGGTACGACGACGACTGCACGCTGGGGGCCGACCGGCACCGATCGCTGGAGCAGCACGACGTCGACCTCGTTGAATGCGGATACCGTGACGCGCAACTTTACCTATACCGCGCAGATTTTGACGACGCAGAATACGCCGGCAGCGGGGAATTATACCGATAGCGTGGTGGTGGATGTGTCGTTTTAGGTTTTGGGTTTTGGGTTTTGGGTTTTGGGTTTTGGGTTTTGGGTTTTGGGTTTTGGGTTTTGGGTTTTGGGTTTTGGGTTTTGGGATAGTGCGTGCTGTCCCTCATCCCAGCCTTCTCCCGCAGGCGGGAGAAGGAGCCGATCGAGCGGTTTGTAGGTTTGGTTATTACCTGACTATCCCCTCTCTCGCTTGCAGGGGTTTACCTAACTATTCCCTCTCCCGCTTGCGGGAGAGGGTTAGGGTGAGGGGAACGATGCTCATCGCGGTACTGCTTCACCCTACGGCCAATCAGCAGCGTACCCACCAGCCCGCACACCGCCGCGAATGACAGCCATATGCCCGGCATGGCTTTATCGCCAGTCGCATGAATCAGATAACTCGACACCGCAGGGGTAAAACCGCCGAACAGCGCCGTCGCCAGGCTATAGGCCAATGAGAAGCCGGTGGCGCGCACTTCTGCCGGCATAATCTCTGCCAGGTACACCACCATCGCCCCGTTGTAGCTGGCGTACAGGAATGAGAGCCACAGTTCGGCTTCAACCAGGTGGGCAAAGGTCGGCGATCCGACCAGCCAATGCAGCACCGGCCAGGTGGTGATAATCATCAGGATGGTGCAAATAATCAGCAGCGGACGGCGCCCGACGCGGTCCGATAATGCGCCCATCACCGGCAGCCAAAACAGGTTCGAGATGCCGACAAACAGCGTCACCAGGAAGCTCTCTTTATCGCTCATCATCAAGACTGTTTTACCGAACGTCGGGGTAAAGGCAGTGATCATGTAGAACATCACGGTGGTGGTGACCACCATCAGCATGCCTGCCAACACCAGCCCCCAGTTCTGGCCGACTGAGCGCATAATCTGGCTCATTGAGGGATGATGCTTACGCTGGCTGAAGGCTTCGGTCTCCTCCAGCATACGGCGGATGTAGAACAGGAACGGCACAATCATACAGCCGACGACAAACGGAATACGCCAGCCCCATTCGGTCACCGCGTCTTTCGCCAGCAGATGGTTTAAACCCAGGCCCAGCAGCGCCGCAAAGATCACCGCCACCTGTTGGCTACCTGATTGCCAGCTGACATAAAAGCCCTTGCGCCCCTTTGGCGCCACTTCCGCCAGATAAACTGATACACCGCCTAACTCAACGCCCGCCGAGAAGCCCTGCAGCAAGCGGCCGAGCAGAATCAGAATCGGTGCGGCGGCACCCAGCGTGGCATATCCCGGCACCAGCGCGATGGTCAAGGTACCGATGGCCATTAAGCCCAGCGTCAGCAGCAAACCTTTGCGTCGACCATGATGATCGATGTAAGCCCCGAGGATAATCGCGCCCAGCGGACGCATTAAAAAGCCCGCGCCGAAGGTCATCAGCGTGAGCATCAAAGAGGCAAAGGGATCATCACCGGGGAAAAAGGTTTTGGCGATCGCCGTAGCGTAATAGCCAAACACCATGAAATCGTACATCTCAAGGAAGTTACCGCTGGTAACGCTAAAGATAGTTTTGGCACCGCCCTGCGGCGACTTTTGTAAAGAGTGACTTGCGCTCATATTGTCCTTCCTGGTTTTTCTTCCGTTTTAACGTGTTGAGCCAGGAATAAACGTGATCTTCTTCACCATTGCAGTTTACAAAAACATGATCAATGGTAACCAAAAATTAACAATCAGATTTCATAAGCAATAGGAATAATATTAAAATTATTATTGATTGGCGAATTCAACCCTAAAAGAGCTATCGCCTTTTTAATTTATCAATTTCATTATCAATCATAAACTAACTGAAAATACGTGGCGAAATGACCTATTGTTTTTAATGTGAAATTAATTAGCCCTATAAATAAGACTCTGCTCGATTCCGAGACAAGTCCCGTAGGATATTCGTTACCCACGCTTTTATTCTTGGCCCGCTTAACGGCAATTGGGCCGTGGCTAATTCCGGTGGAGAACACTCATGCCAACACCTCTCAGCTTTGATCCTATCTCAGGTGGTAAATCAATTCGCGTCGGTACGCCTTATCAATTCTGGCAAGGTAATTTGCCCGATGAAGCCGGTACCGTGATTGAATTCATCATTAATGAACGTATCTTCAGCACCACAGTCGGCGAGGATGGTAATTGGTCATTTCAGCCGCCGCTGTTTTTCAATGAAGGCAGCCATAACGTCACCATGCGCGGTTTTGATCTCGCTGATAATCATGGAGAACCGCACCAATTCTCACTGGAGGTCGACCTTTCAGCCCCCGATAAACCCGCGATTACTTCAGCGATAGATGATGTCGGCAAGGTTACCGGCGGAATTGGCAATGGTCAGATCACTGATGACACAACCCCTACGCTAAAAGGCTATGCCCAACCCGGTAGCACTGTGCAACTTTATGACTTTGAACAATGGGTAGGCTGCACCGTAGCGCTACAGAATGGTGAATGGACGATCAAGGCACAGCTTGGCAACGGCGAACATCAGTTGAAAGTGACCGCGACTGACGAGTTTGATCGCGTCAGTGAATCTTCAGATCGCTACGTATTACAAGTCGATGATTCACCGGGGATTCCCGCTACCATCAGCTATGCCATGGATGACGTGGGTACCGTACAGGGCAAACTGAACTCTGGCGCAAGCACCGATGACTTCGCGCCAGTTATTGTCGGTCGGGCTGAGCCAAATAGCATAGTTTATCTGTATGCGCAGAATAGCCACGGCGGCATCGGCTATAAAGGCAGCGTGCTGGCAGATGCTAATGGTGACTGGTCCATTCAGTCGCGCTCAATGATCAGTGGCGACGGCCTTTACACCTTCCATGCAACCTATGTGAATAGCATCGCCGACTACCGTCCCGATTTTGCGCTCAATATGAAAGCGCTGAAGGACATCGAGCCAACCATTGAATTTGCCCACGATGACGCTGGGGCGATGACCGGTGCGGTTTATCACCGTGGCACCACCGATGATAAAACGCCGACGCTAGAGGGCAAAGGCGCGCCAGGAAGCGTGGTAGAAATTGAGTACAAGCTCAGTAACGGTAGCTGGCAAAGTGCGGGCAGTGCAACGGTTGATCAACAGGGAAATTGGCAGGTTAAGTCCGCTGAGCTGAGCAATTATGGCGAGTGGGCGTTTCGTGCGCGCGGCGTGACTGCAGGGCAAACCAGTGACTGGAGCGATAACTTCGAGCTGATCATGATCCCAGGTGCCCCGCTGGCACCGAGCATCAATTTTGCCAACGATGATGTGGGTCTGGTGCAGGATCCTGTTTTCCACAACGGCACCACTGACGACAACACACCTACGCTGCAAGGCACGGGTACACCTGGCCAGATCATTGAAATTGAGTTTGGTCTGCAGGGAGAAAGTCTGCGCAGCAGCGGCACTGCACGCGTGGGTGAAGACGGTAAATGGAGCTTTACCTCGCCGCAGCTGGATCAACCGGGCATCTGGGAATACCAGGCTCGCGCCTCCACCGGGGAGATGAAAAGTAACTGGAGCGATAAATTCCACATCAACCTTGTTGAGGAGGCGCAGATCAGCAGTGTCGAGCCAGAGGAAAACAGCAACCTAACGCTGCAGCAGTTGCTGGTCGAGGAAGGCGAAGGTCTGTTTATTGACAGCTCGCAGCTTGAGCTCCAGGACACTACTGCCGTGGCGTTACAGCTGGAAGATATTCTGCCGCAGGGAACAGAGGCCAGCGACTGGATGCAAGAAACCGCTACGGCCAATACTGCTGCGCAATACCACGTTTATAGCCATGACAACAGCGAACAGCTGCTGCAGGACGGCGCTGGCTCTTACGCCGCCTAACACTGCTTCTCAGTAAGGCAGCCATAAAAAAGGGTCGCTGCAAGAGCGACCCTTCTATTCAAGACATCAGCGTACCAAACGGAATTACTTCTTAACCGTTTCCCTGCCCATCAAACCAATCTTCAGGTAACCGGCTTCGCGCAGCTGATCCATCACTTCCATCAGGGTGGCGTAATCGACTGATTTATCCGCCTGGAAGAAGATGGTGGTGTCTTTCTTGCCTTCGGTTTGCGCGCTCAACGTATTCACCAGCGTCTCTTTGGTCACCGCATCGTTACCGATGTAGATCTGCTTATCTTCTTTAATCGACAGATAAACCGGTTTTTCCGGACGCGGCTGTGGCGCGCTGGTCGACGCTGGCAGGTTAACGCGCACATCGACCGTGGCTAACGGTGCGGCGACCATAAAGATGATCAGCAGAACCAGCATGACGTCGATAAACGGCGTCACGTTGATTTCGTGCATTTCGCCATCGCCTACCGAGTCATCGTTTAAACGCATCGCCATAATACTTATCCTACGCGCAGTTTCTGTGCCGCCGCTGGACGGTTGGCTTCTTTCGCCGTATCGACGTTGCCGAGGTCAAGATCGCGGCTCTGCAGTAACATGACCTGCGCGGCGACGTCGCCCAGCGACGCTTTGTAGCTGGCGATCATGCGCGCGAAGACGTTGTAGATAACCACGGCAGGAATCGCCGCAACCAGACCAATGGCCGTGGCCAGCAGCGCTTCAGCAATGCCGGGTGCCACTACAGCAAGATTGGTGGTTTGTGTTTTCGCGATACCGATGAAGCTGTTCATGATGCCCCAAACGGTACCGAACAGGCCGATAAATGGCGCAACGGAACCGATGGTGGCCAGGAAGCCATTACCGCGACCGGCATGACGGCTGAAGGCGGCAACGCGGCGATCGAGACGGAAGCTGGTGCGCTCTTTAATGCCGTCCAAATCTTCAGTGCCGGCTGACAGCTCCAGTTCATTGTGCGCATCGTTGAGCAACACAGCGCTGTGGCTGTTGCCTTTGAAGTTTTCTGCAGCACGGTAAGCATCGTTTAACGATCGGGCTTCGCCCAGCGCCTGCTGCTCGCGCTTCAGGCGACGTTTCGCCCCGCTCAGCTCAGCAAACTTACCGAAGAAAATCGCCCAGGTGACGACGGAAGCCAGTAACAGGCCAATCATCACAATCTTTACCACGATATCGGCATGCTGATACATGCCCCAAACGGAGAGATCCGTTTGCATCAAATCACTGGCTACCACGCTGCATCTCCAACTTCTGTTGCACAGTTCACGATTGAAGCGCGGATCATAGCAAAAAACACCACCGAAGTGATAGTGGTTCTCATTACTATTTACAAAGGAAAGATGCCTGTCATTTCCACAATTTAGCCGATGTTATGCGCAATACTGGCCTCACTCTGATAATCGGCATTCAGGCTCAACCCGCCATAGCGATTCGTGGTAACGTGAATGTTTTGTGGGAAATGTCAGGAAAGGCAGTGATGGCAACGAAAAAAATAGACACCAGGCTGGTCACCGCGGGACGCAGCAAACGTTACACTCAGGGCTCAGTAAACAGCGTGATTCAACGCGCTTCCTCACTGGTTTTTGACAGCGTCGCCGACAAAAAACGCGCCACCGCCGGTCGCGCAACAGGCGAACTGTTTTATGGCCGTCGCGGCACCCTCACCCATTTCTCGCTGCAGGATGCGATGACCGAGCTGGAAGGCGGCGCGGGCTGTGCGCTTTATCCGTGCGGCGCGGCGGCGGTATCCAACGCCATTTTGTCCTTTGTCGAAGCCGGCGACCACATTCTGGTGAGCGGCGCGGTGTATGAACCGACCCAGGATTTTTGCTCTAAAATTCTCAGCAAGCTGAATGTCACCACCACCTATTTCGATCATTGCATCGGCAGCGAAATTGGCGAACTGGTGCAGCCGAATACGCGCGTGGTGTTCCTGGAATCTCCGGCTTCGATCACCATGGAAGTGCAGGATATCCCGGCCATCGTTGCCGCCGTGCGCGCGAAAGCGCCTGACGCGATAATCATGATCGATAATACCTGGGCGGCGGGCGTGTTATTTAACGCGCTGGAGCACGGCATCGATATTTCGATTCAGGCCGGCACCAAATACATCATTGGTCACAGCGATGCGATGATTGGCACCGCGGTAGCCAATGCGCGTTGCTGGCCGCAGCTGCGCGAGAATTCGTACCTGATGGGCCAGATGGTCGATGCCGATACCGCTTATATGGCGAGCCGTGGCCTGCGCACGCTGGGCACGCGCCTGCGTCAGCACGAAGAGAGCGGATTGCAGGTCGCCGAGTGGCTGGCCGCGCAGCCGGAAGTGGCGCGCGTTAATCACCCGGCGCTGGCGCAGTGTAAAGGCCACGCATTCTGGCAGCGCGACTTCAGCGGCAGCAGCGGTTTGTTCTCCTTTATCCTGCATGAAAAATTAAGTCGCGAGCAGTTGGCAAATTATCTCGATCACTTCCACCATTTCAGCATGGCCTATTCGTGGGGCGGCTATGAATCGCTGATTCTGGCGAATCAGCCTGAGGAATTGGCGGCGATTCGTCCGGCGGGCGGCGTTGATTTTGATGGCACCTTAGTGCGTCTGCATATTGGTCTCGAACACGTTGATGACTTGCTGGATGATTTGAAAGCTGGCTTTGCGCGCTTAAAAAACTAAACAGAAACTCAACCACGCTGTGGCGGCGATGAGAGATCAACGAATGCAGTGCCACAGAAGGTTAAAATTAGAATCCTTGTGACTCGATGGAATAGCTGATGGGTGTTTTACATGAGATTGTCCAGGCGCTTTGGCATCAGGATTTTGCCGCGCTAGGTAATCCGGATGTCGTGTGGATTGTCTACGGCGTGATGTTTTTGACGCTGTTTCTGGAAAACGGTTTATTGCCCGCGTCGTTCCTGCCGGGCGACAGCCTGCTGTTACTGGCCGGCGCGATGGTGGCCAAGGGCGTGATGGATTTCGTGCCGACCATCGTCATTTTAACTACCGCAGCCAGTCTCGGCTGTTGGTTGAGCTACTTACAAGGGCGCTGGCTGGGCAATACCAAACTGGTGAAAAGTTGGTTATTACACTTGCCGGCACAATATCACCAGCGCGCGTGGACGATGTTTGACCGCCATGGCTTGATGGCGCTGCTGGTTGGCCGCTTCCTCGCCTTTGTCCGCACGTTGCTGCCCACCATGGCCGGCATTTCTGGACTGAAAAATGGGCGTTTTCAGCTATTTAACTGGCTGAGCGGCCTGTTGTGGGTTGGGATCGTGGTGACGCTGGGCTACGGCATCAGCCATGTGCCCTTTATCAAACGCCATGAAGATCAGGTGATGGCGATCCTAATGATCCTGCCGATTGCCCTGCTGTTTATCGGTCTTGCCGGCAGCATTGTGGTGGTGTGGAAAAAACGCCGCCAGAAAGTCTCCTGATTACGACGCGGCGTCAAACGGTAATAACGGTACGGTTTGACGCACGCGGCTCGCTTCTTCTCCCGGCGTCACGCCGAAATAACGCTTAAACTCGCGCGAAAATTGCGAAGGACTTTCATAGCCGACGCGTACTGCCGCGGCGCTGGCCTTCATGCCATCCTGCAACATCATCAGGCGCGCCTGATGCAGGCGATAGCGCTTGAGATATTGCAGCGGCGACGTTTGCGTCACCGCTTTAAAGTTGTGATGAAACGCCGAGATGCTCATATTCACTTCGGCGGCCAGCATGTCGACGCTCAGGCTTTCAGCAAAGTGATTTTCGATGCGACGCAGCGCGCGGGCAATCTGGCTGAACTGCGTCTGACGATTGACCAGCGACAGCAGCGCACCGCCAATCGGCCCGATTAACACGTAATAGATCATCTCGCGCACCAGCTGCGGCCCAAGTACGCGGGCATCGCGCGGATTGTTCATCACATCCAGCAAGCGCTCGGCAGCGCACAGCATCTCGTCGCTCATAAAGGCTGAATGAATGCCGGAGGTTTGCGCCTGCGGCTGGAACTGCTCGTCATCACCAATATCCAGCAACAAATCCTGCAGGCTGGCGATATCAACACTCAAACACATGCCCGCCAGCGGCTCTGCCAGCGTGGCTTCGGTTTCACACTCCACCGGCAGCGGCACGGTGAGCATCAGATATTTAGTGGCGTCGTAGTGAAAAATGGTGCTGCCAAGGTAACCGGTTTTGCGCCCCTGAAACAGAATCACAATCCCAGGTTGATACATCATCGGCGTACGCGGCAGGGTTTCGCAGGCATAGATTAGCTTGACGTTTTCCACCGTGCACAGCGGCTTACTCAGGTCGCTCATCAACGCAACCACACGCTGCGCCAGCTGGCGACAAAGGGCGTCGTTTGACATGTTTTTCTCTCAGGCAGCAAAAAAAGCAGTTTGCCGTAACGCTGCTTAAAACTCCATCAGACTGGAGAATCAGGCAAGATTCTTGCAGAAATTGCCCAGGCAAAAGTGCTGCATGCTTGCCACACTGATCCGCAGGCAAGGTTTGTTGACTAGACTTAAGCACATCTTTTCTACGGTAAGTCACTGCAACGGATAAGGAGCAATTATGGCAGAGCAACCCATTATTAAATTACGCGACGGCAACATGATGCCGCAGCTTGGACTTGGTGTCTGGCAGGCGAGCATTGACGATGCTCGTAACGCTATTCTGGAAGCCTTAAAAGTGGGCTATCGCTCCATTGATACCGCCGCCATCTATAAAAATGAGGAGGCGGTTGGACAGGCGCTGCAAGAGACTGATGTCGCGCGCGAAGACATTTTTATCACCACCAAGCTGTGGAACGACGATCAGACCAACTGGCAGCAGGCGATGGAAACCAGTCTGAAGAAGCTGCAGCTGGAGCAGGTCGATTTGTATCTGATGCATTGGCCGTGCCCGGAGAAAGATACCTATGTCGACGCCTGGAAAGGGATGATTGAGCTGCAGCAGCAAGGCTTAACCAAAAGTATCGGCGTATGTAATTTCCACGAGGCGTATCTCAAACGTTTAATCGATGAAACTGGAGTGTCGCCGGTGGTGAACCAGATTGAACTGCATCCGATGCTGCAGCAGCGCACGCTGCATGCGTGGAATGCGCTGCACCAGATTCAAACCGAATCCTGGAGCCCGCTGGCGCAAGGCGGTAAAGGCGTGTTCGATCAGGAGATTATCCGCGAGCTGGCGAAGAAGTACGGTAAGACGCCGGCGCAAATCGTTATTCGCTGGCATCTGGATAGCGGTTTGGTGGTGATTCCGAAGTCGATTACGCCGGAGCGTATCCGCGAGAATTTCCAGGTGTTTGATTTCAGGTTAGATAAGACGGAGGTGAGTGAAATCAGTAAGCTGGATAGCGGTAATCGTCTGGGGCCGGATCCGGAAGCGTTTAACGGCTAGGTTGGTGCGGTCTTCCCCTCACCCTAACCCTCTCCCACAAGTGGGAGAGGGAATTGTTAGGTGCCAAATCTGCTCGATCTGCTCCCTCGCCCGCTTGCGGGAGAGGGAATTGTTAGGTGCCAAATCTGCTCGATCTACTCCCTCGCCCGCTTGCGGGAGAGGGAATTGTTAGGTGCCAAATCTGCTCGATCTACTCCCTCGCCCGCTTGCGAGAGAGGGAGTTGTTAGGTGCCAAATCTGCTCGATCTGCTCCCTCGCCCGCTTGCGGGAGAGGGCTGGGGTGAGGGCATTACAACGCTGGATTCACCAATAACTGCCCCGCCGTACCGCGATCCGCCATCTCTAACGTTTGGCTGTAATAGACAAACGGGAAATGCTCTGACGAACTCTGCGGGAAACTCACCAGCAGCTCTACGCTACCATCAACCCACACGGTATCTTTCCAGCCGCGATCTTCGCCCATCGGCTGCGCGCCATTCACGTTCTTAATCAGGAACATCACGCCCTGAATGTGCAGCGACTGCGGGCGATCGGCGTGGATGATCCAGCGTTCAAAGGTGCCTTGTTGCACGGTGGTGTCAATGCGGTTCATGTCCCACAGCACGCCGTTAATGCCCGGCTCGCTGTCACCAATGCGGAACTCACGCGTGCGCACCGCTACGCCATCAAGAATCTGATCCGCCAATAAACGCATCGGCAGGTTATCCGTCACCAGCGGCAACAAACCGGTTGGGCGCAAGCTTAGCACCAGCGTGTTGGTCAGAATTGAAGACGGCTCAAACAGACCGCGCAGGCGGTCCATCAAGCCCGCCGCCGTTCCGGCGGTAATCGATACTTCATCGCCCTGCGACATATCCACCAATATTTCACGACGTTCGCCCGGCGCCAGCGTCAGCAGCTGTACCGCAACTGGCGCAGGCAGGAAACCCTGATCGCTGGCAATCACCGTGAAGGGACGATTGTCGGAGAAGCTGAGATCGAAGCGGCGCGCGTTGGAAGCATTCAGTAAACGCAAACGGACCCAGCCGCGTGAGACTTCGACATACGGATTTTGCACGCCGTTCACCAACAGCACATCGCCAACAAAACCGCCGCTGGAGGGTGGGTTGTAAACCGGCGTGGCGAAGTTATCGAGCCGCTTATCCTGAATGATCAACGGGAAATCATCGACGCCGTAATGTTTCGGCAGCGGCAGCGATTTGCTGACATCATCTTCAACCAGCCACATGCCGGCCAGGCCGTTATAGACGTGCGGCGCCATGCGGTTTGGCGTGTTGGCGTGATACCACAAAGTGCCCGCGCCCTGGCGAATCGGCAATACCGGTGCCCAATCGGCACCCGCCGACATCATGCGCGGCGCACCGCCCATCAACGCACCCGGCACCTGCAAACCGCTAACGGTCATTGATACCGGTTCGTTAAGGCGGTTGCTGTAGATCAGCTTCACATCGTCGCCGCTGTAAACGCGCACCGTTGGGCCGAGATACATACCGTTAAGACCCCACACCGGCACTTTATTGCTGTTGCCGCTGAACGACCAATGGCTGCGCTGCAGGGTCAAAAATAGCGGTTGTCCGCGACGTGATTCAATCAGCGGCGGAATAGGAAGTGGCGTATCGCCCAATGGCGCGGCGGCGCGGGCGGCGTAAGGCATGGCACTGGAAGCCAGCGCGACACCGGCAGAAAGTTGAATAAACTGACGTCTGCTGCAAGACATAAAACTTCAGACCTTTTGAGCGTGGCGTAAAGACGCCGTGTCCATGTTGTTTTAATTGATTATTGGTTGCTGTGTGGCTTGAGAACGGGGCAGATGATTATCTGCCCCTTTTTGCTGGTCAGAGTTTACCGCTTTTTTCACGCTCGGCGACTTCGGCGTTCAATTCTTCCAGTTTAGTCGACATTAATTCACGGCAGTGCGTGGCGAGCTTGCGTACCGACGTGGTGGCAAACTGCGACGTATCGACCGGTGGCAACATCTCGACAATCACTAAACCGTTGTTCCAGCGGTTCAGCTTGATCTTATCGTGGGTGTTGGACACCACGATAGGAATGATCGGGACACCGGCCGCCACCGCCGCATGGAACGCGCCGGTTTTGAACGGCAGCAGACCGCGACCGCGACTGCGCGTCCCTTCCGGGAACATCCAGAACGAGATGCGCTTTTTGTTGAATTGATCCACCAGCTCACCAATGGTGCCGTGCGCTTTCGAGCGGTTATCACGGTCAATCAATAGGTTACCGGTCAGCCAATAGAGCTGGCCAAAAAATGGAATCCACAGCAGGCTTTTCTTACCGACGGTCACCGTGGTGGGCTGCACAATCTTGGCAGCGGTGATCATGTCGTAGTTGTTCTGGTGGTTGGCGATATAGATCGCGTTGCCATAATGCGCGGCTTCCGGCGGCTTGCGCAGTTCTACTTTGAGACCAAACACCGTCGACAGCCGACCCAGCATATGGCCGAACGTCGCCACGTGACGCGGATTACGCGGTGAAAAAAGACACCAGATAATGCCGATAATACTGACCACAATAGAATAAACAATAACAATAATTGCTCGTAAAATTAGTAACATAGATTCCTCAAATTGGGCATTCCATCGCCTGAATTACAGCGTTACTCTTCACTCGCGTCAGCTTTTGGACGCGCTGGTGCATTCACTTCTACGCTATCAATGCGTTGCAGGCCACGCGCTACGCTGCCGCGACGACCGCGATCGGCGCGGACTTTCTGCAGATCTTCATCACGCATAATCAGCTTACGCTTGCCAACGTACACGGTGATCGACGCGCCTGGCGGCAGAATCAGCAACCATTGTAGTTTGTCGGTGCCCGCAGCAGCATCCGCCGAAGGGATTGAGATGATTTTGTTGCCCTTGCCTTTCGACATCTGCGGCAGATCGCCGACCGGGAACATCAGCATGCGTCCGGCCTGCGTGATCGCCAGCAGCATATCATCACCCGAATGCACCGCCATTGGCGTCATCACTTTGGCGTTTTCCGGCAGCGTCAGCAACGCTTTACCGGCACGATTGCGCGACACCAGATCGGCAAAGGTACAGATGAAACCGTAACCGGCATCCGACGCCATCAGCAGTTTCTGATCGTCAGGCTCCATCAGCACCTGCTCCATCACCGCGCCCGGCGGTAGCGTTAGTTTGCCGGTGAGCGGTTCGCCCTGCCCGCGCGCTGACGGCAGCGAAGTGGGATCCAGCGTGTAGCTGCGCCCGGTTGAGTCAATAAAGGCCACCGGCTGATTGCTCTTACCCCGCGCGGCAGCCAGATAGCTGTCACCCGCTTTGTAGCTCAAACCGGCAGGATCGATATCGTGACCTTTGGCGCTACGCACCCAGCCCATCTGCGACAGCACGATGGTGACCGGCTCGGCGCTGACCAGCTCGGTTTCGCTCAGCGCTTTCGCTTCTTCACGCTCGCGCAGCGGCGAACGGCGATCGTCGCCGTAGGTTTGGCTATCAGCCAGCAGCTCTTTCTTCAGCAGGTTGCTCATCTTGCGCTCTGACGCCAGAATCGCCTGCAGCTGGTCGCGCTCTTTTTCCAGCTCCGCCTGTTCACCGCGAATCTTCATCTCTTCCAGCTTGGCGAGATGGCGCAGTTTCAATTCGAGAATCGCTTCGGCCTGGGTGTCGCTGATGTCAAAGCGCGACATCAGCACCGGCTTCGGCTCATCTTCACTGCGGATAATATGGATGACTTCATCAATATTGAGGAACGCTACCAGCATACCTTCAAGGATATGCAGGCGACGCAATACGCGATCCAAACGATAGTTGAGGCGGCGCGTCACGGTTGCGCGACGATAAACCAACCACTCAGTGAGGATTTCCAGCAGGTTTTTCACCGCCGGACGGTTATCCAGACCGATCATGTTCAGGTTAACGCGATAGCTTTTTTCCAGATCGGTGGTGGCAAACAGATGGTTCATCACCTGCTCCACATCCACGCGATTAGAGCGCGGCACAATCACCAGACGCGTCGGGTTTTCGTGGTTAGATTCATCACGCAGATCTTCCACCATCGGCAACTTTTTGTTGCGCATCTGGTTGGCAATTTGCTCCAGCACGCGCGCACCCGAAACCTGATGCGGCAGCGCGGTGATCACCACATCGCCATCTTCCTTTTTCCACACCGCGCGCTGGCGGATGGAACCGCGACCGCTTTGATAGATCTTACGGATTTCGCTGCGTGGCGTGATGATTTCGGCTTCGGTCGGATAATCCGGCCCCTGCACAACATCCAACAGCTCATTCAGCGTGGTTTTGGGATTGTCGATCAGTTTAACCGCGGCTTCAGCCACTTCGCGCAGGTTGTGCGGCGGAATGTCGGTTGCCATCCCCACGGCAATGCCGGTGGTGCCGTTCAGCAGAATGTTCGGCAGGCGCGCCGGCAACATTTTCGGCTCCTGCAGGGTGCCGTCAAAGTTCGGGATGTAATCGGACGTGCCCTGACCCAACTCACCCAGCAGGATTTCAGCGTATTTAGACAGGCGCGATTCGGTATAACGCATCGCAGCGAAGGATTTCGGATCGTCCGGCGCACCCCAGTTTCCCTGGCCATCCACCAGCGGATAGCGATAGGAGAACGGCTGCGCCATCAACACCATCGCTTCATAACAGGCGCTGTCGCCGTGCGGATGGTATTTACCCAGCACGTCACCCACGGTACGCGCCGATTTCTTGAATTTGGCAGTGGAATTGAGGCCCAATTCCGACATGGCGTACACAATGCGGCGCTGCACTGGTTTTAGACCGTCGCCGATATACGGCAGCGCACGATCCATGATCACGTACATGGAGTAGTTCAGGTACGCGTTTTCCGTAAACTTGTGCAGGGCAAGACGCTCTGCACCATCCTGCGTCAATTCGCTCATTAAGCTCGCATCCTCACTTCGTGGCCCGCAACGGCGGGACATCCGGCGCTCATTTGGCGAGGATATTACCTTATTCGTGCGGTTTAGTCACAAAGAAGCCAGTGCAGCGAACAGATTCGTCTCATATTAAATAACGTGATATTGGTTGGAAATTTAAAAAGGAATGGGAGCTATATCACACTGAATATCCCAAATAATATGTGAGCAGCTTCGCAATTAACGCCACACCGACAATACCCTATTAATAATGTCCGCTCGCGCGGACAACATTTAGTATTGTTGCTTGCTGATGACTCTCCTAAATTCATACTCCACAAGACCCACATTTTTGCGCTTCTGATTTCTGGCATGGAATAAATATAAACATCAATTCGCCATTAACGTTTTGCCGAAATAAGGGTGACCGCATGCAAATACTGACTTCGCGACAACACCGATTAGTGAAATTGCTGCTGCATCATGCCGCACCGCAGCCCAGTAAAGAGTTAGCGTCACAGCTTGGCGTGTCTGAGAAAACCATTCAGCGCGATTTGCAGTGGCTTGAGAGCTGGCTCAGCAACTGGTCGCTGCAGCTGGAAAAAACGCCGGGACGCGGCGTACGTTTGCGAGTGGATGATATTCAGCAGCGCTTGCTGCTGGAGCAGCAGCTTAACGGCGATGAAAGCAGCCCGGATGCGCTGGGCCATAATAGCCGCCGGGTGAAAATCGCCTCGCAGCTGTTGAGCGACGCACCGCGCGCCACCTCGATCAGCAAGCTTTCGGAGCGCTACTTCATTAGCCAGGCCTCCATCGTCAATGATCTGAAGGTGATTGAGGAGTGGTTGCAGCCGTTAGGTTTGCAGCTGCAGCGCGGCCCCGGCGGCACGCACATTGAAGGCAATGAGCAGGCGCTGCGCCAGGCGATGGTGTCGCTGATTAACGATGTGATGCAGCAAAACGTTGCCGGCACGCCGCTGCTACCGCGGCTCGACCCCGGCAGCCAGCAAGCGCTGGTGCACTATTTTGGCGATGAGGATGTGGCTTTTGTACAGGCACTGCTGCAGCACATGGAGCAGCAATTGAGTTATCCGCTGGGCGATGCGTGGTACCTCAATCTCTGCACCCATATCCTGATCATGATGCATCGCATGGCGCAAGGAAACGCGCTGGCGCTGGAAACCATGACCAGCGCGCAGGATCTCGATCAACGAATTCTCACCATCGCCAGGCAGATGGTGACCCAGATTGAGCAGCGTATGTGCTGCGCGCTGCCGGCCGATGAGGTGGGCTTTATTTATCAATATATCGTCTCATCCGGCATTGTGGTGGAAGAGCGCGGTGATAATGCACCGCTGCATAATCAATTTTCCACTGCTGAATCCGTAAAAATAACCTGTGAATTAATTGATCGTTTCTCATCCTTTATTCAGCAGGATTTAGTGCAGGACCGATTATTATTTGAAGGATTGCTGGTACATATAAAACCATTATTAAATCGACTCAAATACCATATTCATATTCGCAATCCGCTGCTGGAAGATATTCAGCAGGAGATGAAAGAGATATTTTCTTTGACTAAACAGGCAATGCAATTAACTGCACGCAGCCAGGGACTTTCATCGGTGGCGGATGACGAAATAGGTTATCTGTGCGTGCATTTCCAGGCCGCGCTGGAGCGACAAATCGCTCACAAACGCATTCTGGTGGTGTGCTCCAGCGGCGTTGGCACCTCGCATTTGCTTAAGAGCCGCATCCTGCGCGCCTTTCCGGATTGGGAAATTGTTGGCGTCGTCTCGGCCAGTAATCAGGCTGACTTTTGCCAGCGAGAAACGGTGGATTTGGTGATTACCACCATTCACCTTCACGCCGGCGCTGTTCCGGCAGTGTATGTCAGCGCCTTCTTTAACGATGACGATATCCGGCGGGTGACTGACGCCATGATTGGTAGCCAGCTACCTGACGGCGCCTTCTGCGCCTTGGCTGAACATTAATTGCATGAGGATTCACCATGGATATTTCCCGCATTCTGACGCCGCGCCGCGTTAACCTGGCGCTAACCGCCACCAGCAAAGAAGAAGCGATTCTTGAGCTGACCGATTTGCTCTACCACGACGGCGCCATCAGCGACCGCGCCGCCTTTATTGAGGACGTCTGGCTGCGCGAAGCCGAAGGTTCTACCGGCTTCGAAAACCACATTGCCATCCCGCACGGTAAATCTGCGGCGGTGAAACAAACCACACTCGCCATCGGCCGCACCCAACATGACATTCCATGGGAAACGCTGGATGGCAGCCAGGTGCGCTGCATCATCCTGTTCGCGGTGCGGCTGGAAGATCAGAACACTACCCATATTCGCCTGTTGTCGCAGGTGGCCAGCGCGCTGGCCGATGATGAGGTGATAGCCCAACTGCTGGTGGAAAACGATGCCAGCAATATCATCCGGCTGTTTAGTCAGTACGCCGAAACCGACCTCTGTTAACCGCCTAACTCTCTGAGGTGACACATGAATATCGTCTGTGTAGCGGCCTGCACGGCAGGCATCGCGCATACCTATATTGCGCGCGAAAAACTGATTAAGGGGGCCCACGCGTTGGGCCACACCATCCACGTGGAAACGCAGGGCACCATCGGCACCGAAACGCCACTGACGGCGGAGGAGATTGCCGCCGCTGACGTGGTGATCCTCGCCGTCGACGTGAAGATTAAAGGCGAGGAGCGCTTTCAGGGCAAACCCATTGTGCGAGTGAAAACCGAAGTGGTGATCAAGTCACCGGTTAAATTCCTCGAAAAAGTGGCGGATTCACTGGCGCGCGCCTGAGGAGATCCAGCATGAGTGATAACAAACGCCAGTACGGCCAGGAGATCAAAGGGCATCTGCTCACCGGCATCTCCTGGATGATCCCGCTGATCGTTGCCGCCGGGATCTGTATCGCGCTCGGCCAGGTGATCGGCGGGCCGGATGTCGGCAAACAGACCGGTAGCCTCGCCTGGATGCTCAATCAGATTGGCGGCTGGGGCATGGGCTTGATCGTGCCGCTGATCAGCGCGGCGATCGCCTACTCGATCGCCGATCGTCCCGGTTTTGCGCCCGGCCTGATCGTCGGCTTTATCTGCGGACAGATCGGCACCGGTTTTATCGGCGGCATTCTCGGTGGCTTCCTCGTGGGTTACACGGTGCTGCTGCTGCGTCGCACCATCAGGCTGCCGAAATCAATGCAGGGCTTAATGCCGATTATGGTGCTGCCGGTGCTCAGCACCATCATTGCGGGGCTGCTAATGATGACCTTTATCGGCCAGCCGATTGTCTGGCTGCAAAAGGCGCTGATTGCGCTGCTGGAGTCGATGCAGGGCGGCTCGAAGTTTGTGATGGGCGCGATTCTTGGCGCGATGGCCACCTTCGACTTCGGTGGACCGGTGAATAAGACCATGTCGCTGTTCGCCGACGGCATGCTGGTTGACGGCATTTACGGGCCGGAAGCGGTGAAGTTTGTCGGCTCGATGATCCCGCCGTTCGGCATCACGCTGTCGTATCTGCTTAGTCGCAACAAGTACACCAAAGCGGAAAAAGAGGCGCTGAAAGCTGCCTTCCCGATGGGCATCTGCATGATTACCGAAGGGGTGATTCCGATTGCGGCGCGTGACCTGTTCCGCGTGGTTGGCAGCTGCGTGGTGGCCTCCGCCCTCGCCGGAGGGCTGATTATGGTGTGGGGCGTGGGCGCACCGGTGCCGCACGGCGGGATGTTTGTGGTGCCGCTGTTCACTAAACCCTGGCTGTTCTGCTTAGCGCTCGGCATCGGTACCACGGTGTGCGGCGTGATGCTGGCGGTGCTGAAGAAACCGGTCACCCAGGCAGATGAAGAGTTCGATGACGTGGAAGCCCCAGGCGTCCGCGATGAAGAGATCAAATTCACTCTGGAATAAGGAGCCACCATGTTTGCCATGATGAATGACCTGATTCAGGCCGCTGCCCAACAGCGCTACGCGGTGCTGGCGATTAACTGCTTCAACCTTGAAACCGCGCGCGCCGCCATTCAGGCCGCCGAACAGCAGCGCGCCCCGCTGATCCTCAATGTTTATCAGGGGCATAGCGCGCACTTTCCGCCAGCGATCGCAGTGCCGTTAGTCAAAGCGCTGGCCGATACCGCCCGCGTGCCGGTGGCGCTGGCACTCGATCACGGCAAAGCGTTTCCGCTGATTGGTCAGGCGTTTCGCGCCGGTTTTACCGGCTTGATGATTGATGCCTCATCGGAGCCACTCGCCGAAAACATTCGCCAGACCGCGGCGGTGGTAAAGATGGCGCACACCGCCGGCGTTTGCGTGGAAGGCGAGTTAGGGCATATCGCCGATGCGCCCACCTACGCGCTGGCGGATGCTTCGGTAAAGATGACGCAGGTGGCGGATGTGCTGCCGTTTATCGAGCAGACCGATATCGATCTGCTGGCGATTTCGGTCGGCACGGCGCACGGGCTTTATCCGGCGGGCGTAAAGCCAAAGATTGATTTCCAGCGCTTGCAGGAGCTGCAGGCGGTTTCCACCCGACCGCTGGCGCTGCATGGCGGTTCGGGCACGCCGGCCGAGGATATTCGCCGCGTGAGCGAGTTTGGCGTCGCCAAGATTAACGTCGGCGCGGCGGTGTTTGATGCCGGGAAAATGGCGGTTGAACAGGCGCTGAAACAACATCCCCACGCCGAGCTCGCCGATCTCCTTGCGCTGATGGAGTCCGCCTGCCGCGAAGTGGTGGTTGAGTATCTGAGCTGGTCGGGCTCGGCGGGCAAGGTTTAGCAACGGCGCTGGCTGGCGGTCGCCATTAATGGCGACCCAACATTGTACGGTACGCATTTAGGCGCACCCGGTTTTAAAAATCACCTTATCACTCTCCATCATCGGGTCGGCGCGCACGTCGGCTCCGGTAAACATCACGCTGAGGAAAAATTAACATGTTGATTTCAATGAAAGAGATGTTGGCACCGACTCGTGAACACCGTTATGCGATTGGCGCTTTTAATGTGGCGGACAGCTGCTTTATCCGTGCGGTAGTGGAAGAAGCCGAAGCCACAAACACGCCCGCGATAATTTCCATCCACCCGAGCGAGCTGGAGTTTGTCACCGATGCGTTCTTTGGCTATGTGCGTGAACGCACGCTAAAAAGCAAAGTGCCGTTTACCCTCCACCTCGATCATGGCGCGTCTATCGCCCAGGTGTTGCGCGCCATTCAGTGCGGTTTTACTTCGGTGATGATAGATGGTTCGCTGCTGCCCTATGAAGAGAACGTGGCGCTGACCAAAGAGGTGGTGAAGCTAGCGCACGCGGTGGGGGTGTCGGTGGAAGGTGAACTCGGCACCATCGGCGATACCGGTACTTCTGTGGAAGGCGGCGTGAGTAAAGTGATCTACACCGAACCGGCGCAGGCGGAGGATTTTGTGCAGCGCACCGGCGTGGATACGCTGGCGGTGGCGATTGGGACCGCGCACGGCATCTATCCCAAAAATATGAAGCCGGAGCTGCAGATGCATATTCTGCGAGACATTTCACAGCGCGTAACCATTCCGCTGGTGCTGCATGGCGGTTCAGCCAATCCGGATGCGGAGATCGCTGAAGCGGTGACGCTTGGGGTGGGTAAAATCAATATTTCCAGCGATATGAAATTTGCCTATTTCGATAAGCTGCGTGAAATTCTGGCGCGTGAGACCTGGTGGGATCCGAACGTGATTTATCCGGATGCGATTACTGCCGCGAAAGCGGTGATTCGCTACAAAATGAATCTGTTTGGTGGATTGGGTAAGGCGAGTTTGTACTGATCGTTATGCTACCTTGCGCAATAAATTGCGCCGCTACAGTAAGTGGACGTATTGAGGCTTGTGCCCAAACAGTGCACAAAACCGTAGCGGCGCGATTTATCGCGCATTTTTTTTACTTAATCACCCCTAACCACTGTCCGGCAATCTGCGCATATTCGCCGGTGGCGGTGCTGAGATGCAGCCACTGATCGACATACAGCTTCCAGCTCATATCATCGCGCGGGATCATGTACGCCTTCTCACCGTACTGCATCGGCTTATCCGGATTGATCGCGCACAGCGTTGGATAGTGCTTTTGCTGGAACAGCGCTTCAGACGCATCGGTGATCATCACATCAGCTTTGTTATCCACCAGCTGCTGAAAAATGCCGACGTTATCGGCCAGTTGCAGCGTCGCCTGCGGCAGATGGCTGTGCACGAAAGCCTCATTAGTACCGCCGGCCGGTTCAATCACCCGCACGCTGGGTTGGTTAATCTGTTCAACCGTTTGATATTTCACTTTGTCATCGCAGCGCACCAGCGGAATTTTACCATCCACGCCGAGCGGTTGGGCAAACCAGGCAATCTGCTGACGCTTCAGCGTAACCGAGACGCCGCCCAAGGCGATATCACACTGCTTCGCCACAAAATCATCGCTTAGGGTTTTCCATGTGGTCGGCACCCATTGCACTTTTGCGCCAAGGCTGGCGGCCAGCGATTGCGCCATGCTGATGTCCAACCCTTCATATTGGCCATCGCTGCGCAGATAGCTGTAAGGTTTGTAATCGCCGGTGGTACAGACTTTTAAGGTTTTGCTGGCACGGATTTCATCAAGGTGGGATTGCGCCTGAGCAGCGCCGGTCACCAGAAGTAATGCACTCAGTATCGCGGTTTTCATGGCTTCTTCTTTTTCGAGTTGATGTTAGTTTGCGCGCAGATTGTTTCATAAGCGGGCGCATTATTGCTGTATTCGCAAAAGTGTTGTGATCAATCACGCATTTTTCTCTCTCCCGCACGCGCGTAGAGTGTGCGCCATCAACGAGAAACGGAGCGAAACATGAGCAATATTTTAATTATCGATGGCGGAAAAACCTTTGCCCATTCGAAAGGCGAGCTGAATCATACGTTAACCGACGTGGCGGCCAGCCAGCTGCGCGACCTGGGACATCAGGTACAAGTCACCCTTGCCGATAGCGATTACAACGTGACTGAAGAAGTGCAGAAATATCTCGACAGCGATGTGGTGATTTATCAGATGCCAGGCTGGTGGATGGGCGAGCCGTGGACGGTGAAAAAGTACATCGATGACGTCTTCACCGAAGGTCACGGTTCACTGTATGCCAGCGATGGCCGCACGCGCAGCGATGCCGGTAAAAAGTACGGTTCGGGCGGCTTGATTCAGGGTAAAAAATACATGTTGTCTTTGACCTGGAACGCACCGCTGGAAGCGTTTAACGATCCAGAGCAGTTCTTCGAAGGCGTCGGTGTAGATGGTTTGTATCTGCACTTCCATAAAGCCAACCAGTTCCTCGGGATGGAAGCTCTGCCGACCTTTATCTGTAACGATGTGATTAAGATGCCGGATGTGCCACGCGATATTGAGCGTTATCGGACTCATCTCAGCCAGATCTTTGCTTAACTGTAAGCACCCAGGGAAAAGAGGAAGCATTATGTTAACCGTCGTCGCAGAGATTTGTGTGAAGCCAGGCCGCCGTCAGGTGGTGCTGGATGCTATTAATAAACTGATTCCAACCGTGCTGGAAGAGGATGGCTGCCATCAATACGATGCGTTGGTGGATCATCAGGCGCAGGTGCCGTGGAAACAGAATTCGCCAGACTCGATTTTTATGCTGGAGTTGTGGGAATCACTGCGCCATCTGGAGCAGCATCAACAAATGCCGCATATGGATGCGCATCGCGAAATCATTAAAGATGAAGTGGTTGATGTGAAAATTCTGGTGCTGGAAGACGCAAAAAAATGAATTAGTGCTTCATTTTTGTTTCAGCATCAAGCATAAAAAAACCCCAATCTTTCGATTGGGGTTTTTGTTTAGCAGCTAATCAGAGATTAGTGCTGCTGCTCCTGGTTCAGGTTGTGCTGTACCAGCACTTCCGCATCACCACCGTTGTTCTGGTAAACGTCATACTCAACGCCTGCCACGGTTACGGTGCCGTTCGCCTGGCTCCAGTTATTCACATCTTCACCTTTCGGCAGGATGTCTTCCAGCGTCAGCTCTTTACCGGCTTTCTCAGATACCACCAGCTGCGTTTTGCCGTTGTCGATGAACAGTGAATCATTGCTGTTAGCAATAATGTCATTCAGTGACATGTGCATCAGATCTTCTTCTTCCAGTTCATTGATGCTAGCTGGAACAGGGCTTGGCCTTTTTGGCGGAGTGATATCGACTTTAACCTTAAAGTCTGCGTCAATCGCCAACTCGTTACCCGCTTTATCAAAGAAGCTTGCGGTAAAGTGGTACCAAGCCTCAGGCAGTTCCTCCGTATCCAGCCTCCACACCCCGTTCTCTACCGTGGTACTGCCGATGATGTTGGTACGTTCCTGATCACCATAAACGATTACCAGGTCGCCATCGGTACCGGTACCGCGCATGATCAAGGTCTGGTCATTGACTTCACCAGGTCCAGCCGTCGCATCCCTTTCTACAGGCAGCTTAGTATCTGGATCTAATTTATTGTCAGCATGAACGCTGTCAAAGGTACCTGAGGTTGGTATTGAGGTATCGACAATAAAATCAGCTACATCAACGATTTCGCCACGTTTACCTGAGCCGCTTACTGGCTGAACTTTGATGCTATGAGCAGTTTCTGCAAGCTTTGGCAGCTCAAATGACCACTGACCGTTTTCAACGTTGGCACGACCGATTTCATCTTCACCATCGTAAATGATGACCTGGGTGCCATCCTGACCTTTACCCGTCAGAACAGGCTTGTCATCGTCGGTCTCACTACCATTTTTAATCGGTCCGGTAATCAAGCCAACGTCATCGGTCAGGACCAAATCGGTTAATGCACCTGGTTCTTTGGTATCGATAATCAACTCAATCGGATCCGATTTCTCAGATTCATTACCCACTGGATCGGTGATGACAACGATAACTTCATAATCACCATCAGGGATTGGCTCTTCTGGACGAATGGTCCATTCTCCACTCTCACCAACGATGGCCGTACCAATTACCGTGTCATTACCGTCTTCATCGCGAATGATGATTTTTACGATATCGTCTTTGTCAGCATCCTTACCACCAAACTCAGGACGGCTATCGTCAATCGGTTCACCCGGCGCAACAATCTGACCTGCGTTGTCACCTTCGTGATCGATGATGGTCGGTTCAGAAGGCTTCTCTGGTGGTGTGGTATCAACCACGATGTTCACCGGATCAGAATCGCCGGAGCTCTTTTCCGTTACTGGATCTACAACCCGAACCACTAACTGATGGTCGCCGTCTTCAAACTTCTCAGCCTCAGGGATTTCAAACTCCCACTTGCCGTCTTTAACTACCGTTGAGCCAATAGGTTTGCCGTTATCAGAGATAATGACGATTTCACCATCATTACCTTTACCACGCAGAACCGGGGTTGCATCGCTGGTGGCGTCACCGTCTTTAATGACGACATCCTCTGGACCGTTATTGGCAATCACTTCCTCAATTTGCGTCGGTGGCAGCATTTTTGCATCAACTACCAGCTGGAAATTATCTGAGCCAGCTGACTCGGTACCGCCTTTCGACACCGCATCAATACGCAGATTGTGGGTACCGTCTTCCTGTTCTGGCAAGACGATTTCCCATTTGCCCTGCTGGTCAACGATGGTGCTGGCAATGACTTTATCGCCTTCCCAGATACGCACTGTGGATCCTGCCGTGCCTGAACCTGACATAATTGGCGTTTTGTCATCAGTGGCCTTACCTGATTCCACTGGCCCCACGGTTCCCTCATCATCCCAAACCTTTTCTACTTTCGGATTAACCGGAACAGAGGTATCTAACTTGATAACGAAGTTATCGGATTTAGGGCTCATACGCTGGTGACGATCTTTATACGCCGCAGTAAATGCATGCGTGTCATCACCAGTCAGCTCTGGGGTGGTAAAGGTCCAGCGGCCATCTGCGCCTACGGCCATAGAACCGATCTCATTTGAGTTGATATCGTAGATATAAACTGTCGAGCCTGGCGCAGCCACACCGCTGATGGTTGGGGTTGTGTCATTGGTGTACTGACCCGATGTCAGCCAATCCGTTGCCCCGTTATCATCAATAACACGCATGATTTGCGGTTTTTCCGGTAGAGAGCTATCGATCACAAAGATCTGTTGCAGCGGCTCACCCCAGTTATCGCCCAGATCGCAGTAGCGCACCTGATAGACATAAGTGCCATCCGGCAGTTCCGGGAATCCGTTGAAACTCCAGTCGCCGTTGGCGTCAGCATAGAAAGTGTGAGCATAATCACCAATCGCGACCTGCACCTTAACCAATCCTTCGCCGGTGTTATCTCCAAGTTCCAATTTGCCACTGCTGAAATAGGTGCGTGGTGTGGTAAGGGAATCTTCGCTCTCCTCAAAAGTGCCCACTCCAGCAGTCTCGTTTGCGACTTCAGAGGCTTCAGCCACTCCCTTTTCGGCAAAGACCACAGCGCCACCGCTGATCGTCATATTGAATGGGGTTGACTTGACGCTGGTATTGGTCGCCGCATCCTGCGAAGTGACGGTCAGGATATGGTCGCCATCGCCCAGTTCAGGAGTGATGGTCCATGCACCCATCTTGTCTGCACGCGCTTCGCCAATCGGCGTGGTGCCATCTTTATCATAGAGATAAACCATTGATTCCGGCTCAGCCACACCCGAGATGACAGGTTTACGTTCATCACTGGTTTGGCCCGGCGTCAGGTTACCCATGTCGCTACCGGTATTGTCCACAACACGCCAAATCTCAGGCGCTGCAGGTGGGGTGTTATCAACGTTTAAAATGTACAGCAGAGGTGGGCCATCGTTACCGCCGGCATCAAAGGTTCGCACCTGAATAACGTGTTCACCTTCCGCCCATTTACCACTTTCCCATACTGACGTTGGATCATAGCTCCATTTACCATCGGCACCCAGCTCAATGGTCTTGGAGTAACCATCAATGACGATTTCAGCCTGGCCATAGGGCTCACCGGTTTCCTGACTTTCCCATTTGTAAGCGGAGTTTTTAGTATTAATAATAATCGCTGGATATTCCGGCGGTGGGACGTCGTTAAAAATATTTTTCGCCATGATTATATTCCTTTCAAGGTGTGATTATCGGACTCCGGATATCCCTCCGGAACGAAATAATTTTCTCCTGGTTAGCGTAATTCGTTACACAGGACATGTCTCAAATTCCGGACGCTAATAATTTCACAACCAGAAGGTTAGATTTAAAATAAATGGCCTCCGAATAATATCGGAAGGCCTTTGGTTAATAATAAGAAAATTACAGGAGTGTTATTTATTTTCTACACTGATAATAACACGACGCTCACTTGCATAGCAGGCTACCAGCTCTTTACGTGTGCCCTGACACTGTTTAGATACCTGGCTTTCTCCCATACTTTGAGAAGAAATATTGGCACTGGACAGGCCATTATTGACCAGTAATTTCTTAATCGCATCAGCACGACGCTGGCCCAATTTCATGTTGCTCTCTTCATCACCAATAGGATCGGTGAAACCAGATACAACGATATGCGCCTGCATGTTGGATTGTTGCTTCAGCATGGCAGTAAATTGTTGAATAGCCCTGCGGCCTTCATCGGAAATATCATCACTGTTCGCGCTAGCAAATTTAAACAGCAGGTCTGATGAAAATGTATAGTTATCATAAGACTGTGTTGTGCCTTGCTGACAAGCAACAACCGATGAAGCACGTGACAACAAATGCGTTTGCTGGCGGGTACCAACTAATTGCTGCTGCGCGTCTGTGGTACTGGTCACTAATGGACGACCCGATCCATCCAGGCTCGCGCGAATATAGTAAGTTTTTCCGGCTGCCAGATTATCGCGCCACGGTTGCTGCTGCTTGCCCTGATACGATGGCGCATCATTGGTAAAACTTCCCAGCGAATGCACGCCTGGACTTAAACAGAAAGTACTGTATCCACCGGCAAGCAATGAAGTCTGGAATTCACCATCCACATAAATATTTGCCGGTGAATTACTTACAGCATCTGCTGGACGATAATAAACAATCCGTACTTGATCAGCCGCTGCGGCAGGCATTGAACGCCAGCTCTGACCAAAATTATTTTGTGCTTGCACATTGCATACTGTCATTACTGACAATGACGCAAATGCAGCCAATATCATCATAGATTTATTTTTCATAATAACTCCGGAAAACAGGTATCAAAAGATACCTGTTTCTCTTTATCTCAATAATTAGTCGTGTGATATCTGATCAAGGAGATCATTCATTTGATGAGTAGTATTATTCGCTGAATTATTCGCAGCCAATACACCCGAGGCACTATTTCCGCTGGCATCAGCGCTGAACGAAATATCATTTAGCAACATTGCTTTCAAATCGTGAAGTAGAACACTCTCTTCCTGCTGATCGCTAAATAGAGAATGACCTTGATCTGACAGCAAATCGGATAAGCCTAGTTCATCAAAATCGACCCCATCAATTTTAGGGATTGGTCGCGGCGGCGGCGTAATATCGATTTCAAAATCAAAAACAGGTGTTTTTGCGGTTACGACACCATCAGCATCCTTGAAAGCGGCCTCAAGCTTGTACTTATCTTCAGCCAGTTCCGGGAAGGTAAAACTCCATTTACCATCAGCACCTATAGTCGTGGAGTAGTAGGTGTGGCCTTTAGAACCGGTAACCCACAGATAAACAGTATCCCCTGCAACTCCCTTACCTTCGATAATTGGCGTGGTGTCATTAGAGATATGATTACCTACCAAGAATTTCGTGCCTCCAGGATTATTATCTTTGAACAGGGCCTCAATGCTACCGGTTACGGGCACGTTCGGATCGGGGATCACTTCCCCCGGATTTACGGGACCTTCCGGATCTTTAATATCGATAATGACTTTATCAGACAGCTCAGATTCGTTGCCGGCGGGATCCTTTACGATAATCTGGAATTCATGCTCGCCGTTATCAATAGGTTTTTCTGGAGTGAAAGTCCATGAGCCGTCATCGCCAACAATGGTGCTACCAATTGGCTTGCCGTTATCGATGATGGTGATGATTTCACCCTTCTCACCTTCACCGCCAAAGGTAGGCGTTCTGTCTTCCGTTTCGTTGCCATTCTCGATGGGCTTACCATCGTCATCGCTGATTTTACCGATGCCTTTATTTTCTGGCGCTGTGGTATCAATCTCAACAATATACGGGTCCGATGGTCGGCCTTTATTACCTACTTCATCAACCACTACAGCGCTGAAATCATGCTTGCCTTCGGATAACTCCGGGCTGATAAATTTCCAGTTACCTTCACTGTCGGTTTTCGCCGTACCTACCAACTTGCCATCTTTCCAGATTTCGACGGTAGAGCCCTTTTCAGCTTTGCCAGACAAAACGGGCGTTTTATCATTGGTCACGCCACCATTGCTAATCTCTTTCGCTGGATTAGCGCTATCGTCGAGCATCTTATCGATGGTGCCGTGATTTGGTGCGGTCAGATCAACGATAAATTTCCACGCTTCGCTTTTCTCACTTACCACGCCCTTTTCATTACGTTCACGCGTAGTGATGCTGTGCTCGCCGGCGCCCAGCGCCGTGCCTGGCGTAAATGACCAGGTGCCGTCTGCACCGACGGTCGTTTCGCCAATTTTCTTCTCGCCATCCCAAATCTCGATGACATTACCTTTAGAGCCCGTACCGTTAAGCGTTGGAGTCACATCATCCGTTCTGCCACCTTTGGCGATTGGACCTGTGATGCTGCCTACGTCATCGAATAGCCCTTTCACGACCGGAACATGTACGTCTCTGCCGCCGCTACCGCCGCCGCCTTGTCCGTTATCACCGCCGCCGTTACCGCTGTTACCGCCGTTATTGCTGTCCTGGTATTGCTCTTTCGCCGCCACATAGCCAAGGCCAGCCGCCGCCGCAATGGCTGCTAAGCCACCCAGCGCAATCAGCGCAGGTGACCATTCAAAGCCGGAGGCCAGATCAAAGCCGCCTGCGGTATCAACATAAGCTCCTTCGCCCAAGGCCAGCGAGCTGGTTTCGCCATCAGCCAACGCGGCAGCATCATGATCGGCATCGCCATCGGTAGCGACGTACTCATGCATTTCGCCATCTTCGGCTTTACCGACCAGTGCGCCAGATTTGGCAAAAAAGTCTTCGATAATCAGATCGGGATCGTTAGCGTCAGAGCCTTCCAGCATCACTAACAGATTCTTTCCTACGCGCTTGACGGTAATGTTTTCTGGCGCAACACCGTCATTATTTTGGGTCAGCAAATATTTGCCATTAGTAATGGCCTGGACTTTTGCCGCCTTGCCATCTTTGCCGGTACGTAATACTTCGGCCTTGGTTATTGTTTTTTTATCAATAACAGCAACACTCACGGGCGAAACGTTCATGGTTAATCCCTTCCGTACATTAAATTTTGATTGCTCGATTGCGGACAAGCGCAGCAATCTCCCTGGCTTAACCCACGGATGTGGGCTCAAAGTGAGCGTCATAATCCGGAAAGAGAGATTTCCGAGACATAAGAAACGTCCCGTTAAGAAATAAATAATTCCAAACGTTGCCCAAAAAGGGATTAACTCATTAACTAATTGAATTAATGGTTATTTAATGAAAATCACGGAGAATAAACATGGTGAGGGATGAGTCAGGAAGAGGACTAAAGCAGATGGTTTTCCTGAATTTTTTCACGTAAAAAATCCAGAAAACAGGTAATGCGAGAGGTGAGGGATTGGTTGCGGTAATACACAGCGTGGATGGGTAAGCGCAGTTCGCGAGTGTCATCGGGTAGAACCTGCACCAGGCGGCCACTGACACGATCTTCGCGGCTGACAAAATCAGATAAGCGCACAATGCCTTGTCCAGCTAACGCCAGCTGGCGCAGCGTCTCGCCGCTGGATGCGGAAAGCGTTGGCTTGATGCGCAAAAACTCACCTTCACGCTGCCACACCGGCCAGACGTTATGGGCATCAAGTTGACTGAAACCCAGCAGTTGATGATTTGCCAGCGCCGCAACATCTTCAGGGACACCAAACTTTTCCAGATAGCCGGGACTAGCTAATAGGCGGATGGCGCTGCTGCCGAGCACACGCGCACGTAGGGTTGAATCTCGCAGTTCGCCGATGCGGATGGCGATGTCGGTTTGCTGTTCCAGCAGATCGATCACAATGTCATCCGTGTTCAGTTCCAGCTGAATCTGCGGATAGCGCTCACGGAATTCCGCTACCAGCGGAACAATCACGTGCAGCGTGAAAGGCGTATTAGCGTTGACGCGCAGCCGTCCTGAAGGGATATCCCGACGCTGGGCGATGTGCTCTTCTGCCTGCTCAACGGAAGCCAGAATCTGCCGCGCATGGTCGAGAAAAATCAGTCCTTCTTCGGTGAGCGCCAGACGTCTGGTGGTGCGATGCATGAGCGTGGTTTGCAGCTTGCCTTCCAGACGACTCAACGCGCGGCTGATACCGGAGCTGGTTTGCTCTAACTGTTCCGCTGCCGCAGTGATCGAACCGGTATCTACCACCGCCACCCATGCGCGTAACTCTTCCAGCGTGATTTTCACTCTTCCATCTCCCTGAGAACAAGACCTGTCTTAGCGCCTGAGCAGCAACTTTTGCCGTAGATTACGCCACTTTCACCAGCGGCAGGATAACATAATGCGCCATAAACCTCGGATGAGTAACGAGCTACGTCAGCAGCAGGCAGTAACTCAGCTGCTGCAGCAAGGACGACAGGATGAAGCCTGGCGCAAGATCCGTGCGCACCTGACGCTGGTACCTTACGATAGCTGGTTTCTGCATGAGGCCGCACGTCTGGCGCGACGCAACGGTGAACTGGAGCTGGCGCAGCGCTACTATCAGCGCGCGTTAAAAGTGACGCCGCAGGATGCCGGATTACTGAATGGCTTAGGTTTAACCCACTATGACGCTGGGCGTTTCTCTGAAGCAGAATCCTGTTACCAGGCTGCGCTTAAGGCACATACCCATTACGCCGCCTGTCACAATAACTACGCCATTCTGCTGCATAAACAGCATCGTTATCACGCCGCACTCGCACAATATCGCCTGGCGCTACATATCAAGCCGGATTATACCGAAGCCCGCTACGGCATGAGCACCTTGCTCGCGCATATGGGCCAGCTGCCGGAAGCCGAAAGTCTGATGCAGCAGGTGCTGCGTGAACGACGCAGCGATCGCCGCTGCCGTAACGCGCTTGGCATGGTGCAGCTGCAACAGGGCAATTTTTCCGCCGGCTGGCGCAATTATCAGGCTCGTTACGCGTTAGATAATCCCGACCGTTTCTTTTCCTTACCTACGCTGCCGTTTCCTTACTGGCAGGGCGAAGATCTGCGCGGTAAAACGCTGCTGGTGCGCACCGAGCAAGGACTGGGAGATGAGATTCAGTTCTGTCGTTTTCTCTCACGGGTGAAAACGGAAAAGCAGGCTGACAAGGTGCTTATGCTGGGCAGTAACGCCCTCAAACCCTTGATGGTGACGCTGGCACACGTTGATAGCTATCTGGTTAGGGAAGATAAACAGCATTCACTGCCCAAAGTCGATTATTGGTGCTCGCTGTTAGATTTGCCGCAGCATTTCCTCGACTCAGTCCAGCCTTTTAGTGCCGAACATCCCTATTTGTTCAGCTCAACTGAGCAGCAGGAACAGTGGCCGATTGCAGGAACTGGCAAAAAAATCGGTGTCGTGTGGAAAGGATCGAGCGGACATAAAAATGATAGCCAGCGATCGCTTGCACACCTGTCACAGCTTGCGCCGTTGTTTGATCTGCCGAATACGCATTGGATTAGCCTGCAAAAAGGCGCGGGCGAGGAGGAGGTTATTGATTTCCCGCAGGTGCAACCTTATGGCGCCCGCTTCGCCAATTATCAGGATACCGCTGCGGTCATTTCACAGCTGGATCTGGTCATTGGGGTGGATACCTCGGTGATTCATCTGGCGGGTGCGCTGGGCAAACCTTGCTGGGTATTGCTACCGGCATGGGCTCGCGACTGGCGCTGGTTGGCGGATCGCGAGGATTCACCGTGGTACCCGCAGATGCGACTGTTTGCGCGTGGGCAGGATGAAGAGTGGAGCGACGTGATCGCACGCGTGAAACACGCCTTGCAGCCATAAAAAAAGGGACGCCGCGGCGTCCCTTATTTTTACACTTCGAGGTCGGCTAAGTCGCCTTTCTCTTGCAGCCAGTTACGGCGATCTTCCGAACGTTTCTTCGCCAGCAGCATATCCATCACACGCAGCGTTTGATCGACATCCTCGTCACTGACCGTGAGCTGGACCAGACGACGCGTATTGGGATCGAGCGTAGTTTCGCGCAGCTGCAGCGGGTTCATCTCACCCAAACCTTTAAAGCGCTGCACATTAGGCTTACCTTTCTTGCGCTTGAGCTGCTCCAGCACGCCCTCTTTCTCATCTTCATCCAGCGCGTAATAGACTTCTTTGCCGAGATCGATGCGGTAGAGTGGCGGCATCGCTACGTAGACATGGCCGTGCTGCACCAGCGAGCGGAAATGCTTCACAAACAGCGCGCACAGCAAGGTGGCAATGTGCAGACCATCGGAATCCGCATCCGCCAGAATACAGATCTTGCCATAACGCAGCTGACTCAAATCTTCGCTATCGGGATCGATACCAATCGCCACTGAAATATCATGCACTTCCTGCGAGGCCAGCACTTCGTCTGAAGAGACCTCCCAGGTATTGAGGATCTTACCCTTGAGCGGCATGATCGCTTGATACTCGCGATCGCGCGCCTGCTTGGCGGATCCGCCAGCAGAATCCCCTTCGACGAGGAACAGTTCAGTTTTGTTCAGATCCTGCGCGGTACAGTCAGCCAGCTTGCCAGGCAATGCCGGCCCGCTGGTGAGCTTTTTACGCACCACTTTCTTGGCGGCACGCATACGACGCTGGGCGCTAGAGATCGCCAGCTCGGCCAGCATTTCAGCTGCCTGCACATTCTGGTTCAGCCACAGGCTGAAGGCATCTTTTACTACGGCTGAGACGAACGCCGCACACTGACGTGATGACAAGCGCTCTTTGGTCTGACCGGCAAATTGTGGATCCTGCATCTTCACCGACAGCACGTACGCACAGCGATCCCAGATATCTTCCGCCGAGAGCTTCACGCCACGCGGCAGAATGTTGCGGAATTCACAGAACTCGCGCATTGCATCCAGCAATCCCTGACGCAGGCCGTTGACGTGCGTGCCGCCTTGCATGGTCGGGATCAGGTTGACGTAGCTTTCCGTCAGCAGCTCACCGCCTTCCGGTAGCCACAGCAGCGCCCAATCCACCGCTTCAACGTCGCCGGCAAAGCTGCCGACGAAGGGTTTTTCTGGCAGCGTCGGCAAGCCGTCAATGGCTTCACACAGATAATCCGTCAGGCCATCCTGATACATCCACGTCTGTTCGGTGTCGTTGACCTTGTCTTTAAAGACAATTTCTACGCCCGGGCAGAGTACCGCTTTCGCTTTTAATAGATGTGATAAACGAGAAACCGAGAAGCGTGGACTATCAAAGAAGCTTTCATCCGGCCAGAAGTGCACGCTGGTGCCGGTGTTACGTTTTCCGACGGTGCCGGTAACGGTAAGATCCTGCACTTTATCGCCGTTTTCAAAGGCAATCTGATAGATTTCGCCGTTACGGCGCACGGTCACTTCTACGCGCTTTGATAAGGCATTCACCACCGAGATCCCTACGCCATGCAGGCCGCCAGAGAACTGATAGTTTTTGTTGGAGAATTTACCACCCGCATGCAGGCGACAAAGAATCAGCTCAACCGCAGGCACGCCCTCTTCCGGATGGATATCCACCGGCATGCCACGACCGTCATCAATAACTTCCAGCGACTGATCGGCATGAAGAATCACTTCAACGCGCTTGGCGTGACCGGCCAGCGCCTCATCGACGCTGTTATCGATCACTTCCTGGCCCAAATGGTTTGGGCGCGTGGTATCGGTGTACATCCCCGGACGACGACGCACCGGTTCAAGGCCGGTCAGGACCTCAATGGCATCGGCATTATAGCTTGATTGGCTCATCGTATATGTCTGATTGGCAATAGGAAAATGGCCCCATCTCACAGCGTTACTGAGGATTTAATCCCAGAAAATCAACTATTTGTGCGAAATGGCGTTCGAATCCGATATAGGCATGATTGCCGCCCTCTTCAACCGTCTGGCGGCATGCGCTGTAATACTCCAGCGCCTGGCGATAGTCGAGTATTTCATCGCCGGTTTGTTGCAGCAGCCAAAGTAAATCGGGCGCTTCGAGAGGGTCAATCTGCATCACTTTCAGATCGTAAATGTGGCGAGACTCTAACACATATTGCTGGCCAGTGTAGGGATTACGATTTTCTCCCAGGTAATCCACCAGCAGCTCAAACGGCCGCACGGCGGGATTCACCACCACCGCCGGCAACATAAAACATTGCGACAGCCAGGTGGCAAAATAGCCACCGAGCGACGATCCCACCAGACCAAGGGGTTCACCCGCATATTGCATGACCAACTCTTCCAGCATAATGGCGGCTTCAGCCGGGAAGGTCGGTAATTGTGGCACCATGACATGAATATGCGGATGCTGTTCGCTAAGCCATTGCTGCAGCTGCGTGGCTTTCGCCGATTGCGGAGAACTGTTGAAGCCGTGCAGATAAATCAGTGCCGCCATGGCTTAGTAGCCCTCGGAATCAAGATCGGGACGGAACATGTCGCTTTGCAGGCGGTTCACTTCGGTTTCCAGCGTGCCATCAGGCTGCAGGGTAAACCAGCGCCAGCCGGGGGCGAGCGTATCAATAGTGAAGTTGGTGCAATGGGGTTTGAACTGCACGCAGGTGGAGGGTGAAGCCATGACGCGGCGCCCATGCCAGTCGAGATCGAGTTCCTGATGGATATGGCCACACACCAGATTTCGTGCGCGCGGGAAGTGTTGCAGTACCGCTTCCAGCTGATGGGGATTGCGCAAGCTGTGCTGATCCAGCCAGGTACAACCCGACGCCAGCGGATGATGATGCAGCAGCACCAAAGTATGACGCTCCGGATACTTGCGCAGCGCGGTATCCAGCCATTCCAGCTGATATTCACTTAACATGCCGTGCGGCACGCCGAACACCTGGCTATCCAGCAATACTAACTGCCAGTGATCGCCTAAAAGAACGTGCTTGTCCGACTTAATGCCCGCATCGGCCAGCGTATCAACCATCGCCGGTTGAAAATCATGATTGCCCGGTAGCCAGACGCAAGGCTTTGGCAGACGCGAAATGCCCGCTACAAAGTGCTGGTAGGCTTCAACGGTATGATCCTGAGCGAGATCGCCAGTGGCGATAATCAGATCGTAATGCTGCTGCTGCGCCTCAATGGCATCCAGCACTGCAGCAAAACTCGACCAGGTGTTCACCCCAAGCAGCGATTGATGTTTTCCTGCAAAAAGATGGGTATCCGTGATTTGTAAAATCCTGATACCAGACCCATCTACCGCAGGAAGAGTTAGCAGGCTATCCAAAGCGTTTCCTTAATCTCCACGCCATTGTTGCGTTTCACGCTATCAGCAGACCGGTACAGCCACAGCGCCGTGCGCTAAGCAGTAACGCAACCAATCCGCAAGGAATTGGTTAATCTGATGTTTTTCATCGCGCTGATGCAATTTTTTATTAGGATAATCATAGCGCGCTTTAAATCGGTAGATCTGTTTAGTGGAACACACTTCAGCGACCATCGCATCATGGTAGAGCCGCACCGACATAGAAGGCAGGCTCCAGTAGCTCACCGCGGGTGCCACCTGACGCACTTCAACCAGCGTGGTGTAACGCGTTGATTCTTCGATGGTGAGCTGATAGCTGGCGCCATTCACCTGATAGATCACCGATGCACCTGCCTCGTCATTGCGCGGCAGCAGGCGACGCAGCTGGGCGAAATTGGTTTCGCACAGACGCATCATTTCGGGAAAGTCAGGGGTATAGCGCTGTTTCATTTTAGCTTCCACTCTTGTCGTAGTTTTTCATGGTGCAACGCCAGCCATTGCAGGGCGATGACAGATGCTGCGTTATCAATAATCCCCTCTTCCACCCAGCGGTAAGCCTGTTCGCGGCTTACTACATGGACAAGAATATCCTCATTCTCTTCCTCCAGCCCGTGATTTCCCTCTGCCAGGCTGGCATCCACTTCGCCCACCAGCACCGACAAACGTTCAGACGTTCCGCCTGGGCTGGCTAAGTAATTCACTATCGGTTTTACACGGCCAACCTTGAGGCCGGCTTCTTCTATTGCCTCACGCCGTGCGACATCTTCCGGCGTTTCGCCGGGCTCGATAATTCCAGCCACCATTTCCAGCAGCCAGGGCGTTGGGCTGGAATCAAAAGCCGGAATGCGGATCTGTTCGATCAGCACCACTTCGTCACGTAAGGGATCATAGGGTAGCAGCACGGCGGCGTGTCCGCGCTCAAAAACTTCGCGCACCACTTCACCGCTCATTTCGCCATTAAAACGACGGTGGCGGAAACGGTAGCTGACAATGGAAAAAAAACCATCGTAACGCGTTTCGCGTGCAATAATTTCTACATCGTTTTTTGTGAAAGTCACAGGGGATTTTTTTTCACTCATCATCGTCTGATTCCTTATGCAGATTGGGATGGAGCAAAGAAAAGCCAAGTATACCGCTCCGTCCGAGTGGTTCTTTTTGAATTATTTACGTAAATTAGGGGAAGAAGGCACGTTCAGCCAACTTATCTCTGACGCCGCCTCTGTAGAATCGGCGATTATTTTTTTGGCTTACCTGCAGCACTACCCGTGCATTTTGCTGCAACAAAAGGAATGCAAATGAAAAAACTGCTCCCACTTTTTATTGGACTGAGCCTGGGCGGATTCAGCCTTGCCAGCCAGGCAGAAAACCTGTTGCAGGTCTACCAGCAGGCGCGCCTTAGCAACCCCGATCTGCGTGCTTCCGCCGCTGACCGCGACGCTGCATTTGAGAAAATCAATGAAGCGCGTAGTCCTTTATTGCCGCAGTTAGGCTTGGGCGCAGATTACACTTATAACAACGGTTACCGTGACAGCAGCGGACTTCATTCCAACACGACCAGCGCATCTCTGCAATTAACTCAAACTATTTTCGATATGTCGAAATGGCGTGCGCTGTCGCTGCAGGAAAAACAAGCCGGTATTCAAGACGTCACTTATCAGGTTGCCCAGCAAGACCTGATTCTGAACAGCGCAACTGCCTATTTCAACGTGTTGAAGGCAATCGATACGCTTTCTTACACCGAAGCACAGAAACAGTCGATCTACCGCGAATTGGATCAAACCACTCAGCGCTTCAACGTAGGTTTGGTGGCAATCACTGACGTGCAAAACGCCCGTGCGCAATATGACACCGTGCTGGCTAATGAAGTCACCGCGCGTAACAACCTCGATAACGCCGTGGAATCTCTGCGCCAGATTACCGGCATGGATTATCTGTCGCTGGCTTCACTGAATATCGATCGTTTCAAAACCGCACGTCCGGACGCCGTTGCCAACCTGTTGAAAGAGTCAGAAAGCCGCAACCTGACTTTGCTGTCAGCGCGTCTGAGCCAGGACCTGGCACGTGAGCAGATTCGCTCCGCAGAAACCGGCCATATGCCGACGCTGGATTTGACCGCTTCAACCGGTATGTCCAACAGTAAATACGGCGGTAGCCGCGCTAACCAGAGCGCAGGCAGCACTGATTCAATCACCGGTTCTAACCAGGTTGGTCTGAGCTTCACCATGCCACTGTACAGCGGTGGCTCGGTCACCTCTCAGGTGAAACAGGCGCAGTACAACTATGTCGCTGCCAGCGAACAACTGGAAGGCGCACACCGTAGCGCTGTGCAGACTGTACGTTCGTCATTCAACAACGTGAATGCGTCGATCAGCAGCATTGATGCTTATAAGCAGGCTGTCGTGTCTGCGCAAAGCTCATTGGATGCGATGGAAGCTGGCTATCAGGTTGGTACCCGTACCATCGTTGATGTGCTGGATGCGACCACTACGCTGTTTAATGCCAAGCAGCAGCTTTCAGATGCACGTTACAGCTATCTGATTAACCAGCTGAATATTAAATATGCGCTGGGTACGCTGAACGAGCAGGATCTGCAGCAGCTGAACAGCACGCTAGGCAAAGAGATAACCACGACGCCAGAAGTGGTGGCGCCGGAGAATAATCAGCAAGCCGCGCGTGTGGATAACGGTCCTAAGGCGTCATCGCCTTCAGCCGCCGCACAAGCCCGTCCAGCTGCCGCGCGCAGCAGCGGAAATCCATTCGGTAATTAATTCCCTAAGGGGCCGCATGCGGCCCCTTTCGCATTCATTCGTATAGCTTCGTAAAGATCCTTTCCCCATCTGGCTTCGCGCTTCATTTTCCACCGCTCATCCCCTATCCTAAACCCACCTTTGGGCACAGGATGAAAATAATGAAACGGACGAAAAATATTCGCCATGCTGCTTTTCGTAAAAGCTGGCAGGCACGCCACTTAACGCCGGTCGCATTTGCCGTTAGCGCAGTGTTTATGCTGGCAGGCTGCGAGCAGAGTGATGAAACGGTATCGCTGTATCAAAACGCCGATGATTGTGCAAAAGCCAACCCAAGCCAGAGCGCGCAATGTACCACTGCGTATAACAACGCTCTGAAAGAAGCCGAACGCACGGCGCCAAAATATAAGACACGCGAAGATTGTGTTGCTGAGTTTGGCGAAAATCAGTGTCAGCAAACACCTGCGCAAGCGGGCGTTGGTACCACCGCTAACAATGCAGAAGCGCAGCAGAGCGGTAGCTTCTGGATGCCACTGATGGCCGGTTACATGATGGGCCGAATGATGAGTGGCGGTGCAGGCTTCGCTCAGCAGCCGCTCTTCTCACCGAAAAATCCAAACAGCCCGGCAAACGGTAAATTTGTTGATGCGGCGGGTAAAAATTACGGCAATGCTACCTCGGGCCGCACCATGAACGTGCCGAAAACGGCAATGGCGCCTAAACCGGCGACCACTTCCACCATTACTCGCGGCGGCTTTGGTGACAGCGTGGCAAAACAAAACACCATGCAGCGCAGCAGTGCCTCCGGCACGGGCAGCCGCTCGCTGGGAGGCTAAGTCGTAGCATGCAACGTATTGCCATCCCCGAACGCCCCAACTGGCGTGAAAAAGCAGCCGAGTACGGTTTTCAGTTTCATACCATGTATGGCGAGCCTTACTGGTGTGAAGATGCTTACTACCAGTTCACGCTTGCTCAGGTTGAACAGCTGGAAGAGACCACCGCCGAACTGCATCAGATGTGTTTGCAAGTGGTAGAAAAAGTGGTGAACAGCGATGCGCTGCTCACGCGTTTCTGCATTCCTAAGCACACATGGGATTTCGTGCGTGACTCGTGGAAGCTGCGCCAACCTTCGCTCTATTCGCGCCTTGATCTCGCCTGGGATGGTAAGGGTGACGCTAAGCTATTGGAAAATAACGCCGATACGCCAACCTCACTCTACGAAGCGGCATTCTTTCAATGGATCTGGCTGGAAGATCAAATCCAGGCGGGCAATCTGCCGCAGGGCAGCGATCAGTTCAATAGCCTGCAAGAAAAACTGATTGAGCGCTTCGCCACGCTACATCAGCAGAATGGTTTTAACTGGCTGCACTTCTCCTGCTGTCGCGATACCGACGAAGATCGCGCGACAGTGCAATATTTGCAAGACTGCGCGACTGAAGCCGGTATGCCGAGTGAATTTCTCTATATTGATGAGATAGGCTTGGGTGAAAGGGGCCAGTTTACTGATGTAAACGATCAGGTCATCAGTAATCTGTTTAAGCTCTATCCGTGGGAATTCATGCTTCGCGAGGTGTTCTCTACCAAGCTAGCAGATGCGGGCGTACGTTGGCTTGAACCCGCGTGGAAAAGCATTATTTCCAATAAAGCGCTGTTACCGCTGCTGTGGGAGATGTTCCCTAATCATCCCAACCTGCTGCCAGCCTATTTCGCCGATGATGAAAATGCCCCGCAGATGGACAAGTATGTGGTGAAACCGCTGTTTTCGCGCGAAGGCGCCAATATTCGCATTATTGAAAACGGGCAGGAAATCGCGCGTGCCGATGGGCCATATGGCGAAGAAGGCATGATCATCCAGCAGTTCTACCCGTTACCTAAATTTGGTGATAGCTACACCTTGATTGGTAGCTGGCTAATTGACGATCAGCCTGCCGGCATCGGTTTGCGAGAAGATCGCGCATTGATCACTCAGGATCTCTCCCGTTTCTATCCACACACCTTTATCGATTAAAGGCTGCGCCGCCCGCGATTATCGGGCGGCTGCGCTTTTTAGCCAATCTGTACCGACAGCATACTGATAGCACCCATCTCCATTCCTTCCACCGGAATCGTGATTGCCTCATCCGTAGCGCGTGCACCCAGGATATACAGCAGCGGTAAATAGTGTTCAGGCGTTGGATTGGACTGCTGCGCATCGGGATGCTGCATAAAGTTCACCAACGGATGATCTGCTGCGTCGCCCTTGAAGTTTAAATTTTCACGGACGAACTGATTAAAATTCTCTGCCCACGGATACGCGGTTTCAGCACCCTGCCAGCGCAACATACGCAGATTGTGCACCACGTTACCGCTGGCAACGATCATCACCCCTTCATCACGCAATGACGCCAACTTTTGGCCCAGCTGATAGTGCCATTCGGCAGGTTGAGTACCATCGATGCTGAGCTGCACGACCGGAATATCGGCGTCTGGATACATTTTTGCCAGCACGCCCCAGGATCCATGATCAAAGCCCCACTCCTGATCGGCATGAACAGCAATCGGCAAAAGTAAATCAATCACCTGTTGAGCCAGTTCAGGCGAACCTGGTGCTGGATAGCGCACATCAAACAATGCCTGCGGGAAACCGCCGAAGTCATGGATAGTGCGTGGATTTTTCATCGCCGTCACCGCCGTGCCGCGTGTATACCAGTGCGCTGAAACGGCAAGAATAGCGCGTGGGCGTGGCAATATCTCGCCCAGCTGCTGCCAGGCTTGGGTATAGCGATTATCTTCCAGTACGTTCATTGGGCTACCGTGGCCAAGGAAAAGCGCGGGCATGCGAGCGTGACTCATAATTAATCCTCTGACGAAGTGTTGCTTTGTTAATCGCTACGATACGCGCTTTGGCGCTGGGATTAACGCTGATAAGCGTGATGATCTTCATCAGGGAATTTGAATAAAAAATAACGCATAAAACTCAGTACTCTTTAAAAGATAAAGGAGGGACTTAAGGAACTTCGTTGAAAAAGCCGATGCAAGATTTGTCGCAATATGGTGCCAGCTCTTTTGATAAATCAGTGATATAGCTTACACGTAAGACCGAGCCAGACCGGTCTTGTTACATCCATTGAATCCTGTTTCTAAACTCCACGCGATTTTAGAAAAATGAGCAATGGAAAGTTATGTTAATTCAGGGAGCAATATTGTGTCTGGCGCTGAATATCTACCATGAAGCGCGTGGAGAGCCGATTAAAGGGCAAATCGCCGTTGGCACGGTTACCATGAATCGGGCCAACTGGGATGTCAAAGAGATCTGTCCCGTGGTGTACGCACCTAAACAGTTCTCCTGGACATCTCTAAAGAAAGATCCCTATCGTCATCCACCTAAAGAGGACAAAAGCTGGCAACGCGCCAGAAATTTGGCAAAGAAAATTGTGGAAGGGGAATTACAGGATGTAACGAAAGGAGCAACCTTTTTTCATGCCCATAGCGTTAAACCCGCATGGCGTCACTCCTTCGAACGCACGGTTGTCATTGGCAATCATGTTTTTTACGCCAGCCGTTAAGCCATAAAAAAAGAGGCCGGATATTTCATCCGGCCTCTTTCTTCTCAATCACTTCAGTTAGCTGGCCTGACGCGTTTCACGCTGACGACGATACGCAACCAGATCTTCAATAGTGACTACCGGCATATCATGTTGTTTCGCAAACACGATTGCTTCTGGCGCATGCGCCATGCTGCCGTCATCATTAGTGAGCTCGCACAGTACGCCTGCCGGCTTAAATCCAGCCAACGTTACCAGATCGATGGTGGCTTCAGTATGTCCACCACGTGATAAAACCCCGCCTTCACGCGCACGCAGCGGGAAAACATGGCCCGGTCGGTTTAAGTCCGAAGGCTTAGCGCCATCTGCAACTGCAGCACGAATAGTGGTGATGCGATCGGCGGCAGAAACGCCGGTTGTCACGCCGGTCGCGGCTTCAATCGTCACCGTAAAACCGGTGCCGTAAGCGCTGGTATTTGTTTCCACCATCATCGGTAGTTCAAGCTGCTGACGGCGTTCTTCAGTGATGCAGAGGCAAACTATACCGCTGCCGTGACGGATGGTTAATGCCATCTGTTCAACGGTCATGGTTTCTGCCGGGAAGATCATATCACCTTCGTTTTCACGATTTTCATCGTCAAGCACCATTACACCGCGGCCGTTGCGCAGCGCATTAATGGCGCGTTCTACACGCTGTTCAGGCGTGCCAAATTCAGAAAGAAGCGTCTGATTCATGGTAAAAAACCTTATAAAATATGAGTTACCAGAACCAGGGCGTGCTTAGGAGTGCGTACAAAACACATGGCAAAAACGTGACGCGGGCGAAGCCCGGCTGATGTCGTTACCCTCTCCCATCCGGACTCTAACCGTCGGCTCCGGAATTACACCGGATCTGCTGACCTTTCACTTTGCAGAGAAAGCGCTCGCGGGCTTTCAGCCGAAGCTGATTTACCGCCGGTGGGGAATTTCGCCCCGCCCTGAGAATAAGCGGGTAAACTATAACGCCAATCATCTGGTCGGGCAATCGACAAAAGTGCAAATGCTTTTGCATTTCCTGCGTTGCTGATTTCAGGTTTAACCTTTTCGTTTCAGGCATTACACTTAATACTTATTGAGTCCGAACACGCGCTGCTATCGGCCACCGTAACCAGGAAATAATCATGATCGACACGAAAAAAATTGAACAACTGGCTCGCCAGGTACATGAAGCTATGCCGAAAGGTATTCGCGATTTTGGCGACGATGTCGAAAAGAAAATCCGTCAGGTCCTGCAGGCGCAGTTGACGCGTATGGACCTGGTTAACCGTGAAGAGTTTGATGTGCAGACACAGGTTCTGCTGCGTACCCGCGAGAAATTAGCCGCACTGGAACAGCGCCTGGCGAAATTAGAGAGTGAAAGTCCTGCGGCACCAGCCCCAGCGATTATCACGCCAGATCCTGCTGGTAAAATCGATACGCCACAGTGATTTTTTGGGCGGGAGCCCTCTCCCGCCCGCTAGTCTTTAATGGCTACGAATGGTTTTAATAATGTTGCTGGTTGAGATGCCATCTTCAAAGTTGAGCACACGCACGTCGCCGCCGTTCGCCCACACTTCTTTGCTTCCCGCGATATCCTCAGGCTTGTAATCGCCACCTTTCACCAGCAAATCCGGCAGCACTTCAGCAATCAGACGTTGCGGCGTATCTTCTTCGAACAACACCACCCAATCGACCGCTTCCAAAGCACCGAGCACAATCATGCGGTTTTCCTGCGGATTGACTGGACGCGTTTCGCCTTTCAAACGTTTGGTAGAAGCATCGCTGTTAACAGCCACAATCAGTCGATCGCCCAGCTTGCGCGCATTCGCCAGATAAGAAACGTGTCCCGCATGCAGGATGTCAAACACGCCGTTGGTCATAACCACCTTTTCACCGCGCTGACGCGCATGAGCAACGGCAGTTTTCAGCTCGGCTTCGGTCATCACACCAAATCCGGTTTCCGGACGCGCATGGATCGCGTTCTCCAGCTCAACCGTGCTGACTGTTGAGGTACCCAGCTTGCCGACCACCACGCCAGCTGCAGCATTGGCGAGGAAACAGGCTTCTTCAAGGTTGTCACCCGCCGCCAGCACGGCAGCCAGCACGCCAATTACCGTATCGCCCGCACCAGTAACGTCATACACTTCCTGCGCCTGCGTTGGCAGATGCAGCGGTGCTTTGCCCGGCTGCAGCAGCGTCATGCCGTTTTCTGAACGCGTCACCAGCAGTGCGGAGAGTTCGTAATCTGCGATTAACTGCATACCACGACTAACGATTTCGTCGACGGTTTTACACTTGCCCACTACCGCTTCGAATTCAGATAAATTTGGTGTCAGCAGCGTCGCACCGCGATAACGCTCGAAATCGGTGCCTTTGGGATCAATCAATACTGGCACTTTGGCTTCACGTGCCAGCTGAATCATCGTCTGGACGCTGTTTAGCGCACCTTTGCCGTAATCAGACAGCACCAGCGCACCAATCTCAGTCAGCGATTGACGCATACGATCGTGAATCGGCTGCGGGTCAATCTGCTCAAAACCCTCTTCGAAATCGAGGCGAATGAGCTGCTGATTGCGCGACAATACGCGTAGTTTAGTGATGGTTGGATGGCTTTTTACCGCCACAAAATCGCAGTCGACATTCACCTGCTGTAAAGTTTCACTCAGCACGCGCGCGGCGTCATCGGCGCCGGTAAGGCCAATTAAGCGTGAAGCGGCACCGAGCGCAGCAATGTTCATCGCAACGTTAGCCGCTCCGCCTGGACGCTCTTCAATGGTATCCACCTTGACCACCGGCACCGGCGCTTCCGGAGAAATACGGCTGGTAGGGCCATACCAATAGCGATCTAACATGACATCGCCGACGACCAGCACAGTGGCCTTGCCAAAAGTGGGCAGTGTTACTTTCATTCCAGAGACTCCAGACTACGGTCAAAATTATGCGCGGATAATAACATATAAGCTTTGTGGCTCACCGTTCCGCGCGATCAGATTCGGCAGCGCTTAACCAACGCTGCCAGCTGTTGTTTACCACCGCTCGCTCTGCGGCAAAGGCATCAGGGGCGACATGTCCCGGCAACTCCTGCAGCGCGAGGTGATGCAGCGCATCACGCAGCGTCACGTAGGCATGCGTCAACGCCTGCGCTTCCTCTTCCGGCATAATGTTATGCCGTGCCATCAGTTCAAAAATACGCACGTTATCGGACCAGCGCGTTAACGCCGGTTGCTCGGCGGCGTAGCCTAAGACAAGGTATTGCGCGATGAATTCAATATCAGTGATACCGCCCTCATCGGTCTTAATTTCCCAGCGGCCTTTATGTTTGTTACTGAGATGGGAACGCATTTTTTCGCGCATTTCGCGCACTTCTGTTTGCAACACGCCCGCCTCACGCGGCAGGCATAGAATGCCCCGTCGGATATCGTCAAAGCGTTCACACAGCGCGGGTTCGCCGAACACGATACGCGCACGCACCAACGCCTGATGCTCCCAGGTCCAGGCTTCGCTGCGCTGATACTCATCGAAGGCAGCAAAGGTACTCACCAGCATGCCTGCGGCACCTGAAGGACGCAGGCGCGCATCAACTTCATACAAAATGCCGGACGACGTTCGCGTACTAAATAGATGCATTACACGCTGCGCCAGGCGCAGGTAGAACTGCCGGCCATCAATAATGCGTTCACCATCGGTTTCAGCATCATCCGGACAGTCGTGCAGGAACACCAAATCGAGATCCGAGCTATACCCCAGCTCCCAGCCACCGAGTTTGCCGTAACCGACAACCGCAAAACCGCGCTCGCTATCGCTGGTGAGATGCGATGGACGACCATAACGCTGCACCATCATTTGCCAGGCTTGCTGCACCACCGACTCGATAATCGCCTCAGCCAGCCAGGTTAAGTGATCGCTCACTTTCATTACCGGTAAAGTTTCAGCAATATCGGCAGCGGCGATGCGCAGATGCTGCGCCTGTTTGAACTGGCGCAAAGCTTCCAGCTGTTGCTCTTCATCATCGGTGGGAATACGCAGCAGATACTGACGCAGCTCGTCGCGGTATGCATCGGTAGCGGTGGGTTGATAGAGCGTGGCAGGATCAAGCAACTCGTCGAGCAAGAGCGGATAGCGCGCCAGCTGGCTGGCAACCATCGGCGATGCAGCGCACAGGCGAATCAGATGACGCAGTGCGCCATGGTATTCGGTGAGCAGCTCAAGATAGGTACTGCGCGTCAGCACCCCCAGCAACAGCGGTGTCAGTCGGTTCAGCAGGACATCCGCATCATCCCGTGGGCAGACTTCACTGAGCAGACGCGGCATTAGCTGATCGAGCGCCAGACGACCACGTGGGCCGATAGTGCGACGGCTAACATCCTGGCGGAAATTGTTAAGCGCATGGTAAAGCGCATGACGTTGCGCATCCGCTAACTGCGGTACGACGGGGATGAGATCGCTCTCTTCCAGCGCGTCCTGCCATAGGCCAGCAAATTCGGCCAACTGTGGCTGATCGTCCACATCCGGTGCATCGTCACCAATCAGCTCATCAAAAATAGCGCGCACGCCTGCCATTTGCTGCTCGAGCTGCGCCATTAATGCGTCCCAATCTGCCGCGCCCATTGCCCAGGCTAAACGCTGACGATCGAGTTCATTCTCCGGCAGCGTTTGGGTTTGCTCGTCATTAATACTTTGCAGCAGGTTTTCCAGCCGACGCAGGAACAGATAGGCTGCGCGCAGATGATCAACCTGCTGCTGGCTTAACAGAGACAGCTCGCCGATAGCTTTTAGCGTAGGCAGCAAGGAGCGCAGTTGTAGTGAGCGCTCACGTCCGCCTCGAATCAGTTGAAACACCTGCACGATGAATTCCGTTTCGCGAATGCCGCCAGCACCGAGCTTGATGTTGTCTTTCAGTCCACGCCGACGCACTTCGCGTGCAATCATACCTTTCATATTACGCAACGACTGAATCACGCTGAAATCGATGTAACGTCGATAGACAAAAGGACGCAGCATTTGCTGCAACTCCTGGCTCCAATGACCGTGATCGTCGCCCATCAGCCGCGCTTTAACCATGGCATAACGTTCCCAGTCGCGACCTTGCTCCTGGTAATAATCTTCCAGTGCAGCAAAGCTCAGCACCAGCGGACCGCTGTCGCCGAAGGGACGTAGCCGCATATCAACGCGGTAGACAAATCCATCCACGGTTGGCTGATCCAATACCTTAATGAGCCGCTGCCCCATGCGCGTAAAGAATTGCGCATTATCGAGCTCGCGCCGACCGCCCTGCGTCACGCCGTTTTCCGGCCAGGCAAAAATCAGATCGATATCAGATGAGAAGTTAAGCTCGCAGCCGCCGAGTTTACCCATGCCAAGAATCAGCATTGGCTGGGCTTCACCGGCAGCATTGCAAGGCGTACCGAAATCACGGCTGCAATCCTGCCAAACCCAATCGCGCGCCGCGGCGATGAGAATCTCCGCCAGCGAGCTCAGTTGTTGCAAACTCTGTTCGGTGCTGGATTGCTGCAGCGCCTGCATCCAGGCGATTCGCACCAGCATATGACGGCGGAACAATCGCAGTTCACGCATCAGGGAGGTTTCATTATCAACAGATTGCAACGCATCGCTCAGCCAGCGGGCGTAATGCTGCCACTCATCCGGCGCAGGGGCTTGTTGCTGCAGATGCTGCCACCATTCGGGATGCTGCTGCAGGTTATCAAGGATAAAGTCACTAAAGGCCAGCGCACCTGCCTGCTCTGGCGTGAACGCTGAGGGCGGCAAATTAAGTCTCTCTGCCACATTAGCTAACTGCGCCTGCATTAGCGCCGGTAACGGTAACAACATCTTCTCTCCCTGATTGGATTTTTCGTTAGCGTTTTGTTCCGCTGTTGAGCCAGAACGGCGTGGTTTTAATTGCCAGATTAACCAGCTGAATCAAACCGTGATTTTGCTTGATGCGAATAGCATGCTGCAGCTCCAGCCAGCCTTCCAGCCAACTGTTTACCTCTTCAGCTGGATAAGCACCCGCCAGCAAGTTCACCGCCAGCAGCTGGCGATTCAAACGTGTGGCTTTATCCTGGAATTCACTAAAGAGTTGCACGTCGACGAATGTTTCTCTGAGATCGGCCGCAATACGGCTCAGCATAATGTCGCTAAAACGTTTGAACGATCCCTGCAGCTTGCTTTTGCTCTTGTCATCGAGCCAGCGTTGCCATTGTGACTCAACGAGCCAGTGAGTAAGCGCTAACTGAGCTTCAACGGAGATGGATGAGAAGCATGCGGCCTCGGCATTTATCTCTTCGTCGGCCAGCAGCTCTTCCTGACGGGTTAATTGCTGTCGCAGATCGCTGCTCGCCTTGCGCGGCACCAATGCACCGAATAGCGAGAATGCCTGGCGCAGCGTTTCCAGCGCTTCAACCACCGACGCTTTAGCTTCTTTATTGCCGCGCAGCCACACTTCCTCATGATATTGCCAATGATTCAGTGCAGCGGTCATGGCATTAATCATGCCCTGCTCTACCGAAGCCTTGGCGGCAATCTTCTGCAGCGGAAGTGGACGACGTGGACGTGGCAGGTTGCCCTGTGCCAGTTGATAACCGCGTGCTGCTTTACTCAGGCTGCCGAGACGTAATCCCCCCATGGCGATGAGCGCTTCGGCAAATTTCAATATATCTGCGCGCTGACCGCTTTTGAGCTCCAGCTCGACTTCATAAAGCGGCTCACTGAACTCACCCGCTGTTACTGCGCCGCGGTCAAACGCGACCTCAATTTCACTGTCGCCAAACTGCACCAGCCAGGCTTCACGCTGGAAGTGTGTGCTGAACAGTGGTTCCAGCCGCGATTGCAGCAGGGCGACATCGGTGCCCTGTGGCCAGATCTCTGCCGGCAGGCGCGCAATATCCAGCTGCGGCTCAGTGATATCGACGTTGTATTCCGGACGTTGATGCAGACCGCCAACGGTCTTACCGGCGGCTTTTAACGTCATCTCATAGCGTTGGTCAATACCCCGAATACGCAGACCCATATCCCAGCGACGCAATTGGTTATCGTCGGTTTCATAATAGATGTTGGTCAGATCGCGCGCGGCGACGTGCTGATGTGGCCAGGCGGCAAGCTTTTCAGCCAGTTTTTCGGCGGCTTGCGGTGTGGCAATGAACTTTAATTCGATTTCAATGGTCATAATTTTTTATTCAATACGCTGCTGGCACTTACGAGTTTAATCTGGCGAAGAGTAATGCACCGGAAGCCCGCTGTCTCCGCTTTCTTGTGCTTTTACGACCCTTTTCGCACCAGATTGAGACCAGGATAGTTCTCATTCAGATTTATGAGAAGCGTCTCCAGACTGTGCCGGTAATTTTACGCCATTAAGAAAAAACGACATCGAATGAAAAAAATCACACTTGCTGCCCTTTCTTTGCTGGCTTTCAGCGCCATCACACCTGCTCATGCTGCTGACGAAAAGCGTTACATCTCCGATGAATTATCCACTTGGGTGCGCAGCGGTCCGGGCGATCAATATCGCCTGATCGGCAAGCTGAACGCCGGAGAGGAAGTGACCTTGCTGCAAACCAACAACGACTCGCAATATGGCCAGATTCGTGATGCAGAAGGCAAAACTAACTGGATCCCACTGTCACAGCTGAGCGCCAATCCCAGCCTGCGCACTCGCGTGCCGCAGCTGGAGCAGCAGGTCAAAGACCTGACAGCTAAGCTGGCGAACATTGATAACAGCTGGAATCAGCGCACTTCTGAGATGCAGAACAAAGTCGCCAATAGCGACGGCACCATTGATGGCCTGAAAGCTGAGAATCAAAAGCTGAAAAACGAGCTGATTGTCGCGCAGAAGAAAGTCAGTGCCGCCAATGTGCAGTTGGATGACAAACAGCGCACCATCATCATGCAGTGGTTTATGTATGGTGGCGGCGTGCTGGGCGTTGGTCTGCTGCTGGGTCTGTTGCTGCCGCACATGGTGCCGCGCCGCAAGAAAAACGATCGCTGGATGAACTAATACTCCACGCAGATTTGTTCTTTTATTTGAGGGGATCGTAAGATGCCCTTTTTGGCGTGCCCGATTTTTAGCCAAAGTATGCAACAATAAAGTAACAAGCGTGTTGAGCACGCAATTTCTGATTTGCCTCTGGAGTGGTTGAGTGAAGACGTTTCTGGTCGGTGGCGCAGTGCGCGATGCCTTACTGCGTTTGCCGGTAAAAGATAAAGATTGGGTCGTGGTGGGCGCTACGCCCGATACGATGCTGGCTGAAGGTTATCAGCAGGTTGGGCGGGATTTTCCGGTTTTCCTGCATCCGCGTAGCCGTGAAGAGTATGCGTTGGCACGTACCGAGCGCAAAAGCGGTAACGGTTACACCGGGTTTGTGACCCAATTCGCGCCAGATGTCACGCTGGAGCAAGATTTACAGCGCCGCGATCTCACTATCAACGCCATCGCACAAAGCGACAGCGGCGAACTCATCGATCCTTATGGTGGCCAACGCGATTTAGCTCAACGCCTGCTGCGCCATGTTTCCGCCGCCTTCAATGAAGATCCGCTGCGTGTATTACGCGTGGCGCGTTTTGCCGCCCGCTTTGCCCACCTTAATTTCCGCATTGCAGATGAAACTCAGGCGCTAATGCGTGAAATGGCCAGCAGTGGCGAACTGGCGCATCTCACCGCCGAACGCGTGTGGAAAGAGACGGAAAAAGCGCTGCTGACGCGTAATCCACAGGTCTATTTCCAGGTGCTGCGTGATTGCGGTGCGCTGCAGGTGCTGTTCCCGGAAATCGATAATCTGTACGGCATTCCAGCACCGATTAAGTGGCATCCCGAAATTGATACTGGCGTGCATGCGCTGATGACGCTCACCCTCTCGGCTGCGCTTTCCGATCAACTTGACGTGCGTTTCGCCACGCTATTCCACGATATTGGCAAAGCGCTAACGCCTCCAGAAAAATGGCCGAGTCATCATGGTCATGGCCTGGCGGGTGTACCGCTGGTTGAAGCGCTGTGCCAGCGCCTGCGTGTGCCCAATCAGGTGCGTGATTTAGCGTTAGTGGTAACCGAATTTCACGATGTGGTGCACACCATTGAGCGCCAGCCAGCTGAGGCGCTGATCGCGTTGTTTGATCGTATTGATGCATGGCGCAAGCCCGATCGTGTGGAAAAGATGGCGCTGACCAGTGAAGCCGATGCGCGCGGTCGCGCAGGTCTGGAAAGTATGGCTTATCCGCAAGGTGACTATTTACGTCAGGCGTTTACGCTGGCGCAAGCCGTGCCAACCAAAGATGTGGTGGCCGCAGGCTTTAAAGGGGCAGAAGTGCGGGAAGAGTTAACGCGTCGACGTGTTGCGATGCTGCAAGCGGAGTTGATTAACACGCGGCCAGCTTAACTGGCCGCGTGTTACGCATTACATAAAGATGGCGTAAACCACTGCCGCGACAATGAAGCGGTAGATGGCGAAAGAGACAAACGAAATACGCTTGATCAGTTCCAGGAACACTTTGATTGCCAGCAGCGCCACAATGAAGGCGGTGACAAAACCAACGGCAAACATCGGGAGATCCTGCATCGTCAGGAATCCGAGGCTCTTATAGAGATCGAGGCCGGTAGCGCCAATCATCATCGGCACCGCCAGAATGAACGAGAATTCCGACGCCGCATAACGACTCACGCCCATCAGCATACCGCCTGAAATCGTTGCACCCGAGCGCGAGAAGCCCGGCCACAGCGCCAGACACTGGAAGCAGCCAATCATAAACGCCTGGCGATAAGTGATATCGTCCACGCCGACGGCTTTCGGTTGCTTTGGCTTAAAATATTCCGCGACCAACAGCAGCACACCACCGACAACCAGCGCGTACATCACATTGATCGGGTTAAACAGCGTTTTGATTTGATCGTGCAGCAGCAGACCAATCACCACCGCCGGCACCATACCCAGCAGAATATGAATCAGCGTCAATTTCCCGGTGCCGACGCCTTCGTGCTTAACCTCACCGAAATGGATGCCGATCAAGCCAAACAGGCGACGCCAGAACATCACCACCACCGCCAGGATTGAACCCAGCTGAATCACCACTTCGAAGGTTTCTGCAGTTTCGCCTTCAAAGCCCAGCAGGTGGCCAACGATAATCATATGGCCCGTGGAAGAGACCGGCAGGAATTCCGTGAGGCCTTCTACAATCCCCAGGATTGCAGCTACCCAAAGCTGATGAATGTCTGCCATCAAAATTATTTCCTCTATCCGTTTTAAACAGTAAAAAGGCGGTCGCAAAGGGCTACCGCCTGAAATTATGCCTGCGCCACGCTGAAGGAAACCTTAAGAAATTCGGGCACGATCTGTTAGTTAGCGCAGCGGCCTCAAGTGAGACACACCATAATTTGGTTTGGTTTCATTGTGATGGCAATCACGGAAGATTTATTTCGGAATAGTCCCGCGCTCAATACGCACGCCAACGCTGCCCGCCTGGGCGATAGCCCCCGGTTTTGCTACCTTTATGCGCACTCCAGGCGTTTTGAAACGATTCATCAACAGAACGGCGATTTCTTCCGCTACCCTTTCAACGAGGGCAAAACGCTGGCCTTGCAGATGATTGAGGATCGCTTCAGTCACATCGGCATAGCTCAGGCAATCATTCACATCGTCGCTGGCGGCGGCCTGGCGGTTATCCCAGGCTAGTTCGACATCGAGCACCAGCTTCTGCTGCATGCCCTGCTCCCAGTCGTAAACGCCAATAGTCGTGAACACGGTAAGCTGCTCGATAAATACGATATCCATGATGTCAGTCTCTGTTTTTGGCTAAGCCGGATACCACTTCCGGCGGATTATGCGTATTATCCACGCTTATCGAGAACAAAACGACCCAAAAGGAACGGTACGAAGCTATGAGTGCTATCGCGCTTGGTATGATTATTTTCGCGTATCTTTGCGGTTCGATTTCCAGTGCGATACTGGTTTGTAAACTGGCTGGTTTACCCGATCCGCGCTCGCAAGGCTCAGGCAACCCTGGCGCTACCAACGTTTTGCGCATTGGTGGCAAAGCTGCCGCTGCGGCGGTACTTATTTTCGACGTGGCGAAAGGCATGCTCCCAGTGTGGATCGCCTACCTGCTGCACGTTGCGCCCCTCTATCTTGGACTGACGGCGATTGCCGCCTGCCTTGGCCACATCTATCCGGTATTCTTTCGTTTTCGCGGCGGTAAAGGCGTAGCGACCGCATTTGGCGCAATTGCGCCGATTGGCTGGGATTTAACGGGATTGATGACCGGTACCTGGCTGTTAACGGTACTGCTAAGCGGCTATTCATCGCTTGGCGCCATTGTCAGTGCGCTGATCGCACCGTTTTATGTGTGGTGGTTTAAACCGCAATTTACCTTCCCCGTTTCCATGCTCTCCTGTTTGATTCTGTTGCGACATCACGACAACATTCAACGCCTGTGGCGCGGCCAGGAAACGAAAATCTGGAAACGGAAGAAGAAGAAATAAAAAAACCGGCGCAAAGCCGGTTTTTTGCGTTTTAGATGGCGGGCAATTCGGATAGCGGCCAACGCGGTCGCACGCTAACGCCAAGTTCTCCACGCGTGCCCCCTTTCAGCCGCACCATGCCAGCGTAAGCGATCATCGCGCCATTATCTGTGCAAAACTCAGGGCGCGCGTAAAACACTTCGCCACCGCGCTTTTGCATCATTTCGGCCATCCGCTCACGCAGCGTGCGGTTGGCACTGACGCCGCCGGCAATCACTAAACGTTTAAAACCGGTCTGCTCCAGCGCGCGTTTGCACTTAATCATTAAGGTATCGACCACTGCATCTTCAAACGCGCGAGCAATATCAGCACGTGCTTGTTCGTCGCCCTGATGCTCGCGAATGGTATTCGCCGCAAAGGTTTTTAGCCCGGAGAAGCTAAAATCCAGCCCCGGACGATCGGTCATCGGACGCGGGAATTTGAAGCGGTTGGCCGTGCCCTGCTGCGCCATACGCGACAACATTGGCCCGCCGGGATAATCCAGACCGAGCAGCTTGGCGGTTTTATCGAACGCTTCACCGGCTGCATCATCAATCGATTCGCCCAGCAAAGTATATTCGCCAATACCGGTCACGCTGATTAACTGCGTGTGACCGCCGGAAACCAGCAGCGCCACAAATGGGAATTCAGGCGGATTCTCTTCCAGCATCGGCGCCAGCAGATGCCCTTCCATATGATGGACCGGTACCGCCGGCACATTCCAGGCGAACGCCAACGCGCGGCCAATGGTTGCCCCCACCAACAACGCACCGACCAGGCCCGGTCCAGCCGTATAGGCAACACCATCAATTTGTTGTGGCTCAAGACCCGCTTCTTTTAGTGCCGCCTGAATCAGCGGCACGGTTTTACGCACGTGGTCGCGCGATGCCAGTTCCGGCACCACGCCGCCGTAATCGGCATGCAGTTTGACCTGGCTATATAATTGATTTGCCAGCAGACCGGACGCATCGTCATAAATCGCGATGCCGGTTTCATCGCAGGACGTTTCAATACCCAGAACTCGCATAGCTTTTATCACCCTCTTCTTGCGGCGCGCAGTGTAGCACAGGCAAATCACACCCCAGAGACTTTGGCCAGGAAAAAGTGTTTTTCTGTCGCATAAAGAGTGCGCTATACTCCACGGCCTGAAAAAACCGGCAGCCGCGATGGCAAATGCCCCTGTTGGTTCTAAATTATACATGGTGCTTTACAAGTCAGCCGCGGCTGGAGTAAAATGCTGCACCATTTTGAAATGTGCTGGCGCCGCAGTCAGCAGCAAAAACCGAATTTTATCGAGGTAAGAGTTACATGCCGGTAATTAAAGTACGTGAAAACGAGCCGTTCGACGTAGCACTGCGTCGCTTCAAGCGTTCATGCGAGAAAGCAGGTGTTTTGGCAGAAGTTCGTAGCCGTGAGTTCTACGAGAAGCCTACCACTGAGCGTAAGCGCGCTAAAGCATCTGCAGTTAAGCGTCACGCCAAGAAACTGGCTCGCGAAAACGCACGCCGCACTCGTCTGTACTAATTTCTTGCGGAAGTTCGCTTCCGCCGCGTGATAAACGCAGACAGAGTCAAGTAAAAGGCCGTGCTTTCCGAAAGGAAGCGCGGCTTGTTGTCGTTTATGAGCTGAAAAATCGGGGCTTATGGCTGGACGAATTCCACGCATATTTATCAACGACTTACTTGCCCGCACGGACATCGTGGATATTATCGATGCCCGCGTTAAGCTGAAAAAGCAGGGTAAGAATTATCACGCGTGCTGTCCTTTTCATAACGAAAAAACGCCCTCTTTCACCGTAAGCGGTGAGAAGCAGTTTTATTACTGCTTTGGCTGTGGTGCCAAGGGCAACGCCATCGATTTCCTGATGAATCACGATCGTCTGGAATTTGTTGAGAGCGTTGAGGAGCTGGCCACGCTTCACGGCTTAGAAGTGCCGTATGAAGCGGGCAACGGTCCTAGCCCGATGGAGCGCCATCAGCGTCAAAGTCTTTATCAGTTGCTGGAAGGCCTGAACGGCTTTTATCAACAGAGCCTGCGTAATCCGCAAGCGCAATCTGCCCAGAAATATCTCGCCACGCGCGGACTCAGCCAGGAAGTGATCGATCACTTTGCTATCGGCTATGCGCCCGCCGGCTGGGATAATGCACTGAAGCGTTTTGGTCAGCAAAAAGACGATCGCGAATCACTGATGGAAGCCGGCATGCTGGTCAGCAATGACTCAGGCCGCACCTATGATCGTTTCCGCGATCGCGTGATGTTCCCTATCCGCGATAAGCGCGGCCGCGTCATCGGTTTTGGTGGTCGCGTGCTGGGCAACGATACGCCGAAGTATCTGAACTCACCTGAAACACCGATTTTCCATAAAGGCCGCCAGTTATACGGACTTTATGAAGCGCAAAAAAATCATCCGCAGCCTGCGCGTTTGCTGGTTGTTGAAGGTTATATGGACGTGGTGGCGCTCGCGCAATTTGGCATCGATTATGCCGTAGCATCGCTGGGCACTTCGACTACCGCTGAGCACGTTCAGCTGCTGTACCGCTCAACGGATACCGTGATTTGCTGTTATGACGGCGACCGCGCCGGACGTGAAGCAGCATGGCGTACGCTCGAAACCGCATTGCCTTACATGAATGATGGTCGTCAGCTACGCTTTATGTTTTTGCCCGATGGCGAAGATCCGGACACGCTGGTACGCAAAGAGGGCAAAGAAGCCTTTGAAGCGCGGATGGAGCAGGCTACACCGCTCTCCACGTTTTTGTTCGACAGCCTGATGCCGCAGGTAGATTTGAGTACCCGCGATGGTAAGACCAAGCTGGCGACACTTGCGTTACCACTGATTAGTCAGATTCCCGGTGAAACGCTGCGTATTTATATGCGCCAAACTCTGGGTAATAAACTCGGTATTCTTGACGATAACCAGTTAGACAAGCTGATGCCGAAGCTGGCCGAAAGTGGCGCGCTGCCCACTGCACCACCGCTGAAGCGTACCACCATGCGCGTGCTGATTGCGTTATTAGTGCAGAATCCACAGTTCGCCTCCATCGTACCGACGCTGGATGGACTGGAGCAGTCGAAAATGGCAGGTTTACCGCTATTTGTGGAGTTAGTCAGCCGTTGTACAGAGAATCCTGGCCTGACTACCGGACAGCTACTAGAGTTATATCGCGGGACAAATTTTAGCCAGCCCCTTGAAACACTGGCCACCTGGAACCACATGATAGTGGATGAAGAGGCGGAAGAAGTGTTCCAGGATTCACTGGCCAGCATTTATGATTCCGCGCTTGAACAGCGTCTTGAAGCGCTGATCGCCCGCGAGCGAACAGAAGGCTTAAGCGCCATCGAACGCCGCGAGTTCTGGGCTTTAAGCCAGGCATTAGCAAAAAAATAAGATTTTAACTCGGTCAGAACTGCAAGCACATTAAAAACCGCATTCTGGCTCAGTCATTTCCGGATTTTTAGACGCCATAAGCGAACCGGAAAACAAACAGCTCAAGATTTAGAGGCGTTAACGTCGCAGCCAGTTTCAGTGCTGCCAGCGCGCAGCACCCGGAGCGTACTTAAGTACGTGAGGATTGCGAGCACTGCCAGCGCTGAAAATGGCAAGTAAGTTAGCCTCGGAACGAACACAAGCGGCTTAAGTGCCGATTATATGAGGGCAAAGGCCCTGGCCGCGATGTAGGCAGCGGCAAAAACACAACGCCTTCACTGTTATAGTTGGCTCGCGCCGACCGACACCAATCTAATTAACAGAAGTGTGGATACCGTCTTATGGAGCAAAACCCGCAGTCACAGCTTAAGCTACTTGTCACCCGTGGTAAGGAGCAAGGCTATCTGACCTATGCTGAGGTCAATGACCATCTGCCGGAAGATATCGTCGACTCCGATCAGATCGAAGACATCATTCAGATGATTAATGACATGGGTATTCAGGTCGTTGAAGAAGCGCCTGATGCTGATGACCTGATCCTGAATGAAAACAGCTCCGATACTGACGAAGATGCTGCAGAAGCCGCCGCTCAGGTTTTATCCAGTGTTGAATCTGAAATTGGCCGTACCACCGACCCGGTGCGCATGTATATGCGTGAAATGGGTACCGTTGAACTGCTGACGCGTGAAGGCGAAATAGACATCGCTAAGCGCATCGAAGACGGTATCAACCAGGTTCAATGCTCTGTTGCCGAATATCCGGAAGCGATCACCTATTTGCTCGATCAGTACGATCGCGTAGAAGCGGGCGACTCTCGCCTGTCTGATTTAATCATCGGCTTTATCGATCCTAACGCCGAAGAAGATATTGCGCCGACCGCGACTCACGTTGGTTCTGAGTTATCGCAGGAAGATCGCGATGATGATGAAGAAGAAGACGAAGAGGATGACGACAGTTCTGATGATGACAACTCCATCGACCCAGAACTGGCTCGCGAGAAGTTTGGTGACCTGCGTACACAGTACGAAACAACGCGTACTGTAATTAAAGCTAAAGGTCGCAGCCACGCAGACGCCGTCGCTGAAATCCAAAATCTGTCTGAAGTATTTAAACAGTTCCGCCTGGTACCGAAGCAATTCGATTACCTGGTGAACAATATGCGTGAAATGATGGAGCGCGTGCGTACGCAAGAGCGCCTGATCATGAAGCTGTGTATTGAACTGTGCAAAATGCCGAAGAAGAACTTCATCACGCTGTTTACCGGCAATGAAACCAATCCAAGTTGGTTCAAAGCCGCGCTGGCCATGAACAAGCCTTGGTCGGAAAAACTGCTCGAAGTTGAAGATGATGTGAATCGTTCGCTGTACAAACTGCAGCAGATTGAAGAAGAAACCGGCTTGACCATCGAGCAGGTCAAAGACATTAACCGTCGCATGTCTATCGGCGAGGCCAAAGCGCGTCGTGCGAAGAAAGAGATGGTTGAAGCAAACTTGCGTCTGGTTATTTCTATCGCTAAGAAATATACCAACCGTGGTCTGCAGTTCCTCGATCTGATTCAGGAAGGCAACATTGGCTTGATGAAAGCGGTTGATAAGTTTGAATACCGTCGTGGTTATAAGTTCTCAACTTACGCCACCTGGTGGATTCGTCAGGCTATCACCCGTTCCATCGCTGACCAGGCACGTACCATCCGTATTCCGGTGCATATGATTGAGACCATCAACAAACTCAATCGTATCTCGCGTCAGATGCTGCAAGAGATGGGTCGTGAGCCGACACCGGAAGAGCTGGCCGAACGCATGCTGATGCCAGAAGATAAGATCCGCAAAGTGCTGAAAATCGCTAAAGAGCCTATCTCGATGGAGACGCCGATTGGTGATGATGAAGATTCGCATCTGGGCGATTTTATCGAAGACACCACGCTGGAGCTGCCGCTGGATTCCGCTACCTCGGAAAGCCTGCGCTCAGCCACCCACGATGTGCTGGCTGGCCTGACCGCGCGTGAAGCGAAAGTTCTGCGTATGCGTTTCGGTATCGATATGAACACCGACCACACGCTGGAAGAGGTAGGCAAACAGTTTGATGTAACGCGTGAGCGTATTCGTCAGATTGAAGCGAAGGCGCTGCGTAAACTGCGTCATCCAAGCCGCTCTGAAGTGCTGCGTAGCTTCCTCGACGATTAATCAGCGTCGAGACGAAAAACCCCGGCTTGCCGGGGTTTTTTATTATCTGCAGAACCGCATTTTTACCTATTGCCCTGTAGCCAATCATGCAGCTGACGATAGGATGCCGCCATCTCTTCCAGCGTCGCACGATTTAGACCGCTGGGATTGGGCAACACCCATAATCGCGTCTTACCCAACATTTGCGGCTGCTCGCCCCACTCCACTTTGCGCTGACGAAACGCTTTCTGAAAGGCGTCCTTGCCCAATACCGCCAACGCGCGCGGTTGATAATGCAAAATCTTGTGCTGCAAACGTGAACCACCGTCACGTAACTCATCACCATCCAGTTCGTTGGCCTGCACCGTCGGACGCTCCACCAGCATGGTGATACCACAGCCGGTTTCCATTAGTCGCTGCTCCTGATCGGGCTTAAGTAACTCCCGGGTGAATCCCGCCTGATAGATTACTTTCCAGAAGCGATTGCCAGGATGCGCGAAGTGATAACCGGTATGTGCTGATGATTTTCCCGGATTGATACCACAAAACAGCACCTGCAAATCGGGCGCGATGATATCGCGGATATCGTGCTCACTCATGGTGTCTCCACTCCGGCACGTTGTTTCACGGAACGACGGCTGAGCGCCAGCAAATTTCCTGCTTCCTTTTTATCAGCACAAGAACGAGCCAGCGCCACTGCCCCGACCATCTCAGTCAGAATCGTCGTTGCGGCGTCATCTGCTTGCGGGTGGTTAAGCTCACGTAGCGTCTGCGCTAAACGCTGTCGCATCTCTGCACGCTGCTGAGAAAACAGCGTGCGCGCATCCAATGGCAGATGCGCCATTTCACTCACCAGCGCAGGTAGCGGGCAGCCTTCACCCGGCGAGTCACAATGCTGCTCTGACAGGTAGCTATCAATCAGCTGATTAAATCGTTCCAGTGGATCTTTTAGGGCAGTAATAGCAGCGAAGCGGCGGGCTGAATCGGCAAACATCTCTGCAATCACGGCTTGTACCAAATCCTCACGTGAAGTGAAATGCGCGTAAAAACCACCGTGCGTTAAGCCTACGCGCTTCATCAGCGCGGCTACGCCAATGCTTTCAGTACCGCTCTCGCGCATCACCACCGCTGCCTCATTCAAGATGCGCTGCCGCGTACGTGCTTTGTGGCTCAGCTTTTCCATCTCCACTTCCCTCACTCATCGCTTATGGCAATCAGTGTAATTATTACGATCATCATATTCCAGCTTGACGGTAAATATTATGATCGTCATATTAAACTACGCAAATATGATAACCATCATCTCGAGGAACCTAACATGTCACAACAACTGGCTTTGATTACCGGCGCATCAAGTGGTATTGGCGCCACCTATGCCAAACAGCTAGCAGCACGCGGAAGCAACCTGATTCTGGTGGCACGCGATGAAGCCAGACTTAATCAATTGGCACGATCTCTGCGCGAGGCGCACGGCGTGGAGGTCAGCGTATTGACTGCAGACCTAACGCATCAGGATGATGTGCAAAAAGTCGTTCGGGAAATTCAGGAAAATAAGCTGATCACGCTGCTGGTTAACAACGCTGGCATGACGGTAGAAGGCGAATTTGTTGATGGTGATATCGTAAAAATACAAACCATGCTGACCCTAAACATCGTTGCACTAACACAGCTGGCTCACAGTGCCGCGCAGGCCTTTCGAGCACGCCGCAACGGCACAATCGTGAATATTGCATCGGTATTAGCATTGGTAAATGAGTCTGCGAATGGCGCGTATAACGCCAGCAAAGCTTATGTCCTTTCCCTAACGCGCAATATGCATCGTGAATTAGCCGAAAGTGGCGTGCGTATGCAGGCTATGTTGCCTGGTCTGACGCGTACCGAGATCTTCGAACGCGCGGGTAAATCTATCAATGACCTTCCCGCAGAAATGCTGATGGAGGTAGATGATTTAGTCTCAGCGGCCCTGCATGGACTTGATGCCGGCGAGCTAGTGACCATCCCATCAGTGGAAGACATGGACCTTTGGCAGACTTACGATGACGCACGCCGCGCAATATTGCCTTTTATTTCATTAAACAAGCCAGCATCGCGTTATTTGTAGCAATGATGACCTTTTTAGTCAGCCTGGTCTCAAAAAGCGATGATGATTGAGCGCTATATGCGCGATAAAGCGGGTGATAATGCATTTTTCTTTTTGAGATCAAGGGCTCAGCCATTGCTGTAATTTTCGCCATCCAAATGGCGAACTCTGGATCACCCCAACAAGATACTCTATAATCCCCGCTCCGCTGGCCCCTTAGCTCAGTGGTTAGAGCAGGCGACTCATAATCGCTTGGTCGCTGGTTCAAACCCAGCAGGGGCCACCAAATTTAGTGATTAAAATCATGCACTTAAGCCGCTTTTTCAGCGGCTTTTTTTGTAGCCAAAAATCTGATTGGCAGCAAAATGGCAGCAGATTTTTTCCCGTTTTCTTCTGTTGCCCTGCCCTTCATGTTTGACGGCTATTTTTTCGTTCGTCCCCACAGCCTCTGAAGGTGATCACATGGAAGAAATGCACTTCGTCTATATCAATGCAAAAGGGCAAGTTAGCGCCCAATCGATTTTTAATGTCAGCCACAGTGCCGAGCATGTGCAAGGCGTCTGCAACGTCATCAAACAATTAAGAACCTTTCGCAAAGACAGAGTAATTAAACTTGTTGAAACAGCGGACGCAGCTTCTGCATTTCTCATAACGGTGAAAGAAAGTGATTACTCTCACATTCAATTGAGCAGGCCTAAAGTTCAAAAAGTAACTTTTGACGTTTGCTTCACTGGCTTTAAAAAAGCAGATAAAGATCGATTAATAGAATGCGCTATTGCCAATGGCATGACAGTAAGAAGCTCTGTTACACAGAATCTTCAATTACTTTGCTGTGGATATAATGCTGGGCCAACAAAAGTAACGGCTGCCCGTATGAAAGGTGTTGTAATACTTGATGAAAATCAATTCGGAGATTTTTTGAAAACGGGTGAAATTCCTGAAGCATAATAGCCCACATTAGCAGGCTATTTAATATTTGCAGCGATCATAACCACAATGGTTGCTGCTGATTTCTTCCCGGATGCGGCGGCACAGGTTTAACGCTACCCGGCTTCATAATGATCTCAGAGACCGTTTCATGAGATTTAAAAGTACAACTGCAATTAATGTTCTGGCACTGGTTATAACGTTCTTTGGTTGTCGCTGAAACCTGAAAGCTGCTGCGTGTATGTGCGGCATTCCCGCACAAAGGGCAATTCATCATAATGTCGTCTCCAAACCCCAATTGAGATAAATACTACTCAATTTAACCCTTTTGAGATAGCACTATTCCATTTCAAGTGAATCTATTTTCACTTCAAGTTCAATGCTGGTCGTGTAGCCGTTCTCCGCGCTCAGTCCGTGCGTCAGCGTCGTGATAATCCATTCCGCTTTATCAATCTGCTGTTTAAACCCGCTGACCTTCACCGGCATTTCCGTGTAGAGATCGGCCCGGCCACGTGCCAGCTGAATAGAGAACGTTGCCACACCGCGCTGCAGCCGTTCCCACTGCATTTTTGCGGCGCGCTCGGCGTTGGCCCGGTTCGCATAGGTGCGGCTCAGCACCAGGACGTTTTCATCCGTGCCAATCAGATAGTCGCCCTGCTTCGCCTCCGGCTCCTTCTTCTGCGCGGCGGGCTTTCGCCGCTTACGCTTCACCGTGGCTTCCGGCTTTTTGTCCGGCTCGCGGGTGTGCAGCCAGCTTGCGATCACGCCGGTGTAGGCGTCCCGGTCAGCCAGGGTAAAGCGATGGCCGTCGCCGTCTTTGCGCACGAGGGTGATGGCGGGCAGCACTTTGCCGCTGGCCGTTTTGCCCTGCCCCTGACGGATAAACAGCAGGTTGCCGTCCTTGATGCACGCCACCGCGCCGCACTGTTTCGCCAGGCGCATCAAAAAGCTGGCGTCTGACTCGTTGGTCTGGTCGATGTGATCGAGCCCCATTTTCGCCACGTCGTCGCCCATCGCCGTTTTGAGCTTGTGGCGCCCGGCAATCTCTTTAACCACCTCGCCGACGCTGGTCTGGTGCCACGACTTCTCGCGCTTGGTGTTCAGCGTCTGGCGGAAGTCCGCGCTGCGCGCGCGCAGGGTCAGCCGGTCCGGTGTGCCGCTGTGTTCGATTTCGTCCACGGTGTAGGTGCCTTTCGGGAAAAGCACCTCCCCTTTCCAGCCCAGCGCCAGCGACAGCTCAACGCCCCGGCGCGGCATCAGCAGCTGGCCGTCCGCGTCGTCCAGCTCGATGTCCAGCTGGTCCGCCTCAAAGCCCCGGTTGTCGGTCAGCGTCAGGCTGATGAGCCGCTGCTCTATCTTCTGCGTGATGTCCGCCCCGGCAAGCGTCAGCCTGAAGGCGGGCGCGTTTGCCTGCCCGTTAATCCAGCTGCCCGCCATCATGAGAACAGCCCGCCCACTGCTGCACCGACTTTTCCGGCGGCGTCGGTGGCCGCGCCCTGCATGGCCGACAGCTGATCGCTGAGGCTGCCGAACATCTCACCCAGCGATTCGTCGGTGCGCTTCAGCGTCAGCGTGAACTCAATGCGGCGGCACACGCCGTTGCTGAAGAACTCCGCTTTGGTCTGGCTCAGGCTCTCGATCACGAACATGCCGTAAATCGTGCCGCTGCCCTCAATCAGCGGCCACGCGCGCCCCAGCTCGGCAATCTGCTCGAGCGCAAACAGCGACAGCCTGCCGCCGGTGATTTCCGGCAGCAGCACGCCTGACAGCGTGATGGTGTCGTTATCCGGACCGAGGAACTGCAGCGCCGGGCGCACGCCCACGCGGCTGTTCGACGGGAAGCGCCAGCTGCGCTGGAGCTGCAGCTCCTGATACGGCACCGTCTTGAGCATGAAAACAAACAGGCCCAGCGTCATCATCATTATTCAAACCCTCCTCGATCCCGGTAACTGCTGCGGGCGCGGGACTGCGCCTGCCGCTCTTTTGCCTCCAGCCTGCGCATCACCTCGTCCACCACGTCCTTCGCGTTCTGGCCCGGCTGCTGCACGATGGTGATCGGCGCGTGAATGCTCACGGGCGCGGCGCTTATGCCGGGCTGCTGGCGCGGCGCGTCCTGCCGGTACGCCTGCGCGGGCAGGCTCAGCGGGTGCAGCGGCTTCGCCTCCGCCGTTCCGGACGCAATGCCGAGCGTCATCGCCGCCATGGCCGCCAGCTGCGCAGTGCGTTTCCGGCTCGTCACGCTCACCGGGCCGCCGACGATTTCCGGCCCGTTTTCTCCCACGACGCCAAACTGGCCCGCCGGGATGTTGCCGCCGGTGTCGTACATGCCCGCAAACGCCGGGAAGCCGCCCGTAGGCAACGTTACCCCGCCCGCACTGACGCTGGCCGCTTTTGGCGGTTGCGGCAGCCTGGTGTCAGCCGCCGCCTTGCTGACGAGGCCGAACTTGTCCAGCAGCTCGCCGATCCCGGCCTTAAGAGAGTCAAGCGGGTGCATCACCATGTTCAGCCCGTCGGCCAGCGCCTGCCCGAACGCTTTGCCCTTCGCGGCGGCGCTGTCCAGTTCGGCCGCCGTGGACTGCACCGGCGTCAGCAGGTCTTTAAACCAGCCGAAAAGCGCCTGAACCTTGTCGCCTATCCACTGGAAAACCGGCTGCAGCGGTGAAAACGCCTCGCTGATCGGCCCGGCGGCGGCCCTGAAGCCGTCCACCACGCCGCCTAAAAATGCCTTAATCGGCGCCCAGTATTTCCAGATAACCAGCGCCACCCCGGCAAGCGCGGCGACGGCCAGCCCGACGGGACTCAGCAGCGCACCCAGCGCCCAGATTACGCCGGTCAGCACCGTGCGCAGCAGCGCCAGCGGCGACTTCACCAGCCACATCAGCGCACCACCGGCACCGCGCACCGAGGCGGCCAGCGGCGCAAGGGCGGCACCGGCCAGCCCGCGCACCTGCGCGCCGAGCGCCCGTACACCGGCCATCGGGTTACGGAAGGAGGCAACCAGCGTCTGCCCGGCGTCCTGCGCCTTCTCCTTAATTTTCTCCAGCGCCCCTTCACGGAAGGCGTTCAGTATGCCGCCGTCCTCGTCGTCATCGTCACCGCCGCGAAGGGAGGCCAGCGCGTCGCGGATTTTCTCCAGCCAGTTCACCGACTCCCCGGCCTCGCCGCCGCTGAACAGTGAGAACAGCTTTTTGATGCCGTCACTCGAAGATGTAAGGCCGGGCGCCAGTTTTGCGAATGCCTTGCCCAGCCCGCCCAGCAGCGGCGAGAGCGTCGCCAGCCCCTTCAGGCCGAGCATGCTTAATCCGAAGCGCAGCATCAGGATCGGCCCCAGCACGGCGGCCATGCCCACGGCAAGCGTGCCGAGCGCCAGCGTGACCGTTGCCACCACGGCGGCGATTTTCATCAGCCTGCCGACCAGCTCCGGGTTCGACTCCACCCAGCGGCGCATGGTGCCGGTGACGCGCTTCACAGCGTCCATGATTTCCAGCAGCGGCTGGCGCAGCGTGTCACCGAGGCCGCTCATCGTGTTGGCCGCGCCGGTTTTCACCAGCAGCCACTGCGCGGACAGCGAGTCCTTGTTGATGTCGGACTCTTTCTGCATGGAGCCGCTGGCCGCGTTGCCCTGCGTCAGCTGCAGCTGGCGACGCAGCTCCGGCATGTTGTTGGCGAGCTTCGCCGCGTCCTTGCCGAACTCCTTGCCAAACACCATGGTCATCGCGGTAAGACGCTTGTCGGCGGGCAGGTTATTCACCTTCTCCAGCACGCGCTGAATGGTGCCCATCGCGTCGGTAGTCATCTGCTTTTCAATCTGTTTCGGATCGAGCTTCAGCAGCGCCATGCCGCCCATGAAGGACTTGCCCTGCATGGTGGCAACGGAGAGTTCGCGCACCATGGCGTTCGCCGCGCTGGCGGCGGTTTCCGCCGTCGCGCCGAGGCTCAGGAACGTGGAGCCGAGCGCGGCGGCCTTGCGGTAGTCCAGCCTGTCCGCCACGCCGCCCATGCGCTGCAGCACGTCGATAATGTCCGATCCCTTGGACATCGCGTTGTCGTCCAGGTAGTTCAGCGCGTCGCCCAGCTGCTCGATGTTGCGCGTGGGGATTTTGTAGAGCTGCGCAATCTTGCCCAGCCCCTCGGCCAGCTCACCGGCGGGCAGCTCAAACGCGGTGGACGCCTTCGCCGCCGTGGTGGCAAACGCCAGCAGGTCGCGCTTCTGGTCCTCGTAAGAATCGTTCTGGTTGGTCACGCCCATTCGTGCCCCGCCCTCGACCAGCGCGGCGTAGTCAATCGCGCCGTTGTCCATCGGCAGCTGCTCGCTGGCGGCCTTGATGGCGGCCTGCATGTCGTAGAACTGCGCCGTGCGGTTGCCGTTGTTGTCGCGCAGGCCGTTAACCTGCTTCGCCACGCCCTTCATAGCGTCTTCCATGTCCGCCGAGGCTTTCACGGCGGCCATCACCGGCGCGCCCATCGCCAGCCCGGCGACGGTGGTCGCCGCACCGGCACCGGCAATTTTATCGCGCACCTCCAGCGAGCGGGCGTGGCGCTCCCGCACCGCGTTGAGCTTCGCCTGCTGCTCGCCGAGCCGCTTCAGCGACTTCTGCTGGCGGTCAATCGCCGCGCGTGCCTCGTCGGCACGGCCTTTCAGGTCGCGCTGTGCCTGGCTCAGCTTTTTGGTATCAACGCCGGACTCGGTGAGCGCGGCGCGCTGGCGCTGTACCGATCCCAGCAGCCCGTTATAGCTCTGCTGCAGCTCGCGCACGCGGTTCTTCGCCTGCTCCAGCACCCTCGCCTGCGCGGCGGTGGGCCGGTTGGTCTCGCTGAACTGCGTCGCCAGCTTCGCCGCCTCTTCGCGCGCGCCCTTAAGATTGTTTGCGGTGATGGCAAGCTGTGACCGGGCTTTACGGAAGCCGTCGATGCGCGCGGCCTGCGCGTCTAAATCTTTCAGGCTGGCGCGCGCGGTGCGCAGGGAGTCGGCCAGCTCGCGGGTGCTGGCCTTTGCAGAACGGAAGGGGCGGGTTAGTTTGTCTACCGCGTTAAGAACAAGCTGCAGGCGCAAGTCTTTATCACTCATCGCTGGTCCCGTGTCGCATTATCGCCTTATGCCGCCATTCGAGTACCTCGGTCAGCGTCATGAACTCGGTAACGGACGGCGGCCAGTGAAAGACGGTGGCAATGTCCGCCACCAGATCGTCTACCGTCAGGCCGTCGCTAAATCCGACAGCACCGACTTCTTCAGTAAAAAAGTGACCACCTCAACCGACAGGCTCACCAGATCGGCGGGGTCCATCTCGGTGATTTCCTGCACGGTCAGCGCCGGGGTGGTGACGCGCGGCAGCACGGTGATCATGGCGTTCACGTCCATGTCCATCAGCGCCTGCAGGCGCGTGCCGCGCAGCGCGCCGGACTGCGGCTTGCGCACGACGACGCTCTTAATCTCGGTTTTCCCGCGCGAAATCGGGGTGTCCAGCTCAACGGTCTTTTCGGTAGTTTTGTCGGTCATGATGATGTCTCGCTAAAGGGTAAAAGGCGGCAGGGTCTCCCCTGCCGGGTTGATTACAGGCCGAGCGCGTTGCGGTGCGCTTCCATCAGGTCCGTGCCGTCTACGATGTGAACCATGTTCACCAGGTCAATCTCGTAGAGCACTTCGCCGTTGATGGTCAGCTTGGCGTAGCTGTTGGTGCCGGACACCTTGGTGGTGCTGGATTCGCCGGTCTTCCACTCGCCGGAGTCCAGCTCCTTGTGGCGGCCACGCGTCACCAGCTCCACCGCCTGCACCTCGCCGGTGTCGTCGCGCTGAATTGAGCCGGTAAAGCGCAGCTGCACGCCGTCCACGGTTTGGGTGCCCATCTGTTTGAACAGCAGCGCCTCAACGCCGCCGCAGGTAAATTCCGTGTCCAGCGCGCCGTCGTCCAGGCCCATGTCGATGTCCACCGCACCGGCCATGCCGCCGCCGCGATACTTTTCGAACTTGCGGGTGATTTTTGGCAGCGTCACGGACTCAATCAGCCCCTGCCAGTTGTTGCCTGCGTTGAACAGGTTCAGGTGCTTGAGCTTGCGGGGTAATGCCATGATTCAGTCTCCTTATGCGCTGACACGGCTGGCGAAATCGACCAGGTACTGATCGGTGATGCGCTGGCGCAGCAGCAGGTTTTCCAGCGGCGGCACCGGCGTGTAGTCGTAGTCAATCAGCAGCTTGCCCGCCTTCAGCGTGTCCTTGTCGTTTACGCTCTCGTCCAGCCAGCAGTCCGCGCCGATGAGATAGCCCTGATTCACGAGGCTGCGCAGCTTCGCGCGGATGCCCTCGATAATGTCGCGGGCCAGCGACGGGTTAAGCGGGCCGTCCACCGCCCACATGTGCGCCTCGGCCATGGTGTCGGCCAGCACCTGCGCCGTGCGGGTATAACACTCAAACGCAAACAGCGGGTCGTCGCTCAGGCAGCGCGAACCCCAGAAGCGGAAGCCATCTTTACGAATAAGCGTGGTGATGTCGTTCTGGTTCAGCAGGCCGGAGTCGGTAGCCGGATCCTGCAGGTCCCAGAACACGTCTTTTGAGATGCCGGTGACGCCGTTCACGCCGACGTTCGACAGGGATTTGTGCCAGCCGGTCTGTTCGTCGATTTTGGCGCGCAGGCCGAGCGCGCGGGCGGTGGCGAAGGCCGTCGCGTCCGCCTTCAGCACGGTGTCAAAGTTGATGAAGTCAGGCCAGATGAGCATGCCCTCGCGCTGGCTGAAGTTCGCGCGGTAGGCGATCGCCTCTTCCACGCTCTTACAGCCGTACGCCGACAGGTAGGCGAAGCCGCGCAGGCTCTGCGCCACGCTCAGCAGCTCGGTTGCAACGGCCTGCGTGTCATGGCCCGGCACGCCGAGAATGCGGGGCTTGACGCCGCACACCGCCTGCGCGGCCAGCAGGGCTTTCATGCCGGTGCGCTGGCCGTCGGTGACGCCGCCGATGATGTTGGCGGTGGTTTCGGCCTCGGTTTCGCCCTGCGGCACGCGCACTACGACGGTGACGGGTTTAGCCTGGTCGCCGATGGCGTCCAGCGAGCGGGCCAGCGTGCCGGACTCGCCCGCCTTGCCGCTCGCGGTTAGGACGTCGGTCAGCAGTACCGGACGGTTAAGCGGGAACGTGGCTGCGTCGGCGTCGTCGCCGGTGCAGACCAGTCCGACAATCGCCGTGCTGATGGTGGTAATGGTTCGGGTGCCCTCGTTGATTTCCTCAACGCGCACGCCGTGGTGATAATCCTGTGCCATATGGCGGTTCTCCTGTGAAGGGGTTCCGCTATGGTCGGCGCTATGTTACTTCGGGGCACTGATTTGCTGTTGTGTGGGTGATGACACAACCGACGAGCGCAGCGCCCGCTGCTCTGATGCGGGGATATAGCGGTAAAGCGTTTTAACCGATACGCCGATCACCAGTGACACCTGGAGAAGCGTCGCCCCCTGCGCCAGCATTCGCCGGGCGCGCTCCGTGATTTCCGGCGTCATTAACCGCCGCCTGCCACCAATGCGACCTTTCTCGCGGGCGGCCGCCAGACCGGCGCGTGTTCGCTCCACGATTAGCTCACGTTCCATTTCGGCAAGCGCGCCCATCACGTGGAAAAAGAATCGCCCCATGGGCGTGCTGGTATCAATGCTGTCCGTCAGGCTGCGAAAGTTAACGCCCCGCTCGCGCAGCTCCTCGGTAAGCATAACCAGATGCTGCATGCTGCGCCCCAGCCGATCGAGCTTCCACACAACGAGCGTGTCTCCCTGCCCCAGCGTGCGCAGCGCCTTTTTAAGTCCCGGCCTGTCGCGGGATTTTCCGCTTATTTTATCCTCGAGAATCAGGTCGCAATTTGCGCTCTTGAGTGCGTTGCGCTGTAAATCCGTATTCTGCTCATTTGTTGATACCCGGATATAGCCAATCAGCATGGATTCATTCCGTTAAAAGCCGCGAAGTGTGCCAGCAGACCGTTAATAAGTGCCAGGAATATCTTTCTCTCAAACATTGTTATTTGAATATGTCCGCTTTGAGCGAGAAGCGGACATGAAGATTTTTATGTCGTCATGTTTAATATTAAAAATAACAGAAATACATATAATAATGTCAAGAAGACCCTCTTTTACTGAGGGTCTTGTCTGACAAAAAAATTATTAACATTAAAATCATCAGGAAGATACTTTAAGGTATTTCTCATCCAAAACATGCTGAATAAGCAGCTCATCAAAATGGTCTATTAACTCAATTACCTTATCATGCAGATCATTATATGAAGATTTACTTAGAGTACTGGTTTGCCATCCTTCAGTTCGTTCCCCATGAGAAATTTTATTTCTATAATTCAGTAAAACCTCATCAATATGTACTTTGTTCGCCATGAAAACCGAATTATCCAACCCAATAACATGCAAAATATCCTCAAGTCGCCTCATTTTAAGGTTACTTTCAGTTTTAATTACTCTTAATGCCGTGATATTAAAAATCTCATTATCCAGATTATTACAAATGGCATTTGACAGCCCTGAATAAGAGCTTATGACTTTTGAGCCATTAAGAGAAATTAATTTATCATAAATATATGAAGTTACATTATTATCTGAAAGTTGGCTTAACTTAAGCTGAAGGCAGTTGAGATACTCAATGTAGTGTAAAGATGCGGCTTTTATATGCCCTTCCCAATGAGAGTATAAAAGCGCAACACCAGCTCTTATATGAGTATGTTCGTTCATTCCCGATGAAGAGAAAACGAACGACTTGAGTAAAGTCATTTCTTTTTTTCGCCATGCCTTGTCACTCTCAATGAATGACTGCAGTTTATCTTTAAGGTTTATTTCCATTTAGAAACACCTTATCAATTAATTCTTGAAAACGCGGCCATCTATAGTTTGCTTTAGCACCTGAACCACTGTGCTTGATGAATACATCATCTGCAAAAATATCTCTTGAAGATTGGTGCAAAGTGTTTTTAACATCATTGTCACTCATTCGACCAGTTTTCAAGCTTTTGTAAACTCCAGTAGCTAAAACCTCATAAGCTGATAGGTGGAATCCACCTCGGAAAGCATCCCTTTGAAAATCAAACTTTTTAAATGAATTATCTTCCAAAACTTCATATATAAAATCAAAGGTTTTTTTAAACAACTGAGATTCATTGTCCCAATCAAATTTATCACTGGTAAGATCAGTCACCTTATTTGTTAAGTATTCAGATACTTCTTCAATGCCGCGAAGTTCTTGTGCATTGGAGTTACCTAAAACAAATAGCCTTAGAACCAATTCCATATCGTATCTTTCATCATATAGCCTTTCCGTAATGGATATTGAATCTTTAAATGTTTGGTATTTTGATAGTTCATCTAAACGATCATATGCATTTTTATCGAGCATGATAAGAAGACAGTTTCGAACCTCCTGTTCAGATAGTTCACTACCACCAGTATTCAGCCTTTGAAACAGTTCAAATTTAGTATTTACATCGCTTTCCTTTTTTATTATTTTTATTTCTATTTTTTCCCTCTTAAATGCCATCTTAATGGATTTTTCAATCTCGTTATTTTCATCTCCGTTCCAAACCTTACCATCTAAACCCGGGAGGTATTTGGTTCCTTTTAAAACTAAAGATGGTTGTAACTCACCTTTGTCATCTTTTAATTCACCCATAAGGGCTAATATGGTTGATATTCTTTGCAAGCCATCAACGAGATCCCAAACGCCATCATCCCTTTGCGCAACGAATATAGACGGTATGGGTATTCCTAACAAAACAGACTCAATTAAGCTTACTTTTTGCTGGTGACTCCATCTAAAAAACCTTTGGAAGGACGGGTTTATATCAATTTCTCCGTCTTTATATAGATTAACAAGCTCACCAATAGACATAGGATAGGAGTCTGTAAATATCTCCTTTCTTCTAGTGTCAATTTGTTTTATTAATTCACTCATAAATTATATCCTGTTTAGAATAACGAGAATCTTTTAAATTTACATCAAGCTTTATTATCATGTGGCATGCCGAAATTTAACATTTAATATGGTATTTAAAGCTTTTGTCATGAATTTAACGATACATGATATGGCTGTTATTGTCGATCACATCCCAAATCGCTATAGCGCCTTTCCAGTGTAGCTTTTGAATAGTCTCAAGCACAAACGTCCGCTTCTGGCACACAGCGGACTAATAACGCTGAGACATTACTATCAGTGTCATAAACCTTGGTTTGGGCGAAGCCGCGAAAATGCCCGCCGCATCCGCCATCACCAACGGTGCGGGCTGGCTGTCCATTCCTGTGCTGATTGGCGGCGTCACCCGCAATATCATTCTGCAGTGGAAATCGGTGAGCGTCCCGATGTCGACAGACGGCACCATGCAGGTGGTCAATACATCATGGCCCGTGGCGTTTCCGACGGCGTGCCTGTCAACCATCCAGGCGTTAACCAACTCGCTCATTTACGCAACCAATGGCACGCCTTTCACGTCGTCAGCCTCCATTGATCGCGCCACGTTTGCCGCAGCGAGCAGCTATTCCAAATCGACGTCAACCGTCACCGTATGGGGAGTGGGCCACTGATGAAAGACTACGTTTACAGCGCGTCGCTGAATATGATTTGCGCCGTCGCGCTAAAGCATGATTATGAGCTGGCGGGGACATGGCCGGGTGACGCCGTGGAGCTGGAGCCGTCCACCGCGCTGGAATTTATGGGGGAGGCACCGCAAGACAAAATTATGCGCGCCGGGCCTGATGGCTTACCCGCATGGGCAGATACTCCGCCGCCATCGCCCGCGCAGTTGTCAGAGCAGGCTGAGCAGTGCAAAACCAGCCTGCTGGAAATGGCGCAGGACACCATCAGCATCTGGCAAACTAAGTTACTGCTTGGGCGCATCAGTGACGCAGATAAGGCAAGTCTCAACGACTGGCTGGATTATATTGATGCAGTCCAGGCTCTTGATGTTACATCACCGGAAGTTATCAGCTGGCCTGATGCTCCTGCTCAGTAGGGTTAACCGGAATGTCTCCCCACTGAGGCATTCCATTCCCACCTGCGATCCTCATTTTCCCTAAAGGTGCCAGCCCCATAAATTCGGCAGCCAGCTCATTGCTGGCCTCTGTGCAATCTGATAAATCCCATCCTGCGGCTTCATACTGCTGACGCATCTGAGCAGGAATGAAAACATTGTTTTTAGCTGACCATAGCATGTGCATTTAATACCCCTCTGCCCTGTAATAAATCGTGTTAGCTGTGCTGCATACGATTGATGCCACGAATGAACTTGCAGATTTAGTAAACACACCCACAAAACGAGAGCTTGGGTCTTCAGTCTGATAGGTAAACCAGATACCTACGCACACCGAAGGAAATGGAATAGGAAAATTCACCGTGACTTTTTGAGCGCCAGAAGCGCCGGAAACGCTGAATGATCCCCCTTGCTCAATCATCCCTGATGGGTGCTGCCTGTACCATGCGCCGCCACGCTGAGCAGGAAAGCTGCTCATATCCGGAATCTGATTGGCACCTGTACCAACTGAGCGCTTTGCCGCTTCGCCCAAACCAAGGTTTGCGAGAAACGCCGGAACGTTCGCGATATCGCTACCGTTCTTGCTGATGTCCATCTTTCCGGCCAGCGCGGTGGTCATGGTGGTGGCAAAGTTCGGATCGTTGCCGAGCGCCGCCGCCAGCTCGTTCAGCGTGTCCAGCGCCGCCGGTGAGGACGCTACCAGCGCAGAAATGGCTGATTTCACAAACGCCGTGGTCGCCAGCTGCGTGTTATTCACCGACTGCGCCGCCGTCGGCGCGGTTGGAGTGCCGGTCAGCGCGGGGCTTGCAAGCGGTGCCTTCAGCGCCAGCGCACTAGCGATGGTGGTGGCAAAGTTCGGATCGTTATTGATGGCCGCCGCCAGCTCTTTGAACGTGTCCAGCGTACCCGGCGCGCCGGAGGTCAGCACCTGAAGCGCCGCCACCACAAAAGCGGTGCTGGCAATCTGCTGCGAGTTATTGCCCGCTGCCGCCGTTGGCGTTTTCGGCGTGCCGGTGAGCGTCGGACTTTCCTTTGGCGCGTACTGCGTATGCGGGTCGGCTGCGACGAGGTGCTTCGCCATCAGGTCGTCCACGTACACCTTCAGCTCCAGCACTTTGTCATCAACGTATTTACGTGTCGCCAGCACCACCGCCGGGTCGATTTTCAGCGTGATAGTGTCGGTGCTGCTGGTAATCAGCACCATGCGCACGGTCTGCGTGCGCCCGCTGCCCTCGGCCAGCTGCGGCTTGTAGCTCTCCGGGCAGTTGCCCACGGCAATCAGCGCGCCCGTGTCGTCGAACAGGCCCACCTCGCGGATCCACCACCCGCCCTCGGTTTCCGGGATAACCTGCTCGGCGATAATCTGGCTGCTGTTCTGCGGGTCGATATACAGCATATTCAGGTCAGCGCGGCGCTTTTCCGCAATCAGCTTCGTCTGCTGTGCGCTCGGGGTTGGCAGCACGCCGCCGCCGTCGCCAACGGCCATCTGCGTAATTTTCAGCGGCACGCCGAGGGCGGCAGCGCTGGCAAGCTTTGCCGCGCCGATGTCCGTCAGCAGGGTATAAAATTTTGCGCTCATGGGTTCACTCTCACTGTGTCAATAATCTGCAGCGCCCCGCCTTCGTACGCGGTGCCGCCGGAAATAATGGTTTCGTTGATGTAGGGATAAACCGTGATTTCTTCGCCGATGTAGGTGCCTGCGCCGACAAAATACGGGCCGCTGGTTTGCAGGTTGATGGACATACCGATCAGATGACGGCTGCACGGCTTGGCATCGCTGATAAGCCGCTCCAGCTCCTGATAGGTTTCCTCCGTAATGCCCTCGTCCTGCACGCCGATGTCCAGCCGAAACGTGCCGGGCGCTTCCCCGTTCTTCCACCACTCAATCACGCGGATCAGGAAGCCGAACGGCTCCACCACGCGCCGGATCGCGCTGATGGTGCCTTTGTGCTGATGGATGTAAAACGCGTCCATCACCACCTTACGCTTCACGCTTTCCGCCCAGCTTTCGTCCCAGCGGTCCACCGAAAACGCCCAGGCGAGATAGGGAAGGAAACTTACCGGGCAGCTGTCCGGGTTCCACAGGTCGCGCAGCGGCACGTTCAGGCCGGAGATTCCGGCGCACGCCTGCACCAGACGTCGCTCAAGCGCGGATGAACCGGGCGGTAATAGGCTGGTACTCATGCCATCACCCCGTCATCCGCCACGCTGATGTCCGTCCCGGTGCAGTTGCCCGCCTGCGTGCGGTCCATGATGATGTCCTCTGCCGGTTCGGTGATGTCCACCCAGTCCACACCGGCCACGCGCAGCACCGCCCCGTACGACTCGCGGCGTACGCTGCGGCCCAGCTTTTTCTGCTCGGTGAGGTAGGCGGCCAGCCGCGCGTTTGCCGCCTCCAGACAGGGCGCGGCGGCCACGCCGTCAAACAGGTGCAGCCTGGCCTGCACGCGATAGTCATTGATGGTTGCACCCTGCACGGTCACGCGGTCCGCCACCGGGCGCACGCTGTCGTCATTCAGCGCTTTGTCCACTGTACTCAGTAAATCATCGGGGGCCGCGCCGTTGCCCTCGCGGCTCAGCACGGTGATGAGCACCGTGGCCGGTGAAGGGCTGATGGCGGAAACATCCTGCACCCGTCCGTCCGCGCTGCGGGCGTGAAACTCGTAGGCCGCCGTCGGACCGGCAACCGATAGCCCCTCAAACGCCTCCGGCACGCGCACGCGCAGCGCGTCGTCGGATTCCATCACCGCATCCACCGGCGGCACGGCGTCCGGGTTGGCCGGGGTGACTGTCAGGCGCTGCACGTTGCTGCGCGCGGCCAGCTGGTCGAGGTCGCTGCCGAGCGCGTAAGCCACCATAACCGCCTGCGCCGCTTCATTGACGCGCTGGCGCAGCAGGATTTCGCGGTACACATTTTCCTGCAGGCACTTCACGACAGGATCGGACTCCAGCGCCAGCACGCGGCGCATGGCGGCCTGCTCGTCCGCCGGATAGAGTGCAATCAGCGCTTCCTTGCGCTCGGCAAGCAGCGTTTCAAAATCCGGCACCTCAATAACTTCCGGTGCGGGCAGCTGCGAAAGGTCAATTACTGCCACTGTTCACCCCCGTAGGCACTGACATTGCGAGCGGTGAGCCGTCGGCGCGCTGGCCGGTCAGCTCAACCACCATGGAGCCATCAAAGGCGCTGGTAATATTCAAAGAGCTGAGGCGGATACGCGGCTCCCAGCGGCTCAGCGCCGTATATACCGCCGCCATCACCTGAAGGCGCACCACGTCGTTCTGCGGCTGGTCAATCAGCACCGACAGCAGCGAGCCGTATTCACGCCGTCCGATGCGGCTGCCTTCCGGCGTGATCAGGATGTCGCGCACGCTCTGGCGGATGTGCTCGGTGTCGGTGATGGCTGCGCCGGTGTCGCGGTTCATGCCGAGATACATCAATGCGGACCTCCGGATGTGTCACCGCCGGACTTCACGCCGCCGTGTTTATGCTTATCGACTACCACGCCGTTAGAACTCATATCGCCGCCGCCCTGCGTCACCTCGCCGTTCATCACTATTTCGCTGTTAATCAGCGTCCGACTGGCATCAACGCCCAGCTGGTCGGTGATCAGCTGTATGCCGTCGGCGGCCTCAATGCGCACGCTTTTGATGTTTTTAATCAGCAGCTGGCCGGTGTCCGGCTCGTACTGGAACCAGCCGCCGTCGTTGAACACGGTGGTGCTGCCGTTCTCTGAATAATCGGGCGGCGGGAAGGCGTCGGAATAAATGGCCGGCAGCGCAAACGCGGTTTCAAGATTGCCGCCGAGACTCAGCAGCACAACCTGTTCGCCAATGGAAGGTTGCCACCACGTACGGGTATTACCGGCGCGGCAGGTGAGCCAGTTAATCCAGTTGGTTTCAAGTTCGCCCGTTTTCACCCGGCACAGCCAGTTGGCCGGATCCACATCGGACACGGTGCCAGTGCGTATCAGGTTGGTGATAAGGCGCATGATTTCGGTGAGTTTTTCGTTCATCAGCACACAATGGCACCTACAAATATTTACCTCACTACTTTGAGCTTGTAAGGTCAATGGCACAAAAGTTGATATGGATAACACACATGATTGAAAGCTATATCTATGAAACAACAGGTGGCTTGATTGGGTATTTTCAAGATGAAGACGGGAGTTGCAGATTTTTCCCCTATAATTATTCGGCGAACTACATTGGTGGAGGTTCTTGGAAAACGGGCCTTGAGTTTGAAAGAATTCTCTCAGGAGACCCCGAGTCTTTTATTATTACTCAGGAAATGATACATGAAGCTATGTCATTAAAAATTCGGGAGCATTTTGATGTTGGCGCACAGAAAATAATAAAAACATCTAAAGTTATAGATGCAGGGAGTTACTTCCCAAGAATTAATCGCAACGAACCCGGCCTAAGCGATCACCAAATTAATACTAATGAAAGGGCAGATGAAATTCGAGCCTATGATAATATTGCGGAGTCATTAGTTGAAATTTTCAGAACAATTGAGCCTGAGCAGGGAAACTTCAACGCTTATGGCAATAGATTAAGAGAGCAACTGATAGTTGCATGCACTGAAGTCGAATATTTATTACAACGAACGGTTATTGAAAATGGTAAAAAACCGTTGAACGATAGTAAAGACAATTATACAACAAAAGATTATATTTGGTGCTTACCCATTCAAAAACTAAATGAGTATGTTGTTGAACTTCCCTCCTTTCCCTCGTTAGGCTCATTCAGCCCCTTTAAAGAATGGAGTGCACCTAACTATTCAAAATCTTTAAGCTGGTATAACGCATACAATAAGGTAAAGCATAACCGTGGTGGAACAAAACACCTAGCTACGTTTGAGGCATTAATTAATGCTGTTGCTGCAATTCATATTCTTCTCGAAGCTCAGTATGGGAAAGAGCTTTTTGAATATCGCTTCCAATATACATTTCGAACAATATTCCATACTTCAATTCGACCAGAATGGTCAGCTAAGGAAATTTGTGTACCAATCTTACAGAGAGAACGCGCAGTCTGGGAGAAAACAAAGCATCACCCTTAGTTATTCTGAAAGCCAGCGAAGCAATGCTTCCCGCACCTTACTTTCCACCTCATCATTGATGCCCAGCAACGGGCGCTCGGCATATTTGACCTCCATGCCGCGCCGGTTAACCCGATCCCGCAGTCCATAGTGATGCACGCGGACCAGCTTCTGCACGCCAGGCACAAACGCAATTTCTGCCATATTTGCGTTTGCTTGCGCTTTGAGGTACTTCGTCGTTTTCAGCTTCGCAAACATCTTGCGGCGAATGCGGCCCGGTTTGGTTCGGGCGGTGACGCGGCGCGGTTCCCATGCCATGCCGTCCGGGCTGCGCTGCATGGTGATGTTATTCTGCTGAATGCGTCGCACGTCCCGCGCGACTTCACGCAGCATCTTTGTGCGCATTGCCGGTTCAAGCTGCGACAGCAGCGCACCCAACCACTCCTCGACCTCATGCAACTCAGCCACGGCGCACCGTCCAGCCTTCGTCAGCATCATCCGGCGCTTCCGGCTCCGGCACTGCCTCAACCGACATCACGCCGTCCACTTCCTTCGCGATCACTCGCTCCGTCAGCTTCAGGTTCATGCTGATGTCGCAGCGGTCATTGCCGAGAATGTCCGCTTCAAAGGTGAAAAGCCGCTCACGCTCGGTGGCATTCTGCAGGGCGTCCGGCTGGTTGACGCCGAGCCAGAATAAAACGGGTGCCATCAGCAGATTCTGGTCGCCGGTGAAGTCCGTCACCACCACGTTCAGGGTGTAGCGGTACTCCCACGAAATCGACGCGGCGGAGGTGGCAACCACCGCGCCGTTATCAACGAACAGGTGCAGGCGGTCCGGGTTGTCGGCCACGTAGGGCACGGCTTTATTCAGGGCGTTTCGCAAGGACTGCGGCTTGTTCATCGTCTTTATCCTGACAGCTGATGATGGTGTCTACCTTATCGGCGCAGGCCGCCCAGGCGGCTTCGGTGTCGTCCAGCTGCGCCAGCAGGTCGCCGTTACGGCGCGGTGCGGCTTCGTCCATGCGGCACGGGGTGATTCGCGGACAGCCACTCACGGTAAGACTGACCTCCGGTGAGGGCCGGACGCTGGCGCAGCCGGATAACAGGATCAGGCAAATCGGCATCAGCCCAGCGGCGAAGCTCGTCATTTTCACGTTTAAGTTCCTCAATGGTGCGCTGCCGGTCACGCAGCAGCGTGCCGTTCTGCTCGGCGGTGGCGTAAAGCTGCGTCTGCGCCCGGCTGCTGGTCTGCGTTAGGATGTTGAGGGCAAGCAGCTGGCCGTTTTTCTGCGACAGCTTTTTACCCTGCGCGGCTAAATCCTTCACCTGCGCGTCGATTTTGTTGTGGGCGGTGCTGAGTCGCCACGACTGCACGCCAAGCGCGGCAAACAGAACAAGCACCACCGCCGCCAGCGTGCGCATCATGCTTTCACTCCCCTGAAGCACCACGCCAGTTCGCGCTGGCGCCGGTTATCCAGCCCCTGATTGAATACGCCCTTCACGTACACCCAGCGCGGCAGCTGATAGCACGCATCGCGCCAGCGTTCCTGTTTAATAAGCGCCACCATGGTTGAGCCGCAGGCGTTGCCGGTGCCGACGTTAAACGCCAGCGACACCAGCGCGTCGTATACCGGCTGCGGCATCGAAACCGCAGCGCAGCGCGCCAGTGCCGCCTCAACGCGTAACACGTTGGTGATGAAGTTTCCCGCCGCCTGCCGCTCGGTGATGGTCCGGCCCGGCACCACGCCGACGGTGTTACCAATGCCGTCGGTCCACTTGCCCGCGTCGCACAGGTACGGCTTCAGGCGGCAGCCCTCATAATCGGCGATAAGCTTCAGCCCCTCGACGGAGGTGTGCAGCTGCGGGAAACCCGGCAGCGTCGCCGCAATGGCCAGCACCGCGCCAACGGTGCAGCGCTTAACGGTTTGCAGATTCATACTCCTCCCGCGTAATGCGCCCGGCGGCCAGCAGCTGATAGGTTTTGCGCTTGTAGTACCAGCTGATGATCGCCATCAGCAGGCCGATTAACACCCCGGCCACGGTTGAAACATCCTTTAGCGACAGGTCGCCCAGCCATGCCATACCGACAGCAATAAACCAGACGATCCCGGCGCGGATTCTTTCCCACATGATTCAGTCCCAAAGCTGGACGGCCTGCACGGTGGCCGCCGTCGTCACGTCCGGCAGCTCCACCTCCAGCCCGTGCGGTAAAAAGGGGCCGTGCTCCGCCAGCCCCGGATTCGCCTGCAATACCTGCTCCGTCATGCCCTGCGTGCGCCCGTAGTGACGCCAGCAGATTTCGTCTACCGTGTCGCCCTGCTGCGCGCGCACCTTCATCAGATAAGCTCGACGGTGCAGTGCGGCGCGTTCTGCACGCGGCTGACGGCCCAGCGCGCGTCGCGCCACAGGTCGCCGGTGGCGTCTTCCAGTTCTTCCCCGCGCTTCGCTGCGGCGGCGGTGGCGTCAAAGTCCTGATAGCGCTCGTTCAGCACCGCGCGCGCCCAGCACCACACCGCATTTTCATAGTGGTGCAGGCGCACGCTGCGCCCGGCCAGCTGCTCAGCCGGTACGTCGGCCAGACCGTTAAAGCCGCGCAGCTCCTGCTGTTCGCGCCACGGGTACAGCTCCGCGTTAACTTCCGCCATCGCGGTAAGCACCACCTGCTTAAGACGCTGCGGCGTCACGGTGCCGTCAACGCGCATGACGCTGCGAAACGTCGCCAGATCGATGTCCGGCCAGAATGAGTTGTTGGGGATAATTTCCGGCGTTCCCGTCGCCTTTTCCGGCGCTACAAACTGCATGGCCTTGTTTCTCCTGAATAGGTGGGCGGTGGACGGGGTTTTGATGCGGCGCTGCCTGTCGCCACCCCGTGCCGCCCCGCGCGTGGGCACGTCCGGTTATCAGCTGGCGTTGCGGATTTTCCGCTCCAGCTGCTCAATGTCTTTTTTCACCCCGCAGCGCTCGTCGAGCTGCATGGCCTGCTGCAGATGGTTCAGCGCGGCAACGGGCTGGCTCTCGCGCAGTACCCAGCCGAGCGACTTGTGCAGGCGCGCGCGCGACTGATCGGGCATATCCAGTTCGCCGATCACGTCGAGCGTCTGCATCAGCAGGTCGGGGTCAAAGTCGGTTTTAGCCACGATGGCGTTTTTGGCAGCGTCGGCCATCTCCTCGGCCAGCAGCGTCTGCACGTTGCGGCTAAAGCCCTGCGGCATCGACCAGCCGTGGCGGATAGCGTGGCGGCCAATGGTGAGCGCCCCGGCATAGTCACCTGCATCGACGCGCCACAGCATCACGTACATCAGCACGTCGTCCTGCTGCGCGCCGTCGGCAGCCAGCACGCCGTTCACCCACTGCACGTATTTCGGCAGGACTTCCACCTTGATTTCGGCCTTCTTCACGGTGGACTGAATGCCCTTGAGGCGGCGGCGGTCCTCGCCGAGCTGCATCAGCATCAGCTCGTAGCCGCTGGCGTGGCGAACACTGCCGCCCTGACGGGCGGCCTGTTCAGCCTGGACGCGCTGGCGGTGCTGCCGTGCGGGACTCAGGCTCATGACTTACGCTCCCGCGCCAGCGGTGAAATCACCGATAGTGATGTTTTCAACCAGCGCAGCGCAGCGGTAGTCCTCAACCACATACGCCTCGTTGACCGATTCAAAGTTTTCGATGCGGTCACGTTTCGGGTTGTCGATGAGTGAGCGGCGGCGAGACTCTTCCTGCCAGTAAATAGACAGGTTATCCAGGCGGGTGATCAGCACGGCGTTGGCCGGGAAGTACGGCGCGCGCACCGCCTGCAGGCCGCCCATGCGTTTCTGGCTGATGATGAGATCGGCGGCCAGCTTGTTGGTGTTGTCCTGCTCGTTATTGACCAGCGGGAAATACTTATCCGCCAGCAGCTCACGCCCACAGATCACCACCAGTTCGTCGTCGTCCTGGAAAATCGGGTCAATCAACTCGTTGACCGCGTCCATTACCAGCGCATCGAGGTTGGCATAAACGCCACCCTTGCCCACCTTCACCGGCTCGGCGGTGGTTTCGCCGTCTTTGGTCACGCTGCCCAGCACGTTGTCCGGCGCATCTTCGCGCACCTTCTGCAGCCAGCCCTTATTCACGTCCTGCAGCAGCGGGTTGGCGGTACGATTGGAGGTTTTGGCGCGCTCTGTGCCGTTAAAGCCGATCATGATGCGGTCCAGCGCCTGACGCTTCACGATGGCGTCACGGATGCGCGTCTGGAAGTCCTGAAATTTCGCCCACAGGTCCAGCTTCGCGTAGGTCAACGCCGTATCAAAGTTGGTCTGCTCGCAACGGTACTCAGTATCCGTCATCACCGTCGGATCGGTTGGCTCACGGTCTTTGGCTGTGGTGTCGGTGGTGCCGGCAATGGTGCTGCCGACGCCAAGGCCCAGCAGTTGACCGGATTGTTCCGGTACACCGATCACGTTGACCAGCGTCAGGAAGGCCGCCGACTGCTGAATGGTGTCTTCCAGCGTCTGCGCCACTGATGGCTCAACGTTGAACTTGCTGGACAACTCTTCAACCGGCACGCCGTTGAGTTTTGCCAGTTGCATCAGGTAGGCGTTGAAGGCAAAGCGGGTATTCTTTTTCATTGGATATGCTGCTCCTTTAGCAGTTGGTCATGTTCGCGGCTGGCGCGTTGCCACCCGGTGCGCGCTGGCGGTAATCGGCGCGGCTGTCTTCGCGGCCCAGCTGCTGCTTCAGTTCGGTGAAATCGTTCACCTGCGTTTCAAGCAGGGATTCAAGCTGGCTCAGGCGATCCGCCTGCTCGCCCAACACCTTGTCGGTGCGGGTGCTGAATTCCTGCTGCTCGGTAGCAACCAACTCCACCGCCTGATGCACGTCAGAAAAGCGGGCATCGTCGGATAGCTGCTTTTTGCCAAACAGAGCGGTGATGCGGGCAAACAGTGCGGGCTTGTCCTCCACCTCTTCCAGCTCGATCACGGTTTCGGTGGCAGCGGTGAACAGGTTTTCCGGGTGCTGCTTGCGGTTCGCCAGCGGGTTCAGCTCGGCTTTCGCGCTGAAGGCCAGCATTTCGGTGCCGAGGCTTGCCGGGTCGTCGGTGGCAGCCAGGCCAACCAGATAGGCTTTGCCGGTGTCGGCAAACTTGGTGCTGACTTCCATGGAGGTGAAAAGCTTCTGGCCCTGCTTCACCAGCGCCACAAGGGAATCTGTCGGCAGGATGTCGGCATACAGCGCCAGCTTTCCGGCCAGCGGGCCGTCGGTGATCTCTTCAGTTCCCAGCGCGCTTACCGTGCCGTAACGGTTAAAGGTGCTGTCCGGCGAGTACGATTTGATGTGTTCCAGATTGATGGTCGCGGTGTAAACCGCCGGGTTGTAGGCGGCGGCCATCTGCTCCAGCCATTCGCGGGAAATTTCGCGTCCGTCCGTGGTGGCACCTTCCACCCCGATACGAAAACGCTTTGCTTTAACTGCCATAGGTCAGGCTCCGTTGGGTAAATCGCTTAGAAGCCTTATGTTTGCGGTTCAGAGGGGGGCGAAACAACGCGGGCACGTTGTGCGGGCAGCCACACAACGGCAGGCGGCAGAAAAGGGATCAACGGGGCCGTATTTTGGGGCCATGACAACGACACTCGCCCCCGAAGACCTCGATCCCCGCAGGCAGGCCATGCTGCTGTACTTTCAGGGATACCGTATCGCCCGCATTGCTGAAATGCTGGGAGAGAAACCCGCAACCGTTCACAGCTGGAAGAAGCGCGACAAGTGGGGTGATTATGGCCCGCTTGACCAGATGCAGCTGACCACCGCCGCGCGCTACTGCCAGCTGATCATGAAGGAGACAAAAGAAGGGAGAGACTTCAAGGAGATTGACCTGCTGGCGCGTCAGTCCGAGCGCCATGCCCGCATCGGCAAGTTCAGCAACGGCGGCAACGAGGCGGATCTCAATCCGAACGTGGCGAACCGCAACAGCGGGCCGCGCAAGCCGCCGGAAAAGAACGTGTTTACCGACGAGCAGGTGGAGAAATTACAGGAGATTTTCCACGGCTCCATGTTCGGCTACCAGCGCCAGTGGTGGGATGCGGGCAACAAGCACCGCATCCGCAACGTGCTGAAGTCGCGCCAAATTGGTGCCACCTACTACTTTGCGCGTGAGGCGCTGCTGGATGCGCTGACCACCGGACGCAACCAGATTTTCCTGTCAGCGAGTAAGGCACAGGCGCACGTCTTCAAGCAGTACATCATCGAGTTCGCTAAAGAGGTGGATGTAGAGCTGAAAGGCGACCCGATGACGCTCAGCAACGGTGCGTGCCTGTACTTCCTCGGCACCAACGCTCGCACCGCGCAGAGCTACCACGGCAATTTGTACCTGGATGAATACTTCTGGATCCCGAAATTTCAGGAGCTGCGCAAGGTGGCGTCCGGCATGGCGCTGCACAAGAAGTGGCGGCAAACCTATTTCTCCACCCCGTCCAGCCTGACGCATAGCGCCTATCCGTTCTGGTCCGGCGGCCTGTTCAACCGAGGCCGCGCGAAGGCGGACCGCGTGGACATCGACCTGTCGCACATGAATCTGTCGCCGGGCCGCTTCTGCGATGACGGCCAGTTCCGCCAGATTGTCACCGTTGAGGACGCCGTGCGCGGTGGCTGTAACCTGTTTGACCTCGATCAGCTGCGCCTTGAATACAGCCCGCCGGAATACCAGAACCTGCTGATGTGCGAATTCGTGGACGATCTGGCGTCCGTGTTCCCGCTGCAGCTGCTGCAGAAATGCATGGTGGACAGCTGGGAAATCTGGAGCGACTTCGAAGCGCTGGCGCTGCGGCCGTTCGGTTGGCGCGAAGTGTGGATCGGTTACGACCCGGCGAAAGGGACGCAGAACGGCGACAGCGCCGGGTGCGTAGTGATCGCCCCGCCTGCCGTTCCGGGCGGTAAGTTCCGCATTCTGGAACGCCACCAGTGGCGCGGCATGGACTTCCGCGCGCAGGCCGAGTCCATCAAAAAGCTGACGCAGCAGTACAACGTGACCTATATCGGCATCGACTCCACCGGCGTCGGCCTCGGCGTGTACGAGAACGTGAAGATGTTTTATCCGGCGGTGAAGGAGTTTGTTTATAACCCGAACGTGAAAAACGCCCTAGTGCTGAAGGCGTTCGACATCATCAGCAGCGGGCGCCTGGAGTTCGACGCCGGACACCTCGACATCGCCCAGTCATTCATGGCAATCCGCCGCGCCACCACGGCCAGCGGAAACCGCCCGACCTACGAAGCCAGCCGCAGTGAAGAAGCAAGCCACGCCGATCTGGCGTGGGCGACCATGCACGCGCTGGCAAACGAACCGCTACAGGGCGAAGCCGCCCACACCGGCAACATTATGGAGATTTTTTAAATGAGAAAACGCAGGAACCGCACGCGTACGCAGCCCGTGCAGCAGGAACAGATGACCGGCGGCCCGGCGGCAGAAGCGTTCACCTTTGGCGACCCGGTGCCGGTGCTGGACCGCCGCGAGCTGCTGGATTACGTGGAGTGCGTGGTAATGGATAAGTGGTATGAACCACCGGTGAGCTTTGACGGGCTTGCGCGCACGTTCCGCGCCGCCGTGCACCACAGTTCGCCGATCAACGTGAAGCGCAACATCCTCACCAGCACCTTCATCCCTCACCCGCTGCTTAGTCAGCAGGCGTTCAGCCGCTTCGTGCAGGACTATCTGGTTTTCGGCAACGCCTATCTGGAGAAGCGCACCAACAGGCTCGGCGGCGTGCTGGCGCTTGAGCCGGCACTGGCTAAATTCACCCGGCGCGGCACCGATTTAGACACCTACTGGTTCGTGCAGTACGGCATGAACACGCAGCCTTATGAGTTCACCAAAGGCAGCGTATTTCACCTGATGGAGCCGGATTTAAATCAGGAGGTTTACGGCCTGCCAGAATACCTTTCGGCGATCCCGTCCACCCTGCTAAACGAGTCGGCAACGCTGTTCCGCCGCAAATACTACCTGAACGGCAGCCATGCCGGTTTCATCATGTACATGACCGACGCCGCGCAGAATCAGGAAGACGTGAACAACATCCGCCATGCAATGAAAAGCGCCAAGGGACCGGGCAACTTCCGCAATCTGTTTATGTACTCGCCGAACGGGAAGAAAGATGGGATTCAGATCATCCCGCTGTCAGAGGTGGCGGCTAAAGATGAGTTTCTTAACATCAAAAACGTAAGCCGTGACGACATGATGGCCGCGCACCGCGTCCCGCCGCAGATGATGGGGATTATGCCGAATAATGTTGGGGGGTTTGGGGATGTTGAGAAGGCTAGCAGAGTATTTGTGACAAACGAGTTACTCCCCCTTCAAAAGCGTTTTAAAGAGATTAATGATTGGTTAGGTGACGAGATAATTAAATTTGAGGAATATAATATAAATGGATAAATCCGTCTCCCGACGTCATTTAGGACGCCGGGAGACAAAGCTTTTAATAATAATCGTAACTATTTTCTTCTACCGAAAACTCGATACCCCTAAACAGCTTATCAATATTTATTCTATGCTGAACATTGGTTATCTCATCACCATTGATATCAAAATCCATTTCTATTTCGATGAGAAACTCTTTTTCTTCAATATCAACATTTTTGGTTGAATCCATTGGGATTACAACTTTATCTTCACTGTCATAGTAACCATTAGTAAAGTCAGGGCCAGTGACAGTCACTTCAAATTGAACAGCCACATCTATAGTGACTATACAGCTATTGCCATCAATTGATATTACTGAAGGATCGAGATCACTGATACTTAGGACTGAAAAAGACTCTAACTCTGAATCATCCCATGTCGATGCATTGTATGCCTCTGACCGGTTGAATATCTCTTCAATCTCTTGATTCAATGATTCTTTATTATCCAATATATAACTAGTTATAGCTTTAGATAGTGAGTTTTCATGTGCATTATAAATATCTAGAAGCTTGTCAAGGGTATCAACCTGATGGCAATTTGGATTTGATGCACAAAATCTTTTTAGATCATCATCTTCAGATATTACGTAAACACCGTCACCCTGTACATAATTCCTTACTGCGGCTAGAGAAAAAGCATCAGGAAACTCATTTTTTTTCTTCCCATCACCAAATGGGGCATTTCCATCGAAGTAATCATTAAAAATACCATCGATATTTATGCCTTCTAATTGTGCTATCTTTGCATTACTATCATCAAGGAAATCACTAAAAGCTTTTTTAGCCGACTCATGAACACTAGTAGCGTCAATTGGTTGAAAAAAACCTTCAATAGGGTTCCCATCAATACTTTTTAGTATTCTAGCCTTTCGCTGAACAACATTAACTGCTTGCAGAGCTTCTTTAATTGAATCATCAATTTTGTTTTTCACTTCTCTCTCAACGATGGAAGTTATAACTAAAGCCAACTCCCCTTTTTCGCAAAGCTCTTTAAAAGCTTCAAAAGCTACGCCTTCAAAATGTAATCCTGCCTTTACATAACACTGCGTATCAATAAAAACATTTCTGGTTTGCAGCATATATATCCTTAATAAAGAAAATTAAGACCCTCTAGTTATAGAGGGTCTTAAACTCACTTATGAGCGATAGGAGGATAAAGATATGACGTTATTCTCAACTAACGCTCTCTTTTTCAAGAGTTCTTCATCATTAACTAAATTCAATATTAAGCCAGGCTCAACATTCAATTTATTAGAAATCTTATCAACATCATAACCCAATTCATTAACAATAAAAGCTAGCGCCTTGTTAAATAACTCAGGTCTTTCATGCATAATTAGACAATCTTCCTTCTCATCAATAGCCTCACCTTTACGTTTCAATCCAAAAAATGCAGTCTTGTATTGTGCGTCACTAAGTAATGACAATTGATGCGCTCTATATATAATGGCAGCCTTGCTCACTTTCCATGTTAATTTAAACTGACTCAAACCTTGCCAATCAATTCTACCGCCCACCGGCTTTGGAAAATATTTAGCCATAGCAGATCTTGGTAATAAAAGAGCAGAAGCAAAACGATTAGCTTGAGATTCAGTAATACGGTCCCCTGTTAACACACCCTCATGAAGTATTAGATGGGCAACTTCATGAGCGATATCGAATCGCTGCCGACAAGGAGACTTTTTCGCAGTGTTTCTAACAATAAAAGGCCGACTTAACGGTACAGATAGAGCGTCAACCTCATCAGAAACTGAATCAAATGAGGTTACGAAAGCACCGAGCTTTTCAGCCAGCCGAGTCATATTTTCTATTGGACCAAAACCAAGTCCCCATTCGACTCGGCACTGCTCAGCAGCCTTCTCAATTTCCTCTTGTGTCGAAACTTTTAATTGAGGAAATTTTACTGGTGGTAAATTTAGCTCATTTTCAAATACATCAATAAGTCTTTTAAAAAGTTCAGCCTTAGCAATAGTGCTCAGTTTAGTCGCTAACCGAGTAGAGCTGCGTTTGCGAAAGTGCACAATTTCTTCATTAATAACTACAGGTTGTTCATCGATGAAAAAATCAGGACTAACCTGCAAAGCGGAAGCTAATTTATGAGCAAGCTCAGGAGTAGGTGCAGCTGCACCAGACTCCAGACGCTGAATATATTGACGGGTCTTTTCGACCCGTTCAGCTACTTGCTCAAGTGATAGCTCGTGATACAGACGAGCCAGGCGTAAATTAGAACCGTTAAACACTTTTCACCTACTATTTAGAATTACTTTTTTTGTCCTTCTCAGGCAACGAAGCACTGATTGGATCCAGTTCAATCGTAACAGGAGTTGGAGGAGTATCATCAGTTGAATGAAGCGTAGTAATACGCCCTTCACCGTAAGTCCATTTTGACACAATTTCTTCCATGACGTTGTAGCCAATGAAATGAACTCTCGCGCCTTCCCCTTCAAACTCTGGCTTCTCGACGACAAAACGATGCATCGTGGGGACGGCGATTTCTGGCTCGAACAACTGATCAACTTCGTTACGGCGGTAGAACCCAGGTTTTTTAGGATTCTCCGGGTCATCAGCGAAGAAACGAACTGGAATATTCCCAATATTGAATGTTATATCCATTCCAGAGTTAGTAATTTCCATCCATTCATGTTCATCACTTAAACCGATTTCCAAAATCTTGTTGCGTTGCCTGCCAAAAGTGCAGGTTCCACGAGTGTAATTATCATCCAATGGCGTTGAAAGCTGCTCATAAGTAGCATCGAGGACTTTAAGTAGTTCTTCAGCAATGACACTCAAACGACTTTCACTAAGCTGTGGGTAAAACTCCCATGGGGAACAATGATTAGGCATAAAGAACTCTCTCCAAGAGTGCATAAATGATGTTTTGTCAACTTGGATGTTGGTGCATATCTCAGTCTTTGTCAACCACCTTTGTGCAGCTTTGAATACTCTCATCACATCGCTACGATTAAACATCAGGTGAAGATGCGCGCGCTCGTACCCCCGCCACGCCTGCCCGCTTTATGATGCGGTTTTCATGCACCTGCATGACATAAACGAAAGCCCGCCAGAACTGGCGGGCCGAGGGTAAAGCGATCCTTTTCGGATCATGCGAATTCATGCGGCATAGTCATGCACTCTTCACTCCAGTTTGAAGTCGTCCACAGAATCGAGTTTGTGGGTGCCAATTCCTTCTGCTTCGTTCAGAAAATCCATGCCCTGCCGTAAAGAAATGGGATGTGGAATCTCAAGCATGAAAACGAAGTCGTAGGTTTTACCGAGCCAGTAACCCCCGCCGCATTCTTTCGGCCGTTGGAAAAACACCCATTCACCTGGCTTGTAGTAAGTGAGTACCTCACCTCGGTAAACGATCTGGAATTTTTCGGGATTTTTAGCCATGGCTTAACGCCTCGCAACTCTCGTTATGTTCGGACTCACCTTCCGTAAGCATCCCGGCGTGATATGTAGCTTCCATCCGATCACATATTGCTACGCGTGACATCTGAAAAAACTAATCTGAAGCGTGCATCATGCGCGAATATTCGTGGCTTCTGACTTTCCGCATCAGCTCATCGGTCAGTTCAGAGACCCACTGAATGGCAAGCTGCTTCTCGTCATCCGTGCAATCACTAGCAGCAACAAGTTTCATAAATAAATCAATACGCTGGAGCTTCATCGACTCCAAAAAATAATCCTGCATATTCCCTCCGCACAATGAACAACTGGTTATACGTACAGTATATTATGAGTTTCGAAATGTGAAATGTTTTTTTACCTTCCGTGAGAAATCCTCTGGACTAATCAGATGGTTATCTTTTGTTCCTGAAGTCTGCCGTTTCGGTAAAACAGCCGCATTCGCGCGCCTGAATTTATGCTGCATCCTCGGGAAAGGAGGCTAATTTCCTCCTCATGCCCCTCAAAACCACGGGCTTTTAGTTCCAGCTCTAACCGCCGGCGCTCCGGCCCCGTACAGTTATTGACAGAACTCCAAGGGGCGGCGATGCCGCCAGAAGGGCCAGCCTCCGCTGATGCGTCGGCTAATTTGGCAACGGCTTCCCACTTCACCAGACGCGTGAATACTTCAGAATCCTGATAGTGAGGTGAGTAGATGCCCTGAACGCGCTGCACGTCCTCCGCGTATTCGTTGCCCATTTCGGTGATCTCGTAACAAAGGCGGATCACCAAGTCATCACGCGCGACCAGCGGGCCACCCTGCGCCATAGTGTAAGACGCCCAGCAGCTGGCAACGGAAGCAGACGCCAGCACGGCGTCCATCTTCTCGTTTGATAAGCGCGTATCGCCGAGACGGCGCAACTCGCGCCAAACAGTGACCGGCGCGCCGCCAATCTGCTGAAACTGGCGGATGCACCAGCGAGACGCCCACGCGCAAACGGCTTTCGCCATATCACGCATGTTCGAACCGGTTTCATCGTCCTTCTCGCCGTCCATTGCGAAGCCGTCGATATTTTTGGAGATGTATTTAGCGATGTAACCCGTGGCGCTGCCTTTGGTGGGATCGATAGGCTCAACGTGAAAACGCGCTTTGCGCGCCTGCGGCGTGTTCAGCTCGTCGGCGTCTTCTTTGCAGGCGTGCTCACGCATGACCTGCTGCACACGCTCGCGATGTTCCGGCAGCATAAACAGCAGCAAGTGCCAGTGTGGCGTGCCGTCGTGATGAGGCTCCACAACACGGAAGCCGTAAACATGGATTTCTCCGCGGGACAACGCGGCGCGGATGCGCGCCCAAACGCGGCAGAGATAGCGCTGCGTATCGCGCGGGCTTGAGCCGTTCCATTTGGTAATGAAACCGCCCTGGCTGTAAACGGAGTGATAACGCGACGGCGCGGTGATCGTATAAAAATCCCCTACGCAGCCGGTTTCATTGGCGATGTCTTCAAAGCCGCGCATTCTGGTCATCAGCTCACGGCGGCGCATGGCCGGGTTCGCGGTGCTGCGGTTGACCATTTCATCCATTGCGATACGGTCACCGGTTTCTTTGTTCATCAGGTCGTAGCGTTTGAAGAAATCGCGGTTGCGTTTCTTCTGCTCGACCCATTCCGCCAGCGTGCCGCGTGAAACGTAAGGTGAAGCAGATTTTTGCACCTGCCCAACAGCGATTGCCATGTGCTCGCGCTGGAGATCGCGCATCTGCTTAAGACGGCCGCGCCACCACTCTGGCGCTATCATGCGCAATAGACCCGATTGTGCCTTGCGCAGAGTAAGCTCACCTTTGCAGGCTTTGAACTCAGCCCAATATGGCGGCTGCGTGCCTGTCAATGCGGCCAGTTCAGCAACGTAGCGATACGCAATGCAGGTTACGGTCTGCTCGTCTGCTTCCTGCGGCATAGAGGTTTTATCGACAAACTCAGCCAGGCTAAGCGAAAGATAGGATGCGACTTTATAAGCCAGATCGCGCACGTCCTGCCGGTCAAGCGTGGGCAGCCGATCAAGCTGCTTGATGAACGGCAGTTCATGTTGAGCGGCTTCATCAAGACGATAGCGACTGCGAACCAGCTGCAGGCGTGGCAATACGTTCTGACCGATAGTCTGGCGCAAAAACGCATTGGCCCGACGGCGGCCATTATTTGCTGAGAGGATTTTGCTGTAGCGATCGGCAAAGTAACCGGCCAGATAATCCGGCATATTTTGCAGGTATTGGCTGCGCCAGTTGTGGTCCTCTGGATTCACATTCCAGAGACGGCGCTCAGAAAGGGACATATCCGCCGGAGCGGACATGCCAAAGACTTCACGCCGCTGCTGATTTACGGCGTGATATTCACCAGTAAGGAGATCAGGAAGGCTTTCAGACATGCGCGGCCTGAAGTTCAGCCAGCTCTTGCAATGCAGCCTCTACCAACTCGGCGATGCGGCGGGTTTCCGCCACAAAGCCCGCAGTTGTATTCATCTGGCCACGCAAAACACGGCGACCAATTACATCAGCAGCCAGATCGCGCATCAAGAGCACTTTCGACTCATACACGGCCATGGTTTGCGGCACGCGCTGACGGACGCCATCAATCTCAAGCCAGCTGAATTTCTCTAACACCAACTGTTGCGGCTTGCCCGGCTCACTGGATTTCAACGCGCGCACTGCATAAAGGTCATCAATCTGGACTCTCAAAGCGCGGCCCCTTTGTAATGCACGCTTTTCAATTCGCTGATCTCTTTGCATGTAACGCATAGCTCGACACCCGGCAATAGGCGGCGACGCGCTTCTGGGATAGCTGCATCACATGACAGGCAGAAAAACTCACTCGCACCTGCAGGACGGTGAATAGCCGTTGCTAGATTGCGCGCCAGTTCTTCCTGGACGCGCTGCTGTACCAGATCCATTGAGTCGGCCATTAGTGCAGCTCCCGTGATTGGTTCTCGAAGCGAGCAGATTCTTTGTCCAACAGTTCGATAATTTCAGCAGCTGACATTTCTTTGTTTCTTGCATGAATTGCTAATGCAGCCAGGCGAACAGATACGGCCAGCGCATCATCTGATCGCTGCTCACTTTTGGCCTTACTCAGCATCGCGTTTAGCACTTCTGCATCGGCTTCAAAATTTCGGGTTTCAATATTTCGCATTTAACTTTCTCCAGAATTTGGGCAAAAAAAAGCCCGGCGGGTTTACGCCATTTATTTTTCAGGTTAATTAATTTGGAAGCGTTAGCTTCTTGGGAAATAAACTCACGACTGCGCGAAAGTGATTCATTGCACCTATCAGCGCGGTAATTTCGTCACTCGTCAATTCACTGTATTCAACGTTGTGACGTTCTTTATTGATGTTTGCCAAAAAGAAAATGGCGCTCATTGCTCGGTTATTTTGTTCGTACTGTGGATCACGAGTATTACGCATATCACTGATGAACCGCTTTAGCTCATTTCCACAATCGCCGTACATCATGGTACGTAGTGCCGCGATATGATTAAGCGCACTCACTCGTTGCCCGGCGCTCATTTGAACAGTGATGCTTTCAGCTTTGTAAGCCATGTCACTTTTTTCCTGTAGCCAGTTAAACCTGCCAGCAGTTCGGCTTGAGAGTTTGCCGGATGCCAGCGCCTGCCATTTTCAGCTGCGATCCAGCCGTGGCCGAATGCGTGTGAAGGGCTTTGCCGTTTTAGAAACGGCGCAACTGAAAACGCCATAACTACACAACCCCTATTGATGCGCCGATACCGCTTAACACATCTGCAGTGCCAGCCATTGCAGGGTTTGAATGCACACGCGTTTGAACGGCTATCGCAGCTAAAGTCAGGCAGCGAATGCCGGCGTTAACGTTCTGCACAAATCCGCGCCGGGAGGCCGAGGTAAATTTCTTCTGGCTCACAATGCCAGCGGCTAACTGTCCTACTTCGGCGGTAGCTTTGAGAACATAAGCCGGTAAATTCTCCTGTGATACCTCATTGACTGGTACGCATGGCAGGCATTGCAGTTGAGCCAATGCACCATCAACCAGCGTTGAGTCTTCCGTAAGGTCGGTCAGGATCAGCATTTCACGAACGGTAAGCTGATGGACCTGCTCCGGGTTGAGCTTGTTACGGATAGTTTGCGGATTAAGCCCCGCCTTTTTAGCCAGCTGTATGATGTTGTGTTTCGCAGAAAACGCGCGACACGCTTCATCAAAATGACTGTGTGTGGAGACACTGAAATCAAACATGCTTAATACCTCACGTTATCCCAATATGGATGCATCAAGCCTGCATTGTGATTTCGCAGCCAGCAGCGGCTTCGATAGTGAGAGCAACCATGTTGATTTCGATAAGTCCGTTTAAGCCCTCTTTCTTCCTTATGGGCAAACGGTTCTCGCGGTACATCTGGCGAACGGTGCCTTCCTTGTAACCTGTGCGACGGCAGAACTCTTCGACAGTAATATACGGTTCCGAAATCACGAGATTGATTGATGGGCGCATTGAAAGTTTACGGGTCATGATGCACTATCCTCTGTTGAGTTCTAGCCAACTCTATTCATCACTATTAAACACGTCTTGATACGACGAGTGAATATTAGGATCACAAATTGGAAAGGTCAACGAAAGATTTTACGAGTCGTAAAGCTCCAACTTTACCAGAGGGTGGTAAAGATCCCATTGAGCGCATCGTTCAGGCATACGGTTTTGCATCTCGACAGGCGCTGTGTCGGCACTTAGATGTGTCTCAAAGCACTATGGCTAACCGCATAATGCGTGGGAACTTTCCTGCTGATTGGGTTCTGATTTGCTCGATGGAAACCGGCACTTCTCTTGAGTGGCTGACATATGGACGCGGTGATTCGAACATCACAAACCAAGATCAGCCATCATCCAAAATCGAACTTAGAAAAATCACAAATGGGAACTTTTTATCATCTGATTGGGTTGAATATGACGCTCAGCTCTTACCAAGTGATATTAAAGCCCCTCTATTAATACATTTCGAGAAACAGAATTACCTGGTTGATATGACCGCCGCAGAGATCACCGATGGGCTGTGGCTCATTGAGATTGATAAGCTCATTAGCGTTAAAGAGCTGTACCGTTTTCCCGGCGGGCGCATCCGCGTTGAGAATGGAAAAGCCTCATTTGAATGCAAGGCAGACGACATCAAGGTTTTGGGCAAAGTCGTTGCCCGCACTGAGTACCTCTAAAGGCAAAGCATGGCAATAAACAAATTACCCAACGGGAAATGGCAGGCACAGGTTTTCCCAAACGGCCGTGATGGCAAAAGGATTCGCCGACAATTTGCGACAAAGGGCGAAGCACAATCTTATGAGAAGTTCGTAAAAGAGCAGGTTCAAGATAAGCCTTGGCTGGGAGAGAAAGCAGATAAGCGGCGGGTAATTGAGCTGGTTGAATTGTGGTTCAACACGCATGGCATTACGTTGGCGGATGGTGAGAAGCGGCGAACCACAATGGCGTTCGCTTGCGAAGCTATGGGAAACCCATTCGCAACCGAGTTCAACGCGAAAATTTTTGCGTCTTATCGCGAGCAGCGGTTAAGCGGAAAGATCACACGCTCCACTCGAGTTAAAACGGTCACGCCGCGCACGGTAAATCTAGAGCTGGCTTATTTCAGGGCGATGTTTAACGAGCTGCGCCGGTTGGATGAATGGACCGCGCCTAATCCGCTTGAGAACGTGCGCGAGTTTAAAATCAGTGAATCCGAGATGGCTTATCTCACCATTGAGGAAATTAAAACCCTCCTAGCCGAATGTGAGAACAGCCGCTCCAAAGACCTGACGACCATTGTGAAAATCTGCCTGGCAACTGGCGCACGATGGAGTGAGGCCGAAGGCTTAAAGGGAAACCAAATCCGCACCGGTCAAATCATCTACGTGAAAACTAAAGGCAAGAAAAACCGAGCGGTGCCGATAACTGAAAAATTACAGGCTGATCTGCCATCCAGCAGGAAAGCGCAGGTGCTCTTTAAACCATGCTATTCAGCCTTTAGAAAGGCTATGCAACGCGCCGGTATCGAAACTCCTGCTGGGCAGCTAACACACGTTTTGCGCCATACGTTTGCGTCTCATTTCATGATGAACGGCGGCAATATTCTTGTGCTTCAGCGGATACTTGGGCATACAGATATTAAGGTAACAATGAGGTATGCACATTTCGCACCAGACCATTTATCTGAAGCGATGTCGCTTAACCCACTAAATTCAATCACTTAAAAACATGAACCCTTTGTAATAAATTTCACTAAATCTAATATTTTTAATATATATGTAAAAAGACTGGCGACATTTAACTAATATTTGCAATGAAAATCATATAAAAAGATAACCTTATAAAAGGAACTTATTTTGGATATTGAAAAATTAACATCGTCAAAAATTAATATTTCAGTGGAATATTATGATGATAAACACAAGCGTCTTCTCAATGATACCAGTAGATATGATAAATCTTTCATTGATAACATGAAAAAAATAGTATCTGAGGGAATTGAAATTACGGGAGCAGAATATTTAATCAATTCATTATTCTCTAAAAAAATTACCAAATCTCAAAAATACACTCAAAGAGATGATTTGATTAATGCCATAGAATGTGCGACTCAATATTTTATAGACGATTTAGAAATATCGAATAATTCACTACGTGTGCAAGAAGATTCTACCCCCGAGTCCGCAATTGTAATGAAAAGAGTTGGTGAATCAATTGGCATATCTGTAATCTCTAGGATAATTGGAGTTAATGAAGCAGACTGGGCAGTAATTCCCGAATTAGATATCAAGGCCTTTGATTTTAGATACGCTATAACAGCCAAGGGAGTAGTTCAGATTGAGGCCAAAGGATCTAGTTCAAATGATATTAGCTCCAAAAGTAGTAGCATATATAATCACGCTAGTGATATAGGTAAAAAAAAGAAAGCAATGTCTTCCAATCGCAATCATCCTTATCTAGGTGATTTTAATTATGGAACAATAGCTTATTGTCCTCAAGGAAGAGACCAGAAATTGAAGTGCTACCTGCTTGATCCTCCGTCAGGTTCATCTAATATTAATTTAGAAGAAGAGAAACTATCAAAAAGGTTAGGATTTTATTATAAAGTAATGAACTTCCTATCTCCTGAGTCAAAACTACTTGGCTTATTACGTGATAGAATCATTGATTTACATGAAAACAGAGTAAGTGTTAATACGGCAAATGAACTTCCTTACTACGCTAGACATAGTGAAAATGGAAATTTTGACAGAAGTTTCTTTTTGCACAAAAAAACCATTACTTTAGGTGAAAGTGAAATATCAGGCGACTGGTTTTTCTTTAAAAAAAATTATATTTTATTTATCGGAATGAAAAATTCAATCATTAATGATATTGTTTTACAAAACGTGGACTCTTTGCTTAAATATAGATCTGAACTTGCATCAAATAACAAAGAAATAACTTTCAATATATTAACTAAATATCAAAAGCAACAATTTAAAAAACTACAAATTGAAAATGAAAATCTTGTGGATTCAAAATCATTTAAATCGAATGGTAACATAACTCTTTTACCTAGTGGTATTGCGATAGGCATTTTGAAGCTAATGAATTAATATTACCTAGCAAATTACAAATGCCTCTATATTAAAAAATAATCGTAATATGTTGAGTTTGTACTACGTTCGTTAGTTTGGCAGCAAAGTGGCAGCAGAGCGCAACGCTATGTGCCACTTTTCATCACTATTCGGCCTAAAGAAAACATAAAAAACAGTAAGTTACTGATTTCACTCGCTTCAAATTGGGACTCATAATCGCTTGGTCGCTGGTTCAAACCCAGCAGGGGCCACCAAATTTAGTGATGTAAATCATTCATTTAAGCCACCTCTTTAAAGGTGGCTTTTTTGTATGTAACCCAAAGTGGCGATTAAATGGCGACCCGTTCTCTAAAGCGTATCTGAGTATCAATCCCGCTCCAACTCACTCACCTGCCATCTTACCGAGCTCACACCTTTCTCCAGGCTAATACGGCTCACCAGGCTCTCAAGCTGATCGGTTAATGTCGGATTTCCCATCACCTCCGCATTAACCTCCATACGATGTGGTGGATCCATGTCTTCACTATGTAGTGATTGCAGACGTAAGCCGCTGCCACCCAGCGTATGCAGCATCAGGCTGCGTACCTGAACTTCGTCTTGTGCCAGACAGATGATTTGCACTTTATAGTGCTGTATCGCTTCGGCGGCTGAGACGATGGTTTGGCGGTTAATGCCAAGCGCCAACTCGCGCAACAGGATATTGGCGCACAGGATCACCATGCAGCCAATGGTTGCCTCCAACAGCAGTCCCATGCTGCACAGCACGCCAACAGCAGCCGTGCACCATAAGGTTGCGGCGGTATTTAATCCGCGGATGTTCAGGCCATCACGCATGATCACGCCACCGCCGAGAAAGCCGATCCCTGAGACGACATAAGCCGCAACCCGCGATGCATCAGTTGCGATGCCGGGTACGCTTTGCGTCATCAAAACAAAGAGACATGCGCCGGTGCTAACGAGCGCATTGGTGCGCAGTCCAGTCATACGTTGACGTAACTGACGCTCGCAGCCAATTAACGCACCCAACACCAACGCGACGGTGACGCGCAGTAAAAAGATTTTCCAATCCATAATAGACCTCACTCCGCAGCATTTAAGAGTGCGGAAAAACACAGGTTAAAAATGGATTACAGACAGTGCCAATACCGCCGTGAATCAGCAGCATTACGCTAATGAAAGGAGAGATTCAGAAAGGATATCTACCGTCTTAACGCGCGGTTAAGACAGCGTTACAAGAGCTATCTTACCGCAAGAGCCTGTTGTAATCGTTCGGGACTTGTGTCCAATGTCGTTATCCTCTTGAGTAAAAATTCGCCGCGATTTTAGAGCGCCTTGCGCTGCATTGCCAACCGCAAAATCCACTTCGTTTAATTTGGGTTTATGACGAAAAACCCGCCGAAGCGGGTTAAATGTGCATGCTTATCGTCCCGTCGTCAGCCAACGGCTCAGTGTGCCTGAGTTAGCGTAACCACTGATAATGGCGGCATAACTATCAAAGCGGTTGCTGACCTCACTCACCTGGTTGTTATACAGATCGCTTTCAGCACTCAGTACGTCCAGCAATGTGCGACGACCTAAGTGATACCACTGATCATAAAAGTCTTTGCGGATACGGTCAGATTCCACGATCAGGTTTTTGTATAATGTGGCGCGCTCAGCCGTTGAATGCGCATTTTGGTTAGCAGCACGCACGCGGTTTTCCAGATCGCGACGCTGCTCCTGCACTTGCTGACGGCTCGCCTCGGCGCGCTTAATCGCAGCAATTTCCTGGGCGTTAGTGGAACCACCGCGGAACAAGCCCCAGCTTACGTTCAAACCGGTTTGCCACGCCTGTTGTCGTCCCAACTGATCTTCGCGCGTGTTTTTGCTTACCGTCCAGTTGAGCTTGGGTAAACCAGAGGCTTTAATCGCCTCGGCTTCTTTGAACGCTGCACGCTCTTCAGCACTGGCGCGTAAGATCAGAGGATGGACATCCAGGCTGGCCAACTGGCGATTTAAGTCACCAAACGATAGAGCCCAATTGTCGCTGGCTGGCAAAGTCACACGGCTATTGCCCATCAGGCGATTCAGGGTGATTTCTACATCACGCGCGCGTGATTCGGCATTTTCCAGGTAGCTTTGCGCCTGAAGTAAGCGCCCTTTCGCCTGCGTCAATTCACTACGACGTCCCGCATCAGACTGAACAATTCCACTCAACATCTTGGTTAGGTCTGCCATACGTGCGAGATATTGCTTACTGATGCTGATAACGTGCTGTTGTTTATTCCATTCAATCAGCGCATTAGTCACCTGCATTGCCAGATCTTCGCGTTGAGCCTGAACCGACTGCCTTGCCGACGTCACGCGCTCCTCGCGACTTTCGATGGTACGGCTCGTTTGGCCAAAGTCGATAAGGTTGGTCGCCACCGAAACTCCTAAGGATGGCGTATTGCCCTGGTATTCGTAATTTTTAGTGCCGCTACCAAACTCTTTCGTGGCTGAAGCAGCGCTGACATCAACCTGCGGCCAACGCTGACCTTTGGCTTCATCAACGCTGGCCTCAGCCGCATCGCCCTGCGCGATATAGGACCTCAACGCCGGGCTGATTCGCCAGGTAATGCGTGCAGCTGAGAGAAACTTTTGGCGAATTTCACTTTCTGCGACCGTTTCATTCGACGTGCCACTGAGCATCACCGGCGAGCTTTTCCCTACCGGATCGCTTGCAACAGACGGGCTGACATAACTGAAATTAGCCGGGGAGCTAGCTGCTGGCGCATAAGACGTAGTCTGCGCAGGTTGCGGCTCTTGCTTAACACTACGCACCGATTGCATCGGATTAAACGGCTGTGCTTCGGGACGGCGTTGCTCCTCGGTCAGGAAGCCGCCGCCCTGTATCTCCGCAGCATAAGTAGACATGGCCCTGGCTGATGTCGGTGGCTCAACAATTGCACGTTGTTGAGGAATCTCTGCTACCGCAGGCGGCAACGTTGGCGCAGCTGGCGGCTGAACCTGCTGAATATGAACGGGCGCAGGAATCTGCCTTTCAGCAACGATTGGCTGCTGTTTGGGCTGAGATATTATTGGCCGCGCGAAGGTTGGCGCAGATACCGATGGCACGGGTGCTGGCGCAACTGCAACCGGCGCAGGTAGCGCTCGCACCGCTTTCGGAGGTGGCGCAATCGGGCGATGGCCGCTCATCTCCGCAAACATCATCAGCTCACTGGTGGAATCAGCCATTACATTAACCGCGGGTGCCATCACAACCGCGACACATACGGCAAGCAAAGAGAGATGACGCGCCTGTGTATGGCGCATCTTGTTATTATTTTTCATGATTATTAACGCTCGCGGAATGCTTCTTTGGCTTTCAGGACCGGCTTCAGCAGGTAATCGAGAATGGTTTTCTCACCCGTGCGCACCTCGACGGTAGCGATCATGCCGGGAATAATCGGCAGATCTTTATTGCCCGCATGTAAGGTGCTTTTATCCGTCAAAATTAATACGCGATAGTAGGTATCATCCGGACGTCCACTGGCGGCTTTCTGATCGTCTTTCAACGTATCCGGACTGATGTACTCCACGTGTCCATCAAGCCCGCCGTAGATTGCAAAGTCGTAGGCAGTGATCTTTACCTTGGCCGGTAAACCAGGGCGCAGGAATGCCACATCCGAAGGACGAATTTTTCCCTCTACCAGCAGCTGTTCTTCCAGAGGAACGATTTCCAGAATATGTTCGCCCGGCTGAATCACCCCGCCGATGGTATTAACACGCACGTTTTTCACCGTGCCGCGAACCGGCGCGTTAATGGTGGTACGCTCAACGATATCGGCACGACCAATAAGGTTTTCACTGACCTGGCCCAGCTCAAGCTCCATACGCGCCAGCTCTGCATGAGCGTCAGACTGATAGCGGTTACGACGTTCAACGATTTGCGCCTGAATGTCGTTCGCCTGACGCTGCATTCGCAGCAATTCGACTTCTGACAAAAGACCTTTAGCAGCGAGCGGCTCTGCCAGACGAATCTCGCGCATCGACAGTGCATAACTACGTTGCAGCGAGTTAACACTGTCATTCAAAGCCCTTTTACGTGACTCATAGGCTTTGGTTTCCTGTGAGACAACGGCCGGATCGCTTTTTACCTGCTCATCAAACATCAACGGCTGCTCATAAGCCTCTGCACGCAAGCGTGCAATGCTGCCTTTCAAACCCACTACTTTGCTCAGTACTTCGCGGTAGCTTGATTGCGCGCGCGTCGGATCAATCTTCAGCAGCACATCACCGCGATCCACCACCGTACCTTCCCGCACGTTCATCTCAGCCAGAATGCCGCCTTCCAGGCTCTGTATGACCTGTTCACGGCTACGAGAAATGACTTTGCCATCTCCTTTGGTGATCTCTTCCACTCGCGCGTAGTTGGCCCAGGTAATGCCGACACCTAATACCGCAATGATGATCCACATCACCAGCTTGGAACCGGGTGTGGTTTGTGACAGCAGTGAAGCCTGGACGTCATTCATGAATTCGGCATCAGCAGCGGAAAGACCTTTCGCGCTCTTACGCCATGGCATTAATTTGCTCATACTGCAGCCTCCTCTGCTGCTGCTTCCACCGGCGCTGACACTGCCGAAGCATCGTTTGCGGGGGCTGGGGCATCCACTACCTGTTCAACTGCCTGACGCGGCCGACGAACTTTATTTTTTCCTTCCAGCGCGGCCAGAACCTGATCTTTCGGGCCGTCTGCGACCACTTTTCCCTCTTCCACCACGATGATGCGATCAACCAGCGCCAGAATGGACGGACGGTGCGTCACCACAATCAGCGTGTGTCCTTCACTGGCACGACGTAAATGCGCCAGGAATTGGTTTTCAGTCATGCTGTCCATTGCGCTGGTCGGCTCATCCATCAGTAGCACTTTAGGGCGCGTTAACAGCGTTCTTGCCAGGGAAACCAGCTGACGCTGACCGCCGGACAAACCTTCACCGCCCTCTCCTACCGTCAGATTGATCCCACTCGGGTGACGTGCGGCGACATGATCCAAACCGGTGAGATTAAGCACGCGCAGCAGCTCATTGGCCGTCGCATCTGGACGCCCAATCATGACGTTTTCGCGCAGCGTGCCGTAGAAAAGACGTGCATCCTGGCCGACAAAACCCACCGCTTTACGCCAGTCCGCCGGATCAATCTGGTTCACATCCAGACCATCGGCGGATATCTGTCCTTGCACGGGTTGGTACAAACGCGCCATTACACGTAGCAAGGTGGACTTGCCGCTGCCGATACGACCCAGAATCGCCACACGCTCTCCGGCTTTGATGCTTAACGAGATATCTTTGAGGATCTCCGGATTGGGCTTCATCGGCGGAGCCGGATAGGAGAAGTTGACGTTGCTCAGCGTGATCTCACCACTCAGCGGAGGATCCGTGAGGTAGGTTTTACTGCTGTCGCGATCGACGGGCATTTCCATCAGCTTGTTTAACGAGGTTAATGCCGCCTTTGCCTGCTGATAGCGAACTGCCAGGCCAATTACCTGACCGAGTGGACCGGTGGCACGGCTGGCGAGCATGACGGTCGCGATCATTGCACCCATGGTAAAAGTGCCTTCGTTAATCAGATAAACACCGGCTACGACCAACATTACCGTCTGGAATTGCTGTAGGAACGTCACCACACCGGTTGCCAGCGTCGAGTAACGTTTTGATTTCATCGAGTTAGCTGATTGCAGCGCGCTGAAGTTTTCCCAACGACGCTGCATATGCGCTTCACCACCAACGGCTTTCAGCGTTTCCATGCCTTCAACCGACTCAATCAGCACGCCTTGTTTAAGCGAAGCATCTCGCAAGTTCTCTTTCATGATGCGCGCCAGCGGCCACTGGATCGCGGCACTGACGATGATGATCATGGGGATCATCATCAGAGGGATGATGGCCAGCGGACCGCTAATGAAGAAAATGACGCCGACAAACATCAGAATGAAGGGCAGATCGGAAATGGCTGCCAGCGTCGCCGAGGCCACAAAGTCGCGCACGGATTCGTACTCACGGATTTGGTTGGCAAACGTACCGGAAGAAGCCGGTTTATGTTCCATCTGGATTGAGAGTGCCTGGCGGAACAGCATGCTACCCAGCACCAGATCGGCTTTTTTACCGGCCATATCCAGCAGATGAGCACGTACAAAGCGCGTTACCGCTTCAAACACCATGGCGATGGTGACGCCAATCGCCAGCGACCACAGCGTCACAAACGCCTGATTTGGCACCACGCGGTCATAAACGTTCATGGTGAAGAAGATGCTGGAGAGCGCTAAAACGTTAATCAACACAGCCGCAATTGCCGCACTGCGGTAGTAGCGTCGATAGCGCCACAGTGTGGAAAACAGCCAGTGGCCTTTCACTTCCGGCAACATTTCGCTGGCGCGTTCATCCACCACCGCTGTCGGTTTTGCCATCACGGCAAAGCCAGCGTAGATCTCATAAAGTTCCGCCATGCTCATCTCGACAGCAGAGGCACTGACTTCTGGCATCACCAACTGGAAACGCAGTTCGCGCTGATTCTCCTCATTGGTATGAATGCGGCGCGACAGCACAATGCACCCGCCGCCCTCTTTGCGCAGCAGAATCATCGGCATCAGTTGTTCCGGTAAATCTTGCAGACGCCGCTCCACCATGCCGCCGGTGATACCCGCATTCTCTAGCGCAGTCATGGCCTGTGAGGGTGAGAGCAATGTCGCTTTTGGCAAACCGGCCACCAGCGCTTCTTCACTTTTCTCGCGTTTGTAGTGTTTGCAGATCCAAGCCACGCTTTTTAACAACGTGTCATCTACCGTGGTTTCAATACGAGCAACAGAACGCGCATCCTGCTCCACAGCATCCTGCTTCTGGTCGACCATTTCCCGACTCCTGTAAACCTGACAAAAAACGGTGAGCAGATTGCCCACCGTTGTACCTGTTTGAATTGGGAAAATTCTGACAGAAGGCAGGTTTTAAGCCGTCCAAGACTTGTCTCAAACGGTTATGAATATTTGTTTAAACTCATGACTGGGGGCGCTGCGGTGGGCTTTATGCCGCTCTTTTATAACGATAATCGCAGGGCTGTTGATGGCTGTCCTAGGCGTGTTATCTTACTGGCTCGCTTGATAGCAATCGGACAATTAGCAATGGCAAAACAGCGGATAGGAGTTGTGTTTGGTGGCAAGTCGGCCGAGCACGAAGTGTCATTACAGTCAGCCAAAAATATCCTCGAAGCCATCGATAAGAGTAAATATGAGGTGGTTTTACTGGGGATTGATAAGCAGGGGGAGTGGCATCTGAATGATGCGTCAGGGTTCTTGCTCAACGCCGAGAATCCGGCGCTGATTGCCCTCAATCGTTCAGGTGAACATGTCGCGCTGGTACCTGGCAGCTCTTCTCAGCAGCTGATTACCCGTCAGCAAGCGCAACCGCTCTCACAGCTGGATGTGATTTTCCCGATCGTGCACGGTACGCTGGGCGAAGATGGATCGCTGCAGGGTTTATTGCGCATGGCCAATCTGCCGTTTGTCGGTTCTGACGTGCTCGGTTCTGCGGTCAGCATGGATAAGGATTTCACCAAACGTCTGCTACGCGATGCGGGACTCAAGGTGGCACCGTGGCTGAGTGTGATCCAGACACAACGTGCCCATGTCGATGCCCAAGCGGTGATTGCCCGCTTTGGCTTGCCGCTGTTTATCAAACCCGCGAACCAGGGTTCTTCGGTCGGGGTGAGTAAAGTCGATAGCCTGGAAGCGTTTGATGTCGCGCTGGACCTCGCCTTTACTTTCGATCGTAAGGTCCTGATTGAGCAAGGTATCAAAGGACGCGAAATCGAATGCGCCGTGTTGGGTAATGAGTCCCCGCAAGCCAGTCCCTGTGGTGAGGTCGTGGTGCACGATGCTTTCTACTCCTACGACACTAAATACATCAGCGAAAGCGGTGCGCAGGTGGTGGTTCCCGCCGCCATCAGTGACGAAGCCAGCGAGGCGATTCGCGCCGTGGCGATCACCGCATTCCAGGCGCTGGAGTGTTTTGGCATGGCGCGCGTGGATGTGTTCCTGCAGGATGATGGCGAGATTATTGTCAACGAAGTGAATACCTTACCTGGCTTCACCAACATCAGTATGTATCCAAAGTTATGGCAGGCTGCGGGTTTGAGCTACAGCGATTTGATAACTCGCCTGATTGAGCTGGCGCAGCAGCGCCATCAGCAGAGCAGCCAGTTGAAAAGCAGCGTGTAGTCAAGTGTGACGTGGCTCAGGCCACGTCATGCATCATGCTGCGCGGCTCCATCGCCGGTGAGGTTTGATTACGGCCATTGCGCTTGGCGAGGTAGAGGTTTTTATCCGCCGCTGACACTAAACGGTTAATTACGCCGGGCCACTCACGTTCGCTCTGCGCACTGCCGCGCGCCAGACCTAAGCTGGCTGTCACCGTCACCGTGTTGCCCTGAATCCAGAACTTCTCTTTCACCATCGCCTGACGCACCGTTTCGGCCAGTTGGTACAGCTGGCTGTGATTGCAGTCGAAAACCACTATCACAAACTCCTCCCCGCCAAAGCGACAAACCATACCGCGATTGCCCACTACCCGCTGAATACGACGCGCAATCTCTTCCAGCACGCAATCTCCGGCATCATGACCAAAATTGTCATTAATGGCTTTGAAATAGTCGACATCCAGCATCACCACGCCCGCTTCACGCTGCAGTGAAAATGGCTCATTTCTCAGGCTCTCATACAGGCCAGAACGCGAGAGTAGCTGAGTGAGAAAATCAAAATTTGCTCGTAATGCGAGACGATGATTCAACTGCCGAATCGCGTCCATGCTCACCGCCACCAACAATGGACTCAGCGCGACAGTGGCCACGCCAAGGCGGGCTGAAGTGAGGTGGCTAATCGGTAGTAGCGCGTCGTCGCCCTGAATGTTCATCACGCCATGCGACACTAATACAATCTCGGTGATGCCGGTGATGAGGATCACCAGGCTGGTCAGCGGAATGGGCAACACAATTGCACACCAGATCAGCGCTGGCACCGGGAATGTCAGGCTGCCTGCGCCGCCAATCAATGCGCCCACGGTCAGCGACAGGATCACCGCTGCCAGTGGCAACAGTTTGCCCGGATGCAGCAAGGTACGCGGCGCTACGGTGCGCAGCGGACGCGCCAGCATGACCGGTAGCAACATCAGCGACGTTGAGAATTGCTCGCTAAACCAGTCGCCCCACGCCACGATAAAACGCGCATTGAAGTCGATATCCTGCGCCCATGCCCCCCAGGTTGCGCAAGCCGCCGCGCCGAGAAAACAGGCTGGGAAAATGCGCATGGCATTGACCACCTGGCTGTTAGCAGAAGGACGTTGCAGATGTTTGATCAGCATACTGACCGAGACGAGGATAAAAAGAATATTGGCAAAATTCACGGTAAACGCAGGCAGCGCCCAGCCGGAAAATACCGTGTCGTTAAAAATCATCGCACTGAAGCACACCAGATAGCTGGAAGTGGTGTGCAAAAACGGATTACGCACCATTAAACCGGCGACCAATGCATTCACCGGCCAGAACAGTGAAAACTCTTGCGGGATGCGCAAATGGCTGCCAATAAAGCAGAAAAAAAGCGTAATGAAGAACAGCGTGAGAGTATTCTTTTTTAAATTATTCTCTTCAAACAGCATAACGCGCATACGTCTGAACCCTGTAACGTAGAAATTGCTGCCATCAGCCATGGGCATCAGCAAGCATTAAACCTGAAATAACCGCGCGATGATTCGGTAATTAAGCAAGTGTTCGTCATCCTACTCTGCGGCTGGACGGCGCTCAATCTGCCATGAAAACAGCATGGAAACCAAATGGCAGGGTGGGAACGCCAGAGACAAAAGATCAAGCCGGCGGCAATTATGCCCTGTAAATAAAAAAATCGGCTATCCGAGATATCCGATTTTTACTTTCAAAACTACCGTTAATGCCAGGATTAAGGGTTATTTCAACGCCACAGGCCACTGACTGAGGCGAATGCCACGTTGGCGCGCGTTTTCGCCAAAGTCTTGCAGCACAGCCTTCACATCCGGATCCATATATTTAGCGTTATCGTGCTCGGCAACCACCACGCTGTTTTCCGGAATCTCTGCCAGTAATCCCTGCAGTTTCGGATTATGCATAAAGGTCAGATTTTGCTGGAAGCGTAATACGTAATGATCGTCATAACGCGTGAGCTGCAATGCATTGCGATGGCTTTTATAGATACTGCAAAGAATTTGCGTCGCGATGCCAATTCCGATGCCGGCCAGCATGCCAAATACGATAATGCCGCCGATAGTGGCAAGGAATGGCACATATTGCTGTGGCCCCATGCGCATCTGCTCAATGAACAGGCGTGGCGTAGCCAGCTTATAGCCGGTATAAAGCAGCACGGCCGCCAGACTGGCAAGCGGGATAGCATTCAGCAGATGGCTAAACCACAAGCCGCAGATCAGCAGCAGCCCACCATGAATCAGGATGGAGAGCTTAGTTTGCGCCCCCGCACTGACGTTAACCGAGCTGCGCACAATCACCGCGGTAATGGGCATTGCGCCGAGGAAACCGGCGGCCAAATTACCCATTCCCTGAGCAAACATCTCTCTGTTGGGCGATGGCGCAGGATGCTGCGGACGCAGTTTTTTTAGCGCTTCCTGACTCAGCAGTGTTTCAAGACTCGCCACCAGCGCCAGGGTTATCGCCACCATCCACACCGAAGGATTCCGCCATGCTTGCCAATCTGGCGTTTCCAGTTCTGCCACCAACGCTGACATGCTATCGAAGGCCGGCAGTGCGATACGCGGCAAGCTTTCTGCCAGTGAAGGAAACATGCGCTCGCCAAACACCGTCGCAGCACAACCCACCAGTACCGCCACCAGCGGACCGGGCATCCAGTTCAGGGCCTTCACCGATTTGATCAGCGGCGTGGTCCACAACCAGAGGATGATCAGGCCAGTGCCGGCAACCAACATTGCACTGCTTGAGAACTGAAACTCACCGTTCACCAGCGAAATTAATTCGACGTCTCCCGCGGCACCCAGTGCCACCGGAATTTGCTGCATAATCAGCAAAATACCAATTGCCGCCAGCATGCCTTTAATGACGCTACTCGGTACCAGCGTGATAAAACGTCCGGCACGTAATAAGCCAAATAGGCACTGCAATCCACCCGCCAGAATAAGCGCGGTGAGAAAGGCAGAAAAACTGCCTAGCGTCGCGATCGACGCGACCACAATAGTGACTAATCCCGCCGCCGGACCGCTGACCGCAAAGCGCGAAGGGCTCAGCGCAGTGACCAGCAAACCGCCAATCACGCCGGTAAGCAGACCAGCAAAGGGTGGCAGTCCGCTAGCCTGAGCGATACCAAGACACAGCGGCAGCGCCACCAGAAACACCACCAAACCAGCCGGAATATCCTGACGAAGCGTGTTTAAATTCATGGCGTATCTTCCTCTGCACAAAGGGTAATTAACCGCTTGCAGAGCGGCAAAGCCCACCTGCGATTTTTCGCTAATAAAGGTTTTAGGGTCATCACAATAATCTTCTCTCAACGTTTAAAAATATCGCTTTCAGGGAATAGCGTCGTCATTAAACGCGGCTATTGAGAACAATTGAGGATGAAAGCAGAACTTCCTCACAAAAATTGTTTATAGACGCTTATGGATAGAGTTGCATCAGGAATATTTATACGGTCGCCATACATGGCTATTTTGTAAAAATAGATTCAACAAATGTATAATTTAAGTAATGTTATGCAAGTGAGCGCATTATGCATAATTCAAATAATATGCATTGATAACAAATAAATAGGGTAAGAAATTAATGTTATATTCTTTATACCATTACAAAAATATACACACATCAACACTGTGCCTTCCTATTTATTCGTTAATTTAAACATTTTGTGTTGAGAGAAATCTTAATTAAAAAATTTATGATTAGCGTGATTCACTACCTTACCGCCCATTAGGCAATATATTTCACCATTCACAGCGCATATATTAAGCAAGAGATCAGGAAAATAATGAGGGGAATAATAGTTACATGAAAAAGTAAATATGACTGGACCTGAAGAGGGCACAAATGCGCCTGCAAGGACAGGCGCTATTTCGCTTGACGAACTATTTACCGTTCCACGCTTTCATGCGCGCATCACGCACCTGCAACTGCTGTTGAGGTGTCAGCTTGTTATAGTTTTCTGCCATACCACTTTCCCAGTCACCATACAGCGGATTCGGCAATACAATGAATTGAGTGCCAAAACGTTGATGGTTGAGACTGACAAACTGCTGCCGCTGAGCATTCCCCTGATGCCAGGTCGCACCACCAAAATCATTCAGATTATCGCCGACGTACAGCACCACGTTATAACCGGCATTTTTCACCGCATCGAAGCGCTCCTGCTTATTCGAATTGCCGGTGCTAAGACGCACGGTTTTATCGCTAACGCCGGTGAAGCCCAACTTATTCAGGTTCTCAACGGTCGCGGTGTAATCCTTTTGATCGCGATTGGAGATATAGAACATGGTGCCGCCGTGGCTGTTGACGTAATTGGCGAACTCCACTGCGCCCGGAACTGCCGTTGCCTGTCGCGCTTGGGTCCATGCCGACCAGGTTTTGCCGGAGAATGGCTGACCGTTCTTCGCCTGCCACGCGCTGTAAGCGCTGTTATCAATCATCGTTTCATCCAGATCGACAATCACCGCTTTGGGTTTTCCCGCCAGCGATGGCGCCTGATCAAACGCCATGCGCGCTGAGTTAAAGGCCTGCCAGCTCAATGCCTGATACTCGCCGGATTGCTGGAACCAGTTTACTGCCAGTACCGACTGCTGACCGAGCTGTTGCTGCGCCTGCTGGTTTGAGGTTTGCGCACAGCCTGACAGCGCTAACGCCATTAAGCCGGACGCCGCCAGCAAGGTGGTTTTTTTCATCATTTCATCCTTAAGTGATTAGGGTCAGTTTTTGTAAAGCTTTAAAAATGTAGCAGTTAACGTAAGCTGTGGGCACCAGAATAACGCCGTTTTATAAGAGGAGAGACTTATGACACAGCACCAACACAGCGGTCCACGATCAACGCTGCTGGATGGATTTTCCTGGCTGGAATACGCATTTCAACCCGCTGGTCAGCCGGTTCCAAGCGATGCGGCTTATGGCCAGCAGCGTCATAGCGCTAACGTGGTGCTGGCTAAGCAAAATCTGCCGCCAAAAAGTTGTGAATCCGATGGCGTGATTGGCGAAGATCATCTGCCGGTAGCGGTGTATACCGCCGATTGTTTGCCGGTTTTATTTGCTGATACGCAGCAGCATCAGGTGGCGGCGGTTCACGCCGGATTAAAAGGCACGCTGGGCGGTGTGTTACATAATGCCGTCGATCGTCTGTTAGCACGGGGCGCCAGGCTCGAAACGCTGCATGTGGCCATCGGTCCCGCCATCGGTCCATGCTGCTATGAACTGGGCCAGGATCTTGTCACGCAAATGCAGGATCGTCCCGATCTTCCGCCCCTAAAGTGGTCAGCTCAGCAGCCACACAATGCACAGGCCATTCGCCCGCAGGCGCAAGCACAGCAGCAAGGAATTTGGTTTGATTTGCCACATCTGGCGTGGGAATTATTGTTACAGCGCGGTATTCAGGCTGAGCATATTGAGGTGCTGAAGGTTTGCACTTATTGCATGGCGGAGTCGGGATCCAGCTATCGCTACAACACCCACTTTGACAGCGGCTACCAATCGCGCTTTTCGTGGATTCGCACCCGCGCTTAAGGCTTCACCTCCCTGTGAAGCCTCGACGGTCAGTGAATCACAGCATTAAGAGCGAGAACGCCCGCTAAACCCAGAATAGAGATCAGCGTTTCCATTACCGTCCAGGTTTTCAACGTCTCCACTACGCTCAGGTTGAAGTAGCCCTTAAACAGCCAGAAGCCAGGATCGTTAACGTGTGAGGCGATCACGCTGCCAGCGCCAACTGCCAGCACCATTAAGGCCGGATCGGCATGGGTTGCAGCGATAATCGGCGTCACAATACCTGCGGTGGTGATGGCGGCGACCGTCGCCGAACCCAGTGCGATACGCAGCATCGCCGCCACCGTCCAGCACATCAGCAGTGGCGACAGTGACGAGCCTTTCATCATGTCGGCGATATAATTACCGACACCGCTGTCCACCAGCACCTGTTTGAACGCACCACCACCGGCGATGATGAAAAGGATCATGGCGATAGCGGCAATCGACTCGCCACACATATCCATGACTTCTTCCATCTTGCGACCGTTGCGCAGGCCTAGCGTCAGCACTGCAATCACCACCGCAATAAATAGCGCCACCGCCGGGTTGCCGATGAATTCAAAGAACTGACGTAACGCGTTCTCTTTTGGCGTGGTTAACTCAAACACGGCGGCGATCGCCATCAGCACCACGGGAATAACCGCGGCAAAGATACTGATACCGAAGCCTGGCATCTCTTCTTCGGTGAAAATTTTCGGGTTATAAAGCCCTTCTGGCGGCGACTTCTCAAAACCTTTGAGGAATTTTGAGAAAATCGGCCCGGCAATAATCACCGTCGGGATGGTGATGATCATGCCGTACAGCAAAGTGGTGCCGAGATTCGCCCCAAAGATAGTGGCAATCGCCGTTGGACCGGGATGCGGTGGCAGGAAGCAGTGAGTCACCGACAGCGCGGCAACCATGGGTACACCGACATACAGCAAGGGTAAGCCCGCAGCGGCCACGATAGTGAACACCAGCGGTAACAGCAGCACGAAGCCAACTTCATAGAACATCGCCAGACCGACGATCAGCCCAGTAACTACCAGCGCCCATTGCAGCCGCTCTTTACCGAAGGCGGCGATGAGCGTCGTTGCCACGCGTTGCGCCGCACCGGTATCCGAAACCAGCCGCCCGAGCATAGCACCAAAGCCGAGGATCATCGCTAACCCGCCCAGCGTCGAGCCGATCCCTTTCTGAATCGAGGCCATCACATTCAGCGGCGTCATACCTTCGGCAATACCCACTACCGCCGACACAAACACCAACGCAATGAAGCCGTTGACCTTAAATACAATCATCAACACCAGCAGCAGTATCACACCCAGCACAATGATGGTTATTGGCATTTTTTATTATCCTTAGGAATACAGAGGGGTGATTAAGGTTTAGGCGCGGCCCGGCGATAATGCCAGCCGCACCTCGGCATCACACCGCGACACGCATGCCACCGTCAACGAACAGCAGATGGCCGTTAACGAAGTTCGATGCGCCCGACGCGAGGAACACTGCCGCGCCAATCAACTCTTCTGGCTTGCCCCAGCGTGCGGCGGGTGTACGTTTGGTTAGCCAACCCGTAAAGGCGGGATCGTCGGCCAGCGCCTGCGTCATCTCCGTGACGAAATAGCCCGGCGCAATCGCATTCACCTGAATGTTGTGACGCGCGAGCTCCACGCACATGCCGCGCGTCAGCATGGTGACAGCACCTTTTGAGGCGGCATACGGCGTGATGGTGTCGCGGCCCAATTCACTCTGCATCGAACCAATGTTGATAATTTTACCCTGCTGACGCGCCACCATTTTTTTCGCCACGGTTTGCGACACCAGAAATACCGCCGTCTGGTTGACGGCAATCACGTCATTCCAGTCCTGTTCAGGGAATTCGAGGAACGGACGACGGCGCTGAATGCCGGCATTGTTCACCAGCACATCAATGGCGCCCCACTCCGCTTCAATCTCATCAACCGCCTGCCTGACCTGCGCCGATTGGGTGACGTCAAAGGCTTTGGCGTGCGCACGCAGCCCCAACTCACGCAGCTGGGCGGCACCTTTCTGTGCGCCTGCATCGGTGGTGGCATTGACGATCACTTCGGCGCCAGCCTCAGCCAGACCGCGCGCCAGCAGGAAGCCAATGCCACGCGCTGAACCGGTGAGCAGTACACGCTTACCTTCGAGGGAAAATAACTGACTCATCACTGCTCCTTAAAAGGTTAACTGAACTTTAGCGGCGCGGGTTTTATCGCCAGCAAACTGCAGCGCGGCATCAATATCCTGCAAGGCGTATTCGCCGCTGAACAGCGGCAAGGGATCAACCACACCGTTAGCCAGCCACTCGACGGCGGTATTAAATTCATGGGTAAAGCGGAAGGAACCGACCAGATTAATCTCTTTAGCAATCAGCGCCATAATCGGGAAGTTCGGAATGGTACCGCCCATGCCAACCTGCACCAGCGTACCTTTAGCACAGACCACATCGAGGCAACGCTGCAGCGAAGAGGGATGCCCAGAGGCTTCAAACGCCACATCGAAATAGCCTTTGTCGGCAAGATAAGGCGCGAAATCGCCATCAGCTGCATGGATGACGTCGGTTGCACCCATTTGCTGCGCCATCTTCAGTGAACGTTCGCTGATGTCGCTACAGACAATCGATGCTGCTCCGCGTGCTTTTGCCGCCGCCGCAATCAGACAACCTATAGGCCCAACACCCGAAATAAATACCTGTTTGCCGGTGAGATCGCCCGCCTGATGCGTTGCGTGAATGCACACTGCCAGCGGCTCGGCGAAGACCATCACCGTTTCATCGGCATCCTGCGGAAAAGGCACACATTGCGCGCTATCTACCACTTTGTATTGGGTAAAGCCGCCGTCAACGTGCGGGACATACATGGCGCTACCAAAGAAGCGCATTGAGGTGCACTGGTTTTCCTGATCGCGCTGGCAATATTTGCATTCGCCGCAGGGTTTAGATGGATTGACCGCGACTTTTTGATCCGGCTTTAGTTGTTGATTATCGCTTTCCACCACGTAGCCAATCACTTCATGTCCGAGGATCATCGGCATTTTGATCTCAAAACTGCCGACCTTACCTTCCTGATAGTAATGCAGATCGGAGCCACAGATGCCGCCGCGCGTAATGCGAACTAACGTGCCTTTTCCCTCCCATTTCACCTGCTGCTGTGCAACGCTGACTTGTTTTTTTCCAGTGATCACACCGGATTGCGTGTCGATATTCATCCTATCCCCCTGAGTGCTAAACAATGGGGCCATCAGACCGGGTTACGCAGCGTTAAACTGTGACAAAGATCACTCAAAAACATGTTACGGAACAGGTGTTACTGGGAACGTGATGTACGCAATGCAGAACAGGAAAAAGGCGGTCATGAATTGCCGCCTGTGAAGAGAATCAGTAGCCCGACATCAGGTCGTGACTGTATTTGAACAGCTCTGAATCTGAGCGCAAACCCAGTTTTTTCAACGCAGATTGTTTTTGTCCGCTCACAGTTTTACGGCTGCGTTTAAATTTCACTGCAATCTGCGACACGCTCAAACCATCAAGGAAACACCGCACCACTTCTACTTCGCGTGGGCTTAGGGTTTTCACCTTCTCATACATATTGCCTTTGCTGTTGAAATCGTGGTTCTCATCCAGCGACTCTTCGCTCATCACATAGAGATTTTCCACTTCATAGGCCACTTCTTTAGACAAGAATAAACGCCCTTGCGCCACCTGACGGATGGCGTGCGTAATATCCTGCATATTGTGACTTTTGCCGATAAACCCTTTTACGCCCGCGCTCAGCACCATTTTGACGATTGCCGGGCTTTCCATTGAGGAGGAGATCAGAATTTTCTGCTGTGGATAGTGATTACGTAATTGCTTAACCAACGCAAGACCGTCCAGCTCACGTTCACCAAGAAGAAAATCCAGTACCAGTACATCAACGGTGGTACTTCTTAGCTGATTAAATAACTCATTGCTTGAAGCCCAGGTGCCCACCAAATGAATATCGGGCTCATGTTTTAAACACAACTCGAAAACGGTACGGACCATGGGGTGATCATCAAGGACAGCAACACGCACTTGCTTATTGTGTGCATATACCATTTATTTATTCCTTTATTACAGTTTTAACTTTGTCCAATTGTGATAACCACACCAGATGAAGTGAATCAATGATATTAAAAAGCGACACTTAAAATAATCAATCGGTCGCAGCGCTATCATTATCAAAATAATTTAACCCGTAAAATGAATCTGTCATTCGTTTCTTCAGGCTGTCTTATTTATTGCGCTGGCTTTTAACTTTTCCGGCCACACAAAACTGCGAAAATTCTGACTTAACTCCTCAACCAGACCACATAAGAATTGTCTTGAAAGGTCCCGAGCTAGTTAACACATTGAATAAAAACACCAATTAATAAAAAGCCATTTTTCCTCGAGCAGGTGCTTTCTTTATCAATATGTCACTATTTCAAGAATGGTCGCAAAACACAGGTACAAAGATGATAGGAGAAGAGAATTATTTAAATGTCTCTATACTCCCTTGTCCTTACTGCAATTAATGTAATTACTTTGTCTTGAGATGGTATCGTGTTCATTCAGCCTGCAATTTTTCGTCTGGCAACGTTATTGCTGCTAATTTTATTTTCCTGCTCATCGGTTGCGGCGGAAAAAACACTGCAACTACTTGCACGCTATGATACGACGCAGCCAGCCCTGCAATTAGCGGAACCCATTCCTTCTGGATTTCGTAATAAAGTGCTCAAGGTTGCCGTAGCAGGTCAGCCACAACCGCCTTTATATATGGACACCGATAAACGACGCTTTGAAGGACTCAGTGCTGATTACCTCTCTCTGATTCAAAGCATGCTCGATACCACGATTGAGCTCTATCACTATCCCAGCCATAGCGCCGCGCAAAATGCGGTGATTAACGGCGAAATGCAGATGCTAGCGATCAATGTCGTGCTGCCATCGTCACAACCGCAGCCTTTACTCGCCAGCGTCCCCTGGATGCTGGATTACAGTGTGGTAGGTCATAAACCCGATCATGCTATTAACCTGAATCACACGCTTGCGCAGCGCGTCGCCTGGTCCGGCCCTCCCCCACAACGCGAATACCTTGAGAATATCTATCAAGATGACCATTTGGTGCGTTTTCCCGGTTATTACGATGCGGTAGCAGCAGTGGTGTTTGATCAAACCGGTCAGGTTTGGGGCAATGCCGCCACGCTGAACCATCTCAATCGTTACCTGTTCGCGCATGCCTTAAAAGTGGCGCCCGATGAGCAGAGCATTCCCATGGATGTTAGCTTTGGCATCAGTCCACAGTTGCCCAAACTGGCTGATGCGATCAATCAGGCACTGCAGCAGATCCCGCTGTCGATTCGTATGCAGATAGCCAAACGCTGGCAGCTTGATGCCCATCATGTCTTGCAGAGCAATCCCCTCGCGTTAACTCAGGAAGAGGAGCAGTGGTTGAAGGAACACCCACGCATTGATACCTCGCTCTCAACGGTGCTGGCTCCCTTAAGCAGCCGAACCGGAAACATGCCATTCCGCGGCATGACCGTCGACGTGCTGGAGCTTATTACCAACCTCACGGGAATGAGTTTTATCGCGCATGGCCAGGAAGATGATCCACCAACCAGCAGCAGTGATATGTTGCCCAGTCTGTTTCCGCTGGAGATCCTTGAGCGGGAAGACGAGAAGCATCCCCAACTGACCACGCGTCCGTGGTTAGTTTCGCATTGGGTTATCATCCGCAATCAGAAACCCCGCAGTATCATCGGCCAGGATACCTTCCCATTTGGTTCGGCATTGATGCTGAGCAATCAGGTGATGAAAGAGTGGATGCTGCAGCACTATCCAAATCTGAACCTTACGCCTGTAGACGATCCGGTTGACGCCTTACGCCAGCTGCAAGATCACAAGGTTGACGCTGTGGTGCTCCCCAAAATCTTTGCGGATTACCTGCTACGCAATCATTTCGGCGACAGGTTAAATGTCGAAAGCACGCTGGGTGCAGAACCTGCACGTTTTGTCATGCGTGCTACGCCCGGTAATGAACTGTTAATCAGTATTCTGAATAAAGCGTTACTGGCAATTCCACCGGAAACGCTGTTTAAACTGCTGGCACAGTGGCGTCAGGCAGAAACCCCGTTCCTCAGCGCCTCATGGCAAAACTACAAACAGGCGGTTTTGATTATTGTGTCAGTGTCAGCCGGATTAATCCTGTTGATCCTGTTCTGGAATCATCACTTACGCAAAGTCATTCAGCAGCGTATTCAAGCCGAAAATGCCTTGAAAAATCAGCTTAATTTTACGCATACGTTATTTAATGAATCCCCGGTCGCGATGTATATTCGCGACAAAAAAACCCGCCTGGTTGACTGTAATCAAGCCTATTTACGCTTTATGAATTTTCGCCGCGATGAGGTCATTGGCAAACGCCTTTCTGACGTGCTAACCGGCAACAATGAAAGCATTCACAGTATTGAAGATGGCTACCAGCAAACCCTGCTGGATGGCGAAGCTGTGATACGCGATATCCATATGGCGCTTGATCATCAGGCTTATCAGCTCTATCACTGGACGCTACCGTTTCGCGATCGACTAGGCGATGTGGCGGGCGTCATCGGCGGCTGGCTGGACGTGACCGAACGTAATGCGCTGCTGCAGGAGCTTCAGCTGGCAAAAGATGCCGCCGACAAAGCGAATCGATCCAAAAGTGAATTTCTCGCCAGCATGAGCCATGAGATCCGTACGCCGCTGCATGCCATTATTGGCCTGCTCGAGCTGGAAACCCGATCGCATGCCGCGGACTCGCTCTCAGAAAATATTCGTGTCGCCTACAGTTCAGCTCACGCATTGCTCTCTTTAATTGGCGATGTGCTCGATCTGTCGAAAATTGAATCGGGTCTGTATCAGCCCACGCTGGAAACCGTCTATTTGCCGGATGTGATCGAGCAAGCCGTCGCCCTGTTCCGTAATAAGGCCGAGAGCAAGGGGCTCGATCTGCGTGTGGAGATGGATATTGCCGCTTACTGGGTGAAAACCGATCCGCTGATGATTAATCAGATCCTGTCTAATCTGTTAAGCAACGCGATTAAGTTTACCGAAGAAGGTACGGTTACCGTGGTGCTTATGCAGGGCATCGCGCAGGAAGAGGAAGGCAGCGAATTCGTCATTGAAGTGAGCGATAACGGCTGCGGCATGACGGAAGATCAGCAACATGCCATATTCGAACCCTTCGTGCAGGTCGGAGATCGTCATCAGCAGCAACTGGGCACCGGATTAGGATTAAGTATCTGCCGTAATCTGGCACATTTGCTGGATGGCGAATTAATTGTCGAAAGTGCACCAGGTGAAGGCGCCGTTTTCTCCTTCTACTTCCGCGCAGCGCAAGGCGAACCACGCGATCAAACGCAACCTCACCTGTCACAACCGCCGTTATCTGACAAGCTTTCGGTCCTGGTGATTGATGATCATGCACCGAACCGTTTACTGCTCGGTAAGCAACTCGAAATGTCAGGCCATCAGGTGGTAGTGAGTGAAAGTGCTGCTGAAGCATTGGCGCTTTGGCAGCAGGAACCGCTGCGTTTTGATTTGATTATTACCGATTGCAATATGCCGTCGATGAATGGCTTTCAATTCGCTGAAGCGTTGCGCCAATATGAGCAGCAATATCAACTACCACCGATTATGCTGTTTGGTCTGACCGCATCTGCCGAGCAGCATATTATGCAGCGCTGCTTACAGGCGGGCATGAATGACTGTCTGTTTAAGCCTTTGAACCTCGATAGATTGCTGGCGAAGATCGCGCAGTGTATTCATCGTGGCCCGGATGACGCACGGCAAAATTATGCAGCAGCGGATGAAAGAGAGCGGATCAATGAAGTCGCCGTTACTGAAGCTGTTGGATCTGATAGCGCACTGTTCCCACCGTTTTTAATCCAACTTGCTGAGCGGGATGCGGAAAGCTGCCGGGCATTGCTCACCAGCATCCGTACCAGCCACGATGAATTGCTCCGTGAGTTGCAGCAGACACAGGAAGCAAGCACGCTATCCCAGCTAGGCCATAAACTTAAAGGGGGGGCCGCGATTCTGAATGCTCATGCCTTGATGAAATTAGGTCGGCAGCTGGAAGTGCACCGTGAAGAAGCGTATGACGCGCAAGCGTTAATTCAGCAAATAACATTAGAAATCGGCCGGGTGAATCAGACATTATTTGAATTCGCAGTAACTCATCTGAAAAATCAGTAATTTTTTTAGCTTCATAATTTTAACGAGACATTTCTCGGTTCGCACCATTACGTCGGCGGACATAATACCTTCAGCGTCATCACTACGATGGCGTCAAAGGGAGAGATATGTTTAATGCAAAAATCCTCATCATTGATGAGCATCGTTTGGTTGCCGCCGGCGTGCAGGCTTTATTATTAATGAATGGCTTTAATTGTGTCACTACTGCGCACACAATTAACGATGGCATTGATGACATCATTCATCAGCACATCGACATATTGATATTAGATCCTGAATTCAAAGAAAAAAATGGCATCGCATTTTTACGCGATATTGTTAAATCGAAGAGTTGGATGAAAGTCATATTGATAAGCCAGGGTGGGAACAACCACATTTCAATACAATCGCTTAGCCAGGGCGCAAATGGGTTTGTTTCAACCTATGATCCCATTCAAACCCTGATCGCTGCGATCGGCTGCGTCTCGAATAATGTAAATTACCTGCCCGGTGACATTCTGGATAAACGCCAGCGCTATGTAAATGAGCAAGATATGCTTTCTCGCTTAACAGATCGTGAGAATTTAATCCTGCGCCAACTCGCTCAAGGAAAATCAAATAAAACCATCGCTTATGAACTTGGGTTGAATAATAAAACTATCAGCACCTATAAAACAAAAATATTCCAAAAACTCGAATCAAAAAATTTATTCGATATTATTGAGCTTGCACGCCGCAACGGTGCATGTTGAAAGAAAATCAAGACCAGTCTTGCGGAATTAAAGAACGATGGCATGGCATGATATCCCTCGTCCTTACCCCGGACAGTGTGTAATAGATTGAGTACTACTGAAATCCATAACCACAGAGCTAATTTATTAGCCCCATCTTCATGCTATTACAGGGCGAGTAGGTTTCTTCCCGTGCCTGGCGAAAGCGTCCGAAACTTTCGTCTGCGACTTACCGCCCTGCTTTTTTTGATGTTTCTCACAGGCTGAACGCCTCACATTTCCTTCCCGCTAAAATCCCGCTAGAGTTCACTCATCCGACCACTTTCTGAGTATGTGATCATGTCTGAGCATTATGCCCACCTGTTTGCCCCGCTGGATTTGGGATTTACCCAACTCAAAAACCGTTTCCTGATGGGCTCGATGCATACTGGATTAGAGGAACATGCAGCAGGCGCTGAGCGTCTGGCGGCATTCTACGCTGAGCGCGCACGCGAAGGCGTGGCGCTGATTGTCACGGGTGGCATTGCCCCCAATCCGCAAGGTGTGGTGGCGCAAGGTGGTGCGATACTCAACCAGGAGCATCAGTGCGACTGGCACCGTGAGATCACGGGTGCCGTGCATGCGGCAGGCGGAAAAATCGCGCTGCAAATTCTGCATGCTGGGCGCTACAGCTATCAGCGCGATCTGGTTGCGCCTTCGGCGTTGCAGGCACCGATCAATCCCCTTACACCGCAAGCGCTCAGCGATGCTGACATTCAGAAAACCATTCAGGACTTTGCTCGCTGCGCCAGGCTGGCACAACAGGCGGGTTATGATGGCGTTGAGATTATGGGCTCGGAAGGTTATCTGATTAACCAATTTCTGGTGGCGCATACCAATCAACGTGATGATGATTGGGGTGGCGACGTGGTGCGCCGGCAGCGGTTTGCACTAGCCGTCACGCAGGCGGTACGCGATGCCGTTGGCCGCGACTTCATCATTATTTTCCGCTTATCGATGCTGGATCTGGTGAATAACGGCAGCTCGCTGGAAGAGACGCTGGCGCTGGCACACGCGCTGGAACAGTGTGGCGTGACGCTGTTTAATAGCGGCATTGGCTGGCATGAAGCGCGCATTCCGACCATCGCAACCTGCGTGCCTCGCGCCGGTTTTGCCTGGGTTACGCAACATTTACGCGAGCGCGTTTCGGTGCCGGTCATCGCCACCAATCGCATCAACCATCCTGATATTGCCGAACAACTGTTACGCGACGGGATTGCCGATATGGTGTCGATGGCGCGTCCATTTCTCGCCGATGCCGCTTTCGTCAGCAAGGCAAAAAACGGTCAGCCGGACGCCATCAACACCTGCATTGCCTGTAATCAGGCCTGCCTGGATCAGATTTTTGTCGGCAAAGTGACCTCATGCCTGGTCAATCCGCGCGCCTGCCACGAAACGCTAATGCCGGTGATCAACACTGAACTACCGAAAAAACTGGCGGTGGTAGGCGCCGGTCCTGCCGGCATGGCCTTCGCCCTGCAGGCAGCACAGCGTGGCCATCAGGTTACGCTGTATGAAGCTGATGCACAGATTGGCGGGCAATTTAACATCGCCCGGCAAATCCCCGGTAAAGAAGAGTTCAGTGAAACGCTGCGTTATTTCCGCCATCAACTCGCCGCCGCGGGCGTAACGATCAACACACAACACCGGGTGACCGCTGGCGAGCTGGAAGCCTCGGATGAAGTGATCATCGCTACCGGCATCATCCCGCGCCAGCTGGCGATTCCCGGCATCGACCACCCTAGCGTACTGAGTTATCTCGACGTCATACGCGATAAAAAACCGGTGGGAAAACGTGTGGCCATCATCGGTGCGGGCGGCATTGGTTTTGATACTGCCGAGTTCCTGCTGCATCAAACCAGTCATGAAGATTTCTACCAAAGCTGGGGCATTGATCGAAGCTTACAGGCACGTGGTGGTTTGATTACCCCACAACCGCAGCCGGCCGATCGACAAATCTGGCTGCTGCAGCGCAAATCAGGTAAGCCGGGCGCTGGGCTGGCGAAAACCACCGGCTGGATTCATCGCGCCAGTTTGCAGGCACACGGCGTGCAGATGTGGGGTGATGTCGAATATTTGAAGATTGATGATGCTGGGCTACATCTGCGTCATCAGGGCGAAGATATGACGTTGGTGGTAGATAATGTGGTGATTTGTGCCGGTCAGGAGCCGCTGCGTCAGCTGGCGGACGAGCTCAGCGCACGGGGTAAAGCGGTGCGGGTGATTGGTGGTGCAGACGTGGCGCAGGAGCTGGATGCTCGCCGCGCCATTGCTCAGGCGACCGAACTGGCGCTAAGTGTCTGATTAACGCAGTTTGACCGAGCGCAACACGACAAACTTGGCATTGGACGCCACCAGCTCGCAGTTGCCAAACAGCTTTTTCATTTTGACGTGATAACCGAGGTGGCGGTTGCCAACGATGCGCAACTCGCCGCCATACTGCAGGCAGCGTTTCGCATCACGCAGCATTTGCCACGCCAGATGATCGGTCACCGCGTGCTGCTGATGGAACGGTGGATTACACAGTACCGCATGCAGGCGATCCGACGGGAAGCCGCTCAACACGTTGTTAACGCGGAACTGGCAGCGCGCCATATCCTGCGGGCGGTTCACTTCCACGTTCAGCTTGCTTGATGCCACCGCCATGTAAGATTCGTCATAAAACAGCACATCTGCAGCCGGGTTCTGTTCCAGCGCCAGCAAGCCAATCACGCCATTGCCACAGCCCAAATCGAGGATCTCACCTTCAATGTCAAAAGGCAGATGCTGCATAAAGAAACGTGCGCCGACATCCAGCGAGGCGCGGGAGAAGACGTTGGCGTGGTTATGGATCTGATACGCAGAATCGTCGAGCGGCCACACGGTGGTCGCAGGCTGATCGGCTAACGTTGGTGCGCTATAGCGGCTATAAATCAGACGGGCTTTTTTCCATGCCAGCGAGGTTTTGCTCTCACCCAGAATGCGCTCAAACAGTTGCAGCGTGGAGTTGTGAATATCTTTGGCTTTCGCCGCCGCCAAAATCAGCGTGTCCGGCGTCACCACCTCGCGCAGCGCGCGCAGCTGATGCTCAAGCAGCGCCAGCGCTTTAGGGATTTTGATCATCACCACGGCTGGCGCAGCGGGCAGCGGCGCCAGGCTATCGATAAAGTGCACCTGATCCTCATCCATCTCGTTGAGGCGCAGGTTCTGTTTCGCCGCTTGTTCACTCAGTAAAGAGTCACTCACGTGCCACACCGGGCGCGCGCCTAATCCGCAGGTCAGGGCACCAAAGCTGTCGTTGAACACCAACACCGGTCCCTCGGGCAGCTCTTGCTGCAACAGGTACTCATCAGCGGAATCCCACGCCTGTAGCGGGCTCTCCTCGCGCATAGGCGGGAAGCGGTGCAGCGTCAGCGTGCGATTGGTCAGTTCAAGTTGGCTCATGGAATCTCCGGCGTGGTACACTTTGCGCGATTTTCGCCCTAAAAAGGGGGCGCAGTATACTGTCTTTCGTCGGGAATCCCAATGTCATTAATCTATCTGCAGGGTTACCCTGAAAACATCCTTGAACAGGTGCAGACACTCATTGAACATGAGCGTTTAGGCTCCTTTCTCCAGCAACGCTATCCCGATACGCATAATATCGTCAGCGACCGGGCGCTTTATGATTACACGCAGGCGCTGAAAAACCGCTATATGCGCAGCGCGCCGCCGGTGAGCAAGGTGATTTGGGACAATAAGATCAAGGTGATGAAGCACGCGCTGGGGTTACATACTACCATTTCGCGCGTACAGGGCGGCAATTTGAAAGCCAAAGCGGAGATCCGCATTTCCACTTTCTTCCGCCTGGCACCGGAAGCGTTTTTACGCATGATCGTGGTGCACGAGCTGGCGCATCTTAAAGAAAAAGAGCATGACAAAGCCTTCTATCAACTCTGTTGCCACATGGAACCGGACTATCACCAGCTCGAATTCGACGCCCGCTTATGGATGACCGACCAGGCGATGCGCGGCAACGCGGCTTAGAGAAACTCCTGCGCTTTTTGAATCAGACTGGTTTTCGTCAATGCGCCCATAAAGCGGCGTTCTTGCGGATTATTTAGCACCGGTAAACGCTCCAGCGTTACGCGCGCAAAGGCTTCCCAACCTTCACGCATGCTTTGATTTTGATAAATGCAGGGGAAGTTATTGTCCATCACGTTACTCACTGGCGAATGCAGGGTGATCTCCTGCGACAGCACCTTGCGTGAAATATCGTGAATCGACACCACGCCGAGAAACTGCCCTTCGCTGTTAATCACATAAACATAACGTTCGCGCTTGAGTGAACTGACCGCCAGCGCCTGTCCAACCGACTCTTCCGGCTGCAGCGCCGCACCAGGAATGATCAGCTGGTCGACGCGCATATTATCGAAATCATACTTAGCTTCTGAGCGGCTGAAATGCGCGCTCACCACCGGATAAGTGCTGGAGGACTGCAGGCGATATACCACCATTGATGCCAGCACTGACGCGATCATGATCGGGAACAGCAGGCTACTGTTTAGCGTCATCTCTAGCACCATCAGCATCGCCATTAACGGCGCCTGGCTAACCGCCGCCAGCACCGCCGCCATGCCGATGGCCGCATACAGTAAGGTATCGCCCACCGGTAGATGCAGCATCACGCCGATTTGAGCAAGCGCCACGCCCAGCAGCGCGCCGATGAGTAATGAAGGGGTAAACAGCCCACCGACCGCATTGGAGCCCACCGACAACGTGGTGGCCAGCGTCTTCAAAACCAGCAATCCTAACAGCCCCAGCAAGACATACTGCCCATCAATGATTTTGACGATCACTTCATAACCGTTCCCCAGAATATCGGTGGAGATCAGCGCCAAAAAGCCGACCATTAAACCACCGGCGCCCAGGCGCAGCGGCAGCGAACGCACGCGACCGAACATCGCCTTACTGCGCGCAATCAGTTTGATCAGCAACCAGCCGGCAATACCGGCGACAAAACCAATCAGCATCGTCATCACTAAACTGCTGATATCCATCTGGAACAGTGCTTCAGATAGCGGATAAAGCGCGCTGCGAAAGCCCAGCGACCACATGGTCATCACCGCCACCGCCGACGCAACGATCAGCGGGATCAGCCGTTGCAGCGCTGAGATGCCAAAAGCGATTTCCGCGACAAAAATCGCTGACGCCAGCGGGGCGTGATACACCGAAGAGAGCCCCGCTGCGGCAGCCATCGCCACGATATCGCTGTTACGCAGATTCAACGACGCAGGCAACCAGCGCCCGATCAAACTGCCGCTCAGCGCCGAAAGCTGCACCATCGGCCCCTCTTTACCAATCGACGCGCCGCTGCCGATACTGGCAATCGATGACAGCGCGCGGAACAAGGAGGTTTTGGTTGGTACCGCATCGAGCCGCGCGTTGATCACTTCCAGATAATCGGTTTGCACCGTTTCCTGTTTTTCAATTGCCACCGCGTAACGCAGGAACCAGCCAGCCACTACGCCACCGGCACCCACCAGCAGCGGCCAGAAGATCCACGGCCAGACATGCATCGCCACGGTGATTTCATTATCACTGTTGAACAGCAGGTGGTTGATCAACTCAATGACACCGCGAAACGCCAGCGTGACCAGCGAGGCCACCAATCCTACGGGAATAGCGATCAGTAATGTGGTCCAGTTCAGAGCATGTTTACTTCCACTCACCCGCGCGTCCCCGCTTAGTCGGTTAAAAAGTTGTGCGGCATCATCATATTGGAATGCGGATCCCAGGATCAAATTTCACCTGACTTCCGCTGCAATCAACATGCTACTCTGCCGTTTTACTTTAGCAGGAGAGCAGCACGTGATTCGTTTCGCCATCGTGGGAACCAACTGGATCACCCGCCAGTTTATCGACGCCGCACATGAAACCGGCAAGATGAAGCTGAGCGGCGTTTATTCTCGTAATCAGCAGCAAGCCGACGCTTTTGTGGTGGATTATCCCTGCAAGTTGACGTTCACCTCGCTGGATGAACTCGCCACCAGCAGCGAAATCGATGCGGTGTATATCGCCAGCCCAAATGCATTGCACAGCGAGCAAGCGATGCTGTTTATGTCACACGGTAAGCATGTGATTTGCGAGAAGCCAATGGCCTCGAACCTGCGCGAAGCGGAGGCGATGATTGCCTGTGCCCGTGAGCATCAGGTGGTGTTGTTCGAAGCCTTCAAAACCGCCAGCCTGCCGACGTTCCTGCAGCTACAAAAAACCTTGCCGCAGCTGGGCAAACTGCGCAAAGCCTTGATCAACTATTGCCAGTATTCGTCGCGCTATCAGCGCTATCTGGATGGTGAAAACCCGAATACCTTTAATCCACGCTGGTCGAACGGTTCCATAATGGATATTGGTTTCTACTGCCTCGCCGCCGCCGTCACGCTGTGGGGCGCGCCGCAGCAGGTCAAAGCGCAAGCCTCTTTGCTGGAAAGCGGCGTGGATGCGCATGGCGTGGTGGTACTGGGCTACGGCGATTTTGATGTCACCTTGCTGCACTCCAAAGTTAGCGATTCACTGATCCCCAGTGAGATTCAAGGGGAAGCGGGATCGCTGGTGATCGAAAAGATCTCCGAATGCCAGCAGCTGCGCTTTATCCCGCGCGGCGGCGAGAGCCAAAACCTGACTCAGCCGCAGCACATTAATACCATGCTGTATGAAGCAGAAACCTTTGCCAAACTGGTTGAAGCCGGTGAAGTTGAGCATGCCGCGTTAGAAACCTCGCGCATTACGGCGCAACTGCTCACGGAAATTCGCCGCCAGACGGGCGTGGTTTTCCCGGCCGATCGGGCTGAAGTGTAAATATTGCAAAACATTTCTGGCGCCCTCTTGAAAGCGATTATTGAACTCCGTATGTTGAGCGCTGCAAAGGGGAGTAACTTCAACGCTGATTGATCGTCATTACGATGCGCAACACGCATCCGGTCGTCAGGCAACCCGGAATCTATTCTGAGTTGTAAGTGAGACCTTGCCGGAAGGCGAGGTTTGCTTGCAGCACCATCAAAGCGGCTGACGTCTTCTGACTTCAGCCGCTTTTTTTATGTTCAGAAAAGGATATGACTATGCACTCTGTAGGCACACCGTTACTTTGGGGCAGCTTTGCTGTTGTAGTGCTCATCATGCTAGCGATCGACCTGCTGTTACAGGGCCGACGCGGCGCACAAACTATGTCATTTAAACAAGCAGCGATATGGTCACTGGTTTGGGTCTCCGTTTCGCTGCTGTTTAGCGCTGCGTTCTGGTGGTATCTCGACGGTACCGCCGGACGCGAAGTCGCTACCGCGCAAACCCTCGCTTTCCTCACCGGCTACGTGTTAGAAAAAGCGCTGGCGGTCGATAACGTTTTTGTCTGGCTAATGCTGTTTAGCTACTTCGCTGTACCAGCCAATTTGCAACGTCGTGTACTGATTTATGGCGTATTAGGCGCGATTGTACTGCGTACCATCATGATCTTCGCCGGTAGCTATTTGGTTACCCAGTTCAGCTGGATTCTTTACGTATTCGGCGCCTTCCTGCTGTTCACTGGCCTCAAAATGGCGCTGGCGAAAGAGGAAGATGACAACGCGGTCGGCGACAAGCCAGTGGTGCGCTGGCTGCGTAAGCATCTGCGTATGACCGATAGCCTGGATGGTGAGAAGTTCTTCACCCGCAAAAACGGCGTGCTGTTCGCGACGCCGCTGCTGTTGGTGCTGATCACGGTCGAACTGAGCGATGTGATTTTCGCCGTGGACAGTATCCCCGCTATCTTCGCGGTGACCACCGATCCATTCATTGTGCTGACCTCAAACCTGTTCGCGATTCTCGGTCTACGTGCCATGTATTTCCTACTGGCTAACGTGGCGGAACGTTTCTCCATGCTGAAATACGGTTTGGCGATTGTGTTGGTGTTTATCGGAATCAAGATGCTGATCGTCGAGTTCTACCACATTCCAGTCGGCATCTCGCTGACGGTGGTGGGCGTGATTCTCGGCGGTACGCTGCTGATCAACGCCTGGGTGAACCACAGAAACGACCAGAAGAAGATCTCACCATAATCTTCTGCAGGGGCGCTAATCGCCCCTGCTTTGTTTCGCCAGTAGCAACCTTCGCCTTTTATATATCTATCACACTTCCCATCATCAGCAGATCAAAAAACCGATCTGCTGCGCATGCACAGAATTATCTCTTTCCTCGCTAACTCTTTTCCTTATACTCCGCCGGGCAAACCGTTGCGCGCGGGAGAACCGCGCACAACACTCATGACCGCGAATAAAAAGACTGTGATATGCAAAACAACTTTATTGGACGTCTGGGCGCGCTGTTCGCAGGAAGCCTGGTAAAACAAATCATGATCGGCCTGGTGGCTGGCGTGGCGCTGGCGTGGTTCTCGCGCGACGCCGCATTAGCCGTTGGCTTGCTGGGTGAGCTGTTCGTGCGCGCGCTGAAAGCCGTCGCGCCGCTGCTGGTACTGGTGCTGGTGATCTCTTCCATCGCCAACCATCAGCAGGGACAGAAAACCAATATCCGCCCGATTATCATGCTGTATCTGCTCAGCACCTTCTTTGCTGCCGTGGTGGCGGTGATCTTCAGTCATCTGTTCCCGCAGACGCTGTCGATGAACGTCGGTGCCACGCAAATCACCCCACCGTCGGGCATTAGCGAAGTGCTGCACGGCCTGCTGATCAGCATGGTTTCCAATCCGATTGACGCACTGATGAACGCCAACTACATCGGCATTCTGGTCTGGGCGCTGGGCTTAGGTCTGGCGTTTCGTCATGCCAGCCCCAGCAGCAAAGCGTTCCTCAACGATGCGTCCAATGCCGCCACCTGGGTGGTGCGCTGTGTGATTCGCTGTGCGCCGCTGGGGATTTTTGGCCTGGTAGCCTCCATCCTCGCCTCGACCGGTTTTGACGCCATCTGGGAATACGCCAATCTGCTGGCGCTGCTGCTCGGCTGCATGCTGATTATGGCGCTGGTGATCAACCCGATGCTGGTGTTCCAGAAGATTCGTCGTAATCCCTATCCGCTGGTGTTTACCTGCCTGCGTGAAAGCGGCGTGACCGCCTTCTTCACTCGCAGCTCGGCGGCCAATATTCCGGTGAATATGGCGCTGGCTAAGCGTCTTAATCTGGATGAAGACACCTATTCCGTGTCGATTCCGCTCGGTGCCACCATCAGCATGGCGGGCGCATCGATCACCATAACTGTGTTGACGCTGGCCGCGGTACACACGCTGGGCATCTCGGTGGATGTACCAACCGCGATTCTGTTGAGTCTGGTGGCGTCGCTGTGTGCCTGTGGCGCATCCGGTGTGGCCGGCGGCTCACTGCTGCTGATTCCGGTGGCCTGCAATATGTTTGGCATTCCGAACGATTTGGCGATGCAGGTGGTGGCAGTGGGCTTCATTATTGGCGTGCTGCAGGATTCCGCCGAGACCGCACTCAACTCCTCGACGGATATTCTGTTTACCGCGGCGGTTTGCCAGGCAGAAGCCGAGCGCGCGCCGCGTCGTACGGTTTCAGAATCGGAATAGTGTGTGATGGATCGCCATAAATGGCGTAATGCACGTTAGTTAAGCAGCGTACTGGCTCTGCGGGGGTTCCGCCCGCTATGCATATGGCAGTTTCAGAATGTGTGAAGCCAGCGGCCGGGCTAAGGTCCGAAGGCGCGGACCTTAGCAATCCGCGCCTGCGCCGTCCTCGCTGTTCCCTCGCTTATCGCTCCGGCCTGACGGACCGCGCGGATTCGCCATCCCTGGCTCATGCCGCGCTTTCGCCGACGTCCTGTCGGCTCATCCTGGCCGTCACTCTGCGCTCGGCGCTGCGGATAGCGCCCAACACCATCGCCTGTCATTACCGTATCTGGTTTGAAATTTTGCAGGCTGAAGATTATGGGGCACGTGGTCGCCATGAATGGCGACCCTACAGGCGTTACAGCGATGATGATTCAGGGATAGGCATTGATGCTACAGCGCAGGTGTTGAGGCGACATCCCATCCCGCTGAGCGAGTGAGGGATTCCAGGGCGAGCCGCAGGGATGCGGCGAGAGGCGGCGCTGAGCAGGAGCGAATCGCCGCCGGTCCGTCAGGAATCGCGATTGAGTGAAGGCACCGCGTAGCGGCGGGGTGGGCTGGCGCAGGGCCGGGGAGTGAAGAGGGCGTGGCCTAGACGCCCTCTTCTCGGTCGCCGCACGGCGTAGATGAAACTGCCTCAGCCGATGGCGAACGAAAGTCGCTCAGCGCTTAACTGATCGGCATTACGCCATCAATGGCGACCTCACAAAGTCACACCGCTTTTGAAGATGGCTAACTCGCGGAAATCGTTGGTTTCATTGCGCGCCGGTTGGCCATTGGCAATCGCTACAATCATATCGACGAAATCCGCCAGCATCGCCTCCATACTCATGCCTTCAATCAAGCGCCCGGCATTAAAATCGATCCAGTGCGGTTTTTTCTCGGCCAACTGCGTATTGGTAGCGATCTTCACCGTTGGTACAAAACCGCCGTACGGCGTGCCGCGGCCGGTGGTAAACAGCACCATATGACAGCCCGCGCCTGCCAGCGCGCTGGTGGCTACCGCATCATTACCCGGCGCGCTCAACAGATTGAGTCCCGGCGTGTGTAAGCGCTCACCGTACTTCAGCACATCCACCACCTGGCTTTGTCCGGCCTTTTGCGTACAGCCAAGCGACTTCTCTTCCAGCGTGGTGATGCCGCCTGCTTTGTTGCCCGGCGACGGGTTCTCGTAGATGGGCTGCTGATGATCGATAAAGTAGCGTTTGAAGTCGTTGATCATCGCCACGGTCTTTTCAAAGGTGGCTTCATCGCGGCAGCGGCTCATCAAAATACGCTCGGCACCAAACATCTCCGGCACTTCGGTCAGCACCGTGGTACCACCGTTAGCGATCATCTGGTCAGAGAAACAGCCCAGCATCGGGTTGGCGGTGATACCGGAAAAGCCGTCTGAGCCGCCGCATTCCAGACCAAACTTCAGCTCACTAAGTTTGCCCGGCTGACGCTTGTCCGCGCGCATCGCCTGATAAAGCGCATGCAGGCGTTCCAGCCCCGCTTCGACTTCATCATCCTGCTTCTGACACTCCATAAACTGCACGCGATCGCTATCAAAGCCACCGAGCGTTTCGCGGAACACATCGACCTGATTATTCTCGCAGCCCAGGCCAATCACCAGTACGGCGCCAGCATTGGGGTGCCGCACCATATTTTGCAGCATGGTCCGGGTGTTCTCGTGATCCTGTCCGAGCTGCGAGCAGCCAAACGGATGACTAAACAGGTGTACGCCATCAATACCTTCAGCGTCATGGGTTTCTTTCATAAAGCGTGTCAGGATCTGCCGTGCAATACCGTTTACGCATCCCACGGTGGGCAGAATCCACAGCTCATTGCGGATGCCCACTTCACCGCTGGCACGACGATAGATCTGCACGTCGCGGTCACCGGCCTGTGGCGGCAGTGCGAGAAAATCGGGCTGATAGTCATACTCGTCCACGTCGCTCAGATTGGTGCGTGCATTGCTGGAGTGAATGATTTCACCCGCAGCGATCGGCTGAGTAGCATGGGCGATCGGCAAGCCGTACTTGATCACCAGTTCACCGGCGGCTAAAGGCTGCAGGGCAAACTTGTGACCGCGTCCGACCTCCTGCTGCAAGGTAATCGCTTGTTGATTAATCTCGACCTGGGTATTGGCGGGCAAATCGCGCAACGCTACAGCAACGTTATCGCGTGAATGAATTCTAATGGCATCTTGCATAGCGTTATCTCAGTTGGGTCAGCGCCGTCCGCATCCCGTGGACGATGATGTTTTGCAGGTGTTGGCTTACCGCAGCCACTAATCCTGGCCGCTGAGTGAGATCTTCGCCCCAGTGGTTGGCATCGCTGAGTACCGCGCGCACCAACTGTTCCGGGGTCTGTTTATCGTTATGTACCGCTGGCCATAGCTCAGCAAAACGCTGCAGCCAGTGTTCGTCGTCCTGCAGCGGCCAGCGACGCTCATCCTCTTCACCGCGATAAAACGCCAGCAGTGCGGCAAAGGCGAAGGTCAGACGTGCAGGCCATTGCCCGTTTTGCTGCTGCGCCAGCAGTAGCTGTGGCAGTAAACGGGTACGGAATTTGGTCATGCCGTTTAGGGCAATCGAAAGCAGCGCATGGCGAATAAAGGGATTGCGGAAACGGCGCTGCACCGCGTCGGCGAAGGCGTGCAGCTCATCGCGCGGCAGATCCAGCGTCGGGATCACCTCCTCGCGCAGCAGGGCATCAACAAAGCCGGCAATTTGCGCGTCGTCCATCGCTTCTCCGACGCTCTCCACACCCGCCTGAAACGCTACCGGCACCAGCGCGGTGTGTGCACCGTTAAGAATCGCCACTTTCTGCGCTTTGTACGGCGTGATGTCATCCACCAGCTTCACTTCCGGCGCCAGCGTGTCGAGCTTCAGCTCCTGAGCCAATGCATCCGGCCCCTGAATCACAAACTGGTAATAGACTTCGCCCGCCACCAGATAGCGATCCTGATAGCCCAACTGCGCCTCAATTGCCGCGCTGTCGGCCGGATAGCCGGTGACAATGCGATCCACCAGCGTGTTGTAGAAAGCACAGTGATCCTGCAGCCAGCGCGCAAACTCCGGCGGCAGCTGCCAATGCTTGATGTAGCGCATTACCAACTCGCGCAGCGTGTCGCCGTTATAATCGATCAGTTCGCAAGGTACGATGAGCCAACCTTTATCGCTGGCCGCAGCAAAGTGGTTAAAGCGCGCCCACAGCAACTGCGTCAGCTTGCCGGGAAACGAGGACGCTGGCGCATCGTCCAGCCGATCCTCTGCGACAAAAACAATGCCGGCTTCGGTGGTATTGGAGAATACAAAGCGCATCTGCGGCGCACGCGCCAACGCAAGAAAATCTTCAAATTGTTGATACGGCTGAATTTCACGATTCACGCTACGAATCAGCCGGGTTTCACTCACCTGCTCACCCGCGGCGTTTAGTCCGCGAATCAGCGTGGTGTATAGACCCTCTTGCTGATTTAGCGTCTCTTCCACTACGCGGTTGCGCGGCCGCACCACGACTACGCCCGCGTCGGTGTGTTGATGCTGATTAAGCCAGTCGAGTTGCCAATCGATAAAGGCACGCAGGAAGTTGCCTTCACCGAACTGGATGACGCGCTCGCTATAGTGCGCTCCGGGGAAATTCTGGCGGTTGAGTCGCTGCATCATCAGGCTCCCAGCTCAATGCCGAAGTAATCGCGCGCATTGTTAAAACTGATGTTCTGCACCATCTGCCCTAACAACGCCTCATCGGCCGGCGCTTCGCCACGTTCTACCCAGTTGCCGATCATCTGGCATAGCAGGCGACGGAAATATTCGTGGCGCGTGTAGGAGAGGAAACTGCGGCTATCGGTGAGCATGCCGACAAAGCGGCTCAGCAGGCCGATTTGCGCTAGCTGGGTCATTTGGCGCTGCATGCCGTCGAGCTGATCGTTGAACCACCACGCCGAACCAAACTGCATCTTGCCCGGTTCGCCTTCACCCTGGAAATTGCCCGCCATGGTGGCCAGCACTTCGTTATCGCGCGGGTTGACGCAGTAGAGGATGGTTTTTGGCAGCGCATTATTGCGGTTCTGCGCATCCAGCAAGCGCGCCAGCGGAATCGCCAGCGGCGCATCGTTGATCGAATCGAAGCCCACATCCGGGCCGAGGATGTCGAACTGGCGGCGATTGGCGTTACGCAGCGCGCCAATGTGATACTGCTGCGCCCAGCCGCGGCGCGCATATTCGCTACCCAGCCACACCAGCACCGCGCTTTTAAATTGTGCCGTCTCTTCTGTGGAAGGTGCCGCGCCTTGCAGACGACGCGCCAAAATGGCATCCAACGTGGCTTCATCAGCTTCAGCAAACACCACCACATCCAGCGCGTGATCGGAGATTTTGCAGCCGTGCGCGGCGAAGTGATCGAGTCGCTGGCTCAAGGCACGGCGCAGATCGTCGAAACGCTGCACGCTGACATCCGCCACCTGCTCCAGGCGCTGAATCCACGGCAGGAAACTCTCCAGCTCAATATTAAAGGCTTTGTCCGGACGCCAGCTCGGCAGCACTTTGACGCCAAAACTGCTGTCCTGCGCCAGCTTGCGGTGGTGCTGCAGGTCATCGAGCGGATCGTCGGTGGTGCCGACCATCTTCACATTCATCTGCTGCATGATGCCGCGTGCGCTAAATGCATCCTGCGCCAGCAGTTCGTTACACTGCTGCCAAATGCCATCGGCGCTCTGTTCATTCAGCAGCACATCAGTGATGCCGAAAGGTCGACGGAGTTCAAGGTGCGTCCAGTGATAAAGCGGATTGCCGATGGTATGCGGCACGGTGCGCGCCCAGGCATTGAATTTCTCACGATCGCTGGCATCACCGGTGCACAACGTCTCCGGCACGCCGTTGGCGCGCATTGCTCGCCATTTGTAGTGATCGCCTTTCAGCCAGATGTCATAGAGGTTGGTGAAGCGGTAGTTGTCGGCAATCTGCTGCGGCGGCAAGTGACAGTGATAGTCGAAAATCGGCTGATCTTTAGCGTAGTCATGGTACAGACGACGGGCGAACTCGGTGTCGAGTAGAAAATCCTCACTCATAAAACGCGACATACCTGCTTCCTCTTTGTGGCCAAGTGGCTTTAACTCAAAGTTATCATACCAATTTAGGCGATCGGGATAATTGTTTGCGATCCGACTCACAATAATGACAGTTTCACTGTGGGTATAGAGATGAGCCCGCAGATAACAACAAATAAGTATTTGTTTTTAATTAAATTAAAGATAATAAACTTCGAGGGGAGAAGTTACGCGATAGCATTGAAATTTCAAAGGTGTATAACAAGTTGGCTCTTGACTCAATTGCTACGCATTTATGGCAGAGGCCAGGAACGTCATGAGTGAGAAAAGCAGCCGCTTTCGAATGCAACGTTTAAGCCATAAGGTAATCCGTTAAGAAAGTTATTAATCCTCTTCGGGCTGGCGCTGGCCAGCCCATTTCCTCTGTGCGGCTGAAGTGGTATAACAACTCAACTTTATTCCACAGCGGACCGCGCAATGGACCTGACCGAATCACGACGCTTGTATCAACAGCTCGCCAGCGAACTTAAACGCCGTATTGAAGCAGGCGATTACAGCATCGGCGACAAACTGCCCGCCGAACGTCTGATCGCGGAAGAGATGCAGGTGAGCCGCACCGTGGTGCGCGAAGCGATTATCATGCTGGAAGTGGAAGGTTACGTGGAGGTGCGTAAAGGCTCCGGCATCCACGTGATGAGTAATCAGCAGCAGAATCGGGTGGTGACATCCAGCCAGCTGGAGTTCGCTAATTTCGGTCCCTTCGAGTTGTTACAGGCACGTCAGTTGATTGAGAGTAACGTTGCCGAATTTGCCGCCACGCAGGTGACGCGGCAGGACATTGTGGCACTGATGGCGATTCAGGAAAAAGCACGTCAGGAAGATCACTCGCGCGACTCCGCCTGGGATATGGAGTTTCACGTACGCATCGCGCAATCCACGCAAAACAGTGCCTTAGCGGCGATTGTCGAAAAAATGTGGCTGCATCGTCTGCACAATCCCTACTGGCTCAAATTGCATGAGCATATTGATGCCAAAAATATCACCAGCTGGTGTGACGATCACGACCAGATCCTCAAAGCACTCATACGCAAAGATCCCGCCGCCAGTAAGCTGGCAATGTGGCAACATCTGGAAAATACTAAACAGATGCTGTTCAACGCGACGACTGACGATTTCGAATTTAACGTTGATCGTTACATGTTTGCGGAAAATCCGGTCATCCTGCCGGAAGCTAGCGAAAAACCACGCTGATCCTGCTTATTTTTCAGGCATTTTGTTGCCGAAAAAGTCAGTTAGTCTGCAATAGTGTCAGCTCATGTAAAGCTCCTTTTGACCACCTGCGTCTAAAGGTAAAACTCCTGTGCGGCAGGCACTTTCCCCTGTCTGGATAACGTTATTTTTGTTACAGTTATCGCCCTTTTATTACCCTTTGCGACAGGGCTTTTAAAAGTCGCTGATTTAACAATCAATTCTGGAAGGATCCGGAAACTCCTGCTCAGGCTGCTTATCTAAAATGTATAACCAACGCCAGTCTGCGCCTCAGCCCCTCACGGGCACGTTTAACAATGATGTTCAGGAATGATTGATGGATATTTTGCAAGCATTGCTGCATGCCTTATGGCAGCAGGATTACGAAATGCTCTCCGACCCCACGCTGGTTTGGGCCATTTATGGTGTGTTGTTCATGATTCTGTTTTTAGAAAATGGACTGCTTCCCGCTGCTTTTCTGCCTGGTGACAGTTTACTGATTCTGGTCGGCGTTCTGATTGCTAAAGGCACCATGGGTTTCCCACTTACTCTGCTGATTTTGACCACCGGCGCCAGCCTGGGTTGCTGGGTGAGTTACATCCAGGGGCGATGGCTGGGTAACACGCCCACCGTGCAAAACTGGCTTTCGCATTTGCCCGCGCAATATCACCAGCGCGCGCACGCCCTGTTCCATCGCCACGGCTTATCTGCCCTGCTGATTGGTCGCTTTATTGCCTTTGTGCGTACTTTGCTGCCTACCATCGCGGGTCTTTCTGGCCTGAGTAACGCGCGCTTCCAGTTCTTTAACTGGGTAAGTGGCTTCCTGTGGGTACTGATTCTCACCGTGCTGGGCTTCGCGCTGGGCAAAACGCCGATTTTCCGTCGTTACGAAGATGAGTTGATGTTGTGTCTGATGCTGCTGCCGCTAGTGCTGCTGGTGATCGGCCTGGTCGGTTCTTTAGTCGTGCTTTGGCGTAAGCGTCAGTCAACTCGCAACGGGAATTCACAGCCATGATCAAACTCCGTGGATTCCCAAGGCGTTTACTGCCTTGGGCGCTGGGTGGCGCCTTCGCGTTGCTGGCCGTCTGTTTCATTCCGAACTTGATGCAGCATGAAACCGTGGTGCAAATCCGCGTGGCGAATAGCGGCACCAATCTGCCCGATGGTTTTTACCTGTATCAGCAACTTTCCGCGCAGGGCGTGCGTATCAAAAGTATTACGCCCTCTGGCGACGCGCTGGTGATTCATTTTGAGAATGAAGAACAGAGTCTGGCGGCACAGAAAGTTCTGAAACGCCTGTTACCACAAGGCTTCGTTGTGGCTGCCGGCCCACAGGCTTCGCAGCAATACCCTGACGCCACTCGCCCAACATACAGTTAAATGTTACCGCCTGACGCTAAGTCGGGCGGTAAGCTAATCCTCGCTATCCCCGCGTCTTCTTTGAATTTTTTCGTCTGCTGTCTATCCTTAGAGGTAGCGTAAGCCTAAGACATGCTGGGATGCCTCTCCTGTCCGGTCTATGGCAGGTCATCAACAATGGAAGGTCACTACCTGATGAAACATCAATTACTGCTAGGTGCTATTCTTTTCTCACTCTCGGGTTCGCTGCTGGCGGCTGAATCGCTCTGCCAACAAAAAGAGCAAGATATTCAGCGCGAGATCGATATGGCGAAGCAGCATGACAACCAGCGCCGCGTAACCGGGCTGGAGCGTGCGTTGACCGAAGTCCGCGCAGGCTGCACCGATGAGAAACTGAAATCGGCACACAGCGAACGCATCGCAGAGCAGAAGCATAAAATCGCCGAGCGCGAGCGCGAGCTGAAGGAAGAGCGTCAGGACGGCGATAAAGACAAAATTGAGAAGCGCGAACGTAAGCTAGAAGAGGCACAGCACGAACTGAAAAAGCTTGAAGCTGAACCTTATTAATCGGACTTAACTACATGCTGTAAAAGGAGATTTCCATGGCTAAAGAAACAACATCTGAACATCTGCGCGCTGAATTGAAAAATCTGGCTGATACCCTGGAAGAAGTGCTGAGTAGCTCAGCAGATAAATCCAAAGGCGAGCTGGATAAACTGCGTCATAAAGCGCGTGGTGCTATTGAAAGCTCCCGTGAACGCCTGGGTGATTCTGGCGAACGTATCGCACAAACCACGCGTGAAGCGGCGGAAAAGGCAGATGAATACGTGCGCGACAATCCATGGCACGGCGTAGGCATCGGGGCAGCGGTAGGTATTCTAATCGGCATTTTAATCTCACGGCGTTAATGATGAGTGATAGTCAGCAAAGCCACGGCCCCGGCAAAGGGGTCTTTAACATCGGTCAGCGGATAGTTACCACTTTGGTTAGCATGGTCGAGACGCGTGTCCGACTGGCGATCGTGGAACTGGAAGAGGAGAAGGCAAACCTGATTCAGATGCTGATGATGGTTGGCCTGACCATGCTGTTCACCGCTTTCGGTCTAATGAGCCTGATGGTGCTTATCATCTGGGCGGTCGATGCACAATATCGTCTGATGGCCATCGCGATCACCACTGGCGTGCTGTTTGCGCTGGCATTGATCTTCGGTTTATGGACCCTTTACAAATCGCGCCAGTCAACGCTGCTGCGTCATACGCGTAAAGAGCTGGATACCGACCGCACGCTGTTGGAGGAGCATCGCTCATGAGCCGCCGCGAACGTGAAGCCCGCATTCACGAACTGCTGAATCAGGTGCAGCAGCAGCGGCTCGATCTGAGCGCCGATGGTCGTGACTGGCTGGCTGGCACCGCGCAATACGATCGTGGTTGGTTAACCATTATCGGTATGCGTCGTTATCTGGCGATTGGTAGCAGCGCACTGGCCATTTGGTCGATTCGCAGCCCCAATCGTCTGCTGCGCTGGGCTAAGCGCAGTTTCGGCGCCTGGAGCACCTGGCGCATGATCAAATCGACGCTAGAAAAGCGCTAATCCCTCTACTTAAAACCGGATCGTAATGGTCCGGTTTTGTTCCCCTCAAATTTACTGAACAACATTGACAGTTTATCTCGCTTACAACTCTTTCATCCTGCGATTATTATCTCCCTCCATCAGCCCAGTGAACTGAAACAACCGGTTCAAAGGGATTAAAAACCCGCAGGCCAACAACCTGCCACAAAAACCTTGTTGGAGTAGATGATGAAAAAATTCGAAGACTCAGGCCTGCTGGTAGCACGCGTATTAATGACCATTCTGTTTATTACTGCAGGTTGGGGCAAAATCACCGGTTATGCCGGTACCGCACAATATATGCAGGCGATGGGCGTCCCTGGCTTCCTGCTGCCGCTGGTTATTCTGCTGGAGTTTGGCGGCGGTCTGGCGATTCTGTTCGGTTTCCTGACGCGCTTTACTGCACTGTTCACCGCTGGCTTCACCCTGCTGACGGCGTTCCTGTTCCACAGCAACTTCGCTGAAGGCGTTAACCAGCTGATGTTCATGAAAAACCTCTCCATCGCCGGTGGTTTCCTGGTGCTGGGCTTGGTTGGTCCAGGTGCTTACAGCATTGACCGCCTGATTCGTCAGCGCGCTCAGCCAGCGACAGCACGCTAAGCAGCACAAGCGTTAGAGAACACATATACTGAATGACAGGGGCGGGGATTTTCCTCGCCCCTTTTTATTATGGAGGGCTTATGGGACAGCTGATTGACGGTGTCTGGCACGACACCTGGTACGATACGAAGTCAACCGGTGGCCGCTTCAAACGCACAGAAGCCGTCTGGCGCAACTGGATTACCGCTGATGGCAGCGCAGGACCCACCGGCAACGCGGGCTTCGCCGCCGAACGGGGCCGTTATCATCTGTATGTCTCTCTCGCTTGTCCGTGGGCACATCGCACGCTGTTGATGCGCCAACTCAAAGGATTAGAAGAGATGATTTCGGTTTCGGTGGTACATCCGCTGATGCTGGAGAACGGCTGGACCTTCGACGACAACTTCCCCGATGCCACCGGCGACGCACTGTATCAAAAAGAGTTTCTCTATCAGATCTATCTGCATGCCGATGCGCACTATAGCGGGCGCGTTACCGTCCCGGTGCTGTGGGATAAAACCCAGCAAACCATCGTTAGCAATGAATCTGCCGATATCATGCGCATGCTGAACAGCGCGTTTGATGCGCAGGGCGCTCGCGCGGGCGACTATTATCCAGCTGAACTGCGCGACAAGATTGACGACGTGAATGGCTGGATTTACGACACGGTGAACAACGGCGTCTATAAGAGCGGTTTTGCCACTTCGCAGGCGGCTTACGATGAATCGGTGACGGCGTTGTTCCATTCACTGGCGCGTCTGGAACAGATACTGGGTCAGCATCGCTATCTCACTGGCGATAAGCTTACTGAGGCCGATCTGCGACTTTGGACGACTCTGGTGCGCTTTGATCCGGTCTACGTCACCCACTTTAAGTGCGACCGTCACCGTATCAGCGATTACCGCAATCTCAGCGGCTTCCTGCGCGACATCTACCAAATGCCCGGTATCGCCGATACGGTTAACCTGCCGCATATCCGCCATCACTACTATTGCAGCCACAAAACCATCAACCCAAGCGGCGTTATTTCACTCGGCCCAGCCTTTGACTGGGATGAGCCACACGGCCGGGGCTGATGTACTTAGCCAGCCATCGGAAGAAGATGGCTGGTTTCGAGTGGCACAGACGCATAAATCTCACTCAGGCGCTGCTGGAAAATAAGCGGATCGTGCTGAATGCGAATGCGCTCCATCGCCTGGGCTGAGCGCAGACTGATCGCTTGTCGATTCTCAACTGCATCCATAATGTGCACTTTTAGCTGTTCCACCAGTGCCTTCCTGATCGCGTCCTTCGCCTGCAGTGAATCAACCGAATATTCATACATCTCGTTAGTCGGATACTCGATTAACCAACCCGCAGTGGCGGGATTGATCTCAGGTAGCGCGCGAATATTGGTACTGATCACCGGGCAACCGCACGCCTGCATTTCCAGAACAGAGAACCCGTAGGTATCTTGCCAGGTGGGCAGCAGCCCCACATCGGTCTGCTGCAACTGCGCTATCACTTCAGCAGGTGTCAGACAGGTTTTGTGCTGGAAAATGGGCAGCTTCTGCAGTGAATTTTCAATTTGGCTGTAGAAGACGGCTGAATCCTGAAACTGACGATGCGCAATATTGTGTCGACGAGATACATCACCGATCAGCGTAACCTGCACGCTATCTTGATCGATCGCTCCAGCCTCGAATAATTCCGTAAATGCCAGCACCACTTCGGCCCCTCCTTTGCGGTAAAACTCATTACCTACAAAGGTGAACTGCAGTTTATCTGCTGAGACCGCGCGAGGCTGTGATGCTAATAAAGGCTGAGGCGGGTGCAACACGCGAATTTTACTGGCAATGGTGTCCTGATAAGCAGGAAAACTGCTCAGCAACTTAAGCTGAATATTGCGTGTCGCCTCTGAAATAGCAATGAGGCCGATGCATGCTGGTGCGGCCACCCATTTCATTTGGGCATGCAGTTCAGGATTATCGACTTTGCTTATGCCAGCAACCGGCAGTACGCGTGGAATCTCCGTTTAAAGGTGGCGACCCATTTAGTTGGGCTAATTGCCACTTCATTAAAAAGATGGATTACCTCAACGTCGGATGGCATACAACCCGGTATGCCCTGGAAACGGAATATTTTATTTTTCTTTAATAATCTTTGTCTGATCGCGTTGAGGTAAAAATAGAGGTTTCTTTTTTTACCATTAATATAGTGATAATCCGCGTTCACCAGGATATTCCGTTTCTCCGGATATCCTTCTCCGCTGGTGATGATCTTCATGATGTTTGCTGAGCCTTAAGCCAAAATGGGGGCTTAATGCAACCAAACTTCTCTGGTCATGACTTCAAGAGCGGTCTTGAAAGTGGGATTATCACTTGGTTTCAAAGATCTCAGGCAAATTTTATTAGGATCATCCCCACTAACAGTAGCCCGACACCTAACCAACCAATGCGAGATAACCTTTGCCCAAACAGTATCCAGCCCGCCGCTACCGTGGCCACTAAACCCAACCCGCCCCATAACGCGTAGGCGACCGTCAAATCGATGCCTTTCACTGCCTGAGCCAACGCGCTGAATGCTGCCAACACCGCAACCAGCGATAACACGCCAAATAGCGGACGACGGAAACCATTCGAGTATTTCAGAAATATATTGGCGACGATCTCCAGGCCAATGGCCAGCACCAGCCACGCAATATGTATCCAGTTAAAGGTTGCCATGACGCAGCTCCTTACGGCTCAGCGTGCCCGTTTTGATCAGCACGATGCCAGCAATTAATGTCATCAGACCGGCGACTTTAACAGCAGATAAAACCTCATCGAATAGCAACACGCTAAACAGCGTAATAAATAGAATACCAACGCCTTCCCACATGGCATAAGCCACGCCAAGCGCAATACGCTTAATCGCAAAAGATAAACAAATATAAGATAGTGCAATCATCACCAGCATAAAAATATAACCGGCGTTGCCACCGTTAACACTGGCCCATTTCATGGAAACCGTGCCAATAATCTCCGCCGCGATCGCTAGCGCTAATAAAATCCAATACAGCATGATTTCTCTCCTGAACGAGAAATAAACGCCATCCACGCGAAAATATGCGTGTTAGCAACGTTAAATTAAAAATGTAGAAAAGGAGAGAGTGGATCTAAAGCGCGAAGCGCCAGTGCTGATCGCAGATTGGGCAATTGGAATCAAAGAGAGAAGAAGAGATACAGGCTTTATTTGGCGCAAACATTTTGTCCATAAAATTACAACTTATCCACGTTGTTGCTTCTCGTCAGTGTGGATTAAATTTGTCCTCAGTAGTTATACACGCGCCTATTCTGGCATAGCCTCAAGTATATTTTCCGGGATTTTCATTTCTTTACGTGAGAGGACTTAATTAATCCTATGCGAGTTTGTGCCCTCACCCAAGGGAGAGGAAACCGATGGTTGCAGTCTGACAGCTCGCGCGATAGGTACCTTCTCCCGGTTCTCCCGCCTGTGGGAGAAGGTTAGGATGAGGGGCAGCACGCACCCAACTCCCATAAAACACAAAACCCGCCGAAGCGGGTTTTGTGTTTAAAAAAGTCGAAACTGACCGATAAGCCGGGTTCTGTCGTGGACAGTCATTCATCTAGGCCAGCAATCGCTCACTGGCTCAAGCAGCCTACCCGGGTTCAGTACGGGCCGTACCTTGTGAACCCCTATTTGGCCTTGCTCCGGGTGGAGTTTACCGTGCCACGAACTGTTGCCAGCCGCGCGGTGCGCTCTTACCGCACCCTTTCACCCTTACCTGATCCCATTACTGGGCCATCGGCGGTTTGCTCTCTGTTGCACTGGTCGTAGGCTTGCGCCCCCCAGGCGTTACCTGGCACCCTGCCCTATGGAGCCCGGACTTTCCTCCCCTTTGCCCGTCTCCCCCCGAAAGAGGACGACGACAAAGCGGCGACTGTCTAGTCAGCTTCGGCGCGGGATAATAGGCGATCCGCCGCCGTTTGTCACGCCTCTTGCTGCTCCAGCGCGTACTTATAGAGTGCGTTCTTCTTAACGCCATGAATTTCCGCCGTCAGCGCGGCCGCTTTCTTCAATGGCAGTTCTTTTTGCAACAGCGCCAGGGTACGCAGCGCTTCGGCAGGCAGCGCCTCTTCATCGGCTTTATGGCCTTCGACAATCAGCACTATCTCGCCTTTACGGCGGTTCTCATCTTCCAGCACCCACGCCAGCAACTCGCCCACCGGCGCCCCATGCAGCGACTCCCAGGTTTTGGTCAACTCACGCGCCAGCACCACATAGCGCTCGCCGCCCCAAACGCTGACCATATCCTGCAGGCTATCGATAAGCCGATGTGTTGATTCGTAGAAAATCAGCGTTCGTGGCTCTTCACCCAGCGCACGCAGCACATCACAGCGCCCTTTACTTTTGGCCGGCAGAAATCCTTCGTAACAGAAACGATCGGACGGTAACCCCGCCGCGCTTAATGCTGTGATCGCGGCGCAGGCGCCAGGTAACGGCACCACGCGCACGCCCGCTTCACGGCAGCGACGCACCAAATGATAGCCAGGATCGTTGATTAACGGCGTGCCCGCATCGGAGACCAGCGCGATGCTTTGGCCCTCTTGCAGCCTGGCTAAAAGCACCTCGGCTTTCTGCTGTTCGTTGTGGTCGTGAAGTGCGAAGAGTCGCGCATTGATGGCGAAATGTTGTAGCAACAGCCCGGTATGACGTGTATCTTCCGCTGCGACTAGATCGACGCTTGAGAGCACCGTCAACGCTCGTTGAGTGATATCACCCAGGTTACCGATCGGGGTAGGAACGATATAGAGCGTGCTGGCAGAAATCTCTGCCCGATCGAGTTGTTTCATTGTTTCATCCGAATTGCCGATTTAATATTGAGCATCTTGAAAAAAACATCACTGGATACAGTATGCTTCCTTCAAAAGTCGTACGTCATAAAGCAGGACGCTTAGTACCTGTTCTTCTCGCTGGGCTGATTTTAGCCGCATGTAGTGGTCAGGGACCGCAACAAACCTCTAACGTCAATATTCAGGGTCCTGCGACAGGCCGATCTGACTATTATCTGCAGCAGGTGCAGCAAAGCAGCGATGATAGCAAGACCGACTGGCAATTACTTGCCATCCGTGCCCTGTTGAAGGAAGGAAAGTATCCGCAGGCGGCGAATCAGCTCAATCAACTGCCGCAGCAACTGAGTGATGTGCAACAGCAAGAACTGCTACTGCTGCGCGCACAGATGCAGATTGGCCAGCAGGATTATAGCGGTGCGCAGCAGCTGCTTGGCCAGGTGAAAAGCGGCGACTTATCGTCAGATCAGCAGGTGCGCTACTACGCGCTGCAAATCGCAGCCGCACAAAATCGTCCGTCGCTCGCGCTGCTGCGCGCCTATATTGCTCAGGAACCGCTGCTGAAAGGGGCCGATCACCTCAGCAATATTGATGCGACCTGGCAAGCGCTGACGCAGATGACTCAGGATCAAATCAACAGTCTGGTCATCAATGCGGATGAAAACACGCTGCAAGGCTGGCTGGATCTGCTGAACACCTGGCGCGCAAACAGCCAGGATCCACAGATGTTGAAAGCGGCGATACAGGACTGGCAAACGCGTTATCCGCAGAATCCGGGTGCGAAAACCCTGCCAACCCAGCTTAGCCAGGTACAGAATTTCACTAAAGCCTCCACCAACACCATTGCCCTGCTGCTGCCACTCAACGGCCAGGCGCAAGTGTTTGCTAACGCGATCCAGAAAGGCTTCACCGATGCCCGTAATGGCGTGCTCAATGCGCCTGCGCCACAAGCGGCCCCAGCACCTGCCGCAGCCGATGCCAATGCTCAACCTTCCGCTGACAGTAATACTGAGGCGAACAGCGTGGTGAGCCCAGCCATGGCGGGTAACACACCGCAGCAAACTGAACAGCCGCAGCCTGCCGCTCAGCCCGCAGCAGCCCAGGCCGACAGCAATGCGCAGGTGAAAGTGTATGACACCAGTAGCCAGCCGATAGCCCAGGTCATGCAGCAGGCCCAGCAGGATGGCGCCACACTGGTGGTTGGCCCGCTGTTGAAAAACGACGTGGAACAGGTGGTTAATAGCCAAACGGCACTGAACGTATTGGCGTTGAATGAGCCAGAACAGATCCAGAACCATCCGAATATTTGTTATTTTGCGCTTTCTCCTGAAGACGAAGCGCGCGATGCCGCGCACCATATCTACGATCAGGGCAAACGTCAGCCGCTGCTGCTGGTTCCACGTAGCAGTTATGGCGATCGCATCAGCAAAGCGTTTGCGCAGGAGTGGCAAAAGCTGGGTGGTTCAACCGTGCTGCAGCAGCGTTTTGGTGGCGTGGCAGAACTGAAACAAGGTATCAATAGCGGTGCAGGTATCGCGCTAAGCGGTACGCCGTTGACCGTTGAGCCAGAGCAATCACAGGGTGTAGCGATTGCCGGCCTGACGATTCCGGCCCCACAAGCTAGCGCACCGGCGCCCACCGCCGATACCAGCGGCGGCAGCGTAGATGCGGTGTACATTGTTGCCAGCCAGGATGAACTGCAGCTGATCAAGCCGATGATTGCGATGCGCACCAGCAGCCGTAACAATACCGCGCTGTATGCCAGTTCACGCAGCGCGCAGGCCGGGGCTGGACCCGATTTCCGTCTGGAGATGGATGGTTTGCAATTCAGCGATATTCCGCTGCTGTCCGGCAGTAATCCGGGTCTGATGCAGCAGGCGGCGAAGTCGTTTAACAACGATTATTCGCTGGTTCGTCTCTACGCGATGGGCATTGATGCCTGGACGCTGGCGAATCACTTTAACCAGATGCGTCAGGTGCCAGGCTTTGCCATTGATGGCAACACCGGCAAGCTGAACGCCGACACGGATTGCGTGATCAACAGGAAGTTGGCATGGAACCAATATCGTCAGGGACAGATCGTTCCGGTGCAGTAAACCGCCAGCGTATTGGCGCTGAGCAGGAACAACTGGCGCGCCGCTATCTGGAGCGCGCCGGGCTGCAGTGGTTCGCCAGCAATGTGCACTGTCGCAGCGGGGAAATTGACCTGATTATGCGCGACGCCGATTGTTGGGTTTTTGTTGAAGTGCGCTATCGGCGCGATGCCCGCTACGGCGGTGCCGCCGCTAGCGTCACGCGTCAGAAACAACAAAAGCTGCTGCGTGCCGCCGCGCTCTGGTTGCTGGCGCGCGGCGGTAGTTTTGATACGGTGAATTGCCGTTTTGACATCATTGCCATTACCGGGCGTGAGCTGGAGTGGCTGCCCGATGCCTTTAATGCCGATGGATAGAACCAGGTGGTCTTGTGCAGGACAGAATTAAAGCGTGTTTTACCGAGAGTATTCAGACCCAAATCGCCGCAGCCGAAGCGCTGCCCGATGCGATTTCCCGCGCCGCGATGACGCTGGTGCAGTCGCTACTGAACGGTAACAAAATCCTTAGCTGCGGTAACGGTGCGTCGTCGGCCAACGCCCAGCATTTTGCGGCCAGCATGATCAACCGTTTTGAGACGGAACGTCCCAGCCTGCCTGCGCTGGCGCTGAGCGCTGATAATGTGATGCTGACGGCGATTGGTAACGATCGTCTGCACGATGAAATTTACGCCAAGCAGGTTCGAGCGCTTGGTCAGGCTGGTGATGTACTGCTGGCCATTTCTACCCGTGGCAACACCCGCGATATCGTTAAAGCGGTTGAAGCTGCGGTTACCCGCGATATGACCATCGTTGCGTTAACCGGCCATGATGGCGGTGAGCTGGCGGGCCTGCTCGGTCCGCATGATGTGGAAATTCGCATTCCATCACATCGCAGTGCCCGCATTCAGGAGATGCATATGCTGACGCTGAACTGCCTGTGCGATTTGATTGATAACACTTTATTCCCACACCAGGAATGACTGAAGGAGCTCAAATGAAAGCATTGAACGCTGTCGCCATTCTCTTAACCGCCCTGCTGCTGCAAGGCTGTGTCGCCGTGGTCGCAGGCAGTGCTGCCGTGGCCACGAAAACCGCCACCGACCCGCGCACCGTGGGCACGCAGGTGGATGACGGTACGCTGGAGCTGCGCGTCACCAACGCGCTGGCAAAAGATGAACAAATCAAAAATCAGGCGCGCGTGGTGGTGACGGCCTATCAGGGCAAAGTGCTGCTGACCGGTCAATCACCGACCCCAGACCTGGCGAGCCGCGCTAAGCAGATCGCCATGGGCGTTGATGGCGCCACCGAGGTGTACAACGAAATCCGTAGCGGCCAGAAAGTCAGCTTCGGCACTTCGTCGTCAGATACCTGGATCACCACCAAAATCCGCTCACAGCTGCTGGGTAGCGATCAGGTGAAATCATCCAACGTGAAAGTGACCACCGAAAACGGTGAAGTGTTCCTGCTGGGTCTGGTAACAGCACAGGAAGCGCAGGCAGCGGCGGATGTCGCCAGCCGAGTGAGCGGCGTGAAGCATGTCACCACCGCTTTCACTATTCTTAAGTAAGCGTTGAAGCAGAACATCAGGGCGACTTCGGTCGCCCTTTTTTATGCCGGAAGATCAATCACCAGCGCGCGCAGCGGCGTTTTGGCCTGCAAACTGATCTGATGCTCATCACTGAGAAACGCCCCGTCACCGCAGCTCAGCGGCTGCTGATTGGCGCTGCTTGCCTGTACGTCCAGCGAACCGTGAATCGATTGCAGATAAGCACGCGGCCCATGTAGTTTCACGGTGAACTGCTCGCCAGGCGCTAACGTCACCTGATGCACCCACACTTGCTGGCGCAGTTGCAGGCTGCCATGCGCGCCATCGGGTGAGGCGATCAGCACGCTGGTTTGCTGCGATAAGTCGAGTTTTTGCAACAGCGGATTTTCACGCTCCGGGCAAGCCGCTAACCACAGCTGCATGCGGGTTAACGGGCGATCTTTACTGATATTGATTTCGCTATAGTTCACGTTCTGACGGGCAGAAAGCAGCATCGCCTCGCCTTCACGCGCGATAAGATGATTGCCTTCGCTATCGCGATACTCGGCTTCACCCTGCAATACCAAATTCAGCACATCGACCTGCGGATAGCTGCGCGGCTGAAACGCGGCGCCCGGTGCCAGAATTTCCTGGTTAAGCACGCGCAAAGACGCGTAGCCCATTAGTTTTGGATCAAAATAGTGGCCAAATGAGAAGCTGTAGCGCGCCTGCAACCAACCGAAATCGGCCTGGCCACATGCGGACGCGCAGCGGGTTGTCATCATGATAATCCTCCGACGCGCTGCGGTGAGAGTCGACCGCAGGCTTGATGAGATCATGGTAAAAGTCTGGACGCCGGATTGTAAGCCAGTTAATCTGCCTGGCATGTTCAAATTTACTGACAGAGAATCGGCATGGCAAAAGACCGCGCGTTAACACTCGAAGCTTTACGTGTGATGGATGCGATTGACCGTCGTGGCAGTTTTGCCGCTGCGGCCGATGAACTGGGCCGCGTCCCTTCCGCTTTGAGCTACACCATGCAGAAGCTGGAGGAAGAGCTGGATGTGGTGCTGTTTGACCGCTCAGGTCACCGCACCAAGTTCACTAACGTCGGGCGCATGCTGCTGGAGCGTGGTCGCGTCCTGCTGGAAGCCGCCGATAAACTCACCACCGATGCCGAAGCGTTGGCACGCGGTTGGGAGACACATCTCACCATCGTTGCCGAGGCGCTGGTTCCCACCGATCGTCTGTTTCCCTTAGTTGAGAAGCTGTCAGAAAAAGCCAACACGCAGATTTCGCTGGTCACCGAGGTGTTAGCGGGTGCCTGGGAGCGGCTGGAGCAAGGGCGCGCGGATATCGTGATTGCGCCGGATATGCATTTTCGCGCCTCGACCGAGATCAATACCCGCAAGCTCTACAGCATTATGAGCGTGTATGTTGCCAGCCCGGATCACCCGATTCATCAGGAAGCGGAACCGCTCTCCGAAGTGACGCGCGTGAAATACCGCGGCATCGCGGTGGCAGATACCGCACGTGAACGTCCGGTGCTCACGGTGCAGCTGCTGGATAAGCAGCAGCGCCTGACGGTAAGCAGCATGGACGATAAGCGTCGTGCGCTGTTAGCCGGTTTGGGCGTCGCGACCATGCCGTATCCGATGGTGGAGCAGGATATTGCGGAAGGCCGTTTACGTGTGGTGAGCGCGGAGTATACGCGTGAAGTAGACATAATTATGGCGTGGCGCCGTGACAGCATGGGCGAAGCCAAAGCCTGGTGTTTGCGCGAGATCCCCCGGTTGCTGGCGAAACGCGGTTAAGTAGGTTCTGGCTGTCCCCCTCCTCGGTCCTCCCCCATAAATGGGGGAGGAAGATACTGCCACAGGTTACGGGTCGAGGCGAAGGGGGGGGGGGGTCGTTCCCCCGCTGCCGGGGGGGGGGGGGGGGGGGGGGGGGGTTTACTGAGAGCTCTGGCACCCCCGG
>NZ_LGIS01000030.1 GCF_001187905.1 Pantoea sp. RIT-PI-b | reverse complement strand
ACGACGTTGATAGGCCGGGTGTGTAAGCGCAGCGATGCGTTGAGCTAACCGGTACTAATGACCCGTGAGGCTTAACCTTACAACGCCAGAGGCGTTTTGGTCTGAGAGACCGGATTTTCAGCTTGTTCACGGACTGGTTTGCGGCGCCCGCGGGGGCTACGCGAACGAAACAGAATTTGCCTGGCGGCTTTAGCGCGGTGGTCCCACCTGACCCCATGCCGAACTCAGAAGTGAAACGCCGTAGCGCCGATGGTAGTGTGGGGTCTCCCCATGCGAGAGTAGGGAACTGCCAGGCATTAATTAGGTGAAGAAGCCCTGAACGGAAGTTCAGGGCTTTTTTACGTCTTGAATTCGGTAAGTTTTACTAATTGAAGACCTCATTAGATCCCCGAATTAACTGAAAAACTGAAAGAACTCCTCTGCAAAATTCTCTCCTTGTCACAATTTTCCATCCACAGGCAGCGACAATCCCCGCAAGCAGCAGATAGATGCTTTACTAAATCCTTTGGCGTTAATTCTTCGCAAGGAAAAGAGGTAAGCATGACAAACTCACAACAACAAAAAGTGACACTATCTGAAGCAGCAGCCGACAGTAAACAGCGCATCTGGGCGATTGTAGGCGCTTCATCCGGCAATTTAGTCGAATGGTTTGATTTCTATGTCTATTCTTTCTTCTCACTCTATTTTGCCCACGTTTTCTTCCCTAGCGGTGATACCACCACGCAACTGCTGCAAACTGCGGGCGTTTTTGCAGCGGGCTTTTTAATGCGTCCGATCGGTGGATGGTTGTTTGGCTACATTGCCGATCGCCACGGCCGTAAAGCCTCAATGTTGATCTCAGTATGCATGATGTGTCTGGGGTCGTTAGTCATCGCCTGTTTACCGGGCTTTAGCGAAATTGGAATAGCCGCCCCAGTCATTCTCCTGCTGGCGCGTATGTTCCAGGGCTTATCGGTTGGTGGCGAGTATGGTACGAGCGCCACCTATATGAGCGAAGTGGCGCTGGAAGGAAGAAAAGGATTTTACGCCTCTTTCCAGTATGTGACGTTAATTGGTGGTCAATTACTGGCAGTGCTGACTGTCGTAGTATTGCAACAAATCCTTAGCGATGAAGAGCTCCGCAGCTGGGGCTGGCGTATCCCATTCTTCCTCGGCGCTATCCTGGCTGTCGTTGCACTGTGGTTGCGTCGTTCTCTCAATGAAACATCAGAGAAAAAACACCGAGAACACCGAGATGCCGGCAGTATTATGGGGTTGCTGCGTAATCACTCGCGAGCCTTTCTGATGGTGCTAGGGTTCACTGCAGGCGGTTCGCTCAGCTTCTATACCTTCACCACTTATATGCAAAAATACCTGGTCAATACCGCGGGAATGGACGCCCGCAGCTCCAGTGGCTTAATGACCGGCGCATTATTGGTATTCATGCTAATTCAGCCGATTGTTGGCGCATTGTCAGACAAAATTGGCCGCCGCGCATCAATGATGATTTTTGGCGCTGGCGCAGCAATTTGTACCGTCCCCATTCTGATGCTGCTGCAAAATGTACAGAGCAGTTGGCTGGCATTTGTATTAATTATGCTGGCGCTAATCATTACCAGCTTCTATACCGCCATCAGCGGCATTTTGAAGGCCGAAATGTTCCCGCCAGAAGTCCGCGCACTGGGCGTTGGGCTATCCTATGCGGTCGCGAATGCGATTTTTGGTGGTTCTGCAGAGTACGTGGCACTACTGCTGAAGCGGGAAGGCATTGAAACCAGTTTCTTCTGGTATGTCTCGGCGATGGGAGCATTGGCGTTTCTGGTCTCGCTTATGCTGCATCGAAAAGGGAAGGGGATTGCGCTGTAATTACTGGCTTAAATTCCAAAGCGCGATACCGCTGGCAGCGCCGGCAACATCCCAGCTAAGATCTTTCCAACTCCAGCCGCTCCCCGTTGAGCGGCTGTCATATAACTCTTTACCCACACCAAAACTTAATGAAAACAGAAAGCCGAAGCGCAAATTTTGCCCACGGCTTTGATGCTGATGTTGAGATATCTCGCTGCCTACTGCGGCCAGCGCCGCAGATGAGAAGAAGTGTTCTGCCTTATCTTTGCCCGTCCAGTTATCCTGCGCAATGTGCGCGCATCCACTACACAGCAAAACCACGCAGAGGATAAGCGCACGCATCGGCTAGAGCAGACGGCTAATCAAGCGGTCAATACGGATACGACGCAGGCGGCGAATCAGTTTACGTACCTTAGCTGGATAATCTGAGATGCTTTCCAACTCGCGGAAATGCTGCACCACGGACGTATGCTCACGAATCAACGCCAACTCTTTCTCACGTTGATCAGCTAACTCATTGCGAGGATCGTGAATCAGCACCGCGTTTTCCAGATCAAGTCGCCACGCGCGTGGATTGAGATTATTACCGGTAATCATCATCCATTCGTCATCAACCCAGATGCCTTTCAGGTGATAACTGTTTTCGCCATCTTTCCACAAGCGCACGGTCAGCTGACCATTATTCACGTAATACTGAAGACGACTAAGGAAGCGACGCAGGTTAATTTCATAAAGATACGGCAAAGCACCGATAATCTTGAACGGCTGTTCTGGCGGGATATAAAAGTCATTGGCGGTTTTATCGCCGATGATGATCTCCACTTCCTTACCCTGGCGCAGTAAATGAATCAGATTGCGCACCAGAATAGCCGGCAGGTTGAAATAGGGTGTACACAGCGTTAGCTTACGCTCGGCGCAGGGCATCAAATGGAAGATGGTTTTGTTCAGCAGACTGCGTTTACCCAAGCCAACCAGTGGGGTGACGGCAAGGGATTCATTATCTGCATTGCCCGTGAACTGATAATTAAAGCTGCGCAGCTCCTGACGAAATTGACGCGTTTCGTTCTTTATTTCCGGGCTGGAAGGGCGCTCAGTCTTATCGAGGCGGTTGACCGCATCAGATTCTTTAAGATTTTCGCAGATCCACGCATACATGGTATCGGTCAGCTGCGAATTGCGGATCAGCTGATAGCGATCATAACGATATTTATCATGCTGATGAAGATAAACGTCATTCAGGCTCGCGCCGCTATAAAGCAGCGTATCATCAATGATAAAACCTTTCAGATGCAGCACGCCGAGCGCTTCACGCGTATTCACCGGAATGCCATAAACCGGGATGGCGATATCGGGATGCTGAGCCGCCATTTCGCAATACCAATCAGCATTGGTCACGCCGCGTGCGGCGCCAATACGACCACGCTGCGCACGATGCCAGTCGACCAGAATACAGACATCTAACTCTGGACGAGCCTGACGCGCCGCGTACAGCGCCTGCATTATTCCCCGGCCGCCGTCATCATTTTCCAGATACAGCGCCGTGATGCAGATACGCTTTTCTGCCGTGGCTATTTTCGTCAGCAGGGTTTCGCGAAACTCGGCGGGCGAGTAAAGCGTCGTCAGATCCGACACGGATTGTGACAGTTTAGGCAGCTGTGCGAGGTGTTGTTGGTGTTTATTACGTTTAAATTTAGACAACATCACAGTGCACTTCTTCTCTGTTCATTGCATGGCCTTTTGCCATCAAATCATGATCCTAACGTTAAATAATACCATCAACCGGCCTGCAGAGCAGGATTTTTACCTTTCTGTACAGGTTAGCTGATGACATCGCTCAGCGGTAAATTCAGGCTGACAATGCCATCATCCAGTTGAATATTCACGCGAAAATTGAGTTTTCGAGCCAGCGTGATCATGCCGGTATTGTGTGGCATGGTGATACCGTTCAATTGTTGCAGGCCATGATCGCGCGTATACCGAATCATCTTCTCCATCAGGCGCCTGCCCATGCCCAACCCTTTCAGATCAGAACGCACCAGAACGGAAAATTCTGCGTCGATATTATCGGCATCAGAAATCGCACGCGTCACGCCGATAATCTCATCCACGCCGTTGCGCTGGCGGACCGCAACTATGGCCATTTCACGGTCATAATCGATTTGCGTCATATTCGCCAAATCTTCATGGGTGAACTCATTGATTTCACTGAAGTAGCGATAGTAAAGATCTTCTTTGGTTACCTGAGCGATAAAGGCGCGCAGTTGCGGTTCATCTTCTGGCAGAATCGGCCGGAACAGGCAAAATTGCCCATCTTTCAACTGCACCTTCTCTTCCAGATGATGGGGATAAGGACGGATCGCCAGGCGTGTTTCGTTATCACCAATAAACGGCGCCAGCTGTAACGTGACATCCAGCAGCGTGAATTCATTGGCCGACGCCAGCAGCGGGTGAATATCCAGTCGCTGAATCTCCGGGCAATCGACCACCAGGTTGGAAACCTGCACCAGTAGCTGGCTAAGTCCGGCGATATCCAGCGGCCTCAACGCACTACGGCTGCGCACTTTGCCGCTTTTCATCGCCTGAATCACCAGATAACGTGCCAGCGTCATATTCAAAGGCGGTAAAGCCACGGCGGCTTGTTTATCCGGCTGCCACTCCACGCCGCCTTCGCCTAACAGAATGATGGGACCAAACAGCGGATCCTGTTCAACCACCACACGCAATTCCTGGGCGCCGGCACGATTCGCCATACTCTGCACCAGCAGGCCGTCTATATGCGCCTGTGGATGGGTTTCGCGCACGCGATCGAAAATGGCTTCAGCGGCTTGTTCCACTTCCGCAGCGCTTCGCAGATAAAGCATCACGCCTTGCACCTCAGATTTATGCGGAATGTCCGGTGAACGCAATTTGAGCGCCACTGGATAGCCAATTTGATCGGCGATTTTGCCAGCGGCTGCGCTATCGCTGGCAATCCAGGTCGGCAGCGTTGCCAATCCGTAAGCCTGCAGCACCGGCTGCACTTCATGGGTATCCAGCATGGTGATGCCCTTATCCAGCGCCTGTTGAATCAGCTGGTGCGCTTGCGTGCTGTTCTGCGTCAAACCAAGCGGTAAGGCGGGCGTCTCGCGCAGCTGTTTCTGGTTACGACGGTACTCCACCTGATGCATAAATGCGGTGACGGTACCTTCAGGCGTACGCCAGGTGGGAATGCCGGCTTGCGTAAAGGCGCGCCGCGCAGCCTGTGAGGAGTATTCGCCGCACCAGTTAGTCAGTAGCGTGACCTGCTTGCCACGCGGATGTTTGGCAACCGCAGCGATAATCTGCTCGGCGGTTTCGCTGGAGGGCGATACGGCACTTGGCGCATGAATGATCATCAGCGCATCAAGTTCATGGCTATCCAGCAGCCGTTCAATGCAGGCCACATAACGTGCCGGTGTTGCATCATCTTTTAAGTCGAGCGGATTACCGCGACCGACACCTTCCGGCAGCAGCGCCGCCAGCGCCTGTAATGTCTCATCATTCAGCGTCGCCAGCTTGCCGTTGCGCGCATACAGCTCATCGAGCGCCAGCGCAGCCGGTGCCGCGCCGTTGCTGATAATCATCAGCCGATCACCGCGTAACGGGCGCATATGGCTGAGCGACTCTACCGCCGTAAAGAGTTCGTGCGTATCCTGCACGCGCAGTAAACCAGCGCGTTGAATCGCCGCATCCCAGGCAGCATCCAATCCGCTACGGGTGCCGATCATCGCCTGTGCCTGATGGCTACGACCACTTTTTATTACCAGAATGGGTTTATTGCGTGAGGCGCTGCGTGAGGCGGAAACAAAGCGGCGCGCATCGCTCAGATGTTCGAGATACAGCAAAATGGCGCTGGTTTTACCGTCGCGCGCGAGGAAATCTAACAGGTCATCGACGTCGATATCCAGGCTGTCACCCAAGGCGATAAACCACGAGAAACCGAGGTTTCGCTGCTGCGCCCAATCCAGGATGGTATTAGAGACCGCAGCCGATTGTGAAATAAAGGCAATACGTCCTTTCGCAATCGGCACCGGTGAGAAGCTGGCATTCAGCCCTTGCCATGGCGCCAGCAAACCCAAGCTGTTCGGGCCGAGCAGGCGGATTTGCCATTGGCTGGCACAGGCTTTCAGCTCTTCCAGCTGACTGGCCGGTGCCGAAAGAATAATGCACGCTTTGCAGCCTTTTTCACCCAACTGTTGCAGCAGTTCGAGATTACGTTTGGCGTGGGTGCAGATGATGGCGAGATCGGGCGCGAAGGGCAGGCTGGCGATATCGGGCCAGGCCAGCACGCCGCTCACCGCTTTGTACTTCGGCGTCACCGGCAACACCGGACCGCTAAATCCGCCGGCCAGCAGATTACGCATCATAAAGTAGCCGGCGCGCCCCGGTGTAATCGAGGCACCGATTACCGCGATTGATTTAGGTCGTAACAGCGCTTCCAGTCCGCGTTGGCTCATCATCCGCTCCTGCTATCAAGATTGGCATGATTGTAAACGCTTTTTACCGCACTTGCCGATTCGCCGATCGCAGGCCGAGGATCTCTTTTAAATTCCAGCGTTTTAAATGGCCGACATACTGCATATTCTGCTGCGCCTGCCATGCAGAGACATCGCCGTCACGTAAATGCAGTAAATCCGCCGGGCTGACCCAATTGGCCTGCCCCTGCAACAGTTCAATACCCGCGTGACGATAGCCCGCCAATACAAATTCGGAGCAGAAGAAGCGATTGGCTTGAGGATCGTCAACATCAGCTAACTGCACGCGGGCCATTGCGGTAAGGCAGGCACTGCGAACCTCTTCATTGACGAGCGGCAGTTCACACAGACGGCGTGACACCATAAACGGCATAAACATTACGATGCCCTTGAAGTTGTATTTTTTGCCTTGCTGTAAATCGGCAAACTCCCGTAAGCGCAGCATCTGCTCGCTGGTCATGCCGGGCACGCGCAGCACCAGCAGACTATTGCTTTCATCAATAGCATGATTTAGCGGAATGATTTTAACGCCGCTGCCAACCGCTTCCGCAACCTGTTCATCGCCAAGATAAATCGCTGCATGGCTTACGCCAGTCAGTGTAAACAGGCGAATTCCCCACGATTGTGGTGACGTGGCGGATGAGAGCAACAAATCGCCAGGCATCAAAGCGCTGCTTGAAATCAGTGCGGTTGGGCGGGTGCTGGCAGATTGCAGCTGCGGCGGAAAAGCGCGGTCGGGTTGTGGGGCGGTGCTGCAACCGGTGAGCAGCAGCATCAGCAGCCAGAAAATTTTCATCGTGCATCCTTTGCATATAAGGCCAACTCCGTGGCGATGCGCGACTATAAATCAAACTGGCTGGTTACAAAAGCTGCAAATCCTTAAAGGACATTTTCGAGGCTATGCACGGGATGGTGCGGCTTTCCCGCCAGATAAGCGTGACGGAAGCGTGCGAAATAGTGCTGCAGTTCCGCGGCGGCGGCAAGATCGCCCGCCTGTTCCAGCAGCGCGGCGGCGACTTCTGCAGTGCAGTGCTGACCTTCACCATGGGCTTCACGCAGCGTATAGCGTGATGGAGTGGAGACGTTGAGCGACATCACCGGCAGCGCATCCAGCCACGGGCTTTTGCGAAACATCTTACGCGCCTCCGTCCAGGTACCGTCGAGCATGATAAACAGCGGCGGTTTACCGCTGAGCGGTGGGCGGGTGAGTACTTCACGATCGGCATCAGCATAAGTAGCAGGAAACACGACCAGCGGCTGATAATGCTCATTTTTAACCGCTGCCAGCAATGCTGGATCAAGTTCGGTACGTGACCAGCCAAACGCCTGCGTATCTGGCAGCACATCGGCAATCAGCCTGCCGGTATTGCTTGGCTTCATCGGCTCGGTATCGAACATCACCAGGCAAAAGCGGCTACGCGCTTGCTGTGGCTGGATGGTCGCGCACAGACAATTTTTCTGCGGTAGCAAACAGCGCTGGCAACGTATGACACGATTACCGCGCGCCAGAAACGGGCGCGTAGCGCGTGCTAAACGTTGCGCACGTAAGCGCAGGACGGCATTTTCAAACATAGATTCGCTAGCAGGAGGAAAAACGTCAGTGTAATGGAATTAGCCGGGAAAGGTAATAATAAGGAAGGCCAGCACGCGGCTGGCCATCAGCGATTTACAGCGATTCGTCGAGCCATTCATTGAACGGCGCTTTCGGCATGGCGCCATTCAGCATGTCGACCATCTCGCCGTTCTTGAACAGCATAATGGTAGGAATGCTGCGAATGCGGAAACGCGAGCTCAGCGCCGGTTCCGCTTCCGTGTTTACCTTCACAAAACGCACCTTGCCGCGCCGCTCGTCGGCGACATCTTTAAATACGGGCGCAAAGTTTACGCACGGGCCGCACCACGGTGCCCAGAAGTCAATCACTACCGGCAGATCGTCCTGCAGATATTTATCCAGCGTGGCGGATGTCGCGTTGGCGACTTCACCGTTAAACAGCTCACCGCCGCAACGCCCACATTTTGCTCCATCGGCAATACGCGACTCGGGCACGCGATTGGTTGCCTGACAGGAGGCACAGACTGTATTCATATTTACCTCAACCCGGACCTGTAAATCTGATGATTGCCGGACATTATGAAAAGGTTGAGTGCTATGCTCAATCTGGATTGCCCAATAGGTTCAATAGTTGATAGCTAAGCACCGACACATCAGGTAATCTTCGCGCTCTCAATGCTGGAGGAACAGATGAACGACGAATTTAAAGGCAAAAGCGGCAAGGTAAAAGTGATGTATGTACGTGATGAGGAGGGTGGTCAAAAGCCTAATCCCCGTACCGGCAAAGGCGGCCGTCCTGCTGCGCGCCAGGAAGATAATCGTCGTTCTGGTCCTCGCAGTGCACGTACTAATGAAGAGGGTGGCCGTAGCGGCGCACCGCGTGGCGCACGCAGCGAAGCGGGCGGTCGTGGTTCTGCCCCGCGTGATGCACGTAACAGTGAGCGTGGCCGCAGCTTTGGTCAGCGCGACGATCGTGGTGGCGACAGCCGCAGCTTCGGTGATTCACCGTGGCGTACCGTTTCACGTCCACCCGTGGCTGATGACAGCCAGCTGGATGACGCAGCCAGCAACAAGCCGGTAATCGATCCCGAGCAGATTCGCCGTCAGCGTCAGGAAGAGACGCGCGTATACGGTGAAAATGCGTGTCAGGCGCTGTTCCTGAGCCGTCCGGAAAGCATCGTGCGCGCCTGGTTTGTGCAGAGCGTAACGCCGCGTTTCCGTGAAACGCTGCGTTGGCTGGCGGCCAACCGTAAAGCCTATCACGTAGTGGAAGATGCCGAGCTGACGAAAGCTTCAGGTACTGAACACCACGGCGGCGTGTGCTTCATCATTAAAAAACGTATGGGCATGCCGGTTACTGAGTGGCTGACAAAGGCATCGACCAAAGATTGCGTGCTGGCACTGGAAGATGTCAGCAACCCGCACAACCTCGGCGGCATTATGCGTAGCTGCGCGCACTTCGGTGTGAAAGGTTTGCTGGTGAATGATGCTTCGCTGCTGGAATCGGGTGCGGCAGTTCGTACCGCCGAAGGTGGCGCTGAGCACGTACAGGCGATCAGCGGCGAAAGCTTTGCTGATGGCCTGGAAGCGTTCCGTAAAGCGGGTTACACCATCGTTACCACCTCCAGTCACGAAGGTACGCCATTAGCGAAAGCTGAACTGCCGGCTAAAATGGTGCTGGTATTAGGCCAGGAGAGTGAAGGTCTGTCCGACAGCGCTTTCCAGCAGGGTGATCTCAGCCTGTCAATCGGCGGTACTGGCAACGTGGAAAGCCTCAACGTGTCAGTGGCAACCGGTATTCTGCTCGCCGAATGGTGGCGTCAGAACGCATAAAAAAACGGGCCGCAAGGCCCGTTTTTGTTTTATCGCTTAGTGCGCACCGCCGCCGCCACTGCCGGCACCGAAGGGGGGACGCGCAAACCACACCAGCACCAGCAAGATCAAGAACACACCCGCCGACGCCCAGAAGATCTCATTCGCCGAGATAATCAGCCCCTGATTGGTAATTTGCTGTGCGATATACGCCGATGCCTGCTGCTGGGTCATCCCCATGCTTTCCAGTTGGTCGTACATCTGCTGTGAATTGACGTTGTAAGGATTCACCGACTCCGACAAATAGCTATGATGCATCGATTCCCGATTACTCCACATCGTGGTGGTGATCGAGGTGCCGATAGAACCGGCCAGCGTTCGTACGAAGTTCGACAGGCTTGATGCTGCCGCCATGCGCTCCGGCGGTAAGCCCGACAGCGTAATGGTGGTCAATGGCATAAAGAAGCACGCCACCGCAAAGCCCTGAATAAACTGCGGCCACGCCGATGCGCCAAAATCCATGCCCGGCTCAAACGTGTAGGCGCGCCAGTAGAAACAGACGGCATACATGATAAAGCTGAAGGTCACCAGCTTACGCATGTCCAGCTTATGTGCGAAGCGACCAATAATCGGCGACAGGATTACCGGCAGAATACCTACCGGCGCTGACGCCAATCCGGCCCAGGTGGCGGTGTAGCCATATACCTCCTGCAACAGCTGCGGCAGTAATACTATCGAGCCGAAGTAGAGCATATACGCCAGACTTATCGACAAACAGCCAATGGTGAAGTTGCGCATTTTGAACAGCGACAAATCGACTATCGGGTGATCGTCGGTCAGCTCCCACACCAGCAGCACCAGTAGCGCCACTACGGCGACCACCATGAGCACAATGATTTCGGTGGAGCTGAACCAGTCGAGTTCTTTACCGCGATCGAGCATCACCTGCAGCGAGCCAATCCCGACGACCAGCAGCACCAGGCCGACCATATCGATCGGACGGATCTCGGTTTTGGTCTCACGTCCGCGCAAAGTTTGCAGCGTCAGTAACACCACCACCAAGCCAATGGGTACGTTGATAAAGAAGATCCAGCCCCAGTGATAGTTATCGCTGATCCAGCCGCCGAGAATCGGACCGCAGATCGGCGCCACGATCACCGTCATCGCCCATAGCGACAGCGCCACACTGCGCTTCGCCGGTGGATAGTTATTGAGCAACAAACTCTGCGACAGCGGAATCAACGGACCTGCGACCACACCCTGAATGACGCGGAAGAAGATCAGCATCTCCAGGCTTTCGGACATGCCGCAAGCCCAGGACGCCAGCACAAACAGGATAGTCGACCAGGTAAAAAGCTTCACTTCACCGATGCGTTTCGCCAGCCAGCCGGTGATGGGGATCGAGATGGCATTCGCCACCCCGAAAGAGGTAATCACCCACGTGCCTTGTGAGTTCGAGGCACCGAGGTTACCGGCGATGGTCGGAATCGCCACGTTAGCGATGGTGGAGTCGAGTACCTGCATAAACGTCGCCAGCGACAGGGCGATGGTCATCAGGACTAACGGCGCACCTTCAAGCGGTTTTTGTGCCACAACAGCCTCCCGCGGCGTTAGTCAGCGTTGGCACGAACGATGTCAGTAATCAGCTGGTTAACCGGCGCAAGGTCGATTGCCAACGCATTACTTTCGTAGGCGGCCTGCGGACGCACCACACTCGCCAGCGTTGCTCCCTCTTTATTCTGCGTATCAACTTTCACCAGCGTGGAGAGGCCGATACGCAGCGGATGCTCGGCAACCTGTTTCGGATCCAGTTCGATACGCACCGGCAGACGCTGCACGACTTTGATCCAGTTACCGGTGGCATTCTGTGCTGGCAGCAGCGAGAAGGCGCTACCGGTACCCATATCCAGTCCAACCACTTTGCCGTGATACTCCACGTCATCCCCGTAGATATCACTTACCACCGTGGCGGATTGACCGATACGTACGCCAGAAAGCTGAGTCTCTTTGAAGTTGGCATCAATCCAAAGGTTGGTGGCCGGAACCACCGCCAGCAGCGGTGTGGTGGTAGAAATTTGTGACCCCACCTGAACGCTACGACGCGAAATGAAGCCATCAATCGGGCTACGGATGTCGGTGCGCTGCAGCGCCAGCCAGGCATCACGTAGTTCAGCTGCGCTCTGTTGTACCGCAGGCTGATTTTCCAGCGAGGTGTTGAGAATCATCGCCTGATTAGCATTGTATTGCTGAACGGCGACATCCAACTGTGCTTTCGCGGTGGCGACGGCATCACGCGAGTGTTGCAGCTCTTCGCGGCCAATCAGGTTTGAGGCACCCAGCGGCTCGCGGCGTTTCAGGTCAGCTTCGGCCTGATCCAGCGCGGTTTGCTGCAGCTTGATCGTGGCTTGATACTGCTTACCATTGATCATCAGCTGGTGGGTTTGACGCACGCTGGTGGCTAATGCGGTCTGCGCTTTTTCAAACGCCTGCTGCGCATCGGTTTTATCCAGCGAAACCAACACGTCACCTTTTTTGACCCTGTCAGTATTATCAAACCAAACTTTATTTACGCTGCCAGAAACCTGTGCCATCACCTGCACCTGGTTACCCGCCACATACGCATCATCGGTTTCCTGGAAGTGGCGCAGCACCAAATACCAGTAAGCCAGATACGAAACACCAATAATGACAAACACGATAGCCAGTAGGATCAGCACACCTTTGCGCTTCTTCTTTTTATTTGCTGGCTGTTGCGGGCTTTGAGCTTCCGCTGTCGCACTCATGTTGTTCTCCACGTTTTCCATTTAGTCGGGATGTGTTGATCCATCAACACGGTTGCCCGAGTCGAAAAAGCCAGCGCTTAAGCGCTGGCCGGATAAAAGGGGATTAAAATAGCGATTTCGGAAGGTGATTGTGTCGCACTTCTTGCTATTAACATGACAGGGAGGCGATAACCTGATCTTCGTCCATTTTATCGAGACGGTTAAGTAACTTACGGGTGATGGTTTCCAGCTGATCCTGCTCATTAGTGGAGAGCGAAGACCACAAATATTGCAGGCTCTGATGCTGTGGTGGCAGTAGCTGGCGCAAGAATTCGTTGCCTTTTTCAGTCAGGTGCAGATGCAGGCAGCGGCGATCGTTCTCGCTTTCACGGCGTTCAATCCAGCCGCGCTTCTCCAGCTCATCGGCGATACGCGTTGCGTTAGTGCGTGAGGAGCCCAATGCAGAACTCAATTCTGATGGCTGGATGCTCTGATTTTCCTGGGCATCGAGGGTGATCAGCGCCATGAATAAGGTCTCGTTAATTCCCTGCGCCTTCAACATTTTGTTGCGATTATCCAGCAGTTTTCCCTGCATGTGCATGCACAGGCGGGTCAGAATGATCTCCTGCAGCGGAAAATCTTTATGGCGGTTAGCACGGATGTTTAGCATCTGTTCAATGGGAGTAAACGAACTTTCCATTTTTAAAAAAACCTCTTAGTTGCAACTGGTATAGTAATGATGGTGACAGATAAAGCGTAGTCATATTTTCCGCAGGTGATTGTTCGCACGATCACATTGTCAACATCTGACATTCCAGGTTGTTCCTTAACCCTGGGCATTTCGCCCTGACATCCCGCCTGAAAACCTGCGCGGCCGATGCCATCAATTCATCCCGGGAAACCTTTTTACAGATAAATAATTTCGCGAGAAAAAATAACTCTGGTGAATAACTGCGCTGCTAACCATAACAAAGCCAATCATCAATGAACAGTATTGCTCACCAGTTTGGCCTGACCTTTACGATTTCTAAACACTTTTGCAGCGCATCTTGCCTAAGTAAATCAATGCTTTGGTTAACATTATATTAACAACGCTCACGCCATAGGAATACCAGCCATAATGATGGAATTCGATCGCCAAACGGGAAGCATTCAGAGCGTGAGGATGAGAGAGATAATCATTTGAGGGTAATAATAACCCAAAAAATTATTTCATTGGTGTGTTAATTAACAGGACGTACCAGTACGCTATAGCGCACGCTTCGCTTATCGAGAGGTTATTCAAGGGAAGGAAAGGGCGAGTCAGGAACCTGCTGTAGCGGTGCAATCTCATGCGCTTGTGGCCAGGGTGCCATGGGTAGGATGAAAAACGGCGCGATAAATCGCGCCGCTACAATACTAACGCTAATGTAATGCGGTTACTTAGCTGCCGCTAATGCGTCCTGAATCCATTTATCAAATTCCGCCTGATGACCTTTAATCCAGCCGTCGACGTGTCCATTGATGTCGGCTTCAGAAGCATGACCAGCATGCATCGCCGCGTTTTCGGCGTTGATATCACCAATGGGCAGCTTCATCTCAGCAAACAGCTTCGCCGCGGCCGGATTCTTCTCGGTCCAGGCTTTGTTCGCCACGATATGCATGGTGTTCACCGGGAAGCCGTAGTTGGCGCCATTTGCCAGCTTGGTATCAACTTTGCTCTGCTCGCCTGGCAGAGAAGAGAACGGCACCTGCAGCCACACCACATCTTTACCCGGCTTCAGCACGTCGCTCACCCAATAAGGCGTCCAGGTGTAATAGAACACCGGTTTGCCCTGCTTAAAGCGTGTGATGGTATCGGCGATCATCGCCGAGTAGTTACCCTGATTATGCTCTACGGTGTTGCTCAGTTTATAAGCATCAATCTGATGATTAATCACCGCTTCACACCCCCAGCCTGGCGTACAGCCGGTCAAATCGGCTTTACCATCGCCATTGGTATCAAAAAGTTTGGCGATCTTCGGATCTTTCAACTGCTCGATATTGGTGATGTGATATTGCTCAGCGGTTTTCTTATCAATGAGATAACCCTGTGCGGCGCCACCGACGTAGGTGCCCTGGCGATAAAATTTCGCATCGCCGCCCGCAGCTTTATACATGTCGTCGTGCAGCGGTTTCCAGTTGGTGGCAATAAAAGTGGCATCGCCAGCAGCGATGGTGGTGTACGCCACGTTGTAATCAATCTCGCTTGGCTTTTCGACGGTATAGCCGAGTTTCTCCAGCGCGCGGCTCACCAGCAGCGTCTGGAAGGTCTCTTCAGAAATGGTGCTCTGAGTCGGTTTAACGGTGATGCCTTTACCGGGCAGGTCGGCGGCGGACACGTGCGTCGCGGCGAACGTCGTCAGGACGGCAGCAATTAGAGCTGTCTTGCGCATAGTCATTCCTTATTTTACGTGTTACGTCGGAGACGAGCGGCCCCAGCGGACCGCTCATTAAAATCAGGCTTTTTTACTGAAAGGGCGGAGCAGTAGACCCAGCGGGCCCGTGCTGTACCAGTGGCGGCTGCCACGGCTGCGGCTGTCGCGGCCCATCGACTGCGTCAGGCGATCGAGGATGATGGCGAGGATAACAATGCCTACGCCGCCCACGGTGGCGAGCCCCATATCGAGGCGACCAATACCGCGCAGTACCATCTGGCCGAGGCCACCAACGGCAATCATTGAAGCGATCACCACCATCGACAGTGCCAGCATCAGCGTCTGGTTTACGCCGGCCATGATGGTCGGCATTGCCAACGGCAGCTGCACTTTAAACAGCATCTGACGCGGGCTGGCACCGAAGGATTCACTTGCTTCGATCAGATCAGCAGGCACCTGCTTGATGCCGAGAATGGTCAAACGCACAATCGGCGGCAGCGCAAAGATAATGGTCACCACCACGCCCGGAACGTTGCCGATACCAAACAACATCACGATCGGCACCAGATAAACGAAGGCCGGAGTGGTCTGCATTGCATCCAGCAGCGGACGGATAATGCGTGCGGCACGTTCGCTGCGCGCCAGCCAGATGCCGAGCGGCAAGCCGATCACAATGCAGAAGAACAGGGCGGTAAGCACCAATGCCAGCGTCACCATCGCCTGCGACCAGGCACCGATCGCGCCAATCGCAATCAATGAGATCAGCGTAGCAATCCCCATCGCTGGACTGGCAATTTGCCAGGCAATCAGCGCAAACACCACAATTGCCACCGGCGCAGGCATGCCGAGCAGTAACTGCTGAAAGGCGCTGAGGATGTAATCCACCGGCACACGAATGCCCTGGAATACCGGACGGAAATGGCTTACCACCCAATCGATGCCCTCGGTCACCCAGCTGTCGAGCGGAATCCAGGTTTTATGGAACGGGTCCATGATGTTGAAATGCTCAGGTGCGGGAGCGGGTGCGCTGCTGAGCCAGTCGCTGCTGCTGGCGGCATTGCTGGCGGCATTGCTGGCGGCATCATGGCCACCGCTGCTGGCCGCGGAGGGATCGCCCCACGCATCGGCCGAGCCGCTATCAGCCGGTGCAGTACTGCCGCTTGCCCAGGGATCGCTGCTGCTGGCGGCGGCACTGGTATCGGAGGTGGCCGGTTGCTGGGTAGTTTGGCTGGCACTTTCCCACGGATTAGATGTTTGTTCACTCATGATTAGGCTCCTTCACGATCTAAAGCGCGCAACAGCATGCTTTTCGAAATGATACCGACGTACTGATTCTCTTCACTGACCACCGGCACGGCGCAGGGCGCTTGTGCCACATGGGAGAGCAGATCGTTCAGCGAGGTATCGGCAGGAACCGCTAACGGCGTCTCCAGCAGCGCGCTATCCAGCCCTTCACCGGCTGCCAGCGCAGCTTTCAGCGAATCGGTGGACACCACGCCGACAAACTTCTGTTTCTCCAGCACATAGCCATATTCACGATCTTCATCCTGCAACAGCTTGATGGCCGATCGCGGACCAAAACCGGCGGCTTTACGAATCAGCGAGCCCGCACTGCGACGGGCAATATCTTTGGCGCTAAATACATGGCTGATATCGACGCCACGGAAGAAGGTGCGTACATAATCGTTGGCGGGATTATTAAGGATTTCATCCGGCGTGCCGACCTGTACGACTTCGCCACCTTGCATAATGGCAATGCGATCGCCAATGCGCATCGCTTCATCGAGGTCATGAGAAATAAATACGATGGTACGCTGATGCTTAGCCTGCAGTTTTACCAGCTCATCCTGCATTTCAGTACGAATCAGCGGATCGAGTGCTGAGAAGGCTTCATCCATCAGTAAAATATCGGGATTAATAGCCAACGCGCGGGCTAATCCAACGCGCTGACGCATACCGCCAGAAAGTTCATCCGGATAGGAGTGGGCATAATTATCCAGGCCAACCTGACGCAGCGCTTCCAGCGCTTTTTCCTGGCGCTCCTGCAACGGCACGTTGGCTAATTCCATGCCAAAGGCGGCATTATTTAGTACCGTCATATGCGGCATTAACGCGAAGGATTGAAATACCATGCTGATCTTATTTCTGCGGACGTCACGCAGTTCTGAATCCGATATTTTAGCAATATCGACACCGTCTATGATTACCTGGCCGCGGGTGGGCTCGATCAGACGATTGAGAAGGCGAACCATGGTGGACTTACCTGAACCTGAAAGCCCCATGATGACGAAGATCTCGCCTTCTTCAATGGCCAGACTGGCATTTTTGACGCCGACAGAGAGACCGGTTTTCGCCAGAATACTCTCTTTGCTTTCGCCTTTATCAATCAGCTTAAATGCCTTTTCGGGATTATCCCCAAATACTTTATATAAATTCTTTACTTCGAGTTTAATTGCCATGCAGTAATTAATTTCCCGGTTAAATGTTTAACTATTTCTTGTTGTGGTCCTGATTAAATTTAAGCGCCCTATACCCTAGCATAGTGAAATTATCTGACAACCCTGAATGGCGATATTCGCCGATGCGCGCCTGCACGAATAGCTAAAATCTCCAGTGCTCACAAGGGATGCGCGTGGATTAATTTTTTACGTTTGATAAGTGAATTTATGCGCGTTTCGGTCTGTTTTTGGTACAGAATGGCCGGAAATCAATCCGAAATGAAGAAATATAAGTGAAATAAATGACTAAAATGAGAGGAAATAAAATTGGATTTTAAAAATAATTATTACCGTATTAATACGTTAAATAATTCGTGCTGCAGCAAGGCGACAAGCCCGCTCGACCCAGGAGCATAGTTCACTATGTGACTGGGAAGAGTGGGCGCTGTCAACGCAGCTGTGGTGCGAAGTATGACGCGTATTAAAAGTTCCAGTCTTCGTCTTCGGTCTCTACTGCTTTCCCCATAACGTAAGAGGAGCCGGAACCTGAGAAGAAGTCGTGGTTTTCATCGGCGTTGGGCGATAGCGCGGACAAAATCGCCGGATTCACCGAGGTCAGCTCCGCCGGGAACAGCGCTTCGTAGCCGAGGTTCATCAGCGCTTTGTTGGCGTTGTAGTGCAGGAAGGTTTTTACCTCTTCCGCCCAGCCCACTTCGCCGTACAAGGCTTCGGTATACACCACTTCGTTTTCGTACAGCGCCAGCAGTAAATCAATCGCAAACTGCTGCAGCTCTTCGCGGCGGCCTGCATCGACGTTTTCCAGCGCTTTTTGGTACTTGTAGCCGATGTAATAGCCGTGCACTGCTTCGTCACGAATGATCAGACGAATCAGGTCGGCGGTGTTGGTCAGCTTGCCCCGGCTCGACCAATACATCGGTAGCCAGAAACCGGAGTAGAACAGGAACGATTCAAGGAACACGCTGGCGATTTTTTTCTTCAGCGGATCCTCGGCGCGATAGTGCTCCAGCACAATCTTCGCCTTGTTTTGCAGTGCTTCGTTCTCTTCGCTCCAGCGATAGGCCGCATCGACATCTGCGGTATTACACAGCGTGGAGAAAATCGAACTGTACGAGCGCGCATGCACCGCTTCCATAAAGGAGATGTTCGATAGCACCGCCTCTTCGTGTGGCGTAATGGCATCTTCCATCAGGCCCGGTGCGCCGATCACGTTCTGGATGGTGTCGAGCAGCGTCAAGCCGGTAAATACCCGAATCGTCAGCTGCTGCTGCTGGTGGTCAAGCGACTGCCAGGCTGGCAGATCGTTGGAGAGCGGCACTTTTTCCGGCAGCCAGAAGTTGCTGGTCAGACGGTTCCACACTTCGAGGTCTTTCTCATCCTGAATGCGGTTCCAGTTAATCGCTTGAATTTGTTTTAGTTGCATAGTTTTCATCACAGTGAGCAGGAGACGCAGCCCTGTACCTCGGTGCCTTGCAGCGCCATCTGGCGCAGACGAATGTAATAGAGCGTTTTGATGCCTTTCTTCCACGCGTAAATCTGCGCTTTGTTGATATCGCGCGTAGTAACGTCGTCGCGGAAGAACAGCGTCAATGACAGGCCTTGATCAACGTGCTGCGTGGCTTCGGCGTAGGTATCAATAATCGCTTCCGGACCAATCGAGTACGCATCCTGATAGAGGTCGAGATTGTCGTTGGTCATAAACGGCGCCGGATAATAGACGCGGCCGGTTTTGCCCTCTTTACGAATCTCAATGCGCGACACGATCGGGTGAATGCTTGAAGTGGCGTGGTTGATGTACGAGATCGAACCGGTTGGCGGAATCGCCTGCAGGTTCTGGTTGTATAACCCATGCTGCATTACCGCTTCGCGCAACGCTTGCCAGTCGGCCTGCGTCGGCAGAGCAATCCCGGCATCGGCAAACAGTTGTGCCACACGTGCGGTGCGTGGCTGCCAGGCTTGCTCGACATACTTATCGAAATATTTGCCATTGGCGTATTGTGACTCGGCGAAACCGTCGAAACTTGTCTGATGCTCCTGCGCCAGCAGATTCGAGGTGCGCACAGCGTAGTAGGTGACGCAGTAGAAGTAGAGGTTGGTGAAGTCCAGTGCTTCTTCTGAACCGTACGCCATGCCTTCGCGCGCCAGATAGCCGTGCAGATTCATTTGACCGAGGCCGATAGCGTGCGAACGACGATTACCTTCCGCCACCGATGGCACCGAGTTAATTTCACTCATCTCCGAGACGGCGGTCAGCGCGCGCACCGCGGTTTCCACGGTCTGCGCCAGATTGCGTGAATCCATGGCATGCGCAATGTTGAGTGAGCCGAGGTTGCAGGAGATGTCTTTGCCGACGCGGCGATAGCTGAGATCGTCATAGAACTCGCTGGCACTGTTGACCTGCAAAATCTCGGAGCACAGGTTGCTCATGTTGATGCGGCCGGCAATCGGGTTGCTGCGGTTAACGCTATCCTCGAACATGATGTACGGATAGCCCGATTCAAACTGAATCTCCGCCAGCGTCTGGAAGAAGTCGCGCGGCTTGATGTAGGTTTTAGTGATGCGATCGTCCGCCAGCATCTCGTCGTAATGCTCGCTAATGCTGATATCACCAAACGCTTTGCCGTAGATGCGCTCGACATCGTAGGGCGAGAATAGCGCCATATCGCGATTCTCTTTCGCCAGCTGGAAGGTGATATCCGGGATCACCACGCCAAGCGATAGCGTTTTAATGCGGATTTTCTCGTCGGCATTTTCGCGTTTGGTATCGAGGAAGCGGAAAATATCCGGGTGATGCGCATTCAGCCACACCGCGCCCGCGCCCTGACGCGCACCAAGCTGGTTAGCGTAGGAAAACGCATCTTCCAGCATCTTCATTACCGGAATCACACCGGACGATTGGTTCTCAATGCGCTTAATCGGCGCACCCGATTCACGCAGGTTGGAGAGCAGGAACGCCACGCCGCCACCGCGTTTTGACAGCTGTAACGCTGAGTTCACCGCGCGACCAATCGATTCCATATTGTCTTCGATGCGCAGCAGGAAACAGGAGACCAGCTCGCCGCGCTGCTGCTTACCGCAGTTGAGGAAGGTTGGCGTAGCGGGCTGGAAGCGGCCGCTAAGCATCTCTGCCAGCAACTCACGCGCTAAGCTTTCATTGCCGCGTGCCAGCGTCAGCGCCACCATGCAGGCGCGCTGTTCGAACGTTTCCAGATAGCGTTTGCCATCGAAGGTTTTCAGCGTGTAGCTGGTGTAAAACTTCCACGCACCCAGGAAGGTGTGAAAACGAAAACCCGCAGCGTCGGCGTCGTCATGCAGCTGACACAGGAAATCGAATGGGTACTGATTCAGCACATCGGCTTCGTAGTAGCCTTCGGCCACCAGATAGCGCAGGCGCTCGCCCGCAGAGGCAAACTGCACGGTGTTGGGCTGCACATGTTGCAGGAAGAACTGGCGCGTAGCTTCGTGATCTTTGCTGAACTGAATACGGCCATCGGCGTCGTACAGGTTCAGCATTGCGTTCAGCGCGTGATAGTCCAGCTGCGTGCTGTTCAGGGTGTCTGTCGTTGCCAAAATTGGGTCACTCCCGCTTTTACATTAGCGATATCGTCGGGGGTTCCCATTAGCTCAAAGCGGTAGAGATAGGGAACCTGACATTTCTGCGCAATGATGTCGCCCGCCAGGCAATAGCCTTCACCGAAGTTGCGGTTACCGGCAGCAATCACCCCGCGAATCCCGCGTCGGTTGGCATCATCATTGAGGAATTGAATCACTTGTCTCGGCACCGCACCGCGCGAACTGCCGCCGCCGTAGCTCGGCACCACTAAAATGTAGGGTTGTTCGATATGCAGGCGCTGCGTGCCGTCAACCGGAATGCGGCGGGCAGGCAGCCCAAGACGAGTGATGAATCTGTGCGTGTTTTCCGACTGGCTAGAGAAATAGACCAGTGGAAACATGGCTTATCCCCCGACCGCTGCGAGCTGGCGCAGGCCGGCGATTTTGTCGGGGCGGAAACCACTCCAGTGATCGTCTTGCGTCATCACCACCGGCACCTGGCGATAGCCAAGGGATTTGAGGTTGTCGATGGCTTCAGGTTGGCTATCCAGGTTAATCAGCTGATAGTCGATACCTTTGCGGTCCATGGCATTTTTTGTCGCATTGCACTGGACACAATTGTCTTTGGTGTAAATAATAATGCGCATGATTCGTATTTCCCTTTGATTGCGGTCAGATTGCGAGATACGAAGCAAAATCCGGTTTGCATCGAACTTCGTCCTTGACGACATTTGGTAGCTGGTTGATGGGTTGAATACTAGATGTAGTGCTTCTGGTGGTCAAGCCCACCAGATATAGGGTTTTGTGATTTTGAACGTCGGATAATTGCTAAGGCCAGAGATCATGCGCCTTCCAGGCCGGAAAAATTTTTTGTAAAGGGATTGAGGGAAAAGTGTTGGTTGAATTTTGTGCGATTTGGCCCTCATCCCAGCCTTCTCCCGCCAGCGGGAGAAGGAGCCGATCGAGCTTCGATATAAACTAATGAACCACCTAGCTATCCCCTCTCCCGCTTGCGGGAGAGGGTTAGGGTGAGGGCCAAAGCGCACAGATCGCACCCACAAAAAAGCCCCGCACAAGGCGAGGCTGTTTGCATGCAATGACACGCTTATCGGCGAGAAGACACCAACAGCGCGCCGAGCACCAGACCTACTGCAGCACCAACACCAACGCCGTGCCACGGTTTGTCATGCACATAAGCATCAACCTGAGTACCCGCATCACGTGCCGCTTGTGACACGCGACTCTGACCGCCGCTCAGTTTGGCACGCGTCTGTTTCAGCAGCGCCTGCGCCTGGCTGCGTGCACTATCAACCTCGTCTTTGGCTTCACTGCCATAAGATTTAAGTAACGCCTCTAGCGAATCGGCCAGTTCGTTTACATCCTGATTGATATCAATGTCATCGTTTTTTACGCTTCGATTAAACATTTTTTAGCTCCCTTTGATTTAAAACGTAATACTCAGTGTAGACGAAGCGTGATTAAACGCAGGGATGTGCCAGGCTTTAGGGAAAATTCCGAATGCCCATGCCATCCTGCTGTTGTAAGGTTGCGGGGCTGTGAGAAGAGAGGAGCAAGCATGTATTTACGACCCGATGAGGTAGCACGCGTACTAGAGAAAGCGGGCTTCGAAATGGATACCCAGACGCCAAAAATTTACGGTTATCGCCGCGGCGAAAACTATGTCTACGTTAATCGCGAAGCGCGCATGGGACGTACTGCGTTGATTATTCACCCTACGCTGAAAGAGAAAAGCCACGGCTTTGCTGAACCGGCGTCGGAAATGAAAACCTGCGATCACTACACGCAATTCCCGCTCTACTTAATGGGCGATTCGCAGGAGCATTACGGCATTCCGCACGGCTTCAGCTCGCGCGTGGCGCTTGAGCGTTATCTGCAGGGCGTTTTCGGCGCCTGATGCTGCGCCCCGTGGTTGCGGGGCCGCACACCTTACCCAAATCCTTACCTTCTACCACGTTGCAAATCGCCACGCCGACGCGTATAACCCTGTGTCCATATAGATGTTCAGACGTCCATACGGATAAAAATGATGCAAACTCAGGATTCGCCCCCGCAGGAAAATTTTAAGCGCACCATGAAAGTACGGCATCTGGTGATGCTGTCGCTCGGCGGTGTGATTGGTACCGGCTTGTTCTTCAATACCGGCTACATCATCTCAACCACCGGCGCGGCTGGCACCTTGCTGGCTTATCTGATTGGCGCGCTGGTGGTATGGCTGGTGATGGTGTGCCTCGGCGAGCTGGCTGTAGCGATGCCGGAAACCGGCGCGTTCCATGTCTATGCCGCACGCTATCTCAGCCCGGCAACCGGTTATACCGTCGCCTGGCTCTACTGGCTCACCTGGACGGTTGCGCTGGGATCCAGCCTGACTGCCGCCGGCTTTTGTATGCAGTACTGGTTCCCGAGCGTGCCGGTGTGGCTATGGTGCCTGGTGTTCTGCATCGCCATTTATCTGCTGAACATTGTCTCGACGCGCTTCTTTGCCGAAGGCGAGTTTTGGTTCTCCATCATTAAAGTGATCACCATCATCGCTTTTATCATTCTCGGGGCCGGTGCCATCTTCGGTTTTATCCCGATGAAAGATGGCAGCGCCGCGCCCGGCTTGCACAATCTCACCGCCTCGGGCTGGCTGCCACACGGCACTTTGCCGATTCTGATGACCATGGTGGCGGTAAACTTCGCCTTCTCGGGCACGGAATTGATCGGTATCGCCGCCGGTGAGACCGAACAGCCACAAAAAGCGCTGCCGCTGGCGATCCGCACGACGGTCGCGCGTTTGATCATCTTCTTTATCGGCACGGTATTCGTGCTGGCGGCGTTGATCCCGATGGATCAGGCAGGCATCGTCAAAAGTCCGTTTGTGCTGGTGTTTGAAAAGATCGGCATTCCGTATGCAGCGGATATTTTCAACTTCGTGATCCTCACGGCGATTCTTTCGGCCGCCAACTCGGGCTTGTATGCTTCAGGTCGTATGTTGTGGTCGCTAGCCAATGAGAACACCATACCGCGCTGTTTTGCGCGCGTGAACCGGCGTGGCATTCCGGTGCTGGCGCTAACGGTCAGTATGATTGGCGGGCTGCTGGCGCTGTTCTCCAGCGTCATTGCACCGGATACGGTGTTTGTCGCGCTGTCGGCGATCTCCGGCTTTGCCGTAGTGGCGGTGTGGCTGAGCATTTGCGCCTCACATTATGTGTTCCGCCGTCGTCATCTGCAGGCGGGCGGTACTTTGCAACAGCTGGCTTATCGCGCACCGCTTTACCCGCTAACGCCGATTCTCGGCTTCCTGCTGTGCCTGTTGGCATGCGTCGGTTTAGCGTTCGATCCGTCGCAGCGCATTGCGCTGTGGTGCGGCATTCCATTTGTGCTGTTCTGCTATGCCGCCTACCATGTCACCCAACGACGTAAATCATCTCACAAGGCTGAGGAGGCCAACGATGTCGCGTAATCCCATCGCGCAGGCACTAACCCACACTGACACGCTGATTCTGGATGGTGCATTGGCGACTGAACTGGAGGCGCGCGGCTGCAATCTGGCTGATGCGCTGTGGTCGGCCAAAGTGCTGATGGAAAATCCAGAGCTGATTTATCAGGTGCATCACGACTACTTTGCCGCAGGCGCACATGTGGCGATCACCGCCAGCTATCAGGCCACGCCGCAGGGGTTTGCCGCGCGCGGATTAGATGAAGCGCAGGCGCTGGCACTGATCAAACAGAGCGTGCAGTTGGCGCAGCGTGCGCGCGACGATTATCGCGCATCATCTGCCAGCACCGCACCGCTGTTGGTGGCCGGTTCTGTCGGGCCGTATGGCGCGTTTCTGGCCAATGGCGCCGAGTATCGCGGTGATTACGCGCTGCCAGAAGAGGAGATGAAAGCGTTCCATCGTCCGCGCGTGAAGGCATTGTTGGAGGCGGGTGTTGATCTGCTGGCGTGTGAAACGCTGCCGTCGTTTGCCGAAGCGCAGGCGCTGATAAGTTTATTGGCTGAGTTTCCGGACAGCAGCGCGTGGTTCTCCTTTACTTTGCGCGATGCTGAGCACATCAGCGACGGAACGCCGCTGAGCCAAGTGGCCGAGCTGGTGAATGGCGCGCCGCAGGTGGTAGCGATTGGCATCAACTGCGTGGCGCTAGAGAGCGTAACGCCAGCCCTGCGCAGCTTGCAGGCGCAGAGCGATAAGCCGCTGCTGGTCTATCCCAACTCCGGTGAGCAATATGATGCCAGCAGCAAAACCTGGCACTCGGCGCCGTCGGGTTGCACGCTGCACGACAAGTTCCACGAGTGGCAGCTGGTCGGTGCGCGTCTGATTGGCGGCTGCTGCCGCACCACGCCGCAGGATATCGCGGCGATTGCCGCCTGTTGTCAACCGCAATAAAGCGCAGAAAACCATCAGTGATAGCGCGATTAAGCACAGAAGGGCGAGGTAAACTCTCCTTTCTGATGCTGAAGCGGACCTGCTATGAACCTGCGACTCCTTTTTCCTGCCTGTGCGCTGCTGCTGAGCGGCTGTGCCACCATTGTCGGCACTGAAACGCAACCGGTAAAAATCGACTCCGTGCCGCAAGGCGCACGTTTCACCGTGCAGGATGAGAACGGCCGCGCGGTAGCGCAGGGTTATACGCCGCAAACCGTCGAGCTGGCAAAATCCACCGGTAACTATTTTGGTAAGAAGCACTATCAGGTGATGCTGGAGAGCCCGGGCTACGTGCCGGTGACGTTGCCGATCGAGGCCAATGCCAATCTGTGGTATTTGATCGGCAATATCCCGCTGTTGGGCTTCCCCGGCTGGCTGCTGGTCGATCCCTTCTATGGCGGCATGTACGATCTGAAGCCTGAACATCCGCAGCCGAAGCTGAACGTGGTGGGTGCGCGCGGTTGATATTCAGGTGCGCATGAATGCGCACCCTACGAAAACCCGGCTACATTAACGTAAGGTCGCCATTCATGGCGACCAAATCGTCATTACTGCGCGGTAGGCTTCACCATCGCAGTGGCGGGCTTATGCTGCGCCAGATATTGCTGCTGGAAAATGCACATGCGGATGGTGTTGCGGTATTCGCCGTTGATGAAAAATTCGTGCTTCAGTACGCCTTCCACCTCAAAACCCAGCTTGGTGTAAATGTGAATCGCCTTCTTATTCTCCTGATCGACAATCAGATAGAGTTTGTAGAGATTCAGCACCGAAAAGCCGTAATCCATCGCTAACTTTGCCGCTTTGGTGGCTAAACCTTTGCCCTGATGTGAAGGATCGATGATGATCTGAAATTCAGCACGGCGATGCACGTGATTAATCTCGACCAACTCCACCAGGCCGGCTTTGTGGCCGTCGTGCTCCACGACAAAGCGACGCTCGGTTTGGTCATGAATATGCTTGTCATACAGGTCTGAAAGCTCGACAAACGCTTCGTAAGGCTCTTCAAACCAGTAACGCATCACGCTGGCGTTGTTATCTAATTGGTGCACAAAGCGCAAATCTTCGCGCTCCAGCGGACGTAACTTAACCGTCATACGGTGTTCCTTGTTGTTGAGTGTTGCTCCACGATGCGGCCCTGCGACATACGCGCCGCGCGATCGCACATGTGATCGATCACGTCAGGATCGTGACTGACCAGCACCATGGTTAAACCATCTTTTTGCTTGAGATCGTTGAGCAGGTTGAGGATCTCGGCCTGGACCGACATGTCCAGCGCCGAGGTCGGCTCATCCAGCAGCAGGATCTTCGGTTCCAGCAGCAGCGCGCGCACAATGGCGACGCGCTGACGCTGACCGCCCGAAAGTTGATGCGGATAACGATCCGCCAGCGCCGGATCCAGCCCGACATGGCGGAAACCGGCATTAATCCGGTCGTCGATACTATCACGCTTCAGCATTTTCAGTGGTTCCGCCAGCGTGCGACGCAGACGATGACGCGGATGCAGCGAGGCATAAGGATCCTGAAACACCATTTGCACGTCACGGCGCAGCTGGCCGGTGAAAGCTTTGCCGGGTTGCACTGCGCTGCCTGCCAGCGACATGGCGCCGCTCCAGTGTGGGTTTAACCCGGCCAGCACCCACAGCAGCGACGACTTGCCGCAGCCGGATGGGCCCACCAGACCAAAGCATTCACCGGCCGCGACCGTTAGCGACACGTCGTGCACCACGGTACGCAACTCGTACCCTTGCTTGTGCGACACGCTCAGGTTGGATAACTCAATCATAATTTCTCTCCAGCGCGGCGCGATCGAGTACCGGTAAACGTTCACCGTGGGTGGCTTTGCTCGGACGACAGGCCCACAAGGTGCTGGTATATGGATGGCTGGCATTAGCCAGCTCGGCGGCCGGCAAGGTATCCAGCACGCGGCCTTGATACATCACCATCACGCGCTCGCAGTGTTCAGCAACCTGTTGCAGATCGTGGCTGATTAGCAGCAAACCCATGTTGCGCTGTTCTACCAGACGACGAATGAGCGCCAACACCTGATCGCGCATGGCATGATCAAGTGCCGACGTCGGTTCATCGGCGATCAGCAATTCGGGATCGGTAATCAGGGCGATCGCCAGCATCACGCGTTGTCCCATGCCGCCAGAGAGTTGATGCGGGTAGCGCTTCATCAGCTGACGCGGATCGGGCAAGCCGACCGCATCGAGCATCTCGCACACTTTCTCCTGGCGCTCGGCACGGCTCAGTTTGTGGTGCAGCACCAGCGGCTCTTCCACCTGCCAGCCAATGGTGCGCGTGGGATTGAGCGCGTATTTCGGATCCTGCATCACCATCGCCACTTTACTGCCGCGCAGCTGGATCCAGTCGCGCTCGCGTAGGCTCAATGCATCGGTGCCGACAATCTGCAAACGGTCGGCCTGCAGCTGCAGCGAAGGCGATAGCAAGCCCATTAGCGTGCGGGCCGTTAGCGATTTACCGGAACCGGATTCCCCCACCAGCGCCACACGCTCACGGCCAATTTGAAAGCCGATGTTATCGACCAGCAGCGCATCATCGCTACGGATCGTCAGGCCCTGTACGTCAATTAACAGATCATTTGGCATGGCGAGTATCCAGTCGGTCACGCAGGCCATCGCCTGTCAGGTTAAACGCCAGGCTGGCGAACAGAATGGCACCACCGGGCGCGGCGGCAACCCACCATTGGTCGAAAATGACTTTACTGCCTTCGGCCACCATCGACCCCCATTCAGCGGTAGGCGGTTGCACGCCCATGCCGAGGAAGCCCAATCCGGCGGCAGACAGAATAATGCCGCCGAGGCTCAGCGCGGCGCGCACCACCGCCGTTGGCATACACAGCGGCAGAATATGGCCAAACATCAGGCGCAAACCGGTGATGCCCTGCATCCGCGCGGCAGCAAGATAATCACTGCGGCGCAGCGCCAGCGTTTCCGCACGCGCCTGGCGTGCAAACGGCGGCCAGCTGGTGAGCGCCAGCGCCAGCGCGCCATTCATCAAACCCGGACCGAGCATGGCCACCAGCGCCAGCGCGATCACCAGATTCGGCAGCGACAGGAAGATATCGGTGATGCGCATTAATACGCGCTCGGTCCAGCCGCCGACGTAACCGGCGGTGATACCGACCAGCAGGCCAACCGGAATGGTCAGCACCAGAATCAGTGATACCAGCAGCAGTGTCGGGCGTGCGCCGTAGATGACGCGTGACAGCAAATCGCGGCCAAAGCCATCGGTGCCGAACCAGTGCAGCGCCGACGGCGCTTGTAAACGCTGGGAGATGATCTGCGCATTGGGATCAAACGGCGCCAGCAAGGGCGCGAACAGCGCCATCGCCACCACAATCAGCACCAGCGTCAAGCCAATGGTGAGGGAAGTCATGCGGGCGCGACGGCGACGCGGGCGCAGCGTTTCCAGTTCAGAGAGTTGTTGAGTCATCGGGTTCTCGGATCGGTTAACCAGGTCAGGGCATCGGCCAGCGCATTGAGCAGAATGAAGCAGCTGCCAATCAGCAGAGTTGAGCCGAGAATCGCCGGTACATCAGAGGAAAACAGTGCGTTTGTCATGTAGCGACCAACACCCGGCCAGGCAAATACCGTTTCAGTCAATACCGAACCTTCCAGCAGCGTGGCGTAGGAGAGGGCGATAACGGTAATCAGCGTGCCCAGCACGTTAGGGAAAATATGGCGCAGCAGGATGCGGCCACGGCTGGCGCCCTTAGCGCGTGCCAGTACCACATACTCTTTGTTGCTCTCTTCCAGCAACGCAGCACGCAGCAGGCGCGTAATACCCGCCATCGCCAGCAGACCAAGAATCACCACCGGCAGCCACAGATGGGCAATCGCATTGCGGAACATCTCGGGATCGCCGGACATCCAGCTATCAATCAGCACAAAGCCGGTTTTCGGCTCCAGCGTGTAGATCCAGATGTCGTCAAGCTGGCCCGGACCGGCCGACCAGTGCAGCACGGCGTAAAACAGCAGTAAACCCAGCAAACCGAGCCAGAACACCGGCACTGAGTAACCGAGTAGCGAAACAAAACGTGCGACGTTATCGATGATGCTGCCTGGCTTCCACGCTGCCAGCAGCGCTAAGGCAATGCCGAACACCGCGGCAAAAATCATTGCACAGGTTGCCAGCTCAAGGGTGGCAGGGAAGGTGCGCATCAGGTCGGCGCTGACCGGCTGATTGGTCAGGTGCGACAAGCCCAAATCACCGCGTGCCAGATGGCTGATGTAGCGCCAGAACTGCACCAGCACCGGCTGATCGAGACCGAGATCGTGGCGCACCTGCGCATAGGTGGCTTCACTGGCGTGATCGCCGGCGATCTGCTGCACCGGATCGACAGGCGACAGGTGCGACAGCATAAAAGTGAACGCTAACAAACCGATCAACGTCACCAGCAGCGACAGCAGGCTAGTGACGAGGTGGCTAACGCGTTGCCAGAGCGGCCGGGCGAACCCGGCCTGTGAAGCTGACACTGCCATTACTTAGAAACCTGCGAGTAATACACCATGTCCGGATTGATGCCTTGCACATAGCCTTGCAGATTGTCGCGCAGCGCAATCAGGTTTTTTGCCTGCAAACCAATCACGTACGGGGAGTTCTTCAGCACTTCACGCTGCATCGCCTGATACAGCTCAACGCGCTTGTTCGTATCACTCTCGGCGGTGGCCGCCAGCGTTTGCTTGTTCAGCTCTGGAATGTGCCAGTCAGAACGGTAAGCCACGGTTTTACTGCCATCTTCCGGGTTGTACGCGAAGGACGCGGCGTTAGTGTTGGGATCGAAATAGTCTGCGCCCCAGGCGTTCAGGGTGGCTTCGTATTTGTGCGCCTTCACGCGGGTGGAAACTTCAGAGCTCAGGCCCGGCTGCACTTCCACTTTCACGCCACCTTTGGCGAAGCTGCCCTGCAGCGCCTGGGCGATGTCGAGATACGGCGGTTGGTTGCTGGTTGAAAGCGTAAAGCTGACGTTGGTCAGGCCGGCTTTCTTGAGAATCGCTTTGGCTTTTTCAGGATCGTAGCTGTACGGCGTGTCGTTGATGGCACCGAGGAAACCTTTCGGCAGGAAGGTTTGATGCACGTCGAACTGGCCTTTCAGCAGGTCGTTAGCGATACCTTTATAGTCGAACAGGTAACGAGCCGCTTCCCACAGCGCCGGATTCTTCAGCACCGGATTTTCACCCATGTTGAACTGGATGTAGTAGAGCGATGCCATGGGGATCGCTTCGGTCTTCACGCCGGCTTTACCTTTCAGCGAGGCGATCTGATCCGCGCCGAGGTTACGCGCGATGTCTACATCGCCCTGTTCCAGCAGCAGACGACGCGCAGCCGGTTCCGGTACGTTTTTGATCAGGATGTTTTTCAGCTTCGGTGCGCCCGCCGGGGAAGTCGGGTTGGCCGAGAGCAGAATCGCTTCATGCAGCACCACTTTGCGAATCTGGTACGGTCCGCTGCCGGCCGAGTGGGTGCCAAGCCAGGCGTGGCCAAAGTCGCCGTTTTTGGCATTCGCCTGCGCGGTTTTCTCATCCACAATTGAGGATACCGGCGCAGACAGCAGGCTCAGAACATAAGCCGGGCTGACGTTGGCGCTCCAGCTGATCTGCACATGGTTGTCATCGACCTTTTTCAGGAAGGTATCAACATTGTCTTTATTCCAACCGAGCTGGGTAAGAATAAAGGAGGGATCGAGATTCAGTTTAACCACGCGACCGAGCGAAAAGATCACATCTTCCGGACGCAGCGGATTGCCGCTGGCGAACTGTGCGCCTTTGCGCAGTTCAAAGGTCAGGCTGCGATTATCGTCACCGGCTTTCCATGAGGTGGCCAGCGTGGGTTTCAAATCGGTAGGGTTGGTAGGATCAGACTGGACCAGGCGCTGATAAATGTTAGTGAATGCTTGCACCGTGGTGAGCTCAAAGCCCTGCGCGGGATCGAAGCTGTCGGCATCATCCGTTGACTGGGCAATAACCAAGGTATCTTTCGGCGTCGCTGCCTGAACAGAGAAGGCGGCTGCCAGCGATAATACCAGCAGTGAGGGAATAATTTTTTTCATGTTGTTTCCTTGCCTAAAAAAAGTAACGCGAGTTTACGAGAGCGCAGCAGTGAAGAATAGTCAATTTCAGGCTATGCATATGCATTAATGATCTAAGTCGTGTGGTTCAGTTATAAGGCTGGCGGTAAGTGCAGCGCGGGTTACGCGGTACGCATAAATGCGTAGCCGACAAAAGCTCAGCGATAATTGTAGGGTCGCCATTAATGGCGATCGGAATAGTTAATATCAACTCAACCACAACGGAATTTAAATGAGTATTGAGTTATAGATAATTAACTTTACTTCGTTACGTCCCGGAATATAATAGCCGCAATTTCAAAGCAGGAGAGTTCAGTTGGACAGTCACCCTTTTAGATGGCAACACAAGGCAAGCTGACGCGCGAACTTTTTTGTCGCTGCTTGCCAACACGGCGGGCAGCAATCCTCCTCTCTTCTGATGATTGTTCCCTCACAACGACACTGTAACGGGCCGAAGCTCGTGGGAACATTATCATGCACATGATTTTTAACACACTTTTCCCTCCGCCTCGATGCGCGCGCTGAACCTCAGCGTGCTGATTTACGCTGCGCGTTAGACAGCTCTTCGCTGTTCGACTGCGTGGTGTTTTCCCTCGTCATTATCTATTACTCGTTATTTAACGAGCGACTCTTTTCGTCTTTAATTTCCGGGAGGTGATATGGAAATTCCCGACAGGTTATTTTTAATTTAATAACGCATTGCCGTTAATTTAATTACATCCATTTTGTGTGCATGGCATGCAGGGATATCTATTGCCGTAAAACAGAGGAGTGTCATCATGACTGACATGAAACTCAACCAGGACAAAAAAGCCTGGAATACCACACGTCCGCAGCGTCACAAAACGCCGCGCTACCTGATTGAAGATGAAGCCGGATTCACTGCCGATGAAACTCTGGTGCGCCTGCGTAGTGATGCGTTGGGCCTGAATGAGCGTGAAGCCGAGGCGCGCTTAGCGGTGTATGGCCGTAATCAGGTTGAACACGATAAAGCGCCGCCGGCGCTGGTGCAGCTGCTGCACGCGTTCAACAATCCGTTTATCTATGTCCTGATGGCACTGGCTGCGGTGAGTTTTTTCACTGATTTCTGGCTGCCGATGCGCAACGGTGAGGAGACCGATCTGACCGGTGTCATCATCATTGTGACGATGGTAACGCTCAGCGGTTTGCTGCGCTTCTGGCAGGAGTTCCGCACCAACAAAGCGGCACAGGCGCTGAAGTCGATGGTGCGCACCACCGCGACCGTATTACGTCGTGAATCAGCGCAGCATGCGCCCAGCAAACAGGAAGTGGACATCGCTACGCTGGTGCCTGGCGACATCATCTATCTCTCCGCGGGGGATTTGGTGCCCGCCGATGTGCGCCTGCTGGATTCGCGCGATCTGTTTATCAGCCAGGCAATTTTAACTGGCGAATCGTTACCGGTTGAAAAATATGACGTTACCGGCCATGTCACCAGCAAAAGCAGCGGTGCCAGCGAGCAGGGCACGTCGCTGCTGGAACTGGGCAGCGTCTGCCTGATGGGTACCAACGTCTCCAGCGGCAGCGCTAAAGCAGTAGTGGTGGCGACCGGCAGCGAAACCTATTTTGGTAGCCTGGCGAAATCGATTGTTGGTAACCGCTCACAAACCGCCTTTGACCGCGGCGTTAACAGCGTGAGCTGGCTGCTGATTCGCTTCATGCTGGTGATGGTGCCGGTGGTGCTGCTGATCAATGGCTTCACCAAAGGCGACTGGCTCGACGCTTCGCTGTTTGCGCTGGCGGTGGCGGTCGGATTAACGCCGGAAATGCTGCCGATGATTGTCAGTTCAAATCTGGCGAAAGGCGCCATTGCCATGTCGCGGCGCAAAGTGATCGTTAAGCGCCTGAACGCGATTCAAAACCTCGGGGCAATGGACATCCTTTGCACCGATAAAACCGGTACGCTTACGCAGGACAACATCATTCTGGAGCATCATCTGGATTGTGCTGGCGTGGAAAACTCACGCGTGCTGATGTTGAGCTGGCTCAACAGCCATTATCAAAGCGGTACGCTGAACCTGATGGATCGCGCCATTTTGCAGTACGGCAAAAACCGGGTTAGCGAGGCGGTTGGCGACAGCTACATCAAAGTGGATGAACTGCCGTTTGATTTTATCCGGCGCCGTGTCTCGGTGGTGGTGCGCGATCGTCGCCTGAATCAACAGATGCTGATCTGCAAAGGCGCAGTGGAAGAGATGCTGAGCATCGCTACCGCCGAGCGCGAAGGCAAACTGGTGCAGCCGCTGAACGAAACGCGCCGTGCAGAACTATTGGCGCTAGCACATCAATATAATGAGCAGGGTTTCCGCGTGTTGCTGGTGGCCAGTCGCGTGCTGGCGGAGCCGGGTTTGCAGCAGCCGTTGAGCGTGGCGGATGAGCAGGGATTGACGGTGGAAGGACTGTTGACCTTCCTCGATCCGCCAAAAGAGAGCGCCGCGAAAGCCATTAGCGCATTGCGCGACAATGGTGTCAGCGTCAAGGTATTAACCGGCGATAATCCGGTGGTTACCGCGCGCATTTGCCAGCAGGTTGGCATCGATAGCGGCGCGATCGTTACCGGCGACCAAATTGCATTAATGAGCGATGAGCAATTGGCGGCGGCTGCAGCACAAAGTTCGGTGTTCGCTAAACTCACGCCGCTGCAAAAATCACGTCTGGTGAGTACGCTGCAGCAACTTGGTCACACCGTTGGTTTCCTGGGCGATGGTATTAATGATGCTCCGGCACTGCGTGATGCTGATGTGGGGATTTCCGTCGATAGCGCGGCGGATATCGCGAAAGAATCTTCCGATATCATCCTGCTGGAAAAAGATTTGATGGTGCTGGAAGAGGGTGTGATGACGGGGCGCGAAACCTTCGGCAACATCATTAAGTACCTGAACATGACCGCCAGTTCTAATTTTGGCAATGTGTTCTCGGTATTGGTGGCCAGCGCCTTTATTCCGTTCCTGCCGATGTTGGCGATTCATCTGCTGATTCAGAACCTGATGTACGATCTGTCTCAGCTGGCGCTGCCGTGGGACAAAATGGACCGTGAATTCCTGCGTAAACCGCGTAAATGGGACGCGCGTAATATCAAACGCTTCATGCTATGGATTGGCCCAACGTCGTCCATTTTCGATATCACCACCTTTGCGCTGATGTGGTACGTATTTGCGGCGAATACGCCAGAGATGCAGTCGCTGTTCCAGTCTGGCTGGTTTATTGAAGGCCTGCTGTCGCAAACGCTGGTGGTACATATGTTGCGGACGCAAAAGATTCCGTTTATCCAGAGTCGCGCTGCGCTGCCGGTGCTGCTGACCACGGCCTGCGTGATGATCGCCGGCATTCTGCTGCCGTTCTCATCGCTGGGTGCCATGGTTGGATTAGTGCCGCTGCCGTGGTCCTACTTCCCATGGCTGGTGGCAACGCTGCTCGGCTATTGCGTAGTCGCGCAGGGCATGAAAATGCTCTACATCAAGCGTTTTGGTCAGTGGTTCTAAGACGATGGAGGTGACATGCGCAACAGAAATCTTAATAAAGTGGTCTTCCATCTGCTGCTGATGATGGTGGTCATCGTGGTGTTGACGCTGGTATTGCGTTAATCACATGAAGGGCAGGAAATCCTGCCCTTTTCTTTACTCTTCATCCGGTTGGTAATACTGCACGCCGATTTCAATGCGCTCGCGACCGCTGGCAACGCGATGGCGATTGCTGTCGCGCAGTGAATAGATGCAGCCGCAATACTCCTGCTGATAGAAACGTTCGCGCTTGCTGATCTCAATCATGCGTGACGATCCGCCGCCTTTACGCCAATTAAATTGCCAATAAAGCATATCGGGATAGTGTGCAGCTGCACGCACGCCGCAATCGTTAATCTGCTGCATGTTCTTCCAGCGCGAAATGCCAAGTGAACTGGTGATCACCGGAAAACCGTTTTCATGTGCATACAGCGCGGTGCGCTCGAAACGCATATCGAAACACATGGTGCAGCGCACGCCGCGTTCCGGTTCCCACTCCATGCCGCGTGCGCGCGCAAACCAATTGTCTTTGTCGTAATCGGCATCCACAAACGGGACGCCAAACTGCTCGGCAAAGCGGATGTTCTCCTCTTTACGCAGTTCGTACTCTTTCAGCGGATGAATGTTTGGGTTGTAGAAAAAAATGGTGTAATCAATGCCCGAAGCCAGCATCGCTTCCATCACTTCGCCCGAGCAGGGTGCACAGCACGAGTGCAGCAGTACTTTATTGTGACCGTTGGGTAAAGGGAGCGGCTGGCGTGTGAAGGTATCAGACATAAGAATTATTGGTTAATAGAGTGTTGCGTAAAGTCTAAGGTGATTAGGCTGAAGATGCAAAATTGACGAAAACGGGGCAATAAAAAAGGCCGCAAGCGCGGCCTCTGGATTGGGCAAAGAGCGTTATTCAGTCACTTTCTTTTTCAGATCGCTGGCACCTTCTTTGGTTTTATTCCAGCCTTTCTGCGTGCCTTCTTTCGTGGCATCCCAACCTTTCTCGGAACCTTCTTTTGTATTGTTCCAGGCTTTTTGCGTGCCTTCGCTCGCTTTGCTGCTCAGGTTATCGCTTTTGCCTTCAGCAGCATGTTTAGCTTTCAGCTGCTGCTCTTTACCTTCGTTCTGCGCCTGATGCAGTTTTTCTTTAGCGGTGTTAGCACCGGCTTGCGCGTTAGCGACGGTGTCATCAGTAGCATGTGTAGTGGCAGCAAAAGCCGAAGAAGCCAACAGGAGAGCCGATACTGCAATAATTGTCTTTTTCATAATTCCCTCTTTCTTGAAATTTGTCGTCTCAGGTATTCATCCTGGCATAAGCCACGATGGAAAGATTTAAGAATAAACCAGGAATGAAAAAGGTCTAGTTTCGCTGGTGAAATCAACTGCAGATAGCATTTTAAGCCGTTGGCGTTTACAGGAGGCAAGCACAAATGACGTGCTTTACGTTCAGCAACAAAGATTAAGCCTGCATGCCAACGTTACCCCGCCCTGAATGGTTGTACTGTCATCACTTCTCCTCAGTGGGATCTGCTCGACTAGCTCACCTAAAATCAGGAGCAACTTTTACTCATCGTCACGCTCTTTGGCGGCCCGCTGACGGGCATAAAACTCATCTTCTGCGGCGATGATTTCGTCCATCAACGAATCAACATCTACGCTATGCAACTCTTCAGTAAACAGGCCGGTTAACGGTGTTTCTGGCGTTAATTTTCCATCTTCGTACAGCTGCCAGATCTCTTTCGCATAGCGGGTTTGCAGTATCTGCGGGGCAAACTGGCCGTAGTAAGCGGTAATATTATTGACGTCGCGCTCAAACATGGATTCGGCGTGATTATTAGCGGCGGCGTCGACAGCTTGTGGCAGGTCGATAATCACTGGCCCGTTCGCGTCCTGTAACACGTTAAACTCTGACAGGTCACCATGAACAATGCCGGCACACAGCATGCGCACGATGTTGCGGATCATGGTTGCGAAATCAACAGCGGCATCCTCTGCTGAAAGCATCACGTCACTCAGACGTGGAGCAACCATGCCTTCTGCATCCGTGACCAGCTCCATCAACAACACACCGTCGATGCAGATATAGGGTTGGGGAACGCGCACGCCAGCATTAGCCAGACGAAATAGCGCATCGACCTCCGCGCTTTGCCAGGTCTCTTCCTGTTGCTTACGTCCGAATTTCGAGCCCTTTTGCATGGCACGCGTATTACGCGAGTTACGGACTTTACGTCCTTCCTGATAATTCACCGCCTGCTTAAAGCTTCTCTGCGTGGCTTCTTTGTACACTTTGGCACATTGAATTTTACCGCCACTTAAAACTGTGTATACGTCAGCTTCTTTGCCGCTTCTAAGTCTTTGAAGTACTTCGTCGATCAAGCCATCATCGACGAGAGGTTGGAGTCTGTTTGGGATTTTCATTCCAGTCGCCTTGAAAGAGTACGAGTACAGATACAAAAAAGCCCGCAAGGCTTACGCCGTGCGGGCTCTTAGGACTTCATCGAGTGACTCTGGTGTCATCGATGGAGAATTTTGGTGGAGCTGGCGGGAGTTGAACCCGCGTCCGAAATTACTACACCGTCGGCACTACATGCTTAGTCAGTCTTTACGTTCACCGGCCAGCTGCGGACAGACACGCCACTGACAAACTAGCCTGATTAGATTTAGTGCTTCAACCCCAGGCAAGGCATCCACACGATCTCTTTTGGGTTTGACCTCTCTTGATCCCCGTCTTAAGAGCGGAAGCTAGGGAGAGAGGGCTTCAAAGCAGGTTATTAAGCTGCTAAAGCGTAGTTTTCGTCGTTTGCGACTATTTTTTTGCGGCTTTTTACGAGGCAAACCGCCCCTCGGCATGCTCCTAAGGCTTCACAATCCCGTCGAGTCCAGAATCAGCCCCAAGAAATTTCAATACTACAGAAAACAGATGTTCAAATCCAGTGCTTAACGCTTTGAATTCTTCATAATACGTGCTTTATCCATCTTCCATTCACGTTCTTTAACGTCGTCACGCTTGTCATGCTCTTTCTTGCCGCGTGCCACACCAATTTTCAGTTTGGCCCAGGCATTTTTCCAATACATCGACAGCGCAACCACGGTAAAGCCTTCACGGTTAACGCGTCCGTAGAGGGAATCGAGTTCGCGTTGTTTCAGCAGCAGCTTGCGGCTACGCGTGGGATCACACACCACATGCGTTGAAGCCACTGCCAGCGGTTGGAAGGTAGAACCGAACAGGTAAGCTTCACCATCGCGCAGCAGAATGTAGCTATCGCTGATGTTAGCCTTACCGGCACGGAGTGATTTGACTTCCCATCCTTGCAACGACATACCCGCCTCGAACTCTTCTTCAATGAAGTATTCATGACGTGCGCGTTTATTGAGGGCAATAGTGGCTGAACCGGGTTTGTTAACTTTTTTCTTTGTCATAGTGCGGCGTAGTCTACATCACTCAGTTTATGGGCGCATCCCCTGTCCTGCAGGGCGGTAAAAAACACTCCATTTTAGCACAGCAAGCAAAGTCGTGAATTTTTGTTTGGTGACTGAAAATGGTATTATTCAAGGGTTTTGTGATGAACAGGAACCATTATGGCCCAGATTAGCCGTTCAGCGCTGGTCCCTTATAGCGCTGAGCAGATGTACCGTCTAGTGAATGATGTGGATGCTTATCCTGAGTTTCTACCGGGCTGCACCGGCAGCCGTGTGTTGGATAACAGCGGAGATCAAATGACCGCCGCCGTTGATGTCTCGAAAGCAGGCATCAGTAAAACATTTACTACGCGTAATACGTTGATCAGTAATCAAAGCATTTTAATGCAGTTGGTTGATGGTCCATTTCGAAAATTGACCGGCGGCTGGCATTTCACTTCGTTAGGTGATGATGCCTGTAAAGTTGAGTTGAGCCTTGATTTTGAGTTCACCAATATGCTGGTAGAAATGGCGTTTGGTCGCATCTTTAAAGAGCTCGCTAACAGCATGGTGCAGGCGTTCAGTCAGCGCGCGAAAGAGGTTTATCGTGCCTGATATCAGCGTGGAAGTGGTATACGCGCTGCCCGATAAGCAATATTTGCGCTCAGTCACTATTGAAGAGGGCGCGACGGTTAAGCAGGTCATTCAGGCGTCGGGCTTATTGTCGCTGCGCAAGGATATTGACCTTAGCACCAATAAAGTCGGTATCTATAGTCGCCCAGTGAAATTGACTGATGCTGTGCAGGATGGTGACCGTATCGAGATTTATCGGCCGCTGATTGCCGATCCAAAAGAGATGCGGCGTCAACGCGCAGAGCGTGCGGCAGATAAGAAATAGTCGAGTAGGAAAACTAAAAAAGGCGCTAAAGCGCCTTTTTTATTGCTGTTCACTTAGCCTTCTTTGCCAGTGAGCTTGGGCTTGTTATCGATGTTGGTCAGCGTTCCGTTGCTATCAAAGGTCAGCGTCAAGGTCTGCTGTTTCACACCTTCATGGCCAGGTTCCTGACGGAACACGTAATACCAAACGTTACTGCCAAAGGGATCGTGCATCATCGGCGTGCCAAGCGTGTAGGCGACCTGCTGCTGCGTCATGCCGTTGTGAATCTTCGACACATCGTTGGCGACCAGGTAATTCCCCTGATTGATATCCGGACGATACACAACGCGCTCAAGGGTGGAACATCCAGCGGTCATCATCAACATTACTACTGCCGCGGCAGTCAGCGTTTTACAGCGCATCTATACATTCCTTTTCTGGGGCCAAACGCCTTTCAGCAGGCTATTTTTTTGCCATCAAATTCTGAACTCTGCCTGCGGCAGGCTTTATCATTCGATTTATATAACTGCCGATGATAATAAACCTTTCCGCTATTTGAAACCTCTACAGAGCAAGCATATGACCACCAGCCGGGAAAAAAGTGCTGTATCAGGCGGCTAAAAGTTCTTTCGCGTTTGCCAGCGTGTTGCGTGTGACCTCACTGCCACCCAGCAGTCGCGCCAACTCTTGCAAGCGCGCACGCTTATCAAGCGGCTGCATATGGGTTTCAGTCATCGCGCCATCGGTCTCTTTGCTGACATAGAAATGATGATGTCCGCAGCCGGCAACCTGCGGCAGATGCGTTACGCACATCACCTGAGTTGATTCACCCAACTGACGCAGCATCTGGCCAACCACAGCGGCGGTTGGACCGCTGATTCCAACATCCACTTCATCGAAGATCATTGCTGGGGTTTCCATTTTCTGTGCGGTGATCACCTGAATGGCCAGTGCGATACGCGATAGTTCACCGCCAGACGCGACTTTGCCCAATGGCTGAAGCGGTTGGCCAGGGTTGGTGGTAACGCGGAAATCAATACGTGTCGCACCGTCAGCGGTGAGTTGATCTGCATTGAACTCCAGAACAATGGCAAACTGGCCATGCGGCATCGCCAGCGTGCGCATACTTTCGGTAATCAGCTGACTCAACTCTTGTGCTGCGTGCTCGCGCAATTGATGCAGCTTTTCAGCACTGACTAACGCGGCTTTATGGTGAGCCACCACGTCTGACTGTAGCGCTTCCTGATCGCTCTCTTGCTGTGACAACAGCTCCGCTTCATCCAGTAATTGCTGATAAAGAACAGGTAAGGTTTCAGGCGAAACGTGATGTTTGCGCGCAAGGGCGATCTGTCGTGACAGGCGCTGCTCGAGTTCATGCAGACGATTAGGATCGAGATCCAGCCGTTCGCAATAGTGGCGCAGTTCATCGCTGGCTTCACTGAGTTGAATGGCTGCTTCTTCCAGCAGGTTGAAAACGCCGCTAACTTTATTATCCAGCGTTAACAGTTCACCTAACATATTGCGGGCGCTGTACAGCAGGCTTTGCAGATTGGTGTCATCACCATCGGCGAGGATTTGCAACGCTTGCTGACTGGTTGAAAGCAGTTGGCCGCTGTTCGCCAAACGTTTGTACTCTTCATCAATCTGTTCAAATTCGCCCAACTGTGGGGCAAATTCATTAAGCTCTTTCAGCTGATACTGCAGCAGCTCACGACGTGATTCCCGCTCTTGCGATAACTGCTGATGCTGTGCCAGCGCACGGCAACTCTGGTGCCAGCGCTGGTAGTGCTGGCGCATGTCGCACAGCACATTGTCATGTGCTGCGTAAGCGTCCAACAGGTGCTTTTGGTGATCGGCTTTGAGCAGGAGCTGGTGAGCATGCTGGCCGTGAATCTGAATCAGCAACTGGCCGAGTTCACGTAGCTGCGACAGCGGCACTGAGGTGCCGTTAATAAAGCCACGCGAACGGCCATCTGCGCTAATCACGCGGCGCAGCAAGCATTCATTACCTTCATCCAGCTGATTCTCAACCAGCCAGCGTTGTGCGGAAGGCGAGGCTTTCAGTTGGAAGCGGGCGCAGATATCTGCACGACTGGCGCCCTGACGCACCATATCTGCTTCAGCGCGGCCGCCTAAACACAGGCCCAGCGCATCGATAGCGATAGATTTACCTGCGCCGGTTTCACCTGTGATCGCTGTCATACCACGATGAAAGTCGATCTCCAGTTCACGAACGATAGCAAAATTACTGATGGTCAGTTGTGCCAGCATAGAATTACCTGTATGTAAAAACAGATATGGTTTTACATACAGTATATCCTGGTTTTTTATACAGTAAAGTAGTCGGCGATGATTTTCAGAACAATTTTTTCGACCAACCCAGCTTTGAGCTTAACGTATTAAAATAGTTATAATTTTTAGGGTGAATAAGATTGAGATGATTGGCGCTGCGGCGAATCAGTACATCTTCACCTTCCTGAATCGGCAGGGCTATCTGGCTGTCGCAACTGATCTCAAGGTCGCTGCGTAAGGAGGAGAAGCGCAGACGGATGGTGCTGCTGCTATTAATTACCAGCGGACGTGCGGAGAGCGTATGCGGGAACATGGGCACTAGCGTAATCGCGTCCAGCGACGGCGTAAGAATCGGGCCGCCAGCCGAAAGCGAGTAGGCAGTTGAACCGGTTGGTGTGGAAATGATTAAGCCATCAGAGCGCTGCGAGAAGGCAAACACCTCATCAATATAGACTTCGAATTCAATCATGTGCGCCACTTTGCCGGGATGAAGTACCACTTCATTAATGGCGCTACCGATGCGCGGCGAGCAATCTTCTTTGCAAACCTGCGCCTCCAGCAAGAAGCGGCTTTCGACGAAATAATCACCCTGCAGCACATCATCAAGTTGCTGTTGTGCGTTGTCCGGATCGAGATCGGTTAGAAAACCGAGGTTGCCACGGTTGATCCCAATGACTTTGATGTCATAGCGCGCCAGCACGCGAGCAGCGCCGAGCATGTTGCCATCGCCGCCGACAACCACGGCTAAATCGGCACGTTGGCCAATATCCGCCAGGCTGCCAGTTTCAGCGTTTTTCAAATCCAGTTCGCGCGCAATCTGCTGCTCGACAATCACCTCATAACCCTTTGCCGTTAGCCAGCGCCAGAGCATTTCATGGGTGGTTAACGCAGTAGGATGGCGCGGATGGCCGACAATCCCGATGCAGTTAAAGTGTTTGTTCATTTAGCGCGAGTTCCTTATAAGCCAAAACGGCCAGGCAATGTGATGGGTTTACTTGAAACCGTCAAACTGATCCCCATAATAAGCCAACCAGCGAGATGAATGTGCAAAACGCGGAGAAATTCATGAGTAGTAAAGAACACAACACCCCAAACGAGCAAGTCTCAGACGAAATTCAACAGGATCAACAGCACGTGGACGCAGAGACAGCCGCTGAGGTGGATCCACGTGATGAGCGTATCGCGCAACTCGAAGCCGAGTTAGCCGTTTCACAAACCGGCGTTCGTGATGCACAGCTGCGTGCTCAGGCGGAGATCGAAAACATCCGTCGTCGTACCGAAATGGATGTGGAAAAGGCGCACAAGTTTGCGCTAGAAAAATTCGCCAACGAACTGCTGCCAGTGATCGATAGCCTGGAGCGTGCGCTGGAAGTGGCTGATAAAGAGAACGCTGAACTGGCTTCGATGATTGAAGGCATCGAGCTGACGCTGAAGTCGCTGCTGGGCGCGGTGCGTAAGTTTGGCGTGGAAGTGGTAGGCGACACCAATGTGCCGTTCAATCCGGAAATCCATCAGGCAATGTCGATGATGGAGTCTGATGATATGGCGCCAAATCACGTGTTGATGGTAATGCAGCGTGGTTACACCCTCAACGGTCGTCTGCTGCGTCCGGCGATGGTGGCAGTGACCAAAGCCAAAGGCTAATCCCTTGCTGTAATGACAACGGCCGCATAATGCGGCCGTTTGTTTTATGGCAGTTGCGGCATCCAATCGATCGGGGTTTGACCCGATTGGCTTAATAGCGCGTTAGCCTGTGAAAAGTGTTTGCTACCAAAAAAGCCGCGATGGGCCGAGAGCGGAGAAGGGTGCGGTGCTTTTAGGACATGATGACGCTGCGTATCAATGATGCTGCCTTTCTTCTGCGCATGTGAACCCCACAGTAAGAAAATCACCCCTTCGCGGTGCTGATTGATGGCGCTAATAACGTTATCCGTAAAAGTTTCCCAGCCAAAGCGCGCGTGCGAATGCGCCTTGCTGGCTTCCACCGTTAATACGGTATTCAATAGCATCACGCCTTGCGTTGCCCAACTCTCGAGAAAACCGTGTTTGGGACGTACAAAACCGGGAATATCCAACTCTAATTCTTTGTACATATTCAGCAGCGACGGTGGAATGGCCACGCCGGGCAGCACGGAAAATGCCAGCCCATGCGCCTGGTTTGGACCGTGATACGGATCCTGGCCCAAAATAACCACTTTGATATCGCCCAGTTCAGTGAGGCGGAAGGCGTTAAACACATCCTTCTGCGGCGGATAAACCGTTACGCCAGCAGCGCGTTCATTGGCAACCGTTTTAAGGGTTTCCACGAAGTAAGGTTTCTCTTTCTCTTCAGCCAGCACATCGTGCCAGGTTAGCTTCTCAGCCATCATTGACTCCCTGCAAATTAATACGCCTAGCTTAACGTGTCAGGCACAGCAGCAGAAGGCTAAAAATAATTTGAAAATTTACGTAAAAAGTTAATTTTAAAAATTGTTGTGAATCAATTTGTTAGCTTTTGACGCGTTTAAAGCGATTGGACAAAATTGATACAGGTCAAAACCAAGGATTTCTTTGAGTGATATACCAGAGCATTCCATAACCGATTGATAAACGCTGTCCCTGTGCGGCAGCCTAAAGCCCTGGAGGCCCACTATGATTACCGGAATTCAAATTACTCAGGCAAGTAATCCACAGTTGATGAACTCATTCTGGCTGTTGGACGATGAGAAAGCTGAAGCACGCTGCCTGTGTGCTAAAGGTGATTTCTCTGAAGACCAGGTCGTTGCTATCAGCGATCTGGGTGAAATTGCTTACCGTGAAATTCCACTTGAGCAGAAACCGCAGGTGCGTATTGAAGGTGGTCAGCACCTGAACGTAAACGTACTGCGTCGTGAAACGTTGGAAGATGCCGTGAACCATCCGGAAAAATATCCACAGTTGACCATTCGCGTTTCCGGCTATGCCGTGCGCTTTAACGCGCTGACGCCAGAGCAGCAGCGTGATGTTATTACTCGTACATTTACCGAAAGCCTGTAATTGCAGCGCTGACGAAAAGACACACAGCAATACAAGCCGCGCCAATGTTGATTGGCGCGGCTTTTTATATTGTGCATTGAAAAAGAGAGGCTTCTGAAGGGACGTTCATAACGAAAGCGCTATTTCGCTACGCTTAAAACAAAAAAATCGCCTCAAAAGAGGCGATCAGTTTCAGACGGTGCTGTTTTATTCCGCACCGGATTCTGGTGCATCGCTACCGCTTGGCTTGCGGCGTTTACCGACATTTTTGGTGTCGCGATGGCGTTTTTTCACGCGTGGTTTCTCTTCTTCTTTCTCTTTCTTCTCTTTGCGCTTCGCAAGGGCCTTTTTCGACGGTTTTCCCGTCACTTTAGCGCTTGGCGCACGGCTTTCTGGACGCAGTTCATCAATCACACGCGCCTTTAACGGCTCGTTGATGTAACGGGTGATTTTGCCCAGCAGCACGTGATCGTGTGCCTCAACCAGCGAAATTGCTGTACCTTTACGGCCCGCACGCGCAGTACGACCGATGCGGTGCAGATAGGTATCGGCAGTGCGCGGCAAGTCGTAGTTGATAACGTGTGAGATATCGTCAATGTCGATACCGCGAGCGGCAACGTCAGTGGCGATCATCACCTTAACGCGGCCATCATTCATGCGTTTGATCGCTTCGTTACGGTTCACCTGCACCATTTCGCCTTCAAGATAGCTGGTGCGAATGTCGGCTTCATGCAGCCATGTGACCAGCTCATGCAGACGCTCGCGTTTGCGCACAAACACGATGACGCGCGTGGCATCGGGCTGTTTCAGCAGATGAATCAGCAGCTTATTTTTATGCTCGAGATCGTCAGCGCGGTAATACCATTGCTGAATTTTTTTACGTTCGCTTTTGCTTGGGTCGGCCTCGATAAAGACTGGCTCATTCAGCAAACGCTCGGCGAAGTCTTTGATGTGCTCGCCTTCCAGCGTCGCCGAGAACAACAGCGTCTGCTTGCGCCAGCGGGTTTCTGCGGCGATGGTTTCGATGTCCTGCGCAAAGCCCATATCGAGCATGCGGTCAGCTTCATCAAGAATCAGTGTCTCCACAGCGCGGCAGTCAAAGTTCTCTTCTTTGATGTATTGCAGCAGACGGCCGGTGGTCGCGACGACGATGTCCTGGTTTTCGCTGAACACTTCGGCATGGTTCATATACGCCACGCCACCGGTGATGGTGGCGATATCCAGATGCGTGTGTTTAGCCAGTTCGCGTGCGTGATCGGCAACCTGCATCGCCAGTTCGCGCGTTGGGGTGACAATCAAAATGCGTGGCGGGCCTGATTTCTTGCGCGGGAAATCGAGCAAATGCTGTAAAGCGGGCAGCAAAAACGCTGCAGTTTTCCCCGTCCCGGTTGGAGCCGAACCCAGAACGTCACGGCCTTCCAGCGCGGCAGGAATGGTCTCGGCCTGAATAACAGTAGGGCGAGTGAAGCCTTTTTCCTGCAAAGCTTGTAGCAGGCTTTCGTCGAGTTCGAGTTCGGAGAATGTGGTTACGGTCATGGTCTACCTCAGTTTGGGGCGCTGATTATAGACAGAACGAATATAATCTTCATCTGTTTGTGTAGGTATTACAGGCGCAGGTGAATTCCCATCCCCACCACGTTACACTTCCGGCAGTAAAAAATTCAATGGTAGTGAAGAATGTCTCAGCACCAGCCGCAGGCGCGGCAAACGTTAAGAAAAGATGGTTTTACCTTTAAACAATTCTTCGTCGCACACGATCGCTGTGCGATGAAAGTGGGCACCGATGGCGTGTTAATTGGCGCATGGGCGCCCGTTGCAGATGTCCGTCGCATCCTCGATATAGGCTGCGGCAGCGGACTGATTGCGCTGATGTTGGCGCAGCGCACGTCGTCTCAGGTACAGATTGATGCGGTCGAGCTGGAAGCCAGCGCTGCGCAGCAGGCGCAGGAAAATATGCAGGCTTCGCCGTGGGCGGATCGCATTACGGTTCATCATCAGGATATTGTTAGCTGGAGCGAGCAGTGCGAAAAACGCTATTCGCTGATCGTCAGTAACCCACCTTTTTTTGCGCCAGGTATGGCTTCTGGCAGCATAGAGCGAGATACCGCACGCAGTACCGCCACACTCGATCATCTCACCCTGCTGCGTTGCGCGGCGCAGTTGATTGAGGAAGAGGGACTTTTTTGTGTGGTGCTGCCCGCAGAGGCAGGAGAAGCGCTGATTGCACTCGCAGAAGCCGACGGCTGGCATCTGCGCTATCGCTACGACGTTGCCGCTTATGCGCAGCGTCCACCGAATCGGGTGGTCTTAGGCTTTTCTCCAACCGCAGGCGAAACGCTGCTGGAGCGTCTCGCCATTCGCGATGAAGATAAAAGCTATTCGGCAGACTGGCTCAGCCTGGTCAAAGCGTTTTACCTATTCCGTTAGCGTTGGCTGCAGGATGGTCGGTAAGGCTTCCGCAAGCAGGTCGGGATTGTCGAGGGTGAAGTGCAACCCGCGGCTCTCCTTGCGTTGCAGTGCACAGCGCACCATCAGTTCGGCGACCTGAACCAGATTACGCAGCTCCAACAGATTGTTGGATAGGCGGAAATGCGCGTAGTACTCATCGATCTCCTGCTGTAGCAAATTGATGCGTCGCAGTGCGCGCTCCAGCCGTTTGGTGGTGCGAACAATGCCCACGTAATCCCACATAAATAGCCGCAGTTCGTGCCAGTTGTGTTGAATGACCACGCGCTCATCGGCATCATCAACGCGGCTTTCATCCCATGCGGGTAGATGTTCCACCGCCGCGACATCGGGCAGGCGAGCGATCATGTCTTCCGCCGCTGACCAACCGTAAACCAGGCACTCCAACAGTGAATTTGATGCCATGCGATTGGCACCGTGCAAGCCGGTATAGCTCACTTCGCCGATGGCATAGAGCCCGTCTACGTCAGTTCGTCCCTGTTGATCAACCATCACACCGCCGCAGGTATAATGCGCCGCGGGCACGATGGGAATAGGCTCTTTGGTAAGATCCAGGCCGAAGGTCAATAACTTTTCATAGATCATCGGGAAGTGGGCGCGCACAAAGCTTTCCGGCTGGTGGCTAATGTCGAGATACATGCAATCGACGCCCAGGCGTTTCATCTCATGGTCAATCGCGCGCGCGACGATATCGCGCGGGGCCAGTTCGGCTCGCTCGTCAAAGTCAGGCATAAAGCGCGATCCATCTGGTCGCAGCAGCCAGGCACCTTCACCGCGCAATGCTTCGGTTAACAGGAAGTTCTGTGCTTGCGGATGGAATAAACAGGTAGGGTGGAATTGATTGAATTCCAGATTGGCCACGCGACAACCGGCGCGCCACGCCATCGCGATGCCATCGCCGGACGCCACATCCGGATTCGTGGTGTATTGATACACTTTCGCTGCGCCGCCGGTGGCTAAAACCACGGCGCGCGCGCGACAGGTTTCTACCTGTTCGCGATTGCGGTTCCAGATCCACGCGCCAACCACACGGCGTTTGCCCGGCAAACCGAACTTATCGGAGAGAATTAAATCCACCGCGTTGGTGCGTTCGATAATGCGGATATTGGGATGACTCAGCGCCTGGCTTACCAGCGTGGTTTCAACCGCACGACCAGTGGCATCGGCGCTGTGCAGGATACGACGATGGCTGTGGCCGCCTTCGCGTGTGAGATGGTAACGTGCTTCGCCGTCAACCTGCGGCTCTTTATCGAATGCTACGCCATTATCAATTAACCATTGCACACAGTGACGCGCATTACTGGCGATGAAACTCACTGTTTGACGATCGCATAAGCCCGCTCCGGCCACCAGCGTGTCTTCTACGTGAGATTCAATGCTGTCCGTTTCATCAAACACTGCGGCAATTCCGCCCTGCGCATACAGCGTTGAGCCTTCATTGACCTGGGCTTTACTGAGCACAGTCACCTGATAATGCGGTGCCAGTCGCAGTGCTAAAGATAAACCTGCCGCACCGCTGCCGACGATGAGTACATCACACTGATAATCAGGAAGAGAGGTCATGATGTTTAATTTACTAAACAAAAGGTCGCTTGAGCATAAGCCTGGATAGCGATGCTGTGAAGTATTTTGAACAAATTACGCCGGAAAATTATCCAGCCACTCAGGATAGTAACGCGATATCAGTAGGTTAACGTTTAAAATAAGCAGAATGTGTTTTTTATAGTAAACACTCTGAAAATTCAGGTAATAAAGGTGAAAATGACCGCATCATAAGGTACTCTGCCAGCGATTATCGGTGCCGCAAAAGACACCACCGGCGTGGCAAGTCGCTACACTGAAAGACCATCAACAACAATGATGTCGTGGTTCCGATACGGAAATATTCAGGTCGTTGTGAACTTTAGGCCAGCAGATCACTCTAAGCGCATGCTTGCTCAGAACAATGAGATGTGCTGGCAGTTCACTTACGCATAAAAAAGTTTTGGGGAGATATTACCTCGGATGAGCGAGCAGTTAACGGATCAGGTTCTCGTTGAGCGGGTTCAGAAGGGAGATCAAAAGTCCTTTAATTTACTGGTGATTCGATACCAGCATAAAGTGGCGAGCTTGGTTTCACGCTATGTTCCCTCAGGCGATGTGCCTGATGTGGTTCAGGAATCTTTTATTAAAGCGTATCGCGCACTGGAGTCGTTCCGTGGCGACAGCGCTTTTTATACATGGCTGTACCGCATCGCGGTGAATACAGCAAAAAATTATCTGGTTGCTCAGGGGCGACGTCCGCCATCCAGTGATGTGGATGCTATCGACGCCGAGAATTTCGAAAGTGCAGGTGCGTTAAAAGAAATTTCGAACCCTGAGAACTTAATGTTGTCTGAGGAACTGAAACAAATCGTCTTTCGCACCATTGAGGCGCTTCCCGAAGATCTTCGTATGGCCATTACCCTTAGGGAATTGGATGGCTTAAGTTACGAAGAGATTGCCGTCATCATGGATTGTCCGGTTGGTACCGTACGTTCGCGTATCTTCCGTGCACGAGAGGCTATTGATAATAAAGTTCAACCGCTTATCCAACGTCAGTGATAACGGCTACTGGAAGGGTACCAAGGCATGCAGAAAGAAAAACTTTCCGCTTTAATGGATGGTGAAACTTTAGATAACGAGCTGTTGGCGTCGTTGTCAAAGGATGCGGATCTTCAGCAAAGCTGGGAAAGCTACCATCTCATCCGCGACACCTTACGAGGTGATATCGGTGAAGTGCTGCATTTTGATATCTCCGCACGTGTAGCTGCGGCCATCGAAAATGAGCCGACGCGCAAAGTCACTCCGCTGATCCCTGAAGCGCAGCCTGAGCCGTCACGCTATGAAAAGATGCCGTTTTGGCGTCGTGGTGGTAGCTGGGCTGCACAGTTGACTCAGGTTGGTGTCGCTGCCTGTGTATCACTGGCGGTGATTGTGGGTGTTCAGCACTACAACAGTTCACCAACCGGCAGTGCAACGGAAACCTCTGACTCACCCGCGTTTAATACCTTGCCAATGATGGGTAAAGCGTCGCCGGTTAGCTTAGGTGTGCCGTCCGAAGCGTTCGACACCAATAGCTCTAATCAGCAGGTGCAGGAACAGCGTCGTCGCGTGAATGCCATGCTGCAGGATTATGAACTGCAACGTCGTCTGCATGCCGATCAGGTTCAGTTTGAAAAAAACGATCCGCAACAGGCACAGGCTAATGTTCCTGGAAACCAGTCGTTAGGAACTCAGCAGCAGTAATGAAGCAGCTTTGGTGTGCCGTTAGCCTGCTGGCAGGCAGCCTGTTTTGCTCATCTATCGCCTCGGCGCAGACATCTGCGTCCGGGGCGTTGTTACAGCAGATGGAGCAGGCAAGCCAGAACCTCAACTACGAATTTGCCTACATCAATGTCTCGCGTCTCGGCATTGAATCTCTACGCTTTCGTCACGCGGTAATCGACAATCGTATCTTCGCTCAACTTCTGCAGATGGATGGGCCGCGCCGTGAAGTGATTCAGCGCGGTAACGACATCAGCTATTTCGAGCCGGGATTAGATCCATTCTCGCTGCCGGGCAATCACATTATTGATGCACTTCCTGCGTTGATGTTCGCGGACTTCTCCCGTTTGGGCGAGTCTTACGATTTCATCCCCGTGGGGCGCTCACGCATGGCCGATCAAATGTGCGAAGTGGTGCGTATCGTGTCGCGCGATGGCACACGCTACAGCTATGTGGTGTGGCTGGATGTGGATACCAAATTGCCGCTGCGTATTGATCTGCTCGATCGTGACGGAGAAACGCTGGAGCAGTTCCGGGTGATCAGTTTTGCCGTTGATGAAGGCGTGCGTAATCTGATGCAAGGTCTGGAAAAGGCTAATCTGCCGCCGTCGCTGTCACTGCCGGCGGGAGATAAAGTCGAACTTAGCTGGCAGCCAGGCTGGCTTCCGGCAGGCATGAAGTTGATTTCACAAAGTCGACGCAATATTCCGTCGATGAACAAAACTGTCGAATCTCGCCTGTATAGCGACGGCTTATTCAGCTTCGCCATCAATATCACTCCAGCAGATAAAAGCAGCAGCGTGCAGGCATTGCGCACTGGGCGTCGTACGGTGCAGACAGAAGTGCGCAATAATAGTGAAATCACGGTGGTGGGCGAATTGCCGCCAGCTACTGCCAAACGTATTGCGGACAGCATAGATTCGGGTTCACCAAAATGATGAGAGAATGGGCCACCGTCGTGGCGTGGAAGGAAGGCATTGCTACGTTGCATACGGAAGCAAAAACCTCATGTAACAGCTGTTCGGCGCGCAAAGGCTGCGGCAGCCACGCGCTTAATCAGCTGGGACCCAAAAATGCTCACGTTATGACTATCGCCAGCGCGGAGCCGTTGCAACCTGGGCAGCGTATCGAATTAGGCATTCGTGAAAGCAGTTTACTGGGGTCGGCGTTGCTGGTTTACATGACGCCGCTGTTTGGCCTGTTTTTGGTTGCAGGTATCTTCCAGATGTTGTTCCACAGCGATGTTGCTGCGGCCTGTGGCGCACTGTTAGGCGGCATTGGCGGCTTTATCGTGGCGAAAGGTGTCTCTAACGTATTCGGCGATCGTGAGGCATTTCAGCCTGTGATTCTCAGCGTTGCGTTACCTCCCGATGCACTGCGTGTGGAAAGCGAAGTTTGATCCCCGTCAGGGCCGCATCGGATGCAGCTTCCTCTATTCTGCTTAACCGCTGAAATCTGTTGCGATTCCCCACAGTTCCATTCTTTAACGCGCGGCGTTAACAGTGTAATATGCGTCGTCATTAATGAGGCCGACAGGGTTCCGGGTAAAGCTGACTTTCCTGAATGTGTCTGTGCTCAAGTTTCCCACTGATTTTCTACGTGAAGATATTCATATAAATGAAGCACATAAGAAATTTCTCCATCATCGCTCACATTGACCACGGCAAATCAACGCTCTCTGACCGTTTGATTCAAATTTGTGGTGGCCTGAGCGATCGTGAGATGGCTGCGCAAGTTCTCGACTCAATGGATCTGGAACGTGAACGCGGCATTACCATTAAAGCGCAGAGCGTAACGCTCGATTACAAAGCGCTGGACGGTGAAACTTACCAGCTCAATTTTATCGATACTCCCGGACACGTTGACTTCTCCTATGAAGTTTCCCGCTCTTTGGCGGCGTGTGAAGGAGCATTGCTGGTGGTCGATGCAGGGCAGGGCGTTGAAGCGCAGACGCTGGCAAACTGCTACACCGCAATGGAAATGGATCTGGAAGTGGTACCGGTATTGAACAAAATCGACCTGCCTGCCGCCGATCCAGAGCGCGTTGCGGAAGAGATTGAAGATATCGTCGGCATCGACGCTACTGATGCGGTACGTTGTTCGGCGAAAACCGGCGTCGGCGTGCCCGATGTGCTGGAACGTCTGGTGCGCGACATTCCGCCGCCAGAAGGCGATCCAGAAGGTCCTTTGCAGGCGCTGATTATCGATTCATGGTTCGATAACTACCTTGGTGTGGTGTCGCTGATTCGCATCAAAAACGGTACGCTGCGCAAAGGCGACAAAGTGAAGGTCATGAGTTCTGGCCAAAGCTATAACGCTGACCGCCTGGGTATCTTCACGCCGAAACGCGTTGATCGCAACGAGTTGAACTGCGGTGAAGTAGGCTGGTTGGTGTGTGCGATTAAAGATATCCTCGGTGCGCCAGTAGGCGATACGCTGACCTTGCAGCGCAATCCGGCGGAGAAAGTGTTACCTGGCTTCAAAAAAGTGAAGCCACAGGTTTATGCCGGTCTGTTCCCGATCAGTTCCGACGACTATGAAGCGTTCCGTGATGCGCTGGGCAAATTGAGCCTGAACGATGCGTCACTTTTCTACGAGCCAGAGAGCTCAACGGCGCTGGGCTTCGGTTTCCGCATCGGCTTCCTCGGTCTGTTGCACATGGAGATCATTCAGGAACGTCTGGAGCGTGAATACGATCTCGACCTGATCACCACCGCGCCGACCGTAGTTTATGAAGTGGAAACCACCGATGGTGAAACGATTTACGTCGATAGCCCGTCGAAACTGCCACCGCTGAATAATATTGCAGAGCTGCGTGAGCCGATCGCTGAGTGTCATATGCTGCTGCCGCAGGAGTTCCTCGGTAACGTCATTACGCTGTGTATCGAAAAACGTGGCGTACAAACCAACATGGTTTACCACGGTAAGCAGGTTGCGCTGACGTATGAAATTCCGATGGCTGAAGTGGTGCTCGACTTCTTCGACCGTCTGAAATCAACCTCGCGCGGCTATGCATCGCTGGATTATAACTTCAAACGTTTCCAAACCTCTGACATGGTGCGTGTCGACGTGATGATTAACTCAGAACGTGTTGATGCGCTGGCGCTGATTACTCACCGTGATAACTCACAATATCGTGGCCGCGATCTGGTGGAGAAGATGAAAGATCTTATCCCTCGTCAGCAGTTTGATATTGCGATTCAGGCGGCAATCGGCAACCACATTATCGCTCGCTCAACGGTCAAACAGCTGCGTAAAAACGTCCTGGCGAAATGCTATGGCGGCGACGTGAGCCGTAAGAAGAAACTGTTGCAGAAGCAGAAAGACGGTAAGAAGCGAATGAAGCAGGTCGGCAACGTTGAGCTGCCGCAGGAAGCATTCCTTGCCATTCTGCATGTCGGTAAAGACAGCAAATAAGGATTTTTAATGGCTAACATGTTCGCCCTGGTTTTAGTGATCGCAACGCTGGTCACTGGCGTTATCTGGTGTATCGATCGCTTTAAATGGGCACCGGCACGTCGTGCTAAGCAGGCTGCAGCGCAAGCGCAGGCTGGCAACGCACTCGACAGCAAAACGCTGGCGAAAGTGGCCGCACAACCGGGTTGGGTAGAAACCACGGCATCGGTGTTCCCGGTGCTGGCGGTGGTATTGATTGTGCGTTCGTTCATTTTTGAGCCGTTCCAGATTCCCTCAGGCTCAATGATGCCAACGCTGCTGATTGGTGACTTCATCCTCGTTGAGAAGTTTGCTTACGGCATTAAAGATCCAATTACCCAAACCACGCTGATTCCCACCGGTCATCCGCAGCGCGGTGATGTCGCGGTATTCAAGTATCCGAAAGATCCGAGCGTGGATTACATCAAGCGCGTGATTGGCTTGCCAGGCGACAAAGTGGTGTTTGATCCTTACAGCAAAACCCTGACAATCAATCCGGGTTGCAGCAGCGGCAATTGCAGTACCGCGCTGCCGGTAACGTACACTAACGTTGAGCCAAGCAACTTCATTCAAACCTTCAGCGGCTTTGATGGCAATGAAACCGGTAACGGCTTCTTCCAGGCTCCGCAGGGTGAAACTATGAAGGGCGGTTTGCGTCTCGGCACCCGTAAAGAGACTTTGGGCAACGTAACGCACGATATCTTGCTGGTAAACGAAGCGCAAAGTCAGGCAAGCATGTATTATCAGCAGCCTGGCCAGCCGCAATCGACATGGATTGTGCCGCAAGGGCAGTATTTCATGATGGGTGACAACCGTGATAACAGCGCTGACAGCCGCTACTGGGGCTTTGTGCCCGAGAAGAATCTGGTCGGTAAAGCGGTTGCTATCTGGATGAGCTTCGAGAAACAAGAAGGACAGTGGCCGACCGGCGTGCGCTTTAGCCGCATTGGTGGGATTCATTGATAAAAGCGCTGTTTAGCCTTAGCTGAACAGCAATGGTTGGCCTCCTTTTGGGGGCCAGTGCACACGAAACAGAACAGGTTGGCACCTCAGCCCTGTTTCGTATGCAGAGTGACAGACGCACTGAACAACTGGAATCGCATGAACCCCATCGTCATTAACAAGCTGCAGCGCAAACTGGGCTACACTTTTACTCATCCGGATTTATTGCAGCAGGCATTGACGCATCGTAGTGCCAGCAGCAAACACAATGAACGTCTTGAATTTCTTGGCGATTCTATTCTCAGCTATGTGATTGCTAATGCGCTGTATCACCGCTTCCCACGCGTGGATGAAGGCGATATGAGCCGCATGCGCGCCACGCTAGTGCGCGGCAATACGCTGGCGGAGATGGCGCGAGAGTTCGACCTCGGCGAGTGTTTGCGCCTCGGTCCGGGCGAGCTGAAAAGCGGCGGTTTCCGTCGTGAATCGATTCTTGCGGATACCGTTGAAGCCTTAATTGGCGGCATCTTCCTTGATAGCAGTATTCAGACCGTCGAAAAGTTAATTCTCGATTGGTATCACTCACGACTGGAACAGATCAGTCCGGGTGATAAACAGAAAGATCCGAAAACGCGCCTGCAGGAGTATTTGCAGGGACGTCATCTGCCGCTGCCCTCTTATTTGGTGGTGCAGGTGCGTGGCGAAGCCCACGATCAGGAATTCACCATTCACTGTCAGGTGAGTGGCATGGCAGAACCGGTGGTGGGCATTGGCTCCAGCCGCCGTAAAGCCGAGCAAGCAGCCGCCGAACAGGCGTTAATCAAGCTTGGCCTCGAATAAATAGTCACATCGCAGCGTCGAAAGCGGCGCTGCCCAAGTCAGGACTCGAATGAGCGAACTCGAAACATATAGCGGCTTTGTCGCGATTGTAGGCCGACCAAACGTCGGTAAATCCACTTTGCTGAACCAGTTACTGGGGCAGAAGGTGTCGATCACTTCACGCAAACCGCAAACCACGCGTCACCGTATTATGGGCATCCACACCGAAGGCGCTTATCAGGCGATCTACGTGGATACGCCAGGGCTGCATATGGAAGAGAAGCGGGCTATCAACCGCTTGATGAACCGCGCGGCCAGCAGCTCCATCGGTGATGTTGAGCTGGTGATCTTTGTGGTTGAAGGCACGCGCTGGACGCCAGACGACGAGATGGTGCTTAACAAGCTGCGGGATAACAAAGTTCCTGTGGTATTGGCGATCAATAAAGTCGACAACATTCAGGATAAGAGCATCCTGTTGCCCCATCTGCAGTTCCTCAGCCAGCAGATGAACTTCCTCGAAATCGTACCGATCTCTGCGGAAAGCGGCAAAAATGTTGACGCTATTGCGGCGATTGCGCGCAAATGCTTGCCAAAATCTGAGCATCATTTCCCAGAAGATTATGTCACCGACCGCTCGCAGCGCTTTATGGCATCTGAGATCATCCGTGAAAAATTGATGCGCTTCCTTGGCGCCGAGCTGCCTTATTCCGTCACCGTAGAAATTGAGCAGTTTGTTTCTAACGAGCGCGGCGGTTATGACATCAATGGCCTGATCCTCGTTGAGCGCGAAGGCCAGAAGAAGATGGTCATCGGCAATAAAGGCGCCAAGATCAAAACTATCGGCATTGAATCGCGTAAAGACATGGAAGAGATGTTTGAGGCGAAAGTGCATCTTGAACTGTGGGTTAAAGTGAAATCTGGCTGGGCGGACGATGAACGTGCGCTGCGCAGCTTAGGTTACTCTGACGAAGGGTAATCGATGGAAGGCTGGCAACGCGCCTTTGTGCTGCATAGTCGCCCTTATAGCGAAACCAGCCTGCTCCTCGATCTGTTCAGCGAAAGCGAAGGGCGCGTCCGCGTCCTTGCCAAAGGCGCCCGTTCGCGCCGCTCCCAACTGAAAGGTGCGCTACAACCCTTCACGCCGCTGCTGGTGCGCTGGGGCGGTCGTGGCGACGTCAAAACGCTGCGTAATGCCGAAGCCGTTTCATTGGCATTGCCGCTCAGCGGCATCACGCTCTACTGCGGGCTGTACGTCAATGAACTGCTGTCGCGCGTGCTGGAGCAGCAAATCCCCTTCTCGGACATGTTCTTCGATTACCTGAATTGCATCCAAACGCTGGCAGCAGGCAACGGCTCGCCTGAACCGGCGCTGCGTCGTTTTGAGCTGGCGCTGCTGGGTCATCTCGGCTATGGCGTCGATTTCCTGCATTGTGCCGGCAGCGGCGAAGAGGTTGCCGATGGCATGACCTACAGCTACCGCGAAGAGAAGGGCTTTATCGCCAGCCTGGTGGTCAATCAGCGCAGCTTTACTGGCCGCCAACTGCGTGCGCTATGGGAACGTGAATTCCCCGATGCCGATACTTTGCGCGCCGCCAAACGCTTTACGCGGATGGCGCTGAAGCCCTATCTGGGCGGCAAACCGCTGAAGAGCCAGGAACTGTTTCGCCAGTTCGTGCCAAAAAAGAGACCCGATGTGGCAAACGACTAGCGCTGGTCGTACCGCCTGATATATTCAGCGCAGTACACTGCAAACACACTGAACACATTTAAGGATTGTCATGGCTGAGTTGCTGTTAGGCGTCAACATTGACCACATTGCCACCGTACGTAACGCACGTGGCACAAACTATCCCGATCCGGTGCAGGCTGCGTTTGTTGCCGAGCAGGCCGGTGCCGACGGCATTACCGTGCATTTGCGTGAAGATCGCCGCCACATTACTGACCGCGATGTACGCATTCTGCGTGACACCATTCAGACGCGCATGAATCTGGAGATGGCGGTCACGGACGAGATGATCGACATCGCCTGCGAAATCAAACCTCACTTCGTTTGCCTGGTGCCGGAAAAGCGTCAGGAAGTGACCACTGAAGGTGGGCTGGATGTAGCCGGTCAGCAGGATAAAATTAACGCCGCGGTGCGCCTGCTGAGCGACGCCGGCATCCTGGTTTCACTGTTTATCGATGCCGATCATCGCCAGATTGAAGCCGCCGTTGCCAGCGGCGCACCCTATATTGAAATTCACACCGGCGCCTACGCCGAAGCGCCTGAAGGTCTGGCGCGCCAGGCTGAACTGTCGCGCATTCGTAAAGCCGCGACTTTCGCCGCCAGCCTTGGCCTGAAAGTGAATGCTGGCCACGGTTTGACCTACCACAACGTGCAGCCGATTGCTGAACTGCCGGAAATGCACGAACTGAATATCGGCCATGCGATTATTGGTCGCGCACTGTTCAGCGGCCTGGCCGATGCGGTCAGTGAAATGAAGCAGCTGATGCGGGAAGCGCGTCGCTAATGGCGATTCTCGGACTCGGCAGCGACATCGTAGAGATCGAGCGCATTGCGGGCGTGATTGAGCGCTCCGGCGATCGCCTGGCGCGCCGCGTATTGAGCGAAGCCGAGTGGCAGCAATATCAGGCGCACCAGCAACCGGTGCGCTTTCTTGCTAAACGCTTTGCGGTGAAAGAGGCGGCAGCGAAAGCGTTTGGCACCGGCATTCGCGGTGGCCTGGCGTTCAATCAGTTTGAAGTGTACAACGATGCGCTGGGTAAGCCGGGATTACGTTTCTTTGAGCAGGCGAAAGTGATTGCCAGCCAGCTCGGCGTGCAGCACGTGCATGTGACGTTAGCGGATGAACGCCACTACGCTTGCGCGACGGTGATTATCGAGAATTAAGGGTGCAACACCACAAACTTCTCCCACAGCGCCTCACGACTCTCCAGGTGCTGTGGATCCGCAATAATGGTGTTATCAATCGGGCAGACGCTTTGGCAGGTCGGCACATCATAATGGCCCACGCACTCAGTGCAGCGGTCGACATCAATCTCATAGATCGCGTCGCCTAAACTGATTGCCTGGTTTGGGCATTCAGGTTCGCACATATCGCAATTGATGCATTTGGTGGTGATGAACAGGGCCATAGCGGAAATCCAATAACAGCAGAAAAGGCGCGGGTATTATACGCGCCTCATCTCATCAGACCAGCTTTTTCACCAACTCTTCGCTGTGACGAATATGGCTGGATGCGCGTTCCGGATCGTTCTGCACCAGCGCCATAAACAGCAAATCGGTGAGTGCCAGTTGCGCACTGGTTGATGAAATTGCCGCACTGCGCGTGCTCTGCTCTTCCGCTACGGTATAGAGACAAACCGTCGCACACTGCTGCAGGGCATTCGGCGTGAAGCCAGTAAAAGCCAGCACATCGGCGCCAACCTGCGCCGCTTCCTGCGCCGCCAGATTGATTTCGCGACGTTCGCCGGTGTAGGAGATCGCCAGCAACACATCGCCCGGCGCCATCGCCTGCACGCTGGCCAGCAGCGCATGCATATCCTGCTCCGCCACCGCGTTAATGCCGATTTTCATCAGTTTCCATGAGAAATCTTTCGCCACCAAACCCGATGCACCGATGCCGACCAGAAGAATACGGTTGGCATTTTTCAGCAGCTGTAAGGTTTGCAGCAGCTTCTCTTCGCTATTGATATCCAGCGTGGCGCGGATCGCCGAGATCTTTTCCGTCAGCAGCTTTTCACCCACCACTTTGAGTGGGTCATCGCTAAGAATATGGTTATGCACGGTAATAGCATCGCGATCGGCCATTGATTCGCTCAGCGCCAGCTTCAGCGCCGGGAAGCCTTTATAGCCCAGCTTCTGGGCAAATTTCACCACGCTTGACTGGCTGACACCCGACTCCTCAGCCAGTTTTTGTGAACTCAGATGCCGTGCACGGTCCGGCTGCGACAGCAAAAAATCCGCCAGGCGACGCTCATTTAGCGCCAGTCGAGGATAAAGTTGGCGAATGCGCAGCAATGAACTCATTGTTCGATCCTTAATTCATCTTTCCAGATAGAGCGTAGTGCGGTTACGCGCAGGATGTCGGGCGATTGCCGCCAGATGACAGCGCGCGGGCACAGAGAATAAACTATTCAGCTGGCATTGTAGTCATTGGAATTAAAAATAGCAGCTTTCGCCCCAAACGCTGAAGCTGGCTACACTGTAGTGCAGAAACCACGAAGGATAGAGAAGGAGTGTTGTTTGACAAAGGGTACGCAACGACGCGTGGTGTTTTTCGATCTCGATGGCACGCTGCATCAGCAAGACATGTTTGGCACCTATATGCGCTATCTGCTGCGACGTCAGCCGATCAATCTGCTGCTGGTGGTGCCGCTGTTACCGGTGATTGGTCTCGGCATGCTGATCAAAGGTCGCGCGGCGCGCTGGCCAATGAGTTTGCTGCTATGGGCGATTACCTTCGGCCATAGCGAAACGCGTCTGCGCCAGCGCGAAGCCGAATTCGCTGACTGGTTCCGCCAGCGCGTTACCGCCTTTCCGGTGGTGCAGCAGCGGCTCACTGATTATCTCAGCAGCAATGATGCCGATGTCTGGCTGATCACCGGTTCGCCGCAATCGCTGGTGGAGAAAGTCTATTTCGATTCCGCCTTCTTACCGCGCGTGCAGCTGATCGCCAGTCAGATGAAACCGGGCCGCGGCGGCCGCCTGCTGGCGATGCGTTGTCTCGGCCATGAGAAGGTGGCACAGCTGGAGGAGAAAATCGGCACGCCGCTGCAGCTGTATAGCGGCTACAGCGACAGCAAGCAGGACAACCCGCTGCTGTTCTTCTGTCAGCACCGCTGGCGCGTCACGCCGCGCGGTGAGCTGCAACAGCTGGAATAACGCTTCGATTCCGGCAGCAGCATCGCTATAATGCGCCGCCTTTTGATGCCCGCAGGAGTTGCCCGGTGAACCCACAAACTGATGAATATTGGATGCGTTATGCGCTGGAACTGGCTAAGCGCGCGTGGGAGCAGGGCGAAGTGCCGGTCGGTGCGGTGCTGGTGCAGGGCGATAAAGTGATCGGCGAAGGCTGGAATCGACCGATTGGTCAGCACGATCCCACCGCGCACGCTGAGATCATGGCGCTGCGTCAGGGTGGCAAAGTGCTGGAAAACTATCGTCTGCTGGATACCACACTGTATGTCACGCTGGAACCCTGCGTGATGTGCGCTGGCGCGATGGTGCACAGCCGCATCACGCGGTTAGTGTATGGCGCCAAAGATGAGAAAACCGGCGCGGCCGGTTCACTGCTGGATGTGATTGGCCATCCCGGCATGAATCATCAAATTCAGATTGATTGCGGTGTGCTGGCGGAACAGTGCGCTGGGATGTTGAGTGACTTCTTCCGCATGCGTCGCGAGCAGAAGAAGGCGCTGCGTCAGGCGCAGCGCGCAGATTAATTCATGGCAATTTTCGGTTCGACCGCCGGGTAGCCGGCACCTAACTCCGCTTCCAGCGCCGATTGCTGCGCTAACCGCTTCTCCTGCTCCTGCAGATAGCCCACCAGGCTTATCTGATACTTACGGATATTCTCGACGTAGTTATAAGCTTCGTGACCGCGCGCGTAACCATAGGTAGTTTGCGTGTAGTAGCGCTTCTGGCTCAGCATCGGCAGGCGCAGCTTCACATCCGCCCAGCTATCAGGATTGCCGCCCTGTTTCGCCGTCAGTTTGCGCACATCTAACATGTGTGCGTAGCCCATGTTGTACGCCGCCAGCGCGAACCAAATGCGCTCATCTTCAGGAATAGTCTCCGGCACCTTTTCCATCATGCGCTTGAGATATTCACTGCCGCCGCGAATGCTCTGTTCAGGATCGAGGCGATCGTTGACTTCAAGGCTGTCAGCGGTATTGCGCGTCAACATCATCATGCCTCGGACGCCGGTCGGCGAAGTGGCCTGCGGATTCCAGTGCGATTCCTGATAAGAGATCGCCGCCAGCAATCGCCAATCCATGCTGGCCGAATATTTCTCAAACAGCGGTTTGATGTCCGGTAGCGTGTTATCAATGGCGCGCAGGAAGGTGCGGGTATCCACATAATCAAAGGTGCCGACGTGGCCGAGATACTTCTCTTCCAGTCGCGCCATCGCGCCTTCCTCGCCCATCTGGCTGTAGAAGTCGAGCATCGCCGCGTTCAGGCTGTCGTCCTCGTTACGCGGCAAATACCAGGTGACCGGCTCTTCATCCGTCACATCAAACGCTACCGCCAGCTGCGGATGAATGCGCTGTAACAGGCCAATGGTGACGGAGTCGCCCACGGTGTAATCCAGTTTGCCGTCAGCAACCGCTTCAAGCAGCGCTTTCTGCCCTTGATCGGTCGAGATCGCCCAGTCGAGATCGGGATAGCTGTCGGCTTTGGCGGAACGTAAAGTTGACAGATATGCCGAACCGGACTGCACAATCAGGCGGCCTTTCAGATCGCCGAGATTTTTCGGCCGTGGCTTATCAATGCGGTATACCAGCTGTTGCGACACCGAATAGTAGCTCGGGCCACTTTGGTAGTGCGCAAGGCGCTCGCTGTTGTAGATCAGGCCGGCAGCCAGCAAATCCGCCTTGCCGTCATCCAGGTCATCAAACAGGTCACCGAGGTTTGGACGTACCTCAACTTCCAGTTTTACGCCAAGGTAATCGGCGAAGCGCTTCGCCAGCTCGTAATCCATACCGGCTGGTGCATTGTTAATGGTGTAGTAAGTCAGCGGAGAGTTAACGGTACTGATGCGCAGCACTCCGCGTGATTTAATCTGTGATAGCGCGTCTGTTCCACCCCCGTACCACGGGATTGAAGGCCACAATGCTAGCGCAAGCAGCACGGTGATCAGACCGATAAACAGATAGTTTATTTTTAGGCGTTTCAAATAGTTGTCTCGTAATGGCTCACAGGCCTCTGTCTTTTAAAGGCAGTATTTATGTTGTTTTAACTCCCAGAGCGAGGGGCATTTTGCGCAACAAAAAGGGGCAGGGCAACTTTTATAGCAAGAATTGTGCAAAATTCAGCCAAACGCCAGGTGCCAGAATTTATGCGCAAACGGTTTCGTATCCCGTGCTGTTTCTCTATAATACCGCCCGTTTTCCCCTGTTGCGCCCAATGAAGCGTCGCCCGGCACTTCAAAGACGAGAGATCTTTAATGATGGAAATTCTGCGTGGTTCGCCCGCTCTGTCGGCATTTCGTGTAAACAAACTGCTGACCCGCTTTCAGGACGCTCACCTTCCGGTGAGTGATATTTACGCCGAGTACGTCCATTTTGCCGGTGTCAGCGCACCGCTCAGCGCGGATGAGCACGCCCGCCTGCAACGTCTGCTGAAATACGGTCCTTCTCTCGCCGAACATGCGCCACAAGGGCGTCTGTTGCTGGTAACGCCGCGTCCCGGCACTATCTCTCCGTGGTCCTCGAAAGCCACCGATATCGCGCACAACTGCGATCTGCCACAGGTGTTACGCCTTGAGCGCGGCATGGCTTTCTATGTGCAGGCCCCTGAGCTGACGGAAGCGCAGTGGCAGCAACTTGCCAGCCTGCTGCATGACCGCATGATGGAAACCGTGTTCGCTGACCTCAGCGATGCGCAGCAGCTGTTTGCCCATCATCAGCCGCAGCCGCTCAAAAGCATCGACGTGCTGGGCGCAGGTCGCAGCGCGCTGGAGCAGGCCAATGCCACGCTGGGCCTGGCGCTGGCCGATGATGAGATCGATTACCTGCTTGATGCCTTTACCAAGCTGGGGCGTAATCCAAACGACATCGAGCTCTATATGTTTGCGCAGGCAAACTCTGAGCACTGTCGTCACAAAATCTTCAACGCCGACTGGATTATCGACGGCGAAAAGCAGCCGAAGTCGCTGTTTAAAATGATCAAAAACACCTTTGAACATAATCCTGAGCACGTGCTGTCGGCGTATAAAGACAACGCCGCAGTGATGGAAGGTTCCGAGGTTGGCCGCTTCTACGCAGATGCGCAGAAGGGCGAATATGAATTCCATCAGGAAGAAGCGCATATCCTGATGAAAGTGGAAACCCATAACCACCCAACCGCTATTTCGCCATGGCCGGGTGCTGCGACCGGTTCTGGTGGTGAAATTCGTGATGAAGGCGCAACCGGACGTGGTGCGAAGCCAAAAGCCGGTCTGGTCGGTTTCTCGGTATCGAACCTGCGCATTCCAGGCTTCGAACAGCCGTGGGAAGAGGATTTCGGTAAGCCGGATCGTATTGTCACCGCCTTAGACATCATGACCGAAGGCCCGCTGGGCGGCGCGGCATTTAACAACGAATTTGGTCGACCTGCCCTGAATGGCTACTTCCGTACCTATGAAGAGCGCGTCAACAGCCACAATGGTGTGGAGCTGCGCGGCTACCATAAGCCGATTATGCTGGCGGGCGGCATCGGTAACATTCGTGCCGATCACGTGCAGAAAGGCGAGATTGTGGTGGGGGCCAAACTGATCGTGCTGGGTGGCCCGGCGATGAACATCGGTCTGGGCGGCGGTGCCGCTTCGTCGATGGCTTCCGGCCAATCGGATGCCGATCTCGACTTTGCTTCAGTACAGCGCGACAACCCAGAGATGGAACGTCGCTGTCAGGAAGTGATCGACCGCTGCTGGCAGCTGGGCGAAGCCAACCCGATTCTGTTTATCCATGACGTGGGCGCGGGCGGTCTCTCGAACGCGATGCCAGAGCTGGTAAGTGATGGTAACCGCGGCGGCAACTTTAACCTGCGTGACATCCTGAGCGACGAGCCGGGCATGAGCCCGCTGGAAGTGTGGTGTAACGAATCACAGGAACGTTATGTGCTGGCGGTGGCGCCTGAGAAACTGGCGCTGTTCGATGAGTTGTGCCAGCGTGAACGCGCGCCTTATGCGGTGATTGGTGAAGCGACTGAAGAGCTGCATCTGAACCTCGCCGACAGCCATTTCGACAATAAGCCAATCGACATGCCACTCGACGTGCTGCTGGGCAAAACGCCGAAGATGACGCGTGATGTTGCCAGCCAGCAAGCCAAAGGCGATGCCCTGCAGCGCGACGGGATTACCGTTGCTGATGCGGTGAATCGTGTGCTGCATTTGCCAACCGTGGCGGAAAAAACCTTCCTGATCACCATTGGCGATCGCAGCGTAACCGGCATGGTCGCGCGCGATCAGATGGTCGGTCCGTGGCAAATTCCGGTCGCGAACTGCGCCGTCACCACGGCCAGCCTGGATAGCTATCACGGTGAAGCGTTCTCTCTCGGCGAACGCGCGCCAGTCGCGTTGCTCGACTTCGCCGCTTCCGGTCGCCTCGCGGTGGGTGAAGCGCTGACCAACATCGCAGCGACCTCAATTGGTTCGCTGCAGCGCGTCAAGCTCTCCGCGAACTGGATGGCCGCCGCCGGCCACCCAGGCGAAGATGCTGGTTTGTACGCCGCCGTTAAAGCGGTAGGTGAAGAGCTGTGTCCGGCGCTGGGCATCACGATTCCCGTCGGTAAAGACTCGATGTCGATGAAAACCCGCTGGCAGCAAGGCACCGAGCAGCGTGAAATGACCTCGCCGCTGTCGTTGGTGATTACCGCGTTTGCGCGCGTTGAGGATGTACGTCGCACCGTTACGCCGCAGCTGCAGGCCGATCAAGATAACCTGCTGCTGCTGGTGGATCTGGGTAACGGCGCTAACACGCTGGGTGCTACCGCGCTGTCACAGGTTTATCGTCAACTCGGTGACAAGCCTGCCGACGTGCGTGATGCTACGCAGCTGGCGGGCTTCTTTAACGCTATTCAGGCGCTGGTGGCCGAGCAGAAACTGCTGGCCTATCACGACCGTTCTGACGGCGGCCTGTTGGTCACGCTGGCGGAGATGGCCTTTACCGGTCACTGCGGTATCGAAGCCGATATCGCCGCGTTGGGCAGTGATGCATTGGCAGCGCTGTTCACCGAAGAGCTGGGCGCGGTGCTGCAAATCAACGCAGCAGATCGCGTGGCAGTGGAGAAAGTATTCGCCGATCACGGCCTGAGCGCTAATGTGCATGTGATGGGTAAAGCGCTGCCGGGCGACCGCTTCGTGATCCGTTCTGGCGACAGTACGGTGTACAGCGAAAGCCGCACCACGCTGCGTACCTGGTGGGCAGAAACCACCTGGCAGATGCAGCGTCTGCGTGATAACCCAGCCTGTGCCGATCAGGAGCATGAAGCGAAGAAAGACGATAACGATCCTGGTCTGAACGTCCATCTGACCTTCAAGCCAGAAGAGGATGTGGCGGCACCGATGATCGCCACTGGCGCACGTCCGCGTGTGGCGGTGCTGCGTGAGCAGGGTGTGAACTCCCACGTGGAGATGGCGGCTGCCTTCCATCGCGCTGGCTTTACTGCAGTTGACGTACACATGAGCGATCTGCTGGCCGGTCGTCGCGGTCTGGAAGAGTTCCAGGCACTGGTTGCGTGTGGTGGCTTCTCATACGGTGACGTGCTGGGCGCCGGTGAAGGTTGGGCGAAATCGATCCTGTTCAACGGCCGCGTACGTGATGAGTTTGAGAACTTCTTCCATCGTCCACAAACGCTGGCGCTGGGCGTGTGTAACGGCTGCCAGATGATGTCGAACCTGCGTGAATTGATTCCAGGCAGCGAACTGTGGCCACGCTTTGTGCGTAACCAGTCCGAGCGTTTCGAAGCGCGTTTCAGCCTGGTCGAAGTGGCGGCGAGCCCGTCGCTGTTGCTGGAGGGCATGGCAGGCTCGCATATGCCAATCGCGGTATCGCACGGCGAAGGTTTTGTCGAAGTGCGTGACGGTGCGCATCTGGCGCAGCTGGAGAGCAAAGGTCTGGTAGCGCTGCGCTTCGTCGATAACTTCGGCAAAGTGACGGAAAGCTATCCGGCAAACCCGAATGGCTCACCAAACGGCATCACTGCGGTAACTAACGAAAGCGGTCGCGTCACCATTATGATGCCGCACCCAGAGCGCGTGTTCCGTACCGTCAGCAACTCGTGGCATCCGGCAGAGTGGGGCGAAGATAGCCCGTGGATGCGTATCTTCCGTAATGCGCGTAAGCAGTTGGGCTAAGCGTTAATCTTGAGTTGTTATGCTGGTGCGCATCAATGCGCACCTTACAAGGCCGCCTAACCGCGGCCTTTATTTTTTTTGTAGGGTCGCCATTAATGGCGACCTGGCTAAAAACCGCACAAGTATGCAAGCTGTCGGAAAAAGGCGACAATCCTGACTTTATACTGTCGTCAAAAGGTGACATTTAAATCGTTGATTTGTAATGCAAGGAAGTTAGCGCTCTAAACCCGTTGCTAATCAGCGACACTTTTCCCTGACCGTCCGGTCCGCTTTCCTTCCTGTCTTCGCCTTCTATCTGGCATTCCTCTGATAATAAACACTATTTATTTATTGGCATGATACTTGCTATACTTTCTGCGTGGCTCATTCGCCTGTTTATGATTGCCCCGCTTTTCGCGGCAGAGCTCATAAAAACTGAATGACGCACCAAACGGAGCCTGTCGTCCACCTCACCGATAATCGCTTGCTTTGCAACGTTATCAAGCATCGGACGCAACGTTGAGTTAGGCTCCACCTATTTTGCAAGCGATGCTGCGGCGTCGCTCTCACGGCAGGCCAAAAGGCCTGCCGTTTTCATATCTCTCCTTTCTTCCGTTTTGATACTTCGCTAGCATGCCTGCAGCTCATATTTAAGGAAGCGCGGTTGTGAATAAATGGCGTCTGTTTCCCCGATCCCTGCGACAGTTAGTCTTAATGGCCTTTCTGCTGGTGCTGCTGCCGTTACTGGTGCTGGCATGGCAAGCATGGGAAAGCCTTTCGGCGCTGAGCAACCAGGCGGCAGATACCAATCGCAATACCTTTACCGATGTACGGCGCAGTGAAGCGATGGCGCGCACCGCGCTGGAGCTGGAGCGAAGCTATCGTCAATACTGCGTATTAGGCGATGCGTCGCTGGCCAAACTGTATCAAACGCAGTGGACGCGCTACGGTCAAATGCTCAGCAGCCACGCAGCCAGCTTGCCCGATCTGCCCTCCTTCAAAGTGCTGCAAACCACCTTGCCGCAGCTGCAGCAGGTAAAGTGCGATAATGGTAATCCGCAAGCACAAGCTGCCAGCGCGCTGGAGCGTTTTTCCGATACCAATACGCAAATGGTGCAGGCAACGCGCGAAGTGGTGTTTTCGCGCGGCCTACAACTGCAACGTGAAATTGCCGATCGCGGCCAGTTTTTTGGCTGGCAGGCGCTCATTCTGTTCCTGATCAGTCTGGTGCTGGTTTTGCTGTTCACTGGCATGATTATTGGTCCGGTAAAACGCGTTGAGCGCATGATCAATCGCTTAGGCGAGGGCAAATCGCTGGGCGATAGCGGCAGCTTTCGCGGCCCACGTGAAATTCGCTCGCTGGGACAGCGCATCGTTTGGTTGAGTGAACGTCTGAGCTGGCTGGAAGAGCAGCGCCATGAGTTTCTGCGTCACCTGTCGCATGAGCTGAAAACACCGCTTGCCAGCCTGCGGGAAGGCACTGAGCTGCTGGCCGATCAGGTCGCCGGGCCATTGAACGCTGAGCAGCAGGAAGTGGTCGCGATTCTCGATACCAGCAGCCGTCATTTACAGCGGCTGATTGAGCAGTTGCTGGATTACAACCGTAAGCTGGCAGATGGCCCGATGACGCTGGCACCGGTGGTATTAAATGACATCATTGATTCCGTAGTAAAAGTGCACTCGTTGCCTGCCAGTGCGCGTGAGATGACGACGCACGTTGATCTGCAGGTGAATCACTGTCTGGCGGAAGCCACGTTGCTACAGCGGGTGATTGATAACCTCTATTCGAACGCCGTGAACTACGGCGCCGAATCCGGTAACATCTGGCTGCAGAGCCAGCAGAAGGGCAACCAGGTGTGGATTGAGGTGGCAAACACCGGCACACCGATTCCGGCTGAAGAGCAGGCGATGATTTTTGAGCCTTTTTATCAAGGCAGCCAACAGCGCAAGGGGCCGGTTAAAGGCAGCGGTCTGGGGTTAAGCATCGCCAAAGATTGCCTGCGCAGGATGCAAGGCGATTTGCAGTTGGTAACACGCAAGGATGCGGATGTCTGTTTTCGTATCATTCTGACTACCAGCGCCGGGAATGCCTGATTAATGAAATTACCCCGATTTAAATTTGTGACCTGTGCGTTGATGGCGCTCGGCCTGAGTGCCTGCCAGGCACCGTCGCAGCAACGTCCCCAACACACTAGCGTGAGCGTGCCGGAACCCGACGTGCGCCTGCCGGATTATCTTGCGATCGATTGTCAAAGCATGTGGCAAATCGAAACGCCAGCCGCCGTGAGTAATCCGCTTTACTGGCAGCGCGCCGTTGATTGTGCCGAGCGCTTATCCCCTGCCGAAGCTCGCGCCGAAGCGCGTCGCTGGCCGGTGCAAGGCTGGGCACGCGCCTTTAAGCAAGGCATTCTGCTCGCTAACGGTAACGTCACGCCGGTGGAACGCCGTGATTACGTCACCACGTTGGACGGTTATAGCGCGTCTTATCCGGCGGCAGTGCGCCCGTTACTGCAGCTGTGGCGCAGTAATCAGGCCGCTCAGCTGGAGCTGAGTGAAGCGCGTGGACGTTACGCCGCCCTGCAGCAAAGCAACGACGCTGAAATGGACAACCTGCGTCAGCAGCAAAGCAAAATGCGCCAGGCGCTGGCAGACACCCAACGTAAGCTCGAGCGTTTAACCGACATTGAGCGCCAACTGTCATCGCGCAAAGCGCCCGACAGCAGCGACGCATCGCACGGTGCCAGTGATGTGCAAACTGAGGATCAGTAATCATGAAACAGAGCGCACGCTTACTGCTGGTAGATGACGATCCTGGCTTACTGAAACTGCTTGGCATGCGTTTGAGTAGCGAAGGTTTTCAGGTGGCGACGGCAGCCAGCGGACCAGAAGCACTGCGTCATCTGCAGAAAGAGAAGGTCGATTTAGTCATCAGCGACCTGCGCATGGATGAGATGGACGGTCTGGCGCTGTTTGGCGAAGTACAGAAACGTCATGCGGGCTTGCCGGTGATCATTCTCACCGCGCATGGTTCAATTCCTGAAGCCGTGTCCGCTACGCAGCAAGGCGTATTTAGTTTTCTGACCAAACCGGTCGATCGTGATGCGTTGTACAAAGCGATTGATGAAGCGCTGGCACAGCGCGCGCCGATGAGCGATGACGGCTGGCGCGAAGCGATTGTGACGCGCAATCCGCAGATGCTGCGCCTGTTGGATCAGTCGCACATGGTAGCGCAATCGGACGTCAGTATTTTGATCAATGGGCAAAGCGGCACCGGTAAAGAGGTGCTGGCACAAGCGATTCATGCGGCCAGCCCCCGTGCGACCAAGCCCTTCATTGCCATCAACTGTGGCGCTTTGCCAGAGCAACTGCTCGAATCTGAGCTGTTTGGCCACGCCAAAGGTGCCTTTACGGGAGCAGTCAGCGCGCGTGAAGGGCTGTTCCAGGCGGCGGAGGGCGGCACACTGTTTCTGGATGAGATCGGCGATATGCCGCAGGCGTTGCAGGTGAAATTGCTACGCGTACTGCAGGAGCGCAAGGTGCGCCCGCTGGGCAGTAACCGCGATCTGGATATCAACGTGCGGATTATTTCCGCGACGCACCGTGATTTGCCGAAAGCGATGGAGAAAAAGAGTTTCCGCGAGGACCTCTACTATCGCCTCAACGTGGTCAATCTGAAAATTCCTGCGCTGCATGAGCGTGCCGAAGATATTCCGCTGCTGGCGAATCATCTGCTGCGCCAGTCAGCCGATCGCCATAAACCTTTCGTGCGTAGCTTCTCGGTGGATGCCATGAAACGACTGGTTGGTGCAGCATGGCCGGGCAATGTGCGGCAATTGGTGAACGTGATTGAGCAGTGCGTAGCGTTGAGTACTGCACCGGTGATCGGCGATGCGCTGGTGGAGCAGGCGCTGGCAGGAGAAAATACCGCGTTGCCAACCTTCGTCGAGGCGCGTAATCAGTTTGAGCTGAACTATCTGCGTAAACTGTTGCAGATGACCAAAGGAAATGTCACTAACGCCGCGCGTCTGGCTGGACGTAACCGCACTGAATTCTATAAGCTGCTGTCGCGCCATGAGCTAGACGCCAGCGAATTTAAAGAGTAGCGTGCTGCGGCGGTGTCAGGAACACTTATACTAACGGTATCCGTCCATCATGGAGGGAGTAAAAAAGGATCTGTCATGAAAAAGATCGATGCAATTATCAAACCATTCAAACTCGATGATGTACGTGAAGCGTTAGCGGAAGTGGGCATCACCGGGATGACGGTCAGTGAAGTCAAAGGCTTTGGCCGTCAGAAAGGCCACACGGAACTGTATCGCGGCGCGGAATACATGGTCGATTTTCTGCCAAAAGTGAAAATTGAAATGGTGGTCGGTGACGACATCGTCGACACCTGCGTAGAAACCATTATGAAAACTGCGCAGACCGGCAAAATCGGCGACGGCAAAATCTTTGTCTTCGATGTAGCGCGCGTGGTGCGTATTCGTACCGGTGAAGAGGACGAAGAGGCGATTTAAGCCCCTTCGCGCATTGCCTAAGAAAGCCTGCCTTCTGCAGGCTTTCTGTTTTACAGCACCTTGTGCGGACCAAACACTTCGTAATGGATACGATCGCCGCTCACACCCGCATCGACTAACTGACGCGCGACAAACTGCATAAACGGCAGTGGACCGCAGATCCAGAATTGGCGCTCGGGCTGATTTAACGCAGAAGATATGCCCGCCAGATCCATCAACCCCGCATCGTTATAACGTCCTGCATCTGCGCTTTCCGGCTGGCGATACCAAACGTGACTGGCGAAGTTTGGCAGACGTGCGCCGAATGATTTTACCTCTTCAGCAAAGGCATGTTGGGAACCGGCTTCAGCCGCGTGTAGCCAGTTAACTGCTGCAGGATGTTGCTGCTCCGCCAGATTAGCCAGCATCGCCAGCATCGGAGTTTGTCCCACGCCAGCAGAGATTAAGGTGATGGGTGTCGCCGCGTCAGCCTGCAGGAAGAAATCGCCCGCTGGAGCGGCGCACTGCACGATATCTCCGACCTGTGCATTGTCATGCAGCCAACCCGATACGCTGCCCAGCGCTTCGCGTTTTACTGCAATGCGATAGAAGGTGCCGTTCGGTTGATGCGTCAGCGAATACTGGCGATGCTGGATATTTTCGTTGCCTGCAGGTTGCAGGCTAATGGCCAGATACTGGCCAGGCAAGAATGTTGCCACTGGCTGACCGTCGTTCGGCACCAGCTCAAAACTCTTAATCACTGAGCTTTCCTGGTTGATGGCGCGAATACGGAAATCACGCGCGCCGCGCCAGCCGCCGGCTTTCTCTTCGGACGCAGAATAAATCGCTTCTTCACGCTGAATAAACACATCGGCCAGCACGCCATAAGCTTTTCCCCATGCGGTCAGCACCTCTTCGCCCGGGTGCAGCAACTCATCAATGGTTGCCAGCAGGTTTTCGCCCACAATCGCGTATTGTTCAGGCTGAATGTTCAGGCTGGCATGCTTCTGCGCGATCTTCTCCACCGCCGGCAACAGCACCGCCAAATTTTCCAGATTGCTGCCATAGGCCACAATCGCGTTGAACAAGGCTTCACGCTGATTGCCGCTGCGTTGATTATTCATGTTGAAGACGTTTTTCAGTTCAGGATGCTGGGTTAACAAACGCTGATAAAAGTGACCGGTGAGCTGGGGACCGATTTGTGCGATGGCAGGCAAGGTGGATTTGATGGTAGCGATGGTTTGCGCGTCAAGCATGGTGAAATCCTCAGAGTGAATTTAAACATGTATTTTAAATGCATCTTATGGTTAATCGAAGCGCCTGTAAATCCCTCGTTGTGATTAAGGATTAGGCAAAAAAGGTGCGCGCTGGCCCGCAAACCTGAAATTTATTCCCGTGCAATGTGAGCAAATCTCGCGATTTTCTCGCTTGCAAAAAAGCGTAAAAAACCCGTTCCAGCGCCATGCCAATCGATTGCGCAAAAAGAGGGGATTGGCGCTACCGTCCCCTGTCAAAACCGTTTACACTGTTCGCCTTCGCCCCTTAGCCGGGGCCTAAACTGCCGTTAAAAAGTTAGCTGAGTCAGGAGAGTCCGGATGTTAAAGCGTGATATGAACATTGCCGATTATGATGCCGCGTTGTGGCAGGCTATGGAGCAAGAGAAAGTGCGTCAGGAAGAGCACATTGAACTGATTGCTTCTGAAAACTACACCAGCCCACGCGTAATGCAGGCACAAGGTTCACAGCTCACCAACAAATATGCCGAAGGCTATCCGGGCAAACGCTACTACGGCGGATGTGAATACGTTGATATCGTTGAGCAGTTGGCGATCGATCGTGCTAAAGAGCTGTTCGGCGCTGATTACGCTAACGTACAGCCGCACTCAGGTTCGCAGGCTAACTTCGCGGTGTACACGGCACTGCTGCAGCCGGGCGACACCATTCTGGGTATGAACCTGGCGCACGGCGGTCACCTGACGCACGGTTCTCCGGTTAACCTGTCTGGCAAGCTGTACAAGGTTATCCCTTACGGCATCGATGAAACCGGCAAAATCAATTACGACGAACTGGCTGAACTGGCGCAAACCCATAAGCCGAAAATGATCGTCGGTGGTTTCTCCGCCTACTCTGGCGTGTGCGACTGGGCCAAAATGCGTGAAATCGCTGATAGCGTTGGCGCCTACCTGTTCGTTGATATGGCCCACGTTGCTGGCCTGATCGCCGCAGACGTCTATCCAAACCCGGTTCCTCATGCACACATCGTAACCTCTACCACCCACAAAACCCTGGCGGGTCCGCGCGGCGGCCTGATCCTGGCGAAAAACGGTGACGAAGATCTGTATAAAAAGCTGAACTCCGCGGTGTTCCCGGGCGGCCAGGGTGGCCCTCTGATGCATGTGATCGCCGGTAAAGCCGTGGCATTCAAAGAAGCGATGGAGCCAGAGTTCAAGACTTATCAGCAGCAGGTTGCTAAGAATGCCAAAGCGATGGTGGAAGTTCTGCTGGAGCGTGGCTACAACATCGTTTCTGGTGGTACTTTCAACCACCTGTTCCTGATCGATCTGGTGAGCAAAAACCTGACCGGTAAAGAAGCTGATGCCGCTTTAGGCCGCGCTAACATTACCGTGAACAAAAACAGCGTTCCGAACGATCCGAAGAGCCCGTTCGTAACTTCAGGTATCCGTATCGGTACGCCAGCGGTGACGCGTCGCGGCTTTAAAGAAGCTGAAGTTCGTGAACTGGCGGGCTGGATTGCTGACGTGCTGGACAACATCAACGACGAAGCGACCATCGAACGTACCAAACAGAAAGTGCTGGAAATCTGCAGCCGTCTGCCGGTATACGCGTAAGTTTTTACGTCTGTCGATGCAGCAGGAAAAAGGATGGCTTAGGCCATCCTTTTTTATTGCCGTCGCTATAGCGCTCTGACAAAGTAGCGACCACTCGTGCTGCAGAGCAGCATCTTTGCTGGAGGGAATATGGCAATCGGCTCGGCCAAATGGCTCGGATTGGGCTACTTCACTTACTTCTTTTGTTACGGCATCTACCTGCCTTTCTGGAGCGTTTGGCTGAAAGGTGCAGGCCTTGATGCCGAAAAGATTGGCCTGCTGCTGGGCTGCGGCATGGTGGCCCGCTTCGTGGGGAGCTTGCTGATTGCCTCACAGGTTAAAAATCCGGCGCAGTTGATCACTGCTCTGCGCCTGCTGGCGCTGATGACCTGTCTGTTCGCCATCGGTTATTGGCTTGGGCAACAGTGGATGTGGCTGCTGTTGGTGATGATCGGCTTCAACCTGTTTTTCTCACCGCTGGTGCCGCTGAGCGATGCGCTGGCCGCTACCTGGACGCAGCAAATTGGCCTGGCCTATGGGCCGGTTCGTCTTTGGGGTTCGCTAGCGTTTGTTATCAGTTCCGCCCTAACCGGCATGTTAGTCACTGCGTTCTCGTCTCAGGCGATTTTGGTGCTGCTGTCATTAGGCGCGATCGGCATGCTGGGTGGAATGATGTTAACACCGGCGACCAGGCCGCAGGGCAGTGAACGTCAGACGTCAACAGACGGCGGCTGGCAGGCGTGGCGTGAGCTGCTGCGCGAAAATGCAGTGTGGCGCTTTATGTTATGCGTAACGCTACTGCAGGGCGCGCACGCGGCCTATTACAGCTTTAGCGCCATCTGGTGGCAGGAAAGCGGTTATTCTGCGTCGATTATTGGCTATTTGTGGTCATTAGGCGTTGTCGCCGAAATCATTATTTTTGCGCTCAGTGGCCGGCTGTTCCGACGCTGGACCGCGCGCGACCTGCTGCTGTTATCCGGAGCATGCGCCATCGTGCGTTGGACGCTGCTGGGATCCAGCACCGCGCTGCCACTGCTGATTGTGGCGCAGATTCTGCACTGCGGCAGCTTTACCGTTTGTCATTTAGCGGCGATGCGTTTTATTGCCGCACGCAAAGGTGCAGAAGTGATTCGTCTGCAATCGCTTTACTCGGCGCTGGCGATGGGCGGCGGTATCGCGGTGATGACAATGATTTGCGGCGTGCTGTTTGCCCATCTGCAAGGACATCTGTTCTGGGTAATGGCGTTGGTGGCGCTGCCGGCACTGTTCCTGCGTCCGCGAACCGCTTAGCTCTCGAGCAATTGGCGGATGCGCTGCTGCTGATGGCTACTCAGCGGCAGCTCCGCCTGAATCAGCGGCGGTGAGAACAGCGGCAGTGAAATGGCGTATGGCGTGATCACCAGCGCGATATCCCGTGGTGCGCCTTCCCGTTGAAAATGCATCACATCCTGATAGCTGATGTTAATGGGTAACAGCGTCATTTCCCGCAGCTGTTGCTCCAGCAACTGTTCTAGCGCCGCATCGGCGCCGGTCAGCAGCAGCACCTGCTTTTCCTGCAACGCACTCTCCTGCATTAGCCAGGCACCAAACAGCACCGCCACCAGGCTCACTTCCTCCGCGCTAAAGCGCGTACCAAAGTCCGTGCTGAAAGGGTGGAGTGCACGTTCGGTGGTGCGCAGCAGGCGCGGGTAGAGCCGCGCAACATCCAGCGCTACGCTGTTATCAATGCCGATGGAAAAGTGGCTACGATCCAGCGCCTGCGCCAGATGCGTAAACAGCTGCTGGGTGAGCTCTTGCTGATTTTTGAAGCGCGTCTGTGCCATTTGTTCAAAACGCACAACCAGTGCTTGCACTGCTTGCATCAGTTTAATGGCCTGAGGATGATGGAGTTCCGCACCGTTCGGTGCATGAATCAGGCTGAATAGTAACGTCCAGAAGTCAGTTTCGCTGGCATCGGGCGCTAAGTGGCAGCGTTTCTGCCAATGATGAATCACATCGTCGGCGGCGGCGCGCTCTGCTTTCTCTGCCAGCCACGCGCGCTGTCCCTGATTGAAGAGGGCGTTTTGTCTCTGACACAGTGAATACTTCATGAAGATTTGCAAAAACAGGCGATCGCGCGGGCTGAAGTCACGCGTTAGCCGCAGGCTGCAGTGTTGAATCAGTGCCTGAAGGTTGGTCTCATCCCACAGCGCTTTCTCAATCTTTAGCACTTTCAGGCGCTGGCGCAGAATGGGGGCAAAGTGCTCGCAGACAAAATCCTGCGACAAACGCAGCGCGCGTCGCAGCCAGTGGATCAGGCACAGTCGCCTGTCCAGTTCCGTCCCATGAATGCGGAAGCTGCCATCCACCATCTGGTGTAGCTCCAGTTGATGGTATCGCTGTATCTCCTCTCCCACATCCGCGATATCCTGTCGGGCGACAACAGGTGCCACGCCATTTAACTGGCAGAGCTTTTCAAGCGTCAATGCGGGAGCGGGCAGAAAGAGCAGCAGTAATAGATGACAACGACGCTGGGAGCGGCTGAAGAGTGGTGCAGAAGAAGGTGCAGAACTCATCAAAGGTTTATCCGCAGGTCATTTTTCAGCTAAGAATAGCTAACTCCTTGGGGTATCCCTGCTCTTTGTCGTGACTTTTGTTCAGAGCTTTAGGGCGGGTCACAATTTTTCTGTACCACTCCACACTTCACTCTAAAATTGTTACTTTATAACACATGAAAATTGCACTCATTATCTTTACGCTATTGTTCAGCACGGCAGCCTGGTCACATCCACATAGCTTTATTGATATGAAAACTCAGTTCATCAGTGAAAACGATCGCTTGAGTGGCATGAAAATGGTGTGGACCATGGATGAAATCACCTCCGCTGACCTGCTTTACGACGCGGGAAAGGCTAAACCGGGCGATGTGGTGTGGAAGAAACTGGCGGCACAGGTGATGGCCAATGTGCTGGGCCAGCACTATTTTACCGAAGTGTGGCAGGACAAAAACCGGGTGAAATTCCTTAATTTGCCGAAAGAGTACCATCTGTCGCGCGAGGGTAATAAAGCGGTGCTGGAGTTTATTGTGCCGTTTGGCGAACCGCAGTCGCTAAGCGCGAAGCAGTATCGTATTCAGACGTTTGATCCCACTTATTTCGTTGATATGTATTACGATAATCCGCAGGCATTAACCATGGACGATAGCGTTAAATCCCATTGCCAAATTGATCTCCACACACCGAAACCCGATGACTCCCTAAAGCAATATGCGCTGTCGCTGGATAAGGCCGATGCGCCACCGGAAGATATGGATCTCGGCCAACAGTTCGCGCAAACGGTGATGCTGACATGTCATTGATTTCAATTCCTTCACGCTCACGCCGCTTGTGGCCGCTGTGGCTGCTGGCGGCATTGTTGCTGCTGGCGGGAGTGTTGCTCTGGCAGCACTGGTCGCAGATTTTGCTGCAAAGCGTGCTGTGGCAGAAGGTCCTCAATCGCGAAATGACCCAGCTATTACAGCAGGTCGCTGAGCAACCGCAGCAGGCGGGCGTGACGCTGATGCTATTTAGCCTGGCCTACGGCGTGCTACACGCGCTCGGCCCAGGGCATGGCAAAGTGGTGATCGCGACTTTTCTCGCCACCCATCCGGCGAAACTGAAGACCAGTATGAAGCTGACGCTGCTGGCGGCCTTGTTGCAAGGCGGGGTAGCGATTGGATTGGTGACGCTAATGCTGGTAGTACTACAAACTTCGTCGCGCCAGCTTCATCTCGGCAGCTACTGGCTGGAGAAGGGCAGTTATCTGCTGGTTGTTGCGCTCGGCGTTTGGGTCGGGTGGCGTGCGTTGCGATCGCTGCGCCAGCAACTGAAACCTGCAGTAAAGATGCAGATTCACGCTATTCGGCCGCAGCATCAGCACCACGAGCACTGCGGCTGTGGCCATGCGCACATGCCAAGTGCCGAGCAGATGGACCAGGCGGTAAGCGCTAAAACTCAGGCGCTGGTGGTGTTCTCAATGGGACTGCGGCCCTGTTCCGGTGCCATTATGATGCTGCTGTTCGCCAAAGTGATTGGGGTCTATGTCTGGGGCGTGGCGTCTGCAGTCGCCATGGCGGTGGGTACCGCACTGACCGTTTCAGCCCTCGGTTTGCTGGTGCAACGTTCCCGCATATTGGCGATGAAGTTAGGGCGAGCCAGCGGTACGCATGCGTCTGCCAGACTACTGCTGCCCGTGCTCGCCCTGTTGGGCAGTGTATTATTAATGATCGCGGGCGTTGCATTATGGCAGAGCGCTTCCCCGGGTAGCGGGGGCGGAATTCGTCCTTTCATATAATCTAAAATAATAAACGCAGCGGTAACATTATCGGCTGCGTTTAAAACGTTATTCACTTCATATAATTAAATATCTCCTCTGTGCTTATCTGGTGGAAATAGCGTTCACCGTCTACGCTGATTATTACCAGTCAGGCTTCTGGTCCATTCAGTAACAATAATTATTTATCGTAATATTTTGCGAGGAAAATGTGATGCCTGAAACCCGGCTTAATAATGGCGGCGTAGAAACTGTTCATGAAGCTCATGTCGGTTTACCGTTGAAACGTATTTCCTGGAGCGCAGTATTTGCCGGCGTCATCGCTGCGCTAATCATCCATATTTTATTAGGTGTATTAGGCACCGCAATTGGCGCGACAACCATCGATCCGCAACAGGAACAAAATCCACTCCAGCATTTGGGGACCGGCGCATTAATCTGGACCGGCGTCAGTATGCTAATCGCCATGGGCGTAGGTAGTTACGTCGCGGGGCGTCTGGCGCAGCGCGAAGGCGCGATGCACGGATTATTAATGTTTGGTGTCAGTACCATCCTGACATTGTGGCTGGCGATTACCTTAGCTACTGGCCTTATTGGTGGCGCCTTTAATATTCTCGGCGCAGGCGTTAATGCTGTGGGTAATGGAATTTCCGCTGCGGCGCCATCCCTTACCAATATGGCAAAAGAAAAGCTGCAGGAAAGTAATATCAATCTGGACGATTTAAAAAATGAACTGCAAACCACACTGCGACAGACGGGTAAGTCGGAATTACAACCGGAGAATCTGCAGAAGGATGTAAATAACGAAGCCAATAATGCGCAAAATCAGGCAGAGCAAACGGCGCAGAATCCACAAAATGCGGATGATGATCTGGCTAATTGGTTGAAAGGCGTTGTCAGCCGTCATTCCGATACGTTGCAGGCTGCCGATCGTGATGCACTGAAAAATATTATCAAGGCGCGTACCGGTAAAAGCGATCAGGAAGTTGAGCAGATCGTTACGCAAACGGAAGAGAGCTATAAAAAAGCCGTACAACAATATCAGCAGTTAAAACAGCAGGCGGAACAGAAAGCGCGTGAGGTTGCTGAGCAAGCAGCAGCTGCGACGGCGAAAGCCAGCTGGTTCACCTTCTTTATGCTGGTCATTGAAGCGGTGTTGGCGGCATTGCTGGGGCGGGTTGGTCGTAAGACCCAGCCGCGCCAGGTATTAAGTCACGAACGTCGGTAATAAAAAAAGGCGGCTGATTCAGCCGCCTTTTCTGCTTTAGCGCTTCAGCGCTTCACTCAATTCTTCACGCATTGATGCCAGCATCGCTTTAACCACGCGTGGGTTACCCGCGACGATGTTACCTGACAAGACGTAGCCGTGGTTGCCGGTGAAGTCAGTCACCAGGCCGCCCGCTTCACGTACCAGCAGTTCGCCCGCTGCAAAATCCCACGGCTTCAGACCAATTTCAAAGAAACCATCCACGCGGCCCGCAGCAGTGTAAGCCAGATCCAGCGCGGCAGAACCGGTGCGACGGAAATCTGCACACTGGGTGAACAGTTTGCCAACGATATTGATGTAAGGCGTTGCATGCTGCTTCAACTTGAATGGGAAGCCGGTCGCCAGAATGGTGCCATCCAGATCGCGAGCGGTGCTGCCGCGCAGGCGATAACCGTTAAGCTGTGCGCCCTGACCGCGTACAGCGGTGAAGAGTTCGTTGCGCATTGGATCGTAAACTACCGCCACTTCGGTGCGGCCTTTGATGCGCACAGCGATAGATACTGAGAAGTGAGGTAAACGTTTGATGAAGTTGGTGGTACCATCCAGCGGATCGATTACCCATTGAATGTCTTGATCTTCGCCCGCCAGTTCACCGCTTTCTTCGGTGATGATGGTGTGTTTCGGGTACGATTTACGAATTACTTCGATAATCAGACGTTCTGCGTCGCGGTCAACATTGGTAACGAAGTCGTTGCTGCCTTTCTGGCTGGCTTCGACAGCGTCCGGGGTTTCGTAATTCTTGGCAATTAAATTTCCGGCCTTGCGCGCTGCGCGCACGGCGATGTTGAGCATCGGATGCATCGGTATCTCTCGCTGGATGTTAAAGAACGGGGAAAACGGCGCGGAGTATATCAGCGTGTTCAGCAAATGTCCTACTTTTATGTTAGGATGCGCGCCATCATTTCCCTGACCGCCTCTAATTATGCTGCAAAATATCCGAATCGTATTGGTTGAAACGTCACACACCGGCAACATGGGCTCCGTCGCACGCGCGATGAAAACCATGGGCTTAACTAACCTCTATCTGGTCAATCCGCTGGTAAAACCTGATTCACAGGCTATTTCCCTCGCCGCCGGTGCCAGTGATGTGATCGGCAATGCGCGCATTGTTGATACCATGGATGAAGCCATTGCCGGTTGCAGTTTAGTCGTGGGCACCAGCGCACGTTCGCGTTCATTGCCGTGGCCCATGCTTGACTCGCGCGAGTGCGGCATTAAAAGCGTGGAAGAGGGCCAGCAGGCGCCAGTTGCCCTGGTTTTTGGGCGTGAGCGCGTCGGCCTGACTAACGAAGAGCTGCAGAAGTGTCATTATCATGTCGCGATTCAGGCCAATCCGGAGTACAGCTCGTTGAATCTGGCGATGGCGGTACAGATCATCGCTTACGAAGTGCGCATGGCGTGGCTGGAAGCGCAGGAAAAAGCCGCACCGGTTGCGGAGCCTGAGGAGTCGCCGTATCCACTGGTCGACGATCTGGAGCGTTTCTATCAGCACATCGAACAGATGATGCTGAACAGCGGCTTTATTCGTGAAGGCACGCCAAGCCAGGTGATGAGCAAGCTGCGTCGTCTATACACCCGCGCGCGCCCGGAACGTGATGAACTCAATATCCTGCGCGGCATGATGGCCTCGTTCGAAAAACGCAAAGGTAATGTGGATAATAGTTGAGTGAAACAGTTGGTTAAATAGTTGAGTAAATTACTTGGTTAAATAGTTGACCGTTTTACTCGGGAATGTCAGACTGGCCTCAATTCATCAGATAACCCGCCGATAACCGGACGGACGCTTACGAGGTTGTATGCTATGAGACTGACATCCAAAGGACGTTATGCCGTAACCGCTATGCTGGACGTTGCACTGCACTCACACGAGGGCCCGGTGCCGCTAGCTGACATTTCTGAGCGTCAGGGCATTTCGCTGTCCTATCTGGAGCAGTTATTCTCACGTCTGCGTAAGCACGGCTTAGTGGCCAGCGTACGTGGTCCAGGCGGCGGTTATCTGTTAGGCAAAGATTCAGGCGCTATCGCCGTAGGCGCGGTGATCACCGCGGTTGATGAATCTGTCGATGCCACCAAATGCCAGGGCAAAGAAGGCTGCCAGGGCGGCGAACGTTGCCTGACCCACGTGCTGTGGCGTGATTTGAGTGAGCGCATCAGCGACTTCCTCAACAACATCACGCTGGCAGAGCTGGTCAATAATCAGGAAATCCTTGATGTCGCCGATCGTCAGAACACCGTCGATAATCGTCGCTTCCAGCAGCATCGTGTGCAAGAAACCATCAACGTTAATCTTCGCGCGTAATTGATCTCACTTCGGCCTTTCCTGCTAAGGTAGGAAAGGTCCAAGCGTGCTATAAAGACGTATGATTTTTTATACGGAGTTTTAGCGCAATGAAATTACCGATTTACCTGGATTACGCAGCCACCACGCCTGCTGATCCGCGTGTTGCCACCAAAATGATGCAGTTCCTCACCCTGGATGGCACCTTCGGTAACCCCGCTTCCCGTTCCCACCGTTTTGGCTGGCAGGCTGAAGAAGCCGTTGATGTTGCTCGCAATCAGATTGCTGAGCTGGTCAATGCCGATCCGCGTGAAATCGTTTTTACCTCTGGCGCGACCGAAGCTGACAACCTGGCAATTAAGGGTGCGGCACAATTCCATCAGGCGCGCGGCAAACACATCATTACCAGCCAGACCGAACACAAAGCGGTGCTCGACAGTTGCTTGCAGCTGGCTAATGAGGGCTTTGATGTCACCTTCTTACAGCCGGGCAGCGACGGCATTGTCACGCCGCAGATGCTTGAATCTGCGCTGCGCGACGATACGGTGCTGGTGTCGCTGATGCAGGTTAATAATGAAACCGGTGTGATTCAGGATATCGCCGCCCTCGGTGCGCTGTGCCGTGCGCGTGACATCCTGTTTCACGTTGATGCCACCCAAAGTGTCGGCAAACTACCGATTGACGTCAGTGAGCTGCCGGTGGATTTGATGTCGTTCTCGGCACACAAGCTGTATGGGCCGAAGGGCATTGGCGCGCTGTGGGTGCGACGTAAACCGCGTCTGCAAATTGATGCGCAGATGCACGGTGGCGGTCATGAACGCGGCATGCGGTCGGGTACGTTGCCGGTGCATCAGATTGTCGGCATGGGCGAAGCCTATCGCATTGCGCGTGAAGAGATGAGCGGCGAAATGGCACGTCTGGCTGAGCTGCGCCAGCGTCTGTGGAGCGGCATCAGTAAACTGGGTAATGTGAACCTCAACGGTTCGCTCGAACAGGGCGCACCGAACATCCTCAATATCAGTTTTGCCCACGTCGATGGCGAATCGCTGATCATGGCGCTGAAAGATCTGGCGCTGTCATCCGGTTCCGCCTGTACCTCGGCCAGTCTCGAACCCTCTTATGTGCTGCGCGCGATGGGCGTTGAGCAGGAGCTGGCACACAGCTCGCTGCGTTTTTCGCTCGGACGCTTCACCAGCACAGAAGAGATTGAGTACGCTATCGAGCTGGTCAACAAAGCGGTGACGCGTCTGCGGGCAGTTTCGCCTGCAGCACCGTCCCGCTAATTCATGCACCCCTTGCGCCGGTTCTGGCGCAAGGTGACACCTAACGCAAACGGAGCCACGCGATGACAACACAACCGATGATAATTACGCTCAGCTCCCAGGCCGCCGACGCGCGCTGGGGTGACAAAGCTTTGCTGAGCAGCAACGAAAGTGGCATGACCCTTCACCTGACGGGCGCAGATGCGCTGATGAGCATCCAGCGCGCGGGCCGCAAGCTGGACGGTCAGGGCATTCGTCACGTAGCACTGCAAGGCGAAGGCTGGGATTTGGAAAAATGCTGGGCATTCTGGCAAGGCTATCGCAGCCCGAAAGGCAAACGTCAGGTCGAGTGGCCAGAGTTTAGTGAAGCCGATCAGAGTGAATTTGATCGTCGTCTGAAGATCATCGATTGGGTGCGCGACACCATCAACCTGCCAGCGGAAGATCTCAGTCCGGAGCAGCTGGCGCATAACGCCGTTGATCTGATCAACGAGGTCGGCGGCAAAGCGGTGAGCTATCGCATCACCAAAGGTGATGATTTGCGCGTCCAGGGTTACACCGGCATCCATACCGTTGGCCGTGGTTCGACCCGCGCACCGGTATTGCTGGCGCTCGATTTCAACCCGACCGGTGATGAAGCTGCACCGGTTTATGCGTGTCTGGTCGGTAAAGGCATCACCTTTGATACCGGCGGTTACAGCCTAAAGCAGAGCGCCTTTATGGACTCGATGAAGTCCGACATGGGCGGCGCGGCAACGTTGACCGGCGCACTGGCGTTAGCGATTTCGCGTGGTCTGAATAAGCGCGTGAAACTGTTCCTGTGCTGCGCAGACAACATGGTAAGCGGCAACGCATTCCGTCTGGGCGACATCATCCGCTATCGCAATGGTAAAACCGTTGAAGTGATGAATACCGATGCGGAAGGTCGTCTGGTACTGGCTGATGGCCTGATTGATGCCAGCGAGCAGAATCCAGAGCTGCTGATTGATGCAGCAACGCTAACGGGTGCAGCGAAAACGGCACTGGGCAACGATTACCACGCGCTGTTTACTTTTGACGACGTGCTGGCGGAATCGCTGCTTGGCAGTGCGACCGGTGAAAACGAAGCTTTCTGGCGCCTGCCGCTGGCCGAATTCCATCGCAGCCATTTGCCTTCGAACTTCGCCGACCTGAATAACATCGCCAGCCCGTCGCATGCTGCCGGAGCCAGCAGCGCGGCCGCGTTCCTGTCGCATTTTGTCAGCAAATATCAACAGGGCTGGCTGCATATTGACTGCTCTGCCACCTACCGCAAAGGCGCGGTGGATCAGTGGTCTGCCGGTGCAACCGGTTTGGGTGTGCGCACCGTTGCCAATCTTCTGCTGAAATAATCCTCATCACGGCAGGCGCAGGCCTGCTTTTTTTGGAAATGACTAAATGAGTAACCGTCTTGAAGAGGTGCTAAAACTGGCAGCCACTGAGCCTGCGCACCGTCCGGAATTTTTCCAACTGCTGCTGGAAGCCGATGTTTGGGTACCTGGCGAAAGCCCGGCCGAACAGTTTGATGCCACGTCACCGGTGGAACTGCAGCACTGGGAAAAAGAGGGCGGCGGCAGCGTGATTCCTTTCTTCACCTCCGAAGAAGCGATGGGCGAGGCGATCAAAGATGAACAGCCTTATCTGCGCATGCCGGTGCGTACGCTGTTTGAGATTACGCAGGGCGAAACGCTGTTTCTCAATCCGAAACTGCCTGCCGGCAAAGAGTTTTCGCCAGGCGAAATCGCTCATTTGATGAGTGAAGAGGGCAGTGCGCTGAGTCAACAAACCGTGCTGGAAGGGGGACAAGCGCTGCTGCTCTCTGAAGTGGCAGAGCCACCGGCGCAGATGATTGATTCTCTGACGCAGCTGTTTGCCAAGTATAAGCAGGTGCGCCGTGCTTACGTCGCCAGCATTCGTGAAAGCGCAACGGAAGCGCCGAATCTGCTGATTGGCATCGAAGCTGATAGCGATATTGATGAGATCATTCAGGCGGCGGGCGGTGTGGCAACCGATACGCTTGCCGATGATGCGCCAATTGATATCTGTGAAGTGGTGAGTGAAGATCGTGGCGTTAGCCATTTTTTTACTGCCCACATCACGCCATTCTATGAACGCCGCTGGGGCAGTTTCCTGCGCGACTTTAAAGGCAGTCAGCGGATTATTTGATCTATTACCGTTACGAACGGTGCAGCGTTTGGCCAGGTGCGCATTAATGCGCACCCTACCATCATTTCTCAATCGGTAAATCGTCGCGACTTCCCCATTCGCCCCACGAGCCGTCGTACAGCGTCACGTTACGTACCCCGAGCGATGTCAGCGCCAAAATCAATACCACCGCAGTCACCCCGGAACCGCAGCTGGCAATCACTGGCTGATCCAGCTTCACGCCTGCTTTATCAAACAAATCGCGCAGTTCCGCTGCCGGTTTCAGTTCACCGTTCGCCACCAAACTGTTCCACGGCAGGTTCAGGCTGTTAGGGATATGTCCACGCAGCAGGCCGGGGCGTGGCTCATCCACTTCGGCATTAAAGCGGTTTGCCGCGCGTGCATCCACAATCTGCGCACCACCTTCATGACTAATCAGCAGCACATCGGTCAGGCGTTTTACCTGTGTACTATCATATTTAGCCTCGAACTCAGCTTCCGGCAGACTAACCGGTCCGGTAACCACGTCATAACCGGCGGCTTTCCAGCCTTGTAATCCCCCAGCAAGAATCGACACCTGCTCGCAGCCGAAAGCGCGCAGCATCCACCACGCGCGCGGCGCCGAAAACAGGTTGCCTTCGTCATACACCACCAGATGTTTGTCCTGGCTAATGCCCAACTCACGCATGGCCACTGCAAAGGTCTCGGCGCGCGGCATCATGTGCGGATAGGGGCTGGTGTGATCGGATAGCGCTTCGATATCAAAGAAGGGGGCATGCGGCAGATGGCCGGCAAGATATTCCGCCTGGAGATCGCGCACCGCTTCCTGCCCGGGCGGTAACATGCGGGCATCAATCACCTGCAAAGTTTCTTCTGTGTAGTGTTCTTTCAACCAGTCAGCGGAGACAAATATGGCTGTCATAGCAACCTCTTCTTAGCAATCGTGAAACGTCCAGTCTCCGGGAATGTGAAGGCTATCTCAAGGGCATGATTGCTAAAGTTGTCGAAAATGCGCAGCATTACTCTTTCTTAACTTCTGGGACTGGTGAGGGATTTACCATGGCAAAATGTTTTAACCGGCTACTGCTCAGCGCGCTGATCGGGGGTGTATTACTGGGCAGCGCAACGTCGACGACTCACGCGGCGGAAACGACAGCCGCAGCAGCCACGCAGCAATCACTCTCGGTTATCGATCTCTCCGAACTGCAGCTCGACGGTGCTGCTGCGCTGGTGCTGACCTTTAATACCCCGCTCGATAGCAAACAGGATTTTGCTTCGCGCGTGCAAATTACTGACGAGAAAAGTGGCAAGTTCGACGGCGGCTGGGAGCTGGCGCAAAACGGTAAAGCGTTGCGTTTTCGTCATCCGGAACCGTCGCGCAAATTGACGATTAACGTCGATGCCGGTCTTAAAGCCGCCGATGGCACGACCTTATCCACGCCTTTTAGCCAAACGCTGACCACGCGTGATATCCAGCCGATGGTCGGCTTTGCCAGTCGCGGCTCGCTGCTGCCGCTACGTCTGACGCAGGGCTTACCGCTGCTGGCGCTGAATGTAAACAGTGTCGACGTCGATTTCTTCCGGGTAAAAAGTGCCACACTGGCCGATTTCCTGGCTCAGTGGAACTACGGCAACAATATGTCGTACTGGGAATCCCGCGATCTGCTGAAAAATGCCGATCTGGTTTACAGCGGACGTTTTGATCTTAATCCGGCGCGCAACACGCGCGAAAAAATGCAGTTGCCGCTCGGCGATGTGGATGCCCTGAAACAATCTGGCGTCTATCTGGCGGTAATGAAACAGGCTGGGACTTATAACTACACGCAGCCAGCGACGCTGTTTACCCTAAGCGACATCGGTCTGTCGCTACACCAATTCCCTGAACAGCTGGAGCTGTTCGCTCAAAGCCTGGCCAGCGGCGCACCGCTGGATGACGTCAGCGTGCAGCTGCTGGATGAAAAGGGCAAACAGCTGGCCAGTGGCACCAGCGACAGTAACGGTCATCTGCGCTTACCCGCGCATGCTAAAGGCAAGTTGCTGCTGGCGACACAAAAAGGGCAAACCTCGCTGATCGATCTCACTCGCCCGGCGCTCGATCTGGCTGAGTTTCCGATTGATGGTCCGCAAGGTTACGACAAACAGTTCTTCGTCTTTGGTCCGCGCGATCTCTATCGTCCCGGCGAAACGGTGATCGTCAACGCGCTGCTGCGTGATGCCGATGGTAAACCGCTGCCGCCGCAGCCAGTAAAAGCCGAAGTGGTGCAGCCGAACGGTGAAGTGGCGCAAACCTTCGTCTGGCAGCCGGTAAATGGCGTCTATCAACAACGCTTCCCGCTGCCGGCTTCTGCCATGACCGGAGAGTGGACGCTGCGCATTAACAGTGGCGACAACCAGCCGCGTAGCTGGCCGTTCCACGTGGAGGATTTTTTGCCGGAACGTATGGCGCTGGCGCTGAGCAACAGCGCACAGCCGGTGGCGCCGGATGCCGCGGTGCAATTTGATGTGGAAGGGCGCTATTTGTACGGCGCACCTGCCGCAGGTAATGAGCTACAAGGGCAGCTGTTCCTGCGCCCCGCGCGTGAAGCGGTGACGGCGCTGCCGGGTTATCAGTTCGGTGACATCACCGAAGAACTGAAACGCACGCTGGACGATGTCGATGAGAAGCTGGATGAGAGCGGTAAGTTGCAGCTCAGCGTGGAGAGCAGCTGGAAAGAGAGCCATTCGCCGCTCAATCTGATTCTGCAAGCCAGCCTGCTGGAAACCGGTGGACGTCCGGTGACGCGTCGCGCCATTCAGGCGATCTGGCCCGCACCGGCGCTGCCGGGCATTCGTCCGCTGTTTAACAGTGAATCGGTGTATGACTACCGCACCGATCGTTATCACGATGAGCCAACCGTCGCGGAAAACAGCCTTGCTGAATTCGACGTGGTATATGCCAACCCGCAGGGTGAAAAATTGGCGGCGCAGGATCTGGATGTTCGCCTGATCCACGAGCGCCGCGACTATTACTGGAGCTTTTCTGACAGCGAAGGCTGGCAGTCGCGCTACGATCAAAAAGATCTGCAGGAAGAGCAACAGCACATCACTATTGCTGCCGGTGGCAGCCAGAAAGTGAGTTTCCCGGTGGAGTGGGGCACCTATCGACTGGAAGTGCATGCGGGTGACAACATCGTCAGCAGCGTACGATTCCAGGCGGGATATGGGTGGCAGGACAACACCAATGGCACCGGCGCGCTGCGCCCGGATCAGGTCAAGCTGAAAATTGATAAAACCGCTTATCAACCGGGCGACACTGCACATGTGCAGGTAGAGTCGCCCGCAGCTGGCAAAGGCTATCTGATGGTAGAATCCAGCAGCGGCACGCTGTGGTGGCAGCCGCTGGATGTTCCGGCAGGTGGCGCAACCATTGATGTGCCAATTAGCGACAGCTGGAAGCGACACGATCTCTATCTCAGCGCTATCGTGGTGCGCGACGGCGACAAGGCCAGCGGCGTCACGCCGAAACGCGCGGTGGGCTTGCTGCATCTGCCGATGGCGACCGAAGCACGTCGACTCACGTTGACACTCGACGCACCCGATAAAATCCGCCCAGAACAGACCCTGAAAGTGAAGGTGAAAGCCAGCCGCGAAGGCGGCGAGTTGCCGAAGCGGGTTCAGGTATTGCTGTCGGCGGTAGACAGCGGCGTACTTAGCATCACTGACTACTCAACACCGAATCCGTGGGAGGCGTTTTTCGGTCGCAAGCGCTATAACGCCGATCAATACGATGTGTTTGGTCAGTTAATTGAAGGCGGCGGCAAGCTGGCCGCGCTGCGCTTTGGCGGTGACGGCGACGATGCGGATGCCCTGTCGCGCGGCGGTAAAAAGCCGGTCACCGATGTGCAGATCGTGGCACAACAGCTGCAGCCTGTGACGCTGGATGCCAATGGCGACGGCACGCTGGAGCTGCCAATCCCTGCTTTTAATGGTGAACTGCGTTTGATGGCGCAGGTTTGGAGCGACGACAGCTTCGGATCGGCCGAGCGCAAGCTGGTGGTTGCTGCACCGCTTATTAGCGAACTGGCGACACCGCGTTTCCTTGCTAGCGGCGATCAAGCTACGCTGGCGCTGGATCTCACTAACCTCACCGATCGCGCCCAGACGCTGAAAATCAATGTTACTGCCAGCGGTCAGCTTGCCTTGAATGGCCAAATCCCGGCCAGCGTGCAATTAGCAAAGGGCGCGCGTAGCACCTTATCCATTCCGGTGAAAGCGCAGGGAGGTTTTGGTGACGGCGCTGTGCAGGTGAATGTCTCAGGCATGAGTTTGCCGGGCGAAACCCTGGCGCCGAGCGAGCGAAAATGGAAAATTGGCGTGCGTCCGGCTTATCCGGCACAAACGCTGAGCTTCGATAACGTGATGCAAACCGGCCAAAACTGGCAGGTGTTGGCGAGTGCCTTTAATGGTTTGCAGCAGGATACGCTGAGCGGACAGCTGTCGCTCAGTAACCGCCCGCCGCTGAACATCGCCAGCTTTATCAGCTCGCTCTACGCCTATCCTTACGGCTGCCTTGAGCAGACCGCCAGCGGCATTTGGCCATCGGTGTTCACCAACCATGCGCAGCTGACGGCGATGGGCATCAAAACCAGCAGTGATGAGGCGCGCCGTGCGTCAATTGATACCGGCATTGCGCGTCTTGCCGGCATGCAGCGCGGCAACGGGAGCTTTGGCCTGTGGAGCAAAGAGAGTCAGGAAGAGTTTTGGCTGACCGCTTACGTCACCGATTTCTTGCTGCGCGCCAGCGAAGCGGGTTATAGCGTGCCGGATGGCGTGATTACCCGCGCCGACGAACGTCTGCTGCGCTATCTACAGGACCCTGCGCAGATCGAAACCAGCTGGAGCAGCGATGCCGATGGTTTACGTTTCAGCGTGCAGGCCTATGCCGGGTTAGTACTGGCGCGCCAGCAGCAGGCACCGCTTGGTGCCCTGCGTGCGCTGTATGAAAAACGCGAGCAGGCCAAATCTGGCCTGGCGATGGTGCAACTTGGCGTAGCGCTGAAGTTGATGGGCGATCAGCAGCGTGCACAGTTGGCGCTGGCGCAGGGGATTGGCCTGGAACGTAAGCCGAACAGCTGGCTCGGCGATTACGGTAGTCCGGTGCGCGACCGCGCGCTGATTCTGTCGCTGTTAAGCGAAAACCAACTGCTGCCAGATATGCAAGGTCCGCTGCTGATCGATCTGGCGAAAGCGGTACATGGCCAGCGCTGGTTCTCCACGCAGGAAAACAACGCGTTGTTCCTCGCCGCCCGCACCTTGCAGCAGCACAAAGGCGAAAGCTGGCAGGCGACACTGCAGGGTAAAGCGGAACCGCTGAGCAGTAATCAGCCGCTTAACATTGGCATGACGGAAGATCAGCTGCGACAAGGCGTGTCGGTGAAAAGCGACAATGCGTCGCCGCTCTACGGCACGCTAAATGTGGTGGGCTATCCCCGCACCGCACCGTCGCCTATCAGCAACGTGCTGAAGATCGGTCGTGAATATTTCACGCTGGACGGTAAGCCTGCCGATCTCGCCAATCTGAAAAGTGGCGAGTTGCTGGTGGTGCGGCTGAAAGTCGAAGCCAGCGAGCGCGTGAGTGATGCGCTAGTGGTGGACTTGCTGCCTGCTGGCCTTGAGCTGGAGAACCAGAACCTCAGCGACAGCAGCTCCAGTTTAGGCGACAGTGCCGATGCGTTGAAAGAGAGCATGATGGATATGCAGCAGGCCAATATTAAACATATCGAATTCCGGGACGATCGTTTTGTTGCCGCGCTGGCGCTCGACGGCTACACGCCGGGCACGTTGCTGTATCTGGCGCGGGCGGTTACGCCGGGCAGCTATCGCCTGCCACCACCGCAGGTGGAATCGATGTATGTGCCTGAGTGGCGTGCGATTGGTAGCACGCCAGAAAAAATCAACGTGCGTTAAGTATTGATGCCGTTAAGAAACCGACTAAAGCGGTGGCGCTGGCTACCGCTTTTTTTACTGGCATCGCTAGCCGCGCTGTGGCTGCTGGATCGACTGACACCTTTACCGCTGCATGAGGTACAACCGGCGCGCGTGGTGGTGGCCGAAGATGGCACGCCGCTGTGGCGCTTTGCTGATAGACAAGGCGTGTGGCGCTATCCGGTGTCGCTGGACGAAGTGTCGGCAGCCTACATCGACGCGCTGCTAACCTATGAAGATCGCTGGTTCTGGCATCATCCCGGTATTAATCCAATGGCGATTGTGCGCGCTATCGGGCAGAACGTGCTGCATCACGGCGTGGTTTCCGGCGGCAGTACGCTGACCATGCAGGTGGCACGGCTTATCGATCCCCAGCCGCGCACCTTACGTGGCAAAGTGGTACAGACGTGGCGTGCGCTACAGCTGGAATATCATCTCTCCAAACGAGACATCCTAACGTTGTACCTCAATCGCGCTCCGTTTGGCGGCACGGTTGAGGGCGTGGGTGCGGCGAGCTGGATCTGGCTGGGTAAGCCGCCGTCACAGCTCACTAAAGGCGAGGCGGCACTGTTGGCGGTGCTGCCTCAGGCGCCGAGCCGCTTGCGTCCGGATCGCTGGCCGCAACGCGCCGAAGCGGCGCGTAATAAGGTGCTGGATCGTTTGGCGGAATATGGCGTTTGGACGCCGCAGGATGTCGCCGATATTAAACAGGAAGCCGTTTGGCTGCCGCCGCGCCAAATGCCACAACGTGCGCCGCTGCTCGCCCGGCGCTTATTGTCGTTATCACCCGACAATAAAATCACCTCCACAATTGATCTGTCGCTCCAGCGCGAACTGGAGAATCTGGCGTCGTCGCTAAAAAGCAACTTACCTGCTCGCACTTCGCTGGCGCTGCTGGTGGTGGATCACCAAAGTATGAAGGTGCGCGGCTATGTAGGTTCGGTAGATTTCAACGACGACAGCCGCTTTGGTCATGTCGATATGATCGCCAGCGTGCGATCGCCGGGATCGGTACTGAAACCTTTCGTCTATGGTATGGCACTGGATGAGGGGCTGATTCATGGAGAATCGTTATTACAGGATGTGCCGCGCCGCTTTGGCGACTATCGTCCCGGCAACTTTGATTCAGGCTTCCACGGCCCGGTAAGCGCCAGTGAAGCGCTGGAGCGATCGCTTAATCTGCCTGCGGTGCAGCTTTTGGCTGCTCTGGGGCCAAAAACGCTGGCGGCGCGTCTGCGTAATGTGGGATTAAATCTGCGCTTCCCGGCGGGCGCAGAACCGAATCTCTCGCTGGTGCTTGGCGGTACCGGCGCGCGGCTGGATGGCATTGTCGCGGCCTATAGCGCCTTTGCCCGTCACGGTAACGCGGCGCAACTGCGCTGGCTGTCGACACAGCCGTTACAGGAAAGGCCGTTGTTGTCGCCAGGTGCCGCATGGATTGTGCGGCGTATTCTGGCAGGCGCTGCGCAACCCCCCGCCAGCGGCGCGGTGTCGGATGTTGCCCCACTGGCGTGGAAAACCGGCACCAGCTACGGCTATCGCGATGCGTGGACGATTGGTATCACTCCGCGCTATCTGATTGGCGTGTGGGTGGGACGGCCAGATGCGACGCCGGTGGCTGGCCAATTTGGCTTTGCCTCAGCGGTGCCGGTGATGAATCAGGTGAATAATCTGCTGGCGGGGCATATGCCGGTGAACGGTGCCGTGCGCGATCCGCGTCCGCCATCGGTCAGCGCCATGAGCATCTGCTGGCCAGGCGGCCAGCCGTTGCCATTGGGCGATGAGAATTGCCGTCAGCGCCGTCAGAGTTGGGTGTTGAATCAAACCGTGCCGCCAACGCTGCTCGCGCCAGGGCAGGAGAGCGTTAATGGCTTGCGCCAGCAATACTGGCAGAATAGTGATGGATTGCGCGTGGCGGCCGATTGTCCTGATGCGCAGAGCCGTGAGCGGTTGATGTGGCCGCTGCCGCTTGAGCCCTGGCTAGCGCCTGCTGAACGGCGTGCCCAGCGATTGCCGTCCATCGATCCCACCTGTCCGCCACTGAATCAGGGCAATGCGCCGCCGCTGGTGATCACCGGCGTGATCAATGGCCAGCGTGTGCAACCGCTGCCGGGCAAAGTGGTGTTGGTGATGCCGGTGGCGGTGCAGGGCGGACAAGGCGAACAGCGCTGGTGGTTTTTGAATGGACAGCCGCTTGAACAGGATGCCGGGAAAAAGAGTGCAGCACTGGTGCTGGATGAACCCGGCAGCTATCAACTGGTCGTAATGGATGAAGCGGGGCAGTTGTCCTCGGTAGGATTTAACCGCGGTTGAGTGCAGGGATATGGCATACTTTTTGCCTGCTTGCCCCGACAAAAATCAATTATTTTCAATAATTCCACCAATCGCCAATAGGCAACGCCCGATGATGTCCCTATAATCGGCGCGTTTTCTTACCGGGAGCAGGCTCCCGGATTCTTCAGGATGCTAACTAGAGGTCAACATGGCAATCGAACGTACTTTCTCAATCGTGAAACCAAACGCCGTCGCTAAGAACGTGATTGGTGCAATCTATAACCGTTTTGAAAGCGCGGGCTTCAAAATAGTTGGCGCAAAAATGCTGCACCTGACCAAAGAGCAGGCTGAAGGCTTCTACGCTGAGCACAAAGGTCGTCCATTCTTTGATGGTCTGGTTGAATTCATGACTTCTGGTCCAGTTGTGGTTTCTGTATTGGAAGGCGAAAACGCCGTTCAGCGTCACCGCGATCTGATGGGTGCAACTAACCCAGACAACGCGCTGGCAGGTACTCTGCGTGCTGACTACGCGGACAGCTTCACCGAGAACGCGACCCACGGTTCTGACTCAGCTGAATCTGCAGCACGCGAAATCGCGTACTTCTTCGCAGAAAACGAAGTCTGCCCACGCACTCGCTAAGTACATTGAGGGCCAGGCGGACACACGTCTTTACAGCTGTTCAACATCTGTGAAACGGTTCCCCTGGCATCATGCAGCAGATGTAGTACAATTATGCGCCCTTGTTGAGTCTGACTCAGCAAGGGCGCTGTTTTTTCCTACTATTAACCAGAGCCGTAACGTGTAACAACGAGGCCAGAGAACATTATGTCCGAACAGATTGTGACGCCGTCGTCCGCTTCCCCCGTGGTTGTTTCCCCAAAAAACGAAAAAATTAACCTGCTGGATCTTAACCGTCAGCAGATGCGCGAATTCTTTCTCGAAATGGGCGAAAAGCCGTTCCGTGCCGATCAGGTCATGAAGTGGATGTACCACTACTGCTGCGATGATTTTGAGCAGATGACCGACATCAATAAAGTGCTGCGCGGCAAACTGATGCAGCGCGCTGAAATCCGTGCGCCGGAAGTGGCGGAAGAGATGCGTTCCACCGATGGCACCATTAAATGGGCGATTCGCGTAGGCGATCAGCTGGTGGAAACTGTCTACATTCCGGAAGCGGATCGCGCAACGCTGTGCGTCTCTTCGCAGGTAGGCTGTGCGCTGGAGTGCAAATTCTGTTCGACGGCGCAGCAGGGCTTTAACCGCAACCTGCGCGTGTCTGAAATTATTGGCCAGGTATGGCGTGCCGCTAAAATCATCGGCGCGGCGAAAATCACCGGTCAACGTCCCATCACCAACGTGGTGATGATGGGCATGGGCGAACCGCTGCTCAACCTGAACAACGTGGTACCGGCGATGGATATTATGCTGGATGACTTCGGTTTTGGTCTGTCAAAACGTCGCGTTACGCTGTCAACGTCAGGCGTGGTGCCGGCGCTGGATAAGCTGGGCGATATGATCGACGTAGCGCTGGCGATTTCGCTGCACGCGCCAAACGATGCCATTCGTGACGAAATCGTGCCGATCAACAAAAAGTACAACATCGAGACGTTCCTCGCGGCGGTTAAACGCTATATCGGCAAGTCCAACGCGAATCAGGGCCGTGTGACTATTGAGTATGTGATGTTGGATCATGTCAATGACAGCACCGACAACGCACATGAGCTGGCGGCACTGCTGAAAGAGACACCGTGCAAAATTAACCTGATCCCTTGGAACCCGTTCCCGGGCGCGCCGTATGGCCGTAGCTCTAACAGCCGTATCGATCGCTTCTCTAAAGTACTGATGGATTACGGTTTCACCACTATCGTGCGTAAAACGCGCGGTGATGACATTGACGCCGCATGTGGTCAGTTAGCGGGCGATGTGATTGACCGTACCAAGCGTACGCTGCGTAAGAAAATGGCGGGTGAAGCCATCTCTGTGAAGGCGCTCTGAAAGCCAGCGCCTGGTGATATTCACCGGGCGTAACTCATGTCAGTCTCTACGCACATTTTTTAGGGAGAAACTGATATGCGTAAAGGAATACCTGCGGCGATTCTGGCCAGCTTAGTTGTAACCGGCTGTGTCAATCACCCCGCCCGACAGAGCGCAGCGGATATCCGCTTGCAGCTGGGATTGCACTATCTTGCAGTCAAGGATTTTGCCGCCGCACAGCGCAATTTGTTGCGTGCGCAGCAGGCGGCACCGGATGATTATCGGGTGCCGTTAGCCCTTGCCCGCGTGGCGCAGGCGCAACAGAATAGCGCGCAAACACGCTGGCACTATCAACGCGCTCAGCAGTTAGCACCGCTGAATGGTTATGTCGCTAACAATTACGGTGCGTTTCTCTGCGGTTTAAGGCAGTATGACGAAGCGCATCAACAGTTTAAGCTGGCAATTGAGGCGCAGGAAATCGATGCCCGTCAGGATGCATTTCTGTTTTCGGGCTATTGTTACCTGCAGGCTGATGAGAGTGCCGCAGCGCGCGAGCAATTAGGTTACGCGCTGGATGCCGCACCGGAGCAGGGCAGTCAACTGCTAAGGGAAGTGGAAAGGCGGCTTGAACAGCAGGAACAGCAATCCGTTCCGCTGCTTTTAGAAGTGTACCATCAGCGTTTGCCCGCAACGGCAGAGAGCCTATGGTTACAGATACGTTTCGCCGCGCAACAGGGAAACGCTGCTGACGTTACACGTTATGGCGACCGGTTGGCGCGAAGTTTTCCACAATCGATACAGTACCAGCGTTATTTAGCTAATGAATACTGAAGCCACTCAAGATAATTCTGCAGTACATTCCACAGGTGAACGCCTGCGTCTGGCCCGTGAGCAGATGGGGCTGACCCAGCAAAACGTCGCTGAGCGCCTGTGCCTGAAAGTTTCTACCGTACGTGATATTGAAGAGGACAAATCACCTGCTGATTTAGCTTCGACATTCCTGCGCGGTTACATTCGTTCTTATGCCCGTTTGGTGCATGTGCCGGAAGATGACCTGCTGCCGATGATGGCAAAACAGGCTCCGGTGCGCGCGGCCAAAATCGAGCCAATGCAGAGCTTTTCATTGGGTAAGCGTCGTAAAAAACGCGATGGCTGGCTGATGATTTTCACCTGGTTGGTGATCTTCGTTGTCGTCGGTTTGACCGGTGCCTGGTGGTGGCAAAATCATAAGGCATCACAGGCTGATCTGGTGTCGATGGCCGATCAAAACGGCAGCGGCGATAATAGTCAGTCTATTCCGCTGGGTGACAATAGCACCGACAGCAATGCTGATGCGGATACGAATGCAGCCGGTACGCCGGTTGATAACGGTGCGGGTGCGGTTGCGACGCCAGAGAGCAGCAACACCGCGAGCAGCGCACCTGCTGCAAGCACGACTGCGCAAACCAACGGCAGCGAGAATGCCGTGGTTTCGCCTAGCCAGGCACCGATTGACAACACGCCGCCAGCGGCCACGTCTCCGGCACCGGCTAATAGTGTTCCGGCCGGCCAAATGCCTACCGCAAACGCAGCGGTCAGCCAACCGGCTGGCGATCCGAATGCCATCGTGATGAACTTCAAAGCCGACTGCTGGCTGGAAGTGAGCGATGCCACCGGCAAGAAGTTGTTCAGTGGTTTGCAACGTAGCGGCGGCAAGCTGAGTTTGTCCGGTACGGCTCCGTATCGTCTGAAAATTGGCGCTCCGAGTGCGGTTGACGTGCAATATCAGAATCAGCCCGTTGATTTAAGTCGTTTTATCCGTAATAACCAGGTTGCCCGTCTGACGCTGGGTGCGCAATAACGCGCAGCGCGCTTTCCGGGTAATTGTGGAGAGAGAATATGCATAACGAAGCACCCATTATCCGTCGCAAATCAACACGGATTTACGTCGGCAAGGTGCCAGTTGGCGATGGTGCGCCCATCGCCGTTCAGTCAATGACCAACACCCGCACCACTGACGTGGACGCAACCGTTAACCAGATTCGCCAGCTTGAGCGCGTCGGGGTTGATATTGTCCGCGTTTCCGTTCCGACCATGGATGCGGCTGAAGCCTTCAAACTGATTAAGCAACAGGTCAACGTGCCGCTGGTGGCGGACATTCACTTTGACTATCGCATCGCACTGAAAGTCGCCGAATATGGCGTGGATTGTCTGCGTATCAATCCCGGGAACATCGGCAATAATGAGCGTATCCGCCAGGTGGTGGATTGTGCGCGTCATTACAATATTCCGATCCGCATCGGCGTGAATGCCGGTTCGCTGGAAAAAGATCTGCAGGAAAAATACGGTGAGCCAACGCCACAGGCGCTGCTCGAATCCGCGATGCGTCATGTGGATCATCTCGATCGTCTTAACTTTGATCAGTTCAAAGTGAGCGTCAAAGCCTCTGACGTCTTCCTCGCCGTTGAATCTTATCGTCTGCTGGCGAAAGCTATCGATCAGCCGCTGCATCTCGGCATCACCGAAGCGGGTGGCGCACGTGCGGGTTCAGTGAAATCTGCCATCGGCTTGGGCCTGCTGCTGGCCGAAGGCATTGGCGATACGCTGCGCATTTCACTGGCGGCCGATCCGGTCGAAGAAGTGAAAGTGGGCTATGACATTCTCAAATCCCTGCGCATCCGTTCGCGTGGCATCAATTTCATTGCCTGCCCGACCTGCTCGCGTCAGGAGTTTGATGTCATCGGCACCGTCAATGCGCTGGAAGAGCGCCTTGAAGACATCATCACGCCCATGGATATTTCGATTATCGGCTGCGTGGTGAATGGTCCGGGTGAAGCCACGGTTTCTACCCTCGGTGTGACCGGTGGCGCCAAGAAAAGCGGCTTCTATGAAGATGGCGTGCGTCAGCGCGATCGTCTCGATAACAACGACATGATCGATCAGCTGGAAGCGCGTATTCGCGCCAAGGCCACCATGCTGGATGAAAGCCGTCGCATCAACGTGCAGCAGCTTGAAAAATAATCAAGGTGCGCGCAGGCCGCGTACCAGTTTGTGATTGAACCTGTGCGGTTTCATCCTCATAAGGTATGATGCCGCTCAGGTTTTTTTGTCTTAAAGAGATTCTAACGTGGCGAAGAATATTCAAGCGATTCGCGGAATGAACGATTACCTGCCAGCGGATACCGCAATTTGGCAGCGTATTGAAGGCACTCTGAAGCAGGTTCTGGCCAGCTATGGTTTCAGTGAAATCCGTCTGCCGATCGTTGAGCACACCCCGCTGTTCAGCCGTGCGATTGGTGAAGTCACCGACGTGGTTGAGAAAGAGATGTACACCTTTGAAGACCGCAATGGCGAAAGCCTGACGTTGCGTCCGGAGGGCACCGCGGGTTGCGTGCGCGCCGGAATCGAACACGGTCTGTTGTATAACCAGGAGCAGCGTCTGTGGTACGTTGGCCCCATGTTCCGCTACGAGCGTCCGCAGAAAGGTCGCTATCGTCAGTTCCATCAGATTGGTGCGGAAGTTTTTGGCCTGCAGGGTCCGGATATTGATGCCGAATTGATCATGATGACTGCGCGCTGGTGGAAAGCGCTGGGCATCGCCGATCACGTTGAGCTGGAACTGAACTCTATCGGTTCACTGGAAGCGCGCGCCGACTACCGTAACGCGCTGGTGGCGTTCCTTGAGCAGCATAAAGAAGCGCTGGACGAAGATTGTAAGCGCCGCATGTATACCAATCCGCTGCGCGTACTCGACAGTAAAAATCCTGAGATTCAGACACTGCTGAACGATGCGCCGACGCTGGGTGAATTCCTTGATGAAGACTCGCGCGCGCACTTCAGCGGCCTGTGCGCGCTGCTGGACGATGCGGGTATCAAATATCGCGTGAATCAGCGTCTGGTGCGCGGCCTCGATTATTACAACCGCACCGTTTTTGAGTGGGTTACCAGCAGCCTCGGCTCGCAGGGTACCGTATGTGCCGGTGGACGTTATGATGGCCTGGTCGAACAGCTGGGTGGTCGCGCTACGCCAGCCGTCGGTTTTGCTATGGGCCTGGAGCGTTTGGTGTTGCTGGTGCAAGCGGTTAATCCAGAATTTGAACCGACGCGCATTGTTGATGTCTATGTTATCGCTTCGGGGCAGGGCGTTCAGTCTGCCGCGATGCAACTGGCGGAAAAACTGCGTGATGCTGATCCCGCACTGAAGCTGATGACCAACTTCGGTGGCGGTAACTTCAAGAAGCAGTTTGCCCGTGCAGACAAGTGGGGCGCACGCATTGCGCTGGTGCTGGGCGAAGATGAAGTGAACGCGGGCCAGGTTGTGGTTAAAGACTTGCGTACCGGCGATCAACAGACGCTGGCTCAGAGCGACGCCGCTGCGACGTTGCGCACGCTGCTGCAGTAAGCGCAGCACTGCAACAGCCATATTAAAGAGAGGGATTGCGTGGAAGTTTACAGCAACGAAAACGAACAAGTTGACGCGCTGCGTCAGTTCTTCACCAACAATGGTAAATTTCTGGCCGTTGGCGTAATCATCGGTATCGCTGCGCTGGGTGGCTGGCGTTTCTGGGCCAGCCATCAGGAAGGAACCGATAAAGCGGCATCCGCTGAGTATCAGCAACTGACCAGCGCCATGCAGGCCGATAAGCCTGATACGCTGGAAGCAGTGGCCACTTTCGCTAGCGAAAACAACAATACCTACGGCGCATTGGCGTCGCTGGATCTGGCTAAGCAATATGTTGAAGCTAATCAGCTGGATAAAGCTATCGCTCTGCTTCAGAGCGGACTAAAAGATACCAAAGATGCCAACCTGCAGGCAGTAATTAACCTGCGTCTGGCACGCATTCAGTTGCAGCAAAGTCAGGCCGATGCCGCACTTTCTACCCTTAACAATGTTAAAGGTGATGGCTGGACAGCCATTGTGGCGGATATTCGCGGAGAAGCACTGCTGAGCAAAGGCGATAAGCAGGGCGCACGTGATGCCTGGAGCAAAGGTGCCGAATCGCAGGCCTCTCCTGCGCTGAAGCAAATGCTGCAGATGAAGATGAATAACTTAAGTTAAGCCAGTCAAGAGAGCGCACATGGAATTACGTAAATACCTGCTGCCAGGGCTGATTTCAGTCACTCTGCTCAGCGGTTGCTCGCTGTTCAGCGGCGAAGAAGATGTAGTGAAAATGGCCCCGCTGCCAAAAGTGGAAAACCAGTTTACGCCGCAGACCGCGTGGAGCACCTCTGTCGGGGACGGCGTGGGTGATTTCTATTCCAACCTGCATCCAGCCTGGCTGGACGGTACCGTGTATGCTGCGGATCGTTTTGGCGTGGTTAAAGCGCTAGATGCCAGCAATGGCAAAGAGAAATGGAAAGTCGATCTCTCTGAGAAAACCGGCTTCTTCTCGAAAAATATCTCCGCACTGCTGTCTGGTGGCGTAACGGCCAGCGGCGATCGCATTTACATCGGTAGCGAGCGTGGTCAGGTATTTGCGCTGAACACCAGCGATGGTGGCATTGCCTGGCAGACTAAAGTCGCCGGTGAAGCGCTGTCGCGTCCGGTTGTCAGCGATGGTTTGATTCTGGTGCACACCAGCAACGGTATGTTGCAGGGACTTGACCAGAGCACCGGCGCGATTAAGTGGAGCGTCAATCTTGATATGCCTGCGCTGTCACTGCGCGGTGAATCAGCGCCAACTGTTGCCTTTGGTGGTGCCATCGTCGGCGGCGACAATGGTCGTGTTAGCGCGGTCATCATCAATCAAGGCCAACTGATCTGGCAGCAGCGTATTTCGCAGCCAAGCGGCGCGACTGAAATCGATCGTCTGAGCGATGTGGATACCACGCCAGTGGTCGTAAACGGTGTGGTCTATGCGCTGGCCTATAACGGCAATCTTACCGCACTGGATCTGCGTTCTGGCCAGGTGCTGTGGAAACGTGAGATTGGTGGCGTCAAAGACATGGTGGTGGATGCCGGGCGTATCTATCTGGTCGATCAGGATGACCGTGTGATTGCGCTGAATGCTGACGGTGGCGTGGCCATCTGGCGTCAAAGTGATCTGCTGCACCGCAATCTGACTTCACCCGTGCTGTTCAACGGTTATCTGGTGGTAGGCGATAGCGAAGGTTATCTGCACTGGATTAATACGCTTGATGGCCGCTTCGTGGCGCAGCAGAAACTGGATAGCGATGGCTTCCAGACTGAACCGGTTGTTGCCGGTGATAAGCTGCTGATCCAGGCGAAAGGCGGAGAAGTTTACGCCATCTCGCGTTAAGTCACTGGCTCTGCGGAAATCCGTTTTCCGCTCGCTTACACGGCTCCTGATTCGTCAGGGGCCGTTTCGTTTTTGGTCAGGCATGGTATTCTGTGCGCCTTCTGCCTGACGCCTGGCGTCAAATGTCGTTATAATCACGCCATTCGAGCGAACTATTTTCAAAACTGAGGCAAGTGTTATGGTACCTGTGGTCGCGCTGGTTGGGCGTCCCAATGTGGGAAAATCTACGCTATTTAACCGTTTAACACGCACGCGTGATGCGCTGGTGGCGGATTTTCCTGGACTGACTCGCGATCGCAAATATGGTCGCGCCGAAGTGGAAGGGCGCGAATTCATTGTTATTGATACCGGCGGTATTGATGGCACCGAAGAAGGCGTAGAAAACCGCATGGCGGAGCAGTCGCTGCTGGCGATTGAAGAAGCCGATGTGGTGCTGTTTATGGTCGATGCGCGCGCGGGCGTGATGCCGGCGGATCAGCAAATCGCTAATCATCTGCGTGCACGTGAGAAAGCCACCTTTGTTGTCGCTAACAAAACGGATGGCATCGATCCGGAAGCGGCCGTACTGGATTTCTATGCGCTGGGCTTAGGTGAAATTCACCCGATTGCTGCTTCGCATGGCCGCGGCGTTAACAGCTTGCTGGAAACCGCATTGCTGCCGTGGATGGACGAAATCATTCCAGAAGCGGAACTCACGGAAGAAGAAGAGAATGCCGCCTATTGGGCCGCATTAGAAGAAGAGGGCGAGAAGGCGCTGGAGGAAGAGGAAGAAGAAGATTTCGACCCAACCACACTGCCGATCAAACTGGCTATCGTTGGCCGCCCTAATGTAGGTAAGTCAACGCTTACCAACCGTATTCTTGGCGAAGATCGCGTTGTGGTCTTCGACATGCCTGGCACCACGCGCGATAGCATCTACATTCCAATGGAACGTGACGAACGCGAGTATGTTCTGATTGATACGGCGGGTGTACGCAAGCGCGGTAAAGTCACCGAAACCGTAGAAAAATTCTCCGTTATCAAAACGTTGCAAGCGATTGAAGACGCTAACGTGGTGATGCTGGTGATTGATGCGCGTGCCGGAATTTCCGATCAGGATCTGTCGCTGCTGGGCTTCATCCTCAATAGTGGGCGCTCACTGGTGATTGTGGTCAACAAGTGGGATGGCATGACGCAGGAAGCGCGAGATGAAGTCAAAGAGCAGCTGGATTTCCGTCTGGGCTTTATCGATTTTGCGCGCATCCACTTTATTTCAGCACTGCACGGCAGCGGCGTGGGTAACCTGTTCGAATCCGTGACCGAAGCCTACGACTGCTCCACCAAGCGTGTGGGCACGGCGATGTTGACGCGTATCATGACCATGGCAGCCGACGATCATCAGCCGCCACTAGTGCGAGGCCGCCGCGTGAAGCTGAAATATGCACACGCCGGTGGTTATAACCCGCCAATCGTGGTGATCCACGGTAACCAGGTGAAAGATCTCGCGGATTCGTACAAGCGTTACCTGATGAATTACTTCCGTCGTTCACTCAACGTAATGGGTACGCCGATTCGTATTCAGTTTAAAGAAGGCGATAACCCGTATGCGGGCAAACGCAACCTGCTGACGCCAACTCAGCAGCGTAAACGTCAGCGTTTGATGTCGCATCTGAAGAAAAACAAGCGTTAAGATGAGAAGGGCCCAGACGGGCCCTTTTTTTATGTCGGAGGATCGATGAACATCCCTTGCCCCAACTGCCAGCAACCGCTTACTCACAACCTAGATGGTTTTATGTGTGCTCACTGTGCCAGCCATTTTGCGCATCTGGCGTTATGCCCCGACTGCCATCAACCGCTGCAGGTGCTAAAAGCTTGTGGAGCGGTTGATTACTTTTGTCAGCACGGTGACGGTCTGATCTCGAAGAAGCGTGTTGAATTCGTCCCCGACCTCACTGCTCAGTAACAATTTTTCGCCGCACGCCGTCATAGTTATTAATGGGTTACGACTGGTTTTGTAGCAAAAATGCTATTAACCAGTAACTGCTGCGTTATGGATATTCACTTTTTATTGTACCAGGTGGTACAATCCTGCCGCCTTGGGGCGAGAATCACTCTCATCTGCATTGTGTCCTCGCTCACAAGCGACGAATCACGGGCCTTGCTCCCGTACCAATAGATTAAAATAAAGCGTAACGGATATGTCTTGTCTCCCGCTTCGGCAGGAGCCTCAATACCGGCTGCCTCAGGCTTACCGGCACCAGCGCGTTATTTTTTCAGGAGAGTTTTTGTTATGGCAGAAAATTCCGCTCGTCCCGGCAAAGGGCTGAGCATCTGGTCTGTACTGTTAGGCCTGGTCCTGCTGGCAATCGGCTTGTTCTTCGCTATCGGCGGCGGCAAGTTGGTAGCGCTGGGCGGCAGCTGGTACTTCCTCATCGCCGGTATCGCTATGTTGCTGTCGGCCATTCAGTTCTTCCGTCGCAAATCATCTGCCGTCACCCTGTTCATCCTGGTGTTTGGCGGTACGCTGATTTGGTCACTGTTTGATGCTGGCTGGCATTTCTGGCCGCTGGTATCACGCCTGATGGTTCCGGCTGGCTTGATGCTGCTGGCATTCATTACCTGGCCAGCACTGCGTAAACGCGAAGGCAAAAGCTCTCTGGCGAAAGTCTCTTACGTGTTGTCGGCGGTTATCGCGGTAGGCATGGTGGCAACCTTCGTGCAGATGTTCCAGCCGCATCCTACCGTCGCGTTTGACGGTAAACAGCTGCCGCTGATTCCTGTCGATAAATCGAAACCACAGCAGGACTGGAGCAGCTATGGCCGTACGCCAGGTGGCGACCGTTTCGCCGCCATCGATCAAATCACGCGCGACAATGTAAAAGATCTGCAGGTTGCCTGGACGTTCCACACGGGTGATACGCCAATCAGCCCAACCGGTAACGGTGCGGAAGATCAGCAGACTCCGCTGCAAATCGGCAACACGCTCTATCTGTGCACGCCACACAACAACGTGATTGCGGTTGCCGCAGACAGCGGTAAGCAGATCTGGAAACGCGAAATTAACGCTCAGGCGGAAGTATGGAACCGCTGCCGTGGCTTAGCGTATTTCGATGCGACCAAACCGCTGCAGCAGCCTACGCAGCCGGGTTCAACGCCGGTTACTGCAGCTGTGCTGCCGGCGGGCGATACCTGCCAACGCCGTATTCTGATGAACACCATTGACGCGCGCCTGATTGCGATTAACGCCGATAACGGTGAGCTGTGTGACAGCTTCGGTACGCACGGTGTGGTTGATCTGAAAACCGGTCTGGGCAAAGCGCCAGATCCGCAATATCAGCTGACTTCGCCTCCAGCGATGGCCGGGACCACCGTTGTGGTTGGCGGTCGCGTCGCGGATAACGTGCAGACTGACATGCCAGGCGGCGTGCTGCGTGGTTTTGACGTGATCACTGGCCAGATGCGTTGGGCGTTTGACCCAGGCAACGACGATCCTAATGCGGTGTTAATGCCGGGTAAAGACTACACGCGTAGTACGCCGAACTCGTGGGCACCTATGTCCTACGATCCAGCGATGAATACCGTGTTCCTGCCGATGGGGAGCCCGTCTGTCGATCTGTGGGGTGCGAACCGTACCAAACTGGATCACACCTACGGCGCATCAATTCTGGCGCTGGATGCCACCACCGGTAAGCAGAAGTGGGTGTATCAGACCGTGCATAACGATCTGTGGGACTTCGACCTGCCAATGCAGCCGAGCCTGGTAGACTTCCCGATGAAGGATGGCACCACTAAGCCAGCCGTGGTCATCGGGGCGAAAACCGGCATGATTTGGGTGCTGGACCGCCTGACGGGCAAGCCTTTGACCAAAGTTGAAGAGTTGCCGATGCCGCAGGGCCACATCCCGAACGAGCAGTACACCAAAACGCAGCCGCACTCGGTGGAGATGCCAAACATTGGCAACCAGAAGCTGACTGAAGCGGATATGTGGGGTGCAACACCGTTTGACCAGCTGGCGTGCCGCATCGCCTTTAAAGGCATGCGTTACGATGGTCTGTTCACCGTACCGGATACCGATAAATCCCTCAGCTTCCCAGGTTCACTGGGCGGTATGAACTGGGGTGGTATCTCGTTTGATCCGAACAACCAGTATATGTTCGTTAACGACATGCGTCTGGGTCTGTGGGTACAGATGGTGCCGCAAGACACCAGCAAAACTGCGGCCAGCAATGGTGGTGAAGCGATCAACACCGGCATGGGTGCGGTTCCGCTGAAAGGCACACCGTACGCGGTAAACAAAAACCGCTTCATGTCGCCACTGGGCATTCCGTGCCAGGCACCGCCGTTCGGTACGCTGTCGGCGATTGATATGAAAACCCGCCAAATCGTTTGGCAGGTGCCAGTGGGTACCGTGCAGGATACCGGTCCGTTTGGTATCAAAATGCGTGCGAAAATGCCAATTGGTATGCCGACCTTGGGCGGCACGCTGGCGACGCAGGGCGGCCTGGTGTTCATCGCCGGTACGCAGGATTACTATCTGCGCGCGTTCGATAGCTCAACCGGTAAAGAAGTGTGGAAAGCACGTCTGCCAGTCGGCAGCCAGGGCGGTCCAATCAGCTATGTATCGCCGAAAACCGGCAAACAGTACATCCTGATCTCCGCGGGCGGCGCACGTCAGTCACCAGACCGTGGTGATTACGTGATTGCTTACGCGCTGCCAGACAGCAAGTAAGTGCCCTAATGAGAAAGGCCGACATCATGATGTCGGCCTTTTTTTTACCATCCTTAGCGCACTTTATCCCTCAAGGTACCTTATTCACTGCTGCTTGGAAGGGCGGCGGCTTTTTTGACCTCCTTTTCTTCCAGCTTCCCTGGCTCTTTCAGGATCGTTTCTGAAATTACCCCCGCTGACTTTGCCGCCAGCGCTACCTGCTTCCCTGGCGCGCTCCGGGTCCTCTGCAAAGTTCCCGGCACCACCTCGTTGCTTTTTTTGTGTCATAGCAGAGACCTCATCTAAGGGTGTTTTCTTCGACGTGGACTAGCTAGCCACATAATGAGTATAGTCAATCAGTTATGACTTTCCTTGAGAGATCTCTTATAACCTATTCCCCGTCGCGCCAGAGAGATTGCAACTCAGGTGGCGCGAGTTGCTCAGGAATTAACAGCACCAAAGTTCCCGCCTCGCGATGGGTAGCGTAGGTGATTTGAATACGGTAATAGCGCTGATCGCCACGACCGATATTTGCCGCCTGATCTTCCGGTTCGCCAAGGGGCATAGCCTGTTCTAATACTTCACAAACCCGCTGTTTTTGCGGTTCTGGCAGCTCTGACAAGGCAAAGCGTCGTTCACCGCGTAGCTTAGGAATAAAGGCGATACCGCCTTCACGCGCCAGTTTAATGACAGCGTCATCGGTCAGTTGGATGTCCACGTTACGCCCACCTGCTGCCAGGCGGATTGAATGCTCTCCGCCACTGAAGTGTTAAATCGTTGTTTGGCGTGCTGCACGGTGAAGCGGGCAAAGGTGCTGAAATCGGCATCCTGCGGCAGCGTTTTATCGCATAACGTGTCGTACCACGCCTGGCCCGCGATTTCCCAGGCAAAGCCGCCCAGCGCTTTAGCCGCGAGATAAAATGCGCGATTGGGAATGCCAGAATTAAGATGCACGCCGCCGTTATCGTCACGCGTCTCAATGTAGTGATCCATATCGGCGGGTTGCGGATCTTTTCCCAGCACCGGATCGTCGTAGGCGGTGCCGGGTGACGACATTGAACGCAACCCGCGGCCATTAATCCCGCCCGCCAGTAAACCCTCGCCGATGATCCAGTCAGCCTGATCGGCGCTCTGCTTAAGATGAAACTGCTTCACCAGTGAGCCAAAAACATCCGACATTGATTCGTTCAGCGCGCCTGCCTGCTGGAAGTAAATCAGCCCGGCTTCGGTTTCCGTTACGCCATGCGTCAGTTCGTGCGCCACCACATCGAGTGCGATGGTGAAGCGATTAAATATCTGGCCATCACCATCGCCAAATACCATCTGCTGGCCGTTCCAAAAGGCATTCTGGTACTCCTTGCCGTAATGCACGGTGCCATCGAGTTTGAGGCCTTTGTTGTCGAGCGAATTACGTTGGTAGATTTGCCAAAAGAAATCGTAGGTAATGCCGAGATAATCCCAGGCTTCCTGGGCGGCGACATCGCCATTATCCGGCTGGCCTTCCTCGCGGATTAACGTGCCGGGCAGATTTTGCGTGCCTTCAGCGTCGTAAATAGCGCGCAGAACGGTGCCTGGTTTGGCAATGGCGGCGCTGGTGGCTTGATGGCTGTGTTTCTCCATCAAGTGTTGCACGTGGGTGAGAGTGCGGCGCGCATAGTCTTGCTGCGCACCGGTGCAGTTATCAATGATATTGCGCAGCATGTAGGGAGGAATAACGCTAAAAGGCATACTAACTCCTGATCATAAATGATTATGTCAAAAGTATAGTTTTCATCCTATCAACGCGCTTTACGGCTCCGGGATTTCTGCGGTTCAAGCGCGGTAACCTGACTTTCCACCCAGCCATCTTCCAGTCGGGTACGCAGCAAATCACCTTTGCTGAGCTGCTGAGTTCTCTTCACCACCTGACCTTGCGTATCGGTGGTGACGCTGAATCCACGCGCCAGCGTCGCCAAAGGGCTTACGCCTTCCAGCTGTGCGGCTAATGTGCCAAAGCGCTGACGATTGTGATTAAGCTGTTTTTCCATGCCCTGTTGCAGACGATAGTGCCACTGCTGGAGCTGCTGCTGAGCGCGCAGAATCCGTCCCTGCGGTTGCTGTGCGTTGAGACGCTGCAGCAGGCGATCCTGCTGACGATTCGCCACGCGCATACGCTGATCCATCGCTTCGCCAAGACGGCGCTGCAGCTGAAACAGTGAGGTTTGTTGGCGTGCCAGCCGCAGCTGCGGATGCTGCTGCTGTAAACGGTGCTGGATGCGGGTGAAGCGACGCTGCTGTTGTGCCAGATAAAAATCCAACGCCATCTCCATGCGCTGCTGTTGCGACTGCAAACGGCGCACCAGTTCCAGCTGATTACGGCTCACCAGCTCAGCCGCCGCAGAAGGCGTTGGCGCACGTAAATCCGCAACGAAGTCGGCGATGGTGACATCGGTTTCATGGCCAACGGCGCTGACGATCGGCAGGCGGCTAGCAAAAATCGCCCGTGCCACGCGTTCGTCATTGAAGCTCCACAAATCTTCCAGCGAACCGCCGCCACGGCCAACAATCAGCACGTCACACTCTTCACGCTGGTTGGCCAACTCGATGGCTCGCACAATGCCAGCGGGCGCATCCACGCCTTGCACCGCCGTAGGATAGATGATCACCGGCAATGACGGATCGCGTCGATGCAGCACGCGCAGCACGTCGTGCAGCGCCGCGCCGGTGGCGGAGGTAATCACGCCCACTTGACGCGCTGGATCCGGCAGCGGCTGTTTGAACTGCTGATCGAACAAGCCTTCTGCGGCAAGCCTGGCTTTTAGCTGCTCAAACTGCTGCTGCAGCAAGCCTTCGCCCGCCGGATGCATGCTTTCGATAATCAGCTGATAATCGCCGCGCGGCTCATACAGCGTGATACTGGCGCGTACTAAAACTTGCTGACCATGCTGAGGACGGAAGGTGACGCGACGATTGCTATTGCGAAACATCGCGCAGCGTACTTGTGCACCATCATCCTTCAACGTGAAGTACCAATGGCCGGAAGAGGGCTGGGTAAAATTCGAGATCTCAGCGCTGAGCCATACCAGGCCCATCTCATTTTCCAGCAGTTGGCGCACCGTGGTGTTCAGGCGGCTGACAGTAAAAATATTGGCGGTTGGCGGGAGCGACATGTGATGTAGATCAAATTTTAAATCAGAGGGTTAATCAACCGATACTACATTGCTCACCCGGAGGATCAAGACTTTTTCTGAAAAAACACTGGAGGCAATCGGTTTCGGCCTGTATAATGCCGCGGCAATATTTTATCTGTTTTAATCGCCCCCTGGTGGAGATATTGCAATGTTAAGAATCGCGAAAGAAGCCCTCACATTTGACGACGTTCTGCTCGTTCCCGCTCACTCCACTGTCTTACCCAACACCGCTGATCTCAGCACGCAACTGACAAAAAACATTCGTCTGAACATCCCAATGCTCTCCGCTGCAATGGACACCGTAACTGAAGCGGGTCTGGCTATTGCGCTGGCGCAGGAAGGGGGTTTGGGCTTTATCCACAAAAACATGTCAATTGAGCGCCAGGCGGATGAAGTTCGTAAGGTGAAAAAACACGAAAGTGGCGTCGTTACCGATCCACAGACCGTGCTGCCAACCACCGCGCTGGCGGCGGTAAAAGAGCTGACCGAACGTAACGGTTTTGCTGGCTATCCTGTGGTGAACACCGAGAACGAGCTGGTGGGGATCATCACCGGTCGCGACGTGCGTTTTGTCACTGACCTGACGCTGCCCGTTTCTGCGGTGATGACACCGAAAGAGCGTCTGGTTACCGTTAAGGAAGGCGAAGCGCGTGAAGTGGTGCTGCACAAAATGCACGAAAAGCGTGTTGAGAAAGCGCTGGTTGTGGATGACAGCTTCCACCTGCTGGGCATGATTACCGTTAAAGATTTCCAGAAAGCCGAACGTAAACCTAACGCCTGTAAAGATGCGGAAGGTCGCCTGCGCGTCGGCGCAGCGGTTGGTGCGGGTGCAGGCAACGAAGAGCGTGTTGATGCGCTGGTTGCTGCCGGTGTTGACGTGCTGCTGATTGACTCATCACACGGCCACTCAGAAGGCGTGCTGCAGCGTATCCGTGAAACCCGTGCAAAATACCCGAACCTGGAAATCATCGGCGGCAACGTGGCGACCGGCGCAGGTGCATTGGCGCTGGCTGAAGCGGGTGTGAGCGCGGTGAAAGTCGGTATCGGTCCTGGTTCAATCTGTACCACGCGTATCGTTACCGGTGTCGGCGTGCCACAAATCACTGCGGTTTCTGACGCGGTTACTGCGCTGGAAGGCAGCGGGATTCCGGTTATCGCTGATGGCGGTATCCGCTTCTCTGGCGACATCGCTAAAGCGATCGCCGCAGGTGCAGCAGCAGTGATGGTCGGTTCAATGCTGGCCGGCACCGAAGAGTCTCCGGGCGAAATCGAGCTGTATCAGGGCCGTTCGTTCAAGTCTTATCGCGGAATGGGTTCGCTGGGCGCGATGTCCAAAGGCTCTTCAGACCGTTACTTCCAGAGCGATAACGCCGCTGACAAACTGGTACCGGAAGGTATTGAAGGTCGCGTTGCTTATAAAGGTCGCCTGAAAGAGATCGTGCACCAGCAGATGGGTGGCCTGCGCTCTTGCATGGGCTTGACCGGTTGCGGCACCATCGACGATCTGCGCACCAAAGCGGAGTTCGTGCGCATCAGCGGCGCGGGCATCAACGAAAGCCACGTGCATGACGTGACCATCACCAAAGAGTCACCAAACTACCGCATGGGTTCATAATCCCGTAAAATTTAGCGCCCGGCACCAGCCGGGCGCTTTTATTATTAAGTCCATCCCAATGGAAACGCCTCAATGACGACTGAAAATATTCATAAACATCGTATTTTGATCCTCGATTTTGGTTCTCAGTATACGCAGCTGGTGGCGCGCCGCGTGCGTGAGCTGGGCGTCTACTGCGAACTCTGGGCGTGGGATGTCACCGAAGAGCAAATTCGCCAGTTCAACCCGAACGGCATCATCCTCTCTGGCGGTCCGGAAAGCACCACCGAGCAGAACAGCCCACGAGCGCCGGAATACGTGTTCAACGCCGGTGTGCCGGTACTGGGCGTCTGCTATGGCATGCAGACCATGGCGATGCAGCTGGGTGGCAAGGTTGAAGGCTCCAACGAGCGTGAGTTTGGTTATGCGCAGGTAGAAGTGCTGACCCAGAGCGCGCTGGTGCGTGACATCGAAGATGCGATTAGCGCAGCAGGAAAACCGCTGCTGGACGTATGGATGAGCCACGGCGACAAAGTCACCGCCATCCCAGCCGGTTTTGAAACCGTTGCCAGCACCGAAACCTGTCCGTTCGCCATCATGGCTAACGAAGAGAAAAAATTCTACGGCGTGCAGTTCCACCCAGAAGTGACGCATACCCGTCAGGGCCTGCGTATGCTGGAGCGTTTTATCCGTGACATCTGCGGCTGTGAAGCGCTGTGGACGCCAGCCAAAATCATCGAAGATGCGGTTGAGCGTATTCGTCAGCAGGTTGGCGACGACAAAGTGATCCTCGGCCTCTCAGGCGGCGTCGACTCTTCCGTGACCGCGATGCTGCTGCACCGCGCCATCGGCGATCGCCTGACCTGCGTGTTCGTCGATAACGGTCTGCTGCGTCTGAATGAAGCTGAGCAGGTACTGGACATGTTCGGCGACCACTTCGGCCTGAACATCGTACACGTTGCGGCTGAAGCGCGTTTCCTTGATGCGTTGGCGGGCGAGAACGATCCAGAAGCCAAGCGTAAAATCATTGGCCGCGTGTTCGTAGAAGTATTCGACGAGCAAGCACTGCGTCTGGAAGACGTGAAGTGGCTGGCGCAGGGCACCATCTATCCTGACGTGATCGAATCTGCCGCTTCTGCGACCGGCAAAGCGCACGTGATCAAATCGCACCACAACGTGGGCGGTTTGCCGAAAGAGATGAAGATGGGCCTGGTTGAGCCGCTGAAAGAGCTGTTCAAAGATGAAGTGCGCAAAATTGGTCTGGAACTCGGCCTGCCGTACGACATGCTTTATCGCCACCCGTTCCCGGGTCCAGGTTTGGGCGTACGCGTGCTGGGCGAAGTGAAGAAAGAGTATTGCGATCTGCTGCGCCGTGCCGATGCCATCTTCATTGAAGAGCTGCATAAAGCCGACCTGTACAACAAAGTCAGCCAGGCATTCACCGTATTCCTGCCGGTGCGTTCTGTCGGCGTGATGGGCGACGGTCGTAAATATGATTGGGTAGTTTCACTGCGTGCAGTAGAAACCATCGACTTCATGACCGCGCACTGGGCGCACCTGCCGTACGATTTCCTCGGTCGCGTCTCCAACCGCATCATCAACGAAGTGAACGGCATTTCCCGCGTGGTTTATGATATTTCGGGTAAACCACCGGCGACGATCGAGTGGGAATGATTTAAAGTTTGGCAATAGCCTGCACGTTTAAGCATTTAAGCATCTCTAAGCCCGCACAACTGCGGGCTTTTTTGCTTTTGCACTTGTATCTTTCTGGCAGCGGTTAGCAACGGGAAACACGGTTTTTTCAATGGGATTTTTGATAGCACTCTCAGGTTTCGAGTTTAGATTTGAAAATTACCATTTGATAAATTCCCGTTGAGCTATAATATTATTTTTTAATGACTAAATTAAAAAAATATATTTAAGTCGGGGTATCCCAGCCATATCTCAACCACTGCTGTTCAGCGCGCAGATATTCAGTAAGGGACGGTATAATGCCATGAAGCGCAGTGCGCCGGAGAATAAGGATATACGCCATCTTATAATTGAGCCATAAAATGCAGCCGAATATATGGATGGATTTTTATGCTCAATGGCTAGCTTCTTAATAAGTAGCTATTATTATTGATATGATTTTACGCAAATTTTGCTCCGCAATTTCTGATACAACAAAGGAAGTATGAATGTCAGATAAACATGTTCCTAAATCGCCTGCTGAATATCTTATTGATCAAATTGAAAAATATCGTCCAGTAGCAAAGTTATTGGGAGCATTCGACAAGAATGCTAAAGAGCAGTTTCAGCAGGTAGAAAGACAGTTAGGAATTATAAAAAATATGATGAGCAACAGGGATCTTTTCGCGCAAATTTATAGTCCGCTTGGATGGGTAAATTATGATTTTTTATCGACAGACATTGTCGCAAAAGTTCTCGATATGAACGTTGTGGATGGGGAAATCGAACTGACAAACTATCACCTAAATCCAGATAACATGCGTTTTTTGGGTTACCGGTTTTGTAAGCGTCATTTTAATCCATGGGAAGCAATGTATGAACGAGCTGTAGATCGAGCAGGAGCAGAAGATTATTTGTCGGCTATCCCCCTTATTTTAAGCATTATTGATGGAGTATGCACCACATCAACAGGTAAACATCCGTTTTCTGGTGGTGCGGATAAACCTGTTTTTGATAGCCAGACATCAGGCCCCGGAGGTCTATCTGAAGGGCTTGCAATTCTTGGTTCGACTCGACGAAAGCTCGATACGGAACTTATCTGTATGCCATTTCGTCATGGTATTGTACATGGATTAAACCCTAACTACGGCAGTCCCATAGTTGCAGGGAAGGCATTTAATCTTTTATGGGCGGCAATTGATTATTTTGATCGGTGTCGTGATGAAGTACAAAGATTAGAAAAAGCTACCGAGGAACAAAAACCAATTGATATGCGTGAGCTTGGGAAAAGAATACAACGAAATTCTGAAATTAAAAATGCATTAAATAGGTGGAAAGCCCGGCCTGTCGTTTCAAATATTATCATGGCTGCTTCTAATAATACTACAAACCTACCATTAGATAGTCCAGAGGCTTTTGCCGGTGAATATCTTTCTTGGCTAATGACGAAGAATTATGGTGAATTAGCCAAGGGTACAGTCGATTATCCCAACCGTCCTATTGGGTTTCGTGCTGGTCGATTACGCAATGAATTGAAAGGTATTTCGTTAATACATTGGTCCATTACTGGTGTTGAAGATACTTCATCTGCAATTAGTCAAGTGACTGTGAAGTTGGAAGGTACAATAGACGATAAAATGTATAATACCGAGTGTGAAATGAGGCTTATGTTCGCTGACGAAAGCTATGAAACTGTTCCTCGTGGGATATCCGGTGGTGTTTGGTGTGTGATGCCGAATTTTCTTTCTGAACTGTGGTTATTATCTCTAAGAATGAAGGAGTACAAAAGTTAACCAAGAGGTTATGAGTTTAGTATATCCTTCTTGAAGTGATTTTTTGTGTGCTTTAAGTAGGGTTTTTATAACGGAAAAAAGATGGGTTTGTCTGCAGAAAAAATTTTCTTATAAATACAATCCATTAACCTATCACACCATCATTGAGTGGAAAATATATGTTTTATTACTGCGTAAAAACGAAGCCCGCTTAATTGCGGGCTTTTTTACCTGCTGATTAGATTTGTGGAATAAGCCGCACACCTGCTGCACGAGTAATCTCAGTGAGAGTCGTTAATGTAGGATTGCCGTTTTCAGATAGCGTTTTATACAGTTGCTGACGTGACAGACCTGATTTTTTAGATATTTCACTGATCCCACCGCGCGCTTCAACAACACGGCGTAAGGCGATGAGGAAGGCTGCAATACCCCCTTCTTCATAAATATCTTCGAGAGCGGTCTGCAGATAAATTTGTGCATATTCAGGATTTTCGCGCAGCTCTGCTACCATCGCATCATCGTGGTTTATTGCTTTTTTCTTTTTAGCAGACTGAATGATGATAGTCATATTCTTACCTCTTTTGATAATCCCGCCAAAATTTTACAGCTTTCATTAAGTCGTTTGCTTGAGTGAATTTATCTCCACCAACGAGGAGTATAATTATTCTTTCACCATCAAGGGCGTAATAGACACGATAACCGGGGCCATAATCAATTCTAAGCTCCCAAACACCATCCAATTCAAACTTATGATCGCCAAAATTGCCGCTTTCTGCGCGGTCAATGCGGATATCAATTTTTGCTGCAGCACGAGGATCTTTTTTACGTAACCTTTTGATCCACTCAGTGTAGGGGACTTTACCGGTAGCGTCCTGATAACGTTGAGTCGTGTACAGCATAGCGTCCTCGCAAGCACTGAATCCTTAGTAGATTGTCTTTTATAAATGACAGTAAGGCAATCAAATTTTGTACAATCAGTTTACTTCTGTTAGGCATGCCGCTTTTTCGCTTCATCGCATAGTTCGTGAATACAAACTCCCCGTTTCGATGCAAGATAGCGCGTGATTTTTACTCATCAGGATGCCGTCGATGTTGCCTTTCAAAGCCGTACTGATCTCTTTTCTATGTATCATCTTGCTCTCATTAGGCGCCAGTCTGGCGCAGGCAACGCGCAGTGGTGAGTTAACCTCGGAACGCGATGGTTGGGCGTCCGCTCGGCGCGATTCTGCCGGTATCGCACCGGATCCGCATCGTTACGCCTCAGAAGCAATTGTGCAGGTTTACGCCGCGCCGACTTATGGCTGGAAGGGCGCAGTGGCGGTGCATCCGTGGATTATCTTCAAGCGCGCCGGGGAGACCCACTACAATCGCTATGAAGTCATCAGCTGGGGCAGCGGTGATAAAGTGCGTCGTAACAGTAATCTGCCGGATGGCTATTGGTACGGCGCTAGACCTCGTTTATTGGTTGATCATCGCGGCAGCGCGGCACAGGCGATGATTCCGCAGATCGAAGCGGCGATTAAATCGTATCCCTGGCCAACCACCTATCACGCCTGGCCGGGGCCCAACAGCAATACCTTCATGGCGCATATTGGCCGTGAAGTGCCCGCGCTGAAACTGGATCTGCCAGCCAATGCGCTCGGCAAAGATTATCGCTCACTGTTGAATCCGGTGGGATTACCGCCTTCAGGACGCGGCGTACAGCTCTCTGTACTCGGTGTGCTTGGCGTAACGGTGGGAGCGGAAGAGGGATTAGAGGTGAATGTGCTGGGTCTGAATATGGGACTGGATTTCACCCCATTCAGGCTGCGTCTGCCATTTATCGGTGGCATCGGGCAGAATAATGTGCAGCGCGACAATCCGTAAAAATGGCCCCGAAATGGGGCCATTTTTTTAGCAGACGCCGAAATCGCCGTCTTCGTGATACAGATTCACGGTATCGGCTCGGACTTCAATTTCTCGTTTGATGTGATCGTCAACGCGAGCGCACCACAGCATATCGCCTTCCACACGCAGCACTTGCATCTTTGGGCCACCGGTCTTCGACTGTACAAAATCATCCACCTTAAACATGCTTTTTCTCCATCAGGTCAGTGATATTTACAGAGTTTATATGTTCGTCACGGAGTGTGCGCTGGAATTTGTGCGCTGGTTTCCAGCACGCGATTAAAGCGTGCCGCGTTGAGACCGTTCTGGTTATTTTCTAAACCTACCGCCGCTGAAATAGTACCGAAATATACAGGGGTTGTCAGTTGACAACTCATTGCGGTAAGCATAAGGTAGCCAGCGATGTCAGACAGGAAGCGGCATCCGCATAAAGCGGTAGAAGAAGCTTTGCGATATGCAGAAGCTAAAGGGTGGCGAGTTGCTGTTGGCGGCCATCATGCGTGGGGAAAGATGTATTGTCCGGACAACTCAGCCGAGTGTCGATGTGGAGATTACTGCATTACCTGCATCTGGAGTACGCCGAAAAATCCCGAAATGCATGCCAGGCTTTTGCGGCGTGTGGTGGATAACTGCAGTAGAAGCCCTAAGCGGGTTAAGTGACGAGGAACAGAACATGGAATTTGAGTTTACGCTGCGATTTCACCTCAATGATGAGATTTGCGCCAATGAAGCACTAGAGCGACTTGGTGGAAATGGCTGCACTGATGCGCTTATTGGCGCGGGCGTGGCGGGAAAATTAAGCATGACATTCAGTCGCGAAGCCATTACTGCACAGGAAGCGGTGCGCAGCGCGTTAGACGATGTTTTTCAGGCCTTGCCCGATGCTGAACTGATTGAAGCCGCGCCGGACTTAGTTGGGCTGACGGATATCGCGGAGTTAATAGGGGTTTCGCGGCAGAATATGCGCAAGCTGATGCTCAGCCACAGCCCGCAGTTTCCGCGTCCGATACATGATGGAAAAACAGCGTTATGGCATTTGATCGATGTGCTGGAGTGGTTAAATCAGCGTGGTTCAACACGGGTCAATCCAGCATTGAGTGAACTGGCGCGCGCAACGTTGCAACTCAATTTACAGCAGATGCTGCAACGTTACGCACACTGTTTAAAGCCTTAGTGGTGTAGTAAAAATATCGTCGCCAGGCCGAGGAAAATAAAGAATCCGCCGGTATCGGTGATTGCGGTAATCAGTACGCTGGAACCCACGGCGGGATCGCGTTTCATTTTGGTCATGATTAACGGAATCAGCACGCCCATCAGCGCCGCGAGCAGCAGATTCAGCACCATCGCTAGCATCATCACGCCGCCCAGCTGCAGGTTGTCGTACATCAGCCAGGTGACGCCGCCCATAATGCCGCCCCAGAATAGGCCGTTAATTATCGCCACGCCGAGTTCACGCATAATCAGAAACGAGAAGTTACCCGGTTCAACCTGATGCAGCGCTAATGCACGCACGATCATGGTGATGGTTTGGTTACCGGTATTGCCGCCGATGCCTGCAACGATTGGCATTAGCGCTGCCAGTGCAACCAGCTGTGAAATCGTCGCTTCAAACAGACCTATCACGCGCGACGCAACGAAAGCGGTACAAAGATTTACTGCCAGCCACGCCCAGCGTTTGCCAACCGCTTTGCGCACCGGGGCAAACACGTCTTCACCCTGGCTGATACCGCCCATTTTACGGATGTTGCTTTCGTTCTCTTCATTCACCAAATCGACCACGTCTTCAATGGTGATACGGCCAATCAGCTTGCCTTGTGCATCGGTTACCGCGGCGGAGATCAGGTTATAACGTTCGAACGCGCTGGCGGCGTCCTCCGCTTTATCGTTGAGTTGAAAGGTGGTGGGATGCGAATTCATCACCTCGGCCACTAGCATCTTCGGTTTGTTCAGCAGAATATCGGTGAGGGTCAGCTCACCCAGCAGTTGATTTTGCTCATCAGTGATAAAGATCTTATCGGTGCCGTCTGGCATTTTTTTGCCTTTACGCAGATAGCGTTGCACCGTGGCTAAGGTAACGTCCGAGCGCACCGTCAGGATGTTGAAATCCATGATCTGTCCGACGCGATCGCGATCCAGTTCGATCACGCTCATCAATCGCGCGCGCAGACCGGGTTCCAGCGTAGTGAGCAGACGTCCGGTTAAATCGCGCGGCAAGTAGCGCGCCAGATATACCTGATCGTCGATATCCAGCGGCTCAATAGCATGCAGAATATCGCGATCAGACATTTCTTCCGTCAGGCTAGCCCAAACGGTTTCCGAAGCCTCAACCAACACGTGACCGCGCTGCGCGGTGGGCACTAAACGCCACAGCGCCTGACGCTCTTCTTCTGGCAAGGCTTCGAGGATGTCGGCTAAATCCGCCGCATGTAACTGCTGAAGTTCGCTCTCTAATTCATGGCGCCAGTCGGTAATATCGCGCAGCTCGGCAGCATTAAGATCGACAGATTTATCCAGCAGGACATCAACGAGATCATGCTCGTTAAGCAGCAGATTAAGAATGTGATGGCGAGTTTCAGCTAATTTTTGTGAATGCGAAGCAGACATAACGCGTTCCTTGTGTCTGTAAAGTCAGCTCACAGTGTAGCGCGTTGCGGGTAACAGAGCGTAAAAAGCAGCATTGTCTCAAAGGATAATGTGTCGCAGCGACAAGGACCCGCAGATGCGTTAGCGCGAATCGCTGGTGCTCAGCGTGACCGGTTCAGAGATGACTTGCTTTTGCTGATGATGCTCAATGGCACCGGGAATGATGAAAATCAGACGGCCAACCAAAATAAAGAAACTGATCAGCAAAATAATGCGGCTCATGGTGCTGGTTTTGGGACGTCTTCGTGCAGAAATGGCGCTGTTCACGCGGGGTGGTTCCTATAGTTACCCGATTGGGCGGAGGCAATATTTAGTCACACTTAGATCGCTAAAGCAATCGCTGTGTGAAAAATGAGCAGAAAAGGTTCAAGGTATTGATCGACATCAGACAATAACGGCCGCACAGGGCGGCCGTTACATCAGTAGCTGGCTTTCTGCGCCAGCAGCGTGGCAAAACGGTATTTGATGCGATTACCGTTTTCGTCACGGCGGTGCAGTTCACCGATATCTTCGTTGTACTTCACAATATGCCAGTTGCGGTAATAGTGGCTTAACTCACCGGATTTAAAAGCGAAAGGGAAGTTCTGCGTATTGGGATAATCATCGGTATTCATCGCCGCCACAATCAGGTTGTAGCCATATTTGCACGTGCTGGCCTGCATATCAGCAATCAGCTGCGGGATGGTGGCAGGTTGCAGGAACATCATCACCACCGTTGAGAACACAAACTGGTAGGCGCCGTTAAAGCGTACGCTATTGAGATCGCACAACTCGGTGTGAATATTTTGCAGATTCTCTTCTGCAATGATGCCGTTCAGGCGTTCGAGACTGGCCGGATTGCTGTCCCATGCTGTGACCTCAAAGCCATGCTGATTGAGAAACAGGCTATTGCGGCCCTGACCACATCCCAAATCCAGCGCTTTCCCCACTTCAAGGTGGGGAAGGGCCGCCAGGACTTCAGAATGGGTCGGTGTCAGACCGTACTTTTCAGCGAAATAGTTATCAGGGCGTGTTGTCATAACCATACAACGGGCCAGCAGCCCGCTTTACTCCTCTTCCAGCATCAGTTTCCAACCGGTGACATCATTCCAGTAAGCTTGCTCGCGCTCCAGATCCAACTGCACCAGCGTGTTTTGGCTCAGGAAGCCCGCCGGGAAGGTCAACGTCCAGTGACCATCGTCGGTGCTTAACTTGAGCGAATCCGGTTTGGTGGTTGCCTGGCGCTGATTATTCAGCAGCGTACCGAGACGCAGCAGGAACACCATCGGCAGAAACTGTTTCTTTTTGAACAAGGTGAAACGTGGCATCTCATCCTGCTTCACCGCTTTACGGTGATAACGTACCAGCGTGGCCAGCAGCATCTGTTGATCCTGATTAAAGCCCGGCATATTGGAGTTCTGCAGGATATACGCCGAGTGACGTTGCATGCCGCTGTGATTGATGGTCAATCCCACTTCGTGTAGCAGCGCCGCCCATTTCAGCAGCGCCGAGAGTTGCGGATTGGCCTGCTTCGGATTCTGCTCCTGCCACTGTAAATAGAGCTGCTCGGTAGTCTCCAGTACGCGCCGCGCCTGATCGCTATCAATGGCGTAATGATTGGCCAGGCTCTGCGCGGTGCGGCTGCGAATGTCCTGATGGCGGAAACGGCCTTCCATCTCATACAGCACACCTTCGCGCAGTGCGCCGTCAGAAAGACGCAGCTCACGAATCGCGAGCGCATCAAACACGCCACACAAAATCGCTAATCCCGGTACAAACACCGCTTTACGCTCTTCCGACAAGCCCGGCAGGCTCAGCGCATTGAAGGATTTATGCTTCAGCACTTCGCTGGTCAGTAACTCCAGCGTTTCTGGCGTGATCAGCTTCTCTTTTTCGCCCATCGCCAGCAGCACTTCACAGGCCGCTTTGATGGAGCCCGATGCACCCAGCGCATATTGCCAACCGTGCAGACGATATTGCCACGCCATGGTTTCCAGCTTCTGCACAGCTGAGAGGCGCGCACGGCGGAAGTTTTCCGACGAGATTTCCCCTTTCGGGAAAAAGAGATTGGCGAAGCTGACGCAACCCATGCGACGGCTCTCCACCAGCTGCGGCTCAAAGTCTTCACCAATCACCAGTTCGGTTGATCCGCCGCCGATATCAATCACCAGCTTGCGACCTTTCTCCGGCTGCGTATGCTCCACCCCCATGAAGATTAAACGCGCTTCTTCGTTGCCGGAAATCACTTCGATGGGATAGGGAATCACTTCGGCCGCGCGCTGCAAGAACTCTTCCGCGTTGCTGGCGATACGTAGCGTGTGGGTGCCGACGATGGTGACGTTCGCGGGACTAAAGCCCTGCAAACGTTCCGCGAACAACGCCAGACAACTCAGACCGCGCTCAATCGCCTCTTCGCTCAGGCGATTGTGTGCATCCAGGCCATCAGCCAGATGCACGCGCTGTTTCAGGCGTCCCAGCACTTGCAAAGCGCCATCCACCACGCGGGCAATGACCATATGGAAGCTGTTCGAGCCGAGGTCGATTGCCGCGAACTCTTGAGGTTTCGGCGTACTTTTATGTGAGATTGGCATAGGCGTTATTCGGGTTGTTCCAGTTTCTTGATGTAGTCGTAAATGGCCAGCTGCGAACGCACCTTTTTACGGTTGCCGCGCGGCACATAACGGTTACTCAGCTCTTTATCGACGATGCGGGCTTTCACCGTATCACTAAACAGAATGGCAATGATGTCCAGTATGCGCTGCTTCACGCGCGGATCAAGAATCGCCACGGCAACTTCAATGCGGTGATCAATGTTACGCGTCATCCAGTCCGCGGAAGAGAGGAACACCTTTTTCTCGCCGCCGTTCTCAAAAATATAGACGCGGTCGTGCTCAAGATAGCGGTCAACGATGCTGGTAATGCGAATATTTTCACTGATGCCCGGTAAATCCGGAATCAGTGAGCACATGCCGCGCACCAGCAGATTGATTTTCACCCCAGCCGACGAGGCCGCGTACAGCCGATCAACCAATCCGTTATCCACCAGATTGTTGATCTTCAAAGTAATACCGGCAATATTGCCTTGCTGCGCGTTGGCGATTTCTGCATCAATGTACTTGTACAGCATGTCACGCGAGTTCTGCGGCGACACCAGCAGATGCTCGAAGGTGACCGGACGATACGGATTCTCAATAAAGTTGAACACGCGACGCACTTCATTGGTGATGCGCGCATCGGCGGTCAGCAATGAATAGTCAGTATAAATGCGCGCGGTTTTTTCATTGAAGTTACCGGTGCCGATATGCGCATAACGCACCACTTCTTCACCTTCGCGGCGCGAAATCAGGAACAGCTTGGCGTGAATTTTCAGACCCGGCGCGGAGAAGATCACGTGCACGCCGGCTTCGGTCAGGCGTTTCGCCCAACGAATGTTGGCTTCTTCATCGAAGCGCGCCTGCAGCTCAACCACCACCGTGACTTTCTTGCCGTTATAGGCGGCGTGAATCATCGCATCCATGATGCGCGAGTTTTTCGCCACGCGGTAAATGTTGATCTTAATTGCCAGCACGTTCGGGTCAAACGAAGCCTGGCGCAGCAGCTCCAGCACGTGCTCAAAGGTGTGATACGGATAATAGAGCAGCACATCGCGATTGCGGATGGCATCGAAGCCGTTGCGGAAGCCATCAAAGCCAATGTGGCGAATCTGCGGCAGCGGGCGGTTTTCCAGATTACTTTTACCGACGTTCGGGAAACCAATGAAATCTTTGAAGTTATGATAACGGCCGCCGGGCACAATCGAATCGTAGTTCGAAATCGACAGCTTATGGCGCAGCATTTCCACCATCGCATCCGGCATATCGCGCTGATAAACGAAGCGCACTGGCTCGGCATTAAGACGCTGCTTCAGGCTCGATGACATCAGCTCCAGCAGGCTTGATTCCATCTCCGTCACCAGATCGTACTCGGCATCGCGCGTCATCTTCATTGAATAGGCATTCAGCGTATCGTAATCGAAGAAGCCTTTGAAAATTTCATCAAGGCAATAACGCAGAATGTTATCCAGCAGAATCATTGGCTTGCGGCGACGGGGTGATTCAGCCGGCAGGTTAATGAAGCGCGGCACTTTATCCGAAGGAATCTCCAGCAGCGCGTAGCGCACATCGTCGCCGCGGATGATTTCAACCGCCAGATAGGTGTAATCGTCTTTCAGGAATTCGATCAGGTCGGTGTCATGGTTGATCAGAATCGGCGTAACGTGCTGGCGCAATTGATGTTTGAAGTAGTAGCGCAGCCACTCTTGCTGATTCGGTGACAGCTGGCGTTCGTTGATCAGGAAGATCTGATTACGCGCCATTTCCAGCAGCAGATCGTTATAGAGTGCATCAAACTCTTGATCTGATTTCTGCACCCGCAGCTGAATTTTCTTTAACAGATGCCGCAAAGAGGTCGGTTTGCCTTGCTCTTCGCTGATCAGAATTCGCCGCTTGAGATCGGCAAAGCGCACTTTATAGAACTCTTCGAGGTTATTGGAATAGATTCCCAGAAAGCGCATGCGCTCAATCAGCGGATTACTTTTATCCGAGGCTTCCTGTAACACACGTTCATTGAAGCTTAACCAGCTTAATTCTTTTTCTATATACAGCTTATCCTGACCCATTCTGACTCCGAGATGCTGATGCTGGACGGAATGTCCGGCGGAAAAAACGCAAAAATGCGGTACCGCTCAGTGTCCGTCACCATTATGGCGAGAGTATGGCAGGCTTGTCCAACGTCAAAGGTTGTCTTATCAATCAGCTACGGGCAACATAGCGACTTGTTTCCACCGGTAACCTGGCCTGCATGAGCATAAATCGCATTCCCGTCCACTTTAGCGACCGTCGTCGACGCGCCACTGATAATTTAGTGCGCCGCATAGTCACGGCCTGTGGCGTGGGAATTTTACTGTTGATGTTACTGCTGTTCTTCTGGTTGATCTGGGTGGTATTACCGCTGTTTAGCGCGCCGGGCATGCATGCCACCACTAATCTGCAGCTGTGGGATAAAGCGCCGATGCTGGCGATGGGCAGCGACGGTCATCTTGGCTGGCGCATCAGCCGCAACGAAGCGCGCTTTATCCCGCTGGATGGTCAACCTGCGGGTCCTGCGCTGGCGCTCAACGGCAAACCTGATGCGGCCGTCACCAGCAGCGATAACCGCAGCGTGCTGCTCAATATGCAGGGCGAGCTGCTGTTAATGCAACCGGTTATCCGTAACGGCAGCGGCGAATGGCGTTTCCCGCTCGGCGATCGTCCAATGCGTTTACCGCAAGGTGCGGTGAGTAACATGACGCTGACGTCGCTCAGCGACAATCAGTGGCTTATCGCCGCGCAAACCGCAGCCGGTATTAGCCTGCTGACGCTGGAAAATCAGCAAAAAGTTAATCAGATCGTGTTGCCGCAGCAGCAGGCCGAACATCTGCTGCTGTCGCCGGATGGGACGCTGCTCTACGCCAGCAGTGGGCGTTTGCTGCGTGTCTGGCAAATCACGCCGAGTGGCGCACAGTTACGTGAAACCCAAACCCTCAACCTGCCGCCGCAAAGCCTGAATATGCTGGCCGGTGGACGTACTTTGCTTATTCAGGATGCGCAGGGCATACATCAATGGTTTGCCATTGCGGGTGATAAAGGACCGCGCCTGCAACAGGTTCATACCTTTAATGGCAGCCAAAAACTGGCCGGCATTACGCCCGAATCGCAGCGCCGCGTCTTTGCCACCTTTGATGAGCAGGGCAAGGTTCAACTATTTGCCAGCAAGCAGCAGGGCGCGATTTTGACGCGGCAGCTGGCGCCAGGCATTCAGGCGCTGGCGTTCGCGCCGCGTGGGGATGGCCTGATTATTGAACGTGCCGGGCAATGGCAACTGTTCGCGCTGGATAATCCGTGGCCGGACTTCACCTGGCGCAATCTGTGGCAGAAGATTTGGTATGAAAACTATCCGCAGCCCGATTGGGTGTGGCAATCCACCGCGGCGGGTGACAGCTATCAGGCCAAGTTCAGCCTGATGCCGCTGGTGCTGGGCACGCTAAAAGCGGCCAGTCTGGCGCTGCTGTTCGCCACCCCGCTAGCGTTGGCTGCCGCCATGTACACCGCGTGGTTTATGTCGCCGGGTTTACGCCGTTGGGTTAAACCTGGCATCGAGATGATGGGCGCGCTACCGAGCGTAGTGATTGGTTTAATCGCGGGCGTCTGGCTGGCACCGCATATCAGCAGCGCGCTGGTTGGCGTGTTGCTATTGCCGCTGGTGCTCGCCGCCACCCTATTATTGTGTGGCGTGCTGAGTCCGCGTTTGCCGGCCAACTGGCGACGTCCGGGGTTTGAAGTGATTCTGCTGCTGCCGGTGCTTTTAGTCACGACGTTACTCACGCTCTGGCTGCCGACGCTGTTTTGGCCGGACGTGGGCGAGCGGTTAGCGCATTACGAACAGCGTAATCTGCTGGTGGCCGCGCTGGCGATGGGCTTTGCGCTGGTGCCGCTGATTTTCACTTTATCGGAAGATGCGTTATTCAGCGTGCCGGGCGCGCTCGGGCAGGGCTCACTGGCATTGGGCGCTACGCCATGGCAAACCCTGACGCGTGTGGTGCTGCCGGGCGCTTCGGCGGGCATTTTTGCCGCCTTGATGATTGGCTTTGGCCGCGCCGTCGGCGAGACGATGATTGTGCTAATGGCGACGGGCAACACGCCCGTCAGCGAAGGCGGTTTATTTGCTGGCCTGCGTGCGCTCTCCGCTAACATCGCGATTGAGATGCCCGAAGCCGCCGCCGGCAGCGCGCACTATCGCATTCTGTTCCTCAGCGCATTACTGCTGCTGATGTTTACCCTGGTGATCAACACCATTGCCGAGTTGATTCGTCAGCGGTTACGCCAACGCTACAGCCAGCATGAGGGCCAGGGATGAAGGCGATGCAACAAAACGATCGCTGGCGCTGGCTTACTGCGGGGGCGGTTGCGGTGTGCCTGCTGGCGTTTACCTTGCTGATTGGCTTGCTGGGCTGGCAGGGCGTTCGCGCTTTCTGGCCGCAGCCGGTTGATCAATACCAGTTCCAGCCGCCGGAAGGTCATGCGGTGATGGTGCTGGGCGAAACGCTGCAAAAGCAGCAGCAGGGCGCGCAGTGGCGCTATGTAGTGAAAACCGGCAACCGCGATTTTGCTGCGCCAGATTTCCGCGTGCTGTACAGCCAGGGCGAGGCGAAAACCCGGCGTCCTGCCGATGTGTTAGTGCTGCAGCGCCGCAACGGCGGCAATGCCTATGGCTGGCTGGTGGAGTTGCGCCAGGATAATGAAGTGATGACGGCGCACAGCCGCGATGCCTTGCTGCATCAGCGTTTGCAGCAGGTGCATGAGCAGTTGCGCCAGGCGAGTAAAATTCGCCGTATTGAGATGGCACGCCTCAACGCGCAGCTGGAAAGCCTGCAGCAACAGGCCGATGAACAGCAGCGTAACGGCACCTTCAGCCTCGAAGTGCAGTCAGAGTTTGATGCTAATCGCAGCGCACTACAGCGCCGCTTTAACGCGCTGGCGCAGCAGTTAACCCATCTACAACACGAAAGTCAGCGCGATACGCTGGTGCTGCGTGATGTGCAGGGACAGGATCACGTTATCCCGCTGGCGCAGGTTGTGGATGCCTGGTACCCCAATGCCATGACATTAACCACCCAAACGCAGCACTTCTTCAGTCAGATTTGGCAATTCATCAGTGATTCACCGACCTCCGGTGGTGGTGAAAGCGGGGCGTTTCCGGCGATTTTTGGCACCGTGCTGATGGTGCTGTTGATGTCGATTATCGTCATGCCGCTCGGCGTTGTTGCTGCGGTGTGGCTGCATGAGTACGCCGGACGCCATGCGTTGACGCGGCTGGTGCGCATCGCGGTGGTCAATCTGGCAGGCGTGCCGTCGATTGTTTACGGCGTGTTTGGGCTCGGGTTCTTTGTCTGGCTGATTGGTGGCACGCTCGATCAGTTATTCTTCTCCAGCGCGTTACCCAATCCAACCTTTGGCACGCCGGGCTTGCTGTGGGCCGCGCTAACGCTGGCGCTGCTGACGCTGCCGGTGGTAATCGTCGCCACCGAAGAGGGATTGTCACGTATTCCTGATAATCTGCGTCAGGGATCGTTGGCGCTGGGCGCAACCCAGGCAGAAACGCTGTGGCGCGTGGTATTGCCGCTGGCGGTCCCGGCGATGCTGACCGGTCTGATTCTGGCCGTGGCGCGCGCGGCGGGAGAAACCGCGCCGCTGATGCTGGTGGGCGTGGTGAAAATGGTGCCCGAACTGCCGGTTGATGCGGTGTTCCCTTATCTGCACCTCGATCGCAAATTCATGCACCTCGGTTTTCAGATCTACGATTTGGCGTTCCAAAGTCCCAACATCGATGCTGACCGACCGCTGGTTTATGCCACCGCCTTGCTGCTGGTGGTGATCATCCTGTCGCTCAATCTGCTGGCCATGGCGCTGCGTCATCGGCTGCGTGAGCGTTACCGGCTCATGATGCACTAAAAAGGTTTTCTGATGACGCCCGATTACGACATTGCCCTGAGCGTGAATCAGCTGTCGCTGTGGTACGGCGACCGCCAGGCACTGAATAACATAGATCTGCAGATCCCGAAAAACCGCATCACGGCGCTGATTGGGCCGTCCGGCTGCGGAAAATCGACGCTGCTGCGCTGCTTTAATCGCATGAATGACGTGATTAATGGCTGTCGCATTGAGGGTGAGATTCTGCTCGACCGGTATGCGGTAATGCAGGCCAACCAGGATCTTCCCGCGTTGCGTCGCCGCATTGGCATGGTGTTTCAGCGACCGAATCCGTTCCCGAAATCGATCTACGAAAACGTGGTGTACGGCCTGCGCTTGCAGGGCGTGCGCGATCGACGCGTGCTGAATGAAGCCTGCGAACGTGCGCTGCGTGCCGCGGCGCTGTGGGGCGAAGTCAAAGATCAGCTGGGACAGAATGCGCTAACGCTCTCTACCGGTCAGCAGCAGCGTTTGGTGATTGCGCGCGCTATTGCTATTGAACCCGAGGTATTGCTGCTGGATGAGCCGACATCGGCGCTCGATCCGATTTCAACCTTGGTGATAGAAGAGTTGATGACCACGCTGAAGCAGCATTTCACGCTGGTGCTGGTGACGCATAATATGCAGCAGGCGGCGCGCGTGTCAGATTTCACCGCGTTTATGCACAACGGCCAGCTGGTGGAGTTTGATGAAACCGATCGTATCTTCACCTCGCCAAAAGCGCGACGCACCGAAGATTACATTACGGGAAGGTTTGGTTGATGACGTTTTGTCGAAACCGCTCCCCTAAATAATTCAAGTTTCAGGAAGGCGGCAAGCTTGAGAATCCCCAGCAGCTTACATCAGTAAGTGACTGGGATGAGCAAGAGAAGCCAACGCTCCTGAAACTTAAAGTATGACGGGGAAATCAGTCGTGGGCGTAACCCTGCGGCGGCAATGGTTCACCATCCAACCACGCTTTACCCTCGCGCATCTGCAAACGCCCATCGACAAACCAGCTGATCACCAGCGGATAAATCGCGTGTTCCTGATGCTGTACGCGCGCGCTGATCTCATCTTCGCTGTCGCCTGCAAACACCGGCACGCGCGCCTGCAAAATAATCGGTCCGCCATCAAGCTCGTCAGTCACAAAATGCACCGAGGTGCCATGCTCCTCGTCGCCGTTTTCCAGCGCCTGCCGATGGGTATGCAAGCCCGGATATTTCGGCAATAGCGACGGATGGATATTCACCAAACGATCGTGATAGTGCGCGACAAAAGCGCTGCTGAGGATGCGCATATAGCCGGCCAACACCACCAAATCCGGTGCGTACGCGTCAATCTCCTGCATGAGCTGGCGATCGAAGGCTGCACGGTCGGCAAAATCACTGGCGGCTAACGCATGCTGCGCGACATCGGCTTCCCGCGCACGCGTCAAACCGTAGGCGCTGGCTTTATTACTGAAAACGGCAGCGACGCTGCCGTTAATACGCCCGCTTGCGCAGGCGTCTAGGATGGACTGAAGATTGCTTCCGTTGCCGGAGATCAGTACAACCAGTTTTTTCATGGGTTGATAACCACACGCTCTTCAGCATCAGACGCTTTAATCACACCGATTTTCCACGCCTTTTCGCCAGCGTCACTCATCAGTTGCACCGCTTTATCTGCGTCTGCCGGGCTCAGCGCAATCACCATGCCCACGCCGCAGTTAAAGGTGCGGTACATTTCAAAGCGGCTAACATTACCCGCTTGCTGCATCCAGGTGAATACCGCAGGCCACTGCCAGCTGCTCTCTTCCAGCACGGCCTGAGTATTGTCTGGCAATACGCGTGGGATATTTTCCCAGAAGCCGCCGCCAGTCAGATGTGAAATCGCATGCACATCAACCTGTTCAATCAGGCTAAGGATGTTTTTCACGTAGATGCGGGTCGGCGCCAGCAGGTGATCGGCCAATGATTTGCCTTCCAGCAGCTTGGTTTCAGGATCGGTCTGGCTGACTTCCAGAATCTTGCGCACCAGCGAGTAACCGTTCGAGTGTGGGCCGCTGGAACCCAGCGCGATCAGCACGTCACCGTCCTGCACTTTCGAACCGTCGATGATTTCTGATTTTTCCACCACGCCGACGCAGAAACCGGCCACGTCGTAATCTTCGCCGTGGTACATGCCAGGCATTTCAGCGGTTTCGCCGCCCACCAGCGCACAGCCAGACTGCAAGCAGCCTTCGGCAATGCCGGTGATCACCGAGGAAGCCGTGTCTACATCCAGCTTGCCGGTCGCGTAATAATCGAGGAAGAACAGCGGCTCTGCACCTTGCACGATCAGGTCGTTGACACACATCGCAACCAGATCGATGCCGATGCTGTCATGGCGTTTGAGATCCATCGCCAGACGCAGCTTGGTGCCGACGCCATCGGTTCCGGAGACCAGCACAGGCTCGCGGTACTTCTGCGGCAGCGCACAGAGCGCGCCGAATCCACCCAATCCACCCATCACTTCCGGGCGGCGAGTTTTTTTCACTACGCCTTTAATACGGTCAACCAGATCGTTACCAGCATCGATATCAACACCGGCGTCTTTGTAGCTGAGAGAGGTTTTGTCGGTCACTGCGGAATCCCCACGCGAGTTGCGGTTGGTGGCAAAAATTAAGCGCGGCAATTCTAACAGCGCAGGCAAACGTTTGCGAGTCCCATCTCACGCTGCCTTTGCACAGCGTCAGATTTTCGCCAATCCTTACTCTTGAGCTGATTCAGGCAAGCCATTGACCGATGACATGTGGCGCGGCGGCGAAAAGGCGGTATAATCCGGCGATTTTTTTTTAGCTCAACTCAATTCCGGGAGAACAATCATGAAGATCGTGGAAGTCAAACACCCGCTGGTCAAACATAAACTGGGCCTGATGCGTGAGCATGATATCAGCACCAAGCGTTTCCGCGAGCTGGCCTCGGAAGTGGGCAGCTTGCTGACCTATGAAGCCACCGCCGATCTGGAAACCGAGCGCGTCACCATCGAAGGCTGGAACGGTCCGGTCGAAATCGATCAGATCAAAGGTAAAAAAATCACCGTTGTTCCGATTCTGCGTGCTGGCCTCGGCATGATGGAAGGGGTGCTCGAGCACGTACCGAGCGCGCGTATCAGCGTGGTCGGTGTGTATCGTGATGAAGAGACGCTGGAGCCGGTACCCTATTTCCAGAAGCTGGTATCGAACATTGAAGAGCGCCTGGCGCTGGTGGTCGATCCGATGCTGGCAACCGGTGGTTCGATGATTGCCACCATCGATCTGCTGAAGAAAGCCGGTTGTACCAGTATTAAGGTGCTGGTGCTGGTGGCCGCGCCAGAAGGGATTGCGGCTTTAGAAAAAGCGCATCCGGATGTGGAGCTGTACACTGCATCTGTCGATCAGGGATTGAACGAAAAGGGATACATCATCCCCGGGCTCGGCGATGCGGGCGACAAGATTTTCGGAACCAAATAAAGAAAGCAGCCGGCCAGAGAGTCGGCTTTTTTTTGTCTAAAAACACAACAATGTCATCCTTGAGTTATTCACGCCAGGGCAACGCAGCCATGGCTTGAAGAACGAAGAGGATAGGGGATAATAATGACTCGTCGTGCAATCGGCGTTAGTGAGCGCCCACCGCTTCTGCAAACCATTCCACTCAGCCTGCAGCACCTGTTCGCCATGTTCGGCGCCACCGTGCTGGTGCCGATTCTGTTTCACATCAACCCGGCCACGGTGTTGCTGTTTAACGGCGTCGGCACGTTGCTGTATCTGTTTATCTGTAAAGGAAAAATCCCCGCTTATCTCGGTTCGAGCTTTGCCTTTATTTCGCCGGTGCTGCTGCTGTTGCCGCTCGGTTATGAAGTGGCGCTCGGCGGTTTTATCCTCTGTGGTTTCCTGTTCTGCGTGGTGGCGTTGATCGTGAAAAAAGCCGGTACCGGCTGGCTTGACGTGATGTTCCCTCCGGCGGCGATGGGCGCGATTGTGGCGGTTATCGGTCTGGAACTGGCGGGCGTAGCGGCGAATATGGCTGGCTTGCTGCCTGCTGACGGCACTTCGCCAGACAGCAAAACGGTGATCATCTCCATGGTGACGCTGGCGGTCACGGTATTTGGTTCGGTGCTGTTCCGCGGTTTCCTCGCCATCATCCCGATTTTAGTCGGCGTGTTGGTCGGCTATGCGCTCTCTTACGGCATGGGAATTGTGGACTGGACTGCGGTGGAAAATGCACCGTGGTTTGCGCTGCCAACCTTCTATACGCCGCGTTTTGAGTGGGTGGCGATGCTGACCATTCTGCCGGCCGCGCTGGTGGTCATTGCCGAGCACGTCGGCCACTTAGTGGTCACCGCCAATATCGTGAAGAAAGATCTGATCCGCGATCCTGGCCTCCACCGCTCCATGTTCGCCAACGGTTTGTCGACCATGATCTCCGGCTTCTTCGGCTCAACGCCAAATACCACTTACGGCGAGAACATCGGCGTAATGGCGATTACCCGCGTGTACAGCACCTGGGTGATTGGCGGCGCGGCAATCTTTGCCATCCTGCTCTCGTGCGTTGGCAAGCTGGCGGCAGCGATTCAGGCGGTTCCTGTGCCGGTCATGGGCGGCGTGTCGCTGCTGCTGTACGGGGTGATCGGTGCGTCGGGTATTCGTGTGCTGATCGAATCCAAAGTGGATTACAACAAGGCGCAAAACCTGATCCTGACCTCGGTGATCCTGATCATCGGCGTCAGCGGCGCCAAAGTGCACATTGGTGCCGCCGAGCTGAAAGGCATGGCGCTGGCGACCATCGTTGGCGTTGGCTTGGCTCTGATCTTCCGTCTAATCAGCGTATTACGTCCAGAAGAAGTGGTGCTGGATGCGGAAGAGAAGCGCGAAAGTTAAGGCGACAAACCGGGCAGGGAAGCCCGGTTCATCTCCGACAAAGATCGTGATAAACTTGCGCGGTTTTCTGCCCGCTCATCCGTTGAGGTACTTCTGAACACGCCGGCACAGCTCTCACTGCCACTCTATTTACCCGATGATGAAACCTTCGCCAGTTTCTGGCCGGGGGAAAACGCGTCTCTGCTGGCGGCGCTGCAAGGCGCACTCTCACAGCAACACGGCAGCTATCTCTATTTCTGGTCGCGCGAAGGCGGTGGCCGCAGTCATCTGCTGCATGCAGCCTGTGCTGAACTCTCGGCGCGCGGTGAGGCGGTGGGCTACGTGCCGCTGGATAAACGCACGTGGTTTGTGCCGGAGGTTCTGGAAGGGATGGAGAATCTGGCGCTGGTGTGCATCGATAACATCGAATGTATTGCGGGCGATCCGGAGTGGGAAATGGCGATCTTTGATCTCTACAATCGCATTCTGGAAATCGGTAAAACGCGGTTGCTGATCACCGGCGATCGACCGCCGCGTCAGCTAAATCTTGGCTTGCCGGATCTGGCTTCACGCCTTGATTGGGGGCAGATTTACCGCTTACAGCCGCTGTCGGATGACGACAAATTACAGGCGATGCAGCTGCGTGCGGGATTGCGTGGCTTTGAGCTGCCGGAAGATGTTGGGCGCTTCCTGCTGAAACGCCTCGATCGTGAGATGCGCACGCTGTTTGATACGCTGGATCGCCTCGATCGCGCTTCAATTAGCGCGCAGCGCAAACTCACCATTCCCTTTGTTAAGGAAGCGCTGGAGCTTTAAATAATCTCCAGCACCGCTTCGGGCGGACGTCCAATGCGCGCCTGCTCGCCATTAACCACAATCGGACGTTCAATCAGTTTTGGATGAGCCGCCATCGCCTGCAGCAGGTGATCCTCGCTCAGCTCATCATTCGCCAACGCTAACGCTTTATAAAGATCTTCTTTGCGACGCATCAGTTCACGCGCGCTGTGCATGCCGAGCTGTTGTAGCAGGCGCTTCAATGTCGGCACGTCGGGCGGCGTATCGAGATATAACACCACTTCAGGTTCAACACCGTTTTCCTGCAACAGCGCCAGCGTTTCACGGCTCTTGCTGCAGCGCGGGTTGTGATAAATGCTCACCATGTTTCTTATCCTTTTTGATACACCTTGAAGCGTTTCTGTAGTTCACGGAACTGATCGATGCGTGCGTCATAACGCGCCTGTTTCAGGCTGCCGAGCGGCACCTGCGCACTGGCGCTGCTTAACGTCGAGATCGCCTGATCGAGTTGTCCGTTGAGCGCTAAACCTTCGGCGCGCGCGGAGAGCTCTTCATCGCGTAAACCCTGGGCTGCGGAGGCCTGCGCCAGCAAATCCCAGGCGTTGAGATCGTCCGGATGCGCGAAAGTGTAGCGATTGAGAATGCGGCTGGCGTTAGCCGGTTGCTTCGCTTCAACATAGGCGTTAGCCAGGTTCAACTGCAGCACCGGGTTGCTGCTGCTGGCTTTATTACTGCTCAGCATGGTGATCGCCTGCTGCGGCTGATTCAGGCCGATGTCGATATCGGTCATGATATCGAGAAACCAGACGTTATCCGGCTGCTTCGCCAGCAGCGGGGCGATCACCCGTTTGGCGCTATCAAAGCTTTTGGCCTGCAGGAACTGCACCGCTTTGCCGTATTGCGCAGCCTGCTGCTCGCGCACGTTGCCTTTGGCATAGTCGTTGAGCAAATCATCGGTCAGCTGATTGCGACCGGTGGAATACATGCCGAGTGAACGCACTTTCGCCATATAGAAATCCTGCGACGACTGCACTACCACTGGACGCATCTGGTTGGCGCGGTTACGCGCATCGGCCAGGCGGCTATCCGGTAACGGGTGCGTCAGCAAAATTTCCGGCGGCTTGGAGGAGAAACGGCTCTGATCCGCCAGCTTCTGCAGGAAAGTGGGCATTGCTTGCGGATCGAAGCCGGCGCGTTGCAGTACCTGAATACCGATGCGATCGGCTTCCTGTTCGTTGCCCTGAGTAAAGCTGATGATGCCCTGCTGCGTGCCCGCCAGCGTGCCGGTCAATGCCGCCATACCCGCTTGTGGGCTGGCCATCGCCAGCAGAATAGATCCCAATGCTCCCACCCAGGTGAGCGGCGCATTGCGTCTCTGCTCTTCCATCGCGCGCGCCAGGTGGCGCTGGGTAACGTGCGAAATTTCGTGCGCCATCACCGAGGCTAACTGGCTTTCATTATCGGTGTAGCGAAACAGCGACGAATGCAGCACCACATTGCCGCCAAAGAAGGCGAAGGCATTCAGCTCGTCGTTCTGAATCAGAAAGAAGTGAAACGGCGTGCGTACCGAGTTGGCGTGGGCCACCAGGCGCTGACCCAGCTCATTAATATATTGGTTCAACAGCGGGTCGTTTATCAGAGGCGCACTGGCGCGCAGCTGGCGCACATAGAAGTCGCCCATCTGTAATTCCTGATTAATCGACAGCGTAGCACCGGCGGTGGTGCCCATATCGGGCAGCGTATCGCTAATGTCGGCGCGCGCACTCAGCGCAGGCGTGAGCAGCAGCGCAGGAATAAGGGCCGCCAGTACTGATTTTTTCAACCGGTTAAACATGCCTTGATCCTGTAAAAGTCACCCGAAATTGGACAGGTAAGTTGTTCAAATGTTCTGCGCTTATTTTGCATGGGTACCGCGCGCTCTATCTTAACCACACTGTTGCGACAAGCAAATGATGAAGCTTAATGGTCTATAAATGAAAAATCGGTTACAGCATCGCAAAATTGCAGCAAAAAATTGAATAGCGCGTTGCGGCATAAACCGGGCTGTAGGCCGCCAAAAGTTAAAGTTACGTAAAGTTGCTCAAAATTATTGAATTTGGCATGAATTTTTATAGGTTTACTCTGAAAAGCAGTGGCAAATCAGCGGGTTTGGCCCGCTTTATCCATCAGTTATTTTAATCGTGCTTACGCTGCGCATTGAGTCTGGAACAGTAAATGGCGGCTATATTTTAAACGCACGTCAACTTGTTCTATTGGCGTTGGGGTCACAATTTCACGGCCAACCATTTCTTCACTTTCTGCCGCACAACAATCGAAACCCTTATTCAATTAACCCTGCTAATTATTTTTCGCGCAATCAAAACGCCGGACAGCCCGTTACTACAGGCGTTTTGCCCTGCGCACGCTGTGGTATAGATAAGGCACTTTATTCAAACGGACTGTGAATTGACGCGCAGTGCATGCCGGAGAGTTTCTATGCGTTCTGTTGTCACATACGCCCTCATCGCCATTGTGGGTGGATTTGTGGGCGCCACCGTGAGCAAGGGTGATGACCTGTATCAACGTGTTGTGAGCCATTTTTCTGCCGAGCCAGCCGATCCGGACGGTTTCTGGAGTACACCCGCCGTGGAGGGCTACGGCAAAATCCATTATGAAGCGGACGCCGCCTTTAAGCCGGTGATTGGCTTGAGTAACAAAGTGGTGTTCCAGATTACCCGCAGCGAAGGGGATATGAAGCGGCCGAACCTCGGTCTGGAGCGCGTCGCGCGCGTGGTTAATCTTTATATCGCCTCTGGCGTGCCGGCTGATGACCTGCACTTTGTCGTCTCGGTCACCGGTGACGCCACCCCGGCGATGCTGGATAACGCGCATTTCCAACAGTTCTATAAAGCAGATAACCCTAATCTGGCGCTGATAGGCGCACTGAATAAGTTGGGCGTGAAGGTATCGGTGTGCGATCAGTCGGTGGCATTCCATCACTTCCCGAAAGCGTGGATCGACCAATCGGTGATTCATGCGCTCTCCAGTCCGACCACCGTGTCGACGCTGGAAAATCAGGGTTATGCACTCTTACAGATGTAAATCTCAGGCACAGGAGAAGTGAAATGCGTCCAGCATCCTATATTGTTATCGCGGCACTGGCAGGTTTTGTCGGCGGTAATGTGTTACAGCTTCCGGAACTGATTGATAAAGTCAGCGACAAGTTTGCAGATAAAAAGAGCGAGCCCGCCGATTTCTGGAGCACGCCCGCCATTGCCGGTTACGGCAAAATCCACTTTGTGAGTGTGCCGGACTACAATCCGGCCAACACGCCGGGTTTAAGCAACAAAATCGTTTTCCAGATCAACCGTAATGAAGGGGATGTTCGCCAGCCGAATCTCGGTCTGGAGCGCGTTGCGCGCGTCACCAACCTCTACTATGCAGCGGGCGTTCCACTGAATCAGCTGAAGTTTGTGGTGTCGATCAACAGCGATGCGGTACCCGCGGCGCTGAATAATGAACAGTTCCGCAAAACCTACGGCACCGATAACCCGAACCTCAAGCTAATTGATGAGCTCAGAAGCGCGGGCGTCAAGGTAACCATTTGCGATCAGTCGGTAGCATTCCATCAGCTGGAGCGCGACTGGATCGATACCCGCGTTACCCACACGCTGTCGAGTGGCACCACCGTGGCTTCGCTGCAAAACGAAGGTTACGCTTTTCTGATGTTGTAATGCCTGCCTGACAGCAGCCCGCGCTGCTGTCATCTCTTCGTCATTTTTCCACGATGTTGCTGTCACAGTTAGGTCTGGTTTAAGCGCCAGCTGCAAGTGGAGTTGCGGCTGATGGCTCGTCACTCAATATCCTTAGCGCATGTCTGCAATGTCGGCTGACGCAAATAAACATCGGCGATTATCCCGGCCCGTGGCCGTTTTACAATGCCAATGGCTTGATCGATTAGCACCAGCAGTGAGAAAGAATTGTCGGTGGCTGACAGGATGCTTCGTGCTCAATTTGAGTTGTGGGTGTACAATTGCTCGTTCCCTCACCAGGGCAAGTGCAACCAACAATAACAAGACTGTCAGGCACACAAATCTATGAATCTACGCTTTAAAGCAGGTGCGCCATGCTAACGCGCCTGCGGCCAAAAACTGACCTGCGCACGCTGATCGCGCTGTTAGCAATCACCAGCATCGTCATCACGCTCGCCAATGCGTTGTACGCCACCTGGCGCGTGCAACGTATGGTCCTGATCGAAAGCACCCTCGAAGCTAATCGCGCTTACGCCACCAAACTGGCCGCCACCACGGAAGTCTTCTTTCAGCTGGCTCAGTCGCAGCTGCACTACAGCGCGACGCAGTTAGGCAATGATTTTGATGATGACGATCTGGCGCAGCAGGAAGTGAATCGCCTGCGTGAGCAAACCAACAGCTTTAACTCGGTCGCGGTGGTCGACAGTAACGGTATCGTGAAGGCGATTTCACCGGAATCGTTGATGCTGAAAGGCATGCGTCTGACCAGCCAGTCTTCGCGTGAAGCGTTAGCGCAGCGTCAGCCGATGGTCAGCCGACCCAGCATTTCCGCCGCTAACAACCTGATTGTGTTTGTCTCCTGGCCAATCTGGAGCAAAGACGGACGCTATCTCGGCTATGTGGGCGGCACTATCTATCTGAAAAAGAAAAGCATCCTGAACGCGCTGCTCGGCGAACAGTTCTATCGCGACGGCACCCAGGTTTACGTTATGGATCGTAATAATCAGGTGCTGTATCACCAGAATAGCCAGCTGATTGGCAAAAGTGCGCCAGCCATCATCAGCGAGCGCCAGCGCCAGCAGCAAACCAACGGCGAAGTGCAGTTAAGCGAAGAGGGCAAAGCCAAACTGGCCGGTTATGCCATCGTGCCCACCACCGGCTGGATGGTGGTGGCGTTGAAACCGACCGATGCCACGCTGGCGCCGCTCTCTGGCTTGTTATTAAAAGTGCTGAAAAACTCGGTGCCGTTCGCGCTGCTGACCTTGCTGGTGGCGGTGATTTTGGCGCGGCTGATTGCCTTGCCGCTGTGGCAGCTGGCGCGTAAAGCCAGCCAGATGGATTCGCAGGGCGTATCAACTGAGATTGGCGGCATTCGCGCCTGGTATTTTGAAGCGGCGCAGGTGAAGCGCGCGTTGCTGACCGGCATTGGTTTAGTGCAGGACAAAATTGGCCGGCTGAAATCTGAAGTCCAGACCGATCCGATGACCAACCTGCTCAATCGCCGCGGTTTAAGCGCCGTGCTCGACTATTTCTCTACCATGCGCCAACCGTTTTCCGTGCTGGCGCTGGATATCGATCACTTCAAACGCGTCAACGATACCTTTGGTCATGATGTGGGTGATGAGGTGATCAAACACGTGGCGCGCACCTTGCGTCATAGCGCACGGCAAACCGATGTGGTGTGCCGTAACGGCGGGGAAGAGTTTCTGATGCTGTTGCCCGCCACCTCGGTTGAAGATGCGCGCATTCTTGCCGAACGCGTGCGTATCAGCATCGCGGAAAACTGGATTGATCAGGTTGGCAATGTCACGCTGTCGGTGGGGATTGCTGACTGGCAGCCGGATGGCGGGGCGCAGGAACAGAGCCTCAAGCAAGCCGATGCCGCGCTCTATCAGGCGAAAAATGCCGGGCGCAACTGCGTAATGATCTCCGGTCAGGATGCGTTGGTGAGTAGTATTACGCATTAACCCCCCCTATCATGCACGTTCCGTAGCGACGTAATTTATGGCACCGCTACGGAACGTGCGCTTTTCTGTTTTCGTTTCAAGGATGTTTTGCATGCTCGCTCTGCTTTATCAATGGTACAAACGCCGCTTCAGCGACCCGCAGGCTATCGGCCTGCTGGTGATTCTGCTGGCGGCGTTTTGTATTCTGTTCTTCCTAAGCGGTTTACTGGCGCCGCTGCTGGTGGCGTTAGTGCTCGCCTACCTGCTTGAGTGGCCAACGGTACGCCTGCAGCGCGCCGGTTGTAGCCGCACCTGGGCCACCAGCGCGGTGCTGGTGGTGTTCGCGGGCATCTTATTGGTGATGGTGTTGATTGTGGCGCCGGTGGCCTGGCAGCAGGGCATTAATCTGACCCGCGACTTGCCCAATATGCTGAATAAACTCTATCTCTTTGCCGCTGGCTTGCCGAAGCGTTATCCGGCACTGGTTGATGCTGGCATCATCGACATCATCGTGGAGAATCTGCGCAGCCGCCTGACTGGCTTAGGCGAATCGTTGGTGAAGTATTCACTGGCGTCGCTGGTGGGCTTGATGACGCTGATGATCTATCTGGTGCTGGTGCCGCTGATGGTGTTCTTCCTGCTGAAAGATAAAGAGCAGATGCTGAGCGCGGTGCGTCGCGTGCTGCCGCGCAATCGCGGTCTGGCGGGTGTGGTGTGGCAAGAGATGAATCAGCAGATCACTAATTACATTCGCGGCAAAGTGCTGGAAATGGTGGCGGTAGGCTTTGTTACCTGGCTGGCGTTTCTGATGCTGGGCCTCAACTATTCGCTGTTGCTGGCGGTGCTGGTCGGAATTTCAGTACTGATTCCCTATATCGGCGCGATGGTGGTGACCCTTCCGGTGATTGGCGTTGGCCTGTTCCAGTGGGGACTGGGCAGCGATTTCTGGACCATGATCGCCATCTATCTGGTGATTCAGGCGCTGGATGGCAACGTGCTGGTGCCGATTCTGTTCTCGGAAGCGGTGAATCTGCATCCGCTGGTGATCATTCTGTCAGTGGTGATTTTTGGCGGGATGTGGGGATTTTGGGGCGTGTTCTTTGCGATTCCGCTGGCAACGTTGGTAAAAGCCGTGGTGCATGCCTGGCCTGAAACACCGGCGCTTGATGAGCCGCGAATAGAGTAAAAGAGAACGGGTGCGGCTTGCGCACCCGTTACTATCAGGCTGATTTCAGATAATCCAACACGATGTCGTGGTGGTTAGACGTTTTGAAATCGTCGAACACTTTCTCTACCTTGCCTTCGTCATCGATCAGGAAGCTGATGCGGTGAATGCCGTCGTAGGTTTTACCCATAAAGGTTTTCTCACCCCACACGCCAAACTGTTCACACACCTGATGATCTTCATCGGATAGCAACGTGAAGTTCAGCATCTCTTTATCGGCAAAGCGCGACAACTTCTCGGCTTTATCGGTGCTGATGCCCAGTACTGTGACACCCTCAGTTTTCAACTCATCCATGTTGTCGCGCAGACCGCAGGCCTGAACGGTGCAACCCGGCGTCATGGCTTTCGGATAGAAATAGACCAGAACGCGCTGTCCCTGGAAGTCGGCCAAATTTACTTGTTCGCCGTCCTGATCGGGCAAGCTAAATTTCGGTGCGGTATCACCGGCTTTCAGTGGATTCATCACAACTCTCCATTATTTTTTACATGCTGTGGGTAATACACCATCAGGAACAAAAGTGCCAGGGGGTGTTTACCGTCAGGGTTATTTCACTACACGGTTTGCCGCAGCGGCAGAGTGTGTGGCGAAATAACCCGGAGCCTGATTAAACGCTGCTGTTGGCATCGTCGGTCACACTATAAAGACGAATTGAGCCTTGTGCATGCAGTTCTTCGCACAGCTGATTGAAAGCCTGCTCGATAGGGGCGCTGACCGGATTGGCCGGGCTGTGCGCCGTCATTTGAATATAGAGCGTCGGGGCTACGCCATCCTGCGACGGTTTAATCCGCGAGACCAATTCGGCGATATTCATCTGGTGTTTATCGAACAGATCGGTGAAGCGCTCAATGATGTGCGGAGAATCCGGGACTTCAACCTGCACCCACACGGTGGCGGGCATCGGTGGCGTAGCGCGTGCGTTGGTGCGCTTCATCACAATCAGCAACTCCAGCTCGGCACCTTTCATTGGCAGCGTAGATTCAATCAGGGTTATCGCATTCCAGCTGCCGGAGAGCAGCATGATGAAGGTGAACTCATCACCGAGCATCGCCAGACGACTGTCTTCGATATTACAGCCGCAGCTACTGACGTGGCGGGTGATGGTATTGACGATACCCGGACGATCAACGCCCAGTGCGGTGATCACCAGATGGTGAGGCTGTGACTGCGACAAAATGGCATTTCCTGTACGTTCGCTAATAACTATAAGGTAAACATAAAAAAAACTGCTGACAAGCGCGGGAATGGCGTGGCTCGCTTGCTTTTCTTTCAATGTAAAACGTAACATGAGGCACTTGTTTGTCGAGGGGATAGCCCATGTTCACCGGAAGTATTGTTGCGCTCATTACGCCAATGAATGAAAAAGGTAATGTCTGCCGCGAAAGTCTAAAAAAACTGATTGATTATCATGTTGCCAGCGGCACCGCGGCGATTGTTTCTGTTGGCACCACCGGCGAATCAGCCACGCTCAGCCATGACGAGCACGGTGATGTAGTAATGCAAACCCTAGAACTGGCCGATGGCCGTATTCCGGTTATCGCTGGCACCGGCGCCAATGCCACAGCTGAAGGCATCTCCCTGACGAAACGCTTTACCGGCAGCGGTGTTGTGGGCTGTTTAACGGTGACGCCTTACTACAACCGTCCAACCCAGGAAGGCTTGTTCCAGCACTTTAAAGCCATTGCGGAAAGCACCGATCTGCCGCAGATGCTGTATAACGTTCCTTCGCGTACCGGTTGCGACATGCTGCCGGAAACCGTCGCGCGTCTGGCCGAAATTAAAAATATTATCGGAATCAAAGAGGCTACCGGGAACTTATCGCGCATCTCACAGATCCAAGAGCTGGTTAATGATGAGTTCATCATCGTCAGCGGTGATGACGCCACGGCGCTGGACTCCATGCAACTGGGCGGCAAAGGCGTCATTTCGGTAACGGCTAATATTGCGGCACGTGAAATGGTTGAACTCTGTGCGTTGGCGCAACAGGGCAAATTCGCCGAAGCGCGTCGCCTGAATCAGCGTCTGATGCATCTGCACCAGACGCTTTTCTGTGAACCCAATCCAATCCCGGTGAAATGGGCAGCAAAACAGCTAGGATTAATCGCGGATGACACGCTGCGCTTGCCAATGACGCCACTGACCGAAGCGGGTCAGGCGAAAACGGCTCAGGCGCTGATTAAAGCGGGTCTGCGATAATTTAGGGAGAATCAATGAGTTATTCAGTTAAGCGCTCGACGCTGGCAACGGTAGTGGGCCTTTCCACCCTGATGCTGCTAACAGCGTGTTCCAACGATCAGCGTTATAAGCGCCAGGTCAGCGGCGACGAATCTTACCTGCAGGCGCCTGAGCTGCAGGATTTAAAAGCGCCCGCCGGCATGATTCTGCCACTGCAGAATGGTGATTACGATGTTCCGCATAGCGTCGCCAAAGGCGCAGTTGGTAAAGAGCTGGATATTCGTCCGCCAGCCCAGCCGCTGGCATTGCTGAACGGCACGCGTGCGCAGTTCACCGGTAACACCGGCGTGCTGGCCGTGGAAAGCAGCCGGGGTTCGATCTGGTCGCAAGTGGTTGGCGTAGTCCAGTCTTACAAGTTCCCGATTGCGCAGCGTGATGATGCTTCACAGCAGCTGACTACCGATTGGGTGCAGTGGAACCGTGCTGACGAAGATAACCAGTATCGCGGTCGCTATCAGATCAGCGTGCAGAATCAGAGCTATCAGCAAGTGCTGACGGTACGTCTGCTCGAACTGCAGCAGTCAGGTCAGACCGTCACTTCTCCGGCGCAGATCCAACGCTATACCGGCCAGATGCTGAACGACATCAGCACCGGTCTGGATAAAGTGGATTCTGCCAGCCAGGATGCCGCAGCAAACCGTGCTACCGGACAAATTGATGTGCAGAGCGGCGCGGACGATACCGGTTTACCGCTGTTGATTCTGCGTGCACCGTTCAACGTGACCTGGCAGCGTTTGCCAGCGGCGCTGAAACGCGTGGGCATGGAAGTCACTGACGACAACCGTTCGCAGGGCAGCCTGAAAGTCACCTACAAACAGCCGGGCAGCGGCGTGTGGGATGAGATCGGTGCGAAAGATCCGGAATTACCAAACGGCGATTACAAATTGCAGGTTGGCGATCTGGATAACCGCAGTAGTCTGCAGTTCATCGATCCGAAAGGTCACGTGCTAACCCAGACGCAGAATGATGCGCTGGTATCAGTGATTCAAGGCGCGCTGAAATAAATTGCCAAAGGGCCGGAGATTCTCCGGCCTTTTTGTTTTGGATTTGGCATAATAGCGCCCGGCGAAGTAAACGATTGCGTCATGCAGTCGGCGCGCGGTGAAACACCGCTGAACACGTGTTCTTTCATGTTTGGAGTTAACAAGATGCAAAAGCGAGCTGAGTTGTATCGCGGTAAAGCGAAAACCGTATACAGCACCGATAATCCGGATCTGCTGGTACTTGAATTCCGCAACGATACGTCAGCAGGAGACGGTGCACGAATCGAGCAGTTTGATCGCAAAGGGATGGTGAACAACAAGTTCAACCATTTCATCATGACCAAATTGCAGGAAGCGGGCATTCCGACCCAGATGGAAGCGCTGCTGTCGGATAACGAAGCGCTGGTGAAAAAGCTGGAGATGGTGCCGGTCGAGTGCGTGGTGCGCAACCGTGCGGCAGGATCGCTGGTAAAACGTCTGGGCGTGGAAGAGGGCATTGTACTCAATCCACCGCTGTTTGATCTCTTCCTGAAAGATGACGCCAAACACGACCCGATGGTGAACGAATCCTATTGCGAAACCTTTGGTTGGGTGAGCAAAGCCAATCTGGCACGTATGCAAGAGCTGACCTTTAAAGCCAACGACGTGCTGAGCAAGCTGTTTGATGACGCGGGCTTAATCCTGGTCGACTTCAAGCTGGAGTTTGGTCTGTTCAACGGCGAAGTGGTGCTGGGCGATGAGTTCTCGCCAGACGGCGCGCGCCTGTGGGACAAAAACACCATGGACAAAATGGACAAAGACCGTTTCCGTCAGAGCCTCGGCGGCCTGGTTGAAGCGTACGAAGAAGTCGCCCAGCGTTTGGGTGTGAAGCTGGATTAAGTCTGTCCACCTATCTTGGAGGGTCGTCATTTATGACGACCTTTTTTTATGCCCGTAATAGAGGTCGTCATTAATGACGACCCTACGGTGTTATGTGACTACAACACTGGTGCTAACCTGCGCCGCCAACTAAAATCATGCCAAAACATGTTTAAAGGAGTAGGCCATGCGCTGGCAAGGGCGTCGTGAAAGCGACAATGTAGAAGATCGACGCAATGATTCACCGGGCATTGGCAGCGGTGGCGGACGGCAAATCCGCATTCCGCGCGGCAAAGGTGGCCTGATCTTGTTAGTGGTTGTCGCTGTTGCAGGCTATTACGGCTACGACCTCACCGCGCTGCTGGAAGGCGGCGGTAGCGTCGCGCCAACTTCGCAGCAGCGTCAGGTGAACACCGCGCAGAGCAATGAAGATGCCAAATTCACCTCGGTGATTCTGGCGACCACGGAAGATACCTGGAGCAAGCTGTTCCAGCAGATGAACAAACAGTACGTGCCGCCGAAACTGGTGATGTATCGCGGTGCGACGCGCACCAATTGTGGTACCGGCCAATCGGCGATGGGGCCGTTTTATTGCCCGGCCGATCAAACCGTGTATATCGATTTGTCGTTTTACGATGATATGAAAACCAAACTCGGTGCCGGCGGCGATTTTGCGCAGGGCTATGTCATTGCCCACGAAGTTGGCCATCACGTACAAAAACTGCTCGGTATTGAGCCGAAAGTACGCCAGATGCAGCAGGGCGCGAGTCAGGCGCAGGCTAATCAACTGTCGGTGAAGATGGAGCTGCAGGCTGACTGCTTTGCTGGTGTTTGGGGCCATTATATGCAGCAGCAAAATATTCTCGAAGTTGGCGATCTGCAGGAAGCGCTAAATGCGGCAGAAGCCATTGGCGACGATCGCTTGCAGCAGAAAGGTCAGGGCCGCGTGGTGCCGGACAGCTTCACGCACGGTACATCCCAGCAGCGTTACACCTGGCTGAAGCGCGGTTTCGATAGCGGCGATCCCGGTCAGTGCAACACCTTCGCTAGCAAGTGATGTCCTTGATTGAACCGACGGCGGCGATGCAGCGTGCAGGCATTCGCCGCCTGAGTGTGATTGCTGGCGAAGCGGATTGGGCCCGGCAGCAAGCCTCGCAATGGCGAGCGGAGTTGCAAGGCGATTGGCTGACGCTCAGCGATAGCGATGATTTGCCGCACGCGGTCGCGCCAACCGCGTTGCGCACGTTACTGGGCCGTGAGTTCCAGCACGCGATATTTGATGCACGTAAAGGTTTTCATGCCGAAGCCTTCGCGGCGCTGGCGGGAACCTTGCGTGCAGGCAGCTGGTTATTGCTATTGACGCCCGCCTGGAAAAGCTGGCCAACGCAAACGGATGCTGACAGCCTGCGTTGGGCCGATGTCGCCGAACCGATCGCCACACCGCATTTTATCCATCATCTCCAATCTCTTCTTCTCGACGATGCGCAGGTAATGTTGCAGCGTCAGCATCAACCTGTGCGTTATCCCGCCGACATTGATCTGCCCGAATGGCACTGCCAGGCACCACAGCAGCAGGCGCAAATCCTGCAACAGCTCGAAACGATGCCTGCCGGCGTCGCGGTGATCACCGCCGCGCGCGGTCGCGGCAAATCTGCATTGGCGGGCATGCTGGCGCAGCAGAATCAGCACTGTTTAGTGACGGCGCCCGGCAAAGTCTCAACCGAGGTGCTGGCCGACTTTGCGGGTGAGCATTTCCGCTTTATGGCACCGGATGCCATTCTGGCGCGAGAACAGACGCCGCTGGCGCAATGGCTGATTGTCGATGAAGCGGCAGCGATTCCCACGCCGCTGTTGCAGCAGCTGGTGCAGCGTTTTCCGCGTGTGCTGCTCACCACCACCGTACAAGGTTATGAAGGTACCGGACGCGGTTTTATGCTGCGCTTCTGCGCCACCTTGCCCGATGTTCGTTACTTCCAGCTCGACGAGCCGTTGCGTTGGTCGCCCAACGATCCGCTGGAGCAGTGGCTCAGTCAGGCGTTGCTGTTTGAGGATGCGCAGGAAAGCCGCGTAAACGCCGACGTCGCAATTTTCCCGGCGACACCACAGCAAAACTTTTCTGCGCTGGAAGCGGGTTACCGCCTGCTGGCCAGCGCGCACTACCGCACGTCACCGCTGGATTTACGCCGCATGCTGGATGCACCTGGCATGCGTTTTTGGTTAGCCGGGGAAGGTGAACACATCACCGGCGCGCTGTGGCTGGTGGAGGAGGGCGGATTAGATCAAGCGCTAGCAGAAGCGATATGGGCGGGTTACCGCCGGCCGCGTGGCAATCTGGTGGCGCAATCGCTGGCGGCGCATGCGGGTTTTGCGCAGGCGGCGACGCTGCGTTCACAACGCATTAGCCGGATTGCGGTGCAGGCGGCACAGCGCCAGCGCGGTATCGGCAAAGCTTTAGTCGCAACGGCACGCCAACAGGCGCGGGGCTGTGATTATCTTTCGGTTAGTTTCGGCTACACCGAATCCCTGTGGCACTTCTGGCGCGCCTGCGGTTTTACGCTGGTGCGGGTGGGTTCGCAGCGCGAAGCCAGCAGCGGCTGCTATGCCGCGATGGCGATGCTGGCGATGACTGCAAAAGGCGAAGCGCTACAACAGCAGGCAGCGCAGCGCCTGGCGCGCGACTGGCCGTGGCTGCAGGAGATCATTGAACTGCCGTTATCGCTGGCAAGCGATGACAGCCAATTGCTCAATGATGACGATTGGGCGCTGCTGGCGGGTTTCGCCTGGGCACAGCGCCCTTTTGAAGCCAGCTATGCGGTGTTACAGCGTCTGGTGCGCCACGCTTCTTCACCCTTGTTGCATGCCATTCTGCTGCAAAAACAGTCGCTGAGCAGCGCGGCGCAAAATGCGGGACTTAGCGGGCGCAAGGCGTTGATGCACAAGCTGCGATCTGAAGTTGCCGAGGCCCTAATTCAGCTCAATCCTGACGCGGCACCGCAGATCCCTTCGTTGCAATAAATCCATTATCTCATTCAAATTTTCCCGGTATCTCTGTGCGAGCAGCGGCGTATAGTGATTTGAGGAGGATCTTATGGCACTACTATATGTAATTGTTCAGCAACCCAGCAGTGCAGCGCAGCTGTTCCTGCTGTATCACGGCGTAAACGACAACCCGGATTCGATGGCGCAGATTGGCAGCTGGTTCGCTAAGGCGTTCCCGCAAGCGCTGGTGGTTTCCGTTGGCGCACCTTACGCTGCCAGCAGCGTTCCTCAGGGACGCCTGTGGTTTGCCGATATTCCGGCGCACGATCGCTCGGAGCAGCAGGGCGTGGATGCGGTGATGCCGGAATTCGTGGAATCGGTGCGTCACTGGCAGCAGCAAAGCGGGGTACGCGCCGAAGCAACTGCGCTGGTCGGTTTTTCACAGGGAGGCACCATGGTGCTGGAAGGCGTTAAGGCGCAGCCAGATTTGGCCGGGCGAGCAATTGTGTTTAGCGGCCGCTATGCCACGCTGCCGCAGCGCGCATCTACCCGCAACACTATCCATCTGATTCATGGCGATTACGATGAGCAGATTCCGCTCAAGCACGCAGAGGAGGCGAAGCAACGCCTTATGTTGCTAGGTGGCGATGTAACGCTGGATGTGGTTGAGGATCTGCCGCACGCCATTGACGATCGCAGCATGGAGCTGGCGCTCAATCATCTGCGTTATACCGTGCCGCGTCGTTACTTCGATGAAGCGCTGAGCGGCGCTAAGCCCGGCGATGATGATGTGGTGATGATGATCTAAATTTATATCTGCACACTTCGTAGCGGCGCGATTTATCGCGCATTGTTACAGCGAGACTGCTGCTAAACACGCGCGATAAATCGCGCCGCTACGGGTAAGGAGACTGATTTAACTGGGGTTATTTCTTCTTCGGCCAATCCTCTTCATCGTCCCACTTATCGTTAAAATCTCGATGCGGCGGCAAAGACGGTTTGTTATCCATGAACTTTTTATGGTCGATACGTTTTAGGTCTTTGTAAACATTCATCAAAATACCGACCATCAGCAGGATCACCAGGATCCACCAGTACTCTTTAAAGAATTCCATCCCTTGCTCCTTCGGCGCGTTTAGGCGATCAGTTGTTCCATGATGCGCTGATACATACGGCTCAGCATCTGCAAATCTGACGCTTTCACGCACTCATTAATCTTATGAATGGTGGCGTTCACCGGGCCCAGTTCCACCACTTGCGCCCCCATGCGCGCGATGAAGCGCCCATCCGAAGTGCCGCCGGTGGTCAGCAACTGTGGCTTAATCTCATTATAGTGCGCTACGGCGTTTACCACGGCATCAACCAGCTTGCCGCGTGAAGTCAGGAACGGTTGACCGGAAACATTCCACTCCAGCGTATAACGCAGCTGATGACGATCCAGCAGTTCCGCCACGCGATCTTTGATCATCTGATCGGTGAGCTGGGTGCTGAAGCGGAAGTTGAACTGCACAAAGAATTCACCGGGGATCACGTTATTGCTGCCAGTGCCGGCCTGCACGTTGGCGATCTGCATACTGGTTGGCGGGAAGAATTCATTGCCTTCATCCCACACGGTGTCCACCAGCTCATTCAGCGCAGGCATGGCGCGATGCACCGGATTGTCCGCCAGATGCGGATAAGCCACGTGGCCCTGCACGCCGTGAAGGGTAAGATTGGCGGTCATTGAGCCGCGACGACCATTCTTCACCACGTCGCCAACGATTTCGGTGCTCGACGGTTCGCCGACCAGGCAGTAATCCATGCGCTCGTTGCGCGCCATCAAACGCTCAACCACTTTTACCGTACCGTTAACCGCGCTGGCTTCCTCATCGGAGGTAATCAGAAACGCCAGACGACCTTTATGCTGTGGATTGGCGGCAACAAAGCGCTCCGCTGCCACTACCATTGCGGCCAGCGAGCCCTTCATGTCAGCCGCACCGCGACCAAACAGCATGCCGTCGCGGATGCTCGGCTCGAACGGCGGGCTGATCCAGCGATTGGCGTCGCCCGGCGGCACCACATCGGTATGTCCGGCAAATGCCAGCGTTTCGCCCTGGCCGCGCGTCGCCCAAAAGTTGAGCGTATCGCCAATGTGCATCGGCTCAATGTTAAAGCCGATGGCTTCCAGACGCGCAATCAGCAGCGCCTGGCAACCGGCATCATCTGGGCTGAGAGAGGGGCGACGGATAAGCTGCTGAGCCAGCTCAATGACCGGACAGAACATGTTATGACTTCTCCTGGATAAACGCGGAATAAAGGGAATCGTTGAAGCCGACCAGCAGATCGCCATTGGGTGCAGCTAACACGGGGCGCTTGATGATGGCAGGCTGCGCGAGCATCACCGCTTTGGCGCTGGCCGCATCGTTAACCGCGGCGCGATCGGCTTCCGGCAGCTTGCGCCACGTGGTTCCGCGCGTGTTTAACAGCACTTCATAACCAAGCTGGTCAATGAACGATTGCAGCAGCGCGTCGTCAATGCCATCCACGCGATAATCATGAAAACGATAGTCGATGCCGGAAGCCTCTAAAGAGTTGCGTGCTTTTTTAATCGTGTCGCAATTTTTAATTCCGTACATCACCCACTGCGCTGTCATCGCTTATTCCCATTTTGTTAAAAATAAAGCGCGAGTTTACCACAGCGATCTAAGTGTCGTGAGCGCTGACGGCGATTGCCGCTTTTTTTCATGACACTTTTGCCGTTATAAATTTTATTACTTAGATCCAGAAAACGCTTTCATCTATCCCATCCGTAATTGCCCACGGCATCATCAGGCCACTAAGGATTATCCTAAACGGCAATTTGTGCTACGCGATTTAAGTTGGGCTTTTTTCCTGACGCATTATGCAGTTGCTGAAATGTGCGTCACTACGCAATTTCAGAAAATTACAGCTTTTGCGCGCGTTTGCCGATAGTGATGAGAGGTGGAAGCGTATTCACCTGTAGAAAAAAACGGCGTAGAATCGCCACTACAATAAGAGAGGATTTTATGGTCGACACCGAAATGGGAAACTGGAAAGAATTTATCGAAGCGATGTTACGTAAGTAACGCGTGAAGAGAAAAGCAGGGCATTTCCCAACTTGCTGTAATTCTTACCACACACAACAATAAAGCCGCCATGTATGCAATGGCGGCTTTTTTATTGCGTCGTCACGGGCCTTTAAAACGGTCGCCATAAATGGCGACCCTACGGTTGGGGTATGCACGGACGTAGGGGCGTCATTTATGACGACCTAATAGAATTAATCGTGCGGCTTCTCTTTCAGCGGGAAGCGACGACGTACTACCACAAAGAACAGCGGTACGAAGAAAATGGCCAGCACGGTGGCCGAAATCATCCCACCCATCACGCCGGTGCCGACCGCATGCTGGCTGCCGGAACCCGCGCCGCTGCTGATCGCCATCGGCAGCACGCCGAAGATAAACGCCAGCGAGGTCATCAGAATCGGGCGCAGGCGCTGACGCGAGGCTTCCAGCGTCGATTCCAGCAGTTCGCGGCCCTTGCTGTTGATCTCATTAGCGAACTCAACGATCAAAATGGCATTCTTCGCCGACAAGCCGATGACCGTCAGCAAACCGACCTGGAAATAGACGTCGTTTTCCAGCCCGCGCATCCAGGTCGCCACCAGCGCACCGACCACGCCGAGCGGCACCACCAGCATCACCGAGAAGGGAATTGACCAGCTCTCATACAGCGCCGCCAGGCACAGGAACACCACCAGCAGCGAAATTGCATACAGCGCCGGTGCCTGCGAGCCGGACAAACGTTCCTGATAGGAGGCGCCGGTCCACTGGAAGCCAACCCCGAGCGGCAGCTGGCCCACCAGTTTTTCCATCACGTCCATCGCCGTACCGCTGCTGACGCCGTTAGCCGCTTCGCCCACAATTTCCAGCGCCGAGTAACCGTTGTAACGCTCCAGACGCGGCGAACCGGTTTGCCAGTGGCTGGTGGCGAACGCGGAGAAGGGCACCATGCCGCCGCTATTGTTGCGCACGTACCATTTATTCACGTCTTCCGGCAGCATGCGAAACTCTGCGGCAGCCTGCACGTAGACTTTTTTCACGCGTCCACGATCGAGGAAATCATTGACGTACGTTGAGCCCCACGCGGTGGTTAAGGTGTCATTGATGGTATCCAGCGACACGCCAAGCGCCTGCGCTTTGCGCTGATCGACATCGATCTGCAGCTGTGGGCTGTCATCGAGGCCGTTGTGACGCACGCGCGACAGCGCCGGATTGCTGTCAGCCATTTCCAGCAGCTTATCGCGCATTGCCATCAGCTGGGTGTGGCCGATGCCGCCGTGATCCTGCAACTCCATATCGAAGCCGGACGAGCTGCCCATGCCGGTAATCGCCGGTGGACTGCTGGCGATGACGCGACCCTCTTTAATTTTGTGGAAGGCTTTGGTGGCTCGCTCGATGATAGCGAAAGAAGTGCGATCGCTACCTGGACGCTCTTCCCAATCTTTCAAACGGACGAACAGGCGTGCCACGTTCTGGCCGTTACCGCCAGGGCCGGCACCGATGGTGGAGAACACCGAAACCACGTTATCTTTCTCGGCGGTCATGTAGTAATTTTCGACCTTGGCAACCACGTCCGAGGTTTGCTGCAGCGTTGACCCGGCGGGCAGTTGCACCTGCGTCAGGAACACACCGCGATCTTCCAGCGGCAGGAACGAGGTTGGCAGGCGGATAAACAGAAAGGCCATTACGCCGATAATCGCGAGATAGAGCAGCAGCCAGCGGCCGCCTTTGCGCAGGATTTTGGCCACGCCGCGCTCGTAGCGCTCTGCGCTGGCGTTGAAGGTACGGTTGAACCAGCCGAAGAAACCGCGACGACCGTGATGATGGCCTTGCTGCAGCGGTTTCAGCAGCGTCGAACAGAGCGCGGGCGTCAGAATCATTGCCACCAACACCGACAGCACCATGGCCGACACGATGGTGATCGAGAACTGGCGATAGATGGCGCCAACGGTGCCGCCGAAGAACGCCATCGGCACAAACACCGCCGACAGCACCAGCGCAATGCCGACCAGCGCGCCCTGAATCTGCCCCATCGATTTGCGCGTCGCAGCGCGCGGCGACAGGCCCTCCTCGCTCATGATGCGCTCGACGTTCTCCACCACCACGATGGCATCATCCACCAATAATCCGATCGCCAGCACCATCGCGAACATGGTCAAGGTGTTGATGCTGTAGCCAAAGGCGTAGAGCACCGCAAAGGTGCCGAGCAGCACCACCGGCACCGCAATGGTGGGAATCAGCGTGGCGCGGAAGTTTTGCAGGAACAAATACATCACCAGGAAAACCAGCAGGATCGCTTCCAGCAGGGTTTTCACCACGTCTTTAATCGAGGCTTTAACAAACGGGGTGGTTTCGTAGGCGACTTTGGCTTCCAGCCCGTGCGGGAAATAGTTCGACAGCTCGGCAATACGCGCACGCACCAGTTTGTCAGTGTTCATCTCATTGGCGCCGGAAGCCAGCTTGATGCCGAGTCCGGATGCTGCCTGGCCGTTGTAGCGGCTGAGGAAGTCATATTTCTCCGCGCCCATCGCCACCTCCGCCACATCGCCGAGCGTCACCACCGAGCCGTCGCTATTGGTCTTCAGCGTGACCGCTTTGAACTGTTCGGGGGTTTGTAGCATCGACTGCGCATTCACGGTGGCGTTAAGCGCCTGCTTATCCACCGACGGCAAGCCACCGACCTGGCCGACCGCAACCTGCGCATTCTGCGATTCAATGGCGCTCACCACATCTTCGGTGGTCAGCGCGTAGGCAATCAGCTTGTTAGGATCGAGCCAGATACGCATCGCATATTGTGAGCCGTAGGCATCTACCTGGCCGACGCCATCGATACGGCTGAGCGGATCCTGAATGTTACTGGCGACATAATCTGAAATATCCTGTTTGTCCATACTGCCATCGGTAGAGACAAAGGCAATCATCAGGATATTGCTATCACCGGTTTTATTAACCGTAACGCCCTGTGACTGTACCGCCGCGGGCAGTTTGCGTAGCGCACTTTGCAGTTGGTTTTGCACCTGCTGACGCGCTTCGTCGGGATTGGTGCCGGCGGTAAAGGTGAGGGTGATTTGTGCCTGGCCGGTATTGCTGCTGTTCGAGGACATGTACATCAAATTATCGATACCGGTCATGTTCTGTTCGATAACCTGCGTAACGGTATTCTCCAGCGTTTCCGCTGATGCGCCGGGATAGTTAGCGGTGATGCGCACGTTGGGCGGCGCGAGATCGGGATATTGCTCAATCGGTAGCGAGATAATCGCCAGCGTGCCGCACAGGCAGAGTAAAATAGACAGAACCCAGGCAAAAATGGGGCGGTCGATAAAAAAATTCGACATGGAACCGACACTCCTCAACTGCGTATTTTTACTTTTATTATGATGAGCGTGATGCGCGGAAGGCTTCACGCTGGCGGAGTGCAAGGTGCTCTCTCGAAAACGCCTGCTGCAGTTACTTTACGCGGCGTAAATTAGAGAATCGTGAGTAAATTATGGAGAAAGTGTAAATGCAATGACGGATTTTTGTACGCAGCTACACATGGCGGCTCTCCAGCCACAGTACTGTCGCGGCAACGCGCGAACGCACATCCAGTTTGCGCAGCAGATTGCGAATGTGCACTTTTACCGTTTCTTCCGAGATATGCAACGTGGCGGCGATCTCCTTATTGGATAAGCCACGCGCCACTTCCTGCAGCACATCCAGTTCACGTTCGGTAAGCTGTTTAAACGGATTCGACGTCGGCTGACGCGTAGCGAGATAGTCCGCCACCGCTGCGCTAAACACATTCTCACCTTTCGCGCCGCGCATCACCTGCGCCAGCAGCAATTCGGGTTCGCTGTCTTTCAGCAGATAGCCGTCGGCGCCCGCATCTACCATGGCATAAATATCATTGCGCGCATCAGATACGGTCAACACCAGAATGCGTGCGGCAATGCCTTCATTACGCAGTGCTTTCAGCGTATCCAACCCGGACATGCCTTTCATGTTGAGATCCAGCAGGATGACATCCGGCGACAAACGGCGCGCTTCAGCCAGCGCTTCGGTACCGTTGTTGGCTTCGGCCACCACTTCCAGGCGTGGCTCCAGCGCCAGCAGCTGGCGAATACCTCGGCGCATCAGCGGATGATCGTCAACAATCATTATTGTCAGGGAAGGGTTAGCCATAAGGTCTCCAGTATCAAATTTCGTAGGGTCGCCAAGCATGGCGACCTGATGCGCAATGTTAACTCAGCCGGTGCGCGGGGCGTGGCGGAAAACGCAGCGTAACCCGCGTGCCTTGCGGCTGCGGGGTAATCATCAGCGTGCCAGAGAGCCGCGCGGCGCGTTCCGCCATAATGGTCAAACCATAATGTCCCGGCGGCTCTTCGAGGCTGCTAATGCCGCAGCCGTCATCTTCAATGGTGAGCAAGTGGTCCTCTTCAGCGACACGCTGATAGTGAATCTGAATGTGCTGCGACTGGGCATGGCGAATCGCATTGAGCAGCGCTTCGCGCGCAATCTGCAGCACATGCACCTGCTGCTGGGCATCCAGCATCTGCAGGCCGGGTTGATAATCAAAATCGATCGCCGCCTGCGACTGCTCTTGTAACGGCGCAATCATCGCCTGCATCGCCTGTACCAAATCTGCTTGCTCGATCGTCAGGCGGAAAGTGGTCAGCAACTCGCGCAGCTGCTGATAGGCTTCCGACAGCGCGCGATCAAAATCGGCAATAATCGCCTGGGCCTGCGGCTGCGTGTCATCAACATTACGACGCAGCAGGGCCAATTGGATGCGCAGGAAGGAGAGGGATTGCGCCAGCGAATCATGTAGTTCACGCGCAATGGTGGCGCGCTCTTCTATTAATAGCATCTGCTGATACTGTTTCTGCGTCTGCCAAATCCACAGAGCGCGCGCCAGCATGTTCGCCAGGCTCTGCATCAGTTCATCGGCAGGCGGTGCCCGGCGGGTTTGCCAGCAGAGCTCGCCCAACCGCTGCTCTTCCTGCAGCAGCGGCAAACGCTGCCAGCTCACATCATCCGCCGCCACACCGGCCTGAAACTCAATGCCCTCGCTGGAGATTTTCAGCACCGTTAACGCTTCACGGCGTTGCACCAGGCGCAGCAGGCCCTGGAAAAGTTCCGGATTGGGGGGGCTGCTGGTGAGAATTTGTGAGCTCTCATACAGCAGGGAAAGCGTGCGATTAGCGGCGGTAAGATCTTCAGTTTTTTCCCGTACCGCGCACTCCAGCAGGCGATAGTGTGAATGCAGCCGCTCCGCCATGGTGGTGAAGGCCTGCGCCAATACGCCGAGCTCGTTTGGCTGTTCCACCTGCAACGCCGGAAAACTGAAATTCGCCTGCTCGACATATTGGCTGGCGGTAACCAGCGAATTAAGCGGTCGTACCACGTTGCGGCGGATGAAGCGAATCGTCCACAGCGCCAGCGCGACAATCGCCAAAAAGCCAAACAGGCTGCTGGCGGCCACCAGATGCATTTTCAGCTCAGCATAGTGCTGTAAAGCCAGCACAAAGCGGTCGATTTCGCTGACATAGCTGGCAACGCGTTGCTGATAAATCTGCGCCCGTTCGGGTTGCAATGTCTGCTGGAGCATTGGCCAGCTGTCGCGTAGGTAGCGATAACGGCTGCTGACTTCCAGCGGCACCCACGGGCGCTCAAGATGCCGTAAGGCTGGAGAGTCTAGCGTTTGCCGATAGAGTTGCGTGTGAAGTGCCAATTGCTGTGGATCGCGCGCGCTATCCCACGCCAGGCGGTAAATCTGCATGCGCAGCGAGCCGGCAACGTTGACGGCTTCGGCATCGCGCAGGCTGCTGGAGAGCGTCATCAGCGCCAGCCCGGTGGTCAGCAGCGATAGCAGCACAATAATGCTGAGCGCACGCGCAATGGTGCGAGTAACGGGACGTTTCACAATCACGGTAATAACCCTTTTAAGAGCGGGGGATTATAGGGCAGCTGCGCGGTGACGGCGAGTCAGATCTCGTCACATCAGGTTACTTTTAGCAGAGAAAACCAGTTCTCTTTACCTTTCCCTGGAAAACTCGCGGTTAGCTGGCGAATTATTGAACGGCTTTACCGCATGCTCAACCTGGTTTTCATTGCGTGCGTGATAATCAGTCCTGTCACGCTTAAACCCTACGGAAGACAACAGGAGCATCTCATGAAGACACGTTATGCCGTTCTGACTGCTGCACTGCTTGCCACCGCAAGTTTCTCGACGCTGGCAGCCGATCCACTGAGCGCCACTCAGGCACAAAACCTGCAAAGCGCGGGCACCGTTTCCATAAGCGGCGTGCGCGGTTCGCTGGATGATGCAACACGCCATCTGTCGCAAAAAGCAGAAGAGCAAGGCGCCAGCCATTATCGCGTTATCGGTGTGCAAAACCCAGGCGATTCCAGCCTGTGGAGCGGCACCGCAGAGATTTACCGTTAATTCCCTCCAGTAGTTATCCCTGTAGCAATCCCTTTTCCGGCCAGCCCTCTGGCCGGTTTTTTTGTGCACCGCGACGGATTATTACAATTCAACTCGTGCAGCCTGGCGGTATTTTTTGCTTCGTTCATGCAGAACGGGTAGGATTCATCGCCGTAAATTCCCGCCCCGTCTCGCGACATCGTTCCGCCGCGCTGGCACCGGGTTTTACCCCATTTCGCACCGCCATACGCAATCGTTTGGTTAGGCGGTGATTGATGGTCAGGACAAACAGGATAGCTATGAAATCAACTAAAAAAACCGCAGCCGAACAACGCGCTGCGAAAAGACGCTGGCTCAACTCTCACGACAGCGGTTACCACAAAGCTATGGGTAATCGTCAGGTACAAATGATCGCCATCGGCGGTGCTATCGGTACCGGTCTGTTCCTCGGTGCTGGCGCGCGCCTGCAAATGGCCGGTCCGGCACTGGCACTGGTTTATCTGGTGTGCGGTATCTTCTCCTTCTTTATCCTCCGTGCGCTGGGCGAACTGGTGTTACACCGTCCTTCCAGCGGCAGCTTTGTCTCTTATGCGCGTGAATTCCTTGGGGAAAAAGCGTCATACGTTGCGGGCTGGATGTACTTCGTTAACTGGGCGATGACCGGTATCGTTGATATCACCGCGGTCGCGCTCTACATGCACTATTGGGGCGCATTTGGCGATGTACCGCAGTGGGTGTTTGCCCTCGGCGCGCTGGCGATTGTCGGCACCATGAACATGATTGGCGTGAAGTGGTTTGCCGAAATGGAGTTCTGGTTCGCCCTGGTGAAAGTGCTGGCTATCGTGGTGTTCCTGATCGTGGGTGTGGTGTTCCTCGGTACCGGTAAACCGCTGGACGGCAACACCACCGGCTTCCATCTGATCACCGATAACGGCGGTTTCTTCCCGCATGGCTTGCTGCCCGCGCTGGTGCTGGTGCAGGGCGTCGTATTCGCCTTTGCCTCGATTGAGCTGGTAGGGACGGCGGCGGGGGAGTGTAAAGATCCCAAAACCATGCTGCCGAAAGCCATTAACAGCGTGATCTGGCGTATCGGTCTGTTCTACGTTGGCTCCGTAGTGCTGCTGGTGCTGCTGCTGCCGTGGAATGCTTATCAGGCGGGACAAAGTCCGTTCGTGACTTTCTTCTCCAAACTCGGCGTGCCTTATATTGGTAGCGTGATGAACATCGTGGTGCTGAGCGCCGCGCTATCGAGCCTCAACTCAGGCCTCTATTCTACCGGGCGTATTCTGCGTTCGATGTCGATGGGCGGATCTGCGCCACAATTCATGTCTAAGATGAGCAAACAGCAGGTGCCGTTTGCCGGTATCCTGGTGACCATTGCCGTTTACGTTATCGGCGTGGTGCTGAACTACTACGTGCCGTCGCAGGTATTTGAAATCGTACTGAACGTAGCATCACTCGGCATCATCTCGTCGTGGGGCTTTATCGTGGTGTGCCAGATGCGTCTGCGCAAGGCGATTAAAGAGGGTAAGGCGGAAGATGTCAGCTTCAAGCTGCCGTGGGCACCGTTCACTTCGTGGCTAACGCTGCTGTTCCTGGTGAGCGTATTGGTGCTGATGGCGTTCGATTATCCGAACGGCACTTATACCATTGCATCGATCCCGCTGATTGCCGTGGTGCTGGTACTGGGTTGGTTTGGCGTACGTAAACGCGTCAATGCTGAAGCGATGAAAGAGCATGAACATCATGCTGACGATCAGGATGATGCAGCGCCAACGCTGGCGGACGATAACGCGCGTTAATCGTAGCCATTCTCATCTGCGGGGGCCTTTTGGCCCCCGTTTTTATTTCAATTCACCTTCCCTTGATCCCACATCGGGATTTAACCCTTTGGGGTGATATAGCCCTCATTAGCGTCAGGTTATTTTACGCACCATCTCTCATTCCCCCGATTAAGGTGAACCGATGGCGCTGTCGCGACGTGAACTCTTTACCGGGCAGCGCGTAGCGTCTGCTGACGGCATTGCTTTGCCGTGGTGGCGGGGAGAGAAAGGGTGTGACGGCTGCGGTAAATGCGTGGCTGCCTGCGAAACCCACATTATCCGCCTTAATCGCGCAGAAGAGCCGCACCTCGATTTTATGCAGGGCGAATGCACCTTCTGCGCGGCCTGCGTGGAAATCTGTCCACAGCCGCTGTTCAACGCGCGTGATAGCGCACCCTTTTCCCAGCGTATTCGCATCGACAATCGCTGCATCACTCTCCTCGGCGTGAATTGCCGCAGCTGTCAGGAGAGTTGTGAGCAGCAAGCTATTCGTTTCCAACTGATGCCCAACGGCATCGCACAGCCTGAAACCTTACCGCAGCACTGCACCGGTTGCGGCGCGTGTATCGCGCCATGTCCGGTTTCAGCCACAGGATTACATCATGAACCATGAAAACAGTTGGCACGTTTGCGGCCTGGTAATTCAGGCGCGACCAACGTCGATTCCCAGCGTAAAAGGTGCGCTGCTGGCCTTTGCCGATTGCGACATTGCGGCCGAAGACGCCGCACGCGGCACGCTGGCGGTGACACTGGGTGCGGCAGATAGCGCCGCGCTGCTGCGCAATATTGAAGAGAGCCGCAACATCGCTGGCGTGTTAGCGGTATCGCTGGTGTATCACCAGCAGGACGAAATTGAAGAACCTTGTAAGGAAGCATCATGAGCATAAGTCGTCGTGATTTTATGAAGGCCAATGCGGCGGCGGCTGCTGCCACGGCTGCAGGACTCACCATTCCCACCGTCACCAAAGCCGCTACGTCGTTGGCTGCACCGATTCGCTGGGAAAAAGCGCCATGCCGATTCTGCGGCACCGGCTGCGGCGTGCTGGTTGGTACCCAGGATGGCCGCGTGGTGGCCTCGCAGGGCGACCCGCAAGCAGAAGTGAACCGGGGTCTGAACTGCATCAAAGGCTATTTCCTGCCGAAGATCATGTATGGAAAAGATCGTCTGACTCAGCCGTTGTTGCGCATGACCGACGGTAAATTTGCTAAAGATGGCGAATTCACCCCGGTGAGCTGGGATCAAGCCTTCGATATTATGGAAGAGAAGTTTAAAGCCGCGCTGAAAGCCAACGGCCCGGATTCGGTTGGCATGTTCGGTTCTGGCCAGTGGACGGTGTGGGAAGGCTACGCCGCATCCAAGCTGATGAAAGCCGGTTTCCGCACCAACAACCTCGATCCGAATGCGCGTCACTGCATGGCTTCGGCGGTGGTGGGCTTTATGCGCACCTTCGGCATGGATGAGCCGATGGGCTGCTATGACGATATCGAGCAGGCCGACGCCTTTGTGCTGTGGGGCTCCAACATGGCCGAGATGCATCCGATCCTCTGGTCACGCATTACGGCGCGTCGTCTCAGCAGTGACAATGTCAAAGTCGCGGTGCTTTCCACCTATCGTCATCGCAGCTTTGAGCTGGCCGATAATGGCATGGTGTTCACGCCACAGAGCGATCTGGCGATCCTCAACTTTATCGCCAACTACATTATTCAGAACAACAAGGTCGATAAAGCCTTCATGCAGAATCACGTGACGCTGCGCAAAGGCGTGACTGACATCGGCTACGGCTTACGTCCAACCGATCCACGTCAGGCTGCGGCGAAGAACCCCGACAGCGGCGAATCGACGCCAATGAGCTTTGATGAATTTGCCAAATTTGTCTCGGAGTACACGGTCGAAAAAGCCAGCGAAATGAGCGGCGTCGAGCAGGATCAGCTGATCGCGCTGGCGCAACTGTATGCCGATCCAAAAGTTAACGTGGTGTCGTACTGGACCATGGGCTTCAACCAGCATACGCGCGGCGTGTGGGCCAATAATCTGTGCTACAACCTGCACTTATTAACCGGCAAAATCTCGCGTCCGGGCACCGGTCCATTCTCGCTCACCGGTCAGCCGTCGGCGTGCGGCACGGCGCGTGAAGTCGGTACTTTCTCGCACCGCTTGCCAGCTGACATGGTGGTCAATAATGACAAACACCGCGCCACTGCCGAGAAGCTGTGGAAGCTGCCGCAGGGCACCGTGCCCGCCAAAATTGGTTTGCACGCCGTAGCGCAGGATCGCGCGCTGAAAGATGGCAAGCTCAACGCTTACTGGGTGATGTGCAACAACAACATGCAGGCCGGTCCGAACCTGACGCAGGAGCGTATGCCGGGCTGGCGCGATGAGCGCAACTTCATTGTCGTGTCCGATCCCTATCCAACCGTGAGCGCGCTGTCAGCCGATCTGATTCTGCCTACCGCCATGTGGGTGGAGAAAGAGGGCGCCTATGGCAACGCCGAGCGTCGTACCCAGTTCTGGCATCAGCAGGTGAAGGCGCCGGGCGAGGCGAAATCCGATCTGTGGCAGCTGGTGAACTTCTCCAAACGTTTCAACGTCTCTGAAGTCTGGCCGCAAGCGCTGATTGAGCAGCATCCGGAACTGCGCGACAAAACGCTGTTTGACGTGCTCTACGCCAACGGCCAGGTCAACCAGTTCCCGCTGAGCGAAGTGGCGGATGATCGACTGAATGACGAAGCCCGCGAGTTCGGCTTCTATATCCAGAAAGGCTTGTTCGAAGAGTACGCCAGCTTTGGTCGGGGTCACGGCCACGATCTCGCCCCGTTTGATGCTTACCACGAAGCGCGTGGTCTGCGCTGGCCGGTGGTTGACGGCAAAGAGACGCGCTGGCGCTATCGCGAAGGTTACGACAGCTACGTTAAAGCCGGTGAAGGTGTGCGTTTCTACGGCAAGCCGGATGGCAAAGCGACCATTTTCGCCCTGCCGTACGAAGCGCCAGCGGAATCACCGGATGACGAGTTCGATCTGTGGTTCTGTACCGGCCGCGTGCTGGAACATTGGCACACCGGCACCATGACGCGTCGCGTACCTGAACTGCACCGTGCGGTGCCGCAGGCGCTACTCTATATCCATCCGCTTGATGCCAAAGATCGCAATTTCCGTCGCGGTGAAAAGGTTCGCGTGGTGTCACGCCGTGGTGAAACCATCGCCACCGTCGAAACGCGCGGTCGTAATCAGCCGCCAAAAGGCCTGGTGTTTATGCCGTTCTTCGATGCCGGCGTGCTGGCGAATAACGTCACCCTGGATGCTACCGATCCGCTATCGAAGCAGACCGATTACAAAAAATGCGCCGTTAAGCTGGTTAAAATTTAAGGCAGGATGCAATGAAACCCTTAATCACACTCGTTACGTTGGCCGCCCTGATGCTCGGCGGCACGGTCTACGCTAATAACGGCGTCGATCTCAATCAGTCACCGGAAGTGACCGCTACGCAGCAGGGCACCATTCATCAGCCCAAAGAGCAGAGCCGTAAGCCGCTCAACTACGTGAATCAGCCGCCGGTGATCCCGCATAGCGTGGATGGCTATCAGGTGACGAAAAACGTTAACCGCTGCCTGCAGTGCCACGGCACGCAGAGCTACCTCACCACCGGCGCGCCGCGCGTTAGCCCAACGCACTTCACCGATCGCGATGGTTTGGTGAGCAGCACCGTATCGCCGCGTCGCTACTTCTGCCTGCAGTGTCACGTGCCGCAAACCGATGCTAAGCCGGTGGTGGAGAACACCTTCAAACCGGCTGATGGCTTCGGTAAGTGAGGAAATGATGAAAGAGAAACTTCTGCGCATCTGGCGCTGGTGGCGACGTCCAAGCCGTCTGGCGCTGGGCACGCTGCTGATTCTGGGCTTTGCCGGCGGGATTATTTTCTGGGGCGGCTTCAACACCGCGATGGAGATGACCAACCGCGAGCAGTTCTGTATTGGCTGCCATGAGATGCGTAATAACGTCTACCAGGAGTATATGCAGACGGTGCACTACAACAACCGCAGCGGCGTGCGTGCCACCTGTCCGGATTGTCACGTGCCGCACGAGTGGGGCCCGAAGATGCTGCGTAAAATTCAGGCGAGCAAAGAGGTGTACGCCAAGATTTTCGGCATCATTGATACGCCGCAAAAGTTCGAGGATCATCGCATTGAGCTGGCGAGAAACGAATGGCGCAGGATGCAAAACAACAACTCGCAGGAGTGTCGTAACTGCCACAACTTCGATTATATGGATTTAACCGCGCAGAAAACCGTGGCGGCGAAGATGCATACCAAAGCCATTGAGGAAGGGAAAACCTGTATCGATTGCCATAAAGGCATTGCCCACCATTTGCCGGATATGAAAGATCAGCCCAACGGTTTTTAATAGGTAAACCGTGCAAGCTTCAACCGTAGGGTCGCCATTTATGGCGACCTGGTTTTTATCAAACGTCCAACCTCACAATTCAGATAGTTTTCCGTACCGCTTCGGCCTATTATCTCAGGCTCCCTCAAATCTGCAGTGGAGCGGCTATGTCGTTAAAGATCAACATCATCAAAGATAAGTTGTTGTCAGAAAACTGGTTTGTGCTGCGCAACTTCACCTACGAACTCACCCGCAACAACGGCGAAGTCGTGCGTCATAAACGCGAAGTCTACGATCGCGGCAACGGCGCAACTATCCTGCTGTATAACACTGAAAAAAATACTGTTCTGCTGGTTCGTCAGTTCCGCATCGCCACCTATGTTAATGGCAATACCAGCGGCGAGCTGATTGAAACCTGTGCCGGATTGCTGGATGACGATTCGCCTGAAGATTGCATTCGTAAAGAGGCGATTGAAGAGACCGGCTATCAAGTGGGAAAAGTGGAGAAAATTTTTGAAGCCTATATGTCGCCGGGCGGCGTAACCGAACTGATCCACTTCTTCGCGGCGGAATACAGCGATGCGCAGCGTGCCAACAAGGGCGGCGGCGTCGAAGATGAAGAGATTACCGTGCTGGAGCTGAGTTTCCCGGAAGCGCTGATGATGGTAAAAGATGGCCGCATTCGCGATGGCAAAGCCATTATGCTGCTGCAGCATGCGCAGATCGCCGGCTGGTTGCAGGCGTAAACTTCGCGCCATGAATGGCGCCCCTACAGCGTGCACGTTTTAATCGTAGGGTCGCCATTCATGGCGACCTGGTCATTCACCGCACGACATCAAACACACTCGCCCAACGCTTCCAGGATGCAATCCGGATACGCCTGCAACCTGGCCAGCGCTTCTGCGTAAGAGGGCATCGAGTGTGCCGCACCAGAACGCTCCACACACAGCGAAGCATAAGCCGCGGCAAACAGCGCCGCCTGCGGCAGCTCATCGCCGGAAGCGAGACGCGCCGCCAATGCGCCATTGAAGGCATCGCCCGCGCCGGTGCTATCCAGCGGCTGAGCCGGAAACAGCGGAATACGTAATGCCTGTTGTCCGGCAACAGAGAGCAAGGCACCCGCAATCCCCAGCGTAATGATGACCTGACGTGCGCCTTTGCGGTGCAGCACTTCTGCGGCCTGCTGCGCGCTGGTGAAGTCGGTTACCTTCACGCCAGTCAGCTGCATCGCTTCGGTGCTGTTAGGCGTCAGCAAATCCACCTTCGCCAGCAGCGCATCCGTGACTTTCTGCCACGGCGCCGGATTCATGATCACAAAGGTGCCGCCGGCGCGCGCATTGTCGATCATGCGCTGAATAGCGCTGAGGTTATTCTCCAGCTGAACCAGCAGAATATCGGCGGCAGCCACCGTGGGTTGGCAGCGCGCCACTTCCGCAGCGGTCACGGTGGTGTTGGCGCCAGGATAGACCGAAATCATGTTCTCGGCATCGTCGCCCGCCACGTAAATCAGCGCATTGCCAGTCGGTTTTTCTTTGCAGGTAAACAAGGTAATGGCATCGAAACCGGTCTTTTCCAGATGGCGACGCGCAAACATGCCGAAGTCATCATTACCTATTTTGCCGATGTAGTGCACGCGCGCCCCGGCACGCAGCGCCGCCGTCGCCTGGTTGGCGCCTTTGCCGCCCGGCCCCATCATGCTGGTATGGGCGGTGAGCGATTCGCCGGGCATCGGGAAACGGTTCATCACCGCCACCACGTCGAGGTTGAACGAGCCAAACACACACACTTTTCCTTTCATCATGCACTCCTGAACAGACGTTCGGCGGCTAAACAGGCACCGCGGCACCCGGTGTGATCGGTGGATTGGCTAAACACGATCTTCAGGCCGTCACGCGTAGCGGGTGGACGTAAATGCTGCTGAATCTGGCTGCGCAGCTGCGCCAGCGGGAAGTCGGCCATGGCCAGCACGCCGCCGCCGAGAATCAGGTATTCCGGATCGAGGATGTTCATTTCGGTGGCAATCAGCTGCGCCAGCCGCTGTACAAAAGCCTGCAACTCCGCATGTTCGCGATGTTGGCTAAACAGCGCTGACATGCCGGTTTCTGGCACGTTGACGGCTGCCCAGCGGCTCAGCCAGTGGCCGGAAGTCACCGTTTCCGCACAGCCGTGATTGCCGCACGGGCAGGGCAGATGGTTACCGGCAATCGGCACGTGGCCGAGTTCACCGGCACCGCCATGCTGACCGTGATAAAACTGGCCGTTAAGCCACAAGCTGTTGCCCATGCCAGTGCCGGGATACAAGCCCACGGCACTGTCCGGCAGCTGCTCCAGCTGCAGTAAATCCCACAGCATCAGGTGGTTAACATCTTTGTCCATCGCCACCGGTACGCCAAGCCGCTCGGTGAGCAGCGCGGCAACCGGTTGCTGATCCAGCGCCTGGATAAACGGCAGCGAAATCACCTGCTGGCGGTCGCGGCTGAGAATGCCGGGCAAGCCAAGCATCACGCCGCTGACCGGCTGCTGCTCCAGCGTTTCACTGATCAACTGCCCCAATGCGCTTAAGGCATCGGGCTGCTGCGCCCAGCTGGCCGTCGGCACTTTACGGAAGCTCGACCAGATACGGCCTGCTTCCATCAGCTGCAGACGTGTGCCGGTGCCGCCAATGTCGATACCGAGCCAGCATTTTTTCATGCGGATACCTGCGCCAATCCCTGAGCCTCATCAATGCTTTCGCGCATCATGTTCCAGGCGGTTTCCAGATCGTCGTGAATATTGAACAAACCGGAGGTGCCGACAATCAGCACTTCTGCGCCAGCGCCAACCAGCGTGTTGTAAGTACGAGTATTGCAGGAGCCGTCAATCTCAATCAGATAGTGATAGCCGTTGGTCTGCTTTAGCGTTTTCAGCTCTTGCACCTTCTGCACCATTTCCGGAATAAACGGCTGTCCGGCATAGCCCGGATCGACCGTCATCACGGTGATCTTATCCACCAAATGAATGTAGTGATGGATAAACGAGACCGGCGTGGCCGGGTTCAGCACTACGCCGACTTTTTTGCCGAAGCTGCGGATCATATTGATCACACGGAACGCGTCGCGGTTGATGGTTTCGGCGTGCGGGCAGATGTAATCCGCACCGGCTTTCGCAATCACTTCAATGAAATCGGTGGGTTGCTCGACCATCAAATGGACATCCAGCGCCACCTTGGTAAACGGGCGAATCTGCTCAATGAAGAACGGCGACAGCGTGATATTTTTCACGTAGTGACCATCCATAATATCGATGTGAAGGAAGTCGGCGCGGGAGTCCAGCACGGCGAGCTGGTGCTTGATCTCCATCAGATTCATACACATCAACGACGGGGAGACTTGAATACGCATCATACTTCCTTTTTTTCGGTCAAAGGGTTAAGCGCCGCAGCCAGTTTGCTGAGCTTGACGGCACGATGTTCGTTAAAGCGGGTTTTAAATTGTTTGAAGGCCAGCACCACAATCAGCACCGCGCCCCACATCGCCAGGCTGACGTGCTGGCTGATGTTCATCAGGTTGAAACCGGTGGAGAGCACTTGCAGCGCGATCAGCGCCAGCACCACGCCGGTGACGCGCCCAAAACCGCCGTTGGGATCGGTACCGCCGAGGATGATCGCCAGCACCGTTAACAGCAGGTAAGCGTCGCCGTAGCCCATACGCGCCGAGTTAAAGCGCGCCATCATGATCAATCCGGCTAACACGCACAGCAGGCTGGAGATGACGTACACCAGAATCACCATACGATGGGTATTAATACCGCTGAACCAGGTGGCATTGATGTTGCTGCCGCCCATGTAGATGCATTTACCGGCGCGGGTTTTGCCGAGGAACAGCGCCAGCAGCGCGGCGGCAATCAGAAATACCCACAGCGGCAGCGGGACGCCGAGCAGCGTATCGGAACCGAGCGCCTGCCCCCCCGACGGCATGCCGCTCACCGCCGCGCCTTTGGTCAGCCAGATGCCGATACCGTTGAGCGTCATCATGGTGGCCAGCGTCACCAGAATCGGGTGCGCGCCGATGCGCGTGACCATCACGCCGGTAATCACGCCAATCACCGTGGCAATCAGCATTGCGCCAATAATTGCCATCAGTAACCACAGCAGCTGCATGCCGGTGCCGGCATCGGCGGGCAGGGCGCTCATCAGCGTCCAGGCGATAAACAGCGCCGTCAGGTTGGCGGTGGCAATAATCGCCAGATTGAGGCCGCCGCTGAGAATGGCGATAAACATCGCCAGCGTCAGCAAACCGAGTTCGGGCAGCTGAAACGCCATGCTCATAAAGGTGGAGTCGGTGAGAAAGCGGCCTGGCAGCATGACGGTGAAGATCGCCAGCGCCAGCGCAATCAGCAGCATCAGGCCGATATTGGTGCCGTCCGGACGCAGAGCAGAGAGTGATTTCATATTTTTTGCTCCTGTGGTCAGACGAAACTGACGTCAGTTTCTTTACGTTTTTTGTAGTGAGTCACAGCGATGGCCACCATGATCACGCCGCCCACCACGATGTTCATGAAGTAGTTGGAGACGCCAATCAGGTTGAGGCCGTTCTTCAGAATGGCGATAAGGAAGACGCCCATTAGCGTGCCGCTCACCGTGCCTTTGCCGCCCATCAGGCTGGCACCGCCGAGTACGGTGGCCGCCAGCACATCCAGCTCGCCGCCGACCAGCGCATTCGGCACCACTTCACCCATGCGATAGACCTGCACCAGCCCGCCAATCGCCGCCATCGCACCCAGCCAGCCGTAGGCGAACAGATGAATCAGACCCACGCGAATACCGATACGGCGCGCTGATTCGGCATCGCCGCCTACCGCATACAGCTGGCGACCCAGATTGGTTTTGTTCAGCAGCAGCGCGGTCAATCCGGCAATCACCAACATGGTCACCAGCGGCAAGCCAAGCTGGAAGCTGTTGCCTTGCCACGTAAACGGCAGCACGCTGCGCAGGGTGATCCACCAATCCGGCAATGAATAGAGACTTTTGCCGCCGGTCACCCACATCAGCAGACCAAACAGCAGCGATTGCATGCTGATGGTGATGATGATCGACACCACGCGCAGCGTGGTAATCAGCAGGGCGTTAATCACGCCAAACAGCGTGCCGCACACCACCGCCAGCAAGATGCTGAGCACGGCGTTATCAAACTGGAACTGCACAAACAGCGAGGCGATCAGGTATTGCACCACCGACGCCACCGCCGCGAAGGAGATGTCGATGCCACCGGTCACCAACACCACAAACAGGCCGAGCGCGAAGATGCCGGTGACGGCGTAGCTTTCCGCCAAATCGAGCAGGTTTTGCACCGTCAGGAACTGGTCGCTGGCGGCGGAGAAGAACAGGATAAAAGCCAGCAGTACCCAGGCGAGCCAGCCCTGGCTGGAGTGCGGGCGTAAACGAGAAAAATCAGGCATTGATCACCTCCGCCAGCTGGTGTTGCTCAACGGTATCGGGTTGGTATTCGGCATGAACGGTGCCATCACGGAAGTGCAGGATGCGGTCGCAGTTGTACCAAACTTCGGGCACTTCATCGGAAATCAGAATGATCGACAGACCCTCCTTCGCCAGCGCATGAATCAGCTGATAGATACTGGCTTTAGCGCCGACATCTACGCCGACCGTCGGCGAATCAAGAATCAAAATACGTGGCTGCGTCAGCACCCACTTCGCCAGCACGATTTTCTGCTGATTACCGCCGGAGAGCGTGGAGATCGCCAGATTGGGATCGGCGACGCGCACGCCGAGCTGCTGAATCCACTGCAGGATCAGCTTGTTCTTGCGGTACTCATCAATAATGTGAAAACGGTTTTGCAGCTTGTCGAGGATCGGCAGCACCATGTTGTCGGCCACCGATTGCTGCTGCACCAAACCGAGGGTGAGGCGATCTTCGGAGACATAACCGATCCCGGCTTTAATGGCATCTTCATGACCACGAAAGCGCACCGGTTTGCTATCGAGCCAGATCTTGCCGCTGTCCGGTTTGGTCATGCCAAACAGCGACAATGCCAGTTCGGTGCGGCCGGAGCCAAGCAGGCCGCACAGGCCGAGTACTTCGCCCTGATAGAGTTTGAAATTGACGTCGTGATATTGGCCGGCACGCGTCAGTTTCTCGACTTGGAGAATCAAGCGATCGTCATTGCGGGTCGGCGTTTTTAGCTGATAGTCGAGCTTCAGCCCGGTCATCAGTTCGGTGAGATGGTGCGGCGTCATCTCTTTGGCGGGCCAGCAGCCCATTTTGCGCCCATCGCGGATTACCGTAACGCGGTCGGAGATCTCCAGCACTTCATCCAGGCGATGACTAACAAACACCACGCAGATGTTTTTGTCTTTCAGGTAACGTACGGTGCGCAGCAGCTGATTCACTTCGGTACGCGTTAATGATGCCGTTGGCTCATCCATAATCACCAGCCGCGCATCGGCGACCAGCGCACGACAAATCGCCACCTGCTGGCGCTGCGCAATCGACAGCGACGATACTTTTTCATCCAGATTGAGTTCGAACTTCAGTTCATCAATGATGCGCTGTGCCGTTGCACGCAGTTTGCCCTGGCGATGCCAGCCGAGCAGGCTATTCAGGTTGTGCTCAAAGGCGATGTTTTCCGCCACGCTGAGATTGGGGAACAGCGACAGATCCTGGTAAATCACCTGGATGCCGAAGTCACGCGCCTGACGGGTGGTCAGACGCGGGAAGCTGGGGCCTTCACCCAGCGTAATACGGCTGCCGCTATCCGGGGCGTGCACCCCGGAAATGACTTTGATTAAGGTGCTTTTGCCACAGCCGTTGGTGCCAGCGAGACAGTGCACTTCGCCAGCCAGTAGGGTCAGCGAGATATCGCTCAGTGCGCGATTGCCACCAAATGTTTTCGACAGGTTGTCGAGCGCAATTAGCGTCTGTGGGATCACCTCATTCATCATTACAGCCCCATTTTCACCAGTTTTGGCAGATTCTCTTTGTCCAGGCTTTCGGTGTTATTGCCGAGGATGGTGTGCGTCGCCTCGTCTACCTTCACTTTGCCCAAACCCTCGATGGTCATTCCGTCGGTGATTGGCTCTTTTTTCTGCATCATGTCGGCGATGCGCACAAACACTTCGCCAGCGGTCTGCGGATTCCAGATATAGCCGCCTTTAATGGCACCGCGCTGCACCAGCGATGCGCCCTGGCCCGGGCTGAAGGCGCCAATTACGCAAACCTGGTCAATCTTGTTACGGTTCATTACCGCGCGGCCGGCGCCAATCGGGCCTTGTGAACCGAAGGCCATAATGCCTTTCAGATCCGGGTACTTAGACATCAGTTCGTTGGTGGTGCGAATCGAGTCATCCAGCGATTCGCCCACGCCGAACTTGTCAGTCACCATCTGCATTTTCGGGTAGTGTTCTTTCTGGTAGTTCAGCGCGGCGTCGGTCCACTGCTGATGCAGCGGCACGGTCAGGCTGCCGACGTACATGGCATATTTGCCCTCTTCATGCATGCACTTCGCCAGCGCTTTCATGTGGTTGATGCCGTGCGTTGGCGCATCTACCAGTTCAAAGTCCCAGTTGGCACCTTTCTGATCCGGTGATTCGTGGGTAATGACTTCAATGCCGGCATCACGCGCGCGTTTCAGCACCGGCTCCAGCACTTTCGGGTCATTCGGCACCACGCCAATGATGTCGACTTTCTGCGCAATCAAATCTTCGATAGCACGCACCTGCAAAGCGGGGTCGGCTGCGGTTGGACCCACCATCCACGCGTCAATACCGCGCTTGGCCGCTTCACTCTTGATGCCCGCCTCCATGGCGTTGAACCACGGGATACCGCCAATCTTCACCACGATGCCCATACGTAATTTGTCAGCAGCGTGCGCCCCGGTGGCGGCAAACAGTGCGAGGAGAGAACAGGCGATAAGATGTTTTTTCATAAAGACTCCGATTTAATTTTTTATTAGCTGCATAGAATGGCTGCGCTGGGAGCAATCAATAACATTGACGCCGTTCCACGCTAATTCTTGTTCCAGCTCTTTGTCTTTTAATTGGTCAGTAATGAGAAAGTCCACATCGCGATAGTGGCAAATACGCGCGAATGAGGGCCGCAGGAATTTACTTCCATCCAGCAGCAGATGTTTTCTTTCTGCTGCTAATAACATTTGCTGTTTTAAATGTGCGTTGTTTTCGTTACCTTCACGTAAATAACCGTCATTGCCTAAACTGCTACAGGAAAAAAAGATCTTATTAATCTGAAATTCCCTGAGCGGTTGCTCGGCGACTACGCCGTGGAAATCTTCATAACGGTCAGAATATTCTCCCCCCAGACAGATGGTGCGGATACTGCCGCGCGCCGCAAGGGTTTGCACAATTCTGATGGAATTGGTTAATACCGTTAATTCAATATCCGGTAGCTGTCGCGCTAAATACCAGCATGTGGTGCTGCTATCGAGTAATATACAATCGCCGGGGCTAATGAAATCGAGTGCACGTTTGGCAATCGCCATCTTGGCATCAACATGTTCATTTATTCTCTGGCGGAAAGATAATTCAAACTCGTTAACACCACGTGTATTCCCCTGAATGTTGGCAGCCTGTCGTTTTGCTGGTACCGCACCGCCGTGGCTGCGTTGCAGCAGCCCACGTTTCTCCAGCTGAGTTAAATCACGACGAATGGTTTCTTGTGAAACCTGACATAACGTGACTAATTCAGCGACAATGACCCGACCATTTAAATTTAATTCGTCAATAATTCTCTGCTGTCTTTCAATCGGCAACATAACTGCCCTCCGATGGTTATAAATTACTGGATTGCGCCGCAGGAAAGTGTGGACTGCACACGAGTCCGTGGAGGTGAAAATGCCTGAGCTGATTAGAGTGATTTGGATCTGTAATTAATGTAAATGAGATGTCTGGTTATCAAAATTAAGTGATATTCATCACAAAAATACCGCTAAAGCGCCGGGAGTAATGCGCTATGCGCGTTGAACGCTGCCAGCATACAATTAAGCCGACATGACCGGTTATGACCGTTTGTGTGTATTTGACCGTTTTGTGATTGCGCACCAAGAGTGCGACGAATCCGATTGAGCAGTAATCGGTCAAAACGGATGATGAAGGCATTGCGTCATCCAGTACCCGATCGCCACAAGGTGCCTGCTTTTCCAGCAGTTAACCTCACTATTAGGGCCGGCTCACAGTTTAGGCCTGCTGACAGCGTTCCCGTTGCGCTATCATTTTCTTTCCAGGAATTTGGGGACCGATTTTTTTGATGTCGTATTGGATGAAATTACTGCTTTTATTGCCTTTTCTCTTTGTCGCGTGCGTGCAGGCTCAGCCACTGCAAAAGTCATTTTCTGACTGGCAGCTGACCTGCAACAATGCGGCTTTTTGCGTGGCTCGCAGTTTCCCCGGGGATAATGGCCTGGTGATGACTCTCTCACGTCATGCTGGCGTCAACGATCGCCCGCTGCTGCGCATCGATTACGGCAGCGCCTACAGCGGCGATCTGTCGGGCGGTCCGCTGAAAGATAACCTGCTGCTCGATCAGCGCCGGCTGACACCCGATCTCAAACACTGGACGGTGGAACCGCATCATCTTGCAACCAGCAATGCTATCGCCATCGATGAGTTCCTGGCGCAGACGCTGGATGCGCAGAATCTGCAATTAACCTACAAAGCGAGCGCTACCGTTCCCCTCAGCGGGATGAAGGCAGCGCTGTTGCTCATGGATGACGTGCAGGGCAGGGTAAACGGTGCCAGTGCCTGGGTGAAACGTGGCGACCGTGTGCAATGGGATGTGCCGCCACAGCCGATGCTGCCGCAGCTCCCTGCACCGTTGCCATCGCCAGCGCCGTTAACCCAGGAAGAGACCAGTGGATTGATTGATTACGGTACCTGGCGCGTGAATACCGATAACTGCTCGCTCGATCCGCTGCGGCGCGAAGTGAGCGTATCGCCGCTCACTGACAGCAAAGCGCTGCTGCTGGTCAGTTGCGAAACCGGCGCTTACAACGTTATCGATCTGGCATTTGAAGTGACGCGCAGCGCGCCGTATGTATCGCGAGGTTTGAGTTTAACGCTGCCGTTTACCCCGCCTTCCCGTAGCGACACGCAGCTGGAGCTGGTGAATGCGGAATTCGATGCCAGCAATGGGCTGCTTTATACCTTCAGTAAAGGGCGGGGATTGGGCGATTGCGGTGTGGCGACGCGCTGGCAGTATGACGGCAGTGAGTTTGTGCTGGCAGAATATGCAGAAGAGAAAACCTGCGATGCCTGGCACAGCAGTGAGGATTGGCCTACGTTATGGATCAGCGAACCGCAGAATCCGGTGCAATCGCGTTAACCAGGTGCGCATTAATGCGCACCCTACGAATGTTTTGTAGGGTCGCCATTTATGGCGACCGCCACTCACCCATTAGCGAATCGCCTGCACCGTCATCGGTGAACCGGACTGATTGCCCACCAGTTCGGTTAGCATGTTGTTTACGCCATCGCTCATCGGGGTGAAACGCGTGAGTGGCGAACGCGTCACCACCACAAATACACCAACGTTGTGCTGTGGCACCATCGCCATATAGGTGATGAAACCGCCGCCGCCGCCGGTTTTCTGAATAATCCCCGGACGACCCTCCTTCGGCCCCATATACACCCAACCCATGCCCAGCGCGTCGGCGCGGCCCGGTACATCCATACCTTCAACTTTCGTTAGTTGGTCGCGACGGTAAATCAGGGTTTGCAGGCGATCGATCTGCGGCGTGCGGTGATTAACCGCCGAATTGAGGAACTGCTGCATCCAGCGTCCCATATCGTCTGGTGTCGAGTAAACGCCACCGCTGCCAATCGCGGCCAGCGTGTTGTTACACGGGCTGGCACCTTTTTCCGCCACCATCAAACGCTGACACTGATCCGGTGACGGCGTGAAAGTGGTGTCTTTCATACCGAGCGGACGCGTCACCAGCTGCTGCAGCAGCGCTGGATAAGGCGTGCCCGCCGCTTTGGCTAAAGCATCGCTCAGCAGATCAAATCCCAGATTAGAATAAGCCGCGCGCGAGCCGGGCGTTGCTTTCAGTTCAGCACCGCTGAGCCACTGCCAGCGATCGGATTTGGTCGGCCAGACAAACACCGGACGGTGCGGTTTGCCGCCAGGCTGCTCGCGCGGCAGGCCGCTGGTGTGGGTTGACAGGTTAATCAGGCGAATCGGTTGGCCGTTATAGCTCGGCACGCGTGCTCCGGGCGGCGCGTATTTGCTCAGCGGATCGTCAAGACGGATTTGACCGCGCTCGGCCATCTTCACCATCACTTCGCTGGTCATTAGCTTGCTTAGCGAGGCGATACGGATCACCGAGTCTTGCTGCGGACGCACGTTATTGCCAGGACGCGTATCACCAAAGCTGGCGAAGACACGCTGATTGCCATCAATCGCGACCAGCGCCATGCCGGTTGCGCCGCTGCCATAGAAAATGTGCTCGGCATAGCGATCAACAATCTGCGATGCCAGCAGCGGATCGGGTGACGACTGCGCCATGCTTTTTAATGGAAGCACTGAAACCATTAAGGCCAGTAAAAAAGGAGTACGTTTTTTCAACGGGAAAGCGTCCGCTATGAGAATCGGAGGAAAGCTTATAGTAATCAGTTTGAGCGAGGCGTGAAGGGGGCAGAGCGGATTTTTTTCTGTATCAGGCTGTGATCAAAAAATGGCCCTTACGCCAAAAAGACGCAGGGCCAGATCGATTAGTGCGGCTTGAGTAAGGCTTCAGTGTGGCTAACGATGTTCTCGACGGTGAAACCGAATTCCGGGAACAGTTTGCCGGCCGGTGCTGACTCACCGAAGGTGGTCATGCCGACAATCGCGCCGTCCAGACCGACATACTTGTACCAGTAATCGGCAATGCCGGCTTCCACCGCCACGCGCGCCTTCACGCCGGATGGCAGCACCGATTCGCGATACGCCGCATCCTGCTTATCAAACACGTCGGTGCTCGGCAGTGAAACGACGCGGATGTTGTGGCCGCCCGCGGTCAGTTTCTCCGCCGCGCCAAGCGCAATCTCGATCTCCGAACCGGTGGCGATAATGATTGCGTCCGGCGTGCCTGCGCTGTCTTTCAGCACATAGCCACCGCGTGCGATATTCGCTACCTGCTCCTGGCTGCGTTCCGGCTGCAGCAGATTCTGACGCGACAGGATCAGCGCGGTTGGGCCATGATGGCGCTCAACGGCGGCTTTCCACGCCACCGCAGTTTCTACCTGGTCACATGGACGCCACAGGCTAAGATTTGGCGTCACGCGCAGGCTGGCGATCTGCTCAACCGGCTGGTGGGTTGGGCCATCTTCGCCAAGGCCGATCGAGTCATGCGTATACACCAATACCTGACGCGCTTTCATCAACGCCGCCATGCGCACCGCATTACGCGCGTACTCAACGAACATCAGGAAGGTAGCGGTATAAGGCACAAAACCGCCGTGATGGGCGATACCGTTGCCAATCGCCGTCATGCCAAACTCACGCACGCCGTAGTGAATGTAGTTACCCGCGGTATCCTCTTTGATCGATTTCGAGCCCGACCAGATGGTGAGGTTACTTGGCGCCAGATCGGCTGAACCGCCAAGGAATTCCGGCAGCAGTTTACCGAACACTTCCAGCGTGTTTTGTGAGGCTTTGCGGCTGGCGATTTTTTGCGGGTTAGCCTGCAGCTGTTCAACAAACTTCTGCGCTTCGCTCTCCCAGTTCGCCGGCATTTCACCGTTTAGGCGACGCGAGAACTCTTGCGCCAGCTCAGGATGCGCCGATTTATACGCGGCAAATTTCTCATCCCAGGATTTCTCACGCTGCGCACCTGCTTCTTTGGCATCCCATTGCTGGTAAATCTCTTTTGGGATCTCAAACGGCGGATAGTGCCAGCCCAGTTTCTGCCGCGTCAGCGCCACTTCCTCTTCGCCCAGCGCTGCGCCGTGCGACTCCTCTTTACCGGCTTTATTCGGCGAGCCGAAGCCAATGGTGGTGCGGCAAATAATCAGTGAAGGCTTATCGGTGACGCTTTGCGCTTCTTTGATGGCGGCGGCGATCGCTGCCGAGTCGTGGCCGTCAATGCCTTCGGCGCTGCCCACAACATGCCAGTTATAGGCTTCGAAGCGTTTGTGGGTGTCATCGGTGAACCAGCCTTCGGTTTCACCATCAATTGAGATGCCGTTGTGATCGTAGAAACCAATCAGTTTACCGAGGCCCAGCGTACCCGCCAGCGAACTCACTTCGTGCGAGATGCCTTCCATCAAACAGCCATCGCCCATAAACACGTAGGTGTGATGGTCAACAATGTCGTGACCGGGACGGTTGAACTGCGCCGCCAGCGTACGTTCGGCAATTGCCAAACCCACCGCGTTAGCTAAGCCCTGGCCCAGCGGACCGGTGGTGGTTTCTACGCCCGGCGTATAGCCAATTTCCGGGTGGCCCGGCGTTTTTGAGTGCAGCTGACGGAAGTTCTTCAGCTCTTCCATCGGCAGATCGTAACCGGTGAGATGCAGCAAACTGTAAAGCAGCATCGAACCGTGACCGTTGGAAAGAATAAAGCGGTCACGGTCAGCCCATGCCGGGTTATTCGGATTGTGTTTCAGCACATCGCGCCACAACACTTCGGCGATATCAGCCATACCCATCGGCATGCCGGGGTGGCCGGAATTTGCTTTTTGTACCGCATCCATGCTGAGTGCACGAATGGCGTTAGCCAACTCTCTGCGTGAAGACATAAGGTTCTCCCTTGTGATTTGGCGATAGCGGACAAGCCGTTGCTCATCCGCCATAAGAGTGATTGCGGGTTACAGACGTGACGAGAGGACGTCTTCCAGCTTCTGCTGGTCGATGGCGAACTGGCGGATGCCGTCTGACAGCTTCTCAACCGCCATCGGATCCTGATTATGTTCCCAGCGGAATTCCGCTTCTGACAGTGAAGCCGGCTGATGGAAGCCTTCAGTTGATGGCTCCAGCTTGCGTTCCAGCGGCGCATCGCTGTTGGCCAGCTCTTCCAGCAGGTTAGGCGAAATGGTCAGGCGGTCGCAGCCGGCCAGCGCCTGAATTTGCTCTACTTTACGGAAGCTGGCACCCATGATGACGGTGCTGTAACGGTGCTTTTTGTAGTAATCGTAGATACGACGCACAGATTTCACGCCTGGATCTTCGTCGACCACATACGGGTCGATCGGCTTGCGTGAGTTGTACCAGTCATAAATACGGCCAACAAACGGTGAAATCAGGAATACACCGGCTTCGGCACAGGCGCGGGCCTGCGCGAAGGAGAACAGCAGCGTCAGGTTGCACTGAATGCCGTTCTTCTCCAGCTCCTCAGCGGCTTTGATGCCTTCCCAGGTGGAAGCCAGTTTGATCAGAATGCGTGAGCGGTCGATGCCGTACTCTTCGTACAGGCGCACCAGTTTCTCAGCTTTGGTGACACACATGCCACGATCGAAGGAGAGGCGCGCATCCACTTCGGTCGAAACACGGCCCGGTATGCTTTTCAGAATTTCCATACCGAGGTTGATCGCCACTTTGTCGCTGGCGTTGATGATTTGCGTCTCTTTGCTGCCGCCCTGTTTTTTCGCGTAGTCGATGGCGTCATCAATCAGATGTTTGTAACCCTCGAGACCGGCGGCTTTTAGGATCAGTGATGGGTTAGTGGTCGCGTCTTGCGGGTGATAATTACGAATAGATTCAATATCACCGCTGTCGGCCACCACGGTGGTGTACTGTTTTAGTGCGTCTAGCTGGTTCATCGCTTAACTCCTTGATTAGCAATAATGTGGGCAAAGGTGTTGCACCCATTCCTGTTAAGTCGTGGTCCAACACAGTGCTACAGACGTTGCACGAAGAAAATGCGTTTTCTCTGATTGTGCCGTCGTGGCGCTTAAGAGGTGCGATAGTGAAAGGAGGACGGGCCTTAATCGGTTCAGCTACGCTTTTTGCCATCAATAAGGATAGCAGGCTGTGGCAAAGCCGCAGGCGAAGCGGTAGCAATCCGTGCCTTTAAGACTGCGGGTTCTTTGAGCGCCTTCACCCTTCTTTGTGGCGTAGATTCCTATACTGAACGCTCATTTAGCTGCGCCACAGGATGCCTAATGGACGATCAACTCAAGCAAAGCGCTCTCGATTTTCACCAATTTCCCACCCCCGGAAAAATTCAGGTTTCACCCACCAAGCCGTTAGCTACGCAGCGCGATTTGGCGCTGGCCTATTCGCCCGGCGTGGCCGCGCCTTGTCTGGAAATTGCTGCCGACCCGCTGGCGGCGCGGAAATACACCGCGCGCGGCAATCTGGTGGCGGTGATCACCAACGGCACCGCGGTGCTGGGGCTCGGCAACATTGGTGCACTGGCCAGCAAGCCGGTGATGGAAGGCAAGGGCGTGCTGTTTAAGAAGTTCGCCGGTATTGACGTGTTTGATATCGAAATTGATGAGCACGATCCCGATAAGCTCATTGAGGTGATTGCTGCGCTGGAGCCCACCTTCGGTGGCATTAATCTTGAAGATATTAAGGCACCGGAGTGTTTTTACATTGAACAGCAGCTGCGCCAGCGCATGCAGATTCCGGTGTTTCATGACGATCAGCACGGCACGGCAATCATCTGCACCGCCGCGGTACTCAACGGTTTAACCATCGTCAAAAAAGCCATTAGCGATGTGCGGCTGGTGGTATCGGGCGCGGGCGCCTCGGCCATCGCCTGCCTGAATCTGCTGGTGGCGCTCGGTATGCAGAAGCACAACATTGTGGTATGCGATTCCAAAGGGGTGATCTATCGCGATCGCGAACCGAATATGACACCGACCAAAGCCGAATATGCGGTTGCCGATAGCGGCGCGCGCGCGCTGGATGAGGTGATTGGCGGCGCAGATATTTTCCTTGGCTGTTCCGGCCCGAAAGCGCTGACGCCGGAGATGGTGCAGAAGATGGCGCAGGATCCGCTGATTCTGGCGCTGGCCAATCCTGAGCCGGAAATCATGCCGCCGCTGGCGAAGCAGGTGCGGCCCGACGCCATTATCTGCACCGGGCGCTCTGATTTTCCCAATCAGGTGAACAACGTGCTGTGCTTCCCGTTTATCTTCCGTGGCGCGCTGGACGTGGGCGCCACCGCCATTAACGAACAGATGAAGCTGGCGGCGGTGCACGCCATTGCCGCGTTGGCGCAGGCGGAACAGAGCGATGTGGTGGCCTCAGCGTATGACGATCAGGATTTAAGCTTCGGCCCGGAATATCTGATTCCTAAACCCTTTGATCCGCGATTAATTGTGCAGATTGCGCCAGCGGTAGCGAAAGCGGCGATGGAGTCGGGCGTCGCCACGCGGCCCATCAGTGATTTTGATGCCTATCGCGAGCAGCTCACCGAGTTCGTCTACAAAACTAACCTGTTTATGAAGCCGATTTTTTCGCAGGCGCGTAAAGATCCGAAACGCGTGGTAATGGCAGAAGGTGAGGAGGTGCGCGTGCTGCATGCCACCCAGGAGCTGGTAACGCTCGGGCTGGCGAAGCCGATTTTGATTGGTCGTCCCAACGTGATCGCTATGCGCCTGCAAAAGCAGGGATTGAAAATCGAAGCGGGGAAGGATTTTGAGATCGTTAATAACGAATCCGATCCGCGTTTCAAAGCGTACTGGAGCGAGTATTACCAGATCATGAAACGGCGCGGCGTCACGCCGGAAACCGCGCAGCGTGCGGTGATTGGCAATCCGACGCTGATTGGCGCGATCATGGTGCATCGCGGAGAAGCGGACGCGCTGATCTGCGGCACCATTGGCGATTATCAGGAACATTACGACGTGGTGGAGAAAGTGTTTGGCCTGCGCGATGACGTGAAAGTGGCGGGTGCGATGAATGCGCTGTTACTGCCGAGCGGCAATACCTTTATCGCTGATACGTACGTCAATGAAGACCCCAGCGCGGAGCAATTGGCGGATATTACGCTGCTGGCGGCGGAAACCGTGCGCCGCTTTGGTATTGAGCCGCGCGTGGCGCTGCTGTCTCACTCCAGCTTTGGTACCTCAAACGCGCCGGGCGCGCGTAAGATGCGCGAAGTGCTGGCGCTGATCCAGCAACGTGCGCCGAATTTAGAGATTGATGGTGAGATGCACGGCGATGCTGCGCTGGTGGAGACTATTCGCCGCGAGCTGATGCCGGATAGCCCGCTGAAAGGCACGGCTAATTTGCTGATCATGCCAAACGTGGAGGCGGCGCGCATCAGCTATAACCTGCTGCGCGTCTCCTGTTCCGAAGGCGTAACAGTGGGGCCGGTGTTAATGGGGATTAGCAAGCCGGTACATGTGTTGACGCGCATCGCCTCGGTGCGGCGCATTGTGAATATGGTGGCATTAGCGGTAGTGGAGGCGCAGACCGAGCCATTGTAAAACCAGGTAGCCATGAATGGCATAATGCTCGTCAGTTAAGCAAGGCACTGGCTCCGCGGGGGTAACCTGGTCGCCATGAATGGCGACCCTACAAGCGCAACAGCGATGATGATTCAGGAACATGCATTGCTGCTGCAGCGCGGGTGTTGAGGCGACATCCCAGCCCGCTGAGCGAGTGAGGGATTCCAGGGCGAGCCGCAGGGATGCGGCGAGAGGCGGCGCTGAGCAGGAGCGAATCGCCGCCGGTCCGTCAGGAATCGTGAGGGAGTGAAGGTACCGCGAAGCGGCGGGATGGGCTGGCGCAGGGCCCGGAGTGAAGAGGGCGTGGCCAGACGCCCTCTTCTCGGTCGCCGCACGACATAGCTGCAACTGCCTCAGCCAATGGCGAACGAAACTTGCTCCATGCGAACGAAAGTCGCTCAGCGCTTAACTGCACGACATTACGCCATAAATGGCGACCCACGGATTATTTCAACCACGCCTTCACCGGTAGGAAATCGCGGTATAACGCGGCTTCGGGCGAATCGGCTTCCGGTTGATAATCATATTCCCAGCGCACCAGCGGCGGCATCGACATTAAAATGGATTCGGTGCGGCCGCCGGTTTGCAGGCCAAACAGCGTGCCGCGGTCCCACACCAGATTGAACTCAACGTAGCGACCGCGACGATAGAGCTGGAACTGGCGCTCACGTTCGCCCCACGGTAGCGCTTTGCGCTTCGCCACAATCGGGAGATAGGCTTGGGCGAAACCGTTGCCGACCGCCTGCATGAAATCGAAGCAGTAGTCAAAATCGGGGGTGTTGAGATCGTCATAAAACAGCCCGCCAATGCCGCGCTGCTCGTCACGATGCTTGAGGTAAAAGTAATCGTCGCACCACTTTTTGTAGCGTGGATAGATATCTTCGCCAAACGGCTGGCATAGATCGTGCGCGGTTTGATGCCAGTGCAGCGCATCCTCTTCGAAACCGTAATAGGGCGTGAGATCGAAACCGCCGCCAAACCACCACACCGGATCGGCACCCGGCTTTTCCGCAATAAAGAAGCGCACGTTGGCGTGGCTGGTGGGCACGTACGGGTTGGAGGGATGGACTACCAGTGACACGCCCATCGCTTCAAAGCTGCGGCCCGCCAGTTCGGGGCGATGCGCGGTGGCAGAAGCCGGCATTTGGTCGCCATGCACGTGAGAGAAGTTAACGCCCGCTTGCTCGAAGACTGCGCCATCGCGCAACACGCGGCTGCGTCCGCCGCCGCCGCCGGGACGCTGCCACGCATCTTCGGCAAAGCTCGCCTTGCCATCTTCCGCCGCTAATTGGGCGCAAATATCATCCTGCAGCGCCAGCAAAAAGGCTTTGACGCGGGAAATATCGGGATTGCTCATCAGTCACTCGTTCCGGAAATTTGCCGTGATTCTACCACAGGATAAACGCTACGCTTCGCGGCGATCGACCTCATCAAAGTAACGGGCGATACCATCGGCAATCGCGCTGGCGATTTTCTGGCGGAACGCCTGAGTGCCAAGCAACTGCTCTTCGCGCGGGTTAGTAATGAACGAGGTTTCCACCAGCACTGACGGAATCGACGGCGATTTAAGCACCGCAAAGGCGGCCTGTTCGGTGTGCTGGCTGTGCAGATGATGCACCGGACGAATCTGATCCAGCACGTGTTTGCCGAGCGTTAAGCTGTTGCGGATGGTATCGGTCTGCACCAGATCGAACAGGATCTGGTTAAGGTAATGATCTTTGTCCTGCACCTCGGCGCCGCCCACTTTGTCGGCATCGTTTTCACGCTGCGACAAATACCGCGCCATTGCGCTGCTGGCACCGCGATTGGAGAGGGCAAACACGGAAGCACCGTTGGCATCCGGGCTGGTGTAGCCGTCGGCGTGAATCGACATAAACAGGTTAGCGCCGTGCTGGTGGGCAATTTCGACGCGCTGATAGAGCGGAATAAAGTGGTCGCTGTCGCGCGTCAGGCGCACTTCAATGCGCGGATGCGACTGCAGCAGCGTCTTCACGGTATTAGCGATGGCCAGTACGATGTGTTTCTCTTCCGAACCCTCTTCGCCTACCGCGCCAGAATCAATGCCGCCGTGGCCGGGATCAATCATTACGATGCGTTTGCCGCTGCTCGCCGGTTTTGGTGGCGTGTGGCGCGAGTTGACGCGCAGAGTGCTGTTCTCTTCCGTTGCCTGCACGGCGCGCGGCGATAACACCGCCAGCGCTAAACCGGAAAGAATCAGTTGGCGGCGATTGGTAAGGCGCTTAAGCAGTGAAATCTTCTTCATTAATGGGTCCATGGCAGGTAAATCCTGCCCAGTGTTATAGCGTAACAATGGCCAGGCGGCGACCTCGTAACTATTTCAACTGTTTACTTTCTATTGCAACTAACGAACAGCCATGTCGCGCTTTTTTTGCGCCGTTGTTACGCGTGAGGGTTGCGCCTAACAAAGAATGCGTGATAATCAGCGAATTGTGCCTAACAGCAGGGTAACGTCGATGGAAATCCGTTCTTTCCGCCAGGAAGATTTTGAAGAAGTGATTACGCTCTGGGAGCGTTGCGATTTGTTGCGCCCCTGGAACGATCCAGAGTTGGACATCGAACGTAAAATGAACCACGACCCGGAACTGTTTCTGGTGGCGGAAGTCGGCGGCGAAGTGGTCGGCACGGTAATGGGCGGCTACGACGGCCACCGCGGTTCCGTCTACTATCTGGCGGTGCACCCCGATTATCAGGGCCGTGGTTTTGCCAATGCGCTGATGAATCGTCTGGAAAAGAAGTTGATTGCGCGCGGCTGTCCAAAAATCAATTTGATGGTGCGCGAAGAGAACGATCAGGTGGTGGCGTTTTATGAAAAGCTTGAGTACGAGCCGGTAGATTCGCTGCTGCTGGGCAAACGTTTGATCGAAGATCGTGAGTATTAATGATCGGTTTAAAATACCTTCCTGAAGAGTACGATGCAAAAGGGCAGCTGCGGCTGCCGTTTCTTTTCTGGCTGATTCTATTATTGCAGGCGCGCACCTGGCTGCTGCTGGTGATGGCGGGCGCATCACGTCAGCAGGGTAATGATCTGCTGGCGCTGTTCTATCCCGATCGCCAAAGCTTCTGGCTGGGACTGGCGCTAGGCATTCCGGCCGCTATGGGTTTGCTGCTGACCGGCTATCGTCAGCGCTGGCCGCGCCTGTGGCAGCGTTGGCGTCACGTATTGAGTGCATCGTTGCTGATTAGCCTGCTGTGGCAGGGTTCCAGTTTGCTGCAAGGCGCCTTCCCGGATTCCCCGCTGCCACTGTTATTGACGCTATTCGATTTGCTCGCTCTGTTCTGGCTGCAAACCCAGCAGCGGCTGCGCGACTGCTTTCTGCCGGAGCATCAGCACATCGAGTAAACTTTTTGCCGGTTTGCGACTCCAACAGGCACGCCAATCGGCTTAGCAGATCAAGGAGTTTTCATGAAAGTTGTTCGTCACGCATTGCTGGTTAGCAGCATGGTTCTGGCTGGCTGCGCCAGTTCAGGTTCCTCAACTAGCGCCAACGAAAGCCATTGGTATAATCCGCTCAGCTATCACTGGTCAGCGCTCAACCCGCTGGGCTGGTTTGGCGGATCGCTGGAAGTGACCGAACAAGGCGTCGCGGGGCTGACGAGCACCACCTCGATGTCGGAAGAGGCCATCAATAAAGCGCTGAACGGCGACTACAAACTGCGTCAGGGTATGCGCACGCAGAATGGTCAGGTGGTCGATTTCTGGCAGGCGCTGGATGGCGACAAGGTTAAATTAGTGATTAACGGCAGCACCCGCGTTGAGCGTATTGAGGTGCAGGATGCCGATGCTACAGCGGCGGACGGCAGCAAAATCGGCGATCTGTTCAGCGCTAAGTTCAGCAAAGCCTTTAATAACTGCAAAATGGTCAGTGGTCTGGATGCGCGTGATGTGGAGTGCCGTGCGCCGGGCAGCCAGCACATTTCCTACATTTATAGCGGTGAATGGCATGGTCCCGAAGCCTTGATGCCGTCGGACGATACTTTGAAAAGCTGGAAAATCACTAAACTCGTCTGGCAGCGCTAGGCGACACGTGGACGGCTACCCGGTCGTCCCTAATATTTCCACTTCCTGCATAAACTCTCCCGCCGTCTTATGCCTTTTTAGACTTTGAAATCCCTAAACGATATATAAAACCGTTACAGCTTTCACCTGAGTTATAAATACACTGACAGCATCTAATGACATTGGCTTAATCGCCGTCTTTCAGGGTGCTGCATGACACTTCCGATTTCGAAAAAATGGCTTGGCGGTATCGCGCTCTCGCTGAGTATCGCGAGTGCGGCGCAAGCGACCGAATTGCTCAACAGTTCTTATGATGTTTCACGCGAACTGTTCGTCGCCCTGAATGCACCTTTTGAGAAGCAGTGGGACGCCGCGCATCCCACCGACAAGCTGACTATCAAACAGTCGCACGCCGGTTCTTCCAAGCAGGCGTTGGCGATTCTGCAAGGCCTGCGCGCCGATGTGGTGACCTACAATCAGGTGACGGATGTGCAGGTGCTGCATGACAAAGGTCAGCTGATTCCGGCGGACTGGCAACAACGCTTGCCCAACAGCAGTTCACCGTTTTACTCCACCATGGCGTTCCTGGTGCGTAAAGGGAATCCGAAGCAGATCCATAGCTGGGCCGATCTGGCGCGCGACAACGTGAAGCTGATCTTCCCTAATCCCAAAACCTCAGGTAACGGGCGCTATACCTATCTTGCCGCGTGGGGTGCTGCCGATCAGGCTGATGGCAAAGATAAAGCCAAAACCGAAGCTTTTATGGCGAAGTTCCTCAAAAACGTCGAGGTGTTTGATACCGGCGGTCGCGGCGCTACCACCACCTTTGCCGAGCGTGGTTTGGGGGATGTGCTGATCAGCTTTGAATCGGAAGTGAATAACATCCGTAATCAGTACGGCAAAGACGAATACGAAGTCATCGTACCGAAAAACAACATTCTGGCGGAGTTCCCGGTGGCGTGGATCGACAAGAACGTCGAGCACAACGGCACCACTGACGCCGCCAAAGCCTATCTTAATTATCTCTACTCGCCTGAAGCGCAGAAAATTATCACCCGTTACTACTATCGCGTGAACAATCCGCAGCTGATGGCCGAGCAAAAAGATCGTTTCCCGCAGACCGAACTGTTCAATGTTAACGATGCGTTTGGTGGTTGGGATAACGTGATGAAAACGCATTTTGCCAGCGACGGTGAGCTGGATAAATTGCTGGCAGCGGGGCGCGGTTAATGTTCGCGCTGACGCAAAAACGTGTCTTGCCAGGCTTTGGACTGAGCCTTGGTACCAGCTTGCTGTTCACCTGCCTGATTCTGCTGCTGCCGATCAGCGCGTTGCTGATGCAGCTGTCGCAGATGACGCTGGCGCAGTATTGGGATGTGATTACCCATCCGCAGCTGATTGCCGCGTATAAAGTGACGATTCTGGCGGCGGGCGTCGCATCGCTGTTCAATGCGGTGTTCGGTATGTTGATGGCGTGGATTCTGACGCGTTATCGCTTCCCAGGCCGCACGCTGCTGGATGGTTTGATGGATCTGCCGTTTGCATTGCCCACCGCAGTCGCGGGTTTAACGCTGGCGGGCCTGTTTTCGGTCAACGGTTGGTACGGTCAATGGCTGGCGCATTTTGATATCAAAGTTTCTTACACCTGGCTTGGCATCGCCGTCGCCATGGCGTTCACCAGTATCCCGTTTGTAGTGCGCACCGTGCAGCCGGTACTGGAAGAGCTTGGTCCGGAATATGAAGAGGCGGCAGAAACCCTGGGAGCAACCCGCTGGCAGAGTTTCCGTCGCGTGGTGCTGCCAGAAGTGGCGCCAGCGTTGCTAGCCGGTACCGCGCTGTCGTTTACCCGCAGCATTGGTGAGTTTGGCGCGGTGATCTTTATCGCCGGCAACATTGCCTGGAAAACGGAAGTGACCTCGTTGATGATTTTTGTCCGCCTGCAGGAGTTCGATTACCCGGCGGCGAGCGCGATTGCTTCCGTGATCATGGCAGCGTCGCTGCTGTTGCTGTTCGCTATTAACACCTTGCAGAGCCGCTTTGGCCGTCGCTTAGGAGGTCACTGATGGCGGAGATTTCACACATCAATCAGGCCGAACGCCAGCCCATCAACTGGGGCAAGTGGCTGCTGATTGGTATCGGTGCGCTGGTTTCCATCCTGCTGCTGGTGGTGCCAATGGTGTCGATCTTTTGGGAAGCGCTCAACCAGGGTTTGGTTGCCTCGCTGAATAACCTGAAAGATGGCGATATGTTGCACGCTATCTGGCTGACCATCCTGGTGGCGCTGATTACCGTGCCGGTCAATCTGGTATTCGGCACGCTGCTGGCGTGGTTAGTAACGCGCTTTACCTTCCCGGGACGCCAGCTGCTGTTAACGCTGTTTGATATCCCTTTTGCCGTATCACCGGTGGTCGCCGGTTTGATGTATCTGCTGTTCTGGGGTGTTAACGGTCCCGCAGGCGGCTGGCTGGATGCGCACAATATTCAGATTATGTTCTCCTGGCCGGGCATGGTGCTGGCAACCATCTTCGTTACCTGTCCGTTTGTGGTGCGTGAGCTGGTGCCGGTGATGCTGAGCCAGGGCAGTCATGAAGATGAGGCCGCGGTGCTGCTTGGCGCCTCCGGCTGGCAGATGTTCCGTCGCGTCACGCTGCCGAATATCCGCTGGGCACTGATGTATGGCGTGGTGCTGACCAACGCACGTGCCATTGGTGAATTTGGTGCGGTCTCGGTAGTTTCGGGATCGATTCGCGGCGAAACCTATACCTTGCCGCTTCAGGTTGAATTACTGCATCAGGATTACAACACCGTAGGCGCTTTTACCGCCGCCGCGCTGCTGACCCTGATGGCAATTGTAACGCTGTTTCTGAAAAGCGTGGTGCAGTGGCGATTAGAGCATCAGCAGAAGCGCCTACAGGAGGAAAATCATGAGCATTGAGATTAAACAGATTAACAAAGCGTTTGACCGCACGTCGGTACTGAACGACATCTCTCTGGATATTCCTTCCGGCAAGATGGTGGCGCTGCTGGGACCGTCCGGTTCCGGGAAAACCACGCTGCTGCGCATTATCGCCGGACTGGAACATCAGAATAGCGGGCAGATCCATTTTAATGGTAAAGATGTGAGCCGCATCCATGCGCGCGATCGTCAGGTCGGCTTTGTGTTCCAGCACTATGCGCTGTTCCGCCATATGACGGTGTTCGACAACATCGCCTTTGGTCTGACCGTGCTGCCGCGCCGTGAGCGGCCGAATGCGGCAGAGATCAAAAAGCGCGTAACGCGTCTGCTGGAGATGGTGCAGCTAGCCCATCTGGCCAATCGCTTCCCGGCCCAGCTTTCAGGCGGACAGAAGCAGCGCGTGGCGCTGGCGCGTGCGCTGGCCGTCGAACCGCAAATCCTGCTGCTGGATGAGCCGTTTGGTGCGCTTGATGCGCAGGTGCGTAAAGAGCTGCGTCGCTGGCTGCGTCAGCTGCATGAAGAGTTGAAGTTTACCAGCGTGTTCGTCACCCACGACCAGGAAGAGGCGATGGAAGTGGCCGATACGGTGGTAGTGATGAGCCAGGGCAATATTGAACAGGTTGGCACGCCAGATGACGTATGGCGCGATCCGGCTACCCGCTTTGTGCTTGAGTTCCTCGGCGAAGTGAATCGCTTTGACGGCGAAGTGCACGGCTCGCAGTTCCATGTTGCCGCGCATCGCTGGCCGCTAGGCTATACGCCAGCGCATCAGGGCGAGGTAGAGCTGTTCCTGCGTCCATGGGAAATTGATGTATCGCGCCAGAGCAGCCTGGAAACTCCGCTGCCGGTGCAGGTGCTGGAAATTAGCCCGCGCGGCCACTTCTGGCAGCTGGTGGTACAGCCGAGTGGCTGGCAAGGTGAAGCGTTCGCCGTAGTGTTCGACGGCGACCATACCGCGCCAATACGTGGCGAACGTCTGTTTATCGGCCTGCAACAGGCGCGAATTTACCATGGTACTACGCCGCTGCGCCCGGTTGCCTTTGCCGAAAGCGCCTGATATTTTTGACACTCCTTCGGGCGGGACTTTCCCGCCCGTTTTATTTGCCTCTCTTTCGTCTGGAATCAAACCGTGACCACACTGGAAAATACCATCGGCAATACGCCGTTGATAAAGTTGCAGCGTCTGACGCCTGACAACGGCAGCGAAATCTGGCTAAAGCTGGAAGGCAACAATCCAGCCGGCTCGGTAAAGGATCGCGCCGCCTGGTCGATGATTCATCAGGCAGAGCTCCGCGGTGAGATTAAACCGGGCGATACCTTGATTGAAGCGACCAGCGGTAATACCGGCATTGCGCTGGCGATGATCGCCGCAATGAAAGGCTACAAACTGCGTTTGCTGATGCCTGATAACATGAGCCAGGAGCGTCAGGACGCGATGCGCGCCTACGGTGCTGAATTGCTGTTGGTGACGCGTGAGCAGGGCATGGAGGGCGCGCGAGATCTGGCTCAGGCAATGGCCGATCGCGGCGAAGGACGGGTGTTGGATCAGTTCAACAATCCCGATAATCCGCTGGGTCACTATCTCACTACCGGCCCGGAAATCTGGCAGCAAACCCGCGGTCGCATGACGCATTTTGTCTCCAGCATGGGCACCACCGGCACCATAAGCGGCGTGGGTCGCTACTTGAAAGAGTTCGCGCCAGCGGTGCAGGTGATTGGCCTGCAGCCGCAAGAGGGCAGTAGCATTCCTGGCATTCGTCGCTGGCCTGAGGCTTATTTGCCCGGCATTTATCGTCCTGATTTAGTCGATGACGTGATCGACATGGCGCAGCAAGAAGCGGAAGAAACCATGCGAGCGCTAGCGCAGCGTGAAGGCATTTTCTGTGGCGTTAGCTCAGGCGGCGCCGTTGCTGGCGCATTACGTATTGCGCTAGCGCAGCCTGGCAGCGTGGTGGTGGCGATTATTTGCGATCGTGGCGACCGCTATCTCTCCACTGGGGTTTTCCACTGATTCCTCTTTCCCGCCTGTTATCTGGCCTGCACGTACTGTCATGGTGCGTCCAGGCCATTTTTGTCTATAGTCTTCGTAATAATCATTTGACGTTAGCAACGTAAGGATCGCGTAAAATCGGCTGCGTTCGTTGCGGACTCAGGACAAAATAGCGGCAATTTAGGCGAGAGATAAAGATGAAAATTCTGCTTGTTGATGATGATGTAGAACTTGGTACCATGCTGAGCCAATACCTGATTGCTGAAGGCTTTGAAACGCAGCTGGTTTTAACCGGTAGCGCCGGTGTGGAAGGCGCGTTATCGGGCAACTATACCGCTATGATTCTCGACATCATGCTGCCCGATATGAGCGGTATTGATGTGCTGCGCCAGGTGCGGCAGAACAGCCGTTTGCCGGTGATTATGCTCACGGCTAAAGGTGACAACATCGATCGCGTGATTGGTCTGGAGATGGGTGCTGACGATTACATGCCAAAACCGTGCTACCCGCGTGAGCTGGTGGCCCGTCTGCGTGCCGTCCTGCGTCGCTTTGAAGATCAGGCGCCGGTTCCGGACAAGAAAGAGCTACTGCGCTGGGGCGATCTTAGCCTTAATCCCGCGACACGCATTACCGAATGGCAGGGTAAAGCGTTCGATCTGACGGCATCTGAGTTTAACTTGCTGGATCTGCTGCTGCGCGCGCCGGATCGCGTGGTGTCAAAGGATGAACTGTCGGAAAAGGGGCTTGGCCGTCCGCGCGAAGCCTACGATCGCAGCGTTGACGTGCATATCAGTAACATCCGCCAAAAGTTGGCAGCCTTAACCGCCGATAGCATCAACATTGAAACAGTGCGCAGTATTGGTTACCGCATTCGATGAAACACAGCTACCGCGGCCGCATGTTTTGGAAGATTTTGCTGGGCTTCTGGATTGTGTTTGTCATCATCAGCCAACTGTTGTGGCTTGGCTTTACGCTATCGGGTAATCGTCATGAGCCGCCGGAGATCGTCGCCATTCGCCGCATCGTTAATCTGCAAATGGCATCGGCGGTTTCGGTTCTGGAACGCGGTGGACTCAGTTCGCTGGATGACATGATGGCGGATTGGGAACCGAACGACCGTCAATTTTTTTCTGTTATTCAGCACGATAAACCTGCTGCCATGTCAGGTAATGCTCCGCCTGAAACCTTTAGTGCACCCTTCCATGGACCTTTTCCCGAAGTCATTGTGCGTTGGGTGAAAGGGCAGGACGGTAAACAGTATGAACTGCGCTACGACGTTAAAGGCTTGCGGCAAGACAGTTCGATGGGCGGTGGCGGGCCGCGCCGTATCCTCAATATTCCTGAACCGATGTTCACCTTCGCCGGTGCGCTCGGGCTGCTGTTCAGCCTGCTACTGGCGTGGAACCTGACGCGTCCGATGCGTCAACTGCGCGAAGGCTTTGCGCGCGTCTCCAGCGGCGACTTATCGGTGCGACTCTATCCGGTGATGCGTAAACGCCATGATGAGCTCTCGAACGTTGCGCAGGACTTTGACGCAATGGTAGAGCGCCTTGATACGCTGGTAAAAGCGCGTGAGGAGCTGCTGCATGATATTTCGCACGAGCTACGTTCACCGCTGGCGCGTTTGCAGCTGGCGACCGGACTGGCGCGCCAGACACCAGAATCGGTAGCATCTTCACTCAATCGTATTGATGAGGAAGCGCGCCGCCTCGATAAGATGATTGGTGAGCTGCTAACACTTTCGCGTGCTGAGCACGAGAGTATGCCGGGCGAGCAATATTTCGACCTGACTGGGCTGCTGCATGCGGTGGTAACAGATGTGCGCTACGAAGCGCAGATTCCGGGTGTGAAAGTCGATTTTCATGTTGATGAAAATGCGGATTATACCGTTCATGGCAACGCCGAGCTGATCCGCCGTGGCGTAGAGAATGTGCTGCGTAATGCGCTGCGTTTCTCGCATAAAGGGCAACACATCAACGTGAGCTTACAAGCGGAAAATCAGTGGCTGGCGATTAGCGTGCGCGATCAAGGACCGGGCGTGGATGATGAGAAGCTCTCGAGCATTTTTGATCCCTTTGTCCGCGTCAATTCACCGCTGATGGGTAAAGGCTATGGATTGGGGCTTTCCATCGTACGCAAAGTGATTCTGGCGCATCACGGTGAAGTACAGGCGGTAAATCGCCCGGAAGGGGGATTAGAGTTGACGTTAAGGCTGCCGCGCTGGAAGCAGGATTAATATTTTACGTGGGTGTTCAACCTCTTCAGGCATTTTGTTTGCTGATAAAGGCAGGAAGCCGGTAGGTTCAACCATTCTCTCAAACAAAAACGGCACCCAATGGGCGCCGTTTTTAATTCTCACGAATCAGCCGAAGCTTACTTCCTGATACGGATAACCGGCGTTTCGCCTACCGTTACCTGACCGGAGAGTTTGATCAGGTCTTTAATCTCGTCCATGTTCGAGATTACAACCGGCGTCAGCGTGGATTTAGCTTTCTCTTCCAGCAATGCCAGATCAAACTCGATCACCACGTCGCCTTTCTTAACCTTCTGGCCTTCTTCAGCGATGCGTTTGAAACCTTCACCTTTAAGCTCAACCGTATCGATACCGAAGTGAACAAATAGCTCAATGCCGTTATCAGACTCGATTGAAAATGCGTGGTTAGTTTCGAAAATCTTGCCGATAGTACCATCAACTGGTGCAACCATTTTGTTGCCGGTTGGTTTGATTGCGATACCGTCGCCAACAATTTTCTCAGCGAATACCACATCAGGTACGTCTTCGATATTTACGATTTCGCCTGACAGAGGCGCAACGATATCAATAGTGCCTGACGCGCTCTCTGATTTTTCGCCAAAAAGTTTAGAAAACAAACCCATGATCTTCTCCTAAGCAGTAATTTGAGGCTAGCGTCCGTGGATCAGCAGAGCGTTTTTTCTTTAATGAACTTGTTGACCAAATTCATCAAATCATCCGCTGTCGGTTGATCCAGAGCCTGCTCCGCCAATGCCTTCGCATCTTCGAAATTAGTATTACGAATGATCTTCTTGATGCTTGGGATTGAAATGGCGCTCATGCTGAATTCATCCAGCCCCATTCCCAGTAACAGTAGTGTAGCACGTTCATCACCAGCCAGCTCACCACACATGCCGGTCCATTTCCCTTCGGCATGTGATGCATCGATCACTTGCTTAATGAGGCCAAGAACAGACGGCGTCATTGGGTTATAGAGGTGTGAAATCAAATCATTACCACGATCGACCGCCAGAGTATACTGCGTCAGGTCATTTGTCCCAATACTAAAGAAGTCGACTTCTTTCGCCAGATGGCGAGCAATCACTGCGGAAGCTGGCGTTTCCACCATGATGCCCACTTCAATGGTCTCATCAAAGGATTTGCCCTCTTCGCGCAGTTGCGCTTTCAGCAGCTCCAGCTCGCCTTTCAGGATGCGAACTTCTTCTACTGAAATAATCATTGGGAACATGATGCGTAATTTACCGAAAGAGGAGGCACGCAGAATTGCGCGCAGCTGCGCATGCAGAATCTCTTTACGGTCCATCGCGATACGGATCGCGCGCCAGCCGAGGAACGGGTTGTCCTCTTTCGGCAGGTTCATGTAAGGCAGATCTTTGTCGCCACCGATATCCATGGTACGCACGATGACCGCCTGTGAACCCACAGCTTCCGCCACGGCTTTGTAAGCCTGGAACTGCTCTTCTTCAGTTGGCAGTGAATCACGGTCCATAAACAGGAATTCGGTACGATACAAGCCAACGCCTTCAGCGCCGTTACGTTCAGCACCCGCGACGTCGCGCACGGTACCGATGTTGGCGCAGACTTCAACCTGATGTCCGTCCAGCGTAATCGCCGGCAGATCTTTCAGTTTTGCCAGCTCATGCTTCTCAGACAGGTATTGTGTCTGAATGGCTTTCAGCTCTTCCAGCACATCTTCTGATGGATTAACGTAAATTTTGTTATTCACGCCATCAATGATCAGGAAATCACCGTTTTTCACGGTTGCGGTGACGTTGCCGGTGCCGACAATGGCAGGCAGCTCAAGCGAACGCGCCATGATCGAGGTGTGAGAAGTACGGCCACCCAGATCGGTAATAAAGCCCAGCACCTTTTTCAGGTTCAGCTGTGCGGTTTCTGAAGGCGTTAAATCTTTGGCCACCAGAATAGATTCTTCAGCAATCGCGCTCAGGTCGACAATGTGCAGACCCAGGATGTTCTGCAGCAGACGCTTACCGATATCACGTACATCAGCCGCACGCTCTTTCAGGTATTCGTCGTCCAACTCTTCCAGCGCAACGGCCTGGCCTTCGATCACAGAGTGAGCGGCAGCATCAGCAGTGGCGTGATCTTTTTTAATCAGGTCGATGATTTCCTGCTCAAGCTCTTCGTCTTCGAGCAGCATGATGTGACCTTCAAAGATCGCAGCTTTCTCTTCACCGAAGGTTTCACCGGCTTTAATGCGAATGGCTTCGAGCTGTGAAGCAGCGCTGCTGCGTCCATCGAGGAAGCGCTGAACTTCCTGCTCAACCTGATCGTCGGTAATTTTTTTACGGCTAATGACGATCTCATCTTCCTTCAGCAGCAGTGCGTTGCCGAAAGCGATACCCGGTGATGCTAAAATGCCTGAAATCATAACCCTACCTTTTAATCACGATGGCTCATTGACCCAATGCGTCGCCACTGTCGCGGAGCAGTACTCTAAAGATGCAATAACGCGGACAGGTTGTCCGCGATCAAGATATTTGCACTCAATGGGGCAAAGGGGTCGGTTTAGTTGCGAACTGAGCCGGTTACTCCAGCTCAGCCATCAGCTTGACCAGGTGCTCAACCGCTTGCTGCTCATCTTCACCTTCAGCAGACAGCGTAACAACCGTACCCTGAGTCAGACCCAAAGTCTGCAGTTTGAACAGGCTTTTCGCGCTGGCGGATTTGCCATTGGAAGTCACAGTGATTTCTGACTGGAAAGCCTTTGCTTCTTTCACGAACTGAGCTGCAGGACGGGTATGAAGGCCGTTAGGTGCGGTAATGGTAACTTCTTGCTGGAACATTCTATTTCCCCAACTTTATCAGGTTTGGTGTTATGGATCTAAAGTCTAGCCTGGAGCCGTAACTTTAGCCTGTGTAGGTGCGCTGGTATGGCATTAAGCTCACCAAAAAATGCGCTCGAATGAGTACGTCATTAACAGTGACAGATCAAAAACTGCACGAATACGTCACTCTTCTCATTATGCCGTGATTCGCCGTTTCGCCAAATCAGTAAATCGATTCAGCTTGATCCACTTCAAAGGGAGATTAATTTCAGGCACCGAAATAATTGGAAGCTTAAATACCAGAGCCCCATCACTGAAAGCAATCTGTCTGGTGATAAAAGTGAGATCTGCACCACAAAAAAGCACCCATTTGGGTGCTTTTTTCGTCAGTTTCAGAATTCTGGCATCACTGCTGCAGTTCTTTCTCAGTGAAAAGATCGGCAAACAGTGCAGTACTTAAATAGCGCTCGCCGGAGGAGGGCAGAATCACCACAATATTCTTATTTGCAAAGGCTTCATCTTCCTGCAACTTCAACGCTGCGGCAACTGCGGCGCCCGAGGAGATCCCTGCCAGAATGCCTTCCTCTTCCATCAGCTGGCGTGCGGTGCTGATAGCTTCTTCGTTAGTGATCGCCACAACACGGTCAATCAGTTTCAGATCAAGGTTACCCGGAATGAAGCCGGCACCGATGCCCTGAATTTTGTGCGGGCCTGGCTTAATCTCTTCGCCAGCCAACGCTTGGGCGATAACAGGGGAATCAGTCGGTTCAACCGCAACGGTAATAAGCTCTTTCTTACCTTTGGTATTTTTGATGTAGCGGCTCACGCCAGTCAGCGTACCGCCCGTGCCGACGCCAGCGATGAATACATCCACTTCGCCATCGGTATCTTCCCAGATTTCTGGGCCGGTGGTTTTCTCGTGGATTTCAGGGTTTGCCGGATTGCTGAACTGCTGCAGCAGGACATATTTATCGGGATCGCTGGCAACAATCTCTTCCGCTTTGGCGATGGCACCTTTCATGCCTTTTGGACCTTCGGTCAGCACCAGGTTCGCGCCCAACGCTTTGAGCAACTTACGGCGTTCAATCGACATGGTTTCTGGCATGGTCAGCGTCAGCTTGTAACCGCGCGCTGCGGCCACATAAGCCAGGGCAATACCGGTGTTACCGCTGGTGGGTTCAACCAGTTCAACACCCGGTTTTAGAATACCGCGTTTTTCCGCGTCCCAAATCATATTGGCACCGATACGGCATTTGATGCTGAAGCTCGGGTTGCGCGACTCGACCTTAGCCAGAATGCGGCCGTTACCGATGCGGTTCAGTCGAACCAGCGGCGTATGACCAATTGTCAGAGAGTTGTCTTCATAGATCTTACTCATAGCTCGTCCTTAACTGTATGAAATATTGGGAACCCTCAGAGCATACCTTTTCTGCCGATGTGCGGAAGGAAAGAAATCGCATATCTATATAGCGCACAACCATAAGCCTTATGCAAAAATGCATAAGGCAATTTAACGCTTTAATGACGCGCATGCTGCGGGCGGTAACGATCCACCCACATTGCCGTTGCGCCGCACACGGCGACAGGCAAAATGGCCAGATTGATAATGGGAATCATGGTGAACAGGCTTACCAGCGCACCAAACTGCATATTTGCCGTTTTATGCTGGCGTAAAGCCCGGCGCATCTGATGGAAGCTCACCTTGTGATTATCAAACGGATAGTCGCAATATTGCACCGACAGCATCCACGCACTGAATAAAAACCATAGAATGGGGGCAACGGTTTGTCCAAATCCGGGGATGAAGTGAAGCAGTAATAAACCGAGCGCACGCGGCAAGTAGTAGCCGAGCTTCTGTAATTCTCGTTTCATGATGCGTGGAACATCTTTAACCAGCCCCATCCAGCCGCTATCGGGCAGCGGTGTACCCGTCAAACGACCTTCCAGCTGTTCAGCAAGTAAGCCGCAAAACGGTGCGGCAAGTAAGTTAGCGATGGTTGAAAAGAAATAGCTGAACACCAACACAATCGTGATTACCGAGAGTGGCCACAGCAGATAGCTCAACCACTGCAGCCAGTCAGGGATATACGACATCATGGCAGGGATCCACAAACCAAGACGCTGGAACAGCCAGATAAAGGCTCCGCCAAGCAGCAGGATGTTGATCAGTAGCGGCATGATGACATAGCGACGAATGCCTGGCAGGCGCACCAGTTTCCATCCTTCGGCAAAGTAGTGAACACCATTAAATGTTGAGACTGAATTCACGGCGGGCATAGCGAGCCTTTCTCCTAAAAATAGCGGCGCGAACATCATAACCTGGCTTTTTATCGGCTACAGGCATGCTTTGCGCGAAAAAACAGCAAAAAAGCGTGGGGCAGCTATCTAATTTGTCAGAAAATACTGCACAGACTTGCACTTGTTTAGCTGGGCAAATACAGTTAGAGGATAAAGTTTGCCGTGGTGGCAAGGTATTGGAACAACAGAGAATACAATGATGCAGGATTTGCGTCTGATATTAATCGTTGTTGGCGCGATCGCCATAATAGCGCTGCTACTTCATGGACTGTGGACCAGCCGTAAAGAGCGCTCCTCCGTGTTTCGTGATCGCCCGCACAAACGTCTGAAACAGCGCGAAGAAGCCGATGAAGATCTGCTGAGCGAAGAAGATGATGATGGCGTCGGCGAAGTCCGCGTGCGCCGTCATCGTGATGCTGATGAAGAGCCTGAATTTACGCCACGTCCGGTTAATCCGTCACGTGCACCTGAGCCTGCGCGTCAGCCAGTATCACGCCAATCCGCTCCCTTATTAGGTGATCCGCTACTTGATGATGAGCCGGAAGCCCGGAAACCTGCTGCCCCGGTCCAGGCGCCACCGGTCAAGCCAACCCCAGCACCTGTAGCACAGCCGATTCAGGCTGATCCTTTATTGGATAATGAGCCGCTTTCAGCCACTCAGCCTGCGCCAGAGTTCCAGGCGGCAGAAGAGCCTAAGTTGGAACATGAAGCGCCTGTCGCGCATCACAATGAAGCGCCGCAGCAAGCTGCAGCGCCGGGCAGTAAAAAAGAAGCGGTGTTAGTGCTGCACGTCGCTGCACATGCAGGTGGTGAACTGAACGGTGAAGCGCTGTTGCAGGGCATTCTGCAGGCCGGCTTCCAGTTTGGTGAAATGAACATTTTCCATCGTCATCTCAGCCCGGCAGGCAGCGGCCCAGTGCTGTTCAGTTTGGCGAATATGGTGAAACCAGGTTCTTTCGATCCGGATGAAATGGGCAATTTCTCCACGCCGGGCATCTCCATCTTTATGATGGTGCCGTCATACGGTGATGCGAATCAGAATTTCAAACTGATGCTGCAATCCGCCCAACGTATCGCTGATGATGTTGGCGGTGTGGTGCTGGATGATGAGCGTCGCATGATGACGCCACAGAAGCTGGAAACCTACAAAACGCGTATTCGCGAAGTTATCGGTTAATCGCCGCTAACTGAATCAAACTAAATATAACCCCCGCATGTCGGGGGTTTTTTATCGGATAAGAGACTATGAAATCGGTTCAGGAGCAGATCACCGCGCTGCGCACCACGTTACGTCACCACGAATATCTCTATCACGTGATGGATACGCCGGAAATTCCGGATGCAGAATATGACCGATTAATGCTGCAGTTGCGCGAGCTGGAAAGTGCTCATCCTGATTTGATTACGCCTGATTCACCTACGCAACGCGTGGGCGCGGCACCGCTGGCCGCTTTTGAACAGGTGCGCCATGAAGTACCGATGTTGTCGCTGGATAACACCTTTGACGAAGCGGGCTTTCTTGCCTTCAACAAACGCGTGCAGGATCGCCTTAAAAGCACCGACGACCTGACTTACTGCTGTGAGCTCAAGCTTGATGGTTTAGCGGTAAGTTTGCTCTACGAAGATGGCTTGCTGGTTCGTGCAGCAACGCGCGGCGATGGCACTACCGGCGAGAACATTACGGCGAACGTGCGTACCATTCATGCTATTCCCCTGCGCCTGCATGGCGACAACATTCCCGCGCGCGTAGAAGTGCGTGGCGAAGTATTTATCACTGAAAGCGGCTTTGAAAAGCTCAACGAGGAAGCGCGTCGTACCGGCGCTAAAGTCTTTGCTAACCCACGTAATGCAGCGGCGGGTTCATTGCGTCAGCTTGACCCTCGTATCACAGCTAAACGTCCTCTGACCTTCTTCTGCTACGGTTTTGGTCTGTTAGAAGGCGGTGAAATGCCCGCCAGCCATTGGCAACGTCTGCAGCAGTTTAAGGCGTGGGGATTGCCGGTTACCGATCGTATTCGTCTGGCGCATAGCGCCGAAGAAGTGCTGGCATTTTATCGTCAGGTTGAGCAGGAGCGTCCATCGCTCGGATTTGACATCGATGGTGTGGTAATAAAAGTCGATTCACAAGCGCTGCAGGAGCAGCTTGGCTTTGTGGCTCGTGCGCCGCGTTGGGCGGTAGCGTTTAAATTCCCGGCGCAGGAACAGATGACGTTTGTGCGCGATGTCGAGTTCCAGGTAGGTCGTACCGGCGCGATAACGCCAGTGGCGCGCCTGGAGCCGGTGCAAGTGGCTGGCGTGATAGTAAGCAACGCCACGCTGCATAACGCCGATGAAATCGCGCGACTTGGGCTGCGCATTGGCGACAAGGTGGTGATCCGCCGTGCGGGCGATGTCATTCCGCAAGTGGTCAACGTGGTGGAGTCTGAGCGCCCGCAAGAGACGCGCGAAATTGTCTTCCCCAGTCATTGTCCGGTTTGTGGTTCTGACGTAGAACGCGTTGAAGGCGAAGTGGTAACGCGTTGTACCGGCGGCCTCATATGTGGCGCGCAGCGCAAAGAGGCGCTCAAGCATTTCGTCTCACGTCGTGCGATGGATGTTGATGGCATGGGCGACAAAATCATCGATCAGCTGGTGGAAAAAGAGTACGTGTTAACGCCAGCCGATCTGTTCCGTCTGACTGCCGGTAAGCTAACCGGACTGGATCGTATGGGGCCAAAATCGGCGCAGAATGTCGTCGATGCGCTGGAAAAGGCCAAACTCACTACCTTGCCGCGTTTCCTGTACGCGCTGGGCATTCGTGAAGTCGGTGAAGCCACTGCCGCCAACCTCGCCAACCACTTTGGCGAACTGGAAAAGGTAATGAATGCCGATCTTGATGCGCTGATTGAGGTGCAGGACGTGGGCAAAGTGGTAGCGACGCATGTGCGTAACTTTATGGACGAAGAGAGCAACCGCGCCGTTATTCGCGATCTTACGGAAGAGATTGGCGTGCATTGGCCGCCGGTTGAAGTGGTGAATGCAGAAGAGATTGATAGTCCGTTTTCCGGTAAAACCGTGGTCCTGACGGGCTCACTGTCGCAGATGAATCGTGATGATGCCAAAGAGCGTCTGGTAGCGCTGGGGGCTAAAGTCAGCGGCAGCGTGTCGAAGAAAACCGACTTACTGATCGCCGGTGAAGCGGCCGGTTCCAAGCTGGCGAAAGCGCAGGAGCTGGGTATTCCGGTGATCGATGAAGCGGAAATGATTCGTCTGCTCGGAGCCTAACGTGGATAAACAGCAGCTGGTTGAAATTGCCAATACCGTGATGCCGTTCGGCAAATATAAAGGCCGGGTACTGATTGATGTGCCGGAAGAGTATCTGTTGTGGTTCGCGCGCAAAGATGAATTTCCGGCCGGTAAGCTAGGTGAATTAATGCAGTTAACGTTGGTGATCAAGAGTGAGGGGCTGGAAGGTCTGGTCAAACCGCTCAAACGTAGCGAATAACAAAACGGCCCGCATTTGCGGGCCGTTTTCCTTAAGATTTCTGAATTTCAACTGACTGCTGCTGCGCCAGTCGCTTCTCATTGCCGGCCTTATAGCGTTGGGCAATGAAAGAGCACACCATTAATTGCACCTGATGGAAGATCATCAGCGGTAAGACGATAATCCCCACGGAACTGGCCGGGAACAGAATGTTGGCCATGGGTACCCCATTCGCCAGGCTCTTTTTCGAGCCACAGAACAGCACCACAATTTCATCTGCGCGGCTAAAGCCAAACAAACGCGATGCAGCCAGGTTAATCGCCAACGCGATAAACAGTACCAGCACGCTGCCCACTAAAATCCACAGCAAGGTATCAACGCCAACGCGATGCCAGATACCGTTCACCACCGCTTCGCTAAAGGCGGAGTAGACCACCAGCAGAATTGAGGTTTGGTCAGTTTTGCCAATCAGGCTGCGATGTTTCTCAACCCAGGCACCAATCCAGCGGCGCGACAAATGCCCTAAAACAAACGGCACCAGCAGTTGCAGCATGATTTTGCCAATTTGCTCCAGACCATTGCCTGGCATTTCGCTGTGCACATTCATCACCAGATTCACCAGCAGTGGCGAAATAAATACGCCCAGCAGGCTGGAGGCCGAAGCGGCACATACCGCAGCGGCCACGTTGCCACCCGCCATTGAGGTGAAAGCGATGGATGACTGCACGGTCGCTGGCAGAATACACAGATAGATAAAGCCGGTGTAGATCTCCGGGCTCACGTTCACCGGATGCCACCAAACGATCAGCAAGCCAATAATCGGGAAAATGACAAAGGTGCTGCACATAATCCATAGGTGCAAACGCCAGTGGCTGCTCCCGGCAATGATCTTTTCACGCGACAATTTTGCGCCATGCATAAAGAACAGCAGGGCGATGGCGGCGGTGGTCAGATATTCGAAAATGTCGACAAAGACACCTTTAGCAGGAATGAAGCTGGCCAGCAGCACGGTGATGATGAGTTTAATCATCATTGGATCGAGGCGTAAAAATCCCATTGTTAAAATCCGGTTAAATTTAAAAAAATGATGGTGCAGATTGTGCGCCCGCTGGGTTTAGAAATAAAATTGATTTATTGCATCAATCTATGAGCATTATCGATGAATTATACCTTACGTCAGCTACGCACCTTTGTGGCAGTCGCACATCACGGCAGCTTCAGTCTGGCAGGACAAGCGATTGGTTTGAGTCAGTCGGCGGTCAGCCACAGCATTAAAGAGTTGGAAGCAGAAATGGGCGTCCGTTTGCTGGATCGTACTACGCGTGAAGTGATGCTCACCGAAGCGGGACAACAGCTGGCCACGCGGCTTAATCGCCTGCTGGACGATCTCAATACCGCGGTTTTGGATGTGCGCAGCTATGGCGAACAGCGTAGCGGCACGGTGCGCGTGGCTGCCAGCCAAACGCCTTCTGCACATTTAATGCCGCAATGTCTCGCCAGCAGCCAGCAGCGCTATCCCGATATCCGGGTGATCCTGCACGATAGAGTTCAGCAATGGGTGCTGCAAAGCGTACGCAACGCCGAGGTCGATTTTGGGATTGTCATCGGCCCACTCAATGATACCGATTTCGATAGCGAAGAGATTTTGCAGGAGCCTTTTTTACTGCTGTGCCATGCAGATGATGAGCTGGCGCGCATAGAACAGGCGCAATGGTCAATGCTGGCAGGACGTAATATGGTGCTGCAGGATTATGCTTCTGGCAGCCGCGTTTTGGTCGATGCCGCGCTGCAACAGTTGGCGCTCAGTGTGAATGTGGTGCAGGAAATCGGTCATCCCGCCACGCTTTATCCGATGGTGGAAGCGGGGATTGGTATCAGCATTTTGCCGGCGCTGGCGCTGCCGTTGCCATCAGGACGCAAACTTACGGTGCGCCGTCTCTATCCGGAAATTAATCGTAGTTTGATGCTGATAAAGCGGAAAAACCGCTCGCTAACGCCCGCGGCGGAAGCCATCTGGCATGAAGTGCGTCAGCAGGCAACCCTGCTGACGCAACAACGCATGCTAAAACCTGCGTTTTAAACGTAAACGTTGATCTGATTGGTATCCGTTGGACGGTTAATGCCATCAGCCTGGGGTGCAGCAGGTTGCTGTGCTTCCTGCTTCTGCTGGGCTTTCTCTGCTTGCTGCTGCTCAATCTGCGCGATTTGCGCTTCAATCATTTGAATCTGTGATTGCAGCATCTGCTCCTGCTCAGATTTTTGTTCATCTGTCAGGGTATCGTCGCTGGAAAGATCTTTCAGCTGCTTGGTAATGGTTTGAATCTGTTTATTAAGGCTCGCGATTTCTGAGGTAGAACCGCCACCGCTACTTGCCGTGCTGAAACTACTAACGCTTGAGATGGTAGACATGGTTTTCTCCTTGCAATAGACCATTATCGTTATCGGTCAAAGGCTCAGGAGGCTTGAGGGCAGGGAGTGTTAAGCTTGCGAAAAGGTTTTGTAGGGATTGAGTGCTTGAGAGGACGTTAACCTTTGGAGCGCAGAAACGAAAAAAGCGCCTAAAAGGCGCTTTTCTCTGAATTGGTGGGTCGTGCAGGATATGCCTCGGCCCATCCTGGGCCTCGCCCTTCGGGTGATGCTTACGCATCAGCCTGAATCGCTCCCGGCGATTCAGTCGAACCTGCTGCAGGTTCTCACCCTGCACGTTAACCTTAGGAGCGCAGAAACGAAAAAAGCGCCTAAAAGGCGCTTTTCTCTGAATTGGTGGGTCGTGCAGGATTCGAACCTGCGACCAATTGATTAAAAGTCAACTGCTCTACCAACTGAGCTAACGACCCGAAGTGGTGGGTGATGACGGGCTCGAACCGCCGACCCCCTCCTTGTAAGGGAGATGCTCTACCAACTGAGCTAATCACCCACTTCGTACTGCTTAACAAGAGTGTCATCTGACTAAGATATGGTGGGTGATGACGGGCTCGAACCGCCGACCCCCTCCTTGTAAGGGAGATGCTCTACCAACTGAGCTAATCACCCATATCTTATCTCTTGTTCACTGCGGGCCAACTCTAAAACATTCATTTAAGAGTGGTGGGTGATGACGGGCTCGAACCGCCGACCCCCTCCTTGTAAGGGAGATGCTCTACCAACTGAGCTAATCACCCCCGCTGTGTGGAGTCGCATTATAGGGATCCTTCAAAGTGAGTCAACGGTTTTTAAAACTTAAATGTGCGTTCGCTTTAAAAATAATCATCGTGGGGTGGTTTTAGCCAATGTGCTGGTTTTATTAGCAGAAAAGCGCACGACAAACCGGGATGCCACCGCGACAATCATTGAGGAATCAGCCTCACCTGCTAGAATGTGCGCACTGTTTTTTCGCGTTAACCCGTTTTTTGTCATCCAGACAATGAAACCTGCGCATTTAAGGCAATGCTGAATGAAAATCAAAACTCGCTTCGCACCCAGCCCAACGGGCTATCTTCACGTAGGCGGTGCTCGTACTGCTCTTTACTCCTGGCTTTATGCTCGCCATAACCACGGCGAATTTGTGCTGCGTATCGAAGATACCGATCTGGAGCGCTCCACACCGGAAGCCATCGAAGCCATTATGGATGGTATGAACTGGCTGAGCCTCAACTGGGATGAAGGTCCGTATTATCAGACCAAACGTTTTGATCGCTACAACGCGGTCATCGACGACATGCTGGAAGCGGGTACGGCTTATAAATGCTATTGCAGCAAAGAGCGTCTGGACGCGCTGCGTGAAGAGCAGATGGAAAAAGGTGAAAAGCCACGTTACGACGGCCGCTGCCGCGACAGCCATGATCATCATGCTGCCGATGAGCCGTGCGTGGTGCGCTTCCGCAACCCGCAGGACGGTTCCGTCATCTTTGACGACCAGATTCGTGGTCCAATTGAATTCAGCAACCAGGAACTGGATGACCTGATCATTCGTCGTACCGATGGTTCGCCAACCTACAACTTCTGTGTGGTGGTGGATGACTGGGATATGGGCATCACTCACGTGATCCGTGGTGAAGACCATATCAACAACACGCCGCGCCAGATCAACATCCTTAAAGCCATCGGTGCAGAAGTCCCCACCTATGCGCACGTCTCGATGATCCTTGGCGATGACAGCAAGAAACTCTCTAAGCGTCATGGTGCGGTCGGCGTAATGCAGTATCGCGATGATGGCTACCTGCCGGAAGCGCTGCTCAACTATCTGGTGCGTCTCGGTTGGTCACACGGCGATCAGGAAATTTTCAGCGTGCCGGAAATGGCAGAGCTGTTCACTCTTGATGCGGTCAGCAAATCAGCCAGTGCTTTCAATACGGAAAAACTGCAGTGGCTGAACCATCACTACATTAATACGCTGCCGCCGGAATACGTCGCTACGCAGCTGCAGTGGCACATTGAGCAGCAGAAGATCGATACCCGCACCGGCCCGGAGCTAGCGAAGCTGGTGACTCTGCTCGGCGAACGCTGCAAAACGCTGGTAGAGATCGCCGCGTCGTGCCGTTACTTCTATGAAGAGTTTGACGCCTTTGATGCTGACGCGGCGAAGAAGCATCTGCGTCCGGTAGCCCGTCAGCCGCTGGAAGTGGTACGCGATAAACTGGCAGCGATCGGTGATAGCGACTGGAATGCCGAGAATGTGCACCATGCTATCCAGTCTGCAGCTGATGAGCTGGCGCTGGGGATGGGCAAAGTAGGTATGCCGCTGCGTGTCGCCGTGACCGGTTCAGGCCAGTCACCGGCATTGGATGTCACAGTCGAAGCCATTGGCCGCAGCCGCAGCGTGGCGCGCATTGAGAAGGCGCTGGCTTTCATCGCTGAGCGTGAAGCTAACGCATAATGTGACGTTGGAGCGTTAAAAAGCCGGAAGCATCTGCTTCCGGCTTTTTTATTCTTCCTGAATCCCTAACCGTTCCAGTACGCCGCGAATTCCTTCCCGCAACAACAACGCGGCAAATTGCTCTTGCTCCGCCGCGGTCATTTGCTGGACAGAATTTATTAATAACGCAGGTAACGTATTTTGCTGTGCACCGTAATTAGCCGCCGGTTCGTTCGCGTGGCGGGTGGATTGAACAAAGCTCTTTACGCGCTCATCAATATGGATTAATCGCGCTTTACCGCCCTGAACACCGGGCTTTGGCGTGGTTGTCCAGTTTTCACGCTTAATCCATTTATTCACCGTTTGCCGACTGTAGCCCGTTTCCAGCGCGAGCTCCTCGGGGGTAAGCCATTCCTTTTTCACGATGCTGTCCCTGTTAAATACATTAGTTCTACATATTACAACAAAACGTAACGGGGAAAAGTAACCTGGGTAGAAAATGCCTTCTGCGCTCCAACAAAAGGCAAAATTCGGTTATTGCGCTTCGTTGACGACGGGTTGTTCCGGGCGGAAGGCGATGAAATAGGTGAGACCAACGAAAATTGCTCCCCCCACACCATTACCCAGGAATACTGCAATCACGTTTGGCGCAAACTCCGCCCAGCTCATCTGTCCGGCAAAAATCGCTGCCGGGACAATAAACATGTTGGCGACAACGTGCTGGAAGCCAATTGCTACGAAAGCCATTACCGGGAACCACATGCCGAAAATTTTGCCCACCACATCTTTGCTGGCAAAGGCGAGCCACACCGCCAAACACACCAGCCAGTTGCAGCCCACACCGGAAATAAACGCATGCAGGAAATCAGCATTCACTTTGGCGTGTGCAATCGCTACGGTTTTCTTCAGATAGTCACCTTCGGTCATGCCCAACATGTGACCAAAAAACCATGCTACCGCAACGCTGCCAATAAAATTGGCGACGGTCACCCAAAACCAGTTACGCAGCACGCTAAAGCCACTGATGCGACGCGCGAACCAGGCGATGGGCATGGTCATCATATTGCCGGTTAGCAGTTCACCGCCCGCCAGCACCGTCATGATTAAACCTACCGGGAAGACGGCGGCACCCAGTAGCACGCCGAATGAACCCCATTCAGCAGGCAGTTGGTTAATCACATGCAGATCGAGCAGGAAGCCTGTGGCGATAAAGGCTCCGGCCATAAAGCCCAAAATTAATAAGGTTGAGATAGGAAGGCGGCTTTTAGCCACGCCAGCTTGAATCGCCAGCTGAGCGATTTCTTTAGGTGTATGCAGCGACATAGTTCACTTTTCTTTTATTAAACAAAGGGGGACGTTGCTGTCCGGTCATTGAGAGAAATCCCTGGAAGGATGACCGGTTAATTAGCGCGCTAAGTTTTACACGCACTATTAACGAAAACAAGACTGTTACTAACATCTTTAACCTGAAGTTAACGCTATGTTGAGGCCGGGTTTGAGAAGCCATGCGATTAAATGCATATAACTCTGCGCAAACGGCAATGAGGTGCTGAAATAAAAGCCATGCAGGCATGGGGTTGACGCCTTTTTCAGCGATCAAACACAGAACGAGAATTTGACGTTGACACTCAACAGGCGGTTTCATATTATCCCGTCCGTCGAGTTTACTCGGCAGTTTTTCGGTTCGGGGGTATAGCTCAGCTGGGAGAGCGCTTGCATGGCATGCAAGAGGTCAGCGGTTCGATCCCGCTTATCTCCACCAAACCGCTCCCAACGGTTTGACCGAAAAATGATTTCCAGATGTGGGGGTATAGCTCAGCTGGGAGAGCGCTTGCATGGCATGCAAGAGGTCAGCGGTTCGATCCCGCTTATCTCCACCAAATCTCTGTTCGTTCTGAACGCATTATTAAATAACCACGAAGAACCTATAGCGACGCAATTTATTGCGCGGTTTTGCTATTTCAAATTCAAATGCGCACTAAAATGCGCCGCTACACATGTTGTAAGCAGCGCTTTTTTATCAGGCGGTTGCGGCCTGCGGCTGCAATTGCAGCACACGGAAACCGTGTGTACCATCGCGATCCAGCTGCGCCACCAGGCCATACTCCCAATCCAGATAGGCCTGCATCACGCCGGGTTCAATATCGGTGCCTTCATACGGGCGGCGATAGCGATCGATCGCGGGTGAAAGTAGCTGCTGCTCACCTTGCTGCGTCGGCAGTTCTGCAGCGCGCCATGCGGCGTTACCCCCTTCCAGCACGAACACCGGCTTGCCGGTTAACTCTGCCACTTGTTCCACCGCGTAACCGGCCAGCAGACTGCTGCCGCAGGTCAGCACATAACGACGCGCCTCAGGCAGCAGCGCTTTACCTTGCTGCTGCAGGGTAGAGCGCAGTAACCAGGCCGCTCCCGGAATATGGCTGTTAAGGTGATTGGCGCGGGTAGTGAAGTCCAGCACCTGCGTCTGGCCCTCTTCCAGCCATGCCGCTAACTGTTGCGGTGACACGAATTCGGGTTGAGCGACTGGCGGCACCTGTGCCTTCCAGTTACCGGTTTCACTGAAATCACTGGCCTGCAGTTCTTCCAGTACCGAAACCTGCCAGCCAAGCTGTGCCAGCCAGGAGGCGGTCATATTGGCGCGGACGCCATCATCATCAATCAGCACAATCCGTGCGCCACGCACACTAGCATAATGGTCGGTTTCCTGTACCAGCTGGCCACCAGGCACGTGGCGGCTGCCGGGCAGATGCCCGGCGGCATACTCTTCGGCATCACGCACATCAAACAGATAGGTGGTGCGCGTTTCCTGCTGCCAGCGTTTAAGCGTGGCCAGTGGAATACGTTCCACACCCGCACGGTCAGCGATGCTGCGCGCACTATTCGCCGCCTGACGCTGTGCCGTTTCGCTGGCCTCGCCATAGCGGCGCGCCTGACCCTTATCCAGCGCATGTCCAGCCAGCGTCCAGCCAATAGTGCCATTACGCAGCGCGAATACCGGATTACGCACGCCGGCATTCACCAGCGATTGCGTGCCGATGATGCTGCGGGTGCGACCAGCGCAGTTCACAATTACCGTGGTTTCCGGTGACGGCGCGATATCACGTACGCGCAGCACCAACTCTCCGCCAGGCACGCTAGTGGCGCCAGGGATACTCATGGTTTGGTACTCGTCGAAGCGACGCGCATCCAGCACTACCACGTTGGCTTCGCTATTAATCAGCTGATGTACTTCGTCCGCTGACAGGGAAGGGGTGTGATTGTGGTGCTCAACCAGCTCGCCAAATGCTTTGCTGGGTGAGTTCACATCGATAAACAGTTCACCGCCTGCCGCCTGCCAACCGGCTAAATCATCGGCCAGCAGAGCAACGTTGCTGTAACCCTGCGCGGCAATGCGTTCAGCGGCGGTTTGCGCCAGGCCTTCGCCATTGTCATATAGCGTGATAGCGGTGGTGCGCTGCGGAATACGATCCAGCAGCTCAAGCTCCAGCTTGGAAAGCGGAATATTCACCGCAAACAGCGGATGCGCGGTGGCAAACAGCGCTTCATCACGCACATCAATCAGCGCCACTTCCTGCTGCTGACGCAGGGCATCAATAATTTCCGCCGCCTGGCGTAAAGGAAAAACGGCTTTAGTCATGTGAAAGGTCCCAAATGTTCGGTAAGTAACGGTTGCTGTAACCGGAGATAAACGTTTTTTCGCTGCCGTCTTCGCGATAGACCGCGCGTTTTACTGCACCAATGTTGGCGCCATAAACGTGAATGCTAATGGAGACGCGGTCGTCATAGGCATTGCTGACGCGATGAATATCGCCAACCGTCGGCGATACCGCTTCGACGCTGCCGGGATCGAGTCGCACGGGAGCACCTTCCGGCTGTAAACCGTTGGGTCCAGGCTGCCACGAATGTGAAATTTCCGCGCCGCGCAGCATGCCAATTAATCCCCACACGCGATGGTCGTGAATGGGCGTTTGCTGGCCCGGTCCCCAGACGAAGCTCACCACCGAGAAGCGCTGCTGGGCATCAGCGTGCAGCAGATATTGTTGATAGTGTTCCGGATGGGGCTGTGTGAAGGCGTCGTCCAGCCAGTCGTCATGACGAATCAACTCGCCGAGCCATTCGCTGCCACGCTGCAAAATCGTGGTTTCCGCGGGCTGGGTATCTAACAAATTGGCCAGATTAGCGACGAAGTCGCGCAGGCGGTGAAGCTGATAATGGCTCATGAGGCTCAGGCGCTCCTTTTATCAGCGGCAGAGAGCGCAGCGACTTTCTCGCGCGTCAAAGGAATCAGCTCGCGCCCATACTCCACCGCATCGTTAAGCGGGTCGAAGCCGCGAATCAGCACGCTATGAATGCCAAGGCGATAGTATTCCAGCAGCGCATCGGACACTTGCTCTGGCGTTCCCACCAATGCGGTGGAGTTGTAGCCGCCCTGAACCAGCTTCGCCACGCCAGTCCACAACACTTTATCCAGGCGATCGCCTTCGTTGGCGGCAGCGAGTAAACGCTGCGCCCCGACGCTCTGCGGCTTGGCCTTACCAAAAGCAAAGCCGCTTTCCGTAAGCTGCTTCTCGGCGGTGGCGCGGATATGTTCAGCACGTTCCCAGGCTTCTTTTTCCGTTTTGCCAAGAATCGGGCGGAACGAGATATTAAAGTTAATCTCGCGGCCCTGTTTGGCGGCCGCGGCACGCACGTTGCGCACGGTTTCTTCGGCTCCTTTCAACGGTTCACCCCATAGCGCGAACACATCGGCATGGCGTGCCGCCACCTCAATCGCCTCCTGCGACGATCCGCCAAAATAGACCGGCAGTTTTTTCTGCAGTGGTTTGATGGCGGAGAACGCCTGTTCAGCCTGATAAAACGCACCTTGATGATCGTAAGGCTGCGAGGACTCCAGGCTCTGCTTCAGCACGGTGAGGAACTCATCGCTGCGCGCATAGCGCTCGGCTTTATTCAGGAAGTCACCATCGCGCCGCTGCTCGACATCGCTGCCGCCGCTGATGATGTGCACGGCTAAACGGCCGTCGGTTAAGTGGTCGAGCGAGGCCAGTTTGCGTGCTGCCAGGGTTGGCGCGACAAAGCCTGGACGATGCGCCAGCAGAAACTTCAGCGTCGAGGTATGCGCAGCGGCGTGGGCAGTAACCAGAAAACCATCCGGTTGATCTGACCAATAGCCGACCAGAATGCGATCAAAGCCGGCTTCTTCATGCGCGCGCGCAAAACGGGCAATGTAATCTTTATCGAACAGCGGGCCGCTGGCCGGGATGATTTCGGAAGCGAGGCGGTGGCCAATCATGCCAAGGAATTGAATGCTCATGCGGTTCTCCTGAAGTGACGTCATGGAGAAAAACTACGGGCGCAGGCGGTATGAACGGAAATTCAATATTGTGCAAAGGTTTTGCATTTAACGGTGAAGCGGGTGATAGCGCGGGGAAAGCTGCGGAGCGACGAGATAGAACCGATTGAAATAATTAAGAAGAGAAGGGCGAGCCGCAGCTCGCCCAGACTATCAGAAGGCCAGCACTAAACCGGCGATGGCGGCAGACAGCACGCTCACCAGGGTTGAGCCGTACAGCAGTTTCAGGCCGAAGCGCGAAACCACGTTACCTTGCTCTTCGTGCAAACCTTTAATCGCACCCGCCACAATCCCGATAGAAGAGAAGTTAGCAAAGGAGACGAGGAATACAGACAGAATACCTTCCGCATGTGGCGAAAGCTGACCGGCGATTTTCTGCAGATCCATCATCGCCACGAATTCGTTGGACACCAGTTTGGTCGCCATGATGCTGCCAACCTGCAGCGCTTCGTGTGAAGGAACGCCCATCACCCAGGCAAACGGATAGAACACATAACCCAGCACGCCCTGGAAGCTGATACCGAAGATCAAATCGAACAAGGCGTTCAGACCAGAAATCAGCGCGATAAAACCAATCAGCATCGCCGCCACGATAATCGCCACTTTGAAACCGGCGAGAATGTATTCGCCCAGCATTTCGAAGAAGCTCTGACCTTTATGCAGATCCTGCAGCTGCAGGTCTTCTTCGCTATCAACGCGGTACGGGTTAATCAGCGACAGCACAATAAAGGTGCTGAACATATTCAGTACCAGCGCAGCCACCACATATTTTGGCTGGAGCATGGTCATGTAGGCACCGACAATCGACATGGAAACGGTCGACATCGCGGTCGCTGCCATGGTGTACATACGGCGCTGCGACATCTTGCCGAGGATATCCTTATAGGCGATAAAGTTTTCTGACTGTCCCAAAATCAGAGAGCTAACGGCGTTAAAGGATTCCAGTTTGCCCATACCGTTAACTTTAGACAGCACGGTACCGATGCCACGAATCACCCACGGTAAGATGCGGAAATGTTGCAGAATACCGATTAATGCGGAGATGAACACAATCGGGCACAGAACATTCAGGAAGAAGAAGGCGAGGCCTTTTTCGTTCATGTTGCCGAACACGAAGTTGGTCCCTTCAGCCGCATACTTGAGCAGATGATCAAAGACGCCGGCGAAACCCTGTACGAAACCGAGGCCGACTGATGAGTTGAGGAAGAACCACGCCAGCAGTACTTCGATCACCAAAAGTTGGACGATATAGCGAATGCGAATGCTTTTACGATCGTGACTGACCAGCAAGGCCAGCACGGCTACCACCACCAGTGCTAAAATAAAATGCAAAACATGGGACATGTCGGCTCCAAATTTGAGGAGGGTTGTATTTTGTTGCGTATTCTATGTAACGCGTTACTTAAAAACGAGATCAAAACCACATTATAAGTATTCGCTATCGCGATTTTTCTCAGATAAGTCTGACCGCTCACAACCCCGTTACAATTCTCTCACAAGAAATATCCACAAAAACATTGTCTATAAAATGACCCAGGCGTAGAGTCAATTCCGTTGTCCTGGTTTTGGCAAGAACCACCTTTACCAAAATGTATAGCAATGGCTATACTTCATAGCACCATCTATTAATACGATAACTATAACCATATTTCATCTGCCTTGTTCACCTCTTAAGCTGCTCAGGTCAACAAGCATTAAGACAGGGTAAAACTATGCTAGAAAGCCGCACCGCTGAGCGCGCCACTCGCGGAGCCAGAAAGATTAAGCTTGCGTTGCTGGGCCCCGCCTTTATCGCGGCGATTGGTTATATCGATCCCGGCAATTTTGCTACCAATATTCAGGCCGGCGCCGCCTACGGCTACAAGCTGTTATGGGTGGTGGTGTGGGCCAACGTGATGGCGATGCTGATTCAGCTGATGTCAGCCAAACTCGGCATTGCCACCGGCAAAAATTTAGCGGAGCACATCCGCGATCGCTTTCCGCGCCCGGCGGTATGGTTCTATTGGGTGCAGGCGGAAATCATCGCCATGGCCACCGATCTCGCCGAGTTTATCGGCGCAGCGCTCGGCTTTAAACTATTACTCGGTATTTCGCTGCTGCAGGGCGCGGTGCTGACGGGGATCGCAACCTATCTGATTCTGATGCTGCAAAGTCGCGGGCAGAAGCCGCTGGAGCTGGTGATTGGCGGCCTGCTGCTGTTTGTTGCGGCGGCCTATATTGTCGAGCTGTTTTTCTCCCAGCCGAACGTCAGCGAGCTGGTGGTTGGCATGGCGCTTCCTTCGCTGCCGACTTCCGATGCGGTTTTCCTGGCTGCCGGCGTGTTAGGCGCCACCATTATGCCGCACGTGATTTATCTGCACTCGGCGCTGACGCAGCATGGTAATAAAGGCAGCAAAGCTGAGCGCTACTCCTCGACAAAGCTGGATGTGGCGATTGCGATGACCATCGCGGGCTTTGTCAATCTGGCGATGATGGCCACCGCAGCGGCGGCGTTCCACTTTAGCGGCCACTCTAAAATTGTCGATCTCGACCAGGCGTACTTAACGCTGCAACCGCTGCTGGGTCAGGCTGCCGCCATTGTGTTTGGTTTAAGCCTGGTTGCCGCCGGTCTCTCTTCTACGGTGGTGGGAACGCTGGCAGGACAAGTGGTTATGCAAGGCTTTATCCGCTTCCACATCCCGCTGTGGTTCCGCCGTACCATCACCATGTTGCCGTCCTTTATTGTGATTTGGGCTGGTTGGGATCCAACGCGTATTCTGGTGATGAGCCAGGTGCTGTTGAGTTTTGGTATTGCACTGGCGCTGATTCCGCTGCTGTCGTTCACCGGCAACCGTGAATTGATGGGCGATGAGATGGTGAACTCGCGTCTGATGCAGAATGCCGGGCGCTTGATTGTGGTGCTGGTGATCGCCCTCAATCTCTACCTGCTGGTCGGCGAAGCGCTCGGTTGGTAAGCGCGCGATAAAAGAAAAATCCCGCTATCAAGCGGGATTTTTTGTTTAGTGATGATGATGATCGTGGTGGCCACGACGATCGTCATGGCGGTGATCGTGACGATGATGTTCACGACGTTCACGGTCATGCCAGCGACGTTCGCGCTCACGTTCATAGGCGCGATGACGTTTCCACTCTTCATGACGCCACCAGCGATTATCATTGTACTGGTAGCGATCGTTCCACCAGCGCGGCTCGCGCCAGCGGCCGCCATCCCAGTAATTACCGTGACGATCGCGATCGCCAAGATGCAGCGTGACGCCGGGACCCAAATTGATGGTGGCGCTATTAGCTTCTGCTGTGTGTATGGCTAATGGGGATAAAGTTGCCAGCAAGGCGGCAAACAAAATTGCACGTTTCATAACTTCTCCTTTTCAGTAGCTTATCTCTGCCACCGTTGCGCTAGTTTGCCACATCGGACCAGGTAAGCCTTGAGAATCAGTCTGAAAACGCTGAGGGAAATCTGAATTGAGAATTTTCTGCTGCAGAGAACGCCCGACAAATGCCGGGCGGGTAAACGTTTACACCAAGATATTATGGATGGCGCTAATTTCGTCTGTGCTTAGCTCTGGCTGGCTCAACATCTCAACGGCATCATCAATCTGCGCAGTTTTACTGGCACCAATTAATACCGAAGTGACGCGCGCATCGCGCAACACCCAGCTCAGCGCCATTTGCGCCAGCTTCTGACCGCGCTGTTGAGCAATCGCCTGCAGCTGACGCACTTTTTCCATCTTCTCTTGCGTCAGCTGGTTCTCATTGAGGAACTTACTGCCGCTGGCGATGCGTGAATCTTCTGGAATGCCCTGCAAATAGCGGTCGGTTAACACGCCACCTGCCAGCGGAGAGAAGGCGATGCAGCCGACGCCGTTATCGCCCAGCACATCCAGCAAACCCTGCTCTGGCGCGCGTTCAAACATCGAATAACGCGGCTGATGGATCAGGCACGGCGTGCCGAGATCGCGTAGAATCGCAATCGCTTCGGCGGCTTTATCAGCTGGATAGTTGGAGATGGCGGCATACAGCGCTTTACCCTGACGCACCACTTGGTCCAACGCGCGCATGGTTTCTTCCAGCGGCGTTTCGGGATCCGGTCGGTGATGATAGAAGATATCCACGTACTCCAACCCCATGCGTTTCAGGCTTTGATCGAGACTGGAAATCAGATATTTGCGTGAACCCCAATCGCCGTAAGGCCCGTCCCACATGGTGTAACCGGCTTTTGTCGAGATCACCAACTCATCGCGTAGCCCATGAAAATCCTCGCGCAGGATACGACCAAAGTTGGATTCTGCCGATCCCGGCGGTGGGCCGTAGTTATTGGCGAGGTCGAAATGGGTAATGCCGCGATCAAAGGCGTGACGCAGCAATTCACGGCTGTTATCCACGCGCGTACTGTCGCCAAAGTTGTGCCACAAGCCCAGCGAAATAGCCGGTAACTTCAGGCCGCTACGGCCACTACGACGATATTGCATTTGTTGGTAACGTTCGGGATGGGGAAAAGCAGTCATGCAGCGTTCCTGTCTCAAAGGGGAGAAAGTGACATCAGCATAGCAGTGTATGCGTTTACACTAAGGCGAAACGCGCCGAAGATCGCAACTTACAGAATTATCTGTCGTCGTAACGATAGCTTGCCACAAATCCCCGTTTCACGACGGTGGAAATCTCGCCAATTCAGCCACATCGCTAATACTCCTGATCATCCCCTTAACAAGGAGTTGTCGATGAAAACCCTCAATGTTGGCGAGTACTTACTGCACCGTTTACACCAAAGCGGCATCCGCCATCTGTTCGGCGTACCCGGCGATTACAACCTGCAATTTCTCGACAGCGTCATTGCGCATCCGGAAATCGCCTGGGTTGGTTGTGCCAATGAACTCAATGCCGCCTATGCGGCAGATGGTTACGGGCGCTGTAACGGCGCAGCCGCGCTGCTAACCACCTTTGGCGTCGGCGAGCTCAGCGCCATTAATGGCATTGCCGGCAGTTATGCCGAGTATGTACCAGTGATTCATATCGTGGGCGCGCCGGCGAGCAAAGTGCAGCAGCAGGGCGACTGCGTACATCATTCGTTGGGAGACGGCGATTTTGGCCACTTTTTGCGTATGGCGCAGGAAGTGAGTGCCGCTTCTGCGGTGCTGACGGCGGACAATGCGGTGGCGGAGATTGATCGGGTGATTGACGAGGCGTTGCAGCAACATCGTCCGGGCTATCTCTTGCTGGCGGTGGATGTGGCCGCCGCAGAAGTGGCGATGCCCGCGGTTAAATCCGATGCGCAACCCCGTCATCATCAGATTGCCGCTGCGTTTGCCGACGCGGCAGAACGCTTGCTGGCACCGGCGCAGCGAGTCGCGCTATTAGCAGATTTCCTCGCCTCGCGCTGGCAATTGCAGCCGCAGTTGGAGACGCTGCGCCAACTGCGCGCGATTCCTGCCGCCACATTATTGATGGGAAAAGGGGTGCTGAACGAGCAGCAGCCAGGTTATGTCGGCACCTATGCGGCTGAAGGCAGCAGCGATGCCGTACGCCAGGCTATTGAAGATACCGATGTCACGCTGTGCGTCGGCGTACGTTTCACCGATACCTTAACCGCCGGTTTCACGCAAAACTTGCCGGAAGCGCGGGTCATCGATCTACAGCCGTTTCAGGCGACGGTTGGCGGCGAGGTGTTCGCCCCGCTGAGCATGGAGCAGGCGCTGGATGCACTGCTGCCCATTTACCAGCGTCACTGCGCGCATTGGCAGCTCGCGGCAGAGATAGAGTGCGAGGAAAATGAGCAAATCGATGCGGCGGTAATCAGTCAGCACGCATTCTGGCAGGCGATGCAGCGCTTCCTGCAGCCGGGTGATATTATCCTTGCCGATCAAGGCACCGCCGCCTTTGGTGCCGCAGCGCTGCGTTTACCGCAGGATGCACAACTGCTGGTACAACCGCTGTGGGGATCGATTGGCTATACTTTACCCGCCACCTTTGGTGCGCAAACGGCGCAGCCCGATCGCCGCGTGATCCTGATTATTGGTGATGGCTCCGCTCAGCTTACGATTCAGGAGCTGGGCTCCATGCAGCGCGATGGGCAGCAGCCGATCATCTTCTTACTGAATAATGATGGCTACACGGTTGAGCGCGCGATTCACGGCGCTGAGCAACGTTACAATGATATCGCCCAGTGGAACTGGACTGCGCTGCCGCAGGCGATGAGCCTGCAGTGCGCGGCGCAGAGTTGGCGCATCAGCGAAACGGTACAGCTGGACGCGGTAATGGCACAATTAATGCGTAATCGTCACCTGTCGCTGGTGGAAGTGGTGATGGACAAACAGGACTTGCCGCCGCTGCTGCGTAAGGTTACCGCTGCGCTGCATCAGCGTAATAGCCGCTAAATTTCGGATAGTTGCCGCTGTGCAGTGAGGCAGGCGATCGGTAGGCTGTGCAGCATCTTTGAATGGATTACGCCCATCGTGCAGGTGGGCGTTGTTGTTTTATTGGCAGGCTTTTATAGTGTCCTGCAATTGTTTATGACCCAAGCGGAGCAGCAGAAGAATGACAACATACGCCCTGGTCGGCGATGTGGGCGGTACCAATGCCCGTCTCGCATTGTGTGAGGTGGAAAATGGCGCCATCTCGCAAGCCCAAACCTTCTCAACATCAGACTACGACAATCTCGAAGCGGTGATTCGCCACTATCTCGACGAGCAAAAGCAGGACATCAAGCACGCCTGTATCGCCATTGCCTGTCCGATCACCGGCGATTGGGTGGAGATGACCAACCACGATTGGGCATTTTCCACTAAAGCGATGAAACAGAATCTGGCGCTGGAAAGCCTGGAGATCATTAACGATTTCACCGCCGTTTCCATGGCGATTCCGATGCTGAGCGAAAACGAAGTGATTCAGTTTGGCGGCAAAGTGCCGGTTGAAGGCAAACCTATTGCGATTTATGGCGCTGGCACCGGCCTTGGCGTTAGCCACTTGGTCCACGTGGACAAGCGTTGGATTAGCTTGCCGGGCGAAGGCGGACACGTAGACTTCGCGCCTAACAGCGAAGAAGAGGGTGAGATTCTCGAGGTGCTGCGCGCGGAGATCGGTCACGTCTCGGCTGAGCGCGTGTTGTCAGGTGCTGGATTAGTCAATCTGTATCGCGCCATCGTCAAATCTGATGAGCGTGAGCCAGAAAACCTCAAGCCAAAAGATGTCACCGAGCGCGCGTTGAAAGACAGCTGCATCGATTGCCGCCGTGCGCTGTCGCTGTTCTGCGTCATCATGGGTCGCTTTGGCGGTAACCTGGCGCTCAACCTCGGCACCTTTGGCGGCGTGTACATTGCCGGTGGCATCGTGCCGCGCTTCCTCGACTTCTTCAAAGCCTCCGGTTTCCGCGCGGCGTTTGAAGATAAAGGCCGCTTCCGCGACTATCTGGTGGATATTCCGGTGTATATGATTACCCACGATCAACCGGGCTTGCTGGGTGCCGGTGCACATCTGCGCCAGGTGCTGGGCCGCGAGCTGTAATCTTTGCAGGCGAGCGGCTTGCGCCGTTCGCCTTATAACCTCATCAACTGCCGAAAGGCTTTCACCTTGCTGCGACTCACCGGCACCTGCGCATCCAAATCGCGCAGCTTCAGCAAATAGGTATTGTTAAACCACGGCTCGATTTCACGAATTTTGCTCAGATTGACGCAGTAAGATCGATGGCAGCGGAAGAACTGCTGTTCCGGCAAGCGGCTGCAAAACTCACTGATCACCATCGACATCACATAGGCTTCGCGCCGCGTATAGACAAACGTCAGCTTCTCGTGCGCTTCAACATAGTAGATCTCGTTGATATCGGTGACGATAATGCGCTCATCTTTCAGCAAATTAACGGTTTGGGGTGAGCTGGCAGGCGCGTTCTGCGGTTGCGATTGTTGCTGGGCGCTGGCTTCCAGTTTACGCAACATGGTGACGATGCGAGATTCATGATACGGCTTAAGGATGTAGTCAAACGCGTCCAGTTCAAACGCCTCAACCGCATGCTCTTTCCACGCGGTAATAAATACGATCAATGGCTTATGGGCAAATTGATTGATGTTTTGGGCCAGCAGCATGCCATCCAGCGAAGGAATGTTGATGTCGAGAAAAATGACGTCCACCCGATGGTTTTGCAGATATTTCAGCACCTCCAGCCCATCATCAAAACAGGCCTCAACGCTGATTTGGCTGTGCTGCTGGATCATCCAGCTCAACTCTTGCTGGGCGAGAAACTCGTCTTCAACGATGATGGCTTTCACGCAGAGGTTTCCGTGGTGTGGCGCAGCGGCACAGGCAGTTGCTGACCATTCTTGCTAAGAGTAAAGGCGATTTCGGTGCCCGGATAATGGCGGGTGATGTTCAGGCCTTGGCCGGAGAGCAATTTCACCCGATGATGCACATTTAACAGGCCAATCTTGTTACCTGGCATCTCATTACGCGCCACGCGGTTCATCACATCCTCACTGATGCCGTCGCCAGTATCACGTACTGCAACGCGCACACGATCGCCTAAATCTTTCACGCTCAAAGTGACCACGCCTTTGCCGCGACAGGGTTGAATACCGTGCACGATGGCATTCTCCACCAGCGGCTGAATCAGCAGGCTGGGCAGCGTAAAATGCAGATCCTCATCCACGTCATAAATCATTGTCAGCTTATCGCCGAAGCGCGCTTGCTCAATCGCGATGTAATCTTTCACCTGCCACAGCTCTTTCTTAATATCGATCAACTCGTCATCGTTGAGTTCCAGGTTGTAACGCAGATAGCGCGACAGGTTGATCACCAGCTGGCGCGCGGTGTCCGGATTGAGGCGAATTGAGGCCGAGATAGCATTCAGCGCATTAAACAGGAAGTGGGGGTTGATTTTACTTTGCAGTGCGCGCAGCTCAGCCTTGTTGGCCATCTCGCGAAGCTGCTCAGCGCGTGACACTTCCAGCTGCGTTGAGATGATTTGCGACAGACCAATGGCCATCTCTTTGAGCGATCCGGTGATGCGATGCGCGCGGCGATAATAGATTTTTAGCGTGCCGGTGACTTCCCCTTTTTCCCAAAGGGGAATAACCAGCATCGAGTGAATATCTTTGGTGCGATGCGCCTCATCGTTATTCTTGATAATGATTTTGCCGCTAGCGATAGCCTGCGCGGTGGTCGGGCTAATGGCGTCATCACCGTTGTGATAGTTTTGCTCGCCGTAGCCAACATAAGCGAGGATCTGTTTGTTGTTGGTGATGGCGACCGCATCGGCATGGATATCAGTACGAATGATGTCACACACTTTATGCAGCGACTGGCTATCAATCTGGCGGAACAGCGGCAAGGTCTTGTTGGCGATCTCCAGCGCCAGCTTGGCCTGACGCGCCGCAATCGCCTCTTTTTCACCTTCCACGCTCTGCACCAGCAGCACGATTAACCCAATGCTCGATGCGCCGAGGATCATCGGGAGTGCAATTTCGTACACAATCGACATGCCCAGCGCCATCGGCTTGGCCCACAGCACAATCAGTAGCATGGTCAGGCTTTCGCACAGCATGCCGCCGAGAATACCGGCGCGCCAGCGCTGCTCTTTCGTGACGCGGCGGTTAATGACGCCAGAAGCGATGCCAGCGATGATGCTGGTGATCAGACAGGGCACCGCCGTGACGCCATCGATATCAATCAGATAGCGATGCAAACCTGCAATCACGCCGGTGACAATACCCACCCACGGGCCAAACAGGATGCCGCCAGACATCACTGCAATCACGCGTACATTGAGCAGCGAGCCGTCAACGTTAATGCCGGACCAGGTGCTGAATAGCGCAAACAGCGAGAAAATCGCGGTCACGGCCACTTTTTCACGCACTGAATGCTCATCTTTTTGCAACAGCTGACGGAACACCCGCATGCGAGTGAGGAAAAACAGGCAAATCAGCATTAGCGCCGCGCGGTCAAATACCGCCAGCAGCATGTCGAAGTGGGAAGGCAAGGGCATCTCTCAGGTCATGCTCGGGAAGCCATGATAAAAAATGTGATCGCGATCCGCCAGCGCCATAACAGTCTGCAGCTGTTTCTTATAGCCAGGATCAATTTTCATCATGGCGACCGAGCCATCCTGGCTAAAAGAGGAAAGCTTGAGTAACAAAAAGAGGATTAGCGAAACCGTGCGCCGATCGCTGGTTGTCACTCTGTCGGTTTGCTATGTTGCCGTATGCAAAATAGCGGAGCCCGGCAATGCAATTACTCACCCCCCGTTTGTCCCTCAGTCGCTTACAGCCGGAAGACTGGCAGATTTTCAAAGCGGTGCATCAGGATGCCGCGACAATGACGTGGGTGAGTGAAATTCCGGACGAAAATGATATCCGCCAGCGCTTTACCGAGCGTCTGGCGCCATGGCAGGCGAGCAGTTTTCACATGCTGTGTCTGGTGGCGCGTATCCGCGAAACCGGCGAGCCGATTGGTCTATTTGGCTGCAGCGCCGAATGGCATCCGTATCGCCAGGCGGAAGTGGGATACATGTTGCGCGATGCGTTTACCGGTCTGGGTTATGGCAGCGAAGCGCTTAATGCGCTCTGTGATTTTTTGCTACAGGTAGAGTTTCATAAGCTAAAAGCGATGGTGATTGAGGGAAATTGGCCGTCGCGCCGCATTCTGGAGAAGAATGGTTTCGCGCTTGAGGGCACGCTGCGGGATAATTATCTGCTAAATGGCCAATGGGTAAGCGATTGGGTGTTTGGCCGCCTGAATCCAAATAATTAAAATTATTTTATTCCGCTCTCGACAATCTTGTTATCAGCACGTTATGTTCTTGGTGCGGTCACCTCATGTGACCCACGTCGCTCGGACGGTCCGGGCGCTTACGTAATCCAGAGGACATCATGGCTGATAACAGCACACCCCGTCGTTTCTCGCGTATTGAACGCCTTCCCCCGTATGTTTTTAACATTACCGCTGAATTGAAGATGGCTGCGCGTCGGCGCGGCGAAGACATCATCGATTTTTCGATGGGAAATCCAGATGGTCCTACGCCGCCGCACATCGTAGAAAAACTCTGCCAGGTGGCGCAGCGCGAAGACACGCACGGTTACTCAACCTCGAAAGGCATTCCCCGTTTGCGTCGCGCTATTTCACGCTGGTACGCAGATCGTTATCAGGTGGAAATCGATCCGGAATCGGAAGCGATCGTCACTATTGGTTCCAAAGAGGGTTTGGCGCACTTAATGCTCGCCACGCTCGATCACGGCGACACCGTACTGGTGCCTAATCCAAGCTACCCCATTCACATTTACGGCGCGGTGATTGCCGGGGCGCAGGTGCGTTCAGTACCGCTGGTGGCGGGCGTGGATTTCTTTAACGAACTGGAACGCGCGATCCGTGAAAGCTATCCGAAGCCGAAAATGATGATCCTCGGCTTCCCGTCAAACCCTACGGCACAATGCGTTGAGCTGGACTTTTTCGAGCGCGTGATTGCGCTGGCGAAGCAGTACAACGTGCTGGTAATCCACGATCTCGCCTACGCTGACATTACCTATGACGGCTGGAAAGCACCGTCAATTATGCAGGTGCCGGGCGCGCGCGATGTGGCGGTTGAATTCTTTACCCTGTCGAAAAGTTACAACATGGCGGGCTGGCGCATCGGCTTTATGGTGGGCAACAAAGAGCTGGTGGCCGCGCTGGCGCGCATCAAGAGCTACCACGATTACGGTACCTTCACCCCGCTGCAGGTGGCGGCGATTGCCGCGCTGGAAGGCGATCAACAGTGCGTGCGCGATATCGCCGAGCAGTATAAACGTCGTCGCAACGTGCTGGTGAAAGGCCTGCACGAAGCGGGCTGGATGGTCGATTTGCCGAAGGCATCGATGTACGTCTGGGCGAAAATTCCCGATCACTACGCGCATCTCGGCTCGCTGGAGTTCGCCAAGCTACTGCTGCAGGAAGCCAAAGTGTGCGTCTCGCCGGGCATTGGTTTTGGTGATTACGGTGATACCCATGTGCGCTTTGCGCTGATTGAAAATAGCGATCGTATTCGTCAGGCGGTGCGGGGGATTAAGGCGATGTTCCGTGCCGATGGTATCTTGCCGGGAACGGTTAAGGCGCTGGAAGAAGAGGAGTAAGGATTAAGTGGGGCGACAAACGGTCGCCCCGCCTGGCGATTCTACAGCATCAGTACGAAGGTACCGACCCAAAGCAACAGGAAGAAAGAAATTCCCATCAAGGCGTATCTCACAAAACAACTCCTCTGAGCGGTTACCCGGCGGGCGATCCCAAACCCGCGTAACCCGAACAGAATAAGAGAAAGGTGGAGTTCATCTTCGCTACACGCTTTCTTCTCAGGTCGCTCCAGGCAAGCCCAGAACAGGATCGAGCGCTAATTTACGCGGATTTGTCTCAAAAATAAATAGGCCACAACTGAGATATTGCTCACATTTTCAGCGGGTCTCAATTTCCGGTATCGCCGACATGCCTACCCGCAGTTTTGCCAGATCCGGCTGGTTGGCATCCAGCACAATTTTCACCGGTAAACGCTGTACTACTTTGGTGTAATTGCCGGTGGCGTTGTCCGGTGAAATAGCGGAGAACGTCGCGCCGGTAGCTGGCGCAATGCTGTCAACGCGACCGGTAAACACCTTGCCCGGCAACGCATCTACCTTCACGCTGACTCTCTGCCCTTGCTGCACATCTGCCAGCTGCGTTTCCAGATAGTTAGCGGTGATATAGGTTTGCTGCAGTGGCACCACCGCCAGTAAACGTGTGCCGGCACTGACATAGGCACCAAGGCGCACCGAACGCTGACCGACCATGCCATCGACCGGCGCCACGATGCGCGTATAGGAAAGATTAAGCTGCGCCTGGTCGACGCTGGCCTGCGCGGCGGCCACATCGGCAGCGGCCTGACGCACAGCAGCCTGTAACACACCAACTTGCTTGATCGCCGCAGCCAGCGCCGCTTCGCTTTGACGCACGGTGGCCGAAGCCGAACGCTGCGTCGAGCTGGCTTTTTGCTGATCGTCTGCCGCAATGGTGCCATTTTTATACAGCTGGTTGTAACGTGCGGCACTTTGCCCGGCGTACTGCGCGGAAGCCTGGTTTGCCGCCACGGTCGCTTTCGCCTGGTCAATGGTGGATTGTTGCTGTTCCAACTGCGCCTGGCTGCTCAGGCGTTTGGCTTCGCTGACCTGCAAATTGGCCTGCGCGGTTTCCAGCGCAACGCGGTAATCGCGGTCATCGAGCGTCGCCAGCAGTTCTCCGGCCTTAACGCGCTGGTTATCCTGCACCTCGACGCTGGCGATATAACCGGAAACTTTCGGCGCCACCAGCGTGTAATCGGCATTTACATAAGCATCGGTGGTGCGGCCATCGTTGCCGGTCATGGTGGACCAGACAAAAAAGGCTATCGCCAGCAATACCAGTAATAGGGCACTCAGCAGCACCGTTCTTTTCATAGCAGAAGCTTGCATATCAATTATCTCGACGTCGTCGTAACAGGTTGAATCAGAGTTTGTGGCGGCCACACGCGTTTCGGCAGCCAGGCGGTTAACAGTAAAAGCAGGGCGGCGAACGCAATCAGCATCTGATAGCAATCACTCAGGCTCAGCACCATCGCCTGATGTTTCAATAAGGTGGCAAAGCCGCTGAGGTTTTCCGTGCTGCTGGCGCTGCCATCGGGCAGCAATGGCAAACTGCTGCTGGACTGGGCGCTGTTGGGAGCCGTCATCAACCACGAACGGCTGGCCGCGTTATCGACCAGCACGTTGGAGTGAAATTTTTCGCGGTGGCTAATAAACCACTCCACCAGCGTGCTGGCGGTGATGCTGGAGAAGCCGCGCACGGTGTTAAACATCGCTGAAGCGAACGGCCCTTCCGGCGGTGCGACCACGCTGGTGGCGCTCATCAACACCGGTAAAATCACCATCGGCTGGCCGAAAGCCTGCAGGATTTGCATCAGCCAGAAATTCTGGCGCGCCCAATCGGTGGTGATATGCATGCCCATCAGGCAGGACGTTACCAGCAGCGCGACGCCCGCCGTCAACATCCAGCGGCAATCGATCCAACGAATATTCAGCAGTGCGGCGATAAGAGGTGCGATCAATAACTGCGGTAAGCCGACGGTTAACGCCAGCGGCGCGAATTGCAGGGTGCGGAAGCCCTGCACCTGCGCCAGATAGGCCGAAGGCAGCGCCGAACCCGACAGCGACAGAATCAACACGCCCGCCAGCACCAGCAATCCATGCGCCAGGTTGCGCCTGCTTAGCATCTGCAATTTGAACAGCGGCAGCGGATGAAACCATTCATTAATAAAGAACACAGTCAGCAACGCCAGCGCGCTGAATAATAGGCCGGCAAATAACGGTGATTCGAGCCAGTCGAGCCGCTCGCCCTGGGTTAGCGCCAGAATTAACAGCGCCATACCGGAGCATCCTGTGAGCATGCCAAATAGGTCTATCTGCTTAAATCGTTCGAGGCGCAGCGGGTCCTGTGGCAAGCCCCAGCTAATCAGCAGCATGGCAATCAACATGGCGGGAACCACTTGCCAGAATACAAACAGCCAGCTGACATCGTCGGTCCAGAATGCCGCCAGTGAAGCGGCCATATTCGGGCCAAAGGTGGCGGTCAGCGCGTAGCCCGCCAGGCCGTACAATTTTATCGGCGGTGGCAGAAAACGCAGCGCGACGGTCATCAGCATTGGCGGCAGCGCGCCGCCAAACACGCCCTGCAGCACGCGCAGGGCGATAAACAAGGTGGCGTTTGGCATCAGCGGTAACAGCAGGCCGCTCAGCATAAAGCCCGCAGAGACGCAGAGCGCAAAACGGCGCAGGGAAAAGGTGACGGCGAACCACGGCGCAATCATCATTGCCGCCACTTCAGCGGCCTGATAGGCGGAAATGATCCAGCTGCCTTGATCGTAACTGATGCCGATGGCGGCGCGGATATCCGCTAACGCAAGGTCGGTGACGCGATCGTTTAATCCCGACGTGAGCGCGGCAATCAGCACGCCAACCAGTCCCAACGCCAGGCGCAGAGTAAACGGGTGGGGCGCCGGGGCCGCAGTGGGCTGGGCGTTCATAGCAGGCTTCTCGTTATATTGTTGATGCAGTGTATTGCAATGTGATACAGGTAGCATATTACATATCGATATGCTGTATTGCAATGTGATACAGGGTGTAAAAGTGCGATCATTCGCGCTAAAGTAGGGCAGGCCAAAAAGGAACGCATCATGGTTGAACTCCCCTCAAGCCGTGAGGATGAAAAAGTGGGTGGCATTCAGGTCATCGCGCGTGCGGCAAAAATTCTGAATGCGTTGGGTGAACATCCCGGCGGCATGAGTTTGGGTGAAATTGCGCAGGTGGTGGATCTGCCACGATCCACGGTGCAGCGTATTGTCGCCGCGTTGGACAATGCGCAACTGGTACGCAGCAGCGGGGCAGGCGGTTTACGCCTTGGTCCGGCGTTGCTTAAGCTGATCTCCAGCGTGCACAGCGATGTGGTGGAGATCGTGCGTCCCTTCCTCGAGCAGCTCTCTGCAGAGATCAATGAAACGGTGTCGCTGTCGCGTGCCAGTGGAACGCAGCTCGCCATCGTGCATTATGTGGTGGCATCGCGCGAACTGCGCGTGGTGCCGCGCATCGGATTAAATCTGCCGCTTTACAGCACGTCTGGCGGCCGCGCGCTGCTGGCGCTGGAGAGCGATGAAGATGTGCGCGTGATGGTAGGCGAAGCCTATAAAGAGTTGACCGAGATGACGGTGAAAACGCTGCCACAATTACTGGAATTGATCGCTGAGGTTCGCGTCAGCGGATTGGCAATCGATCGCGGTGAAACGCTGGAGGGCATTTCGACCATGGCGGTGGCCATCGATACGCTGTTTGGCCGCTTCTCCATCTCGTTACTGGTGCCGACGGCGCGTTTTCATAAGCAGGAAACGCACTATCGTGAGCAAATCATCAAATGCAAAGACGCATTGATTCGTGAAATTGGCAAAATGACCGCTGTGGAAGGATAACAACTGATGAAAACCTTGCTGATGGCCATCGATAACTCCCCGGTGGCGGAAAAAGTGATTGCGCTAACCATTGAACAAGCGCTGGCGCATCAGGCGCAGGTTACGGTGCTGTGCTGCGTCGATCCGGCTTACTCCTCCTGCAATCAACCGATTGAAATTGATGCGGGTGAAGATCCCGATGATTTTGTCGCGGCCAAAGATGAGCAGAACACCGCGGAAATGGTGGTGCGTCATGCGCTGGCGCCGCTGCTACGCGCTGGCGTGGCTGCGAAAGGATTGATTCTGGCAGGTGAAGCGGCGGAAACCATTGTCGCGCAATCCACTCAGCTGCAGGTCAGTATGATCATCATGGGGCGCCGTCATTTGTCGCCGTTTAACCGACTGTTAAAAGGGTCGGTCAGTGCTGCGGTCATTGAACGTGCTAACTGCCCCGTTTTGATTGATGTACGTAAGGATTAATCGCGTTCGATGCTCTCGCTTGTTCCCATTACGCTAGCGGCGTTTGCGCTGCTGGCGCTGCTTATTATTCTGCTGCTGCGCACCACTTCTCTGCGACTTTGGCAAGGCGTGCTGCTGTTTCTGCTGCCGCTGCTGGTGGCAAATCTGGTGTGGTTCAGCTGGCTGCATCCGCGTCAGGAGCGGCAGGCGCTGGCGGCGGAAGTATCAACCCAGCTTAGCCTTGCGCCAGGGTACCGCTTGCTGAAGATTCAGGAGCCTGCGTTATGGCAGCTGTTAAATCGCGAACTGCTGCATAAGCGGCTGGAAGGGATGCCGGCCGATCAGGCGCTGGGCGACATGCGTGGCTGGTTGATGGATTTGATCAATCAACGCTTAACGCGTGCCACCGATGAGGCGATCCTCAACTATGTGCGCGTGTCGGTACAGGAAATGCAGGCGCTGCAGCAGCAGGAGCCGCAGCGCTGCTTCCGCTTTCTCTATCCGCAGGTGAATGGCGGCATCAATCTGCAACGGGTGTTGTCACCTGAGTTAAATCAGCGTGATGCCCAAGTGCTTGAAGCCTTGCTTCAGCTGAGTACAGGAAATGAGCAGCCACTGGATCACGCGGCAGCGCAGCGTGATTTGCAAAGCGTAGTGGAAAAACTGTATGGAAAGTGGGGCGATCGGCTGCAACAGCTGAATATGCCCGCGGATACCGCCGTCGATCGCGGCGCGATGTGCGCCATGTCGATTGATCTCTACAACGGTATTCTCGCATTGCCTGACAAACAAGCGGCCAATCTTTTACGTAAGATGGTCAGCCTCACCGGTTAGCGGGCAAAAAAAAGCCCGCTCAGCGCGGGCATGAAGGTCACTATCAGTATGTTTTTATGTAATTCACCTGGTGTGGTGCAGACTTCGTTTTGTCTGAAAGCATCATGTCATTGATGGTTTGATAAGAGAAGCCGTTTGGTTTTATCGATTTAATCGGCAAAAACTTGCTTAAAGCAGACATTTCGCGCTTTATTCTTATAGAAGAGCGCTGCGTTGCCATTTAAACTGCGACGCTGAAGAGGACACCCTAATGAATAAAATGCTTATTAGCGCAGTCGCGCTTTTTATGCTGGCCGGTTGTAGCGTCAGTAAACCCGGGGGATTTGAACGCGTGGATGAAGACACCAGTTCAAATACCGTGCAGTACCGTTACGATCCACAAACGCTCAATAAAGATGCGTTGGATATCGACCTGGCGAATTATTGTAGTCAGCGTGGGTTCGATAAGGTGGAATCATTGCCGTCGCAAAACAGTAATTTGCCTGGATTAAAGAAAGCCTGGTATCAATGTAATTACGCGGTAAAAAGCTAAAAAAATAGGGCGGGATATATTCCCGCCCTTTTTATATTTTCTTATTATGTGCTGTGTGTGTTCTTTGCCCAACTATCTGCGGTGTCCATAACCGCCATGCCCATGGTGCCAACCTCCTCCACCATGATGGCCCCAACCTGGGCCGCCTCCACGATGATGATCGATAATACAGCCACTCAACATCGTCATAATGGCGACAACCGATGCGACCTTAATAAGCTTCTTCATGGAGAGTCCTCCTCTGTTCCAATGCAGCCAGATTACATTGGAATAGTGGAGTGAAGATGCAGGAAATGTAGATTTATTACTGGATGTATTACGGAGTATTTCAATTAAATGCTAAAAAAATCGGCGAGTAAAATAAGCCAATCAGAATAAGCTGAATGCCTGATTATAATAACGCGAATACTCTGAAAGACAAGGCTTGATAATAGTGGCTCTCAATTAAATACCTTTTATGGAGGAATTGTGTAGAGAGGATGCCGCAAATAAATGCGGCATCCAGAGAGGTCAATTATGCAGTAAAGGTTCTGCTACGTTTTGACGATTTGGCAGACGGATGCTGAGCGACAGCACCAGCGAGATCACCAGCAAGGTCATAATCAGGCTGAAGGTGACGGTAAAGCCACCAAAGGCTGAGGCAACCAATGAACCCAGTACGCTACCAATCCCGAAGCCAAGGTAAATCAGGCCATAATTCTTAGTGAGATTGTTCAGACCAAAGAAATCACTCACCAGCGATGGGAACACGGTAATCGTACCGCCAAAGCTGAAGGCAACGCAGGCCAGGGACAGGAAGAAGGTGGATTCACTCATATGGGTAAAGAGCAGAATGCTCATGCCGGCCAGCGAGACAATCTGCGCCAGAGTGATGACACGAATACGCGCCATTTTATCCGACAGTACACCGAGAATGAGGCGGCCACTGAGATTGGCAATCGCAATTACCGTAACTGCATTCGCTGCCGTTTGCGCACTAAGATGAACCATGCCTTCGCCGATATCTTTCGCCACACCAATGACATACAAGCCGCTCATGCAAGCGGTCAGAAACATCAGCGCCAGCATCCAGTACTGCGGCAAACGTACCGATTGCGCTAATGTGTAATCCTTCGCCTCCAACTGGCTATTACCACTGCTCTTTTGCATCGGGGCATCACGCATCAGCAAAGCGCCGAGAATGATCATGCTCATCGCCAGCACGCCCCAAATCATGAAGGTATTCTCCAGACCTTGCGCGCTTAGCAGTGCACCACAGATAAATTTAAAACCAAGACTGCCCAAACCGTAAGCGCCAATGGAACAGGCGGAAATTAATCCTTTGCGCTCCGGGAACCACTTCACACAGTTGGAGAGCGTCATTAGATAACCGGCTCCATCCGCAAGGCCGACCAAAATACCGGCGCTGAGGTAAAGCATCATCAGATTATCGGCATGAGCGGTTAGCCAGAATCCCACTGCCATTAAAATGCCCGCGCCGATGGTCACGTTGCGCACGCCAAAGCGCTCCTGCAGTTTTCCGGCCAGCGATGAAGCGATCGCCAGGCCCAGGCTGAGTAAACCGAACGAGAATGCCACCTCGCTGATTGGCGCATCCAGCTTGTTGGCCAGCGGTCCATTAAACAGGCTCCAGGTATAAACCGATCCCAAAGCAAACTGCGTGATAATGGTGCCGATAAGCGTCAGCGTGCGGGTACGTTGATAATTCGCGGTCAAAGCTGTTTTCATTTTTTATCTCTCATGCGAGAAAGCGGAATCTGTGGAGATAATAAGCGCCTCGCGTACGGGCGAGTGAAGTGCGGGCGTGAAAGCACCGAATGACGGAATGAAATGCAGCGAAGCGGGTATGAATGACATAATGATGACAACGCGGGATTTCAGCATAAGCGTAGCGGTTACTACGGGTAACCATGTGTAACCAGGTGTATCTATGGCGCCTTTATGCCTGCAAAGCTCGGGATGTTTGCCAGGCTTAGAGTTCATTCAAGAGGAGGAAATATGAAAGACCGAGCATATGAATCCGCGTCAAGCGAGGATGAGGTTTGCTGCATTATCGGTCAGGCGGTGATCGAGTTAAGTGATGAGCATCAACCAGTGAATAAATCCACATTGTCGCTGAAATTACTGGCAATGGCCGACCGCGACAAAGATGATGAACGCGTCCTGCTTTACTGGATTGCCAGAAAAGCCATAACTAAACCTCACCAGCTCAATATCGGCGTTCAGGGCTGGCGCTAGAGGAACAAAAGAGCGGGCGCAATGCCCGCTCTCGTTATGTCAGGCGGTGCGCAAGCGTCCCAGAGTCGGCCAGCGTACAAACATCACCATATTCCCCGCCAGTATCATTACCAATCCCACAATCGCATTGCTGTGCCAGTGATAACCCTCATAAAGCGTTGAGAGCGTTAGCGCCACCAGCGGGAACAGCAAGGTGCTGTAAGCGGCCTGGCTAGCGCCAATCCGACCCACCAGCGTGAAGTAAGCACCAAATCCCAGCACCGATCCAAAAATCGCCAAATAACTCATGGCACCCAACCACTGGACGTTTAGCGCGGGCGCAAGTGAATCGCCGTTTAGCAAAGCCAGCGCGGCCATGATGATGGCGCCATAAAACATGGCATAGCTGTTGGTGGTGAGCACATCACGTTGACGCCGCTGATGGCGTAAAGAGATCATATTGCCGAACGAGAAACCTAAAGTGCCGAGCGCGCTCAGGCCAACGCCCCATAATAATTGCGGCGCCGGATGTGCCGCCTGAAGATCATTCCAGAACAGCGCGACGATGCCGCCAAGGCCCAGTACCGTAGCGGGCAGCAGGCGAAATGACGGTCGTTGGCGGAAGAAAATCCAGCTATTCAGCGCGTTGTAGAGCACGGCCATGGAAAAAATGACCGACTCCAATCCACTGCTGATCCAGGCGGCGGCGTGATAGAAGCAGACGAAGTTGAAGCCAAATACGCAGCAGCCTTGAAGCAAACAGAATAGATGATCGCGTTTGTCCAGCGTTCTCAGGCGACGCAGCACTTTAAGGATTGCCAGCATCACCAGCGAAGCCAGTAAAAAGCGCCAAAATACCGCCACCAGCACCGGCGTCTCAGCGGCTTCCTGCTGCAGGAAAATGGCTATCCAGGTGGTGCCCCAAATCATGACCACGGCAAGGTACAACATCACATTCATAACGCGATCTCCAACAGAATCCGGCTCGCAGTGTGGCGTGAAAAGCACAGCGCAACTTGCACGCTTTTGCGCGGCAATTGCAAAATCTTGCGCTTTTTCTTCTCGCGTCCTGCTGTGACCTGTTTTCTGTCCGCCGAGATCCGTACACTGTGCGCTAATGAACTGCGAGTGATAGCTACCATGGCCGATTACCAGACCTTCAACATGCTACAGCGCCACAAAGCGCAATTGCGCGACAGCGTGCAGCTGTCGGGCGGCATTAAGCTGGCGGCTTGGTTTAACAGCGGCGATCGCGTCACCAATCTTAGCAATCATCACACGCTTAGCCTGTATACCGCTGACGGCTACGAAACCTGGCATAAAACCCAGCATGGCTGGCGCAACGGCGGCGGGCCGGATCGCTTTTGCCTGATGCCCAGTGGCGTGGAATCGGTGTGGGATATTCGCGCTGATTTGTCGTTTGTGCATCTCTATTGCACTGACGAACATTTGCGCCATCTTGGCGAACAGATCTGGGATCGCAGCCCGTCGCAGCTCAATCTGCATGAAAAGATCTTTGCCGCGGACGATCGCATTACGCAGCTTTATCGCCATTTCCTGCTCAGCACCGACTGGCAACAACCAGCCAACCAACTGATGCTCAGTAGCGCATCAACCTTATTGATGACGCATCTTTTGCAACGTTATAGCGACGTGCAATGGCATGCGCCACAAGTACGCGGCGGACTGGCACCGGCGGTTTTGCGACGAGTCATGGCCTATATTGATGCGCAATTAGATCAACCGTTAACGCTGGCACATTTAGCTGGCGAAGCGGCGTTGAGCGAATATCATTTTGCACGCATGTTCCGAAGCAGTGTCGGGGAAGCTCCGCATCAATATGTGATGCGCCGCCGCATGGACGCCGCATTACAGTTACTGAAATTCAGCTCTTTACCGCTAACCGAAATCGCATTGCGCTGCGGTTTTCACTCCTCCAGCCACTTCAGCAACCGCTTCCGTCAATTGCATGGCGTCACGCCTTCCACATGGCGGCGAGACCTGAAAAAATAACGAGCTGGCCCTAAAGTGCTGTAATCCACTGCAAGCAAGCCAATTCTTTTCTGAACTTCTCTCTCATAAAACTATCTTCGCCACTCTGCAACGTGAAATATTCAAAGGTTTTGGAGTAGGATGCCTGGCAGGAAGATCATGCATTGCATTGATTAAGTTGAAATATTAGAGGAAAGCGTAATTATGGAAAACCGCGTTTCAAAGCTGGAAGCTGACATCGACAACATCAAAACTGATATGTCGGCGATGAAAGTGGATATTGCAGTCATTAAATCCAATTACGCCACCAAAAGCGATCTTCATCAGGAGGTTGGCAAGATTCATCAGGAGATCGGAAAAATTCATCAGGAGCTGAGCAAACAGACCAAATGGATTGTGGCGGGCATGATGAGTACCGCTGGTATGACGCTTGCTTTGGCAAGATGGCTATTTTAAGCGGGATAATGATTAAAATCTGGTGTCCCCTGCAGGAATCGAACCTGCAACTAGCCCTTAGGAGGGGCTCGTTATATCCATTTAACTAAGGAGACGCCGGGCGCGCAGTATAGCGCACCGCGCGCCTGATTTTAACTATGCCGAGCTTGTTTGCTTAATCTATCAGCAATTTAAGACCAAACTCACGCCTGTTTTTGCTTCTCTTTACGCTTCTGCTCCGCTCGTGCTTTGGCTTTCGCCGCTTCGCTCATGTCATTACGAATCTGTGCATGGCTGATCAGCGCAAAAATCAGCGTACCGCCGGTGATATTGCCGAGCAGCGTTGGCAGAGCAAATGGCCAGAAGAATTCATACCACGGCAGCGTTCCTGCAAACACCAGATACAGCACTTCCACTGAACCCACCACGATATGCGCCAAATCGCCTAACGCCACCAGCCAGGTCATCATCACGATCACCACAATTTTAGCCGCGCCGGCATACGGGAACATCCACACCATGGTGGCGATAATCCAGCCGGAGATCACTGCATTAGCAAACATTTCGCTCGGTGGATTAACCATCACTTTTTCGCTGATAGCGGTAAAAGCCTGACGGGTAGCATCGTCAAATATCGGCATATGATTGAAGGCCAATGCGCCGAGCGCAGTACCAATCAGATTGCCGAGCAGCACCACACACCATAAACGCAACAGCAGTGCAAAATTGCTGCCAGTAGGTTTGTGCATCACCGGCAAAACGGCGGTGACGGTATTCTCGGTAAACAGCTGCTGGCGCGCCATAATCACAATGACAAAACCAAAGGTATAACCCAGGTTCTCCAATAAAAACGCGCCGGGCACGCCTTTTAAATGGACCTGAAAAATGCCTTTCGCCATCAGCGAGGCGCTCATCGATAGTCCCGCCGCCACCGCAGACCAAAGCAGCGCCATGCCATCGCGCTCTAACTCCTTTTCACCGTCGTGGCGAATCTCCTCATGAATCGCCGCCGCCTGCGAGGGCAGGGCATCTTCATCGACTTCAATCTCCTTGCCCTGATCTTTTTCGTCGCTCTCTACATCGTTGTCACTGTTTGAAATCGATGGTGAATGTTTCATGTTTTCCCCTGGTGATAATGCCAATGCGTAATAAGCGTAGCCGGTTTTATCAAGGGCGATTTGTTACGAAGATTCAAATTAAGAGTAACGAAGTTTTAACGAAGGTGGTTTTTTGAGCGATTTATTGATCTGATGCGCACGAATACCCCATTTGGGGTAAGTGGGAGCCAGCTCACAGACTTCGGCCCACAGATTCAATGTGGTATTATCGCCGCCTCATTCATTGCTGTGATTCTCCCTTCTATGCTCGAAGTCATTAATCTTTCATGTGTTCGTGATGAGCGAACGCTTTTTCATGGATTGAGCTTCCGTGTGCAACCGGGTGACATTGTGCAAATCGAAGGGCCGAACGGGGCTGGAAAGACCTCGTTACTGCGCCTGCTGGCCGGATTAAGCCGCGCAGAAGAGGGCGAAGTTTTATGGCGGGCACGGCCAATTCGGCAACAGCGTGAAATATGGCAACAAAATCTGCTCTATCTCGGTCATCACCCGGGGGTGAAATCAGTACTCTCTCCGCTTGAGAATCTGCGCTTCTGGCATGGTAGCAGCGATGAAAACGCGATTTTCGACGCCCTTGAGCAGGTGGATTTACTGGGGTTTGAAGAGGTGCCGGTGGCGCAACTTTCCGCCGGACAGCAGCGGCGCGTGGCACTGGCGCGACTGTGGCTCAGCCCGGTGTCTGTGTGGATCCTCGACGAGCCGTTGACCGCCATTGATAAAGGCGGCGTAGAAAAATTGATGACGCGATTCGCCGCACATGCCGATAACGGTGGGGCGGTGATTCTGACTACGCATCAGGATCTGCCCGCAAGCCACGCTCGGGTGCGTAAAATTCGACTTACTGCGGAGTGGGCTTGATGCTTGGCCGGGTTATTCAGCGTGAATTAAAAATCGCTTTTCGCAGTGGCGCAGAAGTGATCAATCCGCTGTGGTTTTTCCTGATTGTTATCACACTGTTTCCGTTAGGTATCGGGCCGGAACCGCAACAGCTGGCGCGCATTGCGCCGGGCATCGCGTGGGTTGCCGCGCTATTGGCCTCCTTGTTGGCGCTGGAACGGCTGTTTCGTGATGATTTTCTTGATGGTTCGCTTGAGCAACTACTTCTGTTGCCGACGCCGCTACCGGTCACCGTGCTGGGCAAAGTGATTGCTCACTGGCTGATTACCGGTCTGCCGTTGATTTTATTATCGCCGCTGGCTGCATTACTGCTGTCGCTCGATTTTGCCGGTTGGCGCGCCATGGCGCTGACGCTATTACTCGGTACGCCAACGCTGAGTTTCCTTGGTGCAATCGGCACCGGATTGACCGTTGGGCTGCGCCGCGGCGGTGTACTACTCAGTTTGCTGGTGTTGCCCTTATCGATACCGGTTTTAATTTTTGCCAGCGCTGCGATTGATGCCGCCGGCATGGGATTGCCGATTGGTGGTTATCTGGCGATTCTGGGCGCGATGCTGGCGCTAAGCGCCACGCTAGCGCCCTTTGCGACGGCGGCGGCCTTGCGTATTAGTCTGCATTAATTCGTGTCGCCCCAGAGCGGCCGAAACCTGAATTCTGTTTATTGTGAGCGATGCAAAAATGTGGAAATGGTTACATCAGTGGGCGAAGCCTGAACGGCTTTACCAGCTATGCGGGCGCTTGATTCCCTGGTTCGCGGTGCTGGGCGTTGCTTCGCTGCTGCTCGGTTGGGTGTGGGGCTTCGGCTTTGCGCCAGCGGATTATCAGCAAGGCAACAGCTTCCGAATTATGTACATTCACGTGCCCGCGGCGATGTGGTCGATGGGCGTCTATGCGTCGATGGCAATCGCCGCGTTTATCGGCCTGGTGTGGCAGATGAAGATGGCCGATCTGGTGTCGGCGGCCATGGCGCCCATCGGTGCCGTGTTTACCTTTATCGCGCTCGTCACGGGTTCCGCCTGGGGTAAACCGATGTGGGGCACCTGGTGGATCTGGGATGCGCGTCTGACATCGGAGTTGGTGCTGCTGTTCCTGTATATGGGCGTCATCGCGCTCTACCACTCGTTTGAAGATCGTCGCACTGCCGGTCGTGCTGCGGGGATCTTGATCCTGGTTGGCGTGGTTAATCTGCCAATCATTCACTTTTCGGTGCAGTGGTGGAACACCTTGCATCAGGGCTCTTCGGGCCTTCTGCAGCAGGCGATTGACCCGAGCATGCGCACCCCGCTGCGCTGGTCGATTCTCGGCTATTTGCTGGTGTTCGGCGCGCTCACCTTGATGCGCCTGCGTAACCTGATTCTGTTTACCGAGCGCCATCGTCCGTGGGCGATTGACGTCGCACAGGGAGGACGCCAATCATGACGCCAGCTTTCGCATCATGGAGTGATTTCTTTGCCATGGGCGGCTATGCCTTTTACGTCTGGCTCGCCGTCATCCTCACCTTGATTCCTTTATGCGGTCTGGTACTGCACACCGTGCTGTTCCGTCGCCGACTGCTGGCCGATATTCGCCAGCGCCAGGCCAGGGAGCGCCGCATTCGCGCGGCGAAATCGAAAAAAGCTGCCAGTGAAGCAGCGGGAGAATCCGTGTGAATATCCGTCGTCGTAACCGCCTGTATGTCGCGCTAGCGGTGTTGATTGGCCTTGGCCTGGCGACATCGCTGGTAATGTATGCGCTGCGTTCCAACATCGACCTGTTTTATACCCCGAGTGAAATTCTTTACGGCAAGGGCGAAGATCATCAGAAGCCTGAGCCGGGCCAGCGTCTGCGCATCGGCGGCATGGTGATGCCGGGCAGCGTCAAGCGCGATCCCAACACGCTGGCGGTCTCTTTCAAATTGTATGATGCCAATGGCGTGGTCAGCGTCAGCTACGAAGGCATCCTGCCGGATCTGTTCCGTGAAGGGCAGGGCGTCGTCGCGCAAGGTGTGCTGGCAGAGGGCAACCTGGTGAACGCCAAAGAGGTGCTGGCCAAGCACGATGAGAAATACACGCCGCCGGAAATTGAAGACGCGATGAAGAAAAATCACACCGGACCAGCAGCAGCCTATCAGCAGGCGGGAGCGCAATCATGATGCCGGAAATTGGCAGCTTCTTGCTGTGCCTGGCGCTGGGACTGGCGCTACTGCTGAGTGTTTATCCGCTGTGGGGCGCCGCGCGTCAGGATGCGCGATTGATGGCGATGGCGCGTCCGCTGACGTGGGGCATGTTCGCCTGCGTCGCTGCCGCCTTCCTGGTACTGGTTCACGCTTTTATCGTAAATGATTTCACCGTCGGCTATGTCGCCACTAACTCCAATACCTTGTTGCCGGTTTACTATCGCATCGCTGCAACCTGGGGCGCGCATGAAGGTTCACTGCTGCTGTGGGTGCTGCTGCTAAGTACCTGGACGCTGGCAGTCGCGATTTTCAGTCGCGGTATGCCGCAGGATGCGCTGGCACGCGTGCTGGCGGTGATGGGCATGATTAACCTCGGTTTCCTGCTGTTTATCATCCTCACCTCGAATCCCTTTACCCGTACTTTGCCAAACTTCCCGATTGATGGGCGCGATCTCAACCCGATGTTGCAGGATATCGGGCTGATCTTCCATCCACCGCTGCTGTATATGGGATACGTTGGTTTCTCGGTGGCGTTCGCTTTTGCTATCGCTTCTCTGATGGCGGGTCGACTGGATACCGCATGGGCGCGCTGGTCACGTCCGTGGACCACCGCTGCATGGGTGTTTCTGACCATTGGCATCGTGCTCGGTTCCGCATGGGCCTATTACGAACTCGGCTGGGGCGGCTGGTGGTTCTGGGATCCGGTCGAAAACGCCTCCTTTATGCCGTGGCTGGCCGGCACGGCGCTGATGCACTCGCTGGCGGTGACGGAAAAACGCGGCAGCTTTAAGTCGTGGACGGTGCTGCTGGCGATTACCGCGTTCTCGTTAAGTCTGCTCGGCACTTTCCTCGTGCGTTCTGGCGTGCTGGTTTCGGTGCACTCGTTTGCGTCGGACCCGGCGCGCGGCATGTTTATTCTCGCGTTCCTGGTGATCGTGATTGGCAGTTCGCTGCTGCTGTACGCGCTGAAAGGTGGTCAGGTGCGCAGCCGCGTGCAGAGTGAAATCTGGTCACGCGAATCCTTCCTGCTGGGCAACAACGTGCTGCTGATTGCGGCGATGCTGGTGGTGTTGCTGGGTACGCTGTTACCGCTGGTGCACAAGCAGCTCGGTCTGGGCAGTATCTCGGTGGGCGAGCCGTTCTTCAATACCATGTTCACCTGGTTGATGGCGCCGTTTGCCCTGATGCTCGGCATTGGCCCGCTGGTGCGTTGGCGTCGCGATCAGCCGCAAAAATTGTGGAAACGTCTTGGCGTTGGCTTGTTGGTCACGCTGATTCTTTCAATCGCGCTGCCGTGGCTGCTGCAGGATCGTATCGAAGCAATGACGGTGATCGGGCTGCTGATGTCTATCTGGGTGATCATGCTGACATTGATGGAGCTGCACGAGCGCGCCACCCACCGTCACTCCTTCTTCAAAGGCCTGCGCCATCTGACGCGCAGCCATTGGGGCATGGTGCTGGGCCATCTTGGCGTGGCGGTGACGGTGGTGGGTATCGCGTTTAGCACCCAATACAGCGTTGAGCGTGATGTACGCATGAAGGCGGGTGATAGCGTCGATATTCACAGTTATCACTTCATTTTCCATGGCGTTCGTAACCTGCAGGGCCCGAACTACAGCGGCGGTGAGGCGATTATTGAAGTGACGCGCAACGGCAAGCCGGAAGCGGTGATGCAGGCGGAGAAACGCTTCTATGCAGCCGCGCGTACCATGATGACCGAAGCGGCGATCAGCGGAGGTTTCACGCGCGATCTCTATGCTGCACTCGGCGAAGAGCTGGATGACGGCTCGTGGGCAGTACGCATTTACTACAAACCTTTTGTGCGCTGGATCTGGTACGGCGGCGTGTTTATGGCGGTCGGCGGCTTGTTCTGTTTGTTCGATCCGCGCTATCGATCGCGTAAAAAAGCGCAACGCGAGGAGCTGGCATGAACAAAAAAATCCTGTTTATCCCGTTAGTTCTGTTTCTGGTGCTGGCGACGGCGCTGCTGTGGCAGCTGTCGCGCAATGCTAACGGCGATGATCCAACGCGTCTCGAATCAGCGCTGATCGGCAAACCTGTGCCGGTGTTTAAACTTGAAGCGCTCGATCAACCGGGCAAAATCTACGATCAACAGGTGCTGAATGACGGCAAACCGATTCTGCTGAATGTCTGGGCGACGTGGTGTCCCACCTGCCGCGCGGAGCATCAATACCTCAATACGCTGGCGGAAAAAGGCATTCGCGTGGTGGGGCTGAACTACAAGGACGACCGCAGCAAAGCGGTGACCTGGCTAAACACGCTGGGCAATCCTTACGCGCTCAGCCTGTATGATGGCAACGGTATGCTGGGCCTGGATCTGGGTGTTTACGGTGCACCCGAAACCTTCCTCATCGATGGCAAAGGCATTATCCGCTATCGCCACGCCGGCGACATGAACGATCGCGTCTGGCTGGAAGAAGTGAAACCGCTGTGGGACAAATACAACAAGGAGGCGGGTGCGTGAAACGACTGCTTCTTTTATTGGCGGGCATTCTGCTCAGTACCAGCCTGTGGGCAGCGATTGATACCTATCAGTTCGATTCGGTACAGCAGGAAGAGCAATACCGCGAGCTCACCGCATCCTTACGTTGTCCGAAATGCCAGAACAACAGCATTGCCGACTCCAATGCCATGATCGCCGCAGATATGCGTCTCAAAGTCTACGAATTGATGAAGCAGGGCGAAAACCGTCAGCAGATCATCGACTACATGGTGGCGCGTTACGGCAACTTCGTCACCTATGAGCCGCCGGTCACACCGTCCACGTTGATTTTGTGGGTCGGTCCGGCGCTGTTCGTGGTACTGGGCGCGCTGATTATTATCCTGCGCAATCGGCGCGGCAAAGCGCGGAACGAATTAGACGACAATGAACAACAGCGCCTTGCGGCGTTACTCAAGCGTGACGGGAAGCCGTAATGACTGGATTCTGGATTACCCTGATTATTTTGCTGCTGGCGGCCATCGCGCTGTTTCTGCGTGCAGGCTGGCGTCAGCGCGAAGCCGTAACCGGCGATCGCGATCGCCTTAATACCGATTTCTATCAACAGCGTCTGCGCGAGCTGGAGCATGATGAAGAAGAGGGCGTGGTGGCTGAGCGCCCGGAAATGGTGCGTGAACTGCAACAAACGCTGTTAACCGACGTTCCTCAGCAGGATGCTGCCACTATTCATCACAGCAGCCGTTGGGTATTGCTCCCGGGCGTCATCGTGCTGTTGGTGGTGTCGGTGGGGATGTATTTGAAAACCGGTGGCTTAACGCAGCAGACGGCATTTGTCAGCGTACAGCAGGAGTATCCTGCCTTGCGTGCGCGCGTCATGGATCCTAAAGCCCAGCCGTTAACCATGGAAGAGCTGGCGCGCTTGCAGCTCGGGCTGCGCAACTCGCTGCAGAACGACGCAAATAATCTCAATGACTGGGCGATGCTCGGTCGTCTTGGCATGGTGCTGAATAATGCTACCGATGCCAGCCAGGCTTTTGAACACGCGCTCCAGCTGGCGCCAGACAATCTGGAGTTGCAGCAGGATTACGCCGAAGTGCTGACGCGCTCCAGCGATCCGCAGGACAACCGCCAGGCCAACGTGATGCTTAAAGAGCTGCTGAAACGCGATCACAGCGATGTGCGCACGTTGAGTCTGCTGGCATTTAACGCCTTTGAGCAGCAGCAGTACAATGAAGCGATTGGCGCCTGGCAGGTGATGTTGAAACTATTACCGCCGGGCGATCGGCGCATCACTATGATCGAACGCAGCATTGAACAAGCGAAAACCGATGCGGGGCAGCAAAATAGCCAGCTGGCATTGACGGTGAGTTTGACGCCGCAGGCAGAAAAAATGTTACCGCAAGGCGGAGTGATGTATATTTCTGTGTCTGACGGTGTTTCACCGGTGCCTGTGGCTGTGAAGCGTTTACCGCTGAGCCACTTCCCGTTATCGCTTACGCTAGATGACAGCAATGCCATGATGCCCGATCGCCTGCTTTCGGCGCAGCATCAGGTGCAGGTCAGGGTGCGCATTTCGCGCGACGGCAGTGCCAATCCCCAGTCTGGCGACTGGTTTGGTTTAAGCGCGGTCACACCCTGGGATGGTCATCAGCAATTGGCTGTGGAAATTAATCAACAGCAGCCCTGAAGCGATACCTTACTGATCCGCACAGGGAGAGAAGAATGAATAACCGCCTGACCGGTTTGGCGTTGGCCAGTTTATTGTTGGTAGGTTGCGCCAGTTCTAAACCGGCCGACAACACGGAGCCTGCTCAGCGCAGCGATCCGTTGGAAGGCTTCAACCGCACGATGTTTAACTTCAACTACAACGTGCTGGATCCGTATGTGCTGCGCCCGGTGGCGGTCGCCTGGCGTGATTATGTGCCGGTACCGGCACGTAGCGGCCTGAGCAATGTGCTCGGTAACCTGGAAGAACCTGCCAGCATGGTCAACGCCATTTTGGTTGGGGAACCGCGCCAGGCGGGCATCCACTTCACCCGCTTCTTCCTTAACACTGTTTTAGGGCTGGGTGGCTTCATTGACGTGGCAGGTAAAGCCAATCCGGAACTGGCACGTGAAGTGCCACACCGCTTTGGTAGCACGCTCGGTCGTTATGGCGTGGGTTACGGCCCGTATGTTGAATTGCCTGCGTACGGCAGTTTTACCATTCGTGAAGATGGTGGTGACTTCGTCGATACACTCTATCCGGTACTGAGCTGGCTCAGCTGGCCGATTTCGGTGGGTAAATGGACGCTGGAAGGTATTGAAACGCGCGCGCAATTGTTGGATTCCGATGCCATCCTGCGCCAGCAACAAGATCCTTACGCCTTTATTCGTAATGCCTACTTCCAGCGGCATGACTTTATCGCCAACGGCGGTAAGCTGAAGCCGGAAGATAATCCGAACGCCAGCGCGATTCAGGATGATCTTAAGGACATCGATTCTCAATAATCGATTCTTAATAAAAAACGGCGACATGATAGTCGCCGTTTTTTTTCATATCTATTTAGACATCAGAACTTGTAGTTAAAGTTCGCGCCGTACAGCCAGGCCTTACCTTCAGAGTTAAAGGTATAGGGGCCCTCTTTGACGGTGACTTTCTGTCCGTGCATGTAAGAAACACCCACGTCTACCGAGGCATCTTCATTAAATGCGTAAGATGCACCGGCGCTCAGCCATAGACGATCCTGATCCGGGATGGAGATAGAACGCTTATCGGCAGGAACCGGGCTGTCATCGAAGGCGATACCGGTACGGAAGGTCCAGTTGTCGTCATAGAAGTAAGAGGTACCCAATGCGATACGATAGGCATCGTGGAACCCTTCATCTTTATAGAACAACGTCTGACCGTTGCTGCCGGTGGCTTTCAGCTCCTGGAATTGGCTCCAGCTGGTGTACGCCAGGCTGTAGTGAACCGCCCACTGCGGTGCGACTTTGTGGTAGCCGGAGACTTCCCACATCTCTGGCAGATTCAGCGTCAGAGAGCCTGGGATGGTTGAGCCGCCAGTGCCGTAAGGCAGGCCGAGCAGCTGCGCCTGCGGCAGAGAGTTCACGTAGGTTGGCAGGCTGCTTTTGTAATCACCATCAAAGTCGATTTTAACTTCTGAGCGATAGGTGAAGCCGAAGCGGTTGTCTTTATCCACTTCATACAGAATACCGGCGTTCCAACCGTAGCCCCATTCATCACCCTTTAAGTGGGCAATTTGGGTATTGGCGGGAATGCCCAGCGCGGCACCTGATTCACCGGCATAACGCTCAATTTTGGCTTTTGCATACACCGCATCAAATCCAATACCGAAGCTGAAGTGTTCATTCAGTCGATAAGCGGTGCTGATATTAAAATTGCCGGTCATTAGGTCGGTTTTACCGCCGTAACCGCCCGCGGTATAGCCATCATTAAATTCGGTTGCCAGACCATAATTGGAAGTGGCCGAAGCGCCAATCCACCACTGATCGTTAATTGGCTGAACATAGTGGATATTGGGAATCCACTGGTTTGGGGCAATATTTTTTGAATCAAGGCTGCGACCAGATGGGCTCTGACCGGTGATGTCTACTTCGGGATCAATATAAACCGCGCCGATGGAGAAAGAGGGGCGATCCATTAATGCCATGGTTGCCGGGTTACGGCTGGCAGAGGCGGCGGTATCACCCATCGCACCTTCACCCGAATAAGCACGACCTAAACCAATTGCTGAAAATTCATTAAGCTGAAAGCCTGCGGCGTAAACATGGGAACAGACGAGCGTAACTGCAGCTGCCACAGCTGACTTTGCAAACAGGTTTTTATGGTTCATGACCACAACCTCATCTAGATTTATTATTTAACGTTGTTACGTCGCGTAACAAAGAGCGGCGAATTGTAGGGACTGATGGCAAAACCACATATCAGACCAGTGCGACGAGTATAGGTCTGACCTGTGTATTTGTTGCAATAATGTTTTTTAGATATTTCTAATTTGATCGACAAAATCAGATCTGCTTAACAAAATCTTAGCGGTTCGCCTTCAACATAGCTTTCAATTTTGTTATGGATCAATTTTTAGTGTGATATTCGTCACTTAGCGGCGTGATCGTGGATGTGAAAACGCAGCAGGCGTACACTTTGCGACAGAAAATGATCCGATTGTGTTGAATTTACCGTCAGGAGAGAACCATGACTGATGCCATTAATAAATGTAGTGCGAATGAAACGGCCGCCTGCTGCTGCGTAGATGTCGGTACCGTGATGGATAACACCGATTGCACCGCCAGCTGGTCTGGCGTATTTGCCGATCGCCATGCGGCGGATGCGATGCTCGCGCACCTGACTGAACGCGCGCGTCAGGTAGAATCCGATCCTTGTGACATTCACGCTGAGTTTGCTGAAGAAGGCGATGCAGTACGTCTGACCATCGACTTCACCTTTGCCTGCCAGGCCGAAACCCTGATTTTCCAGCTCGGCTTACGCTAATTCCACCGCTGCCGGAACCCCCTTCGGCAGCGTTAACTCTTTTTCGTGTATTCCCTCGCACTTTTTTCCTCTGGTTATTGGCTACTTAGCAACACCTGGTTAACACTGATGATCAGGTCAGACCTGTTTGGCAATGATGCCTTGGTCGAAAATTACAGGTGATTGCAATGAGCAAAGCGCAGCCGCTGCTGACGCGTCAGGGTGAACGTATCGCCATAACCCATGGATTGCGCACGCCTTTTGTCCGCCAGGCGACAGATTTTCACGGTATTCCCGCGCTGGAGTTAGGGCGCATGGTGGTGAGTGAACTGATGGCGCGCAGTGAATTGCCGGTGGAGGTGATCGATCAATTGGTGTTTGGCCAGGTGGTGCAGATGCCGGAAGCGCCTAATATCGCGCGTGAAATTGTCCTGAGCAGCGGATTAAGCGTACACACCGATGCTTATAGCGTCAGTCGTGCCTGCGCCACCAGCTTCCAGGCGGTGGCAAACGTGGCGGAGAGCCTGATGGCAGGCACCATTGATGCCGCGATTGCCGGTGGCGCGGACTCTTCTTCAGTGTTACCGATTGGCGTCAGCAAAACTCTGGCGCGTGCCTTGGTCGATCTTAATAAAGCGCGCAGCTTTAGCCAGAAACTCAGTATTCTTCGTCGTTTACGTCCGCGCGATTTGTTGCCGGTGCCACCGGCGGTGGCGGAGTACTCCACCGGGCTGCGTATGGGCGATACCGCCGAGCAGATGGCGAAAAGCCACGGCATCACGCGCCAACAGCAGGACGCATTAGCGCTGCGTTCGCACCAGCATGCGGCACGCGCCTGGCAATCCGGTGTGCTGGCGCAGGAGGTGATGCCCGCTTTTGTGCCACCGTGGAAAGCCCCTATCGAGCAAGACAACAATATTCGTTTTAACGCTAGCGCTGCAGATTACGCCAAACTGCGCCCGGCGTTTGATCGTCGCCACGGGTCGGTTACGGCTGCTAACAGCACGCCGCTGACCGATGGCGCGGCGGCGGTGATTCTGATGCGTGAAGGCCGGGCGCGCGAGCTTGGCATCAAACCGCTGGGCTATCTGCGCAGCTACGCTTTCACCGCCATTGATGTCTGGCAGGATATGCTGCTTGGTCCGGCGTATGCCTCACCGCTGGCGCTGGATCGTGCCGGTGTCACGCTAAATGATCTGACGCTGATTGATATGCACGAAGCCTTTGCTGCGCAGACGCTGGCGAACCTGAAGATGTTCCGCGATGAACGTTTTGCGCGCGAGGTGTTGAATCGCTCCCATGCGTTAGGCGAAGTGAATGAAGAGCGTTTTAATGTGCTCGGCGGATCAATTGCTTATGGCCATCCCTTTGCCGCGACCGGCGCGCGCATGATCACGCAAACGCTGCATGAACTGCAGCGGCGCGGCGGTGGTTTAGGATTAGTCACCGCCTGTGCGGCGGGTGGCTTAGGCACGGCAATGGGTCTGGAGGCTGAATAATGAGTGAATCTGCTTTTCATTTACAGATGCGGCTTGACCACGTCGGTGTGATTACCATCGATGTGCCGGGCGAGAAGATGAACACGCTGAAGGCCGAGTTTGTGCCACAGATTAAAGCGGTGCTGGATGAAGCACGCAGCCATAAGGATTTGGCGGGTTTGGTGTTGATCTCCGGCAAGCGCGATAACTTTGTTGCCGGTGCGGATATCAGCATGATTGCCAGCTGCAAAACGGCGGAAGAAGCTGAAGCGCTGGCGAGGCAGGGCCAGGATGTGATGGCGATGATCGCCGCGTTGCCGTTTCCGGTGGTGGCGGCGATTCACGGTGCCTGCCTTGGCGGCGGCCTGGAACTGGCGTTAGCCTGCGATGCGCGCATCTGTTCACTGGATGACAAAACGCGTCTCGGTTTGCCGGAAGTACAGCTCGGTTTATTGCCAGGTTCCGGCGGCACGCAGCGTTTGCCACGGCTGATTGGCGTGCAGCAGGCGCTGCCGTTAATCCTTACGGGCAAACAGCTGCGGGCTAAACAGGCACTCAAGCTCGGCATTGTTGACGATGCGGTGCCGCAATCGATTCTGCTGGATACAGCGATTGCATGCGTACATAAAGGAAAAGGCACACGCCGGGAGCTATCGCGCCGCGATCGCCTGCTGCAGGGACCGATTGCGCGTCAGGTGCTGTTTTCCCTAGCCCAGCGTCAAACCCACAGCAAAACCCAGGGTAACTATCCGGCAGCCGAGCGCATTCTGCAGGTGGTACGCATCGGTGTGGAGCAGGGCAGCGCCGCCGGGCATGAAGCAGAAGCACGCGCCTTTGGCCAGTTGGCGATGACGCCTGAATCGGCGGCGCTGCGCAGCCTGTTTTTCGCCTCAACCGCTTTAAAGAAAGAGGCGATGGCGAGTGTCGAACCGCAAACGCTAAAACAGATTGGCGTACTGGGCGGCGGGTTGATGGGCGGCGGCATTGCCAGCGTTACGGCGTTGAAAGCCGGATTACCGGTGCGTATTAAAGACATCAATCTCAGCGGCGTGAATCATGCTCTTGAGTACAGCTGGGATCTGCTGAGTAAAAAGGTGAAACGGCGCCAGCTGAAAGCAGCCGAACGTCAGCAGCACATGGCGCGCATTAGCGGCGGTATTGATTACCAGGGTTTTAGTCAGCGCGATGTGGTGATTGAAGCGGTGTTTGAGGATTTAGCGCTTAAGCAGCAGATGGTTAGCGAAATTGAAAGTCATTGCCAGCCGCATACGATTTTTGCCTCCAACACCTCGTCATTACCGATTGGCGATATCGCTGCCAATGCGCAGCGTCCCGAAAATGTTATCGGCCTGCATTACTTTAGTCCGGTAGACAAAATGCCGCTGGTTGAGGTGATTCCGCATGCCAACACCTCGGCACAAACGCTGGCGAATACGGTGCAGCTGGCACGGCAGCAGGGAAAAACTGCGGTGGTTGTAGCCGATCGTCCTGGCTTTTACGTCAACCGCATCCTTACGCCGTATATAAATGAAGCACTGCACTGTTTGCAGGAAGGTGAGCCGATCGAGCATATCGACCGTGCGCTGGTCAAATTCGGTTTCCCGGTTGGGCCGCTGCAGCTGCTGGATGAAGTGGGAATTGATGTCGGCAGTAAAATCAGCCCGATTCTTGAGCAGGCTTATGGCGCACGTTTTAGCGCGCCCGCCGCTGCGAACGCGATTCTCGCTGACGGCAGGAAAGGGCGCAAAAACCACAAAGGTTTCTATCTCTATCAACGCTCGCGCTGGCCGGGTAAACGCAAAGCGGATGCGTCCATCTACAGCTTGTTGAACACCAAGCCGCAGGCGAGGCAGAGCGAAACGCAAATTGCCGAACGCTGCGTCATGATGCTGCTAAATGAGGCGGCACGTTGCCTGGATGAAGCGGTGATCCGCAACGCGCGTGACGGGGATATCGCTGCCGTGTTTGGCATCGGTTTCCCGCCATTTCTCGGTGGGCCGTTCCGCTATATGGATCAGCGCGGAGTTGGCGATATCGTTAAAGCATTAAGGTCATTAATGCAGCAATACGGCGAACGTTTTACGCCTTGTGAGGCGCTGATTGCATTGTCAGAAGAACAAACGAATTTTTACACTTCTGCACAATCATGAATAGGCGCACAGATTCAGCGGGTTAGTATGGTGGACGCGCAGCGGCTTGCGCGGCACCATTCTGAGATATGCTTATTTAATAAACAACCGGTTGACTATACTGAAGCCATTGGGGTAAAACACACCGTTCATTCGCAGAATGAAGCGTCTGGTGCTGTGGTACCGGGCGATATCGACAAACAACAGCGGTGCTTTATGCAAGTTTTTATCATGCGTCATGGCGACGCAGCTCTGGAAGCAGCGAGTGATTCAGTTCGTCCTCTCACCCTCTGTGGCTGTGACGAATCGCGTCAAATGGCGAGCTGGCTCAACGGCAAAACGCCAGAAATCGATCGGGTTTTAGTCAGTCCCTATTTGCGTGCCGAGCAAACGCTCGCAACGGTACGTGAAACGCTGAAGTTGCCGGAAGGGCAGGATGTGTTGCCGGAACTGACGCCGGGTGGCGATCCAGGCATGGTGGCCTGTTATCTGCAGGCGCTGGCGCAGAAAGGCGTTAAGTCAGCATTGGTGATTTCGCATCTGCCGCTGGTGGGTTATCTGGTGTCTGAACTTTGCCCGCAGGAAGCGCCGCCAATGTTCGCCACCTCAGCGATAGCCTGCGTAAACTTTGATGCAGATGCCTGCGAAGGTAAGCTGGAGTGGCAGGTCAGTCCGTCAAAATTGGCCAAAGCAATTTAATCTCTCTGTGGGCCGCCAATGCGGCCCTATCCTGATATACCGCAGCCTTTACGGCAGTTCTGGCGGTTGCCACTCTTCCACTTCTATCAGTACCAGCAGCGCCGCGTCGCCGCCGAACATTTTCGGTGCCTGATGAAATGCCATCACGTGCGGATGCTGCGCCAGCCATAGCGGCGTTTGCTGCTTGAGAATGTGTTTGCCGTGCCCGGTCATCACGCTGGCGCAGAACAGATGCTCACGGCGACAGGCGGCGATCAACGCGCCGAGTTCCTGTTTAGCCTGCATTTGCGTTAAGCCATGTAAATCGAGAAAAATTTCCGGCGTGTAATCGCCGCGACGCAATTTTTTCTGCTCGTAATGGCTGACGTCAGCACGCACATAACGCACCGGTCCTTCGCTGGATAACAGCGGCTGAAACTCGTCAGAGAAGTAATGGCTATTATCTGCTTGTTCTGAAATCAGACGTTTCAACGGCCGTTCGCGCGTTTTCACCACCGGTTTATGTACGATAGTGTCCTGTTTCAATTTGCGGGTTCCACTCATCAACTGGCGGAACATCTCCTGGTCGTCCTGGCTTAGCGGCGTTTTCTTACTCATGGCTCGGTTATGGGTTCAGAAAAGGCTGGTTAACAGCCGGTGGCATACCTTAACCGTTAGCGTTAACAAATGTCAGCTTTTTCACCTCGCCGCGCTGAATTCTGCCCGGCTTCGTGGCACACTATCGGCCGATTGATTTTATGGCCTGCGGAGGGCTACGTGGACAAGATATTCGTCGATGAGGCAGTGAATGAACTGCACACCATTCAGGACATGCTGCGCTGGGCTGTCAGCCGTTTTTCGGCGGCTGGCATTTGGTACGGTCACGGCACGGATAATCCCTGGGACGAAGCAGTCCAACTGGTTCTGCCGACGCTGTGGCTGCCGCTGGATATTCCAGAAGATATGCGCAACGCGCGCCTGACCGCTAGCGAGCGGCATCGCATTGTCGAGCGCGTAATTCGCCGCGTTAACGAGCGCATTCCGGTGGCTTATCTCACCAATAAAGCCTGGTTCTGTGGCCACGAATTTTACGTTGATGAGCGCGTATTAGTGCCGCGTTCGCCGATTGGTGAGCTGATTGAGAACCGTTTTGCCGGTTTGATCAGTGATTCGCCCAATCACATCCTTGATATGTGTACCGGCAGCGGCTGCATCGCCATTGCCTGTGCTTATGCTTTCCCGGAAGCGGAAGTGGATGCAGTGGATATCTCCACCGATGCGCTGGCCGTCGCCGAGCAGAACATTGAAGAGCATGGCTTGCTGAACCACGTCACGCCGATTCGTGCCGATCTGTTCCGCAACTTGCCGCCGGTAAAATACGATCTGATCGTCACCAATCCACCTTACGTGGATGCGGAAGATATGGACGATCTGCCGAACGAATACCGCCACGAGCCGGAGCTTGGTCTGGCTGCGGGTAGCGATGGCCTGAAACTGGTGCGTCGCATTCTGGCCTGTGCGCCAGAATACCTCACCGAGCAGGGCGTGCTGATTTGCGAAGTCGGCAACAGCATGGTGCACATGATCGATCAATATCCAGATGTGCCGTTTACCTGGCTGGAGTTCGATAACGGCGGTGACGGCGTGTTTATGCTGACGCGTGAGCAAATTGTCGCAGCACAGCATCACTTCTCATTCTTTAAAGACTAAATACGCGGGCGAGTGCTCGCCCGCAACATTGCAACAAGGAACCAGCATGGCCGGAAACAGCATCGGACAAGTTTTTCGCGTAACCACTTTTGGCGAGTCGCATGGTATTGCGCTGGGCTGCATCGTTGATGGCGTGCCACCCGGCATTCCGCTCACCGAAGCCGATATTCAGCACGATCTCGATCGCCGTCGTCCTGGCACCTCGCGCTACACCACCCAGCGCCGCGAGCCGGATCAGGTGAAAATTTTGTCCGGCGTGTTTGAGGGCGTCACCACCGGCACCTCGATCGGCCTGCTAATTGAAAACACCGATCAGCGTTCGCAGGATTACGGCACCATCAAAGATCTGTTCCGTCCGGGTCATGCCGATTACACCTACGAGCAGAAATATGGCCTGCGCGACTATCGCGGCGGCGGACGCTCTTCCGCACGTGAAACCGCGATGCGCGTAGCGGCAGGTGCAATTGCCAAGAAGTATCTGCAGATGAAGCACGGCATTGTGGTGCGCGGCTATCTGGCACAGATTGGCGACGTGGCCTGCGAGTTGAAAGACTGGAGCATCGTGGAAGAGAACCCGTTCTTCTGCCCGGATGCATCCAAGCTGGAGGCGCTGGATGAACTGATGCGCGGCCTAAAAAAAGAGGGCGATTCCATTGGCGCCAAAGTCACCGTGCTGGCCGAAAACGTGCCGCCGGGCTTAGGCGAGCCGGTGTTTGATCGTCTGGATGCGGATCTGGCGCATGCGCTGATGAGCATCAACGCGGTGAAAGGCGTGGAGATCGGCGACGGTTTCGCGGTGATCAACCAGCGTGGCAGCCAGCATCGCGATGAAATTCGTGCGAACGGTTTCCAGAGCAACCACGCGGGCGGCATTTTAGGCGGCATCAGCAGCGGCCAAACCATCAGTGCCAATCTGGCGATGAAACCAACGTCGAGCATTACCGTGCCAGGCAACACCATCACACGTGACGGCGAAGAAGTGGAGATGATCACTAAAGGTCGTCACGATCCTTGCGTCGGCATCCGTGCGGTACCGATTGCCGAAGCGATGATGGCGATCGTGTTGATGGATCACCTGCTGCGCCAGCGCGCGCAAAACGGTGACGTCAACAGCAGCGTTCCGCGCTGGTAAGCCCGATGATGCGCTGTCTGCTCATCACCTGTGTCGCGCTGTTGTGCAGTGCGGCCGCCGTTGCCGCGACGCCGTGGCAGCAAATCCATCAGCCGATTGCCGGCACTCCCCAGTCGATTGGTGGTTTCGCCAACGGCTGTATTGTGGGTGCGCAACAGCTGCCGCTTAACTCAGCAAATTATCAGGTGATGCGCCAGGATCAGCGCCGCTATTTCGGTCATCCCGATCTCATCGCCTTTATCCAGCGCCTCAGTACCCAGGTTCATCAGCTGCAGCTGGGACAAGTGCTGATTGGTGATATGGGTATGGCAGCAGGTGGACGTTTCAGCAGCGGCCACGCCAGCCATCAAACCGGTCTCGACGTTGATATCTGGCTGCAGCTACCGAAAACCCGCTGGACAGCGCAGCAATTGCTGAAGCCGCAGCCGCTCGATCTGGTCTCTGCGGATGATAAGCAGGTCATTGCGCGTCACTGGCAACCCCAAATTGATAGCCTGATTAAACTGGCAGCGAAAGATGAGGAAGTCACACGTATCTTCGTCAACCCGGCGATTAAACGGCAGCTGTGTGCCGATGCGGGTAGCGATCGCGCGTGGTTAAATAAGGTGCGTCCGTGGTTTGCCCATCGCGCGCATATGCACGTGCGTCTGCGCTGTCCGGCCGGCAGTCTGGAGTGCGAGGATCAAGCCGCACAGCCGCCAGGCGATGGCTGTGGTGCCGAGCTGGATAGCTGGTTCCTGCCGAAAAAACCTGGCAGCACGCCGCCGGTGAAAAAGACGCCGCCGCCATTGCCGCCGTCATGTCAGTCTTTATTAGACCATCACTTACTATAACCGTGAGAATTTGAGTTGCAGCAAGGCGGCAAGTTCGTTCAACTCCAGGAGCTTACTTGAGTAAGTGACTGGAGTGAGCGAGCGCAGCCAACGCAGCTGCAGCTCAAAGGATCGCGGTTATTTGAGGAATAAAATGGATTGGTTTGTTGTCAGCCCGCTGATCATCGGCGTGCTGTTTTTTGTGGCGATGCTGGCGGCATTTATCGACTCCATCGCCGGTGGCGGTGGTTTGCTCACCGTGCCGTCGTTGCTGGCAGCCGGGCTTTCTCCCGCGCAGGCGCTAGCCACCAATAAACTGCAGTCGGTCGGCGGATCCTTCTCCGCCAGCCTCTATTTCATCCGTCGCGGTGCGGTGAAGCTGAATGAGCAGTGGCTGAATATCGTCATGACCTTTCTCGGCGCGATAGCTGGCACCGTTCTGATTCAGCATTTGCAAGCGGATGTGCTGCGCCAAATCTTGCCGCTGCTGCTGATCTGCATTGGTTTGTGGTTCCTGCTGATGCCACGTTTGGGAGAAGCGGATCGCGAACGTCGCCTGCAGGGTTTGCCCTATGCGCTGGTCGGCGGCGGCTGCGTCGGTTTCTACGACGGATTCTTTGGTCCAGGCGCAGGTTCCTTTTACGCGCTGGCCTTTGTCACGCTGTGCGGCTTTAATCTGGCCAAAGCCACCGCCCACGCCAAAATCCTAAATTTCACTTCGAATTTTGGCAGTTTGCTGTTCTTTATGTTCGGCGGAAAAGTAGTGTGGGGCACCGGCGCGATTATGCTGCTTGGGGCCTTTATCGGCGCGCGCCTCGGCGCCAGGCTGGTGCTGAGCCGCGGCCAGAAGCTGATCCGCCCGATGGTGGTGACGGTTTCTGCGGTGATGAGCGCCAAATTATTGTGGGATAGCCACGGCAGCGAAGTGATGGCCTGGCTGGCAACGCTGTAATCCAATACTCGTCAAGACCGGCTGCCAATGCGACAATGGCGCCGGTTTTTTTTAAAGATTAAAAATTATGAGTACAACACACCATTACGATCAGCTGATTGCCATCTTTGATGGCTGCTTTGTTGACGATTTTCAGACCCGTCTAATTAAAGGCGACGACGAACCTATTTATCTTCCAGCGGATGAAACCTCACCGTGGAATCGCGTGGTATTCGCGCACGGCTACTATGCCAGCGGGCTGCACGAAATTTCCCACTGGTGCATTGCCGGTGAAGCACGCCGCAAACTGGTGGATTTTGGCTATTGGTACTGCCCGGACGGCCGCGATGCGCAAACGCAGAGCCAGTTTGAAGCGGTGGAAGTTAAACCGCAGGCGCTGGAGTGGTTGTTCTGCGTTGCGGCGGGCTTTCCCTTCAATGTAAGTTGTGACAATCTCGAAGGCGATTGTGAGCCAGATCGCATAGCGTTTCAGCGCAAGGTTCATGCACAGGTGATGACTTATCTGGAGCAGGGCATTCCGCCGCGACCGGCACGTTTTATCGAGGCGTTAATCCAGTATTACGGCACGCCGGCACTGACGGCGGCACAATTCCCTTGGCCGGAAGATCTATAATCCGCAAAGGATATAAGAAGAGAGGAAGAGATGATCGTAGAATTTGAGACCCGCATTCTGGCCCTGATTGATGACATGGTCGATCACGCCAGCGATGATGAGCTGTTTGCTGGCGGCTATCTGCGTGGTCATCTGACCCTGGCAGTGGCGGAGATTGAGCTGAGTGGCGAACACACGCCGGAAGCGCTGCAAACTCATGTCACCAACAGCCTGCAAAAAGCCATTGCAGCTGGTGAGTTGTCGCCACGCGATCAGGCCTTAGTCACTGGCATGTGGGACAATCTGTTCCTGCAGGCGCGCCAGAGCGCTTAACCTTTCGGGGCGATCGCTCGCCCCGCAGATTATCGACCCGCCTTTTTGCCCTTCAGCAGTTTACGTACCCAGTAGCGATTTGGATGCATGGCCGCCAGCGTCGCTGCATCCAGCGGCTGCGGTTCACCGCTCATCTGTGCCGCCAGCACTTCGGCTGCTAAAGGTGCGCTGCACAAGCCGCGCGATCCCAACGCCCCCAGCACAAATAACCCTGCATGCACTGGCGCCTCGGCCACGGTTGCACCGTGCGCTCGCTGCTCCGGAAGATCCGCATACTGCGCCAAAGTGGCGTCGTAATCCGGCGCGCTGCCGCTCATCGGCAGATGATCGCGCGTGGCGCAACGCACGCCGCAGCGCGCCTGATGGTCACTGATATCTACCTGCTGTGGCCATGCGCTTTCTGGTAGGCAGTTGATTAGCCGCTGACGATTTTCTTGCTGGTCGTCGGCGCGAAAATCAGTCGCGGTATCGCCACGGTGATAGCTGGCACCCATACAATGGGTAGCGAAAGTGGGGCTGACCGGCGTGAGATAGCCGTCATAACACAGCACGGTGCGCAGTTCGCCGAGCGACGGATTAGTGGGTACGTGACTCACCTGACCCGCGACAGCATAGACCGGCAGCGCTTTACTCTGCTCAATCTCCAGCAGCGCATGTCCATTCGCCAGCACCACCTGCTGATGCTGCACCGGCGGCTGCTGGCTAAAGTGCAACGTCCAGCGCTCTCCATCAGGTGTTAACTGAGTAAGACGATGCTGCCAGTGAAGGCGTAACCCCAGCGATTGCGCATGTTCCAGCAGATTGCTGGTCAGCTGCGAAGGTGAAAGCCAGCCACCTTGCGGATAGAAAATGCCGCCGAAAGCGAGTTCGACGCCCGCCAGCTGCTCCGCTTCTTCTTTATTAACGCCGCAGGCGATTTCGTGCGGCAGATCCATACTGAGCATCTGCGCGATTTTCTCGGCGCTTTTTGCATCCCAGCCGAGCTGCAGCACGCCGCTCCAGTCATGTTCAAACATCACCGGCAGGCGATCGTAAAGACGACGGGCGAAACCAAAGGCGGCCGGGAAAAAGGTGGCCAGCGCCGGATCGTGCTGATTCAGCAGCGGATAGAGTGCGCCCTGACGATTGCCGGATGCGCCCAATGCTGGCGCATCATCAGCGCAATATAAGGTGACGCGCCAACCACGACGCAGCAATGCCAATGCCAGCACCGCGCTGGCGACGCCGCCGCCAATCAACGCCACATCCTGGCTGGCTGCTTGCTGTCGCGCGTACCACGGCTGGCTGTGGGGCAATGCAACCGCGTGCTGCAGTGAGCCGATTAGCATTTCACGCTTGTGGCCGAATCCTTTGCGTTTCTGCATGCTGAAACCCGCGTCCTGCAAGCCGCGGCGTACAAAGCCAGACGCGGTAAAGGTTGCCAGCGTGCCGCCCGGACGCGCCAGGCGTGCCATCGCGGCGAACAGCTCGGGCGTCCACATCTCCGGATTTTTCGCCGGTGCGAAGCCATCAAGGAACCAGGCATCCACCTGACGATGCAGACTGTCATCAAAGGTGTGAATTAGCGCGTTAATATCACCAAACCAGAGATCAAGCGTCACTTCGCCGCCGTTAAACAGCAGGCGCTGACAGCCCGGTAACGCCTGTGGCCACTGCTGTTGCAGCTGTGCGGCCCACGGCTGCAGCTCTGGCCAATGCGCATGGGCGGCGATCAAATCCGCGTGCGTCAGCGGGAATTTTTCACAGCTGATAAAGTGCAGGCGCTTTAGCGGGGCATTAGGATGCGCGGCGCGGAAGCGATCGAAGGCTTGCCACAGGGTGAGAAAGTTCAGACCAGTCCCAAAACCGCTCTCGGCAACAATAAATAAATCGCGCGCATGGTCGGTAAAACGTTGCGGAATCTGGTTGCCATCGAGGAACACATAGCGCGTTTCCTCCAGTCCATTATCATTGGAGAAATAGACGTCACCAAACACTCGAGACACAGGTGTACCCTGTTCATTCCAGTTTATTTGGGCATGTTCAACCGGGGTTATTTTCACGGGGAAAGGCTCATATTTCAGGCAGTGGCGCGAGTTTAGCGACAGACGTCACATGACGCAAATTTACAAAATGAAATGGCTGATCGGACTTGTTCGGCTTACAACTGTACGCTAGAGTGCACGTCAATCCAAAAGAGTGGAACGAGGACTATTGAATGAAACGTGCAGTGATTACTGGCCTGGGTATTGTTTCCAGCATTGGTAATAACCAGCAAGAAGTGCTGGCTTCTCTGCGTGAAGGCCGTTCGGGTATTACTTTCTCTGAAGAGATGAGAGATGCCGGAATGCGCAGCCACGTATGGGGCAACGTCAAACTGGATACCAACGGGCTCATCGATCGCAAAATCGTGCGTTTTATGAGTGATGCTTCGATCTACGCTTATCTGTCTATGGCTGAAGCTATCAAAGATTCTGGCCTGACTGACGAACAGTATCAGCAAAATCCACGCGTTGGCCTGATTGCCGGTTCTGGCGGCGGTTCTCCGCGTTATCAGGTGTTTGGTGCGGACGCGATGCGTAGCCCACGCGGCCTGAAAGCGGTGGGTCCTTATGTGGTAACCAAAGCGATGGGTTCAGGTGTTTCGGCTTGCCTGGCAACCCCGTTTAAAATCCACGGCGTTAACTACTCAATCAGTTCAGCTTGTGCGACTTCTGCACACTGCATCGGTAACGCCGTTGAGCAGATTCAGCTGGGCAAACAGGACATCGTATTTGCTGGCGGCGGCGAAGAGCTGAGCTGGGAAATGGCTTGTGAGTTCGATGCGATGGGCGCGCTGTCGACCAAATACAACGAATCACCTGAAAAAGCGTCACGTACTTACGATGCCAACCGCGACGGTTTCGTCATTGCAGGCGGCGGCGGTATGGTGGTAGTGGAAGAGCTGGAACACGCTCTGGCACGTGGTGCACACATCTACGCTGAAATCGTGGGCTACGGCGCCACTTCAGATGGCGCAGATATGGTTGCTCCTTCAGGCGAAGGCGCCGTGCGCTGCATGAAAATGGCAATGCAAGGCCTGGATACCCCAATTGATTACCTCAACACGCACGGCACCTCAACGCCAGTGGGTGATGTGAAAGAGCTGGGTGCAATTCGCGAAGTGTTCGGCGACAACTCACCGTCCATCTCTGCCACCAAAGCCATGACCGGTCACTCTCTGGGTGCGGCGGGCGTGCAGGAAGCGATCTACACCTTGCTGATGCTGGAGCACGGTTTTATCGCGCCAAGCATTAACATTGAAGAGCTGGATGAAGCCGGTAAAGGTCTGAACATTGTGACCAAGCCGACCGAAAAAGCGTTGACTACCGTGATGTCGAACAGCTTCGGTTTCGGTGGCACCAACGCCACGCTGACTATGCGCAAACTATAACCCGTCATACTTCGAGCCGTGGGTGCGTTGGCTGCGTATGCTCACCCCAGTCACTTACTTCAGTAAGCTCCTGGGGATTTACATACTTGCCGCCTTCCCACAACTCGAATTATTTAGGGTTATCTTCCAGAATATACCTAAGGGCCGGCTAATCCGGCCCTTGTTGTTTTTGACAACTCACCTCCTGCTTGCCTACACTCTCTTTCCATCCGAAACAAAATTATCACTTCCTGCTAAATGTGAACCAAATATCCCGTTTCTGTTATGGCAGCAAGCGTGAGTCTGGTTATTACAAGGAGTTCGACCGATCATGACCACGACTGCTGACGCGCAGGCGCAATCCGTTTTGCCCTTAGCCTGCACCTCCTTTGCGGTGTTTCTGACTTATCTGACCGCCGGCCTGGCGCTGCCGGTGATCCCGCTGTATGTCCACCAGGAACTCGGCATGAGCAATCTGATGGTCGGCGTAGCGGTGGGCATTCAGTTCTTTGCCACGCTGTTGACGCGTAGCTTTGCCGGCCGTCGTGCCGATCAGCACGGCGCGAAGCTGACTACGCAGCACGGCATGATTGCCATTGCATTGGTGGGCGTGGCTTATCTGGCTGCCGCGCTGTTGCCGGTTTCACCCTGGGCGAAATTTGGATTACTGGCGCTGGGGCGCCTGATGTTGGGGTTTGGTGAAAGCTTACTGCTGACCGGTAATCTCACCTGGGGGATGGGGCTGGTGGGCAGTAAACGCTCTGGCCTGGTGATGTCGTGGAACGGCATGGCGATTTACGGATCGCTGGCGGCTGGCGCTCCACTGGGCTTGCTGATTAATCAGCATGGCGGTTTTGCCGCACTCGGCGCGGTTGCGCTGCTGTTGCCATTGTTGTCACTGGCGATCAATTGCTGGATTCGCAAGGTGCCGGTTGTTGGCGGCGAGCGGCCCTCGCTGTTTAGCGTGGTAAAAACCATCTTCCAGCCGGGACTGGCGCTGGCGCTGCAGGGCACCGGTTTTGCCGTCATCGGTACTTTCACTTCACTCTATTTTGCGGCGGAAAACTGGGGCAATGCCGGTTTCGCACTCACCGCCTTTGGCTGCGCATTTGTATTGGTGCGCGTGTTCTTTGGCGGCTTGCCGGATCGGCACGGTGGCGTAAAAGTGGCGATGGTGTCATTGCTGGTAGAAACTGCCGGCTTACTGCTGCTGGCGTTTGCCAGTTCCGGCTGGATGGCGCTGATTGGCGCGGCGTTGACCGGCTGCGGTTGCTCGCTGATCTTCCCCGCGCTGGGCGTCGAAGTAATTAAGCGCGTATCGCCGCAGATTCGCGGTACTGCGCTCGGTGGCTTCTCCGCTTTTCAGGATATCGCTTACGGTGCCAGCGGCCCCTTAACCGGTTTACTGGCGACGGCGCTGGGTTACGGTTCGGTGTATGTTGCCGGTGCCTGCTGCGCCGCACTGGGAATTTTGGTTACCTGGACGTTTGCGCGTGGAGCGACAACAGCGTAACCAATTTATCGCAGGCGCTGACAATTTCTCCGGGCGTCAGCGCCGCAAACCCCAGCAACCAACCTGATTGCCTTGCATCATTGGCATAAAGCGGTGACAGGCGCGGCAGCAACAATCCCGTCTCTTTAGCCTGTGCGGTTAAGTGCGCTTCATTCCCCTGGATTAGCTCCACCGTCAACTGTAAGCCTCCCGCCGCCGGTAGTGGTTGTAGCCAGGGTTGCAGACGCGTTTCGATTTGTTCGAGCAAGCAGTCACGTCGACTGCGATACAGCTGGCGCATCAGGCGCAGATGGCTGGCAAAATGGCCTTGTTGCAGAAACTCTGCGGTGATCGCCTGAGGCAGCAGTGCGCTGTGGCCATCCATCACGCTGCGCGCGCGGCCCAGCGCCTCAACCAACTGCGGTGGCACGACCATCCACGCCAGCCGCAGCGAGGGGAACAGCGTTTTGGAAAAGGTGCCGAGGCAAATCACCCGACCATCCGCTTCTAATCCTTGCAACGCCGGGGCTGGGCGATCCTCATAGTGAAATTCGCTGTCGTAATCATCCTCAATCAACCAGCTATCATGCTGCTGCGCCCACGCCAGCCACTGTAACCGGCGCGCCAGGCTCATTGGCGTGCCGGTTGGATAGTGGTGCGCGGGCGTCAGATACACCAACTTCGCGCTGCCGTTGAGGGGAACGGCACCTTCTGCATCCAGCGGCATAGCGCGACAGTTCGCCCCGGCGGCGAGAAACGCGTTGCGTGCGCCGGGATAACCCGGCTCCTCCAGCCACACTTCATCGCCTGCATCGAGGAACATCAGCGCCAGCAACTGCAGCGCCTGCTGTGAACTGGTGAGCATCACCACCTGTTCTGCCGAGCAGCGTACGCCGCGTGAAAGTGCCAGATAGTCGGCCACCGCCCGCCGCAGCGATGGCAGCCCGAGCGGATCGCCATAGCCCATCACTTTGCTGCCCAGCGAACGCTGCACCTGATTGCTAATGCGACGCCACTGCGCGTGCGGGAAGGCGCGTAACTCTGGCGAACCCGCGGCAAACGCATGTGGAAACGGCGGATCCTGACAGCCACCGGTTGCCAGCACCTGCTGGCCGCGCTGGGAAAAGTGCGGTGAGCGGTCGATAGATGCTTTCACTGCGGGCGGCGCCATCTTAATGGAGACAAACGTGCCGCGCCCGCCGTGGCGCTGCAGATAGCCTTCGCTTTCCAGCTGCGCGTAAGCGGCTTCCACCGTCACGCGCGACAGCGATAAATCGTGCGCCAGCTGGCGGCTGGAAGGCAGTCTCTGCGCGTGTCGCAAATGTCCGCTGGCAATCGCCTGGCGCAAGGTATTGCACAAGCGCTGACGTAAACCACCTTGTGGCTGATGGCTAAACAGGGCCAAAAATGACGTGTTCATCGCGGTCTTATCGCATCGCTAAAAGTGGTATCAGGATGCAGACCACTTTGCCGTAAACTGAGGGAAAATCACAACAGGAGAATGCGATGTCAGCGGTATTGAACGTTGCGCCAGCCAGCGCGAATGAAAGCGTGGCTTATTTGCAACATAAACTGGCGTACTACACCGATGCGTGGGATTTGGCGGAAGATCTGGCGCTGGGTATCACAGCGATTGTGGTGATCGACGCGCGCTCCAGCGAGGTTTATCAGGCGGGACACCTTTGTGGCGCGATATCGTTTCCGCATCGCACCATGAATGCGCAATCCACGGCGCATCTCGATCGCAGCAAAGTGTATGTCACCTATTGCGACGGCATTGGCTGTAACGGCTCAACCAAAGCCGCACTTAAACTGGCATCGCTGGGTTTTCAGGTGAAAGAGTTAATTGGTGGGCTGGATTTCTGGAAGCGCGATGGTCATCCGCTGGCGTGGGGTGCGGCAGCGGGCGAATGGCCGCACGCCACGCCCGCTGCCAACTGCGGCTGCTAGATAAACAGCCACAACAGGAAGATGAACACGAAAATCGCAACAATCAACGTCAGGGCGGGGCGCTGAGCCAGCGGCTGCGGCAGCATCTGAATAAACGGCGACCAAATGGGCTGCGGGCGAATTTCATTATCCGCCAGCGGCTGTTCATGCAGTTTTTCAGCGCGGCGGCTAAACAGCAGATTCAGCAGATCCTGCGTCTGCGCCGGCGTTAACACGGTATTCGGCAGCGCCTGGAAACGCTGCTGGCTGTAATCCTCCAGCAGTCGCTGTTCATCATGGGTGAGCGGCTGCTTCAATGAGGTTTCCAGCATCTGCAAGGTCGGCGCGCTATGCTGCGCCAGCGTTTGACGTACCTGCAAATACTGCGTGAGCAGCGGGAAGTGGCGTGAAGGGATTGGGTCGCCACTTTTCAGATTCACCAGCTTCAGCGTATCGGCCAGCAGCTTCACCGGCGATTCGCCGGTGGTAGCCGCAAGGCGTGTCACCTGCTGATTCAGCGATTGCTGCTCTGCCGGAAGCAGGCTGCGGTCGGAAACGCGCGTCTGCTGCGGCTGCGGAATCGCCATCTGGCCATTTTGCAGCATGGTCAGCACCTGACGCAGCTGATCCTGCGACAGCGCACTCAATACCGTTTGGTTAAACTGCTGACGAATAAAGTCGCTGACCGCCTGGCGATTGTTGCCCTGCGGCAGTTTTTCCAGCAGCTGCTGCAATAACTGGCGCGTGGCGAGGCTATTTTGCACCTGGGTTAAGCGACCATTGAGATGCTGTTCCGCCGCCGGGAAGTGGCGTGATTGCAGCTCGGCTTCACTCTTTACGCCGACTTCGTGGCGGACACCGGCCCACAACTCTGGCGCTTTAAGCGTGCTCAGCGACATGATGCGCACAATCAGGCGCTCCAGCGTGGTGCGCTGGGCAGGAGACAAGGGCTGTTCACCGGCTGGACCACCCGGACGTGTCGGGCCAGTTGCTTGAGATAAAGGGGAACGATCGCCCGCGGGCACACCGGGACCGCTGAGAGGTTGCATGGCGGAATCCTTGAAAACGGGTCAGATCCGGGTGCGCCGGAAAAAAGAGGCCACATGATAGCAAAAGCCCCCAGGAAATCCACGGGGGCTATAGGTTTAATGCACAACGGATACAGATTTATTTTGTCTCAACTAGCGCTCCACGCTGACGTCGCCAGCGTTTCCACAGTGGAGGTATCACTAATACGGCAATGGCTAGCAGTAGCAGCACTTTGCTAATGAGACTTTCCCATAGAAAGGGTAGGTTGCCATTGCTGATTGACAATGCGCGGCGCAGGTTTTGCTCCAGCATCTCCCCTAAGACAAAACCTAAGATGAGCGGCGACATGGGGAAATCCATTTTGCGCAAAATATAGCCAAAAATACCTAAGCCGACCATCAGTAGCAGGTCAAATGTGGTGCTGTGTACCGCATAGACGCCAACGGCAGAAATGGCAGCGATCGTCGGTACTAAAAACCAGAGCGGGATGGTCAGCATGCGCGCGAAGATATTGATCATTGGAATATTCATAATCAACAGCATGACGTTGCCAATCAGCAGCGCGGCGATCAGGCCCCAAACAATATCTGGTTGCTCGGTGAACATGGCTGGACCCGGTGTAATATTATACAGCGTGAGTGCCCCTACCATCACTGCCGTGGTACCTGAACCCGGTATGCCGAGTGTTAACATTGGGATGAAGGACCCGCAGGCGGAGGCGTTGTTAGCCGCTTCCGGTGCGGCCACTCCGCGGATATCCCCTTTACCAAATTGATTGCTACCACTGATCTTTTTCTCGCTCATATAGGCGATGGCACTGGCAATAGTGGCTCCTGCACCAGGCAGCACGCCCACGAAGAAACCGGTGAAAGATGAGCGGAAAGTTGCCCCCGCCGCTTGCGTGGCTTCCTTCATGTTAAACATCATGCGGCCGCTGGCGCGCACTGCTTTCTGCCCAGTGCTCGTGGATTCTAACATCAGCAGGATTTCGCTCACCGAGAACAAGCCAATCACTACCACCACAAATTGGATACCATCGGAGAGGTGAACACTGTCAAAGGTAAAACGATAGACGCCGGTATTGGCATCAACTCCAATTGTCGCTAAGCCCAGACCCATTAACGCCGCGAGAAACGATTTCAATGGGTTATGGCTCATCATACTGCCGAGACAGGCGATGGCGAACACCATCAAGGCAAAGTACTCCGCTGGACCAAATGCCAGTGACCAGTTAGCCAGCATGGGCGCAAACAGGATGATGCCAAGAATAGCGACGGTGGAACCGATGAAGGAACTGACCGCCGAGATAGAGAGCGCTACGCCGGCTTTGCCCTGCTGCGCCATCGGATAGCCATCCAGCGCAGTCATAATCGCGCCAGCGTCGCCCGGTACGTTGAGCAAAATCGACGAGATACGTCCACCATACTCACAGCCGATGTACACCGTTGCCAGTAAGATTAAGGCAGATTCCGGAGGTAAATGCAGCGCAAATGCCAGCGGCATCAATATCGCCACGCCATTAATCGGGCCCAGACCCGGCAGCAGGCCAACGATGGTGCCGATAAAGCAGCCAGTTAAGGCAATCATCAGGTTCCCCGGCGTCATGGCGACGGCAAAACCCTGCATCAGGAAAGACCAGGTATCCATAGTTGACTCCTGTTAGCTAAGCCAACTGCCTACGGGCAGCGTGACATCGAGCAGTTGATCAAAGGCGTAAAACAGGGCAATGCCCATCACCACGCCAGATAACGCCGCCGCCCACCAGCGTGCACCGAACAACATACCGATGCCAAACGCCAGCAAGGTGGTCGAGAGGGCAAAGCCTAAACGCTCAAACAACATGCCATAGGTCATCAGCATGGCGCACATCAGTACTAATTTCAGCAGCGTTGCAGGTGTGGGCCACTGCACCAGATCGGGTTTACGCAACAGCATCATTACGGCGCAGATGACCATGAGACCGAGCAGTAACATGGGGAACGGACGGGGGCCAACTGGTTCATAGCTGTATTCACTTTGGAGCTGCCAGGCGATAAACAACCCGATAATGCACAGCACCAACCAGACGACCGCGAAGATACGATCACTCATCTCAACCTCCGTTATTTTGCTAAGCCGAAGGATTTGGCTGTTTCACGGTAGTCAGCCACACTTTTCTTGACGTAGGCATCTAATTCGCTCCCAAACATATTGAATTCAAAGAGCCCACGCATTTCGCGCTGTTGCTGAAACTCGTTGGTCGTTACCAGCTTTTTAAAGGCGTCTGCCCACCACTGATAAGCGGCATCGCTGACTTTTGGGCCAAGGTAGTAGCCGCGAATGATCGGCCACTCCACGTTGAACCCTTGCTCTTTAGCTGTAGGGATGTTGCCGAGTTCGCCGGGAAGTCGCTTATCGGCCATCACCGCGAGTACGCGCAGTTTACCGCCCTGCAGATGTGGCACCATTTCGCTCATGTCGCCGGAGACAACCTGAATATGCTTGCCAAGCAGGGCTGTAACCGGCTCGCCGCCGCCTTCAAAAGCGACATAACGCATTTTGCGCGGATCGATACCCGCTTCCCGCGCCAGGATCGCCGTTTTCATCCAGTCCTGGCTGCCAATTGAGGCACCGGCTCCTACCACCACTTTGGTAGGATCACTCTTCATTGCCTCCATTAGCTCCGCGAGATTTTGCCAGGGAGCATCATTTCGTACCGCAATGATGCCGTAATCCGTACCAACCGATGCCAGCCATCTCACATCGTTTTCTGAATAACGACCAAATTTGCCCTGTGACAAATTCAGCAGTGAACCGCCGGAAAAAGCGACCAGCGTGCCAGCTTCGGCAGGGCGCTGCGCGATAATGGCATTGTAGGCCACCGCGCCTACGCCACCGGGCATATAGGTAACGCGCATGGGTTTGGCGATCTGTCCGGTTTCTTGCAGCGAAACCTGAATCAATTTGCAGGTGAGATCAAAACCTCCACCAGGTTTAGCCGGGGCGATGCACTCTGTTCGATCAGGTGCTGCAGCTGAAGCCGCCGAAATAGTGAGGGAAAGTAACGTTGCGCAGCAGATGGTACGTATCATTTTTTTCATCGTTAGCTCCATTTATATCCAGAGAGTGTGATTAGTGCTAAAGATTTGTGGTTACTGAATTGTTAAGACGGCAACCTTTCATTTACCTTTCACTCACAGGGAAAAGTAACAGGATGTGATATGCGTCTCTTACTGGTAGAAGATACGGTGGACCTGGCGAGCTGGCTGAAAAAGGCATTGACGCAGAAAGGCTTCGTGGTGGATTGGGTCGCTGATGGCGTGGCAGCGGATCATGTATTACTAAGTGAAAGCTACGCCGTGATGGTATTAGATGTTTCGCTGCCGCGATTGGACGGTTTAGCGGTGCTGGCGCGCCTGCGTAAACGGGGGCAAACGCTGCCGGTACTGTTACTTACGGCGCAAAGTGCGCTAGAGCAGCGGGTACAGGGACTCAACGCCGGTGCAGATGACTATCTTAGTAAACCGTTTGAATTAGATGAGCTTGAGGCCCGTTTACGTGCATTGCTTCGGCGTAGCCAGAGGCAGACAGAGCCGTCGAAAATGGTGGGGCAGTTGGAACGCGATAGCGAGGGCTATTTTCAGTTGAATCATAAGCCGCTATTACTCACACCGCGTGAGTCGAGCGTGTTAACCACGCTGATGCAAAGGCCAGGCCGGCCCGTATCACGGCAGTATCTTTATGAACAAACGTTCACGCTGGCAGACGATGCGAGTCCGGAGAGCATTGAACTCTATGTACATCGGGTTCGCAAAAAACTAGCCGGTAGTGATGTGGTGATTGTTACGCTGCGAGGTCTGGGTTACAGCCTGGAATGCCAAACGTGCGACTAAAACGTTCGCTGCGCGGAGAGTTATTACTTTGGCTGGGAGCACCTTTGCTTTTGCTATGGTGTTTATCCGTTTATACCCACTACCATAGTGCATTGCAGGCGGCCGATCAGGCTTACGATCGTTCATTACTGGCTTCCGCACGTACCGTTGCTGAACGGTTAACCGTGCGCCAGCAGCGCCTTCAGGTTGATGTACCTTGGGTCGTGTTGGATAGCTTTGAGCGCAACATGAACGACCAACTGTTTTATCAGGTGATTTCACCAGAAGGTAAGACGCTGTCGGGTTATGAGGATTTACCACCCTTACCACACAATGCTCCTTTGTCGGATGCATATCCCGCTTTGGTGCATTTTTATGATGCGAATTACCGCAAACAGCCGATTCGGGCTGCCGCATTATGGCAGCCTGTTAATGAAGCTGGCGTTGAAGGCATGGCGTTGGTGCTGGTCGCGGAGACTCTCAATTCCCGGCATGCTTTCGCCGAAAGGCTACTTAAAACGGCGTTGGTCAGCCAAAGTTTTCTGGTGCTGATCGCGCTGGTGCTGGCGAGTTTACTTTTGCAAAAAGTGTTACGTCCGCTGCGCCGTCTCTCTCGAATCATGTTGCGCCGCTCCCCCGGTGAGCTGACGCCGTTGCCCTCATTATTGCCATGGTCTGAACTACAGCCGTTGATCACGGCCTTCAATCGCCATCTGGATCGGCTGCGCGGTCTGCTGGCTCGTCAGGAACGTTTTAGCGCCGATGTTTCGCACCAGCTGCGTACGCCGCTAACTATTCTGAAAACCCAAGTCGGGGTAGCGCTCAATAGTGATGAGCCACAGCAATGGCGTGAGAGCTTAGAGGGCATGCGGCATACACTTAATGATACTGTGCTGCTTACCGACAGACTATTGCAGCTGGCGCAAATTAAAGCACGCCACGGCGAAGACAAACTGTTTTCGAGCGTAAATCTTAGCGAAATCGCCCAACAGGCTTGCCTGAGTAGCTATGCTTCGGCACGCCATAAACAGATTGATCTAGGCTTTGAATGCGAAAGTCCCTGTCATGTACAAGGTGATGCGCTGTTGCTGGCAGAGTTATGTGCCAACCTGCTGGATAACGCCATTAAATACACCCCAGCCTGCGGCACAATCACGGTGCGTTTGCTGAAAAAGGGGCTTGAAATTGAAGACAGTGGGCCAGGTATTGCTAAGGAGTTGCATTCGCAAGCACTGTAGCCTTTTGGTCGCCTCCATTCTGCTTATCAAACGGGGGCAGGCATCGGGCTTGCGCTGGTCAAAGATATTTGCGGCTGGCACGATGCACAGCTACAGCTGGCGCGCAGCCCGCAATTGGGTGGGCTGCGCGTCACCATTAGCTTTCACTGATCTGCGCTTCATTCATGCGCGGCTTGCGTAACGGGGTTTTCAGACGTTGCGCCAGAATTACGCCCACTAACGTCATGCCACCACCAATCCAGTGATAGGCATGCAGCTGCTCATGCAGGAACATCACCGCAATAATCGCCGTAAACGCCGGTACGAAATTCATAAAAATGCTGGTGGTGCTGGCACCCAGACGTTGCACGCCCAGAATCCACAGGAACGGCGCAATAATCGACGCAAACAGTCCGGCATACAGCACCAGCGGCACATTATGCATATTAAGCGTCACGTCCGGCGCGCGCAGGAAACCGGGCAGCAGCAGCAGCACGCCGAAGAAAATCTGCACGTACAGGCTTTGCCAGGTCGGCAGCGGAATGGCCCAGCGCTTGGTCAGCACGCCGTACAAGGCGTAGGAAGTTGATGCCGCCAGCATCATCAGTTCGCCATTGCCGAGACGCTGATTGAGCAGCTGCGCCGGATTGCCTTCGCTCACCAGCCACACTAAACCGGCGAACGACAGCAGGCCGCCAATCAAAATACCGCGGGTTGGCGCGAGGCGCAGCACCACCAGGCTGAGCAGAATGGTCAACAGCGGAATGGTCGCGCCGAGAATTCCCATCATCACCGCCGAAACGCTGTGCGCCGCATAATAGGCGAGACTTTGATACAGCACCATGCCGAGCAGCCCGAGGATCAGCAAGCGCCAGCCGTTGGCTTTAATCGTGTGACGATGGCGCCATACGCCCGGCAGGCAAAACGGCGCCAGCACCACCAGCGCCAATAACCAGCGATAAAAGGAGATCGCCGCAGGATCGATACTTCCTGCCGAGAGTTTGCTGACGATAGTGTTGATCGACCAGATCAGCACCGCGATCAGCGGAAACAGTAAATTCATGATACAGCTCCTCAAATAATCGCGAATAGTTTACGTTTGACCGGTTTAAAGTAGATAGTTAAAATCGGACAATATTCGTTAGTGACCGGACAGAATGAATCTTCAAGTTGAATACCAGCCGCCGATTGATGCGCCTTTACTGCGCTACTTTATGCGTTACGACGAAGTCAACGCGAAGACCGAATACCTGGCGCACGCGCACGATTGGGGGCAGGTAATTTTCGTCACTAGCCACGTGCTGGAGATGGAAGTGGAGGGGGATCGTCTGCTGACGCCCGCAGATATCCCGATCTGGATCCCGGCCGGTCATCGCCACAGCAGCTATAACCACAACGATGCGCGTTTTCGCACCTTCAATCTTGCCGCCGATCTCTGCGCAGGCCTGCCGGAAAAAGCCTGCTTGTTGCATGTCGATGCCATCGCGCACGCCATCATGAATGATTTTGCCCATCGTGAATTGGCGCAGCCGCAAACGCAGGCCGACTGGCGTTTGTGCGAGGTGTTGATTGATCGCCTGCGGCAGGCGCCGGTGCATAACAGCTATTTACCGATGACGGATGACAAATTTCTTGCGCCAATTTTGCGCGCGCTGGAAGCCCATCCCGGCGATAACACCACGCTGGCACAATGGGCGAAGCGCGTGTTTACCACCGAGCGTACGTTAGCGCGACGCTGTCAGCAGCAGCTGAATATGTCGTTCAGCGAGTGGCGGCAGCGTTTACGCTTTCTGCGCGCAATTGCGCTGCTTGAGCAGGGCTGCAGCGTGCAGGGCATCGCCCATGAGCTGGGTTACAGCTCGGCTTCGGCGCTGATTGTGATGTTCCAGCAGCAGGCCGGAACCACGCCCGATCGTTATCGCAGTCGGTTAGGTTAATCCCCGGCTTTATGCCAAAATATGCCCCGTTGATTTCAACCAGACAGGACCGCCGCAGTGAAAATTCTCGTCGATGAAAATATGCCTTATGCCCGTGAACTGTTCAGCCGCACCGGCGATGTGTTAGCGGTGCCGGGACGTCCGTTGCCGGAAGCGGAGCTGCAGGATGCCAGCGGATTGATGGTACGTTCGGTTACCAAAGTGAACGCGGCGCTGCTGGCTGGCACGCCGGTGAAGTTTGTCGGCACCGCGACCGCGGGAACCGATCATATTGATGATGCATCGCTGGCGGCGGCGGGTATCAGTTTCTCTGCTGCGCCAGGGTGTAACGCCATTGCAGTGGTGGAATATGTTTTCTCCTCGCTGCTGCTGCTGGCGGAGCGCGATGGCTTTGAACTGCGCGATCGCACGGTGGGTATTGTTGGCGTGGGTAATGTGGGTGGTCGTCTGCAAAAGCGTCTTGCGGCGTGGGGTGTGAAAACCTTGCTGTGCGATCCTCCGCGCGCCGATCGCGGCGATGAGGAAACCTTCCATTCTCTCGATGAGCTGGTGGCGCAGGCCGATATCCTGACCTTCCACACGCCGCTGTTTAAAGATGGCCCGTATAAGAGCTGGCATCTGGCCGATGCGGCACTGCTGATGGCGCTTAAACCCAACACTATTTTAATCAACGCCTGTCGCGGTCCGGTGGTAGATAACGCCGCGCTGCTGGAAGTGTTGAAGATGCGTCACGATCTTAGCGTGGTGCTGGATGTGTGGGAGCCGGAGCCGGACTTGTCGCTCGACCTGCTGGATAAAGTCGATATCGCCACTGCACATATCGCCGGTTACACGCTGGAAGGTAAAGCGCGCGGTACCACGCAGGTGTTTGAAGCCTGGTGCGACTTTATCGGTCAGCCGCAGCAAGTTGCACTTGAGAGTCTGCTGCCTGCGCCCGAATTTGGCGCGATTACCCTGCGCGGTAAGCTCGATCAGTCAACGCTAAAACGCTTAGTGCATCTGGTGTATGATGTGCGCCGCGACGATGCGCCACTGCGCAAAGTGGCAGCAAAGCCGGGCGAGTTTGATCGCCTGCGCAAGCAGTATGAAGAGCGTCGCGAGTGGTCATCGCTGCAGGTGAATTGCGATGATGCCGAAACGGCGGCGATGCTCAATCAACTGGGCTTTCGCGCCAGTTTGTAAAGATATTTCAATCACCTGCAAAAATGCGGGGGATAATTCCTAAATCTCGGGCGATGTTTTCATCGCCTTCTGTTTTTGTGTCATTGTCTGGAGTAAACCAACATGTCTGACGGCTGGAATATCGCGCTACTGGGCGCAACAGGCGCAGTAGGGAACGCTGTACTGGAACTGCTGGCGGAACGCCAGTTCCCGGTTGGTGAGTTGTATTTACTGGCGAGTGAAAACGGTGCCGGTGAGAACAAACGTTTTGAGGGGCGTACCGTGCTGGTGCAGGATGCGGCCGAGTTTGACTGGACGCAGGTGCAGCTGGCGTTTTTCACCGCCGGACGTGAAGCTTCGGCTCGCTATGCCGAAGAAGCAGCGAGCCAGGGTTGTCTGGTGATTGATAGCAGCGATCTGTTCGCGCTTGAACCGGATGTGCCGCTGGTGGTGCCAGATGTGAACCCACAGGTGCTGGCGGATTATCGCAACCGTAACATCATTACCGTGGCCGACAGCCTGGTGAGCCAGCTGCTGTGCTCCATTAAACCGCTGGTGGATCTGGCTGGTCTGAGCCGTTTGCAGGTGACCAACCTGATTGCCGCTTCCAGCCACGGTAAAGCGGCGGTTGATGGTCTGGCCGGTGAAAGTGCGCGCTTGCTGAACGGCGTGCCTGCCGAGCAGCACTATTTTGGTCGCCAACTGGCGTTCAACATTCTGCCGCTGCTGGCTGACAACAACGGCAGCGTGGAGAGTGAGCGTCGCGTGGTTGAGCAGGTGCGTAAGGTGCTGCAGGACGAAGGTTTGCCGATTGCGGTCAGCAGCGTGCAGGCACCGGTGTTCTACGGCAATGCGCAGATTGTGCATGTGGAGAATCTGCGTCCGCTGTCGGCAGAAGAAGCGCGCGATGAACTCGGCCGCTCTGGTGATATCAACCTGAGTGAAGAGAGCGATTATCCAACGCAAGTGGGCGATGCATCTGGCAGCGACGTGCTGAGCATTGGCTGCGTGCGCAATGATTACGGCATTCCGGAGCTGCTGCAGTTCTGGTCTGTGGCAGACAACATCCGCTTTGGCGGCGCACTGATGGCGGTGAAAACGGCCGAGAAGCTGGTGCAGGAGTATTTCTATTAATGTTGCCTGAAGGTAAGACGCTTAAGCTGGCGTTGGGTATTGAGTACGATGGCAGCCGTTACTACGGCTGGCAGCGACAAAATGAAGTGCGCAGCGTGCAGGAAAAGCTCGAAAAGGCGCTGTCGAAGGTGGCGGATCATCCGGTAGTGGTGTTCTGCGCCGGCCGCACCGATGCGGGTGTGCACGGTACCGGGCAGGTGGTGCATTTCGAAACCACCTCGCCGCGCGCTGATGCAGCCTGGACGCTCGGTGTTAACGCCAATCTGCCCGATGACATCGCGGTACGTTGGGTGAAAGGGGTGCCGGACGATTTCCATGCGCGCTTTAGCGCTACCGCGCGTCGCTATCGCTACGTGATTTATAACCATCGGCTGCGTCCGGCGATTTTAGGTAATGGCATCACCCATTATTACCACCCGCTGGATGTGGAGAAGATGCAGCGCGCTGGCCAGGCGCTGATTGGTGAGAACGATTTCACCTCGTTCCGTGCGGTGCAGTGCCAGTCACGCACCCCGTGGCGCAACGTGATGCATCTCAACGTTTCGCGTCATGGACCGTACGTGGTGGTCGACATCAAAGCCAATGCGTTTGTGCACCATATGGTACGCAATATTGTGGGCAGCCTGATGGAAATCGGCACGGGCAATCAGCCGGAAGAGTGGATGGCGACCTTGCTGGCAGCCAAAGATCGTAAGCTGGCGGCGGCGACGGCCAAAGCCGAGGGACTTTATCTGGTGGCGGTGGATTATCCATCCCACTTTGCATTACCTCAGCCTGCGTTGGGACCGTTGTTCCTCGCGGATTAACCATTAATCTAGGATGTATACCCTAAATAATTCGAGCGGCAGCAAGGCGGCAAGTGGGTGAATCCTCGGGCGCTTACTCCAGTAAGTGATCGAGGTGAGCGCCCGCAGCTAACGAAGCTGCGGCTTGAAGTATGACGGGTATCGGGGAGTTGTCGTTATATGGAGTTTATCCACTTTTTGGTCGATTTTATTCTGCATATTGATGTGCATTTGGCCGAGCTGGTGGCGCAGTACGGCGTGTGGATTTACGCCATTCTGTTCCTGATTCTGTTCTGTGAAACCGGTTTGGTGGTCACGCCATTCCTGCCCGGCGATTCGCTGCTGTTCGTGGCAGGTGCACTGGCGGCCTTGCCGGGTAACGATCTCAACGTGCATCTGATGGTAACGCTGCTGGTGATCGCCGCCATCCTCGGTGATGCGGTGAACTACACTATTGGGCGTCTGTTTGGTGAGAAGCTGTTCAGTAACCCGAACTCGAAAATTTTCCGTCGCAGCTACCTCGATAAAACCCATGCGTTCTACGATCGCCACGGCGGCAAAACCATTATACTTGCGCGCTTTGTACCAATCGTGCGAACCTTTGCCCCCTTTGTGGCGGGGATGGGACATATGTCTTATCGCCACTTCGCGCTCTATAACGTAACGGGTGCACTGCTGTGGGTACTGCTCTTCTCTTACGCCGGTTACCTGTTTGGCGACTTGCCGATTGTGCAGGAGAACCTGAAGCTACTGATTGTCGGCATCATCGTGGTTTCAATACTGCCAGGCGTAATTGAAGTGTGGCGTCATCGCCGCCAGCAGAAGTCACAGTAAGCTCGTTACCAGATTTTTATCCACAGCGTGAACGGGTTGTGGTTTAATGAGCGACATTTACGGCCTGCTGAAGGTGATTTCAGCAGCAATGAGAAGACTGGACCAGGTCAGCATTAAATAGAAAGGTCATCAATGAGCTGGATTGAACGCATACTGAATAAAAGCACTGCCACGCCAACGCGCAAAGCCAGCATCCCGGAAGGGGTGTGGACCAAGTGCGATAGCTGTGGACAGGTGCTATACCGCGCCGAGCTGGAGCGTAACCTCGAGGTCTGCCCGAAGTGCGACCATCACATGCGCATGCACGCCCGTGAGCGTCTGCATAGCATGCTGGATGAAGGTTCGCTGGTTGAGCTGGGTAGCGAGCTGGAACCGAAGGATCTGCTGAAGTTCCGCGATTCCAAGAAGTACAAAGACCGTTTGGTTGCCGCGCAAAAAGACACTGGCGAGAAAGATGCGCTGGTGGCGATGAAAGGCACGCTGCACGGTATGCCGATTGTCGCGGTCGCGTTTGAGTTCTCCTTTATGGGCGGCTCAATGGGCTCTGTGGTTGGTGCGCGCTTTGTGCGTGGCGTTGAGCAGGCGTTGGAAGACAACTGCCCACTGATCTGCTTCTCTGCGTCAGGCGGTGCACGTATGCAGGAAGCGCTGCAGTCGCTGATGCAGATGGCAAAAACCAGTGCTGCACTGGCGAAAATGCAGGAGCGCGGCTTGCCGTACATCTCCGTGCTGACCGACCCAACGATGGGCGGCGTTTCTGCCAGCTTCGCGATGCTGGGCGATCTCAACGTGGCGGAACCGAAAGCGCTGATTGGCTTTGCCGGTCCACGCGTTATCGAGCAGACCGTGCGCGAAAAGCTGCCGCCGGGCTTCCAGCGCAGTGAGTTCCTGATTGAGAAAGGCGCGATCGACATGATCATCCGTCGTCCGGAAATGCGCTTTAAGCTGGCAAGCCTGCTGGCGAAAATGATGAACCTGCCAGCGCCGCTGCAGGATGGTAATCAGCCTGATGTGGCTGAGCCGGAGAGCAACGAAGCCTGACAGGCAACGGAAAGGTGCAGCGATGTTTCTTTCCTCCAATGCACCGTCTACATTGAATACTTAAGGTTGCATCCAACATGGTCAGCTACCTTAAGTTATTCGATGTATTGATTTTGAACGGGACACATGGATACTTCTCTTCCTCAAGCCACGTCGCCTTTGGCCACGTGGCTTCATTATCTTGAGCATCTGCACTCGCAGGCCATTGAACTCGGTCTGGATCGTATTCAACGCGTTGCTGAACGCCTCGACCTGCTCAAACCTGCTCCGTTTGTCTTCACCGTTGCCGGTACTAACGGCAAAGGCACCACCTGTCGCACCCTGGAAACGCTGCTAATCGCTGCCGGTTATCGCGTGGGCGTCTACAGCTCGCCGCATCTGGTGCGTTACACCGAACGCGTACGTGTGCAGGGCGCAGAACTGGATGAAGCGCAGCACAGCGCCAGTTTTGCCGCGATTGAAGACGGGCGCGGTGACATTTCTCTCACTTATTTTGAGTTCGGCACGTTGTCGGCTTTCAATCTGTTCCGCGCGGCGAATCTCGATGTGGTGATTCTCGAAGTTGGCCTTGGCGGACGTCTTGATGCCACCAACATTGTCGATGCCGATGTTTCGGTGATCACCAGCATCGCGCTGGATCACACCGATTGGCTGGGTCCGGATCGCGAAAGCATCGGTCGTGAAAAAGCCGGCGTGTTCCGTGCAGGCAAACCGGCGATAGTCGGTGAAGACGATATGCCGGGCACTATTGCGGATGTCGCGGCCGCGAAGGGCGCATTGCTGCTGCAGCGCAATCGCGACTGGCAGTGGCAGCAAACCGGCAATAGCTGGATGTTGCAGGATGCAAAGGGTGAACTGCGTGATTTACCGTTACCGCAGGTACCTCTACCCAATGCTGCAACCGCACTTACCGCGTTACGTGCATCGGGCTTGAAGGTCAGCGAAGCGATTATCCGTCAGCATCTGCCGCTGGCGATTCTGCCAGGGCGTTTCCAAACGGTGAGCGAAGCGCCGCGCGTGATTCTGGATGTGGCACACAATCCTCATGCCGCTTATTATCTGGCTTCACGTCTGGCCGCTGAGCCGTTAAGTGGTCAGGTGCATGCGGTGGTAGGCATGCTGCATGATAAGGATATTGCCGGTACGCTGGCCGCGTTGGCACCTCAGGTGGATTGCTGGTACTGCGCGCCGCTCGAAGGGCCGCGAGGTGCCTCGGCCGACGAACTGTTGGCTCATCTGGAAAGCGGCGATGCTTACCGCAACGTTGAGGCGGCGTGGCAGGCAGCGCGTCAGCAGGCGCGTCCCGAAGATGTGATTCTGGTGTGTGGTTCTTTCCACACCGTAGCGCAGGTTATGGAATCGATGGCAGCGGAGAACGGCAGTGGCAAGTAAGTTTCAAAATCGCTTAGTCGGCACGGTTATTCTGGTGGCGATTGGCGTCATCGTTTTGCCGGGCCTGCTGGACGGCCAGAAAAAGCATTATAAAGAGGAGTTCGCCGCCATCCCGCTGGTGCCAAAACCGGACGATCAGCAGGATAGCGAAATGGTGCCGCCGGTGACGCAACCGCTGCCTTCGCAGCCACCGGAAGGGGCTGGCGCGGCGCAGAACCCGGAGAGCGGTAAAACCGCCACCAACGGGAGCGCACAGCCGACGCAGAACAGCGAGCCCAGCGTCGTCACGCCGCCGCCGGTGCATCAACAGGTGCAGCCGAAACCGGTGGAACAGCCGAAGCCAAAACCGGTTGAGCAGCCGAAACCGAAACCGGTGGAACAGTCGAAGCCTAAACCGGTTGAGCAACCGAAGCCGAAGCCAGTCGAACAGCCGAAGCCGGTTGAGCAGCCAAAACCGGTAGAAACGCCGAAGCAAAATGAGCCCGCAGCGCCAGCCGGTCAGGCGTTTGTGGTACAGCTCGGTGCCCTGAAGAACGCGGCGAAAGTGAGTGAGATTGTGGCGCAACTGCGTCTCTCGGGCTATCGCGCCTTTACCGTGCCGTCAACGCCGGTGCAGGGGCAAATCACTCGCATTTATGTCGGTCCGGATGCGAATAAGGCCAAGCTACAAGGTTCATTGAGTGAGCTGCAAAGCATCTCCGGCCTCGGTGGTGTGGTGAAACCGTATAGCGCGCGATAAAGCGTTGATAAGCCGCGCCGATGGCAGTAAAAGGCGCGGCTTTATAAAATTTTTGTAGCGAAGCGCGGCCATAAAATCATTAAATATCAGTGGATTAAATCGCTGGTAATACACAGGGCGAGGAAAGTTTTTTTCATCGCCCTTTTTACGGAAACAGAACCGGAAAACCCTACGCAAACGTTTTCTTTTTCTGTTAGAATGCGCCCCGAACTGGATGCAGGGGTGCGATAGCACTGGGCTGGAAGAGTTCATGATCTGGATTGATTACGTCATTATTGCGGTAGTTGGTTTTTCGGCTCTGGTCAGCCTGATTCGTGGGTTTGTCCGGGAAGCCTTATCTCTCGTTACCTGGGGATGTGCGTTTTTTGTCGCCAGTCATTATTACGCCTACCTTGCAGTCTGGTTTACAGGTTTTGACGACGAACTGGTTCGCAACGGCATCGCCATCGCGGTGTTATTCGTTGCCACTCTGATTGTGGGTGCCATCGTGAACTATGTGATCGGCTCGCTGGTTGAAAAAACCGGCTTGTCAGGAACCGACAGGGTGTTGGGGGTCTGTTTTGGGGCGTTGCGTGGCGTACTGATCGTGTCTGCTATGCTGTTCTTCCTCGATACATTCACCGGCTTTTCCAAAAGCCCCGACTGGCAACAGTCGCAACTTATTCCCGAGTTCAGTTACATCATCAGGTGGTTTTTCGATTACCTGAAAAGCACGTCGAGTTTTTTACCCCGGTGACACCATCGGGAGTGCGGCTAATGAGGAAATGACAATATGTGCGGTATTGTTGGTATCACCGGTTTTATGCCAGTAAACCAGTCAATCTATGACGCGTTAACGGTGCTTCAGCACCGCGGGCAGGATGCCGCCGGCATTTGTACCATCGATGCTATTAACTGCTTCCGTTTGCGTAAAGCCAACGGTCTGGTAAGCGATGTGTTCGAAGCGCGTCACATGCAGCGTTTACAGGGCAACATCGGGATTGGTCATGTGCGCTACCCAACGGCAGGCAGCTCCAGCGCCTCTGAAGCGCAACCTTTCTACGTGAACTCCCCTTATGGCATCACCCTGGCGCATAACGGTAACCTGACCAACGCGCACGAACTGCGTAAGCAGCTGTTCGAAACGGGCCGCCGTCACGTTAATACCACCTCAGATTCCGAAATCCTGCTGAACATTTTTGCGCAGGAGCTGGACCGTTTTCAGCACTATCCGCTGGAAGCTGACAACATTTTTGCTGCGGTGGCGGCGGTGCATCAGCAGGTGCGCGGCGCTTACGCGGTCGTTTCTATGATTATCGGCCACGGTATGGTCGCTTTCCGCGATCCCAACGGTATTCGTCCGCTGGTGCTGGGCAAACGCGTCATTGCCGACGGCCGCACGGAATACATGGTTGCGTCTGAAAGCGTTGCGCTGGACACGCTGGGCTTCGAGTTCATTCGTGACGTAGCGCCGGGCGAAGCGGTGTATATCACCGAGCAGGGCCAGCTCTCTACCCGTCAGTGTGCGGAAAACCCGAAAACCAATCCATGCCTGTTCGAGTACGTCTATTTTGCGCGTCCGGACTCATTCCTCGACAAAATCTCGGTGTACAGCGCCCGTGTGCGTATGGGCACCAAGCTGGGTGATAAAATTGCCCGCGAGTGGGAAGATCTGGATATCGACGTGGTGATTCCGATTCCGGAAACCTCAACCGATATTGCGCTGGAAATTGCCCGTATCCTCGATAAACCTTATCGTCAGGGATTCGTGAAAAACCGCTATGTTGGCCGCACCTTTATCATGCCGGGCCAGCAGCTGCGTCGCAGCGCGGTTCGCCGCAAGCTGAACGCCAACCGTGCCGAGTTCCGCGATAAAAACGTACTGTTGGTGGATGACTCCATCGTCCGTGGCACCACCTCGGAGCAGATTATCGAGATGGCGCGTGAAGCGGGTGCGAAGCGGGTTTACCTGGCTTCTGCAGCGCCGGAAATTCGTTTCCCGAACGTGTACGGCATTGATATGCCTAGCGCTACTGAGCTGATCGCGCACGGTCGTGAAGTGGAAGAGATTCGTCAGCTGATTAAAGCCGATGCGTTAATTTTCCAGGACCTGAACGATCTGATCGAAGCGGTGCGTGAAGAGAATCCGGATATCGCGCAGTTCGAGTGTTCGGTATTCAACGGCATTTACGTCACCAAGGATGTCGACCAGCAGTACCTTGAGTATCTGCAGTCGCTGCGTAATGACGACTCTAAAGCCATTGCACGTCAGACAGAAGTTGAAGGTCTGGAACTGCACAACGAAGGCTAAGCTCAACGTTGTGGCAGAATGAAAAGCAGGGCGGGCGCAATCCCGCCCTGTTTGTTTTTGTATTTTTGTTCAGCGAGCCGCTATCATTGCCGCAATCTGAACCAGCAAGGCTAAATTATGAAACGACTGATCATTGGCATTTCCGGCGCCAGCGGCGCAATTTACGGCGTGCGGATGTTGCAGGTACTGCAACCGCTGACGGAAGTGGAAACCCATTTGGTGATCAGTCCCGCCGCACGCCAAACCCTGGCGCTGGAAACCGATTTCAGCCTGCGTGAGGTGCAAGCGATGGCCGATGTGGTGCACGACGTGCGCGATATTGCCGCAAGCATCTCTTCCGGCTCCTACAAAACCCTCGGCATGGCGATTGCGCCGTGTTCGATGAAAACGCTCTCCGGTATTGTGCATAGCTACAGCGATAGCCTGCTGACGCGTGCCGCGGATGTGGTGCTGAAAGAGCAGCGTAAGCTGGTGCTGTGCGTGCGCGAAACGCCGCTGCATCTGGGGCATCTGCGCATGATGACCACGGCAGCTGAACTCGGTGCGCTGATTATGCCGCCGGTACCGGCGTTTTATCACCGTCCCCAATCAATTGGCGATTTGGTCGATCAAACCGTCAATCGCGTACTCGATCAGTTTGATATCGAACTGCCGGAAGACCTTTTCACTCGCTGGAGCGGCGCATAATGGTGCAGTGATGCACTGACTGTGTGCAAATTCGGGGGCGCGATCACTGTTCGTGCATCTTGTGCACCAAAAGTTAACAATGTCGCTTTTTCTTCCTCACACCACTGTTATATTTCCCTCACAAACTAAGTGCTTGCGCCGCTTATCGGCGCGGTATTTAGTGCGCCTGTGCAGCGTTTAGCCGATTCGCATAACTGGCATGAAACGTGCACATCTTACTGCGCAAACCAACACATCACGCACTACATAACAATAAGCACTTCACTTGAGGGTTACCTATGAAAAAGCGAGTTTTGGCTCTTTCTCTGATGCTGGCAATGGCAAGTAGCGCGAGTGTCTTCGCCGCTGTGCCGCAGTCGCTGCGTATCGGAACTGACCCGACTTATCCGCCATTCGAATCCAAGAACGCGCAGGGCCAGCTGGTTGGCTTTGATATCGATCTGGCCAACGAAATTTGTAAGCGTATCAAGACAAAATGTACTTATGTAGAAAGTGATTTCGATGCGCTGATTCCTTCGCTAAAGGCGAAGAAAATTGACGCCATCATCTCTTCTCTCTCTATTACCGAGAAGCGCCAGGAAGAGATCAACTTCTCTGAAAAACTGTACGCGGCAAATGCTCGCTTAGTGGCGCCGAAAGGCTCAACGCTGCAGCCAACCATTGAATCACTGAAAGGCAAAAACATCGGTCTGCTGCAGGGCACCACCCAGGAAACCTATGCAAAAGAGTACTGGCAGCCGAAAGGCGTCACCGTTACGCCATACGCTAACCAGGACCTGGTATATCAGGACCTGAATGCGGGTCGTATCGATGCCGCGTTCCAGGATGAAGTTCAAGCGAGCGAAGGCTTCCTCAAGCAGCCGGTCGGCGCAAAATATGCATTTGCTGGTCCAGCGGTTAAAGACGATAAAATCTTTGGCGTCGGTACCGGTATGGGCTTGCGTAAAGATGACGCGGATCTGAAGGCAGCGATCGATAAAGCCTTTGGCGAAATGCGTAAAGACGGTACTTACGACAAGATTGCGAAAAAGTATTTCGACTTTAACGTGTACGGCGACTAACAATTCTGTTCCTGACCCTGTTCTTTGAGTTGCAGGAAGGTTGGTCATAAGTATTCACTCCGGGCGCTTACTTATGTAAACTGCCCGGCTTCATACGCTTGCCGCCATCCATCCTGCGATTCAAATTTCCTGGTTAGGACTGTCCGTCAGTTGGGCAGCGTTTGTAATTTACCCTCACGACAGGATTGAACTCATGTTGTATGGCTATTCCGAAGTAATCCTCAAGGGCACCCTTGTGACGCTGGAGCTGGCGCTCAGCTCGGTGCTGCTGGCGGTGGTGCTCGGCCTGGTTGGCGCGGGCGCCAAACTCTCCCGCAATCGCCCGCTGGCGATGCTGTTCGAAGGCTACACCACCTTAATTCGTGGTGTTCCCGACTTAGTATTGATGCTGCTGATCTTCTACGGTCTGCAGATCGCCCTGAATACCCTCACCGATGCGCTGGGACTGGCCCAGTTTGATATCGACCCGATGGTCGCCGGTATCATTACGCTTGGCTTTATCTACGGCGCCTACTTTACCGAAACCTTCCGGGGTGCCTTTCTCGCCGTGCCTCGAGGACAGATCGAAGCGGCAACCGCCTTCGGTTTTACTGGCTCGCAGACCTTCCGGCGTATTCTATTCCCGGCGATGATGCGCTTTGCGCTGCCGGGCATCGGCAACAACTGGCAGGTCATTCTGAAAGCGACTGCGCTGGTGTCGCTGCTGGGGCTGGAAGATGTGGTGAAAGCCACGCAGCTGGCAGGTAAAAGTACCTGGCAGCCGTTCTACTTCGCCATTGTGGCAGGTGTGATTTATCTGGTATTTACCACGCTGTCGAACGGCGTGCTGTGGTGGCTTGAACGTCGCTACACGGTGGGTGTGAAAAGGGCAGAGCTATGATTGAGATTATTCAGGAGTACTGGAAACAGCTGCTCTGGACCGATGGTTATCGTTTTACCGGTATCGCGATTACCTTGTGGTTGTTGATCCTTTCTGTGGTGATCGGCGGTTCTTTGGCGGTGTTGCTGGCGATTGCGCGCGTCTCCTCCAACCGCTTTATCTCTACACCGGTGTGGCTATTCACTTACGTGTTTCGCGGCACGCCGCTGTATGTGCAGCTGCTGGTGTTCTACTCCGGCATGTACACGCTGGAAGTGGTGAAAGGCACTGAGTTGCTGAATGCCTTCTTCCGCAGCGGACTGAACTGTACGCTGCTGGCGTTTACGCTCAATACCTGCGCCTATACCACCGAAATCTTTGCTGGCGCGATTCGTTCGGTGCCGCACGGTGAAATTGAAGCGGCACGCGCCTATGGCTTCTCCCCGTTTAAACTCTATCGCTGCATCATTCTGCCTTCGGCACTGCGCACGGCGCTGCCGGCGTACAGCAATGAAGTGATCCTGATGCTGCACTCCACTGCGCTGGCGTTCACTGCCACGGTGCCGGATCTGTTAAAAATTGCGCGCGATATCAACTCGGCCACCTATCAGCCGTTTACCGCGTTTGGCATTGCAGCGGTGCTGTATCTGATAATCTCTTACGGGTTGATTAGCTTGTTCCGCAAAGCCGAACAACGCTTCCTGGCACACGTAAAACCTTCTTCATCGCACTGAGTATCACTATGGCTGACAATAAATTAAGCGTTACCGAACTGCACAAACGTTACGGTGAGCATGAAGTTCTAAAAGGCGTATCACTGCAAGCCAACGCCGGCGATGTGATCAGCATTATTGGCTCGTCCGGTTCCGGGAAAAGTACCTTTTTACGCTGCATTAACTTCCTCGAGAAACCGAGCGAAGGCACCATTACCGTTAACAATCAGCAGATCAACCTGGTGCGCGACACCGATGGTCAGCTCAAAGTTGCGAACAAAGAGCAGCTGCGTATGCTGCGTACCCGTCTGACGATGGTGTTTCAGCACTTCAACCTGTGGAGCCACATGACGGTGCTGGATAACGTCACCGAAGCGCCGATTCAGGTGCTGGGGCTGAGCAAGGCCGAAGCGCGCGAACGGGCGATTAAGTATCTGGATAAGGTTGGTATTGATGCGCGTGCGCGCGCCAAATATCCGGTGCATCTCTCTGGCGGTCAGCAGCAGCGCGTGTCGATTGCGCGTGCTCTGGCGATGGAGCCTGAAGTGTTGCTGTTTGACGAACCGACCTCGGCGCTCGATCCAGAGTTAGTCGGTGAAGTGCTGCGCATTATGCAGAAGCTGGCCGAAGAGGGGAAAACCATGGTGGTGGTGACGCACGAGATGGAGTTTGCTCGTCACGTCTCTAATCATGTGATCTTCCTGCATCAGGGCAAAATCGAAGAGCAGGGCACGCCGGATGAGCTGTTTGGTAACCCGAAAAGCCCGCGCCTGCAGCAGTTTTTGAAGGGATCGTTAAAGTAGTTTTGGAATAGTGCTGGCTGGTCTGTGCTCGCTGCCCCCCACCTCGGTCCTCCCCCATAAATGGGGAAGGAAGATGCTGCAATATGTGCGTACTGATGCAGCATGTGGCAGCGTCTCCTTCCCCCGCTAGCGGGGGAAGGCCGGGATGGGGGACAGCCAGCACGTTCTAATCCCGCAACAATCTCAGCGCCGTATCCTCATCGGTCACCAAACCTGACACCCAGCCGCCCTGCAGCGCGGCGCGAATCGCTGGATACTTACGTTCACTGCCGGCAAAGCCGATAATCTGGCGCTGCGTCTGGCTTTCCAGCAAGACGCTGGTGAGCAGCTCATCGGTTTCACCCAACACGCGTTCGCCTTGCTGATTGAAAAAGTGCCCGAGCATTTCGCCAACCACGCCGCGTGCGTTGAGTGCAGCCACTTGCGCATCGGTAATAAAGCCTTCGGCATGTAGCGGGCAACCTGGCTGTACTTCGCCAATGCCGACGAAGGCTACATCTGCCTGCAACGCGCGTAGCGTGACGCGTTGATAGACCTGATGCTGAATCCACATCGCCTTGTCTTCGGGTGTATCGGCATACAGCGGTGCAGGGATGAAAAAATACTTACCCTGCATCTTCTCCGCCATCTTCAGCGGCACGTCATAGCGCGTACCTGAATCGTCTCGCGCAATCGCGCCAATCATCGAAACGCACTGATGCTGTGGTCGTTCAACCCAGGGAAGCGCATCGATCATTGAACGCAATGTCTTGCCCGAACCGATGCCAAATACCTGCGGTTGCTCTTCGCTGATATATTGCGCCATCACCGCTGCGCCTTCCACGGCCAACATCTGCTGGATGGCCTCATCATCAAGGTTGGCTGAAGGCACGACACGGCACAGCTGCAGAGCAAACCTCTGCTGCACTTCGCGCGCCAGTTGCAAACAATGGGTGACGGGATGCTCAATCTTCACGCTCACCATGCCCATTTCCCGTGCGTTGGACACTAAACGCTGCGCCACCTGACGCGACAGTCCCAACGCACGCGCAATCTCCTGCTGTGTCACCCCAGCGACGTAATACATCCAGGCCGCACGTGCTGCCAGTTCTTGTTTTTTCTCTTCTCTGCTCATCGCGCTGTTCCGTCAAAACCGGTGCGCCATGTTAACGCGAGAAGGCCGCTAAGTGTTAACTGAGCAAAAGCCCTAAAAAAGAGCAAAAGTATTAATTGTGATTCAGTTCGCAGAACCTGGCTTACCGCACACACTATGCTACACGATATCGGGCAAATGCCCTTAATCGTGGCAAATGTTTATTTTGAGGCGGCTATGACAAATAATTCAGTGTGGATGCACATTGGCGCAGGTTCATTTCACCGTGCACATCAGGCGTGGTATCTGCATAAATTACGCGAGCAGGGCGATGAGTGCTGGGGCATTGCACTCGGTAATATCCGCAGCGACGCTGCGCCGCTGCTACAGCAACTCGCCGCGCAGAGTGGCGAGTACGTACTGGAAACCGTTACTCCTGAAGGCGAACGCGCCTACGAAACCATCACTTCACTGCGCAAAATTCTGCCTTGGGACAGCGACATCAGCGCGTTAGTTGAGCAGGGTGCTAAAACAGAAACCCGCGTAATCAGCTTCACCGTTACCGAAGCCGGTTACTATTTGACGCCGGAACATGAACTTGATCTTGAACAGGCGGATGTGCAGGCCGATGTGAAAGGCGATATCCGCACCATTTATGGCGCTCTGGCGCGTATTCTCTCCCAACGACTGGCAAAGGGCGGCGCGCCCGTCACGCTGCTCAACTGCGATAACCTGCGCCATAACGGCGAACGTTTCCGTCACGGCTTCCTCGCGTTTCTCGCAGCGCAGGGCGATCGGGCATTGGCAGATTGGGTACGCACCAGCACAACGTCACCCAACACGATGGTCGATCGCATCACGCCACGCCCGACGCCAGATGTGGCTGAGCGGGTAAATGCTGCCACCGGCAAAGACGATGGCGCGGCGGTAATGGCCGAATCCTTTATTCAGTGGGTGATTGAGGATGATTTCATTGCCGGTCGTCCGCCGTTGGAAAAGGTGGGCGTTGAGCTGGTGGAGTCAGTATTGCCGTGGGAAGAGGCAAAAATCCGCATCCTCAACGCGACGCATGCCGCAATTGCCTGGGCAGGCACGCTGATTGGCCTCAATTACATTGACGACAGCACGCGTCAGCCGGCGATTTATCAATTGGCGTATGACTATGTGACGCAGGACGTGATGCCTTCGCTGTCGCCGAGCCCGTTGAATTTGGCGGATTATCGCGATGTGGTTCTGGCGCGCTTCAGTAATCCCTTCATCAAAGACACCAATCAGCGCGTTGGCGCCGATGGTCTGTCGAAAATCCCTGGCATGGTGACGCCAACGCTGCGCGAATGCTATCAGCGCGGCGCAGAACCGGCTGCCACCGCCGTGCTGCCTGCGCTGTTCTTCCTGTTCCTGCAACGTTGGGCTGATGATGATCTGCCTTACACCTATCAGGATGGCGTGCTGCAGGCCGATGCGCTGCGTCAGCAGTTTAGCCGGTCCGATGCCCTTACTGCATTCCTCAGCGACAGCGCGTTGTTTGGCGAACTGGCGCAGGACAAAGCGTTCCATGCGCTGGTGACCCGCACCGTTGCTGACCTGCAGAAGTGGCTGAAACAGCCGCAACCTGCGCTGGCTGAAGGGTAAGGAGCGCGTCATGTATCTCGGAATCGATATTGGTACTTCTGAACTCAAAGCGCTGCTCATCAATGCGCAGGGCGACATCGTCGCGACTCATCACGCCGCGCTTAGCGTGCAGCGTTCGCATGCCCACTGGGCCGAGCAGGATCCTGAATGCTGGTGGCAGGCCTGCGGTGAGGTGTTGGCCGGATTGCGCCAACAGGCCGCAGCGGCGTGGAGCGAGATTCGTGCTATTGGCTTGTCGGGACAAATGCACGGCGCGGTGCTGCTGGATAACCAGGGCGAGGTGTTGCGTCCTTGCATCCTGTGGAATGACACGCGTAGCGCAGCGCAATGTGCAGCACTCAGCGCGCAACATCCGGAAATGATGCAGCTGAGCGGCAACATGATCATGCCGGGCTTTACCGCACCAAAGCTGCGTTGGGTAGCGGAACATGAGCCGGAGATTTTTCAGCGCATCGATAAGGTGCTGCTGCCAAAAGATTATCTGCGCTGGCGTTTGACCGGACGCTTTGTCAGCGAACCTTCGGACGCGGCGGGTACGCTGTGGCTTGATGTCGCCAAACGCGACTGGTCCGACGAACTGTTAGCCATTAGCGGATTGACGCGCACCCACATGCCCGAACTGGTGGAAGGCAGTGCAGTTAGCGCCACGCTGAAAGCCGAACTGGCAAGCCAGTGGGGCATATCGGCCTCGGTTAGCGTGGCGGGCGGCGGCGGCGATAACGCGGCATCGGCGGTGGGAGTCGGCGCGGTCAATCCGGGAGATGCCTTTATCTCTCTGGGTACTTCCGGCGTGATTTTCGTGGTTAACGATCGTCTGCTGGCCGATCCACAATCTGGCGTGCATGCCTTTTGCCACGCCTTGCCTGGGCGCTGGCACCAGATGAGCGTAATGCTCAGCGCCGCCAGCTGTCTGCGCTGGCTATGCAATCTGTTGTCGGTCACGGAAAGCCAGCTGATGGACGAGATGGCACCGCTCAGCGAGGAACAACGGCGTCATGCGCCGCTGTTCCTGCCCTATCTTTCTGGCGAACGCACGCCGCACAACGATCCTGATGCCTGCGGCTCCTTCTTCAATCTGCGCCATGAAACACCACGTGCGCTGCTGGGTTACGCGGTGATTGAAGGCGTGGCTTTTGGTCTGGCCGATGGATTGGCGGTGCTGGGTGATGCGCAGCAGCAGATTCGTCAATGCAGCCTGACCGGCGGCGGGGCACGCAGCACGCTGTGGGCCCAGCTGATTGCGGATGTGCTGCAACTGCCCATCGTCACGCATCCCGCCAGCGCCTCCGGCGCTTTGGGCGCAGCACGTCTGGCGTGGTTGGCCGATGGTGGTGCCGAGCGCGATGTCTGTCTTAAGCCGCCGGTGCAGGCGCGCTATCAGCCGGATGCCGGGCGCGGCAAGGTGCTGCACCAGCGATTGCATCTGTTCCGCACACTCTACGAACAGCAACAGCAGGCGCGGGCGCTGTTGCCTGCCTAACTCCAGACAGAGGATGAATGAGATGCAATCGAATGAATACTGGTTTGGCTTACCGAAAAAGATGTTCTGGGGCTTCCTCGCCATCGCCATCTTTATGGCAGGTGACGGCTTTGAGATGGCGTTTTTATCGCGTCATATCACCGATATGGGCTTCACCCCTGCGCAGTCGGCGGTGGTGTTTACCTTTTATGGACTTGCCGCTGCGCTGGCTGCGTGGGCCTCGGGCGTGGTGGCGGAGCTGATTACCCCGCAGCGCGCCATGATGATTGGCTTCGTATTGTGGATCGTGATGCACACGCTGTTTATGTCGCTTGGTCTGGGGATGCGTAACTATCCGCTGATGGTGCTGTTCTATGGCATTCGCGGCCTGGCGTATCCGTTATTCATCTACTCGTTCATGATGATGCTGGTGCAGGTGCTGCCGCGGGAAAAACTGGCGGCCGCGACCGGTTGGTTCTGGGCGATGTACTCGGTTGGCATCGGTGTGGTTGGCAGCTATTTACCGAGCCTCACCATTCCCATGCTGGGCGAAACCGGTACGCTGTGGCTGGCGATCGTATGGGTGGCGTGTGGCGGTGTGCTGGCTTACTTTAGCTTGCGCCACGTACCTGTTGACCGTTCGCGCGTCAATCTGCCGATGCGCGACAAAATGACCGAAATGTCGCGGGCCGTCACCATTCTGTTCACCAATCAGCACGTGTTTTATGCCTGTCTGATTCGCATCATTAACACGCTGTCGCTGTTTGGCTTCGCCATTATCATGCCGCTGCTGTTCGTTGATCGCCTTGGCTTTACCATTTCCGAATGGCTGCAGATCTGGGCGGTGTTCTTCTTTGTCACCATCTTTACTAACATCTTCTGGGGCATCACCGGCGAGAAACTGGGATGGATTCGTCAGGTGCGCTGGTTTGGCTGTGTCGGCATGGCAATTTCCAGCCTGGCATTCTATTACCTGCCAGTGTATGCCGGGCATAACTTCTGGGTGGCGCTGATTCCGGCGGTGATGTTGGGGATTTTTGTCGCGGCTTTTGTGCCAATGACGGCCGTGTTCCCGACGCTGGAGCCGCATCACAAAGGGGCTGCCGTATCGATTTACAACCTGTCGGCGGGATTGAGTAACTTCGTGGCACCCGCGATTGCTTCGGTGATGCTACCGTTCTTCGACATCGTGGGCGTGGTGTGGGCGTATACCGGATTGTATGTGTTTGCCGGCGTGCTGACCTTTATCATTCGCGTACCGCAGCCGGGTCATACACGTGAACCTGTGGCGTTGAAATCTCGCGTCGCGCAACAGCGCAGTTAATACCTCAGGGCGGCCGACGTGCCGCCCTGATTATTCAACCGGCGACATCCTGCAGCGCTTGCTCTAAATCGTACCAGCGGAAACCAAATCCCGACTCTTCCAGCCGCTTTGGCAAAACATGTTGCCCGCCCAGCACCAGCACCGCCGATTCCCCCATCATCAGCTTGATGGCGCTGGCCGGCGTGCGCATAAAGGCCGGACGATGCATCACATGCCCCAGCGTGGCGGCGAACTGCTCATTACGCACCGCATAAGGTGCAACCATGTTGAAAGGCCCGCGCAGTTCCGGGTGATCGATCAGCCACAACAGCGCGTTCACTAGATCGTCGATATGAATCCACGGTAAATACTGTTTGCCGCTGCCAATCGGACCGCCCACACCCAGTTTGAACGGCAGCTTCATCTTCGCCAGTGCGCCGCCTTCTTTTGCCAGCACCACGCCGGTACGCAGCAAACAGACGCGGGTGCGGTCACTTTGCGCGGTTAACGCCAGTTGCTCCCAGCGCGCACACAGTGCATGGGTAAATTCATCGTGGCCCGGATCGTCTTCAGTCAATACCAGATCGCCGGTATCGCCATAAAAACCGGTGGCCGAGCCAGAGATCAAAAATTGGGGAGGATGGCTGCTGGCGTGGATCAGCGAGACCAGCTGTTCGGTAATCTGCCAGCGACTTTCGCAAAGCCGCTGTTTCTGTTGCTCGGTCCAGCGTTTATCCGCTATCGGTTCGCCTGCCAGATTGATCACGCCATCAATGCCGTTTAAATCGGATTGCTGATTAATGCCGGACCACAGCGCCACGTTGGGATTGAGTTTCTCTCGCGCGGCGGCGACATCGCGGGTGACAACGCTGACCTGATGCCCCAGCTGCAATAAGCGCGGGATCAGATGACGGCCAATCAGGCCGGTGCCGCCGGTGATAAGTAAATGCATGTTGAGCCTCCTTGTAATTTTTTCTCTGCTCAGATTCAGCATAGAAGAGAAGCGCCCGTGCGGCGTGACTGGGCTTACGCTTATGAATAAAAAGGCGTAGTCAGCGCTGGCCTTAGCACCTAAACATCCGACCAGCGCACCATTGCCTTAACAAATAAAAATCGGTAAACATGATGCACACCTGACGCTTACCTGAGGCAGCCAATGAATTATCCAACCATTACCTTGTGGTCCGATTCTTCCTTTTTCAGCCCTTACGCCATGTCGGTTTATGTTGCGCTAACCGAGAAGGGGATTCCCTTTACCCTCAAGCGCGTCGATTTATCACAGAACGCGCAGTGGGATGATGATTATCGTGCACTCTCTCTTACCTGCCGCGTACCCACGTTGCAAATCGATGAGGTGGTTCTGACGGAGTCTTCAGCGATTGCTGAGTATCTGGAGGAGCGTTTTCCAGCGCCAGAGTTCGAGCGACTCTATCCACGCGACCGCGAAAAACGGGCGCATGCACGTGAAGTGCAGGCGTGGCTGCGCAGCGATCTGATGCCGCTGCGATCGGAACGTCCCACCGAAGTGCTGTTTGCCGGTGAGCGCTTTGCACCGCTCACGCCAGCGGGTGAGCAGGCCGCAAATAAACTGATTGCTGCGGTGCAGCGTCTGCTGCCGGAGGGACAGCAAAACCTGTTTGGTGAATGGTCGATTGCGGATACTGATTTAGCGGTGATGATTAATCGTCTGGCGCTGCACGGTGACGCGCTGCCGGTGAAGTTGCAGCACTATGCCGAGTTCCAGTGGCAGCGTGCTTCGGTGCAGTTGTGGTTGGCTGAATCCGGTAAAACACGCTAAGCACGATGCGCCTTGCGATGGCGAAAAGAACGCATTACCTTACCGCAGATTCTAATAAAGCGTGGCAATCAGGCGCGTGCTGGGCACGCCGAAAACAGAAAAGGGTTATGGATGGTGGATCAAACGGCAGGTGATGGTATCGAGTGGGTTGATATCGTTAACGAAGAGAACGAAGTCATTGCGCAGGCCAGCCGTGCGCAGATGCGTGCGCAGTGTCTACGTCATCGCGCCACCTATATCGTGGTGCATGATGGCATGGGCAAAATTCTGGTGCAGCGTCGTACTGAAATTAAAGACTTTATGCCGGGTATGCTTGATGCCACCGCCGGCGGCGTGGTGCAGAGCGGTGAAGACCTGCTGGAATCTGCTCGTCGTGAAGCGGAAGAGGAATTAGGTATCGCGGCCGTTCCGTTTGCTGAGCACGGACAATTTTACTTCGAAGATCAGCATTGTCGCGTGTGGGGCGGGCTGTTTAGCTGCGTCTCGCATGGTCCGTTTGCGATGCAAGAGGAAGAAGTGGATGAGATTTTCTGGATGACGCCTGAAGAGATCACCGCGCGCTGTGATGAGTTCACTGATGATTCGCTGAAAGCACTGTCACTGTGGCTGAGCCGCAACAGTGATGCCGCACGCCGCAAGCAGAGCAGTGAAGCATAATTACGCTGCGATAAAAAAGGCGCCCATCGGGCGCCTTTTTGCTTTTTAAGCGAGCAGGAAAGCGATTAGCCTTCGGCTTGCTGTGACTGAATCGCCGTCAGTGCGATGGTATAGACGATGTCATCCACCAGTGCGCCACGCGACAAATCGTTTACCGGCTTACGCATGCCTTGCAGCATCGGTCCGATTGAGATCAGGTCGGCAGAACGCTGTACCGCTTTGTAAGTGGTATTACCGGTGTTCAGATCCGGGAAGATGAACACCGTAGCGCGACCAGCAACCGCTGAGTTTGGCGCTTTGGATTTGGCAACATCTTCCATAATCGCGGCGTCATACTGCAGCGGACCATCAATCACCAGATCCGGGCGTTTTTCCTGCGCAATGCGCGTTGCTTCACGTACTTTCTCTACGTCGCTACCGGCACCGGAGTTGCCGGTGGAGTAAGAGATCATCGCAACGCGTGGATCGATACCGAAAGCTTTGGCTGAATCGGCAGACTGAATGGCGATTTCCGCCAGCTGTTCTGGGTTCGGATCCGGGTTGATGGCGCAATCGCCATACACCAGAACCTGTTCCGGCAGCAGCATGAAGAACACGGAAGAGACCAGCGAGCTGTTTGGCGCAGTCTTGATCAGCTGCAGCGGTGGGCGAATGGTGTTCGCGGTGGTATGAACCGCACCTGATACCAGGCCATCAACTTCGCCACTCTCCAGCATCATGGTGCCCAGCACCACGTTGTCTTCCAGCTGCTCTTGCGCCACCACTTCGGTCATGCCTTTGCTCTTACGCAGCTCAACCAAACGCGGCACATAGTTTTCGCGTACCACTTCTGGATCGACGATGACGATGCCTTTGCCCAGTTCAACACCCTGAGCGGCAGCAACGCGCTGAATCTCTTCCGGATTACCCAGCAACACGCAGGTAGCGATGCCGCGTTCGGCACAAATAGCCGCCGCTTTAACCGTGCGCGGCTCGTCGCCTTCTGGCAGTACGATGCGTTTGCCGGCTTTACGCGCCAATTCGGTAAGCTGATAACGGAATGCCGGCGGTGACAGACGACGACTGCGCTCAGAGGTGGCGGTCAGCGATTCAACCCAATCGGCATTGATGAAGCTGGCTACGTATTCCTGCACTTTCTCAATACGCTGAATATCATCAGTAGGAACTTCCAGGTTGAAGCTCTGCAGGCTGAGTGAGGTTTGCCAGGTATTGGTTTTCACCATAAATACCGGCAGGCCAGTCTGGAACGCACGCTCGCACAGGCGCGCGATCGGCGCTTCAATCTGATAACCGCCGGTCAGCAACACCGCACCGATTTCCACGCCGTTCATCGCGGCCAAACATGCAGCCACCAGCACATCAGGACGATCGGCAGAAGTGACCAGCAGTGAGCCCGGACGGAAGTGCTCCAGCATGTGCGGAATACTGCGCGCGCAGAAGGTCACTGATTTAACACGACGCGTCTGGATTTCACCTTCGTTAATGATATCGGCATTCAGGTGACGGCACATGTCGATGGCGCGGGTAGCGATCAGATCAAAGCTCCACGGCACACAGCCCAGCACCGGCAGCGGGCTGTTGGCAAACAGCTGCTTAGGATCGATGTTGGCGATGCTCGCTTTGGAAGAGTCATCAAAAATCTCTGACAGATCCGGGCGCGTGCGGCCTTGTTCATCCACTGGCGCATTCAGTTTGTTGATGATAACGCCAGTGATGTTTTTGTTTTTGCTGCCGCCGAAGCTGCTTTGCGTCAGTTCGATACGCTCTTTCAGCTGGGCCGGCGAATCGTTACCCAACGCCATCACAAAGACGATTTCCGCGTTCAGGGTTTTGGCGATTTCATAGTTCAGCGCCGAGGCGAACTGATGTTTACGCGTGGGGACCAGACCTTCAACCAGCACGACTTCGGCATCTTTGGCGTTCGCGTGGTAGTTGGCAATGATCTCTTCCATCAGCACGTCTTGCTGGTTAGAACCCAGCAGCGACTCAACGCGTGACATCTGCAGCGGTTCAGCAGCAGGAATCGCGGAGCTTTTACGGATAATGCTGGTGGTCTGGTCTGGCGCATCGCCGCCCGCACGTGGCTGGGCAATGGGCTTGAATACGCTCAGGCGCACGCCTTTGCGCTCCATAGCACGGATCACGCCGAGGCTGACGCTGGTCAGGCCGACGCTGGTGCCGGTAGGAATGAGCATGATTGTACGTGACACGATAGAAACCTCTCAGGTGTTGCAGACTGTCTAAAACAACTCCGTCAGCCTAAGCTGACGGAGAGAAGTGTTTTTATGCGGTGAGACGCGCGGCATCTTGAGCAATCACCAACTCTTCGTTGGTTGGGATCACCACGGCTGGGCGAGTGCCTTCTTTATTGATGAAGCCAGATTTACCGAAGCGGGCTGCCAGGTTGCGCTCGTGATCGACCTCGAAGCCGAGCAGGCCCAGTTTCTGCAGCGCCAGTTCACGTACCATTGCTGCATTCTCACCGATGCCACCGGTGAAGATCACCGCATCCAGACGACCTTCCATCAGCGCAGTGTAGCTGCCGATGTACTTCGCCAGACGATGGCAGAATACATCCATCGCACGTTTGGCATCCTCTTTGGTCGCGTAGTTATCTTCAACATAGCGGCAGTCGCTGGTGACTTCGGTCAAACCTAACAGGCCAGACTCTTTGGTCAGTAGTTTGTTAATGGCATCAACGCTCATGCCCAGTGCATCATGCAGGAAGAAGATGATGGCAGGATCGATATCACCGCTACGGGTACCCATCACTAAGCCTTCCAGCGGGGTCAAACCCATTGAGGTGTCAACACACTGACCGTTGCGGATTGCGGAAACTGAACCGCCGTTGCCAAGGTGGCAAGTGATGATATTCAATTCAGTCACCGGCTTGTTCAGCATTTTTGCGGCTTCCTGCGTCACATAGTAGTGGCTGGTGCCGTGTGCGCCGTAGCGGCGAACGCCGTGCTCTTTGTACAGTTTGTAGGGCAGAGCATAGAGATAGGACTCTTCCGGCATTGTCTGATGGAATGCCGTGTCAAAAACCGCCACATTTTTATCGGAAAGATGCGGGAAGTTTTTCAGCGCTTCATCAATACCGATCAGATGCGCGGGATTGTGCAGCGGTGCAAATGAAGACGCATCTTTGATGCCCTGAATGACAGACTCGTCGATAATGACGGATTTCGTCAGCTGCTCGCCGCCATGAACAATGCGGTGGCCGATTGCAGCGATTTGTGCCGAAAGCTCTGGTTTTTGTGCCAGAATAGATTTAACGATGAAGTTGAGCGCTTCGCTATGAGCAGCGCCTGCACCCAATGGGGCTTCTTGTTTGCTGCCTTCCAGCTTCCATTTGATACGCGCTTCAGGTAAATGGAAACATTCAGCCAGACCCGACAGATATTCGTCGCCAGTGGCTGGGTTGAGGATGGCAAACTTAAGAGAGGAGCTGCCGCAGTTTAGAACCAGTACTAACTTCGTCGACATGGAAGTACCTATTTTGTTAAATAGTGGCTAAAAATAACGCAATCAGACTAACAGCGTAGCCCATGAAAGCTGGTAGGTTAATGATAAACATCATGTGCTAGTCAAAAATTGAGTGACATGCAAAAAATTTTGGTGATTTTACGCTTATTTTTGATAAGCGTTTAGTGAAACATGGCTCTGGCCGCTCTTTTATTGAGCTAAAGCTTCCGGTAATGTTGCTTAAACGGCGTCAGAATACTCACTGTCACCCACAAAGACAAAAACTTTTGAAGGATGTCACGTAAAGTTGTGTAGTTATCGGTTTATTTTAAATATTGCAGATTTTGTTGAGGTCTATCATGGCGAATGAGACAGACAATCCCGGCTGGTTCAGCTTGTTCCAGCGCGGACAGCGATACATGAAGACCTGGCCTGCCGATAAACGCCTGGCGCCGGTGTTTCCCGAGAATCGTGTTGTGAATACCACCCGCTTTGCTATCCGATTCATGCCGCCGCTGGCAATTTTCACGCTGACGTGGCAAATCGCCCTTGGTGGACAGCTCGGCCCAGCGATTGCAACGGCGCTTTTTGCCTGTAGCCTGCCGATGCAAGGTTTGTGGTGGTTGGGTAAACGCTCTGTGACGCCTTTGCCGCCAACCCTGCTGCAGTGGTTTCATGAGGTGCGCACTAAGCTGGAAGAAGCGGGTCAGGCGATTGCGCCTGTGGACGGTAAGCCGACTTACCAATCGCTCGCTGACGTATTAAAGCGCGCTTTTAAACAGCTTGATCGCACTTTCCTCGACGATCTTTGATCTGCTGACGCTTTTACCGGGCAGAGAATTTGAGCCAAATCCCGGTTCAAATCAAAGAAAAGTGATGCGGACACACACGCATCACTCTCCTTGTGTAATCATTTCTTCATTGTTTAAATCTTAAGCGGCCTTACCGGCCCGGGAGCAAACTATGGAAATGACCCACGCGCAACGACTCATCCTTTCCAACCAATATAAAATGATGGCAATGCTCGAGCCCGATAACGCCGAGCGCTATCGCCGCTATCAAACCATTATTGAGCGCGGCTACGGCCTGCAGTTACGCGAACTGGACAAGGAGTTCGGCGAGTTAACGGAAGCCACTTGTCGCCAGCTCATCGATATTATGGAAATGCACCATGCGCTGCATGTTTCCTGGTCGAACCTGAAAGATGGCAGTTCTATTGACGAGCGTCGCCTGGCGTTTCTTGGATTTGATGCCGCCACGGAAGCGCGTTACCTCGGTTATGTACGGTTTATGGTGAACATTGAGGGACGCTACACCCACTTTGATTCCGGCACGCACGGTTTCAATGCGCAAACACCGATGTGGGAAAAATACCAACGCATGCTAACGGTGTGGCAAACTTGTCCACGTCAGTATCATCTCAGCGCGAATGAGATCGCGCAGATTATCAATGCCTGAATAAGGAGCGATGTGTGAAGTACAGGGGTTTTCTGTTTGATTTAGACGGCACGCTGGTGGATTCACTGCCTGCAGTCATTCGCGCATGGTCACTGTGGGGCGAGCGCCACGGCTTATCGGCGGATGAGGTCCTGAGCTACATACATGGAAAGCCTGCTATCAATTCGCTGCGCCATTTCATGGCGGGACAATCGGAAGAGGCAATCCAGGCGGAGTTCCTCTGGCTTGAACGCTTAGAGGCTGAGGATACGCAAGGGGTGCAAGCCATTCCGGGTGCGTTAGCGTTACTCGCTACGCTGAACGAGTTACAGATTCCCTGGGCAATTGTGACGTCCGGTTCGATTCCGGTAGCGCACGCGCGCCATAAAGCGGCAAATCTACCGATGCCAGAAGTCTTTATCACTGCTGAGAATATTAAGCATGGCAAGCCGAATCCAGAGCCTTATTTGCTGGGCGCGGAACGTTTAGGGCTTTCGGCGACACACTGCGTTGTAGTTGAGGATGCGCCAGCGGGCATCATTTCAGGTTTAGAGGCGGGCAGCGCGGTCGTTGCTGTGAATGCACCAGCAGATTCGCCGCGTCTCAACGACGTGGCGTTTCGCGTTACGACGCTGGAACCTGTAAAGGTGACGAAAGAGAGTAGCGGCGAGTTTACGCTCTCAGTTAATGCATAATGAAACGGGCCTGAACGGCCCGTTTTTTATAATGGGGTATCTTGCGAAATCTCATCCAATGACAGGCTAAAGCTGGGGATAAACACCTCAACGAAATAGTCCATCTCCGGCGAACGACGCTGTGAGAGCGTTTTTTCCAGGCGCGCTTTCGCCAGCAGAAACTCGTTATTGCCCGCCGACAACTCTTCCAGACATTTTACGTAGGCGCAAAGTGCATCCGCTTGCTTCACCACCGATTGCTCACTTTCAGTATGCAAGTGTTCATCGATCAACGGGCGATAGGCGTCCTGTAGTTCAGCTGGCAACATATCTATTAGCTTCTGCTGGGCGATCTTCTCAATTTTTTTGTATTCGTGCGCGATCTGCGCGTTGTAATACTTCACTGGCGTAGGTAAATCACCGGTAAGCACCTCGCTGGCATCATGATACAGCGCCAGCATCGCGATACGCTCAGCATTAAGGTTGCCGTTAAACTTTTTGTTTTTAATGATGGCGAGTGCATGAGCGACCATCGCCACCTGCAAGCTATGTTCGGAGACGTTTTCGGTGCGCACATTGCGCATCAGCGGCCAGCGATTGATCAGTTTGAGGCGAGAGAGATGGGCAAAAAAATGGCTACGAGTCATGGACGGTTCCTGTTCGCATGGCGGGGAGAGCGAAGCGAACGCTCTCCCCGAAATACGATCACTATACCCTAAATAATTCAAGTCCCCATGAGAGGACTTGAATATCCACGGATACAGACGTGTCACCGATTACTGGCGATACCCTTGCAGGAAGCGACCAAACTTACTTACGGCCATCTCCAAATCGTCCACGCGCGGCAGCGTAACAATGCGCACGTGATCCGGCCACGGCCAGTTGAAAGCGGTGCCCTGAACCAGCAGCACTTTCTCTTGCAACAGGAAATCCAGTACCATCTTTTGATCGTCGAAGATGTTGAATTTCTTGGCATCAATACGCGGGAACATGTACAGCGCTCCCTGCGGTTTAACGCAGCTGACGCCTGGAATATCGTTGATTAACTCCCACGCTCGCTGACGCTGCTCATACAAACGACCGCCTGGGGCGATGAATTCGCTGATGCTCTGATAGCCGCCGAGCGCCGTTTGAATTGCGTGCTGTGCCGGAACGTTGGCACACAGACGCATCGAGGCCAGCATTTCCAGCCCTTCAATATAACCTTTGGCATGTTTCTTCGGCCCATTCAATACCATCCAGCCCTGACGGAAACCCGCCACGCGATAGGTTTTGGACAAGCCGTTAAACGTTACGGTCAGCAAGTCTGGCGCCAGTGCTGCAATCGAATGATGTTGAGCTTCGTCGTACAAAATTTTGTCGTAGATTTCGTCGGCGAAAATAATCAGGTTGTGCTGGCGTGCAATCTCAACAACCTCCAGCAATAGCTCTTTGCTATAAACCGCGCCGGTCGGATTATTGGGATTGATGATGACAATGCCACGCGTGCGCGGCGTAATCTTGCTGCGAATATCATCCAGGTCTGGGAACCAGCCAGCCGATTCATCACACAGGTAATGCACCGCTTTACCGCTCGACAGCGAAACTGCAGCCGTCCACAGCGGATAGTCGGGTGCGGGCACTAACATTTCGTCGCCACTGTTAAGCAATGCCTGCATGGCTTGCACAATCAGTTCCGATACACCGTTACCGATATAAATGTCTTCGACAGTAACGTCGCGCATATCGCGCGCCTGATAGTGTTGCATGATCGCTTTACGCGCCGAATACAGACCTTTTGAGTCGCAGTAACCTTGCGAGCTCGGCAGATTACGAATGACATCCACCAAAATTTCATCAGGCGCTTCAAAACCAAACGGGGCGGGGTTACCGATGTTCAGTTTGAGAACTTTGTTGCCTTCTTCTTCGAGACGTTTAGCCTCTTTCAGTACCGGACCACGGATGTCATAACAGACATTTTCCAGCTTGCCGGATTTATCAATTTGAAAATTCATCATTACCGCCTTTAAGGGCAGAGTCCTTTAACCTGCCACCAAAAATCAAACTTGCCCAATTTACTCTTCTCACCTTAACAAAAGAAGGGCAGCGCTTGGTTTTGGCGCATTTGCCATTTTTTCCCGCGCCGCATGGCGTAAAAGTCATTGGAATTCTATTAATCTGGTTCATTAATTCAGGGATGCAGGAATTGGTAAGATTAAACACTGCTTAGCTATGGCAGACGTGTAAATGCCTTCTTCCATCGGCATCGCGGACTATTCAGAAATTTTTCAGTCACAATTGGCTTATAAAAACATTAGCGACCTAATGAAATAGTTAAGTGATTCTTGTTAGATGGCGAAAAAACGTCGGTTAATGGTTAAGCTCTAACTGGTGTTACAAAATGCAGTTCATTCTCATTCAGTTTTCAGGGATAGGATTAAGCTCCAGCAATGAGACAAATGTGGTGTAAAACACGGGTAAAATAGCATTTGTGCTGTAACTTTAACGCAAGTGTTTAAGATTCAGAACCTGGGGGGCTTAAAATAAGAGCAGCGTTATGGCAGGATGTGTGCGAAAAGGCTTTTGGTCAAAAATTGCAATGTTTTGAACAAAAACATTTCCATTTATAGCGTAAAAATGATTAAGTATAATTTATTATTTGATGCACTTTATCGCTTCGCATCTGCTTAACATGATGTTATTTCTTTTTTACCCGCAGGGACTTTACGCGGGATACATAGACAACTACGCAGCTTCCAGCACCTGTACGACATACGTTTCCGGCCCAGAAGTTCTGCTGTCTATAATGACGACGCTGCTCTGATCTCAGAGTGGTGCGATCGTCGGCATCCGCATAACAAAATTTTTTCGTGGCAGCCTCAACACAGGGCTGTCATTAAGCACCATTGCCTCTTATCTCCTTGATAAGTCGGGTAATACACCAGGGTAGTAGTTTTAAAAAATCTTATAAGTGAAGAAAAAAACATGACTAATGCAAATCGTCCGATACTGAATCTCGACCTCGATCTGCTGCGTACATTTGTTGCCGTTGCCGATCTGAATACTTTTGCAGCGGCCGCTGCCGCGGTATGCAGAACGCAGTCAGCAGTGAGCCAGCAGATGCAACGTCTGGAACAATTGGTAGGTAAAGAGCTGTTTGCCAGACATGGACGTAATAAATTGCTGACGGAGCATGGCATTCAACTGCTGGGTTACGCCAGGAAAATCCTTCGTTTTAACGACGAAGCTTGCACCTCTTTAATGTACAGCAACATCCAGGGCGTTCTGACCATTGGCGCTTCAGATGATACCTCAGATACCATTCTGCCGTTCCTGCTTAATCGCGTAACGTCGGTTTATCCGAAGCTGGCCATTGATGTTCGTGTCAAACGCAACCCGTTCATGATGGAAATGCTAAACCAAGGTGAAGTTGATCTGGTTGTGACCACGTCCAGCCCAGGCAATTTTACCCATCAGGTACTGCGAACTTCACCCACGTTGTGGTACTGCGCGGCGGATTATATCTTCCAGCGCGGTGAAGCCATTCCTTTAGTTCTGTTGGATGAGCCAAGCCCTTATCGCGATATGGCGATTGATCACCTCAACGAAGCTGGAATTCCGTGGCGCATCTCGTATGTCGCGTCTACGTTAGCTGCGGTACGTGCAGCTGTTAAGGCCGGTTTGGGTGTGACAGCGCGTCCAGTTGAAATGATGAGCCCAGAGCTGCGAGTGATGGGAGCGGCGGAAGGTTTACCAGTGCTGCCTGATACCCAGTATTTGCTGTGCCGTAATCCAGACAGCGATAACGAACTGGCGCTGGCTATTTTCAATGCCATGCAGTCCACCAACGATCCGTACAATTTGAGTGCTAATCCAGACGGTACGTTGTTGTTGGATGATGAAGAGTAAGTACTGCAGTAACTGATAATTCCTCCTAAATGGAATACCGGTTAATTGTTAAAACTTAGATAAATGAGCCTTAGCGAATTAATTACCCGCTAAGGCTTTTTTAATGCCCGTTTGTTGACCTTTTTTGACCAATTTTCCTGCCGAAGATTTCCCCATCATCTTAAAATATGGAATGCGTTCCATTCTTCTTCAGGATGGAATGATTTTATCAATTCGTGCCCTCTTTCCCAGGGCATTTGCCCGCCTGTAACGCTGGTTTTTGCATCATAAAACCCATTTATGTGCTTTGGATCAAAAAAATACCCCTGATAAGGGGGGGGAATCTTCGACAAGACCTGTCAAAATATGATTGTTAAATGCACGATCCATGCATGTGAATACCCGCTACACTAAAATTAACCTCACAAACTGAAGCGATTTAGCTGGCGATCGCAGAGGTGAATGTTAATAATATGCTGCAGCTGTAAAATAATGTTTGGATACTTTTGTCAAAGTTGACAAAAGGTTATAGAAAGGAGTAAAAACCCCTATAAAATTGCTGCTTTATTGCTAATGACAGCAAACTTTATAAGGTTTTTTATCCTTCCCTTGAATCGATGTGGTGTGTTTGCTGCAACAGTGCAGGATGCCATCACCACTTTTGATGAGTAAGCAAAGAGTATGTCGACAACTACAGAAGTGATCGCTCATCACTGGGCATTTATTGTTTTTATCGTTATCGCATTTGGCCTGTGTGCCTTCATGTTGACCGGTGGCTGGTTGTTGGGTGGACGTGCGCGTGCGCGACACAAAGACACCCCGTTCGAATCGGGTATTGAGTCGGTCGGTGACACTCATATTCGCCTCTCTGCAAAATTCTATTTGGTTGCGATGTTCTTCGTCATCTTCGACGTCGAAGCCCTCTATTTATACGCATGGTCGACTTCTATCCGCGAAAGCGGTTGGGTCGGCTTTGTCGAAGCCGCAATTTTCATTTTGGTGCTCTTGGCAGGCCTGGTTTATCTGGTGCGCATCGGTGCGCTGGATTGGGCTCCTGCGCGTCGTCGCGTAGTAGTCAAATCTGTCCCGGTCAGTCACAGCCACACCAACCCTCATAAGCAGTAAAAGAGAGGCAATAAGATGGACTACACGCTGACACGCGTAGACCCGAACGGGAGCGGCGATAACGATCGTTATCCTCTACAGAAACAGGAAATTGTTACCGATCCGCTGGAGCAGCACGTTCACCGCAGCGTCTATATGGGCAAGCTCGAACACGCTCTGCATGACATGGTGAACTGGGGACGTAAAAACTCTCTGTGGCCATATAACTTCGGTCTCTCCTGCTGCTACGTGGAGATGACCACGTCATTCACTGCGGTGCATGATGTGGCACGTTTTGGTGCGGAAGTTATGCGCGCCTCACCACGTCAGGCTGACTTCATGGTGATTGCCGGAACGCCATTTACCAAAATGGCGCCGGTTATTCAGCGTTTGTATGACCAAATGCTGGAGCCGAAATGGGTGATCTCCATGGGCGCGTGCGCTAACTCCGGTGGTATGTACGACATCTACTCGGTAGTGCAGGGCGTAGACAAATTCCTGCCGGTGGATGTGTACATCCCAGGCTGCCCACCGCGTCCTGAAGCGTATATGCAAGCGCTGTTGCTGCTGCGTGAGTCGATTGGTAAAGAGCGTCGTCCACTGTCGTGGGTGGTTGGCGATCAAGGTGTTTACCGCGCCAATATGCAGCCAGAGCGTGAAAGGAAACGTGGTGAGCGTATTGCCGTCACCAACCTGAGAACGCCAGACGAAGTTTAAGCTTCCCGTTCACGGATGGAGCCACGGCCGCAGCAGAACATCACAATTTAATGTGCGCCGCCATCCTGACGCCTTCTTTTGAGCGCCTGATTACAGGCCGGAATGGTGAGTAACGTATGACTGATTTAACCACGCAAGATCTCGCACAGCCTTCATGGCAAACCCGCGATCATCTGGATGATCCAGTGGTCGGCGAGCTGCGTAACCGTTTTGGGCCGGATGCCTTTACCGTTCAGGCCACCCGCACCGGCATTCCGGTAGTTTGGGTGAAGCGTGAACAGCTATTGGAAATCGTTGAATTCCTGCGCAAGCTGCCAAAGCCGTATGTCATGCTCTATGACTTACATGGTTTTGATGAACGTTTACGCACTAACCGCGCCGGATTGCCCGCCGCGGATTTTTCCGTTTTCTATCACCTGCTGTCGATTGAACGCAACCGCGACATCATGCTCAAGGTGGCGCTGTCTGAAAACGATCTGAATGTGCCAACCATCACCAAAATTTTCGCCAACGCCAACTGGTATGAGCGAGAAACATGGGAGATGTTCGGCATTACCTTCAATGGTCACCCGCACCTGACGCGCATCATGATGCCGCAGACCTGGGAAGGCCATCCGCTGCGTAAAGATTATCCGGCGCGTGCCACCGAGTTCGATCCCTTCGAACTGACCAAACAGAAAGAAGATCTGGAGATGGAGGCGCTGACCTTCAAGCCTGAAGATTGGGGCATGAAGCGTAGCACCACCAACGAGGACTTCATGTTCCTCAACCTCGGCCCAAACCACCCGTCTGCGCACGGTGCCTTCCGCATCATTCTGCAACTCGATGGTGAAGAGATTGTCGATTGCGTTCCCGATGTTGGCTACCACCATCGTGGCGCTGAAAAGATGGGCGAGCGCCAATCCTGGCACAGTTACATTCCTTACACCGACCGTATCGAGTATCTCGGCGGCTGTGTCAACGAAATGCCGTATGTGCTGGCAGTAGAAAAACTGGCGGGCATCACCGTACCGGATCGCGTCAATGTGATTCGCGTGATGCTGTCCGAGCTGTTCCGCATCAACAGCCATCTGCTCTATATCTCCACCTTTATTCAGGACGTCGGCGCCATGACGCCAGTGTTCTTCGCCTTCACCGATCGTCAGAAAATCTATGACGTGGTTGAAGCGATCACCGGTTTCCGTATGCACCCAGCGTGGTTCCGTATTGGCGGCGTCGCGCATGATCTGCCGAAAGGCTGGGAGCGCCTGTTGCGCGACTTCCTCGACTGGATGCCGAAACGTCTGAAAGAGTACGACAAAGCTGCGCTGCGCAATACCGTGTTGATGGGCCGTTCGCAGGGCGTTGCGGCGTACAACATGGATGAAGCGCTGGCATGGGGCACCACCGGTGCCGGTCTGCGCGCTACCGGTTTGGATTTTGACGTGCGTAAATGGCGTCCGTATTCAGGCTACGAAAACTTCGATTTCGAAATTCCCGTTGGCGCAGGCATCAGTGATGCGTACACCCGCGTTCAGCTGAAAATGGAAGAGATGTGGCAGTCACTGCGTATCCTGGAACAGTGTTTGAACAACATGCCTGAAGGCCCGTTCAAAGCGGATCATCCGCTGACCACACCGCCACCGAAAGAGCGCACGCTGCAGCACATTGAAACCCTGATCACCCACTTCCTGCAGGTTTCGTGGGGCCCGGTGATGCCGGCCAACGAATCCTTCCAGATGATTGAGGCGACCAAAGGGATCAACAGTTACTACCTGACCAGCGATGGTAGCACCATGAGCTATCGCACCCGCGTGCGTACGCCGAGCTTCCCGCACCTGCAGCAGATCCCATCGGTGATCCGCGGCAGCCTGGTATCCGACTTGATCGTTTACCTCGGTAGTATCGATTTTGTTATGTCAGACGTGGACCGCTAATTATGCACGATCAAAAGATTGCTATTCACACCATCGACCCGACTGAGGTCTTCGTGCTGAGTGAGGCCGAGCACCACGCTATCGAGCACGAAAAACACCATTACGAAGATGCGCGTGCGGCTTCGATTGAAGCGTTGAAGATCGTGCAGAAACAGCGCGGTTGGGTGCCGGATGGCGCGATTAACGCTATCGCAGAAGTACTCGGAATTCCCGCCAGTGATGTGGAAGGTGTTGCCACTTTCTATAGCCAGATCTACCGCACGCCGGTTGGCCGTCACGTGATTCGCTACTGCGACAGCGTAGTGTGCCATATCACCGGGTATCAGGGCATTCAGGACGCGCTTGAGCAGAAGCTGAATATTAAGCCTGGTCAAACCACGGCGGATGGTCGCTTTACGCTCTTGCCTACCTGCTGCCTCGGTAATTGCGATAAAGGGCCAACCATGATGGTGGACGAAGATACGCATGTTCATCTGACGCCTGAAGGCATCGCCAACTTGCTGGAGCAGTATCAATGACCATTAAACAGATCATTCGTACTGCCGAAACGCATCCACTGACCTGGCGTCTGCGCGACGACAAGCAGCCAATTTGGATTGATGAATACCGCAGTAAAAACGGTTACGTCGGTGCTGAAAAAGCGCTGAAAGATTTCAGTCAGGACGAAATTGTCGCGGCGGTAAAAGACTCTGGCCTGAAAGGCCGCGGTGGCGCCGGCTTTAATACCGGCCTGAAGTGGAGCCTGATGCCGAAAGACGAATCCATGAACATCCGTTACCTGCTGTGTAACGCCGATGAAATGGAGCCGGGCACCTATAAAGACCGCTTGCTGATGGAGCAACTGCCGCACCAATTGGTGGAAGGCATGTTGATCAGCGCGTTCGCGCTGAAAGCCTATCGTGGCTACATCTTCTTACGCGGTGAATACATCGAAGCGGCAGTCAATCTGCGTCGCGCGATTGCTGAAGCCACCGAAGCGGGCTATCTCGGTAAAAATATTCTCGGCACCGGTTTTGATTTCGAGCTGATCGTTCACACCGGCGCAGGGCGTTATATCTGTGGTGAAGAGACGGCGCTGATCAACTCGCTGGAAGGTCGCCGCGCCAATCCGCGCTCTAAGCCACCGTTCCCGGCAAGTGCTGGCGTATGGGGCAAGCCAACCTGCGTCAACAACGTGGAAACGTTGTCGAACGTGCCGGCCATCTTCCTTAACGGCGTCGATTGGTACAAAAACATCTCTACCAGTGAAGATACCGGCACCAAAATGATGGGCTTCTCAGGCCGCGTGAAAAATCCCGGCGTCTGGGAACTGCCGTTCGGTACGACCGCACGTGAAATCCTGGAAGATTACGCAGGCGGCATGCGCGATGGCTTGAAATTCAAAGCCTGGCAGCCCGGCGGCGCAGGAACCGACTTCCTTACCGATCAGCACCTCGATCTGCCAATGGAATTTGCCAGCATTGGTAAAGCCGGCAGCCGTTTAGGTACCGCGCTGGCGATGGCGGTCGATCACGAAATCAATATGGTTTCGCTGGTACGTAATCTGGAAGAGTTCTTTGCGCGTGAATCTTGCGGCTGGTGTACGCCGTGCCGTGATGGATTGCCGTGGAGCGTGAAGATCCTGCGTGCGCTGGAGCAGAAGAAAGGCCAGCCGGGTGATATCGAAACCCTGCAGCAACTCTGCCGCCAGCTTGGCCCAGGTAAAACCTTCTGTGCCCACGCACCGGGTGCCGTCGAGCCATTGCAGAGCGCGATTAAATATTTCCGTGAAGAGTTTGAAGCCGGCATTGCGCCGCAGGTGTTTGGTAATACCCGAGCCATCGGTGGTATTCAGCCGAACCTGCTGAAAGCGCGCTGGTAATCGGCCGCCGTACACGGAACTCGCCTCGCGCTGTAATAGCGTGAGGAAAGAATTAGATGTTTAACGCTCGTCTTAGGGCGAGCCTTACGGAAGCATGTTCACTATGGCTACAATCCATGTAGACGGTAAAGAATATGATGTGAACGGAGCGGACAACCTGCTACAGGCATGTCTTTCTCTGGGCCTTGATATTCCTTATTTTTGCTGGCATCCGGCGCTGGGAAGCGTAGGGGCCTGCCGCCAGTGCGCGGTGAAGCAATTCCAGAATGCCGAAGATACCCGCGGTCGCCTCGTCATGTCCTGCATGACGCCAGCGTCAGACGGCACCTTTATTTCCATCGACGATGGCGAAGCGAAAGAGTTTCGTGAAAGCGTGGTGGAATGGCTGATGACCAACCATCCGCACGACTGTCCAGTGTGCGAAGAGGGCGGTAACTGCCATCTGCAAGATATGACGGTAATGACCGGACACAGCTTCCGTCGCTACCGCTTCACCAAGCGCACCCACCAGAATCAGGATCTCGGCCCGTTCATTTCACACGAAATGAACCGCTGCATCGCCTGTTATCGTTGCGTGCGTTACTACAAAGATTATGCTGACGGCAAAGATCTCGGCGTCTATGGCGCTCATGACAACGTCTACTTTGGTCGTCCGGAAGATGGCACGCTGGAAAGCGAATTCTCCGGCAACCTGGTGGAAATCTGTCCGACCGGCGTATTCACCGATAAAACGCACTCTGAACGCTATAACCGTAAATGGGATATGCAGTTCGCGCCAAGCATCTGTCAGCAGTGCAGCGTGGGTTGTAACACCAGCCCAGGCGAGCGTTATGGTGAATTGCGTCGGATTGAAAACCGTTACAACGGCAGCGTAAACCACTATTTTCTCTGCGATCGCGGTCGTTTTGGTTACGGCTACGTCAATCGCAAAGATCGTCCACGTCATCCGGTACAGCAACGCGGTAACGATTGGGTCAGCCTGAATGCTGAACAAGCGGTGAATGCGGCGGCGGATGTGCTGCGTCGGGCGAAAAAAGTGATCGGTATCGGCTCTCCGCGCGCCAGCATTGAAAGCAACTTCGCGTTGCGTGAGCTGGTTGGCGCAGAAAACTTCTCCACCGGTATGCCAGCAAGTGAACAGGCGCGCGTGGAACTGATGCTGAAAGTGCTGCAGGACGGCGGCGTTTACACGCCATCACTGCGCGAAATCGAAAGCTATGATGCGGTGCTGGTGCTGGGTGAAGATTTGACTCAGGTTGGCGCGCGCGTAGCGCTGTCTGTACGTCAGGCGGTAAAAGGTAAAGCACGTGAGATGGCAGCCGCACAGAAAGTGGCTGACTGGCAAATCGCGGCAATCCTCAATATTGGTCAGCATGCGAAACATCCGCTGTTCGTGACCAACGTTGACGAAACCCGACTGGATGATATCGCGGCATGGAGCTATCGCGCACCGGTTGAAGATCAGGCGCGTCTCGGCTTTGCCATCGCCAATGCGTTGGATGAGAGCGCACCAGCGGTAAGCGGTTTCGACAGCAAACTGAACGGCAAATTAGATGTCGTGGTTCAGGCGCTGGCGGGGGCGAAAAAACCGCTGATCATCTCCGGTACGCATTCCGGTAGCATCGCGATGATTGAAGCCGCCGCGAACGTGGCGAAAGCCTTGAAAGCGCGCGGAGTCGATGTCGGCATTACTTTGCTAGCCGGTGCGGCGAACAGCTTCGGCCTGGGCCTGATGGGCGGTCAGTCGCTGGATAGCGCACTGGAACAGCTGAGCAAAGGCGAAGCCGATGCGCTGGTGGTGCTGGAAAACGATCTCTATCGTCATGCGCCAAAGGCCGACGTAGATGCGGCGCTAGATACCACCGCTAACGTGATTGTGGTTGATCATCAGCGTACCGCAACGCTGGAAAAAGCCGGTTTGGTGCTCTCTACCGCCAGCTTCGCCGAAAGCGATGGTACATCTATCAACCATGAAGGTCGTGCTCAGCGCTTCTTCCAGGTTTACGATCCGTCTTATTACGATGACAGCGTCGTGATGCTGGAAAGCTGGCGCTGGTTGCGCTCGCTGCACAGCGCGGTTGAAAGCCGTCACATTGACTGGACACAGCTCGATCACGTGATTGATGCCACCGTTGCGGCGCTGCCACAGCTGAAAGGCATTAAAGATGCCGCGCCAGACGCAAGCTTCCGTATCCGTGGTCAAAAACTGGCGCGTTCCCCGCATCGTAACAGTGGCCGTACCGCGATGCGTGCCAACATCAGCGTGCATGAACCGCGCCAGCCGCAGGATAAAGACACCATGTTTGCCTTCTCGATGGAAGGTAACAACCAACCAAGCGCACCTCGTTCGCAGATTCCATTTGCCTGGGCGCCGGGCTGGAACTCACCGCAAGCATGGAACAAGTTCCAGGCGGAAGTCGGCGGCAAATTGCGTCATGGCGATCCAGGCGTACGTCTGTTTGAAGCCAGCGATCGCTCTCTGCCGTGGTTTACTGCGATTCCGGAAAGCTTCGTTGAGGGCAGCCAGTGGCGTGTCGCTCCTTACTACCAGCTGTTTGGCAGTGAAGAGATGACGCAGCGCTCAACCACCTTCCAGAAACGCATGTCACCGGCCACGCTGGTGATTAACCCGGCTGATGCTGAGAAACTGGGCGTTAACAACGGTTCCTCTGTCGAGCTGGTCTGTGCCGGAGAAACGTTACGTTTGCCGGTACGTTTCTCTGCGTCGCTGCAAGCGGGGCAGGTGGGTTTACCGCTCGGTATGCCAGGTGTGCCGCCGTTCCTCTCAGGTGCGCAAATTGACAAACTGCAGGAGGCCGCGCAATGAGTTGGCTGACACCGGACGTTATTGAAATCCTGATCAACATTGGCAAAGCGCTGGTCATCCTGTTGGTAGTGGTGGGTTGCGGTGCTTTCATGAGTTTCGCCGAGCGTCGTCTGCTCGGCTTGTGGCAAAACCGCTACGGTCCGAACCGTGTAGGTTGGGGCGGATCGCTGCAGCTGGCTGCAGATATGATCAAAATGTTCTTTAAAGAGGACTGGGTTCCGCCGTTTACCGACCGCTTCATCTTTACTCTGGCACCGGTTATCGCCTTTGTATCGCTGCTGCTGGCCTTTGCCATTGTACCGGTTTCGCCAACGTGGATGGTCACTGACCTGAACATCGGTTTGCTGTTCTTCCTGATGATGGCGGGTCTGGCGGTCTATGCGGTGCTGTTCGCCGGTTGGTCGAGTAATAACAAATACTCGCTGCTGGGTGCGATGCGTGCCTCGGCGCAGACGCTGAGCTACGAAGTGTTCCTTGGTCTGTCGCTGATGGGTGTAGTGGCGCAAGCCGGTTCATTCAATATGAATGCCATCGTCGAAAGTCAGGCGCATCTGTGGAACATCATTCCGCAGTTCTTCGGCTTCCTCACTTTCTGCATCGCCGGCGTTGCGGTCTGCCACCGCCACCCGTTTGACCAGCCAGAAGCGGAGCAGGAGTTGGCGGATGGTTACCACATTGAATATGCCGGTATGAAATTCGGCCTGTTCTTCGTCGGTGAATACGTGGCGATCACCACTGTATCAGCGCTGATTGTCACGCTGTTCTTCGGTGGCTGGCACGGTCCGTTCCTGCCACCATTCATCTGGTTCGCTCTGAAAACAGCGTTCTTTATGGTGATGTTTATCCTGATTCGTGCTGCGCTGCCGCGTCCACGCTATGACCAGGTGCTGTCGTTCGGCTGGAAAGTGTGTCTGCCGTTGACGCTGTTGAACCTGCTGGCGACCGCCGCAGTGATTCTGTCCACCGCGCAGTAAGGGACAATGAAATGACTTTAAAAGATATTGTCGTTGGCTTCGGCACGACAGTGCGCAGTATCTGGATGATAGGCATGCATGCCTTCGCCAAGCGCGAAACCCAAATGTATCCGGAAGAGCCGGTTTATCTGCCGCCGCGTTACCGTGGACGTATTGTGCTGACGCGCGATCCGGACGGTGCAGAGCGCTGCGTTGCCTGTAACTTGTGTGCGGTAGCGTGCCCTGTCGGCTGTATCTCGCTGCAGAAAGCTGAAACGCAGGATGGACGCTGGTATCCAGAGTTTTTCCGCATCAACTTCTCACGCTGCATCTTCTGTGGTCTGTGCGAAGAAGCGTGCCCAACCACCGCGATCCAGCTGACGCCCGATTTTGAATTGGGTGAGTTTAAGCGTCAGGATCTGGTGTATGAGAAGGAAGACCTGCTGATTTCCGGTCCGGGTAAGTACCCGGAATACAACTTCTATCGTATGGCTGGTATGGCGATCGACGGAAAAGAGAAGGGCGAAGCGGAAAACGAAGCCAAGCCGATCGACGTCAAAGGGTTGTTACCTTAAGGAGCCAGGTATGGAATTTGCGTTTTATCTTTGCGGACTGGTCGCGGTGTTGACGACGTTGCGGGTCATCACTCACACCAATCCGGTACATGCGCTGCTGTACCTGATTGTTTCGCTGCTGTCGATTGCCGGCGTGTTCTTCTCAATGGGCGCCTACTTTGCGGGTGCCCTGGAAATCATCGTTTACGCCGGCGCTATCATGGTGCTGTTCGTCTTCGTAGTGATGATGCTGAACCTGGGCAAAACCCAGCAGGATCAAGAGCGCGAGTGGCTGAAGCCTTCACTGTGGATTGGTCCGGGCATCGTCTCATTACTGCTGCTGGCGGTAATGATTTATGCCATTAGCACTGCACAGGATCAGGGCATTGATGGCACCGTCATCGACGCCAAAGCGGTCGGTATCAGCTTGTTTGGTCCTTATGTTCTGGCTGTTGAGCTGGCATCAATGCTGCTGCTCGCCGGTCTGGTAGTGGCCTTCCATATTGGACGTGAAGAGCGTCACGGCGAAGTGCTGAGCAATCGTCAAGCGGATGCGCAAGCAAATAAGGAGGATCACGCATGATCCCGTTACAACACGGTCTAATGCTGGCCGCTGTGCTGTTTGTTCTCGGCCTGACCTCGGTGGTGCTGCGTCGTAACATCCTGTTTATGCTGATTGGTCTGGAAATTATGATCAATGCCTCGGCGTTAGCGCTGGTGGTTGCAGGCAGCTATTGGGGACAAGCTGACGGCCAGGTGATGTACATTCTGGCAATCAGCCTTGCGGCGGCGGAAGCGAGTATTGGTCTGGCGCTGTTGCTCCAGCTTTATCGTCGTCGTCAGACGCTGAACATTGACACAGTGAGCGAGATGCGCGGATGAATCTTCTCTATTTAACCGTATTATTTCCGCTGATTGGCTTTCTGCTATTAGCGTTTTCACGCGGTCGCTGGTCGGAGAACCTGTCGGCTGCAATCGGAATGGGATCGGTTGGTCTGGCAGCATTGACCACTATTTATGCCGGTTTTGACTTCTTCAATCAGGGACAGCAGCCGTTTACACAAGCGCTGTGGACCTGGATTCACGTTGGCAATTTTGACATCAAAGTAAATCTGGTGCTGGACGGCTTATCGCTGACCATGCTGTCAGTCGTTACCGGTGTCGGATTCTTCATCCACATGTTCGCTTCATGGTACATGCGTGGTGAAGAAGGTTATTCGCGCTTCTTCGCTTACACCAACCTGTTTATCGCGAGCATGGTGGTGTTAGTACTGGCCGATAACCTGATGCTGATGTATCTCGGTTGGGAAGGTGTGGGCCTGTGTTCTTATCTGCTGATTGGCTTCTACTACAGCAATCCAGAGAACGGCAAAGCGGCGATGAAAGCCTTTATCATCACCCGTGTCGGTGATGTGTTCCTCGCTTTCGCCTTGTTCATCCTTTACAACGAACTGGGTACGCTGAACTTCCGCGAACTGGTTGAGCTGGCACCAGCGCACTTCGCTGCTGACAACCATATGCTGCAGTGGGCAACCCTGATGCTGTTGGGTGGCGCGGTGGGTAAATCTGCACAGCTGCCGTTACAAACCTGGCTGGCGGATGCGATGGCGGGTCCAACCCCGGTTTCGGCACTGATTCACGCCGCCACCATGGTAACCGCCGGTGTCTACCTGATTGCACGTACCCACGGTCTGTTCCTGTTAACGCCGGAAGTGTTGCATCTGGTCGGGATCATTGGTGCGATTACCTTGGTGCTGGCAGGTTTTGCTGCGCTGGTGCAAACCGACATCAAACGCGTGCTGGCTTACTCCACCATGAGTCAGATCGGCTACATGTTCCTCGCGCTTGGCGTGCAGGCATGGGACGCGGCGATTTTCCATCTGATGACGCATGCATTCTTTAAAGCCTTGCTGTTCCTCTCTTCAGGCTCGGTCATTCTTGCCTGCCATCATGAGCAAAACATCTTCAAGATGGGCGGCCTGCGTAAGAGCATCCCACTGGTTTATGTCTGCTTCCTGGTGGGTGGTGCTGCGCTAGCGGCACTGCCGCTGATTACCGCAGGTTTCTACAGTAAAGATGAAATCCTGTTTGGTGCGCTGGCGAATGGTCACATCAATCTGATGGTTGCGGGTCTGGTGGGTGCATTCCTCACCTCAATCTACACCTTCCGCATGATCTTCATCGTGTTCCACGGTGAAGAAAAAATTCATGCTCACGCTGGCAAAGGCATTACTCATCATCTGCCGCTGATTGTGCTGATGGTGCTCTCCACCTTTATTGGTGCGCTGATTACTCCCCCGCTGGCGGGCGTCTTGCCGCAGAACGAATTTGGTGAAGGCGGCAAAGTGATGCTGGAAATCACCTCAGGCGTAGTGGCAATCGTCGGAATCCTGATTGCTGCAGCGCTGTGGCTGGGTAAACGTCAGCTGGTTACCAGCATCGCCAACAGCGCGCCGGGTCGTTTCTTCGGCACCTGGTGGTTCGCGGCCTGGGGCTTCGATTGGCTGTATGACAAGGTGTTCGTGAAACCTTATCTCGGCATCGCCTGGCTGCTGAAGCGCGATCCGCTTAATTCACTGATGAACCTGCCGGCGCTGCTGTCGCGTATTGGTAATAAAGGGTTGGTAGTGAGTGAGAACGGTTATCTGCGCTGGTACGTGGCCTCGATGAGCGTTGGCGCCGTGGTGGTGCTGGCGCTGCTGCTGGTGATTTAAAGATTGATGAGCGGGGCGGGTAAATTTTCTCGCCCCAGTAGCGAATGTAAAAGTTGCCTGAATGACGAAGCGTAATCGGCGCAGCCAGTTTCGTTACCGCCAGCGCACAGCAACCGGAGCGTACTTAGGTACGTGAGGATTGCGGGCACTGCCGGGAACGAAAATGGCAAGTAAGATAGCTCGAAATCAGGCTGAAAAAAGGGAAGTATGCCGTGTTATTACCTTGGCTAATAATCATACCTTTTGTCGGTGGCTTGCTCTGCTGGCTTGCGGAGCGTCTTGGCGCAAAAGTTCCGCGATGGATTGCCATGATCACCATGGGCCTGACGCTGGCGCTTGGCCTGCAACTGTGGTTGCAGGGAGGCTATTCACTGACGCAGGCTGCGGGCATTCCGCAATGGCAATCGACGTTCTCGGTACCGTGGATTCCGCGTTTTGGTATCAACTTCCATCTGGCGATTGATGGTCTGTCGCTGCTGATGGTGGTGCTAACCGGTCTGCTCGGCCTGATGGCGGTGCTATGTTCCTGGAATGAAATTGAGAAGTATCAGGGCTTCTTCCACCTCAACCTGATGTGGATTCTTGGTGGTGTGATTGGCGTGTTCCTCTCCATCGACATGTTCCTGTTCTTCTTCTTCTGGGAAATGATGCTGGTGCCGATGTACTTCCTCATCGCACTTTGGGGTCATAAAGCATCAGACGGTAAAACGCGCATCAGTGCGGCGACCAAGTTCTTCATCTATACCCAGGCTTCCGGTCTGATTATGTTGGTGTCGATTCTGGCGCTGGTCTTTGTGCACTACAACGCAACCGGCGTGTGGACCTTCAGCTATGAAGAGCTGCTGAAAACCCCGATGTCGCACACCGTTGAGTATCTGCTGATGCTGGGCTTCTTCATCGCCTTTGCGGTGAAAATGCCGGTGGTGCCCCTGCACGGTTGGTTGCCCGACGCCCACAGCCAGGCACCTACCGCGGGTTCGGTTGACCTCGCCGGTATTCTGTTGAAAACCGCGGCCTATGGTCTGCTGCGCTTCAGCTTACCGCTGTTCCCAAATGCGTCTGCGGAGTTTGCTCCGATTGCGATGTGGCTCGGTATCCTCGGCATCTTCTACGGTGCGTGGATGGCTTTCTCGCAAACCGATATCAAACGCCTGATTGCTTACACCTCCGTTTCGCACATGGGCTTCGTGCTGATCGCCATCTACACCGGCAGCCAGCTGGCCTTCCAGGGCGCGGTAATTCAGATGATTGCGCACGGCCTTTCGGCGGCGGCACTGTTCATTCTGTGTGGTCAGCTGTATGAGCGTCTGCATACGCGCGACCTGCGTCAGATGGGCGGTTTGTGGTCGCGGATTAAATGGATTCCGGGTCTGTCGCTGTTCTTCGCGGTTGCAAACCTCGGTATGCCGGGCACCGGTAACTTTGTCGGCGAATTTATGATTCTGACCGGCAGTTTCCAGGTGGTGCCGGTGATTATCGTCATTGCGACTTTTGGTCTGGTGTTTGCGTCGGTTTACTCGCTGATCATGATGCAGCGCGCTTACTTCGGCGAAGCGAAGTCAAAAGATCCGCTGCCAGGCATGTCACCGCGTGAGTTCATGACTATCGGCGTATTGGTGGTGTTGCTGGTGTTGCTGGGGATTTATCCGCAGCCAATCCTCGACACATCCCATGCTGCGATGAGCAATATTCAGCAGTGGTTTACCGCTTCAATTTCAACTACAAGGCCGTAATTCGCCATGACAATAACTCCTCAACATCTGATCGCGTTACTGCCGCTGTTGATCGTCGGATTGACGGTGGTGGTGGTGATGCTATCCATTGCGTGGCGACGCAATCACTTTGTTAATGCCACGCTGACCGTGATCGGACTTAACATTGCGCTGTTTTCTCTGTGGTTTGTCGGCCAGGCGGGGGCGATGGATGTCACGCCGCTGCTGCGTGTTGATGGCTATTCGATGTTCTACACCGCGCTGGTGGTGTTAGCGAGCCTGGCCACCTGCACCTTTGCTTATCCCTGGTTGGCCGGTTTCCCAGACAACAAAGATGAGTTCTATCTGCTGGTGCTGATTGCGGCTCTCGGTGGTATTGTGCTGGCGAGCGCTAACCATCTGGCGGCGTTGTTCATCGGCATCGAACTGCTCTCTCTGCCGCTGTTTGGTTTGATTGGTTACGCCTTCCGCCAGAAACGTTCGCTGGAAGCGTCACTGAAATACACCATTCTGTCAGCTGCAGCGTCATCCTTCCTGCTGTTCGGTATCGCCCTGATTTATGCAGACTCCGGTAGCCTGAGCTTTGTGCAGTTGGGCAAAAGCCTGAGCGATAGCATGATTCAGGAGCCGCTGTTGCTGCTGGGTCTGGGCATGATGATTATCGGTCTGGGCTTTAAACTGTCGCTGGTGCCGTTCCATCTGTGGACGCCAGACGTTTATCAGGGTGCGCCTGCGCCGGTTTCAACCTTCCTCGCCACCGCCAGTAAGATTGCGATTTTCGCCGTGATTATGCGTCTATTCATGTACGCGCCAGTCACTGACAGCGAAGCCGTTCGAACCGTGCTGGGTATCATTGCCTTCGCGTCGATTCTGTTCGGTAACCTGATGGCGATTTCTCAGAGCAACATCAAGCGTCTGCTGGGTTACTCCTCCATTGCGCATCTGGGGTATTTACTGGTAGCGCTGATTGCGGTGAAAACGCATCAACTGTCGCTGGAAACCGCCGGTGTTTATCTGGCTGGTTATCTGTTCAGCAGCCTTGGTGCGTTCGGTGTGGTTAGCCTGATGTCGAGCCCATATCGTGGTCCGGATGCCGATACGCTCTACTCTTATCGTGGCCTGTTCTGGCATCGTCCGATTCTGTCAGCAGTAATGACGGTGATGATGTTGTCACTGGCGGGTATCCCGATGACGCTCGGCTTCATCGGTAAATTCTACGTGATCGCTTCAAGTGTGAACGCACATCTGTGGTGGTTGAGTGGTGCCGTGGTAGCCGGTAGTGCGATTGGTCTTTACTACTATCTGCGCGTAACGGTGAGCTTGTATCTGAGTCCGCCAGAACTGCATAACCGCGACACCCAAGCCAACTGGGCGTTTACTGCGGGTGGTGTTGTGGTGCTGATCTCTGCGATTCTGGTACTGCTGCTCGGTGTTTATCCACAGCCGCTGATCACGCTGGTGCAGATGGCTCAGCCATTGATGTAAGCCAAACCCATGTCATCACTGAATCAGGCCTGCGGGCCTGATTTTTTTTGCCTGAAATCTGACAATCCCTTCCGACGTTGCTAATTTTTAAGCAGTGTTAATTCCTCCGCAGAGGCGACATGATCAAATTGATCTTCCTGCTTACCGGCGCGCAGATATTGCGTCGACGCTGGTATTGGCTCGCGCTGGGTGGCATCGCGTTAATCCTGCTCTCCGCAATGATTCTTTATGATATAGGCAGCGATGGCGTGTTGTCGGTACCGCTGGATATGCTCGCCATCCTGTTCGTCGTGGAAGGTGCGGTGCAACTGTTCTTCGCCATCAGCAAAGAGCTACGCATTGACTGGTTAACGCTGCTGAAAGCGCTGGGTTTCCTCTTCATCGCCTTCCTGATATTCAATATTCCTGCAGACAATAACGACGTATCAGCGGTGTTATTTGGAATGATGTTCCTGTTCGATGGCCTGTTTCGCATCTCGGCGGCGTGGGTATTACGCGGCGTACGTTGGCGCAAGCACTGCTTCACCGGCATCGTCGAGCTCGGTCTGAGTATTGTGATCATCAGCAACTGGCCGTTTCATCATCACATTGCGGTGCCGCTCTGTTTCGCACTGTTGCTACTGAGTATCGGCACCAATCTGCTCCTCATGGCGCGTCAGGCGCATCTATTAACCGACAATAGCTCGGTAACCGCGTTGCCGCTGTTCAAGGCGGCAGGATTACGCCGCTGGCACAGTAGCCGCTATGCGCATCCCCCCTTTCCGGCGGAGTTGGCCGCGGCCCCGTTGACCGTGTATATCTGGACGCCGGTTGGCGCCTGTGTGGTGCGCGAACGCTATCCGTTGATCAATCGCTATATTGCAGCGGTCGATAACAATGGCGTGGTGTCGACCGGGCACGCGGCGCTCGAAGTCGGCAGCGATCTCTATATCAGTCACTATCCACTGGACAACATCGATCGCGATTCGGGGAATTTCCGCGCCATTCTCCGTTCGGGGGAAAGTAATGATGTTGCCGGGCGCTTCTTGCCGTCGCTGGCGGAGGAAGTGGCGGATTGGTGTGCGCCTGATAAGCAGATCATTTTTCCACGCTACAATCGGGTAGCGCTGGAAAATTACTGGCGCAGCTATCGAACTGACAGCACTTATAACCTCACGGCACGTAACTGTTCATCCACCATGATTCAGGCGTTGGATGTGGCGATGGAAGGGATTCTGGCGCAGCAACCTTTTGCCGGTCTGCGCTTGTTTATCGATCCGAATTTCTGGTTACTTGGCGTCATTCGCGGCAGGGCAGAAGAGATGACGTGGACGCCAGGATTGGCGCTGGATTATGTCTGGTTGTTAAAACGCGTGATTGAACCCCAGTCGAGCCAGCTGTGGCCGCTCCGGTTATGGCAAGGTGTTAAATTGCGCCATGAGCTTTGGCAGCAAAAGCGGACGCCATCACGCAGCATTGTGAAATAACAGTGCAGGGTGCGTCACGTTGGTCGTACGAACTCGCGGCAGGCACTGCGTTTACTTAGGCTGCTGTGATACGCTGGCGGAATTCACTTTTTTCGCTCAGACAAGGAAGCACCATGGAAATGCTTTGGCTTGATTGCCATCACAGTGAACTGACGGCACAACAACTCTATACCCTATTGGCGCTGCGCAATCACGTGTTCATCGTTGAGCAAAACTGTCCCTATCAGGATATTGATGGACAGGATTTGGCTGCCGATAACCGCCATATTCTCGGATTTCTCGACGGCAAACTGCTGGCCTATGCGCGCGTACTGACGCCAGCGTTAGAGTCTGCGCCTGTGCTGATAGGACGCGTCATCGTCTCTGAAGAGGCTCGCGGTTTAAAGCTGGGATACCGTTTGATGGAGAAGGCGCTGGAGAGCTGCGAAAAGAATTGGCCACAGCGCGCGATTTATCTCTCAGCGCAGGCGCATCTGGAAGGTTTTTACGGTCGGTTGGGCTTTAAAGCGGTAACTGAAGTGTACATGGAAGATGATATTCCGCACATCGGCATGCAGAAAGCATAACGGCGAGGATCGCTCCTCGCCGTTATCATCAGCCCGGCGTCATCTGCCGGTCGTCAACATACTTACGTTGATCCGGCGGTGGCGGGAAGTACTGATAAAGCCAGGTTTCACTCAGCGTCTCATCTTTAGTACGCAGGAACAGGCGCATATCAACCGGTTTAGTTGAATCGCTGTTTGGATACCAGTCAAACAGGATGCGGTAACCGTTCAGCGGCTCAACGTAGAGAATCTCCACCTGCTTGAAGGTGCCGTCAGAAACGGTAATCACCGGCTCAATACCTTTCGGTGCAGCGGCTTTCAGATCGCCACCGACAAAATCAATGGCAAAGCGACGGCACCACGTATCCGGGAAGTGTTCGCCAGGCGCCCAACCTTCCGGGAAGCCACCAATTCCGGTGCGTGTTGCATCGACACGTGCTAAACCACTGCGCACTGGCGGCAACTGGCTCCAGTAGAGTTTGTACTGGAAGTTGAACTCGCTGCCGGCTTTCACCGGTTCTGACGGCTGCCAGAAGCAGACGATGTTATCCAGCGTTTCACCGGTGGTAGGAATCTCCATCACATTAATGGCGCCTTTGCCCCATTTGCCAATCGGTTCCACCCACAGACTTGGACGTTTGTCGTACCAGCCAATCACGTCCTGATAATTCTTGAAGTCATGATCGAGCTGCAGCAGGCCGAATCCACGCGGGTTCTCGTCTTGATAGGCGTTGAACTGCAAGCGCTGCGGGTTATTGAGCGGGCGCGCAATCCATTCACCTTCACCGGTCCACATCGCCAAACGATCGGAGTCGTGAATTTGCGGATGGTAAGTGTTGCACATGCGGCGCTCATTGGTGCCGCAGCTGAACATGCTGGTCATTGGCGCGATGCCGAGCTGGCGGATTTCATTACGGGCAAACAGGTGGTTTTCTACATCCATTACCACGCGTTTCTCTTCGCAGTGAATGGTGAACTTGTAGGCACCGGTGATGCTGGCGCCGTCCAGCAGCGCATACACGACAAATGTGGTGTCATCGGCTTTTGGCGTTTCGAACCAGAAGGCGGTGAAGTCCGGGAACTCCTCTTTGCCGTTGCTGAAGGTGTTGACCGCCACGCCGCGTGCAGACAAGCCGTACTGGAACGTCTCATCTACCGCACGGAAATAGCTGGCGCCCAGGAACGAGACGATATCGCGACGTGCCAGCTCTGGTTTTTTGAACGCACGGAAACCGGCGAAGCCGAGATCGGTTTTACCGACCAGCTGTTTGGTATCAACGTTGGCATTGTGATAGTTGAACAGCTCCGGGCGGAAGTGAATCTCGCGCGCTTCACGGCTGTCAGCATCCACCGAGAACATGCGGATGCGGCGTTTGAAACCCATCCCCACGTGGAAGAACTGCACATCAAGCTCGCGATCGGCGATGTTGTTCCACAATGAGTGATTGGCGTCGTACTGAATTTCGTTATAGGCCTGAGGAGTCAGATTGGCCAGCGTGTCGGGCAGGGGGCCGGGTGCGCCGCCCCAGGGCTGTTTTGCCAAAGCGGAGGCTTTCTTTTTCAAGGAATCGAAATCGAAGCGAACTGCGGTACCGTCGGCGATACCCTCATCGGCCCAGGCGGATTGTGCAAACAGCGTGGAGAGGCCCGTCATGCCGCTAACGGCGGAGAGGGCCATGGACGCTTTCATAAATTTTCTACGATTCATGCCGGAAATCTAATCCTTAGCTGCTCGGGTGTATTGTGACTGTCGTGCGTGCTTCACACATGTGTGACGCTGAGCGTCAGGCTACAGGGGGTTACGACAGTCGCGAAATTAAAAAATTCAGTCTGCGGAAAATTTATCAGATTAATCAAATAAGCGAAGCAGATTTCGCGCCGCTACGCCGCTGATAACATAACTTTGCATTGAGAGCGGTGAAACTCGGTAAATTCCTGGAGGCTTGCCGCCAGCAAAAATGGAATTTAGGACTATAGTTAAACCACAACGAGTTAGGAACATGGAGGAACTACATAGTGTCATCATCAGACCAATTTGAAACCCGCCTTGACGACGATCTGGCGCTGCTAACCGAAACGCTGGAAGAAGTATTACGCGCTTCGGGTGACCCGGCCGATCAGAAATACATCGAACTGAAACTCAAAGCTGAACAAGCGCTGGAAGATGTGAAATCACGCGTTAGCCAGGCGTCAGACAGCTATTACTATCGTGCCAAAAATGCGGCCTATCGCGCCGATGATTATGTGCATGAAAAACCATGGCAGGGGATTGGCATCGGTGCCGCCGCTGGCCTGTTTGTCGGTTTACTGCTGGCACGACGCTAAGCTCTGCCGGGCGCGACTCGCTTCGCGCCCGATTTCTGCTCTTCCTGACCCCATTCCCTACCAAATCCTCTTTTCGCATCATCCGCGATTGTGTTTCGCCTACGCGCTTCCTACAGTAAAGCGACAGGGATAAGGAGAACGCAACGTGATACGTGTAGAAATGCTCTCAACGGGCGATGAAGTGTTACATGGGCAAATAGTTGATACCAACGCCGCATGGTTAGCCGATGTGCTGTTCCAGCACGGATTACCGATGACCAGCCGCAGCACCGTCGGTGATGCGATGACGTCGCTGATCGAAGCGCTGCAAAGCCGCAGCCAGATTGCCGACGTGCTGATTGTCAATGGCGGTTTAGGGCCGACCAGCGACGATCTCAGCGCACAGGCCGCCGCCGCCGCCAGCGGTAGTGAATTAGTGATTCAGCAAGCCTGGCTGGAGAAAATGGAAGCCTGGTTTGCCAGTCGCGGACGCGTTATGGCGCCGAGCAATCGCAAGCAGGCAGAAATTCCGGCAAATGCTGAGATGCTGGATAACCCGGTCGGCACCGCATGTGGCTTTGCATTGCAGCTCAATCGCTGCTGGATTTTCTTCACGCCGGGTGTACCGTCGGAATTTAAGGTGATGGTCGAGCAGGAGATCATTCCGCGTCTCAAAGCGCGCTTTGCGTTGCCTGAGCCGCCGCTGTGTTTACGCCTCACCACTTTTGGGCGTGGAGAAAGTGATATTGCCGCCGAGCTCGAGCCATTACCGCTGCCGGAAGGTGTGGTGATGGGGTATCGCTCATCAATGCCGATTATCGAGATCAAACTCACCGGGCCAGCCGATCAGCGCGTGGCGATGGAGCAGGTGTGGCAGCAGGTAAAACTTTTGCTGGCTGAATGCACTATCTTTGAAGGCACCGAAGGTTTGCCGGCGCTACTGGCGCGCGAACTGCAGGATCGTGGCTTCCGTCTGGCGCTGAGCGAGCAGTTCACCGCAGGTTTACTTCACTGGCAATTGGCGGCCGCGGACGTAGCGCTCAGCAAGGCGGAGATCCTGCCAGCTCAGGATGAAGATCTGGAATCGCAGGTTGCGCGCACGCGTGATTGGGCGCAGCAACAGGGTTGCGCGCTGGCGTTATCTGTCGGAAATCTGGAAGAGGGTGAAATGTCAATCGCACTGCACACGCCGGAAGCGAGCTGGGGCCAACGCGTCAAGTTCATGCATGGTCGTCATAACGCAGAGACGCGACAAAAAGTGGTGGCGATGATGGCGATGAATATGCTGCGTCGCTGGCTGCACGGCAGCGAGGTCAGCACCGGACACGGCTGGATTGATGTGCTGGAAACAGTGAAACGTTGATTCGAAGGGTCGCCATTCATGGCGACCAACAACTCAAAACTCGATCTCAATCTCCCCTTTAGCGCGACAGCAGCACGGCAAAATCTCGCCTTGCTGCACAAACGCCAACGGGGTCTCCGCATAATCCACTTCGCCTTTCAGTAAGCGCAGGCGGCAAGAACCGCAATAGCCTTCACGACACTGAAACTCCACGCAAAGATTATTAGCTTCCAGCGTGGCCAGCAGATTAGGGTGATCTTCTGCGCACTCCAGCCGGGAGCCGGAGCTACGCAGAATAACAACAGAACGACTCATAATTACAGCTGGAAACCGTCGAAATCGTCTTCGCCTACTTCAGAATCAATCTGACCGACCAAATACGAGCTCACTTCGACTTCCTGCGGTGCAACCTGCACGTTGTCCGATACCAGCCATGAATTGATCCATGGAATGGGGTTCGAACGCGTCTGGAACGGCAGGTCCAGGCCAACGGCCTGCATACGGATGTTAGTGATGTACTCGATGTACTGGCACAGAATGTCTTTATTCAGGCCGATCATTGAACCGCCGCTGAAAAGATACTCTGCCCACTCTTTTTCCTGCTCGGCTGCTTTCTTGAACAGGTCGTAACATTCGTCGCGGCACTCGGCGGCAATCGCTTTCATCTCTGGATCATCTTCACCGGTACGCAGCAGGTTCAACATATGCTGGGTGCCAGTCAGATGCAGCGCTTCGTCGCGAGCAATCAGCTTAATGATTTTGGCGTTACCTTCCATCAGCTCACGCTCGGCGAAAGCAAATGAACAGGCGAAGCTCACATAGAAGCGAATCGCTTCCAGCGCATTGACGCTCATCAGGCAGATATAGAGCTGTTTTTTCAGATCGCGCAGATTAACGGTGACGGTTTTACCGTTCACCTGATGCGTGCCTTCGCCCAGCAGATGCCAGTAGCTGGTCATCTCGATCAGGTCATCGTAGTACTTCGAGATATCTTCCGCGCGCGCCAGAATCTGTTCATTGGTGACGATATCGTCAAACACCACCGCCGGATCGTTCACGATATTACGGATGATGTGGGTGTAAGAGCGCGAGTGAATGGTCTCGGAGAACGCCCAGGTTTCAATCCAGGTTTCCAGCTCAGGGATGGAAATCAGCGGCAGCAGCGCCACGTTCGGGCTACGGCCCTGAATCGAATCCAGCAGCGTTTGATACTTCAGGTTGCTGATAAAGATGTGCTTTTCATGCTCTGGCAGCGCCTGATAATCGATACGATCGCGCGACACGTCGACTTCTTCCGGACGCCAGAAGAAGGAGAGCTGCTTCTCAATCAGCTTTTCAAAGATGTCATATTTCTGCTGATCGAAACGGGCAACGTTGACGGACTGGCCAAAGAACATCGGCTCTTTTAGCTGGTCATTTTTGTTCTGGGAGAATGTGGTGTAAGCCATTTTGAGTCCAAATGTGAAGAGGGCCGACCGTTGCCGGCCCTGACAAGATGAGATTAGATCTTACATGCGCCGCTTTCGCAGCCATCATCCTGAATGGAAGGGGCCAGATCGTCCTGTGCATCTTCCGCACCATCACGGGTGTTTTGGTAGTACAGGGTTTTCACGCCAAATTTGTAGGCGGTCAGCAGATCTTTCAGCAGCTGTTTCATCGGCACTTTGCCATTGGCAAAACGGCTCGGATCGTAGTTGGTATTCGACGAAATCGCCTGATCGATAAATTTCTGCATCACGCCAACCAGCTGCAGATAACCGTCGTTGGACGGCATTTCCCACAGCAGTTCGTACTGATCTTTCAGACGCTCATACTCTGGCACCACCTGACGCAGAATGCCGTCTTTTGATGCTTTGATGCTGATGTGTCCGCGCGGTGGTTCGATACCGTTAGTCGCGTTCGAAATCTGTGAAGAGGTTTCGGATGGCATCAGCGCAGAGAGCGTAGAGTTGCGCAGCCCGTGCGTGGTGATCGACTCACGTAGACCTTCCCAATCCAGATGCAGCGGCTCGTTGCACACCACATCGAGATCCTTTTTATAGGTATCGATTGGCAGAATGCCCTGCGAATAAGTGGTCTCTTTGAACCACGGGCAAGCACCTTGCTCTTTCGCCAGTTCGTTCGAGGCTTTCAGCAAGTAATACTGAATCGCTTCGAAGGTTTTGTGCGTCAGGTTGTTGGCGCTGCCATCAGAATAACGCACGCCGTTTTTCGCCAGGTAGTAGGCGTAGTTGATCACGCCGATGCCCAGCGTACGACGGCCCATGGCGCCGCGTTGGGCTGCCGGGATGGGGTAATCCTGATAATCCAGCAGCGCATCAAGGGCACGCACTGCGAGGGTCGCCAGCTCTTCCAGATCGTCAAGGCTGTTAATCGCGCCCAGGTTGAAGGCCGACAGCGTACACAAGGCGATTTCGCCGCTTTCGTCATTCACATCGTTGAGCGGTTTGGTCGGCAGCGCGATTTCCAGGCACAGGTTCGACTGACGAACCGGCGCGATGCTCGGATCAAACGGGCTGTGGGTGTTGCAGTGATCGACGTTCTGAATGTAGATACGGCCAGTTGAAGCACGTTCCTGCATCATCAGTGAGAACAGCTCAACCGCTTTCACGCGCTGCTTGCGGATGCTGTCGTCTTTCTCATATTTGGTGTACAGACGCTCGAACTCGTCCTGATCGGCGAAGAACGCGTCGTACAGGCCAGGCACGTCAGACGGGCTGAACAGGGTGATGTCTTCGCCTTTCAGCAAGCGGGTGTACATCAGCTTGTTGATCTGTACGCCGTAATCCATGTGACGCACGCGGTTGCCTTCAACACCACGGTTGTTTTTCAGCACCAGCAGGCTTTCCACTTCCAGATGCCACATTGGGTAGAACAGCGTAGCGGCACCGCCACGCACGCCGCCCTGCGAGCAGGACTTCACTGCGGTCTGGAAATGCTTATAGAACGGAATACAGCCGGTGTGGAACGCTTCGCCGCCGCGGATTGGGCTACCCAGCGCACGGATGCGGCCAGCGTTGATGCCTATACCGGCACGCTGTGAAACGTATTTCACAATGGCGCTGGAGGTGGCATTGATAGAGTCAAGGCTATCGCCGCACTCGATCAGCACGCAAGAGCTGAACTGACGGGTTGGGGTGCGCACGCCGGACATGATCGGCGTCGGCAACGAGATCTTGAACGTCGAGATCGCATCATAAAAGCGCTTCACGTAATCCATACGGGTTTCGCGCGGGTAGCCCGAGAACAGGCAAGCCGCCACCAGAATGTAGAGGAACTGGGCGCTTTCGTAGATTTCACCGCTGACGCGGTTCTGCACCAGATATTTCCCTTCCAGCTGCTTAACCGCGGCGTAGGAGAAATTCATGTCGCGCCAATGGTCGATGAACTCGTCCATCTGCTCGAACTCTTCGGTGCTGTAATCTTCCAGCAGATGACGGTCATATTTGCCCATCTCAACCATCTTCACCACCTGATCGTACAGCTTCGGCGGTTCAAACTGGCCGTAAGCTTTTTTACGCAGGTGGAAGATAGCCAGACGCGCGGCCAGGTACTGGTAATCTGGCGCATCACGGGAGATCAGGTCTGCGGCAGCCTTGATGATGGTCTCATGAATATCAGAGGTTCTGATGCCATCGTAGAACTGAATGTGTGAGCGCAGTTCAACCTGTGAAACTGAAACGTTGTTCAGCCCTTCGGCTGCCCAATCCAGTACACGGTGAATTTTGTCGAGATCAATGCGCTCCTGGCGGCCATCGCGTTTAGTAACGAGCAGACTTTGGTTCATGTCGCGTTTTTACCTGTCCATGCATGAATGACGTATTTATCCCCCATCTATGCACAAGGTCTATGCACAAGCCGCTCGTTGTGAGTAAGCCTGTGGATAAACACTATATATAGGGGGTGCGGGAAGTTTGAACAACAATATGGTGAGTATTCTAGTCAGCAATCTCTTCTTAACAAGAGTTGATTTTCACTAAAAAATCGTCCTTAGCGGCTGGCTAAAATCCTGGATCCGCGTGCCGCAAGGCCTGCACTTAGTGTCAACCGTTAAGCACTTTTTTTTCACTTTATGATCGGACGCGTGTTTCTTGTGCAACAACTACGGTTCAGGAATTTTCTTAGGCCAAAAAAGCCCTGACAAGGCCGCCAGCAGCGAACTTATCTAAAATTGCTTATGAATTTTTTGTGACTTGTTCAGCCTATAAAAAAGGCCGGGGCGCGTCTAAAAGGAAATTGATCTGGATAGCAGGTCGCCCTATACGACGACCTGACAATAGCTGCGAGAATTTTCGCAGGGTACGCACTGATGCGCACCCGGTTGGTTAATCCTGACGATGGGTATGAATCATATAATTCACATCAACGCCACGACCGAGTCGGAACTGGTTGGTAAGTGGGTTGTAGTGCAGGCCAATCATATTTCTCTCACGCAGTGGCGTCTCATCCACCCAGTTCAGCAATTCTGCAGGGCGGATAAACTTCTTCACGTCATGGGTGCCGCGCGGCACCATGCGCAGCACGTATTCGGCGCCAAAAACCGCCAGCAGCCAGGCTTTGGGATTACGGTTTATGGTGGAGAAGAACACTTCACCACCCGGTTTTACCAGTTGCGCGCAGGCTAATACCACGGAACGCGGATCCGGTACGTGCTCCAGCATCTCCATGCAGGTCACCACATCATATTGACCGGCGTGACTTGTGGCGTGGTCTTCCACGGTTTGCTGCACGTAATTGACGCTAACGCCGCTCTCCAGCGCGTGCAAACGCGCCACTTCCAGCGGCTCCGCACCCATATCCAGGCCGGTTACCTCAGCCCCTTCGCGCGCCATGCTTTCAGCCAGAATGCCGCCGCCGCAGCCGACATCCAGCACTTTCTTACCAAACAGGCCATGGCTGTGCTGGGCAATCCAGCCAAGCCGCAGGGGATTGATACGGTGCAACGGCTTAAATTCACCTTCTAAATCCCACCAGCGGGATGCCACGGCCTCAAACTTAGCAATCTCGGCGTGGTCCACGTTCTGGCGGCTTTCCTGCGGTTGTTCACTCATTGAATCATCACTCCAGACAAAATATTCCCTCAGTATAAACGCTTAAGCGCTGTGAGCGCATCTCTGACGGCGAAGGAAAAGCGGGATTAAGCCCTGGTTTACGTTCACCGAAGGGAAGCGATGTGATATACTTTCGCACCTTTAAATCCGGGATTATGTAGAGGGATAGCGGCTCCATGAGCGACCTTGCGAGAGAAATTACACCGGTCAATATCGAAGAAGAGTTAAAAAACTCCTACCTCGATTACGCCATGTCGGTCATTGTTGGCCGAGCCTTACCCGATGTGCGTGATGGTCTGAAGCCGGTACACCGCCGTGTGCTTTTTGCCATGAGCGAACTGGGTAACGACTGGAATAAACCCTATAAAAAATCCGCCCGTGTGGTCGGTGACGTCATCGGTAAATATCACCCGCACGGCGATTCCGCGGTATACGAAAGTATTGTACGTATGGCCCAGCCGTTCTCCCTGCGCTACATGCTGGTTGACGGTCAGGGTAACTTTGGTTCGGTCGACGGCGACTCCGCTGCAGCGATGCGTTATACCGAAGTGCGTATGGCGAAGATCTCCTCGGAGCTGCTGGCTGACCTGGAAAAGGAAACCGTCGATTTCGTGCCGAACTATGACGGCACCGAGCAGATTCCTGAAGTCCTGCCAACCAAAATTCCTAACCTGCTGGTAAACGGTTCTTCCGGTATCGCGGTAGGTATGGCGACCAACATTCCGCCTCACAACCTCACGGAAGTGATCAACGGCTGTCTGGCTTTCATCGAAGATGAAGACATCACCGTTGAAGGCTTAATGGAGCACATCACCGGGCCAGACTTCCCGACGGCGGCGTTTATCAATGGTCGTCGCGGCATCGAAGAGGCTTATCGCACCGGGCGCGGCAAGATTTACATCCGCGCACGTGGCGAAGTAGAAACCGATGCCAAGACCGGCCGTGAAACCATCATCGTTCACGAACTGCCGTATCAGGTGAATAAAGCGCGCCTGATCGAGAAGATTGCGGAGCTGGTGAAAGAGAAGCGTGTTGAAGGCATCAGCGCACTGCGTGATGAATCTGACAAAGACGGCATGCGTGTTGTCATTGAGATCAAACGCGATGCGGTCGGTGAAGTGGTTCTCAACAACCTTTACTCACTGACGCAGCTGCAGGTCTCTTTCGGTATCAACATGGTGGCGCTGCATCAGGGCCAGCCGAAGATCATGACGCTGAAGGGCATCATTGAAGCCTTCGTGCGCCATCGTCGTGAAGTCGTGACGCGCCGTACCATTTTCGAACTGCGCAAAGCGCGCGATCGTGCCCACATCCTTGAAGGCCTGGCAATTGCGCTGGCGAACATCGATCCGATTATCGAACTGATTCGTCGTGCACCAACGCCAGCGGAAGCGAAACTGGGCCTTCTGGCACAGTCGTGGGATCTCGGTAACGTTGCCGCCATGCTGGAACGTGCCGGGAACGATGCCGCGCGTCCGGAGTGGCTGGAAGCCGAGTTTGGTATCCGCGATGGTCAATATTATCTGACCGAGCAGCAAGCCCAGGCGATTCTGGATCTGCGCTTGCAGAAACTGACCGGCCTGGAGCACGAAAAACTGCTCGACGAGTACAAAGAGCTGCTGGATCAGATCGCTGAGCTGCTTTACATCCTGCAGAGCGCTGAGCGCCTGATGGAAGTGATCCGTGAAGAGCTGGAGCTGATGCGCGATCAATTCGGCGACGCACGTCGTACTGAAATCACCGCTAATAGCGCCGATATCAACATCGAAGACCTGATTAATCAGGAAGATGTGGTGGTCACGCTGTCGCATCAGGGTTATGTCAAATATCAACCGTTGACCGACTACGAAGCCCAGCGCCGCGGTGGCAAAGGCAAATCAGCCGCACGTATTAAAGAAGAAGACTTTATCGATCGTCTGCTGGTGGCCAACACCCATGACACCATTCTGTGCTTCTCAAGCCGTGGCCGTCTCTACTGGATGAAAGTCTATCAGCTGCCGGAAGCCAGCCGTGGTGCGCGCGGTCGTCCAATCGTCAACCTGTTGCCGCTGGAAGCCAACGAACGTATCACCGCCATTCTGCCGGTGCGTGAATACACGGAAGGCTTCAACATCTTCATGGCAACCGCTAGCGGTACCGTGAAGAAAACGGCGCTGCAGGAGTTCAGCCGTCCGCGTAGCGCGGGCATCATCGCTATCAACCTGCGTGAGGATGATGAGCTGATTGGTGTGGCGTTAACCAACGGTAGCGACGAAGCGATGCTGTTCTCTGCCGCCGGTAAAGTGGTGCGCTTCGCTGAAACTGCGGTACGTGCGATGGGCCGTTCGGCCTCTGGCGTACGCGGTATCAAGCTCTCCGCCAACGACAAAGTGGTGTCGCTGATTGTGCCACGTGAAGAGGGCGCGATCCTCACCGTGACGCAGAACGGTTACGGTAAACGTACCGCCAACAGCGAGTATCCAACCAAGTCGCGTGCGACGCAGGGCGTCATCTCGATTAAAGTCACCGAACGTAACGGCCCGGTTATCGGCGCGGTACAGGTGGTGGACGGCGATCAGATTATGATGATCACCGATGCCGGTACGCTGGTGCGAACCCGCGTGTCGGAAGTCAGCGTGGTTGGCCGTAACACTCAAGGCGTGATTCTGATCCGTACCGCGGAAGATGAAAACGTTGTGGGTCTGCAACGTGTTGCTGAGCCGGTGGAAGAGGAAGAACTCGACGCCATCGACGGCAGCGTAGCGGAAGGCGAAGAAGATATCGCGCCGGAAGTGGACAGCGATGACGAAGCGCCGGAAGCGGACGACGAAGAGTAATCCGTAAGGTTGTTGAAAACGGCAGGTCAGTAAATTGACCTGCCGTTTTTTTATCTGAGTTTTACGCTAACGGCGCATGCCAACTGGCTTTTTAGGGCCGATAAAGCTAGTGTATGAGAGTTTTTCAACATCCTGATAACCCCTTGCCGCCAGTGAGCCTCTTTTGAAATATCTCGTCTCCTTTCGCACCACGCTCCGTATTTCGCGCTATCTGTTTCGTGCGCTGGCGTTGCTGCTCTGGGCGCTGGGTGCGCTGCTGACCACTTTCTACATCATCAACGTGCTGCATGAGAAAGAAAACGCGGTTCGTCAGGAGTTTGCCACCAATTACGGGCAGATGGAGTGGTATATACGCCACTCGGCGGATGTGATGCGCGAACTGAAATATATCACCGAAAATCGCCTGAGCAGCAGCGCTAACGGTCTGGATGTGATCAACGGTTTACCGCCAGGCAAAGGGACGCTGCCGCAGTTCACGCCGCTATTTTCCGATGGCGACTGCACCTCAATGAGCAACACCTGGCGCAATTCGCTGGATTCGCTCAGCTACTACATCAATTACTGGAAAAGCAATTTCGCCTCGGCGTATGAATTGAACCGCGTGTTCTTCATCGGTGGCGAAAATCAGTGTCTGGCAGATTTCACCATCGGCAGCAACAATACGGTCGATCGCGAACGCAGTCTGAAAGCGCTGCGCGAGCGCGTGCTGCACTATCGCAACGGCAATGAAGAAGAGCGCCGCCAACCAATGTACTGGATTACCAGCAGTGCGCAGCCGGGCGTAGGCAACTTCTATATGGTGATGCCGGTGTATGTGGCCAACAAGCTGCAGGCGCTGTTGGGCGTAGAGCAGAATATCCGTCTGGATGAGTTTATTCAGCCGGGCGGTTTACCGCTGGTGGCGACCATCACCGATGAAAACTATCGTCCACTGATCAGCTCGCGTCGCGGCGGGCCGGGTTATTCGCTGGACGATCTGCCGGATAACAACACCTGGTTTGGCTATCTCGACAGCTATCGCCAGCTGGTGCTGAAAAAACCGTTGCCGCCGTCGAATCTCAATGTGGTGTGGTCACTGTCGACCAACGTATTGATGGATCAGCTTAAGCTGATGCTGATTAACGCGCTGCTGCTTAACATCTTCACGGCAGTGATTTTATTCACCCTGGCGTGGATATTTGAGCGCCGTATGTTCCTGCCGGCAGAAGAGAATGCGCATCGGCTGGAAGAGCATGAACAGTTTAACCGCAAGATAGTCGCTTCTGCGCCGGTAGGAATTTGCATTCTGCGCACCAGTGACGGCACCAACATTTTGAGTAATGAGCTGGCGCACAACTATCTGACGCTGCTAACGCAGGAAGATCGCCAGCGGCTGAATGAAATTATCGGCGGTCAGCAGGTCAACTTTGTTGATGTGCTGACCGGCAGCAACACCAACCTGCAAATTAGCTTCGTGCATTCACGCTACCGTAATGAAAACGTAGCGATTTGCGTGCTGGTGGATGTCTCGGCCCGCGTACGCATGGAGCAATCGCTACAGGAGATGGCGCACTCTGCCGAGCAGGCAAGCCAGTCGAAATCGATGTTCCTTGCCACCGTCAGCCACGAGTTGCGTACCCCACTGTACGGCATCATCGGTAACCTCGATCTGCTGCAGACCAAAGTGTTGCCGAAAGGAGTGGATTCGCTGGTGACAGCGATGAATAACTCGTCAAGCCTGCTGTTAAAAATCATCAGCGACATTCTCGACTTCTCAAAAATCGAATCTGAACAGCTGAAAATCGAACCGCATCCGTTCTCTCCACGCGAGGTGGTCAATCACATCGCCAGCAACTATCTCTCATTGGTGGTACGCAAGCGGCTGACGCTGTATGTGTTTATCGAGAACGATGTGCCGCTGACGATGGATGGCGATGCCATGCGTCTGCAGCAGGTGATTTCTAACCTGCTAAACAATGCCATCAAGTTCACGCACACCGGCTGCATCATTCTGCATGCATACGTGAAAGAGGGCTATCTGGCGTTCCGCGTGCGTGACACTGGCGTAGGCATCCCGGCCAAAGAGGTGACGCGTCTGTTCGATCCGTTCTTCCAGGTGGGATCGGGCGTGCAGCGTAATTTCCAGGGAACCGGGCTGGGCCTGGCGATCTGTGAAAAACTCATCAACATGATGGATGGTGATATCGAAGTTGATTCGGAACCGGGCATGGGCAGCCAGTTTGTGGTGCGGATTCCCATCTATTCCGGTCAACTCGCGGCGCCACCGCTGCTGGATGGCTTGCAGGAAAAAGCTATCTGGCTGGATATGCGTAATGAGTATCTCGCCAGCTTCCTGCTGCGCTTGCTGCAGCAGCAGGGTATTCAGGTGGCTTATTACCACGGCCAGGCGGCAAGCGATGATGTGATCATCAGCGATCACGATGAGCTTCCCGCACCAAGCGGGCGCGCGCGTATTCGCATCTGCGGTGAGCACATCGATATGCCGCATGAAACGGAACCCGGTCGCTGGATTCAAAGCAGCGCGATGTTACACGATTTGCCACAGCTACTGGGCCGCATCTATCGCATCAACATCAATAGCGAAACCGCCGCGCCGCTGCAGCTGGTGGCAGCAAAAGAGGCGGCAACCTTTGAAGATATTATCGTGCTGATCGTGGATGACCATCCTATCAACCGTATGCTGCTGTCAGAGCAGCTGGGTACCGTCGGTTATCAGACTAAAACGGCGCAGGATGGGGTGGATGCACTGAATGTGCTGAGCCGCAACCACATCGATATTGTGCTGAGCGACGTCAATATGCCGAATATGGATGGTTATCGCCTGACACAACGTCTGCGTCAGTTAGGACATACGTTCCCGGTGATTGGCGTAACGGCGAATGCACTGGCGGAAGAGAAGCAGCGCTGTATGGAAGCAGGAATGGATAACTGCTTGTCAAAACCCGTGACGCTAGATGTACTGATAAGCACGCTGGCGGTATACGCGGAACGCGTCAGGAAAGGCAGGGAAGGGTAAAGCGAAAAACAGGCGGAGCCGAAGCGCCGCCTGTTGAGGATTACTCTTTGTCGACCTGAGTAGCGCTAACAGAAGAGAGATAGTTCAGCAGCGCAATATCGTTTTCCACGCCCAGTTTCATCATCGCTGATTTCTTCTGGCTACTGATGGTTTTGATACTGCGGTTCAGCTTCTTGGCAATCTCAGTTACCAGGAAACCTTCGGCGAACAGACGCAGCACTTCACTCTCTTTCGGCGACAAACGCTTGTCACCGTAACCACCGGCGCTGATGCGCTCCAGCAGTTTTGCCACGCTTTCCGGCGTATATTTTTTACCTTTCTGTAAAGCAGCCAGTGCTTTAGGCAGATCGGTTGGTGCGCCTTGTTTCAGGACAATCCCTTCAATATCCAGATCCAACACCGCGCTCAGGATCGCTGGGTTATTGTTCATGGTAAGAACGATAATCGAGAGATCCGGATAGTGACGTTTGATGTATTTGATCAGGGTGATACCGTCACCGTATTTCTCGCCTGGCATCGAGAGGTCGGTAATCAGGACGTTGGCGTCCAGTTTGGGCAAGCTGTTTACTAATGCTGTTGAGTCTTCAAACTCACCTACAACGTTAACCCATTCGATCTGTTCCAGCGACTTACGGATACCGAACAAAACGATCGGATGGTCATCGGCAATAATTACGTTCAAGTTATTCATCTTATTGGTTACCTTGCTGCAGCAGTTGGCTGACGTAAGCGTCAATTTCACTGGTGGTATTTTTAATGGTTAAATCGTCACATACTTTTATGTGTTGTTCTAACGCTTCACAAAGCTGTTTACCTGACACCAGATTGAGCATGGCAAACACGCCTTTCAGGCGATGTGCTGTCTGAGCAAGCGAGGGATAATCCTTTTCCGCCGCTTCAGTATACAGTCTCTTCACATCTGGCGGTACTGTCTCGGTAAACAGCTGGAAATAGCCTCCGCTCATCAGCGGCGTGGCTGCTTCATCTTCGCTACTCTCCTCCATCAAGTCATGAGAAAGTTGCTTTTCAATCAGGGCCAGTAGCGCATCAAGCAGCGCATTACTGAGATTGAAGTTGACCCGGAATTGCCGATCGTTCAACGCGTGATGGCCCATCTCGTCACCGGCCAGTAACAGCGCCCAGCCGTTCAGGCGCGCGGGATCGTCGGTCACCAGCACATCATGATCCTGACCGGTCAAACGTTCGTCCGAAGTCAGGCATTTGGCGCCCCAGTTTTCCAGGTGGCGACACACAATTTTGTGTACGTCTTCAACGGCGATATCCACCAGCGCGGTGACGCCTTCCAGCAGCTTCTCTTCCTGCTCACCTTGCTGTTCTTCTAATGCCAGCGGCAGTTGAATATTGTAGCGCGTACCGATATCGGGTTTGGCGATGATCTCGAGCAGCCCGCCCATCTGTTTACACAGCTGCTTACACAGGAAAAATGCCATGCCAGATGCCTGACCGAAGCGGTCCTGCGTGGTTTCGCCCAGATAGGGGAAATCGACATTCGCCAGCTCGTCGACGCTCAAGCCGGCGCCGGTATCCACCAGTTGCAGCAGCACCTGATTCGGCTTCTCTTCGCTGGACCTAATCTCCAGCGTAATTTTGCCCCAGCGGGTGGTGGTGAGCGAGTAATGCATCAGCGTGGTCAGCACTTTACGCAGCGCACGACGATCGCCAAAGCGCATTTCGTCGTTGGCTAAATGGTTGTTCATCACCAGCGCCAGGCCTTTGCGGCGCAACAGCGGCAGGCTTTCCAGCGCGATCTCATCCAGCATATCCTGCAGATTGAACACGCTGGCATCCGGCGACCAATCATGCGCTTCAAGGCGATTGAGCAGCACGATGTCATCGACCAGGCGCGCCAGGCCCTGGCTTTCGTCGAGCAGATCAAGCACGCTCTCGTCATCATCACGCTGGCTAAGTTGCACCAGCTGCGTGACCATACTTTGCAGCGGACGATTCAGTGCGTGTCCAAGGTTATGCATCAGCTGCTGGCGCATCTGGTGGTTGCGATCTAACACCTGCTGCGCCTTCTGCAGCTTCTTATTGACCAGCAATTCGCGGTCCTGATCGCGCATCATAAACAGCTGCGTATGCGGCGATAACACGCTGCGCGCGTGGCGGATCTCATACACTTCATTATTGATGGTCGCCTGCAGCACGCCCTGATGCTGATCGGACATATTGATGATTTTCTGCAGATTGAGGTGCGGCAACAGATGCTCCGCGATCTTATTGCTGAGCAGTGTGCGGTTGGTGGCGAAGTCATACACCAGCAGGCCAACCGGCAAACTGGCAACAATCTCTTCGTTCAGCATGCGCAGGGAATCGAGCTCGGCGCTTTGATTCTCATTCGGGCGCAGCGATTGCTGACGCAGCAGCGTAATGCCGGCAATCGACAGTAAAAACAGCACAAGGTTGATCAGCAGCGGCCACATCAGGTTATGCAGCGTATCCAGCGCCAAGCTGGTGAGCGGCACGCGATACACCAGCTGTAATGAGGTGCTCGGCAGCGAAGCGGCGATCTCCAGATTGGGATTAACCAGCGCTACGTGCGTGGTTTCACTGCTGGTATCGTCGCTATTGGTGGTGGTTGAGGTTTGCGTGGCGTCCTGCCGCAACTGGAAGTTCTCCAGCGGCATATTACGCGGAATCAAATCGTTAACCGGCAGATCGAACGCCACCACCGTGGCTAAATGGCCCGGCTGATTAAAGGTGGTGCGCAGCGTAAAGTAGTGATCGTTTTGCCAGGCAAAATGGCGCAGCGGCGAGAAGCTTTCACGTTCATCCAGCGCATTGGCCTGCTGCAACATCTCCGCGCGGCGGCTATCAACCATGGTATTGATCGCGCTCTCTTTATAGCGCGTTGCCATATCTTTCAGCGGCAACGTTGAGATCATGATCAAGCTATTGTCCTGACCATTAAGGAAGTACATCGACCAGGTCGGATTTTCTGCGCCCCACAGCGTATCCAGATAGTTGGACATGCGCATGGTCATATCCAGCGTGCTGCCGTCGTGCGAACCGAAGATCAGCGCTTCCGTTTTGCGTCGGGTTTTTTCCAGATAGTAGACATCCGGGCGCAGGCGGGTTTCCTGAAGATTGCTGTTCGGCGACGATCCGGCGGCGCTGGTGGCGAGGTTTTCATAGATCTGCCAGGTAGCAAAGCGCGACGCATCGATGCGTTTCTGCATGGCGCGCGCCAAATCAGTCATCGCATAGCGCTTCTCAGTAATCCAGGCATTGACGCTGTTATGCACCATCGCGCCGAGCGCCAGAAAAAGCACCAGATTAAACACCACGAAAAAGCGCGTTACATTGCCGGATGTCAGAGGAAATTTATAAGGCAGCATAGTGTCTCAGGACCATGGAATTAGCGCGCAACCCGTCGGGCACTGGCCGCGACGGCCAGCAGCAGCAGAGCGATAAGTAAAAATGCGCCACTCAGGCTGATCCACTGGGAAATTAATCCGATTAAAGCCGGACCTGAAAGAATACCCGCATAGCCTAACGTTGTCATGGCCGAAATCGCCAGATTCGACGGCATATCGTGTTGATTCCCGGCAGCATTGAACAACATCGGCACCGTATTGGCGAGGCCAAAGCCCACCAGCAGGAAAGCCAGCAGCGCGATTTGTGGCCACGGCAGCAACACCGCCAGCGTCATCCCCGCAGCCGCAGCCAATGCACCGGTCAACATCACCGGATAGCGGCCAAAGCGCTGAATCACTTTATCGCCGGTTAAGCGACCAATGGTCATCGCCACCGAGAACACCGCATAACCCAAACCGGCGTGCGCAGGGCTCATCTCCGGGCTTTGCAGCAGCAGCAGCGCGCCCCAATCCAGCACCGCGCCTTCGGCAAGAAACAGAATAAAGCACAGCAAGCCGAGGAAGGCGACCCAGCCGCGCGGGATCACCAGCCACGGTTGATCGGGCTGATGCAGGCGCTCGGTCATCAACGTCGGCAGGCTCCACAGCAGCAGCAACACAATCAGCGCCATCACCACGCCAATCGCCTGCAATGGCGTCAGCCCCGCGCCAAGCAGCAGGCTGACGGAGCCCGCGCCAATAATGCCGCCCAGGCTGAAGAAACCGTGGAAACCCGACATCATCGGTTTATCTGCCGCTTTTTCCACTTCAACAGCCTGCACGTTCATGGCGACGTCCAGCATACCGAGCCCGGCGCCAAACACCATCAGCGTTGCGGCCATCTGCCACATCACATTAAGCGTGGCCAGCAGCGGCAGAACTGCCAACACCACGAGCGTGGAGCACAGCATCACCCGACGACCACCAAAACGCGCGATTAAACCACCAGTAACTGGCATCGCCGCCAAAGAGCCAATGCCAAGGCACAGCAGCAATCCTCCGAGCGATGCACCGCTCAGCGCCAGACGCTGGCTGGCAAACGGCACCAACGGTGCCCAGGCGGACATAGCCAGTCCGGCGATAAGGAAAACGATACGTGTTCCTGCATTGACACGGTGGTGCAATTTATTCTGTTGCGCGGCGTCCAGTGCTGTCATAAAGAGTGTTTTTCATTAGCGGATGAAGCGACGAAGTTTAGCATTAAAGCCGGCGTCAAACCTGGCATCCCACACGAATGGTGCGTGAGGTTTAGCGCCTTAAACAGGCATATTACCGATTTTTTACCTGACGCTACGCTTTTCCAGAACTTTCCTGGCATGTACCAACCAAAACTAGAGTGACTTAAGTAAAATTTTTTCTGACGATTGATGCAGTATACTGATGGAAGTTTCCGCGCCACACGCGGCTTACACGTCATTATCCTGGCGCTGTCGCAAAGCGCCTATTTCCGGATTTTCGCCAATAGGCAGCGACCACCTAAAACCGATATGTTAGTCATCCCATCGGCTCCCGATGCGGAATATAGCGAGATCGATATTATTTCTCCTCTTTGGGAGAATTTTGCTGTGGTTTACTTTCATCCTTGTTACCTGCTGGTAACCCGTTTTCATCAGGCGAAGCGGGCCGTTTATTAACGGCCTGTATGGCGCACCGGTTCGCTTAAAGCATTAATAAGCATAATGACTGCTGCAACGCATTTCCTGTAACGAGGTTATCAATGTCTTCACATCAATCTGAACAACAATTAGCGGCAATTTTGCAATCCGCGGTCAGCCTTTATCCGGTGACGGACGATGCCGCCAGTCTGCAAACCCGCAGTGTCGACACCACACCGCCCGCGCCTCTGCGCCCGTATGAGCCGATTGCGCAAGATGGCGTGATTGCCGCCTGGGAAGCGGGTAAAAATATTCATCTGCGCGGCCGCGCGGAGTCCGAGCCGGGCGCCACGGTCACCCTGACGTTCAACGGTGAAAGCTGGCACAGCACGGTAAATAAGTGGGGTTACTGGAATGCCTCCATGCCGCCTTCAGTGCTGCACGGATTGGCCGACGGGGCTTACTCACTTACGCTCACCATCACCGACAAAGCCGGTAACAGCACCGATACTCAGGTTGGCTTTGGTGTGTACGTGGATAAAACCGTAAAACCGACGCTTAGCGTGGATACCATCAGCGGTGACAATGCCGTCAGCGTTGCCGAAGGGATTTATGGCGTAGAGGTACATGGCAACGTCACACATATGCCGGTGAATAGCGCCATTACGCTCACCTTAGCCGGGAAAAAATACCTTGGTGGCGTTAATGAGAAGGGCGAATGGACCGCCACTATTCATGAGCAGGATCTGCAGGCACTCAAGGATGGTGTGTACAGCCTCAAAATCAGCGCTACCGATCCCAACGGCAAAACCACCTCCACGTACCAGGACATCACGCTAATTACCCACGTTAGCAGCTTGCCGCATATCAGCTTCGACAAGGTCACGGCAGATAACGTCATCAATAAAGAGGAAAGCCTTAACGATCTCACCTTTAGCGGCGCGCTCTCGGTGGTGGTGCCGGGCCAGCAGTTGTTACTGTGCAGCGGTGATGCGGTTTATCACGCGCAGATTGGCAGCGATGGTCACTGGCAGGTGACCATTCCGGCCAGTGAAGTGGCGAGCTTTATCTCTCTGGGTGAAGTCCGCGTTTATGCACTGGACGGTGCCGGTAACAGCACCGATGCGCTGCTGGAGCTGAATGTGGTCACCCAGCTGCCAGCCATCTACTACGAAATTAATATCGGCGGCGATACCACGCTCAACCAGCAGGAAGCTCAGCACGATCTTAGCTTCTATCTGGAAGGGGTAAATCAGCTTACGCTCAATGGTAAAAATTACACGCCGGTCGCAGGCATGGTGACCATCAGCGCCGAGGATCTTCAGGCCTTGCCGGATGGTGAAGTATCGCCGATCGCCACGCGCTGGGATCAGTACGGCAATCATGACACCCAGGTCATTGAGAATCTGTTCAACGTTGCTACCCATCAATTGCCAACCATCACGCTAAACCAACCGTTTGGCGATGGCGTGCTGGATGCGGCCGAGGTGAATAACTGGCATCTGATTCAGGGCAGCAGCAGCCACCTTGAGCAGGGCAGTTTGGTCACGTTAACGCTCGGCGATCAAAGTTATAGCGCTACGGTTAAAGCCGATGGCAACTGGGCGCTGACCATTCTGGCCGGCCAACTTGCCCCGCTGGATGATGGCAGCTATCAGATGAAAGTCAGCGCGCAAGATAAAGCGGGCAATATCGCGACGGCGACGCGACCGGTGACCGTCGATAGCCACGAAGCGGTGGCGCAGGTTAGCAGCGAGCAGCTGGACACGCTGCTGGTGAATGTTACTGATAGCAACGTCAGCCAACACGATCAGCACAGCGATGCCACCGCCAGCCGCGTGGTGGAAAGCCACTACAGCGCCAGCGACAGCAGTTACACCCTCGCCGATCATGTGCAACAGCAACATCAGGTGCAGACATTGGTGTAATCCGCATACCAACCGCTAGCGCCTGCTAGCGGTTGCCTGCCTACTTTACTTTTACGGGACTCCAGGGATGACTGCACAACCCTTCAACAGCGACAACGGCATCGCGGCGATGCTGCGCGTGGCGGCACGCTTCGGTAAGCCGGCTGAGGGCAATACGCTACGCCAGCAAATGCGTTGGTTTCAACATCTGGCTCCTGCGCAACAGTTAGCCCGTTTGGCTGGACTGCTGGGCCTGCATTTGATGCTGGTTCCTCACCAGACGCTGCGCTGGCGTCAGGAGATTGTGCCGGTGTTACTGCTGCTGGAAAACGGCAGCGTGGCGCTGATCGAAGAGGTTGATAGCGACGGTGGCGCGCGCTACTGGCTGAGTGAAAGTGGCGATGTGATCCGCGCAGCACAATTAAGTGATTTACTTGCGCAGGCACAGACGGAAGTAGGTGTGATTGGCGTGGCGGCGCGGGCGCGTGATGCGCGTATCGATGAATTTGTGCAGCCGTATCAGCCACACTGGTTCTGGCACAATTTTCGCGGCATGCAGCGACGTATCGCGGAAATCAGTCTGGCCTCGCTGGTGGGAAACGTGCTGGCACTGGCTGGCATTCTGTTTTCGATGCAGGTTTACGATCGGGTCATTCCCGCGCAGTCACAGCCAACGTTATGGGTGCTGTTTGCGGGTGTGCTGCTGGCCGCGGCGGTGGAATATCTCATCCGCCTGATGCGCACTCAGGTCTCCGATTTGATGGGTAAACGCATCGACCTGAAAATATCGGCCATGTTATTCGCGCGGGCGATGAATATTCGTAACGAAGCGCGGCCGCGCTCGACCGGCTCCTTTATTGCTCAGCTGCGCGAGATTGATCAGGTGCGCGAACTGCTAACTTCAACCACCGTTAACGCTGCCGCCGATCTGCCGTTCGTTTTGTTGTTCCTGCTGATTATGGCGTCGATTGGCGGTTGGCTGGTGCTGATTCCGCTACTCGCCATACCGCTGATCGTCATTCCGGGGTTACTGGTGCAGATTCCGATGGCGCGATTGGCGCAGGAAGGCTTGCGTGAGAGCGCGCTGCGTCAGGCGGTATTGGTGGAAACCCTCGAAGGCGTGGAAGACATCAAGGCGCTGCAAGCCGAGCCCTACTTTCAGCGTCAGTGGGAGCAAACTCATGAAGTGAGCGCGGGTATCAGCAATCAGCAACGTTTGTGGGGCGCGCGGCTCACCGGTTGGTCAGCCAGCGTGCAGCAGCTGACCTACGCCGGCATGCTGGTGTTTGGCGTTTATCTGGTGCTCGACAATCAAATTACTACCGGCACGCTGGTGGCATGCAGCTTGCTCTCATCACGCACCATTGCGCCGCTGATGCAGCTCACTATGGTGTTCTCGCGCTGGCAGCATGCCAAATCGGCCATGAAAGGGCTGGATGAACTGCTGAAAAAACCGCTTGATCAGCCCGATCACGCCACGCTGGCGCACTGTCCGGTGCTTAGCGGGCATTATCAACTGCAAAATGTGCACTATCGCTATGACGACGAGAGCGGCAATAGCGTGCTGAACATTCCACAGCTGCAGATTACGCCCGGCGAGCGCGTGGCGATTCTGGGGAAAGTCGGCGCGGGTAAATCCACGCTGCTAAAAATGCTGGCCGGCCAGGCGCGCGCCAGTCAGGGAAAAGTGCTGGTCGATGGCGTGGATCTCACCTGCATTGATCCGGTCGATCTGCGTCGTCAGCTTGGCTGGTTATCGCAGGATTCACGGCTATTCTTCGGCACGCTACGCCAGAACCTGCTGCTCGGTAATCCGCATGCCAGCGAACAGGAGATGCTGCAGGCGCTGCGCATCAGCGGCGCGTTGACCCTGGTGCAGCAGGATGCCGCCAGTCTTGACCGCATTATTCATGAAGGCGGGCGCGGTTTATCCGGCGGCCAACGGCAAATGGTGCTGCTGAGTCGGCTGATTCTGCGTCAGCCGCAGGTGGTGCTGCTGGATGAACCGACAGCGGCGATGGACGAACAGCTCGAAGCACAGGTCATTCGCCAACTGGCGCAGTGGGTAACGGGGCGCACGCTGGTGCTGGTCACGCATCGGCCGGCGTTGCTGCGTATGGTGGACCGCATCGTGGTGATGGATAACGGCCGCATTGTGGCGGATGGTGCGCGCGATGAGATTTTACGTCATGCCAGCAGCCACAAAGGAGATGCCGCATGAGTGTGGTCATGCTGGATAAAGATCTGGCGCGGCGCGAACGTCGCACCTCGGCAATCATTTGGCTATGCGTCGTCGCGCTGCTGCTGTTTCTACTGTGGGCGCACTTCGCTGTGCTGGATGAAGTCACGGTGGGCATTGGCAAGGTCACGCCCTCCAGCCGTGCGCAAATGATTGATAGCCTTGATGGCGGCATTGTGAAACAGCTCGACGTACACGAAGGCAATATCGTGCAGCGCGGCCAGGTGCTGGCAACGCTCGATCCCACACGTTTCCAAACCAATTTTGGTGAGGCGATAGCGCGCGTGCGCACGCTGCGCGCCTCGGCTGAGCGTTTACAGGCCGAGCTCAGCGATCGACCATTGATCTTCAGTGCCGATATTCTGCAGCATCCCGAGCTGGTCGCGCGCGAAACGCAGCTCTATCAAGCCAGACGGCAAAATTTCGTTGAGACCATTGCCAATCTGCAGCAATCGCTGGCGCTGGTGCAGGCGGAACTCAACGTGACGGAACCACTGATGCTGCGCGGTGCAGCGGGCAAGGTGGATGTTATTCGCCTGCGCCGCCAGGTTAGCGATCTACGCGGTAAAATCGACGAAGCGCGCAACGACTATTATGTGCGCGCCCATGAAGAGCAGGTGAAGAACAATGGTGAGCTGGATGCGCAGCTGCAGGTGGCGGCAGGTAAACAGGATCTGCTGACGCGCACCACGCTGCTGTCACCGGTACGCGGCATTGTGAAAGATGTGCGGGTCACCACCGTGGGCGGCGTGCTGGAGCCGGGTGGCAAGCTGATGGAGATTGTTCCGCTCGAAGATCAGCTGCTGATTGAAACGCGCATCAACCCGCGAGATATCGGCTACATTCGCCCAGGTTTGCCAGCGGTGGTGAAGATCACCGCTTACGACGCCTCAATTTATGGCGATCTGCATGGCGAGGTCGAAACCGTTTCGCCGGATACGCTGCAGGATGAGGTGCGGCACGAAGAATTTTACTATCGCGTGTATGTCCGTACGCAAAAAGCCGAGCTGACTAATAAAAGCGGCCGCAGGTTCGCCATCATGCCCGGCATGGTGGCAAATGTGGAGATTAAAACCGGTCAGAAAACCGTCATGGATTATTTGCTTAAGCCACTGAATAAAGCTAAAGAATCGCTGCGCGAGCGCTAATATTATGCACCGGGTAATATTCCAGCAATCTTTGTTGTGCACGGAAATTAACATTGCCATTTTAAGGCTATACATTGAACAAAATGTGCGGAAAGCGGCAAATAATGCCTCGGAATTGTCTGGGTTAATTTGTCTCGCGTAATTAACTTTACGCAATATAATCGCTGGGGCTGAATTTTGGGCAAAAAAATGCCGGACAATCTTGTCCGGCGGGAAATTAGGGTAAATCAAATCATTCGGGGTGAATGAAGGTAATAATGAAATAAATGATGATAGCGAGATAATTGTATGCTCTGGATGATGATGAGTTTTGTCATTCAGTGCGAAAATGTAATTCATGTAATTTGCTGTTTTGTAATGTTTTAAATCCATGTTGTCATTAAGTGCTATATTTTTTACCTATCTGTGCTGGTTATTAGTTCCCCGAAAATTACATCCTGAAATAACTTTTTAATACAATGAAACAGTTTTGGAAATTTAGTATCATTTTCGTGATAGATTATTGCCCAACATAAAATAACAATGGCTTGCCGGCTGAATTTTTAATCGTTCAGTTTGCAGTGGCATAAATAAAGGCACATTAAAAGAGGGTAATAAAATGAAACGTCGCGTTCTCTCCCTGATGATTCCTGCATTGCTGGTTGCAGGATCAGCAAGCGCAGCTGAAATTTACAACAAAGATGGCAACAAATTAGACCTCTACGGTAAAGTTGATGGTCTGCACTATTTCTCTGACGACTCTGGCTCGGACGGTGACCAGTCTTACCTGCGTTTTGGCTTCAAAGGTGAAACTCAGGTGACCGATCAGCTGACCGGTTACGGCCAGTGGGAATATCAGGCGGCACTCAACACCGCTGAAAGCGAAGGCACCGCTAACAGCTATACGCGTGTTGGCTTCGCCGGTCTGAAATTTGGTGATGCAGGTTCATTCGATTACGGTCGTAACTACGGCGTAATGTACGATCTCGGCGCATGGACTGACGTGTTGCCAGAGTTCGGTGGCGATACCTACGGCGCGGACAACTTCCTGTTCCAGCGCAGCAACGGCCTCGCAACCTATCGTAATACCAACTTCTTCGGTTTAGTCGATGGCTGGAACTTCGCAGTTCAGTATCAAGGCAAAAACGACAACCCAACCGAAGCGACGGGCTCTGGTCGTGATGTACTGGGTGAAAATGGCGACGGCTACGGTCTGAGCACCACCTATGACTTGGGTTCAGGCTTCGGTATTGGTGCGGCAATGTTCCAGTCGGATCGTACCAATAACCAGAATGGCAACAACCCACGTACCGCAGGCATCCTTGGTCGTGGTGATAAAGCCGAAGCTTACAGCGGCGCGCTGAAGTATGACGCGAACAACATCTACCTGGCCGCGATGTACAGCCGTTCTTATAACGCAACGCGCTTTGGTGCCAGCGATGATGGCTCGATTTACGGTTACGCCAACAAAGCGGATAACTGGGAATTGGTCGCACAGTATCAGTTCGATTTCGGCCTGCGTCCATCTCTGGCCTTCGTTTCTTCTCGCGGCTCTGATATCGAAGGATACGGCAGCCAGAACCTGAAGAAATACATTGATGTAGGTGCGACTTACTACTTCAACAAAAACATGTCGACCTATGTTGATTATCAGATCAACCTGCTGGACGACAGTAACTTCACCGACGCAGCCGGAATCAACACCGATGACGTCGTAGCATTAGGTCTGGTTTACCAGTTCTAATCGTGATGGAGCGTGGCTTAGCGGTCACGCTCCCGTTTTTATCAGCGCATCCAGCGCGGCCTGTAGCACCTCGACCACCTGTTTCGCATCCTCCCCAATCTGCACCTGCACAATTGCCCCTTCTACCAGCAACACAATCTGCGCTGTTTTTATTTGCTGTTCTGGCGTCAGCTTTTCGCTTATTGCTTGCGCCATCTCGTGCTTATGCTGGCGAATCAGTTCACTGGCTTCCGGCAACGTGGTGCCTAATTCGGCAGCGGTGTTAATAAATGCGCAGCCACGATAATCGGCATCGTTGAACCAACTCAGTAAGGCGGCGGGCAGGGCATTAATCAGTGCCATCTGCTGATCCAGCGCGACACGAAAAGCCGCCATCCAGCGCTGATGGCGCTGCTGCAAAAACGCGACCACCAGTGCATTCTTCGCCGGAAAGTGGCGATAGAACGTCACCTTGGTGACGCCGGCCTCAGCAATCACTTTATCCACGCCGGTGGCGCGAATGCCTTGTTGGTAAAACAGCTGCTGGGCGCACAGCAAAATACGCTCGCGTGCGGAAGCCGTCGCATCAAAAACCAGGGGCTCAAGCATCAAAAAATCCTTTAAGAAATGTAGACAGAATTGTCTACATACGGCAGGATGAATCAAGTAGACAGACCTGTCTACATTATCAGGAGATAAAAGATGCTGGTGCCACCGTTCAATCAACAAACGGCGTTACAGAAAGTCCGCATGGCGGAAGATGCCTGGAACAGTTGCGACGCGCAGCGTGTTTCATTGGTTTATAGCGAAGATACGCGCTGGCGCAATCGCAGCGAATTCGTGAATGGACGCGCGGAAGTGGTGACTTTCCTGCAGCGCAAGTGGGTTAAAGAGTTGGATTATCGGCTGATTAAAGAGTTGTGGGCGTGGCATGAAGATAAGCTAGCGGTGCGTTTTGCCTATGAATGGCATGATGACAGCGGTAACTGGTTCCGCAGCTATGGTAATGAAAACTGGCACTTTGGCGCCGATGGTTTAATGATCCAGCGTTTCGCCTGCATTAACGATCTGCCAATCAGCGCGCAAGCGCGTCTGTTTCATTGGCCGGAGGGCACGCGCCCGGACGATCATCCGGGCTTGAGTGAGTTGGGGCTGTAGCGGTTTACTGCACACCGCGCCATTTTTTGGCTTTTGGCGCCGGTTGCTGCGGTGGTTGGGTGATGGACGTTACGCTGCCTTCCATCGCCACACCCGCCAGCGTAAAAGCGGAGAAGCTAAGCCAGTGCTGCCATTTACTGTTCTGCGTTTTGATATTTTCCATTCTGCACCTCGCTGATGTTCAACTCCCCATCAACAATGCAGAATTCATGCCATTCCACCGCTCTCAGCGCCACGCGCCTTGCCGCGACTTTGCTACACTGCGCCAGCGCTGAAGCGGTGCAGGATGATGACTTTCTGGTGCAAAAATTTAACGTCTGCGTGAGGGATAATGCTGAATCAGACGATGGCGATAGTGCTGCCAGCATTTGAAGCTGCCAAAAATAAATAACCCGGTGGTCACTGCAATTATCATATAAATCATCTCATTCTCCTGAAGACATACCGTTGCAGGGACCGATTATCCTGGGCCAGCGCTTAACAAACATCAAGGGTCTTTAGACTGATTTACAAGATTTTATGCTTAGCAATGGGCTGAAGTTATGCGTTTCATAAGAGGAAAGTATGTGCCTTAAGAATATTCTGCTAATTGGCTTAATGGCATGCGGCCTGAGCGGTTGTGAAAAAAATGATAGTCAACAGGCGGTGGTGCTGGAAGGCAAAACCATGGGCACCGTTTGGCGCGTTAGCGTCGCCGGCGTTGAGCCGCAACGTAAAGCGACGTTGCAGCAAATGATTCAGCAGCAGCTAGACCGTGATGACGGTGAATTATCGACGTGGAAGCCTGATTCGGTGCTATCGCAATTTAATCAGTATCAAGGCACGGCAGCGCAGCCGGTGAGCGCGGATATGGCGGATATCGTCACTCTGGCGCTGCGTATTGGCAAAAAAACGGCGGGTGCGATGGATATCACCGTCGGGCCGCTGGTCAATTTATGGGGATTCGGCCCAACCCAACAGCCGTTGCATACGCCAACCGATGCCGAAATTGCCGCGGCCAAAGCGCTGAGCGGTTTACAGCACTTGCGTGTAATTCAGGGCGTTGCCGGTCAGTGGCTGCAGAAAGATCTGCCAGGCTTGTATGTTGATCTCTCTACCATGGGCGAAGGTTATGCCACCGATCACCTGGCGCGTCTGATGGAGCAGCAAGGCATCACCAACTATCTGGTCTCGGTGGGCGGCGCGGTGTTAAGCCGTGGCGTGAATGCCAACCAGCAGCCGTGGCGCGTAGCGATTCAGAAACCGACCGATCGCGAAAACGCGGTAGAAGCCCGTGTCGATTTGCAAGGGCATGGCATCAGCACCTCGGGCAGCTATCGCAACTATTATGAACTGGATGGCAAACGCATTTCGCACGTCATCGATCCCAGCACCGGCCGGCCGATTGAGCATAAGCTGGTTTCGGCGACGGTGATTGCCACCACCGCGCTGGAAGCGGATGGCTGGGATACCGGCTTGATGGTGCTGGGCAGCGAACGTGCGCAGGCGCTAGCGCTGAAAGAGCATTTGGCCGTCTATTTGATCACTAAGCAGGGCGATGGTTTTAGCCACTGGATGTCGCCGCAGTTCAAATCTTTCCTGATCGATCAGAAATCACAGTAAAGGAGGCGCAGATGTTGGACTTATTCAGTGAAGAAGCCCCGTGGCAAGAGCCGCTGGCAGAGGGCGCCGTCATTCTGCGCCGTCGCGCTCGCGATCGGGCCGATGCGTTATTGGCCGCGATTCATGACATTTCCGCACAGAATCCCTTCGAGCATCGCATCACGCCCGGCGGCCATCGTATGTCGGTGGCGATGACTAACTGCGGCGATTTTGGTTGGTCAACCGATTCACGCGGCTATCAATACACCGAACAGGACGACAACAGCGGGCAGCATTGGCCACCGATGCCCGCGCTGTTCCGCGAGCTGGCGCAGCAGACGGCAGGCGAAGCCGGTTTTAGCGGTTACAATCCCGATGCGTGTCTGATTAATCGCTATGAACCCGGTGCGAAACTGACGCTGCATCAGGATAAGGATGAGAAGGATCTACGCCAGCCGATTGTTTCCGTGTCGCTAGGGCTGCCGGCGGTGTTCCAGTTCGGTGGCTTCGAACGCGGCGATGCTACCCAGCGTGTGCTATTGGAACATGGCGACATTGTGGTGTGGGGCGGGCCTTCACGCCTGCGCTATCACGGCATTTTGCCGCTTAAAGCGGGCATTCATCCGCAGGCGGGCGCTTTCCGCTACAACCTCACTTTCCGCCGGGCGTTTTAGCCGCGGCGGGGTGAGAATTATTCTTGCTATCAGCGAGGGCGACATTAAACTGCAGGCTGCTTGATTGACCGCTGGAACCCTTTGATGGCATTGCTGCATGTAGTTTATCGCCAGTACCGCTGGCCTTTTATTGGCGTCATCCTGCTCACGCTGCTGAGCGCTGTGCTCGGTATAGGCCTGATTGCCTATATCAATAATGAGCTGATCGTGGCGGTGAACACCTCGATCTCTGTCTTACCGAGCTTTCTCGGGCAGCTGTTTCTGCTGATGGCGGTGACGCTCGGTTCACAGCTGGCGCTGACCCTGCTCGGCCACCATTTTGTCTGGCGTCTGCGCGGTGAATTCATCAAACGTATTCTTGATACGCGGGTGGAACGTCTTGAACAGATTGGCAATGCGCAGTTGCTGGCCGGTCTTACCAGCGATGTGCGCGCCATCACCATTGCCTTCGTGCGTTTACCCGAGCTGATTCAGGGCATCATCATCACGCTGGGCTCGGCACTTTATCTCGCCTGGCTCTCGCCGAAAATGCTGCTGATTACCAGCTTGTGGCTGGTGGTAACGCTGGTCGGTGGCTGGCTGCTGGTGTCGCGCGTTTATCAGCACATGGCAAAATTGCGCGAGACAGAAGATGAACTGTATCGCGACTTCCAGACCATTATTGAAGGGCGCAAAGAGCTGCAGCTGAACCGCGAACGCGCGCAGCTGATTTACGACAGCGTGTATCAGGAGAATGCCAAAAGTTATCGCCACCACATCGTGCGCGCCGATACTTTCCACCTCAGCGCAGTGAACTGGTCAAATATTATGATGCTGGGCGCGATTGGCATTGTGTTCTTTATGGCAAACGGGCTTGGCTGGGCTAATACTGCGGTGGCAGCAACCTATTCGCTGACGCTACTATTCCTGCGCACGCCGCTGCTGGCGGCGGTCGGTGCCTTGCCCACGCTGCTTAGCGCGCAGGTCGCCTTCCGCAAACTCAATACCTTTGAACTGGCGCCGTACAACGAAGCATTTAAACCCTTACCGAGCGTCAGTAACTGGCAAACGCTGGAGCTGCGCGATGTGAGTTTCCACTATGGCGAACGGGGTTTCCTGGTTGGACCGATCAATCTGACGCTGCGTCGTGGAGAACTGGTGTTTCTGATTGGCGGCAACGGCAGCGGTAAATCAACCCTGGCGATGCTGCTCACCGGGCTTTATCAGCCGCAATCGGGCAGCTTGCTGCTGGATGGCAAGGTGGTTGACTGGCACAATCTCGATGCGTATCGCCAACACTTCTCGGCGGTGTTTACTGATGTGCACCTGTTTGACCGTTTAATCGGCCAGCAAGGCCAGCCGGCCAATCCGGCGCTGGTGCAGCAGTGGCTGGAGCGCCTGAAGATGCAGGATAAGCTCAAGCTCGAAGGCAACAAAGTGCTCAATTTGCAACTGTCGAAAGGGCAGAGCAAACGCCTGGCGCTGCTGTTAGCCGCAGCCGAAGAGCGTGACATTTTGCTGCTCGACGAGTGGGCGGCGGATCAGGATCCCCATTTCCGCCGTATCTTCTATCGCGAGTTGCTGCCGTGGTTACAGCAATCGGGTAAAACCGTTTTCGCCATTAGTCACGACGATCACTACTTTATTCATGCCGATCGCCTGCTTGAGATGCGTGAAGGACAGCTGATTGAGTTAACCGGCAAAGAGCGCGAGATGGCCACGCTGGATGCGGTACATCGCACCGATACCGGGCATTGATGCTAGCCGGGAAAGCTTAGCGAAAAGCCTTATTGGGCAAGGTGTTGCGCAGGAAGTAAAGTCACTCACAGCAGAAATCCTCGTTTCTGCGTCCCTGGAACACTTCTGTCGTCTTGTGTTGTCACCGGCTCGGGTTTATTTCTGAGCCGGTTTTTTATTTTGCCGGCAGCGGATGGGTGAGCAACGTTATGACGTGCGCATCGCTCAGCCAGAAACGCGCCTGCAACGGCGTGTTGCCAGTAAAATCCGGCGCAAAATCCTGACACAGCCGCAGCCGTGCATGGCCTTGCTTCACATCCAACTCCACTACTTCCGCCTGCAGAAAATCCATCGGCTGATGCAGCTGCGGCCACAGCGCTTTATACAGACTCTCTTTCAGCGAAAACAGCAGCGTTGCACTCTGCGCGAAAGGCAATGGTTGCGCCAGCAGGCGCTGCTTTTCCGCAGCGCTCATCAACAGCTCGGCCGTCTCATCGGCAGTCTCCTCTGCCATTATTTGCTCTACATCCACGCCAACACATAATGGATCGCGCGTGGCGGCGAAGATCGCAATGTTGCGCGTGTGCGACAGCGACGCCTGAATGCCAGCAGGCCATAGCGGTGAGCGATCCGGCGCATTACGCAGGACAAACTTGGGTTCATCAAGCTGCGCCACTCTTTGCTGTACCAACCAGCGGCTGGCCAGAAACTCGGCTTTGCGCTTCGTTACGGCACTTTCCAGCGAGGTGGGCAGCGGCAGTTGCCACGAATGATGCAGTTCGGCATGCCAATGGTGCTGATCGAATTCACACCAGGCGATCGGCACGCTGTCCAGCGAGAGGCCAGCAGCATGAATAAAGGGAGAAGAGGGCAGAGCAAGCGGTGTCTGAGAGGCAAACATAAAAAATCACGGCCGACGGAAAACGTAGTTTTACCAGTCAGCCGGATGGAGAGCAAGCCAAAGGGGCTCACTCACTGTTAGTTATTCGGGGGAATTGCCATACCTTTAATCTGCACCACAAAGTGCTGATGGCCTTTGGTAATGCGAGCGCCCCGATCGCACCAACGACTGGCCAGGCGGAAGAAGTCGTCACTGTCGATATCGTAAGCCAGTTCAACTTTATTGATACCCGAGTGCAGCAGTTCTTCCGCGTCCTGCAGGTTTTTTGCTTTGATGACCATAACGGTTTCCATCGAAAAAACATGAGGCTTAAGAATAAGTGAAGTCTGTGACAGTTTTGTTTCAGTTTGATGAAGTGCCGTCACAATTATCCGAAAATGTGATCTTGAACTGCTTAAGTTTCTTTCGGTAACTGACTGATTGCAAATGGTAATAAGGCATACTCTGGCACTAATCTGGTAATTTAATCCGCTAAGTTTCAGGCAGATGCATATCCTAATGCCAAAGATATAGGCAATAAAAAAGCAGCCTTAAAGGCTGCTTTTTTGGGAATTTGGTCGGCACGAGAGGATTTGAACCTCCGACCCCGGACACCCCATGACCGTGCGCTACCAGGCTGCGCTACGTGCCGAACGTGGAGGAATATTACTGTTTCCCCGCGCAATTGCAAGATGAGCGCTATTTAACTGCCTCATATTTAATCAGTTTGCGACAAAGCGCTTCTCTTCCGTCAGCACCTGCAACAACAATGCCAGCTGCGGTTTATGATCTTTCAGCGGCTTGCCGTGGACATCATAAGCGCTGTAGCTGCCATTATTATTTAGCACCAGCGTCAGGGTTGGCGTGGTGATCACCAGCTTGCCATCTTCGCTGCTCGCTACCCAATTGTGACTACGTTGCGCGGCAAACAGGTCTTCACCCTGCGAGTAGTTGACGGGATTGGTGCGCACGTGCAGCAGACGCTGCATCAGCGTGGTCATCACATCCTGCTGATTGGTCAGGCGATCGATGGTTTGTGCTGGCGTATTCGGCCAATGCACCACCAGCGGCACCTGCAGCGTCGCGCGATTGCCAGCATTGTCATCATTACTATCCAGATTGATGGCACGCTGCGCCGTAATCACCACCACGGTATTTTTCAGCAAATCGCGCTGCTGCAGCGTTTGCAGCACGGTATTGATCTGTTCATCAACATCACTTGCCTGACGCAAATAGCTGCGTTGACGCGCCTTCAGCGTATCGCCATTGATGGTCACGCCGTTCAACGCCACCCATGAAAACCACGGCGCGCTATTGGCTTTCTGGCCGTTGAGCCAGTTTTGCCACTGCGTGACGGTGGTGCTATTGGGCTGTGAATCGGCCTGCGGTAGCGAATAATCGGCTAACAATGCCTGACGGTACAGCGGCTGACTAAAGCCATCCGATGAGAATAAACCGAACTGATAACCTTGCGCATTCAGCGCATTGAGCAGGGCGGAAGGCATGCGTGATGCCAGCACGCCATCCATATAGCTGGAGGAGATGCCATAGAACAGACCGAACAAGCCTTTTTCAGGCTGCAGTCCGGCGCTGTAATGCTGCGTGAAGCGCACGTTCTCGCTAGCAAATTGATTGAGCGACGGCAGCGCTTTGTCCACCGTGGCGTTATTCAGACCATCGACGGTCAGCACCAGCAGATTATGGCGTGCACCCGCATCGCGGAAAGTAATGTCACTCAGCGGATACTGCACCGATAGCGCTTCCGGATCGCCCTGTTGTACCAGACGGCGCTGATACTCTTGCGCATCCAACAGGCCGTGGCGCTCCAGGAAGCGACGCGCGGTCATCGGATAAGAGAGCGGTAGATTGGCGCGCTGCATGGTAATTGGGCGATAGAAGTTGGCATCGGCCCAGATATACAGCAGATGGCTGGCGAAGAAGGCGATGATAAACAGCGCGGCCAGCGGCTTACCGAATGAACGTCGGTTAAGGCTGCGCAGCTTTTGCCAGCTCCAGGTGGCGAACAACATCTCCATCAGAAAAATCAGCGGCACGCTGATAAACATCAGCTGCCAGTCGCGCGCCATCTCACTTTGATCGGGGTTAATCACCAACTCCCACACCACCGGATTAAGGTGCAGGTGGAAGCGGCTGAACACTGCGCTGTCGACCATAATCAGCGTCAGCCCAGCGGTGGCGATAATCGCCGACAACACCCTGAGCAATCGTTGAGACATCACCACAAAGGTGAGCGGAAAAATGATCAGCAGATAACCGGCGAAAACGATGAAGCTGAAGTGGCCAATCCAACTGGTAAAGGCATAGATGCGACCCGCAAGCGACGCGGGCCAATCGGCAACCAATAGATAGCGGCTGCCTAAAATAAACGCGAAGATAATATTAAACAGGGCAAACCAATGCCCCCAGCTGATCATCTGGGAGACTTTTTCGCGGTAGCGCTGCCGGTTGGTTACCATATTATGAGGTCAGATCTGCATTTTAATGAGCGTTATCGTCGCGGACGGAAGACTGCAACGCTTCCGCGAAAGATCGTGCCAGCGTGCGGCGCTGAGCCGGTGAAACGCTGGTATTGATCAAATTAGTTACCATATTACCCAATACCATAAGGGAAAGGTCGGTTGGCGCTTTGTCTTTCTCAAGAATTTGCGCCATCTCTGCGAGGAGCTTTTCCACGCGTTCGTCACTGTAACGGGATGATTGTGGCATATCGTCGTCTAATCAAGGGTGAAAAGGCGGTATATTACCGTAACAATGCACTTTTTTCCGCAATTTTATCGCAAGCAGAGCGATCAGTTTGTGCTGGCAGTTGAAAGCGGCTGCGGGCGGTGTTTGAATACGCGCCTGAGCTAAAAGGAGAGTCTACCATGAGTCTGGATATCGACCAGATTGCCCTGCACCAGTTAGTTAAACGTGATGAAAACCAGCTGGAACTGGTGCTGCGCGATACCTTGCTGCCGGCCACCCGCGCGGTTGAAGAGATGGCGGAAGAGCTGCACCGGGTTTATAGCGCGAAAAGCAAAGCCTACGGCTTGTTTAACGAGGATAGCGAGCTGGCCGATGCGCTGCGTAACTGCCGCAAAGGGGAAGATGACTTTCTGGCATTTAGCCGCGCGGCGACCGGTCGTTTGCGCGATGAACTGAGCAAATATACGTTTGCGGAAGGTGGCGTGGTGCTGTTCCTGCACTATCGCTATCTGGCCGTCGAATATTTGCTGATTGCGGTGTTGAACAGCCAGTCGAGCATGCGCGTCAACGAGCAGCTTGATATCAGCAGCACCCATTATCTCGACATCAACCATGCGGATATCGTGGCGCGTATCGATCTCACCGAATGGGAAACCAATCCAGAATCGACGCGTTATCTGACGTTCCTGCGCGGTCGCGTTGGCCGTAAAGTGGCTGACTTTTTTATGGATTTCCTTGGCGCCAGCGTAGGTTTGGACACCAAAGCGCAAAACCGCGGTCTGCTGCAAGCGGTGGATGATTACTGCGCCGAGTCGGAGCTGGATAAAAACGAACGCCAGAATTATCGCCAGCAGGTTTACAGCTATTGCAACGAGCAGCTGCAGGCAGGCGAAGAGATCGCGCTGGAAGATCTGTCGAGCGAACTGCCGCCGCTGGGGGAAAAAACCTTCCAGGCTTTTACTCAGGAGCAGGGTTACGAGCTGGAAGAGAGCTTCCCTGCCGACCGCAGTACGCTGCGTCAGCTCACCAAGTTTGCCGGTAGCGGTGGCGGATTAACCCTGAATTTTGATGCGATGCTGCTTGGCGAACGTATTTTCTGGGATCCCACTACCGATACGCTGACCATTAAAGGCACGCCGCCTAATCTGCGCGATCAGCTACAGCGGCGCACCAGCAGTAAATAAATGAAAAAGCCGGGCAGAAGATTGCCCGGCTTTTTTATCAGAACCGCGATCCTCAGAAGGAATAGTTCAGCGCTCCGTTGAATGCGGTATCGGTCTGAAACTTCCCGCCAGCACTGTGCTTCGCGCCTACCTGCAGTGACCAGTTCTCGCTAATCTGACCTTCAAACCCGGCGTGCAGGCGATAGCGGTTATCGCTCCACGCATCGTACGTGCGGCTGGCGTGGCTGTCGGCGAGCGTCAGCGTTGAGCCGCTGCTGCCTGGTGAATACTGTTTGCTGATGCCGGCAAACAGCGACACGCCTGGCAACACTGAACCTAATCCACGCTTTCTCAGCTCAAAACCCGGCGACACCGACCACGGCGTGGCGCTGCTCAACGTGATCCTGGCGTCGTAGCCCTGTAACCGATAGCCCGGCAGATAGCCCACGCGGGTTTCCACAAAGGATGACAGAGTAAACGAATCGTCGAACAGCGGCATCTGGCGTCCGACTTTAGCGCTCGCCGCCAGCATCTGGCTGCTACGCTGCGTCCCTTTCACTTCCAGCGCCGGGTCGAGCTTGAGGTCCTGGCGCAGATGCATATAGCGCGCTGCCAGATCGGCAAACCAGCCGCCGTCTGCCAGCCAGCTGGCGTAAGTGCCGAGCGTGCTGAGCTGATGGCTGATCGATCCCATCCCTTTACCGCTGCCCTGGCCGTGGCTGGCCATCAGACCGACGCGCCATGCGCCGACCTGTTTATCCACGCCCAGTTCAAAGCTCTGCTGGCGGATGCTGACGTCAGCAATGCCGCCACGGTTATAGCTGTAGCCGCCCCAGACGCCGTGCATCTGCGCATCGCCGCGCAATGTCTGCGCGCGGTCATTGAGTGACGCCGCCGTCTCGCTGAACAGATACTGACGTGAGGCCAGCAGCGCGCGGGTGCTGTGAAGCAGGCCGTCATTATCGCTGATGTTAAACCAGTCTTCCGGCTTGCCCGGTTCTGGCGCGGGATCGACAACCGGTTCTGGTTTTGGCTCTGGCGCGGGATCGACAACCGGTTCTGGTTTTGGCTCCGGCGTCGGGTCAACAATCGGATCAGGCTTCGGTTCAGGTGCCGGATCAACCACCGGCACCGGCGTTTTGGCGATCACCCACTTCACGCGGCCATCGGTTTCAATCACCTGATAGTCGGGAGAATAGACGGAGAAGCCCCGTTTGATGGGCGGCAGGGTGAAGTAGTCATGCGCGGTGCCAGCTGGCGTATCCAGCAGCACGATCTGGTTTGGCACCTTGTCCGGGAAGGTTTCGCCGAGCATAAAGCCGAGGTCGAGCGTGTTGCCGCTGCCCTGTGCCGATTTATCAACGTACAGGCTGTCGCTGATGCCGGTCTGCGGGGCGATACCAAATCCCAGCTGCAGATTACTGGCGTAAAGGTTTTCCACCCACAGCTGCTTTGGTGTCCAGGTTTTATGGTTGTCGGACAGCGCAGAGATGATGCCGCCCTGCGGCGCGTTCAGGTGCTGCATGCGGCTGTCGCCGGTTAGATTCCAGAAGGTGTCGCCCGACATCGTTACCCGGGCCGCGTTGCGATCGGTGATGCGGCCGCGGAAGTCGACCTTGCCGAGGTAAAGCTCCGCCTGATCGCCGAGGGTGATATCGCCGTGCACGGTGCTGGCGGGCAGGGCGCTTAACGCCGCGGCATCGCGCGAGGCGGTTTCACAGGAGGTGGCGGTGCTCTGCACTGGTGAGACGCAGCGTAAAATCTGTTGCTGAGCCTCCGCGCCGGGCTGATAGCCCAGCATTACCTGGCTGCTGTCCCCGGCTTGAATATTCGCCTTCACCTGCGCGTATTCGCCCACCTGCAGGCGCGTATTGCTGGCAGCAACAATGTTGTCGGCGATAAAGGTTGAGGTGCTCCAGTCGTCATCAATAATCAGGCCACCGGCGTGCGGCACCGGCTGGCCGGAGAGCAGCAGCGTGCCGTTATTCAGGTTGATATCGCCGCTGAGATTGCCGCCGCCGGTCAGCGCCAGTTTCGTGGCGGCCAGTGCCGGAGAGAAGTTGAAATCAAATTTACCGTTGACGCCATCCGCAGAATCGGAGCCCAGGTAGCCGCGAAACACCAAGTCATTAAACTGCATGGCGCGATAGGTTTTCGCCTCTTCGGCGTCAAAGCCGATGTATTTCCAGTAGCTGTTATCCTGCTGATTGGTCGGGAAGTAGCTGTAGGTGCCGGTTTTCAGCTGGAAGTATTCGATGCGCTGCGAGCGGTCGTTCCAGTCTTCGTAAATATCGCCGACGCTGCCGCTGTGGGTGGCGGAGTTCCACTCCTGGATGGTGATATCGGCGGGGCTGAAGCCGGTCAGCGTCAGGCTCGAGGCGCGATCGGCGCTCTGGTTCAGCAGCGTGGCGCCGGAGTCGGTGTGGTTGATTCGCTTCATCGTCAGGTCGTGGCCGTTGAGATCCAGCCTGCCACCGCGATAGCCGAAGAAGATATCGTCGCCTGCCACCTGATTATCATTATTGAACACCACGGTCGGACGGCCGCTGACGATCGTCACGCGCGAGAACGCCTGCTGGTTGCCCTGAGCGTCGGCCTGCTGATCGAGGATCACGGTGCCATCGCCGACGTTCAGGCCGCCGTCGTTTTTACCTGTGGCGTTAACGTGCAGCGTACCGGCGCCGATTTTATGCAGGTCATCGTCTGCCAGGCCGTTGACCTGCCACAGCACCTTTTTGTCCGCGTCGACTTCAATACCGCCGCCAACCCAGGTGGCGTCAGCGCCTGCGGCTGATTTTACCCTGTAGTTATTCGAGAACTGCAGCTTGCCGGCGCCGAGGTTAACGGCATCGCTGAGGATAATGTCGCCGCCCGCGCCGTTAAAGCGGATATCCTTGCTTGCATCGAGTTCTTCCAGCGAGGCTTTTCCGGGTGCAAGATGGCGATATTTTTCGGCGAGGCCCTGCCAGCTCCACTGTTTATTGCCCTGGTCAATAGTGGCGGTATTCCAGAAAACATCTCCTGCACCAGCAATGTCGGTAACGTCGGGTGAGGTATTCGCGGCAATGATGTCAGCTAAAAAATTATCAGGTATCAGGGTTGATAAAGAACGATACCCATATGCATCACTTTTCCAGAAGCCTGAAAAGACAGCGGCGAGCTTCCATTGCTTATCCACTGAGTCATAAACGTAATAAGGGCTGCCACTATCACCCGATATTGGGGCGATTGACAGAGGGGAAGAAAGTACGTGTTCGGGAGAATATTGGGTCCAGTAGAGATAATTATTACTGAAACTTACACCTTCAGGATTAATAGCTCCTCCTGCTAGCCACTTATATGCTCCTGCTATCCAATCTGTGCTGGTTTGATCATCATTAATTTGCACCATATTCCCAGAACCGAGTCGCGTGTAGGCAATGTAACGTGAGAGGTGTCCATTCTTTAATTCACTACTCTCAACACGAGCAGCTGGGGCTGTTTCCGTTACTACTTTGTTCAGCCGTGCTGCACTGAAGTCCTGATCAATAGGTTCTGGCACTATATTAGGATTAATGACCCAATAACGTTTCGAGTATTCTGATGCTCCACCATAAAAAGGATTGAGTCCTGTTGCATGACGAACGCCAAGCGCATAGGAAGCCTCGGTAAGAGTCCAGGTACCGCGCCGCGAAACAGCGCCAAAATCAGGCATTGGGAAATCAAGCAAGCCGGCTAGCTCACCATTTTTCTTATAAACCGGAATATTGCTGACCCCAACGCGGTATTTGCCCATATTTTCCGCAAAGTCGCGATAGTCCTGCACATTAGTGTCATGGCGCATAACGCCAGCAGACGACGACAGGCAGATAAACAGCGTGCCGTAAGAAATGATGATGGCCTTTTTCACATGAATTCCCTTTCTGATAATTTCCTAAAAGCAGGAAGAAAGGCGGCATAATTTCATGTAATCGAGCGAAAGCTGACGCAGAAACGTCTCAAAGAATTTAAGTGCGGATAATTATTTTAACGCGGTGAGGGCGGAGGCAGGGATTAACGCTTAATCATGCAGACAAAATAAAAGGGCCGGTTTCGCAACCGACCCTTCTACCTTCAACTCATTTAGCGATTAAGCGCGAACGAAGTCGATGTGGTGCAGTTTTGGCTTGAACGGATGACGCTGTACCGCCTGAGCTTTAACTTTGATTTCTTTACCATCAACAGCGATGGTCAGCACTTCGCTGTAGAACTCAGGTTTAACCTGCACGTTCATCACAGCGTCGTGGTCCAGTTCGATAGCAACTGGTGCTTCATTACCGCCATAGATGATGGCTGGGAATTTGTTTGCTACACGCAGGCGGCGGCTCGCACCCTTACCCTGGTCTTTACGTACTTCAGCATTAATAGTGAACATTTGATATCTCTTCAATAATTCCTGCTACAGGCGACCCAGCAACAGGACGGTTATTCAAACTGCTTTTACGGATGCAAAAGCGGGCGGCATTATAGCGCCAATGGGGTGTCAGGGGCAAATGATTCCGCCGCTCAGCGCAGTTCGTTGGCGCGACGATAACGTCCTTGATAATCAAACATTTTTTCACGAATCTGCCAGAAGTGCCCTTTTGCGCGCGCCACCACAAAGTCCGGATGACGCAGTAAAGGTTGCAGCGCAATGACATCAGCAGCGGTTTGCCAGCCGAGCTCCACGCCCGGCGCACGCTGATGCGGACGCATAAACAGCTGCTCGAAGGCTTTGCGCTGCGCCGGCGTTTGCAGGCGAAAGCGCTCGCTCACGCTGGTGCCATCTTCATCAAAATAGGTCGCTTTCAGCCACTCGCCTTTGTCGTCGCGCCCTTGTTCCAGCGTCATGCCTGCACAGCGCAGCACGCGTGCATCCTTCAGTTTCAACGCGGCTTTCAGCATGTCATCTGGATCGACAAGAATTTTGTCGCACTGCTGGCAGCGGCGTGCGGCGATGTCATTCTCGGCGCCGCAATCCGTACAGCTTTTAAAGCGGAAGCGATAATCACACTGTTCGCGCTGGCCTTCATCATCTTCCAGCACGCCCTGACAGCGGCGCCCAAAATGCTCGATGATGTGGCCATCTTCCGTCGCTTTGCCCCAGAAGGTATTGGCGAAACCGCAGGCAGGACAGAAAACCTGCACCGGCTGATTGTCGCTGGCGCCTTTTGGTGCGCCCACTTCCGGCGTGAAAAGATCGTGCGGATTGCCAGCATAATCCAGCACCAGACAATCGGTTTTTCCCGGCGACAGGCGTAAGCCGCGCCCAACAATTTGTTGATATAGACTAACGGATTCGGTCGGACGCAGAATGGCAATCAAATCAACGTGAGGTGCGTCAAAACCGGTGGTTAGCACCGCGACGTTGACCAGAAACTTCAGCTGTTGCGCTTTGAAGGCACCAATCAAGCGATCGCGATCTTTCACCGCCGTTTCGGCCGACACCAGCGCGCTGTTCTCTGGCAGCAGCGTCAGGATTTCGCGCGCATGTTCCACGGTTGAGGCAAACACCATCACGCCGCGGCGATCCTCAGCGAACTCAACGATCTGCCGGATAATATGTGGCGTTACGCGATGCTGTTGTTTCAGCTCGCGGTTCAGATCGGCCTCGCTAAACAGACCGTTATTTTGTGGGATCAACCGGCTGAAATCGTACTGCACTACCGGCATATCCAGCCGCTCCGGCGGCACCAGAAAGCCATGTTTAATCATGTAGCGCAGCGGCAGCTCGTAAATGCAGTCGCGAAACAGCGCGTTATCATCGCCACGCACCATGCCGTGGTAGTGGAACTGATAAATCCAGCCTTTGCCGAGGCGGAAGGGCGTAGCGGTCAATCCCAGCAGTCGCAGCTGTGGATTATGCTGGCGCAAATGGGCAAACAGCAGCTGATACTGGCTCTCTTCGTTATCGCTAATGCGATGACATTCATCGACGATGACCAATGAAAAGGCGCTGTCGAAGCGTTCAAGATTACGCGCCACCGACTGTACGCTGCCAAATACCACTTTGCTGGCGCTCTGTTTGCGCTGCAAACCGGCGGTGAAGATATCCGCCTGCAGACCATATGCCTGATATTTACTGTGGTTCTGCTCCACCAACTCTTTGACATGCGCCAGCACTAACACGCGGCCGCGCGCCAACCTGGCCAGTTCGGCAATCACCAGGCTTTTTCCGGCACCGGTCGGCAGCACAATTACCGCAGGCGTGGTATGACGGCGGAAATGGTTGAGGGTGGCGTCAACCGCCTCTTGTTGGTACGGGCGCAAGGTGAATGACATCGGGGCAAACTTTTTTCTGGAACGGACGCGCATTATGGCATGAAAGCCGCCTAAACGCAGGATCGCCTCTGTTAGCCGCAGCGGGTTCCAGCTATACTGCCCACACCTTATCCAGGGACAAAACACCGTTTCAGTTTCCCCGCAGTAACAGGCAAAACGAATTCATGCGACTCGAAAAATTCATATCTCAGCAGCTGGAAGTCAGCCGTGCTATCGCTGGACGCGAAATCCGCGCCAAAAAAGTCACCATCAATGGCGAAGTGGTCCGCGATGCGGCTTACAAAGTATTGCCAGATGATGAAGTCGAATACGACGGCAATCCGCTGGTGGTGCAGCAAGGCCCGCGCTATTTCATGCTGAACAAGCCGCAGGGTTACGTCTGTTCAACCGACGATCCCGATCATCCCACCGTGCTGTTCTTCATTGAGGAGCCGGCGGCGTTCAAGCTGCATGCCGCGGGACGTCTGGATATCGATACTACCGGTTTAGTGCTGCTAACCGATGATGGTCAATGGTCGCACCGCATTACTTCGCCGAAGCATCATCTGGAAAAAACCTATCTGGTGGAAGTGGAAGAGCCAATCGATCCTGCGCTGGTTGAGAAGTTCGCTGCGGGCGTACAGCTGCACAATGAAAAAGATCTGACCAAACCGGCCGTGCTGGAGATTCTGGATGAGAAGGCTGCCCGTCTGACGATCAGTGAAGGGCGCTACCATCAGGTTAAACGCATGTTTGCTGCGATGGGTAACCATGTATCGGCGCTGCATCGCGAACGCATTGGTGACATCGAATTGGACGACGATCTCGGTGAAGGTGAATATCGCGAACTGACCCAGCAAGAGGTCGACAGCATCGGCCTGCCAGAAGAACTCAAACAACGTAAATAGCGGGAGAACGCGGTGCGCAAGGAAAAGAATTCACCGGTCGGTTTAGTGGTTATTCTCGGATTGCTGGCGATGCTGATGCCGCTCTCCATCGATATGTATCTGCCAGCTATGCCGCAAATCGCCCGCGAATTCGCGGTATCGGCGGGCAGCGTGCAGATGACGCTCAACCTTTACATCCTTGGCTTTGCCATTGGCCAGTTGGTATACGGTCCGTTGGCGGATAGCTACGGACGTAAACCGGTGATTGTGCTGGGAACGCTGATCTTTGCCTGTGCCGCCGCCGCTTGTGCGCTGTCCCAAACCATCGATCAACTGATCTTTATGCGCTTCCTGCACGGCTTGTCGGCCGCCGCGGCCAGCGTGGTGATCAACGCCCTGATGCGCGATACCTACTCGAAAGAGGACTTCTCGCGCATGATGTCATTCGTCATGCTGGTCACCACCATTGCACCGCTGCTGGCGCCGATCATTGGCGGTTGGCTGCTGCTGCTGTGGAACTGGCACGCCATCTTCTGGACGCTAGCCGGCGCCGCGCTCATCACCACCGTGCTGGTGGTGACGCAAATACGTGAAACGTTGAAGCCCGAGCAGCGCCAGCGTTTCCATTTGCGCACTACCTTGGGTAACTTCGTGGCGTTAGTGCGCCATAAGCGCGCCTTTAGTTACATGCTGGCGAGCGGTTTCTCCTTTGCGGGTTTGTTCACCTTCCTCAACGCCGGCCCATTCGTGTATATCGAAGTCAATCACGTCTCGCCGCAAAACTTCGGCTACTACTTTGGTCTGAACGTGGTGTTTTTATTCGTGATGACGTTGATTAACAGCCGCGCGGTGCGCCGCTTTGGTCCGCTGAAAATGTTCCGTCTTGGATTAGTGATCCAGTTCGTGATGGGCGTTTGGCTGCTGATCTCCAGTGCGCTGGATCTCGACTTCCTGTCGCTGGTGTTTGGCGTAGCGATGTTTATCGGTTGCGTATCGACGGTATCGTCGAATGCGATGGCGGTGATTCTTGATGAGTTCCCGCATATGGCCGGCACCGCTTCATCATTGGCTGGCACGCTGCGCTTTGGCGTGGGCGCATTGGTCGGCGCACTGCTGTCATTGGTGAGCATTAACAGTGCCTGGCCGATGGTGGCCACTATCGCACTGTGTGCCACCGTTTCGATTGTGCTGTTTACATACGCTTCACGCCCGCATCATTCGGCATAAGATCTACCGGTCGAGATACAATTCGATCCTACGTTGATGAAATCCAACACTTTTTCGTAGGGTCGCCATTTATGGCGACCCGCCCTCTGAACAAATTCCTACCCGCTACTCGCTAATCCCCATTCATTCGTTATGCTTAATGTTTCCATAATGTGAAAATTTAGAGATAAAAAAGTAACGAGATTGCGTCTAAAATGATTGTTAACAGCCGCTGAACACGGTAAACATAAGCATAAATGTGAGAAGCCTCGCAAATTATCAATTGGCTACACGCTTGGTGTTTAAAAAAATAAGGCAAACCACGTCCATATTCTGAGCTAACCAGGTTGGGATTCACTGCGTTGTGCCGTCGTCGTGAATAAAGTTAACGTCTCTGGGGACCGTATAACTATGCTGCAACTTTCTGTTGTGCATCGCTTGCCACAACATTATCGCTGGTCAGTTGAACATGCGGGTGAAATTGAGCGTCAGGAAACTGCGGATGGCGTTCATGCTGGAGATCTGGTGGTGCTGCGTCTGCTTAGCCACGATGGTCATCCGGCGCTGGAAATTCTGCACCAGCTGCAAGAAACGCTGGCGCAGATTCAGGTCGAGTGCAAAATCGCTGAGTGTGAAGGGCAGCCTTGTCTGCTGATTCAACGCGATGATGAAAGCGCGACTAACTGCTGCCTGAAAAATCAGGGTGTCGCCATTGCCGAAACTTTCGACGGTCACTGACTGAGATCTTTCCCCTGAGCGGACGCCAATAGCTGACGCGTATAGTCGGCTATTGGTGCGTTGAACAACGTATCGCAGTCACCTTGTTCCACCACCTCGCCCTCACGCAGCACAATCAGCTGGTGACACAGCGCGCGCACCACCTGTAAATCATGGCTAATAAACAGATAAGCTAACTGGTGCTGCTGCTGTAAGCGGCGCAGCAGGGTGAGAATTTGCTTTTGCACTGAGCGATCCAGCGAGGATGTGGGTTCATCCAGCACGATCAGCTGCGGTTCGAGAATCAGCGCACGGGCGATAGCAATGCGCTGGCGCTGACCGCCTGAAAATTCTGCCGGATAGCGCGAACGGCTGTCGGCATCAAGTCCTACTTCCTGCATCACCGCAATTACTCTGGCTTCCTGCTCGGCAGGGCTCAATTCAGGGCGATGTACCGCCAACCCTTCGGCAATCACTTGTTGCACCGTCATCCGCGGATTGAGCGACGAATTTGGATCCTGAAACACCACCTGAATGCGCTGACGCAGCGGCAACAATTGTTTCGGTGACAGCTGATGCAGCGGCTGATCCTCAAACCAAATCTCACCGCGCGCAGCGATCAAACGCAGCAGTGCCAGTCCGGTGGTGCTTTTTCCAGAACCCGATTCCCCCACCAGCCCGAGACTTTCTCCGCGACGCAGGGTAAAGCTGAGATCTTGTAGCGCTATCTTTTCCGCCACGGTTCGCCGTAGCAATCCACGACGGATCGGGAAACCGACCTGCAAGTTTTTCACCTGCAGCAGCGGTGGTGCATCGCTTAGGGGCACCGGCTGGCCATCCGGCTCGGCGGCCAGTAATTCACGCGTGTACGGCTGCTGCGGCTGGCTTAACAGTAAATCACAGCGGTTGTGTTCGATGCCGCGTCCATTGCGCATCACGGTGACGCTATGCGCCAGCTGACGCACAATATTCAGGTTATGTGTGATGAACAACATGCCCATGTTCAGTTCACGCTGCAGTTCGCGCAGCAGTTGCAGAATCTGCGCCTGAACCGTGACATCCAGTGCGGTGGTCGGCTCATCGGCGATCAGCAGCTTTGGCTGGGTGAGCAGCGCCATGGCGATCATCACGCGCTGGCGTTCGCCGCCGGAAAGCTGGTGTGGAAAATCTTGCAGACGCGATGCCGCATTACGGATGCCAACACGATCGAGGCAGCTCAGCATCTCTCCGCGTGCCGCTTCGCGCCGCATACCGCGATGCACCGACAGCACTTCGTACAGCTGCTTTTCCACGTTATGCAACGGATTGAGCGATACCATCGGTTCCTGAAAAATCATCGCCATCTGGTTGCCACGCAGTCCGCGCATCGTGCGTTCGCTGGCCTGCAAAATATCCTGGCCGTTGAACAGAATTTCGCCGTGCGGATAGTTGACCGGCGGCTGCGGCAATAAGCGCATGATCGACAGCGCGGTCACGCTCTTACCGGATCCGGATTCGCCCACCAGCGCCAGCGTTTCACCGGGATCGATCTGCAGCGAAATGTCTTCCACCACGCAGCGATCCTGAAAGGTCACCGCCAGATGATTTACCGTTAACAGGCTCATTTAGCGTCCTCGACTCGGGTCAAAGGCATCGCGTACCGCTTCGCCAATAAAAATCAGTAGCGACAGCAGCAGAGCGAGGGCAAAAAAGCCGGCAAGGCCTAACCACGGTGCCTGTAAATTATTTTTCCCCTGCAGCAGCAGCTCACCCAGTGACGGCGATCCGATCGGCAATCCAAAGCCGAGGAAATCCAGCGATGTCAGGGTGGTGATTGAAGCGCAGAGAATAAAGGGTAGAAACGTCAGCGTTGCCACCATGGCGTTGGGCAGCATGTGACGCAGCATAATGCGGCTGTCGCTAACGCCAAGCGCACGTGCGGCACGAATATTATCATAATTACGCGTGCGCAGAAATTCGGCGCGCACCACGCTTACCAGACTCATCCAGCCAAACACCACCGTGACCAGCAGCAGCCACCAGAAATTGGGCTGAATCACGCTGGATAGTAGAATCAGCAAGAACAGTGAAGGCATGCCGGACCACACTTCTATCAGGCGCTGGCCGATCAGATCAATGAGTCCACCAAAATAGCCCTGTACTGCCCCCACCACGATGCCAATCACACTGGAAAACAGCGTTAACAGAATGCCAAACAGCAGTGAGATGCGCGTGCCATACAGCAAACGCGCCAGCACATCACCGCCGTTGGCATCGGTACCCAGCCAGTTTTGCATGGAAGGCGGGGAAGGGAAGGGCACATCGGTGGCGAAATTGATGGTGCTATCACCAAAGCGAATCGGTGCCCAAATCGCCCAACCTTGCTGAGCAATGCGCTGTTTCAGCCACGGATCCTGATAGTCAGCGGGCGTGGCGAAATCGCCGCCGTAATCACTTTCGCTGTAGTTGAACAACAGCGGCATATACCAGCGTTGCTGATAGTGCACCAGCAGTGGTTTGTCGTTGGCCAGCAACTCGGCACCCAGTGATAGGACAAAAATGATCAGGAAAATCCACAGCGACCAGTAACCACGGCGGTTATGACGAAAACGCTGCCAGCGCTGCTGGTTTACAGGAGATAAACGCATCAGCGTCCCTCAAAATCAATGCGCGGATCGACCAGCGTGTAGGTGAGATCGCTGAGAATGTTCATGAGCAGACCAATTAGCGTGAAAATATACAGCGTGCCGAACATCACCGGATAATCGCGCTGAATGGTGGCGTCATAGCCGAGCAGGCCCATACCGTTGAGTGAGAACATCACCTCAATCAACACCGAACTGGTGAAAAACATGCTGATAAAGGTGGCGGGGAAGCCGGCAATCACCAGCAGCATGGCATTACGGAACACGTGACCGTACAGCACCCGCTTCTCATCCAACCCTTTTGCACGCGCGGTGACCACATATTGTTTACGAATCTCATCGAGAAACGAGTTTTTGGTGAGCATGGTCAGCGTGGCGAAACCGCCAATCACCGTGGCCAGCACCGGCAGCGTAATGTGCCAGAGATAGTCGGTGATTTTGCTATACCAGGGCAGCGTATCAAACTGCGGAGAGGTCAGGCCGCGCAGTGGGAACCAGTCGAAATAGCTGCCGCCCGCGAACAGGACAATCAGCATGATGCCGAACAGAAATGCTGGAATAGAATTACCGATGATAATAAAGATGCTGCTCCATATATCGAAGGGGCTGCCGTTGCGTACCGCCTTTTTAATGCCGAGCGGAATCGATACCAGATAAATAATTATCGTGCTCCACAATCCAAGACTTATCGAGACCGGCAAACTCTCTTTGATCAGCTGCAGCACCGAGGCACTGCGGAACAGGCTATCGCCAAAATCGAAACGGATGTAATTCCACAGCATCTCGCCATAACGCTGCAGTAACGGTTTATCGAAGCCGTAACGATGTTTAATCTCAGCGATCACTTCCGGATCGAGGCCGCGTGCACCGCGATATTGACTATCACCGGGATTGTCACGCAGCAAGGCTCCGCGCGCGCCGCTGTCACCGCCGCCAGAGCCGGGAATACCGGTGCTGTGGCCAAATTGCACGTTGGCTAACGCCTGATCGACCGGCCCGCCTGGTGCGATCTGCACAATAAAAAAGTTCAGGGTGATGATCGCCCACAAAGTGGGGATGATCAGCAGTAACCTGCGTAGAAAATAGGCTGCCAAACCGTGCTCCTCAGCGTCGATCGGCCGGCAATCGTCCGGCTTTGTTCACATCGTACCACCAGTTTTCCAGACCAGTAGCGAACGCGGGTTTAATCTCGGGATGGGAAAATTTATCCCAGTACGCCATGCGATCTTCGGCGCTGTACCACATCGGGATCATGTAGGCATTCCACAATAGGATGCGATCCAGTGCCTGGCCGAGCGGCAGCAAGGCTTTTTCGTCGCCCTGATGCTCAACGATCTGCTGAACAAAATGGTCGACGATCGGATCTTTCACCCGCGGCGTATTCCAGGAAGAGTTAATAAACTCCGACTGCCAGATAGTGCGCAAGCTGGTAGAAGGCCACGGCATCGCATAATAGAGTGACGGAATCATGTCGTAGTCACCTTCGCGTAAGCGCCGCAAATATTGCGAGCTGTCAATCTGGCGCAGCGAAACTTGTATGCCCAGTCGTTCAAGGCTGTGCTGGAACGGCAGCGCCCAGTCATTCTGTGTGCCGCTGCGCATTAGCAGTTCAAAGCGGAATGGTTGACCGGTTTTAACGTTGACTAACTGCTGATTTTTAATCTGCCAGCCGGCTTCTTTGAGCAAATTCATGGCTTTCAATAAGTTGCCACGATCGAAACCGCTGCCGTCTGAACGCGGCGGAGCATATTGATTGTTGAACACTTCAGGCGGTAGCTGGGCTTTGTAAGGCGCCAGTAAGATTAGCTGTTCGGCCTTGGGATAGCCTTGCGCCGCATAGTCGGTATTCTGGAAATAGCTGTTGGTGCGCTTGTAGGCTCCGTAGAACAGGGCTTTGTTCATCCATTCAAAATCAAAGGCCAGCGTAATGGCTTCCCGCACGCGACGATCGGCGAACAGTGGCTTCTCGTTGTTGAAGGCCAGCCAGCGCGTATCGGTGGAAACGGTGTTGGGGATGGTCGATTTGACGATGGCGTGGCTATCAAAGTTGCGGCCGCGATATTGTGTGGCCCATTTCTTTGCCGAACTCTCTTCGCGTAAATCGTAAGCGCCTGCTTTGAAGGCCTCGAACGCCACATTGTCATCGAGGTAATAGTCGTAGCGCAGCGTGTCGAAATTAAAGCGCCCGCGGTTTACTGGCAGATTGGCGGCCCAGTAATCCTTTACCCGGCTGTACTGAATAAACTGACCTGATTTGTACGACGTAACGCGATAAGGCCCGCTGGCCAGCGGTGGATAACCAATCGGCTCATTAAACTTCTTGTTTTGCCAGAACTTCTCTGGCAATACCGGCAGCGTCAGCCAGCTGAGAATTCGATCTTTATCCGCTTTCGGCACGTCAATGCGCACCGTAAGGCGATTAAGCGCTTTAACTTTTACGTCGCGAAATGCCACGCGAAACTGCGGCACGCCTTCAGTCATAAATTTCTGGAAGGTGAAAGCGACATCCTGGGCTGTGATGGGCGTTCCGTCCTGAAACTGAGCATGGGGATTGATCGATACTTCCATCCAGCGATAGTCGTCTGGATAGCGCGCCGATTCGGCGATCAGCGGGTAGTAGCTGCCAGGTTCATCATCCGACGTGGTAAACAGGCCGTCATACAAGGTATCGGTGCCAATGCCGGGATTGCCGCGTGAGGCGAAACGATTGAAGTTGTCATATGTGCCGACCACCGCCAAAGTCATCTTGCCGCCTTTTGGCGCAGCAGGATTGGCGTAATCGTAATGGGTAAAATTCACCGCATATTTCGGCTCGCCCAGCTTCGCGAAGGCATAGCTTTCGTTGATGGTTGCGGCATGCAGCGGCGTAATGGCGCTACAAAGCAACAACGCTGTGACAAAACGCAGCAGCATAAGTGGGGCGATCTCCTGTGGTGTTCCGCACTTTATGGTAGCAGTTTCATGGGGTTCGCGTGATGTTAACTCAGCGCACGTTGGCGTTGATAATAGCTGACCAGACTTTCTGGTCGTAGCGGTCGACTAAACAGATAGCCCTGCAAATGAGTCACGCCACGATTCACCAGCCACGCCGCCTGATCGCCGGTCTCTACGCCTTCGGCCACGGTTTTCAAATTGAGCTTCTTTGCCAGCAGCAGCACCGCATCCAATACCGGTGACGTAACGGTTTCCGTGCCAATGCTTTGCACAAAACCGCGATCAATTTTCAGGTAATCGAACGGATATTTTTCCAGATAGATTAATGCACTGTGACCAGTGCCAAAGTCATCAATCGCAATCTTGAAATTGTTTTCATGCAGCCAGGCGAAAATCTCGCCGGCATTCTTCTCGCCAACCATGGTGCGCTCGGTAATTTCAAACACGTAGTTGAAGTGGTCGGCGGGCATGGCGTTAATCCACAGCTGCACATCATCGCGGAAGCTTTCCGAGGCAAGATGCAGAGGTGAAAGATTCAGGCTCATGCGCGTACCTTGCGGCAACTGGGTGTAGAGAAACTGAGCATCGCGCACGACCAGCCTAAACAGATGCTGAGTAAGCGGAATAATCAGATTCTGCGCTTCCGCGTAACCGATAAACACATCGGGCGGGATCATACCTTCGGTAGGATGCGTCCAGCGTAATAGTGCCTCAACGCCATACGGCTGGCCATCGTGTGCGGTGACAAGGGGTTGATATTCAACATGGAACTGGCCACGTTTGATGCCCTGCATGATCTCTTTGCCAGGGCGCTGATGTCGGGTCAGCAATAACCAGCTAGCCGCAGTAACCAGCAAAGCGAACAGTACAGCGGTCATTAACGTGAGGGAGTAATCGCGCGGCGCTAACGTCGTGCCAAACAGCAAAAAGTGCAGGGCGCCATTGTTGAATGCCATTTCCTGCAGCGGGGTCGGTAAATCACGGACGTTAACTACCTGATTGCTGCCGCTTAACAAAGCTTTATTACCGATGACCAGCGCCATGCCGGTGATTTCTGGATGATAAGAAGCCAGCAACTGATAAGGCGTCAGGCTAATGTTCATGGTGGCGAGAATACCGGTTTCCGCCGCACCTGGCGTTTTCATCCATAGCGCCAGCGCCGGTTTGGTTGGCAGCAATGGCGTGCCTTCCAGCAGGCGCATATCACGATCGCGTTCCAGTTCAGATTCAGGAGAGATAGCGCTGGCAGCCAGCAGAAAAGCGCCGGTTGCCGATGAACAGTAGGCATTACCATTACGTACTAACAGGATAGCGCGAAGGTTACCGGCGAAGGCGGCACGCGAAGTGAGCTCACGACTGACGCTGCTACATGACAATTGGGGGTATTGTTGCAGTGGATAGAGCGTATCCATCAGGCTGGTGATCACCTGTTGTAAATCGTCGCGGCTATGGGCCAGCAGCTGTTCATGTTGCTGTACGCGTTTTTGCCAGGTAAGCGTTAATAGAACGATGACAAAAAGCAGAAAGAAGACGGCGCCAATAATCACGCTACTCCAGGCGATGCGGCGTGAATAGCTCGCGTGACGTTTTAATTTCCCCGACAGTGGCATGGAGTGTATTCCCCTTGTCTTGCCATTTATTATTATGTTTATCGTTTTGGTCACTACCCACTTTCATCCGGCAGCCCGGTTAACAACGGTGTCTGCAGCGCAATGTTTGGGCATCAGGAAGTCAACGAGAATATAACGAGAGCGCGAATAAAGTCTCGTTATATTTTTGATTCTCAATTACTTTTTATAGGCTCGATTTGAGTTAAAACAGCAGGCAAAAAAAAACGCTGCCGGGGCAGCGTTTTTTTGATTCTCTGGCTGAGAGGATCTTCAAAGCAATACGTTAGCTTGGGTTTTTAGCTAAAACCCGACGCGCTTCGCGATAACGTGTTTTCCAATAACTGTCGTTCAAATTGGAAATCATTACGCCACTGCTAGTCGATGCGTGGACGAAGTTATCGTTGCCGAGATAAATGCCAACGTGGCGACCGGTAGAACCGGCGCGGAACAGCACTAAGTCACCTGCGCGCAATTTATTGCGGGAAATCTCTTTGCCGGTGTCTTGCTGCTGTGACGTTGAGCGTGGCAAATCTAAACCAAACTGCTCGCGAAAGGTGCGCTGAACAAAAGCAGAACAATCAATGCCGCGTTTGGTGTCACCGCCTAAGCGATAACGGACACCTTTCCAGTCACTGTACTGTTCCATGATGCGGGACTTAACGTCCACGTTCTGCACCATCTGTTCAAATTCGTCCTGAGACGCTTGAAGTAAAAAACCATTCTGGTTGTTAACTTCATGATTCTCGTTGTTCGCGTTCTGACCGTTATGGGTACTGCTACATGCTGATAAAAGCGTTGCTAAAGCTACTGCGGGAATGATCCGCCTGAGGTATCTCAGAATTGGTTGAGACTTGACCATTGTACGTGTTTTCCTTCGAGTTCCTTTACGACAGAATGTCGTCAGCCAGATGACAAAACGGATTGAGATTAATAAGTACGGCCGTCTAAGACAAATCCTTAATTACTAAAATGTGTTAATGCACACATTTTTGTCGCTTTAAGCACCGCATTTTATGCTGTTGCTTACTAATCGGATTTGAGGTTAACCGATTACAGACCGCGTGGCGAGTGCTTTTATATAAATTTTCAAAGGTTTTTTCGATGTGAAATCAATCTGTAACACAATGGCTAGTTTATCAACAATAGGCAGTGATTTAATAGCCAAATAGCGCTGCAATAAGGGGGGTGTTCTGGCGTTAAGGCCGATTTTAAGAGGGTTCTGGCTGGACAGCTTAGGAAAAAGGCTAATGTCAGGCATTTTGTATCATAATCTTTTCTTTTAGCTGAATAATGTTAGCCTGCTAATAATATATTGGCGTTTTCAATAAGCGCGAGCGATCGTGTTATTGCTCTATGATCACTCGCGCTTAACAATTACGTGCGCGGCTTATATTTACCCGGCAGCGAACGATTGAGCCAATTAACCAGTTTGTCGCTGAACGGCGTTAACAGGCACCAGCTCATGCCAACCAGCACCACCGATAACGAGCCCACGGCGATATCAGTAAACCAGTGCGCACCAGCCATCACGCGCGGCAGAGCGAACACCACGGTAATCACCAAACCCACCAGAAACGCACGGAAGCCGAAATAGCGCCACATAAAGCAGGTGAAGATAATCAGCATCATGCCGTGGTCGCCAGGGAAGCTATCTTTGGAGGCATCTTTAGCCGGAATCCCGGTCAGTTCACTCACGCGATGCACATTTTCAAAGAATAGCGTTGGGCTGGAGTGTTGCACCGGCAGCAAGTGGCCAAGCTGATTCAGCACTACGGCGCTCAGCAGCATGGTGATGCCAATGGCGAGCATGCGGCGGCGGCCCTGCGGTGTCTGGCGACGCCAGAACCACAGATACAGCAATCCCATTGCCAGCAGCGAAACAAGATCGAAGCCGCGGAAGTTAGTAATGGCCACCAACAGTGCGAAGCCGTGATGATCAACCATCTGATCATTAAAGCCATAAAAGATGGCTTTATCGATACCAAACCAGAACCCGTGATCCGGCGGCAGGTACCATGAAAGGAACAGCATCACTCCCAGCACATTTAGCAGCAGGATGGTGATTAATCGAGAAGCGCGCATAAAAAATAGGCTCAAAGTGAAAACAACGGTGGCAACCTAACGCATCTAATTTAAACGAATCTTCAACAAGCTCGCCTGCAAAAGATTCCAGTCTGCCGGCTGATGATGGATCAATTCGATACGGCTATCTGGCGGCGTAGTGGGGCGCGTTTCAATAAACAGATCTTCGCCCTGGCGATTGATGTTGACTAACCCGTCTGCAGTGCGCAATACGCCCTTCACCCGATCAACGGGCGCAAGCCTTGCCCACTCTAGCGCGGCAATGGTATCAAACACCGTATCACCATCAAAAATCCATCCACAGGAAGCATAGCCCTGACCTTCATTTAACGCACGGCGCCAGCGTGCCTGACCCTCTAATTTGAGCGCAGCCAACCCTTGCGGACGCGGAGAGTGATGATGATGTGCCGCATCGGGAACCGCACGATCCGCCAATGCCGGCTGTGTCAGCAGAGCGGGATCGATCTGTCCCCACGCCGCTTCCACCAGTTGGCGTTCGCCGAGGAATTGTTGCTGCCATGCCTGTAAGCGCTGACGATCTTCGTCACTCCAGCGATCGCTTTTATTGGCAACGATGATATCTGCCGCTACCAGCTGATCGCGGAAATTCTCATTCGCCACCACGCGCTCATCAGCTAACTGGCGCGGATCGAGCAGCGTTAAGGTCGCATCCACCTGAATCCAGGGTTGATAAACCGCGGCACGCAACATGTTAAGCAGCTGTTTGGGATGACCAAGGCCGGTAGGTTCAATGATCAGGCGATCGGGTTTCGCCTGCTTCAGCAGCATATTTAAGCCCACTTGCAGCGGCAAGCCGTTGACGCAGCACATGCAGCCACCGGGAATCTCTTTGAGCGTGGCACCGCGATCGGCGAGCAGCGCGCCATCGATGCCAATTTCGCCAAATTCATTGACCAGAATCGCCCAGTTTTCGTTGGCAGGCTTATTGGCTAACAGATGCAGTAGGGTGGTGGTTTTCCCGCTGCCGAGAAATCCGGTAATCAGGTTTACGCGCGTCACAAAGGGCTCCCTTACAAAGAGGATAAATCACGCGCGGAGGTGACATCCGGCGCGTATGGCGTTGTTATACTATAACAACCCCCAGCGGCCGGACGGAAGACTCTTCTTAGTCAGCGCGGCCCATATAGCGACGTTCAGCAATATGAATGCGGATGCGATCGCCATTGCTGAGATACTCAGGCACCTGAATCGACAAACCGGTGCTCATGCCGGCAGGTTTAGAGCGTGCGCTGGCGGATGCGCCTTTGATGCCGGGCGAAGTATCAACAATCTCCATGTCGACGGTTTGTGGCAGCTCCAGTGCCAGCACCTGGCCGTCCATGGTCAGCACCTGAATACCGGGAATGCCGCCTTCAGGAATAAACAGCAGCTCTTCTTCGATTTGATCTTTTTTGAAGTTATACGGCGTGTAATCTTCGTCATCCATAAACACATACTCATCACCATCTATATAAGAGAAGGTAACGGCACGGCGGCTGAGCGAAATGGCGTCAATAATGTCGTCGCCCTTGAAGCGTTCTTCCACTTTCAGGCCGGTGCGGACATCGGTAAAACGCATCTTGTAGAGCGTAGCGGCACCGCGTGCGCTTGGACTTTGCACATCAATGTCTTTCACCAGCAACAGTTTGCCGTTCCAGGTGACAGCCATCCCTTTTTTTATCTCATTTGCCTTTGGCATAGTGGTTTTCTCGCTCACGGAAGGTTAATGCGCGTCACGTTACTCGCGCGGTGAAAAACTGGCAAGTGAGGCGGTGTAAAATTGTTGCCAATGCATGGCATTCGCGGCGTCAGACTGTTATTGTCGCCGCGAATTCTCTCCAGGAGCGCATGATGTTTTGTCGTGACCAGTGCGGTGCCTGTTGCACAGCCCCCTCAATATCTTCTCCCATTCCTGGTATGCCGCACGGCAAACCGGCCAATACGCGTTGCGTTCAGCTTGATGAGCAGCAGCGCTGTAAAATCTTCGGTTCTCCGCTGCGTCCAGCAGTCTGCGCGGGGTTACAGCCCAGCGCGGAAATGTGCGGCAACAGCCGTGAAAGCGCCATGACCTTTCTGTTAAAACTGGAAGCAGAGACTGCGCCTTAAGCGGTTAGCTGACGCCATGCTGAAGAATTTGGCTTAACGCGGTATTGGGTTACAGCAAAAGCATCAGCCTGCCTGGCGGAAAAAATCCTAAATCCCACTTGCAGTGTGCGGAACATCAAAAATCTGCTACTCAGATCGCGCATTTTCTTGCCTGCTGTACGCGGCTGTACCATATTCCCTGAAACGTTTCAGCGTTGTGCTTCCGGCTAAGTCCGCGCTGCATAGCGTAATTTTTTGTCATATAGCTGAAACGATTCAATACAGCAAGCGAGGAGAGATATGTTCCAGCTCGAAGTTCAGGCCATTCATACGGGTGCTCAGGCACAGAATAAAGAAGAGGCCATTCGTCAGGTTGCTGCTGCGTTAACCGCTGCGGGTAATGTCGGCGAAGGCTACGTTAACGGCATGCTGGCGCGCGAACAGCAAACCACCACCTTTCTGGGTAACGGCATTGCCATTCCACACGGCACCACCGAGACGCGCGACCTGGTACTGAAAACCGGCGTGCAGGTTTATCAGTTCCCGCAGGGCGTGGAGTGGGGCGATGGTCAAACGGCGTATGTGGCTATCGGTATTGCTGCCAAATCGGATGAACACCTCGCGTTGCTGCGTCAGCTCACTCATGTATTAAGTGATGACAGCATTGCTGAACAGCTGAAAACCGCATCGGCTGAAGAACTGCGTGCGCTGCTGATGGGTGAGAATCAGGCGGCAGAATTCAAATTCGATACCTCGCTGATTGCCGTTGATGTAGCAGCCAGCGACTTAATCACCTTACAAGCGCTCAACGCCGGTCGCCTGCAAGCCGCAGGCGCGGTCGATGCGGCATTTATTGCTGATGTGGTTTCCCATGCACCGTTAAGCCTTGGGCAAGGCATCTGGCTGAGCGACAGCGCTAACGGCAACCTCGGTAGCGCAGTGGCGGTAAGCCGTGCCGCTGCGCCATTCCAGCATCAGGGCGAAAGCGTCGCGCTGCTGCTGACCGTTGCAGCGAACGATCAGCGTCCGCTGGAAGTGCTGGGCTACTTAAGCAATCTGCTGCTGACCAACAAAGCTGAACGTCTGCTGAAGACCGATGCCGCCGGGATTCTGGCGCTGCTGACCAGTGAAGTGGATGAAGCTGCCGAACAGCTGACCGCTGAATTCACCATCCGCAATGAGCATGGTCTGCATGCGCGTCCAGGTACCGCACTGGTTACCGTGATCAAACAGTTCAACAGTGACATCACCGTGACCAACCTCGACGGCAGCGGCAAGCCCGCCAACGGCCGTAGCCTGATGAAAGTGGTCGCGCTCGGCGTGAAGAAAGGCCATCGCCTGCGCTTTACTGCCAGTGGTGAAGATGCCCAGCAAGCGCTTACCGCCATTGAAGAAGCGATCAATGCCGGTCTCGGCGAGGGGGTAGCATGAGCCGTCGTGTCGCCACTATTACGTTAAATCCGGCTTACGATCTGGTGGGTTACACGCCAGAGATTGAGCATGGTGAAGTTAATCTGGTGAAAACTACCGGTCTGCACGCCGCGGGCAAAGGCATCAACGTTGCTAAAGTGCTGAAAGATTTGGGGATCGATGTCACGGTCGGCGGTTTCCTCGGTAAAGAGAACCAGGATGGCTTCCAGCAGCTGTTCAGCGAGCTGGGCATTGCCAACCGTTTCCAGGTGGTGCAGGGCCGCACACGTATCAACGTTAAGCTGACAGAAAAAGACGGCGATGTGACCGATCTGAACTTCTCCGGCTTTGAAGTGACGGCCCAGGATTGGGATCGCTTCACGGCGGATTCTCTCACCTGGCTCGGCCAGTTCGACATGGTGTGCGTCAGCGGCAGCTTGCCTGCCGGCGTGGCGCCTGAAGCGTTCACCAAGTGGATGAGCGATCTGCGTACGCTGTGCCCTTGCATCATCTTCGACAGCAGCCGCGAAGCGCTGGTCGCCGGTCTGAAAGCCGCGCCTTGGTTGGTAAAACCGAATCGCCGCGAGCTGGAAATTTGGGCCGGTCGCAAACTGCCTGAGTTGCAGGACGTCATTGGTGCCGCCCATGAACTGCGCGAGCAGGGCATTGCGCACGTGGTGATTTCTCTCGGTGCGGAAGGTGCGCTGTGGGTGAATGCTTCCGGTGAATGGCTCGCCAAACCACCTGCCTGCGAAGTGGTCAGCACCGTGGGTGCCGGAGATTCCATGGTCGGCGGCCTGATTTACGGTTTGCTGATGCGTGAATCCAGCGAGCATACGCTGCGTCTGGCAACGGCTGTGGCGGCGATGGCCGTCAGTCAAAGCAATGTTGGCGTTAAAGATCGTACTCAGTTGGCCGCGATGATGGCGCGCGTCGACTTACAACCCGTTAACTAACAGCAGGAGAGCGATAATGAAAACGCTGCTGATAAAAGATTCTTCACTGGGGCTGGCATCAGGACATCTGGCGCTGGAACGTTTACGCGCCACGGCCGCACAGGCCGGACTGACGCTGACCGACAATGCTGCCGATGCTGAGCTGGTGCTGGTTGCTGGTCATAATGCGCCGAATGATGCGCAGTTGGCCGGTAAGTCTGTGGCGCTGGTGGATGTGCAGCAAGTGCTGCGCGATCCGCTGGCGGCGATCAACCAGGCCAAAGCAAGTGCCAAAACCTGGCAACCTGCGGCGACAACGGGCGCCGTACCGGTTACCGCGCAGAGCGGTGGCCAGAAACGTATTGTGGCAGTCACCGCCTGCCCAACCGGCGTTGCCCACACCTTTATGGCGGCAGAAGCTATTCAGGCCGAAGCCACTAAGCGTGGCTGGTGGGTGAAAGTGGAAACCCGCGGTTCAGTCGGTGCGGGCAACGCCATCACACCGGAAGAGGTGGCGGCGGCCGATCTGGTGATCGTCGCGGCGGATATTGATGTGGATCTGGCGAAGTTTGCCGGTAAGCCGATGTATCGCACCTCAACCAGTCTGGCGCTGAAGAAAACCGCGCAGGAGTTGGACAAAGCCCAGGCAGAAGCGAAAACCTATCAGCCGAGCGGCAATCAGTCCGCCAGCGCCCAGGGCGACAACAAAGAGAAAGCCGGTGCATATCGTCACCTGCTAACCGGCGTGTCGTACATGCTGCCGATGGTCGTTGCTGGTGGTTTGAGCATCGCGCTCTCGTTTGCTTTCGGTATTACCGCATTTAAAGAGCCGGGTACATTGGCCGCTGCGTTGATGCAGATTGGCGGCGGTAGCGCCTTCGCTCTGATGGTTCCGGTACTGGCGGGCTTCATTGCCTTCTCAATTGCGGACCGTCCGGGCCTGACGCCAGGTCTGATTGGCGGCATGATCGCCACCAGCATTAACGCCGGTTTCCTCGGTGGCATCATCGCCGGTTTCATTGCCGGTTACGCCGCGAAGATGCTCAGCAGTAAAGTCAAACTGCCGCAAAGTATGGAAGCGTTGAAGCCGATTCTGATCATCCCGCTGGTGGCGAGCTTAATCACCGGTCTGCTGATGATTTACGTGGTCGGTAAGCCGGTGGCGGGCATCATGACGGGCCTGACAACCTGGCTGGCCAACATGGGCACGGCGAACGCGGTTCTGCTGGGCGCAATCCTCGGTGGCATGATGTGTACCGATATGGGTGGCCCGGTGAACAAAGTTGCCTATGCCTTTGGTGTGGGTCTGCTGAGTTCGCAAACCTACGCGCCGATGGCAGCGATTATGGCCGCCGGCATGGTGCCACCGCTGGCGATGGGCTTGGCGACGCTGGTTGCGCGTTGTAAGTTCAACAAAGGTCAGCAAGAGGGCGGCAAAGCGGCGCTGGTATTGGGTCTGTGCTTCATCTCAGAAGGGGCGATTCCGTTTGCCGCGCGTGATCCCATGCGTGTGCTGCCATGCTGCATCATTGGCGGTGCGGTGACCGGTGCGATTTCGATGGCGATTGGCGCCAAACTGATGGCACCACACGGTGGTCTGTTCGTGCTGCTGATTCCAGGCGCGATTACCCCAGTGCTGGGTTACCTGCTGGCGATTGTGATTGGTACTGCGGTGGCGGGTCTTGGCTACGCGATTCTGAAACGTCCGGAAGAAGAGCTGGTAAAAGCAGCGTAATCATCCGCAGACGTGAAAAAGGGAGCCTCGGCTCCCTTTTTTGTTTAATGGTTGGCATTCATGCCAACCAAAAACATCAACCCGTAGGGCTGAGGGATCCCCAGGAATATTGTTAATACACATACACGATATTCCTGTAATTCCCGGCCAGCCCGGCCCGCGCCTCTTCAATATCCAGTTCTCTCACGCTGTCCGGTTCCTGCCTTATCGCGTT
>NZ_LGIS01000020.1 GCF_001187905.1 Pantoea sp. RIT-PI-b | reverse complement strand
GCCGGTTAACTTCGTTCATCGTGAAAAACTCCGCACCAGAAGCCGTCATATCAGGATCCTCAGCAGGTAGCCCGAAGCGGCCAGGTAAGCTTAGCTCAGAACGGCCAGGTCAGCTTTGCTTCCATAATCTAAGTGCGCATAATCATGATTATGTTAAATGAGATATGCCAATGCGCACTCAGGCCCAACAAACCTTATCTCCTGCCCTTAACGACGCCTGCCAACTTTCGCCGCCCTGAAAAATAGATTGAATAAATTCGGCTCGATAAGTGTTTACTCTTCATACGCCGAACCATCGCTGGGTAAAGGACAATTCAGAACTCTTGGCGTGTTATTTATGACAAAGAAGTTAACGCTCGTCTAATCTCGGCAGTAATGCGCGCCCTGCTTCGCCGATCTCGTTGGATTTGGCGTGTTTGTATTTTTAGTCTGGATTTTGGGTAATCAAAATAACCGGGGATGTTTAAAGGCAGGTAATAATCAGAACTCTGATTCGCTGCCGCTAAATAAGGCAGCGAATCTCAATGGCAAGAAAATTAACGGCTCACTTCATGTCCGATTAAGCCACCAATCGCCGCGCCGCCCAGCGTGCCGAAGGTGCTGCCGCCGGTTAATACCGCGCCGCCTACGGCACCGACACCGGCACCAATCGCGGTGTTTCTGCCACGATGAGACATGCCGCAAGCGGTCACCGAAAACATCACCAACATAACCATAGCAATTTTACAGCTGCGTTTTAAAAGCATACAAAGCCTCACTGCCATTATTTTATGGCATGCAAAAGTGTTTATTTGATTGTTGTTAAAATACCCAATCTGTTGTGACTGGCACTGCTCGTCGGCGTGAATTTAAGGGGTTTTCAGACGCTGCGGAAGGTAAAAATTCCTATTTGAAGCTGGCACTAGCAAAGCGGCTTAAACGGAGCCGCTTTGCTCGTCATCACCGGGTTATGCCGCCGTGCGCTTTGCCCGCACCACCGTTCTCACCATCGCCAGCGTGGCGACTATCAACAGAATGGCACCAACCATCGCCATGGCTTTAAAGCCGAGATGTTTGAACATCATCAAACCGACAATGCCACCGATCAGGAAGGAGAAAATGGTGGTCAGATGCGTCCACAGCTGGCGCTTCTGCCCGGATACGTTTTTCGACGGATCGCGCCGAAACAGTGCCGCTATGACCGAAGCCAGAGAAATCCCGGCATCGGTTAAGGTGCCGGTAATATGGGTTGAGCGTACGCGGCCATTGGATAATTGCGTCGATGTTGAATTATGTATGCCCATCAGGAAGCCCAGAATGACAATAACTTCGCGATTATTGGCCGATGAATAAAAGAACAGTTCAAATAGCGATAATAATATTAATGCCAGCCCTTCCACCCAGAGAATCTGGCAGAAAATAATCCGGTTGCCATTGGCCAATCCGCTAATCACCACCATTCTGGCGGTGACCGCGCCACAAACAAAAGCAAACAGAATGGTAGCTAAAAAGGTGATGTCGCGGAAATTAACGTTCGACACTTCACTGGATAATTGTGAGGTATTACCTGACATGTGTGAGGGAAAAAAACCAAATGCCCCAAGGGCGATCGCATTGAGCACTCCAGCGGCGGTGGCTAACCACATCGCCAGATTGCGATCCTCATCATGCGTGCGCGTACGTTTAAGTTTAATCAGCATCAGATACCCCATCATTCTGAAATTTGGCCTAATAGTAAACGTAGAGCAAATTGGCAATATAATGACCAGGAAACCCCTGAATAATTAACAAGAGTGTTAAAGAAACTAAAAAAAGCAATTAAGTCTCGATATATTTAAATAAATGTAAAGAGACGCAGCGTGATAATGCGTTCTTTATGATGGAGCGTTGCTGGCTATTTTCATCGGTGCCACTACGACGTTGACGCCCAAATCCTGCATGCGGCGTAGAATCGGTACCGGCGTGCCCTGATTGACAATCACCACGTCGAATTCACTCAGATGAGCAAAGCGGTGCAGCGCCCGACGTTCAAACTTAGTGTCATCCATCATCAAAATGCGCTTCTGCGCCGCGTCAAACATCGCGCGTTTAGTTTCTACCGTTTCAGCGGATTGGTGAAACACCGCGTCCTCGATAATCGCCGACATGCTGACGAAAAACACGTCGGCGCGCAGGCTGGCAATCTCTTCGCGCGTCATGCGGCCCATAAAGGCATTGCACCAGTGATAAAACTGTCCGCCCAGCCCCATTAAGGTGATATCACGGCCGTTGCGCAGCTCGTTCATTAAGGTTAGCGAGTTGGTGATCACCGTCAGCGGCGCACGTGCGGCCAGCAGCCGCGCCATCTGCAATACGGTGGTGGAATCATCAAGAAAAATGGCCTGGCCCGGCTCCAGATAGGTCGCGGCCACATCGGCAATGGCCTGCTTCTCTTCCAGCTGGCGCGTGGCACGATAAATATCACTGGATTCGACGAGGCTGGTTGGCGTGGCTGAAACCACGCCGCGAGATTTATGCAGCAGCCCACGCTCCACCATTTCATCGATATCCCGATGTGCGGTCATCAAACTGATGCCGAAGCGATCGGTAATATCTTCGATGCGAATCGCCCCTTCAGCCATTACCGCTTCAGCGATCAATTGGCGACGCGCCAGCTGGCGTGCCTGACGGCTATCGCTGGGGAGGGTTTCGGCCATAAAAACGCCAAGGGAAGAGTCCTGCGGGTTGTGCGCCATATTTCATCCGGTGTGAAGCGAAAAGCGGTTCGGCACTTATTACAGCGTTTAAACAAGGTTTTGGCAAATGACGACAGGTAATGATGATCGCACGTACCGTAGCGGCGCAATTTATTGCGCGATGAATCGCGCCGCTACAGGACTGTGCGCTCCGAAACTTACTGCTTCAACACAAACGGCGAGGCGAAGTTGCCGGCGTTCTCTTTGGTGATCAGGATGCAGTCAAACAGCTGCTTCTCGGATGCGGCACCGGTTTTACCGGTTTTCAGGAAACTGTCCGCCTGCTCTACCGCTTTCTGCGCGAACTGTGCCACCGGCTGCATCACGGTGTAGGCCAGCGTGCCGGCTTTCACGGCGTCAACCGCATCGGGCGATCCGTCAAAGCCGCCAACTTTAATCTGATTCAGCTTGCCCGCCTCTTTCAGTGCAGCAATGGCGCCCAGCGCCATCTCGTCGTTGCCGCTGATCACGCCTTTAATGTTGGGATTGGCCTGCAGCAGCGACTGCATCTTATTGAAGCCCTGGGTACGATCCCAGTTGGCCACTTCCTGGCCGACTTTTTTCAGGGTCGGGTATTGCGTCAACACGGTATCAAAACCGTTGGCGCGGGTGGCGGCATTGTTATCCGATGGCGGGCCAACCAGCTCAACATAGTTCGCGGTATCGCCCACCTGCTTCACCCACTCCATCGCGCCGACCGCGGCGCCCTGAGCGTTATTCGAGACCAGCTGCGCTTTGGCGAGGCCGCTCTGATTAAGCTCGGCGTTAATGATAAACACGGGAATATTGGCGGCGATGGCCTTTTTCACCGATCCGACCGATCCATCGGCGTTAGCCGGGTCGAGAATAATCGCTTTGGATTTGTTGGTGATCGCCGTATCAATCAATTGGCTTTCGGTGTTGGTGTCACCTTTGTGCGCGCTGACTTTGGCGCTGTAGCCGAGCTTTTCAGCGGCCTTTTGCGCCACCTGACCTTCTGTCAGCCAGTAAGGGTTAGAGGGATCGTTAACGATGATGGTCATTAAGCCGTTGTCGGCCCAGGTGGGTGCCGCAAAGGTGGTAATGGCCATCGCCGCAGCAGCGATGAAGAGACGTTTTGTGAACATAGTAGGTGCTCCGTTATTATTGGGGTACAGGTTTTACGGATATCCGCACGCTGCTGAAGCAGCGCGCGTGAATTAGCGAGCGCGCCGCCCGTATTGCAAGGTATTGAGCAATACCGCCAGCACGATCACGGCACCAGTGAACACCGTCTGCCAGTAAGCAGAGACGCCGATAATCACCAGGCCATCAGAGAGAAAACCAATCACGAACGCGCCAAGCAGCGTGCCGCGCACGTTACCGCGTCCACCGGTTAAGGCCGCGCCACCAATCACCACGGCGGCAATTGCCGTTAGCTCATAGGTGGTACCCGCCGTTGGCCCTGCCGAGGTGAGCTGGGAGGAGAGCACCAGCCCGGCTAATGCGGCGCAAACGCCGGACAACACGTATACGCTGATCTTGATGCGCTTCACTGGCACGCCCGACAGATCGGCAGCACGTTCATTGCCGCCAGAAGCGTAGAGCCAGCGACCAAATGCCGAGCGGCTGAGCAGGAAGCCACAGGCCAGCGCCACCGCGCCGAGTACCAGCACGCCGACCGGGATATTGAAGATGCGGTTGAAGCCAAGCCAGTCGAAACCGGTATTGCCTAACGCTTCGCTGCCAGAGAGTTTGTTGTAAGTCAGGCCGTTGGTGATCAGCAGCGCAATACCGCGCGCCACGTACATGGTGCCAAGCGTAGCGACGAACGCCGGGACGCGGAACCAGGCAATCAGTACGCCGTTGACTAAGCCCACCAGCGCGCCCACCACCAGCGTCAAAATCGCTACCGCCCACACTGGCAGATAGAGCACCACGCCGAGCACCTCCAGATTGATGCCCTGCATCATAAATCCGGCCATCACGCCCGCCAGACCGAGCGTTGATCCCACCGAGAGATCGATGCCGCCGTTCAGGATCACCAACAGCATGCCAATCGCCGGCAAGCCGAAGATCGCCACATGTGACGCCATGGTAAGAAAGTTGGCGCCGGTAAAGTAGTTAGGCGACAGGAAGGAAAAAGTCGCGATAATCACCAGCAGCGCGATAAAGGCACGCCCTTCCAGTAGCAGGCGCGCCACGTTGAGCGGTTTATCACGCTTTTTTGCTGCGGCCACCGGCGGCGAAGCCAGCGTTTGTGTTCTGTCACTCATCTGTTTTGCTCCGTTTTTCATGTCATGCCACCAGAGACTCGCCTGAAGCGGCCATAATGCGTTCTTTGCTGACTGACGCATCGAAGATGGCGGAGATGCGCCCTTTGCTCATCACCACAATGCGATGCGCAATACTCAGGCACTCGCCCACTTCCGACGTGGTATACACCACCGCCAGCCCTTTTTTGGCGTTCTCTGCCAGCAGGCGAAACACTTCCGCTTTAGCGCCGATATCGATGCCGCGACTCGGTTCATCCAGCAAAATCACCTTAGGACGGGTGGCGAGCATCTTGCCGATCACCACTTTTTGCTGATTACCGCCGGAGAGCGACCCAATCGCCGCTTCGCCGCCGGCGGTTTTCACCGTGACATTGCGAATACTGTCGTTAACCAGCTGCTTTTCACGACTTCTCGACAGCACCAGGCCGCGCACAAAGTCGCCGATGCTGGCGAGCGACAGGTTCTCGCCCACCGACATGGTTTGCACCAGGCCGTCGCGTTGCCGATCTTCCGGCACCAGCGCCAGCCCGATTTGAATGCGTTGTGAAATGGTCAGTGCGGAAATATCGGTATCCTGCAGCAGAATCTGCCCGCTGTTTTGCGGCAGACGTCCGGCGATGCACTCCAGCAGCTCGGTGCGTCCGGCGCCCATCAGGCCATAAATGCAGACGATCTCGCCGGCCCGTACCGCCAGTGACAGGTTGTCCACCAGCCGGATGCCGGTTTTACTCTTCAGCGTGAGATCTTTTACCGTCAACGCCGGTTGGCCGAACTCATAACCCTGCGGCGGCGAGCCAAGATCAAAATGGTCGCCCACCATATTGCGCACGATCCATTCGAGGTCGATCTCATCGCGTTTGGCATACGCCGTCATCGCGCCGTCACGCAGCACCACCGCGCGGTCGGTAATCTCCAGCGCTTCTTCCAGGTGGTGCGAGATATAGACAATCGCCACGCCCTGGCTGGTTAAATCGCGAATCACCTGGAACAGTACCGCTACCTCTGCCGCGCTCAGCGCCGACGTTGGTTCATCCATGATTAAAATCTGTGAGTTCACCGATAGCGCGCGGGCAATTTCGACAATCTGCTGCTGACCGAGACGCAGGTTTTCTACCGGCGTAAGCGGATCGATCTCCTCTTCCAGCGCCGCCATCAGGTGCGCCGTCACGCGCGCTTCTTCGGCGTAATCGACGCCGCCTGGCTTCATGATTTCGCGCCCCATAAAGATGTTGTCGCGCACGTTCATATTGGGCGCGAGGTTGAGCTCTTGATGGATAATCGAGATGCCGCAGTCACGCGCTTCAGTGGCGGATCGAAACGTCTTCTCTTCGCCGTGTAGTAGAATTTCCCCGGTTGTTGGCGTAATCACACCAGACAAAATTTTCATCAGCGTCGATTTACCCGCGCCGTTTTCACCAAACAGCGTGGTCACTTCGCCACGACGAATCTCGAAATTGACGCCCTTCAGCGCGTGCGTGGAGCCGTAAATTTTGCTGATATTGCGCGCCTGCAGGATCACCTCGCCTTTTAGCAAGGCAGGATTAACATTGAACGGTTTCATTTCACCTCCATGCTTACCGGCGTCACCATCCAGTTTTTCGCGTTGAGCAGACGGAACACGCCGACTACCTGCACGGTTTTCCCCGGCAGCGCGTCGCGATCCAGCGGGTCGAGCACGGCGGTTTTCATTGCGCGATTAATGGCTGAACCGGCATTTTGATACTCGATTTGGTTAGTGAAATCGCCGAACTGAATCTTGCCGCTGGCGTCACGCAGATCGGTGCCGGTAATCGCCGGACCGGTTTGCAGTCGCACCTGCATATCCCCCGCTAATCCGTCGATTTTCAGCGGGAAAATGCCCATCTGACCCGCCTGCACTACGCCTTGCAGTTTTACCGCGAACACCGGCAGCGGCGCGCCTACGCCATATTTCTGCACTGCGTCCTGCTGATTAGCCTGTAGCGCATCGGCCAGGGTTTTCGCGTCTACTGCACGTGACTGCACATCCTGCTGAATGGTTGGGAAGGTTTTCTGGCCGTAGCTGTCGGGCGAAAAGCCCTGCTCTTGCGCGTCATCAGCGGAGCCAATTTTCACCACTTTGGTGTCGAGCGCCATCGCACTGATAACGGCGATCACCACAATGCCTATCGCCGCGTAGCGCTTAACCCGCTTACGGGCAATCTGTTGAGCCAGTATCGAGACATCGGACATAACGTGACCTCTCAAGCTATCAGCTGCGATAATCGCGCCGATAATGTTATAAGTGTGATAACTTGTGTGATGAGAATTGTGCTGATGTGACTAAATTGTCAACAGCTGACGCGCAATTTTTTCAGGAGAGCGATCTGGATCGCTTAATTGATGTCGGTCGCATCACAAACCGCTATTTCCGCGCCTTGCATGGCTTTTCTACGTGATATTTCATTTTCATTTACTCGCCTATATCGCTCATTTCGTGATCGACTTCGCTTTCTCATGTGAAATTTATTCGTTTTTTAGAAAAATAATACAATCGATATGTTATCTCAGTGGGAAGTGGTGTAAGACATTATTTAGCAAAATCATCACAGACCGTTAACACCTCGCGGGGTGATTAACGGCGATGAACTGAACTCTTCTTCTCTCGGAGGTGTACGTGGATAGTGGCGATATCATTCTGGGTCTGGATTCCGGCACCTCGGTAGTGAAAGCGGTGGCGTTTGATCTGGAAGGCACGCAGCTGGCATGCGCATCGGTACGAAACAGCTATTACCGCAGTGAAGGCGGCGCAGCGCAGCAGTCGATGACGCAAACCTGGCAGGATGCGGTGACGGCGATACGCAAACTGGGCGATCGGGTGGAAAATCTGGCGGCGCGCGTGGTCGCTGTCGCGGTGACCGCCCAGGGCGACGGCAGCTGGCTGGTGGGCGCGAATAATCAGCCGGTTGGCGATGCATGGATTTGGCTGGATGCGCGCGCGGCACCGACGGTAGAGAGACTGAATCAGCAGCCGTTAGCCGCCGCACGCTTTAGCGCCACCGGCACCGGGCTCAATACCTGCCAGCAGGGATCGCAGCTGGCGCATATGGATCGCTTCTACCCCGAGCTACTGGCAAACAGCGAAGTGGCGCTGCACTGCAAAGATTGGCTGTATCTCAATCTCACCGGCATTCGCGCCACCGATCCTTCAGAGGCCAGCTTTACCTTTGGCAACTTCCGCCACCAGCGCTATGACGATCAGGTGATAGCCGCACTGGGACTTGAGCATCGTCGCACGCTGCTGCCAGACATTATCGAGGGTACGCAAACCACGCATCCACTCACCGCCGCAGCCGCGCAGGCCACCGGTTTACGCGCCGGCACACCGATCTGCCTTGGCTATGTCGATATGGCGATGACAGCACTCGGCGCGGGCGTGCATACCGGTGAAGCCAATACCGCCTGCTCGATTGTCGGTTCCACCGGCGTGCATCTGCGCAGCGTCACCATCGATGAGGTGTGGCTTAATCCGGCGCAAACCGGCTATGTGATTCCGCTGCCGTGGCCGGGTTATGTCACTCAGGTGCAAACCAATATGGCGTCCACGCTTAATCTCGATTGGCTGTTAAACCTCGCCAGCGAGCTGCTGAACAGTTTTGGCTGCGAAATCGATCACGCGCGTTTAGTCGGACATATCGATCGCTGGCTCAACGCCGCGAAGCCCGGCAGCCTGCTCTATCACCCCTATATTTCGATTGCCGGCGAGCGCGGGCCCTTTGTGAATGCCGAGGCGCGCGCCAGTTTTACCGGACTGAGTTACACCCACAACTTTGGCGATCTGGTGCGTGCGGTGATCGAAGGTATCGGCATGGCGGCCCGCGATTGCTATCAGGCAATGGGCAGCCTGCCGGGCGAAATTCGCTTAACCGGCGGTGCGGTGCGTTCACAACCGCTACGGCAGATCCTTTCGGCCTGTATTGGCGCACCGGTGCGTATCAGCCAGCGCGAAGAAGCTGGCGCGGCGGGTGCCGCCATGATGGCGGCGGTGGCGATTGGGGCTTACCCATCGATGGAGAGCTGCGTCAAAACCTGGGTGATGCCGTTACTCGATGCGCCCGAAGCGCCCTCGGCCGATTTGCAGCAGCGTTATAACCAGCTTTTCCCCACCTATCAGCAGATGCGTAACGATCTTCCTGCCGCCTGGCACGCGCTAAAACAGTTTTAAGGAGTAAATCATGAGTGAACACATGCTGGATCTATTTGTGATTGGTGGCGGTATCAACGGGGCAGGTATTGCGCGCGATGCTGCCGGACGCGGTTTAACGGTGATGATGTGTGAGAAAGATGACCTTGCGCAGGGCACCTCATCGCGCTCTGGCAAGCTGGTGCACGGCGGGCTGCGTTATCTCGAGTATTACGAGTTTCGGCTGGTGCGCGAGGCGCTGATCGAGCGGGAAGTTTTGCTTAACGCGGCACCGCACATTATCTGGCCGATGCGCTTTGTTTTGCCGCACAGCCCCAGCGATCGCCCGGCGTGGCTGGTGCGCCTTGGGCTGTTTCTCTATGACCACCTTGGCGGGCGCCAGAAATTACCGGGCACGCGTTCGCTGGATTTACACCGCGATCCGGAAGGTGCGCCGCTGCTGGATAGCTATCAAAAAGGTTTCGAATACTCCGATTGCTGGGTGGACGACGCACGTCTGGTGACGCTCAATGCGCTGGATGCCGCCGAGCGCGGTGCCACCATTCTGCCGCGCACGCGCTGTGTCGCAGCCACGCGGCATCACGGCAAGTGGGAGATCACGCTACAGGAGGCCAGCGGCGCGTCACACACCGTGTTTGCCAAAGTGCTGGTGAATGCCGCTGGGCCGTGGGTGCTGGATATCGTCAATCAGGTCACCCACACCAAAAGCAACCGCAATGTGCGCCTGGTGAAAGGCTCGCACATTATCGTGCCGAAATTCTGGGAAGGTCAGCAGGCTTACCTGGTGCAGAACACGGATAAACGGGTGATATTCATTAACCCGTATGAAGGCGACAAAGCGCTGATCGGCACCACCGATATTCCGTGGCAAGGCAAAGCGGAAGCGGTTACCGCTGACGATAGCGAGCAGCAATATCTCATCGATGTGGTCAATCGCTACTTCAAGGTAAAACTGCGCGCCAGCGATGTGATCACGCGCTTCTCCGGCGTACGTCCGCTGTTTGATGATGGCAAAGGCAACCCGTCGGCCGTCACGCGTGATTATGTATTCGACCTCGACGATCAGCAAAACGCCCCGCTGCTGCATGTGTTTGGCGGCAAGATCACCACCTTCCGTAAGCTGGCCGAGCACGCGATACAGAAGCTGGCACCCTACTTCCCGAACATGGGCGCCGACTGGACGCGCGCCGCCACCTTGCCGGGCGGCGATATGCCCAATGCCGATTTCGACAGTTTCTTAGAGCAGATAAAGGCGCGCTGGCCGTGGCTGCCACAGCCTCTGCGTAAGCACTATGCGCGGTTGTACGGCACGCGCATCGATAAGTTGATCGGTCATGCCAATGCGCTGAGCGATCTGGGGCGTCACTTTGGTGGGCAACTGTTTGAGGCCGAGGTGCGCTATCTGGTGGAAAACGAGTGGGCGCAACAGCCGGAAGATGTGTTGTGGCGCCGCACCAAACATCAGTTGCACCTGGATGACGCACAGCAGCAAGCGTTCACGCAGTGGTTCAACGCGACCTTCACTGCCGCCGCGCCGCTGCGGGCACACGCTGGATAAGAGGTGAACCATGCCGTTAACGCTATCACTGAATACCAACCCGCTGGTGAACCGCTTTGCCGATCCGCAGGATTTGATCGCTACCGTGGCGCAGCAGATTCGCATCCGTGATCTGCAGCTCACGCATGAGTTCATCAATCCCGGCTGGCCTGCGGCCACCATCACCCGCATGACACGGCGTATGCAGCAGGCGCTGCGCGCTACTGGCGTGTGCGTGACCTCGGGAATGACCGGGCCGTATGGCCGCCTCAATCATTTTGGCCACCCTGATGTTGAAGTGCGCCGCTATTACGTCAACTGGTTCAAAACCTTCGCCGATATCACCGCCGAACTGGGCGGTGACGCGGTGGGGTCGCAGTTTGCCATCTTTACCCAGCAGGATTTCAACCATGTTGCACGCCGCGAAGCGCTGATTGATATCGCCATTGAGTGCTGGGCTGAGGTGGCTGAGCATGCCAAAGCCGCCGGTTTGAAATACCTGTTCTGGGAGCCAATGAGCATTGGACGCGAGTTTGGTGAAACCATTCCGGCCTGTTTAGCGCTGCAACAGCGCCTGAGCGCGCACGCTTTCGCGCTGCCAATGTGGATGATGGCGGACATCGATCACGGCGATGTGACCTCCGCCGACCCGCGCGACTTCGATCCCTACGCATGGGCGGAAGCGGTGCCGCGTTACTCGCCGATCATTCACATTAAGCAGAGCATGCTGGATAAAGGCGGACACAGACCTTTTACATTGCAGTACAATGCCGGCGGCCGCATTCAACCGCAGCCGCTGCTGGACGCGCTGGCGCGCGGCGGCGCGCAGGATAATGAAATCTGTCTTGAATTGAGCTTCAAAGAGCGCGAGCCGACGGACAGCAAGGTGGTGGCAGAGATTGCCGAGAGCGTCGCCTTCTGGGCGGGGCATATTGATACCGGGGTGCAGGATCTGCATTTAGCGGAGTGAGAGGGTGTGCGCGCTGTCCCTCATCCCAACCTTCTCCCGCTGGCGGGAGAAGGAGCCAATCGAGCAGGCCGCAGCAGACAGTTCCCTCTCCCGCTGGCGGGAGAGGGTTAGGGTGAGGGGAAAACGCACATCACCCAACCATAACCAACCACAGGCACACATGATGAAAACGGCTTCAACCTCGACTGAACGCGACGAATCTCTGGCCCTGCGTGCCGCCTGGCTGCACTACGTCGGCGGTTTGACGCAGGCTGAGGTGGCGAAACGGCTCGGCCTGCCGTCGGTGAAAACCCATCGCATGATTGCGCGCATGGTGGCAGAAGGCGCGGTAAAAGTATCGATTGATGGCGATATCGTCGCCTGCGTGGCGTTAGAAGATCGACTGCGCGCGCAGTTCGGCTTGAACTTCTGCCACGTCGCGCCCGACCTCGGTGAGGAGGGCTTGCCGGTGCGCGCATTAGGCATGGCGGGCGCGGATTACCTGCGTAACCTGCTTACGTCATCCCCCTCCACCACCCTGGGTCTCGGACATGGCCGCACCCTTTCCGCCGCCATCCATCAGCTGCCGCGCATCGACGCACCGCATATGCGTTTTGTCTCGCTGCTCGGTTGTTTAACCCGCAACTACGCACTGAATCCGCATGATGTGATGCATCGCATCGCCGAGAAAACCGGTGCCCAGGCCTACATGATGCCGGTCCCTTTTTTCGCCAATACGCAGGAAGATCGTGACGTTTTGCTGGCGCAGCGCGGCGTAAGCGAAGTGTTTGCCATGGCGGCGCAGAGTGAAGTCAAACTGGTGGGCATCGGGACGGTGGAACCTGCCGCTCAGCTGGTGGAAGCCGGTATGATTGATGAAGCCGAGATCAATGACATCTCCTCTTCCGGCGCGGTGGGTGAATTACTGGGGCATTTCTTTGATGCTAAAGGACAGATGATCCACACCAGCCTGACGGCGCGCACCCTATCGGTGGAGCTGGATCTGGCACATCGCGCTGAGATTGTGGCGCTAGCCGGCGGTGCCAGCAAAGTCGCAGCGATTCGCGCGGTGCTGGCCAGCGGATTGGTTACCGGTTTGATCACTGATGAAATGACGGCGCAGGCACTGGTTAATTAGCCTTAAGCAACCAAATTCAGCGCCACGCCCTGCGCACGCAGCGCCTTCTGATAGGCGGCATCCAGTTCGGCATCGGTGATAAGCGTGTTAAACGGCTGCGTCGGGGCCAGCGCAAACGGGTGGATCTGACCAAATTTCGATGAATCAGTCAGCGCGATGGTGTGCGTCGGCTTTTCCATGATGGCATTCACCACGTCACAGCGCAGCATGTCGCGACCGGTAAAGCCGGTGACGCTATCCCAGCCATCAATGCCGATAAACGCCTTGTGGAAATTCAGATGTTGAATACATAAACGCGTCAGCGGCCCCACCACCGATTCGCTGCTTTTTTGAAAAAGACCGCCGAGGATAATCACATCGCCGCCCTTTTCACGCAGCAATCCGGCGATGTAGTGGCTCACGGTGATGATGGTGATATCGCTGCGATCGCTCAGTTCGCGTGCCAGCAACGCATTGGTGCTGCCGCCTTCAATGAACACCGTTTCACCGCTGTTCACCAACGACGCAGCGTGCTCTGCCAGACGCTTCTTCACCGCAAAGCGAGTTTGCATGCGCGCACCCACATCATCGCTTTCTGCCGCCACGGCAGAACCGTGCACGCGGCGCAGAAAGCCGCCTTTCTCCAATAGATTGAGGTCCTGACGCACGGTCACTTCCGAAACGCCGGTGGTTTGCGCCAGCTCATTGACACTGACGCTGCCGCGTTCACTAACCAACTGGATAATTTGCTGATGACGTGCGTTCATAACACCCGCTACTGAAAGATTTTTGCCAAGCTTACCAGAAATTTAGCGCAATCCCAGACTGCGGCGCCCATTGGCATTCAGTGCATCGAGCGTGAAACGATCGCGCCACTGGGTTTCATAATCCTCCTGCGGAAAATCACCCGGCGAAGCCCCGCTGGCCAGCGCCTGGGCCACTTTGCTGGCGTAGGCGGCATTTTTCTCACACAGCGGCGCAGCGGGAATGTACATCACATTGCCCCAGCCTTGCTGATCGTCAACCGGCGCAACCGAATGGATCACATCACAGTGCCACCACACCGAATCGCCGGCTTGCAGCGCGGGAATCGAGCATAACCCCTCAATCAACTCAGGATGCCACTGCGCGGAAACCGGTAGCACTTTACCCGGCGCAACGCCGCACAGCTCATCCTCCGGCACATCCTTCAGCAGCGGACGCAGCAGCAAATAGGCCATCGCTTCTGGCACCGGCACCACATGCAACAGGCCCTGCCCAATCTGCATATCTGACAGCGCGGTCCAGCCCTGGAAGGTGCGGAATGCCGAGCATTTGGTGGTGGTGCCAGATTGATATTCATTCACTTCGGTGCGGTATGCGGCATCCCATGGATCGTATTGATCAAACTGATGGGTGAAGATTTTGCTAAACACCTGCTGATAAGCCGGCAGCAGCCAGCGCTCCAGCGCACCGGAATCGGTATGCGCGCCGAGCCCTTTCGAGGTGGTGCCAGGCAAACGGCGGCGAATGCGATCGGGATAGATAATGCTGACGTCTGGCTCGAACCAGCGTGTACCGCGCGACTCAAACTTCCACAGGCGATTGAGGAAGGATTGTGTCTGCGCCATGGCGTCACTTTGGCGCGCTGACATTTGCGCCTCGCTCCAGTAAATCGGATAGATCTCCGGGCGTGAAGCCTCAAGATTACCGAAGAAGTTATCACCTGGGCCTTTATAGACGTTGTCGAAATCGTTGTCATCGAGGTACTTGAGCATCGATTCATCCCACGCCAATGCCTGATCGCGGCTGAAGGTCTGTTTGACCACCACACAACCGCGCCGACGAATATGATCCTTCACCTGTTCGCTGATACGCCCGGCAGCGATATCTTCCTGGCTAACCTGCGGCCAGGCTGAACCGTGTTGCGCTTCTTCTGCACGCGCTGCCGCTATTTCGCTGACGATTTTCGCTCTGACTTGTTCAAACAGCCCTTCTACATCGCCGATCTGCTCTCTGAGCACTTTTTTCATCAGGCGAACGTTTTGTTTGAAATCATCAGGTTGTTGCAATGAAGTGAACGTTGTATTCATTTGCTGCTCCGATTTGTTGGCTTAACTGCTTCATTCGAAACTTAATTAAGCTTCATTCATAACAAATGGGCAGCACTTAACAATCATGCAACCTCAAAATATCGATGACGGTCACATTAAAAAGATTGGATCGATTTCATATGAAAGTTTTGGTTTAAGCCGTGAGCAATGGGCGATTAGTGAACACAATCACAACTACGAAACAATTCATTAACCATAAATTGATCTTTCCCGCGCCAGCTTTTATACCTTGTGAAAATTATTTCACGCATTAGAAATAATTTTCAAGTTCGCCCCGGCTCGTTTTTCCGCGTTTTGTTGTCACGGCTGAGCCATACACATTCAGCGTCAGTTCCGGGGAAAAAACATGAAAAAAATCACCGCACTTCTCGCCAGTTTATGCTTAGCGAGCAGTTTCACCAGCACCGTAAGCGCCGCCGATGACGCGCCTCAATTTCGCTGTAAGCCCGGCGAAACCTACTACATGAACGTGATGGTAACCGGTGTTGAATACTGGTTCCCGGTGTATGAAATGTTTAAACAGGCAGCGCATCAGCTCGGTTGTAAAACCGTTTACGGTGGAACGCCGGCTTATGACGTTAACCAACAGCTCTCCAGCTTTGAGCAGATCCTGGCGCAAAAACCCGCCGGCATTTTCTTGCATCCAATGAATCCCGATCCCTTTATTGAGCCGATTAATCGTGCCGCCGAAATGGGTATTCCGGTCGTTACCTTCGCCGCCGATTCGCCTAACAGCAAACGCGTGGCTTATATCACCTCAGACAACTTCCGCGAAGGGAAAGCTGCCGCTGATGAACTCGGCAAGGCGATGGGCAAAGGCGCCGAGTTTGCGGTGCTGGAAAACCCGGGTCAGGATAATCACGATCGCCGCGTTAGCGCCTTTATCAATGAAATGAAAACCGCCTTCCCGGATAGCAAACTGGTCGCGCGCGCCGCCACCAATCAGGATCCTTCTAAGGCCTATAACGCCGTACTCTCGATGCTGCAGGCCAATCCCAACCTGAAGGGTATCTTTATGCCGGAAGCCAGTTCGGCGATTGGTGCCGCTCAGGCGGTCGCGGAAAATGGCGGCAAAGTGAAAGTGATGACCGTCGATGTTAACGCCAAGGTGCTGGATATGATCAAAAGCGGCGAGGTGTTTGGCGCCATCAACCCGAATCAGGGCATTCAGGGTTACATGGGCTTTATGACGCTTTTCCTCGCCGCCCATCCTGAACTGATCGATCCCATGAATGATGCCAAACGCACCGGCACCAATCCCTTCGCCTTCCCGATCCTCGATAACGGCTACGCGGTGGTGACAAAAGACAATGCCGACGATTTCCGCTGGGATGCCTATCTGAAACGCCGTGGTACCAAAGGCATCAACGAGTAAAGGTGACGATCATGACGGCACTACTGGAGTTGCGCGGCATCAGTAAAAGCTTTGGCGCGGTGCGGGCTTTACAGGGCGTGGATCTCACCCTGCGCGCCGGTGAAATTCATGCGCTGGCCGGCGAGAACGGCGCGGGTAAATCGACGCTGATGAATATCATTGATGGCATTTTGCGTCCGGACGGCGGCGAGATATTGCTGGAGGGTAAGGCGGTGACCATCCGTTCGCCGCGCGAAGCGCAACAGCTGGGTATTGGTTTGGTGCATCAGGAAATTGCGTTGTGCCCGGATATCAGCGTGTACGAAAACATCTGGATGGCGCACGCCGCTAGCCAGCGTGGCGTGCTGATGCCGCATAAAGCGCTGCGTGAAAAGGCCCAACAGGTGATGAACCGCCTGGCGCCGATAGCGGTAACCCGCAAGGTCGGCGAGCTCTCCCTGTCGCAGCAGCAACTGGTAGAGATTGCCAAAGCGTTGACGCTCGATTGCCGCCTGCTGATTCTGGATGAACCCACTGCCGCACTGACCGAACCGGAAGCCCAGACGCTGTTTACCATTGTGCGCCAACTGCAGGCGCAAGGTATCGCGGTGGTGTATATCAGCCATCGCATGGCGGAAATTTTTGCGCTGTGCCAGCACATCACCATCCTGCGCGATGGCCGCACCGTACACAGTGCGACGCTGCAGAGTATGACGCCCGATGAGGTGATTACCCGGTTGGTCGGACGTGAACTGTCGCAGCTCTATCCAGATAAACGTCCGGTTAGTGCGGCGTCGCCGTTGCTGGAAGTGCGCGAACTGGGCGATGGCAAACACTTCCACGATATCCAGTTTGATCTGCGTCCCGGTGAAATTCTCGGTATTGGCGGATTGATGGGCGCCGGACGCAGTGAAATCGCGCAGGGAGTTTGTGGTTTGTTGCCAACCAAACGCGGTGTAATCCGAATTAAAGGCGAAGCGGTAACGCTGCGCAATTACGCCGCCAGCATCGCACAGCGCATGGTCTATTTATCGGAAGATCGCAAAGATGCCGGGCTGTTTCTGGCGATGCCAATCGAATGGAATATCTCGGCGCTGGATATCAATGCGGTGAGTCATCATCGGCTGCTGCTCAGTCCGCGCCGCGAGCGGCAGCAGGCTGAAGCGCTGGCACAGCAGGTGAAACTGAAGCACGGCAAGTTGAGCGATCCGGTCTCTTCGCTGTCGGGCGGTAATCAGCAAAAAGTGGCGCTGGCGCGCGTGCTCTCGGTGCAACCGGAAATTGTGTTTCTCGACGAGCCAACGCGCGGTGTGGATGTCAGCGCCAAGGCGGAAATCTATAGCATTCTCGCCAAACTGGCGGCTAACGGTGTGGGTCTGGTGGTGATTTCGTCGGAGCTGCCTGAGTTAATTGGCCTGTGCGATCGCATCATCGTGATTCATGAAGGGCGCATCAGCGGCGAAGTGGCCGGTGCAGCTATGACAGAACAGAACCTGATGCGGCTCGCCGCTGGCATCATTCCCGAAGCGGAGGCCGTATGACCATGAATACCACCCTGCCCACCCTGCAAAAATCCCGCTGGTCGCTGTTCGGCGGCATACATAAGCAGCGCGAAGTGGGATTGATTGTCATCATTGCGCTGATCTTCGTGGTGATGAGCTTTACCTCGCCCTACTTTCTCACCTGGGCCAACATGAAGGCGATGCTGCTGTCGTTTTCCATTGAAGGCATCGTCGTCATCGGCATGACCATTCTGCTGATTGTCGGCGGTATCGATCTCTCCGTTGGTGCGGTGGTTTGTCTTTCGATGGTGGTCGCCGGACAGTTGTTCCTGAGCGGCATCGATCCCTGGCTGGCAAGCCTGGGCGGCATTGGCGCGGCGGCGCTGGTCGGTTTGCTGATGGGATTAACCGTGACCAAAATCGGCCTCAGCCACTTTATCGCGTCGCTGGCGGCGATGGTGATTGTGCGTGGCCTGTGCATGATTGTGACTCAGGGCACGCCGCTCTCACTCTTTACTCTGCCCGTGAGTTTCAAATTCATCGGCCAGGGCGCGATCTGGGGCATTCCGTTTGTCATCGTGCTGTTTTTTGTCCTGGTTGCGTTATTTGACGTCCTGCTGCGCAAAGCCACCCTTTTTCGCAAAGTCTTTTATACCGGCAGCAACGAACGTGCCGCCGCCTACTCCGGCATTAATATCAATCGCATCAAACTGTGGGTCACGGTACTGACCTCAACGCTCGCCGGTGTGGCTGGCATCATCTATATGGCGCGGCTCGGCTCGGCCACGCCCACCTTTGGTGTCGGCATGGAGCTGAATGTTATTGCGGCGGCGGTGATTGGCGGCGCCAGCCTGAAAGGCGGCACCGGATCGATTCTCGGCGCGGTACTGGGTGTGGCGCTGCTGTCGATTGTTACCAGCTCGCTGATTTTAATTAACGTTTCCGTTTACTGGCAGGAGCTGATCAAAGGTCTCATCCTGCTAGCGGCGGTGTCCATCGATCACTTACTGAATAAATACCGTGCTGCATAAGGACTTATCGCCCATGGAATTTGCTAGCGAACATCCCGCATTTCATAGTGCGCGTCAGATTTACCAGGTACTGGTGATGTATTACCTCGACGGTAAGAAGCAGTCAGATATCGCGGTGGAGACCGGCCTGTCGGTGGCCAGCGTCAATCGGCTGATTCGTCAGGGTAAAGAGAGCGGTATGGTGGAGATCACCATCAAATCACCGTGGCTGTCGGCGCACCAGCTGGAGAGCGATCTGGCCGCGCTCGGCCAGCTGCAACAGGTGGTGGTCGCGCCCAACGTGGCGCGCAGCGAGGACCATAGCCTGCAGATGGTTGGCGCGGCGGCGGCAGAGTATCTGCTTTCACGCCTTAAGGATGGTGATGTGATTGCCATCACCGGTGGCAAAGGCGTCAGCGCGTTAGTTGACGCCCTGCAGCCGACGCGCAAATACGACGTGCAGGTGGTGCCTGCCTTGGGCTGCGTGCAAGGCAAACACTACACCGATGTTAATCATGTGGCATCGGAAATGGCCGCGCGGCTTGGCGGGCACGCCTGGCAGATCCACGCCCCGCTGTTTACCGATTCTGCCGACGAACGCGACATGCTGATGGGCATCAGCGCCGTCGAACAGGTGCTGGATAAAGCGCGCAATGCCACGCTGGCGGTGGTGGGATTAGGATCGATTCATAGCGACAGTTCCAGCTATTACGATCTCAACCTGGCGGCACGTCACGCTTCGGCCAGCATCGAAACCAGCGGTGCGCGCAGTGAACTGTTAGCCTGGCTGCTGGATGCCAACGGCCAGCCCGCCCCGTTTGACGCTAATCGTCGTTTAGTCGGACTGACCTTGCCCGAACTGCAGCGCATTCCCTTTTCCATGGCCGTGGTGGCCGGGCGTGACAAAGTCGACCCGATTCACTGCGCCCTGCACGGTCAATGGCTGCAAGGGATAGTCACTGATGAATCCACTGCGGCTGGCGTACTGGAACTGGCCATCAGCCGAGGAGCGAACCATGAGTAATAGGCAAACGCGCGAACAGCGTCTGAGCGCCCTGCGCCAGCGGTCTTCCACGCCGGTGTTGATTGTCGGCGGCGGCATTAACGGCATCAGTACCTTCCGTGAACTGGCGCTGCAAGGTATTCCGGCGATACTGGTGGAGAAAGGCGACTGGTGCCAGGCGGCCAGCGGTGCGCTGTCGCGCATGATCCACGGTGGATTGCGTTATCTGGAAACCGGTGAGTTCACGCTGGTGAAAGAGTCGGTCACCGAGCGCGATCGCCTGTTAAAAAATGCCTCGCACTATGTCTTTCCGCTGCGCACCACGGTGCCGATCGACAATCTCGCGGGGGGGTTAATCAACGCCACGCGCCGCTTTCTGCGCCTCAGTGATAAACCCACGCGGCGCGGTGCATTGCTGATTAAAACCGGGCTCAGCCTGTACGACATCTACACCCGCCAGTATGGTTCGATGCCGAAGCATCAGGTGCGTAATGAAGCCGCCACGCGCGATCGCTGGCCGGGATTCGCGCCCTGGGTGAAATACAGCGCCAGTTACTACGATGCGTGGATCAGCGCGCCGGAACGTCTGGGATTTGAGCTCATTGATGATGCCGAAAAGGCGTGTCCGGATGCGCTGGCGCTCAACTATCTGCAGCTGGTCAGCGCCGAGGGTGAAACCGTGGTGTTGCAGGATGCGCTAAGCGGCGAGCGCTTTCGCCTGCAACCGCACGTGCTGGTGAATGCCGGTGGCGCGTGGATCGATCAGCTCAATCAACGACTCTCTGCTCGCGACGACCTGCCGAAGCTGATTGGCGGCACCAAAGGATCGCATCTGATCCTCGATCATCCGGAGCTGCTGCATATGCTGGATGGCGAAATGGTCTACTTCGAAAATCAGGAAGGCCGGGTCTGCATCATGTTCCCGTGGTTCGGCAAGGTGCTGGTGGGTTCAACCGATATCCGCGTTGACGATCCTGATGCGGTGGTGTGCGAAGAAGATGAAAAGGTCTATATCCTCGACTCGCTGCGCTTCGTCTTTCCTCAGGTTGAAGTGCCTGATTCCGCCATTGTTTACACCTTCTGCGGCGTGCGTCCGCTGCCTGCCAGCGATGCCAAACTCAATGGCCAAATCTCGCGTAATCACTCATTAGTGATGCTGCCGCCCGACGTCAATCGCGCCTGGAGCACGCTGTGTCTGGTGGGCGGCAAATGGACCACTTTCCGCCAGTTCGGTGAAGAAGCGGCGGATCGGGTGTTACGTCTGCTGGGGGAAAAGCGCCAGCTCTCCAGCGGCGAGGTGCCGATTGGCGGTGGCCGTGACTTCCCGCAACCTTCAGAGCAAACGCCGTGGCTGGCTCAACTGGCGCAGCGTTTTACCGTGCCGCTGCCGCGCGTCAGGCAGTTGGCTAAACGCTACGGTAGCCGCGCCCTGCCGCTGCTGGCGCTGATTCAGCAGCACGGCGAGCAACCGCTGCAGCATCATGCGGCGTACAGCGACCTCGAACTTTGCTATCTGATTGAGCACGAGCAGGTGTGCCAGTTGGAAGATCTGCTGGTGCGCCGCACCTCGCTGGCGATTTGCGGTGAACTCAACGCGCTGCTGGTGCAGGAAATTGCCCAGTTAATGGCGACCACGCTAGGCTGGAGCGACACCGAACGCGCGCAGCAGCTGCAACGCGGCTGCGACAATCTGGCGCGTTTACACGGCCTCACCGGTCTTTACCCCACCGTTTTTCAGGAGGAAACACCCCATGTCAGTCACCAATAAAGTGCGCATGCATCGCCTGTTGCAACACGGCAAATGTCTGGATGTGGCGATCGATCATGGCATCGCCAACGAGCCGGATTTTCTTATCGGGCTGGAGAATATCGAGGCAGTGATGGATAACCTTATCGCCGCACAGCCGGATGCGATTCAGGTGAATTACGGCCAGGCCGATTTGCTGCAGCGCGTCGCCGGGCGCAAACCGGCGCTGGTGATGCGCACCGATGTCGGCAACGCCTACAACGCCGCGCGCCATCGTGAAATGTGGGCGGTGCTGCACAATCCCGATGAGCCGATTCTCGCCGCGCTGCAGATGGACGCCGCTGCGGTGGTGGTGAATCTCTATCTTATCCCCGATGAGCCGGGTATTTTCCGCATGTGCGTCGAGAATATTGGCCGCCTGCGCCAGGCGTGCGATCGCTATGGCATGCCGCTGATGATTGAACCGCTGGTAATGGCGCCCGCCGGGCAAGGCGCGGCGTATGGATCCCTTGGCGATGTGGAGAAGATTGTGCCGCTGGTGCGCCTGGCGCGTGAGCTGGGTGCGGATATCATCAAAGCCGATCCCACCGAACACGTGGAAGATTTCCATCGCGTGGTCGAAGCGGCGCGCTGCCCCACGCTGGTACGTGGCGGCGGCAAAGGCGAGCTGGCGGGCGTGCTGGCAAAAAGCGCCGCGCTGATGGCGCAAGGTGCCAGCGGCATGGTGTATGGCCGCAACGTTTATCAGCACGATAATCCGTCACGCGTGGTGAAAGCGCTGATGGCGATTATTCATCAGGGTGCCAGCGGCCCGGACGCACTGGAAATCTATCAGCAGGGTTAAGCCTTACCTGCACCGGCGCTTAAGCGGTGCGCCGTCTTCGCGAATGGAACGGAGTCGGATATGAAGATAGTCGGTATTGATGCCGGAAACACCATGATCAAAGCGGTGCTGTTTGATCTCAGCGGGCGCGTATTGTCCGTTGCCGAGTGCGCTGGCGAAACGCATCGGCCGCAGGAAGGTTACGCCGAACGGCCGGTCGCGGATATCTGGCATGGTGTTAGCGATGCCGTGAGCCGCTGTTTGCAACAGGCAGGAACGCCAGCGAGTGATGTGATCGCGGTGGGCGCTGCCGGCCACGGCAACGGCTTGTACGCGCTGGATAAACAGCAGCAGCCGCTGTTTGGTATTCAGTCTATCGATCATCGCGCCAGTGAAACGGTGCAGGCGCTGGAAAGCAGCGGCGCAGACCAGCGCATTTACCAGATTTCACTGCAAAAACCCTGGCCCGCGGCCACGCCGGTTTTGATCAGCTGGATCAAGCAGCATCAGCCCGAACGCTGGGCGCAGATCGGCCATTTACTCTGCGCCAAAGACGTTATCGCCCACTTCCTCAGTGGTGCCATTAGCGCAGATTATTCGGATGCCGCCGGCGCCGGTTTGATTGATTATCGCCAACGGGGTTACAGCCGTGAACTGCTGGCGCTGTACGGCATCGAAGATGCCCTCGCTCTGTTACCCGCACTGCGTGAATCTTGTGAGGTGGTCGGCCATGTCACCGCACGGGCAGCTCAGCTCACCGGTTTACCCGGCGGCATTCCGGTCGTGGCCGGTATTTTCGATGTGGTGGCCAGCGCGGTGGGTTCGGGCGTGGTTAACAGCGGCGAAGCATCGATTGTGGCAGGCACCTGGAGCATCAATCAGGTGGTGGTGGATAAACCTGATTATCTGCGTCCGGTGTTTATGAATTCGATTATTGAAACGGATCGCTATATGGCGATTGAAGCCAGCGCCACGTCCGCGGCCAATCTGGACTGGTTCCTGCGTGAATTCGACGACGGTCGCAGCGGTCAGGGCGCCGCGCGCAGCAGCGATATCGTGGCCCACGTGCAACCGAATGTGCAGCTGCCGCTCTATCATCCTTACCTCTATTCCGGGCGCAAATCGGAACCGGCAAAAGCCGGATTTTACGGTCTTGGCGGCTGGCATACGCGTGCCGATATGCTGTTCGCGCTATTTGAAGGCGTGACCTTTGCGCATCGGGCGCATATCGATCGCTTGCGTGCGGCCGGCATTCCGTTTACCCATGCGATTTTGTCCGGCGGCGCGGCACGCAGCTGTATCTGGCCGCAGATGTTTGCCGATGTGTTGGGCATTCCTATCCGCGTGGCAGAGTGCAAAGAGACCGGTGCGCTGGGCGCCGCCTTGTGTGCCGGGGTGGGCGTGGGCGCATGGCGTAATCTCGCCGCAGCCGCGCAGCAGGCGGTGCAGATCAATCCTGGCGAACTGCTGCCGCGTGCGGAACGTTTTGCGTTCCATGACTCGCGCTATCGGGTGTTTAAAAAGCTGGAGCTGGCAATGCGCGAGATGTGGCAGGAAGCCAGTTGATTTTACTGGCTAATATGGCCGCTGGCTGCTAATCATGGATGCCTTAACATCATTAGGGTATCCGCATGCAAATCAATCAGCTTCCTTTTGGCATCACCACCTGGGACGACATCGCACCGGAAACGCATCCCGGCGAACAGGGCTTTGCGCTGTGGCGTACCCAGCGCTTCGGCGATATTCGCGTGCGCATGGTCGAGTATTCAGCGGGGTATCTGGCGGATCACTGGTGCAGTAAAGGACATATTTTGCTGTGCCTGCAGGGTGAAATGGTGACCGAGCTGGATGATGGACGCACCTTCACCTTAACCGCTGGCGTCAGTTACCAGGTTGCGGACAATGCGGAAGCACATCGCTCCTCAACGACTCAGGGCGCAACGTTATTTATTGTGGATTAATCGCCGTTTATTTTTACGCGTGGACAAAAAATGACAACCTCTGTGCAGTGCTGTACACTTGAACTATCAAAATGTTCAAATGAACATTGCACAGGAGGTTGTTATGACAACTGCATCCCCTTTCCATCACGGCAATGCCGCGCGCGTCTTTGACCCGACGCTGATCCAGCACGTCCATCAATCCTTTATGGATCAGATGGGCTTGCCACGCAATCCGCTGAAAGCACATCAGCTGATAACCGAGGGCCTGGATGTCGCTATTGTTGAACGCGCTGCCACGGTGCTCAAAGCGACGCCGCTCGACGTTGCCCAAATGGTTTCAATCGATCGCAATACCTATCGTCGTCGCGAGAAAGCCGGTTCGCAGCTCTCCGTCGAGCAAGGCGCGCGGGTTTATCAGGTGTTCGAAATTCTGGATGCTGTACTGCAATTGTTTGCGGGCGACGTTGACGCCGCAATGCACTGGATGTATCAACCTGCACTGGCACTGGATGATGCCTTGCCCATGGATATGCTCAGCACGCCCGCAGGGTGTGATGCGGTGTTAACGCTGATTGGCCGTCTGGAACACGGAGTGATTGTGTAATGACGCAACGGAAGGAACCGGATGCTCCCTACCGACTGTTTTATCGTTTAGTGAAAGAAGAGTACGCCAGCGAGGCGTTTAGCGGCGCTGGCGCAGAAAAATGGGGCGGCCGCTGGAATCCGCCCGGCATTAAAACGGTTTACCTCAGCAGCTCAAAGGCGCTCGCCACGCTCGAACTGGTGGTGCATACGGGCAAAGCCATGCTGGAGAAGAGTCGCTTTGTGATCTTTACCGTGCCGATTCCGGAGAGCGAAATTATGGCGCTGGACAGCAGCAAACTGCCCAGCGACTGGCACAAATATCAGCAGCAGGAGGAGACACAGGCGATTGGCGCGGCATTTCTCAATCTGGAGAGTAAATTGCCTCTGCTGCTGACGGTGCCGAGCATTTTGACCGGTGAAGACAATGCCATTTTGCATCCCGATCATCCCGCCGCTGCAGCCCTTATCGCCCAAGCCACTTCAGCGCCCTTCACGCTTGACCGGCGAATTAAAGCCTAACTACTTGCGCACCCTACCTGCTGGTACGGATTTCGTAGGGTCGCCATAAATGGCGTAATGCACGTTAGTTAAGCAGCGTACTGGCTCTGCGGGGGTTCCGCCCGCTATGCATATGGCAGTTTCAGAATGTGTGAAGCCGGCGGCCGGGCTAAGGTCCGAAGGCGCGGACCTTAGCAATCCGCGCCTGCGCCGTCCTCGCTGTTCCCTCGCTTATCGCTCCGGCCTGACGGACCGCGCGGATTCGCCATCCCTGGCTCATGCCGCGCTTTCGCCGACGTCGTGTCGGCTCATCCTGGCCGTCACTCTGCGCTCGGCGCTGCGGATAGCGCCCAACACCATCGCCTGTCATTACCGCATCTGGTTTGAAATTTTGCTGGCTGAAGGTTTTGGGTTACCTGGTCGCCATGAATGGCGACCCGACAGGCGTTCCAGCGATGATGATTCAGGACCAGGCATTGATGCTGCAGCGTGGGTGTTGGGGCGGCATCCCAACCCGCTGAGCGAGTGAGGGATTCCAGGGCGAGCCGCAGGGATGCGGCGAGAGGCGGCGCTGAGCAGGAGCGAATCGCCGCCGGTCCGTCAGGAATCGCGATTGAGTGAAGGCACCGCGTAGCGGCGGGGTGGGGTGGCGCGGGTCGGGGCGGGGAGAGGGGCGGGCCAGGCGCCCTCCTCTCGGACGCCGCACGGCATGGCTGCAACTGCCCCAGCCGATGGCGAACGAAAGTCGCTCAGTGCTTAACTGATCGGCATTACGCCATTCATGGCGACCAGTCATCGGTTATGACAGATTTATTTCACTTAGCGACACTGGCTGGAACAGTTTTGTACACAAATTTGTGCCAGCGAGCCGCAGCCGCCGTTGTTATCGTTTTTGCACTGTGATTGCTGCACATAGCAGTTTTGCTGACACGCTGAAACATCGCACTTGGCGGCGATCGGTGTGAGTTGCACCACCGGTGCTTTGCGCTCCGGCTGCCATTGCGGTTGTGCCAGCACGCTGGTGCTGAACAGCAACGCGAAAACCATGATCCATTTCATGAGTGATTCCTCGCAGAAAGGGTGTAAAGAGTATGGCTGTTGCGCGGCCAATTACCATGCTGAAACATTTGATTCATCATCGCGCATAAATTGCCCTTATCCAGTGCATTGTTGCGCGCCATCGTAGTGCAGCATAGCTAGGTTGAGTGCTGCTGCTTCAATATAAAATCAAGTAGATAGCCGCAGTTCGGCCAATCCGCCAATTTGGTACAAAAGTTGCAGTCTCTTCTGTATAGCAAAGGAGACAGTTATGAAAGCGATTGTGATTGGCGCAGGCATTGGCGGTATGAGTGCTGCGATTGCGCTAGAAAAGGCGGGATTTACCACGGCGGTGTTTGAAGCGGTGAAAGAGATGAAGCCAGTGGGCGCAGCCATCTCCATCTGGCCAAACGGCGTCAAATGCCTCAATGCGTTAGGCATGAAAGAGCCGCTGCGCGCGCTGGGCGGCAACATGGCGTTTATGGCCTATAACGATGCGCACAGCGGTCATACGCTCACCCGTTTCAGCATGAAGCCATTGGTGCAGCAGGTGGGTGAATATCCCTATCCGGTGGCGCGCGCTGAGTTACAGGCAATGCTAATCGATACCTACGGACGTTCGCGCATCAGCTTCGGCAAGCGTGTAACGCAGGTAGAGCAAACCGAACAAGGCGTCACCGCCTGGTTTGATGATGGCAGCCAGGCCGAGGGCGATTTCCTGATTGCCGCCGATGGTGCGCATTCGGTGATTCGTCACTATGTGCTCGGCGAGCGCGTTGAGCGACGTTATGCCGGCTACGTGAACTGGAACGGTCTGGTAACCATTGATGAAACCATCGCGCCTGCCGATCAGTGGACCACCTTTGTCGGCGAAGGCAAACGCGTGTCGCTGATGCCGGTCAGCGATAATCGCTTCTACTTCTTCTTTGATGTCCCGCTAGCTAAAGGCCTGCCGGAAGATCGCGCGACGCTGAAAAACGATCTTAAAGGCTACTTCAGCGGCTGGGCCGAACCGGTGCAGCGCTTAATTGAAAGCCTCAATCCGCAAACCACTAATCGGGTAGAAATTCACGATATCGAACCCTTCAGCCGTTTCGTCAAAGGTCGTGTGGCTTTGCTGGGCGATGCGGCGCACAGCACCACGCCGGATATTGGGCAAGGTGGCTGTGCGGCAATGGAAGATGCGGTGGTGCTGGCGCAGACGCTGGCGTCGCATTCGCTGGGGATTGAGGATGCGTTGCTGCGCTACGAAGCGCGGCGCGTGGATCGCACCAAAGATCTGGTCCTTAAGGCGCGCAAGCGCTGCGATGTGACGCATGCGAAAGATGCAGAGGTGACTGCGGCGTGGTACGCGGATTTGAAAAACGAAACCGGCGAGCGCGTGCTGGCCGGGATGATCGATACCATTGAAGGCGGGCCGTTCGGGTGAACCGGGTCGCCATGAATGGCGACCCTACAAAGAATCGTTACGCTTCCTCTAACCCACGGTTTTTCAGCATCGGACCGATCTCCGGCGCTTTGCCGCGCCATGCCAGCCACAGATGCTGCAGGTCGGTGCTGTTGCCGCGTGACAGGATATGCTCGCGGAACTGCTGGCCGTTTTCGCGCGTTAATCCGCCGCGCTCGACAAAGGCTTGATAGCCGTCGTCGGCCAGCATCTGCGTCCAGATATAGGCGTAATAACCTGCTGCATAGCCGCCGCCCCAGATGTGACGGAAATAGCTGGAACGATAACGCGGCGGCACTGCGGCCAGTGCAATGTTTTCGGCGGCCAGCGCCTGCAGCTCAAAGTGGCTGACGTCCTGCGGATTATCATCTGTGGTCAGAGAATGCCACTGCAAATCAAGCAGCGCCGCGGCCAGCAGCTCGGTCATGTCGTAGCCTTTGTTGAATTTCGCGGCACGCACCATCTTGTCACGCAATTCGCCTGGCATCGCCTCGCCGCTTTGGTAGTGACGCGCATAGTTAGCAAACACCGCTTCGTTGCTGGCCCAATGTTCATTAATCTGCGACGGGAACTCAACAAAATCGCGCGGCGTGGCGGTGCCGGACAAGCTCGGATAACGCTGCGTGGCAAATAAACCGTGCAGCGCATGACCAAATTCATGGAACAGCGTGATCACCTCATCCCAGCTCAGCAGCGCCGGCTGGCCAGCCTGCGGCTTGGTGTAGTTGCAGACGTTGTAGATCACCGGCTTGGTGCCGAGCAGCGTGCTCTGATCGACAAAATTACTCATCCACGCGCCGCCGCTTTTGTTATCACGCTTGAAGAAATCGGTGTAGAACAGCGCTAGCGGCGTGTCGTCGGCATCGAAGATCTCGTAAACGTTGACGTCCGGATGATACACCGGCAGATCGTGGCGCTGGCTGAAACGGATGCCAAACAACTGGCTGGCGGACCAAAACACGCCCTTCTCCAGCACGTTGTTCAGCTCAAAATAAGGGCGGATTTGGCTCTCATCCAGCGCGTATTTATCTTTGCGTACCTGCTCGGCATAGAAATTCCAGTCCCAGACGCGCAGCGGGAAACTGTGATGCGCTTGCTCAATGGCGCGCTGGATATCAGCGGCTTCGCGTTCGGCGCGCGCTCGCGCGGCAGGCACAATGTTACGCATAAAGGCAAACGCGGCATCCGGCGTTTTCGCCATCTGGTCCTGCATGCTCCACGCGGCATAGGTTTTGAAACCGAGCAAACTCGCCTGCTGAGCACGCAGTTGCGCCATGCGTAACACGATGTCGCGCGTATCGTTATCATCGCCCTGCTCACTGCGCGTCAACGCCCGCTGGAACAGCGCTTCACGCGTGGCGCGCACGTGCAGCGATTGCAACGCCGGTTGCTGGGTGGTGTTTTGCAACGCGATCAACCATTCTCCCGCGAAACCGCGTGCTTCTGCTGCGGCTTTGGCATGCGCCAGCTCCTCCTCGCTTAGGCCGGCTAACGCTGCCACATCACTCACCACATAGGCACCGGCTTTGGTGGCGGCCAGCAGCTTGTTGCCGAAACGGGTGCTGAGGCTCGCCAGCTCCTGATTACAGGCGCGCAGCTGGGTTTTATCGGCTTCGCTCAGGCTGGCACCCGCCAGCTGGAAATGTTGCCAGGTGACTTCCACCAGACGCATCGCTTCGGCATCCGGACACTGCGAACCGCGCTGTTGATAAACGCTATCGAGGCGGGCAAACAGCTGGCTGTTGAGGCAAATTTCATCATTCAGCGCGGTGAGCTGTGGCGTAATCTGCTCGTCGATTTCCTGTAAGCGATCGCTGGTATTGGCGGATGTCATCGCACCAAACACCAGATTGACGCGTTTTAACAGCTGACCACTGCGCTCCAGCGCCTCATAGGTGTTGGCAAAGCTTGGCGCATCCGGATTGCTGGCAATCGCCGCCACTTCGCGGCGTTTCTCTGCAATACCCGCTTCCAGCGCAGGCAGAAAATCGTCTTCCTGAATCTGATCAAAGGGTGGCGTTTGATACGGCAAACTGCTGGTGGTGAAAAACGGATTGGCTCGTGAAGTCATTATCGCTCCTGATAATCAGCAACGCCGCACGGCGGCGGCGGGATGTTTCTATCCTGGCAGTTTCCACCTCTCTCAACAACTTATCGCCTGCTGCTGATAAACGCTGATGATTTCGCCCGCCACCGCCACCGCAATTTCCGCTGGCAACTTGCCCTTCACATCCGCTAAACCAATCGGGCAGCGCAGGCGCGCAACGGATTCGGTGGCAATGCCTTTGCCCTCTAGCCGATAACGAAAGCGCTGGGCTTTCGTCGCCGAGCCAATCACTCCGGCATAGCGGAAATCGCCGCGGCGCAGAATCGCCTCGCTGAGCGCCAGATCCAGCGGATGATCGTGGGTCATCACCACAAAGTAACTGTCGGGGGCGGCTTCCCGCACACAGTCGATAGGATCGTCGACCTGGCGCACCGTGACGCCAGCCGGTACCGCGCCAAACTGCGCGGCGCGGCTATCAATCCAGGTGATATGGCACGGTAAGGTTGCCAGTAAATTTACCAACGCCTGGCCAACATGACCGGCGCCAAACAGGTGAATTTCTGGCTGATGCTGCATCAGCGGTTCAAACAGCAACGTGGCATGACCGCCGCAGCACTGGCCGAGACGTGCGGCCAGCGCGAACTCTTCACTGCGCGGTTGCATGCACCGTTGCTGCAGCATGGCACGCGCTTGCGCAATGCACTGATATTCAAGATGACCACCGCCAATCGTCAGAAACGTATCGCTGGCGCTCACCACCATCTTGCTGCCGCGATCGCGCGGTACCGAGCCACGCTCGCTGAGCACGGTGATAAGCACGCAGCTCTCGCGCTTCTCGCGCAGGCTGTGCAGCACGCTAATCCAGTCATGATAAATCATGCTCTGCTCCTGATAAGCGCTGAATCCCCCAGAACACCCGCTCTGGCGTGGCGGGTGCATCCAGTTGCGGATGGCGGCGATAGTTGTCGACGCTGGCGACGGCATCCTGTAACGCGCACCATACGGCAATGCCTAACATAAAGGGCGGCTCGCCAACGGCTTTCGAATGGAACACCGTGTCCCGCGGATTTTTGCGATTCTCCACCAGCGTGACGCGTAAATCGCTCGGCACATCGCTGATCGCCGGGATTTTATAGCTGGCTGGGCCGTCGGTGAGCAGTTTGCCCTTATCATTCCATACTAGCTCTTCGCAGGTGAGCCAGCCCATGCCCTGCACGAAACCGCCCTCCACTTGCCCGATATCGATAGCGGGATTCAGCGAGGCGCCCACATCATGCAGAATATCGGCGCGCAGCAGGCGGTATTCGCCGGTCAGGGTATCGACCAACACTTCGCAGCAGGCGGCGCCGTAGGAGAAGTAATAGAACGGTTTGCCGCGTCCGGCAGCACGATCGTAATGGATGCCCGGCACTTTATAGAAGCCGGTGGCAGAGAGCGGCACCTGGTTAAGCCAGGCAAGCTGCGCCACCTGAGCAAAAGTGAAGTGCTTCTCACCGACGCGCACAATGCCGTTGCTAAAACTCACCGCGTCAGCAGCACATTGATGCTGCTGACACAGCATCTCGGTCATGCGCTCGCGCAGGATTTGCGCGGCATTCTGCGCCGCTTTGCCGTTGAGATCGGCGCCGCTAGAGGCGGCCGTTGGCGAGGTGTTCGGCACTTTACCGGTATCGGTGGCGGTGACCTGAATCTGGCTGATATCGATTTGCAGCACTTCCGCCACAATCTGCGCCACTTTGGTGTTTAAACCCTGACCCATTTCGGTGCCGCCATGATTGAGCTGCACCGTGCCATCGGTGTAGATCAAAATCAGCGCGCCCGCCTGATTAAGGAAGCTGGAGGTAAAGGAGATGCCAAATTTCACCGGCGTCAGCGCCAGCCCACGTTTCATAAAACGGTTGCTGGCGTTAAACGCGCTAATTTCACGGCGACGTGCCGCATATTCACTGCTGGTTTCGAGCTGGGCGGTCATCTCATCCAGCAGATTGTCCTCCACCTGCTGGTGGTAATGGGTAATGTTGCGATCGGTTTTGCCGTAATAGTTGCGTTTGCGCAGCTCAAGCGGGTCCAGTCCCATTTCACGCGCGATGTGATCCATGATCTGCTCAATCGCCACCATGCCCTGCGGGCCGCCAAAGCCGCGATAAGCGGTGTTAGACGCGGTGTGGGTGCGGCAGCGATAGCCAGTGATCAGCGCATCGCCCAGGTAATAGGCGTTATCGGCGTGGAACATCGCGCGATCGACAATCGATCCGCTGAGATCGAGTGAATAGCCGCAGTTGCCGGCCAAATCAATTTTCACGCCACAGAAGCGGCCATCTGCCTCAACGCCGACGTCGTAACGCACAAAAAACGGATGGCGTTTGCCAGTAATCTGCATATCGTCGCGCCGCGCCAGACGCATCTTCACCGGTTTACGCAGCTGGCGTGCAGCGATAGCACACAAACAGGCCACGCCCGCCGCCTGCGTCTCTTTGCCACCAAAGCCACCGCCCATGCGTCGCATATCGATGGTGACTTTATTCATGGTGATGCCCATCACTTCCGCCACCAGTTTTTGCACTTCGGTGGGGTTTTGCGTGGAGGAGAACACCTGCAGGCTGTCATCTTCGCCAGGAATCACCAGCGCCGTCTGGGTTTCCAGATAAAAGTGCTCCTGGCCGCCGATATGAAACTCGCCCTGAATTCGCCGGGGCGCTCGCGCCAGCGCGGCTTCGGCATCACCGCGTTGATGAACATGTGGCTGCTGCACAAAGAAGCGCTGTTCCAGTGCTTCACGCACGTCGAGTACCGCCGGAAGTGCTTCATACTCAATCATCGCGGCTGCGGCGCCGGCACGCGCCGCTTCCGGAGAGTCAGCCGCGACGGCAATCACAATTTGGCCGAAGTATTCGATGGTGTCCTGCGCCAGCAGCGGATCGCCAGGTTCCAGCGGGCCAACATCGTTGAGGCCTGGCACATCGCGCCAGGTCAGTACGCTGACCACCCCCGGCACCGCGTAGCAGGGTTGCACATCGAGTTTGGTGATGCGCGCGTGCGCATGCTCGCTGAGGCGCGGACAGAGATGCAGTAATCCCGGTAGATCGGGCTTATCGTCAATATATAGCGCTTCACCGGAGACGTGCTTGTCGGCACTTTCATGTTTGTTGCTGCGCCCCACGCCAGTTTGCATGCCGGTGGCGAACTGCGTTTTCAGCAGGGTTTCATTCAGTTCCGGGCGGTTATGAGACATAGCGCGACACCTCGGTAATGGTCAGCTCGCCAGACGCTTGCGCGTAGTAGCGGCACAGCAGATTGCGTGCCACCTGCAGGCGATAATCGGCGCTGGCGCGGAAGTCGCTCAGCGGCTGGAAATCCATGCTCAGCGCGGCACAGGCTTTTTCAATGCTGGTGAGATTCAGCGGTTGGCCAAGCAATGCTGTTTCCGCTGCCAGCGCGCGTTTCGGTGTTGCTGCCATGCCGCCAAAGGCGATACGCGCTTCCACAATCACCTCATCGTTGATGTGCAGATTGATGGCGGCGAACACGGCGGAAATATCGTCATCCAGGCGTTTCGCCACTTTCCATGCGGTAAAATTGGGTGACACCGTCACTTTAGGGATAGTGATACTGTGAATGAACTCACCCGGCTGCATTACCGTTTGACGATATGCGGTAAAGAATTGATCGAGCGGAACTCTTCTCTGCTGTTCACCCTGCTGCAATATCAGTTGCGCGTTTAACGCCAGTAGCATTGGCGCACAATCGCCAATCGGGGATGCATTGCCAATGTTGCCGCCTAACGTGCCCTGATTGCGGATTTGCAGCGAGGCAAAACGCTCCAGCATGCGGCTAAATGCCGGGATCTGCTGCGCCAGAAACTGGTAGCACTGGTGTAAGGACGCGGCGGCACCGAGATAAATATGATCTTGATCCTGGTGGCAAATCTTCAGTTCGTTAACCTGCTCCAGCGCAATCAACAGCGGCAAGCGTTGATACTGCTGGGTAATCTGCAGTGTCAGATCGGTGCCGCCCGCCACTAAACGCGCCTCGGGATGCTGCTGATAAAGGTCGGCGAGCTGCGCCACGGTTTTCGGCAGATAACAGCGACTGCCATCGGCTTCGATGATCTGCACTTCATCGTTGCTGAGCGCCTGTAAACGCTGCACCAGCGAGGCGGCGTTAGCCGTAAACGCATCTGCATGTGCGCGTTCACATGCCTGCTGCGCTGCATCCATGATCGGACGATAACCGGTGCAGCGGCAGAGATTGCCCGCTAATGCCTGTTCCGCCTGATGACGATTCCAGCCATCACTGTTTTTTTGCAGGGTGAACAGCGACATCACAAAGCCCGGTGTGCAGTAACCGCACTGCGATCCGTGGCAATCCACCATCGCTTGCTGCACGCTGTGCAGTTCGCTGCCCTGTTTAAGATCTTCCACGGTGATCAGTTGCTTACCCTGCAGGCTGCTGACCAGCGTCAGACAGCTGTTGACCGCCTGATAGTGCATCTGGCCATCGACGACCTTACCGAGCGTAACGGTGCAGGCACCGCAATCCCCTGAGGCGCAACCCTCTTTGGTGCCGCGTCGCTGCTGCGCACCTCGCAGGTAGTTGAGCACGGTGAGATTGGGATCCAGCGCGTGTTCGGTGACTAAACGATTGTTGAGTAAAAACTGAATCATGCGATTTGCTCCTCACTTTCGCGCTGCCATACCGGCTTGCCGCTCACCCAGGTCTGCGCGATGTTGCGGTCATCGCCCAGCGTCATCAGCACGAACAGGCGCTCCCAGATATCTTTGCTGTTGGCATGGCGCAGCTGCTGCAGCGGCGAGACTGCCGGGTCGAGCACCACGAAATCGGCCTCTTTACCGGGATTAAAGTTGCCGATGACGTCATCCAGATCGAGCGCGTGCGCGCCGCCTAAGGTGGCGTGATAGAACGCTTCGCAGGCGCTGAGTTTGTACTGCTGTAACTGACCGACTTTGTAGGCTTCGCCGAGCGTTTGCAGCAAATTAAAAGTGGTTCCCGCGCCAACGTCGGTGCCGATGCCCATGCGCACGCCCTGCTGCCAGCAGCGTTTGATATTGAACAAGCCGCTGCCGAGAAACAGGTTTGAGGTCGGGCAGAAAGCAATCGACGAATCGGTGTCGTGCAGGCATTGCCACTCTTTATCTTCCAGATGCAAACAGTGGGCGAACACGCTGCGTTTGCCGGTGAGTTGGTGATGATGGTAGACGTCGAGATAACCGTCACGCTCCGGGAACAGTGTTTTTACCCAGGCGATCTCCTGCTGGTTTTCACTCAAGTGCGTGTGCATCCAGACATCCGGAAACTCTTCGCGCAGCTGACGCACTTTGTCCAGCAGCGCCGGCGAGGATGTGGGCGCAAAGCGCGGCGTGAGCGCATAGCTCAGGCGACCACGTTGATGCCAGCGTTCAATCAGTTCACGCGAGTGCTGGTAGCTCTGTTCCGGCGTTTCGGTTAGGTATTCCGGCGCGTTGCGATCCATCATCACTTTGCCGGCAATCAGGCGCATATCCAACTGATGCGCCGCGCTAAATAATGCATCCACCGACTGCTTGTGCACAGTACCAAACACCAGCGCGGTGGTGGTGCCGTTTGATAACAGTTGCTGCAGGAAGAACGCCGACATTTTTGCGGAGTGATCGGGACAGTGATATTGGCTTTCCACCGGGAAGGTATAGTGATTCAGCCATTCGAGTAACTGCTCACCGAAGGCACCAATCATCTCAGTTTGCGGGTAATGAATATGGGTATCGATAAAGCCCGGCACAATCAGTTTGCCGCGCAGATCGGTAACCTCTGCCGGATTGACGCGCCCTTCCGCGATCTGCCAGCTTTCGAGGCTGACCACTTTGCCGTCGCGCAGCGTTAATAAGCCATCTTCGAGATAGCGCGCGTTAGCGGCGATGTCGTCCGGCTGCGCGGCCAGAGCGGTGATATCAAAGAAGCTGGCGCGCAGCAGCGTTTCGGATGCGTAAGGCATAACGGTTCCTTGGTGCTTTTTATGTGCAGGTAATTGCTTAAAGATAGTTTGCAAAGCGCATGCCAACGCAAAGAACAAAAAATACTGTTTAAATTCAATATAATAGGTTGATTTTACTGGTTTATGTGTCAAGCTGGCATCGCAATCGTATGCGCAACCGGTTGCTTATAGTGGCAAACGGTTGCTATTTAACATTGCGGTGAGTTTTGCCTCAATACGCCTGTTTTTAACCCAAGGACGTGCGTCTTTGTGGTGCGCGATTGCACTCTCAACGTGCAGGCAAAATCCTGCAACAGCTTGCATTTGGTTTTCATGAGCATGGGTTCAAGGTTAATGCTAAGGTGTGGCTGATAACCTGAAATCGTTTAAGGAACAGTGAGATGATTATTTTTGTTACTGGCGCAACTGCTGGTTTTGGTCAAAGTATCACCCGCCGCTTCATTGCTACAGGTCACAAGGTGATCGCCAGCGGACGTCGCGCTGAGCGCTTAAAAGAGTTGAAAGAAGAGCTGGGCGACAATCTATATACCGTGCAGCTGGACGTGCGCAATCGCGCCGCCATCGACGAAGTGATTGCCGCCCTGCCCGCCGAATGGCGCGATATTGATGTGCTGGTGAACAATGCCGGCCTGGCGCTGGGCGTTGAACCGGCGCATAAAGCCAATATTGAAGATTGGGAAAATATGATCGACACCAACAATAAAGGCTTGGTGTATATGACGCGCGCAGTGCTGCCTGCGATGGTTGAGCGCAACGTGGGGCATATTGTGAATATCGGTTCAATTGCCGGCAGCTGGCCATATTTAGGCGGTAACGTTTATGGCGCGACCAAAGCCTTCGTGCGTCAGTTCAGCCTGAATCTGCGTACCGACCTGCACGGCACCGCGCTGCGCGTAACCGATATTGAGCCAGGTTTAGTTGGCGGCACCGAATTTTCTAACGTGCGCTTCAAAGGCGATGATGGCAAAGCGGAACAGGTATATGAAGGCACCACCGCACTGACGGCCGAAGATGTTACCGAAGCGGTATATTGGGTGACCACACTGCCAAAACACGTCAACATCAATACGCTCGAGATTATGCCCGTAACGCAAACCACCGCAGGTTTGAAGGTGCATAAAGGCTAACAGCAGTTGCACGCTGCGCCATCGAGATATCCGGGGCGACCATCCCGTGAGGCGCTCCGGCGGCTTTCGCCGCTACGACCTCATCGGGATGTTTCCCCTAATATCGTACTTTCATGTTGTCGGTGATTAAACACGGCTCCAGCCTGCAACGATGATCAGCATACCGCTAAAAGCAACCAGCGCGCCGACCCAATCCCACGTACTCAGCTTCACACCATCCACCACACGCAGCCAGATTAGCGCGGTCAACACATACACGCCGCCATACGCCGCATAGACGCGTCCGCTTGCCGCTGGATGCAGCGTCAATAACCAGACGAACAGCGCCAGGCTCGCCGCCGCCGGCACCAGCAGCCAGGCCGTCATGCCCCTCTTCAGCCACAGCCACGGCAGGAAACAACCCACAATTTCCGCGATCGCAGTGATAAAAAACAGCAAGGTGGTTTTCACCAGCATGGTAAATCTCTCACTAAGCTAAACAGAGTGCTCACCGCTGGTGAGCAAAGAAGCAGCGATGATATACTAGCGCCTAAGGTTGTTACAGCCGCGATCCCGGCTGTGCTGGTGTTAACTGAAGGAAATGACAATGAAAAAACTGTTTTCTGCCCTGCTGGCTACCGTGCTGACTTCCAGCGTGTTGCTGGCTGCGCCAATGGCTTCCGCCAAAACCGATCGCCTGATTATTGAAGATGGTAGCAGCGCATCCAGCAACGAAGCCGCTCGCCAAAGTAAAGAGCAATGGAACGATACCAAAAACCTGCGTAACAAAGTGAATACGCGCGTTGAGAAAGAGTTCGACAAAGCCGATAAAGCCTTTGATACCCGCGACTCCTGCGAGAAGAGCTACAACGTTAACGCTTACTGGGAACCCAATACGCTGCGCTGCCTTGATCGTCGTACCGGACGTCCGCTGGCGCCATAATCGGTCATCACTGCTATAGTTTTGATAGGAATTCTGACCAACGGAGTGAATGATGAAAAAACGTAATGCAGTTCTGTTGATGGCGATGCTGGCGCTGCCGGTTCTGGCGCAGGCATCTTGTGAAAGTGTTAAAGCGGACATCAGCAAAAAAATTATTAATAACGGCGTTGCCGAATCGGACTTCACGCTGGATATCGTGGCCAATGATCAAGCCGATCAGGTCGGCGGTCAGGTTGTGGGCCATTGTGAGAACGACACACAGAAAATCGTCTACAAGAAAAATGGTCGTGACGGCGACAGCAGCGTACCAGATAGCGCTGGCAGCTCGCAGGATACGCCAGCGCAGTAAACCTTCGGGCGGCTCTCAGGCCGCCCTGCTTTACTCCACTTCCGGCCTTTGACGCGGCATCATCCACGCTACCCACAGCGTTAACAGCGCAATCAGCAGTGAAACCACAAACACCCAATGTAAAGAGCTGGCAATTTGCCCGGTCCAGTCATGCAGCGTCGCCTCCGGCAGCGCCTGGCGGCTCTGGTGCGACATGATTTTTTGCATCGGATCGTCGGCCTGCGGCAGACGCAGCGAGAGGTTGAGATTGAGCACCGCGCCTAATAATGCCGTTCCAATTGCCGAGCCGATCATGCGACTGAACATGATTGAGGCGGTGCAAATGCCACGAATATCGTAATGGGCATGGTTCTGTACCGACACCAAAAAGGTGGTGCTGGTCATGCCCATGCCGGTGCCAATCACAAAGGCGGTTAAACCGGCCTGCATGATCGAGCTATCGCTGCGCAGTAGCAGCAGTAATGCGCTACCAGCGATCAGCAGTAACGCCCCCATTTGCGCAGTGAAGCGGTACGATGTCACCAGCATCAATCGTCCGCTCAGGGTGCTCGCCAGCGGCCAGCCAATCGACATCATCGCCAATGCGCTACCCGCCTGCAGCGGCGTGCCGCCGGTAATCCCCTGAATCCACGTCGGCAAAAAAGCGCTGATGCCCATCATGCTGGCACCGATAATCAGATTGCCGACGTTGCCGGCGACAATCAGCCGACTGCGCCAAATCTCTAGCGGGAAGAGCGGCGCATCGGCGCGCTGTTCATGATGTTTCAGGCGCCAGGCAGCAACCAGCGCTAACAGCAGGAACGGCAGCAGCCAATAACCCAGTACCTCGGCTTGCAACAGCGCCACCAACAGCGCCGTGACGCAGATCATCAGCCAGCAACTGCCGGTGAGGTTAAGCGTGGTTTGCTGGTTCTGCTCACGTGTCGGTAGGAAACGCGCCAGCAGCAGCATGGCGATGAGGCCAATCGGCACGTTGACCCAGAAAATCACCGACCAGCTAAAGTGTTGCACCAGCCAGGCGCCGCTGAGCGGGCCAATGATCGCCGCGACGCCCCAGACGCTGGAGAGCCAGCCCTGCACATTCGCGCGTTCGCGCGGCGAGTAGACGTCCGCCACGATGGTTGAGGTAAGCGGCATAATCGCGCCTGCGCCCAATCCCTGAAAGGCACGGAACAGGATCAGCCACGTCATACTGTGGGCAAATCCGCATAGAATGGAGCCGACCAAAAACAGCGACACGCCGATAAACAGTAGCCGTTTGCGCCCCCACATATCGGCTAAGCGGCCATACAGCGGCACACTGACCGCCTGTGTCAGCAGATAGATGGAAAATACCCAACCGAACTGCGCAAAGCCGCCAAGATCGGCAATGATGGTTGGCATCGCGGTGGCCACGATGGTGACTTCAATCGCCGCCATAAACATCGCTAGCATGCAGCCGATGAGAATCCAGTGACGATGTTCCGTGTTCAATTCTGCAGTTTCAGTCATACGTCTCCCTAATTTCTAACAAGGCTAGCTCAAAATTCACCGCAGCAGTTTCCTCTGTGTGCGCCACTTTGTGACGCCGTCACCTATTTCGATGAAAATTTTTTATTGTCGGATAATGCCTTATTCCACGCGGGTTAAGCACAATTTTTTATCGTTTCTATCTGTCTGATTTTGCCGCAAAAACTGGCGCTTATCGGCAAGCATTGCTATAGCTTTTTACGGTGCTTTCCAGTTATTCGCTGCAAAAGCATCTGCTAACAGTCATTTTAACTGCAATTTAAAAGGATGAAGGATTTTCGTAGGTGTGTGTTTCTGCACTGCGCCGTCATCCTGAGAATGACATAACCCGATCGAACGATTTTTTAAATCAGGGAGATACTTGCTATGCAAAATGCATCGCTCGCCCGCCGTGCTGGACTGGCATTGCTCGCAATCATTGCGGTGATAGCCCTGCTGGTGTGGGGGCTGGGCCTGAATACGCTGCGCGATCGCCGAGAGGATTTAATTTATCTCGCGCAGCAGCATCTGTTTTTAGTGTTTTGGTCGATGTTCTTCGCGCTACTGGTCGGTATTCCCAGCGGCATTTTACTCAGCCGTCCTTTCGCCCGTCGCTGGGCAGAATACGTGATGCAGATCTTCAACGTGGGTAACACGCTGCCACCGCTGGCGGTATTGGCGCTGGCCATGGTGATCGTGGGTATTGGCGATCGACCTGCGCTGATTGCCCTGTTCCTCGCCTCGCTGCTGCCGATTGTGCGTAATACTTTTGCCGGTTTAAGTGCGGTTCCGCCGTCGCTGATTGAAGCCGCCAACGGTATAGGTATGACTAAGTTTCAGCGTTTGCGTCAGGTAGAGATTCCCAACGCGTTACCGGTGATTTTAGCCGGTGTACGCATCGCTACCGCGATTAACGTGGGTACTGCGCCCTTAGCCTTCCTGATTGGCGCCAGCAGCTTTGGTGAGCTGATCTTCCCTGGCATTTACCTCAACGACTTCCCAACGCTGATTCTGGGCGCAGTCGCAACGGCGCTAGTTGCCCTGATTCTCGACATGCTGCTTGCGGCATTGGGACGTTATCTCAGCCCGCACTCTGCGGCTTAACACAAGGAGTTTTGTGATGGCCACTGCCAATAAGCTGGCGCGCTGGGTAAAACGTACTGCGCTGGCACTGAGCGCGACGCTGCTAATCAGCCAAAGCGCCGCCGCTGCAACCCCCATTACCATGGCGACCAAAAGTTTTACTGAGCAACACATCCTGTCTGCGATGACGGTGCTGTGGCTGCAGAAGAAAGGTTTTCAGGTGATTCCGAAGACCAATATCGCCACCACTATTGGTCGTAACGCGATGATCAATAAACAGATTGATATGACCTGGGAGTACACCGGGACTTCACTGATCATCTTTAATCACATCAATAAGCCGATGTCGACCGAAGACGCCTATAAGACGGTGAAACAGCTGGACGCCAAACTGGGATTGGTGTGGCTCAATCCTGCCCCGATGAACAACACCTATGCGTTTGCTATGCAGCGTGACCGCGCGGACAAAGAAGGCATCAACACCATGTCGCAGCTGGTGGCGAAGCTGGAAGAGGTGCGCAAGAACGATCCGGACCACAACTGGAAACTCGGTTTGGATCTCGAATTCTCAGGACGCTCCGATGGCCTGAAGCCGCTGCAAAAAGCTTACAACATGCCGCTCGACAGACCGCAGATTCGCCAGATGGATCCCGGCCTGGTGTACAACGCGATTCGCGATGGGTTTGTTGATGCCGGCCTGATCTATACCACCGATGGCCGGGTGAAAGGCTTCGAACTCAAGGTATTAGAAGATGATAAGCACTTCTTCCCAAGTTACAACGTCACGCCTGTGGTGCGTCAGGATGTGCTTGAGAGCCATCCAGGGTTAGATAGCGCGCTCAATCAGCTGTCGGCATTGATTAATGACGAAGCCATCACCGAGATGAACAAGCGCGTCGATATCGATCATCAGTCACCGCAACAGGTGGCGCGTGATTTCCTTCAATCTAAAAACATGCTGTAAGGAGGCGCTGTGGATACCTTGCATTACATCATGAATAACTGGCACACCTTGATGACGCTCACCTGGCAACATACGTGGCTGGTGCTGGTAGCGGTCGGTTTCGCGATCATGGTTGGCGTGCCGCTGGGCATTTTGATTGTGCGCTTCAAATGGCTGGCGACGCCGGTATTGGGTATTGCCACCATTGTGTTAACCATTCCGACCATTGCATTGTTTGGCTTGATGATTCCGCTGTTTTCGATGATCGGCCAGGGCATCGGCGCCCTTCCCGCGATTACTGCGGTTTTCCTCTATTCGTTATTGCCGATTGTGCGCAATACCCATACCGCACTGGAGAATTTGTCGCCGGGCCTGCGTGAAGCCGGTCGCGGGATTGGCATGACCTTCTGGCAACGCCTGCGCTGGGTAGAAATTCCGATGGCGCTGCCGGTGATTTTCGGCGGTATTCGTACTGCGGTAGTGATGAACGTAGGTGTCATGGCGATTGCTGCGGTCATTGGTGCCGGCGGCCTGGGCCTGCAGCTACTCGACGGTATCAGCGGCAGCGATGTGCGCATGTTGATTGCTGGTGCTTTAATGATTTGTTTGCTCGCGATTGTGCTTGATTGGCTACTGCACCGTTTGCAGTCGGCGCTGACTCCTAAGGGGATTCGATAATGATAAAACTGGAAAACCTGACGAAAACCTTTACGCAAAAGAACGGCACGTCATTAAATGCCGTAGATAACGTCAGCCTGGAAGTCCCTGCCGGGGAAATGTGTGTGCTGCTCGGCCCATCGGGCTGTGGCAAAACCACGACGCTGAAGATGATTAACCGCTTGATCCCGTCTTCAAGCGGCAGAATTTTAATCAACGGTGAAGACACCAGCGGACAGGATACCGTGACCCTGCGCCGTAACATTGGCTATGTCATCCAGCAGATTGGTCTGTTTCCGAACATGACTATCGAAGAGAACATCACCGTGGTGCCGCGCATGCTCGGTTGGGATAAAAAGCGCTGCCGCGAACGCGCCACGGAGCTGATGAGCATGGTGGCACTCGATCCGACCAAGTTCTTGCATCGTTACCCGCGTGAAATGTCCGGTGGGCAACAGCAGCGTATCGGCGTGATTCGCGCGCTGGCCGCTGATCCACCGGTATTGCTGATGGATGAACCTTTCGGTGCGGTCGATCCAATTAACCGTGAAGTGATTCAGAACGAATTCCTTGAGATGCAGCGTCAGCTGAAGAAAACCGTGATGCTGGTAAGCCACGATATCGATGAAGCGCTGAAGCTCGGCGACCGCATTGCGGTGTTTGGTCAGGGTAAAATTGTGCAGTGCGCCAGCCCGGATGAGCTGCTGGCAAAACCCGCCAACGATTTTGTCGGCTCTTTTGTCGGACAGGACCGTACGCTGAAACGTTTGTTGCTGGTGCAAGCGGGCGATGTCACCGATCAACAACCTACCATCACCGTGCAGCGTAATACGCCATTGCAGGAAGCTTTCGCCACCATGGATGATAACGATATGCGTTCGGTGACGGTGGTGGATGAAGATGGCAAGCCACTGGGTTTTGTAAAGCGTCGCGAAGCGCGTGCCGCAACGGGCCGCTGCGAAGAGATGCTGCATACCTTTAAAGTGACGGGCAAAGCGGAAGAAAACCTGCGCGTAGTGTTATCGAAACTCTATGAGCACAACACAGTGTGGATGCCGATTGTTGATGAGGATGGGCGTTACAGCGGCGAGATATCGCAGGATTATATTGCTGATTATCTGAGCTCTGGACGCACGCGTCGTCGGTTGAATCCGTAAAATTTTGTGCAGTCGCCGAGGGGCATATGGCAGAAAGTAAAGTCGCCATAAATCGTCCCTGAGGCTCAGCCCGCGCCTTCCCTGGCGCGGGATGCTTTACTCCTCTGCCATATGCCCCTCGGCTCTTTGACTCGGTGCGTTTAGTTAGGGCGATTCCTCCACCGTTTTAACTGCAACCACTTCACCACGTTCAGCTGGCAGAATCACATTAAGCACAATCGCCAGTATCCCACCCGTAGTTACCGCATGACCAAACAGGTTGCTTACTAGTGAAGGAAACTGTTTCAGCACTTCAGGTACCGCTTCTACGCCTAAGCCGATACCGAACGAAACCGCGACAATCAACATCTCGCGACGTCCGAGCGGCGTTTGCGTCATCACGCGAATACCTGCCGCAACTACGCTACCAAACATCACAATAGTTGCTCCGCCTAGCACCGGCGGCGGAATCTGCTGCAGCAAATAACCAATGGTTGGGAACATCCCGAGCAGCAGCAACATCACACCAATCACCATGCCAACATAGCGACTGGCCACGCCGGTCATCTGGATGACGCCGTTATTTTGCGCGAAAGTGGTATTTGGAAAGGCAGAAAAAACCGCAGCGAGTAAGCAACTAATCCCGTCGGCAAAAATGCCGCCCTGCATACGGCGCTCAAACTCCTCGCCCTCAATCGGCTGTTGCGACAGCATGCAGTTGGCCGTGAGATCGCCAACCGCTTCAATCACCGCAATCACAGAGACCAGCGCAATGGGCACGAAGATGGTCCAGTCGAAAGCAAAACCAAAACGAAACAGTTCAGGCATCATCAGCCAGGGCGTCTCCGCCATCGGCTTCAGGCTGAGATGTCCGGTTAACGCTGCCGCGATACAACCCACGGCAATACCGGCAACCACCGCGACAAGGCGCGTCCAGCGATTTTGCGAACGGTTTAACACAATAATCACCAGAAGCGTCAGCGCCCCCAGCGCCAGGTTGCCGGGTGCACCGAAATTGGTGGCGTTATGTCCCCCGGCCCAATCGGTGATGCTGACCTTAATCAGGCTGATACCAATTAAGGTAATCACGGTGCCGGTCACCACCGGCGTCAGCACTTTACGCAATGGCGCAATGCAGCGGCTGATCAGCATCGGAATCATGGCCGCGACCAGGTTGCAACCAAAGATCATCGCCATGATCTCTTCGGGCGATCCACCGCGTGCCTTGACCATTAACCCTCCCGATAAAATTACCCCGAGAAAAGCAAAACTGGTGCCCTGCAGGCAAATCATCCCGGCGCCAATCCCCATAAAGCGACGCGCCTGCAGAAATGTCCCCAGACCAGAAACCACCAGCGACATGCTGATCAGGTAAGGAATCCACGCCTGGAGTCCCAGTACGGAACCGATAATCAGCGGTGGCGTAATAATGCCAACGACGCTGGCCAGTACATGCTGCAGTGCGGCACAAAATGCAGGCAATGGACCGATGCGGTCATTCAGCCCATATAACAAACCTTTTTCATCTGATTGCGACATAACGCGGCTCCGGCAAGATATTCATCAGAGGAGCTGATGCATGAATCACGCCATCGCGAAAGAAACAGTGCGTTTTTTATAATAAGAAATTGAAATCATGAGGATTTAACTGAAGAGTAGGAATGGCCGAGCCATGAAACCATGGGTTCAGCCATTGATCATTTGCTGCATTTTGTTTCATCAGGCGGCGGGCTTTGCACTATCGTCGTGCGACAACACCGTATTCAGTAAAGAAATATCCAGGTAGCCGCTCAGTTCGCGCTGTTCGGCGCGTGGAAGATAAGGCAACTCGCCGAGCAGTGGCGCAGCCAATTTTTCGCGTAAAACCGCAATGATTTCAGCGTAATGCGCTAAGCCGGGATTAATACGATTCGCGACCCAACCCACTAATTGCAATCCATCAAGCGCAATGGCATCGGCGGTCAGTAAAGCGTGGCTGATGCAACCCTCTTTAATTCCCACCACCAGCACCACCGGCAGATGCTCTTGTTGCACCCATTGTGATAAAGGCTGCCGATTGTTCATTAAACTGCGCCAGCCGCCGGTGCCTTCCACCACCACGCGGGCCGCGCACTCCTGTAACTCCTTCAACCCCTGACTTAGCTGTGCATAATCAACGTGCTGTGACGAGCCGGTGCTAATCGCATCCTCTTCCAGAATGATAGGGTTAACGGCGTGATAAGGCAGAGTGAGACCGGAAGAGTGCTGTAGTAACACTGCATCTTTATTGCGTAATCCTTCCGGCGTGATATGCGCGCTTCTGGCAACAGGCTTGAAACCTGCGGCGCAGACATTCGCTTGGGCAAAGCACTGCAACAACGCGCGTGAAACCACGGTTTTACCCACCGCGGTGTCGGTACCGGTGACAAAAAGCGTTTTCACCTTTCTCCTCCTTCATTAAAGCGATGTGTAACGTGCGAAGGAGGCAGTTTAAGGAAATGTTTTTAACGGCAGATTGCGTTAGCGCAAACTTAAGGCGGGCTGTCATTATCCCTGCAACAGTTTTACCAATAAATGGCCGCTATAAAGCGCGTCTTTTATCAGCGCAGCGCCGCCGAAGGTGCCAGGATCGCTGAAAGCCGTTGGTGTCAGCTGAATCTCGCTACTGTAAGCCGGCAATGCCTGCTGACGGATGGTACTGCTCACCGCAGGAAACAGGACATCAGCCGCCTGATTAAGCGGCGAACCGATAAGTATTTGTTGAGGATTAAAGATGTTGACCATCATCGCCAGCATGCGGCCAACATGATGCCCGACACCGGCGATGACGTCGCGCGCCAAACGATCGCCCTGCTGCGCAGCGGCACAAAGCGTGTCAATGGTGAGTGGTGCCTGATGCAAGAGGCTATCTGGCTGTGATGGCAAGCGCTGCGCCGTCAGATTCAACAGACTTCCGGTGCTGGCCACGGTTTCGAGACAGCCATTATTGCCGCAATAACACTGCTGGCCATAAGGATCGATTTGCGTATGCCCGATCTCCACCAGAGTGCGGCCACTTTTATGCAGCAGCTGTCCTCCGCTGATCACACCGGCGCCAACGGTTTCATTGATCACAATCTGAATCACATGCTGTGCACCGCTTGAGGCACCAAACAGCGCTTCGGCTAACGTCCAGGCAGAAATATCATGCTGCACAAAAACCGGTAAACCGGTGCGCTCTGCCAGCGTTTCGCCTAAGGGCATATCCTGTACGTCATAACCTGGCATACGATGCACCACACCGGATGCGGCGTTAATTAATCCCGGCAAGGTAATGGCGATGGCCGTTAAACGCTCCAGCTTGCTTTGGTGGCGAATAAAGAAGTCATTCACTACATCATGCAGCGTTTGCAGCAGCGGTTTTTCAGCGGTGGCGTGTAACGGCAAACGATCTTCCTGCAACGCGCGCGTGCTGAGATCGCGCAGCGTCAGCGTAATCTGTCCCGGTTGAATGCGAACGGCGAGATAGTGCCAGGCTAACGTATCGAGAATGAGACCAATCGCTGGACGACCGCGGCTGCCCGGCTCCTGAAATTCGGTTTCCTGTACCAGATGGGCATCGAGCATTTCACGCACGATTTTGGTAATACTGGCGGGTGCTAACTGGGCACGTTTAGAAAGCTCAATACGCGAAATCGGGCCGTAAAGGTCAATCAGTCGGTAAACCACACCTGCGTTGGTCTGTTTTATCTGGTCAATATGGCCAGGTTGACTGTACAGATTCACGCCCTGCTCCCATTATTTTCGCGCTTCTAAATAAACAGCAGCTATGGTGATGCAGATTGACCGGCAGCGTCAAATATTTGATTAGAAATGTGATTTATCGCACATAAAGTTTATGCCGCTGCCTGCAAGGTGGTTCAAATTTCTGCGTTTTGTAGCATCAACGACATCATATGAGTCATCTGCGCACTGGGTTCGCGCATTGCTGACCACACCAGCCAAACTTCAGAAATCGCGTCACTCTCCTGTAACGGAATCCACACCACATCTGCCAGGCGCGCGCGCCGGAATGAAGCGGGTAAAATCGAAACGCCAAGACCGGTCGCCACCAGTCCAAGAATAGTCATCGCTTCGCCCACTTCCTGGGTAATAAAGGGTTTGATTTGATAGCGATGCAGCAGTGCCAGAATTTCACCATACAGCGCAGTTCCACCCTGCGGATCGAAAAACACAAAGGGTTCTTTGGCCAGCGCCTGAATGGAGATCGATTCAGCATCGGCCAGTGGATGCGCCCAGTGCACCACCGCGCAAAGCGGCTCACGCAGCAACACGCGATGCTGCAGATCAGCCGGTAACGGCGTATTGCGCATTACCCCCAGATCCAGCCGGTTATCATGCAGAGGCGCCAGCTGCTGACGCGTATTGTTCTCCTGCATCTGAATGTGCACGTCCGGCCAGCGCTGACGAAATTGATAGAGCGCATCCGAGACTAATCCGGTAAAAGGAGCCGAAGAGGTAAAACCAATCCGCAACTCGCCCTCCTGACCACTATGTACACGCGCGGCGCGGCGAGCGGCTTGATCAACCTGCAGTAATATCGTGCGCGCATCCTGCAAAAACAGTTCGCCAGCCGGCGTAATTTGCACGCTGCGATTGGTGCGCGTGAACAGTTGCGCGCCAATCTCCTGCTCCAGCTGTTGAATCTGCTGGCTGAGCGGCGGCTGTGAAATATTCAGACGCTGCGCGGCACGACCAAAATGCAACTCTTCGGCGACCGCGATGAAATAGCGCAAATGACGTAACTCTATATTCATATGTTAAACGTTTCATTTGAGATTATTAATATATTGTACAACCTATTCGCCCTTTCCTACAGTAACGCTATGCTTCCCAAACCGAGGATGTTCCGTGAGTCGCTCTTCCCAGGCGGTGATATTCGATGAAGACGAGATATCGGTAAAGCCTGCTTCAACTGCAACCCCTTCAGAATGGATTGAACGCGGATCGCCGCAGTTTATGCGCGTGACGCTTGCCCTGTTCTCCGCCGGCCTTGCCACTTTTGCTCTGCTTTATTGCGTGCAGCCCATTTTGCCGGTGCTGTCACAGCAGTTTGGCGTTTCCCCGGCGCAAAGCAGCATCTCGCTCTCGCTTTCGACCGGCTTAATGGCGTTGGGATTGCTGTTTACCGGTCCATTATCTGATGCGATTGGCCGTAAATCGGTAATGGTCACCGCTCTGTTACTGGCCGCCATTTGTACCCTAATCTCGGCGACCATGAGCAGTTGGCAAGGCATTTTGCTGATGCGCGCATTGATCGGTTTATCGCTGAGTGGCGTCGCGGCGGTTGGCATGACCTATTTGAGTGAAGAGATTCATCCGCGGGTTATCGCCTTTTCAATGGGGCTGTATATCAGCGGTAACTCGATTGGCGGCATGAGTGGACGTCTGCTCACCGGCGTACTCACCGACTTCTTCTCCTGGCGTGTCGCGGTTGGAGTGATTGGCTGCTTCGCGCTGGCGGGGGCGCTGGGGGTCTGGGAAATTCTGCCGGCATCACGCCCCTTTAGGCCCGCCTCGCTTCGTCCGCGCAGTTTATTGATCAATTTCCGCCTGCACTGGCGTGATAAAGGTCTGCCGCTGCTGTTTGCCGAAGGCTTCCTGCTAATGGGCGCGTTCGTCACGCTATTCAACTACATCGGATATCGTCTGCTCAGCGCGCCGTGGTCTTTGAGCCAGGCGGTGGTGGGTTTACTCTCGGTGGTGTATTTGACGGGGTCATGGAGTTCGCCGAAAGCCGGTGCCATGACCAGCCGCTTCGGGCGCGGCCCGGTAATGATTGCTGCCACCGCGATCATGCTGGCTGGTCTACTGCTCACGGCGTTCAACTCGCTGTGGCTAATCTTACCTGGCATGATGCTGTTCACCGCCGGCTTCTTTGCCGCACACTCGGTGGCCAGCGGCTGGATTGGCCCACGCGCGCGCCGCGCTAAAGGCCAGGCATCGTCACTCTATCTGTTCAGTTATTACGTTGGCTCTAGCGTGGCGGGTACGCTGGGCGGGGTTTTCTGGCACAGCTATGGTTGGAGCGGCGTCACCGCCTTCATTAGCCTGCTATTGTTAATGGCTTTGCTGGTTGGCTGGCGTTTGCAGTGCCGAAAACTGTAATACCTTTCATCTTTTAAGCGGGGCGTTAGCGCCCCGTTCTCTTCTGCGGCCCACGTCATCCGGCATTCTGCCAGTCCCAGATAAAACAAAACGTCCATTCATCGCTATAATTCATTCCATTCCAACAATAGTTAGACTTTTTATTATTTCACAGCAATGAGGCCGTAAGATGGAACTCTATTATTACGTCGATAAGCATGCCGGCTATAACGACAACCATGTAGTACATGCAACGGGATGCCCGTTCTTACCTTCCGATAATGCACGGCGTTTTCTGGGTACCTTCTACACGCCCAACGCGGCTATTCAGCAGGCGCGTAAATTTTATGCCAGCGCGTTAGGATGTGAGCACTGCTGCCCGATTGGGCTAAAAAAAAACATGACAACCCAGAATAGCGTGGCACTAAAACATATGGTGAGACTCTGATAATAGTGGTCTGAGAATGGCCGGACAGCGAAGTCATTTTGTTAAGCAGTACTGAGGCGTTTCATAATAACGATAAAATTCAGCTTAATATTCACTGGATCTTCCTGCAGCTTTTAAGCGGTAAGATCCAGCCGTCCATTCTCAGCGCTAAGGTCGATACGTTGCAGCAAGAAACAATAATAACCTCAGGCTATTAACCACGCTTTCGGCGATAAAAAATATTCAGTAATAAAAGCCCGACAAAAGGTTTCCCTCAGCTCATTAATGCTCCACAATAGCGGCAATTTGTGACACCGGTCACTTAAATTGGGTGCAACGCCGGCCCTTTCACTCGCTGTCTGACAGATTTGAACTCCATGCAATCTACTACCGTCTCCCGTAAAACAGCCTGGCTGCGCGTCGTGCTGCTGGCTATTGCCGCTTTTGTTTTCAATACCACCGAATTTGTTCCGGTCGGTTTGCTGTCGGATATTGCCGCCAGTTATGCCATGAAGACTGCCGATGTCGGCATCATGCTGACTATCTATGCGTGGGTCGTGGCACTCTTATCGCTACCGTTAATGTTGCTGACCCGCAACATTGAGCGGCGTTTGCTGCTGTCAATCCTGTTTATCGTCTTCGTCGCCAGCCATGTGCTCTCCTCCGTGGCGTGGGATTTCACCTCATTGGTAATCTCGCGCATTGGTATTGCCTTAGCACATGCGGTGTTTTGGTCGATTACCGCTTCGCTGGCCATTCGCGTAGCGCCTGCCGGTAAGAAAACCCAGGCATTAAGTATGCTGGCAACCGGTACGGCGCTGGCGATGGTGCTGGGCGTACCGATTGGTCGTATCGTTGGTCAGTATCTTGGCTGGCGCACGACTTTTGGCATGATTGGTCTTTCGGCATTAGTCCTGATGATTTTGCTGATGCGCGTCTTGCCACGTCTGCCAAGCGAACATACCGGTTCGCTGAGCAGCGTGCCGATGCTGTTCCGCAGACCCGCGCTGGTGGCCATGTACATCCTGGTCACAGTCGTGGTAACCGCGCATTACACCGCTTACAGCTACATCGAACCCTTTATGCAAGTGGTCGCGAATGCTGATGCTAATTTCACCACCCTACTTCTGCTGCTGTTTGGATCGGCTGGGATTATCGGCAGCATATTGTTCAGTACCCTGGGCAACAAATTCCCTTCGGCAATGCTGATCGCCGCAATTGCGATGATCACACTCAGCATGGGGCTGCTGGTGTTTGCTGCGGTGCGTCCCGCAGCTATCACCGTGTTGTGCATCATCTGGGGCATGGCGATGATGATGATTGGCCTGGCAATGCAGGTGCGCGTACTGGCGCTGGCGCCAGACGCTACCGACGTCGCCATGTCGCTATTCTCGGGTATTTACAACATCGGTATTGGCGCCGGTGCCTTGCTGGGCAACCAGGTTAGCCTGCATATGAATATGTCAGATGTTGGTAACGTGGGTGGCATTATTGGTCTTGCCGCGTTGTTCTGGTGCATTGCTATCTTCCGCCGCTATCCGCAGTTACGTTCTAACGGATAATAAAAAAGGCTTCAGAAGGATAATCTTCTGAAGCCTTTTACTTGCCTCGCCCGCCGCGCGTTTCCGCGCTTCGCACAATAATCAACTAGTTATAAATTACCGCTGTGCCATTTAACTTGTTGTTGCCAGAGGTCGAAGTGATGCGGAAAGACTTTGCTCCGGCAGCATTGGCCTTTTCCGCTAGCTGATTCTCCAGCGATGTCAGGTTAGTACTGCCTGATGCGCTAATCACGCCAACTTGTTGTTGATTCAGTGGAGCCTCGTTCACCAGATCGGCAGCCATGCTACCAAATGCGATTGAAGACAGGGCTACAGCGGCCAGGGTCAGTTTAATGCTTTTCATAATTTTCTCTCTTTCACAGATGAATTGGGGTCGGTTGCGATTAAGTTAACAACCGTTAATTAAATGCTACTGCCGAAAGGGTGGCCGCGTCAATCATTTTATTAACGGTCATTATTTTAATGGGAAGTGGCGTGATTATGGGCTTCCGCGCCCTTTTTGACTTATCCATTCGGGTGCTTTGCCAGGTTAAAAGCACAAACGGGCAAAGTGCTCCCCGCACATTTCCGGCTGCGCTTGCATATTTAGTTAGTGATCGGTAATTTAATTGAGTGTTTTTAAAGTTTGAGGTGCCCAATGACAGAAATTATCGATGCGGTGAACCGTAAAACGCGTGGCCGCCCGAAAGTGTTTGATCGCAACGATGCTCTTGATAAGGCATTGATGCTGTTCTGGGCGCATGGTTACGAAGGCACGTCGCTGTCCGATTTGGTCAATGCAACCGGCGCGAAAGCCCCTACGCTTTACGCAGAGTTTGAAAATAAAGAAGGTTTATTCCGCGCGGCAATGCAGCGTTACATCGAGACATTTAGCGCGCAGCGTAATGCCGTGCTGAATGATGATGCTCTGGATGTGAAAACGGCGATTGAAGCCTATTTCCGCGCGACTGCCGCTTGTTTCACTGAATGTGACAAACCCGCTGGCTGCTTCTTTATTTGTACGTCCAGCGCGTTATCTTCAGGCTCAGAAGAAGTGGCGCAAATGCTTGCTCAACAGCACCATGCGCAGGAATCAGCCTTGAAGGCTTTTCTTGATACAAGGCAGCAGCGCAGCGAATTGCCGCAATGTGCCAACAGCACCACGTTAGCCCGCTATCTGGCCTGCTTATTACAAGGAATGTCGGTTCGCGCTCGGGAAGGCGCCGATCGTGCAGATCTTGACCAGATTGTCGATACGCAGATGGCGATATGGCCCGCTCTGGCAGGATATTGTGAATTAAGTGCTTAATATTATTCAGGCCGACGTCATTGCCGGCCTGAATATTGCCTCTGCTCGCTTACTGCATGCAGAGGCAAATCAGAGTTACGGCAAGAAAAACATCGGTTTCAATGCCGCACTCAGCGGACTGTGATCCGCATTCGAAGGCATCAAATCTTTCATCGATGCCCACCAGCGCTGGCACACTTCCGTTTTCGCCACCGCATCCCAGCGCGCTTCAGATTCAATTTCCACGCTAGCGAACAGCAGATTACGCTCCTCATCCAGCCAGATGGCGTAGTTGTGCGCGCCATGTGCTTTCAGCGTTTCTGCCAGCTCCGGCCAAATCGGTGAGTGACGACGCAGATACTCATCATGGCAGTGAGCATGTACCTGCATCACAAAGGCTTTACGCAACATCACTGCGCTCCGCCTGCAGCGCAGCCTGCCACGGTTTAACGTTGAAACGCTCGCCCAACGCAATCAACTGTTCAGTCGTGATGCTTTGACGAATGCCGCCCATCGAAAGCGCTTTAACCACCACTTCGGATGACTTCTCAGCGGTATCGATCAGTCCAAAGGTCTCATCAAGATTTGGACCCGCACCAAATATGCCGTGGAACGGCCACATCACAATACTGTGATTTGCCATGGCATCGGCGGTAGCCTGACCAATACCATCGGTACCCGGCACCATCCACGGCAGGATCCCTACCCCATCCGGGAACACCACCAGGCATTCGGTGCTGCCTTCCCAAAGCAAACGCGTGAAACGCGCGGAATCCAGATCCACCACATAGCTCAGCGCCATAAAGTTGGTGGCATGGCAGTGCATAATGACGCGATCAACGCCGTTTGAGATCTGCTTACGCACGCTATGTGACTGGAAGTGCGCCGCCAGCTCGGAAGTGGGCAAGCCGCCATTACTTAATCCCCAATGGATTTTGTAAGACAACCCTTTGTCATCCACCTGCAGCAGCGCGAGGCAATCAGCAGGATCGATCTGCACGTTGCGGAAAAATTTGCCCGAACCGGTTACCAGGAACCAATCATTGGCCAGCGCCGGAGCTGGTTTGGTCAATTCGATACAACGCGGTTCTGCGTAGAAATCAGTGGTGAAATCCTGAACTTCTTCTGGTAATAAACGCAGGCTGACGTTGCCGCCGTTACGCTCATCCCAGCCCTTTAACCACATGTCGCTAGTCGCTTTAACCATTCCCTGAACAAAAGCGGAAGAGAGAATTTTTTGCATAGTTTGTCCCTTAACGTTGACGCAGTGTTTGTTGTTCGTAATGACGGACTTCGCTCAGCCAGCTGGCATCAGCCGGGACATCGTGGCGCAGGCACCAGGCTTCCCAAACGGCTTGCCACGGCAGGGATTTTTGCTCTTCCAGCATCGCCAGACGCCCGGTGTAATCCCCTTCGCTCTCGAGCTTGCGTAACTGATCCGTGGGCTCCAGCAGTGCGCGTAGCAGCGCTTTTTTGGCATTGCGCGTGCCGATAACCCAGGCCGCGATGCGGTTAATCGAGGCGTCAAAAAAGTCGAGGCCGATATGCACTTTGTCAAACAGCTTGTGGCGGGCAATCTCGGTGGCAATGGCTTGTGTTTCATCGTCGAGAATCACCACGTGATCGCTATCCCAGCGCACCGGACGGCTCACGTGCAGCAGCAGGCGTGGCACATACAGCATTGCCGTAGAGATCTTGTCGGAAATGACTTCAGTTGGATGGAAGTGACCCGCATCAAGCGTTAGTGCAGTTTGGCGGCTGCTGGCGTAACCGAGGCAGAATTCATTGGAACCCACGGTGTAACTTTCGGCACCGATACCAAACAGCTTGCTCTCTACCGCATCAATATGATGCGCGGGATTGAGTTTTTCACTGATCACGTCATCCAGTGCGCTGGCCAGACGTTGACGGGGAGCCAGGCGATCAACCGTAAGATCCTTCATGCCATCCGGCACCCAGATATTCATCACGGAAGGGCTACCAAGCTGCTCACCAAAGTGGGCGGAGATGCGGCGGCTGGCTTTACAGTGGTCGATCCAGAACTGCCGAATACCTTTATCCGCGTGCGATAACGTAAAGCCATCCGCACTCAACGGGTGGGAGAAGCAGCTTGGATTAAAATCGAGACCCAATTTATGCGTTTTAGCCCACTCAACCCAGTTGCTGAAATGCTTAGGTTCGATCGCATCACGTTCAACGGGTGTATCGCTCTCCAGATAAATTGCGTGCAGGTTGAGGCGTTTGGCGCCCGGAATTAATGACATCGCTTTTTCAACGTCAGCACGCAGTTCATCCGCATTGCGGGCACGGCCCGGATAGTTGCCGGTGGCCTGAATACCGCCGGTCAACTCACCGTTGGGATTTTCGAAACCGCGTACGTCATCACCCTGCCAGCAGTGCATCGAGACAGGAATGCCATCCAGTTGTGCCATTACCTGTTCCACATCTACGCCAATTGCTGCGTAGCGTTGTTTGGCCAGTTCGAAGGCCTGTTCAATCAGCTTAGTCATATGCAAGTTCCTTAGCAGGTTGGCTCAGCGCCGCGAAGCGTGCCTGATGGGCAGCGAAGGCGCCGTTGTTCAGCGGTTCAAATTTTTCTAACGGGAAGTTTTGGCTAATGCAGCGGCGCAGATCGCTAACGTCACGCAATTCGCCTAAGGCAATCAGCTGGCAACCGATGTTACCGAGCGTTGAAGCCTCGATGGGTCCGGCCAACACGGGCAGCTGGCAGGCATCGGCACAGAGTTGATTTAGCAACGGATTTTGACTACCTCCCCCCACCACATGCAGCTGACGCAGCGGCGCACCACGCAGTTGGCCGAGTTCGCCAATCACCTGGCGATACAGCAATGCCAGGCTATCGAAAATGGTACGGGCCAGGGCGGCTGGAGTTTGCGGAACCGGCATGTGCTGCTCGGCACAGGCGTTTTGAATCTCCTGCACCATGCTGTCTGGGTTGATAAAACGACTGTGATTGGGATTAACCAATGCGCGGCAGAGAGGCTCTTTTTCGGCCTGGGCGATGAGCGTGCAGAGATCGGTTATTTGCAGTTCGCTGCAGACACGTTGTAATAACCATAAGCCCATGATGTTTTTCAGGACGCGGTAACCCTCTGCGCCACCTTCATTGGTAATGTTGGCGTCAAGCGCGGCAGCGCTGACACAAGGCTGCAAACTCTCAATGCCCATCAGCGACCAGGTGCCTGAACTCAGATAGGCGGCATCATCCTGCATCAACGGCGTAGCCAACACGGCACTGGCCGTGTCATGTGTAGCGACGGCCACCACCGGAATCTGATTGCCACTGGCGCTGGTCCAGTAACCCACGGTATTGCCCGGAGCCGTCGGTTTACCCAACCACGTTGCAGGGACGCCAGCCCAGGCGAGCAAATCGCTATCCCATTCGCCGCTGTGAATGTTAAGCAACTGGGTAGTAGTGGCATTGGTATATTCCCAATTCATCTGGCCAGTAAGGCGATAATGCAGATAATCAGGAATCATCAATGCATGCTTAACCTGCGCCTGCCAATCCGGCTGCTGCAGATGCAGCGCACGCAGTTGATAAAGGGTGTTGAAGGGCAAAAATTGAATACCGGTACGCTGATAGATTGCGCCTTTACCCAAGTCCTTGATGGCCTGAGCCATATGACCTTCCGTCCGCTTATCGCGATAGCTCACCGCTTCACCGACACGCTCCCCGTTGGCATCCAGCAACACCAGATCAACACCCCAGGTGTCGATCCCAATGCTGTCCGGCACAATACCTTCCTCATCTAACTGAGCCAGCCCGAGACGAATTTCCTGCTCGAGACGGTCCAAATCCCAACAATCATAGTCGGCACGGCGCACCCGCTGATTCGCAAAGCGGCGGACTTCACGCAGGCTGATGTGCTGATTCGCTGAATTCCATTGTGCGAGCATCACGCGCCCGCTGGATGCGCCTAAATCAATGGCAACAATGTTACGCATACTCATGGCGTGCTCTTCCTGTAATGAGATGGCTACAGCTTAGAAATCTCTGCTTTTTGCCACCTTCCCCTTACTGCCAGTGCGTAATAGTCGCTGGCAGACTGACAAAGAAGTTCGTGAGAAAGCTCACAGAACCACATAAGGAGAGAGTTGTGAGCCTTGCCGCATTTCCGTCAATCCGGGCTGAGATCTTGAAAAATTAGCCATTTTCCTGCGTCACTCAGATCAAAATTCAAGGTAAGGTGCTGAACGCCTGCGTAGACTCGGCTGCAGTTAAGTGAGTTGAGAGGCAAATCATGACCGTTTTACATAGCGCAGATTTCTTCCCTGAAGGGAATTACGCCATCGCCATTGAGCCGCGCGTGCCGCAGCAGGCATTTCCCGAACATCATCATGATTTCCATGAAATTGTGTTGGTTGAGCACGGTTCAGGTATCCATGTGTTTAACGGTCAGCCGCAGGCGTTATCTGCTGGCTGCGTTTGCTTTGTGCGCGATCACGATCGCCATCTCTATGAGCAGACGGAGAATTTGTGTCTGACCAATGTGCTCTACCGCAGCCCGGCAGCGTTTCGTTTTCTCTCGGGTTTGCAGGATCTGCTGCCACGCGAAGAAGAGGACAAATATGCTTCGCACTGGCGCATTAATCACAAAGTCATGGCGCAGGCATTGCAGATAGTGACGCAGATGAAGCAGCAGGATGGTTGGTCACTGGAGCGGCACGCGCATCAGGAGCAGCTGTTTCTACAGCTGCTGATTGTGTTGCGCGAAGCGGCTCATAACGATCAATTGCAGGATCAGGAAGCGCGGTTGCATCGGTTGCTCGACTGGCTCAATGAGCACTACAGTGAAGATATTGTGTGGGATGCGCTGGCCGACCGCTTTTCGCTGTCATTGCGTACCCTGCACCGCCAGATGAAGCAGCAAACCGGCAATACGCCGCAGCGCTACCTCAATCGGCTTCGCCTGCTACAGGCGCGGCATTTACTGCGGCATAGTGATATGCGCATTACAGACATCGCCTATCAGTGTGGATTTGGTGACAGCAACCACTTTTCCACGCTGTTCCGGCGGGAATTTGGCTGTGCGCCCAGAGCGGAGCGCCAGCAGATGCTATAACGGGAGCGTTTCCTCATGTCGCTGATCCTTACGCGCGAAGACTATTTTCCGGCCACCAATCTGCCGATTGCGGTGGCCGAGCGCATGCCGCAGCCCTCCTTCCCTCCGCATCGCCATGAGTTCAGTGAAATTGTGATTGTCTGGCGTGGCAACGGCCTGCACGTGTTAAACGATCGCCCGTGGTTGATCACCTGCGGCGACGTGTTTTACATCCGCGATAATGATTGCCACAGTTATGACAGCGTCAACGATTTGGCGCTGGATAACATTCTTTACTGCCGCGATCGTTTTCGTCTTGAGCTCGACTGGAGCCAGTTGTTGCCACCGCAGGAGGAGAACTCGCCGGCATGTTGGCGTTTAACCACCCGCGGTATGGCATTGGCTCGCGGTGTCATTAGCCAACTGGAGCGAGAAAGCCGCAAAAGCGATTCGCTATCCGTTCAACTCTCTGAAGCGCTGTTTTTACAGCTTGCGCTGATTTTGCGTCGTCATGGTTATGCCGCCGACCGCCCCTGGGCACTGCCGGAGGGCGAGCAGCTGGATCTGCTGATGTCAGCATTGCAGGGTGCAATCAGCCGACCATTCGATTTGGCGGTGTTTTGCCAGCAGAATCAGTTGAGCGAGCGGGCGTTAAAACAGCTTTTTCGTCAGCAAACCGGTATGACCGTAGGGCACTATTTGCGACAACTACAGCTCTGCCAGGCAAAGTACCTGTTGAGAACCCAGGATGGCTTAATCAGTGAAGTGGCCGCGCGCTGCGGCTTTGATGACAGTAACTACTTTTCCGTGGTGTTTACGCGAGAAACAGGTTTAACGCCAAGTGCGTGGCGGCAGCGTTTCCTGCCGCAGCGCGAACCCTCAACTGAGAAGGCCAAAGCCTGACGCATCATCTATGCGTCAGGCTTTTCATCAGGCCGCCATTCCCAGGCCAACAATGTTGGCGGCAATAATAATCACCACGCAACCCAGTGACAGCACGCGTACCGGACGTTGCCCCACCGACTTCCACTCTTTCAGCACCAGTCCCACTAACCCACCGCACAGTACATAAAGACTCATATGCAGCATCCAGCTGACAAAGTCATATTGTGCTGGGATTTTGGCGTGGCCCCAGGCATAAAAGAAAAATTGCAGATACCACATGGTGCCGCCTAATACCGCAAAGGCGATATTGGCAAGCAGCATCGGCTTGGCCACGGAGAAATCACGACGCACCGAAAGATCGCTTTTCACCGCCAGCCGAATAAAGCAATAAGCCAGATTCACCAGCGCACCACCGCCCATGATCACGACATAGCTCGGCAGCGCCACGTAAAGTGGATTGATACCCAGATTCGCGGCGGCTGCATGCATCGGCTTCGCAGCGTCCATGGCGAACGACATGCCGGCGGAGAAGATGCCGCATAAGATCGCCAGCACCAGTCCCTTCTTCAGATTAAACTCTTCCGCATTGATGCCCAGCGCGCGCTCTTTTAACAGACCAGCACGTGAAACAATCGCTACGCCGATTAACGCCACGAACACGCCGAGCAGCGTCATGCGTCCACCTGCTGAGCTGAACAGCTCGACAAAGCGGCCTTGCAACAGCGGCGTCATCAAGGTTCCCACCACCAGGGTAATGCCGATGGCAATCCCAATCCCCATCGACATGCCGAGGTAGCGCATGGTCAGTCCATAGTTGATGTTGCCGATGCCCCACATGGCACCAAACAGAAATACGGGCAGCAGTTGGGAGAAGCTAAAACTGCTGTAATAGGCCCAGAAATTTGGCAGCAACACCGCGCTGACTGCCCACGGCAGGATCAGCCACGACATGATGCCGCCCACCGACCACATCGTTTCCCAAGACCACTTTTTCACCTGCTTAAATGGAGCATAAAAACAGGCGGCACTGGCGGCACCCACCAGATGCCAGAAAATACCTGCAATGATGGCACTGTTCATTGTTATTCCTTCGTAAGGTTGAGGCCAACAGGAAACCGGCGGTTTCCCGATTACCGGCAGTCTACGGTGGGCAGCTTTTCTTCAGCCTTTGGATGGCTGCCGGAAAGCGCAGGTAGCTGGCAAAATTCGGGGGGTCGTCAACATAAGGATCACAAAATCGCATTTGCAGGCAGGTCACGTTCAGATTTTCATAAGTTGCTTATTATTCGGAATTTTTTCTCAATGTGTTGTGTTGATCAGCACAGTTTTTGGTTTACTGCCACCGTGTCTATTAACATGGCAGTCACACAAAGCCGCCAGCCAGACTTTCCCCTATGGCAAATAATCCGTATAACGTTGGGAAAATCATCAAGACGAAGGATTGAGATGAATACCAAAAGATTGAGACTACTGCTGTCGCAATCAGTGAGTCGCGTGATGCTGGATGACATCCGCGCTATCGTGCCGGCGCAGGCGTTAAACGTCTTTATTAATGGATTGGATGAGGCACACTACGCCACGCTGGATTGCGTGCAGAGCGAAGAGAATTGCGCTTTGCTGGCCTCGGTGATTGTCGTCTGGCGACAGTTGGGGCAGGTTCACCATATTCATTATCAGAAAGGTGAACATCTGCGTCAGGTGGACGACGCGACGCAATTCCAACTGTTTAGTATGATGAAAACCCATCGCGCTATTGTTCAGCTCGCCTAACTCTCGGGATTATTATGAAAATCGGACTGCTATTCCCCATTGCTATCATCATTGCAGGCATCAGTTTTCTGGCCTGGTTTATTGCCAGCGGCGCGGCGATGCCCGGTTCATGACACGCTGTTAACACGCGTATTTTGCTGCTAACCCGCTGAAAGCGCGGCATTTCGCCAGGAATGCTGCGTCTGTCGTGTTGATCTTCCCTTCTTTGCCATCCCTTTCTGCGCCCTGGCAGTGACAAAAAGGTGCGACACCGCATTCTGTTTCACTCTGCACTTCACAAACTTTTAACGAAGAAGATCGCGGAGCCCCTGCAAATGACAACACATCACCAACATTATATTAATGGCGCGTTTGTGGCCGATCACCACGACAAGTGGATTGAAGTGATTAATCCGGCAACGGAAGCGCTGCTGTCGCGCGTGCCGGAAGGCAGTAAGCAAGACGCCGCACAGGCGATCAACGCCGCCGAAGCGGCACAGCCGGGTTGGGAAGCGCTACCGGCGGTAGAGCGTGGCAACTGGTTACGTAAAATTGCCGCTGGGATACGCCAGCGTGAAGCAGAACTGTCCGCCACTATCGTTGCCGAGGGCGGTAAAACGCAGGGTCTGGCACAAACCGAAGTCCTGTTTACTGCCGACTATCTGGAGTATATGGCCGAATGGGCGCGTCGTTATGATGGAGAGATCATTAACAGTGACCGTCCAAATGAAAACATTTTTGTCTTCAAAAAAGCCATTGGTGTCACCACCGGTATTCTGCCGTGGAACTTCCCCTTCTTCCTGATTGCACGTAAAGCGGCACCTGCACTGGTGACCGGTAACACTATCGTGATCAAACCCAGTGAGCTGACGCCAAATAATGCGGCGATCTTCGCGCAAATCATTGATGACATTGGCCTGCCAAAGGGCGTGATCAACATGGTTTACGGCTATGGTCCGGAAATTGGTCAGGAGCTGGCAGGCAACCCGAAAGTGGGCCTGGTGAGCCTGACCGGCAGCGTTAATGCCGGTATCGCCACCATGGAAGCCGCGGCAAAAAATGTCACCAAAGTGTCGCTGGAACTCGGTGGCAAAGCGCCGGCTATCGTGATGGATGATGCCGACCTGGATTTAGCGGTGAAAGCAATTGTTAGTTCCCGCGTCATCAACACCGGACAGGTGTGTAACTGTGCCGAGCGTGTTTACGTGCAGGAGGGCATTTACGATCGCTTTATCAGCGCACTGACTTCGGCTATGCAGCAGGTGAAGTTCGGTAACCCGGCGGAGCACAACGACATTGATATGGGACCGCTCATCACTGCGGCCGCATTAGAACGGGTTGAGCAGAAAGTCGCAAAAGCGGTAGCGGATGGCGGCAAGGTGCTGCTGGGCGGCAAACGTGCCGGTAATAAAGGCTTCTATTTTGAGCCGACCATCATCACCGGCGTGCGTCAGGATATGGAGATTATGCAGGAAGAGATTTTTGGCCCGGTACTGCCGGTAATGCGCTTCAAAACTCTCGACGAAGCGGTGACGCTGGCCAACGATTGCGCATATGGGCTAACGTCTTCGATTTATACCCAGAATCTGAACACCGCAATGGTAGCGCTACGTAAGCTGAAGTTTGGTGAAACCTACATCAATCGTGAGAATTTTGAGGCGATGCAAGGGTTCCACGCGGGCTGGCGTAAGTCGGGGATCGGGGGCGCCGATGGACGTCACGGGTTAGAAGAGTTTTTACAGACGCACGTGGCCTATTTACAGTTCTCATAAGGAAAACCCGGTGCGCATTGCTGCGCACCGGGAAATCATTACGAGACGCGCTTCTGGCTGCGCAGCAAGGCCAGACCGCTTAATACCGACATCGCCATCAGATAATAACCCGGCGCCAGGCTGGTACCGGTGGCGCTAATCAATAGCGTACAAATCAGCGGTGCAAAGCCACCAAACACCGTTACCGCCACGTTATAGCTGATTGCCATGCCGCTGGCACGCGTGCCAATCGGGAACAGATCCGCCATCACTGACGGCACCGTCGAGAAGTAAATCGATTTCAGCAGCGCCATCCAGCACACCAGCAGAATCAGCGTGGTGGGCGTGGTGTGTTCAACCACCAGCTTAAAGGCGGGATAAATGGTGACGATCAGCAGAAGCAGTGAACCCCACATCAGCGGCACACGTCCTACGCGTTCTGCCCATAGCCCCATAATCGGGGTTACCACGGTCAAAATCACCCCCGCCAGCAGCGTTGCTGTGAACGCGACGCTGCCAGAGAGGTGCAGATTTTTGGTGGCATAGGTCGGCACGTAATTCAGCATGTAGTTAACGGCCGTTGAGATCACCATCAGCCCGATCGCCAACAGCATTAGCTCCTTCTGGCGACCAAACAGGCTTTTCAGCGGCGCGGCTTCCGGTTTGTGCTCAGCAAAACTTGCCGGTTCGTGGACATGACGACGAATGTAAATCCCCAGCGGACCAATCAGCAGGCCGAAGGCGAAGGGAATCCGCCAGCCCCACTCCTGAATCTGGCTTTCCGTCAGGATCTGCGTCAATCCCAGACCAAATGCTGATGCCATCAAGGTACTGGCGCCCTGGGTAGCAAACTGCCAGCTGGCGATAAACGCTTTACGTTCCGGGAAGTGCCCCCCCAGGAATGCCGTTGAGCTGCCAAACCCCCCCCCCGCCGAGAAACCCTGCACCAGACGTGCCAGCAAAATCAGCAGCGGCGCCATCAGACCAATGCTGCTGTAGCCTGGCATAAAGGTGATGACGGCACCGCCAAGCATCATCAGGTTGATCGACAGCAGCAGCGCTTTTTTCCGACCATGACGATCGGCATAGTTGCCTAGCACAATCGCGCCTAAAGGACGAATCAGAAACGACACGCCAAAACTACCAAATGTCAGCAGCATTGAGACCGAGGGATCGCTGGTAGGGAAAAAGGCATGGGCAATGTAGCTGGCGAAAAAGCCGTAGACGGCGATATCGAACCACTCGAGCGCGTTGCCGATACAAGTGGCAAATAGCGTTTTGTGCAGGCTGGGCTTGGTGGTGTTCAGCGGCAGGGTGCTATTCAGCGTACTCATTGCCCACCTCCGACATGCGCACGATGCTGTGCCACCAGTTGCGTACCCTGCTCACCTAAATCCCACAGCAGCCGCGTCATGATCTGCAAACCTTCGCGCGCGATCGATTTCAACATGTGTTCGTTGACGCCATGCTGCCCACAGGCCGGGTACGAATGCGGAACCCACAGCGTGGGCAAACCAAGAATATCGGAGAACACTTCATTTGGCAGCGAACCGCCGAGATTGGGCAGCAGCGCCGGTTTCTTGCCGCTGGTTTCCGCCATGCTGGTTAATACCCAATCGACGAGGGGATCGGTCGGATCGAGCCGTGTGGCGGGCGATCCGCGCATGAATTCAACCTCAACATAGCCAAAACCGTGCTGTTGCAGATGGGCGCGCACATGCTGTGCGAGGTTTTCCCAATCGGTACCGACCACAAAGCGCAGCTGGCATACCGCTGTCGCGCTGCCCGGTATCGCATTCATCGGCTGAGCCGGATTGCCCGTCAGGAATGACAGCACTTCCAGCGTGTTCCAGCCATACAGGCGTTCCGTAGGTGACAGCCCCGGCTCGCCCCAGTTGACATCAATAGCGGGATCGTCCGGCATGCCGCCGACCTCGATATCCGCCAGAATGTCACGCACCTGCGGCGTGAGCGAGTTAGGTTTCAACGCAGCAACCTGCAACACCCCCTGTGCGTTAACCAGTGCAGCGATGGCGCTAGCCAGTTGCGTACCCGGATTGGTTAACAGTCCGCCCCAGTTACCGGAGTGATAAGCGTTGTCGCGCGCGTTAATCGTCAAACGGAAGTTAACCGCGCCGCGTGAGCCGAGGAACAGCGTTGGACGAATCGCATTCAGACGCGGGCCGTCGGAAGCAATAAACAGGTCGGCTTGCAGCAGTTCGCCATGTTGCTGGCACAGCTGCGCCAGACCCGGCGAGCTGATCTCTTCGCCCATCTCGAACAGCATTTTGCAGTTGAAGCCCAGACTTCCGCCGCGCACCTTAAACACCTGCTCAAGCGCCGCCAGATTGACGCAGTGCTGGCCTTTGTTATCCGCGCTGCCGCGCGCATACCAGCGATCGCCCTCTTCAACCATATGCCATGGCGATAAGCCCGCGCGCCAGTTTTCATCATCGCCAAATACCACGTCGCCGTGACCATAACTGAGCAGGGTTGGCAGCGCCGGATCTTCAATGCGGATCGCCACGAGGAACGGTCGATTGGCGGCTTCCGGGTTGTCGATAAAGTGCAGCGTGAAGCCAAGCGCAATCAGCTGCGGACCGATTTCGTCCTGCAGATAGCGCTGTAATTCGTTATCACGATCCTGACGCTGGCTTTCCGTGCGTTGCGCCACACGACGCGCCAAAATACGTTGAAATTCTCCGCTGTCGAAATAAGCGCTGGCCTGTTGAACCGCCTGGTGTGCTGTCATGTTTGCCCTGTCTTTTATTGTTTTGTCGTTAAGTCATCTTTGCGGAAACACTGCTTTGCCACAATTATCAATTTATCGAGTAAGATTTGCTTTTATGGCAAAGCTAGCCTGCCCACTTTCGAGGCATGCACCACGATGAGGCACCCGCATGTTAAGCAGTGAAATCCGCTATTTTCTCGCCGTCGCGAATACCGGCTCGCTCAGCGCCGCCAGCGAACAGCTGTTTGTGGCGGTGTCGGCGATTAGTCGACAAATTCAACGGCTGGAGAATCAGGTCGGCGTGCCGCTGTTTTCCCGCCACGCGCGCGGCATGGTGTTGAATGAGGCGGGCGAAATTTTCGCCCATCATGTGCGCAAGAACCTGCTGGATATGGAGTATGCGCTGGCGGAAATTAAAGGCCTGAAAGCGGTGCGCCGCACGCTGATTCGCGTGGCCTGTACCGATGGACTGGCGTTTACCCTGTTGCCGCGCATGATTGCTGATTTTCGTAATGACAATCCTGGCGTGTTGTTCGAGATAAAAGTGGCAAGTACGCAAGGCGTGGCCGAAGCGCTGCGCAACGGCGAGTGTGATGTGGCGTTGCAGTTTAGCCTGCATGCCGAACGCGGTGTGGAAGTGATGGGATCCTGGCCGGCACCGGTGTTAATTGTGATGCATCAGTCGCATCCTTTAGCTACCGCGCCACAGGTCACGCTGGCCGACCTCAGCCACTATCCGCTGGCATTACCGCAGCAGAACACCACGGTACGTCAGCTGTTTGAACTCGCCAGCCACATGAGCGGCTGCCTGGTGGAACCGGTAATGACCTGCGATACCTTCTCGATGCTGTTTCAATTCCTGCTACGCACGCCGCAGGCAGTGACCATTTGCAGCGCCTTTACCGTGCTGCAGGAAGCTGAAACGCACGGTTTGATATTGCGCTCGGTGGGCATTGATCAACTCAGCCAACGCACGTTGCAGCTACAGGCGCAATCAGGGCGGCCCCGTAGCGCTGCCCTGAATGTGTTTCTTTCGTTTCTGTTACAGCAGCTGGATGCGCTGGAGAAGCCGCTGCGCCAGCGCTGGCGTCCGTAGCTTAGTTCTTGATATCCACCGGATAGAAGATGTGTTTACCGAACGGATCGACCTGATAACCGCTCACCGATTTGCGTACCGGCTCGAAAATGGTTGAGTGCGCAATCATCACCGCTGGCATTTGGTCGTGCATCATTTGCTGTGCCTGCTGATAGAGCGCGACGCGTTTATCATGATTTTGCTCGGCGCGGGCTTCGGTGATGATTTTCTCAAACGGCTGATAACACCATTTGGATGAGTTGGAACCGCCATTCGCCGACGTACAGCTATACAGCGGGCCGAAGAAGTTATCCGGATCGCCGGTCGCGGTGGTCCAGCCCATCAATGCTGCCTGGTGTTCGCCGCCCTTCACGCGCTTAAGGTACTCGCCCCACTCATAGCTAACGATATTGGCTTTGATGCCCACCTGGGCCCAATCGGCCTGAATCATCTCAGCCATCCGTCGTGCATTCGGGTTATATGGTCGCTGCACCGGCATCGCCCACAGCGCAATTTCGGTACCCGGTTTAATTCCCGCTTCCTGCAGCAGCGCTTTGGCTTTGGTGGGATCGTAGTCGTAATCCTTCAGGTCTTTATCCGCGCTCCACACGTCGGACGGCAGAATGTTTTTTGCCACCGTGCCGGTGCCTTTGAAAATGGCATCAATGATCGCCTGCTTGTTAATCGCCATCGCCATCGCCAGCGCCTGACGCACTTTGACGTTATCCAGCGGCGCTTTGGTGGTGTTGAATGACAGGAAGCCGGTGTTCAGACCCGATTTCTGCTCAAGGGTCAGATCAGGATTGCTGCGCATCTTCTCCAGATCGGCCGGATTGGGGAACGGCATAATCTGGCACTCATTTTTCTCCAGCTTGGCGTAACGCACCGACGCATCCGGGGTGATAGAGAACACGATGCGATCGAGTTTCGCCTTGCCCTGCCAGTATTCCGGGAAGGCTTTATAGAGAATGCGCGAATCTTTTTGATACTGCACCAGCTCAAACGGGCCGGTGCCAATGGGCTCCATATCGACTTTTTCTGGCGTACCCGCTTTCAACATCTGGTCGGCATATTCTGCCGAGTGGATCGAGGCAAAATACCAGGCCAGGTCAGCGAGGAATGGCGCTTCGGCATGCGCTAAGGTGATGCGCACGGTGTTGTCATCAACCTTATCAATGCCTTTGATCAGCTTCGCCAGCTCAAGGCTTTCAAAGTTGGCGTAGTTGCCGCCCGAGACGTTGTGGTAGGGATTTTTGGCGTCCATCTGACGCATAAACGAGAAGATCACGTCATCCGCATTGAAGTCGCGCGAAGGCTTAAACAGTTTGTTGCTCTGGAATTTCACCCCTTTGCGCAGATGGAAGGTGTAAACCGTGCCATCCGGGCTGATGTCCCAGCTCTCGGCCAGGCTCGGCACCAGTTCGGTTGTGCCCGGAGTGAAATCAACCAGGCGGTTGAAAATCGGCACGGCGCTGGCATCCACGCTGGTGCCCGACGTGTACAGCTGCGGGTTGAAGTTCTCGGGCGATCCCTCTGAACAATAAACCAGCGTTTTCGCCGAAACGCCGCCTGCTACCGCTAATCCGAGTGCCGTCAGCGTCAGTTTTGCCATCACTTTTTTCATTAAGATCCTCGCTTTTTATTGACTTCCATGAGTCAGCTTCGTTATTTAATGTTCATCTGACTAATAAATAACATGATTTAACCAGCACGCGTACTACCGACGCCGCAATGCTAATAAGGAATTGTGATGACAGACCAACTTGCCAGCCAATTGACCCAGCGTTTTTACCGTTATCTGGCGGTTTCCAGCCAGAGCGATGCCAAATCAACCACGCTGCCGAGTACGCCGTCCCAACATGCGATGGCGGAATTACTGGCAAAGGAGCTGGGCGAACTGGGATTGCAAGAGATTGTGATTGACCAGCACGCCACGGTTACCGCCGTCAAACCCGGCAATCGTCCTGCTGCACCGCGCATTGGCTTTATCACCCACATTGATACCGTGGATGTGGGCTTGTCGCCGGACATTCACCCGCAAACCCTGACGTTTAACGGGGAAGATCTGTGCCTGAATCGTACGCAGGACATCTGGCTGCGCGTGGCGGAACACCCGGAAATCCAACCTTATCTGGGGCAAGAGATTATCTTTAGTGATGGCACCAGCGTGCTTGGTGCCGACAACAAAGCGGCGGTGACGGTGGTGATGACGCTGCTGGAAAACCTGCGTGGCGATCACGGTGATATCGTGGTGGCCTTTGTGCCCGATGAGGAGATTGGCCTGCGCGGTGCGAAAGCGCTCGATCTGGAGCAACGCTTTAACGTCGATTTTGCCTGGACCATCGACTGCTGCGAGTTGGGTGAAGTGGTATATGAAAACTTCAACGCCGCCGCCGCTGAATTGGTGTTCACCGGCGTACCGGCGCATCCGATGTCGGGCAAAGGCGTGTTAGTTAATCCACTGCTGATGGCGCATGACTTCATCTCGCGCTTTGATCGCTTGCAAACACCCGAGCATACTGAAGGCCGCGAAGGCTATATCTGGTTCAATGATATGCATGCCAATGCCAGCCGCGCCATCCTGAAAGCCTCGATTCGCGATTTCGATCTGCAGGGTTTTGATAAGCGGAAGCAGCAACTGGTGGAAGTGGCCGATGAGATTGCCGCGCGTTATCCCACCGGACATGTGGCGCTGACCATTAACGATACGTACAGCAATATCAGTAATGCAATTGGTGAGGATCGTCGCGCAATTGACTTGATTTTTGCCGCGCTGGAACAAGTGGGCGTAGAACCAAAAGTGATTCCAATGCGCGGTGGCACCGATGGTGCAGCGCTGTCAGCGAAAGGTCTGCTGACGCCGAATTTCTTTACCGGCGCGCACAATTTCCATTCGCGCTTTGAGTTTTTACCGGTTCCATCGTTTGTGAAGTCGTATCAGGTAGCGGAAGCGCTGTGTTATTTAGCGGCGAAATAACACCAAAAAGGTCGTCATAAAAGACGACCTTACGATTAAAAGGAGGTCGCCTTTTTTGGCGACCTTTTTTACATTATTTGCTCGCTGACACGTCAATGCCTGGGAAGAATTTCGCCGCCAGTTTGGTAACGGTACCGTCGGTCTGCACCTTGGTGATAGCCGCATCCAGCGCTTGCTTCAGTGTGGCATCACCTTTACGCAGGCCAAAACCGATACCGGTGCCGAGAATGGTGTCATCCTCAACCGGCTTACCGGCAAAGGCGAAGCCTTTACCCTGCGGCTTTTCCAGGAAGCCCGATTGCCCCGCCGCCGACATCACCAACGTACCGTCGAGACGACCTGCCACCATATCGTTATAAACCTGGTTCTGATCCTGGTAAGAGGTAACGGTTACGCCCTGCGCTTCCCAATGTTTCTTCGCATAGGTTTCCTGAATCGAACCCTGCAGCACACCGATATTTTTGCCTTTCAGCGATTCCGCCGTTGGCTGCAGCTTCTCGCCCTCTTTCACGATCAGCATGGTGGGAATGCGGTAAATCGGCTTGGTGAAGTCGATGCTTTTGGCGCGGGCTTCGGTGATGTTCATCGCTGAGTTGATGGCATCAAACTTTTTCGCCTGCAGCGCCGGGATCAGCGCATCAAAGCTGCTTTCCACCCACTTACAGTCGAAGTTGCCAACCTGACAAATCGCTTTGCCCAGTTCGATATCAAAACCTTCCAGTTCGCCCTGCGCGTTGCGGCTTTCAAACGGCGGATACTGCGATTCCAGACCGTAGCGTAAGGTTTCCTGCGCCAGCGCGTGCGCCGAGGTCAGCATACCGAGAGCGACAAACAGTGCGTTAAATTTTTTCATTATATTTACCCCTAAGTTACCCTTTGACCCGGCAGAGCGCTTCTGCACCGGCCTGAAGTGTTGCGTCGTCTTTTGCGAATGACAGGCGAATTAATTTATTGTCAGTGCCGTCCATATAAAACGCCGACAACGGAATGGTGGCCACACCGTGATCGACGATGAGACGTTTTACCATTTCGCTATCGCTTTCGTCACTGAAATGTCCGTAGCTGGCCAACATAAAGAATGAGCCGGCGCTCGGCAGCAGCTTAAATGGCGAATCCTGCAGCAATGTCAGCAGGCGATCGCGCTTCTCCTGATAGAACGGCGATAGCTGCAGATAGTTTTGCGGCTGTTGCAGATAGTGAGCAAAGCCGACCTGCATCGGCGTATCAGCGGCGTACATCATGAACTGATGCACTTTGACGATCTCCTCCATCAACGCGGCCGGTGCCAGCGCATAACCGACGCGCCAGCCGGTAACGTGGAAGGTTTTGCCAAAGGAGGAAACCACCACGCTGCGCTGCGCCAGTTCCGGATGCGTCGCCATACCGCAATGCGTGCGGCCATCAAACAGAATGTGTTCGTAGACTTCATCAGACAGCACCACAATATCGGTGTTGCGCGTCAACGCCGCGAGCTGATCCAAATCCGCCGCTGACAGCACCTGTGCGCTAGGGTTATGCGGCGTGTTGATGATGATCATGCGGGTGCGCGGAGTAATGGTAGCGCGCAGTTCGTCCCAGTCGATGGCGAAATCAGGTACCTGCAACTTCAGGCCGATTGGCGTGGCGCCCTGCAAACGCACCACCGGCGCGTAGCTATCGAAGGCCGGTTCGAAGAAGATCACTTCATCGCCGGGATGCACCAGCGCCGAGATCGCCATGTAAATGCCCTGGCTGGCGCTGCCGGTGATCAATACTTCGCTGCCAGCATCATATTGCTGGCCATACAGCGTGTGGACTTTCTCGGCCAGCGCTTCACGTAGCGCCGGCAAGCCGGTCATCGAGGCGTATTGGTTGTGCCCTTCACGCATCGCTTTACTCACCAGCTCCACCAACTGCGGATCGCAGGGGAAATTCGGTGCGCCTTGCGAAAGGTTAATAGCCTGATGTTGCGCCGACAGCTGGCCAATGACGCTAAAAATCGTCGTGCCGACATCAGGCTGTTTGGAAGAGATGTTAACACTGCTATTCAGGGTCATCGTTGCCTCGGAAAGTTGCATAACCACGTAATGAAAATAGATTTCTATTCAACGGCGTGTGGCTTGAGTCGACAAGCGAATTGTTGTCATAATAGCCATGATTAAAAATCATAGCTTGAGGTTGTTATGTCCCGTTCCGCTCTGCCGCTTAATGCCATTCATGCGTTTCTGGTTACCGCACGTCATCTTAATTTAACGCGCGCGGCTAGCGAACTGTGCATCACTCAGGGCGCGGTGAGCCGCAAAATTGCTACGCTGGAAAATTGGTTAGGATTCGCTTTGTTTACGCGCCATGCCCGCGGATTGCATCTCACCGAGCAGGGCGCTGCCCTGCTGCCGGAGCTGCAGCAAGGATTCACCTTGCTGGTCAATGCCACCGAAAAAGCCAGCCGCAGCAACGCCTCCATTCGGCTCAAGGCACCGACCTGCGCGATGCGCTGGCTGGTGCCGCGACTGGTGGCGCTGGAGCAGCAGCGCCCTGACATTCACGTCGCTCTCACTACCACGCTCGATCATGGCTCGCAGCTGGAGAATTTTGACGCGGCGATTGTGTTTGGACCAACGCCTGCGGGGGCAATTTGTCTGTTCGAGGAGCGTTTAACGCCGGTGATGGCCAGCAGCGTCACGCCGCCTGGACAGATTAGTGAATTGGCGAAGTTTACCTTCCTGCATCCCACACAGGATGTGCGCGACTGGCAGCTGTGGCTGACAAAGCAATCTGCGGCGCTGCCAATGGCGCGCAATCAGCATTTCGCCACCATGGATTTAGCCATCAGCGCAGCGATTCAGGGTTTTGGTGTCACGGTGGCGGATGTCACCTTAGTGCAGAATGATCTGGCGCATGGACGCTTGATTGCGCCGTTTGCCGCCAGTGTGGCAACCGGCGCGAGCTACAGCCTGTTACAGCGGGCGGAACAGGATGCGCCACCGTTCCTGCCGGAACTGGTGGCGTGGTTATCGGACGTTTAGAAAGAGACCCATTCGTCAGTCGTGGATTTCGGCTGAGCGCCAACGGCGCCTGCCAGTACCGGACGACGCAGCGCGGTGGCCGCCGGTGCGACAACGGCGCTGCTGACCGGCGTACTGTCCGACAGACGGAATCTGGCTACTGATGCCTGCAGCTCCTGGGTTTGACGCTCCAGCGCGCTGGCAGCGGCAGACACTTCTTCAACCAGCGAGGCGTTCTGTTGCGTCACGCTGTCCATCTCGGTGACGGCGGTGCCGACCTGCGAAATGCCTTTGCTCTGCTCTTCCGAAGCCGCAGCGATGTGCTTCATGATTTCATTGACGTCCTGCACCGACTTAAGAATATCGTGCATGGTGCTGCCCGCGCTGCTCACCAGCTCCGAGCCTCTCTCCACGCGCTGCACGGAGTCTTCAATCAATGTGGCAATCTCTTTTGCGGCACCGGCGCTGCGCTGTGCCAGATTGCGCACTTCGCTGGCCACCACGGCAAAACCACGCCCCTGTTCACCGGCGCGCGCGGCTTCCACCGCAGCATTCAGTGCCAGAATGTTGGTCTGGAAAGCGATGCTGTTAATCACATTGGTGATTTCAGCAATCTTCTTCGAACTGCCGGAAATGCCTTGCATGGTGGTGACGACTTCACCCACCAGACGTCCGCCCTGTTGCGCGGTGCCGGTAGCGGTTTCTGCTAACGAACTGGCCTGACGCGCATTATCGGCGTTAAATTTCACCGTGGCGGTGAGCTGCTCCATGCTGGCTGCCGTCTGCTCCAGCGCTGCCGCCTGCTCTTCAGTACGTGATGAGAGATCGTTGTTACCGGACGAAATTTCTGCGGCGCCGCGATAGATATTCTCGGTGCCGCTGCGAATGGCGCTTACCGCTTCACGCAGGCTGTCCTGCATTGCACTGAGTAACGGCACCAGTTTGCCGACGCAGTTACGGCCAAACTCGGCCACCGGCTGGCTGAGATCGCCCTGCGCAATGATGGCGAAGTGGTTGCGCACGCGCTCCAGCGGTTTTACCAGCATCGCGACCAGGTAACGATCGGTAAACAGCAGGATGAACAAGCCAATCACCACCGCCACTAAAATAATCACTTTGGTAATGCTGGTGAGATGATCGACGGTGACGCGCGTCTGATCCAGTTTGTTGCCTGCGGCTTGGTTGAAGGCTTCTGCGCTGGCACCAAAAGCGCGGCTCAGCGGCGGCGTAACGTTATTGGCCTGCGCGCGATACGCATCCACCGTGCCCTGTTGCGCCAGAGCAACCTGCGGGGCGATGCCTTCATCCAGCAGCTTTTGCCAGTTGGCAATCACGCTGTTGGCGGTCGCTTCGTCCATTGGACCGGGCGCCATGGTTTTGAACTGCGCCAGCAAATTTTTCATATTGTCGAGCGCTTGCTGCACCGGTGCGAAAGCATCGCCATTGACAGCGGCTCCCGACGCACGGCCTTCCATCACGCGCGACAGACGCGTAACTACACGAAAATACTGGTCATTCCCTTTGCTCAATACCGTCATTTGATTAACCAGCTGGCGGTCAATCTCGTTGCCCTCGCCGAGGGCGTTCAGTGAGTGGACGCTAAACAGCCCAACGGCACACCACAGCAGGCAAAACAGCCCGAGAATGGTGAGCATTACGGCGCGGATGGTGAAGTTTTTTAAGATACCCATACATAATCCCTTGGTGTGAAACGCGAAGGAGGCCCGATAAAATCGGGCATATTGCGTTTATCGGCATCGGATAGGGAAAATGTAACGGTTTTGTAAGCTAATTAATTGCTTACTGATTGAGGTGAGTAAAAAGCACTTCTACGATTTATCAGCAGCATAGGCGCAAATTTGCCTTATAAAATCATTTGCGCAATTACACCATTAGCAGCCTCACTAAAGTTTCACGTGACTGCGCATCATTAAGCGGAATAAGCGCAGCCTGCCACGCATAAATCGCGTCTTTACCACCGCTTGTGCTCTGCCGCGATCGCCAAGCGCCAGCGTCAGATCTTCACCCGAGCGCCAGACCGGCCAATCCACGGCTCCGGGCAAATGCGAGCTAAATTCGCTGGCCTCCCGTGCGAAGGTGACCCAATAGCGGCTCACCTCAACGGCAAACGCTTTATCCTGCTCGCTGTAAGTGCGTTCAGCCACCGGCGTAAGCGTATCGAGCGTGTTGAAGACATAGGGGATTTCATTGCCATGCCAGGTGCCATGCGGATAAAGGTCACGGGCATTTTCAGAGACGTAATCAAACCAGTAGCGCCAGGCAGGCAAGCCGATTTTGTGCTGTGCCTGCGCAACGATAAACGGCAACACGGTAAAAGCCATATCGCGCGCCACTGCACGTCCTAGCAGCGCGTCATCGTGGAGGTCGTAAAGCCATTTCATCAGGCGATAACTGACGCGGTTTTTGCTGCGCATCTGCTTCAATACGGCGGTGGCATCAACACCAAAATAGTCCAGCACGCTAGCCTCATCGCTGTTGCTGCCAATCATTAAAGGGATGCGATGCTGTTTGCCGCTCATAAAGGTATTCAACATCGGTTTGGGCAGCACGGCATCACCGCTGATCGGCACGGGACCGAGCGCTAACGGACGTTCTAGCGGCCAAAATTGGTCGGCAGCCAGTTCGCGCAGCTGTTCTGCGCTGGCATTTTCTGGCAAACCAAAATGGGCGGCAACCTGCAGTCCCAGCTGTTGTGCCTGCTGTCTAGGCATATCCGGCAAGCTGTAGGCGCTCTGCACAATACCTTTGTGAAACAGCCCTTCAGCCAGTGGAGAGCAGCACAGTGAGAGCACGCTGCGCGCGCCAGATGATTCACCGAACAAGGTAATGTTGTGACGATCGCCACCAAAAGCGGGAATATTGCGCTGAATCCACTGCAAGGCGGCAATTTGATCGAGCAAGGCAAAGTTGTTGATCACGCCGCCTGCCGGGTATTGCGCATCCAACGCGGGATGAGAAAAGAAACCGAAATGGCCTAGGCGATAATTTAGCGTCACCACCACCACGCCTTGTGCCGCCAGCGCTTTGCCACGATAGGGATCAAGATTGCCCGCACCAATAGTAAAACCCCCGCCGTGTAACCAAACCATCACAGGCAGCGGTCGCGATGGCTCAACATCGGGGGTCCAGATATTCAGGTACAGGCAATCTTCACTTAAGCGGCCAGGATCGCCACCGCCGGCAGCCACGCAATAGTTATGATTCTGCCAGCTCGCAGCGCCCCATTCGGTGGCATCGCGCACCTCTTGCCAGGGTTGCACCGGCTGCGGCGGTCGCCAGCGTAATGCACCGACCGGTGCTGCGGCGTACGGTATTCCCTTGAAGACAAAAAGATCTTCATCCATTAGGCCTCTGAGTTCACCTTCTGCGGTCATGATCCTCAGACGTCGTTCATTATTCATCTCGGGTTCCCTGATAAAGCATCATTCCATTATTTGCAGGCCTTGAGTGAATGTCCATGTTCTGAAAGCATTTGCAGATTAAGCCGAAACGCGGCGTGAATCTTTGAACAACTCCATCAAATATTTTGGTTAACCCTATCAAGGCCATTTGTTCTAAGGTTACAAGTTAACCTGGCGCGACGGAGAAACAGCATGTTTGGTGGCATTAATCAGATGTTCAACCGGATGTGTGATCACCCGGACTTCGGTAAGCTGCTGTTACGTTTGACGTTTGGCGGACTACTGCTGTTTCATGGTGCATTCAAAGTGGTACATGGCGTTGGCTGGATCGCGCACATGCTTGCCGTCAAAGGGATGCCAGGTTTCATCGCTTACGGTGCTTACATCGGGGAAATAGCGGCGCCAGTAATGGTAATGATCGGATTAATGACCCGCCCGGCGGCGTTCATTATTGCGGTGAATATGATCGTCGCGACACTGCTGGTAAAAATGGGCGCCATCTGGCATCGCACGGATGTCGGTGCCTGGGCCCTGGAAACAGAAGCTCTTTACCTGCTTGGCGCGCTGGCCATTATGTTTTTGGGTGCTGGGAAGTACACGCTGGTGCGTGATTCGCGCTTGCAATAACGACAAGAAAAGCAGCCGGTCTGCTGAAGTGAGACTGCCACTTCACAGACCGGCTCTATTATTTACGCATTACGCCACGCCGCAGCGATCCAGACTGCGCTCCTGCATCTGCTGATACAACGCCATTTCATCCTGCACCGCACTACCCAACGCCCGCTCAAAATCCGCTCGACTGGCATTGCCTGCGCTGCGTGCCTGCGTCACATCGCCGAGATTAGATTGGAAAATCCCCGCCGCGCTAACCGGTAAGAAATCCTCATAGACAATCGGTTCAGCGGTTAAACGCGCTTCAGCCAGCAATTGCGCGACGCTTTCACCCGCACGCGGTGGCTGATGCTCGCCTTTTTCGGTCAGACGATAGCGGAACCACGCCAGCTGCTGTTCGCGCAACACGGTTTCATCATCCGGAAAATCACGGAATACGGCGCTGAGGTGCTGCTGATGCTGCTGGTTATCACTGCCGGTGCCGGCTTCAGCCAGCAGACGATCGTAAAGCGCGCGCCCTTGTGGCGTCAGTGCCGCACCGCGTTGCTCAATTTCACCGAAGCGCGCGGTGTGCGTGCCTGGCGTGCCATCATTGAAATGTACCGTCTCTTCTAATGCTTTAAAGCTGGTCTGGCGCAGCAAAATAGGCACCTGACGCGATGGCGGGCCTTCAATCAGGGTCTTGGGATCGATGCCGCGCGAGGGCATCAGCGCTTGCACGCGATCGATATCCAGCGTACGCGGCGTCAAATGGTTGATATGGCAACCGCGGAAACACACCACATCGGCAATCAGGCGGTGCTGTTGGCTCAACGCGCGATAAGTGGCGCTGTCCACCGTGGTATGCGCATGCCAGCGGAAGGTTTCCAGCGCTTCCTGCACAAAGCGAGCCGCGTCAGCCGCGTTTAAGCCGCCCTGCTGCTGATGTTGGCTAATCAAGGCGCGACAGCCGGGTGTGAAGATGTCGCGCGCGGCGAGAATCGCAGCGGCTTTTTCGCGCAGTGCTTCGTCATCAATCAATTCGAGGCGCAACAATGAGGTGAAGACGCGGAACGGATTATGGCGCAGGGCGCGATCGCTAACCGGACGAAATGCCGTCGAATGCACCGGCACGCCAGCCTGCGACAAATCGTAATAACCGACCGCTTCCATACCCATGACGGCGAACATCTGGCGTAGCGTATTAAGTTCATCAGCCTTGCCGACGCGAATCGCACCGTGGCGCTCGACGCTCAGTCGGCTCAGTTCATCCGCCGCCGAGAGGCGATTTTTTAACGCCGGATTGGCTTCCAGCGTACGGTCATTAACAGCGGTGACCAACTGCGTCAGCGTGCCGTATTGCGGCACTTCCTGCTGATACATGGTCGACATGGACTGGGAGAACAACGTGCGAATGGCATCGCTGCTGAGAAAGTTAGGCATCATCATCACCTTGGTCTACAGGGTTGTTGCTACTGTAGATCAACCCTTTAACTGCGGGTAACAATTTCGTGGAACTGTGATCGCCTTGTCACTCAACGACGTTTGCCTGGTCACCATAACGACACTTCAGCACCAGCATGATGGTGGTTAACACCGCTGGGATCGCCAGCAGCAGGAAGATTTGGCTGAACGACCAGCCGAGCGTTAACAACTCTGCGCCAACGAATGCGCTGATAATGGCGCCGACACGCCCCACGCCGTGCATCCAGCTGGAACCGGTAGCACGCGCGTTAGTGGGGTAATAGCTGGCGGAGAGCGCGTTCATTCCGGTGTTGGCGCCGTTAAAGCAAAAGCCGCTGCAGAAGGCGATGGCGCTCATTAAGCCGACCTGTGCCGGGGAAAAGCCGAGTGCCACAATGGCAATTCCGCCACAAAAGTAGATGAGCGCCAGTGCCAGATTGGCGTTGATGCGGTCCATCAGCCAGCCGGCAAACAGCGAGCCGATGGTGCCACCCGCCTGATACATCGCGGTGACAATCGCCGCTTCAGTAACCGACATGCCAAGCGTGCTGATCAGTGATGGCATCCAGCTACCAATTAAATAGACAAGAAACAGCCCCATAAAGTAGCCGCCCCACAACATCAAGCTGCCAAACAGATAGCGGCGCGACACCACCGTCGCCACCGAGCCGCGGCGCGCAGTCGGCAATTCAGGACTTTGATAATGACTACCGGGCTTTACGCTGCCCGGCATCATGCGTTCGAGGATGGCGTGAATACGCGCAGCGGGTGCGCGACGGCTAATCAGGAAACGGACTGACTCAGGTAAACCGCGCACTAAAAACGGCAGAACGATCAGCGGCAGCACGCCGCCCATCAGCATCACTGAATGCCAGTCGTAGCGCGGCAGCAGCCAGGAAGCAGCAAAGCCCCCCGTTGCGGCACCAAAGGTAAAGCCGCAGAACACCACGGTGATAATGAAAGATCGACGGCGTTCAGGCGCATATTCAGCGACCAATGTGCCAACGTTCGGCATTGCGGCTCCGAGGCCTAAACCGGTGAGAAAACGAAACAGCATCATCTGTTCGATGTTTTGCGCCATCGCGGTAGCCAGCGTCCAGAGGCCAAAAAACAGTACGCTGATAAGAATCATCACGCGGCGCCCGTAACGGTCGGCCAGCGGTCCAGCAACCATGGCACCCAGCGCCAGGCCAATCAGTGCCGCGCTAATCACCATGCCAAGCTGATGATTGGTGACGCCCCAACTGGCTTTCAGCGTGGGTGCGATAAAGCCCATCAGCGCAATATCCATGCCGTCCAGCGCCACCACCACGAAGCACAGCGCAATTAAGCGCTTCTGCCAGCTGCTTAGCGCACTCTTGTTGATAAGCTGGCGAACGTCTACTGCTTCAACGCTGGTCACGTAACGACTCCTGCACTTTTAACCGTTTAGGGCATCAGATTTAGTAAAAAAAACGGCGCTAATCATAGCTCATCGTTAACAATAACGGGCAAAGTTTTTGAGTGCAATTGAGAATCATTCAATATTTTTGGCTGCAAGCCCTTGATTATCCGAGTCATGCGATAAGGGGAAATAATAGTGCTTACCGTAACAGCAATAAATTCAGCGAGTTAGTTGATCAAGTCTCTTTGCAGCAATTTTGTTAATATAATTTTGCAGGCAGGTTAACATAATTTCATTTTCCCCATTGCCGCTACTCGGCAGAACTCATTATGTTGGGCGTATGGACAAAAATATCCTTTTCAATCAGCGCATTCGCTTGCGTCATTTACATACCTTTGTGGCGGTGGCGCAGCAAGGCACGCTTGGCCGTGCCGCCGAGACGCTTAATCTTAGCCAGCCTGCCCTATCAAAAACGCTAAACGAGCTGGAGGAGTTGGCGGGAGCGCGGCTGTTCGAACGCGGTCGACTTGGCGCCCAGTTGACGACTTTGGGCGAACAGTTTCTGATTCACGCGGTAAAAGTGTTGGATGCGCTCAATCATGCGGGGCAGAGTTTTAACGCACCGCAGCCGGGACGCCCGGTGGTCATTCGCCTTGGCGCGCTTACCACTGCCGCCATGGGCATGCTGCCGCAGATTCTGGATCGCTTCCACGAACAGCAGCCGAATACCACCGTGCAGGTGGCTACTTTGCACAACAACGTTTTGCTGGCTGGCTTGCGGGCCGGCGAGTTTGATGTCGGCATTGGCCGCATGGCTGACAGTGAAATGATGGCCGGATTGACCTATGAATTGCTGTTCCTGGAATCACTCAAGTTGGTGGTACGCCCGGATCATCCGCTGTTGAGTGACAACGTGATGCTTTCACGCGCGATGCAGTGGCCGGTAGTAATTTCTCCTGAAGGTACGGCGCCACGCCGCATTGCCCAGCATATGCTAAATGAACAAGGCTGTTCGCTGCCGGCCAACTGCGTGGAAACTTCATCTACGTCGCTGGCACGTCAGCTGGCGCTGCGTTACGACTACGTGTGGTTTGTGCCCTCTGGCGCGATTAAGGAAGATTTAAATCACGATGCGCTGTGCGCTTTGCCGATTGCGTCGCCGGGACCGGGCGAGCCGGTCGGCATTATTACCCGCAGCGGCAGCCCTTTAAGCCTGAGCACCGAAGTGTTGATGGCGACCATCCGCAAGTTCCACAGTTAACGACTGCGCTTAGCATGGCGTTCGCGGTTTTCGAGCCGCGCCTGTTCGGTTTTGCGTAACCCGACATACAGCGCACCAGCCCCGCCGTCCTGCGGTTGCGCAGTACAAAATGTCTGAACCTGCTCGAATTCCTGCAGCCAGCGCGCCAGGTAACTGCGTACAATATTGGCGTGCGACTCATCATCACGCCCTTTGCCGTGCACGATCAGCAGATTGCGTAAACCGTGTTTATTCGCCTGCAGGATGAAGCTAAACAGCGCCTGACGGCAGGTTTCGACCGGTTGACGCAGCAGATTAAGGCTGGCTTGGGGCGGATATTTGCCTAAGCGAAGCTTGTCCAGCACGCCTTGCTGGACGCCATCCACCTTATACTCCAGCGGCGTGGTCAGCGGAATAATGTCCAGATAGCCACGCGTTAGAAAATTTTCCTGTTTATCACCTTCATGGGGTGCACGCGGAGCTTTCGGCGATGGCGCGCGTAACCATTGGGTATTAGCGCAATTCTTGAGGGGTGTGACATCACCCATGGCGTCGCGGAAAAGGTCTTCATCATCAAGGTTCATGGTGTTTCCTCTCGCCTGGTGTTTACCTAAGCGTCCATTTCGACGCCAAAGCAAAAGAGTAGCAAAGGATGATTAGCAATACATCTGTCACTTTTTGCGCTCCAACAGGAACTGAATAGCTGTAAATATGGCAACTAAACGTTCCAGATCAAAAAAGCCATGTCGTTTAAAGCGGCGCAAACCCGGTAATACCCAGCATTGATGTGGTTTTAAGGGCATTTACTGCTCGGATGAGTTCCCTTCGCGAAGAAAAATGTTAAAATTGACCGCAGTCAATAATCATCGAGCGTAACTATATGATCCCGGAAAAACGCAGCATACGACGTATTCAGTCTGGCGGTTGTGCCATCCATTGCCAGGATTGCAGTATCAGCCAATTGTGTATTCCCTTCACGCTGAACGAGCACGAACTGGATCAGCTGGATAATATCATTGAGCGCAAAAAGCCGATTCAGAAAGGCCAGACGCTGTTCAAAGCCGGTGATGAATTGAAATCCCTTTACGCTATTCGTTCCGGTTCTATTAAAAGCTATACCATTACTGAACAAGGTGATGAGCAAATTACTGGTTTCCATCTGGCAGGCGATTTGGTGGGTTTTGACGCGATTGTTGGCGCCAAACATCCTAGCTTCGCACAAGCGCTGGAAACCTCGATGGTGTGTGAAATCCCTTTCGAAACCCTTGACGATCTCTCAGGTAAAATGCCCGCCCTGCGTCAGCAAATGATGCGTTTGATGAGCGGCGAGATTAAAGGCGATCAGGATATGATTTTGCTGCTGTCGAAGAAGAATGCCGAAGAGCGCCTGGCGGCTTTTGTCTGGAACCTGTCGCGCCGTTTCGGCCAGCGCGGTTTCTCGCAGCGCGAATTCCGTCTGACCATGACGCGTGGCGACATTGGTAACTACCTGGGACTAACCGTAGAAACCATAAGCCGTCTGCTCGGTCGCTTCCAGAAAAGTGGCATGCTTGCCGTTAAAGGCAAATATATCACCATTGAGAACCACGCTTTACTGGCAGAACTCGCTGGCCAGACTGAACAAGCCGCGTAGTTCTGTGCCGGGTCAGTAAAAGTTATTTTATTGATCCGGCAACAACTTTTCCGCTTCTGCCCTACGTAAACTTAGGCTATCTTTAATCCAACTTGCTTTGGTTTAGGAGATCGGCTTATGTCCCGGTACCAAAATATTCTGGTGGCGATTGACGCCCAACAGGATGACCAGCCCGCGCTGCGTCGTGCGGTTTATCTCAATCAGCGTATCGGCGGAAAAATCAAAGCTTTCCTGCCTATTTACGACTTCTCCTACGAAATGACCACGTTGCTGTCACCCGATGAGCGATCCAACATGCGCAAAGGGGTGATTAGTCAACGTACCGAGTGGATTCGTCAACAGGCCCAGGCTTATCTGGAAGCCGGCGTTGAGATCGAAATCAAAGTGGTATGGCACAACCGCCCTTACGAAGCCATCATCCAGGAGATTCTGGCGCATCAGCATGATTTAGTGCTGAAAATGGCGCACCAGCACGATCGTCTGGAGGCGGTGATATTCACCCCAACCGATTGGCATCTGTTGCGTAAATGCCCATGTCCGGTATGGATGGTGAAAGATCAGGCCTGGCCTGAAGGGGGCAAAGCGGTGGTGGCGGTTAACCTGGCCAGCGAAGAACCACATCATGATGAGCTGAATCAAAAGTTGATTCGTGAAACGACGCTGCTCGCCGAGATGGTGAATCACACTGAGGTACATTTAGTCGGCGCCTACCCTATTACGCCAATCAATATTGCTATTGAATTGCCTGACTTTGATCCCAGCGTTTATAACGATGCGATTCGCGGCCAGCATCTGGTGGCGATGAAAGCGCTGCGCCAGAAATTCTCGATCAGTGAAGAGTTTACGCATGTGGCAAAAGGTTTGCCCGAGGAAGTGATTCCAGATATCGCTTCGCATCTGGATGCCGGGATTGTGGTGCTGGGTACCATTGGTCGCACTGGATTGTCTGCGGCATTCCTGGGCAACACGGCGGAACAGGTAATCGATCATTTGCGCTGTGATTTGCTGGCAATCAAACCGGACGATTTTAAATCGCCGATTGATTACGAAGACGAAGAAGATGAAGACGATTAAATAAAAAAGGACGGCACGCATTGGCCGTCCTTGCTCCTTGCATCCAGGGCGGTGAATCACTTCACCGCCCTGCTTGTTTATAGCGCGCGCAGAATGCCTTCGACACTCGCCTTCGCATCGCCAAACAGCATCTGCGTATTGTCTTTGAAGAACAGCGGATTCTGTACGCCGGCGTATCCGGTGCTCATCGAACGTTTAAACACAATCACGTTCTGCGCTTTCCACACTTCGAGAACGGGCATACCGGCGATTGGACTCCGCGGATCTTCCAGCGCAGCCGGATTGACGGTGTCATTAGCACCGATAACCAACACGGTATCGGTATCGCTGAAGTCATCGTTAATTTCGTCCATCTCCAGCACCACATCGTAAGGCACCTTGGCTTCCGCCAGCAGCACGTTCATGTGACCCGGCAAACGACCGGCAACCGGGTGAATGCCAAAGCGAACCTTGATGCCGCGCGCGCGCAGTTTCTCGGTAATCTCAGCAACCGGATATTGTGCCTGCGCCACCGCCATGCCATAACCCGGCGTGATCACCACGGAAGACGAGGCTTTCAGCAGTTCGGCGGTCTCTTCAGCGGTGATCTCACGATGTTCACCTACCTCCTCGCTTTCACCACCCACGCTAACGTCGGTACCAAAGCCACCGGCGATAACGCTGATAAACGAGCGGTTCATTGCTTTACACATAATATAAGAGAGGATGGCACCGGAGGAACCTACTAAGGCACCGGTCACGATCAGCAAGTCATTGCTGAGCATGAAACCTGCCGCCGCAGCCGCCCAACCGGAATATGAGTTCAGCATCGAGACCACGACCGGCATATCGGCGCCGCCAATTGATGCCACCAGATGCCAGCCAAACACCAGTGCAATCATCGTCATCAGCAACAGCGCAAACACTTGTGCGCCAGTGCTATCGGTCTGCACGAACCACAGCATCAGCAGGAAAGAGACCACCAGCGCAGCAAGGTTCATTTTATGACGATGTGGCAACATCAGCGCAGAAGAGGAAATTTTTCCACGCAGCTTGCCAAATGCCACCAGCGAGCCGGTAAAGGTCACTGCACCAATGAAGATACCCAGGAACACTTCGGTCAGATGGATGTTTTCCATCACCGGCGCCAGGCCTGGGGCATGATCGATGTAGCTGTTAAAGCCCACCAACACCGCCGCCAAACCCACGAAGCTGTGCAAAATCGCCACCAGCTCAGGCATTTCAGTCATTTCAACTTTCTTCGCCAAACGCAGGCCAATCGCACCGCCAATCACCATTGCCAGTAAAATCCAGGCAACGTTACCGGTGTTTGGACCAAAAATGGTGGCGAGCAGCGCAATCGCCATCCCGCTCATACCGAAAATATTACCCTGCTTAGAGGTCTCGTGTTTCGAGAGACCCGCAAGGCTGCAAATAAACAGAATTGCGGCAACAATATATGCTGCAGTAACTAATCCGCCAGACATGTTGCTACCCCTTAATTCTTACGAAACATTTTCAGCATGCGCTGGGTGACGGTGAAACCACCGAAAATATTGATGCTGGCGATCAGCACGGCAATAAACGAGAGAATCGTTACCCAACCGCCATGGCCCATCTGCAATACCGCGCCCACCACAATAATGCCGGAAATGGCGTTAGTGACGGCCATCAACGGCGTATGCAAGGCATGACTCACGTTCCACACCACGTAGTAACCCACCACGCACGAGAGCGCGAAGACGGTAAAGTGTGATAAGAAGTCAGCCGGTGCAACATTCGCCAGGCAGGCAAACAGCACTAATGCCAGCGCCAGCAGCAGATATTTACGCCACGGCGAAACCGGTTTGGCTTCAGCCTTAGGCAAAGGTTGCGCTGCGGGTTGTGCTTTTGGCGCCGCCGAAACCTGAATCGGCGGTGCTGGCCAGGTCACTTCGCCATCACGAATCACCGTGACACCGCGCACCACCACATCGTCGAAATCAACGGTGATTTCACCATTTTTCTCTTTGCACAACAGTTTCAGCAGGTTGACAAGGTTGGTGCCGTACAGCTGAGAAGATTGTGTTGGCAGGCGGCTTGGCAGATCGGTGTAACCGATAATTTTCACGCCATTGCTGGTCAGCGTAACCTGATCGGCAACCGTCAATTCACAGTTGCCGCCGGTTTGCGCCGCCAGATCAACGATGACACTGCCCGGCTTCATACTGGCAACCATCTCCGCGGTAATAAACTTGGGTGCCGGGCGGCCAGGGATGAGCGCGGTGGTGACAATAATGTCGACTTCTTTCGCCTGTGCCGCAAACAGTTCCATCTCCGCTTTAATAAAGGCTTCAGACATCACTTTGGCATAGCCATCGCCGCTGCCTGCTTCCTCTTCGAAGTCCAGCTCAAGGAACTCGGCGCCCATACTTTGCACCTGTTCTTTCACCTCCGGACGCGTGTCGAAAGCGCGCACAATGGCGCCCAAGCTGCCCGCGGCGCCGATTGCGGCAAGACCCGCCACGCCCGCACCGATGATCATCACTTTCGCCGGTGGAACTTTACCGGCAGCGGTGATTTGACCGGTGAAGAAGCGGCCGAATTCATGAGCTGCTTCAACGATGGCGCGATAACCCGCGATATTCGCCATTGAGCTCAGCGCATCAAGCGCCTGCGCACGTGAGATACGCGGCACCGAATCCATTGCCATCACGGTAACGTTACGCGCAGCCAGTTTCTCCAGCAGCGCAGGGTTTTGCGCCGGCCAGATAAAGCTCACCAGCGTGCTGCCAGCGCGCGTCAGTTCGATCTCTTGATCGTCAGGCGCATTCACTTTTAATACGATATCTGACTGCCATACTTCAGCGCCGTTAGTCACGGTGGCGCCAGCAGCAATAAAGCTTTCATCATCGAAACTGGCGCGCAGCCCGGCGTTCTGTTCAACGGTTACGCTGAATCCCAGCTTGATCAGTTGCTCAACGGTCTTAGGCGTGGCGGCCACGCGCGACTCATTGGCTAACCGTTCTTTGGGTATCCCAATTAACATACTGTTTCCTTTCAACAATTAAAGGATGAGGTTCTATAAGTGGCAAATGCTCAAAAGCCGAAACGGTGTTTCAGCTTCTTATGAGCAAAATGCACAATGTAACAAAGTCTTTATAACCTACTGAAAATATGAAGAGTGATCTACAGCGATAACGCGCACTTATGACATTCACACAAATATTCAGACGCAAAGATTGAATGCTATGTATTGCCACTGCATTTAGGGCGTATTAAAAAATATTCTGCTGCGCAAAATCGTGTCATGTCGAATTAAGTGTTTTTAAAAACCTTTAATTAACAATGCGTTAACTATTATGGCACTAAGTGTTACCAGATTAAGTGGTTAACTGTGCAAAAAAAAGCCTTAGCACAAGCCAATGACAGCCCGGAGAATAATCCGCAATTATTGTCAATCCTATGCGCTTAAATTGGCTGAGACAGGCCGATTATTACATGCAATAATCAGCGGCTAATCTGTTATACATCAAGAGTCCAGCACGTTTTCGTACTCATTTTGCGTAAGGCGAAGGATCATTTTATGAAGCTGAAGAACACCATTCTGGCGTCAACCTTGTTATCACTGCTGGCAGCAAATGCTTTTGCTGCTAAAGAGTTAACGCCAGAGCAAGCGGCCGCGTTGAAACCATTCGAACGTATTAATATCAGCGGCCGTTTCAATGCCATTGGCGATGCGACTGATGCCATCTCTAAACAAGCCGATGCCAAAGGCGCTGACTCTTTCTATGTGCAAGGTATCAATGACAGTAACGGCAATGGCGGTAACTGGCGCGTAACGGCTGATCTGTATAAAGCCAATGCCCCGAAAGCGGATGACTCAACCAAATATCGCAGCTTCTCAGGCGTGAAAGAGCTGCCGAAAGCAGAAGCCTATCGCCTTGAGCCTTACGATACCGTATCGGTCAATGGATTCTTCTCTAGCCAGCCGGATGTCAACGAGGCAATTGGTAAAGCGGCGAAAAATAAGGGCGCGGCCTCGTTCTTTATTGTGCGTCAGGTTGATGCCAACAATGGCGGCAACCAGTACGTTACCGCTTATGTGTATAAAGCCGATGCGCCAGAGCGTAAGGTGCAAAACACCTCAGACTCCATCCCTGCTGATTCAGAAGCCGGTAAAGCAGCGCTGGCCGCCGGTGGCACCGCAGCGACGAAAGTAGCCATCCCGGGAGTGGCCTCCTCTGAGACGCCAAGCCGCAATGTGGGGCGTTTCTTCGAAACACAAAGCTCCACTGGCGAACGTTACACCGTGAAAACTGCGGACGGCCGCAGCGTGCAGGAAGTGAATGCGATTACCGCTGCTCAAATGCAACCGTTCGACACCATCACCTTCTCCGATCACTTCGGTACACCAACCGAAATCTCCGAAGCGGTTGGCAAGCGTGCAGTGGCGAAAGGTGCCAAGTACTACCACATTACGCGCCAATGGCAGAACCAGAGTGGCGGCAATCTGACCGTTACGGCCGATCTGTTCAAATAAATTCCCCTCAGGGCGGTATTCGCCGCCCTTCTCAATTGATTGCATAATCTGTGCGCAGATTTGCATAGTCTTGCATTGCCTTCCCTGTTCGCACTCCGTAAAATCTGCCGCCTTGTTTTTAGGTGATTCCGTTTTAAAGTTGGCAAATCGCCACCTGAGATACCAAAGGAATCGTCACCACCCAGCATACTCTGCTGCTTAGGATGGGCGTTTTGGATAAAAAATTAGGTCTTAGCGCGCTCACTGCGTTAGTGCTCAGCTCCATGCTCGGCGCGGGTGTTTTCAGCCTGCCGCAAAATATGGCAGCGGTCGCCGGTCCAGCCGCGCTGCTGATCGGCTGGCTTATCACCGGCGTGGGGATTATTTTCCTCTCGCTCGCCATGCTATTACTCACGCGACTGAAACCGGAGTTGGATGGCGGCATCTTTACCTACGCGCGCGCCGGGTTTGGTGAGCTGATGGGATTTTGCTCGGCGTGGGGATATTGGCTGTGTGCGGTAATTGCTAACGTCTCCTATCTGGTGATTGTCTTCTCCGCTCTGAGCTTCTTCACCGATACACCCGAACACGTGGTGTTTGGTGATGGTAATACCTGGCAGGCGATGCTCGGTGCATCGGTGCTGTTGTGGCTGGTGCATTGCCTGGTGTTGCGCGGCGTCCAAACTGCGGCCAGCATTAATCTACTGGCAACGTTAGGTAAGCTGGTACCGCTGCTGCTATTTGTAGTGCTGGCGCTGTTGGCGTTCAATTACGATCGCTTCCGCTTTGATTTTCGCGGCGTTGAGCTGGGGCAACCTCTGTGGCAGCAGGTGAAGCAAACCATGCTGATCACCTTGTGGGTGTTTATTGGTGTCGAAGGTGCGGTGGTGGTTTCTGCTCGCGCACGTAACAAACAGGATGTTGGGCGCGCCACGCTGATGGCGGTGCTGGCGGCGCTGCTGGTTTATCTGCTGGTGACGTTGCTGTCGTTGGGCGTCATTCCGCGCGCCGAGCTGGCGCAGATGCGCAACCCTTCCATGGCCGGCTTAATGAAACACCTGCTGGGACATTGGGGCGATGCGGTGATTGCAGTCGGTTTGATCATCTCCGTTTGTGGCGCTTATCTCAGCTGGACGATTATGGCCGCTGAAGTACCGTTCCTGGCGGCACAGCAAGGTGCATTTCCACGCAGCATTGCACGGCAGAACCGTCACAACTCACCTGCTGCATCGTTATGGCTCACCAATGGCAGCGTGCAGGTGTGTCTGATTTTGATCGCCGTGACCGGCGCGGATTACAACACGCTGCTGACCATCGCCTCGGAAATGATTTTAGTGCCCTATCTGCTGGTCGGTTTATATCTGATTAAGGTGGTACGCGGTCAGAACAAACCCTGGGCGATGTTCACCGGCATTGGCGCTAGCGCTTACGGTATTTGGCTGCTGTATGCATCCGGTCCACTGCATTTATTGCTTTCGGTGGTGCTCTATGCGCCAGGTTTGTTGCTGTTTCTGTATGCACGACGCGGCGGTCGTGGCGAAAACCTATTGTCACAGCTGGAACGCATCGCGATTGTGTTATTGATTGCTGCATCACTGCCCGCGTTGTGGCAGTTGACGAATTAGTGCGGCTGGACCGGAATGGAAACGCACAGCAGGTCATCCTGCTGTGTCAGATTGAGCGGCTTGTGGTATTCCTGATGAATAGCGTCAAGCTGCTCAGCTGACAACGGATAAGGCAGCTGAATATCGAAGCGACTGATGTGCTGTTGTTCGGCCAGGGTGATCAGACGCGCGATGTTAATCTCATCGCTGACCTGAGTTGAAATGATTTGTAATGCTAATTCTTTCAGGTGATCGTCGCTAGCCGGAAGGTTATGCGCTGATTTACGTGTCACCATGCCAAAAATGGGCATCACGCCGTAAATGGCATCGACAAAACTCCAGCGTTTTTTGCAGGAAGCGGAGAGAAAATCACTGTAATTGAAGCAGATGCGATCACTGTATCCGGCTGAAGCCATCTCTTTATCAGACACCCTCGCACTCCTCCTGTTTTTCGTTACGGTTCCGAACCTTGCGCGACAACGCGCCGCTAATAATGGCACATTTCACGGTATACATACCAGTAAGGCAGGGATATTTCGTGCGGTAGCGTAGAGCTCAGGACCAGGAAAAGCTATGCTGCTGACATTCTCACCCGTCTCAGTGAATTATGAATAAAATCGTCTATGTGGAAGATGAGCCAGAAGTTGGCGAATTGATCGCCGCTTACCTTGGCCGCCACGATATTGAAGTGATTGTTGAAACGCGCGGTGACCGCGCCGAAGCCACCATTGCCACCCACGATCCCGATTTAGTGATGCTGGACATCATGTTGCCTGGCAAAGATGGCATGACCTTATGCCGCGATCTGCGCGCCAGCTGGCAAGGCCCAATTGTGCTGCTGACTTCGCTCGATAGCGACATGAACCATATTTTGTCGCTGGAGATGGGCGCTAACGATTACATTCTCAAAACCACGCCACCCGCCGTATTACTGGCGCGCCTGCGGTTGCACCTGCGCCAGGCACATGTCGGCCAGCCTGAAGTGACGCCTGCTATTCAAAGTTCGCAGCGCGTCCTGCGTTTTGGTTCGCTGACCATCGATTCGCTTAATCGCCAGGTCATCTTATTTGAAGAGAATATTGTGCTCTCAACCGCCGATTTCGATCTGCTGTGGGAACTGGCCAATCACGCTGGGCAGATTCTCAACCGCGATGCGCTGCTGAAAACGCTGCGTGGCGTGACCTACGATGGCATGGACCGCAGTATTGATGTGGCGATTTCTCGCCTGCGTAAAAAACTGTACGACAGCGCTACCGAGCCGTTCCGCATTAAAACCATCCGTAATAAAGGCTATCTGTTCGCACCACAGGCCTGGGATACCCGCTCCGCATGAGAAAGCTCTTTATTCAGTTCTATTTGCTGCTGTTCGTCTGTTTTCTGGTGATGACGCTGCTGGTCGGTCTGGTGTACAAATTCACCGCCGAACGCGCGGGTCGTCAGTCGATGAACGATTTGATGGCCAGTTCACTGTTTTTAATGCGCAGCGAACTGCGCGAGATCCCGCCCCGCGACTGGAGTAAAACCATTCGCAGCCTCGATCTCGATCTGTCATTTGACCTGAATATCGAACCCATGAGCAAATATCAGCTGGATGAAGCAGACATGAAACGCCTGCGCGCCGGTGAAATTGTGGCGATCGACGATCAGTACACTTTTTTGCAGCACATCCCGCGTAGCCATTACGTTCTCTCAGTTGGCCCTATTCCCTATCTTTTCTACCTGCACCAAATGCGAATTCTGGATATTGCGCTGCTGGCATTTATTGGCATGTCGCTGGCGCTGCCGGTATTTATCTGGCTGCGTCCGCACTGGCAAGAGATGCAGCGCCTTGAGAAAGCCGCGCAGCGTTTTGGCCGTGGCGAGCTGGACGTACGCACCCATTTTGAAAGTACCTCCAGCCTGCACAGCCTTGGCGTGGCCTTCAACCAGATGGCGGAGAACATCAATACGCTGGTGGCCAGCAAGAAACAGTTAATCGATGGCATCGCGCACGAGTTGCGCACCCCGCTGGTGCGCCTGCGTTATCGGCTGGAGATGAGCGATAATCTGACCGCAGCGGAATCCGCCGCGCTGAACCGCGATGTCGGGCAGCTGGAGAGTTTGATAGAGGAGTTGCTGACCTATGCGCGCCTCGATCGCCCCCGCGTCGATCTTCATCTGCAAACCTTTGATCTCGCCCAATGGCTGCGTGTGCATATTGAAGATGTGCAGACCATGAATCCGCAGACACAGATCGCGCTGGATATTCCGCAGCTGGAAAACGTCGGCAGCGCCGATACGCGCCTGATGGAGCGCGTGCTGGATAATCTGGTGAACAACGCGCTGCGCTATGCGCAACAGCGATTGCGCGTCAGTTTGTGGTTTGATGGCGCTATCGGCTGTTTGCAGGTGGAAGACGATGGCCCGGGCATTCCGCAGGAGGAACGAGCCCGGGTTTTCGAACCTTTCGTACGTCTGGATCCAAGCCGCGATCGCGCCACCGGCGGTTGCGGTTTAGGCCTGGCGATCGTGCACTCTATCGCGCTGGCTATGCAGGGAAATGTCTCCATCGAGAGCAGCCCGCTAGGCGGTGCCAGCGTTCGCTTTTGCTGGCCGGTTGATCTACCCTTGCGGGACATTGCGCCACGCTTACCGTCATAAGGAGCTTTTTACGTGACTTCAGCTTATCAAGAACTTAGCCGCACTTTTCAGCGTCTTTCCCGCTTTGGCCATTTAGGCGCCATTGCCGGTGTCGATATGCAAACCACCATGCCGCCAGGCGGCAGCCAGGCCCGCGGTGAAGCGATGGCCGAGCTTAGCGTGTTCATGCACGAAGTGCTGACTGATAAACGTCTCGGCGGGCTGTTTGCTGCGGCGCAACAGGAATCACTGAATGATGTCGAGCAGGTTAACCTGAGCGAGATGCAGCGGGCATGGCAGCAGGCAACGTTGCTGCCTGCATCGCTGGTGGAAGCCAAATCGCTGGCCGGTTCGCGTTGCGAGCATGCATGGCGTCAGCAGCGTCCGGCTAACGACTGGCAAGGTTTCTCGGCCAATCTGAAAGAAGTGGTGAAGCTGAGCCGTGAAGAGGCGCAGCTGCGAGCCGACGCGCTCGGCGTTTCGCGCTATGACGCGCTGCTGGATGTGTTTGAACCGGGCATGACCAGCGCCCAGCTGGATCAAACCTTTGGTGATCTGAAAAGTTGGTTGCCAGACCTGTTGCAGAAAGCGGTAGTGAAGCAACAACAATCGCCCATTGCACAACCCGTTGGGCCATTCGCGATTGAATCGCAAAAGCAGCTGGGCCTGAGCGTGATGAAGACGCTGGGCTTCGATTTTAATCACGGTCGACTTGATGTCAGTGCGCACCCATTCTGCGGCGGCGTGCCGGAAGATGTGCGCATCACCACGCGTTATAACGAGAACGACTTCCTCAGCGCCATGATGGGCGTGATCCATGAAACCGGGCACGCGCGCTATGAGCAAAATCTGCCGCAGCAGTGGCGCGGTCAGCCGGTGGCGCAGGCGCGCTCTACCGCCATCCATGAGTCACAAAGTCTGTTTATGGAGATGCAGCTCGGACGCAGCAAAGCCTTTCTGCAGCACATTCATCCGCAGGTTGTGGCGCTGATGGGCGATCAACCAGCGCTCGAGCTGCAAAACTTTATCCGCCAGACGCAGCGCGTGAAGCCAGGCTTTATTCGCGTTGATGCCGATGAGTTGAGCTATCCGGCGCACGTGATTTTGCGTTACGAGATCGAGCGTGCCTTGATCGAAGGCGACATTGAGGTGGAAGACATCCCGGCATTGTGGGACGAGAAGATGCAGCAATCACTGGGCATTGATACGCGCGGTAATTATCGCGATGGCTGCATGCAGGACATCCACTGGACCGACGGTGCCTTTGGCTATTTCCCAACCTACACGTTGGGCGCGATGTACGCTGCTCAGCTGTTCCAGGCGGTGAAACGTGCGATCCCGCAGGTAGATAGCCTGATTCAGCAAGGCGAGTTGCAGCCAGTGTTTGATTGGTTACAGCAGAACATTTGGCAGCACGGCAGCCGTTTCCCCACCCAGCAGCTGTTGATTAACGCTACTGGCGAAGCGCTGAATCCGCACTATTTCCGTCAGCACCTTGAACAACGCTATCTCTCTGAGTAAACTGCGCGGCGGCCCATGCGGCCGCCCTTTTCACTTCCTTTACGCCGCTTTGTACAATCCGTTACACGCCGATACCAATGCCTCACGGAAAGCCTGAATTGTTTTTCATATAGTGTTTTCACCGGCCCCGCAGTGGGCTACACATGAAAAAATAGTTCGAGGATTTTGCAATGAAAAAATTATTTGCACTGGTGATCGCCGCTGCTATGGGTATGTCTTCTGTTGCTTTCGCTGCTGAGACTACAGCTGCTCCTGCAACGCCAGCGACGACTACTGCTCCAGCGAAACACAAAGCAGTACATCATAAGAAACCTGCTGCTCAGAAAGCGCAGGCTGCTAAGAAACACAAGAAAGTAGAGAAGAAAGCGCCAGCTGCACAGAAAGCTCAGGCCGCTAAAAAGCATCACAAAAAAGCAACCAAACCAGCTGCACAGAAAGCCCAGGCTGCTAAAAAGCACCACAAAAAAGCAACCAAGCCAGCTGCGCAGAAAGCCCAGGCTGCTAAAAAGCATCACAAAGCAACCAAGCCAGCTGCACAGAAAGCGCAGGCTGCTAAAAAGCACCACAAAGTAACTAAGCCAGCTGCACAGAAAGCTCAGGCTGCTAAAAAGCATCACAAAGTGAAAAAAGCGGCTAAATAAGGTTTACCTTTAGCGCCAACACCGCATTAATGATTGAAAACACCCGGTTAAGCCGGGTGTTTATTTACTGGAGTAGCGAAAAATGGTGCGTCGCTATCGCTTCGAAATTATTCTGATTGTGATGATCCTCTGTGGCATAGTTGCAGCCAGCTTTTTTATCTAGTCGTTGTAGCGTGCTGATTACTCCAATATTTCTCCCTTTTTTACCGCTCACCGACTATAGTTATCGCTCAAGCGTGATGACAACAACTTCTACTTATTCTCGCCATTGAGAGAACTATGCGCCTGGCTATCCTGTTACTTGTTGGTCTTTTCAGTTTTAACCTCGCAGCACATGCCGATGATGAAGATGGGCCTAGCCCGGAAGACATCAAAACCTTGTTCTTTGGCAAAGATCACCGCCAGGCGATTAGCGACGTGAGTGCTGCGCCCTGGGATGCCATCGGTCAGTTAGAGACCGAAAGCGGTAACCTCTGTACTGCCACCCTGATTTCTGCCCACCTGGCGTTAACTGCCGGGCACTGTTTGCTGGCGCCGCCGGGCAAGTTTGATAAGCCGGTAGCACTGCGTTTTATGGCCAGCGCAAAAGGCTGGCGTTACGAGATTCATGATATTGATGCGCGCGTAGAGCCCTCTTTAGCGCGCAGATTGCAGGCTGACGGCGAAGGCTGGATCGTGCCGCCGGGTGCTGCACCTTACGATTACGGGCTGGTTATTTTGCATAACCCGCCGTCCGGCATTGTGCCGATTCCGCTGTTTGAAGGTTCCCGTGGCGATTTGACGGCTGCACTGAAAACCACCGAGCGCAAAGTGACGCAAGCGGGATATCCGGCCGATCATCTGGATACGCTCTATTCGCACAGTGATTGTTTAGTTACCGGCTGGGCACAGCGTGCGGTGTTATCGCACCAGTGCGATACCTTGCCAGGCGACAGCGGTTCGCCGCTGCTGTTGAAGAATGGCGATGAGTGGCAGTTAATTGCGGTGCAGAGTTCGGCACCCGCACCGGCAGATCGTTACCGCGCCGATAACCGCGCCATTGCGGTGCCGTCGTTTAAGGATAAGCTGGAAGAGTTGGCGCAGTAATGTGCGGTCTTTGTAACGTGCGTCTCAGTCGAAAAAGGCGGGCATTGCGTAAAGACGGCGTGAATACATCCCTGTAGCCTCGACCGCCGGTTACTCGCCTCGTCCCTGAGGCTCGCCCACTTCGTGGGCCAACGCTATGCGTTGTTCAAAAACGCTACCGGCGTTTTTGTCCCTGCGGCGGAGGCTCTAATCCACTGCCCACCTTTCTCTCGTTAATGTGATATTGATGCCCGCTTTCGTAGGGTCGCCATTCATGGCGACCTCCTAAAATGCGAATCGCTTAACTCAGCTGCTCCATCGCCTGCAGAATGCGCTTATCCGAAATCGGATAAGGCGTACCCAACTGCTGCGCAAAATAGCTAATCCGTAGCTCCTCCAGCATCCAGCGAGTCGCCAGCACTTCGGCATCATCCTGCCGCTGCGGTGGCAATTTATTACGCCATGTCTGCCATGCCTGCTCAACCGCCTGCACTTTCAGCATGCGCGCGCGGTCGCTGTGCGGATCCACCGGCAGTTTCTCCAGCCGGCGCTCAATACCCTGCAGATAACGTAGCGTATCGCCCAAATGCGACCAGCCGTTGCCGGTAACAAACCCGCGATACACCAGGCCATTCATTTGCGCTTTAATATCGCCTAATGCCAGCGCCAGCGACATATCCACGCGTCCTTTCAAGAACTTGTTGATATTGAACACGCACGTCAGGATCTGTTCGACCTGTTTGGCGATAGTGACAACGGTTTCATTCAAATCGGCACGCACTTTGTCGCGCAGCTGTTCGAAGTTCTCCTGCTGCCACGCCGGGCCGCCCGCGTCTGCCATCAGCTTATCCACGCCGCAGGCGATGCAGTCATCGATCAGCTCCAGCACTTTGCCGTACGGATTGAAGTACAACCCGAGCTTGGCTTTGTTTGGCAGCTTCTCGTGCAGATACTTGGTCGGCGACGGGATGTTCAGCAGCAGCAGACGACGCTGGCCGCGCCACATCATTTTCTGCTGCTCGGCTTCGCTATCAAACAGACGAATCGCCACGCTGTCTTTTTCATCGACCAGCGCAGGCCAGGCTTTAACCTGATAGCTGCCGCGTTTTTGCTCGTAGCTTTGTGGCAAATCGCCAAAGCTCCAGATGTGTAACCCGCTCTGCTCCAGACCATCATCCGCCACTTTTGACAGCGTCTCCTGCACCTTGCCCTTCAACAACAGCTTGAGCTGGTGCAGGTTTTTGCCTTCCTGCAGTTTACGGTTGTGCTCATCGACTACGCGGAAAGTCATTTTCAGATGATCGGGCACCTGATCCCACTGCCAGGCTTCCCGGTCAATGGTGACGCCGGTCATGCGGCGGAACTCACGCTCCAGTGCATCCAGCAGCGGTTGTTCCATGGCAGTGACGCGACCAAGAAACGCTTCGGCGTAATTAGGTGCAGGCACCAGATTACGGCGTACCGGCTTCGGCAAGGATTTGATTAGCGCGATAACCAGTTCGCGGCGCACGCCCGGAATCTGCCACTCAAAACCGGTTTCTTCAATTTGGTTGAGCAGCGGCAGCGGAATGTGCACCGTCACGCCATCGGCATGCGCACCCGGTTCAAACTGATAGCTCAGTTTGAGTTTCAGGTTGCCCTGATGCCAGAAGTTAGGGTAATCGAGCTGGCTGACTTTATCGGCGCCATCTTTGATCAGCATTTGCTTATCAAAGCTCAGCAGATCGGGATTCTCTTTGCTGGCCTGTTTCCACCAGCTATCGAAATGGCGCGCCGACACCACGTCGCTGCCAATGCGGCGATCGTAGAACGCGAATAGCGTTTCGTCATCGACCAGAATATCGCGGCGGCGAGATTTGTGTTCCAGATCTTCGATTTCGCTGCGTAGCTTCAGGTTATTACGGAAAAACGCGTGGCGCGTCTGCCAATCACCTTCCACCAGCGCATGACGAATAAACAGCTCACGGCTCAGCTGTGGGTCGATGCGGCTGTAATTAACCTTACGCGCCTGCACGATCGCCAGGCCGTAAAGCGTCACTTTTTCCGTCGCCATCACCGCGCCCTGCGCTTTTTCCCAGTGCGGTTCACTGTAGCTGCGCTTGATCAGATGCTGCGCCAGCGGCTCAATCCATTCCGGATCGATACGCGCGGCAACGCGCCCCCACAAGCGGCTGGTTTCAACCAGTTCGGCCACCATGGTCCACTTTGGCGGCTTCTTAAACAGGCCGGAACCGGGGAAGATCGAGAAGCGCGCGTTGCGAGCGCCGGTGAACTCCTGCTTCTCATTGTCCTTCTGCCCAATGTGTGACAGCAAGCCGGTAAGCAGCGCGCTGTGTACTTCGCGGTACGGCGCCGGTTCGCTATTGACCGGCATGCCTTGCTCTCGGACTACCTGGCGCAGTTGGGTATAGATATCCTGCCATTCGCGTACACGCAAATAGTTGAGGAAGTCAGTTTTACATTGGCGGCGGAAGTGATTGATGGAGAGCGTTTTTTGCTGCTCCTGCAGATAATTCCACAGGTTAACGAACGCAAGGAAATCGGACTCTTTATCGGCAAAGCGCCGATGTTTTTCATCAGAAGCCTGCTGTTTGTCCGACGGACGCTCGCGCGGATCCTGAATCGACAGCGCGGCGGTGATGATCATCGCTTCCCGCACGCAGCCAAACTTTTGTGCTTCCAGCACCATACGCGCCATACGCGGATCGACCGGTAGCTGGGCCAGCTGGCGGCCTGAGGGTGTCAGCTTATAGGTTTCATCTTCACTCAGCGTAATGGCGCCCAGCTCTTCCAGCAGGCGCACGCCATCCTGAATATTGCGTTTATCGGGCGCTTCGACGAACGGGAAAGCGGCAATGTCGCCCAGCCCCAGCGCCGTCATCTGTAAAATCACCGATGCGAGATTGGTTCGCAGAATTTCCGGATCGGTAAATTCCGGGCGGCTAAGGAAATCGTCTTCTGAATAGAGACGAATACAGATCCCTTCGGAAACGCGGCCGCAGCGCCCTTTACGCTGATTAGCGGAGGCTTGAGATACCGGCTCAATCGGCAAGCGCTGCACTTTAGTGCGGAAGCTGTAGCGGCTAATGCGCGCGGTGCCGGGATCGATAACGTACTTGATGCCAGGCACCGTCAGCGAGGTTTCCGCTACGTTGGTGGCCAGCACGATGCGGCGTCCGCTGTGCGACTGGAACACGCGGTTTTGCTCGGCATTCGACAGGCGCGCATACAGCGGCAGGATCTCGGTGTGTGCAATATCACGCTTCATCAGCGCATCGGCGGTATCGCGAATTTCACGTTCGCCGCTCATAAAGATCAGAATATCGCCGCGGCTCTCCTGCCCAAGCTCATCCACCGCATCGAAAATCGCCTGTAGCTGATCGCGATCGGTATCGTCGGCGTCTTCCACCATCGGGCGATAACGGACTTCCACCGGATAAGTCCGGCCAGAAACTTCAATCACCGGCGCATTATGGAAGTGACGCGAGAAACGCTGCGGATCGATGGTCGCCGAGGTGATGATCACCTTTAAATCGGGACGACGTGGCAGCAGTTCGCGCAGATAGCCGAGCAGGAAATCGATGTTCAGACTGCGTTCGTGCGCTTCATCGATAATGATGGTGTCGTACTGCAATAACAGGCGATCCTGCTGGATCTCAGCCAGCAAAATACCGTCAGTCATCAGCTTAACCTGAGTGGTTTCGCTGACCTGATCGTTAAAGCGCACCTTGTAGCCGATGGTGCCACCGAGCGAGGTTTCCAGCTCATCGGCGATGCGGTTCGCTACGGTGCGCGCCGCCAGACGACGCGGCTGAGTGTGGCCAATCAGGCCTTTGACGCCGCGCCCCAGCGCCAGACAGATTTTTGGCAACTGGGTGGTTTTACCCGATCCGGTTTCACCCGCCACAATCACCACCTGATGCTCACGGATGGCATCGGCAATGTCCTGCTGCTTCTGACTTACCGGCAGGTTTTCTGGGAAGGTAATGCGCGGAGTCGCCGCCTTACGCTGCGCAAGGCGCTGTTCGGCCGCGACAAATTCCGGTTCCAGTTCAGCCACAATCTCCTGCTGCTTAACCGAATTTTTCACCTTTGCCGCGCCCAGCAAACGTCGGCGCAGGCGTTGACCATCGCGCAGCGTCAGATTATCGAGCCGCGTCCAAAGGGAGGCTAAAGGGGAAGGTGCGGATGATGACATAGCGATGCGTTACCTATTGTTGCAGCAAACCGGAGACTTTCCCGGCGGATTCAAGCAATTAATGGTCGCCATCATAGCACAATTTGGAACGCCTGCCTGAGCGGGACGTGCGAGCTTGTTCAATAATTTCGAACATAGATCTCGAAATATTGCGCTTTTACCTCGCGGGCTAACTCCGTACAGTGTAAAGCATTGAGCGGTAAGCCAACCGCGTAACGCACAGGAAAATACCATGAGCAAAGTTTTAGTTCTGAAATCAAGCATCCTCGCTGGATACTCTCAGTCAAATCAACTGGCTGACTTCTACGCTGAAGAAGCACGCGCCAAAGGTGACTCAGTGACCGTGCGTGATTTAGCGGCTCAGCCGATTCCAGTCCTGGATGGTGAGCTGGTTGGCGCGCTGCGTCCTTCAGACGCCCCGCTGTCTCCGCGTCAGCAGGAAGCGCTCTCGTTATCTGACGAACTGATTGCTGAACTGCAAGCCCATGACACCGTGGTTATTGCGGCGCCAATGTACAACTTCAACATCCCAACCCAGCTGAAAAACTACTTTGACCTGATTGCCCGCGCTGGCGTGACCTTCCGTTACACCGAAGCAGGCCCAGAAGGTCTGGTGACCGGCAAGCGTGCGGTAATCCTCTCCAGCCGTGGCGGCATCCATAAAGATACGGCCAGCGATCTGCTGACGCCATACGTGAAACTGTTCCTCGGCTTTATCGGTATCACTGACGTGAACTTCGTGTTCGCGGAAGGCATCGCTTATGGTCCTGAAGTGGCCACCAAAGCGGCTAACGACGCCAAAGACGCCATCAAACAAATTGTTGCCGCGTAATCATTTTTGCACGTGATGAATGCCCAGCCATAAAGGGTATGATGCCATCTCTTGCCGGGCCTGAGCGCCCGGCTTTTTTATGCGCGCTATTTACGCAGCCACTGCCCATTGATACCGCGCACATACTCACCGCTGCCGGCACGATTCACCAGTTTCTCACCGGCGATGCGCGCCACTTCGCTGGCGGTTAGATTATTTTGCTGCGCCACGCGCTGATACTGCTCCATTCGGCCGGCATTAATACGCTTAACCAGTTCGAGCGTTACGTCATCCTGCTGGCGCGCTGCGACATAGCCGCTCAGCGTTTCGCCTACGCGCCCCTGCTGACGCGCCTCATCGAGCGTCAACGCCCACGCTGATGGCACCAACAGCAGCGCTACAACGAGCGCGATTGCCTTGCGTTTCATCATGCTTCTCCTTAAAACAGGCCGCTCTGGTTCTTCAGCAGCGCTTCCACATCTTTATCCACCTTGATGTGAATCTCATGCTCAATTTTCACGTTCATATTGATGGTGATGGGCTCTTTCGGTGCCGCCACCTCAATACGCGGCACGCAGCCGCTCAATGGCAGCCAGGCTGCCAGCACCAGTAATGCCCTGAGGCTCATGGTTGGGGATCCTTTTTCGAGGGTAAGGTGGCATTTTGCTCCACCCAGGATTGCAAATTATCGCCAAAGCGCAGGCTGCGCCACAGCTGGAACAGATTCTCTTGATGTCGATAGTTCAGATTGACGGTTTGTCGACGGTTACTGAACTGGCTGACGCCTTTCACTTCCGATTGCATGATCAAGTTGCCGAAGTTATCCAGATCGAGCGTGGCCCACGAACGCGAAATCTCCATATAGCGCAGCCAATCCATCGCCGCGCCGGCGGCAACATTGTTGCTGACGATAGCATCCGCCATATCTTTATCCATGCGGAACGTCAGCGGCCCACTGTTAGCGATCCAACCCTTTTCAATCAACCATTGGGGATTATTCACCCACAGCGGTAGCTCACCGTTAACTTTACCGGACATGGCAAACTGTTTGGGCTTAATCGCGGTGACCAGCTTGCTGAGGTTGATCTCTTTCAGCGAGACGCGCGCGGCCTGATGCTGAGGCATACGCAGCTCGGGCATGCTGACGTGTCCGCCCAGCAAATCAAGATTGACATTACTCAGGATTAACGGCTGGCGCTCCTGCCACGGATAGTGGCCTTGCAAATCAGCGGTGATATTTTGCAGCGAGAACTGGTTTTTCACTTCAGCGATGCGCAGTGATACTGGGCCGCGACGTCCAAGTTGCCATTGATGATCTTTCAGGCGGAACGGCAGCGAGAAATCGATACCGTTGATTTCACTGTCCGGCATCCACAGGCTGCCGTTTTTCACCGTCCAGTGACCACCGGCCTCAAAACCCTGAACGCTGGCGGCCGAGAACGCCACCTGCGCGCGTAGTTCACCCGACTGGATGCGCATTTTCAGATCGCTACTGAGCAGCGGCTGGAACACCGTCAGCGACTGCGCCGGCCACCAGGCTTCGCCGCGCAATCGTTCGCCATCCCAGCGGCCATGCACGCGCACCGGTCCGATATCTTCCGCCGTCAGCTGACCACGCCACAGGAAATGGCTGGGATCGCTGCCTTTAGCTTCAAAATTGAGTTCTGAAGGTGGCAGCCAGCCGCCGTAGCTAAATTGGGTTTGGCCAGATTTCAGCGTGAAGCCGCCGTTAAACGCGGGCTGTTGCGGATCACGTTGCCAGCGTACCGGCGCGGAGAGCGTCAGACGCGGTTTTGCGACTTGCACCATGCCATAGGCCAGCTGATCGAAACCGGTATTCAGCGTATCGAGGCTGATCAAGGTGTCCTGCCAGCTGCCGGTGCCCTTTACATCCCATTTGGCCGCCAGTGGCGCGATGGCACCCTCGCCCCAATAGCGCCAGTTCCAGATACCGCTATCCGGCCAGAAATCCGTGGCGCGCCCATCGAGATGCAGGGTGAAACGGCCAAAGTTCGGATCGTGCGCTTTGAGTATCGCCTGCAGGCGACCGTTTATGCCGCGCGAAGCCAGCGTCACACCCGCCAGCGGCCAGCGTGCTTCATCCACCTCCAGCGTTGAAAGTAAGCGGCCACGCAACCGCAGCAGCGCACCCTGCTTCAGGCTGAGCTGTGGATCGGTTAATACCCCGTGCAACAAGCCCGGCATGCTGCCGAACAGTTGCAGATCGGCGAATTTACTTTCGCCGGTTAGCTGGAACGGCAAAGCGCTATCGATCATGCTGAGTTTGCCCGGCCCAACGCTCAGTACCAGATTGCCTTTGCCGCCGCGCCCTTGCGTCAGCAAATTGAATCGTCCGCTGACCAGGGTGTTTTCCAGACCTTGCTGCCAGTTTTCCAGCGTGAGCGCCAGACCGCCTGAAAGCGGCTGATCGGCCTGTGGCCAGCGCCATTGCCCCTGCGTGATGCGTATTTCCTGCTCATCGACCTGCCACGGCAGTTGCAGCAGCGGCAGTTCATCTCCCTGCTGATTCACGGTTAACGTACCCTGCTGCTGTTGCCAGTTGAGGGTCAGCGCCAGCGGCTGTGGCCACTGCGCCACGTTAAGGTCTGCGCTGAGTTCACCCGCTACCGGCAAGCCGTTGGCAAAAGTTGGCAAAGTCACATCGCCGTGCAGATTGAGCGGTTTAGGCAGTAAAGGATGACTGAGTTGCAGCTGACTAATGTGCAACTGTTGGCCCTGCAAACGGGCCTCAAGATTGAGATTGTCGCCCTGGTAACGCAGCCGCTGAACCTCTTGATCTAAGGTAAGATCGAATCGACCAGCATATTGTTGCCACGGCAGAACAGTGATTTTTTGCAGATGCACATCGGCGCCGGGCAGCATCTTCTGCCAGTCGGCCAGGCTACGTGGTGCACCGCTTGCGGCGCTTTGCGGCAGTGATTGCAGGCAATCACTGTTGAGCTGTACGTCAGCGGCGCTAAGCTGCCAACGTTTCTGCTGCCAGCCGAGCGCGGCATCGTGGACGTTCGCCAGTTCGCAATCACCGGCCAGATAGCGCACCGCCGGGAAATGCAGGGCACCCTGCTGCCAGTGCGGCGTGCCGTTGAGTTCAACGCGGGTATTTTCCGGCAGCCAGATACCGGCCAGACGCGGCAACCATTGCGTGAGCGTCAGCAGCAATCCCAATAGCAGCAGTATCAGCGCCAGTAGCGCAGCAAGTGTTCGGCGGAGGCCACGCGGCATGGTAGCTAACTATCCCTTTAAATAAGTCCTAAATAATTCGAATGACAGGAAGGCGGCAAGTGGGTGAATCCCCAGGAGCTTACTGCAGTAAGAGATTGGGGTGAACACACGCCACCAACGCTCCTGACGTTCGAATTATGACGGATTTAATGATGGCATGTTATATCTCACAAATGAAGGCGTTAGCTGCTTAGTCTGGCTGAAGAACAGCAAAATGCCGCGAAAAACGTTATCCTGTGAGGATACCGACGTTGCATTTTTCAGGAGCGAAACAATGAAAGTTGCGGTTTACAGCACCAAGCATTACGACCAGAAATACCTCGAACACGTCAATGCCAGCTTTGGATTTGAGCTGCAGTTTTTTGACTTCCTGCTCACGCCCGCCACGGCGAAAAATGCCGCCGGCTGCGATGCGGTGTGCATTTTCGTAAACGATGATGCCAGCAAAGAGGTGCTGGAAGAGTTAGCGGTGTTAGGTGTTAAGCACATCGCGCTGCGCTGCGCCGGTTTTAATAATGTCGATCTGGCGGCGGCGAAAGAACTGGGCTTAAACGTGGTACGGGTACCGGCTTATTCACCGGAAGCGGTGGCCGAGCATGCGGTTGGTCTGATGATGACGTTGAATCGTCGCATTCACCGCGCCTATCAACGTACGCGTGACGCCAACTTTTCACTGGATGGCTTAACCGGCTTCAACATGCACAACAAAACCGCAGGCATCGTTGGCACCGGCAAAATCGGCGTGGCCACGATGCGTATCCTGAAGGGATTTGGCATGCGCTTACTGGCGTTCGATCCTTATCCAAGCCAGGCCGCGCTGGAACTGGGTGCGGAATACGTCGATTTGAAAACGCTGTTTGCTGAAGCCGATGTGATTACGCTGCACTGCCCGCTGACGCCGGAAAACCATCATCTGCTGAATGCCCAGGCGTTCAGCCAAATGAAAGACGGCGTGATGATCATCAACACCAGCCGCGGCGGATTAATCGACTCGCAGGCGGCGATTGATGCGCTCAAGCAACAAAAGATTGGTTCATTGGGAATGGATGTGTATGAAAACGAACGCGACCTGTTCTTTGAAGACAAATCAAATGACGTGATTCAGGACGATGTGTTCCGCCGCCTGTCCGCCTGTCACAACGTACTGTTTACCGGCCATCAGGCATTTCTGACTGCCGAAGCGCTAACGGCGATTTCAGAAACCACACTCGGCAATTTGCAGCAGCTGGAACGGGGTGAAATCAGCCCGAATCTGGTCACCGCGTAATTATCCTGCGCCTGCCTTAGCGGGCGCAGCTTCCACCCATCAGCGCCTGTTCGTCACAACGACGACCATTGGCCAACTGACACATGCCTATGCGTGAACCATCTAACTGACGTGAAAACGCCAGCGAGCCCCCGGCATTACTGCAATTCACTTCAGCCATAGATGACATCACAACGCGCGGTGATACGTGTGCGGCAGTGGCTTGTTGCGGCGGTTCATTATCACTATTGCTGCTGCAGGCAGAAAGTAACAATGTGGCTCCGGCCAGCAGAAAAAGTGCGGCTTTCATCGATGGGGCTCCGGGGATTGAGCGAAAAAGTCGCACCAGCATATGTCAGGCGTGGCAAGGGATCGAGGGGAGACACAGCTTTTTACAAAATTTTCTTCCATGCTTTGCAAGCAGAATTATCCTGATTGGGATATTTCCACCCGTTTCTCGCTGCTACTTGCCCAATTATCAATAACTAAGGAGAGAACAATGTTGACGGATATGCTAATCCGTATTGCTTTAGCCGGAATTCTCGGCGGTCTGATTGGCCTGGAACGCCAGCTACGCGCTAAAGAAGCCGGTCTGCGCACCCACATTTTGGTCGGCATCGGCAGCGCCATGTTTATGCTGGTGTCGAAATACGGCTTCGCCGATATGTTAGTTAGCGATCATGTGGCGCTCGATCCCAGCCGTATTGCAGCGCAGGTCGTCAGCGGCATGGGCTTCCTCGGCGCGGGTACCATCATTATTCAAAAACAGGTAGTGAAAGGCCTTACTACAGCCGCTGGCTTATGGGTGACGGCGGCAATTGGATTGGTGATCGGTAGCGGCATGTACGAAATCGGCATTTATGGCACCGTGCTGGCGCTGGTAGTGCTGGAAACCTTTCGTCGCATTAGCCACTGGCTGATTGGCCGTCATCATACATTGCTGGTGCATCTCAAACCGAAAAGCGTGCCGATTGTCTTACTGGTGCTACAGCGCGAGAACGTGCGTTACGGGCATATCGCCGTCGTTAATCGTGACGAGGAGAATGGCTTGTGCGAATTAAGCGTTGAGGTGACATTGTCACGGCGCACGCCGATGCACAATATTTATGACAAAGTGATGGAAATCAAAGGCGTTCAATCGCTGGAGATGATGTAAAAATCATCAATTTTAGAAGCTTGTGCGCTGGCATCCCGCTTGCACACTGATGAGAAAGTCACATCATGGTGCTTTGCTAAACTGAACTGATAACCCCCGTAAATTTTGCGGGTTTCTCAGCGTAGCAAAGGACGATTTATGATTACCGTCGACGGTAACGGTGCGGTGGCGTCGGTCGCCTTCCGCACCAGCGAAGTCATTGCCATATACCCCATCACGCCCAGTTCAACGATGGCTGAACTGGCAGATAGCTGGTCAGGTGAAGGCCGCCGTAATATCTGGGGCGACGTGCCGCGCGTGATTGAGATGCAGTCGGAAGGTGGCGCGATTGCCACCGTGCATGGCGCGCTGCAAACCGGTGCGCTCTCCACCACCTTTACGTCGTCGCAGGGATTGTTATTGATGATCCCCACGCTCTACAAACTGGCCGGGCAATTGACGCCGTTTGTGTTGCACGTAGCGGCGCGTACCGTGGCGACCCACGCGCTGTCGATTTTTGGCGATCACTCCGATGTGATGGCGGTGCGCCAAACCGGCTGCGCCCAACTCTGTGCATCCAGCGTGCAGGAAGCGCAGGATTTTGCCTTGATCGCGCAAATCGCTTCACTGAATAGCCGTATTCCCTTTATTCACTTCTTCGATGGCTTCCGCACCTCGCACGAGATCAACAAGATTGTACCGATCAGCGATGAAACCTTGCAGGCGCTGATGCCTGGCGAAGCAATTACCGCTCATCGTGCCCGTGCGCTCACGCCGGATCGTCCGACCATTCGCGGAACCTCCGCCAATCCTGATACCTATTTCCAGTCTCGCGAAGCCACCAACCGCTGGTACGACGATTGCACCCGACACGTTGAAGCCGCGATGGCAGCCTTTGGCGAAAATACCGGACGCTGCTATCAGCCGTTTGAGTTTTACGGCCATCCGCAAGCCGAACGCGTGATCATTATGATGGGATCCGGCTGTGGCACCGCTGAAGAAGCGATTGATGAGATGCAACAGCGTGGCGAAAAAGTGGGATTGGTAAAAGTACGCTTGTATCGCCCATTCTCGGCAACGCATTTGTTGCAGATGATTCCTGTAAGCGCGCAGCGCATTGCGGTGCTTGATCGCACCAAAGAGCCGGGCGCGCTAGGGGAACCGCTGTTCCTGGATGTGATGACTGCGTTAGCTGAGGCCTTTAGTCGCGGCGAGCGGACATCGCTGCCGAAAGTGATTGGTGGTCGCTATGGTTTGTCGTCGAAAGAGTTCGCGCCCGATGCGGTATTGGCAGTGTTTCGCGCGCTGCAGCGCGATCTGCCACCGGCGCGCTTTACCGTGGGGATTTACGACGATGTCACCCACCTTTCACTGCCGATGGAAGCCAACATCGTGCCCAACCGCGCGCGGCTGGAAGCGCTGTTTTACGGTTTGGGCAGCGACGGTAGTGTTAGCGCCAGCAAAAACAATCTCAAGATTATCGGCAACGCTACGCCGTGGCACGTGCAGGGCTATTTCGTCTACGATTCGAAAAAAGCCGGCGGGCTGACGGTTTCCCATCTGCGCGTCAGCGAACATCCGATCCAGTCCGCCTATTTGATTCAGCAGGCCGACATCATCGGCTGTCACCAACTGCAGTTTATCGATAAATATTCGATGCTCGATCAGCTTAAGCCTGGCGGGATTTTCCTGCTCAATACGCCTTACGCTGCTGATGAAGTGTGGGCGCGCCTGCCGCAGGAGGTGCAGAGCCAGCTTAACGACAAACAGGCGCGCTTCTTTGTGATCAATGCAGCGCGCATCGCGCGCGAATGTCAGTTGGGCGCTCGCATCAACACCGTGATGCAGATGGCCTTTTTCCAGCTGACGCAGATTCTGCCGGGCGATAGCGCGCTGACTGAACTACAAAACGCGATTGCGCGCAGCTACAGCAGTAAAGGCGAAGCGCTGGTGCAGCGTAACTGGCAGGCGCTGGCGATGGCGCAACAGGCACTGCAGGCGGTAGCGCTGCAGCCGGTTGACAATCGCAGCCCACACCGCCCGCCGGTGGTAGCGGATAGCGCACCGGATTTCGTCAAAACCGTCACCGCGGCGATGTTAGCCGGTCTCGGCGACAAACTACCGGTCTCGGCGCTGCCGCCCGACGGCACCTGGCCCGTTGGCACCACGCAGTGGGAAAAGCGCAATATTGCCGAAGCGGTGCCCATCTGGCAGCCCGATCTCTGTACGCAGTGCAACCATTGTGTCGCAGCTTGTCCGCATTCCGCCATTCGCGCCAAAGTTGTCGCCCCAGAAGCCTTGGTAGATGCGCCTGCTACGCTGGCCTCACTGGATGTGAAATCACGCGATATGCGTGGGCAGAAGTATGTCTTGCAGGTGGCACCGGAAGATTGCACCGGCTGTAATCTGTGCGTGGAAGTGTGCCCGGCCAGCGACCGTCAGCATCCGGAAATCAAAGCCATCAATATGCAATCGCGGCTGGAACATGTTGAAACTGAGAAGGCCAACTATGCGGCCTTCCTCGCGCTGCCGGAGATCACCGCTGAACAGCTGGAACGTATTGATATCCGTACTTCGCAGCTGATTACGCCGCTGTTTGAATATTCTGGCGCCTGTTCTGGCTGCGGCGAAACGCCGTATATCAAGTTACTGACGCAGCTGTACGGCGATCGCTTATTAATTGCTAATGCCACCGGTTGCTCTTCGATTTATGGCGGCAATTTGCCTTCGACGCCTTATACCACCAACGCGGATGGGCGCGGTCCGGCGTGGGCGAACTCGCTGTTTGAAGATAACGCCGAGTTTGGTTTGGGGTTCCGCTTGAGTGTCGATCAACAGAAACAGCGCGCACTGCGCTTGCTCGACCAATGCGCGCCACAATTGCCCGCCACATTAGTGGATGAACTTAAAAGTGACAATGTCACCATATCGCAGCGACGTGAGCAGATAGCCCAACTGCGCGCCCTGCTTGCCGCTTCGTCACAGCCCGCAGCCCAAGCATTAACTGAGGCTGCCGATGCCCTGGTTGAGAAATCGGTCTGGCTGATTGGTGGCGACGGCTGGGCTTACGATATCGGCTACGGCGGCCTCGATCACGTAATGAGCCTGAGCGAAAACGTCAATGTGCTGGTGCTGGATACGCAGTGCTACTCCAACACCGGCGGTCAGGCATCAAAAGCGACACCGCTGGGTGCGGTGACCAAGTTTGGTGAGCAAGGTAAACGCAAGGCACGGAAAGATCTCGGCATGTCTACGCTGCTGTACGGCCATGTGTACGTGGCGCAGATCTCTCTCGGCGCGCAGCTCAACCAAACGGTAAAAGCCATTCAGGAAGCGGAAGCCTGGCCAGGTCCGTCGCTGATCATCGCATACAGCCCGTGTGAAGAGCATGGCTACGACCTGGCCTACAGCCACGAGCAGATGCGCTTGCTCACCACCAGCGGTTTCTGGCCACTGTATCGCTTCGACCCGCGCCGGGCGCAGCAAGGTAAAGCTGCGCTGGCGCTGGATTCGCGTCCACCGACTTCAGAACTGGAACAGGCATTAATGAACGAACAGCGCTTCCGCCAGTTACAAACCCAGCGCCCCGAAGAGGCCTCGCAGCTGTGGCAGGATGCGACAGAGGCCGCTAATCAGCGTTATCAACGCCTGGCGGAATTGGCAGGGAAAAGCGAGAGAAGTGACTAAATGAACAAGCCCGGCAACCGAGGCCGGGCTTTTTGCGGGTTCAACAGGATATAAGATTTACCAGTGCATTGCTCTCTGCGCATAAAAGAGATCACTTGAGGCTAGCATTCGCGCCCGCAATCCGTACCATACGCAGTCATGTTTATAGGGTTTATTGCCGTTGAAGATTGCTTCAGCCGCTAACGGCCCTCGCCTTCACTCTCAAGCGTGAAAATAATGTCAGAAAATCAAGAAGTAACAAAGAAAGAACAGTACAACCTCAACAAGCTGCAGAAGCGTTTGCGTCGCAACGTGGGTGAAGCCATTGCCGACTTCAATATGATTGAAGAAGGCGATCGCATCATGGTTTGTCTGTCTGGCGGTAAAGACAGCTACACCATGCTGGAAATCCTGCGCAATTTGCAGCAGAGCGCGCCGGTGAACTTCTCGCTGGTGGCGGTGAATCTCGACCAGAAACAGCCTGGCTTCCCCGAGCATATTCTGCCGGCCTATCTGGATGAGCTGGGCGTTGAGTACCACATTGTTAACGAAGACACCTATTCCATCGTTAAAGATAAAATTCCCGAAGGCAAAACCACCTGTTCGCTCTGTTCACGCCTGCGCCGCGGCATTCTGTATCGCACTGCGAGCGAACTGGGATGTACCAAAATCGCCCTTGGACACCATCGTGATGACATCCTCCAGACGATGTTCCTGAACATGTTTTATGGCGGAAAAATGAAAGGCATGCCGCCGAAACTGATGAGCGATGATGGCAAACATATCGTGATCCGTCCGCTGGCTTATTGCCGCGAGAAAGACATCATTCGTTTTGCCGAAGCGCGTCACTTCCCAATCATCCCCTGCAACCTGTGTGGTTCGCAGCCGAACCTGCAGCGTCAGGTGGTGGCTGATATGCTGCGTGACTGGGATAAACGCTATCCTGGCCGCATCGAAACCATGTTCACCGCGATGCAAAATGTGGTGCCATCACACATGGCGGACATAAATCTGTTTGATTTCAAAGGTATTAAACACGGTGATGCGGTCGTCGACGGCGGCGATTTGGCCTTCGACCGTGAAAGCCTGCCGGTGCAGCCTGCGGGCTGGCAGCCAGAAGAGGAAGATGCGCCTAATCTCAGCGTGCGCCTTGATGTGCTGGAAATTAAATAATCGTCATTGATGTAACGAAAGGCGCGTCGCTTTGGCTACGCGCCTTTTTTATTAGCGGTGCGGTGGCGGATCTTGAATCGGTGGAAATTCGGGGTCGTAAGGCGGCTGTGCGGGTGGAATCGGTTGCGGTTGTGGAATCGGTTCAGGAATTGGCGGTGGATCGGTAGGAATCGGTTCGCTGGCAGTAATCGGTTGCATGCCCTTCTCCTTGTTGCTGAATGTCCTGTAAGCATAGGAAAGGATGCGCGAGCAAGCCAAGCGGGCAAAAAAAAGCCGGCGGATAGGCCGGCGTCGTACGAATCAAATGTGCTATGCAGTAATTCAAAAAAGGAAGTAAGACAATATGGAGCGCAACGCCCATCGCTTGACGTTGCATTCACCTGCGGGAAAGAGTTTGCCCCGATTGACCTGGCGGGATATTGATATCGATCAGGTTTATTCCGCTTTTCTGCCCTACAACCATTTACGCCGTTTCAGCCATATCGCCACGCCCGCCACCATCACCAAAAGCAGTACGCAGAACGCGGTAAAGCCAAGCGCCCAGTTACCGCCGGGAATGCCACCTAAATTGACGCCAAATAGCCCAGTCAGAAACGTAGCGGGCAGGAAAATCATCGCCATCAGCGACATGGTGTACGTGCGGCGGTTCATTGACTCCGCGAGAATCGAAGCGACTTCATCCGCCAGAATTGAGGTACGCGCTACGCCTGCGTTGAGATCGTCGAGTCCGCGGCCCAATCGGTCCGCAACTTCTTGCATACGACGGCGATCGTCATCGTTCATCCACGCCATTTTTTCGATAGCCAGCCGCGCGTAGACATCACGCTGTGGTGCCATATAGCGGCGCATAACAATCAGTTGCTTGCGCAGCAGCGCAAGGTCACCGCGCGCCGGCACTTCCTGGTTCATCAGCGCATCTTCCAGCTCGATAATTTTATCGTGCATCTCTTCGATAAATTCGCTGGCGTGATCGGTCAACGCATCACACACATCAACCAGCCAACTGCCACCATCAACCGGTCCATTGCCGTTTTGCAGATCGGTCAGTACCGCGTCAATTGCATACACTTTGCGGCGGCGCGTCGACACAATCAGCTTGTCGTTGATAAACACGCGCATCGCCACCAGTTGATCGGGGCGCGAATCGGCGTTGTGGTTCACGCTGCGCAGCACAATCATAAAGCCATCGCCAAGGCGCGTAACGCGAGGCCGCATGCTGTCGCCGGCCAGCGCATCGCGCACGGAATCGGGAATCAGCGGCGTGTTTTGCAGCCATTCCGCACTTTGCCGTTGAGTGTAATTGAGGTGTAACCAGCAGGGACGTTCGCAGTTGATCACGTCTTTATCGTCGATGGGGATCATGCCACCGGTGCCATCAAGCTGACAGGACACAATGGCATCGGATACTTGTAGTGCTTTACCTTCAATGACGTTCACGAACTCGCCTCGCTATCAAAATCAATACGATACAGTCTAGCGTGGCGCAGACCAGTTGCAATCATCAGGCTGTGAGCAAAGATGACAGGCGATCATCCTGATCGCCCGATGGGTAGGGTTGACGTTAATGCCGACCGGGCGATTTAGTGCTTCTCAATCCACATTTCGCGGCTGTAAGCCACGTCTTCCGGATTAGTGATCGGATACCCTTTCACCCACGGCTTGATCAGGCGTCCGTTAGTATATTGGTAGATCGGCGCGATCGGGGCCTGATCGGCAATAATCTGTTCGGCTTTGTTGTAATCGGTGTTACGCGCCGCGACGCTGGTTTCGGTGCTGGCTTTGGTGATCACCGCATCATAATCGGCACTGCGGAAACGCGCGATATTACCGCTATGGCTGGAGGTTAGCAGGCTGAGGAAGGTAGACGGTTCGTTGTAATCGCCAACCCATGAAGCACGGATCACATCAAAACTGCCGCTGTTACGACTGTCGATATAGGTTTTCCACTCCTGATTTTGCAAGGTGACATCAACGCCGAGATTCTTCTTCCACATTGACGCCACCGCGATAGCGATTTTCTGATGGCTCTCTGACGTGTTGTACAACAACGTCAGGTGCAATGGCTTGCCCGGCCCATAACCCGCGGCGGTCAGCAGGGCTTTGGCCTGCGCATTCAGTTCCTGCTGGCTATGCTGCTGCAGATAGCTTTTCAGCGGCGTAAAGCCAGCGGTGACATCCGGCGTGAAATGCCAGGCCGGTTTTTCACCGGTGCCCAATACTTTCTCCGCGATGATGCGGCGATCGATGCTCCACGACAGCGCCTTACGCACGCGCACATCAGCGGTCGGCCCTTTCTCGGTGTTAAACGCGTAGTAATAGGTACCGAGCTGATCCGGCGTATAAACCTGGCCCGGCAACTCTTTTTTCAGCAGCGCGTACATGTTTTTCGGGAAGGATTCGGTGATATCGATATCGTTGGCGCGATAACGTTTGGTCGCGCTGGACTCTTCGTTAATGGGAATAAAAGTGACCTTGGTCAGCACTGAAGCTTTGTCATCCCAATAATGGCTGTTACGTACCAGCACAATTTTTTCATTCACCACCCGATCTTGCAGTTGATAGGCGCCGTTGCCAACTAGCTTGCCGGGAGAAGTCCAGCTATCCCCCTCTTTTTCAATCACTTTTTTCGGCACGGGATACATTGCTGCATTAGCGACCATACTTGGGAACCATGGCACAGGACGTGACAGCGTCACCTTAAGCTGGGTGGCGTCTATTGCGGACACGCCGAGCTTATCGGCGCTCATCTGCCCTTTAGTGATCGCATCAGCATTCTCAATGCCGCTCAGCGCGGCAAACCAGGCAAACGGAGAACTGTTTTTTGGATCAACTAAACGCTGCCAACTGTAGACAAAATCCTGCGCGGTCACCGGTTCGCCATTTGACCAGCGCGCGTCTTTGCGCAGGGTAAAGACCCACGTTTTGTTATCGCTGCTGCTCCAGCTCTGCGCGACGCCGGGCACGATTTTGCCATGCGCATCCTGATTGGTTAGCCCTTCGAACAGATCGCGCATCACCTGAATTTCCGGCAGGCCGACCGCCTTCATTGGATCGAGCGAAGCGGGTTCATCTTTAATATGCCGAACAATTTCCTGCGTGCTGGCCAATTGGGCGCCCGACGGAACGTTGGCGGCGAATGCGGGTGAGACTGCGCTGGTTACGATTAAGGCCGCCAGCGTCATGCGAAACGTTAGATTCATCACCACTCCTTTACGCGAAAAAATGGCGACTGCTAAACAAAGGATGTCGCCAGTAACTTTCGGCACTTTATCGCAAATTGCTGATTGATATATAGCTATTTCCCCACGCGCTGTTTACCGTTATGTTGAGGCTGGATTATCGGTCACATTTTTACTTTGAGCGCCAGAAAGCTTTTGGCTGCGTTTGGAAGCATCTCAATGAGGAACGTCATGTCGTCATACCATCCACGTCCGCTACGCGGCAAGCTGGACGCTGTCTGGCAGCAATACGGGCAATCGGTGCTGGGCGCCCCGCTGCTGTGGTTCCCTGCACCCGCGACGGATGCAGAAAGCGGCCTCATCATTGCCGGCACACACGGTGATGAGAATGCCGCTATTGCCACCTTATCCGGCGCGATGCGCACTTTACCCGATGCTCTGCGTCGTCATCACGTCATTCTGGCTGTGAATCCAGATGGCTGTCAGCTGGGGCTGCGCGCTAACGCTAACGGTGTCGATCTCAATCGTAATTTCCCCGCTGCTAACTGGCAGAGCGGCGATACGGTTTATCGCTGGAACAGCGAAGCCGATGAGCGTGATGTGGTGCTATCAACCGGTAGCAGCCCTTCGTCAGAACCTGAAACCCGCGCGCTATGTCAGCTGATTCACCAAATAAAGCCGCATTGGGTGGTCTCCTGGCATGAGCCGCTGGCTTGTATCGACGATCCACATCACAGTGATTTAGCGCAGTGGCTGGCGCAGCAAACGGCGCTGCCGGTCGTCAGCAGCGTGGGTTATGCTACGCCAGGCTCGTTTGGTAGCTGGTGCGATGATCTCGGTCTGTTATGCATTACCGCCGAGATGCCGCCGATTTCGGTGGATGAAGCCACCGAGGTTTATCTGGAAGCGATGATCAATCTGCTGCGCTGGCAGCCCGCGGTTTGAGTACGCCGTGAGAGAAATGCAGCGACGGTTCAACATCAGCAGCCAGCCAGGTTGGACCGTCGAGATCGGCAAATTTCGCCCGGGTTGTCAGCGGTAACGCCGCGCGAATCGCCCGCGAAGTACATAGCATGCAGCCGAGCATGATGGCAAAACCCTGCTGCTGCGCCGCATCCGCTAACGCCAGCGCTTCAGTTAAGCCGCCCGTTTTATCCAGTTTGATATTCACCATTTCATAGCGCCCTTGAAGCTGGGTCAGGCTTTCACGCGTATGACAGCTCTCATCTGCACAGATCGGTAGCGGATGAATAAAGTTGCCCAGCGCGGCATCCTGCGCCGCCGGAAGTGGCTGCTCAAGCATCGCCACGTCGAGATCGGCCAGCAGCTGACAACGCGCCGCCAGTCCTTCGGCATGCCAGGATTCATTGGCATCAACGATCAGCGTGGCCTGCGGTACCGCGCTGCGAATGGCCACCAGACGTTCGCTGATCAGATGGTCATCCATTTTAATCTTCAACAAGCGCGCGCCATGCTGCCATAGCGCCTGTGCACTGCTGGCCATCGCATCTGGCGTGTCGATACTGATGGTATGCGCGGTGACGATTTCATTAGCCAACGCGACATCGCACAAATCCACCAGGCTTTTCCCCTGCTGCTGACGCACTAAATCCCACAATGCACAGTCGATGGCATTGCGCGCCGCACCGGCCGGTAATGCCTGCTGCAACGCTTCACGCGTCATACCATCCTGTAGCGCGCTCAGCTGCGAAGCAATTTGTTGCAGCACCGACTCTTCGCTTTCACCGTAGCGCGCGTAAGGTGTCGCTTCACCCACACCTTTCACGCCATCCTGCTCAATTTCCACTACCACGACATGCGCTTCGGTGCGACTGCCTCGTGAAATAACAAACGGCGAATGCAACGGCCAGGCTTCCGGATAACTCTTTACTGTTCTCATTATTTCTCCTTAGAACCGCAACATAATTGCGAGCCGGCTCGATTATCGCCAGGAAAGGCGCTCGTAAACCCTTAAAAATTATGTCATAAATTAGCGCTATATCTAATCTGACGCTGCTAAAGTCAGACTTCCACCGTCGTTAAAAAAGGAAATCGTATGTCTCAGAATGTTCACTTCCAGGGCAATCCGGTGCCAGTTGCAGGTCACTTCCCGCAAGTTGGCGAGCAGGCTAAACCGTTCAGCCTTGTCGCTAAAGATCTTGGTGACGTATCCCTTTCTAAGTATGCAGGCAAACGCAAAGTTCTGAACATTTTCCCCAGCATTGATACTGGCGTATGCGCGGCCTCGGTGCGCAAGTTCAACGAGCGTTCAGGTGAAGCGGACAATACCGTGGTGCTGTGTATCTCTTCGGATCTGCCTTTTGCCCAGTCACGCTTCTGCGGCGCTGAGAACGTGAGCAACGTCATCACGCTCTCTTCACTGCGCGGTGCTGAATTCAAGGAAGATTATGGCGTGGCGATTGCGGATGGTCCGCTGAAAGGCCTGACCGCACGTGCCGTGGTGGTGCTGGATGAAAACGATAAAGTGATTTACAGCGAGCTGGTGAACGAAATCACTGAAGAGCCTAACTACGATGCGGCGCTGGCTGCACTGAAGTAAATGGCTGCCAAAATAACAACGCCGCCTTAAAAAGGCGGCGTTTATTTGAGGCGCATAGGTTTAGATCAGTAACTCTATGCGTTATTCACTCTCGCTTCGTTTCTGCCCCAGGCCATACTCACGCAACTTATTGGCAATCGCGGTATGCGATACGCCAAGACGCTTCGCCAGCTTGCGCGTGCTGGGGTAAGAGAGATACAAACGGGTCAACACCGAACGTTCAAAACGGCTGGTGATATCGTCCAGCGACCCCTCCATCGCCTCTTCTCCCAACGACACATCAAGTGCCTGCTCAGGCAGCACGATATCTTGCGGCCCTAATTCGTATCCTTCCAGCTGCGTCAGCGCGCGGTACAGCGCATTTTTCAACTGACGCACATTGCCCGGCCAGTTATAACGCGTGAGGAACGGCGTTAGCTGCGATGACAGGCGCGGACGCGGCAACCCTTGCTCATCCGCAAAGCGGGCGACGAACATTTCGGTCAGCGGCAAAATATCCAGCGGACGTTCGCGTAGCGGTGGTAGATTTAGCGTCAGCACGTTCAGCCGATAGAATAGATCCTCACGAAACTCACCGCGTTGCACCAGCTCAATCAGGTTCTTCTGCGTGGCACAAATGACACGTACATCGACGTGGACTTCATGCTCCTCACCCACGCGACGGAAAGTCCCGTCGTTGAGGAAGCGCAGCAGTTTGGTCTGCATCCGCGGCGACATTTCGCCAATCTCATCCAGCAGCACCGAGCCGCCATTGGCCTGTTCAAAGAAACCTTTCTTGCCTTCCAGCGCGTTGGGATAAGCACCCGCCGCGTGACCAAATAGCTCGCTCTCAGCCACATCATCTGGCAACGAGGCGCAGTTCAACGCCAGGAACGGCTTTTTGCCGCGTGCGCTGCGCAAATGACAGGCACGCGCCAGCATATCTTTACCGGTGCCGGTATCGCCGACGATCAGCAGCGGCGCATCGTGCATCGCGAGCTTACGCGCCTGATCGATTACCTGACGCATTTTTGGCGTGACGGCGACGATGTGATCGAATTCAGATTCGTCGGTGACGGTCAGGTTCTGCAACTGACGACCCATGCGCGCCGTCGATTTCAGCGTAATCATCGCCCCGACGGGCAGATCGCTCTGTCCCTCTTCTTCCGCCAGATAAATTGGCCGCGCCTCCATCAGAAAATCACGCCCCTGAATCACCACGTGCTGCGCCTGGGCGTCAACCCGCTCGTTTTCCAGCCAGCGCTGAAAATTGAAACCAGTGATTAAGGTTGCGACGTTTTGATTACGCAGTTTTTGTTCATCGAGGGTAAACAGATTTTGTGCTGCCGGGTTAGCCAGCTCGACCTTGCATTTCAGATCGATAGACAACACCGGTTCAGGCATCGCCACCAGCAGCGCGCTCAGCGCACGATGCTCACGTTCAGATGGCATAAACGAAACGGTACGAACGTCTGTCACGCCAGGTGTACGGCGAATTTCTGCCATCAGATTGCTGAAAGGTTCAAATTCCAGCGCGGTAAAATTGAGGTAAATGCGGCCGAGCGGCGCAATTTCGATGCCGCGCAGATCAATATTGCGGGCAACCAGCAGGTCGAGCAACTCGCGCGCCAGACCGATTCGGTCCTGGCAGAAAACTTCCAAACGCATTGCGATGAGCCTTAGTCAGGTTTTGATTTTAGTGATAATACGCTAACTTGCAGCGCCTCAGAAGAGGCCTGTCAGGAAAAGTTGACAGCCAGAGGCAGGTGACAGGAAGAAGTGTAGCGGAGCGACCAACAAAAATCCCGCCGAATATAGGCTGAGACACAGATAATTTTACCTTTCACGCCAACCATAGCGTGAAAGGTAAGCAAGGAGTGATTATTTAGCAGCCTGCCCTGCTTTATCCCCACTTTTTACCAGGGATTCTTTCAGCTGACCGATTAATTCGCGACGGAAATCGCCGAGACGCGGCTTATCCTCTTCCAGCCATGGCAAGGGCCGACACAACTCCATCGCCTTAATGCCCAGCCGCGCGGTCAGTAAACCGGCACCAATCCCTTGCGCAGCACGGGTGGAGAGACGCGCGGCGAGATCCTGCGACATCCAATCCATGCCCACTTCGCGCACCAGTTCCGATGCGCCGGCAAACGCCATATTCAGCAGCACTAAACGGAACAGGCGAATACGGCTGAAGTAGCCGAGCTCAATGCCATAAATTGCTGCGATGCGATTCACCAGCCGCAGATTGCGCCAGGCGATAAACGCCATATCCACCAGCGCCAGCGGGCTGACGGCGATCATCAGCGTAGATTCTGCAGCATGACGGCTGATTTCACGCCGCGCCTGACGATCCAGCACCGGCTGCACCAGCTGAGCATATAACGTGACGATTTCGCGATCGTTATGCGTTTCATGCAGCGCCGCGTGCCAGCGTTGCAGCGCCGGATGTGCCTGATCCAGCTGTGCCTGCTGCGCCAGCTTTTCACAAAATGCGCGGCCTTTCCCCACGCCGTGGCTGTGCAGCAGTTCGCGGCCAATATCGCGCTCTTCGGCACGCTGGCGCAGACGATACAAGCGACGCCATTCGCCAATCAGCGCGCCAGCACCGGCCGCAACAATCAAGGTACCGGCCACACCGGTGCCCAGCGTAAACCAATCGCGCACTATCCAGGCGTCGTGCAGCGTTTGCGCGCCCTGCGCCACCACGCTAACCGCGAAAATAGCGAGGCCAACGCCCACCATTTTACGCCACAGGCTGCGTTTAGGACGCAGCGCGGCTTCCACCACTTTTTCGCCTTCGCCCTCTTCCAGCGGCTCGGCTTCTGCGGTGGCAAGAAACGCATGGTCCGTTTCCGCACTAAAGGTTTGTGCCGCGCGCAGCGGTTTTTCCGCATCCACCGTCAGCGGACGGGCAAAATCAATGCGTCCTTTTAAAGGTGTTTCGTCGCTCATCGCAATTTATCTCCCAGTAAAAATTCCAGCGCGGCATCCATGCGAATGTGTGGCAGCGGGCGGTCAACATCCAGCTGCCGCGGCCGGAACTGTTCAAACTGAAATCCCTGCTGCTGCCAGAAGCTGTGCCCCGGCAAGCGCGGCGGTACTTCGCCGGGATAAAAAGTCAGCGCTTCATCATCGGCCAGCCGATTGCCGCGCAGCGCAGGCAGCTTTTCACCCCGATGATCAACCAGCCCGCTTTCGGTAGCTTGTACCGACGCTAAGCCGAGGCAATCCATGTTAATGCCTTCAAACGCCGCGTTCTGCCATGCGTCCTGCACCAGCTGCTGCAGCAGAGAGACCATATTGGCGTGTTGATCGGAGGTGACGTGATCGGCTTTGGTGGCGGCAAACAGCAACTTATCGATGACCGGCGAAAACAGGCGGCGAAACAGCGTGCGCTGACCGTAATGGAAACTCTGCATTAGCTGGGTTAGCGCCAGGCGCATATCGTTGAACGCCTGCGGTCCGCTATTGAGCGGCTGCAGGCAATCGACCAGCACGATTTGGCGATCAAAATGCAGGAAGTGATTCTTATAGAAACCTTTCACCACGTGCTGGCAATAGTAGTTAAAGCGCTGCTGCAGCATAGCAAAGTTGCTGCCGGCAGGGGCTTGCGCCAGTTTGCTGACCTGCATCTCTTCAACCTGCGGCCACGGGAAGAACTGCAGCGCGGGCGCACCCGCCATATCGCCCGGCAGCACAAAGCGGCCCGGCTGGATAAAGTGCAACCCTTCGGTTTTGCATTGATGCAGGTAATCGGTCCAGGCGGCGGCGATCGCGGCGAGACGATTCTCATCGGCGGGTGCAAAGGGATCGAGATCGGCACACAAGCTGCGCCATTGCGCAGACCAGGTGGCGCGATCGCCCTGCAATAAGCCAACCATCTGCCGTGACCAGCTGAGATAATCCTGCGCCAGCATCGGCAGATCCAGCAGCCATTCGCCGGGATAATCGACAATTTCGAGATAGAGCGTGGCGGTATCTTTGAAGTGGCGCAGCAGTGATTCATCCGGGCGATAGCGCAGCGCCAGGCGCATTTCGCTCACGCCGCGGGTGGGCGTCGGCCACATCGGCGGTGTGCCATAAAGCTGCGCCAGACCTTCATCGTAGGTGAAACGCGGCGTACCGAGTTCGCGCTGCGGTACGCGTTTCACCCCAAGCAGGCGTTCTTCGCGCACCACGGAAAACAGCGGCAAACGCGCGCCGCTGTGCACATTGAGCAGTTGGTTAACCAGCGAGGTGATAAACGCGGTTTTACCGCTGCGGCTTAAGCCGGTAACGGCCAGGCGCAGATGGCGGTCAACACCGCGGTTCATCAGCGCCAGCAATTCATTTTGCAGTCTTTTCATCGTTCTCCCTGATGAATCGTGCTGACAAGCGTTTAAACGCTTTGCTCAGCAACGGTTCCAGGGCGGCCGCCAGCAACAGGCGCAGCGGACGGCGCGCCACCGATTTAACAGCCCAGCCAGCGATACCGCCGGGCCCGTAAGTTACTGCACTAATGATGATAAATTTCCCCGCCGACATCAACGCAGGTGTCGCGCGACGGCGCAGAGCAGTAAAACGTTGAGTTTGCATAGAGCCTCTTACCTTAATGTAGAAGAAGCGAGCCCATTAGCGGGCTCGGGGATAAAAATCAGATTTGGCGGAAGCGGCTACGCACGCTAAATGTTTCCGAGGTGACATAGCGTTCAATCTCACGCACGTGACGTTCGTCGCTGTGTAGCGTGGCTTCCAGCTCGTCGAGCAGTTCCCGTGCGCTCGGCGTGCGTTCACCCGCGGCATCGGCGGGCTTCTCATCCAGCACAAAACCGAGAATAAAATAGGCAACGATGGTGAACATAAATAAGCCAAGGAAGAGCGACAGCACCACAATCACCCGCAGTAAGCGTACCGGAATGTCGAGATATTCTGCCACGCCGGCACAGACGCCGCGCACTTTGCCCTGTTGTGGGATGCGCCACAATTTACGTCCATTCATCATGGCTGCCTCCAGTTCGGATGCTCGGCATCCAAAATGGCTTCCAGCGCTTCGACACGCTCACGCATGCGGCGCGCATCCTGCGTAATTTGTTGTAAACGCTGCAAATCGCTCGACGACAAATCGGCGCCGCCGTTGCGCTTGTTGCTGTAATGCAGCCATAACCAGATCGGCGCCACAAAAAGCACGAAGATGGTTAAAGGTATGGCTAGAAAAAGTGCGCTCATTAATTCGACTCTCCTTAATCATTGACACCATTTTAACTCGGGCCTGCTACCAGACCCGTGGCGATCACTCAGGGCGATTCATTTTGGCTTTCAGCGCGGCCAGCTGCTGGCTGATTTCATCATCGGCTTTCAGTTCAGCGAACTCCTGATCCAGACCTTTCGGCTTACCAAAGCGCTGACTTTCCGCTTCGGCTTCCATGTGATCGATACGACGTTCGAAGGATTCAAAACGCGCCATCGCATCATCAATCTTGCCGCTGTCGAGCTGACGACGCACATCGCGTGAAGAGGATGCGGCCTGATGACGCAAGGTTAATGCCTGCTGACGGGCCCGCGTTTCAGTGAGTTTTTTCTCCAGCTCACCAATCTCGCCTTTCATGCGTTCAAGCGTCTCTTCAACTTGCGCCGATTCCTGCTGCAGGGCCGCGATTAAATCGGTCAGCTTCTGCTTTTCAATTAAGGCCGCGCGCGCTAAATCTTCTTTACCTTTATTAATCGCCAGTTCGGCTTTTTCCTGCCACTCGGCCTGCTGAATTTCAGCCTGCTCCATGCGGCGTGCCAGCTGTTTCTTTTCCGCCAGCGCACGGGCAGAGGTAGAGCGCACTTCTACCAGCGTGTCTTCCATTTCCTGAATCATCAGGCGTACCAGTTTCTGCGGATCTTCGGCGCGTTCCAGCAGAGAGTTGATGTTAGCGTTCACGATGTCGGCGAAACGAGAAAAAATACCCATAATGATGTTCCTCAAATTTTGTATGTAGGTGCGCGAGGCGCCCTTCACTAATACAATTCGCGTGCCAACTTTTAATAGGCTGATTTTACAGTCTTTTTTTATTTTACATCCGCTACCGCATCCCTTAAGGTAGTGAAAATGATTAATCAGTGGCGAATTTCATCATGGCAAATAATTCAGACAATCTGTTAGGCGAGTCCAACAACTTTCTTGAGGTGCTGGAGCAGGTATCGCGTTTGGCGCCGCTGGAGAAGCCGGTGCTGGTGGTTGGTGAACGCGGCACGGGTAAAGAATTGATCGCCAGCCGTCTGCACTACCTGTCAAACCGTTGGGAAGGCCCGTTTGTTTCCCTCAACTGCGCCGCGCTGAATGAAAACCTGCTCGACTCTGAACTGTTCGGTCATGAAGCTGGCGCCTTTACCGGTGCGCAGAAACGTCATCTGGGGCGCTTTGAGCGTGCCGATGGTGGCACGCTGTTTCTTGATGAACTGGCCACCGCGCCGATGCTGGTACAGGAAAAGCTGTTGCGCGTGATTGAGTATGGGCAGCTGGAGCGCGTCGGCGGCAATCAATCGTTGCAGGTGAACGTGCGATTAGTCTGCGCCACCAACGAAGACCTGCCGATGCTGGCCGCCGCCGGCAAGTTCCGCGCCGACCTGCTCGATCGCCTCGCCTTCGATGTGGTGCAGCTGCCGCCGCTACGTGAGCGGCGTAGCGATATTCTGGTGATGGCCAATCATTTCGCTATCCAGATGTGCCGCGAGCTGGGCTTGCCGCTGTTTCCTGGCTTCAGCGATCGTGCGCAGCTGACGCTGCTGAATCACAGCTGGCCGGGTAACGTGCGCGAATTGAAGAATGTGGTCGAGCGTTCGGTTTATCGTCATCATAGTGCCGAAGACGAACTGGACAATATCATCATTAATCCCTTCGCCCCGCGTAATCCGCCACCCGATACCCTCACTGAACCCGCAATCAGCACCCTACCTTCCCTGCCGCTGGATATACGCCAATGGCAAAACCAGCAGGAGCGAGAGTTAGTTGAGGCAAGCTTACAGCAGGCCAAATACAATCAGCGCCGTGCTGCTGAGCTATTACGCGTTACTTACCATCAGCTGCGCGCCATGATGAAAAAGCATGGTATTCAGGCGCGCGACGAGGATTAGTCAGGTCGCCATAAATGGCGCCCCTACGTATTGAATTGTTTTTTTTTAGCGAACCGCACAGTGTTTTTTTCTAACTGTTTCGAGCGGAAGCAAGGCGGCAAGCGAGGACATCCCTGGGAACATACATAAGTATGTGACCAGGGTGGACGAGCGCAGCCAACGCAGCAGCCGCTTGAAACAGGACGAAAAAAAGCCCGCAACAGAGTGCGGGCAACTAATACTGGAAGCAATGTGAGCAATGTCGTGCTCTTCTTCGGTAGAGCCACCGTCGAAGCGCAGAAGAATAATAATCATTCTTATTATCATCTGTAAAGCCCTAATTGAGAATTTTTCTCATTTCCACACTAACAATGTGATTACCCCATCGCCACTTTGACGAAAAACACAGCAGAAGTGTCGCGAATTTGGGGAGTACGAGACCTTTGCGATACACTCTCGCTATTGCCTCAGAATCGTTGAGTTCTATGCCAAAATTATTCCCTTCTCTGCTGCTTGGTCTCAGCATGATGAGTGCGTCAGCGTGGGCCGCGCCAACCGACAACATCCGCAACAGCGGTTTTGTCTATTGTGTTAACGGCACGGTCAATACCTTTAATCCACAAATGGTGAGTAGCGGCTTAGTGGTTGATACGCTGGCGGCGCAGCTCTATGACCGTCTGCTCGACGTGGATCCTTACACCTATCGGCTAATTCCTGACCTCGCCCAGAGCTGGGAAGTGCGCGATAACGGCGCCACCTACCGTTTTCACCTGCGCAAAGATGTCGCCTTCCAGCACACCAACTGGTTTAAACCAACGCGCAAAATGAACGCCGATGATGTGGTGTTCAGCTTTGCGCGCATGTTCGACCGCAAGCATCCGTGGCATAACGTTAACGGTGGTAGCTATCCTTATTTTGATAGCCTGCAGTTCGCCGATTCGGTGCAGAGCGTCAAGAAGCTCGACAGCGATACGGTTGAGATTCGCCTCAACAGCCCGGACGCCTCCTTCCTCTGGCATATCGCCACGCATTACGCGCCGATTCTGTCACAGGAATACGCCAACAATCTCAGCGCTAAGGGCCAGCAGGAGCAGCTGGATCGTGAACCGGTCGGCACCGGTCCGTTCCAGCTGAGTGAATACCGCACCGGACAATATCTGCGGCTGGCGCGTAATCCGCAGTACTGGAAAGGCGTTCCGCGCCTGCAGCAGGTGGTGATTGATCTCGGCGTCGGCGGTACCGGACGTTTATCCAAACTGCTGACCGGCGAATGCGATGTGCTGGCCTATCCTGCCGCCAGCCAGCTGAGCATCTTGCGCGATGACCCGCGTCTGCGCATGACGCTGCGCCCCGGCATGAACATCGCCTATCTGGCGTTTAATACGCGCAAGCCGCCGCTCGATCGCCCGGAGGTGCGTCACGCGCTGGCGCTGGCGATCAATAACGAACGCCTGATGGAGTCGATCTATTACGGTACCGCAGAGACCGCCGCCTCGATTTTGCCGCGTGCCTCCTGGGCTTACGACAGCGATGCGCGCGTCACCGAATACAACCCGGCTAAAGCACGTGAAGCACTGAAAGCGCTCGGTCTGGAGAATCTGCATTTGCGCCTGGTGGTGCCCTCATCGTCGCAATCATGGAATCCCAGCCCGCTAAAAACCGCTGAACTGTTACAAGCCGATTTGGCTCAGGTTGGCGTGCGCGTGACTATTGCACCGGTTGAAGGCCGCTTTCAGGAAGCGCAGTTAATGGAGATGAATCACGATCTCACCCTAACCGGCTGGGCCACGGACAGTAACGATCCCGACAGTTTTTTCCGGCCCCTATTGAGCTGCGCAGCCATCCGTTCACAGACCAACTATGCGCACTGGTGCTCGCCAGCTTTTGATGAATCCCTACAACATGCGCTGTTGTCGCAGCAGCTGTCGGCGCGCATTGATAGCTACGATAAAGCGCAGCAGATTTTAGCGCAGGAGCTGCCGGTATTACCGCTGGCCTCTTCACTGCGCTTGCAGGCCTATCGCCATGATATTAAAGGCTTAGTGCTGAGCCCGTTTGGTAACGCCTCGTTTGCTGGCGTCTACCGCGATGAGAGCAGCGAGGAGTAAGCATGATCATCTATATTTTGCGTCGTCTGGTGCTGCTGCTGATCACCCTGTTTTTGCTGTCGCTGGTGAGCTTTAGCCTGAGCTACTTCACGCCGAACGCGCCGCTGGAAGGTGCTTCGCTGTTTGATGCCTGGTGGTTCTGGTTTAAAGGCCTGCTGCAGTTTGATTTTGGCGTCTCTAGCACCAACGGCCAATCGATCGATATTCAGCTGCGCGAAGTGTTTCCCGCCACGCTGGAGCTGTGCGTGCTGGCATTTATGCTGGCGCTGCTGGTCGGCATTCCGCTGGGGATCTGCGCCGGTGTAATGCGTAAAAAATGGCAGGATAAAGCCATCAGTGCGCTGGCGCTGCTGGGGTTCTCGATGCCGGTGTTCTGGCTGGCGCTGCTCTTCACCCTGTTCTTCTCATTAACGCTCGGCTGGCTGCCGGTTTCCGGGCGTTTCGATCTGCTCTATCCAGTGCAAAATGTTACCGGTTTCGCCTTGATTGATGCCTGGCTGAGCCATTCGCCGTGGCGCCACGAAATGATGGTGAGCGCCTTAACGCACATGATTTTGCCGGTGGTGGTATTAGCGGTTGCGCCTACCACCGAAATGATCCGTTTACTGCGCAGCAGCACCAGCGAAGTAATGGACAAAAATTACGTTAAAGCCGCCGCCACGCGCGGATTATCGCGTCTCACCGTGATTCGTCGGCACGTGCTGCACAATGCGCTGCCGCCGGTGATTCCGCGTCTTGGCCTGCAGTTCTCTACCATGCTGACGTTAGCGATGATCACCGAAGTGGTGTTCAACTGGCCAGGCATTGGCCGCTGGCTGATCAATGCCATTCGCCAGCAGGATTACGCGGCAATCTCCGCCGGCGTAATGGTGGTTGGTGGGCTGGTTATTTTGGTTAGCGTGTTGTCGGATATTCTCGGTGCGGCGCTTAATCCGCTGAAACATAAGGAATGGTATGCCCTTAGATAATGTCTACGACGAGAAGCGGCTGCCCAGCACGCTGCGTCGCAGCTGGCAGCGCCTGTACCGCGACACCAGCGGCATGGTCGGTTTGTACGGCTTTGGCATCCTGCTGTTCCTGTGCCTGTTCGGGGGATTACTGGCGCCGTATGGTATCGATCAGCAATTCCTCGGTTATCAGTTGCTGCCGCCGTCGTGGTCGCGCTATGGCGACGTCTCCTTCTTCCTCGGTACTGACGATCTCGGGCGTGATGTCTTAAGCCGCCTGTTGAGCGGCGTGGCGCCTACCGTCGGTTCCGCGATGGTGGTGACGCTGCTGGCGGCGGTCTGCGCGCTGGTGCTGGGCGTATTTGCCGGGATCACACACGGCGTACGTTCAGCGGTGATGAATCACGTGCTGGATACGCTGCTGTCAATTCCTTCGCTGCTGCTGGCGATTATCGTGGTGGCGTTTCTTGGTCCACGGCTGGAACACGCGATGCTGGCGGTGTTTCTGGCGCTGATCCCACGTTTGGTGCGCGAGATCTATACTGCTGTGCATGATGAGATGGAAAAAGAGTATGTGGTGGCATTGCGCCTCGATGGCGCGCGCAACCTGAATATTTTATGGAACGCGGTGCTGCCCAACGTGCTGCCGCTGCTGGTGAGTGAGTTTACCCGCTCGCTGTCGATGGCGATTCTGGATATCGCCGCGCTCGGTTTCCTCGATCTTGGTGCGCAGCTGCCCTCACCCGAATGGGGAGCGATGCTGGGTGACGCGCTGGAGTTGATCTACGTCGCGCCCTGGACGGTGATGCTGCCGGGCGTGGCGCTAATGGTCAGCGTATTGATCGTTAACCTGCTGGGCGACGGTATCCGTCGCGCGGTAGAAGCGGGAGTTGAATAATGCCGCTACTGGATATCCGTAACCTGACCATTGAATTTATGACCGCAGACGGTCCGGTCAAAGCGGTCGATCGTATCAATCTAACGCTCACTGAAGGGGAAGTGCGTGGGCTGGTAGGTGAATCGGGATCGGGCAAGAGCCTGATTGCTAAAGCTATCTGTGGCGTCACCAAAGACAACTGGCGCGTCACCGCCGATCGCATGGTGTTTGACGACATCGATCTCCTGCGCCTGTCGCCGCGAGAAAGGCGACGTATTGTCGGCCATAACGTATCGATGATTTTCCAGGAGCCGCAGTCCTGTCTCGATCCTTCGGAAAGTATTGGCCGCCAACTCATGCAGGCGATTCCGCGCTGGACCCACAAAGGCCGCTGGTATCAGCGTTTGTGGTTCTGGCGTAAAGTGCGCGCCATTGAGCTGTTGCACCGCGTCGGCATTAAAGATCACAAAGACATCATGCGCAGTTTTCCGTACGAATTGACCGACGGCGAATGCCAGAAAGTGATGATCGCCATCGCGCTGGCCAATCAGCCGCGCTTGTTGATTGCCGATGAACCGACCAATGCGATGGAGCCGACGACGCAGGCGCAGATTTTCCGCCTGCTGAGCCGCCTGAATCAAAACAACAACACCACGATATTGCTGATCAGCCATGACCTGCGCACCATGAGCCAATGGGCCGACCGCATTAACGTAATGTATTGCGGACAGACGGTTGAAACCGCCCAGAGCGAAGATTTAATGGATACGCCACATCATCCTTATACCCAGGCGTTGATCCGTGCGATGCCGGATTTTGGCAGCGCGCTGCCGCATAAAAGCCGGCTGAATACGCTCTCAGGCGCTATTCCGTCGCTGGAACATCTTCCGATTGGCTGCCGCCTTGGCCCGCGCTGCCCCTATGCGCAGCGCAAATGTATCGAAACACCGCGCCTGACCGGCAACAAAGCGCATCTGTTCGCCTGTCACTTCCCGTTGAATATGGAGAGCCAGTAGCGATGGAAACCTTGCTGGAAGTGCGCAATCTGAGCAAAACCTATCGCTATCGCACCGGTTTATTCCGTCGTCAGCACGTCGAAGCGGTGAAAGGCGTGAGTTTTACCCTACGCGAGAAGCAGACGCTGGCGGTGATTGGTGAAAATGGCTCCGGAAAATCGACGCTGGCGAAAATGCTGAGCGGCATGGTGGAACCCACCGCAGGGGACATGCTGATTGACGATCATCCTTTAGAGTACGGTGACTACGGTTACCGCAGCCAGCGCATCCGCATGATTTTTCAGGATCCCTCTACGTCGCTCAACCCGCGCCAGCGCATCAGTCAGATTCTTGATTTCCCGCTGCGCCTGAATACCGAATTGGATGATGAAGCGCGAGAAAAACGCATCATCGCCACGCTGCGTCAAGTGGGCTTGCTGCGCGATCACGCCGGTTACTATCCGCATATGCTGGCGCCCGGACAGAAGCAGCGTCTGGCGCTGGCGCGAGCGCTGATTTTACAGCCGAAAGTGATCGTTGCCGATGAGGCGCTCGCCTCGCTGGATATGACCATGCGTTCACAGCTGGTGAACCTGATGCTGGAACTGCAGGAGAAGCATGGCATCGCCTATATTTATGTGACGCAGCATCTCGGCATGATGAAGCACATTAGCGATCAGGTGCTGGTGATGCATCAGGGCGAAGTGGTTGAACGCGGCGGTACCGCCGATGTACTGGCCTCGCCGCTGCACGATTTGACCAAACGTCTGATCACCAGCCACTTTGGCGAAGCTTTAACCGCAGAAGCCTGGCGACGCGAACGCTGATGGCGCAGGTTACCGCGGAAAACGCGGTGCGATTTACCGCATTTATAGAGACGTGCTAGACTTCGCACGTGATTAACGTCGGTCGCCTATTTTTTAATCATCGCGACCGCCAACAACAATGACCAAAAGGATTACAGCTATGGGTTTTCTTTCCGGTAAGCGCATTCTGATTACTGGCGTTGCCAGTAAACTCTCAATCGCCTACGGTATTGCGCAGGCGATGCACAAACAGGGCGCAGAACTGGCTTTCACCTACCAGAACGACAAACTGAAAAGTCGTGTGGAAGAGTTTGCTAAAGATCTGGGTTCAGACATTGTTCTGCCTTGCGATGTAGCCGAAGACGAGAGCATCACTGCGCTGTTCACCGAACTGGCAAAAACCTGGCCGAAATTTGACGGTTTCGTTCACTCCATCGGTTTCGCGCCTGGCGATCAGCTGGATGGTGACTATGTGAACGCCGTGACCCGTGAAGGCTTCAAAATCGCTCACGACATCAGCGCCTACAGCTTTGTCGCGATGGCTAAAGAGTGCCGTGCGATGCTGAACCCTAACTCTGCCCTGCTGACCCTGTCCTACCTGGGTGCAGAGCGCGCGATCCCTAACTACAACGTTATGGGTCTGGCGAAAGCGTCTCTGGAAGCCAACGTTCGTTACATGGCGAACGCGATGGGTCCAGAAGGCACGCGCGTTAACGCCGTGTCGGCCGGTCCAATCCGTACCCTGGCGGCGTCAGGCATCAAAGACTTCCGTAAGATGCTGGCACACTGCGAAGCGGTTACCCCGATTCGTCGTACCGTGACCATCGAAGACGTGGGTAACTCTGCGGCCTTCCTGTGTTCTGACCTCGCGGGTGGTATCACCGGTGAAGTGGTACACGTTGATGGCGGCTTCAGCATCGCCGCGATGAACGAGCTGGAACTGAAATAAGATTCATCCACAGGTCGCCATTGCTGGCGACCTGTTTAAAAAGCCCCCGCCCTTATACTCCTAAGCTATTAATTATTCCCCATCATTCTTTTGCCGTGGACAGCCGTTCAGCGACGATAAGCTAGCCCTTTGTTGCACGCCTGCTTTTCAGATTCGCACGCCCTGCAGCAAGTCCGTTTTTAGCGAAAGGAATGACCATGGAACAACGCCGTTCTCCCGGCCATGACCACTGGTTTTATGAAAGCCAGACTCGCCCGAATACTACCGCTACCGCACCGCTGGTGCCCGAAGCCGCCTATATCGAAGACCGTTTTCTGCTCGGTTTGCAACAGGAAGCCACGGCGTTACAACCGCTGCTGACACGTTTTCAGCCTGCACTGTTGGCTGCGCGCGATCTGAGTCAGATCCTGTTTCCCGATACGCTATCGACCAGTTTGACGCACACGTTAACCCTGTACGATCGCCTCAGCACTGCATTAACGGTGGCGCAGGTCGCTGGTGTGCAGCGCTTGTGCAATCACTACTCTGCCCGGCTAAATCCATTGCCCGGCCCGGACTCTTCACGTGAAAGCAATAATCGCCTGACACAAATTACCCAATATGCGCGCCAGCTAGCGATGCAGCCGGAGCTGATTACCCGCAACAGCATTAGCGCGTTGGATGCGGTGGGATTAACCGAGCCCGATATCGTCACGCTCAACCAACTGGTGGGCTATGTCAGTTATCAGTCGCGCGTAGTGGCGTCGCTGCAGGCGATGATGGGCTTGCCGGTGCGCTGGATTCCGGGTGTTTCTCCGCCGCCAGATGCCAACGCCGACCTGTTTGCCCACTCCGCCGACTGGCAACCAGCGTTAAAACCGGTTGAATTGCGCTATGCCAGCGCCGAACAGCTGGCCGCCGTGACGTTCTGTCAGGGCATTGAGGGTTTGGATGAAGCAACGTGGCTGCTGGTGCAGGATGCGCAAGCGTTGTACGGCTTCGCTACTCTGAAGCAGCGGCTTAGCGAACATTTTGCGCAGGATGAAGCGCTGGCGCAGGCAGTTAGCGCGCGCGTGCTGGGGTGTCGACGCCAGTTTGATCTGCTGGCAGGTGAATGGCGCACGGCGCTAGTGCAGGATATCGAGCGCGCCGGAAACACCTCGCCGGTGATTTCCCTCAGCGCCCAGTTAACTCGCCTGCCCGACCGCTTTAGCGCTGCGCACCTGCAGCCGCTGTTAAATGCTGGCTGGGGCACCGAACGCATCTTCACGCTGTTACAAGCGGTAGCCTTTGCCAGCTGGCAGGATCGCGTGCTGATGGCGCTCGGCGAAACCCGTTAATCGGGTAGATGCCGGCGCGCTTCATCAAAGAAATGCTGAGCCAGCGGCGATGCTCTGCCCGGCTCGGCAATCACCAGCGCCGCCTGACGCCCCATCGGCGCGATATCAATTGGCCGCCGCGCCAGATTCTGCATCAGCTCCGGCAACAGATGGCCGCACGGCGAAACCATCACCCCCAATCCTACCTGCGCACTTTGCAACAGCTGCATAATTGAGGCGCTTTCGACGATAACGCGTGGGATCAGACCGGTTTCTCGCAGTTGCCCGTCGAGATAGCGGCGAAAATAGCGCGTCGGTTCGGCCAGGCACAGCGGCTGGCTGGCGAGTGTAGAGAGCGTGATGGTTTCCTGCTGCAGCAACGCCGGAAAATGCGCCGGATTAAACAGGGCTTCCACGCCGGGATCTTTCAGCAGTGCCGTCTGGAAGTGCAGCTCACGCAGTGACGTCAGTTCAAAGAACCCGATACCGCCGTCCACGGTATGGCTGTTGAGCGCTTCCAGCAGTTGGTCAGCGCTCATCGCCGAAACGCGATAGTCGAGCTGCGGGTAGCGCACTTCCACCGCCTTCAACAGCGCCGGCAGCGCCACGCTGCACTGCGGCATGACGCCCAGCCGCAACGTGCCGTTGACGCCATGCTTAAGCGATTCAACTTCCAGCTTCAAACCCTGATACACCGAGACAATCTCCCGCGCCCACGTCAGCACGCGTTCGCCCTCTGGCGTGAAGCCATCGAAATTATTGCTGCGGTTAATCAGCGAAAGGCCTAATTCGCGCTCAAGGTTTTTCAGACGCATCGACAGCGTCGGCTGGCTGACAAAACTGGCTTCGGCTGCACGACCAAAGTGGCGCTCGCGCTCCAGATTAGTGAGGTAGATTAATTGTTTGATGTCCATGGAAAGCAGAATTGGCTGGAAAACAACAGTGTATCATGGCGAATGCCGCTGCGCTGAAGGCCCGCGCAGCGGCAGGTTGTTACGCCACGCCGAGAGCAGTTTTGACGTCGTTGGCAATCTTCTCGACCTGCGGGCCATAAATCACCTGCACATCGTGTTCGCTGACGCGATTGATACCGTTGGCACCGGTGGTCAGCAAGGTTTGATCAACCACTTCATTCATCTGTTTCACCCGCACCCGCAGTCGCGTGAAGCAGCAATCGACATCCTCTATATTGGCCTCACCACCGAGTCCGCTGATGATGACCTTAGTGCGTTCATCGGCCGCTACCAATTCAGGTTTTTGCTTTTCATCAGATTCGCGTCCCGGCGTCTCCACGCGCATGCGGGTGATGACAAAACGGAAGCCGTAGTAATAGATCGGCACATAAATCACGCCGAGGGCAATCGTCCACCACCAATGGGTTTTGCTGCCGCCGAGGATGCCGAACACCACCAAATCGATCGCGCCGCCCTGCACGTTGCCAATCATCAGCTGCAGCATCGACATCAGCATAAACGACAGGCCAGTTAACAGCGCATGCAAGATATACAGCACCGGCGACACGAAGATGAAACAGAACTCTAGCGGCTCGGTGATGCCGGTGGTAAATGAAGTCAGCGCGCCGGCCAGCACCAGCGCTTTGACGCGCTGTTTATGCTCGGGCCGCGCGGTGTGGTAAATCGCCAGCGCGGCAGCGGGTAAACCAAACATCATGACCGGAATCTTGCCCTGAGCGAGGAACTGTGTGGCGCCGCGTACCGTCTCATCTGGAATGGCGCCGGGATGCGTTAGCGAGGTGTTGAAGATGTTCAACGCCCCGACAATGCTTTGCCCATCGACCGTTGCCATGCCGCCAATGGGCGTAAAGCGCACGGTTTCGTTGAGGATGTGATGCAAACCGGTGGGAATCAGTAAGCGCTCGCTGGTACCCAGCAGGAACGCGCCATACTGCCCACTTTTACCGATCATCAGGCCCACCCACGCAATACCTTCCCCAATGGTCGGCCAAATCAGCGCCAGCAGCACGCCAATTAGCGGCAACACCACCACGGTAACGATCGGCACAAAGCGCCGTCCGCCAAAGAAGCTGATCGCCGTAGGCAGTTGCTGAGTATAGAAACGGTTATGCAGCAACACAGTAATCAAGCCAGCAATCACGCCGCCCAGCACGCTCATGTTGTAGGTAAAAATGCCAAGCATGTCGATGTATTCAGCCGAGGTCATCATCGCCGCGGTTTGGTCCATGCCCGTTTTCTGCAGCGCTTCTGGCGTGGTGGTCGCCGCCGTCAGCCCTTTCGACGCCAGCGTGGCGCTGATGCCGACGTTCATGGCGATATAGCCAATGACAGCGGCGAATGCGGCGGTGGGCTTCTCGGCTTTTGCCAGTCCGATAGCGCTGGCTACCGCAAAGAACAGCGGCAGATTGGCGAACAGCGCGCCCGCCACTTTGCGGATAAAGCCAATGATCAGTTGCGGTACCTGCAGATTGGCGAAGGCATCACCGGTGATGGCAGGATTTTGCATCGCCGCGGCTAACCCAAGGAAGATCCCTGCGGCGGCGATCACCGAGATCGGCATCATTAAGGCTTTACCGAAGGCGTGAATTTGGCTGGCCAGACTCTTCATGCTGCATGCCCTTTTCAGAATGGAAAGAGCAATTATTAGTCAGTTATCTCAGCAACGCGTAACCGCCGGCCCTTATCAGCCGGGAAAGTTTGATTTAGGTCACGCTTTACACGCATGTTGCGATAAACGCCGCCTATCGCACCATTAAACCAATCAATTAGACAACTTTTAAGGAGAGTCGCACACTTCCCGCTAACAGAAGACATATTCTGATAACAACTCATAAACAAATAAGCCTGCAACTATGAAATTTAAACGTAAGATTCAACCCTATCGCGCGGCGGCGGGCGGCTGGGGTTCTTTGGAAGCCACCACCCGTTTTGTCCTTGATAGCAAAGCGGCGCTGAAAAACATGCGTAATCTGATGCGTATGAACAAAGCGCGCGGTTTCGACTGCCCAGGTTGTGCATGGGGCGATGACAACAAAAGCACCTTCAGCTTCTGTGAAAACGGCGCCAAAGCGGTGACGTGGGAAGCGACACGTCGTGTAGTTGAGCCTGAATTCTTCGCCCAGCACAGCGTAAGCACCCTGTATCAGCAAAGTGACTATTTCCTCGAATATCAGGGACGCTTGACCCACCCAATGCGCTATAACAGCGCGACCGACCATTACGAGCCGATTAGCTGGGATGATGCCTTTGCGCTCATTGCACACCATTTGCAGGCGATGGACCATCCGAATCAGATGGAGCTGTATACCTCCGGCCGCGCCAGCAATGAAGCCTCATGGCTTTATCAACTGTTTGGTCGCGTGATGGGCAGCAATAACTTCCCTGACTGCTCCAACATGTGCCACGAAGCCAGTGGTACTGGCCTAAAGCGCAGCATCGGCGTGGGCAAAGGCACCATTCGTCTGGATGATTTCGATCACGCAGACGCGATTTTCGTCTTGGGCCAGAATCCAGGCACCAACCATCCACGTATGCTGCACAGCCTGCGTCACGCTGCCGATCACGGCGCGAAAATCGTCACCTTTAATACCTTACGTGAGCGCGGACTTGAGCGTTTTGCCGATCCGCAGAAGCCGCTGGAGATCGTCACCTCGATGGCTGGCACGATTAGTTCTGCCTATTACCAGCCCAACCTTGGTGGCGATATGGCGGCGATTCGTGGCATGGTGAAAACGCTGCTGGAAGTGCAGCGTGCGCGTTTGACCGCCGGTGAGAAAGGTATTTTCGATCAAGCCTTTATCGATGCCAACACGCAAGGCATCGAAGAGTATCTTGCCGCGGTGGATAACACCCGCTGGGATGATATTGTGCGCCAATCGGGCCTGAGCGAAACGCAGATTCGTGAAGCAGCGGCCATTTATCAAAGTGCCGAACGCGTCATCGTTACCTGGGCAATGGGCATCACCCAGCACAAACATTCGGTCGATACCGTTCGCGAAATCACCAACCTGCAGCTGCTGTTTGGTCAACTGGGCAAAAAAGGCGCTGGCCTGTGTCCGGTACGCGGCCACAGTAACGTGCAGGGCAACCGCACCATGGGGATTGATGAGAAGCCGAGCAAGGCGTTCCTCGATGCACTGGGCGCACATTTTGATTTCGAGCCGCCACGCGAGCATGGCCACAACACCGTTGAAGCGTTGAATGCGATGCTGCGTGACGAAGTGAAAGTGCTGATTGCGCTGGGCGGTAACCTTGCTGCGGCAGCACCGGATTCACCGGTCACCGAAGAGGCGTTGCAGCACTGCGGTTTGACGGTGCACATCAGCACCAAACTGAACCGCAGCCACCTGGTGCCGGGCCATGAAGGGTTGATTCTGCCGACATTGGGCCGCACCGAGCGCGATCGCCAGGCGAGCGGCAATCAATATATTACCGTCGAAGACTCCTTCAGCATGGTGCACGCCTCTGAAGGCGTGGGCATTCCGCTGGCCGAGACGCAGCGTTCCGAAACCGCGATTGTTGCGGGCATTGCGCATGCAACCTTAGGCAGCGATAAAATCGACTGGCTGGCGATGGCGGGCAACTACGATCTGATTCGCGATCACATTGCGGCGACGATTCCGGGCTTTGCTGATTTCAATAACAAATGTGACATCCCAGGCGGATTCTATCTGGGCAGCGCCGCGGCCGAACTGCGCTTCAACACGCCGAGCAAATTAGCCGAGTTCAGCGCAGCGGCACTGCCAACCTCGCTGTTTCCACAGCTGGGTGATGTTGCCGTGCCGTTCACGCTGCAAACTCTGCGCTCCCACGATCAGTACAACACCACCATTTATGGCCTCGACGATCGCTATCGCGGCGTGTACGGTCAGCGCGAAGTGGTGTTTATTCATCCGGAGGATATGGCATCGCTGGGCTTCACCGAAGGCCAGTTGGTGGATATTGAAACGCTGTGGAATGACGGTTTGACGCGTCGCGTCAGTGGTTTCAAGCTGGTGCCTTACAATATTCCGCGCGGTAACCTCGCCGCTTATTATCCGGAAACTAACCCGCTGGTGCCGCTTTCCAGCTTCGGCGACGGCAGTGGCACGCCGACCTCAAAATCGGTGCCGGTTAAGCTGGCATTAACCGCCGCCGTACCCTCGCAACGTATCGCCTGACCAAAGCGTTATCAGAAGGTAAAAAGCCGCGTAAAGCGGCTTTTTAGCCTGTTTTGGCCTTGCCGCGCGCACCCGATTCGCGTAAAACTGTCAGCCGCTCTTAGGCCACGAAACTATATAAATTATGTTCCAGGATAATCCGCTGCTCGCGCAGCTTAAAGAGAAGCTTCACGCGCAGACTCCGCGCGTCGAAGGTGTTGTTAAAGGTACGGAAAAAGGCTTTGGCTTCCTTGAAGTTGATGCCCAAAAAAGCTACTTCATTCCGCCACCGCAGATGAAGAAAGTGATGCACGGCGACCGTATTTCAGCCGTGATCCACACCGATAAAGACCGCGAGAGTGCCGAGCCGGAAACCCTGGTTGAGCCGTTCCTGACCCGCTTTGTCGGCCGCGTACAAAAGAAGGACGATCGCCTGTCGATTGTACCGGATCATCCGCTGCTGAAAGATGCGATTCAGTGTCGCGCCGATCGTAGCGTGTCCCACGATTTCCAGAACGGCGATTGGGCGGTGGCGGAAATGCGCCGTCATCCGCTGAAGGGCGATCGCGGTTTCTATGCCGAACTGACCGAATTCATTGTCACTGCGGACGATCACCTCGCGCCGTGGTGGGTGACGCTGTCGCGTCACAACCTCGAACGTCAGGCACCCGACGTCGGTTTTGGTGAGATGATTGATGAGAATCTGCAGCGTGAAGATCTGACAGCCCTGAACTTCGTCACCATCGACAGCGCCAGCACCCAGGATATGGATGATGCGCTGTATGTGGAAGAGACCGCCGACGGCAATCTTTCGCTGACCATCGCTATCGCCGATCCTACCGCTTACGTGCCGGAAGGCAGCGAGCTGGATAAGCTGGCGTCAAAACGCGCCTTCACCAACTATCTGCCGGGCTTCAACATTCCAATGCTGCCGCGCGAGCTTTCTGACAACGTCTGTTCACTGCGTCCGAACGAGCGTCGTCCGGCGCTGGCGTGCCGCGTAACGGTACTGAAAGATGGCAGCCTGGCTGACGATGTGCACTTCTTCGCCGCGTGGATCGAATCGAAAGCCAAACTGGTTTATGACGAGGTCTCCGATTGGCTGGAAAATAGCGGCAGCTGGCAGCCAGAGAACGAGGCGATTGCCCAGCAGATTCGCCTGCTGCATCAGGTTTGCCTGGCGCGCAGCGAGTGGCGTCAAACCCATGCGCTGGTGTTTAAAGATCGTCCGGACTACCGCTTCGTGCTGGGCGAGAAAGGCGAAGTGCTGGATATCATCTCCGAGCCACGTCGCATCGCTAACCGCATCGTAGAAGAGTCAATGATTCTGGCTAACGTCTGTGCCGCCAACGTGCTGCAGGAGAAGCTGGGCTTCGGTATCTACAACCTGCATACCGGCTTTGATCTGGCGAATGCTGAGCAGGCCGCTGGCGTGCTGGCGGGACACGGTATCACCGTTGATCCGCAGGCAATTACCACGCTGGAAGGCTTCCGTCAGCTGCGTCGTGAACTCGATGCGCAGCCAACGCAGTATCTTGATAGCCGCATTCGTCGCTTCCAGTCCTTTGCGGAAGTCGGCACTGAGCCTGGCCCGCACTTTGGCCTCGGCCTCGACGCCTACGCGACCTGGACATCGCCGATTCGTAAGTTTGGTGACATGATCAACCATCGTCTGCTGAAAGCGATTGTGCGCGGTGACAGCATCGCCCGTCCGCAGGATGAGCTGACGACGATCATGAGCGAGCGTCGTCGCCTGAACCGTATGGCAGAACGCGATGTGGGTGATTGGCTCTATGCACGTTTCCTGTCGCCATTTGCTGGCACCGACCGCAAATTCAGCGCCGAAGTTATCGACGTGTCGCGCGGCGGTATGCGCGTTCGTTTGCAGGAAAATGGCGCGGTTGCCTTTATCCCTGCACCATTCATCCACGCGGTGCGTGATGAACTGGTGTGCTCGCAGGAGAGCGGCACCGTTCAGATTAAAGGTGAAGTGGCTTACCGCGTTACTGACATCATTGATGTGACCATCGCCGAAGTGCGCATGGAAACACGCAGCGTGGTGGCTCGTCCCGCCGCCTGAGCATGAAAACCTGCGGGATAACAGCCGTTATCCCGCATTTCTCTTCGCCCGCTTTAGCAAATGTTAAATTTGCATTCCGCTTCACATTTCTAACGCCTTCGCCTGTCGTTAACAATTCATTACATTACTTTTAACTTGTTGTATTCGATCGCCTCTTTTCCCGGTCCCTACAAGGAGTTAACTCATGAACAACGTCAAAACCAGATTGATCTGGTTAGCGGTGGCGTTAATTGGCGCGGGCGCGTTTGCCATGCTGGCGCTCAGCCGCGGCGAGCATGTCAACGCTGTCTGGCTGGTCATTGCCTCCGTCGCCTGCTACAGCATTGCCTACCGCTTCTACAGCCTGTTTATTTCAAAGCGCATCTTTGAACTGGACGATCGTCGACTTACGCCGGCGGAGCGCCTCAGTGACGGTCTCGATTACGTTCCCACCAATAAATGGGTGCTGTTCGGCCACCACTTTGCGGCGATTGCCGGTGCGGGGCCGCTGGTTGGGCCGATTCTCGCGGCGCAAATGGGTTTTCTGCCCGGCACCATCTGGATTCTGGTGGGCGTCATGTTTGCCGGCGCGGTGCAGGACTTCCTGATTCTGTTTATCTCGACGCGTCGTGATGGACGTTCACTGGGTGAGATGGCGCGCCAGGAGCTCGGATCCTTCGCCGGTGTGGTTACCATGCTTGGCGCGTTGGGCGTGATGATCATCATCCTCTCCGCACTGGCGCTGGTGGTGGTAAAAGCGTTAGCAAATAGTCCGTGGGGCTTGTTCACTATTGCCGCAACCATTCCCATTGCGCTGTTTATGGGCGTGTATATGCGCTTCCTGCGACCGGGGAAAATTGCGGAAGTGTCGATCATTGGCTTCGTTCTAATGATGGCGGCGATCATTTACGGCGGCAACGTGGCAGCCGACCCTTACTGGGGCCCGCTGTTTACCCTGAAAGGCACGGAGCTGACGTGGGTGCTGGTAATCTACGGTTTTATCGCCTCTTCGCTGCCGGTGTGGTTGCTGCTGGCGCCGCGCGATTATCTCTCTACCTTCCTGAAAATCGGCGTCATCATTGGTCTGGCGATTGGCATTCTGTTTGCCATGCCTGAAATGAAGATGCCCGCCGTCACCAAATTTATTGATGGTACCGGCCCGGTATTCTCCGGCGCACTGTTCCCGTTCCTGTTTATTACCATTGCCTGTGGCGCGATTTCCGGCTTCCACGCGTTGGTCTCGAGCGGAACCACGCCGAAACTGGTGGAGCGCGAAAGTCATATTCGCTTTATCGGCTATGGCGCGATGTTGATGGAGTCGTTCGTGGCGATCATGGCGCTGATTTGCGCCTCGGTGCTCGATCCAGGCGTCTACTTTGCCATGAACTCCCCTGCCGCGCTGATTGGCACCACGGTGGAAAGCGCCTCGCAGGCGATTAACGGCTGGGGCTTTGTGGTGACGCCAGAGATGCTAAGCGGCATCGCGCGCGACGTGGGTGAAAGCACCATTCTGTCACGTGCCGGTGGCGCGCCAACCTTCGCGGTGGGCATGGCGCATATTATTACCGAAGTGTTTAACAGCCGCGCCATGATGGCGTTCTGGTATCACTTCGCCATTCTGTTTGAAGCGCTGTTTATTCTTACTGCGGTTGATGCCGGTACGCGCGCCTGCCGGTTTATGGTGCAGGACCTGGTGGGCACCGTGGTGCCGTCCATGGCCAATAACCGTTCATGGCTGGGCAATATGGCTGGCACCACTGTCGCTGTCGCTGGCTGGGGCTTCTTTGTCTATCAAGGCGTGGTCGATCCGCTCGGTGGCATTAATACGCTGTGGCCGCTGTTTGGCATCGGCAACCAGATGCTGGCGTCAATGGCGTTGATTCTCGGCACCGTGGTGCTGTTCAAGATGAAAAAGCAGCGCTACGCATGGGTAACAATTTTACCCACCGCCTGGCTGTTTATTACCTCAATGACCGCTGGCTGGCAGAAGATTTTCCATGAGAAGCCCTCGATTGGCTTCCTCGCTCAGGCCAATAAATTCCGTAAAGGCATTGATGATGGGATTGTCATTGCCCCGGCGAAAACGGTCGCCGATATGCAAACCATCGTGTTTAGCAATCAAATTAACGCGGCCCTGTGCGCCTTCTTCATGCTGGTGGCGGTCACCATGCTGGTTGCCGCCTTCTTCGTGATTCGTCGGGCACTTAACAGCGCAGTACCGACTACCCACGAATCTGAGATCTCTCTGCGTAAAGAGGTGCGAAATGTCTGAGTCCATTTTCCATTGGAGAAAACCGCGTGGCGCGTGGCACATTCAGCAATGCTTACCGATAGCATCCGCCCCGGCTGGGCAAACTCTTACGCGCTGGCAGCGACTGTGGCAGGGTTTGCAGCAGAGCTTTCGCTTAATGGTCGGCGTTCATGACTATCAAACTTATCTGAAGCATATGCGTGAACATCATCCAGACATCGCACCGATGAATGAACGGGCTTTCCACCGACACTGCCTCGATGCGCGTTTTCCCAGCCAGCCAGGCAAACTCGGCAAGTGTCCTTGCTAACGCTTTTCAGCCCCGTTTATCGGGGCTTTTTCGTGCCATTCTTTAATAAAAACAAAAATATATTAAGATTGCATCTTGTGCTGGCTCAGGAGGTTGAATACTGTAGCTAAAATAATGAGATACCGCCCGCTGAGCATTCCCCCCGGAGGAAGTTTCCATGACCGATGAACAAGGGCAAACACTGTTGTACACCTTGTTTGGCACCACCAGCCCTCATTGGCGTTTAACCTCAGATAGTGATGCTTTGCATTTTGCCGAAGATGAGAACGCGAATACCAATATGGCGGTTCCACTTACTCCCGCACAAGCCAGTTTGTTGCGTGCGATGACCGTTATAACCTCCAGTATTAACCTCACGCTGTCGCTGCATGGCGAGCCGGTACCGATGCATTTTGTTGGCCGTAAAGTTAATCAATCCACCTGGGCTGGCACCTCGTCAGCCTGGGGCGATACCTCTGCTGTCGCGCGGGATTTGACGCTCGGTTTATCGTTCGCGGAGCAGGTAGTTTCGGAAGCCAATTCCGTGATTGTGATACTCGATCAACGCGGCAATATTCAGCGATTCAATCGTTTAAGCGAAGAGTACACCGGACTGAAAGAGCAGGAAGTGATTGGCCGTAATGTGTTTCAACTGTTTATGACCAAGCAGGAAGCGCAGGCGTCACGGCGTAACATCGCCGGTTTCTTCAGTGAAGGCAGTTCTTACGAGGTTGAGCGCTGGATTAAAACCCGTAAAGGCCAGCGACTGTTTCTGTTTCGTAATAAGTTTGTTCACAGCGGTAGCGGAAAAAATGAAATTTTCCTCATCTGTTCAGGAACGGACATCACCGAAGAGCGCCGGGCGCAGGAACGGCTGCGCGTCTTAGCCAATACCGATACGGTGACGGGGTTGCCTAACCGCAACGCTATTCATCAGCAGATTAGTCTGGCACTGGAGCTGGCAAATGGCAGTCAAACCGGTGTGGTTTACCTCGATTTAGACAATTTTAAGAAGGTCAATGACGCGTACGGCCATATGTTCGGCGATCAGTTGCTGCAAGCAGTGTCTCTGGCGATCCTCAGCTGCCTGAGCAAAGACCAGACGCTGGCGCGCCTCGGCGGCGATGAATTTGTCGTACTGGCGGAACATACCAGCCAGGCGGCGCTGGAGGCGATGGCGTCGCGTATTCTTGAACGTCTGCGCCAGCCCTTCCGCATCGGCCTGATTGAGGTGTATAGCGGCTGCTCGATTGGTATCGCTCTGGCTCCGCTGCACGGCGAAGATCGTGAAAGCTTGATTCGCAACGCGGATACCGCGATGTACCACGCCAAGGAGAACGGGCGCGGCAAGTTCTGCGTATTCGCAAATGAGATGAACCAGCGGGTGTTTGAGTACCTTTGGCTCGATACCAATCTGCGCAAAGCGCTCGAGCTCGACCATCTGGTGGTGCATTATCAGCCGAAACTGAATGCCGATGGCGAGGTGCTAAGCGCCGAAGCACTGGTGCGCTGGAATTCACCGGAGCGCGGGTTGGTGCCACCGGGCGACTTCATCTCCTATGCTGAAGAGTCTGGTTTGATTGTGCCATTGGGTCGCTGGGTGATGCTCAATGTGCTGCAGCAGATTATTAAGTGGCGTAGCGAAGGCATCTATCTGCGTGTCGCGGTGAATGTCTCCGCTAAGCAACTGATCGACCAGAGCATTTATACTGATTTGAAACATGCGCTGACCGAAGCTGGCCTGACGGATTGCCCGATCGATATCGAATTAACGGAAAGTTGTTTGATTGAGAATGAAGCTGGCGCGCTGATGCTGATGAAGCAGTTCCAGGAACTGGGTGCGCAAATTCATCTCGATGATTTTGGTACCGGTTACTCCTCGCTTTCCCAGCTGGCGCGCATCCCTATCGATGCCATAAAACTGGATCAGAGCTTTGTGCGTAATATCAATAAGCAACCTGTCGCGCAGTCGCTGGTCCGTGCGATTGTCGCGGTTGCCAAAGCCCTTAAGCTGCAGGTGATTGCCGAGGGCATTGAAACGAAAGCCGAAGAGAAGTTTGTGATGGCCAACGGTGTCGATGGGCGTCAAGGTTATTATTATGCAAAACCAATGCCCGCAGAACAGCTCGGGCATTGGCTGGCTAAGCATCCTGCCCGCGTCTAACGCTGGTTTGCGAGATTAGCCGGCTTTGCGCAAGGATGCGCTATGACGGTTCTGCAGTTGTACCAGACGTTCCATATAAGCAATGTCTTTCGGTTCCAGCGTGAAGGCATAATCAACCCAATCCTCCGTGATATCCATTAACTCAGCGCGTGATAACTGCAACACGCGCTGACGCGCCTTCAGCATGGCACGCACGCCGTTGAGCTTTGGACGCAACGTATCGATAAAGGTCCGCGTGGTGCGATAGCCATCGCCCGGTTGGAACACTTTATCGACCAGACCACGCGTTTCATACCACTCCGCGCTGTGTGACTCTCCTTCCATAATCAGCTCTTCGGCCAGCTTCATGCCGGAACGACGCGCCACTAATGAGTAGCCGCCCATGCCCGGGAACAGGTTAAACGCGATCTCCGGGAAACCCATGCGTGCGCTGTTCTGCGCCAGAATGAAGTGATGCGCCAGCGCCGCCTCAAAGCCACCGCCGAGCGCACTGCCCTCAATCATCGCCAGCGTTACCGCACCCGTATCAAAACCCCGTGCTGCGGAGTGGATGCAGTCCACACAGGCGCGCGCATAGGCACGCAGCGCTTCACGGCGGTTGTTACGAATGCACTCGACAAAGAAGCGCAAATCGCCACCGGCGTTAAACATCTGCGGTACCAACGAACCCGTCACCCAGAAGTCAATCGGCAGACCGGAACGCTGGGCTGAATAGCTCAGGTTCATGATCTCCTCAATTAATTCGTGGTTGAAACTTGGGCGCGGTTGCGCACGCAGCATCATCCACATAGTACGGCGCCCCTCTTCATAGTAGGCGGCGAGCTGTGTGGTTTGTCCAACTTCGGTGAACAGTCTGCATGTCGGTTGGTTAATTACTGTCATTGTCTCATCCTCTGTTTATGTTTATGTAGTGCGTTAAACGCCACATCAGCGTAATCCAGAGTGAGGCCAGACCAAATGAGAGATTGATTTATAAAGCAAAATCCAGAGATATCCCCGACCACCGGCCGGGGAAGCATTAGCGGGCTTACTTGATGGCGGCACGCTGCCCTACGGCAACATGAGAACGCTTAACGCGTCGTGAATAAACAGCGGTGATGATTGGCACGATAACAGAAGTGACGATCACCGACGTCGCGACTAAAGCCGTGGCGGCGGGTGCGACCGGTTTAAACTGGGGCAGCATCTCGGCGATTAAGACCGGAGTCGCCACAGCAGCACCGGCGGTGCTTGAGGCTGCAATGCCTGCGGTGCCATCACCGCCACCAATCAGACGGTCGGCAATAATCAGTGGAATGCCGGTGACAATGATAACGGCGACGCCCAACATGATGCCCAACAAGCCGGTCTGTGCGATGACGGTTAAATCGATGGTGTTTCCCAACGCGAAGGCAAAGAACGGAATTAAGGTGTGTACCGCTTTGCCGAAGAATTCACGCAGTTCGGGATCGAGATTGCCCAACGCAAATCCTACGATAAACGGCAGCACCGCTCCGACAAATACATGCGGTTCAAACGACGCAATACCCGCGGTTCCAAGAATCACCATCGTCATCAACGGCCCCGACTCCAGTGACATCAGGACAAATGCGCCGGCTTCCTCTTTCGACCCGTATTGCTGCATGATTGAGGCGTACAAACCGCCATTGGTCATGTCCATTGCCGCCACTAATGCCAGCGTCGAGAGCCCGGCAAACATTCCGACCTCCACACCATTTTCCGGCATTACGCGTGAAGCGATGGCCGCAACCACCCAGGCTACAGCGATTTTAGTCAGCACCAGCGTGCCCGATTTACGCAGCACCGTGCCCGTTGCGCTGAGTTTGATGGATGCGCCCATGCAGAAGAACCATACCGCAAGAATTGGTACGGTGCCGGTCATCAAGCCATTAGTAAACGAACCGAAGTATTTGCCCGCACCAGGGGAAAAGGTATGACAGAGCGCGCCCAGAAACAGCGGGATCAGCATCATACCGCCAGGAATTTTATCGATTGCACGTTTGATATGCATAGTTATGTCACCTTAACTGAGCCAGAGGGAGGTGTTTTATGATTTGCCGGATGGCATGGCGAGCAAGATAACGGGCTACGGGAAGGAAAAAAGTGATCGCACATCTATTTATGAAACGTTGTTTTAATTTTATTGACTGATCATTTTGTATTTATGATGCGCATCGCCATACCAGATAAAGACAAGCTAAAAGAAAGGCGCCCATAGGCGCCTAAGTCTTTTAAATCCAATCAATTTTGTCCATACCAGGCGTTCTTACCGTGCTTACGCAGATAATGCAGGTCCAATAAGGTTTGCGAGATGGGCGGCAACTCAGTACGCAGCTGTTCAGTATGCAGCGCCATATAGGCCACCTCTTCAAGGACTACCGCGCTGTGCACCGCAGCATGTGCATCTTTACCCCAGGCAAATGGTCCATGCGAATTCACCAGCGCGGCGGGAATGGCGGATGGCTGAATGCCGCGCTGAGCAAAGGTTTCAATAATCACCTGACCGGTATTCCACTCATACTCCTGCTCAATCTCTTCACGCTTCATCGGTCGTGTGCAGGGAATCGTGCCGTAAAAGTCGTCGGCGTGTGTGGTACCCAAGGCGATGATTTCGCGTCCAGCCTGTGCCCATATGGTGGCATGGCGTGAATGCGTATGTACGATGCCACCAATCTCTGGCCAGGCGAGATAGAGTGCGCGATGCGTCGCGGTGTCTGATGACGGGCGCATTTTACCTTCAACCACGTTACCGCTGGCTAATTCAACGACTACCATATCGTCGCGCTGCATCTGTTCATACTTTACACCTGACGGTTTGATTACCAGCAGACCTTGTTCGCGATCCACGGCGCTTACATTGCCCCAGGTAAAGGTGACAAGGTTGTAACGCGGTAGATCAAGATTGGCTTCCAGTACTTGCTGCTTTAACGCTTCCAGCATGTTTGTTCTCCTGCAAACTGTGATAGCTGAATTGTGCGGAGCTGGCGCTAAAAGCGTTATGGAAGGATTAGCTGTAAAAGCTGCGGAAAGTGGCTGAGGCTGTAAATGTGTGGCGTGGGTAGGTTTTGAGCATTAAATAAAAAGTGGGTTACAAACTCGCAGTTTAGGACCGTTTTACCCTGCCGAGTGCAATGTAACATCTATACTTAAAGAGTTACCTCGGTGTTAACAATCAAGGAGAAGTTAATGACTACAACAATGAAACGTTTTACGGCTGTCGTATTGGCTACCACTTTAGTTGTCGCGCTGAGCGGCTGTTCAAACTGGTCAAAACGCGACCGCAACACTGCAATTGGTGCGGGTGCGGGTGCCATTGGCGGCTCAGTATTGACCAATGGTAGCGGGCTGGGCACGGTAGGCGGCGCGGCCGTCGGCGGTATCATCGGCCATCAGATTAGCAAGTAAATTATAATAATCAGGCTACGCAGCGCATCTACTTAACAACGGGCCACTCACAAGGTGGCCCGAACTTTATCAACCGCCGGCCAGCTTCACCTTCATACCTTTGGCTTCCAGCAACGTTTTGATCAGATCGCGCTTGTCACCCTGAATCTCAATCACGCCCTCTTTCACTGCCCCGCCGCAGCCACATTTTTTCTTCAGTTCTGCAGCCAGTTTTTCCAGTGCAGCATCATCAAGGTCAACGCCGGTTATCAGGCATACGCCCTTTCCTTTCCGTCCGCTGGTCTGACGCTGAATGCGCACAATGCCATCACCTTTAGGACGGGCGACTTTTTCTTCTTCTGGCGCGATGCGTCCGGTTTCAGTGGAATAAACCAGTCGATTGTCGTGAGCCATTATGCCTCCTGTAAACTTTGCAGGATCTGCTGCAGCGTAGCGGCAGGATCGGCGGATTGGGTGATCGGACGTCCAATTACCATATAGTCTACGCCGGCGAATTTTGCCTGCTGCGGCGTCATAATACGGCGCTGGTCGCCGGCATCGCTGCCTGCCGGCCGAATGCCTGGCGTCACCAGCGCGAAATCCTGGCCGATTACCTGTTTGAAGTGTGCGGCTTCCTGTGCCGAACAAACAACGCCGTGCAGACCGCAATCACGCGTTAAACGCGCCAGGCGTTCAGCCTGCTGCGCTGGAGACAGCGTAATGCCTAAGCCTTTCAGATCGTCCTCATCCATGCTGGTCAGTACGGTAACCGCAATCAGCATTGGCGCATCTTTACCAAAAGGCAGCAACGCTTCACGCGCTGCATTCATCATACGAGCCCCGCCGCTGGCGTGCACATTCACCATCCATACACCGAGATCGGCCGCTGCCGCCACTGCATGCGCAGTGGTGTTCGGGATGTCATGAAACTTGAGGTCAAGAAACACCTCAAAACCGCGTTGCTGCAATGTTTTCACCAGAGATGGACCAAACAGCGTGAACATCTCTTTACCGACTTTCAGGCGGCACTGGCTCGGATCGATGCGGTCAATAAACTGCAGCGCGCTGTTGAGATCGTGATAGTCGAGTGCCACCAGAATTGGTGAAGTGGTTGCAGGCATAACGTTTCCTCAGTGACAGGCACCCGCAGGCGCGATGGACAAACGGCAAGCATTCTACCTGCTCAGGCCGGAGACAACAATCGTGGTTCCGCATCAACCAGCCTGTTTAACGGCTAAATGCACGACAGTCGAAGGTTGCGATATTACTCACGTCATAAGTATGTTGTAACTAATAAGGGCGATAAAATAAAGACAACACGGCCACTGTTATTGGCCGTCGAGTCCGCGGATAGGTTTAACGGAAGACCAAGCCCGGCATGATGGGCAATGCCAGTAAAGTGCATGAGCGGTAAAGCCGCATTTCTGGCAGCGATAACGGGGTTTGGTGCGAATCTGTTCACCGACCATATCGCGTAACACCATCAAGCTCTCTTTCGCGCGTCCATCTTCTGCTTCGTGCAGGTGGAAATCCATCAAACGATGAAACACACGCATGGTTGGATGACGCTGGAGTTGACGATTGATATAGAGCTGCGCGGCTTCAGGGCCCTGCTGCTGTTCGAGGATATCGGAAAGATAAAGCTCGGCTGCGGCGCCGGTATTTTCATCAACGCAACGCTGTAAAAATTGTGCCCAATTCTCAGGCTGATTCAGGCGCTGATAGCAAGTTTCCAGCATGGGCAACGTCTCGCTAACCAGCTCTTTGTCCTGTTCCAGCACGCGCTGCAATCGGCTTGCAGCCTTCGCGTACTCGCCCTGCTCCATTAGGATGCGCCCCATCATGATGGAGACACGGGCGCTTTGATGATCGGCTGATTCGCCCTTCTTCAATAAGCTCATGGCACGATCAAGATCGTCGCTGCTTAACGCCTGCAATGCGAGTTCGCAATAGAAATGGGCGATTTCACCCTTCTGCTTATCTTTGCCGAGCTTGACCAGTTTTTCCGCCACTTCGATGGCTTTTTGCCAGTCACTGGTCGCCTGATGAATCAGCAACAACTGCTGCAAAGCACCGATACGAAAATCGGTTTCCTCGACCAGTTGACCAAACATATCCTCTGCGCGGTCGTATAACCCTGCGGCCATGTAGTCGCGGCCAAGCTGCTGAATCGCTAGCAGGCGCTGCTCATAACTGAGCGAGGCGCTCTCCATTAGCGATTGGTGGATGCGAATGGCGCGATCAACTTCACCACGTGAACGGAACAGATTACCCAGAGTAAGATGCGCCTCGACCGTGCCGCTATCCTCTTTCAACATGTCGAGAAACAGATCGACCGCTTTGTCCTGTTGGTTAGAAAGCAGGAAGTTAACCCCCGCAACGTATTCACGTGACAGGCGATTCGCTTCGTGTTGCTTATCCTGATGCGCACTACGTCGGCCCATGTACCAGCCATACGCCGCAGCAACGGGAAGAAGCAGAAACAGCAGTTCAAGCATCGAAAATTAATCCCGACGGCCAGCAGTGGACGTCGTAGTCACCGTCGTGGCTTGTTCGTTCTGCGCCTGCATCCGCTTGAGTTTTCGCTGCGCGTTAGCAAGTGATACGCGTAAACGTAACCAAAACAGGCCGCAAATCGCCCATCCCAGAATGAACCCAGCGCCAAACAGACTGGCCAACAATGTTGAAATCCGGAATTCGCCCTGCGCAAGCAGATAGTTAAAGGTGATGATTTGGTCGTTATGCGCTCCGAGCGTCACGGAGATGATAAAAATGACCAAAACCACGAGAAAAATAAGCAAATATTTCACAATGCGTCCTGTCGAGAGGTTATCCAGTAGAAGTATGCCAAAAAAGCGCCGTTGATGCTGCTATACCCATATCAGTTAGCGCATTTTTCTGTAAGCGCAATCAATCATATGGGGGCAAGCAGCCAAATTACAATCCATCATCGCGTTGCGCGATCTCCCGATGTTCTTCTGGCGGAATGGTTAAGGGTCCGCAGAAGCGCTGGGCTAACAGGGTTGCTACCGTCACCAGTAGCCAGGAAATCAGGGTTGCCATAACCAGATCCCGCGGCCAGTGCATACCTAACACTAAGCGGCTGCCCATCACCATGGTCGCCCAAACAAACAATACCGCTACCGTAGCGATATGGCGGCGCGGCCAAAGTAAACCGATTGCCAGCAGCGCCCAACTGGCGGCAAACATAGTGTGTCCGGAAGGGAACGCATAACCGGTCTCAAACGCCCAATGATTTTTTAACCACTGTGGCAGTTGCGTATCGTTGGCCAGTAAAGTTGAAACCATTTCGCTACGCTGTTGGCGATGCAGTTGATAGAACTCATCGCCGGTAATGCCATGACTTTTTTCCAGCCAGATGACATAAGGACGCGGTTCCTGAACATGTTCTTTTATGGAGGATTTGGTGTACTGACCGGCCAGAATTGCGCCATTCATTATAAGGATGAGCAAAATTGCCGGCTTAAGACGAAAGCGTAAACACCACAGCACCCACGCGCTGAGGATGATACTGGTGAGAATCCCCCATGGGCTGGTTACCGTTTCGGTCATCCAGAACAGCACACGCAGCAGATCGCCACTTTTCCCCGGCTGCCATTGCCAGCCCGATAACCAGACACCCAGTGGCATCAGCAATAATAAAAACGCCCCGAAGGTGGTGCGCTGAATGATTTTTAACATTCGCTTCCTTTTAGATCCGCATTAACCCGCGCGACATGCATAACTTTAGCTGAAAAAAGAATAACATACCCATTGCGGCTTGGATAATTGTGCTTTATCACTACAATCACTCTGACCGATTAACGGCGAGAGTTCGGGTTGTGGCACAATAGCGTAAGTTTCATCGGGCCACGTGGGCCCGTGCGTTATCATGATGATAGCGCATCCTCTGAAGGTTCTGGAGAGTCACATGCAGCTTAAACGGGTAGCAGAAGCCAAACTGCCCACGCCATGGGGAGATTTCCTGATGGTTGGTTTTGAAGAACTGGCAACCGGCCACGACCATGTCGCGCTGGTTTTCGGAGATATAAGCGATCACAATCCGGTATTGGCGCGCGTCCATTCTGAATGCCTGACGGGCGATGCCCTGTTCAGCCTGCGCTGCGATTGTGGTTTTCAGCTGGAAGCCGCGTTAACGGCCATTGCGGAAGAGGGTCGTGGCATTCTGATGTATCACCGTCAGGAAGGTCGTAATATCGGTTTGTTAAATAAGATCCGCGCCTATGCTCTGCAGGATAAAGGTTACGATACCGTCGAAGCGAATCATCAGCTCGGCTTTGCCGCCGATGAGCGTGATTTCACCTTGTGCGCAGATATGTTCAAACTGTTGGGCGTCAATGAAGTGCGCTTGCTGACGAACAATCCACGTAAAGTTGAGATCCTGACAGAAGCCGGCATCAATATCGTAGAACGCGTGCCGCTGGTTGTCGGGCGTAACCCGAAAAATGCTCACTATCTTGATACCAAAGCCGAAAAAATGGGTCACTTATTACCCAAGTCTTAAGCGGGTGCTAACAAATAAAAAAGCCGGGAAATCCCGGCTTTTCTTTTAGTTCAACATGTTGCGTATCACGTAGTGCAAAATACCGTCGTTCTGGTAATAGGTCAATTCATTACCGGTGTCGATACGGCAGCGTGTTTCCAACGTCTCTTTACTGCCATCTGCACGCGTCAGCGTCACAGCAACCGTGCCACCTGGCTTGAGTTGCGATAGGTTCGCAACATCAATGAACTCTTCCCCAGTAAGCTGCAACGTTTTGCGCGTTACGCCTTGCGGAAATTCCAGTGGCAGAATCCCCATACCAATCAGGTTAGAGCGGTGAATACGCTCAAATGATTCTGAAATGACCACACGCACACCTTGTAAGCGCGGTCCTTTTGCCGCCCAGTCGCGGCTGGAACCTGAGCCGTACTCTTTACCGGCAATCACTGCTAACGGCACGCCTTCTTGCTGATACTTCATCGCGGCGTCGTATATCGCCAGCTGTTCGTTGCTCGGGAAGTGTTTGGTATAACCGCCTTCTACGCCCGGTACCATTTCGTTGCGGATGCGAATATTGGCAAAGGTGCCGCGCATCATCACTTCATGGTTGCCGCGACGTGAACCGTACGAGTTGAAATCGGTACGCTCAACACCGTGCGAAAGTAAATAGCGCCCAGCTGGACTTTCAGCTTTGATACTCCCTGCCGGCGAAATGTGGTCGGTGGTGACCGAATCGCCCAACATGGCCAGAATTCGCGCACCTTTAATATCCTGTACCGGCTTCGGTGTTTTCTCCATGTCGTCAAAGAATGGCGACAAACGAATGTAAGTCGAGTCGCCATCCCAATCATAGGTTGCCGCCTCACTCACCTTAATTTGCTGCCATTCCGGCGTGCCATCAAAGACTTCGGCATACTCTTTGTGGAACATATCGCTGGTTACTTTCTGCACCGCTTCCGCAATCTCTTCCGGCGATGGCCAGATATCTTGCAAAAACACATCATTACCCTGCCGATCCTGTCCAAGCGGATCGGACTGAAGGTTGATTTTCATATTGCCCGCCAAGGCATAAGCAACGACGAGCGGTGGTGATGCTAGCCAGTTAGTTTTGATTAATGGATGTATACGTCCTTCAAAGTTACGGTTACCAGAAAGCACCGCGGCGACCGTCAAATCGCCCTCTTTAATCGCGCTTTCTATAGCATCCGGCAGCGGACCCGAGTTACCAATACAGGTGGTACAACCGTACCCGACCAGATTGAAACCCAGCTCATCCAGATAAGGTGTTAATTGCGCAACGGCCAGATAATCAGAAACGACTTTCGATCCCGGCGCCAGCGAAGCTTTGACCCATGGTTTGCGCATCAAACCGCGTTCAACCGCTTTTTTGGCCAGCAAACCGGCAGCCATCAATACGCTTGGGTTTGAAGTATTGGTGCAAGAAGTGATCGCCGAGATCACCACCGCGCCATCATCCAGCTGATAGCTATCTCCGGTTTCACTGTCGCGGTAACTGACGGTTTTATGCGGTTTTTGAGCCTGATTGACTTCCAGCTCATTGCTGGCATCAAATGCAGTCGGAACATCGCCCAGTGAAACACGGTCCTGTGGTCGTTTGGGTCCCGCAAGGCTGGATTCGACACTACCCATATCCAGTGCCAGGGAGCTGGTGAACACCGGCTCGTCGCCAGGGTTACGCCACATGCCCTGCTGTTTGGCGTAAGCTTCAACCAATTCCACCTGCTCTGCATCGCGGCCCGTGAGCGTCATATAACTTAATGTGACGTCATCAACAGGGAAGAAGCCACAGGTTGCTCCGTATTCAGGAGCCATATTGGCGATAGTGGCACGATCGGCAAGCGGTAAGTCAGCTAAGCCATCACCGTAGAATTCAACGAATTTGCCGACCACGCCATGTTTACGCAGCATTTGCGTGACGGTTAATACCAGATCGGTTGCGGTAATACCGGGGCGTAGTTTCCCTGTGAGTTTAAAGCCCACTACATCAGGAATCAGCATAGAAACCGGTTGGCCTAACATGGCAGCCTCGGCTTCAATACCGCCAACGCCCCACCCTAACACGCCAAGCGCATTGATCATTGTGGTATGTGAATCGGTACCAACCAGCGTATCCGGATAGGCAACGTCTTCCTCATTTAGGGTTTCATGCCAAACTGATTTACCCAAATACTCCAGGTTGACCTGATGGCAAATCCCGGTGCCCGGCGGCACAACGCGGAAGCGATTAAAGGCTTTTTGCCCCCAGCGCAGGAAGACGTAGCGTTCGTGATTACGCTCCATCTCTAAATGAACGTTCTCACCGAAAGCTTCATTGTCACCGAAATGGTCTACGGTGACCGAGTGGTCAATAACCAAATCAACCGGGGATAGTGGATTGACTTTAGCAACGTCACCACCCAGTCGTTTTACCGCTTCACGCATGGCGGCTAAATCCACCACTGCGGGCACACCGGTAAAATCCTGCATCAATACACGCGCGGGGCGGTAGGCAATTTCGCGATCGGCATGGGCATCTTTTTGCCATGCAACCAGCGCTTCAATATCTTCAAGCGTGACAGAGTCACCATCTTGCCAGCGCAACAGGTTTTCAAGCAGGACTTTCATTGACTTGGGCAAACGATCAATATTGCCCAATTGCTGAGCGGCTTTAGGCAGGCTGTAGTAATGATATTTTTTTGCCCGAACATCCAGCGTGTCCTGACTCTGCTCACGTAACGTTAACGACATAGCGCCTCCATGTAAGTAAATCTCTTTTTAAACCTCAGTGACTGCAAGGTTTAACTTAAAGATAGACCACATTCCCGTTAACGTTTTGATAACAACACGAAATGACACATTAAAACACAATGAAAAATACCCCGACGTTTGTCAGGGCATTTAAATAGAACAGTTTAATTTGAGTTATGGGTTTACATCATTGCCCAAAAGGCTGCTGCCCAAAAAGCAAACGAAAAGGTATATACGCTAAACCAGGATAACGTCGTTGTATTAATGTTCATCATTCACTCCCTCCCGGATTCCGGGCAAAAAAAGTCCACCGTCTTCAGCGTTGTACTGATGACACCGTTTTTTTAATGCTGAGTGTTAAAGGACGGGCTTTTAACTTGCCCACCGGATAATCCGGCAAAAAGAGGGACTAAATATATGTATATGGTACGCAACGCAGACTGCGTTATTTCGACTTCATATCCATGAAGGATTCAATAAAATTGCGCTGATTTTCACTGAGTTCCCACGAAGTAGGAATCGTTACTTGCTGTTCAGTGGAAACAACGTCTTTCACTTTGCACGCAGGCGTTTGCGGCTGACGCGCAGATACTGGATGTTTACGACTGAGTGTATTTGCCCACATGGCTTAACCCCACATACGCCAAATCATTAACGCCACCACTACCCAGAACAGTGCTGAAGCAGCGAAGACAGTCAACCAAGCTTTGCGACGAGTATTACCAGAACGCTCAACTTTGGTGCTTTTAGTCCGGAAGGCCGGCTGTACAGTTATTCTCGTGTTCATAGTTTTTGATAATCACTCTCAATAAAACGATTGATGACAACGATTAAGATTTAGGACGAATCCTAAACTTGTTAAGACCGAAAATCCAGTTATTTTTATTGAGCACAACGATTAACGCTATTTATCAAAACACAAAAAATTGATGAGATAAATTTAATTGCCACGATAACTATTAATTAAATAGTTACATTGTAAATTTGGGTTATCGACAAATTAGATCCAATCTAAATTTGAGTTTAATTTAGTAACCCAGTAAAAAAGCCCTTCTCCATCAACTCTTAACTAGAGTATGGGAATATTCCTGGCGAGCTGCAAAGTAGCATCGTAAAAATTGTGTACTGATTCGCATTTAAGAACTAACAATAGAAAAACATGTGACCCATGTTTCATTTACATAAAAATAATGATTTTTTTTGAAGTACTACTGGCGCTAAGCGCTATGGGATTCCGAAGGTGCCCACTGGACACCTTGGTAAAAGAATGAGTTAGGAATTTACTTGAAGGGTAACTTGATGTCGCGGAACATGGCTTCAATGTCTTCATTGGAGCGCAATGCAACCGCTGCATCCACGACATCACGAGTCAGATGCGGCGCAAAACGTTGTATGAAATCATACATATAGCTGCGCAGGAAGGTGCTGCGTCTAAAGCCAATTTTGGTGGTGCTATTCGTAAAGATCTCTGATGCTTCAATACGAACCAAATCGGGATCGGCAATCGGATCTACAGCCATGCTGGCAATCACACCCACACCTAAGCCTAAACGCACGTACGTCTTAATCACGTCCGCATCGGTCGCTGTAAATACAATGCGCGGTGTTAATCCCGCGCGGTTGAACGCGGTATCAAGCTCTGAGCGCCCGGTAAAGCCAAAGGTGTAAGTCACTAAGGGGAAATCAGCGAGCTCTTCAATCGTCACATTCGATTTACCTGCCAGAGGATGGTCTGGCGTTACTACAATTGCACGGTTCCAGTGATAGCACGGCAGCATGATCAGATCGTCATAGAGGTGCAGAGCTTCCGTGGCGATGGCGAAATCAGCATTGCCCTTGGATACAGCTTCAGCAATCTGCGTGGGTGATCCCTGGTGCATATGCAGTGAAACGCGCGGGTAGCGTTCGATAAAGCCTTTAATCACGCCAGGTAAAGCATAACGCGCTTGGGTGTGCGTGGTGGCCACGTAAAGCGACCCTTTATCCGGCCAGGTATGCTCACCCGCAACAGATTTAATCGCATCCACTTTTGATAACACTTCACGTGCAATACGGATTATCTCTTCACCTGCAGGCGTTACCTGTGTCAGATGTTTACCACTGCGGGCAAAGATCTGCACGCCCAACTCATCTTCCAGCATACGTACCTGCTTACTAATGCCAGGCTGCGAGGTATATAAGCCTTCGGCGGTCGACGAGACATTAAGGTTGTGATTAACCACTTCGACGATGTAACGCAACTGCTGCAATTTCATAGTTATATCTTCCTGGTAGCGACAGAGGTGCATTCCCAGCAGGCGTATTGACACCTTAATGGTATTAAAGGAGGGAAAGCGAATCAGCGAGACGAAAAGAATCTATAACCACTATATCAGTTAAAGGAAGAATGTAGAACGTTTAGCTATAAGGATGGGAAAAAGGCCAGCTGATGCTGGCCTTAGGGAGATTTACTTCTTCGCTTCCTGCCACTTGCCGTCAATGTAGAACATTGACCAACCCGTGGCTTTGCCGTCTTTTTCTGATGAAACGTACTGCTGCTTAGTCTTACGACTGAAACGCACCAGCGTTTTATTACCTTCTGGATCGGCAGCAGGCGCTTCCGACAGATATTTCAGTTTTTCAGGCAAACGATCGGCAAAGCGCTGCAGCTCTTCTACCAGCGGCGCGCGGGTTTCACGCGATTTAGGGAAGGTATTAGCCGCCAGGAACACACCCGCAGCGCCGTCACGCAGCACGAAGTATGCATCCGATTTTTCACATGCCAGTTCTGGCAGCGGCACCGGATCTTCTTTCGGCGGCGCGACATCACCATTGCGCAGAATTTTACGGGTGTTTTTACATTCGTCGTTGGTACAAGCCATGTATTTACCGAAACGGCCCATTTTCAGGTGCATTTCAGAACCACATTTTTCGCACTCAACAATTGGACCGTCATAACCCTTGATACGGAACTCGCCCTGCTCGATTTCGTAGCCATCGCACTCTGGGTTATTACCGCAGACGTGCAACTTACGCTGGTTATCGATCAGATAGCTGTCCATTGCCGTACCACACTTCTGGCAGCGGCGACGGGCGCGCAACGCGTTGGTTTCAGCATCATCGCCTTCCAGCACGTTAAGCACTTCGTTTTCCGGAATCAGGTTGATGGTCTGTTTGCAGCGCTCTTTCGGCGGCAAAGCATATCCTGAGCAGCCAAGGAATACGCCGGTACTGGCTGTACGAATCCCCATTGGTCGGCTACACGTCGGACAATCGATTGACGTGATAACCATTTGGTTCGGCTGCATGCCGCCCTCTTCTGGATCCTTTTCAGCGTGATCTAACTGCTGGCTGAAATCACTGAAGAAGGAGTCGAGCACGGCTTTCCACTCGGCTTCATTATTAGCCACCTGGTCGAGGCTGTTTTCCATGCGCGCGGTGAAGTCATAGTTCATCAGCTCGCGGAAATTCGCTTCCAGACGATCGGTAACGATTTCCCCCATTTTCTCAGCGTAGAAACGGCGGTTTTCGACACGCACGTAACCACGATCCTGGATGGTGGAAATGATCGATGCATAGGTCGATGGACGACCAATACCGCGCTTTTCCAACTCACGTACGAGCGAAGCTTCACTGAAGCGCGCCGGCGGCTTGGTAAAGTGCTGGCTGGGCATCAGCTCTTTCAAATCCAGCATGTCGCCAACATCAACGGGCGGCAGCGTAAGATCTTCATCATTTTTACGTAGCGCTGGCATTACACGCGTCCAGCCATCAAACCGCAGCGTGCGCCCTTTCGCTTTCAATTTGAATTCAGCCGCGCCCACCGTCAGCGTGGTTGAGTCGTATTGCGCCGGTACCATCTGGCAGGCAACAAACTGACGCCAAATCAGCTGATACAGTTTTTGCGCGTCAGCTTCCATATCTTTCAGCTGTTCTGCCACGACATTCACATCTGAAGGACGAATCGCTTCGTGCGCTTCCTGCGAGTTCTCTTTGCTGGCATAGGTGTTCGGCGCATCTGGCAGATATTTCTTACCAAAGCTGCTTTCAACATAGCCACGCGCCATCGCCACCGCATCCTGGCTCAGGTTGGTGGAGTCGGTACGCATATAAGTAATGTGGCCGGCTTCATACAGACGCTGCGCCATCATCATGGTCTTCTTCACGCCAAAGCCGAGACGCGTGCTCGCCGCCTGTTGCAAGGTAGACGTAATGAACGGGGCAGAAGGCTTGCTGCTGGTCGGTTTGTCTTCACGATCCAGCACTTCATAACGCGCTTTTTGCAGAATGGCGACCGCGGCGTGAGTTTGCTCACGATTAACCGGGCGGAACGCTTTGTCATTCTGATGTGTAACCTGCATGGCAAGATCGGCGCCTTTCGGCGTGGCGAAATCAGCATCGATTTCCCAATACTCTTCCGGCACGAAGGCTTTGATTTCGTGCTCGCGCTCAACGACCAAACGCACAGCAACCGACTGTACGCGACCGGCCGACAGACCACGGGCAATTTTCTTCCACAGCAGCGGCGAGACCATGTAACCCACAACGCGGTCCATGAAACGGCGCGCTTGCTGCGCATTAACACGTTCAATATTAAGTTCGCCCGGCTTCTCAAACGCCTGACGAATCGCATTCTTGGTGATTTCGTTAAACACCACGCGGCTAAAGCGCTTATCGTCGCCACCGATCACTTCCCGCAGGTGCCAGGCAATGGCTTCCCCTTCGCGGTCAAGGTCCGTTGCGAGATAGATGTGGTCGGCATCGGCAGCCAGGTTTTTCAGCTCAGCGACGACTTTTTCTTTGCCAGGCAGAATTTGATAATCCGCTTCCCAACCATGCCAGGGATCGACACCCATGCGGTTGACCAATGCGGCTTTCTCATCTTTCTTTACCTTTTTGCCAGTTTTCGTCTTTTCCCCATCGGCACTTTTACGGGCAGTCGAACCGCTGGTCGGCAAATCACGGATATGACCGACGCTGGATTTCACCACGTAGTCATTACCGAGGTATTTATTGATTGTTTTGGCCTTTGCCGGGGACTCAACGATGACGAGTGCTTTACCCATATGTACCTTTACCTAAATGAAACGTCCTGATAAACGGGAGAGAATTGGAGGCCCCAAAACCCAATGGGTTCAATATTGCTGCCAGCATTTGTCATTTCAAGGCAGCAGGGATAATCTCAGGTCAGATTGCGTCGACTTCTGCAACTTTATGATTAGGAGCGAGTTTTCCATCTGACAGAACCACACATCCGGGTGTGATCTCCCTGAAAGCTGAATCGCCCACACTCTACCTGATAAAATCCGTTACGCAACTTAATTAGCATTCTGCCTAATTTTGCGCCAGTTTTATGACGCAATGCTGATTTGCTGAACGCGATGGCTCGCAAGTAATATAGAAGGAGAAAATTGGCTGTCAAAAAATGAGGTAAACAATGTCAGTGCCAACGGAATCTATTTCACGCCAGGCGTTACTGGAAATAGCTAATCAGTTAATCACGCAGCACGACAATTATTTTGTCGGATTAGAAGCCAATGATGTGATTCAGCAAGGTGATGTTTTGGTGTTTCGTGGTCCCTATTTTCTTGATGATGAAGGCTTACCTACCGCCAAAACCACTACGGTGTTTAATGTCTTCAAATACCTTGCCGTGGAACTCTCCGCTCAATATCACCTGGCATAAAAAAGCCCGGCAATTGCCGGGCTCGCGTTTACAACAGCGGCTTCTCGCCGCGCTGCCACATTTTCAGAATCAACCGCTCAGCAGCTAGACTGGCGCTGTGGGTGAAGCGATCCATCATTTTACGTTTGCGGGCATAGTGCACACCCAATACGGTAAAGCGCTCCATATGCTGGATAATCAATGCGTCGCTGGTACCAATTTCATCAACAAGGCCTAAATCCAGCGCCTGAGCCCCATACCAATGCTCACCTGTCGCCACCTTATTCAAATCAAGCGAGGGGCGCATCTGGTGCACGAAGTCTTTAAATAGCTGATGGGTTTCATTAAGGTCTTCCTGAAACTTTTCGCGCCCTTCTTCGGTGTTTTCGCCAAACAGTGTCAAGGTACGTTTGTATTGCCCAGCAGTATGCAGCTCGACATCAATATTATTACGCTTCAACAATCGGTTGAAGTTGGGGATCTGCGCAACGACGCCAATTGAACCAATAATGGAAAACGGCGCGGCAACAATGCGATCAGCAACGCAGGCCATCATGTAACCGCCGCTGGCAGCAACTTTATCCACCACCGCGGTCAGCTGCATTCCGGCATCGCGCAGACGTTGCAACTGTGAAGCCGCCAGACCGTAGCCGTGCACCACGCCGCCAGGACTTTCCAGGCGGAGCAGCACTTCATCACCCGGCGTGGCGACGGCCAATACTGCAGAGATCTCTTCACGCAACGAGGTGACTTCACTTGCATCCATGCTGCCTTTGAACTCGAGCACATAGAGCGTTGGCTTTGGCGTCTCGCTCACGCCCGCTTTGGCGTTGCGCTTATCGATCTTAGCCTTCTGCTTCTCTTCTTTTTTATGCTGCTTGAGCCATACTTTTTGCGCCTGCGGTTTCATTTTGGCGAGCTGCAAATCTTCCTTCATCTCACGATAGTCATCGTCGAGATGCGTCAGGCGCAGTTGGCCGCCGCTGTGACGTTTGCGCAGCGCGGCGTTGAGCACAATCAGAACAATAGCTGCGATCGCCACCACTACGGTGACGGCTTTAGCCAGAAATAATCCGTAACTGGAGAAAAAATCCATTCTGCCGCCTTATTAAACAGTAAATTACAACAGATTTAAGTTTACCCGCTTTAAACGTTGTCGTCGCGTGAAATGCCCGCAGGCGGCACAGAATGCGAGCCTGAGCGATTGCACCGGGCGGCAATTTAAGGCATAAAGCCAAAAACCTTCTGACCCGAGCAAAGGACATCGCTGTGCATTATCAACCGAAAAGCGATCTGCTGGAAAATCGCATTATCCTCGTCACTGGCGCTTCCGACGGCATTGGCCGTGAAGCGGCGCTGACTTATGCGCGTTATGGCGCGCGCGTCATTCTGTTGGGACGCAATCCGCAGACGCTGCAGCAAACCGAACAGGCCATTAATCAATTGAACAAACAGCCTGCTGCCTCACTGTTATTGGATCTTGCCGACGCCACGCCAGCAAGCTGTCAGCAGTTGGCCGAACAGGTCGCTGCATTGGTACCGCGCCTAGATGGCGTGCTGCACAATGCCGGCATTCTCGGTGAGATTGTGCCGCTGGAGGAGCTTGATCCTCAAATCTGGCGTGATGTGATGCAGATTAACCTTGATGCCACCTTCTATTTAACCCAGGCGCTGCTGCCGCTGCTGTTGAAATCAGATGCGGGTTCGCTGGTCTTTACCACGTCAAGCGTGGGTCGCACTGGACGTGCCGGCTGGGGCGCTTATGCGGTTTCAAAATTTGCGACTGAAGGCATGATGCAGGTGTTGGCCGATGAATATAAAAATCGTCATCTGCGAGTCAACTGCATTAATCCTGGCGGCACACGCACCAAAATGCGCGCCAGTGCCTTCCCGGAAGAGGATGCGAACTTGCTTAAAACACCGGCTGATTTAATGCCGTTGTATCTCTATTTAATGGGCGACGACAGTCGTCGTAAAACGGGCACCAGCTTTGATGCGCAGCCGGGACGCAAAGCGGGGCCGGCAACCGCATGAGCGATCGCCATCAGCAGCGCCAGCAACGCCTCAAAGAACAGGTTGATGCCCGTATCGCCGCCGCCACCGAAACGCGCGGTATATTGATGGTGTTCACCGGCAACGGTAAAGGTAAAACTACCGCCGCCTTTGGCACCGCACTGCGCGCCTGCGGGCACGGTAAAAAAGTGGCGGCGGTACAGTTTATTAAAGGCGAATGGCCAAATGGAGAACGCAACTTACTGGAGCAGCACGGCGTCGAGTTTCAGGTGATGTCCACCGGGTTTACCTGGGATACGCAAAACCGCGAGACCGACACTGCCGCTTGCCAGCTGGTGTGGCTGCAGGCGCGACGCATGTTAGCGGATGAAAGCATCGATCTGGTGATCCTCGATGAAATCACCTACATGGTGAGCATGGATTATCTGGATTTAGATGAATTGGTGCAGGCGCTAGCACAACGTCCCGCGCAGCAGAGCGTGATCGTAACTGGCCGCGGTTGCCATCGTAGATTGCTGGATCTGGCAGATACCGTGACGGAAATGCGTCCGGTGAAACATGCGTTTGATGCGGGAATTCAGGCACAGCAAGGAATTGATTGGTAATAGGCTGACGCCGCAGAACGCGGCGTCAGTCATCGCATCAGGAACCGCGTTTAGTAGTATTGCGACGCGGATTGTTACTCACCACACCGTGACGTTTTACCGCACGACGAATCTGGTTAGCCTTGGTGCGACGACGATCTTTCTCAACCGCCACTTTGGTCACGGTCTCTTCCGGCATACTGACTAAAGTACGCAGATAGTTTACCGCCGGTAACTCCATCTCTATCCAGCCGCCGCGTGGCAGGCCTTTCGGCAATTGGATGTCACCGTAGCGCACACGCATCAGGCGGCTCACCTGCACGCCTACCGCTTCCCACAGACGACGCACTTCGCGGTTGCGTCCTTCCGTCAACGTCACGTTATACCACTGGTTAATACCTTCACCGCCAGCAAACTTGATCGTTTTGAAGGAAGCTGGACCATCTTCCAGCTGCACGCCTTTACTCAGCTGACGGATTTTGTCGTCATCCACTTCACCAAACACACGCACCGCATATTCACGCTCAACTTCGCGGCTTGGATGCATCAGGCGATTAGCTAGTTCACCATCGGTGGTGAACAGCATCAGGCCGCAGGTATTCACATCCAGACGACCAACGGCAATCCAGCGTGAACCACGCAGACGCGGCAGACGATCAAAGACGGTTGGACGCCCTTCTGGATCGTTGCGTGTGCAGAGTTCACCTTCCGGTTTGTAATACGCCAACACGCGGCAGACTTCGGTCGCCGATTCAGCGATGGAAACCAGATGACCATCAATACGGATTTTCAGTGATTTATCACTTTCGATGCGATCGCCAAGCGTCGCCAGTTTGCCGTCAACGCTAACGCGTCCGGCTGAAATCATGGTTTCGATTTCGCGACGCGAACCGTGACCGGCGCGCGCTAAAACTTTCTGTAATTTTTCGCTCATGGAGCCTCGTTGTCGCCTTCCCAGGCGTCGTGGTAAGAAGAGGTGCGATACAGGGATTACCAATTCCCATATCAGAATCTGTTACCGCTGTGCATCGCTTATGCAATCTCAGGCGGCCCGCGATTTTACACTAACGCAAGTTTTGTTAACACCTTTTCCTTTGCTGCCGATAATAGTTGGCTTGACAAAAACGCCCTTTGCCGTGCCAGTGGATGAAACATTCAGCAGATTGATAGATCTCCTCAATTGCAATCCCGCGCATCGCCGCCAAGTGTCTGAATTATTTTCATTTGCTCCTAACCTCCTGTGCCCTATAAATGCATCAATATTAGCTGCATGATACATTAGCGCCATGCAAGACTAAGTGGATAGCAGAGCTCGCCACGCTTCTGGAATACTGCAAACGTTAAATCCAGATAAAAACAACAAAACAGCACAAAACTCCAAATAACAGACTTAAATGGGTTTCAATCTAATATCAAATCTAAATTTATAGCTTATTGGCTCTAAAGGTTGGATTAAGTCTGTATTTTTGTATTTATTGATTAAGATTAAATTTGATGAATTGTTCTGATAAAAAAACTGTGTAAAATTTAAGCCTGAAATCCAGTGTGTCGCATTTATAAAAAATCTTACGCTTACGAATCACCTTCGTTTTGCTAACAAGTCATTAACGAACACTGTGTAATTTCACTGATAATATAAACCGGCGCGTGCGGGAATTAACGCGTTTATTCATTTACGGAATGAATTTAATTCGCATGTCGAAAGTCTTCACCAGGGATTTTAGTGACATGCTTTAATGAAGATCACTGCCATGAAAACCTCTCTGCTTTGGCCTGCGCTTGCGGCGCTGGCACTGAGCGGTTGTTCTGTGGGCCATACTGAGTACAGCCGTACTGCGATGCAACACGTTGATATGAGCGTGACAGGCATCCCGACTGTATTAGGTTTGGGCATCCTCGGCACAACCATTCCTCTGACGCCAGAATATAGTCTGACAGCGGCTCACGTAGCGAAAACTGCCGTTCAACGCGTGAAGGCTTATCACCCTTATTGCGATGTCGCGATTATCTATCATAAAAACAGTCCGGAAACTCTGGCTAAATTCCGCAGCGGCGCTGTGGGCGAACCGATTAAGATGTACGGTTATAGCTTTATTTCCGCCATGCCGGTGGAATCGAGCGGCGTTAATTTGGCGCGCACGGCTATCACCAATAAGTGGAATAAAAAACCCTGCATGGCAATGGCATCCAATGCGGGCGTAGTGCAAGGTATGTCAGGTGGTGCGGTATATAATGCTGACCAAACTATTGGTGGTGTTATTGTCGGTTACAGTCACGAAATTTCAAATGTGCGTAGTAAGAAAGTCATCTTAAAAGATGTCTCTCTGTATATTCCGTACGGAGATTTCAAAACATGGCTGCAATCAAATATCGGTCAGACGCTGAACGCCACGCCTGACCATGCATGATTACTGGAACGGGCGCGTGTCACCGACGCCTTCACGCACCACCACCGGCGTATCGCTGGTGAGATCGATCACCGTAGTCGGCTGCTGTCCCAGCGTGCCACCATCGATGATCAGATCCACCAGCTTGCCAATGCTGTATTGAATCTCTTCGGGATCGGACTCCGTAAAGTCGTTGCCCGGTAACATCAGTGAAGTCGACATCATCGGCTCATTCAAACGCTCCAGCAGCGCTAGCGCCACGGGATTTGATGGCACGCGCAGCCCGATGGTTTTACGTTTGTCATTCATCAATCGACGCGGCACCTCTTTTGTCGCCTTCAAAATGAAGGTGTAGTTGCCTGGCGTATTGTTTTTCAGGATACGAAACGCAGAGTTATCCACCTGCGCATAAGTCGACAGTTCTGACAGATCGCGACACATCAACGTAAAGTTGTGATTACCATCCAGTTGGCGAATACGACAAATGCGCTCCATGGCGTTTTTCTCTTCCAGCCGACAGCCCAGCGCATAGCCAGAATCGGTTGGATACACAATCACGCTGCCTTTGTTCAGATAATCGACCGCCTGATTAACCAGGCGCGGCTGCGGATTGTCGGGATGAATGTGAAAGTATTGACTCATAAAAACCTCATATCACCTGTCTGTAACAGCAACGCTGGGCGCCAACTCCGGGAACCGTTCCCAAACCGGCTCTACGCCACCCGGTAGCCATAATTTACGTCCCAGCTCTATCCACGGACAAGGTTGGTGAAAATCTGATCCTTGCGACCCTGCTAACTGATTATCGCGCGCATAGGTGGCCAACTGCGTGCGCTCGTTCGGCGCTTGCTGGCACTGCGCGACTTCCATCGCGTCACCGCCCACTTCAGCAAAATGCGCAATCAGCCGCTTTAACCATTTCGCCGACAAGCCATAACGACCTGGGTGCGCTAAAACGGCATAGCCGCCAGAATGATGAATGGCATCAATGGCTTGTTTAATTGTACACCATTGCGGAGGCACGTAGCCGGTTTTCCCGCGCGCCAGATAATTCTTGAAGACCTGCGCCATATTGTCGGCTTTGCCGATTTCTACCAAATAACGGGCAAAATGGCCGCGAGTAATCAGGCCACCCTGCGCCAAACGCTGTGCGCCAGCCAGCGCATCGGGAATACGCGCGCGCTCAAGGCGTTCGGCAATCTGCTGTGCACGGTCGAGGCGACACTGATGCTGATGCGCAAGAAATGCTGTCAGCGCGGGGTGCTGGCAATCCACATTCAGCCCCACAATATGGATTTCGTGATTTTCCCATAAGGTGGAGGCTTCTAAACCAGCCAGCACGCGGATCGGCAGATCCTGGGTCACTGCCGCTGCCTGCGCCTCTGCTACCCCCGCCACCGTGTCGTGATCGGTAATAGCCAGCACACCGACTTTCATTTCAACCGCACGTTGCACCAGCGCGGTAGGCGTCAATAGGCCGTCTGAAGCCAACGTGTGGCTATGTAAATCGTAAAGGGGAAAACGAGCAATGTCTGACAAGAGAACTCCAGCAACGGCATAAACTGGCAGGCATGATAACGATTTTGCCTTGGGCTGAAAAAGGGTATTGACTTTTTTCGCCCGAACCAGTTAACTAGTACACAAGTTCACACGTAACGGGTATTTAATCATGGCTATTTTGGGTACGCATTTAACTGGTTGGTGGCGCGATGATCCCTTTAACGGGCGACGTCGTCGTGCACAACTTGCGTAACCGCTGTGCAGATACCTGAGCCCGCCACCGAGCGGGCTTTTTTTTGAGCGAAATTCAGAGAATCCATTATGGCTATTGCGAAACCTACATTGAAGTTGATAACCGGTACCGCGCCCTACCGCGAAGATCCGGCCGCAGTGTTTCATCAGTTATGCGGCGCACGTCCAGCAACTCTGCTGCTTGAATCTGCGGATATCGACAGCAAACAAAACCTGAAAAGTCTGCTCATCGTCGATAGCGCGCTGCGCGTCAGTGCGCTGGGCAACGTCGTTACCCTCAAAGCGTTATCCGAAAATGGACGCGCTATCTTGCCGCTGCTGGATGAAGCGCTGCCATCTGACGTACGTATTGAAGTGCGTCCTGATGGCCGCGAGCTGCATTTCACTCAGCCACAGGGTCTACAAGATGAAGATTCACGCCTGAAAGCACTCTCAGTATTTGATGCCCTGCGCCTGATTCCGCAGCTGGTTAACAGCCCTGAAGAAGAGCGCGAAGCGATGTTGCTGGGTGGTCTTTTTGCCTATGATTTAGTGGCTGGATTTGAAGATCTGCCAGAACTGCGCAACGAACAGCGCTGCCCGGATTACTGCTTCTATCTGGCTGAAACCTTATTGGTGATCGACCACCAGCAGCGCAGCGCGCGCCTGCAGGCCAGTTTGTTCACTCCATCTACCAGCGAGTTCCAGCGTCTGCAAGGCCGCATTGAACAACTGCGCGGTCAAATGACCCAGGCGGCGCCCGCACTCCCCGTTCAGCGCGTGGAGCAGATGGCGCTGAGCACCAGCCAGAGCGACGAAGAGTATTGCAGCGTAGTGCGTGAGATGCAGGAAGCGATTCGCATCGGTGAAATCTTCCAGGTGGTACCTTCACGTCGCTTCTCGCTGCCGTGCCCTTCACCACTGGCCGCATATGACACGCTGAAAAACAGCAACCCGAGTCCTTACATGTTCTTTATGCAGGACCAGGATTTCGCCCTGTTTGGCGCGTCGCCGGAAAGCTCGCTGAAATATGACGCTACCTCACGTCAGATTGAGATCTACCCGATTGCCGGTACGCGCCCTCGTGGTCGCCATGCCGATGGATCGCTGGACCGCGATCTCGACAGCCGTATCGAACTTGAAATGCGTACTGACCATAAAGAGATGGCGGAGCACCTAATGCTGGTCGATTTAGCGCGCAACGATTTGGCACGCATCTGTGTACCCGGTAGCCGCTACGTTGCTGATCTGACGAAGGTTGACCGCTACTCGTTTGTGATGCATTTGGTGTCACGCGTGGTGGGCACACTGCGTGAAGACCTTGATGTGCTGCACGCCTATCGCGCCTGCATGAACATGGGCACGCTGAGCGGCGCGCCGAAAGTGCGCGCAATGCAGCTAATCGCCGAGAAAGAAGGCACACGTCGCGGCAGCTACGGCGGCGCAGTGGGTTACTTCACGGCCAACGGCGACCTCGATACCTGCATCGTGATCCGTTCCGCCTGGGTCGAAGACGGCGTGGCTACCGTGCAAGCCGGTGCCGGTGTGGTACTCGATTCTCAGCCTCAGGCCGAAGCGGACGAGAGCCGCAACAAAGCGCGTGCGGTATTACGTGCCATCGCAACAGCCCATCACTGCAAGGAGATTTTCTGATGGCCGATATCCTGCTGCTCGATAACATCGACTCCTTTACTTATAACCTCGTTGATCAGCTGCGTACCTTCGGCCACAACGTGGTGATTTACCGCAACAATGTGCCCGCTGACGTACTGATCGAACGCCTGCAGCAGATGGAAAATCCGATTCTGATGCTGTCGCCAGGTCCGGGCGCGCCGAAAGATGCCGGTTGCATGCCCGACCTGCTGCAAGCGCTGCGCGGTCGTCTGCCGATTATCGGTATTTGTCTCGGTCATCAGGCAATCGTTGAAGCTTATGGCGGTCATGTTGGCCAGGCTGGCGAAATCCTGCACGGAAAAGCGTCTTCTATTACGCATGACGGCGAAGGCATGTTTGCCGGACTCAGCAATCCGCTGCCAGTGGCACGCTATCACTCGCTGGTAGGCAGTAATACGCCCGCAGAGTTAACCGTTAACGCCAGCTACAACGGCATGGTGATGGCCGTACGCCATGATGCCGACCGGGTATGTGGCTTCCAGTTCCACCCCGAATCCATTCTCACCACTCAGGGCGCGCGTTTATTAGAACAGACGTTGGCCTGGGCGCTGGCGAAATAATAGGGAGATTATGATGCAAACTATTCTGGAAAAACTTTATCAATCAGAAACCCTCAGCCAGGGAGAGAGCCACCAGCTGTTTAGCGCCATTATTAAAGGCCAGTTGGAGCCGACACAGCTCGCTGCCGCGTTGATTGCTATGAAAGTGCGTGGCGAGCGTCCCGAGGAAATTGCCGGTGCCGCTTCCGCACTGCTGGAAGACGCTAAGCCGTTTCCGCGCCCGGATTACACCTTTGCCGATATCGTCGGTACCGGCGGCGACGGCAGTAATAGCATTAATATTTCCACCGCCAGCGCCTTTGTCGCGGCGACCTGCGGCTTAAAAGTGGCGAAACACGGCAACCGCAGCGTCTCGAGTAAATCGGGATCTTCCGATCTGCTGGCGGCGTTTGGCATCAATCTGGATATGCCGGCAGAGCAAGCACGCAAGGCGCTGGACGATCTCAACGTCTGTTTTCTGTTTGCACCGCAGTATCACAGCGGTTTTCGTCACGCCATGCCGGTACGTCAACAGTTGAAGACGCGCACGCTGTTTAACGTACTGGGTCCACTGATTAATCCCGCGCGTCCACCGCTGGCAGTGATTGGCGTATACAGCCCGGAATTGGTTTTACCGATTGCACAAACGCTGAAAGTGTTGGGTTACCAGCGCGCGGCGGTGGTACACGGTGGAGGAATGGATGAAGTTGCATTGCACAGCCCTACTCAAGTGGCAGAGCTGCGCGATGGTGAAATCACCGGATATCAGCTGACACCAGAAGACTTTGGTTTTGGTTTCCACGATAAAGAAGCGCTGGCGGGCGGCACCCCGGAAGAAAACCGTGACATTCTGACCCGTTTACTCCAGGGTAAAGGCCAGCCCGCCCATGAGCAGGCCGTTGCGGTGAACGTCGCAATGTTGCTGAAAGTATTCGGAAATGAAGATTTGCGCGACAACGCAGAGCGTGCCATCGCTGCCATTCGCAGCGGACAGGCTTATGAGCGCGTTGTTGCTCTGGCAGCGAGAGGATGAGATGAGTATTAAGGGCACTGTTTTAGAGAAAATCGTACAAGACAAAGCCGTTTGGGTTGAAGCGCGTCAGGCTCAGCAGCCGCTGGCAACCTTCCAGAACGATTTGCAACCTGCGGCACGCCATTTTTACGATGCGTTGCGTGGCTCGCGCACCGTATTCATCCTGGAATGCAAAAAAGCCTCACCCTCTAAAGGGCTAATTCGCGAGGACTTCGATCCCGCGACCATCGCTGGAGTTTATCGTCACTACGCTTCTGCGGTTTCGGTATTAACCGATGAAAAATACTTCCAGGGCGATTTTGCGTTCCTGCCGATCGTCAGCGCCGCTATCACTCAACCGGTACTGTGCAAAGACTTTATCATCGATCCTTATCAGATTTACTTAGCACGCCATTACCAGGCGGATGCCATTCTGCTGATGTTATCGGTACTGGACGATGAACAGTATCGTCAACTCGCCGCCGTGGCACACAGCCTGAAAATGGGCGTGCTAACCGAAGTGAGTAATGAAGAAGAGCTGGAGCGCGCCATTGCGCTGGAAGCCAAAGTGGTTGGGATTAACAACCGCGACCTGCGTGACCTGTCTATCGACCTGAACCGCACACGTCAGCTGGCGCCGCGCCTCGGCCATGGCGTCACCGTGATCAGTGAATCGGGCATTCATAACTATGCGCAAGTGCGAGAATTAAGTCATTTTGCCAATGGTTTCCTGATTGGATCCGCATTGATGGAAGAAGCTGACCTGACCGCTGGCGTGCGTCGCGTGCTGCTGGGTGATAATAAGGTTTGCGGTTTAACCCGCGCCGAAGATGCGCTTGCTGCGCACGAAGCCGGCGCCATTTACGGTGGGCTGATCTTCGCCGAAGGCTCGCCGCGTAAAATCAGCAGTCAACAGGCACAAGAGGTGCAGGCTGCCGCTCCGCTGAAGTATGTGGGTGTGTTCCGCAATAGCAGCATAAGTGACATTGTCACCAAAGCCACGACATTAACACTGGCGGCGATCCAGCTGCACGGCGATGAAGACCAGGCGTTCGTCGCGGAACTGCGTCAGGCGTTGCCAGCAGAAATAAAAATCTGGAAAGCGTTGAGCATCAAAGATCACTTACCTGCACGCGACTGGCCACATGTTGATCGCTACGTGTTAGATAACGGCCAGGGCGGTACCGGCCAGCGTTTTGATTGGTCCCTGCTTCAAGGCCAGGATTTGAGCAACGTGCTGCTGGCCGGTGGCCTAAGCGCAGATAACTGTGTTGAAGCCGCGCAGCAAGGCTGTGCCGGCCTTGATTTCAACTCCGGCGTAGAGTCTGCGCCAGGCATTAAAGATGCCAGCAAAGTCGCGGCGGTATTCCGCACGCTGCGCGCCTATTAATTTCGCTTGCCCGCCAGCGTGCGGGCCGAATAAGGAAGATGAAGAAATGACCACGTTATTGAATCCCTATTTTGGCGAGTTTGGCGGCCAATATGTGCCGCAAATCCTGATGCCAGCCCTGCGCCAGCTGGAAAACGCCTTTGTTGAAGCACAGCGCGATCCTGAATTTCAGGCCGAGTTTACTGACCTGCTGAAGAACTACGCAGGACGCCCAACTGCGTTAACGCTGTGCAGCAATCTGACCAAAGGTACTAAAACCCGCCTGTATTTGAAGCGTGAAGATCTGCTGCACGGCGGCGCGCACAAAACCAACCAGGTGCTTGGTCAGGCGCTGTTGGCCAAGCGTATGGGCAAAAATGAGATTATCGCCGAAACCGGCGCAGGTCAGCACGGCGTGGCCTCGGCGTTAGCCTGCGCACTGCTCGGTATGAAATGCCGCATCTATATGGGCGCGAAAGATGTCGAACGTCAGTCACCCAACGTATTCCGTATGCGTCTGATGGGCGCAGAAGTGATTCCGGTACATAGCGGCTCCGCTACGCTGAAAGATGCCTGTAATGAAGCGTTGCGCGACTGGTCTGGCAGCTATGAAACCGCGCACTATATGCTCGGCACTGCGGCTGGCCCACATCCGTTCCCAACCATTGTGCGTGAATTCCAGCGCATGATTGGCGAAGAGACGAAAGCGCAGATTCTGGAGCGCGAAGGTCGTTTGCCAGATGCGGTGTTAGCCTGCGTAGGCGGCGGTTCGAACGCTATCGGCATGTTTGCTGACTTTATCGAAGAAGAGAGTGTGGGTCTGATCGGCGTCGAGCCCGCTGGTCACGGCATTGAAACCGGTGAACACGGTGCGCCACTGAAACATGGTCGCGTAGGCATCTACTTCGGGATGAAAGCACCGATGATGCAGACCGAAGAGGGCCAGATTGAAGAGTCTTACTCGATTTCTGCGGGTCTGGACTTCCCATCAGTCGGTCCACAGCACGCGCATCTGAACAGCATCGGCCGCGCTGAATATGTCTCAATTACTGATGACGAAGCGCTGAGCGCCTTTAAAGAGCTGTGTCGCGCGGAAGGAATTATCCCTGCGCTCGAATCCTCACACGCGCTGGCACACGCCCTGAAAATGATTCGTGAGAATCCGGAAAAAGAGCAGCTGCTGGTGGTTAACCTCTCCGGCCGCGGCGACAAAGACATCTTCACCGTTCATGATATTTTGAAAGCCAAGGGAGAGATCTGATGGAACGTTATAACCAGCTGTTTCAACGTCTGTCGGCGCAGCAAGAAGGCGCGTTTGTCCCCTTCGTCACCCTCGGCGATCCTTCACCTGAACTGTCGCTGAAAATCATTGATACCTTAGTGGCAGGTGGTGCTGATGCGTTAGAGCTCGGCATCCCGTTCTCAGATCCGCTGGCCGATGGCCCCACCATTCAGGGGGCAACGCTACGCGCCTTTGCTTCGGGCACCACCGTGGCGCAGTGTTTTGAAATCCTCGCGACCGTTCGTCAGAAATACCCCGATTTGCCAATTGGCCTGCTGATGTATGCCAATCTGGTGTTCAGCAAAGGTATTGACAACTTTTATGCACAGTGTGCAGCGGTGGGTGTCGATTCGGTGCTGGTTGCTGACGTGCCGCTGGAAGAGTCCGCGCCGTTCCGTCAGGCCGCGATGCGCCATAATGTGGCACCGATCTTTATCTGTCCGCCAAATGCCGACGATGAGCTGCTGCGTGAGATCGCTGCACAGGGTCGCGGTTATACCTATCTGCTGTCTCGGGCCGGTGTAACCGGTTCGGAAAATCGCGCCAGCCTGCCGCTGCATCACCTGATTGAAAAGTTGCGTGAGTTCAATGCTGCGCCGCCGCTGCAGGGCTTTGGCATCTCTGAACCCAGCCAGGTAAAAGAGGCGATTGCTGCAGGCGCGGCCGGTGCGATTTCGGGTTCTGCGATTGTGAAGATCATTGAGCGTAACCAGAATGAGCCCACAACGCTGCTTAGCGAACTGAAAGCTTTTGTTAGCAACCTGAAAGCAGCCACCCGCTAAAAATCCTTCAAGGCCTTTTTCGCCGACGCGGATAAGGCCTTTATTATCGCCACAAACCTTTCTTTCCTCATTTTCTCTGACACTCTCATCCTTCCCTGCGCCGCAATTACTACGATTGGATCAATAAGTGGCAAAAATCAGAAATTTTTCATCTTTTTCACTCACGGCGATTTGCCGATTTCGCAACGCCAGACCACAATTAATTGCGCCGCCCCATTGCGGCGAAACATCATCTAAGACAGGGAGATAACCAATGAATTTTTTTAAAGTCGTTGCAGGAATTATGATGGCTGCAGTAATGGCGCTGACACTTAGCGCATGTGCTCCAACAGCAACCAAAGAAGGCACAGGCGGATACATCGACGATACCGTTGTAACCACCAAGGTTAAGGCTCAGCTTTTGAATGACGAAGCGCTGAAATCCACCGAGATCAATGTGGAAACCTTTAAGGGTAAAGTGCAGCTAAGTGGTTTTGTCAGTTCACCGCAGATGGCTAATCGCGCAGTTTCTGTTACGCGTAGCGTGGCTGGCGTGAAATCTGTTGTCAACAACATGCAGATTAAATAACACAACGGGCGACCTTTTGGTCGCCCGCTTCCTTTCTAAACGTAAGTTAGAAACGATATCCCGCGCCGAAGAAGAACACCCAAGGATCGATACGTGTGTTGATGTTCTGCTGCTCACCGTTCGCTTTGAATTTCACTTCTGTATCAATGTCCATGTACCACAGCGATGCATTCAGCATCCAGTCGCGGTTGATTTGATAATCCAGCCCCACCTGTCCCGCCATACCCCATGAATCTTTGACGCTCAGATCGCTTAAACCGGCATCCTCGCCCGTCTGATTGAATTTGGCATCATAGAAAGTGGTGTAGTTAATACCGACGCCCACATATGGACGCGCTTTGCTTTTACTGTCGAGGAAATAATACTGCGCCATTAATGTTGGTGGCAGCTGGCGCACGGTGGCAAGATTACCGGTAGCACCGAGGCCGACTTTATGACGGAACGGCGTGGCTGCCAGCAGCTCAACGCCGATGTTATCCGTCGCCATATAAGTAAAGGTCAACCCCAGCTGCGTATCGTTGCTGACGTTAAAGCCGCCCATACCCAGCACATTATCAGAGCCTTCGGTCGGACGTACGGTGGCGCTACCCGCGCGCATAAAAAAATCACCCGCTTCATGAGCCAGTGCCAGTTGTGGGATTGCCAGGGCTATCAGCAGTGCACATTTTGCCAGTTTCATCATCACTCCTTTGCGAAAAAGTAGGGTCTCAAAATTATTTGCGGCCCAAGATCTACCTCTTTTTAGCTAAAAGATCATCTGCATCATTTCAAATTAACTACTTAAAAAACAATGGATTGATTCAGATCAATTTTGGCCCTGCGCGGTGAATTTGTAATCTTGCTGTGAAGGTTTCAAACTGAAATGAGTTTGCATTTTCAGCATAGGATGAGCGCGGCACCCGTTAGCAACCCCAACATGCTGCGCATTTACTGCGCTTTTTCACCCTTCTTTACCAGACATGACAGAAAGTTATCGCAATGCGGGTGCCAGCACGCCAGTAGAACATGTACAATCGCCGGGTTAATTAATCCGGTTCTTTCAAGGAGTTTACATGTCTATCACGGCAAGCTCGTTATACCGTGACACAGGAAATTTTTTGCGCCATCAGTTGGTTACTATTTTACTGCTGGCGCTGCTGACGTCGTTCATTACTGTGATCGTCGGCCACGCGTTAACGCCAGGTGAAGACCAGTTATCATTGTTGAGCCAGTCCGATGACAGCGCATCATCGCTGTTTGAGCTGGTACAAAATATGTCGCCGGATCAGCAACGTATTCTGCTGCGCGCTTCTGCTGCAGGCACATTTGCCGCGTTGATTGGTAACACGCTGCTGCTGGGCGGCATGCTAATGCTGATCCCGATGGTGTCAGGCGGACAACGCGTCAGCGCGCTGCGCGCTATCGGTGCTTCAGCACCCATGCTGCCAAAGCTGCTGCTGCAAACTTTCCTGATCACCCTGCTGGTGCAACTGGGCTTTATGGTGCTGATGGTGCCAGGCGTAATTCTGGCGATTCTGTTTTCGCTGGCGCCAGTGATTCTTGCTAATGAGAAGCTCGGTGTAATAGGTGCCATGCGCGCTAGCATGCGCCTCGCCTGGAAGAATATTAAGGTGATTGCGCCTGCGATTGTGCTATGGCTGCTGGCGAAGATTGTGTTGATGTTCTTCTTTTCATCGCTGACGGTACTGCCCGCTAACATCGCCTCCGTGGTATTGAATGCGCTGGGTAATCTGGTCTCTGCTGTGCTGATTATTTATCTGTACCGGCTGTATATGCTGTTACGTTAATCGTTATGGCGCTCATTTGAGCGCCATAACTGTACGCTCCTGCCCTAATTGGAAACGCTATGAAGCAGTTACTCGATTTTCTTCCCCTGGTGGTTTTCTTCATCTTCTACAAGCTGTACGACATCTTTGTGGCCTCCGGCGCGCTAATTGTCGCCACCGGCCTGGCGCTGGTCGTCAGTTGGGTGCTTTACCGCAAGCTGGAAAAGATGACCATTTTCACCTTTGTGCTGGTTGCGGTATTTGGCACGCTGACGTTGGTGTTCCATAACGATGAGTTCATCAAATGGAAAGTGACGGTAATTTATTCTCTGTTCGCGGTGGCGCTGCTATATAGCCAGTGGTTTATGAAGCAGCCGCTGATTCAAACCATGTTGGGTAAAGAGCTGCAGCTGCCATCAGGCGTTTGGCGTAACCTCAACGTTGCCTGGGCCATCTTCTTCCTCGCCTGCGGCCTGGCAAATATTTATGTTGCATTTTGGTTATCGCAAGAGTTTTGGGTTAACTTTAAGGTGTTCGGTCTGACCGGCCTGACCCTACTCTTCACCCTGTTAAGCGGCGTTTATATCTGGCGACAGATGCCGCAACAAGAACAAAAATAATAACACTCCGCCCGACATCGTCGGGCTTCTCTTCACCTGCAGAAGAACTGAGCAATGGACGAAAAACATAAGTCGCCGCAAGGCGAAATGGTGTTGCGTACCCTGGCAATGCCGGCGGATACCAATGCCAACGGTGACATCTTTGGTGGTTGGCTGATGTCGCAGATGGACATGGGTGGCGCGATTAAGGCCAAAGAAATTGCCGAAGGTCGGGTAGTCACCGTGCGCGTGGATGGAATGACCTTCCTGAAGCCGGTGGCGGTTGGTGATGTAGTGAGCTGTTACGCCCGCTGCATTCGCACTGGCAACAGCTCAATGACCATAAATGTAGAAGTGTGGATTAAGAAAGTCTCGTCCGACCCCATCGGTCAAACGTACTGCGCAACTGAAGCCGTGTTTGTTTACGTGGCGGTCGACAATACCGGTCAATCGCGCCCGTTGCCGCCCGGCAGAAGTAATTTGAGTGATCTATAACGCAGAAAAAGCGGTCAGTTGACCGCTTTTTTTTGCCCATTCTCTGCCTACGCTTATTCGATATTGGCGCCGCCATTGATGCGGAACACGATATTCATCGTTAAATTCTTGCCAGGACGCCCCGGCTGATAGCGCCATTTCTTCATCGCCTGCTTAACCTCCCGCTCGAACATATTGCGCGGTTCGGCAGAGAGGATCTCGACGTTATCAACACGTCCATCGCTATCCACATCAAACTGTACACGCACACGCCCTTCAACCCGGAGCGCAAACGCACGCGCTGGGTACGCAGGCTTGCTGACATTCATTGCCTTCGGCCCATCGGAAACGCTGGGGGTCGCGGTCGGATTGGCTTTTGGCGCGGTAGTTGGGCGCGTTTGCGTGGTTGGCGCTTCCTGTTTCACCGGATTTTCCTGCGGCTTCACTTCCTGACGCGGTTTTGGCTCCGGCTTCTTCTCAACCTTTGGCTTCGGTTTAGGTTTAGGCTTCGGCTTGGGTTCCGGTTTAGGAATCGGCACCGGCTCAACCTTAGGTGGCTCAGGCGCAACTTCTGGCTCCGGCTCAGGTTCTGGCGGCGGTGGCGTCACCTCCGCTGGAGCGGGCTCGGGTTGCACTTCAGGCGCTACCAGCGAAACGCTGATGGGTTGCGATGCTTTTGGAACTTCAATTACCTGATGAAACGATGCATAGAGAATGCCAGCAATCAACGAACCGTGAAGTACCACGGATAAAATTACAGCGATGGGGGTACGTGTAGGCAAAGGCGTAGTCAACGTGGTCATATCATTCATGTTCATTGAGTGAAGCGCAGATTTTAAATGCAAATAGCAATCAGTTTCAATAAGCGATGTGCAAGCGCCGTCAGAAAGGGCTTTTTTAACCCTGATTGCGCTGAATGACAGCGTATTTATCTTTCGTTTGCACTCTGATTAACGATCACTTAACGTGTCACGCAATTTCGGCAAGTCTAACGGGAGTATCCCATCGTGCTTTACGTCATTTATGCGGAAGATACCGCTGATTCACTGGAAAAACGCAATTCGGTACGTCCCGCACATCTTGCTCGTTTGAAGCTGTTGCAAGATGAAGGTCGACTGATTGCTGCGGGCCCGCTGCCAGCGGTTGACAGTAACGATCCTGGTCCGGCGGGTTTCACCGGTTCGGTGATCATTGCCGAATTCTCGTCACTGGAAGTGGCGGAATCATGGGCCAAGGATGATCCTTATATTGCCGCAGGTGTGTATGAGAAAGTCGCGGTTAAGCCGTTCAAACGCGTCTTCTGATCTATGTGGCAGTCCGTTTTACTGCTGGTGCTTGCTTTAGCGCTCATCGGCAGAGCACTTGTTGTATGGCGCCGGCATAGCTGGCGCCACGCTCGGCAGCAAATTGTCATGATGATTGTGCTGGCAGCAGCGGTACAGATGGTCAACGTCCTGCTGGTGCTACGCGCCGGCGCTTGATGACCGCGCAGGTTAATCACACCATTTGTGAGATAAACAGGATGGAGCGGCGATGCTGCTGCGCCACCTGATGACGAATAGTATGGATGCGTTTATAACGACGCGATTGCCCTTCCAGCCAACGAGAACGACGACGGTGTACCTGACGTAACATTCTCCAGCGCGCCACTTCATTTTTGCTGCGTCTCATCACACCCTCTCAGACCGGCTACACTCGGCAGGCATTATAAAGATCTGTTAGCAAATGCCAAATCGAAAGCTTCATCGAAACGTCATTCACGATTAAAGGTTTCACTACCTGTGATCAGCACGTAAACTTTGCACAACAAAGCGCGAACAGGACGTCCACTTAATGACCACATTTTATACCCTTATCAGTTGGTTGCTGCTGTTTGGTTACTGGCTGCTGATTGCGGGTGTCACGCTACGAATTCTGATGAAACGTCGTGCGGTCACCTCAGCAATGGCCTGGTTGCTGATCATCTACATACTGCCGCTGGTGGGTATAATCGCGTATCTCTCATTTGGAGAGCTGCATTTGGGCAAACGACGCGCCGAACGCGCGCGAACCATGTGGCCTTCCACCGCTAAATGGCTGAACGATCTTAAACAGTGCCGCCATATTTTCGCTACTGAACACAGTGATGTCGCGCGTTCGTTATTTGATTTGTGTCGTCATCGTCAGGGCATCGCGGGTGTTAAAGGTAACCAGCTACAGCTACTGACTAACGCCGACGACGTCATGCACGCATTAATTCGTGACATTCAACTGGCTCGCCACAATATTGAGATGGTGTTCTATATCTGGCATCCCGGTGGATTAGCCGATGAGGTTGCGGAATCGCTGATGGCAGCCTCGCGCCGTGGCGTGCATTGCCGCTTAATGCTGGACTCAGCAGGCAGCGTCACCTTCTTCCGCAGTCCGTGGGTCAATATGATGCGTAATGCGGGCATTGATGTGGTTGAAGCGCTACAGGTCAGCTTGCTGCGTGTGTTCCTGCGCCGCATGGATTTACGGCAGCACCGTAAAGTGGTGTTAATTGATAATTACATCGCCTACACCGGCAGTATGAACCTGGTCGATCCGCGCTTTTTCAAACAGGAAGCGGGCGTTGGCCAGTGGATTGACTTGATGGCACGCATGGAAGGTCCGGTCGCGACCACAATGGGCATTGTGTATGCCTGTGACTGGGAGATTGAAACCGGTAAACGCATTCTGCCGCCAGCACCAGATGGCAATGTGATGCCGTTCGAGCAGGAGAGCGGCCATACCATTCAGGTGATCGCATCCGGCCCCGGCTTCCCGGAAGATATGATTCATCAGGCATTGCTCACGGCGGTTTATTCGGCGCGTGAGCAGCTGATCATGACGACGCCCTACTTTGTACCGAGTGATGACCTGCTGCATGCTATCTGTACCGCTGCCTTGCGCGGGGTGGAAGTTAGCATCATTGTGCCACGCCACAATGATTCGCTGCTGGTGGGCTGGGCAAGCCGTGCCTTCTTTACCGAACTGCTGGAAGCCGGCGTAAAAATCTATCAATTTGAAGATGGCTTGCTGCATACCAAGAGCGTGCTGGTTGATGGGCAACTGAGTTTGGTCGGCACCGTCAACCTGGATATGCGCAGCCTGTGGCTTAATTTTGAGATAACACTGGTGGTTGATGATGACGGCTTCGGCAGCGATCTCGCCACCGTACAGGATGATTATATCGCTCGCTCACGCTTGCTGGATGGTGCGCGCTGGGCGAAACGTGCCTGGTGGCAACGCATCGTTGAACGACTGTTTTACTTCTTTAGTCCTTTACTGTAAAACGAGCGAAAATATTACCGCCTCACGGCAAGCAGGAATGACCATGGATTTAAATAATCGCCTTACTGAAGATGAAACGCTGGAGCAGGCTTACGATATTTTTCTTGAGCTGGCTGGCGACAACCTCGATCCCGCTGACATTATTCTCTTTAATTTGCAGTTTGAAGAGCGCGGTGGCGCAGAACTGTTCGATCCTGCAGAAGACTGGCAGGAACATGTCGATTTTGATCTTAACCCTGACTTCTTCGCTGAAGTGGTGATTGGATTAGGTGAAGCTGATGGCGAGCCGATTACCGATGTGTTTGCGCGTGTTCTGCTGTGCCGTGAAAAAGATCATAAACTCTGCCATATCCTTTGGCGCGAGTAAGCGACGACTGAGAGAAAAAACGCCGGGCATTTGCCCGGCGTTTTGTTTTAGAGCGGATCGACTTTTAAGCACGATACCGCGTGGCGGAAGCTGCCTTCCAGCAGCGGTCGCGTTTTGGCGCACTCTGGTCCGGCAATCGGACAACGCGTACGGAACACGCATCCCGATGGCGGATTAATCGGCGACGGCAACTCCCCTTCCAGCAGCTGAATCTGCTTATTCTTCTCCAGATCCGGATCGGGAATGGGCACGGCTGACATCAGCGCACGAGTATAGGGATGCTGCGGATTGTTATACACCGCATCGTAAGTACCCAGCTCAACCGCATGACCGAGATACATGACCAGCACGCGATCGGAGATGTGTTTCACCACCGCCAGGTCGTGCGCGATAAAGATCAACGACAGCCCCATTTCGCGCTGTAACTTCTGCAGCAGGTTAACCACCTGCGCCTGAATCGACACGTCCAGCGCTGATACCGGCTCATCACAGATGATTAACTTCGGTTCGAGAATCAGTGCACGCGCAATACCAATACGCTGACACTGACCACCAGAGAACTCATGCGGATAACGGTTGATGAGGTTTGGCAGCAGCCCAACCTTCATCATCATGGTTTTCACCTTATCCTTCACGTCCTGGCGCGGCATCTTCGGATAATAGGTGCGCAGCGGTTCAGCGATGATATCGCCGATGGTCATACGCGGATTCAGCGACGCCAGCGGATCCTGGAAGATCATCTGGATGTCGCTGCGTGCCTGGCGCCACTCTTCCTGGCTTTGCCCCAGCAGATCGCGCCCTAACCAGGCTACACGTCCTTCAGTGGCTTTCACCAGCCCAATGATAGCGCGCGCCAGCGTCGATTTACCGCAGCCCGATTCACCGACGACACCGAGCGTTTCACCTTCGTACAGACGCAGGCTGACACCATCTACCGCTTTCAAGGTGTGCGGCGGTTGCCAGAACCACTGTTTGCCATCTTTAATCTCGAAATGCACTTTGAGATCGGCGATCTCCAGCAGAACTTTTTTCTCTTCAACTACGGTGCTCATACTAATTCCTCCACCGGCTTGAAGCAGGCACGCAGACGACCTTCAGCAAAAGGCTCCAGCGGCGGTGCCTTGGAACAGATGTCCATGGCGTAGGCGCAACGAGGCTGGAACGGACAGCCTTGCGGTAAGCGCAGCAAATTTGGCGGGTTACCTGGAATGGTGGTCAGTGACTCACCTTCTTCGGCATCCAGACGCGGTACCGCGCTTAACAGCCCAATGGAATAAGGATGCGCCGGCTGATAGAACACATCGCGTGCGCGACCATACTCCATGGTACGACCGGCGTACATCACCAAGACTTTGTCACAGATGCCCGCGACCACGCCGAGATCGTGGGTAATCATCACAATTGCGGTGTTGAATTCACGCTTCAACTCATTTAACAACGTCATGATCTGCGCCTGCACGGTGACGTCGAGCGCCGTGGTGGGTTCATCGGCAATCAATAGTTTCGGGCGACACAGCAGCGCCATGGCGATCATCACACGCTGGCGCATACCGCCAGAGAACTCGTGCGGGAACATCTTCATGCGCTTACGCGCTTCCGGCATTTTTACCGCATCCAGCATACGCACCGATTCTTCAAAGGCCTGTGCGCTGTTCATCCCTTTGTGCAGCTTCAGCACTTCCATTAACTGCTCGCCAACGCGCATGTAAGGATTGAGCGAGGTCATCGGGTCCTGGAAAATCATCGCAATTTGCTCGGCACGCAGTTTGTTCAGCTTGCTCTCGGGCAGATTAAGGATCTCCGCGCCGTTGAACTTGGCTGAACCACCAATGCGACCATTTTTTGCCAGCAGGCCCATCAAGGCAAACGCGGTTTGTGATTTACCCGATCCGGACTCACCGACAATGCCCAGTGTTTCACCCGCATGCAGTGAAAAATTGAGGTCGTTCACAGCAGTGACATCACCGTCGTGGGTACTAAAGGTGACGCGCAGATCTTTCACATCAAGCAGCAGGTTACTGTTTCCCGCACGCGCAGCCATTGCTGGCTGAAATTCATGAATGGTCATCGGGAAACTCCTTAACGATCTTTCGGGTCGAGGGCATCACGCAGGCCATCGCCGATAAAGTTAAAACAGAACAGCGTGACCACCAGGAAACCTGCCGGGAACATCAGCAACCACGGCGACACTTCCATTGAGTTGGCGCCATCGCTGAGCAGAGCGCCCCAGCTGCTGAGCGGTTCCTGCGTCCCAAGGCCAAGGAAGCTGAGGAAGGATTCGAACAGAATCATGCTCGGCACCAGCAACGAGGCATACACCACCACCACGCCCAGCACATTAGGCACGATGTGACGCAACACGATATTGAAGGTGCTCACCCCGCCCACCTGCGCCGCTTCGATAAACTCTTTACGCTTCAGGCCTAATGTCTGACCGCGCACAATACGCGCCATATCCAGCCACGACACCATGCCAATCGCGACAAAGATCAGCAGAATGTTGCGACCGAAAAAGGTTACCAGCAGGATGACGAAGAACATGAACGGGAAGGAGTTGAGGATCTCGAGGATACGCATCATGACTGAGTCAATTTTACCGCCCAGATAACCGGCTAATGAGCCATAGAGCGTGCCCACCAGTACCGCGATCAAGGCGGAAGCGATGCCGACCATCAGTGAGATACGACCACCAATCGCGACGCGCACCAGCAGATCGCGCCCCGATGAGTCTGTACCAAACCAATGGCCAGAAACGGTATCCGGCGCGGCAGACATCATCGCCCAGTCGGTATCGTCATATTTGAACTGCGACAACATCGGTGCAAACACCACGAACAGCGTGATCACCAGTAACACCAACAGACTGATGAACGCAGCACGGTTGTGAATAAAGCGGCGACGCGCATCCTGCCATAGGCTGCGCCCTTCGACTTCCAGTTTTTCACTGAAGGCATCCAGAGCTTCGCTGTTTTTCTTACTTAACATCATGGGCGAGCTCCACAATCAGTAACGGATTTTCGGATCGATCACGGCGTACAGCACATCAACGATCGCGTTAAACAGAATGGTCAGCACGCCAACCAGAATGGTCAGACTCATCACCAGCGAATAGTCACGGTTCAGTGCCCCGTTAACGAACAGCTGGCCAATGCCCGGCAAACCATAGATGGATTCAATGACCATAGAACCGGTGATGATGCCGACAAACGCAGGTCCCATATAGGAAAGAACCGGTAGCATGGCGGGCTTGAGCGCATGACGCAGTACGATACGACGCAACGGTAAACCCTTGGCGCGTGCCGTGCGGATAAAGTTTGAGTGCATGACTTCAATCATCGAGCCGCGGGTAATACGCGCAATACTAGCGATGTAGGCCAGCGAGAGCGCGACCATCGGTAGCAGCATGTAGTTCCATTGGCCGCCGTTCCAGCCACCGCCGGGCAGCCAGCGTAAAGTGATCGCGAAGACCAGCACCAGTAAAGGTGCAACGACAAAGCTGGGGATCACCACGCCGGTCATCGCGACCCCCATCACGGCATAATCCCACAAACTGTTTTGCTTTAAGGCAGCGATGACGCCCGCCGTCACGCCCAGCACCACGGCAAGGAAGAATGCCGCCAGACCGAGTTTGGCTGAAACCGGGAAGGCATGGCCTACCAGATAGTTCACTGAATAATCTTTATATTTAAACGATGGACCAAAATCGCCATGTGCCAGCTGGACCAGATAGCTGAGATACTGTTTCCCAATCGGGTCATTGAGATGGTATTTCGCTTCGATATTGGCCATCACTTCAGGCGAGAGCACACGTTCGCCGGTAAATGGACTGCCGGGTGCCAGTCGCATCATAAAGAATGAGATGGTGATGAGGATAAACAGCGTCGGGATGGCTTCCAGGAGCCGACGCAGGATGAATTTTAACATTGCCGTACCTACCAGGCTGTTGCTTCACAAAGTAAAAAGGCGGTGCCGCAGCACCGCCACTATCGATAGCCTGAGTGCTATTAATGTTTAATGATATACAGATTTTTATCGACGGTTTTATCCAGCGGATCGTTACCGGTATAACCACCCACGTAAGGTTTCACCAGACGTGCGTTGACGTAGTAGTAAACTGGCACAATGGTGCTGTCTTTATCCAGAATCTGCTCAGCTTTCTGGTAATCCGCTACGCGCGCTTTGTCGTCGGCAGCTTTAACTGCATCGTGAATAACTTTATCGAAGTCAGCGCTCTTATAGTGTGAGGTGTTACTGCTGCTATCAGACAACATGATATTCAGGAACGACGTAGGTTCGTTGTAATCCGCACACCATGCTGCACGAGACACATCAAAGTTGCCCTGATGACGCGTATCCAGGAAGGTTTTCCACTCCTGGTTCTCTAGCTTGATGTTCACACCGATATTTTTCTTCCAGATGGAAGACGCGGCGATCGCCAGTTTCTTATGCAGATCGGAGGTGTTGTAGAGCAGGTTAAAGGTCAGCGGTTTATCCGCGGTATAACCCGCTTCGGCTAGCAGCTTTTTCGCCTCTTCGTTACGCTTGTTCTGATCCCACTTGAACCAATCCGGCGGCAGCAGTTCCATACCATCGGTAGCCGGCGGCGTGAAGCTGTAAGCCGGTTGCTGGCCCTGTGCCAGAACCTTGTTCACCATGATGTCGCGATCCAGACCCAGTTTCAGTGCGGTACGTACGCGTGGATCGGTGAACGGCGCTTTTTGGTTGTTGATTTCGTAGTAATAGGTGCACAGGTACGGCTTCACCATCAACTCTTTACCGTTGTCACGCTGCAGTTTTTTAAACAGCTCGATTGGCATGTTGTTGTAGGTAATATCGCTGCCATTTTCAGAGAAGTAACGGTTAACGTCGCTGACTTCAGAGTTAATTGGCAGGAAGGTGACTTTGTTCAGTACGGTATGTTCGTTATCCCAATACTGGGTGTTACGCACCAGCACAACGCGTTCGTTGATGACGTGTGATTCAAGTTTGAAGGCGCCGTTGCCCACCCAGTTCTGCGGCTGGGTCCATTGGTCGCCAAATTTATCGATTGCTGGTTTGTAGACCGGCGACATAACGGAGTTGATCAGCAGCTTATAGAAGTACGGTACCGGCTCGCTCAGCGTCACTTCCAGCGTGTGATCGTCGATGGCTTTTACACCCAGCTCGGACGTCGGTTTTTTACCGGCGATGATGTCATCGACATTCACAATGTGACCATATTGCGGATAGCTGGCATAAGGCGATGCGGTTTTCGGATCGACCAGACGTTGCCAGCTGTAAACGAAATCTTGTGCCGTAACCGGCTCGCCGTTGGACCATTTGGCATTCTTACGCAGGTGGAAAGTCCAGACTTTGAAATCTTTGTTTTCCCAGCTTTCCGCCACGCCCGGTACCGGTTTACCATCGCTGTCGCTGGTGATCAGACCTTCATACAGATCACGCGCGATGTTATCTTCTGGCACACCTTCAATCTTATGCGGATCAAGCGACTGTACTTCATCGCCGTTACCGCGAACCAGTTCCTGTTTTGCTGCCAATTCAACGCCTGCTGGCACTGTTGCTGCCAGCGCGGCATTCCCTGCCAGCGCGCCGATTGCTGCCAAGACGCCTGCAGCAATCAGGCTTTTTTTCGTGATGTTGTTCATTATTACGCTCCAGTTTTATTATCTTCACCAGGTCGATTAAACGCCCGGCGTACCCCGTTTCCAGGTGAACTCCGCCTGTCTGTACGAAGACCCTAATCACCCTTCAGGGTTTACCACGGTAAAGTGCCGCCCGACTGTAGCGCCGGATCGCCACATTACTCAATGTTTCTTTATGTAATAGTATTTCAACGCCAGCATGTCCTGCGGATCCTTACCGGTGAATCCACCCACCCAAGGTTTCACCAGCCGCACGCTTACGCGGTAGTAGACCGGCACTATCGGCGAGTCTTTATCCAGTTGAGCTTCAGCCTGTTGATAAAGCGAGGCGCGTTTAGCTTCATCCGTAGTAGAGAGCGTTTGCTTCATGAGCTGGTCAAAAGCAGAGCTTTGGTAAAATGCGGTATTAATCGATGAGCCGCTCAGCAACATGTTGAGGAAAGTTGAGGGCTCGTTGTAATCCGCGCACCAGGTGGCACGAACCACGTCGTATTGCGCCTGATGTCGCGTTTCCAGCAACGTTTTCCACTCCTGGTTCTGCAACGTCACCACCGCGCCAAGGTTTTTCTGCCACATGGATGCCGCCGCAATCGCCTGCCTTTTATTCTGTTCTGAGGTGTTATACAGCAGCGTGAATCGCAGGGGATGTTGCGCATTGAAACCGGCTTCAGCCAACAACTGTTTGGCGGCGGCATTGCGTGCTGTCTGGGTTTGTTGCGCCCAGGCGGGAGGAGAAAGTGTAATGCCTTGGGTAAATGGCGGCGTCAAACCATAGGCTGGAATCTGCCCTTGTCCCATGATCTTTTTGGCAATAATGTCGCGGTCGAGCGTTAATTTTAATGCGGTGCGCACCCGCGCATCATTGAACGGTGCTTTTTTATTATTGATTTCGTAATAGAAGGTACACAGCAGCGGGCTGATTTTGACTTCATCTCCAAGATCCTGCTGTAATTTATTAAACATTTCAGGCGGCACCGCGCTATTAGTCATATCAGTGCCACCGCTGCGATAGCGGTTAATATCACTGTTTTCCGAAGAGATAGGTAAAAACACCCCTTGTTCAATCACTGTGTGGGCATTATCCCAATAGAATGGGTTGCGCTTAACCGTGATTTTTTCATTCACTACCCATTCATTCAGCGTAAAAGCACCATTGCCAATATAATGCTGCGGTTGCGTCCACTGCTCGCCCCATTGCTCAATCGCCGGACGATAGACCGGTTTCATCGCGCTGTGAGCCAGCATGGCAACAAAATAGGGAACGGGTTCGGATAACGTTACTTGCAGATGATGATCGTCTAAGGCTTTAACGCCAAGATCAGTGGGAGCCGCTTTGCCCGATAAAATGGCATCAATATTCGCGACATGCGCCGCCTGCAAATAGCTGGCATAAGGTGAGGCTGTTTTTGCATCAGCCAGACGCTGCCAGCTATAAACGAAATCTTGTGCTGTAACGGGCTGGCCGTTACTCCAACGCGCATCGTCACGCAGCGTAAAAGTCCAGATGCGCCCTTCATTACTTTGCCATTGCTTAGCCACACCCGGCACGAGTTGTCCGTTATTATCGGTTTCAACCAACCCTTCCAGAAGATTGCGCATCACATTGGACTCAGGTACACCTTCCGCTTTTTGCGGGTCCAGCGTTGCAACTTCGCTACCGTTATTGATCACTATTCGTTGTGAATCTGATAACTGCGTACCCGCTGGTACCTGTGCTGCCTGACTTTGTACCAAAACTCCCGTTAGGCACAACGCAATAAATGAACGTGCGGCCGTTTGCGCTACCATGCATTTCATCAACAAATATCAACCTTAATCATAAGCCCGATAGCCTTTAAGCAAAAAGCGTACACATTTGTCGCTATCATATAAAAAATTTGTGATGTGCCGAAAATTATCAGAACTGATGCCCGCACGCCAAAGCTAAACTGCAAAAATGTTAGCAGATTCTCTTTTATCACGTTCAGTAGGTAAGGAGAAGTGTTAATTTTCTAACTAAAAAATCATGCAACCTATTGATTGAAAATCATTAAATGATTTTAATGCTGCAAGTTTATTCATTATTATCTTTAGCTTATAGTTTTTACCCATTTAACTGCGAAATGAACAAAAACACGCATAAATTGCCTTTAATTAAGTAATTAGCTTTTCATGAATTCTAATTCAACGTGATTATTCAGAGCATTAAACTGTGACAATAATCACAATAAGATGTGAGTTTTGAGATGCACAGAGGGGTGTAAGTAGTAAAAGTGATGTTACAGGGAATGAGTTAAGAAACATGAATAAAATTACCAAAATGGTGCAATGAAATGTCAGGACGCACCATTTTGGTTCAATCGCCATTTAAAATCTGAAAATAACCTGATTAATTGAGTAATCCGGGGAAGATCGATTTCATGCCGGTGACAATAAATTCAATTCCCAACGCCATCAGTAATAATCCCATGATTCGGGTAATGACGTTAATCCCAGTTTGACCCAGTACGCGTACCATTAAGGGTGCTGCACGAAACAGCAGCCAGCAGCAGAAGGCGAAAATCGCAATCGCAATAGTGAAGCCAATTAAGTTCTGCCAACTGTGATAACGCGTGCTCCAAACGATCGTTGAGCTAATGGCACCTGGGCCTGCCATTAAGGGCAAGGCAAGTGGCACCACGCCAATGCTTTCGCGAATGGCGCTTTCTGACTTCTCCTGCTTATTCTGTTTATCTTCGCCCAGTTTTCCGCTAATCATCGACATCGCGATGGTAACAACCAAAATACCGCCTGCGATGCGGAAAGAATCAATCGAGATGCCAAATAGATGCAGGATGCCATCCCCGAGAAACAGTGACGTCCAGAGAATAATGGCCACGGCAAGGTTGGCCGTGAGATTGGTTTTATTGCGCTCTGCTACAGCCTGATAGCTGGTCATGCTGATAAAGACCGGGATGATGCCTACCGGATTTACCAGGGCAAACAAGCCGACAAAAAATTTAATGTAGCCGGAAAGGTCGAGTAGCACGGGGTTCAAAGGAAGCTCCGGTAAGGTGTGAGAAGAAAATCGCGCTTAATGTAGAGCAAAAGCCGGGCAGAAAACCAGTGCCAGGAGCAGAAATTTATGCTGCTTTTTTCGCTATATATCAGTTAATTCAACTACGGTTAATGTCAGGTTATGTGGATGACGCTTACGGATTCAGAATGTGTGGCACATCGCGCTAACTTTACTTGCGAAAGTTCGTGCTGAAAGGTGTCAGCTTGGGTCTGGATTGATCTATATCAAAATTCACCTACCCCATCAGGGGTAATCTTACCGCATCGAAAGCATTTCCTGATTTACAAACATCTTGACCAGGAAACCCTTTTAGTAAGCAAAGGCAAATTGTCGCCAACCTGACCAATAGTTAAGCATCGCGGGACTATACTTCTGGATTCAGGCTTGTTTACTAAAAGAGTTTAACTTCCTTCAGGAGAGCACTATGGCCGTTACTAATGTTGCCGAACTTAATGCACTGGTTGAGCGTGTAAAAAAGGCACAGCGTGAGTACGCTAATTTTAGTCAGGAACAAGTTGATGCAATTTTCCGCGCTGCAGCCCTCGCCGCTGCAGATGCACGAATCCCGCTGGCCAAACTGGCCGTCGCTGAATCTGGCATGGGTATTGTTGAAGATAAAGTCATAAAAAACCACTTTGCATCTGAATACATTTACAACGCCTATAAAGATGAGAAAACCTGCGGCATTCTCGCCACCGATGATACCTTCGGCACAATTACCATTGCTGAACCGATTGGCTTGATCTGCGGCATAGTGCCAACCACCAACCCGACCTCAACCGCCATTTTTAAAGCGTTGATCAGCCTTAAAACCCGCAACGGTATTATCTTCTCCCCGCATCCACGTGCAAAAGACGCGACCAATAAAGCCGCAGACATCGTGCTACAAGCGGCGATTGCAGCAGGCGCGCCAAAGGATATTATCGGCTGGATCGATGCGCCTTCGGTTGAGCTTTCGAATCAATTAATGCATCACCCGGATATTAACTTAATCCTTGCAACCGGTGGTCCGGGCATGGTTAAAGCGGCTTACAGCTCAGGTAAACCTGCAATTGGTGTGGGGGCGGGTAATACGCCTGTCGTTATTGATGAAACGGCCGACATCAAGCGTGCTGTCGCATCTATCCTGATGTCAAAAACCTTCGATAACGGCGTCATTTGTGCATCTGAACAGTCCGTCATTGTGGTTGATTCCGCTTACGACGCCGTGCGTGAACGTTTTGCAAGCCACGGCGGCTACCTATTGCAAGGTAAAGAGCTGAAAGCGATTCAGGACATTATCCTGAAAAATGGTGCCCTGAATGCTGCAATAGTTGGGCAGCCCGCGGCGAAAATTGCCGAATTGGCAGGCATTAGCGTTCCGGCTAATACCAAAATTCTGATTGGTGAAGTGAAGCTGGTTGATGAATCTGAGCCATTTGCCCATGAAAAACTGTCACCGACATTAGCGATGTATCGCGCGAAGGATTACTACGACGCTGTCGATAAAGCAGAAAAACTGGTGACCATGGGCGGTATCGGCCATACATCCTGTCTGTATACCGATCAGGATAACCAGATTGAACGCGTGCACTATTTCGGCGACAAAATGAAGACCGCACGTATTCTGATCAACACACCGGCCTCACAAGGCGGTATCGGAGACCTGTACAACTTTAAACTGGCTCCGTCACTGACGCTCGGCTGTGGTTCATGGGGTGGTAACTCCATTTCTGAAAACGTGGGACCAAAACATCTCATTAACAAGAAAACCGTGGCCAAGCGAGCTGAGAATATGTTGTGGCATAAACTTCCAAAGTCTATCTACTTCCGTCGCGGTTCACTGCCAATTGCCCTTGAAGAAGTCGCAACTGATGGTGCTAAACGCGCCTTTATCGTCACCGACCGCTTCCTGTTTAATAATGGCTATGCCGATCAAGTCACCCGTGTACTGAAGTCACACGGCATCGAAACAGAAGTTTTCTTTGAAGTAGAAGCAGATCCAACGCTCAGTATCGTTCGTAAAGGTGCTGAGCAAATGAACAGCTTTAAACCGGACGTAATTATTGCGCTTGGCGGTGGTTCACCGATGGATGCAGCAAAAATCATGTGGGTTATGTACGAACATCCAGAGACCCATTTCGAAGAGCTGGCGCTGCGCTTTATGGACATCCGTAAACGTATCTATAAGTTCCCGAAAATGGGTGTCAAAGCACGCATGATTGCTATTACCACCACGTCTGGTACCGGTTCTGAAGTAACGCCGTTTGCCGTGGTAACCGATGATGCTACTGGTCAAAAATATCCATTGGCGGACTATGCCCTCACCCCGGATATGGCGATTGTTGATGCCAACCTGGTCATGGACATGCCGCGCTCACTTTGCGCCTTCGGCGGTCTGGATGCAGTTACGCACTCGCTTGAAGCTTACGTGTCGGTATTAGCGAATGAATATTCTGACGGCCAGGCGCTGCAAGCGCTGAAACTGCTGAAAGAAAATCTGCCCGCCAGCTATCGCGATGGCGCTAAAAATCCTGTGGCACGTGAACGTGTACATAATGCGGCAACTATCGCGGGTATCGCATTCGCTAACGCCTTCTTAGGTGTATGTCACTCAATGGCGCATAAACTGGGTTCTGAGTTCCATATCCCACACGGACTGGCTAATGCCCTGCTGATTTCAAACGTAATTCGTTATAACGCGAATGACAATCCGACTAAGCAGACAGCATTCAGTCAGTACGATCGCCCACAAGCGCGCCGTCGTTATGCTGAAATTGCCGATCATCTGGGACTGTCAGCGGCTGGAGATCGTACCGCACAAAAAATAGAGAAACTGCTGGCCTGGATTGAAGAGATGAAAACTCAATTGGGCATTCCAACTTCTATCCGCGAAGCCGGTGTACAGGAAGCTGATTTCCTCGCGAAAGTCGATAAACTTGCTGAAGACGCATTTGATGATCAATGTACTGGCGCTAACCCACGTTATCCGCTGATTGCTGAACTTAAACAAATCATGCTGGATACTTTCTACGGACGTGAGTTTTCAGAATCTTATAGCGATAGAGTTGAAGAGACTAAACTAGAAGTTAAGATCGAGAAAAAAGCGAAGAAAGTTTAAATTGTTTTAACTAAAAAACCCGCTCCGGCGGGTTTTTTAGTTTCTTATCCAGCATGATGGCTATGCATGCGGCTGTTGTGCCCCATATATCGCGTTTAACGAACCTTCATCAATCGCTTGCTTATAATGCTTGCGACACACTGAAATATAGCGCTCATTACCACCAATAACGACCTGTTCGCCTTCACTGAAAGGTTTGCCGTTTGCATCGAGACGTAAAACCATGCTGGCTTTACGGCCACAATGACAAATGGTTTTTAACTCAACCAGTTTATCCGCCCACGCAAGTAAGTATTGGCTACCAACAAACAACTCGCCGCGAAAATCGGTACGTAATCCGTAACACAGTACCGGAATATCAAGGTTATCTACCACATCAGACAACGCTTTAACCTGCTCACGCGTGAGGAATTGACTTTCATCGACCAACACACAGTGCACTGCTTGTTTAGCATGCTCGGCGGCAATATCCTGATCCAGCTTCGTCTCTGCGTTATATAAAAACGCAGGAGACGAGAGGCCGATGCGTGAACTGACTTTGCCCGCGCCAAAGCGATCGTCAATTTCAGCGGTATAAACCAGCGAACGCATACCGCGTTCGTGATAATTATAGGAAGACTGAAGCAAAGCCGTTGATTTGCCCGCATTCATCGCAGAGTAATAAAAATAAAGTTGAGCCATAAGCAAAATCTCATCGCAGCCTAAATCTGTTGCGCCGCAGTCTAGCATAAAGTTGTATAGCTGTAGCGATGCATTCTTTTTATCATCTGCTCAAATTAACATCATTAGTAAGCGCTGTTTCGCTGCAACAATACTAAGAAAGCACGTTTTGGCAAAGTACGACTTATGCCGATATTTTATTCATTACTATTACTGGTGAAGTGTTAGGAATAGCTGATGGTAATGCATGCGGTACAAAGGCTCAGCTTAAAAAGATCACTGAACGCGTAAATATATTTTGTGTATCGTTCTAAAATCACGCTTCATTTTTTAATTTACGTTTTGCTTTTAAATCTGGCTATTGCAGTTATTTTTTCGCAACACTATTATGAGACGGCAGAACCACTCCCATTTAATATATTTTGGATTAGGACAATGAGCGAAGCACTTAGAATTCTTAATAATATCCGTACATTGCGCGCACAAGCTCGGGAATGCTCTCTGGAAACGCTGGAAGAGATGCTGGAAAAACTCGAAGTTGTAGTCAATGAGCGTCGCGAAGAAGATTCGCATCTACAAACGGAAAATGCCGAACGTAATCGCAAGCTTGAACAGTATCGTGAGATGTTAATTGCAGACGGTATCGATCCGAATGAATTGTTGCAGGCATTATCTGAGACCAAAACATCCAGTAAAGCCAAGCGTGCTGCTCGTCCTGCTAAATATTCATATGTCGACGAAAACGGTGAAAACCGCACCTGGACTGGTCAAGGTCGGACGCCTGCAGTAATTAAAAAAGCAATTGAAGAACAAGGAAAACAACTGGACGATTTCCTTCTGTAATCATTTCAGTGCTTCGAATTGTGAATAGCAAATAGTGTATTCACTTTCCACCAGGTAAGAAAAAGGAAGCCATAGGCTTCCTTTTTTTATGCTCAGTTATTGTTGATAGAAGTGGCGATACCATTCAACAAAATGCTTCACACCCTCTTCCACACCCGTTTGTGGGCGGAAGTTAATTGCTTCATACAGCGGCTGGGTATCAGCACTGGTACTCAGCACATCGCCAGGTTGCATTGGCAGCATATTTTTCTTTGCCTCAATTCCCAGCGCCTTTTCCAGCGACTCAATGTAAGTCATCAAACTTACAGGTTGGCTATTACCGATGTTGAAAACACGATAGGGAGCTGAACTGCTTGCTGGAGAACCCGCTTCAACTGTCCATTTATCATCTGATGTCGGAATGACATCCTGCAAACGCACGATCGCTTCTGCAATATCATCAATATAGGTGAAGTCGCGCGTCATTTGCCCGTTGTTATACACATCAATTTGCTCACCCGCTAACATCGCACGGGTAAATTTGAACAGAGCCATATCCGGACGGCCCCAGGGTCCATAAACGGTGAAGAAGCGTAATCCAGTCGTGGGTAATTGATAAAGATGAGAATAGGTGTGCGACATCAATTCGTTGGCTTTTTTAGTGGCCGCATAAAGTGAAACAGGATGGTCAACGGAGTCGTCCGTTGAAAAAGGCATTTTACGGTTGAGCCCGTATACTGAACTGGATGATGCATATAAAAGATGGCCGATCTTGTGATGGCGGCAACCTTCAAGAATATTGAGGTGACCGATTAAGTTAGCATCAGCATAGGCATGTGGATTTTCAATCGAATAACGTACGCCGGCCTGAGCGCCCAAATGGATTACGCGTTCAAACGCATGCTCAGCGAATAAAGAAGAAATGGCCTGGCGATCCGCCAGGTCCATTTTTACGAAAATAAAATCAGGATGTTGAGTGTTCTGATCCAATCGGGCCTGTTTCAGGCTGACATCATAGTAGTCATTCAGGTTATCGATACCGACAACCTGGTGACCAGCGGCCAGCAAGCGCTGACTAACGTGAAATCCAATAAAACCTGCCGCGCCGGTGACCAGAAACTTCATACATCCCTCATTATTCTACGGTTTTAATTGACGCTCCGCGGCCGATTGCATAGTACGTGAAGCCGCGTTTGCTAATACGCTCTGGATCATACAGGTTACGACCATCAAAAATCACGGGTTGTTTTAACGCATTTTTGATGACATCGAAATCTGGCGCACGGAAGTTTTGCCATTCAGTACAGATAACTAAGCCATCCGCACCCTGCAGCGCGGCTTCCTTAGTACCCATCAGCTTAAGATCATCACGATGACCGTAAACGCGCTGGGCTTCATCCATCGCTTCCGGGTCAAACGCCTGAACCGTTGCACCCGCTTCCCAAAGCGTTTCCATCAGCACACGGCTAGAAGCTTCACGCATGTCGTCAGTGTTGGGTTTGAATGCCAGTCCCCACAGAGCGAAGGTCTTGCCGCGCAGATCGTCACCGAAATGGCGCTTGATGAAGTTCGGCAGCTTGCTCTTCTGAGAATCGTTAACGTCTTCTACCGCCTGCAGCAGGCGCGGTGTGTAGCCGATAGACTCAGCAGTGCGAATCAGCGCCTGCACGTCTTTCGGGAAACAAGAACCGCCGTAACCACAACCTGGATAGATGAAGTGGTAACCGATACGCGAGTCGGAACCAATACCCTGACGAACTTTCTCGACGTCGGCTCCCAGACGTTCTGCCAGGTTGGAAATCTCATTCATGAAGCTGATTTTGGTTGCCAGCATACAGTTTGCCGCGTATTTCGTCAGCTCTGCACTACGGATATCCATTAAAATCATACGATCATGATTACGGTTGAACGGTTCGTACAGTTCACGTAACAGCTCAACCACTTCATCGTTATCCGTTCCGACGACGATACGCTCCGGACGCATGCAGTCATTAACTGCGGCGCCTTCCTTGAGGAATTCCGGATTTGAAACCACGTCAAAAGCGATATTCACATCGCGCTTTTGCAACGTTTCCGTCATTACCGCACGAACACGATCCGCTGTACCCACTGGCACAGTAGATTTGTCGATAACAACTTTATGATCGTTCATGTGCTGTGCAATGGTGCGCGCAACTGCAGTCACATATTTCAGATCGGCAGAACCGTCTTCATCGGGTGGAGTACCCACAGCGATGAACTGCATCACACCATGATTGACGCCTTCTTCCGCATTGGTGCTGAACTTAAGGCGACCCGACTCATAGTTAGACATTACGAGTGGCGTCAGGCCTGGTTCAAAAATCGGAATATGGCCTTTCTTTAAATTTTCGACTTTCTTTTCGTCGACATCAATACAGAGAACGTCATGTCCGACTTCGGCTAACACCGCAGCCTGAACCAGACCGACATAGCCGATACCAAATACAGTGACTTTCATTGAATTATCCTGTGTTTATTGAGTTACTTTTTGTTGCCTACAGCGCCTTCGAGCCACTGGGTAAAATCTTTACCCAATACTGGATGGCGAACGCCGTACTCAACAAAGGCTTGCATGTAACCCAGTTTGTTACCGCAGTCATGGCTTACGCCGTTCAGGTGATAAGCTTCAACGGTCTCTTTTTCCATCAGCATTGCAATGGAGTCAGTCAGCTGAACTTCGCCACCTGCGCCTGGAGGGGTTTTAGCCAGCAGCGGCCAGATATCAGCAGACAGCACGTAACGACCCACTACTGCCAGGTTAGATGGAGCTTCTGAAGCTTTAGGCTTCTCAACTACGCCCACCATTGGCGCGCTCTGGCCTGGTGCAAGATCAGCGCCCTGGCAGTCAACCACGCCATAAGCGGTAACATCAGCTACAGGTTCAACCATGATCTGGCTACGACCGCTCTCTTCATAGCGAGTCAGCATCTCTGCCAGGTTATCTTTGGTTGGGTCAGATTCGTATTCATCAATGATGACGTCTGGCAGGATAACGGCAAAAGGCTCATCGCCAATCAGTGGATGTGCACACATCACCGCATGGCCCAGACCTTTGGCAATACCCTGACGAACCTGCATGATGGTTACGTGTGGTGGGCAGATTGACTGGATTTCATCCAGCAGCTGACGTTTAACACGTTTTTCCAGCATGGATTCCAGTTCAAAACTGGTATCAAAGTGGTTTTCGATGGCGTTTTTAGAAGAGTGTGTAACCAGCACAATCTCGTTAATGCCTGCTGCAATGCACTCATTCACGACATACTGGATCAACGGCTTATCGACCAGCGGTAACATCTCTTTTGGAATAGCTTTAGTAGCAGGCAGCATACGCGTACCCAGACCTGCAACAGGGATTACCGCTTTTTTTACTTTAGTCTTATAGGCAGACATCTAAATACCTCTCTTAATAGGCCGTTCAAGTTAATACTTGATATGTCGGTTTAAAAACGAAATGAGTATATCAGTTACTATCAGGCGGATTTATCCTGGATGGAGCTAATCCGCGGAAATTAAGACTATTACCCAAGTGTAAAGCTTGCCCCTGGTCCTGTCTTTAACCCGCGGAAAATTTAAATCCGGTTGATTATTCTTCAGCTGATAGCATCAAACGTAGCCTGCCGCCGGCACCCCAAATATGACACTGCCATGCATCTGCGCGCTGGCTGATTTGGTTGAGATGGGTACTGCCCATTGTACCGAGTGGCACGCCGTTACTGAGTTGAATTTGGTGGGTATTAATATGCAGCGTGGCATTCAAACCGGCCGAAACCAGTATCAGATTTTTCAATTGTCGATGGTAATAACCCACCAGCAAAGGGAACTGACCGCTGAGATTGGCCTGCCGCAATAGCATATTGACCTGACGCAGCAGACCATTTAACTCTGGCAATCGCTGCTTTTGTCCAGAGAGTTGTTCCTGCAATAAACCGTTAAATAATGCACGCAGTAACAGCGCGGCTAACACACCGTTATCTCCAGCGCGCGTCACATCAAGACAGTAGAATGCAAGATCGTTATCAGATAATGCCGCAATATCCAGCACTAACCCCGGCTGTTCAGCCATGGTGAGCTGGCGATAATTAATACGGCAATTGGCGATAGTTTGCTGAACCGGCGGCTGTAATTGTTTGAGTAATTTCGACGCGGCCAATGGATCGCTTACCAGAGCATCCCAATCCTGAAAAAGCTGCTCATCTTCCTCCACCTTTGAAGTGAACATCGATGGATAAAGACACTCGAATACGGCCTCTCTGAAGCGTTCAAGGTTTTTAAGCGGTTTCAACAACACATCCTGAACGCCCAATCGCAATACATGCGCAATATCCGCCATATTTTGTGTGGCAGAGATAATCAAAATGGGCACATTGTTGCCGCGCGTACGAATGCGTTCAACAAACGGAATGCCCCCCATGCGCGGCATTTCCAGATCGCAAATAACCAAATCCACTGACTGTGCGGACAGTAAGGTCAAACCATCAAGGCCATCACCAGCTTCAAGCGTGCTTGCGCCCAAACCTGTCAGTAAATTGTCTATCAATGAACGGAAAACGACCTCATCTTCGACAATGAGAATCTTTTTGCCGATTAGCGGTTTTTCCATTCTCTCCCCCTGCGTACCAGATAATTCAATAGTGGTTCATAAAATGCAGTTGCGCCTTTCAGAATCGACTGAAGTAGCAACACTTGTGAATGAACAACCTGACTATCTGCCACGGACCAGCGGTAATAGTTCATCCATTTTCTTCTCAACGGCGGCCTTGCCTGCCGCGATGGCTTCTTCTGCACGATGGAAGTCCAGTGTGGAAATTTGTGGACAAAACGGCTGAATCAGCACATCCGGCGGGTCGCCCGCCATGCGGTTACGTTTCAGACGATTTTCCAGTACCTGAATGGATGTAGACATAATCTCCATCGCACCCGGCGTTTGATTAGCTCGGCGATGCGTCAAACCCACAATGCGTTGACGCAATTTTTTACCCCAACTCAGCGCTTCAACTGCCGCCGCTTCTTCACCGCTTTGCGGCGTTACTGATAGTAGATCCTGCTGCATCAGGTGCGCGTCGTGCTGTAAATCAACAGCAATAACAATATCGGCACCCAACGCACGGGTTAGTGAGATTGGCACAGGATTAACCACTGCTCCATCTACTAACCAATACCCATTGTAAGCGATAGGTGGTAATAAGCCTGGCATACTACAGGACGCGCGCACAGCTTGATGCAAATCGCCCTCGGTCAACCACACTTCTCGTCCGGTACTCAAATTGGTAGCCACTACGCCAAAAGGTTTACCGCAGTCATCAATAAGTTCATTTGGAATGAGCTGTCGAATATGGCTGAACACCCTATCGCCGCGCAGCAACCCGCCGCGCTGCCAGGAGAGATCCATCAAGCGGATAACGTCCCAGTAACGAAATGCGCTCACCCATTTTTCCATCACGCCCAGCCGACCATTTACGTAGGCCGAGCCAACTAGCGCACCCACTGAACAACCCGCCACCACATCGATTTCAATGCCCGCGCGCTCGAGCGCAGTAATTACGCCGATGTGTGACCATCCTTTAGCGGCACCTGAACCTAGTGCCAGCCCAATCCTGACTTTTCTCATCTCACCTCGTGATAAGCCTGGTACGTAGCATCACGCCTGACAGTCGGCTACCATAGCGCACGCTTTAATTTACTTTAATCACTTCCAGGAGATGACGTGTCTGAAAAGTGCCCTTGCTGCAGCGGAAAGGAGTATAGCGTATGTTGCCAACCCTATCTGAATGGCCAAGCGAACCCGTCCAGCGCGGAACAGCTGATGCGCTCACGTTACAGTGCCTATGTCGTTAAAAATGCTACATGGTTGGCTGCGACCTGGCACTCCAGTAAACGCGTGGCCGACCTCGAAACGTTATTATCTGAAAGTTTTTCCGGTACTGAATGGCTGGGTTTGAATGTAACTCGTTGTAATGATGGAAGCCATGAGAATGAAGCCTTTGTAACGTTTTTTGCGCGTTACCTCGAAAAAGGCCGTACTTCAGCGATCTATGAATGTTCGCGCTTTCTTCGCGAGGATCAACGCTGGTACTATGTTGACGGAACAACGCCTGAGTTAGGACGTAACGATCGCTGTCCTTGTGGCTCCGATAAAAAATACAAAAAATGTTGTGGCTAATCTGGACAGATACACAACGGCTTTACCATTCATCGCTTTGACAGGACTCTGATCGAGATGCAAGCGCAAACCATCCAACGAAAAGTTTTACGAACCATTTGCCCTGATGCGAAAGGTCTGATCGCCAAGATCACCAACATTTGCTACAAGCACGAACTTAACATTGTGCAGAACAATGAGTTTGTCGATCACCGTACCGGGCGCTTTTTCATGCGCACAGAGCTGGAAGGGATTTTCAACGACAACACCTTGTTGGCCGATCTCGATAGCGCGCTGCCAACCGGTTCAGTCCGTGAGTTGCAAAGTGCCGGACGCCGCCGTGTGGTGATTCTGGTAACCAAAGAGGCACACTGCCTGGGCGACCTGCTGATGAAAAGTGCGTTTGGCGGTCTCGATATGGAGATTGCAGCGGTCATCGGTAACCACGAAACCCTGCGCTCGCTGGTTGAACGTTTCGACATTCCGTTTGTGTTGGTTAGCCACGAAGGTCACACGCGTGAAGAGCACGATAACCGTATGGCGGACGAAATTGACCGCTATCAGCCGGATTACGTGGTATTGGCCAAATACATGCGTGTATTAACGCCAGCCTTCGTTCAGCGCTATCCAAACCAGATCATCAATATTCACCACTCTTTCTTGCCAGCGTTTATCGGTGCGCGTCCGTATCATCAGGCGTATGAGCGTGGTGTGAAAATCATTGGCGCAACTGCGCACTATGTAAATGATAATCTTGATGAAGGTCCGATCATCATGCAGGACGTGATTAACGTCGATCACAGCTATACCGCAGAAGAGATGATGCGTGCTGGACGTGACGTTGAGAAAAATGTGTTGAGCCGCGCACTGTATAAAGTTCTGGGCCAACGCGTATTCGTTTACGGCAATCGCACGATCATTCTTTAACCACTTTGGCGCTGAGCTGTTCAACTCTTCAGCGCCACGCGTAAAAAGTGGACAAACGATTTTTATTTTATGTGACGGCGCTTTACAGGCTGAGTGCATTTGGTATGATGCGCCCCGCTTTAAGACGCAATGATTCAGGCCAGTGGTGGGATTCCCGAGCGGCCAAAGGGAGCAGACTGTAAATCTGCCGTCACAGACTTCGAAGGTTCGAATCCTTCTCCCACCACCATCTGAATCGTCTCTCTGAAGCCACAACAAGCAACATCCCTGGTGGGATTCCCGAGCGGCCAAAGGGAGCAGACTGTAAATCTGCCGTCACAGACTTCGAAGGTTCGAATCCTTCTCCCACCACCACCGAATATTCTCCTTCTTCGATTAAATCCCCAAACTTATATTTTGCTTCGCGAGAAGAATGAGAAGCTTCGACTGAAGGTTCGAGTCGAACAACGCGCTTCAGCGCGGCCCGAAGGGTAAGACGCATCGCGTCGAATAATCCTTCTCCCACCACCATCGAATATTCTCCTATCTCAGCTTTAATCCTTGTTTTCTCTCTCTACACATCATGACATTTACCTAAAAACTCGTTACCATCCCGCCATACTTTTGCGGATAGAAATGGCAGCGAAATGAAATTTGTCTCTTTCAACATCAACGGCTTGCGTGCACGTCCTCATCAATTAGAAGCGCTGGTTGAGCAGCATCAACCCGATGTTATCGGCTTGCAGGAAACCAAAGTGCATGACGATATGTTCCCGCTCGAGGACGTCAGCAAACTGGGCTATCACGTATTTTATCACGGGCAAAAAGGTCATTATGGTGTCGCACTGCTGACGAAAGCGGAGCCGATATGCGTGAGCCGTGGTTTCCCCGGCGATGAAGAAGATGCGCAGCGTCGTTTGATCATGGCGGAAATCCCCAGCCCGATCGGCGATATCACCGTAATTAACGGCTATTTCCCACAAGGAGAAAGCCGCGACCACCCCACCAAATTCCCCGCCAAAGAGAAGTTTTATCGCGATCTGCAAAGCTATCTTGAGCAGCAATTAGCCGTCGATAAACCGGTGTTGATCATGGGTGATATGAACATCAGCAGCACCGATTTTGATATCGGCATTGGTGAAGAGAATCGTAAGCGTTGGCTGCGCACCGGTAAATGTTCGTTCCTGCCTGAAGAGCGTGAATGGATGGATCGCTTACTGCAGTGGGGATTGGTTGATACCTGGCGCGATAAATTCCCGGCAACCAACGACCGCTTCTCGTGGTTTGACTACCGCTCAAAAGGCTTTGATGATAATCGTGGGTTACGCATCGATCTGTTGCTAGCGAGCCAGCCACTGGCGTCGCGTTGTATTGAGAGCGGTATCGATTACGACATCCGTAGTATGGAAAAACCGTCTGATCACGCGCCCGTTTGGTCGACGTTTAAGCTGTGAGGAAACAGCGTGGCGGTAAATCGCCACGCTGTTTTTATTTGATGATCTTCCAGATGAGTGGATTTGTGCCCAAGACTTTTTCGTCCCGTCCACATTGCAACAGCACACCTTCCGCCTTCACCACTGCACCTTCAGAATAGCTACGATTCTCATAGGTACAGCACTGCATGCAGTCGCTTTGGCGACTGTTTTTGCCCTGCGTCCACACTTCGTCAGGCATATCCACCACCACATCCGTATTGCCCATACGATTACTCTCCGGCTGGCGGTTGGCCAGCGCAGAGGTACTGCATAACAACAGTCCGCTCAGCAGCAACATTGCATAACGCATCACTCTGTCTCCTTGGTTTTGCGACGAGCCGTTTTCGGTTTAGCTCTCTTTTTTAGCCCAGGCGCAGTCAATCCGCGAAAGGCCTGTAGCGACGGACGCTGGCGTGCTTCACCAATCAACCCGATTAAGGTGCTGACCAGCGGTTGCATAAACTCATCGTAGCGGCAGGCTTTTTCACTGATGCGCGTCAGCGTCGATTCCCACTGCGCCGTCATATCCGGCCGCGCAGCCATTTCAGGCAACGCATGAATCAGCGCCCTGCCCGCCTCTGTCGAGTGAATATAGCGACCTTTTTTCACCAGGAAAGTGCGACGAAACAGTAATTCAATAATACCTGCTCGCGTCGCCTCCGTACCTAAACCATCGGTTGCGCGCAGGACTTTCTTTAATTCTTTATCCTGCACGAAGCGAGCAATGCCGGTCATAGCTGATAATAAGGTGGCATCAGTGAACGGGCGTGGCGGTTGCGTTTGTTTGGCCAGCACTTCGCCGCGCTCACAGAGCAACTCATCACCTTTACTTACCACCGGCAAGGGCGTGCCATCATTCTCCTCATCGCGCTCTTTGCTGCCTAATAATGCGCGCCAGCCGGCTTCCGCCAGAAAACGTGCTTTGGCAATAAATTTGCCGCCGCCAATATCGAGGTCAATAACGCACTTGCGGAACACCGCATCGGGACAAAACTGCATGAGATATTGGCGCGCTATCAAGCCGTAAATATTGGCTTCATTTTCGGTCAGATTAACCTTACTGGCGCGCGCGGTGGGGATAATGGCGTGGTGCGCATCGACTTTTTTATCATCCCAACAGCGATTCTTCTGATCGGGGTTAAAGTCCGTTGGCGGTGTCAGATTGGGCTGATGGGCTTTAATCGCGTTCAATACTGCATGGCGCCCGGCAAAATGCTCATCGGGCAGATAACGGCTATCGGAACGTGGGTAAGTAATCAGTTTATGGGTTTCGTACAGGCGCTGGCAGCAATCCAGCACATTCTGCGCACTGAGGCCATACCGCTTACCCGCCTCAATCTGCAGGCCAGACAGAGAGAAAGGCAGCGGCGCGGTATCGGATTCACGTTTATCGTTGTATCCGGTGACTAGCGCAGGTTTGCCATTGATGCGCTCCAGCACATGATCTGCCAGCGGACGGTGCAGCAGCCGCCCCTCTTCATCCTGCCAGGGTTCACAGGCATCGCTCGGCACCCAGCTAGCAACAAAACGTTCTTCTTTTGGCGTAACGATGTGCGCTTTGACTTCGAAATAATCCTTCGGGATAAAGTTCTCAATCTCTTCATCACGCCGCACCACCAAACCCAGTACCGGCGTTTGTACACGGCCGACCGACAGCACGCCATCGTAACCGGCATTACGCCCCAGCAAGGTCCATGCGCGGGTCATATTGATGCCATACAGCCAGTCAGCACGCGACCGCGCTAGCGCAGACACACAGAGTGGAATGAATTCACGGTTCTCACGTAAGCGTCCTACGGCACGCTCCACTGCCGAAGGATTGAGATCGTTAATCAGGCAACGCTGTACTGTTTGGCGTTTTTCTGGCGCGAGTTGCAGATAATCCAGCACTTCATCCACCAGCAGTTGCCCTTCACGGTCGGGGTCACCCGCATGCACTACCATGCTGGCTTGCTGCAACAAACCTTCAATCACTTTCAGCTGCTTCGCCACCGAGGGACGCGGCTGCAAGCGCCACTTTTCCGGAATGATCGGCAAATCGGCCAGATTCCAGCGCGCATAGCGGCTGTCATAACTGTCGGGCTGCGCCTGCTCCAGCAGGTGCCCGACACACCAGGTCACAACCTGGTCATTCCCACAGGCAATATAGCCGTCGCCGCGTCGATGCGGCTTCGGCAACACGTCGGCAATCGCACGCGCTAAGCTGGGTTTTTCGGCAATAAACAAACGCATGAATGGCGTCGTTCCTTAACGTCAGGTAACTACGGTAATCAAAGGACGATCAGATTCGGCGGCAAATAGCTCACCAATCGACGCAATTTGCACGCCTGCTTCAGCAGCACAGCGCGTGAACGCCTCGATAGCGCTGGGTTGAACCGCCACCAGCAGGCCGCCGGACGTTTGCGGATCGCACAGCAGCGCACGGGTGGCATCATCGATTGGTGAAACATGCGCACCGTAACTGGCGAAATTACGGCTGGTGCCGCCCGGCACTGCTCCAGCGGCAATATAATCATCAACACCCGCTAAACGCGGTACATTTGCCGCGTTCACCTCGGCTCGCAATCCAGAACCGTGACAGATTTCGCTGAGGTGACCCAGTAAGCCAAAACCGGTCACATCAGTCATGGCGCTAACGCCAGCAAGTTTGGCAAATTCCGCCCCGGCGCTATTTAGCTGACACATCACATCTGCTGCCAGCGCCTGATGTTCAGGCCGCAGCAGGCCTTTTTTCTCAGCGGTAGTGAGGATGCCAATGCCCAGCGGTTTGGTGAGAAACAGCTGACATCCGGCCTGCGCCGCGCTGTTCTTTTTCACGCGCGCCACATCAACAATGCCGGTCACGGCCAGGCCGAAAATTGGCTCAGGCGCATCAATCGAATGGCCGCCAGCCAGCGCAATACCCGCAGCCTGACAGGCTGCCCGCCCACCGTCGACCACTTGCTGCGCCACTTCCGGACTTAGCACATTCACCGGCCAGCCTAAAATGGCAATCGCCATGATCGGTTTTCCGCCCATTGCGTAGATATCACTAATGGCGTTAGTGGCGGCGATACGGCCAAAGGTAAAAGGATCGTCGACGATCGGCATAAAGAAATCGGTGGTGCTAACCACTGCCGTACCGTTACCCAGATCGTATACCGCAGCATCATCGCGCGTTTCATTCCCCACCAGCAGTTGCGGATCGTGGAACGGGGTCAACTCACTGCGGAGAATGGTTTCCAATATCTGCGGCGAAATTTTGCAGCCGCATCCAGCACCATGGCTGTATTGCGTTAAACGAAGAGGTTCACTCATGGCGACGTCCTTATGCGCTGATCAGAAGGCGCTATGTTAGCCTGGCTGTTGGCGGGTGGTAAGTGCTGCACGACCTAACCTCGATCTTTCGCACAGGCTCTGTGCAATCTCTGCAACAGCGCTTAACGTGCCGCAAAAGCCTGCTGCTGTCTGTCAGAAATAACTGACAAACTGCGCCGTGTCAGGCGCCACCACGGTAGTGCTGGCTTTCAACTGCGGCGTGCCCAGATAGAGGAAGCCGACAATGGCATCCTGTTCACGGCAGCCGAAGGCTTGGCGTACTGATGGATGATCGGTCCAGGGACCGCTGCGCCAGATGCCGTTGAAGCCTTGTGCCACGGCGGCCATTTGCATTGCCATCACCGCGCAACTGGCAGAAGCCAACTGTTCCCAATGCGGTACTTTGGCGTTCTCTTCACAATGCGCCACCACGGTGATAATCATCGGCGCGCGGAATGGCGCAGCAGCTGCTTTGTCGATGGCTTTCTGCTCAAGATCGCTGTCACGTGCGGCTTGTTCCAGCAATTTGCCAAAGCGGCCGCGCCCTTCATTTTCGATAATGATGAAGCGCCACGGCTGCAGCGTGCCATGATCCGGCGCGCGTAACGCTGCGTGCAGAATATTTTGCAGCGCTTCGCCCGCTGGGGCCGGTTCTGCCAGACGCGATGCCGAGCGGCGATTAACTAATAAGTCCAGTGCATCCATTATTCTTCTCCCACGAATAAAAAGCGTGGGCTAATCCTGGCACAGCACGATCTTTTGTAACAGTCTGGCGCGATTTCCTGCTGACATTTCGCACGCCGCTCTTTAGGATGAACCCGACATCGGGGCAGACCGCGTGCTGGCTGCCCTGTTACGTGAATATGGAGAGTTTATGCGCACATTGTGGCGAATTATTTCCGGTCTGTTCCGCTGGACGTGGCGGGTGCTGAATTTTATTCGGGAATTTATTCTTAATTTATTTCTTATTGTATTGATCCTGGCGGGCGTTGGGATTTGGATGCAAGTTTCCAGCTCCAGCAACAGTGAACCCGTTCAACAAGGCGCGCTGAAAATCGATCTGAGCGGCGTGCTGGTCGATAAGCCTTCGGTCAGCAATCGTCTGAGTCGTATTAGTCGTCAATTGTTAGGCGCAAATGGCGATCGCCTGCAGGAGAACTCACTGTTTGATGTGGTGGATGCGATTCGCCAGGCGAAAACCGATAAAAACATTACCGGTATTGTGCTGGAGTTACGTGACTTCGCTGGTGGCGATCAACCTTCGCTGCAATATGTCGGTAAAGCGCTGCGTGAATTCCGTGATGCCGGAAAACCGATTTATGCGGTCGGCGACAGCTACAGCCAGGCGCAGTACTACATCGCCAGCTACGCCAACAAAGTTTACCTGTCGCCACAAGGCACGGTGGATTTACACGGTTTCGCGACTAACGGCCTGTATTACAAAAGCCTGCTGGATAAGCTGAAAGTCAGCACGCACGTGTTCCGCGTGGGTACTTATAAATCTGCGGTTGAGCCGTTCCTGCGTGACGATATGTCACCTGAAGCGCGTGATGCCGACGGCCGTTGGGTGGGTCAGCTGTGGCAGAACTACCTGAACACCGTTGCAGCCAATCGCCAGATTACCGCCGATCAGCTCTTCCCTGGTGCTGCTGGCATTATTAGTGGCCTGCAAGCTGTTCAGGGCGATACGGCAAAATACGCGCTGAACAATAAATTAGTCGATGTGCTTGATACGCGCGCAGCCGCCGATCAGGAGCTGGTCAAAACGTTCGGCTGGGACAAAGCGAATAACGATTATCGTAGCGTAAGTATCTACGACTATAACGTTAAACAACCGCCGCAAAGTCAGGATGGGAACATCGCGGTAATCCTCGCTAGCGGTGCCATCATGGACGGTGAAGAGAGCGCGGGGAATGTCGGTGGTGATACCACTGCATCGCAGATTCGCGATGCGCGTCTTGACCCGAAAATTAAAGCAATTGTACTGCGTGTTAATAGCCCTGGCGGCAGCGTAACGGCATCAGAAGCGATTCGTGAAGAGCTGGCGGCAGCCCACGATGCCGGCAAACCGGTAGTGGTTTCCATGGGTGGTATGGCGGCTTCAGGAGGTTACTGGATTTCCACACCTGCCGATTACATCGTGGCGGCACCGAGCACGCTTACCGGTTCGATCGGTATCTTTGGCGTGATTAATACCGTGGAAAACAGCCTGAGCTCGGTTGGCGTGCACACTGACGGTGTCGCGACTTCACCACTGGCGGATGTCGCGACCACCAAAGCTCTGCCGCCTGAAGTACAACAGCTGATGCAGCTCACCATCGAGAATGGTTATCGCAACTTCGTCGGTTTGGTCGCCACTTCACGCCATAAAACGCCTGAGCAAATTAATGCTATTGCACAAGGCCACGTCTGGACCGGCAGCGATGCCAAGGCTAATGGTTTAGTTGATGCGCTGGGAGACTTTGACGACGCCGTGGCAAAAGCCGCCGAGTTGGCGAAAGTCGCGAAACCGGAACTGAGTTGGTATCAGGATGAACCGGGCATGCTCGATTTATTGCTGAATCAGATGAACGCTTCGGTGCAGGCGGTATTGCCCGCAGCGTTGAAAGTCTGGCTACCTGCTCCGATGCTTGATGTGATGAGCGCGGTTAAACAGCAGCCTGGCTTGCTTAATAATCTCAACGATCCGCAAAATCGCTACGCTTTCTGCCTCAACTGCGGCAACGTACGCTAATCTTTACAGCCCGGCCGCTGGTCGGGCTGCTTTTCGTTCGCAATCCCCTTATACTGCGCGCTTTATGGCAAGTCTGAGTTTCATCATGCAAAAGAAAAATATCTATGTAGCCTACACAGGCGGCACCATCGGGATGCAGCGCTCTGCGCAGGGCTACATTCCGGTCTCCGGTCATTTACAGCAGCAGCTGGCAAACATGCCCGAATTCCACCGGCCTGAAATGCCCGATTTTACTATCCATGAATATCAGCCGCTGATGGACTCCTCGGACATGACGCCGCAGGATTGGCAATCGATTGCTAATGATATTCAGCAAAACTACGACCTTTATGACGGTTTTGTCATTCTGCATGGCACCGATACCATGGCGTTCACCGCTTCGGCGCTCTCATTTATGCTGGAAAACCTCGCTAAGCCGGTCATCGTTACCGGTTCGCAAATTCCACTGGCGGAGCTGCGTTCCGATGGACAGCAAAATCTGCTGAACTCGCTGTACGTCGCAGCGAATTATCCAATCAGTGAAGTCGCCCTGTTCTTCAACAACACGCTATTCCGTGGCAACCGTACCACCAAGGCACACGCTGATGGCTTTAATGCCTTCGCTTCCCCGAATCTATCACCGCTGCTCGAAGCTGGAATTCACATTCGTCGGCTGAATACTCCGCCGGCACCACAAGGTAAAGGCGCGCTAATTGTGCATCCGATTACGCCGCAGCCCATTGGCGTCGTGACGATCTATCCGGGTATTTCCGCTGACGTAGTGCGTAACTTCCTGCGTCAACCGGTAAAGGCATTGATTCTACGATCTTATGGTGTGGGTAATGCGCCGCAGAATGCCGAGTTCCTCTCGGAGCTACAGCAAGCCAGCGATCGCGGCATTGTGGTGGTCAACCTAACGCAGTGTATGTCCGGCAAGGTGAATATGGGCGGCTACGCTACGGGAAATGCCCTGGAACACGCCGGGGTGATCAGCGGTTTTGATCTTACCGTTGAGGCAACATTAACAAAACTGCACTTTTTATTGAGTCAGGACCTTACCAGCGCGGAAATTCGTGCCAAAATGCAGCAAAATTTACGCGGCGAACTGACCGAAGATTGATACGGAGCGAAAGTAATGAAGCGGGCATTGATAATTATCGATATTCAGAACGACTTTTGCCCCGGCGGCCCAATGGCGGTACGTGATGGCGACCAAACGGTGGCCGTGGCCAACCGTTTCGCGCGTGAGTTTCACGAGCGCGGCGAGTGCGTGGTGGCTTTGCAGGACTGGCATCCCGCCAATCACGGTAGCTTCGCCTCAATCTCCGGCGAACCGGTTTACACTTTGGGTGAATTAAACGGTTTAGCGCAGATTTGGTGGCCCGATCATGGTATTGAAAACTCTGTCGGTGCGGATTTCCACCCTGACCTCGATCGATCTTTGATCGATGCCGTGTTCCATAAGGGCGGCGATGTCGAGGTGGATAGCTACAGTGCCTTCTTTGATAATGGCCACCGCCGTAAAACTGAACTCGATAGCTGGCTGCGCGAGCGTGGTATCAGCGATTTAGTGATGTTGGGCATTGCGACCGATTACTGCGTCAAGTACAGCGTGCTGGATGCGTTAGAAATGGGCTATAACGTTGAGGTCGTCAAAGAGGGCTGCCGCGGCGTGAACCTGAATCCGGATGATAGCGACATTGCGTTCGCACAGATGGCAGCGCAAGGCGCGGTATTAATCTGAAAATGAGGGCTGGCAGCAACCAGCCCTTTTGCTTTTAGTGCAGGTTGATGCGCGTGACATCGGGCTCGATACCGAACTCTTCTTTCAGCTGTTTCTTCGACTTCATCACCATATCCCCACCTTTACTGATGGTCATATGCTGTGGATCGTCATTGTGGCGCGCCTGCCACAGCATGACCAGCTGCAGGCAATTATCCTTCTGCTCTTGCGTCAGGGCGACGCCATCCGGCCATTTACCGGTTTCAACTGCCGTAGACAATCGCTCATACACTTCCGGCGTCATTGCCGCCAGCATCGCTTCCAGTTCCTGTTTCATACTTAGCCCTCTTGCTGATTGCCTTGCTCATCAGTGAAGTTCAGCGAAGCGGAGTTCACGCAGTAGCGCTCGCCGCTCGGTTGTGGGCCGTCCGGGAAAACATGGCCAAGATGGGCATCACAGTTGCCACAACGAATTTCCACCCGATGCATACCGTGTGAATCATCCTCCAGATAACGGATCGCGTCGTCATTGAAGGGTTGATAGAAGCTTGGCCAGCCGCAACCTGAATCATATTTCGTTTCAGACAGAAACAGGGGGGAGTTACAGACTAAGCAGTGGTAGATACCGTCCTGTTTGTTGTGCAGCAAGGCGCCCGAGAAAGGGGGCTCCGTTCCACGATGCTGAGTGACATAGCGCTGCATTTCTGAAAGCTGTGCGATTTTTGCGTCGGGTGCGGTGTCTTTAGCCATTTTGAGTTCCGGAGTGTCATTCTGAAAAAATCGACTAGTATTCTAACAAACGTACAACATCTATCGGGTCTTATTTCGTGCTAACGCATCCGACCCTTCTGCCATAGCTCGATTTTGTGATGGTGATCACCCTTTGCAAAAGTCATCCCTTTTCAGCCCGCATTCGGCGTAACATAGGCGCGCAATAAGGGTGCTGCGTAAGCGATTGCGCAACGAATTATTCCTGGCGTTGGAATTGACCTGTCGCAACAATTGACACGATTCCGCTTGACGCCTGGTAAGGTTTTTGTAATTTTACAGCCAACCTTTTATTCACTAACAAATAGCTGGTGGAATATATGACTATCAAAGTAGGTATCAACGGTTTTGGCCGTATCGGTCGCATCGTTTTCCGTGCTGCGCAGCAGCGTTCTGACATCGAAATCGTCGCGATCAACGATCTGCTGGACGCCGATTACATGGCTTACATGCTGAAGTATGACTCTACTCACGGTCGTTTTGACGGCACTGTAGAAGTGAAAGACGGTGCACTGATTGTTAACGGTAAGAAAATCCGTGTTACCGCTGAGAAAGACCCGGCTAACCTGAAATGGGACGAAGTGGGTGTTGACGTTGTTGCTGAAGCGACCGGTATCTTCCTGACCGACGAAACTGCACGTAAACACATCACTGCTGGCGCGAAGAAAGTGGTTCTGACTGGTCCATCTAAAGACAGCACCCCAATGTTTGTTCGTGGCGCTAACTTTGACAAGTATGCTGGCCAGGACATCGTTTCTAACGCGTCTTGCACCACTAACTGCCTGGCACCACTGGCTAAAGTCATCAACGACAACTTCGGTATTGTTGAAGGCCTGATGACCACTGTGCACGCTACCACCGCAACTCAGAAAACCGTTGATGGCCCGTCTCACAAAGACTGGCGCGGCGGCCGCGGCGCAGCGCAGAACATCATCCCATCTTCTACCGGTGCAGCTAAAGCAGTTGGCGTTGTACTGCCAGAACTGAATGGCAAACTGACTGGTATGGCGTTCCGCGTTCCTACTCCGAACGTTTCTGTTGTTGACCTGACTGTTCGCCTGGAAAAACCAGCCACTTACAAAGAAATTTGTGCAGTGATCAAAGCTGAGTCAGAAGGCAAGATGAAAGGCGTGTTGGGCTATATCGAAGACGACGTCGTTTCTACCGACTTCAACGGCGAAACCCTGACTTCAGTATTCGATGCTAAAGCAGGTATCGCTCTGAACGACAACTTCGTGAAACTGGTTTCCTGGTACGATAACGAAACCGGTTACTCACACAAAGTTCTGGACCTGATTGCACTGGTAGCTTCTAAGTAAGCTAATCTGTGAAACAGACAAGGGGTGACTTCGGTCGCCCCTTTTTTTCGACTGAATAATGAGAAGGTCTGACCATGCAAGATACGCTTTATACCCTGTCGGTAGTCAATCAAATCACCCCTTATCTGTCACAACGGCAGCAAGGTGATTTACCGATTGTGGTGATCAGCCATCCTAAAGTGCGCGCCGCAATTGCATTACAGGGCGCCCACCTTCTGTCATGGCAGCCCAGCGGACAACAGCCGGTGATTTGGCTCAGTGAAAAGACGCCATTTACTAGCGGTAAAGCCATTCGCGGTGGCGTGCCAATTTGCTGGCCATGGTTTGGCCCAGCGGGCGAACCAGCGCACGGTTTTGCACGCAATATGCCGTGGACGCTAACTGCTCACGATGAAAACGAAGATGCGGTATTGCTCACCTTTACACTGGAAAGCAATGCACAAACTAAAAAGCTGTGGCCGCATGATTTCACCTTACTTGCCCGTTTCCGTATCGCTGAGCATTGTGAAATCGAGCTTGAAGCCTACGGCGATTATGAAGCCACGGCAGCGCTCCACAGCTATTTCCATATTGCCGATATCGCACAAGTTGAAGTCAGTGGTTTAGGCAATAGCTATATCGATAAGGTTAACGATAACGCCATTGGCGCATCGGAGGGTAAACAGACTTACCCGAACCGTGTGGATCGTATCCACACCGCTGCTGATGATTGTAGCGTCATTCATGACAGAGGCGGCAGACGCCAGATCGAAGTCTACCATCACTATCAAAGTGACGTTGTCACGTGGAACCCAGGGCCTGAATTGTCTTGCAGCATGGGCGATATGCCCAATGAAGGCTATAAGACCATGGTTTGCGTCGAAACCGCGCGTATTAATAAGCCGCTTAAGAGCGCTGGCGAATCACCTGCTCGCCTCGGCACCACGATTCGCGTCGTTAACAAATAAGATGATGCGGCGCGTTAGCGCCGCTAAACCACATCCAGTGCGGTTTTATGCTGCGGCGCAGGGAATGCGCGATCAATTATGGCGAGCTCTTCGAGAGTTAAATCGATGGTTAACGCCGCGGCATTCTGCTGTACGTGGGCTACGCTGCTGGCTTTAGGAATGGCTAAAACCCCTTTCTGACGGATCACCCAGGCCAGCATAACTTGCGCTACGCTGATGCCCTTCTGTTGTGCAATCTGCTGCAATTGCCCATCTTCAAATAATGCCTGACGCAGTCGGCCGGCTTGCGCCAGAGGGCAATAAGCCATGACTGGCACCTCGCGTTGCTGACACAGCGGCAACAAATCATACTCAATGCCACGTGAGGCCAAATGGTAGAGCACTTGATTGGTTACACAAGCATTGCCGCCCGGTTCATTCCACAGTTCAAGCATATCGTCATGGTCAAAATTCGATACGCCCCAGTGGCGGATTTTGCCCTGCTGCTGTAAAGACTGCATCGCGCGAATGGTCTCTTCTAAAGGCACATTGCCGCGCCAGTGGAGAAGATACAGATCCAGATAATCGGTTTGCAGGCGGCGCAAACTGCGCTCGCAGGCCTCAAACGCGTCAACTTCACCTGCGTTCCAGGGGTAGACTTTGGACACTAGCCAGGCTTGATCGCGACGTCCACGCAGCGCTTCTCCCACAACGTTTTCCGCGCCACCTTCGGCATACATTTCGGCGGTATCAATGACTTTTAAGCCGTGGTCGAGCCCTGCCTGCAATGCCGCCACTTCCTGACCGCGCTGCGCGGCGTTTTCGCCCATATACCAGGTGCCCTGGCCGATAGCGGGTAAGGCAGATTCACCGTAAAATTTAATGGTCTTCATTACTCCTCCGGCTGCGCTAAATTGGGGCTCGCTAAACGTGCAATGTAAAAAAAACGCCTCAATACGAGGCGTTAATTTTAGTTTTTAGAAGCTATAACTTACGCCAGTCCAGAGTGTGAACTGGCCATCTTTATCGACCATTGGACTGTCTTTAATTTCGCTGTCGAAACGCGTATAGCGTCCTGACAAACTGGCGTTCCAGCTGTCACTGATTTTATAGCTGGCATTCATCTCGACATACGGCGACCAGCTATCATCTGGGTGGTATTCAGAAATACCGGTACGCGCGCTTTCATGTGAAGAAACACCATAATAGTAGCGGTTCTGATTGGCACTGTTCCACAGTGCGCCAATACCCGGTGTCAGGCTGAACGCACCGAAATCAAAGCGATATAAATAAGTGATATCCCAGAGCATGCCATTGCTGTTATTAAGCACATCGCCAAGCAATGAGGTGCGCACAATGCCCCAGTCGGCGACATGACGATAGCTGGCACCCGCCATCAGCGTCATGCGGCGCTTATCCAGCCCCTTCATATCACCCAAATCGTTATCTTTAGGATCATACTTTTGCGGCGATCCCAGCACAGTCAGCGACAGCTGATTCTGTGGGTCTTTCCACAGGTAATAGCCACCCTGCAGGCTGCGGAACCAGAAATTTTCACCTTCGTAATTAATCACTGGGATCGGCAGGTAACGGTCTTGACCACCACGATAAGGTGACTGTGCATAAATGACCGAAGCACCGAGAGATAAGGGTTCTGCATGAGTGCCGAACGCCGCAAAATAACAAGGAATAGCAACAGCAAGCGCTTTAAGTTTGAATTGGTTCACAATTTGTTCAGTCCATTAATATAACAATCACACGCAGAGTCTAACCAAATTTTTGCCATCGGTTAACGTTTAATGATGCTCTCGCAACCGCGCAACAGAATTATCTGAGGCGCCTGGTTGCCCTACCTGCTTAGGCTGAAAGCCTCAGTGCTTATGAGACTTTGTTATTGATATATCGCTGAATAAGGAGAAAAGTGGCAGCAGGTTTTCTGAATGCCTTCTACAGTTAAATGTAAGACGAGACTTTTTGTACGAGCAGAGTAACCAAAAGAATTGTGTATCCCGATAAAAAAACGTCAGGTTGGCATAAGGGTTGCTGTACTCATTAAAGAATATCTTCCGGGAGCAGCTAGACAATTTTATTACGCTCCTTTACCTGTGCTAAAAACGAAAGGACGGGCATCGCTATGAATATATTCGATCACTATCGTCAGCGTTATGAAGCTGCCAAGGACGAAGAGTTCACATTGCAGGAATTCCTCGCCATCTGTAAACAGGATCGCAGTGCATACGCCAACGCTGCCGAGCGACTATTAATGGCCATCGGTGAGCCGGTGATGGTTGACACTGCGCAAGAGCCACGCCTTTCCAGAATTTTCTCCAACCGCGTCATGGGACGCTACCCTGCCTTTGAAGAGTTTTACGGTATGGAGGAGGCGATTGAGCAAATCGTCTCTTACCTGAAACATGCCGCGCAGGGTTTAGAAGAGAAGAAACAAATTCTTTATTTACTGGGTCCAGTGGGCGGCGGTAAATCTTCGCTGGCTGAACGCCTGAAAGCACTGATGCAGCGCGTTCCTATTTATGTGCTGAGCGCCGACGGCGAGCGCAGCCCGGTAAACGATCATCCACTCTGCCTGTTTAACCCGCAGGAAGATGCCAATATTCTGGAAAAAGAGTATGGCGTGCCGCGGCGTTATCTCGGCACCATCATGTCGCCGTGGGCAGCAAAACGCCTGCATGAGTTTGGCGGCGATATTACCCGCTTCAAAGTCGTTAAAGTGTGGCCATCGATTCTTGAACAGGTTGCCATTGCCAAAACTGAACCAGGTGATGAGAACAACCAGGATATCTCCGCGCTGGTCGGTAAAGTGGATATCCGTAAACTGGAAAACCATGCGCAAAACGATCCTGATGCTTATGGCTACTCCGGTGCATTGTGCCGCGCTAACCAGGGTGTGATGGAGTTCGTTGAGATGTTCAAAGCACCTATTAAAGTGCTTCATCCCCTGTTGACCGCGACACAAGAAGGTAACTACAACGGTACCGAAGGCATCTCTGCCCTGCCGTTTAACGGTATCATTCTGGCGCACTCCAATGAATCAGAATGGGTCACCTTCCGGAACAACAAGAATAATGAGGCGTTCCTTGACCGTGTCTACATCGTCAAAGTGCCTTATTGCTTACGCGTTTCCGAAGAGATCAAGATTTACAACAAACTGTTGGATCACAGTGAGTTGACCACCGCGCCATGTGCACCGGGTACGTTGGAAACATTGGCCAGGTTCTCCATTCTGTCACGCCTTAAAGAGCCAGAAAACTCCAGCATTTACTCGAAAATGCGCGTCTATGATGGTGAAAGCCTGAAAGATACCGATCCAAAAGCGAAATCCTGGCAGGAGTATCACGATTACGCCGGCGTTGATGAAGGCATGAACGGCCTCTCCACTCGCTTCGCCTTCAAAATTCTGTCGCGCGTGTTTAACTTTGATCATGCTGAAGTGGCGGCCAACCCGGTACATCTGTTTTACGTGCTGGAGCAGCAAATCGAACGTGAGCAGTTCCCACAGGATCAAGCCGAGAAGTATCTGGAGCATCTGAAAGGCTATCTGATTCCGAAATACGCAGAGTTCATCGGTAAAGAGATTCAAACCGCGTATCTGGAGTCTTACTCTGAATACGGGCAGAACATCTTTGATCGCTACGTCACCTATGCCGATTTCTGGATTCAGGATCAGGAATATCGCGATCCCGATACCGGACAGCTGTTTGACCGTGAATCGCTGAACGCCGAACTGGAAAAGATCGAGAAACCTGCCGGGATCAGTAACCCGAAAGATTTCCGCAACGAGATTGTGAACTTTGTGCTGCGTGCCCGTGCGCAAAATAGTGGTCGCAACCCGAACTGGACCAGCTACGAAAAACTGCGCACGGTCATCGAGAAGAAAATGTTCTCCAACACCGAAGAGTTGCTGCCAGTCATTTCGTTCAATACCAAAACCTCAACGGACGAGCAGAAAAAACACGACGATTTTGTCGATCGCATGATGGAAAAAGGCTATACCCGCAAGCAAGTACGCCTGCTGTGTGAGTGGTATCTGCGCGTGCGTAAGTCGTCATAATCGTTACCTGTAAGCGACGCAGCGCTTGAGTGCTGCAACAGGAGGCCGGGTGATCCCGGCCTAAGCTTACAATGCAGCTTGGGGGAGTTTTATGGCCTATTTTATCGATCGGCGTCTCAACGGTAAGAATAAAAGCGCCGTCAATCGGCAGCGCTTTCTGCGCCGTTATAAGTCGCAAATCAAGCAGTCGATCTCCGAGGCCATCAATAAGCGTTCGGTGACCGATGTCGAGAGCGGCGAATCGGTCTCGATTCCAATTGACGATATCAATGAGCCGAGTTTCCACCAGGGCCGCGGCGGCAATCGCCATCGCGTTCACCCCGGGAACGATCACTTCGTACAAAACGACCGCATTGAGCGCCCACAAGGTGGCGGCAGCGGCGGTGGCAGCGGCCAGGGGAATGCGAGCCAGGACGGTGATGGTCAGGATGAATTCGTCTTCCAGATCTCAAAAGATGAATATCTCGATCTGCTGTTCGAAGATTTGGCGTTGCCGAACCTGCGTAAGAATCAGCATCGGCAGTTAAACGAGTACAAAACCCACCGCGCTGGCTACACCTCAAACGGTACGCCGGCTAACATCAGCGTGGTGCGTTCGTTACAGAACTCGCTGGCGCGTCGTACAGCGATGACGGCGGGTAAACGCCGCATGCTAAACGAGCTGGAAGCGACGCTGACGGAAGTAGAAAACAGTGAACCAGCCCAGTTGCTGGAAGAAGAACGCCTACGTAAAGAGATTGCTGAGTTGCGCGCGCGCATTGAGCGTGTGCCATTTATCGATACCTTTGACCTGCGCTACAAAAACTTCGAGAAGCGGCCAGAACCGTCCAGTCAGGCCGTGATGTTCTGTTTGATGGACGTGTCAGGTTCGATGGATCAAGCCACTAAAGATATGGCGAAGCGCTTCTATATCCTGCTGTATCTGTTCCTGAGCCGCACCTATAAGAACGTTGATGTGGTCTACATTCGCCATCACACCCAGGCGAAAGAAGTTGATGAACAGGAGTTCTTCTACTCGCAGGAAACGGGCGGCACTATTGTATCCAGTGCCCTCAAGCTGATGGATGAAGTGGTAAAAGAGCGATATGACCCGGCGCAGTGGAACATTTATGCGGCGCAAGCCTCAGACGGTGACAACTGGGCCGATGATTCCCCACTCTGTCACGAGATTTTAGCCAAGCATATTCTGCCGGTTGTGCGCTATTACAGCTACATTGAAATTACGCGCCGCGCCCACCAAACCTTGTGGCGCGAGTATGAACACCTGCAGGCGATGTTCGATAACTTTGCAATCCAGCATATTCGTGAGCCAGAAGATATCTATCCGGTATTTAGAGAGCTTTTCCACAAACAGGCGGCTGAAGCCTGAATGTATAAGCCGGTCACTGACCGGCTTTTTCTTATCAGCAGCAAACCTCAATCCTTGCCAATTCCTGTTGAATTTTCATACAAATGTAGCCTTATATGGGATACGGCCCCACAGAATGAAAAAATGTGCAATTAAGCGCTGACAAGCTATTGATAAGGCATTATCTTTTCACCTTGTCTGTGTGAATCCCCCGCAGTTTGTCTTTTTTGTTCCCGCCGCAGGAGAATGCCGTTGAATGCCAGCATGATTTACAGTTTGTTCATTATTGGGTCCGTGCTGGTAGCAGCAAGTATTTTGCTCAGTTCCTTTTCATCCCGCCTTGGCATTCCTATTCTGGTGATCTTCCTTGCTCTCGGCATGTTGGCCGGCATTGACGGCATTGGCGGCATCGCGTTCGATAACTATCCGGTTGCCTATCTGGTCTCTAACCTCGCGTTAGCCATTATCCTGCTGGATGGCGGCATGCGGACTAAAGCGTCCTCACTGAAAGTGGCCCTCGGTCCAGCGCTATCGCTGGCGACAGTCGGCGTAATGATCACCGCCGGATTAACCGGCGTCGCCGCAGCCTGGTTATTCAAACTCGACCTGATGCAGGGCTTTCTGATTGGCGCGATTATCGGTTCCACCGATGCCGCGGCGGTGTTTTCACTGCTGGGCGATAAAGGCCTGAATGAACGTGTTAGCTCAACGCTGGAGATCGAATCCGGCAGTAACGATCCCATGGCGGTGTTTCTTACCATCACGCTGATCGACATGATTCAGCAAGGCCAGTCTGGATTAAGCTGGATGTTCGTGGTTCATCTGGTTCAGCAGTTTGGTCTGGGCATTGTGTTAGGCCTCGGCGGCGGCTGGGCGCTACAGCAGCTGATTAACCGCATTAACCTTGCGCAGGGTTTGTATCCGCTGCTGGCAGTAAGCGGCGGCATCATCGTATTTGCCCTCACCACAGTAATGGAAGGCAGCGGCATCCTGGCGGTCTATCTCTGCGGTTTCCTGTTGGGTAATAGCCCCATTCGTAACCGCCACGGCATCCTGCAAACCTTTGACGGCATGGCATGGCTGAGCCAAATCGGCATGTTCATCGTATTGGGGTTGCTGGTAACGCCGTCCGATCTTTGGCACATCGCGGTGCCAGCGATGATTCTGTCACTATGGTTGATTTTGGTGGCTCGCCCGCTTTCCATCCTCGTTGGCCTGTTACCTTTTAAAGGCTTCACCGGGCGCGAACGCATCTTTATTAGTTGGGTCGGCCTGCGTGGCGCGGTGCCGATCATCCTCGCCGTTTTCCCGATGATGGCTGGGCTGGAAAACGCCAAGCTCTACTTTAATATCGCGTTCTTTGTGGTACTGGTCTCGCTAATGCTGCAGGGCACCTCGCTCGGTTATGCCGCCAAACGCGCCAAAGTGGTGGTGCCGCCGACCGCCTCGCCAATCAGTCGCGTTGGGCTGGATATCCATCCGGAAAATCCGTGGGAGCAGTTCATCTATCAACTGAGCGCCGATAAGTGGTGCGTCGGCGCCGCGCTGCGCGATTTACAGATGCCGCGTGAAACCCGCATCGCCGCGCTGTTCCGCGATAACGCGTTGATGCACCCGAACGGCAATACGCGTCTTAAAGAGGGCGATGTACTGTGCGTTATTGGCCGCGAGCGCGATTTGCCGGCGTTAGGCAAGATGTTCAGCCAGTCGCCTCCGGTATCGCTTGATCAGCGCTTCTTCGGCGACTTTATTCTTGATGCCGAGGCGCGCCTGCGCGATGTCGCCCAAATTTACGGGCTGGAACTGGATGAGCAGACCAACGATCAGCAATCGCTGGGTCAGCTAGTGATGAGCCTGTTAGGCAGCACGCCGGTGGTCGGCGATCAGGTGGAATGGAATCAACTCACCTGGACAGTAGCCGAAAAAGAGGACAATCAAATCGTCAAAATTGGCGTGCGCGTGAGTGAAGACAAGGAATAATCCGAGTCTTTAACGCTCGTAAAAGGCGTGTGAACGACTATGCTCACTACTCAGCCCAGCAAATACGGGAGAATGTTATGGGACACGTGGTGAAGATTGGTCGTTATGAAATTGTTGATGCAAAGTTCAATACTGACAATGTCGATACTGTGAGTATTCCCTGCCACACCAATCCCGGCCTGAGTGACCAACTCGACGGCTGGGATGTGGAAACCAGTGTACCGGCGTGGATTGATGGCGAGGCGGTCGATCTGCAAATCGGACATTATGACAAACAGCAGGACCTGTGGGTCCTAAAAAAACCTGCCTGATTGTTTCTCACCGCCATTGAGCCAATGGCGGTCATTCCGAAAAGTTGTCTTAAAATGAAGCGTCATATTGCAGTTTATTTTACTTTTAACCTTACATTTCAAATAATTATCCAATTATTTCTTTAGTCATTTATTTCCTTTTCAGACTATTTCCATATTAACTCTGTCAAATAACTCCTGCATACTCTTAAACGTTGCTGCAGCTTTTCGTGACGTGCATCACGTCTCAAACGGTCCTTTCCTTGCAGCGCTTATGGCAGCACTGACTTATATCTCGCTGAAAATATTATTTTTTCTGCTTTTCAGCGGACCACTCCTGAGCGCGTACTTGATTCTGGTCAGGCCATCTTTTACTTAAGAAAAGAGAGCAGGTTTTATGGCAAGTACTTTGATAATGAATAGCGCAACCCGCTCGTGGAGCGGACTGCGCAAAAATCTCATCGCAAAAGTCGCACTTAGCTTATCGGATTTAATTGCGTTAAATCTGGCATTGTTTTTATCTGCCGCTACCGTTCAAGGTATTTGGGGCGAACTGGATACCTTTATTCCGCCACAGCAGATTGAATACCGGTTTATTGCCCAATTAGGCCTTTCGGTGCTTTGTACCGCCTGGTTCTGGGTACGCATGCGTCACTACACTTACCGCAAGCCGTTTTGGTTTGAATTGAAAGAAGTCATCAAGACGCTGTTCGTCTTCTCTCTGCTCGATCTGGCGCTGATTGCCTTCTCGAAATGGGACTTCTCGCGCATGGTTTGGGTATTTAGCTGGACCTACGCCCTGCTGCTGCTGCCGCTGATGCGCGCGGTAGTGAAACGCGCAATTAACCGCGCGGGCCAATGGCAGAAGGAAACCATCATTATTGGTTCCGGCAAAAATGCGATGGAAGCTTATGCGGCGCTGCAAAGTGAAGAGATCCTGGGTTATAACGTGCAGGCCTTTATCTCGCTGGATGATGACCAACAGCATGAAAAAGTGAACGGCGTGCCGGTAATTACCTGGAAAGATATTAACTGGCAGACCATGGACCGTGACAACACGCAATTTATCGTCGCCACCGAGTTTGAGCAGCAAGTGGTGCGCGATAAATGGCTGAAGTTCCTGTCCAAAATGAAGTGCCGTTCGATTTCCGTGATCCCTACGCTGCGTGGTGTGCCGCTGTATGGCACCGACATGTCATTTATCTTCAGTCATGAAGTGATGATCTTGCGCGTGAGCAATAACCTGGCGAAACGCTCTTCCCGCTTCCTGAAACGTACTTTCGACATCGTGGTGGCCTCGCTACTGCTGCTGTTCCTTGGACCGGTGTTTGGTCTACTGTGTGCGATGGTGAAACGCGATGGTGGCAATGCGATTTATGGCCATGAACGCGTGGGACAAGATGGCGTGAAGTTCAAGTGCCTGAAGTTCCGCTCAATGGTCACCAACTCGCAGGAAGTGCTGCAAAACCTGCTGGCGACCAGCGAGGAGGCACGTGCCGAGTGGGATCGTGATTTCAAACTGAAAAACGACCCGCGCGTCACCAAAATTGGTAACTTCCTGCGTAAAACCAGCCTTGATGAGTTGCCACAGCTGTGGAACGTGATTCGCGGCGAAATGAGCCTGGTAGGTCCACGTCCGGTGATTGAAGCGGAACTGGAGCGCTATGCCGGCGATGTTGATTACTACCTGATGGCCAAGCCGGGCATGACCGGTCTGTGGCAGGTTAGCGGCCGTAACGACATCGACTACGATACGCGCGTTTACTTCGACTCCTGGTACGTGAAGAACTGGGCACTGTGGACGGACATCGCCATTCTGTTTAAAACCGCAGGTGTCGTGGTACGTCGCGACGGCGCTTACTAATACCCTCGACGCGGTGCCTGTGCACGTTGGCAGGCATCGCATTTTTTTATCCCTTTCTTTTTCCCCGCAGAGTCATTACCCTTCCCGCTTGTTTAACAGGTCGTTCGGTTCGTAATGCAAAAATTCACCTTAATTCTGCTAAGCCTGGTGCTGCTGGCGCCGCTTGGTATTGATCTTTACCTCCCTACTCTGCCGCAAATCGCCGATGGACTGAACAGCCCGGTGAGTCTTATCCAGATCACCATTCCGCTGTTTTTGTTAGTGATGGGCATTGGTCAGCTGGTCACCGGACCGTTAGTGGATAACTTTGGCCGTAAACCGATCGCGCTGATCGGCCTGGGTCTCTATATCATCGGCAGCGCGATTGCTGCCACTGCGACGCTTTGGCCGGTGTTCTTCCTCGCACGTATCATTCAGGGCTGTGCCGTATGCTGCACCGCGGTGGTGGCATTCAGCGGCGTGCGCGATCGCCTCAGTGGCGAAGATGCCGCGCGCGCCTATGGCTTTCTCAACGGCGCACTGAATATCGTGCCAGCGCTGGCACCGCTACTGGGCGGGATTCTGGCTGAAGCCTACGGCTGGCGCATGCCGTTCTGGTTCCTGTGCGGTTATGCGCTGGTTATCGGTTTGATCGTACTGCTGTGGCTGCCGGAAACGCGTCCTGCGGACACGCTGCGCGTCAAAGGTTTACCGCTAGCGCAGTATGCTGCGATCGCGCGTGAACCGCGCTTCCTCGCCTTCGCATTTGCCAATGCGGGCGCGCTGGGCATGGTGCTGACGTATGTTTCGTTAGCGCCGCACGTGCTGATGACCGAAGGTGGCCTCACGCCGCTGCAGTTCTCCTTCGCATTTGGTGCCAACGGCTTCTGGATCATGCTGGTAAGCGCCTTCGTGAATAAAACGATTCGCAAAGCCGGACGTCCGTTCTGCCTGGCAATGGGTTTTGCCACTATGCTGATTGGCGCGATTCTGCTGATGATGGGCACCACGCTGCTACCCGCGGCATGGCAAAACCATTGGGCGCTATACATGATTCCGGTAGCGGTTTCGGTAGCAGGATTGGCGTTCACGGTGGGGCCGGCCACCAGCTACGCGCTGGAGCCCTATCAGCAGCAAGCGGGTGTTGCCGCGGCCCTGCAAGGCTTTATTCAGATGGCGTGTGGCGCAGGTGGCAGCATGGCAATCGTGGCACTGCCCGTTGCAGAGAAATCATCGCTGGCGTTGATGATGTTGACAGGTGCAGCGCTGGCTCTGATCGCCTGGCGCTGCAGCAAGAAGATGCACGGCAGCGTGACCGCGCTTAAATAACCTCAACCGGAACGCGTGGCGCAAGCGCGCACATCAGCTCGTAGCCCACCGTTCCGGCAGCTTTTGCCACTTCATCAATCTTCACCTGATTCCCCCATAGCTCAACCTTCGAACCAATTCCGGCCTGCGGGCATGGTTCCAGATCGATCATCATCATATCCATGGATATCGCGCCCAGCGTTTGCGTGCGCACGCCATCAACGCTGACCGGCGTTCCGGTGGGTGCATGACGTGGATAGCCGTCGGCGTAACCACAGGCAACAATACCAATACGCTGCGCTGCACCAGCATGATAGCGATAGCCGTAACCGACACCATCACCGGCATTCAATTGCTGTACACCAATGATCTCGCTGTGGAGTGTCATCACCGGCTGCAATCCGGTGCTGGCGATATCCTGCCAGTCACCGCTCGGCGATGCGCCATACAGGATGATGCCAGGACGCACCCAGTCAAAATGCGCTTGCGGATGCCACAGCGTGGCAGCAGAATTCGACAAGGAGCGTGGACAACCGAGCCCTTCCGCTGCCTGCTCAACACGCTTCATCGGCTCAATGATGCCTTGCGGGTTTTCGGCATCGGCAAAGTGCGCCATCAGCGTCATTTCACCGACGTTAGGCAATGCGCGCAGTTTTTGCCACGCCGCCTGCGCCAGTTCAGGCCGAAAACCTAACCGATTCATGCCGCTGTTGATTTTCAGGTAGACATCGATCGGTGCCGACAGATGTGCCTTGGCGAGCGCCTGAATCTGCCAGTTACTGTGTACGCTGGTGGTGAGACGATAGCGATCGATCAGCACCAAATCGTCGGCATGGAAGAAGCCTTCCAGCAGCAAGATTGGTTTTTTCCATCCCTGCTCACGCAGCAAAATCGCCTCTTCCATATTCAGCAGCGCAAAACCATCAGTTTCGGCGAGGCTTTGCCACACGCGGGCCACGCCGTGGCCATACGCATTGGCTTTCACCACTGACCAGACGTGCGAGTGAGGAGCCGCCTGACGCACAATGGCCAGATTATGACGCAGTGCCTGGCGACTGATGGTGGCACCGGTTGGACGTGACATGCTTGTACTCTCCCTGAGGTTTCAACGCGCCGCGTTGGCGTTACGCAGTGGCGACGCATGTGGCTCAAAACCCGGCAGGTAGCGCAGCACTGACAAATCATCTGCGGCAATCGCCGGTTTCTGACCGGAAATTAAATCGGCCAACAGCTGACCGGAACCACAAGCCATCGTCCATCCCAGCGTACCGTGACCGGTATTGAGATAGAGATTTGAGAGCGGCGTGCGCCCCACAATCGGCGTACCGTCTGGCGTCATCGGACGCAAGCCGGTCCAGAACGTGGCCTGTTCGACATATCCGCCTTCAGGATAAAGATCGCGGACGACCATCTCCAGCGTTTCGCGTCGTGCCGGCAACAGTTTGGTGTTAAAACCAACAATTTCTGCCATGCCGCCCACGCGGATGCGATCGTCAAAGCGCGTCACCGCCACTTTGTAGGTTTCATCAAGGATGGTGGAAACCGGTGCAGCATCAGCATTTTTAATCGGAATGGTTAACGAATAGCCTTTCAGCGGGTACACCGGGATCGCCAGGATATCTTTCAGTAACGCCGTGGAATAGGAACCAAACGCCACTACGTAAGCATCGGCTTTAATCACTTCCTCGCCACACTTCACGCCGTAAATGCGGTTGCCCTCGCGCAGCAGTTGGTCGACCGATGTGTTGTAGCGGAAAGTGACGCCCGCCGCCGCCGCCATCTCTGCCAGTCGTTGGGTGAACAGCTGGCAATCGCCGGTTTCATCGTTGGGCAAGCGTAAACCGCCGGTAAGCTTGTGGGCGGTCGCCGCTAATGCTGGTTCGACATTTTTCAATTGATGTGCCTCGAGTAGCTCATAAGGCACGCCAGCATCACGCAGCACCGCAATATCTTTGCTGGCACTGGCAAACTGCTGCTGAGTACGAAAAAGTTGCAGCGTTCCGCCCTGGCGACCTTCGTAAGCAATACCGGTGCTGGCACGCAACGTTTTCAGGCAGTCGCGGCTGTACTCCGCAATGCGTACCATGCGGCTTTTATTCTCTTGATAGTGCTGCATGTCGCAGTTACGCAACATATTCCACATCCATTCCAGCTGGAACTTGCTGCCGTCCAAACGTACCGCCAGCGGCGCGTGACGCTGAAACATCCATTTGACAGCTTTGAGCGGAACGCCCGGCGCCGCCCAGGGCGCAGCGTAGCCCGGCGAGATCTGTCCGGCATTACCGGCGCTGGTTTCCAGCGCCGCTGCGGGTTGACGATCGATGACCGTCACCTCGTGCCCAGCCTGTGCCAGATACCATGCGCTTGCTACCCCAACCACACCACTACCAAGAATTACTACGCGCATAAGCCCCTCGTCGCAGCAAAAGAATAATTAACTATTAACCAAGCCCAGGGCAGGATAATTTCACCACCCATCAAATCTTACATTTGACCGCCATATTTCACATGTTTTTCACCTAACTGCACACTGAAATCATGCATCACATCAAAAATCAGGATTTTTTATGCCTATAATCGCTTAATCAGCCATTTATTATGCGTCAGGTAGGGGTTTTACCGTTTTTCAGGAGAAAGCGCCGCAGTCATACAATGCACTTATAAACAGAGCATTATCCTGATAGTTGAAATAAAACCAATATTTACCATAAGTATCAGCTTAACTGACGCTTTTTGAATGATTTTCTGCCAAAAGAATTCAATTGAGATTCAGTTTCGGATAGGCGACAGTGGACTATCATTGAAGTGTTCGCTCAGTTTTATTGGGCCATCTTTACTCAGGATGAGGCCTTAAACGATCGTGACAGGTGATCCCTGCCGCTTGCAAAACAGAGGTGCGCTATGACGACAATCTTTGACGAGCCAACCCGCAACAGTAAACGACTCAGTGACGGCCCAGACTGGACCTTCGAACTGCTGGATGATTATCTGGCGGAAATTGACCGCGTAGCGAAAAGCTACGGACTGGAAACCTATCCGCACCAAATCGAAGTGATCACCTCCGAACAGATGATGGATGCGTACTCCAGCGTGGGTATGCCGATCAACTATGCACACTGGTCGTTTGGCAAGAAATTCATCGAAACCGAACAACGCTATAAGCACGGTCAGCAAGGCCTGGCTTATGAGATCGTGATTAATTCCAATCCGTGTATCGCCTATTTGATGGAAGAGAACACCATGACCATGCAGGCGCTGGTGATGGCGCACGCCTGTTATGGCCACAACTCTTTCTTTAAAAATAACTATCTGTTCCGCAGTTGGACCGATGCCAGTTCGATTGTTGATTACCTGTTATTCGCCAGAAATTACATCACCGATTGCGAAGAGCGCTATGGCGTCGAGGAAGTTGAGCGCCTGCTCGATTCCTGCCACGCGTTGATGAATTACGGCGTTGATCGCTATAAACGTCCGCAAAAAATTTCGCTGCAGGAAGAGAAGGCCCGTCAGCAGAGCCGCGAAGAGTATCTGCAGAGCCAGGTAAATACGCTTTGGCGCACGCTACCGCGTAAAGAGAAGGAATCGGTGCACATCCAGGCATCGCGCTATCCCTCTGAGCCACAGGAGAACCTGCTCTATTTCATGGAGAAAAATGCGCCGCTGCTGGAGTCGTGGCAACGTGAAGTGCTGCGTATTGTGCGTAAGGTCAGCCAGTATTTTTATCCGCAAAAACAGACGCAGGTGATGAACGAAGGCTGGGCGACATTCTGGCACTACACTATCCTTAATCATCTGTATGACGAGGGCAAAGTGTCGGAACGCTTTATGATGGAGTTCCTGCATAGCCACACTAACGTGGTGTATCAGCCGCCCTATAACAGTCAGTGGTATAACGGCATCAACCCGTATGCGCTGGGCTTTGCGATGTTCCAGGACATCAAGCGCATCTGTCAAACACCTACCGAAGAAGACCGCTACTGGTTCCCTGACATTGCCGGTTCCGACTGGCTGAAAACCATGCATTTTGCCATGCGTGAGTTCAAGGACGAAAGCTTCATCAGCCAGTTCCTGTCGCCAAAAGTGATGCGTGATTTCCGGTTATTTACGGTGATGGACGATGACCGCAACAATTTCCTCGAAATTGCGGCCATTCATGACGAAGCGGGTTATCGCGCCATTCGGCAGCAGCTGTCGGCACAATATAATCTGAGCAATCTGGAACCGAACATTCAGGTTTATAATGTCGACTTACGTGGCGATCGCTCATTGACGCTGCGTTATGTGCCGCAACAGCGGGCGCCCCTCGATAAAAGCCGCAAAGAGGTCCTGAAGCATGTGCATCGTTTGTGGGGCTTTGACGTGATTCTGGAACAGCAGAATGAAGACGGTAGCGTCGAGTTGCTGGATCGATCGCCCACGCGCGGCCCAACGCTATAAAACAAAAAACCGGACTGTTAACGTCCGGTTTTCCTTTTATTGCTGGTTATCGCTTGCTGGCTAAATCATCCGGCATGCTTTTCTGCATCTTGTGCCAAATCTCACCGCTGCGTCGACCGTATTCACGTACGCTATCGACAATCTGCTCCTGCGAAGGATTTGCCACGCACAGATCGGCCAGTTGGCGATAGAAGTTACGCGCCAGTTCACGGGCTTCCAGACTGGAGAAGTAGTGACGACCCACACGGGTATACAACCCTTTCAGGCCATTCAAAATCAAACCATAAATCGGGTTACCGGACGCAAACGCCAAACCGCGAAACACACGATAATCGAGCTCGGTGTAAGCCTCTGCTTTATCCTCCTCACTCAGCGCATTTTCCAACACTTCACGCGCTTTTTCTGGATGATGGCGCAGTGCACGGCTGATAAAAATGGAAGAGATGTTGGTACGCACCGATAGCAAATTATCAATCAGCTGCGGCACGCTATCGTGGTCGAGTCGGGCCAGCGTTTCGAGGATGTTTAAACCAGAGGTTTCCCAGAAATCATTTACGCGTGTCGGCTTGCCATGTTGGATGGTCAACCAGCCATCACGTGCCAGGCGCTGCAACACTTCACGCAGCGTGGTGCGAGTCACGCCAATCAGTTCAGAAAGCTCACGTTCGGCAGGTAGAATGGATCCCGGCGGAAAACGACTGTTCCAGATGCTTTCAATAATATACTCTTCAGCAAATCCCGCAGGGCTCTGCGCCTTAATCACCATAGCATTTATTTCTCGTTGCTTTCTTTATCGTAATGCGACTCATCATACCAGAGCGGCTATAGCGGAAATAGCCTGCCAAACGATTAAAAGCGCGCGCTGGCGCAAAATTCAGCTGTGTTTTCAGACACGCTAGTGCGACAAAGCATACGTTTGCGCTGCGCTTGTTGCCGACAGATTTTCTCTCGCCTTTTGAGTCCACTCTTTTTTCACTTCAACCAGACTTAAGTCATTTTTGTACATGATTTTTTCCCGCTGCCTGGCTGGCACGGGTGCGCTTTTGGTTTACACTGCGAAACATTAACGGTTACAGGAAAAGCAATATGTTGCGATATTTGAATCAATGCTCGCGTGGACGAGGTGCCTGGCTTTTGCTGGCCCTAACGGCTCTGGCTTTTGAATTGACGGCTTTGTATTTTCAACACGTGATGGGATTGCAACCCTGCGTGATGTGTATTTATGAGCGTTGCGCACTGTTTGGTGTGATGGGTGCAGGTATCGTGGGTGCCATCGCGCCAAAAACGCCGCTGCGCTGGGCGGCGATCCTGATCTGGATTTATAGCGCCATTGAAGGGGTTCGCCTCTCCTACGACCACACCATGATTCAGCTGCACCCCAATCCATTTGTCACCTGCGATTTTGCGGCGCGTTTCCCCACCTGGCTGCCGCTGGATAAATGGCTGCCCTCGGTGTTTGTCGCCAGCGGCGACTGCGCCGAACGTGGCTGGACTTTCCTGACCTGGAGCATGCCGCAGTGGATGATTGTGATTTTCGCGGCGTATCTGTTGGTCGCGCTGCTGGTGTTAATTGCCCAACCGTTTAAACCTAAACGCCGCGATCTGTTCGGACGTTAAGCACAAACAAAACAGGCAGCCGTAGCTGCCTGTTTTATGTTTAACCGTTACGGTCCGGTCGATCAATTATATGCTCTTCCCAATCGCGCACTTCACTCTCACGCACCGCAATAAAACGCACGGAAATGCGCTGGGCATGCATCGCTTTTTTAGAGCCGGCGATGAGCGGATGCCAGGCCGGCAAGGCTTTCCCTTCCCCTAATACGCGATATGCACAGGTACGCGGCAGCCATTCAAAACTGGTGAGATTTTCGCGCGTCAGCTTGATGCAGTTCTCTTCTAACTCAAAACGACGCTCGTAGCTGCGACATTGGCAGGTTTTGATGTTCAGCTGATTACAGGCGACGTTGGTGAAGTAGATCTCATCGGTGTCCGCATCCTGCAACTTATTCAGGCAACATTGGCCGCAGCCGTCGCACAGGGATTCCCACTCTGCGTCGTTCATTTGGTCAAGGCGTTTAGTCTGCCAGAAAGGTTGTTCAGTCATGATGGCGGTCCGGGTTGATAATAAGACCGCACCTTATAAAGCTTCAGGTGCGGTGATGCAAGTTTTACAGTACGCGCGTGGAAATACCGTGACCGGCAAGTGATACTTCCAGTTTATCGCCAGAGCGCATCGGGCCAACGCCTTCAGGCGTTCCGGTCAGGATCACGTCACCTGCGCGCAGCGTGAAATACTGGCTCATGTAGGCAATCAGCGGCAAAATTTTGTGGATCATATCGGCAGTCGTACCGTGCTGACGCACCTCGCCATTCACGATCAGCTTCAGCTCGGTATTCTGTGGATCGCCGCCGAATTCTGCCGCCGGTATAAATCCTGACAGCGGGCATGAATTATCAAAGCCTTTCGATTTTTCCCACGGTTGACCCGCTTTCTTCAACCCCGCCTGCACATCGCGCAGGGTTAAATCCAGCGCGACACCGTAACCGGCAATTGCTTTAGCGACATGTTCTTCGCTCGCCTGCTTCAGCGTCGAGCCAATCAGCACCGCCAGCTCCACTTCATGATGCACTTCACCAAAGGTTGCCGGAATCGACAGCGGCTGGCGCAGATCGCAGACCGCGGTTTCCGGTTTGATAAACACCACTGGCTCGGTTGGCGTGGCACTTCCCATTTCCTTTATGTGCTTAGCATAGTTGCTGCCGACGCAAACCACTTTGCTGACCGGATAATCCAACAGAGCGCCCTGCCAGTTACGATGCTGATACATGCTATTCCCCTGCTTGAGTTGTGTTTGCCGCCAGTGCGACTGGCGAGTAAGTCGAATTCAGTGCCGGAACGCGGCAGGCTGAGAGGGAATATATTAGCGGGTTTGTGGCGGCAGGCGTGGTGGAAATTGTCAAAAGTCGTTAATCGTATACAACAAAATCTGCAAACGCCTGGATAATTGCCCGCAATAAAGGGTTAACGCGGGCAGTTAATTAACGCAAATAGCACTGATTATTTCTACAGGATATATTTTACAGATGAATCTGAATTAATCTTTTTTACCCTGATCGAGATGAATGTTGAGCAGACTTTCAACCGGTGGTGGAATTTGTAAATAATAGCCGTGTTCGCTTAAACCTTGCTTAACTTTATTGATATCCGCGTTAGCCAGCTTGTCACGCTTATCCAGCGACAGCACCATGGCCAGCTGGGGTTTGCCGAAGCCACGCAGCAGTTCTTCTGGTACTCGGGAGAAATCGTCTTTTTTTTCAACATACAGATAAGTCTGTTCACGTTGCGGGCTTCTGTAGATCACACAAAACATATTTTTTACTCGAATTAACCGATGGCGTCACTTGCCTGAATATAGCAGTAACTATAACATGCTTGCAGAACTTCGAATATTGACCGTTTGATGTTATTGCCGATTTTATCGACGTACATTTAAAGGTCGTAAAACAGGACTGAGTCAGCAAAGATGTCGCAAACGCCAATCGAATTCAAGGGAAGCAGTTTTACCCTGTCAGTCGTTCATCTGCATCATTCGCAACCCGAGGTGATTCGTCAGGCGCTCCAGGAAAAAATCGATCAGGCACCGGCCTTTTTACTGAATGCGCCCGTGGTGCTCAATGTATCAGCGTTGACAGGCGACATTAACTGGAAGCAGATGCAACAAGCGGTGATGGCGACGGGTTTACGTATCGTTGGCGTCAGCGGTTGCAAAGATGAAGCCCTGAAAAAAATGATTGCCCGCGCAGGTTTGCCGGTACTCTCTGAAGGTAAAGAGAGTCGCAAACAGGCGAGTGCTCCGGTTGTCGAAGCCGCCCCGGTGCTTCCCGCGGTAACGGCAGAAGCCGTCAGTAAAACGCGCATCATTAATACGCCAGTGCGTTCGGGCCAACAGATTTATGCGCGTAATGCCGATCTCATCGTCACCAACAGCGTCAGCGCCGGTGCCGAGCTGGTTGCCGACGGGAATATCCATATCTATGGCATGATGCGTGGCCGTGCGTTGGCCGGCGTGGGTGGCCAAAGCGATAGCCAGATTTTTTGTACCAACCTCGCCGCAGAGTTGGTCTCAATTGCCGGGGAATATTGGATGATCGATCAGATCCCGGCGGAATTCTTTGGTAAAGCGGCACGCCTGAGCCTGATAGAGGGCGCGCTTACCATTCAGACACTTAATTAAGCCCCTTTTCTTTCGTTAAGGAAATCAACATTTATGGCACGCATTATTGTAGTTACATCGGGTAAAGGGGGCGTTGGCAAGACCACGTCAAGCGCGGCCATCGCCACCGGGTTAGCGCAGAAAGGCAAAAAAACGGTCGTCATCGATTTCGATATCGGCCTGCGTAACCTGGATTTAATCATGGGCTGTGAACGCCGCGTGGTGTACGACTTTGTTAACGTTATTCAGGGTGATGCCACACTGAACCAGGCACTGATCCGTGACAAGCGTACTGAGCAACTCTACATTTTGCCGGCTTCGCAGACGCGTGATAAAGATGCGCTGACTCGTGAAGGCGTTGAGAAAGTGCTGAATGATTTGGCGGCGATGGAGTTCGACTTCATTGTGTGTGACTCACCGGCGGGCATTGAAACCGGTGCGCTGATGGCGTTGTATTTCGCCGATGAAGCCATCATCACCACCAACCCGGAAGTCTCTTCAGTTCGTGACTCGGACCGTATTCTTGGCATCATCTCGTCTAAATCACGTCGTGCCGAGAACAGCCAGGATCCGGTGAAAGAGCATCTGCTGCTGACCCGTTACAATCCAGGCCGCGTCACCCGCGGTGATATGTTGAGCATGGAAGATGTGCTGGAAATTCTGCGCATTCCACTGGTTGGTGTGATTCCGGAAGATCAATCTGTGCTGCGTGCTTCTAACCAGGGTGAGCCGGTGATCCTCGACGCAAACGCTGACGCCGGTAAAGCTTATGCTGATACCGTAGATCGCCTGCTTGGCGAAGAACGCCCCTTCCGCTTTATTGAAGAAGAGAAGAAGGGTTTCCTTAAACGCCTGTTCGGGGGATAACCAATGGCATTACTTGATTTCTTTTTATCCCGTAAGAAGAACACAGCCAATATAGCCAAGGAAAGGCTGCAGATTATCGTAGCCGAACGCAGAAGGGGCGACAGTGAGCCCCATTACCTGCCGCAGCTGAAGCGCGATATTTTGGAAGTGATCTGTAAATACGTAAAAATTGACCCGGATATGGTGACCGTTCAGCTGGATCAGAAAGGGGATGATATCTCCATCCTTGAGCTCAACGTAACGCTACCGGAGCCGGAAGACGTTCCTAAATGATTAAAGCGGTTTCCTGATTTTCCCCTGCGGTATTGCGCAGGGGAAAATGCTGCACTTACAGCGCCTGCAGGATCTCGTCGATACCCGCCTTCAGCAAATCACCTCGCCAGCCTGTTAGCAGCTCAGGTGTGCGCGAAGCGTTCTTCAATCCCCAATAAACACTCAGCACCTGATTGATCTGGCGGCGTGATGCCAGCAACTCCTGACTAAATCCACTCTCCTCGCTCACCTGTTGCACCAGCGCTTTAATGGCTTTGAAGGCCTGCTTATAGTGCGGATGATCGATAAGATTCGGCAGCGGCTGCGGCAAGGTAGCTTCATCCTGTGCCTGTGCTTCAGCCACCAGCGCCACCATCGCTTTACCGTGGAAACGGATCTCATGGCCGTTCAGCCCTAAATGATCCAGCTCGCCAAGGCTGCCCGGCATAAAGCGCGCCACTTTCCACAGATTCTCTTCGCGCACCACAAAGTTCACCGCCATATCTTTTTGGCGCGCAATGTTCAGACGCCACGCAGCCAGACGCTGCAAGGCTGCCAGCTGGCGTGGGCGCAACTGCCACGCATTGGTGATGTCACGCCAGGCTTCTTCGGGTTGCAGCACGTCAAGACGGCGCTGACACAGCGTGTCGCATTCGCTCAGCGCCGCCGCCATATTGCCGGCCGCTTCTGTCTGCGCAACCAGCTGATGGGCAATCGGCAGCAGATAAGCGACATCGGCAGCGGCATATTCACACTGACGCTCGGTCAGCGGACGCGCCAGCCAATCGGTGCGCGATTCGCTTTTATCCAACTCGATTTGGTTAAAGTGCATCACCATCGAGGCAAAGCCCCATGACAGCGCCTGACCACTGAAAGCTGCCAGAATTTGCGTATCGATCATCGGATCGGGCAGGCACTTGAAGCGATGCAGGAACACCTCAAGATCTTCTCCTCCGGCGTGGAGGAATTTGGTGACCTGCTTATCCTGCAGCAACGCCACGAACGGCGTCCAGTCACTGATATTAAGCGGATCGATCAGGATCAGCTGGTCGCCATCAAACAGCTGAATCAGGCCGAGCTGCGGATAGTAGGTGCGGGTGCGCACAAATTCGGTATCCAGCGCCACGGCAGCATGTTGGCGTGCTTTCTCGCACACGGCGGCCAGTTGGTCATTTTGGTCGATCAGGGTGTAATTCACGTTGTCTTTCTCGCTGCGGCAAACTACGCGCAGCGCTCCATGTTAAAAGCAATAAAAACGCCGGACTGTGCCGGCGTTAACCTGAGGAGAATGGCGCGTTACTGCCCTTCTCGCTTCGCCTCATCACGCAATTCGCGGCGCAATATTTTGCCCACGTTGGTCTTCGGCAACTCGTCACGAAACTCGATAATCTTCGGCACTTTGTAGCCGGTGAGCTGGCGACGGCAATGATCCAGCACTTCCTCTTTCGTCAATGACGGATCTTTCTTCACGATGCACACTTTTACTGCTTCGCCTGACAGATCGCTCGGTACGCCAATCGCCGCGGCTTCACGCACTTTCTCGTGCTGCATCAGCACATCTTCAATCTCGTTAGGATACACGTTAAAGCCCGACACCAGAATCATGTCTTTTTTACGATCGACGATGCGAATAAAGCCTTCGCTATCAACCGTAACAATATCACCGGTATGCAGCCAGCCATTTTTCAGCACTTCATCGGTGGCATCGGCGCGCTGCCAGTAGCCGGTCATTACCTGCGGACCACGAATGCACAGCTCGCCCGGCTCACCCGGCGGCACCTCTTTATCTTCATCATCCGCAATGCGCACGTCGGTGGAAGGCACCGGTAAACCAATGCTGCCGGTGTGACAGGTAATATCATACGGATTCACCGACACCAGTGGCGAACACTCGGTCAGGCCGTAACCCTCCAGCAGATAGTGACCGGTGAGTTTTTCCCAGCGCTCAGCAACGGCTTTTTGCACCGCCATGCCACCGCCAGCAGACAGGCGCAGCGTAGAGAAATCGAGTTTATTGAAGTTGGCATCATTCAGCAGCGCATTGAACAAGGTATTCACGCCGGTGATGGCAGTAAACGGAAACTTGCTCAGCTCTTTAACGAAGCCCGGAATATCGCGCGGATTAGTTATCAAAAGATTCGTGCCGCCGAGGTCGAGGAACAGCAGTCCGTTCACCGTCAGCGCAAAAATGTGATAGAGCGGCAGCGCAGTTACCACCTGCTCTTTACCCGGGCGCAACAGCTTGCCGTAGGTAGCTTTCGTCTGTTCCAGGTTGGCCTGCATATTGCGGTGCGTCAACATCGCGCCTTTGGCAACGCCAGTGGTCCCACCGGTATATTGCAGGAAGGCCAAATCATCATTGGTGACGGTAGGACGCTGATAGGTCATCTGCTCGCCCTGCTGTAGCGCGCTGCGGAACGGCACGGCGCCGGGCAGGTGATATTTTGGCACCAGCTTTTTCACATACTTAACCACGAAGTTGACCAGCGTGGCTTTCACCGGTGCCAGCTGATCGCCCATACGCGTCAGCATGACATGCTTGATTGGCGTCTCGGCCACCACTTTTTCTAGCGTATGGGCAAAGTTCGACACGATAACAATAGCGCTGGCCCCGCTATCAATCAGTTGGTGTTTGAGTTCGCGCGGCGTGTAGAGCGGATTGACATTGACGACTACCATGCCGGCGCGCAGGACGCCAAACAGGGCAACCGGATATTGCAGCAGATTGGGCATCATTAACGCCACACGATCGCCCTGCTTCAAGCCTAAACCCTGCTGCAGCCAGGCCGCAAAGGCGCGGCTCTGCTTTTCCAGCTGCCGATAGGTCATCGGCTGGCCCATATTGATAAATGCGACCTGATCGGCATATTGCTGAGTAGCATGTTCGAAAAGATCGACCAGAGAAGTATAACGATCGGCACTAATTTCCGCTGGGACATCTGGCGGATAGCGTTTGAGCCAAACCTTGTTCAAAGAATCACCCCGATATTCTTGTTGTGTAGCCATCGCCGCCTCGACAATCAGTGTTGTTAACAATATTTTAACTGATTGTACCAGTTTGCCTGTTTCGGCATTTTCAGGTTGCGAAGCGCATCACTAAATTTCGCGCATCGGTTGCGCGCCCAATAAAAAGGCCCGCTCGCAAGCACCGCGACCGGGCCGTAAATTAAATGATAAAGCGTTATTCGGTGAGGATAGTTTGCACCTGCGCCGGCTGGCCGAGGTTCATGCCCCAATAAGGATTAGGCCCCCAATACCCCGCACGATGGCGCGTTGGGCCATACCAAATATAGGGATCGATCGGTTGTGGCGGTGTCATCACCTGCTGCGTCAAATGCCAGCGCTGATAACCGCGTACATCGATCACCACAAAGTTGTAGCTGGCCTTCCCGATATCCCCTTTTTCGATGCCTTTGATGTTACCCAGCACCGTAATGTATTGATTGTTCAGATCGACCGGATCCACGAAGCCGCGAATATCGGCAAAAATGCGGCCAACCGAAGCGGCACCTAAGCGCGGACGCGCGCTATCATCCAGCGGTTGGGTGGCAATCTCTACCCGGGTTAAGCCGTTAAGATTGGTGACCTTCACCACTTTGCCGCCGAAACGCGATTCCTGACCGACATATAGCTGTGGCGCGTTCATCACGCGCAGTAAATCTTGCTGTGGCAGCTCAGAACTTCCTTTAATAGAATCTGGCACCGAAACACAGCCGCTGAGCAGCAGCGCGCAGGCTAACAGAGCGCCAGACATCCCTTTACGACTTATTGGCATAGCACTTCTCCTGTTATTTCTCTGATTAGACTGAACCGGTGCAGATAAGTTGCGCGCCGCTTAGCGTCCCGGCAACTTTTTCCATGCCACTTCATTCCGCAGATAAACCGGCTCGGCATGCTCTACCGCCACCGCTTCGTCACGCTGCCAGGCGCTGAGCGCCAGCGGCAGCATGTCTTCAGCCGCAGGCAGTAAAACCTCTGAGGCGATAAGCTGTGCGCCCGGCGCGGTCATAAGATGCGGGTAAGCCTGCCAGCCGGTGCCGACCGTCATCCAGTCACCGCTCAACGCGGCAATACGCTCCATCGCCACTTCCGGTTTGATCACCGCTTCGGTTTCCACGCCCTGCCATTCGCCATGTTCGTCGCGCTGATACTGGGCCCAATAGAGCTCGCCCATCCGCGCATCAATTGCCGCCAACACGCGTGTCGCACCGGTTAAGCGCCAGGCGCCCTGTGCCATCGTCGCTAACGAGGAAACACCAATCATGGGCAGATTCGCCCCCAGCGCCAGTCCTTGCGCAATACCAATGCCGATACGCACACCGGTAAAGCTGCCCGGGCCGCGGCCAAATGCCAGTACGTCAAGCGCGGTCAGCTCCAGCTGCTGCGCCTGCAACAGCTCCTGAACCAGCGGCAGAATACGTTGGGTGTGATCGCGCGGGGCGATTTCAAAGCGGGCATCAATCTGCTGCAGATTTTGCAGCGCGGCAGAACAGGCTTCTGTCGCCGTGTCCAGGGCTAAAATTCGGACGGACATAACAACCTCAGAGAGTCAAAATGGCGCGCATCTTATCACAGCCTGGCACAAATTAGTGATCCACTGGCTGGCGGACAAACTCGATGGCGCGCGCGATATCGCGTGTGCGCGGCGTCGGCGGCAAACTGTTGAGGAACAGGCCGCCGTAAGGGCGAGAAACCAGACGCTGATCGCAAATCACCAGCACACCGCGATCGTCGGTATCGCGAATCAAGCGGCCAACACCCTGTTTCAGGGTGATCACCGCATCGGGCAGCTGCACATCATTAAAGGGATCGCCACCGCGTAAGCGACAATCTTCCATGCGCGCTTTCAGCAACGGATCTTCCGGCGAGGTAAAAGGCAGCTTATCGATAATCACCAGCGACAACGCATCGCCGCGCACGTCAACACCTTCCCAGAAGCTGCTGGTCGCCACCAGCAACGCGTTACCGGCTTCGAGAAATTGCTTGAGTAACTGTCCTTTACTGGTTTCACCCTGCAGCAGCACCGGTAATGTCATTGAAGCACGAAACTCTATCGCTAACTCACGCATCATCTTGTGCGAGGTGCAAAGGAAGAAGCAGCGGCCTTTGTTGGCATCAATCAGCGGCTTCATCATGCGTGCGAGCTGACGCGCACCACCGGGATGATTAGGTTCTGGCATGTTGCGCGGCACGCATAACAACGCTTGTTGGGTGTAGTCAAACGGGCTGTCGAGAATCAAGGTAGTGGCGTTATCCACGCCCAGCCGGCTTGAGAAGTGGCTCATCTGCTCATTCACCGCCAGCGTTGCCGAGGTGAAGATCCACGCAGCTTTGCGGTTATCCATCACTTCCCGGAAGCGTTCCGCCACCGACAGCGGCGTAAGCGCCAGCGTGAAATGGCGGCTGTTACACTCATACCAGTAGCTGAAGCCCGGTTCATTAATGGCGCGCAAACGCTTCAAACGTGTGCGATACAGCGCCGCGCGCTCAAACGCGGCATCCAGCAGCGCTGAACGGCCGAGCGACAGCTTGATAACGTCGTAACAGAGCTCGAGCGCATCATCCAGCAGAGTGAACATACGCATAATGTTGTTATCGCTTAACAGATCGCGCAGGTTACCGCGAAAACCGGGCTCGCCCAGCGTCAACCGGAAATCCTGCGCGCACTGCGCCAGACGATCGGCGGATTTCTGCAACTGCTGCACATCGCGCACTTCGGTGCGATAGGCAATGATGATGTCTTTGGCGAGATCCTGCAGTTGCCGGCTCGATAACTGCTGGCCGAAATATTGGCTGGCGATATCCGGTAATTGATGCGCTTCATCGAAGATCATCACATCGGCTTCCGGGATCAGTTCGCCAAAGCCGCCCTCTTTCACCACCAGATCGGCGAGAAACAGGTGATGGTTCACCACCACCACATCAGCGTCCATGGCTTTTTTTCGCGCTTTCACTACGAAGCAATCTTTATACAACGGGCAATCGCTGCCGAGGCAGTTGTCATTGGTGCTGGTGACAAAAGGCCAGATTGGGCTGTCTTCTGCCACGCCGCTGCAGTTGCTGACATCGCCATCACTGGTTTCTGACGACCAGCCGCGCACGCTGATCAAATCACCCAGCGCCTGCACGCTAAGGTCGCCACCGGTTTGATTTTGTTGTTCCAGACGTTCAAGACAGAGATAGTTGGAGCGCCCTTTCAGCAGCGCAGTTTTACCGCTGAACTTCAAGGCTCGCGCAATGGTGGGCAAATCACGGTTGTACAGCTGGTCCTGCAACGCTTTTGAACCGGTTGAGACGATGACTTTTTTCTTCGCGCGCAGCGCCGGGGCCAGATAGGCATAGGTTTTACCGGTTCCGGTGCCAGCTTCAACCACCAGCTCGCCCCCTTTTTTAACCGCCTCGGTGACCGCTTGTGCCATTTGGCGCTGTGCTTCACGCGGTTTAAAGCCCGGAATCGCCTGCGCTAGCGCGCCATCAGCTGCAAAATCGTCTGCCACACTTCCTCACATCATCGTTAAAAACCACTGTAATTATGTCAGGATTCCCGCCTGCCAACCACAACAGATGACATTCGCCCCTGGGATATGGCAGGCTAGCGCAGCAAAACTAAAGGAGAACAGCATGACCATTACGCGTATCGATGCGGAGCACCGCATGTCGGAAGCGGTAGTACATAACCAAACCGTGTATTACACCAGCGTACCGGAAAATCTGGATGAAGATGCAGAAGCGCAAACCGCCAACGCGCTGGCGGTGATTGACGCCATTTTGACGCGGGTGGGATCGGATAAAAGTAAAATTCTCGACGCGACGATTTTCCTGGTCGAGAAAACTGACTTCCCGGCGATGAACCGCGCCTGGGATGCGTGGGTTTCCCCGGGCAATGCGCCGGTGCGATGCACCGTGCAGGCCGGTTTGATGAATCCGAAGTATAAAGTCGAAATTAAAATTATCGCCGCGCTATAAATCTGTTCGGGCGTTATTCGTTGTCGTCGTCTTCTTCATCCTCATCGTCTTCGAACATCGCCCGAATGCCTTCCCCTTTATAGGTTTGGCGGATCTCCTGCGCCACTTGCGCAATCGCCTGACCGCTCGACATACCACCCGCCATCAATTCCTGGATGCGCTCAACCGCTTGTTGTTGTTGTTCGTGAGATAACGCTGGAAGACCTGTAAACATAATTCACTCCTGATGCTAGGGGGACGCATTATTACCACGTGGAACAAACGGGTGCCAGCAACAAAAAAATATGCCAGGCTAGCGACCTGCTTGCTGAAGTGATTTGTCCCATGATGGTAAAAAGCCTCGTTCTGAAGTATACGCCCGAAACGCTGTTACACCTTTTCGCTCCGCTTGCTCAGCAGTGCTGGGCGATGTTGCTGACCTCTGGCCAGGCCGATCATGCGGATAACCGCTTTGATATCCTGAGTGCCGATCCGCGCGCTACCCTAACCACACGTGGCGCAAACACCGAAATTGTCTGTGGCGATAAGGTGATGCTCTCTGCGGCCGATCCGCTCCTGCTGGTACAGCAGCAATGTGCTGAGCTCGGTGGCACGCCAGATTTTGATGCTGATTTACCTTTTCAGGGCGGAGCCATCGGACTTTTTGGCTACGATCTGGGGCGTCGCTTTGAAACCCTGCCGCAGCGTGCGGAGCAGGATCTCACTACGCCGGATATGGCGGTGGGGATTTATGACTGGGCGTTGATCGCCGATCACCATCAGCAAAAACTGACGCTGGTCTCGCTCACCGATGCGGAACAGCGCTGGCAATGGCTACAAACACAAACCGCGCCGCAAACGGAGCCTTTCGCCCTGACCAGCGAGTGGCAATCCAATCTCAGTTTTGAGCAGTATGCGCAGCGATTTCATGCGGTGCAGGAGTATATTCAAGCCGGTGATTGCTATCAGGTGAACCTGGCACAGCGTTTTCAGGCTGGCTATCGCGGCGATGAGTGGCAGGCATTTTTGCGCCTGAACCAGGCCAATCGCGCTCCGTTTAGCGCTTTCTTGCGTTTGCCAAACAGCGTACTGCTGAGTTTGTCGCCAGAGCGCTTCCTCTCTTTACAGCAGCAGGAGATTGAAACGCGTCCGATTAAGGGCACGCTGCCGCGCCTCGCTGACGCAGCAGCCGACCGCCTGCAGGCGGAGAAGCTCGCCAATTCAGAGAAAGATCGCGCTGAGAATCTGATGATTGTTGATTTGTTGCGTAATGATATTGGTCGCGTTGCCGAGCCCGGCAGCGTCAGTGTTCCACAACTGTTTGTGGTGGAGCCTTTCCCGGCAGTACATCATCTGGTTAGCACCATTTGCGCGCGTTTACCTGCCACGCTCACCGCCACCGATCTGCTGCGCGCCTGCTTCCCCGGTGGTTCCATTACTGGCGCGCCAAAAATCCGCGCGATGGAGATTATCGAAGAGTTAGAGCCGCATCGCCGAAATGCGTGGTGCGGCAGCATCGGTTACATCAGCCTGTGCGGTCGCATGGACACCAGCATCACCATTCGTACCTTGATTGCTGAAAACCACCAACTTTACTGCGCCGCTGGCGGCGGATTAGTGGCGGACAGCGAACTCCACGCCGAATATCAGGAAACCTTCCACAAGGTGAACCGCATTCTGCCTAGCCTGCGCGATGAGAATTGAGATGAATTTAACGCTGGACCAATTTCTTAACCGCTTTGTCTTGCAGCCGCCGCTCCAGACCACCAAAAGCGCCATCAGTGGACGGCGCGCAGCAGTGCTGGTTCCGGTGATTAACGGTGCTGAACCTGGCTTACTGTTAACACGTCGATCTTCTCATCTGCGGAAGCACGCTGGCCAGGTTGCTTTCCCCGGCGGCATGCAGGATGCCACCGATCATTCGCTGATCCACACCGCGCTGCGAGAGGCGCAGGAGGAAGTGGGGATTCAGCCGGAGCAGGTACAGATTATTGGCGTTCTGCCACCGGTGACCAGTAGCACTGGTTTTGCCGTTACTCCGGTGGTGGGAATCATTCCCGCCGATCTTGCTTTGTCTCTCAACCCCGACGAAGTCGAAAGTGCCTTTGCCATGCCGCTGGCTGAAGCGCTACGCCTCAGCCGTTATAGTGACCTCACGCTACGCCGTGGCCATCGCCAACATCAGGTGTGGTTGTCATGGTATGAGGATTACTTTATCTGGGGCATGACGGCCGGCATCATCCGCGCGCTGGGTCAGCAAATCGCGCTGCCGTAATCCCCCCGTTTCGTTAGCCTTTCATCACGAAAATCGATCCGCTTCACAACTGTACAGCCGGATAACAATTTCTGTGGTTTATAATTAGTTTATTTCATGCGAAAAGCTGCTCGTAATAGGGCACAGGCGATTACTATTAGCCGCATAAACGGCTTGTGCCGTGCAGAATAAGATTTGTGAGGAGTGTCACCTGTGATTAGTGTTTTTGACATGTTTAAAGTGGGCATCGGTCCCTCCAGTTCGCATACCGTTGGCCCGATGAAAGCGGGTAAGCAGTTTGTTGACCTGCTGGCCGAACAAGGCAAGTTGCAAGACGTAACGCGCGTGGCGGTCGACGTCTATGGTTCTCTGTCGCTCACCGGCAAAGGTCACCACACCGATATCGCCATTATCATGGGTCTGGCGGGTTACGAACCGGCCACCGTTGATATCGACGGCATTCCTGCGTTTTTCAAAGATGTTGAGCAGCGCGAACGCTTGCTGTTAGCCAACGGCGCACGTGAAGTTGATTTCCCGCGCGAAGGCGGCATGGTGTTTCGTAGCGAAAACTTGTCGCTGCACGAAAACGGCATGACGGTATTCGCCTTCGCGGGTGATTTACTGATCCTGAGCAAAACGTACTACTCCATTGGCGGCGGATTTATCGTCGATGAAGAGCATTTCGGTCAGCCGGTGCTGGATGAAGTGACTGTTCCCTGGCCGTTTAATTCCGCCAAAGAGCTGCTTAGCCACTGTCGTGAAAGCGGTTTGTCGCTGTCGGGTTTGGTGATGAAAAACGAGCTGGCGCTGCATAGTCGTGATGAGATTTACGCCTATTTTGGCCACGTCTGGCAAACCATGCAGGCATGCATCGATCGCGGCCTCAACACTGAAGGCGTGCTGCCAGGTCCATTGCGTGTACCGCGTCGAGCCGCCTCACTGCGTCGTCTGCTGGTGTCATCAAATAAACACTCGAACGATCCCATGGACGTGATCGACTGGGTGAATATGTTCGCACTGGCAGTGAACGAGGAGAATGCAGCGGGTGGACGCGTGGTAACTGCACCGACTAACGGAGCCTGCGGTATCGTCCCGGCGGTGCTGGCCTATTACGATCACTTTATCGAACCCGTCACCCCCGACATTTTTATCCGTTACTTCCTCGCCTCTGGCGCGATTGGCGTGCTGTATAAAATGAACGCCTCCATTTCTGGTGCTGAAGTGGGTTGTCAGGGCGAAGTCGGCGTCGCCTGCTCAATGGCCGCGGCGGGTCTGGCGGAACTGCTGGGCGGCAGCCCGGAACAAGTGTGTGTCGCGGCGGAAATTGGTATGGAACACAATCTGGGACTGACCTGCGATCCCGTCGCGGGCCAGGTTCAGGTGCCATGCATTGAACGTAACGCTATTGCTTCCGTTAAGGCGATTAACTCGGCGCGCATGGCGCTGCGCCGCACCAGTGAACCGCGCGTCTCGCTGGATAAAGTGATTGAGACCATGTACGAAACCGGCAAAGACATGAATGCCAAATACCGTGAAACCTCGCGCGGCGGCCTGGCGATTAAGGTCCAGTGCGACTAGTCATTGCTCATCGCTTCATTGATGATTAAAGCAACAGTTGAAATTTTTTCTTCATCCGTTGCTACCTCCAACTGAGTAAACCAGATACATTGATTTCGAGCGCGGCCCTGAGTGGCCGCGCTTTTTTTAGTGCCGATTTTTTATTCTGCCGCACTAAACCTGGCCGCCTCAATGCCGATAACCTTCACGTTAATTTGGCTTCAATCTTTGTCTTGCAAGGTGGTTACTGATGCTCATTCCCCAGCAATTTGTGGGTCAATTTCGCCGTAAGCGTCTGCTTATTGCGTTAGTGATCGCCTCGCTGGTTCTGGTTCTGACGCTGACTTTTCGCTACATCGAAGAGAAATCACGTATTGAGCAGCAGTCATTAAATTTCGCCAGCCGCGCGATTGAACGTTTCGATCGCATGTTCTCGCCACTGGATGTTTCGGCCAATAACACCCTCGGTTTGGTCGGTGTGCCCTGCGCACAAGTGCGCTATCCGCTGATTGAGAAAATCGCCGCACTGCAAACCGTGCGCACCGTGCTGCTGGTGCAAGACGATACGCTGTATTGCTCAAGCATTTTTGGTCCACTGAATCTCTCCTTCAGCCAAACCTATCCTGAGCTGGCGCTCAACAACCAGCGCATGATGCTGGCGACCGACGACGATCTGTTAAAAGGATCGCCGGTGCTGCTGCTCTGGACGCCCAAATCGCTGGATAATCATGATGGATTGCTGCAAGTCATCAATATTGAATTAATGACCGATTACCTGCTGGAGCCGCAGCTGCCATGGGTTGAGCGCGCCATATTTAACGTCGGCGGACAAAGCCTTGAGTACGGTAATCCGCTGATTGAGCAGACCGAGCCTTCTGAAGACGAAGTGGCTTACGATCAGGCATCATTACGTTACCCCTTCAGCATCACCTTATACGGCCCTTCCCCGGCGCGCCTGGCACTGAATACCTTACCGTCGCAGCTGCCTTTGGCGCTAATGCTCAGCCTGTTAATCGGCTACATCGTCTGGCTGGCGACGGCCAACCGTATGAGTCTTAGCTGGCAGATAAGCTATGGCATCACGGCCAACGAATTTATGGTCTACTGCCAGCCGTTGATAAACGCTAAAAGCGGTGAGTGCGATGGCATGGAGTTGCTGTTACGTTGGCATAACCAGCGTCAGGGTTGGGTTGCGCCGGACGTGTTTATTCCGCTGGCCGAGCGACAAAACCTGATTGCCCCATTAACGCGCTTTGTGTTGGCGAAAGTGGTTAATGAGCTGCCGAATCTGCCGCAATGTCCGTCGTTCCACATTGCGATTAACGTTGCCGCCAGCCACTTCCGCGACCGCGCGATAGTTGAGGATCTGCAGAGTATCTGGTGGCCTGCCAATCCAATGCCGAAGCTGGTGGTCGAACTGACCGAACGCGATGCCTTGCCGGTGATCGACCAATCGGTGGTAGCGCAGCTACATGATATTGGCGTGCGCCTGGCGATTGATGATTTCGGTACCGGTCACAGCTCGCTGGCTTATCTGAAAGATCTCAAGCCGGATGTCTTGAAGATCGACAAAATTTTTACCGCCGCGATTGGTACTGATGCGATTAACGCCACCGTCACCGATATGGTGATTTCACTGGCGCAACGCCTGAATATTTCGCTGGTTGCCGAAGGTGTAGAAACGGCCGAGCAGGCGCATTATCTGCGTGAGCGCGGCGTCGATCATTTACAAGGCTATTTCTACGCGCGTCCCATGCCGATTGAAGATTTTCCGCTGTGGCTGGCGCAACATCATGCCCAGCTGAGCGCCTAAACTTTTCCACATATTTCACCCATAAAAAAACGGCCACTCCTTGCGGAATGGCCGTTTTCGTTCACATCGCGCGCGTTACTTACTCTTCATGCTCTTCATGATCGAAGGGCTTATCTTTGGTCACGCGCACCAGATCGATGCGGTAATCGGTCGCCTCAATCACCTGGAAATGCAGCGGCGGCAGATCGATCACCTCACCTGGCAGCGGCAGCTGGCCTTTTTGCGCTATCAGCAAACCGGCTAACGACGCGTGATCTTCATCGGCTTTCACCAGTTCGTGGTGATCCAGTAACTGCTGCAGCGAGTGCAGATCGGTCCCGCCCTTCACTAACCAACCGTCGCCATCGGCGATAATATCTGGCGTTTCATCTTCGTCAGGGAACTCACCGGCAATCGCTTCCAGTACGTCCAGCGGCGTGATTAAGCCCTGCACCACACCAAACTCGTTGGTGACGATCACGAAACTACCTTTAGCACGGCGCAGCACGCCCAGCAGATTGATCGGGTCTAATGTCTCAGGTACCACGATCGCCGGCGTGTTAGCAGCAAAGGTTGCGACATCCATACCGTGTTCCAACGCGACCAGCAGCTCTTTCGCACGCACCACACCGATAATTTCATCCAGCTCACCGCGACATACCGGGAACAAGCTGTGCGGCGTATCCAGCAGTTGAATACGGATTTCATCCAGCGGACGCGATACATCCACCCACGAAATATTACCGCGCGGCGTCATGATGCTGCGGATGGAACGCTGCGATAACGTCAACACGCCGTTAATCATGTAGCGCTCTTCATCTTTAAACGCTTCCTGCGGCATCGCTTCGGTCAACGCATGCTCTTCTGTCGTGGCTGACTGCTTACGCTGGCGTCCACCCATCAGGCGTAGAATCGCTTCGGCGGTGCGTTCACGCATCGGGCGATGTTCCTGGTGGCGAATAAAGTTGCGGCGCGCAATCTGGTTAAACAGCTCAATAATAATTGAGAAGCCAATCGCAGCGTACAGATAACCTTTCGGAATGTGGAAACCAAAACCTTCGGCCACCAGCGACAAACCGATCATCAACAGGAAGCTCAGACACAGCACCACCACCGTTGGGTGTTCGTTGACAAAGCGCGTCAGCGGCTTTGAGGCCAGCAACATCACGCCCATCGCAATCACCACCGCGGTCATCATTACCGGCAGATGGTTCACCATACCGACGGCGGTAATCACCGCATCGAGTGAGAACACCGCATCGAGCACCACGATTTGAATCACCACCGCCCAGAAGCTGGCATAGCTCTTATTGCCTTGATGTTCATGCCCGCGGCTCTCAAGTCGTTCATGCAGTTCCATGGTTCCCTTGAATAACAGGAACAAACCACCGAACAACAGAATTAAATCTCGTCCAGAAAAGCTGAAATCGCCTACGCTGAATAGGGGCCGCGTCAGCGTAACAATCCATGAGATGAGCGACAGCAGACCCAGACGCATCACCAGTGCAAGCGACAGGCCGATAAGACGGGCTTTATCACGCTGCTTCGGCGGCAATTTGTCTGCGAGAATGGCGATGAACACCAGGTTATCAATGCCGAGAACAATCTCCAGCACGATCAGCGTGAGCAAACCCGCCCAGATTGAGGGGTCGAAGAGAAATTCCATCAATGACTCCTTGCCGAACTAACGGGCGCACGAAATTGAGTCTGCGCCAGAGGGCGAGACGAAGGATCGTTGCAGGCGGTGATAACGCTGGAGAGCGTGGAAACGTGCGCAGGAACGCGCAGAGAACATGTTGAGCGACGTCGGTGACGGTCCATAAAGGTGAGCTGAAGCCCGGTACTCCTGAGTAATAAACAGATGGCTAATGTATCAGTTACATCAACGACGTCAAAAAAATTTATTACATTTACAAATATCTACGCAATCGCATGAATAACGAACAAAAGTGCATATTAGCGCCGTTACGCTCTCAATAGCTGACAAACATCACATAATTTATTTTTTCGATCACTAAAATAAATCGCGACCTTATCGCTGTGCAGCGGATAGTTTCGTTTTATTTATTGATGCTTTTCTTCATCTTAGACCTAACGATCCACCTGAAACACTAACGGTAATTTTCAATGATTCCCGGCAATGCCAGAGAATCTCTCACGCGAACGGAGGTAGCAAGTGACCATTGCTATTGTAATTGGTACACATGGCTGGGCGGCAGAACAGTTGCTTAAAACAGCAGAAATGCTGTTGGGTGAGCAGGAAAATGTCGGATGGATTGATTTCGTTCCCGGCGAAAATGCAGAAACGCTAATCGAAAAGTATCAGGCGCGGCTGGCAGATCTCGACACGTCAAAGGGCGTGTTGTTCCTGGTCGATACCTGGGGTGGTAGTCCGTTTAATGCGGCAAGCCGTATTGTGGTGGATAAGCCTGGCTACGACGTTATCGCTGGCGTCAACATCCCGATGCTGGTGGAAACGCTGATGGGACGCGATGACAACCCTTCACTGGAAGAACTGATTCACATCGCGGTAGAAGCCGGTCGTGAAGGCGTTAAAGCCCTTAAAACCGAAACGCCTGCTCCAGCAGCTGCGGCTGCGGCACCGGTGGTGGCGAAAGCCCCTGCTCAGCCGCAACAGCCAATGGCTCCGGGTGATCATATGAAAATCGGCCTTGCGCGTATCGATGACCGCTTGATCCACGGACAAGTGGCAACGCGCTGGACGAAAGAGACCAACGTAACCCGCATCATCGTCGTCAGTGATGAAGTGGCTAACGATCATGTGCGTAAAACGTTGCTCACCCAAGTCGCACCGCCGGGCGTTACCGCGCACGTGGTGGATGTCGACAAAATGGTGCGTGTCTGGAATAACCCGAAATATGGTCATGACAAAGTGATGCTGTTGTTCACCAATCCGACCGATGTAGTGAGGATTGTTGAGCAAGGCGTGGACATCAAGTCAGTCAATATTGGCGGCATGGCGTTCCGCCAGGGCAAAACCCAGGTGAACAACGCGGTATCGGTTGATGAAAAAGATATCGCCGCGTTCCGCAAACTTAACGAGCGCGGTATCGAACTGGAAGTGCGTAAAGTGTCCAGCGATCAGCGACTGAAAATGATGGACCTGATCGCCAAGGTCAATCCGTAGTTCGCCCTTTGCCTGCATACGTGGGCGAATTTTACAGACCTTGCAGAGGAGAAATGCAATGGAGATAACCACGCTACAAATCATTTTGATATTTATTGTGGCCTGTATCGCCGGGATGGGATCGATTCTTGATGAGTTCCAGTTCCACCGTCCGCTGGTGGCTTGTACCTTAATTGGTGCAGTTCTTGGCGACATGAAAACCGGTATTATCATCGGCGGTACGCTGGAGATGATCGCACTGGGCTGGATGAACATCGGTGCAGCAGTTGCACCCGATGCGGCGCTGGCTTCTATTATCTCGACCATTCTGGTCATTGCCGGCGGTCAAAGCGTCGGTGCCGGTATCGCACTGGCCATTCCGCTGGCAGCCGCGGGACAGGTGCTGACCATCATCGTGCGTACCATCACCGTCGCCTTCCAGCACGCCGCTGACAAAGCTGCGGAGAAAGGCAATCTGAGCGCAATTAGCTGGATCCACGTTTCGGCACTGGTGTTGCAGGCGATGCGTATTGCCATTCCAGCGTTGATTGTGGCGATTTCCGTCGGCACCAGCATCGTGCAGGAGTTGCTGAACTCCATCCCAGAAGTGGTCACCAATGGCTTGAATATCGCCGGCGGCATGATCGTGGTAGTCGGTTACGCGATGGTCATCAATATGATGCGCGCAGGCTACCTGATGCCGTTCTTCTACCTTGGCTTCGTTACTGCAGCCTTCACCAACTTCAACCTGGTCGCGCTCGGCGTGATTGGCGTGGTGATGGCGGTGCTGTATATCCAGCTGGCACCGAAATATAACCGCGTTGCAGGCGCTGCAAACGCCGGTCCTGCTAACAATGACCTCGATAACGAACTCGACTAGGAACAGGTGAAATCATGGTTGATACAACGAATACTCCTAAGAAGCTCACCCCTGGCGATGTCCGCGGTGTGTTCCTGCGCTCTAACCTGTTTCAGGGTTCGTGGAACTTTGAACGCATGCAGGCGCTGGGTTTCTGCTACTCAATGGTGCCGGTGATTCGCCGTCTTTATCCGGAAAACAACGACGCGCGTAAACAGGCGATTAAACGTCACCTCGAGTTCTTCAACACGCATCCGTATGTGGCGGCGCCGGTACTTGGCGTGACCATGGCGATGGAAGAACAGCGTGCTAACGGTGCGCCAATTGACGATGCCGCAATTAACGGTATTAAAGTGGGTCTGATGGGCCCACTGGCGGGTGTGGGTGATCCGATCTTCTGGGGTACGGTTCGTCCGGTATTTGCCGCACTCGGTGCAGGTATCGCGATGAGTGGCAGCCTGCTGGGTCCGCTGCTGTTCTTCATCCTGTTTAACGCGGTACGTCTGTTGACGCGTTATTACGGTGTGGCGTACGGCTACCGTAAAGGCGTCGATATCGTTAGCGATATGGGCGGTGGTTTCCTACAGAAACTGACGGAGGGCGCGTCGATTCTCGGCCTCTTTGTCATGGGGGCGCTGGTCAACAAGTGGACGCATGTGAATGTGCCGCTGGTGGTCTCGCGGATTACCGATCAGACCGGTAAAACGACCGTCACCACGGTACAATCCATTCTCGATCAGCTGATGCCGGGACTGATTCCGCTGCTGCTAACCTTTGGTTGTATGTGGCTGCTGCGTCGTAAGGTTAACGCGTTGTGGATTATCGTTGGCTTCTTCGCCATCGGGATCTTTGGTTACTGGATCGGCCTGCTCGGTCTGTAATCATCAAGCCGGGAGCGTGTCTCCCGGCTATTTTCGAACGGCATTACCTGAGCGCCCACGTTGAGGTAATTTCGGTTGAGGAAGAACACCTAATGTCACTGACTGACGCCCTTATTGCCGTGCTGATTGCCGGCCTGGTACTTTTCGCTATTTATGATGAAGCGATTCTGCCACGCCGCAATGGCCCAACCAAACTTCGCGTGGCGTTGCGTCGCCGACATAAGATCGATAGCGCCATTTTCGTGGTCCTGCTGCTTATACTGCTGTGGAACAACATCGATAACCATGGCACGCAGCTCACCACCAATTTGCTGATGGTGCTGTGCTTTATGTCGATCTGGTTATTCTGGATTCGCAGTCCAAAACTGCTGATGAAGGATGAGGGTCTATTTTTTGGCGGCGTGTGGATCGATTATCGCCGTATTCAGAGTATGAATCTTTCGGAGGACGGCATTCTGGTGATGCAGCTCGAAAAACGCCGCCTGCTGATTGCCGTCAAACAACTGGATGATCTGGAAAAAATTTACCACACGCTGGTGGAAGCGCGTTAATCACGCTGCCACAAGGTCAGTGTAAAATCGGCATCGCAGTTAAACGCGCTGGATGCCGCGAGGTTTTGCCACACCTCTTCACGCGCACGCCAGGCAAACGGCGTCATCTGCAATAAGCTCACTGCCGCTGTCCCACTCAATGTCATAGCGTAATGCAGGTTTAGTTGATCGACCTGCTTAAAGCCAGGGTACATTTTCTCTTCCGCCGCATGCAGCTGTACCTCGCGATAAATCAGCGCCTTAAACTGCTGCAAATGCTGCGGGCCAGGCGTAACGGTTATCAGCAATCCGCCAGGCTTAATCACACGGCGCAATTCATCTTCATTACACGGCGCATAAATGCGTACAATGCCATTTAAAGTCGCATCCGCAAAGGGTAAGCGCTGGCTGGACGCCACGCAAAATTTCACCTCGCGATAGCGCCTGGATGCCATGCGAATCGCCGCCTTCGCCACATCAAGACCCCATAATTGTGCCTGAGGCAGTGCTTCCGCCATCGCTGCAGTGTAATAGCCTTCACCGCAACCGATATCTAATACCTGCGCGGCTTGCTCGCTGAGATGCTGAGTAAGTATTCCCGCGACGGCAGCGCGTAGAGGCTGGTAGTGTCCAGCATCAAGGAATGCGCGACGAGCCTGCAGCATCTCTGCACTATCACCCGGTTCACGCGAACCTTTATGCTGCACCGGCAGCAGATTGACGTACCCTTCTTTGGCCTGATCAAATTGGTGGCCGGCATCGCAGCGGAAACTGTTGGCCTGCTGTAATAGTGGCTGCTGACAAAGTGGGCAAATCAACGACATAGACAACTCCGGGTTAGCTTTACGCGGCGCAGTTTACCTTGATCGTTTGACGACAGAAAGCCTAAAGAAAAAGCCCTGTTCATTAAACAGGGCTTTAAGATTCGTTTCAGTGGTGCATGGCACCGAGCCTGAGGGCGAAATCAGATTGGGGTAACGTTGACCGCAGCAGGACCTTTCTGGCCGTCCTGGATTTCGAACTCAACATTTTGGCCTTCGGCCAGCGTTTTAAAACCATTGCCCTGGATTGCAGAGAAGTGAACGAACACATCTTTGCTGCCGTCAGCAGGAGTAATAAAACCAAAACCTTTAGACTCGTTGAACCACTTAACCTGACCTTTAATCTTTGCCATTTCGCAAATTTCCTTTCAATGATTATATTGCCCGCAGGCAGACTTACAGATAAACCAGAGACATTACTGAATGAGGCACTAATTTAAGGTTCGGCAAGGAAGCGGTATTCAACGTCAACGTCTTTACTCGTAACTTCTTTACTGAAGATGCCATACATAAACAGAACTGTACCTCGTTTGACCCACGATTTGTTATCACATATCCGCAAATTAATGGCAAGCCATTTTTAAACAGTGATCGACGTGACGCACATAATTAGTTAATACATCGAGCAACTTACTCACGTAGATAATGCCGCAACCTGCACTAACCGCCAAAAAAAGGGTTACTAGTCAGTATACTTAGCGTCAGAATGTTGCTTCGTCAAGCGCAGCGGTAACAGTTAATTCGGTACAATTTAAGCGGTTAACATTACGCTAAAAATATTGCACTAATATGGCATCAATAAAATATTCCACTAAAAATTCAGCTTGCTGCACAACAACCCCGCCCTGTACAAATCTTGTACAAATAGATTTAACCAGTATAAGTTATTAATTGTTTTGCACCAAAATCAGGAGGCCGGAATAATATACGCCCCATTTAAACGCATTAACATTACGTGGCATTTATCTCAATTTTAACTATGCAGCCAACAATTAAATGTTAAAAAAAACATCATTGAGCTTGATTTAACAAAATCACCTTAGGATTAATCCTGGTTGATATTCACCAACCAGGCTAAACCGCAACGCTTCGCTGTTAGAACACCTTGCTCAATTACTTTAACTCAGGTTGCTGCGCACCATTTCAGTGCGCAAGCGGTCGCCGTTATCATGGCTGAAGCGTATTACTTAATGCTTAACGTTCCGGTATCATCCGAATAAAATCGTGTTTTTCATCCGCGTCTTCATCCGCGTTGGGTTTTGCTGTAGATGGCTGAGCCTCTACCAAACGTCGCAGCAGCGCGTTCTGCTTCTTTTGCTCTTCTATTAACGCTTCCAGCAGGCTGATCTGCTCACTGGCGCGCACGCTAGCCCGATTGACGAAAAACCAGGCAATAAAGGCCACAATAATGATGATGGCCAGGACGCCATAGGTGAACAGCGGACTGGTGTTTGCGGCTAATTCGTTCATAACTGCCTCTATAGTCAAAAATCAAACATCTACTCCGCCGCTGATTCTACTCGTTGCTAGCGCAAAAGATAATGGGTAGCCGCTGAAAGCAGAATATCCCGCCCTGCTCACTCTTTCAGTTATCTCTGATCGATTCGATGGCTAAAGCGAGGCATGCTGCTACAGTAGGTCTGGCAGCAACTACGGGAGAGCTGCGTTATGTATCACAAGGAGAAAAGATGAAACTACTCATTCGGACAATTATGCTGGTTGCGTTGATTTGGTTAGCCATGCTGCTGACAGGCTATGGCGTGCTTACCGGCAGCAATAAGAATGCGGCGGGATTGGGGCTGCAGTGCAGCTATCTGACCGCGCGCGGTATGATCACGGCGCAGTATCTGCACACAGACAGCGGCATTGTTGGCGTAACGGATTGTCCGTTACTGAAGAAAAGTGGTGAAGTGGTCGACAATTAAGTGTTTAAGCGGGCTGGCAACAGCCCGTTATTCCTGTCAAAAAGGGTAGTCGTGATAGCCCATTTGCTCTGACAGATTGCGTGCAGCACGATGCAACATCGCAACGTATTCATTTTTCCCTTCTTCTGAAAAGCGGATGGTTGGGAATGAGATGCTCAACCCCGCAATGACCACACCAAAGCGATCAAAAACCGGTACTGCAATGCAGCGTAAGCCCTCTTCCTGCTCTTCATTATCTTCGCCAAATCCCTGCACTTTGACCTGATCTAACACTGCCAGCAACGCATCGGCGGTTACAATGGTCTTCGCCGTGCTACGACGAAATTCAACTTCGCTCAGGATCTCCTGCACTTCACTTCGATCGCGCCACGCCAGTAACACTTTACCAATGGCGGTGGTGTGCAGCGGATTACGGCGTCCAATGCGTGAATACATACGCAGGTTATAGAGCGAATCAATTTTATGGATGTAAACGATACTGTCTTCTTCCAGCGCGCCGAGGTGAATGGTCTCTTTGGTCAGGCGCGAAAGTTCTCGCATTTCGATATCGGCACTGCGAATCAAATCAACGTTCTGCAGGGCCTTAGCACCGAGCTCGAACAGCTTCAGCGTCAGCGAATATTTCTCACTTTCCCCTTCCTGCGCCACGTAGCCAAGCGATTTCATGGTCTGGAGGAAGCGATAAACCGTGCTTTTCGACATCATTACCCGTTGGGATAATTCGGTTATACCGTGATCGCGCTCTTCACCCAGCGCCTGCAAAATGCCAAACACTTTCATCACCGATGAAACGGAGTCTGGTTGTTTATCATTATCATTGTTCGCCATGATGCATATCCTTTTCAACGGTGTTTCAAAAAAAACGGAACAGAAATGGCAGTATATGCGTTTCAGCAGGTTTGCAGCAACGACTCAGGTTAAGTGACACATCCACACGTAATTTTATGTCAATGAATGCGGTGCTTTTCCGCAGCGAATTGATTAGCATGATGATATTCACTTCCTTCACTTATCCTATTTATGTCTGCTACCGTTTCTCAGGATGGATTACCTATTCCGCAACGTTATGGCGCGATTATCACCATCGCTTTGGGCATCATGATGGCGGTGCTGGACGGCGCTATCGCTAACGTTGCCTTGCCGACCATTGCACGCGAACTTAACGCCAGTCCGGCCGAATCGATCTGGATCGTTAACGCTTATCAAATTGCTATCGTGATTTCGCTGCTGTCGCTGTCATTTCTCGGTGATATGCTCGGCTATCGCCGCATCTATCAGGTCGGATTGGCGCTGTTCATCGCCACATCCCTGTTTTGCGCCCTCTCCTCGTCACTGAATATGCTGACGGTGGCGCGTGTACTGCAAGGTTTTGGTGGTGCAGCACTCATGAGCGTCAACACCGCGCTGATACGCATCATCTATCCGCAGCGCTTTCTCGGGCGCGGTATGGCGATCAACTCACTGATTGTTGCCGTTTCCAGCGCTGCAGGGCCAACCGTGGCGGCGGCGATTCTCTCTGTCGCCAGCTGGAAATGGCTATTCCTCATCAACATCCCACTGGGTATCTTGGCATTGTGGCTGGCGCTGCGCTTCCTGCCAGATAACACGCAGAAAGCTAAGCAGCAAAAATTTGATATGCCGAGTGCCATCATGAATGCGCTGTTCTTTGGTCTGTTGATTTCTGCACTCAGTGGTTTCTCTCAGGGCCAAAATGGCTGGTTGATCGTGGCGGAACTGGTGGCGTTAGTGTTAGTTGGTGTGGTGTTTGTTCGTCGTCAGTTATCGATGCCGGTGCCGCTGCTGCCGGTCGATTTACTGCGCATTCCAATTTTCTCTCTCTCAATTGGCACCTCAATCTGCTCGTTTTGCGCACAAATGCTGGCGATGGTCGCACTGCCATTCTTCCTGCAGAATGTATTGGGTCGTGATGAAGTGGCAACCGGCTTGCTTCTCACACCGTGGCCGTTAGCGACAATGGTAATGGCGCCGATTGCCGGTCGACTGATCGAAAAATTCCATGCCGGGCTTTTGGGCGGATTGGGATTAGCCATGTTCGCTGCCGGTCTGTTCCTGCTGGCGTTGCTGCCCACTCAGCCAACCGATGCCGATATTATCTGGCGCATGATGCTATGTGGTGCCGGTTTTGGCTTGTTCCAGTCACCGAATAATCACACCATTATCTCCGCTGCACCGCGTAATCGCAGCGGTGGCGCCAGCGGTATGTTAGGCACTGCACGGTTGGTCGGACAAAGTAGCGGCGCAGCTCTGGTAGCGCTGATGTTTAATTTGTTCAACGACAGCGGTACGCATGCATCGCTGGTGTTAGCCGGTAGCTTTGCCACCGTCGCTGCCGTGGTAAGTCTGGCGCGCATGACGCAATCCCGTCAGCCAGCTGAATCGTAGAAATAACAAGGGCGCCATCAGGCGCCCTTGGTTATGCTGTGTCTCACAACTATTTCAGGTATTCACCGCTGCGCAGCGCTTCGATACGTTTATCGAGCGGCGGGTGCGACATGAACAGCTCACTCAACGATTTGTTTTTACCGTTGATGCAGAACGCCATCATGCTGCTTGGTTCCTGCGGCTCGTAGCTGGTTTTCAGACGCTGCAGTGCAGCGATCATCTTCTCGCGTCCTACCAGCTTGGCTGAACCTGCATCGGCGTGGAATTCACGATGGCGCGAGAACCACATGGTGATGATGCTGGCGAGGAAACCAAACAGCAACTCCAGCACCATCGACACCGCAAAGTAAACCATTGGATTACCGTTGCTGCTCTCTTCACCGTCGCGATTGCCGGAGAGGAAGCCCGAGGCGATCTGCGCCAGAATACGTGAGATGAAGATCACAAAGGTGTTCACCACACCCTGAATCAGCGTCATGGTGATCATGTCGCCATTAGCAATATGGGCGATTTCGTGCGCCAGCACCGCTTCCGCCTCATCACGGCTCATGTTTTGCAACAGTCCGGTTGAAACGGCAACCAGCGACGCATCGCGGCGCGCGCCAGTCGCAAAAGCGTTAATATCGGGCGCGTGATAAATCGCCACCTGCGGCATCGCAATGCCAGCCTGTTGTGCCTGGCGGCCGACGGTTTCCATCAGCCAGCGTTCCGTCTCATTACGGGGTTGTTGAATCACTTCACCACCGACAGAGCGCAACGCCATCCATTTGGACATCAGCAGTGAAACAAACGCACCGCCAAAGCCAAACAGACCTGCCATAATCATCAGACCCTGAACACTGCTTGACTGGATTCCTGTCAGACTCAAGATCAGTCCGAAAACCAACATCACCGCTAAGTTGGTGAGCAGGAAAAGAGCAATACGCATCATAAACGTTAATCTTCCTCAGTTGTGCACGCGCTTATGCGCGGATATCTATCCTATGGTCATTGCCGCGCTTTTCAAGCAACCTTAATCTTTAAGTGCCTAAAAAGACATAACTTTACATTGAGTCGTAAAGAGCGCGATACCGTGCATTAGCACGTCTTAACAACAAGTTGAGTGTAAAAAAAAGCACCGCCGAAGCGGTGCTGTTTCAGATGCCGAGGAGCTATTTCGCGGCCTGAGCAGCTGGCTGAGATTTCTCCAGCTGCGCCATGTCATTAGCGATTTTCACCGTTTCATCCAGATAAGGATCCGGCTCTTTGTAGTCTTTTGGCAGATCTTCGATGCTCTTCAGCGGTGCTTTGCCTTCCGCCTGATAGCGCGCATTAATGCGCTCCAGACGCAGTGCATCATCTTCATGATTCTCTTTCTCACGCTGCGCGAGATTGAGTGACACGATATTGCGCTTGTCCTTCATTGCGTCGAAACGCGCAATATCTTTCATGATGTACTGGAACTCGCGATCTTTAGCGATGCGATCGGCATGCTCTTTGGTCAGTTGCGGTACCAGCGGAGCAATATCGCCCGTTTTGGTATAGCTTGCCGCATTCACGCTGTCCCAAGGTAACGCGTTATCCTCGAACTTCTCGCCGGTTTCTGCCGCTTCAACACCGGTAGGCATCAGCAGATCCGGCGTTACGCCTTTACGCTGGGTACTGCCACCGTTGATGCGATAGAACTTCTGAATGGTGTACTGCACCGAGCCTAACGCTGGCCATTCCGGACGCAGCATCTGATCGTAGATGCGGTTTAGAGAACGATACTGCTGCACGGTACCTTTACCGAAGGTGGGTTCACCGACGATCAGCGCACGGCCGTAATCCTGCATCGCGGCGGCGAAGATTTCCGATGCCGAAGCACTGAAGCGATCAACCAGCACTACCAGCGGACCTTTGTAGTAAACAATGCCATCGTTATCGCTGTCTTCACGCACACGACCGTTGTTATCACGAACCTGCACCACTGGACCGCTCGGAATGAACAGACCGGACAGTGAAACCGCTTCGGTCAATGCACCGCCACCATTGGTACGCAGATCGATGACTACGCTGTCGACGTTCTGCTTCTGCAGTTTTTGCAGTTGTACTTTTACGTCGTCAGTCAGACCAACGTAGAAGCCAGGAATGTCGAGCACGCCGACTTTCTCTTTGCCCACGTTATGTACGGTGCCTTTAACGGCACGGTCTTCCAGGCGGATCTTCTCACGCGTCAGCGTTACAGTACGGGTTTTGGTACCCTTACCGGCTGGCAGGATCTCCAGGCGTACTTTGCTGCCTTTCGGTCCTTTGATTTTTGAAACCACATCGTCCAGACGCCAGCCGATAACGTCTTCCATCGGCTTGCCTGGCTGGCCAACGCCAACAATGCGATCGCCCACGCTGATCGATTTGCTCTTCGCAGCCGGACCACCCGCCACCATTGAGTTGATCACCGTGTAATCATCGTCCATCTGCAGCACGGCGCCGATACCTTCCAGCGACAGGCTCATTTCGGTATTGAACTGTTCTGTGTTGCGCGGTGAAAGATAGTTAGTGTGCGGATCGATTTCATGCGCGAACGCGGTCATCGCCAGCTGGAACACATCTTCACTGTTGCTTTGCGCCAGACGACGAATGGCAAAGTTGTAACGCTTGGTCAGCGTTTCACGAATCTCTTTCTCATCTTTGTCGGCCAACTTCAGGCTCAGTTCGTCATATTTAACTTTGGCATCCCAAAGCGCGTTAAGCTCATCCACGCTTTTCGGCCAGGGCGCTTTTGCCCGATCAATGTCAATGGTGTCATTGCCGGTGAAATTCATTGGGCGGCTCAGCACGCTCAGCGCATATTGATAGCGCTCAAAACGGCGTTTCTGCGCCAGATTGTAGAGATCGTAAAACACATCCAGCTTACCGCTGCGGAACTCATCACCAACGGTGGTTTTTTTATCGGTGTATTGCGCGATATCCGATGCCAGCAGCACGTTGTGGCTGTAGTCCAGCAGATTCAGGTAGCGATCAAAGATTTTCGCAGAAAAGTCCTGATTCAAATCGAACTGGCGATAGTGAGAGCGGGTGAAACGTGACGTAACGCGTTCGCTAACGGTGGGATGCTGTGGATCTTCATGCAATTGGGGAATCTGGTCGGCGCGGGTAATGTTGTCTGCGCCAAAGGTGGGGCCTGCTAATAGCAGGCCCGCGATCATACCGATCTTTAAAAAATTGTTCATGCCAGGGTCAGCCTCCGTTTCAGAACTGCAAATGTTCTGCGCGCACAATCATTGCCATGCCGGAAGCGAGCTGAACCCGAACGCCATCTTTGGTGATCTCAAGAATGGTAGCGTCCATTGCACCTTTGCCTGCAGTCACTTTAATGTTCTGGCCAGGCTGCAGCGTTGAGGTATCAGTGACAGGTTTGGCTCGCGGTGGCTGCAGCGCACTACGTTCAGCAGAGGCCGCACGCGGAGCCTGTGGACGCGGCTTACGCGGTGCATCACCTTCGGCAGCTTTACGCGGAGCAGGCTTGCGCGGACGACGTTCAGCGGTCTCTTCACCGGCTTCACGCTTCTTCGCTTTCTGCTGATCGCGCTGCGCCTGAACGCGAGCTTTGGCTTCTTCCAGTTGCTTGCGCGCATGTTCTACGTGTTGCTCATCCAGCACGCCACAGGCGTTACCGTCGAGATCAACACGAATGGCACCTGCTTTGATGCCATAAAGATAACGCCAGCTAGAGGTATATAGACGTAAGGCAGAACGCAGTTGCGTCTTGCTCAGGCTCAGTTCGCCTTGAACACGCTCGACCAGATCTTGAAAAATGCCGATTTTGAGCGGACGCGCCTCGCCTTCGGCGCTAAAGCATTGCGGAAAACGCTCCGCCAAAAAGGCGATGACTTCTTTACTGCTATTCAACTTAGGTTGATTTTCCATGAAATTTCCTGATTACAACGGATTTGCCGACCAGAGCAGGCATGAACAGGCGACATTATAATGACAACATCGCCAAATGCTATGTGATCCAGTCGATTAGCTGTGCGTCAGCTGAATAAATTTTACGATGTCGCTGCCCGCCAGCACTTCACAAAGCCCGTCGGTAAGGGCCACCAGCCCCGCTTCATCCTCGCTATCGAAGCGAGAATAAACCGTACTATCAATGTCTAAAACACCCACCAGAGTGCCATTCACTTTCAGAGGAATCACGATTTCGGCGTTGCTTGCTGCATCACAGGCGATATGGCCCGGGAACGCATGCACGTCTTCCACCAGCTGCACTTTGTCCTCAGCCACTGCGGTACCGCACACGCCTTTACCCACCGGAATGCGTACGCATGCAATTTTGCCCTGGAAAGGACCTAACACCAGCGTATTCGGCTCAGTCAGCAAATAGAATCCAGCCCAGTTCACGCCTTCCAGGCGTTCAAATAACAGCGCACTGCAATTGCCGAGCGCTGCGAGGAACGAGGTTTCACCCGCCAACAGGGCGCGGACATCACGATTCAAATCCTCGTAAAAAGCTTTTTTGTTCATTGTTCAACCATAACTCGTCACTGGGGTGACCTTGTTGTCACTCAGTTGTTAAAATAAGCACTAATAATCCAGGCGCATAAGGTGAATCATTGAGTTAGTTACTATACCCTTAGCAGTCGGTGATGAAGGATATTCTTGTACCACCGATTATTGCAGGCAGAATGGCTCTACTCAGCATGCCGGTAAACGTAACGAACGATGGGCACTCGCGTCACCTATGAAAATTCACGCTATCAGCCAGACGTTGCCCCACGCACGTTATCAGCGTTGTCCGCAATGCGATACCCTTTTTTCCTTACCGGATGTGAAATCGCATCAGACGGCCTATTGCCCACGCTGTCATGCACAAATACAGAGCGGACGTGACTGGTCAATGACACGCCTCACCGCCATGGCGGTGGTGATGATCGTATTGATGCCGTTCGCCTTCAGCTTGCCGCTGGTCGATATTCGCCTGCTCGGAATGCGTATTAACGCGAGCCTGCTGGAAGGTGTGATTCAGATGGCACAGCAGGGCAACACGCTGACCGCTTCGATGGTCGCGTTCTGTACCATCGGCGCGCCGGTCACGCTGGTGGCGGGCATTCTCTATCTGTGGGTGGGTAACGCGCTCGGTATGAACCTGCGTCCGGTCCTGCTAATGCTCGATAAGCTGAAAGAGTGGGTGATGCTGGATATCTATCTGGTCGGCGTGGCAGTGGCATCGATAAAGGTGCAGGATTACGCCGCGCTGGAAGTGGGTTATGGCTTAGTGGCCTATATAGCGCTGACGGTACTCAGCCTGCTGACGCTGATTCATCTTAACGTCGAGCAGTTATGGGAACACTATTATCCGCAAGCCATGCCCACTTCGCCGCCGGAAGAGTGGCAAGTATGCCTCAACTGCCATCAAACTGGCGTGCCCGATGCGCGTGGGCGCTGTACGCGTTGTCATACACCACTCGACTATCGCCGTCGCCACAGTTTGCAGAAGTCCTGGGCGGCGCTGATCGCCTCAATTGTGCTGCTGATTCCCGCCAATCTACTGCCTATTTCGGTGGTTTACGTTAACGGTGCACGACGCGAAGACACCATTTTCTCCGGCATTCTGGGCCTGGCATCCGGCAATGTGCCGGTCGCTGCGGTGGTCTTTATTGCCAGTATTCTGGTGCCGTTTACCAAAGTATTAGTGATGCTGACGTTACTGATCAGTATTCATTTTAAATGCGAACAGGGCTTAAAAACCCGCATTCGTCTGCTGCGCGCCGTTACCTGGGTGGGTCGCTGGTCAATGCTGGATCTGTTCGTGATTGCGTTAACCATGTCGCTGGTCAATCGTGATCAGTTACTGGCTTTTACCATGGGACCGGCCGCCTTCTATTTTGGCGCTGCCGTTGTCCTGACCATTATGGCTGTAGAGTGGCTTGATAGCCGCCTGATCTGGGATGCACATGCAACAGGAAACGCCGACTACACCGACTAGCGCCAATCTGCGCAATAAGCGCAAGATTTCGCCGTTCTGGTTATTGCCCATTATCGCTTTGCTGATCGCAGGCTGGCTGTTATGGACCAATTATGAAGAGCGCGGTACGACGATCACCATTAACTTCCAAACCGCCGACGGCATCGTGCCCGGCCGCACGCCGATTCGATATCAGGGCGTGGAAGTGGGCACGGTGCAAGGCATCGTGCTGAGCGATGATTATCGCAGCATCCAGATCAAAGCCAGTATCAAGAGCGATATGCGCGATGCGCTGCGTGAAGACACGCAGTTCTGGCTGGTGACGCCAAAAGCCTCACTGGCCGGCGTGTCCGGACTTGATGCATTAGTCGGCGGTAACTACATCGGCATGATGCCGGGCAAAGGCAAAGAGAGCGAACGCTTTACCGCGTTAGATACCCAACCGAAATATCGTGTTAATACCGGTGAACTGCTGATTCATCTGCGCGCGCCGGACCTTGGCTCACTCAATACCGGTTCACTGGTCTATTACCGCAAAATTCCGGTCGGTCGTGTTTACGATTACAGCCTGAATAACAGCACCGATGGCGTGACCATCGATGTGCTGATTGAGCGTCGCTTCATCAATCTGGTGAAAAAGCAGAGCCGCTTCTGGAACGTTTCCGGCGTTGATGCGGATGTCAGCCTGAGCGGTGCAAAGGTGAAACTGGAAAGCCTTGCCGCCCTCGTCAACGGCGCGATTGCCTTCGATTCCCCCAATGACGGTCAGCAGGCAAATGTCGATGCCACCTATCAACTCTACCCGGATTTAGCGCGCAGTCAGCGCGGGGTTCAGGTCAAACTTGATTTACCGAGCGGCGACAATCTGAAAGCCGACAGCACGCCGCTGATGTATCAGGGCCTGGAAGTCGGCACCTTGACCAAACTTAACCTGCAGGATGGCGGTAAAGTCACTGGCGAACTCACGGTTGACCCTTCGGTAACCAGTTTGATGCGCAGCGGCACGCGCATTGAAATGCGCACACCGAAAATTAGCCTGACGGATACCAACCTTAGCAGCCTGTTGACCGGCAACACCCTCGAATTGGTACCCGGCGAAGGCGAGCCGCAGGATCAATTCACCGTGCTGCCCGCCAGCGAAACGCTATTACAAAAGCCCGATGTGTTGACGGTAAAACTTAGCGCGCCGGAAACCTATGGCATTGATGCGGGCCAGCCGGTGATGCTGTATGGCATGAAAATTGGTCAGGTGATTTCCCGTACGCTGGATGAGAATGGCATCAGCTTCGTCGCCGCCATTAATCCCGAACACCGCAAGCTGGTGCACGCCGACAGTAAATTTGTGGTGAATAGCCGCCTCGACGTGAAGTTTGGCCTTGATGGTATGCAGGTGCTGGGTGCCAGCGCACGCGAATGGGTCGATGGCGGCATTCGCCTGATTCCAGGCGCGAAAGGCAATCCGTCCAGTCGTTATCCTTTATATGCCGATGCGGAACGTGCGGAGGAAGGTATTGTCGGCGAACAGCCCCCGACCACACTGAAGCTGACCGCCAACAGCTTGCCAGATGTGCAGGCCGGTTCGGTGCTGCTGTATCGCAAATTCCAGGTGGGTGAAGTGGTTGATGTCGTGCCGCGCGCGGATGCCTTTGAAATCTCGATTCACATTCAGCCGCAGTATCGCAAGTTACTTACCAGCGAGAGCGTATTCTGGGCTGAAGGTGGTGCCAAAGTGCAGCTCAACGGCAGCGGTTTGACGGTGCAGGCATCTCCGCTCAACCGCGCCCTTAAAGGTGCAATCAGTTTTGATAATCTGACCGGAGCGCAGGCGGTGAAAGGCGTGAAGCGCGTGCTGTACTCTTCAGAAACCGTGGCGCGTGCCGTCGGCAGTCAGATTACGCTGCACACCTTCGATGCCAGCAAACTGGCTGCGGGTATGCCGATCCGCTATCTCGGCATCAACATCGGTCAGGTTGAATCGCTGGCGCTGAGTTCTGATAACAATCAGGTGGTAGCAAAAGCGGTGCTCTATCCGGAATACGTGCAGGACTTCGCGCGTATCGGCAGCCGCTTCTCGGTGGTGTCGCCGGAGATTTCTGCCGCAGGGGTTAATCATATCGAAACGCTGCTGCAGCCTTACCTCAACGTCGATCCGGGCAAAGGTTCTCCGGCGCGCACCTTTGAACTGCAGGAAAGCACTATCACCGATTCTCGTTACCTTAACGGCTTAACGATTTATGTCGATGCCGCTGACGCGGGATCGCTGTCGGTGGGAACGCCGGTGCTGTTCCGTGGCGTTGAAGTCGGTACCGTGACCGGCACGTCGTTGGGTAACATGGCCGATCGCGTACAGATCGCGCTGCGTATCAGCAAGAAATACCAGCATCTGGTACGTAACAACTCGGTGTTCTGGCTCGCTTCCGGTTATAACTTCGATTTCGGCCTGATCGGCGGCGTGTTGAAAACCGGCACCTTCCAGCAATTCATCCGCGGCGGCGTACAGTTTGCAACGCCGCCAACGGTACCGCTAGCACCACAGGCCGGCGCCAACAAACACTTCCTGCTGCAGGATGAAGCGCCAAAAGAGTGGCGCAATTGGGGCACGGCGATTCCGGATCCTAATCAACCTTAAGCAAATCGGGCAGCCTGGCTGCCCGATTCTTTTTCGCATGTTACACTTCGCGCTCATTTTGTTTCCCGGTAGATGCCCGTGTCCGATCGCTTTCCCGAAGATTTCCTCGCGCTAATGCGCGCCAGCCTCGCTGATGACACTGAATTGCAACGCTTTCTCGCCATCAGCCAGCAACCGCTGCGCCGCAGCTTACGCGTTAATACCTTAAAAATTAGCGTGGATGATTTCCTCGTCCGCACCGCTGATTATGGCTGGCGGCTGTCACCCATTCCATGGTGCACCGAAGGGTTCTGGATTGAGCGTGACGATGAGTCGCTGCCGCTGGGTAGCGTTGCGGAGCACCTTAGCGGGCTGTTTTATATTCAGGAAGCCAGCTCGATGCTGCCGGTTACCGCACTGTTCGACGCCGCACCCGATGCGCGTCAGGTGATGGATGTGGCTGCTGCACCAGGCTCCAAAACCACGCAGATGGCCGCGCTGATGCGCAATGAAGGCGCCATCCTTGCCAACGAATATTCCGCCAGTCGCGTCAAAGTGCTGCACGCCAATATCAGCCGCTGCGGCGTGAGCAATGTGGCGCTCACCCATTTTGATGGTCGGGTGTTTGGCGCGGCGCTGCCGGAACGTTTCGATGCCATTCTGCTGGATGCGCCCTGCTCTGGCGAAGGCGTGGTGCGTAAGGACGCCGATGCGCTGCGTAACTGGACGTTGGCCAGCACCGAAGCGATCGCTGAAACCCAGCGCGATCTCATTGACAGCGCTTTCCATGCATTACAACCCGGCGGCATGCTGATCTACTCGACCTGCACGCTCAATCAGATTGAAAACCAGCAGGTGATTCACTGGTTGCAACAGCGTTATCCCGATGCGGTAGAAATTGTGCCGCTGAATGGGCTATTTGCTGGTGCCGATCGGGCTTTAACACCGGAAGGTTTCCTGCACGTGTTCCCGCAAATTTTCGATAGCGAAGGCTTCTTTGTGGCACGCCTGCGTAAAACCGCCAGCATTCCCGGGTTGCCCGCACCGACCTATAAAGTGGGCAAACTGCCCTTCTCGCCGGCCAGCCGTAAGCTCAGTGCCGAGGTACAGCAGGCAGCAGCAAAAGTAGGCTTGCAATGGGATGACAATCACACGCTGTGGCAGCGCGATAAAGAGCTGTGGCTCTTTCCGGCAGCGCTGGAAAGTTGGCTGGGTAAAGTGCGCTTCTCGCGTATCGGCCTTAAGCTGGCAGAAACCTTCCCGAAAGGTTATCGCTGGCAGCATGAAGCCGTTGTCGCGTTGAGTAAGCCAGGCAGCGCGCTGGATTTTGCCCTTACCGATGCGGAGGCAGAAACCTGGTATCGCGGTCAGGATATTCATCCTGAGTCGTTACCGAATCGCGATGAGGTGATTGTGACCTATCAGTCACAACCTTTAGGATTGGCCAAAAAAGTCGGCAATCGGATTAAAAACAGTTATCCGCGTGAACTGGTGCGCGACGGGCGTCTGTTCCGCTAAGCATTACTGCAATTTTACCAGCGTGAGACAGTTGCCGAAAACCGCGCCGGTATCAATATAATGCTGATTCGCCACATGCAGCGGTTGCTCCAACGGCGTGTGGCCGAAGTAAAAATCGCTGGCGCCCGCAATGTTTGCTGAAGCGCCACGTTGATGGCGTCCCAGCCGATCGCGACTCCACACCACCTGTTGCCAATCGACATCCTGCCCCAGTGCATAATAGCTGGCAGGATAATCGGCGTGAGCAATCACCACCACGCGGTCGCCGAATTCCAGATGCAAAACCAACGGTAAATCGGCGCAGCGTTTCAACGCATGGCGCGCAGCGATTAACTTTGCGCCCTTCAACTGCCAAAACCATTCGCCGCCGTTCATCATCCACAAGGTCTGATCGCGCCCATCCAGCGCGGCGAGCGCCATCTGTTCGTGATTGCCGCGCACACAGCGAAACCAGGGTTCTTGCAATAGCGCTAAACAGCCGGGACTGTCTGGCCCGCGATCAATCAAATCGCCCACCGACAGCAATAAATCCTGCTGCTTGTCAAAATCCCGCTTGAGGAGCTGCGCATCAAGCTGGGCGCGGCAGCCGTGTAAATCGCCCACCACCCAAATGTTTCGCCACATTTGCGCACTTACCCGTTGGTAAAGCATGTAATCTTCCCCGGTTGACTGGAAGTTTAGTGAGCCCGGCTTAAAGTATAGTCCGGTGAGGTTTAGCCAGCGGAGGGAACAGCATGAGCGGCCGTAAACAATTTATTGGTGTCTTGATCGTTATCTTCATCGGCAGCTTGCTGCTGCTCGAATCGCTGGCTCGCCTGGTGCATCTGTTATTTGTGGGATAATTACGCAGCTTTACTTTCCTCGCTAAACGCCTAAACTCCTTTGCGCATCATATAAAGGAGCCTGTATGAGCCAGAATATTTACGACGACCCGCATTTTTTTGCCGGCTATGCCACGCTGCCACGTTCAGTGCAGGGATTGGACGGCGCACCGGAATGGCCCGCACTGCGCGCTTTGCTTCCCGATCTACATGATAAACGCATTCTCGATCTCGGCTGCGGCTATGGCTGGTTTTGCCGTTACGCACAACAGCAAGGCGCGCGTGAGGTACTGGGGCTCGATGTCTCAGAGAAGATGCTGGCGCAAGCCGCAACCATGACTCAAGGAACGGGCATTCGCTATCAGCGTGCCGATTTAGAAACGCTGCAACTCAGCGAAACCTTTGATCTCGCCTACAGCTCGCTGGCGCTGCATTATCTCAGCAACATTGATACGCTCTTCGCCACCCTGTTCAATGCCTTAACGCCAGGTGGTGCGCTGGTGTTCTCTTGCGAGCATCCGATTTACACCGCGCCAACGGCGCAGCAGTGGATAATTGATGATCAACAGCAGCGTAGTTGGCCGGTGAATCACTATCAGCAGGAGGGTGAGCGCATCAGCAACTGGTTTGCCGATGGCGTAAAAAAACAGCATCGCAAACTGGCTTCCTGGATTAATGCACTGATTGCCGCAGGATTTGAGATCGTCCATCTTGATGAATGGGGACCCGATGAAGCACAGTTAGCACAGAATCCCGCCCTGGCAGAAGAGCGCGACCGCCCAATGATGTTTCTACTGGCTGCGCGTAAACCTCGTTAGATTCCAAAAGTGGCTGCGCTCTGCAGCCCCAATTAAAGCTTTTCTGCCGCTCACCCAAGTCATTTAATTATCCAGCATAAGTGTCGTCTTTGATCGGTGAACTCCTTTTCTGAGCCGCTTACTTTGACTGACTACATCTTTAACTTTCGTCCCGCTCTCGATATCCATTATCGCTATAAACCGGCAACCGATGATAATGGGCATTTATTGATCGTCATGTCGGGTTTTAACCTGCCAGATCCCACCATCTACGACTTTACGCTGTTGCAACATACACGATCGGCGGTGTTGTGGATCAAAGATGATTTCCAGGGGCTGCCCGCTTACTACCTGTGCAACAATATGAACTTCGATATTGAGCATGGCGTGAGCCAACTGATTCGTTCGGTAATAGAACTGACCACACCGGCAAATGTTTCGATACTCGGCGCCTCTAAAGGCGGCAGTGCGGCACTCTACTTTGGCGTCCGGCATAACATTAAAAACATCATTACTGCCGTGCCACAATTTTATCTAGGTGATTATGCGGAGACTATGTGGCCAAAAGTAGGCGAAGCCATGATGGGCACCATTACCCCCGCAGCAGTGACGTTATTAAATAAGCTCTTGCCAAATACCCTGCGACGCGATCGCCAGACAGATAAAAATATCTATCTTTTCACTGCCCTTGCCGACTACCAACGTGAACAGGAAATTATACCCAACCTGGCGCTGCTGCAGAAATACCGTAACTTCAATTTGATCGAGTCCGCCTCGCCGTGCATCACACAACATAACGAAGTAACCCGCTATAACCTGAATTTGATATTGGCTCTGATTTATCAGTTAGAACAGGACATTACTCCTTGCTGGGGCCACATTCGCAATGGCAGCGGCTGGGATGTTGCGCATGGATAGTCACAATCGATGATAATGCTCTGCTAAGGTTAGATATTGATGATGTCTACAGGAGCGAGCCAATGAAAGACTATTATAAAATTGATCTGGAAGTGTTTATGCAAAATAACGTGGAATTAATTCGCGCAATTAAAAGCAAAGCGCCGGCCTATGCCGATGAGTCAGGTTTAGAGGTGATTCAATATATCAACCGGGAAATAAAACAGGCTCATCTCGATTATATTGAAAGTTTGGGCGTGAAAGATCCGTATGAGCATTACATTTCACAACATGAAGAAGATCGCTCTCTGGCGGAGCAACTGATTGCTCGACACCGCGCTGCTCTGCATCCTGCCCCGTAACGCCAAACCATTGCCACAACTGACGTGTGGCATTTATCTGTTTTAGCTCTAACGCGTGATCAGGAAAATTGCCAGCAAGAAAAAGGCTAATAAACCGGCGAAGGTTATTGTGCCGATGCGCGGGGTTTTTGCCCGACCCACTACCACACCAATAAAGATACTCAGCAGCGTTAATGTGCCAATCATTACCCAGAGAAGATATTGTGTATTTGCCATGAAGGGTCCTTATTAGCCGGCAATAAAACAGATGCGCCAACGTTATACCATTTTTTGCGCATGCTGACTGCAGCTTTTTGGCCTCACATTTCTACGGGCTATCTGTCTGGCTGGTGATAATTAGGCACCATTAGACGGGCAACGCACCGATTTCAACGCCTGTAACTGTGATAATCGCGCCGCGGCGTTATGCTTAGCGCTGGCTTTGGCAATGCCATTACCGATGCCAAAATCACCCACGAAACCGAGCACCGTCAGCGCATCAAATTCGCCTGTTTTATCAATCTGCTGCTGCACGCTAAGAGATTTAGCTATCTCCTGGTTCAATGTTGCGCAGTCATAAGTTTGCGCTTCTGCATCGCTCACCTTGGCGGATTGCGGATACTGTTTTAGTGCACAACCGCTAAGCAGCAGCATGGCGACTATAGCCATAGGCTTAAGCATTTTCTTAATTCTCATTGATTTGAGGTGAAGTAACTTGATGGCAAGGAATGTATCACGTGAAGGCGAGAGCGATCAGAGGAATAAGTGTGCTAAAGCGCGGTATTAAGCGCAAAAAAAAGCACTGCCGAAGCAGTGCTAGTGATACTTATATCAGGCAATCGCCTGACAACTCCCAATATAAATCAGGAGAGATAATCCGTTATTATGCAGTTTTCAACACAATCATTGATGATTTGCAGAAAATACATTTAGCGCCATGGGGGTTCATTTTAGTAATATCGAACGCGGAGGTGCGATATTGTGAACTCTGGCAATGCGGACATCTTAAACGATTATAAATGCGAATAATTACAGACCTAATACATTTGTTGCTGACGGACCTTTTGGACCATCTTCAACTGAAAACTCAACACGCTGACCTTCATCAAGTGAGCGATAATCTGTGCCCTGAATGGCTGAGAAGTGAACGAAAACGTCCTTGCTGCCATTTTCAGGAGAAATAAAGCCGAAGCCTTTCTCTGAGTTGAACCATTTTACCGTTCCAAGAATTTTGTTAGACATAATTTTTACCTTTTAAATGAGCCTATTGGCGTAAGGGCCGAGTTGCAGATACGAATCAGAACTTAGGATAAGACTCAAAGAGAAAGGGCTTGAAGCGGCACTAACTGGGATGAGAAATACAATGGGAACTAACCTTCTAACTGTCTGCTATTCAGACCGACGGAGCATTAACGCATTTATCCATGCCACAAGCAAGCGATAATATTTTTTCATTTTAATGAATGATAAAAAGATGGCAAAGGCATGCAGATAAAAAAAGACCGAATACGATTCCTATTTACGATGCATAGGGATATTTCTCTTATCTATCATGGGGATAGATAACAAAAGCACCCCTTTTCATGGTTGCAATACTTACCATTACACGCTTTGCAGATCAAACACTTACCAGTTTATTCGGATCAGGTTCGGACAAATTTCGGTACTCCTGATTTCTCTTGGTAATATCTATATCCAACATGTTCAAAGCATTTTTTGATCTACATCAATCAAGCATCCGCTGCCCCCTGACTTAACTCAAACCACCTACTATGATTTTTCTCGTAGTCAGTCAGCCTATTAAATTCTCCGGAAAACTTATGTGAGGTATTCCTATGGAAGAGCATGTTTATAAAGGTGGCTCAGGGAATTTTGCTAACAATCCTGATCGCGCCAGAGAAGCCGGCAAAGCCGGAGGAAAAGTCAGTGGGGGTAACTTCCGAAACGATCCAGCAAGGGCCGTTGAGGCTGGAAGAAAAGGGGGCAAAATCAGCCGCAGACCAGCAGCAAAGGATGAGTAAAAACGAGAGTGCTTGTTTGCCATGGACTGGCGCCAAGATAATTATCGGCGTTTAGAGGATTACCTCATCTTGTTCTAAGAAAGCCATGGCATCAAGTATAGATGCCCATCCTATTGACTTAGTCAAAGGATAATTCAAAATCCGCATCCCATTGTGTAGGTAAATATCACAAGTTTTTGATCTGCCATCAAGTTTGATATCTTTAATCAAGCTTCGTGCTAATGCCTGATATTCTTTTCTGTCACTGATATTTAGGACATCTAAAGCGGCGACTGATTTTAGGTCTCTCTCTATTTGTATATCAGCCATAGATTTTTTTAATTGCCTTATTTCATTCGATAGCTCAGAGGCTCTTATAGTTAACTCGCTAACGTCTGGAGCCAGCTCGATAGCTTTAATTATATTTTGAAGCTTTCCTGTTAGCTCCATATGCTTAGCTGTCATCGAAATTAGAGCTTCGTCTTTTGAGATCTTCATATTCATACCAGAAGCACCATTTAAGACGCCAGTTATTAAATAGCGATCTGTTAAATCTCTTCTTACTGCCTCTGTTATGCACCTATGTTGGCGCCGCATTGAACACACGTAGTAGCCATAACCTTTAGTATTTATTCCTGTCAAAATAATAGCGTGACCACATTGTTTGCAATGCATTAGGCCTTTGAATACATTGATAAGATGAGGGTTGAAGTTCAAATTGCGCCTACTTTCAGGCTCGTAACTAATTCGCTGAACACGTTCAAAATCTTTTTCATTTATAATCGCCGGGTAATAATTAGGTATTTCAGCAACATCAGGAACGGTTATGCGATAGGAAGGAACTAGATATCCTATAACTGCTTTTGCTTTAACAAGTCGCTCAATAGAAGCAGAATTCCATTGTGCAACCTTCCCTCGGAGGTTTGCTTTTCCCTGCATATTAAGTGTTTGGCTTATTTTCTCAAAAGAAATTCCATCAAGCCGCATTTGAAAAATATACCGTACAATGTCAGCCTTATCTTCTATAATATCAAAACCATCACCTGAAATTTTTACTTTTAACCAGTACGGGCAGTGACGAGTCATGATTTTCCCCGTCTCAGCAGCCTGCTTACGCTTTTCAGCCCAAACCGCTCGCTGCCGCTTTGACTTAATTTCGCTTTCCTCATTTGCTCGTTGAGCAATAAGAATTGCTTTGATAATAGAGTAGGGATCGTCGAGAGAATCACGGGTATAATGAGTGCCATCACTCAACGTAACCACATCGATCCCAGCCTTTAGTATTGCCCTAAGACGCTCTGTCGCATCACCTATTTTCTCGCGAGACAAACGGTCCAGACTTTCTATAAGAAGTACGCTTCCGGCATCAATTAACTCTCTTTGCACTGCCTCCATGAATTCGGAAAATGCACCGGAAATCGCGTGTTGGCCTCGATAAGCGCTTAAGCCCAAATCCTCAAATGTAACTGGATCAAGGTAGTAATCAGAGTTTTGTTTTAGCCATTCTTCAATAAGCTTCTTCTGTCGTCTTACGGAATCGCCCTGGACTTGCTGTAGAGAAGAAAAGCGTAGATAAGCGATAGCCCTTTTCATAGTTTTCTCCGCTTAACGGGAAAAAACTAAATTATAGGTCGCGCATCGTCGTATACGCATGATACTTCATGCGTCACAACTCCCATAACCGCCACATCTTCCAATAAGTCATCAGTCATGAATGCACCGTCTTCAGTAATGATGCGGCGTGGCTGAATCATGATCATCGCCCACTCATACATGCCCGACATATCTATCAGCACAGTGTCACCGTTTACCGGGTAACGCTGCTTATCGATGATGCACCTGCGGCCGTTCAGCTCCACCATGCAGCAGGCATTGCTGACTGGCAGGATGTGCTGCAGCGGCTGAAGCAGAAACGTCACTTCGCCACGGGCAGGTCTGACATTCTGGTTGTGTATGCCGGCGACAACATTTCGCGCTTCATCTCCCATGATTTCTGAATACCCTGTCCTGCAAACCATAATTTACCCTTCCCGCTCTGGTTGAGGCCATCAACGACACGCATCAGCGATTCGCTGTTGGCCTGTGGTTTGAATTCGTCAAAGAGATTGAGCTGTGAAACGCCCTGGCTGTAAAAGTCGCCCAGCATCACGCCTGCTTTCATATACCGGCACCCGTCGCGCCATATGTGGTCGAGCCCCTGCATAGCAACCCGGATGATGTCGCGCGTGTCATTTGTTGGAGTGCGCAGCTTGCCCATTGCCTGGTTGCCATAGAACACCTCCCCTTCGGCATGTGGGCTGGTTCTGACGAACACGGCTACCTGACTGCAATACTGGTGCTCTCTTCTCAGCTTCTCTGCGGCACGTTCTGCATAAGAACAAACCGCCTGGCGCATGTCTTCGTATTCGGTGATGCGTGAGCCGAACGATCGGGAGCAAACAATCTGTTGCTTAGTTGGCGCGAATTCTTCCAGCTCGAGGCATGGCTCGCCGCGAAGTTCGCGTACTGTGCGCTCAAGCACGACGTTGAAGTGTTTACGGATGATGTAGGTGCTTTGCTCTGAAAGGTCTTTAGCGGTGATGATGCCCATCGCGTTGAGCTTCTTGCTGATGCGCCGGCCAACGCCCCACACCTCTTCTACCGGCACCAGTGCCATCAGCTTTCGCTGCCGATCGGCATTCGACAGGTCAACGACCCCACCGGTCTGTGTCCACTTTTTAGCGGCGTAATTGGCAAGTTTGGCCAGCGTCTTGGTCTGAGCTATACCAACGCCTACGGTCAGATGAGTATCGCGCTTAACGCGCTCACGTACTTCGCGGCCGAAATCTTCCAGCACACGGCAGTTGCGTACGCCGGTCAGGTCTAGGAATGCTTCGTCTATCGAGTAGACTTCAACGGATGGAGCCATTTGTTCAAGCGTCGTCATCACCCTATTCGACATATCCGCATAAAGCCCGTAATTGCTGCTAAATACATGAATTTTGTGGCGCCGGATATCGTCCTTTAGCTTAAAGTAAGGCGCACCCATTGGGATTTTTAACGCCTTCACTTCGGCGCTGCGGGCGATAACACAGCCATCATTGTTACTCAGAACGAGCACTGGCTTGCCGCGCAAATCAGGTCGAAACACCGTCTCGCAGCTGGCATAAAACGAGTTAACGTCAACGAGCGCAAACATCACACGCCGCCATTGGGATTGAACACCTGAAACGTGCGCTCTTCACCATCTGCGGCTGAGATGTCGCGGAACGTCGTAGTGTGCATCTCGATCCAGCTATTGGCTGCCCGGAGAGTGTAGTGCCAGTTAAGCCGCTCCAGTTCGCTCACAAAGTCGAGCGTGCTGATAGTGAAGCGGCCTGATGCATCTCGCTTCATGGCCAGCTTAAAGGCCATCATGATTTCGTAGTCGCGGGGCATGGTCATCTCCCTCCCTGATAGATACTGTATATAAATACAGTAATATCGATCGATGGAATTGATCAAGTCGCTGCACTTGAGGAATTTGTAAAGGCATTGGTAGGTAAAGAAATTTAGTTTTTTAATTGCTGGAATTTTGACTTGAGCGATTAGAAATCTACGCTTAATTAGCAACATATCGTTGCTTTAACGGGGAAAGGAAATGATGAAGAGCTTCTTAGGCGGGATGATCATAATTACAAGTCTAATGACATTAGCAGGTTGTCAGCATGACAGTCCTGCTGTAGGACCGGACGGCAGACCGCACGCGCCAAGTGGTGAGTCCGTACCAGGCGGCCCGTTAGGTAAGGGCCCGGTTGGACAGCCTCAGGCATGATTGAAGGTCAGCAGGCACTGTTTAGTGCTTGCTGACCCCAAAAAGATACATCGCAAGCTCTGCTACGCATCTCCGATCCGCATCTTCAAACATGCCGGCAAGGTGTTCGACCAGTGAATCATTGGTGATTGGAATTCCCTCTTCCAGCATGACAATTACCGCCTGGCCAATTACGGAACGCGCCGCATCAAAGGCAAGGTCACAAACTTCAATGTCCATGCATCCTCCTTTTAAAGAGGTTTACCGTACGCCCGTGAGGTAGTAATGGCATAAGAAACGGCTCAAATGGTCTAACCTGAGAGTTACATCCGCAGCCTGCATGAAGATGGACGCGGTTTTAACCTGCCCCGTCGCCGGGGCTTTTTTGTTAATTCAGTTTGCAGCACTAGCCGCGTCACCCGTAAATTTCTTTCGCCTGATTCTGGCAGCTATTTTATGACCAATATTTACGCTTGGTTTTTCAATAAGATTATATGTTATGTATGACATCACAAATGTCAGAATAAACAGAATCAGGAATAGAGTAGCGCCGCCATTTGCCTTATAAATACCAAAGTCACGTAGATAAATACCTGAAAGCTTTTTAACTACCATATGGTTTATGTATAGCGAGTAAGACATCTCGCCCATCCACAACCAAAATGCTCCAAATTTTATGTCAACATGTTTGCATAGCATTACTAGAGATCCAACTAGCATGAAAGAATATAGCCCCCAGCGCTGAATGCCAGCCCCTCGATTATACCCTGAAATTATTAGAGCTACTGAAACCCAGAATACACAAACCATTGCTATAACAAAAAGACGTGATTTTGTCACACGGTCGCTTGATTGCATAAATAACTCAGCAATAATCATTCCGTAGATAAAATCATAAACTATTGGGTTAGATATAAAAGTCAAATTCTTTATTATGTAATCATCATCCAAGTCCCTGGTGATAGGGTCTATTTGCATAAAGCCTCTGAAATACATCTGAGCTGAACAGACCATCAGTATCATTATAAAAATACTAACAGGCGTCCTGAATTTATGGCTCACAAAAATACCTACTGCGAAAACAGCATAAAACAAAACTTCATAAGTCAGCGTCCATGCCGGTAGGTTTATGCTGTAGCCATACCATGGACCAATGAAATTATAATCATTAGGTATTAACAAGGCGCTTTTAACTATGTTAGATACCTTATAAGAAGTGGAAGTATCGAAAAGCAGCAATAATAACAAAGTGACTATATAAACAGGATATAAGCGGAAAAATCTTTTAATGATAAATTCAGTCGTTGTATTACTGTCAGAGTTCTTAGAAGAATAAACTATTATAAAACCACTGATAACAAAAAATATATCGACACCGACCTCACCTAGCCCGAAAAGGCGGTCACCGATATCAGCTTGAGCATACACACTGTTCAGATATTGCCTAAAATGAAAGGCGATAACTAAAAGGACTGCAACACCCCTAAGCGCCTGAATTGAGTCTAATTTGCTGCTTTTCACGTTACATTTCCATGTAATAATTTACTTAATTATAACGATACTGAGACGTCATGCAATCAATTGCTAGCTCCATGTTAAGGCTGATTTTACTTGATTATCTGAAGTGTCAATCGTGTATACAGCGCATAGGAGCTTGATGCCTGCCCCGTCTGATACGTGATTGTCGAACCATCAGAGGCTTTACTCTTGATAGTAACAGCACCTGATGCTGCTTGAGCTGCACTACTAGTTACAAGAAAAGCTTCCGCATGAATTATTTTATAACCTGATGGTGGGCTTATAGTTGCAGTACCATCGGCGGCAAGTGTTGTGGATGTGTAATCAAGAGCGACACACTTTCCCCTTCCCATGTAAGTATAACCAGATGGGATTAAATAATTAGACATATAGGGGTCATTGATAGTTTCAATGTTTGACCAGAATCCATTCAATGGATGAATAAGTCGTGATGAACCAAAATAATTTTTAGTATTTCCAAAATAAATGCGTGAATTCGCCTCATTAGTTGTGCAAAGAAACGTATTAGCAAAGTCCGTGGCATTGCTCATATCGCAGGTCATATTTCTAATGGTAACGCATGATGCATTAAGAGCATAAAAATACGAGTTATTAGTGGCAGGGAGAAGTGCAAGTTCACTAACACTTGTCAAGGCAGCCATAGACTGGAAGGCTCCGTGTTTACCAGTCGTATTCAGTAGCTTGTAATCCTGAGTCCAAGATTCATTCATGGTGACAGTGCTACCTGATGCATAAAGATGTACTCCCTGCCATGCTTCAATACCTAATTGCGTGACATCAATGCTATCGCAATCTATCAGAGTCACGGCTACCGCAGTTTCATTAGCATAGTCATAGTTTGGATATGTGCTGTTAGCTAATGCGCCTTCAACGAACCCCTTTATAATAACGTATTTGGCTTTGCGTAAAACAACACCAAATGGCCCAGCATCCGCCTCGATCCTGATTTCACTGGCTGTAACAGCTTCTCCAGTTGCGGGGGTGTATTCTGGAGATGATGAGACAGCATCAATGAATATATGTTTATGGTTGGAGTCACCTCGAACAGTCAACTTATGACCCCATGCAATATATCCAAATAGACCGTATTCATTACCGTTAGGTGTCACATCAATATCTGCTTTAATCGCATTATAAAGGTGAATACCTAGGCGACTGGTGGCCTTTGTAGCCGAGCGACGGGGCACCCCTCGGGTTAGACGGAATCCTTTGAATACAATACCACGCACGAATTTATCTGCACTTCCCGCGGCGGCGGCATCCATTACTCGCACGATCGCATCCTGTCCGAAAGCAAGACCCGATGGTGGGTTGCTTCTGGTCATCGTAGTCCCGCCGGAGTCTGTCATAGTACTGTCGGAACCGTACCACTTACTATTTACGCCGAGCGAAAGATAATCACTGGATCCAAAGTGATAGTTTGCATATGTCGGACAGCGAACAGCCACTTTACCGCGTGAATTGTTATCAGCTTTTTGGCATGCAGCCCAGTCTATTGTTTGAGTAAGTGCGGTTACGAATGGATATACTGCCTTTGCTGCCGCGAGAGTTGCATAGCGTTCGGATAGAGGATGTACCGTGCCGTCACCAATAGCGCCAAACTGCTCAGGTGTGACCCAGGTGATAACCTGATTTAGGGTGCCGCCCGCTGACATGCCGATCATGCTGGCACCTACGGATGAAGCTAGCATGGTCTTGAGCGCAGCATCTCCGATGCTCACCCATGCCCCCGGCCCTATGCCGCCAGTGCTCTCCGGAGTTGATCCGGCTGTAACTGTTTTAGGTACTGATCCAGACCAGCGGTAATATTCGCCATTCGAACTCCAAAGCAATGCTTCATTTGGTAGTGTCAATGTGGCACCACTTTCGAAAGACTGCTTCAGAATCCAGCCGAACCCGCTAATGGAATCAAACGCCAGTTGGCGCAAGCCTTCTATTGTGTAGTGTTGGCTGCCGAAGCGATCGGTGTAACGAAGCGCTAAAGAAGTTACAAACTCATCAATTTTACCGGCGTTAAATTTCAGATCGCGCGGGGATTCACTCGGTACAGCGTTGGACGTAGGTTGCGTAGCCATATTTTTTCCATAAAAAAAGCCAGCGCTATGGCTGGCTTGGTGTTGGATTAATTTTTGTCAGGGGTAAATCAGGTCGCTGTATTCCGCGAGTTTTAATGCTGTGGTGCCGTCGCTGTTGGGCTGTTTCTCGCTGATGACCCAGCGCGTGGCATCAAGCTCTTCCGATGTGGCTATGACATACCGGGATGGTGACTGAACTTCATAACCGTCGAAGATGTTTAACTCCATAGCAGGAACAGCAGCCGTAAAGCCAAAAGCAGTGTTGGCGATCGGGGCGGCTGCATATCTCGCGGAGGTATTGCCCAGCGAATCAGTGATGACGACAAACATCGAGCCAGAGAAATTGATGCGCTCACTGGTTTCGAAGTCATTACCGACTCGCGACACGATGTAACCGGCCTGCTGATTGGTGTCGTAAGTGTCCGGCACCTGCACCATATCGCCTACGTTCACCCACTCACCATCTGCCAGCGCGGTGATCGCCATACTCATGCGCGAGTACAATAATCGCCTGCATTCCTTCTGTGCGCGGTAATCCGCCTGGAATGAATCGCGGATATACATCATTTCGAACTTCTTCGCCTTGGTGGGCTGTCCAAGTTCGATTTGATTATTGCGGACACGGTAGCGGACAAATGCCTGCTTGTTGGTGACCGGGTCGCGATACTGAATCTCCACGCCGTCGTAATCGCCCGGTAGAGTCATCTCGTAGCTAAGGGAATATCCGCTATCAACCGTGTTGGAGCGGTTGAACACAGTCACTGCCCGGTCGCGCTTTTCATCCAGCGTGAACGAGAGAACGCCATCATCCCAGAACACGCTCACCCCAGCCGCATCACATATGGTTTCCATGCGTGAGCCCAGAGATACGTCCTCATCGTCAAAGGTGTAATCGCAATAGCCGAGGCGTACGTCTTTAGCGTCAATCTTTGCCTGTATCTGGTACAGACCATAAATGTCGATGCTGCTCTCCGCCTGACCTCCAACTGTCAGCCAGTTGAATATCGCGATATCCGCAAACTTACGTGACGGGCGCAGCGCATAATCAACCTTCTGGGTCGTGCTGTTGTAGCTGATGACGTAGCGGTTAATTAGCGCGTTGTATTTGCGATCGCGGGAGCTGGTAGCCTGTTCAGTAGCCGTCACTGTTACGGTGACTAACGTATCATTGGGATAGCTAACGTTAGTGCGTTTCCGGACAATGTGAATCATCTCCACCTTCATCACGGAGTGATCGCTACTGGTGTTCGTGCGGGTTATCTCAACTGCGTAGCGACCGGAACCTGCAGCGGGCGTAAACTTGAAGGTTCCATAAAACATGTCGCTTTTGCCGGTATAGTTTTCCTGGCGCCGGCTGAAGGTTTCTGTCGTTCCCGGAATCTGATTATTGTCAGAATCAACCTTCCAGAACGTAATCTGCGCAACCGCATAATCGCCGTCACCATGCCCCAGTTGTGACTGCAGGTGCACCCATAGCTCTGTTCCTTCAACAGGCGAGAAGAACGGGCCTACGGTCAGCGGCTCATTGTCATTCAGCGTGAACAAAGTGGTGTTTACTACGGCATTGGCAGGCGTTGAATCATAATCACTGCCGCTCAGGTTGCCGAAGGTGAAATTGTAGAAATATTTTGGGTTGGTTACCGCGCCATCACTGGTCGTTGTGGCATCAATCAGATCGCCATATAGAGTGATGTTTTTCGTTACCGGCCCGCTCACCGTGGTGTAGGTAACGTTTACGATGAAAGAAACCGCGTGCGGCTTGGCTAAATCGTAGAAATACACGAATGCGTTATTGCGTGGGATCGTGATTTTAGCCTGTCCGGCAAGAAAGCTCCCTGATGTAACGCTATTAGTGGTCGCCGTCTGCGCCGGGAAATCACTACTCTCGTTTGGTCCGGGCAGCTCCTGACCGTCAATGTCATCGAAAGTGAACCCCTCGTTTATGAGCGGTATCACCTGACCCGGCTGGTATACGACATACGAAGCGCCTGCCAGGGCACCAAGGTTCGACTCTGAATAGCGCACTGAGCTGACATCATATTTGCCCAGGCCGAAGTTCATCCACTCCGTGACCTTTTTGTCGTTGCTGATGTATTCAAAAATGGACTGCTGAATCAGGTCAGGGAATGAGCGAATCAGGCCAAAGTTATCCGGCCTCGCTTCACCATTTCGTGCGATGTTTGTCTGCCCCTTCAGACTGTTGTTTGGTGACGTCTTGCTGTTACCCGCAGCAGCACTGGCATTAGGCTGCTTGATTAGCCCATTCATTATTTTCTGGGTGAATTTAATGGGGTTAAAGTGCTCAAGCGGATTCAGTAATGTACCAACAAGACCACCACCTTTCGGCTGGTCAAAGATGATTACGCGATCGCTATCCTGCAGCGTTATGCCAACCTCGTCATCATCACTGATTTCTTTGCCGTTCACATTGAGACGCATCTCAGCGTGCAGGGTTGATTCAGACAGCCAGTCGCTAAGCAGCGTTCCCGCAGGTACCTCCACGCGCTCTTTTGGCAGCCCCGGAACACGCTGTATCTCTATCACTGGCATACGAATAAAACTCCACTCTGGTAAACAGTTTCTGAATGGTGCGAATGTGGTCAGAGCGAACGTGCCCATTCTCGCCGCGGCTGTGCAGTGCACGCCCATCAATCACAAGGCCTACGTGCACCGGCTGCGTCCCGTAATAGGCAACAAACATGTCGCTTTCACTGAATGAATCACCTTTGCGCCAGTAGACAATCTCGTTAAAGAAGCAGGTGGCGAAATCGCTTTCCGCCTCATAACCTGGCACGTCGTGCAATTCAGTGCCGAGAACATGCCGGTAATACAAGACGATTAATCCCCAGCAGTCGGCGCCATCAAAACTACAGGCGCGGTTACGCCAGGGCATTCCTTCAGCCCTCTGGAGAAACTCATCTTTACGCATTCTGGAGTCCGGGGAATTCTTCGATGTTGTAGAGGCGGCCAACGTTGTTGTTAACCGGGTTTTTGAGGGTTAGAGAACACGTCACATCGTTAGCGTCCATGGAGACATCGGATACATAGAGTGTCCATGGCTTGAGTGGCGTGTTCATATCCCTGGCATCGAATTGCTGATAAGTGGCGGATATAGGCGTCAGTCTGGCATATGCTTTCCAGGCTTTAAGTTGCTGCTTAAAATCCTGTGCCAGCCGGCCAAACTTAACGGAGCAATCAATAACCGGCGTGCTGCTTTGCTGGCTTTCAATTACCTCCATCCGGCATGGTTGGTATATCTGACCGGCAAATGTTTTCGGGAATATTTGCCTGTTAACCAGACGAACATACCCAAATACCGGACTATAGAAGGCCAGAGTGTCATACAGAATCTGGTTAGGCCGCTGGCTTTTCACCTCTCTGAATGTAGGCATTACGGCACCCTCGGCAGCGATTCCGGATCGCGATTATCCGGATAACCAGTCACCACAATATCCAGCCAGCTATCCCACGGTGGTGGCAGCTCGATAAGGATGTCATCAAAGTCATCATCAGAGTTTTTCAGCTCGCGAGCGATTACCGTGCCTGTCCAGGTGAACGTTGAACCACTCTGGTTCCAGGTAGGATATGCAGTGAAATGCAGCTCCTGCTCTTCCAGTCCACTGTCGCCAGTGCCCGTTGATATGGGCATGCTGAACCATTGATTGGCGTTATCCAGATAGTTGGGGCTTCTCAGCCACTGATAAAATGCCCTGTGCTGTGATGAGGTGAATATCCATGTCAGGTTAAACGAGGCCTTCAGGTCATCCGTCAGCTTCTGAAAGATTGGCGCACCCACCTGTGGCTGGTCGGTGCGAAACCCTGTGTCATTGGTGACGTTCTTGTTCGACTTCTGAGCCAGAGGAAGCCAGTCTGGGTATGGAATTGCCATGGTTATCCTCTTGCTTTGCGTGGAGCCTGGAAGTTGCTCGTCAGCGCATTGCTGATTCTGCCTCCCTGATTCAGATCTGCGACAATTACGTCAATCGTCACGCCATTACCGTCATTGCTTGTCTGTGCATCAACCGTTGCTGACGTGTAATTCTGGATGTTGATGACCACACCCCCAGATGCCGTCGCGCTGCCACCGCCTGAGCTCAGGTCTTTATTGCTGATAACAGAACCGTTATCGCCGGGGATCATGTACTGGCTGCCATTACTTGCCCGGTAGATTTCAGGCATGCCGCCCTCACCCACCTGGTACATTGAGCCAGCCGACACCGGGCCGCCGTTCTTACGCTTGCCTGCGATCGAGCCTGACAAAGCCATGACGCCGAGCAATGCCGCCAGACCAACTACAGCAGCGCCACCAAACGAACCAATGGATGCCACCAGTGCTGCGGGCGTCCATGCTGCCAGTGTTACACCTGCTGCCGTGGTGCTTGCTGCCGTTGTAGTGGCTGTACCAGCAACGGACGCGGCGGTAGTAGTGGCAACAGCTGTCGTTTGCGCTGCGGCGCCCATTACTGCCGATTTCACCCACTCAACGCCCATCTGGACGAAGGAGTTAATCAGGCTGTTAATGGCGTTGCTTGCAAGAGATGACATGGCCTCTTCAGCGGTCATGCTGCCGGTAACCATTCCAGTGAAGGCATTGGAAGCATTGCCAGCCAGCGAATCAAACGACGCGGCAACAGCTTCGTTACCGACGCTCTGGTTGCGCCACATCGTCCACATCGCCGCGGTGCGCTGCTGCTCGTACTGCGTGTTCAGAGAATTACGCAAGGCGAGGCTTTGCTGCTCAGTAATGACTTTTTGATTCTCGAATTGCTGGATTAGCGCGAGCTTCTGCGCGTTTTCATTGGCAAGCTGCTGTACCGGGTCGACTGTGCCGGCGGCGGCCTGCTGAGGAGTGACAACCTGATCGGCGCGGATTTTCGCAAGGCTGGCCTGATGCTGCTGCTCCAACTGTTCAGACGTAGCGTTGTATTGCTCCTGGCTGATTTTCTTCGCGGACAGCGCAGCATTCAGATCGTCTACGTCCTGTTTGTAGCTCGCGTTCTCTTTGGCTTCCGGCAGTAGCTTCTCAGCTGCAGCCTGGGCGCGAATCGCATTGCCAGTATCCCATTTGGCAGCGGCATACTTTCCTGCTAACTCAATATCTTCCTTAGTTGCAGCGCTGCCAAGTGATTGCTGGGCCGTTAGAATGGCCTGCTCACGGCTCAGCTCTCTGGTGGAGTCACCCGCCAACTCTGATTGCTGTTTGAGGTTGGCAAGCTTTTGCGCGATGGATTCGGCTTGCGTTTCGGCCTTCTTACCTTCAGCAACTCCTGCGCGAGTCTCCTTGTTGCGGTTTGCCTCGGCCTGCTGAAGGTCGTATTGCGCTCCAGCAAGCTCGCCAGCTGTGTTTATCTGGTTCTGGTTGCCGCCCTTTGCATTGGCCTCCATCCGTGCTTTGGTTACTGCGCGAAGGCGTTTATCCGTGATGGCCAGCAAAGCGTTTTCAGACTCGAGGTCTTTGTTGTAGGCATCTGCCTGATCGCTTCGCGGCAACTGCAAGCTGGTTGAGTTGAATTTCTCTTTCGCCCTACATGCAAAATCTATGGCATTGCCAAACTGATTCATCAGGCCTGAAGCAACGCCAGCAGCGTCGCCATCACGCTTAAGCAGGTCGATACCCTGCGCGAACGTGCCATTCATCTGTGCGCGAAGAATACCGGTCTTGCTGACCGTCTGGCTCAGCTTGTTTTGCGCTGTCTCATTCTGCGCCAGCAACTGCGTGTGCTCGCTCTGTGCATCAGTCAGCTCAGAGAGTGTCAACTTGTAGAGCAGGCTGCCTTCCTGAAGATAACTAAGCGTGCGGCGCAGGCGAGACTGTTGCAGCTCATTGGATTCAAGACTGGACTGGTTATCCTTGATCGCATCTGCCTGTGCCTTGATAGATTTGGTGGCGTTGTCAATTTCAGCGGCAAGCTGAACCTGACTCATGCTCTTCATCTTGGCAATCACGCCGTCAAGTTTGTCAGCGAAATCGATGCTCTCCTGACGAGCCTGCTGCATTTTCTGATAGAAATAGAAGATGCCAGCAGCAGCAATCACGGCTGCGCCTGCCGGGCCGCCAATTAACGCGAGTGCGCCTTTGGCTAGCCCGCCAATGGTTGTTGTAGCTGCTGCAGATGCCGCCGTCGCGGCTCGCGTAGCCGCTCCCTCAGCTAATTGAGCCTCTGCATATGCCGCTGAGCGCTGAATTGCAATCGACTTCATGGCTGTCAGGTTTTCAAGCGCGAATGCCTCCGCCGCCGATCCTCGAGCAACGTTGTATTCCGTTTGTGCCAAAGCGAGGTTAGATAACGCCTGCTCTTTGTCGAGACCCGCTTTCACCGCCGTAACTCGCGCTGCGTTGGCAGTTGCTGCAGCTGATTGCGCAGTTGCTGCCGTCTGAGCCTTAGCAGCCAGAGAATCATCTATGCGTGCTTTAGTTGCCAGCGCTAGTGCGCCTGCGAACCGGCCTCCAAAGATGACGGCAGCGACAGCAATAGCATTGGCCACGATGTCCAGATTCTGGCTGAGTGAAATAACGCCTTCATTAAACACGCGAATTGATGTTGAAACGCTGGAACTCTCACCGACAAATTTGGTGATGTTGTTGGTGGCGATCGTGAATGCCTGACCCATTGTGGTTACGGTATTAGCGAATTCTTTTGCGATCGCACCGCTTTGTTTCAGGAGGCCATTTACCACGACTTCAGTGGTTAACTTGCCTTCTGCGGCCATTTTCCTCAGCTGACCAATGGTGACACCCAATGAATCAGCAAGCGCAACAGCCAGGCGGCTACCGTTCTCAGATATGGAGTTAAATTCTTCACCGCGCAGAACGCCGGATGCCAGCGCCTGTGAAAGCTGCGTCATGGTTGAGCTGGCTTCTTCGGTGGTGGCACCTGAGACTGCAAGACCTTTGTTAATGGTCGAGGTCAGTGTGATCAGGTCTTTGGTGCTTGTGCCGGCGCTGCGAGTCGCACGCTCAAGGCGACCGTAAAGCGTTGCAGTTGCTGCCAGGCTGCTCATGGTGTTTTGCGATATGTCGAAAACACGCTGAGTGACTTCTGCCAATGATTCATTGGCGCGGACGGAGTTTGCGAGCTTGTTATTGACCGTTACCCACTCGTTGCCATACGCAGCTACCTGCTGCACAGAAATGGCGGCAATTACACCACGCGCCACTGCGCTCAGGCTGGTCATGGTGCGCTGCATAGAAGCGACAGAGCGCTCCGTTCTGTTGACGCTGGCCTCCAGCCTTCCCATGCTTCCGCCCATGCCATTCAGCGCGGCGTCTACTTCGCGGCGGGCCGCCAGCAGGCGAGCGGTATCCATATCCACTTCATAAATGATGCTGCCTGCGTTTAAAGTGCCTGCCATTCGCTATTCTCCGGGCATAAAAAAACCCCGCCGGAGCGAGGTTTGTTATTTCATTGGTTTAATCAGGCTGCATTTGCGAGCCTTTTGGCCTTTTTGGCAAGGTAATCATCCGCAACGGCATCGTACTCTTCGCGCGTGAATCCCTTCTGGTCCGGGTATTTGGCGTTCAACATGTGCTGAAATTCTGTCATGGTCAGCCGCTCAGCCTCTTCCCTGCTGATGCCGAAGTGATTACGCGCGGCGCTGATGTATTCGAAGGCTGAAAACTCGGATGTTCCGGTGCTGTTCTCGTGTCGCTGTAACTGGCGCACCTTAGCTTTGCCGATGATGCCGTGAGTGATGAGCGATTGAGCTATCAGCAATATTTCGAAGTCTCCCATCTGGCCGGCGCGGCGCTTAAATGCCCTTCCTTTAGCTTTTGCCGGGCGAATTTCACCAATCAGCGGTGAGAGGTCCATATCACTACATGCCTCCATCACGGTTATGGCTGCCATTAATGCGCGTTTGCCGTATGAGCTGTTGCGGACATGTTCGATAAGCCATGCTGGAATATGCCCGTAAGCCGCTGCGGCACGCTCAATAAGCGGCGTCACCTCATCGCTATGCAAGTCGTAAAACGCCTGCACGATCTCCTGCGGCCCACCAATGCGCATCATGTTGGCAAACGATGGGCGAAACATGTAATCAGTGTCATTCGTTGATATCAGGCACTCGCCAATCTCTTTCATCGGGGTCATGAGTTAATCCGGTAAAAATCATTTTCGGGGCCACCAGGTGGAAGCCCCTGAAATGGCTATTACGAAGCGGTTACGGTCACTGCGGTAGTGCCAACTTTCGCACCATCGGTTGTGGTGAACGTTGCATTGCCGGTACCAGCCGCTACGCCAGTGATAAGACCTGATGTGCTGATGGTGAACTTAGATGTGTCAGATGACGCCCATACACCAGATTTATCCGTTGCATCACTTGGAGCCACTGCCGCCGCCAACTGACGAGTGGCACCCACAGCGACAGAGGTTGTGGCAGGGGTCAGCGTTACGCCGGTCACAGGTACTTCGTTATCGGTGTCGACAACCTGAATGGTGTCGGCATCGGCTACTTTGAACTCGGTAGAGAAAGTGATGATGTCGTTTGTGCCACCGTCTGAGCTCAGTGCGTTGATCAGCATGTAGCCGATGAATGTCACCGGGCCGAACTCCATGCGCACCCACAGCGTTGGCTGGCGAGTTGCCTGAATTTCGGTGTTGAAGTACTTAATCAATCGACCTACGCCGAACTGATCCAGTTTGTCATTACGGCGCACCTCACCCTCAAACGAGATAGTGAAGTCAGCATTGGTCACGATATTTTCAACATAGCCTTTGGTGTCATCTGCATCTGATGTCACGCTGTTAGGCGAGAAGTCGAAGCCTTTACTGGTGCCAGCAGCCAGAGCTTTCCACTCCGACTCCAGCGGTACCGCATCGGCGCAACCATCGGCTACTTCGAGCACAATGGCGCGGCCAAACAACTTTGTGTTGTCCGTTGGGCAATTTGCTGCCATGGGTAATTCCTCTTTGGTGTTATCGGCTATTCGCCGTACTTGATTGCAAACTGAAGCCGATAGACCAGGCGGCCTTCGGTGGTGAGAACTGGCGAGGGAATTCCGCCGAAGTTCTCGATATAGCCGATACAGCTATCTGAAATTGAGTTGGTTTGGATGCTGCTGATAATTTGCTGCACGCGCTCATCGACCGCTCCGTTGCCACCTTTCGAGCCGATCACGTCGACCATCACATAATATTCGGCGCCCAATTCATCGCGGATTGGAGAGCCGCCATTTGGCCTGAACACCATGAATGAGTCGGTCAATTTGCCGCTGTCATTCCAGACCAGCAATTGCGTGGTGAATCCAGCAGTTAGGCCAGCATCAACAAAGTGATTGCGAACGCGCGTATGCATTGGAGGGTTCAAAGCGACATCTCCTTGTGGACTGAGCTATCAATCAGCGATCGCTCATCCTCAAACCCGAGTGTCAGAAACTCTTTTTTGGCCGTGGCGCGACGGAATCTCTGCGGGTTCGCTGGGTCATGGACGTAAGCCGCATAACTGGCCGTATAGCCCACTCGTCCGGTTATACGCGTACCATTTACGATGATTTCCCGGAACTGACTGTTAATCAGAAAAGAAGTGTCGATGGCGGTATAAAGCGCCGCACGCGTACCACCAATGAGCATCGCCACTGTAAGCGCGCGAACAATGCGCCGGTCCTGAATGTTATCGATAGCGCGGTTAACGTTGCGTGAAACCTGCCTGATGCCTTTTACTTTCACGCCCATGGCTACACTCCGGTAATTATCGCCCAGTCATCTGCGATGCGATCAAACGTGTCTGCGTACTGAATTGAGCGCATAACTTCGTCAGCGCCTGCTTTGATAGGGTCTGATTCGGAAGATTCGCCGATGAAAAGGTAATCGCCACGCTTTGCTTCGGAAAACTCGGTCCAAAACGTATTGCTCGCAGTTAACTCTTTACCAATATCGCCAAGCCTTGATGAAAGCCCTCCCTCATAGTCACAATCGATGAGTACAGGCGCGGCAAATCCTAATGAATCGCCGTACTCGTCCTCACCTAACTTGCGCCAGTAGGTAGCTTTAGCCGTATATGACCAATTTGCTGTAGCGGTCACTGCTATTTCCTCCAACTGGTCACTGAGGGTTTCTCAGCAGCAATGCGCGGGCAGTTAATCACCCACTCGCCGCCGCTGTTCACGTAGCCGGTTGTCTGCCGGCCGTTTGAAGTTTTCACCCACACGCGGTCGAATGGCTTAGGCGGTTGTGATGCCGGTAGCCAGCTCATCGCTTATCACCACACATGCAACCACCCTTACCAATCCAGATTCCGGCAAACGCTTGCTGAGTTGGGTCGGCCGGTATCAGTGCAGACGCGCAACCGAATTTATCCAGCCCTCGCAGCAATCCGAGCGACCCTTTCCACCGATCGGCGAATGAGCCATAGCGGAATGACCTCGAAGCACCAGATGGGGCTGACTGAGAGCTGATGTATTTATCGCCCTGCCCCAGCCCCATCATTCCTAACAGGTACATTTGAATTAGTAATGCTGTCGCTGGCGTGTAGTTAGCGTCCAGACATTCCTGAATGCTGTTCGCCTGCTCAACCAGCGCCGCGACGATAAAGTCTGGCAGCGTAATACCCTGGCTCACCAGATACTCTTTTGCCTGTTCCTGGGTAACCATGAATACCTCTTAGCCCCGCCGAAACAGGGCATAAAAAAACCGCCATCGCGGCGGCTGTTATTCAGCAGGGAAAAGCTTTTCGAGCTCGCCATCTGGTAACAGCTCCGTCAGCTTGTCAGCTCCAAGCGTGCCTTTGTACTCGATGCCGAGTTCATCCAGACGTTTGGCGATCGCTTCTTTGCGCGCCTGCTTATCGGTGCCTGCATTTGGAGTTGCTGGTACCAGTTCAGCCGATGCTTTGTCAGATAGCTTACGCACATGCGGCTTCAGCGAGGGATGAACCGTTTTCAGCTCGACCACATCACCCTTTGCCACGCCGTGCCACGGCTTAATCACTTCGTATTTGTCAGCCATGATTGCTCCTTAAGCCAGGTTGGCGCCATAGACAACGCCGGACAAGCCTTCGCCATCCTTTTTAATCTGCAAACCTTCAGCAGACATGATCTGGAAGTTGTAATTGCTCTGCGGCTTCGGGCGCGGCAGCGGCACAACACCGACAGCCATACCAACCAGCGGAGAGATAACGTCCTGACGGCGTTCATAGGCGATGAATTCATTGCCCGAAAGCGCATAGGTCATCTGGATAGACTTAACCGGGATGAACTTGCTGATCGCATCCAGCACAGTGCCGCTCAGGATTGCATTGGTGCCGGTGTTGATGTCTACCAGGTAAGGCTTCGCCATGTTCGCCCAGATTTCAGGGCTAACCCACATCTTGTCGTAAGCGGTCACTTTGTTGGTGCGCGCATTCACACCAAATGGGCCAACCGGACCGAAGAACGCCAGCAGTTGCGCCGGGGTCGCGGTGGTCAGATTGATATTCGCGCCGCCGGCGCCGCTACCCAGATTAATCTTCTGAGTGTTGCGGTGGTTCTTGATGCCCTGCGCTTTGTAACCATCAACAGAGATGGATGCATCGCCGTTCAGGTAGAAGTTGACGCGCTTTTTGTGGAACTTGCGCATCTTGGCAGCCTGAGAGTCCAGAGCAAGATCGATGCCTACAGTGCTCAGGCCTGCAGCGTGACGCCAGTTGACGCCATAACCAGCGGTGAACACCGGAATCGGGTCGCCATCAGAACCGAATTCTGTGTGGTCGAAGGAGTACGGCGCCTGACCATCGATGCTGATCGATACGTCGTCGGCGATATCGCCAGAGATGTTGTACAGTTTCGCGGTTTTGCCAATCGGCAGAACGGTCTGCACGCCCATTAGGTCATTGACGATTTCCATGCCAATTTCCTGATCGCGCATCTGGATAATCTGGCGGTCAATCTCAGCCCAGAATTCGCGAGTGAAGCCGCCGATGGCATTCGCTGCCAGCATTTCATGCGTCATGCGCGCGCGGAACGCGTTGACCATCATGTCGTGCTGGGCATTGAAGATGTCACGGTTCGCCCACAGCTCATTCCAGTGTCCGCGCAGTCGGCTGTTAGCAGCCAGTGTTTCAGCGGTAAAATACATTCTTATTCTCCTGATTAAGCGCCAGCGGCAATAGTGCCGACGCGCGTACGAACACGGATGAAATCAAAGGTGCTCGCGGCAATGGTCGCTTCGTCCTGGCTGTAGCCGATTACCGAGTCGGTGTCTGAAGTTGCCAGTGTGAAGTTGCCATTGGTGCCGAGCTTGATCGGGGAATCCTTCTCATAGGTTCCCGGCACGCAGCGCAGCGCGAGCTCACGGCCTTCCTCGACGTAATTACCCACAGCAGAATCACCAGCAGGCACAGCCTCAGTGATGTTCAGGCCCTGATGGTAAGCAACGTCGATGATGTAGAGACGACCAGCCAGCGCGGTGGCCTGCGCGAACTCATTGTCGTCATTGATGACTGCCGCGGTACCCGGCTGCAGTGCTGCAGCGGTAACGCGGGTTTCGGTCTTGTACAGAGACTGACCGTCAATATTTACTCGACGATAACGTGCCATTACGCAGCACCTCCAAAGTAAACAGCCGGATCTGGTGCGCCGGTCACAGGTGGGTTTTTGGCGCTGTTTGCACCGATCTGGGTGGCTTCACCAAGCTTGCTGAACATCTCTTTCAGCGCTTCGCCTGTCAGCGCATTAGCAATGATGTCGCCGTGCACCGCTTTAACTGCATCTCGCATGGTCTGTTCTTCGGCGCGTGAGTTGGCCGTCAAAGCATCAGAGAGCGTTTTCTGATTCGCCTGAATGCCTGAAAGCGCTTCGGTAATTGGCTTCAGTGACGCTTCGTTGTTCGCAGCAATAGCGCTGCTGACGATAGTGCCGATCTGTTCCAGTTCTTCTTTGGTTAAAGGCATATCGCCCTCCGTTTGGTGGTTTGTTGCAGGAGCTTCCTGCGGAGTGAATAGTGATTTGAATTTGTTGGCAGCGATTGCCACCCATGATTCCTGACGAGCTACCTTTGAACCGGCATCATCGAAAGTGATTTTCCCGCCGTCGCTGCTGTAGCCGTAAACCTGAGCGTCGCCACCATTGCGAATGACGATCGCCTGCGAATCGGTGAAGTCAGCAATCCACGCGTAATCGTCGGGTCCGGTTACAAACTTGTCTCGGGCAGCCTGTTCGATACGGCGCTCGCGCTCGCGATAGGATTCGCCAACCAGTGCACCTGAGTTAGCTTTGAGTGATTTGGCCTGGTCAGCGTTAACCATCAGGCCAACACCCTGCTCTGGCTGTGCAGCACCGACCTCATGCAGCAGAATGGCGTCGTGGTCCATAGCGTTGATCTTCGCTACCCACTCTATGCCCTGCGACTTCTGCTCTTCGTTAGCTTCCAGCTGCTCAAGGAATACGGCGACGCTGGTATGAATCGGCGGCACGTCTTCACCGCGCTCAATTGCTGCTACGCGCTCCAAAAGCTCGCGACCGCCTTCACTCTGATTGGCAACAACGGTATCAACCCACTTCTCTGCGTAAATGCGGTTGCCAGATTTCTTCACATTGCGGTTCCACGCGCCGATATGTCCGGCGTTGATACCTTCAGGTGAGAATGCGGAAACAAACTGTCCGTCTACGGTGGGGTGTCCAAGTGGCGCCAGCGTTCCTTCCAGCCCCTGATAGTGAGCGTCGATTTCAGCGGCTGAATACAGACCGCCGTTCATCACAACGTTGGCCGGCAGCGTGTAACTTGGCAGAACCAGGTGAGCACGCCCGTTATGCGTTTCACGGCGAATAGCCTGACTGTTCACCTTGGTGGTGACGTTGACCTGCATAGTCATGGTTATCTCTCGATTAAGCCGCGTGCCTGTGTCCGCAGCAGTGATGTGATTGGTTTGCGGCGAGTGATTTCCACTGCCTGAATTCTTTCTGCGCCATCTCGACAACTTTCGAGTTAACCGGGTTGCCTTTGGCATCGACCAGTACCTCTACCTGCGAGCATTTGCAATTGATCGCATTCGCTCCGGTGGCGTACCACGCCCTCACCTCTTCGACTGTGTAGATGTGAGCATGGCGAAAAGCGTGAGACTGGCGCGTTGTCGGGCTTAGTGCGGAGAAATGCATGAGCCGGATATTCAGCCCGAGGTTTTTCTTTGCTTCGTCAGCCTCATCCCATCTGGCCCTGCGGAGCGCTGTAGTCAGCTCTGTGCGAGCGATGGTGTTAGCCCTGCGCGATTCAATGCCAACCTGATTTCTCAGATTGCGAGCCACTACCGATGGATGCAGCCCGCGCCCCATGCCATCCGTAAGCACACGCGCCATGTTGCGCTTTGTCTCAGCTGACAACCCTTTCATCTCTTCGAACTCACGCGCATAGACCAGCGACATTCGACGCTGATAAGGCTCGCTAAGCAGAAGCGACTGAAGTGATTGCCGGTCAGCCAGATACGTTGCTGACTGCTGAGAAAGGTTCGCGAACGCCTGAGCTGTACCGCGCACAGCAGCCGCCTCAACATAGGTCTCAGTGAACCAGTGGTGGCTCTGCTCTCCCTTTAGAAGAATGGAGTCAGTAAGCACGCTGGCATCATTGAGCGTCATGGTGAGGATGAGCGGGTCAATCTGGTATTCGTAACTGGCATTAACAACGAGGATTGCAGGGAAGCGTTCAAGTGCGGCGATGTAGGCTTTGCCGATCCGTTTCATGCGGCTGGCGAAATCCTTCATCGCCTTGCGCTCTAACCGGTCGATGCCGGTCGGGTCTTGCTTATTGCTGGGTAGAATCGCCGGTTTGGGCGTTGTCGTCCTCTTCGCCATCATCAATCTCCGGCAATGGTTCGCCGCCGCCCGGTTCATAACCAGCCGCTACGCGAATTTCATCAACTGTGAATACCTGCTCACCAGATGCGAGAGATGTCTGGTTGATGGTGCTCATCTTGGTGGCGCTATCCAGTTTGTCAGATGGTGACTGCTCGTTGAGCTCATCCCACACAATGCTGAACTTGCCGACCGGCTTGATGATTTGCAGATAGGTCAGCTTGTCGACCATATCCTCAATGTCGAACGACAGGTCGCCGCGGCGAGACTGGCAGCGGCCATTAAAGTAAATCTGGTCTTCCGTGCTGGCACGCTCTCCTGACTGATTACCAACGATGATGCGCGATGGCATGTCTACGGATGAGCTGAAGGTCTTCAGGTTCACGTCATAGGTTGGCGATGGGTCAGCAACGGCTGATACCAGCGGTGTTACAGTCGCGCCCTGAGTCGTTAGCGTGGTGTCATTGCCGCGGTTAACTTCGACGGCTACCTCATCAAATCGCGCCTGCAACTCATTGACGCTGACGCCATAAAGCGAGGCCAGATTGTTGAAGTCGATTTCTTTATCGAAGTTGATATTTAGCTGGCGCGCGGCGTTCTTCAGGAATGATTCACCTGAACCACCTTCGACTTTCTCAAGGCTGACACAGGCGTTATATCCAGGCTCGAGGAATCCGATTTCATCATCCGACATGTCTCCAATTATCAGGACGCGATCGGGATGTATGTCGCGCTGCGCCGTGCTGCCATCGGACAACGATTCGCTGTACTGCCACATTGTGATGGCGCCATTGTTGTCACGGCTACCAACCTCCAATGCGCTGGCCCATACCGGCGTAATTTTCTGTAGCGCCTTACCTTTTATGACAGGCTGGTCCCAGTTTTTGCTGTCTTTGATGTGCAGGAGGATACCAGCCCAGCGACCAACAAGGCGTCGCATGTCAGCTTTGGCGAATGTTCGCCAGAATCGGTGAGTGAAGACCTGATTACTGGCCTTCTCCCACGCGGTTAACTCGCGTGAATCGTCGGATTGCTCACCCTCGATTACCTGCGGATTCGTTTTCCAGCAGTTGGTGACAAGCTTATTCACTGCACCATGAGCGATACCGCCACGCCGGTAGAGTTTGTAAAGGTCATCGAATGACAGGTCATCTTTGAAGCCGTATTCGCACCACGCGCTTTCACGCTTGGCATCCAATCCCATGCCGGGGTTGATTAGCATGGCGCGCGCACGGGCAAGCCTGACGTCATTCAGCGCGTGATTGACGGCTAGCGTTAATTTGTCAGTCATGGTTTGTCCGTCGGTGGGTTATCTGCCTTGCAGGCGTTTAGGAATCATCATGCCCATCGTCTGAGCCTTGCGTTTGATGTGACCATCGAGGCCGTAGCGAATGCCGTCCCAGCAGTGTTCATCACCATCTGCCAGTTTCGGCAGCACCTCACCAGTGATGCGGTCAGTTTTGTACGACCACAGGCGAGCTTCACGCGCTACGTTCTTACAACGTGGGTGGATGATGATTTCGTCAAAGCCGCGCAGATGGGCGATTCCATCCTCAACGCTACCCTGCCACTTTTCAGCAGCTGATATTTTGAAGCCCTGACGCTTGAGGTAGCTGATTGTCTCGGGTCGCGCGGAGTCGGCCTTGATAGGCCATTCACGCGAACCGGGTATTGTGTCGTAAAGCGCTGGCATGTGGTCGAGTTCGGTTTGTTGACCGTAAGCCTCATATTCGATGTAAAGGCGGTTGTGCAGAATGAATGAGCGGGTAAGAGTGTTCGGGTCTTTGGCGAACCCGAAGTCGGCGCCGAAGAACAGGCGATCAGCTTCTTGCCACAGCGTGTCACTAAATTCAGCGATGCGGTATTTACCGGCCAGTACCTGCTTATCGGAGTTTTCGAGATAAGCCCCCTCCCACACCCATGCATAGGTTGCCGGATCGAGGCGGCGCTGGTCGTTCAGTCGCTCGCCTTCAAGCACGTCAGGAAACCACGGATTGTCGGTGTAATTCATCTCGACCGTTACGCAGTCGTCACCAGCCTCTTTGCGAAAGCGTTTATCAGTAGCGCTGCCATCGCGCTCAGGGTTCCATGTTACCCAAATCTCTGAACCTTCCTCGCGAACGGTGGGGCTAAGCTTCTGCCAGGCGATTTCGCTCACTGATTCTGCTTCGTCAACCCAGCACAACAGGATGCGTGCTTTCGATTTGATGCTGTCGAGGTTATGTCGCAGGCCGGCGAAAACGTATGTCACCGTCTTGTCGATGGTACGAATGTATTTCTCGCCAATGTCGAAGTTAGAAGCCAGCCACGGCACCGACAGGATCGCCTGCTTAACTTCCTGCATGCTCGACTCTTCCAGCGAGTTCATGAACTCTCGTGCACACAGTATTACGCCGCTCTCACCATTCATCATTGACTGATACGCCTTCACTGCAGTCATTAGTGCGAAGGTGCGGGTCTTGGCGCTACCACGCCCACCGTGTGAGCAGCGATAGCGTTTATTGATTGCAGTGAACAGTGGCGCGAGTTTGGCGGGGATTGGAAGTTGAACGGCTTCACTCATGCTTTTGGCTCAACAGGTAGAAGCTGGATTGTCGTTGGCTTGGTCGCCATGCTGCCATCAGACGATTTGTGGTCGATTTCCTGACTCACCTTGTCGCCGTACTTCTTCGGATTCATCCGGGCTAATGCCCATTTGCGAGTGTCAATTCGCAGGCGGGCTTTGCCAACAGCAGCGGCCTCTTCTGCCACGCTATCAGCAATGTCGAACATCTCTTCGAAAATAGCGTCGGCGCGAGTCTCTGTGGCTTTCGCGTATTGGTCTCTAAAGTCTTCGTGCAGAGCCAGCCAGCGGAACACGGTTGCCTTTGCAGGCATGCCTGATCTCTCACAAACTTTACGCAGGCTTTCACCATCGGCAAGCAGTGAACAGATGTCAGCAGCCACCTCTGGTAGATAATCAGAAGGGCGGCCAGTTTTAGCTTTGGTCGCCATAAGTTTTCCTTGTGAATTTTAGGTCGATTAATTTCTCAAGTTCATTAGTTCCCTGCCGTTAACGTCATAAAGGACATTTAATGGGCAATACAATGAACGATAAAATTGACACCCTGAGAACACATCTTCGCCAATTTGATGAATCTGGGCGAAAGCCTGCTGCTCTAAAATCAGCTGGCGCTTTAATTGAAGAGGTTTTATCTGCCAAACCTCTATCTGAAGAGGCTAAATCAACGATTGTTGATTCAACTCAATCAACGATTGCTGGCATTCACAAAAGCACGGTCGAATACTCTGCGGGTATGACGGTTAGGAATGCCGAGGCTATTGCTAGTATTGGGATAGCTCACGAGTCTAAAGCCTCCGAAGCCATCCAAGCTATTGAGCGGATGAATGAATCTGGACTTAAGGCGCAATTGCAAGAGTCCAAAAATTCAAAGAAAGGCGTTTTTGCCGCTGCATTAGTAGGCATCGGTGCGTTTGGTGGCGCATTAGGTCTCATTCAAAAAATCAGGAAATGATTTTCCCATTGGAATTTATGTGTTTGTAATGGATAGGATTGAGTCATTTTTCTTGCTCCGGCACGTACTCCATCTTGAGCACGTCATCTGGTGCGAGGTATACCCAAGCGCCATCTTCCTGAGCAACACCAATGAAGCCGTTTACGATTTCAGGTTGTGATCGATTCATCAGGCCAATGTGTGTTTCGCCTGATTTGGTAGTGACTGTGATGCGGTAGGTGTCAGGCATATTGGCTCCAATAAAAAACCGCCCGTAGGCGGCTTGCTAAATTTTGCTGTACTCATCGATGTAGTAAAGATCGATAAATTTCTCGTCTTCACCACCAAATATTTGAGTAATTGATTCTCCATCCCCATCAGCAACAATCACATGATTTCCATTCGTACCGGGCATATACGATGCCTTCACAACATGATCCAAGTGGTGCCTGAATTGAGCGTGCAATTCCCTAGCTTCCTCAATGGGTATTTGTTCGTTAAATTCAAAATATCGATTAGCCATTAGAACCTCAAGATAGCGTAAATCACTATCATTGATTGATTCTTAATAGCTGGCAATAGTGAGATTTCATCATCAGGCGCACTCGCAAATGCACCCATTGCCCGGCATTCAACGAAAGATAAGCCTGACCAGATAAATAATGCTTGGAATGGCGCTAATCAGCAGCATGAGGGTAATTGCTAGCAGGCTAGATAGCTGTGCCTCGTTGACCGTGACATGTTCGTAAAGTGATGTGTAGAACAGGAGCGCGTATTGAAAGCAGCAGATTGCAAGGTAAAGGACAATGAACAGTAATACACTTTTCAGAGAAAAAATAATCCAGCGTTTCCACCCTAGCTTGTACCCGCGCTGAAACGCCCCTTTATAGTCTATTAAATATCCCTGCATGTACGGCTATCCATCAAGATTTACATAAGAGTGACAGCTTAAATTACTTTCTAAGGATCACGTTAGCTCTATTGTGACGCCCTATACCACGCCTGCCAGCGGTAAGTGTTCAGGCGGAGCGTTCTCACGCATTCGGCATTATCTACATCCGCCTGCAAGTCAGCGTCACTATCACTTCCCGCCGGACTTAGCTTGCACGGTGGGCTCATCAAATCCTGCGATATTGTTGGCAGCATCGATGGCTCGCTGGCGCATGCTGACAGCATCATCATCAAACCGGCACACAGTGCGATTCGGATCCTGAACATATTTCACCACGTCGCGGTAAATGGTTTTGTAGATGACCTTTCCATCAGCGTTAGCGGTTGCTGCTTTTGCTTCAGTGGGCGCCAGTTTTGCTTCGGCCTTCTGCTTCTTCGCTGCATGCTCGGCGTTTACTTTGTCGCTATGGGCATACCAGCCGTTTAGATAGCGGATTTCCCCATAACCTAATGCGACTACAATCATCAGAGCGATAGCGATCAGGACGGTCCGTAAGCTAAATATCATTTGCGCTTTCCGCCAGGCAGAGAGAACGCTCCATGTCGCGGCGGTTCATCAACCCTTTCCACTTCATGCCTCCGGCGTACACCCAGCGGCGCAGCTCTTCGCATGCTCCAGCCTGGTCGCCAGCGTTAAGCTTTTTCAGCAGAGTGGATTTGGAGAAGGCAGATGTGCCGACGTTATAGGTGAAGCTGTAGAGTGCGGCGCGCGGGTATTCACCCAGCGGCACCTTGACCATGGAGTCGACAGCCTTCTTAACCGGCTGCAGGTCATTCCACATCAGGCGATCACATTCGCGGTCGGTGTACTTCTTGCCCTTCACGATGTCGGCACCGGTATGACCATCACAGACAGTCCATACGCCAGCCACATCCTTGTAGGGTTCATACACGCGCCCTTCCACTCCATCCTTTCCGCCGAGGAATACCGTAGCGATAAGCATGGCTCCGCCGCCGGCAGCAGCAATAAGCCTGTTGCGCAGTGTGTTTGACATTGCCATGGGGTTAATCCTCGGTGAGGTCGGGCGCGGTGGGCCAGCGTTGTAACGCTTTAATCTGCGCTAGAGTGGCCTTGCGTTTGTAATACCAGTTGATGCCGAGCGTGAATAGCGCGACCAGAATACCAGCCAGCACGCCAACAGCACTCCATTCATCGGGACTTAACCTGGTCAGCAGACCGTTGGCAATCGTCCCGGCAGAAGCGCCGTATGCCGCGCCTGATGCCAGTTTGCTCATATCGATACTCATATACACCTCGCTGTTCGCTTGGTGCCGCCTGTAGTCGTAAGAAAAGAGCGCTCATCCCCACACAGCAATGAGGGTCTGAATAAGTTTTGGGATGGCGCTAAAACGAAAAAAGGCCGCCAATTGGCGGCCTCATAAATTTGATGTACCCCACCCGGCGCTTATCTCCGGCACTCGTAATGGCTTAGCTCTTGAAGGGGTAAGCTCAAGGTACATGCGGAAGGTTAAACATTTATTAAATTTGCCGTGCAGGTGTGATTGATTATTGTTACTGCCTATTTCCTGACCTTTAATCTCAGGCAATCGAAAAAGTGCCTGATTTTTAGACTCTGAAAAACAAAAAGCCCCATCGGTCAAGACGGGGCTTTCGGCCTGATATGCGAGATGAATGATTGGACTAAAGAACAATACACATCAGGCGATTCACTTTTTACAAAAACTTTTTTCGGGTGTCAATATCGCAAAAAAACCCTGCTAGCTGGTGAGGCTGCGAGGCTTTTGAATATCACAATTGTTTGTTCGATTGCTGTCCGGGCATCATTAAGAACACTTACGGCAGCTTACATTCAAATTGTGGCTCATTGGCTCAACAGAGTCAATACTTACTATGCGACTTTTCTAATTTTAACCACACGTTTGCGATCGTTAAATGCATTTAGCAGCGGAGTGTAGAGAAGATACAAACTTGCATTGAGTATCTCGTCCACTTCTCGCCGGCAAGTAATCATTGAAGGTACGCGATAGCTTTCGCCGCCGCGCCCCGACATTTTGCGAGGACTTGCGCACTTGTGATAGTAAGATGCGATTGCACGCTTGGAAGAGCCGTGTGCGTAGTAGCTAAGCAGTATGCCAAAGGCTTTTTTATCGATGCTCATGACGGAGTCCACGACCTGAGAAATCAAGAGTCCGTCATCATCGTTGCACATTGGGCGGTATGGATATGATTGTGGTTCAACAGTAGCCATGTATTGCGCTATGACGCTGCTCTGGCGCTTTTCCAGCCTTCCTGAATACACCCACGCACCCCAAAGTTCTAACCAGCTGTTAAGCCAGTCATGCTGCTCTTTAGTGAGATTAAGCTCGCGTACTGGCATCTTTTACCCCCATGATTTTCGCTGTGTTACGTAATATGCGGTAGTTGATTTCGAACATGCGGCGGGCGCGGTACATCCGCAGCAGTTGCCACTTCTGTCTGAGGTAGTCGGTCATGCTGCCTGCTCCAATTTGGTTTTCAGCTCACGCAGCGCAGCCCTGTAATGCGCTCTGATGCGCTCCAGTTCTTCGCGGGTGTATCGGTGAGGTGTGTTGTTGGATTCGAGCGCTAAGACGCGCTGAAGGCCGATTTTTGCTATGAGGTTGACCCTGTATGGGCCGATGTTGCCGGAGTGGTGAACGTTACAGGCTGAACATTGGCTGTGACATCCATCCTCGTTAAACCTTAACTGCGAAGCCGCGGCAGTTGTCCTGAAATGTCCCGCGTGATAGCTAACTGCTGTTGTGCTGCCACAGCTGATACAAACGTCGCCGTCTCTCGCCCTGATGAAGTCGTTGAATGCTCGCTGGGTCATGTTCATCCAGTGGCTTAACGGTTTCACATCGGCTTTGCGCTTGTTCCATGCCGCGCGCTCCTCTTTCGCCAGGCGCTTTTGCTTGCGCTCGGTGAGTTGGTTAGCGAGTTGGATGGCACATTTGGGAGAGCAGACAGTTTGGAGGCTATTGCGGGGGATAAACTTATCAGGGCAGCATTTGCATTTCTTCGGCTTCGGCGGTTTCGGCTTTTTAGCCTGTGCCATTATCGTCTCCTGTCATGTCGAAATTGGGATCGGCTTCTGCCCACGCATCGACGCAGGCAGCGCAACAATAAACTTCCTCCGTGGTGAGTAACGCAGGACAACCAGCGCACCTGATATCGGGCGTATCGCCAGATGGCGTGGAATGGGACGTATTCGAAGTGTTCTGCATACCAGGAGTCCTCTTCGCAGGTGTGGCAGCTTATGCCGTGAAAGTGCTTATCTTCACTGGTGAGGATGGTGTGGCAGCGGGTGCAGCGTTCACGCATGATTGATTGTCCACTTATCTGCGGTTGTGTACTTAATTAGTCCCTTCTTTCGCAAGGCCTGCAGTCGTCGGTCGATAATGCGAAAGGCTGAACTTTTGATTTGCCCTTCAAGCCACTGCGCTTGCTTATAAACTTCTCCGCCGTCAATTTTTGAGAATGTGTTGTTGCCTGCTGCAATTCGCTCCTGAATGAGCATGTCGAGATAGGTGTAGTCCGTCTTGTTGCTCATAGCTGGCTCCACATCGGGTTTTGATATTGCTTGCTTGGTTTAGGTTCGTGGCGGGATTCAGGTAGCAGCGCGGAAACGAGCCAGAACTTCGGGTCGAATGCGAGCGTCTTTTTGGTTTGAATCTGCCGGGAGGTGTAGCGCTGAATGAGTTCGTTTGCGGTGGTGGTGTCGAGCGGTTCCGGATGGGTGAACCATGATCTCTTCATCTCGCCCTCGCTAACATATGCCGGCATGTGTCGATGCTGCATCCCATGCGCTGGCTGATGATTGCGAATGTCAGCCCCATTTTTCTAAGCTTCCCTACCTTGTTGCACTCTTCCTGTGTGTGGTGTTGGTATCTGCCTTTGCTCATGCTGCGCACCTGTATTCAGTGGTTACAGTTCCCGGCGTGCCGGTGGTGAACATTGCGTTGCGATCGGGGTGTTCTGGTTTCACTTCCATCAGTCCGTCAAAGCGCTGGTATACGCAGTGAGGCTTCTCATGGATGAACGCCAGCCACGCAGCTTCTTCAATGGCTGCGCCAATATCGGTAAAGGGTGTCATTGGATTCCTCAGAAGTAGGAATAGAGTTGGTTGATAATGTTCTGGTCTTTGGTGCCGGCGAATACATGTTTAATGGCGGCGTTAATCAGGGATGAATAGCAGCGCTCAAATTCCTCCTGCTCCATGTTGCTGTAGGCCAGACTCTTTGCTTCAGCTCTAACCTCGCCGCGGATGTTCGTCACCATGTCGTAATGGCCTGCCAGGATGGTCAGGTCTTTGCGGAACCGGTTGAACTGTGTCGTTTCATCGGCATGCTCAAGCCCTGCCCGGTCAGCAGCCCAGTGCTGAAAGCAGAAGTTGAAGAATGCGAAAGTTTTTCGATGGAATGCGGGGTTGCGGGTCAGTTTGATTTCGGCGGTGTACTGCTCGCCATTTTTGAAGCGGGTAAGGCGCTGTATGTCACTATCAAGCGCTGGGGTGAATATCCCCCCGGCCGATTTGATCAGCTCGATTTGCATGGCGTTCCTCGATAGCTTTCTCCAGATATGACGCGATGCTGTCGACCAGCAGCTGTTGCTCTGGTGTCAGTTTCGTGTCGTTGAGTTTGTCGTTTGCTTCGTAGGCTTGGCGGAGTGGGTCAGGTCTGAGGGGGATTACGTTGCTCATATCTCTTCCTCGACAATATGAACTCCTAGCTCGGCTAGCATATTTACAACTTGCTTTCTGCTATAGGCTTTGTGTGAGTCGTCAGCGTATCGGCAGGCAGGATCTGGTATTTCAATTTTCATTGCTTCCCGACTTGCCACCCATGCCCTGAAGCACCACTCGGTTTCCATGTATTCATACTGACCATCGGCTCTTTTTTTAATGTCGCCTTCGGTGTATCGAGGCATCGATACTATCCATGCTTCGAATTGCTCTCTCATGGTTTCCCCTTCTCCACTTTCACGGCAATCATCGCCGCTGGTTTGGGTTGTCATACACTCTCCAGTTGGCTACGTGCGCGCCACGCATTCCACATGTAGTTGTAAACCTGCGCTGAGTAACCATCTCCAATTCGGCGGGTCTTTAGGCTGCCCCAAGGAAGCGCCCCTACCTCTTCTGCCCAATGTTCAAATTCATTGCGCTCTAATTCTTCACTCATCCTTCCCTCCCATCATTCTCAATCACCCGATAGGCGATGATGTCGTAGAATTTTCCATCATGAAACCAAGTCCTGCCGCCTGCCTCAACCTTCATTACGCCACCAGCACGCCACTTAACATCCACGACTTGTGCGGCATCAACCGGACACTCGCCTCCACCCCACGCAATCCACCCACCCGCCTCAGTCGCAATAAACTGCTGTCGTATTTTTGATATTTCTTTCAGGTGGTCTTCATAACGTACCCAGCCGCCATTTTGGTCTTCTTCCATCTCACTAACACCATACCCACCCTCTGTATATCTCTTCACCATCTTTAATACTCCTCTAGCTAATAGCGTTGTCTTTGCGTTCAGACTATGCGGTAGGCGATGATGTCGTCCGGCTCGTTATCATGAGTCCAGCTAAAATTACCGGCAGCATCTTCCATGCCCATTCCGTCACGGTATTTAACTTGCACTTCGGTGCTGTATGCCTCCGGGCATTTGCCACCTTCCCACTCAATCCAGCCATCATTTTCAATCTGCAGGTAGGTATCCGTTATCAAATCCTGCTTATCCGTTATCAAAGATGCGCTATCCGTTATCATTTCCTTCTGCTCCAGTACTGGCAGGGCAATCTCAAGGGCTTGCAGGAATAGCTCAGAGCACATGCTCAATCCGATATTGGGAGCGGATTGCATTTCTTTCAGAAGGTGGATATTACTGCGTGCGACTTCAGCGATTGGCTTGTTCATTGCCTCCCTCCTGTTGCGTCCGAATATATTTGAACCCATCGCGATCCTCTGCAACCTTGAGCAGGATTCCATCTTTGCACATACGTCGGGTAACCTTGCGCATAGCGCTATGGCTCCAAGCATAACGGTGCACGAAGATGAATCCACGCTCATCAATAATCCGGTGAATGTGGTTTGGTTTTTTGATTTTGTCAGCTCGCATCAGAACCCACCCTTAGTTTTGTTATTGCCGCCTTTTTCGGAACGGAATCGCGCTGTGGTGCCGGTGGTTTGCTTTCGCCGAATACGCGCTTAATCAGCTCGGCGCGAGGCAGTCCGTGAATTACCTGTGTCATGACGCAGCCCTCTTGCCTGAGAAAAGCTTGCCGGATGCGAAAAGCAGCGCGTAATGGACATGTGAAGCAGCGCTGCGCATGTGGAGTTCTTCCAGCTTTCCGAGATCGACAAACACTGGCCCGGTGTAATGCGGTCGGTCTGCGCGGATAAGCGCGGTGATCGCTTCTGCATCTTCGATGGTTAAATTCATACGTCAGCCCCTTTGTTGTAGCGGCGTGATTGCTGTTGAGGTTGTTCAGGCTTGGTGCGGCATAGCTTTGCGGCTTCTTCCTGATCGGTTGGCTTGAAGTGACCGTTGACGAAGGCCTGATAGACGGTGCCGAGTTGCCCGAAGCGGTTTTTGGTGACGATGATTTCTGCCAGTTTTGCAGCGGGTGATTCATCGTCATATACGGCTTCGCGGTAAAGCATGATGATGCTGTCTGCGTCCTGCTCAATGCTTCCTGAGTCGCGCAGGTCTGCGTTGGTCGGGCGGCGCTGGCCTTTAGGGCGCTTCTCAACATCTCGGGATAGCTGGCTCAGTGACATGACAGGCGTCTTCAGGTCTTTCGCCATGCGTTTCAGGCTGCCAGATATGTGTGCGATCGCGAGGTCGTTCCGGTCTGCCTTCGGCTTCTCAATCAGGCCGAGGTAGTCAACGAGGATGAGCGATAACGCCGGGTGGTTGCGCTTGTGACGTTCTGCGATGGCGCGGATCTGCTCGACGTTCATCTTGCTGGCGTCAACAATCCAGACATCCAGATCAAGCAGGCGCTTCATGCCTAGCGTGACTTTCGCCCAGCCTTCGTCGTCCATCTTTGCGGGGTTGCGCAGATCCGATACCGGGAGGTTTCCAGCTCCTGCAAGCTGTCGCTCAATAATCTGGTTTGCGTCCATTTCCATGCTGAAAATCAGCACGCCTCGATTATCTTTGCTGCCGGGCAGTTGCTGCCGACCAACTCCTTCCGCCACTGTGAGTGCAAATTCCGTCTTACCCATGCCCGGACGTGCAGCCACGATAACCAGGTCAACCGGGTTGATGCCGCCGGTAATCTGGTCAAGCTCTGGAATGCCGGTTTTCAGCGTGTCGGACTCTTCACCCTGTCTAACGCGCTTCTCCAGCAGCTCCTGATACCCGTCGAGAACGTCACGGATGTGCATCGGCCTGATTTCATCACCGGGGCGGTCAATGTCGGTCAGCGATGCCATGAACTGGTTGATGGCGTTGAGCGCTAACTCATGATTGCCGGCCGAAGATATCTCGCGCTTACCAGCGTCCATCAGCTCGGTAAACCGGCGTACCTTGTGGTAGTCAGCCACGACTCGTGCATAGCCTTTCAGGTTTGCTGCTGAGGGGCATTTACGCGTGGTTTCCATGATGTGAGCGACGTAGTCATTCCCCATGGCTTCCGCAACCATCATGCCGTCAATCAGGCCTCGCTGTTTCGCCTGGCGCTTAATCTCGCCAAATGCGCGGCGGTACAGCTCAACGCTGAATGCGCTGTCGTCCAGCGTGGCGATCACGTCACTCGCATCAGGCGTATATCCGCCAATCAGCAAGCCTCCGATTACACTGGCTTCGATATCTGTGTTAGTCATGCTGGCTCCTTGTGGTCTGCAAATTTGCCTTCCCTGACGCCTGTCAGCGTTGCATCCCTGAGCAGGTAATCGAGATCTGCTGACCAGCCAGTGTCATTGGCGCCGAAGTAAAACGGCTTGGCCTGACAGACAAAAGCCCGAACGTATGACCGGAATCCGGCGACGTTAGGCGTTTTCAGTTGGGGGATTAATTTCTTGATGCGACGTTTGCGGGCCTCGTTTGCAGCGACGGCATGTGGCAGCCGATCACCAACTTCCTCGTTGTAGGCTACCAGGTATGAATCGTAATCGATGCGCTCTGCCTTTCGCTTTTCAGGTGAAACCTGATCGCCATCCCGGCCCCCTTTGGGGGTATGGGGGTAATTATTATTTAATTCTTGTTCTAGTAACTTCTTGTTCTGTTCACCGGTTGGTTCTTCGGATGGTTCATCGGGTATGGCACTCAAAGCCGCGCCAGTATTGGGTTTGTTGTTATCGGATGGTCTTTCGCGAGGTTCATCGGGTGAAATGGCCTGATATTCGGCATAATTCGTGATGGTGATCACCGTCCCGAAGCGTGTTCCTTTGGTGGTGATCATCCCTTCTCTGGCGAAGAAATTAATCATCCGGGTCACCGCCTGCGGACTCTTCTCATGACCGTCCTGATCACGCAATTTACGTCCGATAATCGCCGCTGTGGTCACCAGTTCGCCGGGTTGTAGATTCCACTCTTTGCCGGAAAACTCTACTGTGCGTGGTCTGTAGGAAGCCTCACCGATAAGCCGAATCCACATTGCCAGCTTGGCAGTATCTTTGGCCCAATCCTTGGACAGAAGACTCCTGAACAGTGCAAAGTGCCCCTGCTTTTGGTTTTCCATCCTTGCGCTCCTGAGCTTGCGAGCTGCGTTGAAGTCTAAAAGTTCAGCAGTTGCCATAACTGCCCCCTTTACTGTTTACATATCCAGTTAGTCCTGGCATTATTACCTCCAGTGATTGGTGTCACTAATGTGGTTTAAGCCTCAAACGTTCCCGCGTTTGGGGCTTTTTCTTTGGCGCTTATCGCCTCAATCGTTTCCTGCACTAACCGGCCCATCGGGCTAACTTCCCAAGCCATGCGAGCCGTACAAATCACAGCTGCAATAAAGCGCCAGTCAGCGCGGCTAATCTTCGTCTCATGGCACCCAACGCCTTTAGCGAACTCTCGCCCGGTCATTTGAGACACAGCCAGTAGAAGATCTGTTTGAGTGCGGTTAATCTCGCTCTCTGTTGGTTTGCTGTAGTTTGCTGATTCCATTGCGTAATATTCCTTTGTTGAATTAGTTGCGTGACATTGCGGTGAGCAAGTCACTTGGGTTTGCTCCGGCATTTCGGCGGGAGCGGCTTCAGAGTTTTAAAGAGCGGTAATGCTTAAGCTGCTGTTGGCGGGAATAAATCATCGATTCCCACTGACGCGCCGTGTTTTTTGAAAACGGCGACTAGCTCTCGGCATTGGTTTAAATTCAGGCTGCGACGACCATTTTCGTAATGTCCAATCGCGCCTTTTGTTAATCCAAGTTCGACTGCTAGCTCTCCCTGCGTCAGGCCCAACTGCTTACGAATGTTGCGTAAGTTGTTCATAGGGTCCTCCTTAAAACCGTAGTATACATTTCGTATCTGTAGTGAGCAACAAAATATACATTTTGTGTCTCGATTAAAAGAATACGAATTGTATGATTTAGGGATGAATATGAAATGGTATGACTTGGCCAAGTCCCGTATGAAGGACATGGACATAAATCAAGAGAAGTTGGCCGAGCATCTAGGGATAACCAAGGGTGCCGTTAGCCACTGGCTAAATGCTAGGCGTGAGCCGGGGATCGAGGACATCGCAAAAATAATGCGATTCCTCGGCATGAAGGAGTTCATTGTCAACCACGATGGAACCATAGCCCCTACACCTGGGTCGTTAAATAATGTGGCGTTCGTTGAACAATATAAGCCAGGTAAGCGCTTTCCTGTGTTGAGTAAGGTTCAAGCCGGCGCATGGGCTGAAGCATGCGAGCCCTATACACTAAAAGAGATCGACTTATGGCTTGAATCAGATGCGCATGCACAAGGTGATGCTTTCTGGCTTGAGGTTGAAGGAGATTCAATGACTGCTCCGATGGGGTTGAGCATCCCAGAGGGCACGTTCGTGTTGTTTGATACTGGCCGCGAAGCAGTTAACGGTAACCTCGTCATAGCCAAATTGGTAGATGACAACGAAGCGACCTTCAAAAAGCTGATTATTGACGGTAGCCAGAAGTATCTTAAGGGGTTAAACCCTCAATGGCCTATGACGCCCATCAATGGAAACTGCAGGATAATCGGCGTGGCAATTGAGACTAAGTTGCGGCTGCTGTAATGCTCATTGGCCGGAAGAGACGTTCAGTTAATCTATACACGGAGAGTTTATGAGCATAAGCAGAGTAGTACTTGTTTTGGCATTTGCAGCGTGCATTGCCCTGCTACTGAAGGCAGGAATGCCCCACTTTACCTCTTACCTCGATGGAAAGATTGATAGCCAGATTACTAAATGGGCTGACGGAAAAGAGGCTGGAAAAGAATTCTAGAATAATTAATAAGGAGAACAATTATGGACGATATCGATTTGGCACAAGAACGAGAAGAGTCTCGCCTTTCAGCTGCTCTCTCAGCTCGTGCGCCACGCCTAGTTAGCCGCAATGGTAACTGCATTTGGTGTACGGATGAGCCAGTGGTGGCTGACACGGCTTTCTGTTCAGCTGAATGCGATGAGGACTATCACAAGCATCATCGTGAAATGAAACAGCGCATATCAGGTGAGTGATAGAGCCGAATGAAGTCTTTTCGAATGGGCGCAGTAGGTATAAACGAATTGACGATGAATCTTTGATGCACAACAATGAATGTATGATAGTTGGTGTTTTTTTACTTGGTAGAGACTATGGCTAAGCCAAATCCTGAAATTATAAAATGGGCAAGAGAAAGCTCTGGCTTGAGTTTGGACGAAGCTGCAAAGAAGCTGAATCTCAAAAGCTCAAAGGAATCAGGTGCTTCTATTTTGTCTGATTATGAATCAGGAGAAAAAGAACCAACAAGTAAAAAGGTAGGTGAGATAGCTAAGTTGTATCATCGCCCTCTTCTTACGTTCTACCTTACTAAGCCTCCAGTTATTCAAAAAAAAGGGGAGGACTACAGAACCGTTCCTGACTCCATACCTCTAGAAGCTAATGGAAATGTTGATGCAATTGTTAGAGATATTTTTGTCCGGCAGAGCATCGTTCGCGAAGCTTTGATCGACTCTGATGATGCTGAAGTTAAGGACTTTGTTGGTTTCCTAAATAATCTGCCAGAAATAGCAGATGCCGTCTCCTATATAAACACAAGATTCAATATTAGTTCTGAAGAATTTAGGCGGCAAGGAACAGCACATGATGCAATGGGATATCTAAGGAAGCAGGTCGAAAACGAAGGTGTTTTCATCCTCTTGATTGGAAATCTGGGCAGCCATCACTCATCCGTTAGCACTAATTACTTCAGAGGCTTTGCTATAGCGGATAAAATCGCGCCGTTTATTGTTATAAATGATAATGATTCAAAAGCGGCTTGGAGTTTTACGCTATTGCATGAGCTTGCTCATATACTTATTGGCGAAACTGGGATTAGCAATACCAGCGTTGCGCACAAGATTGAAAAATATTGCAATGATATTGCTAGTAACATTCTATTGCCCGCAGATGATCTCAATACAGTAAAAATAGATGATCCTTCAAACTTCGAAGAACTTTCAACAGTACTTCAGGAAAGGGCTTCATTTTATAATGTAAGCCCTTCACTAATAGCATACCGTCTGCTGAGAGATGGAAGGATTAGCATTAAAGAATGGGAAGAAATATCCTCTCATTTCAAAGAGATGTGGATGCAGAGCAAAGTAAAAAAGCAAGATGAAAAGAAATCGGCGGGTACTTTTTATGTGACAAAGCGTCATAAGACTGGTGGCGCACTTTTGAGGGTTGTTAAAAACTCTATTTTAGAGGGTGTAATAACCGAAACCAAAGCAGGGAAGGTTCTAGGTGTCAGTCCTGGAAATGTGGCAAAAATGGTGGGATTATAATGTCTGAACAAAGGGATAAATTATTTTTACTCGATGCTAACATTTTGATCCATGCTCACGATTATTATTATCCTCAGAGACGCGTACCAGAGTTTTGGGAATGGATTTTATTTCATGCGACAAATGGCCGTCTCAAAATGCCACGAGAAATAATTGATGAAATCAAAGGCGGTGATAGTGATATTCATGCAAAATGGGTTCATCACAAAACGAATAAGCCGCACATTATGCTTCAAGAGGATTTTGACGCAGATATTCTTGGTCGTGTAGTAAATAATGGATATGCACAAGACTTATCTGATCTGGAAATTGAGAAAATAGGTAAGGATCCATTTTTAATTGCTTACGCAATGAAGGATATACGCAATAGGATAGTAGTTACCAATGAAACCCCTAAACCTAGTAAAATTAGAGCAAATCGGAAAGTACCCGACGTCTGTAATAATCTTGGGGTTCAATGTTGCAATGTTTATCAGCTCTTGAAAGATCTAGACTTCTCAACAGACTGGAAAGGCAGAACCGCATAGCCAACACGATTACTACGCCTTTTAACTACCTCTTCTCCATTAGCCCGCCACTGAGCGGGCTTTTTTGTGCCCTTATCATATCCATCAGAACTGCCAATCCTTAGGGATGATTCTTATCATCGATCATTTTGTGATCATGCTAAGCATTGTTGTTATTATAGCGACGGGTTACACACAGCAAGCGTAATGCCTACGAGAAAAAACTTCATTTGAACGAATTTATGCCCGCCTAGTGCGGGTTTTTTTGCGCCTATCGAAAATAAATCCCCTTCAATTTCATGACATAACGTATACAACATAAAATCAGTATACATTTCGTATTGCACTGGTTGAATACGTTTTGTATATTCTATCCATCAGCAGGACGCACCACCCAACAGGACGTTGGATCGCTCTTTAACATTGATGGGGTTTGTCTCCGCCGAAATGCGGGGAACCAAAGAGAATTTGGCTTTGGACTGGCGTGTCGTGGAGCTTAGGCCTATCCGGGATGATCGGGCCGACCTATGAAGCGACTTGAAATCCGGAAACGTCACAGGTTCCGGCGCCAGTACCTAAGCCAATTTATAAAGCCAAGCCGCTGGCAACTTTGATGCGGCATACAACTACAGGAGGAGTTATGTAACGGGTAACAGTGAAGACTGAGAACTTTCCAGATCGAGAAGTATGCCCCGCTACCAAGGTGGCTGGCGGGGCGAGTTGATTTAGCAATGCGGACCATCGCTAAGCCAATTACCGGAGGTACACCATGACAGTAGTCGTAACTTATCTGGCCTCTGATAACGCCAGAAATCGTCGCAGAGCACGCCGTGCAGAAGCGAATGAGCATCTGAACGCAGATAACCGCCTTGCTCGCAAAATTGCAGTAGCGAGCGCTGGATGCAGCTTAAACGTAGCCCGCGCCGCCTCCTCCCCTAGTCTGCGAGATAAGCAGGAAGTTGGAGCAGTGTGTTTGCCGGAAATCGCAATTTATAACGCCGGTCATCGCAAGATGCGGAAGGACGCGGTTCACATTGTTAAGTGATGTCCATCCAATAAACTATAAGAATTCTTTTAGCAAAAAGGTTAAATAAGCTGTTTAATTGATTCTAATCGAGTGTTTAGACCTCATACATATAAGTAAAATTGGTCGGTACAACTTTGAGAGCAAGGATTGATAGCATGACCAATAAAATCACAGGAATTTCTTTAATTGCTGCATCAGTTATTCTGGGCACATCCATATTTACCGCTGCAATGGTGAATAGTGGGCTTCTATTACAGAAGGAACATGTGCAACCTAGAGAAAACATTCTTACCACCACGGTAGGTCATGTAAATCTTGGCAAGGTTTACAGTGAGAGCCGTGGCATGGATATAACTCTCGTTAATTCAACAAATAAATCACCAGCAGCCATAAATTTAATCGATGTTGATCCTAGTAACTTTTCAAAAGATCTTCATGAGGCTTTAGTTAAAATTGCAAAAGATGTCAATGAAAGCCAAAATCTCACTGGCGATAAAGCGATTAAAGCAGAGAATTTATCGGGTACAGTTGCATTTAAGTTAAAAATCAAAACTTACATGAAATATACATCTGAACACATGCCGATGTTTACGCTAATGATTCAAGACAAAGAATTGATTATTGATAAGAACGAAAACTTAGAAAGTCGCATCACCACTGAAGCTCAAAATGTGTCTAAAGACAGCCTGCCCGCATTTTCATCAAGTAGTTTTATAAGTAGCCCATCACCAAAGCAATAATTTTAACTGAGATTATAAATGCCCTAATGGCCGCCTGATGCGGCCTTTTTTACGCCACCTGTTCACTAAACAGCGTGGACGCAGCAGAACATTAACCGGCTCCGAATGGAGCTTTTTTTACGCCTATAGGAAACCAAATGCGTGTAGATAACGAAGTGTTGAATGTGCTTAGTGCCTGTCAATGCGAAGGTAACAACCTGATTCTTACTGGTCAGCTAGACCGCAATCTATACACCCGAACCAACAAGGTGATTGAAGCAGCTGGCGGCAAGTGGAACCGCAAAGCCAAGGCGCACGTCTTCGATATCGATGCAGCCGAACGCATTGAGCAAATCATCCTTACTGGCGATGTTGTCGTGCCGAAGGATGATTTTGAGTTCTTCCCTACCCCACCAGATGTTGTCCGTCACGTAATCCATTTGGCAGATATTGGCGATGGAATGAAAGTTCTTGAGCCTAGCGCTGGCCAAGGTGCAATTGCTAAGGCAGCCCATGAGGCGGCAGCAGATGTGATGATTGATATGTACGAGCTTATGCCAGCTAACAATGATGCACTGCATGCACTTAATCTTCGCTTGTCAGGCATTGGCAAGCCTGTTGATTTCCTGACTATTGAACCAGCGCCAATTTATGACCGCGTGGTAATGAACCCGCCATTTGGCCGTCAGGCTGACATCAAACATGTCACTCATGCGCTGAAATTTCTCAAGCCGGGTGGCCAGTTAGTTTCAGTTATGGCTTCTTCGGTGACGTTCCGCAGTAACAAACTAACTTCGGATTTCCGTCAACTGATTGAAGAGCGCGGTGGTCATATCGAAGATCTGCCAGAGGGTGCATTCAAATCATCCGGCACAATGGTAAATACCGTTATCGTTGTGATTCCAGCATAACCCGCCCCCGAGCGGGTTTCTTTTTACCTACACAAATGCCAATACCATGAGCACACAAGATTGCATTATCTGCTGGGTAGTGACTGCTTTGCTGATGGGGTTGGCGATGATAGCGAGGATTTGAGATGAGCAAGGAAACAGGTGGACCTGCTTTTCCAGAGCTAGGAAATGTCGGACATAACTCGGATTGGCAGTCGGAAAGTGGCATGACGCTGCGTGATTACTTAGCAGCAAAAGCTATGCAAGGAGAGCTGGCTAGCGGTAGTGCATCCAATCATCTGGATAGCATCGCATCACGTTCATATGCGATTGCCGACGCAATGCTTCGCGCCCGGGGACAGTAACCACTGAAAACGCTCACTGCCTCCGGCACCGCTCCGAGCACTTACGCACTTCATCCCAGCACTTCTCCCACTTTTTACGCCATGTGAAAGGCCGTCCACACACGGTGCAGATTTTGGTTGGGAGTTCACTTTTCTTCATAACTTTCCTCATTCGCATAGTGTCACAGAGTCAATACGCTAGACGAATTCATTAGGCCGTCAGACCTTGCCGAGCAAGCCAGATATTTTGCACGTGGTTATGAATAGACCGCATTAAGTGGGACTATTTTTGAGAAACATCTTCATGAGGTTTGGCCTCAACAAGAATCAGCGGACATTTTCTCACCTTACATGCCTGTGAATACGCTAGCTCACATACATCACAAATGCTCCTGACCTCTGTCTGATATTCGTACTCCATGTAATAACGGAAATTTCCACCGCACGTTTTATTTCTCCAGAAACGTAACGGTTCGAGCACTTCATCAAGTTGCCTGAAAGTCAGGCCTGTTGGGTTATGAAAACCCACTCTTACACGATATGTAGTCATGATTTGATAATCCCTAACCCTCTGATTCTTTACAAGCCAGTTATAAATCTTGCTGTGATAGGGATTTCCTAAATAAACCCGCCTATGTGCGGGTATTTTTTTGCCCGCAGGAGAAGGAAATGAGTGAAACAACGGAATTAGCAGTACTTGAGGTAAAGCCAGAACAAGCGCCAACGCTTTATGTGCCGAACGGACTCGATGCGTTTCTTGAAGAGATTCGCAAGCAGGTCAATGAGGTTCCAGACCTCACTACGGCAAAAGGTCGCGCTCGCGTTGCGTCATTGGCGGCGCAGGTATCACGCAGCAAGACAGCAATCGAGAGGCCGGGGCGTGACTACCTCAAGCGCCTTAAGGAAGCCGTGAAGCCCGCTGAAGCAGAGATTAAGCGCTTTGTTGATGCCTGCGACGCGCTGCGTGATGAAACGCGAAAGCCACTGACAGAATGGGAGGCCGAGCAAGAGCGCATCGCTGCTGAGAAGGCTGCGGAGGAAGGGCGCCAGCGAATTGAAACCGAGCAAAAAGCGGCAGAGGAAGCGCTGAAGAAGCAGCTTGAAGCCGACCACGAAATCGCCCTACTTCTTAATGAAAAATTCGACCGTGACGCAGCTGAAGCCAAAGCCGAAGCAGAGCGCCAGCGCATTGCTCACGAAGAAGAGATTAAGCGTCAGGCTGTCGAGCAGGCACGCATTGAGGCTGAGCAGAAAGCCCAGCTGGAACGCGAAGCAGCTGCACGTCGTGAGGCTGATTTGAAGGCAGCGAAGGAAAAGGCCGAGGCCGACGCAAAAGCCGCACAGGAACGTGCAGAGCGTGAAGCCAAAGAAGCGCAGGAGCGCACCGCAAGACTGGCACAGGAAGCGCGTGAGCAGGCTGAGCGCGATAAGCAGGCAGCCATCGCAGAAGAGCAGCGCAAAGCCAAAGCAGTGGAAGATACCCGCCTGGCTGAAGAGAAACGCATCGCCGACGAAGCAGCAGCGCGTGCCGCCAATGAAGCGCACAGAAAGACGATCGGAACTGCGGTCGTTAACGCCCTGATGGGTCACGGCGGACTGACTCGCGTGCAGGCCATCGACGTTCTGACTCAAATCAAAGACGGCAACATCCCGCATATCAGCATCACATACTAACCCCCGTTTAACCAACACCAAGGAAACCCACGATGACCTTCTCTATCGCGGGCGGACCCATCGTGGATTTCGCCCATCAAGAATCGCTTTTAGACGCTATCACTCGCCGCCTACGTTCTGGCTGGCGCTCACTTATGGACACTTTAAATCAGCCGGGGCAGCCATGAGCCAGCAGCAGACTAAGCAGTATCAGAAGCAGCAGGAAGAGCTTGAGCGCCAGCGCATGTTAGAGCGCACTCAAGATTATCCATTCATCAACCAGATGCTGAGAATGCTCGGCATGCCGGAGCGAAAATGAGCCGATTCACTCTGAACGCACACGACAAGGTTCGGGTGTTGAGTATTGCAGCCTCACTTCCCGATCACGATAAGCAGGAAGTTGTGAAAGAGGTTGATGGATACCTCGATACGCATCACGTCAACCCGCTGATGATGGCTGCACAAAATTTCCTTCAGCAGTATTACGGCGGCGCGGCGGCTCAGATGTTGGATTCTGATGATGATGCTCACATTGAGCTTGATAAGGTGCTGCGTGAGTTGATGGTCACGGCAGGTGAGCGCATGCGCGGCGTCAATGTGATTTACAACGAGGTGGCGTGATGGAGCCTGGAATTTACTTTGACATTAGCAACGAGACATACCATCACGGTGCCGGTATCAGCAAATCACAACTGGACGATATCGCAATAAACCCCGCAATCTTCCAGTGGCGTAAAGAAGCGCCGGAAGACGAAGAGAAGAAATCTGCGCTAGACATGGGCACAGCGCTTCATTGCCTGCTGCTCGAACCTGAAGAGTTCGATAAACGATTCATCGTGGCGCCTGAGTTCAACCGCCGCACCAATGAGGGCAAAGCGAACGAAAAAGCGTTCCTTGCGGATTGCAGCGGCATGGGAATGACAGTCATGGATGCCGAGCAGGGACGAAAGCTGAAGCTAATGCGTACCAGCGCCCTCGCCCACCCTGCCGCGCGCTGGCTGCTTGAAGCCGAAGGCCACCAGGAAGCCTCGATATACTGGAACGATGAGCAAACCGGCGAGCTATGTCGTATCCGCCCGGACAAATTCCTGACCGGGCAGCCAGTCATCGTCGATGTGAAAAAGGTGGCAGACATGAGCCGCTTTGCGCGCCACGTCGAAGAGTTCCGCTATCACGTTCAGGACGCCTATTACCGCGAAGGCTACAGCAAGCACTTTGGCGAATACCCGCTTTTCGTTTTCATCGCTGTCAGCGAGTCGATTGACTGCGGCCGGTACCCAGTGCGCGTATTCCAGCTCGGTGAGGATGACGTAACTGTAGGTTATGACCTGTTCCGCCGTGACCTGACCGCCTACCACGAATGCATGCAGTCCGGTAACTGGGGCGGCATTGAAGAGTTAACGCGCCCGGAATGGGCAAAGAGAAAGGATAACGTATGAGCAACGATTTGATGCAGGCACCGGTCAACGAGGCCGACACCAAGGCAGCGATTTTCAGCCCCACTGGTTTGCAAAAATTACAGGCGTTTGCCGAAGTAATGGCGCTGGGTGTATCGACCGTTCCAAAGCACTTGGCTGGCAACAAGGCTGATTGTCTTGCGGTTGCTCTTCAGGCTGCTCAGTGGGGAATGAATCCCTACGCCGTGGCACAGAAAACGCATCTGGTTAACGGCACGCTCGGTTATGAGGCTCAGTTGGTCAACGCCGTGGTAACCAGCTCAACGGCTGTTCAGGGTCGATTCAAGTATGAATACGGCGGCAACTGGGACACATTCAGGCCGGGAGATAAAAACGCGGCAAATGAAAAGGGACTGTTTGTTAGGGTTGGAGCTGTGTTGCGCGATGAGGCGGAAATCACCTGGGGTGAGCCGCTTTACATGGAATTCGTGAGCACCCGCAACTCGCCGTTATGGAAGACGGCGCCAAAACAGCAGCTGGCATACCTGGCTGTAAAGTACTGGGCGCGTCTCTACTGCCCTGACGTTATTCTCGGTGTCTACACGCCAGACGAGTTTGAGCCATCACAGCGCGCAGAACGCGACGTTACTCCCGCACGTAGTCGTGCAGACCTGAATAACCTGATTAACAGCAAACCAGAAACACAGCAGCCCGAGCGCGAAATTAACCCGGCGACGAACACCAATAACCCAGCGCGCACGCCGGATGAGCTGCTTGCCGATTTCACCGAAGCGGCATCAAATGCTGAATCAGTTACAGGTCTGGACAAGTGCTACAAGTACGCAGCAAAAGTGCTGGCAGAGAATGTTGACCTGCTCGAAAAGGCAACCGACGTTTACCTGCTGCGCAAGGCAGAACTGGATGAAGCCGGAGTGTAATCATGTTCAAACAACCCCACTACCGCCGCAACCAACATCCCAACAACGGCTTTAAGGAAAAGGTCGTGTGGCAACTCAGCAAACATCCAATGACAGGGCGCGAATTAAGCGCCCTTTTTCATATGTCGCTCGGTGAGTTCAACAGCCTGATGCGTGGATGCCTGCGCGGGAAGACGGCGGTGATTACAGCTTCCGACCCGGTGCCGGTGGATGCCTGCACTGACTACACGTACACGCTCATCAGCACCAAGCGCACAACACATATAAACCCGAAGGCGATCGTCGTTTCATGGCGAGCTTTTGGCATGGCAACTAACGACAGCCAGCGCATAAACACAGAGGCGGCACAGCGCCGCGCCAGATTAATCGACGCTGGCCTGTACCCGGTTGGCGAATGAGGGGAAAGTGATATGAGTGATGAAATTGAAACAACGCAGGAGCGATTGGACTTCGAGCGATGGTATTTGGACCACTGGAAGGCCGTTGGCGGATGGGCTGCAAGTCACACACCTGAAGATGTGGCAGCTATGCGCGGACCGGATGGCGATTACATCGGTGGCTATATTACCGGCTGCTGGATGGGCTGGAAGGCGCGCGCCTGCAGCACCAAAGGAGGTGAGTGATGACTAGCAAAGCTATGCAGGACGTGGCGGCAGAGCGCCAAAGACAAAGGGAAATTGAAGGTTACAGTGAGCAGCATGACGATAGTTATTTGGCTGGCATTCTTTCCCTTGCAGGTGCAGCTTACGCTGTCGCTGGTTCGGCGATGAATGGTGTTGGTACATATAGCTTGAGAGCAAAGAACCTGTGGCCGTGGCATGACAAAAGCTCGTTCAAACCATCGCATAGTAACCATGCTTTGGATCGTCGGCGCGACTTGGTTAAAGCTGCTGCGCTGCTTATCGCGGAGATTGAGCGCATTGACCGCACCACAGGAGCCACCCATGACTAACAACCAGCAACTTGCAGCACATTGCCGCGACGTTATCGCCAATCCGCAAGACCATCTGGATTGGGTGGTGGATATGGCGAAGGTGGCGCTGGCGAGCGTTGAGGCTGAGCCGGTGGCGTGGACGGATGAAGAGGAGCTTCGGGATGCAAATAAATGCGGAGTTGGGTACCTGTTTAAAAACGTTGGTGATGACGATAGATTCGCAGACCCGCGGCGCCAGTTAATGCTTTACACCTCGCCGCCAGTGGCGGTGATGCAGCCGGTTGTGTTGCCGCAAAGGCTATCACCCTGCCGCAGTGGATACGGTTACTCACTGCTGGCAGATGATAATGGAGATGCATACGATTGCGTGCAAGTGATTGACGCCATCCGCGCAGCAGGTGGGAGTGTGAAAGAATGAAGACTGAACAGGATCGCGAGCAGTTTGAAGAATGGTTTGCTGACCACTCAGGTCAAACCATCGAGTGGGTAAAAAGCCAGAGAGAAACGGAATATCACTATAAAATCGGGCCCGAAATCCAGAGATTCTGGATGGCATGGCAAGCAAGTCGCGCCGCCCAACCTGCAAGCCCTGCTTTGAAGTTGCCCTGGCATGAAAAACAATGCAGCGAATGTGGCAGTAAATCTCTGTCATGGGGATTCGCCATAATCAACAAATCTACCGTTCAGAATGGGCTGCTGCGCATATGCGACGTTGATGGACTGTTTTATCTAGGCTGCGAAGAGTGCTCCGAAACAGTGACTCAGGTAAGTCCTGATGAGGTTGTCGAGCTGCTCAGTGCGCTACAACAATCCATCAACGCCCCACACACAGCACAGATAGAGCCTATATGTGCCACAGGTGGTGCAGAGTGGGTGAAGGTGAGCGAGCGGATGCCTCGACATCGTCAGTCAGTTCTCGGTTGGCAGGAAAAGCCCGGCACTGTGATTGAATGTTATCCAGAAGGCATCAAGTGGTATTACGACTATTCAGATGGGCCATGTGGGAATGTCACCCACTGGATGCCACTACCAGCAGCGCCAAATGGTAAAACCTAAAGACAAGGAAGCTCCTGAGGATTTCTTGCAACCTAGACCTTTCAATCAGAATGATGCAGATTGGTTCTTTCAATTATATGAGAGGTTCTGATTATGAAATTAACCGTCACTTTTGTGGATGAAAATTTAAATCCAATCTCAAAACAAGAGCATGAGTTTAAAACTGCTCCAAAGCCAAATGATGTACTTACATTGCTAATTGATAGCCAGACCACAAACTATAAGGTCATAACTGTCGGGGGTATGCCTGATAACGGCAGTTACACACCTACTTTGGCCACCTTCCAAAGAGTGTCTTCTCAGTAATGTCATACAACTTAGCAGCACGCAGCAGAGAAGAGCGCGACAAGATAAACGTGGATTTAGCTGCCTCTGGTGTGGCGTTTAAAGAGCGCATGAACCTGCCGGTTATCGCCATGGAAGTTGAGTTGCAGCAGCCGGAAGCGTTGCGCGAATACTTCAAAGAGCGCCTGCAGCATTATAGGAACGTCGCGCTGCAGTTCCCGCGCGGCAGTGATCCGGTTTATCAGAAGGAAACCGATAAATGACGATCGTATTTGTGCCTTCACTTATTTCCTTGCTTCTATCTAAAGCAGAGGAGAAAGGCTCCCCTCTAACTGAAGAGGAGGTATTAGTTATACGAGATAACGCTACTGCAATTTCCGTGGACGCTCATACGGCGTTGAGTATGTCAGAAAGTCGCGGATACCGTGATATTGACCCTGAATATTGCTGGGCTGAATGGTTGGCATTTAGGAGCGATCACTAAAGTTTTATCGACAGGAGTCGATGGAATTTCTAAGTAAAAAAAGATACCGGTTCATCAAAAGGAGAAGGTAGATGAGTTTTGACTTGCTAGTTTTTGAGAGTGGTTTAGAGCCAGAAGTTATTCAATTTGATACTGAAAATGCGCCGAGGGTATATACCATAGATGGAGAATTACACAAAGTTACACTCCGCTCAGCATATTGGTTATCCATAACACCACAGCCTCAATATTTGGTGGTTTTCAATTACGATGTGCCGAAACATGTCTTTAAAGATGCGGTAGAGGGGCTTTCTCCTCGATATTATCAATAAAGCTTTAATCATGTAAAAGCCGCCCACTGAGGCGGTTTTTTATTGCCTATAGGAAACCGAAATGACACATCCAGATCCGATAGATGAAGCAGCAGAACTTGAGCAGAGAATGATTGAGGTGGCGCTGGCTAACCGGCCTCGCATCACAGCCACTTTCACCGGGCAATGCCACTGGTGCGAAGAGCCAATCGACAAGGGCCATTACTGCGACGCTGAATGCAGGTGTGACCTTGAAAAGTATATGCGCGCGCAGAGCCACCGCTCCGTTGCATGACCACCACCTGCGAAGACATCACCCCGGCTGAGTTCATCATCGATTTCAGCCTTCTCGCTGCAGTAATCATCGCTTTTATCCTCGGCAAACCACCTAAGGAGTGAGCGTGGCTATATGGTCACATTTGCTCTGGTTGGGTGGGGTTGTTGTTATATAACCACATCATTAAATCTTGCGTTAATTTGCGCTCAAAACCTGGTAAAACGTTCCGGAGGTAAAACATGGCAAAGCTACTCAACTTGCAGGAGTGGGCGAGCGCGACATATTCACAGCCGCCTTCCCTGTCGACCCTTCGCCGCTGGGTGCGCGAGGGGAGAATTTATCCTTGCCCTCAGTTGCACGGAAAGGAATACAAGCTGGAGCCCGACTCCATTTATGTTGATCCGCGCAAAAGCAAGTTGGTGCGCAAAACAGAATCGATTAGACCTCCAAGAGAGGGCTCATTGCTGGAGAAATTGAAACATGTCGAAAAGGCCGGAACGTTACGACGCTAATCTGCCAAGGAATCTGACATTCAGGAAATCCAAGCAAATCTACTCCTGGCGAAACCCGGTCACGGGACAGGAACTATCACTTGGTCGCATCTCACGCAGGGAAGCAGTTGCTCAGGCGATCGAAGCTAATAACTACATCGACCAGAATTATATACCCTCTGCACTTCTAGATCGGCTAAAGGCCGTTCCTGAATTCACATTCAGCAGATGGCTCGATCGCTACAACATCATTCTGGCAAGAAGAGAGCTCAAACCAAACACAATGAAAGTGCGAGCAAATCAGCTATCGACACTTCGTGATGAGTTCGGAAGGCAGGTCATGGAATCGATGACAACCAGGGACATTGCTCTATTTCTTGAATCGTATGTTGAATGTGGCAAGAGAAGCATGGCTGTAGCCTTCCGATCGCTTTTGCTGGACGTATTCAGGGAGGCGGTAGTCGAGGGTGTTATTGAGCGTAACATAGTTGAGCCAACCAAGACCCCGCCACCCGAGGTAAAAAGAGAAAGATTATCCATTGAGCAATTTCTTGCAATTCGCTCGGCCGCGATAGCTATGGGTGGGTGGCTAGAGTGCGCAATGAACCTGGCGCTTTTAACTGGTCAGCGACGTGAAGATATCACTCGCATGAAGTTCAGCGACATTAGTGAAGGAAGGCTATTCATAACTCAGGGCAAAACCGGTCACAAACTGGCGCTGCCATTATCGCTGAAAATAAATGAATTAGCCCTTTCTCTCGAAAGCGTGATTGAAGCGTGCAAGAAGGACAATCCATCGGATAGCCTTATTTACTCATCGGTTCGTAGAGGTGGGCGTAAAGCTGGGCCTGTCGCTCCCGATGCTTTAACCGGATCTTTCGCAGAAGCGCGTGAAGCATCTGGTTTGGTTTTCGGCACAAACCCTCCGACCTTCCATGAAATAAGAAGCCTTGCGAGCCGATTATATGAGGTGGAGAATGGAGAGGATTTTGCGCAAAGATTGCTCGGTCATAAAAACATCGCAATGACCAAAAAGTATTTGGATTCCCGCGGTCAGGAATATGTAATGGTATAGGCCGGATATGATGATTTCGGGAAAATTTCGGGAAATTTCGGGACGCCCCTTAATTTTACGTTATAAATCAACGACATAAAAAAAGACCGAATACGATTCCTATATTCGGTCCAGGGAAATGGCTCTTTAGGAGCCGTGCGCTAAAAGTTGGCATTTTTGCAGGCGAGGACGCCTTGCCATTTAATGGTAGACCAGGATTGGTGGTTTTCCAGCCAACTGCGCTGTTCGGTAAGCAAAGGTGTCAACTCTGTGATCGCGTTGACATAACCTGAGAACAAGCGTAGCGGCAGAAATGTGCGCCACGCCTGATTTATACCGAGATTACTTGCCGCACAGTTGCTGTGCGCGATCGACGATCGGTTGCAGACTCATTTTCTGACCTGGATGCGCTTTGTCTTCGGCCACGATGGTGTCGATGGATTGCAGCGTGCCCTGCCCGGCAGTCTTACGCGCGTAAGCTTTATCGTTGAGCGGATACTGCAATAACGTGCCGGGATTGATAGCAAACAGCGCTCCGTCTTTTTCGCAGGTCAGCATCACCTCTTCACGGGTGAAGGGCCATTTGTCCTTGCCAATCTCAAAACGGCTGACGGTAATAATCTGTGCGGCCATCGCCTGGCTGCACAGCGCCATCAATACGCAAGCTGGAATCAGTTTCTTCAGCAAAATATCGACCTCATTTCATCTTCTTTAATGACACATTCAGGCCGGTGAGAGTGTGGCAAACACGCTCACTAACCCAATAACAATAATGGCCAGCAGCAGCTCTAGCTGCGTCAGGCGAATAAACAGATGCGATGCATGACTGGCCGCCCGGCGGAAACGCGGAACCAGCAGATAGCGGTTGGTCAGCGCGATAGCGATCATCAACAATACCAGCAGCACTTTCACCACCAGCAGCTCGCTCCACGGTGTAACTTGCCAATCGCGCGGTGAACCGGCTATTAGCAGACTGTTAACGACTCCAGTGAACAACGCCAGCGCGACGGCTAAATGTCCGTAGCGGGAAAATCGCATCATGCAGCGAATAGCATCGGCACGGAATTCGATCTGTCGTGCTTCACGCATCAGTAACAGCAGCGGCAGTAAACCGCCCGCCCAGAACGCGGCGGCAAGCAGATGTAGCGCATGGTTTGCTTGCTGCAGCATGCCGGCCCAGCCATCACGCATTGCTGCATGTCCTACGCCTGCCAGAGCGATCAGTTGCAATACACCGCTAACAAGCAGCAATTGCTGACGCAGGCTGCCACGCAGCAATAGTGCCAGCGTGCAAAGCAGTGCGAAGACAATTTCCCAGCGCCAGACCATGCCAAAACGCGTATTCAGCACAGCGCGCCACGTCTCGCTATCGCTAACGTTTCGCCAGTCACCGCTCATCAACCCGGTTTGTGTCGCTAACATCAGCACGGCGCTGAGCAAACTCACTAGCGCGCTGGTACGCAAAATAAAATCTAAACGCTGCGCCAGCACCAGGCGATAGCGACGCGGTGCCAGCAGCGCGGTGTAGCAGGCGCTGCCAGCGAGCAGTAACACCGACAAGAAATGCAGCGCCCGCAGGCCAATCCACAGCGTGCTCAAACTCATTGATCACTTCACGCTAAATGCGTAGCTGCCTTTGGTTTTGTGGCCATCAACAGAGAGCACATGCCAGTTCACTTGATAATTACCCGACGGCAACGGTTGGCTGATCGGTACAATCAGCTGATCGTGCTGTTTGTCGTTAAGCCTTGCCTTCCCCACCGGCATGGGTTGATGTTGTGCGTTGAGCACTTCTACGCCACTAAACGCGGCTTCAACGTCTTCAGTAAAGGTCAGCGTTAAATTCTGCGGGGAATGCTCCACCACGGCTTTATCCGCCGGAACCGGCGTTTTCAGGTGAGCATGAGCCAGCGCAAACTGGCTGAAGGCCAGCGTTGATGACGCCAGCAACAGCGCCACAACTCGGGTAAACGCAGTTTTCTTCATCACTTCTTCCCTTTTAACTGCGGCAGTGCACCGCAAACGTGGCAGCAGGATACGCCGCCGATCCGCAGGTGTCGAGACTTGCGGTGCGATCCAATTTCCTTGATCCCTCGGTCCGAAACCATTACTTTTGCCCCTGATTATCAGGAGGAAAGTATGAGTCAAAACCTTGCCTTGCTGTCGCAGGAAGAGAAAGACAAAGTGAATGTCGATCTGGCCGCCGCGGGCGTGGCTTTTAAAGAGCGCTACAATATGCCCGTGATTGCCGAAATGGTGGAGCGCGAGCAACCAGAGGCGCTGCGTGAATGGTTTCGTCAACGTCTGACGAACTACCGCCAGGCATCGCTCAGCCTGTCACGCCTGCCCTACGAACCTAAGCAGAAGTAATCTATGTTACGTGTTATCGATACCGAAACCTGTGGCCTGCAAGGCGGCGTGGTTGAAGTGGCGTCAGTGGATGTCATTGACGGTCAAATCGTCAATCCCATGAGTGATTTGATCTGCCCGGACCGCCCGATCAGCCGCCAGGCGATGGCGGTGCATCGCATTACTGAAGCGATGGTGGTTGGCAAACCGACTATCGAAGAAGCGATTGGCCGCTATCACGGCAGCCCGCATTATGTGGCGCACAACGCCAGTTTTGATCGCCGTATGCTGCCAACCATGCCGGGCGAATGGATCTGCACCATGACGCTGGCGCGTCAGTTGTGGCCAGGCATCAAATACGGCAATCAGGCATTGCGTCATAGCCTGAAGCTGGACGTCACACCTCCAGCCGAACTGCATGCACACCGCGCGTTGTATGACTGCTACGTCACCGCCGCGCTACTGATCCGCATTATGGAAACGTCGGGCTGGAATGCCGAGCAGATGGCGAATTTGTGCCAACCGGCAGCCGTGAGTGGTGATGTGTTCCCGTTCGGGAAGTATCGCGGTCAAAGCATTGGTAGCATTGCGCGTAAAGATCCCGGCTATCTGCGCTGGGTGCTGGAAAATGTGCGCGATTTGCGCCCACCGTTGCGGCAGGCGCTTCGCAAGTACGTTAAAAGCGATCAGTAATCGGTACGGTCTGGCAAGCTCCCCTGCGCCAGGCCTATCAGGAAAGTAAACTCCTGCGCCACGCCTTCATAGGCTTTGAAACGGCCCGATTTACCGCCGTGGCCGGAATCCATCTCGGTGCACAGTAATAGCAACGAATCGTTAGTTTTTAACTCGCGTAGTTTCGCCACCCACTTGGCCGGTTCCCAATACTGCACCTGAGAATCGTGCAGCCCGGTGGTAACCAGCAAGTGTGGATAGGCTTTTGCTTCGATGTTGTCATACGGGCTGTACTGGCGGATGCTGTGGTAAAACTCTTCCTGCTCGGGATTGCCCCACTCATCGTATTCGCCGGTAGTGAGCGGAATCGATGAATCGAGCATGGTGGTCACGACATCCACAAAAGGTACCTGTGCCACCACACCGTGGAACAGATTCGGTGCCATGTTCACTACACCACCCATAAGTAACCCTCCGGCGCTGCCGCCCATGGCGTACAGCCGCTGTGGATTTCCGTAACCTTTTGCCACCAGCGCTTCGGTGACATCGATAAAGTCGGTGAAGCTGTTGATTTTGTTCTTCAGGCGGCCACCGTCATACCACTGCTGACCGAGTTCACCGCCGCCGCGCACATGAATAATCGCGTAGACGAAACCACGCTCGAGCAAACTGATACGGCTGGTGCCAAAGCTAGCATCCATGCTGCTGCCGTAGGCGCCGTAACCATAAACCAGCAGCGGATTGTTGCCACGCTGGAAGTGCTTGCGGTGATACACCAGCGAAACCGGGACTTCCGTACCATCACGCACCGTGATCCACAGATGCTCGCTTTTAAAATCCTCTGATTTAAAGCCCGGCACCGACGTGCGTTTCAGCACGCGACGTTCGCCCGTTTCCATATTCAACTCAAACAGCGTCGTCGGCGTGGTCATCGATGAATAGCCGTAGCGCAGCGTGTCGCTCTCCGGCGAAGGGTTATACGCCAGCCAGGTCACGTACGCCGGATCGTCAAAGGCGATGCCAAAGCTCTCCCCGCTCTCCCAGTTAATCTGACGCAAGGTATTAACGCCGTGCTGGCGCTCTTCCACCACCAGCCAATGACGGAACAGCTGGAAATCTTCCAGTACTACGTTGTCCCGCGCTGGAATTAACGCTTGCCAGCGCGCTTCGGCCAGCCACGCACTGCGGTACAGGCCGAAGTTTTTGCCATCCCGATTCGAGCGGATATAAAACTGGTGGTTGTAGTGGTCAATGCTGTATTCGTGATCGCGACGCCGCGGACAAAACGTTTGCGGCTGCGCATCGGGATATTCCGCGTCGATCAGCAGGATTTCACTGGTGGTGGTGCTGTACAACGCCACCAGAATAAAGTGCTCTGACGTGGTTTTGTGCACGCTAAGATGGAAAGTATCGTCTTTTTCCTCGTACACCAGCTGATCGTCAGATTGCGGATGCCCCAATTCGTGACGCCATACCTGATAAGCCAGCAGTGTTTTCGGGTGTTTACGCACGTAATAGAGCGTGCGCGAATCGTTGGCCCAGGCCACGCTGGAGGAAGCATTCGTCAGCACTTCCGGATACCAACTGCCGCTTTGCAGATTACGGAAACGAATGCCGTATTGACGGCGCGAAAGGAAATCTTCCGCCAGCGCCATCACCTGGTTATCCGGCGTAATTGCCAACGCCCCCATGGTGTAAAAGTCGCTGTGGGACGCACGTTGGTTGCCATCAAGCAGCAGTTGCCACGGCTCATCAAGCGGTGCCTCAATCGGTTGACGGAAATAGGCGGGATATTCGTTACCCACTTCATAGCGGCTTTGATAGCGATAACCGTTCTTCACATACGGCACCGAGTGATCCTGCGGAGGAATACGATCGACAATCTCTTTTAGCACCCGATCCTGTAGCGAATTTTGCGAGGCCATCATCGCGCGGCCATAATCATTTTCAGCGTGCAGGTGGGCTAGCACTTCAGGATTTTCACGATCGTCATCGCGCAACCAGTGATAATTGTCGGTGCGCGTTTCACCGTGCAGGCTCATCACATGGGGGATTTTTTTCGCGTTGGGCTGATTCATTTAGGCTCTTCTCCCTGAAAGACAATATCCAGCAAGCGTGGCACTAATCGCGCGTGATGCCAAGCTGCAAGCATCATCACCCAGCGCAGGATAAACCAACCAGCAAAAATAAAGGCTGCGAACGCAGCCTTTGCAGCAGATTACGCGGCTTTTTCCGCGTCGATATCGCGCTGGATACCGTCGCGTACATCTTGCGGAATTTTTAGCGCATCACCTAACGCGGAGAGATAGCTGCGCTCCATAAAGTGGTCGACATCAATGGCTGCACAGCTTAGGAAATAGAGTTCCAGCGCCTCTTCTTCGTTCTTAACATCTGCCGCCAGCCAGTGAGGATCCAGCGGACGGTTCATCGCCTGCTGAATCAAAGCTTCGGCTTGTGCGCCATAACCGGCTTGTTGAATGTTTTGTTCAATCGCCGCGCGCTCGGCATCGTCAATATGACCGTCGCTCTTTGCCGCGAAAACCAGCGCCGTCACTAAGCGTTCTGCGCGTTGATCCATCGGCGTTTGCAGTTGGCCGAAACCGGCCTCATCCTGATGAGTTTCCCGGATACGCTGCTTATATTTATTCCACAGCAGCGCACCAGCCGCCGCTCCGCCGCCTAGCAGCAAGGCTTTGCCGCCGTATTTGGTCAGCAGCTTACGCGTAGACTTGCTGCCGACCAGCAAGCCCGCCAGACCGCCTAACGCGCCAGGTGCCAACATATCGCTCAATCCACCGGATTTTCCTTCACCACTCTTTTTCGCCAGCACTGATTGAATTTGCTGCAGCCAATTGCTCATTGTTTAACTCCCGTTTAAATTTCCGCTCACCATGCTGCCGCAGGCTGTGTCAGTTAACGTCAGAGCGAGAAAAGTATGGCAAACCTGATGAAGCTGAAAGCGTGAGTACGCAAACGTTTTCGTTTATACTGCGCGCGCATTTTGACTGCTAAGGTGAAATTATGACGACTCTCGGAACCGCGCTGCGCCCTGCCGCTACGCGTGTCATGCTGTTAGGTTCAGGCGAATTAGGCAAAGAAGTGGCGCTGGAGTGCCAACGTCTTGGTGTGGAAGTGATCGCGGTGGATCGTTATGCCGATGCGCCCGCCATGCACGTTGCGCATCGTAGCCACGTAATCAATATGCTGGACGGTGATGCGCTGGCCGCGCTGATTGCGCAAGAACAGCCGCACTTTGTGGTGCCAGAGATTGAAGCTATCGCCACCGAAAAACTGCTGGAACTGGAAGCTCAAGGCCAGAAAGTGGTGCCCACCGCGCGCGCTGCACGGCTGACCATGAACCGCGAAGGCATTCGTCGTCTGGCGGCGGAAGAGTTGTCCCTACCGACCTCGACCTACCAGTTTGCCGATAGCAAAGCGAACTTTGTCGCTGCGACGAATGCCATTGGATTCCCGTGCATCGTCAAACCCGTGATGAGCTCATCCGGGAAAGGCCAAAGCTTTATCCGCGAAGCCAGCCAACTGGATAAAGCCTGGGATTATGCCCAGCAAGGCGGACGCGCCGGTGCGGGCCGCGTTATCGTCGAAGGCGTGGTGAAGTTTGATTTCGAAATCACCCTGCTGACCATCAGCGCGGTTGATGGTATCCACTTCTGTGCACCGATTGGTCATCGTCAGGAAGATGGCGATTATCGTGAATCGTGGCAGCCGCAGCAGATGAGTGAACTGGCGCTGCAACGCGCACAGGATATCGCCGCTAAGGTAGTGAAAGCGCTCGGCGGTTACGGTCTGTTCGGCGTGGAGCTGTTCGTATGCGGTGATGAGGTTATCTTCAGCGAAGTGTCACCGCGTCCGCATGATACCGGTATGGTAACGCTGATTTCGCAGGATCTTTCGGAGTTCGCGCTGCATGTACGCGCCTTCCTCGGCCTGCCAATTGGCGGCATTCGTCAATATGGCCCGGCGGCTTCGGCCGTTATCCTGCCGGAGTTGAACAGCCAGAACGTGCAGTTTGTTAATATCGAAGCCGCGCTGGGTGCAGGTTTGCAGCTGCGCCTGTTTGGTAAGCCGGAAATCGCCGGTCAGCGTCGTTTGGGTGTCGCATTAGCGACCGGAGAAAGCACCGATGACGCTATCGCGCGTGCTGTTGCCAGTGCGGCAGCGGTGAAAGTGGAAGGTTAGGTTAACAGGTCGCCATGCGTGGCGACCCGAAGCTGTAAGGTGCGCACACCCTGCGCACCTGTTAAATGACGCTACGCTCTTGCTCCTTCAACCGCCTCACGCGCCAGGCGCGTAATCCGCTCCCAGTCACCGGTTTCCAGCGCATCATTCGGCACCAGCCACGAACCGCCAATGCACAGCACGCTTTTCAGCGCCAGATAATCACGATAATTGGCCGGCGAGATGCCGCCGGTTGGGCAGAAACGCACTTGTGGGAACGGGCCACCAATCGCCGACAGCGCTTTTACGCCGCCATTCGCTTCCGCCGGGAAGAACTTGAACTCACGCAATCCATAATCCATACCGGTCATCAATTCTGACACCGTGCTGATACCTGGAATTAAGGGTACCGGACCTTCCACCGCTGCCTTGAGCAACGACTCAGTCAAACCTGGGCTGATAACAAACTGCGCGCCCGCATCCGTGACTTCTTTGAGCTGCTGCGTGTTAATCACCGTACCAGCGCCTACTATCGCTTCTGGCACTTCTTTAATCATCGCACGTAGCGCATCCATCGCTACCGGCGTACGCAGTGTCACTTCCAGCACACGCACGCCGCCAGCCACCAGCGCTTTTGCCATCGGCACCGCGTGTTCCAGCTTATTAACCACGATGACCGGCACGACCGGGCCCGTTTTCAGGATCTGTTCAGCACTTGTTTTCCAGTTCTTCATCACGTTTCCTTAGTTGCATCAGCCCGGCGCACGGCCACGCTGTCAATAATTGGGCTCTACCATACAAGATCGGCTGGAGCGGCGTCCATCGGATATCAAAATTTTTTGAAACCCGGGTTCACTTTTCAGAAAAATGAATTTTGGACGAAAAAAAGCCCGCACATTCGGCGGGCTTGGTTTGGTGCGCTTATTCGAACTCGTTCCAGGAACGGCCATCGCGCGTAATCATCGCGACAGAGGCAACCGGCCCCCAGGTGCCGGCCTGATACGGCTTCGGCGCCTCGGCATCGGCGTTCCAGGCGTCAATGATGGAATCGACCCAGCCCCACGCCGCTTCAACTTCGTCACGGCGGACAAACAGCGCCTGAATACCGCGCATGGTTTCCAGCAGTAGACGCTCGTAAGCATCGGCCAGATGCGACTGGTTAAAGGTTTCGGAGTAGCTCAAATCCAGCTTGGTGGTCTGCAGTTTATGCTTGTGATCGAGTCCCGGCACTTTGTTCAGGATTTCGATATCCACGCCTTCGTCCGGCTGCAGACGAATGGTCAGCTTGTTCTGTGGCAGCTCAGCGTACGAATCTTTGAACAGGTTCATCTCTGGATTCTTGAAGTAAACCACCACTTCAGAGCATTTCGTCGGCAAGCGTTTGCCGGTGCGCAGATAGAACGGCACGCCAGCCCAACGCCAGTTGTCGATATCCACGCGGATGGCAACGAAGCTTTCGGTCGCGCTCTGCTTGTTCGCGCCCTCTTCTTCCAGATAGCCCGGCACTTTTTTGCCCTGCACAAAGCCTGCGGTGTATTGGCCGCGCACGGTTTTATCGCGCACGTTGGTCTGATCAATACGGCGCAGTGAACGCAGCACTTTTACTTTCTCATCACGAATCGCATCGGCGCTGAGATCGGACGGCGGCGACATGGCAATCATGGTGAGGATCTGTAACAGGTGGTTCTGGATCATGTCACGCATCTGACCGGCTTTGTCGAAGTAACCCCAACGGCCTTCGATGCCGACCTCTTCTGCCACGGTGATTTGCACGTGGTCGATGGTGCGATTATCCCAGTTATTCACGAAGATAGAGTTGGCGAAACGCAGCGCCAGCAGGTTGAGCACCGTCTCTTTACCAAGATAGTGGTCAATACGGAAGACCTGGCTCTCTTCGAAGTATTTGCCCACGCTGTCATTGATCTCTTGCGAGGTTTCTAATGACGTCCCGAGCGGCTTTTCCATCACCACGCGCGCCGGTTTGGCGTTCAGCTTAGCCGCGCCCAGTCCGTCGCAAATCGCCCCAAAGGTGCTGGGTGGCATAGCGAAGTAGTTAATGGTGACGCGATTTTTCTGGTCAAGCATTTTGCCCAGTTTGGTGAAATGCGAGGTGTCATTAACGTCGAGGTTACAAAAATCGAGACGGCTGCTGAGCGTATCCCACAGCGCTTCATCGATCTTCTCTTTCATGAAGGTTTCCAGCGCTTCACGCACCACTTTGGTATACGCGTCTTTGTCCCAGTCCGCGCGTCCCACGCCAATAATGCGAGTGGTTTCATGAATCTGACCGGCTTTTTCCAGCTGATACAGTGATGGCAACAGTTTACGGCGTGCAAGATCGCCTTTGGCACCGAAAATCACCAGATCGCATGCCTGGGCTGTTTGTGTAACCGCCATTTTCCTCTCCTCGTTGCAGGATATACCCGGCTTGAGCGTTCTCATCACGCCGGGTCCTTATTGTAATTTTCTTACAGCACAATGTACGTTTTTCGCCGCGCCAGGACAACCCGAACACGGCGCTTTGCTGGCGTTAACTGTGAACGTAATAAAGGTGTTAAGTGTGGTGTCGCGTGCCATTTGGCCACATTTTCTGTTTCGATATTTGTCGAGGCAAAACACGTCAGCGATCAAAGTATCGCAAAAAATTCGCGTTTACATTTGTCCTCCGCTGCGTGCGAGGTGCTATTACACGGTATATTCTTGTCAATTGGCAGCGATTTCATTGATCGATGAACGCTGAAAAGTGATTGACGCTCATTAGGTTAAACCATGCTGGAACAGATTCAGGCGCAATTAGACGCGCTGAGTAAATCAGAACGCAAAGTGGCAGAGCAAATTCTTGCCGCGCCTCAACAGGCGATGCACTCCAGCATCGCCACGCTGGCGCGTGCTGCCGAGGTGAGCGAACCAACGGTAAACCGCTTCTGTCACCGCATGGGAACGCGCGGCTTTCCTGATTTCAAACTGCAGCTCGCGCAGAGCCTGGTCAAAAGCCCGAACTGGGTCAGCCGCGATGTGGAAGAAAATGACAGTGTCGAAAGTTACAGCCATAAAATATTTGATTCCGCGCTGGCGGGTTTGAGTCGCGTCCGCCAGCAACTCGATTCACAGGTCATTCGTCAGGCTGTTCAGGCCCTGACGCAGGCACATAAAATCGCCTTCTTCGGCCTTGGTGCGTCAGCCGTAGTGGCACACGACGCCACCAACAAATTTCTGCGCTTTAATCTGCCGGTCATCTGGTCAGAGGATATTGTGATCCAGCGCATGAGTTGCATAAATAGTGGACCAAATGATGTATTTGTTCTCATCTCGCATACTGGCCGCACCAAAAATATGATAGAACTGGCTCGCCTGGCGCGTGTAAACGCTTCCACTGTGCTGGCTATCACTTCTCCAGGTTCCCCGCTGGCGGCGGAAGCCACATTGGCATTGACGCTGGATGTGCCTGAAGATACCGATATCTACCTGCCGATGGTTTCCCGCCTGGCACAATTAACCGTGGTGGATGTTCTGGCGACAGGGTTTACCCTTGAGCGCGGCGCCTCTTTCCGTGAGAATTTGAAACGGGTCAAAGAAGCGCTGAAAGATTCGCGCCTGGAAAAGCAGGTGCAGGAAAATAATTAACATCACATTCACAATGTGAGTCGAATCACAGCCCATCGATCATATAGAATAGATGAACACTACGTGTCACTTGAGAGCGACACGATACTTTGCTAACGGAGTCCTTCATGTCCAGACGTCTCAGAAGAACCAAGATCGTTACAACCCTCGGCCCAGCTACCGATCGCGACAACAACCTCGAAAAAATCATCGCGGCAGGTGCAAACGTTGTACGACTCAACTTCTCCCACGGCACCCCAGAAGATCATCAGCAGCGTGCCAATAAAGTGCGTGAAATTGCCGCAAAACTTGGCCGCCACGTGGCGATTCTGGGTGACCTGCAGGGTCCTAAAATTCGCGTATCGACCTTCAAAGAAGGCAAAGTATTCCTCAACGTCGGCGATCGTTTCCTGTTAGATGCCGATTTGAGCAAAGGCGAAGGCGATAAAGAGAAAGTCGGTATCGACTATAAAGGCCTGCCAGAAGACGTGGTACCGGGCGATATCCTGCTGCTGGATGATGGTCGTGTTCAGTTGAAAGTATTGGAAGTTCAGGGCGTAAAAGTGTTCACCGAAGTCACCGTCGGCGGCCCGCTTTCCAACAATAAAGGCATTAACAAACTCGGCGGCGGTCTTTCAGCAGACGCGCTGACGGAGAAAGACAAAGTCGATATTATTACCGCCGCCAAAATCGGCGTTGATTATCTGGCCGTCTCTTTCCCGCGCAATGGCGAAGATATGAATTATGCGCGTCGCCTGGCGCGTGATGCAGGCTGTGACGCTAAGCTGGTGGCTAAAGTTGAACGTGCTGAAGCGGTTGCCTCGCAGGAAGCGATGGATGACATCATCCTGGCTTCTGACGTGGTGATGGTGGCGCGTGGTGACCTGGGCGTTGAGATTGGCGATCCTGAACTGGTCGGTATTCAGAAAGCCTTGATTCGTCGCGCGCGCCAGCTGAACCGCACCATCATTACCGCGACGCAGATGATGGAATCGATGATCACCAATCCAATGCCTACGCGTGCAGAAGTCATGGACGTGGCAAACGCCGTGCTGGATGGTACGGATGCGGTGATGCTGTCAGCAGAAACCGCAGCGGGTCAATATCCGGCAGAAACCGTGTCAGCGATGGCAAAAGTGTGCCTTGGTGCAGAAAAAATCCCGAGCGTTAACGTTTCTAAGCACCGCCTTGAGGTGCAGTTCGATAACGTTGAAGAGGCGATTGCCATGTCCGCGATGTATGCAGCCAACCACCTGCAAGGGGTTTCTGCCATCATCACCATGACTGAATCGGGCCGCACTGCGCTGATGACTTCACGTATCACCTCGGGTTTGCCGATCTTCGCTATGTCACGCCACGAACGTACGCTGAATCTAACCGCGCTGTACCGTGGCGTTACGCCAGTATTTTTCGACAGCAATAATGATGGTGTTGCCGCCGCGCACGATGCAGTGAACCTGCTGCGCGAAAAAGGTTTCCTCGTTTCAGGCGACCTGGTGATTGTCACCCAAGGCGACGTGATGTCGACCACCGGCACCACCAATACCAGCCGTGTGCTGCGCGTAGATTAATACGCACGTCTGACAGCGGCTGTAACAACATGGACAAACGCGACTGCCTGGCAGTCGCGTTTTTATTTTTTTGACAAGGAGGCCAAATGGCCCGCTATCAACCTATAACCCAACTTACCGGGCGCGTGCTGCTGTTTCCGCTCGCCCTGGTGTTGTTTGAATTTGCGACCTATATCGCGCATGACATGATTCAGCCCGGCATGCTGCTGGTTACCTCTGAATTCAGCGTCGGCCCCGAATGGGTATCCACTTCGCTGACCGCCTATCTCATGGGCGGCGTGGTACTGCAATGGCTGCTGGGCCCGCTTTCTGACAAATATGGCCGCCGCCCGGTATTACTGTTTGGCATTCTGTTCTTTGCAGCCGCCTGCATTCTGACCACCTGGGTTAGCAGCATTGAAGAGTTCGTCGCGCTACGCTTCATTCAGGGCATTAGCCTGTGCTTCATTGGCGCAGTCAGCTACGCGGCAGTGCAGGAAGCTTTTGCGGAAGCCCTGGCGGTACGCATGATGGCGCTGATGGCTAACGTTGCGCTGCTGGCACCTTTAGCGGGACCACTTGCCGGTGCGGCGTGGCTTACCGTTGGCGAGTGGCGCAGCATGTTTTGGCTGTTTGCCATTTGCAGCGTGGTTGCTTTTGCCCTGTTGTGGCGCGTAATGCCCGAAACCGCTGGCGACCGCAGCCACTCTATCGCCCTGCCGACCCTGGCGCGCGGCTATGCCCGCTTAGCACGCGATCGCCAGGTGATGTACGGATCGTTCGCGATCGGCCTGGTATTTATCCCGATCCTCACGTGGGTGGCGCTTTCGCCAGTAATTTTAATGCACGATGAAGGATTATCGCGGATGCAGTACGCGCTGCTACAGCTGCCGGTATTTCTGGCAATGATTGCCGGCAATATCACGCTGGGTAAATTGGCGGGTCGCGTACCCATTGAGCAACCGGTGAAATTTGCCGCCTGGCCAATTCTGATTGGTCTAAGCATTTCACTGCTGGCCAATCTGCTCGACAGCCATACTTATTTGCTGCTCACCGCCGGTTTAAGCCTGTACGCATTTGGCGCAGGCATGGTAAACGCCGGTCTGTATCGCCTGACGCTCTACTCCAGTAATGAAGGCAAAGGCAGCGTTGCGGCGATGCTTGGCATGATCAGTATTCTGACGTTAGCGATCGGCATTGAACTGGCAAAAAGTGGCTACTTCAGCGGCGGAACCCCCTGGTTTAGCGGCATTAACTTTGCGGCTGGCGTGCTGTGGTTTGCGCTGGTGACGCTGTTCCTGCGGGAACGTAAACGTCGCAGTCATGTCGCAGAGGTAGAATGAGAAAGGGGCCAAACGGCCCCTTTTCTTATTTCTTGCGTGGATAAAGATCGTTACGCGCATAAGGTTCAATATCTCCCTCCTTGCGCGTTTTTAGCAGCTTCAAAATCCACGTGTACTGTTCAGGATGTGGACGCACGAAGACTTCCACTTCTTCATTCATACGGCGTGCCAATGTGTGGTCATCGGCATCCAGCAGATCGTCCATAGGTGGACGCACATAGATTTCCAGACGATGAGTTTTGCTGTTATACACTGGGAATAACGGCACCACGCGCGCGCGGCACACTTTCATCAGGCGCCCAACGGCAGGCAATGTGGCTTTGTAAGTAGCAAAGAAATCGACAAACTCACTATGTTCTGCGCCGTGATCCTGGTCGGGCAGATAATAGCCGTAATATCCCTGACGTACGGACGCGATAAACGGCTTGATGCCATCATTGCGTGCATGCATGCGACCGCCAAAGCGACGCCGCACCGTGTTCCATAGGTAATCCATTAACGGATCGCTTTGGTTATGGAACATTGCCGCCATCATTTGGCCTTCAGACGCCAGCAGCATAGCCGGAATATCCACGCCCCAACCGTGCGGCACTAAGAAAATGACGTTTTCTTTATTTGCCTGCAGTTGCTCGATAATTTCCCTACCGTGCCACTCAACACGCTTACGCACATGCTCAGGATTGCGCAGGCCCAGCTCGGCCATCATGGCCATCGCCTGCGGTGCAGTAGCAAACATACGATCAGCAATCTCTTCGCGCTGCGCCTCACTCAGTTCCGGCAGGCAATAGTAGAGATTGATCAGCGCACGACGCCGCGCACTTTTCGCCAGCTTACCGGCGAACTTGCCCAATCCGCCCAGAATCGGATCGCGCACGCTGGCGGGAAGTAATGCCATACCAGCCAGCGCGCCAACCGCTAACCAGCTGCCCCAGTATTTCGGCTTTAAAAATGAACGTTGAAAAACGGGAATAAACTCACTGTTATTTTTCTTTCGGGTTTCCATGCACTCGCCTCTGTCAATGACCGGTCAATAATAGTGACGATGATTAAATTTGCAATCTTCATGCGCCAGATAGCAAAAAACCGACGAAGAATCCGTCGGTTTTTTCCGTCTGCGCACAATGATGCGTTATTTCAACGTTAACTGCGGCAACCAGGTTTTGACTTGCGCCATATACGTGCTGCGATCTTTACCTGTCAGGCCTTCCATGCGCGGCAACTTCGCCGTCAGTGGGTTCACCGCCTGGTTATTGATCCACACTTCGTAGTGCAGATGTGGACCGGTCGAACGTCCGGTGTTACCTGAAAGCGCAATGCGATCGCCACGCTTCACTTTTTGCCCCGGTTTAACTAGCGCTTTGCTCAGATGCATGTAACGCGTCATATACTGACGACCATGACGAATCGCTACGTAGTTACCGGCAGCGCCGCCGTTCTTCGCCATGACCACTTCACCATCGCCAACGGCCAACACTGGCGTACCAATCGGCAGCGCAAAATCGACACCTTTATGGGGTGCGATACGGCCCGTTACCGGATTGAGGCGGCGTGGATTGAAGTTTGAGGAAACGCGATACTGCTTAACCGTTGGGAAACGCATAAAGCCGCGTGCCAGACCCGATGCATTACGATCGTAGAACTTGCCATCTTCGGCGCGGAAAGCGTAATAATCTTTGCCACCGGAGCGTAAACGTACGCCCAGCAGCTGACTTTGCGCACTTTTTCCACCGAGCATTTCACGCGACATCAGCACACTAAAATCGTCGCCGGCGCGCAGTTTACGGAAATCCATCTGCCACTGCATCGCTTTGATCACGTTACTGGTCTCAGCGCTGCTCAAGCCTGCACGTTGAGCGCTGGCAGCAAAGCTACCGCGCACTTCACCCTTCAGCACGCTGTTCTGCCATTCACCCTTTTGCAGCTCTTGCTGCATCTTAAAGCTGCCGTTATCTGCACGCTGATAAGTACGGGTTTCACGACGATCGATTTCCCAGCTGAAGGTTTGCAGTTGGCCATCCGCATCCAACGTCCAGCTCAGCTGCTGACCGACGCGCATATTACGCAGATCTTTATCACTGCTTACCAACGCGTTGATATCACCCAGCTCAATGCCGTACTGATTCAGGGCGCTGCTTAACGTATCACCCGAAGAGATGGTGTAATCGTGGATGTTAGGATTGTCCGGGACATCTTTATCAATGTCGTCAGCAGGAATATCTTCTTCCGGCTCTTCCGTGGTTTGATCGATCGGTTCACTGGCTTCCGGCAACAGTGTACGTAGTTCGTCTTTGTCCAGCGCGATGGTTTTCACGATGGGCGCAACATCACGAGGATGATAAACGTAAGGCCGCCATACAGCGACGGCCAAAGTGACTACGGTTAATGAACCCAGCATAACGCGGTGGGGGCGCGGCAAATTATTAAATGCGAGGGCGACAGAGCGGGCTATCTGCTGCACTTTTACTTATTCCTCATGCTCCATTCAGGCAGCTCGCATACTGGCTCGACAACTCTGTGAGAAACTTCACGTAGCTGTCTTTAGATAAGCTGATGTCTGTTCCCAGCGGATCTAACGTACCTTTACGCACGCTAGTGCCACGGGACACGGCATCGATGACGGCCGGTCTGAATTGTGGCTCAGCAAAAACGCATACTGCTTTCTGCTCAACCAACTGTGTTCGTATTTGATGTAAACGCTGAGCGCCCGGCTGAATCTCAGGATTAACGGTAAAATGCCCTAAAGGCGACAAACCGTAATGTTTTTCAAAGTAGCTGTAAGCGTCGTGAAAAACGAAATAACCCTTGTTCCGCACAGGCACGAGTTGCGCGCCGATGTGTTTGTCTGCATCGGCTAATTCTGCCTTAAATTCCTGCAGATTAGCGTCAAGTTTGGCTTTGCTTTGCGGCATAAGTTCCAATAATTTTCCATGGATTGCAACCGCAGATTGTATGGCCATGTCAGGTGACATCCACAGGTGCATATTAAACTGCCCGTGGTGCTGATGTGCATGAGACGCGTCCTGGTCTTCAGAATTTTCTGAGGCATGGTTATGATCGTGATCGTGCTCATGTTCATCATCATCTTCATCGCCGCTGATCAACAGAGGTTTTATGCCTGGCAAAGCAGCAATTTCGAGGTTTTTATTGGCGGGTAATTCTGCCGCTGACTTGGTCAAAAAGGCTTCCATTTCTGGTCCAACCCAAACGACTAAGTCTGCGTTTTTTATACGTTTTACATCGGAAGGACGTAAGGCATAATCATGTTCTGATGCGCCATCAGGCAGCAATACTTCAACAGGCGTAATGCCATCAGCGATGGCGGCTGCGATAAATCCGATTGGCTTGATTGATGCCACTACCGCTGAACGCGCGGGCAGTGCGCTTGAGGCAACGATTGCCGCAGCAGTAAGGGTGAAAACAAAGTGCTTTTTAATGTGTAACATAATACGTCATTCCATCGTGACCCGGTGATGGAATGTGATATTATAACATTCGAAATTCAATGCAACCGTAAATATCATGTCGCCACTTGTTACCCTTGAAAACATTTCCGTGAAGTTCTCCCAGCGTCCGGTGCTTGCAGGCGTTAGCCTGACACTCGAACCGGGAAAAATTCTCACGCTGCTTGGCCCAAATGGCGCCGGCAAATCTACGCTAGTGCGTGCGGTGCTCGGGTTGCTTAAACCTACCAGCGGTAGCGTCAAGCGAGCCGCTGATTTGCGCATCGGTTATGTGCCGCAAAAACTGCATATCGATCCCACTCTCCCCATCACCGTTGAGCGCTTTATGCATCTTTCACGCGGTACCAAGCGCGATGCCATTTTACCCGCACTAAAACGCGTGCAGGCCGGGCATCTGCTCAATGCGCCGCTGCAAAAACTTTCGGGCGGTGAAACCCAGCGCGTTTTACTGGCGCGTGCACTGCTTAATGAACCTCAGTTGCTGGTGCTGGATGAGCCGACGCAGGGCGTTGACGTCAATGGCCAAGTTGCGCTGTACGATTTGATCGACCAGCTGCGTCGCGAGCTGAACTGTGCCGTGCTGATGGTTTCACACGACCTGCATCTGGTGATGGCGAAAACCGACGAGGTATTGTGCCTCAATCATCACATCTGCTGTTCCGGCACGCCGGAAGCGGTGTCACAGCATCCGGAATTCATCGCGATGTTTGGCCCACGCGGCGCGCAGCAGTTGGCGATCTATCGCCATCACCATAATCATCGTCACGATTTACAGGGACGTATTGTTCTGCGCAAAGGAAATGGCCCGTCATGATTGAACTGTTATTACCTGGCTGGCTGGGCGGCGTCTTGCTGGCGCTGGCGGCCGGTCCGCTCGGCTCGTTTGTCGTCTGGCGCCGCATGTCCTACTTCGGCGATACCCTCGCCCACGCATCGCTGCTTGGCGTGGCGTTTGGTTTGCTGCTCAACGTTAATCCTTATTACGCGGTAATTATGGTTACCGTGTGTCTGGCGTTAGGATTGGTGTGGCTGGAACGTCGTCCGCATTTGGCTATTGATACGCTGCTCGGCATTATGGCGCACAGTGCGCTTTCGCTGGGTTTAGTGGTGGTCAGCCTGATGCAAGGGGTGCGTGTGGATTTGATGGCCTATCTGTTTGGTGACCTGCTGTCGGTAACCCCAGATGATCTTTGGATGATGGGCGGCGGCGTGGCGATTGTGCTGGCAGTAATGGCGTGGCAATGGCGCTCCCTGCTGTCAATGACGATCAGTCCGGAACTGGCGCAGGTGGATGGCGTTAATATTCAACGCACACGCTTAATGCTGATGTTAGTGACGGCGTTAACCATCGGTGTAGCCATGAAGTTTGTTGGTGCGTTGATCATTACTTCGTTGCTGATTATTCCGGCAGCCACGGCACGGCGCTTCTCGCGCTCGCCGGAACAGATGGCGGGTTACGCAGTGATTATCGGTATTATCGCTGTCACCGGCGGACTGACCTTCTCCGCTAATTACGATACGCCAGCCGGACCTTCAGTGGTGTTATGCGCTGCGGTGCTGTTCATCTTTAGCATGGCAAAAAAACCGGCGGCCTAGCGCCGGTTTACTCTTCGCGACTGATACCGAAATGTTTATAGGCATGCTGCGTTGCCATCCGGCCGCGCGGCGTGCGCTGAATGAACCCTTGCTGGATGAGGAAGGGTTCAATCACATCTTCGATGGTTTCCCGCTCTTCTCCAATCGCCGCCGCCAGGTTATCAAGCCCAACCGGACCACCCGAGAACTTGTCGATAATCGCCAGCAGCAGCTTGCGGTCCATATAATCGAAGCCCTGGCTATCGACGTTAAGCATATCCAGCGCGCTGGCTGACACTTCACCGCTCAGGTTGCCGTTGGCGCGAACTTCGGCGAAATCACGTACACGGCGTAACAGGCGATTGGCGATACGCGGCGTACCGCGCGCGCGACGCGCAATTTCTAACGCACCCTCTTCGCTCAGCGCGAGTCCCAGACAAGCCGCACTACGACCGACGATGTGTTGCAAATCGGGCACGTTATAGAACTCAAGGCGCTGGACGATGCCGAAACGATCGCGCAGGGGTGAGGTTAATGAACCGGCGCGCGTTGTGGCGCCAATCAGGGTAAACGGCGGCAGGTCGAGCTTGATCGAACGCGCAGCCGGACCTTCACCGATCATGATATCCAGCTGATAATCTTCCATCGCCGGATACAACACCTCTTCCACCACCGGCGACAGGCGATGGATTTCATCGATAAACAGCACATCGTGGGGTTCAAGATTGGTGAGCATCGCCGCAAGATCGCCGGCTTTCTCCAGCACCGGCCCCGAAGTGGTGCGCAGGTTAACGCCCATTTCGTTGGCAACGATGTTGGCCAGCGTGGTTTTACCTAATCCCGGTGGGCCGAAAATCAGCAGATGATCGAGTGCATCGCCACGCAATTTCGCGGCCTGGATGAAAATCTCCATTTGCTCGCGCACCTGCGGCTGGCCAACATATTCCGTCAGCAGCTTAGGGCGAATGGCGCGGTCGAGCGTTTCTTCTTCATTAAAGGAACTGCCCGAGACCAGGCGATCGGCTTCAATCATGCTTTACCTCAAATAGCTGCGCGCAGGGCTTCACGAATCAGGGTTTCGCAATCCGCATCCGGTTTACCCACTTTACTGATCATTCGGCTGGCTTCCTGTGGTTTATAACCAAGGGCAACCAGCGCCGAAACCGCTTCCGCTTCAGCATCATTGTTATCCTGCGCAGCAGATGGCGTCGTTAACGTAAAGGTTGAATCGCCACCAAACAGATCACCATGCATACCGATGAAGCGATCCTTCATTTCCACGATCAAACGTTCGGCGGTTTTTTTGCCCACGCCCGGCAGTTTAATCAGTGATGCAATCTCTTGTCGCTCAACCGCAGTGACGAATTGCTGTGCCGACATGCCAGACAGAATCGCCAGCGCCAGTTTTGGTCCTACGCCATTTACTTTCACTAACTCGCGGAACAGCGTGCGTTCCTGCTTGTTATTGAAACCGAACAGTAGCTGCGCATCTTCACGCACCACAAACTGGGTAAAGATGATCGCTTCCTGATTAATTTCCGGCAGCTCGTAAAAGCAGGTCATTGGCATGTGCACTTCATAGCCGACACCGTGCGCCTCAATTAACACCAGCGGCGGCTGTTTTTCCAGAATATTGCCTCGTAAACGACCAATCACCTGAGCAGTTCCTTAATCTGATAAGTAAGCCTGTGTATATACCATAAAAAAAGCTGGATGAATATCCAGCTTCGCTGTGTATTGGGTTTCCGCTAACCCGACCGCATACGACCACGCGTCATCACCAATTTGCTATCGCTGATACGTGCAGCGTTTTGACTCATATGGCAATGCGTAATGGCAATGGCCAGTGCATCAGCGGCATCGGCTTGCGGATTGGCCGGCAGTTTCAGCAAGGTGCGCACCATATGCTGCACCTGGCTTTTCTCTGCGCCACCGGTTCCGGTCACGGTTTGCTTCACTTGACGCGCCGCATATTCAAACACCGGCAAATCATGATTCACCGCGGCGACAATTGCCGCGCCGCGCGCCTGGCCCAGCTTAAGCGCTGAGTCGGCATTCTTCGCCATAAATACCTGCTCAATAGCGAAGTAGTCGGGTGAGAATTGCGTGATAATTTCGCTGACGCCTGCATAGATCAGTTTGAGACGTGACGGCAGATCGGTGACGTTAGTGCGGATACAGCCGCTGCCTAAATAGGTAAGCTGGCGGCCGGTTTGGCGGATGACACCGTAACCGGTGACGCGCGAGCCGGGATCGATCCCGAGAATTATCGCCACAGCGCGTCTCCGGTGATGGGGGTTTTAAGCAACGCCATTACAGCGTTTCTGCGATCTCATCAGAGATTTCACCGTTATGGTAAACTTCCTGCACATCATCACAGTCTTCCAGCATGTCGATCAGGCGCAGCAGTTTCGGCGCAGTTTCGGCATCCATTTCGGCTTTGGTTGAAGGGATCATTGAAACTTCAGCGCTATCCGCTTTCAGGCCGCCCGCTTCCAGCGCATCACGCACCGCACCCATCTCTTCCCACGCGGTGAACACATCGATCGCGCCGTCGTCATAGGCAACGACATCTTCTGCGCCGGCTTCCAGCGCCGCTTCCATTACCGCATCTTCGTCCTGGCCAGGCGCGAAGGAGATAACGCCCTTCTTGCTGAACAGGTAAGAAACTGAACCGTCAGTTCCGAGGTTGCCACCGGTTTTGGTGAAGGCATGACGTACTTCGCCCACGGTACGGTTGCGGTTGTCGCTCAGGCACTCAATCATCACCGCTGAGCCGCCCGGACCGTAACCTTCATAAATGATGGTTTCCATGTTGGAATCATCTTCACCGCCTACGCCGCGTGCAATCGCACGGTTCATGGTGTCACGCGTCATGTTGTTAGACAGCGCTTTGTCCATTGCGGCGCGCAGACGCGGGTTGGAGCCGGCATCGCCGCCACCGAGTTTCGCGGCGGTCACCAGCTCGCGAATGATTTTGGTGAAGATTTTACCGCGCTTAGCGTCCTGAGCAGCCTTGCGGTGCTTGGTGTTCGCCCATTTACTGTGTCCAGCCATCTTGCATATTCTCCGATCTTTTACTGGGTGCAGGCTATCTTACTTGCGATCTTGTCCCCCGGCAGTGCTCGCAATCCTCACGTACATAAGTACGCTCCGGTTGCTGTGCGCTGGCGGTGGACAACCTCGCGGCGCCGATTACGCCTGACTGTTCGATATTGTTCGGTGCGTTTATTGAAAACTCACCCGATTCATAGAATTTAAATCATTCGCCGCTGGAATAACGCGCGGCGGCGAGCATTCAGATAAATTCTTCAATTGCCTGGCGGTTACTCCAGGACTTGGTGAGGGCTGCGGCAGCGACGGGATCGAGCCAGCGCGCGGCGAGATGCTCAGTGAGCAGCAGGTCGCGCTCTGCCGGTAACGCCAATCTGAACCAGTGTTCGCGATTGTGCGTGGTGCCCGGTGCGTAGCGATGACGGTAGTGCGGGAAGATTTCAAACTCAATTTGTTTGTGGCAATCGTCCAGCACTAACTTTTCATCGGCAATGTCGATGGCGAGCTCCTCTAACACTTCACGCAGCGCCGCCTGGCGCGGGGTTTCTCCCGCTTCCAGGCTGCCGGTTACGGATTGCCAGAAGCTATCGTCATCACGTCGCTGTAGCATTAACACCCGGCCGGTATCTCGCGCAAAAATCACCACCAGCACCGATACCGGATGTTTAAAGCCCATTACTTGTTCTCTGACTTTTCTTTCTTCGGTGCCACCAGAATGCCTAAATCCAGCAGCGCCGCTGGATTAGCTTCGCTTGGGGCTTCGGTCATCATGCACGCCGCGGCGGTGGTTTTCGGGAACGCGATCACATCACGGATGTTATCGGTGCCGGTCAGCAGCATGGTCAGACGATCCAGGCCAAACGCCAGGCCCGCGTGTGGCGGCGTGCCGTATTTCAGCGCATCAAGCAGGAAGCCAAACTTCTCACGCTGCTCTTCTTCGGTAATGCCGAGAATGCTGAATACCGTCTGCTGCATTTTGCCGCTGTGGATACGTACCGAACCGCCACCCACTTCGTAACCGTTAATCACCATATCGTAAGCGTTGGCTACCGCTTGTACCGGATCGGTCGCCAGCGCTTCAGCGCTCATCTCTTTCGGCGAAGTGAACGGGTGGTGCATCGCTGCCAGGCCGCCCTCTTCATCTTCTTCAAACATGGGGAAGTCGATCACCCACAGCGGCGCCCACGCTTTGTCATCCGTGATCTGCAGATCACGGCCAACTTTCAGACGCAGTGCGCCCAGCGCATCAGCGACCACTTTAGCGCGGTCGGCGCCGAAGAAGATCAGGTCGCCATCTTGTGCGGATGTGCGGTTCAGGATCGCTTCAACGATCTCTGCAGTAAGGAATTTCGCTACCGGACTCTGTACGCCTTCGAAACCTTTCGCGCGCTCGTTGATCTTCATCCACGCCAAACCTTTGGCGCCGTAGATTTCAACGAACTTGCCGTATTCATCAATCTGCTTACGCGTCAGCGCAGCGCCGCCCGGTACACGCAGCGCAGCAACGCGACCTTTCGCATCGTTGGCTGGACCCGCAAACACCTGGAACTCAACGTTTTTTAGCAGATCAGCAACGTCCACCAGCTCCATAGGATTACGCAGGTCTGGCTTATCGGAGCCGTAACGGTTCATCGCTTCGGCAAAGGTCATCTGCGGGAAGTCACCGAGATCGACGCCCTTGATGTCAATCCACAATTCACGAATCAGACGCTCCATCTTTTCACGGACCTGCTCGGCAGTCATGAAAGAGGTTTCAACGTCGATCTGGGTAAATTCAGGCTGACGGTCAGCACGCAAATCTTCGTCGCGGAAACACTTAACGATTTGATAATAACGGTCAAAACCCGACATCATCAGCAGCTGTTTGAACAGCTGTGGCGACTGCGGCAGCGCGTAGAATTTACCTTTATGCACGCGGCTCGGCACCAGATAGTCACGCGCACCTTCTGGCGTGGCTTTGGTCAGCATCGGGGTTTCGATATCAAGGAATCCCTGGTCGTCCATAAAGCGACGCACGAAGCTGGTAATTTTAGCGCGGGTTTTTAAACGCTGTGCCATTTCCGGACGACGCAGGTCCAGATAGCGATACGTCAGACGCGCTTCTTCGCTGTTGGTCTGGTTTGAGTCCAGCGGCAGCGGTTCTGCACGGTTGATAATGTTCAGCTCATGGGCAAACACTTCCACTTCGCCGGTCGCCATGTCGCTGTTTTTGTTCTTTTCGTCACGTGCACGTACGGTGCCGGTGATCTGGATACAGAATTCGTTACGCAGCTCAGATGCCAGCTGGAAAGCGTCCTGACGGTCGGAATCGAAGAACACCTGTGCGATACCTTCACGGTCGCGCATATCGATAAAAATCAGGCTACCCAGATCGCGACGGCGATTTACCCAGCCGCAGAGAGTGACTTGCTGACCCACATGAGACAGATTGAGCTGTCCGCAATATTCTGTACGCATAACGTATCCTTTTAACTTCGCCGCTGCTGCCAGACAGCATCAGGCCGCGTAACCTTCAGAGATGCTGTCGCAAAAAAGGCGGCTATTATAATGGAAAAACCCAGGCAGGATAAGTGGAGCCAGATCAAAGCGGACAAAACATTATGTTTTATCGCGCTGTTTTTCCTGCCGACATGAAAACAGGTTACATTAAGCCGCCCTTTCCCGCCCAAAAGGATTCAGGAGTTCGCGTTTGACACTTCGCATTGGATTACCGCAATGGCAGCATGCGCACTGGAAACAGTTCGGTTTAGCGACGTTAGCCGATTACGCACAGCTGTTTGGCTGCGTTGAAGGCAACACCACGTTGTATGCGCTGCCGAAGCCGGAAGTGGTGCTGCGCTGGCGCGATATGACTCATGACGATTTCCGCTTCTGCTTTAAGTTTCCCGATAGCATCAGCCACAAAGCCGCGCTGCGAAACTGCGATGAGCTGCTGACGGAGTTTTTCCGCCTGCTCGATCCACTCAGCAACCGCATCGGCCAATATTGGTTACAGCTGCCCGCCGCATTCTCACCGGCGCAGCTCAGCGATTTATGGGCATTTCTTGATAGTTTGCCGCGTATCTTTCAGTACGGCGTTGAAGTGCGCCATCCGGCGTTTTTTGCCAAAGGTGAAGCCGAGCGCGCGCTGAATCGCGGTTTGCTGCAGCGCGGGGTGAATCGGGTGATTCTGGATAGCCGCCCGGTACATGCCTCGACTTCACAAACCGCCGCCGCCGTTGAGGCCAGAGCGAAGAAGCCGCGCGTGCCGCCACATGCGGTGCAAACCGGCTCGCAACCCATGGTGCGTTTTATCGGCAGCGATAGCGTGGCGGAGAGCGTGCCACTGTTTCAGCCGTGGCACAGCAAAATTGCCGCGTGGCAGGCTGAATGTGATCCGATGCTGTTTATTCACACGCCAGATATGGGCGAGGTGTTTCCCCTGATTCAGGCGCTATGGCCGCAGTTGCAGCAGTTGGAACCCGCATTAAGCGATCTGCCCGATTGGCCGCAGCAGTCGAGCCTGTTCTAGACGCAACGCAAAGGGTGCAGCCTGCCCGCGTTTCTGCCAAAATAGCGCCCGTTCCGTTTTCTCTCCGGACCTTTCATTATGTCTGATCGCGATACGCTATTTTCCGCGCCCATTGATAAGCTGGGCGACTGGACCTTTGACGAGCGCGTGGCTGAAGTCTTTCCCGATATGATTCAGCGCTCGGTGCCGGGTTACTCCAACATCATTTCGATGATTGGCATGCTTGCAGAACGCTTCGTTCAACCGAATAGCCAGGTTTACGATCTCGGCTGCTCGCTGGGTGCCGCCACGCTGTCGGTTCGCCGCAATATTCATGTGCCGGGCTGCCAGATTATTGCCGTCGATAATTCGCCGGCGATGGTTGAGCGCTGCCGTCGTCACATCGACGCCTTCCGCGCGGATACGCCGGTACAGGTAATCGAAGCTGATATTCAGGATATCCACATTGAGAACGCCTCGCTGGTGGTGCTGAACTTTACCCTGCAATTCCTTGAACCGCCGGCACGTCTCGCGCTGCTGAAGAAGATTGTGCAAGGGCTGAACCCAGGCGGTGCGCTAGTGCTGTCAGAGAAGTTCAGCTTTGAGGATGCCGAGGTCGGCGAGCTGTTATTCAATATGCATCACGATTTTAAACGCGCGAACGGTTACAGCGAGCTGGAGATCAGCCAGAAACGTAGCATGCTGGAGAACGTGATGCTGACCGATAGCGTAGAAGCGCATAAAGCGCGGCTGAAAACCGCCGGTTTCAAACATGCGGAGCTGTGGTTCCAGTGCTTTAATTTTGGTTCGTTGGTGGCGTTGAAATGATTGAGTTTGGCCGTTTTTATCAGCAGATTGCCACCGGCCCGCTCGCCAGTTGGCTGGAAGTATTACCTGCCCAGGTCGCCGCGTGGCAGCGTGAAAACCTGCACGGCAAGTTTCGCGATTGGGAGAAGTCGGTCGATTATCTGCCGCTGCTGACTCCACAGAAGCTGGATTTATTGCACAGCGTGAGCGCTGATGTTGACGATCTGACCGATCGTCAGCGCCTTGGCATTGAGAATCTGCTGCGCAATTTGATGCCGTGGCGTAAAGGCCCTTATTCGCTGTACGGTACCGAGATCGACACCGAATGGCGTTCCGACTGGAAATGGGATCGCGTGTTACCGCACATTTCTCCTTTGCAGCATCGCACGGTGCTGGATGTCGGTTGCGGCAGCGGTTATCACATGTGGCGTATGATTGGCGCGGGAGCCAAGCTGGTGGTCGGCATCGATCCCATGCAGCTATTTTTGTGCCAGTTTGAAGCGGTGCGTAAGTTGCTGGGCGACGATCGTCGGGCGCATTTGCTGCCGCTGGGTATTGAGCAGTTACCGGCGTTGCAGGCGTTTGATACCGTGTTTTCCATGGGCGTGCTTTATCACCGTCGTTCGCCACTCGATCACCTGATGCAGCTGAAAAATCAGTTAGTCAGTGAAGGCGAGCTGGTGCTGGAGACGCTGGTGATTGAAGGCGACGAGAACGCGGTGTTGGTGCCGGGTGAACGTTATGCGCAGATGCGAAATGTTTACTTTATTCCCTCTGCGGCGGCCCTGAAAAGCTGGCTGGAGAAGTGTGGATTTGTCGATGTGCGCATTGTCGATTATGCGGTGACCTCGGTGGAAGAGCAGCGACGTACCAGCTGGATGACCAGCGAATCGCTGGCCGAGTTCCTTGATCCTAATGACAGCAGCAAAACCATCGAAGGTTATCCCGCGCCGCTGCGCGCGGTGCTCGTCGCCCGCAAGCCGTAATGCTTAACGCCGCGACAGCGCCAGCTTCGCGGCAAAACCAATAAAGACGCAGCCGGTTAGGCGATCCATCACTTTCAGCACCGCCGGGCGACGCAGATGCGTGGCAAAGTACTGGCTGCTACCAATCAGCACCGCATTCCATACCAAACCAATCAGCATATGCGTGAGCGCCATTAGCGTGCACCACAGCGGCACCGAAGCGCCCGCTGGAATGAACTGTGGCAGGAAGGTGACGTAGAACACACCGACTTTGGGATTTAACAGGTTGCCAAATAAACCGCGCGTGAAGCAGGCGAAATAACGTTGTTCTTTGCTCTGGGTGCGCTGGCCTTCTACCGCCTGTGTGCGCGGATGGATTAACAGTTTGACGCCGAGATAGAGTAGATAAGCCGCGCCGACCCATTTGAGCAGGTTATAAGCCATTTCCGAGGCCAGCAGCAGCGCGCCCAAACCCAGTCCCACCGCAACGCCCCATACCAGACAACCCAGCGTGACGCCCAGCGCCGTTACCGAGGCGCGTCTCCAGCCTTGCGCGGCGGCGGAACGAAGCACTAGTGCAGTATCAAAGCCGGGTGTAAGCGTAAGAATGGTGATGGCGAAGAGGAATGAAAGGATAAGTGTCATGCGATGTTCTCTCTTACTCCGGTGCGTTTGGCGTTAATCCTGGGTGGCTGATTCGTCTGGCGAATTCCAATATTGGTATTTATAAGCTGAGCTGAGATGGCGTTCAATGGTGCCTTTAGCAAACACTTCAGTTTCATGCAGATAACTCAATGTGCAGTTGCCTACTTCATCCCACAGTTGACACTCATCGACCGAGCGCAACGTGCTAACCGGGGTGGTCGACGTGCCATTCAGGCGCAGTTCCCGCCACTGGTTATCGTAGCTGTAAGTATCTTTACTGCGCGCGCTGCTGGATGAGGTGACCAATCCTTGCGGATTCCAGCGCCAGCTGTTTTCGCCGTTGGTCATGGTATCGCTGCCGCGAGCCACGCTTTTCTCCACTCGGAACTGCTTGTCGTAGCGATAAGTGGTATCGGTAAAGCCGTCTTTGCCCATGCTGGTGAATTTATCGGACGAGCTAACAATGTTGCCATGCTGTCCGATTTGCCAGCTAATGGTGCCCTGCCGGTTGTCGACCACTTCCTCTTGCCCTGCCTTAATGACTTTGACCATATAAGCATACTCTGCCACCCAACCGCGCTGTACGCGAGCAATATGCTGCTCCATGGTCAGCATGACGTTGCCTTCATTTTTGTCATAGGAGATATCGGCCACCATCAAGTCGCCGCATTGATCAAACTGGCCGAGCACGCGCTTTTGCGAGTTCACATCTTTGCCGAATTCGCCCGCCACCACCTGACGTACCGCGCCTTTGGCATCACCACCCAGCATGATCCAGTTATTGCTGCTGGTAATGTTTTTGCTCATCGGTGGACACGCAGTGCTGACCGCCAGCGCGACGCCGCAGTAAGGCAGAAGCAGCACTAAAACGGCACAAGGGAAGGATTTCATGAAGGTTATCCGTACGAAGCCATAAGTAATCAAAGCATCGTTTGCTGGAATACGCTATGCCGACGTGAACTCTTTCGCCAAAATAATGCGAACGACAGCAAGGCGGCAAGTGCGCAAATCCCTAGGAACTTAACCCGTAAATGACTAGAGCGAACGCACGCAGCCAACGCATCTGTAACTTGAAGTATAAAGATGCCAGGCAAAAAGAACCCCAGTTAGAATAACTGGGGTTGGTACTTGCAAACATCACGTCATTAGAACTGGCGTGCTGCGCGGCAAAATCGGCGTGAAATCAGGCTACCCGGACGGTGGTCAACTGCGTCATGCTTTTCATGGCTTCAACGACATCACCATCAACACAGTAGCGACTGAATTCATCGGTTTCCGCTTCGGAGCACATAGAAACACCGGCTTTACGGTAGCGCATCGGCGAAGCGACTAATCGGCTGGCGGAGCTGTGAACTTCCTGCAATCCACTGTCAATGAACTTCTGGATATTGCTCAAACGTACGCCCGCACCCGCCATAATAATCGGACCCGTGCTGTGTTCATTTAGTTCCCGTAATAATGCAATTCCTGCTTCGGCACTCTGTTGCTGTCCGGAAGTGAGAATACGCGCGATGCCTAAATCAGCCAGCACCTCTAACGAACGTTTGGGGCTGTGGCACAAATCAAAGGCGCGATGGAAAGTGACGGCCATGCCATCACACAGCTTCATAATTTGCTGCATACGGGTGATATCAACATGCGCATCTTCATCCAGCATGCCGATGACCAGCCCAGGAAAACCCAGTTCACGCATCAGCGCAACGTCGGATTTCATCGATTCAAATTCATGGTGGGTGTAACAAAAATCGCCGCCGCGCGGACGGACGATAGGATGTACCGGGATCGAAATTTCACGTCGTGCGGCTTCCAGCACGCCAGCTGAAGGCGTCAACCCACCTTCGCGCGGTGCGCTGCACAGCTCCACGCGATCGGCACCGGACAGCTGCGCAGTCATTGCACAGTCGATGCCGTAGCAACAAATTTCCAGTTTCGTCATACCCTGCTCCTTTTCATGACTTCTGGCTCGGGAGGAATGCTTCAGTTAGTCTGCTCAATTGGATAGTTTACGTGGAACTCGCACAATGGCATTCGATTTTAATCAATGGATAGACCGTCGTCACAGCGATAGTTTGAAATGGCACAAATATGGCGATCGTGATGTGCTGCCGCTCTGGGTGGCGGACAGCGATTTTCGTTCACCGCCGTGCGTGATTGAGGCCATAAAAAAGCGCGCCGAACACGGTGTTTTTGGCTATGGCGCAACACCAACCGGCTTGATTGATATCACCCTTTCCCGATTAGCGCAGCGCTACAACTGGCATATTCAGCCGGAATGGATTGTGTTATTGCCTGGCGTAGTGTGCGGTTTGAATCTTTCGGTCCGCGCATTCACAGAGTCAGGCGAAGCGACGGTGGCACCCACGCCAATCTATCCACCGTTTCGCGGCGCGGCAAAATTAGCCGATCGCGCGCAGGTGAACCTGCCGCTGCGTTTACAGGACGGCCGCTGGGTAATGGATCTCAACGCTCCGGAGATGCAGGGCAATGAGCGCCTGCTGATGTTGTGTAATCCGCAAAATCCCGGTGGTACGGTTTATCGCCGTGAGGAGCTGGAAGCCCAGCTGGCCTTTGCGCAGCAACATGATTTGATCGTCTGCTCTGATGAGATCCATTGCGATCTGCTGTTATCCCCGGAAGTACAGCACATTCCCTTTGCCGCCTTGAGTGAAGATGCCGCGCAGCGCAGCATTACGCTGCTATCTCCTTCGAAAACCTTCAATATTGCTGGATTAGGCGCCTCGATGGCGATTATACCCAATGCGGAATTACGCCAGCGCTTCAAACGCGTACGTGAAGGTATCGTGCCAGGCGTTGATATTCTGGCGTTAGTGGCGGCGGAAGCGGCGTGGCGTGATGGCGAAGCCTGGCTAACGGCGCAGCTGGATTATCTGCGCGCCAACCGTGACTTTCTGGTCGCGCAGGTAAATGCCCTGCCGGAGCTGCGAATGGCGGCGCCTGAAGCAACTTATCTTGGCTGGATAGATGCCAGCCAGTTAGCGGTCGCCAGCCCCGCGCTCTACTTTGAACAGCACGGACTTGGCTTTTCGCCTGGCCATGATTTTGGTGACGATCATTTCGTACGCTTCAACTTTGGCTGTACGCGCGACACGTTAGAGCAAGCGGTCACGCGCTTGCAACGCGCGGTCGCCGCGCAGCGTTAAGCTTGTTCGCTGGCGACGATCTCTTCCAGTCGCCACGGATGGAATTTTATCGTGGTTTGCCCATCCGTCACCGCCAGCGTCGGATTGGGCAACCGCTCATTCTCCCCTTTTGGTGCACTGGTTTTGAAAGAGATACCAGGCTGTGTCAAAGCGTCATCTGACAGCAGTGCCATCGCGCGCATGCCAAGCGTTTCCGGTTCGCCGCGCAACACAATCTCCACATGCTCCCAACCTTCGTGGCGATAACGTTTCTCCCCCGGCCACGGCAGCTCAATCACATCGACTTGCCATCCCGCCAGTTGCAAGGGCTGATGCAGTTTAAACAGGCAGATTGGGCGTCCATTGATGATCGCTTCAGAGAATTGGCTCCCAATTTGCAAAAATCCCGCTTTCCAGCGCTCCGCCGTGGCGATTTGATGGCAGCGCACCGCAACGTGATCGGCCTCATGTTCAGCCAACCGAATACCTAAGCGTTCTGCAAAATCTTGCAAAGAGTGCTCAAAATGAGTCAAGTCTTGTTTTAAATCATCCAGTTCCATAGGAAAGTTGGTCTGCGTCACGCTTTTACCTCTACATCTGTTCAGGTTTATTAATCGTTTTGAAAATTGATAAGTGTTGATTCCGCTTGACAAAATTGTCGGATTCATCCGATTTCCGCATCAAAAAGGCCCAAAACCGCATAAATTGCCCATTCATTTCGGATTTATCGTCAAATCAGGTCCAGCAGTTACTTTATGAAAGTGACTTAAACTACTGTTATTATTGAAAATAGTTAATACAATGAGATAACTCTTATTTAAGTTGCAAACAATTGCAGCCAGAAACCCTTTCTTATAAATTTGGGTTTCACAACTACAAGGAACGGCCTTATGTCTATGCTCATTGTTGTCGCGGTCCTGATTGCATTAATGGGATTTGCAATTTCCCGCCATTGGAAGGTGCGTGAAGACAAAAGCGTTAAAAATCCTCGTCGTCACCCACGGCGCCGTTAATCGGCGCTGAGGGCCCGATGTTGCGCCTTACAGCATACCGAAAAGCTGACTCACTTTAACATTTCACGTATACTTCCCCTCCTATTTTTCCGTCCCGCCGCGCAGTTGCGGGATGACGACATCGGCTCGCCGCCAATAGGCGGGCCTTTTCAGCATATGAAGGTAACGCGGTGAATATTCAGGCTCTTCTTTCCGACAAAGTCAGTCAGGCAATGGTAGCGGCGGGTGCGCCTGCCGATTGCGAACCTCAGGTTCGTCAGTCTGCGAAAGTGCAGTTCGGTGACTACCAGGCCAACGGTATCATGGCCGTGGCGAAAAAACTGGGTCAGGCACCGCGCCAACTGGCTGAGCAAGTGATTCAGCACCTGGACCTCAACGGCATCGCCAGCAAGGTCGAAATTGCCGGTCCCGGCTTTATCAACATCTTTCTGGACCGTGCATGGCTGGCGGAACAAACCGCCCAGGCCCTGCAGCTGCCGCGCCTGGGCGTAAGCACCGTTTCGCCGCAAACTATCGTGGTGGATTACTCCGCGCCGAACGTGGCGAAGCAGATGCACGTCGGTCACGTGCGCTCCACCATCATCGGTGATGCTGCCGTGCGTACGCTGGAGTTTCTCGGTCACAAGGTTATTCGCGCTAACCACGTCGGTGACTGGGGCACGCAGTTCGGCATGCTGATTGCCTATCTGGAAAAGCAGCAGAATGAAAATCACGAAGAGATCGCGCTGGCCGATTTAGAAGCCTTCTACCGCGAAGCTAAAATCACCTATGACGCCGACGAAGCCTTTGCGGAACGCGCGCGTAGCTACGTGGTGAAACTGCAAGGTGGCGATGAGTATTGCCGCAGCATGTGGAAGAAGCTGGTCGATATCACCATGAGTCAGAACCAGTTGGTTTACGACCGCCTGAACGTGACGTTGACGCGCAAAGACGTGATGGGTGAAAGCCTGTACAACGACATGCTGCCGGGCATCGTCGCTGATTTGCGTGAAAAAGGTCTGGCGGTTACCAGCGAAGGCGCCACCGTGGTTTTCCTTGATGAGTTTAAAAACAAGGAAGGCGAACCGATGGGCGTGATCATTCAGAAGAAAGATGGCGGCTATCTCTACACCACCACCGACATCGCCTGCGCCAAATACCGCTTCGAAACCCTGCATGCCGATCGCGTGCTGTACTACATCGATTCGCGTCAGCATCAGCATCTTCAGCAGGCGTGGACCATCGTGCGCAAAGCCGGTTATGTGCCAGAATCGGTTCCGCTGGAACACCATGCGTTTGGCATGATGCTGGGCAAAGATGGCCGTCCGTTCAAAACCCGCAGCGGCGGCACCATTCGCCTCGCGGACCTGCTGGATGAAGCCGTTGAACGTGCGCATGCGTTGGTAAGCGAGAAGAATCCAGAGATGTCGGCGCAAGAGCTGAAAGATCTGTCAGAAGTGGTCGGTATCGGCGCGGTCAAATACGCTGACCTGTCAAAAAGCCGCACCACCGATTACATCTTCGACTGGGACAACATGCTGGCATTTGAAGGCAACACAGCGCCTTACATGCAGTATGCCTACACGCGTGTGTTATCGGTGTTCCGCAAAGCCGGCATTGATGCCGATAGCCTGAGCGGCGACATGGTACTGACTGAAGAGCGCGAAGCGCAGCTGGCCACTCGCTTGCTGCAGTTCGAAGAGGTGATTACTCAGGTCGCACGCGACGGCACGCCACACGTGATGTGTGCTTACCTGTATGAGCTGGCCGGTCAGTTCTCTGGCTTCTATGAGCACTGCCCAATTCTCTCCGCCGAAGATGAGACTATTCGTAACAGCCGCCTGCAGCTGGCCGCCTTAACCGCGAAGACGCTGAAGCAAGGTCTGGATACGCTGGGCATTAAAACCGTCGAGCGCATGTAATACCTTTTTAGCGGAGCGTGTCTAAGGACATTCTCCGCTAACCTTTTGTTTCCCACCCGCCCATTTCGATTTCTAACTCACCGCCAACGCCTTACGCTTTATCCTCATTTTCCCAGCCGATAGTCCACTTTCCTCAATACCCTTTTTGACCCGCTTTTATCCGCCCGTCATTGGCAATTTCCCCATGAATTTGCCAATGCCAAAATTTACGACACAGCTCACCAAATAAACAAAACTCATACCTTGATAACCATTTTATGGCAGACAAACCTACGCTGCCCCCCTAATTTGGTAATCGAAGTCGAAACAAAAATACCTTTAACAAGCTGTTTTAACAGCAAAAAATAATAATAACTCTCCCTGCCATCGGGTTAAAGTGATGCCGTTGATGTCCATTAGCGCAGAGAAAAGTCTTAACCCGGCGACGTAATTAATAAAAAAATCAGAGCGTACCCTATGAGCAATCACGACATTATCGATGTAAAAGGCTGGATCGACGCCCGCCCGATCACCGGATACCAGTGGCTGACCCTCGCCCTGTGTTTCATCATCATCATGTTTGATGGCTACGACGCGGCAGCAATGGGTTTCATTGCACCGGCCCTGATTGAAGATTGGGGCATTAGTCATGCGGAAATGGGACCTATTCTTGGTGCCGCCATGTTTGGCGTGGCGATTGGCGCGCTGATCGCTGGCCCGTGGTCGGACAAATTGGGGCGCAAGCGCGTGCTGCTGCTGTCGATTGCCGTGTTTGCCTGCTTCAGCCTGCTGAGCGCATTCGCCCGCACGCCGCTGGAAATGGGTGTGTTACGTTTTCTCACCGGTCTGGGTCTGGGTGCGGTGATGCCAAACTGCGTGACGCTGGTGTCGGAATATATGCCAGAGCGCCGCCGCAGCCTGATGATCACCGTGATGTACAGCGGCTTTAATATTGGTTCCGGGCTGGGCGGATTTATTGCTGCTGGCATGCTGCCGCACTTTGGCTGGCAAGCGGTATTAGGCTTTGGCGGCCTGCTGCCACTGCTGATGTTGCCCCTCCTGCTGTGGCTGTTACCCGAATCGGCCATGTATATGGTGGTACGTAAGGTCAGTCGCGACAAAATTGCCGCCGTGCTTAAGCGCCTTGGCGGTGAGTTTGCCGCAGGGACTGCCTTTGTGCTTAATGCACCGGTGATCCCGAAGAAAGCCCAGGTGCTGCAACTGTTCAGCCGTGGTTATGCGGGCGGTACGCTGGTGCTGTGGCTGACCTACTTTATGGGACTGTTTGTCATCTACCTGCTCAACGGCTGGTTGCCGACCATTATGCGGTCCGGCGGTGTGACGCTGGAACGCGCAGCGATTGTTGCCGGCTTATTCCAGCTGGGTGGAACGGTTGGCGGCCTGCTGGTCGGTGGGCTGATGGACCGGTTTAAAGCTAAATACGTTATTGCCCTGTTCTATCTACTCGGCAGCTTCTGCCTGGTATCGCAGGGAATCTGGGGCTTTGGCCCTAATCTGCTGGCACTGCTGGTCTTCATGGCAGGTATTTGCATCAACGGGGCGCAAACCGGCTTACAGGCATTTTCTCCGGCTTTCTACCCCACCGAAATGCGCGCCACTGGCGTGTGCTGGATGCACGGTATTGGCCGTAGCGGTGCCATTATCAGCTCCTCTCTGGGCGGCGTGCTGCTCGGCGTATTTCCTGGGCAAACCGCTATTTTTATCGTTTTGTCGCTCCCGGCAGTTTTGGCGGCACTCTCCATCACCCGACATCACCCTGCGCAGGTGGCCCGTCAGGTCAAAGGCATCGACCTTAATGACCTGCCGTCCCTGTCGCGTACCCTGAATAATCGATGAAATAGAGGTCACAACTCATGGCTAAAATCATAGGCGGTCTGGCAGTTTCTCATACACCTACCATTGGCTTTGCGGTCGATCACAACAAGCAGCAGGAAGGTGCCTGGGCACCGATATTCGATGGATTTGCGCCAATGCAGCGTTGGCTGGAGGAGAAGAAACCGGACGTGCTGCTGTATGTGTTTAACGATCACGTCACCTCGTTCTTTTTCGATCACTACTCAGCCTTTGTACTGGGCATTGATGACGACTATGCCGTCGCCGATGAGGGGGGTGGCGCGCGCGATCTGCCGCCGGTAAAAGGCCATGCGGCGCTGTCGCAACATATTGGTGCCAGCCTGATGGCCGATGAGTTCGATATGTCATTCTTCCAGGACAAAGCGCTGGATCACGGCCTGTTTTCTCCGCTGTCGGCGCTGGCGCCGTGGCAAGGCGGCTGGCCAATGCAGGTAGTTCCGCTGGCGGTAGGCGTTTTACAGTTCCCGATTCCAACGGCGCGACGTTGCTATAAATTGGGCCAGGCGCTAAAACGCGCGGTGGAGAGTTTCCCCGAAGACCTGAAGGTTGCCGTGGTGGCGACCGGTGGCGTCTCACATCAGGTACACGGCGAGCGCTGCGGCTTCAACAATCCAGAATGGGATGCCCAGTTTATCGATCTGCTGATCAACGACCCTGAGCGTCTGACCGAAATCACTCTGGCGGAATACGCCACGCTCGGTGGTCTGGAAGGCGCCGAAGTGATCATGTGGCTGATCATGCGCGGTGCGCTGTCGGCTAACGTTGAGAAACTGCATCAGGACTACTATCTGCCGTCAATGACCGGCATCGCCACGCTGATCCTCGAAAACCAATCGCGCGAGGCACCGGTAGATGTGCATCAGCGCCAGCGCGATAAGATCAACCTGCAGCTCAGCGGGGTGGAAAAACTGCCAGGCACCTATCCCTTTACCCAGGCGCGCAGCCTGAAAGCGCTGCGAATCAACCGCTTCCTGCACCGCATGATTCAACCGGAATGGCGTAAGCGTTTCCGCGCGGAGCCGCAGGCGCTGTATCAGGAAGCCGGACTGACCGCTGAAGAGCAGGCGCTCATCACCCAGCTCGACTGGCGTGGCATGATCCATTACGGCGTCAGCTTCTTCCTGCTGGAAAAACTGGGTGCAGTGGTCGGCGTGTCTAACCTGCATATCTACTCGGCGATGCGTGGCGAAACGCTGGAGCAGTTCCAGCAGACGCGCAATCAACAGGTGCTCTACTCTGTGGCGGGGAAAGCAGACTGATGTTTACGCAACCGATCATCGACTGCCATCACCACGTTTTTGATCCCAAAAACTTTCCCTGGGCGCCCGAAAGCGCCTATAACCCGGACGGGCACGAGCTGGCGACGCCAGATTACTATCGCGCCGTGATGCAGGCCTACAACATCCGCCATTCGCTGATTGTCGGTCCGACCTCGGGTTACAACACCGACAACCGCTGCCTGCTGGATACCATCAAGCGCGGTGAAGGCCGTTTCAAGGGGATTGCGGTCACGCCGCGTGATGTCGATAGCGATACGCTCGCCAGCCTGAAAGCGCAGGGCATTGTCGGGATCGCGCTTAACGTGGCGATGCTGGGCACCGAACCGTTTATCCAGCTGGATGGCCTGATGGGCAGGCTAGCGGAGCTGGATCTGTTTGCCCAAATCCAGGTGCAGAACGACCAGCTGCTGGCACTGATGCCGCTGCTGTCACGCACCCGCGCGCGCCTGCTGATTGATCACTCAGGTCGACCGGACGTCAGCGCAGGCCTGAAGCAACCGGCGTTTCAGGCGCTGCTGTCGCTGGCCGATCAGCAGCGCACCAGCGTGAAACTCTCCGGGCTGGCGAAATTTTCCCGCCAGCCTTATCCCTTCAGCGATGGTCATCCCTATCTGCTGGCACTGCTGCAGGCGTTCGGTGCGGAAAACTGTATGTGGGGATCCGACTGGCCCTTCCTGCGCGCCAGCGAACGCATGGATATGGGCACGCAACTGCTGCTCATCGAACAGCTGATCCCCGACGAAAAGAGCCGCCGCCAGGTGCTGTGGCACACGCCAAAGCGGCTGTTTGGTTTTACTGAATCACAGGAGTCACGATGAGAACCATCTACGTTTTGAACGGCCCGAACCTCAATTTGCTGGGTACCCGTGAGCCGGAAACTTACGGTGCCGATACGCTCGAGAGCGTGGAAGCGCTGTGCCGGGCGACGGCCGAAGAGTTGGGCGTTGCCATTGAGTTTCGTCAGACTAACCACGAAGGTGAAATGATCGAGTGGATCCAGCAGGCACGCCTGCAGGCGCAGGCGCTGGTGATCAACCCGGCGGCATGGACGCACACCTCGGTGGCGATCCGTGATGCGGTCACCGGGGTAGCGCTGCCGCTATGGGAAGTGCACATCACGAACGTGCATAAACGTGAGCCCTTCCGTCACCACTCCTATCTTTCGGATGTCGCGCAGGGTGTCATCTGCGGCTACGGCATTCGCGGCTATCGCTATGCGTTGATGGAAGCAGCACGCGCAGGCTAATTATTCGCCCTGCCCGCACACTTCACGCAGGCAGCGGATCAACGCATCCGCTGCCGGAGAGTGCAGGCAGCCCGCGCGCACCGTCAGCCCGATGGCGCGTTCGGTATCCGGTAAAGGCACCGGCAACGCCACCAGCGCGCCGGATGCCAGCTCAACTTCCAGCTGATGAGCGGAGACCGCCGCCAGCATATCCGACTGCATTAGCAAGCCTCGCACCAGTGCCAGATCGCCGGTTTCCACCAGCGGATCGGGCGCCGGAATGCCCATCGCCTGGAAACTGTTATTCAGCAGATAGCGCGCTGGCGTTGCCGAACGCGGCAGAACCCAACGCGCAGCGCGCAGATCGTCGGTAGCAATCTCGCGTCCCACCAGCGGATGATCGTGGCGCGCCAGCAACACCATACGCTCGGAGAACAGCGTTTCGCGCGTGACGTCCAGCGCGTCTTCATCACGGCGCAGCGCACCAAAGATAAAATCAATATCACCAGAGCGCATTTCTGCGGCCAGTACGCCAAAGGCACTTTCACTGGTCACCACGCGCACGCCCGGATAACGCGCCGTCAGCATCACGATCGCCTGCGGCAGAATGCGCGTACGTCCCAGCGGCAGCGCACCGACGCGTACGGTCCCCTCCAGAATCCCGCTACGCGCGGCAATATCGGCCGGAATATGGCGCAGTTCATTCAGAGCCCGCCGTACGTAAGGCTCAATTTCACGCCCGGCCAGCGAGGGCATCATGCCATGTGGCGTACGCTCCAGCAGCGCGAGGCCGGCGCCATTCTCCAGCACGCGCAGCGCAGCGCTCACCGCCGGTTGACTGAGTCCGAGACGCGCCGCCACCGTCTGCATATGCCGCGTTTGACACAAGGTGATAAAAATTTGCAGGCGACGCACGTTAAACAGCCACAGCGGTTCCGCATCGTTACGTTGTGCGCCGCGCCCCTGTAGTTTTGCCAGGCGCTGCGGTACCTGATGCAACTCCTCAATCGCGCGTAAGGCGCGCGGCAGCACACATTTGCCAAAGTCAGTTAGCATCATGCCGCCAGCGTGGCGCTCAAACAGCGTGACGCCTAACGTGAGTTCCAGGTCGCGAATGGCACGCGTAATCGCCGACTGGGTGCGAAATAATTCATCTGCCGCACGAGAGACACTGCCCTGGGCTACCACCTGACAAAAGGCTCTGATTTGCATCAGGTTTGTCAGTTCCTGAGTCGCATTTTCCGCCATCTTTCCCTGCCCACTTTCTCCACTGATCGATGTCGCAATATAAATAAAACGCATACCCGCTGCAATCAAATGAATTATCCGCACCGCGCCGGCAGTGACAGCATGGAAAAAACAGCGGAGGAGTATGCCATGACTGATAACACCCCAAAAAAAACCGCGCTGGTGGTCAGCGCTCACTCAGCGGATTTCGTCTGGCGCGCGGGTGGCGCCATCGCGCTTCATCATGCGCAGGGCTATGAGGTTCACGTTGTCTGTCTCTCATTTGGCGAGCGCGGTGAATCGGCCAAGCTGTGGCGTAAAGGTGAGATGAGTGAGGCGAAAGTGAAAGCGGCCCGGCGCAGCGAGGCGCAGGCGGCGGCCGACATTCTGGGTGCCAGCATCGAATTTTTTGACCTCGGCGATTATCCGCTGCGTGCCGACAAAGAAACCCTGTTCCGTCTGGCCGACGTTTACCGCCGGGTGCAGCCGCACTTTGTCCTGACGCACTCGTTGCAGGATCCCTACAACTACGATCATCCGATGGCCACGCATCTGGCGCAGGAAGCACGCATTATTGCCCAGGCTGAAGGCTATCGTCCGGGCGAAAAAATCATTGGTGCACCGCCGGTCTACTGCTTCGAACCGCACCAGCCAGAGCAGTGCAGCTGGAAACCGGACGTGCTGCTGGATATCACCTCGGTGTGGGATAAAAAATATCAGGCGATTCAGTGCATGGCCGGGCAGGAACATCTGTGGGAATACTACACGCGCGTGGCGCAGCAGCGTGGCGTGCAGGCCAAGCGTAACGTCGGGATCACCAGTCAGCGCGATATCGTTTATGGCGAAGGTTATCAAAGCATCTTCCCGCGCGTAACGGAGGATCTGGCATGAGCCTCATCGGTAAAAAAGGCGTGGCGGTACGCCATATTCAACGTGCTGCTGCGGTGGATATTGATGCCCTGGCCCGTTCAGGTGTCGCCACCGTGCATGAAGCGCAGGGGCGCACAGGCTTGCTCGATCCCGCCATTCGCCCCATTCAGCAGGATTGTGGCATTGCTGGCAGTGCAATCACCGTGCTGGTGGCGCCAGGCGATAACTGGATGTTCCACGTGGCAGTGGAATTGTGCCAGCCGGGCGATGTGCTGGTGGTAGCGCCCACCTCACCGTGCAGCGACGGCTTTTTCGGCGATCTGCTGGCAACCTCGCTTCAGTCGCGCGGTGTACGCGGACTGGTGGCGGATGTTGGGGTGCGTGATAGCCGCACCTTGCGCGCAATGGGTTTCGCGGTCTGGTCGCGTGCGGTGTATGCGCAAGGCACCGTGAAAGAGACGCTCGGTTCGGTCAATGTCCCGCTCGTGTGCGCCGGACAGCTGGTCTGGCCCGGCGACGTGATCGTGGCCGATGACGACGGCGTGTTAGTGGTGCCGCGCAGTGACGCCGCCAGCGTGGCAGAAAAAGCGCGTCAGCGTGAAGCGCTGGAGGAGAGCAAACGTGCCCGCCTGGCAGACGGTGAACTGGGGCTGGATATTTACCAGATGCGCCCGCGCCTGGCGGAAAAGGGCCTGCGCTATCTCGACACGCTTGATCAACTGAAGGAGTAAGCCATGCGCCAGCGTCGCATTCCCTGCTTGTTGATGCGCGGCGGCACCTCAAAAGCCGCCTGCTTTCTGGCCCAGGATCTGCCAGCCGATCCCACGGCGCGTGACCGGGTGCTGCTAGCGGTGATGGGATCGCCCGATATCCGTCAGATAGATGGCCTGGGGGGCGCCGATCCGCTGACCAGCAAAGTGGCGATCGTCAGCGCGTCCAGCCGCGACGATGCCGATGTCGATTATCTGTTTGCCCAGGTCAACGTCGATCGCCCCAGCGTCGATTACGGACAAAACTGCGGCAATATTCTCGCTGCCGTCGGCCCCTTCGCGGTCGAGCGCGGGCTGGTTGCGGCGGGCCGTGAATGCACCACGGTGCGCATTTTTATGCACAACACCGGGCAAATTGCCGAAGCAACGTTCGCCACGCCCGGCGGGGAAGTCGACTATGACGGCGAACTGCGCATTGACGGCGTACCGGGCACGGCGGGCGAGATCGCCCTCACCTTCAACGATATTGCGGGATCGAGCTGTGGCGCCCTGCTGCCGACCGGTCAACCGCGCGATCGCTTTGACGGCATCGACGTCACCTGCATCGACAACGGTATGCCGGTGATCCTGGTGCGAGCTGCGGATGTTAATCGCAGCGGCTATGAAAGCCGCGACGAATTAGACAACGACAGCGAGCTGAAACAGCGGCTGGAGTCGATTCGCCTGCAGGCCGGGCCGCGCATGAATCTGGGTGATGTCAGCCAGCGCACTGTGCCGAAAGTGACCCTGCTGGCTGAGGCACGTCACGGCGGTGCGATCAGCTCACGCACCTTTATTCCCCACCGCTGCCACGCCTCGATTGGCGTGCTCGGCGCGGTGAGCGTCGCCAGCGCCTGTTTGATTCCGGGTAGCGTCGCTGACGGTCTGGCACGTATCAGCGATGCGCCTCAGCAGCGCCTGAGCGTGGAACATCCGAGCGGTGAGTTCAGCGTGCTGCTGCAGCGTAGCGGCGATAACCCGCTGGCGGGCTGCGGTCTGCTGCGCACCGCACGTGCCATTTTTGCCGGTGAGGTGTTGATTGCGGCGGCGATTTGGCCATTCAGCAAGGAGTAATGGATGAACATCACGTTTATCGGTTTTGGTGAAGCGGGCGGCATTCTGGCCCATGACTTACAGGCGCAGGGCAATGCGGTGACGGTATGGGATCGCAAAGCCCTTGAGGCGGAGAACCTGCCCGCGTTGCGGCAAAAAGCGCAGCACAGCGGCGTGCGGTTGGCCGACTCGCTGGCTGAAGCGCTGCAGGATGCCGTACTGGTGTTCTCCACGGTCACCGCATCGCAGGCACTGAACGTGGCGCGGCAGGCCGCAGCGCTATTACACAATGGCCAGCATTTTCTCGATCTCAATTCCGTGGCACCGCATACCAAACGCGCTGCGGCGGAGGTGATTAGCGCCAGCGGTGCCAGCTACGTCGACGTGGCGGTGATGGCGCCGGTGCCGCCAAAGCGCCTGGCCACGCCGCTGCTGATTGGCGGTGTTCAGGCTGCTCAAGTGCAGCCGCTGCTGCAACAACTCGGTTGCAACAGCCGCCTGCTGGGTTGCGAAGTGGGTGAAGCCTCGGCGATTAAGATGTGCCGCAGCGTCATGATTAAAGGACTGGAGGCACTGACCACCGAATGTCTGAGTGCGGCGCGGCAGTACGGCGTTGAAGAAGCGGTGCTCGACTCGCTGCACGCCAGTTTTCCTTCGCTTGGCTGGAACGATCAGCTGCCGCACTACCTGATTGGCCGCGTGGCGGAACACGGCCAGCGCCGCGCTGAAGAGATGCAGGAAGTCGTGAAAACGCTGCAAGACGTCAACGTACCGGCCGCGATGAGCGCAGCAATTGTTGCGACACAGCAAGGGCTGATTGATGCGTTAAACGCACATTCCTTGCGCTATCAACAACTGACACCGTTCATCTGGCAAGAGACGCTGGATAAGATCTATCCACCTCAATGAGTTATACGGATAGAGGTATGCGTTTTGTTTATCGGCAATTGTTTACATTTTTGCAACAGCGTAGCGTAAGCGAGACGAGAAGCACGTTTAAAACAATAAATATCGGAAGCAAAAAATGAAGAGTAGAGCATCTGTCGCCCTTTCCCTGCTGCTGGCAGCGGGTATCGGCCAGGCCAGCGCCGCCGAGCTGGACGCCAGCCACACCAACCAGGTCATGACCAGTGTGAAAAATAGCATCAGCGCCCAGCACAGTACCGGCTGCGTGGCGGTGGTCGATGCCAGCGGCACGCTGCTGGCCTTCCAGCGCCTTGACGGCGCGTCGCCGGGTTGCGTGGATGCCGCAATAGGTAAAGCCCGCACCTCGGCGCTGTATCACGCCCCCTCACTGAAATTTATGCAGCGTTTGCAGAGCGGTGAAACCACCGTTCTCGCCATCCCGCATGCCGTCGCACTCGGCGGGGGCTTCCCGCTCCAGCTGCAGAGTGAAGTGGTCGGCGCCGTCGGCGTCAGCACCCCCAAACAGGAACTGGATAATCAGGCTTCAGAGGCTGCCGCTCAGGCGCTGAAGTAACTTCAAGGAATCTTTTCTGATGACTCTTTCACGCCGCCGGCTATTGACCGGCACGGCGGGCCTGCTGGTGGCTGGCGTCCTGGCGCAGGTGCTGCCCGGCAACCTCGCTTTGGCGGCACCCCCGCTGGCCGCCGCGGTTGCGCCCTCCGCCAGTTTTCGCGCAATTTCCATCACCCTCACCGGGCTGGCACAGCCGGATACTCTACTGGCCCAGCGCCTGTACAGCTGGCTGCACGAGCATGTCCCGCAGCTTGATAGCCAACTCGATACGCTCAGCACGCTATTGCAGCAGCAGCCCGCCGCCAACGGCAGCACGCTATTGACGCTGTTGAGCTCCCAGCCCAATGCATTGAACGACCTTTATCAGGCGCTGGTTTCCGGTTGGTATCTGGGCGTCGTCGGCCCGCTGCCACGGCCGCAATGCATCGCCTTCGAAAATATTGTCAGCTATCAGCGGGTACGCGATTGGCTGTTACCACCGAGCTACGCGCCGGGGCAACCTAACTTCTGGACGCAACCGCCAGCAAGGAGAGCACATGTCTGATTCATTAAGCGCCGATGTGGTGGTGATTGGTGCCGGTATTGCCGGTTCACTGGCGGCACTGAAGATGGCTAACGCCGGCGCGTCGGTGCTGATACTGGAGTCCGGGCCGGAGATCAAACGCGATCGCGCGGTGGAATATTTCCGCAACTCGCCGTTTAAAGGCGACTTCACTGAACCCTATCCGCCGCAGCCGTGGGCACCGCAGCCGAAATTTATTCCCAGTGATAATAACTATCTGATCCAGAAAGGCCCGGATCCCTATCGCGCCCAGTATCTGCGCGGTACCGGTGGCACCACGTGGCACTGGGCTGGCCAGGCTTTCCGCCTGTTACCCAACGATATGCGTATTCAGTCGCTGTACGGCGTTGGTCGTGACTGGCCGATCAGCTATGCCGAGCTGGAGCCTTATTACTGTGACGCCGAGTATCAGATGGGCGTATCCGGCGATAGCGATCTGGCTTCTCCACGCTCACGCCCTTACCCACTGCCAGGCATTCCGCTGCCGTACGGTTTTGATCGCCTGAAGCAGCGTCTCGGTCCGCTGGGTTATGAGGTTGGCATTGGTCCACAGGCGCGCAACAGCATCGCCTATGACGGTCGTCCAGCCTGCTGCGGCAATAATAACTGCATGCCAGTGTGCCCGATTGATGCGCAGTATCACGGCGGCATAGCGGCACGCAAGGCGCTGGATGCCGGGGTGAAAATTGTCACCAACGCGGTGGTGTTTCGCATTGAAGCCGACGATAAAGGCACCATTCAGGCGGTGCATTATCTCGACCAAAACAAAGTGCGCCATCGCGTCACCGGCAAACAGTTTGTCCTGACGGCGAACGGCATTGAGAGCCCGAAAATCCTGCTGCTCTCCGCCAGCGAACGCTATCCGGACGGCATCGCCAATCGTTCCGGTATGGTGGGGCGTAATCTGATGGATCATCCTGGATCGTCGGTAGAGTTTTACGCCGATGAGCCGGTGTGGTTTGGTCGTGGCCCAATGCGTCCCGGCAGTATCAATAATCTGCGTGACGGTGATTTCCGCGCTGAACGTTCGGCGCTGCGTATCGACCTCTCCAACACCTCGCCGGTGCGCTATCTCACCGAACGCCTGGTGCGTCAGGGTTATTACGGCCAGGCGCTCAATGACAAGCTGGCTTTCCAGGCCGAGCGTTTTGTCCAGCTGAAGTGCCTGCTGGAGATGCTGCCGGAACCGCAGAACCGCGTCACCCTGAGCAAAACGGAAAAGGATGCCTGGGGCATTCCTCGTCTCGAGGTTCATTACAGCTTCCCGGAATACGTGCATCGCGGCTATGACCAGTCAATGGCCGACTTCCAGCGCATGGTTAAACAGATGGGCGGAACGGAGGCGATTTATAGCCCACGCGGGGTTTACGACAACAATCAGCACATCACCGGCACCATGATCATGGGCAGCAATCCGCAGGATTCGGTGGTGGATGGCCACTGCCGCACTCACGACCACCCGAACCTGTTTATCGCCGGCACCGGCATTATGCCCTCAGCGTCGACGGTGAACTCCACCCTGACCGGCACCGCGCTGGCGCTACGCATGGCCGACAGCGTGCTGGCAAGCTTATAAGGATTACCCGATGAAACCTGTATTACTTCAGGCCGCTATCGCGCTGGTCCTGATGCAGTGTGCCGTGGCTCAGGCGGCAGACAACGCCGCGCAGATTAAACGCGGTGAATATCTGGCACGCGCCAGCGACTGTACCGCTTGCCATACCGCCACCAACGGTCCGCTGTTTGGCGGCGGCTTTGCCGTCAGTACGCCTTTCGGTCAGATCTGGGGCAGCAATATCTCCGCCGATAAGCAGTTCGGTATTGGTAGCTGGAGTGACGATCAGTTTGTTGCCGCGGTACGCGACGGCATTGGCAAAAACGGTGAGCAGCTCTATCCGGCAATGCCGTATGACTCCTTCACCAAAATGAAGCGCGACGATGTGCTGGCGATTAAAGCCTATTTACTCTCGATGCCGCCGGTACATCAGGCCTCACCCCAAACCGACCTGCCGTTCCCGTTCAACCAGCGTTGGGGCATGCGCTTCTGGAAGTGGTTTAACTTTGATAAGGGCGAATTACAGAACGATGCGCAGCAGAGCGCGCAGTGGAATAACGGTCGCTATCTGGTCGAAGCGCTGGCGCATTGCGGCACCTGTCACACACCACGTAATTTGACCATGGGCATGGACAGCGATCACGCGCTGGCCGGTGGCGATCTCGGTGGCTGGACGGCGTACAACATTACACCGGACAAGCAGGCGGGCATTGGCAACTGGAGCCAGCAGCAGCTGGTGACCTACCTGAAAACCGGGTTTGTCGCTAACAAAGCCAGCGCCTCCGGCCCGATGGCCGAAGCGATTGAGCACAGCCTGCAATATCTGCCGGACAGTGACTTGCAAGATATCGCTACCTATCTGCGCAGCGTCAAGCCACAGGCGGATAAGCAGCAAACCAGGCCGCGTGATAGCTGGGGACAAGCGTCAACCGCGTTGATTGCACTGCGCGGCGCAGATGACGCAACGCGCAACGCGCAGCCCGGTGCGGTGCTGTTTGCCGGTAACTGCGCCAGCTGTCACGGTGCGGAAGGTGCGGGATCGGGCACGGGCTTCCATGCTTATCCATCGCTGTTCCACCACACCAGCACCGGTGCGACAGATGCACCCAACGTGGTGTCAGTGATCCTCAACGGTGTGCATCGTCACATGACGGAAGGCGACGTGTTTATGCCCGCCTTTGCGCCGGAGCTGAGCGATCAGCAGGTGGCTGACGTCAGTAACTTTGTCAGTCAGCAGTTTGGTAATCCGGCAGCGGCTAAGGTGAGTGCGAAGCAGGTTAAGGAATTAAGGCAGGATGCAAAGCTGGCTTCGCCACCCCTCTTCAGTCAGGGGGATAAACCTTAATTGAGACTATCGGCGGCGCCATAAGCGTCGCCGATAGTTTCATGGTTACTGATAATTCACCGTCACTTCACTGCTCACCACGCGCAAGCCCGGCGGCAATGCGCCCTTGCCCTGAAAACCAAAGGCCAGATGCAGCGTCTCTTCTGCGGCGACGTTGGCTAAACCCCGCGTACTGCCGCTGGCCCCTTCGATTTCGACACAGCGATCGGCGGCACATAAGCGCACCAGCAAACCCGACGGCGCAGGACGGCTGAGCTGATAGCGCCAGTTCACCACAGAAATAGTGCCCGGTGCGGATGACGGCGCACGCAGCGCCGGCGTCTTCAGCCAGTTACCGCGCACGCCGAGGCTGGGGCCGCTGGCGTTGGCGGTCCAGGCACCGCTGGCCGCGTTGGCCGTGAGCGGCATCGCCATTATCGGCAACATCATTAATGCCCAGCACCAGCGGCGCATTACTTGCCTCCAATGGTGGCGGTCATGCGGATCTGACGGTTATCGGTCAGTTCCATATTCGACAGCACGATCAGCTGCGGCAGATTGCGGCGCAGGAAGCGCGCCAGCAGCGCACGCAGCGGATGATTCACCAGCAATACCGGCGGCGCGCCCGCCATCTCTTGCTGCTGCAGCGCACCTTGCGCCTGCACCAGTAAGCGATCGGCCAGACCCGGCTCGAGTCCACCGCCGCCCTGTAATGCCTGCAGCAGCAGACGCTCCAGCGTGGCATCGAGGCCAATCACCTGCACTTCGCCATTGCCCGGGAACCACTGCTGGGTGATGGCACGTCCCAGCGCCACGCGGACCACGCTGGTCAACTCCTGCGGATCGTTCTGCACCGGCGCATGTTCTGCCAGCGTCTCAATAATGGTGCGCATGTCGCGAATCGATACGCGTTCGGTCAGCAGGTTTTGCAGCACTTTGTGTAGCGTGGTCAGGGTAATGACGCTCGGTACCAGATCTTCGGTCAGCTTCGGCATCTCCTGGGTGACGCGATCCAACAGCTGCTGCGCTTCCTGACGACCAAACAGCTCGCTGGCGTATTGGCCAATCAGATGATTAAGGTGGGTTGCTACCACAGTGCTGGCTTCAACCACGGTAAAGCCCTGAATCTGCGCCTGCTCTTTCAATGCGCTATCGATCCAGATCGCCGCCAGACCAAAGGCCGGATCGACGGTCGGCTCACCTGGCAACGAACCGGCGGCGGTGCCTGGGTTGATCGCCATCCAGCGGCCCGGATAGGCATCACCGCTGCCAATCTCCACCCCTTTCATCAGGATGCGATAACGCGCGGGCGGCAGCTCCATGTTGTCACGGATATGCACCACCGGCGGCAGGAAACCGACCTCCTGCGCCACCTTCTTACGAATACTGCGGATGCGGCCCAGCAGTTCGCCGTTTTGCAGGTGATCGACCATCGGAATCAGACGATAGCCCACTTCCATCCCCAGCGAATCTTCCAGCTGCACATCGGTCCATGACGCCTCCACAGTGGCTGGCGTCTCCTGAGGTTTCACCAAACCTGAGGATTCTGCGGGTTTCTTCGGCTGCATTTCACGACCGCGCAACCACCAGGCCAGGCCCAACAGCGCAGCGGTGAACAGCAGGAACACCAGGTTCGGCATACCCGGCACCAGACCGAGCAAACCAATCACGCCGCCGCTCAACATCAGCACGCGCGGATTTTTGAACAGCTGGGTCACCATCTGCTCGCCGACATCCTGATCGGTGCCCACGCGCGTCACGATGACACCTGCCGCGGTGGAAATCACCAGCGCGGGGATCTGCGCTACCAGGCCGTCACCGATGGTTAACAGCGTGTAGGTTTCACCGGCGTGACCGAGATCCATACCGTGCTGCACCACGCCGACCAGCAGGCCGCCGATGATGTTAATCACCATGATCAGGATGCCGGCGATGGCATCACCGCGCACGAACTTACTCGCACCGTCCATCGAGCCGTAGAAATCGGCTTCCTGCGTCACTTCGGTACGGCGTTGTTTGGCTTCTTGTTCACCAATCAAACCGGCATTGAGGTCGGCATCGATCGCCATCTGCTTACCTGGCATACCATCCAGCACGAAACGCGCGCCGACTTCGGCGATACGTCCAGCACCTTTGGTGATGACCATGAAGTTGATGATAACGAGGATGATGAACACCACGATACCGATAGCGAAGTTGCCGCCGACGAGGAAGTGACCAAAGGCTTCCACCACGCGTCCGGCGGCATCGGCGCCGGTGTGACCTTCCAGCAGGATGATACGCGTGGAAGCGACGTTCAGTGCCAGACGCAGCAGCGTCGAGAACAGCAGAATGGTTGGGAATGCGGCGAACTCCAGCGTGCGCTGGGTAAACATCGCCACCAGCAGCACCATGATCGACAGCGCAATGTTAAAGGTGAACAGCAGGTCAAGAATGAATGCGGGTAACGGCAGCACCATCATCGACAGGATCAACATGATCAGTACCGGCCCCGCCAGCACCTGCCATTGCGTGTCTTTAAAGTTGCCCGGTAAACGCAGCTTCTCGGCTAAATTAGCCATCGTTTCTGTTCTCTCCTGCAAAGTCCATGTCTGCCGGAACCGGCAGGTTTTTTGGTTTGTTTGGAATCAGGCCGCCTTCACGCTTCCAGCGTCGTAGCTGCCAAACCCAGGCCAGCACTTCTGCCACTGCGCCATACAGCGCGCCGGGAATGAACTGGCCTATTTCCGTGTGTCGATACAGCGCACGCGCCAGCGGCGGCGCTTCCAGAATCGGGATGCGGTGCTCTTTGGCTAATTCACGAATTTTCAGTGCAATATCGCCCGCGCCTTTCGCTACCACTTTTGGCGCGTTCATCTTGCCTTCCTGATATTTCAGCGCCACCGAGTAGTGCGTCGGGTTGGTGACGATGACATCCGCTGTGGGCACATCGGCCATCATGCGGCGACGTGCGGCGGCCCGCATCGCCTGACGAATACGCCCTTTGACGTGCGGATCGCCCTCGTTTTGCTTGTGTTCGTCGCGGATTTCCTGACGCGTCATCTTCAGTTTTTTGAAGTAGCTGTAGAGCTGCCAGAACACGTCAAAACCGACCATCGGGAACAATCCCAGCATGATCAGCCCGCAGCAGGCGGCCATCAGCGTTAGACCGTGGTGCAGCGCGTTGACCGGCGATTCGCTCATCAGGCGCAGCATCTCTTCCCAATGGCTCCAGATGTACCAACCGGCGACCACGCCAACCAGTACCGCTTTCATGATCGACTTCACCAACTCGGCCGCGGTTTGTCCGGAGAACATGCGGCCGATGCCGGTTAACGGATTGAGCTTCTTGAGATCGAACTTGATGGATTTACCGCTGAAGTTGAGACCACCCAACGCCATCGGTCCGGCAAGGGCCACCACCACTAAACCGCCCATCAGCGGCAGCAGCGCAATCACCGCTTGTTTAATCAGGCTGCCGATGTGGCCAATAATCACCTTGTCATCGCTTACCATGCCGTGATCAAAACGAAAACCGGTGGCCACCATGCTCGCCAGGCGCTCCGCCATGCTGTTACCGCCGACCCACAAAATCAGCAGCCCAATCAACAGCATCATCACTGAAGTCAGCTCGCGCGAACGCGGAATCTGCCCCTCCTCACGCGCTTTTTCAAGTCGGTGGGGTGTGGGCGATTCTGTTTTGTCCTCGTTACTCTCTTCAGCCACAACGCACCTCAGCTGGCAGGAATTCTGAGCATAGAATGCCAAAACCCGCTCAGGCTAAAGCGCGGATTAAAGGGGAGAAATGTGAGTTTATTTAGCCATAAGTGAAATTGTGTGCAGCCATCGCCAGCAGACGTAGTGATAAAGGCATAAAAAAAGGCGTCCTGTGCCATGAGTTCAACATGGGTAGGACGCCTTTATCCAAAGCACTCGCCTCTGCAGCAACGTGAAGCAAATGCGCAATGTAAGTGGGATATTGCAAACGGTGTGCCAATGATTTTGCCTTATCTTTCCGCCGGATCACGGCTAAAACGGGCAGTAAGCCGCCAATTTGCACTGTCTGAAGGCGCAGGATGCACATAAATTGTGCAAACTGACGTTGGCGTTGAAATGAGAGATTAAGCAAAACCCGTGCCGTACCAGGATAAATAACGGCAGAATCGGGCGCGGAAATTCCGAAATTAAGAAAATTGTTTCCCTGGGCAATCTTTTTTATTTCACATAAATAGATTAATCTTATTTACCATTTATGATTGGCACTAGCAGCCACCAAAAGCCGTTACGCCAACGTGTATCGCTTACCGCACCGAATAAATTAACTGAGCTTATCTATCACCGTGACTATGTGTTTTATATCATCGGCCTGCGCTGCTTTTTCGCCCGCTAGCACGGGATTTCGAGTGGTGCAATGGTTTGAATTCTCAAAAGTCTTAGGTAGACTTAGTTCAGCACTATCTTTCTGTAATCTGTCTGTTTTTTTGATGGCTTTCTTGCTGCCTAATCTGCCTGCCTAACCGGCCCGTGCCGCAGATTACTCTGCAGCTAATCTGATGAAATTTGAGGATCATGGTGAATAAGAGTCTCGTGCTTGTCTTACTCGCGGTGTTAAGTCTGGCTGCTTGTAAAGCGCCACCGCCGCCCGTTACTGATGACACACTGGTAACCAGCGAAGTAAATGGCGTGCAACTGGTCCATCGTCATGCGGTGGCAGCACCTGCTGAGTTCACGCCGGTTAATGAGAGCTATCGCGCACTGTATGCGGCTTCCGTGATGACCACGCCTGATTTTGGTGGCAAGGTGGTGCGCTATCTCGATAACGCCAAACCGTTTGAAGTTCTGGGTCGTGTTGAACACAGCTGGCTTGCGGTGGCTGATGAACCGAATGGTCAGCTTATCGGCTATATTCCGCCAAAAGCCGGCGTGGAGAGCAGCCGTTATGACGCGACCATCCGTAGCGATCGTCCACGTCCTCGCCGTAACAGCAAACAGGTCTGTGTGGCCGTTGGGGGCGCCAGTAAAGCTTGTCGCACTAACGATACCGCGACCTGGATCTTAGACTGATAATGCAATCCGGCGCACAGTGCTTGTCGATATGGCTGTGATTTTCGCCCTTGCCTGGATAACCAAGATTTAATGACTCAGGATTCCCTTGCTCGCGATGGCATTGTCGCGGGCAATGATAACCTTTTGCTTAATGCCGCAGCACCGATTCTGAATGCCGTCGTCCGCATACGGCAGGCCGCCACGCATGACGATCCTGCCGGTTTGCGTCAGTTACTGATCGAAGAGATCCGTCAGTTTGAGCAGCGCTGTAAACAAGCGGGGCTGCCGTTTGAGATGATCATCGGCGCGCGCTACTGCCTGTGCAGCGTGCTGGATGAAGCCGCGGCGCAAACGCCGTGGGGCACGCGCGGCGTGTGGTCTGGTAACGGCATGTTAGTGACTTTTCATAATGAAAGCTGGGGCGGCGAGAAGTTTTTCCAGCTGCTTTCGCGCGTGTCACAAAGTCCACAGCAGCATCTTTGGCTGCTGGAACTGATCCACTATTGCCTGCTGCTCGGCTATGAAGGGCGCTATCGCGGCAGTGAGAATGGCCGCGTGCAGTGCGAAGCCATCCGGAAACGTCTGGCGCAACTGATTGCTGAAAACCGCCCGTCGAGCGCGAATGCCGCGGTACCGCTGGTGGAAGTGCATCCGCTGGTGAGCACCTTAACGCGTCCGATGGTGCCGCTATGGGCCTGCGTGACCTTAGCGACCCTGGTGGCCAGCCTGATTTATAGCGGGCTGAACTGGCGACTGGGCAACGCGGCCGAACCGCTGTTACGTACTATCTATCAAACTCCCTTGCCCCAAATCACGCCCGGCCGTCGCCCTACTTCGCCGCAGGCGCTGCTCGATCTCCATCAACGCCTTAATGATGTGATTGCCGCTGGTCAGCTGGAAGTGAGCGACGGCGCATTCGGCAGCAAAGTGATCATTCCCGCCGATAAACTGTTTTCCAGTGATGGCACCGTGGTGAATCAGGTGGGTCGCGCGCTTTTGGCCCACGTTGCCAGCGCGATGAAGACGGTGAAAGGCACGGTGCTGGTTTCGGTCTACACCGATAACAGCCCGGTCGACGGCCGTTTCGCCTCAAGCTATGAATTCTCTTTTGCCCGCGCACGCGCGGTGACGCAGCTGCTTAATCCGCAGTTAGCTGAAGGCCACAGCGTGAAAGCGGAAGGTCGCGGCGACAGTAATCCGCTGCTGCCGAATGACAGCAATGAAAACCGCGCGCGCAATCGCCGGGTGGAAATCACCTTGTTTGCGACACCGGAAACCCTCGGCAATCATCAGGGAGGCCAATGATGCGCGCATCACTGCAACATCTCTTAACCCATCGCTTACTGTGGAGCCTGATTGGCGTCACCGCGCTCAGCTGCGTGCTGTGGATGCTCGGCCCGCTGTGGAGCTGGGGCGATACGCGGCCGCTCGAGCCGGTATTGCCGCGTCAGCTGGTGGTGGGTCTGCTGTTCTTGCTGTGGCTGCTGTTCCAGTTTATTCCGGCGCTGTGGCGCGGCTGGTTCAACAGCAAGCTGCTCAATCGCTTGCAGCAGATGAGCCAGGAAGAGTTATCCGATCGTCAGGCTACCGAAACGCTGCTGGCGCAGCGCTTCAGCGAAGCAGCACTGCGCCTCAAGCGCACGCAATTTGGTCGTCGTCATCAGAAGAGCTGGCTGGCACGCTTTCAGAGTCACTACCTTTATCAGTTGCCGTGGTACGTGATGATTGGCGCACCGGGTGCCGGTAAAACCACGGCGCTGCTCAACGCCGGATTAGAGTTTCCGCTGACCGACAGCCTCGGCAAAGCGGCCATCCGCGGCGTCGGCGGTACGCGACATTGCGACTGGTGGTTTACCGACAGCGCGGTGCTGATCGACACCGCTGGCCGTTACGCCTTGCAGGAGAGTCAGCGCGCGCGCGACGGCGCTGAATGGCAAAGCTTTATCAACCTGCTGAAACGCTATCGCACTCGCCAGCCAATCAACGGTGTGATCATGACTATCAGCGTCTCCGATCTGCTCACCGATTCGGCGGAGGCGCGCCATGCGCAGGCCAGCGCGCTGCGTGAGCGCATGGCGGAACTGCATCAGCACACCGGCATCCATTTCCCGGTTTACGTGATGGTAACCAAAACCGATCTGCTGAAAGGTTTTATGAGCTTTTACGGCAGCCAGAGCAAGCCGCAGCGCGATGCCATCTGGGGCTTTACCTTTCCGTGGGAACCGGGCAAACCGCATAAAGATGATTGGCACCGCAGCTTTAGCCAGCAATATCAGCACTTAGAGCAGCGTTTGCAGCAGCAGTTGGCCAACGTGATGGCCAGCGAACGCGATTTGACGCAGCGCGCTGATAGCTTCCTGTTCCCACAGGAGTTCAGCTCGCTGCGTCCGCTGCTGAATGAGTACCTCGACGTGGTGTTCTCCAGCCATCAGGAGCCAATTGCCTGGTCGGCGCGCGGTTTGTTCTTTACCAGCGGCACCCAGGAAGGTTTGCCGTTTGACCGCATCATGGGTGAGCTGAACCGCAAATTGCAGCTGCCGCATACTGGTGAAAGCAGCCTGGCAGCCTGGGATAGCGTCAATCGCAGCAGCCCGATTCCCGGCAATAAAGGCCAGAGTTTCTTTATCCGTGATTTGCTGAGTGACCTGGTGTTTCGCGAAAGCGGTTTAGCAGGCAGCAATCGCCACTGGGAATACCGTAACCGCCTGTTCCACTGGATTGGCTATGGCGTGCTCACCGGCGCCCTGCTGCTACTCTCCTGTTTGTGGCTCACCAGCTACGTGCAGAATCAGCGTTATCTTGATCAGGTAGCTGAGCGCATTGCGCCGATCACCGTGCAAAGTCAGCAGGTGATTCATCAGCCCGCCGATAATATTTTTGATCTGCTACCCTTCTTAAATAACCTGGTAAAACTGCCGTTGTCTGAGCGTTTTTCCCTCGACAATCCACCGCTTACCATGCGCGTGGGTTTGTATCGTGGTACCCAGGTAAGCGATGCGGCGTGGGCGCTTTATCAAAATGCGCTTAAGTCTCTCCTGTTGCCACGCGTGGCCCAGCAGATCACTAATTTGCTGCGTGACGATCCGGGCAACGATAACGAATACAGTCGCAATGCGCTGCGTGCCTATCAGATGCTGTATCAGCCGCGCAATTATGACGGCGAGTTTCTGCGTGGCTGGCTGATGCAAAACCTGCAGCGTACGCTGCCCAGTGATGTCAGCGCGCGTGATTTGCAGCAGCTCGACTGGCATCTTAGCCAGCTGCTGGATCAGCAGATTCAATCTTCGCCGTATGCACGCGATAACGCATTAATGATGCGCAAGCTTGCGGAGAATCTGAAAAATGCCGGTGAAAGTAGCAATACGCTGGCGATTGCGCCGCATGCCGCTGCGCAGCGATTGACCAGACACAGTGAGTAATGGTGAGGTAACGATGCCGACACACACTGCGCCGGGCTGGTACGGCAAGTTACCGGCTACCGGCGATTTTTTGCGCCAGCGTCTGAGCGAACATACCGTGACGCCATGGAGCCACTGGTTTCAACAAGGATTGATGCACTGGCATCAGCAGCCGGGTGCCAGCACCGCGCAGTTTTTGCAGGCGCCGGTGTGGAATTTTGTGTTACCGCTTTCGCCGCTGCGCCAGCAGGTGCAGATGGGCTGTCTGCTGCCCTCGAGCGATCGCGTGGGCCGTGCCTGGCCGCTGCTGGCGCTGCGTAGTTTTCCACTGAGCCACTGGCACAGTGCGCAGCTGGCGATGTCCGGCGACTGGTTTCAGGAGCTTGGCGCGCTGCTGCTGCACGCGGTACGCGATCGGCTCAACCCCGATGCACTGGAGCAGCAAATGCAGCATTTGTCGCCGCTGATGGTGCCGGATACCCAGCGCAGCGACATTATGGACGTGATTGGTTTTGAGGATTTGCCCTGCACGCTAAGCTGGCGTGAAGTGGCCGACAGGTTCGATCCGCAGCAGCACATCAGCTACTGGTGGAGTAATCGCAGTGACGGTTTTAGCCATGCCACGCATAAGCACAGTGGCCCGCTTACTGCGCAACTGTTTACGTTATTGTTTAACCCGGCGTCTGGTGCACAGCCGGGCCGCAACGGCCTCTATCCACCGATGTTTGAATAGGCCGCAGCGTTTGCCTTGTTAACGGGAAGACTCATGCAATTTACCATTGTGCAGTGCAATACGGATGTGCCGGCAAAAACGGTTGATTTCAAACCGCCCGGCGGCACCATCGGCCGCAGTCAGGATAACGATCTGGTACTGCCCGACGAATCGCGTGCGATATCGCGTCTGCAGGCGCTGGTACACCTTTCGCCGGAAGGCGAGTGCCGTTTAACCAATCAAGGCAGCGTCACCTCGGTGGTGCTGAATGGCGTCGCGCTGCAACGCGGTTCGCAAGTGGCGTTGCAAGATGGTGATACGCTACAAATTGGTGAGTACGGGCTTGAGGTGCGCGATCCCAATAACCTCAACGCGAGTCGGGGCGATCCGCTGGCTTTTTTTGCCGACAACACCGACGATCCGCTTGGCATGTTACAGCAGCCGGAGGCCATCCCCGAACCTGTCGCCCGCGCTGAGCGCCGCAACGATCCGCGTCTGGCTATCGACCCACAAAGCGATGCGCCGACGTTACCGAACGTGTTACCTGGTGCCAGCCAGGACAAGCTGATCGCCGCGCTGCTGGAAGGCATGGGGCTGAACAACGGCCAGCAAACCACCATCACCGAAGAGCAGATGCGCGTGACCGGCCGCATGCTAAGTCTGTTCTCGCAAGGCACCGTCGCCCTGCTCTCCTCGCGCTCGATTCTGAAGCGCGGCGTGAAAGCCGACATGACGATGATCCTCAATGAAGCCAATAACCCGTTTAAAATTCTGCCATCGGGTAAAACCGTGCTGATGCAGATGTATCAAAGCCAGATGCCCGGCTTTATGCCGCCGGAACCGGCGGTGCGTGATGCGCTGGTGGATTTACAGGCGCATCAGCTTGGCATGATTGCCGGTATCCGCGCCATTATCGCCGCGATGTTGCAATCGTTTAGCCCGCAGCGCCTTGAAGAGGAGGCGCGTAAAGATGGCGTGTTGCCAAAGCTTGGGTTCAGCAGCGGTCGCAAAGCGGCAATGTGGGATTATTTCTCGCGCCACTATCAGCGCACCGCCGGTGAAATTGAAGATGACTTCCACACGCTGTTCGGCGAAGCCTTCCTGCATGCCTATGATATGGAAGTGAATCAGTACAAAGATTCTCAGACGCGGACCGAAGACGCATGAAGATGATGTTTGCCAGCCGCTGCCAGCAAGGTATGCGCGACGAAAATCAGGACCGCACCGGCGCCGAACTGGACGATCACAAAGCCTGTTTTCTGGTGTGTGACGGCGTTGCCGGTCTGCCTGGCGGTGATATCGCCGCTCAGCTGGTGCGCGATACCTTACTGACGCAGTTACAGCACAGCGAGACCTTTACCCCGGAAAGCACGCGCGCCGCCATCGAACACTGCCAGCAGGTGCTGATTGAGGCACAGGGAAAAAATCCGAATTTTTCACGCATGAGCACCACCCTCGCCGCGCTGTTTATCGACCGCGAAAAACAGCGCGCATGGTGGGCGCACGCCGGGGATAGCCGGGTTTATCACTTCCGTCATGGAGTGCTGAATCAGGTGACGCGTGACCACAGTCTGGCCCAGCAGTTACGTGAGGCGGGCTATGAAAATACCGGCATTAACAGTAATTTACTCTATAATGCGCTCGGTGTGGAGCCTGCACGCCCGGCCACGTTTAGTGAGGTTATTTCACTCACCGATGGCGACGCGTTTCTCGTCTGCAGCGACGGATTCTGGCTCAATCTCACCACCCACGAAATGGAACTGGCACTGCGCATGGTAAATGCCTGCGAAGAGTGGCTGACTTTGATGGAACAAGCCGTTAACCGCAGTGTGAAAAGCGACAATCTCAGCGCTCTGGCAGTCTGGATTGGCGAACCGCAGGAAGCGACGCTGCTTTACTCCCAGGCTGATGCGGCACGTTTTCTGCCGTCACGTTATTGATCCAAGGATTCTTATGAAAGTGTGGTTGACGGGCTTCGCAACCCTGTTGCTGGCCTTAAATGCGCAGGCAGAAGATTATCGCGTGGTGTATTCCCCGAGCCTGTCATTGGAAGTCTATATCGATGACGTGGCCAGTAAGGCGCCCAATGACTGGTGTAAAGAGACGCTGCCGCTGCGCATCGTTTCCGGCAAAAGCACCGACTCCAGCATTTTAACCAGCTTCCTGCCGCGCGTCGGTACGCTGCTGGCAAATCAGTGCGGTTTGCTGGATGAGCTGCCGTGGCAGATGACCAACAAAGAGGGCAGCGTGCTGGCAAACGGCAGCGCGGCCAAACTGCAGAACTGGCGGCCGATCGTGTTAAACGATGCCACCGTCAGCGCCACCAGTACTAATGCGGCGCCACTCGATTTGTCGCGCCCGGCGGATAGCACACCGCTGCAGCATTTTGCGCTGCCCGGCGGCTGCCACTTCCGTACCTGGTGGGACGATAAAGGCGAATCGCTGTTTATTCCGGATAATCCACAACAGCACTGCTCTACGGAAGGCTGGCTGGAAGGCCCAAGCGACATGACGCTGATGAGCGCAGGCAAAGCGCACAAAGTGGCGCTCAACTTCTATCAGGGCTATCCCATTGCTGACCTGAAAATGAGCGGTCCGCCGCTGGAAGTGGTTTCGGTCAATAACCAGCGCATGATTGTTACGCGTCCGGATGCCGATGATAGCTGGCTGGTGCTGCCCTTTGATGCCCAACAACATGTGTGGCGCTTTAGCGGCACGCTATTAGTGAAGATGGACAAAACCGCTGACCAGGATAACGATGTTCTGAAGAAGCGGGTTGAAACATTACGCGGCGTTTGGTCGCCGCAGTTTATGCCACAGCAAAAAGTGACTGTGTTACTGATTGACACCCTGCATGCGGATCTCGCCGATCCGGCGATTGGTGCCTGGCGTAACATTAATTAATTAGCGGTCGTTGCCTGCCGTCAATCGTATGACGGGGCGCTTCAGGACGTGTTCAGAGAGTTCACTATGTCGGCAAACGAAAACCATACACCTAACGCCCTTCCTGCGGGCTACCGGTTTAATGAATTTGAAATCAAGGAAGTGATTGGCGGCGGCGGCTTTGGCATTGTTTACCGTGCCTGGGATCATCAGCTGGAGCGCACTATCGCCATTAAAGAGTACATGCCGGTGTCGCTGGCGGTACGCGCGGCGGATATGTCGCTGGAACTGCGCGGTGAGCGTTTCCATAAGTTATTTACCGCAGGACGCAACAGCTTTATTCAGGAGGCGCGCCTGCTGGCACGCTTCAATCATCCCGGCTTGCTGCACGTATTGCGCTTCTGGGAAGAGAACGGTACCGCCTATATGGGCACGCTCTATTACAGCGGCATGACGTTGAAAGAGTGGCAGATCACCAGCCCGGACAGCATTGATGAAAGCTGGATCCGTCGTCTGCTGCCGCCGCTGTTTGGGGCGATTGATACCATCCATACCGCCGGTTATCTGCATCGTGATATCTCGCTGGATAACATCCAGATTCAGGAGAACCAGCTGCCGGTGCTGCTCGACTTCGGTTCGGCGCGCAAAGAGATTGGCAACCTTTCCGACGAAACCGAGATCATGCTGAAGCCCGGCTTTGCCCCGATTGAACAATACAGTGAAGAAGGCGAAATCGAGCAAGGTCCGTGGACCGATATTTATGCCCTCGGTGCGGTGCTGCACAATCTGATCACCGGTCATGCGCCGCCGGTCAGCGTGGTGCGCTGTATCGAAGATAACTATCAACCGCTGGTAGAGCGCCAGCCGGAAGGCTATTCGCTGCCGTTGCTGCACGCCATTGACTGCGCGTTAGCGATGAAGCCCGAGGATCGTCCGCAAAGCATTGATGCCTTTGCCAGTTTGATCGACCTGCCGGTCAGCGATGTCGAAGCGCTCTCGACAACTTTACCGACGGTGGCTGAGCCTCCTGCGCCAGCAGAGCCGGTCATGGTCACAACGGAACCGCAGGTTTTGGCGGTCAATCACGCTGCAGCAGCCGTTGAGCCCTTAACCCCGCGCAACGTGCGCCGCTTATCGCCTGGATTAGTGGCAGCCGCCGCGATTGCCATTCTGGCGGTGGTGGTGGTGGTATGGAAAGCGAATCGTCACAGCGAAGCGCCGCCCGTCGCGGCTACCACCGCTCCGGCAGCGCCTGCTGCGCAAGGCAGTAGCGCGGTGAGCAGTTCGCCCACGGTGGCAACGGTTTATCTGCGCTTGCAGGCGGGCGAGAATGTGATGCTGAATGGGGAAGCCAAAGATGTGAAACCCTCGAGCAGCGGATTTGCCTCGCTGAATCTGGCTGCCGGTAACTATCGCATCGAAGTGCGTAACGGCAACCAGGTTTATAGCCAATCACTGACCATCGATCAGCCTGGAACCTGGCTGATCAACCCAGCACAGTAATAAGTCTTAGCGCGCTGCGGAACTCTGCAGCGCTCTGACTTCTGCCGCCAGGCGCGTCAACGCCTCTTCCTGCATACCGCGATTACCCAGCTCCTGCTCCAGCGCGTACAGATACTGTGCGTTGGTGCCCAGCGGGCCACTGGCTTGCGCGATAAGCGGTGCGATGGTGCGGCGGCAGGAGTCGGTTTCATACAGCGGATGACGCGGGTCCATGATGAACACCAGCGCGGTAACGTTGCGACCATCCTCCAGCTGCAGTTCGCACCAGGTGGGCAGATAGCAGCCGGTGATCATCTCACGCTTCCACAGCAGCTCCAGTTCATCGTGCAGACGCGATTCCGGCAAACGGAACGCCAGCCCGCTGGTTGAGCCGCCCTCTTTCAACGCCAGCATGCGGCCGGGTGCGGTAACGGTGCCGCGTCCGGCAATCAGACGCAGACAAAAGGCGCGATGCCAGCCTTCTAAACGGCCCGGTGCGACTTCGGCCGCTTCAAAAATCGGATTCCACATCAGCGAACCGTAGCCAAAAATCCACACCGGACTTTGGTCAGGGCGACAGGCAAGCGTGGCAGAGAGCGATGCCGCACGCTTTTCGCAACTCCAGAACAGTGCTTCATCAATATCGCCAAATGATGTTTTACAATCTGCTTTTAATAAAAATTCCCGCGTTAACACTGTACCTCCTCTGCTGCACTGACATCTTGCCGGTGTGTTTGCTGAAAACTGATGTCTACAGGCGATGCGCGTTGCATCGACTTAAGAGAAGACATTAATTCATTTTTAACAAAAATTTCAAGATTGACCCCGATCACAAAAGGGAAATTCTGTGTAAATAGCATCGGCTGCCTGGCGGGGAACTTGAATGATGAGGGGAAATGGCGCGGCGGGCCGCATTAGCCCGCAGGGGAAATTAATGTTTAGGGTGCCACTTGTCGTCTTCACCTTTAGCGTACTCTTGCTTGACCGCTGACCAGGCGACTTTATGGGCAACCTCTTCGCGCGTGGCTCGGCAAGACATGACGCACGCTGACCGGCAGCTCACGGTTTGCTGAATAAGGCATAGTTCCTCCTGTTTCAACCCTAAGCGTTAAGCCTGGAACATATGCGCTAAAACGCAAACCCACACTTTTACTGGCAACAACGATAAAAGAGGGTTAAACCACTATAAAACAGAGCATGAAGGAGAATTAACGGGATGAATATCGTTAATAAGTGAGTTTGTCACTATCGCAACACAATGAATATGTGACGTAATCCTGCAATAACTCACTCTTTTGTCGTGTTATGGTTGATAACCGCTTTTAGTAAAATCGCGTAAAGTCACAGCAGCACAGCTGATGAAAAGTTACACTGCGTTGCGTCAGAAAACTCATTATATTTATCAGGCAATGATTGCCTGCTTGGTTCTTTTTTCCGGAGAGGATGGTAAATGCCTGCACATGAGAAAACCCGTCACACAGAGTACTCACTGATTTTCCCCGTTGCTGCGCTGGCGGTGCTGAGCTTCTTCGGCAACCAGACAGCGCTTCTGCCGGTGATCGGCATCAACCTGCTGGCGCTGGTCGCCATCCTCTTTAGCGCTTTTAGCGTTGTACGTCATGCCGACGTACTGGCGCACCGTTTAGGTGAACCCTACGGCTCGCTGATTCTCAGCCTTTCGGTCGTGATTCTTGAAGTTAGCCTTATCTCCGCGCTAATGGCCACCGGCGATGCCGCGCCTGCGCTGATGCGCGATACGCTCTACTCCATCATCATGATAGTGACCGCCGGTTTAGTCGGCTTCGCCCTGCTGCTGGGAGGCCGCAAGTTTGCTACCCAGTACGTCAACCTGGCGGGCGTTAAGCAGTACATGATCGCCATTTTCCCGCTGGCAATTCTGGTGCTGGTGTTTCCCAATGCGTTACCAGGCGGTAATTTCACCACCACGCAGGCGTTGATTATTGCTGCCATCTCTGCGGCGATGTATGGCGTGTTCCTGCTGATTCAAACCAAAACCCACCAAAGTCTGTTTGTATATGAACACGAAGATGATGGTGACGATCCGCACCACGGCAAGCCGTCAGCGCACAGTTCGCTGTGGCATACCGCGTGGCTGATTGTGCATCTGATTGCGGTAATCACCGTCACCAAGATGAACGCTAACCCGCTGGAAAGCCTGCTGACCGAGTTGAACGCACCGGCGCAGTTTACCGGGTTCCTGGTGGCGCTGCTGATTCTGTCGCCGGAAGGTTTAGGCGCGATTAGAGCCGTGCTGATGAACCAGGTGCAGCGCGCGATGAATCTGTTCTTCGGTTCGGTGCTGGCGACCATTTCTCTTACCGTTCCGGCGGTTACCATTATTGCCACCCTGACCGACCAGCAATTGGTGTTCGGCCTTGAGCCGCCACAAATGGTGATCATGAGCGCCGTACTGATTCTGTGCCATATTTCGTTCTCAACCGGACGCACCAACGTGCTGAACGGGGCCGCGCATCTGGCGCTGTTTGCCGGGTATTTGTTGACGATTATGCTGTAAGTGACCGATCGCCCTTGCTGGCGATCAGGCAATAAAAAAGGCGCCATCGGCGCCTTTTTCACATCTGATAACAATCAGTTGCTGGTATCCAGCTCTGGGAAACGCTTCACCAGATCGTCGATCGCTTTCATCTGCGCCAGGAATGGCTCCAGTTTGTCCAGCGGCAGCGCGGATGGGCCATCGCATTTGGCGCTGTTTGGCTCTGGGTGCGCTTCAATGAACAGACCCGCGATGCCAACCGCCATACCGGCACGCGCCAGCTCAGCAACCTGCGCACGACGTCCACCGGACGCTGCACCGAACGGGTCACGGGTCTGCAGCGCATGGGTAACGTCGAAGATCACCGGGCTGTTGTGGGTGACATTTTTCATCACGTTGAAGCCGAGCATGTCGACCACCAGGTTGTCGTAACCAAAGTTGCTGCCACGGTCGCACAGAATAACCTGATCGTTGCCGCCTTCGACGAATTTGTCATAGATGTTGCCCATCTGGCCAGGGCTGACAAACTGTGGCTTCTTCACGTTGATAACTGCGCCGGTTTTCGCCATCGCTTCCACCAGATCGGTCTGGCGTGCGAGGAAAGCGGGCAGCTGGATGACATCAACCACGTCAGCCACCGGCTGCGCCTGTGAAGCTTCGTGCACATCGGTGATGATTTTCACGCCGAAAGCCTGCTTCAGCTCCTGGAAAATCTTCATGCCCTCTTCCAGGCCTGGACCGCGATAAGACTTGATGGAAGAGCGATTTGCTTTATCAAAAGAGCCTTTGAACACGTAGGGGATACCGAGTTTATCGGTGACCTTAACGTAATGTTCGCAGATGCGCATGGCGAGATCGCGCGATTCCAGCACGTTCATGCCGCCGAAGAGAACGAATGGCAGATCGTTTGCGACCTTGATATCGCCAATATTCACTACTTTCTGTGTCATGATCTTTCCTTATATCTTGTGACGCTTAGTGAAGCGTCACCTGTTTCTGTTCGATTGCGTGAATCTGCACTTTAATCATTTCGCTGACCGGATCTTCAGGACATTGCTCAACGAAATAGGTCAAGTCGGTCAGGGCGATGTGTTCACACTCTAACTGCGCGTAAATCAGCCCGCGATCGCGGATTTCATAAGGATCGTCCGGATCGATCTGCAGCAGCACCTGGCTGACGTTCAGCGCCAGTTCCATCTGCTTCTCTTCCATCAGCGCGGATTTCAAGGTGTCGAGCATCTTGCGCATCACGTTAATGGTCTTGGCTTCATCGAGATCGTCGTTATACAGCTTGGCGGTTGGGCTGATGTTGCCCTTTAGCCACACTTCTAAGGTATGCGTATCCAGCGTCTCGCCGTTGAACGGATTGATCAGCCACATTTCGCCGTCGAGCCAGTCGGCACGCAGAATCAGCTGAGTGGGAAAAATCACCGGCATCAGCGGCAGCTCCAGCTCATCGGCGATATGCAGCAGAATCACGCCTAACGATACCGCGGTGCCCTGGCGGCTCTTCAATACTTTGTCGATCCACAGCGCATCGGAGAGATTGTAGACGCCGCTGGCGCCGCCAAATCCCCACTGGCGATAGAACAGTTCCAACAGCTTACCCAGCTGCAGATCGGCGTCCTGTTCACTGCTAACGAATTCACGGGCTTCATCAACCAGCGCGGCCAACTGTTGTTGCACAGAAGGCGCAGAAAAATCATTGCGTATGGCGCATGTGGCGCCAATCACCGCTTCACTCAACGGTGTTTCACTGTAATCGAGTTGCTCTGGCGAGGTCATACAATCCCCAATAACGGCATTTTGGTCATCGCCAGCTTAATCACAAACAGTAAAGCTACGATTGCAATCAGGCAGGCGATCCAACGTGTCCCCATTTTACGTGGGCGACGGCTCAATGCCACGGAACCTAAGGCGATGTAGATAATAACCGCTAACAGCTTCTCCGTCAGCCAGCTTCCTTGCGGGGTGAACGGATAAAAGTGGGTAATCATCACTAACAGCGCACCGCTTAACAGCAAAAACGTGTCGTTAACGTGCGGCGCAATCCGCACCCAGCGGCGCTGTAGCATGGCTGAGCCGTTGCACTGCCAGTAAAAACGCAGCAAAAACAGGCTGATGGTCAGGGCCACGGTTAGCAGATGAAATTGTTTGATCAGGGGATACCAGCTCGCCATCGTTATTCCTTAATTAAAAATTGTCCTAGCGTGACGCGCGGATTTCCGCCGTAATCGTCAACGGTACTCACCGCCTGGTAACCCTGCTGCAGCATAATGGCACGAACGGCTGCGCCTTGCTGCCAGCCATGTTCCAACAGCAGCCAGCCGCCAGACTGCAGCCAGCCCGGTGCGGTGTGAATAATGAATCGTAAATCGGCTAAACCCTGATCGTCCGCCACCAGCGCGCTGAGCGGCTCAAAGCGTACGTCACCCTGCTGCAGATGTTCATCGGCGGCATCAATGTAGGGCGGATTGCTGACAATCAGGTCAAAACGTTGGGCGGGAAGTGAGTCAAACCAGTGGCTGAGAATAAAGGTGGCGTTATTGATGTGCAGGCGCTGCGCGTTGTCCTGCGCCAGTTCCACCGCCGCTGCAATGCGATCGCAGCCGATAACCTGACACGCTGGCCGCTCGCTGGCTAAGGCTAGCGCAATCGCACCGGTTCCGGTGCCCAAATCCAGCACGGAGCGGCCGGTGGTTGGCAGATGCGCCAGCGCCTGCTCCACCAGCACTTCGGTATCCGGACGCGGGATCAGCGTGGCATCGCTGACGCGCAGCGGTAGCGACCAGAACTCACGTTCGCCCACCAGATGCGCAATTGGCTCACCGTTAACACGCCGCGCCAGCAGCGTATTCAGCAGTTGTTGCTGCGCCGTATCCAGTTCCGCATCATCAAACGCCACCAGCCAGCTGCGGGTCTTGCCCGTGACGAAACCCAGCAAAATTTCCGCATCGCGCTTCGGGCTGTCGCCGCCACAGAGCGCTACCACAGCCTGCTGTAGCCAGCGACGAATGATCATTAGTCCTGACCAGCCAGTGCCGCCAGCTGATCGGCTTGATACTCCTGCACAATCGGCTCAATCAGCGCATCCAGCTTGCCTTCCATCACTTCGTCGAGGCGATAAACGGTAAGGTTGATGCGGTGATCGGTGACGCGGCCCTGCGGGAAGTTATAGGTACGGTTGCGATCTGAACGATCGCCGCTGCCCAGCAGGTTACGACGCGTGGAGGCTTCAGCGGCATTACGCTTGGCGGTTTCAGCGGCATGAATACGCGCGCCCAGCACCGCCAACGCTTTGGCTTTGTTTTTATGCTGTGAGCGCTCATCCTGACACTCCACCACAATACCGGTTGGCAAGTGGGTGATACGAATCGCGGAATCGGTGGTGTTAACGTGCTGTCCACCGGCACCGGAAGAACGGAAGGTGTCGATTTTCAAATCGCCCGCGTTGATTTCCGGCATTTCAGCTTCTGGTAGTTCCGGCATCACCGCAACGGTACAGGCTGAGGTGTGAATACGCCCCTGCGATTCGGTTTCCGGTACGCGCTGCACGCGGTGGCCGCCCGATTCAAACTTAAAGCGGCCATAAGCGCCGTCGCCGCTGATACGGGCGATCACCTCTTTATAGCCGCCGTGTTCGCCTTCGTTGGCGCTAATGATCTCCACCTGCCAGCGACGCGCTTCTGCGTAACGACTATACATGCGGAACAGATCGCCAGCGAAAATCGCGGCTTCATCACCGCCGGTGCCGGCGCGCACTTCGACAAAGCACGAACGTTCATCGTCGGGATCTTTCGGCAGCAGCAGCACTTGTAGCTGCTGCTCTAACTCTTCACGCTTCTCGCGTGACGTTTTCAATTCTTCCTGCGCCATTTCGCGCATTTCCGGATCTTCCAGCAGCATTTCGGCGGTTTCAACGTCTTCCTGCACCTGCTGCCACTCGCGGAAACAGCGGGTGACGTCGCTAAGCTGGGCATATTCGCGTGACAACGCGCGGAAACGATCCTGATCGGCAATCACGCCGGCATCGCCCAGCAACGCTTCCACTTCCTCGTGGCGTTCCTGGAGCGCTTCCAGCTTGGCAACAATAGAGCTCTTCATGTAATAGCGGGTATCCCAGTGATAGGTCGTGACTGACCAGATTACTCTAAACCGAGGCTGTCACGTAAGATCTGCAGGCGTTCGCTGTCGCCGTCGCGCGCGGCCTGCTGCAGTGATTTGGTTGGTGCATGAATTAAACGGTTGGTCAGCTTGTGGGCCAGTTCCTGCAATACTTTTTCCGCGTCAGCGCCCTGACGCAACGCCATCAAGGCGCGCTCATGCAGTTCGGCACGCACTTCATCGGCTTGTGAACGATATTCGCGGATGGTTTCTACCGCGCTTTGTGCGCGCAGCCAGGCCATGAATTCGCCACTCTCCTGCACCACAATGCTTTCAGCCTGCACGGCAGCCGCTTTGCGCTGCGCCATGTTCTGCTCGATGATCGCCTGCAGATCATCAACGCTGTACAAATAGGCATTCGCCAGCTTGCCGACTTCAGGCTCGACATCGCGCGGTACGGCAATATCGACCAGCAGCATTGGCTGATTGCGACGCGCCTTCAGCGCGCGCTCCACCATCCCTTTACCGATAATCGGCAGCGGGCTGGCGGTAGAAGAGATAATAATGTCGGCATCGGCCAGGCGCGTTTCGATATCGGCCAGACCAATCACTTCCGCGCCAACCTCATCGGCCAGCAGCTGCGCACGTTCGCGGGTGCGGTTGGCAATCATCAACTTTTTCACGTGATGTTCGCGCAAGTGACGCGCCACCAGCTCGATGGTTTCACCGGCGCCGACCAGCAGCACGTTAACGGTGCTGAGCGATTCAAAGATTTGGCGTGCCAGTGAACAGGCGGCGAAGGCCACGGACACCGCGCTGGCGCCGATTTCGGTTTCGGTACGCACGCGTTTGGCCACGGAGAAGGTTTTCTGGAACATGCGCTCCAGTTCACTGCTCAACGCATGATCACGTGACGAGTCAACAAAGGCTTTCTTTACCTGACCCAAAATCTGCGGTTCACCTAACACCAACGAATCCAGCCCGCTGGCAACGCGCATCAGATGGCTGACCGCCGCGTTATCCTGATGCCAGTAGAGGCTGTTACGCACATCCTCTTCACGCAGATCGTGATAGTCACACAGCCAACGCACCAGCTTCTCCTGCAGGTCGGCTTGCTGCTCTACACTGAGGTAGAGTTCAGTACGGTTGCAGGTCGAAAGGACCACACCGCTCTGCACCATCGGCTGGGACAGCAGGCTATTCAGCGCCAGTTCCAGCGTGTCTGGTGTAAACGCAACGCGTTCGCGTAGCGCAACAGGTGCAGTTTTGTGGTTGATTCCGAGTGCAAGCAGCGTCATGTGATTCGGGTTGGGATATCCCAATAGTTGTCAGGGTTTTGTGCTGCGCATTCTACAAGATGCCACAGGTCAAGAAAAGCCATACAAAGCCTATGACTGTAATAAGATTAAACTGATCGTGCGCAATTATTGCCATAACAGCATTGACGGCTTACCTGCGGATGGTTAGCGTTACCGGTTACGAAGTAAAAACGTGTCTGAGGAGATGACCACGTGATGCATTTGCCCCCGCGCAAGTTACTGCGCCTTTTACCCCTTGCCAGCGTGTTACTGGCTGCATGTACCATTAACAAACCACAAGGTCCGGGCCCAAGCACCACGTCACCCCAATGGCAGCAGCACCAGCAGGCTGTAACCAAAATCAGCCAATATCAGACGCGCGGTGCGTTCGCTTATCTTTCGGATAAACAAAAAGTGTATGCGCGCTTTAACTGGCAGCAAACCGCCGCCGATCGCTATCGCCTACTGCTGACCAATCCGCTCGGCAGCACCGAACTGCAGCTTGATGCGCAGGGCTCGGTAGTGCAGATCGTCGATAATAAAGGCAAGCGTTACGTGAGCAACGATGCTGAGAAGATGATTTCTCAGCTTACCGGCATGGATATCCCACTCGCCAATCTGCGTCAGTGGATGATGGGCTTGCCCGGCGATGCCAGCGATTATCAGCTCAACAGCCACTATCAGCTGCAAAGCCTGAACTACAGCCGCAATGGCCAGCAGTGGAAGGTGAATATCTCGGATTACGACAGCAAGGTTAACCCGCCACTGCCGGCGAATCTGGAGCTGACTGAAGGCGGTCAGCGTATCAAACTGCGCATGGATAGCTGGATCATCCAATGATCACCACGTGGCCTGCGCCAGCAAAACTGAACCTGTTTTTATACATCACCGGCCGTCGTCCAGACGGCTATCACAACCTGCAAACGCTGTTTCAGTTTCTTGATTACGGCGACACGTTACAGATTGCAGCCGATAGCAGCGACAAGATTACGCTGCTGACGCCGCTGGATGGCGTGCCGGATGAAGAGAACCTGATTGTACGTGCCGCCCAGGCGCTGAAACAGTTCGCTGCCGCCCGCGGCACCATGCCAGTGCATGCCGGTGCAACCATTGCGCTGGAGAAAGTGCTGCCAATGGGCGGCGGTTTAGGGGGTGGCTCTTCCGATGCCGCCACGGTGCTGGTAGCGCTTAACCATTTGTGGCACACCCAGTTGAGCGTAGATGACTTAGCAACGATTGGCATCAAACTGGGCGCGGATGTGCCAGTGTTTGTGCGCGGACACGCCGCCTTTGCCGAGGGCGTTGGGGAACAGTTACAACCCGCGACACCTGAAGAAAAATGGTATCTGGTGGCGCATCCCGGCGTTAGCATCGCCACGCCCGATCTGTTTCGCGATCCCGATCTGACGCGTGATTCACCAATCCGCACATTAGATGAACTGTTGCAGCGTCCTTTTCACAATGATTGTGAGGCTGTGGCAAGAAAACGTTTTCGTAAGGTTGATGAGCTGCTTTCCTGGCTGCTAGAATACGCGCCGTCGCGCCTGACTGGGACCGGAGCTTGTGTGTTTGCTGAATTTGACACCGAGTCCGCCGCACGTCAGGTGCTGGAGCTTGCCCCGAAATGGATTTGCGGATTTGTGGCGCGCGGGCTTAATATCTCGCCGTTGCAGCGCACACTTTCTGGGCTATAAGCGTTTCCGTGACAGTGTCACACGTTCCAGATACTGCACGTTGCGCATTAACACACCCGTATGAACATGCTCTTTGGTATTCGCCGGTTACTCTAGAGCCGTTCATTCTCTGGACGCCAAGCCTGAGGTTCTTCTCGTGCCTGATATGAAGCTATTTGCTGGTAACGCCACCCCGGAACTAGCACAACGTATTGCCAACCGCCTTTACACTAGCCTCGGAGACGCCGCTGTTGGCCGTTTCAGTGATGGTGAAGTAAGTGTACAGATCAACGAAAATGTACGCGGTGGTGATATTTTCATCATCCAGTCCACCTGTGCCCCCACCAATGATAATCTGATGGAGCTGGTTGTGATGGTCGACGCATTGCGTCGGGCTTCTGCTGGTCGTATTACTGCTGTAATTCCTTACTTTGGCTATGCGCGTCAGGATCGCCGTGTGCGTTCTGCTCGTGTGCCGATCACCGCCAAAGTGGTTGCCGATTTCCTTTCAAGCGTGGGCGTTGACCGTGTTCTCACCGTTGACCTGCATGCTGAACAGATCCAGGGCTTCTTTGATGTTCCGGTGGATAACGTATTTGGTAGCCCAATTCTGCTGGAAGATATGCTGCAGATTGGTCTGGAAAATCCGATTGTCGTTTCCCCAGACATTGGTGGCGTAGTGCGCGCTCGCGCTATCGCCAAACTGCTCAACGACACCGATATGGCTATCATCGACAAACGCCGCCCGCGTGCGAACGTTTCTCAGGTGATGCACATCATCGGCGACGTTGCCGGCCGTGACTGTGTACTGGTCGACGATATGATCGACACCGGCGGTACGCTGTGCAAAGCGGCTGAAGCGCTGAAAGAGCGCGGCGCGAAACGCGTATTCGCTTATGCCACTCACCCCATCTTCTCCGGTAATGCAGTAGAAAACCTGCGTAAATCGGTGATCGACCAGGTGATTGTCTGCGATACCATTCCGCTGTCGGAAGAGATGAAATCACTGCCAAACGTGCGTACTTTGACGCTGTCTGGCATGTTGGCCGAAGCGATTCGTCGTATCAGCAACGAAGAATCCATCTCCGCGATGTTTGAGCATTAATTCATCGTGTGAAACCGGGCCCTGTGCCCGGTTTTTCTTTGCCTGCCCGCCATCATTTTACTCACCGATTAAGCCACTTTCCCCGCTGATATTTCCGCGATAAATTTCGTTAAAATCCGCTATTCTCGCTGCCATCCACTCTTTTCTGCCTACGCGCATTGCTGCCCTTTAGCGGTCCAATGATTAATGGTATTTTTCTCCACACTTTAGCTAAGAGCTCCGACCACTATGACTCTCGACATTTACACACTGTTTGTTTGCGAGCTCTATGTGCTGGGGTTTTTAAGTATCATTTTGATTTTTGCCTGGGTCGGTGCGCAATACGATCGCGTGCTGGGCTGCACCACGCTGGCGCTGGTTTTAACCTTTGCCGCGGTGCTTCTCAGCAGTTTACGCAGCGCTGGTCTGCATTTTTTGCCGGTGGCGCTTGGCAATGTGATGCTACTGCTTGCCTACGGTAATTTACTGAATGCCTTCCGTATTTTTTGTGCAAAACCCCTTGGACTCAGCTGGTTAGGCGGCGGATTGCTGTGGGCCATTCTGTGCCTGTTCCCCGAGTTTTATTACAGCCAGCCGAAGCGCGTGCTGGTGGTGTGCCTGTTGTGCATCATCTATACCGGAGCGCTAATCCGCTTGCTGTGGCGCGTACGCGCGTCGTTAACCGTTACCTTCTGGCCAGCGCAAATTCTGCTGTGGATTCATCTGCTGTTTCACGTGGCGCGCATCTTTCTCGATGATGCGGTGGCTTCACCGGTACGCGGCGCCATTGGCGGCTCCAGCTTCTCGGTGTATGTGATTCTTGAATCGATTTTGTTTGTCATCGGCCTCACCTTCACCATTCTGGCGATGGTCAATGAACGCACGCAAATCGCCCATAAGCTGGCCTCGATGCACGATCCGCTCACCAGCGTGTGGAACCGCCGCGCGCTGTTCGAACAGGCCGATAAAATGGTGCTGCGCAGCGCGCGTCAGTCACAGCCATTTATTTACAGCGCGGTGCTCTTCGATCTGGACCATTTCAAAAGCATCAACGATCGCTTTGGGCATCAGCAAGGCGACCAGGTTTTAGTCGATTTTTGTCAGGTGGTACAGGCGTTATTGCCGGAGGAAGGTCATTTTGCCCGTCTGGGCGGTGAGGAATTTGCGGCAATTATTCCAGGCGATGCCGAGCAGGCGCAGCGGGTGTGTGAACGTATTCGATTGGCAACGCAGCTATCGCAACCTAACGATGTGCGCTACACCGTAAGTATTGGTTTCGCCACTGCTGTGCAGCCCGGCCAACCTTTTCCACCGCTGCTGGCGCTGGCTGATGAAGCGCTGTATCACGCTAAAGCCAGCGGCCGTAACCGTATCGAACGTTATCTTGCACAGTTACAGCCACGCCAGGAAACCGCTCTCACTTAGTGTGAAGTGTGATTGCGACGGCAGCGTTTGTCGCCGTAGTGACGCAACCAGTAATAACGATCTTCAACTCTTTCGCGTCCGCTGACGCGGGCACCCACCAGCCACAGCAACGCGCCAACAAAGATGCTGAACATGGCGCCGTGCGCGAGAAATTGAGGTAGGTTAAGTGAAGGGAGCTGATTAATAATGGAATAACCGACACCGAGCACCATCGTCAGTAAACCCAGACACATCAAACCATTACCTACCACGCGGCATTTTTGACGTTTCATGATCCACCTCCATCCTTATAAAAAGCAAAACAGCACATATGGTTAACTAGCCATAAGCTTAGGCAATACCTACCGGTTAAGTTGCGTACAGGATCACAGATCCTTCACAACCTTTGACAAATCTTTACTGCCAGCGCCTTGATTTCGATAGAAATTGATTAGTCACACAGCGGCATCATCTGCTGTTTGTGGCCTTTGTCATCCGTGTCGTCAGGCAGTAAACTATCGCCCTTTCCGCAGCAAGGCAGGATAAACATCGTGAGCAGCATTAAACTGATTGTAGGGTTGGCCAATCCGGGCGCCGAGTACGCCGCAACGCGCCATAACGCCGGAGCCTGGTATGTGGATTTGCTGGCAAGCCGTAACAATCAGTCGTTAAAAGATGAACCCAAATTCTTCGGCTATACCGCGCGCTTGTCATTGGCGGGCGAAGATGTGCGCCTGCTGGTGCCCACCACCTTTATGAATTTGAGTGGCAAAGCCGTAGCGGCGATGGCGACGTTTTATCGCATTGCGCCGGAGGAGATTCTGGTGGCGCACGATGAGCTGGATTTGCCGCCGGGCGTGGCAAAGTTCAAACAAGGCGGCGGCCATGGCGGTCACAACGGCCTGAAAGATATCATCAGCAAACTGGGCAATAACAATAATTTTCACCGTTTGCGCGTCGGTATCGGCCATCCGGGCGATCGCAATAAAGTGACCGGTTTTGTACTGGGCAAACCGTCGGCCAGCGAACAAAAGCTGATCGACGATGCCGTGGATGAAGCGGTGCGCTGCACCGAGCTGTGGCTGAAAGAAGACAAGATTAAGGCGATGAACCGCCTGCACGCCTTCAAGGCTGGCTAAGGCCAATTCCCGCGCCGCGCAGGGCAATTCTGTGTATAATGCGCGAAATTTTTTGAATCTGTCGGCGCTGCTCTGCAGCGCTGCGCACTCAGTGAGAAAGGTAATCAGACCATGGGATTTAAATGCGGTATTGTGGGCCTGCCGAACGTCGGTAAATCCACCCTGTTCAACGCGCTGACTAAAGCGGGTATCGAAGCAGCCAACTTTCCGTTCTGCACCATCGAGCCAAACACCGGTGTGGTGCCAATGCCCGATCTGCGCCTCGATCAGCTGAGCGAGATTGTTAAACCACAGCGCGTGGTGCCAACCACCATGGAATTCGTCGATATCGCCGGTTTGGTAAAAGGCGCATCCAAAGGTGAAGGCCTGGGTAACCAGTTCCTGACCAACATCCGTGAAACCGAAGCCATCGGCCACGTGGTGCGCTGCTTCGAGAACGACAACATCATCCACGTTGCCGGCAAAGTTAACCCGGCGGAAGATATTGATGTCATCAATACCGAGCTGGCGCTGTCGGATCTCGACACCTGCGAACGTGCTATTCAGCGTTGCCAGAAGAAAGCCAAAGGCGGCGACAAAGATGCTAAAGCTGAGCTGGCTGCGCTGGAAAAATGCCTGCCGCATCTGTCTGAAGCCGGCATGCTGCGCGCACTGAAGCTGGATGCTGACGAGAAAGCGGCGATTCGCTACCTCAGCTTCCTGACGCTGAAACCGACCATGTACATCGCTAACGTCAACGAAGACGGTTTCGAAAACAATCCGTACCTCGATCAGGTACGTGCCATTGCCGAAGCCGAAGGTTCTGTCGTCGTTCCGGTGTGTGCTGCGGTTGAGTCGGACATCGCCGAGCTGGAAGATGACGAGCGCGACGAGTTCATGGCTGAACTGGGTCTGGAAGAGCCGGGCCTGAACCGCGTGATTCGCGCCGGTTATGCACTGCTGAACCTGCAAACTTACTTCACCGCTGGCGTGAAAGAAGTGCGTGCATGGACCATCCCGGTTGGTGCAACTGCGCCGCAGGCAGCCGGTAAAATCCATACCGACTTCGAGAAAGGCTTTATTCGTGCGCAGACCATCGCCTTTGATGACTTTGTTGCCTTTAAAGGCGAACAAGGCGCGAAAGAAGCCGGCAAGATGCGTTCAGAAGGTAAAGAGTACATCGTTAAAGATGGCGATGTGATGAACTTCCTGTTCAACGTCTAAATGGCCGCAGCAGTCGCATGAGATTTCATTGAATCTCCTTCTGGCTGACAAACACCCTTAAATCCACGCAATTGCGTGGATTTTTTTATTTCATCAAATCTCAGCTATTCCTGAATCCCGCTGACAAATCTGTAAGGCGATCAGTGGGGATGCTCACTGAGCGAGCAACAGTTAACCCGCAGGATTGCGGGTAACGCGTAGCGATTAATCACTTTTTGACTGAATAAGCGGCCTCGCCAATTTCCACTATCCTGTGCATAAGAAATTTAGCACTCACTTATGCGCGGGAGCGCCAATGAGCCGTTCTGACAATTACGACCACAATACAGCGGAAATCTTGCTCCAGAGCGGGCATGCCTGGAATGGTCAGCGATTAGAAAATTATCCGACGGGTAAGCCGGAAATTACCGTGATGAAGATGACCATTCCTGCACACTCTGAGTTACCGTGGCATACCCATCCGATGCCTAACAGCGCTTATATTTTGTCGGGATCGCTCACCATTGAGGACAAAGACAACGGTGAGAGTAAAACCTTCCGTGCCGGCGAGGCATTTAATGAATCCATCGATATCGCGCATCGCGGATTCACTACCGATGAGAGTGCCGAGCTGATTATTTTCTATGCCGGCGTTGCGGGCATGGAACTCTCAGTGCCTTTGCCAGGAGAAGCGGCAGAGTATTGATCTCAACGATAATCCGCGCACAAACACCGTCAATTATTCAGCAGCGCCTGCTTAAACGAATAGATGTGCACCCGCGCGGCGGCTTCGGCCAGCTCGGCATCGCCCTGCTCCAGCGCGGCGATAATCGCTTCATGTTCGGCGATCACTTCATTCATATGCGCAGCGCTGGAGAGCGTTGTCGCCCAGAAACGCTGCGCCTGCGCATGGATGATGCTGAGGATATCGGCCAGGCGTCCATTGGCAGCGATGTCCGCCAGCAGCTGGTGGAATTCGCGGTCCAGCAACATCATCTGTTCCCGGTCGCGCGCCGCGCTGGCGTCGGCAATGCGCTGATTCATTGCGCGCAAATAAGCAATCTGCGTCGGATTAACGCGCTGCGAGGCCAAACGCAAACACAGCGCCTCGTTGACTAAACGCACCTCAATTAACTCCAGCGCATCATCAATCGATAGCGGTGAAACCATCACCCCTTTGCGTGGAATAATTTGCAGTAACCCTTCCGTTTCCAGCCGATGCACCGCCTGATTCACCGGCGTTCTGCCCATCTCAAGGTCATCCATCACCTGCGCGATATTCAGATAGTCACCGGGCTTGTAACGCAGCGTGATCAGCCGGTGCTTAAACGCCAGATACGCCCGTTCGTTGAGAGAAAGGCTCTTCGGCTGGGTCGGCGAGCTCACATTTTCAGCAATATCATTACTCATCACGCGCATCCTTATTAGGTAACTGAGACATCTTACACAAAAACCTGGCATGAAAATGGCTAGATTGAAATTACTGTGAAATTTCACACGCATTTCAACTCTGGAGATTTAGCCATGCAATTACGCTTCACGACTGATTACGCAGACGCCGCAGTGCTGGATGTAGAGGTTAATGCGCTGGTGATTGCCGGCTGGGTTGGCCGCGATCAGGCTGCGGTGCTGCACCATATCAGGGAGCTGGAGGCACTTGGCGTGCCCGCTCCTGGTGCAGTGCCGCTGTTTTACCGCGTCGCCACTAACCAGCTCACTCAGCAAACCCGGCTGGAAGTGGTCGGCGAACAGACCTCTGGCGAAGCCGAACCCTTTGTGTTTTTCCACCGCGGCGAATACTGGGTTTCGCTGATTTCCGATCACACCGATCGCCATCTGGAAACCTTCAGCGTGGCGCTTTCCAAACAGGCGTGTATCAAGCCGGTTGCCGGTCATGCCTGGCGCATGTCCGAGGTGAAAGCGCATTGGGACCAGCTGGAACTGCGCGCCTGGATCAGAGTGAACGGCGATTGGGTCACCTATCAACAGGGTGCGCTGTCATCGCTGCTCACGCCAATCGATCTGTTGCAGCGCTATTTCGCCGATCGCCAGGTGGAGGAAGGCTTTGCCATGTCGTGCGGCACGCTGAGCGCCATCGGCGGCATTCGTCCAGCGAGTGAATTCCGCATGGCACTGCACGATCCGGTGCTGAATCGCACGCTGGAACACACCTACATTACCGGCGCGTTGCCGGTCATCGCCTGATAAGGATTCTTTATGACGACGTTATGGCAAGCGAGCCAGCAGCTGCTCGCCGGACAAGGTTCTGCCGCAGAACTGACGCAGGATGCGCTGAGTGCCATCGCCGCCGAACCTGGCGAAGGTCAGCGGGTTTTTACCCGCGTATATGCCACCGAGGCGCAGCAGCAGGCGGAACAGGCCAGCGCGCGCTGGCAGCAGCGTCAGGCGCGCAGCCCGATTGATGGCCTGCCGATCAGCATCAAAGATCTGTTTGATGTTGCCGGAGAAGTGACGCTCGCCGGCTCACATTTACTCAGCAACGGCACTCCGGCCGCAGCCAACGCCAGCATGGTTGAACGGCTGCAACAGGCCGGCGCGGCCCTCGGCGGCAAAACCAACATGACCGAGTTCGCCTTTCCCGGCCTCGGCATCAATCCGCACTACGGCACGCCCGCCAATCCGTGGCAGCGTGCTGAGAAGCGTATTCCGGGCGGATCCTCGTCGGGCGCGGCGGTGGCGGGGGCCGGAGGCAAGGGACGGGCGGCGGTCGGCACCGATACCGGCGGTTCGGTGCGTATTCCTGCGGCGCTGTGCGGATTAACCGGCTTTAAACCCAGCGCCAGCCGCATTGACCAGCGCGGTACCCTGCCGCTGGCGGCGTCGCTCGACAGCATCGGCGTGATTGCGCACGACGTGCGCAGCTGCTGGCTGCTCGATAGCGTAATTGCCGAGCAGCCGCTGGTGATGGATCAGCGTGAACTCTCTGATGCGCATTTCGTCATTCCACAAACGCGCGTGCTGGCGGGGCTCGACCAGCACGTCAGTGCGGCCTGGCTACGCGCGCTCGAGGTGCTGCGCGCCCAGGGTGTGCAGCTAACCGAACTGCCGCTCGATGAGCTGGCGGAGCTGGATACGATGAACGCGCGCGGCGGCATTACCGCCTGGGAAGCCTGGCAGTGGCATCAGGCGTACGCGCTGTCCCAGCCTGACGCCTACGATCCGCAGGTTCTGACGCGCATCAAACGCGGCAGCTTGCTGAATGCCGCGGATGCCGCCGAGCTTTATCAGCTGCGCGCCGACTGGCAGCAGCGTGTGGAAAACGCCGTGGCGCCGTTCGACGGCATCTTAATGCCGACGGTGCCGCTGATCGCCCCTACCCTTGCCGAACTCGACGACCCCGCGCGTTACATGCAGGTCAACATGCTGATGCTGCGCAACACCAGCGTGATCAACATGCTCGATGGCTGCTCAATTTCTCTGCCTTGTCATCAACCCGGCGCTGCGCCGGTTGGCCTGATGCTGTCCTCAACCCATGGCAACGATGCTGCATTACTCAGCTGGGCTGCCGCGCTTGAAACCACCCTGAAACGGAGTAGCTGATCATGACTCAACCCCACGGCATGCTGTTTGTCGCCACCAATATCGATGCTGCAGATGAAGCGGATTTCAACCAATGGTATGACCATGAGCACGTTGAAGAGCGCGTGGCGATCGCTGGATTTCTCAGCGGCACGCGCTATCAGTCGATCGATGCCGAGCGTAAGTATCTCGGCCTGTATGAGACCGCATCGCTGGAAGCCTTTACCAGCGCCGATTATCACGCTGCCTTCACGCGCCAGACCGAATGGTCGGTGAAAAACCTCAACAAGATGATCAACCCGATGCGCCGGGTATGCGCCATCTCTCACCAGCATGGTCAAGGCAGCGGCAGCCATCTGGCGGTGCTGACGTTGCCAGCCGGTACGGATGTTGCATTGCTGGGCGATTGGCAAAACAGCGTGCAGCACGCGCCGGGCTACATCGCCTCACGTTTGCTGACGCCCGACACCACGCTGAGCTCACCGCTGCCGCGCGAAAACCGCGAAAGCCGCCCGATGCAGCCGATGCTGCTGCTGACCTGTCGCGATGCGCAGGTGTGCAAAACGCTGGCTGCCGCTGCCGCTGCCACCCTCAACGCGGATGTACAACTTTATGCCCTCAGCTGGCAGTTAACGAAACAGGAGATGGCTCATGGCTAATACCGATTCGACATTGCAGCACGCCACTGGCGAGCCAGCCAGCCACACCAAAACCGGTCGCCTCGCAGCGGCCAGCTCGATTGGCACGGCGCTGGAGTGGTATGACTTTACGGTCTACAACATCATGGCGGCGCTGGTGTTTAACCATGTGTTTTTCCCCAGTTTCGATCCGCTGGTCGGCACTATTCTGGCGTTTTCCACCTATGCGGTCGGTTACGTTTCGCGTCCGGTGGGCGGCCTGATCTTCGGCCATCTTGGCGATATCGCCGGACGAAAAGCGGTGCTGATCACCACGCTGGTGATTATGGGTGTGACCACCGCGCTAATGGGCTTGCTGCCGGGCTATGCGGTGTGGGGCATCTGGAGTCCGGTGCTGCTGGTGGCGCTGCGCTTTATTCAGGGCATTGCCCTCGGCGGCGAATGGGCCGGCGCGGTGCTGCTGTCGATGGAGCACGGCGACGCGGATAAGCGCGGTCGCAATGCTTCGTTTGCCCAGGTGGGTCCATCTTGCGGTACCTTGATTGGCACCGGCTTCATCACGCTGGTGACGGTGGCTTTGAGCGGCGAGCAGTTCCAGGCATGGGGATGGCGCATTCCGTTCCTGCTGAGTTTGCTGCTGGTGATGTTTGGCCTCTGGCTGCGTCGCGGCGTTGAAGAGACACCGACCTTTGTGGCGATGCAGCAGGCAGAGAAAACCACCCATACGCCGCTGAAAGAGGTGTTTGTGCGCTATCCGCGCGAGCTGTTGATTGCTGGCGGCTCACGCATCGGTTCGGATGTGCTGTATGCGCTGGTGGTGGTTTTTACCCTGACTTACGTCACCACGGTGCTGCAGCTGCCGCGTCCGCTGGCGTTAATGGCCACCATGCTGGGCGCGATCGGCAATGCGATTACCGTACCGATGTTTGGTGCGCTCTCCGACAAGCTAGGCCGTCGGCCGGTGTATATCGCCGGTGCGCTGCTGGCCATCGTCTGGTCGTTTGTGTTCTTTGTATTGCTTGATAGCTCGCAGCCGATTCTGATTGTGCTGGCGGTGATTGGCGGGCTGTTGATTCATGCGGTGATGTACGGACCGCAGGCGGCGTTTGTCACGGAGCAGTTCCCCAGCCATGTGCGCTATGCCGGATCGTCGCTGGCTTATACGCTGGCGGGGATTATCGGTGGCGGTTTTGCTCCGCTGATCATTACTTCGCTCTACAAAGAGATGGGTAGCACGCTGTGGGTGTCACTGTACGTCAGCCTGGCGTTACTGATTACGCTGTTCGCGCTGTGGAAAGCGAAAGAAACCGCGCATCGACCGCTGTAATCACCCGGGTTTTGTTTGGCGAGGGATTGCCAGACTTTCGCAGAGAGGAGTAATACGGCGCGGCACGCGCGACCGGATTAATGCATTTTTTTCGCCAGGATACGAATGGCTTTCTCGCAGGCACTTTTGGTTTTGCTGTCTGTTGAGCGCAAACTCAGGCGATACAGCGCGCCAATCAGTTCCTGAACGGTAAGCGCTTCATCAGGACGGAGAATGCGTGTCACCACTCTCCCCACCAATGCGCGAATCTCTTCCGTAATGTCTGAATCTTCGTCTTTCACTTGCCCTCCGGCTTCACGCTTCGCTTATTTAGGAAGTATCCACCTCCTAATTAGACAAATTTTAGTCCAGCAGCTTCATCACCAGCTTGATTGTCGCGGGTTCATCTTTTACATCGGTGATCTTGCCTACTACGCGCATGCCAAAGGCGATACAGAGTATCAAGCCCGCTGCGCTGTCAATATCCAGATGCTGTGTGACCGATCCATCTTCCTGGCCGAGTTTCAGCAGAGAAGCGAGAAAGTTTTTATTGCGGATCACCGCTTCACTCACTAACTGCGACAGATCTTCATCCAGCACCTGCAACTCCACCGTACTGCCCACCACCAGACAACCGGTACGGCCTTCAACCGCACGGGCAGAATCGAGATAGAACTGCAGCAGTTCGGTAAGTTTTTCGCGCCCGGTGGTGAACTGCGCCAGCCGCTGGCGCAAGTCGGCATTACGCACCGAAAGATAGCGCTCAAATACCAGTAAAAACAGGCTGCGCTTATCTTTAAAAGCCTTGTAAATGCTACCCGCGGTTAGCCCCATCGCCTCCCCCAAATCACTCAGCGAAGCGGCATGAAAACCCTTTTGCCGAAAAACAATCATGGCTTTGTCCAGAGCCTGTTCGATATCAAATTCTCTTGGGCGGCCCCGTTCGCGGTTTTTCGTTTCTGTGGCTAACTTTTTGCTCATAGCGGATACATCAGGCAGTGCGGGTTTCCAAAAATTGACTGAAAATCTTCTCGGCGTTCACTATATACCAGCAGAGACAAGTCTGTATACCCAGGCGAGAATAACACCTTATATCACAGAGGGTTATGCAATCACCCTACTATTCAATATCAGATATTTGAGTCAGCTCACACCGCAGCGCAGCAAACCGCAAATTCTGTGCCAGAATTAATACATCCGTTGGCATGCGGCCAAACGGTGATCATTCAGTAACCGGTAACGACTAAATAGGGAGATCGACAATGAACGAAGATCGTATTAGCGGCAACTGGAAGCAGTTCAAGGGAAAAGTGAAGGAAAAATGGGGCGACCTGACTGATGATGATATGACCGTGGTCGAAGGGAAACGCGATCAGCTGGTCGGTAAAATTCAGGAACGCTATGGTTATGAAAAAGACCGCGCGGAAAAAGAAGTAAAAGAGTGGGAAGATTCCAATAAATACCGTTGGTAAACCGCTCGAACGTGCCGGACAACCCCTGTCCGGCATGCCTCAATCAGTGTTTGGTGCTGTCGTCCGCCACCGCGCGTTTGGCCAACATGTTGATCACACCCTCGTCTGACTCTTCTTCATCGCATTGGCTGCTGCGGTTAACCTCTGCTAAGGCTAATCTGGCAACGCGAATACGCTCTGGCGTTCCACCCGCCTGAATCATCTTCTCTAACTGGGCGATCAGCGTAGTACGCGAAATTGCGGCATCGTGAGTGAATAACTCAATCACCGCATCACCGATCACCACGTCACTTAACTGTTTGTCATTACTGTTTTTCATGGGCTCTCTGTCACCGTCTAAACCAACCCTGGCCGGAGGATCCTGACTGCGCAGAGCATACCCAATGAGTAAAAAACATCAAATATAAAAAAGCGTCGATGCAATCGAAAATACATCATAAGAATGGCTTGCGGCGCGAGGAACGCGCCGCAAAGTGGTTGAGGTTAACCGCCTACCCGCGCCTGCAGCGCAGCAGGATAACGTTCACCGATCACCTTGATGGTTTCCAAAGCCTGCGTCAGTTTGACTAACTCGGCAGAGGAGAGCGCGATGTCAGCGGCGCCGAGGTTTTCTTCCAGACGATGCAGCTTGGTAGTGCCCGGAATCGGCACAATCCACGGCGCCTGCGCCAGCAGCCAGGCCAGCGCGATCTGCGCCGACGTCACGCCTTTCTCCGCCGCCAGCTGCGCCACTAAGGTCACCAGTTGTTCATTGGCGGCCAGCGCTTCAGCGGCAAAACGTGGCACTTTGCTGCGGAAATCATCCTCGCCAAACGTGGTACCTGATTTAATTGCACCGGTTAAAAAGCCTTTGCCTAGCGGGCTAAACGGCACGAAACCAATACCCAATTCGTTTAGCAGCGGCAGAATCTCCTGCTCCGGCTCGCGCCACCACATTGAGTATTCGCTTTGCAGCGCAGTGACCGGTTGCACGGCGTGGGCGCGACGAATGGTATTGGCACCCGCTTCCGATAAACCGAAATGTTTAACCTTACCTTCATTGATCAGATCCTTAACCGTGCCGGCCACATCTTCAATCGGCACATTAGGATCTACGCGATGCTGATACAGCAGATCAATCACGTCAGTTTTCAGACGGCGCAGTGAACCTTCAACCGCCAGACGGATATGCTCGGGACGGCTGTTCAATATTTGCTGCTTATTATCGTCACCAAAGGTGAAGCCAAATTTTGTGGCGATCACCACCTGGTCACGGTAAGGCTGCAAAGCTTCACCCACGACCTCTTCATTTAAATACGGCCCGTACACTTCCGCGGTATCGAAAAAAGTCACGCCGCGCTCTACTGCCGCGTGAATTAACTTAATCGCCTGCTGCCGGTCTGTGGCCGGACCGTAGCCATGGCTGAGCCCCATGCAGCCCAGACCCAGCGCGGAAACTTCGAGTTTGGCGTTGCCGAGATAACGATTTTGCATGTGTCACTCCATTAGGTTTTAGGGTGCGTAATTAAACATCGAGTTTGCGGCCGGTGAGCCACTCAACCATGGCTGGATCGCGGTGCGAGAAGAAGGCGCTGGTCGCGCTATCCAGCGCGGTGATTTGCATCATTTCGGCGTCACTGAGTGCAAAGTCCAGCACATTAATGTTTTCTGCCATGCGCGCTTTGCGTACCGATTTGGCCAGCGAAACAATGCCGCGTTGGAAGATCCAGCGCAGCACCACCTGCCCGACGCTTTTGCCATATTTCTCGCCAATCGCCGTCAGGACAGGATGCTGGAACAACCCGTTTCTGCCTTCGGCAAACGGTGCCCAGGCTTCAGGTTGAATGTTGCGGCTCTTCATCCACGGCACCGCGTGCAGTTGCTGGTTGAAGGGATTAACTTCAATCTGGTTCACCGCCGGCACAATCTTATTAAACGCAACCAGGTCCGCCAGACGATCCGGCTGGAAGTTACTGACACCAATGGCTTTGATTTTGCCGGCTGCATGCAGCTCTTCCATGGCACGCCAGGCGCCATGCACATCGCCGTAGGGTTGGTGAATCAAATAGAGATCGACATAGTCCATCTGCAGACGATTAAGCGAACGCTCAAACTGCGCTTTGGCGCCTTCGTAGCTGGTGTCCTGCAGCCACAGCTTGGTGGTGACAAACAGTGCGTCACGTGCCACACCGCTCTGCTTGATGGCATTGCCAACCTGAGTTTCGTTTTGATATGAGGCGGCGGTATCAATCAGCCGATAGCCGGTTTCGATGGCATCAATCACCGCGCGCTCACACTCCGCGGCATCGGTCATCTGAAACACACCAAAGCCCAGCAGCGGCATCTCGAGACCGTTATTCAGTTTTATGTTTTGCATGGCGTTATCCTTTCGTTAGTTTCCGAAAGCATAACGCCTGAGGATTGTTTTGATTAGACCCGGTAATCAGCTAGGGTTTATTAACTCAATTCATGAATCAATCAACCCTGCTGGTCAGCTACTGCAGATTCTTCTGTTGGAAAAACGCGCTAACCTGGTCGGCAATTTGCACATTATTCAGATCGGAGAACGGGAAATGCGTATTTCCTTTAATGCCAATCTCCGGCAGATGGATCACTTGCACATCGCCACCGTGTTTATTGACCACATCTCGCCACTGGCGCGCCATCGCCAGCCTTACCCGCCAACTGTCCTGCGCCGGCATGCTGCTCGCTTTATCCGGAATGTTGTCGCCATAGAAAATCAGAATCGGAATTTTGGTCAGCGCCATAAACTTGTCCAGCGCTACCGGCTCGCCTTTCAGCGTATCGAACGCGCTGGGCATCGGGGCCGGTAATTCGTTTTCGGGAAACACAAAGCCGCTGCCCGGTTCAAAGGCGACAATGGCTTTAACCTTGCTGTTTTTCATCGCGGTATACCAGCCAGGCCCGCCGCCCTGTGAATGGGTAAACAGAATGGCGGGACCGCTTTTGTCGATAACCGCGGACATCGCATCGGAGATGACGTTGACGTCAAACGGCCCGGTATTAGGGGTCATTTGGCGGAAGTATTGGTTCAGCGCCTCTTTATCCTGAGAGAACTGCACGCCTTTAAAGAAGGTGGGCCATACGCCCAGGCGGAATTGGTTAAACCACAGCTGTTCATCCGGTTTTGGCGTGACGGTGGTGGCTACCGTGCTACGACCAGCCGCACCCCGGCGCGGTTGATCAACCAGATAGGTGGCAAATCCGCGACGCAGGAAAATGTTTTGAAAACCTTCGCGTCCATCCGGGGTACTTTCCCAGGTACGCGAGAACTGTCCGGCACCATGCAGCATCACGATGGGGTATTTATGCGGATGTTGCGGAATCTGATAAAACACCGCGGCGTGGTCGCCATGATAGGTTTGGCCCGCTGCATCCAGTGGTTTTTTGGCATCAAATTGTCCCGGCGCTGTCACCACCGTGCCGCCCGCAGCGAAGCTGCCTTGTGCCTGAATCACTAACGGTTCGGCGTGGCTGGTAGCGATAAACCCCGCCACCAGCAAACCTACACCCCAGATTTTTACCGTTCTCTTCACACGCTGTCCCTCTTTTATGTTGTGTATTAGCTGCCAACCGTCGCTAACCAATGGGTGACGGTCTCGGTGGTTCTTCTCTCCTGATCGCACTCCAGCACCAGCGGTTTTTCTCGTTGCGCCGCCGCAGCCAGCGTAGCGAGAATCGCTTCACTGTCGCCGATGCCGTAACCACCGTGGGTAATAAACGGAATGATGCGTTTATTACGGCAATCATGGCTGCTGAGAAACGATTGCACCACCGGCGGCACCGTGGTGCCCCAAATCGGAAAGCCCAGGTAAATCGTGTGGTAGCGATCAAAGTCCGCAACGCGGTTTTTTAACGCCGGTTTCACCTGCCGATCGCGCTGATTTTTCGCCAGCTCAACCGTTTGAAAATAGTCCTCGGGATAGGCCACTGCCGGTTCAATGGCAAAAATATCGCTTTTGAGTTGACGATGAATAACACCTGCCAGTACCCGCGTGTTGCCACTGCGGGAGAAATACGCCACCAGCGTCGCGCGGTTATTTTGCCCGGGCACGGTGTTAGCCAACGCCGGCTTAAGCACGGCAGCGGAAAACGCCGCGCCCGCCAGCGCGCTGAGTAGCACTCTGCGGTTAGCATCATGCGCATCTGACATGACTTCGCTCCTCTGACATGAAATTTATGGCGTATCTTGTGCCGCGCGCAGTGCGGCTTCCGCGCGCGCAGCGGCCTGCTCTTCCCCGCTGGCACGTAAAATTTGCGCCAGATGCTGCAGCTGCCCACGCGTTAGCCCTACTCGCAAACTGGCACGGGTATGCGATAGCAGCTGCGCTTCAATACCCGGCGTGGCGGCTAAGGCACCTACCGTCGCCAGTTCGCGGCTTTGCCAGTCAAGGTTGTCACGGGCAAAAATATCGCCAAATAGATGACTTTGCAGGAACTGGTTGATCACCGGCGCAAAATCAAACAGCGGACCTTGCACTGGCGCGCCAGAAATTTTGGTTTGGTTAGCGGTGCCTAGCTGACGCAGCGCATCCCCCACCGGAATGGGCTGCACCGGCTCTTTACCCGGTTCATCCTTGATGCCGCGCTGCTTACGCGCTTCGGTCACTTTCATCAACGCGCTCAGCGCATTGAGACTGCGCGGAAATCCGGTATAGGCATACAGCTGCACCAGAATTTCTTTGGCTTCACTGACCGTCAAGCCAGCATCCAGCCCCTGATTCAGCGCGGCATCCAGTTTTTCCATATTGCTGGTTGCCATAAATACCGCCATCAGAGGAATGGCTTGTTGTCGTGCGGAGAGGGTTTCGGACTGATTCGATGACTCATTCATTGCAGGTTTTACTCCCTGGTGAGTTGCAGCATAGGTTGTCAGGTTACCGGCAAAAAGCATGAGTATGGCGAAGGCGAAGGACTTAATCGGCACGGTATTGTTCATCAGTCACTTTCTCCAGCCAGCTCACACTTTTGCCATCCACTCTGCCGGTCACCGCGAGGTGCGTCATGGCACTCTCGGCGCTGGCACCGTGCCAGTGCTTGATGCCCGGCGGGCACGACACCACATCGCCAACGCGAATAGTGCGCACCGGCTGCCCCTCCTGCTGGGTTAACCCTACGCCCGAGGTGACAATCAGGCGCTGACCGGCGGGATGGGTATGCCAGGCCGATCGCGCACCCGGTTCGAAGGTGACATAGGCAGCCGAAGCATTGATCTGGTCATCCGCCATAAACAGCGGATCAACGCGTACCTGGCCGGTAAAATGTTGCGGCGGACCCGAAAGCGCCGCTTGGCTGCCGGCAGGTGTAATCTTTACTACCGGCTCGGCAGCAAAAGATGAGAAAGCAAGGGGCAGTAATAGCCCCAGAAAGCCCGATTTTGCTGTCATGCAATGCGTCCTTTATTTATTGAACGTGGATGCTGCGAGGCATCGATTCTAACGAGGCGCAGATGTCGTCATGCTGACGGGTTGCTGACAATGCTGTCAGTTTTGATCGCTGCGACATCGCGAGCGGCAGCTGACAGCGGCTTACGCTCAGGCGTTAAGGCAAAGGTCAGCCCAAAGGTATTCATTCCACCTTCACTGCGCGCGAACACATCACCGCGATGCATGATGGCGACCGCGCGCACAATCGATAACCCCAGCCCGTGATGGGTGGTACTTTTGGCGCGCGCAGAGTCAACCCGATAAAAACGTTCAAACAGTCGATGCAGATGTTCGGGCGCGATGGCGGCGCCGGGATTGGTGACCGCAACCACCGCCTGACCGGCGTTTTCACTGAAGTTAACGTTAATGGTGCTGTGCGGTGCCGCATGTCGCGCACTGTTCTCCAGCAGGTTCGCCAGCGAACGGTGGAATAAGCGGCGGTCGATATGCACCCAAACATCGCCTTCGATCTGCAATTTCAACTGTTTTTCGGCGAAGGAGGGTTCAACATATTCGGCGGTTTTCACCGTCTCTGCGCGCAGGGAAACGCGCGTCAGCTGTGAGGCGTGTTCCCCGGCATGCGCATGCGACAGGAATAGCATGTCGTTGACGATAGAGGTCATGCGTTCCAGCTCTTCGAGGTTGGAGCCAAGTAGATCCTCCAACTCCGCCGGCGAGCGTCGGCGCGCTAGCCCGAGCTGCGTCTGACCAATCAAATTGGTGAGCGGCGTGCGCAATTCATGTGCGACATCAGCATTGAAACTCTCCAGCTGCCGCCAGGCAATCGCCTGCCGCTCTAGCACACCATTAAAGGCGGCAGCCAGCGGCTGCAGCTCATCCGGTAACCTGGCGGTATCCAGTCGCTGCGTATGATCGCCCGGTGCCAACTGATGCGCCTGCTGGCTCAGTGCACCAACCGGACGCAAACCAATACGGGATACGGCATAGCCCAGTAGCGCCACGATAAATACGCCGATGGACGAAACGATCAGCAAGGTACGCGTGAAAGCATCAAGCGTACCCATGTAAGGCGTTGAGTCGATGGCCACCACGTAGCGCAACGCGGGTCGCTCACCGCGAGCCGCAAGGGTTTTGACCAGCAGGAACAGTGAGCAGGCGGCATCCGTTGCGCCAGGCACTTTGTTAAACCCTTCCTGCAAGGAAGCCCAATCCACGCCCAACGGCGGCGCGCCGCCGAGGCTAAAACGCGCATCATCGCTCAAAATCCAGTAACGCACGCGTTCGCCTTCGGCGCTGGTTAAATCGGTAAATTTACGGGACAACGTCGCCCAGCCTTCGTCTGAGGTGCGCGCCGTGATCCACGGACTCATTAAGGATTCACGAAACAGCAGTTCGTTATGCATCTGCTTTTGCAATGAGTCATGCAGTGAAGAGCGCAGCAGCAAGCCGATGGTCGACACGATCAGCACAATGCTCAGCACGAACATCAGTGCGAGACGTACCGAAATGGAACGTTTAATCATGGTGAGGCTCCCGCACTTCCAGCACGTAACCCATGCCGCGCACGGTGTGCAGCAGCTTAATAGTAAAAGGTGCATCAATTTTGGCGCGTAACCGCTTAATGGCCACCTCCACCACGTTGGCATCGCTGTCGAAATTCATGTCCCACACCTGCTCGGCGATCATCATTTTCGACAATATTTCCCCCTGATGCCGCGCCAGCAGGCTGAGCAGCGCGAACTCTTTTGCCGTCAGCTCAAGCCGATTGCCGTGGCGAAAAACCCGCCGCGCCAGCAGATCGAGATGCAGGTCATGGATTTGCAGTTGCGTGATGTCGGCGCCATCGCTGCTGCGACGGCGCACCAGCGCCTGAATGCGCGCCACCAGCTCAATCAGCGAAAAGGGTTTGGGCAGATAATCATCCGCCCCCAGCCGCAGCCCTTTTACCCGCTCATCCACCGAGCCGCGCGCCGAGAGCATCAGCACCGGCGTCTGTTTGCTGCTACGAATCCCTTCAAGCACGCGGTAACCGTCGATACCCGGCAGCATCACATCAAGAATCACCGCGTCATAATCGAACTCCAGCGCAAAGTGCAGGCCTTCTGCGCCGTCGGCTGAGACATCAACGGTAAAACCCGATTCACCCAACGCCCGGCTCAGGTAAGTCGAGGTCTTCTCTTCGTCTTCAACCAACAATATGCGCATCGCGGGGGCTTCCTTATGTAAACCTTTGAACGGTATTTTGCCGGCAGCTTACCAACAGTAACCTGACAATTTGCTGACAACGCTGTCAGCCAACGCACCGGTGAAACTGACAGGGTTGTTATTTTCTGGTCATGATGCTGACAGCCTGGGCGCCTTAAGCTCACCCGACGATATCACTCTCGCGAGCCCACTTTGCAGGCCGCGACTTTTCTCCGGGAGCGAAGATGAAACTCACTGCTATCCATGCCCTGCTGATCGCAGCAATGTCCGTAAGTGCACAGGCCGCTAACGACCCACAGAGCCCTTTCCCCCTGGTTTATCACGGCGCCATCACGCAAAACGTGGCGGGCAAGGTCAACATCCATCCGGTGAAGTATGATCTGCACGGGCTGCAAATCGCTGCCAACGTCTATACGCCCGCCAATTACGACCCGGCGAAACACTATCCGGCCATCGTGGTCGCTCATCCTAACGGCGGGGTGAAAGAGCAAGTTGCCGGCCTCTACGCGCAGCGTCTTGCCGAGCACGGTTACATCACCATCACCGCCGATGCCGCCTATCAAGGTGCCAGTGGCGGCATGCCGCGCAGCGTAGATAAACCGGCTAACCGTATCGAAGATATTCACGGCATGGCGGATTACCTGAGTCGCTATCCCGGCGTGGATGCGAAACGCATCGGTTTACTGGGTATCTGCGGTGGCGGCGGCTATGCCCTCAAAGCCGCGCAGACCGATAAACGTTTTAAAGCGTTGGCCACCCTGAGCATGTTTGATTCCGGCCAGGTGCGGCGTAACGGCTATCAGGATTCACAGCTCGCGACGATTCAGGATCGCCTGCGGGCAGCAACCGAGGCACGCAGCAAAGAAGCCACCACTGGTGAAGTCACCTACTCCGGCGATGCCAATCTGACAGATGAGCAGATCGCTAAACTGCCGTTCGATCTCTATCGCCAGGGCTACGAGTACTACTGGAAAACCCATGCACATCCGAATTCAACCTTCCGCTACACCACCAGCAGCCTGCTGGATTTGATGCGCTTTGACGCTCAAAGCAACATGGACCTGATTAATCAGCCGGTGCTGATGATGGCGGGCAGCAAAGCTGATTCGCTGTACATGACGCAAAGTGCGTTTAGCAAAGCCACCGGCACCACCAACAAAAAGCTGTATCTGATTGAAGGCGCAACGCACATCGAGACGTATTGGGTACCGCGTTATGTCGATCAGGCGATGGGCCAACTCGATCCGTTCTTCGACCAAAACATTTAACCGTGAGATTTTACCGTGGCGGCGCTGAGCGCCATCACCGCGCTTGCCACGGTAAACAGCGCGATAATCCACGCCATGGTCCAGGGCGTGCCATCGCTGAGTAGCGCCAGCAGCAACGACGAGATAATGCCGCTGCCGTATTGCAGCGAGCCGATGAGCGCTGAGGCGGAACCCGCCATATTGGGCACGGTATCCATGGCGGCCGCCGTGGAAGTTGCCGCGATAATGCCGTTCATCGAGAAGAACACAAACACCGGCAGAATAATCATCAGGATGCCGCCGAAGTCCAGTTTGGCGCTCAGCGCCAAAATTAACGCAGCGAGGGTGGCGGTGGTCACCGCCATTTTGAGCAGGGATTCCAGCGGATAGCGGTGCACCAAACGTCGGTTCACCATGCTTACCGCCATTAACCCCACCACATTCAGCGCGAACAGCCAGCCATAATGCTGCGCATCAATGCCGAAATAGGTGATGTAGACAAACGGCGAGCCGGTAATAAAGGCGTAAGCCGCCACGTAGTAGAACGCCACGCACAGCGTAAAGCGCATGAAATGGCGGTTTTTCAGCAGGGCAAGATAGTTGCTAAACGCCCCGGTAAGCGACGCCTTTATCCGCTTGTCCGCCGGTAAGGTTTCGGGCAACCAGCACATCAGCACCAACATGACGCAGCCGATGGCCGCCAGCAGCCAAAAAATCGTGTGCCACGAGGTGACTTTGATCATCTGCCCGCCCAGCAGCGGCCCGGCAATCGGTGCAATCGCCATCACCACCATCAGCGTGGAGAGCATCTGCGCAGCGCGGGTGCGGGCAAAAAGATCGCGGATCATCGCGCGTGCCAGCATCGGCCCGGTACAGGCACCCAGCGCCTGAAACACCCGCCAGAACACAATCTGCGTGATGTCGCTGGAGAGCGCACAGCCGACAGAACCCATCACAAATAGCACCAATCCGATAAACAGCGGCACTTTGCGGCCAAAATGATCGCTGAGCGGTCCCCAGATGAGCTGGGCAATACAGAAGCCGATGAGAAATCCGGTAATGGTCAGCTCAGCGTCGCCGTGCAGCTCTTGCGCCATCAGCGGCATGGCGGGCAGATAGATATCCGTGGATAACGAGGTGATCGCCATCAACGCACTGAGAATAAGGATAAAGGGCAAACCGCTTGATTTGACGGTGAAGGATTGCGAACGCGTTGAGGCGTGATCCATGTTGAATTCCAGAGAGATCGAATTCGCCCATAGTAGCGGATGGGATAGTGAAGATAATGGCCTGAAAGAGGATTGGCTCTATGAGTAGGATTCATTAATTAGCGGTCGCCATGAATGGATAGTGCTGCTGTCCCCCTCCTCGGTCCGTGCTGGCTGTCCCCCATCCCGGCCTTCCCCCCCCGGGGGGGGAAGGAGACGCCGCCACGTGCAGCTACAGAACTCACATATAGCAGCATCTTACTCCCCCACAACTGGGGGAAGGAGACGCAGCCACGTGCAGCTACAGAACTCACATATAGCAGCATCTTCCTCCCCCACTTGTGGGGGAGGACCGAGGAGGGGGACAGCCAGCACGGACAGGAGGGGATAGCCAGCACATTTTGACTAAAGCCACCACTCAACCCAACGTCAACTTCCTTTGCGGATGCGACGCGGGCAGCCGGCTCTCTTTGCCGAAAATCTTCTCGCGCAGCGTGCCTGGCTTATACGCCGTCTGCGCCAGACCGCGCTTCTGCAGCACCGGCACCACATGCTCGACCCACTCATCCCACCAGCCGAGCGTGGTAACGGGCACCACGTTAAAGCCATCAACACCGGCGTCCGCAAATTGCTGCACGCGATCGGCAATCTGCTCGGGCGTACCGGCAAAACGGCCCGGCAGCAACGCGTGCTGGATCAGGTATTCACGCCACGTCAGTACGCGGCCCTGGCCGTAATCCGCATCTACCGCGATACGGAATTTAGAGCGCATATGCTGGCTGAACGCCTCGCGACGGCTGAGCTCAGTCAGCGGCGTGTCGGGATCGATATTGGCCAGATCGATGCCGGAACCGCCGCTGTAGAACCCTTGCAGCGCGTTGATATCGATGTTGTCGAACAGATATTGCTGCTTGCGCTTCGCCTCCTCCTCGGTGGATCCGATTACGGTTGACAGCATCACCAGCTTTTTCAAATCTTCCGGTTGGCGACCGTAATCCACCACATCCTGATTCAGGATGGCGATATCTTTGCGCGCGGTATCCGGCGTTTGTGACGGCAGGAAAGTGACTTCGGCATTGCGTGCGGCAAAGCGTCGTCCAGCGTCGGAGTTGCCGGCCTGGAAGAACACCGGGCTGCGCTGCGGCGACGGCTCAACAATATGCGGCCCCTCCACGCGATAGCGCTTACCGACGTGGTTAATTTTGTGAATCTTATCGGCATCGAAAAAGCGATTAGTGGCGGGATCGTGCAGCACCGCGCCCTCTTCCCACGACAGCTCCCACAGTTTGTACGCCACATCCAGATACTCTTGCGCCCACTCGTAGCGCTCGTCGTGCGGCACAATGTCTTGATAGCCGTAGTTGCGAAAGCCGTTGGAGAGATACGAAGTGACGATATTCCAGCCAATGCGCCCGCGGGTAAACTCATCCAGCGAGGAGATCTGGCGCGCAAACGAGAACGGATGCGCCTGAATCACGTTGCTGGTCACCACCAGTCCCAGGTTCTCCGTGGCCAGACCCAGCGCCGAGAGGATGGTGATTGGATCGGGTTCGGGGAACTGCGTGCCAGCGCTGATGGTGGTTTTGCCATCGCCATACTCGATGTCATACACCCCCACCACATCGGCAATGAACAAGGTATCAAACAGCCCTTTCTCCAGGGTTTTCACCGTCTTCACGTAGGCATCAAGCTGGTTGTACCCGTACTGCACCTGGCCTTCCGGCGTGCGCCAGTAGCCGTGGCTGTGGTGGTTGGGCGTGAGGTGCAAAAATCCGTTATAAATCAGTTCGCGTGACATGTTCGCTCCAGTAGCAAAGTTAGGCGATTTCCCGCGCGGCCAGACGAGGCAGCGAGGCAAGTAACTTTTGGGTATAGGGATGGCGCGGGCGATAGAACACCTCATCGGCGGCGCCCTGCTCGACGGCCAGGCCGTTTTGCATCACCAGCACGCGATCGCTCATGTGATGAATGACGCCGAGGTCGTGCGAGATAAACAGATAGCTGACGCCAAGCTGCGCCTGCAGATCGCTAAGCAGATCAAGAATCTGCGCCTGAATGGTGACGTCCAACGCCGAGACCGCCTCATCCAGCACGATGACCTGCGGATGGGTGGCGATGGCGCGGGCAATCGCCACGCGCTGACGCTGGCCGCCCGACATGCGCGCCGGCCATTGGTTAAGATGTTCCGCGCCGAGTCCAACCGATTGCAGCAGGCTGATGGCACGGTCACGCGGGGTGTGCGTTGCCGGATGCTGATCTAAGGCAATCGCGTCCAGCAGGATGTCGGCTACCCGCCAGCGCGGGTCGAAAGATGAAAGCGGATCCTGATACACCACGGCAATCTGGCGGCGAATCGCGCGCTGAGCGGCAGCGGACGCGTGGCTCCACGGCTGGCCAGCAAACCGCACCTCGCCGCTGTCCGGCGTTTCCAGCGCCAGCGCGATGCGCGACAAGGTGGTTTTGCCAGAACCCGATTCACCCACAATGCCCAGCGTTTCGCCGCGTCGTAGGGTAAACGAAACATCGGCTACCGCGCTGTGCCCGCGAAAACGCTTCACGATATGGCGCGCTTCCAGCAGCACTTCCGCCGATTTCGCCACCGCTGGTGCCGGTGCGCCGGGGGCGCTGCCGGAAAGGCGCTGCCCTTTGGTGTGCTCGCTGGGAATGGCGTTGATCAAACCCTGGGTATACGGATGTTGCGGCTGCTGTAGCACCTGCTGCGCGGCGCCCGCTTCCACAATCGCACCGCCCTGCATCACCAGAATCTGATCGGCGACTTTTGCCACCACCGCCAGATCGTGACTGATCAGAATCACGCTGGTGCCGCGATCCAGCATCTGCCGCAGCACCTCCAGCACCTGCGCTTGCACCGTCACATCCAGCGCGGTAGTTGGTTCATCGGCGATCAGGACCTCGGGGTGCAACGCAATCGCCGAGGCGATCAGCGCGCGCTGGCGCAGGCCGCCAGACAACTCGCCCGGTCGCTGGCTGGCGCGATACGCCGCCTGCGGCACGCCGACCTCTTCCAGCAGCGCGTGCACTTTCTGCTGACGGCTGGCGGCATTACCCCAGCCGTGCAGCGCCAGCGCTTCGGCAATCTCTTTACCCACCGGTCGCAGCGGATCGAGTGACACCAGCGCATCCTGCAAAATAAAACCGACTTTGCTGCCGCGCACGCGTCGCCACCAGCCGTCGCTGCGCCCAAGCAGCGTCTCACCATTGAGGTTCAGCGTGTCGGCCTGCACCTGCAGCTGATCGCCCGCCAGTCCCACCAGCGCGCGCGCCGTGACGCTTTTTCCTGAACCTGATTCACCGACCAGCGCCAGACATTGGCCCCGTTGCAGCGCAAAGCTAACGTTCTTCACAATATGGCGCGGCGCGCTGTTCTCAGCGCGCGCCCAGATATTCAGATCACGGACTTCAATCACGTTATGGCTCATTAGCGCTTCTCTCCTTCAGCTCGCTGCTGGATGTAGCGGCCAATTTGCGTAAACGACAGCGCCACCAGCACAATCGCAATGCCCGGCAACACTTCCAGCCACCACGCCACGGTGACATTAATTTTTCCGGCTTCAAGCAGCGCGCCCCACTCCGGCGACGGCGGCACCACGCCTAAACCGAGAAACGACAAGCCGGATGCCCACACCACCGATTGTCCGATGCCCAGCGCCACCAGCGAGAACAGCGGTCGGAACACGTTGGGTGCGATGTGCTGGAGAAACAGCCGATGCCACGGATGACCAAGCGCACGCGCCGCTTCGACGTAGCCGGATTGCTTCACCTGCAGCGCCTGCGCCCGCACTAAACGCGCATAGCCCGGCGCGGTGCCAATGCCCACCGAGATCAGCAAACTGCTGGCGGACGGCCCCAGCAAGGCGACAAACAGCAGCGCCAGCAGCAGGGTGGGAAACGCCAGCAAAATCTCCAGCAGGCGATTCACCGGCTCGGCCAGCCAGCGCGGACCGAGCGCGGCGCTGAAGCCCAACACAATGGCGCCGAACAGCGCGATGGCCATGGCGCCGATACCAATCAGCAACGACTGGCGCGTGCCCCAGATAATGCGGCTATACAGATCGCGGCCAATATCATCGGTGCCGAGCCAGTTGGTCCACGAAGGCGCTTGCAGCGCACGATAGAGATCGGTGGCGAACGGATCGTGCGTCGCCAACACGCCGGGCACCGCCGCCGCGAGAATAAAGAACAGCGCCACAACGGCGGAAAGCAGCACCGAAAGCGGCAGTTGCCAGCGGGCGCGTTGTGTCTGCGCGCCAGCATATGCAGTGAGATGAGTCGTCATACACGACCTCGCAGACGGGGATCGACGATCAGGTAAATCAGGTCAACCACCAGGTTAATCACGATGTAGAGGAAACTGATAAGAATCACGATGCCGGAGACCAGCGCGAAGTCCTTGTTACTGACCGCATTGACCAGCACGTTGCCGAGTCCCGGGCGGGCAAACACCGCTTCTACCAGCACCGCACCCGACAGCAGGTTGCCAATCGCCCAGCCGCTTAAGGTGATGGCGGGAATCAGCGCGTGGCGCAACACGTGACGCCATCGCACGCCCGCCAGGCTCATGCCGCGCGCCCGCGCCGACAGCACAAACGGTTGCTGCATGCTGCGCTCAAACTCGTCGCGAATCGCGTGACCAAGAAAGCCCGCCAATGGAATCGCCAGCGTGATCGCTGGAAGCACCGTACCCAGCAGGCTGGTGCCGCCCACCACCGGGAACCAGCGTAACCCGATGGCGAAGACAATCAGCAGCAGGATGCCAATCCAGTACTGCGGCAATCCGGCCATGATGGTTTCCAGCGCCGAGCCAAACGCCGCCAGACGACGATGGCGCCCGGCGGTAAGCAGCGTCCACGGAATGGCGATCATCCATGCCAGCAGCAGCGCGGCTATCGCCAGCGTAAAGGTCGGCAGCAGCTGCTCGGCGATGATGTGCACCACCGGGCGCTGTAACTCGAACGAGAAACCAAAATCGGCGTGCAGCAGCTGCCAGAAATAGTGCAGATACTGCTCAGCGATCGGCTTATCGAAACCGTACTGCGCGTTGATGGGCGCCAGCTCCGCCGGGGTGCGTTCAATCACCTGCCCGGAGGTGATATTCAGCAGGATGGTGGCGCGATCGCCCGGTAGCACCGACAGCACCAAAAAGGTCACGGTGATGGTGCCCCACAATACAAACAGCGCCGAGGCGATGCGCACGCTTACGCTGCGCAACAGTGTCACGCTGCGGCTGCGCGCTGCGACCCGATCCTCAACCCGGCTAGCGCTGCTCTGCGGCGCGGACGTTAATTCACTCATGGCTTCTCCTGCACGAAGTACGCATCGTTAAAGTTCAGCAATCCGTTGCCCTGATCCTGCCAAAGCCCGCGGATGTTATGGGCGATGGCGACGTTGTAGGTGAAGTTGTAGCCGCCGATGGCAATCGCCTGATCGTCAAACCACTTTTGCAGCACGTCGAACTTCTGCTGGCGCAGCTGGGGATTGGGCTCGCGCTGTGCATCAAGGATTTGCGCTTCCACCTCGGGATTGTTGAAAAAGCTGGTGTTGTTGCCGTTGAACGCGCCGTTCAGCGCATGGTTGTAGACGATGTCGAGGATATTAGGCGATGGCCACACCCAGTAGCCAAAGCTGATTTCCTTATCCGCCGGACGCGAACGCGCACCGGCAAAGCCTTCGGTTTGCGTCAGCGGAATCAGATCCAGCTTGATGCCGACGCGCTTGACCTGATCCTGCACCGCCTGCAGCATCAGCGCGCCCTCCTGGTCGATAATCGCCTGGATAAATGGCAAGCGGGCATCCAGCGTTTGACCGTCTTTGGTGCGATAACCGGCGGCATCGCGCCCGGTCCAGCCCGCTTGATCCAGCAGCTGATTGGCTTTGGCAATGTTCAGCGAGTAGCGATCGTCAACATTCAGATAGAGCGGCGTGCTTTTACTCAGCGAGCCGTTGCCCTCATACGGCACCGCGCCTTTAAATACGGTTTTGACGATCTGCTTGCGGTCCAGCGCGTAGGCAAATGCCTGACGCACGCGCCGATCGGTGAACGGACCGCGCTGCACATTAAAGGAGAAGGCCTGCGGCCGCCCGGTGGCGACATACGACAGCGTTTGATATTGGTGCTGCAGTGCCTGCCACTGCGCCGACGGCGGCTGATAGATGACATCCGCACCGCCGCTGACCAGCGCGCCCCAGCGCGTGGTGGCATCCGGCACAAATTTCCACTCCAGATGTTTGATATAGGCCGGGCCGTTGTGGTGCGCATTCGGCGGCGCCCAGCGATAATCATCGTTGCGCACAAAGCTGATACCATCGCCGCGTACCCAGCGCGCCACTTTCCAGGGGCCGGTACCCACCGGGCGTAAACACTTCTGTTCGCTGCTGTTATGCGCCAGCGAATCCGGCGATTGAAAACCATAATGACCATTTGCCAGCACATTATATATTTCCGGATTGGGCTCAGATAAATGCAGCGCCACGGTATAATCATCGACTTTGGTAAATCCGGTCATATAAGTGAATCCGTGCCAGCCAATTCCTTTTTGCCACGCTGGATAATTCGCTATCACCGCATCGGCATTAAATATATCGCCATCGGTAAATTTCACGTCATGACGTAAATGAAAAGTAATAGTTTTACGATCGGCGGATTCACTCCAACTGGAAGCCAGCCACGGCCGAATTTGTCCGTTGTCATAACTGACTAAATAATCAAATACCTGACGCGACAAATACGCTTGCTGCACCCATCCGCCCCACAAGCAAGGCGGCTCCTGCTCGTGCAGATAGACTAATGTACCGTCGCTGCTTGTCGGTGCCGAGGTCGCGGCGCTGGCGTTATGCAGCAGCGCCGCACCGCTGAGTGCCGCCATTATTGGAATGATTAATCGCTGAATGGGCTTTGAGATCATTTTTCTACCGTTTCCCTAATGCAAGCCAATCATCTATTTCCCCCGCGGACCTATTCCGCGTGAAATGATATTATCTGGAAATTTAATGGGTGCTTTTTGGAATAGCGTTTGAATAGAGCACAGATAATCAGCGCGGCAAATAACAATATCGGCAGTGAATATGCGAAAGCGGATTTATTGTTCCACATAGTGAAATAGCGTTTTGATAGCTAGCCAGTGAAATAGCTTAGTGAGAAAAAGCATTATTTAGCGCCCGACGGCGATGACATAGTGAAGGCAAATTTCTTTGCTGGAGAGCCGCGTCATGTCGCAAATCGAATCAGGTTGGGGGGCGGGTCCGTCATCCCGTTATGAACAGCTGGCGGAGCGCTTTCGTCCGCTGTTTGAGAAAATCCGTGCAGGCGCGATTGAGCGTGAACTGCAGCGTCAACTGCCGCTGGAGCAGATCGCCTGGCTAAAGCAGAGTGGCTTCACCGCGCTGCGGGTGCCGGAGAGCGCCGGTGGACTTGGCGCCACGCTGCCGGAGCTGTTTAATCTGCTGATTGAACTCGGCGAGGCGGATTCCAATCTGGTGCAGTCGATTCGCGGTCATCTCGGCTTTGTCGAAAATGTGCTGAACAGCGCCAGCAGCAGCTATCGGGAGACGTGGCTGACACGACTGGGACGTGGCGAAATTGTCGGCCCGGCGTGGAGCGAAACCGGCGATGCGCGCCAGTCTGAATTCTCTACGCGCATCGAGCGCCACGACGACCGCTGGCAGCTAAACGGCCGGAAATTTTACACCACCGGTTCGCTGTATGCGGACTGGATCGACGTTGGCATCACCGATGAAAATGGCAAAGGCGTGTCGGTTACCGTTGCGCGCAACGCGCCTGGCGTGACGGTGCTGGATGACTGGAATGGCTTTGGCCAGACGCTGACCGCCAGCGGCACGGCGATTTTCGACAAGGTGGCCATCGGCGCCGATGACCTCAACGAAGAGGTGCATTTCCGCTATTCACCGGCGTTCTACCAGCTGATCCATCTGGCAACGCTGGCCGGCATTGGCCGCGCGCAGAGCGGTGAAGTGGCGCAGCAGGTGGCTGCGCGCACGCGCACTTACAGTAACGGTAATGCGCCGCGTGCCGCTCAGGATGCGCAGGTTTTACAGGTGGTTGGACGCCTGCGCGGTGCGGCCTACAGCAGCGGCGCGATAGTGCTGCACGCCGCCAGCGCGGTGCAACGCGCGTTTGATGCGCACCTGAGCGGCGATCAGGAACAGGAAAACCAGGCGGTGGCGATTGCCGAGCTGGAAGTCTCGCAGTCGCTCAATGTGGTGAGCGATCTGCTGCTTAATGCCAGCTCGACGCTGTTCGATGCGTTAGGCGCATCCGCGACGCTGAAACCGCTGGCGCTGGATCGCTTCTGGCGCAATGCACGTACCCTTTCGTCACACAATCCACGTATTTACAAAGATCGCATCGTTGGGGATTTTGCGGTGAATGGCACTCTACCGCCGGAGCAGTGGCGGATTGGTGTGGCGGATAATTCCGCTGTCTAATCGATATTGATAACCTCATCATCCCGTAGCGGCGCAATTTATTGCGCAATAAATTGCGCCGCTACAGATTGTGCAAAAGATTGACTTCATGCGACACTTTGGCTTATTTCGTTAAAGTGTCTTTTTTACGCCATGAAAACCTTTCTGATTATTGTGCCCGACGGCGGCATGCTGTTCGAAGCGGCGGGCATCGCCGATATCCTGATGCGCGCCAATCAGCATTTACCGGCGGGCGTCGATCAACCACGCTATCGCGTTAGCCTCGCCACCACCCAATCGCATCAGGTGATCCACGGTCAATCCGGCCTCAACCTGTTAGCCGACCTAAAACTGGCGGACGTTGATCCGCGCACCGCCTGGGACACCATTATGATCACCGGACGCGGCGACAGCGCTGAAGAGGGCAATATGGTGGTCGATTTCGTTAAGCTGGCGGCACCGCAGGCGCGCCGCGTGGTTTCGGTGTGCGGCGGCGCGATGCTGCTGGCCGAAGCGGGCCTGCTGGAGGGTCGCCGCGCCACCACGCACTGGCGCCTGCTCGATACCCTGCAAGCGCGTTTTCCGCAGATCCAGGTGGAGGGCGGTCCGCTGTATATTCAGGATGGTCCGATCTGGACCTCCGGCGGCGTCAGCTCCGGCTTTGACCTGACGCTGGCGCTGGTGGAAGCGGATTGCGGCTTCAGCGTAGCGCGCAATATTGCGCAGGACATGGTGATGTATCTGCGCCGTCCCGGCGGGCAGATGCAGTTCAGCCGCTTCCATCTGCAATCGCCGAGCGGCATCGGCCCAATCAGTGAACTGCAACGCTGGATCCGCGCCAACCTCGCCGAGGACCTGGCGGTGGAGAAGCTGGCCGAGCGCGTCGCCATGAGTCCGCGTAATTTCACCCGCGTTTTCACCCGCGAAACCGGCGCACCGCCCGCGCGCTATGTGGCAGAAGCGCGTCTCGCCGCCGCGCGTGAGCGTTTAGAACAAACTCATGACACGCTTGAACGCATCGCGCTGGCGACCGGCTTTGGCAGCAGCATCAATCTACGTCGCTGCTTTGAACGTCAGCTGCATCTCACGCCAGGCGAATATCGCCAGCGCTTTCACTGCAAAAAGTTGGCGTAAAGTGATCGTTATTTGGCGTTTACGCCAACGCGCCATCGGCCTAGAGTGACTCCAGCATAATCGGAAAAGGAGTCAATCATGACTAAGATCGGCATTAACGGCTTTGGCCGTATCGGACGTAACGTTTTTCGCGCAGCACTCGGCAGCGACGATATTGAAATCGTCGCCATTAACGATCTCACTGACAGCAAAACCCTCGCCCATCTGCTGAAACACGACTCGCTGCTCGGCCGCTTGCCCGCTGAAGTAGAAGCGGGTGAAGGCGAACTGCGTATTGATGGCAAATCTGTGCGCGTCTTCAGCGAGCGCGATCCGGCCAATATTCGCTGGCAGGATGTCGGCGTCGATATCGTGATTGAAGCCACCGGCTTCTTTACCGAGCGCGACAAAGCCGCCGTGCATATCACCAGCGGCGGCGCCAAACGCGTGATTATCTCCGCGCCCGGTAAAAATGACGACCTGACCATTGTGCTGGGCGTTAACGATCAACGCTACGATCCGCAGCAGCACTTTGTGGTGAGTAACGGCAGCTGTACCACTAATGGCTTAGCGCCGGCGGCGGCGGTGCTGCATCAGGCATTTGGTATCGAGCACGGGTTAATGAACACCACGCACGCCTATACCAACAGCCAGGTGCTGCACGATCAGCCAGAGAAAGATCTGCGCGGTGCGCGGGCGGCGGCGCTGTCGATTGTGCCTTACTCCAGTGGTGCGGCGAAGGCGCTGGGGCGGGTGATTCCTGAGCTGGATGGTCGTTTGACCGGCTATTCGCTGCGCGTGCCGGTGCCGGTGGTATCGATTGTCGATTTAACCGTGACGCTGAAACGCGATGTCACTGCAGAAGAGGTGAATAACGCCTTTAAAGCCGCGGCGGCAGAAGGTCCGCTGAAGGGGATTCTCGGATACAGCGACGAGCCGCTGGTATCGAGCGATTATCAGGGCGATGCCCGTTCATCGATTATTGATGGGCTTTCGACGCTGGTGATTGGCGGCAATCTGGTGAAAATCCTCGCCTGGTACGACAACGAATGGGGCTTCTCTAATCGTCTGGTGGATTTAGCGCGCCTGATGGCGAAACGTGGATTGTGATTTTAGGTGCGCATCAATGCGCACACTACGAAAATCGTAGGGTCGCCATTTATGGCGACCGTTTTAACACCTTACTGAAGTCCCATTGCGTCCTTCAGGGTAAAGAACAGATCGGTCTGATCGGTTAATCCCACCACGTTCGCCGCATGCGGACCGTACGCTGCGATGCGCACCTGCGTTCCGGTGTGCTCCTGCGAATCCTCTTCTGAATTGCCGTAGCTGATGGTCATCACCGCGCCATCTTTGGTATTCACCGCTTGCGTCAGACCGGGCGCTTTGGTGCCGTTTTCCACGATTTGGCTGCTGTGGGCGTGATCGGCGGTCACCACCACCAGCGTATCGCCGTGCTCGCGCGCAAACGCCAGCGCTTCCTGCACCGCTTCATCCAGATCGACGGTTTCACCAATCTGACCGCACGGATTGGCCGCGTGATCCTGCTTATCAATCGATGCACCTTCCACCTGCAAGAAGAAACCTTTGTCGTTAGTGCTCAGCAGATTGATGGCTTTTTTGGTCATCTGCGCCAGCGTCGGCACGGAAGCCGGACGATCTTTGTTCACCTCGCAGGTCACCACCGGTTTATCAATGTTGCCGTGATAGCTGGCCTTTGGTCCCTGCCAGCGCACCGGCATGTTGCCATCGGCGAACAGACCCAAAACCGGTTTGCTCTGATCGGCCTGTTGAATGGCATTCATGTCCTGCAGATTATCAATCCACTGATAGCCCAGCGCCTGCGCCTGTTCACGCAGGGTTTTGCCCTGATACTCGCCGGCTTTCGCGGTTTCGCTAAAGGATTTCGCACCGCCGCCCAGCGTGACATCTGGGCGGGTTTTCAGCATCTGTTCAGTAATCGATCCTTTACCGCCCTGCTCCAGCGCGTTGCCCGGGCACAGCTCGCTGGTTTTCTCCGGGCCGTAGCATTTGCGCGAGGTGACATGCGCCATTAACGCAGCTGGCGTGGCATCCTGCAGTTCAGCGGTCGAGACGTTGCCGGTGGCTTTACCGGCGGCTTTCGCCAACTCAAGAATCGTCACCTGATCTTTGCCATTAACATCGACGCCAATCGCACCGTTGTAGGATTTGGTGCCGGTAGCCCACGCGGTGGCCGACGCAGCTGAATCCGTCACGTAATTAGGCTTGTGGGTTTTCTTGTCCAGCGAGTAATGGGTATATTGGCCGGTGAGCGGTAATGCATCCAGGCCAGGGAAGAAACCGCCAGCGCCGCGCGCCTGGTTGCGTGCCGCAGTAATTTCCGAATCGCCCATGCCGTCACCAATCAGCAAAATCACGTTTTTCGCGGTGCTATTGATTAATGAGGCTTTCAGCGCCTCGGTTTGATCGCCGGTAAGACGACGCGCCCCGCCGTGTTCGGTCACATCACCGGTGGCGGCGCGTGAATAATTGGACTCTTCTGCCATTGCTGACGTCGCGACCAGAGAAGCCAGCAGCGTAACCGTAAAGAGAGGTATGTGTTTCATTTATAAGCATCCTTATCCATAGATATAACCAAATGTTTCCGCAGACAAGTCTGCGACAATGCGGTGACATTTTTGTGACGGAAAAGGAATAGTTTGATGACAGAATCAGACATTCTGAACAGGGGAAAGGCAATCCGCTCAGAGCTTAAGCGGATAGAACAAAAGGAGAAAATAGCGCTTGACCCTTTTCAGCGATCTCCCTATAGTAGCGCCCCGTTGACCCAGCGCGGTTGGCAAAAAAATGTGGTGAGGTGTCCGAGTGGCTGAAGGAGCACGCCTGGAAAGTGTGTATACGGCAACGTATCGGGGGTTCGAATCCCCCTCTCACCGCCACATTCTAAAGAAGAGTCTGAACTTACGTTCAGACTTTTTTTTTGCCTATTCTGCAGAGAGAGGGGGTGAGAAGCCCCGACAGGGTTCGACAACTGGCGCAGCCAGTTGGACAGCGGAGCCTGCGACGCTGCCCGCAGGGTGAGCGTCGCGAATCAATTCCCCCTCACCCGCCATACTAAGTAGGACGTTTCGTGGATAACCCCCTCTTGTAACCTGACTCCAAAGATTACAGCGAGACAACTAACTACATAAAAGTACAAAATAGTGCACGTGAAATGCACGTACATCTTGGATGCAAAGAAAAAGCCTCTGGTTAACGCCCGAGGCTTTTCAGTTTGTGTCTAATTGGTTCAAGATATTTCATCACATTGCCAATTAAATCGTCGGCCTGTCATCCTCATGCACTGTCGAGATTTCATGCGTCACTTCCCCCACCACTGCAATATCTTTCAGCAGGTCATCCATCAGGAATGCGCCATCATCGGTAATGATTCGACGCGGCTTAATCATGATCATCGCCCACTCATACATTCCCGACATATCTATCAGCACAGTGTCACCGTTTATCGAGTAACGCTGCTTATCGACTATGCACCTGCGGCCGTTCAACTCCACCATGCTGGAAGTTTCGCTGGTAGATAAAATGTACTGTAGCGGCTGAAGCAGGAACGTCACTTCGCCACGGGCAGGTCTGATAGTCTGGTGGTGTATGCCGGCGACAACATTTCGCGCTTCATCTCCCAGGATTTCTGAATACCCTGTCCTGCAAACCATAATTTACCCTTCCCGCTCTGGTTGAGGCCATCAATGACACGCATCAGTGATTCGCTGTTGGCCTGTGGTTTGAATTCATCAAAGAGAATGAGCTGAGAGACACGCCCTGACTGTAAAAGTCGCCGAGCATCACGCCTGCTTTCATATACCGGCACCCGTCGCGCCATATGTGGTCGAGTCCCTGCATGGCAACGCGGATGATGTCTCGCGTGTCATTAGTCGGAGTGCGCAGCTTGCCCATTGCCTGATTGCCGTAGAACACCTATCCCTCGGCATGAGGGCTGGTTCTGACGAATACAGCTACCTGACTGCAATACTGACGCTCTCTTCTTAGCTTCTCGGCAGCGCGTTCTGCATAGGAGCAAACCGCCTGACGCATATCCATGTACTCGGTGATGCGTGAGCCGAACGAGCGAGAGCAAACGATCTGCTGCTTTGTTGGCTCGAACTCTTCCAGTTCGAGGCATGGCTCGCAGCGCAGCTCACGTACCGTGCGCTCAAGTACGACATTGAAATGTTTACGGATAATGTAGGTGGTTTGCTCTGACAGGTCTTTAGCGGTGATGATACTCATAGCGTTGAGCTTCTTGCTGATGCGCCGTCCAACGCCCATACCTCTTCTGCGGGAACGAGAGCCATCAGCTTTCGCTGCCGATCGACATTCGACAGGTCAACGACTCCACCGGTCTGTGTCCACTTTTTGGCAGCGTAGTTGGCGAGCTTGCCCAGTGTCTTAGTCTGTGCAATGCCGACGCCTACGGTCAGGTGAGTATTACGCTTTACCGTCTCTCGCACCTCACGCCCGAAATCTTCCAGAACCCGGCAATTGCGAACGCCGGTCAGGTCCATGAATGCTTCGTCGATTGAGTAGACCTCGACTGACGGCGCCATTTGCTCCAGCGTTGTCATAACCCGGTTCGAAATGTCGGCGTACAGCGCATAGTTGCTGCTGAACACGTGAATTTTGTGTTGCCTGATTTCATCCTTCAGCTTGAAGTAAGGCGCTCCCATTGGGATTTTCAACGCTTTGACTTCGGCGCTACGGGCAATGACACAGCCGTCGTTATTACTCAGCACCAGAACCGGCTTACCGCGCAAGTCTGGCCTGAAAACCGTCTCGCAGCTGGCGTAAACGAGTTCACGTCAACGAGCGCAAACATTACTCGCCACCATTGGGATTGAACACCTGAAACGTGCGTTCTTCATCATCTGCGACTGAGATGTCGCGGAACGTCGTAGTGTGCATCTCGATCCAACTATTGGCTGCCCGAAGCGTGTAATGCCAGTTGAGCCGCTCCAGTTCGCTCACAAAGTCGAGCGTGCTGATAGTGAAGCGGCCTGATGCATCTCGTTTTATAGCCTGCTTGAAAGCCATCATGATTTCGTAGTCGCGAGGCATGGTAATCTCCCTCCCTGATAGGTGCTGTATATAAATACAGTAATATCGATCGGTAGAACTGATCAAGGCGGAACGGAAGAGGTTTTTGTAAAGCGATTGGCGGATAACGAATTTTATTTTTCTGACTGCTCGTTTTTTGACAACGCGGAAGGGAAATCTACGATTAAATAGCAACGCTTGGTTGCCATTACAGGGGATGTGATTGTATGGAAAGAGTTTTAGGTGGGATGCTCATCATTGCCAGCCTGATGACTTTATCAGGATGCTATCACTCGGAGCGACCGATTGGAGCGGATGGGCGCCCTAATGTACAAACCGAGCAGCCCGTACCGGGCGGCCCAATGAGTAAAGGCCCAGTTGGCCAGCCACAGGCATAATCATATTACAGCAGGCGCTAATCAGTGCTTGCTGACCCCAAAGAGATACATCGCAAGTTCCGCCACTCCGTTCCGCATCTTCAAACATGCCCGCAAGGTATTCGACCAGTGAATCATTGGTGATTTGAATTCCCTCTTCCAGCATGACAATTACCGCCTGCCCTATTACGGTACGCGCCGCATCAAAGGCAAGGTCACAAACTTAAATGTCCATGCATCCTACTATTGTGGAGGCTTTACCGTACGCCTGCGCGGGAGTAATGGGATAAGAAACGGCTCAAATGGTCTAACCGAGCAATGAGCAAACCATAGCTAGCATCCTTGCGTCTGCATGACTAATCCATACCATTAAATTTAAGATATTTATTTTTGGGATATTTGATTGCAACTAACCTACAAACAACTTTACATGATTATTGATTTGATAATACTATCAACATCATATGGAATTTCATATACTAATGGCATTCCCACGTAATATTTAGTTTGCATATTATAAAGGTGTCGCAGTGAATGTGTTTAATAGAAATGCAGATTTAATCAGATCCGTCGCTGTTTTTTCCGTTGTGCTATTGCACACAGTTGCATCGCCTTTTAAAGAATGGACTGACAACTGGATGCAATTTAATATCATCATTAGTGCTTCCAGGTGGTGCGTACCAGTGTTGTTTATGCTGTCAGGCGCACTATTAATTAACAAAGAAGAGCCATTAAAAACTTTTTTTCTTAAGAGAGCATCTAAAATACTTATACCATTGTTATTCTGGTCTTATGCGTACATTTTTTTTGCTAGGAACTTTCACTATCTCGATCCAGCACATGCGAACCCCAACGTGTATATTGAGCCTTGGCTAATAATGAAATATCCTGCATATTTTCACTTGTGGTTTTTATATGCAATAATCAGCGTCTATCTTATGATGCCGTTACTGAGGTTGATAGCAAAAAACACACATATAACTATTTATGCGCTATGCATGTGGTTTTCATGGTTTTCAGTTTTGCCATTCATTCAGTCTTACGGTTATTTGACTGGCAATGTTTTTTTCATTTTAAAGCTTGACGTCATATCTCTGTGGGCAGGGTTCGCTTTACTGGGCTTCTTTCTGCAAGAGCACTCTATCAGGTTAAAACTTCGGTATGGCATTTTATTAATGATAGGCGGTTTGTTTTCAACTATCCTTCTTACATATATGGCAAGTAAAGATGGAGTACCAAAGGAAATTTATCAATCATATTTCATGCCAAACATCATAGTAATGTCATCAGGTGTTTATATTTCACTTTTAAAGTGCAAAAGCCCACCTGCGGTCTCTACCGTCATTTCAAAGTACAGCTTTGGCGTTTACCTTTGTCACATGCTCGTCATGCCGTTTGTATGGAGATTAATAAGCAATGAAAATGTTGTCAAGCATGGTGCGACTTTAGCAATTCTTTCCTCCGTTACAACCTTCCTGATTTGCCTGTTAATCTGTCGTATTATTACCAATATACCATTTTTAAGAAGGGTCATTTAGTGACCCTTTCCATAATAAGAGCTGGTGACAAATCTTATTAATGGAGATCCGCTTACTGCTGTAACTTGTATGCCAGTCGCAAGTATCCTGTATGCGATACTACTTGAGCCTGATATAGTCAACACAGTGAGAGAGTGTGATGATAAATGATTCATATCATCTGTATCATACACATCTCTAACTATTGGATTTGTTGCGCTAGTATTTGTGATTTCCACAACCAGCTTATTCAAATTAAGAATTCCTGACACTGGAATAATACCTACCACTGCTTAAGCAGTAGATTGATATAGAGCTGGCGATGTTAACCTGCTTAGCTTATGAAAAAAGAAAGGCGTTGCGGAGTTTCATATACATAACAAATTGCCGATTTTGGTGATGCAAGGTCACTTGAGTCATAGTAAAACTTGCAAACAGCCCTGTAATTTATAATTTATAATTTATAATTTTCATAATCTCCAGAATGCCATATTGCATTCCAATTATTGATTGCAGGTTTGGTGTATCAGAAGATATGACCTGAATTAGCCTGCTATTATCAACCATTGTATTTACGACTAACTGAATACCTCCAGTTGAAAGCTGTGAATCTGCAATACCTACCTCAACTATGCCATAGTAAAAAATCTCATTTAGGCTCTAACTTGCCTCCACCTCCTTGCCTGATAAAGACTTATCCTCAACCAATAAATTCAACTTTTCAGAAATATAGCATGATAAAGTTAAAGTATTATTTACACAACTGACACCCTGATTTTCGTATACTTGCGTTGAACAAAAGTTAGCAACGAAGCTAGTTTTATAAAATTGCTTAGCCTCAATTAACGTGCCTGATAAGATGTTTTATATAGAGTGGCGATGTTTCTGTTAGCTATTTGATCACCTGAGAATGACCCTCCTGCAAAGAATATTAACTCTCCATTATGGATTGTAATGCCCTGTATATAGCATTGTCTGATATACTTCCTGAACATCTCAGATCGTCTTATTACACCCGCACCAGGTTTTAATATAGCCAAGTATCCAAATTCAGCAGTTGAAACGTTTGTATCAACATTCTGCATCTGGTAGATATACTCACCATCCCAACAGAAAGGATAGTCTTTCCTAAATCCAGGAGTAGATAGTGTTGTTGATTTTCCTTTTACAAAACTGTACCTGATGTTCTCCCCCATCATTATTTCCGCCGACCATTATAGTGTCGTCATCTATAACAGCTATACCTTGCAAATGTGAAGACGTAATGGTTCCAATGTCGATACTACTGAAATCTGATTTAAGTATGCGTTTTACGTGCCCAAGGTGGTTATTGTCGTAACCAATGAACCAGAACTTATCTGACTCAGATAACCCCTGAGCATAATCTGTCCCTATAATATCTTCAGAGTATGCGATACTAAATCTAGAAGGGATGGTATCAACTGATTTATGCAAAGAATTTAATTCATACTGAGAATTTTCACCTGACTCTGTACCGATTGCAGATGCGCCATCACTAGAAGCGATCAATGACCTTAGCGCTGAATCACCTACAGCTATCCACGAATTTACTCCAATACCATCACTTCCTAAAGGAGTCGACCTGGCAGCAACCGATTTAGGCAATTCTCCATTCCATCGGTAATATTCACCATCTGTCGTGTCTTTTAGGATCTGATTTGGCAGTGTCAGTGTCGCGCCTGCTTGAAAGGTGCCTACAGAAATCCAGCCAAATTCTGCGATGGCCTGCTGTGCCAGCCAGCGTAAGCCTTCGATAGTGTAATGATCGGCGCCGAAGCGATCCTGATACTTGAGAGCCAGCGACGTTACAAACTCATTGATTTTTCCTGCATTGAATTTCAGGTCGCGCCGCGATTCACTCGGCACAGCGTTGGTAGTAGGTTGCGTAGCCATATTATTCCCATAAAAAAAGCCAGCTCAATGGCTGGCCTGATTGGATTAAGTTCTGTCAGGGATAAATTAGGTCGCTGTATTCCGCGAGTTTTAGTGCCGTAGTTCCGTCGCTGTTGGGCTGTTTCTCACTGATGACCCAACGCGTAGCATCAAGCTCTTCCATTGTGGTAATGACATACCGGAATGGTGACTGAACGTCATAACCGTCAAATATGTTTAGCTCCATAGCCGGAGCTGCAGCCGTAAAGCCAAAAGCAGTGTTGTCGATCGGAGCGGCTGCATATCGAGATGATGTATTGCCAAGCGAGTCAGTGATGACGACATACATCGAACCAGAGAAGTTGATGCGCTCACTGGTTTCGAAGTAATTACCGACTCGCGACACGATGTAACCGGCCTGCTGATTGGTGTCGTAAGTGTCCGGCACCTGAACCATATCGCCTACGTTCACCCACTCTCCATTTGCCAGCGCGGTAATCGCCATGCTCATGCGCGAGTACAGCAATCGCCTGCATTCTTTCTGTGCGCGGTAATCCGCCTGGAATGAATCGCAGATATACATCATCTCGAACTTCTTCGCCTTGGTGGGCTGCCCAAGCTCGATTTGATTATTGCGGACACGGTAGCGGACAAATGCCTGTTTGTTGGTGACCGGGTCGCGATACTGAATCTCCACGCCGTCGTAATCGCCCGGCAGAGACATCTCGTAGCTAAGGGAATATCCGCTATCAACCGTGTTGGAGCGGTTGAAGACTGTCACTGCTCGATCGCGTTCTCATCCAGCGTGAACGAGAGAACGCCATCATCCCAGAAGACGCTCATCCCAGCCGCATCGCATATGGTTTCCATGCGCGAGCCCAGAGATACATCTTCATCGTCAAAGGTGTAATCGCAGTAACCAAGGCGGACGTCTTTGGCATCAATTTTTGCCTGTATCTGGTACAGACCATAAATGTCGATGCTGTTCTCCGCCTGACCTCCAACTGTCAGCCAGTTGAATATCGCGATATCCGCAAACTTACGTGATGGCCGCAGCGCATAATCAACCTTCTGGGTCGTGCTGTTGTAGCGATGTCAATATCGGTTTATAAGTTATCCACTTTTCACCAACACTAACGGTCCAATATTGATCCTCGTTTTACTCCGGATTAGCCTCAGCTATTACTCCGGCTTTCCTTTTCTGCTTCAACCGATAACTCTCTCCTTTTATTTGCACAACATGTGAGTGATGTAAGATGCGATCAAGCATTGCTGATGTCAGTGCTGCATCTCTAGCGAACGTCTGATTCCATTGTCCGAACGGCAGATTTGAGGTCAGGATCATTGCACTCTTCTCATAGCGTTTCGCGATAACCTGGAAGAACAGTTTGGTTTCTTCCAGGCTGAACGGCAGGTAACCTATTTCATCTATAATGAGCAGCTTCGGGGCCATCACACCACGATGCAGCGTATTTTTGTAACGTCCCTGCCTTTGCGCCGTCGACAACTGGAGCAGCAGATCTGCGGCCGTCGTAAAGCGAACTTTGATGCCCGCTCGCACAGCTTCATAGCCCATCGCGCTAGCCAGATGGGTTTTCCCCACGCCCGATGGGCCGAGAAGCACGACATTCTCATTGCGTTCGATAAAGCTCAGTGAGCGCAGCGACTGAAGCTGTTTCTGGGGGCTCCCGTTGCGAAGGTAAAGTCATACTCCTCGAAGGTTTTCACTGCCGGGAAGGCTGCCATGCGCGTATACATTGCCTGTTTACGCTGATGTCTCGCCAGTTTTTCCTCGTGCAGCAGGTGCTCCAGGAAGTCCATATAACTCAACTCCTGCTCGACCGCCTGCTGCGACAGTGCCGGCGCGGCGCTGATAAGGCTGTCCATCTGGAGCTGCTCTGCCAGGGACATCAGTCGTTGATGCTGCAACTCAACCATCACGCAACTCCCCGACTGAAGGAGTCGTAAGCCGACAGTGGATGATGAAGAGGATGCGTGTCGAACACTGTCAGGCTATCAGCGCCGGAGTAAACCTTTTCTGGCTGTGCAAACAAATGGGTCACAAAGGGCCGGATATGCTGTTCAGAAATCACGGCTCATCCCTATCTGGCTATGACGGTCAATTGACTCGGCCAGGGGTCAAAACTGGCAGCGAATAACGCCTCTTTTTTATGAACAATGCACGTATAATGCACGCGCTAAAGGATCGTCAAATGATTGATAATATATTCAATAGGTTAGAAAGAATTGTGCGCGGGTTCGAATCCCCCCTCTCACCGCCACATTCTAAAGAAGAGTCTGAACTTACGTTCAGACTTTTTTTTGCCTATTCTCTTCAAAAACGTTGAAGCTGGGCGTGCTTAAGCCATCCCGTTCTGCGAATTCTCTCCCTTATCAATCGTTAAAATTTTACCAGTTGCACTCTTTCACAACGCCATGTCGTCACAATCAGGCTGATTTGAACTCCATCACATTTTTGCAAAAACTCAGCGCGATTTAAAAGTAATCGATTACTTTCTATTGTAGCTTTGTAATCGATTACTTTTAACTTTATGGAGAGACTATGTTAGCCCGATTACTCATCAGTAGTTGCCTGGTGGCGTCTGCTGCGCTCTGCTCGTTTTCTGCAGCGGCCGCTGAGGTGGATAACGAAATTGCCCTGCAGATGTATACCCTGCGCAACGTTGGTCCGGCCGAGAAGCAGTTTGCGATGGCGCATGAAGCTGGCTTTAAACATGTTGAAATCGTCGGCACCCATGACCTAAGCGCTAAACAACTCAGCGCCTTGCTGGAGGAAAATCACCTCACCGTCACGTCATCGCACGTTCAGCTCGCTGCCCTGGAAAACGATTATGCGCAGACCGTTGCCTTTAATAAATCGGTCGGCAACCGCACCATCATCGTGCCGTGGATTGAACCGGAAGATCGCCCAGACAGCACACAAGGCTGGATAGATTATGCCCAGCGCCTGGACGCAATGGGCGCCAGATTGCGCCACGACGGCATACAGTTGGGCTATCATAATCACAACTTTGAGATGAAAAAGTATGCTGGCATAACCGCGCTGGAAATCATCCTGAATCACACCTCGCGTGAAAATCTGAAGCTGGAGATGGATGCCGCCTGGGTATCGCGCGGTGGTCAGGATCCGGTGCGTTTTCTGCGGGCATATCCGGGCCGGATTTACGCCATCCACGCCAAGGACAATGCCTCGATCGGTATCCGTGATGATGAAATGAACTTCGCGCCACTGGGTGAAGGTCTGCTGGACTGGTCAGCAATTCTGCCTGCGGCAAAGGCTAGCGGGGTGAAATGGTTCATCATCGAACATGACAAACCCAAGGATGCTTGGAGCATAATCACCACCTCGCTGCGCAACCTGCGCACAGCGCTGCAAACGCTGCCGCACTAAGCTGTTTTAGGCACTGGCACGCTCAATCAGGTGCCCCTGCATAATCACCCGTTCCGGTGCGGAATCTGGTTGGTCAATTTTGTGCAGCACCAGCCTGCAGGCCTGGCGGCCAATGTCGCGTGAAGGCTGCGCCAGCGTGGTCAGCGGCGGCGTGACCATCTCGGCCAGTTCGGTACCGTCGAAGCCAGCCACGGCAATATCCTCAGGCACGCTGAGTCCTGCCGCCTGAATCGCCGCCATCGCCCCAGCCGCCAGCGTGTCTGACACCGCAAACACCGCATCCGGGCGTTCCTCACCGGCTAGCAGTGCCATCATGGCGTGTTTACCGGCGTTGAAGCTCAGCTCGCTGGCATAACCGATTGCCTGCCACGCCAGCTGATGCTGTTCCAGCTGTTGCAGATACCCCTGCTGGCGTAGGCGGGCATATTTATAGCTGAGATCGTGATTGATCAACGCAATACGTTTTCGCCCTTTATCCGCCAGATAGCGCACCACCTCCTGCGACGCATCGCTGTCGTTAATGCCCACGCAGGAGATCTCTCCGGCATCGGCATATTCGGCGCACTGCACCCACGGCGTGCTGGCTATTAGATGACTTAATTCCGGTAATTTACTGAAGGCGTCCATGGTAATGATGCCATCGACCATTTTGCCGGAGAGCAGTTGCAGGCTGGAACGCGAGCGCTCGATATCTGAGCCGGAGTTGCACAGCAGAATGCGGTAGCCGTTCTTCTCCGCCTCTTCTTCGATACCTTTCACCACCTCGGCACAAAACGGGTTCGAGATGTCGGAGACCATCACCAGAATCATCGAGCTGCGGGCGGTACGCAGCTGGCGCGCCAGCAGATTGGGCTGGTAGTTGCTCTCTTTAATCGCCTGCAGCACTTTCTCGCGATTTTTGTCTTTAACCGTGTCGCTGTTATTCAACACGCGTGACACCGTGGCGACGGAAACGCCCGCCAGACGAGCGATTTTTTGAATGGACATGGCAGCAACTCATACGAAATCAGATGACACGCAGGCTACCATAAATCTGCGTGAACAATAAGTTAGCCCGACCAGCGCGCTGCCGTTCGGGCTAAGCGTCAGGCGCTGACGCGCACCCAGCGCTGCTGCTGATGGCTCTGCACAATGGCATCGACAATCGCCATCACCTGCGCCCCATCGTGGAAGGTGGCAAACCCAGCCGCCTGGGTTGCGGGCGGTTTGCCCTGCTCCACCGCCTGATAAAACTGCTGCATCATCGCGCGGAACGCATCCGGCCAGCCTTCAATGTGTCCGCCGGGAAAACGCGCCCGGCCCGCCACATCGGGATTCATCAGCGCGGGATCGTCCGACAACAGCTGGTTAGCCTTATGGCGATGTCCCAGCCACAGCTGCTGCGGCGTTTCCTGATCCCAGGCCAGCGCGCCCAGGCTGCCGTTAACTTCCAGGCTAAGGCGATTTTTACGCCCGGCGGACACCTGCGACACGCTGAAACTGCCTTTGCTACCGTCGTCAAACCGGAACAGCACAAAGCCCATGTCCTCGGTGGTCACCGGGCGCGATTCATATTGCGTTTCGTCACCCTGCGCGCCGAAGGTGGCAGCACCGGCAAGGCTGGCCTTGCGCGTCGGCCAGACAATCGACAAGTCGGCCATCACCTCAACAATTTTGCGTCCGGTGACGAACTGGATGGTATCGCACCAGTGCGAACCAATATCCGCCACCGCGCGGGATGCGCCGCCTTTCTCTGCATCCACTCGCCAGTTGTAGTCGGTCTCTTCCAGCATCCAGTCCTGCAGATAGCTGCCCTGCGCCGAGAACAGTCGCCCCAGCTGTTGATAACGCACCATGCTCGCCGCCTGCTGCACCATGGCAAACTGGCGGTAGACAAAGCTGACGCCGTGCACCACGCCCGCCTTTTCAGCCAGTTCCACCAGTTCGTGCGCTTCATCCATGGTCATGCACAGCGGCTTTTCCGAGAACACATGCTTACCGGCGCCAATGATCTGCCGGTTGATCGCGGCGTGCAGATGGTTCGGTGTGCAGTTATGTACCGCGTGCAGACCTTCATGCTGTAAAAACGTCGCCACGTCACTGTAGGCGTGCGGCACATTGAGTTCTGCCGCACGCGCGGCAGCGCCACTCTGGCTGGCATCGCATATCGCCACCACGTTGATGTTGCCGAGGCGGCGCAGCGCTTCAATATGCGCGGGGCCAATAAAGCCGGTGCCGATAATGCCTACGTTGATCATTTAACACTCCCCTGTTCCAGACCCAGCTGTGCCCGCACGCTCGCCTGCTGGTCGCCCTGCGCGGCAAAATCATCAAAGGCGCGATCGGCCACCGGTATAATGTGACGCTGAATAAATTCGGCGCCTTCACGCGCGCCGGTTTCGCTCTCTTTTAAGCAGCACTCCCACTCCAGCACCGCCCAGCCATCGTAGTCGTACTGCGCCAGCTTGCTGAAGATCCCTTTGAAATCGACCTGGCCATCGCCCAGGGAACGGAAGCGGCCGGCGCGATCGATCCAGCGCTGATAGCCGCCGTACACGCCGCTGCGCCCGTTAGTCAGGTACTCGGCGTCTTTTACGTGGAATGCTTTGATGCGCTGATGGTAGATATCAATAAACTGCAGATAATCAATGTGCTGCAGCAGCAGATGGCTGGGATCGAACAGAATGTTGCAGCGTGGATGATGATTCACGCCAGCAAGAAAACGTTCAAAGGTCACGCCATCGTGCAGATCTTCGCCCGGATGGAGTTCATAACAGACGTCAACGCCATGACGATCAAACTCATCCAGCACCGGCAGCCAGCGGCGCGCCAGCTCGGCGAACGCCTCTTCCAGCAGCGCCGGATTGTGTGGCGGCCACGGATAGAGATAGGGCCAGGCAAGCGAACCCGAAAAGGTCGCGTGCGCGCGCAGCCCCAGCTTCGCCGATGCCGCCGCCGCCTTTTTCACCGTCTCAATCGCCCATGCCGTGCGCCTGGCGTTATTGCCGCGCACCTGCGCCGGCGCGAAGCCATCGAAGGCCACGTCATGCGCCGGATGCACGGCAATCAGCTGCCCTTCAAGATGGGTTGATAACTCACTCACCTGAAGATCGTAGGTTGCCAGCAATCCGCTGACGTCATCGCAATAGGTCTGGCTGGTTGCCGCCCGATCCAGGTCAAAAATCGCCGGATGATTGCAGGGGATCTGCAAAGCCTTGTAACCCAGTGCCGACGCCCATTGCGCCAGACCTTCCAGCGAATTAAACGGTGCCTGTTGTCCGATAAACTGCGACAGAAAAATACCCGGTCCTTTTAACGTTTTCACGTACACCTCCAGTTAATCAAGCCGCTTCATCCCGATATTTAAAGGTGAAGAGGAAAAGAATGGCGATCGCCGCCGCCGCAACGGCGGGGATCCACCAGAAAGTTGCCCAGTTTTCTGCGCTGGCCTGGCCGGCGATCAGGCGGTTATACAGCGCGCCGGAAATCTGCGAGCCCAGCAGCATGCCGATGCCGTAGGTGAACATCACCACCATGCTCTGCGCCTGCCCCTTCACCTTTTCGCCCGCGATGCGGTCGGTGTAGATGAAGCCCACCACGAAGAAGAAGTCGTAGCAGATGCCGTGCAGCAGAATACCGAGATAGATCAGCGCACGGCCCTCGTCGCCCATGCCCATGGCGAACAGCGCGTAACGCACAAACCAGGCCAGCATGCCGACCAGCAGCATGTATTTCACGCCCAGACGGCGGAACAGCAGCGGGATCACCAGCATGAAGAAGATTTCAGACATCTGACCAAACGACATGGCGGTGCTGACGTTGCTTACACCGGCATCGGCCAGCCATGACGCGGTATAGGCGTAATAAGTGCCGAGCGGAATAGAGATCAGCGTGGCGCAGAGTGCGAAGACAAAAAAGTGGCGGATTTTTAGCAGTGCGAAGGCATCTGCGCAGAACAGATCGCGCACTTTCAGTGGCATACCTTTCGCCGGTGCCGGCGTATGTGGCAGCGTCAGGCTGTAAATCGCCAGCGCCACAGAGCAGATGGCCGCAACGATAAAGACCGAGGTGCTGGCAGAAATGCCGGTGAAACCAATAAAGATGCCGGCCACAATCCAGCCGATGGTGCCGAATACCCTGACCACTGGAAAACTTTTATCGCTGTTGCTCAGGCTGTGGAAGGCGATGTTATTGGCCAGCGCTAAGGTCGGCATAAAACACAGCGTGTAGCCAAACAGCAGCGCGATAAGCAGCGTACCGTTTTCAGCCGCCAGCGCAGAGGGCACAAACCACAGGATCACCGCCCCCGCCAGGTTCATCACCGCCATCACTTTTTGCGACGGGAAGAACCTGTCTACCAGCATTCCCAGTACAAACGGTGAGAGGATGGAGGCGATCGGACCGGCCGAAAACGCATCGCCGATCAGCAGCGACATGTTGTGTTGCGTCATCACCAGTCCGAGCGTGACTGACCAACTGCCCCAGATGAAGAACTGCATAAACATCATGAGAGAGAGCCGGGGAACCAAAAGCCGGTGCTGAGTGATAACAACGTCGGTACTTTGTGATGTCGACATGGTGAACCTTCCCAGAGAAAAGTAATCGATTACATTTAGGTAAAGCACGAATGTAATCGATTACTTTATAGGTTACATTTAGGTAGATCACACTTTTGCATATCCCTTACACAGCCGGTCGCCTCTGAGGAATGAGGGCTCATCCGCATTTAATCTAAATATTTATCAGCCAGTTAATCTCAGTGCAGATTGATGGAATTTATTTGAGAAGCGAGAACATCCCGTGGTTGATTCACAGAAAATTATTGAAGGGCTGACGGATTGGATCAATCTCCGTCTCAGTGAACCTCTCACCATTGACAAGATCGCCCTTCGATCGGGCTATACAAAATGGCATCTGCAGAGAATGTTTCGGCGTGTTAAAGGGACAACGCTGATTGCGTATATCCGCAATCAGCGTCTGGAAAAAGCGTATGCAGAACTCCTGCAAACCGCAGACAGTCTCAGCACCGTGGCGCAGCGCAATGGTTTTAATTCACCCGAATCTTTCAGCAGGGCGTTTACGCAACGATTCATTCTCACGCCAACTGAATTTCGCCGCATACATAATAGTGCTGATTAATTACGGTAAATCCTGAGCTTTTAGGATTAAGCGCCGTGCGATTCCCCCGCTAACGTCTACAGTCACGGGTGAGGTTATTATTCATTCGTACTAATGGAGGAATTTCTGTGTTATTTCAAAACCACGAGAAAGGTCACGCCATTATTGGCGAAGCGGCACTGAGCCTGGCGCTGTGCGAGAAAGAGATCAGCATTGCATCACTTTTCGCGCAGCTTGGTCGCATGGCGAAATCGGAGAACAGCACCTTACGGTTGCAGCAGATCTATAAAGCCAGAGACTGGCTGATGAGTTTTGATTCACCCGAGGTCGCCGAAAAGCAGGTGCCGTATCTGCAGACCCTTGCGGGCCTGAACTGAGCGCTGAACTAACCGTTAACGAACTGATGCCATAGGAAGTAGTCCGGCTCCGGCCGGAAAACGACGAAGCGAATGACCTCATCGGTAACGTGCGAACGTATACCGGCCGGAGAACCTGTCAGGGACGACCCTCTCCTTACTGCTTTTAAGCAAAAGTAAGCGTTGCGCCTCACCCTTCCCTGTCCATTATCAGCAGTACGATAAACATTAACGCTTTCTGATTTCAGTAATGTAAGTAACGGCGACGTGGTCGGCGAAATTGGGCACGTCCTCATAGGCTTCGATACCTGTCGGGGAGCTGAACGCAGCGATTGCGTCTTCAAGCGAGTCAAACCATAACTCTGAAAATCCATCGACGGGTGAGTCAGGATATTTTTCGCGATCCACAGGATTCAGAACATAGCCGCGTAGCCCCGGCAGCCGCAGGGCAATTTCTGTATGAACCTCATCCCAGTGCTTTACGAACTCTTCAAAGCTTTGTCCTTTTTTACGGGTGATAAAGCCGACGTGCTTAAAACCTTTAGTGGGTGTCATAACGCTCTCCTGAGAGATTAATGTTTGATAGCGACTGAATTAAATTACTGACTTACCGCTCAGCTAACGCTGCTGTGAGGCTGACGCAGGCACAGCTCCCCCTCCTCAGCTATTCCAGCAGCCCGCGATCAGTTGATGCGAACGGATACGCGCATCGGCGTCGTGGATCCAGGAGTTCACCATGATTTCGTCCGCGCCGGTGCGGCGCACCAGATCCTCAAGTCCGGCACGCACCGCGTCAGGCGTGCCCCATATCGATTCGCGTAACTGAGTCAGCACCCGCTGCGCCTCAGTCGGGTGCCAAAGCGCATTCATGTCATCAACGGGTTTGGGCAGCTTCATATCTACGCCGCGTCCCAGGTTGACGAACTTCTGCAACTCGGTGGTGGCCAGCCGGTCTGCCTCTTTCTGCGTTTCCGCCGCCACAACGTTTACGCACACCATGACGTAAGGCGCATTGAGGGTTTCTGACGGCTTAAAACCGGCCCGATAGGTATCAATGGCCGCCAGCATGGCATCGGGCGCAAAGTGAGAGGCGAAAACCAGCGGCAGACCTTTCTGTGCCGCCAGCTGAGCGCTGAAAGTACTGGAACCCAGCAGCCAGAGCGGAATACGCAGTCCGGCGCCCGGTACCGCCGTCACGCGCTGGCCGGGACGCGGCTCGGCGAGAAAATGCTGCAACTCTTCCAGCATGTCGGGGAAGTCCAGACCTCTTGCCCGACTCTCACGCCGCAGCGCCTGCAGCGTTTCCTGATCGGTACCGGGCGCGCGTCCCAGCCCCAGATCCACGCGGCCCGGATAAAGGGTTTCAAGCGTACCAAACTGCTCAGCGACGACGAGCGGCGCGTGATTCGGCAGCATTATGCCGCCCGAGCCGATGCGGATTTTATCGGTGCGGGCACCAATGTGGCTCAGGATCACCGTTGTGGCGGCGCTGGCGATATCCACCATATTGTGATGTTCGGCCATCCAGAAGCGATGATAACCGGCGTCTTCAGCCGCTCTGGCCAGACGCACGCTGTTGTGGATAGCGTCAGCCAGGCTGTGGCCTTCGGTAATCGGAGCCAGATCCAGCAGTGACAGAGGGATGTTCGCGTCTTTCATGAAGATTTCCTTAGCCTCGTTTCAGTGGTTACGTGGCGAAACAGTAAGTTCGGAAATCACTATGATTGTTTTCCCCATGATGATAAATCCGCTTTCAATCGGATCTGTGTAGACATAGATTCTATAATTAACCGACGACATTCGGTGTATGGTAGCGTCGGTAAACCAGGCAAACCTGTCAGAGACACGAAGATAAACCATGAGAAAAACCGATCATCTGGGCGGGATCACCGCATTTGTCACCACGGCGCAGCTGGGCAGCTTTACCGCTGCCGCTGAGCGTCTGGGGCTGACCAAATCTGCGGTAGGCAAAAGCGTCAGCCGGCTTGAGGATCGCCTCGGCCTTAAGCTTTTTCAGCGCTCCACGCGCCGCCTCAGCCTGACGCCGGACGGCGAGCGATTTCTGAACAGCTGCCAGAACGCCATTGATATTCTGGAGCAGGCGGAGGCCGAGCTGACGTCTCATATCTGCCAGCCCGCCGGCAGACTCCGCGTGGATTTACCCGCCGCCTTCGGGCGGCAGCGTATATTGCCCGTCCTGCTGCAGATTACGCGCAACTATCCTGAGCTCGCCCTGACGGTGACCTTCAGCGAGCGGTTTGTCGATCTTATCGAGGAAGGCATTGATCTGGTTATCCGCATTGGTGAGCTGGCCGACAGCAGCGGTCTGGTCGCCCGCAGGCTGACCACCCAGAAACTGGTGATCTGCGCCTCACCCGACTACCTGCTTTATCATGGCACGCCGGTCACGGCGGACGCGTTAAGCGAACACCAGTGCGTGGTCGGGTTTCGCCGCAATCAGCCCATTTCCTGGCTGCTGAAGGACGTGGAGGGAGAGATAACACGGTTCATACCGCCTGCCACCCATGAATTTGCCGACGGGGATGCGATGCTGACCGCCACCCTGGCGGGATGTGGTCTGTCGCAGCTGCCGATATGGCTGGTCGGTGACTATCTGGCAAGCGGCGAACTGCAGGAAGTTCTGCCGGGCCACTCCGGTGGAGAGATGCCCATCAGCGCGCTCTGGCCAAAAAGCCGTCAACTGCTGCCTAAAATCCGCTATGTCGTGGACACGCTGGTTCAGGCGGCAGAAGACGGCGCGCTCGACTGATCAGGCGAGTTCCTGGTACGCAGGATAGTCGGTATAGCCCTCTTCCGAACCACCGTACATTGTAGCCCGGTTGACTTCACTCAGTGGCCAGCCGTTCGCCATCCTTTCCACCAGATCCGGGTTGGCAATATAAGGCCGCCCGAATGCAATCAGATCGGCCTTGCCCTGCTGCAGGTAGCTTTCGGCAAGCGCCTTATCAAAGCCGCCGGCGATGATCAGCGTGCCGTCATAAGCGGCGCGGAATTTCTCAATGAAACCGGCGGGGATCGCCTGCTCACCCAGCGTCTGCTGATCGCTGAGGTGCACATAGGCCAGAGAACGGCTGCTGAGTTTTTTAGCCAGCAGCAGCCAGGTCTCCTCTTCACCCGGAAAGGCGTGCATATCAAACAGGCGACCAAAAGGCGCCAGCCGGATGCCGGTTTTATCTGCGCCAATGGCCTGCGATACCGCGTCGGTTACCTCAAGCACGAAGCGCAGACGGTTTTCATGCTGCGGGCCGCCGTACTCATCGGTTCGGGTGTTCAGTCCGCCGTTAATGAACTGCTCCAGCAGATAGCCGTTGGCGGCATGAATTTCAACGCCGTCAAAGCCCGCGCGGATGGCATTTTTTGCCGCGTTGACGTAGTCCTGAACCACAGCGCTGATTTCTGCCGGGGTCAGCGCACGCGGCGAAGACACTGGCACCGGACCGGCATTTCCCTGCTCATCGCGCGCATAGCAGGTTGAATTTTCTGCCCTGACGGCAACAGCGCTGACGGGGAGCTGGCCATCCTGCTGCAGGCTGGTATGAGAGATGCGCCCCACGTGCCAGAGCTGCAGGTAAATCCTGCCGCCCGCCGCGTGCACGGCACGGGTGGTTTTTTCCCAGCCCTTCACCTGTTCGTCATTATAAATGCCCGGCGTGAAGAGATAGCCCTGACCCTGCACGGAGATCTGCGCCCCTTCGGTGATAATGAGGCCCGCCGAGGCCCGCTGCTGATAGTACTTCGCCGTCAGCTCGTCAGCGGTATCCCCCGCCCTTGCCCGTGAACGTGTCATCGGTGCCATCACCACCCGATTATTCAGCGTGATGTCACCGAGCGGGTATGAGGTAAACAATTTGTCCATATTTTGCTCCTTTCAGTAGACACCTCCATGATGGGTGCCGTGAGCAGGTTAGGGAACACCTGTCTGTTCCGAACAGATGTTCCATAAGTTCTACATTAATGCGGCTATGCTTACGCCAGCTCTTGCGCAACAGGTGCCGTTTTCACATCAGCGCGGTGCTTGATGACGATGCTGGCGAACGCCAGCAGAGCAAAGATCACGCTGCTGAGCACCACAGAATGGGTACCGAGGCGGGCAATAAACCATCCGCCCGTCAGCGAGCCAAGCGTGATCCCCAGGTTAGAAAATGACATGTACAGGCTGTTGGCAAACTCTGGCGCCTCGCTGGCTTCACGCATCAGCCAGGTCTGGCTGACCACCAGCCCGGATGAGTGAAATGCACCCCAGAATACGGTCAGCAGACACATCGCCAGCGGCGAAAAGCCCAGCAACCACACCAGCAGGAAAACCAGCGTGTAAAGCAGCGGATAGACATGGGTGGTTTTCACCACGTTTTTCTGCAGCAAGCTGCTGAAGACAAAGTTACCGGTGAAACCACACAGACCAAACAGGATAAGCATTGCGCTGATGGCGTTATTGCTGAGATGCGTCACCCGCGCCAGATAATCAGCAACGTAGCTGAAGCCGGAGAACATCGCGGCAAACACCAGCGTAACGGTGGAGATGGTCAGCCACAGCTTGCCATTGCGCAGCACGGAAACCTGGCTGGCATAAGACACCTTATGTTTCGCCGGCATTGAAGGCATGAAAAGCAAGACGCCAACGAAAGCCACTACACAGGCAGCGGCGCCGAAGTAGAACGCGGCCGCCAGCGAAAGATGATCTGCAATGAGTGAACTCAGCGGAACGCCCAGCACCAGACCAATCGCCACCCCGGCAAATACTTTTGCGGCTGCGCCAGCGGCTTTTTCTTTCGGCACCGAGCTGGCGGCCACCACCAGCGCAACGGCGAAGAAAACCGCATGCGCCAGCGCCGGCAGAATACGGAATAGCAGCATTAGATTAAACACGTCGGTGGTGGCATAGATCAGGTTGGAAATAATGAACACCACCAGAATGCTTAGCAGCACCGTTTTCTTATTAAAACCTGACAGCATCAGGGTAATAAACGGTCCGGTGATGGCCACGATGATGGCATAAATACTGACGAGGAAGCCGACCTGCGTGGGCGTCACGTGCAGCTGTGAGACCAGTTTCGGTAACAGGCCAATGATGGCGATTTCGGTGGTGATCACGCCGAAAACGGCGACAGACAGCGCGAGTAAAAGCAGTGAGCTTTTATTTTGCATAACATACCCTTGTGGAAGAACTGCAAATGAAAAAAGGCAAGCCAAATAGCTGGACGTAACCTCAATGCGTTATGGCCGGAACGTAACGGAGGCGCATCATCGCGGACTTTCACAATCGGGGAAATAGGCGTACTGGCGTTACAGAGGGGACATAAATTCTTCAATAACGTTATTTATCGGGTGATGACGCTTTAATTCATAGCCATCAATAATATCAGCACGCTGAATAAAATTATTAAATGGTATATTCAGCGCTGATTAACAAAGCAGGGTTATCAATGCGCCGGAAGAATATCAGCGATTATCAGGCTTTTATCGCCGTTGCGCGCGAGCAAAGCTTCACCAGAGCCGCGGCTCAGCTGGGCGTATCGCAATCCGCTCTGAGCTACACCATCAGAACGCTTGAAGCGCATTTAGGGTTGCGCCTCCTGACACGTACCACCAGAAGTGTGTCTGTGACGGAAGCCGGCGAGCGCCTGCTCAACCGTATCGGTCCACATTTCGATGATATTGAATATGAAATTGCATCGCTAAGCGGAATGCGGGAAAAGCCAGCCGGTACAGTACGCATTACCGCCGTGGAGCATGCAGCCGAAACGCTTCTCTGGCCAAGGCTTGCCCCGGTGCTGCAGGAATATCCGGATATCAATATCGAAATCATCAGTGAGTACGGCCTCAAAGATATTGTCGCCGAACGTTATGATGCTGGCGTAAGGCTCGGTGAGCAGGTCGATAAAGATATGATCTCTGTCCCTCTCGCAGCAGACTCCCGCTTTGCCGTTGTAGGTTCACCCGCTTATTTTGCTGATAAACCCTTGCCACTGACTCCGCGCGATCTCAATGCCCACAGCTGTATCCGCTTACGGTTACCGACGCATGGCGGTTTTTATGCATGGGAATTTTATCAGCACGGCAACGAAATCAAGGTTCGTGTTAACGGTCGCGGGACGTTTAGCACCATCAATATGATGCTGCAGGCCGCGCTGGATGGGATCGGACTCGCTTATCTTCCTGAGGATAGCGTTGAAGCGTTGCTTGAGAAGGGGCAGCTGATCAGGGTACTTGCTGACTGGTGCCCGCCCCGACCGGCCTATCATCTTTATTATCCCAGCCGCCGGCAGCACTCCCCCGCTTTCCAGCTGGTGCTGGACGCCCTGCGCTACCGCAGGCGCTAGTTCTCACCGTCCAGGTCAGGATTAAGAAAATAGCCTTCTAAGCTTATGCAAAATTAAGCGTCTAATCACTTAATCCTGCAGGCAGTACGATGACTGACAGAAACGACACGTTATCTTTCCCCCGTCGTGAAGCCGTCATCGTATCCCTGAAGGAGTCGGACAATGAGCAAAACCCTAGGCGGGCTAAGCCGCCCGTCAGCTTGCCCCCTTTCTTTCGCCAAAATCTGGCCAGCAGCTAACCGCTTAGCAAGCACGTAAAAATCAACGCAACGGCCATCACCGTTTTTTGAACCCTATCTGGAGAGACATTAATGACAGATAAACAAGTTTGGCTGATTACGGGGGCCGGTCGCGGCCTGGGTCTGGATATTGCCAGAGCAGCCTTGGCCGCTGGCCACACCATGGTAGCGACAGGGCGCGATCCAGCAAAAGTCGCCAGTGCACTCGGTGAACATGATTCACTCATCACTCTCAAACTGGATATCACCCGCTTTGCCGACGCTGAACAGGCAGTGGCAACTGTTACTGAACAGTTCGGCCGGATCGATGTGCTGGTCAATAACGCCGGTAATTTTTACGCCGGATTTTTTGAAGAGCTGAGCCAGAGCCAGGTGCGTAACCAGATGGAAACGCTGCTCTTTGGCCCTATGAACGTCACACGAGCGGTATTACCGGCGATGAGAAGCCAGCGGTCTGGCCTTATTATCACGTTATCGTCGACCGCGGGCATTACGGGTATCGCATTTTGCAGCGCGTACAGTGCGGCAAAATTTGGTGTGGAGGGCTGGATGGAGTCTCTGGCGCTGGAGGTGAAGAAGTTTGGCATTAACAGCATGCTGGTTGAGCCCGGATTCTTCCGCACCGAACTGCTTTCTGATGACTCAACCCAATATGCGGAATTGTCCATCCCTGACTACGCCGCAGAAACCCAGGCAACGAAATCAGCCTGGCGTGGCATGAACGGTAAACAAGGTGGCGACCCGGAAAAATTAGCCGAGGCCCTGATAAAGCTTGCCGGGCTTGAGAACCCACCAGCGCGTTTCGCGGCCGGCGCGGATGCAGTTGAAACCTTCGAAGCGAAAGCCAAATCACTCAGTGAACAAGCTAACGCGCTGCGTGATTTGTCATCGTCATTGTCATTGGATGCTGATTAACGTTGATCTTGAAAAGGATGGGCAGCGCGCTGATTGCCCGCCCCGCATATTGACTTCCGCGCGTCGGCATAACTCTTAATGAGTTTTCTGATTATTTACCAGGTTTGTTAAGAATGCCCCATAGCCAAGTGACGACGAATATCCGCAAGTGACATCTTACGCAAGACGTAATGGCTCCCATCCGAAATACCTGCCAATACATAACATTTACTGATTTGTGCCATCATTTTATTACGCCGGCCATTTACATTTATTTAAATTAGTAAAGACAAGCAGACAAGACTGCTAAACCGCACATCAAAAACGCATTCTTTAAATTAAAAAAAGACACACAAATATCTTTTTTATATCGTTTTAAGCCACTAAACAATCAAACCAGGATATGGCTGATCAACACCAGGAACACCCCCCAAAATAATCAATCATTAATTATATTTGTTAACTACGCCCATATTTACGTAGTTATACCTATCACGCCAATATAACCATATATATCAATTACCTGAATCACTCAAACATCAAACAAAGACCCATCTTGTTGGAATTGAAATTGGCTATTCGATAATGCCGGGGATTTTAGTCTGCACGCAGGGAACCGGCTGCGGCACAGCGTGCAAAAGTTAATCTCCGTCAAAAGGATGAATGGATTGAACAACAATAAAGATCGTGACTTAGTCATTCAGTTAAATAGTGCACTACCCTTAAACGACATGGCACCTTTAAATGAGAGTGAGCGTTTCATCTCCATTGACCGTGTCACTGACATGAATAATGAATTAACAGAAAATAGCATCTCTGATAGTGGCTTTTTCTCTGTGTATGGCACAGCCCGGCCTTACGAAAATTTCTTTGTTTACATCAACGAAAGACGCGTCCTCACTCGCGCCGACATCAATGGAAATTGGGAAGCACACTTCACAACCCTTGATTTAGGTTCAATTGAGATCAAAGTTGTCGTCCCGGGAACTGACCTTAACGATAGTTTCCACTTTACCCGCATTGAAGCCCCCATAGAAACGCGTCCGTCAATTCAGGAAATTTATGACGACGAAGTCAGCTATGCATGGGAAATGATTGATCAAGCTGCAACGACCAGCGATGCCGACCCTATCGTACGCGGCTATGCTCTGCCGGGTGCAGAAGTGAAAGTACTGATTAATGGCATCGAAGTCGCAACCACTTATGCCAATGACAATAAAAACTGGTCGCTCAATCTGCCTCTGCAGGAAGGCCGCAACGTTATTACCGTAATCACCAACGGCGAAGAGAGCGAGCCGTGGGAAGTGTTCTATGAGCCGGCTGCTGAGCCGGTTGAGCCGGTAATACCGGAGCTGGCCATTACCTTCATGCGTGATGTGATAAGCGGCGAAGTGATTGATTCGAACGGCGCGGCCACCGGTAATCGGGTGGAGTTGAGCGGTACGGGTCCAGCCGATCAGCGCTTTATGGCTTACGCCGGCAACCATTTTATCGGTTATGTCTACACGGACATGAACGGTAACTGGAGCCAAATGCTGACCATTCCTCCAGGCAGCCATGAGCTGACCGTGCGTAACGGCACCGAGCGCAGCGAAGCGGTAATGATCACCATTCCTGCTCCACAACCCATGACTCCTGAGATCCAGAACATCTGGGCTGATGAGAACACCGCAGGCCTGATTGGCGATGGCGGAAGCACCGATGACAACACCCCGCAAATGTCCGGTATTGCCGAGCGTAATGCGACCGTTGAAGTGTGGATTAATGGCCAACGTGTGGATACTTTCGAGGCCGATGATTTAGGTAACTGGCACTATTCGCCAACCCTGACAGCAGGCGTCAATCGCATTCACCTCGTGTCACAGGGCGTATCGAGTGAAACCGTAGAAGTACAATACAATCCGCCTTCCCCGCCCGTTGATTACACGCTGGCGATTGTTCGCATGAGCGAAGTTCAAACAGGAGAGATTATTGATCCTAACGGCTCCGCCACCAGCACCGATATTCTGTTATCCGGTACCGGTCCACGATCAGGAAGGATTGAAATCTGGTCAGGCGGCACGTTCCTTAAAAGCGTATCGGCGGGCAATGCGGGAATCTGGAACACTATCGTGACGCTGCCGTACGGTGAAAATGCGCTCACATTGCGTATTGCTGGTGAGCGCACGGAGCCGGTGATGATCACTGTCCAGGCACCGGAACTACCCGTACCAGAGATCGCCGCAGTATGGGCTGATGAAAATACCCTGGAAAATATTATTAACGGTGGCAACACCGATGATGCCACCCCGCAGATCTATGGCGTTAATGCTGGTCGTTACAAACTTGTTGAGATCTGGGTCAATGGTCAGCACGTTGAAACCATCATGGCTAACCGTGCGGGTGACTGGACATACTCACCGACGCTGATCGAAGGCCTTAACCAGATCATGGTCAAATCTCAGGGCGTTTCCAGCGAAATCTTTGAGGTTCACTACACGCCTTCCTCGGAAAAAGAGCTGGCGATTACGTTAATAATTGATGGCAACACTTATGATGTCATTGATGCTGATGGTTCCCTCTCCGGTCAGCAGGCCCGCATAAGCGGCACCGGCCCCGCGGGTGTCACGCTATCGCTATGGTCAGGTAACACCTTTATTACCCACGTAACCCCTAATGCAGCGGGCAACTGGACCTATTTGGTTGATCTGTTACCGGGTGAAAACAGCCTGACGCTGCGATCGGAAAGCGCCAGCAGCGAGCCGTGGATCGTTAATGCGCCTGAGGCTAGCCTGACTCTGCCAGAAATCCACTTCGCATGGGCAGATGAAAACAGCCATGGTGAGATCGTTAACGGTGGCAGCACCGATGACAGTACTCCACGGATTAGTGGCCGCGCCGGTAGCTATGCCGTGGTGGAAATTTGGCTAAATGGTCAACTGGTCGATACGACTGCGGCAAGCATCAACGGCAGCTGGTCATATACGCCGACGCTACGCGAAGGTCTGAACCAGATCGTGGTGAAAACGCATGGCAATGCCAGTGAGGTGTTCGAGATTCACTATGATCCTGCGGCCACACCGGCTCCAGTCATCGTGAACGCCTGGGCTGATGAAAACAGTCATGGTCAGATTGCTAACGGTGACAGTACCGATGATGCCACGCCGCATATCAACGGCAATAATGCCGGACCTTATGCCGAGGTGGAAATCTGGATTAATGGTCGCTTCATTACCACTACCCAGGCAAGCAATGCAGGATATTGGTCTTACTCGCCAACGCTGAGCGAAGGTCTGAATCAGATCGTGGTGAAAGTCCAGGGTGTTTCCAGCGAGCCTTTCGATATTCACTATGCGCCGCCAGCACTGCCAGTGCCGGCCATCACCTCCGTCTGGGCCGACGAAAATAACCATGGATACATTGCGAACGGTGACAACACCGATGACGCTACGCCGCGCATCCGTGGAAACAATGTCGGCAGCTTTGCTCAGGTGGAAATCTGGCTGAATGGCCAGCGCATTGATGTTGTCTATGCCGACAACTTCGGTAACTGGTCATACACGCCGACGCTGAGCGAAGGTCTGAACCAGATCGTGGTGAAAGCCCAGGGTGTTTCCAGCGAGCCTTTCGATATTCACTATGCGCCGCCAGCGCCGCCTGTGCCGGTCATCACCTCCGTCTGGGGCGACGGAAATAACCATGGTGGGATTGCTGACGGTGACAACACCGATGACGCTACGCCATACATCCGTGGTAATAACGTCGGCAGTTTCGCTGCGGTGGAAATCTGGCTGAATGGCCAGCGTCTTGATGTTGTCTATGCCGACAACTTCGGTAACTGGTCATACACGCCGACGCTGAGCGAAGGTCTGAACCAGATCGTGGTGAAATCCCAGGGTGTTTCCAGCGAGCCTTTCGATATTCACTATGCGCCGCCAGCGCCGCCAGTGCCGGTCATCACCTCCGTTTGGGGCGACGGAAATAACCATGGTGGGATTGCTGACGGTGACAACACCGATGACGCTACGCCATACATCCGTGGTAATAACGTCGGCAGTTTCGCTGCGGTGGAAATCTGGCTGAATGGCCAGCGTCTTGATGTTGTCTATGCCGACAACTTCGGTAACTGGTCATACACGCCGACGCTGAGCGAAGGTCTGAACCAGATCGTGGTGAAATCCCAGGGCGTTTCCAGCGAGCCTTTCGATATTCACTATGCGCCGCCAGCGCCGTCAGTGCCGGTGCCATTCATCACCTCCGTCCTAGCCGATGAAAATAGCTATGGCAAAATTGCTAATGGTGACACCACCGATGACGCTACACCACGTATCACGGGTAATAATGTGGCCCGATACGCGCATGTAGAGATCTGGATAAATGGCCAGCACGTTGAAACCGTCCTTGCCGACAATTTAGGTCATTGGGCATACATGCCGACGCTGAGCGAAGGTCAGAACCAGATCGTGGTGAAAGCCCAGGGTGTTTCCAGCGAGCCATTTAATGTCACCTATGAGCCACTGGTGGTGCCGGTCGAACCCGAGCTGGCCATCACCGCCATTCGTGATTTAGCCACTGGCCAAATCATTGAGCCTAATAACGCTCCAGAAAGTGCTGCCGTGCGCTTATTCGGTAAAGGACCGGCAAATCAGTGGGTGCAAATCTGGTTGGGTGATACCCAAATAGGTACCGTATTTACCAACTTCCAGGGTGACTGGCGGATGCCTATTGATCTCCAGTTAGGCGATAACGTGCTGACCGTGCGTGTTGGCAATCAGCAGAGTGAGCCGGTATTGGTCAACCTGCCAGCGTTGAATTTGCCAGCACCTGAGATCATTGCTATTGAAGCGGATGAGTTCAATCCGGGCCAGGTACAAAATGGTGACACGACTAATGACGATACGCTGAGAATCATTGGCCGAGTCAGTCAGCCGTTCGGCTCTATTGAAATCTGGATTAACGATCAACTGATTCAAACCCTGCAAGCGAACCAGAATGGTTCATGGAGTTATTGGGCAACATTAACTGAGGGCCAAAACAATATTGTCGCGGTATCACGCGGTGTAGCAAGTGAAGCCTTTGTTGTTGAGTATCAGCCAGTTGAAGGTCCAGTAACCACGCCAGCGCCTGAAATCTGGTCAGTCTTTGCCGATGACTTTACCCAGGTACACAATGGCGACACGACGCAAAGCGCCACCCCGCAAATAAGTGGACGTGCGGAAGCGGGTATGCGAGTTCAGCTTTGGGTCAACGACGTCATGATTGATGATACCTATGCCGACAGAAACGGGCTCTGGTACTTCACCCCAAGGCTGACCGAAGGTGTGAACCGCATCGTGGTTAAATCAAATGGTGCAGAGAGTGACGTTTTTGAACTGACCTATCAACCGATTGTGGTGCCAGTCGAACCCGAGCTGAGCATCGTTTATCACAGCGAATTTTGGGAAGGCAACACCACCACAGCAGAACGCCAGTCAATATTCAGCGGCAAAGCACCGGCGGGCTCGCTGGTCACCCTCTATATCAATGATCAGCCTGTGACCACGATTGAGGTTTCCGGCGCAGGAGATTGGACCTTCGCCACCGCACTGTTCGACGGTGAAAATAGCCTGAAAATCGGTATTGATGGTCAGTTTAGCGATGCGGTATCAGTTACCGTTCAGGGTTCACCCGCACCGGCGATTCACACGGCCTATGATGATGTAGGCGTTAACTGGATGCTGTCTCACAACGGTGTAACCGATGATGCCACCCCGCTGTTGCGTGGTGTTTCAGCGCCGAACGCCATTATCCACCTGTACGTTGATGGCCAGCCTTTCGGCAGCGTGCGTGCGGAAATGACCGGTATCTGGCAGGCCGAAGTCAGCCTCAATCCAGGTCTGAACGCGATTCATGTGGTAGAAAACGGTGTACCTAGCGAGGATTTCTACCTGACGCTGGAAGATGCGCCAGTGATTACCGGGCTCTATGCGGATGGTGAGCTGATCGAGAACGGCGGTGCCTCGGCTGAGACAGACTTTATTCTGCATGGCTCTGCGCAACCTCACGCACGCGTTGAAATTTATAACTCTGGCTCAAGTCTGCCGATCGTTGTCACTGCAGATGCTGATGGCAACTGGAGCCACCGCGTTACGGCCCTAATGGGTGAAAACACGTACTTCGCCGTATCCAATGGTCAGTGGAGCGAGGCATTCTTCTTCACCTATCTTCTGGAGCTGGAAGAGCCGGTGCTGCCGGAACAGCCAGAGCAGGCAGCGTTACCTATCGATGAGCCAGAAAACATTGAGCAGTACAGCAACGTGCCAAGTATCGCAGTGGTACATGACAGTGTAAGCACCATGCCATGGCTGGTTAACACCGGCAGTTGGACCGATGACGCACAACCAGAACTCTACGGCTATTTGGCTCGCCCGCACTCTATCGTAACCATTCTGGATGGTGAAAAAAATGTGGTGGGAACAGCGCTTGCAGACAGCAATGGCGACTGGCGCTTTACGCCGGACGAACCGCTGTCACCGGGTCAATGGGACTTCTCGGCAGCCAATGAGTACGGGATTTCAGGTAATACTTTCACCGTGAATATCCGCGATCTCGACCCTGCGCCGAGCATGTTCGCCTTTGACGATGCGGGTGATTATCGCGGGATTCGTCCTTCCGGTAGCTTCACGGATGATGCAACCCCAACGTTCTATGGCAACAGCAATCCTAACAAGCTGATTTCACTGTATGACCAGGACAATCAGTTGATTGCGACCACCACCAGCAACTGGAACGGCTCCTGGACCATCAACATTGAAACATCATTGCAGCCTGGCACCCACAGCTTCGTTGCGCGCGATGAAGATGGAAAATCCAGCGATAGCTACGTTCTGAACATCAAAACCTCAGACGATGCACCTTGGCCTGAAATCTCATCTCTGCTGGCCGATGGCGACGCGATGCTGTTCGCCGCGCAAACGGTGAATGATGAGCAGGACGAGTTTGTGGCGTTGACCATCAGCGAAGCGGATATGGCGCACTCCTCACTGCACGATGCGCTCTCCAGCGACATGGCGGCCAACCAGCCACTCAACATTGAACTGTTAGACGAGCATCAGTCACTGACGCAAGGCTAATCATCTTCGTGATACCAGCACGCCCTGCGGGGCGTGCTTTCCCCTGAGCCGACGGCTCGACTTATCTCGAAAGGGAACTTTATGACCACACACTTTGTAAAACCCACCATTACGTCCGTGCTGGATAACAGCGGCGACGTTGAAAAATCTATCTCATTCTTAGGTACTTCCCACGACACCACGCCAAAACTGAGCGGAACCGCAGCACCGAATAGCATGGTGTTTATCTATGCGCATGGGCGAGCTATTGGCGTTGTCGATGCTGATGCCACCGGCAACTGGACCTACACCCCGACCATGCCGCTTAATATGGGCGCGCAAGAGTTCCGCGTGATGTCACAGGGCCAGACCAGTGACAGCTTTGTGGTCTGGATGAAACCCGTTGAACCGGCCCGACCTGAGCCAACGCCAGAACCGACGCCAGGCCCGGGTCCGATTGTCACGCCTGATCCCGTGACGCCGCCTGCCCCAACCCCAACGCCAACCGGTTTAGTCATTACCGGCATCAATAACCTCAGCGGCGAGCAGGCAGCAGTGCCAGCGGGTGGCGCAACCGATGGCAACAGCGTGCGTATCTCTGGCAATGCTCAGCCTAACGCCACCGTGCAGCTGTTCGCTAATGGTCGCGAGATTGCGATGGTTACCGCCGACGCCGAGGGCAAATGGAGCTATGACGCTAACCTGACCAACGGCAACAATGAACTGAAGGTGGTTTCCCGTGGTCAATGGAGCCCAGCCTTTACTGTTGATGTGCAACCTGCCGGTACACCAGTCGCACCTGCGCCAACGCCGGAACCTACGCCAGAGCCAACGCCAGCACCGGAACCCACGCCTGCACCTGCGGTAGCAATCACTGCGGTCAACAATCTGGGCGGCGACAAAGCCAGCATTCCGGCTGATGGCAGCACCGATGGCAACAGCGTACTGATCTCCGGCACCACGCTGGTGCCAGGTGCCATCGTGCAGCTGTATGTGAATGGTCGCGAAATTGCCATGATCACCGCTGATGCAGAGGGCAAATGGAGCTACGAGCCAACGCTGGCGACGGGTATTAACGAGCTGAAAATCGCTTCACGCGGCCAGTTCAGTCAGCCATTCACTATCGATGTGCAGCCATCTTCGGTGGTAACACCGGAGCCTACCCCGGAACCGACCCCTGAGCCAACGCCAGAGCCGACGCCAGAACCGACTCCTGCGCCAACCCCAACGCCAGTGCCGGGCACCGGTCCATCGGCCGATCTCAGCATCGATACGCTCTTCAGCACCAATGGCATCGTTGCCGATGGCGGCGCTACCGCGGCCACCAGCTTTGTGATTAATGGCACTGCGCAGCCTAGCACCACCGTCGAGATCTATCTCAACGGCGAGTTTTATGGCCGCGCCGATACCAACATCTATGGTAAGTGGGGCACGCCTGCCACCTTCCCTGATGGTGTTAACAGCCTGATGATCAAAGTGGGCGATGCCTACAGTGAAAGCTTCACCTTCAGCAAGAATGCCTTCAGCAGTTTGCTGATGCAGCCTGAGCCTTCGCTGCTGCTGGCTGACGCCGATGCGCTGCTGATGGCAGCGCAGGCAGAGGACGCACGCGTTGAACTGTCTATTAGCCCGGCGGATATGGCTTATAGCTCGGTGATGGAAGGTGTGAACAGTGAGTTTGCACCGCTCAACGTGCAGTGGGTTGATCAGCTGGAAGAGCAAAACGCGCTGTCTCAGCTGTAAGCAGCACTCGCTCTCGCCATTGCATCAGATGTTTATGATAATTGATGGCTGAGCAGTGAAACACCCTACAAACCCGGCTTATGCCGGGTTTTTTTACGACATTTTCTCCCGCTCGTTTAGCTCCATGCCTGAGTGACGTTAATCAAGCCGTCCACTTTGGCGCTGCTAGTTATAAGTCAGGGTGAATGTAGCGACTGCCCGGGCTAACCCCGGCGTAACCATGGCAGCCGTTTGATAAAAACGCGCCGTAAAGGGAATGTCGTATACGCCGCCTGCCGCTCCGCTGTCACCCACAGCCAGCGCCGAATTAAGCGTAACAGGGACATCATGATAGGCAAGCTGAACGCCCAATCCGGTCGCCACACTATCCGCGCTAAGTGCCAGAACCGTTGGCAATCCTGCTGCTGGCGTGCCAGTGAATTGTACGGTCACGGGCACCTGAGGATCGCAGATTAACGGGATGTTGAACCCTTCGGGCGAAGAGACACTTCCCGGCCCGCTGAACGTTTTTAGCGGTATTTTATTGCCCAAATTGACCGGGATTACGGTTTGCGTCAGTGAACAGGTGGCAACCGGAATCGTCATAGCCGGTAAATTAACCGTCAATAAACGCGTCTGCGCGCCGGCAGTGCCTGTCCGCCAGTTATAATTGAGCACCCATGTGCTGATGCTGCCCGATGCAACAGGTCCGGTTTTAACCCATTCAAAAAGGTCTGACATCTCGCGCGCACCCGTAATGTTTAATCCGCGTTGAACGCTACCGTCCGACATCGAATAGTTGGTCCAGACGAAAGGCGTTCCATTGTTGGTATTGGTCCAGCGGATGCCAACCCCGGCAAGGGAGGTATTTCTCACGCCAGGCACGGGTGAAGCACCATAATCCGTATTCAAACCAGAGCGCAGCATGGCGGTATTCGCGCCGACTCCGCTGCAGGTCACGCGATAATTGACGGAACCTGTACTAATAACCGTGCCAATTGGCGTAAGTGAACTTACTGCTATCGGTGCGGACATCGCCACATTAAGTGAGGCTGGGGCTGAGGTGCAGGCCGCCCAACTGCTGCCGAACATTGATAAACCTGATAATAAAAGCAAGCAGTGAAGAAGTGACTTCATTTTTTCCTCCTTGATGGCGTTAACTACAGACGGCGCTGCCATACTGAATCGGCTCATCTTCCTTTACCTCGATTGTGAAAGCAGCCTGGCATTGCTGGTGCGGTTGATCTCCCCACTTCACCATCAGCACCCCTTCATCAGGCATACCGGCTAAATAGGTCTCACCGTGCGTGCCGGCGATGCTGATAACGGGTTTAGCATTGTCTGCCTGATAGCTCACTTCCGCGCCAAACGGCACTGGCCGCCCCGCTTGAGTAAGGGTGATTAAGGTGCGATGTCCCACGCGTGTCGCAAAATTGGCGACCACCACGGCACCTTGGGTCGGAACGGCTGTCGCTACGGTGGTGTCAATATCAACACCCTGTTTGAACGTTGCCGGATCAAGCGCAATACGATTTTTTCGATAGCTTGTGGCGTAGGGAACCACAGCGTAGCCACGCCAGTCCGTGTTGATACCGGTTTGATTTTGGACTGAAACGCCGTCTGCATCCGGTGCGCGCACCAGCAACATCGTCTCGCCTAAGGGTTGAGATAACGTAACGCCCCAGGGGTGCGCCACCACACCGCCCTGAGCGCCGACGTTGATTTGCCGCGTGTCACGTCCATAACTGTATCCCGCATTCACCTGACCATAAGTGCCACGATAATTCACGGATGTATTGCCGCCGTAGCCGGTTCCCTGGCTGGCATAGCTCTGTTGCAGATCATAATTAAGGTTGTTTTGCTCCAGCGCCGTGCCGCTGATGCCAACACGCTGGGCGGTACGACCGCGATCGCTGGTATCAACCGAGTAACTCAGGCGACTGTTGGACAAACCCTTGCTGAGGGGAATTTGCACATTGAAGGCAAATAATTGCTCTGTACCCTTTGCTAACGGCGTCTTATTCAGGCCGTAACTCAACCCATAGGAAATATTTTGTAAGCTGGCATTCCAGCCAATATTTACGCTACGTTCAGAACCCTTACGCCCCCAATAATCCTGCTGCAGGCCCGTAATAAAAACATTGCCGGCATCAAATATTCGCTGGTTGATATTAACCTGAGTTCGGCTGCGTTTATTGCTGTATGCCTGCAGACGCTCATCGTTCGATGCCTCAGCATTGATCTCATTTGACTCTTTAAAGTCATAGAAGCCTTGAGTGGAATAGCGGTAACTTGCCAGGGTGAAGTTGGTTCCCAGGCGATTAATATCTTTTGAATATTGGACGCGAAATGACTGCCCGCTCTTCTTTTCCGATGCTCCCTGTAATTGGGTTTCGGCTTGAGACACATCGAAAGACAACGATCCCCAATCACCCAATCCATGACCTACCCCCAGCATTCCTGACAGGTATGAGGGCGACGCTATCACGCCGGCATAAACGGATGTTGCAGAGGGAAGTCCATAAATCACGCTGCCTTGAGTAAAAATAGGTTCGCGTGCTAAGGCTGAGGTCGAGCGAAAGGTACCGGCAGAGATGCCATATTTCACGCGACCTTCACGCAGCATAATCGGTACGGCGGAATAAGGCTGCACCGCAACGCGTTCTGTTCCATCAGCCTCTTTAACCATGACTTCAAGGTCGCCGCTGGTAGCGGTGGGATAGAGATCGGTAATTTCAAACGCGCCTGGTGCGACATAGGTTTGATAGATCACATAACCATTCTGCTTCACTGAGACCTGAGCATTTGATTGTGCAATGCCGCGTATTACCGGCGCGTAACCGCGCTGACTATCGGGATACATATTGTCGTCAGACAGCAACTGAATACCGCGAAATGGTACGCTGTCATAAATATCAGAAGGAGTGAAACTGTCACCGGCAATAAGCTGCGACTTTAACGGTTGGATGTCACGCTGAACATAGGTACTGATAGTATTCCATTGCTGCGCACTGTTATTATCAGACCAGGTTGAATAATTCCTTAAGCGCCATGCACCCCAGTTAGCCCCACTTCTCAGATTTAGGAAGCGAGAATTATTTGAGGCGGCATGATTTTTATTCACAGCGTTAGCAGCATTGGCACTATAGTTCAGGAGCAGTGCGGGTATGCCTCGGTCCCATTCGCTGGGATCAATATAATCGCGTGAGGTTTGATTGAGTGCCGCCTGAGGAATACTGATATTCAGTTGCTGAGTATTGAAATCAAATTGTGTGCTGGCGTCGGGAATGTAATGACTCATCTCAACGATAGGGTGTTCGGCACTAAGGGTTTTCAATGCCGCAAAGGCATCAATTTTCACACCGTAACGCTGCAAGTCACTCACCGTTAATTCTGGGTGCAATTGATGGCCGAGCAAAATAAAGTTAATGTCCTGCGCTGCAATAAACTTCTCATTAACATTGACACCGACACGGTAACGACCGGGCAATTGCGTATTATTTTTTGACAGAAGATCCAGATTTACGGACTCTCGCTCAGCATCGCTCAGTTCCAGTGCTGCAGGGTTAAAATACTCTTCTGCATAGATATCTGAGCTGAGTGCTAGCAAAAAAATAAGCTGTAATGTTACTGTTTTCGAAACATATAACACTCGCATATTATTATCTCCACTTAATACCCACCACGGGTCGCTGCAGTCGTGTCAACGCTCATGGCACATCACTATTTTGATGTGGCTTCAGCCGTGATATTTCCGTAGTCGCCAATCGCCTTCCAACTCACTTTCCCCGCTGCACCTGCAGGAATGACATAGTTCTTTTTACTTTTCGGTGCGATGTAGCCCGGATCTTTTATGTTGTTCGCGCCAACACTTAAGCTATAAAAAGAGACAAAGTAGCCAGTTGGATTTTCTACAATAAGTTGATTGCCTGTGCGTGTTATTTTCAGCGATTTATAAGCATCAGCGGCAGCGCCTGTTAATGCCACTGGTCGATAAAATAACTTTATTTGCGTTTTGACCGCAATTAACACTTCATTCTGGCTATTTTTATTTGATGCAGGGATCGCTTTAACGTTCAACCAAAAAAGTGACTCTTTATCTTGTGGCAGTGGCACATTAGATTTAATAATACGCAACACATTTTCCTGTTCACCGTTTAAGCGAAAAAGCGGCGGTGTGACAATAAATGCATTGGTCTTAATATGATCCTCTGTTTCAACCCACGATTGAATCAGAAAACTTTTTTTCTCTGAGTTCTTAACAGAGATATTGCTCTCGCTTTTTGCTGCCTCATAAACCACACGCGTGCCGCCAAGCGAAACGCCAGCGTGGGCGATGCCGCTAATCAATAGCAGCGCGCCCACTGCATAGCGAAAAGTTTTTACTAACATAGGTTATATCCTGCTTACCCGATATGACGCCTGTGCAGGATGCGTAATAAGCATCCTGCACCTCAATAAAGCGATTAATATTTAACGGTAAAGTTAATCACAGTGTCAGCGCTACCTGCCGCTATTGGCGTGGTAGTTTGCACATATTTGGCGAAATAACTTAATGTGCCGCCGGTTGTCGTCAGAGGAACGGATCGTGACGTTGAGCCATAAGGAATCTCAGTCGCACCATCAGCTTCATACAGACCGACCGCGACACCGGTCGCTGGAGCTGCGGAGGTTAGCGCAAATAAATTACTGTTAACCGCATCGCTGGTGCCATCAAAGCTAACGGCGGCGCTGGTAATTGATGCAGGGCAAGAATCAAAATCAATTTTAATAGGTTCAATACCGGCGGTAGAACCCGGACCGGTAAAAGCTCTTGAAGAAACGGTGCCGAAATCGACGTCGATGGATACGCTACCGGCATTGATGGTACAGGTTGTATCTGAAATCGTTCCCGTCACATTTATCGTACCATCGCTAGCGTGAGCAAAGGTTGTTAGCGATGAGACTGCGATTACCGCAGATAAAATCAATGGATTTTTCATATTAACTATTCCTGAATAGAAAAGCGTCGTTGAGTTAATTTAATTCGATGCATCGCTACTGCAGGTGGGTGGCCACTTCCCTTGAATTAAGTTATAGCGGATGGGTCTTGGAGTGGTACAAGATCGGTCTTGGTTGTTGTTTTTTATTTGATTAAAAAGAGAACCATAAACAAGAAAAAACCATTAAACTCGCCAAAATCATCAAGAAATACTGTTTGTAAATATCTTTACTCTTTAAGAGTGTAATATCACAACCCAGCTTGGATTATTGATAACAATGCGCAGTGGCTAATAAATAAAAAAATGAATTTATAATTGCCAGAATGCTTTGGCTTTATTTAGTAAAAGCTGTTTTTGAGAATAAATGACTAATAATGGTCAAACTCGCTTTTAGCGATAAAAAAAACCCGGCTTGCGCCGGGTTTTGCTTAGCTACATTCTCAATCAAACGGTTAACTGTAAGCGTGCAGCGTGCGTTGACACAGCGCTGAACGGACGCAATCCTCTTTGCCGAAACGCACCACGCCAATCATCTCATCTTCTTCGAAGCGCGCTAACGCATCGGCAAGACCCGATTTAGCATGGGACGGCAGGTCGCACTGGGTGATATCGCCGTTGACGATAACCGTCACGTTTTCACCCAGGCGCGTCAGGAACATCTTCATCTGTGCGGCGGTGACGTTTTGTGCCTCATCAAGGATCACCACAGCATTTTCAAAGGTACGTCCGCGCATGTATGCGAAGGGCGCGATCTCTACCTTGGCGATTTCGGGCCGCAGGCAGTATTGCATAAAGGAAGCGCCGAGACGTTTAACCAGAACGTCATAAACCGGTCGGAAATAAGGCGCGAATTTCTCGGAAATGTCTCCGGGGAGGAAACCGAGATCTTCATCCGCCTGCAGAACCGGGCGCGTCACAATAATCCTTTCGATGTCCTTATTGATCAGGGCCTCAGCCGCTTTGGCTGCGCTAATCCAGGTTTTTCCGCAGCCGGCTTCACCGGTAGCGAAAATAAGCTGTTTCGATTCTATGGCATGGAGATAGTGTGCCTGAGCTTCATTTCTGGCTTCAATCGGCCCGCGGTCACGTGCATCACGTGCCATACCAATCGAATCCAACCCACCCATCTGCACCAGCGAAGTGACCGATTCTTCTTCACGCTGACGGTGACTGCGAGAGTCGCTACGAATAACGCGTCTGGCTTCACGACGTGCTTTGATCACTGCTTTCTGTCTTCCCATAGTGGCACCTTACAGTTGGTTTCATTTATCGCGGCGGGATCACCCGCGGCGATGACTTGAACGCTTTAGAGGTTTATCTGGCTTCCTTGTAAGCCGTTTCGAGCCATTGAGAATGGTGTGCATCAGCGCCGAAACGCAGGCGCGCACCGGTAAAGAAACTGAGATTGAACGAGAACGAAGTTTTAAATGAAGAGAGGTTGCTTTTGAGGGAAGAAATCCCCCGCAGTGTACTGCGTGTGTTGAAACTATTTAACTGTCCCAGCGAGGAACGAATCATGCGCGAACTCCAGTGGCTTAGCCACACAACTGACAACGCTTATGAATAAAGTGCATCATATTTGCGGTGGTTTGCAACAGTAATTTTACTTCCCCGCAAAGAAAAAAAGATAAGCGAAGCCTGAGCGCGTTTACCTTAAATTAAATTTATTATAATTATCAAAAGGATGGTTTATTGGGGATAAACCAAACTTTTTAGGAACATTCGGAAGCGGCTACAACCAGGGGAAAGTTTAAGGAATGCGTAACAAAAAAGCCTGCGGCGCAATCTGGCACGCAGGCGTTGTGCATTTATTAATCAGGCTTGCAGTAAAGGTTGTCCGAGATAATGTTTTTCATCCACGACGCCAGGTAAGGCGAAAAAGTAACCGCCGCCAATCGGGCGAATATACTCTTCCAGCGCTTCGCCATTTAAACGTTGCTGTACGGTAATAAAGCCTTTGGCTAAGTCGTGCTGATAACAGACAAACAATAAACCCATATCCAACTGACCCGAACCGGTAATGCCGCTGGAATAGCTGTAACCGCGCCGCAGCATCAAACTGCTGTCGGTTTGTGGCGTACGCGGATTGGCGAGACGAATATGCGCATCCAGCGCAATCAAATCACCATCGGGATCTTTACTGTAATCCGGTACGTCATGCTCGTTTTTCATGCCGAGCGGTGCGCCGGATAACTTCTCGCGGCCAAAAATGGTTTGCTGCTCGCCAAGCGGCGTGCGATCCCACATCTCGACGTGGAAACGGATGATGCGCACCGCCTGATAACTGCCGCCACGCGTCCATGCCGGCTCCTGCTGCTCGTCGGTGACCCACAGCAGCTGGTTCATCAACGCCGGATTATGGGTGTCGGGATTAGCGGTGCCGTCTTTGAATCCCAGCAGATTGATCGGCGTCTCCTTGCCGTTGCTGCGTGCGGCGTGGTCGGCAATAAAACCGTCGCGCCGCCAGCGCACCGCCAGCAAATCAGGTGTGCGCTTGATGATGTCACGCAGTGCATGGATCACCGTATCCTGCGTGTTGGCGCAGATCTGCAATAACAGGTCGCCGTGGCACTGTTCTGCATCCAGCGAATCATTGGGGAAACGCGTCATGGTCTGCAGCTGGGCCGGTTTTTGCCTGCTCAAGCCGAAGCGCTCGTCAAACAGCGACGCGCCAACCGACAAGGTCATGGTGAGGTTGTCCGGCGCGATATCGGCCCCGAGAATGCCCGAATCCATGGGCGGCAGTTGCGGATTGGTCACCGCGGGCGCCGGTCCGCCTTGGGTCAGGAAGGCGAAGCGCTCGGTGAGTAAGCGAAACAGTCGCTCAAGATCGGCCTTATCACTCGCCAAAACATCAAACGCCACCAGCATCATCGACGTCTGCTGCGGCGTGATAATGCCGGCCTGATGCGCACCGTAAAAGGGTTGCGCCTGCTGACGCGAGTTAGGCGTAACCGTGCCGGGAGAGAAGCTGTCGGCGGCTGCGCTATGGAACGGACAGCCGCCGCCGAGGGCGGCCGCACCGCCCAGCATGCCTAATCCCTGCAATAAGCGACGACGCGACGGCTGCGCCGCGTCATTTTTATTACTCATGATCAATCGAGACCTAAGGTTCCACGCAGCAGGGAGAGATCTTCCGCCAGCGTGGTAATCGGGCCTTTCAGCGCGTTACGGTCAGCGGTGGTCAGTTTTTCGTACGACTCAAAGCCATCTTTGGTGCGATACTTGCTGAGAATGCCGTCCACTTTCTTAAAGTTGGCATCCACTTTCGCCAGCAGCTGCGGGTTATTTTTCTGCAGCAGCGGACGCAGCAGATCGACAATTTTCTGCGCGCCATCGATATTGGCCTGGAAGTCAGACAGATCGGTGCGGCTGTAACGATCTTCTTCGCCAGAAATCTTGCTGGAAGCCACTTCTTCAATCAGACCTGCCGCGCCGCCGACCACTTTCGCTGGCGGGAACGCCAGCTCGCTGATGCGGGTTTGCAGATCCAGCACGTCCTGGTTCAGCTGAGTGGCAAACGCTTCGGCACCTTTGGTGGTGTTATCGGCGAAGAGGATTTTCTCCAGGCGATGGAAGCCGGTGAATTTCGGATCTTCGTTTTTCTTCTCGAAATCATCTTCACGCGCATCGATGCTGCCATCCAGGTCGGAGAACAGTTCGGCAATCGGCTCGATACGCTCGTAATGCACGCGCGTTGGCGCGAACAGCGCTTTCGCTTTCTCGATGTCACCGGCTTTCACCGCATCGGTAAACGCTTTAGTGCCGGTTACCAACGCTTTCACTTCATTCATCACATAGACTTTGTAATCAGCGATGGGGCCGACCAGCTCCAGCAGGTCCGGTTTACCGGTCGCCGCTTTCTTCGCGTCACCGCTGACCACCAACTTACCTTTCGGGTTGCTGAGCAGGCCGCAGGTCATGTCATATTCCCCCGCTTCCAGATTCGCGGTGAGTTTCTGGCTGAAGCCTGGCGCGATGTTTTCACGCTCTTCCACCACCATCACCCCTTTCAGAATCTCCCACTCCAGCGCTTTCTGGCTGTTATTTTTGATGATGAACTGGGTTTTACCGGCCTGCACATTGAGCGACATCGGCTCACATTGCTGGTCGGTCACCGTTACCGTGACTTGCGGGACGGCAGCAGCAGCGGCACCGGAAAGCGCCAGCATAGCAACCAACAGCGCCTTGCGGCGGAAGCGAATCGTCATAGTGATATCCCTGTTACATGGAAGAACAGGCGCGCAATCGCGCCTGATTGAATTCAGCGTGTGGTGCGTGCCGCGTTGACCGAAGGACGCGCCGGGAAGAAAAACAGCAGCAGTGCCGGAATCAGGTAGATCAGCCACACCGCCACTTCGCTCACGCTTGGCGTCTCCTGATAACCCAAAATACCCTCCAGCAGCGTGCCGAATACCGAATGGGTTGAGAGCGTGTTGCTGAGATCAAACGCCACGTCCTGGAAATGATTCCATAAACCGGCTTCGTGGAAAGCGCGGATAGCGCCGGCGGCAAGTCCTGCGGCAACAAACAGAATGAACAGGCTGGTCCAGCGGAAGAAGTGCGCCAGATTGAGGCGAATGCCGCCGTAGTAAAGCAGCATGCCCAGCACCACGGCGGTCGCCAGACCGAGTACCGCACCCATCGGCGGCGCATAGCCGACGTCTTGCGTAAAGGCGGCGAGCAGGAAGAACACTGACTCCAGCCCTTCACGCGCCACCGCCAGAAAGACCATCAGCACCAGCGGAAAGCCGCTGCCGCCCCGCTTCTGCAGCGCGTTATCCACCGATTTTTCCAGCGTGGCTTTGATATTGCGCGAGACTTTGCGCATCCAGAACACCATCGACGTAAGGATCACCACAGCAACCACGGCAACAATGCCTTCAAACAGCTCCTGCTGTTTCTGTGGGAACTCGCCGGTGGTTTCATTAATGAAGATGCCGAGTGCCAGGCACAGCGCGGCGGCAATAAATACCCCCGCCCACATCGCCGGGAACCATTGGGTGCGCTGGGTGCGTTTAAGATAGCTGGCAATCAGGCTGACGATGAGCGCTGCTTCCAGACCTTCGCGCAGCATGATGAGAAACGGAACGAACATCACCAACCTCTTGAATTTTAAGAAGGGTAAAACTTAGGTAAAAAAACGTAAAGTGCGAACGATATCGATTATCATTATCGAAGGGAGAAATACAAGTCACTGCGTGAAATTAATTTTGCTTTTGCGGTTTGCAGAGGGGGAATATTTGGGCTGGTCGCCATGAATGGCGACCTTACAACGAAACGTTGCTGAATTCGTAGGGTGCGCATTTATGCGCACCTGGTCGCCATGAATGGCGACCCTATAGATTATTTGCTTTGATACTGCGCTTCTGCGGCGGCAAAGCGTTGCTGCGCGGCCTCAGAGGGGCCACGACCCAGCAGGCTGAATACCACGATGGCGATACTGGCGAAGGCAAAGCCTGGAATGATTTCGTACAGCTCCGCGTAGCCATAATCTTTCCACAGCAGTACGGTCAGCGCACCAATCACCATGCCGGCCAGCGCACCGTTGCGCGTCATACGCTTCCAGCACACGCCGAACAGCACCACCGGACCAAAGGCCGCACCAAAGCCCGCCCAGGCATAGCTTACCAGGCCGAGTACGCGGTTTTCCGGATTCGCCGCCAGTGCGATAGCGATCAACGCAATCACCAGCACCATCAAGCGCCCAATCCACACCAGCTCTTTCTGGCTGGCATTTTTACGCAGGAAGCCTTTATACAAATCTTCCGTTAACGCGCTGGAACACACCAGCAGCTGGCAGCTCAGGGTCGACATTACCGCCGCCAGAATCGCCGACAGCAAAATACCGGCAATCCACGGGTTGAACAGGATACGCGCCAGTTCGATAAACACACGTTCGCCGTTCTGGCTCACGCCCGCCGCCTGGTCGGGATGGTTCTGGAAGTAAGCGATACCAAAGAAACCGACCGCCACCGCACCGCCGAGGCACAGGATCATCCAGGTCATGCTGATACGGCGTGCGTTACGAATGGTATGGTGTGAATCCGCCGCCATAAAGCGCGCCAGAATATGCGGCTGGCCAAAGTAGCCCAGGCCCCAACCGAGCAGCGATATCACCGCAACAAAGTTCAAGCCTTTCAGCATGTCGAGATTTTCGAGGCTTTTGGCTTCGATCACTGCCAGTGAATGGTCCACCCCCCCTACCGCGATAATCACCATCACCGGCGTCAAAATCAGCGCGAAGATCATCAGGCTCGCCTGCACGGTATCGGTCCAGCTCACCGCGAGGAAACCGCCCACCAGCGTATACAGAATGGTGGCTGCAGCACCCACCCACAGCGCGGTCTGATAATCCATACCGAAGGTGCTTTCAAACAGACGCGCACCGGCCACTACGCCAGAAGCACAATAGATAGTGAAGAAGATCAGAATCACCACCGCCGAGATCACACGCAGCAGCTTGCTTTTATCTTCGAAGCGGCTGGAGAAGAAATCAGGCAGGGTTAACGCGTTATCATGATGTTCGGTCTGCACGCGCAGACGGCCAGCAACGATGCGCCAGTTCAGCCATGCACCAATAATCAGGCCGATGGCGATCCAGCTTTCAGAAATACCAGAAAGGAAGATGGCGCCCGGCAGGCCCATCAATAACCATCCGCTCATATCAGACGCACCGGCAGAGAGCGCGGTGACCACGCTGCCTAAACTGCGGCCGCCAAGAATGTAGTCGTCAAAACTCTTGGTCGCACGATAGGCAATGAATCCTATTAACACCATCCCAAGGATATACACTACAAAAGTCACCAACATCGGTGTGCTTACACTCATCAGTCTCTCCACTTATTATTTAATCCATCAAGAGAAATCTTTTAAAACCTGCGCCACCGGAACGGGGTAGCGACAAGGTTGAACCGCATCCAGAGAAAGCGATTTCCCTTAAGGCGCGGTATCCTGCCGCAAAGGTGCGGCGCGCACAATGCATTTAACACAGCTGTCACACCGGTTTCACCTCACTTCGCGTATCGCGTGCTGATAGGTTGCACTTGCTCACAGTTTGAGTTGCACCTTTAGGTAAACAAGAGCCGTCTTGTAGACGCCGGTTGCAACATTGGCGAGCTTCTTGCAGCAAGTTCCATGCCGCTTTTATCGTGTTAACAGATGGAGCGGTTTAAAACGTGCAGCCTGGGTCACATTTAACACGGTTGCACAAAGTTGCAACATGGGTGATATTGCTGCCACGCAAGCGTTGAACCACTATTTCGAGGACGAGGACATCATGGCAAGTACGACCATGGGGGTGAAGCTGGATGAGGCCACCCGCGATCGCATTAAACTGGCAGCACAGAAGCTTGACCGCACATCACACTGGCTGATCAAGCAGGCGATTTTTAACTATCTGGAGCAGCTGGAAGCCGGTGAATCCATGCCAGAAATTCCGCAACTGCTGATCGATGCCGCCAGTGATGAAGGCGTGCCAGAAGAGGCGCTGCAGCCTTTCCTCGATTTCGCCGAACACATTTTACCGCAGTCGGTGAGCCGCTCGGCGATCACCGCCGCATGGCGTCGTCCGGAAACGGATGCGGTGCCGATGCTGCTGGAACAGGCGCGTCTCCCTGCCCCGCTGGCGGAGAAAACCCATCAGCTGGCTTATAGCCTTGCCGATAAGCTGCGGCATCAGAAAGGTGCAACCGGCCGCGCAGGCATGGTGCAAAGCCTGCTGCAGGAGTTCTCGCTCTCGTCACAGGAAGGCGTGGCGCTGATGTGCCTGGCGGAAGCCCTGCTGCGCATCCCGGATAAGCCAACGCGCGATGCGCTGATCCGCGACAAAATCAGTAACGGTAACTGGCAGTCGCACCTCGGTCGCAGCCCGTCGATGTTTGTCAACGCGGCAACCTGGGGCCTGCTGTTTACCGGTCGTCTGGTGTCCACCCATAACGAAGCCAATCTGTCGCGCTCGCTTAACCGCATTATTGGCAAGAGCGGCGAGCCGCTGATCCGCAAAGGCGTGGATATGGCGATGCGCCTGATGGGCGAGCAGTTTGTCACCGGCGAAACCATCGCCGAAGCGCTAGCCAATGCGCGCAAGCTGGAGGAGAAAGGTTTCCGCTACTCCTACGACATGTTGGGTGAAGCGGCGCTGACCGCCAGCGATGCCAAAGCCTATCTGGTGTCGTATCAGCAGGCGATTCACGCCATCGGCAAAGCCTCCAACGGGCGCGGCATTTATGAAGGTCCGGGCATCTCGATTAAGCTGTCGGCATTGCATCCGCGCTACAGCCGCGCGCAGTATGAGCGCGTGATGGACGAGCTCTATCCGATCCTCAAATCGTTAACCTTGCTGGCGCGCTCCTATGACATCGGTATCAACATCGATGCCGAAGAGGCGGATCGTCTGGAGCTGTCGCTCGATCTGCTGGAGAAGCTGTGCTTCGAGCCGGAACTGGAAGGCTGGAACGGCATTGGCTTTGTGATTCAGGCCTATCAGAAGCGCTGCCCGTTTGTGATTGATTCGCTGATCGACCTGGCCCAACGCAGCCGCCGCCGCCTGATGATCCGCCTGGTAAAAGGCGCCTATTGGGATAGCGAAATCAAACGCGCACAGATCGACGGCCTGGAAGGTTATCCGGTCTATACGCGCAAGGTTTACACCGATATCTCCTATCTGGCCTGTGCACGCAAACTGCTGGCGGTGCCAAACCTGATCTACCCGCAGTTTGCCACCCACAACGCGCATACGCTGGCGGCAATTTATCAGCTGGCGGGTAACAACTATTATCCCGGCCAGTATGAATTCCAGTGCCTGCACGGCATGGGTGAACCGCTGTATGAGCAGGTGGTGGGCAAAGTCGCTGACGGCAAACTTAATCGTCCGTGCCGTATCTACGCACCGGTCGGCACCCATGAAACGCTGCTGGCCTATCTGGTACGTCGTCTGCTGGAGAACGGTGCCAATACCTCATTCGTTAACCGCATCGCCGATAACACCTTGCCGCTGGATGAGCTGGTGGCCGATCCGGTTGCCGCCGTGGAGAAGATGGGCGCTGCCGAAGGCGCGATCGGTTTACCACATCCGAAAATTCCGCTGCCGCGCGACCTGTATGGCGCGAAGCGTGCCAACTCTGCCGGTCTCGATCTGGCCAACGAACATCGACTGGCATCGCTGTCTAGTGCGCTGCTCAACAGTGCCAGCCAGCCGTGGATCGCGCAGCCGCTGGTCGAAGGTGAATTAGGTGCAGGCGTTAGCCGCCCGGTACTCAATCCTGCCGCGCCAGCGGACGTGGTGGGCAGCGTACGTGATGCGAGCGAAGCCGAAGTGTCGGACGCGCTGGATGCGGCAGTGAACGCCGGTCCAATCTGGTTCGCCACGCCACCGCAGGAGCGCGCCGCCATTCTCGAGCGTGCTGCCGAAGCGATGGAAGGCCAGATGCAGCAGCTGATTGGATTGCTGGTGCGTGAAGCCGGGAAAACCTACAACAACGCCATCGCCGAAGTGCGTGAAGCGGTCGATTTCCTCTACTACTACGCCGGCATGGTGCGCGATGATTTCGATAATGAAACCCATCGTCCGCTCGGCCCGGTGGTGTGCATCAGCCCATGGAACTTCCCGCTGGCGATTTTCACCGGACAAATTGCTGCCGCGCTGGCGGCCGGTAACAGCGTGCTGGCGAAACCGGCCGAGCAGACGCCGTTAATTGCCGCGCAGGCGGTACAAATTATGCTGGATGCTGGCGTGCCAGCGGGTGTGCTGCAACTGCTGCCGGGCCAGGGCGAAACCGTCGGAGCACAACTGACCGGCGACGAGCGCGTGCGTGGCGTGATGTTTACCGGCTCAACCGCCGTCGCCACGCTGCTGCAACGCAATCTGGCCGGTCGTCTGGATCCGCAGGGTCGCCCAACGCCGCTGATCGCCGAAACCGGCGGCATGAACGCGATGATCGTCGATTCGTCGGCGCTGACCGAACAGGTGGTGGTGGATATCGTTGCCTCGGCGTTTGATAGCGCCGGTCAACGCTGCTCGGCGCTGCGTCTGCTGTGCGTGCAGGATGATGTGGCTGACCACACGCTGAAAATGCTGCGTGGCGCGATGGCCGAGTGCCGCATGGGTAACCCGGAACGTCTGTCGACCGACATTGGTCCGGTGATTGATGCCGAAGCGAAAGCCAATATCGAACGTCACATTCAGGCGCTGCGCAATAAAGGTTTCAACGTCTACCAGGCAGCGCAGGAGAATCCACAGGATAGCAAAGAGTGGAACAGCGGCACCTTTATCAAGCCAACCTTGATTGAGCTGGATAAGGTGAGCGATCTGGATAAAGAGGTGTTTGGCCCGGTGCTGCACGTGGTGCGTTTCTCGCGCAGCACGCTGCCGCAGCTGGTTGAGCAGATTAATGCCTCGGGTTACGGCCTGACGCTCGGCGTACATACGCGCATTGATGAAACCATCGCGCAGGTGACAGCGAACGCCAAAGTCGGCAACCTCTACGTCAACCGTAATATGGTCGGCGCGGTGGTCGGCGTGCAGCCGTTCGGCGGCGAAGGCTTGTCCGGTACCGGGCCGAAAGCCGGTGGTCCGCTCTATCTCTATCGCCTGTTGGCCAATCGTCCAGACGGTGCGCTGCGCACCACCTTTGATCGCCAGGATGCTGAGCGTCCGGTCGACAGCTCGGTGCGCGCAGAACTGATGCGCGCGCATCAGGCGCTGCAGCAGTGGGCAAAAGATAAACCTGAACTGCTGGCGCTGTGCCAGCGTTACGACGAGCTGGCGCAGGCCGGCACCGTGCGTCTGCTGCCGGGTCCAACCGGTGAACGCAATACCTTCACCCTGCTGCCGCGCGAACATTTGCTGTGCATGGCAGATAATGAAGAAGATGCGCTGATCCAGCTGGCTGCGGTGACCAGCGTCGGCAGCCAGGCGCTATGGCAGGATGATGAACTGCATCGTGCGCTGCGCCAGTCGTTACCGGCGGAGGTGCAGGCGCACGTCAAGCTGGTGAAGGATGCGCTGGCGGCCGAGTTTGATGCGGTGATTTATCACGGTGATGCCGACCAACTGCGCAGCCTGTGCGAGCAGGTGGCGGCACGCGATGGCGCGATTGTCTCGGTGCAGGGCTTCGCGCGCGGCGAAACCAATCTGCTGCTGGAGCGTTTATTGATTGAGCGTTCGCTGAGCGTCAATACCGCCGCAGCGGGCGGTAATGCGAGTTTGATGACCATAGGATAAGGATGACAGCCAGGTGCGCATAAATGCGCACCCTACACGTAGGGCTGATGAATCCCCACAAAAACGAAGCAGGCACAGTGGAAAAATGATCTAATTATTGCGCCAACAAAAAATAAGATCGCCACTATGCCTGCTTCCGCATTTTGCCATAAATTTTTACGGGAATCT
>NZ_LGIS01000014.1 GCF_001187905.1 Pantoea sp. RIT-PI-b | reverse complement strand
CTGTAAAACGTCATAATGAATTTCATTATGTGTTCACTCGTGAGACTTGATATTTTTTTGCGTCCGGAGACGCTGATATCAATCCTGCGAGTGCCCACACAGATTGTCTGATAAATTGTTAAAGAGCGTTGCGAGCAGCGGGTTAACCGCCTGTCGCGGGGTGGCGTATATTACGCTTTCCTCCTTCAGAGTCAAACACTTTTTTCAGCGCTTTCATCCGGCGGGATGAATTTCTTCACTCCCTGCTGAGCCGCCCGCGTTGCCGCTTTGCCGTCTCAGTGGTGGCGCATTATAGGGAGTTATTCAGAGGTGACAAGTGCAAATTTCAACTTTTTTGCCGTTCGATTGAAATTTGCACAAAACGACCGTTTTTAGGCCTTTTTAATGCGTGAAGGTAGTTCTGCCAGACTATTAATTACCCAATCCGCCGCGGCTTCACCTTCTGCCGTTACCGGCTTACCGCTACGTACCAACACTTTTGTACCAACACCTGCCGCTTGTGCCGCCTGCATATCTTCTATTTTGTCACCTACCATATAAGAAGAAGCCATATCGATATCCAGATGCTGCTGCGCCGAAAGCAACATGCCTGGCTGCGGCTTACGGCAATCACACTGCTGGCGATATTCTTCTACTGTTGCATCGGGTAAATGTGGGCAGAAATAGATGCCATCCAGATCAACATCCCGATCGGCCAGTGACCAGTCCATCCATTCGGTGAGCTGCATAAACTGATCTTCGGTAAACATCCCCCGCGCAATGCCCGACTGATTGGTCACCAGCACCAGCGCATAGCCCATCTTCTTCAGCGCCTGTAGCGCTTCGATGGTGCCATCAATAAATTCGAAATTATCGATTTCATGAACATAGCCGTGATCGACATTCAAGGTGCCATCACGATCCAGAAAAATAGCCGGGACTTTGTTCGCCACGTAGAAACTCCTGCTGAAAAGGTGTCGCTAAGTATCGCATGATTGCGTATAGCGAGAGAATGGCAGATTGAATGACTTCGATTGATTTAGCCGTCTGGATGCCTTAACATCCATTCAAATTTCGCGCAGCACTGCTGAGCGAAGCCCGATACACCACGGACCATGCAACACGATAATAAATAACCTAATGATTAAACTCGAAAATATCACCAAAGTGTTCCAGCAAGGTTCACGCAGCATTCAGGCACTGTCGAACGTCAGCCTGCATGTGCCTGCTGGACAGATTTATGGCGTCATCGGTTCATCCGGTGCCGGTAAAAGTACATTGATTCGCTGCGTCAATCTGCTCGAACGCCCAACATCCGGTCGCGTACTGGTTGATGGCCAGGAGTTGACAACCCTCTCTTCAGGCCAATTAACACTGGCACGCCGCCAGATTGGCATGATCTTCCAGCACTTTAACTTGATGAACTCGCGCACGGTGTCCGGCAACGTGGCGCTGCCACTGGAATTAGGCAACCTCTCTCGCGAGCAGATTAAAAAGCGCGTAACCGAGTTACTTGAATTGGTGGGTTTATCCGACAAGCATGATAGCTGGCCGGCGAATCTCTCTGGCGGACAAAAGCAGCGTGTAGCGATTGCGCGCGCGCTGGCAAGTAATCCGAAGGTGCTGCTGTGTGATGAAGCCACCAGCGCGCTGGATCCGGCCACAACGCGTTCCATTCTGGAGTTGCTGAAAGACATCAACCGCCGTCTCGGTATTACCATTCTATTGATCACCCACGAAATGGATGTGGTGAAACGCATCTGCGATCAGGTTGCGGTAATCAGCAATGGTGAGCTGATCGAGAAAGATAGCGTAAGCGAAGTGTTCTCCCATCCAAAAACACCGCTGGCGCAGCAGTTCATCCAATCCACGCTGCATCTGGATATCCCGGACGACTATCAGCAGCGCATGGCGCCACAGGCCTCCGCCGAAAGCGTGCCCCTGCTGCGTCTGGAGTTCACCGGTAAGTCAGTCGATGCTCCGCTGCTGTCTGAGGCGGCACGTCGCTTTAACGTGAATAACAATATTATTAGCGCGCAGATGGATTACGCCGGCGGCGTGAAGTTCGGCATCATGTTAGCCGAAATGGATGGCAGTGAAACAGATACCCAAGCCGCAATTGCCTGGCTGAAAGAAAATCATGTGAAAGTAGAGGTGCTAGGTTATGTCTGAAGCGATGATGTGGTTACTGACGCGTGGCGTCTGGGAAACGCTGATGATGACCTTTGTCTCCGGTTTCTTTGGTTTTGTCCTCGGTCTGCCGGTAGGCGTGCTGCTGTATGTTACGCGCCCGGGTCAGATTCTGGCTAACAATGCGCTCTATCGCGTGCTGTCAGCGCTGGTGAATATCTTCCGTTCGATTCCATTCATTATCTTATTGGTGTGGATGATTCCCTTCACTCGCGCCATCGTCGGCACGTCCATTGGTTTGCAAGCCGCCATCGTGCCGCTGACTGTTGGGGCCGCGCCATTTATTGCACGTATGGTTGAGAACGCACTGCTCGAGCTGCCAACCGGTTTGATCGAGGCCTCCCGCGCCATGGGCGCCACCCCGCTGCAGATTGTGCGTAAAGTCCTGCTGCCAGAAGCCCTGCCGGGTCTGGTGAATGCCGCTACAATTACTCTGATTACGCTGGTCGGCTACTCTGCCATGGGCGGAGCAGTTGGCGCGGGCGGTTTGGGCCAGATTGGCTACCAGTATGGTTACATCGGCTATAACGCCACCGTGATGAATACCGTGCTGATCCTGCTGGTTGTTCTGGTGTATTTAATCCAATTCTGTGGCGACCGCATCGTGCGTGCTGTGTCCCATAAGTAAGCAAGCAACATCAATAGTCCTCTATTAAGGAAGGGATATGTCTTTTACATTTAAAAAGATTGCCGCTGTGGGTGCTCTGATTGGCGCAATTGCGCTGGCAGGATGCGATCAAAAAGCAAAAGATCCAAACCACATTAAAGTGGGTGTGATCGTGGGTGCTGAGCAGCAGGTTGCGGAAACTGCGGTGAAAGTTGCCAAAGAAAAATATGGCCTCGATGTTGAGCTGGTCACCTTTAACGATTACGTGCTGCCTAACGAAGCGCTGAGCAAAGGTGATATCGACGTTAACGCCTTCCAGCACAAGCCGTATCTCGATCAGCAAATTAAAGATCGTGGTTACAAGCTGGCTATCGTAGCGAACACCTTCGTTTACCCAATCGCGGGCTACTCGAAGAAAATCAAATCACTGGATGAACTGCAGAACGGTGCACAGGTCGCTATCCCGAACGATCCCACTAACCTGGGTCGTTCATTGCTGCTGCTGCAGAAAGTGGGCCTGATCAAATTGAAAGACGGCGTGGGTCTGCTGCCTACCTCGCTGGATATCGTCGGGAACCCGAAAAACCTGAAGATTGTTGAGCTGGAAGCGCCGCAACTGCCACGTTCCCTGGACGATCAGCAAATCGCGTTGGCGGTGATCAACACCACTTACGCTAGCCAGATTGGCCTGACGCCAGCGAAAGATGGCATCTTCGTGGAAGACAAAGATTCACCGTATGTGAACCTGATCGTTAGCCGTGAAGATAACAAAGACGCTGAGAACGTGAAGAAATTTGTTCAAGCCTACCAATCAGACGAAGTGTCTGAAGCGGCCAACAAGATCTTCAACGGCGGTGCAGTGAAAGGCTGGTAATTTTTACCTTTCATGCCATGCAGGGCGGCTTCGGCCGCCCTTTCTTTTGCCATAAATTGCACCTGACTTGTTATTTATTGTCGTCCTTGTTTCAATAACGCCACTTTTTATTACTTGAGGATGTTGCCATGCGTTTTTTACCGCTCTGCTTGTTGGCATTGATGCTAACCGGGTGCGTGCGTGAATATCACCCGATAAGCAGTGCTCCTTCTCGTCCGCAGCAGGCATCCAGCGAGCCAGAACGCAAACCGACACCACGTCCTGCGCCGGTGAAGATTTACACCGATGCGACCGATTTGGTCAGCAATCCGTTCCGCGATTTAGGCGAAGTCTCCGCTGAAGATTGCCAAAACAGCAGCCAGGATTCACCGCCGAATATCAACACCGCGCGTAAACGCTTGCAGATCAGAGCGGCCGGCATGAAAGCCAATGCGGTATTGCTGCATAAGTGCGAAATTGTCACCAGCACGCCGGGATGTTATCGCCAGGCCATTTGCCAGGGCTCCGCCCTGAAAGTCTCCAATCAATGAGTGAGTTTGCCTTCGCGCAAATCGGCGTGATTCGCTCACCGTGGAAAGAGAAATTTGCCGTCCCGCGCCAGCCCGGTCTGGTGCAGGATGGTGGCGGCGAGTTGCATCTGTTGCCGCCCTACAATCAACCGGAAGCGGTACGCGGTCTCGAAGACTTTAGCCATCTGTGGGTACTGTTCGTCTTTCACCAAACGATGGAGGGTGGCTGGCGTCCAACGGTGCGTCCACCGCGCCTCGGTGGCAATGCGCGTATGGGAGTGTTCGCCACACGGTCGACCTTCCGTCCCAATCCCATCGGCATGTCGCTGGTTGAGTTAAAAGGTATTCGCTGCGAGAAGCAGCAAGTGATCTTGCAGCTCGGCAGCCTTGATTTAGTCGATGGTACGCCGGTGGTGGATATCAAACCCTATCTGCCGTTTGCCGAGGCGTTACCGGATGCGCGTGCCGGCTTTGCGCAAGCCGCTCCGGATGCCACTATGCCGGTACGCTTTTCGCCACTGGCGCAGAGCCAGCTTCAACAGCAGCAGAAAACCTATCCCCAGCTGGCGCGGTTTATCACCGACGTGCTGGCGCAGGATCCGCGCCCAGCATATCGTAAAGGTGAGACGCAGGATCGCGAATATGCCGCGTGGCTACTCGACTTTAATGTGCGCTGGCGCATTGATGACGCGGGAACCGAAGTGATCGCCCTCGATCCACGCTAAAACTCGCTTTTGAGTGATTGATCTCGCTGGTACACTAGCCGCCAGAAAAATTTTGTCAGTTTCCTTCCGTATAACTGGAATCGTAATCAATGCGTACTACTCAATATCTGCTCTCCACTCTGAAGGAGACACCTTCCGATGCAGAAGTGATCAGCCACCAGCTGATGCTGCGCGCCGGCATGATCCGCAAACTGGCTTCGGGTCTCTATACCTGGTTGCCGACCGGTATTCGCGTGCTGCGAAAAGTTGAAAACATCGTGCGTGAAGAGATGAACAACGCCGGCGCGATTGAGATCTCCATGCCGGTGGTTCAGCCTGCCGATTTGTGGGAAGAGAGTGGCCGTTGGGAGCAGTACGGCCCGGAACTGCTGCGCATTAAAGATCGTCATGAGCGTCCATTCGTGTTGGGTCCAACCCACGAAGAAGTGGTGACCGATTTGATCCGCAACGAGCTGAGCTCTTACAAGCAGCTGCCGCTCAACCTGTATCAGATCCAAACCAAATTCCGCGATGAAGTACGCCCGCGTTTTGGTGTGATGCGTTCACGCGAGTTCATCATGAAAGATGCTTACTCGTTCCATACCACGCAGGAGTCGCTGCAGGAAACTTACGACGCGATGTACCGCGCCTACAGCCAAAGCTTCAGCCGCATGGGGCTGGATTTCCGTGCCGTACAGGCCGATACCGGTTCTATCGGTGGCAGCGCCTCACACGAGTTCCAGGTATTGGCGCTGAGCGGTGAAGATGACGTGATCTTCTCCAGCGAATCGGATTACGCGGCCAACATTGAAAAAGCTGAAGCCTTAGCGCCGGCTGGTGAACGTCCACAGGCCACACAGGCGATGACGCAGTTCGATACGCCGAACGCGAAAACCATTGCTGAATTGGTTGAACAACATCAGTTGCCGATCGAGAAAACCGTCAAGACGCTGTTCGTCAAAGCCACCGAAGAGAGCGGCCACACGCTGGTTGCCCTGCTGCTGCGCGGCGATCATCAGCTGAACGAAATCAAAGCCGAAAAGCTGGATATCGTGGCTGAACCGCTGGAGATGGCAAGCGAAGAAGAGATTCGCGCATTGTTAGGCGCAGGCCCAGGTTCACTCGGTCCGGTTGGTTTGACTCTGCCAGTGATCGCCGATCGTACCGTGGCGAAAACCAGCGACTTCTGTGCGGGCGCGAACATCGATGGTAAGCATTTGAGCGGCATCAACTGGGGACGCGATCTACCAGAACCGCGCGTGGAAGATATCCGTAACGTGGTCGAAGGTGATCCAAGCCCGGACGGTAAAGGCACGCTGCAGATTAAACGCGGTATTGAAGTTGGCCACATCTTCCAGCTGGGTACCAAGTACTCCGAAGCGATGAAAGCGGCGGTACAGGGCGAAGATGGCCGTAACCAGGTGATGACTATGGGTTGCTACGGCATCGGTATCACGCGCGTGGTGGCGGCAGCGATTGAGCAGAACAACGATGAGCGCGGCATCATCTGGCCTGCGGCGCTGGCGCCGTTCGAAGTCGCCATTTTGCCAATGAACATGCATAAATCTTTCCGTGTACAACAGCTGGCAGAAGAGCTGTACAACACGCTGCGTGCTAAAGGCATCGACGTAATTCTGGACGATCGCAAAGAGCGTCCAGGCGTGATGTTCGCGGATATGGAGCTGATTGGCGTGCCGCACACCATCGTGATTGGCGATCGTAATCTCGATAACCAAGAGATTGAGTACAAGGCGCGTACCGCCAGCGAGAAGCAGATGATCAAGCAGCACGACATCGTCGACTTCCTGGCGAAAGCCCTCAACAAGTAACACTGAAACGCCTCCGACTGGAGGCGTTTTTTATTGCACTTTCCCGCGCATCGCTTTTACGTTACTGCGCCTTGTTTTGCCTTCCAGCCGCCTCACTTTAGAACCGTGCGTCGGTTTCGTCGCGCGCCGGACTTTTTCCACCGTAGTTAACTCCTGAATCAGATTGATCAACCGCTGCACGGCCGCTTCACGATTCATTTCCTGGCTACGGTGCTCCTGTGCTTTGATGATCACCACACCTTCCGCAGTGATCAAATGATGGCTCGCCGCCAGCAGTCGCTCCTTATAAAACGGCGGCAGCGACGATGCGTTGATATCAAACCGCAGGTGAATGGCCGTAGAGGTTTTATTCACGTGTTGGCCGCCCGCACCTTGCGCACGGATGGCACTAAGCTCTACTTCATTATCGGCCAGTGAAACCGAACGAGACAGTACAATCATCTGTCACCTGCCGTTTGGTTCGACGTTGTGTCGCGTAATAACCTGTTCATCAACTTAACCTTTTGTGCGCACGCTGAGTGCATGAGACCAGCGCGAAATGTCACTTTTGCTCTTTTCCATGCATCAAACCCGTGACGACCGGGCTGATTTCCATGAATTTCCTGTGATATAGTCGCCTATCATCCAGAGTATCAAGCTCTGCTGAGGAGGTGTATGTGCAAAAGTATTGTGAGTTAGTTCGCCAGAAGTATGCCGAAATTGGTAGCGGCGACCTTGGGTATGTGCCAGACGCCATAGGTTGTGCGTTGAAGGCTCTCAACGATATTGCCGCTGATTCTGCGCTAAACTCTTCTCTCAGGGAACAAGCAGCGTATGCCGCTGCAAACTTATTGGTGAGCGACTATGTTGATGATACGATAAAATAGAAACAACTTAAACCAGCATAGCCCTCCTTAAAATGATAAGAAAATCATATTGTTACTGCCGTGTGTCCTCAGCTAAGCAAAGCGAAGCCAATCGCCTCGGCATGTCTCGCCAGCAAAAGCTAATTCTTGCCTATATTCAGAATTACGATGATAAAGACAAATTAGGGTACTCATTGGATGAAAATAATTTCCAATGGATGCTTCAACCCGGACAAAGTAGCTTCCATGGTTACAACCTAGAAAAAGGCGAACTTGCAGACTTTATTAAGGAAGCCTCTGAAGGTAGGCATAAAAACTCATGTTTGATAATTGAGAATATAGACCGATTCTCCCGAGCTACTCCAGCTAAGAGTACATTTACTTTTCTTGGTTTAGTTATGGCGGGTGTACACATACACGAAGCTGAAACTAAAACGGTTTTCACAGACACTCTTAATATTGAAGAATTATCTTCAAGTCTTACCCGTGCTAACCGCGAAAGTGTTCGTAAAAAAGTACTATCTGATGCTAACTGGAAAATTCGCTTTGAAGATGCAATAGCAGGTAATGCCGTATTAACAAAGAGAGTACCGCAATGGATGGATGTTAAAGATAATAAGTATGTACTTAATGAAAAGACATATCTGATAAACTACATCTTTGATAGATTTTGTGAAGGTATTGGTTCTACAAGTATTGCAAGAGAGCTCAACGCTAAGAACATGCTAATGGGTGATGGTCTTTGGTATCCCGGCAATGTTAACAGATTACTTTCAGACATTCGTGTCAAGGGTTGGGTTGTATCATCTAATAAAGATCGCGAGGATATTAGAATCTATCCTCAAATTATCAGTGATGTACAATTCGACAAAGTGCAAGATATTAAGAAATCAAAACAGCCAATACTAAAACACAAGCCTAAGCCGGGTTTTAATAATCTACTTAACGGTATTAGTACATGTAGTTTATGTGGTTCTTCAATGGCAGTAGTAAAAAGCAGGGTCAAAGGAAAAGAGTATCTAAGATACTTTTGTGCAAACAGAAAGACCACGCAAGAATGCAAAGCCACTTCTATTAGATATGACTTGGTGGAACATATTGTTTCAGAGCACATCTTAAATTTTGATTGGGGTAAATTCTTTAATAAGAACAATCAAGATAATGCTTTAGAGGAACTAAGAGCCAAGTTAGTCGAAGATACTAACTATAGAAATGAAGTTTCACAAATGATAGATGCATCTTCACGACCACCAATTCATTTTCTAAAAGCATTAGCAAACGTCCAAAAGAGTATTGATGATATCACTTCACGAATGGCATCAATTGAAAATACACCAGTTATTGTAGATGCATCAAATTTTGACATAACAAATGATGAAGATAGAATAAAATACAATTTAATGCTAAAGAAGATTGTATCTAAAATTGACCTGGTACGACACGATACAATCACTAAAATTACATTCTCGTACTTTAGTAGTAATATAGAGCACGTGATATTGTTAGATAGTATGACTGGTAATATTCTTTCAAACATAACCAAGTACAGCCAAGGAGAAGATGATATCTATCTCTCTCCCGTTATGAATATAACTTACAATACAACAACAAGTGAATGCAATATTGAAGGATTATACTTTTCTCAGGACTTAGCCTTAATGCTTAATTTTATGGAAATGATAAATGCTCAGTCACACTTAATTGATTGCGTTCGATTAGAACTCGGAAAAATTAATTTATTTTACCCCCCCCCTTAACAGAAACATGGTCAAGCAAAAACTAAAGATAATCAAAAAGGAATGTTACGTGAAAAAGAACATGCTATTCTTTCTAATATTGGCGGTATCACGTTTAGCTTATGCAGATCCAAAAAACGTAATCGATCACGAATCGTGTGAAAAACTAACCACTTCAAGTGATAATGATTTTTTTGTAGATTATAATAATTATGCAAAATGTGATGAAGCCGACTCTGGAAGCGAAGAAGCCAAACTTAAATATGATAAAATCATTGCTGATAGATATCCTTGGTTAACAACAGAAAGAATACATAAAGCTGCTAAAGTAAATGAATTCAAAGCAAAGCAGCTTATGGGAAATTCTTACTTCGTCCTTGAATCAAAATTCAAGCGTGTTTCTACAAACTCACAAAACACACTTATCTTTGAGGTTTATAATGGAGGTGGAAATAAGTACATATATGATTCAATTTATGTACCAATAGATGAGTATACAGGCCAACTAAATCAATATCCGATTTGGTATACAATACTTAAAGAAGCAAATAAAAAATTACCCGACTTAGAAGATGGTGATAAAGTTACTTTTGTATGCAATAAAAATAATTGGCGTGTAACATCGCCCTATTCAGAGAGTTTTTATAGCTGCGTTTTCTTTGGATAATCATAATAATAGCAAATAATTTTAATATCATTTATAATCACAAAGGATTTTATAAAAATGAAACCACCCGTAATGAATTTAAGCGTTGGAATAACTGGATTCCAAAGTTTTTCTAAAAGCAGTAGTGGTGACGGTTCGAAATACGAAATAACTATAGCTGGATCAGCAAGGGCACATAAAATCCCCAAAGTCATCGTCTTCTGTGAAGATGAATTCGCAGAATTAATGATAGGGTATGCTTTGCAACATATTAATTTAAACATTGGAGCGTTCAAAATAATTCAATGTGGTGTCTGGAGAAATATTCTAAAGACCTTGACTGGGTTTCTAATTTATGAGAATGAATTGATTGAATCTGGAAATGAAAAGGCCCTTAAGGCTGTTGGTATTATTGATGGCGACATTTCTAATCATGAACTCAACCAAAATATTGAAAAAACTTATCATGGAAAATTTCCACCTCAAGATTTGAAATATATACAAGAGACTATATCTCAACATTTAGTAGGGTTCAACCTAGCTAAAAAAATTACTGATTTGCCAGAAAACTCTACTGGAACACCAGAATTCAATTTTAAAAGCATGATTGATGAAATCACTGATGAAATGGTTGATAATCATCATCAAGAAGAAATCTCTAAACGCGAAGATTGGTTGTTGAACTTGAAAGATGAATCGCATAGAGCTGGAATTCAAATTGAAATAAATGATCATAAAACTAAAATAAAAGAAACTAAAGAGATCATTTCCATTTCAAGATCTATCGAAAGCACTATGCTTCCAACCAATGAAAATAAAAAATTTGATTACCATAATTTCCTGGGCATTTTTCAAGAGAAAATATTGGATAAGAATTTTAAAGAATATAATTACACAAGATATGCTGATCTTGTGCTCTACCGAATCATCTCAACTTACAACAAAAAAAATTGGGAAGAATACATATCCCCTGTAATTAATTTACTGCGTTACGCTTATAATGAACAAACAAAAAGATTCAATCACCATTCCTTCAATAACCAACGCCTAGATTAACAAGGTTTTGTATTCAACTACCACTAATCAAGATTATTAGTACTTTCCACACATCAGCAAGTGGGATAGTGGGAAGTACTACACCGAAACAAACCCCTAGAATGGGGATCACAATGTAGTTCCAAGCAACTATGAATGTGAGTACGTAGCCAAGTGCTTGACGCCATGTAAAGCCCTTACATGTGTCTTCAAGTGTGATTTTATTCTGTTGTTCAGAGTTCTTAGCCTCAAACTCATCCTTGCTTTCCTGCTCCTTAGTGAAGTACCCAAATGCGTTCTTCACCAGTTCAAGGATCGTCCCTAATCCAAACATGCCCCTACTCCTTCAATTGCACTATAAATAAAACCACATACACCCCTTTAATGAAGATGCGTTTACGGCGGATAACACGACATGGATATTCATCATCTAAGTACTTCCATGTGGCAAACTGCCCTTCTTTCAATTCTGGTTCTGCACCATCTTTAAAAGCAACGTTCATAACCATTCCTGCAAGGGAATTGATATGTACTTTCCCCGTAAAAAATTCAGGTGCCATCTGTGCAAAATGGTACTGCAAGGAATTCATCAACGGCTGTACGCCCCCTAATGCAATATCTTGCGTTTCTTCCTGTGTATAATGTTCTTCCATTAATTAATCCTTCTGGTAAATGTGTAGGTTCCGCTTACGTCACTAAGAATTAGTTTTGCCCCGTCCTCTGCCTTCTGGAAGAAATCAAAAACCATACTGCGGCGTTTCTTCTCACGTACAGCAACTACACGTTGGTCTCGTTTCTTTTTCTTCTTAGTTGTATCGATTAAGTACTTCTTGCCCTTCTCTTCAACTACTACAAGTTTCTTACTTCCAATACCTGCCTTGAGTCCCGTAATGTTCCCCTGTTTGTTTAACTTCGCAGATTGAGTAGGGATCATCTTGTCGAATACTTCATTCATATCTGTCAGTACTGTACGTAGATAAGCAGCCTGATCACCTCGTACTATGATCTGGTTAGTACGACTGCCATTACTTTTAATAATGAAGTTGAAGAACAACGCACGACTGGTAAACGGTACGGGGCCACCTGCAATATCCTTATTGAGTTCTTTCTGTAGCTGTGCCGTGAGTGTCCTCATACGCTTACTGATTTCACTCTGCACATTGATAATGATTGCCCGGCCCTGATTGTTTAACCAGGTACTTACAGCCTGTGGGCTATTACCCCTAACCCAGCCACTCATCGCAAATCACCGATTACACGTTGAAGTACTCGAAACTGTTCACCGTTATCTTTCTTCATACGTGTCTTAACCATGATTGCCTTGTTCAAGCATCGCCAGTCAGTACCCAATACGGCGATAAGTGCAGTTTCAAGTACCGCCGCTTCCTGAAGGCTCTTGAAGCACCATAGGATTTGCTTGCGGTGATCCATACCCTGCGAAATGTATTCCTTTACCGTCTTGGAACTACTGTCGTAAGTGATCCAATTGCTCTCACTACTGTTATCACGTACCTCGCAATGGTTCTTAATGCCCTTCCATACCTGCTTAACACCTATGTAGTACTCACCTGTATCTGAGAACTGTATGAGGTACACGAATGCGGCATAGTCCATTACATCTGAAGTACTGAATTCATCGGGGTAAAACATCGTCCATTTATTCATGGCTCACCCCTTCAGTACTGCACTGATCATTGCATCAACGCGATTTGGTGTTTGACGATACCACTTGCTGTTCTTAACCTCTGCGATAGCGGTTGAGTAGTTCTGCATACGCAATGCGTACAGGAACTTCTTAAATTGATTGGTCTTAGTGATCCCTAGCTGGAACACCATCAGTACCATGAAGTCATTCCATGCACTTTCATGAGATAATCCCAACTTCATTTGGTCTACTTCAACACGTGCGACACCAACATCATTAAGTAGTAACTGGTTAGCCTGTGCTTCTGTGATTCCCTCAGAGAAGTTTTCACCTTCTTTTACTAAGTGACCGTACCCAATGGTTGAATAACCAAGTAAGTCTTTATAAACGCGAAACTTACCATTTTTATAATACCCCTTAGCCATTTGATACACTTTAGTACCCTCATAGACCTTGAGTTGTTCGATTAAATCCATTACTTACATCCTTGTATTATTTTTCTCCAGTATTTATTACGGACATGAAAAAAGGGCCAGTTACGGCCCTTTAGTGGTTCTTTCTTCCAGTAGTGTTAGTACTCGTACTAAATCCATCTGAATCTGTTCGATTTTATTACTCAACTTCTGTATTTCACTCACATCACGTTCAAGTGTTTCAATCTGAGTTTCTGCTACTGTGACACGTGATTCAAGATCGTAAAATCTAGATTCGTTCCTGTCATAATCTTCTTTTCTATCTCTATAGATTGTGTATAACCAAACGATAATAGGGATCAGTACAGATCCTAATAGCCATTCCATCTTATTACCTTATTATTATTTTAGTACTAATAGTATTTATTAATAACCAGTAAAGTACGCCAATGGAATCTTTAGCCCTTGTGATTGTACTGTTGCACTATATGCTCTTTGGTTCTTCACTATGTAACGACATTGAATAGCTGAACCCGTCCAGTAAAGTACTAATCCCGATAAACCTACTACTGTACCGTCATCTGAGATATTTCCCGGACATGCGTTCTGTAGAAACCACGGCTGAAAGCTGAGTGATTTACTGTACGTGTTGTTCTGCAAATCATACCCTGCTGGAATGTCGATGAATTCCAGTACTCGGGGTACTGATGCTGCACTTACTGCCGACCAGATTAGAGTACCGGATGCATTGAACACATCGAGATACCCACTACTAACACCATTACTTTGAGAACTGATCATCATCTGCCCACTGTTAGGCATGAACTGATCAGCACCTGCAAATGCTGCCTTACCTGCATTCAATCTAACCCAACGTGCCGAGGGGTTTGGATAGAAATTCTGCGGCAAATACCCAAACGAGTATGCATCTACGAAGGGGTTAGTGATTTGGTAGTACCCCTGATCCGTAAGAGTACCCAAGGTACTTAGACTACTGATCATTGCGGGCTTGTAAGTACCATCGATGGTTAGCTTACCTGCACTGTTATAGGCTTCAAATCCTGCCATTACTCGTACCTCCAGATATCAAAGGTAATCGTCCTGGTAGGTGGAACCTGATTAGGTGCAAAGGTAATGATGTAACCGCCATCATAACAACGTACTACATATTCCTGAAATGTGTACCCTACTTGCGGATACACTATCCAGCCGCTTGCAGTCATACCATTGTAAGCAATATTCCACTGGTATGTACCGCCTAGAGTCTGCGATTGACTACCCACATAACGCATATTGTAATCTTGAAGATCGACTATTAAATTGCCGGATGCATTCCAGCACTGTAAACCTTGAGCCATATTAAAATAATCCCATTCTTACGCGTAGGACGTTGTTAGCGTCATACACTAATATCTGAGTATTATTTATGACTAATCGACCATTACCGTTACCATTGATATAGAAAGTACCAGACTTATTAATCTGCCAACCTGATTGGTTTGCACTGTAGTTATCACTCTGAATAGTAGTAGCGATTTCAGCAGATCCGATACTAGCTTTTTGAATCTTGGATGCATTAACTGAAAGGTTAGCTATTTTAGAATTGGATACACTTAAGTCCTGAATCTGTGCTGTACCGATCGCAGCATTCTGTATGACAGCGTTATTAAGCCAAGTTGTACCATTCTGAACTACGAATGGGTAAACCTTAGTACTATCACCAGCCGTTGCAGAACTAATCAAACTGAATCTATCAGCAATGATAGTGAATACCGATTCCTGTGTTTCGCCATCCACCTTAATACCAATACCCGAAACATAACCTTTGTCATTTACAGATAAGAAGTAAGAAGTACCGGATTCATCCTGAACAATCTGTGTTACTACTTCATTGAACTCTGAACTGCCAATGATACCATCCACTACATCATTATTCAGTTGGCTAAACGGTATTGATGTTTGTTGTAGGAAAGGAATCATTTGGGTATAGATAATCCCATCCATACCGAATACATCATATTGGCCTGCTCGGATATAGAACTGACCATCTGGTACTGTTACCCATTCGGTATACCACTTATCAGTAGTGAAGTACTGAACGCCGCTAGAGAAGTCTTCTGAGCTACTAATCTGAAATAAGATCCCGGCATAGTCTTCTGGTCTGTTCGTATCATCCCAGGTAAACACAATCTGCCCAATCGCCGAACGTGCTACCAGATTTGGTAGTAGTGGTGCCTGTGGATTGTTCACCGCTAACTGTACTTCTGGTGAGTAAGTACCGGATGTTGCACCCCATGCCACTATACCAATCTTCACATTACGCCCGATGTTGTCACTCTTGTTCATCGCGAGCGTGTACGTAAAGTGGTTGTCTTGCGTGTAGTACGACTTCTGAGCTACACCGCTACTGTTATAGATAATGATCTGATAGCGAGTGAAGTACGTAGACCACGGCTTACCGTTAACGCTTAGAGACGCCTGTGAATCCCACGTGAACATGAAATCAGTACTGTTAGTACTTGTCAGTGAATCCTGAGCGTTGCTTAGGCGTAATCCCGTGATTCCCGGTAAGGTAAATTCAAAATCTGGCTTAACGCCGGTAATGGTTAGCTTGCTAGAAATAAAGCCTAGATTGTTGAATGCAGCAACTGCAAAATCATAGTTCTGCCTTGCTTCGAGTGAGTACAGTTCATAGCTGGTTACGTACTGGCTTGTCTGCCCTGCAAACGTCCAAGTTGTTGCACCCGTAAGCCTGTAATAGACATAGTACCCACGTAAGTACGCATCAAATGAAGCATCCCAATCTACAAGTACTACCTGACCATTCGCTACTGTGCCGCCTACTTTAGTTACCTGAAGGTTCGTAGGTGGAATCACGTTCACTACAGTACTGATACTGCCATCAACAGACCAAACGCCCGGATCAACGCCTTGATAGATTTCGTTATGGTACTCAACACATCTGAGCTGCACTAAACCGATTGAATCTTGAGTAGTTAGTATATCTTTGCTGAGTACTCGATAGAGCTTGTTAACCATTCCGTTTTCCTGGAAGTTAACAGTGACAATATCCCATACCTTCAAATCCCAGCCATCGTATGTAGAGAAGCTGATTTGATTCTGTGAGTACTTCAATTTCAGTAGGTCAACGTTAACCATAGCCGCTACTGCGTCTTTATCGTATGACCATGTATAATCGCGAGCTACGGTAATGATCTGACCATCACTTGCAATCACATCATCCTGACTGATATCAGAAGGGATACGTACAATATCGTCTGAATAACTATTGGCTACGTTCTTCCAGGTTGCATCAATGGTATTTGCATAATCACTCATACCTGAAGTAGTTACTTTAAAATCACCATAGATATTCGATTCATCAAAGGTAGCAATTGAAGTACCTTGTACATCAACTGTTAGGTAAAGCTTACCTGCATGAATATAAAGAATACCACCGAACGTTTGTAGAATTTGTTCAATATTTGATTTGTATGTCTGTGAGTAATCAATAGCACCATTACTGTAGTACTCAAAGTTTTCACAGTATTGTGCGGCACTTCTGAAGCTAGCGAGATCAATAAGGTTAACGTCTAGTCCCATACCAAAATCTGTATTGGTGATTAAGTCATAAATCTGTGACGGGCCATTACTTGCACAACGTAATTGCATATCAACCAAATCACGGATGATACGGCCCTTTGCTTCACAAGTTAGTACGTAGTTGTCATTGATTAGTAGTGAATCCTCAAGGCTATCCTGAGTCTTCTTAATTACCGTATAGATCTGTACTACACCGTTACCGTGGAATGTTGAGTTATTCCAGTTTGCACCAGCGTATTGAGCAGCTAGTACTTTAGGTTGAGTGTATGTCTCTTTTCCAAAGTATACTTCCAGTTGTAGATAATCGCGGTACTTTGATGCAATTACTGAAGGATTTACTACACCTTCAGTCGTAATTGAACTTGCTAATACTGGTTCATCATCAATATAGATTTGGCTAATTACGTTAGTGATTTCACCCATTGCAATAGCATGGCTAGTGAATAGATATTGTGAATCACCATTGAGCACATTGAACCAGTTCACGATTGAACCAGTTTTAATATAACAACCATTGTTCAAATTCGGCTTATCACCACCGTACAAGATTGGCATACCTGAAGTTGGTGATGTTTGTCGTGATAGTGTTGTTGCTGAATCACTAGTAGCTTGTAAACCTAACTGGCTTAACATGCTTGTTGCTACATAACTGGCTACACCTGCGGCTGCCCCGTATGCGGCTGCCGCTCCTAGTGAAGCACCTCCCGTATAGGCTGCTGCAAATACTGCTACTGCTGTAATCAATGCACCAAGTATTCCATTACTTCCTGATCCCATTCCATTATCCTATTCTATAAAAGACTTTATCCTTAAAGTCCGATAGCCTCTTAACTTCAAATTTTTTAGTTTGATGATTTACTGAAAGTACTACATCGTTAAGTACAATACTCGCATTGAGATTATCAATCATGATATCCCCCATAACAGGGAATTCTGTAATCACACCATGTTTCATTACAAGTGCTTTAAGATCTTCAAATCCATTAACCTTGAATATTTCCATACCTTCTTTAACCGTTGAGTACTTACCATATGCAATAGGCGTGTATTCGGTATCACATAGAATATCAATTGCTTTAACTACGATAATATTACAATCGTTAGTAGCTAATTCGTATGGCATTGATAGTACTTGTTCTGCATGTTCAAGAAGATGTTTAATTCTTTCTCTTTTCTTCATTACTTGTACTTCCATACTTGACCACTATTAACAATACCTAATAGGCTAAAGTATGCGTCGTTAGGATGTGTGGATTGGTGTACTGAGTTAGCAGCAGTAGTTTTCATCTGAACATCTAACTTCTTCCATACTGAATTAAGATTAACAGTTAGTTCATTCTGAATATTCTCGGCAGAGTTATTTGAAGTACTTTCAAAGTAGTCAATGTATCCACTGAACATTAGATCATGTACGAGTACTTCATTGTTAGCCGGATTAAGAATAGTCAGAAAGACGTTTACCTGTGCTGCTTTGAATGCACCACCGAGGGCAAGAGTACGAAACGATGTGTTTACGTTACTGATCTTGAAGTTGATACTATCGTTACTGATATCCTTTTGTTCAGTGAATGTAGGGAAACTATCATTAATGAAATCGGGAAATGATGTGTAGTTAATTCCATTAGCTACAATATCAACGTACCCGTCTGTTAAGTGAATAGCATTAACGCCTAATCCCTGTTGTGGGTACACATCAACGCACTTTACATGAACACCCATAGACATTAACTGAGCAAGATTTAGTACCATCAGTGATGTTCCATGAGTCATATTATAATATGAAAGTAATGATGCATTTGTAAAAATGGCTGAGTTCATTAGATATCCTCAGTTGCTTTTAAAGTAATATTCATCACATTACCCACGCTTAGTTTTAAATCATTATCTACATCCAGTACAAATGAACCCTCTATGTTTGAGTACTTCACTGTTTCATTTATAGCTACTGATGCACGTAGTGCCGGGAATACGGTCATAACGTTTGACGAGTTACCGATGATGCGGTAGATCTTCTTGTGGTTGCTGAACTGAATCAATGTACCCACTTCAAGGGTATTAGTACTGCAAGTGATAGCACTAACGCCCTTAGCGGCTACTGCGGTAGCTCGTAATGAAGTCTGCTGAGAACCGTAGTAAGTACTCAAATGTCCCAAGTCCATAGCGAAAGCTGCACCCTGTCCGTACTTTGCAATGAATGATTGGTATTCCTGAATGTCCTTCTTATTGAAGTTCAGTGTGAATGAAATCTGATAGTACTGAATGCCAGTATTACGTTGGATATGTGAACCCGTCCAACTACGGTTACTGTAGCGTGGTTCCTGTGATGACAATTGAAAGTCACCAATCTTGATGTTTTTTGAAAATAGTGCCACTATGACAGCCCTCATTTATCTTATCTTTTATATTTATTACGGACAATTTTATAATGGATTTCATTACAAGTAATTTTGCAACTTTAATAACATTGATCATTCCTACTGGTGTAATTTTCCTTACGGCCATGTTTATTTGGAAAAGCTCATCTCTTTCAATATTATTCAATAAATTATGGTCTTTATTTTATGGCGAAAAAGATTATTACAACACTGAAATAAATGACTTTTCCAAGAAGCAACACGACACTGATAAATTCAATTTTGTTAATGGCTTTAAGTTCGAAGATGAAACTCAAATAAAAGACTTCCTAAAGCACTTGGAAGATAATAAGCATAAAATTTACTGGTATAGCAATCTAAGCAGATACTTTGATCATACCACTTACGCCGTATCAAAACCCAAGACCAGTGATACTATTTTATTTCCGATACTTATTTTAGTAGCCTGCATTGCGTTTATATTCTGGATAAACACGCATCAGTTCATAAACATAACCGGCAACACAGTAGCTATAGATTATTTCACAAACTACGTCTTTGCGGCAGAAATTGCTTCCGTAATATTGATACTTTGCGTTGGGTATAGATCGTTACGAAAAGCACACAAGACAATAGCTATAATTCAAGCGTTAACACCACCTACACCACCTACACCACCTACACCACCTACACCACCTACACCACCTACACCTTAAAAATTTAAAGCCCTAATTTGGGCTTTATGTATTTCTTTTTTGTGCTGCACGAACTGATTGAAGTACTGAATTCTGGTGTTTCTGTAGCATTGCATTCATTTGGGCATCACTCATGTTTGGTGCCCCTTGAACAATCAATGGTGCATTGATAACTGGTGATGAACTACCACCATTACCGTTTGCATTCTGATTGCTTAGGAAGTTAGTAAGATCACGGTTATTGTTCTTACTAAGTACTCGTTCACCTGCTTGCAAGATCCAGGTACTTTCATCCTTACCGCCCATTGTTGGTACTGAATCAATACCGCTGTGGGCCTGACCACTTGCACCCTTTGCAGTAGTGATGATTGATGCACCCATTGAAAGTATTTGGGCATAATTTGCAATGTTCATCGGGAATGGCGTAGCAAGTGCTGTTGCCAGTGCTTCCTGAATCTTCATTATGGTGTTCGCTATGGTGATACCCTTTTGTACTGCAAACGCTGCTTGTGCCGCTTTGCTACCTTCACCAAGTGCACCCGCCATGATAGTACCGAGGCTGCCAGCAGAATCACTTAGCAATTGCATCTGCGATTGAGTATTTTCTGCTTCAATAGCCAATGATTTCTGATTGTACTTGTTGGTGATAGCCTGCTTACGCTTCAGGTATTCCTCATGTGAAGTACCCAACTTACTGTTCAGTTGTTCATTCATCGTGAGTTCTAACTGCATTTCATTCTGTAAGTCAGTCTGCTTCTGTTTCAGTACTTCACTGTTATCGAATGGATTACTGTCATCAGTACCTTGTACCTGTAGCCCTACACGCTGGTTCTGTTGCTGTAACAGCATCTGAGCCTGTGAGTTAGTCATATTAGTACCAACTGCTGCAATGTTGTCTGATAGCTGTTTCAGTCCCTTGTTAGGATCTGAGTACCCAATCATATCGTCAATCATTGCCTTGAACTGTTTAGTACGTGAATCGTAGGCTTGGGATAGGTATGAGGTAGTTTGAGATTCTGTAAGCTTCAGAGTTTTAGCTGAGTCCTTAATCTTTTGTACTACTTCATCCTGTTGACGATTGAAGGTTTTAATACGGATATCACCTTCAGATAGTCCAATTTGGCTGATTACTTGCTCTAAGTTCTTCTGTGCCTGTACTCGCTTCGCTGCTTCCTGTTTAGCTATTGCTTCTGCTTTCGCGGCTGCGGCCTTAGCTGCTGCATCTACCTTTGCCTGATTGATATAACCGCCAGTAGGTGCAGGTTTTTCTGTATCGGTTTTGGGCTTGTCGTCCTTGTGCTTTTCATTCCATTCTTTAGTACCAAATATCCCTGCCGGATCTACTCCGTCAATCTGTCTTAGTACCTTCGCAATTGCATTATCACCACCGTAGTAGAAGTTACGGAACATTTGCATGAAATCAGTCTTTGACCAATCCTTGTTCATAACATCGAATAAGGTTTGAATATCATCAAGTGTCGGTGCAAGTGCGTTAGCCTTCCATAACTGAAATGTAGTACTTAGGTTCGTTACCTTTGCATCCCAATCGGCAAACTTCTGTGCGTTCTCATCTGTCAGTACTGCGGTCTGTGAGTGAATGCCATTCATCAAATCGGCAACGTCATTGTACTTCTGGAAAGTGCTGATTAACTTACTGCCATCACTAGCCAGTGTTTCAAGGGCATTTGTGATTTCTGCATTGTTCTTACCTGCCTTTTGCATTGTATAGAATGCAGTAGCAAGAGATTTAATGCCGCCGTCAGTCTGGTTTAGGTACTTATTCAAATCCTGAAGATTAACACCATAGGTTTTTAGATCTTCTGCTGGGCCACTTCCATCACGAAAAGCATCGCCTAAGTGATCAAGTACGTCTCTGTTGATATCCCCAAACTTTTCAACATCTAGACCTAAGCCATTAAATGTTTTCTGTAACTGTTGAAGTTCAGTAACTGTTAACCCACTGGCTTTAGATACTTCATTGTATGTTTTGACGAATTCATTACTTGAATCAATTGCAGTATAGATACCGCCAGCCAATAGACCAGCAGCACCTGCTACACCAAGAATACCAGTATTGAATCCCTTGAAGCGATCTGCCATCTCTGCAAATTGAGTAGTAAATCCACCAAATAGATCATCAGATTGTTGTCCAAATGTTTGAAGAGAATTTGCCCCTTGTGAAAGTGCACGGCGTAAGCCAGTAACATTACCATCGATTTCAAAAATCATTTGCTGCTTATTTTTTGCCATTTTTGTTTTTACCCTTTAATGCGGCATCTTTAATACTCTCTGCCAATGCATTAAAGCTGCGTTTTTGTTCTTCTTCTTTCGCCTTAGCTGCTTCTTCAGCGATTTGTTTAGTACTTTTATTACTTAACAATCCGAATAGATCCCAATCTTCAACTTTGGCACGTTTCATACCCTCTTCTGTCAAATTACCAGACGACATTAGAATCAGGTGGCATAAGTTGGCAAAACGGATTTGTTCTACTCTGCCCCCATTCGGTTCTATTACTGAGTCATAGATAAGCAAAGCTTCAAATATTTCGGGATCAAGTTTGTCTAGGTCTTCCGGTGACAATCCCCGTTTGTGGATTAACTTCAGAGCTAAGTTAATGCGGGGATTACCGGTTCTTATTTTTTTTCTACTTCATCCTGTGTGGTGTCAGTAGTCCATAGTTCCATGGCTTTAGTGTAAATCTCATTGGCAACTACAGTATCGATTTCGTTAATATCGATCTTACCTGACTCATCACCATCTGAGAAAACGTGATAGCCTGTATCATCAGTGATGCATAGTACTAAAGTACTTTTAGCAGTAATGCACTTTTCAAGATCACTAAGTTTAGGGCGATGTGCGTACAGTTCAGTACCATTAGTGAGAGTGATTTTATGTAGTTCAGGCTTTAATGCTTCTTTCAATTGTTCGAGATTCATTCCAATTCCTTTTGGTATTATTATGGAGAAACGTCAATTAGGCCACTTGAAACCGGGCCGCCATCCACTGCGAAGGTGAATTCACGTGTAACTACTGCATCTTTATCGCCAGCCAACTGGTCACCGCTTACATAACCATTGTAAACAACAAAGAAACCTTCTTGCTTAGTTGCATCCTGGAAGTACTCAAGTTTTAACTGAATACGAGTTTGGTTTTCGTTAGCCGCTACTAATTGTGCGTGTACAGTGTCATCAGCAATGTAGTTAACTGTGATACTAATATCAGCTACTGCTTTAGTGCCTAATAGCTTACGATTGTACGGACTGTTAAAAGTCACTACATCAATGACAGTACTAGTACCGCCACTTGTAGTGAAAGATGCTAACTCAGGGATAGCAGTGAATGTAGTACTAACTGCATCGCCAGCAGTACCGATAGATGCTGTAATGTTCGCACCGGATTGAATATTAAATGCCATAGGGATTCATCCTTGATTAAGTTATCGCCCCACAATCCTTGTAGAGCGTTCATATTATTTATTTTATAAATTTATTTTAAAGAAGCCACCTCAACCTCAAGCTGGTTTATTTTGGCACTTAGTTCTTTTATTGCCTCAACAAATAATGCTGATAAAGCGTTGTAATCGACAGACAATAGATTCTCAACTAAATCACCATTTTCATTTAGACCATTACCACCACCGCTTTTGACAGCAACTGGCATTACTTTTTGAACATCCTGAGCAAGTAACCCTCCAGTAGTAAAAGTATTATCTTCCGAGAAGGTAAGTTTATATGATTCATATCCTTGCAATTGAAGTACCTTATCGATTGCATTAGTCATTATTACACGCTCAGTTTTGATACGTTCATCTGAAGTTGGTGTAAATGCTGGAGCATTCATGAACTTGTTTGCAAAAACACGGTCACTCTGTATTTGTATCTGAGTTCCAAGAACGTAGGAGTTTATGTACAAATTCCTATTTCCTCCTGTATTTGGCGTTCCAATGAAGTAGTTATTAACTCCACCCAGCTGACTAAAGATATATGAAGTCCCATCAGCATCAGCATTTATATGCCTCAACCAAGCACCATTATTGGTATTTAACGTCAAATTCTGCCCAAGACTATTTCCCGAGTTATTCATTTCAAGATAATTCCCTGTCGAACCTGCTATTTGAATTCTAGCAGTCCCATCCTGGCGAAGTCTTAGGCTTGATTCCCCTGAGCTGTAAAGACCGAGTTCACCAGATATACACCTGATATCACCACCTAAACCACTGCTACCTGACGCTCCGTGTTTAAAAGTAAAAGCAGTGCGATTTTCAGTACTACCAGAATTATCAATAATGTCTAATCTTGCACTTATTTCATTACCAATAATAGAGCGTGAGGTTAATGTAGTTGACACATAATTAGCTGAACCAACTTTATAATCAGAACGTAAGCCACCACCGTAAACTGCTGTTCCAGTTGCTGGAAGTGATGTGTCTGCTGTAATTACATTGAAAATACTGTTAGCGGCACTATATAGTCCATTAACGCGTATTAGCCAAATACCCCAGGCTGAACGAGGTCTTGCTTCGCCTACACCGTCACGCCCATAAACCGAGTTACTCTTGCTTGAATCAAAATCAAGCCTTCCGAAAGATGAAGCCCCCGTACTTTCAGGCAAACTTACTGGTGTGCGATAAGTTGTTCCGCCGCCGCCGCCTGCAAAAACACCATTTACCGCAGATATTATGCTTGCAACCTGTCCACCGTGTAGGCTCATTTGACCCGTAAGGTTAGGCAAAGCACTTTCTGAAGTAGTTCCAGCAGGTATTCCTGATACACCCGTTCCTGTACCGCGTAAGTACAGGTTAGGGGTTGAACCACTCTGGGAGCCATTTAGATCCGGCATACGGAAGGTAGTTGTTCCGTTGCCTGTTGAATACATACCACGGTTAGAAGCAACGTTAGTTGTTACACCACTATTTTGCCAAAGAGCCTCTGTAACACTGTTTAAGACACCTGTACTAATTGCGTTCCATAGATCTGGATAGTCTGCACGGTTCAGAAGTTGTCCATCTGCTGCTGCGTGGCCTGCGGGAAGTTTTGCACGAGTTCCGTTAAACCACTCCACAGCCCCAAGAAAGTTATTCATCACACCGTTAAGCGTTGCACCTGTCCCCCCGCCAGCATTAGCTAATAATTGTTTTAAGGTAACAGCGTCGTAATCACTTGCAGCATCTCCGCCTAAACGTAATGGGCCGGATAAACCCGTTATTCCTGTGATATCCGCATTAATGCCTGATTTTGCCGCACCTATATTAGTACGGATAGTCGCAGGAACACCTTCACTAAGGTTGTTAGCAATGCTGAATGAACCAGTATCAGAACTTGTTAGTGTGATGTTGGTGCTTAGTGCTTTTCCATTGACCGTTAAAGTAGATGGTACTGCTTCTGCTTTTGAGTAAACATTGAGATTGGTACGTGCCGTAGCTTCATTGGCTAAGTCAGATAGGTTATTGCTGGCTACTAACTGTACAGCATTTAAAACGTTACCAAGCCCTACATCACCTGCGGTTACCGATACATTCCCTGATAATGCGTGACCGTTTACGGTAGTATTTTTAGGCACTAATGTTAAAGTAGTCGCGTCAGCTTCTGCTTTTGAGTAAACATTGAGATTGGTACGTGCCGTAGCTACATTGGCTAGATCAGATAGGTTACTGGCAATCTTTAACTGAGCATCATTAGTTACCGCCGATAAACCAATATCAGTTTTACTAAGGGTAATGTTACTGGAAAGTACTTTCCCATTGATTGTGCGTGTTAGGGGTAAATATAGACCATCGTTAGTACTTTTCAGTGGGATACTTAGCCAATCATTATCAGTATTCTTGATATAGATTCCCAAGTTACCATCAGAAGGGATAGCTAATTGTGCGGTCTTATCACCACCATTATCAACGAAAGCAAAACCACCAAGATCACCACCAATAGGGTTATCTTCCCGTAGTGCTGGTACTTTGATAAAGCTATTACCAGCAGGTGTAGCGGATTCGTATTGTGGGTACGTTTCACCATTGGCACCAACACCAAAGTCACCAATACGTAAGTTTGCTGGATCTTGTGCTGTACCACGTGATACTACGTCTTCAGCAGTAAAGGTATAGGTGCGGCTATAGACTTCATTCTGATCACCTGAATCAGAGAAACCACTGATATAACCATTAAGAATCACATAGTGTTGATCAAGCGAGTCCTGTGATTCATATAGGCTTACTTTGATTTGGAAATTAGTTTGATTTGTAAATGCACCATCTAAGTATTGGTGAGATTCGTTATCAGCCAAGTAATGAACAACAATACTTACTGAGTCAATACTCATGTTGCCTGATAGTACTTGCACCCATTCATCATTGTAGGTTTCAATTGATGTAGTACTGGAATTTATTTTTACTTGGGGGAATGCACCAAGTTCATCGATGCTCTTATAAGTAACACTAGTTGGAATGTTATTGTTTGCATCGGTATTATAGAATATGTAGGTATTTCCACCGTGGAAAATTGACGACATTTAATTACCTCGATATATAATTCATTTGAATTGTTAGCATCAGGGTATTTATGCCGCTAGTAGTGTCGGTATCCTCTGCGATAGAACTAACTGTGATAGTACTTACATTGATCTGCTTTTCAGTAACGAATGACTTTAGGAAATCAGATGTACGAACATGATCGTAAACTGCCGTCATTACTCCCTGTACTTTGGATTCATCCTTTGAAGTACAAATAACATTCATCGTGAGAGTACTATAGTTCTGTACTCCCATTGGTATGTTCTCATTCTGTTCTAAAAGATTGGTTAGTATTAAAATGTACTCTGCCGCATCTTGATTGATAGTTGTCGCTTTTCTTACCTGAAAACCCAACGAAAAAAGGGAATCACTGATATGATTCTTGATTGTGATAAGATTCATTACTGTGATTCCCGAAAGTAGACATTGATAACGCCTGATAGGTCATCGACAATGTTATAGACAACTTGTAGAACATCGCCGTACATGAAAGTACTTTGATAATCCATCAAGCCTTTTTTTGTTGTTAGATAGGTTTCTTCTGTTTCTACGAATCCTTCAGGCGTATCGATTGCGACAGTCTGAGATTCGAATATAACGGTAAGAGTTGAACCATTTGTTAATTCCAATGGCTCACCAAACGTTTCAATCAAGGCGTTTAATTGTGTAGTAGTAAACGCCCTCATGATTATGGCGTCACTGTTAGTACGTAGAAAGATTCTTTACGGGCTACTTTAGTATCCATAGTCGCCCATACACGTAGGTACAGACCGCCACGGTTACGGGAAGTTGTGGTATCGCGATCTAATTCTACATCTGAACCCCATTGTGCAATTACGATCTGGCTGAAATCACCGAGGATTACCTGACCATCATCCACTAAGGTACTTTCTACTACTGGAATCTCACCCGCTAGTAATTGTGCATCACCCTGACCTTCAACGAGGAACTTAGCAGCGGTATTACCCTTCACTACCTGCTTGCGAAGGGTTGCACGGGTAGCAGGACTCATTACAGCAACAACAGTACCTGAAGCTACGTTCTTTGAACCTAGTACACCCATTGCATCTACTACAGAATCGAAATCAATGGTAGCAACAGCAGCGGTATTACCAGCGGCTACGGCTTCACTTACTACATTGGCCATAACATGCTTTTCGAGCTGAGAAGCAGCACCTTTGATCATTGCATCGGTAGTGTATCGTTCAGCCGCTGCACTTGATTTCATCATGATACGGGTTAGGTACACTGAACCAGTAAAATCTGAAGGTTCTAAGGTTACTTTGCCGAAAGCCGGTGTTGCCTCTGGAGAAGTACCATCTTCAGTAACGAAACCGAAAGCATCAGTGAAATCGCTTGATAGAGCGGGTAGGCTTAACTTACCGTCACCTTCTAAACCAGAAATTACGGTTAAAGGGAATTTAGCTAATACAGAGTTAGCACGAAGAATATCGATATATGAATCATACTCGATAGTTTCTTGAATCAAATTTGCAGCAGTAGTGGTATTAACTGCACGTAGAGCACTTGTAGGTACTTTAATACCGCGAGTACCCATATCTATGCCTTCAACTTCAGCGTCTAAGTTAGACATTGCACGAATGCTATTAGATAGAGAGAATTTATTTTCCATAATATTGTTATCATCCTTGATAGGTTGTTTCATTTGACGCTTGAAATCTTCAACGCTAATTCCGTTAGCGATTGCTCCAGCCACGTCTATTTTGAGCACGCGAGCCATACCGTTCAGTTCGGCAATGCGTTGTTCTTCATCTTTATTTATTAACTCTGTCACTTCAGACTTAACTTCTTCGATAACTTCTTCAATAACTTGTACTGATTCAGAGAGTGCTTCTTCGACTTCATCAATTACTGCATGTACTTCATCTTGAAGTACTTCAATAATTGGTTCTTCTGGTACTGGTTGTTCTGATTCTTCGGTACTTTCAGGTACATCAAGTGAACGACCTACACCAACAAAATCATCAGCAGGTACAGATACCATTGATATTTCATAAGGTGCCCAATTGGTAACAATTAGGTTGTCACCATCTATTTCATAATCATTGATTTCATAACCAACGGATACTTTACGAAGTACGCCTTCCTTAACCTGTTGGTACTTTTCATCACCCATTCCAACACTTGAGAAACGTACTAATGCACGCCCTACTTTATCTGAATCAATATTTGCATCTTCAACAATGCCAATATGCTTATCAAAATCATGATTGAATAGCAGTGCTGCACCGTTATTCAGTCGTGAGAGATCTACGGCTTCAGAGGTATGAAGTAGAATTTCCTGGTAGTCCTTACCATTGATAGTACGAGTTACTGGGGATTCACTTGAGAATGCAATTAGTACTTCACGACTTTCATTATTCGTCGGTAGAGTCTGTACTCCCATCTCCCGTTTTTGGTTCTTCATCACTTCCATGTGATTGTTCTTCCTCAATTTGCTTAAACACTACATCTGGTGAATATCCCATTTCGTGAATAATTTGTTGTTTTGATTTAAGTCCAGCATCGAGTAACATAATTTCATATTGGGCATCTTTAACCGGGTCTATTGAAATATTCTTAACGGGAATATAGTGAGCTACAACGAGATCATCAAAGTTACTGAAACTGCCTAACTTACTATTATTTAGTAATTCATTAGCTAGCCAATTAGAGTAGATCTTTTTAAGCACTCGACTTATGAGAACATTTGAACGTGTCTTGAATGTTGTTTGTTGTAATCTATCTGCTAATTTGGCTGCCGAAAACGAAGCCTGACTTGTATCACCCATTAGATTCATCTTAGTAATACCCAATGACATACTAATTTCATTCATCAGGCTATTAACGAATGTATCAAGGCCGTCGATTCCTGCATTCGGATTTACCGATTTAATATCCTGGCCTGGGTTAAGTTCATAGATGCTTCCTGCTTCTAAGTACTCAACGTTGAGACGTGTATCTTCACCCTCTTCTAGCTCATAATCAGTCTGGATAGCGTTAGTAATAAAGGCGGTAGTACTTGCCGCTACTTTCTTACTAACCAATGTTGCCTGAATATATTCCTGCAACTCTTGAAGTACTTTCTGACCTGCAAACAAGTCGGGTATACCTCGTTCCTGATTAGGGAACTCAGGGATGTAGTAGTGAATGATCTCGCTAGCATCTACCCTTTCAAATGCACCAGTATCAATCTGGTAGGTAATCGGGTTGTAGTTATGGATGTAGTAAGCGATTGGCTTACGAGTAGTGCCATCGAACTCAATACTGTTTGAGTAGTAACCGTTCTTTGTAAGTCCAAAGCGGGTAGTAGCCAAGCGAGCCGCATCAATGATTTCGTACTGATTACCACGAATACGAATGAAGCATTCACCATCACGTGCACGTGTCTTTTCAACTACCTGTTGAAACAAATCGAGGCTTAACTGTCCGTCATAGCTGAATTGTTCGGGGTTGTCTGCATATCGATAAAATAGCTTTTCGATTAGCTGGTTGGTTTCGCTGTTATCAGTGCCAGATACGCCAATCTCAACATTGGGTTTAACTGTTATCCCGTCTGCACCTACTGTTCCATCGGCACACTTCTGGATGTAGTTCTTTGCGATTGGGTTGTTAAGTGATAGCTCACGTGATTTATTGCGGATATGGGTTAGTGTAAATTTTAGTACTGAATTGATATCTGTGCTTGCTACACCCGCAACGCTGAAATCAATAATTGGTTTACTACCATTAGTGATCGAACGTTTTAACTCATTAGTACCGATATTTTTTGCTTCTGAATGTCTTTTTAAAGGCTTTGGTACTTGTTCTTGTACTATAGCTTTCTTCCTTGAAAACCATGCCATGTTATTTCCCCTTGAATACGGTCACTGACTTAAACACACCACCAGTACCACGTAACTTATTCACCTTCTTCACATACATTGCACGTAGAGAAAGCAGGCTATCGAATGAGGAATTAATGATGGTTTTATTATTGATTGTAATTTGGCTCACAGCATTCTTTGCACGGTCTTCAAGTACTTGATCGATTTCCTTAATCATTGTTAAGGCATCATTCAATTCATCACTTGAAGCCAGTGGATCGACAATTTGAACCTGTGCAATTGAGATTGAACCATTGGAGTTAGTTACTACTGCATAGTTACCTACCGTAAAACTCAAAGTATCGATTACTACTGATACATCACTTGAAGTACTGTTCTCGTACTCATATACGGTTGTGGTTTTGTTTCCAATTACAATCTTTGTTTTAGCGGGAATGATTTGTGTGAATTGCTCACCAATATAGATTAGTTCTTTCATTGAATTCCTTAGTTAAACCAATTATTACGCTTCCTCGTAGGTTGTGTTGCTTTTGGTTTAGATACAATTGGTTGTTCTTCAGGGTATTTATCATCCTGTACTAATTTTTGTTTCTGACGTGATACGAATATGCGTAATTTTGCGTAGGGTTGTGCACCTAATTTACTGAGATAGTACTCTTTAGCTATTAGGCTATAATTTAAACAGTCTAGGGACTCGTTGCGTTTATATCCCTTTTTGATAACCCAATAGAGGTTATCACCCTTCCTTTTTAGTTCTTCACTGGTCAATTGTTCAAAGTAGTCATCTGGTAGCCCATTGGTGAAGTGCAATTGAGTAGGCATTTCTTCCCATTCTTCACTAACTGCCCCATTTAGTAATCTACGTATGGTGTTCTTCCCTTCGTTTACGTTGAGCATTAGTAAATCATGCCCACCTACACGGCTTGCCTTGAACAAGTCACCACTGGCAGAGGAACTACCTTTAATCGCATACACGTTACGGCGGTTTGCTGCGTATCGGTAGATTGTTGATGTGGCATTACCGTTACTACTGTCTATGAAGGAACCAAGTACTTTAACTGCACGGCCTGACACGGTACGCAATTGTGCCGTGATGAACGTATCAAGTTCTGCATATGCCTTAGCACCTGGTTTAGTACAGTCTGGTGAGTAGAAACTACGATGATCCAGTACGAATACCTTCTTCTCAGAGAAGCCGATAGTGGTTACTTCAAGGCGGTCTAACTGTTGATCGATACCGTGCGTTACAGCTAGTACTTCATCGGGGATGTTCTTTATATCGAAAGTACTGTTACGTAAGTTCTCTAGTACTACCAGGTCGATATCAGAGTTCATCTCATCGTCCCAAGGCAAGCCAAGGGCATTGTTGTAGAAACTCATGAGATCGAACTCAAAGTGTGCTTGTGCGTACTCTGAAACGAGCTTACGAATAGTAGTAATGGGGGAATAAAGTCTTGAGATCTGGAACCCTGCAATCTCTTTTACTTCTGGATTAGTTGCAATCCAACGGCCTTGTTTAACCATGCGTATTCGTTGTGCCTCTGAGATTTCACCATCACATTTTGGGCAATGTAATGTTGCTGTATCTTCATCTGGCATAGCACGACGACCGCCATTGATCTGACGCCAGTTGAACCGCACATTTTCCCATTCCAAGGTATGTTCATGTTCACAGTTCGGGCATGGTACAAAGAAGCGGCGTTGATCACTGAGCAAGTACTCATTGCAGATCAGATCATCTTTTAGTTTTGGGGTACTTGCCACCATGACAAGGCCATCAGTGAAAGTACTTGCACGTTGTTCAGCTAGTCTTAAGGGGTTACCTTCCTCGCCATCTGCCTCAACATTACTCACTTCATCAAGGAATAGACGTTTGATTGTTTTACCACGTAAGGTACTAGCAGCGTTCAAGTTCAACCAATATAAGAATGATCCATCAATCATCTGTGTCTGGTCTGCGTTATTTGCAAAGTTCTTATTGTTCTTATCTGTAACAATATGGCTTAGTACTTCAGAACGGGCTACTACATTATCAAACTTACCCGTCTTCATGAGCTTTACTTCTTTCCCAGTACTAGAAGCGAAAGCCATATTAGAATTTTCATTTACCATGAAGTACATGCAACTATTCAGCATAATAGTGGTTTTCAATAATTGTGCTGAAGATTGCATGACCACTTTTCTGATGCGAGGGTTTGTAATTATGTCTAGTGGTTCTTTTTGAAATTCAAATAAAGTAAGTCTTTGTCCACCCATCGGGCCATCTGGAAATGTTAGATTCCTTTCACACCAATCTGAAGGTTTTAACTTTTTAGGTGGAAGTATCTTCTGAAGTGCCCTGTTCAGTATATTCGTTAACTTGTCCTTGTTCATTTTCATCCTCTGGCATCTCGTATTCATGAGTGCCTATTTCATTCAGTACTGCATCAATAAATCCTGATAATTTAGTTTTAAGTTGCAGTGCATCCTCTGATTCAAATAGTTCTAAGTAATGCTTCTGTGGGATTGTGCGTAGATAATTCTTCATCTGACTGAAGTACTCGCTAAGGCTGGATTCTAAGTAAGATGTATCAACCACCAGCCCAAGCTGTTTGTTGAGTTCTAACTCTACCTGACTTGCTTCTGCTTGTAGCTTACGTAGCTTCTCACGATCCATTTGTTCGCGTAGGTCTGTTTCTCTAAGTGGTTGTAGTATGTTCTGTACAATCCAAGCCCTAATTTCTTGCTCCGAACGAGTCATATCTAGACCTTTTGGAATCCAAATTTGCCTTATAGTGGATTCATCGTAGCCATATTGCTTAGCGAGTTGATTAATGCTTATCGTTTTCATAAAATCCCTTTTTTAGTATTTATGGTTAGCAAAATGGACTTTAGAACTGATTTTAATTTATTAAATCGATCAATAAAAAGTTTTCTTGAATTAAAAAACACTAGAAACAAGTTAAATCTAGTACTATCAAGGAAAACTAAGGACTGGGAAAAGTGGCTTCAATTGGAACTTGAATATCATTTTGAATACCTATGTAATTGTGAAGCCAAAAGAGAAGTGCGAGCAGTTTCTGATCAGCGATACCTTCTGGGTAAGTATAATATTTTTGTTGACTTATTAATAAGGAAAAGAACATCTAGAGATGACCACTTCATTTACGTTGAACTTAAATGTTATGACACTGCTCTGAAGCTTTATTATAAGATGGAAAGTGATGCTGCAAAACTTAGTTCAATTAAAAAGTCTTTTATTAATAAGTCAGAATCAAAAATGCGATCTTTTTGGTGTATTGGATTTTTTTTGGATACAGACAGTTCCTCGGTAAGAGACGTTAAAGGAATTCTAAAAAAATACTACACTGAATATCCTACTATTTGTAAGACTATCAATTTATGCAATTGCTATCCGCCAAGCCCCAACTGCGGTTGCGATAAAATTGGATATATTATTTTCTAAAATTCGGGTCGGGGATAATTTAAAACCCGACACATTTATTTCAACAAGGGGGGCGAAACTGCTCGGTGGAAAGGTAAGGGTAGAGAACCTGAGTTGATTTAGGAAGAATCCGATGGTAATGTCTTTTTTACCGCCTAAAAGGAGTGTTCGAGCATGGGAAAAAAAACTTTTGTTTGTCTCAGCAAATCTAAGAAACCCGGTGGATATTGTATAGCTGGAAAGGTTTTCTCAAGTGACGGTACGATTGGTGAGTGGATAAGACCATTAAACGAGTTTGGTTCAATTTGTGATCAAGATTGTGTTTATCGAGATCATACTTACGCAAATACAATTGATATTATCGAAGCTGAATTTGTAAAACACACGCCCCAAAAATTCCAGACTGAAAATCATCTTATCGATTCCACAAAGTATTGGACTAAGAAGGGAGAATATCCTTTTAATTATAAAGATGTTTTAAAATTATGTGATAGCCCATTGTCACTATGGTCTAATAATCATCAATCTAAAGGCGGTAAATTTGATCAAGTTACTTCTCAAGAAGCAGCAAATTATCGAGAAAGTATATATTTTTTATATGTGGACAAGGTAATATTTCACACTTCAAGATGGCAAGATGACCCGATTAAAGTAAGAGGTGAATTCACTTTTAATAATGTTACTTATAATCTTAGAGTCACTGACATCGCATGGATTCAGTATTTTGAAACACAACCCACTGGGGTTTATCCTGAGAATGGTAGATTTGTAACTGTGAGTTTAGCTCTGGATATTCATACAAGTGAGTCAGGTAGTTACCATTACAAAATTTTAGCTGAGGTAATGTGATGAAAATATATTCAATTGGCTTTACTGAAAAACCTGCTGAAAAGTTTTTCAACCTAATAAAATCTCAGCCTGACCTGAAAACTTTAGTTGATGTGCGTCTTAATAATGTCTCTCAGCTTGCTGGCTTCGCTAAGAAGAATGATCTGAAGTACTTCTTAAAGGAACTTTGTAATGTTGATTATGTTCATCTACCTGATCTTGCCCCAACTAAAGAGATGTTAGATCCTTACAAAAAGGGCAATGTCTCATGGGAAGTTTATGAGGGTAACTTCTTGAACTTAATGGCAAAAAGAAACATTGAGCGAATTGATAAATCCGTGATTGAAGATAGCTGTTTACTCTGTAGTGAGCACAAACCCCATCACTGTCACCGCCGTCTTGTGATAGAGTATTTGAATAGCCATTGGGATACTGATTTTGAGGTTAAGCACTTGATATGATGAATGTATTGATAATGTATCATCCTGACTTTGCATCAAAGGGGAAGTTTGAGCGTAAGCTTTCCCGTATTTTTTCAAAGTCTAATGACTATCAAATATTCTACTTTGAAGATCATCATGGTTTATTAATTCAATATTTCAAATCAGATGTGTTGAATAAGCTTGAACCTGAAGTTTTAGCAGACCCCTTTTCAATCGGTTTAACCCATGCTGTTATTTTCGACTCAGCTAATAAACCTGAATTTTTCACGCCTAACGAAGTTTTATCCGAGAAGATACCAGTACGTTACATCAAGGACAACATCACTTTTGTTTCTAACAAAGATAGAGGTGAACACTTCGATACTTATTGTGGCAGAGGAACGCTTTGGGGAAACCCTTACGCAATAGGTGCAGATGGTGATCGTGATGAAGTCATAAGAAAATTTAAGTACGATTTTGATCGTGACTATCTCAAAGGTGGCTCAGAGTTTAAAGAAAAGCTGAAAGCACTAAGAGGACACACTTTAGGGTGTCATTGTAAGCCCTACGCTTGCCATGGTGACGTTTTAGCACAATATCTAAATGAATTAGATGATGGTGAGTGACGCACCATCACTTATCTTAGATACCATCTGTAATATGAATGGTACTATTCACCCCTTCTAAGAACTCATGGTTTATCTGAATACTGCCACTTTTCCCAACACGCTCTACATGTTCACTATACAAATGAAGATCAGCAATGCGAGCTTCGTTAATTACACATCCCGTACTTAATTGTTCATCGAAGTACGCCTTGTTGTAATGGCACTGACTCTGGAACTGTGGACGGTAATATTTAGCACCGTTACGCGTGCCTGCCTCAAACATAACTAAGGCCTGATTGTCTACATAGCCAACATAGGCTTTGTCCATCCATGTATGTTGTGAGGTACATCCAGTAAGCAAAGCAAAGACTGCTGCGATGAATAGTTCTTTCATTTTTTATTGTTCCTACATTAATTGTTCTATGTGCCACAGACGTAAAGATCTGTACCTGCCAGTGTTGATACCGGGCACAATCAAGGTATTTGTGTATTTACTCACCTCGTTAATTACTGCCGGAAAGATTGCTTTGTCCCTATTCCCTTGAGTAAATCGCTCGTCTAGTACTAAACCGTCGAAACACCCTTCCATCACTGCTACTAAATTGGTTCTTGCACCACTACCAAGATTACCGAGCCATAGCCTGTACTGTGTTGATAAATGATTTAGTAACCGGTTCTTACATCCATCAATCAAGTTTGGGAAATCCTCGTAGATCATCAGGCGTATGCATGGATAGGAATCGAGTAACTTGCTAACGTACGTTTCATGGCTTAGTACTGAAGCGATACCAAAACCTATAGGCACTACCAACACTAAATCATGCTGCTCTATGTACTTGGCCTTACCTTCTATGAACTGAAGCAGCTCAATGAAGCGTTCAGTACTCTCAATCTGCCCTTCAATTTGTAAGCCGAAGATCTTGCCATTTTCTGTGTGCAACACCGTGCAAAAACCATCCATTGTTTTGATATCCGATTTGAATAGATGATCAATATTTGATCATTTTAGATATCAATGGAAGTACTGATAGCACTCAATGATCAACTTAACTAACTGAAAATGATCATTTTTATTAATTAAGTCTGCAAATACTTGTAGCCCTCACAGGCACTGTATATTCTTACAGTAAAAGATATCGTGAGGTATTTACTATGGGCAACAAAAACACGTTTAATCCTGCACAAACTTCAGGGGTTCAATACTTCTGGACTACTGAGCGGGTAACCGTACTTCATCAGATTGGGGCTTTTCTGCCACATATTGAACCTGGTGAAGTATTGCTAGTTGAGACAAAACCTGCTGATGGTCAACGTATGTTTTGGTTTGGAAGGGTTACACACACTGCATATTGGTTTGTATTGGATGAGCCAGTATCAATCTATGATGTTGATAGCTGGTTCAGGCATCAGCAAGACATGATCAATGCTCATAATGGCAATCTCGATGAATTCTGTGATATGCAGGGGGAATTGCCGTTTTGACTACTAATATTGGTAGTTCTCACATTATCAAGAAGGCGTAAAATGGATGTTTCAAAATGTTTTAATAGGGATATGAAATGCATTCTTTACGCAGAATAACCTACATAACTTTGGCGGTTACTGCTCTTGTAGGCTGTATACCCGGCCCCAAAAGCACCGTCCTGAAATCCGCTGAGTTTTTGAAACCCCATGTAGGAGAAACAGCAACTGTATACATGGGTGATCCTGTTATAAAGTCTGCGAATGGGTTCAAGGCTGACGCTCTGCGGTTAGGTTTTGCAAAAGGAACTTATTCCATCATTGCGGCAGGTACATACTGCAACATCGGCGATAATTTTTACCAGAATACACAAAATCCAAGTGCTGTAACCTTCACGGATGTAGCGGGTAATCCAACATTGCGACTCAACTATGTAGCCTACGATCCTGTTAAAAATACAGTATCCCCTCCTGGCGGCTACGCATACTCATCAAAAGAGATATCAATCACCCGCTTACCTGAAGCAATTTGCTTGCAAGAAAACTCTTTCGTTAGAACAATTGAATACAATGGCAATGCAGGTGGGGTACTGAAGTTCACATATCGCGAATTCAGCAATGATATGGCACGTTCAGCTTATACAACGGACTTTACGATTGATTCATCAGAAGGTAATACAGTTACCTATAAAGGTGCTCGTATCAAAGTAGTGAAAGCTGACAATTCATCAATAACCTATACAGTGCTGTCAGGTTTCGACTCTACTAGCCAGTTCTGAAGGACTCGCCATGAATCACCGAAAGTTTGTGCAGAACCACCAGTAGTTATGGTTCATGGCGAGAAAAAATATAGTAACACTAAGCACTAAAGGTATTCTACAACTTGCCGATATTGTATTGACTTATAGTAACTGAGGTTCGCACCATGTTAGGTAAGTTGATTAGTATTTTTCTATCCATTTTTCAGTTCTTTCAATCATTAAATCCAGAAACCAAAGCTAAGTTATATAATTTGGTTGCTGATTTGTTTGAAGAGTTTTTGAGGGTTATGTATAAATCAAAAAAAAATGGAAACCATAATGGACAAGACTAAATTGCTTGCTTTGAAAACAAGCTTAAATGGAACTAAAGTTGCAACCAAAGCAACTGAAATTCGACAATTAATAGCATTCCATACCGATGATGACTCCAAGGCAAAAAAGCTAGTAAATGATATGATGGATGTAGTCAAAAGCGAAGAGTTCATTATTGAACTTGATAAAAAAATCGGTGTCGTTAGAGAAAACGAAACTGAAGAGGAATTTGTAATGCGAGGGAAAGCAATCATCAAAAATATTCTGCGAAAAAAGTTCGATTGAAAATCACTTATACACTGTCACAGTTTATTGTGACGGTACTTATAATCTGAATTTGATAAGCAACGCTCCCTAATTTAGTAATATTATGTCATTTCCCACTTCAGCTTGAGATCGTTGGATTCTCTATCATAAATCTCTTGTAAAATATCAAGTGTGATGCGTTCAGGGCTATCATAGGCCAGCTCAACGTATCGCACTTGCTCTCCATCAATGAAATACCTTATACCTTCCTGAGTATTCCTTAACTCAAATCGACCTACCTTGAATGTATCAATCTTCATAGCAAGCTCCACAAGCCTTAAGTATCTGAACTGCGTTCACAACTTCATCTGTATGTTGCGTGAGAAGGGATAATGCAAAAAAAGCATCCTTGGTAGGTTCAAGATACGTCCATACGTAGTGAATCTTCACTGTGCTACCATCCCTGCATTCAAGATTGAGAGAATCAGGATTATCGGTACTGATACGCACCTCATCTGTGACGTAGAGAAAGTAGTACTTCCCTTCGTTATAGTTGTATTCGACTCTTAACATGTTTTCACCTCATTAGTTATATGAGGTATTTATCATAGATCTATGAAATTCAATGATTTTGTGATATTAGGTAATTTTGGGTTAAGGGATAAAACCATGATTAGCAAGGTGTGGAAAGTCTTCAAGGAAGTTGCTATCGGGATACTGTTAGTACTTACATTGTGGTTAGTGATTGGAGGTGCTTATAAGAAAGATATTGGCAATCTTTCGGATTGGATAAGTGCTGCTTGTAATATACTGATGGCATTTGCAGCTATGGTAGCAATGTACAAAGCACTGAGATGGTTCGATTCACATAAACAAAATGAAGCAATAAATTTAGGAAAGTCTCTTCTAACTGAATATGATTCAATCCTATCAAATATTCATAAAATAAATCATGACTTAATAAACCTCTCAAGCTACAGAGAAAATAGAGATGAGTTTAATTCTGTAAAAATTAAGGTTAAAGATTTAGCTTATCGATGCATTGAACTTGATAATAATCTCACATCGGCATCACGCTGGGGATTAAAAGCCAAAAATGAATCGATAGAATCATCTTTTAAAGATTTATTAAGTTATTGCAATTTGGCTTGGGGCCAGTGTGTCCACTATGAACATCTTATATCTCGGTCTACAGCTGATAGAATTTACTCGACACTAAAACCAGGGAAGGAAGATGAATTAGATGCTTTAATGAAGACGTTGGTTAGTAATAAATTAGCTCTTCCTTTTGATCAGATCTTTGAAATTAACCATATAAAAACTAACTAGGTTAAAGATATGACTTCTATCAGCGAAAGAATTAAACATGTACGCATTGAACAAGGGCATTGTTTGATATGCGGCCAATTTGGTAAGCTAAGTAAGGATCATGTACCACCTAAAAGTGCTATCACGCTTACCCCCATGCTTCAAAAAACCATTACAGAATGGTGGGGTAATGACTCTATCAAACCTATAGATGCCGTTTCAGGCACGGTCTTTAAGACAATATGTAAGCAATGTAATAATGAAGTACTAGGCTCAAGAGATCATTTCATATCAGATGTTACTAAAAACTTAACTGAACAACTAAAATTATATCAAACTTATGCAAGTTCACTTTCTAACTATATAAAAGTACCGTTCAATTCTGTTGAATTCACTAGGGCAATGCTTGGGCATTTGATTGCCGCATCATCTGTTGAAGAGTGCAAAGAACCATTAGTTGATACCCCATTTTTCACACCTCTTCGTAAGTACGTTTTAGGTGAAACAGAGACTTTTGAAGATACTCATGATCTTTACTATTGGTTCTACCCTAAAAGAGCACAAATCACCGCTCGCCATGTACTATTTCACAATAAAGGCCATAACTGCATATGCAGTGCTATACATTTCTTCCCAATATCATTCTTAGTGACATTTAAAGGTGAAGGTACATTTCCTGCCCAAGCAAATAGATTAGAACTTAATGATAGAAATTTACATTTTAATGTTTCAATGGGGAATTCTGATTATGTTTCGTTCCCATTTGTACCATTGAAAGGCAACACAATGGTACTTTTCAACTCTGGCTATACCTGTGTTAGTTACCCCTCAAATGGGAAATAAGTACCCAAGCTAAACTTGGGTACTTGGATAAATCAGGAAAATGTATTGATTATGAAATCGGAAAGTTCGTTTCCACCATCACTTTGATTTTGGTCAAATATGATTTCAGTTTCCGGCTTAACCGATTCCTGAGCACCACCTACATTACAAGTGCCGCTATCAATTGGGTCTGTGGGCTTTTTTACTACCCCTGTTACTATATTTGTCTTAGAATCATATGAAACAAAGTACTCATCCCCATTTACTTCAACAGTAGTAAATGGGATACCTTTCTTAATACTTATGTGCATATTTCACCTCACTTATTATTCAAAAATCACTACTATTTCTCTTCTTTAAGTACTCCAAGTAGCGAGTACCAACGTTCACCAAACTCGTATGGTTTGATGCCAAACACTTGTTTAATGCGTCGATCTGTCCATCCTCTACGCATGATAAGGTCTTGATGTTGAATCATGTCGTCATCAATGCAGATGTACATGTTTGCCTTTTCTTGTTGTAACAGACCCAAGAAGTATACAATGTTGTTGAACTTAACGTTTAGATCAAAGTCTTTGTTGAACTTAGTACCTTCATATAATCCGTAAGTACCAAATATAATATCTTCTTCAAAGTAGTCTGATACTTGTACTGAACCTTGTTCGTTAAATGAAAACAGGTAAGTACCAACATCACTATCTTTATCGCATAAATACAATTTCGATTGGTTTTTATCATCCATATTCTGTACGGCAACTGAAGTACTCATAGAGCCAATCATATTCTTTTTAATGTACTCTTCTACTTTTGGACATACGGATGCCATAACTTTAGCGTTAATTGCTGTAGTCATTTTTATTACCTTATTAAGTTTGCAGTAAATTGTATTTCGCATTGTTGCTGCGATGGAGTCATATTATCTGGTCAAAATGCTTTGAGCAAATAGGCGAATCTTGACAAAAGCATTTTCACTCAGTACTATCCATGTAAATTGATTTGCCTATGACGTGTTGTTTCGGTATAAATTCAGATTAGACCCTGAGGGGCGGGTTAATTTACCCTCAGCTCTGTTCAAATAACACTCAGCACTTCCTTCCTGTATCCCACAAATCCAAACACTTTCTATTTTAAACAGAATTTCCCACTAAAATTTGAGTTAATTCAGACTGCTCCCCCATACCTAAAGCTTATTAACTTTTGTACTTCCCTTGTGAACCAGCCTTTCATAGCAAATCAATACTGAAGTTCAACGTTTATTGGATCGGATTTCTTTTAGTACTAAGGGCTTTAATAGCCCGATTCCCCGTGAGCGAAGCGAGAGCCGTAAGGCGGTAGTACAAACGAATACTTTAGGCACGTAGTGTCGACACTTACTTCATGAAGTACTTAACTGACTGAACAAAGCGAGAACGGAACGCCGCGAGTGAGTCAGTTCACTGACGAATTCGCAAGAAATCCGATTTGTATTGATCATGAGAAGCAAAGCGACGATTGATCAATAGTGAGCGTAGCGAATTATTTGTTTTCAGTACTTAACTGATTGAGCAAAGCGGGAAACGAACAAGGTGTTCTTTGAGGTAGTTTACTGCCGAAAAAACGCGAGTTCTGATCTAACAATTGAGTTTTATAGAGACTGACGAGCAAAGCGAAGTTAGTCTCTCTGAGACTGAATAGTCAGTAAGTCACTTATTTCTGAATTTATAATATATAATATAGTTATCCTAATTCGGGAAACTCACGAAATAAGATAAAAAACACCCTTAATGTGCGATAAATGAGCATTTTTGAAGTGAAAAACGTACAAAACAGTCATCAATAACCCTTAATTAAGCTAAAGTACCCCGAATTAAGCTGGTGAACCCCGAATTAAGCCAAAGTTACCAGCTTAATTACGGTCACTAAATTTTTTTACGAGTACTTCAAAATCGTCTTTAGTACAGCAACTTTCTAACATCATCTTTAACTGTCCCATCTCGCTTAACGTGTAGTGTTCTGAGCCGCTTTTTGCTTTGTCTGCCCTGATTGGTACGCCTGATTGCCAAAGCTCTGAGAGTGCCTTGCAAGTCGCTACCGTAACCTTCTTATACTGCTTTACACTCGCTTCAGAGTATTCGTCCTGAGAGAACTTATCATCATGTTCAATCGTGTACTTTATACTGCTCTGAGATACCTTACTGAGACGCCCTACAAGAAAAAGTATATTACGTGTATTATATGCACGGTCACTATTCTTGTTAGTGGCTTCCCCTTTCACGGTTTCGCGTAGAACGGCCTGAGCCTCTTTGGTTAAATGCTTGATCATAGTCACCCCTGCGAGATGAGCACTTAGATCACCGTTGTTATATATGGTTTCCTTGCGTCCTCGTTTCTTAAGTTCTCCCGGTTCTTTTTTCTTTGTCATTTTTCAAATTCCTATAGATATAAATAGGATTATAATCCTTTAGTTAATTTTCCTTGAGGTGAGGTATGCATTAACATACCTCACCTTTTCTTTTACTTAGTTGCCTTGTAATATGCTTTTGTATAAGTCTGCCGATGGGAAGAACGCGAGTACTTTGTATTCAATTCTTTTGTGATTTGAATAAATGATTTACCGGCATTACGCATTTTCACAATTTCATCTATCTGACTTTGAGTTAGTCGTGGTTGGTTAGTACCTTTTCGTTTAGCTTTCTTTAAATTCTGTTTCTGTGAAATCCATTGTAGATTATCAATATGATTGTTAAGCTTATCGCCATCAATATGATCTACTACAAGGCCACGTGTTGAATTTGGTTTAAATGTCTCTGCTACTAATCTGTGTACCTCTTTAGTAATATTAACCCCATTACCTAATGATAGGGTTACCTTCTTATACCCATTAGTACCGGGCGATGGGTTGAATGTTTTCTTTGTTTTGGTATTTCGTACCAAACCTGTATTACTTACTTCAAAATTTTTGTATTGTGTTTGCTTCCATAAAATGTTCATGTTACTTCCTTGTATAGAATTACTACATCCTGTAGTAAATTTTCGTTATAGGCTTAATGCCTGTGCTTTGTTTATTATTAATAGTAAGGCTGCACTTTTCGTTAGACCTTTCTTCTTCGCAATGTCATCAAGATAATCTGACTGCCTCTGATTCATCTTGAATGACATGCGAATATCTTTGAGTTCTTTTTCACTCATTGGGTATGTCCTTTTTCAAATTTTTGACGACAAAAAACGCACCTCATGTGAGGTGTATTATTCTTTCTACATTTCTATTTATCTTTTGGCGGTGCTAAGAGCCACATAACAACGAAAAATGCAAATATTGCAAATGCCCCTTTGGGGAAACCTGCAAAGATTAAGATAAGCATGGCGGGAATGATCATATTCATGTTCCTCTAAAGATTGACATGAATATTTATCTTACAACCTAAGTATAGGCCACATAATGAGGGCATTTCATGAAAATTAAGAAGTACTCAATACCTTCTATATATTGAGTACTTTTAAAATGATATAAGGTATTGCGTGTATTCAAACGATATAACTTCATGTAAAAGTAATTAAGAAAAAACGTGTTGAAGTATCGTCAAAGGGATCTGAGAATGTACCAGTGCGTGCTACATGTCGTATCGGTACTATAGGTATATCGCAAGTTTGAAGGGTTTTCATGTACACTCAGGCTAGGCATAGGTTTTATGAGCATAAAGCCATAAAAAGACGTGATTTTTGTTAAGTGGTTGATTTTATAGCTACTTATAAGTGAGGACATTATGTTGACGAATGAAGCCTACAAACCCATCAACTGCGATGACTACGACAACCTCGAACTCGCCTGCCAAAAAAACTGGACGCTGTCGTTAGAGTTAAAAAACGGCGATCAGCTCAAGGCGAAAGCCGTGGACATGGTCTCACGTAAAAACGTCGAGTACCTTACCGTCGATCTCTCCGGCGAGACCCGCGAAGTGCGGCTCGACCACATCGCCAGCTTCACGCATCCGGAGCTGGGCACCGTCGTCGTTAGCGAAGAGTAAACCCTCTCTCGGGCGGGAATCCCATCCCGCCCCCCTCGCTTAAGGCTGTAACGAACTGTAATACGCCGACAAATCTTCCATATCCTGATCGCTCAATCCCGCCACAAATGCTTTCATCACTTCTGCCTGACCGCCGCTGCGTTCGCCTTTTTTGTAGGCCTGCAGTGAATGCAGCAGATAAGGCGCATGTTGTCCCGCGAGATTTGGATAAAGCGGCACGGCGCTTTTGCCCTCCGCGCCGTGACACGCCATGCAGCTTGCCGCTTTTTGCGCGCCGGCATTGACATCACCGTCGGCAAACGCCGGCAGCGTCGCAGCGCATAAAAGCGCGGCAATCAAATACTTCATCATTGCTCTCCATTTTATTGTTGTGGTAGCCAGATCGCCTGCCAGCCTTGCGCATTGCCAGCCGCGCCTTCCCGGGTGATAAACAGTCCCGGCGCGCAAATTAACGTCTGGTTGTAGTAAATCAAGGGGATACGTTCACGCTGCCAGGGCGCAACGCCCAACTCTTGCCACAGCTTCTTCATCTCTCGGCCACCCGCGCGACCCAGCAGGTGATAATAGCCTTGCGCCCTGAAGCGAATATTGATCTCTTCATCCGCATTAGGGTGACGTAACTCAGCAATCTCGCCGTTAGCCTGCAGCATGCCTACACCAGCCGGTAAATCGAGTGGCTGGCTGCGGTCTTGCCAGGTTAGCGAGTGCTGACTCAGGGATGGCTGCGGCCTGAGCCAGTAGAGTTGCTGGCGATAGCGTCGCAGTTCAAAAGCGCCGAAGCGCAGACAAGGTTTAGCATCATCCCGACTGTTAATGACTTCATCGGTGATACGTTTGAGCGCTTCGCGCGCAGGCATCGCGCCGCCCTGTTGAGCGATCCAGCGGCGCAACAGCGCATGGCGGCGCGCTTCACTCATGTCGAGTAACGGGGGAAAATGCAGTGCGCCCTGTGCATCGGTAAGCTGTATCAGCTGTTCAGCCAGCAACTCATCCAGCAGTTGCTCCTGCTCGCCACAGAGTGCTGCACTGCGTGCGCTAGCGGCACTGAAATGTGGCCAGCGCGCCTGCAGCAGCGGAAAAACCTGCTGGCGCAAGAAGTTGCGGTCATAGCGGCTATCGGCGTTGCTTTCATCCTCAATCCAGCTGAGCTGGTGCTCGGCAGCATAGTTTTCCAACTGCTGACGGCTGACGTCGAGCAACGGGCGCAGATGCAGACGATCGTCAACGCTGCGCTGCAGCGGCATCGCCGCCAAACCCGCCGGTCCGCTGCCGCGTTTTAATGCCAGCAGCAGCGTTTCCGCCTGATCGTCGAGGTGCTGCGCAGTGAGTAAGTGCTCACCGGGTTGTAGCTGCTGAAACAGCGCTTGATAGCGTGCCTCGCGGGCCGCCGCTTCAATACCGCTATCGCGCCCATCAACCTGCACCTGCAGAACCGCACAAGGAATCTGCCACTGCATGCAAATCTGCTGACAATGTTGCGCCCAGCGATCAGCATTGGGGCTTAAGCCATGATGAATATGTAACGCGCGCACACGCAGCTGCGGCTGCTGACGTTGCCAGCAAACCAATTGATGCAGCAGCACGGTAGAGTCAAGTCCGCCGCTGAACGCCAGCACATAGCCAGCGTCGGGTGTCAGCAGCGAAGCAAGATGAGATAAAGACATGAGCGCGTTCCGTCCAGGCGAGCCACCGAATTGCGGCTCGCGGCGGACGCTAGTTTACGCCTGATACAGCTCCAGCGGCAAACCGTCCGGATCGGGGAAGAAGGTGCAGGCTTTGCCGGTTAACGCATCGATACGAATCGGTTCACAGGTCACGCCCTTCTCCGCTAGCGCGGCTATCGACTGCGCGACATCCTCAACACAAAACGCCAGATGGCGCAGACCGCAGGCTTCCGGTCCGCTGACACGTGGCGGCGGCGACGGGAACGAGAACAGCTCGATGGTGTAAACTCCGTTCAACCCAAGATCGCCTTTCCAGGAATCGCGCTCGGCGCGGTAATATTCACCCAAAAGTTCAAAACCCAGCACATCACAGTAAAACGCCTTACTGCGCTGATAATCGGTGGCAATAATGGCAATGTGGTGGATCTGTTTTATCTGCAGCATAGCGGCTCCGTTTTTCACATAAGCCGCTTACCCTACGTGGCATAAGCGGCGATGGAAAGGGGGGATTATCCTAAGTTAGCAATCGTCTTCATCACGCAACACGCGCACCAGATAGCGGCCATCTTCGGTCAGCGTCGCGCCGTGAATATCGGTTTCGAAGCCGGGATAGTGGCGACCAATGGTGCAGAGCATCAGCAGAAAATCGAGTACTGAACGGCTCTCTTCGGTGATCATCTCACCCGGCATCACCACCGGTACGCCCGGCGGATACGGCAAAATCATATTGGCCGAAATGCGCCCCACCAACTCACGAATATCAACGGTTTCAACCTGGCCTTTTACCTGGCGCTGAAACGCCTGATGCGGCGTCATCTTCATCTCCGGCAGCACGTCGAACGCCTTCAACATCAGGCGCGGCAAATCGTGCTGCAGGATCAGTTGATGAATGCCCTGCGCCAGCGTCTGAATGCGCATGTTGCGATAGAAGTCAGGATCTTCGGCATACAGATCCGGCAGCATGTTTTTCACCCGCAGGTTGAGATCGTAGGCACGCTTAAATTCCGTCAACCCGCGCAACACGCTCATCGCTTTGGTTTTATCGATACCGATGCTGAAGAGGAACAGCAGATTGTAGGGCCCGGTTTTCTCCACCACGATACCGCGCTGATCGAGGAACTTCGCCACCAGCGCGGCTGGAATCCCCTCTTCCGCCATGTTACCCAGTTCACTCATGCCCGGCGTCAGGATGGTGACTTTGATCGGATCGAGGTACATGTGATCGCGATCGGCATGGGTGAAACCGTGCCAATCCTCTTCGCCCGGCTGGATCGGCCAGCATTCAGCTTGATCAACCTGCTCCGGCTGCCAGATATCAAAGAACCAGCCGTCGGACTCTTCACGCAAGCGCTGAATCTCACGGCGGAAATGCAGCGCGCGTTCGACCGAGCGGTTAATCAGTCGCTTACCCGGATTACCGCGCAACATCGCTGCCGCCGTTTCAATCGATGACACGATCGCATAGCTTGGCGATGTGGTGGTGTGCATCATGTAGGCTTCGTTGAAGGTGTGCTCGTCGTAATCGCCTTTGATGTGAATTAGCGAGGCCTGTGAAAATGCCGCCAGCAGCTTGTGGGTTGATTGCGTTTCATAGATCACTTTGCCTGGAGTACGATCGCCACTCATGCCGCTTTTTCCGGCGTAGATCGGATGGAAGTTGGTGTAAGGCACCCACGCTGAATCAAAGTGGATTGAGGGCACATCCAGCGTCTGCTTGATGAACTGCGTGTTATACAGCAGGCCGTCGTAAGTCGAGTTAGTGATGACTGCATGCACCGGCCAGCTGGCGCGCGGCGTAGCGTTAACCTTTTGCTGAATATTGTCGCGCGTAAATTCACGCTGCGGAATACCGCCGAGAATTCCCAGCGCATTTCGCGTCGGCTTGAGCCAAATCGGAATGATGTCGCTCATCATCAGTAAATGGGTCAGCGATTTATGGCAGTTACGGTCAATCAATACCGTGCTGCCGGCGGGAGCCGCGTACATGCCGACGATTTTGTTCGAGGTCGAGGTGCCGTTGGTCACCATGTAACTTTGCTCTGCACCAAAGGTACGCGCGACATACTCTTCCGCTTCCAGGTGCGGGCCGGTGTGATCGAGCAACGAACCCAGTTCTGTCACCGAGATCGAAACGTCCGCCTTTAAGGTGTTCGAGCCGAAGAAGTCGTAAAACAGGCTGCCAACCGGGCTCTTCTGAAAGGCGCTACCGCCCATGTGACCTGGCGTGCAGAAAGTGTATTTGCCCTCTTTCACATAATTGAACAACGCTTTGGTCAGCGGCGGTGTGATGTTGTCGATGTACTCATCGGTGTATTGCCGAATATGCAGCGCGATGTCATCGGCGGCGCTTAGGGCATACTCAAAGAAGTGCAGCGCCATGCGCATCTCGTTGATGCTGACATCCATTTGCGAATGGGTGTTGATGAAGGCATACAGCGGCAGATATTCGTTGAGCTGATTGATATCGCTACACAACGACAGACTGTAATCGTCCCAGTCAAAAATCACCCCGCAGATGCGCGGATTGTGTTCAATCAACTTCAGCAGGTCGCTGGCATTATTGGGGTAGACGGTCTGGAAGCCTTGCAGCTTGAGTGTGGCGTCCAGTTCGCGAATAGGCTCATCTTTATAGAAAGCGCCGTGCGGTCCCATGATCGCAATAATATTCAATGCTCACCTCCTGTGGTGTTGTGGCACTGAATAAGGATAGCGAAAAGCGGACGTGGATAAACCTGGAATGCTCTGCTGTTAAGTTACATCGCTGGCGGCTGGCGGCTGAGGCCAGGAAAGGCCAGCCCGATCGCAAAGAAGGCCTGCATCCATTTTGATCGGCCTCGCCATCCTGGCTCGGACGCTTTGCTCTTCGGACTGGCCTTTCCTGACCCTTCCGACATTTTTATTGCTGCAAGTGTGTCGGCTCGCCATTAATGGCGACCAATGCGAATTCACCCATTAACAGGCATAAAAAAAGCGGACCGAAGTCCGCTTCTTCTTATGCAGCATTGCTTATCACGCGTAGCCGTAGTTCATCAGGCGCTGATAGCGACGGTTAAGCAACTCTTCGGTGCTCAACACATCGAGATCGGCCAGATCAGCCAACAGCTGCTGCTTCAGACTGGCAGCGATATCCAGCGGATGACGATGTGCACCCCCCAGCGGTTCTGGAACGATGGAATCAATCAGCTTCAGCTCTTTCAGACGTTCAGCGGTGATGCCCATCGCTTCTGCGGCCAATGGCGCTTTATCGGCGCTTTTCCACAGAATCGACGCACAACCTTCCGGTGAAATCACTGAATAGGTGCTGTACTGCAGCATGTTCACTTTGTCGCCCACGCCGATGGCCAACGCCCCACCGGAACCGCCTTCGCCGATTACGGTACAAATCACCGGAATTTTCAGGCCAGACATTTCACGCAGGTTGCGAGCGATCGCTTCAGACTGACCGCGCTCTTCTGCACCGACGCCCGGATACGCACCCGGCGTGTCGATAAAGGTGATCAGCGGCATCTTGAAACGTTCCGCCATTTCCATCAGGCGCAGCGCTTTGCGATAGCCTTCCGGTGCCGGCATGCCGAAGTTACGACGGATTTTCTCTTTGGTTTCGCGACCTTTCTGATGACCAATGATCATCACCGGGCGGCCGTCGAGACGTGCAATACCACCGACAATCGCTTTATCATCGGCATAAGCGCGGTCGCCAGCCAGTTCGTCGAAATCATCAAACGCGTTGCGGATATAGTCCAGTGTATAAGGACGCAGCGGATGACGCGCAAGTTGCGCCACTTGCCAGGCGCCTAAATCGGAGAAGATTTTACGGGTCAGCTCAACGCTTTTTTCGCGCAGGCGCTGCACTTCCTCATCCAAATTAATATCGTGTTTCTCATCCGAACGGCCAATCGATTTTAACGAGTCGATTTTCGCTTCAAGCTCTGCGATTGGCTGTTCAAAATCCAGGTAATTAAGACTCATAATGTTCCTGTTTTAGTCAAACTCCAGTTCCACCTGCTCCGATCCTACTAACGACCGCAAATCGTTGAGTAAACGATCGCTAGGCGAAATTCGCCACGCTGCACCAAAGCGTAGCTTCGCTCGCGCATCGGCTCTCTGATAGTAGAGATGCACCGGAATGGTCCCGGAGCGATGAGGCTCCAGAGACTGGCGGAGACGGTTTAAAAGCTGGTCATCAATTTGCCTGTCCGTCAGCGAGATAGCAAGTCCGCGCGCGTATTTTTCCCGCGCTTCGTCGATGTCCATAACTTCTCGAGCGGTCATTTTAAGGCCACCGCTAAAGTCATCAAAGCTGACCTGTCCACTGACGATCAGGATACGGTCCTTCTCCAGCAACTGCTGGTATTTATCTAACGCATCGGTAAATAACATCACTTCAAGACGACCAGAACGATCGTCAATCGTACAAATACCAATTCGGTTGCCGCGCTTGGTGACCATCACGCGGGCGGCAATCACCAGCCCCGCCGCGACGGTTACTTTACCACGATCTGTTGGATGCATGTCTTTCAGCCGCATGCCGCCAACGTAACGCTCAATTTCTTTCAAATACTGATTAATAGGATGGCCGGTGAGATACAGGCCAAGCGTCTCACGTTCGCCATCCAACTGAACTTGTTCCGGCCATGGCGTAATGCTGGCGTAGGATTTCTCAACCTGCTCCGGCTCTTCCGCCAGCACACCAAACATATCGGCCTGGCCAATGGCTTCGGCTTTAGCGTGCTGATCGGCGGCTTTTAATGCATCGCCAAGCGCACTCATCAATGCTGCACGATGCGGACCCAGACGATCGAACGCGCCCGACATGATCAGTTTTTCCATCACGCGACGGTTGATCTTCTTGGTGTCAGTGCGCGCACAGAGATCGAACAGCTCTTTGAAGTAGCCGCCCTCGTTACGCGCATCAATGATCGCTTCGATCGGACCTTCGCCCACGCCTTTAATCGCGCCAATGCCGTAAACGATCTCGCCTTCGTCATTGACGTGGAACGGATACAAACCTGAGTTGATGTCCGGCGGCAGCACTTTAAGGCCCATACGCCAGCACTCATCGACCAGTCCAACCACTTTCTCGGTGTTATCCATATCGGCGGTCATTACCGCCGCCATAAACTCTGCCGGATAGTGCGCTTTCAGCCACAGCGTTTGATAGGAAACCAGGGCGTAAGCGGCGGAGTGCGACTTGTTAAAGCCATAACCGGCGAACTTCTCCACCAGATCGAAGATTTTCATCGACAGTTCGCCATCGACGCCCATCTTCTCCGCACCGTCCTGGAATACCGAACGCTGCTTCGCCATCTCTTCTGGTTTCTTTTTACCCATCGCACGACGCAACATATCTGCGCCACCCAGCGTATAGCCGGACAGCACCTGCGCGATCTGCATCACCTGTTCCTGATACAGGATAATGCCGTAGGTCGGCTCCAGTACCGGTTTCAGGGTTTCGTGCTGCCACTGAATATCCGGATAGGAGATCTCTTCGCGGCCGTGCTTACGGTCGATGAAGTTATCTACCATGCCCGATTGCAGTGGGCCCGGACGGAACAATGCCACCAGAGCGATCATATCTTCGAAGCAGTCAGGCTTCAGACGTTTGATCAGATCTTTCATGCCGCGCGATTCAAGCTGGAACACTGCGGTGGTTTCCGAGCGCTGCAGCATGTCGAAGCTTTTCTTGTCATCCAGCGGGATGGCAGCGATATCGATCGGCGGCAAACCCTGCTTTTCACGGCGCGGGTTAATCATCTTCAGCGCCCAGTCGATGATGGTGAGCGTACGCAAGCCGAGGAAGTCAAACTTCACCAGCCCGGCGTATTCCACGTCATTCTTATCAAACTGGGTAACCGGGAACTGTCCGTTTTCATCGCAGTACAGCGGCGCAAAATCGGTAATTTTGGTTGGCGAGATCACCACACCACCGGCATGTTTACCGGCGTTACGCGTGACACCTTCCAGCTTGCGCGCCATGTCGATCAGCGCTTTAACCTCTTCGTCTGCCTCGTAGATCTCCGGCAGCTGCGGTTCAGCCAGGAAGGCTTTTTCCAGCGTCATGCCCGGATCCGGCGGGATCAGTTTGGAGATACGATCGACGAAACCATACGGATGACCCAACACGCGTCCCACATCGCGGATTACCGCTTTCGCCGCCATGGTACCGAAGGTGATGATCTGCGATACCGCTTCACGTCCGTACATCTCGGCAACGTGATCGATAACCTGATCGCGCTTCTCCATGCAGAAGTCGACGTCGAAGTCGGGCATCGACACACGTTCTGGATTAAGGAAGCGTTCGAACAGCAGGTCAAACTCCAGCGGATCAATATCGGTAATCTTCAGCGCATACGCCACCAGCGAGCCCGCACCCGAGCCGCGGCCAGGACCCACGGGGATGCCGTTATCCTTGGACCACTGAATAAACTCCATCACGATCAGGAAGTAGCCGGGGAAGCCCATCTGGTTGATTACGGTGAGTTCAATATCCAGACGTTCATCATATTCCACGCGTTTCTCAGCGCGCTCCGCCGGATCCGGGAAGAGAAATTCCATACGCTCTTCCAGACCTTCACGTGACTTCGCCACGAGGAAGTCTTCGGTGCTCATCTCACCGGTGGGGAACTGTGGCAGGAAATATTCGCCGAGGCGCACGGTTACGTTACAGCGCTTAGCAATCTCTACGCTATTTTCCAGCGCTTCCGGGATGTCCGAGAACAGCTCGCACATCTCCTCTTCACTGCGCATATATTGCTGAGGACTGTAATTGCGCGGGCGCTTAGGATCATCCAGCGTATAGCCGTCATGAATTGCGACGCGGATTTCATGCGCATCAAAATCTTCTTCATTCAGGAAGCACACTTCGTTAGTGGCCACCACCGGCACGCCTTCGGCGATCGCTAACTCAACCGCAGCGTGCAGATAAGCTTCCTCATCAGCACGACCGGTGCGGATGAGCTCGAGGTAATAGCGATTAGGGAAGTGTTCCTGATAGAAGCTCAAACACTGCGCCACCATGGCGCTATTGCCGCGCAGCAGGCTACGACCAACATCACCGCGGCGTCCACCCGACAGCAGAATCAAACCTTCGCCTAATTCCAGCAGCCAGTCACGATCGATGATCGGCCCATCGATGCCATAACCGCGCTGATAGGCACGTGAAATCAGCAGCGTCAGGTTTTGATAACCGGTGTTATTCGCGGCCAGCACGGTGAGTTGCGTCAGCTCGTCACCCATCAGTTCACTGGCGACGTGGAAGTCAGCCCCCACAATCGGCTTAATCCCCGCTCCGTGCGCGCTGCCGTAAAAACGCACCAACCCACACAGGTTGATGTAGTCGGTCATGGCAATCGCTGGCATGCCAAGCGCGGCCGCCTTCTTGACTAAAGGTCCGGTTTTCGCCAGACCATCAACCATGGAGTAATCGCTATGGACGCGCAGATGTATAAAACGAGGTTCAGCCATATCAGTTTCCGGTTAAAACAGCGTCAGGCTATTAAAGCGTAGTTGGCTGATGTGCAGCCCGCACATCGGCATCAATCAGGGCGTTACGCACCGGCGCAAAGCTGCGACGATGGTGAGGTGTGGCACCGTGCTGCGTTAGCTTTTCCATATGCAAAGCAGTCGGATAACCTTTGTGCTGCGCGAAGCCATATTCAGGGAATAGCAGATCCAGCGCGGCCATTTCCCGATCGCGCGTCACTTTAGCGATAATCGAGGCCGCACTGATCTCTTTCACCAGGCTATCGCCTTTCACCACTGCCAGCGAAGGCATCGGCAATGCTGGGCAACGGTTGCCATCGATCAGTACGAAGTCTGGCGCAACGGGTAAACCTGCCACCGCGCGCTGCATCGCTAACATGGTAGCGTGCAAAATATTGAGCTGATCGATCTCTTCAGGTCCAGCACGGCCAAGGCTCCAGGCCAACGCCTTCTCTTTGATCTCGTCATACAACGCCAGACGACGCTTCTCTGACAACTTTTTTGAGTCGGCCAGGCCTGCAATAGGATTGGCAGGATCGAGGATCACCGCAGCAGTGACAACGGCACCAACCAGCGGGCCGCGCCCAACTTCATCAACGCCGGCAATCCGCTGCGCGTTGGGATAGATAAATTCAGCCATTGATGATCTCCAGTACCGCATCCGCCGCTTGTTCGTCGGCATTCCAGCGAATCTGTTGATGCAGTTCGGTGAAGGTGTTCAGTAACGCTTCGCGCTCAGGCCCGGCGTGCAGCAAGGGTTCTAACGCCGCAGCTAAAGCTTCAGGCTGGCACTCGTCCTGCAGCAGCTCTTTCACCAGTTCGCGACCAGCCAGCAGATTCGGCAGCGAAACATACGGCGTTTTCACCAAACGTTTGGCCAGCCAGAAGGTAAACGGCTTCATACGATAGCCCACTACCATCGGGCATTTCGCCAGCATACACTCCAGCGCGGCGGTGCCAGACGCAAGAATAGCCGCGTCACTGGCCAGCATCGCCTGGCGGCCTTTGCCATCCAGCAAATGCATCGGCAGTTCCGGCGCCACCTCAGCTTTGATCTGCTCAAACTGTTCGCGACGTTTGGCATTGACCAGCGGCACCACGATTTCCAGCGTTGGATAGCGCTGACGCAAAAGTTGGGCAGCGCGCAGGAAATCGGCGCTGAGCATTTCAACTTCTGCACCGCGACTGCCGGGCAATAAGCCGAGGCAAATCGCCTCTTCGGCTATGCCTAACTCGCGGCGCGCCGCCAGTTTATCAGGCTGTAACGGCATCGCATCGGCCATGGTATGGCCAATAAAGCGGCACGGCACGTTGAAGCGATCGTAGAATGCTTTTTCAAACGGCAAAAAGGCCAGCACCAAATTGGTATTACGGCCGATTTTAAACACGCGTTTTTGACGCCACGCCCAAACCGAAGGGCTGACGTAATGAATAGTGCGAATGCCTTGGCGCTTGAGGCTGCCTTCCAACGTAATGTTGAAATCCGGCGCATCAATGCCAACGAAGACATCCGGCTTGAGTTCGGTAAAGCGCTGCGTGAGGTCGTGACGAATTTTAAGCAAGCGGCGCAAGCGGCCTAGCACTTCGACGATACCCATCACCGCCAGCTCTTCCATCTCGTACCAGGCTTCACAGCCTTCGGCCTGCATCAGCGGGCCAGCCACGCCAACAAAGCGTGCATTGGGATGACGCGCTTTTAACGCACGGATGAGACCTGCACCAAGAATATCGCCGGAGGTTTCTCCGGCGACCAGGGCAATCGTGAGGGGACGCGCTGACATGGATTAACGAATCAATCCACGCGTTGAACGGGCAAAGAAATCATAGAAAGGCTGTACTTCGCTGTGTTGCTTCGCCAGCTCTTCAATCTCTGGTTTCACTTCATCCAGCGTTTTGCCGCTGCGGTACAGCAGTTTGTACGCGTTGCGAATGGCATGCAGCGCTTCTTTGCTAAAGCCGCGACGCTTCAGACCTTCGATGTTAATACCGTACGGCGTTGCATGGTTACCCTGTGCAATAACGTAAGGCGGCACATCCTGCGCGACACCTGAACAACCGCCAACCATCACATGCGCACCAATGGTGCACCACTGATGTACCGCTGTCATGCCGCCAATAATAGCGAAATCATCAACGGTTACGTGACCGCCCAGCGTGGCATTATTGGCAAAAATGCAGCGATTGCCGATCACGCAGTCATGGGCAATGTGCGCATTAACCATCAGCAGGTTATCGCTGCCGACTTTGGTCACATTGCCGCCCTGGGTGGTACCACGATGAATCGTGACGCTCTCGCGGATGCGGTTGCGATCGCCAATTTCAACGCGCGTCGGTTCGCCAGCATATTTCAGATCCTGGTTAACTTCACCGATGGAAGCGAACTGGTAGATCTGATTATCTTTGCCGATACGCGTATGGCCGTTCACCACCACGTGTGATTTGAGTACGGTACCTTCACCAATTTCCACGTGGGCACCGATAAAGCAGAACGGGCCGATATGAACATTGGCACCGATAATGGCACCTTCTTCAATAACTGAACTGGGATGAATATTGGCGGTTGAATCAATCACTTATTATGCCTCCCGGCTACGGGCACACATCATGGTCGCTTCACAGACAATTTTGCCGTCAACGGTCGCCACGCCTTTAAAGCGCGTCAGGCCACGACGGGTTTTCTCGAATGTCACTTCCATGATCATCTGATCGCCCGGTACTACAGGACGTTTGAAACGGGCTTCATCGATACCGGCGAAGTAATAAAGTTCGCCTGGCTCCAGTTTTCCAACGCTTTTAAACGCCAGGATACCGGTCGCTTGCGCCATCGCTTCCAGAATCAGAACGCCTGGAAAAATCGGCTTACCAGGGAAATGTCCCTGGAAAAACGGTTCGTTAACAGAAACGTTCTTAACCGCGCGCAGGTATTTATGCTCTTCAAAATCCAGCACGCGATCAACCAGCAAGAAAGGATAGCGGTGTGGCAGCAGTTCTAAAATCTCTTCAATTTTCAGAGTATGCGTTTCAGTAGTCAAAATACTCTTCCTGTCCTAAAAATCTGATGGCAACAATAACACGGCCTGCACCGATCAAAATGATCTTCCGCAGGCCGCAAATTAGTTCGGGGCGTTTCGCTTTCTTACCATACCTGCTGCCATGTTCGGCTTAACCGACGGTGGAAGAAAGTACACTTCTTGTTATGAAAGCGAGTAGCGTGGGATGCGTTTAGTCGTCTTTGCCGACCTTACGTTCGATGGCTTTTAAGCGTTTGCTTATTTCATCGATGTTCATCACCAGCGCTGCAGTTTTACGCCAGGTTTTGTTGGGTTGCAGTGGAATACCCGACGAGTATACCCCAGGTTCTGTGATGGGGCGCATTACCATGCCCATGCCCGTTACGGTCACTTTGTCACAGATTTCCATATGGCCGTTAATGACGCTGGCGCCGCCAATCATACAGTAACGTCCAATCTTCAGACTACCCGCCATGATCACACCACCAGCAACTGCGGTGTTATCACCAATGATCACGTTGTGGGCAATCTGACACTGGTTGTCTATGATAACACCATTGCCGATCAGAGTGTTATCCAGCGCGCCGCGATCGATAGTGGTACAGGCACCAATTTCTACCCGATCACCAATCACTACGGTACCCAGCTGCGGAATTTTCACCCAGTTGCCGCGATCGTTAGCATACCCGAAACCATCAGCACCGATTACCGTGCCGGACTGAATCAGACAATCCTGACCAATCTGGATTTCGTGATAAATCGTGACGTTAGCCCACAAGCGTGAGCCGCGACCGATACGCGTCTGCTTACCAACAAAACATCCTGCGCCAATAACGACGTCATCACCCAGCTCAACGCCGGACTCAATCACCGCATTTGCGCCTACCGAAACATTCTTACCCAGCTTCGCAGTTGCATCGATCACCGCGCTGGGCGCGATATTCTGCGCGGGCTGCGGCGTGGTGTCCAGCAGTTGTGCCATGTGGGCATAAGTTAGGTAAGGATTTTTCACCACCAGGGCGGCCGTTTTACACCACTCCAGGTCCGCTTCCGTCAGCACCACGGCTGAAGCCTGGATAGTAGCGAGCTGCTCGCGGTAGCGGCTGTTTGCAAGAAAAGTGATTTGGCCAGTTGTGGCGGATTGCATAGAAGCAATGCCGGAGATGACGATATCGCCATCTCCGTGCAATTCTGCATCCAACTGCTGGGCTAAATCAGCCAGTCGAATTGATGACATCAATTATTTAACCTGTTTTACAACGTCAGCAGTGATGTCTTTAGCATCAGAAGAAGAGTACAGCACGGCCTGAGAGTCCAGAACCAGATCGTAACCTTCGCTTTTCGCTACAGACTGCACAGCGGTCTGGATTTTAGCCAGCAGCTTGTTACGTTCCTGCATCTGACGGGTTTGGTTGTCTTTGTCAAAAGCCTGTGCTTTTTGTTCAAAGGCAGCACGCTCAGAAGAAATCTGCTTCTCTTTCTTGGTACGGTCGCTCGCTTTCATGGTCGACGCATTACGCTGCAGATCCTGAATTTCTTGCTGGATCTTCTGCTGCTGAGACTGGAGGTCAGAGGCGCGGCTCTGGAATTCACCTTCCAGTTGCTTAGCAACAGCGGCACGCTGCGGAGACTGCTGGAAAACCTGGCTCAGGTTCACGACGGCAACTTTATCAGCCGCTTGGGCACCCGCAGAAGCAGCTAATGCAACACCCAGAGCAGCAGCACAGAACAACTTTTTCACTATAAACTCCTTACCTCAACGTGTGTGTTTGCAGCGTGCCGCATCTTTAAACGGCACGCATGCAAGACGGTATTTTCACTTCCTTGTTCAGAGCCTTACCAGGTTTTACCGATGTTAAACTGGAATTGCTCTGACTTGTCTCCCTCGACTTTCTTCATCGGCTGGGCGTATGAGAATACCAACGGTCCTAATGGTGACATCCACTGCAGTGCCACACCGGCAGAGACGCGAATGTTGTTAGGATCGCTGTAGTCCGGCACACCCGCCGCACGTGTTTCTGCGGTGTTCTGCCATTTGGTATCCCAAACGGTACCGGCATCCATAAACACCGAGGTACGCACAGAGTTTGCATACTTTTCGCTCAGGAACGGCGTAGGCGTAATCAGCTCAAGGCTGGCAATCGCCATAGCATTACCCCCTACCGCATCATCTGACTTACAAACCCCGTTCGGGTTGGTCAGATTACAGGTAGATGAGCCATCGTTCAGATACGCAGCTTTAGGACCAATGGTATTAGACTGGAAGCCACGAACCGTGCTTGAACCACCGCCGTAGAAGTTCTCATAGAACGGCATCTCTTTTCCACCGAGTCCGTCACCATATCCAACACGACCACGACCTAATACCACCCACGTACCATCGCGGTTCAGCGGCACATATTGCTGGCTATCTAATGTCGCTTTGTAGAACGCGTTATCAGAGCCCGGAATGGTCACTTTACCGTTTAGGTTGGTACGGTTACCGCGCGTTGGGAAGAAGCCGCGGTCTAAGGTGTTATACGTCCAGCCATAGTTGAAGGTGAAATCATCTGCGGAGAAATCGCCTTCATCATTCAGGCCCTGATGACGCCCCACCGAATCAAGATAACGCCACATAGCAATCTGTGGACGCATGTTGGACAGGTCGTTATGTACGTATCCTAAACCAACACGCAGCGTGTTATTTTCATTGACCGGGAAGCCCAGCGTTCCATCGAGACCATAACTTTTGTTGGTATAGTCGGACAGATCCGCGTCATCAGCTTTAAAATCGTTATAGAACAAACGACCGCCAAGGCTCACTCCATCAACCGTAAAGTACGGATCGGTCATGGAGAGCTCAGCATAGGTCTGGTAATCATTTTTGGTACCGCTGATGCCAACGGTGTTACCGGTGCCGAGCCAGTTTTCCTGAGTCACGCCAACCTGGAAACTCACTCCACTTTCGGTACCGTAACCGACACCAAAGTTGAAGGTACCGGTGTTACGCTCTTTCACCTTGTAAACCACATCAACCTGGTCTGGTGCACCCGCAACGCGCTGTGTATCAACGTCAACGGTTTCGAAGTAACCCGTACGATTCAGACGCTCTTTACCTTGATCAACGAGGTCGCTGCCCAACCAGGCACCTTCCATCTGACGCATTTCACGGCGCAGTACTGAATCTTTCGATGTGTCGTTGCCTTCGAAGCGTACCTTACGCACGTAGTAGCGGTTGCCCGCATCAACGTTGATATGCAGCTTGACGGTTTTGTCGGCATCGTTAATTTCAGGTTGTGTCACGACACGCGGATAGGCGTAGCCATAACGACCCAGCAATTTCTTGATGTCATCTTCCATCTGGGTAACTTTGGTGCCGTTGTACAGCTCACCCGATGGAATTCTGGTCATCTTTTCGATTTCCGCAGAATGGCCCGCCATGCTGCCGTTCACAATCACGCCAGCAATCTTGTACTGATCGCCTTCGTTAATGTTCACGGTGATGTAGATGCCTTTCTTATCTGGCGTCAGGCTCACCTGCGTGGAATCGATATTGAAACGCGCATAACCACGATCCAAATAGAAGCTGCGCAGGGTTTCGAGATCGCCCGCTAATTTTTGCTTCTGATATTTACGATCGCCGACCACGTTCCACCACGGCACTTCATCACGCAGTGAGAAGCGTGAGATCAGTTCGTCAGAGCTGAAAGCTTTATTGCCGACGATATTGATCTGTTGAATCTGCGCAGAAACGCCTTCCTGGAAGACGAATTTCAGGTCAACACGGTTACGTGGCAGCGGCGTAGCAATCGCTTTGACGCTGGCGGTGTATTTACCGACGCTGTAGTAGAAATCTTCCAGACCCTTTTCGATTGAAGAGAGCGTGGTGCGATCCAGCGCTTCGCCAACGCGCACGCCAGAAGCCTCGAGGTTCTGTTTCAGCTGATCTTCTTTCACCGCTTTGTTACCGGAGAAAGTGATGTTGGCAATGGTTGGACGCTCTTTCACCTGAACAATCAGGGTTGTCCCGTCACGCAGAACCTGCACATCTTCAAAGTTACCGGTGGCAAACAGTGAGCGAATGGTGTTTCTGACATCATCATCATTCACCGTATCACCGACACGTACCGGCATGCTGAGCAGAGCCGCGCCGACGGCGACTCGTTGTAGACCTTCGAAATGAATGTCCTTCACTACGAAATCGTCTGCACCGTAAACGGTGGCGCTGCTAAACAGCAGCGACGCTATGAGCAACTTTTTCATCGCCATCGTTGTTATGCGTTTTCCTAACACATCCCGCACCTGTATGCGTTCCAGCTATTACAGACGAGAGAAATCATTGAAAAGTGCAAGCCCCATTAACAGCACCAGCAAGATTGAGCCAATGCGATAACTAAAGTCCTGAACTCGCTCGGACACCGGTCTACCTTTGATCTTTTCGATCGCCAGAAAGAGCAGATGACCACCATCTAAAACCGGCAGAGGGAACAGGTTAATGATGCCCAGGTTGACGCTGATTAGCGCCAGGAACATCAGGTAATAAATCACCCCGTACTCTGCTGATAACCCGGCACCTTGCGCAATCGAAATCGGCCCGCTCAGGTTATTCAGCTTCACATCCCCGGTTATCAACTTGCCCAACATGGAAACTGTTAGCTTCATCAACTGCCAGGTTTTCACACTGGCTTCGCCGATAGCCGCAAAGGGCCCATATTGCCTTACCGTTTTGTACTCATCAGGCAGTGGAATTACGCGCGGTATAACACCCGCGAAGCCTTCCGCTTCATTGCCCGGTTTCGCTTCCGGCGTGAGCGATAACGTCACAGGTTCGCCGTTGCGCTCAATATCTAGCGCCATGTTTTTGCCCGGGTTATCCCGCACCTGCGCCGCAAAAGTCTGCCACTGTGTTAATGGCTGACCATCGACTTTAACGATCCTATCGCCCGCTTGCAAACCAGCATTGCTTGCCGGCGAGTTTGCCTGAACGTCAGCTAAGGTCGTTTCAATCTGCGGCCCACGTGGACGAATACCTAAAGCGACCACCGGATCCTGTTTATCAGGCTCAAATTGCCATTCGCGCAAATTTAATTGCTTTTGCTGCGTAGCTTCTTCGCCAAATTGCGAAACAGTAAGCGTGGCATCGCTGTCACCGATTTTACCGACCAGCGCCATACGCACAGCATCCCAATCAGGCGTTTCGATACCATCTACCGCTTTAAGTTCCATGCCGGAGGTAATTTGCGCTTCAGCAGCGACGGAACCGTTCAGAATTTCGCCAACCACCGGACGTACGCCCGGTACGCCGTGGATAAACACCACCCAGTAGGCAAATATGGCAAAGATGAAGTTGGCGATAGGACCGGCTGCAATAATGGAAGCACGCTGCAGCACGGTTTTATTGTTGAAGGCTTGATGACGCAGTTCAGCGGGAACGCTCTCAACGCGTTCATCGAGCATTTTAACGTAGCCACCGAGAGGAATCAGCGCGATGACATATTCGGTGCCCTGACGGTCGGTGCGCTGCCATAGCGCCTTACCAAAGCCAATGGAGAAACGTTCGACTTTGACACCGCAACGACGAGCGACCCAAAAATGACCAAATTCGTGCACGGTAATCAGCACGCCCAGCGCCACGATAAAGGCGACAAAACTCCAGAGTATACTCAACATCGTCGGCGATCCTCAGAGGGTTTGGAACACCAGCAGCAGCAGGCAGGCAAATACCGGCACCGCAGCTGTCAGGCTATCAATACGATCGAGAATACCACCGTGCCCTGGAATCAAGTTACCGCTGTCTTTAATGCCTGCCTCACGTTTGAACATACTCTCTGTGAGGTCACCGAGTACTGATGCAAGTGTCGCAATGACCGCACAGATAATCAGTGTGCCTGGCGCAACTGAAAGCGGTGCCAATAGCGCAAACAGCCAGGCAATGATGGCAGACGACAGCAGCCCACCAAAGAAACCTTCCCAGGTTTTACCCGGAGAAACTTTCGGAGCCAGTTTGTGTTTACCAAACAGACGGCCAAACATATAAGCACCAGAGTCTGCGCCCCAGACGAGGAACATCACGAACAGTAGCCACCACGCACCCGCGAAGTGATCGGTATCGTAATGGTATTGACGCAGCGCCATCATGCCCCAGAAAAACGGAATGACGGTGAGAAGGCCAAACACCAGACGCAGCGTACGCGAATTACGCCACAGCGCAGCCGAAGCAGGATAGAACAGCACTAAAAATAGCGCGACAATCCACCATCCCAGCGATGCCCAGAGCGAGCCTTCCATCTGGAATTGATGCAGATTGCGTTGATAGGGTTGCAGGGTAAAGAGCATCGCGGACAGTAACAAACCGCATAGCACGGCCAGCCAGATACGTTGCTGGCGCGTTTTCATGCCCGCAAACTGCCCCCATTCCCAGGCGGCAAGCATGCAGATGATGATAGTGGTGATCGCAAAACCGGACAGTGGTAACCAAAACAGTGCAGCGATCACCAGCGGAATCAAAATTAACGCGGTAATCAGACGAGACTTCAGCAAAGGTTACCCCCAAATTGCTTAGGCGCCGCCTGGTGCAGTACCGCCATAGCGTCGCTCCCGCGTAGAGAATGCATTCAGTGCACCTTCAAAAACGTTTTCATCAAAATCAGGCCAAAGAACATCGGTAAACCAAAACTCAGCATAGGCGATTTGCCACAGCAGGAAGTTGCTAATCCGATGCTCTCCCCCGGTCCTTATCACTAAATCCACTGGCGCCAACTCCTGCATACACAGATACGGAGCCAGGCTTTCTTCGGTAATCTGGTCAGGACGCAGTAAACCTTCCTGAACCTGTTCGGCCAATTTTCTGGCACCCTGGATAATATCCCAACGGCCGCCATAGTTGGCAGCAATGTTGAGGGTCAGTCCATTATTTTGCTGAGTCAGTTCCTCTGCGCGGCGAATGCGTTCCTGAATACGGTTATTGAAACGGCTGATATCACCAATAATGCGCAGACGCACATTGTGCTTGTGCAGGCTTTTAACTTCGCTGTCGAGCGCCCAGACAAACAACTCCATTAATGCTGTCACTTCCTGAATGGGTCGGCTCCAGTTTTCACTGCTGAACGCATAAAGCGTGAGCGCTTCCAGTTTGTGGCTGACCGCAAAGCTGACAGCCCGGCGTACTGATTTTACCCCGGCTTTGTGGCCTGAAATACGCAGTTTGCCCTGATTTTTTGCCCAGCGACCATTACCATCCATAATGATGGCCACGTGACGTGGCGTGCAGTACGACTCGTCATCGATTGTATTGTGATTGTTGGACGACATAACGCGTAATAATTCCTTTCATCAGAAATGCTGTGGTTTCTGAATACATTGCGCCTGCAGCAAACTCCGGCAAACACGCCAGATGACATCGAAACAATGTCGGGCTGTGAAACGCGAGCGAGCGACTATACCATTTTCACCCAGAGCGAACAAATAGCGGGAACTATCAACCTGCTAAACGAAAGCGTGGCAACAATTCTCTGGCACGAACTCGCGCTAATCGGTCGATCTCCATCACTTCGTCAATGCTGCCCGGCTCCTGACACTTCAGGGAGGCCAGCACTTCGCTGTTGATGGCGGCGATATCGGTAAAGCGAATCTGGTGCTGCAGAAAAGCCTCAACCGCCACTTCATTCGCTGCATTAAGCGTCGTAGTGGCGGCCTGGCCTGCTGCGCAGGCATCAATTGCGAGCTTCAGGCAGGGATAGCGCTCGTAGTCCGGCTCGGCAAACGTCAGCGACTTCATGCGAGTGAAGTCGAGCGGCGTCACGCCCGCAGAGATACGTGCTGGCCATGCCATGCTGTGCGCTATTGGCGTTCGCATATCCGGTGAACCCAGTTGCGCCAGTACACTGCCGTCGCAATAACGCACCATCGAATGGATGACGGACTGCGGATGCAGGATCACCTCCATCTGCGCGTCGGTCGCATTAAACAGCCAGCGGGCTTCAATGTATTCAAGACCTTTATTCATCATGGTGGCCGAATCAACGGAGATTTTACGTCCCATTGACCAGTTCGGATGCGCACATGCTTGATCCGGCGACATAGCGGCTAAATCCGCTAATGGCGTGTCACGAAAAGGACCACCCGATCCCGTAAGGAGAATCGACTCGATGCCGTTCCCCTGCAGATCAGCGTACCCCAACTGATGCTGTATGGAAGCGGGTAAACTCTGAAAAATGGCATTGTGCTCGCTGTCGACCGGCAGCAATTGCGCCTGATGTTGACGTACAGCCTCCATAAACAGACGGCCGCATGTGACAAGCGATTCTTTGTTAGCGAGCAGCACCGTTTTACCCGCACGAATCGCCGCCAAAGTGGGCTGCAAGCCGGAGGCGCCGACAATCGCCGCCATTACCTGATCCACCTCATCCAACGCGGCCAGTTCGCAGGCTGCCTGAACGCCGGAGAGCACTTCGGTATTAACGTTGAGTGCTTTCAGTCGCTCACGCAGCGCCTGAGCGGATGTCTCGTCGGACATCGCAGCATAGCGTGGCTGGAATTGCTGGCACTGTTCAGCCATCAGCGCAACGTTTTGGCCAGCAACCAGCGCAGTCACTTGATAAAGTTCAGGATTCGCGGCAATCACCGCCAGCGTACTGGTGCCAATCGAGCCGGTAGATCCCAGCAGAGTTAATCGCTTCATCATGCTATCCCTGTGAAGTCATGGATCGTTCCCGCAACGGCGCCGGGCACAATGTAAAACGCCGCCAGAGTCGACTATCTCTCGTCTCTGAACGGCGTTTTAAAAGTAAATGATGGAATTAGAAGTCCATCAGTTCCTTTTCTTTGTCGGCCAATGCCGCATCAACACTCTTGATGTGCGCATCAGTCATTTTCTGGATTTCGTCCTGCGAACGACGTTCGTCGTCTTCGCTGATCTCTTTGTCTTTCAGCAGCGCTTTGATCTTGTCGTTGGCATCACGGCGGACGTTACGCACAGAGACACGGCCCTGCTCAGCTTCGCCACGTACGATCTTGATCAGGTCTTTACGACGCTCTTCGGTTAACGCTGGCAACGGCACACGAATATCGGTACCGGCCGAGCTTGGGTTCAGACCCAGATCAGACGTCATGATCGCTTTCTCAACCGCAGCGCTCAGCGAGCGATCAAATACGTTGATTTTCAACGTACGTGAATCCTCTACCGTCACGTTAGCCACCTGACGCAGCGGCGTAGGTGTACCGTAGTAAGGAACCATAATGCCGTCGAGCAGTGAAGGCGAAGCACGACCAGTGCGCACTTTGCTGATGTTGTTTTTGAATGCATCCACACACTTTTCCATGCGCGTGTCTGCATCTTTTTTAATGTCGTTAATCACGTTGAAACCCTTGAATTCGGTTGACCTGGCCATTTCCGGGCTAACCGGAAGCGGTATCGATAAACATCGATCATCCTAATTGCTGCGCGATGACAGCGCATCGCGGCAAAAGAATATACCTTATTTTAACCTGCGTCGGGTATTAATGCGTAATCAGGGTGCCTTCTTTTTCACCCATCACTACGCGACGCAGTGCGCCAGGCTTGTTCATATTGAAGACGCGGATAGGCAGTTTATGGTCGCGTGCCAGCGTGAAGGCCGCGAGATCCATCACTTTAAGCTCTTTATCCAGCACTTCTGCATAGCTCAGCTGATCATACAGCGTTGCATCCGGGTTTTTCACCGGATCTTCAGAGTAGACGCCGTCTACTTTGGTGGCTTTCAGTACCACGTCGGCTTCAATTTCGATGCCGCGCAGACAGGCTGCAGAGTCGGTGGTAAAGAACGGGTTGCCAGTACCGGCCGCGAAGATGACGACGCGGTTATTACGCAGCAGACTGATCGCTTCTGCCCAGCTGTAGTTGTCACACACGCCATTCAGCGGAATCGCTGACATCAAACGCGCATTGACATACGCACGGTGCAGCGCATCACGCATTGCCAGGCCATTCATCACCGTCGCCAGCATGCCCATATGGTCGCCGACCACACGGTTCATCCCGGCCTGGGCCAGACCTGCGCCGCGGAACAGGTTACCGCCACCAATAACCACACCCACCTGGATGCCCAGCTCAACCAGCTCTTTCACCTCTTGCGCCATGCGGTCAAGCACGCTCGCGTCGATGCCAAAACCTTCGGCACCTTGCAGTGCTTCGCCACTCAGTTTTAGCAGGATACGTTGATATACAGGTTTTGCGTTGGTCGCCATGGTCGATTCTTCCTGGAAGATATGATGAAAAGGAGAAGTAAAATCTGATCGATCATCCGCTTAGCAAGCAAGAAAAGCTATTGGGATGAGACTGAAAAGTGCTGCACTAAATTGCAGACAAAAAAGAACCGCCTTGTGGCGGTTCTTTCGGACCATTAAGACTGTTTAGACATTGCAGCAACTTCTGCTGCGAAGTCAGATTCAACTTTCTCAATGCCTTCGCCCACTTCGAAGCGGATGAAGTTGATGACGTCAGCGTTTTTCTCTTTCAACGCCTGGCCAACGGTTTTGCTTGGGTCGATAACGAAAGCCTGACCGGTCAGAGAAACTTCACCGGTGAATTTCTTCATGCGGCCTTCAACCATTTTCTCTGCGATTTCTTTTGGCTTGCCAGACTGCATGGCGATGTCCAGCTGAACCTGGTACTCTTTCTCAACCACATCTGCAGACACGTCTTCTGGCTTAACGAATTCTGGCTTGCTCGCAGCAATGTGCATAGCAATTTGCTTGCTCAGCTCTTCGTTAGCACCGGTAGTAGATACAACGACACCGATACGTGCGCCGTGCTGATAGCTGTTCAGCTCAGTGCCTTCCAGGATAGCAACACGACGGATGTTGATGTTCTCACCGATTTTCGCAACCAGCGCTACGCGTTCTTCTTCGAACTGCGCTTTCAGAACTTCCACATCGGTAACTTTGCCAGCAACAGCTGCATCCAGAACCTTGTCAGCAAACGCCTGGAAACCGCCATCTTTAGCAACGAAGTCGGTCTGGCAGTTTACTTCCAGGATCACCGCGAAGCCGTCAGCAATTTTGGTTTTGATCACGCCATCAGCAGCGACGTTGCCTGCTTTTTTAGCGGCTTTGATTGCGCCAGATTTGCGCATGTTCTCAATCGCCAGCTCGATGTCGCCGTTCGCTTCGGTCAGCGCTTTTTTGCAGTCCATCATGCCTGCGCCAGTACGCTCACGCAGTTCTTTTACCAATGCAGCGGTAATATCAGCCATTCCAGAATCCTCGATTCGTCTCTGTGTGTTCACACACTGTCAGAAACTTGTTGCGGAAAATTTACTCTGCCCCGCTCGCTTTGAAGTGAGCGTGACAGACTTAGATAAAATAAAGGGGCCTGAACGGCCCCCTTAACAGATAACATCTGATGTCTAAGGGCTCTTAGAAAGAGCGAACCTTATTAAGCTTCAGCAGCTTCTTCAGCCTGCTCAGCCAGGTCCTGTGAACGGCCTTCGCGCACGGTAGTGGCAACGGCAGTCAGGTACAGGCTTACAGCACGGATCGCATCGTCGTTACCTGGGATAACGAAGTCAACGCCGTCTGGATCAGAGTTGGTATCAACGATAGCAAATACTGGGATACCCAGGTTGTTTGCTTCTTTGATAGCGATGTGCTCGTGATCAGCGTCAACAACGAACAGTGCATCCGGCAGACCGCCCATATCTTTGATACCGCCCAGGCTGTTTTCCAGCTTGGCCAGTTCGCGAGTGCGCATCAGCGCTTCTTTCTTGGTCAGTTTGTCGAAAGTACCGTCCTGAGACTGAGACTCAAGATCTTTCAGGCGTTTGATTGACTGACGAACGGTTTTCCAGTTAGTCAGCATGCCACCCAACCAGCGGTGGTTTACGAAGAACTGGTCGCAGCTCAGAGCTGACTCTTTTACCGCTTCGGCAGCAGCGCGCTTAGTACCAACGATCAGGATCTTACCTTTACGGGAAGAGATCTTTTTCAACTCAGCCAGCGCGTCGTTGAACATTGGCACAGTCTGCTCGAGGTTGATGATGTGAACCTTGTTACGTGCGCCGAAGATGAATGGCTTCATTTTCGGGTTCCAGTAACGGGTCTGGTGACCAAAGTGAACACCAGCCTTGAGCATGTCGCGCATTGAAACAGTTGCCATGATTACCTCTAAAGTTTGATTTGGGGTTGGGCCTCCATGTATCCCATACGACCGACCTCTTTCAAGGCACCCCGGCGTATGTGTCGATACATGTGTGTTTTAGTACACATAATGAGTTTTATGCGTTTCCTGTCAGCCAAACGTCGGTGACAGAGAATCGTCGGCGCGCTTTATACCACAATGCGCAGGAATACGCCAATAGTAGTTAGCGGCAGCAGGCGCAGACAATCGCCATTTGGCAGCCCATTTGCTGGCTGCTAACATGATCGCCACAGAACTCATTATTGTCGAAAATTTCGACGATTGCGGATTAATTTAATGGCTATTTCAATTAAAACCCCTGAAGAAATCGAAAAAATGCGCGTCGCCGGCCGTCTTGCCGCTGAAGTGCTGGAAATGATCGCACCGCACGTGGTGCCTGGTGTCACCACCGGTGAACTGGACCGCCTCTGCCACGAACACATTACGCAGAAGCAACAGGCAATTTCTGCCTGCCTCGGTTATCACGGCTTCCCGAAATCAGTATGTATTTCGGTGAATGAAGTGGTTTGTCACGGAATCCCAAGCGACGATCGTGTGTTGAAAGAGGGCGACGTGGTTAACGTGGACGTCACGGTGATCAAAGATGAGTACCACGGTGATACGTCTAAAATGTTCATCGTCGGGAAACCTACCATTCAGGGCGAACGCCTGTGTCGCGTCACTCAGGAAAGCCTGTACATCGCGCTGCGCCTGGTGAAACCGGGCATTCGTCTGCGTGAGCTAGGTCGGGCGATTCAGCAGTATGTGGAAGCGCAGGATTTCTCCGTGGTGCGCGAATATTGCGGTCACGGTATCGGCAAAGGCTTCCATGAAGAGCCGCAGGTGCTGCATTACGACGCTGACGACAGCGGCGTGGTGCTGCAAGCAGGTATGACATTCACCGTTGAGCCGATGGTCAATGCCGGTGATTACCGCATCCGCACCATGAAGGATGGCTGGACCGTGAAAACCAAAGATCGCAGCTTGTCCGCGCAGTATGAGCATACTATTGTGGTGACAGAAAACGGCTGTGAGATTCTGACGCTGCGTGAAGACGACACCATTCCAGCGGTGCTCGAAAACGTCGCGTAATTATCTCCCTGACAGTACCAGGCCGGCTTATAGCTGGCCTTTTTTATGTGCGTAATGATGAGGCATGTTGATGAGTGGTAGCGTGACCGAAGCAGTACACAAAGGCCTGACCGATTCCCCCGCCAGCTGGCCCGATGAAGCCCTGACGCGCGACAAGCTCAAACAGTATCTTGAGCAGTTTCACCAGCATCTCGGCATCGCGTTTGATGCGGGCACCGATATCGAATCATTGATTGATGCGCGCACATTGTTTATCGACCGCCTATTACGTCGCTTGTGGCGCTTTTTTGGTTTTGACCAGCTGAAAGAGATCGCGCTGGTTGCCGTAGGCGGCTACGGTCGCGGCGAACTGCATCCGCTCTCGGATATCGATGTGCTGATCCTCAGTCGCCAGCCGCTGGACGAAGCCGCCGCGCAGCGCACCAGCGAACTGTTAACACTGATGTGGGATCTGAAGCTGGAAGTCGGTCACAGCGTGCGTACGCTGGAAGAGTGTTTGTTGGAAGGCTTATCCGATCTGACTGTCGCGACCAACCTGATCGAATCACGCATGCTAACGGGTGACGTGGCGCTGTTTCTCGAACTGCAAAAGAACATCTTCAGCGATGGTTTCTGGCCGTCGTCACGCTTCTTCGCCGCGAAAATCGAAGAGCAGCAGGAACGACATCAGCGCTATCACGGCACCAGCTACAATCTTGAACCCGATATCAAAAGCAGCCCCGGCGGCCTGCGCGACATTCATACGCTGCAGTGGGTCGCGCGCCGGCATTTTGGCGCCACGACCATGGATGAGATGGTCGGTTTCGGCTTTATCACCGAAGCGGAACGTAATGAAATCAATGAGTGTCAGGAATTCCTGTGGCGCATTCGTTTTGCCCTGCACTTAACGCTGCCGCGCTATGACAACCGCCTGCTGTTCGATCGCCAACTGACCGTTGCCCAGCGCCTTAACTATCTGGGCGAGGTCAACGAGCCGGTTGAGCGCATGATGAAAGACTTTTATCGCGTCACGCGTCGCATCGGCGAACTCAATCAAATGCTGCTACAACTGTTTGATGAAGCCATTCTGGCGCTGTCGACGACGGAAAAACCGCGCGCCCTTGATGATGACTTCCAAATCCGCGGTAATTTAATTGATCTGCGCGATCCCACGCTGTTTGAGCGTGAGCCGCAAGCCATCCTGCGCATGTTCTATGTGATGGTACGCAATGAAAATATCAAAGGCATTTACTCCACCACGCTGCGTCAGCTGCGCTATGCACGTCGCCACCTGAAACAGCCGCTGTGCCATATTCCTGAAGCGCGTGAAACCTTTATGGCCATTCTGCGTCATCCGGGCGCAGTCAAGCGCGCGCTGGTGCCGATGCATCGGCACAGCGTGCTGTGGGCCTATACGCCGCTGTGGGGCAATATCGTCGGCCAGATGCAGTTCGATCTGTTCCACGCTTATACCGTGGATGAACACACCATTCGCGTGCTGCAGAAGCTGGAGAGTTTTGCCGATGAAGCCACGCGCCCGATGCATCCGCTGTGCGTAGAGCTCTGGCCGCGCCTGCCGCAGCCAGAACTGTTGCTGATGGCCGCGCTGCTGCATGATATTGCCAAAGGTCGCAATGGCGATCACTCTATTCTCGGCGCGCAGGATGCGCTGGATTTCGCCGAATTACACGGCCTGAACTCACGTGAAACGCAGCTGGTTGCCTGGCTGGTGCGCCATCATCTGTTGATGTCTGTCACCGCTCAACGCCGTGACATTCAGGATCCCACCGTGATTCAGCAGTTCGCTGAAGTGATGCAGAATGAAAACCGTCTGCGTTATCTGGCGTGCCTGACGGTGTCTGATATCTGCGCCACTAACGAAAGCTTGTGGAACAGCTGGAAGCAAAGTCTGTTGCGCGAGCTGTTCTTTGCCACCGAAAAACAGCTGCGTCGCGGCATGGAAAACAGCCCGGATCTGCGCGAGCGCGTGCGCCATCATCGGCTACAAGCGTTGGCGCTGCTGCGCATGGAGAATCTCGACGAAGAGCGCCTGCACCATATCTGGAGCCGCTGCCGCGCCGACTATTTCCTGCGCCACACGCCGAATCAGCTCGCCTGGCACGCGCGTCATTTAATTCATCACGATCTCAACAAGCCGCTGGTGTTGGTTAGCCCACAGGCCACGCGCGGCGGCACCGAGATCTTTATCTGGAGCCCGGATCGCCCGCACCTGTTTGCGGCGGTGGCTGGCGAATTGGATCGTCGCAATCTCAGCGTGCATGATGCGCAAATCTTTACCAGCCGCGACGGCATGGCGATGGATACCTTTATTGTGCTGGAGCCCGACGGCAGCCCGCTGGCCGCCGATCGCCATCCGCTGATCATCCAGGCGCTGGAACAAGCCATCACGCAAACCGAATGGGTGCCGCCGCGCACGCGCCGTCAGTCAGCGCGTCTCAAGCATTTCAGCGTTGATACCGAGGTCAATTTCCTGCCAACGCACACCGATCGCCGCAGCTATCTGGAGTTAGTCGCGCTCGATCAGCCCGGCTTGCTGGCGCGCGTGGGTGAAGTGTTTGCCGATCTCGGCGTGTCGCTGCACGGTGCGCGCATCAGTACAATTGGTGAGCGGGTTGAGGATCTTTTCATCCTCGCCGATAGCGAGCGACGTGCGCTGGGGGTCGAAATGCGCGATGTGTTGCAACAGAGGTTGACAGAGGCCCTTAATCCAAACGATAAACTCTAATCTCCCCGTCATCATTCAAACCGCAGGGGCGTTGGCTTTCCTCGCTCGACCTGGTCACATACTGATGTATGCTCCCAGGCTCTCGCTGCGTCGCCGCCTACCTGCAGCTTGAATGATTTAGGGGAGATATTTTAATCATGTCCGTATTTACGGACATCCGCTATGACAGAATCAGGAAATAAATATGCAACAGTTACAGAGCGTTATCGAATCTGCCTTTGAGCGCCGCGCCGACATCACGCCATCTAGCGTAGACGGTGCAACCCGTGATGCTATCAACCAGGTTATCGGCCTGCTGGATAGCGGTGAACTGCGCGTTTCTGAAAAGATCAACGGAGAATGGGTAACGCATCAGTGGCTGAAGAAAGCAGTGCTGTTGTCGTTCCGCATTAACGACAACCAGGTGATGGAAGGCTCTGAAACCCGTTTCTACGACAAAGTGCCAATGAAATTTGCTGGCTGGGATGAAGCGCGCTTCAAGAACGCCGGTTTCCGTGTGGTGCCACCGGCTGCCGTGCGTCAGGGCGCATTCATCGCACGCAACACCGTGCTGATGCCGTCTTACGTCAATATCGGTGCGTACGTTGATGAAGGTACCATGGTTGATACCTGGGCCACGGTCGGTTCTTGTGCGCAGATCGGTAAAAACGTGCACCTATCTGGCGGCGTGGGCATCGGTGGCGTGCTGGAACCGCTGCAGGCCAACCCAACTATCATCGAAGATAACTGCTTCATCGGTGCACGTTCAGAAATCGTTGAAGGCGTGATCGTAGAAGAAGGCTCAGTGATTTCGATGGGCGTGTACATCGGCCAGAGCACCAAAATCTTTGACCGCGAAACCGGCGAAGTACATTACGGCCGCGTACCCGCAGGTTCAGTGGTGGTTTCAGGTAACCTGCCGTCAAAAGACGGTAGCTACAGCCTGTACTGCGCAGTCATCGTGAAAAAAGTTGATGCTAAAACCCTTAGCAAAACAGGCATTAACGAACTGCTGCGCAGCATCGACTAAGTTTCTTCTGCCGCAAAATCTTCCCGACGGGCCTGTATTCAGGCCCGTAATTATTTGTTTACACTCCCGCCTGAATTACCTGTTTCGCGCCGCGAATTAACACGTGCGTTTATTTTTCAAACAGTTCATAATCCGCGCCAAGTTAACTCCGGTCGCGCACTGTTCATCCCGGTTTTTGTGTCTACAGTTGATTAAGTATGCCGTAAGCGTTCCGGTTGCCGCGTTTCTGCTGCATCCCGAATGATGATGATAGTCCTGCGCGCTCACCCACTCTTAGATGGAATATAAACGCTATGTACGACAACCTGAAAAGCTTAGGTATCAGCAACCCTGACGACATCGACCGTTACAGCCTGCGTCAGGAAGCTAACAACGACATTCTTAAAATCTACTTCCGCAAAGACAAAGGTGAATTCTTTGCGAAAAGCGTGAAATTCAAATACCCGCGTCAGCGTAAAACGGTTGTCGCCGATCACACCAGCCAGGGTTACAAAGAAGTTCAGGAAATCAGCCCGAACCTGCGTTACGTGATCGATGAGCTGGACCAGATTTGCCAGCGCGACCAGGTTGAAGTGGATCTGAAGCGTAAAATCCTGGCGGATCTGCGCCATCTGGAAAGCGTGGTCTCTAACAAGATCGCTGAAATCGAATCTGACCTCGATCAGTTGACCCGCAACAACCGTTAATTTCGCGCTTTAGATAAGAGGCCAGCTAATGCTGGCCTTTTTTATTGCTGTTGATAAGGCAGCGAAAGCAGCCAGCTGTCACGCTGCGCCTGCATTACCGCGCCACGCTTGTTATTAGTCCATGTTTCCTGCGTGATCCACCGCTGATAACGCGGCTGCTGCAAGCTGTTGTCGGCCGCTGAAAGCAATGGAATCACACGTTCACTAACACGATCACGATTTTTCCACGGCCAGACTTTGCTGGCATCGCTGTACGGTGCCATCGCGTCTAGCGCATCCAGCAGCGAACCGCTTTGCTGGCGGCTATGCCATAAATCCCCCAGCCCCGCTTTTTTGGCCAACTGCGCCAATGCGGTCAGCGCCTGCAGATTAAAATAGCTGTAATGGAACGAACGCGTGCGCGCCAGCTCGGCAGGTTGGCTGCCATCGGCGCGGATTTGCAGCGCGATTTTACTGCGCGCCAGCTCAACCATCGCTTTTACCGTCTCACGATCGTCCAAATACCACGCGATCCCCGCCACCTGGGTGCAATACCAACTGCCATGATTATTCGCCGCCGCCGCTTCTTTCTGTGCTAACGGATTGTGCAGCAGCCAGTGCAGATAGTCGCTGAACCACTGCTGCATCGCTTTCTCATCGGAAGGCTGCCAGCCGGGCGCGTGACGCAATAAAGTGAGCGCATCCACCACGCGCGTGGCGAAATAACGCCCGTCCAGAACGCCATCGTGGCGGCCCGCAGAACGGCCCGGAATGCCTTGCGCAAAATTAAGGTTGGGATGCATGCGGCTGGAGGGCGTAATGAACCAGTGGCGCATCATCGCCAGCGCTTTATCGGCATAGCGTTGATCGCCGGAGAAGTACCAGGCCAGCGCCAGCGCCTGGAAATCGGCGGTAAAGCGCGCCAGCCGCACACCATCGCTCTGGTCGTTCTTGCTGGCGGGATTCACTTCCCCATCGCGGCGCTGCCATGGCAGGCCATCAGCTTTGCTGGCGTCCGGCCACCAGTAGGCGCTTAAGCTGAGATAATCCTGCTTTGAACCACTCGGTGGCAGCATACCTTTGTCGGTGACGCTGGGATTAGCATGTTTTAGCGCCCTATCCGCCTGCTGTTGCAGTTGATGCCAGGCTTCGAGCGTCGGCGGCGCAGCCTGCTGCTCAGCGAGTTGTTGTTTAACCCGTTGCAGATCGTTTAAAGAGAGAAAAGCCGGATCATTGGCAAAACTAAGCGCGCTAAACAGCCACAACAACGCAATCCACGCCCTGGTCATTAACTCTGCTCATCCAGTTGTAGCGCCACGTACAGCAGTAGCCGATCGTCAAAGTTACCCAGATCGAGTCCGGTTAGCTCGGAAATACGGTTGAGGCGATACTCCAGCGTATTACGATGAATAAACAGCGCGCGCGCGGTCGCGCTAGGTTGCACGTTGTGGCTGAACCATGCCACCAGCGTACGCCGTAATAAACCGTTGTTATCCATACTTTTTAGTTTCGCCAGCGGGCGCGCCAGCTCATTGGCCTGCCAGCCGCCGCGTAAACTGTCGAGCAGCACCGGCAGCACCAGATCCTGATAAAAATAGCTGCGCTGATCGGGCATGCGTTGTTTACCCACCATCATGGTGGTACGCGCGGTGCGGTACGAGCGTGCAATGCTGCCGGGGCCGGTAAAGTAGTTGCCAAGCGCGATGCGCATGCGCACCTGCCCGCTCTCCTTCATCCGTTGCAGCAGTTGATCCACTCGCCGGCGATGATCGTCCTGATCGTAGCGACCATGCGCATTGAGCGCCGGCTTGAGCACCACCATTTCGGTCAGCGAAACAATCGCAATCAGGTTGTCGCGTTCCGGCGTAGTCAATAACGTTTGCAGCTGCTGCAGTTCTGACATAGCGCTATCGACGCCAAGTTGGCCGCTATCCACTTCTACCACCGCGACCACGCGCGGCTGATTGAGATCGATGCCCAGCCGCTGCGCCCATTCGCTCAGCGCCGGCGATAAGGTTTCACTGCGCACCAGATTCAGCACCAGCTCTTCACGCAGGCGGCTGTCCTGCGCCAGCATATGCAGCAAACGCGCCTGCTCCAGCATCATTTCGGCGGTCATACACACCAGCTCGCCGTAGTGACGCAGCGTGGCCGGTTGACCGGTCAAGCCGATTACGCCGACGATATCGCCATCAATGCGCAGCGGTAAATTTATCCCGGGACGCACGCCGTGCAGATGTTTTGCCACCGCCTCGTCGATGTCCACTACGCGACCCTGCGACAGCACCAGCAGCGCGCCTTCGTGCAATTCGCCAATACGCTCACGATCGCCGCTGCCGATGATGCGACCGCGCGCATCCATCACGTTGACATTGCTATCAATAATTTGCATGGTGCGGGCAACAATATCCTGAGCCAGTCGCGCATCGAGATGATAGGTGGCCATCAAACACTCCGGAGGTAAGGACGAACCGACAGAATACGCATCCATTAAGGCGCTTACATTGTGCAACTGCACATAGCCAGAAGGATTATGCGGGATTTGCGGTGGACGTCACATTCAGTACCGGACATTTGCCCAGGCGTAAAAAAGGCGAGCCGAAGCTCGCCTGCCATTAACAACCTTAAGCTTACTGCATCAGCAGATACAGGCTGCTATCTCCGCGCTGCACGTTCAGTGCTAGCACTGAAGGCTTGGTGTCGAGCACCTTACGCAGTTCGCCGAGATTAGCCACCGCTTGCTGGTTCACACCGAGGATGACATCACCTTTCTTCAGGCCGATACGCGCCGCTGCGCTACCCGCTTTCACATTATCAACTCGCACGCCTTTCTGGCCGTTTGTGTCGATATTGCTGAGATCGGCGCCTTCAATACCGGTGTAAATGGTGGCGGACTGTACCTTCTCCTGCGAGCTCTGCTGCAGTTCAACCGTGACGTTCACCGGTTTGCCCTCACGCAGCAGACCCAGCTGCAGCTTAGTCCCCACCGGCAGCGAGCCGACTTCAGCACGCAACGCCGCGAAGCTGGTCAGGGCTTTACCGTTCATTGACACCACCACGTCACCGGCTTTCACGCCAGCTTTCGCCGCGGCAGAGTTTGGCAGTACCTGGCTGACAAAGGCGCCGCGCTGTGCATCAACTTTCATCGCTTTCGCCAGTTCGGAGTTAAGCTCGGTGCCCATAATGCCCAGCTCGCCGCGTTTCACCTGACCATATTCCACCATCTGCGCGGTCAGGTTTTTCACCATTGAGCTTGGGATAGCAAAGCCGATGCCGATGTTGCCGCCGTCCGGCGCCAGAATCGCGGTGTTAATACCGATCAGCTCACCGTTGAGGTTAACCAGCGCACCGCCGGAGTTACCGCGGTTAATTGCCGCATCGGTCTGGATGAAGTTTTCATAATTCTCAACGTTCAGGCCGCTTCGACCCAGCGCGGAAACGATACCTGAGGTGACCGTTTCGCCAAGACCATACGGGTTACCAATCGCCACGGTGTAATCACCGACGCGCAGGTTGTCAGAATCGGCAATCTTAATTGCGGTAAGGTTTTTCGCATCCTGCAGCTGAATCAACGCGATATCAGATTGCGGATCTTTGCCGATCACTTTGGCGTCGTAGCGACGACCATCGCTCAGCTGAACCTGAATTTTGGTGGCGTTGTCCACCACGTGGTTATTGGTAACGACATAACCTTTATCTGCATTGATCACCACGCCGGAACCCAGCGCACGGAACTGCTGTTTCTGCGCGTTGGCACCGCCCTCTGCGCCACCACCCTCACCGCCGCCGTTCTGGCACATCGGTGAGCTCTGGAACGGAGAACCGTCCTGGCAGAATGGTGAATTATCACCAAAGAATTGCTGGAACTGCTGTGGCATGCGCGGGGTTTTAACCGTGGTGCTGCCTTCAACGCTGATGCTCACCACGGAAGGCATGACTTTTTCCAGCATCGGTGCCAGGCTTGGCAACTGTTGGCTCGAAGAAGACGCTGTCTCCGCTGCGAATGCACTCACAGGACCCATTGCCGCGCCGAAACTCAGCGCCAACGCCAGCATAATTGTGTTTTTTTTCATTTATCTGTGTCTCTCTAAGAAGTACGGCCAGACCATTGCTGTGGTCGTGATGATGAGATTAAGTTTTTAGCGCGAAGTTCCTAATAAAGTTTTAGGCAAAGGTAAAAAATTGTTCTTCGTCTTTACAAATGCGCGCTTATTCCACCGCCATCAAACGACGATATTCATCCCAGGCATAATTGTCTGTCATTCCACTAATGTAGTCCTGAATCAGGCGCGCACGATAATAACGTTCCCACAACAAACGCTGATATTTATGCTCAACGATTAATGAACGCATGTGTTGTTGATAAGCTTTACGGTGTTTTCCAGAAAGCTTATGAAACAGACGGGTTTCAATCGGATGCTTCGCCAGGAAATCATCGTTCATTAACGTGGTAAATTGCTCATAATCCAGCAACAGCAAGGATTGATATATCTCCAGCAGCCCTTTAATCACGCGGTAGCCCTGCAACTCCAACTGCTCGACTTCCGGATGATTAAACACCTGCTGGCGTGCAACCGTCTTAAATAAGTTCAGCAAGCGCCCTTCTTCACCGTCATCTTCCAATAATGCATGATTGAAATTGCCTTCGAAAATAGCGGGCAGATTATCGATAAAACGCCGTACCGCATGGCTAACTAATACGTTCTGCACATTAACCCGCAGCGACATAAAGAATTGATCGCTGATACTGCGACGCTTTTTCTGATTGGCCTCTTTCCACGCATCACCGATGGTGCGGCTGAAGACATCACCGTTTTTGACCGTCCCCCAGGCCTCGAGCAAATGCTTATACAGCGTTTCAACATGGAAGATATCTTTTTCCACCGCGTCATCAAGATCGGCGATGCAATAAGAGATATCATCGGCGGCTTCCATTATCCAGGTCAGTGGAAAACGATGATGCTCTTTAATATTTGTCGCGTCACGTAACTCGGCAACATATTCGCGTTCGGATAAGTAGAAACCCGGTTTCTTCATTAACACGCTAAACTCAGCCGGTTTATCACCTTGCCACCATGCCGGTGCGGTATATTTCAAAATACAGGCAACCTGCGCGTAGCTGAGATTAAGTTGCAGCAGCGTATGCACCAGGCGAATCGCTTGCGCATTGCCTTCAAAGTGGCATAAATCCTGGCGGATCATGGCATTTAATTGGTCGAATGCTGAGCGTGTAATATCGTCGCCAACCCCTGCTACCAGCGGATCGACTAATTCAGCAGGCAGGTTATCATCGAACCAATCATTGATCGCTGCTTCACCGAAATGACCAAAAGGCGGATTGCCGACATCGTGTAGCAGACAGGCCATTTCAATCAGGCTTTCAAACGCGCCTTCAAACTCATCCAGCCCATAATTCGCCAGTCCGCCGCCCTGCGTTTTCAGCGCTTGCAGAATCTCTTTAGTGATATAACGCCCGGTTTGCTGCACTTCCAGTGAATGCGTCAGACGCGAACGCACTGCGGCATTGCGTTCCAGCGGGAATACCTGAGTTTTCTGTTGCAGACGGCGAATGGCAGCGGAGTTAATAATGCGTCCGCGATCGCTCTCAAAATGGCGGGTAATATAGTATTCCCCTTCGGGATCTTTGCGGCTGGTATAAGGGCGGGTGAAACTGATCTTCTTCCTGAAATTGATCGTCGCCATAATTACCCCTTATTTTTTCGTGAATTCTTCCTCAATCAGCCATGTTAGACTATGCCTCACTTTTGCGGGTTACATCCATTAAATTAGCGAGATTCTTATGAAAGTAGGCATTATTGGCGCGATGGAGCAGGAAGTTACCCTGCTGCGTGACAAAATTGAAAACCGCCAGACACTTACGCTGGCTGGCTGCGAAATTTACACCGGCACGCTGAACGGTGTTGAAGTGGCGCTGCTGAAATCAGGCATTGGCAAAGTCGCTGCCGCGCTGGGTACCACGCTGCTGCTTGAACTGTGCAAACCCGATGTGGTGATTAATACCGGTTCTGCGGGCGGATTGGCATCAACGCTGAAAGTGGGCGATATCGTGGTATCAGATGAAGTGCGTTATCACGATGCGGATGTTACCGCCTTCGGCTATGAACCAGGCCAAATGGCCGGTTGCCCTGCGGCCTTCGCTGCAGATGACAAACTGATTGCGGCCGCCGAGCAGGTTATTAAGCAACTCGATCTCAACGCAGTGCGCGGTTTAGTGGTGAGCGGCGATGCGTTTATCAACGGTGCCGAGCCATTGGCGCGCATCCGTAGCACCTTCCCGCAGGCGATTGCGGTAGAGATGGAAGCCACGGCGATTGGCCATGTTTGCCATCAATTTAACGTGCCATTCGTGGTGGTACGCGCTATTTCTGACGTTGCCGATCAAGAGTCTCATCTCAGCTTCGATGAGTTCCTCAGCGTTGCGGCAAAACAATCTTCGCTGATGGTAGAAAACCTGCTGGCGCAGCTGGCGCGTGGCTAAACATCTTCTGCTCGGGCTATTGCTGCTGTGCAATAGCCTGTTCGCCGCCGCACCACGCGTTATCACCCTTTCACCTCATTTAACCGAGTTGGCCTTTGCTGCCGGCATTACGCCGGTCGCGGTCAGCGCTTTCTCTGATTATCCGGCGCCAGCCAGGGCGCTGGAAGAGGTAGCAAACTGGCAGGGCATCAACGTTGAACGTATTCTGCAACTCAAGCCGGATGTGGTGCTGGCGTGGCGTGGCGGTAATCCGCAACGGCAAATCGAACAGTTGCAACGTTTCGGCCTTAAAGTTGAGTGGATTGATCCGCAAACCCTCGATCAAATGATTGATGCGCTGGCCGGATTACAGCAGTGGAGTCCGCAGCCGCAGCAGGCCATTGATGCCGCCCAGACATTACGGGCACAGGAGGTGGCGCTGCGGCAACAGTATCAGCACGGCGCGCCGATAGCGCTGTTTTTGCAGTTTGGTCAGCAGCCGCTGTTTACCGCTGCGCGCAACACCATGCAGAATCAGGTAATTGAGTTGTGTGGCGGAAGGAATATTTTCGCTGATAGCGCCGTTAGCTGGCCGCAGGTAAGTCGTGAGCAGGTGCTGATGCGCCATCCGCAGGCGATTGTGATCGGCGGTGACGCGACGCAGGCCGTCAGCATCGCCAAATTCTGGCAGCCGCAACTTACTGTGCCGGTGATCGCCATCAATGACGACTGGCTGAGCCGCCCCGGCCCACGCATGCTACTGGCAGCGAAACAGCTGTGTGCGAATTTACATCCGGCGAAAAATAACACCAAAAAAGATTAAAGATCCGGCAAAAATTGTCGTTGATCATAATACAAGGCGCAGCGGCCACGTATGCTCTGTGCCCATTTTAGCGCTTAGCGCAATTTTGTCTTCACCAGGAACTATTCATGACCAGAGCTCTGCTGCTGGCCATAGGGCTCGTGATCGCTGCGCCATTGAATGCGGCTACCTCAACCGGCTCTATTGCCGTCACCTTAACGTTATTCTCACGTTGCGATATTTCGCGCCAGAATGAACATACTCTGCCGAGCATTGACTGCGGGCGCCACTTCAGCGCGCAACCACGTATTACCGAGCGGGTGCTAAAACGCGATGCACAACGCCGCGAATCGGCGCGCTTAGTGACTATTGAGTGGTAGGAATCTGGCTACCAGAACGGCAGCCAGAAGCAGCATTAGATGCTGAAGGAAGAACCGCAACCGCAGGTGGTTTTGGCATTGGGGTTAGTGACGATAAAACGTGAACCTTCCAGACCTTCAGTGTAATCCACCGAACCGCCCACCAGATATTGCAGGCTCATTGGATCAACCACCAGCGCCACGCCCTGTTTTTCGATGGTCATGTCGCCGTCATTCATTTGATCGTCAAACGTGAAGCCGTATTGGAAACCGCTGCAACCGCCGCCGGTAATATAAACGCGCAGTTTCAGCTCCGGATTCTCTTCATCAGAAATCAGGTTTTTCACTTTTTTTGCTGCTGCATCAGTGAATTGCAAAGGCAGCGCTGCTAAGTCGTCACTCATCTTTTACTCCGGGTAAACGTCGAGGTCAGAAAACGACCTTAATTTCGCTATTATCTGCCAGCCGTGCAGTGCAATCAAGTCTCAAGCTTGGCAGTGTGTGCCGCCGCATGCGCATGAAAGTATATACCCTAAACTTTAGCGCAAGCCGTTCTTCCCGTAGAATGGCGCCAGATTTTTTCCCGAACAGCAGGAGCAGAACCATGAGTAAGTCAGAAAACCTGTATACCGCAGCGCAACGCCTGATTCCTGGCGGTGTGAACTCCCCGGTACGTGCTTTTACCGGTGTAGGCGGTGTGCCGCTGTTCATCGAACGCGCTGACGGTGCGTATCTGTACGACGCCGACGGCAAAGGTTATATCGATTATGTCGGTTCGTGGGGCCCGATGGTGCTCGGTCATAACAATGCCACTATCCGTAATGCGGTGATTGAAGCCGCCGCACGCGGTCTGAGCTTCGGCGCTCCCACCGAGATGGAAGTGAAAATGGCCGAGCTGGTGTGCGAGCTGGTGCCAAGCATGGACATGGTGCGCATGGTGAACTCCGGCACCGAAGCCACCATGAGCGCCATTCGCCTGGCGCGCGGCTTCACCCATCGCGACAAAATCATCAAGTTCGAAGGCTGCTACCATGGTCACGCCGACTGCCTGCTGGTGAAAGCCGGTTCCGGCGCGCTGACGCTCGGCCAGCCAAACTCGCCGGGCGTACCGGCCGATTTCGCCAAACACACGCTGACCTGCACCTACAACGATTTGAGCACGGTGCGTGCTGCTTTCGAGCAATATCCAGAGGATATTGCCTGCATCATCGTTGAGCCGGTAGCGGGCAACATGAACTGTATTCCACCGCAGCCGGACTTCCTGCCAGGCCTGCGCGCGCTGTGTGACGAATTTGGCGCGCTGCTGATCATCGACGAAGTGATGACCGGTTTCCGCGTGGCGCTGGGCGGTGCTCAAGCCTATTACGACGTAACGCCAGACCTGACCTGCCTCGGTAAAATCATCGGCGGCGGCATGCCTGTTGGCGCCTTTGGCGGTCGTCGTGATGTGATGGATGCGCTGGCACCGACCGGCCCGGTTTATCAGGCAGGTACGCTGTCCGGTAACCCGATTGCCATGGCCGCCGGCTTTGCTTGTCTGTCGCAGATTGCGCAGCCGGGTACGCACAGCACCTTGACCGACTTAACCACGCAGTTGGCAAAAGGTTTGCTGGCCGCCGCAAAGGCAGAGAACATTCCGTTGGTGATTAACCACGTTGGCGGCATGTTCGGTATTTTCTTCACCGATGCTGCTGAAGTGACCTGCTATCAGGACGTGACGCAGTGTGACGTAGAGCGCTTTAAGCGCTTCTTCCACCTGATGCTGGAAGAAGGCGTTTATCTCGCGCCTTCCGCCTTCGAAGCAGGCTTTATGTCGCTGGCGCACAGTCAGGAAGATATCCAACGCACCATCGATGCTGCACGCCGCAGCTTCGCGCAGCTGTAAATGACAAGGGCGCCATCTGGCGCCCTTTTGCTATGCCCGCCGCAGTAACCAGATAAAGTACGGTGCACCGAAGAAGGTGGCCATCAGGCCAGCTGGAATCTGATCCGGAAACGCCAGCATTCTGCCGCACCAGTCAGCGAAGATCATCAATCCCCCACCCAATAAGCCGGCCATCAACACCTGTGGTAATGCACGGCGGAAACCGAGCATGCGCACAATATGCGGCGCCATTAGCCCGACAAAACTCAGCGGCCCGATGGTTAAGGTTGCCGTGGCGGTCAGCGCTGCTGCCAGCAGCAGCAAACTGAGGCGTGAGGTGGTGAGCGCCATGCCCGCCGAACGCGCGGTAGCGCTGCCAAGCGGCAGCAGCGTTAACCAGCGGCTCGCCAGCGGCGCCAGGGCAATCAGCACCACGCCAACCACTGCGCTTTGAACGGCCTGCTGCATGTTGATGTTGTAGGTCGAACCAGAAATCCAGCTCAGTAAGCCGCCCATACGCGGATCGCCGCTCGCCAACAGCACCATCAATAACGTCACGAATGCGCTATTGAGCGCCATTCCCGCCAGCAACATACGCTCTGGCGAGAAACCGCCGCGACTCGCCACCAGCATGATGACCAGCAGCGTGAGTGCTGCGCCAAGTGCGCCAGCCGGTAGCAGCCACGCTACCGCATCGCCCGGCACGAAAAACATCATCACCACCACACCACACGCCGCACCCGAGCTAATGCCCAGCACTTCCGGACTCGCCATCGGATTGCCGGTGAGGCGCTGAATCAGCGCTCCCGCCACGCCGAGCATCATGCCGACGACCAGCGCCGCCAGCACGCGCGGCGCGCGCCACGGCAGCAGCTGCTGTAGCATGTCGCCGCCCACCCACGCAAAGCCGTGTGCATCGCGCCCAAAGGTGATGCCAATCCAACTGAACACGCTAAGAATTACTAATCCGATCAGGCACCAGCGCAACACGTTCTGCCGCTCTGCCGGCACCTTATCGCCCTGATTGAGCGCCGGCGGGACTGAGCCCGTCCGCAAGCGCGGCAAAAGCCACAGCAGAATCGGCACACCGATCAATGCGGTCGCGGTCCCGGTGGACACTTCGCGCCAGTGGCCGGTGAGCCACAGCACGCATTGATCCGCCAGCCACAGCAGCAGCGCACCAATCAGCGGAGCAAGTAACATGCGGCTGATCAGCCGACGTCCACCGAGCAGCTTCGCCAGCAGCGGCGCAAACAGGCCGATAAAGCCGATGATGCCCGCGACATTGACCAGCTGCGCGCTGAGCAGAATGGCCAGCGCCAGCGCGGCAATCCGCGCCGCCGACAGCGCCAGGCCGAGATTTTTCGCTACGCCATCATCCAGCCCCATCAGCGTCAGCGGACGCAGCAGCGCCAGCGCCACCACAAATGCCAGCAGCAGGCGCGGCCACAGCTGCGCCACGTTGTGGCCATCCAGCTGGTTAAGCGCACCGGTGCTCCACAGGAACATGTTCTGCAGCTGATCGTGATTAAAGATGGCGAAAATCTGGTTAACCGAGCCGGCATACAGGCTCAGCACCAGACCAGCAAGAATCAACGTCACTGGCGAGAGACGTTTCCCCCAGGCGACCCCAAACACCAGCACGCCGACAATCACCGCGCCGCCCATCGCGGCAAACTGCTGCGTTAGCTCGCCACCCGGCAGTTGCCACAGCGTGGCCACGGTAATACCGAGTTGCGCCCCCGAAGAAACACCAAGCGTGGTGGGCTCGGCCAGCGGATTGCGCAGCACCTGTTGAAACAGCAACCCAGCTAAGCCGAGGCCTGCGCCGACCAGCAGCGCCAGCGCCAGGCGTGACAGCAAACTATGATGAAACACCACCTGCTGGATATTGTTGATATCCGGCGCAAACAACGCCTGCGACCACTGATCGATCGGCAACGCGTTACGCAGATTGATAAAGGTTAACGCCAGCGCCAGCAGGAACACGGCACTCAGCAGCGCGACGGGAAAAAGACGATTGCGCATCAGTGCGACTCCAGCGCGTGTTCCAGCACGCGCACAAATTTCAGTGCCGAGTAGGTCGCGCCGTAATACCACACCGCCGGCACGCGCTGGAAACGCTGGGCGCGCACGAACGGCAGCGCCTGCCACAGTGCGGTTTTCATCACTTGCTGCATGTCGCGATCGTTATCGTGATCGAAGCAAATTACCTGCACATCACCGACTTCCGCCAGCCGCTCCAGCCCGACGACCGCACTGCCCCAGAAGTTAGTTTCGCCCTGCCACGCATTGCGCAACCCAAGAATCTCCATCACTTCAAGGAACAGGCTGTTTTTGCCGAAGGTGATGGCATGGCGGCTATCCATCAGCGACATCAGCAATAGCGGACGATCGGCCCAGGGTATAAGCCGTTCACGTGCCGCCGCCAGCTGCTCGTCAACATCCTGCAGATGCTGCGCGGCCTGCGCTTCGCGTCCAATACGCGCGCCGAGCGCCTGCAGCGAATGGCGTGCGGTGCTAAGCGGTTTGCCGTCGCCGCTGTTGAGATCAAACCCCATGGTCGGTGCAATGCGCTGCAACTTATCCAGCGCCGGACCGTAACCATTGGAGTGCAGAATCAGCGCAGGTTCGAGCTGCGTCATCAGCTCCAGATTGGGTTCGGTGCGCAGACCGAGATCGATAACGCTGGACGGCAGCAGCGGGTCGCCCACCCAAATGTTGTAGTTGTGCATATCGGCTACGCCAAGCGGCGTCACGCCGAGCGCCATCAGCAGCTCGACCGGCAACCACTCCAGCGCCAGAATGCGCTGCGCATCGGGTAGTGCGGCACGCAGTGGCAATGCCGACATCAGAGGAGAGAGCGCCAGCGCCGTCAACAGGCGGCGGCGGGAAATATCTAACATGGCGCGGCCTTAGTAAACGAAACTGACGGGAGCGCCGCCGAGCGGATGCGGCAAAATTCCCATTGGGATACCGTAAATATTACCCAGCACATCAGCCTGCATGATTACCTCGGGACCACCTTCGGCAATCACTTCGCCACCGCGCAGCGCCACCAGCCGATCGCAATAGCGCGCCGCCATGTTGAGATCGTGCAACACCGCAATCACCGTTAATCCGCGTTCGCGACTAAGACGCTGAATCAGCGCCAGCACATCAACCTGATGGGCGATATCCAGCGCTGAAGTCGGTTCATCCAGCAGCAGGCAGCGGCTGTTCTGCGCCACCAGCATCGCTAGCCAGGCACGCTGGCGCTCACCGCCGGAAAGGCTATCCACCAGTCGACCGGCAAACGGTTTCAATCCCACCAGCGTAATCGCCTCTTCAACACGGTCGCGATCTTCCTGCCCATAACGGCCCAGCGCGCCGTGCCACGGATAACGACCAATCGCCACCAGTTCACGCACCGTCATCCCTTCCGCCGCGGGCAATTGCTGTGGCAAATACGCCACCTGACGCGCAAAATCTTTGCTGCCCCAGTTATCTACCGCATCCTCATTCAGCAATACGCACCCTTCACTCGCCGCATGGTGACGACCGAGCATCTTCAGCAGCGTGGATTTACCAGAGCCGTTATGTCCGATCAGCGCCGTGACTTTGCCTGGCGCAAAAGTAAGAGACAGCGGATGAAGTAGCGTGCGGCCTGGCACACTAAAACTGACGTTATCCAGCCGGAAGGTGGTTTCTACATGGTGCGGATGCTGCATGATAATCCCTGGTAAATGGGCGCTGTAAGGTCGCCATTAATGGCGACCAGAAACTCAGGTGCGCATAAATGCGCACCCTACAAACGCGTTAGAAGCGGAAAGTCGCGGTTCCGACAATCTGCCGCTCAGCGCCCCAATAGCAGGCGTATTCGCGGTAGCAGCTGGCAACGTATTCACGATCGAACAGGTTATTCACATTCACGCCGATGGTTGATCCCGGCATGCCAAAGCGTGCGAGATCGTATTTCAGCGCGGCATCAACGGTGGTGTAACCGGCAACGTCGAAGTTTTGGTTGGCATTGTCGCCGCTAGCGTACAACCCTTTACTTTCACCCACGTAACGCACGCCAGCACCAACCGTCACGCCAGACAGCGCGGTTTCATGGAAGGTGTAATCGCTCCACAGCGAGGCCATGTGTTTTGGCACCTGCACCGGCGTTTTACCCTTCAGCAGCGTGTCATGGGTGTACTCCGCATCCGTGTAGGAGTAAGCGGCAGTCAGGTTGATATTGGCATTAACTGCCGCTTTGGCTTCTAACTCCACGCCGCGTGAACGAATCTCGCCACCCTGCACGCTAAATTGCAGGCTGTCAGGATCGGCAGTAAGGTTTTTGGTCTTCGTTAGCTGGTAAACCGCACCTGTAATGACAATCGGACGATCTTTTGGCACATATTTCACACCAGCTTCATATTGTTTGGCACGTGAAGGATCAAACGTTTGGCCACTGGATGTAGTACCTGCCGTAGGAATAAATGATTCGCTGTAGCTGAAGTACGGGGCGATACCATTATCAAACACATAGTTCAAACCACCGCGCCAGGTGAAAGCCTGATCGTGATTTTTCTCTTCTGTATTGCCGTTACGGTTTAGCGCTGAGGTCATCGCGTAGTCATAGCGACCGCCCAACGTTAGCACCCAACGATTCCATTCCATCTGGTCCTGCGAATAGAGGCCCGTCTGTTCCTGACGATTCAGATATTGGTATGGGAAAGGCGTGCCAATATCCGCATCATTGCCGTATTGCGGGTTAATGGCACTGATGGGTGCCGCGCTACCAAAGGCCGCATCGATATCATTGCGAGTACGCTGGTAATCCACTCCCATCAACAATGTATGGTCAACTGCGCCAGTCGCGAACTTAGCTTGTACCTGGTTATCCAGCGCAAACTGATTGAGCTTTTCATTGGAAACCGCTGAACCGCGGGTGATTTGCTGCGTAGCGGGAATAAAGCCATTGCCATAAATACTGCGATAATCCGTTCTCAAATCCGCATAGCGCAGATTCTGTCGCACCGTCCAGGTATCGTTGAAACTGTGCTCGAAGTTGTAGCCCACCATCTTGGTGTTGCGCGAAATCTTGTTGCTGTCTTCGCCTTCATCAAAATTGGTCGGTAACTTATAGCTGCTGCCGTCCGGGCGCGTAATGCCCACCACCGTGCCCTGACGCGGCAGCCAGCCGTAATAACCGGTTTCCGGTTCGTTCTGGAAATAGGTCAGCAGATCGAAACGCGTATTTTCATCCGGACGCCAGCTGAACGATGGCGCGATGGTGTACCGCTTCTCTTTGTTCATCTCCTGCTGCGCATCGGCGCTGCGTGCCAGGCCGGTCAGGCGATAGCTGTATACGCCATCATCATCCAGTGAGCCGCCAAAATCGAAGCCGGTGGAGAACAGATTGTCAGTGCCCATCTGGAACTGCACTTCACGCAGCGTCTCCTGGGTTGGACGCTTACTCACCAGCGACACCACGCCGCCTGGATTGCTCTTGCCGTACAGTACCGAAACCGGGCCGCGCAACAGCTCGGCGCGTTCGAGGAAGTAGGGATCGATAGCGAACTCAGAGTAGTTATCACCCTGCAGTTTCAGGCCATCAAGATATTGGTTGGTATTGGTTTCGCTGAAGCCGCGAATCGATAGCGCATCAATGACGTTGGAACTGCCACGGTTGCCGGTTAATACGCCGGGCGTGTAGTTGAACGCCCCTTTCACGCTGGTGACGTTTTTCATCGCCATCTCTTCCTGCGTGACCACAGAGATTGACTGCGGGTTTTTCTCAATTGGCGTATCAGTTTTGGTACCGGTGGCGCTGCGTTTGGCGGCGATAGTTGGCGACGGCCCCCACGCTTTTTCCTGCGCCACGCCGCTGCCGCCATCGGCGCTCACGACTACGGTATCTTCGGCCAGCGCCTGTGCGCTAAGGGTGCCCAGCGTTAAAGAGATTAGCCATGCCAGCGGACGACGGGATGAGCTCGGGTGTAAGAAACAAGGATTGGTGTTTCGCGTATTCATAAGTGAGATCTCTCGAAAAAAGTCGATGCAGGCGAATACAAACGAGAATGATTATTATGACGCACGGATTTTAGGCGAAATCCCGTCATAATCGCAACGACTAATGGCATATTGCGGGTCGTTAGCGCCCAGAACGTGCATATCCATGATCGCGCTTAACAACAAAGGTACAGACGAAAAAAAAGGGCGCCGCAGCGCCCTCTGTTTTCTCAGCACACTATTTGCTGCCGAACATATCCTTGATCCAACCTGCAACGCCGTCAGAATCTTTCTGCTCATTCTGTGGCTGCTGCTGCTGTTGTTGCTGCTGTTGCTGCTCTTGTTGTTGCTGCAACTGTTGCTGCTGTTGCTGAACCTGCTCTTGCTGCTGCTGGCACAGCGCATTCGGATCCAGCGACCACACCGGCAGCGAACGCCACGTGCTGCTACCGGTACCGCAGATGAAGTTACCGGCAGAATCGACGTTCATCTGCGTGATATCTTCCGGCGGCGTCAGCACCAGCGGCATCGGCGCCTGGTTGTCGAGATAGCGGCGATAGAGTTGCATCGCTCCGCTCGCGCCATACAGCTTCGAAGTCTGGTTGTTATCACGGCCAACCCAGGTAATCGCCACTTCTTTGCCGTCAACGCCAGCAAACCAGCTATCAATCAGGTCATTGGTGGTACCGGTTTTGCCCGCCAGATGGGCTTTAGGGTAGCGCGCACCCAGCGCACGCGCGGTACCGTGATCCGCCACCTGCTGCATGCTGTAAAGCGTCAGATAAGCGGCCTGCGCCGGTTCAACGCGCTGCGCCTGCGGATAGCTCTGATACAGCACCGTTCCATCTTCAGCAATCACCGAACGCACCGCTGACAGCTGCGCACGGTTACCGCCGCTGGCAATCGACTGGAACGCCTGCGCCACTTCAATCGGCGTCAGGTTCAGGGCCCCCAGCAGCATGGAGGGCACCGGATGCAGCTGATCTTTCGGCACGCCCAGCTTGGTCCAGGTATCCACTACCGCATCCAGACCCAGCGTCATACCGAGGTTAACCGTTGGCACGTTCATCGAGTTGGTTAACGCATCAACCAGCATCACTTTACCGCTGAAGCGACGATCGTCATTCATCGGTTTCCAGATGGTGCCGTTCGGCTGCTTCAGCGCAATCGGTTCATCAGCGATCCAGCTGTTAAGGCGATAGCTGTTCGGCTGGCTGAGCGCCGTCAGGTAGGTTGCCGGTTTCGCCAGCGAGCCGATTGAACGACGCGCCTGCAGCGCACGGTTATAACCGGCAAACTGCGGATCTGCCCCGCCGACCATGGCGCGTACTTCACCGCTGAAGCGGTCAACCACCACCATCGCAGTTTCCAGATCTTTCAGGCCCCGCTGTTTTTTCAGCGTTGGAATACCTTCAACCACCGCTTTCTCGGCGGCATCCTGCGAAATCGCATCCAGCGTGGTGAAAATCTTTACGCCAGAGAGATCTTTCATTTTGTCGCCGAGCTTAGCCTGCAGCTCATTACGCACCATCTGCATAAATGCCGGCTGTGGCGTGATCACGCCGCCTTTTGGCTGCACGCCAAGCGGACGCGCCGACAGCATGTCATACAGTTCCTGATCGATAACGTTCTGCTGCTGCAGCAGACGCAGCACCAGATTACGTCGCTCTAGCGCCAGTTTCGGGTTACGCCACGGGTTATACAGCGACGCGCCTTTCACCATGCCGACCAGCATCGCCTGCTGATCGAGGCTCAGCTCATCCACCGGACGACCAAAGTAGTACAAACTCGCCAGCGGGAAACCACGGATCTGATCGTTACCGGTTTGCCCGAGGTACACCTCGTTGAGGTAGAGCTCAAGAATGCGATCTTTGCTGTAGCGCGCATCCATGATCACCGCCATGTAGGCTTCACGCGCTTTACGCCACAGTGAACGTTCGTTGGTGAGGAACAGGTTTTTCACCAGCTGCTGCGTCAATGTACTGCCGCCCTGCACCGCTTTACCGGCGGTGATGTTGGCGAGGAACGCACGACCAATCGAGTACGGGCTAATGCCGTCGTGCTCATAGAAGTGGCGATCTTCGGTGGCGATCAGCGTGCTGACCAGCAGATCCGGGAAACCGGCGCGTGGCACAAACAGGCGTTGTTCACCGTTCGGCGACTGCAACATGGTGATCAGACGCGGATCGAGGCGGAAGAAGCCAAAATCGCGGCCGGTATCGAGGTTTTTAATCTCGCTCAGCTCATTGTTGCTAAACGTCAGGCGCGCATTAATCTGCCCCTCTTTACTGTCCGGGAAATCAAACGGACGGCGCAGCAGATCAATGGTGTTGCCTTTAACGCTAAACTCGCCGGGACGGGTGATGCGCGACACTTCGCGATACTGCGTGCCTTCCAGCAGCGCAATCATCTCTTTTTTGTCGTACGACATGCCCGGTTCCAGGCTGACCATACGGCCATACACGGTCGCCGGCAGTTGCCACACTTTACCGTCAATGCGGCTGCGGATTTCCGAGTCGAGATAGACGCCCCAGGCGGCCATCACTACGACAAAGACCAGGAAGAGCTTAATCAACCAGCCTAACCAACGACGCTTGCCGCGTGGCGGTCGTTTTCCTTTACCTTTACCTTTTGGTGGCACCGGTCCACTCTCCTCATCTTCTTCGTCAAAATCGTCCTGATCGATATCATCATCAAGTTCCCTGCGGCGACCCCGACGCGCAGTGCTGCGCGGCGGCTTTGGCGCTTTTCCTTTGCGCCCAATAGGTTCGCGATCGTTCCCAGACATGCTTTTATTCTCCAGGCATTGCTACGGCAGCGGCCTTTAGTCTACAACTGCTTTCTCGTGCTGCGCATGGCAGAACCCTCTGAATTCGATCCACAGCGTTTCACGATGAAAATTTCTTGGTCCGCCTTGTGGGTAAGGCGTTGGCCGGATCGTCCGGCCACGGATGCTTTGGATAGCGCCCTTTCATCTCTTTCTGCACCTCAGGATAGGCACCGCGCCAGAACGCCGCGAGGTCGCGCGTTATCTGCAGCGGACGGTGCGCAGGCGAAAGCAGTTCCAATACCAGCGGTACGCGGCCCTCTGCCACCGCCGGATTTTGTGCTTCGCCAAACATCTCCTGAATCCGCACCGCCAGCGCGGGAGGCTTCTCGGCATCGTAGCGAATGGGCAGGCGGCTTCCGGTCGGCACAGTGTAATGAGTTGGCAGCACACTATCCAGCCGCTGACGTTGTGACCATGTCAGCAAATGTAATAATGCGCTGACAAGATTGATGCTCTGCAATCCTTTCAGGTCGCGCACCGCGCTCATCTCCGGCAGCAGCCAGCTCTCCAGTGACTCCAGCAAGCTGTCATCATCCAGCTGCGGCCACGCCTCTTGCGGCAGCCACTGCGCCGCACACTGCACCCGCAAGCGTAGCTGTTCAGCGTCCGCTTTCCAGCCCAACACCGACAATCCTTTTTCGCGGATCCAGCGCAGCATCGCCGGATGTAAAATTTCAGCGTCCGGACGCGCCTGCGGTTGGGCTTTTAGCACCAGCGCACCGATGAGTTCGCGTTTCCAGGCACGCAAGGTGCCTTTCTCTTCATCCCACTCCACGTCGGTGCGCTGCTCAACCAATGTCGGGCACTGCTGGCGCAACGCATCAATCTCCACCGGCAGCGCCAGCAGCATGCGCGCGTCGGCGCTGCTGGCCCCCTGCAGCAGCGTGGGCGCAATCAGCCACTCGTAGCGGCTCAAACCGTCCTGCTCATTGAGCATCGCGCCAATACCGTTCGCTAGCTGATAACGTGCGCTATCACCGCGTCGCTGCGCCAGACGGTCGGCAAACCCGGCGGCCAGCAGTTGCGGAAACAGATCGGGATTAATCCTGCCGCCGCTGGTGTTGAGGCGTTTTTGCCACTGACGCGCGCGGCGCTGCCAGTGCGATTGCGGATGATTGAGCGCATCACGCAAATCAACGCTGCCGCTGCGCGGCGGATCTTCCAGAATCGCCACCAGCAGCGCGGCGCTGGCGATGGCATCATTGTTTTGCCCAGCGGCGACCAGAATGGCGCTGAGACGCGGATCGCTGCCCAATGCAGCCATTTTGCGGCCACGCGCGTTGAGCTGGTGATTCTCCAGCGCGCCCAGCTGTGTTAAGCGCGCGCATGCTGCGCGCAAATTACGCGGCGGCGGTGCGTCGAGCCAGCTCAGCTGCGCCGCCTCCCGGCAACCCCACTGCAGTAAGTCGATCTGCAGCGAAGTCAGATCGCTGTTGAGGATCTCAGGTTCGCTCTGCGCCGCAGCCCGCAGCGCCTGCTCCTGCGGCAGCAGATGCAGACAGATGCCGGGCTCAAGACGTCCGGCACGCCCGGCTCGTTGCGTCATTGAGGCCTGGCTGATGCGCTGCGTTTGCAGCCGCGTTACGCCACTGCGTACATCAAACTGCGCCGAGCGTTCCAGCGCGCTGTCGACCACCAGACGAATGCCTTCGATGGTCAAACTGGTTTCGGCGATATTGGTCGCCAGCACCACTTTGCGACGACCTGCCGGAGAGGGCAGAATCGCGCGGCGTTGCGCATCCAGCGAAAGCGCACCATATAAAGGAGAGAGATCAACCTCTTCGCCGACCCGCGCCTCCAGCTCGCGCTTCACGCGCTCAATTTCTGCCACGCCAGGTAAGAACAGCAGCAGCGAACCCGGCTCTTCGCGCAGCAGCTGCGCGACTTCGCGCGCCACCGCTTCTTCAAAGCGTTGCTGACTATTGAGTGAGGCATAGCGCCGCGTAACCGGGAAGCTGCGGCCTTCAGATACCACAAAGGGCGCGTCCGGCAGCAGCTGACGCAAACGCTGATTGTCGAGTGTCGCCGACATCAGCAGGATTTTCAGATCGTCACGCAGTCCTTGCTGCACATCGAGCAGCAGCGCCAGCGCAAGATCGGCCTGCAGGCTGCGTTCGTGGAATTCATCCAGAATCACCAGCGAGACCCCCTCCAGCATCGGATCGCGCTGCAGCATGCGCGTCAGGATGCCTTCAGTCACCACTTCCAGACGCGTGTTAGCACCGCAGCAGTTCTCCCCGCGCATGCGATAACCCACCGTTGCGCCTGGCTGTTCGCCGAGCAGCTCCGCCAGCCGTTGCGCCACGTTGCGTGCAGCCAGGCGTCGCGGCTCCAGCATGATGATGCGGCCGGGCAGTTTGGCATGTTGCAGCAGCTGTAGCGGCAGCCAGGTGGATTTACCTGCGCCGGTCGGCGCCGCCAGCAACACCTGCGGCGACTGCGCCAGCGCGGCCAGCAGTTCAGGCAGCACCTCGCTTACCGGTAACTCACTCAAACTCAACTCCCAAAATGCCTGTGCTAAGATGGCGCGCATTGTAGCACTCTCAAGCGCGGTTTACCGGAGGCCAACCTGGCAACGCAACGTCTGTTTTTTGCTCTTGAACTGCCCGCTCCGCTCCAGCAACAGCTGGTGCAGTGGCGCGCAGATAACTTTGCGGCTGAGGCGGGTAAACCGGTCGAGGCGGCCAATTTGCACCTGACGCTGGCCTTTCTCGGCGAGGTAGGCGATGAGACATCACGTAAGCTGCAGCTGTTAGCCTCGCGCATTGTGCAGCCTGGCTTTGCGCTGGATTTGGATGATGCCGGACACTGGCCGCGCCCCGGCGTGGTGTGGCTGGGTTGCCAGCGTGCGCCGCGCGGCCTGCTGCAGCTCGCCAGCCTGTTGCGTGCGCAAGCCGCACGGCACGGTTGTGCGCAAAGTGCGCAGCCATTCCATCCGCACGTCACGCTGTTGCGCCATGCGGCGTCACAGGTCGCGCTACCCGCGCGCGGCTTTCACTGGCGCACTGATATCCATCATTTTGCACTGTTCGCCTCCAACGTGACGCGCGGCCGCACGCGTTATCAGGCGCTGGCCCGCTGGCCGCTACTATCATCAGGAGAGTAAATGCAGTTCGATCCCCCGCTCAAACCCGCCCGCTTGATCGCCCGTTACAAACGTTTTTTAGCCGATGTGATCACGCCGGAAGGCGAAATGCTAACTATTCACTGCGCCAACACCGGCGCGATGACCGGTTGTGCCACGCCGGGTGACACGGTGTGGTACTCAACCTCCGAGAGCGTTACGCGAAAATATCCGCACAGTTGGGAGCTCACCGAGACCCAACAAGGCCACTGGATCTGCGTCAATACGCTGCGCGCCAACCAGTTGGTACGTGAGGCGCTAAGCCACCATGCAATTCCGGAATTATCCGCTTACAGCCACTGCCAGCCTGAAGTGAAATACGGCACGGAAAAAAGCCGAATTGACTTTCTGCTGCAAGCGGAGGGTCGATCGAACTGCTATATTGAAGTCAAGTCCGTCACCCTTTTACATCTAGGTAAAGGCTATTTTCCGGATGCCGTGACGACTCGAGGTCAGAAACATCTGCGCGAACTCAGCACTATCGTGGCAGAAGGTCATCGAGCCGTTTTGTTGTTCGCGGTTTTGCATACGGGGATTGAGGACGTTTCCCCGGCACGCCATATCGACGTGCAATACGCAGAACTACTGGAACAGGCGCAACGTTGTGGTGTAGAGGTGTTAGCGTATCAAGCTCAGATATCACCGCTAAAGATGTTACTAACGCGTCCGATTAACGTAGCGTTGTAATATTTATAGCAATTTGGTGTGCCAGGATTGTTCTCGGCGAGGCGCTGAATACGCGATTCTTCAGAGGCTTGTCAAGCAGTGGTCAGGAATAATTGCCAACCTTGATTGCTTCTGCTATTTATAGCGGCCTGTTTTTTTCCCTTTATGGGAATCGATAAGCCCTAAATATTTCGGGTTGCAGGAAGATGGCAACAGAATGAATCTCCGGTGCTTACCCACGTAAGTTACGAAGATGAATGAACGCAGCCAGTGCACAAGCAACTTGAAGCATCTAGGGAAGTGCGTGTTATCCAGGAGAAACAACATGCAAGAAGGGCAAAACCGTAAAACATCGTCCCTGAGTATCCTCGCCATTGCTGGAGTGGAGCCGTATCAGGTGAAACCGGGCGAAGAGTATATGAACGACGCCCAGCTAGGTCACTTCCGTAAGATTCTGGAAGCCTGGCGCAACCAACTTCGGGATGAAGTAGATCGCACTGTGTCGCACATGCAGGACGAAGCTGCCAACTTCCCGGATCCGGTCGACCGTGCCGCACAGGAAGAAGAGTTCAGCCTGGAATTACGTAACCGCGATCGTGAGCGCAAACTCATTAAAAAGATTGAGAAAACGCTTAAGAAAGTGGATGACGACGATTTCGGCTACTGTGATTCCTGCGGTGTAGAAATTGGTATTCGTCGCCTCGAAGCGCGTCCGACTGCTGACCTCTGCATCGACTGCAAAACGCTGGCAGAAATCCGCGAGAAGCAGATGGCTGGCTAATGGCCGTGAGCAAACTGTTACCGCACAGCCGGGAAAATCCCTGTTTTCCCGACGTGCGGTACACTTCCAAATGACCGCTTTAACTCCTCCCTGCATTGGGCGTTTCGCTCCCTCTCCTTCGGGTGACCTGCATTTTGGTTCGCTGATTGCTGCGTTAGGCAGTTACCTGAGTGCGCGTGCGCAACAGGGAAGCTGGCTGGTGCGCATCGAAGATATCGATCCACCACGTGAAGTTCCCGGTGCGGCAACGCGTATTTTGCAGCAGCTGGAACATTACGGTTTGCAGTGGGATGGCGAAGTGCTGTGGCAGTCACAGCGTCATGATGCCTATCGCGCCGCGCTGAGCTGGCTGCAAAGCCATCGTCAAAGTTACTTCTGCCGCTGTACCCGGCGCCGTATTCAGCAGTCTGGCGGATTTTATGACGGCCACTGCCGCGATTTGCAGCTGCCGCCCGATAATGCCGCATTACGCCTGCGTCAACATGCACCCGTTTTCGGTTTTGACGATCGTCTGCGCGGCCATTTACAGGCGGAAGCGCAGCTGGCACAGGAAGATTTTATTATCCATCGCCGTGATGGGCTATTTGCCTATAACCTGGCGGTGGTGGTCGATGACCATTTTCAAGGCGTAACGGAAATTGTGCGCGGCGCAGATTTAATTGAGCCGACGGTGCGCCAGATAGCGCTTTATCAGCAGTTCGCCTGGCCGGTGCCGGATTACCTGCATTTACCGCTCGCGGTCAATCAGGATGGCAATAAACTTTCAAAGCAAAATCATGCGCCCGCGCTGCCAACCGGCGATGCGCGACCGCTGCTGGTGCAGGCGCTGCGCTTTCTCGGTCAACCGGTTTCGCCAGGATGGCAGGATGAATCGCTGGAAAACCTGCTGAAACAGGCCGTCGCGCAGTGGAATATCCGCCTGATTCCGTTGCAGAACGGTCTCAAGCCCGATGAAACGACATCGCCATTCCTAAATGGTTCTCAACAGGCTATGATTAGCCGCTGATTTTATTAACACCCTTTTATCACTGTCGAGGTGTCCCATTTTTACCCGAGTCGCTAATTTTTGCCGGAGAGTCCTCAAGCGTGATGAGGAGGCGCCTGAAGAGGTGGAAGCTGAGAAGAGTCTGATGACCGTCATTCCACGCGAAAGCCACAACATCTCACGCAAAGATATCAGCGAAAACGCCCTTAAAGTGCTCTATCGCCTGAACAAAGCCGGATACGAAGCTTACCTGGTTGGCGGCGGCGTGCGTGATTTGCTGCTCGGCAGCAAGCCAAAAGACTTTGATATCACCACCAACGCCACGCCTGAGCAGATGCGCAAGCTGTTCCGCAACTGCCGCCTGGTGGGTCGTCGTTTCCGTCTGGCACATGTGATGTTCGGTCCGGAAGTGATCGAAGTTGCTACCTTCCGCGGTCATCATCAGGAAGAGAGCGAAGAAGATCGCAATAGCTCGCAGCGCGGCCAGAACGGCATGCTGCTGCGCGACAACATCTTCGGCAGCATTGAAGATGATGCCCAGCGCCGCGATCTGACCATCAACAGCCTCTATTACAGCGTGGCCGATTTCACCGTCCGCGATTACGTTGGCGGCCTGCACGATCTGCAGGAAGGCATCATTCGCCTGATTGGCGATCCGGAAACCCGCTATCGCGAAGATCCGGTGCGCATGCTGCGTGTGGTACGTTTTGCCGCCAAGCTGCAGATGCGTATTGCTGCAGAAACCGCCGAGCCGATCCCGCGCCTGGCGACGCTGCTGAATGACATTCCTCCGGCGCGTATGTTTGAAGAGTCACTCAAGCTGCTGCAGGCCGGTTACGGCTACCGCACCTATCAGATGATGCGTGAATATCAGCTGTTCCAGCCGCTGTTTCCGACGCTGACGCGGGGTTTCACCGCCGAAAGCGACAGCCTGATGGAGCGCATGCTGGCGCAGGTGCTGAAAAATACTGATACGCGTATTCAAAATGATATGCGCGTTAACCCGGCCTTCCTGTTTGCCGCTATGTTCTGGTATCCGCAGCTGGAATCCGCCGAGCGTATTGCGCAGGAAAGCGGCCTGACCTATTACGATGCCTTTGCCCTGTCGATGAACGAAATTCTGGATGAAGCCTGCCGCGCGCTAGCGATTCCGAAACGTATCACCACTTTGATTCGCGATATCTGGCAGCTGCAGTTGCGCATGTCGCGTCGTCACGGCAAACGTGCGTGGAAGCTGATGGAGCATCCTAAGTTCCGCGCCGCTTACGACCTGATGGCGCTGCGCGCCGATGTGGAAAACAATCCTGAGCTGCAAAAGCTGACGCATTGGTGGGGCGAGTTCCAGGCGGCCGCGCCGGTCCAGCAGAAAACCATGATGACCACGCTGGGCGACGATCCGGCACCGCGCCGTAAACCGCGCCGTCCACGCCGCCGTCCAACCGGGCCACGTCGCGATACCAATAGCGCGCAATGACCCGCGTTTACCTCGCTTTAGGCAGTAATCTGGCCGATCCGCTGCATCAGGTTGATGCAGCGCTGGCCGCACTGGATGCCCTTCCGCACACCTCGCGCCTCAAAACCTCTTCGTTATATCGCACGCCGCCGTACGGCCCACCGGATCAGCCCGATTACCTTAATGCGGTGGTGGAACTGGAAACCGCGCTGGCTGCCGAAGCGCTGCTCGATCACACGCAACGTATCGAGCTGGATCACGGTCGCGTGCGTAAAGCTGAACGTTGGGGACCGCGTACGCTGGATCTCGACATCATGCTGTTTGGCAACGCTACGATTAACACCCCGCGTCTCACCGTGCCGCATTACGACATGCACAATCGCGCTTTTATGCTGGTGCCGTTGCTAGAGATTGCGCCGCAGCTGGCGCTGCCAAACGGGCAAGCATTGGCTGAGATTCTTGCCAGGCTGGATCGCAGCGCTATCCGTTTGTGGTCTGAGTAACCCGTAGTACACTGCGCGCATCAGAAAACTCTGGAGTGTGCGATGAAACCGACAACTATCTCCCATCTACGCCAACTCAAAACCAGCGGCCGCAAATTTGCCACGCTGACGGCATACGATTTTAGTTTTGCCCGTCTCTTTGCCAATGAAGGCATTCAGGTGATGCTGATTGGTGATTCGCTCGGCATGACCGTGCAAGGCCATGAATCGACGTTACCGGTTACCGTCGCGGATATCGCTTATCATACCGCCGCCGTGCGCCGTGGCGCGCCGCAGGCGCTGTTAATGGCTGACCTGCCATTTATGAGTTATGCCACGCCGGAACACACCTTCACTAATGCCGCGCAGCTGATGCGCGCCGGTGCCAACATGGTGAAGCTGGAGGGCGGCGAATGGCTGGCTGAAACCGTGCGCATGCTGACCGAGCGCGCCGTACCGGTGTGCGGCCATCTGGGACTGACACCGCAATCGGTTAATGTTTTCGGCGGCTATAAAGTACAGGGCCGCGATGAAGCCGCCGCCGAACGTCTGCTGGCTGATGCACTAGCGCTGGAAGCCGCGGGCATGCAGCTGCTGGTGCTGGAGTGCGTCCCGGTGGCATTGGCCGAGCGCGTCACCAAAGCGCTGTCGGTGCCGGTGATTGGTATCGGCGCTGGCAACGTCACCGACGGTCAGATTCTGGTGATGCATGACGCCTTTGGCATTACCGGCGGCCACATTCCCAAATTTGCCAAAAATTTCCTCGCCGAAACTGGCGACATTCGTGCGGCAATTCGCCAATATATCGCCGACGTTGAAGCGGGCATCTATCCAGCCGCTGAACACAGTTTCCAGTAAATCAGGAGATTTGCAGTGCTGATCATCGAAACACTGCCGATGCTGCGTCGTGAAATTCGTCGCTGGCGTCAGGCAGGCAAACGTATCGCGCTCGTCCCGACCATGGGCAACCTGCATGACGGTCATCTGACGTTGGTCGATGAAGCGCGTGAACGGGCCGATATTGTGGTGGTATCCATTTTCGTTAACCCGATGCAGTTTGAGCGTCCCGACGACCTGGCGCGCTATCCACGCACGCTGCAGGACGATTGCGAGAAGCTCAATCGTCACAGCGTCGATGTGGTATTTGCGCCGGCGCCAGCGGAGGTTTACCCGCAAGGTCTCGATAGCCAGACGTTTGTCGAAGTACCGGGACTCTCATCGCTGCTGGAAGGCGCCAGCCGTCCGGGCCATTTCCGCGGCGTCTCCACTGTCGTTAGCAAATTGTTCAATCTGGTGCAGCCCGACATCGCCTGCTTCGGCGAGAAAGATTTTCAACAGCTGGCGATTATCCGCAAGATGGTGGCGGATATGGGCTTTGATATTGAGATCGTGGGTGTGCCAACGGTGCGCGCCAAAGATGGTCTGGCGCTGAGTTCGCGCAACGGTTATCTCACCGCCGACGAACGTAAAATCGCCGCCGGTCTCAGTAAGGTGATGAACAGCATGGCCGAGCGTCTGAGTAATGGCGAGCGCCATGTCGAAGAGATTATCGAGCAAGCGGAAGCGTCGCTGCGCGATCAGGGTTTCCGTCCGGATGGATTAGCCATCTGCGATGCCGCAACCCTGCAAGCGCTAACTGTCGATAGCCAACGCGCGGTGATTTTAATGGCCGCCTGGCTGGGCAATGCGCGGCTGATCGATAATCAGCAAGTGGATCTGACGGAGTAATTTTCCGTCGTTTATTAGCAGCATAATAAGGTTATCCCGCTATGATTCGTACCGTACTTCAGGGCAAACTGCATCGCGTTAAAGTCACCCAGGCAGATTTGCATTACGAAGGTTCCTGCGCCATTGACCAGGATTTCCTCGATGCGTCCGGCATTCTGCAGTATGAAGCCATCGACATCTATAACGTCACCAACGGCCAGCGTTTTTCAACCTATGCGATTGCCGCTGAACGTGGCTCGAAGATCATTTCGGTCAACGGCGCCGCCGCGCGCTGTGCCTGTGCTGGCGATATCATGATCATCTGCTCTTACGTGCAGGTGGAAGATGAAGTCGCGCGCAGCTGGCAGCCGAAAGTCGCCTATTTTGAAGGCGACAATGAAATGAAGCGCCTCGCTAAGGCCCTTCCAGTTCAGGTAGCCTGATACAGCAAGGGCGCGGTTTTTACACCGCGCCCTTGTTATTCGTAGGGTCGCCATTTCAGGCGACCGCGACCGTCATTAGGTACGTAATCCCCTGCCACGCTGAATCAGCGTATACACCAGCACGTAAAACACCACGATAAAGGCAATCAGCACCGATAGCGTAAACACCAGCGGCACATCGTTGATGCCGAGGAAACCGTAACGGAAGCCGCTGATCATATACACCACCGGATTGAGCTTCGACACCGCTTGCCAGAACGGCGGCAGCAACGTCAACGAGTAGAACACGCCGCCAAGATAGGTTAACGGCGTCAGCACGAAGGTCGGAATCAGGCTGATATCGTCAAAGGTGCGCGCGAAGACCGCATTCAGCAGGCCCGCCAGCGAGAACAAGATCGCTGTCAGTAGCAGCGTCAGCGCCACCATCGACCATGAATGCACGTGGAACGGCACGAAGAACAGTGAAATCGCGGTAACCAAAATCCCCACGCACACGCCACGCGCCACGCCACCGCCGACATAACCGGCGATGATGATGTGCGTTGGCACCGGCGCCACCAGCAGCTCTTCAATATTGCGCTGGAACTTGGCGCTGAAGAACGATGACGCCACGTTGGCGTAAGCGTTAGTGATCACCGCCATCATGATCAGGCCCGGCACGATAAACTGCATGTAGCTGAAACCGTGCATATCGCCGATGCGCGAACCAATCAGATTGCCGAAGATGATGAAATAGAGCGTCATGGTGATTACCGGCGGCACCAGCGTCTGAATCCAGATGCGGGCGAAGCGGTTAATCTCTTTGCTCCAGATACTCTTGAGCGCCACCCAATACAAGTGCGTCATGCTTTCACTCCTGTTTTTCCCTGTGTCAGGCTGACGAACAGCTCCTCAAGGCGGTTAGCTTTATTGCGCATACTCAGTACCTGCACGCCCTGCGCGCTCAGTTGACTGAACACGCTGTTCAGTCCTTGCTCGCGCATCACTTCCACTTCCAGCGTGGAGGTATCCACCAGTCGATACTGGAAGCCCTCCAGCTGCGGCAGCGGACTGCGCGGAGCGAGATCCAGAATGAAGGTTTCGGATTGCAGCTTGGAGAGCAGCCCTTTCATCGAGGTGTTTTCCACCAGCTCGCCGCTCTGAATGATGCCAATATTGCGGCACAGCATCTCCGCCTCTTCCAGATAGTGCGTGGTGAGGATGATGGTGGTGCCTTTGATATTCAGCTCTTTCAGGAAACTCCACATCGAACGGCGCAGTTCGATATCCACGCCCGCGGTGGGTTCATCGAGGATGAGCAGCTTCGGCTCATGCATCAAGGCACGCGCAATCATCAGGCGGCGCTTCATCCCGCCCGAAAGCATACGCGCACGTTCGTTGCGCTTGCCCCACAGATCAAGCTGGTTAAGGTATTTTTCTGCACGCTTGTTGGCTTCGGCACGTTCCACGCCGTAGTAACCCGCCTGATTCACCACAATCTGCATCACGGTTTCAAACGGGTTGAAGTTGAACTCCTGCGGCACCAGCCCGAGCTGACGCTTGGCGTTGACCACATCTTTTTGCAGGTCATAACCAAACACGCGCACGCTGCCACCAGATTTATTCACCAGCGAGCTGATAATACCGATGGTGGTGGATTTTCCGGCGCCGTTAGGCCCGAGCAAGGCGTAAAAATCCCCCGCTTCCACGTTGAGATCGAGTCCTTTCAGCGCCTGTACGCCGCCGGGATAGGTTTTGGTCAGCCCGGAAATTTCCAGTGCATATGTCATTGTGAATCCATACCTTATTGTTGTGACATCACAGCCACGTGTAATGATAGTGCGCGCGAACGAAGAGGCATGCGCTGTCGCGATAATAAAGATTGAGAAATCAAAGGAGTTTAGCAGAGAGTCAAGCCAGCCCATAAGCGGTTGGCTCACGGGCTGCGCAGTTTATCGCAGGCTGGGGAGATTAGCCTTGGACGATTGTGCGGTTATTCACCGGTCGGGATAACTTTGCCGATATACGGCAAATGGCGATAACGCTGCGCGTAGTCGATGCCAAAGCCCACCACAAACTCGTCTGGGATGGTGAAGCCAACGTATTCCACGGTGACATCCACTTCACGGCGCTCTGGCTTATCCAGCAAGGTACAAATTGCCAGCGATTTCGGCTCGCGCAGGCGCAGAATTTCGCGCACTTTGCTCAGGGTGTTGCCGGAATCGATGATGTCTTCGACGATCAGCACATCCTTGCCGCGAATATCTTCGTCGAGATCTTTGAGGATTTTTACGTCGCGCGTGCTCGACATGCCGCTGCCGTAGCTGGAGGCGGTCATAAAGTCGACTTCATGCGGCACGTCGATGGTGCGGCACAGATCGGCCATAAACATAAAGGAGCCGCGCAGCAAACCTACTAACACCATTTCGCTGCCGCTGTCGCGGTAGTGCTCGCTAATCTGCTTGCCCAGTTCGGCAATCCGGGTTGCGATCTCTTGCTCGGAGATCATCACGTCGACGGTATGTTTCATTGCATGCGTCCAATTACGGTTTTTGGAAAGCCACGAAGTCTATCATAGTCGAGCTGGCGTCTAACGCCGCGCACAGAACGCAAACGATTCCGTGGCGAAATTTATCACGCTGGCGTTAACTGTATGGACGAGTCCGCCCCTTCACCGCTTGGTTCTGGAGTTCCTATGACCGCTTCATCCAGTAAAAAAACACAGATTGGTACGCGCGATTTGCACCCGGAAACGCAGATGCTGAATTACGGCTACGATCCGCAGCTGTCGGAAGGCGCGGTGAAACCGCCGGTGTTTCTCACCTCGACTTTTGTCTTTAACAGCGCCGAAGAGGGACAGGACTTTTTTGATTTCGTCGCCGGGCGCAAGCAGCCGCCAGAAGGCAAAAGTGGCGGATTGGTCTATTCGCGCTTTAACCATCCCAACAGCGAAATCGTTGAAGATCGGCTGGCGGTCTACGAAGGTGCGGAAAGTGCAGCGCTGTTCTCCTCCGGGATGTCAGCGATTGCCACCACGCTGTTGACGTTTGCCCGCCCTGGCGAGGTGATTCTGCACTCCCAGCCGCTGTACGGCGGCACCGAAACGCTGCTGAGCAAAACGCTACACGATCTGGAAATTAAAGCGGTGGGTTTCAGCGATGGCACCGACGAAGATAAGGTACATGAAGCGGCCAAGCTCGCATGGCAGCGCGGACGCGTGGCGCTGATTTTGATTGAGACGCCAGCCAATCCCACCAACAGTTTGGTCGACATACAGTTAATGCAGCAGGTTGCCGATGTGATTGCGCAGCAGCAAGGTTCACGGCCGATTCTCGCCTGCGACAACACCCTGCTCGGCCCGGTGTTTCAGCATCCGTTACAGCACGGCGCAGATTTGTCGCTCTATTCGCTGACTAAATATGTGGGTGGCCATTCGGATTTGATTGCCGGCGCGGTGCTCGGCAGTAAAGCGCTGGTGAGCAAGGTGCGTTCGCTGCGTAGCGCCATCGGCACCCAGCTTGATCCGCACTCCAGCTGGATGATCGGCCGCTCGCTGGAGACGCTGTCGTTGCGTATGGAGAAGGCGGCCAGCAATGCGGATAAAGTGGCGGCGTTTTTGCGCGATCATCCACAGGTAGAAAAGTTGCATTGGCTGCCGTATCTCGATGCAGAGAGCCCAGCCGGGAAAACGTATCAGCGCCAGTGCAGCGGCGCCGGCTCGACCTTCTCATTTGATATTCGTGGCGGACAAGCGGCGGCGTTCCGCTTCCTTAATACGCTGGCACTGTTCAAGCTGGCGGTGAGCCTGGGCGGCACCGAATCGCTCGCCAGCCATCCTGCCAGCACCACCCATTCGGGCGTGCCGCAGGAGGTGCGGCAACGCATTGGCATCAGCGATGCCACCGTGCGCCTGTCAATTGGTATCGAGCATCCCGACGACCTGATTGAAGATATGCGTCTGGCACTTGAAGCTGCGGTTAACTGACGCTAAAGCCCAGCATCATGCCAGTATCTTCATGCTCGAGCAGATGGCAATGCGCCATATAGGCATTCTCAGCGTTGGCGACATAGTTGAAGCGCACCAGCACTTCGCTGCGCCAGCCGTTTACGCTGACAATGTCTTTCCAGCCGGCACGATGCGCTTCCGGCGGCTTGCCGTTTTCTGACAGGATGCGGAATTGTGTGCCGTGAATGTGGAACGGATGCAGCATCGCATCGCCTTCGCCGGAGATGGTCCACTTCTCCAGTTTACCCAATTCCACATTGAACATCGGCTTGGTCATATTGAAGGCCTGGCCGTTGATCTTGTTGCCGTTGTGGAAATCATACGCCGCAGCTTTACCGTGGCTGCCGTGATCCATCGCCATGTCACCATGATCCATCGGCTGCGCGCTGTTACTCATCGCCATGTTGCCATGATCCATTTTCACACCGCCCATGGCTTTATCACCGTAGCGATCCATCAGCGCCTGCATGCCTTGCTGATCAAGCTGCGGATCCATCATCAGCTGTAGCCAGCGGCTTTGCAGGCCATCCGTTGCAGGAACCGGTGGCAGATCCACCAGTTTGTCCGGCAGCGTACCGCTGGCCATCACGCGTAGCGGCATGATCTGCACCAGCGGCAAAGGTTGATCGAACGGGGCAAGCGTCATGCCCATTTGCGTTACCGGCAGCGTCACCATGTCGAAGGTTTTGCCATCCGACGTATCCACCATCACCTCAAAACGCTCGCCCGGTAACAGCGGCAGGCTCGTCACTTTCACCGGTTCGGCCAGTAAACCGCCGTCGCTGGCGATCACATACAGCGGACGCCGATCGCTTGTCGCGATATGCAGCGAGCGCGCGTTACAGCCGTTGAGCAAACGCAGGCGCAGCCAGCCGCGCGGTACGGCATGCTGCGGATATGGCACGCCGTTGGTCAGCATCAGATCGCCAAACCAGCCCACCGCGGCGCGCATGATATCGAGTTGATAATCGATTTGCGTCCCCGCTTTATTCAGCTGTTTATCCTGGAAAATCAGCGGCACGTCATCTTCGCCCCACTGCATCGGCAGGCGCAATTTGCCGGACGCTTCATCTTCCAGCAGCACCAATCCCGCCAGACCTTGCGCCACCTGATAGCCGGTTTTGCCGTGTTGATGCGGATGGAACCAGCAGGTGGCGGCCGGTTGATCCGGGGTAAAACTCACCTGACGCGTGGCACCTGGCGCAATGATCCCTTGCGGACCGCCATCAACATCGCCAGGAATTTCCAGGCCATGCCAGTGCAACGTAGTGGCTTCAGGCAGTTGGTTATGAATATTTACCGTGACGTTTTTTTCGCGCTGCAATCTGAGTGCTGGCCCTAACAATCCGCCGTTGTAGCCCCAGGTGGGCACCGCTTTACCGTTCCATTGGCTGCTGCCGGTCATGGCGGTCAGCGTGTATTGCCCGCGTGCGTCAGGTTCCAAAATGGAAGGGATCGGCAATAACGGTCGCGTGGCGGCCATTAGTGAGCGGCTCCATAGCGGCAGCGCACCGGCGGCGCTGAGAGCGGCAGTCAACTTTAGAAAATGACGACGTTGCATATTCTTATCCTTGTCGTGAATAAGGGCACAGCGTAAACCTTTACCCTGCGGGAGGGTCAAGTGCTGAAACAGAATGCACTGAGAAAAAGCGCGTGAATGGCCCGAAAGGGCAAATTTAGCGGAATAGCGACAATAACTGTGCTAACGTCAATAAATTGTCCCTTGTTGAGAATCATTATGACGAAAAGCATCAAGATCCTGCTGCTGGCGGGACTCCTTGGCTTCTCCTCCACCAGTTTTGCCCTGAGTGAATCCGAAGCAGAAGATCTTGCCGACCTCACCGCGGTGTTCGTTTATCTGAAGAACGATTGTGGCTATCAGGATTTGCCGGACGCGCAGATTCGTAAAGCGCTGGTGTTTTTTGCCCAACAGAACCGTTGGGATCTGAGCAACTACAGCAACTACAACATGAAGTCGCTCGGTGAAGAGAGCTACAAGGATTTGAGCGGCATCGCCATTACCAACGACAAGAAGTGTAAGTCGTTAGCGCGCGATTCGCTGAGTTTGCTGGCTTACGTTAAGTAATCAGATTGGGTGCGGGCTGATGCCCTCACCCCGGCCCTCTCCCACGGGAGAGGGAGACGCTGCAACATGTTAGGTTAACTCCAGACCAATTCCACGCTCGCGCAGGTCGCGACATACCGCTTCATCCAGACGCGCATCCGTCACCACATCAGTCAGGCTATCAATCGGTGCTGCGCAGTACAGCGACCAGGAGCCGTATTTACTGCTGTCAGCCAGCAGCACCCGGCGGCGCGCATTGGCCAGCAAGTCCATCTTCAATCCGGCCTTATCTTCAGTTGGCGTGGTAATGCCACGTTCGATACTCCACGAGTTACAGCTGACAAAGGCGATATCCGGATTGATGCTGCGCAATAGGCGACGCCCGTGCTCACCAATGCACGACTGGCTGGAATCATCGATGCGTCCACCAATAATGGTGGTTTCGATCTGCTTAAACTCGGATAAAAACAGCGCGATATGCAGATCGGCGGTGATAACGCGCAGCTTGAGATGCGTTAGCTGGCGCGCCAGCTCCAGCATGGTGGTGCCGGCATCCAATACCACCGCATCACCCGACTGCACATAACGTGCGGCAAACTGGGCAATAGCCTGTTTTTCCGCCAGATTACGCTGCATCTTCTCCAGCGTAGTGGGCTGGTTGGGAATAAAGCGATTCAGCGTGACGCCGCCGTGGCTGCGGCTAATGACGCCCTCCTTGTCCAGCTTAATCAGATCGCGGCGGATGGTCGCTGGCGAGGCGGAAATAGCGCTCACCAGTTGTTCAACGGTGACCAGATTATGACTCTTCAGATAGTCCATAATCTGGTCGAGACGGCTTTGTCCCTTCATATTTCCCTATGCAAGCTGCATCGCGAGTTTAATGGAGATTGCCATGCTCGCAGAGTTCGCTTTACCTGTCCAGGCGATATCAAACGCGGTACCGTGGTCCGCCGATGTGCGGATAAAGGGCAAGCCCGCAGTAATATTCACGCCATCATAGAAACCCAATAACTTCAGTGGGATATGTCCTTGATCGTGGTACATCGCCACCACCATATCGTACTGCCCTTCCTGACACTGCAGGAACACGGTATCGGGCGGGCATGGGCCATGCACATCAATGCCCTGCTGTTTCATCACGTTAATCGCAGGCGCGACGATAGTGATCTCCTCATCGCCGAACAGACCGTTTTCACCGGCATGAGGATTAACCCCCGCCACCGCGATGCGCGGCTTGTCGAACCCGACGCGGCGCAGGAAGCTGTCGGCCATGCCGATCACCGTCTGAATGCGTTCACCGTTTAAGGTGTCGAGGAACTTACGCAGCGCGATATGCGTCGTGACGTGAATCACTTTCAGCTTATCGGTGTAGAGCACCATGGCGTAGTTTTTAGTATTGGTGAGCTGTGCCAGCAGTTCGGTGTGGCCAGGATACAGGTGACCTGCCGAGTGCAGCGCTTCTTTATTCAGCGGTGCGGTCGCAATGGCGTGTACTTCTCCGGCCAGTGCCAATTCGGTGGCGCGCTTAACACAGCGCCACGCCAGATCGCCCGCCTCTTTCTGCACCACGCCCGGTTTTAGCGCATCCGCATCCGCCAGCGGTTCATCAATCACATTAATAATGCCCGGCGAGAAGTGCGCATCGTTGACCTGGTCAAGCACGCGCAGCTCAGCCTGCGGCGTCACATTTAACCCCATCACCCGGCGCAGCGTGTTCGCGCAGCCGACGACGACGGCCGGCACGCCCGCTAAATCACCTTCTGCCAGCGCTTTAATGATGATCTCCGGGCCAATGCCCGCCGGATCGCCCATGGTAATCGCAATAATTTTATTCACTCAACTTCTCCTCAATAAAACGAATGGCTTCTACCAGGGTGTTTTCGTCACCAAAGCCACCTGCTTTGGTCATCACCGGCAGGTGTAATTCACTGTTAAGCAAAACCCCGTGCGGCACACAGCCCGCCACCAGGCCCTGAATCTGGAAACCGCTGGCACCTAATGCCTGCGCCACGGCAATCGCCACATCTCCGCCGGAGAGATAAAGCCCCGCAGGCTGTACCTGACGACAAACGGTGCTGGTTAACTGCGCGAGAAACTGGCAGATGCGTTCGCCTAATGCCTGCCGCGAAACCTGATGCTGCTGGCAAAGTTGCTCAATGTCGTGACGCTGATCGGCATGCTGCGTGGTGCGCAGCACGCAATGCGCGCCATCGTGCAGCGCCTGCAGCATCGCCTGTTGCCATTCGGCGGCTTGCGGCCAGGCAGGCTGGGCAAACAGCTGGCGGATATCAATGTCGATAATGCGAATGTCGCGCTGGCTGGCAAGGCGCGCAATTTGCTGCTGCGCCATTGCGCTCATCGAACCCACCACCGCCAGCACCGGACGCGGCCGACGGGCAGCCAGCAGTTCGCCCAGCGCATCGCTCAGGCCTGAGGCTCCGGCCAATAGTGGCCGCTCATCTAGCGCGGCCGCCGCCGCCATTAATAAGGCAAGGTCGGCGTCCTGCTCGATATCCACCACCAGCAACCCCTGTTTGTGCGCCAGTACCTGGGCCAGTTGTGCGCCGCGTACCGTGGCGAGGTCGAGGGTCTCGCCGGGCAAGATGCTCTGCATTTGCAGGCACGTCAGCACATGACTGCTGGTAACCGGGGTTTTGGGATCGCTGGCGAATTCGGTATCAATCAAACGCTGCTGATCGATCCAGACTTCACCGTTGCGCGTGGTACGCCCCAGTTTCGGCACCGCCGGCACTACCAATGCTAATTTTTTGCCGCTGGCCTGCAGCGCCGCGCTGATTTCCGCACCGGGATTGCCGCGCAGCGTGGAATCGATCTTCTTAAACAGCCAGCCATCGTTGGCCATCGCCTGATGCTGCTCCAGCGCAGCAAGGGTGCGACGCGCCGCTTCTTGCGCGTTTACCGCGCGGCTATCGGTGCTGATCACCAGCACATCAGCGCTGCCAGCTGGATGGGGCGTGCTGCTGTCAAACAGCACATGCACGCGCGCTCCGGCACGTGCCAGCCCGCTGCCCGCATCATTAGCACCGGTAAAATCATCGGCAATCACTAAGACGGGCGTTTTCCATGGCTGTGAAGTCATTTTCTCTCCTTTAGCGGCTGCTGCCGTGCTGCAATGATTATATTCAATCATGATTGATTATATGTGAGCAAGATCAAATTAATTGAAATCAATTTGTCCTATAAAATTAGGCACTGAAATGATGGACCTCGCGCTGTTTGAGCAAAATTAATCATTCAGCACAAAAAACGCGATAAGGGTATGTAATGAATATCAACAGCACCGTGATAAGTGGCTTTCAGGCGCTTAATGACCTCAGCTATCTACTACGAGGTAAGAAGAGAGCCCTGCTGGTGACCGATAAGAATATCGAAGGCATTCCGGCGGTTCAGAGGCTGATCGCCCAGCTGCAGCAACAATTGGCTAGCCTGAGCATCGTCAATTCGGTGCCGCCAGAGCCAAGCCAGCACGATGTGGCGGCCATTGTCGCTGCGCTACCGGCCACCGATGTCGATCTGGTGATTGGCGTCGGCGGTGGCAGCGTACTGGATGTCGCTAAGCTGCTCTCTATTCTGTGCGTCGCGGACGCGCCAACGCTGGATGCGCTGCTGGACGGTGAAAAACCGCAGACGCGCACCCCTTCGCTGCTGATTCCCACCACGGCGGGCACCGGCTCGGAAGCCACGCCGAACGCCATTCTGGCGATCCCGGAGAAAGAGACCAAAGTCGGCATAATCACGCCGGTGATGCTGCCGGATTATGTCGCGTTGATACCGGAGCTCACCACCAGCATGCCACCGCATATCGCCTCTTCTACCGGTATCGATGCGCTGTGCCATCTGATCGAATGCTTTACCGCTACCGTGGCGAATCCGGTAAGCGATAACTATGCGCTGATCGGCATGAAAAAGCTGTTTGCCAGCCTCGAAACCACTCTCGCTGAGCCGGATAACCTTGAAGCGCGCCTGAATATGCTGTGGGCATCTTATTATGGCGGTGCGTCGATTGCGCATGCCGGTACCCATCTGGTACACGCCATGTCCTATCCGTTGGGCGGGAAATATCATCTTCCGCACGGTGTGGCTAACGCTATTCTGCTCGCGCCGTGCATGCGCTTTGTGCGTCCAGCGGCGGTGAGCAAATTCGCTCAGGCTTACGATCTGCTGCCCAATGCCGATACGTCACTGGATGAAGAAGCCAAATCTCACGCGCTGGTTGAGTACTTCGCCGCGCTGGTAAAACGCCTAAAGCTGCCCGCCAGTCTTGAAGAGCTGGGTATCGGCCCGGATCACCTGCCGTATCTGGTTGAAGCCGCACTCGACGTGCAGCGTCTGATGAAGAATGTACCGATGAAAGTGGGCGCAGATGACGTACGCAACGTCTACCTGACGCTGTTTCCCGCTTTGAGCCACTAAGCATTATCGAGGACAACATGAGTAAGAAAATTCAGGGCGTGTTAACCGCCATCGTTACCACCTTCGATCGCGACGGTGCCTTTAATCCCGTCGCCCAGCGCGAGCAGGTCAAACGCCAGTTAAGTGCTGGCAACGGTATTTTCTGCGGCGGCACCAACGGTGAATTCTTCGTGCTGAACGAGCAGGAGAAGCTGGCGGTGACACAGACTTGCGTCGATGAAGTTAACGGCACCGCGCCGGTAGTGGCGCACATTGGCGAAATCTCGACGCGTGAAACCATTCGTCTCGGCAAGCAAGTGGCGAAGCTGGGCGTGGATGCGGTTTCGGTGATTACGCCCTACTTCGTGCCGCTGAAACAGGAAGAGCTGATCGCCCACTATCGCGCGGTAGCTGACGCCATCGATGTGCCGCTGTTCCTCTATAACATCCCGGCGCGCACGGGCAACACGCTGCAGCCGGAGACCGTGCGCACGCTGGCTGCGCATCCGAACATCATCGGCATCAAAGATAGCGCTGGCAGCTATGAAAGCCTGAGCGGTTTTCTGCAAGCGGCAGCAGGCATCGATAGCTTTGATGTGCTGAATGGCCCGGATTCGCTGATTCATCAGGGCTTCGTCGACGGTTGCTCGGCCTGTATTTCAGGGCTCGCCAACGTCGCCCCCAAAGAGATCAACGCCATTTGGGCACGCTTCCACGCTGGCGATATCGAAGGTTCTCGTCTGGCGCAGGAAAATGTCACCGGCTTGCGTACCGATCTGTATAGCGTCGGCTTCTCGCCGGCTGCAGTAAAAAAAGCGGTGTCGCTGCTCGGCTTTGACGTGGGCGATAGCCGCTATGCGGTGAGTTTCTCTGCCGACGAAGAGCAGAAAATTCGTCAGATCGTGAATCAATATTTGCAGTAATCACCGGGTGAGCGGCCTGCCAGGTCACCATAAATGGCGACCCTACGCGTTTTGTAGGGTGCGCATTTATGCACACCGTGTTAATCGCGGCACCGGCTCTTAGCTGTATTTTCAACATCGGGAAGATTTATGAAAGTCATCTGCACCTCACCGTCGTTTGCTAAATATGAGGCGACGCCCATTGAAACCCTGCAACAACAGGGTTTTGAGCTGATCACCCTGCCCGCCGATGCGCCGCTAAGCGCACTTGAGCCGCATCTGGCTGATACGGTCGCGCTGATCGTCGCCTTTACCGACGTCAACGAGGCGCTGCTGACGCTGGCGCCACAGCTGAAAATCGTCTGTAAGCACGGCGTGGGCGTCGACAATATCAATCTGGATGCCACGCGCGCACGCGGTATTTACGTCACTAACGTGCCGGACGCCAACAAACATGCGGTGGCCGATTTCGCCTTCGCGCTGATACTGAATTGCGCGCGCCAGGTAACTCAGGCGGCGATTGAAACGCGCGCCGGACACTGGCCGCGCATTTTTGCCACCGATGTCTACGGCAAAACGCTGGGCATTATTGGGCTGGGCAATATCGGCAAGCAGGTCGCGCTGCGCGCTAAAGGCTTCAACATGCGGGTGATTGCCTTCGATTTTTATCCAGATGAGACATTTGCTGCCGAGCACGGCATTGAATTCGTCACGCTGGATCAGCTGACGGAAACCAGCGATTTCATCACCCTGCATATGCCGCTGACCGACAAAACCCACCACCTGTTTGATGCCGCCCGGCTGAAACGCATGAAGAAGAGTGCCTTCCTGATTAATGCCTCACGCGGCGGCGTGGTGAATGAGCAGGATCTCTATCAGGCGCTGCTGGATAACGTGATTGCCGGAGCTGCGGCTGACGTGTTCGTGCAAGAACCCCTTACGGAGCATCCGCTGTTCACGCTCAGCAACTTCATTCCCACCGCGCACCTCGCCGGTTACACCGACGGTGCCATCAGCGCGATAGGCGAACGTTGCGTGACGCAAATCGTGCAGTGCATTTGCCAGGGTGAACGCCCGCTTAACGTGATGAATGGGCTGGAATAATTCGCCGCCTTTCCCTGTAACCCTTTTTCGAGTGGATAATTATTATGACTAACTCTGCACGCTCGAGTCGTATCCGTTGGTGGATCGCTGGCCTAATGTGGCTGGCCATCGCCATTAACTACATTGACCGCACCGTTCTCTCGGCTGCGGCACCGCATCTGATCAAAGAGCTCGATATCAATCCGGAAATGATGGGCTTTATCATGGCCGCATTCTTCTGGTCTTACGCGCTGCTGCAGATACCGGCGGGCTGGTTTGCCGATCGCTTCGGCCAGAAAAAAGGCCTGGGAATTGCCGTCGGCTGGTGGTCAATCGCCACCATGGCGATGGGTCTGGCGACCGGCTTTAAATCGCTGCTGGCGCTGCGTTTAGCGCTGGGCGTGGGTGAAGCGGCTGCCTATCCGAGCAACGCCGGCATCACCGCGCGCTGGTTCCCGGACCGCGAACGCGCCACGGTGTCGGGCCTGTTCGACAGCGCCTCGAAGTTTGGGGGGGCGGTGGCGATGCCGCTGATTGTGTTTATGATCGCCATGTTCGACTGGCGTCTGACCTTCCTCGCCATTGGTGCATTAGGGTTGTTCTGGGTTATCGCCTGGTACTTTATCTACGCTGAAAACCCGGAAGATCATCAGTCGATCAGCAAAGAGGAAGTGCGCTTTATCCGTGACGGCCAGGCGCAGAAGCATGGCGATAAAAGCGTGCGTCCGATGAAGTGGTACAAGCTGCTGCGCTATCGCAATATCTGGGCGATGTGCATTGGTTTCTTCACCATCAACTACACCTCCTACTTCTTTATCACCTGGCTGCCGACCTATCTGGTGAAAGATAAAGGCATGGATTTCCTCAAAATGGGGATGGTGGCTGCGCTGCCGCTGATTTGCGGCATGGTGATTGAAGTGCTGGCCGGTTGGGCATCGGATCGCATGGTGCATAATAAAGTGCTGTCGCTGACCGCCACGCGCAAACTGTTCCTCACCATTGGCCTGTTGATGGCGCTGTGCATCGGCTTTGCGCCGTTTACCGACTCAGTGTTCATGACCGTGCTGCTGCTGTGTATCGCAAAATCGGGCACCACCGTTGCGGCCTCACAGGTATGGGCGCTGCCGGGCGATGTTGCGCCGCAAAACAGCGTATCGATTGTCGCCGGGTTGCAAAACACCGTCTCCAACATGGGCGGTGCCGTTGGCCCGATTATTACCGGCGCCATCGTCGGTGCAACCGGCCACTTCACCTGGGCACTGGTGTTCTCGGCGGTGCTGGTGGTGATTGGTATCCTTAACTATCTGTTCCTGATGGGCAAAGTTGAACCTATCGTGGATGAGGAACAGGTGACGCATACCCATTCCGTCGCCAGCGGCGCGGTGCGGTAAGCTTCTGGGATGGGATCTTATGACGTAAGGTGCGCATTAATGCGCACCGGTATTACTTACCCGCAATAAACTGCCGGTATGCCGCGATCACCGCGAGAAAATCTTCCACACCACAAAACGACAGGCTCTCTTCGTCGTAATAGGTCATGCCCTCTTCCATGCCGTCATCTTCCAGCGCTAGCTGGTTGGCACGAATCATCACCTCTTCTTCGTCCAGCCACAGCGTGTATTCATGCCCCACACGCTGCCACTGATTAAGGGTACCTTTTACCTGTTGGGCGGCGGCTTCAACCTCATCCAGCAACGGCAGATTGTCTTTGACCTCTTCGTTGAACCAGTGACCCACCGCTTCGTGGTCCATCGACATACGCACTTTGACCTGCCCGGTCAAATCACGCAGAAATTCATACTCCATGGGTTTGCCTCATACTGATGACGCGCCGTGCGGCACTGTCTTAGTGCATTTTGTGCGCAGCACGCTGAATAAAGTGGGATCGCGCTCGCATTATGCCTGGAGATGTCAGCGGAAAAAAGCGCATAAAAAAAGGGACGATTTTCATCGTCCCCTTGTTCATCCGGAAAACCGATTAAACGGCAGTCTGGAAGATCACGCTATCTGCTTTGTCAGTGTATTGTCCCAGCTGATCAAAGTTGAGGTAACGGTAAGTGTCTGCCGCGGTCTTATCCACCTGCAGCATGAACTGCTGGTACTCGTCCGGCGTTGGCAGTTTACCGAGCAGTGAAGCTACCGCTGCCAGTTCAGCCGATGCGAGGAACACGTTAGCACCGGTACCGAGACGGTTCGGGAAGTTACGGGTTGAGGTGGAAACCACCGTCGCGCCGTCCGCCACACGCGCCTGGTTACCCATGCACAGTGAACAGCCCGGAATCTCAATACGCGCACCGCTCTTACCGAACACGCTGTAGTAGCCCTCTTCGGTCAGCTGTGCGGCGTCCATTTTCGTTGGCGGCGCAACCCACAGACGGGTTGGCAACTGACCTTTATGGGCATCCAGCAGTTTACCGGCCGCGCGGAAGTGACCAATGTTGGTCATGCACGAACCGATGAACACTTCGTCGATCTTCTCGCCCTGCACGTCAGACAACCAGCGCGCGTCGTCTGGATCGTTCGGTGCACACAGAATTGGCTCTTTGATCTCGGCCAGATCGATGTCGATCACCGCAGCGTATTCGGCATCTGCATCGCCTTCCAGCAGTTGCGGATCGGTCAGCCATTTTTCCATGCCTTCAACGCGGCGTTCCAGCGTACGACGATCGCCGTAGCCTTCAGAGATCATCCACTTCAGCAGCACAATGTTCGAGTTGAGATACTCGATGATTGGCGCTTTATCCAGCTTGATGGTACAGCCGGCAGCAGAACGTTCAGCGGAAGCATCAGAAAGTTCGAAAGCTTGCTCAACTTTCAGATCAGGCAGGCCTTCAATTTCCAGAATGCGGCCAGAGAAGATGTTCTTCTTCCCTTTCTTCTCCACGGTCAGCAGACCCGCTTTGATGGCGTACAGCGGAATCGCATGCACCAGATCGCGCAGGGTGATGCCCGGCTGCATTTTACCTTTAAAGCGCACCAGCACCGATTCCGGCATGTCCAACGGCATTACGCCGGTCGCAGCAGCAAACGCTACCAGACCCGAACCAGCCGGGAAGGATATACCAATTGGGAAACGGGTATGCGAGTCACCGCCGGTACCCACGGTATCTGGCAGCAGCATACGGTTCAGCCAGCTGTGAATGATACCATCGCCCGGACGCAGCGAGACGCCACCACGGTTCATGATGAAGTCAGGCAGCGTATGGTGCGTGGTGACGTCGACCGGCTTCGGATAGGCCGCGGTGTGGCAGAATGACTGCATCACCAGGTCAGCAGAGAAGCCGAGGCACGCCAGATCCTTCAGTTCGTCACGCGTCATTGGACCGGTGGTGTCCTGAGAACCCACTGACGTCATTTTCGGTTCGCAGTAAGCGCCAGGACGGACGCCGTCTACGCCGCACGCACGACCAACCATTTTCTGCGCCAGTGAGTAACCACGGGTGCTGGCGGCAACATCTTTGGCTTGCACGAACACTTCGCTGTGCGGCAGACCCAGTGATTCACGCGCTTTGGTGGTCAAGCCACGGCCGATGATCAGCGGAATACGACCGCCAGCACGGACTTCGTCCAGCAGCACGTCGGTCTTCAGTTCGAAGGTCGCCAGCACTTCATCGGTTTCATGATTGCGCACTTCGCCTTTGTACGGGTAAACGTCAATGACATCGCCCATGTTCAGACGATCAACGTCGAGTTCGATCGGCAGTGCGCCAGCATCTTCCATGGTGTTGAAGAAGATCGGGGCGATTTTACCGCCGAGGCACAGACCGCCGCCCTTTTTGTTCGGCACGTACGGGATATCGTCGCCCATAAACCACAGCACCGAGTTGGTGGCGGATTTACGTGAAGAACCGGTACCGACCACGTCGCCGACATAGGTCAGCGGGAAGCCTTTGGTCTGCAGCGCTTCGATCTGTTTGATCGGGCCAACGTTACCCGCATCGTCGGGTTCGATGCCTTCACGGGCGTTTTTTAACATCGCCAGCGCGTGCAGTGGAATATCCGGACGTGACCATGCATCCGGCGCCGGAGAGAGGTCGTCGGTGTTGGTTTCGCCGGTCACTTTGAACACGGTGGTGGTGATTTTTTCAGCCAGTTTTGGACGCTTCAGGAACCATTCGGCATCGGCCCATGACTGGATAATTTTTTTCGCGTGTGGGTTACCCGCTTTGGCTTTCTCTTCGACATCGTAGAAATTATCGAACATCAGCAGCGTGTGAGACAGGGCTTCAGCGGCAATCGGCGCGAGCGCTTCATCTTCTAACGCTTCAATCAGCGCATGGATGTTATAACCGCCCTGCATGGTGCCCAGTAGCTCAACGGCTTTTTCGCGAGTAACCAGAGGAGAGTGGGCTTCGCCCTTAGTGACAGCTGCCAGGAAACCGGCTTTAACATACGCCGCTTCATCAACACCTGGTGGAACACGATTGACCAAAAGGTCGATAAGGAATTCTTCTTCACCCGCTGGCGGGTTTTTCAGCAGTTCAACCAGCGCGGCCATTTGGGAAGCATCTAACGGCTTAGGTACGATTCCCTGGGCAGCACGCTCGGCAACGTGCTTACGGTATTCTTCTAGCACGACGTTCTCCTCGCTCTCATTGTATAGCTTTCCGGCGCACCCCTTGATGCTGTCAAACAGTAGGGTGAGGTGCCCGGTTCCGCGTGGGGCAGCATAGCAGCATTTCGGCTGATTGTTAATCTGTTTACAAAAAAGCAACATCCGCGCGTTATTTAGCAGGTTCGTCTGCGGATTGCGCGCGATCACATAAAAAAAGCAGGCGTTGAAAGCCTGCTTGCTGCATAAACGAGGAGAAACCGATTATCGATCGACCAATATAAACTCGCTGTCGTTATAACGTGCGCCCTGAATATTGTGCACGCTGAACAGCTCATCCAGCGTGGCGACATCAACCCCGCGTAATGTTAAATCGGCGGCGACGCAGTTCTGTTCCAGATGGGCGATTTTACTGGCTCCGGGAATCGGCACGATAAAATCACCCTTCGCCAGCACCCACGCCAATGCCAGCTGGGCGGCTGTGGCGTCATAACCTGCAGCCATCGCGGAAAGTTGATTCACTAACTTCTGGTTATGTGCCTGCGCATCCTAATGGAAACGCGGTAAAGAACGACGAAAATCATCTTCGGCTACCCGCCGACAGGAAGTGGCGGTAAAAGGTTCGCTGGTGCTGGATAACAACGAACGGATTTTACAGGCGGCGCGTGCGGGCGTGGGCATTGCTTTTCTGCATGAAGGCACGGTGCGGGAAGATGTAGAATGCGGCGATTTAATTGAAATACTCACGGAGTTTACTGCGATTGAAGAAGGATTCTGGCTCTACTATCCAAGCCGTAAATATCTTTCAGCGCCGCTGCGGCATTTTATTGATTGGCTTAAAGAAATGAATAACCAATTAAAGCCATCCATTACGCGATCTATTTAAATAGTTAAATAAAAACAAAATGATTAATTATAAATAATTTTTAAAATTAAGGTGAAATAAAATAGGTTTGGCGTAGACTGCCTGCGGGCGCTTGAGGCAACTTGCTTCAAGCTGAAAAGATTGAGGTAGGTTGTGGAGCGTAAAACCGTGCAGTTAACTTTCATTAACCGCACGGGCAAGCGACATACCCTACCACCTGAGAAATGTTAGGGTAGTCGCTTGCTCGTGCTAAATCAAGAGGAACACGACTATGAAGTCAATATTCAGCAAGCTGATTATCAGCGGGCTCATTCTATTAGGATTGTGTCTGGTTAATCGCAGTTCACTTTGTGAATTACGTTTACGGATATTCACTGCTGAATTATCGGCTGTTATGGCTTACGAAGCACGACAGTAAAACTTCTTTAGCGGGAGTTCGCTCCCGCTATTCCAACATGACTCATGCAGTAGCTCACGCGCCTTTTTTTTATTTCTTTATTTAACCAGAACGACTAATAAAAAACGGCTCCTTAAAGGAGCCGTTTTTATTAAAAGCGAAAAGTTATTTCTTTTTCGCTTTCGGGTTCGGCAGGTCAGTGATGCTGCCTTCGAATATTTCCGCTGCCAGGCCAACAGACTCATGCAGCGTTGGGTGCGCGTGAATGGTCAGCGCGATATCTTCGGCATCACAGCCCATTTCAATCGCCAGACCAATCTCACCCAACAGCTCGCCGCCGTTGGTACCGACAATCGCACCACCGATGACACGGTGCGTTTCTTTGTCGAAGATCAGCTTGGTCATACCGTCTGCACAATCAGAAGCGATCGCACGGCCTGAAGCTGCCCACGGGAAGGTAGACACTTCGTAGCTGATGCCTTTCTCTTTGGCTTCTTTCTCGGTCAGACCAACCCAGGCAACTTCTGGCTCGGTATAGGCAATGGATGGGATTACTTTCGGGTCGAAGTAGTGCTTCAGACCGGAGATCACTTCCGCCGCGACGTGGCCTTCGTGCACACCTTTGTGCGCCAGCATTGGCTGACCCACGATGTCACCGATGGCATAGATGTGCGGTACGTTGGTGCGCATCTGCTTGTCGACGCGGATGAAGCCGCGATCGTCCACTTCCACGCCTGCTTTACCAGCATCCAGACCTTTACCATTCGGTACACGGCCAATCGCCACCAGCACCGCGTCGTAACGCTGTGCGTCAGCTGGCGCTTTTTTGCCTTCCATCGATACGTAAATACCGTCGTCTTTCGCTTCAACCGCGGTGACTTTGGTTTCCAGCATCAGGTTGAATTTCTTGCTGATACGCTTGGTGAAGACTTTCACCACGTCTTTATCGGCAGCCGGGATCACCTGGTCGAACATCTCAACCACGTCGATCTCTGAACCCAGCGCTTTGTAAACGGTGGCCATTTCCAGACCGATGATGCCGCCGCCCATAACCAGCAGACGCTTCGGCACTTCTTTCAGTTCCAGCGCATCGGTAGAGTCCCACACGCGCGGATCGTTGTGCGGAATAAATGGCAGTTCGATTGGACGAGAACCGGCCGCGATGATCGCGTTGTCGAAGTTAATGGTGGTTGCGCCACCTTCACCCTCTACCACCAGCGTGTTAGCACCGGTGAATTTGCCGAGGCCAGTAACCACCTTCACTTTACGACCTTTCGCCATACCCGCGAGGCCGCCAGTGAGTTGGTTAATCACCTTCTCTTTCCAGCTACGAATTTTGTCGATGTCAGTTTGCGGCTGGCCAAACACGATACCGTGCTCTTCCAGGGCTTTTGCTTCGTCGATCACTTTGGCGACGTGCAGCAGCGCTTTTGACGGGATACAGCCTACGTTCAGACAAACACCTCCGAGGGTGCTGTAACGCTCAACGATTACGGTTTCCAGACCTAAATCAGCGCAACGGAAGGCTGCAGAGTAACCTGCAGGACCTGCCCCAAGTACCACGACTTGAGTTTTAATCTCTGTACTCATCATGACCTCTTGTTTGATTACCGGCAGTCAGGAGAAAGCTTTTCCCAAGCTCTAATGCCCTATATCCGCCGGGACATTTCACCGCGAGAGTTTACAGAATTGTTAACAAACTGCCAACCGCGGCAACATTGAATGCTTACAACAAGGCCGGCTTACGCCGGCCTTGATTAACTTCACATCACCAGACGGCGAATGTCGGACAGTGTGTTGTTGATGATGGTGATAAAGCGCGCACCATCAGCACCGTCGATCACGCGGTGGTCGAAGGAGAGTGAGATAGGCATCATCAGACGCGGTTCAAACTCTTTACCGTTCCACACCGGCTCCATCGCTGACTTGGAAACACCGAGGATAGCCACTTCCGGCGCGTTGACGATCGGCGCGAAGTGCGTAGTGCCCAGGCCGCCAAGGCTGGAGATGGTGAAGCAACCGCCCTGCATGTCGCCCGCGGTCAGCTTGCCATCACGTGCTTTCTTAGAAATCGCCATCAGCTCGCGCGACAGTTCAGTGATGCCTTTTTTGTTCACATCTTTGAACACCGGAACCACCAGACCGTTTGGCGTATCTACCGCCACACCGATGTTGATGTATTTCTTCAGCGTCAGTTTTTGTGCATCTTCAGACAGTGAACTGTTGAAGCGTGGCATCTGCTCAAGAGCAGCGGCAACGGCTTTCATGATGAACACCACGGGTGTGAATTTCACATCCAGTTTACGTTTCTCCGCTTCAGCATTCTGCTGTTTGCGGAAGGCTTCCAGATCGGTGATGTCGGTTTTGTCGAAGTGCGTAACGTGCGGGATAACCACCCAGTTACGGCTCAGGTTGGCACCCGAGATTTTCTGGATACGACCCAGTTCCACTTCTTCGATTTCGCCAAACTTGCTGAAGTCCACTTTCGGCCAAGGCAGCAGACCAGGCAGGCTTCCGCCGCTGGCTGCAGCAGCCGGAGCCGCTTCAGCGCGTTTCACCGCGTCTTTAACGTAAGTCTGCACGTCTTCTTTCAGGATGCGACCTTTGCGGCCGGTGCCTTTGACTTTCGCCAGGTTGACACCGAACTCGCGCGCCAGGCGACGAATCACCGGCGTAGCGTGCACGTAAGCATCGTTCTCAGCGAACTCGCCTTTAGCATCCGCTTTCGCAGGCGCAGGCGCGGCGGCAGGTTTAGCGGCTTCGGCTGCCGGAGCGGCTTCCTGCTTAGCTGCTGGAGCCGCAGCCGGTGCCGCGCCTTCCACTTCGAACACCATGATGAGTTTACCGGTGCTGACTTTATCGCCAGTCGACACTTTCAACTCTTTCACGGTACCGGCGAACGGTGCAGGCACTTCCATTGAGGCTTTGTCGCCTTCAACCACGATCAATGATTGTTCAGCAGTAACTTTGTCGCCGACTTTCACCAGAATCTCGGTGACTTCAACTTCATCGCCACCAATGTCCGGCACGTTGACGTCTTTCGCGCCAGAGGCCGCAGGGGCTGCTGCTGGAGCCGCTTCCTGTTTGGCTGCTGGAGCCGCAGCAGGCGCTGCGCCTTCTGCTTCGAATACCATGATCAGTGAGCCGGTATTCACTTTATCGCCGGTGGCGATTTTGATCTCTTTCACCACACCCGCGAACGGTGCAGGGACTTCCATTGAGGCTTTGTCGCCTTCAACGGTGATCAGTGACTGCTCAGCGGCAACGGTGTCGCCCACTTTGACCAGAATCTCGGTAACTTCAACTTCGTCGCCGCCGATGTCCGGTACGTTGACCTCTTTGCTAACCGCAGCAGCGGCAGCAGCTGGAGCAGGAGCGGCTTCCGCTTTCTTCTCTTCTGCTGGCGCTGGCGCCGCTTCTGCGGCACCTTCTGCGTCAAAAATCATGATGAGTTTGCCGGTTTCCACTTTGTCACCGGTTGAGATTTTGATCTCTTTCACCACGCCGGCCTGCGGCGAAGGCACTTCCATTGAGGCTTTATCGCCTTCTACGGTGATCAGCGACTGTTCAGCTTCAACCTTGTCGCCCACCTTCACCAGAATTTCGGTGACTTCAACTTCGTCTGCCCCGATGTCCGGCACGTTAATTTCAATAGCCATTACTCTCTTACCTCTTAAGCCAGACGCGGGTTAACTTTATCGGCGTCGATGTTGAACTTGGTGATTGCTTCTGCCACCACTTTCTTATCGATTTCGCCGCGTTTAGCCAGCTCACCCAGCGCAGCCACAACCACATACGATGCATCCACTTCGAAGTGGTGACGCAGGTTTTCGCGGCTGTCTGAACGACCGAAGCCGTCAGTACCCAGCACGCGATAATCGCTGGAAGGTACGTAGCTGCGAACCTGTTCTGCGAACAGCTTCATGTAGTCGGTTGATGCGACAGCCGGCGCCTCGTTCATCACCTGCGCGATGTACGGTACACGTGGCTCTTCGGTTGGGTGCAGCATGTTCCAGCGCTCGCAATCCTGGCCATCACGCGCCAGCTCGGTGAACGAGGTCACGCTGTAGACGTCAGAACCGATGCCGTAATCTTTCGCCAGGATCTGCGCGGCTTCACGCACGTGACGCAGGATTGAACCTGAACCCAGCAGCTGCACTTTGCCTTTGCTACCGTCTACGGTTTCCAGCTTGTAGATACCCTTACGGATACCCTCTTCCGCACCCTGCGGCATCGCCGGCATGTGGTAGTTTTCGTTCAGCGTGGTGATGTAGTAGTAGATGTTCTCCTGCGCTTCGCCGTACATACGCACCAGGCCATCTTGCATGATGACCGCCACTTCGTACGCGTAAGACGGATCGTAAGAGATACAGTTCGGGATGGTCAGCGACTGAATGTGGCTGTGACCATCTTCGTGCTGCAGGCCTTCGCCGTTCAGTGTAGTACGACCGGAGGTGCCGCCGACGAGGAAGCCGCGCGCCTGCTGATCGCCCGCCAACCACATCAGATCGCCGATGCGCTGGAAGCCGAACATCGAGTAATAGATGTAGAACGGAATCATCGGCAGGTTGTTGGTGCTGTAAGAAGTCGCTGCTGCCAGCCAGGATGAACCTGCACCCAGCTCATTGATCCCTTCCTGCAGAATCTGGCCTTTCTCGTCTTCTTTATAGTAAGCAACCTGCTCGCGGTCCTGCGGGGTGTACTGCTGACCGTTCGGGCTGTAGATACCAATCTGACGGAACAGACCTTCCATACCGAAGGTACGGGCTTCATCCGCGAGGATCGGAACCAGGCGATCTTTGATCGACTTGTTTTTCAGCATCACGTTCAAGGCACGCACGAAGGCGATGGTGGTGGAGATCTCTTTGTTCTGCTCTTCCAGCAGCGGACGGAACTCTTCCAGCGTTGGCATTTCCAGCTTCTCGCTGAATTGCGCCTGACGCGTTGGCAGGTAGCCGCCCAACTTCTCACGTTGACCGTGCAGATAGTTGTACTCTTCAGAGCCTTTTTCGAAGGTCACGTACGGCAGCTCTTCGATTTTCTCATCAACAACCGGCACGTTGAAGCGATCGCGGATGTAGCGAACGCCATCCATGTTCATCTTCTTAACCTGGTGCGCGATGTTTTTGCCTTCGGCAGTATCACCCATACCATAGCCTTTAATGGTATGTGCCAGAATCAGCGTTGGCTGACCTTTGGTCTCCTGCGCTTTTTTCAGTGCTGCGTAGACTTTCTTCGGATCGTGGCCGCCGCGGTTCAGGGCGAAGATCTCTTCGTCTGACCAATCTTTCACCAGCGCTGCGGTTTCCGGGTATTTACCGAAGAAGTGCTCGCGCACGTAGGCGCCGTCACGGGATTTGAAGGTCTGATAATCGCCGTCAACGGTTTCGTTCATCAGTTGAATCAGCTTGCCGCTGGTGTCCTGACGCAGCAGTTCATCCCAACGACCGCCCCAGATCACTTTGATCACGTTCCAGCCAGCACCGGCGAAGATGCCTTCCAGCTCGTTGATGATCTTACCGTTACCGGTGACCGGGCCATCCAGACGCTGCAGGTTACAGTTGATGATGAACACCAGGTTATCCAGCTTTTCACGGGTGCCGATGGTGATCGCACCTTTGGATTCCGGCTCATCCATCTCGCCATCACCGAGGAAGGCGTATACGGTTTGTGCTGAGGTGTCCTTCAGACCGCGGTGTTCCAGATACTTCAGGAATTTCGCCTGATAGATCGCCGACAGCGGACCAAGGCCCATAGAAACGGTCGGGAACTGCCAGAAGTCTGGCATCAGTTTCGGGTGCGGATAAGAAGAGAGGCCGTTGCCATGCACTTCCTGACGGAAGTTGTTCATCTGCTCTTCGGTCAGACGACCTTCAAGGAAGGCACGTGCATAGATGCCCGGAGAGATATGGCCCTGGAAGTAAACCAGATCGCCGCCGTCTTTGTCGCTACGCGCGCGGAAGAAGTGGTTGAAGCACACTTCATAAATGGTCGCGGAAGACTGGAAGGAGGACATATGGCCACCCAACTCCAGATCTTTCTTCGACGCACGCAGCACCGACATGATGGCGTTCCAACGAATTGCGGAACGGATACGACGTTCAAGAGAGGTGTTGCCCGGATAGTCCGGCTCATCTTCAACAGCAATAGAGTTAATGTAGTTGCTGATTGCAGAGGAACCTGCGGCAACTTTCACGCCACCTTTGCGTGCTGCACTCATTACCTGATCAATCAGATACTGCGCGCGCTCAACACCTTCTTCACGGATGACCGATTCGATCGCTTGTAGCCAATCACGAGTTTCGATCGGATCCACGTCATTCTGTAAACGTTCTGACATGGGGTGTATTCCTTATCTGTGTCTAATACGTTGAAATTATCAGGAGCCTGTCTGCTTGTGCTTTGCTTCTGGTTCACAGCACAAGAAGACAGGCCCGTCGTGTTTTCCGCACGTTCGTTGCCGTGCGTTATTCCTTACGTTGCTGTAAACGACGCAGGGAGCGTTCACGACGACTCTGCTCCCGACTTCTATCCAGCAAGATTTCCTCAATGAACGCCAGGTGACGATGAGAGGCCTCGCGTGCTTGTTCTGGCTCACGAGCCACAATCGCCTCGAAAATACTGGCGCGGTGACCGCTCACTTTCGCCAGCATTTCCCGGCGAGCGTAGAGCAATTCAAAATTCTGACGGACGTTTTGTTCCAGCATAGGGCCCATGGAACGCAGCAAATGCAGAAGCACCACATTATGAGCGGCTTCTGTGACAGCGATCTGATACTTCATCACTGCATCGGCTTCGGCATCGAGATCGCCGCTGTCCTGTGCCTGCTGAATGTGAACATGGCAGTCGCGGATGCGCTGCAGATCTTCATCGGTGCCCCGCAGCGCCGCATAATAGGCAGCAACGCCTTCCAGCGCATGGCGGGTTTCCAGCAGGTCAAACTGAGATTCTGGATGTTCGGCAAGCAGCCCGACCAGCGGGTCGCTTAGGCTTTGCCAGAGATTTTTTTGGACGAAGGTGCCGCCGCCCTGACGACGCATCAGCAGGCCTTTGGCTTCCAGGCTCTGAATCGCTTCGCGCAAGGATGGACGTGAGACATCAAACTGTTTCGCCAGTTCACGCTCGGGGAGCAGTTTTTCTCCCGGCTGGAGCGTCCCTTCCATAATCAGGGATTCCAGTTGCTGCTCAATTGCATCAGAGAGCTTAGGTTGGCGAATTTTACTGTAAGCCATCTTCCCTTCTTATCAGCCAAACGTCCGGAGTAAATTGGTAATACCAATTGAAAAATGGTGCCGGTAAAGTAACAAAGTATTCACCTTGTGTCTATATGGGCGCGGTCACACTTCAGGGGAAGATCGTAGCAGTGATGCGCTAACTCACCGGGATAGAGTGAGAAATTACTGGGCGGCAACAAATGTTAATGAATTGCACTTTTACCTAACCTTACACTGAGTTAGCGCCGCCAAAACCGTACAACCATAAGTGAAAGCTATTCGTGTTCACGATTTTTTCGTGGCAGAAATATTGCGACCGGCGCGCAGTGAATGCTGCTGCTTTTTCAGTCATCTCTCAGCACAAAAAGCAAAAGCAGGTGCAAAGCGGCGCGCTTATCACTATTCTGAACGCCGTGGTAGCTCATGCATGCACACAGCACGCCAGATACCGTAAAGAAAAGAGTACATTAGGGTAAACAACCTTACAGTGCGCGCACTGCAGGTGCACAATAACAACATCACGAGGTTTGTATGGAACAACAGCATGGCGACACGCTGCACCGCGGCTTAAAGAATCGCCATATTCAGCTGATTGCGCTGGGCGGAGCCGTAGGTACTGGCCTGTTTCTGGGTAGCGCATCAGTGATTAAATCGGCGGGTCCCGCCGTGATTCTCGGTTATGCGATCGCCGGTTTTATTGCCTTTCTAATTATGCGCCAACTGGGCGAAATGGTGGTTGAAGAGCCGGTTGCCGGAAGCTTCAGCCACTTCGCCTACAAATACTGGGGCAACTTCGCCGGTTTCGCCTCGGGCTGGAACTACTGGGTGCTGTACGTATTGGTCGCCATGGCTGAATTGACCGCCGTCGGCAAATACGTGCAGTTCTGGTGGCCGGACTTCCCCACCTGGGCTACTGCCGCCATCTTCTTTGTGCTGATCAACGCCATCAACCTGACCAACGTTAAAGTGTTTGGTGAGATGGAGTTCTGGTTCGCGATCATCAAAGTCGTCGCGGTTATCGGCATGATCCTGTTCGGCGGCTGGCTGCTGTTTAGCGGCAACGGCGGCCCGCAGGCTAGCGTGAGCAACCTTTGGGATCAGGGCGGTTTCTTGCCGCACGGCATGACCGGGCTCGTGATGATGATGGCAATCATTATGTTCTCGTTTGGTGGTCTGGAGCTGGTGGGCATTACCGCCGCAGAAGCCGACAATCCAGAAGAGAGCATCCCGAAAGCCACTAACCAGGTGCTGTGGCGTATCCTGATTTTCTATATCGGCTCACTGGCTGTATTGCTGTCGCTGCTGCCGTGGACGCGCGTAACAGCCGATACCAGCCCGTTCGTGTTGATCTTCCATGAACTGGGCGATGCTTTTGTCGCCAACGCGCTGAACGTGGTGATCCTGACGGCTGCACTGTCGGTCTACAACAGCTGCGTTTACTGCAATAGCCGCATGCTGTTCGGCCTTGCGCAACAAGGCAACGCGCCAAAAGCGCTGCTAAAAGTCGATAGCCGCGGCGTGCCAGTCGCCACCATTCTGGTCTCTGCCGTTGCGACCTTGCTGTGCGTCCTGATTAACTACCTGATGCCAGGTGAAGCCTTTGGTCTGCTGATGGCGCTGGTGGTTTCCGCTCTGGTTATCAACTGGGCGATGATCAGCCTGGCGCATCTGAAATTCCGTAAGAAGAAAGACCAGCAAGGCGTGACCACGCGCTTCAGAGCGGTGCTCTATCCGCTGGGTAACTGGATCTGTCTGGTGTTCCTGGCCGGCGTGCTGGTCATTATGCTGATGACGCCGGGCATGGCGATCTCGGTATGGCTGATTCCGGTCTGGCTAGTGATTCTGGGTATCGGCTACACCATTAAGAACAAACTACAGAAAGCCTAATGTTGTTCCCTGCCCGGCACGCTGTTGCCGGGCAGTTCCTCTGATCTGGCTCACACTTTTTCCCGCCCGCGCGTTTTGTCCATCTACCCGACCATTTGCTCCCCAGCAGATTACTGATTTTGCACAGATAATTTCTGCTCATCTAGTCGCTGGAGACGATCAATGAAAGGAGCAGCCCTCTCGTTCCGAGAGAAACTGGGATATGGCATGGGCGATGCCGGATGCAACATGATTGGTGGCGCCATCATGCTGTTCCTCAATTATTTCTACACTGATGTGTTTGGCTTAGCCCCGGCGCTGGTCGGCACGCTGTTGCTCTCGGTGCGCGTGCTGGATGCGGTGACCGATCCGATCATGGGCGCCATTGCCGACCGAACCCAGAGCCGCTGGGGCCGTTTCCGCCCTTGGCTGCTGTGGGTTTCCGTGCCCTACGTGCTGTTCAGCGTCTTGATGTTTACCACGCCGGACTGGAGCTACGACAACAAAGTTATCTGGGCATTTGTCACCTACTTCCTGATGTCGCTGACCTATACCGCCATCAACATCCCTTACTGCTCGCTGGGTGGCGTGATTACCAACGATCCCGGAGAACGCGTGTCGTGCCAGTCGTATCGCTTTGTAATGGTGGGCGTTGCCACGCTCATTCTTTCGCTTTCGCTACTGCCGATGGCCGAGTGGTTTGGTGGCGACAATAAAGCACGCGGCTATCAGCTGGCGATGAGCGTGTTGGCGCTGATTGGTCTGGCCATGTTCCTGTTCTGTTTTGCTACGGTGCGCGAACGCATTCGACCTGCGGCACCAAGCAATGATGATTTGAAACAGGACCTGCGCGACGTATGGAAGAACGATCAGTGGGTGCGCATTCTGCTGCTGACGTTCTGTAACGTCTGCCCTGGTTTTATCCGCATGGCGGCCACCATGTATTACGTCACCTGGGTGATGGGCCAATCGACGCACTTCGCCACGCTGTTCATCAGCCTTGGCGTCATCGGCATGATGTTTGGCAGCACGCTGGCGAAAATTCTTACCGACCGCTGGTGCAAGCTCAAAGTCTTTTTCTGGACTAACATCGCGCTGGCGCTGTTCTCCTGCGGCTTTTACTGGATCGATCCACACGCCACCGTCGCGGTGGTGATCGCCTATTTCCTGCTGAATATCCTGCACCAAATTCCCTCGCCGCTGCACTGGTCGCTGATGGCCGACGTGGATGATTACGGTGAATGGAAAACCGGCAAACGCATCACCGGTATGAGCTTCTCCGGCAATCTGTTCTTCCTGAAAGTTGGGCTGGCGGTTGCCGGTGCGATGGTAGGTTTCCTGCTGTCGATATATGGCTACGATGCCGGTGCCAAACAACAGGCACCCAGCGCCACTAACGGCATCATGCTGCTGTTTACCGTGATTCCTGGAGTCGGCTATCTGATTACCGCTGGCGTGGTGCGCTTGATGAAAGTGGATCGCAAAATGATGCGCACCATTCAGGCCGATCTGGCACTGCGCCGTGCCCATTCACATCACGTATCCCCTATCGCGTCCTCAGCGACTACGCAACCCGGAGAGATCAAATGAGCTGGCCCAATCCTTTTATTACCCAACGCGCCGATCCCTTTATTCTGCGTCACGCGGATGGCTACTATTTTATCGCCTCGGTGCCGGAATATGACCGACTGGAGATTCGCTATGCGTCTACGCTGGCTGGCCTGATTGATGCGCAAGCCGTTACCGTATGGCACAAACCCGATACCGGTCCGTTTAGCGCATTGATTTGGGCACCAGAACTGCACCACATAAATGGGCAATGGGTGATCTATTTTGCCGCCGCGCCGACGCGCGAAATTAAAGATGGGCTTTTCCAGCACCGTATGTATGCGCTGGTATGTAATGATGCCGATCCGCTCAGCGGCAACTGGCAACCTTGCCGTCGCGTCCACACGCCCATCGACTCCTTCTCGCTGGATGCCACTTACTTCTCGCATCAGGGCAAACACTGGTATCTGTGGGCGCAGAAAGACCCGGCTATTCCCGGTAACTCCAATCTGTATCTCGCCGAGCTACTCAATCCCTGGACATTGAAAAGCGCCCCGCTGATGCTGAGCCGACCTGAGTATGAATGGGAATGCGCAGGGTTTAGCGTGAATGAAGGGCCGGCAGTGATTCAGCACGGTGAACGATTGTTTGTCACCTACTCCGCCAGCGCCACCGATGAAAATTACTGCCTTGGCATCTTAAGCATTGATGTGTCGGCCGATCCGCTTAACATCAGCGCCTGGCATAAATCGGCGCGTCCGGTATTTGCCACCAGTTGGGATAATCAACAATACGGGCCAGGGCATAACAGCTTTACGGTGGATGAGGCGGGGCGGGATGTGCTGGTGTATCACGCACGTAACTATACGGAAATTGAGGGCGATCCGCTGTGGGATCCGAATCGCCATACGCGATTAAAGTACGTTGACTGGCGCGAAGACGGCACACCGGATTTCGGCGTGCCGCCGGCCGATCACACCAGCGTGCCGTAGATGGTCAATAGCGCCACCACCACCACCAGCACCAGAGAAATACGTTTCGCGAGCGCCACCGCAACACGTGGCGTTTCGACTTTATCCATGTGCGGATCGCGTGCCAGCGAGAACTGCGCCAGGCTGGTCAGCACCTGATACTGCGGGCGATGCAGATCGCCAAGCGCGGCAAACCACGCCGGCAGCGCACGCTCGCCGTGCCCGAGTAGCGCGTAAGCCACACCGGCAAGGCGCACAGGAATCCAGTCCAGCAAGTGCAGCAGGCGATCAACGCCAGATTGCGAACGCTCCAGCGGCGAATGGTGTTTCGCCAGCCAACTCTGCCAGGCGCGCAGAAATGCATAACCCACCAACAGCACCGGACCGTAAGGACCGCCAACCACAAACCAGAACAGCGGCGCCAGATAGTAGCGGAAGTTAATCCATATCAGCGCATTCTGCAGTTCACGCAGGAACTCGCGTTCGGTGCACTCAACAGGCACACCGTGAATCAGCGTCAGTTCGGCGGCCATCGCCTGATGGGCTGCTTCATCGTCATGGCTCGCGGCTTTAAGGTAGTTGTGATAGTGCAGCCGTACCGAACCGGCGCCAATGCACAGCAAACCCACCACAATCCAGAACAGCAGTTGCGCTACGCCAAACAGAATACCTTTCAGGCTCCACACCACCAGCCAGACGATCAGCATCGCCATGACGGTCATCAACAGCGTGCGCAGCAGGGAAAAGCGCTGACGTCTCCGGAACAGCGGCTCAAGCCGATGATCCAGTTGCCAATGTTCACCCAGCTTAAAAAGGCGTTCCCAACCTAAGACTAATAACAAGCTAAACAACGTCATACCTGCTCCTGCTGTTTCAGGAATTCTCCTGCCTGATAGACTCTTTATATCGCGGCCAGTCAAACGAGAGCCCCGGATCCGTTTTACGTTCCGGCGCTATATCGCTGTGGCCGGTAATGCGCGACGGCGTCAATGGATAGTGCTGCAATAACAACGCCGTCACCTGTTGCAAAGTGGCATATTGCGCATCGGTATACGGCAGCGTATCGGTGCCCTCCAGCTCAATGCCCATCGAAAAATCATTGCAGCTTTCACGCCCTTCAAATTGTGATACCCCAGCGTGCCAGGCGCGCTGATCGAAAGAGACGTATTGCACCAACTCACCATCGCGGCGAATCAAACAGTGTGCCGCCACGCGTAAGTGGGCGATCTCGGCAAAATAGGGATGCGCATCCGCAGGCAACGTGCCGGTAAACAGCCGATCGATCCACGGCCCGCCAAACTCACCGGGCGGTAAGCTAATGTTATGAATCACCAACAGCGAGGGAACTTCATCATTCGGACGCTGATTAAAGTGGGGTGACGGTACTTTGCGCGCGCTGGTGATCCAGCCCTCTTCCAGTTTCATGCCGTTAAATCCTCAGCAAAATCAGGCTGAGAATAACATGTTTCAGAGAGCAGACTTGCGACTTAATGCGCCAGCAACCCGGAGTTAAGGATACTAAACATTTCACCTGCAGCAACTGGCAATGGCCGATAAATCAGGCTAAGGTGAGCGCACAAAATCTCGTCTTGTGGAGTGGTAAACCATGGCAACGCGTCGTTACGATCCCGATCATCGCCGTCAGGAATTGATTAAGCGTATTGAGCAAGATATCCCTGAAGCCGTTGCCCGCGCGCTTCAGGAGGACCTGGGCGGCGAAGTGGATGCCGATCGCGATATCACCGCGTTACTGCTGCCAGCCGAGAAGCAGGCTGAGGCGCAGGTAATCACGCGTGAAGTCGGTGTTTTTTGTGGTAAACGCTGGGTGGAAGAGGTGTTTATCCAGTTGGGCAATAAAGTGAGCATCAACTGGCATGTTGAAGATGGACAAACGCTGGTTGCCGATCAACTGCTATTTGAGCTCAGTGGCCCGGCGCGCCTGCTTTTAACCGCAGAACGCACTGCGCTTAACTTCGTACAAACGTTGTCTGGAGTGGCTACTGAAGTCAGCCGCTATGTGGCCCTGCTACAAGGTAGCAACACGCAACTGCTCGACACGCGTAAAACCTTACCCGGTCTGCGTACCGCGCTGAAATATGCGGTGCTGTGCGGTGGCGGTAACAATCATCGCTTAGGTTTGTCGGATGCTTTTCTGATTAAAGAAAACCACATTATTGCCAGCGGCTCGGTGCGCAACGCGGTAGAAAAAGCGCTGTGGCTATCGCCCGATGTGCCGGTTGAGGTCGAAGTCGAATCACTGACGGAACTGCAGGATGCCATTGATGCTGGCGCGGACATCATCATGCTGGATAACTTCAGCCTTGAAATGATGCATGAAGCGGTGGCGCTAACCAATAAACGTGCGCTGCTGGAAGTCTCTGGCAACGTTACCGAAACCACGTTGCCACACATTGCCCAGACCGGCGTAGACTACGTTTCCGTTGGTGCGTTAACCAAACATGTGCGCGCGCTGGATTTATCGATGCGCTTCCGCGACCTTTAATTCAGCGCCTCCGTCGCCCTTCGTGGCGGCGGTTTTGCGGTATGCCTTCCAAATTTCTGCTAGCTCATCTGTAATCCTGACGATTCTCTGCGCGATGCTTTCCAGACTCGCGCATGCCTGGCTTCCGCTTTGACTCGCCCTTTTCTACCGTAGCGGCTCCACAACAAGGAGCATCACTATGGAAAGACAACGCGGTTTTACCCTCATCGAATTGATGATTGTGATTGGCATCGTCGCCATTCTCAGCGCCATCGGTTTACCGGCCTACCAAAATTATCTGCAACGCGCGGCGCTAACCGACATGCTGCAAACCATGGTGCCGTATAAAACGGCAGTGGAACTCTGTTCGATTGAACGTGGCGGTCCAGCGCAGTGTCAGGCGGGACAGCGCGGCATTCCTGCGGCCAAAGGTTCGCGCTATGTGGCAACGCTGAGCGTGGTCAACGGTACGATCAATCTGACCGGACAAGAGAGCCTTAGCGGATTAGCGGTCGAAATGCTGCCAATTTGGAACACAATGGATGGCACCATGAGCTGGCAGCGTAGTTGTACCAGTGATAACAGTAGCCTGCGCGATAGCTGTCTTGAGCAGTTCCGCTTTGATGACAAGGATGCCAATTAATGGACAATCCAAATGCCGCGTTACAAGCCTTGTGCGCACGTTATCAGGCGGTAATTTTGCAACACGACGCCACGCAGCTGCGCGTGGCGGTAGCAGAGACGCCCGATCCGCTGCTACTGGAAGCATTGCAGTTCGCCAGCCAGTGTAAGGTCGACGTCGAATGCTGGCCTGCGGCACGACTCGAACAATTGCTCCACGAACCCGAAGCCGCTAGCACGCCGCGTGAACACGCCAGCGCCGAGTCAGCGATTAACGCGGTGGATCAAATCTTGCGCCAGGCCATCCAGCGTCGCGCATCGGATGTCCATTTCGAACCGCAGCGACATGGGCTGCGCGTGCGTCTGCGCATAGATGGCGTGCTGCATAAACTGCCTCAATCCTCCGAGGCGCAGCCTGCTGCGCTACTGGCACGCTTAAAGATTCTCGGCGGATTAGATATTGCTGAACGACGTTTACCGCAAGATGGGCAGTTTACGCTGGAAATAGACGACAAACTGGCAGCGTTTCGCCTTTCGACATTACCCATCAGTCAGGGCGAAAAGGCCGTGGTGCGTTTGCTGCAAAGTGAAAATAGCGCCATCACACTCGATAAACTGGGGATGCCCGCAGCACAGTTACGCCTGTTGAAAAATGCGCTGGCAAAGCCTCAGGGTTTGATTCTGGTCACCGGCCCCACCGGAAGCGGAAAAACCTTCACGCTCTACAGCGGCTTAAGCGCGCTAAACGTGCCGGAAAAGAACGTGTGTAGCGTGGAAGACCCGGTGGAAATTCCGCTCGATGGCATTAATCAAACGCAGATCCAGCCGCGCAGCGGGCTTGATTTTAATCGTGTGCTGCGTGCACTGCTGCGCCAGGATCCTGATGTCATTATGGTGGGTGAAATTCGTGATGCCGAGACAGCAAGCATTGCCGTTAAGGCGGCACAAACCGGCCATCTGGTCCTCTCCACTTTGCATACTAACTCAACCGCTGAAACGTTGACGCGTCTGCGCCAGATGGACATTCCGGGCTATCTGCTGGGACCTGCTCTGCAACTGGTGGTCGCGCAACGCCTGGTCAGGCGCCTGTGCGTGCATTGCCGTCAGCCGGGGCAAGCTATCGCCCATCTGCCAGGCGACCTCTGGCCTGGCACCCTACAAACCTGGCGAGCGCCCGGTTGCGATCACTGCTTCTCTGGTTATTACGGCCGTCTGGCGCTGTTTGAGATTCTGCCGATAACCAGCAAATTGCAAAATGCTATCTCGGCAGATATGCCGCTAGAGCATTTGCTGGCCATAGCCAATGAGCAAGGATTGAAAACACTGCTGGCTGCAGGGCTGGAAGCGGTGAGTCGCGGCGATACCTCTTTTGAAGAGATGCAGCGCGTGGTGGGACTTGGCGATGGCTAATCTCTATCATTTTCGCTGGCATGCGCTTGATACCATGGGCGTATTGCAGGAAGGTGAGTCGCTCAACATCAGCCAGGAAGCCCTACTCAATCAACTTTCCGATCGAGGCATGCTGCCGGTGAGTTGGCAGCGTGGTAAATGCTGGCGCTCACGCGATTGGAAGTGGCAGCAGAAGATCGATCTGGTTAGGCAATTAGCGACGCTACTTAAAGCCGGTTTGCCGCTGGCCGAAAGCCTGATACTGCTGGCGGAAGGTCATCCGCATGCCGGTTGGCGGGTATTACTGAAAGGATTGCAGCGCCGCGTCATTGCCGGTGAACCCTTTTCACAGGCGCTGCAGGAGTGGCCGCAAATCTTTCCACCGCTGTTTCCCGCGCTGATGCAGGTTGGCGAGTTAACGGGCCAACTCGACGAATGCTGTCGCCAGCTGGCGCAGCAGCAAAGCAAGCAGCAATATTTACGGCAAAAAGTTGTGAAGGCGCTGCGTTATCCCTTGTTTATCTTGCTGGTGGCGCTCGCGGTCAGTGCCGGCATGCTGCTGTTTGTGCTGCCGGAATTTGTCTCCGTGTATGCCAGTTTTGATGCTCCGTTGCCCGCTTTTACCGCTGCGGTGATGTCTCTGTCAGAACTTTTGCAGAAAGCCGCACTACCACTGTCGCTGGTATGCGCCGCGGTGCTGGCAACTGCGCAGCAAACTTATCGACGCTCAGTGCCCTGGCAAAAGCGTACACAGCAATGGCTGTTACGCATGCCGTTGCTATCACCGCTGTGGCGCGGTGGGCAGCTCAGCCAGATTTACGCCATCCTGCAACTTACTCAGCAATCTGGTTTAACGCTGTTACAGAGCCTGCAGGCGGTAGAGGTTACGCTAGTATCGCGTCTGTGGCGTGATGCCATTGTTCAATTGCAACAGCATATCGCCGCGGGTGCACCGCTGCATCAGGCGTTACAACAGCATCTGCTGTTTACACCGCTTTGTGCCCAGTTGGTCAGAGTTGGCGAAGAGGCAGGTGCGCTCGATGTGATGCTGGCGCGTCTGGCGGAGTGGCATGAGGCCCAAACGCTGGCGCGGGCTGATGCTCTGGCTGCGTCGCTGGAACCGATGATGATGGTGGTGATTGGCGGGATTGTTGGGACGTTAGTGATAGCGATGTATCTGCCGGTATTTGGCCTGGGTGATGCGATTCGTTAACGGGCACGCGCTGTGCGCGCCCGTTATCTTCGATCAGCGAGTAAACACGCGGTTTTCCTGTTCTGCTACGCGGATAAAGGTGGTGCGCTTAGTCAGCTCTTTCAAACGCTCCGCGCCCACGTAGGTGCAGGCTGAACGCAAGCCACCGAGGATATCTTTCACCGTATCTTCAACGGGACCACGCAATGGCAAGCGTACGGTTTTACCTTCAGCTGCACGGTACTGCGCCACGCCGCCTACGTGACGCTTCATCGCCGATTCGGAGCTCATGCCATAGAACAACATAAACTTCTCACCCTGATCTTCAACGATGGTGCCCTCGCACTCGTCATGCGCCGCAAGCATGCCACCGAGCATGGTGAAATCTGCACCACCACCGAAAGCTTTGGCAATATCGCCCGGAACCGAACAGCCGCCATCACTGACGATTTGTCCACCCAGACCGTGTGCCGCATCAGCACACTCAATAACCGCAGAGAGCTGAGGATAGCCCACGCCGGTCTTCACTCGCGTGGTACACACCGAGCCAGGGCCAATCCCTACTTTGACGATATCGGCGCCCGACAAAATTAGCTCTTCCACCATTTCACCGGTGACGACATTGCCCGCACAGATGGTTTTACCTGGGAAGCTTTCACGCACCCGCAGCAAGAACTGAACAAAGTGCTCGGAGTAGCCGTTAGCCACGTCGATACAGATGAAATTAAGTTGCGGTGATAACGCCAGAATCGCGGATAACTTAGTGAAGTCTGATTCAGATGTGCCTGAGGAAACCATCACATGACTCAGCACCGTCGCCGGGACGCGCTGCACAAATGCCTGCCAGTCTTCTACGCTATAGTGCTTATGCACCGCGGTCAGTAGGTTAAAACTGGCCAGCGCTTCAGCCATAGTGAACGTGCCGACGGTATCCATATTAGCGGCAATAATGGGTATGCCGCTCCAGTTTAAGCCTGAGTGTTTAAACGTGAAGGTGCGTTCCAGTTCAACCTCGGAACGGCTTTTCAAGGTGGAGCGTTTTGGGCGGATCAAAACATCTTTAAAGCCCAGTTTTAAATCTTCTTCAATGCGCATAGCTGATTGTCCTGGTTAGTGAAGACGAACCGCGGTTCGGGTAGCGCTCACGGCTCCAGTGTCGTTATCATACGCGCCATTCCTTGCGCGACAAGACTGCGAATTTCACTTTATTTAGGCTACAATCCCTTAAATTTAGCTGAGAAAAATGATTGTGATCATGCTCTCATCTTGCTGTGGTTAATCACCGCTCACGATATAAATTTTGCGAGAACGCTATGCCTTATACCGTTGCGCTCACCGGTGGCATTGGCAGTGGTAAAACCACTATTGCTAATGCTTTCGCAGCGCTAGGCGTTGATATTATTGACGCTGACGCCATTGCCAGAGAAGTCGTTGAACCCGGCACGCCCGCCTTAAAGGCGATTGCTCAACGACATGGAGAATCCATTCTGACGGCTGAAGGCACGCTCTATCGTGCGCGACTTCGTGAAATTATTTTCCAGCAACCGCAAGAAAAAAACTGGCTCAATCAGTTGCTCCATCCACTCATTAACGCCCGCACACAACAATTAAAGTTACTGGCCACTTCACCTTATGTGCTTTGGGTGGTGCCGCTGTTAGTCGAAAATGGATTACAGCAGCAGGCTGATCGTGTGCTGGTGGTAGATGTGGATACCGCAACGCAATTGCAACGCACTCAACAGCGCGATGGCATTTCACTGAGTCAGGCGAAAAGTATTCTTGCCGCGCAGGCCAGTCGTGAGCAGCGATTAGCCTGTGCGGATGACATCATTGATAACAGCGGTACGCCTGAACAGGTGCTACCGCGCGTTGCTGCTCTTCACCAGCACTATCTAAGTCTGGCAGCAACCGGAAAGGATTAACATCATGAGTACAGTTGTTCTATTCGAACACCCTTTGAACGAGAAGATGCGTACCTGGTTGCGCGTTGAGTATCTGATTGATCAGCTGCATGAAACTGTGCCAGTAAGTGGTTCGGTCTCGGCTCTCGGCGTTTTTCGCATACTTAGCGATCTCCTGGATATTTTTGAGCGCGGAGATATGCGCACCGAATTGCTAAAAGAGCTGGAGCGGCAGCAGCAGAAGTTACGCGCCTGGCTGGATGTGCCTGGAGTTGACGAACTGCGCGTTAGCAATCTGCGCCAGCAATTGAAACAATACTCTAGCGAATTGATGGCTGCGCCGCGGATGGGCCAACAGCTACGTGAAGATCGCCTGATTGCGCTGGTACGTCAGCGCCTGAGTATTCCCGGCGGCTGCTGTAGTTTTGATTTACCAAGTCTGCACATCTGGCTGCATCAGGACCAATCGGTGCGTGATGTGCAGGTCAATAGCTGGTTAGAATCGTTGAATCCGCTGCGTAATAGTTTGACGATGATTCTCGATTTAGTGCGTCAGTCCGGCGTATTCCGTCATCAAACTAGCCTCAATGGTTTTTATCAGGACAATGCCGAAGGATCCGATTTGCTGCGCCTGCAGTTAATGCTGGAAGATGCGCTGTATCCGCAAGTCTCGGGTCACAAAAGTCGCTATGCCATTCGTTTTCTGCCGTTAGACAGCGAACGGGGTGAGGTGCCAGCCCGACTGAATTTTGAATTAGCTTGTTGTTAGAGGAAGTTATGCCGGAAGAGATTATTACCGTACCTTGTCCCAATTGTCGTAGAGATGTGATCTGGGATGAGTTGAGCCCGTGGCGGCCATTCTGCAGTAAACGTTGCCAGCTGATTGATTTAGGTGAATGGGCAGCAGAAGAAAAACGCATTCCCAGCAACGGTGACCTGACAGACAGCGATGACTGGAGCGAAGAGCAGCAGTAACAAAAAAGTAAGGGGCCAGCAGCCCCTTAACTTAAATCTCGCCGGCCACCAGACGACCTATCAGCTCATGGTTTGCCGGAGGAAATTCATCCGCAACCAAATCCTGCTGTTCAACCCAGCGTTGTGGCTGTCCTTCACGGCCATAAGGCGCACCGTTCCAGCCTTCCACCAGGAAGAAATGCAGCGTAACGCGCAGGTCTTCATAGCTATGATCGGCCAGTCCAATTGCCTTAGCTGAAGTAACGTCTATCCCGGTTTCTTCCATCAACTCACGTTTCAGCGCCTGCTCGGCGGTTTCGTCTTGTTCAATCTTCCCGCCTGGAAACTCCCATTTATTAGCCATATAGGAGCTTGCCGCCCGCTGGGCTAGAAAAATTTGACGATCTGTATTGCGAATGATGCCCACCGCAACCTGCAGGTGTTTCATAAGCTGGATTCCGCTTTTAATAAATGAGCGCTGAGTGTAAATCAGACGTTGCGTGATGTTAACCACTGAGATGGATGTGACGCCATGTGCCGCACAAAAGCCATTGATTAAGACATGTCGTAATGATCGCAACCGGGGATGTTAGGAATACTCGCAGCCACTTTCTTCTGCCAAACCCGATTACCTATGGAATTCAAAGAAACAACGTTTCTGGAACAAAACACGCCGGAACAATTACATACTCTACGCCATCTGGTATTTCACGACCTTCTCACCTTAGACAGTGCTCAGAACACCCTAACCTGGTGGCCTGAACATAAAATCATGCCACTTAACGAAGCGCAAAAACGCTTCTTCTCCTGCCTGTTGCTGCGGATTACCTCAAAACGTCAGATCATCGCGACAGTGTGGAATGAGAGCTATCCAGGCATCAGCGATAATAATTACCATCAATTGCTGTTTCAAAGCCGGGCATTATTCAAACGATTTGGCTTGCCGGATGGTTTGTTGGTCACGCTGCCTTATCACGGCGTACGACTCAACGAAGAGAAGCTAATGGCAATTACGCGCTAAGGCTTAAGCAAAAAAAAGGAGCCCGAAGGCTCCTTTTTTATCAGGCCAGACGACCGTGGCACTGTTTATATTTTTTGCCTGAGCCGCATGGGCAAAGGTCATTACGGCCCACTTTCCTTTCGCCACCTTGTGCTGCTAAGGCTTCGGCTGCTGCGGTTGCATCATCAACATGGCTCAGCTGTTGCTGCTGTGCTAAGCGCTCCGCTTCTTCACGACGCTGCTGCTCCATTGCTTCAACTTCTTCTGGCATGCGTACCTGGACCTTGCTCAGGGTACTGATCACTTCGTACTTCAGTGACTCCAGCATTGCTGCAAACATAGAGAAGGATTCACGCTTATATTCCTGCTTCGGATCTTTCTGTGCGTAACCGCGCAAGTGGATCCCCTGACGCAGATAGTCCATCGCCGCCAGATGCTCTTTCCATAGCGAATCCAGCGTTTGCAGCATCACGCCTTTTTCAAAGTTCCGCATCATCTCTGCACCAACCACTTCTTCTTTGGCAGCATAGTTTTCAGCAGCATGGCTCATGATGCGTTCGCGCAGCGTCTCTTCATGCAGATCAGGCTCTTTATCCAACCACTCAGCAATTGGCAGGTTCAGATCGAAGTCGTTACGCAGACGCTCTTCCAGGCCCGCGACATCCCACATCTCTTCCAGCGACTGCGGTGGAATGTAAGTATCGATGGTGGTTTTATAGACATCTTCACGGATGCTGTTGATGGTTTCAGATACATCAGACACATCCAGCAGTTCGTTACGCTGGCTGTAGATGGCGCGACGCTGATCGTTAGCAACGTCATCGTATTCCAGCAGCTGTTTACGAATATCGAAGTTGCGACTTTCCACTTTGCGTTGAGCGTTGGCAATTGCTTTGGTCACCCATGGATGCTCAATCGCTTCGCCTGGCTTCATACCCAGTTTACGCATCATGTTTGATACGCGATCCGAAGCGAAGATACGCATCAAGGCATCTTCCATCGACAGGTAGAAGCGTGAAGAACCGGCATCACCCTGACGACCAGCACGACCACGCAGCTGATTATCGATACGACGTGATTCGTGACGCTCAGTACCAATGATGTGCAGGCCACCCGCCGCCAGCACTGCATCATGACGCAGTTTCCAGGCGGCTTTCATCGCCTCAATTTGCTCTTCAGTCGGCTCGTCCATCGCGGCAAGCTCAGCCTGCCAGCTACCGCCCAGCACGATATCGGTACCGCGACCGGCCATGTTCGTTGCGATAGTTACCGCAGCTGGCTGGCCCGCTTGTGCCACGATATCCGCTTCACTGGCGTGGAATTTGGCATTTAGCACGCTGTGTTTAATGCCTGCGCGCGTCAGCTCATTGGAGACCACTTCGGATTTCTCAATCGAAATCGTACCCACCAACACCGGCTGCCCCTTTGCGGTACAGACGCGAATGTCTTCGATAATGGCGTCGATCTTCTCTTTCTCAGTCATGTAGACCAGATCGGCCATATCTTTACGCACCATCGGACGGTTAGTTGGCACCACGATAGTGTCGAGCTTATAGATAGAGCTAAATTCGAATGCTTCGGTATCTGCCGTACCGGTCATACCGGCCAGTTTTTCGTAGATACGGAAGTAGTTCTGGAAGGTGATTGAAGCCAGCGTCTGGTTTTCATTCTGGATTTCCACGCCCTCTTTCGCTTCAACGGCCTGATGCAGGCCATCAGACCAGCGGCGACCTTGCATGGTACGACCGGTATGTTCATCGACGATGACCACTTCACCATCTTTTACGATGTAATCTACGTCACGGGTGAAAAGTGCATGAGCACGCAGTGCCGCCGTAACATGGTGCATCAACATAATGTTGGTTGGTGAGTAGAGTGACTCGCCCTCTTCCATAATGTTTTGGCTAACCAGCAGCTCTTCAACTTTCACCAGGCCACGCTCGCTCATGTGCGCCTGACGTGCTTTCTCATCGACCCAGAAATCGCCTTCGCCCTGGAAAGTCTCAGAATCTTCTTTCTCCTGGCGGACCAGGTGCGGGATGATCTTGTTAACTTTGGTATACAGTTCAGAACTGTCTTCAGCAGGACCAGAGATGATCAATGGCGTACGTGCTTCATCGATCAAGATGGAGTCGACTTCATCCACCAGCGCATAATGCAGTTTACGCTGCACGCGCTCTTCCGGGCTGAATGCCATGTTGTCGCGAAGGTAGTCGAAGCCGTATTCGTTGTTGGTGCCGTAGGTGATATCGGCTGCATAGGCTTCACGCTTTGCCACGGCTGGCATATTTGGCAGGTTAATACCAATGGTCAGGCCAAGAAACTCAAACAGTGCGCGGTTATTTTCGGCGTCACGTTGCGCCAGATAGTCGTTGACGGTCACCACGTGCACGCCTTTGCCGCTCAGCGCATTCAGGTAAGCAGGCAAAGTTGCGGTCAGAGTTTTACCTTCACCGGTGCGCATCTCCGCGATGCAGCGTTCGTTCAGCACCATGCCGCCGATCAGCTGCACATCAAAGTGGCGCATGCCAAATACGCGCTTACTCGCTTCGCGTACGGTGGCAAAAGCTTCTGGAATCAGACTTTCAAGGCTCTCGCCTTTTTTCAGGCGCTCACGGAACAGGTCAGTTTTCGCTTTCAGCTCATCATCGGAGAGCTTCACGAAATCTGGCTCCATCTTGTTGATGATGTCTACCACTTTACGCATACGGCGCAGAGTACGATCGTTGCTGCTGCCAAATACTTTAGTTAACAATTTGATTAACATGATAAATTTTTCTCAATTCAGCCGTGATCTCACGGACTGCAAAATCTAAAACAGGATGCGGAAAAAAGGTTAGCAGTTAAGCTTTGAAAGGTCCGGCGCGAATGCCGTGAATAGCAGCCTGCCAATCAGCAGAAGAGTGGATTTGCGGCTCGCTGTGACGCAGGTTTTGCTGCGGCTCAACGACAGTAAGTGGCTGTGCGGGAGAGGTTAAAAGCGCCTGAAGCGAACCAATCAACGCCAGCTTTTGCGCCGCCAGCGGTAAAGCCTGGTCGGCCTCAGCCTGAGCAGGTGGCGTCATGCTAAAGGAAAGGTGGCGTATCACCGTACGAATTGCATGCTGATGCCAATAATCGACGTTAAAATTCGGTCGACGCGCGCTTTCCTGCAAACGAATGAGATGATCGAACTGAACAACATTGCCAACAAATAGGCTGCTGATCGGCGAATCGTTCGCCGCGGGCTCAGAGCTTTGCGCGCAGGCAGGCAAGCCCAAACTGGCCGCCACCATCCCCAAAAGGAGATGAGGCCAGAAATAGCGTCTGCCTAATTGTCGCCAGCGTGAGAAAATCCCGATCACAACCCGTCCACAATGCATTGAATAAAGTAATAAAGCTGTCGCGTAAAACTGCGTTAACCAGCTTATATGAGCGCCAGATGATAGCACTTATGTGCGGCTTCGACACCAGTGATTAAAGGGCCCACGGCGGAATTCACGTTTTTTTGTATAGCGTTTCACCAGTCACGACAGTGAATTGAGATCGGTTTGGCAGGGTTAGATGCTAGGCAATAAAAAAACGGCAGGTTCAACTGACCGGAGAGGGTGTCAGCGAAACCTGCCGTTTTATGTCTGACTTAAGCCAGAACTAAATTAGGTGCTTTGAATGCCAGTGGCAGTTCAGCTTCGTCTTCAAAGGTCGCCCATTCCCAGGCTTCCTGCTTCGCCAGAACCGCTTGCAGCAACTTATTGTTCAACGCATGGCCAGATTTAAAGGCGGTAAATGCGCCAATAACATTGTGACCGCACATGAACAAGTCACCGATCGCGTCGAGCATTTTATGACGAACAAACTCGTCTTCAAAGCGCAGACCGTCTTCGTTTAATACGCGGAAATCATCGAGGCCAATCGCACAATCTAAACTACCGCCCAGGCACAGGCCTTTAGACTGCAGATATTCGATTTCACGCATAAAGCCAAAAGTGCGCGCACGGCTGATTTGACGCACAAAGTTCTCAGCCGAGAAGTTGAGCTGATAACGCTGCGAGCTTGAGTCAATCGCCGGGTGCTTGAAGTCGATGGTAAAGTCGAGTGAAAAACCGTTATACGGCTTAATCTCGGCCCACTTATCACCATCTTCAACACGCACCGTTTGCTTAACGCGCACGAATTTCTTCGCGCTGTTCAGCTCTTCGATGCCAGCATCCATCAGCAGATAGACAAAAGGCGCGGCACTGCCATCCATAATCGGGATTTCCGGTGCATCAACTTCAACAATAATGTTGTCGATGCCCAAGCCCGCCAATGCGGCGTTCAGGTGTTCAACTGTTGAAATACGCACGCCTTCATCATTCACCAGGCAAGTACTCAGCATGGTGTCGCGCACATATTTTGCATCAGCCGGGAAATCAACCGGTGGATTCAAGTCAGTGCGACGATAGATGACCCCGGTATTAGCCGACGCAGGGCGTAAGGTCAGCGTGACTTTCTTGCCGGTATGTAAACCGACACCAGTCGCCTGAACAATACGTTTTAATGTCCTTTGTTTGATCATCGCTTTATCTCGCAATATTACCCTTCCGACCGCCAGTATAAATTACCAGCGGGGGAATACTTTAGCACAAAGAGCGGAGAATCCCAATTATCGGGATATTCTTAGTCTGCCTGTTTACGCAGGAAGGCTGGAATATCAAGGTAGTCGGGTTCTTTGCTGGATGATGCTGGTTGCTCATTCACCACTTTAGCTGCAGGCTTCTGCTCCTGCGGCAGTGGCGCCATGCCATGCTGCTGGTAGCGATGATCCATCACAGGTTGAGTAGCCGGTTTGTTGGTCACTAACGTGATTTCTGGACGCTTATCCATGCCAATACCGGTGGCAACTACGGTTACGCGCAGTTCGTCGTTCATCTCTGGATCCAGAGATGTACCGATTACTACGGTAGCGTTGTCAGACGCGAAGGCGCGGATAGTGTTACCCACGGTTTCAAACTCGTCCAGACGCAGGTCGAAGCCGGCGGTGATGTTGACCAACACGCCGCGCGCGCCAGACAGGTCGATATCTTCCAGCAGTGGACTGGAGATAGCCATTTCTGCCGCTTCTTCCGCACGGTCTTCACCGCATGCCACACCGGAACCCATCATGGCGTAACCCATTTCTGACATCACGGTACGTACGTCCGCAAAGTCGACGTTCATCAGTCCAGGACGCGTGATCAGCTCAGCGATACCCTGCACTGCGCCTTTCAACACGTCGTTGGCTGCACCAAACGCATCCAGCAGAGAGATGCCACGGCCCAGAACTTTCAGCAATTTGTCGTTAGGAATAGTGATTAATGAATCGACGTGCTTAGAAAGTTCGGCGATACCCTGCTCAGCAAAAGCCATACGCTTTTTGCCTTCGAAGTTGAATGGCTTAGTCACCACCGCAACGGTCAGGATACCCAAATCTTTTGCTACTTCAGCCACAACTGGCGCTGCACCAGTACCGGTACCGCCACCCATGCCTGCGGCGATGAACACCATGTCTGCACCATCCAGCGCAGCACGCAGTGCTTCGCGATCCTCTTCCGCAGAGTTACGGCCCACTTCTGGGTTCGCACCTGCACCGAGACCTTTAGTGATATTGGTCCCGATCTGGATCGTCTGGCCGACCGCTGTCTTACGCAACGCTTGCGCGTCGGTGTTTACAGCGAAGAATTCTACACCTTCGATACGCTCGCGTACCATGTGCTCTACGGCGTTGCCGCCGCCACCGCCGACGCCGATGACTTTAATCACCGCGTCATTGGTTAATTCCATAGGTTCAAACATGATTTCTCTCCGTTATGTGCCTGTCGCCTGGAGATCATAAACATTGCCAGCATGATCTCCTTTTTCAAAAATTAAAACTCTTTCTTCAGCCAGCTGTTGATTCGCTTAAACCAATTGCCCACCGAAGCACGTTTTTCCGTTTCTGCATCACCGTTCATGTGTGACTCTTTGCCGTAATGCAGCAGGCCAACCGCCGTAGAGTAATACGGCTCCTGCGCATAATCCGTCAGGCCGGTGATGTTAAGCGGCTGTCCAATGCGCACTTGCGTGTGAAACACGCGCTGTGCGCAGGCTGCCAAACCTTCAATCTGCGCCGCACCACCGGTCAGCACGATACCGGCTGCCAGATGATGTTTTACGCCCTGCTGGCGCAGCTGCTCCTGTAGTTGCAGAATCTCGTCATTGACCAGATTCAGCAGTTCGGTGTAACGCGGCTCAATCACTTCCGCCAGCGTTTGACGCTGCAGGCTACGTGGTGGACGACCACCCACGCTCGGCACCTCGACGTTTTCGTCTTTGCCGACAATCGAGCCCAATGCACAACCGTGACGCACTTTAATCGCTTCCGCGTCAGTTGGCGGCGTGCCAAAAGCGTAGGCAATATCACTGGTTACCACGTTCCCAGCATACGGGATCACTTTGGTATGACGCAGTGCACCGCCAGTATAGACAGCGATATCCATTGTACCGCCACCGATATCAACAACACAGACTCCCAGCTCACGTTCGTCTTCAGTTAATACTGAGAAACTGGAGGCCAGTCCGGCAAAAATCAGTTGGTCAACTTTCAGGCCGCAACGTTCAACGGCTTTGACAATATTTTTTGCCATATCGTTGTGGCAGGTGATCAAATGTACTTTCGCCTGCATACGCACGCCGGAAAGTCCCACCGGATTCTTGATGCCTTCCTGGTAATCGATGGCATATTCCTGCGGAATGACATGCAGAATACGATGTTCATCACGTACGCGAACGGATTTCGCCGTATGCACCACGTTCTCTACATCATCCTGAGTCACTTCCTCTTCCGAAATCGGAACCATCCCGATTTCGTTCTGGCAACTGATATGTTTGCCCGATAAAGCAAGGTAGACCGATGAAATCTGGCAATCCGCCATCAGTTCAGCCTGATCGATGGCTCGCTGTACGCATTTCACCACCGACTCAAGATCGTTTACGCCGCCTTTATCCATGCCGCGAGACGGGCAACTGCCCACCCCAATAATATTGACCATACCATCGGGCAGAATTTCCCCAACCAGGGCGGACACCTTCGCGGTGCCAATTTCGAGTCCTACTACCAGTTTTCTGTCCGTTGCCTTGATCATTGTGGTTTAGCCTGTGCCTGGTTCTGTTGCTGATTACTGTCCTGTGGCTCAACCGGTGCTGCTGCCCAACCAACTGCGGCGCCGGAGTCATATCGCAAATCGACATAGGTGATGCGCTGATTCTGACTCTGACCCTGCTGCTGCAGATCCGGATAAAGCTCTATAAAACGGTTCAGACGCTTCATGGTATCGCTGCGTCCCAACTCGATGCGCACATCGTCACTGGTCACCAACTGCCACGAGCGCCGCGCCGTCATCGACGCGACCTTCAGGGTAAACTTGTTAGCCTTCAACACATCACTCATGGTGTGATAGCCGGCTAACACCTCATTTTCACTGCCTTCCGGGCCATACAGCATTGGCAAGGTTTCTTTGCCAACGTGGCTGGCCGGGACGCTGAAGGAGACGCCATCGGCATCGACCATGTGTGAATCGTTCCAACGTGCGACCGGAACATACTCCACCAGGTTTATCTTCAGCTCATCAGGCCACTGCTTCCGCACACTGACCTGCTTAATCCAGGGTAAACGCTCAATCTGCTGCTGGATGATATCCACGTTCTGCGACATGAATGTCCCCGGTGCACCGAGCGATAAAATGGCCTGGCGAATATCATCATGTGTGGTGTAGTGGGTTTGTCCCGTTACCACCAGCTTTGATAAGGGTAAGCGCGAGGCGTCATTCATCCACTTCAGCACCACAAGGCCGCCCGCCACCATGATGCCCAGCACAATCAGCAGGAACACGATGCCGAACAGTCGTGCACCGTTGCTACGCCCGGAGCGTAGACGCTCCTGAGGTTCGCGATTGCGTACTCGTATCGCCGCCTGAGACATATCAGTCAGCCAGCTCCAGAATACGCGCTACCAATTGAGGGAAGCTGTATCCGGCCTGCTTAGCGCCCATTGGCACCAAACTATGGCTGGTCATGCCTGGCGAGGTATTCACTTCCAGCAGCTGGAAATTACCCTCACCATCGGCCATCACGTCAACGCGGCCCCAGCCGCTGCAACCCAGCGCGCGCCAGGCTGCCCATACCAATTTCTGCAATTCCGCTTCTCGCTCAGCACTTAAACCGCTCGGACAGAAGTATTCAGTATCGTCAGAAATGTATTTAGCTTCATAGTCATAGAACTCGCTGGCGGTTTTAATTCTGATAGAAGGCAGAATTTGTTCACCCACGATGCCTACGGTGTACTCTGCGCCGCTTAAAAAAGCTTCAATCAATACGTCGTCATCATGACGAAATGCTTCTTCTAACGCCGCAGGTAGCGCATCCGCATGGTTTACGCGGCTGATGCCAACGCTGGAACCTTCGCAGCTTGGCTTAACAAACAGCGGTAAACCTAATGCTTGTATAGCGGCAACGGTATCCGCATCCAAACCTTGCTGATGCTGCTGACGCGTGAGCCAGACGAATTTGCCTGACGGCAATCCCCTGCCCTGCCACAGCAATTTACTGCGCAGTTTGTCCATGGTGATGGCAGAAGCCATCACGCCGCTGCCGGTATACGGCAGTTGCAGGAACTCCAGCACCGCTTGTAACGTGCCATCTTCGCCACCGCGGCCGTGCAGCGCGATAAACGCCCTAGCAAAGCCTTGCTGTTTCAGATCCAGCACCGACACATCACGCGTATCAACAGCATGTGCATCAATGCCCATTTCACGCAGCCCGGCCAGCACGGCCGCACCTGACATCAGCGACACTTCACGCTCTGCCGAGGTACCGCCCATCAATACTGCGACCTTCTCAGTCATGACGCGCCTCCGTCTTAACCGCCGGCTGCAGTTGGCTATCGGCCAGCTTACGTGCAATCTTGCCGATGTTACCTGCGCCCTGAACGATCACCAGATCGTCGCCCGACAGCAACGGTGCCAGGGCATCTGGTAAAGCGTCATGCTCAGAGACCAAAATGGGATCAACCTTGCCACGATTACGAATCGCGCGGCACAGCGAGCGACTGTCAGCGCCCGGAATGGCGGCTTCACCGGCTGGATAAACATCCAGCATCAGCAGCACATCAACCTGCGACAGCACATTGGCGAAATCATCAAACAGGTCACGCGTACGCGTGTAGCGATGCGGCTGGAACACCATAACCAGCTTTTTGTCAGGCCAGCCCGCACGTGCCGCTTTGATGGTGACATCAACTTCGGTTGGATGGTGCCCATAATCATCGACCAACATCGCGCTGCCCGGGTTGCCATTGACGGCGGCGGTATCAAACTCGCCCAGTACGTCAAAGCGGCGCCCGGTTCCCTGGAAGCTCTCCAGTGCGGCCAGAATCGCGTTGTCTTCAATCCCTTCTTCGCTGGCTACGGCCACAGCCGCCGCCGCGTTTAATGCGTTATGTCGACCGGGCGCATTCAGCGTCACTTTCAGCACCGGTTTATCATGGCGAATCAGAGTGAAATGACCTTGCGCGCCACGCTGTTCGTAATTCTCGATACGTACATCGGCGTCTTCGCTGAAGCCGTATGTGGTAACCTGGCGGCCTACACGCGGAATCAGATCACGAATCACCGCGTCATCAACACACATCACCGCACGTCCGTAGAATGGCAGGTTGTGCAGGAAGTTAATGAAGGTCTGCTTCAGGTTCTCGAAATCGCCTTGATAAGTGTCCATATGGTCGGCTTCGATGTTGGTAACAATCGCCACCATCGGCTGCAGATGCAGGAAGGACGCGTCACTTTCGTCCGCTTCCGCAATCAGGTAACGGCTGCTGCCAAGGCGCGCATGCGTTCCCGCAGCTTTCACTAAGCCGCCGTTGACGAAAGTCGGATCCAGTCCGCCCTCCGCATAAATGCTGGTCACCATTGCGGTAGTGGTGGTTTTACCGTGCGTGCCGGCCACGGCAATGCCGTGACGGAAGCGCATCAGTTCGGCCAGCATCTCCGCGCGACGAATCACGGGAATGCGCTGCTCGCGCGCGGCCACCAGCTCAGGGTTATCCTGCGCCACGGCCGTAGACACCACGACTACACTCGCATCGGTGACGTTTTCCGGGCGATGGTTGAAGTAAATCGTCGCGCCCAACGCGGCCAAATGCTGTGTCACCGGGTTCGGCGCCAGATCAGAACCGCTGATGTGATAACCTTCGTTCGCCAACACCTCGGCAATACCGCCCATGCCAGCACCACCGATGCCGACAAAGTGAATGTGCCGGACGCGACGCATCTCGGGCACAATAGAACGCAGTTTTGCCAATTGTTGTGTATTCATCTGTTTCAATTACCTGTTTTTCCCGTTTGTACCTACTGAAGGTACGGGCCAAATCAACTGGCCGATTAATTTACTTCGCGACACGTGCCACTTCATTTGCAACCCGCTCGGTTGCATCGGGAATCGCCACCTGACGGGCTTTCTCTGCCATCGCCAATAATGTGGTGCGATCCCAGTGACGCAGCGTGTCCGCTACTACAGCCGCAGTAAATTGCGGCTGCTCGAAAATTTTGGCTGCGCCCGCTTTTTCCAGCGGCAACGCATTCCAGTACTGCTGACGATCTTTATGCTGGAACGGCACGAAGATCGCCGGTAAACCTGCGGCAGCGACTTCACTGACCGTCAATGCGCCGGAGCGACAAACAACCACATCCGCCCACGCATAGGCTTCTGCCATGTCATCGATAAATTCGGTGACTTTATGTTGCGGCTGGCCGGCTGCACGATAAGCCTGCTGCACGATTTCCAGTCCGCCTTTACCGGTTTGGTGCCAAACCGTAATCGCTTCGCCCAACTCAGCAGCCACTTGTGGCACAGTCTGATTGAGGATGCGAGCGCCCTGACTGCCACCCACTACCAGCACGCGAATCGGGCCAAAGCGTCCGCTCAGTCGCGCTGCCGGTAATGGCAGAGCTAACACATCGGTACGCACCGGATTTCCTACCACTTCAGCGTTAGGGAATGCGCCCGGAAATGCCTGCATCACTTTGGTGGCGATTTTTGCCAGCCACTTGTTGGTGAGTCCGGCAATGCCGTTCTGCTCATGCAGTACCACCGGAATCCCGCAGCTCCATGCCGCTAAACCACCGGGACCTGAAACATAACCGCCCATGCCCAGCACCACATCCGGCTGCCAGTTTTTCATGATGCGACGCGCCTGGCGCCACGCATTAAAGATGCGTACCGGTGCCAGTAACTGCGCTTTCACACCTTTACCGCGCAAACCGCTGATGCGGATAAAATCAATCTCAATGCCGTGTTTCGGCACCAAATCCGCTTCCATTCGGTCAGCGGTTCCCAGCCAGCGAACCTGCCAGCCTTGTTCCATCAGGTGATGGGCAACGGCCAGACCGGGGAACACGTGTCCACCAGTACCGCCTGCCATGACCATCAGCCGTTTGCCACTCATCGAGCACCTCGGGTAAACGCCTGGGCTTTTGCCAGACGCGTTTCATAATCTATGCGCAATAAAAACACGATGGCGGTCGACATGATGATCAGACTCGAACCACCGTAACTGATCAGCGGCAGTGTCAGACCTTTGGTCGGCAGCATACCCGCGGCCGCACCGACATTAACCAGCGCCTGGAAGCTAAACCACACGCCAATTGAGCAAGCGAGGAAGCCTGAGAAGCGCTGATCGATCTCCAGAGCACGGCGACCAATCGACATCGCGCGAAAAGCGACGAAGAATACCATCAACAGCGCCAAAACCACACCGACATAACCCAACTCTTCGCCGATGATGGAGAAGATAAAGTCAGTATGTGCTTCCGGCAGATATTCCAGTTTCTGCACCGAGTTGCCTAAGCCCTGGCCCCAGAACTCACCGCGTCCAAACGCCATCAATGACTGCGTGAGCTGATAGCCGCTACCAAAGGGATCTTCCCATGGATTCCAGAAGGAAGTAACGCGGCGCATACGGTAAGGTTCGGCGATGATCAGCAGCACCACAGCAAAAATGCCGGAGCCAATGATCGCCAGGAACTGCCACATTTTCGCACCGGCGAGAAACAGCATCGCCAGTGTGGTAACAAACAGCACCACCACGGTGCCGAGGTCCGGCTGGGCCAGCAGCAATACCGCCAGCACCACCATCACACCCATCGGCTTACAGAAGCCCCAGAAGTTGTTACGCACCTCTTCCACTTTGCGCACCAGATAGCTGGCGAGATAGCAGAACAGCGTTAATTTTGAGAGCTCAGCTGGCTGAATACGCAGCGGGCCAAGGGCAATCCAGCGCGACGCACCATTTACCGAGCTACCCACCACTAATACGATCAGCAGCATCACGACCGAAACCATTAGCATTACGTTGCTGTAGCGCTGCCAGAAATCCATCGGGATGCGCAATGTCACTAACGCCATACCAAACGCCAGTGCGATATAAAACGCATCACGCTTGGCAAAATAGAATGGATCTTCGTTCAAACGTTGACCCACCGGCATGGATGCCGAGGTCACCATCACGAAACCGATCAGCGCCAGCCCAAAGGTCAGCCATAGCAGCGTGCGATCGTACAGCACCACTGGCGCATCATCATTGTCGCGTGCGCCCATCACCCAATCGCGTAGGCGCAGTGACAGATAGTTGGCGATACCGGCTCCAGGAATGCGCATCAACTCAACTCCTTCGCCAGCTGCGCGAACTGATCGCCACGCTGCTCAAAATTGCGGAATTGATCGAGGCTGGCGCAGGCGGGAGACAGCAGCACCATATCGCCGGCTGTCACCTGTGCAGCAATTTGCGTCATCGCCTGCTGCATAGTGTCGGTGCGCGTGGCAATCTCCGGGCGCAGCGCCGCTAAGGCATCGCCATCGCGACCAAAGCAGAACAGCTTCACCTTGTCACCCTGCAGATAGCGCGCCAGCGGGCTGAAATCAGCCGACTTACCGTCGCCGCCGAGCAGCAGCCATAACGTTCCTTTTACCTGCAGCCCATTCAGCGCCGCTTCAGTGCTGCCGACGTTGGTGGCTTTTGAATCGTTAATCCAGCGCACGCCATTAGCTTCATGCACCAACTGAAAGCGGTGCGCCAGGCCGGTGAACGTGGTTAAGGCTTTCAGGCTGGAGGCGCGCGGAATGTTCACCGCGTCAGCCAATGCCAGTGCTGCCAGCGCGTTGGTGTAGTTATGTTGTCCCACCAACGTCATCTCATCGGTATTCAGGACTTTCTCGCCCTTCGCCCGCAGCCAGGTGCTGCCCTGCTGCTGATTGAGATGATAATCGCCAAGGTTGATACCGAAGCTCACGCAGCGCTGATCAACACCGCGCACCGGCATCGTCATGCCATCGTCAGCATTCACTACGCAGACGCTGGCATTTTCGTAAATGCGCAGCTTAGCCGCGCGATATTGCTGCATGCCCAACGGATAGCGATCCATATGATCCTCGGTAAGATTGAGGATCGTCGCAGCCGCGGCTTTTAAACTGTGGGTAGTTTCGAGCTGGAAGCTGGACAACTCCAGCACATAGAGCTGCGCTGGCGATTTCAGTAGCGTCAGCGCCGGCAAACCAATGTTGCCGCCAACGCCCACCTGCCAACCTGCTGCGCGGGCCATTTCGCCCACCAGCGTCGTCACGGTGCTTTTGCCGTTTGAACCAGTAATCGCCACAATCGGGGCCTGCGCTTCGCGACAAAACAACTCGATATCGCCAATGATCTCAATGCCAGCATCAGCAGCCTCGCTTAAGGCAGGATGTGCCAGTGCGATACCCGGGCTTGCAATAATCAGATCCGACGCCAGCAGCCAATCGCTATTGATACCGCCAACATAGCGCTCAACCGAGGCTGGCAGCTTGTCCAGTCCCGGCGGCGAGACACGGGTATCCATCACGCGTGGCGTAACGCCTTGCGCAAGGAAGAAATCAACACAGGACAGGCCAGTAATGCCTAATCCGATGATGACGACTTTTCTGCCCCGATAGTCAGCCATGATTAACGTACCTTCAGCGTTGCCAGGCCAATCAGCACCAGCATCAGCGAAATAATCCAGAAGCGCACGATGACGCGCGGCTCCGGCCAGCCTTTCAATTCATAGTGATGGTGAATCGGTGCCATGCGGAAAATGCGTTGTCCGCGCAGCTTGAACGATCCCACCTGAAGAATTACCGACAGGGTTTCTACGACAAACACGCCGCCCATAATCAACAGCAGGAACTCCTGGCGCAGCAGCACTGCAATAGTCCCAAGCGCGCCGCCCAGCGCTAATGAACCGACATCGCCCATGAACACTTGTGCTGGATAGGTGTTGAACCACAAAAATCCGAGCCCCGCTCCGACAATCGCGGTACAGACAATCACCAGTTCACCGGCGTGCCGTAAATAAGGAATGTGCAGATACTCAGCGAATTTGACGTTACCGGTTGCCCACGCCACCAGCGCAAAGCCCGCCGCCACGAACACGGTTGGCATAATTGCCAGCCCATCAAGGCCATCCGTTAAGTTAACGGCGTTACCGGTACCGACAATCACGAAGTAGGCCAACACCACGTAGAACAAGCCCAACTGCGGCATAACGTCCTTAAAGAACGGCACCACCAGTTGTGTCGCGGGTGTATCTTTGCCAGCGATAAACAACGCGAAGGCCACAGCGAGTGAAATCACTGACATCCAGAAGTATTTCCAGCGCGCGATAAGACCTTTAGTGTCTTTGCGCACCACTTTGCGATAGTCATCAACAAAGCCGATGATGCCAAAACCAACCAGCACCACCAGAACACACCAAACGTATGGATTGGAGGGATACGCCCACATCAGCACCGAAATGGTGATGGAGGTAAGGATCATCACGCCGCCCATCGTTGGCGTGCCACGTTTGCTGAAGTGTGACTCGGGGCCGTCGTTACGCACCACCTGACCAATCTGCAGTTTCTGCAGCCAGGCAATCAGACGTGGTCCCATCCACAGAGAAATGAACAGAGCGGTCAGCAGGCTGACAATGGCGCGGAACGTCAAATATGAGAAGACGTTAAAGCCGGAATAAAATGCGACCAGATGTTCGGCCAGCCAGACTAGCATGTTCCTTTCTCCTGTAAGCTCTGTACTACCTGCTCCATGGCGGCACTACGTGAACCTTTAACCAAAATAGTGATGTCCTGATGTTCGGACAGCAATGTGCGTAAACGTTCAGTCAGCGCGGTTTTACTGGCGAAATGCTCGCCTTTGCCGCTATTTTCACCAATCAGCTGGCTTAATGAGCCGGTGCTCAGCACGCGATCGATGCCTGCCGCTTTTGCCGCATCGCCAACCTGGCGATGACAGAGTTCAGCTTCATCGCCCAACTCCGCCATATCGCCTACCACCATCACGCGGAAGCCCGGCATATCGCCGAGTACCTGCGCAGCGGCGGTCATCGAACCCACGTTGGCGTTATAGCTGTCATCCAGTAGCAACTGATTGGCCGCGAGACGAATCGGGAACAGACGACCAGGAACGGGCTGTAAGGTTTTAAGGCCATTTTGAATCGCAGTCAGCGGTGCATCCACTGACAGCGCCAGCGCGGCAGCTGCTAACGCATTGGCGATGTTATGACGGCCCGGCAGCGGCAACTCAACCGCGATATCGCCACGCGGTGTATGCAGGGTAAAGAGCGTGGCATCAGCGCGCAGCACAATATCACTGGCGCGGAATTCGGCATCGGCCATCGGCTGCGGCGAGAAGCGCCACAACGTTTTATCCACAAACTGCGTTTGCCAGTTGGCCAGATCATTACTGTCGGCGTTAACGATAGCGGTGCCGTGCACCGGCAAGCCGTTAAAGATTTCGCCCTTGGCTTTCGCCACTCCTGCTAGCGAACCAAAACCTTCCAGATGAGCGGCGGCAAGGTTATTCACCAGCGCGGATTCCGGACGCACCAGCGCGGTGGTGTAGGCAATCTCGCCCTGATGGTTGGCACCCAGCTCAATCACTGCGTAGGCATGCTCTTTCGTTAGACGCAGTAGCGTCATCGGTACACCGAAATCGTTATTCAGGTTACCTGCGGTATAGAGCGTCTCGCCGCACTGACGCAAAATTGCGGCGGTCATCTCTTTGACCGAGGTTTTACCGGACGATCCCGTCAGGGCAACCACGCGCGCTTTCGCCTGTTGGCGCACCCATGCCGCGAGTTGTCCGAAGGCAATACGCGTATCGGCCACCACTACCTGCGGGATAGAAATCGGCAATAGCTTACTGACCAGCAGAGCCTGAGCGCCGCTTGCAATGGCATCGCTGGCGAAATCATGAGCATCAAAACGTTCGCCTACCAGCGCAACAAACAGGCTGCCGGCAGTAACTTTGCGCGTATCGGTTGTGACATCGGCAACGGTTAAATCAGCGCCGTGCAGCTTGCCGCCGCTGATATCAGCGAGGGTTTGCAGAGAAACGGGAATCATGCGACCACCCCCAGCAAACGGGCGACGGTGTCGCGATCCGAGTAATCCAGACGGCGGTTGCCAATGATTTGATAATCTTCGTGGCCTTTACCGGCCACCAGCACGATGTCATCCACACTGGCTTGCATGACGGCGTTGGTCACCGCCTGCGCACGTCCTGAAACGACGCGTGCACGACCCGGGTCGAGCAGGCCGGTGAGAATATCATTCACAATCGACATCGGCTCTTCGCTGCGCGGATTATCGTCGGTGATCACCACAATGTCGGAGAATTGCTCAGCAATCGCGCCCATCAATGGACGTTTGCCTTTATCACGATCGCCGCCGCAGCCAAACACGCACCACAGCTGGCCTTTACAGTGCAGACGCGCCGCTTCCAGCGCTTTTTCCAGCGCATCAGGCGTGTGGGCGTAATCAACCACGACTGTGGGTTTTTCTGGCGCGGTGAACACTTCCATACGACCACAAACCGGTAATAATTGCGGTGCGGTGGCAACCAGCGCAGTAAGCGGATAATCCAGCGTTAGCAAGGTAGCCAGCGCCAGTAGTAGGTTGCTAACGTTGAACGCGCCCATCAAACGGCTATCAAACTCGCCGTCGCCCCAGCTGGAGCTGAATTGAATATGTGCGCCGCCGTCGTGATAATTCACCGCCGTGGCTTTGAGCCAGCGGCCATGGCAGCCAGATTGCAGGTTGTCTTCCATGGTTACCGCTACAGCATCGGGCAATTTTGCCAGCCAGCGACGGCCAACCTCATCATCAGCGTTGATGATGGCTGCACCGATTTGATGCTCAGAGAACAGTAGCCATTTAGCGGATTCATAGCCCTGCATATCACCGTGATAATCGAGGTGATCGCGGCTCAGGTTGGTAAATACCGCCGCGGCAAACGGCAACGCTGCCACGCGGTGCTGCACCAGCCCATGTGAAGACACTTCCATCGCCGTCAGGGTTGCGCCCTGCTCGACCAAATCATTCAGAACATGCTGCACATCCACTGCAGAGCCGGTAGTGTTTTCAGTTGCCACCAGTTGACCGTAAAGGCCATTTCCTACCGTGCCCATCACGGCGCCGGCTTCACCCAACAGATTGGCCCACTGCGCCATCAACTGCGTGGTGGTGGTTTTACCGTTGGTGCCGGTAACACCAATTAACTTCAGTTTGCTCGCAGGCTGCTGATAAAAGCGTCCGGCCAGTGCAGAGAGACGCTGCTGCAACTGCGCCAGATAGATAACCGGGACGCCGTGCATCTCGCGGATATCACCATCGCTGGCCTCACCTTCGGCTTCGGCAATCACCGCTGCCACACCTTGTGCAATAGCCTGTGGAATAAAACGACGTCCATCAGCATGATGGCCCGCCACGGCGATAAACAGATCGCCAGCAGCCGCAGCGCGGCTGTCCAGTGTCATGTCACGGAGTGGACGCGCCGGCGCACCCGGCACCCATGGGGCCAGTAAGTCGCGCAGGTTACGATCTGTCACTTGATTCCTCACTTCTATTCTTCACCAACTCGTTCTTATCAACTGTTGGCAGCGCATCAGGTTCAATGTTCATGGTACGCAACACGCCGCCCATGATGGCGCCAAACACCGGTGCTGAAACCGCACCACCATAATATTTACCGGCCTGGGGATCGTTGATCACCACCACCAGCGCAAAACGAGGACGGCTGGCAGGTGCAACGCCAGCGGTGTAAGCAATGTATTTGTTGACGTAGCGTCCGTCCGGTCCAACTTTCTTGGCGGTACCGGTTTTAATAGCAATGCGATAGCCCTTGATGGCGGCTTTAACCCCACCACCGCCTGGCAACGCAACGCTCTCCATCATGTGCATCACCGTTTTCACCAGGTCTTCCTGGAAAACGCGTTCACCTGCCACTGGCGGGTCAACTTTGGTGATCGACAGCGGGCGATTGATGCCATAGCTGCCAATGGTTGCGTAGACTCGCGCTAACTGTAACGGCGTTACCATTAGCCCGTAGCCGAAAGAGAAGGTGGCCCTCTCTATGTCAGACCACCGTTGTTTTTGAGGGTATAAGCCACTGCTTTCCCCGACCAGCCCCAAATTGGTCGGTTTACCCAAGCCAAAGCGCGCATAAGTATCTACAAGCGCTGAGGAGGGCATCGCTAACGCCAAACGTGAAACCCCGACGTTACTCGACTTCTGTAAAACCCCGGTAAGGGTCAATTCGTTATAGCGCGCCACGTCTTTGATCTCATGACCATTAACGCGGTACGGCACGGTATTCAGGACGCTGTTTTCTTTCACCACACCACGCTGTAAAGCCGTCATCACCACCATGGGTTTCACGGTAGAACCTGGCTCGAAGATGTCAGTGATGGCGCGGTTACGCATCACGTCTTTCGGCGTGTTGCTAAGATTATTCGGGTTATAAGCGGGACTGTTCGCCATTGCCAGCACTTCACCGGTATTCACATCCACCAATACGGCAGTGCCCGATTCGGCTTTGTTGAAAGCCACGGCGTTATTCAGTTCCCGATAAACCAGCGCTTGCAGACGCTCATCAATGCTCAGCGTTAGGTTATGCGCCGCACGGCTATCAACCGAAGAGATATCTTCAATGACGCGACCGTTGCGGTCTTTACGCACGGTACGTTCACCCGGCGCGCCAGTCAGCCATTTATCGAAGCTCTTCTCGATGCCCTCAATGCCCTGTCCATCAATGTTGGTGAAGCCAATCAGGTGCGCAGTAACCTGGCCCGCCGGATAGTAGCGACGCGACTCTTCACGCAGATAGATGCCCGGCAGCTTAAGTTTTTTCACATACTCGCCGATTGCCGGATTGACCTGACGCGCCAGATAAATAAAGCGCCCTTTCGGGTTGGCATTAACGCGTGCTGCGAGTTGATCAAGCGGGATTGATAACGCATCAGACAATGCTCTCCAGCGGCTATCCAGCGATACGCCGCCGTGCTCAGTCAGTTCTTTCGGATCGGCCCAGATCGCATTCACCGGCACACTCACCGCCAGTGGACGACCCGCACGATCGCTGATCATACCGCGCGCCGTTGGCACCGACTGAACGCGCAGCGAGCGTAAATCGCCCTCTTTCACCAGCTTATCGGGGTTGATCACCTGTAACCACGCTACGCGCGACAGCAGTCCACCCAGCGCCAGTAAAATACACCCGCACAGTAACGCAAAGCGCCAGCTTACAAAGCTGGCCTTATCTTCTTGTTTTTTTAACTTCAGCGTTTTACCTGCGCCACTCATTGAGTTCTGCGATTCCTTATTTCTGCACCACAATATTTTCCTGTGAAGGATCAACATGCTGCATTTGCAGTTTATCGGTTGCTATCCGCTCTACGCGGCTGTGATCGCCAAGGGCGTTCTCTTCAAGAATGAGGTTGCGCCACTCGATATCGAGCGCATCACGCTCCAGCACCAGCTGTTCACGCTGCGCTGTCAGCAGGCGCGTCTTATGTGTGGTCGTCACGACCACGACGGAGGACACTAGCACCGCAATCAGCAGTAACAGTGGAATCTTGCCAAAACGCAGCAGGTCTCCACCGATAACGCCAGGCAGGCTGTGACGCTCGTTGCCAATCATGACGCTGTTCTCTCCGCGATACGCAAAACAGAACTGCGTGCACGTGGGTTTTCGTTCACTTCAGCTTCACCCGGAATCAGCTTGCCAAGCGTTTTGAGTTCACGACCGCCTAACGCTTTGAGCTGCGACTCGGTCATTGGGATGCCGGCTGGCACCTGTGGACCGCGGCTCTGATCGCGCATAAAACGCTTCACTAAGCGATCTTCCAGCGAATGGAAGCTGATGATCGACAATCTGCCGCCGGGAGCGAGAACAGACAGCGCACCTTTTAGTGCGGTATCGATCTCTTCCAGCTCGCTGTTGATCCAGATACGAATCGCCTGGAAGGTACGCGTTGCCGGATGCTTAAATTTGTCTTTCACCGGCATCGCAGCGGCGATAACGGTGGCCAACTCTTTGGTGCGTGTCATGGGCTGCTCGCGATTGCGTTCTACGATGGCACGCGCGATACGTTTACCGAAACGCTCTTCACCGTAGGTTTTAATCACGAAAGCGATATCCGCTTCTTCCGCACTCATTAGCCATTCAGCTGCTGATTGCCCACGCGTTGGATCCATACGCATATCCAGCGGTCCGTCACGCATAAAGGAGAAGCCGCGTTCGGCATCATCCAGCTGTGGTGACGAGACGCCCAGATCCAGCAATACGCCATCAATTTGGCCGGTCAGACCGCGCTCTTCGACATATTCCGCCAGCGCCGAAAACGGCCCGTGGACGATGGAGAAACGGGGATCGTTTATCTCAGCAGCTGCGGCTATCGCTTGCGGATCGCGATCAATCGCGATCAGTTGTCCTTTCTCGCCAAGCTGTGAAAGAATTAAGCGCGAATGACCGCCGCGACCAAAAGTGCCGTCAATGTAAATGCCGTCTTCCCTGATATTGAGGCCGTTAACCGCCTCATCCAGCAGCACTGTGGTGTGTTTGAAATTTTCCTGCATAGCTATAGCGACAAGTCCTGCAACCGCTCAGATAAAGGCTCCTGAGCCGACTGTTCTGTGTCAATATCGTCCTTAACTTGTTGATACCAGGTCTGTTCATCCCACAGCTCAAATTTATTGAACTGTCCAACCAGCATCACTTCTTTGGTCAGGCCCGCGTGTTGTCGCAGCGTATTCGCTAACAACAAACGGCCCGCATTATCCATCTGACACTCACTGGCATGCCCTAACAGCAGTCGCTGTACGCGACGCTCTGCAGGATTCATGCTGGATAAGCGAGACAGCTTTTTCTCAATGATTTCCCATTCGGGCAGGGTATAAAGCAGCAGGCATGGCTGGTGGAGGTCAATGGTGCATACCATTTGCCCCTGAGACTCTGCGACAAGCAATTCACGATAGCGTGTTGGTACTGCTAATCGCCCTTTACTGTCGAGATTGACTAACGTTGCTCCACGGAACATGCCAGCCTTACCCCTCAATCACCCGTTTTCACCACTTTATCCCACTTTTTACCACGAAACGAGTTTACGGAGCCGATGAAATCCTTGTCAAGCCGCAACGGCAAGTGAATATCACTATTTACAACGGGTGAAATTAATTGGAGACGGGAATAAAGCGACATTGAGCGGCAAAATTAAAATTAACCTGATGAATAGTGGAATAAAAATTTCCGCGAAATATAAATTGGCGAAAAATAAAGCGCTTTAGCGCTGAAATATATTTGCCCTGCGTTCTGCGACAGCGGCTGCATTTTAGGGGATTTCTGAAAGGAAGCCCAGCAGCTTCGCGCCGGCTCTGCTATGACTCGTTGATGAACATGTAAACAAATAAGAAAAGTTAACAGGTTTAAATTGTTAGCTGTGGTGGCGATAATTTACGCTTTTTTACCCCGGGAGGTTCTTGAGAAATATCTATTGGTTAAATTAAAAGGGGCAGCGAGCTGCCCACAATTTCATTTTGCGCGGCGACTTAATTGTCCACGGCGGAATAAATTTCGGCGGATGCGCGTTAAACCAGGCTTCGGTTTGCGTGGCTCATCCAGCGAGGCTAATACTAACTCCAGCACACGCTCGGCGACATCGCGGTGACGCTGACCCACTGCCAGTACCGGGCATTCCAGGAAATCGAGCAATTCATGATCACCAAAGGTAGCAATTGCCAGATCGGTTGGCAGGCGACCATCGCGCTTAAGCGTAATGTCCATCACGCCCTGTAATAGCCCAAATGAGGTGGTGAACAGCGCATCCGGCATAGGATGATCTTCGAGGTAGCTTTCAAACAACGTTGCCGCGGCGGCACGATCGAAGCTATTACAGTAAATGTAATCGATAGGGCGCTCGTCATCCTTCCACGCATCGCGGAAGCCCAGTTCGCGCAGGAAACTCACTGAAAGCTCAGGCAGTGCGCCAAGGAACAGCACATTTTTCACCGGCAGCTGACGCAATTCAGCCGCCAACGCTTGGGCATCATCCTGATCGGCTCCTACCACGCTGGTAAAGTGTTCACGATCCAGCGCGCGGTCCAGAGCGATAATCGGTAAGGGATCATTGATCCATCGCTGATAGAACGGGTGCTCTGGCGGTAATGAGGTAGAAACAATGATGGCATCGACCTGACGCTGCAGCAGATGCTCAATACAGCGCATTTCGTTATCGGGCTGATCTTCCGAGCAGGCAATCAGCAGCTGATAGCCGCGCTGTCGCGCCTGACGCTCCAGATAATTTGCAATGCGGGTGTAACTGGTGTTTTCCAAATCGGGGATTACCAGACCAATAGAGCGCGTCCGGCCGGCACGCAGCCCAGCCGCAACGGCATTGGGGTGATAATTGTGTTCACGCACCACCGCCATGACTTTTTCGACGGTTTTTTCGCTGACACGATACTGCCGCGCTTTGCCATTTATTACGTAGCTGGCCGTAGTGCGCGACACGCCTGCCAGGCGCGCAATTTCATCCAGTTTCACGATGACACCTTAATTCTGTTAAGCCAGCGCTGGCGAAAATATCCGCAGATTAGCTATGGATAAAACATTTGTAACATCTAACCGCAGAAAACTACGCTGAGCAACCGCTTTTCTCCAGCATCCTGGTTGAGCGCATAAAATAAAAAAACCCGGCATTTCGCCGGGTTAGCACTGAATGTGATCTTTTCTCTGCGTTATTAACGCATAACGCGATCGCCGCGTGACACACCAACGATTCCTGAACGCGCCACTTCAACAATTTCCGCTACATCACGTACAGTGTTGAGAAACGCATCAAGTTTATCGCTGGTGCCCGCCAGCTGAACCGTGTAAAGCGTCGGCGTCACATCGATAATCTGACCACGGAAAATTTCCGCGCTGCGCTTCACTTCTTCACGACCGTAACCGCTGGCCTGAATTTTCACCAGCATGATCTCGCGCTCTACATAGGCGCCCTGCCCCAGTTCGCTGACGCGTAACACGTCCACCAGCTTATGCAGTTGCTTCTCGATCTGCTCCAGCACTTTCGCGTCGCCAACCGTTTGGATGGTCATGCGGGATAACGTAGGATCATCGGTGGGCGCTACAGTCAGGCTTTCAATGTTGTAGCCACGTTGCGAGAACAGTCCCACGACACGGGACAATGCGCCGGATTCATTTTCCAGCAGAACCGATAAAATACGACGCATAATTAAGTCCTCTCCGTTTTGCTCAGCCACATCTCATCCATCGAACCACCCCGAATCTGCATCGGGTAAACGTGCTCGCTGCCGTCAATATTCACATCAACAAACACCAGACGCCCTTTCGCCAGCGTGTCCAGCGCCAGCTGAAGCTTCTCTTCCAGTTCGGCAGGATGTTGAATCGCGATGCCGACGTGGCCATAGGCTTCAGCCAGACGGACGAAGTCAGGCAGCGATTGCATATAAGACTGCGAGTGGCGGCCGGAGTAAATCATGTCCTGCCACTGCTTCACCATGCCGAGGAAGCCGTTGTTGAGGTTCAGCACCAGCACCGGCAAATCGTATTGCAGTGCGGTTGACAGCTCCTGAATGTTCATCTGGATGCTGCCATCACCGGTCACGCAGATAACCGTTTCATCCGGCAGCGCCATCTTCACACCCAACGCAGCGGGCAGGCCGAAGCCCATGGTGCCCAGGCCACCGGAGTTGATCCAACGACGTGGTTTGTCGAACTGGTAATAAAGCGCAGCGAACATCTGATGCTGACCCACGTCAGAGGTGACGTAAGCGTCACCTTTGGTCAAACGACAGATGGTTTCGATCACCGCCTGCGGCTTAATCTTGTCGCTGGTGCGATCAAATTCCAGGCACTTACGGCTACGCCAGCCATCAATGGTTTGCCACCAATCACGCAGGCTATCAAGCTCCTGCTTCGCATCGCTTTGCGCCAGCAGCTCAAGCATTTGAGTCAGCGTCTGTTTTGCATCACCGACAATCGGAATATCCGCGCTCACGGTTTTGGAGATCGAGGTCGGATCGACGTCGATATGCATGATGGTGGCATTCGGGCAGTACTTCGCCAGATTGTTGGTGGTGCGATCATCGAAACGTACGCCAATACCGAAAATCAAGTCGGCATTGTGCATAGTCATGTTGGCTTCGTAAGTGCCGTGCATACCCAGCATCCCGACACTCTGACTATGCGTGCCAGGGAACACGCCCAGGCCCATTAACGACATAGTTACCGGGATATTCAGTTTTTCCGCCAGCTGCAGCAGTTCAGCTTCACAGCCAGACATGATCGCGCCACCACCCGCGTAAATCACCGGCTTATGGGCCGCTAATAACGTTTGCAATGCGCGCTTAATCTGTCCTTTATGGCCCTGGATAGTCGGATTGTAGGAGCGCATGCTCACCGTTTCCGGCCATACGTATGGCAACTTATTGGCAGGATTGAGGATATCTTTTGGTAGATCGATTACCACCGGTCCCGGACGACCGCTCGCTGCCAGCCAGAAGGCCTTTTTCAATACGGTTGGAATTTCTTCGGTATTTTTCACCAGGAAGCTGTGCTTCACCACCGGACGGGAGATGCCGACCATGTCGCACTCCTGGAACGCATCGTAGCCGATCAGTGAAGAGGGCACCTGGCCCGACAGAATCACCATCGGGATGGAGTCCATATAGGCCGTTGCGATACCGGTGATCGCGTTAGTGGCGCCCGGACCGGACGTCACCAGCACCACCCCAACCTCGCCCGTCGCACGCGCAAGGCCATCGGCCATATGCACCGCGCCTTGTTCATGACGCACCAATACATGGTCAATACCACCGACCGTTTGCAGCGCATCGTAAATATCGAGCACCGCTCCGCCCGGATAGCCGAATACCTGCTTAACGCCCTGATCGATTAACGAACGGACGACCATTTCGGCTCCTGACAACATCTCCATTTTCTGCCTCCAGGCTTGAGGGACTGAATCCACTGACGTTCGCGTTTCCCGCACGCCACTGATATCCGGCCCCCGCTTGCCAATTAAGATCAAAACCTTATGTTTATGCTCAGAAGACGGCGTTCATTTCCGCCTTCCAGGTACAGGGAATCTACTTGAGTTAATTCTTTTAAGAGTAGGTCGATTACCATAACCGCAGACTACGCAGCCTGCAAACGCCAGCATGCCACCTCAGGCTCTATCCGGCAATTAAGGCACTAACGCGTGATTATCGCCTGGGAGGATTAAACTAATGCTTTGTCATAACCACAGAGGATAATGCTGGCTAAGCAATTATTTGCAGCGTGTTATAAGAAATATGATTTTCATATTGCCTGACCACTCAGTCCACAATCTTTTGGGCTAATTACTTTCTGGCTTGATTATCTTTAAAATGGCTTAATCACATCATATTCCTCTATACAACAAGCCAAATCTTGTTTTGGATTCAGATCGCATTAACTAACTAAATCAATATATTTCAACGCATTAAAATAAAATCTATTCTCTAAAATATTTTTTAAGCGCAGGGTTTTGCTTATCCTGCAGCTAATTTATGTCATTGCTCTGCGCAGCTGAAAAATCACAGCAGATCGCCCTCCTGGCTTGACTGAAATACCCTTGCACTTAGGGTTGACTTGCTACGTCAATTCCAGTACCAATATGTGCAGCACACAATTTACGAGGTTTGACTCATGTTTCATTCTTTCCGCCTACTCGGTCTACTACTAAACGCATCCAGTTTGCGCGGTAGACTCGTGGGCGGAATCAATAACTGATTCGAACCTGCAGAAGTTTAAGAAACCCGCGCCAATGCGCGGGTTTTTTTATGCTCGTAGCACCGGCAAAGTTAATGCATAAGGAAGATTACGATGAGCCAGCAAGTTATTATTTTCGATACCACTCTGCGTGACGGCGAACAGGCTTTACAGGCCAGCCTGAGTGTTAAAGAAAAACTGCAGATCGCTCTGGCATTGGAACGTATGGGCGTGGATGTGATGGAAGTGGGCTTCCCGGTTTCCTCTCCAGGCGATTTTGAATCCGTACAAACCATTGCTCGTACCATTAAAAATAGCCGCGTCTGCGGACTGGCACGCTGCGTTGAGAAGGACATTGACGCCGCATACGAATCATTGCGTGTCGCTGAAGCGTTCCGTATTCACACCTTCATCGCCACTTCGCCGATGCACATCGCCACCAAGCTGCGCAGCACGCTGCCGGAAGTGATTGAACGTGCAGTACACATGATTAAACGCGCCCGCAACTATACCGATGACGTTGAATTCTCCTGTGAAGACGGCGGCCGCACACCAATCGACGATCTGTGTCGCATGGTTGAAGCGGCTATCAATGCTGGTGCCACCACGATTAATATCCCCGATACCGTCGGCTACACCTTGCCAGGCGAATACGCCAACATCATCGGCCAATTGGTCGCACGCGTGCCAAACATTGATAAAGCCATTTTGTCTGTTCATACCCACGATGATTTGGGCATGGCGACCGGCAACGCCATCGCCGCGGTATTGGCCGGTGCGCGTCAGGTTGAAGGTACGCTGAATGGTCTGGGCGAGCGCGCGGGTAACTGTGCGTTGGAAGAAGTGATCATGGCGATTAAAACCCGCCAGCAGATTATGAACGTGCACACCAATATCAATCATCAGGAAATCTACCGTACCAGCCAAACGGTAAGCCAAATCTGCAACATGCCGATTCCGGCCAACAAAGCGGTAGTTGGTTCTAACGCCTTCGCCCACTCATCCGGTATTCACCAGGATGGCGTGCTGAAGAATCGTGAAAACTACGAAATCCTGACGCCAGAATCTATCGGCCTGCACAAAATCCAGCTGAATCTGACCTCACGCTCGGGCCGCGCCGCCGTCAAACATCGCATGGAAGAGATGGGTTACAAAGAGTCCGATTACAATCTGGACACCTTGTACGATGCCTTCCTCAAACTGGCTGATAAGAAAGGTCAGGTCTTCGATTACGACCTGGAAGCGTTGGCCTTCATCAACAAACAGAATGAAGAGCCGGAATACTTCCAGCTGAACGAATTCAACGTGCAGACAGGTTCCAGCGTCACCGCCACCGCGTCTGTGCAGTTGGGCTGTGGCGAAGAGACCAAAGCCGATGCCGCTACCGGTAATGGCCCGGTAGATGCCGTTTACCAGGCTATCAACCGCATTACCGGCTTTGAAGCTGAACTGATGAACTACAAGTTGACCGCGAAAGGCCACGGCGAGAACGCGCTGGGTCAGGTAGATATCGTCGTCAACTACAACGGCCGTAAATTCCACGGCGTTGGCCTGGCGACCGATATCGTCGAATCATCCGCTAAAGCGATGGTAAATGCGTTGAACAATATTTGGCGTGCTAAGCAGGTGGAAAAAGAACTGCAGCGTAAATTTAAAGATCAGAAGGAAACGGTGTAACTATGTCTAAGTCTTCTCATATCGCGGTATTGCCAGGCGACGGAATTGGTCCGGAAGTGATGGCGCAGGCCATGAAGGTTCTCGACGCAATTCGTACGCGTTTCGACATGCGTATCACCACCAGCGAATATGATGTTGGCGGTATCGCCATCGATCGTCATGGTGAACCGTTGCCACCGGCCACCGTTGCCGGCGCAGAACAAGCAGATGCGATTCTGTTTGGCTCGGTAGGTGGCCCGAAATGGGAACATCTGCCGCCTGCTCAGCAGCCAGAGCGCGGTGCGCTACTGCCGCTGCGTAAGCACTTCAAGCTGTTCAGTAACCTGCGCCCCGCCGCGCTGTATAAAGGTTTAGAAGCTTTTTGCCCGCTGCGCAGCGATATCGCCGAGCGTGGTTTCGATATCCTGTGCGTGCGTGAACTGACTGGCGGCATCTACTTCGGTCAGCCGAAAGGTCGCGAAGGCAGCGGCCCGCATGAGCGCGCCTTTGACACCGAGGTTTATCACCGCTTTGAAATCGAGCGCATTGCCCGCATCGCCTTTGAATCTGCCCGCAAACGTCGCAACATCGTCACCTCAATCGATAAAGCCAACGTCTTGCAGACGTCGGTCATGTGGCGCGAAATTGTCAATGAAGTGGCAAAAGATTACCCGGATGTGCAGCTGAGCCACATGTACATCGATAACGCCACCATGCAGCTGATTAAAGATCCATCACAGTTTGATGTGCTGCTGTGTTCTAACCTGTTTGGCGACATCCTGTCTGATGAATGCGCGATGATTACCGGTTCCATGGGCTTGTTGCCTTCCGCCAGCCTGAACGAAGAAGGTTTCGGCCTGTTTGAGCCCGCAGGCGGTTCTGCACCGGATATCGCCGGTCAGAATATTGCCAACCCGATTGCCCAGATTCTGTCGTTGTCACTGCTGCTGCGTTATAGCCTGAATGCGGATGACGCTGCCGCAAGCATTGAACGCGCCGTGAGCCGCGCGTTGGAAGCGGGTTATCGCACCCGTGATTTAGCCGGTGACGGCAAAGCCGTGAGCACAGATGAAATGGGCAGCATCATTGCCGGTTTTATCGCCGAGGAAAAATAATAAAATGAAAAGCTTATACCAGAAGTTATTTGATGCACATGTCGTCCACGAAGCGCCAAAAGAAACCCCGTTACTGTATATCGATCGCCATTTGATCCATGAAGTGACGTCACCGCAGGCCTTTGATGGCCTGCGTGCGCACGGCCGCAAAGTGCGTCAACCGTCAAAAACCTTCGCCACCATGGACCATAACGTTTCGACCCAGACCAAAGACATCAATGCGTCTGGCGAGATGGCACGTATTCAGATGCAAGAGCTGATCAAGAACTGTGCTGAGTTCGGCATTCAGCTGTATGACCTGAATCACCCGTTCCAGGGCATCGTGCACGTGATTGGGCCGGAACAAGGCATGACGCTGCCGGGCATGACTATTGTCTGCGGCGACTCCCACACCGCCACCCACGGCGCGTTCGGTTCGCTGGCGTTCGGTATCGGTACCTCTGAAGTTGAGCATGTGTTTGCCACGCAAACCCTGAAACAGGGTCGTGCGAAAACCATGAAGATTGAAGTGCTGGGCGAAGCGGCGCCGGGCATTACCGCTAAAGACATCGTGTTAGCGATCATTGGTAAAACCGGCAGCGCTGGCGGTACCGGTCACGTTGTTGAATTCTGTGGCCCAGCGATTGAAGCGCTGAGCATGGAAGGCCGCATGACGCTGTGTAATATGGCGATTGAGATGGGTGCCAAAGCGGGCCTGGTCGCACCGGATGACACCACCTTCAACTACCTGAAAGACAAACAGTTCGCACCGAAGGGCGAGCAGTGGGAACAGGCGGTTGCTTACTGGCGCACGCTTAAGTCTGACCGCGATGCGAAGTTTGACAGCATTGTCACCCTGCACGCGGAAGATATTGCCCCGCAAGTTACCTGGGGCACCAACCCTGGCCAGGTGATGGCGGTGGATCAAGCGATCCCGAATCCACAATCGTTTGCCGATCCGGTTGAGCGCGCCTCGGCCGAGAAAGCGCTGGCTTACATGGATCTGCAGCCGGGCATTAAACTGACTGACGTGGCGATCGATAAAGTGTTTATCGGCTCCTGCACCAACTCACGCATTGAAGATCTGCGCGCCGCTGCCGCCATTGCTAAAGGTCGCAAAGTGGCGCCAGGCGTAGTAGCGATGGTGGTGCCAGGTTCGGGTCCAGTGAAAGCGCAGGCCGAAGCCGAAGGTCTGGATAAAATCTTCCTCGAAGCCGGTTTTGAATGGCGCTTGCCGGGCTGCTCCATGTGCCTGGCAATGAACAATGACCGCCTGAATCCAGGCGAGCGTTGTGCATCCACCAGCAACCGTAACTTTGAAGGTCGTCAGGGCCGTGGTGGACGTACTCACCTGGTCAGCCCGGCGATGGCCGCGGCGGCTGCCGTAACCGGTCGCTTTGCCGACATTCGTGAATTGACTCAGGGAGCTTAAGCCATGGCAAACAAATTTACTCAACACACCGGCATTGTGGCGCCACTGGATGCGGCTAACGTCGATACCGATGCCATTATTCCGAAGCAGTTTTTGCAGAAAGTGACGCGCACCGGCTTTGGCGCGCATCTGTTCCACGATTGGCGTTTTGAAGATGATGCCGGCACCGTCCCCACCGCCAGCTTCGTGCTGAACAAGCCCGAGTTCAAAGGCACCAGCATTTTGCTGGCGCGTGAAAACTTCGGCTGCGGATCTTCACGTGAGCATGCGCCCTGGGCGCTGACCGACTTCGGTTTCCATGTGGTGATCGCACCAAGCTTCGCGGACATCTTCTACGGCAACAGTTTCAACAACCAGCTGCTGCCGGTGAAGCTGAGTGATGAAGAAGTGGATGAGATGTTCAAACTGGTCGCCGCGCAGCCGGGCGTTAGCTTCACGGTGGATCTGGAAGCGCAGACGGTAACGGCGGGTGAGAAAACCTACAGCTTTGAAATCGACAGCTTCCGCCGTCACTGCATGATCAACGGCCTCGACAGTATTGGCCTGACGCTGCAACATGAAGCGTCGATCTCCAGCTACGAAACCAATCAGCCCGCGTTCTTACGCTAAGGCAATAAGGGCGACATTCTGTCGCCCTTCTCTTTTCTATCGATGCGGTACATCCCGCACGCGTGACGCCAATCCCAGCGCCAGCACCGCTAACCCCAACGCCAGCCAATAAACAGACTCATGACCAAAGCGCTCGCTCATGGTGCCCTGAATAATACCCGCGATAATCATGCCGGTGGATATCGACGTCGTGAACAAGGTGGTTGCCGCGCCTGCCCGTCCTGGCATCAAATCCTGGAACCACAGCATGCCAATTCCGGCGATGATGCCGATAAATGCCGCATTGAACAGCTGCAGCACCATCAGCGCAGTACGTGACTGGAACATCACCAGTCCGAGATAAAACACAATTCCCGCCACCAGTGCCAGCAGCATCAGTTTGCGTTTGCCCAACCGCCGCGCGTAATGCCCGGCCAGCAGCATAATCGGAATCTCCAGCCCGGCGGCGGTGCCCATTAATAATCCCGCCAGCTTCTCCGGCAGGCCGAGCGTTGAGCTGATATACAGCGGCATATCGATGATATACATGGTGTTGCACGCCCACATGGTGACGGAGGCGATAAACAGCAGCCGCACCTGGCTATCTTTCCACGGGCTAAGCTGCGTCAGCACCTCTTCAGGCGACGCCACCACGCGCGGTACCGAAGGCAAGGTGCGCCAGATCAGCAGCATGCTCAGCAGGAAAATCCCCGCCGCGACGCAAAACAACGTGGTGAAGCCATAATTGAGCGCCAGCGCAAACGACAGCGGCGGCCCAATCACCCATGCCAGCGACAGCTGCGCACGCATTACCGAGCTGAACATCACCACCTCACGCGCCGATTGATCGGCATATTCACGCGCGAGGGCGAACACCTGCGGAATCGACACGCTGGCCAGCGCAGACAAAAACACCCCCAGCGTCACCAGCGTTAAATAGTGACGGTTGAAAGCAAACAGCAGCGCATTGAGTGTCGCCATCAGGCAGCAGAAGAGAATCAGATTGCGGCGATCGCCTCGATTATCGGATCGCTTCGCCATTAACAGGCTGATGACAATGCCGGCTATCGCATTGATGGTAAAGAACAAGCCCACCCAAAACGGGCTAACCTGCACTTCACGCGTCAAAAATAGACTCAGCGTTGGCGCCTGCAGCGCCCCGGCCACGCCCGTCATAAACGACACCACCATAAAAGAGAGATAGACCGGATTGATGCGACGTTGACGCGTTAACAGCGATTTCATGCAGAAATCCCTTTGCGGATAAAAAATGGCTAGAGAAATGAGGGTAGAAGATTCTACAGCAAAACGAAAAAAGCCAGCAGATAAAGCGCTGCTGGCGGTGAAAATGCACCCTACTCAGAAAGAGGTTCCACGTTGGCAGAACCGCTGGCAGAGCGCCATTCATTACTGAATGCCTCCCGCTCTTCCATTGCCGGGCAGTATGCCTCTAATATGAGGCAGGAAAAACTGAGCGATTCTGAGAAGGAGTTCCCCTTTTATGTCCTCTTCACGTCTGCAGCAGCAATTCATCCGCTTATGGCAAAGCTGTCAGGGGCTGGATCAGGAAACCACCCTGAACGAGCTGGCCGATCTGCTGCACTGCTCGCGCCGTCACATGCGTAATTTACTCAACGCCATGCAGAACGAAGGCTGGCTGATTTGGCAGGCGGAAGCCGGACGCGGCAAGCGTTCGATGTTGAGTTTCTGCTATACCGGGCTGGCGCTGCAACAGCAGCGTGCCGAGGATCTGCTGGAACAAGATCGCATCGAACAGTTGGTCCAGCTGGTGGGCGACAAAAATCAGGTCCGACAGATGATCGCGGCACATTTAGGCCGCAGCTTCCGTCAGGGCAAGCATATTCTGCGCGTGCTCTATTACCGTCCGCTGCCCAATCTGTTGCCCGGTTCGCCGCTGCGCCGCTCAGAAACCCATCTGGCACGCCAAATCTTCAACGGCCTGATGCGTATAAATGAGGAAAAGGGGGAAATCGAACCCGATATCGCGCACCATTGGCAGCAAACTTCGCCGCTGCATTGGCGCTTTTTCCTGCGCCCGGCCATTCGCTTTCATCATGGCCGCGAACTGGAAATGGAGGATGTGATTGCTTCGCTGGAGCGCGTGCGCAGTCAACCGCTGTTTTCCCATATCGAAAAGCTGCATTCACCAGCCCCCTGGACGCTGGATATTCACCTAAGCCAGCCGGACGATTGGCTACCGTGGCTGCTGGCCAGCGTCAGTGCGATGATCCTGCCACGCGAATGGCAGACGCTACGCCACTTTGCCCGTCAGCCGATTGGTACCGGCCCCTACAGCGTGGTGCGTAATCAGCAAACGCAGCTGAAAATTGCCGCCTTTGATGATTACTTCGGCTATCGCGCCTTGATCGACGATGTATCGATTTGGGTGCTGCCGGAGATCAGCGACGAGCTGGTGTATGCCGGCGTAAAACTGCAGGGCGAAAACGCCGATGAGAAATCGGAAGAGAGCCGCCTGGAAGAGGGCTGTTATTTCCTCCTGTTTGATCAGCGCTCACACCTGGGACAAGATGCGCATTTCCGCCGCTGGGTGAGCTATTTATTTAATCCTATCGCCCTGCTTAATCATGCTGGCGTCGGCTATCAGCGTTACTGGTTCCCGGCCTATGGCCTGCTGCCGCGCTGGCATCATCGTCGCGACCTTACGCCTGCCGAGAAACCAGCCGGCTTAACCCAATTCACGCTCAGCTGGTACAACAACCACGTTGAGCATGAAGGTATCGCCAACGCCCTGCGTCCGTTACTGGCGCAGCAAGGTGTTGAGTTGATTACGCGCGAAGTCAGTTACGAGGAGTGGTTCGAGGGTGAAGGCGAGAGTGATATCTGGCTCGGTAGCGTCAATTTTACCCTGCCGCTGGAGTACGCGCTGTTTGCTCAGCTGTTCGAACTGCCTTTAATGCATCATTGTATCCCGATTGACTGGCAAGCCGACGCGGCGCGCTGGCGGCAGAAAGCTTTACCGCTGGCGGAGTGGAGTAAACAGCTGATCGACAGCGACTATCTGCACCCGCTTTTCCATCATTGGCTGCTGCTGGAGGGGCAACGCAGCATGCGAGGCGTGCGGCTGAATACGCTCGGCTGGTTTGACTTCAAATCCGCCTGGTTTGCGCCTCCGGAGCTGTGAGCATCGCGCCGGCGCAGTTTTGTGAGGTGCGCATTCATGCGCACCGGGAAGCGTGGCACCAGACTTCCAGCCTGTGATCCTTTCGCGCTGTCACATAAATGTCTAGAATGAGCCGTTCTCAACGGGGTGCCTTATTTTGTGGCTGAGAAAGACCCGTCGAACCTGATCCGGCTAATACCGGCGTAGGGATTTGAGATGCCCACTCCTCAGATCCTTTGCGACTCAACCTTATTTTCTCCTCAAGGAGCGCAAAGTGTTAAACAAAGTTCTGCCTGTGTTGTTGCTGGTTGCGGCACAGGTTTTCGCTGCCAAACCGGTTCTGACGGTTTACACCTACGACTCATTCTCTGCCGATTGGGGGCCAGGTCCGGCGGTCAAAAAAGCCTTTGAAGCGCAGTGCGGCTGTGAACTGAAATACGTCGCGTTGGAAGATGGCGTGTCGCTGCTGAATCGTGTGCGTATGGAAGGCAAAAACAGCAAAGCCGATGTGGTGCTGGGCCTCGATAACAATCTGGTGCAGGCAGCGGAGAAAACCGGCCTGTTTGCCAAAAGCAGCGTCGATACCAAAGCGTTAACACTGCCGGATGGCTGGCACAACGACACCTTTATCCCGTTCGATTACGGCTACTTCGCCTTCGTCTACGATAAGAACAAGTTGAAGAATCCGCCTAAAAGCCTGCAGGAGCTGGTCGAGAGCCCGGAAAAATGGCGCGTGATTTATGAAGATCCGCGCACCAGCACGCCGGGTCTTGGCCTGCTGCTGTGGATGCAGAAAGTCTATGGCGACAACGCGCCCGATGCGTGGCAGAAGCTGGCGCAAAAAACCGTTACCGTCACCAAAGGCTGGAGTGAAGCCTACGGCCTGTTCCTCAAAGGCGAAGGCGATTTGGTGTTGAGTTACACCACCTCTCCGGCTTACCACATCATCGAAGAGAAGAAAGAGAACTACGCCGCGGCCGAATTTAGCGAAGGCCACTATTTACAGGTAGAAGTTGCCGCGCAGCTGGCCAGCAGCAAACAGCCACAGCTGGCGCAACAGTTCATGCAGTTTATGGTGTCGCCGGCTTTCCAGCAGACCATTCCCACCGGCAACTGGATGTATCCGGTGATTAAAAGCGAGTTGCCTGCCGGTTATCAATCGCTGCAGGTCCCCGCCAAAGCGCTGCAATTCACGCCAGCGGAAGTGGCCGACCATCGCGCTGCATGGATCAGCGCATGGCAACGCGCCGTTAGCCGTTAATGCCTGGCTGGTTGATTCCCGGCAGTGCGACCGCGCTGCTGCTGTGCGCGGTCGCACTGCTGGCCTTTGGCGCTTTAGTGATGGTCGCGCCGGCCACTGACTGGCGCGCGCTGCTCAGCGACAGCTACCTGCACCACGTGCTGGCCTTCTCCTTCGAGCAAGCGCTGCTGTCGGCGCTGCTGTCAGTGATGCCTGCCATCCTGCTGGCACGCGCGCTCTATCGCCGCCGTTTCCCCGGTCGTAATCTGCTGCTGCGTCTGTGTGCTATGACGCTGGTGCTGCCGGTGCTGGTGGCGGTATTTGGCCTGCTGAGCGTTTACGGCCGCAGCGGCTGGCTGGCACAACTGTGTGCGACGCTGGGATTCGACTACCACTTTTCGCCGTATGGTTTGCAGGGCATTCTGCTGGCGCACGTGTTCTTTAATCTGCCGCTGGCAACGCGCATGCTGCTACAGGCGCTGGAGAGCATCCCAGGCGAGCAGCGACAATTAGCCGCGCAGCTCGGCCTGCGCGGCTGGAATCTGTTTCGACTGCTGGAGTGGCCGTGGCTGCGCCGCCAGATTCTGCCTACAGCGGCACTGATCTTTATGCTGTGCTTCGCCAGCTTCGCCACCGTGCTGGCGCTGGGCGGCGGACCGCAGGCCACCACGCTGGAACTGGCGATCTATCAGGCGCTGAATTTTGATTATGATCCTGGCCGTGCGGCACTGCTGGCCCTGCTACAGCTTGGCTGTTGTTTATTATTGGTCCTGCTGAGTCAGCGCTTTAGCAAAGCAATTCCCACTGGCAGCCAGAGCATTCGCGGCTGGCGCGACCCGCGCGATTCATGGCATGCGCGTTTTACCGATACCGTGTTAATTGGCATGGCGCTGCTGCTACTGTTGCCACCGCTGGCGGCGGTGGTGGTCGATGGCCTACGCGGTGGCGTGGCCGGTGCATTGCAACAATCAGCATTGTGGCAAGCCACCTTTACCTCGCTGCGTATCGCGGTCGGCGCCGGCGTACTCTGTGTGGTGCTGACCATGATGCTGCTGTGGAGCAGCCGCGAACTGCGCCAGCGTCAGAAAATGATCGCCGCGCAGGCCATGGAACTCAGCGGCATGCTGATTCTGGCGATGCCGGGCATTGTGCTGGCAAGTGGATTTTTCCTGCTGTTCAACGCCACCGTTGGCCTGCCGCAGCGCGCCGATGGCTTAGTGATTTTCACTAATGCGCTGATCGCCATTCCCTATGCGATGAAAGTACTGGAGAATCCCATGCGCGATATCAGCGCCCGTTATGGCCAGCTCTGTTCCTCACTCGGCATCTCAGGTTTTAACCGCTTACGACTGATTGAGCTACGCGCGCTGAAACGTCCGATTGCGCAGGCGCTGGCGTTTGCCTGCGTATTGTCGATCGGTGACTTTGGCGTGGTGGCGCTTTTTGGCAGCGCCGATTTCCGCACGCTGCCCTTCTATCTCTTCCAGCAGATCGGTGCCTATCGTGGTGCGGATGGTGCTGTCACCGCACTGCTATTGCTGTTGCTCTGCTTGCTACTCTTTACGCTGATGGAAAAATTACCGGGCCGCCATGCTGACACTGAATAACCTCACTTACCTTTATCAGCATCTGCCGATGCGCTTCAGTTTTGCGGCGCAGGCGGGTGAACGCCTGGCGATCCTTGGTCCAAGCGGCGCGGGCAAAAGCACCTTGCTGAGTCTGATTGGCGGCTTTTTGCCGATCAATCAAGGCTCGCTGGTAATGGATGGCGTTGATCACACTAACAGCGTGCCGTCGGCGCGGCCGGTGTCGATGCTGTTTCAGGAGAACAACCTGTTTCCGCACCTGACGGTGCAGCAGAACATGGCGCTGGGTTTGCATCCTGGCCTGAAACTCACGCGCGCGCAGCAGCAACAAGTCACTGACATTGCCGAACAAACCGGCTTGCAGGAGCTGCTGACGCGCTTGCCGGGACAGCTTTCCGGTGGCCAGCGTCAGCGCGTGGCGCTGGCGCGTTGCCTGCTGCGCAATCAGCCTATTTTGCTGCTGGATGAGCCGTTTTCGGCGCTTGATCCGGCGCTGCGCGGTGAGATGCTGCAGCTGGTACGTTCGGTATGTGAAACGCGCAATATCACGCTGCTGATGGTTTCGCACAGCCTGGAAGATGCTCAGCAGATTGCGCCGCGCAGTTTAGTGATCGTCGATGGGCGCATCTATTGGGACGGCAGCACGGAGAGTTTGATTCGGGGTGAAAGCACGGCAGCCGCCATCCTTGGCGTGCAACCGCGTTAAGCGAAGAACACTTTCCACAGCAGGTGGCGGAAGATCGGCATCATGGGATGGAACTGGATCGCGATAAACGCGCCCAGCCCGATCGCTGCCGCCAGCGGTGCCAGCCAGCGCAGGCGCGCAGTCGGCAGATACTGGGTTGCCCAATCGACGGTTTTCCCACTGCGCCACCAGCGCCACAGCAACCAGCCACCGATCCACAGCAGCAGCGCCACCAGCAACAGCAGCCATTTGAAGCTGCCGCCCTGCGCGGCCTGCGGTACATCAATCGCCACGCCCGCCAGAATGCCCGGCATTAAATAAGCCGGCGGCCAAAGAATGCAGCCAATGAGATTCGGTGGCAGGAACTTGCGCACCGGCAGTTCCAGCATACCTGCCGCTAACGGAATCAGCGGACGCGTCGGACCCACAAAACGCCCCACCAGAATGGTGAACATGCTGTGTTGATGCAGCGCGTGCTCGGTTTTATCCAGCAGCCCCTGATATTTTTTCAGATATTTCCAGCGATGCAGCGGACCCTGAAACTTCCAGCCGATGCCATAAGAGACCCAATCGCCGACTAAACAGCCGATGAATCCGGCCGCCCACGCAGGGTAAAGGCCAATTTGTCCACTTCCTACCAGCGCCCCAAGGCTGGCCATTAATACCGTGCCCGGCAACAGCAATCCCACGAATGCCAGTGACTCAAGAAAGGTCACCAGCGCAACGGCGATCAGCGCGTACTCCAGCGATTGCGAAAACAGGTGTTGAATCCAGGCTTCCATAAATATCCTCTGCGGAATATAGAGGCTGGATTGTCCAGAGCGCGTGCGCCAGCGTCAAGGCAAGAATTGTAGGCTTTTCCGTCATCCTTCAAATGGCAGGTGCGTTGGCTGCGTTCGCTTGCCCCGGTCACTTACGGGTGTAAGCTCCCGGGGATTTACGCCAGAGATCCAAATACACTGTATAAACATCCATGTTATACTGAATATAATTCATTCTCCGGAGTTAACGTGACCGATCCGCGCGCAGGTTTTCTGCTTACCCGACATTGGCGAGATACGCCGACTGGCAGCGAAGTGGTGCTGTGGCTGGCGACAGACAGCGGCCCGCAGCGGCTGGTTCTGCCTGCTCAGGAATCGGTGGCGTTTATCCCGGAAGCGTTTCGTGCGCAAACCGAAGCGCAGCTGTACGATGAGCGCCATATTCGTTTGCAAACGCTTGAACTGAAAGATTTCCGCCGCCGCCCGGTTTTTGGCCTCTATTGCCGCAGCAATCGCCAACTGCAAAACCTCGAAAAGCGTCTGCGCGAGAACGGCATTCCGGTCTATGAAGCCGATATCCGCCCGCCGGAACGCTACCTGATGGAACGCTTTATCACCGCGCCAGTGTGGTTTAGTGGCGAGGCGCGCGGTGACAGCGTAGTTAACGCGCGCCTGAAGCCACATCCTGATTATCGTCCACAGCTGAAATGGGTTTCGCTGGATATCGAAACTACCCAGCATGGCGAGCTTTATTGTATTGGGCTGGAAGGCTGCGGCCAGCGTCAGGTCTACATGCTCGGTCCGCCCAACGGCGACGCCAGCCCCCTCGATTTCGAACTCATCTATGTCGATAGCCGCCCGCAGTTGCTGGAGCAGCTCAACGCCTGGTTTGAGCAACATGAACCGGATGTGATTATCGGCTGGAACGTGGTGCAGTTTGACCTGCGCGTATTACAAAAGCACGCCGATCGCTACGGCATTCCGCTGCGTTTAGGGCGTCAGAAGCAGGCTTTAGAGTGGCGCGAGCATGGCTTCAAACCCGGCGTGTTCTTCGCGCAGGCCACTGGCCGCTTGATTATTGATGGCATTGACGCGCTCAAATCCGCTTTCTGGGATTTCCCCTCTTTCAGCCTTGAAGCGGTCTCGCGCCAGCTGCTGGGTGAAGGCAAAGCCATCAATAATCCATGGCAGCGCATGGAGGAGATCAACTGGCGCTTTGCCAACGATAAACCGGCGCTGGCGAAATACAATCTTAAGGATTGCGAGCTGGTAACGCGCATCTTCCAGCACACCGCCATCATGCCGTTCCTGCTGGAACGCGCCACGGTAAATGGGTTAGCAGTGGATCGCCACGGCGGTTCGGTGGCGGCGTTTGGTCATCTCTATATTCCACGCATGCACCGCGCTGGTTTTGTCGCGCCGAATCTCGGTGAAGTGGCGCCTGAAGCCAGCCCCGGCGGCTATGTAATGGATTCGCGCCCCGGCCTGTACGACTCGGTGCTGGTGCTGGATTATAAAAGCCTCTATCCCTCAATTATTCGTACTTTCCTGATCGATCCGGTTGGGCTGGTAGAAGGTCTGGCCCATCCGGATGATGCCGATTCTGTCCCCGGCTTTCGAAATGCACGTTTTTCCCGTGACACGCACTGCTTACCGGCAATCGTTGAGCAGATTTGGCAAGGACGTGAAGCCGCCAAGCGCGACGGCAATAAACCGCTGTCGCAGGCGCTGAAAATTATTATGAACGCCTTTTACGGCGTGCTCGGTACCAGCGCCTGCCGCTTTTTCGATCCGCGTTTGGCGTCGTCAATTACACTGCGTGGCCACGCCATCATGCAGCAAACGCGCGAGCTGATTGAAGCGGAAGGCTTTGACGTTATTTATGGCGACACCGATTCCACCTTTGTCTGGCTAAAAGGCGCGCACAGCGAAGAAGATGCGACGGCGATTGGTCGCCGCCTGGCCGGGCACGTCAACGGCTGGTGGCAACAGCATCTGCAAGCGACTTATGGACTGGCGAGCGCGCTGGAGCTGGAGTATGAAACGCACTTTAGCCGCTTCCTGATGCCGACGATTCGCGGTGCCGAACAGGGCAGTAAAAAACGTTATGCCGGTATGATCCGCAGCGACGGCGGCGAGCGGCTGGTGTTTAAAGGACTTGAATCCGTGCGTACCGACTGGACACCGCTGGCGCAGCAGTTCCAGCAAAACCTGTATGGCCGTATATTCCGCGGTGAGCCGTGGCAGGATTATATTCGCGAGACGGTGGCACAGCTGCTGGCGGGCGAGCTCGATGAGCAACTGATCTACAAAAAACGGCTACGTCGGGCGCTGAAAGATTACGAACGCAATGTGCCGCCCCACGTGCGCGCCGCACGCCTTGCCGATGAGCAAAATCGTAAGCTACAGCGGCCGCTGCAATACCAGAACGGCGGCTCAATTCGCTATGTAATGGCCACCTCTGGCCCTGAACCGCTGGAGGCACGCAATACGCCGCTGGACTACGATCACTACGTTAGTAAACAGCTACAACCGGTGGCTGATGGCATTTTACCGTTCGTCGGTGATGACTTTGCTACACTGATTACTGGGCAACTGGGGCTTTTTTGACAGGTGACGAATGCCTTGCCATCCAGTACCATAGCGCCCTTCCTGATTCTCACCGCACACACAATCTGACCAAACACCCGTTTGGCGGTTGCGTATTGCCTGAGTGCAGGTGAACTTCTTTATGGCATGTAAGAGAGTCGAGCAAAAAATATATGGTTTTTACACTGGGTCAGCGCTGGATTAGTGATACGGAAAGTGAACTGGGACTGGGCACGGTTGTCGCGATTGATACGCGTATGATTACCATGCTGTTTCCGGCAACCGGCGAAAACCGCCTGTATGCACGAAATGATGCTCCGGTTACCCGTGTAATTTTCAATCCGGGTGACACCATCACCAGCCATGAAGGCTGGCAGATGTGCGTCGATGAAGTCCGCAACGAAAACGAGTTAATGACTTACATCGGCACGCGTCTCGATAACGAAGAAACCGATGTGGTGATGCGTGAAGTGATGCTGGACAGCAAACTGGTGTTCAGCAAGCCGCAGGATCGCTTGTTCGCCGGTCAGCTCGACCGTATGGATCGCTTTGCGCTGCGTTTTCGTGCGCGTAAATATCATAGTGAGCAATATCGTTTGCCAATCAGCGGCCTGCGCGGTATGCGCACCAATCTGATCCCGCATCAGCTGCACATCGCGCACGATGTTGGCCGTCGCCATGCGCCGCGCGTCCTGCTGGCGGACGAAGTGGGCCTGGGTAAAACCATTGAAGCTGGGATGATCATCCAGCAACAGCTGCTGGCCGGTCGCGCCGAACGCGTGCTGATTGTGGTGCCGGAAACGCTGCAACATCAGTGGCTGGTAGAGATGCTGCGTCGCTTTAACCTGCGCTTTGCGCTGTTTGATGACGATCGCTATACCGAAGCCCAGCATGACAGCGATAACGCTTTTGAAACCGAGCAGTTAATTATCTGTTCGCTTGACTTTGTACGCCGCAATAAACAGCGTCTTGAACTGCTGGCGGACGCCGAATGGGATCTGCTGGTGGTCGATGAAGCGCACCACCTCGCGTGGAGCGAAGACGCGCCGAGCCGTGAATATCAGGTCATCGAGCAGCTGGCAGAGAAAACAGCTGGCGTGCTGCTGTTGACCGCAACGCCAGAACAGCTGGGCTTAGAGAGCCACTTTGCCCGTCTGCGCCTGCTCGATCCGAATCGCTTCCACGATTTTGGCCAGTTCGTTGAAGAGCAGCAGCATTATCGCCCGGTGGCAGATGCCGTCAGCTCGCTGCTGGCCGATCACGCCATCAGCAAAGATGAAATGAATCTGATCAACGATTTGATCGGTGAGCAGGATATTGAGCCGCTGCTGCAAGTGGCCAATAGCGATCGCGACGGCAAAGAGGATGCGCGTAAAGAGCTGGTCTCAATGCTGATGGATCGTCACGGCACCAGCCGCGTGCTGTTCCGTAACACCCGAAACGGTGTAAAAGGCTTCCCGAAACGCGAGCTGCACCAAATTCGCCTGCCGCTGCCGGCACAGTATCAGACCGCCATTAAAGTCTCCGGCATCATGGGCACGCGCAAAAGCGCAGAAGAGCGCGCGCGCGACATGCTGTATCCCGAGCAGATTTATCAGGAATTCGAAGGCGACAGCGGCACCTGGTGGAACTTCGATCCCCGCGTTGAGTGGCTGATGGGCTATCTCACCAGCAACCGCAAAGAGAAAGTGCTGGTGATTTGCGCCAAAGCGGCCACCGCACTGCAGCTGGAGCAGGTACTGCGTGAGCGTGAAGGTATTCGCGCGGCTGTATTCCACGAAGGTTTGTCGATCATTGAACGCGACCGTGCAGCCGCCTTCTTCGCCTCCGAAGAGGATGGCGCGCAGGTATTGCTGTGCTCGGAAATCGGTTCAGAAGGCCGTAACTTCCAGTTCGCCAGTCGTCTGGTGATGTTCGATCTGCCGTTCAACCCGGATCTACTGGAACAGCGTATCGGTCGTCTCGATCGTATCGGCCAAATGCATGACATCCAGATTCTGGTGCCGTGGCTGGAAAAAACTGCCCAGGCGGTGCTGCTGCGCTGGTATCACGAAGGTCTGGACGCGTTTGAGCATACCTGTCCAACCGGCCGCGCGATCTATGACAACGAGTACAAGCAGCTGATTGAATACCTCGCCGCGCCGGAAAACCCGCAGGGGCTGGATGCGTTCATCACCGAGAGCCGCAAGCAGCATGATGCGCTGAAATCGCAGCTGGAGCAGGGGCGCGACCGCCTGCTGGAACTCAACTCCAACGGTGGCGAAGCGGCACAAGCGTTGGCGAATGCCATCGGCGAACAGGATAATGATACCGATCTGGTTAACTTCGCGCTGAACCTGTTCGATATCGTCGGCATCAACCAGGAAGATCGCAGCGACAGCCTGATTGTGCTGACGCCATCCGATCACATGCTGGTGCCCGATTTCCCTGGCCTGCCGGAGGACGGTTGTACCGTAACCTTCAACCGTAATCAGGCGCTGTCACGCGAAGACACGCAGTTCATCACCTGGGAACACCCGCTGATTCTTAATGGTCTCGATCTGATTCTTTCTGGCGATACCGGCAGCTGCGCGCTGTCGCTGCTGAAGAACAAGGCGCTGCCGGTAGGTACGCTGCTGGTGGAGATGATCTATGTGGTTGAAGCGCAAGCGCCGAAAAGCCTGCAGCTCACCCGCTTCTTACCGCCAACCCCGGTGCGTTTGCTGATGGATCGTGCCGGTAACAATTTGGCTGGCAAGGTCGAGTTTGAAAGCTTTAACCGTCAGCTCAATGCGGTGAATCGTCATACTGGCAGCAAGCTGGTGAATGCCGTGCAGCAAGATGTGCACGAGATTCTAACCCAGGCGGAAAAAGTGATTGTGCCGGAAGCGCAGGCGATTATCGCGGCGGCGAAAGTCGAAGCCGAAGAGAAGCTGGGTTCAGAACTGTCACGCCTCGAAGCGCTGCGCGCTGTTAACCCCAACATCCGTGATGATGAGGTTGAAGCGCTGGAAAGCAATCGCGAGCAGGTGCTGGAAAGCCTGGGCGATGCGGGCTGGCGTCTTGATGCGCTGCGCCTGATCGTCGTGACGCACCAATAATGTTCAGGACCGCGACATCATGCTGATGGAAGCCTACAACCCGCCGCTCGAGCCCTGGCTGCATATTCTCTATCAGGACGAGCACATTATGGTGGTGAATAAACCGAGCGGGTTGCTGTCAGTGCCGGGTCGTCTTGAGGAGCACAAGGATAGCGTGATGACGCGCATCCAGCGTGATTTCCCGCAGGCGGAATCGGTGCATCGTCTTGATATGGCCACCAGCGGCGTGATAATCGTGGCCCTGAATAAAGCGGCAGAGCGTGAACTCAAGCGCCAGTTTCGTGAGCGCGAGCCCTCTAAGTATTATGTGGCGCGTGTTTGGGGACATCCGGCGGCAGAAGAAGGGTTAATCGATCTGCCGCTGATTTGCGACTGGCCGAATCGGCCGAAGCAGATGGTGTGTTTCGAGAACGGCAAGGCGGCGCAAACGGAGTATCAGGTGCTGGAGTACGAAGCGACTCACAGCGCGCGCATCAAGCTGAAGCCGATTACCGGACGTTCACATCAGCTGCGTGTACATCTGCTGGCGCTGGGGCATCCGATTCTCGGTGACCGCTTTTATGCGCACCAAGAGGCGCTGGCGATGGCCCCGCGTTTGCAGCTGCATGCCGAATCTCTGACGATTACCCATCCGGCTTTTGGTAACAGCATGACGTTTAGGCAGCCGGCAGAGTTTTAGTTTCTTCCCTCACCCCAACCCTCGTCCGCACGCGGTAGAGGGTTGGGGTGAGTGGATTTGCAGATCTTAACATCGCAATAAACGGTTCCCTCGCCCGCTTGCGGGAGAGGGCTAGGGTGAGGGAAAAACAAACTTACTTAAACCCCTTCTCCTTACGAATCAGATCGTAAGCCGCCTGGATTTCCTGCGCTTTCTGTTTCGCCATCTCCATCATCTCTGGCGGTAATCCTTTCGCCACCAGTTTATCAGGATGATGCTCGCTCATTAGCTTACGATAAGCGCGTTTGATGGTGGTGCTATCATCGCTGCTTTTCACGCCCAGCACGCTACAGGCATCTTCCAGTGTGGGCCCGCGTTGGGTCTGCTGATACGCACCGCCGTAGGAAGAACCGCCGCCGCCAAACTGCTGCCCGCCCTCCATCATGCGCAGGAACTGATCGAACTGCGCGCGCGAGATGCCTAGCTCTTCCGCAATGACATACAGCACCTGACGTTCGTTGGGATGCAGTGAACCATCGGCGAAAGCGGCCTGGATCTGGATTTCCAGAAACATACGAATCAGATCGAAACGGCCAAAACAGGCGCTGCGTAGCTCGCGCAGTTTATTGCGCAGCGGATAGTCGCTCTGCTTGCCTTCGCGAAACGCACGCTGTGCAGCGCTGCGCGCATCACCATGCAGCTGCATACGATCCATAAATAAGGAAGCAATCTGGATATCCGCTTCGGTCACGCGCCCTTTTGACTTGGTCAAATGGCCCATCACCTGGAAGGTGGTACTGAAAAACAGTGTCTGTCGCGCCTGGTTATTGGCGAAATATCCCTGCCCTTTTACGCTGCGCACTTTGTCAAACATGTGACCAATGATCAGACCCAGTACAATGCCCCAAAAGCCCGCCCCGGAAAATATACCGAGTGCCAGACCAATTACTTTTCCCCAGTAGCGCATAAACTCCTCAATTCGCCATGCTTGCGGCTGAAAATTGCATTATCATACCTGTCATTTATCTCAGCGCCTAACGGCAACGCGGACAGAAAAGGATTAACACTGGCGCAACGCCGGGCAGTAAGTTAGTCTCTGACCGGATTGTCGGCATGATGCCAGTTTTCATGGAATTATCGAAACCGCGTATGAAAAAACGTATACCTACCTTGCTGGCTACCATGATTGGTGCAGCGCTTTATAGCCAGTCATCACTTGCCGACGATCTGATGTCGCAGTGCATGCTGGGCGTGCCGAGCTACAACCGCCCGCTGGTTAATGGCGATACCAATTCGCTGCCGGTCACCATCAATTCTGATTCAGCCAAAGGCAATTATCCGAATGACGCGGTGTTCACTGGCAACGTCGATGTGCAACAGGGCAATAGCCGCTTGCGCGCTGACGAGATGCAACTGCATCAGCGTCCGCAAGATGGGCAAACCACGCCGGTTCGCACCGTGGATGCGCTGGGTAATGTGCACTATGACGACAACCAGGTCATCCTCAAAGGTCCGAAAGCCTGGTCAAATCTGAACACCAAAGACACCAACGTGTGGAATGGTGATTATCAGATGGTTGGCCGCCAGGGTCGCGGCGATGCCGATCAAATGAAGCTGCGCGGTAACAATCGTTACACCATTCTGGAAAACGGCAGCTTCACTTCCTGCTTGCCGGGTTCCAACAGCTGGAGCGTGGTCGGTTCCGAGGTGATTCAGGACCGCGAAGAAGAAGTCGCGGAAATCTGGAACGCCCGCTTTAAACTCGGCAATGTGCCAGTGTTCTACAGCCCCTATTTGCAGCTGCCGATTGGCGATCGTCGCCGTTCCGGTTTCCTGATCCCGAATGCGAAGTACGGTAGCAATGACGGCTTCGAATTCATGTTGCCGTACTACTGGAACATTGCACCGCAGGCCGATGCCACTATTACACCGCATTATATGGAAAAACGCGGTCTGCAATTGCAGAACGAATTCCGCTATCTGACGGTGTTTGGCGCGGGCTTGATGGAGCTGGACTACCTGAAGTCAGATAAGCAATACGACAACGATAAAGCGGTGCGCGGAATCGCAGAGAATGACAGCTCCGATCGCTGGTTATTCTACTGGCGTCATGCGGGCGTTTACGATCAGCACTGGCGCTTTAACGCCGACTACACCAAAGTCAGCGATCCTTATTACTTCAACGATCTTGAGTCGAAGTACTACAGCTCAACCGACGGTTACGCCACGCAGAAATTCAGCTTTGGCTATGCGGACACCAACTGGGACGCTACGCTGTCGAGCAAAGACTTCCAGGTCTTCGGTACGACCAGCAATCGAAACGTCTACCGAGCGCAGCCGCAGCTCGACCTAAACTTTTATCAGAATGATATCGGACCGTTCGATGGCCGCGTCTATGCGCAGGCGGTTAAATTCACCAACGTGAATAGCCGCATGCCTGAAGCGACACGTTTGCACATCGAGCCAACGCTGGATCTTCCGCTGTCAAATGGCTGGGCAAGTCTGGATACCGAAGCAAAATTCCTCGCGACCCATTACCAGCAGGATGAAGTTGATTACTACAACACTTCAATTAATACCGCCGGTGATAACCAGCTGAAGAACTCGGTCAATCGTACCCTGCCGCAGTTCAAAGTGGATGGTCGCTTAGTGTTTGACCGTGATATGGATTGGGAGCCAGGCTACACCCAGACGCTGGAACCACGTGTTCAGTATCTTTACGTCCCGTATCGCAATCAAAGCGATATCTATCCATACGACTCAACGCTGCTGCAAACCGACTACACCGGTCTGTTCCGCGATCGTACTTATAGCGGCCTCGATCGTATCGCTTCGGCGAACGAAGTGGCGACCGGTGTCACCACGCGTATTTATGATAACGATCTGGTTGAACGTTTTAACGTTTCTGTGGGTCAAATCTACTCGTTTACCCCGTCTCGTACCGGCGTAAACCAGACAAATAAAGAAGATGACACCGGCAGCCTGGTCTGGGCCGGCGACACCTACTGGAAAATCAGCGATCGCTGGGGCGCGCGTGGCGGACTGCAATATGACACCCGCCTTGATGACGTATCGCAGGGTAATGCGGTAGTTGAGTATCGTCAGGACGCCGACCGTATGGTGCAGCTGAGCTATCGCTACAGCAGCCCGGAATATGTGGCACAGGCCCTGAACAACTCAAACCTGGTGACTAACCCGATCTACAAAAACGGGATTTCACAGGTGGGTACCACTGCCAGCTGGCCGATTGCAGATGCCTGGTCACTGGTGGGCGGTTACTACTACGATACGCGCAACAGCCGTCCTGCTGAACAAATGGTCGGACTGCAGTACAGCTCGTGCTGCTATGCCATTCGTCTGGGTTACGAACGCAAGATCAACGGTTGGGAAAACAACGACAGTAAGTATGACAACCAAATCTCATTCAACATTGAGCTGCGTGGTCTGAGTTCCAACTATGGCTTAGGCACCAATCAAATGCTGCGTCAGGGCATCATCCCTTACCAGCGCGCTTTCTGATGTTGTGATGTTTGACAGGCTATCCCGCAGTGCGGAAACAACAATGGATAAAGTATGAAGAACTGGAGAATGCTGATTCTTGGTGTGGCGATTACCGCTAACACTGCGTTCGCAGCCCCACAAGTGGTTGATAAAGTTGCCGCAGTCGTAAATAACGGCGTGGTACTCGAAAGTGACGTTGATGACATGATGCGCACCGTGAAATCACAGGCGCAGCAGGCAAACCAGCAGCTCCCTGATGACAACACATTGCGTCATCAAATCCTTGAACGCCAGGTCATGGATAACATCATTCTGCAAATGGGTGAAAAAGCAGGCGTGCAGATTAGCGATCAGCAACTGGATCAGGCTATTCAAAACATTGCCGCACAGAATCGCATGAGTCTTGATCAGCTGCGTAGTCGTCTGGCTTACGACGGTATGAACTACAACGTCTATCGCGCGCAGATCCGCAAAGAGATGATGATTGCCGAAGTGCGTAATAACGAAGTGCGTCGCCGCGTCACCATCCTGCCGCAGGAAGTGGACACGTTGGCCGCTCAGGTCGGTGCGCAGAACAGCCAGGGTACGGAACTGAACATTAGCCAGATTCTGCTGCCACTGTCAGAGAACCCAACGCAACAGCAGGTTGACGATCAGGAAACGCTGGCGCGCCAATTGGTTGCTCAGCTGAAAAGCGGTGCTGACTTCGGCAAACTGGCCGTCACTTACTCAGCCGATCCACAAGCGCTGAAAGGCGGCAACATGGGTTGGGGTAAAATCGAAGAGCTGCCAACGCTGTTCTCGCAGGCGCTGAGCACTGCGAAGAAAGGCGATATCGTCGGCCCAATCCGTTCAGGTGTCGGCTTCCATATCCTGAAGGTGAACGATCTGCGTGGCGAGAGTAAAAACATCTCCGTGACTGAAGTACACGCGCGCCACATCCTGCTGAAGCCGTCACCGATTCTGACTGACGCGCAGGCTCAAGCGAAGATCGAACAGATCGCAGCCGACATTCAAAGCGGTAAAACCACCTTCGCCGCAGCGGCCAAGCAGTTCTCTGACGATCCGGGCTCTGCCAATCAGGGCGGCGATCTTGGCTGGGCATCACCGGAAATTTACGATCCGGCGTTCCGCGATGCACTGTTGAAACTGCAGAAAGGCCAGGTGAGCCAGCCAGTTCACTCCTCCTTCGGCTGGCATCTGATTCAGCTGCTGGATACGCGTCAGGTCGATAAGACCGATGCTGCGCAGAAAGAGCGCGCCTATCGTATGCTGTTCAACCGTAAATTCGCGGAAGAAGCGCAAACCTGGATGCAGGAACAGCGCGCCAGTGCTTACGTGAAAATTCTGGATAACAATGGTCAGTAATTATCGTGTAGCGATCACTCCCGGCGAACCCGCCGGGATTGGTCCCGACCTCACCGTTCAACTGGCGCAGCAAAACTGGCCCGTTGAATTGGTGGTCTGCGGCGACGGCGAGCTTTTGCGCCGTCGCGCTGCTTTATTGGGTTTACCGCTGACGCTGCGCGACTATCAGCCTGGCGTCGCGGCACAACCGCAGCAGGCCGGTACCCTTACGCTACTGCAAGTGGATACCGCGCAGCCCGTCACCGCTGGTGAACTGTGCGTCGCTAACAGCCACTATGTGCTGGAAACGCTGACGCGCGCCTGCGATGGTTGTCTGAAGGGTGAATTCGCTGCGCTGATTACCGGGCCAGTACATAAAGGCGTGATCAACGACGCGGGCATCCCGTTTACCGGTCACACCGAATTTTTCGCCGATCGCGCCGGTGGCGATTTAGTGGTTATGATGCTGGCAACTGAAGAGTTGCGCGTCGCCTTAGCCACGACGCATCTGCCGTTGAAAGATGTGTCTGCAGCAATTACTCGCGACACGCTGCATGAAGTGATCACGATTTTGCATCGCGATCTTCAGCTAAAGTTTGGTTTGCCAAATCCGCATATCTTCGTCTGCGGCCTCAATCCGCATGCCGGCGAGAGCGGCCATATGGGCCGTGAAGAGATTGATACCATTATTCCGGCACTCAACGAGCTGCGTCAGCAAGGCATCCAACTCACTGGACCACTGCCGGCGGATACGTTATTTCAGCCGAAATACCTGCAACATGCCGACGCAGTGCTGGCGATGTATCACGACCAGGGCTTACCGGTGCTAAAATTTCAGGGGTTTGGCCGGGCGGTAAATATCACGCTTGGCCTGCCCTTTATCCGGACTTCTGTCGACCACGGTACCGCGCTTGAATTAGCCGGACTGGGTCAAGCGGAACCGGGCAGCTTTATCACGGCGCTTAATCTCGCCATCACTATGATCAAGAGTAGTAATGAATAATCGCGTCCATCAGGGGCATTATGCCCGTAAACGTTTCGGGCAGAACTTCCTGAACGATCAGTACATTATCGACAGCATTGTCTCCGCCATTCATCCGCAAAAAGGCGAAGCCATTGTGGAAATTGGCCCCGGCCTTGGTGCGTTAACCGAACCGGTAGGCGAGCGTCTGGATGAGCTGACCGTTGTCGAGCTGGACCGCGACCTTGCCGCGCGTCTGCAAACGCACCCGTTCCTCGGCCCTAAGCTGACCATCTTCCAGCAGGATGCGATGACCTTTGATTTTTCTGCCTTGGCGCAGGAGAAAGGTCAGCCGCTGCGCGTATTCGGCAACCTGCCGTACAACATCTCCACGCCGCTGATGTTCCACCTTTTCAGCTATACTGGTTCGATTAAAGACATGCACTTCATGTTGCAGAAAGAAGTGGTGAATCGTTTAGTCGCCGGTCCAGGCAGCAAAGCTTATGGTCGTCTGAGCGTGATGGCGCAGTACTATTGCCAGGTTATCCCTGTGCTCGAAGTGCCGCCTGAATCGTTCACGCCGCCACCGAAAGTAGATTCGGCCGTGGTGCGTTTAGTGCCTTATACGCAGCCACAGCATCCGGTGAGCGATATTCGTCTGCTGAGCCGCATCACCACAGAAGCCTTTGGTAAACGCCGTAAAACGCTGCGCAACAGCCTTGCTCATATGTTTGCGGCTGGTGCGCTGGATCAATTAGATATCGATGCCTCACTGCGTGCAGAAAACGTTTCTGTGGCGCAATATTGCCAACTGGCAAACTGGTTGAGCAAGCATCAGGCTGAAAACCCGGAGAATTGAGTGCATGAGTGAACTGGCCCGCGTCTGTATCCATGTACATAGTCAGTATGTGGAGTCGCAATCCTTGCCCGACGAGGATCGCTACGTGTTTGCCTACACCATCACCATCCGCAATTTAGGGCGCAGCAGCGTACAGCTGCGCAGCCGCTATTGGCTGATCACCAATGGTAACGGTCGCGAGACTGAAGTCCAGGGCGAAGGCGTGGTCGGCGAGCAGCCGCACATCGCGGCCGGCGGCGAGTATCAATACACCAGCGGCGCGATTCTTGAAACGCCGATGGGCACTATGCAGGGTCACTATGTGATGATCGATGAAGCGGGCGAAGAGTTCCACGTCGAAATTCCCGTGTTCCGACTTGCGGTGCAAACCCACATTCATTAATCCTCCTCCGCCCGGCCCGTCCGGGCGGCGCGTTTTAACCGGACTGACAATGAGTACATACCTGATTGGCGATATCCATGGCTGTTATGACGAGCTTCGTGCGCTGCTGGCGCAGGTCGATTTCGATCCGCAGCAGGACACATTGTGGCTCACCGGCGATCTGGTGGCGCGCGGGCCCGGCTCGCTCAATGTGTTGCGCTATGTGAAATCGCTGGGCGATGGCGTGCGCCTGGTGCTGGGCAATCACGATCTGCACCTGCTGGCGGTGTTTGCCGGTATCAGCCGTAATAAGCCAAAAGATCGCCTGACGCCGCTGCTGGAAGCCGATGATGCCGATGAACTGATCAACTGGTTACGTCGTCAGCCGCTGCTGCAGGTAGATGAAGAGAAGAAGTTATTAATGGCGCATGCCGGGATTACACCGCAGTGGGATCTGGAAACGGCGCAGTTATGCGCGCGCGAAGTAGAAGCGGTGCTTTCCAGCGACAGCTATCCGCTGTTTCTCGACGCCATGTACGGCGACATGCCAAACAACTGGACGCCGGAGCTTAGCGGGCTGGCGCGCCTGCGGTTTAGCACCAATGCGCTAACGCGCATGCGCTTCTGCTTTCCAAATGGTCAGCTGGATATGATTTGCAAGGAATCCCCGGAATCTGCACCACCGCCGCTGAAGCCGTGGTTTATGGTGCCGAGCAAGATCGACAGCGACTACACGCAGATTTTCGGTCATTGGGCATCACTGGAAGGGAAAGGTACACCGGAACACGTAATTGGTCTGGATACCGGTTGCTGCTGGGGCGGAACACTGACGCTGTTGCATTGGGAAACCAAACAATATTACGTGCAAGCCTCGAATCGTGAACAGGCGATGGCGGAAAGCGCCGCCAGCACACATCCACCGTTAAGCGATACGCCGTAATTAAAAAACCCCGCTTTAGCGGGGTTTTTTATTGGTCACCTGAAGGCCAACCCTACTTACGGCGATCCAGAATCTCAAAGCAGTAGCTGTGCGAGTTCTGCTCGTCGGCATCGTGGAATTCGCTAAAGGTTGATTGCCACTCATCCGGCTCATAATCCGGGAATTGCGTATCCCCTTCCACTTCCGCGTCGATATGCGTCAGATACAGACGATCTGCGCGCGCCAGCATCTGCTCGTAAACGCGTCCACCGCCAATCACCATCATCTCTTCTACATCGCCCGCAGCTTTCACCGCCTCTTCCAGCGAGGTCACCCAGGTTACACCATCATGGTTGCCAGGCTGGCTGCTGACCACAATATTAAGACGTCCAGGCAGCGGACGGCCAATGGATTCAAAGGTCAGGCGGCCCATAATCACCGGCTTATTCAGGGTATTACGTTTGAACCACGCCAAATCTGCTGGCAGATTCCATGGCATGGCGTTTTCCATACCAATAATGCGATCCGTTGCCAATGCCGCGATCAGACTAATCATGTTAAAAGACCTACTGGAAAAAATTGGCGCCATCATACGTAAAGGCGAAACTTTCGTCGATAGGCCGACCCCGCTATTTGCGTAAAGCTCCGATGCCACCGCACTTTTGTTATTGGACAGAGTTTTACACCGACTTTCCCAGCAATAGCGGGGAGAGGCGCCAGAAATTGCTGGCGAGGCGGCACAACTCAGCACGAATCCGTGGACACTCGGTATGGCAGTGTAAAGAAAAACGCACTCTGTGCGCCAAAAGAAAACGGCTCCCGCAGGAGCCGTTAAGACGATTTAGAAATCGTAGCGCAGACGCACCAGGTTGACGTTACCCAGTGATTTGTCGGTGCTTGAGGTGATGACATATTCGTAATCAATACGGAAGCCGAAGTCGAGCTGTGCGCTCACGCCAACCCCATTATCGATACGTTTGTAATCACGTCCGTTGACGAACTCCAGACGGTCACCCATGAAGTAAGGCTGAATTGATTTCACCGCATACTGACCGATTGGGAATTTGTAACCGGCAAAATATTCAATACCCCACGCGTCATCCGCGAAGTAGTTGTTTACCGTATTACGTTTGGTTGGAGAGAAGTTTTCATACCAACCCGCACCTGCTGACAGCGTCCAGTTATCCGGCGTCCAGCTCAATGCGGTACCGTAGATATTCTGGTCGTAGCGCTTGCTGTCACCATTGCCTGGATTACGGATATCTGCGCGGGTGTAGTTCCACGCGGTTCCCCATGCCAGATCTTTGGTGATGTGATAGTTCACACCTAGCGAGCCGCCGCCTTTACGCTTGTAGCGTAGACCGTTACCTGGCAGGAACTCGTTATCTTCAAACAGATAAGATGCATACACATCTGCATCGCCGAAGGTGTTTTTGTACTTCAACATTTTGCGCGAGCGATATGAACCATCGTAATCGCCATTGATACCGTTGCCTGGGCCCTGAGCCAACATGTCATAGTCCCAGATATCGGTTTTCGCGCCCACTACATCGTAGTAAACGCTGTTCTGCTGACCAAAGTAGAGCTCACCCAAAGTGGCACTTTTGAAGCCCGTGTAAAGTTGGCGACGGGTGGTATTGTTGGCGCCATCAGCATGATGATTGTCCCAACCCCACCAAGCCGGGAAGTTAACACCCAGCTCGTAGTAACCGACCCAGCTTACGTCATCAAACAGGTAGTAATTCGCAGTGAAGCGGAAACGTGAACCGCCATCATAGCCATTACGCTTATAGGATTGGTCGTTTACACCATTCTGGTGCTGGAACTGCGGACGAATACTGCCGCCCACTTTGAAGTCGAGACGGCTGAGCGGATCGCCCGCCTGGGGATCCTGCTTGAGTAAAGTAATTTCCGCCTGGCTGGCGAGTGGCGCCGCTGCGAGTAACGCAGCAATAGCGCTGAGAGTGAAAGCACGCATTTGCATTTTTTATATCCCAGTTAAGGTGAGCGCTCTATTGGTGAGCGAGCGAAATAGTACGGTGCGCTTACTGGGTTCTTATTTATAATTTTGTGCGGATATTCCGAGGTGTAACGTTTTCTGCATCAACTGATAAAAGTTATGTCAAATCTAAAGAATTTTAACGTATAAGCATTTCCATATTGCAGCAAAATGACAAAATAAAAACGGCCCCCGAAGGAGCCGCTTATTTTAGCTAACGAACTGATTAGCCTTTAATTTGCGCATGCATTTCCTGCACGGAAATCACCTGCTCTGTGGGATCCGCATTCAGCGCCATCGCGGTAGCAAAGCCGCCATTTAGCGTAGTGTCGTAATGCACCTTATATTGCAGTGCGCTGCGACGAATCAGCTTAGAGTCTTCAATCGCCTGACGTCCTGCAGTGGTGTTCACGATGTAAGCATATTCGCCGTTCTTCAGACGATCCTGAATGTGCGGACGACCTTCATGCACCTTGTTCACCAGACGTGGATTAATGCCCGCTTCGCCCAGTACCACTGCGGTGCCGTGCGTGGCATCCAGCTCGAAACCAAACTTCTGCAGCTTCGCCGCCAGGTCGACGATACGTTTCTTATCGCCTTCACGTACTGACAACAGTGCACGACCGGTTTTCTTCATATTGCTCTGCGCGCCCAGCATCGCTTTCGCAAAGGCTTCTGCGAAGGTTCGACCAACGCCCATCACTTCACCGGTAGAGCGCATTTCAGGGCCGAGAATCGGGTCAACGCCTGGGAACTTGTTGAACGGCAGCACCACTTCTTTTACCGAGTAATACGGAGGAATCACTTCTTTGGTGACGCCCTGCTCCGCCAGCGTTTTGCCGGCCATTACGCGCGCCGCTACTTTCGCCAGCGCCACGCCGGTGGCTTTCGACACAAACGGTACGGTACGTGCGGCACGCGGGTTAACCTCAATCAGGTAAACCTCGTTGTCCTTCACCGCAAACTGCACGTTCATCAAGCCGCGTACGTTCAGCTCAAAGGCCAGTTTCTCGACCTGCTGACGCATCACGTTCTGAATTTCAGTGCTCAGCGTGTAGGCTGGCAGTGAACATGCGGAGTCACCGGAGTGCACGCCGGCCTGCTCGATGTGCTCCATAATGCCGCCAATCAGCACACGCTCGCCGTCGCAAATCGCATCAACATCCACTTCAACCGCGTCATCGAGGAAACGATCCAGCAACACCGGCGCATCGTTAGAGACCGAAACCGCGGTCTGGAAGTAGCGCTTCAGGTCGATTTCATCGTAAACGATTTCCATCGCGCGGCCGCCCAGCACATAAGAAGGACGTACCACCAGCGGATAGCCGATACCGGCCGCTTTTTCTACCGCCTGCTCCAGCGTGGCAACGGTGGCGTTCGCCGGTTGCTTCAGATTCAGGCGATCAACCGCCTGCTGGAAACGTTCACGGTCTTCTGCACGGTCAATGGCATCCGGGCTGGTACCAATCACCGGCACGCCGGCCGCCTCCAGCGCGCGCGCCAGTTTCAGCGGAGTCTGGCCGCCATACTGCACGATGACGCCTTTTGGTTGCTCAATGCGCACGATTTCCAGCACATCCTCCAGCGTGACCGGCTCGAAGTAGAGGCGATCTGAGGTGTCATAATCGGTCGATACGGTTTCCGGGTTACAGTTAACCATGATGGTTTCGTAACCGTCTTCACGCAGTGCCAGCGCCGCATGCACGCAGCAGTAATCAAACTCGATGCCCTGGCCGATACGGTTTGGACCACCGCCCAGAATCATAATTTTTTCACGATCCTGATTTGGATTGGCTTCGCACTCCTCCTCGTAGGTTGAGTACATATACGCGGTATCGGTGGCAAATTCAGCGGCGCAGGTATCGACGCGTTTGTAGACCGGATGCAGATTAAACTGCTGACGCAGCTTGCGAATTTCGCCTTCTGAAACGCCGGCCAGCGTGGCCAGACGCACATCGGCAAAGCCTTTACGCTTCAGGGCCCGCAGGAATTCAGCATTCAGCGAGTTCACGCCTTCGCGCTCAACCTGCTCTTCCAGACGCACCAGCTCTTCAATCTGTACCAGGAACCAGCGGTCGATGTTGGTGAGATTGAACACGCCATCCACCGACATGCCGGCACGGAAGGCATCGGCGATGTACCAGATACGGTCAGAACCGGCATCTTTCAGCTCACGGCGAATGCGCGTCAGTGCTTCGGCATCGTCCAGGCTGACTTTCGGGTCGAAACCGTTGGCGCCCACTTCCAGGCCGCGCAGCGCTTTCTGCATCGATTCCTGGAAAGTACGGCCAATCGCCATCACTTCACCCACTGATTTCATCTGCGTAGTCAGGCGATCGTTGGCGCCAGCAAACTTCTCGAAGTTGAAACGAGGAATTTTGGTCACGACGTAGTCGATAGAGGGTTCAAACGACGCAGGCGTTAAGCCGCCGGTGATGTCGTTCATCAGTTCATCGAGGGTGAAGCCCACCGCCAGCTTCGCTGCCACTTTAGCAATCGGGAAGCCGGTGGCTTTCGATGCCAGCGCCGACGAACGGGACACGCGCGGGTTCATTTCAATAACGATCATACGGCCATCTTTCGGATTCACCGAGAACTGGACGTTAGAACCGCCGGTTTCTACACCGATCTCACGCAGTACCGCCAGCGAGGCGTTACGCATGATTTGATACTCTTTGTCGGTCAGGGTTTGCGCTGGCGCCACGGTGATCGAGTCACCGGTGTGGATGCCCATCGCATCGAAGTTTTCGATTGAGCAGACGATGATGCAGTTATCGTTTTTATCACGCACCACTTCCATCTCGTACTCTTTCCAGCCAATCAGCGACTCGTCAATCAGCAGCTCATTGGTTGGAGACAGATCCAGACCGCGCTCGCAAATCTCTTCAAACTCTTCGCGGTTATAGGCGATACCGCCGCCGGTGCCGCCCATGGTAAAGGAAGGACGGATGATGCACGGGAAGCCAACGTCTTCGGCCACCGCCAGCGCTTCTTCCATGTTGTGCGCAATACCGGAACGCGCGGTGCCCAAACCAATGCTTTTCATCGCTACGTCGAAACGGCGGCGATCTTCGGCTTTGTCAATCGCATCGGCGGTGGCACCAATCATGGTGACGCCGAATTCAGCCAGCACGCCTTGACGCTCCAGCTCCAGCGCACAGTTCAGCGCAGTCTGGCCACCCATGGTCGGCAGCACCGCATCCGGGCGCTCTTTTTCGATAATTTTGCGTACCACTTCCCAGTGAATCGGCTCGATGTAGGTGGCATCTGCCATTTCCGGGTCGGTCATGATTGTGGCCGGGTTCGAGTTCACCAGAATGACGCGGTAACCCTCTTCGCGCAGCGCTTTACACGCCTGCGCACCGGAGTAGTCAAATTCACATGCCTGGCCGATTACGATCGGGCCAGCGCCAAGGATCAGGATGGATTTTATGTCTGTACGTTTTGGCATCGTGGGCTCCTGATTACTTCGCGTTAGAACGGTAAGCTTCGATCAGTTCGATAAAGTGATCGAACAGCGGCGCCGCGTCGTGCGGGCCTGGGCTCGCTTCCGGATGTCCCTGGAAGCTGAAGGCCGGTTTGTCGGTGCGATGAATGCCCTGCACGGTTTTGTCGAACAGCGACACATGCGTCACGCGCAGATTCGCTGGCAACTGGCTGTCATCAACCGCAAAACCGTGGTTCTGCGCGGTAATCATCACGGTATTGTTATCGAGATCTTTCACCGGGTGGTTGCCGCCGTGGTGGCCGAGCTTCATCTTGATGGTTTTGGCACCGCTCGCCAGCGCTAATAACTGATGGCCGAGGCAGATGCCGAACACTGGAATGTCCGTGTTCAGGAACGCCTGAATCGCGTTAATGGCATAGTCGCACGGCTCAGGATCGCCAGGGCCATTCGACAGGAAAATACCGTCTGGATTAAGTGCCAGCACCTCGTCTGACGGGGTTTGTGCCGGTACCACCGTCAGGCGGCAGCCGCGATCCACCAGCATGCGCAGGATATTGCGCTTAGCACCGTAATCATAGGCCACCACGTGGAACGGCAGCGCTTCCGCGCTTTTCTGCTCCGGCAGGTCGCCTTCCAGCGTCCAACTGCCCTGCTGCCATGCGTAGGTCTCTGCGGTGGTGACTTCTTTCGCCAGATCCATCCCTTTCAAGCCCGGGAACGCCTGCGCTTTCTGTAGCGCCAGTGCGGCATCCGGATTATCGCCCGCAATAATGCAGCCACTCTGAGCACCTTTCTCACGCAGCAAACGGGTCAGTTTGCGCGTGTCGATATCGGCGATACCGACGATGTTATTGCGCTGCAGGTAAGCTGACAGACTCTCTTCACTGCGGAAGTTGCTGGTAATCAGCGGCAGATCGCGAATAACGAGGCCTTGAGCATGGATTTGGCTGGATTCTTCATCGGCGGCGTTAACGCCAACATTGCCGATATGGGGATAAGTGAGGGTAACGATTTGGCGAGAATAGGAAGGATCAGTGAGGATTTCTTGATAACCGGTCATTGAAGTGTTGAAAACAACTTCTCCCACTGCCGACCCCGTTGCCCCGATGGCCCGACCGTGGAATTGGGTTCCGTCTTCCAGAACCAAGAGCGCTGACTTAATCAAAACATCCTCCAGGGAATAAACAGTCACAATATTTGCATATTAATTCAAAAGCAGTGCCAGAATCAATGCAAAACCCGCCTGAGTACTCGAATTTTGGCAAATTGCGCGCATTCTAATGATCGACCCGCAGCTTGTCTACACCATGTGGCTATTTTTTTGTATATTTCGGGCAACTGAATGTTAAAAACGGGGAAAGGCGACAAAAGAGCGTGATAACTCGGAAAAATAATCGGTTGCCTGACGGCAATAATCACAAAATGGTGCTAGCACGCATAAATTTTTGACCAAATGGTCAAAAATGGACTTAAGCAGGCTGATAAACGCCAAAAAACCACGATAAATAAAGACTTCATAATCAATATACAACAAGATGGTTATTTATAGATAAAATAAAGGGCAATGAAAACATTGCCCTCGTCAATCAAGGTCTTACCGATTGAAATAACCACATCACGATGGTTCACAACACTCACAACATCGATAAATCCAGCACGTCACGCATGTCATAAAGGCCAGATTTGTTGTTCTTAAGCCAGCTTGCAGCCTTAACCGCGCCATTTGCGAAGGTCATGCGGCTGGAAGCCTTGTGGGTAATCTCTACGCGCTCGCCGATATCCGCAAACATCGCAGTATGTTCGCCCACGATATCGCCAGCGCGCACCGTAGCGAAACCGATGGTTTGTGCTTTACGCTCACCAGTATGGCCTTCACGGGCATACACCGCATGCTCGTCCAGCTTCCAGTTCATGGCATCGGCAATGGCTTCGCCCATTGCCAGCGCGGTACCTGATGGTGCATCAACTTTATGACGGTGATGCGCTTCTACAATTTCAATATCCGCGTAGTCACCCATCACTTTCGCTGCCTGCTGCAGCAGGTTTAGCACCAGATTGACGCCAACGCTGAAGTTGGCGGCAAACACGATACCAATCTCTTGCGCAGCCGCGCGAATCGCTGCTTTACCCGCCTCATCAAAACCGGTGGTACCGATCACCATCGCCTTTTTGTGCTGGCGGCAAAACGCCAGATACTCCAGCGTGCCTTCCGGGCGGGTGAAGTCGATTAAGACATCGAAATCATTGCTCACCTGATGCAGATCGTCGGTGACGATCACGCCGGTTTTGCCGACGCCCGCCAACTCCCCCGCATCAACACCCAACAGCGAGGAACCGCTGCGCGCCAGTGCGGCACCGAGCACGACACCTTCCGCCTGCTGAACGGCCTGAATCAAATTGCGTCCCATGCGACCCGGCGCACCAACGATAGCAATGCGGATTTCACTCATAATTATTCATTCCTGATACAAATCTATGCATATAAAGCGTAAACAGGTTAACGGTCCGATAACCGTCACGCCACAATAATAAAGGGATAATAAGAATTTTATGCCAGCCGCGAAACATTATCAGTAAAAGCAATCCCGCATGCTGGAAGTGGGATTTTAGGTGGCGACAGACAAAGAAAAGGCCGAACAATGTCGGCCTGATTTTTACTGTGGCGCGAAGCGCTTACTGCACGTTGCGTACGTCGACGCGCAGCTCTTTCGGTACTTCAAACACGATGTTCTCTTCGCGACCAATCAGCTCAATGGCTGCTTCTCCGCCGAGCTCACGCAAACGCTGGATTACCTGCTGCACCAGAATATCCGGCGCTGATGCTCCCGCGGTGACGCCGATGATCTGCTTATCTTTGACCCACTCTTCCTGGATGTCATCCGCTGAATCAATCAGCTTCGCCAGCTTGCCAGCACGCTGCGCCAGTTCCGCCAGGCGATTAGAGTTAGAGGAGTTTTTCGACCCCACAACCAGCACCACTTCAGCATCACGCGCCAACACGCGTACCGCTTCCTGACGGTTAGTGGTGGCATAGCAGATGTCATCTTTACGTGGACCGATAATTGCCGGGAAGCGCTGACGCAAAGCATCAATCACGTCCGAGGTATCATCGACGGAGAGCGTAGTCTGCGTCATAAAGCATAGATTGCGCTCATCTTTCACGTTCAGCTTAAACACATCTTCCGGTGATTCCACCAGATACATGCCACCGTTCGGATTACTGTATTGGCCCATGGTGCCTTCCACTTCGGGATGGCCCGCGTGACCAATGAGGATCGCTTCGACACCTTTGCGGCTGGCGCGCGCGACTTCCATATGCACTTTGGTCACCAGCGGACAGGTGGCATCGAACAACATGGTGAGATTACGTGCTTTGGCTTCGGCGCGAACCGCTTGTGAGACACCGTGCGCCGAGAAGATCAAAATCGCGTTGTCTGGCACTTCGGCGATCTCTTCAATGAAGATGGCGCCGCGCTCGCGCAGGCTGCTTACCACGTAGCGGTTATGCACCACTTCGTGACGCACATAGATGGGCGCGCCATACATCTCCAGCGCGCGCTCAACGATGCTGATGGCGCGATCGACGCCTGCGCAGAAACCGCGCGGGTTAGCTAACAGGATTTGCATCGTTGCCCTCCAGCACCGGATCAATCTCCAGCACTTCAATGTCGAACTGAATGCGTTGACCCGCTAGCGGATGGTTGAAATCCACGGTGATCGAGTCGCCGGAAACTTCACGAATCACACCCGGCATTTCGCTGCCGCCTCGACCGCTAAACAGCATGATGGCACCCACTTCCGGCTCGCCCGCATCGTTAAAGTCACGGCGCGAGAAGTACTGAACCAGATCCGGACTGGTGCCACCAAACGCATCTTCCGGTTCCAGCGTAAACGCGTGCTTATCGCCCACTTTACGCCCGATCAGCTGCTGTTCCAGCGCGCCCGACAGGCTACCATCGCCCAGACGGAACAGCGCAGGTTTGCCGTTGGCGCGCGTGGATTCAGCTGTCGAACCATCTTCCAGCTTCAGCGTGAAATGCACCAGCAACGCGCTATCGCGCTGAACTAAGTCTGTCATCTTTTATTCCTTAGCCGGTTTGCCGTTCGGGCTGAGAAAACCTTCCAACACCACCAGCGCCGCGCCGATGCAGATGGCACAGTCAGCGATATTAAAGGTCGCGAAGTGCCAGTCTCCGACATAGAAGTCGATAAAATCGACCACAAAGCCGTGATATGAACGGTCAAACAGGTTACCTAACGCCCCGCCAATAATCAGCGCGTAGGCAATATTGGTTAATTTGTTCGTGGCCGCATTGCGATACATCATCACCAGCAGCGCCACCACGATAGCAACGGCGATACCGGCAAAGAACCAGCGCTGCCAGCCGCCTTTGTCGGCCAGGAAACTGAACGCCGCGCCATAGTTGTGCGCGTAGAACAGGTTCAGGAACGGCATCAGCGGCTGCGTTTCATGCAGCATCATGTTGTTGATGATCCACATCTTGCTGCCAAAATCGATGGCGATCACCACCAGCACCAGCCACAGCCAGCGCAAACCAGTCGAAGAGAGCGCTTTACTCATCAGGCAAATTTCCGCTGTTCGCCATTGCCGGCGACGTTGGTGTAGCAACGACCACACACCGCAGCATGCTCCGGATTCTGGCCAACGTCAGTAGTGTAATGCCAGCAGCGCGGACATTTCTCACCTTCTGCTTTGTGCAGCGCAATTTTCAGACCTTTTAACAGCTCGCTCTGCTGCGCTTCATCGCTGGCCGTGGCGTAATCCGCTACGGTCGCACCTGAGGTTAGTAGCACAAAACGCAGCTCATCGCCCAGCGCCTGCAGCTTGGCTGCCAGCTCGGCATCTGCGTAAAGCGTGACCGTGGCTTCCAGCGCACCACCGATGCGTTTATCACTACGCGCTTGCTCAATGACCTTGTTCACTTCGCCGCGAACTTTCAGCAGGTCATCCCAATAAGCGTCGTTCAGCGCTTCGTTCTCCGCCAGACCAAACAGACCCTGGTACCACTCTTCGGTGAACACGTATTTCGAACGCTCGCCCGGCAGATAGCCCCAGATTTCGTCAGCGGTGAAGGACATGATTGGCGCCATCCAGCGCACCAGCGCTTCAACGATGTGCCACAGTGCGGTTTGGCAGCTGCGACGCGCCAGGCTGTCACCTTTCGCGGTGTACTGACGATCTTTGATCACATCAAGATAGAACGAGCCCATTTCGATGGAGCAGAAGTGCATCAGGCGCTGCACCACTTCATGGAAATCATAATTCTCGTAGGACTGCACGATATCCTGTTGCGCTGCCAGCGCGCGGCCGACCGCCCAGCGATCCACCACCACCATCTCTTCCGGCTTAACGCAATCGGTCGCCGGGTTGAAGCCAGCAAGGTTAGCCAGCAGGAAACGCGCGGTGTTACGGATACGACGATAGCTGTCTGCGGCACGTTTGAGGATTTCGTCGGATACCGCCATCTCACCGGAGTAATCGGTTGAGGCGACCCACAGACGCAGAATGTCCGCGCCCAGCTTATCCATCACGTCCTGCGGTGCCACGGTGTTGCCGATAGATTTCGACATTTTGCGGCCCTGACCATCGACGGTGAAGCCGTGCGTCAGTACCTGACGATAAGGCGCTTTGCCTTTCATCGCCGTAGAGATCATCAGAGAAGACATGAACCAGCCGCGATGCTGATCCGAACCTTCCAGATACATATCTGGCGTGTGACCACCAAACTCTGCACGCGCATCAACGACCGCGTAGCTGGTTGATCCGGAGTCGAACCAGACGTCTAAGGTGTCTGGCACTTTAACGTAGTGGTCAGCGTCGTCGCCCATCAGGTCACGCGGGTCGAGATCCCACCACGCCTGGATGCCGTCCTGCTCAACCCGTTTGGCGACTTTTTCCATCAGCTCCAGCGTATCTGGATGCAACTGCTCGCTCTCTTTATGCACGAACAGCGCCATCGGCACGCCCCACGTACGCTGACGTGAGATACACCAGTCTGGACGGTTAGCGACCATCGCTTCGATACGCGCCTGGCCCCAATCCGGGATCCACTGCACGCCTTTGATCTCTTTCAGCGACTGCGCACGCAGACCTTTCTGATCCATGCTGATGAACCATTGCGGCGTGGCACGGAAGATGATCGGCGTTTTGTGACGCCAGCAGTGCGGATAGCTATGCAGTAGTTTTTCAACGTGCAGCAGCGCACCTTTCTCTTTCAACAGCTCAACGATCATGTCGTTAGCTTTAAAGACGTTCACACCATCCAGCGTTGGATAAGTGCCTGGCAGATAGGCGCCGTCCGGACCAACCGGATTGGCGGTTTCCAGACCATATTTCTGACCGATGACATAGTCATCCGGGCCGTGGCCTGGCGCGGTGTGTACCGCACCGGTACCGGCTTCCAGCGTAACGTGCTCACCCAGAACCACTTTAGATTGGATCTGCTCAAGGAACGGATGCTGGAACAGCTGCAACTCCAGCGCAGCGCCGTTGCATTCGCCCAGCACTGTCCAGTCGCTAATGCCAGCGCGCTTCATCACGCTCTCAACCATCTCTTTAGCGAGGATCAGGCTGCGACCTTCAATCTGCAGCAGCTGGTATTCAAATTCCGGATGCAGCGAGATCCCGCGGTTGGCCGGCATGGTCCACGGCGTGGTGGTCCAGATAACCAGAGAAACCGGGCCTTCTGAAGCGGTGACGCCAAACTTAGCGCGTACTGCGTCAGCATCAACGGCATTGAACATCACGTCGATGGAGGGTGAGGTTTTGTCGTAGTACTCGACTTCCGCTTCGGCCAGCGCTGAGCGGCAATCCATACACCAGTGCACCGGCTTAGCGCCTTTGTGCAGATGGCCGTTGCCGATGATTTTACCCAGTGCGCGGATGATGTTGGCTTCTGTCTGGAAATTCATCGTCAGGTAAGGACGATCCCAGTCGCCTAATACGCCGAGACGGATGAAGTCATTTTTCTGACCTTCAACCTGTTCAGCCGCATATTGACGGCAAGCTGCACGAAATTCAGCCGCGCTCACCTTCTCGCCCGGCTTGCCGATCATCTGCTCAACTTTGTGTTCAATCGGCAAGCCGTGGCAGTCCCAGCCTGGAACGTACGGCGAGTCATAGCCCGCCATGCCTTTCGACTTAACGATAATGTCTTTCAGAATCTTGTTAACTGAGTGACCGATATGAATGCTGCCGTTCGCATAGGGAGGGCCATCATGCAAAATAAAGGTTTTTTTCCCTTTTTTGGCTTCGCGGATGATGCCGTACAGGTTGTCATCATACCAACGTTGCAGCATTCCCGGTTCGCGCTTGGCCAGATCGCCACGCATCGGGAACCCCGTTTCCGGCAAATTCAGGGTAGATTTATAGTCACTCATCAGATTCTCGATTCCGTATTTCGGTCATTAAACCGGTGTTTTTAGCCCAAAGAATTGGCGGGCCGTCACCACATCTTTCGCAATTTGTTCTTTCAACGCGTCCAGCGAAGCGAAACGCTGCTCATCGCGAATCTTCTGTTTCAATACCACGTCAATGTGGCGTCCATAGAGATTCATATTTGTGTCGAGCAGGTGAACTTCAAGCTGCTGACGTAAACCTTTTACCGTAGGACGCGTACCAATGTTGGCCACGCCCGGCAGCGGCTGCTCACCAAGGCCCAAAACTTCAACCGCAAACACGCCTTTAACCGGCGTAACGGTACGACGTAAAGGGAGGTTAGCAGTAGGAAAACCGATGGTGCGCCCAAGTGCATCACCGTGCACTACGCGACCTGAGATGCTGAACGGATGGCCCAGCAGCGCTTCGGCTTGCGCGAAATCATCCTGCGCCAGCGCCTGACGTACTGCCGTGCTGCTGATGCGCTTGCCGCTGTCACAGTAAGTCTGGGTACTGATGACCTCGAAGCCATACTCCGCACCGGCTTTCTGTAATAGCAGGAAATCCCCCTGGCGACCAGCGCCAAAGCGGAAATCATCGCCCACGGCAAGGAACTTCACGTTCAACTTGTCCACCAGCAATTCAGCAATAAAACTCTGCGCCGAATGCGCGGCGAAGCGGCGATCAAAACGCACGCACAACACCGCATCAACACCGGCTTGCTCAAGGTATTTCAGCTTTTCACGCAAACGTGTAAGGCGCGCCGGGGCTTTATCGCCGGCAAACAGTTCAAGCGGTTGTGGCTCGAACAGCATCACCACCACCGGCAGATTGCGTTGACGTCCTTCGGCAATCAGCTCCGCCATCAAAGCCTGGTGGCCGCGATGTACGCCGTCAAAATTGCCTATGGTCAGGACGCAGCCGCGATGCTGCTCTTTCAGATTGTAAATACCGCGGATAAACTTCATGGCTGACTCAAACCGGTGGAAATCGGCGGATTATACCCTTGAATGGCGTTTAGGTTAACCCGTATACGTGCCTTTCCTGCTTCTGGAGCGGCTTATTCCATGCGTGGCCAGTTGCTTAGCGAGGATCTGAAGATTTTTGCTGCGAAATACTGTATTCAACGCCGCGTTGCTGGTAGAATCCTGCGCCATCAATTACGTAATCGAGTGTTGTTTTTAAAACGACGCTTATTTGCACAAATCCATTGACATAAGAAGGCGCAAAAGGCATAGTCCTCGGCCTTTGATTTGTCCATATAGATCACATTTGGGAGTTGGACCTTGGCTAATATCAAATCAGCTAAGAAACGCGCCGTAACATCTGAGAAACGTCGCAAGCATAACGCAAGCAACCGTTCAATGATGCGTACTTTCATCAAGAAAGTATACGCGGCTATCGCAACAGGCGACAAAGCTGCTGCGCAGAACGCATTCAACGAAATGCAACCACTCGTGGACCGTCAGGCTGCTAAAGGTCTGATCCACAAAAACAAAGCTGCACGTCATAAAGCAAACCTGACTGCACAGATCAACAAACTGGCTTAATCGCCCGTCTGTTCATCGCTTTGTAAAAAGAACCGGCGCTTAGCCGGTTTTTTTATGCCTGTTATTCGCGGGTAAATAGCGCGCTGAAATCGCGATTGCAAATACGCTGTACGGCCGGATGCTGAATCATCCTTTCAGCAAAAATGACGTGATACTCCTCCATCACCGCATCCAAACGACCAATCTCCCTGATAGCATCATCACGATAAATGCCGTCGCCATAAAGCGTGGGAGCCACGAATATCGCGTTGTTAAGCGCGCCAAACGCCTTCATTAAGGCCGCATCATCAAACTCACCCAGAATCTCGACCTGCAAGCCCTGGCTGTGAATCCAGTTCAGCAATTTGCGCCCCAGCATCGAACGACGACCGGGGATCAGTAAGCGACGCTCTTCGAGGCAGGCGGGAAAAGGCTGCGCCGGTACAGGTGTGTTGCACCAGAAACTGATTGGACACTCGCCCAGCTTCACCGAAAACAGCCCTTCCTGCTGGGTAGAATCAATAGGACAATCGGAGAGGATCATATCCAGCTTATGTTGGCTAAGCTGCTCCAGCAGCATTTCGTGTGTCGATTCAAAGCAGCGCAAATGAATTCTCTCTTCTGCCACCACCGCCGCCTCAAGCACTTTACTCACTAACTGCTTCGATAGCGCATCCGCCACGCCGACATCAAACAGCAGATGTGACTCTTTGCGATAGTTAACGATATCGAGCATTTCCTGGCTCAGCATGAACATACGATCGGCATAACGAAATACCAGCTGCCCCAATTCACTGGGCACTAATCCGCGCCCCTGACGACGAAACAACACCCCGCCGAGCTGCTCTTCCAGTGCTTTAATTTGGCCGGTGACAGTTTGTGGCGCCAGGCACAGCACATCCGCTGCACGCACCACCGAACCGGTTTTACACACCTGCCAGAAATAGTAGAGATGATTAAAGTTGAGCTGATTCATTGGCAAAAAAGGAGACTTGCGCCTCCTTCCTCTATTAACGCAGTTTAATCCGCAGCAGCGTGTAACCAATTACCGCCGAGAGCAGTGAGCCGCTTAGAATGCCCAGTTTGGAGAAGGTCACCAGTTGCTCGTGGGCAGCATCAAAGGCCAGTGAGCTGATAAAGATCGACATGGTAAAGCCGATACCGCACAACACACCAATCGCCATGATATCGCGTATCGTGGTGCCCGCTGGCAGTACCGCCAGCCGCCACTTCACCGCCAACCAGCAGAACAGCGTAATACCCAGTGGTTTACCTATCAGCAAGCCCAGAATGATACCCAGCGGCTCTGGCGACAGCGCATCCATAAAGGTGATACCGCTCAGCGAAATCCCCGCATTTGCAAAAGCGAACAGCGGCAGAATCAGCCAGTTTACCCACGGCATCAAACCATGCGCCAAATGTTCGGCCGGTGAATGCCCGTTCTTCTCTTCCAGCGGTATAAAGAAGCCCACAACGACGCCCGCCAGGGTAGCGTGTACGCCAGATTTCAGCACCGCAGTCCACAGCACGATGCCGACCAGCATATAGATTGCGATGTTGCGTACGCCACAGCGATTAAGAATCGCGAGTAGCACAATGGCGCCCGCCGCTACGCTCAAGGACATCACAGACAGATCGCTGGTGTAGAACAGCGCGATAATCACGATGGCGCCGAGGTCATCAATAATTGCCAGCGCCATCAGGAAAACTTTCAGCGCGGTCGGTACGCGGCTGCCTAACAATGCCAATACGCCTAAAGCGAAGGCGATATCGGTAGCAGTTGGGATCGCCCAGCCATTACGTGCGATAGGATCGCCATGATTCAAGGCAAAAAATATCAGCCCCGGCACAACCATACCGCCGAGCGCAGCAATCACCGGGAAAATGGCACGATCGCGGCTAGCGAGTTCGCCGGTAATCAGTTCACGTTTCACTTCCAGACCGATGACCAGGAAGAACAACGCCATCATCGCATCGTTGATCCACAGCAGCAGGTCTTTACTGATATCTAATGCGCCAAAGCGAATCTGTACCGGTTGCGCGAGAAACGCTTGATAGCCTTGAGCGGTCTCCGCGCTGTTAGCCAAAATCATTGCCGCGACGGCAGCCAGAATCAGCACTAAGCCATTACTGGCATCGCTGGCAATAAAGCTTTTAAGTAAGCTTCGAATAGAACGGGGTTTGTTCACAACTCCTCCTGAGTAGAGACATTTGGCTGAGAAGTGTAGCGATTCAAACACCTCGTTAAAAGCAGCTTATGTCTCGTTTAATGCTCGATAATACCGAGCCTTTGCGATGACGTTTTTGGCGTACATCAAGTGATGGGCAAAATTGAGCATATATCAGGAGTGACGCGTGAGTGGCGAAACATAAAAAAAGCGGAGAGTTTCCTCTCCGCTTTTTAACCCTGCCCGGCAAACTTAACGGGTTAGGTCATCAAAGAATTTTTTTACGCCGTCAAAGAAGCTCTTAGAGCGCGGGCTATTTTTCTCACCGCCAGCACCGCCAAAGCTCTCCTCCAGTTCACGCAGCAGCGCTTTTTGCTTGTCGTTAAGGCTAACAGGCGTTTCCACCACCACACGACACAGCAAATCACCCACCGCGCCACCACGCACCGATTTCACGCCTTTGCCGCGCATGCGGAACAGTTTGCCGGTTTGCGTTTCAGAAGGCACTTTCAGGTTTACGCGACCATCCAGGGTTGGCACTTCTATCTCGCCACCCAATGCAGCCATGGCGAAGTTAATCGGCACTTCGCAGTACAGGTTGTTATCTTCACGCTCAAAGATCGGGTGTTTTTTCACCGACACCTGAACGTAGAGATCGCCTGCCGGTGCGCCGTGTTCGCCTGCTTCGCCTTCGCCGCTCAGACGAATGCGATCGCCGGTGTCCACGCCTGCAGGAATTTTCACTGACAGGGTTTTACTGCGCTCAACGCGACCGTGACCATGACAAGCATTGCACGGATCTTTGATGACTGAACCGCGACCGTGACAGGTTGGACACGCTTGCTGCACAGTGAAGAAGCCCTGACGCATCTGCACCTGGCCCGCGCCGTGACAAGTATGACAAGTCTGTGGTTTGGTGCCCGCTTTCGCGCCGCTGCCGTGGCAAACATCACACTCTTCCAGCGTAGGAATGCGGATCTCTTTGGTCACGCCGCGTACCGCTTCTTCCAGCGTTAGCTCCATGTTGTAGCGTAAATCGGCGCCACGTGAGGCACGCTGACGGCGGCCACCACCAAAGATATCGCCAAATACGTCGCCAAAGATATCGCTGAAATCAGCACCGCCGCCGCCGAAGCCACCGCCGCCACCCATACCACCTTGTTCAAAGGCCGCATGACCGTATTGGTCGTAGGCTGCACGCTTCTGCGCATCGGTCAGAATTTCGTAGGCTTCTTTGATTTCTTTAAATTTCGCTTCGGCTTCTTTATTGTCCGGATTACGGTCCGGATGGTATTTCATCGCCAGGCGCTTATAAGCCTTTTTGATTTCACGCTCATCAGCGGATTTAGAGACGCCTAAGATCTCGTATAAATCACTCTTAGCCATATTTGTTCTGCCCTTAACATGATCGCACGGGCGTGGAGAGATCTCCTACGCCCGTGCTGGTTTCAACGGCTGTCAGGCCAGCCGTCGCGCCCGGTCAGGGGCAATTATTTTTTGTCTTTAACTTCTTCGAATTCAGCATCGACAACGTCGTCATCTTTCTGTGCAGACGCATCGCCTGCATCAGCTGATTGACCTTGCTGCTGTGCCAGCTCCATCAGTTTGCTGGACACTTCCATCAATGCCTGCATTTTGGCTTCGATTTCAGCTTTGTCTTCGCCTTTCAGCGCCGTGTTCAGCTCAGTCAATGCAGCTTCGATCGGTGCTTTATCATCGGCAGACAATTTGTCGCCAGCTTCATCTAACTGCTTACGCGTGCTGTGCGAAATCTGATCGCCCTGGTTACGGGTCTGAACCAGCTCTTCGAACTTACGGTCAGACTCGGCGTTAGCTTCCGCGTCACGCACCATTTTTTCGATCTCTTCTTCGTTCAGACCAGAAGAAGCCTTGATGGTGATCTTCTGCTCTTTGCCGCTGTTTTTGTCTTTCGCCGACACGTGCAGGATACCATCCGCATCGATATCGAAGGTGACTTCGATCTGCGGCATGCCGCGCGGTGCAGACTGAATACCGTCGAGGTTGAACTGGCCCAGTGATTTGTTATCACCAGAACGCTTACGCTCACCCTGCAGCACGTGAATGGTCACGGCAGACTGATTGTCTTCAGCCGTCGAGAACACCTGGCTGTGCTTGGTTGGGATAGTGGTGTTCTTGCTGATCAGCGACGTCATCACGCCACCCATGGTTTCGATACCCAGCGACAGCGGGGTAACGTCCAGCAGTAGAACGTCTTTTACTTCACCCGCCAACACGCCACCCTGAACCGCAGCACCTACAGCAACCGCTTCATCCGGGTTCACGTCTTTACGTGGCTCTTTACCAAAGAACTCAGTGACTTTGGCCTGAACCATTGGCATACGCGTTTGACCGCCTACCAGGATGACATCGTTAATGTCAGAAACTGACAGACCGGCATCCTGCAGAGCGACTTTCAGCGGCTCGATAGAGCGCGCAACCAGATCTTCAACCAGTGATTCCAGCTTCGCACGAGTCACTTTAATGTTCAGGTGCTTAGGACCGGTCGCATCCGCCGTGATGTACGGCAGGTTAACGTCGGTCTGCTGCGCTGAAGACAACTCGATCTTGGCTTTCTCTGCGGCTTCTTTCAGACGCTGCATTGCCAGTGGATCGTTGTGCAGATCGATGCCCTGATCTTTCTTAAACTCTGCCACCAGATAGTTAATCAGACGGCTATCGAAGTCTTCACCACCAAGATGGGTATCACCGTTGGTTGCCAACACTTCAAAGGTTTTCTCGCCATCAACTTCATCGATCTCAATGATTGAGATATCGAAAGTACCACCGCCCAGGTCGTAAACAGCGATGGTGCGGTTGCCCTGGCCTTTATCCAGACCGTAAGCCAGTGCCGCTGCGGTTGGTTCGTTGATAATACGTTTTACTTCCAGACCCGCGATACGGCCGGCGTCTTTGGTTGCCTGACGCTGTGCATCGTTGAAGTAAGCCGGTACGGTAATAACCGCTTCAGTTACTGCTTCACCGAGGAAATCTTCCGCAGTTTTCTTCATTTTTTTCAGCACTTCAGCAGAGATCTGCGGCGGTGCCATTTTCTGGCCTTTAACGTCCAGCCATGCGTCGCCGTTGTCAGCGCCGATGATTTTGTAAGGCATGATTTTAATATCACGCTGTACTTCTTCGTCCTGGAAGCGACGGCCAATCAGGCGCTTAATCGCGAACAGGGTATTCTGCGGGTTGGTCACAGACTGACGTTTAGCCGGTTGACCAACCAGAGTTTCGCCATCCTGTGCATACGCAATGATCGACGGCGTGGTGCGATCGCCTTCGGCGTTTTCCAGCACGCGCGCTTTACCACCATCCATAACCGCAACACATGAGTTGGTTGTACCCAAGTCAATACCAATAATCTTACCCATCTAAACATCTCCCACTTAAATTCTTTGCCAATTAGGGTTGTGAAACAGAGATGCGGTCAAACTGACCACTTTCAACTGCTGAAGCAGGCTTTTTTTGCTGCCTCACAACGCTCGATGACAAGTAAATGGGGCCGGTTCGATGCGCATCAAGGGTTAAAACTAAAAAAAATTTCATTCTCTGGTCGATTAAGATCAAAGTTGGCCAAAAACAGGCCGCTTATTATGCAGCGCCACGCGGCCCCGGCGGCTTACGTGGCTAAAAAAACTAACAACATTTAAACGCTGCTTCTGAGGAATTATGAGCAACACCACGCTGGCGAATCCCGCCCCGTTGGGCCTGATGGGATTTGGTATGACCACCATCCTGCTTAACTTACATAACACCGGCCTGTTCGCTATGGATGTGATCATCCTGGCAATGGGCATCTTTTACGGTGGCATCGCGCAGATCTTTGCCGGGCTGCTGGAGTATAAAAAAGGCAATACCTTTGGTTTGACCGCGTTCACCTCGTACGGCAGCTTTTGGTTAACGCTGGTGGCAATTCTGCTGCTGCCAAAGCTTGGGTTAGCGTCCGCAGCCGACGGCCACTTCCTTGGCGCCTATCTCGCACTATGGGGCATTTTCACTGCATTCCTGTTCTTCGGCACGCTGAAGTCACCCAAAATGCTGCAGTTCATCTTTGCTAGCCTGACGCTGCTGTTTGCCCTGCTGGCGATAGGTCATTTGACCGACAACGCGGGCTTGCTGCGTTTTGCCGGCTGGATTGGCATCATTTGCGGATCGAGCGCCTTCTATCTGGCGATGGGCGAAGTGCTGAACGAGAAATTTGGCCGTACAGTCTTGCCGATCGGCGAGTAAATGTGGCGAGAGAAGAAAAACAACGCGGAGCCTATTGGCTCCGCGTTGTTTATTATGACGAGTGCAGCGACATATCCAACTGCGCATGCTGTTGACGGCTATCGCGCCACAGCCAAATCCCCACCATGAAACCAATGCCTGCCAGCGCCAGCACATACCACGCGGGTGCCATCGGCGTCAGGCTCATCATCAGCGTGACGCTAATCGGCGTCAGTCCGCCAAAAATCGCGTAAGCCACGTTGTATGAGAACGAGATGCCGGTAAAACGCACCGCGGCTGGGAACGCGCGCACCATGACAAACGGCACCACACCCACCACGCCGACGCTCAAGCCCGCTAAGCCATACCAAACAAACAGCATTTCGGGCGTGCTACCTAATTGATGGAAGAAATTCCAGCTACCCATCGCCAGCAGTAATGAACCGACCATCAGCGACCGCGCTGCGCCGAAGCGATCCACCAGCCATCCGGCGATAACGCAGCCCAGCAGCAGCATAATGGTGGCGAAACTGTTGGCTTGCAGGCTGAGCGCCGCGGGGATACCGTGCTGTTTCTGCATCAGCGTCGGCGCCATCAAAATCACCACCACAATGCAGGCTGACAGCAGCCAGGTAAGCAGCATCGAAATCACAATGCCGCGCTTGTGGCTGGCGAGAATAGTTTGCAGCGGCATTTTTTCCGCCAGCGCTTTACGCTGCTGCATCTGCTGGAACACCGGCGTTTCGTGCAGCCAGCGGCGCAGATACATCGCCAGCAGGCCAAAAATCCCGCCAAGGAAGAACGGAATACGCCAGCCGTGATCGCGAATGGCAGCCGGTGAAAGCGTGGTATTCAGTACTGTTGCCACCAGCGAACCCAGCAAAATGCCGGCAGTTAAACCGGCTGTCAGCGTGCCGCAGGCGAAACCGATGCGTTTCTCAGGAACATGTTCGGCAACAAACACCCACGCGCCGGGTACTTCACCGCCGATGGCCGCCCCCTGCAGCACACGCATCAGCAGCATCAACAGCGGCGCGGCAATGCCAATGCTGGCATACGTTGGCAGCGCACCCATCGCCAGCGTGGGCAGCGCCATCAACAGAATACTCAGGCTAAACATCTTCTTGCGGCCCACTTTGTCACCAAAGTGCGCCATGATAATGCCGCCTAATGGGCGCGCCAGATAGCCGGCGGCAAAGATGGCGAATGTCTGCACCTGCCGCAGCCATTCAGGAATGTCGGGCGGAAAGAACAGTTCGCCAATCACCGCGGCAAAGAAAACGAAAATAATGAAGTCGTAGAATTCCAGCGCCCCACCAAGGGCGGCCAGCGACAGGGTTTTGTAATCCTGTCCGTTGAGTCGACGCGTTGCGTGCGTATCCATAATCCAGCGGTATCCAGAGGCTAAACATACGTTATGTAAAGATTGGATTACTATACCGTCAATATTTAGCCACACCAGCGCCGCTAGATTTTATGCCTGAAAACGCCGTTTTTTAGTTATTTGTCTCACGACGGGCACTTTTAGGGCGAAAAGCTGCTACCACTGCATCATGCGTTTCAACATACGGCCCTTCCAGAAGCTGTAAACAATAAGGTACAGCGGCAAAAATCCCCGGCACGTTGACCGTTCCATCTTCCGCTTTCACGCCTTCCAGCGTCTCTTTAATCGATTTCGGCTGGCCCGGCAGATTCAGGATCAGCGACTGCTTGCGAATCACACCAACCTGACGAGACAGAATTGCCGTTGGCACGAATTGCAGGCTGATTTGGCGCATCTGCTCGCCGAACCCGGGCATTTCCCGATCGGCGATGGCGAGCGTGGCATCCGGCGTCACATCACGTCGTGCTGGCCCGGTGCCGCCGGTGGTAAGCACCAGATGACAGAACAGCTCATCGACCAGTTCGCAGATCGCCTGCTCAATCATCGGCTGTTCATCTGGCACCAGACGCGTTTCGATTTCAAATGGCGTGACAAGCGCGGTGGCGAGCCAGCTCTCTAACGCCGGAATGCCCTGATCCTGGTAGATGCCGTTGGCAGCACGATCGGAAACGGAAATTAATCCAATACGTAAAGTATCCATAGAGTTATCGCTGTGGTTGGCTGCATGGCAGCAAATAGCATGAGATGTAAAAAGGATAATACAAGAAGCGAGGGAAAAACGTAAAACCGTGACAGCGGGTCGCTGCCACGGCATATCACCTTACAGCAGTTCGGCGATCATCTTCTCAAGTTTGCCCTGATCGATGGCAAAGTTGCGGATACCTTCAGCCAGTTTAGTCACGGCCATTGGATCCTGGTTGTGCTGCCAGAAGAACTCAGCTTCAGTCATCTTCGCTGGACGCGCTTTCACTTCGCCGCTGTAGCTCAGTTTGCGTTCAACCGTACCTTCGCTCTCCGCCAGCTCTTTCAGCAGACCCGGAGAGATGGTCAGACGGTCACAGCCAGCCAGTTCGATGATTTCGCCGACGTTACGGAAGCTGGCGCCCATTACCACGGTTTCATAACCGTGCTGCTTGTAATAGTTGTAGATTTCAGCCACAGACACCACGCCTGGATCTTCGTGTGCTGCGTACTCTTTCTTATCAGTGTTCTGCTTGTACCAGTCGAGGATACGGCCCACAAATGGTGAGATCAGGAACACGCCCGCTTCGGCACATGCACGCGCCTGCGCGAAGGAGAACAGCAGCGTCAGGTTGCAGTTGATGCCTTCTTTTTCCAGCTGCTCAGCTGCACGAATGCCCTGCCAGGTTGAGGCCAGCTTGATCAGGATACGGTCATTGCTGATGCCAGCATCGTTGTACAGTTTGATCAGGCTACGCGCTTTAGCGATGCTCGCTTCGGTGTCATAAGAAAGGCGCGCATCAACTTCAGTCGAAATGCGACCTGGGATCAGTTTGAGAATTTCCAGACCAATGTTGACGGCCAGCTTGTCTGAAACCAGCGCCAGCTGATCTTCTTTGTTGCTGCTCTGCTGACGTGCCCAGCTAATGGCTTCGTCAATCAGTTTGCGGTATTCAGGGATTTGAGCGGCGTTGAGAATCAAAGAAGGGTTCGTGGTAGCGTCCTGCGGCTGATACAGTTTCATCGCCGCGATATCACCGGTGTCGGCGACCACAGTAGTCAGCTGACGCAAGGAAGTAAGTTTGTCCGTCATGGTTCTCTTTCTCTTAGGTTGACTGTCAGGGTGTAAAAGGCTGTTGCGATAATATCACGCGCAAGTGACGGCGCAACACCACGAAGTGCCCTTTACGATAGCGCTAACAAATGGCAGTGATTTGCCGATCTCTGCGGCTTTTTTGCTACACTCCCTGCGACATTTTTCCCTTCAATTCCCTGATAAACCTGCGGGTCAACGAGGACGTAAACGATGCTGATGGTAATCTCGCCAGCGAAGACACTGGACTATGAAAGCCCGCTGGCGACCCAACGCTTTACCCAACCGGCGCTGTTAGAAAAATCACACCAATTAATTGACGTTGCGCGCGATCTTTCACCGGCGCAAATCAGCTCACTGATGAGCATCAGCGACAAGCTGGCGCATCTGAATGCCGAGCGTTTTAACCAGTGGCAGCCGCCCTTCTCGCTGGATAACGCACGTCAGGCGATTCTGGCCTTTAAAGGCGATGTGTATACCGGTTTGCAGGCAGAAACCTTTAGCGATGGCGACTTTGAGTTTGCCCAGCAGCACTTGCGCATGCTTTCCGGCTTATATGGCTTGCTGCGTCCGCTCGATTTAATGCAGCCCTATCGTCTGGAGATGGGGATTAAGCTGGCGAATCCGGCCGGGAAAGACCTTTACGGCTTCTGGGGCGATCTGCTGACAGAGAAGCTCAACGAGGCGATTGCTGAGCAAGGCGATGAAGTGCTGATTAATCTGGCATCCGATGAGTATTTCAAAGCCATTAAGCCGAAGAAACTCAATGGCGAATTGATCAAGCCGGTGTTCCTCGATGAGAAGAACGGCAAGTTTAAAGTCATCAGCTTCTACGCCAAAAAAGCGCGTGGTTTGATGAGCCGCTATGTGATTCAGAATCGCCTGACCAAGCCAGCGCAGTTGAAGAAATTCGATGTGGATGGCTACTTCTTTGATGCGGCAGAAAGCAAAGATAACGAGCTGGTGTTTAAGCGCCGCGAGCAGAAATAGTTTAGCAAGCGCTGCCCTGGATTGTGCTCGCTGCCCCCCTCCTCGGTCCTCCCCCATAAATGGGGGAGGAAGATGCTGCAATATGTGAGTTTGGAAGCTGCATGTGGCAGCGTCTCCTTCCCCCGCTTGCGGGGGAAGGCCGGGATGGGGGACAGCGAGCACTTACCCCAGTCAGCACTTACTTCAGCAAAAACGCCCGCAGCTCAGCGAAATCGCCTTTCAGATTGTGTGACAGCAGCGGCAAATCGGCACGCTCGGCCAGCTCTTTCGGCAGTGGCAGATCCTGGCCCAGAATCTCATCCACGCTCTCTTTGAACTTCGCCGGATGCGCAGTCCCGAGGAACAGGCCATATTCGCCCTCCTGCAGGTTATCGCGCAGCAGACGATAGGCAATTGCCGCATGCGGTTCAGAGATGTAGCCAATCTCCGCCAGCTCGCGCATGGTGGATTGGGTGGTTTCATCTGAAACCGCGCCGTAAGCCAGATCGGTTAAACGCCAGGTTTTGCGGCGGAACAGCTCTTCCACGCGCGGCCAGTTGTTCGGCTGGCTGACATCCATCGCGTTCGACAGCGTTGCCACCGTCGCGTTTGGCTGCCATGCACCGTTGCCGAGGAAGCGCGGCACCGTGTCATTGGCATTGGTCGCAGCGATAAAACGCTTAATCGGCAGACCGAGTGATTTCGCCAACAGGCCCGCCGTCAGGTCACCGAAGTTTCCACTTGGTACGGAAACCACCAGCTGATTACGCTGCTCTTGTGGCAGTTGCGCCACCGCTTCGAAGTAGTAGCAAATCTGTGCCAGCAGGCGACTGATGTTGATCGAGTTCGCCGAGTTCAGGCCAATCGCCTTTTTCAGCTCTTCATCATCAAATGCCTGTTTCACCAGCGCCTGACAGGCATCGAAATCGCCCTCAACCGCGATGGTTTCGATATTCCCGCCCAGCGTACAGAACAGTTTCTCCTGCAGCGGGCTGATTTTGCCCTGCGGATAGAGAATCACCACGCGCACGTTCTCCATGCCGTAGAACGCATGCGCTACCGCGGCACCGGTATCACCGGAAGTCGCGGTCAGAATGGTGATCTGCTCATCCGCACCGCTCACATACGAGAGCATCTGCGCCATAAAGCGGCCGCCGAAATCTTTGAACGCCAGCGTCGGTCCGTGGAACAGTTCAAGGCAAGCCACATCCTCGCTAACCTTCGCCACCGGAGCCGGGAAAGCGAAGGCGTTTTTCACGCGCTCGGCCAGCTGATGCGCGGCAATTTCATCACCAATATAGGCAGACAGAATTTTGCTACTGCGGCTGACGAAATCCATCTCCAGCATGGCATCGATATCGGTCAGTTCGAATTCCGGCAGTTCGAGCGGGAAAAACAGCCCTTGCTGCGAGCCGAGGCCCTGTTTAACCGCCTGAGCAAAACTGACCTGCTCGTTGTGATCCTTAAGGTTGTAGAGTTTCATGCGTTATCCCAATTTACGTGCGCCAGCCGTATCAAGACGGCAGATGTGGACGAAACCTTCTTCATTCTGCAGATAGTGCTGGCTCAGCCAGTCCGCCATCCGCTGTGCCGTTGCCATCTCGTTGCAAACGGCGAAAAGTGTCGGGCCAGAACCCGAAATGCCGCACGCCAGTGCGCCAATATCCTGTGCGGCTTTACGCGCATCGGCGAAACCCGGCAGCAGTTTGGTACGATACGGCTCAGCGATAACATCCTGCATAAGTTTAGCCGCAAGCCCAGGCTGACGCGTATGACAGGCGTGAATAAAGCCCGCCAGCAGGCGACCATGCTTGATGGCATCCTCTTTGCGATATTGTGCTGGCAGAATGGCGCGCGCTTCGGCGGTGGAGACTTTAATCCCCGGATAGGCCATCACCCACAGCCATTCGTCAAAGCACGGCACGTGCTGGCTAATAATGCCGTTCTCTTCAATCATCAACTGCACGCCGCCGAGGAAGCATGGCGCGACATTATCAAAGTGTACGCTGCCGGAAATACGTCCTTCCAGCTCGCCCATCAGCGCCAGCAGTTCAGTATCATTCAACGGTTTGCCGCAGAATTCGTTCATCGCCATCAAGCCGGCGACCACTGAGCAAGCGCTCGAACCGAGGCCGGAACCGATCGGCATATTTTTTTCCAGCGTCATCGCCACCGGAACTTGTTTGCCAATCGCCTGGCAAAAACGCTCCCAGCACTGATAAACGATATTCTCCTGCGGATTGCTCGGCAGTTTGCTGACAAAGCGCCCGGAGTTCACCAGGCTAAAGCTGTCGGCGGCTTCAACCGAAACGCAGTCGCCCAGCAAGCTGCCATCCACCGGCGAAACCGCCGCGCCAAGCACATCAAAGCCGACGCTGACGTTACCTATCGAGGCCGGTGCATAAATTTTTACCATCATCAAACTCCCAACTTCCACGACAGCGTACGCAGCAGGTCAGCAAACACGCCCGCTGCTGTGACATCATTCCCGGCGCCATATCCACGCAGAACCAGCGGGATTGGCTGATAGTAGCGGCTGTAAAATGCCAGCGCGTTCTCACCGTTCTTCACTTTGTACAGCGGATCGTTGCCGTCCACCGCATCAATCTTCACTTTGCAGACGCCGCCTTCTTCGATCGCGCCGACGAAGCGTAATACTTTACCTTCGTCACGCGCTTTGGCAACGCGCGCCGCAAAGGCGTTATCCAGCTCCGGCAGACGTTCCATGAATTGTTCAACGTCGGCGATATCCGTCAGGCTGGCGGGCAGCAGTGGTTCGATATCGATATCGCTGAGTTCCAGCTGATGCCCGGCTTCGCGCGCCAAAATCAGCAGCTTACGCGCCACGTCGGTGCCGGAAAGATCGTCACGCGGATCCGGTTCGGTAAAGCCCATCTCACGCGCCATTTTAGTGGCTTCTGACAACGAAACGCCTTCATCCAGTTTGCCGAAGATGAAGGAGAGCGAGCCAGAGAGAATACCGGAGAACTTGATCAGCTCATCACCGGCATTCATCAGGTTCTGCAGGTTTTCGATCACCGGCAAACCGGCACCGACGTTGGTGTCATACAGGAATTTACGGCGCGATTTCGCCGCTGCAGCGCGCATCTGCTGGTAGTAATTCCATGAAGAGGTATTGGCTTTTTTGTTCGGCGTAACCACATGGAAACCTTCGGCGAGGAAATCCGCGTACTGATCGGCGACCGCCTGGCTGGAGGTACAATCGACGATCACCGGATTCAGCAGGTGATACTCCTTCACCAAACGAATCAAGCGGCCGAGATTGAACGGCTCTTTGGCTTCGCTCAGTTCCGCCTTCCAGTTGCTGAGATCGATACCGTGCACGTTGGTTAACAGTGCACGCGAGTTAGCGATGCCGCACACGCGCAGATCGATATGCTTCTGTTTCAGCCACGTTTGCTGACGGTGCAACTGATCGAGTAGCGCCGCACCCACACCGCCAACGCCCACCACAAACACTTCAATCACCTGATCGGTGGCGAACAGCATCTGGTGCACCACGCGCACGCCGGTGGTGACTTCATCGTTGCTCACCACCACCGAGATAGAACGCTCAGATGAGCCCTGAGCAATCGCCACGATATTGATATTGGCGCGTGCCAGCGCCGAGAAGAATTTGGCCGAGATGCCGCGCAGCGTGCGCATGCCATCGCCCACCACTGAGATCACCGCCAGCTGTTCCAGCACGTCCAGCGGATCGAGTAAGCCATCTTTCAACTCCAGATAGAACTCCTCTTCCAGCACGCGACGCGCCCGCGCCTGATCGCTTTGCGGTACGCAGAAGCTGATGCTGTATTCCGAAGAGGATTGGGTGATCAACACCACCGAAATGCCGGTGCGGGACATCGCCGCGAACACGCGCGCCGCCATGCCCACCATGCCTTTCATACCCGGGCCGGAAACGTTAAACATCGCCATGTTGTTCAGGTTGGTGATGCCTTTCACCGGATTTTCATCCAGCTCGCCTTCGCCACCGATCAAGGTGCCCGGCGCTTGCGGATTGGCGGTGTTTTTGATCAGGCAGGGAATCTGGAACTGAGCGATAGGCGCGATGGTACGCGGATGCAGCACTTTGGCGCCGAAATAGGAGAGCTCCATCGCTTCCTGATAAGACATCGATTTCAGTAAGCGGGCATCAGGCACCTGACGTGGATCGCAGGTGTAGACGCCGTCGACGTCAGTCCAGATTTCACAGCAGTCTGCGCGCAGGCAAGCGGCCAACACGGCGGCAGAATAGTCAGAACCGTTACGGCCCAGCACCACTAATTCGCCCTTCTCATTGCCAGCGGTGAAACCGGCCATCAGGATAAAGTGATCGGATGGGATCTGGCTGGCGGCGATGCGACGTGTGGATTCGGCAATATCCACGGTGGATTCGAGGTAATGACCAACCGCCAGCAGTTTCTCCACCGGATCGATAACGGTCACCTTGTGGCCGCGCGCCTGCAGCAGCGCTTCCATTATGGCAATCGACAGCTTCTCGCCACGGCAGATGATGGCAGCGTTGACGGCGTCCGGACATTGGCCCAGCAGGCTGATGCCGTGCAGCACTTGCTTCAGCTGCGCGAACTCCAATTGCACGCGGGTTTTCAATCCATCGAAATCAAAGCCCGGCTGTGCATCATGCAGGCCTTGCAGCAGGTCGGCAAAAATACGTTCGGCATCGCTGATATTCGGTAACGTGTCCTGACCGCTGATGGTTTTCTCAATCATCGCCACCAGATGATTGGTAATTTTCGCTGGTGCAGAGAGTACGGTCGCAACCTGTCCCTGTTGTGCATTGCTTTCCAGAATGTCCGCCACGCGGAGAAAACGATCCGCATTGGCTACTGAGGTTCCGCCGAATTTCAGCACTCGCATAGTTGAAGCTCTCCTGAATTTTTGCCGAAAAAAAAGCCCGCACTGTTTAGGTGCGGGCTTTTTTCTTTGTTTTTCCTGTATGCGTCAGCCCGCACCGTTACCTGTGGTAATGGTGGTGGTAATAATAATTGTGGTGTTCAGGCTGAGTTTACGCATTTAGATTTTTTTCTGTCTGTCTTTGTCTTGTCCGTCTGCCTTCCAGAAGTAAAGCAAAGGGCACATTAAGTCAACGAATTTGTCCTAAGCACACGGACGGCACGGCTGCGCAGTAGTGCGCTTGCTGGCACAAATCGTATCGGGATCGTTCATAAGAGGCTGCGATTTCCACGATCAGTCACTGCCAACTCAGGATTTATCCGAGCAATTATCTATAAGTTTTTTTTCTACATCGTGTAACAAGCGATGCAGCATAGCGCTGTCGCGCTGTTCCAGCAGGCCAATACGCTGGTCGATCCAGTCAGCCATTTTGACGTCATCGCTGACATCCAGCTTCGCCAACAGCTGATGAAAACGCTCACGCAGCGCCTGCAGTTGATGCGCGTTTGCCGCTTCGGCAGGTTCGGCCGCAATTTGATTCAGCGCTGACAGTTGATAGCAATAGACCATCACGGCCTGGCCGAGGTTAAGTGATGGATAGTCATTTGCCATCGGAATGCCGGTCAACAGGTCAACCTGCTCCAGCTCCTCATTGGTTAAACCGCTGTCCTCACGGCCAAAAACCAGTGCGATGCGGCTCAGCCATTGGCGCTTCTCTTGCAGGATATTTTCCACCTGCGTCGGCGTAGCGTAGTAGCGGAACTTCGCGCGGCTGCGCGCGGTGGTCGCCACCGAGAAATCGACATCCTTGAGCGCCTCGCTCAGCGTGGCATAGGTTTTCACGTTATCAAGGATCTCGCCGGCACCGTGTGCCACACGTCGTGCAGCGGGGTCCTGCCAGGCATCGCTGGCGACAATACGCAACTCGCTAAATCCCATGGTTTTCATGGCACGGGCAGCCGCGCCGATATTTTCCGGACGGGCGGGAGAAACAAGGATTAAGGGGAAATGCATGATTTTTCCATCGGACGGTTAACAACGCGCTTTATGTTGGCATGCAGCAGAAAAAATACCAACTACGGCGATAAGAGAAAATAAGATGTTAACGATGTTAAAACAGCGGGAAATCTCCATGTAGAGTAAATTAGCAGGCATAAGCAAAATTATAGGACTTAATTTATATAAAACCCTTTCCTTTCAATTTATTGAAATATAAATTCCTGCGCGTTTAACTTTTGCTTTTATAAGGGATAAATGTAGCAAAATTGCTGCATTTTGTGAGCTAAACTAGCAATCCTGGAGAAGTTTTTCATAAAAGTGTTAACGTGCTACACTTGCATTTGATATAAGTCAACGAAGCGTTGTTTTTATGCTTATCGGTTGTTGTTGGTGCTGTTAGGTTGCTGTTAATACGGTTAGGATGAGCGCCTGTCCGATATTCTCGGGGCGCGCAAATATCCATCCTGACTGGCTGAGCTAACACTGAAGTTGACGTAGATGGATGGTGTATTCCGAAGATTATTTCGTATACCGGTTGCCGCAAATAGCGTAACCGACGTACGCCCTGTTTTCGATTTGTTGGCAAATTTTAGGTAGCGAAACATGCAGACCCCGCACATTCTTATCGTTGAAGACGAACTGGTCACGCGTAACACCCTTAAAAGCATCTTTGAGGCAGAAGGTTACGTGGTCTATGAAGCCACCGACGGCGCCGAAATGCATCAGGTCCTGACGGAGAATGACGTCAATCTGGTGATCATGGATATCAACCTGCCAGGTAAAAACGGTTTGCTGCTGGCACGCGAATTGCGTGAACAAGCAAACGTTGCGCTGATGTTCCTGACCGGTCGTGATAATGAAGTGGATAAAATCCTCGGTCTGGAAATTGGAGCCGATGATTACATCACCAAACCCTTCAACCCACGTGAGCTGACGATTCGTGCGCGCAATTTGCTGTCGCGTACCATGAATCTGGCCATGCCGAGTGAAGAGCGCCGCCAGGTTGAGAGCTATCGCTTTAACGGCTGGGAGCTGGACATCAATAGCCGCTCACTGATCAGCCCGAACGGCGACCAGTACAAGCTGCCGCGCAGTGAATTCCGCGCCATGCTGCACTTCTGTGAGAATCCAGGCAAAATTCAAACGCGTGGTGACTTGCTGAAGAAGATGACCGGCCGCGAGCTCAAGCCGCATGACCGTACCGTGGATGTCACCATCCGCCGCATCCGCAAGCATTTCGAATCCACGCCAGATACGCCAGAAATCATCGCCACCATTCACGGCGAAGGTTACCGTTTCTGCGGCGAACTGCAGGACTAAGTTTTGAGAGGAAAAACGCCCGTCAGGGCGTTTTTTTTATGCCTGTATTAATGCCACGGCATGATCGGCACGGCACTTAGCGCATTCTTCGGCGAGCCGTCTACCACCTTATCTGAGTAACTCAGATACACCAGCGCATGACGTTTCTGATCGAAGAAGCGCACCACCTGCAACTTCTTAAACACCAGTGAAGTGCGTTTTTTAAATACCACTTCGCCCTGCGACTTGCCTTGTGCGATTTTATCGCTAAGCTCTACCGGCCCAACCTGTTGACAGGAGATGGCTGAGTCGGACGTGTCTTCCGCCAAACCTAATCCCCCTTTGATACCACCGGTTTTTGCCCGGCTGATATAACAGGTTACATTTTTTACATCGGGGTCATCGAAGGCTTCGACCACGATCTTATGATCGGGGCCAAATATCTTGAACACCGTGTCAACTGAGCCGATCTCTTCAGCCTGAACGCCAGCGCTGAACACATAAGTTGCCAGCGTGATTATAAGAATACGAGCTATTGTCATTGAGTTACCATTGCCAATCGAATAGATGAGAATGTAATGTACTGTCAATTGAACACAGAACCAAACCTAAACGGGTTTTAACCCGCATTGACTTAGCACACTCGATTAGCAAACCGCCCCCACGCTTTTGTGCATTTCGTGCTATTATTCGACGACTTCATAGTTGCGCCACCAGAGAGTTATGAGGATGTTTTATGGACCAAGCCGGTATCATTCGCGATTTGCTTGTCTGGCTGGAGAGCCATCTGGACCAACCGCTTTCATTAGATAACGTTGCGCAGAAAGCAGGCTATTCCAAGTGGCACCTGCAGCGGATGTTCAAGGAAGTAACCAGCCACGCAATTGGCGCGTATATCCGCGCGCGTCGGCTGTCGAAAGCCGCGGTGGCGTTACGCCTGACCAGCCGCCCCATCCTTGACATCGCTCTACAATATCGCTTCGATTCACAGCAGACCTTTACCCGCGCGTTTAAAAAGCAGTTCAACCAAACGCCCGCCTGGTATCGTCGCTCATCGGAGTGGAACTCGTTCGGTATTCGCCCGCCGATTCGCCTGGACGATAGCAGCCTGCCGGAAGCGCAGTTTGTCACGCTGCCGGAAACGGTGTTGGTCGGCCAGACGCAGAGCTACTCCTGCACGCTGGAGCAAATTTCCAGCTACCGCGATGAGATGCGCATGCATTTCTGGAAGCAGTTCCTGCTGGAAACCGACACGGTGCCGCCGGTGCTGTACGGCCTGCATCAGGTGCGTGCCAGCCATGAAAAGGATGATGAGCAAGAGATTCTGTACACCACAGCGGTGCCCGCCGATCAGCTGGCGAAGAGTATGCAATCGAATCAAAGCGTGGTGGTTGAGGCCGGTGATTACGTGCAGTTTACTTACAACGGTGCACGCAGTGCGCTGGGTGAGTTCATCCTGCTACTGTACGGAACCTGCATGCCAACGCTCGGTTTAGTGCGTCGTCAGGGACAGGATATCGAGCGTTTCTTCACCCACGGTGGCAAGAAACGTAGCGAGCCGCCAGCGGAAATCCGCTGCGAATACCTGATTCCGATTCGCCCGCAAACAAATCACTAAAAACAAAATGCCGTCATCATGACGGCATTTTTATTTAGCTCAACGCTGCAATTCATCCAGCGCGGGGGCATCCAGATGCGAAACATCGCCCGCCGTTTCGACTACCCAACCAGCCGCCAGCCAGGCGCTTTGCTGATGATCCACACGCGAAATCGAGCAGTTGCGCAGACGCAAACGACGTTCTGCATGCGCAGGTAAGCCGAGAATGGTGCTGACCAGCACGCCAAGCGCCATGCCGTGGCTGACAATCAGCGGACGGCTGCCAGCTGGCAACGCCAGCAGCGCATTCAGCGCTTCGTGCATACGCGCCGCCATCTCCGCCATCGATTCGCCACCCGGAATACGGCCCGCTGTGGTGCCGTCCACCAGCGTTTTACGCCAGTTTTCCTCTTCTTCCGTCAAGCCATCGAGCGGACGTTGTTCAAGGCAGCCCATGTTGAGCTCACGCAGACGCGCGTCGAGCGTAACGGTGCAGCCACACGCGTCGGCGATGATCTCCGCCGTGCGACGTGTACGTCCTAAATCGCTGGCAATCACGTGGGTAATGCCCAGCGATTTCACGCGCTCGCCAACCTGATGAGCCTGCTGCTCACCTTTTTCCGTTAACGGGCTGTCAGACTGCCCCTGAATGCGTCGCGCCGCATTCCATACCGTTTCACCGTGACGAACAAGATAGACCTGTAGCATGCTTAATTTCCGTTATACTGCGACAAATTTGCCTCGAGGGTTCAAACAATTATGTACCATGTTGTCGCAGCCACCATCAACCCGGCAAAAATTCGCGCGATTGCTCAGGCGTTCAACGACGTTTTCGGCGAAGGATCCTGCCACATTGAAGGGGTCGAGGTCGAGAGCGGCGTCGCAGCTCAGCCACTTAGCGATGTCGAAACGCGAACTGGCGCACGTCAACGCGTAGCGAACGCCCGTCAGGAGCGTCCGCAGGCGGATTATTGGGTGGCGATTGAAGCGGGCATTGAAGGCGATTGCGCCTTTGCGTGGATGGTGATTGAAAATGCGCAGCAGCGCGGTGAATCGCGTTCGGCCAGCTTTACCCTGCCGCCGATCGTCGTAGCAGGCTTAGCCGCCGGACGTGAACTCGGTGACGAGATGGCACGCCTGACCGGCGTAGAGAATATCAAACACAAAGGTGGCGCGATTGGCGCCTTTACTCACGGCCTGCTAAGCCGCTCCAGCGTCTATCATCAGGCGTTGATTCTGGCGCTGTGTCCGTTTACGCATCCGCTTTACAATCAGCGTTAATCGCGTCCCAGACGCGCTTCCAGCCAGCGTTTCAGCTCTGGCGGCGCTTCTTTCAGGCTATTTGAACCGCGCGTTATCGTAGCGATACCCACGCCCAACTCATTCTTCAGTTCACGCTGGCTCATCTCACCGTTCATCAGCTCTTCGATAATGCGCAAACGCGTGCCGAAGGACTCACGTTCATCCGGCGTCATCATCAGCTGTAGCAACGGCAGCGCCACGCCATCGGCAAAGGCGTTTTGCATCAGTTCGATAAAACGCAGCCAGTTATCTTCAACAGGCTGAGCCGATTCCGGCTGGGAAGAAAGGGGTTGGCTCATGAAGGACTTCCGTACTCATTAACGAGTACGGAAGCATAGCACAGTCAATACTGGCGATTCCACTCACTGTCAGCGAGAATCTTATCCGGCTTGCCCATGAAGTAGCGATAATAGGCATCGTAGGCCAGCACGTTTTTTACGTAGCCACGCGTTTCTGAGAACGGAATGGTCTCGATAAACGCCACCGCATCCAGATTCCCCCCGCTGGTTTTCTGCCAGCTGCGCACGCGTCCCGGCCCTGCGTTGTAAGCCGCCGAGGCGAAGATGCGGTTCTGACCAAACTGCTGATAGACATACTCCAGATACTGGGTACCGATCTGAATATTGGTCTGCGGATCCAACAGCTGGCTGCTGTTCACATAGCCGGGAATGTTATACATCTTCACGGTATGCGTCGCCGTACCGGGCATTACCTGCATCAAGCCGCTGGCGCCCACCGGTGAACGCGCTTTCGGATTCCACGCGCTCTCCTGACGTGAAATCGCCATCGCATAACTCGGTGGAATGCCTTTGTCGCTGGTGTATTGCTGATACAGATTTTGCCACGCCAGCGGGAAGCGCTCTTTCAGGCTATCCCACATTTTCGCGGTAATGGTGGCCTGCACGCTGAGATCCCACCAATCCTGCTCGTTAGCGTAACGCGCCAGCATCTGCTGCTGGGAATGGGTTTTACTGGAGATCAGATTGGCCCATTCGCTGCGCGCCAGGTTATCCAACCCCCAGTACATCAGCTCGCGCACGCGCGCCATTTCCGCGCCCTGCACCACGCTATTATCAGCTGCCGGCGCTTTATCAACCTGCAACGGATACTCCACGCCAAGACGTTGCGCCGCCACCATCGGATAGAAGCCGCGCGCCTGCATCAGCTTGCGCAGAATGTCGTTCGCTTCCTCTTTGCGGCCCTGCGAAATCAGCAAATCGGCCTGCCAGTATTGCCACTCATCTTTCTCTTTGGCTTCCACCGGCAAACGCGCGATCCAGGTATTCAGCCCGCGGCGATCGTTCTGGCTCAGCGCCAGACGAACACGGCGCTCCACCAGCGCGGTGGATTCGCTGTTCATCACTACCGCATCACGCCAGCGCGCCTGCTCGCTGGTGAGATCCGCGCCCATCATGCGCCATACCACCGTCTCTTTCAGATCCTGCTCATCGGCCTGGCTCATCTTCTGCGCCTGCACCAGTTGCGGAATCATCATGCGCGCGTTGTCCATATCCTCACGCGCCACGCGGGCGAAGGCATAGCTGGTCGCCATGCGGGTGAAATCAGTGGGGCCCATGCTGCTGGCAAAGGTAGTGACGGTTTGCGGATTCTGCTGCAGCGCAATCAGCGCGCTGGCGGTGGTTTGATAATCCGCTGGCAGCATTTTCGCCAGGTAATTCACCAGGCTATCGTTACCGGCTTTCATCGCCAGACGGATACGCTCCAGAATGGTGATCGGCGAGAGCTGCCCGCTGGCTTGCCAGACCGAGAACAGCTTGTCACAGTCATTCGGCAACGCGGTGCCGCGCAGCCAAATCTCTTTGGCCCCGGCAAACGCTGCCTGCTGTTGCCCGGTGGCCCATTTGGCGTAATACCAGTTACAGCGCGCCTGCACCGGTTTCGGCTCATCCGGGCTGAAGCTGAGCACGCCTTGCCAGTCCTGACGATTGGCCAACACATTCACAAAGCGTGTTGAGAGCGAGCGCGCCGGCGGCAGCGTAGGATACTGTTGAATAAAATTCTTCACCGCCAGCGGCGTCTCTTGATCGAGATCCTGCGCCAGCAGCCGGTATTGCAGATACGGATAGAGCGGATAATCCTGCAGCGTTGGCATCAGCTGCGTCACCTGGTCCATCTGTTTGTTATCCCAGGCTTGCTTGATTTGCGCATAGCGCTGCCGCTGCTGATCCAGCGAATCGGCCCATGCGCTGCTGGCCGTGCTGACCAGACAGATCCCTAGCATCCAGTAACGCCACTTCTCCATTACGCTCTCCTCTCAGTGCTGCGATCCAGCTCATGCCAGACTTCCTTCATGCTAACCAGGCCAACCGTCTCTTGCCATGTTCTTCACAAAATTTACGCTCGCGCACCGCCATTGCACAGCGCTTGCGCCGCCGTTGTGCAATTTATCATCAGAAAAACGTATTACACATCAATTAACTACGCGCTTTCATTGGCTTACAAAAATGGCACGCGCTTTGCTCTGTTGAATTCCATCTTGTATACCAGTTGGAATTCACTCATGGCATTGACCTTTGGCTTTACGCTCCAGGATTGGCAACGCAGTTACCAACAGGATCCACAGCAAATTACTTCCCTGCTGGCAGCACATCTCGACGCAATCGACGCGCAGGATAACGCCTGGCTTTATCTCGCCACACCCGCGCAGCTGCAGGCACAAATTGAGCCGCTGCTGGCGAGTTATCAGCGCAACCCGGCCGCGCTGCCGCTGTTTGGCGTGCCTTTTGCGGTGAAAGACAATATTGATGTCGCCGGCTGGCCGACCAGCGCCGCCTGCCCCGCCTTCACCTACACCGCCGCCGCCGATGCCTTTGTGGTGGCGCAGCTTAAAGCCGCAGGCGCGGTGGTGATTGGCAAAACCAACCTCGATCAATACGCCACTGGCTTAGTCGGCACGCGTTCGCCATTTGGCGCGGTGAGCAACACTTTCAATCCGGATTACGTCAGCGGCGGCTCCAGTTCCGGTTCCGCTTCGGTACTGGCGCGCGGACTGGTGGGCTTCTCACTCGGCACCGATACCGCCGGTTCGGGCCGCGTACCGGCCGGTTTCAACAATATCGTCGGCCTTAAGCCCACCAAAGGCTGGTTCTCCGCCAGCGGCGTGGTGCCGGCTTGCCGCCTCAATGACACCATTTCGGTGTTCGCGTTAACGGTGGAAGATGCCTTCGCGGTGGCCACGGCGGCGGGCGGCTATGACGCCGGCGATGCCTACTCGCGCAGCAATCCGCTCAGCGCGCCCGCCAGCTTCAAAGCGCAGCCTGATTTCGCCATTCCCGCCACGCCGGAATTCTTCGGCGACAAACTGGCCGAAGCGGCATGGCTGGCGGCGCTAGAGCAACTGCAGGCAGGTGGCGCGACGCTGCACCCGATTGATTTCTCCGTGTTCCACCAGCTGGCCGAACAGCTCTATTACGGCCCGTGGGTCGCCGAGCGCACCGTGGCGGTGGGCGAGATGATCAATCGGCCGGAAGAGATGGATCCGGGGGGATTCGGCATTGTCAGCAGCGGCCTGAAATACAGCGCGGGCGAAGCCTATCAGGCGGAATACCTGCGTGCCGAGCTGACGCGGCAGATTCAGCAAACGCTGGCGCAGTTCGACGCGCTGGTGGTGCCCACCTCACCAACCGTCCACACGCTGGCCGAAATGCAGCAGGAGCCGGTGCTCTACAACTCGCAGTTCGGCACTTACACCAACTTCACCAATCTTGCCGATCTCAGCGCACTGGCGCTGCCGGCCCCCTTCCGCGCCGATGGTTTACCGGCGGGCATCACGCTGATTGCGCCCGCCTGGCAGGATCGTGCGCTGGCCGGTTTTGGTGTGCGCTGGCAGCAGCAGATGTCGCTGCCGCTCGGTGCCACCGGCAAAGCGCCGCCAGCGGAATCTGCCACCTTGCCGCTTTCTGCCGATCACGTACGCGTGGCGGTGGTAGGCGCGCATCTCACCGGTATGCCGCTCAACTTCCAGCTGACGACGCGTCAGGCGGTGCTGGTGGAAGAGACGCAAACCGCCAGCAACTACCGCCTGTTTGCTCTGCTCGATGGCCCAATTAAGAAGCCGGGCCTGCTGCGCGGTGAGAGCGGCGCGGCGATTACCGTCGAGCTGTGGGATATCCCGCTGGCACGCTTTGGCGAGTTCGTGGCGGAGATCCCCGCCCCGCTCGGCATTGGCTCGTTAACGCTGGCCGACGGCCGCAGCGTCAAAGGCTTTATCTGTGAACCGGCGGTGCTGTCGCAGGCGCTGGAAATTACCGAATTTGGCGGCTGGCGCAACTGGCTGGCTTCTCAGGGGAGTAAATAAGCATGTTCAGCACCGTTTTGATTGCTAACCGTGGCGAAATCGCCTGTCGCGCCATCCGTACCTTAAAACGCCTCGGCGTGAAAAGCGTCGCCGTCTATTCCGATGCCGATCGCAACGCGCGCCACGTCAAAGAAGCGGATGTGGCGATCGCGCTTGGCGGTGACAAAGCCAGCGACAGCTATCTGCGCATTGATAAAATCCTCGCCGCCGCACAGGAAACCGGTGCCGAAGCCATCTGGCCGGGCTACGGTTTCCTCTCGGAAAGCCTGCCGTTCGCCGATGCCTGTGAAAAAGCCGGTATCGCCTTCGTCGGCCCCACCGCGCAGCAGATTGGCGAGTTTGGCCTGAAACACCGCGCGCGTGAATTAGCCGCCAGCGCTGGCGTGCCAATGACGCCGGGCACGCCGCTGCTGAGTTCGCTGGACGAAGCCTTAAGCGCCGCCGACAGCATCGGTTATCCGGTGATGCTGAAAAGCACCGCCGGCGGCGGTGGCATTGGTCTGACGCGCTGCGCCGACGCCGATGCGCTGCGCAATGCGTGGGAGAGCGTGCGCCGTCTTGGCGAGCAGTTCTTCAGCGATGCGGGAGTGTTTTTAGAACGTTGCATTGACCGCGCACGCCACGTGGAAGTGCAGATTTTTGGCGACGGCAGCGGCAAAGTAATTGCCCTCGGCGAACGCGACTGCTCGCTGCAGCGCCGCAACCAGAAAGTGGTGGAAGAAACGCCGGCACCTAATCTGCCGCAGGCAACGCGTGAAGCGCTGCTCTCATCGGCGGTGCGCCTTGGCGAGCTGGTCAACTATCGCAGCGCTGGCACGGTGGAGTACATCTACGACGCCGAGCTAGATGCCTTCTACTTCCTCGAAGTGAACACCCGCCTGCAGGTGGAACATCCGGTCACCGAATGCGTCACCGGTCTCGATCTGGTTGAGTGCATGCTGCAAGTCGCGGCGAGCGATGCCATCGACTGGGCGCGTCTGCAGCAGGCGCCGCAAGGCGCCTCGATTGAAGTGCGCCTCTACGCTGAAGATCCGTTGAAAAACTTCCAGCCCAGCCCCGGCGTCTTAACCGGCGTCTGTTTCCCGGACGATGTGCGCGTCGATGGCTGGATCGCTACCGGCACCGAAGTCTCGGCGTTTTACGATCCGATGGTGGCCAAACTGATCGTGCATGCCGAGACGCGTGAAGCGGCGTTAACAAAAATGCAGCAGGCGCTCGACGCCACCCAGCTGCACGGCATCGCCAGCAACCTCGATTATCTGCGCCAGATCGTCGCCACCGAGGCCTTCCGCAGCGGCAAGGTGTGGACGCGCTTCCTCGACAGCTTCACGCCATCCGCCAGCGTGATTGAAGTGCTGCAGCCCGGCACCTTCAGCAGCATTCAGGATTTTCCTGGCCGCCTTGGCTATTGGGATATCGGCGTGCCGCCATCCGGCCCGATGGACGATTTCGCCTTCCGCCTCGCCAACCGCATTGTCGGCAACCATGACAGCGCCGCGGGCCTCGAATTTACCCTGCAAGGCCCGACGCTGCGCTTCCATAGCGATGCGGTGATCGCCCTGACCGGCGCCGATTGTGCGGCCGATGTCGATGGCGAAAGTATCGCCTACTGGCAGCCCGTCAGCGTTAAAGCAGGGCAAACCCTGACGTTAGGCCGCGCGCAAAGCGGCTGCCGCACCTATTTAGCGGTGCGCAACGGCTTTGACGTGCCGGAGTATCTCGGCAGCCGCTCAACCTTCTCGCTCGGCCAGTTTGGCGGCCACGCCGGACGCACCTTGCGCGTCGCCGATATGCTGCCGATCTCCCAGCCGCAGCTGGCGGCCTGTACCACGCCCGCGCCGGTCAGCGCACCGCAGGCGCTCGATCATGCATTGGTGCCGCACTACGGCAGCGAATGGCGCATCGGCGTGCTGTACGGACCGCACGGCGCACCGGATTTCTTCACTCAGGCGGCAATTGATGAGTTCTTCGCCAGCGACTGGCAGGTGCACTACAACCCCACCCGCCTCGGTGTCCGCCTGGTTGGTCCGAAACCGACATGGACGCGCGCCAACGGCGGCGAAGCCGGTCTGCATCCGTCCAACGTACATGACTGCGAATACGCCATTGGCGCGGTGAACTTCACCGGCGACTTCCCGGTGATCCTGACGCATGACGGCCCAAGCCTCGGCGGCTTCGTCTGTCCGGTGACCATCGCCAAAGCCGAGCTGTGGAAAGTCGGCCAGGTGAAACCGGGCGACCGCATTCGCTTCCATCCGATTAGCGCTGACGAAGCGGTGGCGCTGGAAAAAGCCCAGGCGCACAGCGTGGCCACCCTGCGCAGTGCCCATGCACCGGCTTTTGCGGTGCCCTCTTTAGCGGCCAGCGCTATCGGTTCCGCCACCCTGCTGGCGGCGTTACCGGCCACGGCGACCACGCCAGCGGCGGTGTATCGCCAGGCGGGCGATAAATATGTGCTGATTGAGTACGGCGATAACGTGCTGGATCTGGCGCTGCGCCTGCGCGTGCATCTGCTGATGAATGCGCTGCGCGAGCGCGCGGTGCCGGGCGTGGAAGAGCTGTCGCCCGGCGTGCGCTCTCTGCAGGTACGTTACGACAGCCTGATCCTCAGCCAGAAACAGCTGATGCAGTTACTGCTGGAGCTGGAGAGCGGATTGGGCGATGTCAGCCAGCTGAAAGTGCCGTCGCGCATTGTCTGGCTGCCGATGGCGTTCGAAGACAGCGCGACGCTCGGCGCGGTGGAGCGCTACAAAGAAACCGTGCGCGCCAGCGCGCCGTGGCTGCCGAACAACGTCGATTTTATCCAGCGTATTAATGGCTTAGCCAGCCGTGAAGCGGTACGCGACACGATTTTTGATGCCAGCTATCTGATTCTCGGCCTCGGCGACGTCTATCTCGGCGCGCCGTGCGCAGTACCGATCGATCCACGCCATCGCCTGCTGAGCTCCAAATACAGCCCGGCGCGCACCTTCACCGCCGAAGGCACCGTTGGCATTGGCGGCATGTACATGTGCATCTACGGCATGGACTCGCCGGGCGGCTATCAGCTGGTGGGCCGCACCCTGCCGATCTGGAACAAGTTCCTCAAAAACCCTCAGTTCGCCGCTGACGAGCCGTGGCTGCTGCACTTCTTCGATCAGGTGCGCTTCTATCCGGTCACCGAAGACGAACTGACGCAGCTGCGCGATGACTTCCGCGAAGGCCGTGCCACGGTGCGCATTGAAGAGACGGTATTCGATTTCGCCGCGCATCAGCAGTTCCTGGCCGATCACGCCGCGTCGATCGGCGAATTCCGTCAGCGCCAGTCGGCCGCCTTCGAACAGGAAGTGACGCTGTGGGCGCAGGAAGAGCAGAACGCGCCACTCACCAGTGATGAGACGCTGGAGGTGGCGGAAGCCGACGATGATGCGCTGGCGGTGTGCGCCGATATGAACGGCAACATCTGGAAAGTGCTGGTACAGCCGGGCGACGTGGTGGAAGCCGGTCAAACGCTGATCATCGTGGAAGCGATGAAAATGGAACTGGCAATTGTCGCACCGCAGGCAGGCCAGGTGAAACGCATTGCCTGCCAGGCAGGACGTCCGGTGAGTCCGGGCGATGCCCTGCTGTGGCTGGAATAAGGAGACGGCATGAACACGAGCCCGCGCAGCAAAGGCCGCCCTGAGGCATTGGCCGAGAAGGTCTATCAGGCGCTGAAACAGGACATTTTTGAGTTCCGTCTGATGCCGGGCGACCGTTTCAGCGAGAACGAAATCGCCGATCGGCTGGAAGTCAGCCGCACGCCGGTGCGTCAGGCGCTGTTCTGGCTGGAGCGCGAGGGCTACGTCGAAGTGTGGTTCCGCAGCGGCTGGCAGGTGAAGCCGTTTGACTTCGAATATTTCGAAGAGCTGTACGACTTCCGCACCGTGCTGGAGTGCGAAGCGGTGCGCCGCCTGTGCGCCCTGCCCGCCGTGCAGTGTGCGCAAACCCTGACGGCACAGAAAAGCTTCTGGATCGATGCGCTACCGCTGGCCGATGGCAAAACGGTCTCCGCGCAGGATGAAGCTTTTCACATGGCGCTGGTGGCGGCCGCTGGCAATCAGGAGATGGCGCGCATCCACGCCGAACTGACCGAAAAGATTCGCATCATTCGCCGTCTCGATTTTACCCGCGACGACCGAATGGAGGCGACATACCGAGAGCACGCTCAGATTTTACGGGCGATTTTCCAGCAACAGACCGAGGAGGCGCAGCGCATTTTAACCGACCACATCGCCGTCAGTAAGGCAGAGGTCAGAAAGATTACATTGCATATGTTACAGCAGGCTCGACTTCAACCCATTGAATAACAACACAAACACAGTTAGGGGTTTACTGATGAAAAGACGTTCGTTGCTCAAGGCTTTCGCGCTCTCTGCCTCTGTTGCCAGCATGGGTTTTGCCTTCGCGGCACAGGCTGCTGACACCATCAAGGTGGGTATTATGTCCTCGCTCTCCGGCACCATGGCGATCTCCGAAACGCCGCTGAAGGATGTGGCGCTGATGACTATCGATGAGATCAACGCCAAAGGCGGCGTCCTGGGCAAAAAGCTGGAACCGGTGGTGGTGGATCCCGCCTCCAACTGGCCGCTGTTCGCCGAAAAAGCGCGTCAGTTGCTGACGCAGGATAAAGTGGCGGCGGTGTTTGGCTGCTGGACCTCGGTATCGCGCAAATCGGTGCTGCCGGTGTTTGAAGAGCTGAACGGCCTGCTGTTCTATCCGGTGCAGTACGAAGGCGAAGAGATGTCGCCGAACGTGTTTTACACCGGCGCCGCGCCTAACCAGCAGGCGATTCCGGCGGTGGAGTACCTGATGAGTGAAGATGGCGGTAGCGCTAAACGCTTCTTCCTGCTGGGCACTGATTACGTTTATCCCCGCACCACCAACAAGATTCTGCGCGCCTTCCTGCACAGTAAAGGGGTGCAGGATAAAGACATCGAAGAGGTCTACACGCCGTTTGGTTACAGCGATTATCAGACCATCGTTTCCAACATTAAGAAGTTCTCTGCCGGTGGCAAAACCGCGGTGATCTCCACCATCAACGGCGACTCCAACGTGCCGTTCTACAAAGAGCTGGCGAATCAGGGCATCAAAGCCACCGATATTCCGGTGATCGCCTTCTCGGTGGGTGAAGAGGAGCTGCGCGGTATTGATACCAAACCGCTGGTTGGTCAGTTAGCGGCGTGGAACTACTTTGAGTCAGTGGATAACCCCACCAACGCCCAATTTGTGAAGGATTATCGCGCTTACGCGAAAGCGCATAACCTGCCGAACGCCGACACCGTGGTAACCAATGATCCGATGGAAGCGACCTACGTTGGCCTGCACATGTGGGCGCAGGCGGTGGAGAAAGCCGGCACCACTGATGTAGACAAAGTGCGCGCGGCGATGGCGGGCCAGACCTTCAAAGCACCAGACGGTTTCACTCTGACCATGGATAAAACCAACCACCATCTACACAAGCCAGTGATGATTGGCGAAGTGGAAGAGAACGGCCAGTTCAACGTGGTGTGGCAGACCGAGCAACCGGTGCGCGCCCAGCCGTGGAGCCCGTACATCGCGGGTAACGACAAGAAGCCCGATCATCCGGTGAAATCAACGCAGTAATTGGGTGCTCGCTGTCCCCCATCCCGGCCTTCCCCCGTTAACGGGGGAAGGAGACGCTGCCACATGTAATTCCTTAACCAACATATGGCAGCGTCATCCTCCCCCATTTATGGGGGAGGACCGAGGAGGGGGACAGCAACATCAATCTCAAACTACCTCCTTCAGGGCCAGAACCATGACAATTCGCCGTTATCTCTGCTGTCTGCTGTTACTGCTGCCCTGGCTCGCCCAGGCGGGCGATGGCGCAGACTTCGCGGCCGCCAGCCGCACCCAACAAGCCACGCTGCTGCAACAGTGGGCCGCCGCGCCGCAGGCTAGCCGCTTGCCGCTGCTGCAGGCGCTGCGCAATGAAACCGTGGTCATCGACCAGAAACAGCAGCCGTTCAGCAAACAGGGCGATACGTTGCAGCCACTCGATAGCGCGCAACAGCTCGCTGGCGACAGCAAAAAACTGTTTATGAATAACCGGCTGCGCGTATTGGTCGCCAGCGCCCTCGCCGCTCATCAGCTGGTGAGCAACGATGCGACGATCCGCTTACGTGCCGCGCAACAACTGCAAAACGATGGCGTAGCCGATATGTTGCCGCTGCTTGAGCAGCGCCTCGCCAGCGAAAAAGATGCACAGGTCCACACCGTGCTACTGATGGCCGCCGCTAACCTGCAACTCGCCAGCCCGGATGCGGCGCTGCGCCTTAAAGCTGTGACGCTGCTCGGCGAATCCAGCGATCCCAACATGCAGGCTAGCCTTACTCGCTTAACCCAGGCCAGTAATGAGCCCGATGCTAAAGTCCGTGAAGCTGCCGCCACCAGCCTGAAGCAGATTAAACAGCGCCTGATGTGGGGCGATCTGATCGGACAGGCGTTTACTGGCCTGTCGCTCGGTTCGATTTTGCTGCTGGCGGCACTCGGTCTGGCGATCACTTACGGCCTGCTGGGTGTGATCAACATGGCGCACGGCGAAATGCTGATGCTCGGCGCCTACGCTACCTGGTTTGTGCAGAGCCTATTCCAGCAGTTCGCGCCGCAATGGCTCGCCTGGTATCCGCTGCTGGCGCTGCCGGTGGCATTTCTGGTGACCGCCTGCATGGGCATGCTGCTGGAACGCACCATTATCCGCCATCTCTACGGACGTCCGCTGGAAACCCTGCTCGCGACGTGGGGCATCAGCCTGATGCTGATTCAGCTGGTGCGTATGCTGTTTGGCGCGCAGAACCTGGAAGTGGCCAACCCGAGCTGGCTCTCCGGCGGTCTGCAGCTGCTGCCTAATCTGGTGCTGCCGTACAACCGTATCGCGGTGATCCTGTTCGTGTTTGCCGTGCTGAGTCTCACCTGGCTGCTGCTGAATAAAACTCGCCTTGGTCTCAGCGTGCGTGCCGTGACGCAGAACCGCGCCATGGCTGATTGCTGCGGCGTACCCACCGGACGCATCGATATGCTGGCCTTTGGCCTCGGTTCTGGCATTGCCGGACTCGGCGGCGTGGCGCTGTCGCAGTTGGGCAACGTCGGGCCGGAGCTGGGTCAGGGCTACATCATCGACTCCTTCCTCGTGGTGGTGCTGGGCGGCGTCGGGCAGCTGGCGGGCACCGTCGTGGCGGCGTTTGGCCTCGGCATTCTTAACAAAGTGCTGGAACCGCAGATAGGCGCAGTGTTGGGCAAAATCCTCATCCTCGTGCTGATCGTGCTGTTTATCCAGAAACGTCCGCAGGGCCTGTTTGCCTTTAAAGGGAGGGTGATTGACTGATGAGCCAGCCAATGACGTTAACTATCTCGCGTAAGGCGCCGCGCCTGACCCTCAGCCTTGGTGTAGTGATCACCGCGCTGCTGCTGGTGCTGCCATTCTGCGCCCTGCTGCCTGCCACCCATCCGCTGGCGATCTCCACCTACACGCTGACGCTGGTCGGCAAAATCCTCTGTTACGCCATCGTCGCGGTAGCGCTCGATCTGGTGTGGGGCTACGCCGGTTTGCTGTCACTCGGTCACGGCCTGTTCTTCGCGCTCGGCGGCTATGCGATGGGCATGTATTTAATGCGCCAGGCCTCCGGCGACGGCCTGCCGGCGTTTATGTCATTCCTTTCGTGGAGCGAGCTGCCGTGGTTCTGGGCGGGCACGCAGCATTTTGCCTGGGCGCTGTGCCTGATCGTGCTGGTGCCGGGCCTGCTGGCGTTGGTGTTCGGCTTCTTCGCCTTTCGCTCAAAAATCAAAGGCGTCTACTTCTCGATCATGACGCAGGCGCTGACCTACGCCGGCATGCTGCTGTTTTTCCGCAACGAAACCGGCTTCGGCGGTAACAACGGGTTTACCGGCTTCACCACGCTGCTTGGCTTTAACGTTACCGCTACCGGTACGCGCATCGGGCTGTTCGTTGCCACGGTGCTGCTGTTGCTGGTGAGTCTCGGCATCGGCTTCGCGCTGGCGCGCAGCAAATTCGGCCGCGTGCTGACGGCGGTGCGCGATGCGGAAAACCGCCTGATGTTTGTCGGCTACGATCCCAAAGGCTTCAAGCTGTTTGTCTGGACGCTCTCGGCGGTGCTGTGCGGGCTGGCGGGCGCGCTGTATGTGCCGCAGGTCGGCATTATCAACCCGAGTGAAATGTCGCCGACCAACTCGATTGAAGCCGCAATCTGGGTGGCGTTAGGCGGACGCGGCACTTTGATTGGACCGCTACTGGGCGCGGCGATCGTTAACGGCGCCAAGAGCTGGTTTACCGTCGCCTTCCCGGAATATTGGCTGTTCTTCCTCGGCCTGATGTTTATCCTGGTCACGCTGTTCCTGCCGCGTGGCGTGATTGGCCTGCTGCGCCGGAGGCGTGATGACTGAACAACTGTTTACCCAACCCCATCCGTCGGATCGCCATCGTGAACAGACCGATCCGGTGTTGCAACTGGAGAAGATCAACGTGTCATTCGACGGTTTCCGCGCGCTAACCGATCTCTCACTGAAGATCGGCGTCGGCGAACTGCGCTGCGTGATCGGCCCCAACGGCGCGGGTAAAACCACGCTGATGGATGTGATCACCGGTAAAACCCGACCGGATAATGGCCAGGTGATCTACGACCAGGATACCGATCTCAGCAAAATGTCGCCGGTGGAGATCGCGCGCGCTGGGATCGGACGCAAGTTCCAGAAACCCACGGTATTTGAAGCGCTCACGGTGTTCGAGAATCTGGAAATCGCGCTGAAAAATGACAAATCGGTGTGGGCCAGCCTGCGCGCCCGACTGAACGGCGAGCAGCAGGATCGCATTGATGAGGTGCTGAAGCTGCTACGACTCGGCGGCGAACGTCAGCGCCAGGCCGGTTTGCTGTCGCACGGCCAGAAGCAGTTTCTGGAAATCGGCATGCTGCTGGTGCAAGACCCGCATCTGCTGCTGCTGGATGAACCGGCGGCGGGCATGACCGACGCCGAAACCGAGTACACCGCCGAGCTGTTTCGCAGTCTCGCCGGCAAGCATTCGCTGATGGTGGTTGAGCACGACATGGGCTTTGTTGAAACCATTGCCGATCACGTGACCGTGCTGCATCAGGGCCAGGTGTTGGCCGAGGGATCGTTACGCGAAGTGCAGGCGGACGATCGGGTTATCGACGTTTATCTGGGGCGCTAACATGCTGCAAGTCGCGGAACTGAATCAATATTACGGCGGCAGCCACATTCTGCGCGGCCTGTCGTTTGAGACTAAACCGGGTGAAATCACCTGCCTGCTGGGACGCAACGGCGTGGGAAAAACCACGTTGTTGAAGTGTTTGATGGGGCTGATTCCGGCCAAATCCGGCGAGATTCGCTGGCAGGACAAAGTGATTAACGGCCGCAAACCGCACCAGCGCGTGCAGGCTGGCATCGCTTATGTGCCGCAGGGGCGTGAAATCTTCCCGCGTCTGACGGTGGAAGAAAATCTGCTGATGGGGCTGGCGCGCTTTTCCGGCGCGCAGGCCAAAGCGGTGCCGGAGGAGATCTACCAGCTGTTCCCGGTGCTGCGTGAGATGAAAGCACGACGCGGCGGCGATTTGTCGGGCGGTCAACAGCAGCAACTCGCGATTGGCCGCGCCCTCGCCTGTTCACCAAAGCTGTTGATCCTTGATGAACCCACCGAAGGGATTCAGCCCTCGGTGATCAAGGAGATCGGCGCGGTGATTCGCCAACTGGCGCAGCGCGGTGATATGGCGATCCTGCTCGTCGAGCAGTTTTACGATTTCGCCGCCGAGCTGGCCGACAGCTATCTGGTGATGTCACGCGGTGAGATCGTGCAGCGCGGTGCCGGATCAACCATGGAAGCCGACGGCGTGCGGGGATTGGTGGCGATTTGATTGCGCCGTTTATTCGTAGGGTGCGCATTTATGCGCACCTGGAAATCTGGTCGCCATAAATGGCGACCCTACGGTTTAGTTACAAAATGCCGGTCTCGACGCTGAAATGGCGCTGCTCGCCAGGCGCCAGTTCAATCAACGTTCCCGCGCGCTGCGCCGCCTTGAATCCTTCCGGGCGGCAGGTGGCTGGCAGCACATAGGCCGCGACCTGCTGATCGCGGTTATGCAACAGCCAGCGCGTGGCGTGCGGAAACTGCTGACTGGAGAAGCGCGTCATCAGGGCAAAACCCTGCGGCGAGTGCAGCTCGAACTGCACCTCATCGCCATACTGCTGCAGATCGTCGGCGAAGAACACGATCTCTGGATCGCACATCTCCGGCTGATCCAATGGCTGAAACGCCTGTGGATCGGCAGCCAGCCGATCGGTATAAGCGCGCCACTGCGGCGTTGGCTTCACGTGTGCCGGGATCGAGGTGCGCAGCTGGAACGCATCCGTCGGGATCGACTGCTGGAAACGTCCCTGCTCAACCCACGCGCTGTTGAGATGGCACATGTACTGCAGCGGCATCGACGCACCGGCCAGATTAGTGACGTTCATCTCAATGTGCAGCCTTGCCGCATTGGCCTCAAGCCGCACCGCAGGTGCGGCAAGATAGTGATGGCCGAAGCCCTTCACATACTCGGTTTCGCCCTCCAGCGATAGGCGATCGTGTTCCAATACAATCCACGCGCTGTCCATGCGCGCGCAGGCCATTTCGCCATGCAGCGGATGGTCATCCTCGGCGGCCGGGCAGCCGTTGGCCAGCAGTCCGGAGTGGAAAGCAAAACAGCCGTAGGTATCAATTATCGAACTGCCGAGCAGCGGCTGCTTAAAGCTGTGGCCCATGGTCAGCGCATGGCCATCAAAGTTGGCGTCCCACACCATCTGGCCGTAAAACGGCAGCACGATCACCGTGCCGCGTGGGTTGCTGATGCGCACCGCTTCGACGCCCGCTGGGTAGCGAAACAGCTCGACGTGGAACGTCTCGTTGCGCAGCAGCGTGCTCGGCGTTGCATGGAACTGTTCCCGACGTAACGGTAAACGGGTTTTCATGGCATCTCCTCGACTAAACGACCAGCCGCTTCAGCCTGCTTTTTATGGCGCAGTTCGCCCCAGAAGAAGTAACCCACCCAGGCAAAGCACAGCAGCGAAACGCCAAACGCCAGCTGCATCGATCCCAAATGATCGGAGACGAAGCCCTGCAGCGCCGGAATGAAAGCAGCACCCACAATCGACATCACGATAAATGCGCCCGCCACTTCGGTGTATTTGTTATCGACGGTCGCCAGCGTACCGGCATAGATGGTCGCCCAGCAGGGCCCAAACAGCGCGCTGACAAAGATCGCGGCATACACTGCGGTAAAGTTCGGCACAAACATCACCCATGCCAGCGTGATCACACCGAGCACCGAGTAGGCAATTAACACTTTTTCCGCCCGGAAACGCGTCATCAGGAAGTTGGCAACAAACTTACCGATGAAGAAGCCGATAAAGCTATAAATCATAAAGTTAGAAGCATGGCGCTCATTGGTTGCGCCGAGCGTTAGCGCCAGACGAATGGTGAACGACCACACCGCCACCTGCATACCGACATACAGGAACTGCGCGACGATGCCGCGTTTAAAGTGACGATTGGTCGCCAGATAGCGGAAGGTCTCGCCCAGCGACGGCAAGGATTTCCCGCTGCTTTCCGGCTTACAGCGCGGATAGCGGGTGAACAGGAACAGCAGCATCACCACCACCAGTACCATGACCAGATATTTGTACGGTTCCAGCGTGTGTTCCAGCATGGTGAGACGGAACGCGTGCGCCTGTTCAGCGTTCATGCCGGCCAGCTGGCTTTCCAGACTGTCGCCCTCCTGGAACACCAGATATTTGCCCAGCACGATGCCCATTAAGGCGCCAACCGGATAGAACGTCTGGCTGATGTTAAGGCGCAGCGTGGCGTGATCGCGATGTCCAATCATCGAGCTATAGGTATTCGCAGCGGTTTCGAGGAAGCTCAACCCAATAGCGATAGCGAAAATCGCCGCGAGGAACATGGTGTAGGTCGCCATGTGTGAAGCCGGATAGAACAGCACGCAGCCGACGATATACAGCGCCAGCCCCATCAATATCGCCAGTTTGTAGCTGGCTTTGCGGATCACCAGCGAAGCTGGGATGGCGATCAGGAAGTAGCCGCCGTAAAACGCACTCTGCACCAGCGCACTGGCGAAATCGCTCAACGCGAATACGCTTTTGAACTGGGTGATCAGAATGTCGTTCAGACTCGCCGCACAACCCCACAACGGGAACAGGCACGAGAGCAAAATGAACTGGAACAGCGGCGTTTTATTCAAATAACCATCAGGTTGCTGAACAATGCTCGGTTGCATAACTCGACCTCAATTAACGTTGAGAAAACGCTGGAAGGTTTCCGCGTCGGGATAGGAGCGCTGCGTGCCGCGACCGGTCACGCTGCAGGCGGCATAGGCGGAGGCTTGCGCCATCGCGCCCGCAATATCACCGGTTTTTACCAGCTGGTGAGCGAAGCAGCCGATAAAAGCATCGCCCGCACCGCTGGTGTCGACGGCTTTTACCGCCGTAGGTGCAACGTGGTGCAGCTGGTCGCCAGACATCCACAGCGAACCGCGTCCGCCGAGCGTGATGATCAGGTTTTTCAGCCCGCGATTCAGCAACGATTGCCCCGCCAGCTGCACCTCTTCATCGCTGTTAACCGGCATGCCGGTCAGGATCTCCAGCTCGGTTTCGTTCGGCATGAAAAAGTCGCATTTGCAGGCGTAGTCGATGTCCAGATTAGCCACGGCAGGCGCCGGATTGAGGATCACTTTGATGTCGTGCTGGCGGGCAAAATCAATGGCGTAATAGACCGTTTCCAGCGGGATCTCCAACTGCAGGATGATCAGCCGACAGCTTTTCAGTGCGTCGGCAGCGGCATCAATATCCGCCGGTTTCAGCTGCTGGTTGGCGCCTTTAATGATCAAAATGCGGTTCTGTGATTGATCGTCAACGAAAATCGGCGCCACGCCGCTCGAGGTGCCGGGCGCGGTGGTGACAAAACGCGTATCGACGCCTTGCTGTTGCAGGTTGGCCACGGTGTTGGGTGCAAACAGGTCGTCGCCCACTTTGCTGACCATCATCACGCTGCCGCCCAACTTCGCTGCGGCCACTGCCTGATTAGCACCTTTGCCGCCACAGCCGATGGCGAAGTCAGGCGCTTCCAGCGTTTCGCCCGCTTTAGGCAATTGATTGGTATAGGTAATGAGGTCGACCATGTTCGACCCAATAACCGCGATGTCCATTGTGCTCTCCTGGTGAATTTTTAACTTTATAATGTTATAAAAATCACAATATCAGGTTAATAAAGTTAATTATGTGATAAATTTCACACCTATGAACGCTGATAAAAAGCCGTCATCACGCCACTTACTCATGATAGAGAATGTTATTATTCTAACATTGCAACACCATTGAGCACGCCGTCTGGCGCTGAGCGCAGCGGCGGGATTGAAACGAAATGGCGGGATGGCGTGGCGTTTGCGGGCCGATCTCATTACAGGTAAGATTGAAAACCGGCCTGCTGAATACGTCGCAAATCATTAAAATCTGTGAGATTTATCGTGATTTTTGACCAGGCAACTTCGACTTCAGGATTAATTACGCAGAGATGATCATGGAAACCCGGCGCGACGAACGTATTCACAAATTAGCTCAGGCGCTAAAACGCACCGATAAACTGCACCTGAAAGATGCGGCACAGTTGCTAGGCGTGTCGGAAATGACCATCCGCCGCGATCTTACCGAACCGGCCTCAACGGTGGTGCTGCTTGGCGGCTATATCGTTAGCGATCCCAAAAGCCATGCCGGACACTATTTCATCTCCGATCAGCACGGACAGAACGCCGCACGTAAACAGCGCCTGGCGCAGGCTGCAGCGGATCTGATCGGTGAAAATGACACGGTGTTTTTTGATTGCGGCACCACGCTGCCCTACATCGTCGATGCGATCCCCGATACCTTGCCGTTCACCGCGATTTGTTGCGCGATGAACACCTTCCTGGCGCTGAAGGAGAAACCGGCCTGCAACGTGATCCTCAGCGGTGGCGAATTCCATGCCGATAACGCGCTGTTCACGCCGATTGGCGCGCATTCGATCCTCGACGATCTCTGCCCGACGCTGGCCTTTATTTCGGCAGCGGGTATCGATCAGGAGCAGGGTGCCACCTGCTATAACATCAATGAACTGGCGATGAAGCACCACGCGATGCTGCGCGCCCGTCAGCGCGTGCTGGTGGCAGACAGCAGCAAGTTCGGCAAAGTGCTGCCAGCACGGATTGGTGAGCTGCGTCGCTTTGATTTGTTGGTGAGCGATAGCGCACCGGAACCGGCGCTGAAGAACTGGCTGGCGCAACATAACATCCCACTGCGCCTGCCATAAGATCATAGTTCCTGTATTTTCAATAATCGGCTCACGATCCATACCCTAAATAATTCGAGCTGCAGCAAGGCGGCAAGTGGGTTCATCCCCAGGAGCATACATAAGTATGTGACTGGGGTGGACACACGTAGCCAACGCCGCTGCAGCTCGAAGTATGACGGGTATGAATAAAAGGGGAAAACGGCTAAACTTCTGCATCAGTAGTCCACCACTCACAGACCAAAAGGCTCAATACAACGTGGCTCAATTCGTCTATAGCATGCATCGCGTCGGCAAAGTCGTTCCGCCGAAGCGTCACATCCTGAAGAATATTTCACTTAGCTTCTTCCCTGGAGCAAAAATCGGCGTCCTCGGCCTGAACGGTTCGGGTAAATCGACGCTGCTGCGCATCATGGCCGGTATCGATACCGATATCGAAGGGGAAGCACGCCCACAGCCGGGCATCAATGTTGGCTATCTGCCGCAGGAACCGCAGCTCAACCCGGAACACACCGTGCGTGAATCCGTGGAAGAAGCGGTTTCCGAAGTGGTGGGTGCGCTGAAGCGCCTTGACGAGGTTTATGCGCTGTATGCCGATCCGGATGCCGATTTCGACAAGCTAGCCGCCGAACAGGGTCGTCTGGAAGAAGTGATCCAAGCGCACGACGGTCATAACCTCGATACGCAGCTGAACCGTGCGGCAGATGCGATGCGTCTGCCGGATTGGGATGCCAAAATCGCTACGCTCTCCGGTGGTGAACGCCGCCGCGTCGCGCTGTGCCGTCTGCTGCTGGAAAAACCAGACATGCTGCTGCTCGACGAACCGACTAACCACCTGGATGCGGAATCCGTGGCGTGGCTTGAGCGCTTCCTGCACGACTTCGAAGGTACCGTTGTGGCGATCACGCACGACCGTTACTTCCTCGATAACGTCGCTGGCTGGATTCTGGAACTGGACCGCGGCGAAGGTATTCCGTGGGAAGGTAACTACTCTTCCTGGCTGGAGCAAAAAGATCAGCGTCTGGCGCAGGAAGCCTCTTCTGAAGCCGCTCGTCGCAAATCGATCGAGAAAGAGCTGGAGTGGGTGCGTCAAGGCGCGAAGGGCCGTCAGTCTAAGGGCAAAGCCCGTCTGGCACGCTTTGAAGAGCTGAACAACACCGATTACCAGAAGCGTAACGAAACCAACGAACTCTTCATTCCACCAGGTGCGCGCCTTGGCGACAAAGTGCTGGAAGTGACCAATCTGAAGAAATCGTATGGCGATCGCGTACTGATCGACGATCTGACTTTCTCTGTACCGAAAGGCGCGATTGTCGGCATTATCGGTCCGAACGGCGCGGGTAAATCGACCCTGTTCCGCATGATGTCAGGTCAGGAGCAACCGGATTCCGGCACCATCGAGCTGGGCGAAACCGTCAAGCTGGCGTCAGTGGATCAGTTCCGTGACGCGATGGACAATTCCAAAACCGTGTTTGAAGAAGTTTCTGGCGGCCAGGACATTATGCGCGTGGGCAACACCGAGATGCCAAGCCGTGCTTACGTTGGTCGCTTCAACTTCAAAGGCACCGATCAGGGCAAACGCGTGGGTGAGCTGTCAGGCGGTGAACGCGGTCGTCTGCACCTCGCGAAACTGCTGCAAGTGGGCGGCAACCTGCTGCTGCTCGATGAACCGACCAACGACCTCGACATCGAAACCCTGCGCGCGCTGGAAAACGCCCTGCTGGAATTCCCAGGCTGTGCCATGGTGATCTCGCATGACCGTTGGTTCCTTGACCGTATCGCCACGCACATCATCGACTATCAGGATGAAGGCAAGGTGGAGTTCTTCGAAGGTAACTTTACCGAGTACGAAGAGTACAAGAAACGCACCCTCGGCGCCGACGCGCTGGAGCCAAAGCGTATCAAGTACAAGCGTATGACCAAGTAATTGTTATAACGTGAAAAAGGCGCCGACTGGCGCCTTTTTTATTGCTGAATTAGCTGCCTAACATCTGCTTTACCAACTCCACACAGCGCAGGAATCGCGCATCGTAGTCATCCTCTTTAACGTGGACAAACTCGATATTATTTTCGCGTAGCATGGTGACCAGCATGGTCTGGAATTCACGGCGATCCATTGAGCTGCCGAGGTTGCGTAAACCATCCGCCACCCACGGCACGTTGTTCTCCAGCAGAATCACCAGATCGAAACGGTACTCATCAATTAACGCCTGAACAAACGGATGCTCGCGCCCTTCATACTTAAGGCAAAATGCCTGCGTGGTAATGAAATCGGTATCGATAAAGGCGACTTTGCTGGCGTATTTCACCGCGAAATCGATGTACTGCGCCTGTCCCAGCGCGATTTTATCGTAGTCGGAATATTGCAGCGCCATCTCATCGCCGCCGAGGTGCGAGAAGACATAGTCGCGGCCATATTCCCACGCGCTGGTGGTATTGAAGATGTTGGCCAGCTTATTCACCAGCGTTGATTTACCGCTCGATTCACCGCCCAACACCGCTACGGTGCGCACGAAGAACGGCTTCACTTCGGTAGGAATATATTCCCAGTAGCGGAACGGATCCTGACGAATCTGGCCGCCGCTGATGTTCATAAACGATCGGTTGGGATCGACAACCACCGCCGGAATGCCGAGGTGCTGCTCATACATCGCGGCATCAGGCTCTTCACTGGTGTAAACACAATTCGGCTCAATGCCCTGCTCAGCCAGAAACGTTTTAACGCCGCCGCTCCACACATCCCAGCCGTGCGGATAAGGTTCGATGCCCTCTTCGTTGAATGAGTGAATACGGATATTTTTCTGGTATTTGAAGGTTTGCAGCAGCCAGCGTAAACGATCGCTGATGGTCGGCTGCTGCGACATGGCGCTGTTTTCAAACAGTTCACGATCGCGCGGATCGTCGTGACCCATGATGATGTGCAGTTCATCCACCTGGCTGCAGGCGCGTTGGATCAAATAGATGTGACCGGTGTGCAGCGGATAAAATTTACCGAACACCACGCCAACGGTTTTGTCTCGGCGCGGAAATTCCAGGCCCAGAAAACGGTGCAATGCTTCCAGCTTCTGCGCACTGGGGCTTTTAATTTTGGCGTTGAGCAGCTGGCTTAAGTAGCCTTTGGTCATTCCGCTGGCGTCGGCAACCTGCTGCAGCGTGTGGCCTTGCTGGCGAATGGCTGTTTTCAGGTAGTCAAACGATGACATTTAGTGCCTCCTGCGTGGAATAAAGGGCGGTGCGGCCTTTAAGACGGTGCGCATAAATGCGCACCCTACGAACGTAGGGTCGGCATTCATGCCGACCGGCAAAACTTACAACTCATCCAGAATCGCCAGCGCATCCGCCAGCTTCTTCGCGCTATACACCTTCATCCCTTCTACCGGCTTCTTCGGTGCATTGCCGGCCGGGACGATAGCGCGCTTAAAGCCGTGCTTCGCCGCTTCGGAAATACGCTCCTGACCACTCGGCACCGGACGAATTTCGCCCGCAAGGCCCACTTCGCCAAAGATAACCAGATCCTGCGGCAGCGGACGATCGCGGAAGCTCGAGACCATCGCCATCAGCAGCGCCAAATCGACGCTGGTTTCGGTGACTTTCACCCCGCCAACCACGTTGACGAACACGTCCTGATCCGCCATCTGCAAACCACCGTGGCGATGCAGCACCGCGAGTAAGATTGCCAGGCGATTCTGCTCCAGGCCTACCGCTACGCGGCGCGGATTGCCCATCATTGAGTGATCGACCAGCGCCTGAATCTCCACCAGCAGCGGACGCGTTCCTTCCCACAACACCATCACCGAACTGCCCGAGGTGATCTCATCACCGCGTGACAGGAAGATAGCCGACGGATTGCTCACTTCGCGCATGCCCTGCTCGGTCATGGCGAACACGCCGAGCTCATTCACCGCACCGAAGCGGTTTTTGTGGCTGCGCAAGGTGCGGAAACGCGAATCGGCATCACCATCCAGCATCACCGAACAGTCGATACAGTGTTCCAGTACTTTCGGACCGGCCAGCGAGCCATCTTTGGTGACATGGCCGACCATAATGATTGCCACGCCGCGCGTCTTGGCGAAGCGCGTTAGGTACGCGGCGGTTTCACGCACCTGCGCCACGCTGCCCGGCGACGACTGGATCTCCGCCATGTGCATCACCTGGATTGAGTCGATCACCATCAGTTTCGGCTGCTCCTGCTCGGCGATCAGGCAGATCTGCTCAATGCTGGTTTCCGACAACATATTCAGATTTTCGGTCGGCAATCCCAGACGATGGGCGCGCATCGCCACCTGTTGCAGCGACTCTTCGCCAGTGACGTACAGGGTTTTCATCCCTTCCGCCAGCTTGCACATCACCTGCAGCAGCAGCGTCGATTTACCGGCACCCGGATTACCGCCAATCAAGATGGCGCTGCCCGGCACCACGCCGCCGCCCAGTACGCGGTCGAACTCTTTGAAACTGGTAGAGAAACGTGGCAGCGCTTCAAGACTGATCTCCGACAGCTTCTGCACGCGGCTAACGCCCGCGTTGCCGCCGGCATAACCGCTCAGACGCTCGTTACGCGCTGCCGCAGGCGAGGCGGCAATGCGCACCTCGGTGATGGTGTTCCATGCGTGGCAGGCGCTACATTGCCCCTGCCAGCGTGGATAATCAGCGCCGCATTCGTTACAAACGAAGGCGCGTTTTGCCGCTTTGGCCAAATCAAATCCTCAGTTAACGCTCTTCGTGAATCAGGCTGCCGGTTAGGATGCAGAACACCCCCATCAGGTCAGCATGGCGGATGATGATTTCCGTCTGCTCATTCACTTTAGGTTTAGCGTGATAGGCGATACCCAGCGCCGCGGTTTTAATCATCGGCAGATCGTTAGCACCATCGCCAATCGCCACGGTTTGTTCCGGGGCGATGTCAAAGCGTTGGGCCAAATCATTCAGGGTATCGGCTTTAAATTGGGCATCGACAATCTGTCCCAGCACCTGGCCGGTCAGCTTGCCGTCGCGAATTTCCAGCTCATTAGCGACTGCTGCTGCCAGATGCAGCGTCTGGCGCAAATAGTCGGCGTAGAAAGTGAAGCCACCCGAGGCGATCGCTACCTGCCAGCCCAGCGCCTGCAGTTTCTGCACCAGCGTGGTTAAGCCTGGCATCAGCGGCAGCGCATCGCGCACCTGCATCAGAATATTGGCATCGGCGCCCGCTAAGGTGCCCACGCGCTCGCGCAGGCTGGCTTTGAAATCCAGCTCGCCGCGCATCGCGCGTTCGGTGACTTCCGCCACCTGCTCGCCGCAGCCCGCCAGTTTGGCGATCTCATCAATGCACTCAATCTGGATGGCGGTAGAATCCATGTCCATCACCAGTAAACCTGGCGTTTTCAGATGCGGAATTTTGCCGAGCGGTGCCACATCGAAACCGGCTTCATGCGCCAGTTTACTAGCACGCGGCGTCAGCGAACCGGCTAACCGTACCACCTGATACTCATCGACATTCCAGGCGCTGACGATCACCATCGCCGCACCGAGCTTATGCTGGTAATCGGTCAGTTTTTGTTTATCGAGTCCGCGCCCATACAGCAGCCAGCCAGTCCGACCAGCACGGTAATCCAGCGGCATGACTTCATCACCGCTGAGGGAAAGGGGTAAACCCGGCCAAAGTGAGACATCGGCGGGCAGATCGCACCAGGTAAGACGATTTGGCATTACAGCTCCTGTAGGGACAACAAAACCACGCAAGAGGCTACCTTGTCTGCGCGGGTTCTGGCAACATAATTGCCAGCCTTTCTGCTGTTACATCACACGGGTTTCTGATGGTCAAAACCGCACTGAAATTTCGCCTGCATCGCACGGTGATTGTTCTTATCTCGCTGGCTCTGTTAGTGGTGCTGATGCAAGGCGCATCCTGGTTTAGCCTCGGCCATCAAATGGCCCGCTCTGAACAAGTGGAAGAGCTGGCGCGCACCCTGACCAAACAGGTGGCGTTTAGCCTCAAACCGCTGATGGATAACAGCGACGATAACCGCACGCAGATTGCCACGATCCTCAACCAAATGACCGACAACAGCCGCATTCTTGATGCCTCGGTTTACGCCGATGATGGCAGCCTGGTGGCGCACAGCGGTGAGAGCATTAACGTACGCGATCGCCTGTCGCTGGATGGCAAACGTGCTGGCAGCTACTTTAACCATCAAATTGTGCAGCCGCTGGAAGGCAAAGATGGCCCGCAAGGTTTTCTGCGTGTGACGCTGGATACTCACGTACTGGTGACCGAATCACGCCAGGTGGATAACACCACTAACATCCTGCGTCTGATGATGTTACTGGCGCTGGCCATCGGCATTATCCTGACGCGAACCCTGTTGCGCGACCGCCGCACCCGCTGGCAGCAATCGCCGTTCCTGCTGACGGCGAGCCGCACGGTGAAAGAGGATAAAGAGAAAGAGGAAGAAGAAGCGGCGGCATCAGAGACAGAAAAAGGACGTTAACAACATCGGCGGTGTTACCTCATCTGCACGCTTCATGAATAGATTCGTGAATAGATAGTTGAATAGATTTTTTGCACAAAAAAGCCCGCACAGCGGGCTTCTTAGCATCATCATGAGGTTAACGATGAATAGATACTTTAACCTTCAGTAATTAACGCTTCCAGCTCGGCCAGCGTTTTTACCTGCCAGGTTGGCGTGATCTGTTCTGGTAACGGACGCGTGCCGTGATCGATCCAGCAGGTCTTCAGGCCAGCATTCATGCCGCCGAGAATGTCCGATTCCGGCGTATCGCCGACCATCAGTACGCGGCTGCGATCCGGGTTACCGAGCAAGGCCAGGGTATGATCAAAAATCGCCACGTCCGGTTTCGGCACGCCGACTTGCTCAGAAATCACCAGCGCATCGAAAACATCACGGAATCCCGTGCGTTCCAGGCGCGCCTGCTGCAGCGCGGTGAACCCGTTGGTGATGATGGCGATCTTCACTTTGCCCTTCAGCGTCGCCAGCAGATGTGCAGCGCCCTCCAGCGGCAGGCAGATATCGGCCATCGCGCTGAGAAAATCGCTGTTGAGCACTTCCGGTGCTACGCTAAGTTTTTCGCCCCACAAGGTGAAGCGACGCGTTTGCAGCTGCAGCGCCGAAATGGTGCCGTTCTGATAATCCACCCACAGCGGTTTGTTGATCGCCTGATAATCGCTGTAATCCTGCGCGCTGAACTGCACGTCATATTGCGCGAACATACGCTGCAAACCGGCATAAGCATCAAAATGGAAAAGCGTGTCGTCTGCATCAAACAGGATGCAGTCCCAATCGTTTAGCATGGTGCTCCTTAAAGCGTTAGCGCCATAATGATGGCATCTTCTCGTCCGCTGGCAGTGGGATAATAGTTAGGGCGTACGCTGACTTCGTGGAAATCCAACTGCTCATACAGGGCAATCGCCGCCGTATTTGAGGCGCGCACTTCCAGCCACAGCGTCATCACGTCGCGCTGCTCGAGCTCAGCAATCAGATGCTGCAACAGTTGGCATGCATAGCCGCGACGCTGGAAGTCAGGATCTACCGCAATGTTGAACAGCGATGCTTCATCCAGCACAACTTGGGTGATGGCGAATCCGGCCAGCTTACCGTCGGATTCAATACGGTAATTCACAAAACGTTCGCCTTGATTGCTGGCAAACGTCTGTTCGCTCCACGGAAAGGCATGCGCGCGGCGCTCAATCGCCAGCAGCTGCGGCTGGTCTTCAGGGGTGACTAAAGAGATGGCTGTCATGGTTACACATCTGTTGCCACAGGGCGCGTTTTGCCGCGCCGCTGCTGATCAGTTCATTGAAAACGGCGGTGGTGAAAGTTATGCCGTTAAAGGGATGTTCGCTCTCGACGCCCAGCAGCCAGCCGGCGCAGTCAACCTGCTCCGGCAGCATTTGTAGCTGCTCTGGCGTCAACGCCATCACCTGCGCAGGTTGGATATTCAGCGCGCGCAGCACGTCGCGAATCAGCGGTTCTTGCAGCGTTGGCGCCTGTTCGGCCACCAAGACTAAACGCGTGTCGGGTAAAAGCGTGACGGCAATCTCCCCTTGCAGCACGCGCGGACGCCGCAGCTGATACTGCGTGATCCCCATTTGCTGTAGAAGCCAGTCGCGCCTTGTGCTCATGCTATTACCCGTTATGCTGCCAGAATGCGACGCTATGCTAGCAAACCCATCGAACATGCGCCAACAAAGCACTATAATCGCCGCTCTGATTTAACAGGAGTGCTCCATGTCTGCTTTTACCCCGGCCAGCGAAGTGATTCTGCGCCACAGTGATGAATTTACCGCCCGCAACGTGTTGTTCGCTGGCGACCTGCAGGATGACCTGCCCGCCCAGCTAGAAACCGCGTCAAGCCGCGTGCATACCCAGCAATATCATCACTGGCAGAACCTTAGCCATCGCCTCGGTGAACGTGCGGTTTACAGCATGGTTACCACGGCTGCAGATGTTGAAGGCTGCGATACGCTGGTCTATTACTGGTCGAAAAACAAACCCGAAGCGCAGTTCCAGCTGCAGAACCTGCTGTCACTGCTGCCGGTTGGCTGCGATATCTTCGTGGTGGGTGAAAACCGCAGCGGCGTGCGCAGCGCCGAAGGCATGCTGGAGGCGTGGGCGACGCTGGAGAAAGTCGACAGCGCGCGCCGTTGTGGCCTGTATCACGGTCGTCTCGACAAGCAGCCAAGCTTTGACGCCAGCGGCTACGGTAATACTTATCAGCTCGACGATCTCACCATCCACACTTTACCAGGCGTGTTCAGTCGCGATGGTCTGGACATCGGCAGCGATCTGCTGCTCTCCACGCTGACGCCGCACTTCCGTGGCAAAGTGTTGGATATCGGCTGTGGCAGCGGCGTGCTGGCGACCGTGATGGCCAAAGTGTCGCCGCGCGTGCGTTTGTGGCTGTGTGATGTGCATGCCGCCGCCATTGAAGCCAGTAAAGCGACGCTGGCGGCTAACGAACTCGAAGGTGAAGTGTTTGCCAGCAACGTGTTCTCTGACGTGACCGGCCGTTTTGACATGATCATCTCCAACCCGCCGTTCCACGATGGTCTGCAAACCAGCCTGGAAGCGGCCAACACGCTGATTCGCGGTGCGCTTAAGCATCTAAACAGCGGTGGCGAACTGCGTATCGTGGCCAACGCCTTCCTGCCCTATCCGCAGATTCTGGATGAAACCTTCGGCAACCACGAAGTGCTGGCGCAAACCGGCCGCTTCAAAGTGTACCGTGCCGTGTATGGTCGCGGTGCCAAAACGCGTTAATCCGCGATAATACCAGCGCGACGGCAGAAACGTTGCTTTTTACAGCGATCGTTTTGTCGTCGCGAAATATGTGTTGACGCAATGAGTAAAATCTCTAAAATGCGCCTCCGTGGTTAGCAATACTTTAGAGTGTTGTTAGTTTGCGATGGTGGCGGAATTGGTAGACGCGCTAGCTTCAGGTGTTAGTGTTCTTACGGACGTGAGGGTTCAAGTCCCTCCCTTCGCACCAAACTAATAATCACACAGTTTATATCGTACGCACTGAGCGATGGTGGCGGAATTGGTAGACGCGCTAGCTTCAGGTGTTAGTGTTCTTACGGACGTGAGGGTTCAAGTCCCTCCCTTCGCACCAATGCGATGATATAAACAGACAACTAAGATGCGATGGTGGCGGAATTGGTAGACGCGCTAGCTTCAGGTGTTAGTGTTCTTACGGACGTGAGGGTTCAAGTCCCTCCCTTCGCACCAACAGTTGTCACTCCTTCCCGGCAGTAAATTCCCAAAAAGATTTTTCAACGAACTTCACGCTCTTAGCGTGATGTTGTCGTTTCTGCGATTTATCAGATAACGTGGAAATTGACCGACACCGCCGCCAACCCGCCAGCCAGCGCCAGGCATGAAGGCAGCAGCAAATAGTGACGCAGGCGATGGTGAAACAGCATCACCACGGTCAGCAGCAGCGCTACGATCATCACCACGCGCCATTGGCTGAAACTCGGTTCCCATAACGCGAAAACCGGCATCGCTGCGCAAGGTAATAACACGCCCCACCCGCTGTCCAGACGTTTACCCATTATCCAGCTCACACCCCATAAGCCGCAGGCGGCCATCATCGCCATGATCATCGCGCAACCCTCAAATGATAAATATTCGTATTATCATATGATAATATTTCTCATCTTGCAGCGAATTTTTTATCACAAGCCATCCCGGATGACAGAATTACTGGAAAATGCTAAATTGCCGCCGATAACAATATCGCCAACACAACAATAACGTGCTCTCTATTCGGATATTATCTCTTCCGGGTAGCGCTTTGATATATCAGGGCTGTCACGAGAATAATAATGAAATTACAATCTTATGATGAGTTGAAACACAGTAAATATCGGCTGTCGCTGATGCTATTTTTGTTTCTCAATGTCGCCGTTTCGCTTTTTTGCCTGCTGCCGATTTTAGGCAGTGATAGCCCGGTACGATCGCTGCCGGTGGCGCTGGTTGCGGGCTTCAGCAGCACGCTGCTGATTATTTGCTTAATGGCGCCAAAACAAAAATTACCGCTATTAAATCCTGTCGCTTTTATATTAGGAGCGCTGTGGGCATGGCATATTAACCACAGATATCATCTGGTTTTCTATTTTGATGGCAGCTTTCTCATTATCAGCTTGTTAAGCGTGTTCTTTATCAGCGCCATTGCCTTAAGTGATTATTTGATCGCATTTTGTTTACACATCACGCCACCGGTTTTAACCGTACTGTTATTGGATGATGGTCAGCATTTAATGATGATCTTATTCACGATTATGCTGCCGTTAATCGGTTTTTCACTGCACCATTTAATGCGTCGCCGTTTTGATACCTTTACCCGTCGTCTGGTGAGCCAGCTGTACGAGGAGAAAGAGAGTTTCAGCGATTTGAGCATGCTCGATCCGCTTACCGGTTTGTATAACCGCCGTGGGCTAAAAAATCGCCTCGATACCATTATGGAAAACCACGCGGGCAGCCACTTTGTGCTGCTGCTGGATATCGACCACTTCAAGGCTTACAACGACAATTACGGCCATGCGATGGGCGATCAGGCGCTGGCACGTGTCTCTGTGGCGATTCGCGATGCCGTGCGCTCGCGCGATGTCGTGACACGTTACGGAGGCGAAGAGTTTCTGGTTCTGATGACCAACGTCAACGCCTCAATTGCGATGAAGCTGGCGGAGCGGATTCGTCAGTACGTGGTGGATTTGGAAATTCCCCACCGCTTCAATGAGAAAGTCTCGACGCACGTCACCATCAGCGCCGGAATTGCGCCAATCTTTGCCGACGATTTTGACCAGGCGGTTGCCAACGCCGATCGCGCGCTGTATGTGGCGAAGAATCAAGGACGTAACACCATTCTGGCGTGGGAAGATTTGCCTGCGCGCTCGCAAGCGAGCTCCGATCTGACATAACGTTATATCTGGCCGGTGCAGAAAAGTTGTGCAACAAACCGGGAACGATTATCATTTGTCTCTCGATTCCCGTTATCACTCAGGACCGGCATGGCCATCATCACGCGTCAGGATCATCGCTTCAGCGAGCATCCACTGATCTTTATGCAGAGCGATCGCAGTTTAGCGAGTGCGCTGGAAGATCTGATGCGCGAGCAACGTAGCTATATGCTCGACAACCTTAAGCTTGGCCAACCGGCACCCGCCGGAACGCTAACGCTTGCTGAGTGGTCAAATCCCATCAATTATCGTCGCCTGACGCAGCGCTACAGCGACTATCTCTATCGCGATCACCCCGATATGCCGCAGGAAGCCAAGCCGCTGCAGTCGCTGTGGGCACAATGGTATTTTGGTCTATTGCTGCCGCCGCTGATGCTGGCACTGCTGCAGGAGCCGCGAGCGCTGAACTGCGCACCGCATCTGATTCACGTTGAGTTTCATGAGAACGGTCATCCCTGCGCCTTCTGGTTGGATGTGCAGGAAGATGAAGACGCACGCTACCTCAGTGCGCAGCAGCGCATCGATCGTTTAATTCAGCAATGCTTGATCCCGGCGGTTAACGGCATCACGCAGCATGGCGACATCAACGCCAAACTCATCTGGAACAATATGGGCTTTTCGTTTTACTGGTTCCTCGGTGAGCTGAAAAACCAACTGCCTGAACACACGGTGTTGCAGCTGGAGCAGGCGCTATTTTTCACTAAATCCCTGCTGGATGGCAGCGATAACCCACTGTATCGCACCATGATCCCGCGCAATGGCGAAATGGAGCGGCGCAGTTGCTGCCAGCGCTACCGCATTCCAGATGTTGAACGCTGTGGTAACTGCACGTTAAAAGCGGTGTAGCGATCGCGCATTCTGTTACAGATTCTCCTTTTCTCCCGTTTACAGTTTTCCAGCCTTGTGGCAGTTTTTATGCTCTGTTTTTATCGGAGAAAAAAATGAGCCTGGAGTCGGTACGGCAATTCTTAGCCGAACATGCACCGGATATCGATATCATTGAGATGCCGGAAAGCACCGCCACCGTTGAGCTGGCCGCACGCGTTCATGGCGTTACGCCTGGGCAAATCGCCAAAACCTTATCGCTGAAAGTAAAGGATTCTATCGTGCTGATCGTGACGCGCGGCGATGCGCGTCTTGATAACCGCAAGCTAAAAGCCGCTCTCGGCGCGAAGGCGCGCATGTTAAGCGTGGATGAAGTGGTGAACTGGACCGGGCATCCGGTCGGCGGCGTCTGCCCGTTTGGGCTGGAAAATCCGCTGACCGTTTATTGCGATGTGTCGCTGCGCAGCTTCGACGAAGTGCTGCCGGCAGCGGGTTCGATTCACAGCGCGGTACGCATTGCGCCGCAGCGCATGGCAGAGCTCACTGCGGCAAAATGGGTCGACGTCTGCGAGGCGCTCTAATGCGATTCGCGCGCGGCAGCACCGGATATTTCGATGCCGCGCGTCTCCCGACCGAACGCCACAAACACGCAAATCAGCACCGCTACCGTCCCGGCGACAATCGCCATCCCCAGACCATAGTTACCGCCGTGCGCCTCGGCAATGCGTGACTGCAACGTCGCATTGACAGAGGCGAGCAAATTCCCCAGCTGATAAACAAAGCCCGGCAGCACCGCACGCGCGTTGGCAGGCACCAGTTCGGTGAGATAGGTCGGCACCACACCCCACGCGCCCTGCACCATAAACTGCATCAGAAACGCGCCGATGCCGATCATCCACGAACCGCTCGAGAAAGCCCACAGCGGCAGCACCGGTAGCGCAAGGAACGAAGCCAGAATAATGGCTTTCTTGCGACCAATACGTTCCGACAGCGCACCAAAGGTGATCCCACCCAGCATCGCCGCAATATTGTAGCTAATGGCGATAATGCTGACGGTGTGCGGATCAAACTGATGCTGCACCTTTAGGAAGGTAGGATTGAGATCCTGGGTGCCGTGACTAAAGAAGTTAAAGCAGGCCATCAGCAGCACCATGTAAATGCAGAGTTTCCAGTGCTGACGGATAATCGGCAGTAACGCGGTGCTCTCTTTGCGCTCGCGCGCCGCCAGCCATACTGGCGATTCCGGCACTTTGAAGTAGATGAACGGCAGCAGCAGAATCGGTAATGCGCCAATCAGGAACATCCCGCGCCAGCCAACCGTTTCGAAGAACAGACCGAAAATCACCGACGCCAGCAGGTAACCGCACGGATAACCCGCCTGGAAAATGCCTGACATCAGGCCGCGCGAACGATCGGGAATAGTTTCCAGCGCCAGCGACGACGCCACGCCCCAAATCCCACCCATCGCTATGCCGTAAATCACGCGGAAACCGAGGAAAGCCGCGAAGCTCGGAGACCACGCAGACAACAGCTCAAACAGCGAGAACATCACGATATTGAGCATCAGAATGGGTCGGCGACCATACTTTTCGGCCAGACGACCAAACAGTAACGCACCGATCGGGCGAACCGCGAGGGTAAGCATGATGGCTAGTGAAACATCGGAGACGCTGGTGTGAAAATACTGGGCGAGATCGCTAAGTACAAACACCAGAATAAAGAAGTCGAACGCATCCAGCGTCCAGCTCGCGAAACTGGCAAAAGCCACGTTGCGCTGGGTCGCAGTCCAGTTGAACATGTTGGTATCCTGTCTGATTAGCTTCCGGATCGTTGGCCGGATTTTATTGTAGAAGTTACCGCGCGAATAATTTCACGGGTTACTAATATGTTAACCATTTGTATATAGCATGTCAGAAAGGCGGGCTGTGGCAGGAATTGTCAGCGAGTGATTCGCGGTGTAAAAAAGCGTGTCATGTTGTAGAAGGGGACAGCCATAAAGGGCGTCCCTGGAACAGCGTAGGGTGCGCATTTATGCGCACCTGGAAAACGTTTCAACGTTGCAATTGATTAAACGCCTTTTCAATCATCTCCAGCAGCAGCGAATTATTGACGGTTTGCATCACATGCACCAGCGCGCCGGTTTGCTCTGGCACGCCAATATCCAGACGCAGCGGCGCGCGATAACGCCAGCTTTTCCCGCGCGTTGCGCCAGGGCGCAGTTCAATATCCACGTAATAATCAACGCCGTCGGCCACGCGCTGATTGAGCAACCAGGCCACCACCAGCGCATCGTGAATCCAGCATCCCGGCAGGTGACGGGTACGAATCGAATAGTCGATCCACGGACGCAATGTCTCACGCACAAACTGCGGCAACGGGTGCGGATTAGCGGTGATGCGGGTGAGGTCCTGCTGGGTCATCAACGTTTGCGTCGTGGCATCCATCGGCACCAGCGTGATGGTGGCACCGCTGTGCAGCACCTGATGCGCCGCTTCCGGATCGAGGCCAAAATTGGTGTCTTTGATGTAATCATCGAGCGCGAACACGCCGCCCATGATGACAATCTCCGCCACCGATTCCGCCATTTGCGGGTAACGCTGTAGCGCCAGCGCCACGTTGGTTAGCGGGCCAATCGCCACCAGGGTAAATTCGCCGGGATTGTCACAAATCAGCTGTCCCATCACCCCAGCCGCATCATGTCCATCGGCTGGAATGCGCTGCGGCTGGCGAACGCCGTGCCACAGTTCCCCGAGCTTTTCATCGGCAACATGGTCAAGACGCGCACGCCAGGGGGCTGGATCTTCACGCAATGCCTGCAAGGCGCCCTGCACCACCGGAATGTTAAGCCCCAGGCGCTGCAGCAGATCTTTTGCTACCTGCGCTCCAACCGCACTCGGCGTGTTGCCCGTCACGGTAGTGACCAGCTCAAGCGACAGCGAAGGTGAGGCCAACGCTAACGCCAGTGCCAGACCATCATCGGTGTTAGCGCCCGCAATGCCGTTTCCCGGATCACAATCAATAATTAGTCTTTTCATAATGTTATAGTTTTATTCTGCTTGAAAGAGCTGACAGCCACAGGACTCACCAATTTCTAACTGGTGAGGGAATTCCGCCAGCTTCGCGTCGCCATCCCAGTTTTTAAGCATGGCAATCGCACTACGCGCCATATCGCGCAGCGGCTGACGGACGGTGGTCAACGTCGGCACATGAAACGCCGACTGATCGGTACCGTTAAAACACACCAGCGCGACATCCTGCGGCACGCGCAGTCCATGTTCCGACAGTGCACGAATACAGCCAATCGCCTGGCCTTCATTACTGGTAAACAGCGCACGTGGCACGCGACCGCTTGCCACCATGCGCTGTGCGGCGTCATAACCGCCCTGCCGCGTGTAGTTCGCGGGGAAAATCATCGCCACATCCGCCGGCAAACCCTGCTGCGCCAGCGCATCGCGCCAGCCCTGAATACGATCCTGCGCGTTTAGCATGTCCAGCGGGCCGCTGATCATGCCAACCTGCTGATAACCGTGACTGAGCAGATGCGCGGTGACCTGACACGCCGCTTCGCGTTCATTGACGCGCAGCATGTTGACGCCGGGACGCGGTTCAATACGATCCAGCATCACCAGTGGCGTACCGCTGGCCTGAATCACATCGATATAGGGATGACGATCAACGCTGTTATAAAACAGGCCATCAACCTGACGATTTAGCAGGCCCTGAATGATCTCCAGCTCGCGCTTGCGATCATCACCTGCATCGCCCAATAGCATGACGTGGCCGTGATTCATCGACTCCTGCAACAGCATGTGCGCCATCGAGGCAACAAAGGGGTTACCAATGTTCGGCACCACTAAACCAAAGGTTTTGGTGCTGCCGGAAGCCAACGCACGCGCCACCGCATTCGGGCGATAGCCGGTCTGTTTAATCGCGTCCAGCACGCGCTGCCGCGTGGCTTCTGCCACCGGGCGTGGACCGTTATTGATCACGTAACTGACCACCGCCACCGAGGTCCCGGCAACTTTTGCCACATCGGTGCGCGTCACATTTCCGGTTGGAGATTTCGCCATTCCTTTGCCCCTGCGTAAATGCCATTGGCCGGGAGCGCCGGCCAATGAGGTGATGTTTTACGCGATCCTGCTGGTCAAATTGCATCTTCCGGCAGATTGAGATCGCGTCCGCGCGTTTCCGGAGCCACAAAGGTGGTTAGGAAACCGATGCTGGCCATCGCAGTGAAGTACACCGCAATCGGCCACCAGTGTCCGGTGAACGACAACAGCGCCGCCGCCACTAACGGTGCGGTGCCTCCAGAAAGGATAGACCCTAGCTCTTTGGCGACGGCCATCTTGGTGTAACGACGTTTAACGCCAAACATCTCGACGCCCCACGCCGCCTGCACGCCAAAAATACCCAGCGATGCCAGCGCCATACCCACCACAATCACCGCGATAACAATGGTAGGATCGCGGCTATCCATCAGGCTAAAGGCCGGCCAGGCGTAGAACATCAGTAACAGGCAGAAGCAGCGATAGGTAATACGGCGGCCAAAACGATCCGACAGCCAACCCGCAAAAGGAATGATCAGGAAGCCCAGCAGCGAGGCGATAAATACCGCCGTGGTGGGGACCGATTTGTCGAGCATCAGCACTTTCGCCACGTAACCGACAATAAAGCCCTGCGCCAGATAAGAGGGGCCGTTCTCGCCAATACGTAATCCCACCATGGTCCAGAAGGCGCGGCTGCGCTGCCAGAAGCTGCGGGTGTCCACCTCTTCCTGCGCCTGCGCCAGCGTCGCGCTGCGCTCAGCCTGTAACTCTGCCTGCTGGCGTTCAAACACCGGCGTTTCGCGCAGATGGCGGCGGATCCACAATGCCACTACCGCAATCAGCACGCTACTGAGGAACGGAATGCGCCAGCCCCACGCCAGCAAACTCTCTTTGTCCATCTGGATTACCGCCAGCCACACTAGCGAGGCGATGAGCGTGCCGCTGTTCGAACCCAGCGCAATCACCGATGACACCAGACCGCGACGCTCAACCGGCGCATATTCGCCTAGCATCACGGTACCGCCAGACAGCTCTGCGCCGGCGCCGAGCCCCTGCGTAAAGCGCAGCAGCACCAGACACGCCGGTGCCCACACGCCAATGCTGGCGTAGGAGGGAATCAGGCCAATTAATGTGGTAGAAGCGCCCATCAGAATGATGGTGGCGATCATCACCGTTTTGCGGCCTTTACGATCGCCGATCCAACCAAACAGCAACGCGCCAATCGGGCGGGCAATGAAGCCAACGGACCAGGTAGCAAAACTTGAGAGTAAGGCGATGGTTGGCGTGGCTTCGGGGAAGAAGACGTCACCAAAGATGATGCCCGCAGCGAGGCCATAAAGGGCAAAATCCGCATATTCCATCGCGGTGCCGAGCCAGCAAGAGAAGGTGGCGCGCCAGAAGTCTTTGCGGCCAGCAGTGGTTTCAAGCCGCGCATCGGCAGCAGAGGAGGCGTTGAGTGCGCTTTGTTGCGAAACGGAGTGATGTACCGTCATGACCATTTCCCTGAGAGAGGTAAAAACAGCAAACGCCCTTCCGTGGGTCAGTTCCCTTGCAACAAGCGGAACTCCCCGGTGGCGACGTTCAGTAGGCAAACCTGGATGAAAAATCAGTAATGAATTCCCTGGTGTTGGAATTCGCTTCTTCGCCTGTTTCCGTCGATGTAATTTTCATCGATCGCATTAGTGAGGCAAATGTAACTGGGTCATCTCAAGGCCAACTTCGTCTCTGGCACCGTGAGTTATCACTATGGAGATAGTCTATCTACGCGCGTAGATAAATCAAGCGATAATAGTGATATTTATTAATTAATCTTCACTATAACTCAGGGGTAAAAGACAAAAAAGGCATTAATTCATGACATTACATCTAATGCGCGTGAACAAAAAAATGTCAGTTGCCGCATGATTGACGATTATTGCTTACCATTTAGCGCAGAAGCCTGATTCTTCATCGCGCTGTTTTTCGCACACTTGAGTTAAGCTTTGATGACAGTCAGGCATTACTCTTAAAACCCACCGCCGGGTCACGATAAGCGCACCATCTGCATTACACTGGAGCAACGTCACTCAGGGGCCCTATGACCATTATTCTCATGCGACACGGTAAACCCGATCATCCGGTTAGCGGGCGCTTTACGGCGCGGGCGCTGGCCGACTGGTGTGAAGGATACGATCAGGCTGATATTTGCGACTCGCCGCCGCCGCGCAGTCAGACGATTGCGCGCCAGGCCAGCGTGATTGCTACCAGCCCGCTGCCGCGCGCGCGATCGTCGCTAACGCGCCTTGGTTTGCAGCCGCACGCGGTGGATGAGGTATTTAGCGAAGTCGCGATGCCTACGCTGCCGTTTGAGCGCCTTCACCTGCCGCTAACCGTCTGGCTGTCCCTGTTGCGTCTGCTGTGGCTTTGCGGCTATGCCGGGCATGTGGAGTCGGTGCAACATGCGCGCGAACGCGCTCGGCTGGCCGCGGATAAACTGGTCTCGCTGTCGCAGCAAGGCACGGTGTTGCTGGTGGGACACGGCATCATGAACAAACTGATTGCACGCGAGTTGCGTAAGCGCGGCTGGCAAGCAGAAAAACATGCCAGCAGCCGCCACTGGAGCAGTGCGATTTATCATCGCCCCTTTATTTAACCCGAAGGGTTAAGCTGGAAGTAGCTCAACACTTCACAACCGGTGCCGGCCTGCGGCGTGGCAATCACCTTCATCTGCTGCAGATCAATCAGGCTGAGCGAACCGTCGCCCTCGTTGGCAATCAGCAAACTGCGATTGTCTTCACTGAAGCAGCCATCCATCGGTTTATTGCCAACACGAATATCGCCTAACGGATTGAGTAAATCGTCAAACAGCGTCACCACCGGCTCCTGGTCGCCAATCGCCACCAGTCGTTCGCCATTGGCGCTAAAGCGCACCACCTGACACGGTTGTTGATGCCCAGGTAACGTCAGGCGCTGACGGATGCGATGACTTTGCCGATCGACGACATACAGCAGCGGCGCATCCGCGGCACTCGCCACCAGATAGGGATGTTTCGGTGAGGCAGCAATCCCTGAGATCGCTCCTGGCATCAGAATGTTATCGATAATGCGCCCTTCTGCCTCGCACAGATCCACCACCGTAATGCTGGCATCCTCTTCGTTCTCGGTAAACAGTTTGCGGCCGCTAGGCGATAGCGTCAGCCGGTGCGCATTGTGCGACGGCAGCTGAATGGTTTTTTCCAGTCGATCGCTGACCGGATCAATCACCGCGACCACCGCGCTGTTTTCACAGCAGAGATAGACTTTGCCGTCGCGTCCCAGCTGGCCGCTGTGCGGTGCTTTTAACGGCGACAAATCAATAAAGCCACTGATCTGACGCAAACGCAGATCGATGATCGCCACTTTGTGACCCGGATGCGGGTTGTCGCCGTGAATGCCATCGCCGTAGATCGGCACATACGCTTTCTCCAGCTGTGGCAGCATCAGTAACTCATGCGGCCGCGGGGGAAAAGCATTTAACTCTTGCTCAACGGCAAAGGTTTCGGGATTGAGAAACAGCACGCGATTGCCCTGCTTATCGACCGCCAGTAGGCCACGGTTGTGTCGCTGCATAGTGTCTCCTTTGGTTAATCACCTCCTTTAAGCGTAGCTAACCCTCACTCATGGTGGGATTCTCACCGCAGACCAGCGGAAAATGCAGTGAGGTTAACCAGTGATCTCACGCCCACTTTTTAATTCAATCCGCAGCCTGCGCTACGCCAACCTTATTTTATTAGGAATAGTCTTAAGCTGAAAAAAGTGAATAAACAACAATCCAGTATGTTATTCAGCGTTAATTTAAAACTTAACGGATCCTTGATTTTCCGCTTTATCTGAAAGAAGTAAAAAGTGGTAGCCGCACAGCACAGAATGTTTTATTAAGCTCTGGAGAGTATTTTTTTACACAGCACAAAGAAAGGGATAATCAAGAGCGCTCAGCGCCAGTAACAGGGAAGCCTTGCCACCATAATCACAATAATCAGGTGCATCATGAATAAAAAACGCCTTCAGCCAGCCTTAAACCTCTGGCATAACTGGAAAAGACTCGCCTTTACCAGCCAGACTTTCCTGCAGAAAAAACAGCATAATGCGCTCTGTGCGCCGGAATACGATCCCAGCGAAGAGGACAATATCGTGTTGCTTTCTGGCGAAAAAGATCTGCCAGAGATTCCAAAAAAAGTGTGGATGTATTGGGATAATGAATATTTACCCAAATCGATGGCGCTAAATATTAAAAAGATTCGTCAGGATAATCCCGATCATGAAATTCATTTATTAAACCGCTTAACGGTAAAAGAAGTTTTACCTGACTTTATCTTTACCTCTTCACAATTAAGCGCACAGCAGCGCAGCGAAGTCATTCGCCTGGAGTTGCTATTACGTTATGGCGGCATTGCTATTGATTGCAGTACGTTATTATTTGAAGATCTCTCTTGGGTGCATCGCGCACATCAGGAACGTGGTATGGATGTGATTGGTTATTATCACGAAAATGCCACCGTTAATTATCTCGCGCCGGTGATTGAGAGCTGGTTCCTGGCGGCGACAGCCAACAATCCGTTTATTCGTGAATGGCAAAAACATTACGCGCCGATTAAACATCTCGGCGAACAAAATTATTTCAATGAATTGACCAAACGCGATGATTATTCGCTGCTGACGCAGAAGATTGCCCAGCCGGAACAGCAACTGGGTTCGCTGGCGCAGCAAATCGCCATGCGTGAATATCGCCGGGTCAATCTCTATCTACGTAAATGCGAGGCGAACGCCTATTACTACCAGCGCCTGAGCGGCTGGAAAAGCGAGGCGTTTGCCCACGCGGTGCTGTTTCACCAGCGCCCGCATACGCCACCGCCGGTGATTAAGCTCAGCGGCAATGAACAGTTGCATCTCGACTTCAACCTGCGCCTCGGTCACTACAACCGCAGCAGCCTGTTGGGCCAAATGATGCAACCGCATACGCCCATCACGCTGGCGTCACCCATCAACAAAGCGCGCGCGTAACCAGTGGATAAAGGTGGTCACCGCCCGTGGCACCTGTGCAGCATACGGGCGTACCACCCATAAACGATCGGCGAAGGCATCGATCGTCTGCCACTGCGGCAGCACCTGCTGCAGCGTACCGCTGGCGAGTGCCGCGCTGGCGCTGAAATCAGGCAGCATCGCGATACCTACTCCCTGCAATGCTGCGTCACGAATCGACTCGCTATTGTTAGTGGCAAAGTTGCCCTGAATCTTTACCTGCACGGTTTCACTGGCGTTGCTAGCCAAGCGAAAGCGCCACTGCGGCGACTCTAAACCCCGCGGATAATACAGGCAGTTGTGCTGCTGCAGCGCCTGCGGCGTAGCGGGCACCCCGTTTTGTGCCAGATAGGCGGGGGAAGCCACCAGCAGCGCGTGGGTTTCACACAGCGGCAGCGCCACGTGCGTTTCCGGCAGGTTATCGCTGTGGCGAATCGCCAGATCAAATCCTTCACTGCCCAGCGAGACCAAACGATCGGTCACATCCAGCTGCAGGCGCACCTGCGGATAATCCCGCAAGAAATCACCAATAATCGGCACCAGCTGCTGACGCGCAAAGGCTACCGGAGCCGTTACGCGCACCATGCCACGTACCGGTCCCGCTTCATCGCGCACGCTGAAAAAGCTCTGCGCGATGCGCGCAAAGGGATCGCGCAGCTCATCCACCAGTTTTTCACCGGCGGAAGTGAGACGCACGCTGCGCGTGGTGCGCTGCACCAACGCCACCCCGGCCATCTTTTCCAGTTCTTTAATCTTTTGGCTCATCGCCGCTTTGCTGACGTCTAAGCGCTCCGCTGCACGCGTAAAACTGCCGAGCTCAGCCAGCACGGTTAACCAGTGCAAATGGACCCAAAGGCTATCGGTTTTAATTTCTTTCATCTTCATTGTTCAAAATAATAAATAATCATTTCAACCAGCACGCTTTTTCTTTCCGGCAGCAAGCGGCAGCATAGAGCCACATCCTACTCTTTTCATGTGAGCAAAAACGAGGGTTTATTGATGCCATTACTGACATTTGACGTTATTCAGGGCCGTTCTGAAGCAGAATTACGGACTTTACTGGATGCCGCACATCGCGCGGTGTTAACGGCGTTCAAAGTGCCCGCACGCGATCGCTATCAGATTGTTCATGAAAACAAAGGCTACCAGATGGTCTTTCAGGACACCGGTTTGGGTTTTGAGCGCAGTGATAACCTGGTGATGGTGCGCGTTTATACCAGCCCGAGAAGTGAAGAACAGAAGTGCCTGTTTATGGCAGAGTTAGCGCGCGAGCTGCAGGAAAATTGTGGCGTACAGGGCACAGATTTGATGATTAGTTTTATCACCAACAGTAAAGGTGACTGGAGCTTTGCCGATGGCGAAGCGCAATACCTCACTGGCAAACTCTAATTTCCCTTCTCAGCCCTCACTGGTAGCAGCCGTTGCGTTGCTACCAGGCCAAACCACAGCCAGCCTAAACCCGCCATAAACGAATCGGAATGCATCGCACAAATCTGGTTGGATGTGTTGCAGCCTTGTGACACCCGATATAGATTGACGCAAAAATCCCCCAAAGAGGGTCGTTGACGCAGGGAATGCGTATTCATTCAAGATGAGGATCTGACGTTGTCCGAAATGGTTTCGGTTGTACTCTTTTTGGCTGCGATTGCGGTCTACTCCTTTAAAGCCGGGCGAAATAAATTCTGGTTTAGTCTGATCTTGCTGCTGCTTACCCTGTTCATCGTGCTTAACGTCACGCTGTTCGCCAGCAACTATTTCACGGGCGATGGAATCAATGATGCGGTGCTCTACACCCTAACCAATAGCCTGACGGGCGCGGGCGTGAGCAAATATGTGGTGCCGGCCATCGGGTTAATCATTGGCCTGTTCTCGCTATTTTGCCTGCTTACATGGCTGCTGCGTCGCCGCAAGACCCAGCATCATCTCGGCTGGAGTTTACTGGCTATTGCCTGTGCTGCCGGTTCAGTACAAACCACGCCGGCGTTTCGTCAGGTGAAAGAGCTGATCGCCTCCCACACGCGTCTCGCTGATTCAGATTTCGAAACCTATTACAAAACGCCAAACAAGGTGATAGCCGAGCCGAAGCTCAATCTGGTCTATATCTATGGCGAAAGCCTCGAACGGACCTACTTCGATCAGCAGGCCTTTCCCGGCCTGGCGCCCGAACTCAGCCGTGAAAAAGACCAGAGCATCGATTTCAGCCAAACCGAACAGTTACCCGGCACCGACTACACCATTGCCGGCATGGTGGCTTCGCAGTGCGGCATTCCGCTGTTTGCCCCTTTTGATGGCAACGCCTCGGCTTCGCTCTCCAGCTTTTATCCGCAGAATATTTGTCTCGGCGATATCCTGAAAAACTCCGGCTACGAAAACTGGTTTATTCAGGGCGCGGATTTGCGTTTCGCCGGTAAAGATACTTTTCTGCTGTCGCACGGCTTTGATGCGGCCAATATGTACGGCTCTGAGGAGCTCAAAAGCCGCGTCGCCGATCCCGCCTATCGCAATAACTGGGGCTACTACGATGACACGGTAATGGATGAGGTATTTGAGAAATACGAGGAGCTGTCCCGTGAGCAGAAGCGCTTTGCATTGTTCACGCTAACGGTAGATACCCATCATCCGGATGGTTTTATCTCGCGCAGCTGCCAACGCAAAAGCTACAGCTATGACGGTAAACCGAACCAGTCATTTAGTGCCGTGGCCTGTTCACAAGAGCATGTGGCGCGGCTGATTGAGCGCATTAAGGCCTCGCCGTGGTTTAAAAATACCATCATCGTGGTGACGTCCGATCACCTGGCGATGAACAACACGGCGCATCAATATTTGATCAAACAGCCGCGCCATGACCTGTTTATGGTCATTCGTGGCGATCAGCCACAGGCGGAAGTGCTCGATAGCAAACGCAGCACGCTGGATAACGGTGCGACGGTGCTGGATATTCTCGGCGGTGATAACGCCATCGGCCTGGGCCGCAGCGGTCTCTCCTCCGTCTCGCTGTCTACCCAGTTTGAGGATATGGCGAAGCGCGTCACGGCGTGGAAAGCGGATATCATCCAACTGTGGAATTTCCCCAGTAAGATGGAGAACTTCACGGTCGATCAGCAGAAGAATACTTTCAGCTTCTCGGGCGCGACCTTCAAGCTGCCGATTCTGTTCCGCATCTCTGATAAACATGTCGAACCGCTGCCGGAAGGTGAATACGCTGAGCCACTGCGCTATCAGCTCTCCAAATTCGCTGCCGCTGACAAATTCGTCTGGGTCGATCGCTGCTTCAAGATGGCCCGCCTGTGGCAGCCTGATTTAGCGCTATCGAACGATCTGTGCATTTCGATGGGGCAAATGGGCGGCAAACCGAGCGTAACCCGAATTGATAAGCCGCTATGGAAAAGTAAAGTCACCTTCCCGAAAGCGGAGGTGAGCGCAGCAACGTTCCAGCTGAACGAACAGCAGATTCGCATTGAAGACAATGCTATTCGCTACAACGCAGACAGCTTCCTGTTAACGGTGCCCGGCGCGCCGAGCAGTGTAAAGAGCTTTAAAGGCATATCACGGCTGGAAAACTGGGGACGTTGGTCGAACGCTAATCTGGCACCTGAAGTGAATATTGAATACAACGATCCGCTGCCTGAGCGCTTTGATGTGGTGATCACCGCGCGTGGCTACGGCCCCAATGCGCATCGGCCAATCCCGGTGCGCGTGGGAGATCAGGAGCAGCCGTTGAATCTGGGGGAGGATTTCTCCACCACCACGCTGCATTTCACCAATCCCACCGGTAGCCGCAACTTGATTATTGCACCGCCGGAACCGCAGGAGTCGAATGACGGCAACATCATCGGCCAGGATCCGCGCAAACTGGGCATCGGTATGGTGGATATAAAAATTATTCCGCAGCCGCAACGTTAAGCTGATTCTGCTGGACTTCAAGGCCTGCCTGCGTGCAGGCCTTTTTTATTAGCAAATCGCGTTACTCTTTGTACGGATTGATTTTTTTCGAGGCATCGCGCAAAGTTTGAACCGATAAAAAACCGCAGGGAATTTAGCAGAAAAGAAGAAGGAGAATGACGTGAACAAACCCCCCATACAATCAAATGATAAAGATAAGTTAATTATTCGATTAGATTGCATGATTGAAAATATGGATAAAAACTTCGAAAGTCTTAAAAGAGATTTCCGCTTTTTTATTCAATTATGGATCTTAATCGCATGTATCGCGATTCCCGCCACAGCAAAATATTTGTTTATGAGTTAATTGAGTTTCACATCCTAATCCTTATAAATTCAGAGATTAAAACTTAAATCCCATACTGTATGCATCGTAGCAGCACAATTCATTGCGCGATAAATCGCGCCGCTACGGAGTGTGCAGGGGTTTGATGTCGTGCTTAAATCATCGGCATTACGCGGCGGCTCACTTTCCTGGTGCGCATGAATGCGCACCCTACAAGCGCAGCGCCTCCAGCCTTTCACGCTGCGCTCCCTGCTCCGTAAAGTTCTCCGCCGCCAGCCAGCGTTCGAAGCCCTGTTTCACCTGCGGCCACTCGCTGTCGATGATGGAGAACCAACAGGTATCACGGCTGCGGCCTTTATAAACAATCGCCTGACGGAAGGTACCTTCGAACTGAAATCCCAACCGCTGCGCCGCGTTACGTGAGGGTTGATTGCAACTGTCGCACTTCCACTCATAACGGCGATAGCCCAAGTTTTCAAAGGCATAACGCATCAGCAAATAATGCGCTTCAGTGGCCATACGGGTTTGCTTCAGCAGGGGTGAAAAGGCAACGTGGCCGACTTCAATCGATCCGTGCGTGGCATCAATGCGCATCAACGCCAGGCTGCCAACCGCGCGATTGCTGGCCGGATCGATTACCGCGAAATGCAGCGGATCGCGGCCGTTTTCCAGCTGGCGCGCATAAGCCACATAAGCCGCCTCATCTGCAAAAGGCTCCGCGAACATATAGGTCCAGTCTCGCCCATCCGCAGCTTGCGCATAGGCGGCATACAGTTCGCGGCCATGACGATCGGCACTGAGCGGCTCTAGCCGGCAATAGTCACCCGAAAAAGTTTCATACTCTGGCCAGGCGCGGGGTTGCCAATCGGGCAGTTGAAATCCTACCGGTTGTCCATAAACGTTGGTGTGTTGCGACATTCCTCGATTCCTTAAAAAGTTAGGGGCCTGTGCAGCAGAGTGCCACTTTGCTGGAGTGTTAAAAAGCGCCACAATGATGCCATTTGATGGATCCACGGAAATGCGCTTATGAGTGATGTTGAGCTACACCGATTATTACTGGCACCGCTGGAAACCCATGGCGCGCAGACACTGCAGCAACAGCTTTTTCAGCGCATCAAACAGGCGATTCTGACGGGAAAACTGGCGGCTGGTACGCGCTTGCCCGCCACGCGACAGCTGGCGCTGGATCTTGGCGTTTCACGAAACACGGTGATGGCCGTGTGGTCACAGCTACAGGCCGAAGGTTTCATCATCAGCGATCGCCAGGGCAGTCGCATCGGTAACATGGCGCTGCAGGCCGAGGATAAAGAGCCGTACGCCAGTAGCGAGATTACCTTGTCGCCGCGCATCGCCGAGCTGCGCTCCAGCCATCGCACTTTCAGCCAGGAGATGGCGCTGCGACCCGGTGTTCCTTCGCTGGCGCATTTCCCGCTGGCACAATGGCGACGCGCATTGAACCGCGTGATGCTGCATCAACCGCAGCAGCTGCTGGGCTATGGCGATCCGCTCGGCGAACGTACGCTGCGGGAAGCGCTGGCCCAGCATTTAGCTCTGGCGCGCGGCGTGCGCTGTATGCCAGAGCAAATCGTGATTACCGAAGGTGCGCAGCAGGCGCTTACGCTGTGCGTCGCGCTGCTTAGCAGCCCTGGCGACATCGGTTGGATTGAAGAACCTGGCTATCGCGGCGCAAAGGCGGCCATGCGCCTCGGTGATATGCAGATTGAGCCGGTAAACGTCGATAGCCAAGGCCTGGCAGCAAACCCACAGGATTGGCAGCAGCGTCGTCCACGCCTGATTTACACCACGCCAACCCATCAATATCCCACCGGCGCGATCATGAGCGCACCGCGTCGTCTGGCGCTATTAGCGGCGGCACGTGAACATCAAACGTGGATTATCGAAGATGATTACGACAGCGACTTTCGTTACAGCGGAGAACCCATCGCCGCCATGCAAGGCATGATGCAACCTACGCCAGTGATCTACGTCGGTTCGTTCAGTAAAACGCTGTTTCCAGCACTGCGCCTCGGTTTTATGGTGTTGCCACCGCAGCTGCTAGCGCCGCTGCGTCCTGCCCTGCATGAACTGCTGCGCGGCGGCAATCGCCCGGAGCAGCAGGCGCTGGCGCTGTTTTTACGCAGCGGTGACTTCAGCCGACATCTGAGCAAAATGCGTCGGCTCTATCGCCAACGTCAGGCAACGTTGCGTCAGGCTTTGCAGCAAACCTTGGGTGCTGAGGTAGCGATACAGGGCGGCGAATGTGGCATGCATCTGGTGTTATCACTGCCAGATGATCAAAACGATATGGCGCTGGTGGATCGGCTGATCCACAGTGGCTACGCGCCGGGCGCGCTGTCGGGATTTTATCTTGGAGAGAACAAGCAGCAAGGGCTGGTGCTGGGTTATGGCAACACCAGCACCAGCCAGATTACGGCGGGCGGAGGGCAGCTAGCGCGTCTGCTGCGCGGGGGTTAACCGCGGAAGAAGATTTCGCCCGATTTGCCCATCACGATCTTACCGCTGTCATCGGTGATCAGGATGTAGTTGGCATTGATATAAGCCCAATGCGTGCCAGGCTGCGGCGCGGGCAGATGGCGCGGCTGCCACTGGACAATGGTGTACTGCTTTTTACGATACTCTTCTGGCACCACATCGCCGACTTTGTACTCTTTGTAGTCGATGATAATGGTGGTCAGATCGTAATTATTGGGTGCCGTAGCATCGCCGCTTTGCGGAGGACGAATCGGTGCGACATCGCCACTGGATTCAGCCGGTTCATTGCTGGCGGGCGCATCGGTCGCCGGCGCTTGAGTTTGGGCATCTGCGGCTGGCGCCTGCGTTTGTGCGTCGGGTGCGGTCTGCTGCACCTGCGGCGGGGTGGGTACGGCATCCGTTTGCTCGCCTTCAGCCAGCGCAGCTGGCGTAAGGCTTAAAGCGCCCAGAAAAATTCCTGCAGAAAGAAGGGTGACGTGTGTCCTGCGCATTGGTGATTTCCACTCTGGTTAATTATTAACTGTCCAATTTACTGACAAGTGCGGCACGCAGAAGGTTCCCCCGGCGCGCTTAGCGCGTCAAATTTCGCTGCTCAGCATACCTCAGCTATCGCCATTTTTGGCGCAGTAAAATTGCAAGCAACCATGTTAATTACTGTGGTGTTTTTTCTGCGCCAGATCCATCAATAGAGCAATGCCGAGATAATTACTCCAGTTAAACGCGTTCTGCAGCACCACAATCGCATTGCCGTTCTGCTTATCAAAACCAATAAAGCTTGAGTAACCGCCAATATAACCGACCTGATAGGTAATTTGCTGATCGCCATAACGATCCGTCACCCAGGCGATATTTTGCGACTGATTGCCGTGCTGCTCGTAGCCGTGATTGACCTGCGCAAACGCCGCGTTGAGCGAGCTGCCCGCGCCGTCGTGCAGGTGCGCATCCAGATAGCGAATCAAATCGCGCGCGTTGCTATACAGGCTGGCGGCCGCCACCATATTGTTATTGAACGCCCAGTCTGGCGTTATTTGGCCGCGTGGAATCAATTTTGGCTGATCGCCCGCATGGCCAATCGCACGCCACGGATAACCGCGCAGGCGTTGCGGCTCAAAGCTGCTGTTGGTCATGCCCAGCGGCTGGAACATGTTGCGTTGCGCCAGCGTTTCGATGTCCTGATGAAAGCGATGCTTGAGAATGTAGCCCAACAGCGCATAGCCGAGATTGGAGTAGCGGGCGGTGGGATGCGCAGGCGCGCTAAAATCGGCGAGATACTCCAACACCGCATCGCTGTCCAGGTTGCCGTAAAAGTTCTCGCCGCTGCGCAAATAGCCCATGAATTTTATGAACATCGGCAAATCCATATCCTGGCGCGGTAACCCCGAGGTATGCGTTACCAGCTGTAGCAGCGTAATGCGTTTGGCATCGGCGCTCAGCGGCACGTTCGGCTGTAGCAGCGTCGCCAGCGTGTCGTTCCAGTGCAGCTCGCCCCGATCCACCAGCTCAATAATCACCTCGGCGGTGATGCCTTTACTCAGTGAACCCAGCGCGAACAAGGTATCGGGCGTGATCGGATAACGGTGCACCGCATCGGTGACGCCAAAGCTATAAAATGTGGGCTGACTACGCTGGTGGATGATCGCGATGCTGATGCCGGAAACCTGCTTCTGCTGCATGTAGTGACGCACAATGTCATCGACGTTTTCATTGAACGTGTCATGAGAAAGGTAAACTTTATCGCTCACCGGCGCGGAGGTTTGCGACAGCGTGCCGCAGGCATTGAGCAGCAGGCTGATGCACAGCAGAATGATGCATCGCGCTAAACGATGGCACAGCACCCGTTTTTTCCTGGCAAAGGTAATCATGGCAATGGATTTATAGAATTTTTATGGTTTTAAAAAGGCGCGGCGGGTGTTGGTGGCGAAATATAGCACAGAAGAAAGTCAGCGCCACCTGGCAAAAACAGGGGGCGCCAGGGGATTAATGATTAACAGGAATAACCGAACCTTTGTAATGCTGGTTAATAAATTCAGCGGTTTGCTTTGACTCGAGATCTTTGGCTAATTCAATAATACGCGGATCGTGCGCCAGTTTCGGCGTGGTGACCAGCACGTTGGCGTACGGATTATCCTGCGCTTGTTCCAGCGCCAGCGCATCCTTTGAAGGCACTAATCCTGCCTGCAGGGCGTAGTTACCGTTAATGATGGCTAACTGCGCATCGTCCAGCGCGCGCGGCAGCTGCGGCGCTTCTACTTCAATAATTTTTAGATGATGCGGGTTGTCGGTAATGTCTGCCGATGTCACCAGCGTCTCAGCGCTGCTGCTCTTCAACTTCAGCAAACCATTGGCCTGCAACAGATAAAGGGCGCGGCTCAGATTGGTGACGTTATTTGGCACCGCCACCTGCGCGCCATCAGGCAGATCTTTCAGTGATTTCACTTTGTGCGAGTAAATGCCCAGCGGCTCAATATGCACGGTAGCGACGACAGAAAATTTCTCGCCCAACGCTTTTTCCTGATCGCGCAGATAAGGCACATGCTGGAAGTAGTTGGCATCCACGTCTCCGCGTGCCAGCAGTTCGTTGGCGTTAAGGTTGCCATTGAGTTCAATCACCTTAAGATCGAGCTTTTTATCGGTCTGTTTAATGTGGTTGAGGATTTCGCTGTGCGGTACGGCATCCGCCGCCACGCGCAGTGCCGCCGCCGATGCGTAAGTGCTGAACATCGAAACCATCGCCAACGTTGCTATCACCTTTTTATTCATCTGCTTCCCTTAGTTTCTTATGATTTAACGCTATTGAGAGTGTCAGCGTAATAACGCTGCGCTACGTCGCGATGCGATCGCAAACGCCCCTTGAGATAGTTCCAGCCCACCTCCCGCAGTAGCGGATTGCTGGGATCGCTGGTTGGTCCGCGTGCTTCTGCGGCCAGCTGAGGCGGTAACTGATACAGCGGGACTTCGGCGTCCAGCTGCGCGCCGAGGAAGAACGCGATCGAAATCCGCTGCTGGCGCGCAGGAGGCGATACCACGCGATGTACGGTGGCACGCAGATAACCATTGGTAGCAATTTCCAGCAATTCGCCGATGTTCACCACAAAAGCACCTGGTTTTGGCAGCGCATCTACCCAATTATCCGGCGTCACTTCCACCTGCAAACCTCTCTGCTCGTCCTGCAACAGAAAGGTTAGAAAACCGGAATCTTTATGTGCGCCAACGCCTTGCTGGCTGGCATCCGCATCCTGACCTGGATAGCGAATCAGCTTCACATGTTCGTTGGGGTGCGTGCCGTAGAGCGCATCGAAGGCGTTCGGCGGCAGCGACAGCGATTTGGCGAAGGCGCGCAGTAAACGCAGTGCAACGTCGGTCATCGCCTGCTGCCACGCATGGATCACCGGGCGCAGCTGTGGCAGCGCCTGCGGCCATAAATTTGGGCCCTGCAGCTGCTTCCACGCCGCATCGTCCGGCTGCAACGTCAACGCCGCGCGCTCCGCGCCGATATCAAACTGCTCGCGCTGATCGCGCTGATCGCGGGTATATTCCACGCCCGCGCGGTTGTAGCCGCGAAAGTGCGGTGAGTGAATCATCGAAACGCGCTGCTTCTCTTCATCCGGCAAGGCAAAAAATGCCCGCGTGATGCTCTGCACGTTCTGCAGCAGTTGCGGATTGATGCCATGGTTAATTAAATAAAAAAAGCCCACGTCGCGCGCGGTTTCTCGCAGCTCGGCCAGATATTGCGCCTGTTCGGCATCAGGCAGTTCCAGCAGGGATAAATCCAGTACCGGCAACGTAGTGGCCATACATTTGCATCCTTTAGGCAGAAAAATTCTCTGTTTACGCTGCCATCTGTCAGCAACCGCAGCCAATACTGTTGGGCAATATGTTATGGCGAATGATTTTTAGGAGAGGTTCAGCAATCGATATGCAAAAAGCGGTAAATCACACCTGCTTCCCGCTATAATCGCCGCCAATACTATTTGGGCATTGCCCAACCATGAGCAACCGCAGGAGACGCCGTATGAACCAGGGCCCGTTAACCGAAAAAGAGCTGAACTGGCTTGAAGATATGCTGGAGAAATACGGCAACGAACACGCAGTGGTGGATACCGCCGAACTGGATGGCATGCTGACCGCGCTGCTCTCCGGCCCGAACGACATTGAGCCGAGCGAGTGGCTGGTGGCGATGTGGGGCGGCAAAAAGCACATTCCTAAATGGTCTAACGAGCGCGAAATGGATCGCTTTATGACGCTGACGTTTCAGCATCTGAACGATATTGCCGAGCGCCTGGCCGAATTCCCGGAGCAGTTCGATCCGCTGTTTGGCACGCAAGAGATGGAAGGCCAGGAATTCACCGTGGTGGAAGATTGGTGCTACGGCTATCTGCGCGGCGTCGCGCTGGATGCGGATTGGTCGCTGCTGCCGGAGTCCCTGCAGCCGATGATGGAGGCGATCACCCTGCACGGCAGCGACGAGCAGCTGGCGAAGCGCGAAGCCTTCACGCCAGAAGAGTTTGAAGCCAGCATCGACGCGATTCGCCCCGCCGCGCTGGAGCTGCATGAATACTGGCAGGAACAGCGCATGGCGCAGCCTGACCCGGAACCGCAGTTGCCGCACTTTGCCGGCGAGAAAACCGGTCGCAACGATCCTTGCCCGTGCGGCAGCGGTAAAAAGTACAAGCAGTGCTGCGGTAAATAATCGGAGATTCTTTGGTAGCGGCGCAATTTATTGCGCGCTTTTGAACGCGATATTGCGGCCAAAACACGCGCGATAAATCGCGCCGCTACGGTTATGTGCGGTTATTTATCAAGTCGCCGGTTTAACCTCGGTCACCCACGTTGGCAGCTGCCATGCGCCGCCCGCGCGAATCGCGCGACACATGCCGGTGGTGGCATCACTGCTTTGCACAAAATCTTTGCCATCCCACACCCACGCCGCGGTGCTCCAGCAGTCGCCGATACCGCGCCCTTTCTGCGCTTCCGTGATCACGCCTGCGCTGTAATCTGTACCGGAATCCGTCACCAGCTGCGGTTTGCCCTGCAACGCTTTGTCGATCAGCCAAAAACCGTAGCCTTCGTTGTAAGCCCCGCGCCAGCACAGCGCGGCGATCAGCACATGCGCATCATCCACGGGCGTCAGCGTCAACGGCTCTGCGCCCTCTTCCGGTTGATCGTCGGACGGCGCCAGATTGTCGCAGCTGTCGTCATCGGTGAGAGACGCAATCAGCTTCGGCTTCAGCAGCGCCAGCTCGTCAGCCGTTAATGGACGCGCATCGGCCTTCGCCACGTTCACCTGCTGAATCACCGGCATTGCCAGCGCCGCCGGCACGCTGGTTTCCGGCTTGTTGCCTTTACGCACCAGCGCACCCGGCGTGCTAAGACGACCTTGCGCATCATCCATCTTCAGCAGCGTGGCAAAGGCGCCATTGCTGGAGAGATCGAACGGTTGTTCCCCACCGCGAAACTCCACTTTTTCGCTGCCTTTAATGGCATTGATCAACGCCTGCGTTTGCGCATCCGTCATCGTCCACTCGTCGTTGTCGGCTTTCGTCACGTTGCCTAACGCACGATCGTCAATCCACAGCGTCAACGCATCAACCTGCTTTGAATCATCATCGCCGGTATCGGCCAGCACCACGCGGCCGTGCGTTACTGCGTTGGGTCCGCCGGCGCGCACCAGCAGCACCGAGCCGCCCGCACCCTCTTCAGCGCTGTAACCGGCGGCGCGACAGGTCAGCGTGTTATCACAGGCCAGTTCCCAGTCTTTGTGGCTGAAGGAGACGCCATCTTGATCGGCCAACAGCGGCGCACTCAAGCTGGCGAGCAGCGACATCGCCAGCAGCAATCGGGTAATCATGCCATCTCTCCGTAATGGTAAAGGTGGCTAGTGTGATGATTTTTGTGACGCGGGAGAAGTGAATTTTTTGCGGCGATGCTTATTCCATTACACGCTGTGGATCTGGCTGACGCGCCAGTAAACGTATCGCCACCAGCGCGGCGCACGCCACCGCTATCGCCCCGGCGAGGTAAACCGATGCAATACCGAAATGGCCCGCCAGCGCCCCGGCAACCGGACTGGTGATCCCCAGCGCGATATCGAGAAACGCAACATACGCGCCCATCGCCAGGCTGCGGGTTTGTGGTGGTGCGCGACGTACCGCTTCAACGCCAAAGCCAGGAAACGCCAGCGAATAGCCAAAGCCGGTCAGCGCTGCGCCAAGGTAGGCTACGCTGGCGCTGTCCGCGCGCCAAATCAGCAGCTGGCCAAACGCCTCAATCATCACACACAGCAGCGCCACGCGTGCCCCGCCCAGCTTGTCCGGCAGATGGGCGAAAAACAGACGCGCGACAATAAAGGTGACGCCAAACGCGGTGAAGGCTAGCGATGCGTTGCCCCACGATTTGGCAGCAAACAGCAAGGCGATAAAGGCGGTAATCATGCCAAATCCCACGCTGGCGAGCGCCAACCCGAGGCCTGGTTGCCACACCGCGCTCATCACCTTATAGAATGGCGTTCGCGCCGTCGCCGTTGGCTGTACGCCATCTGTGCGCGTGATAAACAGCAGCGGCAGCAGCGGAATCACGATGATGGCGAGAGCGATGCCACTAAATTGCCAGCCGCTATAAACCGCCACGCCAAGCGGTGCCCCCAGCGCCCATGCGCCGTATATCGCGATACCAATCCAGGCCATCACTTTTCCCGCATTGCCCGACCCAACCAGGCCCAAACCCCAGCCGAGAGCCCCCGTGGCAATCAGGCTCTCGCCCAGCGCCAGCACCACGCGCCCCAGCAGCAGAATCGCCACCGAAGTGTGCGGCTGATGGATGAACATCAGCGAAAGCAGGTAGATAAAGCCAGAGCTGGCGATCACCACCAGCCCGGCGATCACCGCGCGTTTCGGTCCGCGCATATCAGCAAAGTTACCGGCCCAGGCACGCGTGAGTAGCGCGGCAATAAACTGCGCCCCGATGACAGCGCCAATCATCAGCGTATCCATACCGAGGTTTTGCTGCAGATGCAGCGGCAGCACTGGCAGCTGCATCCCCATGGTGAGAAAGGAGATAAATACCGCCAGCGTAAGCGGCAGCAAGGTTATAAATACATTGGATTTCATGATTGTCTTCCTGCAGGATAAAATGCGACCATTTCGTCGCATTAATATGATGCAGGCAGGAAAAGCGCGGCGCTATTCGCATTGAGATTCAGAAAAAATCGTGCCAAAAAGGCTTATGCCGGAGGACGTTACAGCGTTAACGCGACTCTGCCTCGCGTTGATGTTCAGGTTTATAACGCCGCCACGATCTGCTGGCGCAGCCATTGCTGGGCCGGATCGCGATGCAGGCGCTCATGCCACAGCAGCAAAATATCGAAGCCGGCAATGGTGAGCGGTGGATCAACGACGGTGAGTTGCGTGGCATGCCGCACCAGCCGTTCCGGCAGTACCGCCACTAAATCGCTGTTCACCAACGTTTCCTGCATCAACAGGAAGTGCGGCACCGAAAGTACCACGCGGCGTGAGCGCCCCAGCTGCGCCAGTGCCTCATCGGTGGCGGCGCTGAAGCCACCGCCGTCCGGCGAGACCATGACAAACTCCAGCTGGCAGAACTGATCCAGCGTCGGCGGCTGCTGCAAATGCGGATGATCGCGTCGACCCGCCAGCACGTAGCGTTCGCTAAAAAGTTTGCGTTGATGCAGCGTGGGCGGCGCGTTATCACCGGTATGAAACACCAGATCCAACTCGCCCTTCTCCAGCTGCTGCGCCACCTGCGGCGGATTGAGCGCCAACACCGCCATACGACTTTGCGGTGCAGCCGTGCGGATCAGCTTCAACGCCGGCAACATCAGCGCGGACGACGTGTAATCGGTGGCGGCGATGCGCCAGGTCACATCGGCATCGGCTGGATTGAAAAGATCGGGCGTTGCAACCGCCCGCTCCACCGCTTCCAGCGCCAGTCGCAACGGCTCGCGTAACGCCTCTGCACGTGCGGTGGGCAACATGCCACGTGGGCCGGGCAATAACAGCGGGTCGTCAAACAGTAGCCGCAGCCGCGACAGCTGGGCGCTAACGGACGGTTGCGAGAGATGCAGACGCTGCGCTGCGCGCGTCACGTTCTGTTCGGCTAACAGTACGCTAAGCGTGTGCAGCAGATTCAAATCCAGCGAATTGATATTCACCTTGTCTATACCTGAGATATCAGCAATTGATTTCTACTATATCCAGCGCTGACTTAACCTGCAGCTGATTTCATCTCACAGGATTAAGCTCATGAACGTACTGATTGTGTATGCCCATCCAGAACCGCGCTCGCTGACGGGTTCACTCAAAGATTTTGCCGTGCAGCATTTGCAAAAAGCCGGACATCAGGTGCAGGTTTCGGATCTTTATGCCCTGCAATGGAAAGCGCCGCTCGACGCCGCCGATACGCGCGCCCCGCTGGTGGGCAGCCATTATGATGCCACGGTGGATTCGCGCTTCGCCTACGATCATCAACTGCAAGCCGCAGATATCGCCGCTGAGCAGGAAAAACTGCGCTGGGCGGATACGGTGATCTTCCAGTTCCCGCTGTGGTGGTTCTCCATGCCCGCCATTATGAAAGGCTGGTTTGATCGCGTTTACGCCAACGGCTTTGCTTACGGCGTGGGCGAGCACAACGATCAACATTGGGGCGATCGTTACGGTGAAGGCAATCTCAGCGGCAAGCGGGCGATGCTGGTGGTCACCACCGGCGGATGGGAATCGCATTACAGCCCGCGCGGCATTAATGGACCGATGGACGCGCTGTTGTTCCCCATTCAGCACGGCTTGCTGTTTTACCCCGGCTTTAGCGTGCTGCCACCGGTGGTTTTTTATCGCGTGCAGAAATCGGCAGCAGAGCGCTTTGCTGGCTGGTGTGATGTTCTGGCCACACGGCTGGATACATTAGCGGAAACCGCACCGATTGCGTATCGCCAGCAGAACGGTGGGGATTATGAAATACCGGCGCTGACGTTAAAAATGGAATTTGCCGCGGAAGAGAGTGGCGTTGGCGTGCATGTGAAACGGTGAAATCAGACAGGCTCCGGGATGAGCCTGTTTTTATTGCTACAATCCGCATCCCGCCTGCGCCAATTGAATCGCTGCGAGGAGCATAATTTATTGCGTCAGTGCTTCCTGAGCCTCTTTAAGCTCTGCACGCGCGTCGTTCAGCTTACGCTGCTGTTTATCGATTTTATCGCTGCGACCTTTGGCCTGCGCTTCACGTAAATCCTGCTCGCGTTCCTGCACTTTCAACTGTTTCTCCGCAACTTTATCCTGGCGGGCTTTTAATAAACCGCTGTCGGTACAGTGCGCATCATTCTCACGCAACGCCCTCTCCACACCAGCGATGCGGGCTGCATTGCCGTGTTCACGCGCCATCGCCAGCTCTTGCTGGATATCCTGCTTTTTGGCTTCACAGCCGGTGGCTGGATTTGCCGCCTGAACAGAAGTAACGGTCAATGCGGAGAAAAGAATCGAAAGGGAAATCAGGGTGTTTTTCATGGTGAACTCATCGTTGGAATTTATGGCGCCATTATACGGGGAGTTCTTAAGAGGAGCTTAAGGGGGAGCGGACTTTAGCAAAATGCAGACACAAAAAAAGCCGCTCGTAAGCGACTTAATTTTGCATCAATCGATGGTGCCGAAGGTCGGACTCGAACCGACATGTATCTCTACGGTTGATTTTGAATCAACTGCGTCTACCGATTTCGCCACTTCGGCACTGAAGAGGATGCGGAAAACGTTGGGGATTATACCGTTACGAGCAGAGTGCGCAACTGGAATCGTTGGGGATGTGCGCTAAGCGTTGAAAAAAACAGCATTTCAGCGCTAACCGCTTGTTATCGCGCCAATCCCAGCCGCCGCAGCCTGCTGAGCAAAACCCAGAACGGTCCCATTTTGCCTTTATGCACCTACTTATCTGGAACTTTCCTAAACCAAACCTCTCTTAACCACAACTGACGCAGTCAGAACATAAAAGACAACGAGGTTGAGATGAAATTACAACGCATGATTTGGGGATGGGGCATCGCGGCAGCTATGGTGGCGGGGAGCGCATCGGCGGCAAGCTGGCAGGATCAGCTGAGCAGCGCAGCATCACAACTGTCGCAGCAAAATAACAGCACCAGCAACACGAACACCAACAATGCGCAGAATAGCGGATTGTCACTCTCATCGCTGACCGGCCTGCTGAACGGCGGCGATAAAGCAGTAAGCGCCAACAGCATGACCAACGCCGCGGGCGTGATGTCCTATTGCGTGCAGCATAACGTGGTGGATAACAACGTGACGTCGGTGAAGGATCAGGTACTGAGCAAGCTCGGCTTAAGCAGCCCAGCCGCGCAGGAGCAGAAAACCGATTATCAGCAGGGTTTGCAAGGCTTACTGAATACCGGCAACGGCCAGCAGCTGAATTTGCAAAGCCTGAGCAGCTCGCCGATGGGTGAGAAGCTAAAAACCAAAGCCTGCGACGTGGTACTGAAGCAGGGTAAAAAATATATCGGCATGTAAGGACGCGCCGATATCAAGGCGCGAGCTGTCCCTCGCGCCTTTTCTTTACTGCAATAACTCCTGCGTCTCCTGCACCGTCCTCTGCAACAGTTCTCGCGCCTGCTCCATCGAACGGATATTGGTGTAACCAATCACCAGCCCGTAGCGTTTCTGCGTCTGCATATACCAGCCGGAAAGCGGGAGCACGCGCAGCTGATGTCGCTGCCATATCTCCGCCAGCGCGCTATCCTGCGTGCCGCGACGCAGAAAGGCGACAATATGCATGCCACCATCGGTCAGCTCGAAATCGAACAGCGTTGGGAAACAGGTTTGTAGTGCATCCAGCATCATGCGACGCCGCTGCTGGTAGAGAATGCGCATCTTCTTGATGTGGCGATAGAAGTGCCCTTCGCTCAGAAACTGCGCCAGAATCTTTTGCGGCAGCAGCGACATACCGGTTTCAAGAATCTCACCCAGCTCGCTGAAGCGCGCGATAGTCTCTTTTGGCATCACTAAGTAGCCCACGCGCATCGCCGGCATCATGGTTTTGCTGAAGGTGCCGGTGTAGATCACCCGATCGTGCACATCCAGGCTTTTCAATGCAGGAATCACTTTGCGCGTGTAGTGAAACTCGCCGTCGTAATCATCTTCGATAATCCAGCTGTCGTTCTGCTGCGCCCACTCCAGCAGCTGATGTTTGCGCGGCAGCGATAACGTCACTGCCAGCGGGCTGTGATGGGTTGGCGTAACCACGGCGAAACGTGCGTCAGGGTGATAACGCAGCAGATAATCAACATCCACGCCCTGTCGATCCACCGGCACATAATGCAGATTCGGCGCGATGCGCTTCAGCAGTTTTTGTCCGAAGAAGTAGCCAGGATCTTCAAACAGCACCTTGTCGCTCGGTTGTGCCAGCACCGCCAGGATCAGCCGCAGATTGGCGCGATAGCCGCTGGTGATAAAGACCTGCTCCGGCTGGCAGTTGAGCCCGCGCGAAATGCTTAGATAGCTGGCGATCGCCTCGCGCAGCGGCTGGTAACCCATCACCGGCGGTAAAATCATCTCATCCGGCCGCAGCGTGCGCGCAGCCTTGCCGGAGATCAGCAGCCATTTCTTATGGGGAAACTCATCCAGCGCGGGAATCCCCAGCCGGAGTTCTCCACTGCTTTCGCGCGCTGAGTGCTGGTTAGCAAGCGGCACGGACAGCGATATTTTCTCTGGCGCCGTGGCCAGCGTCAGCTCCGAATTGACGCGTGTGCCCTTCGCGCCCTGACTGACGAAATAGCCTTCGCCAATGAGAATTTCATAAGCGGCTTCTACCGTTTTTCTCGCTACCTGCAGTTCACTCGCCAGCGTACGAATCGCCGGCACGCGGTCGCCGGGTTTCAGGCGCCCTGCCAGAATCTGCTGGCGATAGCGCAGATAAATCTCTTTATATCCCACGCCTTGTCCTACCTATTTTGTTTGTTTTTGACCCTTTCACCTCAGACATAGAAGTTTAAGATGACCGCATCAACCACGCAATGCATCGCCATCACGCTAAAGGAAGAAATGGATGAAACTGCTGCACATTAAAGTCAGCCCGGATTTAGCGGGTTCGGCGTCGCGCATCGCGTCGGCGCGTTTGGTCGAAAAATTACGTGCGCAGCAGGCCGATCTTATCGAGACGGAGCTGGATCTGGCACAACATCCGTTGCCGCATCTTGATGCCTTCACCATTGGCGCCTTTTTTACCAAGCCGGAGCAACGCGATGACGCACAGCGCGCCGCCATTCAGACATCGGAAGATTTAGTGGATCAGCTGTTTGCCTGCGACACGCTGGTTATCTCATCGCCGATGTGGAACCTCGGATTACCGTCGGTACTGAAAGCCTGGTTCGACCATATTACCCGCGCCGGGCGCACCTTCGCCTTTAGCGCCGATGGCTGCAAAGTCGGATTGGTGCAGGGCAAGAAGGTGTATTGCGTGGTTGCCAGCGGCAGCGTGTTTGCCCACGGCCCTTTTGTCGCCGATGACCAGTTCACGCCGTATATCCGCGTGGCGCTCGAATACATTGGCATCACTGATGTGGAATTTATCCGCGTTGACGGCACGCACGATCCCGTCACTCGCACCACCGCGTTACCCCATGCACTTCAATGCATTGAAAATCTATTCTGAACAGAGAGGACACCATCATGACGTCACGCGTTAATCATTTTAAAAATATTCCTGCGCTGGTGAAAACCGTGGGCGATGCGACTGCAGCGCTGGGAAAATCGTCACTTGATACCACCATTAAGCATCTGGTCGACCTGCGTGCTTCTCAGCTCAATCAGTGCGCTTTCTGCGTCGATATGCATGTGAAAGAGGCCAAACTGCACGGCGAGCGCGAACTGCGTCTGCACCATGTCGCTATCTGGCGCGAATCACCGTTGTTTACCGCCAAAGAGAAAGCGGCGCTGGCGCTGACTGAAGCGCTGACGCGCCTGAGCGATAACGGCATTGATGATGCGCTGTACAGTGAAGTGCGCGCGCACTTCTCTGAAGTGGAAACCAGCGAACTGACCTTCTGCATCGCGGTGATCAATACCTGGAACCGCCTGATGGTACTTTCACGCATGACGCCGGGCGCACTCGATAGCGCTTATGGGCTGGATCGCGCTGATTTACGTTAATTTTTACCGCCAGTTGCCCACGCTGCTGGCGGCACCATGTTCATCTGCGCTGCCTGAGGCTATAGTGAGTTTTTGCACCACACAGGACAGCGCACATGAAAGGCATCAACATTGCGATTTACTTCGATCCCGACCAGATTGATATCTGCGTCCACCAGCAGGATGACAGCCATCTCAGCCAGAGCTTTATTTACGACGACAGCGTAATTGAAGAGATTTACCAGTGGCTGGAGCAGTTCACGCCTAATCGCACCCACATTTGCCTGATTGAGCACGATACCGCCGATATTCTCGCCGACGAACTGGTGGATAACGGTTTTCATGTCCATCAGGTGACGCAACACGATCTTCTGACCTGGTTCGCCAATGAACCGCCCGCCGAGCCGGATGGTTCGCCGGTGCGCGCGCTGCTGCGCTATCTTGAGAACGAGCAGCCTTCCGAATATCAGTCCCGTACGCCGCAAATTGAAGCGTTGATGGATCTTTTGGATGAACTCGACGATCTCGAAGGGGTTGATGAGGTCGAAGATGAAGATAATCTGCCTGACGACGTGCTGCGCCTGATGAAACAGAAGAAGATCTCGGTGCAAGATGCTGCGCAGCGCCTGCTGCCGGATGTGAATGAGCGCATTCGCGAGCATTTAATTAGCTATCCCGAATTGATGACGCCTGAACTGCTGCAGGATTTCTTCCCCGAGCTGATTGAAGCGCTGGATACGCCGAAGCACTGATATTCGGCATTCCGTTGCGCATAGATTTCTGTGCAGATCCCACCACGGTCGCCATAAATGGCGACCCTACGTCGTTGGATTGCCGTTTAGAGCGGTCGTGCATAATTGGATCGCCGTTATTGTAGGGTCGCCATTTATGGCGACCTGGGAATTTGAGGACATTTCATGCTGGAGCTTTTTAAAGCCATCGGGCTGGGATTGGTGGTGATTTTGCCGCTGGCCAATCCGCTGACCACCGTGGCGCTGTTTCTCGGCCTTGCCGGTGATATGAACTTCCGGGAGCGTAATCGCCAGGCGATGCAGGCTTCGATCTACGTTTTCCTGATCATGATGGTGGCGTGGTACGCCGGCAGCGCGGTGTTGCACACCTTTGGTATTTCCATTCCCGGCCTGCGCATGGCCGGCGGATTGATTGTGGCGTTTATTGGCTTTCGCATGCTGTTTCCGGCAAAACCGGTTGGGCATTCGGTCGAAGCCGAACATAAGCAGGATGAGCTGGATGCCAACGACAATAATCGTGAAACCGTAAATATCGCCTTTGTGCCGCTGGCGATGCCAAGCACTGCTGGCCCAGGCACCATCGCGATGATCATCAGCTCGGCTTCCACGGTAAAATCCGGGGTCGATTTTCCTGATTGGGTCGTCATGGTCGCGCCGACGCTGATATTTCTCTCCGTGTCGGTGATCCTGTGGATTTCGCTGCGCTGTTCTGGCGCCATTATGAAGCTGGTGGGGAAAGGCGGGATCGAAGCGATTTCGCGCTTGATGGGCTTTTTGCTGGTGTGTATGGGCGTGCAGTTCATCATCAACGGCGTGTTGGAAGTGATCCACAATTTCCATTAAACCGTCTTGTAAAACCAGGTCGCCATGAATGGCGACCCTACGCTGTTGTAGAGTGCGCATGCATGCGCACCCGGAATTACCTTATTACTTCAACGTTTTACGAACTTCTGCTACCTGATCTTTAGTCACCGCTGGCGCATTGTTGCTCCAGCCCTGACGAATGAAGGTTGCCAGTTTAGCCACTTGATCATCATCCAGACGCTTAGCAAAATCCGGCATCGCCAGGGTTGATGGCGCCTTCTCGGTCGATGGCTGCTGCGCACCGGCCAAAATGGTGTGGATCAAACCGCTTGGATCTTTAGCATTGACGATCGTCGCCTGATCCAGCTCCGGGAAGATCCCTGGCGCGCCTTTACCGGTGACAAAGTGGCAGGCGCCGCAGTTGTCGATATACAGACGCTCACCTTCCGACAAACCTTTCGCCGCCGTTAGCTTCGCTTCTGTCGCCTGCTGCTTCTGCACGTTGTACGCCTGCAGCGGCGGATTACCGCCAAGGAACTTCAGATAGGCAGCAATGGCTTTCAGGTCAGCATCCGTCATGTGCGAGCTGGAGTGCTCAATCACCGACTTCATCTCACCGCCTACCGCGGCCTTGTCGTTACGTCCGGTTTGCAGGTAATCGACAATCTCCTGCTCGCTCCAGCGCGGCAGACCGCGCAGCGACGGCACATCCCAGTTGTTCAGGCTGCCACCGGCAAGGAACTGATCGTCGCCGCTATCCAGCGCTTTCTCGTTCATGCCGAGACCGCGCGGCGTATGGCAGCTGCCGCAGTGGCCAAGGCTTTCGACGATGTAAGCACCGCGATTCACCTCTTCCGATGCGCCACCAATCGGCTGGAACGGTTTATCTGAGGTGAATGCCCAGTTCCAGAAGCGCATACCCCAACGCTGGCTGAACGGGAAGCTGAGATCGGTTTCCGGCGGCTGCTCGCTGCTCGGCTTGACGCCCTTCATAAAGTAGACGTAAAGCGCGTGCATATCGGCATCAGAGATTTTGGCGTAATCCGGATACGGCATCGCTGGATAGAGTCGTGAACCGTTCGGCAACACGCCTTTGCGCACCGCGTCTGAGAACTGCTGCTCGCTATAGTTGCCGATGCCGTGCTCTTTGTCCGGCGTGATGTTGGTGGAGTAAATGGTGCCGAGATTCGACTCAATCGCCAAACCACCCGCGTAATCGCCTTTGCCCGACACGGTATGGCACGCCATACAGTCGCCGAGGCGCGACAGGTATTCACCCTGCTTGATCAATTGAGCTTCATCTTCCGCGTGAGCCTGCAGGACAAAGCTGCCCAGCAGCACGGCGTTGGCGATTAACAATGATTTTAATTTCATGCGCTTATGCCTGTACCAGTGGGCCGGGATTTTTCAGATAATGTTCTTTGATGGCTTGTGCCGCCATCAAGGTGATCGCGCCGATGGTATCGGTCGGGTTCGCCTGGAAGTTTTGCGGGAAGGCGTTGCCGCCCGGCACAAACACGTTATGAACATCCCAGCTCTGCAGGTACTTGTTCAGTGCAGACGTTTTCGGGTTATCGCCCATTACCGCGCCGCCGACGTTGTGGGTCGAAACGTACTTGGTCAGGTCAAAGTCCGCGCCCATCGGCAGGAAGCTCATGCTCATGCTGTCTGGGTTAAGTTCTTTGGCGATATTACCGACGATCCCTTTCAAGTGCTGCTGCAGCTTGAGTTCGTTCTCTTTCCAGTTAAAGGTCATACGCAGCAGCGGCTGACCGCGATGGTCGGTGTAGTGCGGATCGAGATCGAGATAGATATCGCGATACGACTGACAGGTGGTGGTGATGCTGATCTTCATGGAGTGGTTGTACCACTCCTCCAGACCTTCCTTGTAGCCCAGACCCCAGCTCGGCGTGCCTTTCGGCAGTGCAGCAGCCATTGGCGTACCGGTGGCCTGCGAACTGTGGATCTTGGCGCCGCCCAGGAAACCCAGACCCGGACCGTCGAAGTTGCCTGGTGAGATGTCGTTGAACATCTGGCCGGTAGCGCCTGCGGTGGCGTAAGAGTTGAAGTTTTTGTCTTTGAAGAACAGCGTTGCGCCGCCGTTCGACAGGAACGCGTAGTTACGCCCTACCACACCTTCTTCGGTGATTGGGTTATACGGTTTGCCGATACCGGACAGCAGCATCAAACGCACGTTGTACAGCTGGAAGCTGGAGAGCACCACGATCCTGGCTGGCTGGAACACTTCGTTGCCATCCACATCGTAATAAATCACGCCTTTGGCGGTTTTCTGATCGTCATGCAGCACCACTTTCACCACTTCGGCGTGCACTTCGTAAGAGAAGTTTGGCATCCGCTTCAGTGAATCCATGACCGCCGTTTGCGGTGAGGCTTTCGAGTAGTTCAGGCACGGATATTTCGAACAGTAACCGCAGTAGTTGCACGGTGCGATCTGGTTGCCGTACGGGTTTTTCCACGCGCGGGATACGCACGCTGACGGGTTCGGGAACGGGTGATAACCGAGTTTGGTCGCCGCTTCCTTGAACATCACATTGTTCAGCGTGTCTTCCAGCGCAGGCAGCGGATAAGGTTCTGAACGCGGACCTTCAAACGGATCGCCACCTTCCAGAATCTGACCACGCAGGTTGCCGGTGTTACCGGATTGACCGCAGATCAACTCAAACTTGTAGTAATACGGCTCAATCTCTTCCCAGGTGAACGGGAAGTCCATCACGCGCATATCTTCCTGCAGGATGCCCGGCTTGTAAGCCTCATCCACGTAGGTTTTCAGCTTCAGGTCAGTCGGCGTTGGACGAATCAGTACCGCCGTCCAGTGCATGCCCGCGCCGCCCACACCGGTGCCTGGCGCAAACGCGCCCCACTTACGGGTGGGTAACGCCGTCTGGCTGCTGTTGTAACGCACGGTGACCGCCACTTCTTTTGGCGTCGCGAATACTTTGTTACGCACGTTGTAGGCGTACTCATCGGCCGGTTTCGGATAGGCGAAATCCGGGTAGTCACGCTCGCCGCCACGCTCTAAGGCGCGCACTTCCAGTCCGGCCATCGCCAGCTCAATGCTCATCAGCGAGCCGGCCCAGCCGAGGCCGCATACGACGACGTCGACTTCTTTCTTTGTAATCTGTGCCATGTTAATCCTGTCTCACATACCAAAAACGGGGGTGTGCTTACGCGCTTTCACCCAAGAGGCTGACCGGTCCCAGCGGGTACGGCACGTTGTGCTGCTTCACCCATTCGGTAAAGCTGGCGCGTGCGCCCGGGAAGCCGATGGCAATCCAGGCTTTCATGCCTTTGTTGCCGCCGTACATCGGGTCAGCGAGGTAGCCGTGTTTGGTATCTGAAAGCAGCTGGCTGAAGAACTGTGAGGCCTTCAGGTTCTCTTCGCCCAGAGCGGCGAAGTCGATACCGTCGTTTTTGTTCACTTTGGTCAGCACCGCATCTTTCTCTTCCAGTGATAGCGCATGGAATGGCTTCTGGAAGTTGCTCTGCGTCCACTGATTCACCAGCTTGATACCGGTTTGGTACATCTGCTGTGGCGTAAACGGAATTTGGTATCCCATGGTGGCAGGCGCGTGCACGTCAAACGGACCTTGCATGTAGATCTCGGCGCCGAACTCCGGGCTGTGCAGCTGCTGATCGATAAAGATCGGCACGTTGGTTTCCAGTGCACCTGGCGCTTTACCTTTGCCACCAGCGGGGATCAGACGATCGGCTGCAGCCAGAATAAATTGCCACTCATCGGCACTGAAAAAGATCGGTTTATAGTCGGCGAGCTCGGGTGCTGCCATTTCCGCAGCTTGCGCCGCAGTTAATCCCTTAAATACCAGGTCACTTAATGGCAAAGCCAATAGCGACCCAAGTAAAAACTTACGTCTGGTGGTCGGTTTATTTAGAAGCATGGCGCGACGACTCTCACTTGCTAAGAAAGATAATTATTTTTGTTAATAGCTTTATAAATCGGTAAATAACCTGGCAATATTAGGGATATAGGTATTTCAGAATGTAAAAATTCAATTAAGGATATGTTTTGATGAAATTCAATCATCATGTTGAATTTAGGTTAAGGCTTGGTAAAAGGCTTTCGAGGCAGAAAATGAGGTTTTAACCGTACAATTGTTGGGATATTGAGGTTATTTGATGGGCAATTGACCAGGTATTATCGCGCAGAGAAATAATCGCCAAAATGAATCAATGAAAAAAAATCATACTTCCATACCAGAGAATTATTCTCATTTATAACATTTCATTTACTTAATTGACCAGCAGATGAACGATCTATTTCCCGGAAATGACAGATAGCGCACAAAATAAACGCAATAATACCTGAACGTAATCAATTGTTATTTTCCGGCACAGCTCAGAACAAACCGGCATTTTGCCTGAGCGGCGGCAGAGATAGAGTCTGATTATCTCTTCTCCAGGAAAACAATAATGCGCTCACTGATTTTGCTCGTCGCTTTATGGGGCAGCAGTTTTGCACTGCATGCCGCCACGCCGAAAGATACTCTTGTCGTTGCCGTACCGCTCGACGGCATTATTAGCTTCGATCCCGCTGAAAGCTTCGAAACCGTAAGCAATAGCGTGCAGCGCAATATTTACCAAACGCTGGTAGAAGCGGATCGCAATTCGCCGCAGAAGCTGGCACCGCTGCTGGCAACCGGTTGGCAGCAGGGCAGCACGCCGCACAGTTTAGTGTTTAACATTAAACCTGACGCCCACTTCTCCAGCGGCAATCCGGTGACGGCGCAGGATGTGATCTTCTCACTAACGCGCGCGGTACAACTGAACAAAGCGCCCTCTTTCATTCTCGCCGAATTTGGCTGGACCCCTGAAAACATCGCCAGTCAATTTAACGTGCTAAATGACCATCAGCTGGAGATTCAGTGGCCAGCGCAGATTGGTCAGAACCTGGCGCTGCGCCTGCTGACGGCGCCAGTGGCCTCCGTGGTTGACAGTAAAACCGTGCAGCAGCATGTGGTGAATAATGATGCCGGCAACGGCTGGCTGCACACCAATTCGGCCGGTAGCGGCGCGTTTACCATTCAGCAATATGTGCCGCAGCAGGCGCTGGTGCTGAGCGCCAACAAACAAGCCAATCCTCAGCCGAAGCTGAAGCGTATTTTGCTGAAAGGTGTGGCGGATGCCGGTGCGCGTCGCCTGCTGATTCAGCAAGGGGATGTCGATGTCGCCTATCAGCTCGGACCGGATCAGATTGATGCGCTGAAGAGCGACAAAAATCTGCGCATTGAGGCGTTCCCATCCAGCCTGGTCTATTACCTTGGTTTCAACACCAAAGATAAAGCGCAACCGGCGCTGGGCAATCCGGCGCTGTGGCAAGCCGCGCGCTGGCTGGTGGATTACCACTCTATTTCGCAAGATCTGCTGAAAGGCCAGTACCGCATTCATCAAAGCTTCTTGCCACAAGGCTTTGATGGCGCGCTGGAGGATCAGCCTTTCCATTACGATGTGGCGAAAGCCAAAGAGATTTTAGCCAAAGGCGGCATCAAGCCAGGCACGAAGTTTGCGCTGACGGTGATCAATCAGCCGCCTTACATTGATGTGGCGCAGGCGCTGCAGGCCAGCTTTGCCAAGGCGGATGTGCAGATTGAGCTGCAGCCGGTGGCGGAGTCAGAACTGTGGAGCAAAATGCGCGGCCGCGATTTCCAGTCGATCTTTATCTATTGGGGCGCGGACTATGTCGATCCCAACACCAATGCCAGCGCCTTCGCCTATAACGTGCCGGGCGGCTCCAAAACCCTGGCGTGGCGCGTTGGCTGGGATATTCCGGAGCTCAGTGCCAAAACCCGTGCGGCAGCCGGTGAAAGCGATGCGGCTAAACGTCGTGCGTTATATACCGATTTGCAAAAAAACGTGCAGCAGAATTCTCCGTTTGTGGTAACGCTGCAGGGCGCGCAGCAGGTTGCGGTGCGCAATAACGTTAATCATGTGCAGCAAGGGATTGGCGTGAGTTTGCTGTTTTTTGATACGGTGCAGAAATAATTTAGATCGTGCTGCCATTCTCTTTCTCGGTCCGTGTGTGCTGGCTGTCCCCCTCCTCGGTCCTCCCCCATAAATGGGGGAGGAAGACGCTGCCATATGTGAGTGCTGAAGCAGCATGTGGCAGCGTCTCCTTCCCCCGCTAGCGGGGGAAGGCCGGGATGGGGGACAGCCAGCACAACTTTTTTCGGCACAATCCTCCTCCCTCCTCGCGCGCCGCTTGCTATCCTTTCTGGCATAACCTATTGCCTGAGAGCGAAATAATCATGACCACTCCGTTGCTGATTGCCCAAACGCCCGACGTTCAATTGCATCTCCTCTCCAACATGGCGAACCGCCACGGCTTGATCACTGGCGCCACCGGCACTGGCAAAACCGTGACGCTGCAAAAGCTGGCGGAATCCTTCTCCGACATCGGCGTGCCGGTATTTATGGCGGATGTGAAAGGCGATCTCACCGGTATTTCCGCTGCAGGCGACGGCTCTGAAAAGCTGCTGGCGCGTCTGACGAAGATAGGCGTCACCGACTGGCAGGCGCAGAAAAATCCGGTGATGGTGTGGGATATTTTTGGCCAGCAGGGGCATCCGGTGCGTGCGACGGTGTCCGATCTCGGCCCGCTGCTGCTGGCACGTCTGCTTAATCTCAACGATGTGCAATCCGGCGTACTGCAGATCATCTTCCGCATCGCCGACGACCAAGGCTTGTTGCTACTGGACTTCAAAGATCTGCGCGCCATGACGCAGTACATCGGCGACAACGCCAAGGCATTTCAGACGCAATACGGCAACATCAACAGCGCGTCGGTGGGGGCGATTCAGCGCGGCTTGCTGGCGCTGGAACAGCAAGGGGCCGAGCACTTCTTTGGCGAACCCATGCTGGATATCCGCGACTGGATGCGCTGCGACAGCAACGGTAAAGGCTTTATCAATATCCTCTCGGCGGAAAAGCTCTATCAAATGCCAAAACTCTACGCCACCAGCCTGCTGTGGTTGCTGGCCGAGCTGTATGAGCAGTTACCGGAAGCGGGCGATCTCGACAAGCCAAAAATGGTGTTCTTCTTCGACGAAGCGCACCTGCTGTTTACCGATGCGCCGCCGGTGCTGTTGGAGAAGGTCGAGCAGGTAATTCGCCTGATCCGCTCCAAGGGCGTTGGCGTCTATTTCGTCACGCAGAATCCTGGCGATATTCCCGACAACGTGCTGGGACAGCTCGGCAACCGCGTGCAGCATGCACTGCGTGCCTTTACGCCGAAAGACCAGAAAGCAGTGAAAAGCGCCGCTGAAACCATGCGCGCCAATCCAGACTTTGATACCGTCGAGGCGATTCAGGCGCTCGGCACCGGCGAAGCGCTAATCTCCTTCCTTGATGAAAAAGGCAGTCCCTCGATGGTGCAGCGTGCGATGGTGATTGCACCCGGCTCGCGCATGGGCCCGGTGAGTCTGGATGAACGTAACAGCCTGATCAACAACTCGCCGCTGTACGGCAAATACGATACTGAAGTGGATCGTGAATCCGCCTTCGAAATGTTGCAAAAAGGCGTGCAGGTCGCAACGCAACAAGCCAACGCGCCAGAAGCCAAAGGTAATAGCGTCGATGTTGATGGCGGCATTCTCGGCGGCCTGAAGGACATTCTGTTCGGCACCACCGGTCCGCGTGGTGGCAAGCGCGATGGCGTGGTGCAGAGCGTGGCGAAAAGCGCTGCGCGTCAGGTTACCAATCAGATCATTCGCGGTGTGCTCGGCAGTTTATTGGGCGGCCGTCGTCGTTAAAAAAAGGATTTATGGATAAATATCAACAACTCAAACGCAGCAAACGTCTGGCGCTGTCGCTGCTGGTGATTGCCGCCGCGACTTTTGTCGTAACGCTGTTTCTGCCGCCCAACTTTTGGGTGCTGGGAGTAAAGGCGATTGCTGAAGCGGCGATGGTCGGGGCTTTAGCCGACTGGTTCGCCGTGGTGGCGCTGTTCCGGCGCGTGCCGGTGCCGTTTATCTCACGTCATACGGCGATTATTCCGCGTAACAAAGATCGTATTGGAGAGAATCTTGGTCGCTTCGTGCAGGAGAAATTCCTCGATACCGATTCGCTACTGGCGCTGATTCGCCGCCACGATCCGTCGCAAATGTTGGCACAGTGGCTGAACACGCCGGGCAACGCCGATCGCATTGGCCGCCATCTGTTGCAGGTGATGCGCGGCTTTCTCGATCTCACTGACGACCAACGCATTCAGCGCTTTTTACGCCGCGCGGTGCATCGCGCGCTGGATAAAGTTGATCTCACCCAATCCAGCGCACTGCTGTTGGATAGCCTGACCAAAAACAATCGTCATCAGGAGTTGCTCGATGCCGCGGTGCAACAGCTGCTGCGCCTGCTGCACAAGCCCGGCACGCGCGAGTTTATCGCCGCGCAGATTGTGCGCTGGCTGAAACGCGAACATCCGATTAAAGCCAAAATGCTGCCGACCGAATGGCTGGGCGAGCACAGCGCCGATTTGGTGGCCAATGCGGTGGATTCAATTCTCGACCAGGTGGCGCTCGATCAGGGACATGAGCTGCGTCTGGGCTTCGACCGTGCGGTGCAGCGGCTGATTGAGCGACTGAAAACCGATCCGGAAATGGCGGAACGCGCCGAAGGCATCAAGAACTGGCTGAAGGAGGATGAGTCTTTCAATCGTTATATCGGCGAACTGTGGCAGGATTTACGTGGCTGGCTGAAAGACGATTTGAACAGTGAGGATTCACGGGTGCAGGAGCGCGTTAGACTGGCCGCGCTGTGGCTGGGTGAAACCCTGGCTGCCGATGAAGCGTTACGCGCTTCAATGAATCAACATCTGGAAGATGCGGCACGCAGCGTGGCACCGGAGTTCGCCACCTTCCTGACGCGCCATATCAGCGACACCGTGAAAAGCTGGGATGCACGCGATATGTCACAGCAAATCGAGCTGAATATAGGTCGCGATCTGCAGTTCATCCGCATTAACGGCACGCTGGTTGGCGGCACCATTGGCCTGATTTTGTATTTGTTGTCGCAGGTGCCAGGATGGGTTCAGCAGTTGCAGTGAGGGACGTCAGAAAAGGCGATTTTACTGAAGAGGATGGGCCAGCATCGAGGCTGGCCCATGACAATTACCGGCGTTTCATCAGCAGGAACAAACTGATGGCGAAGAACGCACCGCTCGGCAGAATTGCGCCTAATATCGGCGGTAAACCGTAGACCAGGCTTAACGGGCCAAAGATCTGATCCAGCACGTAGAACAGGAAGCCAAAGCTAATCCCCGTTACCACGCGCACGCCCATCGAGACGCTACGCAGCGGACCAAAAATAAACGACAGCGCCATCAGCATCATCACCGCTACCGACAGCGGCTGGAAGATTTTGCTCCACATATTCAGCAGGTAACGTCCCGAAACCTGGCCGCTCTGCTTAAGGTATTTGCTGTAGTTATACAGGCCACTGATCGACAAAGCGTCTGGATCCAGCGCCACCACGCCGAGCTTATCTGGCGTGAGGTTGGTTTTCCATTCGCCGCTCAGGCTCTGTGAACCGGTGATTTGTTTGGCATCTTGCAGGTTAGATTCATCTACCTGCGACAACACCCACAGCTTCTTATCGGCGTTCCAGGTCGCAGTCGCCGCGTAACGTACGCTCAGCAAACGGCGCTGGTCGCTGAAATTATAGATGCTGACACCATCAATCTCGTTATCGCCTTTGATGCGCTCGATGTAGATGAAGTTGTTACCGTCCTTCGCCCACAGACCGTTTTGCGTAGAGACCAGCGAGCCGCCGTACAGCTGTTGCGCACGATAGTTACGCGCCATCTGCTCACCCTGCGGCGCAACGAACTCGCCCACCGCCATGGTTAATAGCACCAGCGGAATGGCGGTTTTCATTACCGCCAGCGCCACCTGCATGCGAGTAAAGCCCGATGCCTGCATCACCACCAGCTCACTGCGCTGCGCCAGCGTGCCCAAACCGAGTAACGCGCCCAACAGCGCCGCCATCGGGAAGAAGATTTCGATATCTTTCGGTACGCTGAGCAGCGTGTAGTAACCGGCATCCAGTGCGGTGTACGCGCCCTGCCCGGTTTTACGCAGCTGATCCACGAACTTAATGATGCCTGACAACGACACCAGCATGAACAGCGTCAGCATGATGGTGTTGAAGATAGTTTTGCCGATATAGCGGTCAAGAACCTTAAACATCAGACAGATCCTCCACGGCTAAAACGGGCACGGATGCGACGCATCGGCACGGTATCCCATAGGTTCAGCAGCACCGCCAGTGCCAGATAGGCGAAGTTCACTACCCACATCCAAATGGCAGGGTCGAACCGGCCTTTCGCAGCGTTGGAACGCAGAGAACTCTGTAGCAAGAAGAAGATCAGATACAGCAGCATGGCGGGCAACATTGAGAGCACGCGCCCCTGACGCGGGTTTACCACGCTAAGCGGCACCACCATTAACGCCATCACCAGCACCGCAAAGATCAGCGTCAAACGCCAGTGGAATTCCGCCTGGAACTGCGGCGTCTTGTTTTGCAGCAACGCGCTAATATCCGCCTGATCGGCATCGTTCGGATCCAGCGTGGCTTCTTTGTAGCCCACCAGCGCTTGATAGTTCACAAAGTCCGTAATGCGGAAATCGCGGAGCAAGGCGGTACCTTCAAAGCGCGTGCCTTTATCCAGCGTGACCACCTGCGAGCCATCTTTACGCTGCTCCATGTGACCGCTGTCTGCCAGCACCACCGAGGGACGCGCGTTGCCTTTCGGACGCAGCTGCGCCAGGAACACGTTGCCGAAGGTATTGCCTTTCACGTTTTCGACAAACAGCACCGCGTTGCCGTCACTGGACGTCTGGAACTGTCCAGCCGCCAGCGCTGCCGCACCCGGATTCGCTTTGGCGTTTTGCGTCACTTCTTGCTGATAACGCGACGACCACGGCCCTAACCAGATGACATTGACCGCCGCCACCAGCGAGGTGAACAGCATCAGGATCATCGCGGCTTTAATGAGCACGCTTTTACCCAGGCCGCAGGCATGCATCACCGTGATTTCACTTTCGGTGTACAGCCGCCCAAGGGTCATTAAAATCGCCAGAAATAGGCTTAGGGGCAGGATAAGTTGTGCCATTTCAGGCACGCCAAGTCCTAACAATGTCAGAACTAAGTTTGTTGGGATCTCGCCATCCACCGCAGCTCCCAAAATCCGCACTAACTTCTGACAAAAGAAGATCAGTAGCAGGATGAAGAGGATAGCCAGCTGGCTTTTGAGCGTTTCCCGAACCAGATATCTAATGATGATCACGCTTAGTACGCCTGTGATAACTTGTCTTTTTGCAGGAAAATCGCTAGTTTCAACGCTTATCAGCCATTTTTCTTCATCAATGGCCGTCATCGTAGCTAAAATAGTATGACGAACGCGTTAGCGTGGTGAAAAAACAACATATTGTCACCACAACTCATTATGACTACCGGCGCTGAATTGTCATGGCGTCGCAACAAATTAATGGGTTACGAACGCGCTACATTCTAACGACAGCTAAGGCCGTTGTCTTTAAGATTCAGGAGAGTGCATGGAGTTCAGTGTAAAAAGCGGTAGCCCGGAAAAACAGCGTAGCGCCTGCATTGTTGTTGGCGTTTTCGAACCGCGCCGTTTGTCACCCATTGCTGAGCAGTTAGATAAGATCAGCGATGGCTACATCAGCGCCCTGCTGCGCCGCGGTGAACTGGAAGGAAAAGTGGGCCAAACGCTGCTGCTGCACCATGTGCCAAATATCCTCTCCGAACGCATCCTGCTGATCGGCTGCGGTAAAGAGCGCGAGCTGGATGAGCGCCAGTACAAGCAGGTGATTCAGAAGACGATCAATACGCTGAATGACACCGGTTCGATGGAAGCGGTGTGCTTCCTGACAGAACTGCACGTAAAAGGCCGCAATACCTACTGGAAAGTGCGCCAGGCGGTCGAAACCTCGAAAGAAGCGCTCTACAACTTTGATCAGCTGAAAAGCAACAAAGTTGAACCGCGCCGTCCACTGCGCAAGCTGGTGTTCAACGTGCCAACCCGTCGTGAACTGACCAGCGGCGAGCGCGCCATTCAGCACGGTTTGGCCGTGGCTGCAGGCGTGAAAGCGGCCAAAGATCTCAGCAATATGCCGCCAAATATCTGTAACGCCGCCTACCTGGCGTCACAGGCGCGTCAGCTGGCGGATGCGTACAGCAAAAATGTCACCACGCGCGTCATCGGCGAGCAGCAGATGAAAGAGCTGGGCATGAACGCGTATCTGGCGGTCGGAGCCGGTTCACATAATGAATCGCTGATGTCGGTGATTGAGTACAAAGGCAATAACGATCCCGAAGCGCGCCCCATCGTGCTGGTGGGGAAAGGCTTAACCTTCGATTCCGGCGGTATTTCGATTAAACCAGCCGAAGCGATGGATGAGATGAAGTACGACATGTGCGGCGCGGCCTCGGTGTACGGCGTGATGCGCATGGTGGCAGAATTGAATCTGCCGCTGAATGTCGTCGGCGTGCTGGTAGGCTGTGAAAACATGGCAGACGGCAAAGCAATGCGTCCGGGTGACGTGTTAACCACCATGTCCGGCCAAACCGTGGAAGTGCTGAATACCGATGCTGAAGGCCGACTGGTGCTGTGCGATGCGCTTACCTATGTCGAGCGTTTCGAGCCAGAAGTGGTGATTGACGTCGCAACGCTGACCGGTGCCTGCGTGATTGCGCTGGGCCATCATGTCAGCGGTTTGATGTCGAACCACAATCCGCTGGCGCACGAGCTGATCAGCGCGTCTGAGCAATCAGGCGATCGCGCCTGGCGTCTGCCGATGGCGGATGAGTATCAGGAACAGCTGGAATCCAATTTTGCCGATATGGCAAACATTGGCGGCCGTCCTGGCGGCGCGATTACCGCAGCCTGCTTCCTGGCGCGCTTTGCACGTAAGTTCAACTGGGCGCACCTGGATATCGCCGGTACCGCATGGCGTTCAGGTAAAGCCAAAGGCGCAACCGGTCGTCCGGTGCCGCTGCTGTCGCAGTTCCTGCTGAACCGTGCTGGACTGAACGGCGACGATTGATTTGGTGATGGCTGTCCCCCTCCTCGGTCCTCCCCCACAAGTGGGGGAGGAAGATGCTGCCCTATGTGAGTTGTGAAGTTGCATGTAGCAGCATCTCCTTCCCCCATTTATGGGGGAAGGCCGGGATGGGGGACAGCGAGCCCCCCTCTCATCCAAAGGATCCCATGAAAAACGCCACTTTCTATGTGATGGAGTCTGAGAGCGCAGGCGACGGCTTAACCGCCATCGAAGCCCTGGTATGCTCTCTTGCCGAAACACGCTGGCGTGACGGCAAACGCATTCTGATTGCCTGCGAAAATGAAGAGCAAGCCAATCGGCTGGATGAAGCACTCTGGCAGTTGCCGGCTAACGCCTTTGTGCCGCACAATCTGGCCGGCGAAGGCCCGCGCTATGGCGCACCGGTTGAACTGGCCTGGCCGCAGCGCCGTGGCAGTTCGCCGCGCGATCTGTTGATCAGCCTGCTGCCACAGTTCGCAGATTTTGCTACTGCTTTCCATGAAGTGATAGACTTCGTACCTTATGAAGAATCCCTAAAACAACTGGCGCGCGATCGCTATAAAGCCTATCGCAGCGTTGGTTTCCAATTGAATACGGCGACGCCACCCTCGCCGCAAACGACAGTGTAGAAATGGAAAAGACATATAACCCGCAAGATATCGAGCAGCCGCTCTACGAGCACTGGGAACAGCAGGGCTACTTTAAACCGAATGGCGACACCAGCCAGGAAAGCTTTTGCATCATGATCCCGCCGCCGAACGTCACCGGCAGCTTGCATATGGGTCACGCTTTCCAGCAAACCATCATGGATACCATGGTGCGTTACCAGCGCATGCAGGGCAAAAACACCCTGTGGCAGGCCGGTACCGATCACGCCGGTATCGCCACGCAGATGGTCGTTGAGCGTAAGATCGCCGCTGAAGAGGGCAAAACACGCCAGGATTACGGTCGCGATGCGTTCATCGACAAAATCTGGCAGTGGAAAGCGGAATCCGGCGGCACCATTACCCGCCAGATGCGCCGTCTCGGCAACTCGGTTGACTGGGAGCGCGAGCGCTTCACTATGGATGACGGTCTGTCCAACGCGGTGCGCGAAGTGTTTGTCCGCCTGTACAAAGAGAACCTGATTTACCGTGGCAAACGCCTGGTAAACTGGGATCCAAAACTGCGTACCGCCATCTCCGATCTGGAAGTGGAAAACCGCGAGAGCAAAGGCTCGATGTGGCATATCCGCTATCCGCTGGCTGACGGTGTGAAAACCGCGGAAGGCAAAGATTATCTGGTGGTGGCGACCACCCGTCCGGAAACCCTGTTGGGCGATACCGGCGTCGCGGTTAACCCGGAAGATCCGCGCTATAAAGATTTGATCGGCAAAGAAGTGATCCTGCCGCTGGTGAACCGTCGTATTCCGATCGTTGGCGATGAACACGCCGATATGGAAAAAGGCACCGGCTGCGTGAAAATCACGCCAGCGCATGACTTCAATGACTACGAAGTCGGTCGTCGTCACAAGCTGCCAATGATCAACATTCTGACCTTCGATGGCGATATCCGCGAGCGCGCGGAAGTGTTCGATACTAATGGCGAAGTGAGCGACGAGTGTGCCGACGATATCCCAGCACAGTTCCAGAAAATGGAGCGTTTTGCTGCGCGTAAAGCGATTGTCGCTGCCGTTGACGAAATCGGCCTGCTGGAAGAGATCAAACCGCACGACCTGACCGTTCCTTACGGTGATCGCGGCGGCGTGGTGATTGAACCAATGCTGACTGATCAATGGTATGTGCGCACCGCCCCGCTGGCGAAAGTTGCGGTTGAAGCGGTTGAGAATGGCGACATCCAGTTCGTGCCAAAACAGTACGAGAACATGTACTTCTCGTGGATGCGAGACATTCAGGATTGGTGTATTTCGCGTCAGCTGTGGTGGGGACACCGCATTCCGGCGTGGTACGACAACGACGGCAACGTCTACGTTGGCCGCACCGAAGACGAAGTGCGTCAGGAAAACCATCTGGCCGCCGACGTTGCGCTGCGCCAAGATGACGACGTCCTGGATACCTGGTTCTCATCCGGTCTGTGGACGTTCTCTACTCTTGGCTGGCCAGAGAACACCGAAGCGCTGCGTACCTTCCATCCAACCAGCGTGTTGGTGAGCGGCTTCGACATTATCTTCTTCTGGATTGCGCGCATGATCATGCTGACCATGCACTTCATTAAAGATGAAAACGGCAAGCCGCAGGTACCGTTTAAAACCGTCTATATGACCGGTTTGATCCGCGATGAAGAAGGCCAGAAGATGTCCAAGTCGAAAGGCAACGTCATCGATCCACTGGATATGATTGACGGTATTTCGCTGGAAGATCTGCTGGAGAAGCGTACCGGCAACATGATGCAGCCGCAGTTGGCTGAAAAGATCCGCAAACGTACCGAGAAGCAGTTCCCGGACGGCATCGTGCCATCAGGTACCGATGCGCTGCGCTTTACCCTCGCCGCGCTGGCTTCTACCGGTCGTGACATCAACTGGGACATGAAGCGCCTTGAAGGCTACCGCAACTTCTGTAACAAGCTGTGGAACGCCAGCCGCTTCGTGCTGATGAACACCGAAGAGCAGGATTGCGGACAAAACGGCGGCGAAATGAAGCTGTCGCTGGCTGATCGCTGGATTCTGAGCGAATTCAACCGCAGCGTGAAGGCGTATCGTGAAGCGCTGGATAGCTATCGCTTTGATATCGCAGCCAATATTCTTTATGACTTCACCTGGAACCAGTTCTGTGACTGGTATCTGGAACTGACGAAGCCGGTGATGACCAGCGGTAGCGAAGCGGAACTGCGCGGCACGCGTAATACGCTGGTCACCGTGCTGGAAGCGCTGCTGCGTCTGGCGCACCCGATTATTCCTTACATCACCGAAACCATCTGGCAGCGTGTGAAAGGCCTGAAAAACATCGATCACGATACCATTATGCTGCAGCCGTTCCCGCAGTATGAAGCGGCGAAGGAAGATGCCGAGGCGCAAGCTGATATCGAGTGGATGAAACAGGCGATCGTCGCGGTACGTAATATTCGCGCTGAGATGAACATCGCGCCAAGCAAGCCGCTCGATGTGTTGCTGCGTGACTGCTCGGCTGCGGCGCAGCGTCGCGTGGAAGAGAACCGTACTTTCCTGTCGCGTCTGGCGCGTCTGGCAAGCCTGACCATTCTGCCTGCGGGCGAGAAAGGCCCGGTTTCGGTGACGAAGATTGTTGAAGGCGCTGAGTTGCTGATCCCAATGGCGGATCTGGTGAACAAAGAAGCCGAGCTGGAGCGTCTGGCGAAAGAGTTGGTAAAACTCGATGTGGAAATCGAGAAGATCCAGACCAAGCTGGCCAACGAAGGCTTTGTGTCACGTGCGCCGGAAGCGGTTGTTGCCAAAGAGCGTGAGCGCGTAGCCGAGCTTGAGCAATCTAAAGCAAAACTGTTTGAACAGCAGGGCGTGATTGCGGCATTGTAAGCGCTTCAGTCCAACTGCTTAATCGAAGCCGGGCACTGCCCGGCTTTTTTATACCGGAAGATAATGATGACCACCGACGCCCCCATCAATTTAAAGGTGCGCCCGATTACAGCCGCCGATAATCCGCTGATCGCGCAGGTGATCCGCGATGTGTCAGCCGAATTTGGGCTGACGGCGGACAAAGGTTACACCGTGTCCGATCCCAATCTGGATCGCCTGTTCGAACTGTACAGTGAAGCCAATAGCGCCTACTGGATTGTTGAACATGAAGGCGTAGTGGTGGGCGGCGGCGGCGTTGCACCGTTGGCTTGTAGCGCACCGGATATTTGCGAGCTGCAGAAAATGTATTTCCTACCGCAGGTGCGTGGCTTAGGTCTGGCGCGCGATCTGGCGCTGCGCGCCATGGAACATGCTCGTCAAAAGGGGTTTCGCCGCTGTTATCTGGAAACCACCGGCAGCCTGACGCGCGCGATTAAGTTGTATGAGTCGTTGGGCTTCGAGCTGATTGACAGCGCGATGGGCTGTACCGGGCACGTGGATTGCGAAGTGCGAATGTTGAAGGTGTTGTGATTTGATGTGCTCGCTGTCCCCCTCCTCGGTCCTCCCCCATAAATGGGGGAGGAGGATGCTGCTATATGTGGGTTGGGAGCTGCATGTGGCAGAATCTCCTTCCCCCGCTTGCGGGGGAAGGCCGGGATGGGGGACTGCGAGCACATATCTAAATCGTCGGCACACCGCTATGAAAACGCAATTCGCCATCCGGCTCGCTGATTAAGCGCGCTTCTGTCGCACCAAACGCCTGTACGCGTGGCGCAATGTCCTTCGGCGAAATCTGCTGCGCCAGCTTCAGATAATCCTGGTAATGACGCGCTTCCGATCGCAACAGCGAAATGTAGAACTTCTCCAGCTGCTCATCCAGATACGGTGCCAGGCTGGCAAAACGTTCGCAGGATCGCGCTTCGATGTACGCTCCGCAAATCAACTTATCCACCAGCGCATCTGGCTCATACGTGGCGATTTCACGGATCAGCCCTTTGGCATAACGGCTGGCGGTGATTTTACGATAGGGCAAACCGCGCGACTGCATGATTTCCCACACCTGATAAAAGTGATGCAACTCCTCTTTGATCAGCAGCACCATCATCTCTACCAAATCGTCGGCCCACGGCAGCTCATTGCGCACAATGATACTTTTGGTCAGATTTTTGTGGGCGTTGATAAAGTTGCTGTCCGGTTCATCGCGGTAGATAAAATCTTCATACGGCTTAAGCCACGCCAGAATGGCATCGCCACTCGGCTTATCCGCCACGTATTTACGGATGATAAACACCGCGGTTTGCGCGGCCTTCAATTCGCAAACCATATGATCGGTGAGCAGCAGCGTCAGATTTTCCGGCTTGCGCGCTTCATCAATCCACGCGTGTGGCGTGCGGCAATGCAGGAATTGATAGATCGGTTCTAATAGCGGAGCGTAATTCATGGGCAATCTTTTGTCTTACGGGGAGAAGGAATCGGGGCGGCGGGCGCCGCCCGTTAAGGAAGGCTTAGTGGCGTACACCGTTGTCTTCTTCGTCGTCGATGAATTCGCCATCGTCGTCTTCATCTTCGGCATCGGGATCTTCAAAGTAGGTGCCCCAACCGTCGTAATCGACGTTGTAGCTGCCCGCCAGATTCACCAACTGCTCAACCTGCGCGTCAATCAGCTCCGGCTTCAGCGCGCCTTCGCTCAGGATATCAACGCACATCACTTTGCTGCCGTCTTCCAGCTCCAGCTCCTCTGGCTCGCTCACTTCATAGCCCAGCTTGAAGGCATCAACCGCCACCTTCTCCAGCGAGTCGAAATTGTTGCAGGAGAGATGATGCTCGATAGTGTAAAGCGCATCGGGATCGCTGCCGTCTTCCAGCAGCTCTTCAATGATCAGTCGCGTCTCTTCGCGCTGTTCTTCCAGCAATGCTTCATATGCCATGGGTGTGTCCTCAAAATATTCGGCTGAATAAGATTATTTTCCCACACTGCCTCGCGCGCCACTACACAAAACAACAAGTTTCTTAACGCTGGGGTTGAAAATGCATATTCATACGGTTAGATTGAATTTTAATTCATTTCATGTGGGCAACTGGAGCGCTGTATGAGTCAGCTGTATCAAAGACATTTCCTGAGATTGCTGGATTTCACCCCGGCCGAAATCGATTCTCTGCTGAGTCTGGCAGGTGAATTAAAACACGCAAAGAAAAATGCCGGCGAAACGCAGTACCTGAAAGGCAAAAACATCGCGCTCATCTTCGAAAAAGACTCGACTCGTACCCGATGCTCTTTCGAAGTTGCCGCTTACGATCAGGGCGCTAACGTCACCTATCTCGGCCCGAGCGGCAGCCAAATCGGCCATAAAGAGTCGATGAAAGACACCGCTCGTGTGCTGGGCCGCATGTATGACGGCATTCAGTATCGCGGCTACGGCCAGGAACTGGTGGAAACCTTAGCGGAGTTCGCTGGCGTGCCGGTATGGAACGGCCTGACCACCGAGTTTCACCCTACGCAGCTGCTGGCCGATCTGTTGACCATGCAGGAACATCTGCCCGGCAAATCGCTGAATCAAATGGCGCTGGTGTATGTGGGCGATGCGCGCAACAACATGGGCAACAGCATGCTGGAAGCTGCAGCGCTAGTGGGGCTGGATCTGCGTCTGGTGGCACCGAAAGGCTGCTGGCCAGAAGCTGAATTAGTAGAACAATGCCGCGTGGCCGCGCAGCAAACCGGCGGCAAAATCACGCTGACCGAAGATATCGCCGAAGGCGTGCAAGGTGCCGACTTCATCTACACTGATGTATGGGTGTCGATGGGCGAAGCCAAATCGGTGTGGGAAGATCGCATCGCCCTGCTGCGTCCTTATCAGGTGAATAGCGCGATGCTGGCCCTGACCGGTAATCCGCAGGTGAAATTCCTGCACTGTCTGCCGGCTTTCCATGACGATAAAACCACGCTCGGCCGCCAGATGGCTGAACAGTATGGTTTGCACGATGGCATGGAAGTGAGCAATGAAGTGTTTGAATCGGCACACAGCATCGTGTTCGATCAGGCAGAAAACCGCATGCACACCATTAAAGCGGTGATGGTCGCCACCTTAGGTAAGCGATAAATATAGCGAAGCAAACGTTTACCTTGCGCGCGATATTTGCTTGCTGCAAATCAGTGAATGCGTATAATGCGGCCCAATTTGCCGGAGGAAACATGCAACAGCGCAGCGCACAATTTGACGCTCAACGACGCCTGACAGCGGGCGGCGCACCTGTTTCTTTCCGTCATCAATCGATCGTAAAAAAAGCCCCTTAAGCAGGGGCTTTTTTTTGTCCGCAATCCGGCAGCGCAGAGGAGAACGCTATGGCCAACCCGCTATATCGCAAGCACATCATTTCCATTAACGATCTCAACCGCGACGAGCTGGAGCTGGTGCTGCATACCGCCGCCCAGCTGAAAGCCCATCCCCAGCCGGAGTTGCTGAAGCATAACGTTATCGCCAGCTGCTTCTTTGAAGCCTCAACGCGCACGCGCTTGTCGTTTGAAACGGCGATGCATCGTCTCGGCGCGTCGGTGGTGGGGTTCGCTGATGGCAGCAACACTTCGCTTGGCAAGAAAGGTGAAACCCTCGCCGATACTATTTCGGTGATTGGTACCTACGTGGATGCCATCGTGATGCGTCATCCGCAGGAAGGCGCGGCGCGTCTGGCGACCGAATTTTCCGGCGGCGTTCCAATACTTAATGCCGGTGACGGCGCGAACCAGCATCCGACGCAAACGCTGCTCGATCTCTTCACCATCCGCGAAACGCAACATCGCCTCGATAACCTGAATGTGGCGATGGTCGGCGACCTGAAATATGGCCGTACCGTGCATTCACTGACGCAGGCGCTGGCGAAATTTGACGGCAACCGTTTCTTCTTTATCGCGCCGGATGCGCTGGCGATGCCGTCGTACATCACCGATATGCTGGATGAGCAGAATATTGCCTGGTCACGCCATGACACCATTGAAGAAGTGATGCCACAACTCGACATTCTCTACATGACGCGCGTGCAGAAAGAGCGCCTCGATCCGTCGGAATATGCCAACGTCAAAGCGCAATTCATCCTGCGCGCCGCCGATTTAGCGGGTGCGCGCGACAACATGAAAGTGCTGCATCCGCTGCCACGCATCGACGAGATCACCACCGACGTGGATAGCACGCCGCATGCCTGGTATTTCCAGCAGGCCGGTAACGGCATCTTCGCCCGCCAGGCACTGCTGGCACTGGTACTGAATAGCGAACTGGCACTGTAAGGAGCAACCCGATGACTCACGATAATAAATTGCAAGTTGAAGCCATCAAGCGCGGCACGGTGATTGACCATATCCCGGCGCAGGTTGGCTTTAAGTTATTGTCCCTGTTTCGCCTGACCGAAACCGATCAGCGCATCACCATCGGCCTCAATTTGCCCTCGGGTGAAATGGGGCGCAAGGATCTGATCAAAATCGAGAATACCTTCCTGACAGACGATCAGATCAACCAGCTAGCGGTGTACGCGCCGCTCGCCACGGTGAACCGCATTGACGAGTACGAAGTGGTGGCGAAGATCGCCCCAACCTTGCCGGATCGTATCGACCGCGTGCTGACCTGCCCGAACAGTAACTGCATCAGCCGTAACGAGCCGGTATTTACCAGCTTTGCGGTGAAAAAGCGCGAAGATGATGTGCATCTGAAGTGCAAATATTGCGAGAAAGAGTTCGCGCGCCACGTGGTGCTTGGTCACTGGTAATCGCCCACGTCGTCCCTATAATGGGACGATTCATTTCGCGGCGGACAACGGTCGGCCGCGCACTTCTAAGGAGAAACAATGTCTCGCGAAATCAGTACTTCAAACGCACCCGCAGCGATTGGCCCTTACGTACAGGGCGTGGATCTCGGCAGCATGATCATCACCTCTGGCCAGATTCCGGTTAATCCTGCTACCGGCGCCGTGGCCGACGATGTGTCTGCTCAGGCGCGTCAGTCACTGGAAAATGTGCAGGCGATTGTGGAAGCTGCAGGCCTGAAAGTGGGCGACATTGTGAAAACTACCGTGTTCGTCAAAGATCTGAATGATTTCGCCACGGTAAACGCGACTTATGAAGCGTTCTTTACCGAGCATAACGCCAGCTTCCCTGCGCGCTCCTGTGTGGAAGTGGCGCGTCTGCCGAAAGATGTGAAGATTGAGATCGAGGCGATCGCGGTACGTCGTTGATTTCGTTGGTGCTTGCTGTCCCCCTCCTCGGTCCTCCCCCATAAATGGGGGAGGAAGATGCTGCCATATATGAGTTATGAAGCTGCATGTGGCAGCATCTCCTTCCCCCGCTTGCGGGGGAAGGCCGGGATGGGGGACAACGAGCACAATCCTATTTAAACGATCGCAGCAACTTCTCCAGCGGCCTCACCAATGCCAGCACCGTTTCATCCTGCACCTGCGCTGCGGCATCCAATTGTGCATGCATCTGCGCCACCTCCCCCGCCCCGTAAGCCTGATTTCGCTCCAGCGCGTTAACCAAATCCAGCCCCATACGACTCAGTTGCGCTACTTGCTGTACCTGCTGCTGTAACGGCTTGAGCTTATAATTGCCCAGAATCAGCGGCATCACCGCATCGCTGTTATTCTGCCAGCGCTGCAGTTGCTGGCGGATAGCATGTGCCGCCGCGTGATCGGCACGATTGGCAATCAGTCGATCAATCTGCTTGTCCAGCAAACGCACCGCGTTGCTCTCGGCAGGCAACACATCCGCTAACCTATTCAGCGGCTCAAAATAGTCGTAATGTCCTGCCTGGAATTTCAGGTGCTGACGCGTGTAATACTGCGCCGGCTCTAACACTTCGGCCAACACACGCAGCGGCGTGATGTCGCTGCTATTCGCCAGCCGCATCATCTGCACTTCAGCCTGTTGATGCTGCTGCAAGCCCACCGAAATGGTGCCCCAGCGATCCACCGCGCTCAGGCGTTGATACATGTTGTCGCTGTCGGTGACATCCTGCGCGGACCATAAACGCTCGGCCACCACAAAAGCGCGCGGCCACAAACGTGTGTCGATCACCCGGCTGTTGACGTTCTCCGCCCACAGTGCCGCTTCGCCGCCAATCAGATTATTTTTCATCTGCTCTGGCGTGGGCAGCGATGGCGCAATGCCTTTTGGCACCTGCGCCAGCTTGCTGCCTTCGGTGGGATAGCGCACGTTGCCCACCAGCATATATCCGGTCAATTTGTCTTGCGTCAGCGTCACCATCGGCTGAAAAGGCCCCATCCACGTATCGACGCTGAACGTCAGCTGCGTCGGCGAAAGCCAGCGCACATCGCTGACCATGCGGCGCGCTTTACCGCTGAAATCAATAAAACCGCGCCAGCCACTTTTGCCTTCAATCAGCGTAAAGCTGCCTTTAAGTGCACTGCCCTTCAGGCGTGGCATGGTGAACTGCCAGCTCTGCGTCTGCTCGCCGGATTGCACCTGATCCGCGCCGTTGAGGCCTTGCGGCCAGGGTTCATTACGGTAGTGATAAGCGGCGGTCTGCGGCTGATCGAGATAGAAACCGGTGGAGAGAATGCCGCGGAAATCATTTTTCGCCACGGTACCAAGCGCATCCTGTCCCTGCCAGGATTGGATCAAAATGCTCTTCGGCAGGTCCGGATGGTAAACCTCATCCCAACCGATCATGCGACGCTGGTGCGCTTCAAGAATTGTCTCGACGCGCTGGTTAAACCAGGCTTGCAGCGCATGCGTGTCTTTCAGGCCGTGATCGCGCATAAATTGCTGAATGCGCGTCGAATCATTCCACTGCGTGGGATCGACTTCATCGCCGCCGATGTGGATATAGGGATCCGGGAAGATCGCCGTCACTTCACCCATTAAGGTGTCGATAAAGCGAAATACCGCTTCGTTGCTGGGATCGAGCAGCGGTTTAAACACGCCCCAGCCGCGCTCCATTTGATAAGGCCCCGGTGCGCTCATTAACTCAGGCATCGCCACCGCAATCGCCGATGCATGGCCCGGCAGATCGATTTCCGGCACCACGCGCACGCCGCGCTGCGTGGCATAGCGCACCACATCACGCATCTGCTGCTGCGTATAGTACAAGCCGTCGCTGGCTTTCTCCTGCAGTTGCGGATAGTGGCTGGAGGCAAAGCGCCAACCCTGATCGTCGGTTAAGTGCCAGTGAAACACGTTCATGCGCGCGGCGGCGATGCCGTCGATTTGTCGTTTTACGGTTTCAATCGGCAGGAAGTGACGTGCCGAATCAATCAGCACCCCGCGCCACGGAAAACGCGGTTTATCGTCAATGGTGACGTAAGGGATTTCCGTGCCATTCTCCGTATTTTCAATCAGCTGCAACACGGTTTCCATGCCGCGCATCGCACCAAAGCGTGTATTCGCTTGCAGCAAAACGCCATCGCTGTTGACGACAAGGTGATAACTTTCATCGCTGTCCGGCTGCGGAATCGGATCAACAGCCTGGGCGATCTGCACCTGAATATTGGGATGATCGCTGGATGCGCTGGCCGGCAACAGCGGCCAGCCGGTTTGACGCGCAATGCGCGCCCGCCAGCGCGACTCTGCGCCTTCCAGATGGTCGCCGGCAATATGCAAGGTGAGCTGTGGCGTTAGCGAGTACGCGCCGCCACCGCCCGGCTGCTCAACTTTCTGCGGCCACGGCATGAGTGGTAAATCACCCGCGGGGGCGGCAAAGGCGGAAAAAGTCATGGATATACAACAGGCAAGCAACGTTCTCTGCAAAAGCATGCGGGCATCCTTGTAAATGAAACGGCGGACCAAAATGGGCAAAAGGCCCATTAAACCTGTTTCGCTTTGCAAAGCAAGTAGCGACCGGCTGAAATCAAGTCGGCTTAAAACTTTTGTAGTTTAGCCGGATTAACCATTGCGCGGCTTTCAATCCTGGTCGTGGCTTCTTTGCTGTAGGTCAAACAGTGGCGAATTAATTCCCGTCATAGCACCACATATAGCGGTTAAACTCCTTAAAAATATCCATATGTAGTTTCACGGAGAGAAAATGGCGACAGTGGTGATTAAGCGTGACGGTTGCAGAGTGCCGTTTAATGCGCAGCGAATTGAGGCGGCGGTACGTGCTGCCGCACAGGCAGCACAGATTGATGATGCCGCATGGTGCGCACAGGTAGCGGCGCAGGTCGGTGAGCAAATGGCCGAGCACCGCGAAGTGGATATCCGCGATATTCAGTGTGCGGTAGAAGAGACGCTGATGAGCGGACGCTGGCCACAGCTGGCGCGCACTTATATCGAATACCGTCACGATCGCGATTTGGCGCGCGAACAGCGCGGTAAACTGCATCACGCCATCCGGGGTTTAGTGGAACAAACCAATGCGGCGCTGCTCAACGAAAACGCCAATAAAGACAGCAAGGTCATTCCCACCCAACGCGACCTGCTCGCCGGCATCGTCGCTAAACATTATGCCCAGCAGCAACTATTGCCGCGCGATGTGGTGCTGGCGCATGAGCGTGGCGAAATTCATTATCACGATCTCGATTATTCCCCATTTTTCCCGATGTTTAACTGCATGTTGATCGACCTGCAGGGCATGCTGACCAACGGCTTTAAAATGGGCAACGCCGAGATAGAACCGCCCAAATCGATTGCCACCGCCACGGCGGTCACCGCGCAGATTATTGCTCAGGTCGCCAGCCATATTTACGGCGGCACCACCATTAATCGCATTGATGAAGTGTTGGCTCCTTTTGTGAATCTCAGCCTGGAAAAGCACCGCACGGTGGCGCAGGAGTGGCAGATTCCTGATGCGGAAGCCTATGCGCGCGTGCGCACGGAGAAAGAGTGCTACGACGCATTTCAGTCGCTGGAATATGAAGTGAATACGCTGCACACCGCCAACGGCCAGACGCCGTTTGTCACCTTTGGTTTTGGCCTCGGCACCGATTGGGCGGCGCGCCTGATTCAGCAATCCATTCTGCGCAATCGCATCGCCGGATTGGGTAAAAATCACAAAACGGCGGTGTTTCCGAAACTGGTGTTTGCTATTCGTGAAGGCGTTAATCGGCGTCCGGGTGATGTTAACTATGACATCAAACAGCTGGCGCTGGAGTGCGCCAGCAAGCGCATGTATCCGGATATCCTTAACTACGAAAAAGTGGTTGAAGTGACCGGCTCATTTAAAACGCCAATGGGCTGTCGCAGCTTCCTTGGCGTCTACGAAGAGAACGGTGAGCAGATTCACGAAGGTCGCAACAACATTGGCGTGATCAGCCTCAATCTGCCGCGCATTGCGCTGGAAGCGCAAGGCAACGAAGCGCAGTTCTGGCAGCGGCTGGATCAACGCCTGGCGCTGGCGAAACGCGCCTTAATGACGCGCATCGCCCGGCTGGAAAAGACCAAAGCGCGCGTGGCACCCATTCTCTATATGGAAGGCGCCTGCGGTGTGCGGCTGAAGGCCGACGATGAAGTAGGATCCATTTTCCGCAATGGCCGCGCCTCGATTTCCCTCGGCTACATCGGCCTGCATGAGACGCTCAATGCGCTGAGCGGCAGCGAAGTGCATCCTTACGATGCCGATTATCTGCGTGAAAAAGGCGTGGCGATTGTGACGCATCTGCGAAACGCGGTTGATGCCTGGAAAGAAGAGACCGGCTACGGCTTCAGCTTGTACAGCACGCCGAGCGAGAATCTGTGCGACCGCTTCTGCCGCCTTGATGCCGCCGAATTTGGCGTGGTGGCGGGCGTTACCGACAAAGGCTATTACACCAACAGCTTCCATCTCGACGTCGAGAAGAAGGTCAATCCGTACGACAAGATTGACTTTGAAGCGCCCTATCCAACCATCGCTAACGGCGGTTTTATTTGTTACGGCGAATACCCCAACATCCAGCACAACCTAAAGGCGCTGGAAGATGTGTGGGATTACAGCTACCACCGCGTGCCGTATTACGGCACCAACACGCCGATAGACGAGTGCTACGAATGCGGTTTCAGCGGCGAGTTTAGCTGCACCAGCAAAGGCTTTACCTGCCCATGCTGCGGTAATCACGATCCGGCGCGCGTGTCGGTGACGCGCCGCGTGTGTGGCTATCTCGGCAGCCCGGATGCACGCCCGTTTAACGCCGGTAAGCAGGAAGAGGTGCAGCGCCGGGTTAAGCATCTGGAGACGGGACCACTGGGATGATGCGCATTCACCGCTATTATCCGGTCGATATCGTTAACGGTCCCGGCACGCGCTGCACGCTGTTTGTTGCGGGCTGTGAACATCAGTGCCGCGGCTGCTATAACCAGAGCACGTGGCGGCTGGATTCCGGCGAGCCCTTTACGCTGGAGCTGGAAGAGCAGCTGATCGCCGATCTCAACGATCGGCGTATACCACGTCAGGGCTTATCGCTGAGCGGCGGCGATCCGCTGCATCCGCACAACGTGCCGCATATTCGTCGCCTGGTGAAACGCGTGCGGCAAGAATGCCCGGATAAGGATATCTGGCTGTGGACCGGTTACGAAATGGCGGAGCTGAGTGATGCGCAGCGCGAGGTGCTGAATGAGATTGATGTGCTGATTGACGGGCGCTTTATTGAAGCGGAAAAAGATGCGCGGCTGCTGTGGCGCGGCAGCCGCAATCAGAAGGTTTGGACGCTACGCCAGCCACAGGGCGAGCACGCCCAGCAGCATACCGCTGAAGGCCACGCCGAACAGCGCGATCCACAACGCCCGGGCGGGAAATGCGCGATGCAGCATCAATAACGAAGGCACACTGACGGCGGGCAGCGTCACTAACAGTGCCAGCGCGGGCGCAATGCCCATGCCCGCCAGCATCATGGTCTGCACAATGGGGATTTCCGCTGCGGTGGGGATCACAAACAGGCAGCCGGCAATTGCCATCAACATCACCCAAAACAGCGTATTGCCTACCGCACCATCGGCATGCGGGAACAGCCAAACGCGCGCGGCTCCCAGCAACAACACCGCGACGATATACAGCGGAATCGTGTTGCAGAACAAGCGCCACATCACCCGCAGCCAGCGTGTCAGAAACGGTTGTTCATCGTGAGTAACATTGACGGGAGCGACAACGGCTTGATCGGGCACACTGCGCTGCACCAGCCAGGCGATCCCCAACACCATCATCAGACCGGCCACCAGCCGAATGGCGGCAAAATTCCAACCGAGAACAAAGCCCATAAAAATTAGCGTAGCGGGATTGAGCAGCGGATTCGCCAGCCAAAAGGCCATTGCTGCACCACTCGAAACCTGCGATTGACGCAGGCCGGCAGTCACCGGTGCCGCACAGCAGCTGCACATCATGCCCGGCAAACCCAGAACGGTGCCAATCAGCGTGGAGCCGAAGCGCGAGCTTCCCATCAAACGTAGCAGCCAGTTGCGCGGAATCAGTACCTGCACCAGCGAACCCAGGATTACACCGAGCACCGCTGCTTTCCACACGGCCAGAAAATAGATCATGGCGTAATCGAGCGCCGCCCGCCACGGTGAGTCAGCCGCGTTGGCCAATATCGATTTACCGATAGAATGGGTTTCGGCGGCAGTAAAAGCTTTGCCGTAGTAAGGCTGCCATTTCACATACCACAGGCCGGCGACCACCACGGCAAGGAACAGCAGCGGTTTCCACCAGGCGAAGCGCATCGCTGATGTAGGCGAGGTAAGTTGATTCATCACGAATTCCGTATTCAACTGAATAAAGAGTGCCGCGCCGGAGGGTGCAGCGGAAAGACCGCATTGTTATTCAGGTCAATAAAATCTGCTATGTCGAAACGACGCAAACTTGATCCATCTCGGAAATTTAACCCGATTGCGCGCAGCCGCCTGGCTTGCATTTTGCGTCATGGCAACCAGACTTGATGGTTAGATGTGTAACGAACACCCGTTCGTAATCAGCAAGGAGGAAAAAGATGAGCAAGAAAATAGCGGTATTGATTACCGATGAATTTGAAGACTCAGAGTTTACCTCGCCGGCCGAGGCTTACACCAAAGCGGGCCATCAGGTTGTCACCATTGAGTTTAAGGCGGGTAACGTCATTAAAGGGAAGCAGGGTAAGGCTGAGGTTAAAATCGACAAGGGGATTGATGATGTCAGCGCGGCGGAGTTCGATGCGCTGCTGCTACCTGGTGGACACTCCCCCGATTCCCTGCGCGGTGACGATCGCTTCGTCAGCTTCACCAAAGAATTTGTGGCCAGCGGCAAGCCGATATTCGCCATTTGTCATGGCCCGCAGCTGCTGATCAGCGCTAACGGCGTGCGCGGCCGCAAAATGACCTGCGTAAAAGCGATTGCCATTGATCTGCGCAATGCTGGCGCGGATTTTTACGATAAAGAAGTGGTGGTCGATGATGACAAGCTCGTCACCAGCCGCACGCCAGAAGATCTGCCCGCGTTTAATCACGAAGCACTGCGGATTTTGAACGCGGCCTAATCTCGTCTTTCGCATTGTGGTCGCCATCAGTGGCGACCTTACAACGGCTTAGTCCAGACAATCTTTTTGCCAAAACCCAGCGCATTGTCCGTCATCTTCACTTCGTCGAGAATAATCTCCCACAGCGGCGCGGTCACTTTTTTCGCTACCGGAAAACGCTTTTGATAGGCTTTACGCGCCACCGTTTCCCGCTCTCCGTCGAGTCGCTGAATCACTCCCCGATACTGCACGCCTTTGATCACTAGCACGCTTTTCGGCTGGCCGTTGACGCTACCCGCGATGCGCGGATTCCTCTGCATTAATGCGCCATGACGCGTGTTGGGCTCGGTCATCAGCCAAAATGCCATGCTGGCTTCATCAAACACATAAAAGCAGTTAGCGCACCAGATGTCGTTGCCATCGGTTGTGCATAGCGAAAGCACGTGCTGTTTTTTTAAATAACGAATCAGATGGGGATGGTCAGACAAGGTGCAACTCCGTACGGCGAATAGCAGTGCGGACTTAAGCGCGCTACACTGCCTGCCAGCTATTTTTCGAGATGAGTAAGATGGAACAAGGCTGGCAGCTTTACCTGCTCCAAACCGCCGCAGGTATGCTTTATACCGGCATCACCACGGATGTTAACCGCCGCCTGCAGCAGCATCAGCAGGGACGCGGCGCGCGCTCACTGCGCGGCAAAGGTCCGCTGACGCTGGTGTTTCACTGCGACGCGGGCGATCGAGCTGCGGCGTCACGTCTGGAATACAAGGTGAAACAACTTAGCCGCGCGCAAAAGCTGCGGCTGGTTGCTCAGCAGCCGCCCTGCTTAACGGCCTGGTTTAGTCGAAACGATTAAACGGTAACGCGAATTCAATCAGCCCTTCCGCGCCGACAAACGCGTCGTCAGCCAGTTTGTACACCTGAAAGGCGGCTTCGCTGCCTAACCAACGACAGTGCAAGCCATGGCGCGCAGCGGGCTCAAAGCCGAGCGGGTTATAGAACTCAGGATCGCCCAGCACCACCACGGCGCTGTAGCTGAACTCGTTGAGTGAATCCAGCCCTTCATACACCAGCTTTTTAGCAAGCCCTTGCTTGCGCACCGATTCATCCACGGCGAGCGGTGCCAAAGCGACCCAGTTGCGGTCTTCACCTTGCAGGGTTACCGGACTAAACGCCGCGTAACCCAACACCTGGCCTTCATCATCCGTGGCCACCACACCGAGAGTCAGCAAGCCATCTTCGCGCAGTTGCTGTATCAGTTCCGCTTCGGCGGCGGTAGCAAAACTGCGCTTTAACAGGCTATCGATGCCTGCTGCATCAACGCCAATTTCAGTACGAATTAACATGAGATCTCCGCGCGCGCCTCAGCGGCCTTCGCGTCCTGTTTCATTCCTGCCTCAATAAAAGCAGCGAGCTGCTGCAATCCCGTGCGTAATGGCGTGGGCATGGCATCCAGTTCAATGGCATCCATTAGGTTTTTCACCTCAAGTCCCAGCTCCGTGTCACCCTCAATCACCAGGCGGCGTTGAAAGAACAACATATCGGGATCCGCTTTGCGTGCTGCCACCAGCAACAGATCGTTGGCTTCACCGCGAAACCAGACATCAGCCTCGGTGTCGCGCGAAACGGTCAGGCGTCCTGCTTGCAGGGTAGTGATCCAGCGCAGATTCACATCGGCAATCTCAATCCCCAGATAACGCCCTTCCAGAAAGTCTAACTCACCTTCAGACAAAGCATGACGAAATTGCCAGTTTAGGAGTTGTTGCAGAATAACTTTTTTCAGCGGGAAAGGGGTAATTGAAACCGGTAAAGCCAGGAATTCTGGACCTTTTTCAACCATCAGGCCACGTAAGCGCGCAAACATTATCGACATTCCCTTCAGAAAATTTCATCTATTTTGCCACATCTGCCCGGCATCGCCTCCACTGAGATCAAGGAAATCACTACCCGGTCGGACGAAAATGCTGCACTCCGCATCATCAATGGCGCTTTCACTGCCTTAAATCAACATTGCTGGCTGGCCAGTTATCTACACTCTTCGGCTTCAGAATCCGGGGAGGAAGACGTATGGAACTGCTGTGTCCAGCGGGGAATTTACCTGCGCTGAAATCGGCGGTGGAGCATGGTGCTGACGCGGTGTATGTCGGCCTGAAAGATGATACCAATGCCCGCCACTTTGCTGGCCTCAATTTTACCGACAAGAAACTGGCCGAGGCCGCGCGCTATCTGCACCAGCATCGCCGTAAGCTGCATGTAGCAATCAACACCTTTGCCCATCCTGACGGTATGAATCGCTGGCAGACGGCGATTGACGTTGCCGCACAGAACGGTGCCGATGCGCTGATTCTGGCTGACATCGCCACGCTGGCGTACGCGGCCAAACACTATCCACAGGTTGAGCGTCATCTTTCGGTGCAGGCCTCTGCCACTAATTTGCAGGCCATCCATTTTTATCATCGCCACTTTCAACTTAGCCGCGTGGTACTGCCGCGCGTGCTGTCGATGCACCAGGTAAAACAGCTGGCGCGTGAGACGCCGGTACCGCTTGAAGTGTTCGCCTTTGGCAGCCTGTGCATTATGGCCGAAGGCCGCTGCTACCTCTCTTCCTGGCTGACCGGCGAATCGCCGAATAGCGCTGGAGCCTGCTCCCCGGCCAAATTTGTCCGCTGGCAGCAAACGCCAAAAGGGATGGAGTCGCGCCTGAACGAAGTGCTGATAGATCGATACGCACCCAACGAAAGCGCTGGCTATCCCACGCTGTGCAAAGGCAGATACGAAGTGGATAACCAGCTTTATCACGTGCTGGAAGAGCCCACCAGTTTGAATACGCTGTCGCTGCTGCCCGAGTTGCTGCGCGCCAATATCGCCTCGGTGAAAATCGAAGGGCGTCAGCGCAGTCCGGCCTATGTGGCCCAGGTGGCAAAAGTGTGGCGTCAGGCAATTGACCGCTGTATGGCCGCGCCGGAGCACTATATGGTGCAGGAACCGTGGATGCAGGCGCTGGGTGAACTGTCTGAAGGCAGCCAAACCACGCTTGGTGCTTATCACCGCGACTGGCAATAAGGAGATCGCATGAAATACGCCCTTGGGCCGGTGCTGTGGTACTGGCCAACTGAAACGCTGGAGAACTTTTATCAACATGCTGCCGCAAGCAGCGCCGAGATCGTCTATCTCGGCGAAGCGGTGTGCAGTAAACGTCGCGCCACCTCATTTAATCAATGGATGGAAATCGCCCGCCTGCTGGCGCAGCACGGCAAGCAAGTGGTGCTCAGTACGCTGGCATTGCTGCAGTCGCCGTCGGAAGTGAAAGAGCTGCGTCGCTATGTCGAAAACGGCGAATTCCTGCTGGAAGCCAACGATATGGGTACGGTAAATATGGCGGCGGAGCGCCGATTGCCGTTTGTCGCGGGCCCGACGCTCAATGTCTATAACGCACAGACGCTGCAACTATTATTAAAAGAGGGCATGACGCGCTGGTGCATTCCGGTGGAGATGTCGCGCGACTGGCTGATTCAACTGCTGCAACAGTGCGATGCAGCAGGCGTCCGCGATAAGTTTGAGGTGGAGGTGCTCGGTTATGGGCATCTGCCGCTGGCGCTGTCGGCGCGCTGCTTTACCGCCCGCGCTGAGAATCGTGCCAAAGATGACTGCCAAACCTGCTGTATTAACTACCCAACCGGGCGTCGTGTGTTGTCGCAGGAGGGCCAGCAGGTGTTTGTGCTAAACGGCATTCAAACCATGAGCGGCTATTGCTACAACCTCGGCAACGATCTGAGCGGCATGCATAATTGGGTCGACATTGTGCGCCTGTCACCCCAAGGCGAAAGCACGTTGGCAGAAGTCGATAGATTTCGTGCCAATGAAGCCGGACAGGCACCGCTGATGATGGCGCGTGGCAGTGATAGTAACGGTTATTGGCGTCGCCTGGCCGGAATGGCACTGGAAGGCGGCGGATAAAGGCACATTCCGGCTATATTCCAGCTGTTATTAGCAGTTTTAATATAGGTAACGATGAGTAATACTCACAGACGCAGGTCCGATTAAACACCTGCGCCATCCTTATTTGGAGTGCCAATGTCTGAGAAAAAAACTGTTCGCCTGTCCGTGTTGGATCTGGCCCCTATTCCACAAGGTTCATCTGCGCGCGACGCGTTCCATAACTCGCTGGCGCTGGCGCGTCAGTCTGAAGCGCTTGGTTTCCACCGCTATTGGCTGGCCGAACACCACAATATGACCGGCATTGCCAGCGCTGCCACGTCGGTACTGATTGGCTATTTAGCGGCAAACACCGAAACCCTGCGTCTTGGTTCGGGTGGCATCATGTTGCCAAACCATGCGCCGCTGGTGATCGCCGAACAGTTTGGTACCCTCGAATCGCTTTATCCTGGCCGTATCGATCTGGGATTAGGCCGCGCGCCAGGTTCGGACCAACGCACCATGCTGGCGTTGCGTCGTCATCTTTCCAGCGGCCAGGCGGATAGTTTCCCGGAAGATGTCTCTGAGCTGATTCGCTGGTTTGACGCCGAAGAAGGCGAACATCCACCCGTTCAGCCGGTGCCAGGTTTAGGCCTGAAGATTCCGGTGTGGCTACTGGGATCCAGCCTGTATAGCGCACAACTAGCCGCTCAGCTTGGTTTGCCGTTTGCGTTTGCCTCGCACTTTGCGCCAGACCTGCTGTTCCAGGCACTGCATCTCTATCGTGAGAAATTCAAACCTTCCGCGCGTCTGGCGAAACCGTATGCGATGGTGTGCGTTAACGTCGTCGCGGCCGATAGCGAACGTGATGCGCGCTTCCTGTTTACCTCAATGCAGCAGCAGTTTATCAATCTGCGTCGTGGCAAGCCGGGTCCGCTACCCGCGCCGGTGGAGAACATGGATAATCTGTGGTCACCGTCTGAACAATATGGCGTGCAGCAAGCGCTGAGCATGTCGATTGTCGGCGACAGCGAAAAAGTACGAAACGGACTGGCAGCGCTGGTACGTGAAACTCAGGCGGATGAGATCATGGTTAACGGCCAGATTTACGACTCACAGGCACGTCTGCGCTCCTTCGCACTGGCAATGGAAGCCGCGCGCTCGCTGTAACGGTTATTGCGGTGGGTTTAACCACTCCTGACCCACCGCAATTGTTCGCACATCACGCGCCGGAGACTGGCCGTGAAAACGGCTGTATTCGCGACTGAACTGCGATGCACTTTGATACCCTACCCGATAGCCCGCCGTTCCGGCATCCAGCTTCTCAATTAACATCAGGCGCCGCGCTTCATTCAGCCGCAGCTGCTTTTGATACTGCATCGGCGTCATCGCCGTCACCGCTTTGAAGTGATGATGCAACGACGAAATGCTCATTCCTACGCTGCTCGCCAGGTGATCCATTTTTAGTGGCTGATGAAAGTTTTCACGTAGCCAACGTGCTGCGCGCGCCACTTTGTTGCCTGGTCGTTCCGTCAGCGCCATGTTGAGAATGCGCGGTCCTTCTGGTCCGGTCAGCAAACGATAGAAAATTTCCTGCTCAATTAACGGCGCCAGTGCGGCTATATCCTGTGGCTGATCCAATAATTCAACCAGACGCATCACCGCATCGACCAACGGTGGCGCAACTTTATGCACGGCAATGCCGCGTTCGCTGATGGCACTGCTACCAACATGATGATGTGGAAAATGCTCAAGGTAACGCATTAGACGCGTTTCGTTGATGGTGATGCCCACGCCGAGATTCGGTTTTTCTGCCGTCGCCATTACTACGCAGGATTGCACCGGCATATCGAGCGTCACCAGCAGCAAATCGCCCGGTCCGTAATGCATCACATCATCGCCCATGCGCAGGGCTTTCTGTCCTTGCGCTACCAGCGCGAAACTGGCCCAGGTCGCTACGTGCGTCAAGCTGGTGGGCTTGGAACTGCGGCCAAATGAGAGAAAATCGATCGGGCTATTATGGCGACCATCTTCCGGCGCATGACGGGCGATAATCGCCACTAACTGCTGCCATTGCTGCTGATGAATCATGCGATATGCGCTCCGCGATAAGAAATCACTAAGCTGATATTCTCGCTTGTCGCAGGAATTACGCCTAGTCCTTGCACAGCAGATTTGCAGGATTGTGCAAAAAGCTTGCAGGATTGCGCTACCACCAAATTGTACGGGCAGCGCATGCTTTATCTTCCCCGAAATCTCAGGTGGAGAGACACAATGAAAACACTTGAAGGCAAAATTGCGCTGGTGACGGGCGCTTCGAAAGGCATTGGTGCTGCCATCGCCATGACTTTCGCGGCGGCCGGTGCTCGTGTGGTGGTCAACTATCTTCAGGATGAAGTGGGCGCCGCGGATGTGGTCACTGACATTCAGGCGCTGGGTAGTGACGCCATCGCTGTACAGGCAGATATCTCGCGCGAGGCCGATGTGCAGCGCCTGTTCGCTAGCAGCATTGAGCAGTTTGGCGCACCCGACATTGTGGTGAACAATGCCGGTATTTTTCACCACGGCGACTTCAGCGATCTCAGCATCAGCGAGATGCAACAGCAGCTGAATGTGAATCTGCTTGGCACTTTGCTGGTTTGTCAGCTGGCGGCAAAACATTTCCCGGCTCGTGGCGGTTCCATCATTAACCTCAGCGCCCTTAACAGCCAACGCAGCACGCCCGGTTCGGTGCTTTGGGCGGCAACTAAAGGCGCAATTGATACGCTGACCCAGGGTCTCGCACGGGAATTGGGGCCGCGTAATATTCGCGTCAATGCGTTAGCGCCTGGCATCATTTTGACCGAAGGCTTGCTGGCAGCGAAGAAGATGCATCCGGAATTAAAAGCTCAGCTGATTGCGGCAACGCCATTAGGACGCTTTGGCCTGCCAGAAGATGTGGCGCAGGTGGCGCTGTTCCTGGCTTCAGAAGAGTCAGCTTACGTTAGCGGCGAGCGCGTGCTGATTGCCGGTGGCGTGTAAAATTTAGTTTCCGCCAGCATAAAAAAAGGGACGCATCAGCGTCCCTTTTTACTCTTTAGCGTTTATCGCTTATGCGTCACGACGACGTGGTGCAGCAGCTGCACCCTCTTCACGACGTGGTCCACGACCACCTTCACGGCTGAAGCGTCCGCCTTCGCGGCCACCTTCACGACGTTCGGAGAAGCGACGTGGAGCGCCTTCGCCACGTGGTGCGCCATCACGCGGAGCACCGCTACCACGGCGTTCGCTACGCTCATGCACTGGTGCATCACCCATCAACTGCATATTCATCGGTTTATTCAGAATACGCGTGCGAGTAAAATGCTGCAGAACTTCGCCCGGCATGCCTTTCGGCAGCTCGATAGTTGAGTGCGTGCCAAACAGCTTGATGTTACCGATATAGCGGCTGCTGATATCGCCTTCGTTAGCGATCGCGCCAACGATGTGACGAACTTCAACACCATCATCACGGCCAACTTCAATGCGGTACAGCTGCATTTCACCAACATCACGACGTTCACGACGTGGGCGATCGCCATCACGGCTGTCACGGCTTTCGCGTGGGCCGCGAGAATCACGTGAATCACGACGTTCACTACGCTCAGGACGATCGCTGAATTCACGACGCGCTGGACGCGGTGCTTCTGGTGGCAGAATCAGTGGACGTTCGCCCTGAGCCATTTTCAGCAGTGCTGCGGCCAGAGTTTCGATATCCAGATCTTCGCCCGGCTGCATTTTGCTCAGCAGTGCGCGATATTGGTCCAGATCGCTGCTTTCCAGCTGCTGCTGTACTTTAGCCGCGAACTTGGCCAGACGACGCTCACCCAGCAGTTCTGCATTAGGCAGCTCAACTTCTGGAATGGTCAGCTTCATAGTACGTTCAATGTTGCGCAGCAGACGACGCTCGCGGTTCTCAACGAACAGCAATGCACGACCTGCACGACCTGCACGGCCGGTACGACCGATACGGTGAACGTAAGACTCTGCATCCATTGGGATATCAAAGTTTACAACCAGGCTGATACGCTCAACGTCCAGGCCACGTGCGGCAACGTCGGTAGCGATCAGGATGTCGAGACGACCATCTTTCAAGCGCTCCAGCGTCTGCTCACGCAGTGCCTGGTTCATGTCACCGTTCAATGCTGCACTGTTATAACCGCTACGCTCCAGCGCTTCGGCCACTTCCAGCGTGGCATTTTTGGTACGCACGAAGATAATAGCTGCATCGAAATCTTCAGCTTCCAGGAAGCGAACCAGCGCATCAGTTTTACGGCCGTAAGCGGTCCAGTAAGACTGAGAAATGTCTGGGCGCGTAGTCAGGCTTGACTGGATGCGCACTTCCTGCGGATCTTTCATGAAGCGTTTCGTAATACGACGAATCGCTTCTGGCATGGTGGCTGAGAACAGCGCGGTCTGATGACCGTCTGGAATCTGCGCCATGATGGTTTCAACGTCTTCGATGAAGCCCATACGCAGCATTTCATCAGCTTCGTCCAGTACCAGACCGCGCAGGTTAGAAAGATCTAACGTGCCGCGTTTCAGGTGATCCAGCAGACGACCAGGCGTACCCACAACGACTTGTGGTCCCTGACGCAGTGCGCGCAGCTGCACGTCATAACGTTGGCCGCCGTACAGGGCTACAACGTTAATGCCACGCATGTGTTTAGAGAATTCTGTGACGGCTTCAGCAACCTGCACCGCTAATTCACGGGTAGGTGCCAGCACCAAAATTTGCGGTGCTTTAACAGTAGGATCAATGTTGTTTAGCAGCGGCAACGAGAATGCCGCGGTTTTACCACTACCGGTCTGCGCCATACCCAACACATCACGGCCAGCCAGCAGGTGAGGAATGCACTCAGCCTGGATTGGAGAAGGCTTAACGTAGCCCATACCGTTCAGTGATTCGAGGATGTCGGCGTTCAGGCCAAGGTCAGCAAAAGTGGTTTGAATATCAGTCATGTAGTACACGTGCCTCTTAGATTGCGGCGGCCAGTCTACATAACTCGTCGTGAAAACTTTCAGTCATTTTCATCAAAAAGTGTGAACCGGCTCAAATTAGAAGTTTTGACGAACAGAAAAGCCCTCATCTCTGAAGATGATGACTTTACAGGTATTCAGGCAATAAAAGTTCGTCAGCTATTGCTGGTCAGATTCTGATAAATCGTCTTGTGTCTGGCCGAGTTGCGCCAGTTCCAACAATGCGTATCGGTGTTCAACAAAGTTGTTTACGTTGTTGGCCACCGCCAGTTTGAACAACGCTTTCGCGTCGTCCTTCTCCCCCAGACTTAGGTAGTACTTACCTAAATAGAAGTTGGTTTCACTGAGATGTTCAGCGAGCGAGGTGTTATCCGTTGCGTCCGCCTTGAGACGTTCCATCAATGTTTTTTCACTGATGTCGCCAAGGTAGAACTCGACAATATTCCATCCCCATTGGTCCCGGACCGCTTTGTCATGACGCTGTCTCAGCGTAACTTTTGCCTTGTCGGCGTCCATTTCGCTTTCAACGAGATAGAGCCAAAGGCTGCGGAAAGGATCGTTAGGATCGTCTTGATAAAACGCCAGCAGATCATCTTGCGCTAACTTGTATCGACCGCCGTAATAGAGGGCGATACCACGGTTTAAATGCGCATAGTTGTAAGTTGGATCAAGCTCAAGTACAGAATCAAACGCTTCATAGGCAGCATCAAAGTTGCCTGCCTGCGTTAAGTATATACCGAGATAATTAAATACCTCAGGCATATCTGGTCTTATAGACAGCGCTTGCGAAAAATCGTTCCGCGCTAATGCCCTCAGACCCAAACTATCATACAACACTCCGCGCTCATATAATAGCTGTGCGCGTTCATCATCGGTCAGGGCACGACTGGCAAGAATTTGTTCCATGCGTGCCAGGATCACCTCTTGCTGCAGTGTGGGCTGCAAAGGTACTGCCAGAACTTCGTTCTTACGCCAATTGGAGTTGCTGCATCCTGCCAGCGTGATAGCTGTCGCAACAAAACACCAGCGCAAAAAAGGCTTCATTTCCCACTCCCGAATACAAACATTGGGACAACCATCCTGTCATCCTCCTGCTGTGCACAAGGATTCCCGCCCTCGCGATGATCTAAATACCTCTCCCCACAGAGCAGGGAGAGGCCAATCGGTAAACGCTTACTCGGCGTCAGATGCATCAGTTGCAGCGGTAGCAACTTCTTCCGCTGGTTTCTGCTCTGTCGCTTCTTTGATGCTCAGGCGTACACGGCCCTGACGGTCCACTTCCATCACTTTAACTGGAACTTCCTGGCCCATCTGCAGATAGTCGGTCACTTTCTCTACGCGCTTGTCAGCGATCTGAGAGATGTGAACCAAACCTTCTTTACCGCCGCCGATTGCCACGAAGGCACCGAAATCAACGATACGTGTCACTTTGCCTGAGTAAACGCGGCCCACTTCGATCTCAGCAGTAATCTCTTCGATGCGACGAATGGCTTCTTTAGCTTTCAGGCTATCAGTTGCAGCGATCTTCACGGTGCCATCATCTTCGATTTCGATGGTGGTGCCGGTTTCTTCGGTCAGCGCACGGATTACCGAGCCGCCTTTACCGATGACATCTTTGATCTTGTCTGAACTGATTTTGATGGTGTAAATACGCGGCGCGAATTCAGAGATTTCCTGACGCGGCGTGCTGATTGCCTGTTCCATCACGCTCAGGATATGCAGACGTGCACCCTTAGCTTGATTCAGGGCAACCTGCATGATTTCACGGGTGATACCTTCGATTTTGATATCCATCTGCAGTGCAGTGATACCGTCGCGGCTACCTGCAACTTTGAAGTCCATGTCGCCGAGGTGATCTTCGTCACCCAGAATGTCTGACAGAACAACAAAATTGTCCGCTTCTTTAACCAGACCCATCGCAATACCGGCAACGGCTGCTTTGATCGGTACGCCTGCATCCATCAGTGCCAGAGAAGCACCACACACGGAAGCCATTGAAGAAGAACCGTTAGATTCGGTGATTTCTGACACCACACGTACGGTGTATGGGAAATCAGCTTGCTTAGGCATCACTGCCAGCACGCCACGCTTAGCCAAACGACCATGACCAATCTCACGACGCTTTGGAGAGCCAACCATGCCGGTTTCGCCCACGCAGTATGGAGGGAAGTTGTAGTGGAACAGGAAGCTATCGGTACGCTCGCCCATCAACTCATCCAGGTTTTGCGCGTCACGTGCGGTACCTAAGGTCGCGGTAACCAGCGCCTGCGTTTCACCACGGGTGAACAGTGAAGAACCGTGCGTGCGTGGCAGTACGCCAGTGCGCACGTCGAGGCCACGAATCATATCTTTTTCACGACCATCGATACGCGGTTCGCCACGGATAATACGGCTACGAACAACGCTCTTCTCGAGGTCATGCACGATGTCAGCGATATCGCCAGCATCCAAAGTTTCATCTTCAGCCTGCAGAGCGGCGATAGTGGCATCTTTAACGGCGCCAACCTGCGTGTAACGCTCTTGCTTATCAGTGATGCGATACGCATCGCTGATGCCCGCTTCCGCCAGGGCAGTAACGCGTGCAATCAGTGCATCGTTAGTTGGCAGTGGCTGCCAATCCCAGCGTGGTTTACCCGCTTCGGCAACCAGCGCATTGATGTTTTCGATAACGATCTGCTGCTGCTCGTGGCCAAATACTACGGCGCCCAGCATCTGCTCTTCGGTCAGAATGTCAGCTTCAGATTCAACCATCAGCACCGCGTTCTGAGTACCGGCAACCACCAGGTTCAGACGAGATTCGTTGATTTCATCTGCAGTTGGGTTCAGTACGTATTGGTCATTGATATAACCTACGCGCGCTGCGCCAATTGGACCATTGAACGGCAGGCCAGACAAAGCCAGCGCTGCAGATGCACCGATCATTGCAACGATGTCCGGGTTAACTTGTGGGTTAACAGACACAACGGTCGCAATTACCTGAACTTCGTTAATGAAGCCTTCCGGGAACAGCGGACGTACAGGACGGTCAATCAGACGTGAGATCAGGGTTTCGCCTTCGCTTGGACGGCCTTCACGACGGAAGAAGCTACCCGGGATACGACCAGCAGCGTAAGTACGCTCCTGATAGTTAACCGTCAGCGGGAAGAAGTCCTGACCTGGTTTAGTTTTTTTCTGGCCAACAACAGTCACGAATACAGCAGTGTCATCCATGCTCACCATAACTGCCGCGGTGGCCTGGCGCGCCATCATACCGGTTTCCAGCGTGACGGTATGCTGACCATATTGGAATTTGCGTACGATCGGGTTCAGCAAAATTTAAGTCCTTAAATTCGAGGGGCGCAGCCCATTCTGGCGCGCCGGGGATTACCGATCTTCAGTTGCATCCTCGCGACTAATGACAATCTTAACCACCCATGCGGTCAAGCCTCTCATTAGCCGCGCGAACCTCTGCAATCAAAGATCACTCTCTGCAACAATACATGAGTTTGGTCCGGATTGCTGCGGATTGCTCGAAAAAAGGGGCCATAAAGGCCCCCTTTTCGCGAAACTCGCACAAATCTGATCGTCAGATGCGTTTTTTTGCATAGTGCATGCGCTACACCCTTGATCAGATTCTTCAGACTTAGCGACGCAGACCCAGGCTTTCGATCAGACCGGTGTAGCGAGCAACATCTTTACGCTTCAGGTAGTCCAGCAGCTTACGACGCTGAGATACCATGCGCAGCAGACCGCGACGGCTGTGGTGATCTTTCTTGTGCTCAGAGAAGTGACCCTGCAGGTGGTTAATCTGAGCAGTCAGCAGAGCAACCTGAACTTCAGTTGAACCGCTGTCGTTGGTACCACGACCGTATTTAGCAACGATCTCTGCTTTAGCTTCTACGCTTAGAGACATAATAAACTCCAGTAATAAATGAATGTATGGGTGCCGATCTCTAATTCAGCAGCCCGCTTTTAAAGCCGCGCCATTCTACTCTTCGCCTGATAGCAACGCAAATGCGCCGTTACGTCAGATTTGAGTCGCTTGATTATGCAGGAAATTCTACCACCAGACGACGCGGCGCCACGCGCCCGTCATCAGCGATTTCGGCCATACCAATGAATTTGTGCTCATCACCTTCGGTCACACGCACCAATCCCTGTTCCGGCGCATCGGCCACCTGAACCGGCATACCTTGTTTGAAATAAGCCGCCACGGCAGGCAGTAAATTCACGATAGGGAACTCTTCTGCCGGGCTATCCATCGGTAACAATAACGCATCAAGCGCGCTGTAATCCGGTGTTTCCGCCATATTGACGGCGGCCGCCACTTCCTGAAGCTGCTCCAGCGTCACCATTTTTTCGATTGGATAACGTGCCACCTGCAGACGACGCAGCATGATAACGTGCGCGCCACAGCCCAGCCGCTCACCGAGATCGTCGATGATAGTGCGAATGTAAGTGCCTTTGGAGACGTGAATCTCTAGCTCCAGCTCATCCCCTTCCCAGCGAATAAACTGCAGTTCGAACACTTTAATCGGACGCGCTTCTCGCGGCACGGTAATGCCTTCACGCGCGTACTCATACAGCTTACGCCCCTGATACTTCAGCGCGGAGAACATGGTCGGCACCTGCATGGTGTCACCACGAAAGTACTCCAGCGCCGCATCCAGCTCAGCCTGATTGAAAGTAATCTCACGCGTTTCAACAATATTGCCATCGGCATCTGACGTATCGGTGCGTTCACCAAGACGAGCTATCACGCGATAACGTTTGTCAGAATCCAGCAGATATTGCGAAAACTTAGTGGCTTCGCCGAGGCACACCGGCAGCATGCCGGTTGCCAGCGGATCGAGTGCGCCGGTGTGGCCCGCTTTATTCGCATTGAACAGACGTTTTACTTTCTGCAGCACATCATTGGAGGATGCGCCTTGATGCTTATCCAGCAGAAACACACCGTGGACGTCGCGACCACGACGACGAGGACGACTCATTAGTCCTCCTTGTCATCTTCCGCCGGGCTATCGCCACGACGCTCAACATCGCTCTTGATAACGTTGCTGACCAGATTCGACATACGCATACCTTCGATCAGCGAGTTGTCGTAGAAGAAGGTCAGTTCCGGCACAATACGTAAGCGCATCGCTTTACCTACCAGCGTGCGGATATAGCCAGAGGCTTCTTTCAGCGCCTTCAGGCCGTTTTGCACCGCTTCTTCATCTTTGTCATTCAGAAATGTCACAAACACCTTGGCATAAGCCAGATCGCGGGACACTTCTACGCCCGAAACCGTCACCATCATACCGAGACGCGGATCTTTAATTTCGCGCTGCAGGATGATTGCAATCTCTTTCTGCAACTCCTGGGAAACGCGCTGTGGGCGGCCAAATTCTTTTGCCATTATTCTTTCTCCCAAATAATTCGGGAGGCCAGAGGCCTCCCAAATTGCAACACATCAAATGAAGATCAATCGATGGTGCGTTTAATTTCAATCACTTCGAAGACTTCGATCATATCGCCAACGCGAACGTCGTTGTAGTTCTTCACGCCGATACCACATTCCATGCCGTTACGAACTTCGTTAACGTCATCTTTGAAGCGACGCAGAGATTCCAGCTCGCCTTCATAGATAACCACGTTGTCACGCAGTACACGGATTGGGTTGTGACGTTTGATGTTACCTTCGGTAACCATACAGCCCGCGATAGCACCAAACTTCGGTGATTTGAACACGTCACGCACCGCAGCCAGACCGATAATCTGCTGTTTGAACTCAGGTGCCAGCATGCCGCTCATTGCTGCTTTCACTTCGTCGATCAGATTATAGATGACAGAGTAGTAACGCAGGTCAACGTTTTCAGAATCAATGACGCGGCGAGCAGATGCATCAGCACGTACGTTGAAGCCGAGGATGATCGCGTTGGAAGCTGCAGCCAGCGTTGCGTCGGTTTCGGTAATTCCACCTACACCCGAACCGATAATCCGCACTTTCACTTCGTCGGTAGAGAGTTTCAGCAGGGAATCGGAGATCGCTTCCACAGAACCCTGTACGTCGGATTTCAGCACGATGTTCAGCTCAGACACTTCACCTTCGGTCATGTTGGCGAACATATTCTCCAACTTAGACTTCTGCTGACGCGCCAGCTTAACTTCACGGAATTTGCCCTGACGATACAGTGCAACTTCACGTGCTTTCTTCTCGTCACGTACCACGGTCGCTTCATCACCCGCTGCCGGCACACCGGACAGACCGAGGATTTCCACTGGAATGGATGGACCCGCTTCAAACACTTCGCGACCCAATTCATCACGCATCGCACGAACACGGCCATATTCGAAGCCGCACAGCACGATATCGCCTTTATTGAGCGTACCTTCACGTACCAGCACGGTAGCAACCGGACCACGACCTTTGTCGAGGAACGATTCAATCACCACGCCGCTCGCCATACCTTCACGGATTGCAGACAGTTCCAGGACTTCAGCTTGCAGCAGAATCGCATTCAGCAGGTCGTCGATACCGGTACCGGCTTTCGCAGAGACGTTAACGAACATGTTCTCACCGCCCCACTCTTCCGGCAGGATGCCGTATTGGGTCAGTTCATTCTTAACGCGATCTGGATCTGCATCAGGCTTATCAACTTTGTTGACTGCAACAACCACTGGCACACCGGCTGCTTTCGCATGCTGGATAGCTTCGACGGTCTGAGGCATCACGCCGTCATCAGCCGCAACCACAAGGATAACGATATCCGTTGCCTGCGCACCACGTGCACGCATTGCGGTAAACGCGGCGTGGCCAGGGGTGTCGAGGAAGGTGATCATACCGTTGTCAGTTTCAACGTGGTATGCACCGATATGCTGGGTAATACCGCCTGCTTCGCCTGAAGCCACTTTCGTAGAACGAATGTAGTCAAGCAGAGAGGTTTTACCGTGGTCAACGTGGCCCATGATGGTCACGACTGGCGCGCGGCTTTCCTGCGCAGCATCGGTATCACGATCGTCCATTACCGCTTCTTCCAGCTCATTCTCGCGGCGCAGGATCACTTTGTGGCCCATCTCTTCCGCGACCATCTGAGCGGTTTCTTGATCGATAACCTGGTTGATGGTCGCCATTGCGCCCATCTTCATCATCGCCTTAACGACCAGAGAACCTTTGATTGCCATTTTATTGGCCAGTTCAGCAACGGTGATGGTTTCACCGATGACAACATCACGGTTCACAGCCTGAGCTGGCTTGTTGAAGCCTTGCTGCAGGGTGCTTGGCTTACGATGCTTACCGCCTTTGCCGCCACGTACCTGAGCACGAGCTTCTTCACGATCGGTTTTGGCTTCAGAGTGCTTGTTGCCTTTCTTCACCGGGCGAGCAGCTTTGGTGGTGCGAGCACGTGCACGGCCAGCTTCAACCTGGCGATCGTTCTCGTCTTCTGCCTGACGGGCATGAGTAGAGGTAGTGACGTGATAGTCGCCTTTATCCTCTTCTTCAGGTTTTGCCCATTCAGCGCCTTTTTCTTCAGCCAGGCGGCGGGCTTCTTCGGCCACGCGGCGCGCATCTTCTTCCAGCTTACGGCGAGCTTCTTCTTCTGCTTTACGTTTCAGTTCGGCAGCTTCTGCTTCACGACGGGCTTTATCAGACTGCGCAGCCTTGGCTACTACGTCGGTAGGTTGATTAGTCAATTTCTCTTTTTCCGCTGCTTCACGTTTGGCCTTGTCAGCGGCTTCGCGCTTGGCTTTATCTTCGGCTTCACGTTGCGCTTTCTGTTCAGCTTCGCGACGGGCTTGTTCTTCCGCCTCGCGACGCGCCTGCTCTTCCGCTTCACGCTGCGCCTCGGCTTCCGCTTCTGCCTGAGCTTGCTCAGACTCTGCGTCGCCTTTCACGTATGTGCGCTTTTTGCGGACTTCGATTTGTACCGACTTACTTTTACCCCCGGTGACGGGAATATTCAAGGTGCTGCGCGTCTTGCGCTGCAAAGTCAGCTTGCTTGAACCGGTCTGACCGTGCTCACGATTCAGGTGAGACAGTAAGGTTTCTTTCTCTTGCTGGGACACCGCATCATTTTCAGACTTACGGATCCCTGCATCAGCAAATTGCTGTACCAGGCGATCGACCGGGGTCTGAATTTCGGCGGCCAGCGATTTTACGGTTACATCTGTCATGCTGTTCCTTCCTGTTATTACGCGTCATCGCCGAACCAGCAGATATTACGTGCAGCCATAATCAGCGCACCGGCCTTCTCATCATCCAGCCCTTCAATATCTGTCAGATCGTCAACACCTTGCTCAGCGAGATCTTCCAGCGTGCAAACGCCTTTCGACGCCAGGCGATACGCCAGCGCACGATCCAAGCCCTCAAGATTCAGAAGATCCTCAGCGGGCTCCTGATTACCAAGGCTCTCTTCTTTCGCTAATGCCAGGGTAGTTAACGCATTTTTTGCTCGTTCACGCAGGGCTTCAATGGTCTCTTCATCGAGGCCGTCGATTTCCAGCAGCTCGTTGATTGGCACATAAGCCAATTCTTCCAGCGAAGAGAAGCCCTCTTCCACCAGAATGGTGGCGAACTCTTCGTCGATGTCGAGATGTTTGGTGAACATATCGATTGCTGCATGGGCTTCAGCTTGGTGCTTAGCCTGCAGATCATCGACGGTCATCACGTTCAGTTCCCAACCGCTCAGTTGGGAAGCCAGACGCACGTTTTGGCCGTTACGACCGATCGCCTGAGCCAGATTGCCGGCTTCAACAGCGATATCCATGGTGTGATTGTCTTCGTCCACCACAATTGACGCCACATCAGCAGGCGCCATAGCGTTGATAACGAACTGCGCCGGGTTGTCGTCCCACAGCACAATATCGATACGCTCGCCACCCAGCTCGCTTGAAACCGCCTGCACACGCGCACCGCGCATACCGACGCAAGCGCCTACTGGATCAATACGTTTATCGTTGGTTTTCACTGCGATTTTGGCGCGTGAACCCGGATCGCGCGCTGCCGCTTTGATCTCGATAACTTCTTCGCCAATTTCTGGCACCTCAATGCGGAACAACTCAATCAGCATTTCCGGCTTAGAACGCGTGACGAACAGCTGTGCGCCACGTGCTTCAGGGCGAACGGCGTACAGCACGCCGCGGATGCGGTCGCCTGGACGGAAGTTTTCACGCGGCAGCATGTCTTCACGTCCAATCACCGCTTCGGCATTGCTACCGAGGTCCAGTGAAATGTTGTCGCGGTTCACTTTCTTCACCACGCCAGTGATGATTTCGCCTTCGTGTTGACGGAACTGATCAACCACCATTGCGCGCTCAGCTTCACGTACTTTTTGTACGATAACCTGCTTAGCAGTTTGGGTGGTGATACGGTCGAAGGTGACAGATTCAATCTGATCTTCGACAAATTCGCCCAGATTGAACGCTTCGTCTTCATAACGGGCTGCATCCAGCGTGATCTCGCGAGTCGGCTGCGTGACTTCTTCAACAATCTGCCAGCGACGGAAGGTGTCGAAATCGCCGCTGCGACGGTCAATGCTGACTCGCACTTCGATCTCTTGCTCATACTTCTTTTTGGTCGCAGTGGCCAAAGCGCTCTCCAGCGCTTCGAAGATTTTCTCACGCGGCAGGGCTTTTTCGTTAGAAACGGCTTCTACTACAGCTAAGATCTCTTTGTTCATCCTGGTTAGCCTCAATCCGGACTTTTAAAAGTGGGGGACCAGGTTCGCTTTCTGAATGTTGCTCAGCGCGAACACTTCATCGTTACCCTCAACGGTCACCGTGATCATCTCACCTTCTACAGACTTGATGATACCCTGCCATTTACGGCGGTTTTGTACGGCCATGCGTAGTACCAGGCTCACCTCGTCACCGGCAAAACGTGCATAGTGTTCAGCAGTGAAAAGAGGACGTTCGAGACCCGGCGAGGAAACTTCAAGGTTGTAAGCCACGGTAATTGGATCTTCCACATCCATTACTGCGCTGACCTGGTGGCTAACATCGGCGCAATCATCAACATTGATACCCTCTTCACTATCAATATAGATGCGCAATGTTGATGTGCGACCACGAATAAACTCGATACCGACTAATTCGTAGCCAAGCGCTTCTACTGGAGCAGAGATCAACTCTGTCAATTTTTGCTCTAATGTGGACAAGCCCACCCCCAAGACATAAAAAAAGGGCCTATAGCCCAGTGTGTCGATTTCCTGATAACAAAAAACCCCGAATATTCGGGGCTTTTTGTGACTGGACCCTGTACGCCGCATAGCGGCTTCGGAGCACAATCCAAAAGAATTTTTTTCAAAATCACTGATGACTGCGTCCGTCGATGCATACAGTATATTTGAAAAAGAACTCTAAGGGAAAGTGGTTGCGGGGGCCGGATTTGAACCGACGACCTTCGGGTTATGAGCCCGACGAGCTACCAGGCTGCTCCACCCCGCGTCCGAAAACGTGGCGAATAATACGCCGGCCTTGCAAAAAATGCAAGTTTTACTGAGATTTGGTACCGAGGACGGGACTTGAACCCGTAAGCCCTTTCGAGCACTACCACCTCAAGGTAGCGTGTCTACCAATTTCACCACCTCGGTACATCACTAGACTGCGACGCTAATTTGTCGCACTACAGCGTTGACGATCTTACTGCGGGATATCATTGCCCGGCGTTGCCGGTTTAGCTGGCTGAGTCTGCTGTTCAGACTGCGCCGGCGCAGTGAGGTTATCCCACTCACTTCCTTTGGCTGTTTTATTACTGTTCAGATTACCCAGAACCAGGCTGATGATGAAGAACAGGGTAGCCAGTACCGCGGTCATACGAGTCATAAAGTTGCCTGACCCATTAGAACCGAACAGCGTACCAGAAGCGCCTGCACCGAATGAGGCTCCCATATCAGCGCCTTTGCCTTGCTGCAGCATGATCAAACCTACGAGGCCAATCGCTACAATAAGGAAAACAACTAACAGAGCTTCGTACATAATCAACCTGTTTCCTTGCGCGTTATCTGCACAGTTAAAGCTTCAACCAATATCGATGGGGAGTCTCGTCATCACCCATCAGAAGCGGGTGTGAATACTAACCAATGGCACATACCTCTGCAAGTGCAATTTTCACCATCGCTTTCGATTGCGGAAAAAAGCACCATCCCGGTGATTTTGCAGGCGGAAAGTGCAAAATTTCTCCGCCTGAATTCAATTACACCGCTTTTACTGCATCTGCGATTTTGTGCGCCAGCGCGCTAACCTGCGCCTCATCTTCACCTTCCACCATTACACGGATCAGCGGTTCGGTGCCGGATTTACGCAGCAACACGCGACCACGTCCCGCCAGCGTTTTTTCCACTTCTGCGGTCACGGCTTTCACGCTCTCGCTTTCCAGCGGATCGTGCTCGCCAGCAAAGCGCACGTTAACCAAAATCTGCGGCAGCATTTTCATACCGCTGCACAAATCGTGTAACGTCATATGATTTCGTACTACAGCAGTGAGCACTTGCAAACTTGCCACAATGCCGTCGCCGGTGGTGGTTTTATCCAGCAAAATGACGTGACCGGAGTTTTCCGCCCCTAAACGCCATCCCTTTTCCTGCATTTTTTCCAGCACATAGCGGTCGCCCACTTTTGCACGGGTGAACGGAATACCCAGCTGCTTCAGTGCCAGTTCCAGCCCCATGTTACTCATCAGCGTGCCCACCACGCCGCCGCGCAGCTGGCCCTGACGCAGCCCTTCGCGCGCAATGATATAAAGAATCTGGTCACCATCAACTTTATGGCCCAGATGATCAACCATCATGATACGGTCGCCGTCACCATCGTAAGCCAATCCGAGATCGGCCTTCTCTTCTAACACGCGATGTTGCAGCAGACGCAAATCGGTCGCGCCGCAATCTTTATTGATGTTCATACCATCCGGCTGTGTGCCGATAGCAATCACCGTTGCGCCGAGTTCACGCAGCACGTTGGGAGCAATGTGGTAAGTCGCACCGTTTGCGCAATCGACCACAATTTTAAGCCCATTGAGACTCAGCTCGCTCGGGAAGGTACCTTTACAGAATTCTATATAACGGCCTGCAGCATCAACAATGCGGCTAGCGCGGCCCAGTTCAGCGGACTCGACGCAGGTGATAGGTTTCTCCATCTCCAGCTCAATGGCTTCTTCAACTTCATCCGGCAGCTTGGTGCCTTCAGCAGAAAAGAATTTAATGCCGTTGTCGTCAAACGGATTATGCGATGCCGAAATCACAATGCCCGCTTCCGCACGGAAGGTGCGCGTTAGATAGGCGATAGCCGGCGTCGGCATTGGTCCCGTAAAGGCCGCAGACAATCCCGCTGCCGCCAGTCCCGCTTCCAGCGCCGATTCCAGCATATAACCTGAAATACGCGTATCTTTACCAATCAATACTTTGCGAGAGCCCTGGCGCGCCAGCACTTTACCTGCTGCCCAGCCCAGCTTGAGGACAAAATCAGGGGTAATCGGCGCTTCACCGACTTTGCCGCGAATACCATCTGTACCGAAATATTTACGATTACTCATGCCTTTATCCTTTTGCTCTTCGTGTCGCTTCGACGACGCGCATCGCTTCGACCGTCTCTTTCACATCATGTACGCGAATAATTTGTGCCCCTTGCATAGCGGCGATCACCGCACAGCTTAGGCTGCCGGTCAGGCGCTGCGCCGGACCAACATTTAATAGCTGTCCAACCATCGATTTACGCGACATTCCCACTAATAGCGGTAAACCGTAATGGTGGAAATGGCCCAAATGCGCCAGCAGTTCATAGTTGTGGCTGAGATTCTTACCGAATCCAAAGCCAGGATCGAGCAGCAGATTCTCTTTTTTTATTCCAGCCGCTTCACAGCGCGCAATCTGAGCAGCGAAGTAAGCGTCCACTTCGCTAACAATATTGTGATATTCCGGTGCCTGCTGCATGGTGCGCGGTTCGCCTTGCATATGCATCAAACATACCGGCAGACCGGTTTCCGCAGCAGCCACCAGCGCACCGGGTTCGGATAGCGAGCGAATATCATTAATGATGTGAGCGCCCACTCTCGCGGCCTCGCGGATCACTTCTGGCTTGGAGGTATCGACTGAAATCCACACCTCAAAACGCTGTGCAATGGCTTCTACTACGGGAATGACACGTTCCAGCTCTTCTTCCACACTGACTTCATCAGCCCCGGGACGCGTAGACTCACCGCCAACATCAATGATGGTGGCACCCGCGTTCACCATCTCATTGGTGTGCGTCAGCGCATCGACCAAGGTGTTGTGCGTTCCGCCATCTGAGAAGGAGTCCGGCGTGACATTCAAAATACCCATCACATGGGGAAAAGAGAGATCGAGATGGGAATCACGGGCGAACAACTTCATGGCGAAAATCTCCTTGAGGGACCACTAAATCGCGAAATAAAAAAAACCCCGGACCGGCCGGGGTTTGCATTATAACAAGCAGTGTGGGCTGTAAATCTAGCGGTAGCGTTATCGTCCCGCCAGATTGCCATCACATAATCTTATCAGAACCCGGTGTTTTCGGGTCATCTACAGGGCGAGGAGCCTGAGTTGAGTCGCCGTTACCAACAGCAACCTTAGCCTCTTCCCAACCTGCAGGTGGACGTACTTCGCGACGTGCCATCAAATCGCTGATTTGTGGTGCATCGATGGTCTCATACTTCATCAGCGCGTCTTTCATCGCGTGAAGGATGTCCATGTTTTCGTTCAGGATGCGGCGAGCACGTTGGTAGTTAGTATCGATAAGGTGTTTAACTTCCTGATCGATAATGCGCGCCGTTTCATCTGACATATGTTTCGCTTTCGCCACTGAACGTCCAAGGAACACTTCGCCCTCTTCTTCAGCGTAAAGCAACGGACCCAGCTTCTCGGAGAAGCCCCACTGCGTAACCATGTTGCGCGCTACGCTGGTCGCCATTTTAATGTCAGATGAAGCACCGGTAGAAACATAGTCCGGACCATAAATGATCTCTTCCGCCAGACGCCCGCCGTAAGCCACTGAAATACGGCTTTCCAGCTTCTGACGATTGGCGCTGATCTCATCGCCCACTGGCAAGAAGAAGGCAACACCTAAGGCGCGACCACGCGGGATGATGGTGACTTTGTGCACCGGATCGTAACCCGGAACCAGAGTACCCACGATTGCGTGACCCGCTTCATGGTACGCCGTCGATTCTTTCTGCTCTTCGGTCATCACCATGGAGCGACGTTCTGCACCCATCATGATTTTGTCTTTGGCTTTTTCAAACTCAACCATTGAAACCACACGCTTATTGCCGCGAGCAGCGAACAGCGCAGCTTCGTTGACCAGGTTAGCCAAATCCGCACCGGAGAAGCCCGGCGTACCGCGTGCAATAACAGAGGGATCCATATCGGTAGCCAACGGCACACGACGCATATGCACTTTCAGAATCTGCTCACGACCGCGGACGTCTGGCAAGCCAACCACAACCTGGCGGTCGAAGCGGCCTGGACGCAGCAGCGCCGGGTCAAGCACGTCTGGACGGTTAGTTGCCGCGATCACGATGATGCCTTCATTACCTTCAAAGCCATCCATCTCAACCAGCATCTGGTTCAGCGTTTGTTCACGTTCATCGTGACCACCGCCTAAACCGGCGCCACGTTGACGGCCAACCGCATCGATTTCATCGATAAAGATGATGCACGGCGCGGCTTTCTTCGCTTGTTCAAACATGTCACGCACACGTGATGCACCGACACCTACGAACATTTCAACGAAGTCAGAACCGGAAATGGTAAAGAACGGTACTTTCGCTTCGCCTGCAATGGCTTTCGCCAGCAGCGTTTTACCGGTACCCGGAGGGCCGACCATCAGGACGCCTTTCGGGATTTTACCGCCCAGTTTCTGGAAACGGCTCGGCTCACGCAAATACTCAACCAGCTCACCAACTTCTTCTTTGGCCTCATCACAACCGGCCACATCAGCAAAGGTGGTTTTGATCTGATCTTCGGTCAACATGCGGGCTTTGCTCTTGCCGAAGGACATCGCGCCCTTACCGCCGCCGCCCTGCATCTGCCGCATAAAGAAGATCCACACGCCAATCAGCAGCAGCATTGGGAACCATGAGATGAAGATTGAAGCCAGCAGGCTTGGTTCTTCAGGCGGTTCGCCAACTACTTTGACGTTTTTGGTCAACAGGTTATCGAGTAACTTAGGATCGTTGACGGGGATATAGGTGGTGTATTTATTGCTGTCTTTTTTGACAACGTTAATCTCACGCCCGTTAATTCGTGCCTCGCGGACCTGATCTTGGTTCACTTCCGATAGGAAAGTTGAATAATCAACCCTACGGCCATTCGACTCGCTGGGCCCAAAGCTCTGGAATACAGACATCAGCACGACCGCGATGACTAACCAGAGAATCAGGTTTTTCGCCATGTCACTCAAGGGATTAACCTCATATTACAACGATGTTAACAGACAGCGTAGGGTACTATAGATCCTTCATACCTGGAATCGCAGTGCGGATGATTTTGCTTGTTTACCTTGAAACTCAGAATTAGACATCAGAGTAAACGCATTGGTCGTCTTGCTTTGATTCCGGCAATTCAGGCTAAAGTTTGCGCCCCGTCGCCACAATGTACACTTCGCGCGAACGTAATCGCGAAGCGTCCGGCTTACGAATTTTCACTTTCGTAAACAGGGAGCGAATTTCCCGCAGGTATTCATCGAAGCCATCTCCCTGAAACACTTTCACGACAAAACTGCCGCCTGGGGCCAGGATATCCCGACACATTTCCAGCGCCAATTCTACCAAATACATCGAACGTGGAATATCAACCGCAGGTGTCCCGCTCATGTTGGGTGCCATATCTGACATCACCACCTGCACCTTTTGGTCGCCAACGCGCTCCAGTAAGGCGTTAAGCACCGCTTCATCACGAAAATCGCCTTGCAGGAAATCAACGCCGACAATGGGATCCATTGGTAACAGATCGCAGGCAATGATACGACCACTTGATCCGATAAGCTGTACCACATATTGCGACCAACCGCCGGGTGCAGCGCCCAGATCAACCACCGTCATGCCGGGTTTGAAAATCTTGTCACCCTGCTGTATTTCCTCAAGTTTAAACCAGGCACGCGAACGCAACCCTTTTTTCTGTGCCTGCAGCACATATTTATCGCTAAAGTGTTCCTGTAGCCAGCGACTGGAACTGGCCGAACGCTTTTTACCCGTCATAATTTTTCCAATTAAATCGTCATCGTAGCGATAAATCAGCACGCAATGGTCGCGTTGATTTGGCGATATACCCGAGATGGCGGTAGAATGAACCGTTTTCAATCCCTGAGTAAGCAAAAAATACGATGAATCTGAGTACCAAACAAAAACAGCACCTGAAAGGCCTTGCCCATCCGCTTAAGCCGGTTGTCATGCTGGGCGGTAATGGCCTAACTGAAGGCGTGCTCGCCGAAATCGAACTGGCGCTCGAGCATCACGAATTGATCAAGGTAAAAATTGCCTCGGAAGATCGTGAAACCAAGCAGCTGATCGTTGACGCTATCGTGCGTGAAACTAAAGCAGGCAACGTACAGGTCATCGGCAACACGCTGGTGCTATATCGCCCTGCCAAAGAGCGTAAAATCACTCTTCCGCGTTAATCATGCCCTAAAGGCGGCGACGGGCAAAGAAAGTGCCACGCTCCTGCATGTGATAAAAGGCCGCAGTGCGGCCTTTTTCCTTTCTTTACAAAATGCAGCGACATATTGCAAAGCGTAGCAATATCTTAAAGGTATTCCACCTTCAGCACTTCATATTCCACATCCCCACCCGGGGTTTTGACAATCGCGACATCATCCGCTGATTTTCCCACCAATCCACGCGCCATCGGCGAATTCACGGAGATCAGGTTCTGTTTGAAGTCAGCTTCATCGTCACCCACGATGCGGTAGGTGAACTCTTCATCCGTTTCCACATTCAGAATGGTCACGGTTGCGCCAAAAATAACGCGGCCGGTTTTCGGCATTGCAGTGATATCAATCACCTGCGCATTGGAGAGCTTAGCTTCGATCTCCTGAATACGACCCTCGCAAAAACCTTGTTCTTCGCGAGCCGCATGATATTCGGCATTCTCTTTTAAATCGCCGTGCTCACGGGCTGTGGCGATGGAGGCGATAATGCGCGGACGCTTTACGGATTTCAGTTCGTTCAGCTCTTCGCGCAGCTTCTCAGCGCCTTTCAACGTCATCGGAATCTGATTCATTTTGGCTCCTCGTCATCTATCCTGGTTAACGGCGTCATCCTGACCGGTGACAGCAGAAAACAGCTTCTGCGGCGCGTTACCTCTTTTCACAAGCAAAAGAAGCCTGACCCGGAAAGCTTTCCGGGTCAGGTTCGGTTTTGCATTTTGATACGTATTTTACCCCAGAGTTCCCTGTGGGTCATCGTTTACTTTGCACCGTCCGGGGACGTAGTATTGACGCCTTCACCCGTCAGTTACCGCGAGATTATGCGATTTTCACGACTTGTTACCGGATTAACCTGTGCGTTTATGCTGCAGGCACAAGCAGCTCCCGTTGAAGAATACATGCAGTATTTGCCAGACGGCGCAAACCTGGCGCTGATGGTACAAAAAGTGGGCGCATCAACCCCGATAATCGATTATCACGGCAAACAGATGGCATTACCGGCCAGCACCATGAAAGTGGTGACGGCGCTGGCGGCCCTGCTGGAACTCGGTCCTGACTTCCGTTTCCAGACCACCATGGAGACCAAAGGCGCGGTCAATGATGGCACCCTGAATGGCGATCTGGTCGCGCGTTTCGGCGGCGATCCAACGTTGAGCCGTCAGGATCTGCGCAATATGGTGGCCGCGCTGAAAAAACAGGGCATCACGCATATTAAAGGCAATCTGGTGGTCGACACCTCGGTGTTCGCCAGCCACGATATGGCGCCCGGCTGGCCGTGGAACGATTTGACGCAGTGCTTTAGTGCACCGCCAGGTGCTGCGATTGTCGATAAAAACTGTTTCTCAGTATCGCTGTATAGCGCCAATACGCCGGGCGAAAATGCCTTCGTGCGCATTGCCTCCTATTACCCGGCACATATGTTCAGCCAGGTGCGCACCATCGGTCGTAACAGTGGTGATGGGCAATATTGCGAGCTGGATGTGGTGCCGGGCGAGCTCAATCGCTACACCTTAACCGGCTGTATGCGTCAACGCGCTGAGCCGCTGCCGCTGGCATTTGCCGTGCAGGACGGTGCTGCGTGGGCCGGTGAGATCCTTAAAGCCGAACTGCGTGCCGCCGATATCGATTACAGCGGCCATCTGGTGCGTCAGGCGCAAGTGACCTCGCCGGGCACCGTGCTGGCTTCAACGCAATCTGCGCCGCTGCACACGCTGCTGCATACCATGCTGAAAAAATCGGACAACATGATTGCCGATACCGTGTTCCGCACCATCGGCCACCACTACTTCAACGTGCCGGGCACTTTCCGCGCGGGTTCGGATGCGGTACGCCGCATTCTGCGTGAAAAAGCCGGTGTCGATATGGGCAACAGCATTCAGGTGGATGGCTCAGGACTGTCGCGTCATGATTTGATTGCACCAGATACCATGATGCAAGTGCTGCAATTCATTGCGAAAAACGACTCGACGCTGAATTATATTTCGATGCTGCCGCTGGCCGGTTACGACGGCACGCTGCAATATCGTGGCGGTCTGCATGAAGCAGGCCTCGATGGCAAAGTCTCGGCGAAAACCGGTTCACTGCAGGGCGTCTATAATCTGGCTGGATTCATCACTACCTCAAGCGGTGCGCGCGTGGCCTTTGTGCAGTTCCTGTCCGGCTATGCTGTGCCGCCGGAAGATCAGAAAACGCGCCGCATTCCATTGGTACGTTTTGAGAGCCGCCTTTACACGGATATCAATAAAAACAACTGATGAAACTGCTAATTGTCGAAGATGATGCGCTGTTGCAATCGGGTCTGGCGCAAGCGCTCAGCGCACAAGGTTACGCTATCGACTGCGCCAGCACCGCCGCCGAGAGTAACGCCATGTTGCGCAGCGGTCAGTACAGCCTGATCGTGCTCGATCTGGGTTTGCCGGATCGCGATGGCGCTTCATTGCTACGACAGTGGCGCCGCGACGGCATTGCCGTACCGGTGTTGATCCTCACCGCGCGCGATGCGCTGGAGGATCGCGTTGATGGCCTGGATGCCGGCGCCGATGATTATCTGGTAAAGCCGTTTGCGCTGGTCGAGCTGCAGGCCCGCGTGCGGGCGCTGATCCGCCGTTATCAGGGCCACAGCGATAATCTGCTGCAACAGGGCGATCTGACGCTCAACCTCAGTTCACAACAGGTGCTACTGGAAGAACATCCGCTGGAGATCACGCCGAAAGAGTTCGCACTGCTCACCCGTTTGCTGATGCGCGTTGGGCAAAACGTCCATCGTGAAACGTTGCAGCAGGATCTCTACAGCTGGAATGACGATCCTGGATCCAACACTCTCGAAGTTCACATCCACAATCTGCGTCGCAAGCTGGGAAAAGATCGTATCAAAACTGTGCGTGGCGTCGGTTATCGTCTGGAACTCCGCGAATGAACAGCATGCGTCAGCGGTTACTGATTATGCTGGCGCTGATTCTCCTCACCTGTCAGGTGATGAGCGCCATCTGGCTGTGGCATGAGAGCCGCGAGCAGATCAGTTTTTTAGTCAATGAAACGCTTTCCGCTCAGGCGCGTAACGATCGTGTCGAAAATGAGATTCGCGAAGCGATCGCCTCACTGCTTCTGCCCTCCTTAGTGATGGTCGCCCTCACCTTGCTGCTGTCGTTTTGGGCGATTACCTGGATCATCCGCCCGCTGAAATCGCTGCAAGACAGCCTTGCACACCGATCAGCGGATAACCTGACGCCGTTGCCGGTCTATTCCGAGATGGATGAGATCGTGGCGGTCACCACCGCGATCAACCAGCTATTTTCACGCCTCGATCACACGCTACAGCAGGAGCGATTATTCACCGCCGACGCGGCGCACGAGCTGCGCACGCCGCTGGCGGGATTACGCCTGCATCTGGAGCTGCTGCACCAGCAGAACGTGCCGCAAAGCGGGATGCTGATCGAACGCATCGACCAGCTGATGCACACCGTTGAACAGTTGCTGATGCTGTCGCGCGCCGGTCAGGCGCTGGCTGGCGGTCACTATCAGCAGTTGCTGTGGCAGAAAGACATCATGCAGCCGCTGGAACCGGAAATGGCAGAGCTGTTGCAACAGCGCCAGCAAACGCTGCACTGGCCGCAGGTCAACGATGTGCCGCAGCAAGGCGAAGCGGTGCTGCTACGTTTGATGCTGCGCAATCTGTTGGAGAACGCTTCACGCTACAGCCCGGAAGGCAGCGAGGTAGCGGTGAGAATGCAGCAGGACAAGCAGCAGGTGATTATTGAAGTGTGGGATCAGGGACCGGGCATTGATGCCGCCGCCGCGGAAGAGCTGACGCAGGCATTCCGTCGACGCGATCAGCGTTACGGCGGTAGCGGGCTGGGTCTGAATATCGTGCTGCGCATCGTGCAGATGCATCGCGGCAGGCTGGAACTGGTCAATCGTGAGGATAGCAGCGGACTGATTGCCCGCTGCTATTTACCGCATCAACTTATTGGCTAACTCGCCTTAGAAGTGGGTATTCAGGCTCATAAAGTAAGTACGACCTGATTCGTTATAGGTATTGGCACCCGCACCATACAGATAAGAGTTGGTGTTGGCGTTGCCGGTGGTTTGCGCATTGCCCTCACGATAGTGACGCTTATCGAACAGATTATCGATACCCACCGTGACGCTGGCGTACTTGTTGATATCGTAGGTGCCGCTCATGCCGATAATCGAGTAAGGACTGACTTTATCGGTCGCGCTGCCGGTTGAAGCATTACCTTTGTAATCATACTTCTTCGGCGTTTGCGTGCCGTACCAGGTCAGCGTGGTTTGCAGCGACAGATCCTGCGTTGCCTGCCAGCTCAGCGTCGAGTTCAGCGTGTACTCAGGAATCACCGATAAGCGATCGCCGGTCTCTTTGTTCTTACTCTGCAGCATATAGGTGAAGTTATTGTTCCACGTCACGCTGTCGGAGAACGGCACGTTAACCGTACCTTCCAGCCCTTCCACCACCGCTTTCGGTACGTTTTCCCACTTATAAATATCGGTGGTGCCGTTAGAGGCTTTGCCCGCTGGCGAGTAACCGGCTTCGATCTTGTTGCGATAATCGTTGCGGAACCAGGTCAAACCGGCCTGATAACCTTCGTGTTTCCACTCCAGTCCCACCTCTTTGTTGATGCTGTTTTCGGCTTTCAGATCGCTGTTACCTTGCAGATAACAGGCGCCGGTGCTGGCAGCGCAACCCTGGCCATTGCTGTACAGCAGATAGTTTGGGTTGGTTTGATACAGGCTCGGCGCTTTATAAGCGCGCCCGATGCCCATCTTCAGCGTGAAGTCATCGCCCAGACCTTGCGACAAATTGAGCGACGGGCTCCAGTTATTGCCCACAATTGAGTGGTGATCGAAACGCAGGCTGGGCGTCAGCATGGTGCTGTCGGTCAGCTCCATGTTGTCTTCAGCGAACAGTGAGAAAATCTCCGCCTGGGAATAGGGGCTGCGGCCAGTGTTGTCGATGCCCGGCACCGCGCCGTAGTTCGCCGCCTGGGCGTTGGATGAACCATCTTTCATGCGCTGCTGGTTCCATTCGGTACCCAGCGTCGCGGTTTGATTAAACAGCAGTTCAAACGGAATACTGACTTCGCTGTGCAGCAGCACATCATCCAGCTGAATGGTGTTAAAACCGCTGTTGGAGAAGATACCTTCGGTGCCGCCCGCCAAACCTTCGTTGATGCGCGAATTGCGGGTTTTCTCATAACGCGCGTAGGTATTGGTACTGACGCCGTTATCCCACGCGCCGGTCCATTTCAGTGAGACGTTTTGACGATACAGGCGGTTGGTTTCATCACCGTACAGGCTTTTCACCAGCGCGCTGGTGTTAGTGTTCTGCGTATCGCCGGCATAAAGGTTGCCCTGACGGCTGAAGCCGGCCTGTAGCTCCAGCGTTTGCATCGGCGCAAATGCCCAGCTCAGTAATGCATTAATATCTTTATTCACCGAGCCTTCGCGGCCCGATGGATAACTGCCGGTATAGCTACCGGTACGCGCCGCCGCATGACCTTCATTGATGTCATAGGCATCGGCCTGCGTTTTGGCTAAACCGCCGTACAAACGGAAGTTGAAATCATCGCCCAGCGGTCCTTCCAGGCTGAAGTTGGTGCGTTTAGTGGCGCCTTCGGCTTTGTGTTCTGGCACGTTGTAATAGGTGTTCCATGAACCGTGCCACTGCTGATCGGACTGTTTTTTGGTGATGATATTCACCACGCCGCCCGCTGCGCCGTTACCGTAACGTACCGCTGCAGGTCCACGAATCACGTCGATATGGTCGATCATCTCCGGCGGCACCCAGTTAGTATCACCGCGCGTATCACGCTCGCCACGCCAGCCAAGGCGCACCGAGTTGCGGCTGGTGATCGGCATGCCATCCACCATGATCAGGGTATTTTCTGGGCCCATGCCACGAATATCGATCTGGCGATTGTTGCCGCGCTGGCCGCTGGTGGAATTACCGGTCAGGTTCACGCCTGGCATGGTACGGATAATTTCTGATACATCGCGCGCGGGCGGATGCTTTTTGATTTCGTCGGCGGTGATGGTTGAGACGCCCGGCGCCTGCAGGTTCTGCTGCTGCGCGGTAACCATTAAGGTGCCGCCGTCCATCGATTGTGCGTCAGTGGTGCTCGCTGAGGTTTTGCTGGAGGAAGTCTCTGCTGCCCAGGCGCCGCTGGAGAGCAGTGAGGCGCTGAGCCCCAATTCAAGAAGAATAGCTAATGATAACCGCGAGTAATTTTTCATTTTATACGTTCCTGGATGGCCAGCAAAAGCCGTTGCATGCTGACTGGCGAGCCGGTGAGAAGATCCCTGTTCCTATCGCGCCCAGTTCCAGACCCTTCAAACCATCCGTAGCGCAACCTTACCGAACGGTAAGCATCAGGCGGAACGAGCGTGCTCATTTTTGAGCGCAGCCACCCTATTGCAAATGCAAATTATTATCAATAGTATTATTCATCAAGCTTATGTAAATCTCCGCGTAAACACCGACTGGCAGCCCTATGACCTGGCGAAATGATGTAACCGGCAGTGCAGCCTGGTGGCAGGCGCAACAATCCCAGGGGATTCCCCGTATTGAGTTAGCAGACGATGGCCAATGTCAGGTCACCTTCTTCTGGCGCGACCCGCAAGGTGATGAAACACAATCGTCGACCCAGCGCGTATGGATCAACATTACCGGCGTCACCGATCACCACCAGCGCCGCCCACCACAGTCGCTGATGCGCGTGACGGGCACTAACGTCTGGTACTGGCAGACTTCGCTACCGGCTAACTGGCGCGGCAGCTACTGTTTAATGCCCGATGAACAGGCCACCGACTTTTCTGGTGAAGCCGACATGTCTTCGCTGCGCAACTGGTGGCGCGATAAATTCCCCACTGCACAGGCCGATCCGCTGAATTATTTACGCGGCTGGTCTGGCGGACGTGGCATGAGTGTCTCACCGCTGCATCTGCCGCAGGCCCCGAATCAGCAGGTATGGCAAGCGGTAGATAAGGGCACGGCGTCAGCCGTGGAGCTGCAGCAGCAGCAATGGCACAGCGCAATATTGGGCAACAGCCGCAAGGTATGGATTTACACCACCGGCGACGCCAATCCCGCGCAGCGTCCGCTGGCGATCCTGCTGGATGGGCAGTTCTGGGCGCACAACATGCCGATTGCCGGGCCGCTGCAGCAGCTTACCGATGCCGGCACCTTGCCGCCTGCGGTATATCTGTTTATCGATATCATCGACCGCGACCACCGCAGCCGCGAGCTGCCGTGCAATGCGCAGTTTTGGCAAGCTCTCCAGCAAGAACTCCTACCGCAGATTGCCCAATCAGTGCCCTATCGCCAGCAGGCCGATAGCACCATCGTCGCCGGGCAAAGTTTTGGCGGCCTCGCCTCGGTATATGCCGCGCTGCACTGGCCGGAAACCTTTGGCAATGCGCTCAGCCTCTCCGGCTCCTTCTGGTGGCCGGAACGCGGCAATCCGCACGGTTGGCTGCTACAGGCGCTGGAGAGTGGCCTTGCACCACGCCAGCCGCTGCGCTTCTGGCTGGAAGCGGGCAAGCGCGAAGGCTTAATTTTGCAAGCTAATCAACAGTTACAGCAGCAACTGCACGCTGCCGGTTATCAGGTGCATTACCAGCCGGTGGAAGGCGGGCACGACGCGCTCTGTTGGCGCGGTGGCCTGCTAAGTGGCTTACAAGCCCTGTTGAACCAACCGGAGCATCCATGTCCGAATCCCTGATGAATAAATCTATGATTGACCAACAAACCCTGCCGTTAGTCGCGGCACAGCCCGGTATCTGGATTGCCGATCAGCTGTCCCCGCACCGCAACGCTTACGCGGTAGCGCACTTTGTCGAGCTGCGCGGTGACATTGATAGCGCCTTACTCGCCCAGTCAATTGTCGCGGGCATGCAGGAAGCCGATACGCTAAACATGGCCTTCGGCGAAGTGGAAGGCGAAGCGTTGCAGTGGCTCCAGCCGCAACAATTTAGTCCGCCGCAGATTATCGATCTGCGCGGCGAGGCCGATGCCGTCGCCACAGCACGCGTGCTGATGCGCGAAGATATGAACAGCGATCTGCGCGTGCTGAGCGGCGCAAAACTGTGGCATCACTGCCTGTTCCGCCTCGGCGAGCAGCATTGGTTCTGGTATCAGCGCTATCACCATTTGGTGGTGGATGGCTTCAGCTTTACCGCACTGACGCGCCGCATCGCTAACCTCTACAGCGCCGCAGTGCACCAGCAGTCGGCCGAACCGACGCCGTTTATCCCGTTTAGCGAGGTGGTTGAAGAGTATCAGCGCTATCGCGAATCCTCCTCGTTCACGCGTGACAGCCAGTTCTGGCGCGAAAAAGGGGCGGCGCTGCCGTCACCGGCGTCGCTCTCGCCGCTACCGCTTGCCGGACAAACCGCCAGCACCGATCTACTTCGCCACAGCGTGACGCTGGATCGCAGCACCTTTCAAACGTTGGTGCAGCAGCACCCGCAATCCAGCGCCGCCGATCTTGCCTTCGCCCTTGTTGCGCTGTGGCTGGCACGTCTCAGCGGCCAAAACGACTTTGCCGCCGGCTTCATCTTTATGCGTCGTATCGGTTCCGCCGCCTTGTGCGCTACCGGTCCAGTGATCAACGTATTGCCGATGGCGGTGCATTACGATCCCACGCAGCCACTGAGCGCCCTCGCCGCGCAGCTGGCGGGTGAAGTGAAAAAGATGCGCCGTCATCAGCGCTATGACGCCGAACAGGTGCAGCGCGATCTCGGTCGTCTTGGCGATGGCGATCCGCTGTACGGTCCGGTGATCAACCTGAAGATGTTTGATTACCAGCTCGATTTCGCCGGCGTTGAGGGCATCACCCATCAACTGGCTTCCGGACCGGTACGCGACCTGGAAATCGCTATCTATATCAGTGAGCAAGGTGAATTAACCCTTGAGCTGCTGGCCAATGCCGAGCGCTACAGCGAACAGACCTTGCAGCGTCATGCCAGCCGCTTTGCCTTGCTGCTGAATCAGTTGGCTGAGCAACCGCAGCGCCCGTGTGGCGAACTCGATCTGCTCACTGCTGAGGAACACGCGCAGATTACCGCGATTAACCAAACCGCTTATCCGCTGCCGGCAGAAACGCTGGCCTCGCTGCTGGCCCAGCAGGCGGTACGTACGCCGGATGCCCCGGCGCTCGCCGATGCGCAGCACCAGCTGAACTATCACCAAATGCAACAGCAGGTATTTGCGCTGGCGGCGGAGTTGACTGCCGCAGGCGTGCAGCGCGGCGATATTGTCGCGGTAGCGCTGCCGCGCTCAGTGCAGCTGTCGCTGGCATTGCAGGCCATTGTTTCGCTTGGCGCCGCGTATTTACCACTCGATACCGGCTATCCCGACGATCGCCTGCAGCTGATGCTGGAAGATGCCGCACCGAAAACGCTGATCACCTGCGCGGCACTCAGCGCGCGCTTTCGCGCCATCGCGTCGGTCAATCAGCTGCATTTTGATGCGCTGTATAGCACGCCAACTGCGCCACAACCGGCCAGCGCGCCGACACCGCAGGATGGTGCTTACATCATTTACACCTCAGGTTCTACCGGCCGTCCTAAAGGGGTGATGGTAGGCCATGAAGCCATCGTCAATCGCCTGTTGTGGATGCAGGATCGCTACCCGCTGCAAGCCGATGATGTGGTTTTACAAAAAACGCCGAGCAGCTTCGATGTTTCAGTATGGGAATTCTTCTGGCCGCTGCTGGTCGGCGCGCAGTTGGTGATGGCGCCGCCAGAGGCACATCGCGATCCTGAAGCGCTGCAGCAACTGTTTGCCCGCTACAAAGTCACCACCACGCATTTCGTACCCTCGATGCTGGCGGCCTTTGTCGCGGCCCTTGATGATCAACAGGCGATTGCCTGCTGTGCCAGCCTGCGTAACGTGTTCTGCAGCGGTGAAGCGCTGCCGACCGACTTGTCACGCGAGTGGGAAACACTGACGCGGGTGCCGTTGCACAATCTGTATGGTCCAACCGAAGCCGCAGTGGATGTCAGCTGGTATCCGGCGTTTGGTGATGCATTGGCTGCCGTCGAAGGGGCCAGCGTGCCGATTGGTTTCCCGGTGTGGAACACCGGGCTGCGCATCCTCGATGCCCGCATGCAGCCGGTACCGCCGGGCGTCGCGGGCGATCTCTATTTAACCGGCGTCCAGCTGGCGCATGGCTATCTTGGTCGTCCCGATCTTACTGCCAGCCGCTTTATTGCCGATCCCTTCAGCCCCGGCGAGCGCATGTACCTCACCGGCGACGTGGCGCGCTGGCTGGATAACGGTGCGGTGGAATATCTCGGCCGCAGCGACGATCAGCTGAAGATTCGCGGTCAGCGTATCGAGCTGAATGAAATTGATCATGTGCTCAGCGCCCAGCCGGGCATTGAGCAAGCGGTAACGCACGCCGTGGTGCTGGGCGGCGCGGCGGCACAGGGTGATGCACGCCAGCTGGTGGGTTACGTGCTAGCCGCGCAGCCGGTTGATGGCGAAGCACTGCGTCAGGCGCTGGCGCAACGCTTGCCCGCGCATATGGTGCCCGTTGCCATTGTGCAGCTTGATGCTTTCCCGCTCAGCAGCAATGGCAAGCTGGATCGCAAAGCGCTGCCGTTGCCAGAGTCCGCCAGTGCCAGCGCGGGACGTGCCCCCTACGCTGGTCTGGAAACCACGCTGGCAAATGCCTTCTGCCAGCTGCTGGCACGCGATGCCATCAGCGCGCAGGATGACTTTTTCGCCCTTGGCGGTCATTCGCTGCTGGCGATGCGCTTAGCGGCGCAGCTGCGTCGCGAGCTGCAACAGCCGGTTTCAGTGGGGCAGATTATGGTGGCCTCGACGGTAGAGAAACTGGCGACTCTGCTCAGTGATGCGCAATCACATCAGCAGGCTGGCTTCGAAGCGGTGCTGCCGCTGCGTCAAAGCAACGGCCCAACGCTATTCTGCTTCCATCCGGCGTCAGGTTTTGCCTGGCAGTTCAGCATCTTGCAACGCTATCTCGATCCGAGCTGGTCGCTGATCGGCATTCAGTCGCCGGATATCAACAGCCCGCTGAACCAGAGCACGCATCTGGATGAGGTGTGCGAGGCGCATCTGCACACCCTGCGCGAGGTGCAGCCGCACGGGCCTTACTATTTCCTCGGCTATTCACTCGGCGGCACGCTGGCACAAGGCATTGCAGCACGGCTGGAAGCGGCGGGCGAAGAGGTCGCATTCCTTGGCTTGCTGGATACCTGGCCGCCAGAGACGCAAAACTGGGATGAGAAGCGCGGCGAGAACGTGCTGGATCCTGCGGTGCTGGAAGAGGTGAATCGCGAACGCGAGCAGTTTATCGCTGCACAGCGCCATCAGGCCGGGGAAGAGATGCGCGCGATGTTTGATACCATCGAGGCTAACTACGCCAGTTCAGTGCGCCTGCTGGCTACCGCGCGCAGTGCGCGTTTTAACGGTCGCGCCACGTTGTTCCTCGCCGAGCAGACGCAGCAGCCGGGACAAGATGCACGTCGTGCCTGGGCACCCTATGTGGATGAGCTAGAGGTGTGGCCGATGGATTGCGCCCACGTGGAGATCATTTCACCGCAAATGTTTGAGCAGATTGGGCCACTGTTGCAGCGGTTGCTGGGTTAGATGCAAACCAGGTCGCCATGAATGGCGACCCTACGATGTGCCGGTGTGATTTTGTAGGGTCGCCATTCATGGCGACCACCTCAATTATCTTCCGCGCCCCAGCGGCACAATCATCGGCGTATGCGCCACTGGATCTTCCACAATCACGCAGCGCAAACCATACACCTGCTCGATCAACGCTGGCGTCACGATCTCCGCCGGTTTCCCCTCGGCGACAATCTTGCCGTAACGCATCGCAATCAAGTGCGTGGCATAGCGGCAGGCGTGATTGAGATCGTGCAGCACCACCACCAGCGTACGACCATGCTGCTGATTCAGCTCCTGCATCAGCTCCAGCAACTCAATTTGATGCGTAATGTCCAGCCAGGTGGTCGGCTCATCCAGCAGCAGCAGCGGCGTTTCCTGCGCCAGTACCATGGCGATCCACACGCGCTGACGCTGCCCGCCCGATAAGGTATCCACCGACTGCTGCGCTAAATCGCTCACGCCCGTGGCGCGCATCGCTTGTTGCACCGCAGCTTCATCTTCCGCGCGCCAGCGACCAAACAGCGCCTGATGCGGATAACGCCCGCGCGCCACCAGCTCCGTGACGCTAATGCCGGCAGGCGCATTCGAACTCTGTGGCAGCAGGCCAAGGCGGCGCGCCACCTCTTTGGTCGGATAGCGCGCAATCGCTTCGCCATCCAGCAAGACTTCCCCTTTCAGTGGGGTATGCAGACGGCTGAGCGTACGTAATAGCGTCGATTTTCCGCAGGCGTTGGGACCGATAATTACCGTCAGCTCCCCTTCGGGAATCGCTACCGATAAATTCTCTGCCACCACTTTTTTGTCGTAGCCCAGCGTTAAACCTTCGCCACGCAGACGTGAAGGGATATCGATCATTGGCGTCGCGCCTCCCGCACCAGTAAAGCTATCAGATAGAGTCCACCGAGGATGACGGTAATTACGCCAACCGGTAATTGATAAGGCAGGAACAGATGCTGTGCGGCGAAGTCAGCGGCAATCAGCAGCAACGCGCCACACAGCGCTGCCAGCGGCAACGCACCTTTGACACCGCCGCCCAGACGCCGTGCAATTTGCGGCGCCAGCAGCGCGACAAACGAAATCGGTCCCACCAGCGCCGTTGATGCTGCCGTTAACACCACGCCAATCAGCATCAGCCACATCCGGCTGCGCTCCACCGGCACGCCAAGCGCATTGGCGGTATCGTCACCCATCTCCAGCAGGCGCATACGCCGCGCCAGCAGCGCCATCAGCGCTAATGCCAGCAGCAGCACGGCAATCACCGGCGGCGTTTTCGCCCAGGTAATCCCGTTAAGCGATCCGGCGCTCCACAAACCGGCACTCAGCGCCGACTCCAACGAGGCGCTGATAATCAGCCACGAGTTCAACGCCATCAGCAGCGCGCGCACGCTGATACCAACGATAATCAGCCGGAAGGTTTCCACCCCGTTGCGCCAGGCAAACAGGTACACCAGCGCCGCCGTGGCGATGCCGCCAATCAGTGCCGCGCCGGTCATCGCCGTTACACTTTGATTGAACAGCACCAGCGCCACCAGCACGCCGCTGTATGCGCCGGTGTTAAAGCCGAGAATATCCGGACTGCCGAGCGGATTGCGCAGCAGCGACTGGAAAATCGCTCCGCTGATGCCTAATGCGGCACCAATCAGCAGCGCCATCAGCACGCGCGGCAAGCGCCACTCCAGCACGATCAGTTTGACGTTACCGGCGCCCTGACCGAGCAGCAGCTGCCCGATTTGTTCGCCGCTAATCTGCAATGCCCCGCGCGTCATCGCCAGATACGCCAGCACTGCGCAGCAAAGCAGCAGCCATAGCGCGTGTAACCAGGTTCGACGCGTCATAGCGCACCCCGGCCCAGTTTGCGGCGCACCAGTACAATCAGCATCGGCGCACCGAGCATTGCCGTGACGATGGAAACCCGCAGCTCCCCCGCCACCAGCAGGCGGCCAAGAATATCGGCGGCGAGTAACAGAATCGGCGTGATAAGCGCCGTCGCCGGCAGCATCCAGCGATGATCGTTGCCCACCAGCCAGCGGGCAAAGTGCGGCGTCATCAGACCGACAAAGGCAATTGGCCCCACCGCCGCCGTCGCAGCACCGCACAGCAGCGCAATCGCCAGCAGGCCAAGCAGCTGGGTCCGCCCCACGCGTGTACCGAGTGCGGTGGCCATATCGCCGCCCATGCTGAGGCTGTTGAGCGCCTGCGACAGACAAATCGCTACCACGCTGCCCACCAGCACCGCCGGAAACAGTGTGCGTAGCACGGTAAAGTTACGGATATCCAGCGAGCCGCTGTGCCAGAAACGCAGGTGATCATAGATGTCAGGATTGAGCAGTGACAGGCCAGACGTCAGCCCATCCAGCACTGCGCCCAGCGCGACGCCCGCCAGCGTAAGACGTACCGGATTGACGCGGCCACCGCCAATCGCACCGGTCAATGCCACCAGCAACGAAGAGAGCAGTGCGCCCGCAAAAGCGAAGCCGAGCCAATCTACCGGCGAATCTGCGCCAAACAGCGCAATGCCAATCACGACTGCAAAACCGGCACCGGCATTGACGCCGAGAATGCCGGGATCGGCCAGCGGGTTGCGCGTCAGACTCTGCATCAAGGCACCGGCCAGCCCGAGCGCCACGCCCGCCAGCAAACCAGCCAGGGTACGCGGCAAGCGCGCGTCACGCACAATCACACACTCCGCGCTATTACAGCTGGCGGTAAGCGAATGATAAACATCGGGAAGCGGTATTGATTTTGCTCCCAGCATTAAGCTGAGCGCGATGAGGAGCAAGAGCAGAATCCCTGAGCCTGCCAATGCACGGATCTGGCGCATAGCGTTCTAAACCTTCACTGTTCAACGTCGTCGCATGCGCGATGCAACTTGATAATGGTTATCGTTATTACTCGCGTTTAGCTATGTTACCATGACTCGCCTCGCGGACGATGAGGAAAATTGGTGCAAAAAGGCGAACCTATGAACAAATCATCCCACTTTATCGATCTCTCACTGCTGAAAACCCATCCGGCTTTTCGCGCAGTATTCATTGCGCGCTTTATCTCGATTGTCGCGCTCGGCATGCTTGCCGTCGCGGTTCCGGTGCAGATCCAGCACATGACAAATTCACCGCTGCTGGTGGGATTGGCGGTGACGCTGGCCGCTACGGGCATGTTTATTGGTCTGCTGACCGGCGGCGTTTTGGCGGATCGCCATGAGCGTAAGAAGCTGATTCTTTTCGCCCGTTCAACCTGCGGGCTGGGCTTTATCGCGCTGGCGATCAATGCGGCGCTGCCGGAACCTTCGTTAATCGCCGTTTATCTGCTGGGCTTCTGGGATGGTTTCTTCGGGGCGATTGGCGTCACTGCACTGTTAGCCGCCACGCCCGCGCTGGTGGGGCGGGAAAATATTATGCAGGCCGGAGCCATCACCATGTTAACGGTGCGCTTTGGCTCGATTTTGTCACCTGCGATTGCCGGTCTGGTGATTGCCCACGGCGGCGTGACCTGGAACTACGGACTCGCCGCGTTCGGCACGCTGCTTACGGTGCTAACCCTGTTAAAATTACCGAACTTGCCGCCTCCGCCGCAGCCGCGCGAACATCCGCTCAAATCCCTCGCTGCTGGCGTGCAGTTTCTCTTTGCCAGCCCGATTGTCGGCATGGTGGCGCTGATTGGTGCGCTGGTGACCTTAGCCAGCGCGGTGCGCGTGCTCTATCCCGCACTCGCGCCCCATTGGTCAGTGAGTGCTGACCAGCTGGGTTTGCTCTACGCCGCAGTGCCGCTCGGTGCGGCGGTGGGCGCCTTCACCAGCGGTAAACTTAAGCACGCTGCACGTCCGGGACAGCTGGTGCTCGGCAGCGCGATTGCGGCGTTTATCGCCCTGGGCTTGTTTAGCCTGATGCCGAATCTGCCGCTGGCGTTAGCTTGTCTGGTCGCCTTCGGCTACTTCAGCGCCATCAATAGCCTGGTGCAGTACGCAATGATTCAGGCGCTAACGCCCGATCATTTGCTAGGCCGCATCAACGGGTTGTGGACGGCACAGAACGTCACCGGCGACGCGATAGGTGCGGCAGTGATTGGTGCGATGGGTTCATGGCTGCTGCCACCGCAGGCCGCCGCCGTGTTTGGCTTTGCGGCGGCGCTGCTGGGCATCGGGATGTGGTTGATGATGGGGCGTTTACGTCGTTACCATCCGCCAGCACCGGAGCTGGCGGAACAGGCATCATGATTTAACGAACAGTTTTTCCAGACGCGCCAGCAGATTGCTGGCGCTGTAGTAATCGAGACGGAACGAATCAACACCCAGCGCGTAAACCTGCTTGCCTTGTACTGCGGCGTTCTGTGCAAGGAACGGGTTGCCCAGCACCGACTGCGTGGTTTTATCGTCGGCGGCAAACAGCAGGAAGGTTTTACCCGTCAGGCCGCTGGCGACGTTTTCACCCGATAGCTGAACGATATCTTTACGCTGTCCCATGCTGTGGCTCTGCGCCACATTTGCCGGCGGCATCGCCAGGGTGAAACCCAGTTGTTCCAGCAGCTTGCCCTGCGCTGAGGCGGCGGTCCACAGGTTGACCGCGCGTCCTCCGCCGTTCCACACCATGGCGGAGACCGGCTGCGGTGGCAGCGTGATGGCTTTCTTCAGCGCCGCTTCGCGATCGTCAAAGGCTTTAACACGCTGTGCAGCCTGCGCGTCGTGGCCGGTGGCCTGGCCTAGCAGCGTAACCACATCCTGCCAACTTTTGTCGTCATAGTTGACCACCAGCGTCGGCGCAATGGCAGAGAACTGGTCGGCGAGTTTGATGGCGGAATCATTGCCGGTGGCGCTGACGATAATCAGATCCGGCGCTTCTGCTGCCACTGCTTCGGCACTTGGCTCGCCGATGTACAGGCGTTTGAGCTGGTGCTGTTTGGCCACGTCGCTCCACTGACGGAAGAAGCCCTGATCGTCGGCCAGGCGACTATTGGGGGCCGTGGCGCCCGAGGCGATGACCGGCGCATCAATCGCCAACAGCGATCCGGTCAGTGTCACGCTGGTGGAGACAATGCGCTGCGGCGCTTTGCTTAAGGTGAGCGGTCCGTTAGCGCCCTGAACGGTGCGCGGCCAGGCTTGTTCGGCGTGCGCGACGCTGGCGAACGTCTGGAAAACACACAATAGGGCTGCAATACCCCAAAAACCGCATTTATTCATAAGTTTTGGTCCACTTTTTAGCATATTGCCCTGATTGGCTTCCGCACCTGATTACGGTTAAACGCAGCTGAAATCCCGCGAATGGATTGACACTTTTGCCCAATCGACGTAGGTTACAGGCCCATAATAAAAATGATAATCATTCTTAATAATCTTATCATTTATAGGTGAAAATTATGGTGGAATCTTCCACGTTTGAAAATGCCTGGCTGAAGGATTATTCCGCGCTAAGCCGTGGTTTCCTGTTTACCTCGCCGTGGCGCAGTTTGGCAACGCAAGGATGCTATACCACTATTACCACGCCGGTACATGACGCCGCGTCGCTGCAGGGTGATTTCCAACAACAGCTGCGTCAGCACTTTGACGCCGCGAAAAAACAGGGCATCGCCAATCCGATTTTGGTCGGCGCGATTCCCTTCGATGTCAGCCAACCTGCGGCTTTGTTTATTCCCGAGTCTTATCAGACCTTTAATCGTGACGACCTGCAAAACGCACTGCCGCAAGGCATCAGCGATCTGCCTGAGGTGCGTCGCCGCACGCCGGTGCCGGACCACGATGTCTTTATCGATATGGTGGCAGATGCGGTAGCGGCCACGCAGCGCGGCGATCTCGATAAAGTGGTGCTGTCGCGCCTGATGGATATCGTCACTGAGCAGCCGGTTGATACTGGGGCGCTGATGCAGCGTGTGATTGCGCAGAACCCGAATAGCTACCATTTCCATCTGCCGCTGCCGCAAGGCGGTGCGCTGATCGGTGCCAGCCCGGAACTGATGCTGCGTAAACAGGGGCGCGATTTCAGCTCCTGCCCACTGGCGGGCTCTGCGCGGCGCAATCATGGCGATGTGCAGCAGGATCGCGCGGTCGGTAACACGCTGATGAATTCCAGCAAAGATCGCCATGAACACAAACTGGTGACCGACGCGATGCGTACCACGCTGCAGCCGCGCAGCCGTTTGCTCTCGGTACCGTCCACGCCTTCGCTGATCACCACCGCTACGCTGTGGCATCTGGCGACGCAAATCGACGGCGAAGTTCAGGACGAGCGCGAAAACGCCCTGTCGCTGGCCTGCCTGCTGCATCCAACGCCGGCGCTGAGCGGCTTTCCGCATCAACGTGCCCAACAGTTGATTCAGCAGCTGGAACCCTTTGATCGCCAACTGTTTGGCGGCATCGTCGGCTGGTGCGATAGCGAAGGCAATGGCGAATGGGTCGTCACCATCCGCTGCGGTACTGTGCATGGCACGCGTGTACGGCTGTTTGCCGGCGCGGGCATTGTGGCCGACTCCCAACCCGAATCAGAATGGCGCGAAACCGGCGTGAAGCTGGATACCATGTTGCGCGCCTTTGGACTGCAATAAAGGAAAGAGCATGAGCATTCCCTATACTCGCTGGCCGGACGATCTGGCCGCGCGCTACCGCGAAAAAGGCTACTGGCTGGATGTGCCGATGACCGATATTTTGGCGCGTCATCAGCACAACGATGCCATTGCGGTGATTGATGGCGATCGTCAAATCAGCTATCGCGACATGGATGTGCTAAGCAGCAATCTGGCTGCCGCGCTGCAGCGGCGCGGCTTGCAGAATGGTGATACCGCGCTGGTGCAGCTCGGCAATGTGGCTGATTTTTATGTCACGGTATTCGCACTGTTTAAGCTCGGCGTAGCCTCAGTATTCGCCCTGTTCAGCCATCAGCGTACCGAACTCAGCGCCTATGCCGCGCAGATCGAACCTAAGCTGCTGATTGCCGATCGCACCCATGCACTGTTTGCTGACGACACCTTTATCAGCGCCCTGTGCGCCGCGCAGCCTTCGCTGCAGCAGGTGATTCTGCGTAATGACAACCAGCCGGAAAACACGCTGGAAGCGCTGATGGCGGAAGCCGCAGGTGATTTCGTCGCCACGCCAACCGCCGCCGATGAAGTCGCGTTTTTCCAGCTCTCCGGCGGCAGCACCGGTACACCGAAGCTGATTCCGCGCACCCACAACGACTATTACTACAGCATCCGCGCCAGTGATGAGATCTGTGAGGTAACCGCCGATACGCGCTATCTCATCGCCCTGCCCGCCCCGCATAACTTTGCGATGAGTTCACCCGGTTCACTCGGCGTATTTTACGCGGGTGGACAGGTGATTCTGGCCGCCGATCCCAGCGCTACGTTGTGTTTCCCGCTGATTGAAAAGCATCAGGTGACGGATACCGGTTTGGTGCCGCCGGCAGTGAGCCTGTGGTTACAGGCGATTCAGGAATGGGGCAGCAATCAACAGCTGGCCTCGCTGCAGCGCATTCAGGTGGGCGGCGCCAAGCTGGGTGAAACCCTGGCGGCACGCATTCAGCGTGAGATTGGCTGTCAGTTGCAGCAGGTGTTCGGTATGGCCGAAGGTTTGGTGAACTACACCCGCTTTGGCGACGATGAGAACACCATTCTCACCACGCAAGGCCGCCCAATCTCTGCGGACGATGAAGTGTGGGTGGCCGATGAGCATGGCAATGCGCTGCCAACCGGCACCATCGGTCGCCTGATGACGCGCGGACCTTACACCTTCCGTGGCTACTACAAGAGCCCAGAACACAATGCCGCCAGCTTCGACGCCAATGGCTTTTACTGCTCCGGCGATCTGATTGAGATCAACGCGCAGGGTTATATCACCGTGCAAGGGCGCGAAAAGGATCAGATCAATCGCGGTGGCGAGAAGATCGCAGCTGAAGAGATCGAAAATCTGCTGCAGCGCCATCCGGATGTGATCCACGCCGCGCTGGTGTCGATGAACGATGAATTGATGGGTGAAAAGAGCTGCGCCTTTATCGTCGCCAGCCAGCCGATTAAAGCGGTGGCGCTGCGCCGTCATCTGCGTGAACTGGGCGTCGCCGAGTTCAAATTACCTGACCGTATTACCTGCGTAGATGCCCTGCCGCTGACGCCAGTCGGCAAGGTGGATAAAAAACGTTTACGCCAACAGCTTGCCGATCAACAAGCGCAAGCGTGACCTGTTCCGGAGAATGTAATGGCTATTCCAAAACTCAATTCGTATGCGCTGCCTGCAGCGACAGAACTGCCAACCAACAAAGTGAAGTGGGCACTGGAACCGCAGCGTGCCGCGCTGTTGATTCACGATATGCAGGCGTACTTCCTCAATTTCTGGGGAGAAAACAGCCCGCTGGTGGATCAGGTAGTCGAAAACATCGCGCGCCTGCGCGCCTACTGCAAGGCGCAGGGCATTCCGGTGTTTTATACCGCACAGCCAAATGAGCAGAGCGATGCCGATCGCGCGCTGCTTAACGACATGTGGGGACCGGGCCTGAACAAGCATCCGGATCAGCAGAAGATCGTTGATGCGCTGGCACCGGATCAGGACGACCAGGTTCTGACCAAATGGCGCTACAGCGCATTTGTGCGCTCGCCGCTTGAGTCGATCCTGCAAGAAATGGGGCGCGACCAGCTGATCATCACCGGCGTTTACGCGCACATTGGCTGCCTGACCACCGCGACAGACGCCTTTATGCGTAACATTCAGCCGTTTATGGTGGCCGATGCGCTGGCTGACTTTACGCGTGAAGAGCACATGATGGCGCTGACTTACACCGCTGGCCGCAGTGGGAAAGTGGTAATGACCGCCGATCTGATGCCGCTGCCGCTAAGCAAAGACGATCTGCGCGCGCTGATTTTACCGCTGCTGGAAGATGACGATGTGCCTGAGGATGACGAGAACCTGATCGATTACGGTCTGGATTCAGTACGCGTCATGGCGCTGGCGGCGCGCTGGCGCCAGGTGCACAGCGATATCGATTTCGTCAGCCTGGCTAAAAATCCAACCATTGATGGCTGGTGGGCGCTGCTGTCACGGGTGCCAGCCAAATGAATACCTTTGATTTCAGTGGAAAAATCGTCTGGGTCACCGGCGCGGGCAAAGGCATTGGTTATCACACGGCGCTGAGCTTCCATCAGGCAGGTGCACAGGTGATCGGCTTCGATCTGCGTTTCGATCAGGCTGACTATCCGTTTACTACCCAGGTGCTGGATGTGGCGAATGCGCTTGAAGTCAAAGCGGTTTGCCAGCGTTTGCTGGCGGATCAGCCCCGTCTGGATGTGCTGGTAAACGGTGCCGGCATCCTGCGCATTGGCAGCACTGATGAGCTGACGTTCGAGGATTGGCAAGCCTGTTTGGCGGTAAATGCCGGTGGCGCGTTCAATATGTTCCAGCAAACCTTGCCGGTGTTTCGCCAGCAGCGCGCGGGCGCGATTGTCACTATCGCCTCTAACGCCGCGCACGCACCACGCATCGGCATGTCCGCCTATGGCGCATCCAAGGCGGCGCTGCGCAGCCTGTGTCTGACCGTTGGGCTGGAGATGGCACCTTTCGGCGTGCGCTGCAATATCGTGTCACCGGGTTCGACCGATACCGATATGCAGCGCAGCCTGTGGCATACGCCTGAAGCGGAACAGGAGATGATCAATGGCTTCCCGGATCAGTACAAACTGGGGATTCCGTTGCGTAAGATCGCTAAGCCGCAGGAGATCGTGGCTAACGTGATGTTCCTCGCTTCGGATCTTGCCAGCCACGTGGTACTGCAGGATATTGTGGTCGACGGTGGCGCAACGCTGGGATCCTAACAGATGGCAATTTGGAAACGATCGGTCGATCTTGAGACGCTAAATAAGCTGGGTGAAAATTCGCTGGTGGCACACGTGGGCATTGTGTTCACCGCCATCGGTGAAGATTACCTTGAGGCCACCATGCCGGTGGATGTCCGGACGCAGCAGCCGTTTGGCCTATTGCACGGCGGCGCCTCGGTGGTGCTGGCGGAGTCGATGGGATCGATCGCCGGTTACCTCAGTATTGAGGAAGGCAAAAGTGTGGTGGGGATTGAAGTCAGCGCTAGCCACCACCGCGCGGTGAGCAGCGGTGAAGTGCGCGGGATTTGCCGTCCGCTGCACCTTGGTGCGCGCAATCAGAGCTGGCAGATTGAGATCCGCAACGCCCGCGATCAGCTGTGCTGTACGTCGCGTTTGACGGTGGCGGTGCTGGGTTAGGACATAAAAAAAGCGGCCATCTGGCCGCTTTTTCTGCTGCGATTAACGCTGGTAAATGATTTCGACACCTTCGTCGTCTTCTTCGTCCCAGTCATCATCCCAATCGTCGTCTTCTTCAACTTCCTGCGCAGTTTCCATGGCTTCACGGTGATAGTCATCCCACATGAAAGCCACTTTCTCCGGCTGTTTCTCTTCCAGCTCGGCTTCTTTAGGATTGTCGATGATAAAGCTCATCACATCCCAGCACAGGTCAGTCACGCCATCGCGGCTTGCGGCAGAGATCAGATAGTATTTATCTTCCCAACCCAACGCTTCTGCAATCGCCTTAGCACGGCTTTCCGCTTCTTCACGGCTCAGCAGGTCAGTCTTGTTGAAGACTAACCAGCGTGGTTTCTGGAACAGCTTATCGCTGTATTTTTCCAGTTCGCCAAGAATGATGCGGGCATTTTCAACCGGATCAGATTCGTCGATTGGTGCAATGTCGATGAGGTGTAACAGAACACGACAACGCTCAAGGTGTTTCAGGAAGCGAATACCCAGACCCGCGCCATCCGCTGCACCTTCAATCAGGCCAGGAATATCGGCCACAACAAAGCTCTTTTCGCTATCCATGCGGACTACGCCAAGGCTTGGCACCAGAGTGGTAAACGGATAATCCGCCACTTTGGGTTTGGCTGCAGAAACCGAACGAATAAAGGTCGATTTACCGGCATTCGGCAGACCCAGCATACCGACGTCAGCCAGCAACATCAGTTCCAGCTGCAAATCACGCTTTTCGCCCGGTGTGCCCATGGTTTTCTGACGCGGTGAACGGTTAACCGATGATTTAAAGCGGGTGTTACCCAGCCCATGCCAGCCGCCCTTCGCCACCATCAGCTTCTGCTCATGGCGCGTCATGTCGCCCAGCGTTTCGCCCGTACCCTGGTCAATTACGCGGGTACCGACTGGCACTTTAACAATAATGTCTTTACCACGTTTACCGGTGCAATCACGGCTCTGGCCATTCTGGCCACGTTCGGCACGGAAAGACTTTTCAAAGCGATAATCGATCAGGGTGTTGAGGTTTTCATCCGCCAACAGATATACGTCGCCGCCGTCGCCGCCGTCGCCGCCGTCAGGGCCGCCTCTTGGAATATATTTTTCACGGCGGAAGCTTACGCAACCGTTGCCGCCATCACCCGCGACCGCAAGGATCGTCGCTTCATCTACAAACTTCATTTTATTTCTCCGTCACGCTGTCGTTCACGGCAGCTTGCAGGCCGCAAACGGGTCCGCCAGGGTCTTCTGCGCTGACCGACGGCGGATAATACAAAACTGGCAAAGCCAGGAGTACATAAATTGTACAACAACTGTGCTGCAACGTCGCTGTTATCCAGCAAGCTTCAGCAGAATGTAAAAAGCCCCGCAAAGCTGCGGGGCCTTTCATTCGTGTATTCAGACGGTAAACGTCTGCAGCACGACAACCTTACTCAGCAACGATGCTGATATATTTACGGTTGTTCGGGCCTTTAATCTCGAATTTAACTTTGCCGTCTGCGGTGGCAAACAGGGTGTGGTCACGACCACAACCTACGTTGCTACCTGCGTGGAATTTGGTGCCACGCTGACGAACGATGATGCTACCTGCCAAAACAGATTCACCACCGAAACGTTTTACACCCAGACGTTTTGCATTGGAGTCGCGACCGTTACGGGTCGAGCCACCAGCCTTCTTATGTGCCATTTGTCAGATCTCCTCTTACGCGCCGATCACAGTGATTTTCACATCTGTGAACCACTGACGGTGACCAGCTTGCTTACGGTAGTGTTTACGACGACGAAACTTAACGATTTTAATTTTCTCGCCACGACCGTGAGCAACAACTTCTGCCTTGATCACACCGCCTGAAACCAGTGGCGCGCCGATTTTCACGTCTTCGCCATTTGCGATCATCAGAACCTGGTCAAACTCAATGGTTTCACCGGTTGCGATGTCCAGCTTTTCCAGGCGAACGGTCTGACCTTCGCTTACTCGGTGTTGTTTACCACCACTTTGGAAAACCGCGTACATATAAAACTCCGCTTCTGCGCGTGCCTTTCTGTTCATCAGGCGGCGCGATAAATATTCACAATAGGGCGCGAATTCTACGCAATACTCCAGCAGAAGACAAGAGCACTTTGCACTCTCTTGCAGAAAAAAAGCGCAAGGCGAATGCAAACGTTTCGCAACCCGATTTTTCAAGTACAATCAGTAACAGATTACCTGAACTCACGCTGTGTAAAGCGCTTACCATGCAAAAAACGAGTAAAGCTGAAAAGACGAATGAACTTAGAACAGATTAATGAATTAACCGCGCAGGATATGGCGGCCGTCAACCAGACCATCCTCGAGCAGCTGAATTCAGAAGTCTCACTGATTAACCAGTTGGGCTATTACATCATCAGCGGCGGGGGAAAACGCATCCGTCCGATGATCGCTGTGCTGTCTGCACGCGCGCTGAATTATCAGGGATCGTTGCATATCACCAATGCCGCGCTGATTGAATTTATCCATACGGCCACGCTGCTGCACGATGATGTCGTGGATGAATCCGATATGCGCCGTGGCAAAGCAACGGCCAACGCGGCATTTGGTAATGCGGCTAGCGTGCTGGTAGGGGATTTTATTTATACCCGCTCATTCCAGATGATGACCAGTATGGGATCCTTAAAGATCCTTGCGCTGATGTCTGAAGCGGTCAACGTGATCGCGGAAGGGGAAGTGCTGCAGTTAATGAACTGCAACGATCCGGATATCACCGAAGAGAGCTACATGCGGGTGATCTACAGCAAAACCGCGCGCCTTTTTGAAGCGGCTTCACAGGCTTCTGCGATTTTAGCCGATGCGACGCCAGCGCAGGAAAAGGCGTTGCAGGATTATGGTCGCTACCTTGGCACGGCTTTCCAGCTTATCGATGATTTGCTGGATTACAGCGCGGATGGTGAAACGCTGGGTAAAAATACCGGTGATGACCTGAGCGAAGGTAAGCCGACGCTGCCGTTGCTGCATGCAATGCACAATGGAACGCCAGAACAGACGCAGATGATTCGTAAAGCCATTGAAGAAGGCAACGGTCGCCATCTGCTGGAACCGGTACTGGCGGCGATGCAACAAACGGGGTCGCTGGAATGGACCCGTAAACGCGCTGAAGAAGAGGCCGATAAAGCCATCTCGGCGCTGCAGGTATTACCAGAAAGCCCGTGGCGTAGCGCGCTGGAAGCGCTGGCGCATATGTCAGTACAGCGCGACTTCTGATTTCAATGGGGCCAGCATTGGCCCCGTTTCCTCTCCTCCCCTTCTCCTCTTTAACTTACATCCCTTGCATTGGTTTTGCGAAAAGCGACGCAGTTTCGTGTGCTGGTCAAACAATTACTGGAAATTTATGGGAAACATTTGCTATAAAATTCCGGATATTTTTCCAAATAGCTCTGCGATGGGAGAGATATTTTGCAGCAGAGATGAAGCAACAACACGGACACGGAGAAGAAAGTTATGTACGCAAGGAAAGAGGATTGGCACCCGGCAGATATCATTGCTGCACTACGCAAGAAAGGCACATCACTGGCAGCATTATCACGGCAATCAGGGCTGAGCTCTTCAACGCTTGCCAATGCGCTGTCGCGCCCCTGGCCAAAAGGTGAGTGGCTGATTGCCAATGCGATCAAAGTTCATCCTGCAGAGATCTGGCCAAGTCGTTACTTTGATCCTGCCAGTGGCATGCTGCTGGATCGTAAGCAACGCATACGATCGCCTAAAGATCGTAAAAAGATCTGACATTCATACAGCCAAAAAAAAACCAGCCGCGTTATCGTGACTGGTTTTTTTAATCCACGCTCGAAACAATTATTCGCCGCTAACGCGCTCGATATTTGCACCCATCGCTTTCAATTTGTCTTCGATATGCTCATAGCCACGGTCAATGTGATAAATACGATCCACAATGGTGGTGCCTTCAGCAATACAACCCGCCAATACCAGACTCGCAGATGCACGTAGATCGGTTGCCATGACCTGCGCACCCGACAGCGTTTCAACACCGTGACAAATCGCCGTGTTGCTTTCGATTTCCGCATGCGCACCCATACGAATCAGCTCAGGGATATGCATAAAGCGGTTTTCGAAGATGGTTTCGGTGATTACACCGGTTCCTTCGGCCACCAGGTTTAACAGCGTAAACTGCGCCTGCATGTCAGTTGGGAAGCCCGGATGCGGCGCCGTGCGGATGTTAACCGCTTTTGGACGCTTACCGTGCATATCAAGGCTAATCCAATCTGCGCCAACTTCAATGTCGGCACCTGCATCACGCAGTTTCGCCAACACCGCATCCAGCGTATCCGGCTGGGTATTACGGCACAGCACTTTACCGCGTGAAATCGCAGCCGCGACCAGGAAAGTCCCGGTTTCGATGCGGTCTGGCAGCACGCGATAAACGCCGCCGCCCAGACGCTCAACGCCTTCAATGGTGATTTTGTCTGTGCCCGCACCGCTAATTTTCGCGCCCAGCGTGTTGAGGAAGTTTGCCGTATCGACAATCTCCGGCTCACGCGCGGCGTTTTCAATGATGGTGATGCCGGTTGCCAGCGTCGCAGCGCTCATGATGGTAACGGTAGCGCCGACAGACACTTTATCCATTACGATGTGCGCGCCTTTCAGGCGGCCATTTACCGAAGCTTTAACGTAGCCTTCTTCCAGCTTAATTTCCGCACCCAGCTGTTCAAGGCCAGTAATGTGCAGGTCAACCGGACGTGCACCAATGGCACAGCCGCCTGGCAGAGAAACCTGGCCCTGACCAAAACGCGCCACTAATGGACCTAGCGCCCAGATTGATGCGCGCATGGTTTTTACCAAATCATAGGGCGCACTGAAGACATTAACTTCGCGAGCATCAACGTGGACCGAACCATTGCGCTCAACGCGAGCACCCAGCAAATTCAACAGCTTCATGGTGGTATCGATATCACGCAGCTTCGGCACGTTCTGAATCTCTACCGGCTCTTCAGCCAGCAGCGCAGCAAACAGAATCGGCAACGCAGCATTCTTCGCCCCGGAAATGGTCACTTCACCACTTAAACGGGTGGGGCCTTGCACACGAAATTTGTCCATTAACACGGCTCTCAATTATCTATCAACAAAACAACCGACAGGACGCTTAGAAACCGTTGAGTTTACGGTCGCGCGCCCACTCGGCTGGGGTATAAGTTTTGATGGAAACCGCATGAATACGGTTATCCGCAATGTATTCCATCAGCGGCGCGTACACAGCCTGCTGCTTCTTCACGCGACTCAGTTCACCGAACATTTCGCCCACCGCGATGACCTGAAAATGACTGCCATCGTTGCTGAGTACGTGTACTTCTTCTAATGGCAGCGCCTGCATCAGCACGGCCTGTACTTCACTATTTTCCATCGCTCGTTACTTCACTTAATAATAATAAGGGAGACATCTTAGAGGAAAGCGCCTGACTCTTAAATACGCAAAAGCCCCTGAATAAATCAGGGGCTTAGCATGGATGTGCGGAAATCAGGCGATTTTTTCTGCAGAAACAATAATCTGCTGCAGGTTATACAGCGTAATTAATGACTGGAGTTTATCGGAGATCCCGCTGAAAAGCGGTGCGCTGCCTTGTGCCCGCGCGATTTCACGCAAATGCACCAGCAGCGCCAGACCAGCTGAATCCACTCTTTCCAGCCCCGAGACATCAATAGTAGCGATATCTGCTACCGCGGTGTCACGTTCCTGCCATAACGTCAGCAATGTATCACGATCTAATTTGCCGCTCAGGGCCAGCGTGCTGGCAGTGCGCTGCCAGCGTAACGGTTCACTCATTATTGCTTTTTATCCAGGGTGATCGGCTGTGCTGCATAGGTTTTCAGCTGAGCCGTCAGGCCATCAATACCTTTGGTACGCAGCAGATCGCCCCACTCATTTTGTTTGGTGGTAATCATGCTGATGCCCTCGGCGACCATGTCATAAGCCTGCCAGTTGCCCGTTTGGCTGTTCTTACGCCACTGGAAATCAAGGCGCACCGGTGGGCGGCCATTTGGATCAATAATCGTAACGCGAATCGCCACGATCTTGGCATCACCAATCGGCTGCTCCGGCTGAATCTGGTAAGTTTGGCCGTTATACAGCGCCAGCGCCTGGCCATAAGCCTGCGCCAGATAATCGCCGAACGCAGCGAAGTAGGCATCGCGCTGAGCGGGCGTCGCATCACGATAATAGCGGCCGAGGACTAGCGCACCGGCATACTTCACCTGCACGTATGGCATCAATTCCTGGCGCACTACTTCACGCAAATAGTTGGGATCCTGCTTAATCTTCGGCTGTTCATTCTTCAGGCGTGTGAAGGTTTTGTCCGCCGCTTCATTCATCAACTTATAAGGATTGCTCTGGTCCGCAGCCGTCGCAGCCAGCGGTACAATTGCCAACATGGCAATCATCAGGAAACGTTTAAACATCATGTTTTACCTCGTAGGTTATTCCGTTGTTGCAGGTGTTGCTGGTGCGCTCTCCGCACCCTGGGATTTATCGTCGGGCTTGTTGTCACCGCTCTTATAGAGGAATTGACCAATTAGATCTTCCAGTACTAATGCCGACTTGGTATCGCGCAGAGTACCGCCATCTTTCAACATGGCCGAACCCAGTTCGGGATCGTCAAAACCTAAATTAAGCGCCAGGAACTGCTCGCCGAGCAGGCCTTGAGTACGAATCGCTAATGAGCTGGTGTCCGGAATTTTATTGGCATATTTATCGCTGATATCCATGGTCACACGCGGCGAAAGCGTCTTCTCATCCAATGAAATATCCGCTACCCGACCAATGAGCACACCGCCAATTTTTACCGGCGAGCTAACTTTTAATCCGCCGATATTATCGAAGGTGGCATACATCTTCCACGTCGGCTCGGTGCCGATGGTTTTGAGGTCGGCAACGCGCAGACCGAGGAATAACAGCGCTAACAGCGCAGCCAGCATGAAGACGCCTACCCAGATTTCGCTTTTCTTGCTTTGCATTGCATCAATTCCCAAACATCAGTGCTGTCAGCACAAAATCCAAACCGAGTACCGCCAGTGAAGCATGCACTACAGTACGCGTCGTCGCCCGACTAATCCCTTCCGAGGTCGGGATGGCATCATAGCCATTAAACAGCGCAATCCAGGTTACCGTGACGGCAAAGACCGCGCTTTTGATCATGCAGTTAACGACATCCGTGCGGAAATCCACTGCGTTTTGCATCGCCGACCAGAAGAAGCCGGGATCGATACCTTTCCAGCTCACCCCAACCAGCGCACCACCCGCAATACCCACCGCGGTAAAAATCAGCGCCAGCAACGGCATGCTGATGAAGCCAGCCCAGAAACGTGGAGAGACAACGCGACGCAGCGGATCCACCGCCATCATCTCCATACTGGAGAGCTGCTCAGTCGCTTTCATTAACCCAATTTCCGCCGTCAATGCGGAACCCGCACGGCCCGCGAACAGCAACGCCGTCACCACGGGCCCCAGTTCACGCAGCAGCGAAAGCGCGACTAACATGCCAAGGCTGGTTTCCGCATTGTAGGTGGTGAGCACAAGATAGCCCTGTAGGCCCAGCACCATGCCAATAAATAGCCCGGATACCACGATGATCAGCAACGATAACACGCCCACGCTATATAGCTGTTTTACCAGCAGCGGCGCATGTCGACGAAACGCCGGCTTACCCACCAGCGCATGAAATAGCATGAGGCCTGCGCGGCCAAAAGCGGCACAGGTATTAATCCCCTGACGTCCAAATGACGCTAGCGCCTGTAACAACATCAGTCTACGTTCTCCCTGAGCGGGTCAAGTCGCTGAGATAATCGCCAGCGGCAAAGCGGAACGGCACCGGACCATCCGCATGACCCTCGATAAACTGGCGCACGCGCGGATCAGGATTTTCCCGCAGTTCCGGCGCACTGCCTTGGGCAATGATTTTTTGTCCGGCAACAATATAGGCATGATCGGCAATGCTCAAGACCTCAGGCACATCGTGTGAAACCACAATGCATGTCAAACCTAATGCATGATTAAGCTCATCAATTAACTTAACCAGCACGCCCATGGTGATCGGATCCTGCCCCACAAAGGGTTCATCGAACATAATCAGTTCCGGCTCCAGCGCAATTGCGCGCGCCAGAGCGGCACGGCGCGCCATGCCGCCAGAAAGTTCTGCAGGCATCAGTTTAGCTGCCCCACGCAAACCCACCGCTTCCAGCTTCATTAGCACGGTGCTATGCAATAATTCCGGCGGTAACCGCGTATGTTCACGCAAAGGCCAGGCCACGTTTTCATACACGTTGAGATCGGTAAAAAGTGCACCTGACTGAAAAAGCATGCTCATTTTTTTGCGTGCTTCATACAATTTGGTGCGTGAGAGCGTCGGGATGTTCTGATCGCGGAACCAAATCTCACCTTTATCAGGCTGCAATTGTCCACCAATCAGACGCAACAGCGTGGTTTTACCAATACCTGACGGACCCATGATTGCCGTAACTTTACCGGCGGGTACGGTTAAAGATATGTCGTCGAAGATGGTACGATCTCCGCGCGTGAAACTGACGCCACGAACCTCAACCAGATTCGTTTGCTGCTGGATCATCTTTACCTCTTTTATGCGGATCGGGCGTTATCAAAGCTGTGGATGTTAGCCTGTTAACCTCGAATGCACGATAGTTTTACAGAAACTTACCCACTTGGTGTGGCGAAAACGGCCTTAAAATTTACTTTTGCCTCTCAGACAGTCAAAATCAGCGCCTATTACCGCACGCAGCATCTATTTACCTGTCGGACAAGGTTCGCCGACACCTCCATCCATCAAGGATTTTTAATGTTCGTAGCCTCTGCCTTGCTGTTTATCGGATTGATTTTACTGGTTTACGGTGCTGACCGTCTGGTATTCAGTGCCGCGATCCTTTGTCGATCCTTTGGCATCCCACCGCTGATTATTGGCATGACGGTGGTGAGCATTGGCACATCATTACCGGAATTGATTATTTCGTTTTCGGCCGCACAGCACGGACAGATGGATTTAGCGGTTGGCACTGCGCTGGGTTCCAACATCACCAATATACTTTTAATTCTGGGTGGCGCGGCGCTGCTGCACCCATTGACAGTACACTCCAATCTGATTCGGCGCGAACTGCCATTAATGCTGCTCGTCTCGCTGCTCAGCGGCATCATGCTGTTTGATAATCATCTCAGTCGTCTCGACGGCGTCGCGCTGCTGTTGATTGCGCTGGGTTATCTGTTGGTGGCGATCCGCATCGCCCGCCGTGCTGAACGTGATAATAACGACACTCTCACCCGCGAACAGCTGGCCGAACTGCCGCGCGATGAAGCAGGCAATACCGTGGCTTTTCTTTGGCTGGCGGTCGCACTGATTATTCTGCCGATGTCGACACGCATGGTAATCGACAACGCCACCGTCTTTGCCGACTACTTCGGTGTGAGCGAACTGGTGATGGGCTTGACGTTGATTGCCGTTGGCACCAGCTTGCCTGAATTGGCGACCGTCGTGGCAGGCGCGCTAAAAGGTGAAGACGATATCGCCATCGGCAACCTGATCGGCGCCAATATCTTCAATCTGGCGATTGTGCTCGGCCTGCCGGCACTGATTCATCCCGGCAGCATTGATGCGCATGCCTTTGCGCGTGATTACTGGGTGATGCTGGCAGTTAGCGTGCTGTTCGCCCTGCTCTGTCTGCTGCGCAAGCGCCGCATTGGTCGTATCGCAGGCACGCTATTATTAGGTGGATTTGTCGCGTGGGTGCTGTGGTTGTGGTTCAGCCCCATGCTTATCACAAGCTATTAAGGACGGACTGGCATGTCATATCAGCAACCGGATTTCGATTTTCAGCGAGCGGGAAAAGCGGTGCTGCGCATCGAACGCGAAGGGCTGGAGCAGCTTGATCAATATATCAATGATGATTTCGATCGCGCCTGCGCGATGATCTTCGCCTGCCGCGGCAAAGTGGTGGTGATGGGCATGGGTAAATCCGGGCATATCGGTAAAAAAATGGCCGCGACCTTTGCCAGTACCGGTACGCCTTCATTCTTTGTTCATCCCGGCGAAGCCAGCCATGGCGATCTCGGCATGGTGAGCACTAACGATGTGGTCATTGCGATTTCCAACAGCGGTGAATCCGGTGAAATTTTGGCGCTGATACCGGTATTAAAGCGCCAGAAGGTGCAACTTATTTGCGTCACCGGTCGCCCGGATAGCGCAATGGGCCGCGCTGCAGATGTGCATCTGTGCGTAAAAGTACCGCAGGAAGCTTGTCCGCTTGGCCTGGCGCCGACCACCAGCACGACGGCAACGCTGGTGATGGGCGATGCGCTGGCCGTGGCGCTGCTGGAAGCACGCGGGTTTACCCAGGAAGACTTTGCGCTCTCGCATCCTGGCGGTGCGCTGGGCCGCAAACTGCTGCTGCACGTCAGCGATATTATGCACAGCGGCGATGAGATCCCGCACGTAAGCCGGGATGCATCCATGCGCGATGCCCTGCTGGAAATTACGCGTAAGAATCTCGGCCTGACGGTAATTGTTGATGACCTGATGAAAATCGAAGGCATTTTTACCGATGGTGACTTACGTCGCGTGTTCGATATGGGCATCAATTTCCAGACGGCCAGCATTCAGGATGTCATGACCAGCGGCGGCATTCGCGTACGCCCTAATATGCTAGCGGTCGACGCCCTTAATCTGATGCAAAACAAAAACATCACCGCCCTGCTGGTGGCCGATGACGATCGCCTGCTCGGTGTGGTACATATGCATGACATGCTGCGCGCTGGCGTGGTCTGAACAGGAAGAGATAATGAGTGCTGAAACGGCGATGGTTGAGACCTGCTACGGTCCGGTGAGCGCAGAGGTGATGGCGCGTGCCGCGCAGATTCGCCTGCTGATTTGTGATGTCGATGGCGTCATGTCCGATGGTGTGATTTATATGGGTAACAGCGGTGAAGAGCTGAAAGCGTTTAACGTGCGCGATGGTTATGGCGTGCGTTGCCTGCTGACCTCCGGCGTTGAAGTGGCTATTATTACCGGCCGCAAAGCAAAACTGCTGGAAGATCGCTGCAAGACGCTCGGCATTACGCATCTTTACCAGGGACAATCAGATAAGCTTTTGGCCTGGCGTGAACTCCTGGATAAACTGTCATTAACGGCCGAGCAGGTGGCGTACATTGGCGATGACCTGATCGACTGGCCGGTAATGGCGCAGGCGGGGTTAAGTGTTGCCGTTGCCGATGCTCACCCGGTTTTACTGCCGCGCGCGCATTATGTTACCCGCATTGCCGGCGGACGCGGTGCAGTACGTGAGTTGTGCGATCTGATTTTGATCGCGCAGAACAAATTTGAGGATGCCAAAGGGCAATCAATATGAGTAAGAGCAGGCGTTGGATGACGCTGATTTTAGCCTTGATCGCCTTGGTGCTGATCGGCTGGAATCTCACCAACCAGGATGACGACAAAACGCCGGTGGCGACCAACGATCAAGAGCCAACTTACACCAGCGAGAAATCCAATACGGTGGTGTATAACCCTACGGGTGCGCTGGGCTATAAGCTTGTCTCGGATAAAGTGACCTACTTTTCAGCCGATGAGGTAAGTTGGTTTGATCATCCGGTGATGACCACGTATGACGAAAATAAAGTGCCGACGTGGTCGGTGCGTGCCGATAAGGCAAAGCTGACTAAAGATCGTATGCTTTATCTGTATGGCAACGTTGTCGTCAATACGTTGACTCAGGATTCACAGCTTGAGCGCATCCTTACCGATAATGCTCAGGTAAATTTGGTCACCCAGGACGTGACGTCTGACGATCAAGTCACCCTTTTTGGCCGCAGTTTTAATTCCACTGGCATGAAAATGCGCGGCAATTTACGGACGAAACATGCTGAGCTGCTTGAAAAGGTCAAAACTTCCTATGAAATTCAAAATGAACAAAAACAGCCTTAAGTTATTGCTGGTGAGTACCCTGCTGGCAACCAGTTTGCCCGCGCTGGCGTTAACTGGCGACTCAGACAAGCCCGTTAATATTGACTCGGTCAATCAGGCGCTGGACCTGCAAGGCAACGTCGCGACCTTTACCGGCAACGTGATTGTGACCCAGGGTTCAATCAAGATTACCGCCGATAAAGTGGTGGTAACACGTCCTGGTGGCGACAGTAAAAAAACTATCGTTGATGCCTACGGTAATCCAGCCACCTTCTATCAAATGCAGGATAACGGTAAGCCGGTGCAAGGCCATGCCAGTAAGCTGCACTATGAGTTGGCGAACGATTTCGTTGAGCTGACGGGAAATGCCTTTATTCAGCAGCAGGACAGCAATATTAAAGGCGACCGCATCACATACCTGGTGAAAGAGCAGAAGATGCAGGCTTTCAGCCAGGGTGAGAGCAAGCGCGTGACCACCGTTCTGGTACCGTCGCAGCTGCAGGATAAAAACGGTTCCTCCGCGAGCCCTAAAAAGAGTAACTGATTGCTATGGCCACACTAATCGCTGAGAACCTGGCGAAAGCCTACAAAGGCCGCCGCGTGGTGGAAGATGTTAGCCTGCAGGTAAAATCCGGTGAGATTGTCGGCCTGCTGGGCCCCAACGGTGCGGGTAAAACCACCACGTTTTACATGGTAGTTGGTATTGTGCCGCGCGATGCGGGGCGTATCGTGATTGATGATGAAGATATCAGCATTCTGCCGCTGCACGCCCGCGCACGTCGCGGCATCGGCTATCTGCCACAGGAAGCCTCGATTTTCCGCCGCCTGAGCGTGTACGACAACCTGATGGCTGTACTGCAAATTCGTGATGACTTAACGGAAGAGCAGCGTCAGGATCGTGCCAACGAGCTAATGGAAGAGTTTCATATTGCACATTTGCGCGACAGCATGGGCCAGGCGCTGTCAGGTGGTGAGCGTCGTCGTGTGGAAATTGCTCGTGCACTGGCAGCGAATCCGAAATTTATTCTACTGGATGAACCTTTTGCCGGCGTTGACCCCATTTCGGTTATCGACATCAAAAAAATCATCGAGCATTTACGCGACAGTGGCCTTGGCGTGTTGATTACCGACCACAATGTGCGTGAAACCCTCGCAGTCTGTGAACGCGCTTATATCGTCAGCCAGGGACATTTGATTGCCCATGGCACGCCTGATGAAATTCTTGTAGATGAGCAGGTTAAGCGTGTTTATTTGGGCGAAGAGTTCAGACTCTGATAAGGTGTTGTAACACCCTACGTTTGCTTAGGAAATTCTAACCGAATTATGAAGCAAGGTTTGCAACTCAGGCTCAGCCAACAGCTGGCGATGACACCACAGTTGCAGCAAGCAATTCGCTTGCTGCAACTCTCTACGCTTGAACTCCAGCAAGAACTCCAACTGGCGCTGGAAAGCAATCCGCTGCTTGAACAAACCGATCTGCATGAAGAAGTCGACGCACGCGAATTTCAGGATCAGGAAAGCGATTCGTTAGACACGCGCGAAGCACTTGAACAGAAGGATATGCCTGAGGAGCTGCCGCTCGACGCGACCTGGGATGAAATTTATACCGCTGGCACCCCTTCCGGCACAGGTACCGATTATCAGGACGACGAACTGCCGGTCTATCAGGGTGAAACGACTCAATCGCTGCAGGATTACCTGATGTGGCAGGTTGAGTTGACGCCTTTCACCGATACCGATCGCGCCATTGCCACCTCCATTGTCGATGCCATTGACGACACCGGCTATCTCACCGTCAGCTTACAAGACATTTATGACAGTATTGGCGATGAAGAGCTGACGCTGGAAGAAGTCGAAGCCGTGCTAAAACGCGTACAACGTTTCGATCCGGTGGGCGTAGGTGCGCGCGATTTACGTGATTGCCTGTTAGTTCAGCTATCGCAATATTCCGCCGCAACACCCATGCTGACGGAAGCTCGCTTGATTGTTAGCGAACATCTCGATTTACTGGCCAATCACGACTTCCGCAGCCTGATGCGCGTCACGCGTCTTAAGGAAGAGGTGCTAAAGGACGCGATGCTGCTGATTCAGTCGCTCGATCCGCGTCCAGGCCAGTCGATCAATACCAGCGAGCCGGAATATGTGATTCCCGATGTGCTGGTGCGTAAAGTCAGCAAACGCTGGACGGTTGAACTCAATTCCGACAGCATGCCGCGCCTGAAGATCAATCAGCAATACGCTGCGATGGGCGGTGCCGGACGTAATGACAGTGACAATCAGTTTATTCGCAGCAACTTACAGGAAGCCAAGTGGCTGATTAAGAGCCTGGAGAGCCGCAACGACACGCTGCTGAAGGTGACACGCTGTATCGTTGAACAGCAGCAGGCGTTTTTTGAGCAGGGTGAGGAGCACATGCGTCCGATGGTACTGGCGGATATCGCTCAGGCCGTTGATATGCATGAATCCACCATTTCCCGCGTCACCACGCAGAAGTATTTACACAGCCCGCGTGGCATCTTTGAATTGAAGTATTTTTTCTCCAGTCATGTCAACACCGAAGGCGGCGGCGAAGCCTCTTCCACGGCGATTCGTGCACTGGTGAAAAAATTGATCTCTGCGGAAAATCCCGCAAAACCCTTGAGCGACAGCAAACTGACCTCCATGTTATCCGATCAGGGCATCATGGTAGCGCGACGTACGGTTGCTAAATATCGCGAGTCTTTATCTATACCGCCATCAAACCAGCGTAAGCAATTGGTTTGACCGAACGAAGAAGGAAGACCTATGCAGCTAAACCTTACCGGACATAATGTTGAAATTACCGAACCTCTGCGTGAATTTGTAAATAGCAAATTTGCCAAACTGGAACACTATTTTGATCGTATCAATCAGGTTTATATTGTTCTAAAAGTAGAGAAGGTAACGCAGATTGCGGATGCAACACTGCACGTCAACGGCGGGGAGCTGCACGCCACATCGGAAGCGGAAGATATGTACGCGGCCATCGACGGGTTAATTGATAAACTCTCCCGTCAGCTGACCAAACATAAAGACAAACTGAAAAAACACTAACCTTCACGCTTGCAGAGTGCTGACTGATTCGGCACTTAGAGCCAGGATGGGGCGGATTTAACCGCCCCGTTTTGTCATCTGCGCAAGCGCCAACGGGCGCAGGGCAATGAAACCCATTGTCTGCTCCTCGCGGCTATGTGAACTCGCAAGTGAAACGATGATGAACAACGATCTAACACTGGAATTGAGCTCGGTCCTTTCCCTGGACTGTACCCGTAGCGGCGTACACTGCCAGAGTAAAAAACGCGCGCTGGAAATTATCAGCGAGCTGGCAGCGAAGCAGCTCAATCTGCCGCACCAGACGCTTTTCGAAGCAATCCTCACCCGCGAACGTATGGGCAGTACCGGCATTGGCAACGGCATCGCCATTCCACACGGCAAGCTGGAGGAGGACACGTTACGCGCTGTAGGCGTATTTATCAGCCTTGATCAGCCTATCGCTTTTGATGCGGTTGATAACCAGCCGGTTGATCTCCTGTTTGCTCTGCTGGTGCCTGCGGACCAGTGCAAAACCCACTTGCATACGCTTTCGCTTGTCGCCAAGCGTCTGGCGGATAAAACCGTCTGCCGTCGTTTACGCGCGGCACAAAGCGACGAAGAGCTCTACGCCATTATCACAGAAGCTCAGGAAGCACACTCTTAAGCGACAAAAACTTTTACCGGCGTCTTCGCCGGTTTAAAACGGGAGAAATGTGATGGTGCTGATGATCGTTAGCGGTCGTTCAGGCTCAGGAAAGTCAGTTGCGCTGCGTGCCCTTGAGGACATGGGTTTTTACTGTGTTGATAACCTGCCGGTCGTGCTGTTGCCAGAGTTGGCGAATACCTTAACTGAACGCAACATCTCTGCGGCGGTTAGCATTGACGTGCGTAACATGCCTGAATCGCCGGAAGTGTTCGAAGCCGCGCTCAATAATTTGCCCGACACCTTCTCGCCACAGCTACTTTTTCTTGATGCCGATCGCAATACACTGATCCGTCGCTACAGCGATACACGTCGCTTGCATCCGCTTTCGAGCAAAAATTTGTCGCTGGAAAGCGCCATTGATGAAGAGAACGATCTGCTGGAGCCACTGCGATCGCGTGCGGACCTGATCATTGATACATCAGAAATGTCAGTCCATGAGCTGGCAGAAATGCTGCGCACGCGCCTGCTAGGCAAACGTGAGCGTGAGCTGACCATGGTGTTTGAGTCGTTCGGCTTTAAGCACGGCATTCCGATCGACGCCGATTATGTTTTCGACGTGCGCTTCCTGCCGAACCCACACTGGGATCCCAAACTGCGTCCGATGACCGGTCTGGATCGTCCAGTAGCGGCGTTTCTTGATCGTCACACTGAAGTGCATAATTTCATCTATCAAACGCGCAGCTATCTGGAACTGTGGCTGCCGATGCTGGAAACCAATAATCGTAGCTATCTGACCGTCGCCATTGGTTGTACCGGCGGGAAGCATCGCTCAGTGTATATCGCTGAACAATTGGCAGATTATTTCCGCTCACGCGGCAAAAACGTGCAGTCTCGTCATCGCACTCTGGAAAAACGTAAATCATGAGCGTGAAGCAAACCGTTGAGATTCGAAACAAACTGGGCATGCACGCGCGCCCGGCAATGAAGCTGTTTGAGCTGGTGCAGAGCTTTGATGCGGAAGTGCTGTTGCGCAATGAGTCCGGCACTGAAGCCGAAGCCAGCAGCGTGATTGCGCTGCTGATGCTCGATTCAGCCAAAGGCGGCCATATTGAAATCGAAGCCAGTGGTCCGCAGGAAGTGCAGGCACTGGCAGCGGTTATTGAACTGTTTGAAGCGGGCTTCGACGAAGACTGAACGTTTTAGTGCAGCTTGTAACGATTCAGGAAGCCCTCTCCGCCCAACTGCCGCATCTGACGCATAATCCATTGCTGACGCTGGCGAGTGTAGCCTGAGGGCGCATCGGCGCGGAAACGGATCGGATTGGGCAATACCGCCGCTAATAACGCCGCTTCCGACATCGTCAGGCGGCTGGCGGGTTTATGGAAGTAGCGCTGGGAAGCCTCTTCGACTCCAAACACGCCGTCGCCGAATTCAGCAATATTCAGATAAACCGTCAGGATACGACGCTTAGTCCAGACGGTTTCAATTCCCACCGTTAACCCCGCTTCCAGCCCTTTGCGCATCCAGCTACGCCCATCCCAGAGAAACAGATTTTTCGCCGTCTGCTGTGACAAAGTTGATGCGCCGCGCATGCGCTCTTTACCCTCGTTATCCAGCACTGACTGGATGGCATCGACGTCAAAACCCCAATGCTCAGGAAACTTTTGATCTTCCGAAGCAATCACTGCCAGGGCCATCCACGGTGAAATCTCATCCATGCCGACCCAATCCGAGTGCGCCACATAATCAAAGCGCCCATTGAACCAGGCACCAATCTGCCGCTCGACCATCACCGCGGAGAACGGCACAGGTATAAACGCAAACAACAAAATGCCCGCTAGCCAGATGCCAAGCCAGGCGAGCAGTACTTTTGCAATCAGCAGTTTAATTCGTTTTCCCAGCGTCCCTTTACTCTTACTCATGCAATTTTCTCTTACCTGTTCCCTGTATTAATCAATCACCCAAGTCATGATAGCGAACACTCGCGTCTCACCACCAAAATTTATCCACATACACCCAATGCCATGAGGGTTAATTGTTGCCTACGCAATCAACGTTCCTCTATTAGAGCCAATCACATCAAGCACTTCCATTAAAAAGGAATCGGTTCCATCGCGTTACCCCGGGCAGGCGCTGCAGGCTTGCACACTTAACTAAATGTGATATCGCTCACGTAAAATCTTTCACAAAGCTTAACTATAATTTTTAGTAGTGTTCGAAGATGCTCATTGTTGAGCAAGACCATTCTGAAAAACACCGCTGAATTGGTGCCATCCTGTGCACATTCTGGCGCAGTATTGGTAAAGCGATTTATCGCACGTTTGGTTTACATAATTCATTAAACTGGAAACTGGAACTTTCTGCTGATGGTTTCCAAAACGTTTTGGATAACCCAGCGGGAAATGGAAATTTACTATTTAATATCAGCACGTTAATCTTACTTAACTTCAATTTTTCACCCGATTGAGTTTTTCGCCGCATCTGCCGGCCTTTTCCTGCTGTCGAGTGAAGCAAAACCAGGCAAAAAACAGATTAATTGGTCAAAAAAGGTGCAATATGGCAAAGAAATTAATTCCTTGCTTGACTGTGTCAGCAAATTAATGTTTTCTGTATTTAATCGCTGCTCAACATCACACAATTTAATGAATCTTGTCGCAAGCATTGGCGAATTTGTTAAGGTGATTTTGAAGCGTTAACCAATACCAAACTGTTGCTTTTTTATTCGACCTCTAATAATAGCAGCAGTACCGATTTCCCTGGTGTTGGCGCAGTATTCGCGCACCCCAGTTTCGACTGGGGTCATTTTTTTCTAACGTCCTGTACTTTTTCCCGCTCCGCAACCCACTCACGTAACACGTTCACGTCCTGCAGCCACTCCTGTTTTAGCTCGTCGATCCACTCCTGTACGTTGTCCCACCACGCTGGCAACTCCGGCGACTGAATCTGCTTCGCCAACTGTTGCAAATGCAGTAAACCAACCGAACCCGCCGCGCCTTTGATTTTGTGCCCTTCTTCCGCAATGCCTTTTTGGTCACGCGCCATCATGTTGGAATCCAGCACCTCGAGATAGCCCGGCATCATCTGCTCAAACATGGTGAGACTTTGCGTAATCAATCCTGGGCCAACCAGTTCAATGTATTGCTCCAGCATTGGCACATCTAACAGCATGCGTGATTGCTCGGCTGAGGACTCAATAACTAACGCCTCCTGTTCCGGCTGATAATCCCAGAACTTTTTGATCATCGCCGTCAACGCCGGTACGGCAAGCGGTTTGCTCAACACATCATCCATGCCTGCATCGAGATACTCTTTTTTGTCTTTCAGCACGTTTGCCGTCAGGGCCACCAGCGGCGGCAAGGATGTGCCAGCATGACGCTGATGAATGGCACGCGATACGTCGAGCCCGGTCATATCCGGCAGCTGGATGTCTAACAACACCAGATCGAACTCCTGCGGATCAAACATTGCCAGCGCGTCCGTACCGGTCATTGCGACTTCAACGCTGCAGCCGAGCTTCTCCAGAACCGAACGCGCCACAATGACGTTGAGTTCAATATCTTCCACTAGCAGTACGTGCAGCGCCGGCAAAGGCATGCTGTCATCCAGATTGTCGTCCTCAACCTCCTCAGCGACGCGTGGCGCGTTGATCTCGACGGTGAAGCAGGAACCCTGCCCCGCAACGCTACTCACGCTGATATCGCCGCCCATTGCCTGTGCCAGCCGACGCGATACCGCCAGACCAATACCGGTGCCCGTCGCCGGTTTGCCGCCATGCTGATCCTTCACCTGGTAATACATCGCGAAGATCTTATCCTGCTCTTCCTGCGGAATGCCCATGCCGGAATCCTGCACTTCAAAGTGCAGCGTTTCGTCCTGACGATAAGCAACACGCACCACGATTTCGCCCTGCTGGGTAAATTTCACCGCGTTGCCAATCAGGTTCCATAGAATCTGACGCAAGCGCGTGCCATCCGCCGAGATTTTATGCGGCAGCGGCAACTCTGGCGCCATGACAAACTTCAGTCCTTTGGGCTGCGCCAGTAGACCGGAGAGGTTTTCCAAATCGGCAAGGAAGCCGGTGAAATCCAGCGGCTGATTATCCAGCTGCACTTTGCGGCGTTCGATTTTGTCCACTTCGATGACATCATTGAAGATGTTGCCCAGCGTGATGGCCGAAACATGAATGGTTTTGAGGTACTTGAGCTGCTCCTGATTGAGATCGGTATCCAGCAGGATGCGGCTCAGCCCAACGATGCCATTAAGCGGCGTACGCAGCTCGTGGCTAATCGTAGAGATAAAGGTGGTCTTCTCGCGGCTGGCATTCTCCAGCGCGTCCTGATAGCGCTTACGCTCGGTAATATCGCGACCAAAGCCCATCAGGCCACTGCGTTTTCCCACGCGGTCGTAATAGGGCACTTTACGGATCTCGAAGCAGGCTTTGCGCCCATCGGGATATTCCAGCCACTGTTCGTACGTCAGCGACACATTGTGACGGAACACCTTCTCATCGGTTTCCAGCACTTTGGTAGCGGCTTCATCATCGTAAATATCGCGCGGCGTCAGACCGATCAGCTGCTTTTCGCTCATGCCGGTTAAGAGTTCCATGGCGCGGTTACAGCCGGAGAACTGCTTATCAATATTGCGGTAGAACACCAGGTCCGGCGATGCATCCAGGAAGGAGCGCAGGAAGGAGGATTGCTGTTCCAGCTCGATTTGTGCCTGTTCGCGCCGCGCCATCTCTTCGCGCAGCTTGTCCATCACCTGCTCACGCGCTTGTTCGGCTTTAATACGGTCGTTAATTTCCTGATTCAGCTGGGTGATGGTCTCTTTCATCTGCTGATTCAACTCAAGATCGCGCGTGCGCATCTCTTCCAGCTTATCCACCAGTTTCGACAGGCGCTGGCGTGACTCCTCCAGTTGATCGACCACCACCGAAAGAAAATAGACTGCCCAGGGCGTTATCAACAGACCGAAGAAGATCGAACGCACCACGTCGATGCTCTCAACATGGCCGCGCAACACCATGGTGACCGCCATCTGTACCACCATCGCCAGTACCACCAGCGCCGATGCCAATAGCAGTGAAAAGCGCACCAGGCCGAGTTTGACCATCAAATCAACGTAATACTGCGCTAAAAGACGAATCTGTTTCATAACGAGCTCCCTGAACGAAATCTGGCTCATGATAGCGTATTTATCGCCGCGCCGCGCCGCTTCGCCTTGCCATATCGCGCGGGTTATGCCCTGTAATGGTGCACCACAGCGGCATTTCGCCGACGTTCCCTTCTATATGCGCAAAGCGCTTGACTAATTCTGCCAACTGAATAATCTGGAGGGCCGCGCTTTTGCGGGCCTTTTCTCAACATCCTGTGCTAATCAGCACTCTGGCAGCCATTCGTCGTAATGGTTGCGCGCCTTTATTGCATACCCATTCAACTTAAATGATTTTTTAATCACGCGCCGCATGATTAATTTTACTAATGGCAGCCCCATTTTGATTCAAATATGACGCCATAAGAAAAACAGATACATGCTGTGTGTGAACCCCCCTCAGCAGAATTAAATGCTGTTATAAGCATACCTTCCAGCATTGTTTAGATATCAGAGGGCTGGGTCACAGTGAGACGGCTCACACTTCCTGGGGGAATGCGCAGCGGGAGATTGACATATATTTACGCAATAAACTCTTTTTAATCATTTAGTTAAGAGACATAAAAGCCAATTACCCTCAACAAAGCTGGCTATTTGACCTGAGTTCGCTTTCCCGATAAGTTGGAATTCCACTGGGAGCTTTCCTCGTGGGCCTGTGTCTCGGCATATCTATGCAGCAAGAAGACTCCCTCTAGATGCAAGCTATCTCCCGAAAGAGACCGGATTAAAGAGCAGCTCATTAAGGACGTGACAACAGTGTCTGGAGAGCCCTTGCTCGGTGTTGCGACGCCTGCTCTTTATGAGCGGCACAAGAATTGATACCGCCACGTTGTCTGACTCAGTAACGCGGCAGTACGCGAAATAATGCAGGTAATGTCAAAAGAAGTTTAAGGAGACTCTCAATGTCCACGCAAAAACCGAATCCCTATGGTTTGTATGATCCATCAGCCGGAAGTGACAGCTGTGGAGTAGGTTTCATTACCCGTAAGGACGGCGAGCAGACCCATGAGATCCTGCAGATGGCCCATAGCGCGCTTTGCACGGTCCCGCACCGTGGCGGCATGTCTGCCGAAGGCGTGGGCGATGGCGCGGGTGTTAACGTCGATCTCTCCCTGAACTTCTTCCGTAAGGTTACGGGCATGGCGCTGGAAGCCGGTCGGTTTGGCGTGGGTAACTTCTTTGTGCCTAAAGACGCTGAACTGCGAGCCAATGCTGAGCGTCTGGTAGAAGAAACGCTGGCGGCACACAACTTCCCGGTATTAGTGAAACGCGATATGCCGCTCGACGGCAGCGTAACACGACCGGCCGCCCTGCCATTCCAGCTGCCAATTGTGCAGTGGGTGTTTGCTGCGCCGCAGGAAGTGACTGAACAACTGGAGTTCGAACGCCAGATTTATCGCGCGCTGCTGGATATCGAAGCGCGTGCTTTTACCGAAAGCGAATTCGGCGGTCTGTATCCGCTGTCGCTCTCCTCGCGCACGCAGGTGTTTAAAGCCCGCCTGAACTCCAACGAAGTGATTCCGTACTTCAAAGATTTAACCGATGCGGACCATCAGGTGCGCGGGCTGTTCTTCCATACCCGCTTCTCCACCAACACCGATCCGCATACCACCATGGCTCAGCCGTTCCGCCTGATGGCGCACAACGGCGAGCTGAACACCGATCGTAAAAACCGCATCGCCGAAGCGGCACTGATGCTGGCGCGCGGTAAGAAAATTGTCCGTCCTAAAGGTCAGTCCGACAGCTCGCGTCTGGACCAAAGCATCCACAGCCGTTTGATGGAAGATAATCTCGACCTGATCACCGCGGTGGTGTCCATGATGCCTCCGGCCTGGGAGAACGATACCTCGCTCTCTAATGAAGTACGCGCCATGCTCGAGTACTTCTCATTATATGAAGAGAAGAACGATGGCCCTGCCGCGCTAATCTTTGGTAACGGAGAAGTGATTGGCGCCCGTCTGGACCGCCTTGGCCTGCGTCCGCTGCGTTCCGTTGAAACGGCGGAGTATATCGGTGCCATGTCTGAAGCGGGCCAGATCGCCTTCCCACCAGAAAGCGTGCTGCGTCGTGGCCGTATCGAAGCCGGCGGCATGCTTTATTACGATCACCAAGAGAAGCGCTCTTACACCACCGTGGAAGCGCTGGAAAAACTGGCAGCAGAGAAGGATTACCTCTCCCTGCTGAGCAAAGCACGCGTCGATCTGGAAGATCTGCCAGAAATCCAGGCTGAACAGTTAGGTTCTCCGCTGCGTTATCGTGGTGACCTGCAAACCTATCAGCGTTTTGTCGCTTACTACTACAACCAGGAAAGCTTCAAATTCATGATGGACCCGATGCTGCAAACCGGCGCTGAGAAGATCTCAGCGATGGGTTACGGCAACGCCATCAACGGCCTGTCCGACCATGAAGGCGGCATGGCGCACTACTTCTCGCAACGCTTTGCGCAGGTGACTAACCCGCCGCTCGACTCCATCCGTGAAGCGGACGGCATGACGCTGCGTGTTGCCCTCGGCGCTAAGCCGCACCTTGGCCGCAGCAAGGGCCAGCAGATCATTGTGCCAACACCGATTCTGACGCACCTCGACATGCTGCGCCTGCGCGAGCAAACCGTCGCTCCTTACGCGCGCTTCGAGATGCTGTATGAGCCGGTAGTCGGTAAAGATATCGTCAGCCGTGCAGCCAACGCCAACGCGCTGGAAAAAGCCATCGATGACTTAGCGCAGCAGGTGGTGGATTTCGCACGCCAGCAAGGCGGCATCGCCGTGATTACCGACCGCCACATCTCCTCAACCCATGCAGCGATCCCGATGCTGTTGATGGTGTCGGCGATCAACCAGCGTCTGGTGCAGGAAGGTTTGCGTCTGGATGTTTCGCTGGTAGTAGAAAGCGGTCAGAGCATCTCTTCACACCATATCGCCGCCACGCTGGGCTTCGGTGCTTCTGCCGTTTACCCACTCGGCGTGCAGATGCGTGCGGAAGAGAAGTTCGGTGAAGGTGTAGAGGGCAATAAAGCGTTTAAACGCTATGCCAAAGCCGCTGAAAAAGCGCTGATGAAAACCATGGGCAAAGTGGGCCTGTGTACGGTTGAGAGCTACAGCTGCGGCGAGTTCTTCGAGCCGAATTTCCTCGATACTGAAGATCCGGTATTGAAGAAATACTTCCCGAATATCAAAACGCCGGTCGGCGGCGCAGGCTTCCCGGCTATCGCCCAGATGGCGGTTGATTGGCATCAGAGTTCGTTAAAAATTCAGGGCGAAGCGGAAGTCCCGCTGCTCGGCCTATTCAAAGAGCGCGCAGAAGGTGCTGGCCACTCGTACGGCACCATTGCGGTACGTACCTTCATTGATATGACGGAACAACCGATTCGCTTTGCTAACAAAGAGCGCGAAGAGGACAACTTTATTCGTTTGATGACGCTGGCCAAGCTGGATAACGCTTTCAATATCAAAGCGGAAGCCTTTAAAGACAGCAGCTTCGAGCGCATCCCAAATGATGTGATCGACACCTTTGCCATCACACCAGATTACCGTCAGTTCTCCGGCCTGATGCACGCTGAACGTAAACGTCGTCCTGCGGCGCTGCGTGACATCCTCGCGCTGCCATGCGATTTAACGCACGTGGATAGCGAAGCCGAATTCGGTCGCAAGCTGGGCCGCTACTCGCTGGTCAACAACGGCTTCGCTACGCGTGGTCTGCAATGCGAAGCGGTGAACGGCAGCCTGAACCAGTTTGAGCTGCGCCTGATTGATGCGATTGCTGGCCTGAAGCCAGAGAATGAGCGTCTGGAAGCGCTGTCACGTGCACTGAAAACCCGCTTTATCGATGATATCGAAAGCAGCAATGTGGCTGATGGTGTATTGCACATCACCGCTTACGGCAAAGCTGCGGATTATCTGTCACTGATCTTCACCGCGCTGCCATCGCTGCCGCTGGAAGAGATTCAACCGGCACATGAAATCACCCGGACCTTTGCGTCGGGCGCGATGAGCCACGGTGCGCTGGTGGCGCCGGCGCACGAAGCGGTTGCACACGGCACTAACATGGTTGGCGGCATGAGTAACTGTGGTGAAGGTGGCGAGCACTATTCACGTCACGGCACCATCCGCGCGTCACGTATTAAACAGCTGGCATCAGGTCGCTTCGGCGTGTGGGCGGCTTATCTGGCTGACCCAATGCTGGAAGAGCTGGAGATCAAAATCGGTCAGGGCGCGAAGCCAGGTGAAGGCGGTCAGTTGCCAGCACCGAAAGTGACCGTTGAGATTGCGGCAGCGCGTGGCGGTACGCCGGGCGTTGAGCTGGTTTCACCGCCACCGCACCATGATACTTATTCGATCGAAGATTTGGCTCAGTTGATCCACGATTGCAAAGCCGCGCGCGTGCGCGTCATTGTAAAACTGGTTTCATCTGAAGGCATCGGCACCATCGCCGTCGGCGTGGCAAAAGCCGGCGCCGATGTGATTAACGTCGCGGGTAACACCGGCGGTACCGGTGCAGCATCGGTTACCAGCCTGAAATATACCGGCCGCGTGGCAGAAATCGGTATCGCCGAAGTACACCAGGCGCTATGTGCCAATGGCCTGCGCGACAAAGTACAGCTGCGCTGCTCCGGCGCGCAGCAGACCGGCAGCGATGTCATCAAATCTGCCCTGCTCGGTGGCGACAGCTTCGAATTCGGCACCACCGCTCTGATGATGCTGAAGTGCGTGATGGCGAAAAACTGTAACGTCAAATGCCCGGCCGGTTTAACCACTAACGCCGAAGCCTTTGATGGCGATCCACGTCAGCTGGCGCAGTACTTCATCAACGTGGCGCAAGAAGTGCGTGAGTTCCTTGCCCGCCTTGGTCTGCGTTCACTGCGTGAAGCGCGTGGCCGCTCGGATCTGCTGCACTTGATGGATCACCCGCTGGAAGTCGGCAAACTGGATCTGCGCGCGATGTTAACCGTGGTGCCAGAGCAGAAAATTGCTAAGCCGGTCTATCTGGAAAAAGACTTTGAGCTGGATGATGGCTGGGTCAACGAACTTAAAACCCAGCTGGTTGGCGAGGCAAGCCGTGAAGTCGCGCTGGGCGCCGGCATCACGCTGAACAACCGTAACAAGAGCGTGGGTGGCCAGTTGGCGATCGATATCGAACGCATGCTGAACCATGAACTCTCGAAAGAGCAACTGGCAGCATTGCCAGCGGTGCTGAAAGACGATCGCGGTCGTCACTATCTGGCGCCAGCCACCGTGCTGATCAACACCAGCGGTTCTGCCGGCCAGTCGTTCGGCGCATTCTGCAACGACGGCATGCAGATGAAACATTACGGCACCTGTAACGATGGCGTCGGTAAAGGCCAATGCGGCGGCGAGCTGGTGGTGATGTCACCGGGCGGCGGCGCACAGGATAGCGACGGCAACGTGCTGATCGGTAACTTCGCCCTGTTTGGTGCTACCGGTGGTCGTTTGTTTGTTCAGGGCCAGGCGGGTGACCGCTTCGCGGTGCGTAACTCTGGCGCAACCGCGGTAGTGGAAGGCGTCGGCGACTTCTGCTGCGAATACATGACCAACGGCGCCATCCTCAACCTTGGCACCTTCGGTAAAGGCTTCGGCAACGGCATGAGCGGCGGTTTCGCTTACCAGTACGACCCGTATGGATCGCTGGCGGCACACGCAGCGGGTGATTCAGTACTGTTTGGATCCATCGCCGATGAAGATGAAATGGCGCAGGTACATAAACAAGCGGTGCTGACCATGCTGAACTGGCATCTGGAAGCGACCCAATCCCCACGTGCCGCATGGCTGTTGGATAACTGGGAAACCGAGTGCCACCACTTTGTTTACGTGATGCCGCGTTCGCTGTTGCTGTATCAGGATGGCACCGAGATTCTGAAGGCCAAATCGCGCAAAGACCTGCTCGAGGAGCTGTCGACGTCGCTGGCTGCGCATCAGGTGGCGAAGTTCAAATCCGCCTGGCGTGACGGTAAAACCATTGCCAACGGCGCAGTACCGGCTTACGGCGCGACCGACACGCTGGAGATGTTTGTGCTGCTGAACAACTACACCGTTCTCAGCCTTGCGCAGCAGCTGGCGCTGGGCAAGCTGCCGAAAGGCACCGCGGTGGAGGATGCGGCAGTCGAGAAAGCGGTACGTAATCTGCTGATGACCGAAGATTTTACGCTGATTAGCAAGCTGCAACGTCACGCGCGCTCCGCGATTGAGAGCTACAGCGATGACGAGCTGGCCAGCCTGATCGCCGCGAAACGTATGGCCGATTACAAAGCGGCATTGACGCAACGTAACATTCGCTCCATGGATAGCCTGGCGACTTACGGCTGGATCATTTATCAGGATGCCTGCAACCGTGAAGTCCTTGGCCATCTCCCTGATTTTGAAGAGCTGTTTGCCCGTGCTGCATTGCCAGAAATCGCTGCTGCGGTCGGGAAACTTTCCTGATTACAGCACTACTGAACATGTGTAATTTAGACCCTCCCCTAAATAATTCGGGGTGCAGGAAGGCGGCAAACGAGGGCATCACGATGAGCTTACTCAAGTAAGTGATTCGGGTGAGCGAGAGCAGCCAACGCATCTGCAACTTGAAGTATGACGGGGAAAAAATTTTGAACAGGATTGAGTGCCTTACCGATGAAAATTCCTTACATTCCTGAAGATGCTCCGTTTAACGGTGAGCAGAAATACTGGCTGGCGGGCTTTCTCGCCGGTCTCCATTCGCGCCTGCTGGTATTAGAAGACAAGCAGAGCGCGCCGGCCGCAGGTGCCAATACGCAACTGCATATCCTGTTCGGTTCACAGACCGGTAATGCTGAAGCGCTGTCACAAACGGCTGCCAAAGCCGCTCGTGCCAAAGGTCTGGTGCCGGTGGTACAGGCGCTGGGTGAGGTGGATCTGGATGTGTTCGCCACTATGCGTCACGTGCTGATCGTTACCTCAACCTACGGCGAAGGCGAAATGCCGGATAACGCCCAGCTGTTTTGGCAGGCGATTTCAGCCAGCACCGCGCCACGTCTGGAGCAGATGCACTTTGCGGTCCTGGCAATTGGCGACACCGGCTACGACGGTTTCTGCCAGGCAGGTAAATTCATCGATATGCGTCTCGAGCAGCTCGGCGCGAAACGTGTTGCCGATCGTATCGACTGCGATATCGACTTTGAAGAGCCATCCAGCGAGTGGATCGGCACGGCAATGCCACAGTTTGCTGCCAGCGCTGGCAGCAGCGGTACCGCGCTGGAAAGTGCGCCAGAAGCGCCGGTGATTCCGGGCAGCAATAAGCAAAATCCCTATGCAGCTGCGCTGGCAACGAACAAGCGTCTCTCAGCAGAAGAGTCGGCAAAAGATATTCGCCACTTTGAATTCGATCTCAGCGACAGCGGTCTGAAATATGAAGCGGGCGACGCGCTGGGTGTGATCCCCGTGAATGACGCAGCGTTGGTGTCACTGCTGCTGGCCGAACTGAAAGCGGACTATGAGACGCCGGTGCCAGGCTTTGACCGTAACCTCGGCGATCTGCTGACGTATCAGTTCGAAATCTCTGAGCCATCACGCAAACTGATTGAGTGGGTTGGACAGCACACCACCAACCAGGAACTGCGTCACGTATTGCAGCACGACGATAAAGATACCCTTGCCGTTTGGCTGTGGGGCAAAGATACGCTGGATCTGCTGCAGCTTGAGCTGACGCGCAGCCTGTCAGTGCCGGAATTGGTTGCCATGCTGCGTCCATTGCAGCACCGCGCGTATTCCATCTCGTCGAGCTCGAAAGCGCACCCTAATCAGGTGCATCTGACCATCGCTTCCGTGCGCTATCACAGCGGCGGCCGCGAGCGTAAAGGCGTGTGTTCAACCTACCTGGCTGAACGTGTACGTCGTGGCGAAAAGCCAGCGATCTTCATTTCGCCTAACAAAGCGTTCCGCGTGCCAGCAAACGGCAATGCGCCGCTGATCATGGTTGGCCCGGGAACGGGTATCGCTCCGTTCCGCGCCTTCCTGCAGGAGCGCCAGGCAACCGGCGCTGAAGGCAAAAACTGGCTGTTCTTCGGTGACCAGCATCAGGCACATGATTATATCTATGAAGATGAGTTGCAGGCATGGCAGGAGAAAGGTCTGCTGACTAATCTGGATCTGGCCTTCTCGCGCGATCAGGAAGAGAAGATTTACGTGCAGAACCGCATGCTAGAGAAAGGCGCGGAGCTGTATGCCTGGCTACAGGATGGCGCCTACTTCTACGTATGTGGCGATGCCTCGCGTATGGCGAAAGATGTGGATGCTGCGCTGTATGAAGTGGTTCGCCAGTTCGGTGGCTTGTCCAGCGAACGTGCTGCGGCTTACATCGATCAGCTCAAGAAAGATAAACGCTATCTGCGCGACGTCTACTGAGACGCGCAGGCATAAAAAAACGGGCCAATCGGCCCGTTTTTTATTTCTCACTCTCAGACGTATTACTTCACTACACGTAGTGAAGGTCGTCCGCCACGCGGTGGCGGCTCATCATCTGGCGAGTGATCGTCGTCAGTCGCATCGTCCGGACGATCGCCATCAATCACAGACATCATCGTCTCTTCCTGACCGCCAGCTTCTTGTTCGTCCGTCGCCAGCTCATAGGCCGGTTCCGGTTCAAACATGGTACCAGCGCCGTTTTCACGGGCATAAATCGCCAGAACCGCAGCCATCGGCACAGAAACCTGACGCGGTACACCGCCGAAACGCGCATTAAAACGCACTTCATCATTGGCGAGGTCAAGATTGCCAACCGCACGCGGCGCGATGTTCAGAACGATCTGTCCATCACGCGCATACTCCAGCGGCACCTGCACACCAGGCAGATTGATGTCGACCACCAGGTGCGGCGTCAGCTGGTTATCAAGCAACCAGTCATAGAACGCACGCAGCAGATAGGGACGACGCGCCGTTAGTTGCGACATTTCCATACGTTAGCCCCGAGCTTGCAGGCGCATTTCACGTTCTGCTTCCGTCAGTGACGCAAGGAAAGAGTCACGCTCAAACACACGTGTCATGTAGCCTTTCAGCTCTTTAGAACCCGCGCCAGACAGATCAACACCCATCTGCGGCAGACGCCATAACAGCGGTGCCAGATAGCAATCCACCAGACTGAACTCTTCACTCATGAAGAACGGCGTGCGTGCGAACAGTGGCGCAATGGCCAGCAGCTCTTCACGCAGTTGCTTACGCGCTGCATCGGCTTCTGCACCGTTGGTAGTTTCGATGGTGCGCATCAGGCTATACCAATCCTGCTCGATGCGGTGCATCATCAGACGGCTTTCACCACGTGCCACCGGGTAAACCGGCATCAGCGGAGGATGCGGGAAACGCTCATCGAGGTATTCCATGATGATGCGTGATTCATACAGCGTCAGTTCACGGTCGACCAGCGTAGGTACGGTGCGATACGGGTTGAGGTCAATCAGATCCTGCGGCAGGTTATCCGTTTCAACCTGCTCGATCTCCACGCTGACGCCCTTCTCAGCCAGTACAATACGTACCTGATGGCTGAAAATGTCAGTCGGACCAGAAAACAGCGTCATTACCGAACGTTTGTTGGCAGCGACAGCCATGAAAACCTCCAAGTTTGTTCACAAAAAGATACTGCGAATAGCCAACCACGCGGCGACTCACCGGCTCATCAGATTCGCCTACCGTCAGCGTTAAAAGCATCGCCCGGTCTTCCGGACAGGAACGACAAGCACAACGCTGCGTCTCGCAGGCGCAAAGTGACAGTGAGTTTACCAGATTTTAAGCAGCTTGTGGGGCGGGCATGATGATTTGCGGGCAAAATGCGGGTAAAGCTCGCGTTTTTTGTGGGAAAAAATCATAAATACAGATAATAAAAAACCCGCCGAAGCGGGTTTTTTGAGCCAACTGCCGCTGCCGAAGCAGCAAACAATTAACGCTTGGAGAACTGTGGACGACGACGTGCTTTACGCAGGCCGACTTTCTTACGTTCAACTTCACGCGCATCACGGGTAACGAAGCCCGCTTTACGCAGTTCAGAACGCAGAGACTCGTCGTACTCCATCAGAGCGCGTGTGATACCGTGACGGATCGCACCAGCCTGACCAGAAATACCACCACCTTTAACGGTGATGTACAGGTCAAATTTACCAACCATATCAACCAGTTCCAGCGGCTGACGCACGACCATGCGTGCAGTCTCGCGACCGAAATACTGCTCCAAAGAGCGCTGGTTAATTACGATGTTACCGCTACCCGGCTTGATGAAGACGCGAGCGGCAGAGCTTTTGCGGCGACCAGTGCCGTAGTTTTGAGTTTCAGCCATTGCCTATAATCCCGATTAAATGTCAAGAACTTGCGGTTGCTGCGCCGCGTGGTTGTGCTCGTTGCCTGCGTAAACTTTCAGTTTACGGTACATAGCACGACCCAGTGGGCCTTTCGGCAGCATGCCTTTAACCGCGATTTCAATCACACGCTCAGGACGGCGCTCGATCATCTCTGCAAAGGTCGCTTGCTTGATACCACCGATGTGGCCAGTGTGGTGATAGTAAATCTTGTCAGTACGCTTGTTGCCGGTTACAGCAACTTTTTCTGCGTTCAGAACGATGATGTAATCACCGGTATCAACGTGCGGAGTGTATTCCGCTTTGTGCTTACCACGCAGACGGCGCGCCAGTTCAGTCGCCAGGCGACCCAAGGTTTTGCCCGTTGCGTCAACAACATACCAGTCACGCTGTACGGTTTCTGGTTTAGCTGTAAAAGTTTTCATTGAAAAGCTTACCCAAATAAAAAGTTACACGTTGGTGAAATCCCAAACGCTAAGTAAACGATTGAGGCTCACACGACCATTTTGCCCAGCAAGCCACCCCTTCAAGTGAGTTACCGGATCACATCGAGTTCTTGGGAAAGAAAACCGATGCTGTAACGTGGGGTCGCAAGATTATAGAGAAGTCGAACTCAAAGATCGAACCTTTTTGCATCTAAATCCTGCGATTTCTGCCACGTCATCAGGGCAGATGCGGCAGACGCAAATACTCTTCGCTTTGCATCTCCTGCAAACGCGACAAGCAGCGTTGATACTCAAACTTCAAGCGTGTGCCCTGATAAATTTCAAACAGTGACGTTTCTGCCGCCACCACCAGTTTCACGTGGCGTTCGTAGAATTCATCGACCAGCGCAAGGAAGCGACGCGCCTGATCTTCGGTCTTATAAATCATCACCGGCACATCATACAGCAAGACGCTATGAAAACGGCGTGATAGCTCAATATAGTCATGCTGGCTGCGCCCTTCGCCGCATAGCGTCAGGAAATCAATCGCCAGCACGCCTTCATGCACGCCGAGCGTCGGCATCTGCCGATGGTTAATTTCCAGCACCGGCGCATCTTCACGTGCTTTGCCTGACAGCGCGCGGAACATGCGCTCCATTTCGCTATGCGTGGCATCGCTCAGCGGGAAATTCCACAAATGTGCCGACGTTAAGGTACGTAAGCGGTAGTCGATACCGGCGTCAACGTTCATCACTTCGCAATGACGCTTGATTTGTTCGATGGCAGGCAGGAAACGCGCACGCTGCAAGCCGTTGCGGTAGAGTTCATCCGGCGGAATATTTGAGGTCGCGACCAGCGAAATACCGCGCGCAAACAGCGCTTCCATTAGCGTGCCGAGCAGCATGGCATCGGTGATGTCCGAGACAAAAAATTCATCAAAACAGAGAATGTCGGTTTCCGCTTTAAAGCGATCGGCGACAATCAGCAGCGGATCGCTGTGGCCCTGCAGTTGCGTCAGCTCCTGATGGACACGCAGCATAAAGCGGTGGAAATGCAGACGCAGCTTACGATCGCCAGGAATTGACTGAAAAAACAGGTCCATCACCCAGGTTTTACCGCGCCCAACGCCACCCCACATATAGAGGCCGCGCACCGGCGCATCGCGGGTGCTTTTCTCTTTATTGATCATCTTAGATAAGCGGCCAAACAGACCTTTTGCTTCCGGTTCAACGTGTTGCTGACGGGCAATCAATCCTTGCTGGATGGCATCTAAGCGGGTAATCGCTTCTCGTTGTACGTCATCCGGGCGGAATTCGCCCTGCGACAGCGCCTGCTCATAGCGTGCAAGCGGAGATGAGGTTTGCATGGTTCTCTCAGAATCCCTGAAAAAGTCCGATTCACGGGTCGGTTGACGAAAATTAGGCCGCTCTACACTATGCTATGCAGCCCGATAGTTCCACTTCCAATAGATTATTGGGTATAGTGGCTGCTATTGAAGTTGATGTTGCAGCAGAAGCAATGCCCTACGAAACAACGGAAATTACACGGGAGTCATTATGACCTGGGAATACGGGCTGATTGGTTTAGTGATTGGCATTATTGTCGGCGCGGTAGTGATGCGTTTTGGCAACAAGAAGCTGCGTGAGCAGCGTAGCATGCAGTATGAGCTGGAAAAATCGAAGGCTGAGCTGGCGGATTACCGCGAGGAGCTCACCAACCACTTTGCACGCAGTGCCGAGCTGCTGGACAACATGGCGCATGATTATCGCCAGCTGTATCAGCACATGGCGAAAGGGTCAAACGACCTGCTGCCAAATCTGCCAGGCGAGAAAAATCCGTTTGCCTACCAGTTAACGGAAGCCGAAGCGGATAACGATCAGGCGCCGGTACAAATGCCGCGCGATTACTCTGAAGGCGCATCCGGCCTGTTACGAGGTAGCGATCGCACACCGCGTAATTAATCCTTTTGGGGCACAGCTTGGCTGTGCCCTTTTTGTTTGTCGAACCCTTGCCCCAAAAGACTGTCACACTTTTTTATCCCCTTTTCTTTTCGCAGCGAGAGCGTTGTAGCAATGAAAAAACAAGCACGACTGTTGAGCGCATTAGCCTTGAGCATTGGCATGAGTCTGGCCGCGGCACCGAGCGCGCTGGCCACACTACCCGCCCAGATTCAGGGACAAGCATTGCCAAGCCTGGCACCAATGCTGGAGAAAGTTCTGCCTGCGGTAGTCAGTGTGCATGTTGAGGGCACCGATTCCGGCCAGCAGGCGCAAGATATCCCCGAGCCGCTGAAACGCTTCTTTGGTCAGGCGCCGGGACAATCCCAACCGCAGCCGTTTGAAGGGCTGGGTTCCGGTGTGATTATCGATGCCGCGAAAGGTTACGTCCTTACCAACAATCACGTGGTGAACGGCGCAGACAAAATCAATGTGCAGTTGAGCGACGGCAACGAATACGATGCCAAGCTGATTGGTCACGATGAGCAGACCGATATCGCTTTGATTCAAATTGAGGGCGCAAAAAACCTCACCCAGGTGAAAATCGCCGATTCGGACTCGCTGAAAGTGGGTGATTTTGCGGTGGCTATCGGTAATCCCTTTGGCCTTGGTCAGACGGCCACCTCCGGCATCATCTCTGCGCTGGGTCGTAGCGGCCTGAATCTGGAAGGGCTGGAGAACTTTATCCAGACCGATGCCGCAATTAACCGCGGCAACTCCGGCGGTGCATTGGTTAACCTGAATGGCGAGCTGATTGGTATTAATACCGCGATTCTGGCTTCCAGCGGCGGCAACATCGGTATTGGCTTCGCGATCCCAGCCAATATGGCGATGAATCTCGCGCAGCAACTTATCCAGTTCGGCGAAGTGAAGCGCGGCCAGCTGGGCATTAAAGGCACGGAAATGACCGCCGATATCGCCAAAGCGTTTAACGTTGATGCACAACGCGGTGCCTTTGTTTCGGAAGTGCTGCCGAAATCTGCCGCCGAGAAAGCGGGCATTAAAGCCGGCGATATTATTACCTCCATCAATGATAAGCCGATTACCAGCTTTGCCGAGCTGCGTGTCAAAGTGGGTACAACGCCGCCGGGCCAGGACGTGAAGATCGGCCTGCTGCGTGAAGGCAAACCGGTAAATGTCACCGTCACGCTGGAACAAAGCGCGCAGACTACCGCCAGCGCGCAGCTGATGTCTCCAGCACTGCAAGGCGCAACGCTGAGCGACGGCGCGACTAAAACCGGTGATAAAGGCGTGAAAGTCGATGCCATCGAAAAAGGCACGCCAGCGGAGCAAGTTGGTTTGCAGAAAGACGATGTGATCATCGGTGTGAACCGCAATCGCGTGGCATCGATTGCCGAAATGCGCAAAGTGCTTGAAGGCAAACCACCGGTGCTGGCACTGAACGTGGTGCGCGGCGACGAAAGTATTTACCTGCTTCTGCGATAATCCTCGCATCAGGCGGACAAGCAGGTGTTTGTCCGCCTTTCTCATGCTATTCTGCCCTGCGATCTCACCTGGCTTGAAATAACACCATGTTTCTTAAACTTTTGCGTTCTGTGGTGATGGGCCTGATCGTGGCTGGCTTACTGCTCGTCGCGATCCCTGCGCTGCGTATGGGCAGCAATATCACCTTTGAGCATGACAATAGCGATGATGAAGCACCCGTCAGTTTCAATCAGGGTGTGCGACGTGCCGTGCCCGCGGTCGTCAATGTCTATAACCGCAGCGCCCACGGCAACAACAATCGCGGTATCACCACGCTCGGTTCTGGCGTGATCATGAACGCCAAAGGTTATATCCTGACCAACAAACACGTCATTAACAACGCCGATCAGATCATCGTCGCGCTGCAGGATGGCCGTTTCTTCGAAGCCACGTTAGTGGGCTCTGATGCCATGACCGATTTAGCGGTGCTGAAAATCAGCGCGTCAAACCTGCCGGTGATCCCAATTAACGCCAAACGTATCGCACACATCGGCGACGTGGTGATGGCCATCGGCAATCCGTACAATCTCGGCCAAACCGTGACGCAAGGCATTATCAGTGCCACCGGACGCGTTGGCCTGAGCTCATCTGGCCGACAAAACTTCCTGCAAACCGATGCTTCCATCAATCAAGGCAATTCAGGCGGCGCGTTGATTAACTCGCTCGGCGAATTGATGGGCATTAACACGCTGACGTTTGATAAAAGCAGCGATGGCGAGACGCCAGAAGGGATTGGTTTCGCCATTCCTACCGCGTTGGCGAGCAAAATCATGGATAAGCTGATTCGTGATGGTCGGGTGATTCGCGGATACATTGGCATCACCGGTCGCGAACTGCCGCCGCTGCACGGCCAGGGGAATAACCTCGATCGCGTTCAGGGCATCATTGTCAGCGATGTTACGCCAGGTGGCCCCGCCGATAGCGCCGGGATTCAGGCTAATGACGTGCTGCTTGAGGTGAATGGCAAAACCGCGCTCTCAGCGCAGGAAACCATGGATCAGGTGGCAGAAATTCGCCCAGGTTCGGTGATTGACGTGCAGATATTGCGCAATGAAAAGAAAATGACGTTGCCGGTAACCATTCAGGAGTTCCCGGAAGTAACCGCGCCCACCACCACGACACCATAAGGGCGCTTACGCGCCCATAGGGTTTAACTGCGATCGACCGGGAAGGCGATCACTTCGCTTAATGAACTGGCTTTCAGCGCCAGCATAATCAAACGATCGACCCCCAACGCCACGCCGGAACAAGCCGGCATACCGTGCGCCAGTGCATCCAGCAAGTTGGTATCGATAGGATGTTGCGGCAGGCCCCGCGCGGCACGACGACGATTGTCCTGCTCAAAGCGCTGACGCTGTTCACGGCTATCAGTTAACTCACGGAAACCGTTCGCCAGCTCAATACCTTTGTAGTAAACCTCAAAGCGCTCAGCGACGCGGTGATCTTCAGTACTGATCTCAGCCAGCGCCGCCTGCGTGGCCGGGAAGTGATAGACGAAGCACGGCTTATCAATCCCGATTTTTGGCTCAACGCCCAGCATAAACAGTAGCTGCAGCAGCGTATCGCGGTCTTCTTCACGGTTCGCTAACTCGCCCTCGCCCAGCTTCTCCGCCACTTCGCGCAGCTGCGCTTTATCAGCAGACAGCGGATCGATCTCCAGATGACGAATAAACGCCTGTTGATACGACAGGGATTCGGCGCTGTCACACTCCAGCACCTGCTGCATGAGATCGTCCACCTCGTTCATCAGGCGGTACATATCGTAATGCGGACGATACCACTCCAGCATAGTGAACTCTGGGTTATGGTGACGCCCCGCTTCTTCATTACGGAAGCTACGGCCCATTTGATAAATCGGTCCGCTACCTGCTGCCAGTAGGCGCTTCATGTGGTATTCCGGACTGGTCATCAGCCAGAGATCGCGCCCTTCAGCAGCGCCCGGCCCAACGAAACGCGTCTGGAAGGGTACCAGATGAATGTCCGTAATGGTCGCCTGACTCATCGCCGGGGTATCGACCTCCAGCACGCCGCGATCGGCAAAGAAACGCCGTATTTCCGCCATAATAGCGGCGCGTTTCAACAAATTGGCAATAGATGCGCTCGGCTGCCAGCTTGCCGTTTCGCTCATGTTGATGACTCCTCATACAGATAAGGGGTGGAAGTCTACCCGCATTGACGATGGCAAACAACGACGCAGCAAAGGCGGCTGGCACAGCCAACATTTTGGTCACGGGCGGCTATACTTAACTCATTAAAATCGTAAAGGAATCCCACAATGTCCCCATGGAAAACCCTGCTCGCCAGCCTCAGCGCTTTTCTCTCTGTGGCCTGCTCGACCACACCGCCCAAGGGCGTCACGGTGGTAGAGGGCTTTGATAGCCAACGTTATCTCGGTCAATGGTATGAAATCGCCCGCCTTGATCACCGCTTTGAACGCGGTTTACAGCAGGTCACGGCCAATTATAGCCCGCGCGAAGATGGCGGCTTAAAAGTGGTAAACCGCGGCTTCAATCAACCTAAGCAACGCTGGCAGGAGAGCGTCGGTAAAGCCTATTTCACCGGCGATAAACAGCGCGCCTCGCTTAAAGTGTCATTCTTTGGTCCGTTCTACGGCGGTTACAACGTGATTGCGCTAGATCCAGACTATCGCTATGCGCTGGTCTGTGGACCCAATCGCAGTTACCTATGGATTCTGTCGCGCACGCCTCAATTGGACGAAAGCATTAAACAGCGTTTGGTTGAACAGGCCAGAAGTGCCGGATTCCCGGTTGATGAGCTGATTTGGGTTGAGCAGAAATAGAGATGAGAACCGGTGCGAAAGCAGCTTTCGCACCGGAATATCTTACTGTGCGCTGCGCTGAATTGCCTTGCCGCCCGCCGAAACATCTTCGCCAACACCACGCGTGGTGTTGCAAGCGGTCAGAACGGAAGAGAGCACCAGCACGGAAAAAATCGCAACAATACTTTTCTTTAACATAGCCATATCCTTTTTGGTTGCAGTAAAAGTACAGCTCTTAAAGCATAGTCTCGATCTGTAAAACTGCGGATGGGCGGAGTAAAAAAGAGAAGTGGCAGCGAATTATTTCTCAGCTGCGTGTGAGATGGCGCCGCCTAAATGCGAGACATCTTCACCAAAGCCATGAAAAGTGTTGCAGGCGCTCAAAGCGGAGGAGACCAGCAACGCAAAAACAGCAAACTTTGCCATCTTTTTCATTTTTCTGAACTCTGAGAGAGAAAAAAGGCGCATCACCGATGCGCCTGATTTGACGATTATTTTACGCGTGAAACGTATTCGCCAGAACGGGTATCTACTTTTACTACTTCGCCAATCTGCACAAACAGTGGCACTTTGATGACAGCGCCAGTAGACAGCGTTGCTGGCTTACCGCCAGTACCCGCGGTGTCACCTTTCAGGCCTGGATCGGTTTCGACCACTTCAGCTTCAATGAAGTTCGGCGGCTGAACGGCGATCGCTTTATCGTTCCACAGGGTAACGATACAATCAGCGTTGTCCTGCAGCCACTTGGTCACATCATCCAGCACTTTAGATTCGATCTGATACTGCTCGAAAGATTCCGGGTGCATGAAGTAGTAGAAGTCGCCGTCGTTGTAAGAGTATTGCAGCGTCATATCACGAACGTCTGCGCCTTCGGCAGAGTCAGTAGATTTGAAGGTTTTCTCAACGCGAGAACCGGTCAGCAGACGACGCATTTTTACGCGTGCAAATGCCTGGCCTTTACCCGGCTTAACAAACTCACTGGCTTCGATGGCATAAGGTTCGCCTTCGAACATGATTTTAAGACCGGGACGGAAATCGTTGCTAAGATAAGTCGCCATAAAGGCCCTCTGTAAATATTGAACTGGTAAATAGCCAAAAAAATGGCACACATTGTAACCCTAAATCCCCCCGTCAGAGAAGATTGGTTGCAGCAACTCGCTGATGTTGTGACCGAACCTGCTGAATTACTGCAACTTTTAGCTCTGGATCAACATACAGATCTGGCTGCAGGCGCTGATGCACGCAAGCTTTTCGCCCTGCGCGTACCGCGCGCCTTCATCGCACGCATGAAAAAAGGCGATGCGATGGACCCGCTGCTGCTGCAAGTCATCACCAGCCGTCAGGAATTTATTGATGCGCCAGGTTATAGCACCGATCCGCTCGATGAACAAAGCAGCGTGGTACCTGGTTTACTGCATAAGTATAGAAATCGTGCGCTGCTGCTGGTAAAAGGCGGTTGCGCCGTCAATTGCCGCTACTGTTTCCGCCGGCATTTCCCCTACCAGGATAACCAGGGCAACAAGCGTAACTGGCAAGCCGCGATTGATTACATCGCCACCCATCCTGAACTGGATGAGATAATTTTCTCCGGCGGCGACCCGCTGATGGCAAAAGATCATGAGCTGGCCTGGCTGGTTGCCGCGCTGGAAAAAATCCCCCACCTCAAACGCCTGCGCATTCACAGCCGCTTACCGGTGGTGATTCCGGCGCGTATCACCGAAGGTTTGTGTCAGATTCTGGCAGACACACGTCTGCAGGTGTTGATGGTGAGCCACATTAATCATGCGCAAGAGATTGATGATGAACTGCGTTACGGCATGCAGATGCTAAAGCGTGCGGGCGTAACATTACTCAACCAGAGCGTGCTGCTGCGTGGTGTGAATGACGATGCGCAGGCGCTGGCCAACCTGAGCAATGCGCTGTTTGATGCCGGCATTCTGCCCTATTACCTGCACGTGCTGGATAAGGTGCAAGGCGCGGCGCACTTCTATGTTGCGGATGAAGAAGCGCGCGGACTGATGCGTCAGCTGCTGGCAATGGTTTCAGGCTACATGGTGCCTAAACTGGCACGTGAGATTGGTGGAGAGCCAAGCAAGACGCCGCTGGATTTACAGTTGCGCCAGGAATAAAAAAAGCCGCATCAGCGGCTTTTTTTTACGACGACAGCTTACGGGCACTTATACACCTGGCCAGACATTTTGCTGTCCAGCGGGGCAAAAGCAGACAGCAGATTCTGCGTCGGGCTGGTGGCGCCATAAATCACGTTGCCGCCCATCTCTGCCGCGCGGTTGCGCAGGTCGTTAGCCGCGCCACGCAGTGAACTGCCTTCACCGCCTGAACCGGTTAGCCAGTTGCTCTGTGAGCCGGTAAGCGTTCCCAGCAGCTGACATTGACTGGCTGGTTGTTGGTCGACGAAGGTCACACGTTCGCCGCCAGCACTCAGTTGATTGGAGCTGCTACAGCCCGCCAGCAGTAAAGTTCCCACTGCCAGTCCGAGCAAGAGGTTAATCCGCATTGTAATCCCCATTTATTATCATCAGTGTCGGGCGGCAGCGTAGCAGAAAAGCGCACTTTTTTTCTGAACATTCATTGCCCTAAACCCGTAAAGCCGAAGTATTGCGCCCTTACTTATACCTTGTTCCCCCGCAAAAGAAAAACCCCCGACCGTTTCCGATCGAGGGTTTTCCAGATGACTTAAGCAGTCAGGGGCAATTACATCATGCCGCCCATTCCGCCCATGCCACCCATACCGCCAGCGCCGCCTAAATCAGGTGCGTCGCTTTTTGGCAGGTCAGTGACCATTGCTTCGGTGGTGATCATCAGGCCAGCCACAGATGAAGCGTATTGCAGTGCAGAACGCGTCACTTTGGTTGGATCCAGGATACCGAAGTCGATCATGTTGCCGTACTCTTCGGTCTGCGCGTTGTAACCGTAGTTACCGTCGCCCGCTTTCACGTTGTTGGCAACGACAGATGGCTCTTCGCCAGCGTTAGACACGATCTGACGCAGTGGCGCTTCCATTGCGCGCAGCGCAACTTTGATACCCACGTTCTGGTCTTCGTTATCGCCTTTCAGGCCAGATGCGGCGATTTTCGCTGCAACGCGAACCAGCGCCACACCACCACCTGCAACCACACCTTCTTCAACCGCAGCACGGGTCGCGTGCAGGGCATCTTCAACGCGTGCTTTCTTCTCTTTCATTTCAACTTCAGTTGCTGCGCCCACTTTCAGTACGGCAACGCCGCCTGCCAGTTTCGCTACGCGCTCCTGCAGTTTCTCTTTGTCGTAATCAGAGGTCGCTTCTTCGATCTGCTGACGAATCTGCGTTACACGGCCAGAGATAGCGCCTTGATCGCCCACGCCATCGATGATGGTGGTGGTGTCTTTGTTGATCACAACGCGTTTTGCCTGACCCAGATCTTCCAGCGTCGCTTTCTCCAGCTCCATACCGATCTCTTCAGAGATAACGGTACCGCCGGTCAGGATAGCAATATCCTGCAGCATCGCTTTACGACGGTCGCCGAAGCCCGGCGCTTTAACCGCAGCCACTTTCACGATACCGCGCATGGTGTTAACCACCAGCGTTGCCAGTGCTTCACCTTCCACGTCTTCTGCAACGATCAGCAGCGGCTTACCGGCTTTAGCAACGGCTTCCAGCACCGGCAGCATTTCGCGGATGTTAGAGATTTTCTTGTCAGCCAGCAGGATGAACGGGGTTTCCAGCTCAACTGCGCCAGTTTCTGGCTTGTTGATGAAGTACGGCGACAGGTAGCCACGGTCGAACTGCATACCTTCAACCACGTCCAGCTCGTCTTGCAAGCCGGTGCCTTCTTCAACGGTGATAACGCCTTCTTTGCCCACTTTGTCCATTGCATCAGCAATCAGGGTGCCGACGGTTTCGTCAGAGTTAGCAGAGATGGTACCCACCTGGGCAATTGCGCGTGAATCCTGGCAAGGCACAGACAGGGTTTTCAACTCTTCAACAGCGGCGATAACGGCTTTATCGATACCGCGCTTCAGATCCATCGGGTTCATGCCCGCTGCAACGGCTTTCAGGCCTTCAGTGATGATCGCCTGAGCCAGTACGGTTGCGGTGGTGGTGCCGTCGCCTGCTGCGTCGTTCGCTTTAGAGGCCACTTCTTTCACCATCTGTGCGCCCATGTTTTCGAACTTATCTTCCAGCTCGATTTCACGCGCAACAGAAACACCATCTTTAGTGATGGTCGGTGCACCAAAAGATTTATCCAGAACCACGTTACGGCCTTTCGGGCCCAGGGTAACTTTTACTGCATCTGCCAGTACGTTTACGCCACGCAGCATTTTCACGCGTGCGTCATTACCGAATTTTACGTCTTTAGCTGCCATTTCAAATATCCCTTAAATTCGTTTCGTTCAGTGAATTGCGCGTAAATTACGCTTCAACAACTGCAAGGATGTCGCTTTCGGAGATGATCAGAACTTCTTCGTTGTCGATTTTCTCGGTCTTAGCACCGTAGCCTTCGCTGAAAATCACCAGATCACCCACTTTTACGTCCAGTGGCTTAACTTCACCGCTTTCCAGGATGCGGCCTTTGCCAACAGCCAGGACTTCACCGCGGGTAGATTTACCGGCAGCTGAACCGGTCAGCACGATGCCGCCCGCTGATTTAGCTTCAACTTCTTTACGCTTGACGATGACGCGATCGTGCAATGGACGAATTTTCATTTGATAGCTCTCCTTTGAGAAGTCCAATCATTCATTTTTTGGGTTAGAACCGGACTGCATGGCTTCCGGCCTCGTGCTGGAAGAGATAGGGGCAATAAGTGGGCTTTCAAGGGTAAAAAATATAAATATTTTCGTTTCTGCAACAGATGGCGAAAAATGCAGCAAAAAGGCGGCTTGCGCCGCCTTGTCATGTTTATTGGTCTTTATCGTGGCCAATCTTGTCCTGATCCTTGCGCTCATACTCACCGTCCATGGTGAAGCCCGCGTCGGGGCCCGCGCCCGGTCCGCGCCACACGCGCAGATGCGGCATCAGCTTTAGCGTCAAATGCTTCTGCACCGGCGGCAATAGCAGCAGCAGGCCGAGGAAGTCGGTAAAGAAACCCGGCAACAGCAGCAGGAAACCGGAGATGATCAGCGAAACGCTCTTGGTCATCTCTGCCGCCGGGCTCTCATTGCGCGCCAGCTTCTCCTGCATCAGTCGGAAGTTCTTCATGCCCTGATTTTTCACCAGCGACACACCAATACATGAGGTGAAGATCACCAGCAGCATGGTGAGCAGCACGCCCAGCGCATGCGCAACCTGAATGAAGATTGAGATTTCAATCCAGGCCAATACAAAAAAAATCACTAACGGTAACCAGCGCACCGAATTCTCCTGTGAGTTGGAGCTGCCTCGCAAATTGCCAGACAGCAGAAAGGGAGGGTCTGCATGACCGTATTGATAGAGATGGGCATTTGCGGCGCCAATTTCAACCGATCCTGCCATTTTTTTCCCACTGACTTAAAATTGCGAAGTACATCACATATCGTTATTACCGCTGGGCCTGCAAATGCCCGTAAAGTGATCTGTGCACAAACAATTCTGTAACATCAGAATATGATCGTGCCCGTCAGCGTGAAGATGGATAATATGTCGGCGCTGACATTCCACGACAATATAATCGCTTCACCTGCACGTTAATTGCCGCCCGTCCCTTCGGACGCCCGGTAGTAACAAGGCAGCAATAATAAGAAGGTAATCATGGCGAACAACATTCGTATCGAAGAAGACCTTTTAGGCATGCGCGAAGTTCCTGCAGATGCTTATTACGGTGTTCATACTCTGCGTGCGATTGAAAACTTCTATATTAGTAATAACAAAATCAGTGACATACCTGAGTTTGTCCGCGGTATGGTGATGGTGAAGAAAGCAGCCGCGCTCGCCAACAAAGAGCTGCAAACCATTCCCCGCAACATCGCAAACACCATTATTCAGGCCTGTGATGAGGTGCTCAATAACGGCAAATGCATGGATCAGTTCCCGGTTGACGTCTATCAGGGCGGCGCGGGCACCTCGGTCAACATGAACACCAATGAAGTGCTGGCGAACATCGGCCTGGAGCTGATGGGCCACCAGAAAGGGGAATACCAGTACCTCAATCCCAACGATCACGTGAATAAGTGTCAGTCGACCAACGATGCTTATCCAACCGGTTTCCGCATCGCAGTTTATGCCTCAATCCTGAAACTGCTCGACGGCATCAGCCAGCTCAGCGAAGGCTTCCAGCGCAAAGCCGTCGAGTTCGAAAATATCCTGAAAATGGGCCGTACCCAGTTGCAGGATGCGGTGCCAATGACGCTTGGCCAAGAGTTCCACGCGTTTAACGTGCTGCTGAATGAAGAGACCCGCAGTATTCTGCGCACCGCCGAACTGCTGCTGGAAGTGAACCTCGGCGCCACGGCCATCGGTACGCGTCTTAACACACCAGAGGGCTATCAACAGCTGGCGGTACAGCGTCTGGCAGAAGTGAGTAATCTGCCGGTGGTGCCAGCAGAAGATCTGATTGAAGCCACCTCCGACTGCGGTGCCTACGTGATGGTGCACTCCGCGCTGAAACGTCTGGCGGTGAAACTGTCGAAAATCTGTAACGATTTGCGCCTGCTCTCCTCCGGTCCACGCGCTGGCCTGAATGAAATCAACCTGCCAGAACTGCAGGCCGGTTCATCTATCATGCCAGCCAAAGTGAACCCGGTGGTGCCGGAAGTGGTGAATCAGGTGTGCTTCAAAGTGATCGGCAACGACATCACCGTCACCATGGCGTCTGAAGCGGGCCAGCTACAGCTTAACGTGATGGAGCCGGTGATTGGCCAGGCGCTGTTTGAGTCAATCAGCATTCTGACAAACGCCTGCTTTAATCTGCTGGAAAAATGCGTCAACGGCATTACCGCCAACAAAGCGGTGTGTGAAGCCTACGTGTTTAACTCGATTGGTATCGTCACTTACCTCAACCCGTATATTGGTCATCACAACGGCGATATCGTCGGTAAGATTTGTGCTGAAACCGGCAAGAGCGTGCGTGAAGTGGTGCTGGAGCGCGGTTTACTGACGGAAGCCGAGCTGGACGATATCTTCTCCATCCAAAACCTGATGCATCCAACCTACAAAGCCAAACGCTATACCGACGAAAACGAACAGTAATCCGCTCCGGATCAAGTTGCCAAAAGCACGCCCCGATACAATGCGGCGTGCTTTTTTCATTTTGGCGGCTACAACTTTAAGAGTCGGGATTTTTCCACGGCTCAGGGAGTGGAACGAATGGTAGTAGTGGAGTTGGTTATTGTCCTGCTGGCGATCTGGCTCGGTGCACGTCTTGGCGGCATCGGCATTGGTTTCGCGGGCGGCTTAGGTGTGCTGGCGCTGACGCTGTTTTGCGGTTTAAAGCCCGGTGCCATTCCTTTCGATGTGATCGAAATTATCATGGCGGTGATTGCCGCGATTGCCGCGATGCAGATCGCCGGCGGTCTTGATTATCTGGTGGGATTAGCAGAGCGCCTGCTGCGCCGCCATCCCCGCTACGTCACCTTCCTCGCACCGCTGGTCACTTACGTCATGACGCTGCTGGCCGGTACCGGTCACACCGCATTCTCTACCTTGCCGGTGATTGCCGAAGTGGCGAAAGAGCAAGGCGTGCGCCCTTCGCGCCCGCTGTCGATAGCAGTTGTCGCCTCGCAGATCGCCATCACCGCTTCGCCGCTCTCGGCAGCGGTGGTGTTCTTCGCCTCGATTCTCGAGCCGCACGGGGTGAGTTATCTGGCGCTGCTCGGCGTGGCGCTGCCCTCCACCATGGCGGCGATCTTCTGTGCTGCCATCATCACCAGTTTCCTCGGCAAGGAGTTAAAGGATGATGAGGTTTACCTGGCGCGTTTAGCTAAAGGCGAAGTGAAATTGCGCGGCGAGCAGGTGTATGACATCAAACCGGGCGCGAAACGCGCGGTGCTGCTGTTCCTGATCGGTATCGCCGCCGTGGTGCTCTACGCCACCGCCATCAGCGACAGCGTGGGCCTCATCAGCAATCCGGTGCTGCCGCGCAACGAAGCCATCGTGGTGTTTATGCTAACCGTTGCCACGCTGATTTGCCTGACCTGCAAAGTTGATACTGGTGAGATTCTCAGCGCCAGTACCTTCAAATCAGGCATGAGCGCCTGTATCTGCGTGATGGGCGTAGCCTGGCTGGGTGATACCTTCGTCAAAGCGCACCTGGCCGATATTCAAAACCTGGCCGGTGACATGCTGCAAGGTTATCCATGGATGCTAGCGCTGGTGCTGTTCTTCGCCGCCACGCTGCTCTATTCGCAGGCCGCTACCACCAAAGCGCTAATGCCCGCCGCGCTGCTGCTCGGTGTATCGCCGCTGGCGGCGGTGGCATCTTTTGCCGCCGTTTCCGCGCTGTTCGTGCTGCCAACCTATCCAACGCTGCTGGCTGCGGTGGAAATGGATGATACCGGCTCAACCCGTATCGGTAAGTTTGTGTTTAACCACTCCTTTATTATCCCCGGCGTGTTGGCGATTGCCTTCTCGGTGGCGTTTGGTTTCCTGTTTGGTAGCCTGATTTTGTAGCGTCGTTACATCCTGAAAACCTCGTGGCGAGGCGGCCGTGCTATCATCGCGGCCTATTCGCCACCGGAGCTAATTCATTCGTTATGGCTGCTCGACTTTTACGCCTTGCCGGCTTTTGCCTGGCACTGACCTTTTGCCTTTCGGCACAAGCCTCACTTTTCTCTCCCAATAACAACAGCCGCTTTGTACCGGTTGATCAGGCATTTGGCTTCGATTTCAGCCAGCAGGGAAATCAGCTGACGCTGAGCTGGAAAGTGAAAGATGGCTACTATCTCTATCGCCAGCAAATTCACGTCACGCCGCAAAAAGCGCAGATTGCTCCGCTGAGCTTGCCGCCGGGCCAGCCGCATGAAGATGAGTTTTACGGGAAAAGTGAAATCTATCCGCAGGATCTGCAGCTGCCGGTCACCCTGCGCCAGGCCGATGCCGGCGCGACCGTCACCGTGACGTATCAGGGCTGCGCCGCCGCCGGATTCTGCTATCCGCCCGAAACCCGCAGTGTGCCGCTCAGCGCGGTGGCCGCCAATCAGGATGCGCCCGCTGCCCGCGCGCAGCCAACCCATCAAAGTACGCCGCTGCCGTTTTCTCCGCTGTGGGCACTGCTGATTGGTATCGGCGTGGCCTTCACGCCGTGCGTACTGCCGATGTATCCGCTGATCTCCAGCATCATTTTGGGTGGCCCGCGCCGCTATTCGATGGGCCGTCTGTTCGCGCTGGCAATGGTCTACGTACAGGGGATGGCGCTGACTTACACCGTGCTCGGCATGGTCGTCGCGGCAGCAGGATTACGCTTTCAGGCGGCGCTGCAGCATCCTTACGTGCTGATTGGCCTATCGGCGCTGTTCATCGTGCTAGCGCTGTCGATGTTTGGCTTGTTCTCGCTGCAGTTGCCCTCTGGCCTGCAAACCCGCCTCACCTTGTGGAGCAATCGTCAGCAAGGCGGATCGCTGCCGGGCGTCTTTATGATGGGCGCGCTGGCTGGGCTGATTTGTTCCCCCTGCACCACCGCACCGCTCAGCGCCATTCTGCTGTATATCGCACAGAGCGGAAATCTATGGGCCGGTGCCGGCACGTTGTGGCTGTATGCCTTCGGGATGGGCCTGCCGCTGATTGCCGTGACGATGTTTGGTAATAAGCTGCTGCCGAAAAGCGGGCCGTGGATGCAAACGGTCAAAGAGGGCTTTGGCTTTGTGATTCTGGCGCTGCCGGTGTTCCTGCTGGAGCGGGTGATTGGCGACGTTTGGGGCTTGCGTCTGTGGAGTCTGCTCGGCGTGGCGTTTTTTGCCTGGGCATTCAGCCTCAGCCTGCGGGCGACCGGCAAATGGCGCGTGCTGCAAATCATCATGCTGGCCGCCGCGCTGGTGAGTGCTCGCCCCTTACAGGATTGGGCATTTGGCAGCAGCAGTGTGCAAACCGTGGCGCATTTGCCGTTCCAGACCATTGCCAGCAGCGCTCAGCTTGAGAGCGCGCTGCAGCAGGCGCAAGGCCGTATCACCATGGTCGATTTGTATGCCGACTGGTGCGTCGCCTGCAAGGAGTTCGAAAAATATACCTTCAGTGACGATGGCGTGCGCAGCGCGTTGAGCCAGGTGCAGCTGCTACAAGCCAACGTTACCGCCAACAACGCGCAGGATAACGCGCTGTTGCAGCATCTACAGGTTTTAGGCTTGCCGACCATTCTGTTCTTCGATGCGCAAGGCAAAGAGATTCCCGATTCGCGTGTCACCGGCTTCCTCAACGCCGCCGATTTCCGCGCGCATTTGCACAATGTGTCGCGTTAAACGACACTGTCTGCAGGACACTGCCCGTTTGTCCGCGAGCGGGCCCGCATTCCAGAGGAGAGTCACTTGCAACGTGAACAAATACTCGAGCATGCGCTGAATGTGCTCGAACAGAGCGGCCTGGCCGCCACCACGTCTTTAACGCAGCTGGCGGGTGAAAGCGGTCTGGAAGCAGAGCAGTTAACGCGCTTCTGGCCCGATCGTGATGCCCTGCTGTACGATGCGCTGCGCTATCATGGCCAGCAAATCGATAGCTGGCGCCGCCAGGTGCAGCTTAATGAACATCTCAGCGCCGAACAAAAGCTGCTGGCACGCTACCAGGTATTAAGTGAATACGTTAGCAAAAGCCGCTTTCCCGGCTGCCTGTTTATCGCCGCGTGCAGCTTCTATCCCCAGCCCGATCACCCTGTGCATCAGTTAGCTGAACAGCAAAAACGCAGCTCATGGCAGTTTACTCACGAAATTCTGGTCGATTTAGCGCTGGATAATCCCACCATGGTGGCCGATCAGATGGAGCTGATTCTGGAAGGTTGTCTGAGCAAGCTGCTGGTGAAACGCAATGTACAGGATGTGGAAACGGCGCGCCGCTTAGCGGAAGATGTGCTCGGCATTGCGCTGTGTCGTCAGAACGGCGCACTGGCGTAGCCTTTTTATCCATCTTGTCTGAAAAGCAAGCAATCAATCACGATTGCTACGCTTTTTTGACGAAAGCCGTTGACGACTGAGAGCCATTAAGGTTTAATGCGCCCCGTTGCCCGGATAGCTCAGTCGGTAGAGCAGGGGATTGAAAATCCCCGTGTCCGTGGTTCGATTCCGCGTCCGGGCACCAACATTTAGAAAACCCAGCTTATGGCTGGGTTTTTGCTTTTCTGCGTTTGTAAATCCCAACGCATTTTTTCCTCCCCTCAATACATTTTCATGATCCTGCACTAATCGATGCCAATATCATTCCCGCCAGCTAATACTTTAAATTTATCTCCCCATAATAAAATCCAATAAAATTAATTATCAGCGAGTTAAATAACGGCACAATATTATTTCGTGATCCTGTTTCCGTTAGCCGTAACATCCGATACGTAACACCGATGCAATCGCGTAAGCTTTAAACACAGATGATTATTAAAGAGTTTACTTGAGTGCATGCTTAATAAGCTGACGCATTAAACAGTCATAAAATAAAACAATTATTTCCACCCATTTAATTAACGATTAAACATCACTATCCGATTATCAAAACATCCCTTACAGGAAAATAACGATGAGCGCAGGAAACCGAATCTATTTACGTCGTCCGGCCGATGCCGAACCGCTGCTGGAAGCCTTCCGCTGTTTGCCGGCTGCGGTGGTAGCCGATTGCATGAGCCGCTTGCCCGCGTTGTCGTCGGAGATCAGCCTGAAAACCGCGCCGCGCCAGCCGATAATGTGCGGCCTGGCCGTTACGGTCAAAGCCCGCTCTGGCGACAACCTGATGCTACATAAAGCGTTAGACATGGCGGGCCGTAACGATGTGATCATCCTGTCGAACGAAGGCGATCGCAGTCAGTCTTTGATGGGCGAAGTGATGGCGACTTACGCCAAACAGCGCGGTATGGAAGGCATTGTGCTGGATGGGCCGGTACGTGATATCGACGGTTTGTCGCGCATGGACTTCCCCCTGTACGCCGCCGGTCACACGCCGGGCGGCCCATTTAAGGATGGTCCGGGTGAAATCAATGTGCCGATTGCCTGCGGCAAAATCCACGTCTCACCGGGCGATATCGTGTTGGGCGATGCGGATGGCGTGATTGTCATTCCACGCCAGGATGCGGCGCATATTCTCGAAGCGGCACAGGCCTATTTGATTGTTGATGAACGCAACTTCGAGCTGGCAAAAACCGGCTCGCTGGAGCGCAGCTGGCTGGATGAGACGCTGCGCAGCAAGCAGGTTGAAATCATTGATGATGTGTTTCGTTAACGCAATGCCCATGTTTCACCGTTGTAGGGTGCGCATTCCTGCGCACATTGCTAAGGCGTACTGCTCACCATCGCCATTTTACGCTGTCGATTCTCACGCCACACCGCGAAAATGCCGGCCAGCGCCACAACTGATGCCCCCAGTAAGGTGGTGCTGCCCGGCAAGCTATGCAGAAACAGATACCCAATCAGCATCGACCACACCAGCGTGGTGTAATCGAACGGCGCCAGCAGCGAGGCATCGGCGTAACGCAGGCTTAGCGTCACTAAAATCTGCGCCAGGCCGCCAAACAAGCCGCAGCCCACCAGCAGTAACAGCTGCAACGCGTTGGGTTTTATCCAGCCAAACAGCGCCGTTGCCAGGCCGATAAGGGTGGTCATCAGCGAGAAATAGAACACAATCGCGCCCGGCTTCTCGATGCCGTTAAGAAAGCGGATTTGCACGTTCGAGGTCGCCGAACAGAGCGCCGCAATCAACGCAAACGCCACGCCGAGGCTGGTCGTCGCGTTGTTGGCCTGGCTGGAAAATAGCGCGCCGCTGGCGCTCAGACTGGAGGAAAGCATAATCAAAATGCCGGATAACCCCACCACCACCGCTACCCAGCGCGACATCCGCACCCGCTCTTTAAGCAGCATCGCCGCCAAAATGACGGTAAATAGCGGTGCCGCGTAGCTTAGCGCCGTCGCATCGGCCAGCGAGATGTACACCAGCGCCAGATAGTTAAAATACATGCCGCCGGTGCCGGAAAAACCACGAATGAAGTGGCCAAACAGGTTGCGCGTTTTAAGGTTTTCCAGCACGTTGCCCTGCACTTTTAGCCATATCAACAGCGGAAACAGGGCGATAAAACTGCGGAAAAAAATCACTTCGCCGGTGGGAATCGCACCGTTCAGCCCCTTCACGCACGCCAGCATCAACGTGGCGCATAGCGCGGCCAAAATCTTCAGTAACACGCCTAATCGGGCATTCATGCGGTTTCTATTCTCTCTACCACTTGCAATCGGCGGGACTGCCGAGAGGACATGCGTGCAGCCTGGCGAGAAAAGTGTGCGCTGGATAACACTTTTTCGCTCTGCCCGAATAGAAAGAACTTATGCCCCGCTGGTCATATTTTTTCGCTATTGCACAACAGGGTTTCCCTCTTTTTAGTCTGAAAACAAAGCCGATATAGTCCAGAAAAGCGAGAACGCTGGCGCTCCGACCCGGTGACGCCGTGGTATTCATCATTGAGGACGTTCACATGACCATGAAAAGACCTACCACCATCGGGCTGGCACTGCTGCCGCTACTGGCTATTTCGGCTGCGCATGCAGACATGATGGCGAACATCAAATCCAGCGGCGAGCTGAAGTGTGCGGTCTATTCGGACGTCCCGCCCTTCTCCTCTCCGGACCCAAAAACACGCCAGCTGGCGGGGATGGATATCGATCTGTGTAACGCGCTGGCGAAGCAGATGAACGTCAAGCTGACGCTGGTGCCGACTTCGGTTGAAGCGCGCATTGCGGTGATCGCCACCGGGCGCGCCGACGTGCTGATCGCCAACCTTGCCTACACCAAAACTCGCGGCAACCAGATTCAGTTCAGCGATCCCTATTACGTCGCCAAAGAGATGCTGCTGGTGAAAGCACCGCTGGCCGATAAGCCGCTGAGCTACTTCCAGGGGAAACGCATCAGCGCCACTAAAGGCACCACTTCTGAGCAGTCGATCCACATCAAAGGCGGCAAAGCGGTGACTTTCCAGGATTCAGCCTCCGCGTTTCTCGCGCTGCAGCAGAACAAGTCAGTGGGCTTCGTCACCAACACCATGACCGGCATCAAAACCATCTCGCAGGCGAAAAAAGACGGCATCAATCTGGCGATGATTAAAGAGCCCATGGCGCTGGAGCCGATTGGTGTCGGCATGAAGCGTGACGAGCCGGCACTGCTGGCCAGCGTCAACAGCAGCCTGAAGGCGATGGATGATGATGGCACTATCGACAAAATCTGGGACACCTGGATTGGACCAAATACCGAATACAAAATGGTGCGCGAAGAGCGCGTGCAGCCGCTCTCCAGTCTGAAATTTGAACCGCTGGAATAACCATGCCCGTGACGTCGCACTCTGCTCTCCTGCCCGCCAGCGCCCCCGCGCTGGCTTGCTCCTCTGATATCAAACTCTCCACCATTGGTGCACGTGCGTGGCTGGTGGAAGCGCCGGGCGGTTTCGATCTCCCGGCACAGCGCCGCATCTGGTCGCTGGCGCGCCTGCTGCATGCCGACGAAGCGATTGAAGCGCTGATTCCCGGTGTCACCAACCTGCTGGTGCTGTTCCGCCATATTCCAGCCGATGAAACCGCCGTGCGCATGCAGTTGCACGCCGCCTGGGATCAGGCGCAGGCGATCAGCCCGCAGGGCAAACTGATTGAAATTCCCGTGCATTACGGCGGCGAACACGCCACCGATCTCGAAGCCGTGTGTCGTCATACCGGTCTGAGCCCGCGTGAGGTGGTGCGTCTGCATCATCAAAGCGAATACACGGTGTTTGCCTTAGGCAGCGCGCCGGGCTTCGGCTATCTGCATGGTTTAGATCCGCAGCTAGCGACGCCGCGTAAGAAAGTGCCGTCGCTCAGCATGCTGAAAGGCACCGTCACCATCGGCGGCGCGCAGGCGGGCGTCTCGGCGCTGACCGGTCCAAACGGCTGGAATGCTATTGGCTTTGCCGAACTGGCGGTGTTTGACCCGCTGGCGGAATCCCCTGCGCTGATGGCGCCGGGCGATCGCATCCGTTTTCTGCCGCAGAGGATTGAGCTGTGATTGAGATCGAACAGAGCGGTGCGCTGAATACGGTACAGGATTTAGGACGTTTCAACTTCCGCCACATGGGCGTATCGGTGAGCGGCGCGATGGATGCGCTGGCGCTGCGTGCTGGTAATTTGCTGCTGGGCAACGATGAAAACGCGGCGGCACTTGAAGTGCAGCTGTTCCCGTTTCGCATGCGTTTTTTGCAGGACAGCAGCATCGCGGTGACCGGCGCCGATTGTCGCGCCACGCTGGATGGCACGCCGCTGCCGCCATGGTGGGGCTGCGGCGTACGCGCCGGGCAAGTGCTGGAGCTGCGTTACCCGCGCAGCGGCGCGCGTGGCTACGTGTGTGTCGCCGGCGGGATTGATGTGCCGCTGGTGCTCGGCTCGCGCAGTACCGCGCTGCGCGGTGGTTTCGGTGGTGTTGATGGACGCCCGCTCCAGCGTGGCGATCGGCTGGCGCTGGGCGAAAGCCGCGTGCCGCCGCTGCCGGTAAGCGGCATCGGTATTGAACCGCCGGACAGCGCCTTGCAGAGCTGGTTTCCGCGTAACAGCGCCGGTGAAATACAGCTGCGCGCCATACCGTCGGGCGAATATCCGCTGTTTGCCGCCGATGCCGCACGTTTCTGGCAGCAGTCGTGGCAAGTCTCCAATCAAAGCAATCGCACCGGCTATCGACTGGCGGGCGTTCCCATTTTCCCATCCGAAAGCGTTGAGATGCGATCCTACGGTTTGATCCCCGGCATTGTGCAGGTGCCGCCGGGTGGCGAACCGATTATCCAGCTCAGCGATGCCAACACCGCCGGCGGATATCCGAAGATCGCCGGGGTGATCGAGCAGGATCTGTGGCGACTTGGGCAGGTGCTGCCGGGTCAGTCGATCCAGCTGATCCAGAGCGATGCGCGCGAAGCCATCGCCATCGAACAGGAAGTTGCGCGCTGGCTGAATCGGCTGCGCCTCAGCTGCCAGCCACTGCGTAAAGCCCTTACCGTTTAATCCGTAACAGGAACCCAGCCATGAAGATTGATGTGAATTCCGATATGGGCGAAGGCTTCGGCGTTTATCAGCTGTGCGATGACGCCGCCCTAATGAAAGTGGTGTCGTCGGCCAATATCGCCTGCGGTTTCCACGCGGGCGATCCGGCGATCATGACCAACATGGTGCGGCTGGCGAAAGAGCATGGCGTGGGCATTGGTGCGCATCCCGGCTTGCCCGATCGCCAGGGTTTTGGCCGTCGCGAGCTGCCGTTTAGCGCCGAAGAGATTTGCCAGCAGGTGGCGTATCAACTCGGTGCGCTGATGGCGATTGCCGTTGCAGAAGGTACGCAGGTGTCGCACTTCAGCTTCCACGCCGCGATGGGCAACATCGTCAATCGCGATGCCGCGCTGGCAAAACAGGTGATGGAATTAGTGGCGCGCATCAATAGCGATCTGATCATCTTCGCCCAGCCCGATACGCTCATCGAAGCCGCCGCGCAGGCTGCAGGCCTGAAAACGCTCACGCTGTTTCTGGCCGACCGCGCCTATGACGCGCAAGGTCGCCTGGTGCCGCGCGGCATCGCCGGTTCGGTGATCAAAGAAGAGAACGCACTGCGCGCCCGCGTGCGTCAGTTTTTGCAGCACGGCACGGTCACGACGATTGAAGGCGAGGAGATCAGGGTGCGCGCGCGTTCGATTCTGGTTCACAGCGACACGCCCGGTTCACTGGCGCTCGCCAATATTGTACGCAGCGAAATCGAAGCCAGCGGCCATCAGGTCGCCCCGGCCGCGCAAGTGTTAGCGCAATAACCCTGGTCGCCATAAATGGCGCCCCTACAAAACAGACCGCGGATATGAAGCAAGAGAACGCATTGCTGTCACAGCGCGGGTGTTGAGGCGACATCCCAACCCGCTGAGCGAGTGAGGGATTCCAGGGCGAGCCGCAGGGATGCGGCGAGAGGCGGCGCTGAGCAGGAGCGAATCGCCGCCGGTCCGTCAGGAATCGTGAAGGAGCGAAGGCACCGCGTAGCGGCGGGATGGGCTGGCGCAAGGCCGGGGAGTGCAGAGGGCGCGGCCAGGCGTCCTCTGCTCGGTCGCCGCACGACATAGCTGAAACTGCCTCAGCCGATGGCGAACGAAATTCGCTCCATACGAACGAAATTCGCTCCGTGCAAACGAAAGTCGCTCCGTGCGAACGAGATCTCAGCGACAGCCGTCGCAAAACGCCGCAATGCGATCGCATCCAGTCTCTAACCGCTCCATGCTCGTCGCATACGACAACCGAATAAACGGACTCATCCCGTACGCCGCTCCCTGCACCGTCACCACGTACTGCTCCTCAATCAACGCCAGTACAAAATCAGCATCATTGGCGATCAACCGACCACCCGCGCTGGTTTTGCCAATATAGCCGGCGATATTCACAAACAGATAAAATGCGCCCTGGGGTTTGTGGCAGCGCAGGCCATCAATTGAGGTCAGGCGCTCCAGCACGTAATCGCGGCGTTCGCGGTAGATGCGCGCCCGCTCCTGCAACAGCTCCTGTGGACCTTCCAGCACCGCCACCGCGGCCGCCTGCGTTAAGGTACAGACGCCGCCGCTGTTCTGGGTATTAACGTTGCTCATCGCGTTAATCAACGGCGCCGGGCCGCCGCAGAAGCCCAGGCGCCAGCCGGTCATCGAATAGGCTTTCGACACGCCGTTCACCGTCAGTACGCGATCAAACAGGCGCGGCTCAACCTGCGCCAGCGTGTAGAAGCGTACCTCGTCATAAATCAGGTGCTCATAGATATCGTCGGTCATGATCCACACCTGCGGATGGCGCAGCAGCACCTCGCCCAGCGCTTGCAACTCCGCTTTGGTCGCCACCGAACCGGTTGGGTTGCTCGGATAGTTGAGCAGCAGCCATTTGGTCTTGTCGGTGATGGCGGCATCGAGATCGGCAGGCAGCGGTTTAAAGCCGTTCTCCTGCGCACACGGCAGCGCCACCGGAATCCCACCGGCGAATTTGACGATATCGGCATAGCTGATCCACGACGGCGTGGGGATCACCACTTCGTCGCCCGGATTGATGGTCGCCATAATGGCGTTAAAGATGATCTGCTTGGCGCCACCCGCGGTGAGGATCTGGCTGACGTCATAATCCAGCTGATTGTCGCGTTTGAATTTCAGCTGGATCGCCTTGCGCAGCGCAGGCGTGCCGTCGGTGGGCGGATAACGCGTATCACCGCCGCGCGCGGCAGCGTAGGCGGCTTCAATCGCATGCGGCGGCGTGGGGAAATCGGGCTCGCCAGTGGAGAGCGCCACCACATCAATCCCCTGCGCCGCGAGATCGCGCGCCTTTTGGGTCATGGCAACGGAGGCTGAAACGGTGACATTATTTAATCGATCGGCTATCTCGGGCATGGGTTAATCCTGGCTCTGTGTCAGCATGAACGGCTCGCAGCAAGCTGCAAACACCACGTTTACCAGAGAATAGGTTTTTGCCCGAAGCGGCGGTTAATAGTGCTTTGTTGTGGTGATATAACACAAAGCGATGACTGAACCGACCGCACACTTTCGTCATAAAGGTGGCGAGGGTGATGTGGAAATGCGCGGCAGGTCACGCGCCACCGCCTGACGCGATGTTAATAGAGTGTTACTTTTAGTGCCGGATGACACCGCGCACCGGCACTTTACTCACTCCCATCATCGCCAAATCTAATGAGTGACACGCACCATACCAGTGCAAAGGTGGCGATCTAGCACGTGCCGTCACGGCAACACATCAACTCAGCACCAGCCTTAGGAGGCACTGTGGCTCTACCCTCCTGTCTGAGTTCAATAGCGAAAGCTTATTTTGGCATCAACTTTGCTTAGTAACAGACATGCGTTCTGTTGGAGGAAGTGTCCATGAATCTTCGTCGCCTTAAGTACTTTGTTAAAATTGTTGATGTCGGCAGCCTGACCCAGGCGGCCGATATTTTGCATATTGCCCAGCCTGCGCTGAGCCAACAGCTGGCCACGCTGGAAGGGGAAGTGAATCAGCAACTGCTCATTCGTACCAAGCGCGGCGTGACGCCGACCGAAGCCGGTAAAACGCTTTATTCCCACGCGCAGGCGATTTTGCGCCAGTGCGAGCAGGCACAAAGCGCCATTGAGCTGGTGGGCGCCTCGCTGAGCGGCAGCGTTTCGGTCGGCTTAGCGCCGGGCACCGCCGCGCAAAACCTCGCGTTACCGCTGATGATGGAAGTGCAGCAGCAGCACCCTGGCATCGTGCTCTACTTCAATGAGAACTTTGGCACCACGCTGAGCGAGCTGATCATGAATGGCCGCATGGATATGGCGGTGATTTACGATCATCGCACCATTCATGGCCTGCGTTTTATGCCGCTGATGAAAGAGGATCTCTACTTCGTCTGCCCGTTCAGCCTCGCGCAGCCGGTGAAAGAGATCCCGCTGGCGCAGGTGGCGCAGTACGATCTGTTCCTGCCGCGCGTCTATAACATCATGCGCAAAGTGCTCGACGATGCCTTCGTGCATAACAATCTGCAGTACCGCGTGAAATGCGAAATCGAATCACAAACCACGCTGAATGCCGCACTGAGCGCCGGTCTCGGCACCACCATCATGCCGGAGTCTGCGGCGCGCGCGATGCTGAAAAGCGGCGATGCGTGGATGGCGAAGATCGTCGATCCGGATGTGCAGGTATCGCTGTCGTTCTGCATGTCCGATCACCTGCCGCTGTCCCAACCGGCTGAAGCGGTGAAATCGATTCTGCTGTCGCTGATGTCACGCCGCAATGTTGAGAACCATCCGCTAACGCTGGTGGGATAAGACCCGCTTATTACCGCAAAGCGAAACCCTCTTACTGCCCGTCTTACGAACGCGCTAGATTACGATTTTGCCCGCTTCGGCGGGCGTGCTTCGCTTTGACGGGAATGTTATGGAAAAAACCGCAATACCGCTGCCGACGCTGCGTGCCCTGGCGCGCAAGATGCAAAGTGCGGGGCTGAGCAGCCTGGCGCTGGATGGCAAGCACTGGTCGGTACGGTTAACTTTTGCCGTCACGCCATCCACGCCACCGCCCGTATCCGCGAGGGTTCCCGCCCCGGAAATCCCCCCCATAACACAACGTATCGGCGCACCGATGCCCGGCACGCTGCTGCGCCGCCATCCGCATAGTCAGCAGGATTTTGTTGCGCCTGGCCAACACGTGCAGGCTGGCGACGTGGTGGCGCTGGTGCAGGTGGGCCCGCTGTATGTGCCGGTGCGCAGTTCCGCCAGCGGCACGGTGCAGGCGCTCACGCCGCAGCATCTTTCGCCAGTGGAGTACGACGAGGAGATTCTGACATTTGCGCCGCATCGGTCGCCATAAATGGCGACCCTACGACGTTGGGAGCGCATTCATGCGTAAGGGTGTTCCCGGGGGCGTAATGGGTTTGTAGGGTGCGCATTCATGCGCACGTGGGCCAGCAGCACAGCGTTATAAGGGGCGCTTATCGCCTCAAAATTTTTATGTCTTATGCCCTTGCGGCATAACTGCATACAGTCAAAAGACGCAACAAAGAGGAGAGGCACATGCCATTTTCAGATTACAAAACCGCACTGGTGACCGGTGCATCGGCGGGAATGGGCGAAGCGATTGTGGAGCGCTTGTGCCAGCAAGGTATCACCGTGCATGCGGTCGCGCGGCGTAAAGAGCAGCTGGCGGCACTCGCCGATCGTACCGGCTGCATTCCACACGCGGTGGATGTCAGCGACGTCAACGCGCTGACCGCGCTGTGCAAAGACCTCGAAATCGACATCCTGGTCAACAACGCTGGCGTGTCGCATCCCGGTTCAATCCTTGAAGCCGACGAGAACGTGGTTGAAACCCAGGTCGACGTCAATTTGCGCGCGGTGCTGCATTTGTGCCGTCTGCTGGTGCCGGGCATGGTGGCGCGCGATCGTGGCCACGTCTTCAACATCACCTCGATTGCTGCCATCTACAACTTCAACGGTAACTCGGTCTATCACGCTACCAAAGCCGGGGTGCACGCCCTTTCGCGCCAGCTGCGCGTAGATTGCTATGGCGCACGCGTGCGCATCACCGAAATCTGCCCGGGCCGCGTCGCCACCGATATTTTCGGCAACGTCTCGGGTGATCATGAAGAGGCGCGTCGCCGCTTTATTGATGGCTTCGAGCTGCCGCAGGCGAAAGATATCGCCGACTGCGTCGCCTTCGCGCTCGCCGCACCGCTGGCGGTGAATATCGGCAACATCGAAATCACCCCAACGCTGCAGGTGCCGGGCGGCCTTTCCACCATGCGACCGGGCGACCACAGCGCGTAGCATGCGATCATGAGGTAACAGTATGGCTCTCGATTTCAGCAGTGTGATAACCGGCCATTACGGCCAGATGATCGTTGACGGAACGGTGATCACCCTTGAACTGGCGTTGGGTGCCTGGCTGCTGGCGATGGTGCTGGCATTGCTGCTGGTGGTGATCCGCCTGACAGAAAATCGACTGGCCGTCGGGCTGGTTAAAGCCTATGTCTCCTATCACCGCAACGTGCCGACGCTGATCCAGTTGATGATGTGGTATTTCGCTATTCCTACCCTGCTGCCGGAAGCGCTGCAGATGTGGATCAACAACTACAACGCCGAATTCCTGTTCTCCCTTACCGCGCTGGGCCTGTGTCAGGCGGCGTACTTCTCGGAAGATATCCGCAGCGGCCTGCGCGCCATTCCTGACGGGCAAAATGAGGCGGCGCGTGCGCTGGGGATGAGCTATGTGCGCGCCATGCATGCGGTGATTCTGCCGCAGGGTATCCGCAATGCGCTGCCAGCGATGATCAACCACACGGTGCTGCTGTTTAAAAACACCAGCCTGGCGATGGTGATTGGCGTGGCGGATCTCACCTACGTCACCCGCGATATTGAGAACCAGACGTTCCGCACTTTCGAATCTTACATCGTGGCGACCCTGGGCTATCTGTTCTTCTCCCTGCTGCTGATGGGCCTGGGCGCGCTGCTGGCCCGCCGCTTCCAGCGCGTCTATGCGAGGTAATGGCGATGTTTGAGATTTTCACCATTTTGCATGACAACGGCATGCTGCTGTTAATGGGCCAATACCCGAATGGGCCGATTGGCGGCGTGCTCTGTACGCTGCTGATCTCAGTGCTGGCCGTGCTGCTGGCGTTTCCGATCGGTGTGCTGCTGGGCCTGGCGCGTCTATCGCCATGGCGCTGGCTGAGCTGGCCCGCCACCGGCTGGGTTTACCTGCTGCGCGGTATTCCGCTGATGATGGTGGTGTTCTGGACCTACTTCTGCGTACCGCTACTGATTGGCCACAACATCAGCGGATTCGCCACCATGCTGTGTACGTTGGTGATCTATGAGAGCGCCTATATCGCCGAGATCGTGCGCGGCGGCATCCAGTCGCTGCCGCACGGGCAATATGAAGCGTCACGCGCGCTGGGCATGAGCCATCTGAAAACCCTGCGTCTGGTGATTCTGCCGCAGGCGCTGTTCAACACGCTGCCCAGCCTGGTCAGCCAGCTGGTGTCGATCATCAAAGACAGCACGCTGGGCTATGTGATTAACGTGCCGGAGCTGACGTTTGCCGCCAATCAGGTGAGCAATCAGCTGCTGACCAAACCGTTCCAGGTGTTCGCCATTGTGGCGCTGAGCTACTACCTCATCTGCTTTAGCCTCACCTGGCTTGCCAATAAACTCGAAGCGCACATAGCGCAGAAACGTCGCCAACCGCCGCAGCTTGCCACCAGCGTGGCGCCGGCGGTAATGCTGACTAAAACCTCTTCGCAATAAGGAAGCACCATGGGACCGATGATCATGTTTAATCAGGTCAACAAATGGTACGGCGCGTACCAGGCGCTGACCAACCTGAGCGCCGAGATTAATAGCGGCGAAGTGGTGGTGGTATGCGGCCCTTCCGGCTCGGGCAAATCGACGCTGATCCGTACCGTTAACCGCCTGGAGCCGATCGATGATGGCCAGATCGTGTTTGATGGCATCGATATTCACGGCAGCAGCACGCGCCTTAACCAACTGCGCACGCGCATTGGCTTTGTGTTTCAAAGTTTTAACCTGTTCCCGCATGTCTCGGTGGCCGAGAACATTATGATGTCGCCGATGAAAGTGCTGGGCGTGAAGCGTTCGGAGGCACGTCGCCAGGCGGGTGAATTGCTGGAGCGTGTAGGGTTATCGCATAAAGCCGATGCCTATCCGGCGCAGCTTTCCGGCGGTCAGCAGCAGCGCGTGGCGATTGCCCGTGCGCTGGCGATGAAACCGCCGGTGATGCTGTTTGATGAACCCACCTCGGCGCTCGATCCGGAAATGGTGGGCGAAGTGCTGTCGGTAATGCGCAGTCTGGCGCAGGAAGGGATGACGATGATGTGCGTCACCCACGAGATGAACTTTGCGCGTGAAGTGGCGGATACCATCTGGTTTATGGATCAGGGACAGATTCTGGAGAAATCCAAGCCGGAACAGTTCTTCACCCAGCCGCAGCACCCGCGCGCGCAGCGGTTTTTGAGTGATTTGCGGTCGCATTGAGTTGCTGGTCGGCATGAATGCCGACCAGGTCCATCACCGCACTGGATTCAACAATCCACCCATACCGCGCCCGCGTCGGCGGATTTCACGCACTGCTCCACCCAACGTACGCCCATCAAGCCAGCATGCGCACCGGGATACCAGAACGCCTGCAGGAAGGCTGCATCGCCGCGATCGGTGGCATCCATCGCCAGCGCGAAGCGGCGATAGAGATTCGACCAGGCTTCAAACAGCCCTTCCGGATGGCCGCCGCCAATACGGTCGTCAGCCAGCGCGCTCTGATGCAGATAACCCATGCCGCGCTCGAGAATCTGCACCGGCTCGCCCTGCACTTCATAGCGCAGCTGATTCGGCTGCTCGTCCCACCACTCAAGACTGGCTTTCTCACCAATTACGCGCACTTTCTGACCGTGCATCGAACCGCAGTTCACCGCAGAAGCCCACATGGTACCGACCGCGCCGTTGTCGTACTCCATCATCACGAAGGCGTTATCTTCCAGCGGCGCGCGGGTTTTAACAAAGCTCTGGCGGCTGCACAGCAGGCGTTTTACCTGCAGATGCGGCACCATGGTTTCGGCAATAAACAGCGGATGCGTCGCTAAATCACCCAGCACGTAGCTGGGGCCGACAAAACGCGGATCCACGCGCCATTTGGTGCTTTCGTTCTGCAGCTCAACCGCTTCATTATGGAAACCGTGGGCGAACTGCATATTGATGATGCGAATCTCGCCCAGCAAGCCTGCGGCGATCATCTCGCGCGCCTGATGAATCAGCTGATGCCCGGCATAACCGTAGGTCACACCGATAATTTTCTTCTTCTCGCTGCACAGCTGTTCCAGCTCATCGGCTTCGGCGGCGGTGAAGCACAGCGGCTTCTCGCACACCACGTGCAACCCCGCATTCAGCGCCGCACGGCAGATGGTGAAGTGGGTGTTGTTAGGCGTAGCAATCGACACCGCTTCGATGCCGTCCGCACGTGCCGCTTCCGCAGCAAACATGGTTTCGTAATCTGCATAGCAGCGCTCGGCATCGATACCCAGCGAAGTACCAAACGCGCGGCCGCGTTCAGCGTTGATATCGAAGGCGCCCGCCAGCAGCGTAAAGTTGTTATCACGCGTCGCCGCCGAACGGTGGATGTAGCCAATCTGGCTGGTACCACCGCCGCCGACCATGCCCCAGCGCAGGGAGCGATTCAGCGCTTTAATGCCGTTAATCATGGTGATCTCCTCAGAATCCGACGGATTGCAAATAGTGCAGGCTGGCGGTGACGTCACGCAGGCTGGTCTCCGCATCTCGCGGATCGCGCTCCTGTTCAACGGTGATCCAGCCCTGATAATTGCGCTCCGCGAGGAAGGCGCGCACCGCCGGATAATCAATCGCCCCTTTACCAATCGGGCACATGACGCCTTCCGCGCAGGCGGCAAAGAAATCCACACCGCGGGCAATCACGTCGCGCCATACCGCGTCGTTGACGTCTTTGAAGTGCAGGTAATCGATGCGATGCCAATAGCGGCTGAGGTAGAGAATCGGATCCATGCCGGAGTAGTACAAATGGCCGGTATCGAGGCACAAACCGGCCACCTCATGCGGAATGTCCTCCACCAGCTGCTGCAGCTCGTCGGCAAACTCAATGCAACCCCCGGCATGCGGATGGATCACCGCACGCACGCCATATTCATTCCAGGCAATCTGGCTCAGGGTGGTGATGTGCTGCATCATGCGCTGCCAGTCGGCGTCTGACAGGCGCGGCGCCTTGTCAGATTGACCGGCATATTTGGCGCGCTCTGGATTGCCGAAGTCGATAATCACCAGATAGGGCGCCGGTTTGTTATCGGCGTGGGTTTTGGTTGCGGTGGGGACTTGCGACAGATTGCGGCAAATATTGTGCGTCAGTTCAACCATCGCCGGGAAGTTGGCTTCACTCACCAAATCATCAAAAATCGTGCCTGCCACCAGCGACAGATCGTGCGCTTCCAGCTGCTGGCGCAGCTCGGCAGCATCCACCGGCAGATAGCTCCACGGGCCGAGCTCAATGCTTTTATAACCGGCCTGCGACGCTTCACTCAGCACCTTCTGCCATGGCGGCAGGAAAGGATTTTTCGGGTCATCCACGCCCCAGCTACAGGGCGCGTTAGCAATATGGATAGTCATGATCGTTCCTTGCGGTAATGGATGGCGCAAGTATCAAATAAATATTTCATCATCAACAACCATGAAACATTCATTTTTTGATAGCGATCATACTATTTCGCATCATTAAAATGATAGAAAATATATCAAATTCAGCAATGGCGCGGTTTACAGGTTTTCACGCGTGACGATATCGAACGGCAGGATGACCTGCGTAAAATGCTCGCCGGGTTCAGCATGATGCTGCAACACCGTTTGCGCCAAACGCATCGCCATCTCATCAATGCGATTGCGGATCATCACCGTAATGGTGCCGTCAATCAGCGCCAACTCGCCCTCCTTCACCGGACCATGGCAAATCAACGCCACCTTGCGCTGTGGCTGCTGGCGCAGCGCGTGAATCACCCCCTCAATACCGCCGCACGGCGCGAAAATCAGCGCCAAATCAGCATGTTCATCCAGCAGTTGACGCGTCGCACGGTAGCCGCCATCAATCGACTCATTGGTCTTCAACGGCTCCAGCACCCGCCGTGCGCTGTCCTGTTCGCGCAGATACGAACGGAAGCTGATCTCATTACTCTCCTGGCAGATAAAGCGATGGTCGCCCACCAGCACCCCCGCCGAACCCGGCTGATGCAGCAGATGCGTGGCGATCCAGGCGGCAGTGCGCCCGGCTTTCTGGTTATCCAGACCGAAATAACCGGCGTGACCGCAGGGTGAGAAGTTGGAAAATAGCGCATACACCCGCACGCCCCTGCGCGACACGCTTGCAATCGCGTGGCGAATGAGCGGGTGATCCAGCGCCACCAAACCGATGGCATCTACCTGCTCAGCGAGCGCATACAGCGAGGCTACCACCGCCTCAACATCATCAATATCGTGCCAGGTGAACAGCGGTTCGCTGCCCAGCGGATGGAAGGGTTGCGTGTGCTGGCGTAGCGCATCGGTGAGGGAGTGATAGAACGAGTAGGATTTTGATAGCAGGATAAAGCCCATGCGCACCGTGACGCTGGCTGCCGGCAAGGTGCTATTCAGCAGCGGCGCATGGCCAATGCGATATCCCAGACGATTAGCCGCTTCTAGCACCTTCTGCTCGGTGGCAGCACGCACCGGCGCACGACGATTGATCACACGATCAACGGTGGCCACGCCCACGCCTGCGGCGGCGGCAATGGCGTTCATGGTGATTTTGCTCATGGGTTATTTTCCACACTTAAATGATAATAAATTATCAAAAATAATGCCCTAACCTGCCTTAAATCGCCAATAGCTCTGCGCTCAAATCATCATCAAATTAGAATGAGTGATAGATAATCTCTCACTATTTTGATCGCCCTCGCAAAAATGAAACTTATCATTTCATTTTCATACCATTCAGAATAAATATTTGATATTTATTTTCCCGATAACGGCGGTTTTGGCTGATGGTTTTGCATCAGGAAAAGAGTAGAGACCACGGTTTGCTGTTTCTACAGTTAACGCGATCTGCCTTACACAAAGGTCGAAAAACGGAGATACCATGTTCCCTACCACGTTACCGGCACCGCGTCGTCACCCTGCTAATCAAATTCCTGCGCTACGCTGGGGCATTGTCGGGCCCGGCTGGATCGCCGACCACTTCGCCAACGCGCTGCGTCACCATACACAACAACAGCTGGTTGCGGTGTCATCACGTAGCCTCGATAAAGCACAAGCCTTTGCCAGTAAATGGGACATTCCCCATGCGGTAGCAGGCATTGATGCGCTGTTAAGCCGTAATGATATTGATGTGGTGTATATCGCCACCCCGCACAATCACCACTTCACCGATGGCCTGCGCACCTTGCAGGCTGGCAAGCATGTGCTGATTGAAAAACCGCTGGCGCTCAATGCGCAGCAAGCCTTGCAGCTGCAACAGGCGGCACAGCAGCAGCAGCGTTTGTGCGTTGAAGCGATGTGGTGCGATTTTGCGCCGAAATATGATGTGATTCGCCAGCTATTGGCCGATGGCGCGCTGGGCGAGGTGCATACGCTGCTTGCCGATCATGGTGAGTATTTCACGGAAGATCATCGCATTTTTAACGCGGATCTGGCGGGCGGTACGATGTTGGACCTGGGCAGTTATCTGCTCAGTTTCAGCGTTTTGGTAGGCGGTGCACCGGCAAGCATCAGCGCCATTGGGCAACCGGCGCCCGGCGGCGTCAATGGGCAAACCTCAATGCTATTAACTCACGCCAATGGCATGCATTCGGTGCTGAACACCACGCTGTTCAGCAACACGCCCGGCACGGCGGTGATCGCCGGTCGCGATGCCACGCTTTATCTCGACGGCCAGTTTTATGCGCCGGGTAATTTCCGTCTGACCTCCAGCGACGGCCGCCACACGCTGCGCTGGGAAGAACCGAATAATCGCTATATTCAGCTCAGTTATGAAATTGAACATACCGCCTGGTGCATTCATCAGGGCCTGCTCGACTCACCCGTACGTCCGCTTGCCACTTCGCTGGCGACGCTGCACGCCATGGATGAAGTCAGGAAGCAGATCGGCGTGGTCTTTAACGAAGAGCGCACCGCTTAACGCTCAGGAGAAAACAATGAAAATCGCTTTTGATGTGGATGTAATCCGCGATCTCGGCATCACGCGCATGGTGCATCAGGTGGCTGAATGGGGCTACAAGTACATCGAGCAGTCGCCGCATCCGCAAATCAACCCGTTCTATAAACACCCGAAAGCCAGCCGTGAAATCATGCGCGAGTACAAAAACGCGCTGAACGCTACCGGGCTGGAGATCTCCTCTTTCATTACGGTGTATCGCTGGTCAGGCCCGGATGAGCTGCGTCGTCAGGCGGCGGTGAAAAACTGGAAACGCATGATCGAGATAGCCGTCGAAATGGGCGTGCAGGTGATCAACACCGAGCTGTCGGGCAATCCCAACGAACCGGAAATTTGTGAAGAGATGTTCTATCGCTCGATGGAAGAGCTGCTGCCGATCATCGAACGTGAAGGCATTCGCGTCGAGATTCAGGCCCATCCGTGGGATTTCTGCGAGCAAAGTAACGAAACCGCAGACATTGTGAAGTCATTCCGCAGCGAAAACGTGAAGTATATCTACAGCGCACCGCACACCTTCTATTACGACAAAGGCGTCGGCGATGTGAAGAACATGCTGCATTACGCCGGTGACGATCTGTCACATATGCTGATCGCCGATACCATGAACCACACCAAGCACTGTCGTTACATCGTTAACCCGCCGGGCGTGGATGCCACTATCCACCAGCACGTGGCGGTCGGTGAAGGCGAAGTCAATTTCGATGCGCTGTTTGAAGCGCTGCGCGAGATGAATTTTGCTAACCGCACGTTTAAAGTCGGCGGCGAGTCAATTATCTCGGCGGCGCTGTTCGGCTACCCGGAGAAGATGAAGTATCAAGCGGTTGAAACGCGCGAGCTGATTGAGCGCGAGCTGTTAGGGTAAATACGCGCTGATGCCCTCACCCTAACCCTCTCCCATAGGGAGAGGGAACTGGAAAGTGCGGCGTGATTGCTCTCTCACACAGGGGGAGAGCTCAAAGCGAGCTTGATCGGTCCCTTCTTCCGCTGGCGGGAGAAGGTTAGGATGAGGGCCCGCCCTAATGGAACCTACACCATGAAAGCAGTGACGCTGGCCGAGCTGGCAAAACAAGTGGGCGTCGGTGTCGCCACCGTTGACCGGGTATTAAACGATCGCGGCGGCGTGTCGCCCGCCATGAGCAAAAAAATTCTGCAGGCAGCGCGTGATGCCGGTTTAAAACGCATTCTGCCTGAAGAGCATCGCCATCCGTGGCAGATTGAAGTACTGCTCAGCGGCAACGCCTCCTTCTTCTTTCAGCAATTAGCACAAGACTTCGCCAAACTTGCAGACGAACTCGGCTATCGCCGCTTGCGCCTGCACCGCACGCTAATCCCGGAAAATGCGCCAGAAAAGTTGGCGGCACATATCACTGCCAGCAGTAAAAAGCGTGATGCGCTGATCGTTTTCGCCCACGAAAATCCGCTGATTTACGCTGCGCTGGCCGACTGTAAAGCGCGCGGCGTACCGGTCATCACGCTGGTCGCCGATCTCCCGGATGCCGCGCGGCTCTGCCACGTAGGCATCGATCAATACAAAGCCGGACGCACCGCCGGTTTAATGTTGGGCAGCATGCTGTCGCAGCCGGGTGAAGTGGTGCTGATGAGCGGGCGCGCCGATTATGCTGCGCACCGCCTGCGCATTGAAGGTTTCCAGGCGGTGCTGGCCGAACGCTTTCCGCAGCTGCGTCTGCGCGAAATTCTCGCCGGTCAGGACGAGCGCGCGCGAATCAGTCGTCTGCTGGAAAAAACGCTGGCCGCCTCGCCGCCGATTGTGGGGCTCTACAATACCGGCATCGGCAACACCCAGATTTACGAAGCCCTGGCGCGCCATCGGCTCGACGGTAAAGTGGTGTACGTCACGCACGAGTTGTATAGCACTACGCGCCAACTGTTACAGGATCGCGTGCTCACCTTAACGATCGATCAAAACACCCTACGCCATGCTCAGCTGGCCTTGACGCTGCTGTTACGCCATCTGGAAGAGGGCGACATCCCCGACATCTACCAGCCCGGCAAAGTCGACTTTATGCTCTTTACGCAAGAGAACTTTACATAATCAGACTTTGTATCCTACCGCCAGCGCGGTTAAATCGCCTGTATCACGCGCTGCTACACTCAGTAGCAGCAAAAAACCAAACACAACAAGGCGAACCACTATGTCGGAACATCAGTATCAGCCCGCGAAAGTCTGGACCTGGGACCCGGAAGCCAAAGGTAACGGCGCAAAAACTAACCGTCCAACCGCCGGACCGACGCATGAGAAAACGCTGCCGGTCGGCAAACATCCGCTGCAGCTCTATTCGCTCGGCACGCCAAACGGCCAGAAAATTACTATCCTGCTGGAAGAGTTGCTTGCCGTTGGGGCCAAAGACGCCGAGTACGATGCCTGGCTGATTCGTATCGGCGATGGCGATCAATTCTCCAGCGGTTTTGTTGATGTGAACCCAAACTCAAAAATTCCGGCGCTGAGCGATCACTCGGTTACCCCACCGCAGCGCGTATTTGAATCCGGCAACATCCTGCTGTATCTGGCAGAGAAGTTCGGCCACTTCCTGCCGACCTCACTGGCAGGCCGCACCGAAACCCTGAACTGGCTGTTCTGGCTGCAAGGTTCTGCGCCCTACCTCGGCGGCGGCTTTGGTCACTTCTATCATTACGCGCCAGAGAAGATCGAATACGCCATCAACCGCTTTACGCTGGAAGCCAAACGTCAGTTCGACGTGCTGGATCGTCAGCTGGCCAACCATCGCTTCCTCGCCGGTGATGAATACACCATCGCCGATATCGCCACCTGGCCGTGGTACGGCAACCTGGTGCTGAATAACCAATATGGCGGCAGCGAGTTCCTCGATGTGCAGTCATACAAACACGTGGTGCGCTGGGCGAAAGAGATTGCTGAGCGTCCGGCGGTAATCCGTGGCCGTAAGGTGAATCGTGCATTTGGTGCTGAACCGCAGGATCAGCTGCTGGAACGTCATGATGCATCAGATTTTGATAACAACACTGAAGACAAACGTCAGGCGCGAGGCGAGAAATAATGGCGGCATATGTGGTGTTTATTAAGGACGAAACCTTAGACAAGGACGAACTGGCAACCTACGCCGAAAAAGCGGGCCAGGCGCGCGGCGACCATCCGATCACCCCGCTGGCGTTTTACGGCGAGCTGGAAACGCTGGAAGGTCCGTCAGCTGAAGGCGTCGTGGTGCTGGAGTTCCCGGATGTTGAAGCGGCAAAAGGCTGGTATTTCAGCCCGGCGTATCAGGAAGCTAAAGCGCATCGTCTGAAAGGTGCGAAGTACCGCGTGCTGCTGGTTAAAGGCGTGGAATAAAACGCAAATACCGTAGCGGCGCAATTCATTGCGCATGGTTTTGGCGCGCCAGAATGCGCAATGAATTGCGCCGCTACGATACGCAGAAAATATGGGTATTTACCTCAACCTGAACAACGAAATCGCCTGCTTTAGCGCATTCGCCTGCTGCTGCTGCTGTTGCGCCACCTGCAGCGTTTCGGCCACGTGCTGCACGTTGCGATGAACGCTGTGATCAATACTGTTGATGCTCTGCTGAATCTGTTCAATGCTCAGGTTCTGCTGCTCACTCATCTCCGACAACTCTGTTACCAGCTGCGATAAGCCACTGATGCTACTATGAATCTCGCGCATGGTTTGCGCCGCATGTTCTACCTGCACGGTGCCGTGCTCGGTGCTGGTCGAGCTGGCATCCATCAGCTGACGAATCTCACGCGCAGCGCTCTCACTGCGCATCGCCAGGTTACGCACTTCACTGGCGACCACGGCAAAACCGCGTCCCTGATTACCGGCACGCGCGGCCTCCACCGAGGCATTCAGCGACAGAATGTTGGTCTGAAAAGCAATGCCGTCAATCAGCTCCAGAATGATTTTTACCCTTCTCGACTCCTCACTGATTTTCTCCATCGAGTGAATCGCCGACTGAATATTCTCTTCGCCGCGCGTGGCCACCGTGCGGGTTTCACTCGCCAACTGGCGCGCGCTCAGCGCTTTATCGCGGGTCAGGCTGGCGGCGATGCTGATTTCAGTCATTGCACTCGCCGCCACTTCCAGCGCCTGCGCCTGCTCATCGGTGCGCGTTGAGAGCGCGGCGTTACGTTCAAGAATACTGTCAGACTCCGCCAGCAGCAGTCCCACGCCCTCGCTGACCTGATGCAAAGTGCCGTGCATGGTGCCAAGCGTGGTACTAAAGGTGCGGGCGAACGGCGTTGCACTCTGCTGCATATCGGCGTTCAGCGTCAGATAACCCGCCTGTTGATTGATCTGAGCCGCCAACTCCGCCACTTCGCTGGCCGAACGCGCATCGGCGGCCATCTGGCGCGCAATCACCAGTAACATGGCGGTTTGCGCCACCACAAACAGTGCGTGGAACAGCACCATATCCCAGCCAGGATGGTGGAAAACAATCACGCCGAACAGATCATTCTCCTGCAGATAATTGAACAGCACGTGATGGGTGGCCGCTGCCGCCGCGCCCATTAATAACGGCCGCATATCGCGCCACGCCAGCAGCGCCGACATCAGCACAAACACAGAGAAGTGGTATTCGGTTTCGCCGCCACCCAGCTGAATCAACAAACCTGCCCAGCCAATGAGCAGCGCGGATAACACCAGGCGTGAGGTCAGCGTACCGCGTAGCGCGGTGCCGAAAAAGGTCGCCAGCAGCGCCAGCACTAAGCCGGCAATCAGCGCCACCCTTGTGCTGTCATTGAGCCAGCCAACGCCAAGTGCAATCGGCCACAGTGCCCAACTGAGGATCACCGCCAGGCTATCGGCCCGCTGGGCAATACGTTTGAGAGAGACCATCTCCACCGGCACGGCGTCCGGGCCTGACAAGGGCGTTGCGATCATGACAGTTTTCCATACCAGAAGGTGATCGTAGAGCCCCAAAATCGTGGGGCAAAGCGCACGGACTCAGTGGGAAAATTATCGGCGTGGAGAGAGGAAAGTTTAGTTGCGGTAATTAATTAGGATGTGGAGATGTGATCGGGCCCTCACCTTACCTCCCTCTATTTGTTCCCTCTCTCGCTTGCGGGAGAGGGTTAGGGTGAGGGGAAAACCTACTTCGCCGCAAACTGCGCATAATTCTCTGGCGTGATGGTCTGATACGGAATCCAGTTAAACTCCTGCACTTTCTGCTTCTCCAGCAGCGCTTTAGCAACCTGCACTGCGCCCGTGGCCTGGCCTTTGGCGTCCTGGAAAATGGTCAGCGTCATTTTGCCGTTCTTCACAAACTGCTGCCCATCCGGCGTGCCATCAATGCCAGCGACCAAAATTTTCTCATTCTTCGCCTGATTCAGCGCCATGATAGCGCCAATCGCCATCTCATCATTATTGGCGGCAATGGCATCAATCGGACGCTGATTCAGCAGCCAGCTGGAAACCACATCCACCGCCTCATTGCGCTGCCATTTGGCGCTCTGCTTCTCAATCACCTTCATATCTTTATATTTGGCGATCACCGCTTCCACGGCTCGAGTGCGCTCGCGTGCTTCCTCATTCGACAGCGCGCCCATCAGAATCGCCACGTTGCCTTTATAGTTCATCTTCTTCGCTAACGCTTCCATCTGCATTTCGCCGCCCAGCGCCGAGTCTGAACCGACATATGCCATGTCGGCTGGCAGCTTCACCTCCGGCTTACGGTTGACGAAAATTAGCGGGATGCCGGCGTTTTTCGCGGCGGTAATCATCGGCAACACGCCTTGGGTATCCACCGGATTAAGGATGATGGCATCTACGCCCTGGTTAATAAAATCATCCACTTGCTGCACTTGCAGCGCGACATCGCCCTTGGCATCTACAAACTGACTATTAAGCTGACTGGCCTTCAGCTCCGCCTGCATCTGGGTGCGCAGAATCGAGACGAAGTTGAGATCGAAATTAGCCAGCGCCACGCCGACGGTGAAGGTTTTAGCACTCACGCTCAGGCTGAGCAGCAGCGAGCAGAGGCACAACATCACATTTCTTATCTTCATGAGTGAGTCCTGTAGGGTTGAGATATTATTTTAATTTCATCGAGTTAACGCCGGGCAACAGGCAAATACCCGGCGATGGAACGCTTAAAGGGTGAAATGATCGCGGAACTGCTGCAGCGCGGTGGTGCTGTCACCGCTGGCCCAGCCCTCCAGCGCCACGGTGCCGCGATAACCCACATCGTGCAGCGTACGGGCGATGGCGCGATAGTTGATCTCACCGGTTCCCGGCTGCTGACGTCCCGGCACATCCGCCACCTGAATCTCACCAATCGCAGAACCACAACGGCGGATCAGTTCGATCAAATTTCCTTCGCCAATCTGCGCGTGATACAGGTCGAGATTCATCTTCAGCGCCGGCCTGTTGACTGCCTCCACCAGCGCCAGCGTATCGGCGGCCAGCGCGAACGGCGTGCCGGGATGATCAACCAACAAGTTGAGATTCTCCAGCGTGAACACGCGTCCGGCACGCTCGCCTAATTGCGCCACTTTGCGCAGCGTGTCAGCGGCTTTCAGCCACATCGCGCCGGTGACCACCTCAACCGGTTTGACGGGCAAACCTTTGTCATCCAGTCCGGTGCCGTGCAGATTCAACGCCGGACAGTTCAGGCGGGCTGCCACCGCCAGCGATGCTTCAGCACTTTGCAGCAGCTGCTGGATTTCGTCATCGTCAGTCAGGTTGCCGCTGAGATAGCCGGTCATAGAGGTGAAGCGCGCACCGGTTGCCGCTAGCGCATCAATGTCTTTGTTCGCCCAGCCCCAAATCTCAACGCCAAAACCCAGTTCGTGAATGCGTTTTACGCGCTCGACGAACGGCAGATCGAGAAACACCATTTCGGCACATACCGACAGCTGATAACTGGCCATTAGCGACCTCCCAGCTTGATAGGCTGCTGCTGCTGCACCGAATCAATACAGGCCAGCGCGATCGCCAGCGCATTACGTGCATCTTCGCCGGTGGCGCGCGGCGTTTCACCCCTGCGGATGCAGCGGGCAAACTCAGCCATCTCTGCGACATAGGCTTCGCGCAGCAGATCCGAGTCCATGCGCGAAGTTTCAATCGCGATGCCATCCTGGTGATAGCGCACGCAGTGATTGGCGTTGATATGTCCCGCCTGCAGCATACCTTTACTGCCAAACACTTCACCGCGAACGTCGTAGCCGTACACCGCCTGGAAGTTGGCTTCAGCGGTGGCAATCGCGCCATTATCGAAGCGAATGGTGACCACCGAGGTGTCCAGCAAGCCTTTATCTTTGAAATCCGGACGCACCAGCGCATCCGCCAGCGCATACACTTCCACCGGCTTCGCGCCGGGATTGAAGTGCAGCAGCGTGTCGAAGTCGTGGATCAGGGTTTCCAGGAAGATCGTCCACTGCGGGATGCGTGCAGGATCGTGCAGGCCCGGACCGCGCGTCAGCGATCGCCTCAGCTGCGTAGTGCCTTTTCCGCCCGCCTCCACCGCCGCGATCGCCGCGGCAAAGCCCGAGTCAAAGCGGCGGTTAAAGCCGACCTGCAATACCACGCCGGCACTTTTTGCCGCAGCAATCGCGCGATCGGCCTCATCCAGCGTCACCGCCATTGGCTTCTCGCAGAACACGTGTTTACCGGCTTGGGCTGCGGCGATCACCCATTCAGCGTGGGTACGCGCCGGGGCGGCAATCGCCACCGCCTCAATCTCTGGATCCTGCAGCAGCGCATGCAGATCGCTGTAAGCTTTCGCCACGCCAAGTTTGTTGGTCAGCGCGTCTGCCGCGCCCGGCAGCGGATCGGCCACCGCGGCAAGCGTCGCCCCGGGCACGCGCCAGGCAAGGTTTTCTGCGTGGAAGCTGCCCATGCGTCCTGCGCCAATCAGGCCGACGCGTACTGGCTTAAGGTGAAATGTCATGACCTATTCCTTATTGTTTTGGATGTGCTCGTTCGAGTACAGGGATGTGCCATCTGTAGTGCAAAGGTGATGCCAACTGCAGCCAGCCGCTTTATGTGAGGCGTAACACAGATATAGCTCACAAACTGGCAACAAAATTTACATGTCAACTTCACATGTCAATAAAATGGACATTCCAACGTAATCAGGAGTGTCGCATGCGTGTCATAGAGCGTTTGCCGTTCAAAGATGAAAGCGATCCTATCTTCAGCTTGCCGGACAGCGCGGAGGTGGGCGAATGGGATACCTTGTTGTGGCAGGGCTGGCACAGCTTTGAACGCGGTGAGCAGCCAGGCTGGATGCGGCACAGTATTTTGCAGTCATGGCAGCGATCGCGTCAGCGCGCGATCGATCCCGCGACCTTTGCCTATATCTCACCGCCTGCCGCCGAGCTGGCGGCGATCCTCGAACATAATGCTGAACTGATCCACGCGGCGCGCAGCATCATGGAGAACCTGCTGGCGTATAACCCGGATGGCCACATCAATCTGACCGATGCGCAGGGTGTGACGCTGCATTTCTGCGGCGCGGATCTCACGCCGGTCGGCAGCATCCTGCGCGAAGAGGTGCTCGGCACCAACTGCACCGCGCGCTGCTTGATCGAGCAGCGGCTGGTGTATGTGCTGAGCGGCGAGAACTGGAAACTTGACCTGCGTAAACGCCATCGCCAATGTGCCGCCGCGCCGGTGCGCGATGCCAGCGGCCAGCTGCTGGGCGTTTTAACGTTGACCGCTACGCCCGATAACTTCAATGCCCACACGCTCGGCACGGTGCAGGCGGCGGCGGAAGCGGTTGGCCAGCAGCTGACGCTGCGCCGTTTACTGGCCGAGCAGCAGTCGATCCTCGAAACCCTGAATGAAGGGGTGATCGTCTGCGATCGTCACGGTCGTATTAAAACCCTCAATCGCTATGCGCGACAGATCTTCAGCAGCCTCGATCCGCAAGCAGGTACCATTGATGAGCTGCTGCAGCCGCAAGGGGGATCGCTGCTGATCATGCCGTTCTGCAATGACCGCGAGCTGCAATTTATGCCGGGCGACACCAATCCGATCTCCTGCCTGATCTCGCTGATGCCCGCGCCGGACGGCGGCCGCGTGTTGTCGCTGCGTGAGAATCAACGTATTCGCGCTATTACGCGTCGCGTGATGGGCGTGAGCGCCAGCTATACCTTCGAGATGATTCGCGGCCATGCGCCGCGCGTGCAGCAGGCGATTCACAAAGCGCGCGCCAGCAGCCGCACCGACAGCACCGTGTTGCTGACCGGGGAGAGCGGAACCGGCAAAGAGCTGTTTGCTCAGGCGATTCATAACGCCAGTCCGCGCCAGCAGGAAGCCTTTATCGCGCTGAACTGCGGTGCGTTGCCGCGTGATTTGGTCCAGAGCGAGCTGTTCGGCTATGTCGATGGCGCATTTACCGGATCGCGTCGCGGTGGTTCGGCGGGCAAATTTGAGCTGGCGGATGGCGGCACCCTATTTCTGGATGAGATTGGCGAGATGCCGCTGGAAGCGCAAACCAGCCTGCTGCGTGTGTTGCAGGAGAGTGAAGTGGTGCGCATCGGGGCGGCACATCCGCTCAAGGTTAACGTACGCATCATCGCCGCCACCCACTGCAATCTGCTGGATGCAGTGGAAAAAGGCGCATTCCGCCGCGATCTCTACTATCGCCTGAATGTGATTTCGCTGGAGATCCCGCCGCTGCGCGAGCGTCAGGAGGATATTCCTGGCCTGGTGAACACCTTTATTCAGGCGCTCTGTACCCGATTAAAGCGCATTGCGCCACAGCTCTCCGCCGATGCGATGGCCTGTTTACAGGCGTGGCACTGGCCAGGCAACGTGCGCGAGCTGGAGAATCTGGTGGAGCGCACGGTGAACTTGTGTGAAGGGTTGCAGATTGATCGTCACGATCTGCCGGAAGAGATGGTGCAGCGCGCAGTTCCGCAGCTGAGTGAATTGACCTCGCTGCAGGCAAATGAGCGCCAGCATGTGTTGCAAGTGGTACGTGAGCAGAAAGGCAACCTGCGCCAGTCGGCCCAGCTGCTGGGGATTTCACGCACTGCGCTGTATAACAAGCTGAATCAGTGGCAGGTGGATGTCGCGGGGTTGCGGCGGGGATGATGAGGTCACCATGAATGGTGACCCTACAAAAGAACCGGTTGTTGTAGGGTCGCCATTCATGGCGACCAGGGGGTTCAGCAGCACTACTTACAAAGACGCCCCACCACAGATCACCAGCTCCTGCCCGGTAATCGCAGCGGCTGCCGGCGACAGTACAAATCCTGCCAGCGCCGCCACTTCCTCCGGCTTGATATAGCGCCCGATCGGCGGCAGCTGCGGCGGTGAGCTGGCGCGGCCGGGCTGCAGCAGCATCGGCGTTTCCGTGGCGCCTGGCGCAATCACATTCACGGTAATGCCCCTGGCTGCCAATTCCGCCGCCCAGCTGCGCGCCATACCCACTATCGCCGCTTTGGTGCTGACATATTGGCTGCGATGCGCCGCGCCGCGTGAGGTGCGGCTGCCAATCAGCAAAATGCGATCGCCCTGCTCCATCTGCGGCTGTAGGGCATTGGCCATAATCTGCGCCACCTGCACGTGCAAGTACCACAGACGCGTGCCCTGCTCCTCATCCAAATCCCCCAGCGGTGCCGCCGCCATCATGCCCGCCGCGTGTACCAGCGCATCCACCTTCGGTAGCGCTGCCAGCGCCTGTTTCAGCAAGCGGGCATCGAACAGATCGACGCTTACCGAGGTAAAAGCCGGATGATCTTTCCTCACCTGCGTGCGGCTAAAACCGGTCACCTGCCAGCCTTGCTGCAGCAGGTGTTCGGCAATCGCCGCACCAATGCCGGAGCTCACGCCGGTCACCAACGCGTGCCGTGGCCTGCTCATCCGGTCACCCAGGTTTCATCGACGCGCACATATTTAATCGCCTGGCGGAAATAGGTGTAGGCGACATGCAGCGCGCCATCCTCGCTCTGTTTAATGCTCGGATAGGAGAACTCGCGGTTGAGTTTTTGCTGCGAATTGTTGGTCATGCAGTAGCCATCGCCCTCATCAAGATTGCGCTGCCACGGCCAGCTTTTGCCGCCGTCGGCCGAGATCGCCAGCGTCATCGGCGCGCGCGGAGCGCCCCAAAAGGCGCTGCGTCCGCTGTGCACCTGCGGTTCAGCCGCCACCGCAACATCGCCGTCATCCTCTTCATCTTCAATTTCGTCATACAGCGACACGCGGCGCTCGCGGGCATCTTTGGCGCTCATGGCGTTGAACACCAGCGCCAGATGGCCGTTGTGCAGCGTGGTGACCTGAATCGACGAATTGTTATTCGGCAGCTCAGTCGCCCGCGGCGCACTCCAGCTTTCACCGCCGTCGGTCGAGCGGCTTTGGTAGATGAAATCTGCCCAGCGGCTGCGATACAGCGCCAGCAAACTGCCATCCTGCAGCAGCGTGATGTTCATATGTACGCAGCCGAGGCTGTCCGGCACTACCACATCACGCCAGCTTTTTCCGCGATCGCTGGAGATTTTTACTGCGCTGATATCGTCGTTACCGACCCATTTCACCCCCGGCTGCGTGCGGCAGTAAAACACCGGTAGCAGCCAGTTACCGTTTGGCAGCACCACCATCGGCTGGCGAATAAAGGTGCCGGGCTGGTCGAGCAGCGTGTCGATGGCACCCCAGCTGTGACCCAAATCGTGCGACTGGCGATAACGCACAATCGCGGTGTCCTGATTACCCGATTTCTGCGCCGTCCACAGCAGCCACAAGACCTGGTCAGGATCGAGGAACAGCAGCGGATTTTGCTCGGATCGTGTTGGATCGTCGGAGAGTTTTTGCGCCTCGCTCCACTGCGTGCTGCCGCTTTCCAGCCGCGAGCACCACACGGAAATATCGGCGATCCCTTCCTGGGTACCGCCAAACCACACGCACAACACGTCGCCGTTCGGCAGCGGCAGCAGATTCGCCGCATGGTTCTGCGGACAGACCGAAGGCAGCATCGCCGTGAGCTGCTGCGCATCCTGCGCGTGCGGATGAAGGTTACCGTTGCGTTCCACGCTAAGAGTTAAGTCGCTCATGTCAGGCTCCACTGTTTTGCATTGAGGATTTGGGGGCTTTTTTGGTCTGCGTCTGACGCGTCGGGATCAGGCGATCAATCACCATGATCACCGCTGGCGTAAACAGCGCGACATACATGTTATTGATACCAAAAGGATCGCCCAGCAGATACCACACCGAGGTCACCACGCAGGCACCAATCAGCCCGGCGTTAGCACCGCGCGTGCTTTTGTAGAACGGCAGGTAGAAGGCGATGATCGCCACCACCGAAATTGACAGACGAATGGCGCGGGTGAAGAACGACAGCTTCAACACTTCCGGTACAAACAGCACGAAGATCAGCGGCAGGAAGCCAATCAGCAGCGACAGCCAACGCGTCATCTGGAACTCGCGTTCTGGCGTCGGATTGCGATACGGCACGTAGAAATCCTTTACCACCAGCGAGGCAATCGCCAGCGCTACGGTGCTGACGCTGACAAAGATCGACGCCACCAATGAGGTGGTAACGATGCCGGCCAGCCACGGACTCATGTCCTGCAGGAATACCGGCAGCGCGTACAAACTTTTGATATCGGGATGCAGGTATTTCGCCGCCACGCCAATCAGCGCGATGGCGATGGCAATCGGCATGCAGAAGAAGAACGCGACCCAGGTCGCACGCTTGGCAGAGGCCGCGCTTTTGGTCGAAGCAATCGCCTGAATCACGAACTGAGTGCAGAAGATCGAGCCGATGGTGCCAATCATCCAGGCAAAGATGGTGCTGCCGCCGACATTGCCGTCCCACGTCCAGTAGAAATGCGGCATCTCTTTGATCATCGGGCTAACGCCGCCGGTCATGTGCAGCGCCACACCGAGGATGATCAAAATACCAACATATTTCAGCCCGCTATGCAGCAGCGTGACCCAGGCAATGCCTTTCATGCCGCCAAACATAAAGTAGAAAGTGCTGACGATCGCCGTGATCACCGCTGCGGTAGTAAGATCGAGATTGAGCACCGTCGAGATCGCCGCTGCGCCGCTGACGTAGTTTCCGACGTTCACCAGCAGCAGCGCGTAGATCATGATTAACGAGATAATGTTTTTGGTTGAGTTGCCGTAGCGTTCCGCGATCGCTGCAGAGATGGTGATTTTGCCGGTGTTATAGATGCGCTTCACCAGTAAGAAGCCAAACAGTGGGAAGCCGATGGCAGCCCCAATCACCGACCAGGATGCGGCGAAGCCATCTTCAAAAGCCGCCTGGGCAGTGCCGATGGTGGATTTGGCACCGATGTATTCCGACATCAGCATCACGCCCACCACAAAAGCGGGCATCACATTGGAGCCAGCCATAAAGTCGCCGCTGTTTTTACTGCGCAGCCGCCAGGTCAGCCAGGTGGTGAACAGGATGTACGTAATGACAATCCCGATGATAATCACCATCCCTTCTGTAGAGAATTGTTTCATTTCAGCCTCATCGATAACGTAGGGTCGTGGCACGCGCTGGGCTTCACGCGCACCGTTGATGAGGTGGTCAATATTGTTATTGACGTGTCTGAGCACTGATGACCACCCCACTTATGCCTTGATGATTTATTTCACTCAAATAAGAATGAACTCACGCATAAGCAGGGCAATTTATAGGATAAAAGCGGCTTAATTTGTTTGAAGTTGCTCACAAACAGTCAATGATGATTACAAATAATCAAATTTAACTTAACAGTTACAAGGCGGACTGCAAAAAATCCACAAAGGCCGTAATGCGGATGGGCAGCTGACGCTGCGGCTGCCAGACAGCATAAATATCACCGTCTGGCGCCGTCCACTGCGGCAACACCGGCAGCAGATCGCCGCACTCAATGCTGTGCTGCGCATCCCACCACGAACGCAGCAGAATGCCGTGACCATCCAGCGCCATTTGCATCGCCACTTCACCATCGTTGGTAATTAAGCGACCGCGCACCTTTTGCGTCAGCTGCCGTGTGCCATCACTCAAGCGCCACAGCGCAAAATCACTGTCGAACTGACGCAGCAAAATACAATTATGTTGTGCCAGCGCGGCGATGCTCTCAGGCATGCCATGGCGCGCAGCGTAATCCGGCGAGCAGCACAGCACGCGCGGATTGGTTCGTAGCTTACGCGCCATCAGCCGCGCATCTGGCGGTTCACCGACGCGAATATCAATATCCACGCGCGCATCAAGAAAATTCAGGGGCTGGCTGCTGAGCTGCAGGCTGATGGCCAGCTCGGGATGCAGCGCGGCAAAGCGCGACACGCAAGGTGCAACGTGACGGCGCCCAAAGCCAAAGGATGCATTGAGGTTAAGCGAACCCCGCAGCACCGAGGTTTGACTGCTAACCGACTCTTCCAGCTCCGCCAGCTGGTCAAGCAGCGGACGTGCGCCATCGAGATAACGCTTGCCCTCCGCCGTCAGCTCCAGCCGCCGCGTGGTGCGCTTGAGTAACTGCACGCCCAACCGCAGCTCAAGCTGGCTCAGCCGCTTACTCACCGCCGGTAACGATAAACCAAGCTCGCGCGCGGCGGCGGTTAAACTCTCCAGCGCGGCCACGCGCACAAAGAAGGCCAGATCGTCGGTGGAGGTGCGCGATTCTCTACTTTTATTCAACATTGGCTTATCGCTCAGGCTAATTATTTCCTTCAGATGCATGGTTATACTGCGTACAGAACATCAACAGCAACCTGCGAGAAACCCTATGAGCGGCAAAACCTATAAGATCGCCGTCATCCCTGGCGATGGCATTGGCAAAGAAGTGATGCCGGAAGGCATCCGCGTGCTGGATGCAGCGGCGAAGAAATTTGATATCGCGCTGGAGTGGCAATGGTTTGATTTCGCCAGCGCCGAATATTGGCAGCAGCACGGCAAAATGCTGCCGGATGACTGGTTCGCCACGCTGAGTCAGTTTGATGCCATCTACTTCGGCGCGGTTGGCTGGCCAGACGTGGTGCCGGATCACGTATCGCTGTGGGGATCGCTGCTGCAGTTCCGTCGTGAATTTGATCAGTACGTCAACCTGCGCCCCGTGCGCTTAATGCCGGGAGTGAAAGCCCCGCTGGCGAATCGTCAGCCGGGCGATATCGATTTCTACGTGGTGCGTGAAAATACCGAGGGCGAATATTCGTCGGTAGGCGGCACCATGTTCCCCGGTACCGAGCGCGAAGTGGTGATTCAGGAAACGGTGATGACGCGCGTTGGCGTCGATCGCATTCTGAAATTCGCCTACGATCTGGCGCAAAAGCGCCCGAAAAAACACCTGACGTCCGCCACCAAATCCAACGGTATCGCCATTACTATGCCGTACTGGGACAGCCGCGTGGCAGCGATGGCGCCGAGCTATCCCGAGGTAAAAGTCGATAAATATCATATTGATATTCTGACCGCCAACTTCGTCCTGCATCCGGATTGGTTCGATGTGGTGGTCGCCAGTAACCTGTTTGGCGACATCCTGTCAGATCTCGGCCCGGCCTGTACCGGCACCATCGGCATCGCGCCGTCCGCCAACATTAATCCGGAGGGCAAATTCCCGAGTCTGTTTGAGCCGGTGCACGGCTCCGCGCCGGATATTGCCGGCAAAGGCGTTGCCAATCCGATTGGGCAAATTTGGTGTGGCGCGATGATGCTGGAGCACCTTGGTTACGCCGAAGCAGGCGCAGCGGTGCTGGATGCCATCGAGCGTACGCTGGCGGCAGGTAATAGCCTGACGCGCGACCTCGGCGGCAGCGCAAGCACCGAAGAGTTGGGCGCGGCTATCGCCTCGGCATTGTAGCGTCGCCATTTATAACGACCGATATTTCCAGGTGCGCATGAATGCGCACCCTACAAATAACTCTACCATTCATGGCGACCTGGATTTTCTCGCGCAGCTTACAAAATCTGCACTGTTTCCGCATGCCAGCCGTGCGGCAGCGGTTGCGGGCGCGTAATCAGCACGTTGTGCAGCTGGAGATTCTCCACACCGCGGGCAAACACGCCCGGCAGGCCATCCGGATAGGCCGCCACGCCATACGCTAAGCCGGATGCGCTATCCAGCTTGTACGCATTGTCCAACCCCATGCCGGTCGGCGATGCGGGATTGCACGGCGGACGCACATCGTAATGCCCCTGCTCCACGCCTTGCGTCACCACTTGTCGCAGCTGCAGATTCGCCAGCATCACATCACGAATCTGCCCTGGCCGTTCGGCATGCAGATTGATTGCGCCTTCCATCACGCCGCTGACGTTGCTGAACTGCAGCTGTTCGATGCTGCCTGGCGCAATCGCCGGATCGCGCGCGCGCGCGGAAACAAACAGCGCATCAGCTTTGCCCCAATGGCACGGCGGCGCGTGGCGACATGCCAGCGTGATATTGCTGAACAGCAAACGGCGGAAGTGGCCGCCATCGCGCGATAGCACGCCGATGGCGCGGTTGGAATCGAAAATAGTACAGCCGGACACCGTGACATCTTCCACGTCGTCGAAAGTTTCGGTGCCGATTTTGAACGCGCAGCTGTAAGAACGCAGCAGGCAGTTGCTGATCATAATTTGTCGTGCGGCACGCCGCAGATGCGCTGGTTTTTGCGAGGTTTTGATGCAAATGGCGTCATCCGCAGCGCTGAGATAGCTATTGCTGACGAACACCGCTTCGCAGCTGTCGATATCCAGCGCATCGGTATTCGGCATGCTCATGCTGTTATCGATGGTGAGATGATCAATATGCACATGGCGACAACTCACCAGATGCACCGTCCACATCGGCGCCTGAAGAATACTGAAATCTTCCAGCGTCACCTGCTCGCAATCTTCAAACACCATCATGCGTGGGCGCTGCGCACGCGGCAGGCGATAGCCTTGCTGATCCTTTTCTGTGGCAAACCAGGCTTCGCCATTGCCGTCGATCGTCCCTTTGCCACTGACGGTGATATTGCGCTGACCGACGGCGTACAGCAGCACATGCTGCGACAGCTCAGCCTGGCTCTGCGCCAGCTGCTGCTGATAATCATCAACGCGAGCGCTGGCGAGCAGCGTGGCGCCCGCCTCGAGATGCAGATGGATGTTGGAGCCTAGCGACAACGTACCGAGGTGATAGCGCCCCGGCGGCACCGACAGCGTGCCACCGCCGCGCGCCGCAAGATGATCTAATGCGCGCTGGAAACAGGAAGTATCAAGGGTTTCGCCATCGGCGACGGGATAGAAATCAGCCAGTGAGAGGTGCATGTGGTTTTCCTGAATAGCGGCGATGCGCTATTGCAGCACGCGCCGCGCGACTAAACCTTTTGCTGATGGACAAAGTGTGGCGTTAGGTTTGGTGCGTCCATCATGACGGTCGCCATTAATGGCGCCCCACGAGAGTGATGTGCGGATTTTGTCAGGTCGCCATACATGGCGACTCTACTTGACTGCGCCCTCGGTGACGCCGCTGATAAATTTGCGCTGGAACACCAGGAACACTGCCACCAGCGGCATGATGACGATCATTGCGCCCGCCATCAGCACCGGAATATCAATGGTATTTTTGTTCTGGAAGAACATCATGCCGATCGGCAAGGTGCGTAGCTCATCTTTATTTACCAGAATCAACGGGATAAGGAATTCGTTCCACGTCCAGATAAACAGCAGCAGCGCCAGCGTAGAGAGCGTCGGCCAGATTGCCGGCACCAGCAGTCCCCACAGAATTTTACGCCGCGAGGCACCGTCCATCACCGCCGCTTCCACCAGCTCGCGCGGTACCTGCTGCAGCGCGGTGGCGATCATCAGCGTGGTAAACGGCAGCGACAAGGCGATTTGCGGCAGAATCAGCGCCAGATAGGTGTTGGTCAACCCCATCCAGCGCAGTTCGTGATAAAGCGGAATGATGAAGGCTTCGCTCGGCAGCACCATGCCAAGGCCCAGCAGCGCCGCGACCAGCGTTTTTCCGGGGATCTTCAGCCACGCAAAGCCAAATCCCGCCAGAATGCCAAGCAGAATGCTGCAGATCACCACCGGAATCACCACCAGCACTGAGTTCATAAAGTAGATGTTGAAATGTCCCTGCTGCCAGGCGGTAACGTAGTTTTTAAAATTGAGCGACGAGGGCAACGTGAATACGCCCTGGAACAGTTCCATCTGGGTTTTGAACGAGGTCATCAGCGCCATTAAAAACGGCAAAATGGTCAGCAGCGCGACAATCCAAATCAGCGCGCGTGGGGCAAAAGGCGTGCCGCGCATCAGTGACGCTCCCGTAAGCACAAGTGAATTAATCCATTGATTATTAATACAATCATCATACTGAATACCGCCACGGCGGAGGCATAGCCAAAGTAGTGCAGGTCAAAGCCCTGCTTATACATAAAGATGTTGGTCACCATGGTGGACGTGCCGGGTCCGCCCTGCGTCATCACATACACCAGATCGAAGGCTTTCAGGCTGGCAATCACCGTCAGTAGCAGCGCAATGCGCAGTTCCGGCCGCAGCGATGGCAGCGTGATGCGCATAAATTTCTGGCGGCGTGATGAGCCATCCAGATCGGCCGCTTCCAGCAGCGACGGATCCATACGCTGCAAACCGGCCATAAACAGCACTAAGCAGAAACCAAAGAAGTACCAGGTCGCCACAAAGCCAACGGCGGGCAGCGCCCAGGTAAAATCGCCCAGCCACGACAGCGCCAGCTGCGGCAAACCCACGGCGCGCAGGAACTGATCGATCGGGCCAAATGCCGGGTTATACAACCAGCGCCACACCACGCCCAGTACCGCCATCGGCATGATGTACGGCAGGAAGAAGAGGATGCGCAGCACGCTGCGCTCTTTGTTATTACGCGTCTCATACAGGAAGCTGCACAGCAGCAACCCGACGCCAATCGGAAACAGCGTGTAGAACAGCATCAACAAGGCGTTGTTACCCAGCGCCACCCAGAACACCGGATCCTGGAACATGCGCAGATAGTTGCCCATGCCGATGAAAATGGGCCACGACGTACCATCCCATTCGGTGAAGCTGATCCCTAACGAGGCCAGCAGCGGCAGCAGTAAAAACACCGCATACACCAGCACCGCGGGCAGAAGATAGAGCGCATTGCGCCAGGCAGATTTATTCAGCATAACCGTACTCGCTTGCGGGCCTGTTCGCGGCCCGGCAGCTAATGCCGGGCCGCATGTCATCAGTGCTTGAGGGTTTTCAGGTAACGTTGATAGTTGTTATCGAAGTTGATCACCATCTGGTCAGCGGTTTGGCGTCCCGCCAGCAGCAGCTGCACATTTTGGTTCAGTTCGGCGTTCATGGTTGGGGTAGCCCAATCGAGATAATGGCCGAGACCATCGTTATCGTTAAGCGTCACCCACACTTGATAGGCCTCCGCCAGCAGCGGGTTATCCGCCGGAATCTGCGCATTTTTGCTGGTGCCGGCGGGCAGGAAACCGACTTTCAGCCAGCGATTCGCCATCTCATCCGAGACGATGTAATCGATAAACTTCGCGGCCGCGTCCTGCTGCGTCTTATCTTTAGCGGTGCTGGTGATGGAGAAGGCCAAATCGGTGCCGCCCACCATCAGCGGATGCTGCACGCCCTCGCCCGCCGGCATTGCGGCGAAATGCAGATCTTTGTTGTCTTTAAACTGGCCAAGATACCAGGTGCCGCTCACCAGGAAGGCCGCCTGACCATTCTGGAACAAGGTTGCGGCATCGTCGTGACCAATGCCCTGGAAGCCCGGGAACAGGTAGCCTTTGTCGTTCCAGCCCTTCATCAGATTGGCGGCTTTCACCAGCTTATCGTCTTTGAAGGTGCCGCCGACGTCGTAAATCAGATCGTCGAGTTTTTTGCGGTCGCTGCTCTCAATCTGTGCTTCCCACAAGGTGCTGAGCAGCTGCTGGCCCATGTTGCCGTCGAGCAGGCCAAGCATCATGGGTGGCGTACCGGCGGCTTTGAGTTTTTCCATTGCCTGTTCCAGTTCTGGCAAGGTTTTTGGCACCGCAACGCCGGCTTTATCCAGCAGCGCTTTGTTGTAGTACAACCCCACCATCTCGCCAAGGCTGGCCACGCCGTACAGCTTGCCGCTACCGAAATCTTGTTTATCCGACCAGCGGTTACGCTTGAGGATCGAATCCGGGAAGCGCGTGGTCCAGCCATAGGTTTTGGCGTACTCATCCAGCGGCCACAGCAGTTTATCTTTCACCAGCGATCCCATATCCCCACCGCCCTGATTCACCTGGGCAATCTGCGGGCCGTCACCGGCGGTTAACGCCAGCTTGAGCGGAATACGTGTGTCTTCAAACGAGTGCACGGAACGTTGAATTACAATATCCGGATTCTTTTGCTGGAAGGCTTTTACCGCTTCATCCACCGCTTCGGTCTGCTGCGGATAGTTGTAGATGTCCCATTCATTCAGGGTGACGGCCTGGGCAGCCGCCATGGTTGCACCGAGCAGAATCCCGGCTGAGACCAGGCGCGACAAGGTGCGCAGTGAGCTTTGCAAACGGGAAGAACGATTGGTTGAATCACACATCATGCTCGGTTTCTCCAACAGATGACTGGCATCCCTTCATCTCGACACCTGCGATTCCCGGCAGGTTGATTCAGCAGCAGCAACGCACTTAATTCATACTTACTTTATGCATAAAAGAAAGTCAAACATCACCACTGCGGAATTTTTGCTCTGTGATACAGTGCAAAGAGTAAGAAGAAAAGCCGCCTCGCTAGCAGAGCATGCTGCGAATCAGCGCGCAAACCAGATACCGCCAGAGTTTAAAGCTGGCGCTTCAGTATAAATCACTCAGGCAGATAAGGCGCTTTAACTCACTGATAGAGCATATGAAAATCCTATAGTTATTCTATTCACACCACATAGGTGGGATGTCATGAGCCGTCAATGCCCGCAGCGGCAGGCGTTGCGCAGGCGTTGATGAGTCGCTTATTCATGCCTTGTGGTTAGAGTTCGCGTCAGCTTTGTGCGCCAGCGCAATTATTACACCTTGAAAACTAAGTCGGCTTTCTTTACCGTAAAATCTGTTCATCTCCTGACCACAGAGGCTCCACCATGACGGCTGAAGGTGTTATTCGTCGCGCCAGCGAGGCAGATTTTCCCGCCTTGTCGCGCATCTGCTTAGAGACCGCCAATGCCGGCACCGACGCCAGCGCGCTTTATTCCGATCCCGCGCTGCCCGGTCTGCGCTTTGTCATTCCCTACGCCCGCTTTGCGCCCGAGTTTGCTTATGTGCTGGAGCAGCACGGCGAGGTGGTCGGCTATGCGGTTGCCGCACCGGATACGCGTGCCTTTGAAGCGCAGCTGGATGCGCACTGGTGGCCACATCTGCAGCAGCAGTATCGCGATTACGTGCCGCAGGCCGCGCTGGATAGCAAAGTGCTGGAGGGCATTCATCAGCCCGATGCTGCCGCCGAACAGCTGGTCACGCAGTGGCCGGCGCATCTGCATATCAATCTGCTGCCTGCCGCGCAGCAAGGTGGCTGGGGCCGCAAGCTGATTGAACAGCTGCTGCACGATCTGCGTGCCGCAGGCGTGCCGGGCGTTTATCTCGGCGTCAGCCTGCAAAACGAGCAGGTGTGTGGTTTCTACCAGCGCCTCGGCTTCACGCCGATTATGCGCAGCAACGCCATTTATATGGGCCAACTTCTCTGATTCGAGGCACCGCATGACCAGCCTGCATCTGCAAAACGTTAAGAAGTCCTACGAGAATGTGAACGTGATTCACGGCATCGATCTCACCATCAACAGCGGCGAATTCGTGGTGTTTGTTGGTCCTTCTGGCTGCGGCAAATCGACGCTGCTGCGCATGATTGCCGGGCTGGAGGAGATCAGCGACGGTAAGCTGTTAATTGAAGGCGCCGACATGACCGAACAGCCCGCCACCGAGCGCGGCATCGCTATGGTGTTTCAGTCGTATGCGCTCTACCCGAACATGACGGTGCGCGGCAATCTGGCTTATCCGCTGGAAGTGATGAAGCGCCCGAAAGCCGAGATAGAGCAGGCAATTAAACAGACGGCGGCGCGCCTGCATCTGACTGAATTTCTTGATCGTTTACCGCGCGCGCTGTCCGGTGGACAGCGTCAACGCGTCGCGATTGGCCGCGCCATTATCCGCCATCCGCGCATTTTCCTGTTCGATGAGCCGCTCTCGAATCTGGACGCCGAGTTACGCCTGCAGATGCGCATCGAGATTGCGCGCCTGCACACCTCGCTGGGTAATACCATGATTTACGTGACGCACGATCAGCTGGAAGCGATGACGCTGGCGGATCGTATTGTGGTGCTGCGTCAGGGCCGTATTGAGCAGGTTGGCGCGCCGATGGCGCTGTATCGCGATCCCGACAACCTGTTTGTCGCCGGATTTATCGGTTCGCCAAAGATGAATTTTCTCCACGCCGAAGTGGCCGCGATTACGACCGGTGCGGTGCAGCTGCGGGTGCCGGCGCTGGGCATCAGTCAGTTAACGCTGCCGATTGCCGCACCGTGCCGCGAAGGACAGAAAATCACGTTGGGTGTGCGCCCTGAGCACTTCCAGTCTGTCGGCAGCAATCATGATGCGCTCAGTTTCAGCGGTGAGCTGTCGTTCAGCGAGATGCTCGGGCACACCAATTATCTCTATCTCGATATCGGTGAAGAGAAGCTGTTGGTGATTGAGGAGCGTAACGTGGCGGAGCATACGATTGGCGAGCGGCTAAGTTATCAGCTACGTGCCGAGAGCTGTTTGTTGTTTGATGAGCAGGGTTTGCGGCTCAGATAAGGTACAACCAGCACCATGCCGTAGCGGCGCAATTTATTGCACATCAATGCCGCGAGCACGATGCGCCATTAAAACGCGCGATGAATCGCGCCGCTACAGATTGAGCGGGCATTTATCGCGCAATTAATTATTGGACATGATCTCTTCATCGGCCTGCGCGGCCAACAAATCCAGCAGCTTATTCACCGCGAATCCGGCGGCGCCCTGTGCCCACATGCGGTTCGACTCGGTGAGAAACTGCAGCGGCGTCATGTGCGGCGTCAGCTTCAAACGGTAGGTCTGGAAACTTTGCGTGATGTGATCGAGCAGGATGCGCGAAGCCATTTGCGGCTCCATCGCTAAATACACCACGTCAGGATCGTAGGCCACAGACAGGTTCGCCAGCGACATGCCAAGATGCTGTCCGGCCTCGGCCAGCGCACTCAGCACCTCCGCCGTAGGGCGCATATCCAGGTCGCGCAGCGTTTGCGGCACTGCTTCTTTCGCCGTGGCCGCTACGCGCTGCAGAATCGCCTGCGATGAGGCTACGTCCTCCAGCAAACGCTCGGATCCGTCACCCAGCAGCGAAACGCCAATCTCACCGGCTTTACCGTGGCGCCCGCGATAGAGCTGACGATCGAGCAGAATTCCTGCGCCGATGCCTTTACCAAAGGTGGCAATCACCGCCGACTGCGCATGACCCAACTGGCCAAACACCAGCGCCGCCATTGCCAGCGCATTGGCGTCATTTTCGATAAATACCGGCAGCGAGAAGCGCTCTTCCAGCAGGTGTGCGATCGGCACGTTGTCCCAGCCCAGCGCGCGTGATAGCACGCACACGCCGTTGCTGGCATCCACTAAGCCCGACAGCGCCAGGCCAATCGCACCGACCTTTTTGCCTTCGACGCCGCGCAGGAATTTTGCCAGCGCATCGCCAAGCTGCTTGGGCGTCATCGCGCCGGAGGGAATCTGCTGCTCGCCAATAATATTGCCGCTAAGATCGGTCAGCACCATCAGGTTGCGTTCAGCATTGAGCTGAATCCCTACCACGCTGGCGTGATCGGGATTGAGACCGAGCAGCGTTTTTGGCCGCCCCATCGACACGCGACGCAGCCCCAGCTCCTGCACAATACCGCCGGTCAGCAGACGATTCGTGGCTTGCGACACCGTCGACATGCTGAGGCCACTGCGTACTTTGAGATCGGATTGACTAATAGGCGCATTTTCGACAATCAGTCGCAAAATACGCGCAGTTACGTTGGGAGCGCTCATGAGCCTCTTTATCTGAAGTTAAGCGGGACGTTGCAGGCTGAACTGGCTGGCCAGACGAATCGCACCGCTCAGCGCATCGCCCTGCGGCGTGACCAACAGCGCGGCGATATCTGCCGGCAGCCACGCCTGAATCGGCTCGGCTAATCCGCCCATCAACGCCAGTTTACCGTGGCTGCGCGCCAGCAGCGGTTGCACCATCTGTACGATATCCATCGCCGATTGCTGCACCAGCGCAAGACCGTGCTCGTCGCCCAGCCGCGCGGCAGCAAAGACTTGCGGCACCACGCGTCCCCAATCGGCGGGCGTGGCCTGCTGCGACCAGAGCAGCATCTGCTCCGCACTGTGTTGATAGTTTGCCATGATGCGCTGGGTCAACGGCGAGCCGGGGACAATATTTTCGTGCGCCAGCAGCGCCAGCCGCAGCGCGCGTTGCCCAAGAATGGCACCAGAACCGGCATCCGATAAGGCAAAGCCCCAGCCGCCGAGCAGCGTAAACTGCGCGCCATCCCAGGCCGCGCCCTGGCTGCCGGTACCGATAATAAACACCGCACCCGGCGCACCCGCATGCGCACCCGCGCAGGCAATTTCCACATCGGTAAACAGATAACGCACCTGACAGCGTGGCTGCCAGCTGGCAAGACGGCTTTGCACCGAAGCGACGTTGGCTCCGGCCAGTCCGGCGACTATCACCGTGCGGTCGCGCGCTTCCGCGGATAAATTCGCCTGCGCAAACAGATCGTCGATGACCTGTTCAATCGCCACCATCGCCGCATCAAACTGCGACCAGACGTTGGAGGGACCGCCTTTGGCTTCCGCCAGCACGCGTCCAGCGCTATCGGTCAGACGTCCACGACAGTGCGTACCACCGCCATCAATACCCAGCATTAGTGATTGCACGCGCTTCCTCCTGCCGGCCCCGCACGGAATGACTCTTATATATGTGCGAAAGATAGGGGAAAAAAACTTAAATCGCAATAACAAATAAATAGGCAATCCGTATGGTTAATTAAAATTAATAAAAATCAATTAAATAACAAATATTCACCATTTGCGATCCGCCACACGGATTGACATTAGTTTTTCTGTCGTAATAAGTTAGCGGTCAGATCATCAGCAGCCTGACAGGTCGGGCGGCTAACAGGCAACGGGCTTCAGGGGTACAACATGAAAGTGGGCATTATTGGTCTGGGCTTTCGTCTTTCCCACGTGGTGAAAGAGTTCAACAAAGCCGATACAGATTTTTCCGTGGTGGGATATGTCGATCCAGCGCCGGCTGGATTACCGAATCTGCACACCTTCGGCATTGATCCGGGCACCGCGTTTGACGGCGTGGATGCGCTGCTGCAGCACGGCGGCTTTGACCTGCTGCTGGTAGGTTCGCCAAACTTTATGCATCTGGAGCACATTCGTCAGGGCCTGGCGGCAGGATACACGGTGTTTACCGAGAAGCCGGTGGTGATCAATGAAGAGCAGACCATGGCCATGGCGCAGCTGGTGCAGCAATATGGCCACGAGCGCATTCTGGTCGGTTTAGTGCTGCGCTACTCGCCGCTGTATCGCGATCTGCTCGCTGCTCGCGATGAAAACCGTCTCGGTGAAATCACTTCCATTGAAGCTACTGAACACATCAAGCCGTATCACGGTGCGTTTTTCCAGCGCGACTGGCGTCGTCTGGAGAAGTATGCCGGCCCGTACATTCTGGAAAAATGCTGCCACGATATCGACCTCTACCAGGGATTGGTGGGCGAGCGTCCGGTGCGCGTCGCCAGCTTTGGCGGACGCAAAAACTTCACGCCACAGCACGCGCCTACAGGTAGCGTGACGCCGCAGTCTGAGGTGTATCACGTGAAACCGAGCGGTTGGTCCAGCACCGATGCGGTGTTTGATGGCGATGCCGATATCGTCGATTATCAAACTGCGCTCATTGAATATGCCGGCGGTGCCACCCTCGCCTTTCACGCCAACCTTAATGTGCCGGATGAGTTTCGCCGCTTCTGCGTGATGGGCACCGATGGTATGGCCGAAGGCGACTTTGTGCGTAACTATTTCCGCGTGCACAACGCCCGCACCGGCGATCGTGAAGTGGACACCGTTTACGATGGCAATGCCTATGACGGCCATTACGGCGCGGATGCGCTGATGGCGGAAGAGATTGTGAAACATATTAAACAGGGAACACCGCTGAAGGTATCGGTGGTGGATGCACTGGAAGCGGGTCTTACCGCGATTAAAATCGATGAAGCGCGAAAATCGAAAACCGTGGTGGATATGAGCGATAGCTGGAAAAAATTTGACGCCAGCCTGGGGAAAAGAGCGACAGCGTAAGCGTTGTGGAGGGTGCGATTTTGATGACGGTCGCCATGAATGGCGACCCTACGGCGTAGGGTGCGCATTTATGCGCACCGTTTTACAGACTGCACGAAACCACCTCAAACCACCGTTTCGTTTTCCAGCTTCTGCCGTTTACGCAGGTGCGGGAAAATCGTCATCCATACGCCCACCACTACCAGCGTGCCGATGCCGCCAATTGCCGCGGCTGGCACTGTACCCATAAAGGCCGCCAGCAGACCGGACTCAAATTCGCCGAGCTGATTCGAGGTATTAATGAAGATGGCGTTGACCGCGTTAACGCGGCCGCGCATATCATCTGGCGTATCCAGCTGCACCAGCGCACCACGGATCACCATGCTCACCATATCGAAGCCGCCCAGCGCTGCCAGCGCCACCACCGATAGCCATAGCTGGGTGGAGAGCGCGAACACCAGCGTTGCCACGCCAAATCCGGCCACCGAACCGAACATAATCATGCCGACATTCTTCTCCAGCTTATGACGGCTGAGCCACACGCCGACTACCAGCGCACCGACCGACGGTGCACCGCGCAGGATGCCCAAGCCCCACGGTCCGGTGTGCAGAATGTCCTGTGCGAAGATCGGCAGCAGCGCGGTGGCGCCGCCCAGCAGTACCGCAAACAGATCGAGTGAAATCACCCCGAGCACATCTTTGCGATCGCGGATAAAGCGCACGCCGGCAAACAGATTCGGCAGGTTCATCGGCAGACGCGCCTGCGGTGGTCGCTCGTAGCGCAGTCGGCTCACCAGCACGATGGAGAACAGATAGAACAGCGCCGAGACGCCATATACCACATCCGGCCCCGCCACATACAGAAAGCCGCCCAGCGTCGGGCCGATAATCACCGCTGCCTGTCCGCCCACCGAGCTGGCCGCCATGGCGCGCGCCAGAATCGGCGGCGGCACCAGCGCCGGCAGCATTGAGGTAATCGCCGGCCACTCGAGCGCCTTGGCTACCGAGATCAGGAACACCAGCCCCCAAATTTCAAACTTGCCCGCCCAGTTGATGAGCGTTAGCGCCACCAACCCCAGCAGTGCCAGCCACTCAATAAGCTGTCCGAGCAGCACGATGCGCCGGCGATCGTGTTGATCCGCCAGGTGCCCGGCAGGCAACGCCAACAGCACTGAAGGAAGAAATTGCATCAGGCCGATCATACCCAGCGCCATCGCGCTATGGGTTAGCGCATAGATCTGCCAGCTAACCGCGACCGAGAACATTTGAAAGCCAAACGATGAACAGGTGCGTGCCAGCCAAAAGGCGACAAACGACCTGTGCCGCAGCAACGAATCCTCTGCTGCGGATACCGGTGAACCCATAGTTGTTATCCCATCCTAAATGATTATGTCAGTTAGCGTCGTTGCACCAACCTGGTGAAAAGCCATTTAATGGCTTCCGCTTTATTTTTCACGCCACAGAGTGCGGCATCTTACTGAGCCAGACAATGGCTAGCCGTGCTGTTTAAAAACAGAAGCTTATCTATATTTTTGCTAAGCATTGAGCTCACAATATTAGCAGGCTGATGATTTTCAGCTGAAAATATTCCAATCTTTCCAGATAGTTTCTTCGCTATTAAATTATCAACTGCGCAGTGCAGCCTATCTTTTTATCAGAAACAGTTAAAAAAGCTGAACTTTATAAACTAATCGGTTTATATTGGCCGTGTTAAGACTTCATTAATCGCCCGTCCTTATAATAATTAAGACGTTCCAGCCAATTAATTTATTCACAGAGATAAATGGAAAACAGTTCTTATAATCCTTATGTTACTGAGTGCATCCGTCGCTTCGACGGCACGCTAACCGGTGTGTGTTATTCAGCACCCTTTATGCATTGTGAGCAGGAAGGCACGGTATTACTTAATGGAAGCAACATAATTTCGCTGCATAATCAGTTGCTGGAATCACCTGAATTAATAATTATCCCGCTCTCGGGAAATAACCTGCTACATTTTTTACAGGCACCGGAAAATTATTTCGGCCTGCAAAATGAGAATGTGCATCTGGCAATCAATTATGCCGATTTAGTTCAGGGAGATAGTGCGCTACGCCAGGCAGCTGAACGTTTCTCTTTCTGGCTTTATGATTTGGCCGCGCCCGGAACCTGCTGGCAGAATATCGCGTCATTCCCTTTTAAAGGAATAGTGCTGACCGAGGAATTTTTTAACGATAATTATCTCAAGTTCAGCTTTCCCTTTCTGCTGGAATCGTGCAGGGAAAGAGAAGCAGAGGTAATATTACGTACGCCACAGTTAACGCTGCCCGCGGCACAGTATGCGCAACTTAATTTGAGCGGCTGGCAAGAACAACGTACCAGCAGCACATTGTTTGAAGGGTAAACGTTTACACAATATGTTGCTCCTGGGTGTTATGGCCCGATGTAACCGGACATAACGCCTTAATTCCCTCATAAAATGTCGTACTACTTCCTCTCTTCGAGTGCAAAGCACTAAAAATATCAAACCCTTTAACGTTTTTAAGATAAAATTTAACGCAAAGGGATCAACTCGTCGCACGGAAAGCGCCGATCGAACAGTTTTCGTTATTTCGTACTCTATGTCGGGAAGCAACCCAACGCGTTGTTTCCTTTTTAGTTTTTAATGGCAAAGAAAGAGGTCAATATTATGGGGAAAGCTTCCTCATCTTTTGGCGTAATCCGTTTTCTCACAGTGCTTTTTGCACTGCTGACGGGCGCGTTTATGCTGGTTGGTGGCGTTTGGTTAGCCGCCATTGGTGGTTCCTGGTACTACGTTATTGGCGGTGTGGTCATGTTGATCACCGCTATTCTGCTGTGGCGCCGTAGCGGCTCAGCGTTACTGCTGTACGCATTGCTGCTGTTGGCAACGCTGGTGTGGGGCGTATGGGAAGTCGGCTTCGACTTCTGGGCGCTGGCACCGCGTACCGATGTGCTGGTGATCTTCGGCGTCTGGCTGATTCTGCCGTTTGTGTATCGCGGTCTGAATAATGCCGGCAAAGGCGCGCTTGGTCTGCTGGCGGTCGCGCTGGTTGCCAGTGCGCTGGTGCTGGCATGGGCAGTGTTCCACGATCCACAAGAGCTGAACGGTGAAATTCCTGCTGCGGCGTCAAATGCCCCACAGGCGCAGCCGTTAAGCAACATCGACGATGCTGACTGGCCCGCGTATGCGCGTGACCAGCAAGGTACCCGCTTCTCCCCGCTGAAACAGATCAATAACGGTAACGTTAAAGAGCTGCAGGTTGCCTGGCAGTTCCAGACTGGCGACATGAAGACGCCAAACGATCCAGGTGAAATCACCGATGAAGTAACGCCGATTAAAATCCGCGACACGCTTTATCTCTGCTCACCGCACCAGATTCTGTTTGCGCTGGATGCGAAAACCGGTAAGCAGAAGTGGAAATTTGATCCGGGCCTGAAGCCGAATCCAACCTTCCAGCACGTTACCTGCCGTGGCGTTTCCTACCACGAAGTGCCTGCTGCCGCTGATGCTGCCAACACCCAACCTGCGCTGTGCTCACGCCGTATTTACCTGCCGGTAAATGATGGTCGTATGTTCGCGCTGGATGCCGAAACCGGTGAACGTTGCGCGGCCTTTGGCAACAACGGCGAACTGGATCTGCAGCACAAGCAGCCAGTATTGACCCCAGGTCAGTACGAGCCGACGTCGCCGCCGGTCATCACCGATACCACCATCGTGGTAGCCGGTGCCGTCACCGATAACTACTCCACCCGTGAGCCGTCTGGCGCTATCCGTGGCTTTGACGTCAACACCGGTAAACTGCTGTGGGTATTCGATCCGGGCGCGAAAGATCCTAACGCGATTCCTGCCGATGAACACACCTTTACCATGAACTCACCGAACTCGTGGGCGCCGGCGGTATACGATCCGAAACTGGATATCGTTTACCTGCCAATGGGTGTATCAACGCCAGATATCTGGGGCGGTAACCGTACACCAGAGCAAGAGCGTTATGCGAGCAGCGTACTGGCACTGAACGCCACCACCGGTAAGCTGGTGTGGTCGTATCAGACCGTGCATCACGATCTGTGGGATATGGACTTGCCGTCTCAGCCGACGCTGGCCGATATCACCGATAAAGATGGCAAAACCGTACCGGTGATTTATGCACCGGCGAAAACCGGTAACATCTTTGTACTGGATCGTCGCACCGGTGAGCCGGTTGTTCCTGCACCGGAAACCCCGGTTCCACAGGGCGCCGCTAAAGGCGACCACGTTGCACCAACTCAGCCTTACTCCGAACTGACCTTCCGTCCGAAAAATAATCTGACGGACAAGGACATGTGGGGCGCGACCCTGTATGACCAGCTGGTGTGCCGCGTGATCTTCAAGCGTCTGCGCTACGAAGGTCCGTTCACCCCGCCGTCTGAGCAAGGTACGCTGGTGTTCCCAGGCAACCTGGGCATGTTCGAATGGGGCGGTATCGCGGTTGATCCACATCGTCAGATTGCGATTGCTAACCCAATGGCGCTGCCGTTTGTGTCGAAGCTGATTCCGCGCGGTCCGGGCAACCCGATCGAGCCACCGGCTGACGACAAAGGCGGTTCAGGTACTGAAACCGGCATCCAGCCACAGTACGGCGTACCGTACGGCGTGGAGCTGAACCCGTTCCTGTCACCGTTTGGCCTGCCGTGTAAGCAACCAGCGTGGGGCTACGTTTCTGCAGTTGACCTGAAGACTAACGAAACCGTGTGGAAAAAACGCATTGGTACAGTTCGCGATAGCGCGCCAGTACCCGTTCCGTTCAAAATGGGTATGCCAATGCTGGGCGGCCCAATTACCACCGCGGGTAACGTGTTCTTCATTGGTGCTACCGCAGATAACTACCTGCGTGCATTCGACACCAACACCGGTGAAATGCTGTGGCAGGCACGTCTGCCAGCGGGCGGCCAGGCAACGCCGATGACCTATGAAGTGGATGGCAAGCAGTACGTTGTTATCGCGGCAGGTGGTCACGGTTCGTTTGGTACCAAGCTGGGTGATTATGTGATTGCCTATGCACTGCCTGATGCGAAGTAAGTTTTCGCGTTGAGGTAAAAAAGCGGGCTTTTTAGCCCGCTTTTTTTGTAGGGTCGCCATTTATGGTGACCGTCATGAAAGACGCACAAGAACGTATTGTGCGGTTAATACCAGGGTCGCCATGAATGGCGAACCAACGATTAGCGTTTACGCAGCACGCGTGCGTTTAGCAGTGCACACAGCGCCATAATCACGCAGGTCGCCAGAAACACCGGGCGCATGCCAAACGCGCCGCCGATAAAACCGCCAAACAGCGGACCAGAACCCTGGCCGACGTACTGCGCCGAAGTGGAATACCCCAGCATCTTCCCCACCTGCGACTGCGGCACGCTGTGACGAATCAGCGCCGTGACGCACGGCATTAAGCCACCCAGCGCCATGCCCATCAGAAAACGCAACACCACCAGTTGCCACGCTTCACTGATAAATGCCTGCGGGATCAGCAGCAGCGCGCACGCTATTAATCCATACACCAGCACGCAGCCATGTCCCACGCGGTCGGCTAAACGTCCCAGACGCGGCGCGGAGATAATGCTGCCGAGCGCCGCTGCCGCCATCACCAATCCTGCAGTGACCGTTACCGCGTGATCGCCGCTGACAAACTGGCCAATGTACAGCGTGATAATCGGCTCAATCGACATATTGGCAAAAATCAGCAACATCCCCGACAGCCACATCAGACGCACCACCGGCAGATTCAGCGACTTTTCATCGTCGGCTGCGCTCTGCTGCGTTTTTTTGCCGGCAGAACGCGGCACCTCTTTCAGTAAGAAGGTGGTCGCCAGGAACGCGAGAAAGATCACTGCGCCAGTCAGCCAGAAGGTGTGGCGAATACCTATCAGCGGCGGTAATACTCCGCCCAGCAGAGGCCCAACCACGTTACCGGCCATGATGCCGGACGACAACACGCCAAGCGCCCAGCCGGTTTGCTCTTTTGGCGTTTGCGCCGCCACCAGAATGGTCGATCCCGACGCATAGCCGCCGAGTAAACCCGCCAGCAGACGCAGCGCCACCAATTGCCACGGTGCAGTGGCCATGCCAATCAGCGACATGGCAATCGCCATGCCCAGGCTGGCGCGGATCAACATCAATTTACGGCCGTAACGATCGGCCAGTTTGCCCCACAGCGGCGCGGTCAATGCGGCGCTGAGGAAGGTGGCGCCATAAGCCGCGCCCGACCAGCGTGCAATCGCCGCCGGTTCCTGCACGCCAAGCTGTTGCACATAGAGCGGCAGAAACGGCAAGAGCAGCGTCATCGCCACGATGGTGCTGAACGAGCCCAGCACGCAGACAAATAAATTTCGCTTCCAGTGTTGCTGTTCGGGCGCTAACGCGATTGGAGGTTGCTGCATGGTGATATCCCTGTTTTTGCTTTTTTAGCAGGCTAACAGTGACCTATAAGAGAAGACAGCCTTGCGGTGATAATTACCAGGCGGCGCATTATTGTTGCCAGATAACAACAATCACACCGTACTGAGCGCGTTGATTAGCGCATCGCACAGCAAGGTTACCGGCGAGGAAGCCTGCGGCTGCTCTTTTAGCAATAAGTAGCTGTGCAGGCGATCCATTTGCCATTCCGGCAACACCTGCTGGATTTCGCCGCGCGTTAAGGCTTCCTGCGTCATATACGCCGGCAGATAAGCGATGCCAGTGCCTGCCAGCGCGGCATTCAGCAACGCCATGCTGTTATTGGCACGGAAACGGCTATGCACATCGAGCGCCAGACGCTGTTTATCACGGCGGAAAGGTAGCGCAGCCGTGTGCGCCGGGCCGTGAAACAGCAGCAGGTCATGACGCGTGAGACGTTCGGGATGATCGATCGGTGCATGCGCCGCCAGATAATCCGGCGTGGCGTACAAGCCCCAATCAATGCTGCTCAGCTCGCGGTAGTTGGCGCCATCTGGCGCACGCGCGCGGATGACAATCGCGACATCAGCGCTGGGCTGCGGGTCATCGCTGGTGGTGAGATCAAGATCGACATTGATATGAATATGACGGCGGATAAAGGCATTGAGCGTCGGCACCACGCATTGGCAGCCGTAGGTGATCGGCGCCTGCAGCCGCACATTGCCCGCGGGCAGTTGATGCACCTGTTGCACAAAGGCATCGGCGCGATGCATCTCTTCCAACATGCGCACACAAAACGGATAGTAAGCCTGGCCGAGCTCCGTTAGCACCACTTTGCGCGTGGTGCGCTGCAGCAGCTTGATACCGAGCCGCACTTCCAGCCGGGCCACTTCGCGGCTGACGTGAGATTTGGAGACGCCTAACGTGCGTGCGGCTTCGCTAAAGCTTTGCCGTTCCACTACGCGTGCAAACAGCATCATGGCGCTGAGATTGTCGCTGTTGTCCATGTTCTCTGACGGGCTGGATGAGTGAGAACCGTAGATTAAAAGCTAAGCCTGCAATAAGTCCATCATCGCACATTCCGTAGCGGCGCGATTTATCGCGCGTATCAATGGCGGCAGCTTGCCCATCCAGATATTGCGCAATAAATTGCGCCGCTACGAAACGCACCCAAGGGAATATCGGTGCCCATATCTCAACTCGCCATCGCCAGCGGAAACAGCAGCCGATCCGGCTCAACGCGACGTTGGCGACGCAGCTGGCCCGGCGTCACGAGGAAATAGTTTTTGAAGGTGCGGGTGTAAGCCTGCTGAGTATCGAAACCGTAGCTCATCGCCACCTGCAAAATCGCTTCGTCACTGTTAATCAGCGTCAGCGCGGATTCGGTTAAGCGGCGCTGGCGAATGTATTCGGCCAGAGAGAAACCGGTGTGCTGACGAAACAGACGTTGCAGATGCCAGCGGGAGTATCCCGAGCGGCGTGCAACTTCATCCAGATGCAGATCGTGTCCTAAATTATTCTCTATCCAGTCCAGCAAACTACGGATAAATTCGCGCTGATTCATGGGATTCTCCTGCTTTGACGATATGTCCAGTGCAGCTACTGTAGCGCGTTAAATTTATCCCTTAATTAGCGGAAAATTAGCGCAGAATTAGCAAGCGGGAAAATCGGCCCTCCTAAATACTTCCAGCTGCAGAAAGGCGGCAAGTGTGACGGAGGGTAATTCTGCGCTAAGAATAGAGAGCTAAACTGCGCTCAGTTAAGTTGGAGGGCATCATGCGTGTGCTGCTGGTAGAAGATGATGAAATGATTGGCGCCAATCTGCAGCAAGCGCTGGAAGCGGCGGGTTGGTCGGTGGATTGGGTACGTGATGGCGTATTTGCCAGCAATGCCTGGGCCGAAGGCGGCTATACCTGCGTGTTGCTGGATCTCGGATTGCCGCGTGAAGATGGCCTGCAGGTGCTGCGTCGGGCCCGCACGCGCGGCGATATGACGCCAGTGCTGGTGCTCACCGCGCGCGATACCGTGCAGCAACGCATTCAGGGATTGGACAGCGGCGCGGATGACTACCTGCTGAAACCCTTTGACCTGCAAGAGGTGCTGGCGCGCATGCGTGCCATTACCCGACGTCGCCACGGTGCGGCAGATTCGCTGCTGGGCAGCGGCGATGTGCAGATTGACATCATGACGCGCGAAGTGTTGTACAAAGGCCAGCGCGAACAGCTCACCGCACGCGAATATGCCCTGCTCTACGCCTTACTGGAACGGCCGGGCGCCATTCTGTCGCGCGAACAGTTAGAAAACCGCATTTACGGTTGGGGCGAAGAGGTTAGCAGCAACGCCGTTGATGTCCTGATTCACGGCATGCGCCGCAAGCTCGATAACGAAGTGATCCGCAACGTGCGCGGACTCGGCTGGCGGGTACCGGCAATATGAAACCTTTCACTTTTATGCGCTCGCTGCGCAACAAACTGCTCGCCACGCTGGTGATTCTGCACCTGGCGATGATCGGCGGCGTCACCTGGTATTTCTATCACTGCTACGGCGACATGATGGGCACCATGAAGGACGATCAGCTCGCCAAGATCGCCGATGCGTGGGCCACCAGCCAGCGTATGCCTGCGTTAATGCCGATGGTGATGCATGCCGAGAAGCTGAAAAGCACCTATATCGTCCAGCTGTGGGACACCCGTAATCGGCTGCGCGCCAGTTCGTGGCCCGATTTACATGCGCCGCTGCAAAGCAAAAAAGGCTGGCACGATCTCAAAGTGGGTGACTGCGGCGATGACTGTGAATGGCGCGTCTATACGCGACCCGGCGAACTCGGCAGTGAAATCGGCAATATTCAGGTGCTGCACAACATCGGCTATATGAAGAGTCTGATGCTGAAACGGGCGCTATCGGCCATCATCCCGCTGGTATTAATGATGCCGCTCTCGCTGCTGGTCATCTGGCTAGTGGTGCGTGCTATTACGCGCGATTTACGTGTCGCGTCGCGCCAGATTGCCGCCCAGGAAACCCTGCATCCGCATACGCTTTCTCCCGATGGCTTGCCGGATGAAGTGCTGCCGCTGGTGGCGGCCTACAACTCGTTGCTCGATAAGCTGCGCGCCGCCTGGTCGTCACAGCGCCAGTTCCTCGAAGATGCGGCACATGAGCTGCGTACGCCAGTTACTGCGGTGACGTTGCAGTTGGAAAACCTAAGGCAACACATTCAGCCAGGCGAAGCCAGTCGTCAGTTCGATCAGCTGGAAGCCGGCGTCACCCGTACGCGCCATCTGGTCACACAGCTGCTGAATATCTCGCGCCAGGAAGATCAATCGGTGGTCGCCACGGTGGAAACCATCGAGCTGGACGACCTGCTGAAAGAGAGCATTGAACAGCTGATGGTGGTAGCGGATAAGCGCGGCATTGATATCGGTTTCAACGGCAGCGCGCACTATCGTCTGCAGGCCAGCCGCTCCGATTTACGCAGCCTGTTCGATAACCTGATCGGCAACGCCATGCTGCACACGCCGGAGGGCAGCCTGGTGGACGTGCTGCTGCATCGTGTCGGCAATCACACCGTGGTGGATATTGTGGATAACGGGCCCGGCATGGCGGAATCTTTCATCGATCGCGCTTTTGACCGCTTTACCCGTTCGCCCGATGTACAAGCCCAGGGCAGCGGCTTAGGCCTTTCAATCGTGCGCAGCGTGGCGCAGAAGCATCAAATGCAGGTGGCGCTGTCGAATCGTCATGATGCGCAGGGCCAGATTGCTGGCCTGCAGGTGCGCATTACCTTGCCATAACGCACACCGTGCCGTAGCGGCGCAATTTATTGCGCATTATCGCTGCGAGCACGGTGCCCGCTACAAAACACGCGCGATAAATCGCGCCGCTACATCCTTTCCCTTCATCAAACACGTTTCCTGCTGTACGCGACACGTAAACGGTTGCGGGGTTCCGTTCGCCACCAGGCTTTTATGTGATAACGATCACATTTCCAGTGAATCAAACTGCAACACTTTTTGACAAACGTGACCAAAATCTATTTTCTATGCGTCTGTTACAGGCACATTACGCAAACTTGAAAATCTGGCGCTTCAGACCGGATATGACAACACACCGCCCATCCCCTGGGATCAATTTCACCCGATCGCGGCATCAGCCCGGCGATCACAAGCATATGGTTAACATAATGAAATATAAAGCGTTGATAGCAGGGGCCTTATTGGCCAGTAGCTGGACTGGTGCGGCACAAGCAGCAGACAGCGATCCGCAGTACGTTTCGGATTGGTGGCATCAGAGCGTTAACGTGGTGGGCAGCTACCACACTCGTTTTGGACCGCAGTTCAATAACGACGTGTATCTCGAATACGAAGCCTTTGCCAAAAAGGATTGGTTCGATTTTTACGGTTACCTCGATCTGACCAACTTCTTTGGCGTCGGCAACAGCAACGCTAACGGCGTGTTCGACCACGGTTCGCCGATGTTCATGGAAATTGAGCCACGTTTCTCGATTGATAAACTGACCGGCACCGATCTCTCCTTTGGCCCGTTCAAAGAGTGGTACTTCGCCAACAACTACATCTATGACATGGGTCGCAACAGCGATAACCGTCAGAACACCTGGTATATGGGTCTCGGCACCGACATCGATACGCACAGCGATATCGGCCTGTCGCTCAACGTGTACGCCAAGTATCAGTGGGAAAACTACGGTGCGGCGAATGAGAACAGCTGGGATGGTTATCGCTTCAAGGTGAAATACTTTGTACCGATTACCGATCTGTGGGGCGGCAAGCTGAGCTACATCGGCTTCACCAACTTCGACTGGGGTTCAGATCTGCGTGATGAGTCCGATCGTTCACGCACCAGCAACTCCATCGCCTCCAGCCACATTCTGTCGCTGAACTACGATCACTGGCACGTTTCTACCGTGGCGCGTTATTTCCACAACGGCGGCCAGTGGGCTGACGGCCAGGAGCTGAACTTCGGTAACGGTCCGTTTGAAGTGAAATCAACCGGCTGGGGTTACTACCTGGTGGTGGGTTACAACTTCTAATCGAGTAAACGGTCGCCGGGAAATGGTGCGCTTGGTAAAAAGGTCGCCATTAATGGCGACCCTACATTGTAGGGTGCGCATTTATGCGCACCTGGTTACAAACCGCATCCAACTCAAATCTGCGGCTTATACGCATTCACCATCCACGGCACGCCGAACTTATCGATCAACATGCCAAAACCGTTGGCCCAGAACGTTGGAGCCCAGCTTTTGGTGATGTTACCGCCCGCCGACAACGCATCAAACCAACGCTTGCCTTGCGCTTCATCCGGCGTGGATAAACTTACGGCAAAACCGCCATACTCCGCCTGCGGCGCGCCATCACTCAGCATAATTTCACCCTGCCCGATGCGCACATGCGCATGCATAATCTGCTCCGGTGAAAAGCTCACGCCTGAGGTGCAGCCCTCATCCTCCACCGGCGTTTCATCCGGCATATCGCCATAGGTCATCTTAAACAGCAGCTCGCCGTCGGTGGCCGCCAGGTAGAACGCAATCGCCTCTTCACAGCGACCGTTGTAGAACACATACGGGGTAACTTGCATGGTCTGTACTCCAAAAAGGGAACGTCCCCTGCAAGTGTAGTGCGCATTATTTATACAACTGCGAGCCAGGCCGCACTCTTACCTTTGCTGACATTGGCGGCGGAACAGTTGAGCCATATAGGCGCTCATCGGCGTCAGCGCGGTATCTTTGCGCTGGATAAGATAGAAAGTGGCCTTCGGCAGCGGTTCGTCGAGATCAAGTGCAATCAGCTGACCGCCGTGTGTCGGGTCTTCAATCACATCGCGCGAGATAATGCTGACGAAGTCGCTCTGCGCCACCAGGCTGGTGCAGGCCATAAAGGTCTCGCAGGTCACCACAATTTTGGGCGCCATGCCGCGTTCGCCAAACATATCGTGTAGCAACCGATAGTAGCTGCCCTGCGGCGTCGGCATCGTCCAGTCGCAGTGCTGCAGCTCTGCCAGCGTGCGCGCGTGCGCCATCGGATGCCCTTTGCGCATCACCACCTGATAATCCCGCTCCATCAGCCGTTCAAACACCAGTTCCTGATCAAGATGGTTTTGATCGTAAGTGTTGATGGTGAAATCCAGCTCGCCCTGGCGCAGTTCATGCACCATCGACACCAGCTGGCCTTCGACAATCCGCACCTTTACCAGCGGATACTCACGATGAAACTGCGTGATCACCTGCGGCATGATGGTGCGCGCAATGCTGCCACCCACGCCGATATTCACGCGCCCGCCGGCCAAGCCTAGCCGCTGCTGAATATCCTCCTGCGCCACCCGCAACTCTTCCAGCACCAGGCTGGCATGCTGAAAAAAGTTATCACCGATGTCGGTTAACGTGACGCCCTGCTGGCGCCGTTCAAAGAGTCGTGCGCCCAGCGCCAGCTCCAGTTCCTGAATCGCCTTGGTGAGCGCAGGCTGCGAGAGCCCGGACAAGCGGCTGGCGGCGCGAATACTGCCCTGCCGCGCCACGTCAACAAAGGCGCGCAGCTGATGAAGTTTAAGATTAGCCGACATAGTTTTGATGATAACCGTTGTTTATCAGTAGCAAGATATTCGCATCTTATGCGCACCAAAACCATTGTGTAGATTCGAGTGAATGCATAAAAAATCAACACAAAGGAAATGCCGATGAAAACCCTCTCTGACCTCGTTCACGCCCGCGTGCCACAGATGCAAGCCTGGCGTCGCGATCTGCACCATTTTGCCGAATCGGGCTGGCTCGAATTCCGTACCGCCACGCTGGTGGCGGAAGAGCTGCATCGTCTTGGTTATCAACTCAAGCTGGGCCGCGAGGTGATCGATGCTGACTCGCGCATGGGATTGCCCTCCGATGAGGTGCTGGCGCAACAGGAAGCGCGCGCACTGGAGCAAGGTGCGCTGCCGCAGTGGATCAAGCACTTCTCCGGCGGATTTTGTGGCGTGGTGGCGACGCTGGAAACCGGTCGTCCGGGCCCGGTAATGGGGTTTCGCGTTGATATGGATGCACTCGATCAAAACGAAAGCCGCGCGAGCGATCATCTGCCGACGCGCGAAGGTTTTGCCTCCTGTAATGCCGGCATGATGCACGCCTGCGGTCACGACGGCCACACCACCATCGGCCTGGCGCTGGCGGGCGTGTTAATGGAGATGAAAGATCAGCTGAGCGGCACGCTTAAAATCATCTTCCAACCGGCGGAAGAAGGCGTCCGCGGCGCCAAAGCGATGGTCGCAGCGGGCGTGGTGGATGATGTCGATCTGTTTACCGCCATTCACCTCGGCACCGGCGTGCCTGCCGGTGAAATCGTCTGCGGCAGCGACAGCTTCCTCGCCACCACCAAGCTGGATGTGAATTTCACCGGAGTCGGCGCGCACGCCGGCGGCAAACCGGAAGAGGGGCGCAACGCCTTGCTGGCGGCGGCGCAGGCCACGCTGGCACTGCATAATTTGCCGCAGCACAGCGGCGGCGTAGCGCGCGTTAACGTCGGCGTATTACAGGCTGGCTCGGGACGCAACGTGGTACCCGACTACGCGCTCATGAAGGTGGAGACGCGCGGCGCGAGCAATGATGTCAACGACGATATCTATCAGCAGGCGCTGCGTGTGATCGCCGGTGCGGCGGCGATGTACGGCGTTGAATACGATGTGAAGCTGATGGGCGGCGCCCGTAGCTGCACGCCAAGCCAGCCGTGGGTGGCATTCATCCACCAGCAGGCCGAGGCGCTGGGCATTTTCACTTCAGTGGTCGATACCAAACAGCAGGCGGCAGGCTCTGAAGACGCCACCTACATGCTGGAGCGCGTGCAGCAGCGCGGCGGCCAATCCTCCTACGTGATTTTCGGCTGCGAGCTGGCGGCAGGCCACCATAACGCGAAGTTCGATTTCGACGAGGCGATCATGGCCACCGCGGTACAGACGCTGGCGACGCTGGCACTCAATCAAGCCCAGTTTGGAGGCAAACGATGAGCCACAGCGAATTTATTAATCACTACATCAACCAAAACCAGCCGCGCTTTAGCGCTCTTAGCGACGCCATCTGGGACGTGCCGGAAACCCGGTTTGAGGAGACACTATCGGCCGCGCTGCTGGCCGATGCGCTGGAGCAGGAAGGTTTTGTCGTGGAGCGCGGCGTCGGCAATATCGACACCGCGTTTATTGCCAGCATCGGCAGCGGTAAACCGGTGATCGCCATTCTGGGCGAGTTCGATGCGCTGGCGGGTTTAAGCCAGCAATCGGGCTGCGCCACGCCGCAGCCGCTGGTGGAGAACGGCAACGGTCACGGCTGCGGCCACAATCTGCTCGGCACCGCCGGTTTAGCCGCCGCCTTCGCCATCAAGGCCTGGTGGGCAGAGCACGGCCAGCGCGGCACGCTGCGCTTTTACGGCTGTCCGGGTGAAGAAGGCGGCTCCGGCAAAACCTTTATGGTGCGCGAAGGCCTGTTCGATGACGTTGATGCGGCGGTCACCTGGCATCCTGAAGGCTTTAGCGGCATGTTCAACCTCAGCACGCTGGCCAATATTCAGGCAGCTTTCCGCTTTAAAGGTGTCGCGGCGCATGCGGCAAACTCTCCGCATCTGGGACGCAGCGCGTTGGATGCGGTGACACTGATGAACACCGGCGCCAACTTCCTGCGCGAGCACATCGTGCAGGAAGCGCGGCTGCACTATGCGGTGACCAACGCGGGCGGCGTTTCGCCCAATGTGGTGCAAGCCGACGCCGAAGTGCTGTACCTGATTCGCGCGCCGCAGCTCGATCAGGCGCAGGATATTTATCAGCGCGTGATTAACATCGCTAAAGGCGCGGCGCTGATGACCGACACGCAGATGACGGTACGCTTCGATAAAGCCTGCTCCAATTACGTGCCGAATCGCGCGCTGGAAGGCGTAATGGAGCGCTATTTGCATCAGTTTGGTTTGCCTGACTACAGCGAAGCGGAGCAGGCGTTCGCCGCCGAGATTCGTGCCACGCTGAGCAAAGACGATCTGCGCAACGCGCGCCTCAATGCGGCACGCACCGGCGGTGAAGCGGGCGTCGCCTGGACCGAGGCACTGGGCGATAAGATTCTGATGGATGAGGTAGCGCCTTATGCAGTGACGCGCGAGCTGCTTTACGGCTCAACCGACGTCGGCGATGTCAGCTGGGTAACGCCGACCGCGCAGTGTTTCGCGCCCTGCTTCGCCTTTGGTACGCCGCTGCACACCTGGCAACTGGTGGCGCAGGGCCGCACGTCAATCGCCCATAAAGGCATGTGTCTGGCGGCAAAAGTGATGGCCGCAACCGCACTGACCTTGCTGCAGGATGACGAGGCGCTGGCGCGCTGCCGCGAGGAGTTCCAACGCGTGCGCCGCGAACAGCCTTACGTCTGCCCAATTCCAGCAGATGTAACGCCGTCGAAATTAGCTTCCTAAGCAGTAATAAGCACCATCCGTAGCGGCGCGATTCATCGCGCATTTGAATGGCGACTCCGTGCCCATCCAGATATTGCGCAATAAATTGCGCCGCTACGATATGTACGAGCAGTAAAAACCACCTTAAAACAAAAAAATATAGCCCCCAAGTGGGCATGCAAACATAACAAGACGACTGACGAGGATTGACCTATGGAAGCCACCACGGAGAACCGCAGCCCCGGAAAGCTGTTTAGCTGGATTGAGCGCGTCGGCAATAAAGTGCCGAATCCCTTCTTACTGTTCGTCTATTTGATTGTGGTACTGATGGTCGCCACGGCGATTATCAGCAGCCTCGACGTGGCGGTGAAGAATCCCACTAACGGCGAGCTGGTGCGGGTGAATAACCTGCTGAGCGTCGCCGGAATTCAGTGGATCCTGCCCAACATCATCAAAAACTTCAGCGGATTTACGCCGCTGGGATCGATTCTGGCGCTGGTGATTGGCGCGGGATTAGCGGAAAAAGTCGGCTTACTGCAGTCGCTGATGGTGAAAATGGCCTCGCGCGTCAGCCGTCGTTACGCCAGCTACATGGTGTTGTTTATCGCCTTCTTCAGCCACATCTCATCCGATGCGGCGCTGGTGGTGATGCCGCCGCTCGGCGCGCTGATTTTCCTCGCCGTGGGACGGCATCCGGTGGCGGGTCTGCTGGCGGCGATTGCCGGCGTAGCGTCCGGCTTTACCGCCAACCTGCTGATTGTGACCACCGATGTGCTGCTGTCTGGCATCAGTACCGAAGCCGCCAAAGCGGTGAGCGATACCGTGCACGTCAGCGTTATCGATAACTGGTTCTTTATGGCCAGTTCGGTGATTGTGCTGACCATCGCTGGCGCGCTGTTGACGGATAAATTCGTCGAACCGCGTCTGCCAGCATGGAACGGCGGCAATAACGATCGCCTGCCGCCGCTCACCGCGCTGGAGAATCGCGGCCTGAAGGCCGCAGGTATCGCTGCGCTGGCGTTTATCGCACTAATGGCGCTGCTGGTGGTGCCGGAACACGCGCCGCTGCGCGATCCAAAAAGTGGCGGCATCATTCCCTCGCCATTTATTCAGGGCATTGTGCCGATCATCATCCTGTTCTTCTTCGTGGTAGCCATTGCCTACGGTGCGGTGACGAAGCAGATCCGCCGCCCGGATGATATTCCGCAGCTGCTGGTGGATCCGATGAAGAGCATGGCAGGCTTTATTGTGATGGTGTTTCCGCTGTCGCAGTTTGTTGCCTTCTTTAACTGGAGCAACATGGGCAAGTTCATGGCCATCGGCCTAACCGATGTGCTGGAGAGCGCCGGGATTAGCGGTGCCCCGGCCTTTCTTGGCCTGATGTTCCTGTCGGCATTCCTGTGCATGTTCATCGCCAGCGGATCGGCTATTTGGTCGATCCTGGCACCGGTATTCGTGCCGATGTTTATGCTGCTGGGCTTCCATCCGGCCTTCGCGCAGATGATTTTCCGCATCGCCGATTCCGCGGTGTTGCCGCTGGCACCGATGTCGCCATTCCTGCCGCTGTTCCTCGGCTTCCTGCAGCGCTATCAAAAAGATGCGCAGCTCGGCACCTATTACGTGCTGATCTTCCCTTATCCGCTGGTGTTCTTCAGCGCCTGGATTGTGCTACTGCTGGCATGGTACGCATTGGGTTTACCGATTGGTCCGGGCGTTTATCCCAGCCTGCACTAACCCTGCGCCATGGATGGCGATCACACTTCTGTGAACTGCAACGCATGTTGCCAAAATGTCACCGTGGCGCCTCTCGGCAACCCGTTACGAATTTATTATCCTGCTATTCCTTCGCTTGCTAACGGTTAATTATTTTTAAAACTCATCTCAGCCGTCAGCGGGTTCTGCAAACACCGAGGTTTACACAACAATGACAACAATCACGTCGACAGGGATGGCGAACGATCACATCGCAGCGGATCGCCGCACCTTAGCCGGGCGCATTGATGCGCTGCCCTCTTCCGCAGGCTTGTGGCGCTTTATCACGCTGCTGGCGCTCGGCGGCTTCTTCGAACTCTACGATCTGTTTGAAACCGGCTACATTAGCTCCGGACTGGTCGCCGCGGGCGTGTTTCATACCGGTTCTGCGGGGGTGTTCGGCATCGGCGATCAGGCGGCGTTTGCTTCCGCCACTTTCCTTGGTCTTTTCGTCGGTGCCAGCCTGCTCGCGCCCTATGCCGATCGCTTTGGCCGTCGTCTCACCTTTATGTGCGCGCTGGCGTGGTACGGCGTGTTTTCTTTACTGATGGCGTTCCAGCAGAGCGCGGAGATGATTATCCTGTTCCGCTTCCTGGTTGGCATTGGTCTCGGCGTGGAGCTGGTGACCATCGACACCTATCTCTCCGAATGGGTGCCAGCCCATCTGCGTAGCCGCGCGTTCGCCTTCTCATTCTTTATTCAGTTTCTGTCGGTACCGGCGGTGGCGCTGATGTCATGGTGGCTGGTGCCGCAAACCATTCTCAGCCTCGAAGGCTGGCGCTGGGTGGTGATTGCCGGTGCCGTTTGCTCGCTGGTGATCTGGCTGATCCGTAAAAACCTGCCGGAATCTGCGCGCTGGCTGGCGCAACAAGGGCGCCATCAGGAGGCGCATCAGGTGCTGAGTGCGATGGAGCAACGCTGTGGCATCTCTTCTCCCCTTCCCCCACTTGTGGGGGAAGGCCGGGATGGGGGACAGCAGGCAACGAATCAACCGAAACACGGGCGTTTTAGTGAGATTTGGGCACCGGCCTATCGCAAGCGCACGCTGATGCTGGTGGTGATGAACTTCTTCCAGGCGATTGGCTTCTTTGGCTTCGGCAACTGGCTGCCGGCGCTGCTGTCGGGCAAAGGCGCGACCGTCACGCACAGCCTGCTGTATGCCTTTTTCATTACCCTGGCTTACCCGCTCGGCTCGCTGATTTGCAGCCGCTACGCCGATAAGCTCGAGAACAAATGGCAGATTGTTTTTTCGTCGCTGATGACGGTGGTGTTCGGCACGCTGTTCGCTTTTATGACCAATCCGGTGCTGATGATCATCTGCGGTTTCCTGATTACTTACAGCAACGCATGGCTGACGTTTAGCTATCACGCTTATCAGACGGAGATTTTCCCGACGCACATTCGCGCCCGCGCGGTGGGTTTCTGCTATTCGTTTAGCCGCCTGTCCACGGTGTTCAGCAGTATTTTGATTGGCATTATTTTGCAGTATGCCGGCAGCCAGGGCGTGATCGCCTTTATCGTGCTGAGCATGTTGATTGTGATGCTATCGGTAGGAATTTACGGGCCGAAAACCCGTGGCATGGATTTGGAGAATATTTGAAGATGGCATCAGATCGTGCTGGCTGTCCCAGATCGTGCTGGCTGTCCCCCTCCTCGGTCCTCCCCCACAAGTGGGGGAGGAAGATGATGCCATATGTTAGTTTTGATGCTGCATGTGGCAGCGTCTCCTTCCCCCACTTGTGGGGGAAGGACGGGATGGGGTACAGCGAGCAAAAGCTACTGCCCTTCCAGCACCTTAATATCCGCACTGCCCTGTTTTGACTGCACGGTTTCGTCTTTACGTAGCGCCGCCACATCCTTCGCCGATACGCTCGACTTCACGCCATTGCCCCAGCTGCCACGGATAAAGTTCACCACATCCGCCACCTGCTGATCGTTCATGCGCCAGCCGAATGCCGGCATGGTGATTGCCGTTGGTGCACCTTGCACGCCAGGCAAAGTACCGCCCACCAGCACAATGTGGATCAGCGAGGTTGGATCGTCAGCCATCACCACCGGATTACCGCGCAGCGCCGGATAGAAGCGTTGATAACCGCTGCCGTCGGTTTTGTGGCACGCAGCACAGCTATCGACATAGGTCGATGCGCCTGGCTGGCTATCGTCACCTTTCCACAACGCCTTGGCGACCGCGTCATCCTGCTTAAACACCGCCTGATTCGGATCTTTTGCGCCGAGTGATTTCAGATATTTTGCAATCGCGCTGATATCCTCGTCGCTCAGATATTGCAGGCTGTGCTGCACCACGTCGGTCATGCCACCAAACACGGCGGTGTGATCGTTACGGCCAAAGCGCAGGAACTGCTTGAGATCGTCTTCGCTCCAGCGACCTAAACCATCGCGGTTGTCGCCACGCAGGTTGCTGGCGGTCCAGCCGTCAATCGGCGCGCTGCTGCCGGCAAGATAGTTATTGCCTTCGTCGTTGTTAAGCGCTTTTTCCTGCATGGTGATGCTGCGTGGCGTGTGGCAGGCACCACAGTGGCCAAGACCTTCCACCAGATAGCGACCGCGAGCCAACTGCGGATCTTCCTGAGCCGCTGGTTGGAACGCTTTCACGTCCGGCGCAAAGATACCGCGCCAGATCGAGAGCGGCCAACGCATCGACAGTGGCCATGGAATGTCGCTCTCTTTGTTGGCCTGCGCCACCGGCTGCACGCCGTGCATGAAGTAGGCATACAGCGCCTTCATGTCGTCATCGCTGACCACCGCATACGACGGATACGGCATCGCCGGATACAGCGTATCGCCGTTTTTCGCTACGCCGTGACGCACCGCTTTCTGGAAATCGTCGTAGCTGTAGTCGCCAATGCCGGTGGCTTTATCCGGCGTGATGTTGGTGGAATAAATGGTGCCGATCGGCGTCGCCATAGGCAGTCCACCGGCAAACGCCTGACCGCCCTGCGCGCTGTGACACGCTACGCAGTCGCCGGCGCGCGCCAGATACTCGCCGCGTTTCACCAATGCGTCCGCAGCGCTATCGTCCGCCACAGCGGCGAACGTCATCGTGCCCAGAAACAGGGCTAAAATGCTTTTAATCATCGCCGTGTTCCTTATGCCTGTACCAGCGGGCCGGGGTTTTTCAGATACTGTTCACGAATGGCTTTGGCTGACCAGTAAGTCAACGCCGCCACCATGCCGGTTGGGTTGTAGCCAAGTCCTTGCGGGAACGCTGAGGCGCCTGGCACAAACACGTTTGGCACATCCCAGCTCTGCAGATAGCGGTTAACCGCGCTGGTTTTCGGATCTTCACCCATAATCGCCCCGCCGCTCATGTGCGTGGTTTGATATATGGTGGTATCGAAGTGGGTGCCGGGACCTTTCGCGCCGCCGATGATCATTTTCGGGTTCATCGCTTCGGTGATTTTGCGCATCTTCTCAATCATGAATTGCGCCATCTTGATGTCGTTGTCCTGCCAGTCAAAGGTCATACGCAGCAGCGGCTGGCCGTAGGCATCTTTGTAGTTCGGATCGAGATCGAGATAGTTGGCGCGGTACGACTGGTGCGCGCCGTGCGCATCCATCGAAATGTGATGGTTGTAGGTATCGGCTACCGCCGATTTCCACTGGCTGCCCCAGTTCGGCGTGCCTTTTGGTGTCGGTAAACCGGAGATCGGCTTGGTACCGGCCTGGTTAACCCAGAACGGCGAACCGCCGACGAAGCCATGTGGGCCGTGATCAAAGTTATCGGCGTTGAAATCATCCACCGCCACACCCGCGCCACCGGCACCGATAAACGGGTTGGTGGTGGTGTTTTTGTCGAACAGCGCTTTCAGCGTCGAGATGTTCTGGTAGGCAAAGTTACGGCCCACCACACCTTCGTTGGAAATCGGGTTATACGGCTGACCGATGCCGGAGAGCAGCATCAGGTGCACGTTGTGGAACTGGAATGCAGACAGGATCACCAGATCCGCCGGCTGCACCACTTCGCGGCCCTGACCATCGAGATAGGTCACGCCGGTGGCGCGCTTTTTATCATCAGTCAGATTAACGCGCAGCACGTAAGAATTATTGCGCAGCTCGAATTTCGGCTCCTGACGCAGCGCCGGCAGGATGTTAACGTTTGGCGACGCTTTGGAATACATATAGCAGGCGTAACCGCTGCAGAAACCGCAGAAGTTGCACGGGCCCATCTGTGCGCCGTAAGTGTTGGTGTACGGGCCAGAGGTGTTGGCCGACGGCATATCATACGGATGATATCCCACCGATTCCGCCGCCTGCGCAAACAGCTGCGCCGAGTAGGTGCGCTTCTGCGCTGGCAGCGGGAAGTCGCTGGAGCGGTCGGGCGCATACGGGTTGCCGCCCTTCTCTTTGCCCAGCAGCTTGCCTTTGATCGACCAGGCGCTGCCCGAGGTGCCGAACACTTTCTCGGCCTGATCGAAGAAGGGTTCCAGTTCGTCATAATTGACGCCGAAATCCTGAATCGTCATGCCTTCCGGGATGAATTTTTTACCATAGCGCTGCTCATAGTGGCTGCGCAGGTTGAGCTCGACCGGATCGACGCGGAAATGCACGCCCGACCAGTGCAGGCCGGCGCCGCCGGTGCCGGTGCCCGGCAGAAATGCCGCCAGCTGACGATACGGCACAGCAGTCTGCGATGCATCGTGACGGATGGTCACGGTGCTTTTCGACAGATCCTGGAACAGCTTTTTACGGATGTTGTAGGTCAATTCATCGATCGACTGCGGATAGGATCCATCCGGATAGGTATCGCGATGCGGACCGCGCTCCAGCGCCACCACATTCAGGCCCGCTTCGGTCAGCTCTTTCGCCATAATCGCGCCCGCCCAGCCGAAACCGACCACGACCGCATCCACTTTTTTCAATTCATTTGCCACGCTTAGGTCCTCTCCCCGCGAATATCCACTGACGGGAACGGATAACGTTCGCCGCGTTCCACCCAATCCATAAAGTCAGCGCGTGCGCCTGGGAAGCCAATCAGCTTCCAGCCCACCATGCCTTGATTGCCGCCGTGGATCGGATCGCTGAAGTAACCCTCGCGGGTGTTTTGCAGCAGGAAGGAGAAGAAGGTTTTAGCGGGCAGCTGCGGGAATTCCGCGTGGCCGCTTTCAAACGCGGTCAGCAGCGCATCTTGCTGTTCACCGGTTAGCTCAGCGAACACTTTGCCGTGCTGTTTTTTGCTCCAGCCATCGGCATCGGCGAGGCCGAGACGATAGATCTGCTGCGGCACCAGCGGCAGCTGATAGCCCAGCTCTTTCGGCAGGTCGGGATTGAATGGGCCTTGCATGTACCAGTTGTTACCGGTGGCATAAGGCGTGTTCATTTGGCGATCGATAAACTCCGGTACGCCGGCTTCGAGTGCGCCAGGACCGCGATCATCGCTGGGGATCAGGCGCGCCACCGCTGCAGTAATGAAGGCAAACTCTTCGGCGGTGAACCAGGTTGGCTGGTAGCTACGCGCCTGTTGCGGTGATGAATGTTGTTCGGCTGCCCCGGCGGCCATCGGCACCACCAAAGCGCCCATCGCCGTACTGCCCACCGCCATTGCCGGCGCCAGGGTGATGGTTCTCAGCAGAAAATCCCGGCGAGAATGACCATTTTTTTGTTCTGACATGACATTGCCTCAGTACCACATATAATGCGGCATGAAAGTTAAGTAGTTGCGTTGTATTGTTTTTTTATTGATAGCTTAAGGGATACAGCAGCACTGTTACCGGTAACAGTGCAAATATTGTAACACCATTGCTGTGGATTAATTAGTTCTTAGAAACAAATTCGCACTAATTACTTAACAATTGTCGCTGCCGCTTTACATCGCAGCGGCCAGACTGTCATCGTCAGATACAACCGACAACAGACAGAGAGATGTCTAAAGCGGTATAAAAGAGTACACACAACAGCGGAGTGCCTATGTTTAAGTCCTTTTTTCCGCGGCCAACGCTGTTTTTCAGCTCAGCTGCGATTTGGAGTTTGATAGCAATTTTTGCCTGGTTTGGCTTTTTCAATGATCTCCCCGCGCGCTGGCCTGCGTTTCAGGCGGCGATGCAACAACCTTTGCCAACCAACGCCAGCCGTTTTATTCATGCTAGCCAGCTGTGGTTTTATGCCTATTACTGGATTGTCGCCGGGATTTTTGGCCTTGCGTGGCGCGTGATTGATAACCATCCGTGGCAGCGCTGGTCGGTGTGGGGTTCGATACTGATCATCTTTGTCACCTGGTTTGGCGTGCAGGTTGGCGTGGGCGTCAACGCCTGGTACGGCCCGTTCTACGACATGATTCAACAGGCGCTGACCAAAGCCGGTTCCGTCGCCATCCATCAGTTCTATGTGCAAGTGTTGGCGTTTCTCGGCATTGCGCTGATTGCGGTGGTGATTGGCGTGATGAACTCGTTCTTCGTCAGCCACTGGGTGTTCCGCTGGCGTACCGCGATGAATAATTACTACATGCATAACTGGCAGCGTCTGCGTCTGGTTGAGGGTGCAGCGCAGCGTGTGCAGGAAGACACCATGCGCTTCGCCGGTACGCTGCAGGATTGGGGCATTAACTTTATTCAGGCGATTATGACGCTGGTGGCGTTCTTGCCGGTGCTGGTGACGCTGTCGCACCATGTGAAAGAGGTGCCCATTCTCGGCAGCATTCCTTATGCGCTGGTGATTGCCGCGCTGCTATGGTCGCTTTTTGGTACCGCGCTGCTGGCGATGGTGGGGATAAAACTGCCGGGGCTGGAGTTCCGCAATCAGCGTGTGGAAGCGGCCTATCGTAAGGAGTTGGTGTACGGCGAAGACGATCCACAGCGCGCCTCACCGCCTACGGTGCATGAGCTGTTTAGCCGCGTGCGTCAGAACTATTTCCGCCTCTATTTCCACTATTTGTACTTCAACATCACGCGCATTATGTATCTGCAGGTGGATAACGTGTTCGGGCTGTTTGTGCTGTTTCCGTCGATTGTGGCGGGCACCATTACGCTGGGTCTGCTGAACCAGATCACCAACGTGTTTGATCAGGTGCGGTCATCGTTTCAGTATTTGATCACCTCGTGGTCAACGCTGATTACGCTGATGTCGATCTACAAACGTCTGCGCAGTTTCGAACAGATTCTGGATGATATTCCGCATGATGAGATGATGCGCGAAGCGGCAGAGTAAGGTGCGGTTTGGTGCGGCTGATGCCCTCACCCTAACCCTCTCCCGCAAGCGGGAGAGGGAACCGATCGAGCATGTTGCAGCATCTCCCTCTCCCGTGGGAGAGGGCCGGGGTGAGGGCATCAGCCCGCACAATCTACCGCGCTAACACCGCAAACACCTTCTCAATCGCATACGCGCCCGGATCTTTCACCCCATCCAGACTTTGCTGATTCAGATAGGCCGATCGTCCCGCTTTGGCGCTCTGCATCTGCGCAGTCGCATCCGCGCCTTGCTGAGCGGCTTTAGCGGCCGCCGCCAGCGACTCGCCCGCCACTAACGCTTCCAGCGCCGGTTGCAGCGCATCGACTAACGTACGATGGCCCGGCTGTGCGCCGCCATAATGCTTCATGCGTTCCAGACCGTGCATCAACGCCTGCGGTAGCGCGCTGCCCTCTTCCAGCTGCTGGCCGGCGCTGGTGAACAGAATCGACATCAATACGCCGCTCGATCCGCCCATCACCGTTGCCAGTTGCTCACCAATCAGCGCCAGCAAGGTGGGCAGCTCATTCAGTGGCAGCTGCTTGTCCTTCAGGCCGCGCTGAATCTTCTTCGCGCCGGCGGCAAAGGTTGAACCGGTATCGCCGTCGCCAACTTTGGCATCCAGCGCATTCAGCTCGCTCTCCAGATCGATCAACGTTTGCGTGACGCCTGCAACAATCTTCGCCACTTCGGCATTCTCAGACGCATCAAAATCCAGCACGCTGCCGATTTTCTCCGCACGTTGCAGGCTGATCGGCGCAAAGTCATACACCGGCACCCAGCCCAGCACCTGAACCGGCGCGCTTAATGCTGCCAGAAACGGCTCTTCCAGCGCCAGCAACGACAGTGAGAAGCCTTTCATATCCAGCGCACTCACCAGCGTCGCCGGACCAATCAGATGGGTGATGCGCGCCGCCAGCGGCGACTGCAGCACTTCACGCGTTAACAGCGCCAGCTCCAGCTGCGAGAAGCCGCCGAGATTGTTGATCAGCAGTAGCGCCTGCTTGCCTTCCGGTAACGCCTGCGCCAGTTTATCAGTCATGATGCTGCTGATTTTACGGCTGTTTTGCGTATCGAGCGTCACCACACCTGGCTCGCCGTGAATACCCATGCCGAGCTCGCTGTGGCCTGGCTCGACGCGTTCATCGCGCTTTTCGCCCGGCACATGACAGGTGGCAAAAGCCAGACCAATCGACGAGGTGGCATCAATCGCGCGCTGCGCCAGCGCTTTGACCTCATCGAGTGATTGTCCCTGCTCCGCCGCATAGCCAGCGATTTTGTGCACCAGCACCGTACCCGCAATGCCGCGCGGCTGCGGGTTTTCCGGCAGCGCGATATCATCCTGCACCATCACCAGCTCGACCTTGTAGCCCAGATTTTTGGCTTTCTCGGCCGCCAGACCAAAGTTGAGGCGGTCGCCGGTATAGTTCTTCACAATCAGCAGACAACCGGCGTCGCCGGTGACGTTCACGATGGCGTTCAGCACCGCATCGACGCTCGGCGAGGCAAAAATGTCGCCACACACCGCCGCCGTCAGCATGCCTTTACCGACGAATCCGGCATGCGCCGGTTCATGACCGGAACCGCCACCCGAAATCAGCGCCACTTTGCTCTTATCCCAGTCCGAACGCACCACCACACGGATCTCATCGCCAAGATCGAGGCGACTGAGGTTATGCCACGGCGTACTGAGTAAAACCCCTTCGATGGCTTCGTTTACCAGATCGTTTTTCTCATGCATAAAAAACTGGCTCATAGCGTCCTCTCTTATGGTGTTGTCGTCCTACAAGGTAGCGTATCTGTGGCGATAAAAACGCAGCGAATGCCAGAAATGCAAAGGGCGGCACAAGCCGCCCAGTAAAACCAGATATCCCCTAAATAATTCAAGTTGCAGGAAGGCGGCAAGGGTGTGAGTCCCCGGGAGCTTACTAAAGTAAGTGACCGGGGCGAGCACACGCAGCCAACGCACCTGCGGCTTGAAGTATGACGGGGATTAAAGGGCGATGCGTAACACGCTGTCCGGATTCTTCGGTGGCTCTTTGCGTGAACCTGGCTGTTTGATACTGACAAACAGCGTTTTGCCATCGGCTGAGAGCGCCAGGCTGTTTGGCAGGCCAGGTGCTTTCACCGTGCGTTTCACCTTGTAGCTGCTGGCGTCGATGATGCTGATTTCACCCGCTTTACGGTGGGTGACGTATAGCTCATCACGATCGGCATTGAACAACACCGCCAGCGATTCCGGCACATCGATCTTGTGAATCACTTGCTGCGTGCGGGTGTCCAGCACCAGCACCTGCGACTGCTTAGAGTCGCTGAGGAAAGCGCGATGGCCTTGGGTATCCAGCGAGATGTTGAGGAAGAAATGATCTTTGTCGCCCTCAATTTTCTGACGCTTTTCAATCGCATTCAGGCGCGTATTGATGGTCACCAGCTCGTTATCCGCATTGGTGACGTACAGCTTTTGCGCGGCAGAATCGATCGCCAGACCGGTACCCATTTTGCCGGTGTTCGGCACGGTGCTGATCAGTTTCAGGGTTTTGCCATCCACCACCCACACCACGCTCTGCTCACCCAGGCCGGTGATGTAAACGCGATCGGTAGCCGCATCGACCGCCAGCTGACGCGGCTGCAGCGGACGCACGGTTTCGCTGCGCTTACGCCCATCCAGCACCAGCGTATTGATCACTTTGCCGCTGGTGGCATCCACTGCGGTCAGTGCAGCATCACGCGTGTTACCCAAATAGAGAATATTGGTTTTCTGATTGAGCGCCGCGCCAAAGGTCGGCAGATCGGTGTTGATGGTTTGCTTCACCGCCAGATCCTGCGGATCAAGACGATAAACGGTGCCGCCTTTTTTGTCGGTTGTGCTTTGCGCGGTCGCCAGGAACAGCGCGTTATCGCTATTGCTAAACGCCAGCTCATAAGCGCCTTTTGAAATCACCTGATTCAATGGCTGAGTTTCCGCCGCGATCGCCGCAGAGGTAGAGAACAGCGCCGTTGCCAGCAACAGAGGACGCAGCGCCCACGATTTTTTATTCGCCTTCATAACTTCTCCATAGCAAAAACACCGCCTGATGGCAGTGAAGTGAAAGCTCGACATTACAACCAATGTTAAAAAGACAGCCCGAGGCGAGCCGACGAAGGATGTTACTTTTTGAGAATAGTAATCATTTCGGAGGGAAAGTGACAGGATTTTATCAGGTTAGCAACGCCGCCAGGGCGCCCGGAGGCACCCTGTCAGCACAGAACGTTAACGCAACTTATTTGGTCAGTTCGGCCGTCATGTGCACGCCGTTGTTGAAGTTTGCTTCGGTCACTTTGTAGGAAGCACCAGCTTCGTGCGCCTGAGCAGCGATTTGCGCTTCTGCACCATCCAGCGTTGAAGCGGTTGCAGTGATGCTTTGAGCGAAGCTAGCGAATGGCAGAACGGTAAGAGCAACAACAGCAGCAAAAGTTTTGATAGATTTCATGGTCAATTCCTTAATAAACGTTTGATTGAGTAAGGCGTCATCGCCTTGTTGAGAGATATAATAGGCGCAGAATTGATCAGTAAAAAGCGGAGAGATTTGCCGTAGTTGTTCGATTATTTTGAACATAAAAAGCACGTTTGGAATAACCTTGGTGCAAACGGTTAAAAATCTGACATTTAGTTAAAAGGCAGGATAAATGGCTGTGATAGGTATTTATGAGAATCCATGCGGTTATCAACCAGGTCGCCATTTATGGCGACCTGGTAGTGATTAACCGTGATGACGAACGCGGGTGAAAATGGTGATAGCGGCTAACAGCATGAGCACGCCGCTGGCAAGAAACACGCCGCCAGCCCCTTGCAGATCAAACATCCAGCCACCGGCTGCCGCACCGGCGGTGATCGCCAGCTGAATGGTAGCGACCAGCAAACCACCGCCCGACTCGGCATCATCCGGCACCGCACGGGAAATCCACGTTGACCAGCCGGTTGGCATGGAACCAAACGCCAAGCCCCACAGCGCGACGCCCGCCGCCACCAACCATGACACCTCGCCAAAGCTCACCAGCACCAGCGCAGTCACGCTCATCACCAACGCCATTGCCGTCAGCGTCAGCGACACGCTGCGTGTCACCAGATAACCGGCCAGCGAAGTACCAAAGAAGTTGGCCACGCCAAACGCCAGCAGCACCAGCGACAGCTGATTCACATTAAGCTGCGCGCTGCCTTCAAGGAAGGGACGCAGATAGGTGAAGAAGGCGAAATGTCCGGTGAACATCATGATCACCGCCAGCATGCCCCAGCGCATCACGCTTTTACGCAGCAGATCCAGCACGCCACCGCTGCGTGCTTTATTCACAGGCGGCATCGCTGGCAAGGTGAAGAACTGCCAAAACAGGGCCAGCACGCCCAACGCAGCCGTCAGTATAAAGATGTTACGCCAGCCGATAATGCCGCCCAGATAGCTCCCCAGCGGCGCAGCAATAATGGTCGCCAGCGAGATACCGCTGAAGACAATAGAGAGCGCGCGCGGCACCTGATCGCTAGGTACCAAACGCATGGTAATCGCGGTAGAAAGCGTCCAGAAGCCACCAATGGCGATGCCAAGCAGCACGCGCGCCAGCAGAATCATCGGCAGATTCTCTGCAAACGCCACCAGCAGTGCGGAGGCAATCAGCAGCAGCGTAAAGGCCAGCATCACCAAACGGCGATCGAGCTGACGCGTCACGTTGCCGATCACCAGACTGGTGAGCAGTGCCACCAGCGCGGTGACGGTCACGGTTTGACCCGCCTGGCCTTCACTGATCTGCAGCGAGGCGGCGATTGGCGTTAGCAGGCTTACCGGTAAGAATTCAGCGGTAATCAGGCCGAACACGCCAAACGCCATGGCAAACACCGCGCCCCATGCCGGTTTGTCCACTTCTAGCGGTGTTTCGACTATTTCAGTATCCAGGCTCATCTGTGATCCCCATCACAAAATATTTAGCGTTAAGCATAGTGACTGTTCATCAGACGATCTATGATGCAGAAACTTTGTTTTTTGATTATTCGTCTGGATCCGTATGAGCCGCTATGAAGATCTGACCAGTGAACTGTTGATGGGTATGCGCCTGTACGGCGTCAAATATCAGCGCATTGCGCTGCACGCGCCCTTTGGCCTGCAGTTTGACGATGCGCCAGGCCGCGCACAGCTGCATTTTGTTGGGCGGGGATCGTTGCTGATCCGCTCGGCGTCTGGGGTGATCTACCCGCTGCAGGCGGGCGATGCGCTGCTGATTCCGCACGGCAAACCGCACGCGCTGATCTCCAGCGAAGAGGCGACCTGCGAACCCATCTCAACCTTTAATAGCCGACCGATTTGCGGCAGCGTCTGCGCCATTGATGACAGCAGCGAGCTGTGCCCGGATAACAGCGATGTGATTCTGTTCAGTGCCTGTATGGCGTTTGAACTGGGCGGCATGCAGCCGCTGGTGCACACCATGCCGGACGTGATGCTGGTCAGCACGCTACTGGCGCAGTATCCAGAAATCCAGCCGATTCTTGATGCGATGGAGCGTGAAACGCGTGAGCGCAAAGCCGGTTTTGCCGGGATTTTATCGCGGCTGGCGGATGTGGTGGCGGCGCAGATCGTCCGTGGCTGGGTGGAAAACGGCTGTGGCAAAGGCAGCGGGCTGGTACAGGCGCTGCGCGATCCGCGTCTCAGCCAGGCGATGGCGGCGATGCACCGCGCGCCAGGCGAAAACTGGACGGTGGAGCGATTAGCGCGCGAATCTGGCAGTTCGCGTTCGGTGTTTGCCGCGCGCTTCCAAACGGCAACCGGCATGACGCCGCTGCGCTATCTTACCGAGCTGCGCATGCGGCTGGCGGTGGAGCGTATTGTCAATGAGGGCGAAGCGGTGGAAAGCGTCGCCTTCCACCTCGGCTATGGTTCACTGGCGGCGTTTAGCCGTGCGTTTAAACGCATTGTCGGCACGCCACCCGGCGCACTGCGCGCCGAACGGGAAATGCGCTGAGGATCAGCGGAACACGCTGATCGCTTCCACCAGCCGATTGGCCTGATGCGTCATGCGGCCCGATGCTTCGGCGCTTTCGGCCACGCGCGCGGCGTTTTGGTGGGTGATATCGTCGAGATCTTCCACCGCAGTGCTGACCTGCGTCAGCGCAATGGCCTGCTCGGCGGTGGCGCCGCTGATTTGCGCAATCAGCGCGGTGACATTCTGCACCCGATCGACAATCTCCTGCATGGTGTGACCGGCTGCATCAGCGTGATCGCTCCCCAACTGCACGCGGCTGGCGCTGGTTTCCACCAGATTTTTAATTTCACTGGCCGCTTTGGCGCTACGCTGCGCGAGGCTGCGCACTTCACCCGCCACCACCGCGAATCCTTTGCCCTGCTCTCCGGCGCGTGCCGCTTCTACGGCGGCGTTCAGCGCCAGGATGTTGGTCTGGAAGGCGATGCCATCAATCACGCTGGTGATGTTGGCGATGCGCTTCGAGCTGTCAGCGATCTCCGCCATCATGCCCACCATCTCCTGCATCACTTCGCCCCCTTTAATCGCGGCAAAGCTGGTGTTTTCCGACAGGCCATTCACCTCTTTGGCGGTATCGGTGTTGCTCTTTACCGTGGCGGTCATTTCATTCATGGTGGCGGCGGTTTGCTGCACGTTGGCGGCGGCTTGTTCAGTGCGGCGGCTCAGCTCATCGTTGCTGCGTGCGATGGCATCGCTGGCGCTTAACACATTGATTGCCTGGCCGCTGACATCATCTACCAGCCAGCGGAACATCAGGCCAAGCTGGCCGATAGCGCGCAGCGTTACGCCGATCTCATCCACGCGATCGATCTGTTCCACTTTATGGCTGGCACCGGTTGCCACGCTCAACGCCTGGCGGCACATGCGCTCCATTGGACGTGAAATCTGCTGTTCCAGCCACAGGCTCGCTAACAGCAAAATGCCTGCCATGCCGCCCGCAAAGCCGCCAATCGCCAGCGGTGCCAGGCCCAGCAGCCAGACGCCCAACACCGAGAGCGGCAGCAGCGTGAGCAACGTCGAACGAATCCGCCAGCGTAGCGGCAGCGTTTTCAGGATGGAACCGAGGCGGCGCCAGCCAGTGCCGACAATCAAACCTTTATGGAAGCGACGCCCTTTGGCGCGACCTTCACGAAAATCACGATAGCGCTTTTCGGTCTCACGCACTTCCTCGGCTGACGGCTTGGTGCGCACCGACATAAAGCCCTGCACTTTGCCCTCGCGCACCACCGGAATAGCATTAGCGCGCACCCAGTAGTGATCGCCATTCTTACGACGGTTTTTTACCAGCGCCGTCCACGGCTCGCCCTGCTTCAGTGTCGACCACATATCCGCAAAGGCTTCAGGCGGCATATCGGGATGGCGCACCATGTTATGCGGCTGGCCATTCACCTCCTCCGGGCTGAAGCCGCTCACTTCTATAAAAGCGTCGTTCGCATAGGTGATGTAGCTGTTGAGATCGGTAGTCGACATCAGTGTGGCGTCATCCGCAAAAGCGAATTCGCGCTGAGTGACGGGCTGGTTGTTACGCATGTGTGTGTCCTTGCAAGACGCAGGCTAAAAGAAAAATCGATTACACTTTTTTACCTTTTCGGCACTGCAAGGCTCTGGCTTTAGCGTCAGTTTCAAATTAACCGCAATAAAAAAGCCGCTTTGCAGCGGCTTTCACATTTTCAGACTTACAGAATCAATTAACGTGGTTTTAGAATATACCAAACTCATCTTTTGATTTTAGAACGCTGCACGAGATTTCCCAAAGCAATTTGCGTTGCAAGTGCGCCGGGAAATTTCCCCAAAGCAATTTGCGCTGCAAGTGCGCCGGGAAAATTTCCCAAAGCAATTCGTGTTGCAAGAAGGCGGCAAGCTGACTCAGCCCCGGGAGCATAGTTCACTATGTGACCGGGGTGAGGAAGCGCAGCCAACGCACTTGCAGCGCGAAGTGCGCCGGGAAATTTTCCCAAAGCAATTTGCGTTGCAAGAAGGCGGCAAGTTTACTCAGCCCCGGGAGCATAGTTCACTATGTAACCGGGGTGAGGAAGCGCAGCCAACGCACTTGCAGCGCGAAGTGCGACGGGAAATCAGAACTGCCAGCGAACGCCAACGTTATACCGCCACCCTTTGGCGCCGTTGCCGTCGATCTCTTTGCGATAATCCGCTTCAGCGTAGAGCGATACATCCTTCTGCACTGTTGCGGTGCCGCCTGCGCCGACTTCCCACATTTGGCCGAAGTTGCCGCTGTCGAAGCTGGCACCAAAGGCGGGATTGTCCACCGAGGAGACCGACGTTTTCGCCGTTCCGCCCCAACCTTTGTAGTAGTTGGCGCGCAGATATGGCGTGTATTGGCGGTTGCTGTCGTCGGTCCAGGTGCGATCCAGACGTGCGCCGAGGCGGCCAATAGTTTGGTTGTAGTTGCCGTAACGCACCTTGTTGCCATCTTCATCCACGAAGTCGTTCATATTCAGCTTCATGTACATCAGTTGCGCCTGCGGCTCCAGCTTATAGCCATCACCCAGTTCAAACGGATAACCGCTCTCCAGTGACGCCGTCCAGCCGTGACCTTTCAGCTTCGCGACCTCCTGCTGACGCGCGATATCCGTTTCGCCACGATGCCAGTCGAACGACAACACGCCATCAAGATAGAAGCCGGTTTGACGCTGCCAGGTACCGTACAGCGCCAGGCTGTCGCTGTCGAAGGTGGTGCTGCTATAACCATCGGCGGCATGCGGACGGATACGCGTGTTGCCGCGCGTATACGCTACCCCACCGCGCAGGCTGTCTTTATCCCCATCCAGACGTAACAGGTTGCCGCCGATCTGCACCGCGCTGTAATCGAGGTCAAAATCGTAGCCATAGTTGCGGAAGCTTTGGTCACTCTTGTACTTCAGGTTTGAGCCGATATAGCGCACAAACATCTCGCCACCGTTGCCATCCGGGCGGGTTTGTTCGTGACGCAGTTCACCAAGACGCTTATGTAAATCGTCAATGATCGCCGCCGTGTAGTAGGCGAGGCCAACCGGTGCTGAAACATAGGAAGGCACCTGCGGCACCACCGCCGGACGCGCATTTTCATTCACGCGAGGTTCCGGGCTAAACGGCGTAATGACCAACGGTGAACAGCTGGTTTCGCCCTGGCAAACGTAAGCGTTCGCCAGACGATAATCCCAGTAATTGTTGCCTGTGCCGCTAACTAAACGCTGGCTCGGATCGCTGCTGCCCGGCGCGAAGCTATAAAGCTGGTACTGCCAGGGTCCCGCTGACAGATAACCGCCTTGTAAGCCGAAGCTGCTGCCGCTGGCGTTGCCGGCGACCTGCGCCAGCGAAATACCTTCATAGGCATCGATAGCACCGGAACGGTTTACATCGGTCAGCGCGCCAGTGCTGGCGGCATCGAGTCTTACATTCAGCAGCGTGGTGCCGCTGGCATCGCCAGTCACATTGATGTGGTCGGTGAACTGATTGCTCAGCGCCCCGCCCTCATTAAGGTTGGTGACCAGATTTGCCTGTCCGCCCGTCGATGCCAGCGAGCCATCGATGGTTAAGCGATTACCCGGTGAACCGCTGCCGTTGGTTAAGTCGATAATCCCGGCGTTGTTCACCACCAGCGAGTTGGCACTGCCACCGGCCAACGTTGGATTGACATTGTTACCGGCATACAGCGTTGAACCACTGCCGATGTTGATATTGCTGTGCGCCAGTTTGAGGTTATCGGTTAAGGTCCACTGGGAATCGTTGAAGTTGATGGTGCTCCATCCGCTGCCCAGGTTGACCCCTTTAGTCAGATCGTCGGCGCTAAATGAGCCACCGCGTGATTCAATATTGTTAAAGGTCAGGGTGTTACCGGTGCCGGTACCGCTGGTGAGATGGTAAGTGGTGCCGAGATCAACATTGCTGACTTCAGCACTGTTGTTGTTATCGTTCCCCATGGTCAGGCTGCCGTTAAGCGTGCCGCCGGTCCAGCGGAACATATCCGAGCCGCCGCCAGGGTTGATATCCCCTCTGACTTCCCCTTCCGTTAAGAGAATTTCGTCATTGGCGTTGCTGCCCGCCACCGCCACGGTCTGTGGATTGGCGGTGATGATGTTGCCGAGATTCTCGAACACCGTTTTACCGCCGCGCAGATCGACCACTGGCGAAGTCAGGCTGTTCGAACTGAGATTGCCGGTATTGACGATGGTGCCCGCGGTGCTGGAAATCAGCGCCGATCCGCCCGCCGCATTGTCGATATTGACGTTAGCGGCGGTGGTCACATTACCGGTAGTATTGGCACGGATACCGGTGCCGTCGGCTCCGGTTACGTTGAACTGATAACCTGAACCGAGCGTTAAATCACCGCTGGTGGTTGAGCCATCGGCATTGACAATATTCAGGCCGGTGCCGCTACCGGACACATTGGTGGTGACGGTTGAGGCCGGATCGAACGGCACCGCCGTACGAATGCCGTTACCGTCACCGACGTTGATGGTGAGATTACTCAAACCGACGTTGCTGAGTTCGGCGCGGTTTTCAATGCCGTTGCCGCTGCCCAGCACGTTCACCGTAGCATCGCTGGCGCTGAGTGCGGTCGCTCCGCTATCCAGCAAGATGCCGTGCGCATTGCCGCGCGTGGTGATCACCGTGTCGCTGCCGGTTAGCGCCAGCTGAGCACCATCGCTGATGCGTACACCTGCAATGCCGTTATCGACATTGATGGTACCGCCTTTCGCCAGGGTGCTGCCGCTGCCGGAGACATCCAGCCCGGTGCCGTTTGCCACGTTCACCACGCCGTTGTTGGTGATGGTGCTGCCCGCGCGTGAGCGGATACCGATGTTATTACTGCCGGTGAAGTTGAGGTTGCCGTTGTTAACCAGTTCAGCGCCGTTGGTGACATCAATACCCACCGCGTTGGTGCCTGCGCCGCCCACCGCACCATTGTTGGTAACCAACGTAGGCGCAGCGCTACCGTTCAGCGCGTTGCTGAGATCGGTCCGCAGGTTATTTACCAGCACGCCAACGCTATTGGTGCCGCTGGCATTGACGCTGTTGCCCGCCGCCAATGTGGCCTGCGCTCCGCCCTCCACCCGCACGCCCGTACTGCCATTGCCGCTTGCGGTGAGCTGGCCGTTGCCGCTGTTCAGCGTACTGCCGCTGCCCGAAACAATCACGCCGGTGCTATTGGCCGCGCTGCTGGTGATAGCGCTGCCGTTACTCAGCGCCAGCGTGGCGCCATCATCAATGCGGTAACCGCTTGATCCGTTGATATTAATGTTCAGTGCGTTAGCCGCGCTGTTGATCAGCGATCCTGCACCCGCCGCGTGATAGGCGAGTTGATCGGTATTGTTGAATAGCGGCGTTGAAGCCGCCGAAACATTGACTCTGGCACCGCTCAAGGCTTCCGCGCCAATCGCACCGACGCCGTTGAGATTGAGTGCGCCGCTGTTGAGATTCGCCACCGCGCCGCTGCCGCTGGCACTCACGCCGCGCGTGCGCGCGCTGGTTGTGCCGCCATTAACGTTGATCACGCCGCTATTGTTCGCCGTGGTGGTGGTACCGCTGCTGTTGACCGAAATACCGGTGCCGCCATCGTTGATCGCAATATTGCCGCTGTTGTTACCGGTTGCGCCACTCTCCACGCGGATGCCGGTGGCGTTGGCGCCGGTGAAGTTAATATCCCCGGTGTTGGTTAACTGCGCACGGTTACGCGCCAGATAGCCGGTTAATCCGCTCTGCGAGGCGTTAAGGGTTGCGGCGGAGTTGAGCGTGGTGCTGGCAACCGGAGAGCCGCTATTTTTGCCATTGATATCATGCTTTTGACCATCAACAATCGCCCCAATCGCGTTACTTCCGGTGAGGTTCATGGTGGTGGTGGTATCGATTACGCCCTTTGCGCCGCCTTCAACGGTAATGCCGTTGGCGCCGGTGCCGCTCACGTTAATCACCGCCGCATCGGTGTTCACATCGGTGCCCACGCCGCTGCCAAGTACCGCCGTAGAACCGGCACCCGATGCCGTTAGCGCCAGGGAATCGCCGTTAAAATCCGCCCCCTGCTCAACGCGGAACAGCGTGGAGTTCTGGGTGGTGACATCAAACGGATTATTCCCTAACACTCTGATTAGCGCATTGGGGCCGTAGGCGAAAAAGGCAATCTGATTACTGCCGGTGGCGAAAGTCGGTACCGCAGCCGGATCAACCGTTACGGTGGCGTTACCGCGCGCATGCACGCCAATGGCGCCATTACCCCGGAGATTGATTGGCCCATCGACTGTCGACTGTGCTGTGCCAGTGCCCTGTCCCTCAACCCAGACACCATAGTTACGCGTGCCGCGGGCCGGATCGGCAACACCCGCCACATTGATAACCCCGGTTGACGTGGCGCTCGCGCTGCGGCCATTGGTCGCCAGCACTTTCAGGCCGGTACCGTTCACGCCGTTGAGGTTAATGATGCCGGCGTTATCGATGGTGCCAGCACTGTTGGTCACCAGCATGCCAACGTTTTCACGAGGGATCGCGGCGGCCGCGCCATTCACATTAATGGTGCCGTTGTTGATCATGGTGGCATTGCTGGCGCCCGTAGCGGACATCCCCGCCGCATTTTGCGTTTTGCTGCCGATGGTGATCGCGCCGTCATTAACCGCGTTACCGTTAGCCACCACGGCAATGCCGCTGGTCAAGCCGCTCTGGTTCATCGCCGTATCGGCAACCACATCATTCACACTGTTTTGTGGTCCGCGCCCGATGTAAATATTGCCGGTGCTGGTATTGGTAAAGCGTGAGGTGTCATCGGTGAGCAGCACCCCGGAAGCCGTGCCGCGAGCGCGGGAGCCGTTTCCCCCAACGTTAATATTCCCGTGTTTTTGGGGGTGGACGATCCCCCCAGATTGATCCCCCCCACGCCCTACTGTGGATTGCTGCCGGTAGGAGCGAGGGTAACGATACCGCCGGCGCTGTTGTTGAAGGTGCTGCCGCTTTGTACATTCACCGCGTTGGCGCCGTAGCCGGTTGAACCCACGCCAGTGCCATCCTGGCGATTGAGGAATCCGCCGTTAATCACACCGTTATTCAGGCCGTTGCTGCCGTCGGTTAATACCAGCGCGGTGCCGTTATTGGTGATGCTGCCGCGACTCGCCAGCTTGCCATCAATCACCGCTTGCGCACCGTTGGAGGCTTTAATCGCCCCACCGGTAGCACCAACCACTTCAAGGGTTTTACCTGCGGCCAGATTTACTTTGGCATCAGGGCCGCTGGCGTTGATCACAATACGATTGCCGATAGGCTGCGTCACCTCATCCGGCGGCGTCGCGCTAACGTTGTAAACAATATTGCCGCTGCTGAAGGTCACAGCTTTATTAAATTCGGTGAGATAGCGGGTTTTATCGAGGTTGCCGCGCTGTAGCTGACTAATCAGCCAGTTGTTATAACTCTGCAGCTGACTGGCGTTAGTGACGGTAAAGCTGGTGCTGCTGCCGTCCAACGTCTGTACGCTGAAGGCGCCGTTGTAGGTGGCGAGGTTCTGCACGGCGTAAGAGCTGGTCGCCGCACCGCTGCCGTCAGGCGTGGCGGTTGCGCCAAAGAAGCTAATGCGGTTATTGCTGTTCCAGTTCACCGTGCCGGTGCCGCTAACGTCAAACAGCTGCGTCTGTTTTGCTGCCATGGTCCAGCTGTTGGTCGCGCTGCTGCTGGCGGCATTGGGCTGGCCAATATTGACATCCAGCGTTCCGCCCGTCACATCCGCCACACGCGCATTGATGTATTGCCCGTTATTCACATTTTGTACATCCGGCACGCTGGTGGTGCTGCTCACCGGAGCCAGCGCTACCAGACTGGCAGAGTTGTAAACCTGGAAGGTGGTATTGGTGCCGGTCGCGGCATCAGGCGTGGTAATGGCAAAGTTTTGCGGGCCGGGATCAAGGCGATCCTGATTGATGAATTGTGAGCCGGAGGTAATGGCCACTTGTCCTAGCGTGGTGGAGACCGCACCGTCAGTGCCTGCGGTGAATGCCTGGTTACCGGTCAGCGTTTCACTGCCACTGCTGACTACCAGCTTGCCAACCTGATTATCATTAACTTGCGGCGTATATGCGCCTAACGTAACCGCCTGACTTTGAATCGCTGGATAGAACAGCAGTTGCGCCGCCATCATCCCTATCGCAATCGGATTTAATTTGAACCTCATACTTCCTCCAGTGGGCGTGCAGCGTCCACGCTGTTATTGCAACAGCGTTAAATTCATCTTGAGGGGGATAAAACGGCAGGTTAATACCAACCCCGTGTCGAGATTTAATTTGAGAACCACTGTGTGAAGAAAATACGGCGCAGCGAAAAAGGAATGAAGCTATCGTTATTTACCCTCAGCCATTCGCATCGCAGGAGACAGGCTAACGCTGCCAGGGCATCTGCAATTTGAAGTCTTACGGGCATAGATTTAATGGCTTAATGTATAGACTTTTTTGCTTGCTGATGCAAAAAGCAATTTCGGGTAACTTATTGTGATAATGGATAAATAATTGCGAGGCAGGCGAGATAATCCAAATAAATTAAGGCCAATTATTATTTAAGGTCTAGCTTTCTATCCCTTTAATAAATCCTTAATTTTTTCCTGACATTTTACTTACACATGGCCCTTATGTGGTGAAACCCCCTTTGCCAGGATAAGCGATACGAGGGAGTGTAAAAGTGTGATTCAAGTCACGTTTAAGTTGAAGTTTGTTTATAATGCTTCCATTAACTCGGTCGCCATTAATGGCGACCCTACGATGGTAAGGTGCGCAATTTATGCGCACTGGGTGAGCAATGGTATGAAAATCAACTTAAATCGACATTACGGGTTCCGCCCCACCAGGTGAATGCGAATCCACCGATCCACGCTACGATCAACCCCGCGAGATAGACCGCCATACCGGCAAAAATCCCCTGCGATGAAGTCATCAGCGGCAGCGTTACCAAACCCGATGGGCCGAACACCGTGTTCATTCCCACCGGCAATCCCAGCCACGCCACCAGCCCGATAAAGAAGCCACCCAATGCGCCACCGCAACAGGCGGTGATAAACGGCTTGAGACGCGGTAGCGTTACGCCATAAATCAGCGGCTCACCGACGCCGAGCAAGCCTGGCACAATCGCGCCTTTAATCTGCTTACGCAGCAGCGAATGCTTATCCGCTTTACACCATAACGCCAGCGAAGCGCCGACCTGCCCAGCGCCCGCCATGGCCAGAATCGGGAACAGCGAATTAAAACCCTGGGTTTCCATCAGCGCGAAATAGACCGGAATAAAGCCCTGATGAATACCGAACATCACGGCGATTAAAAACAGCCCGGCGAGCAGGGCACAACCAAACGGATTATTATTCAGATGAATAAACAGCCAGGACATGCCTTTAAACAGTTCGCCGCCAATCGGCATAATCACCAGGAAAGTGACGGCACCGGTAATTAACAACGTCAGTAATGACGTTAAAATCATATCGAGATTATCGGGAATGATTTTGCGCAGCTGTTTCTCAACCCAGGCACCAAATATGGCCGCCAGCAGCACGCCAATAATGTTGCCACGCGGATCGATTACCATCCCGAAGAAATCTTCCATGCCGCTGTAATAACCGACCGTGGCTTTTGGCGCATATCCAAGCACAAACAATGACGCGATAATCGCCCCGTTGACGCCCGTTCCGCCAAACGCTTTCTGTGCGTTGTAGCCGATCAAAATACTCAGGAAGGTGAACAGCCCTTTGCCGAACACCTTCATGTACGCCACGGTATCCAGCAGCCAACGCGCATGATCGCCCGGCTGATTGAGGTGAAAGATCTGCTCAATCAGCGTAGCAAAGCCCAACAGTAAACCGGCACCAATAAAGCCAGGAATCAGCGGGGTGAAAATGGTGGCAAAGCAGGAGAGAAAGCGGTGCAGCGCGCTGGTCTGTTTCGCCTTCATCTGCTGCTTTTGCGCGCTGGCAATGCTGTGCAGATCGCTGGGTGCATCTGCCGCGCTGGCATGATTGAGCAGCGCCTGCATCTTCTCCGCTGCGGTTTGCGCTTTGCCCGGTCCCAGTACGATCTGTAACTGCGCATCGCTCTCGATCACGCCCAGCACGCCCGGCAGCGTTTTCAGTTTGGCGCTATCCACCTGCGCGGCATCGGCCAACGTCAGGCGCAGGCGCGTCATGCAATTGCCGCACTGCACCACGTTATTCGCTCCGCCCACCGCGTGCAGGATGTCACGCAGCAGCCCTTCCGTGATGGCGGCCATCATTGTGCTCCCGCGTCGCGCAAGGCCTGGCGGATAAAGCCCTGATTCTGGCTGAGCAGCGATGTCGCCTCTTCAGCAGTGAGCCCGGCCAGCACCATCACAATCGCGGTTTTGCAGTGGCCCTGACAGGCTGCCAGCGCCTGCTGCGCCGTGGCATCGTCGCAGTCAGTGGCTTGCTTGACGATATTCACCTGCCGCTGCACCAGCTTCTGGTTGGTGGCTTCAACATCAACCATCAGGTTGCCATACACTTTGCCGCTGCGAATCATCGCGCCGGTGGTGAGCATATTCAGCACCAGCTTCTGCGCGGTGCCCGCCTTCATGCGCGAAGAGCCGGTCACCACTTCAGGGCCAACCACCGGCGTCAGCGCCACATCAGCGGCGTGCGACATCGGGCTGTTGGGATTGCAGGTTAACGCCGCCGTCAATGCGCCCTGCTGTTTTGCATAGGCCAGTGCGCCGAGCACATACGGCGTGCGACCGCTGGCGGCTATGCCGACTAAAACGTCGTTAGCCGCAAAGGCGATATCACGCAGATCCTGTGCGCCCTGCTCAACGTTGTCTTCGGCGTTTTCTACCGCTTGCAGAATCGCGGTGTGCCCGCCGGCAATCAATCCCACCACCTGGCTGCGCGGCGTGCCAAAGGTTGGCGGGCATTCACTGGCATCCAGAATGCCCAACCGACCCGATGTCCCCGCGCCACAATAGATAAGGCGTCCGCCTTTGCTGAACGCGGCGGTAATCGCATCCACTACCTGCGCAATCTGCGGCACGATGGCTTCTACTGCCAGCGCTACTTTTTTATCTTCATCATTAATCACGCGCAGCATGGCTTCGGTCGACAGTTCATCGATGTTTTGGCTGGCTGGGTTACGCCCTTCGGTGATCATCTGGCTGAGATCGATCTGCATGAAATACTCCTGAGAGAGAATAATTTATTCGGAAAACTATATATCAAACCGAATTGTTAATTCCTCTGCTCTGGAGATATTTTTGTGTTTTGCCGCAGCGGGCATAAAAAAACCCGCCGATGGCGGGTTTCTGGGGATACCGGTCGCCATGAATGGCGACCCTACAATTGTTTGTCGAGGTTTTCGTAGGGTGCGCATTCATGCGCACCGGGCAAATTAGCTGGCGCTTTGTGTACGCAGCTGTTGCTCGTAGGCGGCGGCTTGTTTGGTGTCGAACTGGTCTTCCCAGCGCGCAATCACCAGCACCGCCAGCGCGTTACCGATCACGTTCAGCGCGGTACGCGCCATGTCCATGATGCGATCCACACCGGCGATAAACGCCAGACCTTCCAGCGGAATACCGACACTGCCCAGTGTCGCCAGCAGCACCACGAAGGAGACGCCCGGCACGCCAGCGATTCCTTTCGAGGTCACCATCAGCGTCAGCACCAGAATGATCTCGTCAGTCAGCGACAGGTCGATGCCATACAGCTGCGCGATAAAGATCGCCGCGATGCTCTGGTACAGCGTTGAACCGTCAAGGTTGAACGAGTAGCCGGTCGGCACCACGAAGCTGGTGATGGCTTTCGGCGCGCCGTAGGCTTCCATCTTTTGCATAATGCGCGGCAGCACGGTTTCTGAACTCGAGGTGGAATAAGCAAGAATCAGCTCGTCTTTCAGAATGCGCATCAAAGTGGTAATACGCAACTTACAGAAGCGCGCCACCGTGCCCAGCACCACGAAAGCAAAGAACAGAATCGCCACGTACACCAGCAGCACCAGCTTGGCCAACGGATAAAGCGAGGCAAAACCGAAGTTGGCGATGGTGACGGCAATCAACGCAAACACGCCGACCGGCGCATAGCGCATGATCATGTGCGTCACTTTAAACATGGTTTCGGAAATAGAACGGAATACCGTCACCAGCGGATCGCGATGTTCCGATGGCAGCGCCGACAGCCCCATACCAAACAGCACCGAGAAGAAGATAATCGGCAGCATGTCGCCCTTCACCAATGAGGCAAAGATGTTCTGCGGGATCAGCGACAGAATGGTGGTCACCAATCCATGCGGTGCGCCCTGCACAGCTTCGGTTGTGGCTTCGTATTTAGAGATGTCCACCGTTGCCAGCGTTGACATATCAATGCCGCTGCCGGGTTGGAATACGTTGGCCAGCGTAATACCGACCACAATGGCAAGGGTGGTGATCACTTCAAAATAGATGATGGTTTTGACACCAATACGTCCGAGCTTTTTCGCATCGCCAACGCCCGCAATGCCGACAATCAGTGAGGAAATCACAATCGGCACCACAATCATCTTGATCAGATGAATAAAGATGTCACCAGCTGGCGTCAGAATGTTAGTGATTAACCATTCACGATCGTCAGGCTGATTATGCAGCACGGTTCCCACAATCACGCCCAGAATCAGCGCAACTAAAATCTGCCATGCAAGGGTGAACTTAAAACCTTTCATAACGCGTTATTTCCTCAGTTAAAAACCCCTTTGCTCTGCTGCGAAGGTGCAGGAGAAATGTCACACAGGGAAGTGAGCAAAAGCCCGATAAAATAGAGGGTTATTTATGACTACGTCGGTTACAGCTGTGCAGGCATTTTGCGCCGGCGAAGTGATGCAGTCTGAGTTGATACCTGCTGAACAGGGCCGAGATAAGTACCATTTTCACTACGGTAAATGCAACCCCCGGCGCGATAGCGCAAATCTTATTCAGGTTAGTAGCATAAAATGCTGACAATGGTTAACGGCTATAACTCGCTGTTATGAAAAGTGTTAATTCGATAAGTTTCAGCATAGCTATGCACTATTGTGCAAAAAGCGGCCCGGCTCGTTTGCCGATTATTTGCACAGCAGCGGCAGAGATCTCGTAGGCTTACAGCAGATGATGGGGCATTTCACGCCAGGTTTTAGCGCAGCGAAGGCGTGACATTTAAGGGGGCTAAAAGGTCGTGATCCAGACTACAAAACAGAAACAAAGCCCTGACACGGTCTTCAATTAACCTTTGATTGACATATGATTAACATCTTCAAGGAGGTCAGCCATGAGCCAAATACATAAGCATCCCGTACCCGCTGCCATCGCAGCGAATGCTCTCATTAATGCCGATCAGTATGCGGCGCTGTATCAACAATCGGTTGACGATCCCGACACCTTTTGGGGTGAACAAGGCAAAATTCTCGACTGGATTAAACCTTACAGCAAAGTGAAAAATACCTCCTTTGCCCCCGGCAATATTTCAATTCGCTGGTACGAAGACGGCGCGCTTAACCTCGCCGCCAACTGCCTCGATCGCCATCTGGCCACTCGCGGCGATCATCCCGCCATCATCTGGGAAGGCGACGACGCCAGCGAAAGCAAAACCATCACTTTCCGTGAGCTGCACGGCGATGTCTGTCGCTTTGCCAATGTGCTCACCAGCCTCGGCGTGAAGAAAGGCGACGTGGTCGCGATTTATATGCCAATGGTGCCGGAAGCGGCCGTGGCGATGCTGGCCTGCGCGCGCATTGGCGCGGTGCACTCGGTGATTTTTGGCGGCTTCTCACCGGAAGCGGTGGCGGGACGCGTGGTCGATTCCAACGCCAAACTGATCATCACCGCCGACGAAGGCGTACGCGCCGGTCGCAGCATTCCGCTGAAGAAAAACGTCGATGATGCCCTGAACAATCCGAACGTCACCACGGTGAAAAATGTGGTGGTGTTCAAGCGCACTGGCAAAGAGTCCGGCTGGCGCGAAGGTCGCGATTTGTGGTGGCACGATCTAATGGCGAAGGCCAGCGATCAGCATGAGCCTGTCGCCGTCGATGCCGAACATCCACTGTTTATCCTGTACACCTCCGGTTCCACCGGCAAGCCAAAAGGCGTGCTGCATACCACCGGCGGTTATCTGGTGTATGCCGCCAGCACCTTTAAGTATGTGTTTGATTACCATCCTGATGATGTCTATTGGTGTACCGCCGACGTCGGCTGGATCACCGGTCACAGCTATCTGATTTACGGTCCGCTGGCATGCGGTGCCACCACGCTGATGTTTGAAGGCGTGCCGAACTGGCCGAAGCCAAGTCGTATGGCAGAAGTGGTGGATAAACATAAAGTAACGTTGCTGTACACCGCGCCAACCGCGATTCGCGCCCTGATGGCCGAAGGCGATAAAGCGATTGAAGGCACCGATCGCAGCAGTCTGCGCATCATGGGTTCGGTGGGTGAACCGATCAACCCGGAAGCCTGGGAGTGGTACTACAAAAAGATTGGCGACAGCCGTTGCCCGATCGTCGATACCTGGTGGCAGACCGAAACCGGCGGCTTTATGATCACGCCGCTGCCGGGTGCCACCGAACTGAAAGCCGGTTCCGCCACTAAGCCGTTCTTCGGCGTGCAGCCCGCGCTGGTCGATAACGAAGGCAATCCGCTGGAGGGCGCTACCGAAGGCAACCTGGTGATCGTCGATTCCTGGCCAGGCCAGGCACGTACGCTGTATGGCGATCACGATCGTTTCGAGCAGACCTACTTCTCCACCTTCAAAAATCGCTACTTCAGCGGTGACGGTGCGCGCCGTGATGAAGATGGCTATTACTGGATCACCGGCCGCGTAGATGACGTGCTCAACGTCTCCGGTCACCGCCTGGGCACCGCCGAGATTGAATCGGCACTGGTGTCACATCCGAAGATTGCGGAAGCTGCGGTGGTGGGCATTCCTCACAGCATCAAAGGTCAGGCGATCTACGCGTATATCACGTTAAACCACGGCGAAGAGCCATCGCCCGAGCTGTATACCGAAGTGCGTAACTGGGTGCGTAAAGAGATCGGCCCGATTGCCACGCCGGATGTGCTGCACTGGACCGACTCGCTGCCGAAAACCCGCTCCGGCAAGATTATGCGTCGCATTCTGCGCAAAATCGCCGCGGGCGATACCAGCAATCTCGGCGATACCTCTACGCTGGCCGATCCGGGCGTGGTAGAGAAATTGCTGGAGGAGAAACAGTCCATCACCATGCCGTAAGCGGCATCGACCCGACGGAGAGTGTCAGCCTGTCCACGGCAGGTTCCTCTCCGTCACCCTGACCTTACGCCGTATGCCTTTCAACATCGCACAACCCATACCCAAAATAATTCGAGCTGCAGGAAGGCGGCAAAGATGAGAATTCCAGAAGCTTACTGAAGTAAGTGACTGGGATGAGCATACGCAGCCAACGCACCTGTAGCTTGAAGTATGAAGGGTATATATAACTAGAATATTCAGCCAGTTAAATCACTTCATTGTGAGATTTCCGTCTGCCTTGCCTCTGGAGAAAATGTGATGAACGAAACCCCTGAACAGGAAGCAATCTGGCAACAAGTCGAAAGTAATCCGCGCTATCACGAACTGGTGCATAATCGGCAGGCATTCGCACTGTTGCTCAGCATTATCATGCTGGTGCTCTACGTCGGCTTTATTCTGCTGATCGCCTTTGCGCCCGGCTGGCTCGGTACGCCCTTACATGCAGGCACCAACGTGACGCGAGGGATTCCGATTGGCATCGGACTGATCGTGATGTCGTTCGTGCTGACCGGCGTCTACGTGTGGCGCGCTAACGGCGAGTTTGACCGCCTGACCAAACAGATCCTGAGCGAGGTGAAATCATGAAGCGCTTGCTCTCGATGTTTTTGGCTATCGTGCCTGCCAGCGTATTTGCCGCCGATGCCATTACCGGTGCGGTGCAGCGCCAGGCCACCAACTATGAAGCCATCATCATGTTCGTGGTGTTTGTCGCGGCGACGCTCGGCATCACCTATTGGGCCTCGAAACGTACCCGCTCGCGCAGCGATTACTACACCGCCGGCGGTAATATCACCGGTTTCCAAAATGGCCTGGCCATCGCCGGCGACTTTATGTCTGCCGCCTCGTTCCTCGGTATTTCTGCCCTGGTTTACACGTCGGGCTACGACGGGCTGATCTACTCGCTCGGTTTCCTTGTCGGCTGGCCGATGATCCTGTTTTTGATCGCCGAACGCCTGCGCAATCTTGGTCGTTACACCTTCGCTGATGTCGCATCCTATCGCCTGGCGCAAAAACCGATTCGTACGCTATCGGCCTGCGGTTCGTTGGTGGTGGTGGCGCTGTACCTGATTGCACAGATGGTCGGTGCCGGTAAGTTGATCCAGCTGCTGTTCGGTTTGGATTACCACATTGCGGTGGTGATGGTCGGTATTTTGATGGTGTTGTACGTGCTGTTCGGCGGCATGTTAGCCACCACCTGGGTGCAGATTATCAAAGCGGTGCTGCTGCTGTTTGGCGCCAGCTTTATGGCGATTATGGTAATGAAGGCCACCGGTTTCAGCTTCAACACGCTGTTTACCGAAGCCATGGCGGTACACCCCAAAGGCGCGGCGATTATGCAGCCTGGCGGATTGGTGAAAGACCCGATATCGGCGCTGTCACTCGGCCTGGGCTTGATGTTTGGTACCGCCGGTTTGCCGCATATTCTGATGCGCTTCTTTACAGTCGCCGATGCGCGTGAGGCACGCAAAAGCGTGTTCTGGGCCACCGGCTTTATGGGCTACTTCTACTTCCTGACCTTTATTATCGGCTTCGGCGCGATTTTACTGGTGGGATCGAATCCGGCCTTCAAAGATGCCAGCGGCGCCCTGCTCGGCGGCACCAATATGGCCGCGGTACATCTGGCGAACGCGGTCGGCGGCAGCCTGTTCCTCGGCTTTATTTCGGCGGTGGCTTTCGCCACAATTCTGGCGGTAGTGGCAGGTCTGACATTGGCGGGCGCTTCAGCGGTGTCACACGATCTCTATGCCAGCGTGATCCGCGAAGGTAAGGCGACGGAACGCGATGAACTGCGCATCTCGAAAATCACCGTGTTGGTATTAGGTGTGGTGGCGATTGCACTGGGGATTCTGTTTGAAAAGCAGAACATTGCCTTTATGGTCGGCCTGGCGTTCTCGATTGCTGCCAGCTGTAACTTCCCAATTATTCTGTTGTCGATGTACTGGTCAAAACTAACCACGCGCGGCGCGATGGTGGGCGGCTGGCTGGGACTGATCACTGCGGTGCTGCTGATGATTCTCGGACCGACGATTTGGGTGCAGGTGCTGGGGCATGACAAGCCGATTTATCCGTATGAGTATCCGGCGCTGTTCTCCATGCTGGCGGCGTTTATCGGCATCTGGCTGTTCTCGATCACCGACCATTCGGCGCGCGGCGCCCAGGAACGTGCTCGCTTCCGTGGACAGTTTATTCGTTCGCAGACGGGGATAGGGATTTCGCAGGGTAAATCGCATTAGTTTTGTGCGTTGTTCCCCTCCCCCTAACCCTCTCCCGCACGCGGTAGAGGGAACCGATCGGCGCGTTTTTCTCCCTCTCCCACCCGTGGAGGAGGGCCAGGGTGAGGGCCAGCGCGCACCCTAACGCAAAAGGGCGACCCAATGGGTCGCCCTTTCTTATCCGATCCTGAAATCAGAAACGCAGTGACGCGCCAACGTATGGGCCATCGACCAGTACGTTGTCTTTACGGCTGCCTTTGTTGTTCAGCTCGATGTACTGATAACCCACGCGCAGGTTCAGCAGAGAAATTGGCGTGAAGCTCAGGCCACCAGAGGCTTCCTGGTAGCTATCAAGACGATCGGAGAACGCTTCCGGCGCATAGTAATATTCGCCGTACAGGCCCCACATGCTGTTGAAGCTGTATTGCGCTGCGCCACCGACTGCGACGGTGAAGCCATCACGGCCATCTTCCGGATGGGTGAACAGGGCTTTCGCGGTTGGCGCGATGCGGAAATCGCCCACGTCGATGTTATAGCCCAGGCCTGCACCGTAGGTGCTGCCATCGTGATCGCTACGCAGCCAGTTGCCTTTCAGGAACAGGCCTGGTGAAGTGGTGCCGAGACCAAGGTTCAGGTTGGTGCTGTGCTCACCCACGTCAACACTGCCCTCAATTGCCTGCGCGCCGCTGCTCAGCAGTGCCAGACCCAAAACGCTTCCAGTAACAAGTTGCTTAAACATGTGATTCCACTCCATGAAGGACATTTAATTCGGCGGCAAGGGTAACAGCCTGATAGCAGGAGACAACTTTATTTGGAAAGCTTTACGTAAAAATGGATTACAGCGGGGAAAACGGCCGGTTAAGGCCGTCTGGATATATCAGAAACGGTAGGCAGCGCCAATAAACACGCCATTGATCAGATTCTGGTCATTCTGACCATATTTGCCATAAGTTGACAGATAACGATAACCCGAACTTAGCGTCAGCCATTTGGCCGGTTGGTAATGAAGGCCAGCCTCGAACTGGTACAGGTGGTGCATGTGACGCGTGGCGAAATCCGGAGCCACTGAGTAATCAAGATAGAGCCAGATTTTGTCCACTTTCGGCAGAGGAGCCATAAAGCGCACTCCCGCATTCATGCCGCGGCTCCCGGATTTATCGTTATCAAGATCGGCCCAAAACGCGCCCACGCGCGGTGCTACCGATAATGCGCCGAAAGCATATCCATAGCCAATACTGCCTTCAACCATCTGAGTTTTGCGTTCACCGTTCATGTATTCGGCGCCATACTGCAGGCCCAACGCGGTTTTTTCCGTATTGAGAGTGGCAGAGAAGAAATCGCTGCCCCCTTTAATGCCGATTTCCGCTGCGCTGATCCCAGTGGAGGCCAGCATCAGGCCAACTGCTAAATAATGCTTTTTCATTGTCGCTTCCTTGTTGTTTGCGCGAACAAACAGTAAGCAAAACGACAAGGAAGCAAAATAAGCCCTGGCTTGAAAATGAACCGCTATGCTGCCCACAGCAGATGGCTCAGCAGCGGAGCCAGAATCACCGTCACCACGCCCGACAGCATCATCACCAGGCTGGATACCACGCCCTCCTGCTGGCCGAGTTGATAGGCACGCGCGGTACCCGCGCCATGTGATGCCGCACCAAAACCTGCGCCCTTCGCCACGCCCTGCTTGATGGCGATACGCAGAAACAGCACATCCCCCACCGCCATGCCGAACACGCCGGTGATCACCACAAATAGCGCCACCAGATCGGGCTGGCCGCCAATAGGTTGCGCCGCCGCCAGCGCGAACGGCGTGGTAATCGAGCGCACCGCCAGACTGCGCTGGATGGTTTCCGGCAGCGTCAGCAGACGCGCCAGCCACACCGAGCTGCAGACCGCCACCAACGTGGCGGTAAGTACGCCGACACTCAGCGACAGCCAGTGACGTTTGATGATCTCGAGGTTCTCATACACCGGCACGGCGAACGCCAGCGTTGCCGGACCCAGCAACCAAATCAGCCAGTGACTTTCGGCAATGTAATTTTTCCAGCTCACATGGGTGAGCAGCAGCAGCGCGACCAGCACCAGCGGCGTAAGCACCAACGGCATCAGCAATAGCGTGCGCCAGCGACGATAGAGCATCTTGTTGATGTAATAGACCAGCAGCGTGAACGCCAGACACAGCAGGCTTATCAGCAGATCATTCATCATGCGCCTGCTTACGCGCGGCACGCGCCAGTTCGTAGCGATATAAACGATCGACCACCAGAGAAGTGGAAGCCAGCACCAGTAAAGTGCTCACGCCAATCACCACGCAGATGCGCCAGCCTTCGCTGCGCAGCAAGTCGCTGTAGTTCACCACCGCCACGACCGCTGGAATAAAGAACAGCAGCATTTCCGCCAGCAGCCAGTTAGCGCCCGCTTTCACCCAGCGCAGCGGCACAATGCGCGTCATGATCAACCCTAACAGCAGCACCATGCCGACCACGTTAGCGGGCAACGGCAGATGCAGCCAGCTCACCAGCCGGTCGCTGAAGATAAACAAACCCACATACAGCCCCAGCTGCAGCGGAATAAAAGCGTGTTGCAGGAGATCCGTTCTGCGCGGACTTAATGCCATCATTTCCTTTTCCCCCATGAAAAATTCAGGGACTAGTATAAATCCGCCGCAAACTGTGAAAGAAATGAATTAAAATCATTCAAACTATGCCAAAAAGGAATGCTTATGGACGTGCGAGCGCTGCGCTACTTTACCGAAGTGGTCCGCCAGCAAAGCTTTACCCGCGCCGCCGAGAAGCTCTACGTGACGCAGCCCACCATCAGCAAAATGCTACGCCAGCTGGAAGAGGAGCTGGGCTGCACCCTGCTGCTGCGCGAAGGACGCAAACTGCATCTTACCGACAGCGGCCAGGCAGTTTATCAGCGCGGACTGGCGATTCTGCAGGAGTTTCATCAGCTTGAGGCGCAGCTGGGCGACATCAACCAGCTGAAAACTGGCGAGCTGCGCCTGGGGATTCCCCCGATGGTCGGCATGCAGATGGCCGGATCAATCTCCGCCTTTCGCCGCCGTTATCCCGGCGTTGAATTGAAAATTGCCGAATTTGGCGGCCTGACGGCACAGCAAGCGGTGCTGAGTGGCGCGCTCGATATCGCCCTCACCGCGCTACCGATCGATGCCGAGCTGCCGCTCAACACGCTGGAGTTGATGCATCATCCGCTGTGCGTGCTTTTACCGCGTAGCGACATCTGGCTCGACCACACTCAAGTCGGACTAAAAGAGTTAGCCAAACATCCGCTGCTGATCCTCAACGAAGAGTTCGCGCTCAATCGCCAGATCAAAAAAGCGTTTCAGCGCCTTAATTTGACGCCGAATATTGCGCTGCGCAGCGCGCAGTGGGATTTTCTTGCGGCGATGGTGCAAGCGGGCATGGGCTTGGCGATTCTGCCGGAGCCGATCTGTCAGCGGCTGGATAAGCAATCGCTGCTGTGGCTGCCGCTGGAGTCGGAGCTGCAGTGGAGTTTAGGTTTGATTTGGCGGGAAGGCAGCTACTTGTCGCGCAGCGCTCAGGCGTGGATTGATTGCTGCCGTGAACACTGGCCGGATACGGCGCCGCGGCTATCGGTGTAAATTCTGAATCGGTCGCCATAAATGGCGACCCTACGTTATTTGGCTGGGTTTTCGTAGGGTGCGCATTCATGCGCACCCGGATGACACAGCGACTGCTACTCCTCTTTCTCTATCAGCAGCGCTTCCAGCAGATCGAGATCGTGCAGCAGTTTCTGCATCGTCTCGTTGGAAATTTCCTGGGTGGCACGCAGGTGATACACCTCGGCGCGCTCGGCACGCAGCGCGTTGAGGCGGAAACGACGCTCAAGGTTTTCGGCAAACTGCGCCTGCTCGATATCGTTTTTACCCTCGGCGCGGCGACGCAGATTACCGATCACCCGCAAACTCACTTCCTTCAGCAGCTCCGGATCGATGTTCTCTTCGGTGTCGGTCTCCAGACGCTGCTCCATTTTGTGCAGGCTTTCAATCGCCACGCCCGCCATGGCCGCACGCGCGAATTGAATCTCACGACGATGACCTACCTTATCGATGCTCTCCACATCGCGCAGCAGAATCGGCAGCAGCACCACGCCAACCAGCAGCGAAATCAGAATCACGCCGGTGGCGATGAACACCAACTCGTAGCGCGCCGGGAACGGATCGCCGTTGCTGAGGAACAGTGGAATCGACAGCACACCCGCCAGCGTGATGGCACCGCGCACCCCAGCAAACGAGGCAATCAACAGTTCGCGCAGTGAGTAGTTGGTAAACTCCAGCGGCTTCTTCTTCAGCAGGCGCATGCTGGTGCGCTTCATGATCCACAACCAACCAAAACGCACGACCATCAGCGCGGCATAAACCAGGAAGACGTCAGTGAACAGCATCCACAGCTCGACGTTTGGATCGGCGTTGGCCTGCGCAATGGAGGTGGCCAGGATGTCTGGCAGCTGCAGACCGAGCATCAGGAACACCATGCCGTTGAAGACGAATTCCAACATCTGCCACACGCTATTGGCGCGCAGGCGCATGGCGAGCGGCGCCTGACGGATAATGCCGGAGCGCGTGATGGTCATACCTGCCGCCACGGCAGCGAGGATACCCGAGACGCCAAGGTGTTCCGCAATCAGGTAGGAGGCGAACGGTAACAGCAGCAGCAGCACGGTTTGGGTGGCCGGATCGTCCCCGCTCCAGCGGCTCAGCAGACGCAGCGAGCGGCCATACAGCCAGCAGATCACCACGCCGGCAACCAAACCGCCGACCGCCACTTTGAGGAACTCGACGCTGGCGCCGCCCCAGGTAAACACCATGGTGCCCATCGCCACCGCAACGGCAAACTTCAGCGACACCAGGCCAGATGCGTCATTCATCAGGGCTTCGCCCTGCACAATCGACATGATTTTTTTCGGGATACGCCCTTCACCCACAATGCCGGACAGCGCCACGGCATCGGTTGGCGAGAGCACCGCCGCCAGCGCAAAGGCGGGAATCAGCGGAATCCCCGGCACCAGCCAGTAAATCAGGTAGCCAATCCCGACCACGGTAATCAGCACCAGAACCAGCGCCAACCCCATGATTTCACGACCGTGATGGAGAAACTCGTTAATCGGCGTTTTCCAGCCATCTGCAAACAGCAGCGGCGGAATAAACAGCACGAGGAACAGTTCCGGATCAAAATCGACATGCAGGCCGAAGACGGGAAAAGCGAGTAATGCACCGGCGGCAATTTGCACCAGCGGCAGCGGAATTTGGAACGGCAGAATGCGTGCCGCCACGCTGGAGAGTGAAACCACCAGCGTCATGATGAGAATAGTAAAGAAGATTTCCATGCTGTCCTTAGGCGAATCAATTTCATTAAAGCGATGTTGTTGCGTGGGAAAGTGTAAAACAAAACGCCGCACAGCGGGGCAACCCGATGTGCGGCGTGGAGCAGAAAGAGAATAATCTTGAAATTTATTCGCTTTGGAGTCAGATGGCCCAGCCACCGGCATAGAACGCCACCAGTGCGACAGCAATCACCACGGTGCCGACGTTAAGTTTGCGCCACTCGCCGGCAAACAGGCGACCAATCACCAATGAAGCGAAGCCGAGCATAATGCCGGTCACAATGTTGCAAGTGAGTACGATGAACACCGCGGTCAGCAAGCCAGACATCGCATCAACGAAATCGTTGAAGTCGATTTTGGCCACGTTGCTCAGCATCAGCAGGCCCACGTACATCAGCGCCGGAGCAGTTGCGTAAGCCGGAACCAGATACGCCAGCGGCGACATGAACAGAATCATCAGGAACAGCAAACCGACCACAATCGCCGTCAGACCGGTTTTCCCGCCGGCTGCGGTGCCCGCCGCCGATTCGATATAGACCGCAGCCGGCGATGCGCCGACCAGACCTGCAAACACGCTGCTGAGTGAATCGGTGGTTAACGCGCGGCCGCCGTTGATAATCTGCCCCTCTTTATCCAGCAGATTGGCCTGCCCCGCTACCGCGCGGATGGTACCGGTGGCATCAAACACCGCCGTCATCACCAGCGCCAGAACGCTTGGCAGCACCACCGGTTGCAGCGCACCCATGATATCCAGGCTAAACATCGCCGATTGACCGTTAGCATCCTTCAGGCTTGGCATGGCAAACAGACCTTGATAGGTCACCGCTGGATCGAAAATCAGACCAATAATCGAGATGGCGATGATGGTCAGCAGAATGCCGCCCGGCACGCGCCGTTTCTCCAGGCCGAAAATCGCCGCCAGGCCTACCAGCGCCATGATCACCGGAAACGAGGCGAAGTGGCCCAATGCTACCGGCAAACCTGCCGCCGGGTTCTTCACCACCAAACCAATGCCGTCAGCGGCGATCAGCAGCAGGAACAGACCGATGCCGACGCCGGTGCCATGCGCGACGCCCATCGGTAAGTTACGCAGGATCCACGCGCGAATACCGGTTACCGAAATTAGCGTAAACAGTAAGCCCATCAGGAAAACGGCGCCCAGCGCCACCGGTACACTAATGTGCTGGCCGAGCACCAGGCTAAAAGCGGTGAAGGCGGTCAGCGAGATAGCGCAGCCAATCGCCATTGGCAGGTTGGCCCAGAGGCCCATGACGATCGAACCGATGCTTGCCACCAGGCAGGTAGCAACGAACACCGCCGTTGGCGAGAAGCCCGCTTTGCCCAACATGCCGGGCACCACGATAACCGAGTACACCATCGCCAGAAACGTGGTGAGACCCGCCAATACTTCCTGACGCACGCTGCTGCCGCGTGCAGAAATGTTGAACCAGGCGTCCAGTTTTCCACTGGCCGGGCGCGATTCGCCAGACATAATCATTCCTCAATATTTTTGTGATGTGAGTCGCCGCACGGCGCACGTTTGCCGCTCCCTGATGAAGCTTTTCCTGAAGAAAATCAGGCAAACGTTTACGTCGCCGCGTATTCCAGGTCGTAAAAGGGGGACACGGAAAAAAGGCAAACGATTATCTGGCCTTTGGCATGGCGTTTTCAACTACTAATCGCGGGTAATACAGGATAAATCCAGCCAATGGGTTTCCCAGGTCGCCATGAATGGCGACCCTACGATCATGGGCTTTGTTGGGTCGTCATTCATGGCGACCTGGCCGCAATCAACTCTGCAGTTGAATCGGGCCACCCTGCTCTAACGCGCGCTGCCAGGCGGCGCGCTGCTGCATAGTTTCCAGCCAGCGCGCGGTGGCGGGCATATCACGCAGGGAACCGCGCATTTGCAGTGCCAGCAGCGGGAAGCTCATCTGCACATCGGCGATGCTAAATCGTGAACCGGCAAAAAAGGGATGCTGCGAGAGATGTTGTTCGATCACGCTGCCGTGCAACGCCAGCTGTTTGTTCAGCCAGGCTTTTTGAATCCCTTTGCTCAGCGCAATACCCGCCGGACGCAACAGCCACGGCACCGGCTTTTTGCCCAGCTGCGCAAACACCAGCTTCATCACCAGCAGCGGCATCAGCGATCCTTCAGCGTAGTGCAGCCAGTAACGCGCCTGAATCTGCTCCTCTTCATCGCTTAACATCAGCTGATGTTCGCTGTCATATTTCTGCTGCAGGTATTCAAGGATGGCGCCTGACTCAGCAACCACACGATTGCCATCGGTAATAACCGGCGATTTTCCCAGCGGATGCACTTTCTTTAACGAGTCGGGCGCCAGCAAGCTATTCTCGCGCTGGTAACGTTTAATTTGGTAAGGCACCGCCAGCTCTTCCAGCAGCCATAACACGCGATGCGAGCGGGAATTTTCCAGATGGTGAACGGTGATCATGCGGTTTTCCTTGCCGGTAAGTGTGCTGGCAAGTATAGCGGATTAACGCTTCTGCTCGTCTTGCTCGGGATCGAGTAACACCGCACCCGAACCTTGTTCGCCCAGGCGGTCACCCGGATTGCGCAGCGGGCAGTCTCGCATCGATAAACAGCCGCAACCAATGCAGCCATCAAGATCGTTACGCAAGCGGGTGAGCGTTTCGATACGTTTATCCAGCTCTTCACGCCAATGTTGGGTTAGCGCATCCCACTCCTGCGTCGACATACGCTTGTTGGCCGGCACATGGTTCAGACTATCGCTCACCGTGGCGAGTGGAATGCCGATGCGTTGCGCAATTTTAATAATCGCCACGCGGCGCAATACGTCGCGGCTATAGCGACGTTGATTGCCGCCGTTGCGCGAGCTGAAAATCAACCCTTTGGTTTCATAAAAGTGCAGCGCGGAGACCGCTACGCCGCTACGTTTGGCGACTTCGCCCGGCGTCAGCACCGGCTTCGGGTAATTGCGTTCTTTTTTCATTTAGGGCCTTTACCTCAAGTTAACTTGAGGAATTATACTCGCACCCCAGCAAAACTTCGAATTTCTAACCAGGTAATAACCATCAGAAGGATGAGGCTATGATGCAACAGGAAATCATTCATTCGCTGACCCACTGGATCGATCAGAATCTGGATAAAGCGCTATCAATTGATGAAGTCGCAGCAAAATCAGGTTACTCAAAATGGCATCTGCAGCGTATGTTCCGTGCCGTCACGAAACAAACGCTGGGTGGCTATATTCGCGAACGTCGCCTGACGCTGGCCGCAGAAGCACTGCGTCAAACTCAGCGTCCGGTATTTGATATCGCCATGCAGTACGGTTACGACTCGCAGCAGACTTTCTCGCGCGTGTTCCGCCGCCAGTTCTCGCAAACGCCGACCGCTTATCGTCATACCATGCGCCGTCAGGCGATGATTCAGCGTCCGCGCTTGCTTAGCTTTGACTGTGTGGATAGCAGCATGAACAGCTTTGCCCAGCGTACTACCGGCGAGTGCTGCCCGGTAAGCTAACCTTTTCAGCGCGCCCCGTGCGGGCGCACCTCCCCTTTCCTGCCTGTCTCCTCCCCCAATTTTCGATAAAAATTTTTCTACCATACAAGGTATAAATTTTGTTCAAAATTTAAAATCGAGTGATATAATGTGAGCCAAGTCACACTTTCCTGTTTGCAGTAAGACGGCCAGAAGGGCTTCCCTGACCTTCCTTCTTTGCCGCCCGTGATGTCGATCGAATGTCGGGGATATCACTGATCCTAAGAGGTTTGCTACAGATGGCTACGTTAACCACCAGTTTGATCGTTATGCGCTGGGAACTCCTGAGCGCGGTAATGATGTTCTTCGCCAGCACCATGAAAATTCGTCTGCGTCAAAACAGTCATCACGTGATGGCGCTGCTGTGTGGGGGAATTGGGGTTGGCATGTCCTGCTGGTTTGTTACCGGCCTGCTTGGCATTACGCTGAGCATGGAGAATCTGCACAACTTTATGGAAATCTCGAAGAACGCCTTTATCGAAGTGATGAGCCAAACGCCGACCGACTGGCCAATGCCTTAATCGCTGCCCATAAAAAACCCCGCTTGCGCGGGGTTTTTTATTTTGCTGTGTGATTCTTAAATTTTCTTCAATACGGCCGGAATAGTCACTTCCGCCACCGTGACGCCCGGTATCTTCGTACCGCGACGATCCTGAATCCACATATCACCCATCATTTGATTTAGCCCGCGATCCAGACCGGTAACTAAGCCAGCGCCCGGCGTGAAGGTTAATTCGCCGAAGTAGATCTGGTCGTTATCGATGTACCAATCCACGCGCACATAATCGAAATCACTCGCCAGCTTTTTACTCAGCGCCAGGGCGTGCTGTAACGAGGCCATCTGCGGCGTAACGTCCAGGCCAGTATCACGAATCTTGTGATACGCCTCGTTAAGATTGTTAACGTAAAAATTCATCGACAACAGCGGATTACAGCGGTTGTAGATCACCTGCAGCACATATTCAAAGCTGCCATCGCGCTTATTGAACATGTGGAATTTGTAATCGATCGGCGCCGTTTTACCATCGCCAATATACTGCTCGACCAGGATGCGCGGCTTAATGTAGCGGTAATGAATCTCACGCGCTTCGTTAGCAAAGTCGGTCTTCAGCCAGCGGTGGCAGTCGCTAATGATCTGCTGCTTCTTCAGTGCATCCGGCTCTTCCAGCAGGATTTCGACCATATTAGACGCGTGATTCGGCTTAATAACCGTGTTTTTCCAGCTCGGCAGCGTATGCAGCGAGCTTGGATCGCTGGTTTCATACACCAATGGGATCAGGTATTCGCTGCCCACTTTCTCGGCGATGTATTCGCGCACCGAATATTTGTCCGACAGACGGCCATAGATCTGATAATCACCGTGGACAAATTTGCGGTACAGCACCTTCTCGTTAAAGACTTTCGGCTCACGCAGATTGGGCAGCCTGCGGAACTTGTGAAAGTAGTAGATACGATCCTGGGTAGCCCAGGGCATCTTCTTAATGAAGTACTGCACGCTTCTTCTGAGTTCTTCTTTCAACTTGAGCATATCTGACCTCATTTGTAGGTTTTGTAGTTGAGTGAGGAAACCTGGATTTTTTGGATGACGCCGTTTTTGAAGAAGTAATTCATTACGGTAAGGGACAGCAATTCTGAGATGAAAACGCTCCAGGCGGCACCCATGATGCCGTAGCTCTGGATCAGCCACCACGACAGCGGCAAGCTGATAACCATCAGGCAAACAATTTTCTTCAACAGATAATTAAACCCGCCTTCTTTGACCATGTAGCGATACGCCACGGTCCCCATCGCCGAAAAGCAGGTTGCTAACGACAACAACGTAATGAGACTTCCTGACTGTGTGTACTCGTGACCATACAAAGCGATGATGATTTTTTCGCCGTACATCGCGATCACCGCTAACAACAACAATGAAACACCCATGACATAACCATTAAGCCGTGCTGTCAGCTTGATGGCGGCTTCTCCACGCTCACGGAAAATTTCCGAGAAGCAGGAAGTGATGATGGCGACCGGGATAAAAATCCATGAAGCCGAAATAGTATTGGCGGCAGCGAACAGGCCGAGGTCGCGCGCAGAGGCGATACCCGCCAGGAACATCTGTGCCGCTTTCACCTGCACCGAGATAAAGATGCTGGAGATAGCCAGCGGCAGTCCGGCGTACAGCAGATAGCGCAGATAGGTACCGCGCTTCTCTTGTGGCGGCGCCACATCCTGATTCTCGCGATAAAAGTTAAAGCGCTTAATCACGTACGGCACCAGCGTGACGGCGACAATCGAAACGGTCAGCCACAGCGGATTGAGGTGCAGCCAGGCGATGGCAAAACTCAGGGTGAAACCCAGCAGCAAACCGACAGAGTTGGCGAGGGTATTTAGCCGCGAAGCCAAACGCGCGTTGTTATAAACGCTGAAAGTGTCCTGCGTGACGAAAACCGAAGAAATAAACGAGGCCAGAGCAAAGGCAAGGAAATTTTCCTGCATGTTGTACCAGACCCAAATCAACACCGGCAGCGAAGTGAGCAGCAGTAACACCATGCGCATGTTGCGCGCTACGGTCATCAGGCGCAGACCTTTCGGCGCACTTTTACTGATGCGCTTAAACAAAATGGTTTCTGTCCCGAAAATCGCCACGGTTTGCACCATGGAGAATAGCGAGGCGGAAAACGCCATTTGGCCAAAGATGGTTGGGCCAAAGGATTTTGCCACGTAGGAGGTCACAAATATGACGCCGAACACGGAGACAATCTTTTCAGACATCATCCAGGCGGCATTAGACATTACGCTCAATTTCATTGACTGATCCTTAGTATTACGAACTACAACAACTTTCGGTACAACATCCTTGAAATGAATTAACAAGCGCTCAGTGGGCCTGACTTATTTTAAGAACTTCAAACCAAACTGGTCCGAAAAATGAGACTCGCGTCGATAATTAGAGAATATATTCAGGAAAATTCTGATTAAATCCGGCGCGAAACTCAGTGGATGTAAACGATTTCAGCCTAAATTCTAAGCAAAGGTTTACTGGCATAGCCCGATATTTCTGTAAGGGGTTTATGCCGTTTTCCATGGAATGTAGTATTTTTCTGCATTTGGGATGGAGAGAATTTATATCAAAAACCTAACGCCCGGAAGGCGTTCATTGGCATTCATAATAAAATAAGATTTATCCCATGATGATATTTCTTATAAATATCTTAATTTAACCCTCGCAATTCAAATCGCGCACTTTAATACTGCATTAATAGTGTTTTTGCAGTGCCAGATATTAATACAGTAATTCTCATCCACTAATTGATAAGAAAGGTAATAGCATTTATGAGAAAGTCACGATATAGCGAAGAGCAAATCACAAATGCCATTAAAGCTTCTGAAACGGGAGTGAAAGTCAGGGAAATTTGTGAGGAGCTTGGCATTTCCGAGGCCACTTTCTATAGCTGGAAGAAGAAGTTTTCTGGGCTATCTTCCGAAGAAGGCAGAAAAATCAAGGAGCTAGAAGACCAGCTTCTTAACCTCACGCGTGAGCTGCAATCACTGAGTTCCGATAAAGAGATGCTGCAAAGCGTATTGAAAAACTTCTTCACCACCAATGAAAAGCGCCAGGCTGTTAACTTCCTGCAAACCACATTCGACATAGGTACCCGTCGTAGCTGCCGTTTACTGGATATTAGCCGTAGCGTTTATCATTATCCTGCAGGTACAGATAATCGCTAACACCATTAAGGCCGATGTTATTTGACTTAATGCTGAGATTTGTTCTTACCAGAAGATATGAAGATCATTTAATTCGGCGTTCACAACATAACAATTCGAACCAATTTTTCCTGATGAATTCCATCGCGGAATTGCTTCCTTTTTTGCGGTAAAATAGATTCACATCAGCAAAAGTCTCTCTATTCAAGCCATTTAAACGAAGTCCAATCTCATTACGGTGAGATTGGCGCTTCGATGATTACTTTATCAACATTAATCATCTGACCTGAATGCAGACATTTCTGTTAAGCATTAATGAACAACTGCATGTAACCGCTCACACACTCACTCTGTTTTAGAGTGGATCTGTTCCGGCATTCATTTGTCATAGAGCTGATGCACGTAGACTAAAATTCGTTGCGCGCTGCCAGGAATAGTCCGGATAAGAAACGTTATCTCCCCTAAACAATAACCGCAAAAAAGCGCGAGAAAAGATAAATAGTCGGGGATTAATCATCGCTGCGCTTAATGGTTTTTTATCCGCATCACATCGAATGATTCTTAACACCACACTATCTCCTTAAGCAAAAAGTGGCTTTATAGCCGTTTTATTCAGTGCCAAAGGGCAATAAACGGTAGGTTAGATGCATGTTTTTCGCGTTATCTGCGTGCGCTTTTGCCGCTTTAGGTCCCCCGCTAGCAGGAATCACAGCCGCTTATTGATGGTTTAAGTCACCTTAAGGCTAACCTTTAAGCGCCACAGCGCTGCCAGAGCACGATGGCTTATGACAAATGAGCACTAAAATAGCGTCTAAATTCGGCAGGAATGTTATATCGAGGTTCAGATGAAGGGTAGAAATGGCAATAGCGTCCGCAGATCGGGTTGGTCAAATTCTTAAAATACAGGGGAATACGCTGCCGAAATGATTCTTCAGCAGCGTTATTTTGCTGATTTATACCGCTGTGATTTGCGGCTGCGGTTTGATACGCATCGCGTAGATCACACCAATAATCAGACAGCCAATACCCACCGCGGTTAACAGCGGCGGCCAGCTTTGTCGCCAGAGGAAGGTCCACAGCAAACCCGCTAAGGTTTCAAACACGATTAACGGTCCCATGATCACCGTCGGCACGCGCTGACTGGCGGCATTCCAGCACAGCGTGCCCAACCAGGAACAAATCAGCCCAATTGCTAACATCAATAATAGAAAGCGTTGCGGCTGCGGTCCGAACGGCAGATCAAATCCAGGTTGCTGCCAGTAAAGTTGCCCGCAAACTAATAGATAGAACACCAACGCCAGCGGCAATGTCACTAACCCTTGCGCCGTCGCCCAGCTTGAGGGTTTGTGTTGGGGATGGGCACGCATCCACAAACCGTTGCGCAGCGGATACCATGTCCAGCATGCCACCGCCAGCACGGCTAAAAGCAAACCGGTTAAATAACGCGACCAATCAAAATCCGGCCCCTGGGTTTGCAACTCCGCGGCATTCACACAAGCCAGCCCTACGGCAATAATCAGCAGAGCGGGCGTCAGCTTGCGCCACGGCAAGCGTCCTTCGAGATGGCCATAACAGAGATTCGCGGTCACGGTGATCACCACCGGCAAGGTGCCGATAATCATCGTTGAAATCGGTGCGCCGGTGCGTTGAATTGCACTGGCGAGTAAGGCGTAATACAGCAGATTACCGATTAGCGACAGTTTCAGCGCTTCAAACCAATCTTTACGCGTTAGCTGTCGTAAACGACGGCGATCCAGCCAGGCGAGCGGTAACACCACTAAACCAAAGGCCACATAGCGCCCGGCCGATTGTAAGGTGCCCGGATAATCCGGTATTAGCAGCGGGCCGACAAAGATCAATCCCCACATCAGCCCCGCAGCGAGGGCAAACAGTATTCCAGCAAACATAAACTCTTCCTTTATAGGCATTCCGCTGCAGTGTGACGCAGCCTGGCGTTAAAGGCTTGTAGCAGATTGCGGTTAGCGCAGTGGGAAGACTTGTTTTTGATAGCGGCCGGGTGTGATGCCGTAGCGATGCGCGAAGGCGCGCGTGAGATGCGCCTGATCGGTCAGGCCGACCGAAGCTGCAACCGTGGCGGCACTCTCACCACGCGCCAGCAGTTGTTTGGCGGCAAACAAGCGAAACGCCATCAGCATTTGATGCGGGGTAACGTGGAAGTGTTGTTTGAAGCTGCGCAGAAAATGCCATGGCGACAGTGACGCCAGCGCAGCAAGCTCTTCGAGGCGCACCGGTTCGGCGAGGTTTTCCCGTAAATAGTCTCTTACCGCATCAAAGCGATGTGCGCCTTCGATCGGTCGTTGCTGTCCCTGCCGTGCCAGCGGCCGCATTAACTCCAGCAGTTCAAGCAGAATGCTTTCGCGCTCCAGCGCAGTTTGCGCCTGCCACATCTGCGCCAGCAGTTGAGAAAACGGCTGCGCCAGACGCGCATCGGTGCGCAGTGCATCATTGAACCACCAATGACGATCGCCCGTTAGACGATCCATTTCGTGCGGATCAATATAGATCATGCGATAGCGCCAGCCTTCGTCGCAGGCCGATTCGCCGGTATGCAGTTCGTCAGGATTCATCATCACCAGCGAATGCTGCGGCGCGGTGTAGTTGGCACCACGATAGCGAAAACGCTGAGCACCGGATTCAATCGTCCCGATACCAAAGGCTTCATGCGTATGCGGTTCAAAGGCGTAGCGGGAGATGTGCGCCTGGTAAAGCTCAATGCCCGGCAGCTCAGCGAAATGCTGAAACTGCGCACGATCTTGCTCGCAAGGAAAGACTTCAGGAACCACCTTCACCACACACCTCCGGATTAAAACCTCTGTAAGCATGCGCGGCAGTAGCGATAAATGCAAAGCGGATTTGCTTTACCTCATCGTGTATTCACCGGACACTAAAACGACTTAAAAAGGAGATAAATATGGCCAATCGCGTGGTTGTGGTAGTGGATATGCAAAATGGCGTGCTAGCAACGCCGCGTTTTGATCGCGCCGGTCGTTGTGAGCGAATCAATCAGTTAACCGCCGCAGCCGATCAGGTGATCTTCATCCAGCACGTTGGTCCCGGTTTAGAGGCTAACTCCGCAGGCTGGGCAATCGTGCCCGAATTACACCAGCCAGCCAACGCCATCTTCGTCAACAAAACCGCCTGCGACAGCTTCTGGCAAACCGATCTCGCCGCCCACCTCGATCAGCTCGAGATTAAAAGCTTTGTGATTTGTGGCTGCGCGACCGATTACTGTGTCGATACCACGATTAAAGTCGGCGCCAGCCTCGGCTATCACATCACGGTCGCCGCCGATGCGCATACCACCGCGGACCGTACTTATGCTTCGGCACAGCAGCAGATCAACCAGCATAACGAAGTATGGGCAGATTTGATTATGCCGGGCAATCCGGTGTTGGTTCGCGAAACGGAAGCGTTGCTGCGGGAATGGCGACCGCATTAATGCAGGAATAGGTTCAGCTCCAGTCGAAAAAAAACTGCCACTCCTCACGGAATGGCAGCTCTGGATTCATTGACAATGCGCCCGAGTGTTCAGGCGAATAATCAGAACGGAATATCGTCGTCAAAATCCATTGGCGGTTCGTTGTTCGCCGGTGCGCTCTGCTGCTGTGGACGCTGCTGCGCGCCGCCGCTGAACTGGTTGCCACCGCCTTGCGGCTGCTGTTGTGGCTGCTGTGGCTGGCCCCAACCGTTGTTATTGCCGCCGCCCTGACCGCCCGCCGGTGCGCCACCTGCGTTCGCGCCCTGCTGACGTCCACCCAGCATCTGCATGGTGCCGCCAACGTTCACAACCACTTCAGTGGTGTATTTTTCCTGGCCGCTCTGGTCGGTCCATTTACGGGTGCGCAGCTGGCCTTCAATGTAAACCTGGGAACCTTTACGCAGGTATTCACCCGCCACTTCCGCCAGTTTGCCGAACAGCACAACACGATGCCATTCCGTGATCTCTTTGTTTTCACCGGTGGCTTTATCGCGCCAGCTTTCTGACGTGGCCAGCGTAATGTTGGCTACCGCGCCACCATTTGGCATGTAGCGCACTTCCGGATCCTGACCCAGATTCCCGACTAGAATCACTTTGTTTACGCCACGACTGGCCATGTTGCTGTCTCCCGATGAGTTGATGCTAAAAGTCTAAGCGAAAAATTGTATCACGTCACATTGGCGTGTGCCCACTTTAGAGCGGGATTCCAATTTTTTTCCAGCAAGCAGAATAGCAAAAAACACTGGATATTTATTCAGGTTATTTTTTGTGCCATAATGGAGCGTTTCTGCTGGTCGTGCTGGCAAGGCATGGCGAGTGTTGTTCAATCCGGGAAAGGTGAATGGATAAGATCGAAGTCCGCGGTGCTCGCACCCATAATTTGAAGAACATCAACCTGATCATCCCTCGCGATAAGCTCATTGTGGTCACCGGTCTGTCAGGTTCCGGTAAGTCTTCGCTGGCGTTTGATACGCTGTATGCTGAAGGCCAGCGTCGCTATGTCGAATCGCTTTCGGCCTATGCGCGCCAGTTTCTTTCATTAATGGAGAAACCGGACGTTGACCACATTGAAGGTCTTTCGCCCGCCATCTCCATTGAGCAGAAATCGACTTCGCATAACCCGCGTTCCACCGTCGGCACCATAACCGAAATTCACGACTACTTGCGCCTGCTGTTTGCACGCGTCGGCGAGCCGCGCTGTCCGGATCATGACGTTCCGCTGGCCGCGCAAACCGTTAGCCAGATGGTCGATCAGGTATTGTCGCAGGAAGAGGGCCGTCGCCTGATGCTGCTGGCGCCAGTGGTGAAAGATCGCAAAGGCGAACACACCAAAACGCTGGAAAATCTCGCCGCACAGGGTTATATCCGTGCGCGTATCGACGGCGAAGTGTGCGACCTGTCGGATCCGCCGAAGCTGGAATTACAGAAGAAACACACCATCGAAGTGGTGATTGACCGCTTCCGCGTGCGCGAGGATCTGGCAACGCGTCTGGCGGAATCTTTTGAAACCACGCTGGAACTCAGCGGTGGTACGGCAATCGTCGCCGATATGGACGACACCCATGCTGAAGAGATGCTGTTCTCGGCGAACTTTGCCTGCCCAATTTGTGGCTATAGCATGCGCGAACTCGAACCGCGCCTGTTCTCGTTCAACAACCCAGCCGGCGCTTGCCCGACCTGCGATGGCTTGGGCGTGCAGCAATATTTCGACCCCGATCGCGTGGTGCAGAATCCCGAGCTGTCGCTGGCCGGTGGCGCCATCCGCGGCTGGGATCGCCGTAATTTCTACTATTTCCAGATGCTGCGCTCGCTGGCAGAGCATCTGCAATTCGATGTTGAAGCTCCGTTTAACAGCCTGAGCGACAATGCGCGCAACGTGATTCTGTACGGTTCCGGCAAAGAGAATATCGAATTCAAATACATCAACGATCGGGGTGATACTTCGGTGCGCCGCCATCCGTTTGAAGGCGTGCTGCACAACATGGAGCGCCGTTATAAAGAGACGGAATCCAACGCGGTACGCGAAGAGCTGGCGAAATTTATCAGCAACCGCGCTTGTGCCAGCTGTGAAGGCACCCGTTTGCGTCGTGAAGCGCGTCATGTCTTTGTCGAAAACACCAACCTGCCGACCATCTCTGAGATGAGCATCGGGCATGCGATGGAGTTCTTCGCCAATATGAAGCTGAGCGGCCAACGCGCACAGATCGCCGAGAAAGTCCTGAAAGAGATCGGCGATCGCCTGAGCTTCCTGGTCAACGTCGGCTTGAACTACCTGTCGATGTCACGCTCGGCAGAAACGCTCTCCGGCGGTGAAGCGCAGCGTATTCGTCTGGCCAGCCAGATTGGTGCTGGCTTGGTGGGCGTAATGTATGTACTGGATGAACCCTCCATCGGTCTGCATCAGCGCGATAACGAACGCCTGTTAGGTACGCTGATTCACCTGCGCGATCTCGGTAATACGGTGATTGTGGTAGAGCACGATGAAGATGCGATTCGCGCGGCTGACCATGTGATCGATATCGGGCCAGGCGCTGGCGTGCATGGTGGTCAGGTGGTGGCGGAAGGCGATGTGCACGCGATCATGGCGAATGAAAATTCACTCACCGGCCAGTTCCTTAGCGGCAAGCGTGAGATCGCGATTCCAAAAGAGCGCGTCAAAGGCGATCCCGCCAAAGTACTGAAACTGACGGGTGCGCGCGGCAACAACCTCAAAGACGTCACGCTGACGATTCCGGTCGGCTTATTTACCTGTATCACCGGCGTATCCGGCTCGGGTAAATCGACGCTGATTAACGATACGCTGTTCCCGATTGCGCAGCGCCAGCTCAACGGGGCTACCACCATCGAAGCCGCGCCTTATCGTGAGATCGCCGGTCTCGAACACTTCGATAAAGTGATCGATATCGATCAGAGCCCGATTGGCCGTACCCCGCGCTCTAACCCCGCGACCTATACCGGCATTTTCACGCCGGTGCGCGAGCTGTTCGCCGGTGTGCCGGAAGCGCGTTCACGTGGATACAATCCTGGCCGCTTCAGCTTTAACGTACGCGGCGGACGCTGTGAAGCCTGTCAGGGCGATGGCGTGATCAAGGTAGAGATGCACTTCCTGCCTGACATCTACGTGCCGTGCGACCAGTGCAAAGGCAAACGCTATAACCGCGAAACGCTGGAGATTAAATACAAAGGCAAGAGCATCCACGAAGTGCTGGATATGACTATCGAAGAGGCGCGTGAGTTCTTCGATGCCGTTCCAGCGCTGGCGCGTAAGCTGCAAACGCTGATCGATGTTGGCCTGTCGTATATCCGCCTCGGCCAGTCGGCGACGACGCTGTCTGGCGGTGAAGCCCAGCGCGTTAAGCTGGCGCGTGAGCTGTCAAAACGCGGCACAGGCCAGACGTTGTATATCCTTGATGAGCCGACCACCGGTCTGCACTTTGCGGATATTCAGCAACTGCTGGAAGTGCTGCATCAGCTGCGCGATCAGGGCAACACCATCGTGGTGATTGAGCACAATCTCGACGTGGTCAAAACCGCTGACTGGATTGTCGATCTTGGTCCGGAAGGTGGCAGCGGCGGCGGGGAAATCCTGATTGCCGGCACGCCAGAAACGGTGGCAGAGTGTGAAAAATCACACACGGCACGTTTCCTTAAGCCAATGTTGAAAAAGTGATTTTCTCTCAGGCCCGCTAATGCGGGCCTTATTTTTGCTGCCAATTCCCACAGCGAAATGCAGGAACAGGCAAGAATCAGACAACTTCAGGCATATACGCATTTCATCCTGCTGACTATCCTTACAGCGTTCCTTTTGGCGTCCATACGCCCTTTATCCCTTCAGTCCGCTGAACGGGATCCCGCATAAAACTCACGACACATCCGACTGGAGACACCATGAATATTACGCATGCCTATGCCGCACAGGACGCGAAAGCAAAACTCGCCCCGTTCGACTTTAAGCCACGCGAACTGCGCGCTCATGATGTGCAGATTGAAGTGTTGTACTGTGGCGTTTGCCACTCAGACTTGCATACCGCGCGCAATGAATGGCGCAACACCATTTTCCCAGTGGTACCTGGCCATGAAATCGTGGGCCGCGTGACTGCCGTTGGCGCTCACACACACAACTATAAAGTGGGTGACCTGGTCGGCGTGGGTTGTATGGTTGATTCCTGCCGCAGCTGTCCTAGCTGCCAGGAAGGACTGGAGCAGTATTGCGAAAATGGTTTTGTCGGCACCTATAACGGTGAAGACCGCGAAACGGGCGCCATCACCTACGGCGGCTACTCCACCAACATGGTGGTAGATGAAAGCTTCGTACTGCGCGTGCCGGAAAATCTCGATCTGGCAGGTGTTGCACCTCTGCTGTGTGCCGGTATCACGACTTACTCACCGCTGCGCCACTGGAACGTGGGTCCGGGTAAAAAAGTGGGTATCGTCGGCCTCGGCGGTCTTGGCCACATGGGCGTCAAACTGGCCCATGCTATGGGTGCGCATGTGGTGCTGTTCACCACGTCACCGTCCAAAATTGAAGACGGTAAGCGCCTCGGCGCAGATGAAGTGGTGATCTCGAAAGATGCCGATCAGATGGCACAGCATACCAATAGCTTTGACTTCATTCTGAATACCGTTGCGGCGCAGCACGATCTCAACCCGTTCATCACCCTGCTGAAGCGCGACGGCAACATGACGCTGGTTGGCGCACCGGAGCACGATCACCCGGCACCGCAGGTATTTAACCTGATCTTTAAACGTCGTAGCGTTGCCGGTTCACTGATTGGCGGCATTGCAGAAACCCAGGAGATGCTGGATTTCTGTGGCAAGCACGGCATCACCTCGGATATCGAGCTGATCGCGATGAACCAAATCAACGAAGCCTACGAACGTATGCTGAAAAGCGACGTAAAATATCGTTTCGTGATTGATATCAACACCCTGCGCGAAGAGTCTGCGGCTTAACCGGCCTCAGTTCTCATCATGGTTGACGCCCGCCGCGCGCGTGGCGTCAGCCTGTTGCCAGGAGGCATCCACCAGATAGTAAATCTGCGAATCCTTCAGTGAACCATCCAGCCACAGCGTGCTCCAGTGCGACTTATTTAAATGCTCACTGGGAAACACATCGCTATGTTCCTCTCGCAGTAAATCCGCCAGTGCGGGTGACGCTTTCAGCGATAATGCTGGCCGCCCTTTCACCTCATACAGCATGGCAAACAGCACGCCTTCGCTTTTAATTTGCGTCGCTTGCCACACGTCTTTGTAGCTCTGCTCTGCGCCTGGCTTGCCCATGCAGTAAGTCAGTAAATCCGAAGTGTTCATGTTTTATTCCCCTTGTAAGGTCGCAACAATGCGCCGCGCGCCGCCATGTACGCGATGCTCACCCAGCCAGATTCCCTGCCACGTGCCCAGTAACAAGCGCCCGCGACTTACCGGAATCAGGAGTGAAACACCCAGTAACGACGATTTGATGTGAGCGGGCATGTCATCGGCCCCTTCGTAATCGTGCTGATAAGGTGCATTTTCCGGAACATGACGTAAGAAGTGCTGCTCCATATCGCTGCGCACCGTGGGATCACAATTTTCATTCAGCGTCAGTGACGCCGAAGTGTGCTGTAGCAGGAGATGCAGCTGACCAATGCGCACATCGGTTAAGCCGTTAAGCTGGCCGACAATCTCGTCGGTGATGAGATGAAAACCGCGCGCTTTGGCGCTCAGCGTCAGAGTTTGTTGATGCCACATGCCAGAATCCTAAAATGAAACACACCGTTTAAGTGTGCAGCATGTCGGCGAAAGGTAAACCCTATGACAAGGAAAAAGCGGCAGAGCGTGAAGTCTGCCGCCTGAAGGTTAGTCGTTCAGCTTAGCGGCCATCGCTTTGATGCTGCCCACATCATCTTTAGTCATCGCGGCCAGACGCTCGCCATACTCTTTATCGGCTTTATAGAAATACGACAGCATGATGGCGCGGCTTTGCACATCGACACCTTTCAGCGCCCCGCCCAGCGAGGTAATCAGATCGCTTTTCTCTTTATCGTTAAAGGAACGATACAGCTCGCCAGCCTGCTTGAAGTTCTGCGTTTTGGCGAGGGTGGCCTGTTGTGTCACGCCGCTCAGCGGACTGTGGCTGTAGCGCGCACTTTGCAGCTCTTCACGTGGATAGATGCGGCTGGGCTGATAGTTCACACCATGATCGTCGGCCTTACCGCTGTTCATGGCGCCATCCTGATTGCCATTACTGACCAGCACGCGCGGCGCGTTGACCGGCAAACTTAGCCCATTAGCGCCGATGCGATACATCTGGGTATCAGCGTACGAGAACAAACGCCCTTGCAGCAGACGATCTTCCGATGCCTCAATGCCCGGCACCAGATTCGATGGCGCCATTGCTACCTGCTCGGTCTCCTGGAAGAAGTTATCGACGTTGCGGTTGAGCTCCATCTGCCCCACTTTCACTTCGGCAATGCCCGGCCAGATTTTGGTCGCATCCAGTGGATTGAAGTCGAACTTATCGATATCGCTGGCTTTGATGGTTTGAATGTAGAGATCCCATTTCGGATAGGCTTTATTGTTGATCGCCGCCACCAAATCTTCGGTCATATGACTAAAGGTGCCGCTTTGGATCGCTGCGACTTCCGCAGGATCGAGATTTTTCTCGCCCTGCAGCGTTTTCCAGTGGAACTTCACGTAGTGCACTTCGCCTTTCGCGTTAACGAATTTGTAGGCGTGCACGCTGTTGCCATCCATCTGGCGATAGTTAGCGGGTGTGCCCATGTTGGAGAACAGCATGGTCAGACCGTGCGTGGCTTCTGGCACGTGTGAGAAGAAATCAAAGGTGCGGGCATCATTGCCCAGGTTGGTGCGCGGATCGGGCTTAAAGGCATGCACCATGTCCGGGAATTTGATCGCATCGCGGATGAAGAACACCGGCAGGTTGTTACCGACTAAATCCCAGTTGCCCTGGCTGGTGTAAAACTTGGTAGCAAAACCGCGCGGATCGCGCAGCGTCTCCGGCGAATGTTTGCTGTGCACCACCGACGAGAAGCGTACAAACACCGGCGTCACGCTGCCTGGCTTGAATACGTCTGCCATCGTCAAATCACTGATGTCTATGCTGGCGCGGAACTCACCGTGTGCGCCGGTGCCGCGCGCGTGCACTACGCGCTCCGGAATACGTTCACGGTCAAAACGCTGCAGCTTTTGAATCAGCTGCACATCCTGCAGCAACACGGCGCCGTGCTCACCCGCGGTTTGCGAATTCTGGTTATCACCGACCGGTGCGCCATTGTCACGCGTCAATTCAGTCGCAAAGGCAGGCAGCGAGAGGGCCAATGTCATGGCATAACAGAGGGGTTTCAGTGCGGTAGAGAAAGGGTTCATGGGGCGATTCCTTATTGTTAGACTTCCTGGCTTCTGGCGCTTCCGACCAGATAAAAGCCCGCCAAAACTAACGTCGCATCCCTCCGCTCCCCACAAGAACCGTCTTAATCATACGCATAAAAAAACCACCCGCGTTAAAGCTGGGTGGTTCAGTTAAACAGCGGCGCGCAAAAAGAGTTACATCACCGCAGCAAACGCCTCAGCAACCTGATTAACGTTACGGCTGTTGAGGCCAGCTACGCACATACGGCCGCTGGCGATCAGGTACACGCCGAACTCATCGCGCAGGCGATCAACCTGCTGTGCGCTCAAACCGGTGTAGCTGAACATACCGCGCTGCTTCAGCAGGTAATCAAAGTTTTGCCCTGGCAGCTTAGTGCTCAACACCTTCACCAGCGCCTGGCGCATCTCAATAATACGCAGACGCATGGCTTCCACTTCGGCCAGCCAGTTGTTCAGCAACGCCTCGTCATTCAGCACGCAGGAAACAACCTGAGCACCAAAGTTTGGCGGGCTGGAGTAGTTACGACGTACGGTAGCTTTCAGCTGGCCGAGGACACGCGCCGACTCTTCTGCACTGTCGCACACGATAGAAAGTCCGCCGACGCGCTCGCCGTACAGCGAGAAGATTTTAGAGAATGAGTTGCTGACCAGCGCAGGCAAACCGGCTGCCGCAATCGCGCGAATCGCATAAGCATCTTCTTCCATGCCCGCCCCAAAGCCCTGATAGGCGATATCGAGGAACGGAATCAGCTCCTGCGCTTTCAGGACTTCGGTGGTTTCATCCCACTGCGCGTTAGTCAGATCGGCGCCGGTTGGGTTGTGGCAGCACGGATGCAGCAGCACGATGGATTGCTTCGGCAACGTTTTCAGTTTGGCAATGAACGCATCAAACTTCACGCCGTTGGTCTCAGCGTCGTACCACGGATAGGTATCCACGTCGAAACCCGCACCGTTGAAGATCGCGATGTGGTTTTCCCATGTTGGATCGCTCACCCACACGTTTGAAGCAGGGAAGTAGCGCTTCAGGAAATCGGCACCGACTTTCAGTGCGCCCGAACCACCCAGCGTCTGGATGGATGCAATGCGACCCGCTTGCAGCATCGGATGTTGTTTACCAAACAGCAGCGGTGCAATCGCGTTACGGTAAGCGTTCAAACCTTCCATCGGCAGATACAGCGACGCCTGATGCGGCTGCGCCTGCAGACGCTCTTCCGCGGCGGCAACGGCCTGCAGCTGAGGAATAATGCCCGCTTCGTTGTAATAGAGACCAATGCTTAAGTTTACTTTGTTATCGCGCGGATCTTGTTTGAAAGTTTCCATCAGCGACAGAATCGGATCGCCGGCATAAGCATCAACGTTTTGAAACACGGTGCAGATCTCCATGATTGGTCATAAATAAGAGGTAAGAGGCGTCATTAAACCAGGTAACGGCCGGGACGATGATTCATTGCGATGATGAGATTAAGGATCACCGCGCCCGCAATTGAGGCCAACAGCATGGGTAACGACACCACAAACAGCGAGGCTAACACCACGCAGGTATCGACCGCCATCTGCAGTTTTCCGGCACGCAGACCGATGCGGTCCTGCAACCAGAGCGCCAGAATATTGATGCCGCCGAGGCTGGCTTTATGACGGAACAACACTATAAACCCAACGCCCATCACCACGTTACCGAACAGTGTCGCATAAAACGGATTTAGCGCAGAAAAATGCACAAACAGCGGGTGCAGATGGGTAAACAGCGAAACCAAACCCACCGCGCAGAAGGTTTTCAGGGTGAATTCCCAGCCCATGCGGCGTACCGCCAGCCAGTAAAATGGCAGGTTGATCAGGAAGAACGCGCTACCAAAGGAGAGCGGCGACAAATAGCTGATCAAAAAGGCAATACCCGCTGAGCTGCCGGTCAACGCGCCGGCTTGTTTCAGCATGATGACACCAAACGACACCATCAGCGTGCCGAGCACGATCGCCAGCGCATCTTCAACGAGTGAGTGAGGAACTTTAGTGGGTTGTACAACGTTATCCATGGGTTAATCTCATTGCAAATGATGCCCTTCAAATGCAAAAAACGCACCACATCGGTGACCTATGTTAGCCGCCGATGGGTGCCAGTGATTATCCAATTGATAACTAAGGCGCTTTATTGCAGGTTTTTGTGCATTAATTAGGACTCAAACCATCAACTCATGCACAAATCTGTTTTCTGGTGCGCGCTTTTTGCATTAATACGGCAATTATTGCACCAGATTAGCACATCATGCACTTTTTTGGCGCGTTTTGTGCTGGGGAATCATCATCAAACCGTTCTCTTTGAGACGGCTTAAAACCACGGAGGTTTTTACGTGGGCGACACTCTGATGGCCGGCCACTAACTGGCTGATCAGCGCGCTGAGTGAGGCTAAATCGGCGACCGCCACCTTCAGAAGATAATCGGCATCGCCGGTCGTTTTGAAGGCATCAACAATCGCCGCTTCCTCTTCCACCATGCGATGGAAGCTCTCTTCATAATCCGGCGTATGGTTTTTCAATCTCACTTCAATTAATCCTACCATGCCCAGGCCAACCGCATCTGGCGACAGGCGAGCGTGATAGCCAAGAATGAGATTTGCCTGCTCAAGATTAATGCGGCGACGTGAACATTGTGACGCCGAAAGTCCGACTAAATCGCTGAGTTCTTGATTGGTGAGGCGTCCATTAGATTGTAATAGAGTCAATATCTTAAGGTCGTGATCGTCTACCTGAGTCATTCTGCTTCCACAGCGTTATTGAGTGCGCTTTGTTACAGATAACCTGATTAACGCCGGGGTTGTCCAACACTATTTTCTGATGACGTGAAATGCATGCACAAATCGTGCATGCATCTGCGGAGAAAGGATTATTCGTCGTCGTATTGCGGGCCAGCATAGTTATCAAAACGCGACCATTGACCATTAAAGGTCAAACGTACCGTACCGATCGGGCCGTTACGCTGCTTACCGAGGATGATCTCGGCGATGCCTTTCAGATCGCTGTTTTCGTGATACACCTCGTCACGATAGATGAACATGATCAAGTCGGCGTCCTGCTCGATCGAGCCGGATTCACGCAGATCCGAGTTGACCGGGCGCTTATCGGCGCGCTGCTCCAGCGAGCGGTTCAGCTGTGAAAGTGCGACGACCGGCACATTCAACTCTTTGGCCAGCGCTTTGAGTGAGCGCGAGATCTCGGCGATCTCTAACGTACGGTTATCCGACAGCGCCGGTACACGCATCAGTTGCAGGTAGTCGATCATGATTAAGCTCAATCCACCGTTTTCACGGAAGATGCGTCGCGCGCGCGAACGCACTTCGGTTGGCGTCAGGCCAGAAGAGTCATCAATAAACATGTTCTTCTTCTCAAGCAAAATCCCCATGGTGGCAGAGATGCGCGCCCAATCCTCATCTTCCAACTGACCGGTACGAATACGCGTCTGGTCCACGCGCGACAGCGACGCCAACATACGCATCATCAGCTGTTCGCTGGGCATCTCCAGACTGAAAATCAGTACTGGCTTATCCTGCAACATGGCGGCGTTTTCACACAGGTTCATGGCGAACGTGGTTTTACCCATCGACGGACGCGCCGCGACGATAATCAGATCCGAGCCCTGTAATCCGGCAGTTTTTTTGTTCAAATCCTGATAACCGGTATCGACGCCGGTGACGCCATCGTGCGGCGTGGAGACCAGCGCCTCAATGCGCGATACCGTAGCTTCCAGAATCTGCTCGATGTTCTGCGGACCCTGATCTTTATTGGCGCGCTGCTCAGCGATTTTGAACACGTTAGATTCGGCGAAATCGAGCAGGTCTTCGCTGCTGCGTCCCTGCGGATCGTAACCCGCATCGGCTATCTGGTTCGCCACCGAGATCATTTCGCGCACGACCGCACGTTCACGCACGATATCGGCATAGGCACCGATATTCGCCGCACTTGGCGTGTTTTTCGCCAGTTCGGCCAGATAGGCGAAGCCGCCCGCCATCTCTAATTCACCCAGCGTTTCCAGTGATTCAGACAGCGTTATCAGGTCGATCGGTTGGCCCGCCTCCAGCAAACGCTGCATCTCTGTGAAAATCATGCGGTGCGAGCGGTTGAAGAAATCGTTGGCGACGACGCGTTCAGAGACGTTGTCCCAGCGCTGGTTATCCAGCATCAACCCACCCAGCACCGACTGCTCCGCTTCTATGGAATGCGGCGGCATTTTCACGCCTTCCAGCTGCCGATCGCGGGGTTCGTTCGATTTGTTGGTGGGTTTATTTCCTGCCATAGTGAATGCATTACCGATCGTGAAAGGGACGCGCAAGTATACCGTCCCAGGATGAACAATCACAGGAGTCAGAATGGCAAAGCGTATTCAGTTCAACCAACACGGCGGCCCCGAAGTATTGCAATGGGCCGATTTCGAGTTAGCCGATCCTGCCGAACACGAAGTACAGGTTGAGAACAAAGCGATTGGTATTAACTACATTGATACCTACGTGCGCAGCGGCTTATATCCGGTAAGCGCATTCCCATCAGGTTTGGGGACGGAAGCGGCCGGCGTGGTTAAGCGTGTGGGATCGGCAGTGACGCGCTTTAAAGCGGGCGATCGCGTGGTGTATTGCCAGGCCGCGCTGGGAGCTTATAGCGAAGCGCATAATGTGGCCGAAGATCGATTAGTGATCCTGCCGGACAGCATCAGCTTTGAGCAAGGTGCAGCCTCGTTCCTTAAGGGGTTAACCGTGCAGTATCTGCTGCGCCAAACCTATAAAGTGAAAGCCGATGAAATCTTCCTGTTCCATGCCGCTGCCGGTGGCGTCGGTTTGATTGCCTGCCAATGGGCCAAGGCGCTGGGCGCGCATCTGATTGGTACCGTGGGGAGCGCGGAAAAAGCGCAAATCGCCAAAGATGCGGGTGCATGGGCGACGATTAACTATCGCGAAGAGGATATCGCTAAGCGCGTCAGCGAGTTGACCAACGGTGAGAAAGTCGCCGTTGTGTATGACTCGGTGGGGAAAGATACCTGGGAACCTTCGCTGGATAGCCTACGTCGTCACGGATTAATGGTGAGCTTTGGCAATGCATCGGGCCCGGTAACGGGCATCGACCTGGGTATTCTGAATAAGAAAGGCTCGCTGTTTGTCACCCGACCTTCATTGTTTGGCTACATCACCAATCGTGAAGAACTGGATGCCGCCAGCAACGAGTTGTTCTCACTGATTGCCAGCCGGGCGATTCAGCTAAACGTGCCGGAGCAGCAGAAATTTGCCTTGAGCGATGCGGTGCGCGCGCATCAGGTGCTGGAGAGCCGGGCAACGCAAGGTTCGAGCCTGCTGATTCCCTGATCGGCTAAAAGCAAACGGGGCTTCCCATTAGGAAGCCCCTTTTTCTTTCTTTTTTATAGTTCGCGCTGGTGTAGGGACAGCGGCGATGAATTCGTTTGTAACAACGCCAATCATCCTGACAGAAAACATAAGTAAAAAATATGTTTAATTGCGGAATTGATCTAAGCAATTTTCGAGTCTGTGATCATCACCGCATTTAGCGCCAGCTCTTTCTCTCTAAGTCACTGATTTTTCTTTTCAGCCTGCGTAACTTTGCCTCGCCTGATGGCGTAGTAAATGCACGATAAAGCCACACGGCAATGACCGCCAATACCAGCCATGGCAACACTTTGATAACAATTGCCAGTAACCCGCCGAAGAACATCAAAGCAGTGGCAACGACCAATGCCGCGATAACTCCCAGCAGCGAAACGCCGGTAAACAGCAGCATGAGAAAAAAGCCGAGAACAAATAGAATTTCCACGAAGGTTCTCCTGTGTAAGTAACATCAGGAGTATTACAAGATGCGTGCCAGGTAAGAACTTCAGCTAACACGTTGAAATAATTGATAGCGCCAGAATGGCGATGCCTGAGACGTGGTGGAAATTGCTAACTTGTGGCGCAGAAAAAACCAACTGTAAGGGATTATTGTGCTGTGGTTCCGGTGCGCATCAATGCGCACCCTACCACTGGCTTGCTTAGGATCGCCATTCATGGCGACCCAACCCCCGATGATTACAGCGCTTCCTGCGGGATTTTATCCGCAACCAGCGCCAGCGCCGCTTCTACCACGCGCACATCTGCGCCGGGCTTGTGGGCATTCTCACTCAAGTAGCGGCGCCACTGGCGAGCACCGGGAATTCCCTGGAACAGGCCAAGCATATGACGCGTAACGTGGCCGAGATACATGCCTTTCGATAACTCCGCTTCGATATAGGGATACATCGAGCGCACCACTGCCACAGGATCGACAGTTGGCGTATCGCGTCCAAACAGTTCGCGATCCACCTGCGCCAGAATGCCAGGATTTTGATAGGCTTCACGCCCCATCATCACGCCATCCATATGCTGCAGATGCAGTTTGGCCTCTTCCAGCGTCTTGATACCGCCGTTTATCGCCATGGTCAGTGCTGGAAAATCGCGCTTTAGCTGATAGACGCGTGGATAATCCAGCGGCGGAATTTCACGGTTCTCTTTCGGGCTTAAACCTGACAACCAGGCTTTGCGCGCGTGGATAATAAAGGTTTCGCAGCCGCCCTGTTGCGCCACGGTGCCAATAAAATCACATAAAAATTCATAGCTATCCTGCTCGTCAATGCCGATACGGGTTTTTACCGTTACCGGGATGCTCACGACGTCGCGCATGGCTTTAATGCAATCGGCAACCAGCGCGGCATCAGCCATCAGGCAGGCACCAAAACGGCCGTTCTGAACGCGGTCGGACGGACAACCTACATTCAGGTTGATCTCATCGTAGCCACGCTCTTCAGCCAGTTTGGCGCACTGCGCCAGCGCAGCGGGATCGCTACCGCCGAGTTGCAGCGCCAGCGGATGTTCATCCTCGCTGTAGGCCAGATAGTCGCCCTTACCGTGAATGATTGCGCCAGTCGTCACCATTTCGGTGTACAGCAGCGTATCGCCGCTCAACTTACGGTGGAAATAGCGACAGTGGCGATCGGTCCAGTCGAGCATGGGGGCGATAGAAAAACGTTGCGAGGAGAAAGTATCGGTCATGAAACGCAGTAAATCCGCAGTGAGTTAAGTGATGAGAAACTGCGCAATGATACCACAGCAAAACGGGCGACACAGCCGCCCGTTTGCAGGATTAAAACCTTGCTGGGGTTAGAAGTTAAATCCGAGTTGCAACATCGCACCCACGGTATTGTCTTTGCCGACCGAACCGGCCAGATCCAGATGGACCGTATTGTTGAACGGTGACACGCCCAAACCAGCGGTAAAGACATCGGTATCATTCGATTTCAAATCGGCGCGATAACCGGCGCGCAGCGCCAGCCAATCCAGCACACGATACTCTGCGCCCACGCCCGCATATTGGCTGGACTCTTCCGATTTGAAGCGCTTGGTTTCGGTCAGATCAACATCACCCGCCAACGTGAACGGTCCGTTATTCCAGGAGAGCCCGGTAGTTACCAGCGGACGAATTTGATAGGTATCGCGGTAGCCGTTGACCTCTTTGGTGTCGATATCGCGCGAAATCAGGTTTTGACCGGTCACGCCAAAGGTCCAGTTGTCACCAAAATCAGTGGCCACGCCGGCATCCACGTTGAAACCGGTATCGCTGCTGCGATAGCGGCTGCTGTTGATGTCGCTCTTGTCGTAGTTATAAATACTGGCGGTGTAGTTATACAACCAGGTTTTCTGCAGTTTTGGCGTCACGCCGACTGAAACCGGATGGCCAGCAATCGAGAATTCATGCGCAACTGCAACACCATAATCCGTGACTAACGCGGCCAAGCCGTTGGCGCTGGAACGCAGATTATCTTCATCTCCCGGTACGGGAATGATGGTGCCATTAGCAACACCGCGTAGGTAGGCAATATCGCTATCAGCGACGTTAGCTCGCACATGCGCCGTTCCGTATGCTTTGGTGATAAAGGCAAAGGGCAACGTTTCATTTGGTACGGTGACTGCCAGCGCCACACCCGCGGTGGCATTCGCTTTATTACCGCGTAGATCGCTGAGCTGATTAGCCACATCGCCCGCTGCCGCTTTAAGTTGTGGATAACCATTAAGGTAATCTGCAAAGGTCAGGTTATCGATGACATCCTGATAACGATCGACGGTATCGGTGATGTCATCAACGCGATCCAGTAATTTGTCTTTGTCAGTCACCTGCGCCCCTGCTGAAGGGATAATAATGCTGACGTTATCTTCAGGCTGCGCTTTGGTCATCAATGCTGGGTTCGCCAGCACCGCTGAACTCCAGGTAGAAGAAGCTACCCCCGTACCGCCCATCGCATCATTCCGCGCGTCATACCATGTTCCTGCTGCCAGAGCCGACGAGGAGAGAAATACCGCATTCAAACCAACAAGATAAGCTACTTTTTTGTGCCTGAATAATGTCTTCACCATGAGTCTGCCATCACCTTTAAAATGTCGCTGAGCCACTCACCGACGGAACAGTTTAGTTAGCCGCTATTCTGAACCCTGGCTAACGCTTCATTGCTGTGAATTAAAAGGAAATAGCACTGCTATTCGCAGAATTGGATGCATAAGCGCCATTCCGCTGTGTTTTTATGCAGAAAAATTAACAGTGAGTAAATTGATACCAGAAATTACTTAAGACCTTTTGAACCATAGACGCTAACCCGGTGAGTTGCAAAGCAAAAACCCGTGCGCCGTTGCGCTGTCTGGCGGTCCGCATTTCTCAGGTAAAATCATTGCAGAAAAATCGTGGGGAGGATTCTTAGGATAATTTATTGATTGGCGAGAGCTTTCTGGCCATTTTTAAGGGGAATAAGCAATCACAGCAGGGTAAAAATTTGTGTGATAAAATAACATCACCTGCAACCTGGAGAATGCTTATGTCAAACCTCACGCCCGAACAACTTCTTACTCAGGCAGAATCACTTTGCCTCGACCGCGGCGTGCGTCTCACCACTCAACGCGCCGAAGTGCTGCGCTTAATGGCAGAGCAAAACGGTTCGATAAGCGCTTACGATTTGCTGGATCAGCTGCGCGTGAGTGAGCCGCAAGCCAAACCGCCCACCATCTATCGTGCACTGGATTTTTTGCTGGAACAGGGATTTATTCATCGCGTGGAGTCGAACAACAGTTATGTGGTTTGCCACCATTTCGATGAGCCGGCACACACTTCGGTGATGCTGGTGTGTGATGGTTGTGCAGCGGTCAGCGAAAAGCATGCTCATGGCGTGGAAAAAACTATCGCGGCACTGGCAGACCAAGCGGGATTTTCACTGCGTCATACGGTGATTGAAGCACATGGCTTGTGTGAGAATTGCGCTGAGGTTGCGGCTTGTACGCATCACGAAAGCTGCGAACACGACCACCAGGTTGAGGGGAAAAAGCGGGTGAGAAAAGCGTAATGGGCACATCCTTGTGCCGACCCGATCATAATGACCGGTGGGTAGGAGCATCATCCTTAATAGGGGTCGTCGACTACCAGCGGTAATCTTTGTTGTGGCTTTCCCAGTCTTTCACTTCGGTCTCTGCCTGATCTTTCGCATAGCCATAGCGTTCCTGGATTTTACCGACAAGCTGCTCGCGTTTACCTTCGATCACGGTCATATCATCATCCGTAAGCTTGCCCCACTTTTCCTTCACTTTCCCTTTAAACTGCTTCCAGTTTCCGCTCGCTTCGTCTTTGTTCATATAATCCTCCACTTCATCCTGAGTGAGATAGATATATCGCCTGTCTATATGGCAATATACCCAGACAACGCGCTACTCATGTGCGCCGTATAAGGTAATTGTAGTAGCCGCTTCGAAGTTTGCAGAGAATTACAGATTAATCTGTAGGTTACGCTTCGCTTAATCAGGCGTTAAACCAGCTATCACGTTGCCAGTGACCCCGCCAGATTAGCCATAGTGTCAGCCCACGTAACGCCAGGAATACCGTTACCGCCAACCATAAACCGTGGTTACCGAGCCACGGCAGCGTCAACAGCGCTACGCCATAACCAATGGCCGCTATTACCATGCTGTTTCGCATCTCTCGCCCGCGCGTCGCGCCGATAAACATGCCATCCAGCAGATAACACCAGACGCCAATCAGCGGCAGTATCACCTGCCAGATGAGGTAGCGATCGGCCATGTCGCGTAGTGCTTCCAGTGAAGTCAGCATCGCTACAATCTGCGGGCCAGTGAACGCATAAATCAGCGCAAATAGCACCGCCACAAAACAGGCCTGTCGACAAGCAGCGTGCCAGATCAGCAATAACCGGCTGCGATCTTTAGCGCCGACCGCTTCACCGGAACAGGCTTCTACCGCATAGGCAAAGCCATCTAATGCGTAGGCAGTAAAGGTGAGGAACATCAGCAGCACCGCATTGACCGCAACGACATCCGGACCAATGCGCGCACCGAGAATGGTGAGAGACGCGAAGCAGATTTGCAGCATAAGGGAACGCAACATAATGTCGCGATTGAGGCGAAACAACCGCGCCGCATCACCGCGCCAGCTATTTTTTAGCAGCGTGAAGTGGATACCGCGCAATTTAAGTACCCGCGCTACCATCCACAAACCCACACCCAGCGTGACATATTCGGCCAACGCCGTAGCCGCCGCCGCTCCCGCCACGCCCCAGTGCAGCTTGAGGACAAACAGCAGGTCGAGCAGGATGTTCACCAGATTACCGACGATCAATAACACCATCGGCGCACGCGCATACTGCACGCCCAGCAGCCAGCCAAGAATCACCAAATTAGCCAAGGTGGCCGGCGCACTCAGCCAGCGAATCTCAATAAATATTTTCGCCTGCTGCTGCACTTCCGGACTGCCGCCCATCAGTGCTGCCGCCAAACTGCTTACTGGCGTTCGCAACAGCATAAATAAGAGTCCGAAGACTAAAGCGATGAGCAGCGGTTGCGTCAAGGCGCGCGCCAGTGCGCTTTTATCATTCGCACCAAAAGCCTGCGCGGTCAGGCCGGTGGTGCTCATTCGCAAAAACAGCAGAAGCATGAAGATGAAACTGGTTGCCGTGGTACCCACGGCGACGCCAGCGAGATAAATGGGGCTATCAAGATGACCAATGACGGCAGTATCCACCACGCCCAGCAGCGGAACGGTGATGTTGGAGAGAATCATTGGCAGCGCCAGCCGCCAGAGTGCTTTATCTGAAGGGGAAAACAGCTGCATCATCGCATTCCGTTGTTTGCGGTATCAGCGTGATAATGCGCCCGACAGTGCCGCAGAAAATGTCACAGAGAAATAAAATAGCAGACTGCGGTCAGCGCAGCATACGCCGCCGCAGTTGGGGAGGATCAGAAATTGATCAGAGCCATTCGCCGTTGCGCACAATACCCACAGCCAAACCTTCAACGGTCAGTGACTGCTCGCGGGTATCAACGATAATCGGCTGGAAATCATTATTTTCCGGCAGAAGATGCACAATCGCGCCCTGCTTTTTCCAGCGTTTAACGGTGACTTCATCATCAATGCGCGCCACCACAACCTGGCCGTTACGCACTTCCTGAGTTTTATGCACCGCTAACAGATCGCCATCCATAATGCCGATATCTTTCATCGACATACCGCTAACGCGTAGCAGGAAATCGGCGCTGGGTTTGAACAGGTTGGCATCAACCTGATAGTGCGCTTCAATGTGCTCTTGTGCCAGCAGCGGCTCGCCAGCAGCGACGCGGCCAATTAATGGCAAACCTTCGCTCGGCTCTTCTTCCATCAGCAGGCGTATCCCGCGCGATGCGCCGGAAACAATTTCAATAACGCCTTTTCGCGCCAGCGCTTTCAGATGCTCTTCAGCAGCATTGGGCGAGCGAAAACCCAGTTGCGCAGCAATTTCCGCACGCGTTGGCGGCATGCCCGTCTGGTTAATATGGTCGCGAATCAGGTCATAGACCTGTTGCTGCCTTGCAGTTAACGCTTTCATCCCGCCCCCTGGTTGTTTATACAGTCGCTGTGAGTATATACAGGTATTCGCGAAATGAAAACCGTAACAGAGGGAAAAATCAGCGCATTGATGAATCTGGAATCCCTATCTCAAATGCGTCCAGAGCAGCGCGATCCAGACAAACAGAGCCAGTAAGATAGTCAGCAACACGGCAGCCGATCCCATATCTTTGGCGCGCCCGGCTAACGGATGCTGCTCCTGACCGATGCGGTCTACCACCGCTTCGATGGCGCTATTAAGGATTTCAACAATGATGACAAGTACCACCGAACCAATCATTAACACGCGGGAAATGGCATCAACATCCAGCCAACTGGCCACGATAATAGCCACCAGCGCGGCAATCGCCTCCTGGCGAAATGCGGCTTCATGCTGCCATGCGGCACGCAAGCCCTGCCAGGAATAACCGGCTGCTTTCACTATTCTTACAAGACCGGTGACGTTATTTGCCATTTTTATGGAACCCTTGAACTATTTTGACGTCAATGTGTGGCAGTGGGAGGTGGCAGAGCCACAGATCTTCGCTGCGCTTTCTGGTATGCTTGCCGCGCTTTGCTAACAAGAGGCTTTAAGTTGTCTATGTCAGGTTGGCGTAAACTCTATTACAAATTATTGAATTTACCACTCTCTATTTTGGTAAAAAGTAAGGTCATTCCGACCGATCCCGTCTCTGAACACGGGATCGATCCGACACGTCCAGTGATGTATGTTTTGCCTTATGATTCAAAGGCTGACCTGCTCACGCTACGGGCGCAATGTCTGAAACATGATCTGCCCGATCCGCTGGCTCCGCTAGAGATCGATGGCACCTTGCTACCGCGCCACGTGTTTATTCACGACGGCCCGCGCGTTATTCCCTATTTCGTGGCGAATCCGGAATCAGTAAAGCTATTCCACGACTATCTCGATTTGCACCGCAGCAACCCACAGCTCGATGTCCAGATGTTACCCGTTGCGGTGATGTTTGGTCGTGCGCCGGGACGTGAAATTCAGGGAGAAGCGACACCGCATCTGCGTATTCTGAATGGCGTGCAGAAGTTCTTCGCCATTTTGTGGCACGGCCGCGATAGCTTCGTTCGCTTCTCGCAAACCGTTTCGCTGCGCCAAATGGCGACCGAACACGGCACCGACAAGTCGATTGCGCAGAAACTGGCACGTGTCGCGCGCATTCACTTTGCTCGCCAGCGCCTGGCCGCTGTCGGACCGCGTCTGCCCGCGCGTCAGGACCTCTTCAATAAGCTGTTGCAATCCAAAGCGATTGAAAAAGCAGTCGAAGATGAAGCGCGCAGTAAAAAGATTTCGCATGAGAAAGCTCAGCAGAATGCCATCGAAATGATGGAAGAAGTGGCGGCAAACTTCTCTTACGAAGCGATTAAAGTGACCGACCGCGTAATGGGCTGGCTGTGGAGCCGCCTTTATCAGGGCATCACCGTCCACGGTGGCGAGCGCGTGCGTCAGCTGGCGCAGGATGGCCACGAGATTGTCTATGTGCCCTGCCATCGCAGTCACATGGACTACCTGCTGCTCTCTTATGTGCTCTATCACCAGGGCCTGGTGCCGCCGCACATTGCCGCAGGTATCAATCTGAATTTCTGGCCAGCAGGCCCGATTTTCCGTCGTCTGGGCGCGTTCTTTATTCGTCGTACCTTCAAGGGCAACAAGCTCTACTCCACGGTGTTCCGTGAATACCTTGGCGAGCTGTTTAGCCGTGGATACTCGGTTGAGTACTTTGTTGAGGGCGGACGCTCACGCACCGGACGTTTGCTGGACCCGAAAACCGGCACCTTATCGATGACGCTGCAGGCGATGCTGCGTGGCGGCAGTCGTCCCATCACTTTTGTGCCGATTTACATTGGTTATGAGCACGTGATGGAAGTGGGTACTTACGCTAAAGAGCTGCGTGGCGCCGCCAAAGAGAAAGAGAGCTTCCTGCAGATGGTGCGCGGCTTACGTAAGTTGCGCAATCTTGGTCAGGGCTACGTCAACTTTGGCGAACCGCTGCCGTTGATGAATTACCTCAACAAAAACGTGCCGGAATGGCGTGACGCAATCGATCCGATCGAACCACAACGCCCTGCATGGATGACGCCAGCCGTGAATGATATTGCGGCGAAGCTGATGGTACGCATCAACGAAGCGGGTGCGGCGAACGCCATGAACCTGTGCGTCACCGCGCTGCTGGCCTCACGTCAGCGTTCATTGACGCGCGAACAGTTGATTGAACAGCTTGAGTGTTACACCCAACTGCTGCGCAACGTACCGTATTCACCGGAAGCAACGGTACCGGATATGAGCGCCGAAGCGCTGCTTGATCACGCCATGGGCATGAACAAGTTCGAGACCGAGCAAGACAACATTGGCGACATCATCATTCTGCCGCGCGAGCAGGCGGTGCTGATGACCTACTATCGCAACAACATTCATCACATGCTGGTGATGCCGTCGCTGATTGCCGCCATTGTGCAGCAGCATCGCGAAATCAGCGATGCTGAGCTGCTGCGCCAGGTTAGCCTGGTGTATCCGATGTTGAAGAGCGAGCTGTTCCTGCGTTGGGATAAAGCGGAATTGCCTGCGGTGCTCAACGCTCTGTGCGCCGAGATGGCGCGTCAGGGGCTGATCACACTGCAAGACGGCATGCTGAAAATGACACCGGCGCGTCACCGTTCGCTGCAGCTGCTGGCGGCAGGTATTCGTGAAACGCTGCAGCGCTTTGCGATTACCTTCGCCATTCTCAGCGCAAAACCGGCCATTAACCGCGGCACGCTGGAGAAGGAGAGCCGCACGTTGGCTCAACGCCTGTCAGTGCTGCACGGCATTAACGCGCCAGAGTTCTTTGATAAAGCGGTATTTACTGCGCTGGTGCTAACGCTGCGTGATGAAGGTTACATCAGTGATAAAGGCGATGCTGATGCAGAACGGAGTCATATGATGTGGCAAATGCTGGCGGAGTTAGTGACCAGCGATGTGCGTCTGACGATTGAGAGCGCGGTCGCGCACGATTAACCTGGCGACCAGCGATAAAAAGGCGCACTTCGGTGCGCCTTTTTTGTTTACAGCAAATCGGCGAACGGTACGGTGCTGAGCAAAATGCCGATAAATAGCACCATGCCCACATAGTTGTTATTCAGAAACGCCTGGAAGCAGGCATCGCGCTCGCGCTGAGCAATCAGCTTCTGCTGATGCACAAATAAGCCTGCCGCCAGCAGTAGCGCCCAGTAAAATGCCCCATTCAGATTGAGCATCATGCCCACCAGTACCATCAGGCCCAGCGTCGCCAGCTGCAGTAAACCGATAATCAGTTTGTCATAGCGACCAAACAGGATCGCCGTGGATTTCACGCCAATCTTCAGATCATCATCGCGGTCCACCATCGCATATTGCGTATCATAGGCCACCGTCCAGCAGATATTAGCGATGAATACCAACCAGCACACTAAAGGTAAGGACTCACTAACTGCCGCCCACCCCATCGGAATAGCCCAGCCAAATGCCGCCCCCAGAACTACCTGCGGCAGATGCGTGTAGCGTTTCATAAACGGATAGACCCATGCCAGCGCCAGACCGCCAAACGACAGCAAAATGGTCATGGTGTTCATGGTCAGTACCAGCATAAACGCCACTATTCCCAGCCCGGCAAACAGCAGTTTGGCTTCCTTCTCCGTTACCGCGCCGCTGGCCAGCGGACGTGATGCGGTACGCTTGACGTGGCCATCGATTTTTCGGTCAGCATAGTCATTGATGACGCAGCCTGCAGCACGCATCACGATGACGCCGAGCACAAACACCAGCAGCACCGGTAGCGGCGGAATCGCCATGCCCGAGAGCCACAGCGCCCACATCGTCGGCCACAACAGTAGAACGGTGCCGATCGGTTTATCGATACGCATCAGGCGGCAGTAAGCCTGCCATTTGGTCATGGGTAAGGTGTTTTGCACAGTGGTTTTATCCTTGCTCCAGCGCGCGATACAGCGGCGACGCCGGTAAAAACAGTTCGGTTAGCAGTAGCGGTTTGCCTGATAAACGCAGGCGGGAACGACGTCCCCACAAATCGTCTACCTGGCCAGGATCGATAAAATCGCGACTTAGAGTCGATGAAGAAAACAGATAGCGACCAAGCGGGCGCGTACCCAGCTGTTGCAGCATCTGCTCCGGGCCGTGAAGGGTACTTTCCGGCACCACGGTGCGGCCAATCAGCCAGGGTTCACCATCGCCGCACAGCACAATTTCGCGTAGCCAAAAGCGTTGATCACTAGGCAGAAATTCAGCTTCATCCGTTACCTCATCGGCACCAATAAACGCTTCACGAATGAGTTCTACCGTCACCTGCTGGCAATGCTGCTCAAAGCGACGCGTCATGGAATCTTCTTCAAGTAACCAGTCGAGTAAAGGGGCAGAAAGCCGTGGGGAAGAGGCTGGCAGCCAGTGCAGTGCGCGTAACTGGCGCAGCGCGTCATGCGACATCAGGACATCTCCGGAAAAAAAGTTGCCCTAGTTTAACGCAGAGGAGAATGCGTGGCACGGCTCGTTGTGCCACGGCAGATAAAGAAGGGTAATTACTCGCGCTTCAGGCGGTTACTGTTTGCCAGCCACAGCGTCACCACCAGAATCAAAATCGCCGCTGAATAATAGAGCGTATCAAACGGGTTTTTATGGTCGACGATGATCAGGCGAATAATGGCGGTGATACCGATGTAGATAAAATAGCGCAGCGGAAAGTGATAGCCCGACTGAAAGTACTTCACAATCAACGCGATAAATTCGAAATAGAGGAAATAGATCACGATGCCTTCAATCAGCAGATAAGAAGAGGTCTGCTCACCGGTGCTGAACAACACATTGGCCAGATGAATGGTTTCCTTACCGAGAAACACCACCAGAATAATGGCCAGAATAATCAGGCCAATGTTGAGCACCCACTGCAATGCTAATGAAATGTACTGCCCAACCCCTGTTTTTATTGTCATTTTTTCGCGCCTTAGTCTCTCAAGAACTTTCTGACGCTATCATGCTGTAGCGTGATCAAAATCACAATATTTATACTTCAACATCTACGCACAGCGCGTCGTAGCGCCAGAACTCGCAGTCACAATCAATCACTCGCTTGTGCTGATCGCGGTTGATGCGGGTAATCAGTAAGCCCGGCGTACCGCTGGCGACATTGAGCGCAGGCGCAGCACGCACCGGAAGTGGCCCCGGCAAAATAGTAAAGCGCGCGCCACCGTAGCGGATGCCGTAGCGCTGGTCATAGAGATCGGTGAGTGAACGCGTGAGATCTTCATCCAGCAAGCCCGGGAAATAGGCTGGATTAAGGTAATGCTCAACATACAACACCGCGCGGCCGTCAATGCGGCGCAAACGGCGAATGCGGTACACCTTGTCGCCCTCCAGCAGCTGCAGATGATGCGCAATCGCCAACTGGGCTGGCACTTCACGCGCTTCAAGCACTTCGGTGCTGGCAACGCGACCTTGCTCGGCCGCCATCGCATGAAAATGGCTGTGATGCGAAGGGTTATAAACCAGGCGCGGCGGTGCGAGAAACCAGCCACGGCGCAATTCGCGATAAATTATGCCCTGCGCTTCCAGCAAACCCAACGCCTCACGCAGCGTGATGCGCGTGGTGGAATAGTGTTCGCTTAACGCGCGCTCCGCAGGCAAACGACCGCTGGCAAATTCACCGTTTTCAATGCGTTCCCGCACGCCTGCCGCAATCATATCCGCCGTTTTTGACAACATTTTTCAGCCTCATTTTGGGGCAAATCTGCACTATGACAGTTCGATGACTACAATGTGACAAGAGTCAACCCACGCTTTAGCGCGCTGTAACCGCATGTGGATCGTCGCGCCACACCACATTTCACCACCATGGTCATAAAACCTTCATCTACTCGGGCTACATTGGCTCGGTTCTTGCTGGACTAGACCAAGAAGTCCCACAACATATACCGGGAGCAATCGAGATGAAAGCGTTTATCGCCTCTGTAGTAGCCAGTGCCGTACTGCTTGCGCTGCCTGCCGCGCAAGCTGCAGATAATGACCTCGCCGCGTTAGAAAAAGCCGCGCGCGCTGAAGGCCAGGTTAACAGCGTCGGCATGCCGGATAGCTGGGCCAACTGGAAAGATACCTGGAGTGATCTCAGCAGCAAATATGGTCTGAAACACAGCGACACTGACATGTCTTCTGCGCAAGAGCTGGCAAAATTTGCTGCAGAGAAGGAGAACGCCAGCGCCGATATCGGTGATGTGGGTGCCGCTTTCGGTCCGATTGCCGTCGCGAAAGGCGTAGCACAACCTTACAAGCCAACGCATTGGGATCAAATTCCGAGCTGGGCGAAAGATCAGGATGGCAACTGGATGCTGGCCTACACCGGCACCATCGCCTTCCTGGTCGATAAGCAGCAGGTGAAAGATGTGCCACACAGCTGGGCCGATTTAAAGAAAGGTAAGTATGTGGTCACTATCGGCGACGTCGGTACTGCAGCTCAAGCGGCCAACGGTGTACTGGCGGCCAGCTACGCCATGGGCGGTGACGAGAAGAACGTTAAACCGGCGCTGAGCTTCTTCGGTGACCTGGCGAAAGAGGGCCGTCTTGGCGTAACCGATCCGGTGATTGCCAACATCGAGAAAGGCGAAATTCAGGTTGCCGTGGTGTGGGACTTCAACGGTCTGAACTATCGCGATCAAATCGACAAAAATCGCTACGAAGTGGTGATCCCCTCCGATGGTTCCGTCACCTCGGGCTACAGCACCATCATCAACAAGTACGCTAAACACCCAAATGCCGCCAAGCTGGCGCGTGAATACATCTTGTCTGATGAAGGCCAGATCAACCTGGCGAAAGGCTATGCGCGTCCGATTCGTGCTGAGCATTTAACCCTGCCGGCTGACGTGCAGGCCAAACTGTTACCGCAGTCTGAGTATAAGAATGCCCGTCCAATCAAAGACCAGGCGGCATGGGATAAGACGTCGAAAATGCTGCCGCGCCTGTGGCAGGAGAACGTCATCATCAATATGAAACAGTAACGTTGTTTTGTAGGGTGCGCATTTATGCGCACCTGGATTAACGATTGCCATAAAGGAGAAGGGATGAAAACAATCCTGGTGGTGTTGGATGGCCTGAGCAATCAGGTAGCGCAGCACGCGATGGGCTATCTATTTGCCGAATGCGCGCAGGGCAACGGCCAATATTACACGCTGACCTGCGAGCTGCCTTCGCTGTCGCGTCCGCTGTATGAATGCATTCTCACCGGCATTCCACCGGTGCGCAGCGGCATTATTCATAATGGCGTCAGCCGTTTAAGTAATCAGCGCAGCATCTTCCATTATGCGCGTGCAGCCGGTCTCACCACCGCTGCGGCCGCCTATCACTGGGTGAGTGAACTTTACAATCACTCCCCGTTCAATGCGGTGCGCGACCGGCATACGGCCGCACCCGACCTGCCGATTCAGTATGGGCACTTTTACTGGGACGACGGCTATCCGGATTCCCATCTGTTTGAGGACGCGGAAAGCCTGCGCCTGCGCCACGATCCGGACTTCCTGCTGATCCACCCGATGAACATTGACGATGCCGGGCACAAACACAGTTTGTCATCGCCGCAATATCGCAACCGCGCGCGCATGGCCGATGGTTACCTGTCGCAGTGGATGCCAGGTTGGCTGGCCGCCGGATATCAGGTGATTGTCACCGCCGATCACGGCATGAACGATGACCGCTCGCACGGCGGCATTTTGCCCGAAGAGACGCAGGTGCCGCTGTTTGTGTTTGGCGCCGGTTTTTCACTGCAGCCGGATCTCAAACCCCAGCAGACCGAGCTATGCGGTATCGTTTGCACCTTACTCGGCGTTGAGCATGATAAGCCGGTTTGCCGCGCGTTACTGGCGGAGCCGCAGTAATGAAAGGAAAAACGCTCGCTTCCCTGCTGCTGCTGCCTTTTGCCCTGTTCTGGGTGGCGTTTCAGCTCGCACCGCTGCTGTGGATTGCTATCAACAGCTTCTGGAGCGACATGAATGAGCGTTGGGGCATTGATAACTATAGCGATATTCTCACTTCGCCATTCTATTTACAGGCCTTTCGCCTGTCGCTGGATATCTCCATCTGGTCAAGCATTTATGGTCTGCTGATCTCGCTTATTGCTGGATATTCGTTACATCAACTCGGCAGCGGGCGTTTTCAGCGCTTTTTAATGTCATTTACCAACATGACCAGCAACTTCGCCGGCGTGCCGCTGGCGTTTGCCTTTGTCATCCTGCTTGGCCTGAACGGCTGCCTGACGCTGCTGCTGCGCCATTACGGCGTGCTGGAGGGCTTTAAGCTGTTCTCGCGCGACGGCATGGTGCTGGTTTACACCTGGTTCCAAATCCCGCTTGGCATTTTGCTGCTCTATCCGGCGTTTGATGGCTTGCGGCAGGATTGGCAGGAGTCCGCCGCGCTGCTGGGCGCGGGGCGCGGGCGCTATTGGTGGCATATCGGTTTACCGATTCTGTTCCCGGCGCTACTCGGCACCTTCGTGATTTTGCTGGCTAACGCGCTCGGTGCTTACGCCACCATTTACGCGCTGACAACCGGCAACTTTAACGTGGTGCCGGTGCGCATCGCGGCGCTGGTATCCGGCGATATCTCACTCGATCCCAATACCGGCGGTGCGCTGGCGATGCTGCTGGTGCTGATCATGGCGCTGATTACCGTGGTGCAGCAATATCTGGTGCGCCGCAGCTATCTCAACGCCAAAGCGTCTTAAGGAGCCACACGTGTCTCGCGCGGAAAAATTTTACCATCGCCTGATTGTCTGGCTGCTGCTGTGCATCCTGGCCGCGCCGCTGCTGGCGACGCTGCTGTACGGCATTTCCACCAGCTGGAGCGACACTATTCTGCCGCAGGGCTTTACGCTTAAATGGCTGACTGCGCTGTGGAGCGATCCACGTTTCCTGACGGCGCTGGGACATTCGCTGCTGGTTTGCTTCGGTGCGCTACTGTTCTCGCTGGTGCTGGTGCTGCCCGCCATGTTTGTGATCGCTTACTACTATCCGAAGCTGGATGCGGTAATGAATGTGCTGATTCTGATGCCGTTCGCCGTGCCGCCGGTGGTGTCATCGGTCGGCCTGCCGCAGCTCTATTCGTCGTCACCCTTGATGCTGACCGGCACGCCGTGGATTTTGATCGGCTGCTACTTCACCATCGCTTTGCCATTTATCTACCGCGCCATCTCCAACAACATGCAGGCGATCAACCTAAAAGAGCTGATTGATGCCGCCCAGCTGCTCGGCGCCAGCACCTGGCAGGCTGCGCTGTTTGTGGTGCTGCCAAACCTGCGTAAAGGGGTGTTTATCGCGGTGCTGCTCTCCTTCTCCTTCCTGATTGGTGAATTCGTCTTCGCTAACATGCTGGTCGGCACCCGCTATGAAACCTTGCAGGTTTATCTGTTTAACATGCGCAACGGCAGCGGCCACTTCACCAGTGCGCTGGTGATCTCCTATTTTGCCGTCGTTCTGCTGGTCACCTGGCTGGCGAATGCCCTCAATCCTGAACGAGGCTGACCATGAGTTATCTGAACGTCACTCAGTTGAATAAAAGCTACGGCCCGACCGCCATTTTTGAAAACATCGATTTTAGCGCCGAAGAGGGCGAGTTTGTCACCCTGCTCGGCCCAAGCGGCTGCGGTAAATCCACGCTGCTACGCTGCATCGCCGGATTGACTGACGTTGATAGCGGTAAAGTGCTGCTGCAAGGTCAGGATATCGTGCCGCTGCCGCCGCAGAAGCGCACCATTGGCATGGTGTTCCAGAGCTACGCGCTGTTTCCGAATATGACGGTTGAGAAGAATGTGGCGTTTGGTCTGAAGATGCAGAAGCTGGCCAGCGGCGATATTCAAAAACGCGTGATGGAGGTGCTGGCGCTGGTCGAACTCACCGATTTCGCGCGCCGCTATCCGCATCAGCTTTCGGGCGGACAGTGTCAGCGCGTGGCGCTGGCACGTTCGCTGGTGACGCGTCCACGCTTGCTGCTGCTGGACGAACCGCTGTCGGCGCTGGATGCGCGTATTCGCCGTCATCTGCGCGAACAGATCCGTAATATTCAAAAAGAGCTAAAACTCACCACCCTGTTCGTCACCCACGATCAGGAAGAAGCGTTGACGATGTCCGATCGCATCGTGTTGATGAATCGTGGCAAGATCGTGCAGAACGGCAACGCTGAGAGGCTGTATACCGAGCCAGCCGATCTGTTCGCCGCCGGATTTATTGGCAACTACAACCTGCTGAGCGCCGAGCAGGCATTGCAGCTTACCGGCCAAACATTTAGCGGCCAGGTGGCGATTCGTCCCGAGTCAATTCGGCTGTGCGCGCCACCGGATGGCATTCCCGCCACCATCCTCAGCCACAGCTTGCTCGGCAACGTGATCCGCTATCGCGTGCGCGCACAAAACGTCGAGCTCTCGATTGATGTCCTCAACCGTAGCGTGGCAGATTTGCACCCCGCTGGCATGCAGATTGGGCTACAGTTAGAGATGTCGACGTTGCGCCAGGTCGCTTAATTTAAACGAAAAAATGGGCAACGCAACGCGGCGAAGGTTTTACCGGTTGCGCTCACCGTCAGGCTGGCAATCGGTGTTGTTTGCGCCTGACGGATGAGGAGCCTTTAACCGTGTTAACTCTGCTTAATCTACTCTCTGCCGTTGCGCTGCTGGTGTGGGGCACGCACATCGTGCGTACCGGTATCATGCGCGTTTACGGTGCCGATCTGCGTCGTGTACTCAGCCGCAGCGTCGAAAAAAAACCGATGGCGTTTCTCGCCGGGATTGGCGTCACAGCGCTGGTGCAAAGCAGTAACGCCACCACGCTGCTCGTCACCTCTTTTGTCGCGCAGAATCTGGTGAGCCTCACGCCCGCGCTGGTCGTGGTGCTGGGTGCCGATGTCGGTACCGCCATCATGGCGCGCATCCTGACCTTTGATCTGACGTGGCTTTCGCCGCTGTTCATCTTCTTTGGCGTAGTGTTTTTCCTCAGCCGCAAGCAGACGCGCGGCGGTCAGCTGGGCCGCGCCAGCATAGGTTTGGGGCTGATTTTGCTGGCGTTGCAGCTGATTGTCGCCGCCGCCAAACCGATTACCCAGGCGGCAGGCGTGCAGGTGCTGTTCTCGACGCTAACTGGCGACGTGATGCTCGATGCGTTGATTGGCGCGGTGTTTGCCATCATCAGTTACTCCAGCCTCGCGGCGGTGCTGATTACCGCTACGCTGACGGCAACCGGCGTCATCTCGTTTAAAGTCGCGCTTTGTCTGGTGATAGGCGCCAACCTCGGCAGCGGCTTACTGGCAATGATCAACGCCAGCGGCTCCAACGCCGCCGGCAAACGTGTTGCACTCGGCAGCCTGCTGTTCAAGCTGATTGGCAGCATCGCCATTTTGCCGTTCGTCAATTTCGTCGCCGACATCCTCGACAAATTACCGGTCAATGATGAGGAGCTGGTGATCTTCTTCCACGTGTTCTACAACCTGATTCGCTGCTTAGTGATGGTGCCGTTTGCCGAGCCGATGGCGCGTCTGTGCCGCCGCATGATTGACGACGATGCGGAGAATGAAACCCATCTGAAACCCAAACATCTCGACAGTAGCGCGCTAGATACGCCGGCGTTAGCACTGGCAAATGCCTCGCGCGAAACGCTGCGTATTGGCGACGTGGTCGAGCAGATGATTGAGTCATTCAATAAAGTGGTGCACGGCGACCTGCGAGAAGAGCGCGCGGTGCGGCGGCTGGATGATGATGTGGATGTGCTCTACACCGCGATCAAACTCTATCTGGCGCGCATGCCGAAAGAGGATTTGCCGGAGGATGATTCCCGCCGCTGGGCGGAGATCATTGAGATGGCGCTCAATCTGGAACAGGCGGGCGATATTATTGAACGCATGTGCGCCGACGTAGCGGATAAGTCGCTGACCGCGCGCCGCGCCTTCTCAGCGGAAGGATTGGAGGAGCTGCAAACCTTGCAGGAGCAGGTGCTGTATAACCTGCGCCTGAGTTTGTCGGTGTTTCTGTCGCACGATGTCACCAGCGCCAAACGCCTGCGCCGCTCTAAACATCGTTTCCGCATTCTGATTCGCCGCTTCTCCCACGCGCACGTCGAGCGTTTACATCTGCAAAATGTGCAAAGCATTGAAACCAGCTCGCTGCATCTTGGATTATTGGGCGATATGAAACGTTTGAATTCGCTGTTCTGCGCCGTGGCGTACACGGTGTTAGATCAGCCGGATGACGAGCGGGATGAGGATTGATAAGTTCAAAAACGCGCGATGAATCGCGCCGCTACAAACATCTGCATTCCGTAGCGGCGCAATTTATTGCGCGGGTTTTACATCACGACAGCAAACTAAACGCAATCATTCCGACAATCGCGCCAGTGGTACCGAGGATGGTTTCCATTAGCGTCCAGGTCTTCAGCGTTTCGGCTTCGGTGGCGCCGGTAAAGCGGCCAAACAGCCAGAAGCCGGCATCATTCACGTGACTGATAATGATCGAGCCGCCGCCGATACAGATCGACAGCGCCGCCAGCTGCGCGCCGCTGTAGTGCAGCGGTTCAATCACCGGCATCACCAAACCCACGGTGGTTAAACACGCCACGGTAGCCGAGCCCTGAATCACGCGGATCGCACCGGAGAGAATGAAGCACGCCAGCGCAATCGGCATACCTGCGCCAGTCAACGCGTGTCCCAGCACCGGGCCCACACCCGAATCCACCAGCACCTGCTTAAACACGCCGCCCGCACCGATCACCAGCAGAATAATGCCCGCCGGCTGCAGCGCGCTGCCGCACACCTGCATCACCTTCTCTTTATCCATGCCCTGACGGTACGCCAGGCCATAAATCGCCACCAGACAGGCCAGCAGAATCGCCGTGAACGGATGGCCGATAAACTCCAGCCACTCATACAAATGGGTACCCGGCGTGGTGAAGCGCGCGCCGATGGTTTTCAGACCGACCAACAGCAGCGGGAACAGAATCAGCGCCAGGCTAAAGCCAAACGACGGCAGTTTGCCCTCTTCCACTTCCGGCTGATGATCTTCCGGCGGGGCGCTAAAGCTGACGTGACGCGCGATAAAGTTACCAAACAGCGGACCGGCAATCAGCATGCCCGGGATTGCCGCGCACAGGCCCAGCAGGATCATCCAGCCAAAATCGGCGTGCATTTGCGAAGCCAGCAGCATCGGCGCCGGTCCCGGCAACAGAAACGCCGCCGCCGCGGCTACCCCGGCAAAGAGCGGAATCACCAGCTTAACTAAATTGCCTTTGGTGCGACGCGCCACCGCGAACGCAATGCTAATTAGCAACACCACCGCCACTTCGAAAAATAGCGGCAGCGCGCAGATTAACCCGGCGACGCCCATCGCATAGTGCGCGCGGCTTTCACCAAAGGTTTTCAACATGCGGATGGCAATTTGATCGACCGCGCCGGTTTCATGCAGGATTTTGCCGAACATCGCGCCCAACGCCACCACAATGGCGAGAAAGCCGAGCGTTCCGCCCATGCCTTTTTCCATGGTTTCGGCGATTTTATCGAGCGGCATGCCGGAAAACAGACCAGCACCAATGGAGACTAACATCAGGGCAACAAAGGCGTGCATACGCGCTTTCATCACCAAAAACAGCAGCAGCAGGACAGAGCCTGCTGCGGTTAATACTAGCGTTGCGGTACTCATGACTAACCCTTGTTGATTGCACCCTCAATGGTCGCAACCGTGGCCGCAACTACCTCACCCAGTGAATGATTGATATCAACCACCAGTACATCGGGCTCATCCGCGCCGGGTTCCTGCAGCGTGGCGAACTGCGTCACCAGCATCTGCGGTTTGAAAAAGTGGCCTTTACGCGCCTTCAAACGGGATTCGATGGTCTCGAAATCGCCCTGCAGATAGATAAACTTCAGGTTCTCGTTGCCCTGACGCAGGATGTCGCGATAGGACTTTTTTAGCGCCGAGCAGACGATAATGGAGATTTCCTGGGTGCGCTGCATGGCAAACGCCGCATCATTCAGCGCCTGCAGCCACGGCTGGCGATCGTTGTCGTCCAGCGGATGACCATCGGCCATTTTCATGATGTTGCTGCGCGGATGGAGGAAATCGCCATCGAGAAACGCAGTGTTTAACTGGTGAGAGACCTGATTGGCGACGGCAGATTTTCCGCTGCCGGAAACGCCCATCAGGATAAAGACGTGGTGCGATGGAGATGGCGTAGTCATTGTTTTGCGCTCCGGCAGTGATTTCTGCCCAATGTTACCGATAACAAATTCAGTCATCATTGTCGGAGCCCACTCAAAGGCTGGCAACCCTTGTTAGGCGGAAAAGCACGAAAGTGTGAACTGACTCATAAATTCGCCAAAATCAGATGCTGTCACCTTCGGCAATTTCGAAACCGACATCCAATGGTTGCGTGACGCTGCGATCGCCGCCAATGCGCGCCAGCAGCATCGCCGCCGATTCACGACCCATGCGCTCACGCGGCGTTAACACCGTGGCGAGGCGCGGATTCACCACTTGCGTAATGTCGTGACCGTGAAAACCGGCAATCGCCATCTGCTGCGGCACGCGCAATCCCTGGCGTTGGCACTCAAACATGGCGCCAACCGCCAGGTCATCGTTGGTACAGAACAGGCTATCGGTCTCAGGATAACGCTTCTGCGCTTCGCACAGCAGTTGCGCGCCGGCGCTGAATGAAGAAGCATCTTCCATCATCACGCTGTGCGGCGTCAGCCCGGCTTCGCGCATCGCTTTTTCATAACCTTGCTGTTTCTGTAAGGTACGTTCATCAAGGCGTGCGCCGAGATAAACGGTGTGGCGATGCCCTTTTTTCAGGATAGCATGCGTCATCTGACGTGCCGCCTCGACGTTATCAAAGCCTACCGCCATATCGAGGCAAGGCGTTACCGAATCCATCATCTCAATCACCGGAATGCCCGCCACTTCCAGCATGCGCAGCGTGCCTGGCGTGTGAGTGCGTTCGGTGAGAATCACGCCGTCGATGTTCCAGCCGAGCAGCGAACGCAGCTGGAGCTCCTCTTTCTGCGCGTTGTAACCAAAGTGCGCCACCAGCGTTTGATAACCCGCTTCATCGGTGACGGCTTCAATCCCGCGCAGCACGTCTGCAAAAACCTGGTTGGTCAGCGAAGGCAGCAGCACGCCGATAGCGCGACTGGTGGCGTTAGAGAGCATGTCGGGGGCGCGATTGGGGATATAACCGAGTTCATCCAGCGCCACGGCGATTTTGTCGCGCAGCGCCGCTGAGACCTGATCGGGATTGCGCAGGTAGCGGCTGACGGTCATTTTTGTGATGCCGACGCGATCGGCAACGTCCTGTAATACCGGTCTTTTCTTCTTCATCGTGTGCGCCTGAGATCAAAGGTAACCCGAGTTTATCATTTTTTGTCAGGTTCAGGTTTTGTGGGAAACCTTACGGCTGAACTAACGAGAAGGGTCTTGTAGCTAATCAGAGTGAGAACAAAGAGCATCGGCAGTCCTGCAAATTAGCACCTAAAGACATAACAAGGACAATCATGACGGACCAAACTTCTGCATCCACCAGGCGTCCTATTGAACGCTTTCTGGATACCGTTGAGTGGCTCGGCAACCTGCTGCCCCATCCAATAACGCTGTTCGCGATCTTTGCGCTCTTTATTATTGTCGCATCAGCCGTTGCTGCCGCCTTCGGTGTCAGCGTCATGGATCCGCGCCCTATTGGGGCGGCGGGCCGCGCGCCGGATGGGGTGATTCACGTGGTTAGCCTAATGAGTGCCGAAGGTCTGCAGCGTATTGTCAGCAATCTGGTTACCAACTTCACCGGCTTCGCACCACTCGGCACCGTGCTGGTTGCCTTGCTCGGCGTGGGCATTGCCGAACATTCGGGGCTGCTCTCGGCAGCAATGCGCGCACTGGTGTTTAACGCACCGAAAAAGCTCATCACCTTTACTGTCGTCTTCGCCGGTATTATCTCCAATACGGCTTCGGAGCTGGGATATGTGGTGCTGATTCCACTGGCAGCCATGATTTTCCACTCGCTGGGCCGTCATCCATTGGCGGGTCTGGCTGCAGCGTTTGCTGGGGTTTCAGGCGGCTACAGCGCGAATTTATTGCTCGGCACCATCGATCCGCTGCTGTCGGGTATTACCCAAAGCGCCGCACAGATTATCGATCCGAACTACCATGTTGGCCCGGAAGTGAATTGGTACTTCATGTTTGTCAGCACCTTCGTGATTTCCATTCTGGGTACATGGATTACCAACAGCATCGTCGAGCCGAAATTGGGCAAATATCAGGATAGCGAGGGCGATGCGGTGCGTGGCGATATGGGCGCGCTCACAGCGACTGAACGTCGGGCGCTGAAAGGTGCCGGCTGGGCGGTACTGGGCGTCACAATGCTGCTGATACTAACCGTCATTCCGGGTTACGGCGTGTTGCTCAATCCGAAAACCGGCACGCTGGCGGGCTCGCCTTTCCTGAAAGGCATTGTGGTGTTTATCTTTGTCTTCTTCGCTATTCCAGGCATGGTGTATGGCCGACTCATCGGCAATATGCGCACCGATCGTGATGTGATCAACGCCATGTCTGCCAGCATGAGCAGCATGGGCATGTACATCGTACTGGTGTTCTTTGCTGCGCAGTTCGTGGCGTTCTTTAACTGGAGCAACTTCGGCACCGTGGTGGCGGTGAAAGGCGCCAATCTGCTGGCATCACTGGATATGGGCGCACCGCTACTGTTTGTTTGCTTCATCATGATCTGCGGCTTTATCAATTTGATGATTGGCTCCGCCTCGGCACAATGGGCGGTTACCGCACCAATCTTTGTGCCGATGCTGATGCTGGTGGGCTTTGCGCCAGAAGTGATTCAAGCGGCTTACCGCATTGGCGACTCTGTGACCAACGTGATAACGCCGATGATGAGTTATTTTGGTCTGATTATGGCGGTGGCGGCGCGCTATCGTCGTGACATGGGCATCGGTACGCTGGTGGCCATGATGTTGCCGTATTCGGTGGTGTTTATGATTGGCTGGACGCTGCTGTTTGTGCTGTGGGTGTTCGTGTTCAATCTGCCGGTTGGGCCCGGCGCGGCAACCTGGTACACCATGTAAAAGCAAAAAAAAAGCCAGCACCCGAGCTGGCTAAATAATACTTGGAAGCAATGTGAGCAATGTCGTGCTTACCCAGATGTCAGGAGACGTTTCCGAGCTCGCATGACAATAATAATCATTATCATTCGCGTCTGTAAACCCTTTTAGCGAATTTTTTTGCATTGATGGCAAGATAGAATCCCTTGATGTTAAAGGGGATTTTCACCATTTTGCTGATTATCAATGTCGGGTGCGCATTGATGCGCACCTGCAAACCCGGTCGCCATGAGTGGCGACCCTACAAAGCAGGGTGATTAGTATCCCGCGCTTAAATCATCCACCGAACGCGGATCGGATGCGCCATAGCGCGTGCCGTCCGGCCCAATCATGATGCTCTGCGTACTGCCCATCGCAGGCATCACTTTCACATGCTGGCCTTTGGTTTCCAGCAGGTGCAGCGTATCCGGGCTAAAGCCTTTCTCGACCCGCAGCTGATCCGGCAACCATTGATGATGGAAGCGTGGTGCGTTGGTTGCTTCAGCCACGTTCATCCCAAAATCGATGCTGTTGACCACCATTTGCAGCACAGTGGTGATAATGCGGCTGCCGCCCGGGCTGCCGGTAACCAGCCAGGTTTTCCCGTCTTTCGCCACGATGGTGGGCGACATCGATGACAGCGGACGTTTGGCCGCTTGTACCGCATTCGCCTCCCCGCCGACTAAGCCATAGACGTTTGGCGTGCCCGGTTTAGCTGAGAAGTCATCCATTTCATTGTTCATCAGGATGCCGCTTTGGCCGGCCACGATGCCGCTGCCAAAGTAGGTATTCAGCGTGTAAGTCACCGCTACCGCGTTGCCCTCTTTATCGACTACCGAGAAGTGCGTGGTTTGATTACTTTCGTACGGTGCCAGTTTGCCCGGTTTGATCTCGCTGGATGGACGCGCTTTGTTGACGTCAATCTGCTGCGCCAGCGTTTTGGCGTAGGCTTTGCTGGTAAGCGCCTGCTGCGGCACGTTGACGAAGTCAGGATCGCCCAGGTACTCCGAACGGTCGGCATAGGCGTACTTTTCCGCCTCTGCCATGACCTGCATCGCATCGGCGCTGCCAAAGCCCCATTTCGCCAGATCGAAGTTTTCCAGGATATTGAGGATCTGCACGATGTGAATCCCGCCGGACGACGGCGGCGGCATGGAGAAGACTTCATAGCCGCGATAGGTGCCGCTCACCGGTTTACGCTCCATGGCGCGGTAGGCCGCCAGATCCGGCTTGCCGATCAACCCACCATGCTGTGCCATTTCACCGGCAATCTCATCGGCGATTTTGCCTTTATAGAACGCATCCGGACCTTGCTGGGCAATCAGCTGCAGGCTATGTGCGAGATTCTTTTGCACCAGACGTTCGCCCTTCTGATATGGCTTGCCGTCGGCCTTGTAGAAAATCGCGCGGCTATTGTCGTGATTGATTAGCGTCTCTTTGCCGTAGGTGGCGAGATCGTCGGCCAGCGCATCGTTCACTACGATGCCGTTACGCGCCAGTTTGATAGCCGGCGCCAGCAAGGTGCTGAGCGGCAAGGTGCCATATTTCTTTGCGGCCAGCGCAAAACCGGCCACGGTTCCCGGCGTGCCGGAGGCTAAGTGAGAAGTGAGTGACAACTTACTATCAGCGTTGCCCTGCTTGTCGAGGAACATATCGCGTGATGCGCGCGCCGGCGCCATTTCGCGGAAGTCGATGGCGGTAGTGCGGCCGGATGCGGTGCGCAGCAGCATAAAGCCACCGCCGCCGAGATTACCGGCCTGCGGATGCGTCACCGCCAGCGCGAAGCCAACCGCCACTGCTGCATCGACGGCGTTACCGCCCTGCTTAAGGATATCGACACCCACTTCAGTGGCCAGCGCATCAACCGATGCCACCATGCCATGTCTGGCCTTAACCGGGTGAAAAGTGTCGCTATCGACGCCATAGGAAACCGGCGGTGCACTGGCCGGCGCGGCGTTCGCGCCCTGCACCACGGTAAAACTCATCAGCAATGCCCAGCCGAACTGACGCACGTTGCCTTGTATCCTCATCCTGTCACCACCCTTTTGACGTTATTTACATTTGTTATTAATTGATGCAAGTGTTTGCAAATACAGTAAAAAGCGTAGCAGTAAAGTTAAATTAGGTGCACTCCTGGATGAGGGGTTTGAGATATAGCATAAACTTATGTCAGTAGCCGTTGTTGCCTGTTGCGCAACAACACCACACAGCAGGCTGCATTGATGGAGGAAACACCATGAACAAAAACAAATGGCTAATTGTGATCGCCGCTTTGCTGCCGTTAAGCAGCATGGCGAATATGTTGAATAGCACCAACGATCCGAACCAACCCGGCTATAACCCGAGCCAGCAGCGGATGCAGTCGCAAATGCAGAATCAGCAGCAACAGCAAAAGCGTAAACTGCAGCAGGATCAGCAGCAGCAAAGCCAGGATGTACAGCGCAAGGTGCAGGAACAGCGTAACAGTGCCCAGCAGCAGGTGATTCAATCGCAGCCGGGCCAGCTTAAGCAGCAGAACTAGCGGAAGTCCGCACCGATAGTGTCGATACGATCGGTGCAGATGGCGTCGACGCCCCAACTTAGCAGCTCGCGCGCGCGCGCGGGCTGATTCACGGTATACACCATAATCCGCAAACCGGCCGCTTTCAGCAGCGCGGTACGTTCAGCATCGAGTAATCTGTGATTCAGATGAATCGATACGCAATTCAGGCGCGCCGTTAGCGCCTGCCAGTCGTCGTGCCACTCATCCAGCAGTAAGCCGCGCGGCAGCTCGGGTGCCGCCTGCATCGCCGCTTCTAGCGCGGCATAAGAGAAGGATGAGAGCAACGGCGCGGTTTGTCCTTGCCACAGTTCGCGTGCCGCGAGAGCCACATTGCGTCCGGTTTCCGCATCCTGACCGGTCGTCGGTTTGATCTCGATATTGGCCATCATCTGATGCTGGCGGCAACGTTCTGCCACTTCGCTCAGCAGCGCCAGCGGTTCGCCTTCGTAATCGCGGCTAAACCAACCGCCCGCATCCAGCTGAGACAGCTTATGCCACGACAGCGCACCCGCCACGCCCCAGCCGTTGCTGGTGCGATCGAGCGTGTCATCGTGCAGCAGGAAAATCTGCTTATCTTCCGAGAGCTTGGCATCAAACTCAATCATGGTGTGGCCGTGCTGCGCGCCGACATCAATCGCCGCGAGGGTATTTTCCGGGGCCAGTTTGCCGCCGCCGCGATGCGCGACAATGTGCGGATAAGGCCAGTTGTGTTGACTCATTCCAGACGCTTTCCATAGGTTGAATCGAAGAAGTGTAACGCATCTGACGGCAGATGCAGCCACAAGGTACTGCCCGCCTGCGGGCGCTCACTGTGCGGCAAACGCACCACCATGCGCGCGTTGCCGATGCGGCCATGCGCCAGATTATCGGCGCCGAGCATCTCCAGCGTCTCCACCACCAGCGGAATGCCGCCGGCCTCGCGGCTGCTGAGCTGAATATGCTCGGGACGAATGCCCAGCGTCAGCGGACGGTTGGCCCATTTGGCTTTACTTTCACCCAGCAGCAAGCTGTTAAGTGCATCCAGGGTAAAACGCGTGCCGTCGCTACTGATTTGTCCCGGCAGCAGGTTCATGGCCGGCGCGCCGATAAAGGAGGCAACGAACTGGCTGGCCGGACGTTCATACACTTCCACCGGCGTACCCACCTGCTCCACTACGCCTTTGTTCATCACCATCACGCGCTGCGCCAGCGTCATGGCTTCTACCTGATCGTGCGTGACGTAGAGGCTGGTGGTTTTTAGGCGGCGATGCAGCTGTTGCAGCTCAAGACGCATCTGCACGCGCAGACGCGCGTCGAGGTTGGAGAGCGGCTCATCAAACAGGAACACAGCCGGTTCACGCACGATGGCGCGGCCCATCGCCACACGCTGACGTTGTCCGCCAGACAATTCGCGCGGACGGCGATGCAGCAGATGATCCAGCTCCAGGCTGCGCGCCGCTTCCATCACGCGCTGCTCGATCTGCACTTTACCCATGCCGCGAATTTTCAGGCCATACGCCATGTTTTCGCCCACCGTCATGTGCGGATAGAGCGCGTAGTTCTGAAACACCATGGCGATACCGCGATCTTTCGGCTCCATATTGGTGACGCGTTTGTCGTCGATATAGATATCGCCAGACGATACGCGCTCGAGGCCTGCCACCATGCGCAGCAGTGTTGATTTGCCGCAGCCGGAAGGGCCGACCATCACCATAAATTCGCCATCGTTAATGGTGATATTCAGTGGCTGAATGATCTGATTTTTGCCGTCATACGACTTGGTAACGGTCTGAAGGGTTACGCCTGCCATTTATTTATCACTCTCCACCAGGCCACGCACAAACGCACGTTGCATCACAAGTACCACCACCACCGGTGGAATCAGGGTTAATAACATTGCCGCCATCACTTCATTCCACTGCGTTGGGCCGCCGCTGGTGTTGATCATACTTTTCACCCCCGCCACAGCGGTGCTGAGGCTGGCATCGTTGATGATCAGCAGCGGCCACAGATACTGGTTCCAGCCATAGATGAAGGTGATCACGAACAGCGCGGCGAGATTAGTTTTTGATAGCGGCAGTACGATGTCCCAGAAGAAACGCATCGGGCTGGCGCCGTCGATACGCGCCGCCTCTATCAGCTCGTCCGGCAAAGACATAAAGAACTGGCGGAACAGGAACGTGGCGGTAGCGGACGCCATCAGCGGCAGCGTTAAGCCGCTGTAGCTGTCGAGCATGTTCAGCGTCGAAATCACCTCCACCGTCGGGAAAATACGCACTTCGACCGGCAGCATCAGGGTGATGAAAATCAGCCAGAAGAACAGCGAGCGCAGCGGGAAACGGAACCACACCAGCGCGAAAGCGGAGAGCATCGAGACGGTGATTTTGCCGACGGTAATGCCGAGCGCCATCAGCAGGCTATTAAACATCATCATGCCAAATGCCGGGCCGTTGCCGTTGACGCCGTGCGTCCAGATGCGCGAGATGTTCTCCCACAGATGCGAGCCAGGGACTAAGGTCATCGGCACCTGATACACCGCCTCGTTATCCAGCGTCGCCGCCACAAAGGCGATATAAAGCGGGAACAGAATGGTCAGCACGCCCAGCACCAGCAAGGTATGGCTGAAGATATCCAGCCCGCGTCGATTCTCAATCATTGGTATTGCACCTTACGCTCGACAAAGCGGAATTGCAGGATGGTCAGGCCAATCACCAGCAGCATCAGCACCACCGACTGCGCGGCGGAGGAGGAGAGATCCAGCCCGGTGAAGCCTTCACGATAGATTTTGTAGATAAGCGTAGTGGTGGCCTGTACCGGACCACCGCCGGTGGCGGCATCGATCACCGGGAAGGTATCGAAGAAGGCGTAAACCAGATTGACCACCAGCAGGAAAAAGCTCACCGGCGTAATCAGCGGCAGCGACAAATTGAAGAAGCGGCGCACCGGACCCGCGCCGTCAATCGCAGCGGCTTCCACCAGCGATTTGGGAATCGACTGTAACGCCGCGAAGAAAAACAGGAAGTTGTAGCTCATTTGCTGCCAGATCGACGCCAATACAATCAGGAACATCGCCTGACCGCTGTTTTGCGCATAGTTCCAGTTGTAGCCCATTTGGTTCAGCAGGTGGCTGAATAAACCGAGGCCCGGATTGAACAAGAACATCCACAGCACCGCCGCTACCACCGGCGCGACCGCGTACGGCAGCAGCAGCAGCGTTTGATATAGCTTGCGCAGGCGAATGACGTAATCCACCAGCGCCGCCAGCAGCAGGGAAAAAGTCATGCCGCAAATCGTCACCAGCGCACTGAACTCAATCGTGGTCCAGAAGGACGCCAGATAGTATTCGTCATTGAACAGACGCTTAAAGTTTGCCAAACCCACGAAGGTGCTGGAGATGCCAAAAGGATCAATACTTTGCAGCGAGTACCACAGAGCTTCACCGGCGGGCCACAGGAAGAAAATGGCGGTAATCACCAGTTGCGGTAGCACCAGCAAATAGGGCAGAAAACGGGAGCGAAATACGGGGCGCGATGAGGACATAGCAGGCTCAATCAAAGAGAGAAATCGGGGCGAACGCCAGGCGTCGGCCCCGAGATAACAGCGTTTACTTCACTTGCTGCTCAAAACGGCGCAGCAGTTCATTACCGCGTTTCACCGCGTTATCCAGCGCGGCTTGTGGTGCCTGTTTGCCGGTCCACACGCCCTCCAGCTCTTCGTCCACGATGGTGCGAATCTGCGGCATGTTGCCAAGACGCATACCTTTGGTGAACGGCAGCGGATCTTTGTTCAGCATCTGACGCGTGGCGATGTCTGCGCCTGGGTTCTTGTCGTAGAAGCCCTGCTGTTTAGTCAGCTCATAGGCTGCGGTGGTGATCGGCAGATAACCGGTTTTCTGGTGCCATTCAGCGGCGATTTCCGGCTGTGCGAGGAACTTCATAAACTCCGCCGCGCCTTTGTAGGTGTTGGCATCTTTGCCTTTCATCACCCACAGGCTCGCGCCGCCAATAATGGCGTTCTGCGGTGCGTTCGGTACGGTTTCATCGTACGGCATCATGCCGACGCCGAAGTTAAATTTGGCGTAGTGTTTGATGTCGGCCAGCGAACCGGAAGAGGCGGTGGTGATGCCGCAATCGCCGTTGTAGAACTTGGCGGTGGATTCATCCTTGCGACCGAAGTAGGTGAAATCCCCTTTCTTGTTCATCGCTTCCAACATTTCGATGTGGCGCACCTGCACCGGCTGGTTGAATTCCAGCACTGCATCGGTGCCGTCAAAGCCGTTGTTTTTGGTGGCCACCGGCAGCGCATGCCAGGCGCTGAAGTTTTCAATCTGAATCCAGCCCTGCCAGCCACTGGCGTAACCACAGGTCAGGCCGGCTTTGCGCAGCGCTTCGGCGTCTTTTGCCAGCTCCTGCCAGGTTTTCGGTGGCTGATCCGGGTTCAGACCGGCTTTTTTGAAGGCATCTTTGTTGTAGTACAGCACCGGCGTTGAGCTGTTGAACGGCTGAGAAATCAGCTGGCCTTTGCTATCACTGTAGTAACCGGCAACGGCTGGCACGAACTGCTGCGGATCCATCTGCACGCCAGCGTTTTTAAACACTTCATTGACCGGCACGATCGCTTTTGACGCCATCATGGTCGCGGTACCGACTTCATACACCTGCAGCAGCGCGGGCGCTTTGCCAGAGCGCACAGCGGCAATACCCGCCGCCAGGCTCTGCTCGTAGTTACCTTTATAAGTCGGGACGATTTTGTAATCGGGATGAGCCTGGTTAAAACGTTGTGCCAGAGAATCAACTTCTTTGCCTAACTCGCCTTCCATTGAGTGCCAGAAAGGGATCTCAGTTGCAGCCAGCGCATTACCGCTGAGCGCCAGACCGAGCACGACACTCATCAGGCGGGGACGAAGCGTAAAAGCGGACATAAGGTTTTCCTGTGCTGTTAGCTACGCGCGAATTCGCGCATTTTTTTTGTTCGCGACGTAACATGACACGGGGAAATGACGGATTAATAACAGGTTTATGACGGGGATGTGACAGAGGGATGGGATAATGCGGGTTTAAACATTCGTCCGTGCTGGCTGTCCCCCATCCCGGCCTTCCCCCGCTAGCGGGGGAAGGAGACGCTGCCACATGCTGCTTCAGAACTCACATATGGCAGCATCTTCCTCCCCCATTTATGGGGGAGGACCGAGGAGGGGGACCGCGAGCACCAACTACGCGCCTAAATAAGCACTGCGTACCGCTTCATTGGATAACAACGCTTCGCCGCTATCCTCCAGCACCACGTGGCCATTCTCCAGCACATAGCCACGATCGGCCAGCTTCAGCGCCTGGTTGGCGTTCTGCTCGACGAGGAAGATGGTCATGCCCTCTTTACGCAGCTGCTCAATGGTGTCGAAGATCTGCTGAATGATAATTGGCGCCAGCCCCAGCGAAGGCTCATCCAGCAGCAGCAGACGCGGCTGGCTCATCAGCGCACGGCCAATCGCCAGCATCTGCTGCTCACCGCCGGACATGGTGCCCGCACGCTGTGCTTTACGCTCTGCCAGACGTGAAAACAGCTGATAGACGCGATCGATACGCTCCAGATACTGCTGCCGCGTAGCGAAGAAGCCGCCCATCGCCAGGTTCTCTTCCACCGTCATACGCGAAAATACCCGACGGCCTTCCGGCACAATGGCAATTGCTTCACGCATGATTTTCGCCGTTTGCCAGTCGGTAATCTCTTTGCCATCAAAGGTAATGTTGCCGCTGGTGGCGCGCGGTTCACCGCACAAGGTGCCGAGCAGCGTAGTTTTACCCGCGCCGTTGGCACCGATCAGGGTAACGATTTCACCCTGATTGATGTGCAGATTAATATTGTGCAGCGCCTGGATCGGACCGTAATGGGCGCTGACACTCTGCAAGGTTAAAATCGGGTTTGCCATGTTACGCCTCACCTAAATATGCACGGATTACATCCGGATTGTTACGCACCTCTTCCGGCGTACCGTTGGCCAGCGGCGTTCCCTGATTCACCACATAAATGCGGTCAGAAATACCCATCACCAGCTTCATATCATGTTCGATTAGCAGCACGGAAACCTTGTGCTCACCGCGCAGCTCGGCGATCAGCTCATCCAGTTCGTGGGTTTCACGCGGGTTGAGGCCGGCAGCCGGTTCATCCAGCATCAGAATCTCAGGACGCGTCACCATGCAGCGCGCGATTTCCAGACGACGCTGCTGGCCATAAGCAAGGTTGCCCGCCTGGCGATTGGCGAGATCCAGCAAGCCGATGCGATCCAGCCAGGTCGCTGCGCGATCCAGCGCTTCGCTCTCGCCGCGACGAAAAGCCGGGGTTTTGAACAAGCCGGAAAACACGCCGCTTTTCAGGTGCTGATGCTGTGCCACCAGCAGGTTTTCAATCACTGTCATTTCGCGGAACAGACGTACGTGCTGGAAGGTGCGCACAATGCCCATACGCGCAATCTTCTGGCCCGGCAAACCCTGCAGCTGCTGATCGCGCAGTTTGATGGTGCCGCCAGTCGGTTTATAAAAACCGGTCAGGCAGTTGAACACCGTGGTTTTACCGGCGCCGTTCGGGCCAATCAGCGAAACGATTTCCTGTGGATGCAGCTCCAGCGCCACGTTGTTGACGGCTAACAGGCCGCCGAAGCGCATCATCAGGCCTTCAACGGCTAACAAAGGCTGACTCATGCCTGCTCTCCTTGTTTACTGCTTTTCAACTTCAGATGCGGACGCTTCATCGGCAGCAGACCTTGCGGACGCCAGATCATCATCAGCACCATCAAACCACCGAGCACCAGCATGCTGTACTCATTCAAATCACGCATCAGCTCGCGCGAGACCACCAGCAGAATGGCTGCGAGGATCACCGCTAGCTGCGAGCCCATGCCGCCCAGCACCACAATCGCCAGCACAAAGGCCGATTCGACGAAGGTAAAGGATTCCGGGCTAACGAAACCCTGACGTGCGGCGAACAGCGTACCCGCAAAGCCTGCAAACACGGCGCTGATGGTGAAGGCGGTCAGTTTGATGCGCGTTGGGCTCAGACCAAGCGAACGGCAGGCGATCTCATCTTCACGCAGCGCTTCCCACGCACGGCCCAGCGGCATGCGCAGTAAACGGTTGATGACAAACAGCGTCAGCACCACCAGCAGCAGCGCCACCAGATAGAGGAAAATCACGCGGTCGCTGGGATCGTATTTCAAGCCGAAGAAGTCATGGAAGGTGCTCCAGCCGCCTTCGCTAACCCGGCGGCCAAACTCCAGACCAAACAGGCTGGGCTTAGGAATTTGCGCGATACCGTTCGGGCCACCGGTGATCGCCGTGTTATTTAGCAGCAGAATACGCACGATTTCGCCAAAGCCGAGCGTCACAATCGCCAGATAGTCGCCGCGCAGGCGCAGCACCGGGAAGCCAAGCAGCAAACCAAAGGCTCCCGCCACCAAACCGGCCAGCGGCAGGCTTTCCCAGAAGCCAAAGCCGTAATAGTGGTTGAGCAACGCAAAGGTGTAAGCGCCGATGGCGTAGAAACCGCCGTAGCCCAGCACCAGCAATCCTGATAATCCCACCACCACGTTCAGCCCGAGCCCGAGCATTACGTAGATCAGCGTCAGCGTGGCGATATCAACGCTGCCGCGCGACACCAGAAACGGCCAAATCACTGCTGCGGCAATCACCAGTGCCATCAACAACTTCTGCTTCGGCGTCGATCCATCAAAACCCGGCAGGACAAAACCTTTGCCGCTGCGTTTGAATTTGCCCTGTACCAGCGGACGCAGCAGCTGGAAGACAAACACCACCGCACAGCCAATGAAGATCCAGTTCCAGCGTACCGCGCCCGCGTTGGCGACCACCAGTTTGGTGCCATCCAGATCGAGGCGTACGCCCATGAAAAACGTGGCAAGCACCAGCAACATCACCGTGGAGATGACGGCGTTAACCAAACCGAGGCGTTTCATACTTTCTCCACCTCCGGACGGCCGAGAATCCCGGTTGGCATCACCAGCAGCACCACAATCAGCAGCGCGAAGGAGACCACGTCTTTATATTCGGTCGACAGATAGGCCGAAGTCAGCGCTTCCGCAATACCCAGCACCAGGCCGCCAATCATCGCGCCAGGAATGCTGCCGATGCCGCCCAATACCGCCGCGGTAAAGGCTTTCATCCCGGCCATAAAGCCGATAAACGGGTTGATAGAGCCGTAGAATTGACCGAGCAACACGCCCGCAACCGCCGCCATCGCCGCACCAATGATGAAGGTGAGGGAGATAACGCGGTCGGTGTTGATGCCCAACAGGCTGGCCATTTTCAGGTCTTCCGCACAGGCGCGACAGGCGCGGCCCATGCGCGAATAACGAATGAATAGCGTCAGCGCCAGCATCGACAGGAAGGTCACCACCCAAATCACCAGCTGCATAGTAGAGAGCGTGGCGGCAAAGCCGTTGCTTTCGCCCAGCGTCCATTGCCCGGTGATCAAGCTTGGCAGCGCGAGATCGCGCGAACCTTGCGTCAGGCTGACGTAGTTCTGCAGGAAGATCGACATACCGATGGCCGAGATCAGCGCGATCAGGCGCTTCGACGATCGCACTGGCTTGTAAGCCACGCGTTCGATGCTCCAGCCATAGGCGCTAGAGATAATTACCGCCATCACGAAGCCAGCGGCAATCATCAGCCACGAGGTATCGATGCCCATCATCATCAGGGCGGCAATCACGATAAAGGAGACATAGCTTCCGATCATGTACACCTCGCCGTGGGCGAAGTTGATCATGCCGATAATGCCGTAGACCATGGTGTAACCAATGGCGATCAGCGCGTAGGTGCTCCCGAGGGTAACCCCGTTGAACATCTGCTGAATGAAATAGAGAAACTGCTCGGACATAGTGAGGACCTGCTCTGGAGCTGAATAATTCCCTCCCCCGCGTGCGGGAGAGGGAATTTGGGGGGATTACTTAACTGCGGTAGAAGAGCCGTCTTTGTGCCATTTGAAGACACCAAATTCGAAGCCCTTCAGATCGCCTTTCTCATCCCAGTTCAGGTTGCCCATCACGGTTGGGACGGCAGCGCCCTCTTTTAGGTTCTTCGCAATCGCATCAGGCTCATCGCTCTTGCTGCGCTCGATACCCGCCACCAGCGACTGAATCGCGGCGTAGGTGGTCCAGACGAACGGACCAGTTGGATCTTTGCGGTTAGACGCGGTGTTGGCTTTAATCGCATCAACGATTGCCTTGTTCTCTGGCAGCTGGTCATAGCGCTTCGGCAGCGTCACGAACAGGCCTTCAGACGCATCACCCGCGATGTTAGACAGTGAGGCGTTGCCCACACCTTCCGGGCCCATGAAGCCGGCATTCAGGCCAGCAGATTTTGCCTGACGTAGAATCTGGCCCAGCTCCGGGTAGTAACCCCCGTAGTAAACGAAATCGACGTTCTCTTTCTTCAGACGCGCAATCAGCGTGGAGAAGTCTTTATCACCGGCGGTGATACCTTCAAACAGCACCACGTTGCCGCCTTTGGCTTTCAGGGTTTTCTGCACGGATTCCGCCAGGCCCTGGCCATATTGCTGCTTGTCATGCACCACAGCGATACGTTTTGGTTTGATGTGATCGAGGATGTACGTCGCCGCTGTAGGACCCTGATCGGAGTCCAGGCCAGTGGTGCGCAGCACGTCAGCATAGCCACGCGCAGTCAGCTCGGGTGCGGTAGCGGCTGGCGTGATCATCAGTACGCCTTCGTCGTTATAGATGTCTGAAGCGGGCTGAGTAGAAGAGGAGCATAAATGGCCGATAACGTATTTAATGCCGTCGTTAACCACTTTGTTGGCAACCGCAACCGCTTGTTTCGGGTCACAGGCGTCGTCATATTCCACGCCAACCAGTTTGTCACCGTTCACGCCGCCTTTGGCGTTGATGTCCTTAATGGCTTGTGCTGCACCGGTAAACTGCATGTCACCGTACTGCGCGACTGGACCCGTTGATGCGCCAACGATGGCAATTTTGATGTCTTTCGCCAGCGCAGCATGGCTCAATGCCAACGCTACGCAGCCCGCCAGTAATGCGCGTCCTTTACTCATTTTCATGCGAACTTCCCCATCTGTTGTGTCGTGTGTTGTGATTGCTTTATTTTCTGCCAGTCAAAGAGGAAAACTCATTCTGCAATAATGGGTTAGCACGCTTTTCTGGCATTTATTGGTAATAAGGCTTTATTTTTCAGGTTATTAAACAGGAACTTTCTTCTGTAAATCAACTGACATATTCAGAATTGACTGAGTGGATCAGCAGAATCGTCTGGTTGTTATGGCCGAATTTTCAGCAGGATAGCAGCGCGTTATGCTGGGTTTTTCAACGATCGTTGCTGGCTTACTCCACAATCCTGGCAAACCGGCTGGCATTTGACCTATTTTCATCGCAAAAAAGTGACAGCGCTCTGACTGTCTAAATTCGCTACACTATCGCCTTTGCACTAGTACAGGTATTAGGTATGAAGCTGACAATCCAGCGCTTAGCATCGTTAACCGCCCAGGATCGCATCGATTTAGCTAAAGTCTGGCCCGGAATCGATATTGTGCAACTCGAAGCACAACTCAGCGACACGCAGCATCTGTATGCCGCGCGTTTTAACGATCGGCTGCTGGCGGCATTGCAGTTAACGCTTAGCGGCACGCAGGGGAAGATCACCCATCTCAATGTGCGTGAAGTTACGCAGCGGCGCGGCGTGGGGCAATATTTGCTGGAAGAGACAATTGCACAGAATGGTGCGTTGACGGATTGGTGGATTGCCGATGATGGCGAGGCCGATCAAGGCGTGCGGGCTGCTTTTATGCAGGCCTGTGGTTTTCGCGCGCAGGTTGATGGTTGGGTGAAATAAGTCCTGCCAATCTCGATCGGTAGCGGCGCAATTTATTGCGCATCGTCGGGAATGGGCAATAAAAACAGCGCGATAAATCGCGCCGCTACGGGTCATTGCCTAATGAAATTACGGTGTTTCAGGCAATAAAAAGGGCGACTATCAAGTCGCCCCGTTTTTCCGCCTGATAATTATCAGGCTTCAATCGCCACACGCAATTTCTTCATGGCGTTCTTTTCCAACTGACGCACGCGCTCCGCTGAGACGCCGTATTTATCGGCCAGCTCCTGCAACGTGGTTTTGTTGTCATCGTCCAGCCAACGGGCGCGGATAATGTCCTGGCTACGCTCATCAAGGCTCAGCATCGCATCGCTCAGCTTATCAGCCGCATGTGCATCCCAGTTGTCCTCTTCGATGCCATCGGCAAAGTCAGAGGTTTTATCCTGCAGATACAGCACTGGCGCCATCGGTTTGCCTTCGCCCGCTTCGTCATCAGACGACATGTCGAAAGTCATATCCTGCGCGGCCATGCGCGATTCCATTTCCAGCACGTCTTTGCTGCTCACGCCCAGCTCACGCGCGACCATTTCCACTTCGTCCTGGTTGAACCAACCGAGACGCTGTTTGCTTTTACGCAGGTTAAAGAACAGCTTACGCTGAGCTTTGGTGGTCGCGACTTTCACGATACGCCAGTTACGCAGCACGTATTCGTGAATCTCTGCCTTAATCCAGTGCACGGCAAACGACACCAGGCGCACGCCCACTTCTGGATTGAAGCGACGCACCGCCTTCATCAGGCCGATATTACCTTCCTGAATCAGGTCCGCCTGCGGCAAGCCGTAACCGGAGTAGTTACGAGCAATATGAACAACAAAGCGCAGGTGAGACAGGATCAGCGTCTTAGCTGCATCCAGATCGCCCTGGTAATGCAGCCGCTCAGCCAATGCTTTTTCCTCTTCTGCCGTCAGCACCGGCCAGTTGTTGGCAGCCCGGACGTAAGATTCCAAGTTACCTAGAGGAGCAATCGCTAAAGTTTGCATTTCTTTGGTCATTCAAACCCTCACAAATTCAATGGACTTGCTGCACAGTTCCTTGCGCAGACGTTACATTATGTCAACGTCACGAGAAAACCAGAAGCAATCTGTGCTACTTGGACGACAAAGTTATCCACAAGTTCAATTATAGCAGTGAATATTTTACACACAGATGACGGCGGGGGAACCAGGAGAATTCCTCTGCTCCCAGGTCGTCGGCAGCAGAGGAAGAGTATATCAAAAAACGTTGCTTTTGGTTACTGCGGCGTAAAACGACGTAAATGTTGAACCGTTGCCAGCCATGCCGCAATCCAGCCAATGATGGCCGCGATCAGCAGTAACAGCAGCCCTTCATCCCAGGAAAAGCCTTCCAACACAAATGTGGTACCGAACACCGTGGCGACTTGCGCCACCACCGATTGCAGGCGCAATACCAGCACTTCGGAAAGAATCAGCGACAGTACTGCGCCACCAAACCCGAGCAGCGCTCCGCCGTACAGGAAGGGACGCAGGATAAAGCCATCGGTGGCACCAATCAGCTTTTGCACGTTAATGGTGTCGCGGCGCGCAAAGATGCTCAGTCGCACGCTGTTGCCAATCACCAGGAACACCGCAACGACCATCAGCAAACCAATCATCGAGGCGATCTGCCCCACCAGGCCGGTCAGCGCCGCTAAACGTGCGAACCAGCTATCATCCATGCGCACTTCGTCCACGCCCTGCACTTTCGCTACCCGATCGCGCAGATTCGCCATGGTGTCCGAATTCTGGAAGTTGAGTTTTGGCGTGATGATAGCCACCGCCGGCAGCGGATTCTGCTCCAGCATGTCCATCGAGCCACCAAAACCTGACCAGTTGCGGAACTCATTCAGCGCTTCTTCACGCGTCAGGTAGTTGACGTTATCCACGCCATCCAGCTGCTTAAGCTGCGCGGTGACGTTCTCCGCCGCGGTATCATCCAGCGCTTTATCCAGATATACCGTCAACTGCGGCGCGGGATACCACTGCGTGGCCGCCTGGCTGACGTTCTTCCACACCATGTAGCAGACGCTCGGCAGCGTCAGAGAAATGGCAATCACCATCACCGTCAGCAGCGTCGCCAGCGGCTGACGCCACATGTCCGACAGCGTGCCGCGCAGCGCATAGCGCCACTGCTCCTGCCAGCCGCCCTTCAGCGCTTTGCTTTTAGAGGGCTGCTTCGCTTTCGGCGCAGGTGCGCGCTTATTGCGTTTATTGACCATCGTGGCCTCCGTGCAGACGTCCCTGATTGAGCGTCATCACGCGGTAGTTTCGGCGTGCAATCAATCCGACATCGTGCGTTGCCATCAACACCGTGACGCCAACGCGGTTGAACTCTTCGAACAGGCGCAGAATATCTTCCGACAGCGCATTATCGAGGTTACCGGTCGGTTCATCCGCCAGCAGCACCGCAGGCTTGTTCACCACCGCGCGGGCAATGCCGACGCGCTGCTGTTCACCGCCCGACAGCTGAATCGGAAAGCTTTTCGCTTTGTCGAGCAGGCCCACTTTATCCAGTGCAGCCGACACGCGACGGCGAATATCTTCGCCGCTGGCACCGGAAATAATCAGCGGAATCGCCACGTTTTCATAGACCGAACGATCCATCAGCAAGTGGTGATCCTGAAAAATCATGCCGATCTGACGCCGCAGGAAAGGCACTTCGCTGTGACGCAAACGCGAAATATCGTGACCGCTAAACCAGATCTGCCCGGCGCTCGGGCGCTCAATGCCACAAATCAGCTTCAGTAAGGTACTTTTCCCCGCGCCGGAATGGCCGGTCAGGAACGCCATTTCGCCGGGACGCAGATGGAAATCCACTCCCTGCAGCGCCTGACGTCCTCCCAGGTAAGCTTTACTGACCTCTTCAAAGCGAATCATCCCAATCATTCCTCTCGGGCAAACAGTGCCTCAATAAAGTCTGCGGCCTTAAACGGCCGTAAATCCTCGATGCCTTCCCCAACACCGATATAACGAATCGGAATACCGAACTGATCGGCAACCGAGAAGATCACGCCGCCTTTGGCGGTGCCATCCAGTTTGGTCAGCGTGATGCCCGTCAGGCCCACCGCTTCATGGAACAGTTTGGCCTGGCTGATGGCGTTTTGCCCGGTGCTGGCGTCGAGCGTCAGCATCACTTCATGCGGCGCCTCTTCATCCAGCTTCTTCATCACACGGGTAATTTTTTTCAGTTCTTCCATCAGGTGCGATTTGTTCTGCAGGCGGCCAGCGGTATCGGCGATCAATACATCCACGTTGCGTGATTTAGCAGCCTGAATCGCATCAAAAATCACTGAAGCAGAATCTGCGCCGGTATGCTGAGCCACCACCGGAATATCGTTACGCTGGCCCCAAACCTGCAGCTGTTCAACCGCCGCGGCACGGAAGGTATCACCCGCCGCCAGCATCACCGATTTGCCTTGCGCCTGATACTGACGCGCCAGCTTACCGATGGTGGTGGTTTTACCCACACCGTTCACGCCCACCATCAGGATGACAAAGGGCGTTTTACCGCCCACTTCCAGCGGCTGATCAACTTTTTCCAGAATGCCGGACATTTCGGCTTTCAGCAGGCCGTACAGCGCCTCGGCATCGCGCAGCTGCTTGCGGTTGGCCTGTTGCGTCAGATTGGTGATGATACGGCGCGTGGTTTCAACACCAACATCAGCAATCAGCAGCTGCTCTTCTAGCTCTTCAAACAGGTCATCATCAATTTTCTTGCCGCGGAACAGGCTGATAAAGCCAGAACCGAGATTTTCGCGGGTTTTAACCAGGCTGCGCTTCAGGCGGGCGAAAAAGCCCTCTTTGGTAGGACGCTCCTGCTCCTGCGCAATGATTGGCGCAGCGGCCAGCGGCAAATCGCTCACGGTATCCTGAGTTTCTTCTGCTAGTTCAGCATCTTCAGCATAGGTTTCCGCCAAAGCCAGCGCTTCCAGCTCTTCATCGCTTAACGGCGCGTCGTCCTCAGGTTCCGCCTCGACGACTGGCTCAAGGGCTAACTCTTCCCGCTGCGGCTCTTCTTCGATTGGCGCCACATCCGGCTGTTCAATCGCTTCCGGCAACACCTCTTCTTCGATAGCGGTAACCGGCTCAGGTTCTTGCTGCTCAAGTACCGGCTCTGCAATGACTTCCGGTTCACTCTGCTGCTCCGCAACCTGTTCGGTAACGGCAACGGTTTCTTCAGCCTGCGCTTCGGCGCGATCTAACGCACTCTCTTCAACGGCGGGCTCTGGGACCACCTCGGCAGTTTGCTGCTGCTCTTCAGCAGGCTGTTGCGTCTCTTCTTCTTTGCCAAAGCCTAACCAGGAAAAAAAGCCGCGTTTTTTCTCTTTTGCCATTGTGTGACCCTACTCCTCGATGGCTTATTCCCGGTAGCACGCTGTTCCCAGGGGATAAAATATTCATTTTTTAGCGGGTGAGCGGCGTAAAAATCAGGTAATTACGCGCACGATACCAACTCAGTAGTCTAACACTTTCCAGCCAGCGCACCACAGCACCCTTTTTTAACGTTTCTTCTGCCCGCTACGCCCGTTAAACTACGCAACAAATTATGACGAGTTGTGAGCGAAATGAGTAAATCCCCCCGCAGCAGCGGCGCTGCAGGCCAGATCCGCATTATTGGCGGTCAGTGGCGCGGCCGTAAATTACCAGTGCCGGATAGCGCAGGTTTGCGCCCGACCACCGATCGCGTGCGTGAAACCCTGTTTAACTGGTTAGCGCCGGATATTCAGGAAGCACGCTGCCTTGATTGCTTCGCCGGCAGCGGCGCATTGGGGCTGGAAGCGCTGTCACGTCACGCCGCATCCGCCACGCTGCTGGAGCTGGAGCGCTCCGTAGCGCAACAACTGTCACAGAACCTGCAAACGCTGCGCGCCACTCAAGCCAACGTGGTGCAAACCAATACGCTGCAGTGGCTGAGCCAGCCCGGCGAGCCGTTTGACGTGGTCTTTGTCGATCCACCGTTCCGTAAAGGGCTGTTACAGGAAACATTGACGCTGCTAGAGCAAAATGGCTGGCTGGCCGCCGAAGCGCTGATTTATGTGGAGAGCGAAGTGGAAACCGGCACGCCCATCGCGCCAGCTAATTGGGATCTGTACCGCGAGAAAATTGCCGGCCAGGTTGCGTATCGCTTATATCAACGCCAACGGGAGACGCACGATGTGGCTTAATTTAGGTCGTTTGCTGATGATTTGCGTTTGGGCTTTTTTACTGCTCAATCTGGTGCAACCCTTCCCGACACCGCTGCGCTATTTTGTGCATGTTGCACTGTTCTTTATGGTGATTATGCATGGCTTGCAGCTGGTGTTACTGCGCGCCACCCAGCCGAAAGATGCCCCCAAGCTGAGCGGCGTAACCCAGGCGAAAATCTTCTTCTTTGGCGTGTTTGAGCTGCTGGCATGGCAGAAAAAGCATTATCCGAAGATGTAGAAAGTGCGGTTTATGACCAGGTCGCCATTAATGGCGACCCTACGGGCTGATGAATCCCCACAAAAACGAAGCAGGCACAGTGGAAAAATGATCTAATTATTGCGCCAACAAAAAATAAGATCGCCACTATGCCTGCTTCCGCATTTTGCCATAAATTTTTACGGGAATCT
>NZ_LGIS01000001.1 GCF_001187905.1 Pantoea sp. RIT-PI-b | reverse complement strand
CGCTTACCACTTTGTGATTCATGACTGGGGTGAAGTCGTAACAAGGTAACCGTAGGGGAACCTGCGGTTGGATCACCTCCTTACCTGAAGATACCTTCCCGCGAAGTGCTCACACAGATTGTCTGGTAGAAAGTAATGAGCAAGACGGCTGCGAAGTCGTGACACTACCGTGTCCCCTTCGTCTAGCGGTTAGGACTCCGCCCTTTCACGGCGGCAACAGGGGTTCGAATCCCCTAGGGGACGCCACTTGCTTGGTGACAGGTGAAAGGTGTCTCCACGACGTATCTCAAAACTGACGTAACCGTCATGTTTGAGATACTGCTCTTTAACAATCCGGAACAAGCTGAAAATTGAAACGACGCGTCGTTTCATTTCTCCGTAATAGGAAATGAATATCACGATGTTCGAGTCTCTCAAATGCTTACAGTCCCAAGCGTTGCAAAACGCCTGTGGGTTGTGAGGTTAAGCGACTAAGCGTACACGGTGGATGCCCTGGCAGTCAGAGGCGATGAAGGACGTGCTAATCTGCGTAAAGCGTCGGTAAGGTGATATGAACCGC
>NZ_LGIS01000002.1 GCF_001187905.1 Pantoea sp. RIT-PI-b | reverse complement strand
GCCAGGGCATCCACCGTGTACGCTTAGTCGCTTAACCTCACAACCCACAGGCGTTTTGCAACGCTCGGGACTGTAAGCATTTGAGAGACTCGAACATGTTGTTATTCATTTCTTATTACGGAGAAATAAACCAACACGTCGTTTCAATTTTCAGCTTGTTCCGGATTGTTAAAGAGCATAATACTTCGCAGCACACCGTTTCCGGTACGCTCTGAAGTATTGTTTTGAGTCACTGTAATGGTGGAGCTAAGCGGGATCGAACCGCTGACCTCCTGCGTGCAAGGCAGGCGCTCTCCCAGCTGAGCTATAGCCCCATACAGTTACTGCAGAGACCACTACTACCACTCACCAGGAGTCACATTCATCAAATGAGAAATGTTAATTTCTTCTCAGGCAAGGCATGCGTAAGGGAAGTTTACTTTCGTAAACGACCGCGCGCATAACGCAGCATGAGGAGAAATTTGGTAGGCCTGAGTGGACTTGAACCACCGACCTCACCCTTATCAGGGGTGCGCTCTAACCACCTGAGCTACAAGCCTGTAGAGGTTTTTTCTGCTCGTTACTTTCTATCAGACAATCTGTGTGAGCACTTCGCGGGAAGGTATCTTCAGGTAAGGAGGTGATCCAACCGCAGGTTCCCCTACGGTTACCTTGTTACGACTTCACCCCAGTCATGAATCACAAAG
>NZ_LGIS01000031.1 GCF_001187905.1 Pantoea sp. RIT-PI-b | reverse complement strand
GCAGATTAGCACGTCCTTCATCGCCTCTGACTGCCAGGGCATCCACCGTGTACGCTTAGTCGCTTAACCTCACAACCCACAGGCGTTTTGCAACGCTTGGGACTGTAAGCATTTGAGAGACTCGAACATGTTGTTATTCATTTCTTATTACGGAGAAATGAACCAACACGTCGTTTCAATTTTCAGCTTGTTCCGGATTGTTAAAGAGCAATAACTTCGCAATGCACCCGAGGATACATTCTGAAGTTAGTTATCAACGTGGGGGCGTTGATGGTGGAGCTAAGCGGGATCGAACCGCTGACCTCCTGCGTGCAAGGCAGGCGCTCTCCCAGCTGAGCTATAGCCCCATAGAGTTTTGTAAAACGCTTGCTTACCAGGAGAATTCTTTCAGGTTCAAGGCGTGACGACACGAAGCATACTGAAGTATGCGAGCTGTCGGCACAACGCAGAAACGGGAAGAATTTGGTAGGCCTGAGTGGACTTGAACCACCGACCTCACCCTTATCAGGGGTGCGCTCTAACCACCTGAGCTACAAGCCTGCAGGCGTTTTACGCTCTTCTTTAATTTCATCAGACAATCTGTGTGAGCACTTCGCGGGAAGGTATCTTCAGGTAAGGAGGTGATCCAACCGCAGGTTCCCCTACGGTTACCTTGTTACGACTTCACCCCAGTCATGAATCACAAAGTGGTAAGCG
>NZ_LGIS01000009.1 GCF_001187905.1 Pantoea sp. RIT-PI-b | reverse complement strand
CGCAATTAAGCGATAATTGTAGCAACAACACCCGCACCAACAGTACGGCCGCCTTCACGGATAGCGAAGCGCAAGCCTTCATCCATCGCGATTGGGTGGATCAGCTCAACGGTCATCTGAACGTTGTCGCCTGGCATTACCATCTCAACGCCTTCTGGCAGCTCAACGTTGCCGGTCACGTCAGTAGTACGGAAGTAGAACTGTGGACGGTAGCCTTTGAAGAACGGAGTATGACGGCCGCCTTCATCTTTAGACAGAACGTACACTTCTGAAGTGAACTTGGTATGCGGCTTGATTGAAGCCGGCTTAGCCAGAACCTGGCCACGCTGGATATCTTCACGCTTAATACCACGCAGCAGAACACCACAGTTCTCGCCAGCCTGACCCTGGTCCAGCAGTTTGCGGAACATTTCAACGCCGGTACAGGTAGACTTAACAGTCGCCTTGATACCCACGATTTCAACTTCGTCGCCCACTTTAACGATACCGCGCTCAACACGACCGGTAACAACAGTACCACGGCCTGAGATTGAGAATACGTCTTCGATTGGCAGCAGGAACGGCAGGTCGATTGCACGTACTGGCTCTGGGATGTAGGTATCCAGATGCTCAGCCAGTTCAATGATCTTAGCTTCCCACTCAGCTTCGCCTTCCAGCGCTTTCAGAGCAGAACCGCGTACGATTGGAGTGTCGTCGCCTGGGAAGTCATATGCTGACAGCAGGTCACGTACTTCCATCTCAACCAGTTCCAGCAGCTCTTCATCATCAACCATGTCGCACTTGTTCAGGAACACGATGATGTAAGGAACGCCAACCTGACGACCCAGCAGGATGTGCTCACGGGTCTGAGGCATTGGGCCGTCAGTCGCAGCAACAACCAGGATCGCGCCGTCCATCTGCGCAGCACCGGTGATCATGTTTTTCACATAGTCGGCGTGGCCTGGGCAGTCAACGTGCGCATAGTGGCGAGTCGGGGTTTCATATTCAACGTGAGAAGTGTTGAT
>NZ_LGIS01000003.1 GCF_001187905.1 Pantoea sp. RIT-PI-b | reverse complement strand
CTGATGAATCCCCACAAAAACGAAGCAGGCACAGTGGAAAAATGATCTAATTATTGCGCCAACAAAAAATAAGATCGCCACTATGCCTGCTTCCGCATTTTGCCATAAATTTTTACGGGAATCTTTAGCCAGCACCCATCAGTATCGTCGTAACGCCCTCACTGATATGACGATTTCCCTGACCCGCGGTGCTTCCCTCAATCTGACCAGCATCGGTCGCTCTCTTGCGGGCCATTCCCGCGTTAAGCACAAAATCAAACGCGTTGACCGCCTTATGGGCAATGCCGCCCTCCATCGGGAGGTGCCCGCGCTGTCACGCGACATTATCTGCTGGCTTATCCGGGACATGAAGGAGTGCGTCATTGCCGTGGACTGGAGCGCCTGGCCAACTCAGTCCTTCAGCCTTTTGCGTGCCAGCCTGCTGGCGGACGGGCGTGCCATCCCGCTGCTGAGCCTCATCGCAGAAGGCGATAAGCTGGGAAATCCCGATCTTCAGAACCGCTTTCTGGACGAGCTGGCCGGGTGCATGGGAGACAGGAAAGTGACCATCGTCACCGATGCCGGGTTCCGCCGCGAGTGGTTTAACCGCGTTCAGTCGCACGGATGGCACTTCATCGGCCGGCTCAGGGGGAACGGCGTTCTGAAGCTGGCCGGAACGGAAGAGTGGGTAACGCCGGGCCAGCTAAAAGCCGGCACAACGCCGCGCTGTGCCGGTGCGGCCCGGCTGACGCGATATAAAAAATCACCGGCTTACGGCTACGTGCACGTACATAAGAGAGCCGCCAGAAATCGTCACGGAAAGAAAAGCCGGGGTCGTTTTTTTTACACGCGCGAAGAGGCAAACCAGAGTCGCCTGGCCCGTGAGCCGTGGGTGCTGTTTACCAGCGATGCGGAGCTGAAGCCACGGACGGTAATGAAGCTTTACAGCCGGAGAATGCAGATAGAGCAGAACTTCCGGGATGAAAAAAGCGAGCGTTACGGTATGGGGCTGAGAAGCAGCTACAGCCGAAGTGTGGAGAGGATGTCAGTGCTGAATCTGCTGTCGACGCTGTGCAGCATCGTGCTTTGGCTGATGGGCTATGCGCTTGAAAGGCAGGGGCAGCACCGGTTCTATCAGGCGAACACGGTGCAAAACCGGCGGGTGCTGTCGTATCTGACGCTGGCGAAGAACGCGATAAGGCAGGAACCGGACAGCGTGAGAGAACTGGATATTGAAGAGGCGCGGGCCGGGCTGGCCGGGAATTACAGGAATATCGTGTATGTGTATTAACAATATTCCTGGGGATCCCTCAGC
>NZ_LGIS01000033.1 GCF_001187905.1 Pantoea sp. RIT-PI-b | reverse complement strand
GCCGGTTAACTTCGTTCATCGTGAAAAACTCCGCACCAGAAGCCGTCATATCAGGATCCTCAGCAGGTAGCCCGAAGCGGCCAGGTAAGCTTAGCTCAGAACGGCCAGGTCAGCTTTGCTTCCATAAATCAAAGTGCATGTAATGTATATTATGTTAAATAAGATATCTAAACGCGTACTCTAAACTTGTTCAGTCCTATCACCTGCTCTTTTGAAAAATCGCATTGGTAAATGTTCAACTAGCCAGTAAGCCTGCTGGCTAGTTGAAATGGCCTTCAAGCGCCTCACTTTGTCATCTGCAACTCATACACCACGCAAGGTACATCGTAATGTCGCTCAATGCCTTTGTAGGTCATTCCCAGCCGCTGCATCACCTTGTGCGAAGCGCTGTTTTCTGGATCGGCAACGGCGACTAAATAGTTCACGCCGATATCCTCAACCGCAAACTTAACGATCGCCTGCGCCGCCTCTGTTGCATAGCCTTTGCCATGATGATTGGCATTGAGACGCCAGCCAATTTCCAGCGGTGCGCCATCCTGATTGGCCAGATGCTGAAGGCATGCTGCGCCAACTACCTCACCGGAGGCTTTTTCCCGCATTGCCCACCATGAAAATCCATACTGCTGCCAGCGTGCCTGCACGCGCTCAATCGTGGCTAATGTCTCTTCCGGTGTTTTTACCACGCCATTACTGATGTAACGCATGATCTCAGGATCGTTTTCCATCGCATGCAGGCCATCAAAATGGGCGAGTTGAAAAGGTTCCAGCCGCAGCCGAATGGTCTCTAATTCCATGGTTCCTCCAAAGAGCGTCGATAGCTTTAAAAGGTTTTTAAAACAACCTTATCATTGAATTGAGCTTATAAAGTTGCTTTAAACAGCTCTAATTTTATGCAGATCTTTCATGGTAATGCTACTATAATAGCTTAATTTGAAGCCCTTAAGATGGTAATTGAAACACAGGAGCTCTTTATATGTCCCTTAATCTATATTCAGAATCTGCTATGGTAGCTGCGCTGGGGCAACGCCTAAAAGATCATCGATTGCGACGTAACATGCTACAGAAAGAGTTGGCTCATAAGGCGGGAATTTCGGTGTCAGCACTAAAAAAGCTGGAAAATGACGGCAAGGTGACGCTGGAAAACTTTATGAAGGTGGTTTTTGCGTTACGTCTGGAGAGAGAGATGATGACCTTATTCTCTGCACCGGCGCTGAGCATAGCTCAGGTTGAGGCTCTCAATGCACCGATTCGTCAGCGGGCCGCACGGCCAAAAGCAAACTCCTTAACCCTCAATAAAGGTGATAAGGCGGAATGAGAAAATCAAACGTTAGCTTCGCGCCACTGCAACGAATGGAGGTCATCTATGAAGGCTGGGGTGAAAAGTGGTGTTTAGGCATACTCGCGGCGGGTAGACAACGCGGCGAGTGGTTATTCGAATTCTCAGAACAGAGCATTCAGCGCGGCATTGAGTTTTCGCCTGTGCTTCATCCACCGGCCAACACCACTTATAGCGATTTCGAGCGCCATCAGGAAGGTATCCCAGGATTTATTGCCGACTCTCTACCTGATGGTTGGGGACGTTTGTTGATGGATCGACTGCTGCGCCGCAATGATATTGAACCTGCTACCTTGTCTCCACTGGATCGGTTAGCGATGCTAGGCAGCAATACCATGGGTGCGCTTACTTACCGCCCGCTGTTGGACGTGCCAGGCCACGAAACGAATCCACATAGTATCAGCGACCTGATGGTGCTAGCTCGGGAAATTGAGATTGAGGTAGCGGGCCAGGACTCCGATGTGCTGCCTGAACTGGTACGCCTTGGCGGTTCGCCGCACGGTGCTCGACCCAAAGTCCTGGTGGAGTTTGATTCTGCTAGCGGACGCATAAATTCATCGGCCTTTTCCGGCAGCGATCCCTGGCTGATAAAATTCCCCGCAGCGCAGGAATCGGCTTGGGTCTGTGCTTTGGAAGAGGTTTATGCGCGTATGGCGAGACAAGCCGGTATTGAATTCCCGGAAAGCCGCTGGTTTCCGCTTGAAGATGGCCTCGCGGCCTTTGGCGTTAAACGTTTCGATCGCTATCAGGGAATGCGTGTGCCGACACTGAGTATGGCGGGCGTACTGCAGGCAGACTTTCGACTTCCCTGCCTCGATTACAGCGATATTTTGCAAGCGACAGCGATGGTCACGCGATCTGCCGTGGAGCGCGAGGTCCAGGCGCGTCGTATGGTATTCAATGTGATCATGAATAACCAGGACGATCATGCGAAGAACTTCGCGTTTACCCTTAACCAGAATGAAGAGTGGCAAGTTTCACCCGCCTACGATCTCACCTTACAAATGGGGCCTGGTGGGCAGCATCAGTCATCAGTCGCTGGTTACGGCACGAAAATCAGTCGTAAAGCACTCATAAAGGCCGGGAAATCCGCTGATATTAGCGAGAAAATCATTAATACCATTATTGAGGAAGTGTGCGACGTTGCCGCCACATTTACCACGATGACTAAAACATTAGACGATGCAATTCCTAAAGCGGCCATAAAGTCTACAGCTGCAAAAATTGAAGCTGCCATCAAGGCACTTTAATCGAAATATCACTTAGCGTGGCACGGGGAAAATTAAAGATTCCCCGCACAGGTTAAATCAATTGACCTTATGCAGCGCCTGCACCAGCGTCATGGCGTAAGGCGAGGCTTCTGAAATATCCAATTGCTGCTCAAGTTCAATAAGATGATCGCGCATCAGCTGCTGTGCATTGGCGGTATTACCGGCGTTGAGTTGATCAATGATGTGCTGATGCTCATCACATTGGCACACCGGCATCTCATTACGCTGATAAAGCATGACAATCAGCGAACTTAGCACCATCAAATTATGCAGAATATCTTCCAGCACTTTGTTATCGGCAATTTTGCCCAGCAGCAGATGAAACGCGCCAAGCTGATACACCACCCGTTGCCGCTCCTGGCTATGAATCGCCTCGTGTTCCTCTTTTTGCTGCTGTTGCAATTGCCAGGCAAATGCCGCCATTTTTTCCGGCGTTATGCAGGCAATAATCGCCGATTCAATGGCGTGGCGAGCGGTGAAGATTTCACGCGCTGTAGTGGCGGATGGCTGTGCAACAATCGCACCTACATTGGGCTCAATGGTGACAATATGCTGCAGCGCCATGCGCTGCAGTGCCGCCTGCACATGGTTGCGGTTTGCCGTAAGTGCATCAACAATCTGCGCTTCAATCAATCGCGTTCCCGGCCGTAGCTTATGCTGGGCAATGGCCATGGTAAGCGAATCATAAATGCGGGTGATCTCTTTTTGTCTGGGGGTTAATTTCGCGCCCATACTCAATCCTGTATCGGTCATGTCGGTCCCCCTGAAATATACATCATTTAGGCGCGGTAAACGCGTTGGCCGCGGAAGTAACTGGCTGAAATTGCTGGCAGACGCGCCACCGCTTCGGCTGAGCAGCTGGCGTTGAGCAGGATAAAATCAGCCGCGTCGCCCGTCATTGGCCAGACGCGTGCGCCCTGCTCATTCAGCGGCAGTATATCGCCGGTGGCAATCGCCAGCGCCCGGTTAAGCGCAAACTCGGTACCGCGCCCATAAAGTTGAGCCCACAAGTTGGCTTTTTCCAGCATGCTGCCGCTGCCAAATGGCGACCAATGATCAATCACGCTGTCGGTACCGGTCATCAGCTTTACGCCACATTGGCGCAACAACGGCAACGGCATAACGTTTTTCCCCAACGGTAAACCGGACGCCAGACTAACGCCCAGCGCCGCTATACGTTCACCCAGCGCCTGCACTTCAGCATCGCCAATTTGCGCCAGACAGTAAGCATGGCTCAGCGTCACTCGCCCTTGCAGGCTCGGCGCCTGTTCTACTCTGTCCAGCAGATAGCGAATACAGGCAATACCGCTGCTGGCATCTTCATGCAGATGAATATCCACGCCGCTGTGACTGTCGTGCGCCAGATCGAGCATGATGTCCAGAGAACGCTGCATATCGCCGTCAACTTTAGTGGGATCAAGCCCGCCGGTCCATTGGCAGCCGAGTGCCAGCGCCTCACGCATCAGCGAGGTTACGCCCGAGCGCAACAGACCGTGCTGCGGAAACGCCACAATTTCGCAGTTGATGACGCCATCAAACGCTTCCAGCGCCTGCAGCAGATGTTCAAGGCTGCACAGTCCGCTCACCGGATCGATATTGCAGTGGCTGCGTATTGTCGTCGTGCCGTTGCGCAGCAGCAGTGTGATCAACTGTTGTGCATGCTCCACCGAATCCGCTAACAGCGTCGGTAAAAGCTGTTGCTCCAGCGCGATCATCTGGAAAATATCCTGCTCGTTATTCGGCTTAGCGGCTCGCCACGGTCGGCCATAAAACGTCTTATCCAGATGGATATGCATATCGCGCAGTGTCGGCAACATCAGCAGGCCGCCCGCATCCACCTGCGGCAATGGGCTTGGTGCTTCGTGCTGCGGCGTGATGGCGACAATGCGGCCGTGGTTAATTTCAAGTGCAAACAGATCGCTACGCGTACCCTGAATATGACCGTTATTTTCAATAAATCCGGTCTCTAACCTGACGTTGGTCAGTAGATAGTGTTCACTCATGGGCTGCGCCTCGGGTTACGCGGGGAAATGACGATGTGACGATCTCTTCCACCGGCGGATGGCCCACGGTTCTCTCCGGATAAGTAGAAATGATGTGCGCAAAGACCTGTTGCGACTCGGCGTGTAACGCGGCGGCGCTCTGCCCGCTGTTCACCAACTCGCGATCCCACACCACTTTTCGTCCGGCGATAATCACGCCGGTGACATCCCGGCCGTTGCCGTTCAATACCAGCGACGTGATCGGATCGAAGATCTGTCCCAGCGCGGGTTGATCGAGATTGACCAGCATCATATCGGCCTGACATCCCGCCGCCAACCGCCCGAGGTCGTCGCGTCCCAGCGCCTGGGCACCGCCCAGCGTCGCCATGCGGTAATAATCTGCCGCGCTAGCAGCAGCGATATCGCCGGTAACCACGCGCGTAAGTACCACGCCCATCTGCATATTGGTAAACATATCAGCAGGAAAAGTATCGCTACCCAGCGCCAGATTGATGCCAGCCGCTTTGAGTGCCGGATAGTGCTCCAGATATTTGCCGTGGCGACCGGAAACCAGCGGACAGGCCACCACGGACGCGCCAGATTGTGCCAACCGGGCAATATCTTCAGCGACGCTTGCCGAACTGGGATTCACGCCGCCGAGGAACTGGCCATGCGGCAACAGCATATGGCGGTTAAGCAGGCCATTCTCATCGAGAACCTGCAGCGAGCTGCGCCCCTTATAGCGCCGGGCGATTTCACCCACCTCCAGCTCACTCTGGCAGCAGTGCAGCCGCGTCGGGCACGCTAATGACGTGACAACGTCACTCAGATCTTTTAACCACACGGCATCCCCACCCTCAATGCGATCGGGAGCCAGCATGCCGCTTAGTGTGAAAACGCCGCGCTGCTGCATGCGCTGGTAGAAATTAACCGCATCGTCTAATCCCTGCTGGGCGCGCTGACGATCGCCGTTCCATGAAAACTGCCCCTGATTATCGCTGGCGTAGTAGCCGGCCATAAACGCCGGTCCCAGCCATGCTCGCGCGCCTAAAGATTCAGCAACATCGGCGGCGTACAGGTATTCATCGAAATCTTCGGCCCATTCGCGGTAAAGAATAGAGGTGATAGGCGCAAAGCTGGTGATGCCGTTAAGCAGCAGATGGCTGTAGGCATAATGCTTGGCGAAGTTAAGCTGCTCGCGGCTGTAGAGATTGCGCCGGTGCCAGTCGGCGGCGACAATGCGCCCTTTTTTCCAGCCCGGCTGGTTGTCGAATGCCAGCACGGTGGTATCGAGATCGCCCAACGCATCAAGGTCAATAAATCCAGGACCGACCAGACAATTCCCGGCATTGATCTCTTCATCAACCTGGCCGGTGTAATCAAAGCCAACAAACAGAATGCGTTCGCCCTGCCACACCACTTCGCCATCCGGCAGCAGGCAGTGATCGCCATTGCGATAGCCCACTACCCAAGCGGCGCGCAGGCGAGTAACTTTCTCGCTCATCAGTACAGGCACTCCCCATTTGCGGCGATCAGTTTGCCGCCTTTGATCACTTTACGATCGCGTGGCAACTCCACTAGCGCTTCCACCATGCTGCGGCCGGGAATCAGCACCAGGTCGGCGCGATTGCCCGGCTGCAAACCATAATTATCCAGTTCCATTACGCGGGCACCGCCATAAGTAATGGTCTCGGCGGCGCGCATAATTTCCCGATCCTGACGCCAGCGATAACGCAGTCCCATGGTGACCGCGCGCTGCAGCATGTCGCCGCTGCCATACGGGCTCCAGGTATCGCGCACGCCGTCATTACCGGCGCAAAAGGCGACGCCCGCTGCGGTCAGCAATTCGTACGGCGGCACCGCGATATCCGCCGGCGCGGTCGTCGCCACTGACATGCCCAGCTCTGCCATCTCTTCGGCAAACTGTTGCTGGCGCGCCGGTTCAACCATGCCAAGACAGAAGCCGTGGCTCAGCGTAACGCGATTCTGCATCTGATAACGGCGGGTAAAGTCCAGCAGCAGCTCAAGGCTGAACGCGCCCAGTTCACCGCGTTCATGCAGATGAATATCCAGCTTTTTATCGTGGCGCACCGCCAGGTCAAAGATGATCTGCAGATGACGCACCGGATCTTTATCGTATGAGCAGGGATCTAAGCCGCCCACCAGCTCCGCGCCCATCGCCAGCGCACGATCCAGCAACGCTTCCGTTCCCGGACTTTGCAGAATGCCACTCTGAGGAAACGCGACAATCTCAATATCAACCTGGTTAGCCAGCCGACGACGCGTCTCCAGCACACCTTCCAGGTTTGCCAGGCCAATTTCGTTATCAATGTCGACATGGGTACGAATAAACGAGGTTCCCGCCGCAATCGCGCGCCGCGTAATGCGCTCTGACTGCAGCTGCGCATCGGGCTGCTGTTCGCGGCGATAATCACGCTCATTAGCAATAATCGCGGCAAGGTTGCGCGGCACTTCATTGCGATACCAGTCGCGTCCCAGCAAGGTTTTATCCAGATGAGCATGGCCATCTACCAGGCCAGGAAAAGCCTGCATGCCGCGCGCATCAATCAGGGTGGTGCCGGGTGCTGGCGGCAGATTAGCGCCACGCGCTGCAATCACGCCATTTTCCAGCAACAGGTCAACGGGTTGGCTTTCATCAAACGGCGTGACGTGTTGAATTAATAGACTTTCCATCAGCTCTCTCCTCATGATTAACAGGCCGCAGCGACCGCCGCCGGGAAATGACACTCAATCTGATGTTCTTCCGACAAGTTATGCACCGGCGGCATCATTTGCTGGCACAACGGTTGTGCGTGACTGCAGCGTGCCGCGAAGGCACATCCCGACGGAGGTGACATCGGATTGGGGGCTTCGCCGACGATCGGTTCGCGCTCTGTCGACGGGCTATCAAACTGTGGGATCGCCGCAATCAACAGACGCGTGTAGGGATGCGCGGGACGCGAGAAAATTTCCTCCACGCTGCCCTGTTCGACGATACGACCGAGGTACATGACACCAACCCGATCGGAAATATGGGAAATCACCGCCATGTTATGGCTGATGAAAAAGTAGGTTAGCCCGTGCGTCTGCTGTAAGCGGCGCATCAGGTTTAATACCTGCGCTTGCACCGAGACATCCAGCGCTGAGGTGGGCTCGTCGCAAATCAGAAAGCCCGGCTGGGTCGCCAGCGCACGAGCAATGGAAATGCGCTGGCGCTGACCGCCGGAAAATTCATGCGGAAACTTATCCAAATCGTTGGCGGAGAGCCCAACCTGTTCCAGCAGCTGACCACAATAGCTGCGCGCCTGACGCGTGCTGCCCACTTTTTTACTCAGCACCAACGGCTCGGCCAGCGAACGCCCAATACGCCAGCGCGGATTGAGGCTGGCATAGGGATCCTGGAAGATCATCTGGGTACCGTTCTGTGCCGCGCGCGTTTCGCTGGCGTCACCCTGCCAGGCGAACTTTATCGACCCTTCTGACGGCGTATACAACCCTGCCAGCGCCCGCGCGATAGTCGATTTACCGCAGCCGGATTCGCCAACAATGCTAAAGGTTTCCCCCTGACGAATGGAGAGATTGATGCCGCGCACCGCATGCAGCTCGCGCCTGGCGCCGCGACGAAACAGCGAGCTGCGTTTTTCACGCCCGAGCTGAAAACGAATGTGCAGATCGCGCACGTTCAACACTTCAGGCGGCAGCACTTTTTCACTTGTCATGGCGTCTCTCCGTAGGGGTAAAAGCAGGCGATTTGCGACAGATGGCTGAACTGCATGTCGGGCTGATGTTGGCGGCAGCGCTCGGTAACATGTGGGCAGCGTGGATGGAATGCGCAGCCGCCCGGCAGCGAATTGAGGCGCGGCATGGCGCCATCAATCTGCGACAGGAATTCATGGCGTTCGCGCATCGAGGGAATCGAGTTGATCAGACCGCGCGTGTAGGGGTGTTTAGGGGCACGAATCACCTCCGCGACCGGGCCCATCTCGACAATCCGTCCGGCATACAGCACCGCGACTCGCGAGCACACATCCGCCACTACGCCCATGTCATGGGTAATCAGCATCACCGCCGTGCCATGCTGCTGGCAGAGACGTTTAAGCACCCGTAATACCTGCGCCTGCACCGATACATCCAGCGCGGTCGTGGGTTCATCGGCGATCACTAGCTGCGGATCAACGCAGAGCGCCAGCGCGATGACGACGCGCTGACGCATCCCGCCGGAGAGCTGGTGAGGATACTGTTCCATGCGCTGCGCTGGGCTGCTCATGCCAACTTCGGTGAGTAGCGTAATCGCCCGTTCACGGGCCTCGGCGGCGGAGAGCGGCAAGTGCGTGCGGATGGTTTCGGTTAGCTGCTGGCCAATAGTCAGCACCGGATTGAGACTGGTGAGCGGATCCTGGAAAATACAGCTGATGGCTTTGCCGCGCAGCTTACGGCGCGCATCATCATCGAGGTTATCGATGCGCTGCCCCTGAAACCAAATCTCACCCTGTTTAACACGTCCTGGCTCTTGCAATAGCCCGCTGATGGCGGCGCCGGTCAGGGATTTCCCCGCGCCGGATTCACCCACCATGCCCAGCACTTCGCCCGGCTGCATGGTGAGCGAGAGGTTATGGATCGCCTGCAAATTTCCTTTACGGTGCAGAAATTCAATACTCAGATCGCGAACGTCAAGCAACGTCTCGCTGGCTGTCTGGCTCTGCTGTGCCATGGGGCGCTCCTAACGTAATTTCGGGTTAAGGGCGTCCAGCAACCAATCGCCCAACATGTTGAATGAGAGAGAAAGGATCACCAGCAGCGCGGCTGGGAAAGCCACAATCCACCACTGTCCGGAGAACAGATACTGATTGCCTTCGTTGATTAAGGTGCCCAGCGAAGGTTGATCCGGCGGCATCCCCACGCCGAGAAACGACAGCGTGGCCTCAGTCAGAATCGCTACGCCGAGGTGCAGCGTTGCCATCACCAGCACCGGACGCAGGACGTTCGGAACAATGTGGCGCAGCATGATGTGGATATGATGCGCACCGCTGATGCGCGAGGCCATAACATATTCCCGCCCTTTCTCCAGCATCGTCAGACCGCGCACCGTACGCGCATATTGCATCCAGCCGGTCAGCGCAATGGCGCCGGTGAGGATCGCCGGGGCAAAGTGCCCCATCAACTCTTTCGGGATCACCACCCGTGCCACGCCGCTGACCAGCAGCGTGAACATAATGGTGGGAATACTCAGCATGGCATCGGCAAAGCGCATGATCAGCGTATCGACTAAACCGCCGAAGTAACCGCTCAACACGCCGAGCGCCACGCCCAGCATCACCGACAGCAGCACGCTAATCCCGCCAATGATCAGCGAGATATTCAGGCCATACAGCATCAGCGAGAGAATATCGCGCCCCTGTACATCGGTACCCAGCCAGAAGCGCGCATCGCCGCCGCTCATCCACGATGGCGGTAACTCTGAATCCATCAGGTCGAAACTGGTGGTATCAAACACATTGTGCGGCGCAATCCAGTGGCTGGTGATTGAGCACAGCAGGATGATCAGGCAGCAGCTGAAGGCCACCACGGTACTTTTGCTGCGCCAGAACAGCCACAGCAGATCGCTGTCGGTGAAGGCTCGCCACTGCTGAGCCAGCCGGGTACGCCGCCGCACGGGCGCGACCGCAGGAGGAAAATTATCGTTAATCATGGCAACTCCTTACTGAGCCCGCATGCGCGGGTCGATCAGGTAATACAACAGATCAACCAGGGTGTTGATCACGATAAAAATCAGGGCGGTAAACAGTAGGTAGCCGGAAAGCACCGGCACATCGACGAAGTTAATCGACTGAATCAGCAGCAATCCCATTCCCGGCCACTGAAAAACCGTTTCGATCACGATGGCGAAGGCGATCAGTCCGCCAATCTGCAAACCAATCACCGTTACCACCGGTAATAAGGCGTTCCTCAGCGCATGGCGAAACCAGATGCGGTAGTTTTCAATGCCGCGAGCGCGGGCAAACTTGACGTAATCGGACTTCATTACCTCGAGCATTTCGGTGCGAATCAGTCGCATGATGATGGTCACCATCGACAGTCCCAGCGACAGCGCCGGCAGCACAATAGAGTGCCAACCCGAAGCAGTTAATAACCCGGTACGCCAGAAACCGAGCTTCACGACGTCGCCACGGCCGCTGGAAGGGAACCATCCCAGCCAGACGGAGAAGACGATAATCAGGATGATGCCGGTGAGAAACCACGGCAGAGAAACGCCAATCAGCGACAGGATCTGCACCCCTTCTTTCAGCAGTTTGTTACGGCTGATGGCAGACCAGACGCCAAGCGGAAAACCGATCGCCATCGCCAGCACCACCGAAACAAACACCAGCTCCAGCGTGGCGGGCAAGCGCTCCATAATCAGTTGAAATACCGAAACCTGGTTGTAGTAAGAGATGCCAAAATTGCCGTGCAGCAGGCGCGTAATGTAGTGCCAGAACTGCATAATTACCGGGTCGTTGAGACCGAGGCTGGTGCGCAATGCCGCACGTTCGACTTCGGTTGCGCTCTCGGGCAGCATGCTGGCAACCGGGTCGCCAAGGTACTGAAACAGAATAAAAGACAGCAGCGCGACGCCCGCCAGCAACATCAGCGCCTGCAGTATCTTGCGCACAAAAAAAACCATAACGGCCTCCTGACTTCAACGCGGCGCGATGCATTGCGCCGCTCCGATACGAGAAATTACTGGCTAACCTTGCCGTACCACAGGCGCTGAACGTTATCCGGCGTCTGTTTTAGCGTCAGCTTTTTGCTCATCGCCCAAACGGTGGGTTCAAAGTGCATCGGCAGATAAGGCAGGTCTTTATTTGCCAGCGCCACCGCCTGGCTCAGCATGGTGAGACGCTTCGCGTTATCCAGCTCGCCGACCGAGTCGTCGATCAGCTTGTCGGCCGCCGGATTGCTGTAGCGGGGAATATTGAAGGTGCCGAGACTTTTCCCGTTGCTGGTGTGCAGCAGCTGCACCGCCACGCTGTAGGGATCCATAATTGGCAGGTTGGCCCAGCCCAAAACGCCGACATCGGTACGACCATTCACCAGAATCGGGTCATAGACGCTGGCCGGATGCACGTTCAGCGCCGCTTTCACGCCAATTTTTGACCAGTAACTCTGCACCGCCTGGCACCATTGGGCGGCATTGATGTAGGTGCCTTCCGGGCAATCAAAGTTGAGGTTGAAACCTTGCGCATAGCCTGCTTCTGCCAGCAGCGCTTTGGCTTTAACCGGGTCATACGGGAAATCGACGCCGGCTTTCGCGTCGTAGCCCGGAATATCCGGCGCCAGATAGTTACTGGTTGGCTTGGTGAGACCGCGCATCACTTTCTGCGTGATCGCCTCACGATTGATGGCCATATAGAGCGCCTGGCGCACGCGGATATCTTTCAGCGGGTTGTCCGCTTTGGCGTTTTTAGCATTGAGCGTGTCACGCATGTTCAGCGTCAGATAATCGACGCGCAGCGATGGGCTGACCTGCATCTGCACCGCCGGGTTATTCTGCAATCTCTGAATGTCCTGCAGGGGAACCGAAGTCACCAGATCGTATTCACCCGCCAGCAGGCCTGAGAGCCGCGTGGCATCGGACGAGATTGGCTTAAAGATGATTTTGTCGATATTGGTGGTGCCCGCAGCGGCATTCCACCAGTTCGGATTTCGTACCAGCACCATCTGCGTATCGCGCTGACGGCTCTGCAAAATAAACGGCCCGGTGCCGTTGGTATTATTGGTGGCGTAACCTTCCGTACCCTGGCTGATATCGGTAGGTTTCAGGGCGTTGTGCTCGCTGAGCCACTTCTTATCCATGATCATCACGCCGGTCAGCTCGTTGATGGCGATACCGGTCTTTTTCACCAGATGAATATCCACGGTGTATTTGTCTACCGCTACCGCATCTTTAATGGTCGACGCGTTGGCACGAATCCCCGACGCCGGATCCGTCACCCTGGCGACCGAGGCCACCACGTCCTCAGACGTCAGCTCATCGCCATTATGAAACTTCACCCCTTCGCGCAGCTTGAAGCGCAATGTGGTGTCGTCCAGCTGCTGCCAGCTCAGCGCCAGCCACGGCTGAATCTTCAGGTCATTATCGCGCTGTACCAGCGACTCATAGATGTGGTTCTGGAAAGTCAGTGCCTTGGTGGAGGCGTACGCATCCGGGTCCAGCGTCGGGATGTCCGCATCGGTGGCCCAACGCACGACGTTCTCCGCCAGCGCAGCGTGACTGCTAAGGCCTAACGAACCTGCGACTAACAACGACAGCAAAAGTTGCTTCATTATTTATCTCTCATCAATATGCTAGAGTTATTGCTAGCAATGCATGCAAAGCCAGTGCCAGTTCATTTTGTGTTCTTCATATCACGGCGATTAGGTGTGAAAAGCTACGCCTGCTGATTGAGCTCCGGAGCCAGAATCCACTCGGCGCTGTCGTTCCAGACATCCATTTTGGTAATCTGCCCTGCAACCACCTCATAGCGATCGAGATAGCGATTAGCGGCGAACTCGCGGCCGTCCGGCCACACGCCATAGAGAAAGCCGGTACAGTAGACCACCACATGGCCCGGGCTTTTCTCCATCCAGTCAAACTCACCAAGCTGCTTCTTAACCCATTGATAACGCGCGGCGTTAAAGGCGGTGACGCCGTGAACCGTTGGCATCACCCGCTTACCGGTAAAGGTAATCAGCACCTCAGGCGACATCAGTGCTGCAGCGCGGTCTGGATCGGGCGCCATTGATGCTGCCAGAAACGCTTTCACAATCTCTACTTCTTCAGGTGCTACCGACATACTTGCTCTCCCGTGACAAAGGTATTGGCTGTTGCAGAAATATTGAGTGAATGGGCGGCAATCTCGCCCGGCGTGGTAAGCCATACGTCTTCACACTGCGCGATAATTTTTTGCAGCGTCTGCCGCAGATGGTGCAGGCGGAAAGGCTGACCAACAATGTAAGGATGCAGCGCAATGCCCATCACCTGCGGACGCTGCTCGGCACGCTGTTTCATCTCGATGAACTGGCTCTCGATCATGCTGCAAAAGGTTTCAATCGAGGTGCCGTTTGGAATGATGGTGGGGATATCATTGATCTCCTGCGGATAAGGCACCGAGAGCAGATCGCCGTGCGAGGTTTGCAGTGCGACGGGACGATCGTCATGCGCCCAGTTCAGCGTGTAACTGAAGCCGTTCTGTCGCAGCAGGTCTGGCGTGTCGTGGCTCTCTGAGATCCACGGCGATAACCACCCCGCTACCGGCCGTTGCTGATAAGCGCTCAGTCGCTGCTGGCAACGGGCGATCAGCGCATATTCATCTTCACGGCTAAGTTCGCCCTGGCGCTGCGAGTTGGTATGACCGTGCCCAATCAGCTCGCTACCAGGCAAGCTAACCCAGCGATCGAGCAACTGGGGGCAGTAATCGAGAATGGAGGTGTTAGCGATCACCGCCGGTGGAATACCGAGTTCGGCAAACAGATCGGCCAGATACCAGCCACCGACCCGATTACCGTAGTCGCGCCACGCGTAGTTCAGCACATCGAGACGATTTGCCCCTTGCGACAGCTTCGCGCCTTCCGGCATACCAAAGGCAAAATGCTCAAGATTCATAGCGATATACAGCGCCAAACCTTTACCCTGCGGCCACACGGGCAAAACCTGATGCTCAATGGAACTGTAGGCATAACGCTGATGGCTGGCGATATCCCACATAATCTGCGGCGATGACATTACGGCCTCCTGAATAAACACACCTGTAGCGATGGAAGGAGTAAAGCAAGCGGCATGCCACACTAGCCAAATTGCTAGCAATATTTCTGGTGCAGCAAGTAATGACGCGATTCAGGGTGGTAAACAGGCTTACAACAGATGAAGCAGATAGCCATTTTTAGCAGAGAACAATGATTGAAATGTGAGCTAATGGTGCACTCTTTGCCCTGAAAACGAGCAAGTGGAACCGAAGACCTGGCGTTGCTGTCGTGCCCCAACCCCTTTAAAGCGTCAAGGTGTTGGTCTTCCAGGCATGAAAATAATCTGTGATTAAACCTGCACTTTCACTATTGATTGCTGGTTAACTGCGCAGCACGAGGCGCAGAATGGAATATATAACCATGTATGAATATATATTCAACCATCAATCCTCTGAGGAGCAGGCCCTATGAGTAGCTATACGTATCCGAAATTCGGTGCCGGATTATGGCACTTTGCCAACTATATCGATCGCTACGCCGTTGACGGTTACGGGCCTGCACTGAGTACGCTCGATCAGATCAAACTCGCCGGCAGCGTTGAAGACCTCTCTTACGTGGATGTGCCCTATCCGTTTACCGAAGGCGTGACGGTCGCACAGGTTAAGCAAGCGTTAGCAGATGCCGGATTAAAAGCGATCGGCGTAACACCGGAGATCTATCTGCGCCGTTTCTCCCGCGGTGCCTTCACCAATCCCGATGCCGCCATCCGTAAACAGGCGTTTGATTTGATGCATGAAGCCGCCACTGTAGTGCGCGAACTGGGCGCCAACTACGTGAAAGTCTGGCCGGGACAGGATGGTTGGGATTATCCGTTCCAGGTCGATCATAAAAACCTGTGGAAAATGGCGGTGGACGGCATGCGCGAACTGGCGAGTGCGAATCCTGACGTCAAATTTGCCATTGAATATAAGCCCCGCGAACCACGGGTAAAAATGACGTGGGATTCTGCTGCGCGCACCCTGCTCGGCATTGAAGATATTGGGCTGGATAACGTCGGCGTGCTGCTCGATTTCGGCCACGCGCTGTTTGCGGGTGAATCTCCGGCTGACTCCGCGCAGTTGATCATCGATCGCGGTCGTCTGTTTGGAATGGATGTGAATGACAATCTGCGCGGCTGGGATGACGACTTGGTGGTCGGCACCGTTCATATGACGGAGATTTTTGAGTTCTTCTATGTGTTGAAGATCAACAATTGGGATGGCGTGTGGCAACTCGATCAATTCCCATTCCGTGAAGATCATGTCGAAGCCGCCAATCTATCGATTCGTTTCTTAAAACACATCTATCGCGCGCTGGATAAACTGGATATCGCCGCCTTACAGGATGCACAGCGTGAACAAAACCCATTGCAAGCCCAACGCATTATTCAAAACGCCCTGTTAACCAGCATCGAACAATAACCTGTTAGCCCGGCAAGTTTGTCGGGCTAACGGCTACTTTTGTAAAATTTGCACCCGGTTGCAAAAATGAATGCAGATCGTGATGATTTTGTGACCAGGGTGTTAACTTCGCGCTTTGCAGCGTTGACTAATATTCAACCGCATCCGAAAGTGGAAACGCTTAAACGGTAAGCCCTCGCATATCGAATCTCTCACGTTGGGCTTAATCTCATTAGTTTTGCACCCGGTTGCAATAACATAATAACCTTCCCCTACAGAGATAAAAAATGAAACTAATCAAAGTGGTATTAATAATCTGTGGTCTGCTTAGCGTGTTCACCGTCCAGGCGAAAACCTACATGGTCGGCGTCGCCCTCGCTAACCTCGATCTGAATTTTGTCTCCATCTTACGTAGTCAGATGGAAAAACAGTTAAAAGAGAAAGGTCTGAATAGCCAGTTCGCCGATGCCAAAGGGGATGTTTCGCTACAGATTCAGCAGGTGGATGATTTTATCAATCAGGGAGCTGACGCGATTATTATCAACCCGGTCGATACTCAGGGCGTGATGCCGGTGATTGCCGCTGCAAAAAAAGCCAACATCCCGCTGATTTTCGTTAACCGCAAACCCGAAGTGAAGTTGAGTGGCAAGATGGCCTACGTGGGATCTGACTCTGCATTGAGCGGCAAGATGGAGATCGAAGCGCTGGCAAAACGACTGGACAACAAAGGCAATATCGCGATTTTGATGGGCGCCCTCTCCACGGAGGAAGCGCGCCAGCGCACCAAAGCCGTTGAAGATTACGTAAAAGATCATCCCGGCCTGAAAGTGATCCAGAAGCAGAGCGCCAACTGGCAGCGTAACGAAGCGGTGGATAAAACCCTTTCGTGGCTGCAGGATGGCAATGACATCAATGCCATTATCGCTAACAACGATGAAATGGCGATTGGCGCGATCATGGCGCTGGATCAGCTGAAGAAAAGCAATGTGCTGGTGGCCGGTATCGACGGCACGCCGGATGGTTTGCAGTTCATCAAGAACGGCAAAATGGCCGTAACCATTTTCCAGGATGCAAAAGGTCAGGCAACTGGCGCAGTCGATGTGGCCAACAATATGCTTAACGGTAAGCAAACTGAAGCCTACAACTGGGTGCCTTATCAAACGGTTACGTTGCAGAACTATCAGGAATTTACCAGTCAAAATCAGAAGTAAGATCGGGTATTTTCAGAGGTGCTAGCGTTACGTCGGTGGCCTGCAATGGCCACCCTGCATTGAACCGGCAAATTTCCGATGCCTAAAACGCAACGCTCAGTACGAATTTTGTTGCTTCCATTGCACTGCCAACCCGCTATGTTGGGCAAAAAATGGAGGTAAACATGCTTAAACCGTCTTCGCCCTGGTGGTGGGATCTCTCTACGCGGGAATTCAGTGAGCTGGATATGGCGAATATCGTCGCCGTCCTGCCGATTGGTGCCGTTGAACAACATGGTCCGCATCTGCCGGTGCGCGTGGATGCGGCCATCAACGCTGGGATTATTCAGCGCGCCGTCGAACTGCTGCCTGACGATCTGCCACTGCTGGTGATGCCCGCCTTGCCGATCGGTAAATCGGACGAACATCTCGCCTATCCTGGCACCCTTTCCTTGCCTTATGACGTGTTAGGCAAAGTCTGGTTTGAAGTGGCGAAGAGCGCCTGGCGCGCCGGGATACGCAAGCTGATTTTCTGGAATTCGCACGGCGGACAGCAGCAGCTGATGGAAATCGTCTGTCGCCAATTGCGCATTGAACTCGGTATGTTTGCCGTCAGCGCCAGCTGGTTCCGCACCATTGATGCTTCTGATCTGTATAGCGCGCATGAACTCAATCACGGCATTCACGGCGGAGAGTCCGAGACCAGCATGATGCTGCATCTCCATCCAGAATTGGTGCAGATGCAGTATGCGGATGATTTTGTCTCTGCGTCGGTGGCGCTCGAAGCCAGCGGCGGTATTTTGACGCCCGAAGGCGGCATCGGCTTTGGCTGGATGGCACAGGACCTGCACCTTTCGGGCACCACCGGCAACGCCGCGGCCGCCGATGCCGAACGCGGGGCTATCGCCACCGATCGCGCCGCGCACGCCCTGCTGAAACTGGCGCGCGAGGTGCACAGTTTCGATCTCGATTTTCTTACTGAGCGAACCGCATACAAAGACGCGCGATAAATCGCGCCGCTACAAATATCGGCACATTCCGTAGCGGCGCAATTCATTGCGCGTCTTGTTAGCGCAATTCTGACATCATGCCTTTGATGGTTTCGGCGAATACGCTGCCAATCGCGCTGGTGCCGCGATCGTGGCCGATCAGCATCAGCGTTTGCGTGTGCTGCGCCAGTTCGCGCACCGGGATATAGATCAGTCGGCCGCTGCGCTGGTCGGATTCGATATCGATCGGCGTCAAAAATGTCAGCGTTTGATCCATCATCGCCGACTGGCGCATCACCTCGATCGAGTTAGTCTCGATAACCGCCTGCAGAGTGATCGAGGCGCGTGCAAACACTTCGTTCAGATACGGGCGGATCACCATCGATTTATCAGCAATCACCACCGGATAAGGCAGGCAATCACTCAGGCGCAAGCTGGATTTGTCCGCCAGCGGATGCCCTGCTCCCACTACCGCGCCCAATCGCACCGGCACGCTGGCAATATTGCGATGCACCGGCTGCAAATCGAAATCAAAACCAATCCCCAGATCTGCCTCGCCGCTGGCCACCGCGTTGGTAATATTTTCGCCGGTGGTGAGCTGTTGCAGCAGCAGTTTTACCCGCGGATTAGCGCGCCGAAATTCGGATGCGACGCGCGGGATTAGGTTAGCCGCCAATCCGCTCATCATCGCCACCGTCACTTCGCCGCGCCGTAGCCCTTTCAGCTCCTCGATCTTCATCTGCGCGATTTCAATCTCTTTAAAGCTCTGCCGCACGTGATGAATCAAGGCTTCACCGGCGGCGGTGAGGATCATTTTACGCGGCAGACGTTGAAACAGCGGCGTGCCTAACTCCTCCTCCAGCGCAATCAACTGACGGTTAATCGCCGAGGCGGAAATGTGTAAACGCTCGGCGGCTTTACGGATTGAGCCGCTGCGCGCCACCTGATCGATATAAACAAACAAACGGTGCTGAAGCATGTTTCATCCTGCGTTGCCTTTTAGGCATCGGTAAGTGCTAAAAATGATGCTTTTAAGATAATGCTCTTCCGGTGATTAATACATCAAAACCACACCAGGAGAACACATGATGGCAGACGTATCCCGCAGAAAGTTTGCGAAGTTAGTGGCTGGCGCGCTGTTATTACCCGCGCTGGCACCGATGTTGTCGCGCAAGGCGCTGGCGGCGAATAACAGCATAAAAATCGCCCTGCTATTGCCCGGTTCGGTCGCTGATGGCGGCTGGAGTTCGCTGGCCTATGCGGGATTGCAAAGCCTGCAAAAAGCCGGTTTTAGCGTGGCGCACAGCGAAAGCGTCTCGCAGGCGCAGATGGACCAGACTATTCGCGGCTACGCCGACGATGGTTACCAGCTTATCATCGGTCACAGCTTTGAATATGGTTCGGCATTCGCCGAAATCGCGCCGGAATATCCCGATACCTACTTCTTCGCGTCAACCTTCAAGCCAGGGGAAAAATCACCGGGCAACGTTGAGTACGTGAACCTCGCCTACCTGCAAGGCGCTTATGCCGCCGGCGCGCTGGCTGCGCTGATCTCAGACAAAGGTAAAGCGGTAGGATTTGTCGGCGGCGGCGATAACCCGACCCAGCAAGCGATGATGCGCGCCTTTATCCAGGCTGCAGAGAAAACCCGTCCGGGCATTAAAGGCATGGGCGTGGTGACTGGCGATTACGATAATGCGGCCAAAGGACGCGAAGCGGCGACCACCATGATTGGCAACGGTGCCGATGTGATTTGGCACGCCGCCGACGTAACCGGCCTCGGCGCGATGCAAGGCGCGGCGGCGGCGAAAGTGAAAGCCATCGGCTGTTATGTCGATCAACGCGACGTCGCGCCCGACTACGTGGCCTGCAGTTTCCGCCAGAACCTCGACTGGATGGTGGAACAGGTTGGCGAATCCGTGGCAAACAAAACCTTTAAAGGCGGCGACGAATGGCATCCCACCGTCGCTAAAGCTTGGTCAGTGGTCAACGGCAGCGAGCATTACAATGCCAAACTGGTGAGTGCCAGCGCCTGGGATAAATTCCAGCAGATTTGGCAGCAGTTGGACAGCGGCGCGCTGAAGCCAACGGTTTGATAAGCGGGATCGACTCATGACAGCAACGGCAAACATCCGCGTCGCGCTTAATAACATCACCAAACGCTTCGCACGCGTGGTGGCTAACGACGACGTCTCGCTCAGCATTAAAGCGGGTGAAATTCACGCGCTGCTGGGTGAAAACGGCGCTGGGAAAAGCACGCTGATGCAGATCCTTTATGGCCTGTATCAGGCTGATGAGGGCAGCATCGTGGTGGATGGCAAAGCGCAGCGTTTTCGCGATCCCAGCGATGCCATCGCCTGCGGTATTGGGATGGTGCATCAGGAATTTATGCTGGTACAGCCGATGAGCGTGGTGGAGAACGTGGTGCTGGGGCTGAAAGAGAGCGCCAGCGGCATGCTCAACCTGCATGCAGCGGCGGCACGCTTGCAGGCGCTGTCAGACAAGCACGGGCTGGCGATTGATCCCTGGGCCAAAGTGCAGCATCTACCTATTGGCGTGCAGCAGCGCGTGGAGATCCTCAAACTGCTGTATCGCGATGCGCAGGTGCTGATTCTCGACGAACCCACCGCGGTGCTCACGCCGCAAGAGAAAGCCGGGCTGTTCGCGACCCTGAAATCGCTGTGCGCCGAAGGCCGTTCGGTGGTGATCGTCACGCACAAACTGTATGAAATTATGGCTATCGCCGATCACGTTTCAGTGATGCGCGGCGGAAAAATGGTGGATTCGGTCGATATTAAAGAGACATCTGAACGCGATCTGGCACGCCGCATGGTGGGTCGCGATGTGGTGCTGCGCATGGAAAAAACGCCGTGCCAACCGGGTAAAACCGTGCTGCAGGTTGATAGCATCGCGGTGCGCGACGCCAGCGGACAGCAAAAAATCTGGCGCGTTTCGCTGAACGTGGCCGCTGGGGAAATCCTTGGCATTGCCGGCGTAGAAGGCAACGGGCAATCAGAGCTGGCGGAAGCGTTGCTCAATTTGCGCGAGCTGGAGGCTGGTCGCATTCTGCTTAACGGCGAAGATATCAGCGACGATTCACCCGCCACGCGGCGTCGTAAAGGCATCAGTTTTATTCCGGCCGATCGGCGCGGCGTAGGTTCGGTGACCGACCTTTCGATTACCGACAACGCCCTGCTCGGCCGCCAACGCAGCTTTACCCGCGCGGGCGGCTGGCTGCTCGACCGCCAGCGTATTAGCCAACATGCGCGCGATATCATCGCCCGATTTGCGGTGCGCACGCCGGATGCCGATTTTGAAGCGGGCAAGCTCTCCGGCGGCAATTTGCAGAAACTGATTCTGGGCCGTGAAGTCGCCAGCGATCCCTGCTTGCTGATTGTGGAGCAACCGACGCGCGGGCTGGATGTCGGCGCGATTGAGAGCGTGTGGCAAGGTTTGCTGGCCGCGCGCGATCGTGGCTGCGCCATTTTGATGATCTCCGCCGAGCTGGAGGAAATTATTAATCTCTCCGATCGCATTGCGGTGATGTACAGCGGTCAGATTGCCGGTGAGCTGGATGCCGCCGCCGCCACGCCGGAACGCCTCGGCGAACTGATGGCCGGGGCGCATCTGAAAAAAAGCGGAGGCAAACATGAAGAAGCTGCTTGAACGGCGTCTGGCCCCGGCGGAATCCACCGGGGCACTGGTGCTGACCAGTTCTTGCGGCATCGTTGCCGCGTTCATTATTGCCGGCTTGCTGTTTATTCCGTTTGGTGGCAATCCGCTCTCAGCCTACGGCTTCCTGTTTGACGCCGCTTTTGGTTCGCTACGCAGTTTCGGGCTGAGCCTGGTGCAGTCGACGCCGCTGATGCTGATCGCGCTGGCCACCATTGTGGTGTGGCGCGCCGGACTCGGCTATATCGGCTTTGAAGGCTGTTTTCTGTTAGGTGCCGCCGCCGCCAGCTGGATTGCGCTCTCCGGCACGCCGCAAGGTTTCCCGTGGGAAATTCCGGCGCCGCTCTACTGGCCGATGGTGCTGATCGCCGCCTTTCTCGCCGGGGCGATTTGGGCCGGCTGGGTCGGTGCATTGCGCGTTCGCTTCGGCGGCAACGATGTACTGATTTCGCTTATGGCCAACTATGTCGCGCTGTTCATCGTGCAATATCTGGTCTCCGGTCCGATGCGTGCGCCGGGCGATTTGCCGCAGACACCACGATTGCCGGTCGATAGCTGGCTGCCCTTTGTGATGACCGGCATGCGCGCACATTGGGGCATCGCTATCGCGCTGGTCGCCACCGTGTTTGTCTTCTGGCTCATGCGCGCCACGCCTGCCGGTTTCGAAATAAAAATCGCCGGTCTTAATCCGCGCGCGGCGCGCTACAGCGGCGTTGATGTCAATCGTCGCCAAATGAGCGCGGTATTGCTCGGCGGTGGCCTGGCGGCGCTGGCAGGATTGTGCGCGGTATTAGGCGTGCAGCATCGCCTGATGGAAGGCATCTCCGGCGGCGTGGGATTTATCGGCGTGGTGGTGGCGTTACTGGCACGTCTCAACCCGCTGCTGGTGATCCCGACCGCCATACTTTACGGCGGACTGGAAGTGGGCGGTAGCGCGATGCAGCGCCAAACCGGATTGCCGACGTCGGTGGTGCTGATTCTGGAAAGTTTGGTGGTACTGCTGATTCTGGCGGGCGATCTGCTGCGTTATTACCGCATCAATCTGCCCGGCAAGGGTAAAACCCGCAGCCAACTGGCGGAGGAGCAATCATGAGTCTGTGGATGAACCTGGATACCGCCTTTTTCGTCAGCTGGCTGGCGGCGGCGGTGCGTTTGGCCGGTCCGGTTTTACTGGCAGCGCTGGGTGAGATTTACGCCGAACGCTCAGGCGTTCTCAATATTGGCATTGAAGGTACCATTCTGCTTGGCGCACTCTCCAGCTATATGATGGCGGTTGCAAGCGGCTCGACCGCTCTGGGCTTTATCGCCGGTGGTGTCGGAGGCTTGCTGGTTGGCTGCGTGCTGGCCGCGCTCTATTTACGCGCCCATGCCAGCCAGATTGTGGTTGGCATCGTGTTCAATATTCTCGCTGCTGGACTCGCCACCTGGATTTACGCGCTGGTGATGGGCAATGAATCCTCTCCGACCATTCCGATGCTGGAACCCTGGCATGTGCCGCTGCTCTCTTCGCTGCCGTTTATCGGCCCGATTTTGTTCCAGCAGCCGCTGCCGCTCTATCTCACCTTGCTGCTGGCGGTGCTGGCGCACGTTGGCTTGTTTCACACCCGCTTTGGCTTGTCGCTGCGCGCCGTCGGCGAAAATCCCCGCGCGGCACATGCTGCTGGCCTTAACGTCTTAAAGATCCGCACCTGGGGCGTGCTGTTCTCCTGCGTGGGGGCGGGTTTAGCCGGCAGCTATCTGGTTACCGCGCAGATCGGTCTGTTCCGCGACAACATCGTCAGCGGCCAAGGCTTTATCGCGCTGGCGATTGTGATCTTTGGTCGCTGGAGCCCGCTTAAAGCGCTGATCGCTGCCTTTATTTTTGGTGCCGCAGATGCCTTACAACTGTCGCTGCAGCTGTTTGAAAACACGCTGCCGCCGCAGGTACTGCTGGCCCTGCCATATCTGCTCACCATTCTGGCGATGTCTGGCGTGGTGGGACGCACATTGCAACCCGGCGCGTTAACGCAGCCTTATCGAAAGGAATAACTTATGAAATCGTTTCGTTTCAACAATCTTGCCGATGTTAAGGCGTTTCGTATCACTCCGGATAGCAGCAACTACTTCGCCATCCTGTTCGACAAACCGTTAGACGGCATTGAAAACATCTTCGTGGTAGAGATCTTCAACGTTGGCGGCGCGACGCCGCCGAATGAACACGCCAGCGCGCACGAATTTTTCTATGTGCTGCATGGCGAAGGTATCGCGCGCTGCAACGATGCGGAACTGGCGATTAAAAAAGGCGATTCGTTGCTGCTGCATCCCGGCAACGACCACGCCATCCGCAATACCGGTGATAGCAAGCTGTATACGCTGACGGTGATGACACCGAATGAAGGCTTTTCGGAACTGATTCGTAGCGGTGACCCTGTCACGCTGGATGCAGAAGATCTGCGCATCTTAACGGGAGCCTGATATGCCGGAAAATGTTTTAGGCAGCAGTCGATATAATCAGTGGCGCGTCTCAGCGCAAGTAATCGACACGCAACGTCCGCATCCGGCCTCGCGTGCGGTGCAGCTGACGACGCGCGATCGTGCGGTAATTTTTGATTTAACGCGTACCGCCATCATCGTGGTGGATATGCAGAATGACTTCTGTCATCCCGACGGCTGGCTTGGGCATATCGGCGTTGATGTCACGCCGGCGCGCGCGCCAATTGCGCCGCTGCAAAGCTTGCTGCCAACGTTGCGCGCCGCCGACGTGCCGGTGATTTGGCTCAACTGGGGCAATCGCCCCGATAAGCTCAATCTCAGCCCGGCGTTGCTGCATGTCTACAACCCGCACGGTGATGGCGTGGGTTTAGGCGATCCGCTGCCGGTTTCCGGCGCGCCGGTGCTGCAGGCGGGCAGTTGGGCGGCGGAGGTGATCGATGAGCTGACGCCATGTGCAGAGGACATTCGCGTCAATAAATACCGCATGTCCGGTTTTCAGGACAGCGAGCTAGACAGCATCCTGCGCAATCTCAACATCACCACCCTGCTGTTTGCGGGGGTAAATGTCGATCAGTGCGTGCTCTGCACCCTGCAGGATGCCAACTTCCGCGGTTACGATTGCCTGCTGCTGGAAGATTGCAGCGCCACCACCTCGCCCGACTATTGCCGCGACGCCACGCTGTATAACGTGCAGCAGTGCTTTGGTTTTGTGGTGCAGGCGCGGGAACTACAACAGCAGCTGGAGCGTGAATCATGAGTTATTTATTGGCTGACGGCTGGATCATCACCATGAATGCTCAGCGCGAGATTCTGCAACAGGCCAGTTTGCTGATTGAAGGCCATCACATTGCTGCCATCGGTACGCGCGAGGATTTGCAACGGCGTTATCCGGAAGCAGAAATTATCGACTGTCGCGAGCGCATTATCATGCCTGGCATGGTTAACACCCACACGCATCTGTTCCAGACGCTGCTGAAAGGTCTCGGCGATGACATGGTGCTGAAAAAGTGGTTTACCTGCATGACCGGGCCGAGCGCCGTGGCGTTGACCGAAGAAGATGTGTATGCCGCCGCGCTGCACGGCTGTATGGAATCGCTGCGTTCTGGCGTCACCTCGCTGGTTGATTTTATGTATGCGCATCCGCGCCCAGGTTTGACCGCGAAAGTGATCGAAGCCTTTGAAATCAGCGGTATTCGTGGCCATGTTTGCCGTGGCTTCCTCACCAGCGGCGCTGAGCATGGTATTCCCGCCGAACTGATTGAGACGCCAGAGCAGGCGCTGGCCGATGCGCGCGCGGTGATTGAGCGCTATCACCAGGTGGATGGCCGGGTAAACGTCGGGCTCGCACCGAGCATGATTTGGGCGCTGGATGAAAAAGTGCTACGCGGCACGCGCGCGTTGGCGAATGAAACCGGTGTGCTGATCACCACCCACGTGGCCGAAACCGATTTTGAAATCGAGCAGGCAACATTGCGCTTTCAGGCAACCGATACCGAGTTCCTCAGCGATATCGGCTTCCTTGGCCCTGATGTGCTGGCGGTCCACTGTGTGCAGTGCAACTCACGCGATATCCGGGCGCTGAAGCATCACGACACGCGCGTCTCGCACAATCCTTGCAGCAATCTCTATCTCGCCTCGGGCGTGCCGCCGATTCCGGAAATGCTGGCCGCCGGATTAACCGTAGGTTTAGGGTCCGATGGTCCCGCCAGCAGCAACAATCACAATCTGTTCCAGGCGATGAAAGTGGCGGCGCTGCTGCAGAAAGGCGTGCATCGCGACCCGACGATTATGACGGCGGAAAAAGTGCTGGAGATGGCTACCATCGACGGCGCGCGGGCGATTGGTCTCGATCATCTGGTAGGCTCGCTGGAAGTGGGCAAGCGCGCTGATGTGGTGATTGTTGATACCTCACATCCAGCAATGACGCCGATCCATCATCCGGTCTCTTCGCTGGTCTATTCCGCGCTCGGCCACGAAGTGAGTGATGTGTTTGTCGACGGTGCCTATCTGCTGCGTGCCGGTGAATTTACCCAACTTAATCAACGGGAAGTGATGGCTAGATCGCAACACGCTGCCCATTCCCTGGCAGTGCGCACCGGCAATGATAAAGCGCGCGGTTGGCGTTCAGCGGCGTTTTGATCGGCGCGAATCGCAATATCGCAATATCGCTAAAGTGCTAATATTTTATCTTTTAAAGTCTTTAAATAATGATTTATTAGCACTGTATAATTTTTACTGAAATTCAAAATTGGAATGCACCTCGTAAAAGTGCTAATATTTTATCTATTAATATCATAAGCAGATAAAATAGTGACATTATGGCACAGCGAACTTCACCGCTTCTTCCCCATACCCGCGAAATGCTTGCCGCTTTTGGTGAGCGATTAAAACTCGCACGTAAAAGAAGAAAACTGACCGCCAAACAGGTTGCTGAGCGCGCGGGAATGACACCGATGACGTTGCGATCGCTTGAAGCGGGTGGCGCTGGCGTGACCATCGGCGCTTATCTGGCTGTAATGAAGGTTTTAGGACTTGAACAGGACCTCAATCTACTGGCTGCTGACGATACTTTAGGTCATCAACTTCAGGATGCACGTCTTACCTCTTCAACTAAATTATTGCCTGTCAAATCAGCTTATAAAGCAAAGGAGACGTACGCTGCTCATCAAGATCAGCCTTTGGTGGAAGGCGTCAATGAGCCCGAACCTGAGCAGAATAAAACGCAGGTTGTTACCTCTGCAGATCTTGCTTCACTGCTAAATTCAGGGATGAAAAAATAGGATCCGACAATGACCATGATAAGCGTCTACGCCGACTGGAATGGACTCACACACCCTAAACGTCTTGGATATCTGCATAGTCGTCGGAGCCGGGCACGTGAATCTTTTGAGTTTCAATTTGATCCTCAAGCGCTTGCCGATCCTGACCTGATGCTGATCTCACTGGATCCCAGCATCCACGCTTTCGCAGGGCCACAATATCCAGTAAAAAACCGCGCTGGATTTGGGGTGTTTGGTGATTCAAGCCCCGACAGATGGGGACGTTTATTAATGGAACGCCGCCTGGAGCGCGATATCCGAGCAGGGTTGTTTCCTGCAGGAACACGTATGTTGGAATCCGATTTTTTGCTCGGGGTTCATGACCTGTATCGCGTTGGTGCATTGCGTTATCGCCTTGAGGATCAGGGTGATTTTCTTGATAACAGAATGGAAACCGCAGCACCGCCTTTTACTGAAATAGCGGCACTTGAACGTGCAAGCCGCGCACTGGAAAGCGACCCTGATAATCGAGCTATTCAGGGAAACGAATGGCTCAGGATGTTGATCGCTCCTGGAGGTTCGTTAGGAGGCGCTCGGCCTAAAGCGAGTGTGGTTGATGAAAATGGTCAGCTATTTATCGCGAAATTCCCCAGCATCCGCGATGAATACGATGTAGGTGGATGGGAAATGGTTGTCAATGCTCTCGCAACCGCCTGTAAACTCAATGTTGCGTCCGCGATGGCGAAAAAGTTTGCCAGCGATTATCACTGCTTCATGGTGCGTCGTTTCGATCGTACCGCGGATGGAAAACGTCTGCACTTTGCCTCCGCAATGACTATGACCGGTCATATAGATGGCGAAGATGCCTCTACCGGTGTGAGTTATCTCGAATTAGCCGAAGTGCTTATCCGGCATGGTGCGCAAACCAATGCTGACTTACGTGAGCTATGGTCACGTATCGTATTTAATATGCTTGTTTCCAACACGGATGATCATCTGCGCAATCATGGATTTATTCTGGTTCCAGGAAAGGGCTGGCGTTTATCAGCAGCTTATGACCTTAATCCGGTGCCCTACGCGGATGGCCTTAAGTTGAATGTAACCGAAGCCGACAATGCACTTGATCTGGATTTGGCTCGTGAGGTAGCGCCCTATTTCCGTCTGAATTCATCCGCCGCAGAGACGATTATTGAAAACTTCAGCAACATTGTTGCGCAATGGCGCGTGGTTGCCGGACATTTGGGCTTGTCACAGCGCGAGCAACAAAAGATGTCCGATGCTTTTCGCCTGGCGGCGGCACATTCCGCTTAACTTACTTTTTGCTACAACATTCAAACTCATAGCCCTCTGCAAAATGCGCTTTTAGCCCTAAGCTTTAAGACATCCAGCCACTATTGATGAGGTTTCAATGAGTTTACTGTTTAGTGCTACGCAACTGGGTAAGTTAACACTCGATAATCGCATCGTGATCGCTCCGATGTGCCAATACTCCGCGCAGGATGGCAAAGCCACTGCCTGGCACCGCATCCATTTAGGCCAACTGGCGCTGTCGGGTGCTGGCTTACTGATCATTGAAGCGACCGCGATCGAAGCCGCAGGTCGTATTTCTCCGGGCGATTTAGGCTTGTGGGATGATGAAACAGAAGCCGCTCTGGCAAGCGTGCTGCAGGATATCCGCCACTACTCTGACATTCCGTTCGGTATTCAACTTGGTCACGCCGGACGCAAAGCGTCATGCGCCGCGCCGTGGTTAGGTGGTCAGCAGCTGTCACTGGATCAGGGCGGCTGGCAAACTGTTGCGCCTTCTGCGCAGGCATTTAATCCTGAAGATCGCGCGCCAGCGGCGCTGGATAAACAGGGTCTTGAGCGCCTGAAACAGGCTTACGTGGATAGCGCCCAGCGTGCGGCGAAACTGGGTATCCAGCTGATTGAGCTGCATGCCGCACATGGCTATTTGTTGCATCAATTCCTGTCACCATTAAGTAATCAGCGCGACGATGAGTACGGCGGTTCGCTGGAAAATCGCATGCGCTTCCCACTGGAAGTTTTCCATGCGGTGCGTGAAGCGTTGCCAGATTCCGTTGCGGTTGGCGTGCGTCTTTCGGCCACAGATTGGGTTGACGGCGGCTGGGATGTTGAGCAGTCGATTATCTTCAGCCAACAGCTGGAAGCCGCGGGCAGTGATTACGTGCACGTTTCCAGCGGCGGGCTTTCACCACAGCAAAAGATTACGGTTGGGCCTGGCTATCAACTGCCGTTTGCGCGTGACATCCGTAAACGGGTGAAGATTCCGGTGATTGGGGTGGGTTTGATTACCGAACCGCAGCAGGCTGAACAAGCGCTGCAGGTTGGCGATGCTGACCTGATTGCGCTGGCGCGCGCGGTGCTGTATGACCCGCGCTGGCCGTGGCATGCTGCCGCCGAGCTGGGCGCGCAAGCCAAAGCACCACCGCAGTATCTGCGTTCCGAACCGCACGGTTTGAAAGGCACATTGATTACAAATAAAGCGTAAAAAATGGCGCGATAATCGCGTAATGCCGATCAGTTAAGCAGCGCACTGGCTTAGTTGGGGTTCCCTGGTCGCCATGAATGGCGACCCTACAGGCGTTATAGCGATGACGAGTCAGTAAGACGCATTGATGCTGCAGCGTGGGGGCTGAGGCGACATCCCAGCCCGCTGAGCGAGTGAGGGATTCCAGGGCGAGCCGCAGGGATGCGGCGAGAGGCGGCGCTGAGCAGGAGCGAATCGCCGCCGGTCCGTCAGGAATCGCGATTGAGTGAAGGCACCGCGTAGCGGCGGGATGGGCTGGCGCAGGGCCGGGGAGTGAAGAGGGCGTGGCCCAGACGCCCTCTTCTCGGTCGCCGCACGACATAGCTGAAACTGCCCCAGCAGATGGCGAACGAAATTTGCTCAGTGCTTAACTGATCGGCATTACGCGATAATCGCGCCGATTTTAATTTTACTGTTTCAACTCGCCTGCATGGTCTGCAACATATGCTGCGCCAACCGCAAACTCAGGGCTGCTCCGGTTAATGTTGGATTCATGCAGGAAGCCGATGGCATGACGCTGGTACCAGCAATCCACATATTGGGATGATCGTGCGTGCGGCAATGGCTATCGACCACCGAGTTCTTTGGATCGTCGCCCATAATGGTGGTGCCCATAATGTGCTGGCGATCCTGGAATTTGGTATCGATCGACAATATCTCCGCATTCAGCAGTTCGGCAAATTTGTGGAAATCCTTAATGCCCTCTTCTTTCCCGGCATGCCAGTAATCCGTCACGCTATAGTAGATCTCCGGTAACGGGATACCGATGGCATCCTTCTTGGTTTTACTCGGCGTAACACGGTTTTCCGCCAGCGGTAAGGTCTCAAAATCAATGGCAAAGTTGAGCGAGCGTGCCGACTGCCGGCGAATTTCTGCATCAAGCTGAGAACCCAGCACCCCTTTCTCAATCAGCGAGGCAGCATAATCAGCGGTGGGCACGGTGTTGCGCACTTTAATCTTATAGCTGGGAAAATCCTTGCGGAACGCGCCATCGCGATTGTTGAGATACACCAGCAGCTCGGTCGGCCCCTGACCCGGCCAGACATCTTCAGACATCATCACGTTCATGCTGATGCCGGTATGGCCCATCAGGTTGCGCCCAACCTGATCCGACGAGTTGGCGATGCCGTTCGGATATTTCTCCGAAGTCGACATCAACAGCAGTTTGGGCGATTCGATGCCGTAGGCCGCCAGCACAAAGTAGTTAGCGGTTAAATGATGCTCAGAGCCGTCCGGTTTTTTATACAAAATGCCGGTGATCTTGCCGTCATCAGCCGCTTCGATACGATAAACCACCGCGTTATCCAGTAGTTTTGCGCCCAGTCGTTCCGCTTCATCAATATGCATTGAGCCATCATATTTAGCGGCGATAGGACAGACCGGATTGCAGTTATTATTGCCGCCGCACATCGGACGCTTGCCCCACGGCTTGGTCGCGCGCCCGTTCGGCTCCAGCACCGGGTTGTAGCCGCCTTTACCCAGCATTGCGGTTAAGCGGTCAAACAGATAACTGGTTGGCAATCCCGGCATTGGGAACGGCGTGGAACGCGGCGGCCAGGCTTTGCCGCCCTGTCCACTCTCATCCTGGCCATCGACACCCGATACGCCTAACTCATGCTCGGCTTTGCCATACCAGGACTCCAGCTCGTCGTAGCCAAATGGCCAATCCCGTCCACGTCCATACAACGTGTTGAGCTTAAAATCATTGGGAATCATGCGCCACAGTGCGGAACCGAAGTGCCACGTGGTTCCGCCCACCACGCGCAAATACTTGGTGGGATATTTTACCGGGCCTACCTGCTGCAAATAATCCCCGTAGGTGGACGGGATATGCGGCGGGTTGGGATAAGGCGAGCCAACGCCCTGCAATTTAATGTTGGTTAACGACATCTTGAACGGCGAGTTGCGGAAACGTTCGACGATCTCCTGGCGAGCGACGCGCGGGCCCGCTTCAAGAATGATCACCGATTTACCGGCTTTTGCCATTTGGCAGGCGATTAAACCGCCCATTACGCCCGAGCCAATAATGATGACATCGGCATCAACTTTTGGTGCACTCATGCGCCTTCTCCTGTGGTTGCCACTTTGCCATCTTGCGTCACTGCCCAATAGAACGGCCCGCCGCCATAGGTCGGTACCACCAGAATATCTTTGGTGGGCAGGTACATCATCGCTTCTGCATAGGCAATCAGCTCCAAATCGCTGCCGTCACCCACCACGCCGGTGTACCAGGCGGAGATAATGCGTTTAGCCGTTTGCCATTCAGGCTTATCTACTCCGAATGCAGCAAGAAAATCATCCACATGGGAAAAGTTGCGCTGCTGCAGTAACGAACGTAGCTGGGCGAGTTTCTCTGCGAAGGCTGCATCATGACGCAGCAAAGCGGCGAAATAGCGCTGGCCGAGGATCGGACCCACTGGGCGACTGACCAAAAACGTTGAAACATCAAGGAAGCCACTATCGGCTATCTGTTCCGCCGCGCGCGCGCGGGCTGGGAAGATTGAATTACACATCGCACCCAGTGACAAAATCCCCATGCCTTGCAGCAGACGACGTCGGGAAAGGTTATGCGCCATGTTTTTTCCCCCTGCGCGTAATGGCAAACAGCAGCACCAGTAAAATAATCACCCCTATCGCGCCTCCGCCCCAAACTGCAGGCTGCGCCAGACGTGCGATCAATGGACGCTCTCCGCCCTCACGCACCGTTTTCACCTGATCAGGCGTGACATTGAGTTCGGCATTGCCAAAGTTTTTCAGCACATAGTTACTGACGTCGGCGATTTGCCGATCGGTTAATCGATCGGTAAACAATCCATCCGGGCCAAAGCCTGGCATCGCAACATCTTTGCCATTTACCTGGCGATGTACGCCATAGACGATGGTGGCGATCAGGTTATCCGCCTGTGGCGCACCGGTTGCGGTGTTATGGAATAGCGAAGGATAGAATTGATTACCCGCACCGTCCGCCTGGTGGCAGTTGGCACAGGAACTGGCGTAAACCTGCCAGCCCGCGTCGGGATGGTTAAGCGCGCGCTGGGCCATTTCATCGCTTGCCGGTTTACCCATGCGATCCCGTGGTTGACGGGTCGGTTGGCCCACGGCGGGAACCTGGCGCAGGTAAGCAACCATCGCGTTGATATCATCATCCGACAGATGCTGCAGGCTGTGCTCTACCGCTTCTGCCATCGGACCCGCCGCCTGCGCTTTACCCGCTACATGGCCGGTTTTGAGATATTGCGCAATCTCCGCATCGCTCCAGTTGCCGATGCCTGCTTGATTGTCAGGCGTGATATTCGGCGCATACCAGCTGCCAAGGCTGCCGCCACTCAGCGCGCGATCGTTGTTTTGCCCCATCAGTGCATTACGTGGTGTGTGGCAGGTATCACAGTGCGCCAGAGCATTGACCAGATAATCGCCGCGATTAACCTGCACCGATTTATCCTGGGCCGGAATAAACGGTTTATCATCAGCAAACAGCATATTCCAGAAAAGCATGCTTGAACGAATATTAAACGGGAAAGGTAAATCCGTTTTTGGCGGCACATTATCGTCCGCTTTCACCCCGTGCATAAAATAAGCATACAGAGCGTGAATATCCGCATCTGAAATTTTAGCGTATGAGGTATAAGGCATCGCCGGATAAAGATGCTGTCCCTGCTTATTTATTCCACTGCGTACTGCTTTAGCAAAATCTTGTTCGGTGTAATTACCAATCCCCGCTGTTTTAGACGGAGTGATATTGCTGGCGACGATATTACCGAGTGGTGAAGAGATAATATAACCGCCGGACATTTCCCTGCCCTGATTCGGTGCGGTATGGCATGCGCCACAGTCCGCGGCAATAGCCAGATACTTGCCTTTCGCAATAAGAGTCGCAGCATCGTCCGCACTTTCAGCATGTGCTGAAAATGTTGCCGACATGAGAATGCTCAACGCGAAAGGCAGACAACTCTGTCTCACCTTTCTTGCTTTCATTGTAATTGCTTCCGGTAAATAATTATTAGTATGGTAAAAACAATAATGCACTTCTGCAGCAAGGCCACAGAAGTGCAGATTATCAGAACGCTTAGATTCACAAAATACAAACAGTGCTATAACAATTCATAATCATTGAAGATGATATTTTCGCCACTGGCGGCCGTTATATCGACCTTGCCAGGTTCGGTTAAAAACGCATCGCCGGGATGGACCCAAATTTCTTTTACCCGATTGGCGTGAGCCTGATCGGCAATCAGAACCCGCCCCTCAGTAAAGAACACGCGCACGCCGGGCCCGTGTTGCGTATATTCTCCGGTGCTGGCGCCCGGTTTCAGTGTGACCTTCCAGCCGCGGACGGTTTTCTTATCCAGTACCTGCTGGAAAGCATCACTGGCAGGCCGGGTGGCGTTACCAAAATGTTGCGGCCCGGGGATATTAATTTCAAAAGCGACCTGATGATTAACGGTGCTACCGGTATTGGTCACTTTATCGGTTTCTGACTTGCCCTGATGCGCGCCAAATTTAACATTACCGCTTTTCATTTCAGTGTTGTTAACGGGTTTATCCGGATATTCAATTTTCACCGGGCTGCCCTCAATATGTGTATTCACATAATCAAGATGCTGCTCATGAAACTGGGTTGATTGTCCCGGCTGAATCAACACGCGCATTACGGTGACGTATTTATTTTCCAAAATAACGTGATGTAGCGGTTCAAGATGAGTGGCGACGCCTTTTTCTGCAGCCTGCGCCTGCATTGCCACACTAAATAGGGTTGAGCAAAATAAGGTGCTCAGTAATGTCTTGCGAATAGTCGACATAAAAACTCCTTTACTGACAATATATATAACGCATCGAAAAAATAACGTTCATCAATTACACAGAGAAAATAATGAGTACTTTATTTACTCAACGATGGTGACCCAGTTCGCCCCATTTCCGGTGGGCACACGCTCAATTAATGTGAGTTTGCCGCTGTCTTGATCAATGGAGTAGAGCGACACCTGGGTTGACTTCTGACCCGATTCAATTAAATAGCGGCCAGAATTATCAATCGCAAATCCGCGCGGTTGTGCTTCTGTTTTGGTGCTATTAATCAGCGTTAAGCGGCCATCCTGCGGGGAAACGCGAAACGCCGTAATATTACTGCTGGTGCGTTCGGTGGAATACAGGAACCGGCCATTAGGGGTGAGGTGAATATCGGCTTGCCATAAGCGTGGTTTGGCCGATTTTGGCAAATCATCATCGCCAGTCAGTGGCCGCGCTTCACCGCGCTGCATGTTCGCCGCGATGAGCGGATCGAGTGATGGCGTCGCCTCATGCTCCGTCAGCGTGCCATCTTTATTCAGCGTGAGGCGCGAAATGTTGCCCGCCATTTCGGTCAGCAAATATAGATTCTGTTCACCTCGCCCATCACGCTGCGGTGCGAAGGCGAAATGGCGCGGCCCGGTGGCGGCTTCGCGTTGGATATTCACAAAGGCGGGGCTATTGGCCGTCACTTTTCCACTTTTGCTATCAAACCGATATTGCAGCAGCTGATCGGCGCCCAGCAACGGTACATATAAAAATTGATTGCTGGGATCGGTTTGGATCGCATGCGCCCGCTTGCCGGTATGCACGACTTGTACCGGCGCACTCTCTACTTTGCCATCGCTGGCGATGCGATTAATGCTGAAGAGATCCCCGCCGTAAGAGGAGGAGAGCAGAAAGCGCCCGCTTTTATCCAGCGCTAAATACGCCATCGCTTCAGGTAATGGGGTATCGGCAAAATGGCTCAGCGTCCCATCGGGCTGAATATGCCAGGCCGAAACATGGTATGGCTGGCTGCGGACCGAGACGTAAAGCGTTTTCTTATCCTGCGATACCACCATTGGCATACTTTTCAGGCCGCTGGGATATTCACCCACCGGCTTGAGCTGCTGCTGGGTCTTATTCAGCGCATAGGCCGTCACCGTGCCACTGTCGCCATTAGATACGTAGACAAATGACTTTTCCTGCGCCATTACCGCGGATGCAAACAGCATCATGCCGGCGGCCATTACCGTCTTGTTCATTGATAGGTCTCTTTTTTGTAGGGGACAGCGATCGAGTTACCAGCGCGTATTAAAGTGCTCACACAACTCCAATACCGCTTTCTCCGGCAGCGCGTCAGGCTTATCCACACAGTTCAGCCACAGTCGTGCGGTTTCTTCCAGCTCCTCAAGGGCAAAACTCACCGTCGAAACTGATTTGCCCCACATCACGGGCCCTAATCTTTCCAGCATCACGCCGCGCACCTTGTTTGCCAGTTCAGCAACCTGCTCTGCAACGTCGGCATGGCCCGGACGGCGATAATCGATCAACGGGATGCGCCCTACTTTCATCACCTGATACGGCGTGAGCGGCGGCAAAATACTGTCGCGTTGCCAAACGCCTGCCAGCGTAAGCTGTACCAGATGGGTGGAGTGGGTGTGCACCACGCCGTGCGCGTCCGGGTTGCGATCGTAAATCTGGCGATGCAGCAGCAGCGTTTTTGACGGTTTATCGCCCGAAACCCATTCGCCATCGCGATTGACCTTAGCAATGCGGCCCGGCTCCAGATGCCCCAGGCAGGCGTCGGTTGGCGTAATCAGCCAGCCATCCTCCAGGCGAGCACTGATGTTACCCGCCGTGCCGGTGGTATAGCCGCGATTAAACAGATCGGCTCCCACCTGGCAAATTTCCTCACGCAACGACTGTTCATTTTGCATCGAAATCACTCCTATTGGTTGGCGGTGGCAATCACGTTGGTATCACCTTTGGGGCTGATCGGTAAGGGTTCCAGCTTGCCGAGCACAAACATAAAGGTCAGCGCGCCCAGCACACAGATGCCGCCCGCAACCAGCAGCGGTACCACAAAAGAACCGTGGCTCAGGCTCAGCATCAAGCCGGTGAATGACGCGGTGACAATCCCAGCGAGGTTGCCGGCAAAGTTCTGAATACCGCCCAACGTGGCGACGTAATTACTGGCTGGCGCCACGTCCGCGGGCAGCGTCCAGATATTGGCGGCGGTAAACGCTAAACCGGCGTAAGTAATGGAGAACAGCGTCAGAATGACCGCAATGCTGTCGGTAAAGGCCGCGAAGGCAATGACGCTGGAGAGCAGCATGCCGCTAATCAGGCAGGTTTTGCGTGCTACGGTCAGGCTAAACCCTTTGCGGTACAGGGCATCTGAGACCACCCCGCCAAGCAGGCTGCCTGGAATCCCCATCAGAGCAGGAATGGCGCCCAGCGTACCCAGCTCTTTCAACGAAAAGCCGTGCGCAACGGTGAGATAGGTTGGGAACCAGGTGACAAAAAAGTAGGTGGCGAAATTCATGCAGAAGAAGCCAATCATCATGCCCCACACATTGCGATGGCGGAATAGCGACCACAACTCGACTTTCGCGTTGGCCTGCGTGGTGGGTAACGCGCGATCTTCCAGCAAATTCTGGCGCTCGGTTTCATCCAGGCCTTTCATCTCTTCCGGTTCGCGATAGAACACTAACCAGATCACCACCCAAATCAGCCCTAAAGCGCCAGTCACGATAAAGGAGGTTTCCCAGTTCCACACGCTAATCAACCAGGCTACCAGCGGCAGCGCCAGCGCACTGCCAGCACGCGGGCCGGCATCAAAAATACCGCTCGCCGTCGCACGCTGCTTTTTCGGGAACCAACTGTAAACCACTTTCACACAGCCCGGATTTCCGCCGGCCTCACCCAACCCTAATGCTAAGCGTGCCGCAAAAAGTGAAGTGAAACCTTTACCAAACGAGGTAAACACCGTAAACAACGACCACCAGCCCACCGCGATGGCCAGACCGGCGCGGGCACCGAGGCGATCGAGTAAGCGTCCAGCGGGGATTTGCATCAGCGCATAGGTCCAGAAAAAGGCGCCCAGAATCAGCCCCATGCTGGTGTCATCCAGCCCTAAATCGGCTTTGATATGCGGTGCAGCGATCGCAAGGTTAATACGATCGATGTAATTGATTGCGATAGCGAAAAAGCAGAACACGATCATCAGCCAGCGAATTCGTGGATATCTGCGCATGGTGAATTCCTTTATGATTTATTGAGAGGTAACAAAGGTTCTGCGGCCCTGCGACGCCCGCAGCCCGCGTTGTGGTTAAATTTGGGGGTGACAGGTCATAAATGTGTTAAAAAACGTGAGCAGGCACACCCAACCTGATAACATGATGTCAAAAGTAAGCGATTACAAAATTCAGTCAAGCCAAAAGTAAGCGCTTTCAAAATTGATAGTGAGTTGTCTGCAATTTTTGTGGGCAAGCTCACTCTTTCTGCAGGAGTGACTTGATGAGTGAGAAGCAAAATGGATCTGGCCGCGTATCACTGGATGATGTTGCGCGTCTCTCAGGGGTATCAACGGCGACGGTTTCGCGCGTACTCAACGGCAGCACCACGGTAAAGGCGTCGCGTCGTGAAGCCGTGGAGAGAGCCTGCGAGGAGTTGGGATATGTCATCAACCGCGCCGCTCGCACCCTCGCCTCACGCCGCAGTATGACCATTGGCGCGGTGGTGCCGACGCTGGCGACCGAAACCTTTTCGCGCCCGTTGGCGGCTTTTCAGCAATTGATTCACGAAGCCGGTTATACGCTGCTATTGGCCAACTCAAATTTCGATCCGGAAACCGAGCTGAAAGAAGTTAATAAGTTGATTGAATACGGCATTGATGGCCTGATGCTGGTGGGAAATACCCACCATCCGAAGCTTTGGGAGCGCATTGTTCAGCAGGGGATCGCCTGCGTGCAGACCTTTTCGCAAGACAGCGAAAGACCTTGCGTTGGCTATGACAGCGAGGGTGCAGCGGAGAGCATGGCGCAGCATTTGCTGGGCTTAGGGCACCAGCATTTTGCGGTGATTGTCGGCACGCCGCCGTCGAATGATCGTATTTCCGAACGTCTTAACGGTACGCGCCGCGCTTTGCAGCAGCGCGGATTAACGCTGCCGGACACGCATCTCATTGATAACGCCTTCAGCATGAATGATGCGCGCCGAGCGGTGTTCCGCCTACTCGATGGCCCGCAGCCGCCTACCGCCATCATTTGCGGTAACGATCTGCTGGCGTTTGGGGCGATGCGCGCGGCCAGCGAGCGCTATCTGCGCATCCCTAATGATATCTCCATTGTCGGCTTCAACGACTACGAATATGCCGAGCATCTGGAGCATCCGCTCACCACCATGCGCGTCGATTTAGCCTCAATTGGCGAACATGCAGCCAATTATTTGTTGAACACGCTTAACAATCTGCCGGCACAAACGCATACGCAGATTGGTACCGAACTGATTGTACGGGGCAGCAGCGGCTCGGTGCCCCGTCAGGAGCGTTAATCGCGGCTGACCATGCCAAACCGGCTGAACACGTCCGTCACCGGCGGCGTTTTCAGCCAGGTGAGAAAGGTTTGCGCCCGCTCTGGCTGCTGAGCACGGCTCAACACCGCCGCAGAGAGCGAAATGGCCTGCTGCGTGCCGGGCGGCAGCGGCCCAACCACATCAATGCCCTCAACCATTAACAATTCACTAATCTGCTGTATCGCCAGATCGGCCTTGCCGTTCACCAGTTGTTCCGCAGTAAATCCTGCCGGAATCACCGTACCGCGCGCGCGCAGTTCTGTATCAATATTGAGCTGTTTTAACAGCTGCGAAAACCATACGCCGCTGGCCCCCGCTTCTGACCAGGCTACCGAGCGTGCCGCCAGCAGCGCCTTGACCAGGTTGTCACGATTGCTGATATCCGGCTGTGCCGCGCCTGCCCGCACCGCGACACCGATCGGCGAATCAACCAGTTCAATCCGCGTGCGCGCATCGGCGATACCCGATTGCGTTAGGCGATCGAGCGTTTCAACGGTCGCAATCACCACCTCGGCCTGCGCGCCCGCATTGAGCTCCTTTTCAATAATGGTGCTGGGATGCCAGCGAATCGCCAGCGGTGTCGCAGGCTGTTGCGCCTGCCATGCGGGAATCAGCGTAGTAAAGGGCGCACTCAGTGCCAGCGCGCTGTAGATCGGCAGTTCCATGCTTAAGCCTCCCGCGCGAAAAGCGGTGCGCGACGCAGCAGCGCAGCGTCAAGTTGGTCAGGACGCGTCACGCCAATCAGCGCTAAGTCGCGGTCAATTTCATCACGCAGGATATGCATAGCGTGCTCAATACCCGCCTGCGCGCCAATCACTGCGCCATACAGGAATGGGCGTCCCAGAAACACGAAGTCGGCGCCCAGCGCCATGGCTTTCATTACATCGGTACCACGGCGAATACCGCTGTCGATAATCACCTTCATATCGCCCTTCGCGGCAGCAATTTCCGCCAGCGTATGCAGCGGCGGCACGGTGTGATCAAGCTGGCGGCCGCCGTGATTGGAAAGAATCACCGCATCCGCCCCGAGATCGCGCGCAATGAACGCATCATCCGGTGACATCAAGCCCTTGATCACCAGATTACCTTTCCATTTTTTGCGGATCGCTTCGACATGTTTCCAGCTCAGCTGGTCGCGGGCATTGGTGTTGCGCACTTTACTCGACATCATCGGCGGGCCGCGTTCGGCATCGGTATTTTCAAAGTGCGGCGCACCATGGCGCAGGAAGGTTTGTGCCACCGTACCCAGCAGCCAACGTGGGCTCATCGCGCTTTGCCACATCACTTTTGGCGTGAGTTTTATCGGCATACTGAAGCCGCTGCGGGTGTTGTGTTCACGATTACCCAGCATTGGCGTATCGCCGGTGACCACTAATGTTTTGTAGCCCGCGCGTTCAACGCGATCGACTAAACGATTGATACGCGGTTGATCGCCCGCCAGATAAGCCTGGAACCAGGCTTCCGGATTGGCAGCAATCACCTCTTCCAGCGGAATCAATGACGATGCGCTGAGGATCATCGGGACATTCATCGCTCTTGCCGCTTTCGCCAGCATCAGATCTGCGCGGTAACTGACAAACGACGCGCCGCCCAGCGGAGCAACGCCAAACGGATGCGACCAGTCCTGACCCAGCAAATTAACCCGCTGATCGCGCCCCGACACGTCACGAAACATGCGCGGCACAAACACATATTGCTGGTAAGCCTCATAGGCGGCAGCCAATCCTCTGCCGGTTTCCACGCCGCCTTTGACGTACTGATAAATCATATTGGGTAACCGCTTGCGCGCGTGACGTTCAAAATCCTCCAGCGCCAGCAAGTCACGAAAATGGCGTGGCACCGTATTCGCAGGACGCACCTGCGCTTCGGGTGTCACGTTTACGTTAATAGCGGTGGTTTCTCCACGAATGGTCATAGTGCGTTCTCAGTGTTATCCAATAAGTAAGCGATTTCAAAATAGTCATTCTGACGAATGCTGCCAATCTATATCCTGCCAGATACACAGTTTTTTTATGTGACAGCCGTCACTATATCAAGACAAATGTAAGCCCTTACATTTTCATCTCAGATTAAGTATGGTGTGCTGTAATTCACTTGTGTATCGCTGGTGACGGAGAGAATGATGAGCCAACGCATAGTTTTATTGCATGCCACCCCGGTGGCGATGTCCCCTATTCAGGAAGCGTTTAACGATCTTTGGCCTGAAGCCGAAGTGGTGAACTTACTGGATGATGGTTTGACCCTCGATCGCGCCAAAGAGGAGCAGCTGTCGCGCCCGCTGATCGATCGCTTTGTGGCGTTTGGCCGTTACGGTTATGCGATGAATGCGCAGGGCATTCTGGTGACCTGTTCCGCTTTTGGCCCGGCGATTGATGAGCTCGCTGCGACACTGCCGGTGCCGGTGCTGAAACCCAATGAAGCGATGTTTGAAGCGGCACTGCAGCAAGGTGAGCGAATTGGCATGTTGGCCACGTTTGGACCGTCACTGGTAACCATGTGCGATGAGTTTAACCACTATGCCGCGCAGATTGGCTCAAACGCGACGCTGGAAACCGTGCTGGTTCCGGACGCTATCGATCTGCTGCGTAAAGGTGATGTCATCAGCCACAACCGTTTAGTGGCGGAGTTCGCGCCGCAGCTGAGCCACTGCGATGTAATTATGCTGGCGCACTTCTCAACGTCGCGTGCCGCAGCCGCCGTGCGTGAGCAGGTGGCGATTCCCGTGTTAACCGCGCCGCACGCGGCAGTGAAAAAAATGCAGTTGGCCATCGGAGGTGCAACATGCTGATTGGCGTGATTGCCGATGATTTTACCGGTGCCAGCGATATTGCCGTGACGTTATCGAAAGGATTGGCGGGTGAAGGCGGTTTACATACCACGCAATATCTCGGCATACCGCAACAGCCTGCAACGGCAGACGTTGAGGCCGGCGTTATCGCCCTGAAGTCGCGCTCCCTGCCCGCCGCAGAAGCGGTGCAGCAATCATTGGCCGCCTGCGAATGGTTATTGGATCAGGGCTGTACGCAGATCGTGTTTAAATACTGCTCCACCTTTGACTCCACCGACGACGGCAATATTGGCCCGGTGCTCGACGCACTCGCCGCACGTTTAGAAGCGCGGCGCGTCATTGTTTGCCCTGCGTTCCCCGCCATGGGACGCACGGTTTATCAGGGCAATCTGTTTGTCCACAATCGCCCACTGAATGAGTCCGGGATGGAACATCATCCGCTCACGCCGATGAAAGATGCTGATATCCGCCGCTTACTGGCGCGTCAGGCTCGCACGCGCGTCAGCCACATTCGCTGGCAGCAGGTGGTACAAGGCAGTGAACAACTGCGTGAGACGTTGCAAGCCCATAGCGAAGATGAGCCGCAATTACTGGTTGTCGACGCGCTGAGCGACCACGACCTGACGATTATCGGCGTCGCGGCGGCGGAAGCGCGGCTGATCAGCGGGGGTTCGGGCATTGCCCTGGCGTTACCGCACAACTTTATCAGTGCCGGTAAGGCACAGGGAGATAGCCGTAAATTCCCCGCAATCGCCGGCCCCAGTGCGATTCTGGTTGGCAGCTGTTCTGGCGCTACGCGCGGGCAGATTGAGGAGCACCAAAAACACCATGCGGTGCTGGCGATAGAGATTCAGGATGTGATGGCGCAACGCATTCACGCCGATGACGTGGTGAACTTTATCCTTGCGCATCAGGATGATTGCCCGCTGGTTTACTCATCTGGCGATCCGACCAGCGTGAAGCAAGCGCAGCAGCAGTTTGGTCAGCACAACATCTCACAACGTCTTGATCAGCTGTTTGGAGATAGCGCACGCAAGCTGGTGTATGAAGCGGGCATTCAGCGTTTGGTGGTGGGCGGCGGAGAAACGTCGGGTGCGGTCGTCAGTGCGCTTGATTTAGGTTGTTTGCAGGTTGGCCGCGAAATCGATCCCGGCGTACCGGCGCTGTTTGCTCAGCGCGATCGGCCGCTGGCGCTGGCGCTGAAATCGGGTAATTTTGGCCGGCGCGATTTCTTCTCCCATGCACTTAAGGTTTTAGCCGCTTCAGGCGATTAACTCCCGCAAAAAACAGAAGACAACCTCTAGATGACGTTGTCTTCTGTTTTCGTTAGCGCCCACCGAACGCCGGCAGCAGCTGAAACCAGCTCAGCAGCCAGGCGAGAATATTCAGCGCACCAAATATCAGCAGTAATATTACCGCCAGCGAACAGCGCTGCTGTGACTTCCATGCCAGCAGCGCCGGAATAAACACCGCCCACAAAGTCGCAAAAAGTCCGGCAAAACCAATCGCCGCGACAAATCCGTGCGGCCATAGGATCGAAGCCATCAGCGGCGGCAAGAATGTCAGACACGCCGTTTGCAGGCGTGCACCCGGTGAATTGCCGAGGCTAAGGCGATCGGCGATGAAATCAAACAGTCCGGCGGTGACGCCCAGAAATGAGGCGATTACTGCAAAATGCGAGAAGATCGACATCATGAGCGATAGCGCATTGACGTGCAGATGTTCACGCAGCGCCGCCATCAGCGCAGCGATATCGCCGCCCTGCTTCACGATTGCGGGAAACGCCGCGCGCGGCAGATTACCCATGGTGCTGGTTAGCCAAAACAGATACAGCGCCAGTGACATCAGCGTGCCCAACACCAAAGCGCGCGTGATGTGTTTTTTATTGCCGGCGTAATAGCTGACTAGCCCGGTGATATTGCTGTGATAGCCAAACGAGGCGAGACAAAACGGCAGTACGCCCAGCGCATACGGCCAGTAACGTTCCCCGGCCGCTGGCGCGCTCAGCAGCGATGACACATTCACCTGCGTCAGCAAGCCGCCGAATAGCAGAATGAGCAGCAGAATTTTGGCCAGTACGCAGAAGGTCATTAAACGACTGACGCCGGTGGTACCGAGCCACACCACCGCCGCCACACACACGGTCAGCAAAATTTTCGCCTCAGCGCTGGAGATGGGCAATCCCGCCTGGTTAAGTGAATGTTGATAGACCGGGCCGCTGGCGGAAATGTAGGCGTAAGTGAGAATGCCGAGTACAAACAAGATGCTGAGGCCATTGAGCGCTGCCCATCCGCGCCCCAGCAGATCTTTGGTCAAGGTATCGTAGCCCGCGCCCGGCGGATAGGTCAGGCTCACGCGCATAAACAGTAAGCCGGATAGCAGCATGCCGCCCCAGCTGATCAGCAGCAGCACCATTCCCCAGCCAAACCACGCACCCGCCATCACCACCGGTAGCGTAAACATGCCGGCGCCCACCACGGTGCCGCAAATAATCATCGCGCCCCACCAAACGGAAGGCTGGCGGCGGGACAATGTCATCTCCGTCATCACTTATTCCCTACAAAACAGCTTAAAGGCGGCGATGATACACGGGATAACGCTAAGAAGAGAGTTTGAAACCAGATAAAACGCGCGTCAGCTGAATCTGAACGCGCGTTTGGCGAGAGGAGTGTAACTCAGTAATAGAACGCAGGTTTTGCCGGCATGGTAACCGGCACGATGTCACCGGAGGTTTGCGCCGCCACGCAGGCATCGGCGGCGACCGCCGCCGCGTAACCGTCCCACGCCGATGGACCGGTCATCTCACCGGACAACACGTTGTTAATGAAGTCCTGCAATTCCACGTCATAGGCATCGATGAAACGCTTTTTCCAGTCGGTGAGAATGCGGGTAGAGAGCTTCGCTGCGCTGCGTGTTTGCACGGACATCGGCTCAGGAAGCCGCGCAATACCGCTTTCGCCCACCACTTCACACTGGATATCGTAGCCGTAAGCACAGTTGACGAAGATTTCAACGTCGATGCGCACACCTTTGGCGGTTTCCAGCAACACGATTTGTGGATCTTTCAGATGCGCAGAGGCTTTACGGGTTGTGCGTGGATAGATCACCTGCGCGCTGACATAATCGTCTTTTAGCAACCAGCGCAGCACATCGAGCTCATGAATCAGCGTATCGGTGATCGCCATATCGGTAGTGTATGAATCGCCCACCTCGGGATTACGGTGCGCGCAGTGCAGCATCAATGGTTCGCCAATCTCGCCACTGTCAATTACCGCTTTCAGCGCGCGATAGCCGCTGTCGTACGGTCGCATAAAGCCAACCTGCACCAACTGCTTACCGGCTGCCATTTCGGCTTCAACAATGTTCATGCAACCTTGCGCAGTGACCGCCAAGGGTTTTTCACAGAACACCGCTTTACCCGCGTTGATCGCCGCGAGCACGAACTCTTCATGCGTCGGCCCCCACGAGGTAACCAGAATTGCCTGCACCTCGGGCGCGTTAATCAGGTCGTGTGCGTTGTCGTAGATCTCGGCCTGAATGGCAAGATCCTTGATGATCTGTTCGCAGTTAGCGCGGTTGATGTCATTCAGCGCCACCACGCGTGAATGCTGCAGCACCTGGCTACAACGACGAATGTGTTCGCGGCCGATCGCGCCCGTGCCAATTACACCAATATTGAGCGTCATGGAGTGTTCCTTAGGGGTACGTTAGTCATTCAGGTAAGCAATGCTGGATTTAATTTGCTGAGCAATCTCTTCTTCGCTCCATGCCTCCATCACCGAAGAAAAAGGTTCAAAGGCATAAATACCGCGATAACCCCTCTCTTCCAGACGCTGCACCTGCTGTTTTGAATTCAGCAAGTCATCAGCACTCAGCATGATGCGCTCTTCGTCGGTGAGCTGAAGCGTTGGACGCGCGTCGGTCACACCTGACAAGTGCACCAGCCCGATGTTGCTCACCTCAATACCACCAGCGAAATCCTGCTCAGCGCCTTCGTACAAGTGGTGATGAAAGGTATCCAGTACGATTTTGAACGGTGCACCAGCTTGCTTAATCAACTGTTGTGCCAGCGCGGCAGAACGCAGTGAGCTTTGTGGGAAGCCGAGCGGCTCAACCAGACCCGCAATGCCATATTCGGCAAACAGCGGCGCAAGGGTTTTCAACGCGTCTATGGTTTGCTGCTGGGAAATAGCGGTGCCGTCATTCAATGGACAAAGTACCAATGCTTTAGCACCGGTTGCTTGCGCATCTTTTAATAAGCCGCGCGTTTTTTCCAGTACCTCATCGGTTAATTGATTAAACGGATAAACTGCATTAATCGTTTCGATGGTGAAAGCATGTTGAGTCGCGAGATCACGCACTTCCTCAGCGGATAAATTATCGGTCACGCGGCCACTTTTCATATCATTGCGGATTTCAACTTTATTTAAACCCAGCTGTTCAACCAGCGAGAAAAAACGCTCAATGCTGAGGTTAGGGGCAATTTTACGATTAACGCACAGTCGGTCATGGCTTATTTTGTAGGTCATGGTGTGTTCTATCCTGAAATAATGATGTTGTTTTAATTTCTGTTTTGTTGTGACGCGACGACATCTGGCGATAGTAAGCTATCTTTTAATGCTGCTCTGCCAGAACGTTGATGGATTTACATCAGCGCAACATCATTTATACAACTCATGGAAATAGTGCTCGACCTGCTCCAGGCTGCGTCCCTTGGTTTCCGGAATCGTGCGCAGCACGAACATCGAACCGCCAATGCCAATCACGGCAAAGGTTAAGAACGCGCCTGCCAGACCAAATGCCGCCAGCAGCAGCGGGAACGCCATCGATATGGCAAAGTTAGCCATCCACAGTGCAAACACCGCGCCGCCCATGCAGATACCACGCATGCACGCGGGGAAAATCTCCGACAGCAGCAGCCAGGTGACCGGCGACAGCGCACCCTGCTGGAAGCACAGGAACATCAACATGCCCGCTAACACCAGATAAGCACGCAGCAGATTGACCTCACCCGCCTGATGATATTCCGGCATGAAGAAGCACACGGCAGTGATTAAAAACAGGCAAGCGGTGCAGCCCATCTGACCGACCAGCACCAGCGGGCGACGGCCAATTTTGCCAATAAGCCAGATACCAACCAGCGTCATCACGACAGAAATCACGCCGTTGGCGATAGTGGCAAACAGCGCTGCATCGTTGCTCAGGCCGGTTGCCGTGAGCATGGTCGGCGCGTAATACATGATGGTATTGACGCCGGTAAGTTGCTGGATCGCGGCAATACCAATCCCGAGCAGGAATACTTTGCGCAGCCACGGTGTGCGCAGATCGCGCAAGCGGCCTTTGCCCTGCTGCCGGTTCTCTTCGAGGGTCTCTTCAATCTCCTCCAGTTCCCAATCGACATCATCGGCCGCACGCGTTTTCTCCAGAACTTTGCGGGCTTCGCTGGTATTACCGCGCATCACATGCCAGCGCGGGCTCTCCGGCATGAAGATCATGCCAAACCACAGCAGTACCGCTGGCACGGTGGAGAGGGCAATCATCCAGCGCCAGGTGTGTTCGCCGCCCCAGATTTCATTAAAGGTGGCGTTGGAAACGTAAGCCAACAGCTGGCCCGAGACAATCATCAGCTCCTGTAAGGTCACCAGCTGGCCACGTTTGTTCGCCGGTGCGATCTCTGCGATATACACCGGCACCGTAGCCGCTGCGCCGCCGACGGCGATACCGAGAAACAGGCGTGAAGCGATCATAGAGATGACATCGGGTGCGAAGGCCGAACCGATGGCGCCAAGCGCGAAGATAAAGGCCAGAGAGATGATGATCTTGCGACGGCCCCATGCATCAGCAAAATGGCCAGCAAGCAGCGCACCAAAAGCGGCGCCAAACAGCAGTGAACTGGTAACTAATCCGGTGGTAAAAGGCGTGAGTTGCAGATCGTCACGCATAAACAGTAAAGCGCCCGATACCACGCCGGTATCATAGCCAAACAGTAATCCACCCAGGGTCGCGACCAGCGCAATAATTTTAACAAAAGGTTCGGTTCGCGTGATGCTATTTGGGCCTGATGCCGTGTTGGTCGATATATAAAGTTCTCTTTCCATAATACCTCCTGGTAAAAAATGCTTAAGGAAATACGGCAGAACAAAACAGAAGCTTCACGCTATCGGCATTTTTATTTCATGTTAAATTTTATTTGAAATGTGTTTTCCGAAATGTGAGTTCAAGCATTTTGCGATTTTTATTTTGATGGAATTGCATCAGGCGGGAAGATATTTATTTAAGCGGTTTTGGATTGGAAATAAATAAAAAGGTCGCCGTGAATGGCGACCCTTCATAACAACAGCGCGGTTATCATAGTATGCACGGATGAGTTTCGTAGGGTGCGCATTGATGCGCACCTGAAAGCAATACGCCTTAATTAAAACATCCAGCGTACTCCGGCATTATAACGCCAGCCTTTAGCACCATTACCGTCGATCTCCTGGCGGTAATCCGCTTCCGCATACAGCGATACATCACTTTTCAGCGTTGCCGTGCCTCCCAGGCCAATATCCCACATCTGACCGAACTTGCCGCTGTCAAAGCTCACGCTGTCTGGCGCACCGCTGGCACCGGCGCGCGTGGTCGCCGATCCGCCCCAACCGCGCGTATAGCTGGTACGCAAATAGGGCGTATATTGCTGACCGGCCTGATCCTGCCAGGTGCGATCGAGACGCGCACCCACGCGGCCAATGGTTTGATCGTAATTGCCCCAGCTCACGCGGGTGTTATCGCGATCGACCACATCATCCATGTTCAGCTGCAAATACATCAGCTGCGCCTGCGGTTCGAGGCGGATGCCGTTGGCAAACTGCCATGGATAACCGCTTTCCAGCGAGGCGCCCCAGCCGTTGCCTTTAAGCTTGCCGACCTCTTTTTGCCGGGCAATGTCAGTGTCGCCGCGATGCCAGTCAAACGACAGCGCGCCATCAAGATACAAACCGCTGTCGCGCAGCCAGGTGGCATACAGCGACAAGGTGTCGTTATCAAAGCTGGTCGAGCTGTAGCCATCGACTGCATCGGGTCGGATACGCGCATTACCGCGCGTGTAAGCCACACCCGCCCGCAAGCTGTCGTTGGCGCCCTGCAGATGCAGCAGATTGCCGCCGAGCTGAACCGCGCTGTAATCAAGGTCAAAGTCATAGCCGTATTGGCTAACATCGCGATTAGTTTTGTACTTCAGGTTTGAACCGAGATAACGGAGAAACATTTCGCCGCTGGCGTCGCTGTTATCCGAACGCAGCTCGCCAAGACGCTTATGCAGATCGTCCATGACCGCCATGTTGTAATACGCCAATCCGACCGGCGCAGAGATATAGGCGGGCATCTGCGGCGTCACCTTCGGCCGCACCACGCTACCTGCCGCATCCGTAACGACATTGTTTGCCAGGCGATAATTCCATGCCGCCGCGTTTTGTGTGCCGTACAGTCCATATTGCCACGGACCGCTTGCCACATAACCGTTGCTCAGCGCAAAACTACTGGCGCTGGCCGTGCCGCTCACCTGCGCCAGTGAGATGCCTTGATCGGGCGTGAGGATTGCCGCACTGCCTGCCACAGGTGTGACATCAAGCAAGGTGGTGCCACGGGTGTTGCCGTTCACGCGCAGGGTGTCGCTGGATCCGCCCGCTGCGACTTGCGTATTCAGCTTCACGCGTCCGCCGCTGGAGGCCAGATCGCCATCAATCGTCAGGGTGTTGCCTGACGCGCCGCTGCCGTTGGTGAGATCCAGCGTGCCGGCATTATTCACCACCAGTGAGTCGTCAGTGGCGCCGCTCAGCAGCGGATTAACGCCGTCGCCGGCAAATAGCGTCGATCCTGCGCCAATATTGATGGTGCTGTGCGCCAGTTTGAGGTTGTCGGTGAGCGTCCATTGCGTATTGGCGAAGTTGATGGTGCTCCAGCCGCCGCCAAGATTCGTACCTTTGCTGAGATCGTCTGCCGCCAGCGAACCGCCACGTGCCGTTATCTGATTAAAGCTCAGCGTGCTGCCGGCACCGTTGCCAGTGGTGATATGACGCGTGTTGGCAAGGCTGACATTCTCTACCAGCGCCTGATTGCTGCCGCTGCCCATCGTCAGGCTGCCATCAAGAGTGCCACCGGAGAGTTGCAGTGTGTCATTACCGTTGCCGGTATTGACGTCACCGACTACCTTGCCGGACAGCAAAGCGAATTGATCGTTAGTCGCCCCGCCCGCCACGATGACGGTTTCGGGGAATGGCGCGCTGATATTGCCCTCGTTGATAAACACCGATTGGCCACCGCGTAAGTCGATGATGGGCGATACCGTGCTCAGCGAAATGATGCCGCCGCGGTTGATCACTTCGCTGGCGGTACTGGTGACGATTGCTGAACCTCCATTTTGGTCATAGACCGCAATGGTGCCTTCAGTGATCACTTTGCCACTGGTGTTAGCGCGCACGCCCGTGCTGTCACCGGAAACAAACATGTAGTAATCAGGTCCGATCACCAAATCATTGCTGGTGGTTGAGCCATCTTCATTGGCAAACAGATAGCCCGTGCCGCTGCCCGTGACATTGATATAAGCACTGCCGCCTTCATCAAATGAGGTGGCCGAGCGAATCCCGGTGCCGCCGTTAATATCCAGCCGCACCCGGTTAAGTGAAATATTGCTGGTCTCTGCGCGGTTGTTGATCACATTACCTTTGTTAGCGCTGAGTACCACGTGGTCGGCGATAAAACCGCTTGCGCCGCGATCCAGTAAAACCGTATCGGCATGGTTATTGGCAAAAGTGGTACTGGTGTAATTGAAATAATCGTCGGCACCATCTCCGACGATATTTAGCACCCCGCCATTCCCCACGCGTAACGCGCTGCCATTGTCTACCTGCAATTGACCGCTCATCTGCGTGTATTGGCCGTAGCCGGTGCTGACATCAACGCCAACCCCATTGGCTACGTGCACATTGCCCGCGTTGATAAAGTTGCCACCTGAATAGAGGTGCGCACCGGTGCTGTTATTGCCTAACAGATCGATTGTGCTGAAATTCTGCACGCGGGCGCCGTTGCCGCTGCTTAATGCCGTGACGTTGTCACCAGAACCGGTGATCGGTGCCGTGAGATACAGGTTCGCACCACCGCTGTCGGTTGCCACCCCAGTGGTGTGATTTCCGCTCAAGGTGATGGCGTTATTCACTGAGCCGTATGCACCCTCTGAGCCACGCACCGCCGTGGCTCCTTCGCCAGTGACGTTATATTGATCGCTACCAAATAGCGTGGTGCCCACGCCGCTGGCGTCGATCCCGGTGGTATTCGCACCGCTCAAAGTAATTGCCGCGGGTTGCAGGGGATAGAAAATGCTGCCAGCCGCCAACCGATACAAAGTCGATCCCGCGGTGCTGACATCGGTTTGCCCGCCGCTGCTGACGATATTAGCGAAAGCCGCCGTTGAGACATAACCCGTCTGATTCGTATCATGGAAAACGACTTTGCTATTTTCCCCCAGCCTTAACAGCCCGCCGCCGGATAATTCCGCCGCCACTGCGTTACTGCCGTACAAATTAATGGTGCCGTTTTGGTTAATCTCCACATTGTCGCCCACGCCCAATATGCCGTGCGATGGCGCATAACCGGGCGCATTACCTGCGGTGACGTTCAGTGTTCCGCTGTTGTTAATAGTTGCAGCCAGCGGATCGCTGAACGAATAACCTTGTGCATACAGCGCGGTGCTGCCATTTGTCACGCTGATATCGCCACTATTGGTGACATTGGCGCCCCAAAGCGACTGAATCCCAATCGTATCGGTTCCGCCAAACGCGATATTCCCGGTGTTGACCAACTGCGCCTGGTTTTGCGCAATCAAGCCCATTTGGCGATCAAAATCGCTGCGCATGGCCGCATGGTTGGTCAGGCTGGTATTGCTGAAAGGATGCGTAAGACTATTGGTGATGTAGCCGGTGAGATCGTGTTTGTTGCCATCAACCCGCGCCGCGAGGCTATTATAATTGCCGAAATTGAACTGTGTCGCCGCATCGATCGTTCCCTGCGCGCCCCCTTCAACCACTACGCCTGTTGAATAACCGCCAATATTTAATCTTGCGCCATGGGTATTGATATCCGTGCCCTCGCCGCTGCCAATCACGCCAGTAGAGAAGGATGCATCAGGTGTTAGCGTCATGCCGCTGCCATCAAAATCTGCACCATCCTGATAGCGAAAAATAGTCGAGTACCCGCTGGAAACGCCGTATTGACCGTTGCTGGGCAAATTGATTTTGGCATCCGGGCCAATAGCCAGAAAATTGATTTGATACTGCCCGCTACCGGAGATGGGCACCGCGCTCGGTGCTACGTTTACCGTGGCATTGCCTTCGGCGCGAATACCGATCGCCGCTTCACCGCTAAGAGTGATCGGCCCGCTGAGATCGGCAGACGCGGCGCCGCCATCCTCGCCCGTTACCCACACTGCAGTATTGCGCGTGCCGTTCGCGGCGTCAGCATCGCCGCTAACGTTGATCGCCCCGGTTGACCACGCATGCGCGCGATTACCCGGCGTAGCGGTGATTTTGAGACCGGTGCTGTTGTCCCCGTTAAGATTGATGATCCCTGCGTTGCCTACCTGGCCGCCGCTGCCGGAATTGATCACCTGCATGGCGATGTTTTCTGCCGGCTTAAACTGCGCGCGACCGTTAACATCGATGACGCCATTGTTGAGCGTCACGGCATCGGGTGCGTTTTCAACGCGCATCGCCGTGGCATTTTGCACCAAAGAACCGATCACGATATGGCCGTTATTCACCGCGCTGGATTCAAACAGCTGCGTCATGCCGCGCGTGCCGCCGCTCTGGTTGATCGCGACGTCTGTGGTGGCGTCGGTGGCACTGCTTTGCGGCGTGCGGCCAATATACAGCGTGCCGTTGTTGGTGAAGCTCGAGGTGGTACCGCCCAGCACCACGCCTGCGCTGCTGCCAGTTTCCACCGTTTCGGTGACCCCAAGATTGAGGGTGCCATTATTTACCGCGTTGCCATCACGCAAGGTGATGGCGCTTGAGCCGTCTGATAGCGCATGATTGAGCACGCCATTATTAGTAAAACGGCTGTTGTTGACTTCGACGGTCGCCGCGTTATAGCCCAGCGTGCTGCTATCCACCCCGCTGCCATCGGCATTATTGAGGAAGCCACCGTTAATCACGCCGTTATTGGTGCCGCGACTGCCGTTGGTTAACACCAAGGCATTGTTGTTGGTGAGTCGGTTGCCGCTGCTGGATAACGTGCCATTAATGGTAGCCGTAGCGCCGTTATCCGCGCGCATCGCGCCGCCATTCGCGTTGACCACTTCCAGCGTTTTACCGGCATTGATGGTCGCAGTGGCTTTGGGGCCATCGGCACTCAGCACCACGCGTTCACCGATCGGTTTCAGTACTTCATCGTCAGGATCGCGGGTGTTCAGCGCCCACACCACGCTGCCGCTGGTGAAGCTAAACGCTTTATCAAATTCGCTATTGTAAGTGGCAGGATCGAGATTCGCGCTCTGTAACTGAGCGATCAGCCAATCGTTATAACGCTGCAGATCGCTCACATTGCTGACGTTGAAATTCGTCACGTTGCCATCTTTGGTGGTAACCGTGAAATTGCCGCTGTAGTTCACCAGCGCATCGTCACTGTAAGCCCAGCGCGCGCCGTCTGGAGCTTGGATGGCGCTGAAATCAACGCGATTGTCGCTATCCCAGTTCATATTGCCGCTGCTCATGGCGGTAAACAGCCGACTCTGCTTGGCTGCCATCTCCCAGCCGTTGGCGGTGGTGGATGCGCCGGCCGAGCCAAGTTGAACATTGATGGTGCCGTTACTCACTGATGCAACGCGGGCGTTGAGATATTGCTGATCGGTCACATCTTCATAATCGGTCACAGCTTGATTAAGGCTAATGGGGGCCAGATTACGCAGCGCGGCCGAATCATAGGTTGCGTAGTGGCTATAAAGGCCGTTGGCGACATCCGAAACCAGCACGTCATAATTTTGCGCCCCGAGCGAGAGGCGCTCTTTACCGGTTAAGCTGTCGGTAAAGATGCGCCCCTCGTCTTGTAACTGACCCAGGGTGGTTGCTACTTCACCGCTTTTACCCGGGGTAAACTGCGGTAAGCCGGTCAACGATTGTGTGCTGCCATTACACACGCAAAATACTCCAGCTTTGTTGTCACTCTTTTCAGGCGTAAATGGCTGAATAATAGCGGCTGAAGTTTGCGCCGCGGGATACATCATGCCCTGCGCGGCCAGCAGGCTAATAACAAGGGGTTTTAATTTAAACAACATCCTTTCCTCCAGAGAGAAAATAAAATTTTCGGCACGGCGAAACGCCGCCAGGCATGACGTTTTTTAGAAAGTGATATTGAAAATATAAATATGTGGAGTTCTGAACTGCGGTATCACAACACTTTGTAAAGAAAACGTCCAGATCGGGATAAGAGAACAAGATGAAATTAAGTCAAATTAAGAATTTACCGTTGTGTTTCAGCAGTTAACAATTGCTCAGGTAGAGAAACCAAGTTGTGGCAGATCAATTAAATAGAGCAATAAATAGGACCAGAATAATTTGAGGTTTGAAACTTAAATTTCCAGGTTGCTATATATAGTTGTATGTATGATTAATAATGCACATTTCGAGGCGCTGTGTAGTCGATATTAATTAGAAGTCTCAAATAACAGGGTTTTGAAAACACACGCTGCATTAGGCCGCAACGACATATATCCGCAATCAGTTTCGCACCTCATTTTGTCTCTTACGATCTGTGATCATATTCGCAACATCCTGGCAAACACCCTTGTATGGTAGTAGAACATTTATAGCGCAGGGATTTACCCCATGGCATCGACAACCATTACGCAAACGCCAGCCACCGAGAAAGATAACACTTCGCTGATTAAGCGCGTCGCCAGTGCATCCGCAATTGGTACTGCAGCCGAATACTATGATTTCTTTGCTTACGGCACGGCGGCCGTGCTGTTTTTCGGCCACCTTTTCTTTCCGAGCCACGATCCGCTCATCAGCACCCTTGCCGCGTTTGCCACCTATGCGGTCGGGTTTCTCGCTCGCCCGATTGGCGGCATCGTTTTTGGCCATATCGGCGATAAAGTAGGACGGAAAAAAGCGCTGGTCGCCACCATTCTGATTGTCGGACTCGGAACGTTTTGCATCGGCTTACTGCCGACCTACGGAAAGATCGGTATCTGGGCGCCGGTGCTGCTGATTTTGATTCGTCTGTTGCAGGGCTTTGGCGTGGGGGGTGAACAAGCTGGCGCCGTATTGATGACGGCGGAGTATGCGCAGCCCGCCCGTCGCGGCTTCTTTGCCAGCTGGGTGCAAATTGGCGCTCCGGTTGGTTTTCTACTGCCGCTGGCGCTTTTCGCGATCCTCAACGCGACGCTGTCGTCGGATCAAATGATGGATTGGGGCTGGCGCGTGCCGTTTCTGTTGAGTGCGTTGCTAGTCATTGTCGGTTTGTTCATCCGCCTGCGCATTGATGAGTCACCGGTATTTGCCGCCATCCGGGAAACCAAAGCCGCGGAGTCGCGTCCTTTAAAAGAGGTAATTCGTGGCAATCCGCGTTTGGTGATCAATGGCGTGGCAGCCAAACTGATTGAAGCCTGTGCGTTTGCTTTGTTTACCGTGATTATTCTGGCATGGGGCAAAGCCAATAACCTGGATTCCGGCATTCTGATGAACAGCATGATTGTGGCGATCATTCTTGAAGTCTTTGCCATTCCACTGATGGGCGCACTGTCAGACAGAATTGGCCGTAAGCCGGTGTATATGATGGGTGCGCTGCTGATCGTCATCGCCATTGTGCCGTTCTTCCTCGCCCTGCAGCAAAACAGCTATTGGTTGACGCAGATCGCCATGATCATCGCGCTGACGCTGGGCCACAGCATGTGTTACGCGCCGCAAGCATCCTGGTTCCCGGAGCTCTTCCCCACTCACATTCGCTGCAGCGGCATCGCAGTGATCTGGCAAGTCGGTTCATTAATTGGCAGCGGCGTGCTGGGATTAGTGGCGGTTAAAATTCTGCAAATGACCGAGGGGCATTGGTATGGTTTAGCGCTGTATATCGCGGTGTTGGGGGTTATTTCGGTCATTGGTTTACTGCGGTTGCCCGAAACTGCGCCAGGTCGCCGAAACGGCGAATATCATCAGTGGCAACAGCATTGATATCCTGACAGAGCGGCGACTTGCCGCTCTGCAATTTTTGCTTATGCATTTTTCGCAGAAGCATTGCCGGTTTAGGGATTTGTAAAAGTTCGCCGATGCAATATCCTTTATTTTCAACATTTTCCTACACCTCTCGCCTAATCGGATCGCTATCTCCATGCGCAATATGCTGTCGCGTTGTCTTTCCCTGAATGACTTCGAAAAGTACGCCCAACGTCATTTGCCGCATCCGCTCTTCGCCTATGTTTCGGGTGGCATCGAAGACAATATTGCGCTGCGCAATACGCTCGCATCCTACGCACGTTACAGCCTGATTCCGGAAAATATGGTGGATGTGTCGCAGCGCAACATCCACGTTGAACTATTTGGCCATCGCTACGCCGCACCGGTGGGTATAGCGCCGATGGGCATTTCTGCCTTAACCGGTTTTGATGGGGACATTACGCTGGCACGCTGCGCAAAGGAGAAAAACGTGCCGTTTATCATGAGTGGTTCCTCGCTCACGCGGCTGGAAGATGTGGCGCAGGTCAATCCCAAAATGTGGTTTCAGGCCTATCTACCGAAAACGCTGGAAGAGATTGATGCCCTGATCGATCGGGTAAAACGCGCAGACATTCCGGTGCTGGTCATCACCGTAGATACGCCCGTCAAAGCCAACCGCGAAAATAACGTGCGCGCCGGTTTCGCTACGCCGTTCCGTCCCAGCCTGCGGCTGGCGTGGGAAGGCATCACGCATCCACGCTGGTTAACCGGCACCTTGCTAAAGACGGTGTTAAAAAGCGGCATGCCCTATTTCGAGAACAATAGCGCGCAGCGTGGCGCACCGCTTTTTTCGAAAAACGCGGTGCGGGATTTCAGCGGCCGAAGCCATTTAACCTGGCAGCATATTGAACACATTCGCGGCCGCTGGCCGGGCGCCATGGTGATCAAAGGTATTCTCAGTCGTACCGATGCGCTGCGCTGTAAAGCTATCGGCATCGATGGGATTGTGGTCTCCAATCATGGCGGGCGCCAGCTCGATACCGTGATTCCGCCACTCTACGTTTTGCCGGAGATTGTTGAGGCCGTCGGGGATATGACGGTGATGTTTGATAGCGGCATTCGGCGCGGTACCGATGCGATAAAAGCCATCGCGCTCGGCGCGCAAGCCTGCTTTGTTGGACGGCCCTTTAATTATGCCTGCGCCGTGGGCGGCGCGGCGGGGGTGAACCTGGCGATTGACTTGATTACCAGCGAGATCAGTCGTGATTTAGGCATGCTGGGCGCGGCTGCATTGGCGGATTTAGGGGAAAAGCATCTGCGGATTACGGGCTGAATCCTATCCCACTATGAAAAGGGCTTAGCTTCGTTTCGGTAACGACACCAGCAGCAACCCCAGCACGATCAGCATTACGCCCGCAAAGCTGCTCCAGCGGAAGTTTTCTCCGAATGTCGGCAATGAAATCGCGGCCAGCCAAACCAGCACATAGCTCAAGCTCAGTAATGGATAGAGTCGATTCAGTGGCAGATGACGCAACGCTAGCATCCAGCACAGCATCGACAGCGCATAGGCGCCGAGGCCGATGGCGAGTAACAGCAGCGGTTTCAGGTGATGCATCTGCAATATCTCCCTAAACGGCGGGAGATCGAGCATCGCCAGGCGCAGAACCAACTGCGCCAACGACACCAGTAACACGCTGCACAGCGCCAGCGTCAGCCCTTTCATAGATGACTTCCCATTAGCGCCACGCCGGCGACAATCGCCAGGGTACCGATCCACTGCTGCACGCTATAGGTTTCCCGCCATATCAGCCGCGCGGCTACAGCCACTAACACAAAATTAAGGCTCAGCATCGGATACGCAACGCTGACCGGCACAACGCGCAGCACCATCAACCACAACAACATTGCCGCGCCGAGTAGCAGTATGCTCAGGGCGATCCACATCAGCAGGCGTTGTTTACCGCGTTGAAGGCCCAAATGTGCCGCCTGCTTTTGGCAAAGCTGGGCGGCGCAACTCAGCACGCTTACTAATAAAATCAGCAGTAGATTCATGGTTTCGCATCGTAGCCGTAATAAACCAGCCGCCCCTGACGATAGACGTCATCGGGTTGCGGTAAGTTTTTGTCCGGCGTGCTGTCACTCGAACTCATCATCAACACCAACGAAACCCGCCCCTGACGACGATGCACGCGTAGCCAGTCGGCAAAGTCATCTGCATCAATATAATGCGACTGCGCATCCGGATAGCTCAGGCCATATTGCAACTCACCTTTCGCATCATAGAAATTGATATCGCTGCGCTGCAGCTCCCACGCAACCGCCGATGCCACGCCAGGATTATTTGCCAGCAGATAACGGCTGGATGCCAGTTGGTCATGCACCGCACTGACAAAGCTCTGCGGCTGTTTTGAGTCGCGCACCTTGTGTGGGATAGCAAAACCAACCAGCAGCGCCAGCGCCAGCGGACAGAGCGCGGCTAACTGCCAGCGGCCCTGCTGCGGTTTGCGGCTCAGCCAGCCCATCACACCCCATGCGATAAAGATAAGCGCCGCACAGATCACTCCGCTGATTTCATCGCTGCTGTAAACCGGCCGATGTGCCACGCCCCAGGGCGCCAGCACCACCAATAACACCAGCGTGGTAAGCTCGCCGAACAGCAGGTTAATCCACCCATTCACTCTGAGCGCGTTCATCACCTGCGCCGATCCGCTGTGCGCATAGTGCGCCATTAACAACGCCAGCGGGGCGAAGCACGGCAGAATATAGGTTGGCAGTTTGCCTTTGGCGATACTGAAAAACAGCAGTGGCAGCAGCACCCAGCTCAGCAGATACACCGTTCCGGCATGCTGACTGCGCTGGCGCCACGCCCCCATCAGCGATCCTGGCAGCAGTGCCAGCCACGGCAGACATCCCGCCAGCAGCACCGGAAGGTAATACCAGAATGGCGCCTTGTGCTGCGCATCCGCCTCGGCGAAACGCTGAATATGCTCAACCCAGAAGAAGTAGTGCCAGAAATCGCCTTCCTGCTGATTGATTGCCAGCGCCCACGGCGAGCTGAGCAGCGCGGCAACCACGATAGTCAGCGGCCCCCAGCGTAACAGCTCCGTAAAACGACGCTGCCAAATGGCCCAGGGGAGAATTGCCAGCACCGGCACCGCCAGCGCGAGAAAACCTTTGGTCATGAAACCCATGGCGCAGGCGGCGCCGAGCAGCACATAACCCCATAAGCGCTGCTGCGTGTTCTGCGCCTGGGCGGCCAGCCAAAAACTGCACATCGCCGCTACCAGCCACAACAGCAGGATCGGGTCAAGCACCGCATAGGTTCCCACGCCGTATACTAATAGCGAAGTCAGGAAAATAACGCTGCCGCTCAGTGCGATTTGGCGACGGGCAAACATCTGCATACCCAGCCAGTAGATCAGTAGCGCACTTAACGTGGTGCTAAAAATCGCGCCGGCGCGTACGCCAAAGTTACTGTGTCCGAACAGCAGTTGGCCGAGATTATTCACCCAATAACCGGCAATCGGCTTCTCGAAATAGCGTAAATCAAAGAAGTGCGGTACCACCCAATTACCGCTGAACAACATTTCGCGGCTGATTTCGGCATAGCGGGTTTCATCCGGCTGCCATAAGGCGCGGAATTCTATCGGGATCAGGTAATACAGCGCAAAGAGTGCCAAGAGCAGCGCAGTTTTGGTGCCTGTTCGCATCCGTGAGTCCTGTTGAAAATTAACGTTGGCAGCCTAGCCAGCCTTCGCGTCCGGGAATGTGTCCGCGCACGATGGAGCCCTGTGGCAGCGTAGTGAGATCATCGGGTAACAGCGCGCTTAGCGGACAAAAACAGATCTCCTGCTGCGCCGCACGTCGTAGCAGATCGCCGAACGCCTCAAGGCCAACAATGCCTTCCACTTCGGCATGAATGGTGTAAACCGGTGAGCCGCTCGCGGCATGAATTTGCTCAAGGATGTAGTCATTGAATCCTTCGGCGCTAACCGACTGGCCGACCACTTCATCCCATGTGGGTAACGTCACTGGAATCTGCACCGTGCCCGTGCTGCCATCACTGAGCATGGGCAAGAAGGGTCCGCTGCCGCGGCAGTCGCTGTTATAACGAAAACCAAAGCGCTGTTTAGCGGCTACCACGCGGCCATCTGCCCGCCAGCCCGCCACCGCAGAGCAGGTGACATTGTCACTAATTATCGCCTCCAGCGCCTGTTTGCCGCGGGCTATCTGCTCTTCCAGCTTATCTGCTGGCCAGACACCCGCCCAGGTTTGCCAGGCAAAGTGATCCCAGGCGTGCAACCCCACTTCATGGTGGTCGGCAGTGGCGCTGATAATCTCCTCCAGGCCGCGACCAATTTCACGTCCCGGCCAGGCGGTACCCGCCAGCAGAATGTCCCAGCCATAGAGTGATGCCGCGCGGGAACGCAGCATTTTCCACAAGAAGCGCGGTTTCATCAGACGCCACAAGTGGCGTCCCATGTTGTCAGGTCCTACGCTGAAGAAAAAACTGGCCTGTAGCTGATGCAGACTGAATTGCTCCAGCAGAGCCGGCACACCGAGTTGGGTGCCGCGCCAGGTATCAACATCAACGCGTAAACCGACTTTTTTCATGGCTTCTCCTGCAGCTCAACGGTGCGCAGGAAGAAGTCCAGCGTGTTATCGATGGTGGTGTCCATTTCGACTGTCGGCGTCCAGTCGATCAGGCGGCGTGCATTCTTGATCGACGGCTTACGGTGCTCTACATCCTGATAGCCCTTGCCGTAATAGCTGCTGCTTTCCACTTCGCGGAAGCCGGCAAACGGCGGGAAGTTGCTGCGCAGTGGATGACGCTCAAAGCTGGCCAGCAGCCGTTCAGCCAACTCTTTGATGCTGGCTTCATTTTCCGGATTACCGATATTCACGATTTGGCCATCGCAATTGTTGTGCTGGTTTTCGATGATGCGGAACAACGCTTCAATGCCATCGCTGATATCGGTAAAACAGCGTTTTTGCGCGCCACCATCGATTAGCTTGATCGGCGAACCTTCCACCAGATTGAGAATCAACTGGGTAATGGCGCGGGAGCTGCCGATACGCGCGGCGTTGAGGTTATCCAGACGCGGCCCCATCCAGTTAAACGGACGGAACAGCGTGAAGCGTAATCCCTCTTTCTCGCCGTAGGCCCAAATCACCCGATCCAGCAGTTGCTTGGAGACCGAGTAGATCCAGCGCTGTTTATTGATCGGCCCCACCACCAGGTTGGAGTGATCCTCATCGAAATGCTGATCGGTGCACATGCCGTACACTTCGGACGTTGAAGGGAAAATAATGCGCTTTTTATACTTCACGCAGTCACGAATGATTTTGAGGTTCTCTTCAAAATCGAGTTCGAATACGCGCAGCGGATTACGGGTGTACTCAATCGGTGTCGCAATCGCCACCAGTGGCAGCACCACATCACACTTCTTGATGTGATACTCAATCCACTCCGAATGAATACTGATGTCGCCTTCAACAAAGTGGAAGCGCGGCTGCTCAAGGAAGCGGCTGATGGCATCAGAACCAATATCTAAACCGTAAACGTCGAAGTTATCATCCTGCAGCAAACGTTCGGTCAAATGGTTACCGATAAAGCCATTGACGCCGAGGATCAGCACACGCGTGCGGCGTTTCACCGCAGCCACCGGCTGGGAATAGAGCAACGCGCCCTTCACCATGCCGAGGCTCTGTGCCAGCTGGCTGCCATTCATATACACACCGTTGTCACTTTGACCGGTGACCACTTCCAGCGCCCCTTCACCACAGGCAATAATGAAGGGTTCGACGGATAGCACGGTGCCGGGTTTAGCGTGCTGCTCAGTGCTGTGCACGCGCCCTTTCCACACCACAAATTTCACCGTACCGGCGAACGCGAACGCGCCGGGCCAGGGATCGGTTACCGCACGCACCAGATTATTAATAGATTGAGCCGACTGCTCCCACTTGATGCGCCCATCATCCGGCGTACGGCGTCCCACCACCGTCGCCTGACTGTGATCCTGCGGCGTTGTCACGATATCGCCATATTGCAACGCGGGCAGTGCGCTCTCCAGCAACTGCGTGGCGCAGGCCACCAGTTTGCGATGCAAGGTTAACGCATTGTCCTGTTCGTCGATGGCGACGCGCTGTTGCGCCACGATGTCGCCCGCATCGGCACGTTTCACCATGCGATGCAGCGTAACACCGGTTTCTTTTTCACCGTTCACCAGCACCCAGTTGAGCGGCGCACGGCCACGATATTTTGGCAACAGCGAGCCGTGCAGATTAAACGCCCCCACGCGGGCGCAATTGAGAATGTTGTCGCTCAGCAGCTTGCGATAATAGAAGGAGAAGATGAAATCCGGCGTCATCGATTTGATGCGATCGACCCACAGCGGGTGATCCGCATCTTCCGGCGCATACACCGCAATGCCATGTTCCGCAGCCAGCCGCGCCACCGAAGGAAAAGCGTGGCTCTCTGGCGAGGAGTCAGCGTGAGTGAAGATAGCGCTGATTTCATAACCCGCGTTCAACAACGCAGTAATGCCAGTGCAGCCCATTTCGGCGTAGGCGAAGACGATTGTTTTCATTGCTTAATTTCCTGTACTGAAGAGGTGTCTTGCTGTGGGTGAATAACACGTTGAATGAAGTAGCGCGGACGCGCGCGAACATCGTTGTAAATACGTCCAATGTATTCACCGAGTAAGCCCATACCGATAAACTGCGCGCCGACAAAAATGAACAGCACGGCGAACAGCAGGAATACGCCGTCGCCAGACCAGGCGGCGCCGAGGAACAGGCGCAGCACGATCAACACTAGCGAGAAGGCGAAACCGGTTAAGGCGATTAAGCTGCCAACGATGCTTAACAAACGCAGTGGCGTGGTGGTCAGGCAGGTCACCAGGTCGTACATCAGGTTGATCAGCCGCATAAAGCTGTATTTGGAATCACCAAACTCACGCTCAGCGTGCGCAACGGGCAACTCAATGGTGCGTCGCGCGAAGGTATTGGCGAGAATCGGGATAAAGGTGCTGCGCTCATGGCAGTTCAGCATCGCATCAACAATATGGCGGCGATAGGCGCGCAGCATGCAGCCGTAATCGCCCATCGCTTTGCCGGTGACGCGCTGAATAAGCTGGTTGATGGTGCGCGACGCACGGCGACGGAACCAGCTATCCTGACGGTTCTGCCGCACCGTGCCGACCACGTCATAACCCTGCAGCGCGGCATGTACCAGATGCGGGATCTCCTCCGGCGGGTTTTGCAGATCGGCATCCAGCGTAATGATCACATCGCCACTGACGTGGCTGAAACCGGCCATAATCGCCGAGTGTTGACCGTAATTACGATTTAGCAACACGCCGACCACGTGGCTGCCGGGCATATCCGCCGCATCGGCGATCATCTCGCCGGAGCGATCGCTGCTGCCGTCATCTACCAGCAGGATTTCATAATCGAGCCCCAATCCCGCGCAGGCCGCGTCGGTGCGACGCAGCAGTTCCGGCAGGCTCTCCTGCTCGTTATAGACTGGGATCACCACGGATACTTTACGAATCGCTTTCTCTTCCAGCATGTCAAACTCCAGCAATCTGACGTAACGCGTTAACCACGCGAGCGACGTCCTCGTCGCGCATATCAGGGAACAACGGTATTGAGCAGATGCGATCGCTGTTCCATTCGGTATTCGGCAGCGACAGCTGCGGATAGCGCTCGCGGTAATATTTGTGCGTGTGGGCCGCGCGGAAATGCAGCCCGGTGCCGATATCCTGGGCTTTTAATGCTTCCATCAGCGCATCACGGTTGATGCCGCACTGCGCTTCATCGACGCGAATGATGAACAGGTGCCAGGCGTGCTGATGTGGCCAGCCAGGCTGCGCCAGCGGCATAAATGGCGTATCCGCCAACTCGGAAAGATAGCGCTGTGCGATGGCGGCACGGCGTTGGTTAATGGCGGGTAACTTCTTCAATTGAACCAGCGCAATGGCGGCGCTGATATCCGGCAGATTGTATTTAAAGCCAGGCATGATCACTTCCGCCTGTGGTTTGCGCCCGTGCGTATGTCGGTCGTAGGCATCCACGCCTAAGCCGTGGAACTTCAGGCTGCGCATCCGATCGGCCAATGCCGCATCATCCGTCACAATTAAGCCACCTTCGGCGCAGGTCATATTTTTAATGGCGTGGAACGAGAAGATGGCGGTGCCCTGATGACCGACGTGCTGCCCCTGGTAGTAACAACCCGCCGCGTGGGCTGCATCTTCAATGACCGCGATACCGTGACGCGCGCCAATGGCACGAATGGCGTCCATATCGGCCGGCGCACCGGCGTAATGCACCGGAATAATGGCGCGAGTACGCGGGGTGATGGCCGCTTCGATCTGCTCCGGCGTTACCATTAAGGTGTCACGATCGATATCTATCATCACCGGTGTGGCACCCAGCAGCGTGATTATATTGAGCGTGGAGACCCAGGTCAGTGAAGGCGTAATCACTTCATCGCCCGGCTGAATGGCCAGCGCCAGCAGCGCAACGTGCATGCCAGCGGTCGCGGAGCTGACGGCAATCGCATGTTGATTGCCGGTCAGCTGGCAAAAGGCCTGTTCCAGTTCTGCGTTTTTCGGTCCGGTGGTAATCCAACCTGATTCAAATACCGCTTTGACCGCTGCTAACTCTTCCTCGCCAAGCGAAGGGCGTGAAAAGGGTAAAAAATTCATAGCATTACCTTGGATTTAAGTGTTTTTTACGACCATGCAATCCAAAATACGCCGGTAAACTTAACGCAACATTAAATGGGTCAGGTGCTCAATGGCCTTTTTCTGACACGTTGAAGGTTGGTAGAGGAAAAGTCGCATTTGCTCATTATTGAGCATGAACCAGCACTGTTCTTAAGGTTATCCTAAGGTTTTAACCCTATACTGAGTCAGGTTATGTCTTATAACGACTGGAGGAGATTGCGATGAGTAACGCGACAGACAGACTTTCTCAGGCTGCACTGCGCCGCCACCATATTGGCGTGAAGACCAAAGGGTTACGTTATCGCGGCGATCTCTATGTGTTTCGCTTTAATGCCGATCACTATGATGTGTTTCTCAATAACGACCGCATCATGTCGCTTGCCACCAGTAATGTGCAGGAAGCCATTCAGCTGTTTAAACAGCAATCTTGAAGATTTTGAACGAGCTGATTCTCGAGCCCGCTCTGCAATTCTGATGTAAGCCGCTGCAACCTCACTTTTCCTCTCGCACTCCTGCTCGCTACGGCGTAACGTCTCGGCACCAATGAGCTGGATGGTGCGGAGTAGCGGCAATGGAATGGGAATATGGGTTAATTGGCAGTTTGCTGGGGTTGTCGGTTGGCAGCTTTCTCAATGTGGTGATCTATCGTTTGCCGCGGCAATTGCTGCAACCGGGATTAGCGCTCAGTTTTTTCTACCCACCTTCTCATTGTCCAAATTGTGCTACCCCCTTGCGCTGGCGCGACAATATTCCGCTGCTGAGCTGGCTGCTGCTGCGCGGAAAATGTCGGTATTGCCGTGGCGAAATTAGCGGGCGTTATCCACAGGTCGAGTTGTTAACGGCACTTTTAACGCTGCTGTTTATCTGGCTATTACCTTTCACTCTGCACTTGATGGCCGCGTTGCTATTGCTGTGGGCGCTAATAGTCCTCGCCCTAATCGACCTCGAACATTTGCTGTTGCCCGACGTGATTACGCTGCCTTTACTTTGGGCCGGTCTGCTGTTTAAAACCCTCGGCTGGCTGCCAGGCTCGTTACACGAAGCCGTATTAGGTGCCATCGCCGGATACGCCGTTTTATGGCTCTTAGCCGCCGTATATCAACAAATTAGAGGCATTGACGCGCTAGGAATGGGTGATGCAAAACTGCTGGCAGCGATGGGCGCCTGGCTAGGCTGGCCACTTTTACCCTCCGTGCTGTTATTCGCTTCGGCTGGCGCTATTTTATGTGTTTTGATTGCCAGAATGGCCTCGCGGCGCGAGCTCAATCACGCTATAGCCTTTGGTCCATGGATCGCCTTAGCGGCTATAAGTCACTTTATTCATTCGATTATTTTTTAACCACCCCATTGGCGGTGCGAAATTAAGCGGCCAATTTCTGGCCAACGCCCTGATTCATATATGGAAAGAGTAAACAAATCTAAACAAAATTAATCATTGTGATGTAGGTCAAAAGGCTCTATATTGGCCGCGTTTTTTCACAGCTGTTACTTTTTTGTTCAATTAGTCAATTGGCGAGCCATACGAGCCCCGGTTGAAGGAGAGATATGATGACGGATAAAGTCCGTATTGATAGTTTTGGTGCCAATGCATTCAACGGAAACAACGACGCATTCTTAGCCCGTCAGGCTGAGTTTGAATCTAACGTTAGGAGTTACCCGCGCAAATTGCCTTTAGCGATCGCTAAAGCCCATGGCGTGTGGATCACAGATGTTGAGAATAAACAATATCTTGACTGTCTGGCTGGCGCAGGGACGCTGGCACTGGGTCATAACCATCCTGATGTTCTTCAGAGCATACAAAATGTCATTACCAGCGGCTTGCCGTTACATACTCTTGATCTGACTACGCCTCTTAAAGATCAGTTCTCTGAATCTCTGCTCTCGCTGCTGCCTGGCCAGGGTAAGGATTATTGCCTGCAGTTCACCGGTCCTTCCGGTGCCGATGCCGTTGAAGCCGCGCTGAAACTGGCGAAGAAAGCCACCGGTCGTAGCGGTGTGATCAGCTTCTCTGGCGGCTACCACGGTATGACGCACGGCGCGCTGTCCGTCACCGGTAACCTGGCGCCTAAAGAAGCGGTTGATGGCATGATGCCAGAAGTCCAATTCATGCCTTACCCGCACCAGTATCGCTGCCCGCTGGGCATCGGTGGTGAAGCCGGCATTAAAGCGTTGACTTACTACTTCGATAACCTGATCAACGACGTGGAAAGCGGCGTGCGCAAGCCGGCGGCAGTTATCCTTGAAGCCGTTCAGGGCGAAGGCGGCGTGAACCCAGCGCCAGCTGAGTGGCTGCAACGTATCCGTAAAGTGACTCAGGAACACGGCATTCTGCTGATTCTTGACGAAGTTCAGGCTGGCTTTGCCCGTACCGGTAAATTCTTCGCCTTCGAACACGCGGGTATCGAACCCGACATCATTGTGATGTCTAAAGCCGTCGGCGGCGGTCTGCCACTGGCGGTGCTGGGCATCAAAAAGCAGTTCGACGTTTGGTCTCCAGGTCACCACACCGGCACCTTCCGTGGTAACCAGCTGGCGATGGCCACCGGCCTGACCACGCTGAAAATCCTGAAAGAGCAGGATATCGCGGGCAAAGTTGCGGCGCAGGGCGAATGGCTGAAAGCGCAGTTGACCGCGATGCAGAAACGCTTCCCGGTGATTGGTCACGTTCGCGGTCTCGGCATGATGATCGGTATTGAGATCGTTAAACCGAACGAAGCGGCAGACCACATGGGCAGCTTCCCGGCAGACGGCGAACTCTCTGCGCTGCTGCAGAAGAAGTGCTTCGAAGCAGGTCTGATTCTGGAGCGCGGTGGCCGTCATGGCGCAGTGTTGCGTCTGCTGCCTTCACTGCTGATCACCAACGATGAGCTGGCGATTTTCCTGGATAAATTTGAGCAGGCGCTGATTGGCGCTGGCGTCAAACCTGTTTGATTGGAAGAGTAAATGTCTGAAGTAAACCCGATTCTGGCCGCCTCTGCATCGAGCATTGAGGCTTACCAGCAGGCGATTGCCCAAAGCAGCGCCGCGGTTGTGCAGTGGCTGCAACAGCCTGAGATGTATCAAGGCAAAACGGTTGCCGAACTGCGCGAGCGTATCACGCTCGACTTCAATCCAAACGGCCTGGGTAACCAGGCCGCGATTGAACGCGCGATTGAATATTTCCTGAAAGATAGCCTTTCAGTGCATCACCCACAGTGTGTGGCGCACCTGCACTGCCCTAGCCTGGTGGTAAGCCAGGCGGCTGAAGTCCTGATTAACGCCACTAATCAGAGTATGGATTCGTGGGATCAGAGCCCTTCTGCCACCATCATTGAGATCAAACTGATCGAGTGGTTGCGTGCACAGGTTGGTTATCCGTCTGGCGATGCGGGTGTCTTCACCAGCGGCGGCACACAGAGCAATCTGATGGGCCTGATGCTGGCGCGTGATGCGTTCTATCAGCGTCAGGGGCACTCGGTGCAACAGCACGGCATTACTGGCGATCTGCGTAAGATTAAAGTGCTTTGCTCGGAAAATGCGCACTTCTCCGTGCAGAAGAACATGGCATTGCTCGGCCACGGCTATCAGTCTGTGGTGCAGGTGAAGTCCGATCAGTTTGCCCGTATGGATGTGTCAGACCTGAAAGCCAAACTGGCTCAGGCCGACGCTAACGGCGAACAGATCCTGGCTATCGTCGCAACCGCCGGTACCACCGATGCAGGTGCTATCGATCCGCTGCGTGAAATTGCCGGTATCGCTGCAGAACACAATATCTGGGTACACGTTGATGCAGCCTGGGGCGGTGCACTGCTGCTGTCTGAGAAGTATCGCGACTATCTTGATGGCCTGGAACTGGTGGATTCTGTCACGCTGGACTTCCACAAACAGTATTTCCAGACCATCAGCTGCGGTGCCTTCCTGTTGAAAGATGAGCGTCACTACGAGCTGATGCGCTATCAAGCGGCTTACCTGAACTCTGAGTTTGACGAAGAGGCTGGCGTACCGAATCTGGTATCCAAATCACTGCAGACCACGCGTCGTTTCGATGCGCTGAAACTGTGGATGGGCCTGGAAGCGCTGGGTCAGAAACAGTATGCCGCGATCATCGATCACGGTGTTACCCTGGCACAGGAAGTGGCGAAGTTTGTCACCTCTGAACCGCGTCTGGAGCTGGTGATGCAGCCACAGTTGGCCAGCGTACTGTTCCGCTACCGTCCAGAGCAACTGACTGATACCGCGCAGATTGCGCTGTTCAACCAGCGTATCGGCGATGCGCTGCTGGATTCAGGTCGTGCCAACGTCGGCGTGACTGAGAACCAGGGCGTAACTTGCCTGAAGTTGACGCTGCTGAATCCAACCGTGACGCTCGAGGATGTTAAAGTCCTGCTGGCGCTGGTTGAAAAAACGGCAAATCAGCTGCTGAACGCGTAATAACCTGTGATGCGAAAAAGCCGATAACTGGCAACGGTTATCGGCTTTTTTATTGGCCTTTAGTCGTGGTCGTCGTGACTCTTGTTTGCTGATTAATCTACAGACGTCTGCGCATTAAGCTCGCGCACATAATCAAGAAATGCCTGCAGCGGCGCGGGGATTAGGCGACGCCCGTTGTAGTAGAGCCATAAGCCGGAAAAGCTCTGCCACCATTGCGGCAAAATCGGCTGCAGGCTGCCATCGTTGAGCGCCGGTTTGATCCAATCTTCAAACAGATACACTACGCCGCAACCGGCAATCGCCGCTTCCACCGTCAAATCCATTGCTGCGCCAATGCTACAAATGAGCGGCCCCTGCGGCTGCAGGCGGACGGTTTCCTCGCCGTGGGTAAATTCCCACTCGCCCACCACGCCCGTCGCATAGCGCCCGTACAAACAGCGATGCTGCATCAGTTCGCGCGGATGCTGCGGCGTACCAAACTGCGCCAGATAGCCGGGCGATGCCGCCGCGGCGAAACGCTGGGTGCGAGGTCCAATCGGTAGCGCCACCATATCCTGCTCCAGATGATCGTCATAACGAATCCCTGCATCGCAGCTATCGCGGAACACATCCTGCACGTTACTTTCTGCCACCACTTCCAGCTGGATATCCGGATAGCGCTGCAGAAAACCCGGCACAATCGCCGGTAACACGATGCGCGCCGCGCTCACCGGTACGTTCAGACGTAAAGTGCCGCCCGGCGTATCGCGGAAATTATTTAGCGCATCCAGTGCGGCATCCACTTCATTCATTGCGGGCAGTAAGCGCGACATCAGCGCCCTGCCTGCTTCGGTTAACGCTACCGTTCGCGTGGTACGATTGAACAACCGCACGCCGAGCTGCTCTTCAGCGCGCCGCACCGCATCACTCAAGCGCGACGGGTTACTGCCGGTCATCCGTGCCGCTTCACGAAATCCACCTGCTTTTGCTACTGCTACGACTGCGTGAAGCAGTGCGATATCCAGCGCCATTGTCCGTCACTCCGTACACTGTGTCCCGATTTGCACGGATAGTTGCACAGCGACTGGGCGATTACAATCTCTCTACACACTGACCAAGGAGCTTTCCATGTCTCATCCAGCATTGACTTATACACTTGGCGATCGCCAGGTTGCACGACTCGGTTACGGTGCCATGCAGTTGGCTGGCCCCGGCGTATTTGGTCCGCCGAAAGATGAAGCACGCGCTTTACAGGTGTTGCGCGATGCTATCGCCGCTGGCGTCAATCACATCGACACCAGTGACTTTTATGGCCCGCACATAACCAATCAGCTGATTAAAACAGCGCTGCACCCTTACGCTGACGATCTGGTGATCGTCACCAAAGTGGGCGCGCGGCGCGATGAGAAAGGCGGCTGGCTGCCGGCATTTACGCCGGAAGCGCTGACTCAGGCGGTGGAAGATAACCTGCGTAATCTCGGACTTGAGGTAATGGACGTGGTGAATCTGCGTTCGATGCTGGACGTGTATGGACCAAAAGAAGGTTCGCTGGAGCCGCAGGTTGAGGCAATGATCAAGCTGAAAGAGCGCGGATTGATTCGCCACATTGGGCTCAGCAACGTTACCGCCAAACAAGTAGCCGATGCCCAGGCGATGACGCCGATTGCCTGCGTGCAGAACCTCTACAATCTGGCCAATCGCCAGGATGAAGCGCTAATCGATCAGCTGGCAGCACAAGGAATTGCTTACGTGCCGTTCTTCCCGCTGGGCGGTTTTTCACCGCTGCAGTCGGATCGGGTAACCGAAGTGGCGAACGAGTTGAACGCTACGCCGTTACAAGTCGCGCTGGCGTGGCTGCTGCAACGGTCACCGAACATTCTGCTGATTCCCGGCACCTCATCGCCAGAGCATTTGAAGCAGAATCTAGCGAGTCGCGAAGTGACGCTGTCTCAAGAAGTGGTTGAGCGTTTGGACAGCATCGCCTAACTATAACTTTGCACACCGGGTCGTCATGAATGACGACCCTACGAAGGTCATATGCGCTGTAGGGTCGTCGTTCATGACGACCATCCCCTCAAATAATTCCCATCTCCGCCAGGCACCCTTTCAACGTACCAAATGCATCCTGGCACTGCCGTTCGTCGACACAGGCAAATCCCAGCAGCAAGCCGCGCCGGTCCTGCGGATGCATATAGTATTGCGACAGCGGACGCACCTTTACGCCACGCCGCAGCGCCAGCGCGGCCACCGCCACATCGTCGCAGCCAGCCGGTAAATTCATCACCAGATGCAAACCCGCTTCATGATTCACCAGCGGTAAAAACGCCGCACCGAGATAGCGTTCAATCAGGCCGATCATAAATCGTCGGCGCTGGCTGTAGAGCTTACGCATGCGGCGGATGTGCGCCACGTAATGCCCTTTCTGGATGAACTCGGCCAACGCGCGCTGCACCAACAGATGACCGCCTCGATAGAGTTCCGCCGCCGCCACGCGCAGCGGTTGTGCCAGCGCTTTCGGCACCACCAAATAACCTAATCGCAGTGCCGGATAGAGCGTCTTGCTGAAGGTGCCCATGTAAATCACCGGCGCATCCGGTTCAAACCCTTGCAGTGATGGGAACGGCTGGCCGGAGAAACGAAACTCACTGTCGTAATCATCTTCAACCAGCCAGCTTTTGTGTTTGCGCGCCAAATCCAGCAGCTGCTTACGGCGCTCAAGGCTAAGATGCACGCCAAGGGGATATTGATGTGACGGTGTCACGAAAATCATCTTGGGTGCCCGACTGCGCGAGGGTAAATCTGGGATCAAGCCCTGCTCATCAACTGAAATGGCATTAATTTTCAGTCCATTAATGCGCAGCAAATTTCGCGTTCCCCAATAGCCGGGCTCCTCAATCCACACCTGATCGCCGGGATCGCATAGTACGCGCGACACGAGATCCACGGCCTGATGAATACCTTCAGTAATGATGATTTGATCGGCATCGGCACGCACCGAACGCGCCACGCTAAGGTACTCCGCCAACGCCTGGCGTAAATGCGGACAGCCGCCGTTGCTGCTGTAGATCAGCCGCTCAATATCCGGTTCACGGTTCAGGCGCGCCTGAATTTGGCTGAAAAGTTTATGTGGAAACTGCGTGACATCGGGCGCACCCGGAACGAATGCTCCCCACTGATACGGCGACGCATTGGCATGGCCGAGCAAAGACGCACCGCGTTTAGAAATTGCCGCCGGTTTGTTGGTTAATGGCGCCATGGCCGCGTCATTGCGCGGCGTGTTCAGCGAGCCTTCCGGCAGGTTTTCTGCAATCCAGGTGCCGCTGCCGGTGCGCGCCGTGACGTAGCCCTGCGCCATCAAATTCTCATACACGTTCAACACGGTGTTGCGTGACACCGACAGCTCACGCGCCAAATCGCGGGTGGCGGGTAATCGCGTGGCGCGCGGAAATATCCCTTCAGCGATAGCGATTTGCATGCAAGCCAGCAAACGCTGCTGCAACGTCCCTTCCTGCATAAACTGCATGCGCTCTAATACATGATCGGCGTACAAACTTCGCAATTGGCTCCCCTCTTTTCTCTAAAAGTGGCTCTGGCATCATAACGCAGCCCGGGCATAAATAAGCGTGTTTGTCGTGATTTGTAAAGACGCGTATCGCTAAGGAAAGGTTATGGAAGGTAAAAACAGCCAGTTGCAACAACGCAAAGATGACGCCCTGCCACGCGGCACCGGTAATCTTTGTCAGTGGTATGTAGAACACGCCGAAAACGCGACGCTGCGCGACGGTGAAGGCAATAGCTGGATCGATTTCGCCGGCGGCATTGCGGTGCTGAATACCGGCCACCGCCATCCACGCATCGTGCAGGCGATTGCCGAACAGTTAGAGAAATTTACCCATACGGCGTTCCAGGTCACGCCGTATGAGAGCTATGTGGCGCTGGCTGAACGCCTTAACCGCGTGGTGCCCATTGCGGGCAAAGCCAAAACCGCCTTCTTCTCCACCGGCGCCGAAGCGGTCGAAAATGCGGTGAAAGTGGCGCGTGCAGCCACGCGGCGCCACGGCATCATCACTTTCGGTAATTCATTCCACGGGCGCACCTTTATGACCATGGCGATGACCGGCAAAGTGGCACCTTACAAACGCGATTTTGGCCCAATGCCTGCTTCTGTATGGCACGCGCGCTATCCCAACAGCGTCACCGGCATCAGCGTGGAGGATGCGCTGACCAGCCTGCAGGATATCTTCACTCAGGACATCGCACCGCAGGATGTTGCCGCCATCGTGCTCGAGCCGATTCAGGGTGAAGGCGGATTCCACGTCGCCCCGCCTGAGTTCTTCAACCGCCTGCGCACATTGGCCGATGAACACGGCATTTTACTGATTGCCGATGAAGTGCAATCCGGATTTGCCCGCACCGGTAAGCTGTTCGCCATGGAACACTATGCGGTGAAAGCGGATCTGATCACGATGGCGAAAAGTCTCGCGGGCGGTATGCCGCTCTCAGCGGTAAGCGGTCGCGCCGAGATTATGGATGCGCCGGGTCCCGGTGGTCTCGGCGGCACCTACGCCGGCAACCCGCTAGCCATTGCCTCAGCACACGCGGTGCTCGACGTGATTACCGATGAGAAGCTGTGTGAGCGTTCTCAACAACTCGGCGCACAGCTGACCGATTTCCTGCACGGCATACGTAGCCAGTGCGCAGCGATCACCGATATTCGTGGTCTTGGCTCGATGATTGCGGTGGAATTCGCCTCAGCGCAAACCGCACAGACTATTCAGCAACAGGCGATGGCGCAGGGGCTGCTGCTGCTGACCTGCGGCCCACAGGGCAATGTCATCCGCTTCCTCTATCCGCTCACCATCCCTGATGCGCAATTCAGCCAGGCGCTGGAGATTCTCAGCAGCGTGCTGAGTCAGCATTTCGATTCTTAGGCTGTTGCCACTCTTCCCGGCCCGCGCTGCGGGCTGGGCTTCTCACCTGTTGTAACCTGGTGGCGACCGCTGCTGCCTGAGAGACGCTTTGGAGAAATATTGATGAGTTCACAGAATGCCGATGTTTTGGCGCAGGGCCTGAAGCCACGCCACGTGCGGATGTTATCGATTGGTGGCGTTATCGGCGCCGGACTGTTTGTCGGTTCGGGTCATGCCATCGCTGAGGCCGGTCCCGCCGTGCTGCTGGCCTACCTTGCCGCCGGTGCGCTGGTCGTGCTGATTATGCGTATGCTGGCGGAGATGGCGGTGGCCTCACCGGATTCCGGCTCCTTCTCCACTTACGCCGACAAATCGCTGGGGCGTTGGGCCGGTTTTACCATCGGCTGGCTCTACTGGTGGTTTTGGGTGCTGGTAATTCCGCTGGAAGCCAACGCGGCGGGCTCCATTCTGCATTCGTGGTTTCCACAGGTTGCGGTATGGGAATACACGCTGGCGATCACCACGTTTCTCACCATCAGCAACCTGTTCAGCGTCAAAAATTATGGCGAGTTCGAGTTTTGGTTTGCCCTGCTGAAAGTCGTGGCGATTGTCGCTTTCCTCTGCGCGGGCAGCCTGGCGGTATTCGGTTTAATGCCCGGCAGCAGCACGCAAGGCATTTCGCATCTGTATGATACGCATGGCTTTATGCCAAACGGCATCAGCGCGGTATTGGCGGCAATTCTCACCACGATGTTCTCGTTTATGGGCACGGAGATCGTCACCATTGCCGCAGCGGAATCGCGCGAGCCGAAGAAGCAGATTACTCAGGCAACCAACTCGGTGATCTGGCGTATTGCGCTGTTCTATTTGCTGTCGATTTTCATTGTGGTAGCGCTTGTGCCGTGGAACACGCCATCACTGATGAAAGCCGGTTCTTACCAGACGGCGATGCAGATGATGAACGTGCCTTACGCCAAACAGATCGTTGATGTGGTGGTGTTGATTGCGGTGTGTAGCTGTCTCAATTCGGCGCTGTATACCGCGTCGCGCATGATCTACTCGCTGTCACGCCGTCAGGATGCACCCGCCATGGCGTCATGTACCACGCGCAGCGGCACGCCGTGGGTGGCGGTGCTGCTTTCCACGGCAGCGGCCTTCCTTGCGGTGATCGCTAACTATCTGGCGCCCAGCGCGGTGTTTGAATTCCTGCTGGCCAGTTCCGGTGCCATCGCTTTGCTGGTGTATCTGGTGATCGCCGCCTCGCATCTGGTGCTGCGCAAAAAGCGCGAAGCGCGCGGCGAAACGCTCAGCTATCGCATGTGGTTGTTCCCTGGCCTGACGTGGGCGACGATGGTATTCATCGTCGGCGTGTTGATTGCCATGCTGTTTAATCAGCAACATCGACCAGAGATTATTGCTACCGGCCTACTCACGCTGGCGGTGGTGGCCGCCAGTCGCATCGTGCAGCGCAAACGCGTAGCGCGTAAAAGTGAGGAGATGGTGGCGTTGCGCTCATAAGCGCTGAATTCCGGGCAAGGATGCCGCGGAACTTAATCGTACTGCACGTCGATACTGATCGACTCTTCCAGCACATTAAGGTTAATGGCGCATTTTCGCCACACCGGCAAGCCGTTGGTCATGTTGTTATCAATGAAGTACTGCTGAAAGTCTTTCAGCGCTAACGAAAGATCGCCAATCGCCCGCGCATCCGGTTCAAACCAATCCGGCTCACCGTTTTCATCGATGTAATCGAATTGAAATTGCCCGCCATCATCGTCCGCAAACAGTTCGGCCTGAACGATCAATTCCCGCGCACCTTGTGGGCCACAGCTAAAGATGATCTGGCCGATACGGCGATAAAGGTCTTCGTATTGCATAAGTCTTGGGTTCCTCAAATAAATTAGCTGCGCGCAATAAATTGCGCCGCTACAACGTCATTGTACCTATCTGTAGCGGCGCGATTCATCGCGCAATGTATTACATCGCATTGATGAGGTGCGATTATATTGACTTTAGTTCGCATGATAAGAGAATGAGGCTCTTCGAACAGAAAGTTGCAAGAAATGGAGTTTATCATAGCCTGTTCACATCGTTTTCCCTGGGTTAACACCAACAAAAAATCCGCTGCGTTGCTGGCCATTGCTGTCGCCCTCTCTCTCGCCAGCTGCTCCTCGCCGCCGCCGAAATCGCTGGTAACGCCTTTACCAACGGTCAACAAGCCGCCGATGCCTACCAAACCCACGTTAAGCAAAGAACCGGTGCGCGGCGTGTGGCTGACCACGGTTTCGCGCCTTGACTGGCCACCGATTAATTCAGTCAATGCCAGCCCGGCCAGTCGTATCCACCAGCAGCAACAAGCGTTGACAGACAAGCTGGATAAACTGAAAAGCCTCGGCATCAATACCGTGTTTTTCCAGGTCAAACCGGACGGCACCGCGCTGTGGCGTTCAAGCATTTTACCGTGGTCCGATATGCTGACTGGCAAAATCGGTGCAGATCCCGGCTACGATCCGCTGAAATTTATGCTCGATGAGGCGCACCAACGTGGCATGAAGGTGCATGCGTGGTTTAATCCCTACCGCGTCTCTACCAACGTCAAATCCTCCACCATGAATGCGCTGAACAATACGTTAGCGCTGCAGCCGGCTAGCGTGTATGTGCTGCATCGCGACTGGATCCGCACCGCCAGCGATCGCTTCGTACTCGATCCAGGCATTCCTGCGGCGCGTGACTGGATCACCAGCATCGTCGCAGAAGTGGTGTCGCATTACCCCATTGATGGCGTGCAGTTCGATGACTATTTCTATACCGAAACGCCCGGTTCGATGCTCAACGACAGCGCCACTTTCCGCCAATATGGTCAGGGCTTTGCCTCTAAGGCTGACTGGCGGCGCAACAATACCTTGTTATTGATTGAGCAGGTTTCACGCACCATTAAGCAGCTCAATCCAAACGTTGAATTTGGCGTCAGCCCAGCGGGCGTTTGGCGCAATCTTTCCCATGATGCGGCGGGCTCCGACACGCGCGGTGCGGCCGCTTACGACGAAGCCTATGCCGATACGCGCCGCTGGGTGCAAATGGGGTTACTCGATTACATCGCGCCGCAGCTTTACTGGCCGTTCGCGCGCCAGGCAGCACGTTACGACGTCCTGGCCAATTGGTGGGCCGAGGTGGTGAAGCCGACGCACACGCGCCTGTATATTGGCGTCGCGCTGTATAAGATCGGCGAAGCCTCGAAAAGCGAACCCGACTGGACGGTCAACGGCGGCGTGCCGGAGTTGAAAAAACAGCTCGATCTCAATGAGTCGCTGCCGCAAATTAACGGCACCATTTTGTTCCGTGAGAATTACCTCAATCAGCCGCAAACGCAAGATGCGGTGAATTACCTGAGAAGTCGCTGGGGCACATAGCCCCAGCTTTTCAAAAATAAAGCGTGGCAAAATTAAATTAAGACTTTCGGCATATTAATTACACTCTTAATTGAATCTGTGCTTCCTGGCGTGAATAACGCCATTCAATCCTCGCAATGAAATCAACACCCTCCTATTGTATTGACCGCTTTTTATTAGGGTGTCGTGTAACGTGTCCATACTGGTCATTTCCAGACTAACGTTATGATAAGTCGCATTCTCCATTTCATGCACACAAAGAAGCATATTTAGTCTGTGCATCAATGCACTGTTACGTACAAACGTATTGAGTACGGGAGAAATCCAATAAGTCAGTTCAACAATTTCAGCTATCTTTTTCGTTAGGCCCGCAATAATAGCGGCGCTATCACTAAATTCTACATCCTTCCAAACCGGTTCGTTATGCGCAACACGATTTCTTAACATGCGGATTGATTCTACTCTTCGTCGGATAATATCACGCTGCTGGAATTGCTGATTTTTGCCTGATACGTGCGGCAACCTTTTGAAGGCTGTCAAAAAGCCTCGAGGCCAAAGGAATCCTTTCGAAGCATCCCCGTCATAAAAGCTTTTATCAAAAATATACTCCCAGACACTGAAATCGGTCTGAGAGATGATCTGGTCAAGCGTGGCAACAGCTGTTGTGTTTGCTCCGAGCTTTTTTCTGAGCAGTCTCTGCGCATTCTTTTTCGCTTTTGCAAACCCGCTCTCAAAATCTCTCACCTGGCTGGCCTTAATTAAGGGCTTTAATCCATTAGCAGAAGGAGCTATATTTTCATCGGTTATAAGATGATAAGGAAGCTGTTCAAACCAAAGTTGATGAGGTGTGACGACAATACAATTTTTACCTGCTTCATTAATAGCATTACGTAATGCGACCTCAACCAGTTGCAATAAACTATTGATACTACCCGAAAGTTCCAGATTCCAACTATAAAGACCAAAAACCTCAGCCTTATTAGTTACTGAAAACGCTGTATGATAACTGGTGAGTCTTGCTGGAGAGACAAGTCGAACCATATCAGTAAAATCAAAATTATTCGGCATCGTTGCGCTACTTATAATTTCCCTATAGAGATTAAATTTATACTCCAGATAAGCGTTCAGTGCGATTGCAATATTTTTATCGTCAGAATAGAATAAGCGCGTAGCTAGTCTGACGTTCTTCTCCCGACCTGTGCGGTGCCAGATCTAAGACATCAAGCGCAAGAATCATTGCCCCAGTTCTGCTGGGGCTTCTTGTTTCTGCCGCTATTCAATGTTGTCACTTCCCGCCAGCAACTCCTCACTCTGCATCAAGGCAAAAAACGACTCCAGTTCACGCAGCATCATGGAGGCGGCAATGGACAGCTGACGCTGCGGCGCGACGCACAGCGATAAGGTAAAGGGTTTCAGCACGGTATCGATCAGCGGGATAAACTTCAGTTCACCGCGCCGATATTCATCGACGATATCCAGCCAGCACATCAGGCTGATGCCCACGTCATCCCGCACCAGCGAACGCAGCATGTGAATGTTATTGGTGCGCGCCACTTCATTAATCTTAATCCCCGAACTGTTTACCAACGCGTCCAGCGGATCGGCCAGCATCAGCGGCGCGGCCGGTACGATAAACGGCCAGGATTCACAGTGGCTAAAGCGAATAGATTCCAGATTGGCCAGCGGATGTTGGCTACTCACTACAATCCCGAGACGTAAATCAGCAAACGACTTCACCAGCAGCTCGCGCGAGCTTTGCGGATTGAGCATGATGCCGAAATCCGCATCCCCCGCCGTCAGCGCGTTGGCAATATGAATGTTGCTCATGGTGGTCAACGTAAAAGAGATGCCCGGATAGTCGGCGCGAATGCGCTGCAAAATCGCGGAGAAGAAGCCGCGATTAATGGCATCGATGGTGGCGATATGCACATGACCGTGGCGCAACCCGCGCAGATCGTCCAGTTGTGTACAGACGCGGCCAAAGTCGCGCTGCCAGTTTTTTGCTGCATTCAGCAGGATCTCACCGGCGGCGGTCATACGTAATCCTGATGGATGGCGCTCAAACAGCGGCATATCCAGCTGCTCCTCCACCCGCAATATCTGTCGATCGATTGACGATGCCGAGACGTGCAGCACCTCAGAAGCCTTGCGCAGTGAACCCTGGCGGGCCACCTCAGTGAAATAAAGCAGAAATCGGGAGAAGGCGAACATAAGGGGTGCTCTCTTTTTTGCAACGCATCATGCGAATTAAACAGATGGACGCTTACACATGGGCAAAATAATAATCGGCGCCATGATAAAAACAAGGGTTTGCGTAGCTGCAACGCTGGTGACATCCCTGTTCAGGCAGACAGATTATGAAATCGACCAACTTCCCTGTCACCGTCATCGCAAAGCAGATCAACGGTGCAGGCAATGTGTTATTCACGCTGGCGAGTGACAACGCCCAGCCGCTGCCGGCCTTCACGCCCGGTGCGCATATCGATGTAGTGATTCCCGACTGCGGTACGCGCCAGTACTCACTCTGTGCAGCGGCGGCAACGGCCGATCGTTACGAAATTTGCGTGCGTCTTGATGATAACTCTACCGGCGGCTCGCGCTGGCTGCACCAGCAAGTCGACTGCGGCGCTAGCTTACAGATCTCCGCACCTCGCAACCATTTTCCCCTGCCACACGCGCCGCGCACGCTGCTGTTTGCTGCGGGTATCGGATTAACCCCGCTGCTGGTAATGGCCGAAGCGCTGGCGGCGCGTCAGGCGGATTTCACGTTGCATCTTTATCTCAAACGCGCCGATGAGTTGGCATTTAGCGAACGCCTCAACCAGCTTGGCGCACAGCTGGTAGTCCACTACAGCAGCGAAGGTGACAGCCTGCGCCAGCACATCCCGGACGATCTCAAGCAGCCGCACAACAGCGTACTGGTCGCCTGCGGCCCGGCCGGTTTTATGGACGCGTTGCAGCAGCTGGCGTTGCAGCAAGGCTGGAAGACCGATCAATTGCACAGCGAACGCTTCAAACCCACAGCGGCAGTGACGGCTGGCGGCGCGTTTGCCGTGGAAATCGCCTCTTCCGGCGTACGCTATGCCGTCGGCGCAGAACAAACTATCGCGGAAGTGCTTGAGGAGGCGGGCATTGAAATCGAACTTTCCTGCGAACAGGGCATGTGCGGCGCCTGTATTACAGGCGTATTAGCCGGCGAGCCGGATCACCGCGATGACGTGCTGAGCCAGCAAGAGCGCGCGGCCAATAATTGCATCGTGCTGTGCTGTTCACGCGCACGATCCCCACTGCTGGTGCTGGATCTATGAACCGTTATCCGGGAGCGACCGGGGCGCGTTTACCCCGCTGGCTGCTGCCAGAAAACTGGCCGCTGACGAACCAGCAACCGCAGCTGGCCACCTTACATTTCCACGCGGCGGGTCTGCAGTTCGAACCTGCCAGCCATCAGCCACATCCAGAATATCTGCCGCTCAACGGCGCGCTGGTGCTGCCGGCCTTTATCGAGCCGCATGCGCATCTGGATAAAACCTTCACAATTCAGCGCAGTCCAGCGCAACAGCCCGGCTTGCTGGCGGCGATTGCAGCGATGCATCAGGACCGTGTGCACTGGAACGTCGAAGATTTGCAGCAGCGCGCCACGCAGGCGCTGCACTGGGCGGTGGAAGCCGGTGTTGGTTTGCTGCGCACGCACATTGACTGGTTCTCGGTTGATGCACCATTAGCGTGGCAAGTGATTGGCGATCTGCACCATCCGCTGTGCAATCTCGAACGCGTGGCGCTGGCGCCCCTCACCTTCTTCGCCGATGCCAGCGATGCACAGCATATTGCCGCGCAGGTGGCGACCAGCGGTCCGGGCGCGCTGTTGGGCGGTTTTATTCACAGCAGCAACTGGGATGCGCAGGCGTTTCAGCATCTGCTGGACGCCGCCGAGCTGTGGCAGCTGGATGTCGATCTGCATATTGATGAAGAACTTAACCCGCAAGCGCAAGGATTACGCTGGCTGGCGCACTATTTGCAGCAGCATCCCTTTAGCGGGCAGATCACCTGTAGCCACAGCTGTGCGTTATCGCAGCAGGACGATGCGGAGCAGATTCTCGATGTGCTCGCTCAATATAAGGTCACGTTGATTGCGCTACCGCTCACCAATCTGCTGTTACAGGATGCGGTGCCGGGTCGCACGCCGCGTCAGCGCGGGTTAACGCTGGTAAAAGAGGCGCAGGCGCGCGGCATGCCGCTGCTGCTCGGCGCCGACAACGTGCAGGACGCGTTTTGCCCGTTCGGCAGCTATGACCCGCTTGATACGTTGTTTAGCGGTTTGCTCAGTCTGCAACTCGACGCGGCGTTTGATCAGGCCTCGGCGCTGATCTGCCAACGCAGCGCGCTGCAGGCCAACGATTTAGTGATATTTCCTGATGCTGAGGTGGCGAGCTGGCCGTTACGTCAACGCCAGCGCTATCGGCTAAAAAACGGTGTGCGTTATGGAGAAACAACAGATGGCGATTGATGAAGGAGCGGGAAAACCGCTGGCGAAATATGCTGCGTGGCGACGCGCGGGCGACTTCATTTTCCTCTCCGGCATTATCCCGGTGAATCCGCAAACTGCCACCATCGTGCGCGGTTACGACGACATTCCTGAAGCGGCGCAGCGGCTGCTGGGTCGCAGCGGTGAGTTCTCCACCGATATTAAAGAGGGGCCGATTCTGGCGCAAAGCTGGTACGTGCTGGAGAGCATTCGCGCCACCATCGAAAGCGCGGGCGGCCAGATGAGCGATGTCTTCAAGCTGGTGCAGTATTTCCGCAATCTCGACCATTTCCCCCACTACAGCCGGGTGCGTAAGCAGTTTTTCCCTGATGCACCGCCGGTTTCTACCGTGGTGCAGGTGAGTGAAATGCTGCCGAGCCCGGACGTACTGATTGAAGTTGAAGCCACGGCGTGGTTGCCGCAATAACACGAGGAGTTGAAATGTTGCATGGTTATATTCCGGCAAACCGCTTTTTGCCGTATCTGAGCTGGACCGATATCGCCACGCTGGACGATAAAGCCAACACCGTTATCGTGTTGCCAACCGGCGCGATTGAGCAGCATGGCCCGCACCTGCCGTGCGCGGTGGATAGCGTGATCTCCTCGGGCGTGGTCGGTCATGCGCTGGCGCGTTTACCGGCGGCGATCCCGGCTTACGCCATCCCGCCCATCACCTATGGCAAATCAGATGAACATCTGCATTTTCCCGGCACGCTGACGCTGACCGGCGAAACCCTGCTGCACACCATTCTGGAGATTGGCGAATCACTCTATCGCTCCGGTTTCCGCAAATTCCTGATGGTTAACGGCCACGGCGGTCAACCGCAGCCGTTGCAGATGGCGGCGCGCGAACTGCGTCTGCGCCACGGCGACATGATCATCATCATGCAAGACACCTTCAAAGTTCCGAACTGCGCCGAGAGTTTTATGGATGACAAAGAGCGGCAAATGGCGATGCACGCCGGTCACGCCGAAACCGCGCTGATGCTGGCGCTGGCGCCCGACACCGTGCAAATGGACAAAGCGGTGGCTAACTATCCGCCGGCATTCCCCTGCCCAACGCTCTCAACCAACAAACCGATGGCAGCGTGGGCTTCTTACGACTTCGGTCCCAGCGGCGTGATTGGCGATCCGTTGCCCTCCACGCCTGAGCAAGGCGCGGCGATCCTCGACTCGCTGGCGCAAAGCTGGGCGCAGGTCATTACTGAAGTGCATCAAATGACGTGGGTGACACGCGCCGAACCGGCGTGGGGCACCGGCCAGTGGCAAGGCAAAGTATTAGACCACAACGACGCAGCCGCCTTTTTACAACCGCGCTAGGGAATATTGATGAAAAAAACATTGAGCATTGCTGCCGCACTTGCGCTGGCCCTGTCGGCCCCGAGCATGGCGGCTGAGAAATTCACCTTTATGACCAACTGGTATGCGCAGGCCGAGCACGGCGGCTTCTACCAGGCGCAGGCGCAGAATCTGTATCGCGATGCGGGTCTCGACGTCACGATTAAAATGGGTGGTCCGCAGGTGCATACCATGCAGCTGATGGCCGCGGGCCAGGCGGATTGCATCATCAGCGATAACATGCAGGCGCTGGAGATCTGGCAGCAAGGCGTGGAAGCGATGCCGGTGGCCACCACCTTCCAGCACTCGGCCATTGCGTTTCTCACCCATCCGGACGTGAAGAGTCAGGCCGATTTGCAGGGCAAAACCTTCCTGCTGGCCGCTGAAGCTTACACCTCCTATTGGCCGTGGGCGCAGAGCGCATTGAACCTGAAAAATGCCCGCGTGCGCCCTTATACCTTCAGCATTCAGCCGTTCCTCGCCGATAAAACTCTGGTGCAGCAAGGCTATATCACCTCCGAACCGTTTGCCGTGCAGAAGGCCAATGCGCAGACCAATGTTTATCCGATCAGCGATTGGGGTTATCCACCGTACGGCAACAGCATCGTGTGCATGAAATCGACGATTGAGAAACGTCCCGCCGCAGTTGCGGCGTTTGTGAAGGCCTCGATGCAGGGCTGGAAGAATTACCTGCAAGATCCCAGCGCCGGTAACGTGCTGATCAAGAAAGAGAACCCACAAATGAGCGATGAACAGATCGCTTTCGGCATCGCTCAGATGAAGAAATATCAGATGCTGACCGGCGGCGATGCGCAAACCGGCGGTATCGGCATCATGACTGAAGCGCGTCTCAAGCAAACCTGGCAACTGCTGGTCGATACCAAGCTGATCGATCCGGCCAAAGTACCGTTTGATGGCAGCTACACGCTTAAATTCATTCAAGACGTCAAGGTTCTGCCATGAATACCGCCAGCCATCTGACGCTGCTGAATCACGATGCGCAAGCGGTGCCGCGTTCTGCGGCGCCGCCGGCAATTGAAGTGTTGTCAGCAGAAAAAATCTATCCAAACGGCACGCGCGCGCTGCTGCCGGTCGATCTCACCATTAGTCAGGGCGAATTTGTCTCGCTGCTCGGTCCATCCGGCTGCGGCAAAAGTACCTTGCTGAAAATGATCGCCGGGCTGATTGAGCCGACCGATGGCAAATTGCTGCTGTTTCGTCGCGATCGCCGTGAAAATCAGCGCGATCTGCCGCTGTCTTTCGTGTTTCAGGAAGCCACGCTAATGCCGTGGAGCAACGTGCATAAAAACGTGCGTCTGCCGCTCGATTTAGCCGGTGTACCGCGTGCTGAAGCCGATACGCGCGTGCGTGAGATCCTTGAGCTGGTTGGTCTCGGCCAGTTTGGTCACGTGCTGCCGCGCGAGCTCTCCGGCGGCATGCAGATGCGCGTATCGATTGCGCGCGGCCTGGTGACGCGTCCCAAAGTGCTGTTGATGGACGAACCGTTCGGTGCGCTGGATGAGATTACGCGTAACAAGCTGGATAGCGATCTGCTCGATTTATGGCAGGAGCAGAAGCTGACTGTGGTGTTCGTCACCCACTCGATTCAGGAAGCGGTGTTTCTCTCGCAGCGGGTGATCATGATGGCGGCGCGGCCGGGGCGCGTGGTGGATGACATCCACATTGAAAGTAGTGTGCCGCGTGATGATGAATTCCGCGTCAGCCAGCACTTCACCCAATACGCTCAACAGCTGCAGCGCGGCCTGTTGGCAGCGAGCAAGGAGAGTCAATGATGAAACCGCTAGTGGCACATCGCCAATTTCAGCAGTGGCTATTTCCGGCTATCGTCGCCATCGCCATGCTGCTGCTGTGGCAGTTTCTGGTCACCACCTTCAAGGTGCCAACGTTTCTGGTCCCTTCACCGCTGGTGGTAGCGCAAAGTCTGGTGCAAAACTTCCCGACGCTGTTTATGTCGCTGCTTTACACCCTGAAAATCACCGTCATCTCGTTTGTGCTGGCGATTATTATCGGCTCAATTGTGGCGTTTCTGCTGGTGCAAAATCGCTTTATCGAGACCGCGCTGTTCCCCTATATCGTGTTTTTGCAGGTAACGCCGATCGTCGCCATCGCCCCGCTGATCATCATTTGGGTGAAAGACACTACGCTGTCGCTGGTAGTATGCGCCACGCTGATGGCGGTGTTTCCAATAATCTCCAATACCACGCAAGGTCTGCGTAGCGTGTCGCCAGGTTTGCTGAGCTATTTCCGCCTCAATCACGCCTCGCGGCTGCAGATTCTGCTGCGCCTGCGCATTCCTTCCGCGCTGCCCTACTTCTTCGGCGCGCTGCGCATCTCCAGCGGCTTGTCGCTGATTGGCGCGGTGGTAGCGGAGTTTGTTGCCGGCACCGGCGGCACCGATACCGGGCTGGCGTACCAGATTTTGCAGGCCGGTTATCAGCTCAATATCCCGCTGATGTTTGCCGCGCTGCTGCTGATTTCGCTGGCTGGCTTCCTGCTCTTCGCTCTGATGTCGTGGCTGACGCGCCGCGTGCTGGCGGCATGGCATGAGAGTGAGCTAAGTCCCAGCTAATGGTCGCACCCAACGTAGCGGCGCAATTTATTGCGCATTGCTGGCACGGTGAGTGTGAAACAGCGCGATAAATCGCGCCGCTACGAACATGTGCATGCATCAGGTGCGGCGCGAGAACCCAATAAACAATAGGAATAAAACATGTCTGATTCCGATCGCCAGTCTGCACTGGCGGCGCTGGTCGCGGCGTTGCCTGAACTCGACTGGATCAAAGAAGCGCCGAAGGTTAAACGTCTGTCGCGTGATTTCCACTGGTTCAGTCCGGTGCTGAAACCGCAGCTGGAAGAGAAGTTTGCAGAACTGGCGGTGCGACCGCGTGATGAACAGGAGCTCACGCAAATCGTCGCGGCCTGCGCCAAACAGCGCGTGCCGCTGAACCTGCGCGGCGGCGGTACCGGCAACTATGGTCAGCTGATTCCGCTGAACGGCGGATTGATGGTCGATATGACGCGGCTCAACGCCGTTACCGCCGTTGGTCACGGCACGGTGCGCGCGCAGGCGGGCATTCGCCTTGGCGAGCTGGAAGCGCATACGCGTCCGCTCGGCTGGGAACTGCGCTGCATGCCCTCCACCTGGAAACTGGCGACGCTCGGCGGCTTATTTGGTGGTGGATTTGGCGGTGTTGGATCGATCAACTACGGTCCGCTGGCCGCGCCGGGTAACGTGTTGTCGGTGCGACTAATGACCATGGAAGAGACGCCGCGCATTATTACCCTACAAGCGCCGGACGCATTGCTGCTGCATCATGCGTATGGCAGCAACGGCATCGTACTGGAGATTGAACTGGCGCTGGCGCCACGTCATGACTGGATCGAGCGTCTCGACCTCTTCGCTGACTTCCCGGCAGCGATGGCCTTCGCCGATGCGTTAGCACGCTCGCCCGGCATGGTAAAACGCCAGATTGCCGTATTCGCTGCGCCGGTTCTTGATTACTTCACCGATCTGGCCGCTGCTGATGTGGCGGGCAAGCACGGCGTGATTGCAGTGGTCGGCAGCGAAAGCGATGGGTTGCTAGCTGCGCTGGTAGCCCAACACGCTGGCCGCAATGCCCTCCATTTCGCTGAGGGGGAAAACAGCGGCCATTCGCTGATCGAATATTGCTGGAACCACACCACGCTGCAGGCGCTAAAAATCGATAAAACGCTAACTTACCTGCAAACCGCCTATGCGGTGGAAAACTATCAGCAGCAAGCCGTAGCGCTGGAAGCGCAACTCTCCGATGAAGTGATGTCGCATATTGAATTCCTGCGCGACATGAACGGCAGTATCACCTGTAGCGGTTTGCCGCTGGTGCGCTATAGCGACGAAGATCGTCTTAACGCCATCATGGATATTTACCGCGCTAATGGCGTGAAAATAAATAATCCGCATGTGATTCATATTGAAGATGGCAAGCAAGGCATGGTGCGCGCCGATGTGGTGGCGATGAAACGCGCCTGCGACCCGCATAATTTATTAAATCCCGGCAAATTACGCGGCTGGGAAGTGCGTGACACGTTACCGGATGTGCCTATTCCGGGCGTGAATTGATCATTTTATTTTTATTAGGGATGTGCAAATGAAAACACTTAAATGTGTCGGATTGGCTGCGCTGTTTTTCCCTCTGGCTCCGGCGGCATTCGCCGCCACGCAGAGCAATATCAGCGATTGTCAGTACGATGCCAGCGGGGTAAATAGCTTTAGCGATATATTTACCTGCGGCACGGTGAGCGGCAGTTTACGCACGCTTTATTACTCCACGCATAATGCGTATTTCGCCAAAGGGTTCAATCAGGATACCGCCAGCTATGGCGGCAGCCTGAAATATGAAACGGCGCCGGTCTATGGTTTTCGTGCGGGTGTCAGCGCGATATTCCTGCGCGGCATCGATCATCCCGATGAAGCACATACCATTAGTGATATTGGTGATAATCAAACCAACGTCGGTGAAGCCTATTTAAGCTGGCAGCAGGATGATTTCCACATCACTGCCGGCGATCAGCGCATCAATATTCCCTTTGTCGGCGACTACGACTGGCGTATTACGCCAATTCTGTTCCGCGGCGTGGATGCGAATTACGGCGACAGCACCAATTATCTGCATGCCACCAAAGTCTGGCGTTATAAGCCCTGGGGCGACGATCAGTTCCTCAACACCACCGCCTACACCGATATTGATGAGCGCACTAACGGCATGTGGGCGATTGGCGGCGGGCGCGGTACGCAGTGGGATGATAAAAAGCTCGCGGGTCAGTTGTGGTACGAAGAGTACGCCGACTATTCACGTCTGGTCTACGGTGAGAGCCATCTGCAGTGGCAACAAACGTTATTCCAGCCGGACGTGGGCTTGCAATTTATGCGCGGCACCAGCGACGGCAAAGCGTTAGCAGGTGAAGTGAACAGCACCTCTTACGGTGCACAGCTGGCGCTAAGCTTTACCCCAGCGCTGAGCTGGAAGCTGGGTTATAACCACATCGCCGCCAGTGCCAATAGCTGGGGCAACGGTTCGCTGGTCGTGCCGTATGCGCATAACACGTCATCCGGCCCCTATTTCGCCCAGCCGTTCTTTACCAGCACCCAGGATTTAGGCAGCGGCAATGCTTATTCCACCAATCTGAATTACGTACTGAATGAAAATCTTTCACTGGGTACGCAATATTCATTTATGGATCTTAAACCTTCAGCCGCTTCGGACAGTATTAATCAATCTGAATATCTGGTCTATTTCACCTGGGCCTTCAGCGGCGTGCTAAAAGGATTGAGTGTGACTGATTTCGCCGGGGTGCAAACGTCACCGCTGTACGATAGTCACTTCTGGCAAAACCGTTTAAGTTTGCAATACGATTTTTAACTTAATATCCGCCAGCAACCTCCTGTTGCTGGCTATTTTCATTAATAGGGATCGGTGGCGCTCATTAATTCAATACTGCGTTCCACCCCGTTCACACGCACCTTAAGAAAACGTCGGGTACGCCAGCTGCCATCGGGATTTTGCACCGCTTTTTCAAATGTCGGGCCATGCAGCAGCAGCTCTTTATTATTGTTGTAACCAAAGCCGACATCTTTATTGCCAATCCAGTGCTGCTCAAACGCCACGACTTTCGCCGCATCCAGCGTTCTACTCTCTTCGGCGCTGCAGGCGGTAAAACTTTTACGGAAAATAAAGCATAAACCGGCCTGATAACGATCTTTGCCATTGGTCTCTACCAGCGCAATCGAGAAACCGGTATAGGCGGCGATTTTGACGTAGAGTTTGGTGCGCGCGCCCTGGCCGGAAATGTGCACCTTCACCACCGGGCTGGAGCCTTCGCTGTGCCAGCTACCAATCGAATCGGCATTGTCACGCGCCTGCAAATAGATATTGGCGGCGCCTTCTGGCGTGCGATTGCTGAAGTCGACCTGGGTTTCACTTTGCGAAAGATATTGCGCGGTGCCGACAATGCGCACGTGTATTTGCGTGGACGACCCTGAAAAGTTGAATTCACCGACGTAAAACCACTGGTCAGCGTCTTTACGGTTATCCATATGGTGCTGCGAGGTGATGACATCGTAATTGAGCGAGCCCTGGATAATCGCGCCCCAATCCGAGATCTCCATCACGCCACGATCGCCTTCCGCCAGCAGAGCCCAGGGCTCAATGCCATCGGTGCTGTAATCAAAACCGGCGCTCTGGTTGTGAATGCTCTTTTGAATAATGGTGGCGCGACAGTAGCCGAGTTTGAGCGGATTAGCGGTGGACTCAATCGCTAAACCTTCAATCACCCACTGACCGTTCGTCAGATCACCGGCAAATTCGGAATGCTCAATCCAGCCATTGCGGATAAAGGATTGGGTACAACGCGGCAGATCCAACACCGGTTTCAGGGTGCCGCCTTGCAGGTTGAAATTTGATAGCTCAATCGCCGTTGAATGATCCCACGCACCCTGAGCCTGATCGGACCAGCGCGCATAGACGATGCTGTCCTGGCAGCCGCGCGCATAAAACTGGTCGATTTTACAATCCAGCGTGTCGATCAGATCGAGTGCGCGCCCGCCCAAATAACGGAACTCCATGCTGCTGACGCGCAGGAACTGGCCACCTGTGATGGTGTTAGCAAAGAAGCCCACTTTGTTAAACGCTGTGCCGCCATCCTCACCACTATTGGAACTCATCCCTTTGACGACAAAACCGGAAACCTCGGCGTAACGCGCCTTTACTTTGAAGAAATGCAGGCCGCGCGGTTTGGTTTCCCAGTTAAACACCAGCGTGGTAGTCGGAAAATAGCCGAAATTAACCGATGCGCCGGTGACTTTAAAACGGTTGATTTCAGTGGCCGAGATATCAAACGTCGACATGCTAAACACGCCTGCGGTAAAGCGAATTCCAGCCGAAGGCAATACGCGCTGTGACCAGGCAAACATGCGCTTCACCGCCTCTACACAGTCAGTTTTACCATCAGCGACCGCGCCAAAATCAACCACCGTTACTGCGTTGTAATCGAACAGCACACGCTTCCAGCGCTTTCTTCCAGCGGTAACAAAGTTCAGTCCGCCATCATCTGCGGTTGTGGTATCGGAAGCATCGTAGATAAATACACCACCGCCCATTTTAGTGCCTTGTTTATATTCCAGTACCGAAGCAACTTCACCTGCAGTTGACGGCTCCGTAGCACGTAGTTGTGCGATATCACGTAACTGAATCACAGATGCCGCTGCCGCAACGGCATTTTGCGGCGTGATATTGGTATTGCCGGACGAATTCGTCATGGTGTACCCCTTAACCGTTAAGAGAAAGTAACTGCCCCCTGCAGTATAAGTAACTGAAAATTAATATGTTACTGAGTACCAATCTAAACAACGGCATTGAGAACCCGCCTGGCGTTCTGCTTAAGGCAACGCCATGAATTGTGATAAAAAGCGCAGCGACAAAATGATGATTAACAGAATTTTCGCAGGCAGGTTGTGGCTTTGATTGGCGCGGATAAGCCGTAAACACCGGGTAATACCCGTGATTTCCTCAGCGGAGAATTGATTTATTTTCATCAACAGTGAAGCGGCCAGTAACTATGAGTTACTGGCCGCGCGGCTCAGAACGTGGCGTTCAGGCCGACATTCCAGCTGACCTGATGGTAATCACTGTTACCGGCGACGGTTGAAACGGCGGCAAACGCATTCACCGTTTGCCCGAGCGGCACGTTGGCGCCAAGCGACATGTCCAGCCAGTTTTTGTCGCCGGCTTCAATGCTGCGCTCAAAAGAAGTACGCGTTGATTTCAGCCCAGCCCGCACCGTGGCATCGGTATCGCCAAACTGGTGATTGTAACTGACCTGCGCCCACGGATTGACCAGCCACTGTTTGCTATCAATGCGCCAGCCAACCGAGCCAATCTGCGAATGCGTGGTTTGATCGCCATAGCGCATCGCGGTGCTGCTATTGCTGTTTTCGCTATAGCCGCCAACACGGCCGTAATCCAGGGCGTAACCGGCCATGGGTCCGGTACTCAGATGCTCGCCCAACGGCAGCGCCCAGCCGGTTTGTACCCGCATCCCAAGCAATTTTCCGCTACTGTTGCTCTGCTCAGTGCGCTTCGCCGGGCCGATGTGAATGTCACGTTCGATGCTGTCAAAATCGAGATCGGCATAGTGCAGATCGGCGTTGATCCAGCCCTGATCGAACAGCGTCAGCTGGCTATAGAGCGCCACCAGATTGCCGCGCAGCTTGTAATCATAGTTGGAGGAGGGTTGCTGACGCTGGTTGCTGTTGGAGAACAGCACGCCGGTTTGCCAGTTATCGGTGAGCTGGTAGCCGATACCGAGCGTGATGTTGGCGGTGTTAGCATCACCGTTATTCCAGCTTTCACCGCGATAATCGACATGCTGCCCGGCATAACCGCCAAACACGCTGAATTGACCGGCATTCGCTGGCTGTTGACGCTGCTGCTGCAGATGTCCGTCCAACGTATTTTGCATATCGCGCGCCATCATCAGCGGTGACTGCGATAGCGCCGCCACCTGCGCGGGCGCATCAAGAATCGACTGAATGTAATCGGCGATCATCGCATGGACTGCCGGGCTGGGATGCAGGTGATCGGCAAACAGATAATCCTGCGCGCGGGTAAAACCGGGTGTGCCAGAAGTGCATTCCGCCGCCGACGTTCCCACCGGGCAAGCCATGCCGATGGTGTTAGTCAAACCATATTGCGTGGGGCTGGCGATCACTTCATTAAACAAACCGGCGATATCAACGCGCACGATGTTGCCGCGCAGCGCCGCTAATCCCGCTTCTTGTTGTTGGTTGTAGCCATCAGACAGTGCGGTAACCTGCTCGGTGAGCACTTGCCATGCGGCATACAGCTGCTGTGCCAGTGCATCGCGCACCAGTGGGATTGACGAAATCTGCCCTGCCGCCTGGTCAAAAGCCTGCTGCACCGCCTGCTGGCGCGCGGCGGCATCGGGCGTTACTGCACTATCCAGCGACTGAAATGCCGCCACCAGCGCCGGTGTGGCAGCCGAACCCAGCACGCTTAATACCGCTTCCACCATATAGGGCGTCGAACCCAGCTGCGGGACGTTCGGCACAATCACCGCGCCGGCACCGGCATCTAACAGGGTTTTGACCTGGGCCACTGCGGCCGTGGCGCTGGTGCTGATGGTTTCACGCGCGGTCAGCGGATTGGTGACGGCAGCGGCGATGTCGTTGGCACCGACCCAATGGATGTAGAGCCCGTTGCTGTCAGCGCGACCGCCGGTGGATTGCAGATAGCTCGCCAGCTGATCCTGCGTATTCAGGTTGGGATCAATTTCTGGCACCGCCACCCCGCCACCCTGCGCATAGTTGCTGCCGCCGCGCGACGAGGCTTGCAGATTTTGTCCGAGATGCGTCGCAAGAATTTCGTCATACAGCGGATGTTGCACGCCATCGAACGTGAAGCGACCCACGTTGCCGCCATCACTTAGGCTATCGCCAAACACCGTCAGGTTATCCCACGCCAGCGCGGAAACTGGCGCCAGCAAGGCGCTGAGCGTGGCGAGCGCAACAGCAGAAAGTGCAGATTTAGGGTTTTTCATCATCAACTCCGAAAAGGGTAAACCGCGCGCGGGCAGTCACAGCAGCGCAGGCCAGCAAAGGCGCATCAGGGATGCGCAAAGTGGTAACAAGGACGTTAAACATCTAGTCATGAAGCGGAGGTATTACCAGTTTGCTGCTGCAAAATTGCGGGCGCGGTGATGACATGCATTTTAATTAAACCTTTATATCACCCCGCCGATAACCAAAGATGAACCGTCAAAGGGTTCGTTTAAAACATCAGGTCGGTTACTTAATAACCCCATGCGGCGCTGAAGCGCAGAGAGGCACATACAGAAGTGTCCGGCGAAGGGGAATCTTGCGAAGCAGCTGAGGTTGCGCATTGCGGCGCGATCGCCATTACGCTGCGCGCCTTATGTTCAACAGCATAATCATCGCCTGAGGCTTCCCATGTTTGGTGTGAAAAAGTCGAGTCTTTCATTGCCGTTTTATAAAAGTGGCGATGTGGTTAAAGATATCAATGCGATCAAACAGCATGTTGCATGGATTGAATTTTCGCCCCACGGCGAAATCATCACTGCTAATCCCCTATTCCTTGCTACCACCGGCTATCAGCTCAATGAGATTCAGGGCAAGCATCACCGCATCTTCTGCAGCCCGCAGTACAGCCAATCCTCCAGCTACCTCACCTTTTGGCAAACTCTGGCGGCTGGCGAATCGGTTACCGGCATTTTTGAGCGCTTCAATAAGCAACATCAGCGCTTCTATCTTAGTGCCACTTATTTCCCGGTAAGCGATGAGAAAGGCCATGTTTATAAGGTGATTAAAGTCGCTTCCGATATCACCGAACGTCATCAGGAGCTGGAGCATAAAGAGGCGGTGATTACCGCGCTCGACCTCTCCATGGCGGTGATTGAATTCACGCCGGATGGCCAGATCCTCAGCGCTAATAATAACTTCCTGACTCACATGGGCTATGAGCTGGCTGCAATTGTTGGGCAGCACCATCGTCTGTTCTGCTTCGATAACTTCTATCGCGAGAATCCCGACTTCTGGCGCAAGATTGCCAAAGGACAACATTTCGTTGGCCGCTTCGAGCGCAAAACCGCCAGCGGCGAGCGTATCTGGCTGGAAGCCAGCTACAACCCGGTGTATGACGCGGATGGCAAAGTCTATAAGGTGATTAAGATTGCGTCGGACATCACCGCGCGCGTAGAAGCCGCCAAGCGGGTGGCCGATATTGCGCTCACCACCTCGGAAGAGACCTCGCAAATCACCGATAACGCCAACGAAGTGCTGGATGAAACCATCCGTAACTCGGGGCTTGTCGCGGTACAGGTGAATGCGGCGACCGCCATCGGTGCCGAGCTCAACGCCTCGGCGAAAAGCATCAGCGAGGTGGTCGAGACCATCAACCTGATCGCCTCACAAACCAACATTCTGGCACTCAATGCAGCGATTGAATCCGCGCGCGCCGGTGAAGCCGGTCGCGGCTTTAGCGTGGTGGCAGGCGAAGTGCGGCGCCTGGCGGCATCAACCTCCAGCGCCACCAGGCAGATCACTCAGGTGGTCGAACACAACGCCAGCCTGATTGCGCAAATGGAGCAGCAGCTGAATGAGGTGAAGCAGTTTGTGGTGACCGAGCAGGATAAAATCAGCGTGCTGTCACGCAGCCTGCGCGAGATTAACAGCGGCGTACATGAGTTTGTGAATGTGATACATCGGTTGGATGTTTGAGACGAAGAGGCTTCATACCGCACATTTTCGGTAGCGGCGCGATTTATCGCGCCGCTACGGTATCTGCGGAACATTACATCATTTGCGGTTCACGGATTGCCTGACCTTTGGCAAAGCGCGCCAAACTGTACGGCGTCATATCGGTGAACAGCGGTTTGTTATTCACCCGCTGCGCGCACAGCAAACCCGCGCCGGGGCCAATACCAAAACCGTGCCCGCTGAAACCCGAGGCGATAAACAAACCTGGCAGGTTATTCATCTCATCAATCACCGGCACCAGATCCGGCGTGGTATCTATCCAGCCGCCCCATGCGTGATCGACTTTAATGCCGTTCAGCTGAGGATAAAGCTGCACCAGCGCCTGCATCGCTTCCTGCACGATGCCGTTATCCGCTGCCGGATCGAGGGTGCGGATCTTCTCGAATGGCGACACGCCTTGGTTCGACCACGTACCCGCCGCTTCCGGACCGTTAAAGAAAGAGCCGTTAATCCGCACCTTGAGCTTCTTAGCGATTTTGCTGCGATACATCGGGTAGAACCTGGTGGCATAGCGGATATTTTGCGGCGCAAGATCAATCTGCCCGCGCCCGGAAAGCGCCACGGTGTAGCTGCCATCCTGACGACGGCGAATGCACAAGCCACCGGTGCTCAGACAACCTTTGATCACTTCCGGGGCGGCGGTGGTTTTGAACGCGGTGCCGAGAATATTGGCGCTCGGCAATTCAATGCCGTATTGCTTCAGGAAGCGCGAACTCCACGCGCCGCCGCAGCAAATTACGCGGTTCGCTTTTACCAGGCCGCGCTCGGTCCAGACGCCCGTCACGCGTCCGCCGGAGACATCTAAGCCGCGCACCGCGCAGCGTTGATGCACAAAAGCACCCAGATTTTTCGCGCCGGTGGCGATGGCCGGTGCGGCAAGTGACGGCTCAGCGCGGCCATCGCTCGGCGACCACACGCCGCCGACCCAAGGCGAACTGTTGCCGATGCGATCGCGCGCTTCTTTCGCTGACAGCAAATGGCTAACAAAGCCGATTTGCTGCGCCTGTTTTCCCCACGCTTCCCAGCGCGCCAGATCGCTTTCGCTCTGTGTACCGTAAGTGATGCCCTGACGTGAGAAGCCCAGATCGAGGCCGATTTCGCGGCTTAACTCATCCCAGCGCTGTAAACTGCGGATCGCCATCGGCAACTCGTACAGGTCGCGGTTCTGCTGACGAACCCAGCCCCAGTTGCGCCCGGACTGCTCCCCGCCAATCACCCCTTTTTCAAACAGCGCCACTGAAACGCCCTGTTTGGCCAGCTCATAGCTCACCGAGGTGCCAATAATGCCGCCGCCAATCACAATCACATCAACGGATTCGGGAAAGCGTTCACTGTCTGCAACTGCATTAACTTTTATGCGCATCGTCTTAAGTCCTGCACGCCACTAGGGTGACGAAATCACAAATGATGTTCAGAGGGGATGTGCATGATCCACAACACTCTGGCTTCACTCGCGCTATGGTTGAAAATGTTATGCGGAAAATGGCTCTGAAACTGGAAGCTATCGCCAGCGCGTAATCGGGCGCTGTCGCCATCAATCTCCAGCGTCAACTCACCCTCCATCACTAAACCCGCCTTCTCGCCCTTGCCCATCAACATTTCGTCGGAACGCACGCCCGGTGGAATATTGATAAACATAAACTGCAAATCGTGTTCGCCCGCCGCTGACAGCATCTCCTTTGAGATGCCCCGTTTCCCGACGTTGAAATGCGGTCGCTCAACGGCGCGCCGCACATAGTGTTCCGCACCGCGCAGCGTCGATGCGTGCTCTTCGAGAAAGGCAGAGAGCGGTACCTTCAGCACCAGCCGCAGCTGCTCCAGCACGCGCACGGTGGGATTGGTCAGGTTGCGCTCTATTTGGCTAATGGCGCCAGCGGATACATTCGCCAGCTGCGCCAAATCAGTGATGGTCATATTGCGCGCCTTGCGAATCCGTTTCAGGCGCGATCCAATATCCGCTTCCTGCGCGCCCGTCGCTTCGTCACTGATATTCACTTTTTTCATCGGCTTTAACCCTTCCAGCGGATAACTTTATCGAATTTCGCACAGCGCAGTCGCCGCGTTTATTTCCCTGATACTGTGTTTTTCGCTGAAATTAAGGGTGCGAGACAGCAATATATGCCGCAGCAATGTTAAGGCATGCCCCATTTGGTTTTAATGGTCTGCAAGGTGCCGTCATCTTTCATCGCGGTTAAGGCGCTATTAATTTCGGCCATTAATTTATCGTTGCCTTTTTTCACGCCAAACGCCATCGGCGAAACATGTTCGGGTTTATAACCGTCAATCACATGCATGCCTTTTAACCCACCGGCTTTTTCCTGCGCTTTAAGAATCGGATAATCATTCATCCCCGCCGCGATGCGTCCCAGCGATAAATCACGCGTCATATCAGCCGGGCTGTCATAAACCTTCACCTCTTTGGCGATGCCGCTGGCCATCAGGCTTTGGGTATAATCGGTGCCTGCCATGGTGCCGACGATGTCACCCTTCACATCCTGCCACGAGTTATAGGTCTTCTTGTTGTCATCGCGCACCACCAAACCGGCACCAAATGCGGTCACGGGCTGCGAGAAAGTAATACGTTTGGCGCGCTCTTCCGTGGGCGTCATACCCGCCACAATCATGTCGATTTTGCCGGCAATCACCGACTGAATCAGGGTGGAAAAAGGAATCGCCGTGTAATTAATTTCAAGGTGCTGGCGCTTAGCCACTTCTGCCGCTACGTCGGGCATGAAGCCTTCAATTTTACCGCTTTTAGTATCGAGGAAAGTGGTCGGCGCGCTAGACGGCGGCGAGCCCGCGGTGAGCGCCGCAGCCTGGGCATTGAGGCTAAATGCAGCCGCCAGACAGGCGAATAATAACCGGGAACGATTAGCAGACATAACTCACTCCTGAATCAAATGAAAAGGGCGAACGTCATTTTCACTATAATGAAATTAGTCAGGTGGGTGTCAATGTTTTATTTAAGCAAAATGCGTGAATTCACAATTCACAGATAAACCCTTTGATAACATGCATTATTACACCTATAGCTTGTTCATATGGCGATAATAAGTAAAAGCTATCTCTCCCCGGCGGGTATTGATTGACAGTGATTTGCTATCGGGGATATTCATTATAATGAAATTAACCTGCAGGGGATTATCATGGATTGGAGTAGTATTCACGTTTATCTGCCCTTCCTGTTGCAAGGGGCAGAAATGACGATTTACATCACCCTTTTGTCTCTGATAATCAGTACACCGCTGGGACTGATTTTCGCCGCAGCGAAGATGTGTCCGTGGAAAATAGTCTCCTGGCCCATCGCGACCGTCATTAATATTACGCGCGGCCTGCCAATGATTGTGGTGCTGTTTTATATCTATTTTGTCTTTCCGGATATCGGCATCACGCTGTCGTCATTCCAGGCCAGCGTAATTGGCATTGCCTTTTGCTTTTCAACCTATATCGCGGAGATTTTCCGGGCCGGTATTGAGTCGGTCGATCGCGGCCAGCTGGAAGCCGCACGATCCATGGGCATGAGTTTTCCGAAAGCGATGTACCGCGTGGTGTTGCCGCAGGCATTTCATGTCGCGCTGCCGCCTTACAGCAATACGCTGGTGATGATGCTGAAAGATTCTGCGCTGGCATCCACCATCGCCGTCACCGAAATGACGCGTCAGGGCCAGCTGATTGCCGCCTCCACGTTCGATAACACCACGGTGTACACGCTGGTGGCGCTGCTCTATCTGGTGCTGTGCCTGCCGCTGCTGGCACTGACTAAGCAGCTGGAAAAACGTCAGATTAAAGGAGCCTGAGATGATTGAAATTCGTGATGTGCACAAAAAATTCGGTCATGTCGAGGTGCTGAAAGGCGTGAGTTTTAGCGTCAGCGAGGGCGAGGTGGTGTGTTTGATCGGCCCTTCCGGCTCAGGAAAATCGACCATTTTGCGCTGCATTAACGGCCTCGAAACTTATGAAGGCGGCGACATCGACGTGCTGGGTCAGCGCGTCAACAACAAACATAAAAGCATCAATGATCTACGTCGCCAGATTGGCATGGTGTTCCAACGTTTCAACCTGTTCCCCCATCGCAGCGTGTTAGAAAACGTGATGGAAGGCCCGATTCACGTCAACGGCGAACCGCGTCAGGTGGCGGAAAAAAGGGCTAAAGATTTGCTGGCGATGGTTGGGTTAGGCGAGAAGATTAATGCATGGCCAACCCAGCTTTCGGGCGGACAGCAGCAGCGCGTGGCGATTGCGCGCACTCTGGCGCTGCAGCCCAAAGCCATTCTGTTTGATGAACCGACCTCGGCGCTCGATCCGGAACTGGTGGGTGAAGTGCTGCAGGTTATGCGCAACCTGGCGCGTGAAGGCATGACAATGATTGTGGTAACACATGAGATGCAATTCGCGCGCGAAGTCGCCGATCGCGTCTGCTTCCTGCACAGCGGGCAAATTGTCGAGCAAGGTCCCGCCGATCAGATTTTGCTCAAACCTCAAGAGCCACGCACGCAAGATTTCCTGCGCCGCGTGCTGGGCAACGTGGTGTCGACGACCTGCGCCTGCTGCCAGCAGGCGGTTTAATCCGCCGCGAAAGTTTCTGCTAAAGCCGCGCTGATAAGCGCATGAATCGGTTATTTGCGCGGCAATTCATTACATCCTGTATTTCGCGAACGCTTTAATCTGAAATTCATCTTTTACGTCAAGAGATTGCTGGTCGCCATAAATGGCGACCCTACGAACCTGCTGCACGATTTTCGTAGGGTGCGCATTCATGCGCACCTGCAATAGCTGACGCTACTGCATTTAATTCAGGGGAAATAAATATGAAGGTACAAAAAATCACCCAACCGGCAGCCATTGAAGTTATGGAGCCGTGGGGCAGCGTGGCAGGTTTGCCGGGTAGCGGCAGCATTGCATTATCCGGCATACAAAAAGTGATTCCCGGAAAAGAAGATATCGACACCGGCATCTTCGAATGCGGCGTAGGTTCCTATCGTCGCGCGGTAAAACAGGCTGAAATCATGCACTTTCTCAACGGCAACGGCTCATTTACGCCGGATGGCGAGGAGACGCTCTATTTCCAGCCCGGCGATTCGTTGTTCTTTGAAGCCAATACCGAAGGCACCTGGGTAATTGAAAACACCATGCGCAAACTGTATGTGATTTTCGACGCCAGCTAATTGGTGCGCAGCTTTTAAATATCTAATGTCGCCTGGTGCGCATCAATGCGCACCCTACAGAATCCCGCCTTACTTTGACCCGCCTGTTTCGTAAATTTTTGTCTTCACACTGGCATTTTGCACAAAAATGACTCATATAGATAGCATCAGCTATCTTTTATAGCATTGGCTATATTCCTCTGGAGATGATCATGTTTGCTCAACGCCTTGTGCCTGCCGTCGTCATGCTGCTGTCACTTAGCTCGCTGTTGCCCTTTGCGGCATCAGCGGCAGAAAAACTCAAAGTGGTGACCACTTTTACGGTGATTGCGGATATGGCGAAAAACGTGGCGGGTGATGCCGCCGAGGTGACCTCAATTACTAAAACCGGCGCCGAAATCCATGAATATCAACCCACGCCGGGTGATATTCGTCGCGCGCAGGGCGCTAATCTGATTCTGGTGAACGGCTTTAATCTTGAGCTGTGGTTTAGCCGCTTTTACCAGCGTCTGAACGATGTGCCGCAGGTTACCGTGACGCAAGGCATTGAACCGATGGGCATTTCCGAAGGACCGTATAACGGCAAGCCTAATCCGCACGCATGGATGTCGCCAGATAACGCACTGATTTATGTCGATAACATTCGCAAAGCGCTGCAGCAATATGATCCTGACAATGCCGCGATTTATCAGGCCAACGCCGATCGCTATAAAGCGCAGATCCAGAAAACCATTGCCCCGATGCGCGAAGCTATCGATAAACTTCCAGCAGATAAACGCTGGCTGGTCACTAGCGAAGGCGCCTTCTCGTATCTAGCGCGTGATTTCGGCTTAAAAGAGCTTTATCTATGGCCGATCAACGCCGATCAGCAAGGTACGCCGCAGCAGGTGCGTAAAGTGATCGATGCGGTGCGCACCCATCAAATTCCGGTGATTTTCAGTGAAAGCACTATTTCGGCTAAACCGGCGCAGCAGGTGGCGCGCGAAGCCGGTATTCATTACGGCGGCGTGTTGTATGTGGATTCGCTGAGCAATAGCGATGGCCCGGTACCGACCTATCTTGATCTGCTGCGCGTCACCACCGCAACCGTGGTGCAAGGCATTACCGAAGGAAGCCAGAAATGAGCAGAATCGAAGTCAATGCCGCCGCAGGATTGAGCGTGGAAAACGTCGGCGTCACCTACCGCAACGGCCACACCGCGCTACGTAAAGCCTCATTTAGCGTGCCCGCCGGCAGCATCACCGCGTTAATTGGCGTCAACGGTTCCGGAAAATCTACGCTGTTCAAGGCGATCATGGGATTTGTCCCGCTCTCTTCCGGGGCGGTGACGCTGGCCGGAATGCAGGCCAATAAGGCGTTGAAACACAATATCGTTTCCTATGTGCCGCAATCTGAGGAGGTCGACTGGAGCTTTCCGGTGCTGGTGGAAGATGTGGTGATGATGGGTCGCTACGGCTATATGGGCATGCTGCGCATTCCGCGCGCGGCCGATAAACAGAGCGTTGATCAGGCGCTGGAACGTGTCGGGATGAGCGCTTATCGCCATCGACAGATTGGCGAGTTGTCCGGCGGGCAGAAAAAGCGCGTTTTCCTGGCGCGCGCGCTGGCGCAAAGTGGCCAGATTATCCTGCTGGATGAGCCCTTTACCGGCGTGGATGTCAAAACCGAAGCCGCGATCATCGCCCTGCTGAAAGAGCTGCGTGACGAAGGCCGCACCATGCTGGTCTCTACGCACGATCTCAACGCCATTCCGGATTTCTGCGACCGCTGCGTGCTGGTGAAAAATACCGTGCTGGCGAGTGGCTTGCTGCATGAGACGTTCACCGCGGATAACCTGGCACAAACCTTTGATGGCGCGCTGCTCGAGCGTAACGCGGTGTTAATGCAGCTGATGAAAGACAAAAATCCGCAGCGGGGAGCTAACCATGTCGTGGATTATTGAGCCGTTCGGCTATCAATACATGCTGAATGCGATGTGGATCGCCGCGCTGGTCGGGGCGATTTGCGCTTTCCTCTCTTGTTTCCTGATGCTAAAAGGCTGGTCATTGATTGGCGATGCGCTGTCACACTCGATTGTGCCCGGCGTAGCAGGCGCCTATATGCTTGGACTGCCCTTTGCCCTTGGCGCATTCCTCTCCGGCGGCCTGGCGGCGGGCAGCATGCTTTTTCTTAATCAGCGCACGCGCTTAAAAGAAGATGCGATTATTGGCCTGATCTTCTCGTCATTTTTCGGCATCGGGCTATTTATGGTGTCGCTCAATCCCACTTCGGTGAATATTCAAACCATCGTGCTGGGCAATATTTTATCGGTCGCGCCTGCCGATATCTGGCAGCTCGGCGCCATTGGTTTTATCACCCTCGCCATTCTGCTGCTGAAGTGGAAAGACCTGATGGTGACGTTCTTCGACGAAAGCCACGCGCGCTCGCTGGGTTTAAATACGCTGCGGCTAAAAATCCTGTTCTTTACCCTGCTGTCCGCTTCCACCGTTGCTGCGCTGCAAACGGTTGGCGCCTTTATGGTGATTTGTCTGGTGGTGACACCGGGCGCTACCGCCTATTTGCTGACGGACCGTTTTCCGCGCCTGTTGCTGATTGCCGTCACCATCGGCAGCGTCACCAGTTTTCTCGGCGCCTGGAGCAGCTACTTTCTTGACGGTGCCACCGGCGGCGTGATTGTGGTGGCGCAGACGCTGGTGTTTTTAGTGGCGTTTGTGTTTGCCCCGAAACATGGCGTGCTGGCTGCGCGTCGTCGCGCACGTCTAACCATGGAGGATGGCGTCAATGAGTGAATTATTGCTGAGCCCCTTCCAGTTCGAGTTTATGAACATGGCGCTGATCACCACGTTGGTGCTGTCGCTGCCGTGCGCGATGCTGTCGGCATTTCTGGTGCTTAAAGGCTGGTCGTTGCTGGGTGATGCGATGAGCCACGCGGTGTTTCCCGGCGTAGTGATCGCCTGGCTGATTGGTTTGCCCTACGCTATCGGCGCCTTTATCGCCGGAATGGTGTGCGCCGTCGCCACCGGCTATATCAGCGAAAATAGCCGCATCAAACCCGATACGGTAATGGGGATTGTCTTCTCGGGCATGTTTGGCGCAGGTTTGGTGCTGTACCTGAAGCTGCAACCTGAAGTGCATCTCGACCACATTTTGTTCGGCGATATGTTGGGCATCAGCCTGGCGGATATCATTCAGACCGCGGTGATCGCTGTGATTGTCAGCGTGCTGATTGGCATGAAATGGCGAGATTTACTGCTGCATGCGTTCGATCCCAATCAGGCGCGCGCCTGCGGCATCAACGGCAAACTGATGCATTACGGCTTGCTGTGTCTGATTTCATTAACCATCGTCGCCGCGTTGAAATCGGTAGGGGTAATTTTGTCGATTTCCATGCTGATTGCGCCAGGCGCCATTGCCTTGCTGTTGGCGCGCCGTTTTCTGCATGTGATGCTGCTGGCGATGGGCATTGCCATGGTGACGGGTTTCAGCGGCGTCTATGCGTCGTTCTTCCTCGATAGCGCACCGGGTCCAACCATCGTGGTGATTTATGCCGCGCTGTTTGTGTTGGCGTTTGTGTTTGTAACGGTGAGAGATCGCCGCACGCAGCAGGTGCACAGCTGATTGGGCAGGTGCGCACCTGCTGCGCACCTGATCGCCATAAATGGCGTCACTAAGCAGGAAAAATGCAGCCCAACTCGCGCAATTTTTTCTCGACCCAATCGCGTTTATTGCGCCCTTCCGCAATAGCCTGCAGTTTGGCGATTTCGCCACTGCGGCGCTCGCTGGCAAGCGCATGTATCTCATCGATTTGTTGATACGGCACACAGAGCACGCCGTCGTCGTCACCCACAATTAAATCGCCCGCCTCAATCACCATACCGTTGAGTGAAATGGGCACATTCACTTCACCAGGACCGTCTTTATAAGGTCCGCGATGAGTAACGCCCGCCGCATACACCGGCAAGGCATTTTTTCGAATACTTTGGCTGTCACGCACCGCGCCGTTAATCACCACGCCTGCAATGCGTTTCTTCGCCGCATACGTCAGCATGAGTTCGCCGACAATGGCGTTGGTCACCTCGCCGCCAGCATCCACCACAATCACATCGCCCGGCTCTGCAATATTCAATGCATAGTGCACCAGCAAATTATCGCCTGGTCGACACTTCACCGTGAGCGCAGCACCCGCCATATATCCACCGGCGTGATAAGGACGCAGATTGGCACCGCCTGCCGTCAGGCGGTGCATGGCATCGCTAATATTTGCCACCGGTAAATCCTGGTAGGCCGCTATTTGCTGCGCACTGGCTTTTCGCGTTCTGGTTATTATGCGGAAACCGCTCATCGCTTTTCCTATGATTGTGAGGCGAAGATATCTTGATTCAGTTTGGCTTCTTTCACTGCGCCGTAGCCGATGAACCAGCTATCGAGGATCTTTTGGTAGGTGCCATCCTGGATTAAGGAGTTCAGTGCCGCCTGAACAGCCAGCTCAATAGGTGAACCTTTGGGTAAACCGATCGACATCGGCGGTTCCTGCACGCTTATTTCACCGGTTATCGCCAGATTCTTCAGCTGCGCAGCTTGATACGCTAAACCTTCCCACGGGCCGTAATAGAACGAGATTCTGCCGCTTAATACCGCGACCACACCATCAGGACGGCTGGGGAATACCGCCACGTTGATCGCCGGTTTATTTTCGCTCAGGCAGGTTTTACTCGCCTCATTGAGAAATTCAATCTGCGCGGTGCCCACTCCCGCCCCGACGGTTTCACCGCATAGCGCGGTTAAGGCTTTGAACGGTGCCACATTACGATCTTTCCGTGAAATCACCGCCTGACGCGAGCTATCGAAATAGCTAATGAAGTCGATTTGCGCAAAGCGTTTTTGACTTGGCCTGATATTAGAAAGCACCGCATCAAAACGTCCGGTTTTTAAGCCGGGAATAATATTGTCGAAGCCGCCAGTCTCTTTCCAGATGACTTTCAAACCCAGACGCTGACCAATCGCATTCATGATATCAACGTCGCGTCCGGATAAGGTTTTATTATCTTCGAGGAAAAAGGTGGTGGGAGGTGTATTTGGATTAGTGCCGGCAATGACATAACCTTTTTTAATTATCTCTTTAGGTAATAAAGCCTGCAGTTTTTTATCGGATGCGACCTGAAAATTAATTTTGGCTCCTACACCGCTCTCCTCCTGAGCGTGCGCAGAACTTGCTAATAAGGCTGACGTTAATAGCGATCCCATTAACAGAGATTTTATGTTTAGCATGGTTAAACCCCAGGTGATGAATGCGAAAAGCAACAATTAATTGTTATAATGCAAAAGCTTAAAAGCCTTTAACCTACCATACAAGAACATTATAAGACGGCGAAATTCATAATCGGCATAAGGTTAGCGATAAATATTTATTTCAAAATGAAATCATCAATGGTGGCTGCTGGATAGGATTTTCAGGTTGGCATCTCGCCCACGTTGAGGCGTTCAACATGGGCGAGATGAAAACAACTATTAAAGGAAGTTAATCTTAAAACGACCAGCGCACTCCCGCGTTATAGCGCCAGCCTTTGGCGCCGTTGCCGTCGATCTCTTTGCGATAATCTGCTTCGGCATACAACGATATATCCTTGTTTAGCGTTGCGCTGCCGCCCAGGCCGACATCCCACATCTGGCCGAATTTACCGCTGTCAAACGTTTGACTGCCCTCTGCATCCGCCGCACCAATTTTGGTTTTCGCAGTGCCGCCCCAGCCTTTGTAGTAATTGGCGCGAACATATGGCGTATAGGCGTTCTGGCTGCCGTCTTGCCAGGTGCGATCGAGGCGCGCGCCGAGACGGCCAATGGTTTGATCGTAATCGTTATACGACACGCGGGTGTTATCACGATCGGTGAAGCTATCCATCTTCATCTGCAGCCAGGTAATTTGCGCCTGCGGTTCGAGGCGCACGCCGTTGGCGAAGGTGAACGGATAGCCCGACTCCACCGAGGCCGTCCAGCCGTTGCCTTTCGGTGATGCCACCTCTTTCTGCCGCGCAATATCCGTCTCGCCGCGATACCAGCCCCAACTCAGCGAGCCATCGAGGTAGAATCCGCTGTCGCGCAGCCAGGTGCCGTAGAGCGAAATGGTGTCGCTATCGAAACTGGTGGAGCTGTAACCGTCCGCCGCCTGTGGACGAATGCGCGTATTACCCCGCGTATACGCCACCCCACCGCGCAGGCTCTCTTCAGCACCATCAACCTGCAGCAGATTGCCGCCCAGTTGCACCGCGCTGTAGTCCAGGTCGAAGTCGTAACCGTAATCGGCTGAACCGCGATTACTTTGGTACTTCAGATTAGAGCCGAGATAACGAATAAACATCTCGCCGCCCACGCCTTCAGGCCCGCCTTGCTGCTGACGCAGTTCACCGAGGCGCTTATGCAAGTCGTCAGTCACCGCCAGCGAGTAGTAAGCCAGACCAACCGGCGCCGAGATATACGATGGCACCTGCGGTGTAACGGCCAGGCGCGCCGCACGCTGGCCGCTGCCCGCTTGCGGCTGGCACAGCGAGCCGTCTTCACAGACGAAGGTATTAACGAGACGATAATCCCACGCCCCCGCAGCCGAACTGCCCGGCGCGAAGGTGGCTAAGCCGTATTGCCACGGCCCGGATGCGACATAGCCATTCTTCAGCACAAAGCTGGTGGCGCTGGCGTTACCGGTTACCTGCGCCAGCGAGACGCCTTCGTTGCCAGCAATCACGCCATCGCGGTTGCTATCCAGCACCGGGCCGCCAGCCAGTTTATCCTCAATCAAAGTGGTGCCCGTGGCATTGCCATTGACGCGTAACAAATCACTTTGCGTTGCCGTCGAATTGAGTTTCAGGTTGCCGCCGGTTGATGCCAAATCGCCATCAATGGTTAAGGTATTCGCCGCTGCGTTGCCGCCGTTGGTGAGATCCAGCGTACCGGCGTTGTTTACCACCAGCGAATCGTCGGTTGCGCCCTGCAGTAGCGGATTGACGTTATCACCGGCGAACAGCGTACTGCCGGCATCAATATTGATGGTGCTGTGTGCCAGTTTGATATTGTCGGTCAGCGTCCATTGGGTATCGAAGAAGTTGAGCGTGCTCCAGCCCGCGCCGAGGTTGGTGCCTTTGCTGGCATCATCGCTGGCAAAGGAACCGCCGCGCGCCGACAGCTTGCTGAGGTTAAGCGTGCTGCCCGCTCCGTTTTCAGTAGTGATGTGGCGCGTATCCGCCAGGCTGACTTTTTGCACCGTCGCCTGATTCGCCGCACCGCTGCCCATGGTCAGGCTGCCGTTCAGCGTGCCGCCGGTAACGATCAGCTCATCGCTGCCGCTGCCGGTATTCACGTCGCCGATTACCGAACCATCAAGGAGCGCGATCACATCATTGCCTGCGCCACCGGCCACCACGACCTGATCCGGGAACGGTGCGTTGATGGTGCCTTCATTGACAAATACCGTGTTTCCGCCGCGCAAATCGATCAGCGGAGAGACGCGGCTGAGTGAGCTAATCGATCCCTGATTGATCACCTGGCTGGCGGTGCTGGTCTTAATCGCCGAGCCGCCGTTAGCATCGCGAATGCTAATCGACCCCTGCGAAATGACTCTGCCGCTGGTATTGGCGCGAACGCCGGTGCCCTGCGTGGAAACCAGAATCGAATAGTCCTTGCCGATCACCAGATCGTTACTGGTGGTCGAGCCATCTTCATTTTCGAAGCGATAGCCGGTGCCGGTACCGCTGACGTTAATCAGCACGCGACCATTAGGATCAAATGAGGTGGCCGAACGCACGCCGTTGCCGCCTGATACTTCAAGCATCACGTTATCCAGCGAGATGTTGGCGGTTTCAGCCCGGTTATTGAGGACACTTCCGCTGCCTAAAGCGCCGATAATGATGTCGTTGGCTTCAACGCCCTGCGCACCGCTATCGAGCAGCAAACCGTCGGCTTTGCGCATCGCTTGTATCGTGCTCGCGCCCTGCCCGTCGCCATAGATTTTTAGCCAGCCACCGTCGCCAACACGCAACGCGGCGATGCCGTCGTCAACGCGCAGGGAGCTATCCATTGGCACGTATTGCCCGTAGCCGCTGCTGACGTCTACGCCCGTGCCCGAAGCAATATGGATGCTGCCACGGTTAATGAAATTACCGCCGTCATGCACGCGCGCGCCGGTGCTGTTGGGGCCGCGCAGATCGACTGCGCCCTGATACTGGTTGAAAATGCGCGCGCCGTCGCTGACATCAAAAGCGGTGGCATGGCGGCCATTGCCGTTGATTAAACCGGCGGCGTAGATCTCCGTTTCATTGGTACTCGCCTGTGCCGCGGTATTGTTGCGTCCGTTAAGCGTGATGGTGTTGGTTAATACGCCGGAAGCGTTATAGGTTGCGCGCATCACCGTGGCATTCTTGCCGGTAACAAGATAATTATCGGTCCCAGACACGTAGGATCCCGACTCTGACACCACAATACCGGTGGTGTTTTTGCCGCTGAGCGTAACGGTGCCGGCGGCCTGCGGGTTGAGCCACCCCTCAGTGGCGACTTCATACAGCGTCGAACCTTCAGTACTGACGTTAACGTTGCCACCATTGCTGATCAGCCGCGAACCATGATCCTGAATCTGATAGCCCACCTGCTGTGGATGATGAAACACCACGCTACTCTGCGGGCCAAGGTTAACCTGTCCCCCCGCGCTCACCAGTCCACCGACCGTGTAATCGCCAAACAGATTCATAATGCTGTTTTGATTGATGCGGGATAGCCGGTCATAGGCAACAAAGCCGTAGGCGCCCGAGTAAATATTCAGCGTACCGGTATTGTTGATGTCAGTGGTTGTCACCTTGTCGCCGACAAACTCATAACCATCGGCATACAGCGCCACACCATTATTGGCGACGCTGATTTCGCCGCTATTGGTCACCTTGCCGCCGTTGGTCGCATAGATTGCCTGCGGTGCCAGCCCCATTAAGCTGATATTGGCGGTATTGATCACCTGCGCATGATTACGCGCAATCAAACCACGCTGAAATTTATCATTACCGCTTAGCGCTGCATGGTTGGTTAACAAGGTATTTTCATTAAACTGCGTGTCGGGATTAACCACAGAGCCCTGCAACAAATAGCGATTACCGTCCACTTGAGCCCAGCGGGCATCTTGACCGATAAGGTTGACCTTGGTTGCCGCATCAACGGTGGCACGTGCACCGTCGGTAATCCACAGCCCGGAAGCGTAATCACTGTTCAGATTGAAGGTCGCCCCGTGAGTGGCGACCTCGCTGCCGTCGCCGGCGGCAAATACGCCAAGGGCAAAGGGCGCATTCATGGAGAGCGTCATGCCGCGGCCATCAAAATCCGCGCCCTGCTCAAGGCGAAAAAGCGTGCCGCCGTTACTAGATGTGGCGTAGTGCCCGTTAGCCGGCAAGTTGATTTTGGCGTTGGGCCCGATGGTGTAAAAACTGATTTGTCGCTGAGCGAGAAAGTCTCCATTGCCTACGGATGAGGGCACGGCGCTGGGAGTGACGTTGACTGTGGCATTGCCTTCAGCGCGGATGCCGATGCCTGCCGTGCCGCGCAAATTAATTTTCCCGCTGAGATTAGCCGTAGCGCTGCTGCCCGGCTCACCTATCACCCAAACCGCGGTATTGTTGGTGCCGCTAAAACGATCGGCATCACCACGCACGTTAATGGTGCCGCTGGAGTAAGCGCTGGCGCTGTCACCATCACGCGCGATGACTTTGAGGCCGGTGCCGTTATCGCCATTAAGATTGATGGTGCCAGCATTGCCCACCTTACCGCCGCTGCCGGCATTAATCGCCAACATGCCAACGTTTTCCAGAGGCTGATATTGCGCTTTGCCGTTTACATCGATCACACCGTTGTTACGGGTGACGGCGTTCGGTGCAAGTTCTACCCGCATTCCCACCGCATTTTGTACTTTGGAACCAATCACGATGCGGCCATCGTTAATCACTTTTGAATCCAGCAGCTGATAAATGCCGCTGACACCGCCACTCAAATTAACGGCGACCTCTTCGCTGCGATCATTTTTACGATTCTGCGGTGCACGGCCGATATAGAGGGTGCCGTCTTTGGCATTTACGAAACTACCGTTTCCATCGCTGCTCGGCAGCACGCCCGCCGCGCTGCCAGCGCCGGAAATGTTGCTGACGCCGACATTGATATTGCCGTGGTTCACCACCTTGCTGTTGTAGGAACTGATGCCGGTACTGAAGCCCGCGCCGGGTTGCAGATTGATGACGCCTCGATTGATAAAGTGGCTACTGTAATTGGCGGTCACCGCGCTACCGGCCGCACCAACCGTGCTGCTATCGACGCCTTTGCCGTTGGCGTTATTAAGAAAACCGGCATTAATCACGCCATTGTTTATTCCGCGCGCGCCGTTGAGCAACTCCAGGCCAGAACCGGTGCTGGAGAGCTTGCCATTGATAATCGCTTTCGCGCCATTTATGGCGCGCATCACCACGCTATTGCTGTTCACCACCTCCAGCGTTTTGCCGCGATTGATTTTGACCGTCGCCTTAGGACCATCGGCGCTGAGCACCACCTGATCGAAAATCGGTAGCGCCACCTCATCGTCGAAGTTGTTGCTGCTCATGCGATAGACCACGCGTCCGTCCCGCAGCGCGTAGGCTTTGTTAAATTCTGCGTTGTAGCTGTCGGTGCTGAGATTGGCGTTGGACAGTTGATCGATCAGCCAATCGTTGTAATTGCGAAGATCATTGAGATTGGTGACGTTGAAGGTGCTGGTGCCGCCGTCCAGCGTGTTGACGGTGAAAACACCCGCATATTGCACCACGTTGCCCACGTCATAAGCCAGGCGATCGCCGCCGTATGGCGTGGTGCCTGCGGTGAAGGTGATGCGATTATTGGAATTCCAGTTGAGGTTGCCTTTGTTGCTGGCGGTAAATAACTGGCTTTGCTTCGCCGCCATCGACCAGCTATTCGTTGAGGAATTGGCCGCTGCGTTATGCTCGCCAATATCGATATTAAGCGTGCCATTGCTGACGGCAGCGACGCGTGCATTAATATATTGTTTGTCGTTTACATCAAAATAATCTGGCACTACGGTATCCAGACCTACCGCGGGAAGATCGACAATTTCAGACGTTTTAAACACTGAATATGTGGTGTAAGTATTTTCCTCATAATTAGGAATACCAATTAAATAGCTCTGCTGACCGATTTGCAGTCGCGCTTCGCCAATGACATTGTCATTGATAATTCGACCAATAGTGCGCAACTCACCAATCGTCACGCTGCCCGTGCCATTTTCACCGGGCGTAAACTGCGGCAATCCACTGAGCGTTTGCGTGCTGCCATTACATAAACAGTATGCACCCACTTTATTGTCATTAATTTCAGGCGTATAGGGCTTTAATATCGCAGCCGTTGTCGGCAGCACAGGGAACATCATGCCTTGCGCAGCCACAAGGCTTAGTAACACCGGATTTAATTTAAACACAATGTTTTCCTCAACAGAGAAAAGACAAATTGCGTACGGATGTACGCTTCAGGTTTGTTTAACTGACTGAATTATTTTGTTTCAGGTTTTTAATGTTTGAAATTGGGTGAAATGAGTATCAACGCTAGTTAGGGTTAGCGTCTAGTTTGAGTTAAGGATTTGTGAGATGGGAGAGAGGATTTAGGAATTTGGCTAAAAACACATAGCATAAAAATGGACCTAATTAGCGGTCATAAATAAAACTCACCAATGTTTATTATTATAAACATTGGTTTTGATTCAGGGAATAGATGTGGAAACTAAATCATTTATCAAATCAATTAAAGATTCATCCCAGTGACGCTCCCTAACAGTGCTTGATATTTTAAGATGATCAATATGTCTTGAAAGCTGTGATTTTATAGTCGAATTCCACTTTTCGTCATTTATATCAATGGATAATATTTGCTCAAATGAAAAAAGCATTGATGAGACGAACCAACAATATTTAGCATATTCTTCTGTAACTGAAAGTGGCTTCACCATTCCGTTTGAGAAGTTTGGATATGCGATACACATTGACAAATATTGGTGATAAATTTGGTACGCTGTAGCACTCTTAGATTCCTTCCTACTTGATATTAATTGGTTATATGCAACACTCGCAGCATATAAAGCAATGACTACGCCAGCTATTGTAGCAATACCAGATAAAATTCCGATCCATTTTAGCCACATATTAACGTCTATGAAAACAGACCAACCAGTTTCGAAACAAGTGAAGCTTTTACTTTTCATTTTTTAAAATTACCACCGTCGTATTTACATTCTTGTTTTACACATTTCAAACCCTACTGGAACAGGTTTGAATTCAGAGTCACTATCTGTCATATCCCCATTTTTTTGAAACTCTCTTAATGGACCATATTTTATTTCGGCTATCACATATGTATCAGACACTCCCCCTTTTACTCTTACGGTATCTCTTTTAAAATCGGCTCTGTAAGGTGCACGAACACGGCTATCACCATACTTTCTATTATTTACTTGGACAATGAAAGAATGCGTGTCATGAGAAGCGCCTTCAATTAAATAACTAAAAGTTTTAACGTCAGGATTCCATTCTAAAACGAATAAACAATCAACTAAACCTTGATATCTTGTTCTATTCAACGGATTTGTCAGATCGCTGCACAAGATTACTCCAAAGTGAAAGCCGCCATGTTTATATGTAGGGAATTTCTCATTATTACTTAAGGAAGATGAATACAACATTAAACCAGAGTCACTTAACGCTTTCCTTTCTCCATGCGACGGAGAGTTTTTAGATTGCAAAATTAGAAAATTACTATCATAACCAGGCCATACAGTAGTTAAGGAAAGCAAACAATCATTTCTTATTATTTTGCTATTATTAGTGTCAACATAGCATTCTATACCTGCTATTAATGATTTTTTCTGTCTTCCAAGCCGATAAGATATATTAATCGCCCATCGCAAAGGGATGGAGCACTCTGGGAAAACAATGTAATCAGATGGCTCATTACATTTCAAAATATCATTTATCAATTTATTTATCTTTTTATATCTTTCTAAAGATTCATCACACTTTCCCTCAAGCGTTAATTCATATTGGTTATCTTCAGTTAAAAAATTTGTTAGCGCAACCTTGACAGTTAAATAATGAGAACTAGGTATGTTAATTGAAACCACTCCACTTTCAGACTTTGAATAACCAACATTACCATTAAAATATGTGCCAGCGCCTCTTAAAGCAAATATACTATCTTTAAAAAAAATCACATCTTCTAATACTTTCGGGCAAATAAAAGCAATTTCCTGTATTGTTTGAGGTCTTGTTGGAAAAACTAATGCTTGTAAGTGTGGCGTTTTCAGCTGCGTTTCTTTACAAAATTTATCAATTAAATTCAGTCTTAGAACATGATTGAAACTTTCATTTTCAGACATTAAAAGATTATCAAAGTTATCTTTTTGTGAGTAATGCCAATAATCTTTATATGGTCTGTAGCCAAAATCGGCATGTAAGACATTTAGACATAAATTTTTTAACTCGTATTCTGAAAGCTCAATATGGTTATTACCAATTAGTCTTGTCAGCTCGTCAGTTATTTTTTTTAACTTACTCCAACCATCAAATCCTCGGACTGTAGCAGACTGTATTGCTGAATCATATAGTCTTTCGTGAAGATATTTTTTACAACTAATCAGTTTTTCATCAGCCAATGTCCCTGACGTTTTCTCAATAAGATCAAAGCATTTATTTATTTTTTTTATGAAATCTAGAGAAAAATCAAAATCATTATTTACTATCATTAACTTAAATGTTCTATGTATATAAACAAATAAATCAAAAATCCCTTTTGGCGTTAGTAAATAGCGATCAACCAAACCATAAAACTCTTGTCGGACATTAATCCACGATGCAGCAGACAGATCGGCTGTATAGCTTTCAATATCTTTCAACAATAATGCTAAGCCTAACCGGCGGATAGAAACCACATCTGCTTTTCTCAATGCATCTGGAATTAAAGATGTATCTGATGAAGCTAAAAGAGTTTTATTGGCCATTTCCACCGAGTTTTCCGGCAGCTCAGGAAGCATACGATATTCACTAGATTGAGCTTGTATTTGTGAAGAAATTTGGTCAATAAAATCTAGCCCATGCTTGCCTGAAAGATTAAAAATCTTTTGTTTATTTGCTCCAAACTTTAAGTTGCAACTTTTAGCATACTTAAATCCGATACTAAGATCATACTGTTTCTTATTTTCATTGGTAATTTTTATACACTCAATGTTTTCTTCAATATATGATAATACTGAATTCCCGCCATCACAACCCACAGGTGTCTTAAAAACAATAAATATATCATCCACATAACGTCCGTAGTAAGCAGGTTTTAGGTCTTCACGCATTTGTTTATCTAGCTCATATAACAAAGCATTGGATATTACTTTTGAAGCAGAAAGACCTACTGGTAGAGAATAGTTTTTCCTCTTAACATTTGATCCATTTGAGTTTAACGTACTAATATGCCATTTCTTTAATGAACTAATAAACAATCTAGTAAATAAAATATCATCTTGAGTTAATTCAACACCTATTTCATGTAAGAATTCTTTTTGTAATAAGAAGGATGGTGAAACGTTATGATAAAAACCTTCAAGATCCATAGTGATTGCAGTAACTGGGAAATTACTCTCTAATAAACCCCTCATTGAGTCTAAGCCATCACTCCTCCATTTTTTATATGCAATAAAATATGGATTAAATAAACCCGGTGATTCGGTGTTGATAGGCCCATTCATTGTATCGTTGATATCAAGCTCATGATATTGCCGTCTTAATCTATTACCATACGATAAAGCCTTATCTAATTTTTCATCAAACTTATGACCAACCTTCAATATCCAAAGTGCAGAAATTATCTGAAAATTAGTTGTTGGCGTCATAATTAGCCTGTAATCTGGAGTGATCTTTTTCTGATCATTATCATTATATCTTTGCCACCAATCTTCCATCGGGTTTATTGATCTATAATAAATACTATCTTTGTTAACCCATTCTTTATCGCTTAGTGCTTTTGGTGCATACCTAAATCCACCGATAAATTCTATGTCATCCCACCTAGCATTATCTTTATCAGTGACATTTAAAAATAACGCACTCAATTTATGATTAAAATCACTTTCGAAATTTGCAAAAGAAATTGCATTAGAATGAAAACTATCGTAAAAGGCTTCTGATTTAGCTTTCCGATATGCAACATATAGATCCTCAAATTTAATATATCCTTTTGCAAAATTGAGTTTGCTCATCGAATCCTCATTATTCTGTTTTTTTAATAAATGTTAAATTAATTAATTGATTGATTGATTGATTGATTGATTGATTGATTGATTGATTGATTGATTGATTGATTGATTGATTGATTGATTGATAATAACATTTAATTAAGCCTAGTATATCATTCAATCTAAAAATACTAATATTATACTAAAGGCCAGGCCGCCATTCCCTTTATCTCCTTCAGCACAAACATACTCTGCATCTCTTTTATCCCTGGCAGTCTACGAATAACCGACATCGCGAAGTCGGCATACGCATCCATATCTGCCGCCACCACTTGCAATAAGAAATCGGCATCGCCGCCGATGCTGTAGCAGGACACCACATTATCCAGCGACATCACTTCCTGTTCGAATTTACGCGCTTCGGCTTCACTGTGGCTATCAATAGTGACGCGCACAAACACCATCACATTAAGGCCAATTTTTTTTCGATTAAGTACCGCACGATAACCCTGAATCACTTCATCCTCTTCCAGCTTGCGCACTTTGCGCCAGGTGGGGGATGCGGAGAGGCCAATTTCGTCGGCGAGATGTTGGTTGGTGATGCGCGCGTCCTGCTGCAACTGCTGAAGAATTCTAATATCTGTCTTGCTTAAGCTCATAACAGGATGATCCTTTCCGTAGATTTGCGGTTTAGGGATTTTTTATCCCTAACGCGTCCTTTTTGCAATGCATTCCGCAAGCACTTTTCTTTCTCCTTGCCGCATACTTTTCACTTGATGATTGCCATCAGAATCATTGCGTGGAAGTCGCCATGAATGGCGACCCTACGTCGAAGGGTGCGCATTTATGCGCACCAGGCAGACCAGCATTATTCGCTGAACCGCGCACCTCTAAACCCACTCAAAGTGAAGGCTGTATCATGAATTTCTACGCAAACACCCATCGCTGCACCATCGTGATTGATCAGCAACTGCCCGCAGGATTGGCAATGAACGCTTGTAGCGTTATCGGCATTAGTTTTGGAAAATTGATAGGCAATTTGGTGGGGCCGGACCAGCAGAGCCAGGATGGCGTGAGCTATCCTGGCGTTATTTACGCGCCGCTGCCGGTGTTATTGGCTGATGGCAATTACCTGCGCGAGTTGCAGCAAATAAGCGGCGTCGATAACCAGATCTTTGCGATGCCGTTCAGCGCGCTGGCACAATCCTGTAAAACCTATGAGGAATATGGCGAACGTATTGCCAACGCGCACAGCGATCATATTGAGTTGGTGGCGTTGGGTTTGATCGGTCACAAGAAAAAAATCACCCGTTTAACCGGCAATCTGAAGCTTTATCGCTAAACATCTTGTTCTGCCTCGGCCGCAAACCATGCAGGTGGCTGGCCGACGTAGCGGCTGAATGCCACGCTGAACGCGCTGGCAGAGCGATAACCGACGCGCTCCGCCACTTCGGCTACCGCCATGTTTTTACCACGCAGCAGATCTTTCGCGAGTGCCATGCGCCATGTCAGCAGATAAACCATCGGCGCGACGCCAACTGCAGCCCGAAAACGCACAAAGAAAGCGGAACGCGAAAGCGCAGCGGCTTTAGCCAGTTCTGCCACCGTCCAGCTGTGCGCGGGATTAGCGTGAATAGCGCGGATCGCTGCCGCCAGGCGCTCATCGGCTAATCCGCCCATTACGCCCGGACACGCATTACAGATCGGCATCGATCGCAGCGCCTCTATTAATAGCAGCTCCAGCAAGCGCTCCAGCACCACATGGCGCGCCGGCCGTTGCGCGCGACATTCGTTCATCACCAATTGCACCAAGGTGGTCAAACGGGATTCACCGCGCACCTGAATAAACTGCGGCAGCAGCGAGACGATCAATCCAGCATCGGGCGCGCCGAACTGGCAATAGCCAATTAAGGTTTCCACGTCGGCTGGCTGCTGTTGATCGCCAATCCAGAACTCGCCGGGTGCGAGCATCTGCGGCACGGTTTCTGGCGCATCGTCGGCAGGTGGTTCAGCGCTGGTCATGCAAAATTCCCATGCGGCCGGAATCAGTACAAAGTCGCCCTGCTCAAGGGTTATTGGCGCATGTCCTTTCATCTTCAGTTGGCTGCGGCCTGCCAGCACCAGGCAATAGAACGGTTGGCCGGTTTCGCTGCGATGCACGCGCCAGCGGCCATTAGCTCGCGCACGCTTGGAGAAAGCTGCTTGCGGCTGTAGCAACGAAACCATCTCAGCTAAGGGATCGATCATTTGGACTCCTGCTAATGAAAGTAGGACTCTGCATTGTAGTGAGTCCAGCACATTGACTCTATAGTGGTCATCTACCCTAAAGCAATGCAGGAGTGAAAGATGAAAACGATTCTAATCACCGGCTGTTCTTCCGGCTTTGGTCACGCCACTGCGCTCTATTTCCTCGAGCGCGGCTGGAACGTGATCGCCACCATGCGCAATCCGCGTGCCGACCTGTTTCCCGCTGCAGATAATCTGCGTTTGCTGCAGTTGGATGTCAGCGATGCGGCCAGTATCGAGCAGGCTATCGCCGCAGCGGGTGATATTGATGTGCTGGTGAATAACGCTGGAATTGGCGTGCTGACCTCGCTGGAAGGCACGCCAATGTCGACCGTGCGCGACGTCTTTGAAACTAACACGCTCGGTACGATTGCACTGACGCAGGCTGTGCTGCCGCAGTTCCGTGCCAGGCAGAGCGGTACCATTATCAACGTGACATCGACGGTCACACTGAAATCCTTACCGCTGCTGGCGGTTTACACCGGCAGCAAAGCCGCGGTGAATGCCTTTACCGAATCGCTGGCGCTGGAGCTACAACCGTTCAACATCAACGTGCGTCTGGTGCTGCCGGGTCTGGCTCCCACCACCGATTTCGGCAAGAACGCGATGCCGCGCATGGAAAACACCCAGCTTGAACCGTATCAGCCGCTGCTTGATGGCGTGTTTAACGCGATGCAACAGCCCCAGCCGACCACCAAAGCGAGCGATGTTGCTGAAGCGGTGTGGCGCGCGGCAACCGATCCCGATGCGCCGATGCGCATTCCGGCCGGTGAAGATGCGGTGGCGTTAGCCAACCAGCCAGGTTAACTGTGAATCTCGGCGACGGCCATGGTGAAAATCAGCGGCTGCTCGCCGAGGTTGGTGTAACTGTGCGGCGCAGCGGTTTTGGCCACCGCAGAGCTGCCGCGCGGCACCCGCAATATCTGCTCATCAACCGTCAGCGTTAGCTCGCCCTGCTCAACGTGCAGCAGTTCATAAGTGCGCTGTGGATGGCCCGGTGAAACAAACTGTTCGCCGGGAAACATCTGCCAACGCCACAGCTCAATCATGTCCGGCCCTTGCGTGCCCGCCAGCAATCGCGCCGTGCCGCCTTTTGCGCCCTGCCACAGCACCGGAATGTCCGTTTCTGCGACTAAATGCGCGAGCGGATCGGCGGTAACGTTGACGATATCCGCCACCGACAAACCTAGCGCCGCCGCAACCTTGCACAAAATGGCGATGCTGGGATTGGCGCTTCCTTTCTCAATGTCCACTAACATCCCTTTACTCACGCCCGCGCGGCGCGACAGCTCGTCCAGCGATAACTTTTGCTGTTGGCGGTAGGTTTTGACGCTGGTGGAGACGGCCGCGCTAACAAAGTCGATATCAGCACCCGTTTCGGTCAGTTTATTGACTTTGGTCTTCATCGGTCACTATCATGGAATAAATTAGTCATTACAGGATTATGTTATGTTCGCCTTTAACCCGTCAATCGATCCTTCTGTTTCTGAACTGGCCCCCGAGTTCACCGCGCTCAGTCTTCAGGTACAGGCTGCGCCGGTGTTACATCCGCAGGTGGGAGAACAGGCGCTGACGCGCGCCTGTCGCGACATGCTGGAGCAGGATTTTCCCTGGGCCGAAGAACATTTATCGCAATGGGCGGAGATGTTTAAGCGCTTTGGTGCCAAACCCAAGCGCACGCCCTGCTCGGCGGATGCGTTGCGCAAGCGCGTGCAGCGTGACGGCAGCATGGCCGCCATCGATCCCATCGTTGATCTCTATAATGCAGTGAGCGTTCGTTTCGCCATTCCGGTAGGCGGCGAGAACGTAGCGGCTTACGTTGGCAATCCGCGCTTAACTCGCGCCGCTGGCAGCGAACAGTTCGATGTCTATAAAGAAGGCGTGCTAAGCCATGAATCCCCGGAGCCGGGCGAAGTAATCTGGCGCGATGAGACGGGCGTGACCTGTCGGCGCTGGAACTGGCGTCAGGGTGTGCGCACGCGTCTCAGCATTGAACAGACGCAGATGTGGTTCGTGCTGGAGCGTTTACCGGCGATGCCGCTGGACGCCTTGCAGCAAGCAGGCGATATGCTGGAACAGGGTATTCAGCAGATGATGCCGGGCGCCAGCGTGCTGCGCAGTTTGTTTGGCAATATCAATAGCTAACCGCTATGTTGTCACTCTCGCCTGCTCACTTTTAGGACTCTGCATGCACATCAGCCCGTTGGCGCAGCAGCCACAGTTATTCGATGCGGTCACCCAGATGTTGCATCGTGAATGGTCAGATTTACCAAACTGGCGCGATGCGTCTGTTATTCAGCAGCGCTTGCAGGCACGCAACGCGGAACAGGCTAAAACGGTCACGCTGGTAGCGACCACCACAGCTGGCGAGTTAATGGCGACCGCCAGCATCATCCACTACGAATTAGGCGATCTCAGCGAGCGCGAGTTTTGGCTCGGCGAGGTCATTACCGCGTCAGAACATCGTGGCAAAGGCCTGGCGAGTGCTTTGGTGACGCAATTAATTGCCGAAGCGCGTCTGCGTGGCATCACGGCGCTGTGGCTGTATACACCCGACCAGCAAGCGCTCTATCGCCGCTTCGGCTGGCAGGATGTGGAACAGCGCGAGATTGCTAATGAAGATGTGACGGTGATGGTACTTAACATTGTTAAAGGAGAAACAGATGCTAGTACGTAAAAACTATGCGCAATTAGGTGAAGTCAAAGCGCCGTATGTGCACGCGGTAAAGCATGGCGATACGTTGTATGTGTCTGGCTTGACGGCGTTTGGTACCTCAGCGCAGCAAGCTGATATCGCCGCGCAAGCGGAAGTCATTTTCCAGCAACTGCACACCATCGCAGCAGAAGAAAAACGCTCGCTACAGGACCTTATCAAGGTGACTATTTTTATCACCTCATTTGATGAGATCACCGCATTACGCAGCGTCCTGTTTAAGCACTACGGCGACCATCTGCCCGCCAGTTCGCTGGTGCAAATCAGCCAACTGTTTTCGCCCGATTTGAAGATTGAGATTGAGGCGATTATCGCGCTGTAACGCGCGCCAGCGCCTGCAGCGCCGCCAGTCCATCACGCGTAATCCAGCTACGCAGCGGCGCAAATAACGGTTCAGGCAATTCCTCGGGCGCGAACCAGTGCCAGCCGCTGCACTTCTCCGGCTCCATCAGCTGCGGCTCGCCGCTAGCGTCCTGCGCCACCATTAACAGCGTGATGTAATGCTTGTTGACCTCGGGAAACACATCGCTCACAAAGGCGCCGTTTTGCACCTCACCGAGTTGCAAGCCGGTTTCTTCCAGCACTTCGCGTCGCGCGCACGCTTCCGGCGCCTCACCAAATTCCAGATGGCCGCCCGGCGCGGACCAATCCCCTGCGCCATGGCTACCTTTACGCTGTCCTAACAACAGTTTCCCATCGCGAAAAATTAACACGCCGATGCCCACTTGTGGCGACATATGTGCTCCTTGTTTGCCAGGTCGTCATAAATGACGACCTGAGGTTATCGAAAAACTGCCCCACGTTTTATCACACTCTTTATTGCTGCGGTTTGAAACGTAACGCCATCACCATCAGCAGCACAATGCCCACGCTCATTATTGCCCACGCGCTATCCAGCGATGCGGCGCGATCGCGCACCATGCCGGCAATCAGCGGCATTAGCGCTGCCAGCAAATAGCCACCGCCCTGCACGAAGGAGAGCAGCGCGCCCGCCTCTTCTGGCGTGCGCGCATGATCCAGCGTGACAATTAGCGAAAGCGGGAACAACGCGCCGATGCCCAATCCCAGCAGCAAGGTGGGCAGCCACACCTGCGCGCCGCCCAGTAATATCAGGCTGATCAAACCCAACAAAATCAGGGCCAAGACCACCAGCAGCGGACGGCGACGATCGCGGAAGCGGTGAATCAGCGCCGACAGCACAAACCCCGCCACCACCTCGGTTAGCGTTAAAGCCCCCAGCACGTAACCGCTCTGCTCCGGCAGCCAACCGTGCTGGATATAAAACGGCGGCAGCCACGCCAGCACTAAGGTATAAGCGCCGGTACCTATACCAAAAAAGGTCATCAGCAGCCAGGCACGGCGTGCGCGATCCGCGCGGGGAGCGGTGCGGTGTTGTGCTGGCGTGCTGCCGGGCGAACCTATCAACCACAACAGCAGTGCAATCGCAGCGGGTAACAGCGGAATTGCGAGCGTTACCGCCAAGCCGTGGGCGTTCGCCAATGGCACGGCACTGGCTGCCGCAATCGCTGCCCCTGCCATGATGCCGGTGGTGAACAGCGCCATCAGCGTGCCCGCTTTCACGCCGAAGTGACGTTTAATCTGCGCCGGCATCAACGCCTGAATTAAGCCAATGCCACAACCCGCCACCAGCGCGCTGACAATCAATGCAGTGGCGGATTGATCGAATCCACGCGCCAGGCTGGCCAGCGCCAGTAACAGCAATCCCGCCGCTATGCCACGCACTTCGCCCAGCGTACGCAGCAGCAGCGGACCGGCCAGCGCCGCTAATCCCATCATGATCACCGGTAAGGTAGTCAGCAGACTTAGCTGCGTGGCGCTAAGCTGCGCGTCCTGTTGCAGCAGCGGAAATAGCGGCCCCATCGCCGCCATTATCGGCCGCAGATTCAGCGCGATAGCAAAAACCAGTAAGGCAAACATCCCAACCGCAGGTAAAGTACGATTCACTTTGCAACTCCTTGCACATTAAAAGTATCTTAACGTTAAGATACTTTTCGCGAAAGCAATAGCCCCTGCGCACAAAGCAACAAATTGAAAGTTAGGAGGGCAAGGCTGAATAACACATACCAATCGTAGCGGCGCAATTTATTGCGCAATGCCTGGATGGGCATTTAGCCGTCATTGAGATGCGCGATAAATCGCGCCGCTACGGATGGTGCAAAATGTATAAAAGTTAATGAATGGAGAATCAGATTGGCGGATCACGTTGATTTTGTAATGGAACAGTGGGCCAGCGCTATGCCGGAGCTGGATGCATCATCAATGGCGGTGTTTGGTCGCATGCTGCGCATCATGCAGCATCTGGCGAAAACCCGCGCGGCGGCACTGGCACCTTTTGGTTTCCGCGATGGCGAATTTGATGTGCTGGCGACGCTGCGGCGCGCAGGTGCGCCCTATCGCTTATCGCCGACGCAGCTGTATAAATCCTTGCTGGTGACCTCGGGCGCCATGACCAATCGGCTCAATCGACTGGAAGACGTGGGTTTGATAATGCGTATCGCCGATCCTGATGATAAGCGCAGCACGCTGGTGGCGCTCACCGACGCTGGCCTCGCAAAGATTGAGCAGGCGCTGCAAGTGCATACGCAAACGCAAAACCAGTTGCTGAGCACGCTAGATGATGCGCAGCAGCAGCAACTGCAATCTCTGCTCAGTCAACTGCTGGTGGCAAGCGAAACGGGAAGTTAATTCGCGGTTATCGATGTGTCAAAATATGAATTAATTCAGCGCTTTTTCCGTTAAAGTATGCCTCCCGCCCGGCATTGTCACGGATTAGAGATGAGCAATAAATACGCCCCGTCGCAAATACTTCTTCACTGGTTGACCTTTCTGTTGGTCGTCACTGCGTATTGCACCATGGAATTTCGTGGACTGGCGACGCGCGGTTCATGGCAAGGCTTCGCGATGATCATTGGTCACTTCAGCGCCGGCAGTTGTGTGCTGGTGCTGATGCTGTCACGCGTGATGCTGCGTTTTCGTCATCGTAGCCCGGCAATAATACCCAAGCCCCCGCACTGGCAAACCGGCCTGGCACATCTGATGCATCTGGCAATCTACCTGTTTTTCATCGTATTGCCGACGCTGGGCATTTTGTCGCGCTTCTATATGGGCCGCACATGGTGGATTTTCGGCATCCCGATGCCGGTGAGTGGCGATCCCGATCCCGATTTTGCTGACATGATTGCAGACTGGCACGAAACCCTCGCGCCTTATGGCTATTGGCTGATTGGCATTCACGCGGTTGCCGCATTAGCGCACCATTATCTGTTCAAAGACAATACGTTATTGCGCATGATGCCATCGCGTCGCTCACGTTAACACGCATAGTGACAACGTCACGCAGCATGGCTAAAACGTCAGACTAAAACTGTCGTCAAGCAAGGCTAAAATCTCGCTATCCGGCAAGCCGTTTTCCAGCGTGATGCTGAGCCAGTGCTCTTTATTCATATGGTAAGCCGGATAGACGCCATGCTGTTGACGCAGCGAACCATTCAGTTCGGGCCGGGTTTTAATGTTCATCACGTCGATCACCGGGCCATCCGGCAAACCGAGTTTGTGGCTCTCCAGCGGGAACACCAGCGCAAACCATTTGCGATGTCGCGGATGACGCAGCACCGCGTATTCACTGTGTTTTTTCCAGGGATAATCGGGTTCTACCTGATAGTGCTGATGAATGTAGTCGAACAGCTGCTGGCGTGTCATGCATCCTCCGTGGTGAACCACGCGCAAAAAAAGCACGTGCGAAGCCATCATACTAATCAGTAAAGACTACACTGCGTATTGATTTTTTTGCGCTGAAACAGCGCCCTTAAACCAGGGAAGTGAATGATGTTTCATCTGATTTTCAGCATACCGAGCTGGTATGTAATCGCGCGGTTTATATTCCCGTTAGCGATGCCGTTGCTATTAAAAATTGTTCTCTCTCTGCTGGTGTTACTGGCTTCACAGTATCTGCTGGTCAGTCGATTTACCTCCGGCAGCATGTTCTCGCCGGAAATGCCCCGCGCCATCGTCATTCTGTTCAACTGGGGTTTTAGCGCCGTTTTGTTTCTCGCGCTCACCCAGTTTGTGATTGATGTGGTGGCGCTGATCTCGCTGTTATTCCTTCATCCGTTTGAAATCGTGCCGGCAATTCGTTATGTGGCGGCGGCTTTTGCTTTCATCCTTGCCACCGTCGGCGTTTATCAGGCGATACGCGTTCCGCCGGTTAAAGATGTGACCATCGCCATTAAAGATCTTCCGCGTGAGTTCGAAGGCTATCAGCTGCTGCAGCTGACCGATATGCACATCACCAAACTGTTCAATGAGAAGTGGACGCGCGCGCTGGTGCAGAAAGCCATGACGCTGGATGTCGATCTGATTCTGGTGACCGGTGATGTGATTGATGGCACGTTGCACAATCGCCGCGCGGACGTGGAGCCATTGCGTGATTTACATGCGCCTGATGGTGTTTTTGCCATCACCGGCAACCATGAATATTTCTTCGAGCAGGAGCGCTGGACCGCGCATCTGGCATCGCTGGGACTCGAACCCTTGCTTAATCGCCATACCGTAATTAACCGCCATGGCGCAGAGCTGGTGATTGCCGGCATGCCGGATACCTCAGCTTCACGTCGCGGTGCCGTGGGGCCGGATTTAGATTTGGCGCTGGCAGGTGCACCGGAAAATGCGCCGGTAATTCTGCTCGATCACCAGCCGCGCAATGCACGGCAAAACGCCGTGAAGAACATCGATCTGCAGCTGTCCGGACATACGCACGGCGGCCTGATTGTGGGCTTTGACCGGCTGTTTGCCAAACCTAACGCGGGTTTTGTCTCGGGGTTGTATCAGGTGGATGGCATGCAACTCTATGTCAACAACGGAACCGCACTTTGGCCGGGTATGGCGGTTCGCTTAGGCCGACCATCGGAGTTAACTCGCATTACCCTGCAGCGTAAAGAGTAAAGCGCTCACTCAGATCGCCAGCGCGCATTGAGGCTTCAATGCGCGCTGGAATGTAAAGCACATCAGCGCCGCGACGCATCCCACAATCTCATCATTTGCGCGATGCCCCGCTCAACCTCCACGAGGGGAACGTTATCTCGCGCCAGCGTTGAGATGCCCAGCATAAAACTGTTGAAGCTGACCGCCAGTGTCAGCGTCTCCTCATCATTTTTCAACTCACCGCTGCTGATGCCTCTCTCAACGCAATGCTTAATGCCTGCACCGGTACGCATGCGCGACGCCTCAAGCGGTTTCAGCACGTGACGATTCTCTTCGGCGCAGGATGACATCACGCTGAGCGCAACCATGCATCCGCGCGGATGCGAAGGATCGTACTGCATTCTGGCGGAGTTCAGCAGCGCCGTCTCCAGCGCCTGCCGGGCAGGTAAGCGGGTATCCCACAACGCTTCCGTTACCTGGGCATGCGTTTGCAGATAACAGTTCGCCGCTTCAGCAAACAGTGCTTCTTTCGATCCAAACGCGGCATAGAAGCTTGGCGCGGTTATCCCCTTGCCTATCGATGCTTTCAGTTGCGCGAGCGAGGTTGAATCGTAGCCATTTTGCCAAAAGAGGTGCATGGCTTTCACTACCGCTTCATCCCGGTCAAATTGTCTTGGTCTGCCTGTTCTCATCATCAACTCCTCCACTATTTATACTAATCGATACAGAATTCATTGACAACGTACAGCAGCTCTACGCAATATAAATACCGATCGATACATATATTGATATTGCGCGATGGCGTTGTTCTTACTCACCTAAAGGCTTAACGATGAAATTAGATAAACATGGAGAAGCGCAGCAACTGCCGATATTGGCGCTGCTGGCGCTGGCGATGGCGGGCTTTATTTGTATTCTGACGGAGACGATACCCGCTGGTTTGCTGCCGCAAATCAGTCAGGGACTGGCTATTTCGCCTGCGCTGGCGGGTCAGCTGGTTACCGCGTATGCCGCCGGTTCCCTGATCGCAGCGATTCCGCTGACGCTGCTGACACGAAGCTGGTCGCGCCGCGTGGTTTTGTTGAGCACCGTCGGTGGATTTCTGGTTTTTAATACGCTCACCGCCGTCTCTTCTAACATCACCCTCATTTTAATCGCGAGATTTTTAGCCGGGGCGTCGGCGGGCTTAGCGTGGAGTTTGATTGCGGGCTATGCCCGCAGAATGGTGATTCCCTCGCTGCAGGGACGTGCATTGGCACTCGCCATGGTAGGCACGCCAATTGCGCTCTCATTGGGCGTTCCAGCGGGAACCTGGATGGGATCGTTACTTGGATGGCGTCTGACTTTTGCCGTGATGTCGGGGCTGTCGATCATCCTGATTGGCTGGATACTGCTGGCCGTGCCGAATTATCCCGGCCATTCCGCGAAGCAAACAATGCCGCTCGCGGCGGTATTACGTCTGCCCGGCGTACGCGCCGTGCTTGGCGTGGTGCTGGCGTGGATGCTGGCACATAACATTCTCTATACCTATATCGCACCCTTTATTGCCTCGGCGGGACTGGCGACGCGAGTGGATCTGGTGCTACTGATCTTTGGCATTGCCGCGCTGGGCGGGATTTTCATCACCGGCAAAATCATCGATACCCATCTGCGCAAAGCGGTGCTGTTATCCCTGTCGATCTTTGCGGTGGTAGCGCTGGTGTTTGGCTTGATCACGTTAACACCCGGCGTGATCTATGTAGGCGTCGCCGTGTGGGGGCTGACATTCGGCGGTGCCGCGACGCTGCTCCAGACGGCATTGGCCGATGCTGCCGGTGAATATGCCGACGTCGCGCTCTCGATGAATGTCGTAACATGGAACAGCGCCATCGCCCTCGGCGGTTTAACCGGCGGATTGCTGCTCAAGCATGCCGGTTCCGAATCGTTCCCGTGGGCGATCCTCATATTGCTGTTGGTCGCATTAGCGATTGCCCGACGTGCACATCAGGGTTTCCCAGCGATGAGCAGCAGAGCCAAAGCGTCACTTAGCCCTGCCAGCGAGACTGACGTATTACACTGCAGAAATTGAGCGGCGAGAATTCAGGCTGTTTGTCCTTGATCACATCGGCTTTGACATTACCAAAGGTGGTGTCCGGTTTATGCCGGATGCCATCGTAGAACGCCTGGATGATCTCCTCTTTAAACGCCGTCGAACGCGGATAGCGGCTCGTCACCGCGCCAATCTGCTCCTCAGCAAATTGCTCATAGCCAATGCCCAGCACATCCATCTCCACCCCAGCGGTAACCAGCGCGATTTCTGGCGCCATAAACTCGGGAATTCCCGGCGTGGTGTGCAACGCAATGGCGGTCCACACCTTGTCGATATCGCTGGTGGCGATGCCGTATCCTTGCAGAAAATCTCGTGCGGCATTTGCCCCATCAACTTCAAAACGTTTATCACAGCTGCAATGTTCATGCGTCAGCCCAATGTCATGAAACATGCAGCCGATATACAGCAGCTCGTTATCCACGCTGAGTCCGCGCTGCTGTCCAGCCAGCGCGCCCCAGTAATACACGCGGCTGGAGTGGTTAAACAGCAACTCTGATTCGGTATCGCGCACAAATTCTGTCGCTTCGCGCGCCATTTTGCTATCCGGGATGCGGATGCCGGTAATGTTCAAACTCATGTTCTCTCTCCTGTGGGTTGTCTACAGCCAGAATAAAGCGCAAGCTAAATGTCTTGAAGTGTTCAATAAAGATGATTAAGGACATTGCGTTGTTTTGGGACAGGAGAAAGAGAATGAGTCATGAGATCGCGATTGTGGCAATACCGGGCGTTCAGCTGCTGGACGTGTGCGGCCCGCTGGATGTTTTCGCCGAAGCCAATCGCCTGCTTAAGCGCCAGGTTTACTCATCAAGGATTATTTCCGTCACCGATGCTGAAGTTCAGGCTTCCTCCGGCGTAAGGTTGAATGCCGATCTCCTGCTGGAAAATAGCGACAACTTTACGCCACACACCTTACTGATTGCGGGCGCGCCGGGCATTGCCGATTTCGCCGCCGATGAAAGCACGCTGCACGCGCTAACCGGTTTATGCGAGCGCAGCCAGCGTTTCGGATCGGTTTGCAGCGGCGCATTGTTGTTGGCTCGCACTGGCTTGCTGCAGGGCAAACGCGTCACCACCCATTGGGAGTGCGCGGGTTTGCTGGCGGCGCTTTATCCCGAGATAACGGTAGATGCCGATGCGTTATGCGTTGCCGATGGACGTGTGCGCACCGCGGCTGGCGTGACTTCCGGGCTGGATCTGGCGCTGCGCCTGGTTGAGGAGGATTTGGGACGCGACGTGGCGATGGAGATTGCCGCGCATCTGGTGATGTTTTTCCGCCGTCCGGTGAATCAGACGCACTTTATGCGCAGCAACGGCGCATCGCTTAATGGCCGCTCGGCGTTGCAGGAGCTACAGCGCTGGGCGATCTCCCATTTGGCAGAGGTCAAAACGGTAGCAATGATGGCAGAACATATGGCGATCAGTGAGCGCCATATGACGCGGCTGTTTCGCCAGGCGATAGGCATGACGCCAGGACAATGGCTGGAGCGCGAACGCGTCGCCAAAGCCAAACAACTGCTGGAGCAAAAATCACTGCCGGCAAAAGCGCTGGCGTTGCAGTGCGGATTCTCGGGTGCAGATGTCATGCGGCGTGTGTTCAGCCGGGTAACCGGTATGACGCCCTCGGCTTACAGCAAAATGAACGCAAAAAGCTAAAAGCCGGACGGATGTCCGGCTCATGAGAGGATAATTACGCTTTAGCAAACGCCAGCAGATCGGGGTTAATCTGCTCAGGATGGGTCGCGAACATACCGTGTGACAAACCCGGATAAGTTTTCAGCGTGCCATGCTTCAGCAATTTGATGGCTTTGTGTGCTGAGTCATCAATCGGTACCACCTGATCGTCTTCACCATGCAGCACCAACACCGGCACGCCAATCGCTTTCAGATCCTCGGTAAAATCGGTTTCAGAGAAGGCAGCGATACAGTCGTATTGCGCTTTGGCGCCGCCCGCCATGCCCTGACGCCACCAGTTATCAATCAATCCCTGGCTGATTTTCGCGCCTGGACGATTAAAACCGTAGAACGGTCCTGCCGGCACATCGATAAAGAATTGCGCGCGGTTGGCTGCCAGCGCCGAGCGGAAACCATCAAACACCGACTTTGGTAAACCTTGCGGATTGGCTGCGGTTTTCAGCATGATTGGCGGCACCGCGCCCATCAATACCGCCTTCGCCACCCGACCTTTCTCAGCGTGCGCCACATAACGCGCCACTTCGCCGCCGCCGGTGGAGTGACCAATATGGATGGCGTTGCGCAGATCCAACGCCCTGGCCAGTTCCGCGACGTCGGCAGCGTAAGTGGTCATATCATTGCCGCTGTCGGTTTGATCGGAACGCCCATGTCCGCGACGGTCGTGGGCGATAACGCGGTAACCCTCGGCTAAGAAGAACAACATTTGGTTGTCCCAGTCATCGGCGCTTAAAGGCCAGCCGTGGTGAAACACCACCGGTTGTGCGTTTTTTGGGCCCCAGTCTTTGTAGAAGATGCGGGTACCGTCTTTAGTAGTGATGATGCCGTTGCTCATTTTAGAATCTCCAGACTGTGATGATAATGATGTTAAACCGGTGGCGAAGGCCGAGTGCGCCAGCCCGATGCTGGCTGACAGCGTACCGCCAAGAATCAATAAACTTCGTCGTGAAATCGCTAACTGTTCAATCACTGCACCTGACATATTCAATCCCTGTTAACGCTGATTGCTGTTCGATGGATGCATTGTCAGGGAAAACGGCAAGGTGTAATATTGTCATTAATGACACATTAAGGGCCGTAAGTGACAAATGATGAAATCAGCTGAAAACCACGTTGTTGCCGAGGTCGGCCTGGTGATGTATCCCGATTGCCAGCTCGCGGCGATATATGGGCTGACCGATATGTTCAGGATCGCCGCAGAGTGGGCGGAGAATATCTCCGGAGAGGAACGCAAACGAACCATCCGCGTATCGCATTGGCAGATAGACCCAAACAGCGATCACATGCAGTGCGTCTGGGATAGTCATCCTGATACGCCGCATCGTTTAAGCTACGTGATTGCGCCGCCAAGCCTGGTGGTGCCCGCCAGGATGGTGCCGATGAAGGTGCCTGCCGCCTGGATGAGCGAACTGTATAACGCGGGTGTTACCCTGTGTTCGGTATGCGCCGGCGCATTTGTGCTGGCTGAAACCGGGCTGATCGATCATCGCCGCGCCACCACGCACTGGGCGTTTGCGCAGACGCTGGCAGAGCGTTTTCCGGCGGTTGAGGTGGCGGTAGAAAATATGGTTATCGACGATGGCGATATTATTACCGCTGGCGGGATACTGGCATGGACGGATTTAGGTTTGACGCTGATCGAAAAAGTGTTAGGCACCGGCACCATGTTAGCCACTTCGCGCTTCTTGCTTGTCGATCCGCCGCGACGTGAACAAAGTACCTATTCCGCTTTCATTCCTAACTTTGAGCACGGGGATAGTCAGATTCTGCGCGCGCAGCATCACCTGCATGCACGCTATGCGGAACAGCACAGCATTGAGACCATGTCCGAGCTGGCAAGCATGACGCCACGCACTTTCCTGCGTCATTTTCAGAAAGCGACCGGCATGCGCCCAACGGATTATTTGCAGCAGGTGCGTATTATGAAAGCGCGCGATGCGCTGGAGCTGAGCAATCGTGCTGTCGATCAGATCGCCTGGGAAATTGGCTATAGCGATCCTTCCGCCTTCCGTAAAATATTCCGTAAACTCACCGGCATCACGCCTGGCCAGTACCGACAGCGGTTTGGCACCCAGGAACGGGTGCCAAACGCTTAAGACATCAACTCAGCTGGAAACGCCCAACGGTGTTCGCCAGCTGCGATGCCTGATCTTCCAGCGAACTGGCGGCGGCGGACATCTCCTGCACCAGCGCGGCATTCTGCTGCGTGGTGCTGTCCATTTCATTGACTGCGATAGTGACCTGGCTGATACCGCGCGCTTGTTCATCGGAGGCAATAACAATTTCACCGATGATGGTGCGCACCGAATTTACCGCCTGCGTCATCTCCTGCATGGTTCTGCCGGCATCCTGCACCAGCTGCACCCCGCTACCAACGCGCTGCGTCGACTCCTCAATCAGCGCACCGATATCCTTCACCGCATTGGCGCTGCGCTGCGCCAGATTCCGCACTTCCGATGCCACCACGGCAAAACCGCGCCCCTGCTCACCGGCGCGTGCGGCTTCAACTGCGGCGTTCAGCGCCAGAATATTGGTCTGAAAGGCGATGCTATTAATAATCGCCGTGATATCGCCAATCTTCTTCGCGCTGTCGTCGATCTGCGCCATGGTTTGCACCACCTCACCCACCAGCGTTTCTCCACGGCTGGCGATGTGCGTAGCGTTATCGGTCAGCGTTGTCGCCTGATGCGCATTGGTGGCGTTGTGTTTCACCGTCGCGGTGATCTGCTCCATGCTGGCAGCAGTTTGCTCCAACGCGGCAGCCTGCTGTTCAGTGCGTGATGCCAGATTCAGGTTGCCGCTGGCGATCTCACCCGCGCCCTGACGTACCGATGAACTGGCGTCCTGAATCTGCCCAACGATCTCACGCAGCTGGTTTTGCATGGTATGCAGCGCATAGAACAAGCTGCTGTTATCGCGCCCTTTCAGGGTGATGACGTTATCCAGTTTGCCATCGGCCACCGCCAGCGCGATGGTTGCCGCCTCCAGCGGTTCGCCACCAATGGGTTTCAGCACCTTACGGTTAAACAGCATGCCAAGCAGCGTACACACCACCAGAATACTGATGATCATCAGGATTACCGCGTGGATCAGCTGGCGATGCGCGGCGGCCATCACTTTGCTCACCGGCGCCACCACGCCGAGATACCATTGCTGATCGCTGTTACCGATTGTCACCGGCTGCCAGGTCACCAGCGCATCTTCACCGAGCAACGCATCGTGTTGTTCCGTTACGCTGTTGCTGTAGTTGTGGGTATCGCCCTTCCACGCTTTGCTGGTCTGGCTTTTGTCCGGGTAGGAAACCACCCTACCGGCGCTGGAAAGCAGCATTGCATAGCCGCTGCCTTCCCAGGGTTTGATCTTATTCACCTTCTCCTGCAGCGAAGCCAGCGAAATATCCGACGTCACTACGCCCCACAGCTTGCCCTGGCTGACAATCGGTGCCGCGACGGACGTCAGCAGCGTTGGCACGCCGTTGTAGGCGTAGCTGTAAGGCTCAATCAGCGTGTCTTTCTGGCTTTTCTGCGGCAGCAAATAGTAATCGCCCTGACCTGGCGTGAAGATTGAGGTCAGCGGATGCAGGTTGAAATTGCCGGTTTGGTCGCGATCGACAAAAAACGCGTAGCGACCTTTTGGCGCCGCATTCGGCTGGGCGGCAAACTCCGCGTCGCGGCCGTCAAAGGCGTTTTCTTCGAAGATCACCGAGATCGAGAGATAGTCTGGATTGTCGCGCAGTGCCGACTCCATCAGTTTGTCGGCGACCTTACGATCCTGAATGCCCGCTGCGGGCAGCGCGATCAGGCTATGGCCGAGGTTGTGGGCAACATCGCGCGCGTAGCTGAGTTGATGCTGAATTTGCAGCGCCTGGCTCTGCGCGATCTGTTGCAGGTAGTTTTCGGCCAGCGACTTTTGTTCGTTACTCGATTGCCAGCTCAGCACGCCGATGGTTACGGCAAAGCCGAGCGTGATAGTTAAGGCGCCCGTCAGCAGCATCTGCGTGCGGGTGCTCATGGTTTTCTTAGGTGATGCGTGTTTGGCCATTATGGCGCTCCTGGAGTTGACACTTTTCGGTAATCAGAACCACTCCCTGTGCGCGTACATCCCTCTGAAGAGACTATCGGCGCGCGGCGGGGGAACTTGATGGCGAAGGAGGTCGGATCAGAGCGCGGAATCGAATCATCGCACATTCCGTAGCGGCGCGATTTATCGCGCAATAAATTGCGCCGCTACGGAATGTGCGCTTTTGAAAGGGCGACCGGCATCAGGCCAGCGCCCAATGCCGGTCTTTTCTTTAAGCGTTACTTTTTCTCCGGCAACGCATAGGCCAGCACGTAATCGCCAACCGGCGTCTCCATAAAGTGGTGACCGGCAGCGACAATCACCAGATATTCACGCCCATTCTGCGTGTAGATCATCGGATTGGCCTGGCCACCCGCAGGCAATTCAGTGCTCCACACCTGCTTGCCGGTTTGCATATCGATAGCGCGAATCAAATCGTCGGTTGCTGCGGCAACAAAGATTAATCCGCTCGATGTCACCACTGAACCGCCGTTATTCGGCGTACCGATATTAATCGGCAAACCGGTCGGCAGACCGAACGGACCATTACGACGCGCCGTGCCGAGCGGACGATCCCAAATGGTGCGACCATCACGCATATCAATGGCGCGAATGCCGCCGTACGGGGGCTCTTTGCACAGCATGCCGGTGAACGGCAAGCGCCAGCCCGCATTGACGTTGACCGCATAAGGCACGCCAATCTGTGGATCGCCGGCGCCTTCCGCATGCCCTTCATCGTGTGGATTGTAAGGAATCTCATCGCGCGGTTTCCAGCCCAACGCATCCGCTTTGGCGCGTGGCACCAGAATGTTGTAGTTCGGCATATCGTTGTAGTTCGCAATGATGATGCCGCGAGTAGGATCCACGGCAACGCTGCCCCAGTCAGAACCGCCGTTGTAGCCCGGATACTCAATCGAATGACGATCGGCTTCCGGCGGCGTGTACTGGCCACGGTAGCTGGCCTTCTGGAACTGAATGCGGCATACCAGCTGATCAACCGGGGTTAAGCCCCACATATCCTGCGGCGTCAGATCCGGCTTACTCAGATGATGGAACAGCGAATAGGGCTGCGTGGGCGAGCGCTGATCCGGCTCAATCCCGCCGCCGGTGACTTTACGCTCCTCGACGCCAAACAGTGATTTACCAGTGCGGCGATCCAACACGTAAATCTCACCCTGCTTGGTCGGCATGATGATAGCCGGGATTTTGCCACCGTTTTTATCCGGATAATCCACCAGCGTAGGCTGCGAGCCAGGATCGTAATCCCACACGTCTTTGTGCGCTGTCTGGAATGACCAGGCAGGTAAACCGGTGTCGATATTCAGTGCCGTCAGCGATACCGAATACCTGTTCTCCGCCGCTGTCCGCGTGCCGCTCCAGTAATCCCCCGAAGCGTTGCCCACCGGCAAATAGACCAGTCCGAGCTTGTCGTCACCGGTGAACGAGGTCCAGACATCGGGCGAACCGCGTTTATAGGCATGCGGCCCGGTTTTCGGCGTCGCGGTATCCGGTGCTGCCGCATCCCACGCCCACTTCAACTGACCGGTGCGCACGTCGTACGCTTTGATCACGCCCGGTGGGCCAAATGCGCGTTGACCATCAATGGTTTGGTGCGCCACTACTAAGGTATCGCGGATCACCACCGGCGCGGAGTTAATCGCCACATAGCCGTCATAGGTTTCGCCCATATCTTCAGCCAGATTTACCGTGCCTTGATTGCCAAAGCTGCGGCAGACTTCACCGGTTTGCGCATTCAGTTCGATAATGCGTGCGTCCAGCGTGCCGAGAATGATGCGCTGCTGGCAATCGCTGTTATCGCCGGCTGGCGCACTCGTCACTGCGCTGTTTTGTCCGGCGGTGACGTGGCTGTTGGTTTGGCTGTCATACCATGTCAGCCCGCGACAGGCCGCGGTATAAGGAATGGATTTATCGCTAACTTTAGGATCAAAGTGCCATTTCTCCTTACCGGTGCTGGCATCCAGGGCAAACACACTATTGCGCGCGCTACAGGTGTAGAGCGTATCGCCCACTTTAATTGGCGTGTTCTCCCCGCCCCAGCGCGCCTTAGGCAAATCGCCAGTACGGAATTGCCACGCCAGCTTGAGATCTTTGACGTTGTCCGGCGTGATTTGACTGGCATTGACGAAGCGCTGAGACGCCAGCGATCCGCCGTAGGTATACCAGTCGCCGCTGTCCGGCGTGGAGGCTTTGCCGCTACCGGTATCCGCCATAAAGTTGGCCGAGCCGGCCGCTGGAACGTTGCTGGCCGGCGTTTCATTCAGCGGGGCAAACGGCAGCGCAGCGGCGACGATGAAAGCGACAATTAACACGCTCGCCAGCACGCGTGAGGTGCCACGACTGACGCGTGGCGCCAGATTAGGCAGCTGGAAAGCGAACCAGATGCCCAATATCAGCATCAGTGCGAAGCGCGGCACCCAACGCCAATAGTCGAGACCCGATTCATAAATGGTCCAGATTAACGTGCCGACAAACACCAGCGTAAACAAGGCTGCACCGCTGGTGCGTTTCATGAAGATCAGCACGGCAGAGATAACTAAACCTATCCCCGCCAGTACGTAATACCAATTACCCCCTAGCGCGACCAGCCAGCCGCCGCCTGCCGCTAATGCAATGCCGAGCAGCAGCAAAACCGTAGCGAACAAGATATTCCAGAGCGAAAGTCTGGTTATTCGATTTGCGATATCCAAAATATGTTTCCCTTTGCCATTAATAATCACAGGTACAAATATTTTTTAACTTCGCTGTAAATTTTAGAATTCATTAACCACTTCGCCGGATTAATTGGTAAATATGCGCAATATTCGGCACTTTTTATCCGCTTATTTTCCCTATAGTTTCTGGGATAAATTTGTATAGCGCGTTACCGATATTACTTTTGCCGAAATTTTCTAATCACTGATTCTCTCTCATCACCAACCCGCTCCTTTCCTTCTGGTTAATGAGCCGATTACAGGCTATTATTCAGCTCACTAACTGAGTCGAATAGCATCGCTATTCGACTCATGCGACTCCGGAGCAACTTCATGATGTGGATTTGGCAGCTGCCTGACTGGCCGCAGTTCCGCTGGCAGGATGAAAAATTATTGCCACGCTTACGCCAGTTGCAGCAGCAACGTGGCGTATTGCTGGGGCGCGCCAGCGTGCAAGATAATAGCGATCAACAGACGCTGGATACGCTGCTGAGTAACATCCTGGCATCCTCAGCGATTGAGGATGAACGCGTCAATGCGCAGTCGGTAAGATCGTCTCTTGCGCGCCGTTTGGGCGTTTCGCTCAACCAACCTTATCCGGTTTCCGAACGTTCAGAAGGTTTGGCAACCATGATGATGGACGCCATCACTCAGCGCGATGAAGCGCTCACGCTGCCACGTTTGTGCCAGTGGCATCGCTGGTTGTTCCCCGCAAGTGAATGGACGTTCAAGCGATTGAATGTCGGAACGCTGCGCGGTGAAGAGCCGATGCAGGTGGTTTCGGGCCGTATCGATCGGCCAACAGTGCATTTCGAAGCGCCACCGCGCGCCGGGCTGGAAGCGCAGCTCAACGAATTTGTCCGCTGGTTTAATCATAGCCGCGAAGATCCTCTACTTGATCCGCTGCTACGCGCCGCGCTTTGCCACCTGTGGTTTGTCACGCTGCACCCGTTTGATGATGGCAACGGACGTATCACCCGCGCCCTGACCGATCTGGCACTGGCGCAGGCCGATAGCCAAAGCATCCGTTTGTATGCCATGTCGGCGTCGATTCTGACGCGACGTGTAGATTATTACCGCATCCTGCAGGAGACGCAGCGTGGTGAACTGGACGTTACGGCTTGGCTGCTGTGGTTTTTCGATGTGCTGAATGACAGCCTGGAGCACGCGCTGGAGGCCGTTACGCGCACGCAAAATAAAGCACGCTTCTGGTTGATGCACAATGCGGCCGAGCTAAGTGCGGAACAAACCCGCGTGTTGAATCGTTTACTGGATGGCGGTGAACAGGGCTTTAGCGATGGCATCAGCGCCGGCCAATATCAGAAGGTGGCGAAAGTGAGTAAAGCCACGGCGACGCGCCATTTAGCGGAATTAGTGATGAAAGGCTGTCTGGAGAAATTACCCGGCGGCGGGCGCAGCACCCGCTACCAGATCAAACGTTAAAACGCGCCGGTGCGCATGAATCTGTTAATAAGCACTTAGCTAAATCACCGCACGTTTCGTAGCGGCGCGATTTATCGCGCGTATCAATGGCGACGCCGTGCCCATTGAAAGATAGCGCAATAAATTGCGCCGCTACAGTGTGTGCGTGGAGTGATATCAGGCTGCTTTAACCGCGCGGACTTTCTTTTCCGGCGCTGCCGCTTCAGCATCCGGTTCCGCAGACGCCTCAATAAGCTCAGCAGGTTCGGCAACTTCCGCCGCGTCACTCTTCACCACGTCCGGGAGTTTGCTGGTACGCAGGATATGCTGCACCGCGTCTTTCTGTTCAGCCAACAGCAGACCCAATGCTTCGGCCTGCGCTTCATCCAGAGCTGGCTGATGCTGTTGCAGCCAATCGGTAAAGGCGTCTGCCATATCGAGCATTTTGTCCCAGGCATCCGCGTCTTTTTTGTTGGCAAACGTCATCTTCTCTTCACCCTTTCTGACTACAACATATTTGGTTTCGACTGCCATGATGCACCTCGATTGACTGTATTTATATACAGTATATTCTGATCAAACTTTTTCAGGCAATCACTTTCTGCCCTTAAGCCAGTAATTCTTCCAGGAAGAGCGCCAGCGCTTTGCGCGGATCGTCCTCTTCAGAAACGATCATCTCAATGCCCCACTGTCCCAGCACCTCTTTCGCCACCGGATTGTTACGGTTGGTGAATAGATAGGATTTGGGGCGCGCGGTGGCCAGTCCGGTTCGACCCCACATTTTTGTCAGGCGGTAGAATAGCAGACGAATATTGAAATCACTGATGCTGTAGCCGACAAACAATACCGAGTTACCCATCACGTCATGCGTCAATTTAATGTCGAGCGGCGAATCGAAATAGAGGCGCTCAAAGTAGCTGCTCTCATCCAATACAATCGAGGTATCGTCGTCGAAATCGCCGTGCAGCTTAATGATGTGGCGTTTATCCTCGGTCAATGACACCAGGTCTGCGGCATTGGCTACCTTGCTGTAAGGCACGTTATGCGCTTCATGCGCCATCTCCAGCCAGCGGTCATAATTGGTGGTATAGATGCGTGAGAAATTGCCCTGGGTGATCATGGTGTGAATTTCAGAACTGCGTACGTCGATATCCGGACGATGCCATTCGCGATCCATCCAGCTACGCAGCGGCCCGAGTGAACCTTTCCGCTGCTTATAATATTCGGCTAACGACAGATGCGTGCCGTAAGTATTGAAAATCTTCGGGTCGTAACCCAACTCTTTAGCCAAATGGGCAATCAACTCATGCCACTCCGGCAGGCCAAGATTGCGCGAGATACCTGCACCCGCAAACAGGATCAGTTTACCGGCGTCGTAGGCGCGTTTGAGCTCCGGTTTCATGCCAGTCCCCGCGATGTTTTCAAGAAGGTAGCGAAGCGATCCAGCGCCAGGCGACGCATGGAGATCTCATTTTTTAATTCGCCCATTTCGGCAAAGGTTTGCGTGTGGCCTTCAGGGATAAACACACAGTCCCACTGAAACTCTTGCGGACCGGCAGGCTTAGTGGCAATAGTGCCGCGCAGCTCACCTTCAAACTGATACATTTTTTGTCCGTCGCAGTAGCCCAGCACGGTTTTCGCCGTGACGCAGGGACTGTCCAAACCATTCACCAGTTTGGTAAACCGTTCGGCATTGAGGCGGCTCCAGAAGATGCGCGTCAGACCGGCCGGTAAGCCATTTAAGCCGTCCAGATACAATCCGGTATGTTCAACGAACAGTGGGCGACCAATAATCGAGAACGCCTTAGTGAGCTTATCGCGCACCAGTTCAACTTCATTTTCCGTCTGGATCTCTTCGATACGACGTGCGATAGGAAGAACCTCGACGCCCACCGGCTCAAGGATGGTACGCACCTCGGCCAGCTTTAGCTCATTTGCGGACAGGAATCGTATTTTCATTGCAATCAGTAAGTTAAGAGTGAATTTACGTTCTGAGACAGCCTGTTGATTATGCTTTCATTCTAACGCGTGAAGGGTTAACTGGGTAGGAACAATCTCTTTCAGCGGCAAAAGCACAGTTGATCGGGATGCGTTTAGCTCATCGCGCACTGAGCAAAATTGCTGAACGCTTGAACCACCTGAGCAGAAGAAATTAGACAATTGTCATTGCCTGGGCCAAATTTTAAATCAGCTCAGCCAAATGTAAAATTTCAGCAAAAAGTTATGGCACTCGCCTCGCTTAACCCTAGAATAGTTATAGCAAAATATTAAATTAATATGACAGTAAAGAAATGAGAACTCCAGATGATCTCTTATTTTAATTCCAGATATTCTATGGTAAAGAACCTGCCCTTTATTTTACAAGGTGACAGTCCTGAGAAAAAATTACGCTTAACCTTATTAATTGCAGGGTTTTCCAGCATTTTAGCCGGCACCTATATGGTGGTAAGCAATTTCTACAGCGGGCACAATGAGATTGCAGGTCTATATTGCTTGAGCACCGCCTTTGGATTTTATATTTCAGCAGCCGCTTTTCGTGACCAGCTGAATAAACATCTGTATGTCATCGTCCATGCTTTGTTACTGATCATAATACTACTGTTTCTGCTGGATAATGGTCATGCGATTGAAAAACACTCCGAATACAACTATCTGATTGCATTAACCGTGGGATCGGCGTTGGTGTTACGTCAGCAATCACCCTATTTAAGCAAGATATTTCCGCTAATCTGTCTGGCGGTTTATCTTTTTTTCATTTCGACTGGCTTGACCTGGCAGTTCAAACAGTTCCACTTTAATTTCCCGCAAGAGTCGGGATTCTATATCGTAAACTGCGCAGTACCGATGATTTCACTGTTATTAACCGCCTTTACCCTGCGCGGTAACTACTCTGAAACTGACCTAATCAAACGTGAGCTTGCGCTGGCGATGGGTAAAAACCAATTGGAGCTCTATTACCAGCCTCAGGTCGACAGCGATAAAAAGCTGATTGGTTTCGAAGCGCTACTGCGCTGGAAGCACCCTGCCAAAGGATTTATCTCCCCTGAAGTATTTATTCCCGTCGCGGAGAAAAGCGGCTTAATTATCGAAATCGGTAAATGGGTCATGGAGCGCACTCTGCAGCAAATCGCCGAATGGGATCGTGCGCAATATCTGGGCGATTTAGTCTTCTCTATTAACATCAGTCCACTGCAGTTAATGCACAGAGATTTTACTCAGGACACGTTACTGGCACTGTCACATTACAAAATTCGACCTGAACGCTTGAAGTTCGAAATCACTGAGACGACGTTTATTTACGATCAAAAGCGCATTGGCGATGTTATCAGCCACTTTAGCCAGCTAGGTATCAAGTGGGCGATTGATGACTTTGGCGTAGGCTATTCGTCGCTGAAATCAATTAGCGACTTCGCCATTGATGATATAAAGATTGATAAATCGCTGATTATGCAAATATTCAAGAATGAATCATCGGCAATTGTAGTGCAGAAAACCATTGAGCTATCACGTGAAATGGGGATGAAGGTCCTCGCCGAAGGCATCGAAAGCGAGGAATATTTCACTTACCTGCGCGATAAAGGTTGTCACTTGTTCCAGGGCTATCATTTTGCCCGACCGCTTCCCGTGGCCGATGCAGCGCTATGGATTAAAAAAGCGAAAATATAAATTACTATTTACCCGGTGCGCATTAATGCGCACCTTACGATCTCATGGGGTCGCCATTAATGGCGACCGGTACAAGGCATACTCATTAAAACAGCAATTTCGCAAGTGAAAGACCCGCTCCTAAGGTTACAAATTGGGTAGTCACCATCCATTTAGTTTGCGTCATCATCGCTTTATACAAATCTACCTTTATCGCCGCAACATCCTCTTTAGTGGCGTAATTGGACTTGATCACCGCCACATCCGCTTTCACCGCAGCCACATCCTCCTTAGTCGCATAATTTGACTTGATTACCGCCACATCCGCCTTAACGGCTTCCACATCCTGTTTCGTGGCATAGTTCGACTTAATAACTGCCACATCCGCGACCAATACGGTCACGTTATCTTCCAGCCTTTTAACACGTTCTTGCATTCCTTTTCCTCCGCGCGGTGGTTGTCCGCCTTGATCGCATTTAGGTCGACGGCACGAATAATTGATAACGCTTTTACTTAACGGTTCAGCTAACATTACTTCACCCCAATCTTGTTTGCTATTGATTGGGTGATGCAGGTCGACGGTAAGCCATATCATCAAACTCCCTTTTAATATGGTGAACGTTAAACACCGCACTCGCCCAAAACCATCAGTATCGTGGCACAGCAATTATTTAAAAACATTAGCGTTTGCCATAAGAAGTGGAAATTAAAAAAATACCACTAAGCGCAATCACTTATTAAATGGCGCAATAAAATGCGCAGCCACCTAAATAAAAACAAAAAAGCCCACGACTTTTACATCGTGAGCTTTCTCGCAAAATCAGGCCAATTAAAAACAATTACTGATAAACAATGCCCGTTGGATTAACCTGAGATGTTTCAACCGCCTCCTCCTGTTCACCCCAGCGCGCCAGCACCTGTTTGTACTCGCCGCTGGCGATAGCGCCGTTAATCGCCTGCTGCAGCGCCACGTCCAGGCCATTCCCTTTCTTCGTCGTTACCGCCACCCATGCGCGGAACGGGCCGTGGCCGACGATTTTGGTTTGTCCGCGTGAGGCAACCTTCCATGCCGCCAGCGCCTGCGGGCCAAACGACGCATCCGCGCGTCCGGAAAGCAGCGCCAGCGTTGCCGCCGCATCATCATTGAGATAAATCGGTTGCACCGGCGCTAAGCCCTGCGCACGGTTCTTCTCATCCCAGCCGAGCAGAATACGCTCCTGATTGGTACCGGAACCGACGATGATGCGTTTACCCGCCACATCCTCGCGCCCTTTGATTGCGGTAATCGCGCTGTTGGTTTTCACCGCAAACGCGTGGTTATCCGCGCGATAGGTGGCGAAATCGAACTTCTTCTTGCGCTCCTCGGTCACCGCAATATTGAACATGGCCACGTCATAGCGTCCGGCGGTTATGCCCAGCGGCCAATCTTCCCACGCCGCCGGCACCAGTTTCAATTTAAGGCCCAGACTATCCGCCAGCAGACGCGCCATATCCGGATCGCTGCCAATTAGCGTCTTATTATCCGACGCCCACAACCCAATCGGCGGTGAATTCATCGCGGTAGTCGCTACCGTTAAATAGCCTGGATTGACGAAATGAAAATCGGCCGGAATTTTGGCAATCGCCTGCGGATTGGCGGCAATATTGATCGGCGTTTCGTTATTTTTGGCATCCAGCGTTTCTGCCGCGATAGCCGGCGAGGCCAACATCGCGCTCAGTAGCGCTGTAATAATTACACGTTGCATTAAAGTACCCGCGCCAGAAAACGTTTAGTGCGCTCATGGCGCGGCTGATTCAGCACCTGATGGCTGCTGCCCTGCTCAACAATGCGTCCGTCGACCATAAACACCACGTTATCGGCCACTTCACGTGCAAAACCCACTTCATGCGTCACAATCACCAGCGTGGTACCGGAACGCGCCAGCTTTTTAATCACGTCCAGTACTTCGCCCACCAGCTCGGGATCGAGTGCCGATGTCGGTTCGTCAAACAGCATCACGCGTGGATTGAGCATCAGCGCCCGCGCAATGGCGATACGCTGCTGCTGACCGCCGGAGAGATGACGCGGCCAGGCATCGGCTTTGTGGCGCAACCCCACCACATCCAGCAGATCGCCCGCGCGATCGATAGCTGCACGCCGCGACAGCTGACGATGCGCAATCGGCGCTTCAATCAGGTTCTCCAGCACCGTCAGATGCGGGAACAAGTTGAAGTTCTGGAACACGTAGCCGACGTTGATGCGCTGACGCAGAATCGCCTTTTCCTTCAGCTCATACAGCTTGTCGCCGCGCCGCTGGTAGCCAATATAGTCGCCATCAATCTGGATATACCCTTCATCGACGCGCTCCAAATGGTTAATGGTGCGCAGCAGCGTCGATTTACCCGAACCGGATGGACCGAGGATTACTGTGACCGATCCCGGTTCCAGTTCCAGGGACACGTCATCCAGCGCTTTTAGCTTGCCGAACGATTTGCTCACGCCGGTAATGCTAATCGCGCCAGCGGTATGCAGATTCTTGCGGTAATCAATGGCTTCGGACATGGGAGAGCTCCTCGGTTGCAGGTTTGGCGCTGCGGTTACGCCATTGACGCCAGCGCGACGGCTGTGGTTCACGCGTGACGCTACGTGCCAGCCAGCGCTCAACGCTGTGCTGCAGCAGTGACAACACGGTGGTGATAATCAGATACCAGGCGGCACCGACCATCAGCAGCGGAATCACCTGCTGGGTACGGTTGTAGATCATCTGGATGGTGTAAAACAGCTCCGGCATCGCCAGCACGTACACCATTGAGGTGCCTTTGGCGAGGCTGATAATTTCGTTAAACGTAGTAGGAATGATCGCGCGTAGCGCCTGCGGCAGAATGATGCGGAAAGTACGCCGCGTTGAGGACAAACCGAGCGCCGATGCCGCTTCAAACTGACCGTGGTCGACACCCAAAAAGCCGCCGCGAATGATCTCGGCGCTGTAGGCGCTCTGCACCAACGTCAACCCAATCACCGCTGCCGGGAACTGGCCGAGCACGTTGATGGTCTGGAAATGGCCCCACGACAGCGCGGTAAACGGAATACCGAGCGACAGCGTGTCGTATAGATAGGAGAAATTGTACAGGATGATCAGCACCACAATCAGCGGCAGCGAGCGGAACAGCCAGATATAGCCGAACGCCAGCGTGCTCAGCAGCCACGATGACGAAAGCCGCGCCAGCGCCAGCAGGCCGCCGAAGATCAGGCTGAGAATAGTGCCAAACAGCGTTAGCAGCAGCGTTTGCCCTAAACCGCTAAGGATCACCGGATCAAAAAACCATTTGGCGAACACGCCCCATTCCCAGCGCGGGTTAAAGGCAACGGAATCGATCACGCTGGCCAGAATAAACAGCGCGACAATCGCGCCGACGGTACGTGCCGGATATCGCGCCGGCACCACGGTTAATCGTTGTTGATCGCTCATTGTTACTCCTTAGCTGGCCTGCGCCACGCTATGCACATCAATCACTTTCAGGAAGCGCAAGCGTCCATCGTGTGGCGGGCGGCTGTAGATCTCCATATCCTCCAGCAGCTCAAACTGTGGCTGATAACCGTGGCCGATATACAGCTTCACCGCTTCCGGCTGGCGGAAACCGGTGGTGAGAAACACGCGCTGGTAACCCGCGCGCAGCGCGCGCCGCTCCAGTTCCTGCAGGATGAGCAGCGCCAAACCCTGACGACGCAGATCGCTGCGCGTCCAGATGCGCTTGAACTCGGCGGTCACCGCGTCATACGGTTTGTAAGCCCCCATGGCGATAATCTCGCCGTCGCGCTCCAGCACAATAAATAGCCCGCGCGGCGGCAAATACCATTCGGTCAGCTCAACCTCTTTTTGGCTGGTAAAGAATTCGCCGTAGCGCGCCGTATACTCGCCAAACAGTCCAGTCAAAATCGGCTGCAGCTCCGGCGCTTCCGGTGACACTTCGCGGAAAAATTGCTCGCTCATGCGGCCTCCTTAGTCGCCCAAGCCGGCTGGATTGATTTCGGAACTGTCGATGCGCTCGACGCCTTCCCCCCAGCGCTTCAGCACCTTGTCGTAATCACCGTTCTTGATCACGCCATTCAGCGCGGTGTTGATCGGCTGCACCAGGCCGCCATCTTTCTTCACCGTCACCGCGATGTGTGCCGCTTTCGGCCAGCCACCATCGACGCTGCCCACCAAACGCGTCTGTTTAGTCAACGCCGCTTTCCACGCGCCAATCACGTTGGGGCCAAAAAAGGCATCCGCGCGACCCGACTGCAGCGCCAGGGTTTGTGCCGCATCGTCTTTGGTATACACCGGCGTAAACGGCTTCAACCCTTTGGCCTGATTCTCTTTATCCCAGGCCAACAGGATCGACTCCTGATTGGTACCGGAACCAACGATAATGCGCAGTCCGGCGATATCTTCTGCTTTGGTGATCGCCTTAATCGGGCTGGTGGATTTGACGTAAAAACCGAGTGAATCTTTGCGGTAGGTGGCGAAATCGAAGCGCTCTTTACGCTCTTTGGTGACGGTCACGTTACTGATCGCCGCATCGTATTTACCCGATGCCACGCCAAGCGGCCAGTCTTCCCACGAGGTTGGCACCACGTTAAGTTTCAAACCCAGGCTATCGGCGACTAAGCGGGCGATATCCACTTCGCTGCCGAGCAGGGTTTTGTTGTCATCACTGAACACCGTCAGCGGCGGTGAATTGAGCGCGGCGACGGCCACGGTGAATGAACCTGGCACCGCGAAGCGATGTCCGGCCGGAATCTGCGCCACAGCGGCGTCATTCTTCGCGGTATTGATCGGCGTTTTGTTGGCTTCCACACTGACATTCTGACCGTTAACCGCCACATCCTCGGCAAATACGGCGCTGCTCATGCCCAGCAACAGCAGCGCGATAAGGGATTTTTTCTGCATAGCGTTTTCTCGACTCTTATTGTTGTGTGAATTGGTTAAGCGGATCTTTTAGGCCAAAGCTGGCACGCAGCGTGGTGCCGGGATATTCGGTACGGGTTAAGCCGCGCGCTTGCAGAATCGGTACCACGCGATCGATAAAGCGTTCGAAGGTATCGGGCGTGCCGCCCTGAATGATGAAGCCATCGGTCGCTTCGCTCTCAAACCACAGCTGCAAACCGTCAGCCACCTGCTCTGGCGTGCCGTGGAACAATGGACGCGGCGTCGCAGCCTCCAATGCCGCCTGACGCAGCGTATGACCGTGGTCGCGCGCCTTGCGTTTGATTTCGTCGGTGGTGCTGCGGAAGCTGTTCTGACCGATAGCGCCGAGTTCCGGGAACGGTTCATCCAGCGGATATTGCGAGAAGTCGTGATGATCGAAGAAGCGACCGAGATAGTTGAGCGCATCCTTGATGGAAACCAGCGCCGCGGTGGTTTGATACTGCTGCTCCACATCTTCCGCGCTATCGCCCACAATCACGCCGACGCCCTGGAAAATGTGCAAATCGCCTGGCTCACGGCCGTTCGCCACCAGCTGCTTTTTCACATCGCGGTAGAACTCCTGCGCTTCTTCACGCGTCGGCTGATGGGTAAAAATGGCATCGGCATGGCGCGCCGCCAGCTTTCTGCCATCTTCAGACGCGCCCGCCTGAAACACCACTGGACGGCCTTGCGGCGTGCGTTCGATGTTCAGCGGCCCCTGCACCTGGAAGAAATCGCCGTGGTGATTCAAGGTGTGCAGTTTGCTGGCATCAAAGAACTGACCGCTCTCTTTATTGCGCACGAAAGCATCGTGTTCCCACGAATCCCACAGCCCTTTCACCACTTGCAGATACTCATCGGCAATGCGATAGCGCAGCGCATGTTCCGGATGCTGCTGACGCGAGAAGTTCTTCGCCGATCCCTCCAGTGGCGAAGTCACCACGTTCCAGCCGGCGCGACCACCGCTCAGATGATCGAGGCTGGCAAACTGACGCGCCACGGTGAAAGGTTCGCTGTACGAAGTGGAAACGGTGCCGACCAAACCGAGATGCTCGGTGACGCCCGCCAGCGCCGACAGCAGCGTCAGCGGTTCAAAGCGATTAAGAAAATGCGGGATCGATTTTTCGTTAATAAACAGACCATCGGCGACAAACAGAAAATCCAGCTTGCCCGCTTCCGCCTTGCGCGCGATGTGTTTGGCATAGTCAAAATTGATGCTGGCATCGGCCAGCGCCGCCGGATGACGCCACGCGGACATATTGCCAGATGCGCCATGCAGGATGGAGCCCAATCGCAGTTGTCTTGCAGTCATAATGTTCTCTCTTTTGCCAAGGCGCAGCCTGACGGCGACAGAGCGTCGCCGTGCAGAACAGGTATTAAATGAGTGAATCGAGTTAGTTCAGGATGGCGTCACGACATCGCGCATTAAGGTGCTGCAACGCTTGCTGAGCCAGTTGCGTAAAGTAGTGTGCAGCGGGTGCAATCAGCGCTTCATCAGGGTTGAAGCCGCCATGATGCAGACCAAACTCGCTGGCGCTGCCAATGCTGACAAACGCGCCGGGGATGTGCTGTAAGTAGAATGCGAAATCTTCACCGCCAAGATGAAGCTCGGCGGTTTGCACGCGGTAACCGGCTTGCTGCGCCACGTGGCTGGCAAACTGCGCCCAGCGCGCATCGTTCTCCAGCACCGGTGGACCAGGATGCCAGCTAAAGGTGGCGCTGGCACCGTTGGCTGCCGCGATGTTCTCTACCAGCGTGCGTGCGCGCTGCTCCAGCTCGGCGCGCACCTGCTTGTCATGGGTGCGCACCGTGCCGCCAAATTCAGCCTCACCGGGCAGCACGTTCCAGGTTTTGCCGGCGTCGATGCGCGTGACGCTCAGCACTAAGCTATCCAGCGTATTGAAGCTTCGGCTGGTGAGCGATTGCAGCGCCTGAATGATCTGGCTGGCGACCACAATGCTATCGACGCCCTCTTCCGGGTGCGCCGCATGCGCGCCTTTACCGCCCACGCGTACGATAAATTTATCCGCATTGGCATAAAACGCGCCGCCGCGCGTGGCGAAGGTGCCGGTCGGTAAACCGGGTTCATTGTGCATACCGAAAATCGCCTGCACGCCGTCGAGCACCCCGGCATTAATCAGCTGGCGTGCACCGGTAGCGTTCTCTTCCGCCGGTTGGAACAGAATACGGATGCGGCCTGGCAACTGATCTTCAATCGCTTTCAGTTGTAATGCCGCACCCAGCATTACGGCGCTGTGCACGTCGTGACCGCAGGCGTGCATCACTCCGCTATTGCGCGAGCGGTAAGCGAGTCCGGTGGCTTCGTGAATAGGTAACGCATCGATATCGGCACGCAGCGCAATCAGCGTGTCGCCGCGTCCCACTTCTACCACTACGCCGGTTTCCAGCGGGTAGTCCAGCAGACGCAAACCGGCGTCCTGTAACCAGCGGCGCAGGCGCGCAGTGGTTTCGACTTCGCGACCGGATAACTCCGGCCAGCTGTGCAGCTCGCGCCGCCAGTCGATCAGCTGATGTTCGCTAAATTGCGTCATACCTGCCTCCGGAATCGGCGAATCATGCCGTCACTAAACGGTGCGTGGCCAACAGTTCGAGTGATTTCACGCGCGCCTGCTCTTCAGCCACCGGCGTATCAATCACGAACTCTTCAATGCCGAAATTCTGATGCAGCGCATCCAGCTTGGCATGCACCTGCGCGGCAGTGCCTTTCAGCAACGATGGCGTGCGCGGTTCAATCACGTAATCGCTGTAGCCGCCCTGACGCACATAGCGTTCCGCCTGCTCAACGCTGCCGACATTGACGCTTGGGCCATCTTTTACGCTGACGTGATAGACGCGCAGCGTATCCACCAGCAGATCGGCTTCCGCCGGAGAATCTGCCACGACCACCTGCACCGCCACCAGCGCGCGCTGGCCGTTGCTGTGCTGACGATAGCTATTGAGGACTTTCTCCATCAGCTGTGGATCGCCGTTGTGATGCGCAGCGAATACCAGCTGCCAGCCGAGTTCAGCCGCCAGTTTGGCGCTCTCTTCACTGGCACCCAGCAGGAAACGATTCGCCGGACGCGGCGGCTGCGGCGTGGCGCGCAAAATCTCTTCATCGCCTACCGGCGGCACTTGCAACCAGCTATCCAGCAGCGTCAGCTGCTCCGCAAAGCTGCCTTTCTCCTGCAGATGGACACCAAGCTGCAGCGCCCGCGTGGAGAGCGGCAAGCCGCCCGGCGCTTTACCAACACCGATGTCGATGCGGCCCGGCGCCAGCGATGCCAGTAAGTTGAAGTTTTCCGCCACTTTGTAAGGGCTGTAGTGCTGCAGCATCACGCCACCGGAGCCAACGCGAATATGTTGCGTCTGTCCAATGATCCAGGCGATTAGCAGTTCCGGCGAAGGGCTCGCCAGACGATCGGTATTGTGATGCTCCGCCAACCAGAAGCGGTGATAGCCCCAGGCTTCCGCCTGTTGCGCCAGCTGTAAAGTGCGATGTAGCGCGTGACTGGCGGTCTCTCCATCGGCAATCGGCGATTTATCCAGCAAACTCAGTCGGTATGACATGCGCCTTATCCTTTTAATAGTGAATATGGTGAGTAGTGTGGTGTGACAACCGCTTATTCGTAAAACAACAAATCCGAGATAGAGAATATGAAAAATGGGAATAGCCGATAATTAAATATCGCCAAATTGATATTCCGTCCGCGCATTAAATAACGGTCGCCATAAATGACGACCCTACAAAAACGTTCAGGCCTTTCGTAGGGTCGCCATTTATGACGACCTGGAATGTCTATTTATTTTTTTCGGCAAAGCTTAGTGCAATTCATTGGTTCAACTCCCGGATGCGGCATTTGATGATGCAATCAGACCGCTCAAGCTTTGATAAAAAAGGGAAACACCATGACTAAGCATTTTCACTTGCAGGCGCTCAGTTTAGCCCTGCTCTCAGGGATTTTTAGCGCCCACGCGGCGGACACGCCGGTCAAAGGCGGTACGCTGGTTTATCTTGAACAACAGGCGCACACCAACCTTTATCCACCCGCTGGCGGCTTTTATCCGAATGGCGGTATTCTGAATCAAATAACCGATAAGCTGACGTGGCAAAACCCAAAAACCTTACAGGTTGAGCCGTGGATTGCCGAAAGCTGGAGCAGCAACGCCGATAAAACCGAATACACCTTTAAAATTCGTCCCGGCGTGACTTTCTCTGATGGCACGCCATTAGATGCTAATGCGGTGGCAAAAAACTTTGATACTTACGGGCTGGGAAATAAAGCCCAGCGCCTGCCGGTTTCCGAAGTGATTAATAATTACGATCGCAGTGAGGTTATTGATCCGCAGACGGTGAAATTCTATTTCAAAAAACCGTCCCCCGGTTTTTTGCAGGGCACCGCAACCATTGGGTCAGGTCTGGTTTCCCTCAGCACTCTGCAGCGTAGCTTCGATCAGTTAGGCGATGCACGCCATATCATTGGCTCCGGCCCGTTTGTGGTCAGCGATGAAAAACTCGGGCGCGAAGTCGATTTAACCGCGCGCAAAGATTACCAGTGGGGCCCGAAAAACAGCGCCCAGCAAGGTCCTGCCAATCTCGACGGCATCAAGTTTATCGTCACGCCGGAAGACAGTGTGCGCATTGGCGCATTGCTGGCCGGTCAGGCCGACTTTATTCGTCAGGTGCAAGCCTACGACGAGAAGCAGGCGCAGCAGCAAAACTTCCCGATTTATGCCGCACCCACGCGCGGCGTCAACGACAGCATCAGCTTCCGCCCGGATAACCCGCTGGTCAGCGAGGTGAAAGTGCGTCAGGCGCTGCTGCACGCCACTAACGCGCAGCAGGTGGTGCAAACCCTGTTCTCACCAAACTATCCGCAGGCCACCTCGGTGATCGCCACTTCGGCGGCCGGTTACGTCAACCTCGCCGACAAGCTGAAATACGATCCAACGCTTTCGAAAAAACTGCTGGATGAAGCGGGCTGGAAACCGGGCAGCGACGGCATTCGTGAGAAGGATGGTAAGAAACTGGCGTTAACCATTTATGAGTCATTGCCGCAGCCGCAGAACAAAGAAGTGCTGCAGCTGGTGGCGCAGCAGTGGCGTCAGGTTGGCGTGGCGCTGGCGGTAAAAGCCGGTGATGCCGGCAGCCGCGTGCTGGATAACCTCGATCCGCTGAAAACCCCGCTGGTGGTTTCCGAAGTGGGCCGCGCCGATCCCGACGTGGTGAAAAGCCAGTTTTATCCGACTAACCGCGATGCGCTGCTGCAGAAAGGCGGCTCCAGCGACAAGGTGCAGAACTTCCGCGACGACAAGCTCAACACGCTATTGCTGAGCATCTCGTCGGAGGTCGATCCGGCTAAGCGCCTGGCGGTGACCGCCGATGCGCAGCGTTATCTGCTCGATCAGGCATATGTGATTCCCATCTTCGAAGAACCGCAGGTCTTTGCTGGCGCGCCGTGGTTGAAAGGCGTGAATTTTGAAGCCGTGGGTCGCCCGTCGTTCTACGGCGCGTGGCTGGAAAAACACTAAGGCAGGTCAATGATGCAACGTTCACTGCTGCGAAGAGTGGGTCAAAGCGTTTTGGTGCTGTGGGCCGCGTTTACCCTGTCGTTCTTTCTGCTGCAGGTGCTGCCCGGCGATGCGGTGCTGATCAAGTTTCAGAACCCGGATCTGGGCCTCAGCCCGGATCAAATCGCCGAAATGCGACTGGCTTACGGCGCGGATAATCCGCTCTGGCAGCAGTACGTGCACACGCTGCTGGCGATGCTGCGCGGCGATTTTGGTTACTCGGTGCAGGCGGGCGTGCCGGTCAGCGAACAGCTGGTTAGCAACCTGCCCGCCACGCTGCAACTGGCGCTGCTCGGTTTTGCGCTCGCCACGCTGATTGCCTTTGCATTGGCGGCGCTGTCGCGTTTGCCGGGGCTGCGCTTCCTGCGTTCCGTGCTGCAATCGGTGCCCGCGCTGTTTATTTCGCTGCCCACCTTTTGGCTCGGCATCGCGCTGATTCAGCTGTTCTCCTTCCAGCTGCGCTGGATTCCGGTAATCAACCCTTCAGCGCTACAAGGCTTGATCCTGCCGGTGATTACCGTGGCGATTCCGATCTCCGCGCCGCTGGCGCAGATTCTGTTACGCAGTATCGATCAGGTTTCCACCCAGCCGTTTGTGGCGGTGGCACGCGCTAAAGGCGCCAGTGAAAGCCACGTATTGTGGCATCACGTGATGCGCAATGCGCTGCTGCCGGTACTCAACGTCGCCGGTTTACTGCTCGGCGAACTGATTGCCGGTGCGCTGATTACCGAAACCGTATTTGGTTTGAGCGGCATCGGACAGCTGACGCAGCAGGCGGTGAATAATCAGGATGTCGCGGTGTTACAAGCGGTGGTGATGATCTCTGCGCTGGCCTTTGTGCTGATTAACCTGTTGGTCGATGCGCTGATGCCGCTGTTCGATCCGCGTCTGCAATCCATTGCCGGAGGCCACCGATGAGCCTGGTCGATTACTCAACTGCGCGTCAGAGCAACGGCAAGGCCCGGGCGTCGCGCGCGCTACATATCCAGCCGGGTTTATGGCTGGCGTGGGGCGTGATGCTACTGGCGCTGCTGGCGGCCTTTGCACCCAGTTTGTTTACCCATTTCAGCCCAACCGAAGGCGTGCCCGGCGCGCAGCGTCTGCCGCCGCAGGCTGCTTACTGGCTCGGTACCGATCAGCTGGGCCGCGATCTCTATGCGCGCATTATTTATGGTTCGTCACAGTCGCTGTCGGCCGCCGTCGCCGCCGTCGCGATGGGCCTGATTGGCGGCACCACGCTCGGCGTGCTGGCGGGCGCGATTGGCGGGGGCAGCGAGAACTGGCTGATGCGCGTAGTCGATGTGCTGCTGTCGATTCCGTCGCTGCTGCTGTCACTGAGCATTCTGATCCTGCTCGGCTTCGGCACCGTGCACGCCGCACTGGCGGTGGGCATCGCGTCGATTGCCAGCTTTGCCCGCCTGGCGCGCGGTGAAGTGGTGCGCGTGCGCCGCAGTGAATTCGTCGAAGCCGCTTACGGCAGCGGCGGCAGTTTCTGGCGCGTGCTGTGGCGCCATATTTTGCCCAACTCGCTCACGGCGGTGATCGCCTTCGCCGCCCTGCAGTTTGGTCAGGCGATTCTGGCGTTATCAACGCTCAGTTTTCTCGGCTACGGCACGCCGCCGCCAACGCCAGAATGGGGTTTGCTGATCGCCGAAGGCCGCAACTATCTGGCCACCGCCTGGTGGCTCACGACCTTCCCCGGCATCGTGGTGGTCGCCGTCGTGCTGGCCGCCAATCGCATCAGCCGTCAACTGGCCGGAGGTGACGCATGAGCGCGCTATTAGCCATTGAGAATTTAACCCTGAGCTATCGCCAGCGCGGCGAGTGGCGCGCGGTGGTACACAACGTCAGTTTCGAATTACAGCCCGGTGAAATGGTGGCACTGGTGGGGGAATCCGGTTCCGGTAAAACCACCACCGCGCAGGCGATCATCGGTTTGATGGCGGAAAACGGCCGCCGTGATAGCGGCAAGATTGTGCTGAACGGCACCGATATCGCCGGTTGGTCGTCAAAACGGCTCGATAGCCTGCGCGGCGTCAGCATCAGCTTAGTGCCACAGGATCCGGGCAACTCGCTCAATCCGGTGAAAACCATCGGCGATCAGGTGGGTGAAATGCTGCAGCTGCACCTGAAAATCAGCAAAGCCGAGCGCCAGCAGCGCGTGCTGGAGCTGTTGCAAAAAGTGGGTTTGAGCCATCCGGAGCAACGCCTGAAGCAGTATCCGCATCAACTCTCTGGCGGTATGAAACAGCGGGTGCTGATTGCTATCGCCCTCGCCCTGCGCCCACAAATCATCATCGCCGATGAACCGACCAGCGCGCTGGATGTGACGGTGCAAAAGCGCATCCTTGATCTGCTGGACGTGCTGCGCCGCGAATCCGGCACCGCGGTGCTGTTTGTCACGCACGATTTAGCGCTGGCGGCAGAACGCGCCGATCGTTTGCTGGTGTTCCGTCACGGCGAAGTGCAAGAGCAAGGTCCGGCGGCGCAGGTGATCAACGCGCCGCAGCATCCCTACACGCGACAGCTGCTGCAGGATGCCGATGCCGGTGAAGCCGCGCTGGCCGTTCCTGCCCGTGCCAACTTCTCATCACCGGCGATTCAGCTCTCCGGCATCAACAAACAGTTCTCTCTCGGTCGCCAGCAGCAGCTGCAGGTGGCCAAAGAAGTATGCGTCACCGTGGCGCGCGGCACCACGCACGCGCTGGTCGGCGAATCCGGTTCCGGTAAAACCACGCTGGCGCGCATTCTGCTGGGATTTGAGCAGGCCGATAGCGGACGCGTAGTGATCGACGGCATCGATGCCACCGCGTTGCGCGGTGAAGCCCAGCGCCAGCTGCGCCGCAAGATTCAGTTCGTTTATCAGAACCCATTTGCTTCGCTCGATCCGCGTCAGACGCTGTTCGCCATTATTGAAGAGCCGCTGCTTAACTTTGAAAAACTCAGCCGCGAAGCGCGTCGTCAGCGCGTCGAAGCGGTGGCGCAACGCGTCGCCTTGCCGCTCGAGTTATTGACGCGCAAACCGCGCGAGTTGTCCGGCGGCCAGCGGCAGCGTGTGGCGATTGCCCGCGCCCTGATTCTGCAGCCGGCGATTCTGGTGCTGGACGAAGCCACCTCAGCGCTGGATGTCACGGTACAGGCGCAGATTCTGCAACTACTGCAGCAACTGCAACGCGAACTCGGCCTCACCTACCTGTTTATCACCCACGATCTCGCCACCGTGCGCCGCATTGCGCACAGCGTCACCGTGCTGCGCGCCGGTGAAGTGGTGGAGCAAGGTGACACCGTCACGCTATTTTCTGCGCCTCAGCATGCCTATACCCGCGCGCTGATTGACGCGATTCCCGCTTTCCGTCCGCTGATTAAGGAGTCTGCATGACGCGTAAACGCATTGGCTTTTTCACCCGCCTGCTGGATGACACCAGCGCGCAACAGCGCTATCGCCTGGCCACCGAACAGATTCAGCACGCCGAGCGTACCGGTTTTGACAGTGCGTGGATCGCTCAGCACCACTTTCATGAAAAAGAGGGCGGCTTGCCGTCGCCGCTGCTGTTCCTGGCACACGTTGCCGCGCATACCCGCACCATTCGCCTCGGCACCGGCATCATCACGCTGGCGATGGAGAACGCGCTGCGGGTGGCTGAAGATGCTGCAGTACTGGATTTGCTGAGTAACGGACGGCTGGAGGTCGGTTTAGGATCGGGCGGCACCGCCACTTCGTTTCTGCCGTTCGGTATCACCATCGATCAACGCGCCAGCGTGTTTGCCGATCATCTGCATCAGCTGCTTAGCGCATGGCGCGGCGATACGCTGGGACATCCGGATAATCATCTCTATCCTGCCGCGCCGACGTTGGCGCAGCGCGTGTGGATCGCCACCTTCTCGGTAGAGGGTGCGGCACGCGCGGGCCAGGCGGGCCACGGTTTGATGCTGTCGCGCACCCAGCCGCGCCCGGCGGGTCAACCTGATTTAACGCTCGATCAGATGCAGAACCCGATGATCGACGCCTATCTGGCGGCGTTACCGCCTGGCATCGCACCGCGCATTCTGGCGTCGCGCACCGCTTTTGTCGCTGACTCCAATGACTACGCGCGCCGTCTTGCCGAGCCCGGTTTACAGCGCCAGGCCGCTCATTTCCGCGAGTCAGGACATGTAGTTGGCCATACGCTTGACGAGCAGGCGCGTCAGCTGGACGCACACTTTGGTGATGCCGATCGGGTGCGGCAATCGCTGCTGGCCGATAGCGTGTTGCAACGCGTCACCGATATCAGCTTCCAGGTGCACTCCATCGATCCGCCGCACGCCGACATTTTGCGTTCCATAGAGTTAATTGCCGACCACATCGCGCCCGCGCTGCGTGGCTAAGTCGGTGCGGTCACCATAAAGGTACAAACCGGGATGATGGGTAACATTAGGAGGTGCTTGCTGTCCCCCATCCCGGCCTTCCCCCGCAAGCGGGGGAAGGAGACGCTGCCACATGCAGCTCCCAACTCACATATAGCAGCATCTTCCACCCCCATTTATGGGGGTGGACCGAGGTGGGGGACAGCCAGCACGTTACTAAATGGCGACCCTACTGATGCTTTAACTGGAGAATTGTATGTCTCAACCGTTTGATTTACTTAATGCGCTGGCCGATATCGATCCCGCATCCGAACTGGCGCAAGCCCGTGCTGAACGCGCCGCCGCCACGCAGCATACGCAAGGCAGCTACGAGGTGCTGTTTACGCAAGATGATGAGGATTTCCCGTTAGCCGAACGCTTTGCGCTCGCCGCACAGGTCGCGGCCTGGCACGGGGTAACCGCGCTGCAGGCGCATTATCAGCAGCAGGCGCAACCGCCAGCGCAAAACGCACGCTTTGACGCGGGTTTAGCGTTTGCTGAACTGCTCAGTCTGCATCCGGTGGAGGCCGCGCCGCAGCACATCGAGACGCTGCAACATGCCGGCTGGTCGCCGCGCGGTATCGTCACGCTGGCGCAGCTGATTGCGTTTGTCAGCTTCCAGAGTCGTTTGCTGCTCGGTTTGCGTTTACTCAGCGGCGAAGAGACGGCTGCGCAGCCGCATGCGGTGGCCGGAAAGTGGCACGATGCGCCGTTAACCCTGAGCGGCAAAACCGCCCTCACCGCCTTTACCCAGCAGGAACTCGGCTGGGAGCCGTGGCTGGCGGCTAAACCGCTCAATGAATTTAGCGCTGACGAGCAGGCCACGCTGGCGAAATTCGGCCACAGCGATTCCGATTACTTCCGCCTGTTGGGACGCAACCAGCCGCTGCTGGAGCAGCGCACGCTCACCGATAAAGGCATCTTCTATACCGCGGGTGGACTTTCGCGCGCGGAACGCGAACTCGCCGCCACGGTGGTAAGCAAGGTTAACGGCTGCATTTACTGCGCCTCGGTCCACGCGCGCAAAGCCAGCCAGCTGTCGAAAGATGAACCGGCGGTACAGAAGTTGCTGAATGTTGCGCCGGGTGCCGAATTGTCGCACGGACAATCGGCGCGCTGGGCGGCACAGATCGATCTGGTGGCGACCTTATCGATCACCCCCGCTGCCACCAGCTTGAAGCAGCTGCAAGCGCTGCGCGATCAGGGATTCAGCACGCTGGAATTGCTGGATCTGATTCAATCCGCCGCCTTCTTTGCCTGGGCGAACCGCCTGATGCTGACGCTCGGCGAACCTTTCTTACCTGCACAAACCCAAGGATGACCATGACCGATCTTTCCCCTCAACAGCTGGTACGCTGGCGACGCGAGCTGCATCAGCATCCCGAACTGTCGGATCAGGAATTTGCCACCACCGAGCGGCTAACGCGCTGGCTGCAACAACTCAACGTTAAGCTGCTGCCGCTGGCGCTGAAAACCGGGCTGGTCGCTGAAATTGGTCAAGGCGAACCGCTGATCGCGCTGCGGGCCGATATCGATGCCCTGCCGATCGATGAGCAAACCGACCAACCATGGCGCTCGCAGCAGCCGGGCGTGATGCACGCCTGCGGCCACGATCTGCACAGCAGCGTAATGCTCGGCGTGGCACAGCAGCTAAAACGCATCGAAGCCCAATTGCCTGGCCGCGTGCGCATTCTGTTCCAGCCCGCGGAAGAGATTTTCACCGGCGCGAAACAGCTGCTGGCGGCAGGCGCACTTAACGATGTGCAGGCGATTTTTGGCCTGCATAACGCGCCGGATCTGCCCACCGGCACGCTGCGCACGCGCGGTGGCGCTTATTACGCCAACGTCGATCGTTTCCAACTCAATATCACCGGTAAAGGTGCGCACGCCGCGCGACCGCATGAAGGTATCGATAGCATTGTGATTGGCAGCCACATCGTCACCGCGCTGCAAACGCTGCCGAGCCGCGTGTTCAGCTCGCTGGAATCGGTGGTGGTTAGCGTAACGCGCTTCACGGCGGGAAATAGCTGGAATGTGTTGCCGCAAACGGTGGAGCTGGAAGGTACGGTGCGCACCCACAACGCTGAGATACGGGCACAAATCCCGCAGAAAATGACGGCGCTGATTAACGGTATTGCCGCCGGATTTGGCGCGCAGGTTGAGCTAGTGTGGCAGGAAGGTCCGCCATCGCTGGTCAACACGCCAGAATGGGCCGATTTCGCGCTGGATTTGGCTGCCGATCAGGGCTATGAAACGCAAGTCGGCACGCCGCAAATGGGCGGCGAAGACTTTGCCTTTTACCTGCAGCAGCTGCCAGGCGCTTTCGTCAGCATTGGCAGCGCCAGTGAGTTTGGCCTGCATCACGCCGGTTTCGATCCGGATGAAGCGATGCTGGAACCAGCGGTGCATTACTTCACCGAGCTGGCGCAGCGCGCGCTGCTGACGCTGCGCCAACAACAGGCGCTGGCATCGTGACCCTAAGAGCAAGGAGAAAAGCGATGGCGATTCCTGTACCGGTTCCACGTCTCGACCATGTGGTGATCAATGTTGCTGACCAGCTAGACGACGCCAGCGCGCTGTTTCGTCGCCTGGGTTTTCAGCTTACCGAGCGCGGCCACCATTCGCTCGGTTCCAGCAATCACCTGGCAATCTTCGGTGATAACTATCTGGAGTTATTAGGTTTTGAAGCCGGGCGCGGCAATCTGCGCCAGGATTTGTGGCAGTCGCCGATTGGCCTGAGCGGTTTGGTGTGGAAAACCGAAGATGCCGATGCGGTGTGGCGCTATCTGGAGAGCCAGGATATCGACGGCGATCAACCGGCGAGCTTTTTCCGTCCGGTGACCTTGCCGGATGGCAGCGAGCAGGAAGCGCGTTTCCGCACGGTGCGGCTGCGTCCGTCGCTGGTTGCCAATGGCCGCAGCTTCTTTTGCCAGCACGACACGCCAGATTCGGTGTGGCAGGACGCGTGGCGCATCCATCCTAATGGCGTAAGCGATATCGTTGAGTTTGTGGTGGTGGCGCAAGATCCCGCCGCCGCCGCACAGCCTTACAGCCGTTTGTTTGGCGCCGATAAGCTCACTGCCTGTCAGGAGGGCGCGTTTGTGTTGAAAGCGGGCGTGGCGACGGTGCGCTTTGCCGCCGCGGAATACGTCACCCAGCGCTTTGCCAGTTTACCGCTCGATTACGACGGCAGCGCGCGCATGGCCGGATTAACCTTGCGCACTACCGATTTGCGCAAGGTAAAAGCGAGCCTCCTGCTTGGCGATGTAGCGTTCCGCGAAGAGGAGTCCGCGATTATTGTCGGTGCCGAACAGGCGTTTGGCGTGGCGTTAAGGTTTCAGCAGTAAAGATCAGCGCAATTTATTGCACCGCTACAGAATGATTGCACATATTTGTAGCGGCGCGATTTATCGCGTGTATTAGTCGCGACTCCGTGCCCATCCAGATATTGCGCAATAAATTGCGCCGCTACGTTACGTGCGTTCTAAAATACCTTCATCCTCCTTGTCGGATTTATGCAGGTGAACATTGACCAGCCGATTGCATCTCGAAACCACCAGACTCACCTGCGCGCAGCTCGAGGAAGCCGACTGGGCTTTCTACCGCCAGCTACAGCTAGCGCCACAGGTCATGCACTACGTCGCGGACCAAAAATCCGAAGAAAAAATTCTCACAGATTTTTCAGCAAGATTGCCGCTTTGGTCGCCCCAGAGCGAACATTGGCTCTGCCTGATAGTTCGTGAAAAACAGTCGGGCAATCGCATCGGCGTTAGCGGCTATATTCATCGCGACAGCGACTGTGCCGAGGTCGGCTTTCTGTTCGCGCCCGAAGCGCAAGGCAAAGGCTATGCGTATGAGTCGCTAATCGCGCTGTGTGACTATGCGTTTAAGGACGGCGGCATCCGGCGGCTTACTGCAACCGTTACCGCAGGCAATATGCCCTCACGTCGATTGCTGGAAAAAGTTGGCTTCGTATTGGAGGGAGAACTGCGGGAAAGCTACTGGCTGAGAAATGAGTGGCATAACGACTGGCTGTTTGGACTGCTGCGCGGGGAATACTCAACATCCCTCTCCCTTTAAATGCATGTATGAGGCGAGGCATTAACCTTTCAGCAGTGACTTCCAAGCCTGAAGGTTGTGTACTTCATGTAATTACAAAATAAAACCAAGATTTTTCTTAACTCCATTTCTTATCCTCTAAAGTTTAACCATACGAGGACGAAAATCCTTAAAGGTATTTGGAGGATGTCATATGTTAAAAATCCTGGTTGTATTGTCAGGCCTTGTGATGCTGCAAACGGCGATGGCCGAGGGTGGAACGATTAACTTCAGCGGTGCCATTGTTGAACCCGCCTGTACCACGTCCACGCTGCAACAACGTACGTCAGTTACTTGTAATCGCGAAGGTATTAACAAAGTGCGCACGATTGCATTCAACAGACAAACACAAACGTTGCCTTATCAACTGGGCACCCTAATTGTCAAAACCGTAAATAATTTTAAAATCATCGAAGTGACGTACAAATAAGCAGCACACCTAATGTCTGCCGCTTATTATTTATTCGCAACGTTGTTTAATCGCAAGCTCGACGCAACTGTTTAAAGGCTGCGCCACGTTTGTACTCACCGTAGCGGCGTAATTTATTGCGCGCCCTTAAACTACACGCGTTAAATCGCGCCGTTACAAATTGAGTATTATGCTGATTCCAAATCTGTCTAATCGGCTTTAATACATTACTGACGGGCTTTGGCCGCAGCGACCAAACCATCCAGCCAATCCTGATGACCATTTATCATCGGATTAGGCTGCGCTTTTGCCAGCTCAACAGCCGGTTTTCCATTTTGCGTTTCCTGGGTAAGAATGCGCACCCGGTTATCGGAAAGATCTTCAATCAGCCACGCATGCAGCACGTCCAGACGATCATCGCTACCCGGCTCGCCTGCCCAGCCGTGCCAGGAAACACGCGCCGGTTCGCCCGCAGCAGGCGCAATCAACTCGGTAACCAATGCATCAACCGGGAAGCCAAAGGTTTCAAAGTAAAAACGCACGCCCTGCGCCAGCTCCGGGCCTTTATTGTCATAAAAACGCGCGTTCGCTGAGTTCTTGTAGTAGGTCGGCCACAGTGCCGGCGTGCTGAGCAGCGGCCAGATTTCACGGGTGGTCAGGCCAGCAACGATCACTTCATTCGAGCAGTAATTGTCAGTAAAACCGGGTACGAAGCCTTCCGGCCAGTTAATCGCGTTCATTTTCATTGATACGTTCTCATGTTGTTCGATGAGCCACCGCCGTCGGTAGCGGACGGATGCAGTATTCCGCTGCGAAAGAAATAAGGCCAATCGCCATTTTTTATTTTTGATATTACTTATCGTGATAACTGAACAAGGTTATGCTGCACACCTTCCCGGCTGTTGGTGAATTAACATGAAAACCGATTTGCGTACGTTGGATCTCAACTTATTGAAAGCGCTTGATGCCCTGCTGGACGAGCGCAACGTCACGCGTGCGGCAGAGCGTCTATCACTCACGCAGCCTGCCGTCAGCGGCATGTTGACGCGTTTACGGGAATGTTTTGACGATCCGCTGTTTACCCGCACCCAGCGCGGTATTGTGCCGACGCTGCGCGCGCTGGAGCTGGCGCTGCCGGTGAAAACTATTTTGACCGATGTCAGTGAGCTGCTGCAGCCAAAGCAGTTTGATCCGGCAACGGCACAGATGACCATCAATATCGCGGCCACCGATTACGCCCTGCGGGCGGTGGTTGTGCCGTTTATAGCGGCGTTGCGTCAGCAGGCACCGGGCATACGGGTGGCGGTTTTGCCGGTGAATAATGAGCAGTTAGCGCTGCAGTTTGAACGCGGAACGGTGGATATCGCCTTAATCACGCCCGATAGCGCGCCGCCCGACCTGCATGCCCGCGCGTTATATGATGAAGAGTATGTGTGCCTGATGCGCAATGACCATCCGCTGGCGCAACAGGAAACCCTTACGCTGGACGACTTCTGTGCACAGGATCACGCGCTGGTCTCGTATCTCGGCGGCAATTTTCACGGCGTCACCGATCAAGCCCTGGCGGCAATCGGACGTTCGCGACGCGTCACGCTCTCGGTATGCAGTTTCCTGGTGTTGCCCGAAATTTTGCGCGTCAGCGATCTGATTAGCGTGGTGCCACGTCGTCTGGCGCAGCATCACGCGGGTTTAAAAGTGTGCGCACCGCCGCTGGCGATTCAGGGCTTCACTAAAACCGTAGCGTGGCACGAACGCACACACCGCGATGCTGGGCATCGTTGGTTGCGCGAACTGCTGTTCGCCACGGCAATTTGAGTCCGAACTTTAGCGCTGCCCGAGGTTGAATAAACGGCGGTAAGCTAAGTAGGCGGCGATGAGGGTCGATAAACTGTCGCTGCCGATCACTATCGCTCTTAAAGGGATTTATTCGCCTCACGCTAAGGATCGCTTAATCTTCAGCACTGAAAATAGCCTCAACTGAAGAGGAAATTTTCCATGAAATCGATGATGTCCCGCCCGTTTAGCGAATATCTGGCTGTAGCTGTCAGCGCATTTGCCGTAGTGAGTTTTGTTACCGTCTGGTTCTCCTGGTAGCACGCCCGTCTGTTAAGTCGAGCGTCAATGCTTTGCCTTAATTAAGGTTCACTTAACCTTGGTTTATTAAGCTCTCGCCTTCTCCACCTATTCGGATAAACCCATGACATTTTCGCTGCCTAAAAGACCGACGGTAAGTCGGCTGACTTTTATTACGCTGTTTTCAATCTATATTGCACTGTTTCTGAACATCGCCTTTTACCGTCAGGTTATTGACGCCATGCCACTCGATAATCTGCGCACGATGTGGGTGTTCGTCTCAATGCCGCTAGTGGCATTTAGCGTTATCAATATTATTGCAACGCTTGCCTCATTGGTCTGGCTCGACCGCATTGTTCTGGCGTTATTCGTATTGGTGGCGGCTTCCGCTCAATATTTTATCTGGAGCTTCGGCATTGTCATCGACCGCTCGATGATCGTGAATATTCTCGATACCACCGCTTCTGAATCCTTTGCGTTATTGTCACCCAAACTGATTATTACGTTGGGCTGCAGCGGCTTATTGGTCGCCGTGCTGGCTTTTTGGCTGCGTATTAATAATGGAACACCATTGTGGAAAAGTTATGCTAAACGCGCCGCGTCGATGCTGGTATCGATTATTTGTATCTGCTTAGTGGCCATGTTTTTCTATAAAGATTACGCCTCGCTATTTCGTAATCAAAAAGAGCTGATTAAATCACTCAGTCCGTCGAACGCCATTGTGGCGTCGATCTTCTGGTATAACCACAGCCGCACCGCCAATTTGCCGCTGGTGAAGATTGGTTTAGACGCAAAGCAACAACCCGCGATGTTGATTGGACCAAAGAAAAATCTCACCATTTTGGTGGTGGGTGAAACCACGCGCGCGGTGAATTTTCAGCTAAATGGTTATGTACGGGAAACCACGCCGTTGCTGGCTAAGGACGCGGTTTCCTATTTTCCCAACACGCAGTCCTGCGGCACCGCCACGGCGGTTTCGTTGCCGTGCATGTTCTCCAATATGCCGCGCAGCCATTATGACGATCAGCTTGCCGATCATCAGGAAGGCTTGCTCGATATTATCCAGCGTGCCGGTGTGCAGGTGCTGTGGAATGATAACGACGGTGGCTGTAAAGGCGCCTGCGATCGTGTCCCGCATCAGGATATGACCAGCCTGAATCTGCCGAATATGTGCCATGACGGTGAGTGTTATGACGAGGTGTTATTCCACGGTATTGAGGACTATATTAAACATCTCAAAGGCAATGGCGTGATCGTATTGCACACTATTGGCAGCCACGGACCGACATATTTCAATCGTTATCCGCCACAGTTTAGAAAATTCACTCCGACCTGCGATACCAATCAAATTCAGGATTGTTCGCAAGAGCAGCTGGTTAACACTTACGACAATACCATTCTGTATAGCGATTATATTGTCGACAAAGCAATTAAGGTGCTTAAAGCGCATCAGGATGAATATACCACCAGCCTGATCTACCTCTCCGACCACGGGGAGTCGTTAGGCGAAAATGGCGCCTATTTGCACGGTATGCCGTATGCCATTGCGCCGGATGTGCAGAAACATGTGCCGATGCTGATGTGGCTGTCGCCAGACTATCAACAGCGCTATGGCGTGAGCAAAGCCTGTGTTGATCGGCAAGCGGCACATAACGGTTATTCACAGGATAATCTGTTCTCAACCATGCTGGGATTAACCGGGGTTCAGACGAACGAGTATCAAGCGAAAGACGATATTCTCAGCGTTTGCAGGAATTAGCACTCTTCAAGAGGCGCATTTTGCCAATAGCGGGGGAGAACTGAGCGGCAAATCAGCGTCTTCACCGCTATTATCATAAAGGTAATAGCGGCTTACCTAATATTCTTCGATTAAAACTGTATTATTCATTCATGCTCCTTTTAGCATCGCATCTAATTGCCCTCTTCGCTCAAGCGTTAGCAACTCATCTGCCCCGCCAAGGTGAGTGCTGCCGACGAAAACCTGAGGTACCGTGCGACGGCCATTGCTGCGAATCATCATCACACTTGCCGCCTGCGGATCGTGCTCAATATCGATTTCAGTAAAAGCGATATTTTTTCCCTGGAGCAATTGTTTAGCTGATTTACAATATGGGCACTGCTGAGTGGTATAGATCACTACACCAGAAGTGGACTCCTGAAATGTATTTTTGTTCAGCCACTCAATAACCTGCGCTGCTGCCTGATCGGCTGGAAATACGGGATAAAAAACTTTTTCAATCGTCCCCTTATTAATTATCAGGGTCAATCGTTTGAGTAATCTCATGCCCTCAATTGTCATCGTGGGTAAATGCAGCGCATCCGCGAATTTGAAATCTGAATCACTCAGCACTGGCACAGAGAGGCCAAGTCGACCCGTCATCTCTTGTTGGTATTCCGTTGTTTGTGTACTCAATCCCAAGATGGTGACGCCAAGCGCAGCAAATACATCCTTTTCTGCCTGGAATGAAAGATTTTGAGGGCTACATCCTCGTGCACCGGGGATCTCATCCCAGCCCGATGGCAATGCGATGCCAGGTACTGCAGTCATCGGATAGGCATAAACGACAATCCGACCCTCCAAAGCGGAAAGATCGATCAGCTCACCTGAGGTCGAGCGCAGCGAAATTGAGGGTATCCGCAGACCGATTAGATGATTGGCTGCGCCATCATCAATCGGAGCAGGTAAGTTGTCAGGAAGCGTGTGGGACTGGAAAATTTGATTTTTATCGTTTATAGCTCATCTCCGTTGTTAATATCGCTGGAGTATAATTCTTACCGGACTACAATTAAGGTCCATTATTGATGCTTTCCACTAGACCACTTTATGACGAAACGTCCTACTACTATTGCAATACCTTCCCTTAAGTTGATTGACGTAAGCGCGGGTGCCGTTGGGCGACAGCTCATTAAGTGTCTGCGAAACGCGATAACGACGGGTGAATTGAAACCTGCTGAAGAGTTGCCTTCCACGCGAGCGCTGGCCTCATCGCTTGGCATTGCCAGAGGAACAGTGGTGGACGCATTTGATCAACTGAAAGCAGAAGGCTTCCTGGAGACAAAAGTTGGCGCTGGAACGCGGGTAGCTTCTGAAATCAGGGAACTGCTGCCCGCAAAGTTTGCGGCTAACTCAACCACATCAAATCAGTTAGCGGCGCCTTTGCCGCCATCCGTTTCCCGTCTGGCTGAGATTGGACGCAGCCTTCTACCTCAACAACCTTTGCCATTCGCTGTGGCTTTACCAACAAACGGCGTTGCTCCTGATGATAACTGGTGCAGGTTGGGTAATCGCGTGCGAGCTTCCTCGTGTGCAGCGCCATCTGGTTACGCCGACCCGCGTGGATTACCTGAATTACGTACAGCAATTGCGGGCTATGTACGTCGCGCACGATCCGTGAAATGCACGATGGAAAACATCATTATTACTTCCGGTGCTCAACAGGGACTCTTCATGGCTGGAAGTGTTTTGCTGTCGCAGGGTGATGCTGTTCTTACGGAAAACCCCGCATACCATGGATTAACAGCCGTACTCGAACAACTCGGGATGCGTGTTTGTGCCGTTCCCGTTGATGATGAAGGATTCAATATAGAACGAGGAACAGTGAATTGCCCGGACGCGCGGTTAGCGTTTGTCACGCCGTCTCACCAGTATCCTTTAGGCATGCCAATGAGCATGGCGCGCCGCCAGGCTCTGGTCGCCTGGGCTATGCAAAATAACGCATGGATTGTTGAGGACGATTACGACAGCGAACTTCGCTATGCTGGCCATCCATTTCCTGCCATGCAGAGTCTCGGCTCTTCGCGGGTTATCTATCTGGGGACATTGAGTAAGGTCCTTTTTCCCTCTTTGCGGCTTGGCTATATTGTTGCCCCGGATAATCTTATAGAAGCGTTCACTGGAATCCACTCGATTCTTGACCGACATTCACCTACATCAGAACAACATGTACTCGCGGCCTATATGGAGGAGGGATATTTTGAAGCGCATATCCGCCGCATTCGCATGCTCTACGCCGAGCGGCGTAAAGCGTTACTGGCGGCACTGAAACCGTCTCTATCACTAGGCTGCGTCATCCAGCCCAGCGATCAGGGAATGCATATTCTGCTCTGGTTATATGAAAGTGCCAATGATGTGGAAATCGCTGCAAAGTCATTGGCCGCAGGCATCGCCGTTCGTCCTGTTTCGCCGATGTATGCAGATAAACGGGGGCGGCCAGGTTTGATGTTGGGGTTCGGCGGATTCTCATTAAAGCAGTTACATGATGCGGCTGATGTATTAATTCAGCTGCTACGCTCTAGTTTGCCACGAAAATATTGACCGATATGTCGTCGCGACTTGAAGCAACACCATCAGGCTGCCACGCGATCCGCTCCTAATAAATCCAGAATCCGGCTTCGCAGCGCCACCAGCTGCGGATCGTCACGCCGACGCGGCCACGGCAGATCAACCTCAATCACATCCACCACTTTTGCCGGACGTGGGCTGAACACTACCACGCGATTAGCCATCACCAGCGCCTCTTCCACATCGTGCGTCACCATCAGCGTGGTGAACTGCTGCTCCTGCCACAGGTCAACAATCTCCTGCTGCATGCGCAACCGCGTGAGTGAATCAAGCTTACCCAGCGGTTCATCGAGGATCAGCAATCGCGGCACGTTAACCAGCGCGCGCGCCAGTGCCGCACGCTGCGCCATGCCGCCGGAGAGTTGATGCGGCCAGGCGCGCGCAAACTGTTTCAGCCCCACGCGATCGAGCATCGCGTTGATACGCTGTTCACGCACCGGACGGCTTTCACCGCGAATCTGCAGGCCGAGACCGACGTTGTCATACACCGTGCGCCACGGATAGAGCGTCGGATCCTGAAACACCACCACGCGCGACGGATCGGGCGCGGTGATCGCCTTGCCCTCTTCCGCCAGTAAGCCGCTAGCTGGCGGTTCTAGCCCCGCCAGCAGACGCAGCAGCGTCGATTTGCCACAGCCGGAAGGCCCCAACAGCGCGACAAATTCACCGGCTTTCACCTGCAGATTAATATTCTCCAGCACCGGCAAATCTTCGCCTTCTAACGTAAAGTGATGATTAACTTTCTCAATCACGATATTAACGCCCGCCGTGGTATTGGACATATTTCCGCTCCAGCAAAATAAGCTAAGAAATAAAGCATAAGCCGCACATGCCACACCTCGAAATAGCCATTTCGGCAAACTTATCCGCAAATACTCATAATGAAAAATTGCATGTTGTCATGCGGGATTGTTATTTGGTCGCGCTTAGCACCTTTGCCATAGTGCCTGTGAACTTTATCTACAAGGAAGACAGGATGGCATTTCAACAATTCTCTCTGAGCCGACGCGCGTTATTACGCGGGTTGGGTCTTTTCAGTGCCGGTGTTGCGGTCAATCCTTTGCTGAGCAGCAGGGTATTTGCCGACGATAAACCCCTCAAAACTATCAAGCTGGCATGGGGACAAACGGCGGTGTGTCAGTCACCGATTTCGGTAGCGCTGAAGCAAGGTTTCTTTAAAAAGTACGGCCTGAATGTTGAACCGGTGAACTTTAGCGGCCCAACCGATGCGCTGCTGCAGGCGATTGCCACCGGACAAGCCGATGGCGGTATCGGTATGGCGCTGCGCTGGCTGAAGCCGCTGGAGCAAGGCTTTGATGTTGACCTTACGGTGGGCACGCACGGCGGCTGCATGCGTTTGCTCGCGCCGCAAAACAGCGGTATTCGTGATGTGAAAGATTTGGTGGGTAAATCGGTGGCGGTCAGCGATCAGGCCAGCCCGATCCGCAACTTCTTTGCCATCCAGCTGGCGAAACAGGGCATCGATCCAGATAAGCAGGTGAACTGGCTGCAATATCCGCCCGACCTGTTTGGCGAAGCGCTGCGCAAAGGCGAAGTACAGGCGCTGGCCACCGATGACCCGCAGGGCTGGCTGCTGAAGAAGCAGCATGATCTGGTGGAGGTGGATAACAACCTAAAAGGCGAATACGCCAACCTTACCTGCTGCGTGCTGGGCCTGCGCGGCTCGCTGGTGCGTGACGATCCAGCTACCGCGCGCGCCATCACGCAGGCGATCGTCGATGCACAGCAGTGGACCGCCGAGCACCCGGAAGAGACGGCGAAAATCTTCCAGCCGTTTGTGCCGGGCTCCGTGGCGGTTGAGGATATTGCCGCGATGTTGAAAGAGCATACCCATAGCCACCATTCCACCGGGGCGCAGCTGCGCAAAGAGGTGGCGGTGTACATCGACGAGTTGAAGAAGATCAATGTGATCCGCCCGGATACCGATGCGCAGCGCTTTGCCGAGCACTATGTGCCGGAGCTGCTGCCAGCGGAATCCGGCCATCAGCACGCCAGCAACATGGCGCACATGAGCAATATGTCGAGCTAAGGAGACGATGATGGCCAGTGAAACCCTGACGATTACCCGCAACCGTGACGAGCCGCGCCGTATTCAACCGGCGGTGTGGGGCGCGCTACTGCTGTGGTGGGCGCTGGTAGCGCTGATGGTGGCGGTGCCGGATAAGCCGCAGGGTTTTGCCGCCCCGCGCTTTGTAAATGAGACACATGAGCTGTTTGCCGGCATTGCGCTGTTGCTCAGCGTGCTGGCCATCGCCTCCAGCCTGTTTCCACGCCTGACGCTGCTGGCACCGCTCAAGCGCAGCGGACCGTGGCTGATTGTACTGGCGCTGTTGATCGGTCTGTGGGAAATCGTGACGGGCAAACTGGCGCTGCTGCCAGCGCCGTTTTTCGCCCCGCCGCGTGCGCTGGTGGAGGCCTACGCCACCGATTGGCCGCGCCTGCTCGATAGCGTATTGAATTCGCTGCGCCTGCTGGCTTTCGGCTTTATCTACGGCAGCGTGGTGGGCTTTGTGACGGGCGTGGCGATTGGCTGGTCGCGCGGGCTGGGATATTGGGTACATCCGATTCTGCGGTTCCTTGGCCCGGTTCCCTCTACCGCGCTGCTGCCGCTGTCGCTCTACTTCTTCCCGTCAAGCTTCTCTGCGGCGGTATTCCTGATCGCGCTCGCCACCTGGTTCCCGGTAACGGTGCTCACCTGGTCCGGCGTCTCCAGCGTTGATACCCGTTATTACGACGTGGCGCGCACGCTGGGTGCTAATTCGCTGTTTCTCGTGCTGCGTGTAGCCGTTCCTGCGGCGCTGCCGCACCTGTTTGTCGGCCTGTTTATGGGGCTGGGCGCCTCGTTCTCTGTGCTGGTGGCAGCGGAGATGATGGGGGTGAAATCCGGACTGGGTTGGTATCTGCAGTGGGCGCAAGGCTGGGCGGCCTACGCCAACATGTATGCCGCGCTGATAGTGATGGCGCTGCTGTTCTCCTCGCTAATCTCCCTGCTGTTCCTGGTTCGCGACCGGCTGCTGTCGTGGCAGCGCAGCGCGGTGAAATGGTAACAACACACATTGCGCAATAAATTGCGCCGCTACGGTATGTGCATGCATTCGTAGCGGCGCGATTTATCGCGCAGATATTCGGTTCAAATCATCCATTGCCGAGGTCGATTATGGCTGCAAAAATTTCTGCTTCTATCACTGAACTGATTGGCAACACGCCACTGTTGCGTCTGACGCGTTATGCGCAGCAGCAGGCGATCCAGGCCGATTTGGTCGCCAAGCTGGAGCTGTTTAACCCCAATCACAGCGTAAAAGATCGCATCGCCCTCAGCATGATTGAAGCTGCCGAACGCAACGGCATCATCCAGCCTGGCGATACGCTGGTAGAAACCACCAGCGGTAATACCGGTATTGGCTTAGCGGCAATTGCCGCGGCCAAAGGCTACAAATTTCGCGTCTATATCAATGATTTTGTCAGCATCGAACGCAGCCAGATCATTCAGGCCTACGGTGCGGAAGTAGTGCCATTCAGCACCATCGAAGGTTTTAAAGCGTTTTACGATGCCAGCAACGGCGATTTCGTCGCCGCCACTAAATGGCTGGCCGAGCAAGTCACCGCCGCAGAGCCGGAGGTGCATTTCCTGCTGCAGTTGGATAATCCCGCCAATCCGGCGGTACACGAGCGCACCACCGGGCCGGAGATCTGGCGCGACAGCGGAGGCGAGCTGGATATTTTTATCGCCGCGGTTGGCACCGGCGGCACGCTATCCGGTACCGGGCGCTACCTTAAACAGCAGCATCCGGGTTTGCAGGTGATTGCGGTGGAACCGGGCGTCGGCTCACAGCCCAGCGAACTGCGTCCCGATCCGCTGGAGATCACCGGCGTTCATGCCTTCAGTAATCAGACGCCGGAGCGCATTCCCGCCAATCTCGACCATCGCGTTTACGATGAGGTGATCGCGGTGGAGACCTGGCAGGCTTACGCCGCCGCACGGCAGCTGGCGCTAAGCGAAGGTGTGCTGGTGGGCGATTCATCCGGTGCGGTGCTGTGGGCAGCGCAACAGGTGGCGGCGCGGCCGGAGAATCATGGCAAGCGCATTGTGGTGTTGCTGGCAGATGGCGGCAGCAGTTATCTGACCACCCAGCTGTTTGCGCATCAGGTGCCGGCCGAATCGCTCAAGCTGGCAAGCGCCGTGCAGACATCGAGAAAAATTGCCTGACGTCGAGGTGCGCATGATTGCGCACTCTACAATCTCGTAGGGTCGGCATTCATGCCGTAATGCCGATCAGTTAAGCGCTGAGCGACTTTCGTTCGCCATCGGCTGAGGCAGTTTCATCTACGCCGTGCGGCGCCCGAGAAGAGGGCGTCCGGGCCCCGCCCTCTCCCCCCCCCGCCCCCCCCCCCCCCCACCCCGCCGCTACGCGGTGCCTTCACTCAATCGCGATTCCTGACGGACCGGCGGCGATTCGCTCCTGCTCAGCGCCGCCTCTCGCCGCATCCCTGCGGCTCGCCCTGGAATCCCTCTCTCGCTCAGCGGGCTGGGATGTCGCCTCAACACCTGCGCTGTAGCATCAATGCCTATTGCTGAATCATCATCGCTGTAGCGCCTGTAGGGTCGCCATTCATGGCGACCACGTGCCCCATAACCTTCAGCCTGCAGAATTTCAAACCAGATACGGTAATGACAGGCGACGGTGTTGGGCGCTATCCGCAGCGCCGAGCGCAGAGTGACGGCCAGGATGAGCCGACACGACGTCGGCGAAAGCGCGGCATGAGCCAGGGATGGCGAATCCGCGCGGTCCGTCAGGCCGGAGTGATAAGCGAGGGAACAGCGAGGACGGCGCAGGCGCGGATTGCTAAGGTCCGCGCCTTCGGACCTTAGCCCGGCCGCCGGCTTCACACATTCTGAAACTGCCATAGGCTTAGCGGGCGGAACCCCCGCAGAACCAGTGCACTGCTTAACTGACGAGCATTACGGCATTCATGCCGACCTGGTTTACCCATTAAGCCAGCACGTTACTGGTGATCCCTTTGGCAAACAACAACGGATCGGTCTCCGGTCGTAACACGTTGATCGCCTTCAAATCCCGTGCATAGACGTCGATCTCATTCACAAACGCATTGCCCACCGAGTAATGCCCATGCGTATGGGTTTTCAACACGCTGGCGATCTCTTGTGGCGTGGTGTTCAGCGCATGGCCGTTAAACTCGCTGCCAATCGCTTCCGGATGCTGCGCCGCATAGGCATGCGCCTGCAGAATGGCGTGAGTAATGGCGGCGGCCACTTCTGGCTGCTCGCGAATCAGGCTGCCGCGCGTGCCTACCACGCAGCAGCTCAGTTTGGCGTATTCGTCCATTAAGTTAGTGCCAATCTCGCGATAGCCCGGTTTCTGTGTCAAACGCCACATCACCGGATCGGAGCCGCTGGCGGCCTGAATCTCGCCCTTCTCCAGTACCATTGGCAGCAAATCCTGCGGGAACACGCGCCAGTCGACATCGCTATTGGGATCGACGCCGTGCTTTTTCAGCATCAGCGAAAAGAAGTTTTTATCTGCGCCAGCCATGTCGGTGACACCGATAGTTTTGCCCTTCAACTGCTCTAGCGTGGTTGGACCGCCATCGCGCGCCAGCAGGCGCATACAGCCGCCGTGCGTACCGGCGGTGAGTTTAACGTCAAAGCCCTGCTCCAGCGCTTTGAGCCAGCGCAACGCCATGCCAATCGCCGCTTCTGCTTTGCCGGTGGCAATCGATTCCAGCAGCAGCTCGGTTGAGTTGCCGAAGTTAACGAACTCCACTTCCAGATTGTGTGCTTTGAAGAAGTTATGCTGATCGGCCACCACAACCGGTGCGAGGCAAATGGCATTGAGATTGACCGCAAGGCGCACGTGCGTCGGTTTTGCCAGCGCCCATTTACCTGGGCCATCCTGTAATAAATCGCCCGGCATCGGCATACCCGCCATATGATCCTCGGCAAACGCCCTTCCCGGTAAGGTTGCCGCCATCGTCGCCGCAGCGGAATATCCCAGAAAATGCCGACGCGAAAGTAAATAATTATTTGGCATTAAATAACTCCAAAAAAATATGCAGGTGAAGGGTTAACCCTAATTAATGCGATACGCAGAAACAGCCATTGCAAATTAACACCTCAAACGGCGGCGCAATTATGCCGATTACGCATGTCTATACCCGCTTTATTGCTTTTACAGTTACAAAGGAAAAGTAAACAATTAATGCTTATTGCACAGAGGAATTATTTACGCATGGCAAATAACCTGCCGTTCCTGGCTGAAATATTGCCGGTGGTCACCCGCGCGTTAGAAAAAGATGCCGAACAGGTTGATCGCAGCGGCGAATTCCCTAAAGCGGCATTCAGCGTATTGCAGCAACAGGGTTTGCTGCATTTTGCATTGCCGCTTGAATTAGGTGGTGGCGGCGGAAACCTGATTGATTGCCAGACGATTGTGCAGGCGGTGGCACGCGGTGAACCTTCCGCCGCGCTAATCCTCATCATGCAGTACCTCCATATACGTCGCCTCGACGACACCTCAAGCTGGCCGGAAGCAATACGGCGCAAAGTGGCGGCGAGCGTGATTGCTGAAGGTGCGTTGATCAATGCACTGCGCGTCGAACCCGAGTTGGGCACGCCGGCGCGCGGCGGATTGCCCGCCACCCGCGCCCGCCGCACATCTGAGGGCTGGCGCATCAGCGGCGAGAAGATTTACTCCACCGGCAGCTATGGGCTGAGCTGGATGCTGGTTTGGGCCAGCAGCGATGATGCCGATCCGCTGGTCGGCGGCTATCTGGTGCCCGCCCACGCGCCTGGCATTACGATTATCGATGAGTGGGATCATCTCGGCATGCGGGGCACCTGCAGCCATCGCGTGGTGCTGGATGACGTGCTGATCCCGCTTGACCACGCGGTTAACGTGGCGCAGTGGAGCGAGCCGCGAGCCGGCCTGAATGAAGAGGAAACGCTGTGGATGGCGGTGCTGCTCGGCTCGCTGTACGACGCGATTGCGCAGAGCGCGCGTGACTGGTTTATCACCTTTTTACAGCAGCGGGCGCCTGCCAATCTGGGCGCGCCACTGGCTTCGCTGCCGCGCTTTCATGAGCTGGTGGGTCGCATCGATACACTGCTGTTCACCAATCAAACCCTGCTGAGCAGCGCCGCACACGGCCACATCGCCAGTGGACATGCCGCACAAATCAAACAGGTGGTGACCGAAAACGCCATTCGCAGCGTGCAGCTGATGGTGGAGAGCATCGGCAATCACGCCTTAACGCGCCACCATCCGTTACAACGTCACCTACGCAATGTGCTGTGCGGTCGCATCCACACGCCGCAGGATGACGCCATCTTCACTTCCGTGGGCAAATCCGCCCTTTCTGCTTAGAGGCGTTCCTGATGGCGAGCCTACGATGCCACGCCACACCAGCGCACTAACGTCAACGCAATCGCCTTGGTGCACGCCACAAGATCGGCAATCGGTACGTGTTCGTTGGGCTGGTGCGACATCGCTGGATCGCCCGGGCCAAAGTTCACTGTTGGCGTCTGGCCCAGCGTACTCGGTAAACCAATATCGCTGTGCGCGCCGAACCCCGCCAGCTGCGGATTCAGTGCCGCATCGGTCACGCCCTGCTGGAAGGCGGTAACAAACGGATGCTCCGCCGCGATTTCTGCACAATCGGCATCCAGAATCCACTCGATTTTAGCCGGATGCTTTGCCAGATAGGGATCGAGCGCGCAAACCCTGGCAACGTGCGCTTCAATCTCTTTTTTAACGTTGCCGCCCAGCCCCATCTCATCCTTCTCAGCTGGCAGATACTGCACATCAATGACAATCTCTGCGCGCCCGGCTATCGAGGCCGGGTGTTCACCGACTTTCAGCTGCGTCACGATAATCTGGTTGGGCAGTTCCATCAGCGGATGATTTTTGCTCGGCTGCGTCTGCCAGCGGCGATTGAGCACATCGAGGCCATCCAGCATCTGCCGACACAGCATCACCGCATCAACCGGACCGCTGCTGTCCCAGCTGTTTGGCGTGAGTTCGGCGTGGCCGCCAATGCCGTCGAGGATAATGCGGCCCCACAGAATGCCATGGCAAATCGGCGAAATACGGTTGGCGGTCGGCTCGGTCATGATGCCGGCATCGGCTTTAAATCCGCGATCGACCATCGCCAGCGAGCCCATGCCGCCAATCTCTTCATCGACCACGGTGGTAAATACCACGTCGCCCGCCAGACGAATATTGAGATCCTGCAACAGCTCCACCGCCATCAACATGCAGGCGACGCCCCCTTTCATATCTACTGCGCCGCGACCATAAACCGCCGCGTTTTTGATCTGCGGTACGAAGGGATCGGTGTGCCAATGTTCCGGCGGGCCTGGCGGGACCACATCAATGTGGCCGGTGAGCATCAGCGATTTGCCGCCGCCCGCGCCCGCTAACGTGCCGCCGAGATTAGGTCGGCCTTCAAAGGTGCGGCCCTTATTGGCGCCCGGTCGGCCCTGATATTTGGCGTACAGGGCTGGGCCGTCGGGATCCCATAAATCGGTCTCCATGCCTAGCGATGCAAGACGTTGCTGCAGATAAAGCTGGCAATCGCGCTCGCCCGGTCCGGCTTCACGCGGATCAACTTTCACGATAGAGGGAAACGCCAGCAGATCGCACAGGGTTTGCGCGATGCGTTCTGCGCTCGCATCAACGTGCGCGCTAATGTGTTCGGTCAGATTCATTGGTTATCTCCGATAGATAAAAAGTCGTTGTGCCATCAACACCATAATCAACAAAATGCCCACCACGCCCAGTTGCCAGACGCTGTTTAACCCCAGCTGTAACATGCAGGTTTTGATCGTCACCAGCATCAGCGCGGCGGCTAATACGCCGATCACGCTGCCGCGCCCGCCAAAGATCGCCACGCCGCCGAGCAGAGCCGCGGTAAGGGATTCGAGTTCCAGATTGACGCCAATTTCCGGACGCGCACTGCCTAACCAGGTCAGTGAGACGAATCCTGCGCAGCCCGCCAGCAAGCCGCTCAGGCAGTAGGCGAGCAAGCGCAGACGATCGACAGGAATGCCGACTAAGCGCGTGGCGTGTTCATTGAAGCCACAGGCGTAAATCCATTTCCCCCACGCGCTTTTGCTCAGAATCAGCCAGGCAATAAGGAAAGCCGGAATGACGCAGGTGAGAAACGGTAGTGGGATGAAGAACTGCGTGCCGCGCCCCCATTGGGTTAACGCCGTTGGAACACCGGCAAGCGCGGCGCCGCCGGTCAGCGCCAGCGCCAGTCCGGAAAACAGATAGAAGCTGCCCAGCGTGACGATCAGCGGCCAAAGACGCAGCCGCGCGATCAGCCAGCCGTTGAGCGCACCCGCTAGCGTGCCGGTTATCAGGCAAATCAGCGGCAGCCAAAGCGGATTAATGCCCTGATCGAGCGCCAGCATGCCGATCACCGCCGAGAGCGAAACGTTGCCGCCCACCGAGAGATCGATGCCACCACCACCGGTCATCACCACTAACGATTGGCCGAGCGCCACCAGTGACAGCAACGTGGCGAACTGCAGGATCGAGGTGATCGACCAGGAAGCCAGCATTTGCGGCAACACCAGCACGATACCGATGGCCAACAGCAGCCATAGCGCGCTCAGCAAGGATAAGTCGGGAGATTTGCGCCACCAGGTCATGCGATCCTCCTGAATGCCAACACTCGCCCACTCGCCGCTTCACTGCTCAATACGATAAGCAACACTGCGCCGGTCACCACCGTTTGCCACAGCGATGGAATCCCCACCAGCAGCAAACCGTTTTGCAGAATGCGCAGCAGCAACACACCGAGCAGTGTGCCCAATAAACTGCAGGAGCCGCCGGTAATGCGCGTGCCGCCCAGCACCACTGCGGCGATGGCTTCCAGCGCCAGACTGCCGCCCACCGTCATTTCGACATTGCGATAGGTGGCGATATAGCAGGTTGCCGCGATGCCACACAGCAAACCGCTGATCATGAAGGTAGCGATGCGCACCTGAGTGACCGGAATGCCCGCCAGTCGGGCTTTTTCCTCAGAGTTGCCTGCCGCCAATAGCCACAAACCGTACGGTGTGTGGCGCAGCATCAGCCATACGCTGGCCCACACCAACACGATGATCCACGCCATTACCGGTACGCCCAAAAAGGCGTGCATTAAGCCGCTGCTCAGGTTGCCGGGCAGCCCGGATAACCACTGTCCACCCAGCAGCGCAAACAGCCCGGTGCGCCACACGCCGAACAAACCGAGCGTGCCGACAATCGCCGGAATGCGGCCCATCACCACCACCAGCGCGGTGATCAAACCCAACCCCAATCCAAGTAACGGCCCCGCCAGCGCCGCCAGCCAAGGCGAGTTGGCCAGCAGCAATTGGCCAACCGCCCACGCCGCTACGCCCATCACCACGCCGACAGAAACATCCACGCCGCCCATGGCGATCACCAGCGTCATACCCAGCGCTATTAACAGCAGCTCGCTGCTGTTGCGCAGGATGGTAAGCAGGTTATCGAGCGTGGCGAACCAGGGTGAGAACCAGGAGAAGCCGGCGCTGGCGAACAGGGCAATCGCCAGCAAGGCGATCTCCCGTGAAGTCATATGCATGCGCATCCCCATTAGAATTTGAACTGATCGACATTCTCTTTGGTAAATACCGCCGGCGCTCCCAGCAGCAGTACGCCGGTTTTGCTGTCAAACTTCACCGGCTCGGTGAAGCCCGGCACGCGGTTCTCGGCGCTGAAGGCTTTACCATCAATCAGCTGTTTACCGGCCCACACCGTGAGATAGCCGAGTTTTTCCGGATCCCACAGCACGGTGTAACCAAAGGCTCCGCTTTTCAGATAGGCGCGCGCGGTGTTCGGGCTGCAGAAACCGCTGCCGATGACCTTGCCATTTTTACCGGCGGTCTCAATCGCCTGCGCCACGCCCGGACAGGTGGTCGATGCCATGGCGATCAGGCCTTTAATATCCGGATTAGCTGACATTAAATCGGTGGCGATCTGTGCCGCGCGGCTGGCCGAACCGCCGGCATACTGCGGTTTTAGCAAGGTGATGTTGGGATATTTGCTTTTCACCCGCTGCTGCATAAAACCAATCCAGCTGTTGAGGTTAGAGGCCGTGGCTTCACCGGACACGATGCCGATCTTGCCGCGATCGCCGACGCGTTTGACCATTTCATCAATGATGGTTTCGCCCAAACCTTGATCGGTAGCCTGTGCGACATACACCGGGCGTCCGCTGTCAGGCGCATCACTGTCGCTGGTAAACAAGTGCACATTATTCGCTTTCGCCTGCGCCAGCACCGGCGCGATGCTGGAAGCATCGAGCACGCTGATGCCGATCGCGTTGACCTTCTGCGCAATCAGGTTCTGCACGATCTGCAGTTGATCCATCGGATTGGTATCTACCGGACCGCTATAGACAAACTCGACGCCCAGATCGCTGGCCGCGCGTTTACCGCCCGCTTCCATCGCCTGAAAATAGGGAATACCGATAATTTGCGGCACAAAGGCCACTTTCTCAGCGGCGAGGGCAAAACCTGAAAACAGTAATGAGAGAGAACAGACTGCAGTAGTGAGTCGACGCATGTTTATTTCCCCTGGGTTAATGGCATAACAATTACTGATTCTCAAACACGCGCGCATCGGGATGCGCACCGGTAATCAGTGAAACGATTTCATCGGGTGATGTTTCGGCGTGACGGCGCTCGGCAATTTTTCGTCCACGGCGGAACACCACCATGCGATCGGCTACCGCGAACACATCGCTAATGTTGTGGCTGATCAACACCACCGCACAGCCACGCTCGGCGAGTCGCCGCGTTAGTTGCAGCACTTTCTGCGTTTCGGCAACCGCCAGCGCGGCGGTTGGCTCATCCATGATCACCAGCTGCGCGTTGAGGTTGAGCGCGCGGCAGATCGCCACCGCCTGGCGCTGTCCGCCGGAGAGACTGCCGACCGAGGCTTCGGCATCGGAGATATGCGCGTCGAGATCCTTTAACAGTTGATCGACCTGCTCACGCATCTCGCGTCGGCGTAAAAAAGGAATGCCCAGCACGCGCCGCTTGAGCTCGCGACCAAGAAACACGTTTTCAGCAATGCTGAGGTTCTCCGCCAACGCCAGCTCCTGGTAAATGGTGGCGATGCCGTGTTCGGATGCCTGGCGCGGCGAGGTGAATTTCACCGCCTGGCCGTCAATCCACAGTTCGCCGTCGCTGGCGCTGTAAGCGCCTGACAGCACTTTGGTGAAAGTGGATTTACCGGCACCGTTATCGCCGAGCAGCGCCAGCACTTCGCCGCGATGGATGGTGAGATTGACCTGGTTAAGTGCCGTTAAGGCACCGAAGCGTTTGCAGATGTTGCGCGCCTCAATAAAACACGTCGTCATCTTCCCTCCCCAGCGCTGAGATAGGCGGCGCTGTGGAAATCGATTTCCCACTGCAGCACCTGGCCGTAGAGCAGGGATAAGCGGTTTTTTTCTGCCTCACTGAGATCCTGTGCACAGCGGTCGAGCTCAGTTTTCAGCCACAGCGCCTGCTGATGAAACTCCTCTTCAGCATGCATATCGATCCAGCGACGGATATCGTCATCCAGCAGCGGTTGGGCGCTGACGCGTGCGCACCAGTGGTAATACATCCACTCGGCGCCAAACATCAGCGTGATGATCTCGGCGAAACTGCCCTGCTGCGCCACCTGCAACATGCCATCGCGAAACGCGGTGACGCCGGGCACATCATGCGGATAATCCGCCGGATTGATGTTGCGCCGTGCCAGCACCTCTTCAAACCAGGCGATCTGCGTATCCACCAGCGCATTGAGTACGCCGATTAACCAGCGCTGCTGGCGAATGTCGGGCGCTTTACTCACTGCCAATGCGAAGATATTGATGGCGGTGGCGACAAAATTGCCTTCAAACACCAGATAACGCTTAAACGCCGTTTCGGGTAGCTGGTTGCGCTCGATATCCAGCACAAACTGATGTTGCTGCATCGCCTGCCATAACGCAGGGTGCTGCTGCAAAAGCTGGTCAGTGAAGCTGTTCATCAAGCTTCCTCCAGCGCCGCTTGCGCCACGGACATAAAGTGTTTCACGCGTGCAAGCTCCACCTCGTTCCACCACACGCCATCCACTTTCAGCGTGCTGGCAACAATCACGCCCTGAGTACGTGCCAGAATCTGACACACGTTAGCCGGGGTGACGCCGGAACCCACCAGCAGCGGCAGCTCGGTGGCGGCACGGATTTCGTCGATCTCGTCTAGCGTGGCGCTATCACCGGTGCGCTGCCCGGTGGCGATTACCGCATCCGCTTCAAAGAAATCCACATCGCGCGTCAGTTCCTGAATCGATCGGTCGGCGACAATGGCGTGGCTGCCATGTTTGACGTGGCTGTCGGCAAATACCTTAATATGCTCGGCGCGCAGCTGGCTGCGATAACGCAGCGCTTTCGCCGCGGCACCTTCAATAAAGCCTTCGTTGGCGATATAGGCGTTGGCCCACTGATTGACCCGCACAAAATCCGCGCCGCCCGCTAAGGCGGTGGCGAAGGCGGGAATGGCGGCGTTGGCCAGCACGTTAATTCCGAGCGGCACGCCAAAACGTTCACGAATCTTTTCCGTTATCACCGCCATAAAAGCGGCGGTTTCCGGGCCAATATCTTCCGGCTTGGCAAAAGGAATATCGCCGTGATTCTCCACAATTAAACCGTGCACGCCACCGGCAATATAATTATCGGCATCGCGTAGCGCTCGCTCAATAATTGTTGAAAGTGGCTTGCCGCGATATTTTGGCGAGCCTGGTAAAGCATCGCAATGCACCACGCCAATCACCGCTTTCTTTCTGGAAAAAATATCTTGAATTGCGCTGACTTTTCCTGCTGATATAGAAACCATCTTCTCCACCTTATTAACGAGAACCATCATGCGAATTTATGTTGCAGGGAATATTGTTGTTGATGAAACCTGGTCGATTGGCGATCTGCCGCAAAAAGGCGCGTCTATTCACGGCGTGAAAACATCGCAGGATATTGGCGGCAAAGGCGCTAATCAGGCGATCGTTATTTCTCGCTGTGGTATCGACACACGATTAATTGCGGCCATCGGTCACGATATTAATGGCCGCTGGATGCGTGAGAAAATATCACATGAAACATTGACTCTTTTTCCCACTGAATATTCATCTTCTCACAGCGACGCCTCAATTATTTTAAACAGTAGCGATGGCGATAATGCCATTATTACCACCACGGCGGCAGCAGATGCCTTAAGCATTGAACAGATGCTGCCTTATTTAGCCGATGCCCAGGCCGGCGATATTTTGCTACAGCAGGGTAATTTCTCCGTTGAGAAAACCCGCCTCCTTTTCATGTGGGCTAAAGCCAACGGCCTGAAAACGGTATTCAATCCCTCGCCCGTCAATCCTGATTTCGCACAACTCTGGCCGCTGGTCGATATCGCCGTGGTGAACCAGCTGGAAGCCGAGTTACTGCAACCGGCTGGCGTTAACACGCTGGTCATTACCCAAGGCGCTGCGGGTGTCTGGCTCATCACCGACGCTCAACGCCTCTTCTGCCCGGCCACACCGGTGCAAGCGGTGGACAGCACCGGCGCTGGCGATACCTTCCTCGCCGTGCTGCTTGCATCCTCGCTATTACGCGGTGTGCAACCCGATGCCCTTGCCTTGCGGCACGCCAGCCAGGCTGCTGCCATCACGGTGAGCCGCACCGGCACTCTAAACGCGTTTCCTACACCCGCGGAACTCGCTGCGCTGCTCGCCGTGCGCAGCGAGTAATCGGTTACTTAAAGAGCGGACGGTAACTGTCGACGTTCGCTTTGGTCACCACGGTGGCCGGAACCAGAATGGTTTTGCTCACCGTTTTGCCTTCAGAGAGCGCATTGAGTGCCTTCAATGCCTCTTCACCCATCTTTTTCGGATCCTGCTGCAGTACGGCGGTGACGTAGCCGCCATCAATGCCGCTGATGGCTTTAGCCGTCAGATCCCAGCCAAAGACTTTGATATCTTTCTGGCGACCCTGGTTTTCTACCGCCGCAATCGCTCCGAGCAACGCCGGTTCACCGGTGGCATAAATCGCGGTTAAATCTGGATTGCCGGTGATCAGGTTTTCCGCTGCGGTCATGGCGTTGTCCTGAATATTCTGGCCATCCACTACATCGGCGACGGTGATTTTGCTGTTGCTTTTAATCGTCTCTTCAAAGCCTTTCTGACGCTGGTTCTGAATGGCCGAGTTTAATGCGCCAACAATACCCAAACGCGCTTTGCCGCCCATCTCTTTCGCCACGTAATCGACAAAATATTTGCCGAGGATTTTTCCGCCTTCCATATTATCTACGCCAACCTGTGCCGCTTGGGGGCCCGCCGGTAATACGGCATCGATGGCAATCACCGGAATTTTGGCAGCGGCGGCTTCTTTGATCGCTGGCATAATGCCGTTGACGTCAATGGCATCCACCAAAATACCCTTCACACCTTGCTGAATATAGTTTTCAATCGCATCATTCTGCGCAACCGGATTATCAGTGGCATTGAATATAACCAATTCTTTACCGCTGGCTTTGGCGGCCTCTTGCGCGCCCTGATTCATCAGATTAAAGAACAGCGCCTGCTGATTAATTTGTACTAAGGCATACGTGGGTGCGGCTTGTGCCAGGGTAAAAATAGCACCCGCAGAAAATAGACCTGTTGCCAAAACCAATGAACGCAGTTTTCCGGTGAAAGATAACATCATGGTGTTCCTCGTCGGGAATAAACAATAATCAGCGTTTCTCAGCGTTAAGACACTGAGATTATTTTTTGGCGGGCAAATATCGATGGAATGATTTATTCACTGCACAGTTACAGTGTTTTATAACATCCTGCTTAAGTGTTTTTCGGCAACCCATCCGTTAGGAATGCCTGATGAAATAACTTAAGCCGGTTTGGGAATGGATTCCCGGTATTGCGGTAAACTGTGCATACAATTCGTCGAGAGACTTTTTTTGTCAAGTGTTTATTTATACGCCAATGCACCAGGGAAAGCGCTGTATCAGCCGCGCTTAACTGTGTTACAGATATCTGTGTGGATAAAAACGCATCCTCTTGCGACTCCGCGCGTTATTGTGAGGTCGCCATAAACGGCGACCCTACAATTGTTCGGCGCGTTTTTGTAGGGTCGTCATTCATGATGACCGAAAAATCAGTATGGCGAGGAAAATGAGTACAAAACGCGTGTTGTTATCCGACGTGGCAAAGCGAGCTGGGCTTTCTAAAGCCACGGTGTCGCGCTATTTGAACCACAGCATTGTCTTGCCGCAGGAGACGATTGACCGCATTGAAGCGGCAATCACCCAGCTCGATTATCGCGGCAACAGCCTGGCGCGCCGTCTGAGTAAAGGCGGCAGCGAAACGCTCGGTTTGGTGCTGCCCGATATCACCAACTCCTTCTTCGCAGAACTGGCCGATGCCGCTGAAGAAGCAGCGTCGGCGCGCGGTTACAGTTTGGTGCTGTGTATTACCCGCAACAATCCTGACAAAGAAGCGCAGTTTATTCGCTGGCTGGATACGCGTCAGGTTGATGGTCTGCTGTTTACCACCAACCGACCGGATAACGGCCTGTTGCGCAAAGAGATTCAGCGCCACCAGCATATTGTGTTGCTCGATGAAGACATTCCCGGCAGCAGCGTCCCCAAAGTATTTGCCGACAACGTGCAAGGCGGGCGTATCGCCACTGAACAGCTGATCGCCGCCGGACATCGCCACATCGCTTTCATCGGTGGGCCCGAGCAGTTGATGAGCGTACGTGAGCGCTATTTAGGTTACTGCACCGCCATGAAGCAGGCCGGTTTGCCGGTGCCAGCCGAATGGGTAATGTATGGCAACTATGAGCGCGAGTTCGGCCAGCAAGCCTTGCAACGGCTATTCAGCCAGCCGCAGCGTCCTTCTGCCGTATTTGCCGCCAGCGATTATCTGGTATTGGGATTGCTGGACGGTTTACGCGCCAGTGGATTGCAGGCACCGTCCGCCCTTTCGCTGGTTGGCTTTGATGACGCCAACTACACCGACCTCACCCAGCCACGCATCTCAACCATCCGCCAACCCGCGCGGGAGCTGGGTTACACCGCAGTGGATATCATGCTGCGCCTGCTCAATAACGAAACCAATATCCCGCTCGAAACGCGCCTGCCGGTGGAATGGATTGGCCGAGATTCGATCCAAATTCAGCAACCCTGACCCAAAATGGCGCTAAATTGCACAGCTTTGGCGCAAAAGATGATCAACGCGGTACCTCAATCGGTCGCGAGGTAAACCGGTTTACTTAACGCTTATTTTTTAATTCATTGATTCATCACTATTTTATTTAATGCCAAAATGGCTAAATTCTAACCTGGCACAGAACCTGCAACGATCTCAGCGGCAAACAAATATCGTTGAGACGTGTTGCCCTGTAAGCGTTGGACTGTGTTCTATCTGGCAGGTAAACCGGTTTACTAGAGGGTAAATCGTGTCAGATAACGCATTTTCGCGCTGGCAGGCAATTTTCCCGGCAACAAATTGGGAGTGTTCAGATGCAGCAGCCACACGCTACCCCCGCTCGGGTAGAGATGATTAACATCACCAAAACTTACGGTTCGATACGATCCCTGCGCGGTGTCAATCTGCAACTGGCACCGGGTGAAGTGTTGGGATTAGTAGGCGATAACGGCGCCGGAAAATCGACGCTCACCAAAGTGCTTTCCGGCGCGGTGGTGCCCACCAGCGGCACCATTCGCATTGATGGCGAGCAGCAGCACTTCACTAATCCTGCCGATTCGCGCCGCTGCCACATCGAAATGGTCTACCAGGATTTATCGCTATGCGACACCGTTGATGTCGCAGGCAATCTTTTTATGGGCCGCGAACCGATGAAAAGCGTGCTGGGGATTCCCTTTCTCGATCAGGCCAAAATGCACGCCGATGCGCGCGAAATGCTGCAAGGTTTAGGCATATCGATTCCGGACACGCGCTTGCTGGTGCGTAATTTGTCCGGCGGTCAGCGTCAGGCAATCGCCATTGCCCGCGCAGCGGCTTTTGATCCCAAAGTGCTGATCATGGATGAACCGACCGCTGCACTCGCCGTGGCGGAAGTGGAAGCGGTGCTGGCGCTGATTCGGCGCGTCTCCGCGCGCGGTGTCAGCGTCATCCTCATTACCCATCGCCTGCAGGATCTGTTCCTGGTGTGCGATCGCATCATGGTGATGTACGAAGGTACCAATGTGGCGGAGCGCCGCGTGGCGGATACCAGCCTGAGCGATATCGTTAATTTGATCGTGGGTGAGAAATTTACGGCTCACTCTGCGGCGGCACACTGAGGTAACGGGATGAGCATCATGAATTTAAGCAGTTCGCGCATGATCCAGCATTCGCTGCCGCGTCGCCTGTTGCACAACCACTCGGGCGTGGTGAGCATTGCGCTGTTTTTCATCTTTTGCTGCGTGGTGTTCTCGCTGATCACCAGTAACTTTCTCACCAGCACTAACTGGCTGAATATCATTCGGCAAAGCGCGCCGCTGCTGATTGTCGCCACCGCGATGACGCTGGTGATCACCACCGGCGGCATTGATTTGTCGGTGGGTTCAACGCTGGCTTTAGTCGGCGCGCTTTCGGCTATCGCATTGAATAATTGGGGATTGCCGTGGCCGGTGGTGCTGATTGGCGGATTGCTGCTCGGCGGTGTCGTCGGCGCCATCAACGGCTTCTTTATCGCCTTTGAGGGGATTCCGGCGTTTATCGTCACCTTAGCCACGCTAGCGGTAGTACGCGGGATCGCGCTGCTGGTCACTCAGGGCTACTCCATTCCGGTGCCAGCAGACAGTTTGTTTACCCTAATGGGCCGCGCGTGGGTGCTCGGCATTCCCATGCCCGCGCTGATTGGTATTCTGGTGCTGTTTGCCGGGCACGTTGTCCTGAACCATATGCGCTTTGGTCGCTACGTTACGGCGATTGGATCCAATGCCGAAGGCGCACGCCGCAGCGGTATTAATACCAAAGCGGTGACCATGAAGGTCTACATTATCAGCGGCATGGCAGCGGCGCTGGCGGGCATGATTATCACTGCGCGTCTGGGCAGCGGCTCGTCCAATCAGGGCGAAGGCTTTGAGTTGCAGGTGATTGCCGCCGTGGTACTGGGCAGCACCAGCCTGTTTGGCGGCTTCGGTACCATTATCGGCACGCTGCTGGGCGCGCTGTCGATTGCCATCATCCAGAACGGGCTGATTCTGTCGCACATCTCGCCGTTCTATACGCAAATTGCCACTGGCACCATCATTCTGCTCGCTATCTGGCTTAACACCCGCATTCTCAACCCCACCCGCGCGCCGGCAAAAGGATAGCCCATGAAAGGATCGATTTTCCGTCATGCGGATCCGTTACCGCTTGGCGTTACCAGTGGCTACGTGATGACGGTGTTAGGACCGCTACCGCTGGCCGAGATGGGCGTGACCTTGATGCACGAACATATTCTGCTCGATGCGTCCGGTAAATGGGTGCCGCCCTGCTGTTGCAGCGATCGGCATATCGCCGAGATGCCAGTCAAGATGGAGAACCTCGGCGAACTCAACATGAACCCGTTGATGAGCCGCGATAACTGCCAACTGTTTGACGTCGATCTGGCGATTGAAGAGTTGATGAAGTACCGCGCGCTGGGCGGAGAAACCATCGTCGATCCCACCAATATCGGCATTGGCCGCGATCCGAAAGGTTTGCAACGCATCGCACGCTTAACCGGCCTCAACATTGTCATGGGCACCGGGCTTTATCTTGAGCCGTCACATCCCGAATGGGTGAAAAGCATCAGCGTTGAACAGCTCAGCGAGAATTTGATCTTTGACCTCGGTGGCGCAGCGGAAAAACCGGAGGTGATTGCCGGACTGATTGGTGAGATCGGCATCTCCAGCCGCTTTACCGCCGATGAAGAGAAGTCGTTGCGCGCGGCCGGACGCGCCAGTGCCGCAACCGGCGTGCCGATTCAGGTGCATCTTCCGGGTTGGGAGCGCTTAGGACATAAGGTGCTGGATATTTTGCAGCAGGAAGGCGCCGACCTGCGTCATACCGTGCTGTGCCATATGAACCCCAGCTTTGCCGATAAAACCTATCAGCGTGAACTGGCCGATCGCGGCGTGTTTCTCGAATATGACATGATCGGCATGAGTTATTACTACGCCGATGAATCCGTGCAATCGCCTTCCGATGAAGAGAACGCGCGCGCCATCTGCGAATTGATCGACGACGGCTACATCCAGCAGATTTTGCTGTCGCAGGATGTGTTCCTGAAAACCATGCTGACGCGTTTTGGTGGCCACGGCTATGGCTACATCCTCAAACATTTTGTCCCGCGCCTGAAACGTCACGGCGTCAGCGGCGAACAACTCGAAACCTTAATGATTGCTAACCCGCAGCGCGTATTTGGTGGGTAAAAGGAAAATATCATGCAGAAGAACGTGTTACTGGTGGGCGAATCCTGGACCAGCACCTCGAACCATATTAAAGGCTTTGACCAGTTTGCCACCGCTACCTGGCACACTGGCGCCAGCGACTTTATGGCGGCATTAAAGGATAGCGATTACGCCGTCACGCATATGCCAGCGCATGCCGCCGCCACCGATTTCCCGCTCACGCTTGAAGGGCTGCAGCAGTGGGATGTGATTATTCTGTCGGATATTGGTGCCAATACGCTGTTGCTGCATCCCGATACCTGGCTAAAAAGCCGGCGCACCGCCAACCGCTTGACGTTGATTCATGATTACGTGGCCGCAGGCGGCAGCCTGATGATGATTGGGGGCTATTTCAGTTTTCAGGGCATCAATGGCGGCGCGCGCTTTCGTAACACGCTGGTGGAAAAAGTTCTGCCGGTGCGCTGCCTCGCCTGGGATGACCGCATTGAAACGCCGGAAGGCTCGACGCTGGAGCTGACGCAATCGCACGCGATTTTTAACCACATATCCGGCGAGTGGCCGTGGATGCTGGGCTATAACGAAGTTGAAATGCAGCCCGAAGGCACGCTGCTGGCGACCGTCGCGGGTACCACGCATCCTCTATTAGCGGTGCGTGAATATCAAAAAGGTCGCTCGCTGGTGTGGACCAGCGATATGTCGGCGCACTGGCTGCCGGAGGAATTTACCCAATGGCCGGGCTATCGCCAGCTGTGGATTAACTGCTTTGACTGGCTCACGGAGCGCGCCTGATGCGCCCCGCTTCGCTGGAACTTGCGCAGCAATTGCTCGGCTTTGACACCATTAATCCGCCGGGTAACGAAGCGGCCTGCATGACATTTTTTGCCGCGTGGCTAAGTGAGCAGGGTTTTGAGGTGCAGCTGTCATCGTTTGGTGAAGGCCGCAGCAACATCGTGGCGCAGCTGCGCGGCCAAACGCCAGGCAAACCGCTGGCGTTTACCGGACATCTGGACACTGTGCCGCTCGGCAATCAGCCGTGGCAGCATAATCCTTTTGGTTCTGAGATTTGTGAAGACCGGCTTTATGGGCGCGGTTCGAGCGATATGAAAGCGGCAATAGCGGCCTTTGCCCTCGCCTGTGTTCAGCACCAGGAGGCAATTTGTGCCGGGCGCGGCGTGGTGCTGATGATTACCGGCGGCGAAGAGACCGGCTGCAATGGCGCGCAGGCGCTGATTGAGGCGGGATCGTTGCCGGAGATCGGCGCGCTAATCGTGGGCGAACCCACCGCTAATTACCCGGTGATTGGCCATAAAGGCGCGTTGTGGCTGCGCTGTGAGACGCGCGGAAAAACCGCCCATGGCGCGATGCCGGAGCTGGGGATTAACGCCATCTATCTCGCCGCCGATGCGCTCGGTAAGATCCGCCACTTTTCTCCCGGCGCGCCACATCCGTTGATGAAGCAGCCGACGCTCAATGTCGGGCGGATTCAGGGCGGCTTGAATATCAATTCGGTACCGGACCGCACGGCTTTTGATGTCGATATCCGCAGCGCGCCGAATCTGCAGCACGCGACGATTCGCCAGCAGCTGAGCGAGTTATTGGGCGAAGCGGTGCATATCACCACCCTGGTTGATCTGCCTGCGGTGCTGAGTTGCGAAGAGAATCGCTGGATTCAGTCGATCTATGGGTTGTGTCAGGCGTTTTTCGACCAGCCTCTCGAAGCGCGCGTGGTGCCCTACTTCACCGATGCGTCGTTGCTGCTGCCCGCGCTGGGTAATCCGCCGTGTATCATTTTAGGTCCGGGCGAACCAACAATGGCACATCAAACCGATGAGTATTGTTTGGTGAGTAAATTGGGGGAAGCCGAGCAGCTGTATGGACAGATTATTGCAGAATGGATGAGGTTTTAAGGAAGGTCGCCATGAATGGCGACCCTACAAAAAACATCAGAAACGATAGGTCGCGGAGACGGAGAAGTTACGTGGATCGCCGTAAACGATGCCGCCGTTACTCACGTTGGTGTCGTACTCTTTGTCGAACAGGTTGTTGATATTTGCCTGCAGCGAGACGTTTTTGGTTACGTCGTAGCGTGCGAACAGATCCACCACCGTGTAGCTGCCCTGACGTGCACGCCAGGTACCGTTGCCGTCTGGTCCGCCGATATCGCCGTAGGTTTTCGACTGCCAGGTTGCACCGCCGCCCAAGGTCAGCTGATCCAGCATCGGCAAGCGATAGCTGGTGAACAGATTGAATGAGGTGCGCGGCAGATTGGAGTTGTAACGATCGCCATTCGCATCTTCCGCCACATAGCTGGTACCACCGAAGGTCATTTGTAAGTTATCGGTGACTGCGCCGTTCACTTCGAACTCTACGCCACGACTCACAACGCCTTTTTTACCAACATAAATCGCATTGCCGGTTTCAGGGTTAGTTTGACCGGTTGCTTCACCCACGTTATCCAGCTCGGTACGGAACACCGAAACAGAGGTGGTCAGGCGGCTGTTAAACCAGTCTGATTTCACGCCCGCTTCGTAATTCTTGCCAATCACCGGCGCCAGGTAAGCACCTGAAGCATCCTGATAATCCTGCGGCTGGAATACCGAGGTGTAGCTGGCATACGCTGACCAGTTGTCATAGAAGTCCCAGATCACGCCACCATAAGGTGTGATGTTGTTCTTCTCCATCTCGGCATTCAGCGTCTGACGATTCCAGTTGGTATAGCGTGCACCGAGAATCACATGTAGCGGATCGGCCAGTGAAATGCGCGTAGCCAGATAGGCAGATTTCTGGCGCACCAGCTGGGTATCTGATGCCGGTTCACGTGGATTCCAGTTGGACTCTGGATAATCGCCGTTGTAGTCGTTGAAGTTACCCAACTGCTCTGAGGAGATGTTCTCCCACGAACTAAAGTACTTATTGTCCTGACGGCTGTAGTTAACGCCGATCATCAACTCATGTTGACGGCCCAACAATTCGTAAGGGCCGCTGGCGAACGCATCCACCGCATCCACTTTACGCTTGCCGGTGTTGTAACCCGTACCGCCGATCACCGGATAGCCGGCGTAAGAAGAGGATCCCGCACCGGTGGTTTTATCGAAGAAGCCATCGATATACAGCTGTTTACTGTCGAGGAACATTTCGTTGTGCGTGCCGTTAAGCGTGATGTTCCAGCCGTTATCGAAGTTCTGCTGCAGGTTAACAAAGACTTTTTTGTTCTCTTTGTTGTTGTAAGCCCAATCCGGCGCGGTGTTATAACCACGGCGCAACTTGGTTTGTGAACCGTCGGTATACCAACGCGGTGAGCCGCCCCACATGGGCGAATCGGTATTGACCTGAGAGAACTCATAGCCGACGGACAACTTGGTGGCATCGGTCAGATCAGCATCGACCACGCCGTAGACGAACTTCTTGTCTGCGCCGTAACGTTCAATAAAGCTGTTTTTGTCTTCATAGCCCGCCACCAGGCGTCCACGCACGTTACCTTCTGGCGACAGCGGCGCAGAGAGATCCGCAACGTAACGCTGCTTATTCCAGCTGCCGTAGCTGGCAGAGACGCTACCGGTGAACTCTTTGCTATCAGCGTGCTTACGCACCATGTTGATTGAGGCTGAGGGATTGCCCGGTCCGGTCAGTAAACCGGTGGCGCCGCGTACCACTTCAACGCGCTCATACAGCGCCATATCGCTCTGCGCATCGCCGAGGTTCCAGCGCGAAGCGAAGGCAGTGGGAATACCATCGGTCATATAGTTGTCGATGATAAAACCGCGCGAAAAGTAGTTGGTGCGATCCATATCGGAAGAGACGCCGTGGATGCCGGTGGTATTGGCCAGCACATCATTCAGCGACTGCAGCTGCTGGTCTTCCATGCGCTGCTTGCTAACGATCGAAACCGATTGCGGAATATCGCGCGCGGTGAGCGCCATTTTGGTACCGGCGCGCGTTACTGGCACGCTGTAGTCTTTTGCCGCCTGCTCTTGCTGGTCGGCATTGGCGCTGGCGTCAACGTTCAGCGTTTGTTCTGTGGGCGTGGTTTCAGCTGCTTGCGCGATACCTGACGCAACCAACATAGCCAGTAAAGAGAGACGCAGCGCGCGCTGTGGAGCACTGCCCGGGTTCCTGACGCGCAAATCTTCGCAAGACATACGATTCCTCGATCAACTTATCATTATTTTTTTGCGGCACCGCTGCTGACGTCTGCAAGAGGAACGACAGTAAGGAAGCCGTTAAGAAAGCAAATGAGAAATATACGCATTAAGATTTCCAATGCAAGAAATTGTTACCGGTTAACTGACACTTTTACACTTATAGAAATGCCTTATTCTTCAACGAGTAATAGTTGAGCAGCGTTATTTTCCGGAATGATTACGTTTGGATTTTTGGCAACTCAGTGAAATTGAAAGGATTCTGGTGAGCGATAAGCTTCCCCGCGGCTTATCGATGCCTACCTTGCAATGCAGAATCGACCTCTATGACGACCAAATCATGCCGCTAGCGTAGATTAAATGCATAATAAATGAGCACTGTTAATTATCTTTATAATCAGCCCGGTCAGTAATAAGCCAAATAAATTGTGTGACCTGCTGCAAATATAAAGAAATTTCTGATCGAATGGATATTTTCCGGACGATTCTGCCCTCGCGTAATTATTTTAATTTGAAAAAAAATCTCGTAGAATGCGCGCTTTGATACTCGTTAAATAAGTAATAAGGATTTATTCATGAGCGATGCACTTAAAGCATTGAACAATCTTCGTACGCTGCGTGCTCAGGCGCGTGAAATAGAGGTAGCAGCATTAGAAGAGATGCTGGAGAAGTTCGCCGTGGTGGTCGCAGAGCGCCGTGAAGAAGCGGCTGCAGAAACCGCAGCTCAGCGCGAAAAAGAAGAAAAACTGGCGCTGTATAAAGAGATGCTGATGAAAGACGGCATCGATATTAATGACCTTGCGCAATTAAATCAGCCGGAAACCAAACCTAAAGCGAAACGCGCACCGCGTCCAGCCAAGTATAAATTCATCGATGAGCAGGGTAACGAGAAATTGTGGACCGGTCAGGGCCGCACGCCATCGCCAATTAAAGCCGCACTGGATGCAGGCGGTTCATTGGATGATTTTCTGATCTGATTTAATAAGGTGGATATCACTATCCACCTTATTTTTTTGTTTAGCATCGCGGTGCGCTTTTACGCGTTTTTTTAACAGCAGCGCTGTTTATTTAAAGAGCGCGATAAATCGCGCCGCTACAATATCTGCACGTTGCTATTTTAGAACGGCACACGCCTGGGCAATTCTTCGCCCTGCCTCACGCACCGTATCAATATCGGTAGCAATCGACAGGCGGAAATATGGCGATAAGCCGTATGCACTTCCGGCAACGCCAGATACGCCGCTTTCCAAAAGATAATTCATCACATCCTGTTCGCTCTCAATTTTCTGACCGTCAGGACGCGTTTTGCCCAGCAAACCGGCACAGCGGCAGAAAATAAAGAAGGCTCCGTCAGGATTGAGCACTTCAATCTCCGGTACCGGCTGCAGCAACGCCATAATCGCGTCGCGACGATCCTGATAAGCCGTGTGCTGCGGCGGCAGGAAATCGAGTCCGCCATTGAATGCAGCAACCGCAGCGGCCTGGCTGATGGCGCTGGCACCCGAGCTGTTTTGCGACTGCACCACCACCATCGCGTCAATCAACGCTTTTGGCCCGGCACCGAAGCCAATGCGCCAGCCGGTCATCGCGTAGGTTTTCGACACGCCACCCACCAGTAAAATACGATCCGCCAGATCGGGCGCGACGTGCAGCAGGCTGACATGTTCACGGCTATCAAACAGAATGTGTTCGTACAGCTCATCCAACATGATCAACACATCAGGGTGATCGCGCAGCACCGCCGCCAGTGCGATCAGCTCCTCGGCGCTGTACACCATGCCGGAAGGATTGCCCGGATTGTTTAATACCAGCCAGCGCGTTTTGTCGCCGATCGCCTGCGCCAGCTGCTGCGGTTGCAGCTTATACTCCTGTTCCAGCGCGCACTCCAGCAGCACGGCTTCTCCGCCGTTAAAACGCACGCTATCTGGGAAGGTCGGCCAATACGGCACCGGCACAATCACCTCATCGCCATCATTCAGCGTGGCGGCAAAAGCATTGAAAATGATCTGCTTGGCACCATTGGCGATACAAATCTGCCCCAGCTCATAATCAAGCTGATTTTCACGCTTCAGCTTAGCTAACACCGCGTTACGCAGCGGCGTGGTGCCGTTGGTCGGCGTGTAGCGCGTTTCACCGGCTTCCATCGCCGCGACCGCCGCCTGACGAATATGCGGCGGGGTATCAAAATCGGGTTCACCGGTGGTGAGATCGAGAATATCGACGCCCTGCTCTTTCAACTGGCGCGTCAGTTGGCGCGCCGCCGCATTGGCAGAGAGCGACACGGACTGCACACGCTTAGATAAGGTGACCATGTTGTGCTCCTGAAGGGGATTAAACCACCACCGGCAAGCCGAGGTTTTCGCGCAGCGTGGCGAACTCATAATCGTCACGGAACAGGCCACGACGACGCAGTTCCGGAATCACCAGTTCAACAAACAGATCCAGCTGCTCAGACATAATGGCTGGCATGATGTTGAAACCATCTGCGCCGCCCTCTTTCAGCCACAGCTCGAAATCATCGGCGATATCTTCGGCGGTACCGACAATCACGCGATGCCCGCGTGAACCCGCAGCCACAGCGGCCAGCTCGCGCAACGTTAGATTTTCGCGCTTCGCCATATCGGTCATCAATTTGACGCGGCTCTGGTTACCTTCACCCAGCGGCACTTCCGGCACCGGGCCATCCAGCGGATATTGGCTGAGGTCCATGCTGAAGCGCAGCGACAGCTGACGCAGACCGTTTTCAATATCGACCAGCGTGTTCAGCTCTTTCCACAGCGCTTTGGCTTCTTCGCGCGTGCGTCCCACAATCGGCATGACGCCCGGCATGATAACCACGTGATCCGGATTACGGCCGGCAGCGATCACCTGATCTTTCTGCGAGCGGTAGAAGGTTTGCGCTTCTTCGAGGCTGGCGGCAGCGGTGAAAATCACTTCGGCGGTTTCAGCCGCCAGCTTCTGACCATCGGCTGACGAACCGGCTTCAATGATCACCGGACGCCCCTGCGGTGAACGGGTGATGTTAAGCGGACCCTGCACCTGGAAGTGTTCGCCCTGGTGATTAATCGGCTGAATTTTTTCATCAACGAAGTAGGCGCCGGTCTCTTTGTTTGGCTGCACCGCGCCCTCTTCCCAACCGGCCCACAGCTTGTCCGCCACTTCGAGGAATTCGCGCGCCCGCGCGTAGCGCTCGGCGTGATTCGGCATATCGCTGCGACTAAAGTTACGCGCCACATCGGTAGAGAACGACGTCACCACATTCCACGCGGCGCGGCCGCGGCTGATGTGATCCAGCGAAGAGAAACTGCGCGCCATGGTGAACGGATCGCTAAAGGTGGTGGAGGCGGTTGCCGCCAGACCAATGCGTTTGGTGTTCACTGCCAGCGCCGACAGCAAGGTTAGCGGTTCGAGGCGAGCCATGGTGGACGGCAGGCGGTACATGCTGGTGGCCAGCGCATCACCGACGAAGAACAGATCGAATTTGCCCGCTTCGGCTTTTTTGGCGATGGTGATCAGCCAGTCGATATCGGTGGGATCGCCGAGCTTTTCCGTTAAGCGCCAGCCGCTAACGTGTTGTCCTACCGGTTGTACGAAAAGGCCTAAACAGATGCGGCGTGGTGGTTGTGAATTAGCCATAAATTTGTCCTGGTGAATAAAAAGTAATGCGTTTAAAAGGTGTTCTCGGTCGCCAGCAGCGCCTGCTCCAGCGCATCTGCAGAGATGCGGAAAGGCAGACGTTCTGCGCTGGCCGCCGGGAATTTGATTTGTTCCGCGATGCTGCGGATCGTCGCCGCGCGATCGCCGGTTAACGGCGCCAGCGTTAACGGCATGTCGTAGTCGCGCAACAGCGCCAGCAGCTCGGCATCCGGCACGCCGTCATGTTCAATCAACGATTGCACTAGCAGGCTATAGCCCACTTTCTCGCCGTGCAGCCATGCGTGCAGTTCCGGCTGATGCGTCAGGCGATTGTGGATGGCATGGGCAAAGCCCGGCGTCGGTAACACATCGCGCACGCTGTTTGCCAGACCCGCCAGCACGATATTGGCATCGATGATCTGCACCAGCTCCGGCGTTACTTGCTGCTGTTGATTGGCGGCAACCGCCGCCGCGCCCAGTTGCAGATAGCGATCGAGCGCGCGCTTAGCGGTCATCACTTTAAGGTCCAGCGCCAGATCGTGGGGATTGTGACGCTGATAAGGGTAGAACTCGTAATATTTCGCCAGCGCATCCACGATGCCGGCTTTCAGATACCGCACATCGCTACGCGCAATCACTTCGCTATCCACCAGCACCAGATCGGGCATTTTACCCAGCGGCTGGCTGCGAACGTGTCCGCCCTGCTCGTTGTAAATGATGGCGACCGGCGACCACGCTGCGCAGGTGGCGGCCACGGTAGCAAAGTTGATCACTTTGAGATCGGGCAACTGGCTGCCCACCGCTTTCGCCGCATCCAGCACGCGTCCGCCACCGATGGCAAACAGCAGTTCTACGCCCTGCTGCTGCACATTTTGCTTGAGCGTTTCAATCGCGGCATCGGTGCATTCACCCGGCAGATACTCTATTTCCCAGCGAATAGCGTTGGCCTCAAGGCTCTGCGTTAATTCTGGATTGACCGCCTGCCAGGCGTGAGGAGAAGTAAAGATGCGAATATGTGAGGCATAAGGTTTGATAAATTCACCGGCGCGCGCACGCAATCCGGATTCATGTGCATAAGCACGCGGAGATTTGATCGCTAACACGGCGTCACCCTGATTAAGAATAAGGCTATAACGGATTAAATTAAGATAATTCAGAGGGTTAATACAGAATAGTTATAGCGCTATGTATTTTCTGCATACTACGGTAAATAACGATTTAAGCAATGCAAAACCGGCGATTTCATTTTCACAAATTCGCATTAGCTTAGTTATTTTTCACATATAGCGCGGGTTAGCTTTGCTGGTAATCTGACTAGCCTTGCATGAAAGGGTGATGGCGAGCACATTCCGTAGCGGCGCAATTTATTGCGCAATAAATTGCGCCGCTACGGAATGTGCATGTTGTTTTTCTCCGCCAGCTGGCGGTTTTTCCGGGGATATCTATGTCACTTGAGTTTCGTCAGGTTAGAGAAGACGAGGTGGAAACCTATCAGGCGCTGATGCATGCCGCCTATGCGCCGACGCTGGCGTTGGGCATCAAGTTTGATGCCGCCACGGCCGATCGCGCTAAAACCCTGCGTCATCTGCAAAGTCACGGTGTGTATGCGCTGTATGCCAATGACGTGATGGTCTCATCCGTCACCGTGCGCTATCCATGGGGGCCGCTGCCGGGTCCGTTTGGCCTGCCGCATATCGGCTGGTTTGGTGCGCATCCCGATTATCCCGGACGCCAATATGGCCGTCAGGTGCAGGATCGCCTCGAGCAGGAGATCCTGCTCGGCAAACTGCGCGCCCCCGCCGTTTCGCTCGGCACCGCCACCAGCCATCCATGGCTGATTGAGATGTATAAAAAGCGCGGTTTTCAGCTGATGCACACTACCGATCTCGGCAAAGGCCACATCACGCAATATATGAAGAAAGTACTGGATGAAGCCGCTCATGATGCGTGGTTAACGCGTCAGGCCGCTCAACAAGGAATTAAAGCATGAGCCCACTCCTCGACACCCTCGGCGAACAGCTGATCGCCTTCCGCCATGAATTGCACCGTTTTCCCGAACTCTCCAACGAGGAGTTCGAAACCACCGCACGCATTCGCCAGCAGTTAGAACAACATCACATCCGCGTGCTGGATCTGCCGCTCAAAACCGGCTTAGTCGCTGAGATTGGCCCGGAGCAGGGTCCACTGATCGTGCTGCGCTCCGATATCGATGCGCTGCCGATTGAGGAGCAGTCTGATGTTACCTTCCGCTCTGAACGTCCCGGCGTGATGCACGCCTGCGGCCACGACTTCCACAGTTCGGCGGCGCTGGGCGCGGCTATTTTGCTCAAACAGCAGGAAAGCACGCTGCCGGGCCGCGTACGTATTCTGTTCCAGGCCGCCGAAGAGACCGGCCAAGGCGCACCCGATGTGATTGCGACCGGCGCGCTGGATGATGCGGTGGCGATTTTTGGTATTCACAATGATCCGTCGCTGCCGCCGGGCGTGATTGGCAGCAAAGCCGGTCCGTTAACCGCCGCGGTCGATCGCTTTGATATCAGCATCACCGGCATCGGCAGCCACGCAGCCAAACCGCATCAGGGCAACGATCCGATTGTTATCGCCGCGCAAATTGTCTCCGCTGCGCAGACGCTGATCAGCCGCAATGCGCCATCTGGCGATAACGCGGTGGTGTCAATTACCCAGATTCACAGCGGCAGCACCTGGAACGTGATTCCCGACAGCGCCTGGCTGGAAGGCACGGTGCGCTCCTTCTCGCAACAGACGCGCGAGCGCCTTGAGCAGCGCTTCCGCGAAATTGTGCAAGGCATCGGTGCCGCGTTTGCCGCCGAAGTGAAATTTAACTGGCATGCGGGTCCGCCATCGGTAGTGAATGATGCACACTGGGCAGATTTCGCCCTGCAGCAGGCCAGTGCCAGCGGCTTTGAGGCGCGCGTAGTGGAAGCCAGCCCAATCGGCGAAGACTTCGCGTTTTATCAGCAGCAACTGCCAGGCGCATTTATGATGATTGGCACCGGTGAACCCTACGCGCTACACCATCCGGCATTTCGCATTAACGATGAGGTGCTGCTGCCCACCGCGCGCTACCTCAGCGATTTGGCGCTGGCGGCATTGCGCAGCCTGGAGCACACCCGCTGATGAACCTCACTGCTGCGCTGGCTGAGCGCATTGTTCACAGCCAACCGGACGCCGCCGCTCGCGAGGCGGCGCGTGAAGGCGTGCGTGATTTTCTTGCCGTCAGCTGGCCGGTGCTGCAAGGCCAGGTGCCGGACAGCGGTTTACCGGCGTTACGCAACGTGTATGGCGACGGCAGCGCCCGCTCAACAGCCCTGCTGCTGGGTTATGCCAGCCACGCGCTGGATTACGATGATTTTCATGCCGATTTTCGCGGGCATCCCAGCGTGGTAATTCTGCCAGCGCTGCTCGCCTGGCAGCAGCATCAGCCGACTGAATTGGACGACTTTCTGGATGCTTATGTTATTGGCGTAGAGGTGGCGGGTCGTTTGGGGCTCGCCGTCAGCCAGCAGCACTATGCGCTCGGCAATCACAATACCGCGACGCTCGGCACAGTTGCCGCTGCCGCCGCGCTGGCGCGATTAATCGGGACAGATACTTCTGCGACGGCAACGCTGATTGGCATCGCCACCACCCAGGCCAGCGGTTTACGCGCGCAATTTGGTTCGGCGGTAAAACCGCTGCACGCCGGTTTTGCCGCTGAACGTGCGGTGGCCGCCGCGCAGCTGACGCTGGCAGGTTTTGACGGCAAGCAGGATGGTGTGATTGAAGCCTTTATCTCCGCCACCAGCAATGGTCAGGCACAGCCGGAAAAGCTGATTGATAACTGGGCTGAGCCGTGGCGTATGGTTTCGCCGGGCCTGGAGTTCAAACCCTTTCCCACCTGCGCCGGTACGCACAGCGCAGCCGAAGCGACGCGGATATTGCGTCAGCAGTGGCTGGCAAACGGTCATTCACTGCAAGCGTTGCTGGACAACATCGCTGACATTAGCGTGGCGTTTCCGCCGGGTGGCGATATTGCGGCATCGGTGCGCGTGCCAGCCAACGGCATTGAAGCGCGTTTCAGCCTGGAGTATGTGATTGCCGCGATGTTGATGTACGACGACTTGCGGTTGCAGGATTTTGCTGAGGGCGAGCTTAACCACGCCGTCATGCCGCTGGCGGCTAAAGTACGCCGCACGCCGGATGAGAATGCGCCACCGGATGCGATTAATCCGGCACTGCGCTTTCACCTGGTCACCCTCACCTTGCGCGATGGCTCACAGCTGCAGCAGCGCCGCACAAGACAGCAATCGCTAGCCGATGCGGTAGATGTCACGGGTAAACTGCGGGCAGCACTGCAGCAGGAGATGCCACAACGCCAGCAGCAGTTGCTGCACAGCAGCGCGCTGCGCAACACCGCTGATCTGGCGGCGTTAAGCCAGTTGCTACTTTAGAGCGTTTCTACCGGTTCCAGCGCGTCCTGAATGGCATCGGCCAGATTGGCAATCTCATTGGCAACCGCCTGCAAATCCCATGATGCCTTCGATCCGCTGGCGGAGGTGGAGGCGCTAACCGACTCTTTTGCCACGGCTAACGCCGCTGCCACCGCGACGGTGCGCTTGTGTTGTTCTACAGTTACGCCAATCGGTGGCTGTGTGAAATAGTCGTTGACCATCGTATCTCTCCCTTGGATGTTAAAAATAAAAATGAATTCCTGGAGAGCTATTATGGGGGAAATGTCACAGAGTGCTATCTAAATAGTGAGCCGCCAGCGGCGGCTCTAGCCATTTTCAGATTTTAGGTTGCTGATCTTCGGGAAATTCAGTGTCGCGAGGTAAATCATCATCTTCGTCAGGTAAAGGTTCATCATCGCCTGGCAGGGGAATTACATCATCATCATCTGGACGCTCTGACATAGGTACCTCCATTAACCCGAATTGGGTTATTTAAGTGTAGTAATGCCGTTAAATAGCCCAATGGCATTCTCTTCAATATGTGAGTTAAGCGTAAGAAATATTTAAGGTGCATTTATTTAAAACTCATCTACCGCTTCACTTATAGTAAATCTAATTAGCGCTGTGCTTATTTTCTTTTACGCTCAATAATTTGCGTTAAGCTAAACCGTGGTTATAATTTAAAATAAGTTTCATAATTTAATCCCCGAACGTTTTACTAACAGACGAATGATTTAAACAATTACCGCACTATTCGTAGCGGCGCGATTCATCGCGCAATAAATTGCGCCGCTACAAAATGTGCGCTGGTTAAAATTGGCATTTATATCTTACTGATAAGCATTGATTCACATCACGCTGTTAATAATTAACTCATTATTATTTATCTCTATTTCCTGAATATTATTCCGGGGGAACAGCATGCCGCCATTTTCTAGCTTTTGGCAGGCCGGTTACGAGGGTGCGGACCATATCAATCCCTTCGGCGAAAAACTTTCCATGAATGCAGTGAATGATCATTTAACTCAATACCATAACGATTACGCCGCGCTGCAGCAGTTCGGTATTACATCCGTTCGCGAAAGTATTGGCTGGCGACTGGCCGAAATGGCGCCAGAGGAGATTTTTGCCAACCTGAAAAAACGTATGAATTCGGCGCGCTCGTTTGGATTACAAATTAACTGGAGCTTTTGTCATTACGGCTGGCCTGACGATCTCACCTTATTCGCGCCTGAATTCGTGCCGCGCTTTGCCGACTTTTGCCAGCGCATGGCGCTGTTTCTCGCTGAATATTATGAAGACGCACCGATTTATTCGCCGATGAATGAGATCTCATTTATGGCGTGGGGAATTTCGGTTGGACTGTTTGGCAATAATGCGCACAGCGATCCCGATGAGATTAAACGCCAGCTCATTCGCGCCACGCTGGCCGGATGTGCCGCCATTGAGAGCGTCGATCCCCGTGCGCGCTTCCTGCACTGTGACCCGATCATTCACGTGGTACCCGATGAAGAGAGCGATGCGTGCCGCCAGCGCAGCGCAGAGATTATCGCCTCGCAGTACCAGGCATGGGACATGATCGCCGGTTTGCGCGAACCCGAGCTGGGCGGCAAGCCGCGTTATCTCGATCTGGTCGGTGCCAATTACTACCACGGTAATCAGTGGTTGACCTGGTCCGGCTGCCGGCTGGAGTGGCATTTAGGGGATGCACGCCGCGTGCCGCTGCACCGGATGCTTGCGGCGTTATCGCAGCGCTATCAGCGGCCGCTATTGCTGGCCGAAACCAGCCATGTCGGTAGCGGACGCGCCGCCTGGCTGTCTCAGGTTACCGCCGATGTCGTACAGGCACAGCTGAGTGGCTGCGATATCCGCGGCATCTGTCTCTATCCCATTATCGATCGTCCCCTTTGGGAAGATCTCGAACACTGGCCACGCAGCGGCTTGTGGGATGTCGATCCCCACAAAAAACGGGTGCTCAACCCGGTTTATGCCGCGTCATTGCAGCAGTCACAACAAATATTAGCCCGCTTTCAGGGTCATATCACCGCGGCCAGCTGGCCAGAGGAATGCGTCATGAAACAATCGGTATTAGTGGTTTTTAGTCATCTGCGTTGGGGATTCGTGTTTCAGCGTCCGCAGCATCTGTTGTCGCGCCTCGCTCAGTTTCACCGCATTGTGTTCATCGAAGAGCCGATTTATCAGCCTGGCGAAGCGGCGCTACGACAATATCAACCGGCGCCCAACGTCACGGTGATTGAACCGCATACCGATGTCGCCGCGCCGGGCTTTCATGATAGTCAAATCGCCGTGCTGCAACCGCTGCTGGCCGAGCTGCTCGACGCAGATGAAACGCCGCTGGTATGGTTTTACACCCCGATGGCGCTGCCACTGCTGGCCTGTTTTAATCCCAGCGCGATTATCTATGACTGCATGGATGAACTCTCGGCCTTTAACCAGGCGCCGCGCCAGTTGCAGCAGCGTGAATCGGCCCTGCTGAGCCGCGCCGATGTGGTGTTTACCGGCGGCACAAGCCTGTATGAAGCCAAAAAGCATCGCCATGCCCACGTCTATTGCTATCCAAGCAGCGTGGATGCGGCGCATTTTGAACAGGCGCTGGATCGCACTAACAGCCATCCGCTGCAGGAGAATATGCCGAAACCGCGCCTGGGTTATTACGGCGTCATTGATGAGCGTCTGGATTTGCCGCTGCTCGCCGCGCTGGCGGATGCCCATCCCGACTGGCAAATTGTGATGGTCGGCCCGGTGGTGAAAATAGACCTCGCCAGCCTACCGCAGCGCAGCAACCTGCACTGGTTCGGCCAGCAACCCTATGCAGCGTTGCCGCACTTCCTTGCCGGCTGGGATGTCTGTCTGATGCCGTTTGCGCTGAACTCCTCCACCCGCTTTATTAGTCCCACCAAAGTGCTGGAGTATATGGCGGCGCAGTTGCCGATCGTCAGCACCGCGATTGCCGATGTGGTGCGCCATTATGCCGAAGTTGTCAGCATCGCCAATTCACCGCAAACCTTTATTGCCGCTTGCGAAACGGCGCTAACCATGCCGATTGAAACACGCTCTCAGTTAGCGAAAAACATGGCAGCACGGGTGGCGGAAACATCATGGGATCGCACCGTTGAGGAGATGCAGACGCATATCGTCGCGCTAAACAAACGTGACCTTTCCCAGCCCGAGGTTATCGCTGCACGTCCACAGCCGCTGGCGCAAAACCCGATTGAGTGTCTCATTCTCGGAGCCGGGCCAACCGGGTTGAGTGCGGGTTATCACTATGGCGCAGGCGCGGTGGTGCTGGAGAAAAATAGCTCGGTGGGCGGATGGTGCCGTTCTATCAAAGATCAGGGTTTCACCTTCGATCATGCCGGCCACATCATGTTCTCCAACGATCCCTACGTGCTGGGCTTATACGACACCTTGCTCGGCGACAATCAGCACTGGCAAGAGCGTGAAGCCTGGGTTTACAGCCATGATGTTTACACGCGCTATCCCTTCCAGTCGGCGCTACACGGTTTGCCCGCCGAGGTGATCGGTGAATGTGTGCTGGGGGCGATCGAAGCGCGTTACGGCGCGCATCCGGCGACGCTGCAAGCGGTGACCTCTGAGACGCGTCGTGACTGCTGCGCCGATGGTGCGATACCGGATGGTGAGAGTTTTGCGGCGCAAACAGAGAGCGAAGATTTTGAGAGCTTTATCTTCCGTACCTGGGGCAAAGGCATCGCTCACCATTTCGCCCTGCCCTATAACCAAAAGCTGTGGAAAACGCCGCTGGCAAATATGGAAACCTCCTGGCTCGGCGGGCGCGTACCGCTGCCGGATCTCGAGCAAATTATTAGCGGCGCACTGGCCCCGCTGGCGAAGCCGGTCGGCCCCAACGCGCGTTTTGGCTATCCGCTGCGCGGTGGATTTCAGGCATTAATGGAGGGGTTCCTGCCGCACCTGAGCTGTACGCTGGAACGGGAGGCAGCGGTTACTGAGATCCAACCGCTGCAACGCCGTGTGCGCTTGCAGGATGGACGACAATTCCATTATGACCAGATGATCAGCACGTTGCCGCTGCCAGAACTGGTACGACTGATGGGCAATTTCGCCCCAGAAGCGGTGCAGAAGGCGGCAAAACAGTTGCGACATATCTCGGTGCGCTGCGTCAATCTAGGCATAGGGCGCGCGGCAATCAGCGATAAACACTGGATTTACTATCCCGGCGACACCTTATTTCACCGCATCTTTTTGCAAGGTAACGCCAGCCCGCAGTGTAATGCGCCGGGCGGTTTTGGCCTGACCTGTGAAATGACCTATCGCGACGATCAGCCGCTGCCTTGCGAAGGTGACGCCTTGATTGAGCGCTGCATTAAGGATTGCATTCGGGTCGGCATCATCAATGCCGATGATAAAATCATCACCGCCAGTGAAGTCGATATGCCGTACGCCTATGTTGTCTATGACCACCAGCGCAGCGCCAATGTTGCGTTGATACGTAGCTGGTTGGCGACGCAAAGTATTCAACTGTCAGGACGCTACAGCGAGTGGGAGTATTACAACTCCGATCACGCCTTTCTTGCCGGCAAACGCGCGGCGGAAACGGTGAAAGATTTAACGCAGAATCGTAAAACCACGGCGTAGTTGAAGGTGCGCATAAATGCGCACCCTACGAAAATGTCGCCAAATTAACGTAGGGTCGCCATTTATGGCGACCGATTTACCTTAACCCGCCGAGAATCATGAAGAACCTGGCGGAATAAACGCCTGCACCGGCGTTAATTCGCCGCGGTATTTGCGAACCTGCACCACGGTGATTTGTCCGCTGCAGCCTTGCGCCAGTGACGAAGTGCCGATATCCAGCGTGAGCACATTGGGATTGCCGTGGCGGCACAGCGGACGCAATGCCGTAGGATCGACCGGATCGTACCAGGCGCCGGTGGGCAATTGCACCACGCCGCGCATGATGGTTTCGGTCAGGCGCGCGCTGGCCAGCACGTGACCTCGCTCGTTGTAGAGCTCGATAATCTCGCCATCACGAATCCCCAGGGACGCCGCATCCGCCGGATGCAAACTGCACACCTCACGACCATCGCGTTTACCACTCTGACTGTAATCACCAAAATCCAGCTGGCTATGCAAACGCGTCGCCGGCTGATTGGCTATCAGCCAGAATGGATGATCGGGATTCGGTTTTTGCTGCGGTTCGCGCCACACCGGATGACCCGGGCAGTTTTCATAATAGAAGCTGGCGATGGTGGCTGAGAAGATCTCAATTTTACCGCTCGGCGTTGGCAACGGCGCGGCTGCGGGGTCGGCGCGGAACGCGTTAATCATACGACCGCCATCTTTCAGCTGCGGTAACTCCAGCACGCCTTGCTGCCAGAACTGATCAAACGAAGGGATTTCCACCTGATGCGCCGCCAGCTTCTGCTGCAGCTGCGCGTAGTGGTGCTGCAACCAGCCACGCGTATCGCGCCCTTCGGTGAAGGCTTCTTCCCGGCCTAAACGGCGCGCCAGCTCGGTGAATATCGCGTAATCGTCTTTCGCTTCGCCGAACGGTTCTGCCACCGGCTGCATTGCAAACAGATGGCGATCGGTCGGCGCGCCGCCAATGTCTTCACGCTCCAGCGTCATGGTAGCGGGCAGCACGATATCGGCATGGCGCGCGCTGGCGGTCCAGGCAATTTCATGCACGATCAGCGTATCCAGCTGACAGAATGCCTGCCGCAAGCGCGCCAGATCCTGATGATGATGGAACGGATTACCGCCGGCCCAATACGCCAGACGAATATGCGGATAGGTTAAGCGCCGCCCGTTGTAATCAAACGGCTTGCCGGGATTGAGCAGCATATCGGCGATGCGCGCCACCGGAATCAGGCGATCGATGCCGTTTTTGCCCTGCGGCAGCGCCGGGAAACTGACCAGATTGTGATGTTTGCCGTAATGGCCGAGCGCGCCAAGCGCATACGTGTAGCCGCCGCCCGGTAAACCCGGCTGACCGAGCGCTGCCGCCAGCACCAGTCCCAGCCACACTGGCTGCTCGCCGTTTTCCGCGCGCTGTAAGGCATGCGCCACCGTCACCAGCACGCGCTTGCCGTGCAGCTGGCGCGCAAAATCGCGGATAAATTCAGCGCTTACGCCACAAATCTCTGCTGCCCACGCCGCATCGCGCGGGGTGCCATCCTCTTCCCCACGAATATAAGCCGCCATTGCTGCCCAGCCCACGGTGTAGCGGGCGAGGAAGGCTTCATCGGTGAGCTGTTCGGCAATCAATACCGATAACACGCCAAGCATAAAGGCCGCGTCGGTGCCTGGGCGCAGCGCCAACCATTCGCCCTGCGCTTCAGCGGGTAGATCGCTTTGCAGCGGGCTGACCGAGATAAAGCGCGTGCCACGCTCCGCCGCCTGCTGCATAAAACCGCGCTCGGTGTGTTCACTTAAACCACCGCTGGCAACCTGCGAGTTTTTCAGCGCCAGACCACCAAACGCCAGCACGATTTCGCTGTGCTGGGCGATCTCCTCCCAGCTCACGCCGCGCCGCGCAATCTCATTCATGTCGCCGACGATATGCGGCAGCAACACCGAAGCGGAACCCGAGCTGTAGCTGTTGACCGAGCGTACATAGCCGCCGAGCGTGGTATTGAGGAAACGATGTACCTGGCTCTGTGCATGGTGGAAGCGTCCCGCGCTCGACCAGCCGTAAGAGCCGCCGAAAATGCCTTCCGGACCATAACTGTCGCCGACGCGCTGCAGTTCACGCGCCACTAATGCGTAAGCCTCGTCCCAGCTCACCGCCACATATTCGTCGTTACCGCGCCGATCGTCCGGGCCCGGGCCACTCTCCAGCCAGCCACGACGCACCATCGGACGGGAGACGCGCGCCGGATGGTTTAAGGCGGTACGGAAATTTTGTAGCAGCGGACTGGGATCGGGATCGCCCTTAAACGGTTCGATGCTAAGCCGATCGCCCTGTTGCTGGGCATGAAAAGCGCCCCAGTGGGCGCTGTGCATTACCGATTTTTGCGTCATCACTTTTCCTGGCATTAAAAATGAAAAACGGTGCCTGAGGCACCGTTGCAATCCTAGAGGACTGTGGCAATAAAGTTTCTTACGCGCCCGTTTTCCGGGTCGTCGAGGACCTGCTGGGTTGGCCCTGCCGCCACGATTTTGCCGCTCTCCATAAAGACAATGTTGTCGGCAACCTCGCGCGCAAAACCAATCTCATGCGTCACCACCACCATGGTGATGCCGGAGTGCGCCAGCTGTTGAATCACCTGTAACACTTCGCCGACCAGTTCTGGATCGAGCGCTGAGGTAGGTTCATCAAACAGCATCACGCCAGGATCCATGGCCAGCGCACGGGCAATCGCCACGCGCTGCTGTTGTCCACCGGAGAGATTCTGCGGCCACTCATCTTCACGACCGGATAAACCCACCTGCTTTAGCAGCGACAACGCTTTGCTGGTTGCCTGCTGGCGGCTCTGCTTCTTCACACGCATCGGCGCATCAACGATGTTTTGCAACACGGTACGATGCGGAAACAGGTTGAACTGCTGGAACACCATGCCGATTTCGGCACGCTGGCGCGCCACTTCGCTGCTGCTCAACTCGTGCAGTGCCTGGCCTTTCTGCTTATAGCCAATGATTTCGCCGCCGATGCGAATGGTGCCACCGTCGAGTTTTTCCAGATGGTTGATGCAGCGCAGCAGCGTTGATTTTCCTGAGCCCGATGGTCCGAGGATCACCGTCACCGAACCGGCCGGAATATCCAGATTCACTTCATCAAGAATGGTGACGCCTGAGAAGCGCTTGGTGACTTTACGTAAGGCGATGGCTTCACCCATTGCTGACGCTCCTTTCTGCTTTGGCCGCTGAGAAGCCCGGCAGCGATTTCAACAAGCTGCGTTTTTCCCAGCGCGTCACACCACGTCCAAAATAGCGCTCCACATAGAACTGCCCCACCGACAACACTGAGGTCATCAGCAGATACCACAGCGTGGCAACCAGCAGCAGCGGAATCACTTCATAGGTACGCTGATAGATGATCTGCGCCGAAAACAGCACGTCCTGCAGTGAGATCACCGAGACCACCGCAGTGGTTTTCAGCTGACCAATAATTTCGTTACCGGCCGGCGGCATGATGGCGCGCATCGCCTGCGGTAATACGGTATGGCGGAAAATCTGTGACGGGCGATAGCCCAGCGCACGCGCCGCTTCCAGCTGGCCGTTGCCGACACTCTGGATACCGGCACGCACAATCTCAGCGGCGTACGCGGATTGGTGCATCACCAGCGCGATCACCGCAGCACTGAAGGGGCTCACCAGCGCGTTCGATTGAGTGCTCCAGATTTCACCAAGGCCGGGAATCGAGAGTGCGATAGTCGGATAAAGCGCCGCAATGTTGTACCACAGGAACAGCTGCACCAGCATCGGCACACCGCGGAAGAACCAGGTATAAAACCAGCTCACGCCCACCAGCACCGGATTGGAGGAGAGGCGCATCAGCGCCAGCACCGTACCAAAAGCAAACCCCAGCACCACAGAGATGGCAGTGAGCTGCAGCGTCATCAATACGCCTTGCAGGATCGACTCGCCGGTGAAGTTCTCCGCAATCACGCTCCATTCGAAGCGGGGATTGTTAATCATCGAGTGCGCCATCGCCACCACGCACAACAGCACCACCAGCGCACTCAGCCAGCGTCCGTAGTAACGTTTGCCGACGATTTTCAGGTCGTCGGTATGGTGGTGAATGTCACTCATTGAAAGATTTCCTGATTGCGTTTGGCTTGTTTAACAGCACCAAAACCGATGCCCCAGTTGTCGAGGATCTTGTTGTAGCTGCCATCTTTGATCAGCGAGTTTAGTGCCGCCTGTACCGCTGGCTCCAGCGCTGAATCTTTCGGGAAGGCGACAGAAACTGGCGCATCGTGCACGGTGATTTCGCCGCTCATGGTCAACGGTTTGATCACTTTCACCTGCCACAGCAAACCTTCGTATGGGCCGAGGAACATCGGCACGCGACCACTTACCACTGCTTGCACGCCCGCTGGACGATCCGGGAATACCGACACCTTAATAGGTTTGTTACCGGCGGCTTCACAGGCTTTGCTGGCCTCTTCGAGACGCGTTACCTGCGTGGTACCGGAACCGGCACCGACTTCTTTACCGCAGACATCTGACAGGTTTTTGAACGGGGCAATATTGGCATCTTTACGCGAGATAATGCCCAGGCGGCTAGCATCGTAATAACCGACAAAGTCGATGATTTTGGCGCGCGCCGGGGTGGCGTTGATGTTTGAGAGCGCCACATCGTAACGACCGGTTTTCAGGCCCGGAATAATGTTGTCGAAACCGCCGGTATCGCGCCACTGAACCTGGATTCCCAGGCGCTCACCCACGGCATTCATGATATCGATTTCACGACCGGCCAGGGTTTTGTTGTCTTCTTTATAGAAGGTGGTTGGCGGCGTGTTGGGGTTGGTTCCGGCCACAATGTAGCCACGTTTAACCACATCTGCAGGCAGCAGGCTTTTCAATGCAGGATCGGCCTGCACATGAATTGAGCTGTCAGTTGGGACATTTTCATCGGCGGCGAACGCGGTGTGTGCACTCAGAGCGAGCGCAAAAAGAGTTAAACCTTTTGCGAATTTCACTGGAACCTTTCTCCTGATTTATAAAATGTTTCCCCACAGGGAAAAGGCGTTGAGGTAGCGATGGTTTTTTCTCCAGACTCACCCGCGCGAAGGCGCGTGGTGGAAGGAATTGTCATCCTCATACCCTTCATAATTCAAGCTTCAGCTGCGTTGGCTTCGCGTGCTCACCCCAGTCACTTACTTAAGTAAGCTCCTGAGGATTCACACACTTGCCGCCTTGCTGCAGCTCGAATTATTTAGGGTAAATACGTCCCGATCAGCATTCTCTGGAACTTAGATAACAATCACAAATGCAAAAAATACATATCTATTGCCGAAAAATGGGAATAGAGATGCAAATCCATTAAAACTGGCTTTTCGGCTATGGCGGACACGTTGAAATGCGCCCACATTTCAGATTTTGCTAGCGAATCAACTACCTGCTTTTGCTGACTGAACTGACAAAACTCTTCTTAGTCATAACAGATTCGTCTAATCACCTGGAGTTCTCTCACCTATCTCCATGATGCCACTGATGTGTAAAGGTTTGTCATGCCAGATTTACAATGAGAAGCATTATCATTATCATGCGCATTTACTTACAATTGTTAACGTAACAGGGAGAAAACTTAAGTGAATGTAACTATGCGTGGCAAAAAGCGTCCGATTGCGCTTTTTTTAGCGGGATTGCTAACCTCGCCGGCTTTTGCAGCTGAAACCGTAGAAAAGCTGGCTGACGATGAATCAATGATTGTCACCGCCGAGCAGGAGCTCAAACAGCAACCGGGTGTGTCCACCATCACCGCTGAAGACATCAAGAAAAATCCCCCTGTTAACGATCTCTCAGACATCATCCGCAAAATGCCGGGCGTGAACCTGACCGGCAACGGTGCCAGCGGCAGCCGTGGCAACAACCGACAAATTGATATCCGTGGCATGGGCCCGGAGAACACCCTGGTGATGATTGACGGCGTGCCTGTCTCCTCTCGTAACTCGGTGCGTTATAGCTGGCGCGGCGAACGCGATTCTCGTGGCGACACCAACTGGGTGCCCGCAGAGATGGTCGAGCGCATTGAAGTGATTCGTGGTCCAGCCGCTGCGCGCTACGGTTCCGGGGCGGCAGGTGGCGTGGTGAATATCATCACTAAGCGCCCTACCAACGACTGGCACGGTTCGCTGTCGCTCTATACCAGCCAGCCAGAAAATGACAAAGAGGGTGATACGCGCCGCGCCAACTTCAACCTCAGCGGTCCACTGGCCGGTGATGCGCTAACCATGCGGCTGTACGGCAACATCAACCGTACCGATGCCGATGCGTTCGATATCAACACCGCTGAAAATGGCTCCTACGCGGCAGGTCGCGAGGGCGTGCGTAACAAAGACATCAACACGGTGCTGTCGTGGAAAATCACCCCGCTGCAAATCGTTGACTTCTCCTACGGCTACAGCCGTCAGGGCAATATTTACGCCGGTGATACGCAAAACAGTAATAGCAACGCCAGCACCGGCGGCTTAGTGGAATCGCTGTATGGCGATGAGACCAACCGCATGTATCGCCAGAGCTATGGTATTGCGCATAACGGGATTTGGGATTGGGGCACCTCGAAGCTCAACTTCAACTACGAGAAAACCAATAATACCCGCTTGCAGGAAGGTACCGCAGGCCGTACCGAAGGGATGATCAACAGCGACACCTATGCCACCAGCCGATTAGAAAGCTATCGTGCAGGCGGTGAAATCAACTTCCCGCTGCAGCTGCTGGTTGATCAAACCGTTACTCTCGGTGCCGAGTGGAACCGCGATGAGTTGAACGATCCGGCTTCCATGCTGGCGGCTAGCGCGCCCGGTGTGAATCTGCCCGACAGCTCTGGCGATCCGTCGCAGCGCAGCAGTAAAAATAGCGCCACCCTCAGTTCACTCTTTTTTGAAGACAACATCGCCGCGACCGATAGCACCGAAGTGATTCCCGGCCTGCGATTTGATTATCACGATCAATTTGGCGCGAACTGGAGCCCGAGCCTCAACGTCTCGCAAGGCCTGGGGGATTACTTCACCTTAAAAGCCGGTATTGCACGGGTGTTTAAAGCACCCAATCTGTATCAGTCCACGCCGGGTTATTTGCTTTCGACGCGCGGCAACGGTTGCCCAATTGGCCTTAGCCGATGCTATTTATTAGGCAATAAAGACCTTGATGCGGAAACCAGCGTCAATAAAGAGATTGGGCTGGAGTTCAGTAATGAGGGTTATGTGGCGGGCATCACCTGGTTCCGCAACGATTATAAGAACAAGATCGTTTCTGGTACCGAACCGGTCTATTCCAGCACTAATCCAACTTACAACGTGCTGCGCTGGGAAAACGGCGGAAAGGCGATTGTTGAAGGGCTGGAAGGTAACCTAACCATCCCTTTGATTGCCGATACGCTGGAATGGCGCACCAACGCCACCTACATGTTCCGCTCTGAGAGCAAGAAAACCGGCAATCCGCTGTCAGTGATCCCGGAATTTACCATCAATTCTCAGCTGGAGTGGCAGGCGACACAGGACCTCAGCGCCAATATCAACTGGACGCAGTATGGCCGCCAGAAACCACGTCAGAGTGCTGAGACAAATATTGATTCCTCTAATATGTCCACGCAGGAAATCAGCCCGTATTCGGTGTTTGGTCTGAACGTCAATTACGACATCACCAAAAATCTGCGCGCCAATGCGGGTATCAACAATCTGTTTGATAAACGCATTTACCGCGAGAATTCGGGTGCTTCAACCTACAATGAACCGGGCCGCGCTTATTATGCCGGGGTAACGATGTCGTTCTGATTAAGTGACAGCGTCACCTAAATAAAGAACTCGCTTAACGCTTCGGCTAGCGCCTGCGGTTGCTCATCTGGGATGAAGTGACCGCAGTGCGCAATCTTAATTCCCGTGACATTTGCCGCAAACTCTCCCAGCGGCAACGCCATATCGGCAATCGAACCCTGATCGGCGCTGATAGCCAGCAACGGCAGCGTTAATTTGCCCCGTTCATGCAGCAAATCCCGATTTTGTGCTGCCGACACCGTCACTTCGCGGTAAGCCGCCATCCCCGCGCGTACGGCGCCCTTCTGCTGTAATAAACGGGTGTATTCCGCCATATCCTCATCGGTGAATACCATCGGACTAGCCGCTTTGCGTTTCAGGAACCATTCGAGATAAACCGTTTCGCGACCCTCAATTAAGACTTCCGGTAGATCCGGCAACAGGTGGAAGGCAAAGTGCCAGGTTTTCCACGCTTTATCCGGCGTAGCGGGCAATGCTTCCGGTAAGGTCACACCAGGAATACCGGCATCGAGCAGCGCCAGCTTTTTCACTTGATCGCCATACAGCGTGGCATACGGCCAGGCAACCCAGGCGCCCACATCATGCGCGGCAAGGTAGTAGCGCGAGTGGTTCAGCTGCTGCATCAAGCCCTGCACTTTCTGCGCCAGCGAAGTAGTGTCGTAGCCGCTGAGCGGTTTGTCGGAATCGCCCTGCCCGGGCAGATCCGGCGCAACAATAAAGTAGCGATCGCCTAACAGCGCCATCACCTGACGCCAGGCAAACCAGCTTTGCGGAAAACCGGCCAGCAATAGCAGGGTTTCACCGTTTACGTTACCGCCGCTGACATAGTGCAAGCGCACGCCATCAACGGTGGCGTAATGGTGAGAAAAACCGTTGAGTGGCGCAAAGGGCTGCGTCCATCCGGGCGCGTCTTTTAATACTGAAGCTGACATAGTGACTCTCCGCATATTTAGGAAGCGATCAATTCCTAAATAGTACATGATGATTGCGCTGCCTGGGAATCTTTCTTCAACGCGGGAGGCGGTCGCCAGGAATGATGACCCTACGCAGTGGGTTGTTTGCTATTCTGTGCGCGAATCTTTCTTAACAATTGTGAAACCTATGCGAACATCGGATTTGTTGCGACTGCTGCTGCTGGCAGCGATTTGGGGTGCCAGTTTTTTGTTTATGCGCATTGCCGTACCGGCGTTGGGTGCGGTAAACACCGCATTTTTACGTGTGTTATGCGGCATGTTGGGTTTGTTGATTATCATGGCGGTGATGCGTATTCCGCGTCGCTTTGACGGCAAACTGGGCTGGGCGATGCTGTTGGGCGTGATCAACTCCGCCATTCCGTTCCTGATGTATTGTCTGGCGGCGCGCGTGCTGCCTGCCGGCTACTCCGCGATTCTCAATGCCACCACGCCGCTCATGGGCGTGCTTATCGGTGCAGCATTCTTCGACGATAAGCTGACGCTCAATAAAGTGCTGAGCATGATTGCAGGATTTGCCGGCATTATTGTCATCAGCACCACCGGCGAAGCCCACTTAAGTAGTGCGTTAATCTTCGGGATTTTGGCCTGTTTAGTGGCGACCGCCTGTTACGGCGTGGCGGGTTTTCTGGCGAAACGCTGGATCGGCGCGCGTGGCGGATTAGACGCCACCAAGGTAGCGTTTGGTAGCCAACTCGGCGCATCGCTATTTTTACTGCCGTTCTTTGCCTTCAGCGCGCCGCAAACGCCTGCCGCCAGCTGGCTAATCCCGCAAGTATGGGCCTGCATTTTGGCGATTGGATTTATCTGTACCGCCCTCGCCTACATCCTCTACTTCCGTTTGCTGGCTGATATTGGTCCGCTACGCACCTTAACCGTCACCTTTATGATCCCGCCCTTCGGTATTTTGTGGGGCTGGTTAGTATTGGGTGAGCAGATAAATCAGGGCTTTATTGGCGGCTCGCTGCTGATTGTTTGTGCGGTGTGGCTGGTGACCAGTAATGGATTGGGTAAGCGCGCCACGCTAAAGAGCGGCGCGAATAAATAGGCTTACTTTTTCCCGCCGGGCTTCAGCGATCGATTGAGATCCTGAATGCGCTTCATGGTTTTTACCGTGCGCGTCGAGGTCGCTGAAGCCACCGACAGAATCAGCATTTCCAGGCACACCAGCACCGTGCCGTGCAGCGGCATACGTCCATTCTCGCCGCCGCGCGGCACGTTAATGATCACATCCGCCTGCTGAGCGAAAGCCGAATCAATGGCGTTGGTCAGCAAAATCACCGGCATGCCCAGCCGTTTCGCCTCTTTTAGCGCCGTGATGCCTTCACGATGCGCCGATTTCTGCGCCATCATAATCAGCACATCGCCGCGTTGTAGCGTGATCAGCTGTTCCGCCAGCGCAATACCGGAGCGATTCAGCGTCACCGCGGGAATACCAATACGGGTAAACAGCCGCGCGCTGTAATCCGCCAGAATCCCAGAGGCGTTGATGCCAAACAGGGCAACCTGACGCGCATCAATTAGATGCGTGACCGCTTGCGCCACGGCCTGTCGATTGTGCGGCTCTGCTAACGCATCGCAGGCGCGCTTATGGCCGCTTAATACGAAATCGATGCCCGAATTGATATCGCAAGAGAGTTCTTCCACGGTGGCGCTCATCTTCTCTTCCGAATTCATCGCCGGACCAAACCAGGCGGCAAGCGTGGTTTTTAAATCACGCAAACCGGCAAATCCTAGCGCCTGAACCGCACGCACCACTGTGGCATCGGAGGTATGAGTTGCATCGGCTATTTCCATCGCGGTGGCGTCCAATATTGCCTCACGATTATCGTGGATATATCGCGCCACCGTTTGCAGACGCGTAGATAATGTCGGTGCGCGTAGCCGATAACGTTCACCCAATATATCCACACGGCTTTTAATTCTATTTCTGTTCATCCGTTTGCTGCACTCTGTAAAAAATGAAAATAGCCGATCGGCGCGCCATCAGTTTGTAGTAAAATTGCCGTTTTAATCGCCTTCATGCAGCATAATAAGCCCACTACACCCGGACGAAAATAGATAAGCAGCCATCAGTTAATTAGCTGTTATTTAACTAATTAAATCGAACCACTCCGATCGCACAGGCGCGATTACCTGCCTTAAACATGCTGTAGTATCTGCACAATCTTTTCCATTTACTACTACATTTTTTCATGTTTGAATGATTCTCAATTGCATCGCACCAGGTTCCAATAATGAATAACAATAAGACGTTCGCTGTTAAATCCCAGCGTCATCCAGCCATTCTGGCGGCTATTTATGGCGTAAGCATGTGGACTTCCGCAAATAGCATGGCGGCGGAAGAAACTCACACGCTGACCGTATCGGCGCAGGAGAGTAATGCGCAAGGTTATAACGCCACCAACAGCTCCGTCGGCAGCAAAACGCCCACGCCGCGTCTGAATGAGGCGCAATCCGTCAGCGTGGTGACCCAGCAGCAGCTGGAGGATTATCAGGTATCAAACCTTGCCGAAGCGATGCGTTTTGTCAGCGGCGTCAGCGAAGGCAACACATTGGCTGGCACCGAAGATGGCTTTGTGCGGCGCGGTTTTGGCAGCAATTCAGATGGTTCGATCTATCGTGACGGCGTGCGCAGCAGCCAGGGACTGAATTTTGATGCCACCACCGAGCGGGTTGAAGTGTTGAAAGGCTCCGCATCACTGCTGTACGGGATACAGAATCCCGGCGGCGTCATCAATGTCATCAGCAAGAAGCCGCAGTATGAGTGGCACACCAAAGTCAGCGGCAAAACCTCAAGTGAAGGCGGCGGCGCGGGTACCGTGGATGTCACCGGTCCGCTCGGCAACGGCTTTGCCTTTCGACTGATTGCCGAAAAACAGAACCAGGATTACTGGCGCAATTTTGGTAGTGAAAAGCACCAGCTGATCGCGCCTTCGTTACAGTGGTTTGGCGAGCAAGCCAGCTTCCTGATCAGCTATGCCGATTATCAGTACGATATTCCGTACGATCGCGGCACCGCATTTATTAACGGCAAGCCGTTGGATATTGGCTACAAAAATCGCCTGGATGACAAAGCCAACCACGCGTGGGGCCACAACAAAACCCTCAACGCGCACTACAACTGGCAATTTAACGAGGCGTGGAGCACCCGCGTGACGCTGGGCTGGAACCAGCGCCAATACGACAACAATGAAGTGCGCGTTACCGCGGTGAATCCCACCACGGGCGCAGTGACACGTCGTGCCGACGCCAATCGCGGCTTCAATCATAAAACCAAGTACGTTTCATGGGACCTGATCGGTTCACAGCAAGTGTTCGGCATGACGCACGATATCGTGCTGGGTACCGATTACGAAATGATCCAAACCTACCGCGCGCATCAGTACCAGGGCAAAGCCAATAGCGGATTTAATTTCTACGATCCGCAATATGACATTCTCGCGCCAGTGACGAATAGCAGCACGGAAAATAGCGCTAACGCCAATAACCTTAACCGCACCCACAGCCGTTCGCTCTATGCCAAAGACAGTATTAGCCTGACTGAAAACTGGATTGCGGTGCTCGGTGGACGTTATCAGCATTATGAACAGCGTGCTTCGAAAGGTTTCGATCCGGAGGTGCAAACCCTGGACAGCGAAGGCAATAAATTCCTGCCGCAGGCCGGTTTAATCTACAAAATCACACCTGACGTTTCGCTCTACACCAGCGTGAGTAAATCCTTCACCCCTTCCACCGATGTGGATGACGATGGCAACGTCGGCAAACCGGAACAGGGCACCACCTGGGAAGTGGGCAGCAAATGGCAGATTTCACCCAAGCTGTTTGCTAGCGTAGCGTTGTATCGCATCAACGAGCGTGACATGTCGCTCAGCATTAACGGCACCACGCGCGCCATTAATAAAGCCCGCTCTAGCGGCGCAGAATTTGAGTTAAATGGCGAAGTGATGCCGGACTGGGATCTCAGCGCTAACTATAGCTATGACAAGGCAGAGATTGTTGATGATGGCGTTAACTCCGACAATAACGGCAATCGCCTGCAGAACGCGCCCCGCCATTCCGGTGCGCTCTATCTGAGCCATAATCTGGCGATCTCCGGCATTCCGGGTGATTTCCGCGTGGGCGGCGGCGCACGCTATGTCGGCACGCGCGCTGGCGATCCGGAAAACAGTTTCAGCATGCCCGATTACGTGGTGGCTGATAGCTTTATTGCCTGGAACAATCAGCTGTTTGGCGAGAAAACGCAGCTCAAACTGAATCTGAATAACCTGTTTAACAAACACTATTACACCTCCAGCGGCGGCAATTTACGCGTGCGTGAAGGCGAAACCCGTAATCTGATGCTCGAGGCCAGCGTTGAATTCTGATGCGATTTTTTCACCAGGCGCACGACGTGCGCCTTCCCTACTCGGCCCGATGCTGCGGGTGCTGGCCTGTTTCCTGCTGCTCTTAAGCAGCGCGGCGTGGGCGAAAACTATCATCGATATCGACGGAAACCATGTGGTGATTCCCGACCATCCGCAGCGCATCGTGCTGGGTGAAAGCCGCATGTTGTATACGCTGGCGTTACTCGAACCGGGCGATCCGTTTCAACACATTGTGGCGTGGCCGCAGGACCTGAAAAAATACGATAGCCAAACCTGGAATAGCTTTGCGCGCCAGTTCCCCCAGATGCTGAAAATCCCTTCGCTGGGTTCCGGCGGCCCTAACGCCATCAATCCCGAGCAAATTCTGGCCATGAAACCGGACGTGGTGATTTTACCGAGCCTGGCGCGCTACGATGATGCCGATTTGCGGCTGGTGACCATGCTGAAAGCAGCGCATATCCCGGTGGTGAAGATCGATTTACGCGTACATCTGCTGAAAAACACCCGGCGCAGCGTGGAAATTTTTGGTGAAGTATTGAATCAGCAAGCGCGGGCTCAGGCATTTAATCGCTTTTACGATCGGCATATGCAGGTGATTCGTGAACGCCTCGACCGCTATCACGGCCCGAAACCTTCAGTGCTACTGCAGCTGCATCTTGGCCGGCGAAATGAGTGCTGCGTGACGGCGATTAACGGTAGCCTCGGTGAATTATTGAATGCAGCAGGCGGCGACAACATTGCCAATAAAACGCAGCATGGCGTGTTTGGTCGTCTCAGCGAAGAGAGCGTGATCGCCGCGCAACCGGATTACTACATCGCGACCGGCTTTGGCGATAACGCTTCTCAGGGATTGCTCAAGTTGGGTCCTGAGGTGGCGCCCGAGACGGTGCTCAGCAGTTTCAGGCAGCTCACCGCGCAGCAGAATGGTTTGCGCGAACTGAACGCAGTGCACAATGGTCACTCTGCAGTCATCTGGATGAACTTTTATCTCAGCCCGTGGCATATTGCCGCGACAGAGTTTATGGCGAAAACGCTCTATCCCCAGCTGTTTGCCGACGTGGAACCTGAGCAGACGCTGCAGCAGATTTTTCACGATTTTTTACCGATTCCCTTTAGCGGTACCTATTTTACGTTAATCAGTGCCACGGATGATAAATAATCGCTCGCGCTGCGCTTGTGATTAACCGGAACCTCGCTAATCTTAAATTTGCAGCACGGGCATGGCGTCGAAGAGGTTATTTCCGCCATGCAACAACAACTCATGAGAGGATGTTTTATGGCTGAGCATAGAGGCGGTTCCGGTAATTTCGCTGACGACAAAAAGAAAGCGTCTGATGCCGGTAAGAAAGGCGGAGAAAAAGGCGGCGGTAGTTTTAAAGACAACCCCGAGAAAGCTTCAGAAGCAGGTAAGAAAGGCGGTAAGAAGTAGATATCGCCGCGTTAAAGAGTAAGCAACACCCTGAAAGCCCGCCTGGGCATGGATGCCCTCAGAAATATCCCATCACGCATTATCCCTCTGAAAAAATGACTGTTAATTACCTTGCGTAACTGATGCTGATTTTTAGCTTTTCGATTGACCATTTAGGGTTAATAAATCTGATTGCTCACTTTCTGACGTGACAAATATCACATTTATGCCAGGCTTTAATTATTCACTTCATGCGACAAGGAGATATATATGACGACGCAAACCACCAATAAAACCTTAATTACTGAAGAGTATCCGGTTCCGCCTTTTAAAAAGCAGACGCAACCGATGCCAGGTTTAGCGAGTAAAATGGATCCCCGTCCCGATCATGGTGAAACCAGCTATCGTGGCAGCGGCAAACTCACCGGACGCAAAGCGCTGATCACCGGCGGCGACTCAGGTATTGGCCGCGCCGTTGCCATTGCTTATGCACGTGAAGGTGCTGATGTAGCGATCAACTATCTGCCGGAAGAGGAATCTGATGCGGCAGAAGTGGTGCAACTGATTGAAGCAGAAGGCCGTAAAGCGGTGGCGATTCCGGGCGATATTCGTTCTGAAGAGTTTTGTAATAAGCTGGTACATCAGGCGGCTGAACAACTCGGCGGGCTGGATATTCTGGTGAACAATGCCGGACGTCAGCAGTTTAACGAGTCGATTCGTACGCTTTCTACTGAAGACTTCGATGCGACCTTCAAAACCAACGTTTATGCGATGTTCTGGATCACTAAAGCGGCGCTGGAGTACCTGCCCGCTGGCTCCTCAATCATCAATACTTCGTCGGTTCAGGCTTATCAGCCTAGCGCCATCCTGCTGGATTATGCCCAGACTAAAGCCTCGATTGTCGCGTTCACCAAAGCGCTGGCGAAACAGTTGGGTAAAGATAAAATCCGCGTGAATGCGGTCGCGCCCGGCCCTTACTGGACGGCGTTGCAGGTCAGTGGCGGACAGCCGCAAGAGAAAGTGGAACAGTTTGGTGCCTCGGCTCCGCTAGAGCGTCCGGGCCAACCGGCAGAAATTGCCCCGTTGTACGTCACCTTTGCTCAGGTGAATAACAGCTTTACCTCTGGTCAGGTTTGGTGTTCTGACGGTGGTACCGGTACGTTGTAATCGATTCTGTCCCCGGTGCGCAGCAATGCGCGCCCTGCGAAATCCCTGCCAAATGGCTTAATACCAATCAGTTAAGCGCTGAGCAATTTTCGTTCGCCATGTGCTGAGGTAGTTTCAGCTATGCCGTGCGGCGACCGAGAAGAGGGCGTCCAGGCCACGCCCTCTTCACTCCCCGGCCCTGCGCCAGCCCATCCCGCCGCTTCGCGGTGCCTTCACTCCCTCACGATTCCTGACGGACCGGCGGCGATTCGCTCCTGCTCAGCGCCGTCTCTCGCCGCATCCCTGCGGCTCGCCCTGGAATCCCTCACTCGCTCAGCGGGATGGGATGTCGCCTCAGCACCCGCGCTGCAGCACCAATGCCTATTCCTGAATCATCATCGCAGTAACGCCTGTAGGGTCGCCATTCATGGCGACCAGGTAACCTGACGAGCATCAATACCAGATGCCGGGATTTTTTATCCGTTCAGACGCGCGGGAAAGACTTCCTTAAGCCACTCAATCAACACTTTAAGGCGCTGGGTTAAATGGCGATTTTGCGGATAAACCACATGGAACGGATAGTTTGCCGGACGCCACGCAGCAAGGATTTCCACCAATCTGCCCTCCTGCAGATCGGCTGCCGCCGCATAACGGAACGTCTGAATAATCCCCAATCCCGCCACCGCCGTGGCCAGATGCGCGTTACTCTCATTGACGCCGATGCGATGCTCGGTTTTGATCTCGATCTTTTCTGCGTTCTGCACAAATCGAAACGGAAACGCCCTGCCGCTTTGTGGTGACAAATAGCTCACCAGTCGATGCCCGTTTTTTAGCTCCTGCGGATAAGCGGGTACGCCATAGGTTTTGAGATAGCCTGGTGCAGCGCAGGTAATCATCTCGGCATCGCCTAAATGACGCGCCACCAGCGAGGAATCGCTCAGTGGGCCACCACGAATCACGCAATCGACATTGCCACTGATCAAATCCACGGCGCGATCCGCAACGCCCAGATCGAGACGGATTTCCGGATAACGCGCGATGAAATCAGGCAGCGCGGGAATCAGGACGTCACGCGCGGTTGAGCCGCCAATGTCGATGCGCAGGTAGCCACTGGGCCGGGCGCTTTCCGCGTTAAACGAGTGATCGATATCTTCCAAATCGCGCACGATACGCAGCGCTTTTTCGTAATAGTCGCGCCCTTCCGGCGTCACCGTCACACGGCGCGTGGTGCGTTGCAGCAAGCGAATGCCGAGATGGGCTTCCAGCTCCTGCACCAGTTTACTTAGCGTCGCGTTGGGTAGGTCGAGCGAATCTGCGGCGCGAGTATAATTGCCGGCTTCTACTACGCGGGCAAATGCCCGTATCGCCATTAACTGGTCCATCCCGTTCTCCACCCAAATGATTATCCACACACAGGAATAGTCTTTTCTATTTTACACCATTTATCAACAAACAGCTGAGCGTTACATTGGCTGTCATGCACTGCATCGCAGTCATCACAACTCAACTTAAATGGGAGAACGTCAACATGAACGCATTGAACGGTAAAATAGCGCTGGTAACTGGCGGCACGACCGGCATTGGCCTGGCATCGGCGCAGGAGTTGGCGGCACAAGGCGCGCGCGTGTTTATCACCGGTCGTCGTCAGGCCGAACTTGACGCGGCAGTGGCCAGCATCGGCAGCAGCGCGAGTGGCATTCGCGCTGACGCCTCCGTGCTGAGCGATCTCGACCACGTTTACGCCGAAATCGCTCAGCAGGCAGGCCGATTGGATATTCTGTTTGCCAACGCCGGTGGCGGCGATATGTTGCCGCTGGGCGCCATCACCGAGGAACATTTTGACCGTATTTTCGGCACCAACGTGCGCGGCGTGCTGTTTACTGTGCAAAAAGCGCTGCCGCTATTGAGTGACAAAGCCTCGGTCATTCTTACCTCTTCCACCACTTCGGTTCAGGGCACCGCCGGCTTTAGCGTCTACAGCGCCAGCAAAGCGGCAGTGCGCAACTTTGCGCGTTCATGGGCACTGGATGTGAAGGATCGCGGTATTCGCGTCAATGTCGTCAGTCCAGGTCCCGTGCATACGCCAGGTTTGGGCGGGTTGGTGAGTGAAGATCAGCGGCAGGGATTGTTCGATGCGTTAGCGGCGCAGGTGCCATTAGGCCGACTTGGCGAACCCGCTGAGATTGGCAAAGTGGTGGCTTTTCTGGCATCCGATGCCGCCAGCTTTATCAATGCCGCTGAATTGTTTGTCGATGGCGGTATGGCGCAGGTGTGATGCGCATCGGGTCGCCATTAATGGCGACCGCTCTCTCAAGCCGCACTAAGATCCGCCTCCACATACAAATAACCAATTCCCAACACCTGCCGCGCCCGATTCAACTGACCAAAATGCACATTAGTACCTTTGCTTTTCAACGCATCACGCGGATCGAACGGATTGAAATCGATCTGCCGAACAATGGTTTGCAACCAACTTTCACCAAAGGTACAGCTACGACCATACAACCAAATCTGATTAATATTTAGCGTGTTAAGAAAGTTATATAAGCTCATGCCAATCGCTTCGGCGGCGCGCTGTGACCACGCCACAATCCAGGGCTCGCCCGCTTGCCACGCCCGTAGTAACTGCTTGCTGCTGGGCTGCGGCGCATCTGGTTGGCGCTGATGAGCCACCTTTTTCAAGGTGCTGAGTGAGGCCACCGTTTCCAGACAACCCTGGCGCCCGCAGCTGCAGCGCTGGCCGTTAGGCTCAATGATGGTGTGACCGATTTGGCCGCTGCCGTAAAGATTGCCGCGAAAAATCTCACCGTTTATCACGAATGATGAGCCGATACCGTAATCCACATTGATCACGCAGAATTCGCTGAGAGCATTTTGATTCAACCATTTCTCGGCCAAAGCCAACATCACGCAGTCATTATCCACGCGCACTTCCACACCAAGCTTCTCCTCCAGCAAAAATTTCATCTGCAGCGGCGTTCTCCACGCGGCCTGCGGCATATGCTGTGACACACCAGTCACTGGATCGACCTGTCCGTGCACCGCTAACGCTAAATTAATGCGCCGCTTAGGCCACTGTTTGCAGATTTTCCGCCAGGCCGCTTCAATCTCACTCAGCAACGCCTCGGGCGTGTCGGCTTTGATGGTGTTTTGCTGAAATTCGCCCTGCGCCACTAGCTGCGCATCGGCCAGCTGCAATTCAATGCTGGTTGGTTTGACACATAAACACAGCGTCCAGGCTCCGTTGGATGGCAGCTGAAAACTGCCGTTGCTGTTACCGCGCGCGCTCATCAATGCATCAGAATGCTGCAGTTTTCCTTCCTCCAGCAGTGCTTGCACAATTTTGCTGGCGGCGGGAATCGTCAAACCACTCAGGTGAGCCAGCTGCGATTTGCTTAGCTGTTTATGACGCCACATCAGCTCAATAAACAGCGCCTTATTATGCTTTCGCACCTGGAAATTGTTCAGTCCAACCTGCTTCATCCTCTCTCCACCGCCGTGCATCAACCCGTTTACTAAACAGAGTTTACTGTCTTTTGTGATGGTTTCGCCATCCTGCCCACAACCATTGCTCTAGAGTTCGTCCTCATGCCAATAACAAAAAAACCTGATCACCTCTCAAGAGAAATTTAAAAATGACAACATCACCTGCAAAACACTCGTGGCTGGTCCGCCTTGGCATCCCACCCGCGCTGGCCTGGGGCTACATCGCTGTATTGCTGTTTATGATTGGCGATGGCGTGGAATCGAACTATCTCGCACCTTACCTGCATGAAAATGGCTTTACCCTCAATATCGCGGCGGCGGTCATCGCCTTCTACGGCGTCACCGTTACGCTCGGTTCGTGGCTGGCCGGTTCACTCTCCACATTGATTGGCCCGCGTAAAGTGATGCTGGCAGGCGGTGTGATTTGGATTGTGTTTGAAGTGTTGTTCCTCGCCATCGCCTTACCTTCCCACAGCGTGGCCCTGCTCGCGTTAACCTATGGTTTACGTGGCGTCGCCTATCCGATGTTTGCCTATGCATTCCTGGTATGGATTCAGGCCGCAGCGCCCAGCGATATGCGCGGTTCAGCAACCGGCTGGTTCTGGCTGGCCTTTACCGGCGGCTTGCCAACGCTGGGCTCGCTGGTGGCGATCTTCTCAATAAAGTTAATCGGAGAATACGCCACGTTCTGGCTGTCGCTTGGGCTGGTCGCGTTAGGGTTGCTGGTCATGGTGGTCGCACTGAAAGAGCGCAGCGGCTATCAATCGTTACTTGATGAGCAACAGCGTCAGCAGAGCGTCGCTCGCACGTTGATGGGCGGTATCGATATTTTGTGGCGTGAACCACGGATTGCCGCCGCTGCCGTGGTTCGCATCATCAATACCACGCCGTACTTCGGCTTCTTTATCTTTCTTCCCGGCTTTTTCACCGATCAGATCGGATTTACGCAAACCGAATATCTCAGCCTAATCACCATCATGGGATTAGTCGGCATGAGTTTTAACCCGATTGTCGGCAAGCTCAGCGATCGCATCGGCTGGCGCAAAGTGCTGACGGTATTTGGTGGACTTGGCTCCGGCGTTTCAATGCTGCTGATGTACTTCGTACCACAGTGGAGCCACGGTAGCTTTGTACTCAGCGTCATCTGCGCCTGTTTATATGGCATCACCTTATGCGGCTATGTTCCCGCTGCCGCGCTGTTCTCATCCCTGTGCCAACCCAAAGATAAAGGCAACGCAATGGCGATTTACTGCTTTGCCGCCGGACTCTCCACCTTTTTTGGCCCCGCGCTTTATGGCACCTTCAACGCGCTATTTGGCACCTCGGGCGTGGTGTGGGGTTACGCCGCCTTATACCTGGTCAGCGCCATCGTTTCCTGGTGCTTCCTGCTCAGCCCGCTTGATCCCGGCGAGCAGCATAATCCCGAGGCGCAGCGCCTGCGCCGTTTAGATTCTGTCGCTTCAGAGTAAAGAGAGAGCCATGAAAGAGTTTGATTACATTGTGGTGGGCGGCGGCAGCGCCGGTTGTATCGTCGCCGCCAGGTTAGTCACGAAAGGCAACGCGCGCGTACTACTGCTGGAAGCCGGGCGCGATGAGTATCATCCAGTGCTAAAAATGCCGGCGGGTTACATGAAGTTTCTCGCCAGCGACAAATTCCTCACCATGCACCAGACCGAGCCGCAGCCGCAGCTTAACGGACGCGGCGTGATTGTGCCGCAGGCGAAAGTGCTGGGCGGTGGTTCGACGGTAAATGCGATGGTATATATGCGCGGCCATCGTCAGGATTACGCCGACTGGAACAGCGCGCTGGGCAATCAGGGCATTGACTGGTCGTGGAATGCGCTGCTGCCGCACTTTACCGCCATCGAAGATAATGATCATCTCGGTGCACCCTATCACGGCGTCGGCGGGCCAATGAAAGTGTCGCATCTCGGCCACTTCAGTCCACTCAGCCGCGCCTACGTGAAGACGATGCAAGGTTTAGGCATTCCTTACACGCCAGATTTCAATACCGGCAATCCGTTTGGCGTGGGATTTATGCAGCACACCATTAACGGAGAGACGCGCCAGCGCTGTAGCGTGGTCGATGCCTTTATCACGCCGCTGCGCGAGGACGCGCGCTTGACCATCGCCAGCGGTGCGCAGGTAGAAGAGATTATCTTTGAGGGCCAAACCGCCATCGGCGTGCGCTACGCACAAGATGGCCATCCACAACTTGCCAGCGCACGCAAAGAGGTGATTCTTGCTGCCGGTGCCTATCAAACACCCAAGCTGCTAATGCTCTCCGGCATTGGTCCGCAGGCGCAGCTTAAACAGCATGGCATTACGCTGCGTCAGCATTTGCCGGGCGTCGGCAAAAATTTGCAGGATCACTATGAAGTGCCGGTCGTAGCCAGCACCAACGGTGCGTTTGGCTATTATGGTCAGGATCGTGGCTGGCCGATGGTTAAAGCCGGCCTGCAATATATGTTGTTTAAAGCCGGCCCAGTCACCACCACTGGCGTGGAAACCTGCGCCTTCTTTGATCCTCTCGATTTTAGTGCAACGCCAACCATTCAGATGTTCTGTGTGCCTACCGTGTACCTCGACCGCGACATCATGGGTGCCGATCCTGGTCACGGCGTTACCGTCAATTCGTTGTTGCTTCGGCCCAAAGCTACCGGCGAGGTAACCCTGCGCGATAGCCGCGCCAGCAGCTTGCCGATAATCGATACACGCATCTTTGGTCATCCCGACGATTTAGCACGCACCATCGCCGGCTTCCGTTTTGCGCGTAAGGTGATTGCCGCTACGCCCATCGGCGCGATGGTGCAGCAAGAGATCTTCCCCGGCGCAGAGATCAATGCTGATGAAGCCATCGCCGAACACTGCAAACGCATGGTGAAAACCGGCTATCACCCGGTTGGCACTTGCCGCATGGGCCACGATAACGATCCGCTGGCGGTGTTACACGATGATCTGCGCGTGCGTGGCGTTAACCGCCTGCGCGTGGTCGATGCTTCAATGATGCCCAACATTATTAGCGGCAATACCAATGCCATTGTGATGGCGGTGGCCCATCGTGCTGCTGAATTGTTGTTGCAGACACACCTCAGCGAGAACAAGGAGCCCGCTTATGAGTGAAAAATTAATTCGCCTGCAGCGTGCGCTCGCCGACTGGCAGCTCGACGGCGTGCTACTTACCCGGCGCGATAACATTGCATGGCTAACAGAAGGTGCCAGTTTTTACGTAGTGGAGCGCGCCGAAACCGGCGTAGCCAGCCTGTTCATTACGCAGGATAAGGTTTTGCTGCTCGCCCCCGAAAATGAAATGCCGCGCATCGTCGCTGAAGAAGCACTGCCGTTTGCCTACCAAGCGCTGAGCTATCCGTGGTTTCAGTCGCTAAATGGCATGTTGCCGTTGGGTCATTTTGGCAGCGATACGCCGCAAAGCGGCATGACTGATATTCTGCAATCGATGATCGTGCTGCGTCAGGGGCTGAACGCCAACGAGCAACAGCGATACAGAGTGCTGGGGCGCGAAGCCGCGCAAATTGTCGAGGGCGTGGCGCGCCAATTACAGTCGGGCGTGACGGAATGGCAGGTTGAAGCCAGAATTGCTGCAGCCTGTCTGGCACGCGGAATTCGTCCAATGTGCATCTTAATCGCGGCCGATGAGCGCATTGCCGCGTTTAAACATCCGGTGCCGACGCAGAAAAAGCTGCAACAGCAAATGTTGATTACGCTCGGTGCCGAGCGCCATGGGCTGCACGTGAGTCTGACGCGGTTGGTGCATATCGGCGAACCTGAACCCGTATTACGCCAGCGGTTCAACGCGTTGTGCCAGATCCACGCCGATATTCTCTGTGCGATGCAGCCGGGCCACAGCTGGTCAGCGCTATTTAAAGCGATTGAAGCTGCCTATCAGCAGCATGGACATGTTGATGCATGGCGCGACCATCATCAGGGCGGCCCCGCCGGTTATGGTTGCCGCGACATGATCGTGACGCCAGAAATGCCGGGCAACGTAAGCAACGATAGTGCTGTGGCGTGGAATCCCACGCTAAAGGGCGTAAAAAGTGAAGATACTTTTTTGCTCACCGTTGAAGGTTGCGAAGCGTTAACGCGCAGTGGCGAATGGCCCATGATTACGGTGCAGCGTAGTGAGCGTACGCTGCACTTCCCTGACTGGCTGGTGTTGCCATCGTCGGCATAAGGAAGCGTTTATGTCACCTCGATTACACAATAAAACCGCGATTGTTACTGGTGCTGGCAGCGGCATTGGCAGCGCGATCGCTACACTGTTTGCGCAACAAGGTGCCCGCGTGGCGCTATTTGATCTCAATAGTGAAATCAGTGAAACGCTGGCTGCGGAATTGCAGCAACAAAGCGGTCAGCGCTGTCTGGCCTGGTGCGCTGACGTCACGCAGACCGATCAGGTGCAAGGTGCGGTGACGGCGGCGCAACAAACCCTTGGCCCTATTGATATTCTGATCAACTGTGCGGGCGTGAATGTGTTTCGCGATCCGCTGGCATTGGAAGATGACGACTGGCAGCGCTGTATGGAGGTCAATCTTAAAGGACCCTACAACCTGATTCGCAGCGTGCTGCCGGGTATGCTGGCGCGGCAGTATGGCAACATCGTCAACGTTGCGTCGGTACACGGTCATAAAATCATTCCCGGCGCGTTTCCCTATCCGGTTGCTAAACACGGTTTGATTGGCATGACGCGCTCGCTAGGCGTGGAGTATGCCAGCCAGGGGATTCGGGTTAACAGCATTTCACCGGGTTTGATCCTGACACCGGCGGCTGAAGCCTGGCTAGCAAGCTGTAATGATCCACAAGCAGAGCGTGAGCGGCAGGCGGCATTGCTACCTTGCAAACGTATTGGTGAACCGCAAGAAGTGGCGTATACCGCGCTGTTTCTGGCATCCGATGAAGCGCGTTTTATCAACGCCACTGATATTCTGGTCGATGGCGGGCGTAGCCAGGTGTATCACGAGTAATCAGTGATCGATTGGGTTGCCGCCTCAGCCTTCGCGATTGGCGATTGGCGATTTAACACTCGCCAGCACGTTGATTGTTGATGCGCCACCCGATGACGAAATGTGCCAGTTGTTGCGGAAAAAGAACATTACTCTGCTGTAACCCGCTATGCTTCGGTGCTGAACCGAAAACGCGTCCGCTTTGTGGCGGCACTTGATAATCAGGAGCTTAAAAGATGTCTGAGAATCCCTCCATCGCCCTTATTGGACCGGGCGCGATTGGCACCACCATTGCGGCGGCCCTGCATGAAGTTGGGCGCACACCCACCCTTTGTGGTCGAACTGCGCACCCCCAACTGGAGCTGCGTCACGACAGCGGTAAGATTATCGTTCCTGGTCCGGTGCTCACCAATCCGGCTGAAATTGCGCAGCCATTTGATCTGGTGTTCTTGGCGGTGAAAACCACGCAGGTGGCCGATAGCGCCGCGTGGTTGTCAGCAATGTGTGGCGAACACAGCGTGGTGTGTGCGTTGCAGAATGGCGTGGAGCAGAAAACCCAACTTGCGCCGTATGTTAACGGCGCCAGCGTGCTGCCCTCGGTGGTGTGGTTCCCAGCCCAGCGCGAACCGGATGCCTCAGTGTGGTTGCGGGAGAAGCCGCGCCTAACGCTGCCTGATACGCCGCAGGCGCAGCGGGTGGTTGCCGCCCTGCGTGACACGCGCTGTGCGGTTGAGCTTTCTGATGATTTCCTTACTATTGCCTGGCGCAAGCTGCTGCAAAACGCGGTTGCTGGCTTGATGGTGCTGTCGAACCGTCGCGCTGGTATGTTTCAGCGTGAGGATATCAGCGCGCTGGCGCTCGCCTATCTGCGCGAATGTTTGGCAGTGGCGCGTGCAGAAGGCGCTGCGCTAAGCGATGACGTGCCACAGGAGATCGTGGAGCGCTTCCATCGGGCACCGGCCGATTTAGGCACCTCTATTCTGGCCGATCGCCAGGCCGATCGCCCGCTGGAGTGGGATATCCGCAACGGCGTGGTTCAGCGTTATGGCCGTGCTCGTGGCATTGCGACACCGATCAGCGATGTGATCGTCCCGCTGCTGGCGGCCGGCAGCGAAGGCCCGGGTTGAATTAAACGCGCCACGCCGCAAACAGTACGCCGCTTACCTGGCCTGATTGCTCGGTAATGGGGCTATTAGCGGCGTGATTTTCCATCCGGTTAAGTGGCAGCCCCCTTCATACGTGCATTAATCTCCGCAATTGATTCCTTTCCCATTCCCCACATCTCCAGCGCAACGTTTGTTTATTTCCACGCTTTACAGTGATAAATGTCACAAACTTGCGCATTGTTAAAATCTTTACTAGGGTTTGCGCTTCTTTAGACTCATATAGCTTTCTTTTCCTTTCGTGAAAACATGGCTGCGAAAGCTATAAGATCGCGCCACTTTTTCTCATGGAGGTTTATGAGCACAGAAGCGAATACCCATCAGTCGGCCACATCCAGCGGATTGACCGTGGACGATATCACCGTCATCGACAACAAATTACTCAAACGCGCCGTCGGTGCTGCCGCGTTGGGTAATGCCATGGAGTGGTTCGATTTCGGTGTATACAGCTATCTCGCCGTGATTATCGGCCAGGTGTTTTTCGCTGATGCCAGCGCGGCTGCCCAGCTGATTGCCTCGTTCGGGACTTTTGCGGCGGCATTCTTAGTACGCCCCATCGGTGGCCTGGTCTTCGGCCCGCTCGGCGACCGCATTGGTCGTCAGAAGGTGCTGGCGATAACCATGATCATGATGTCGATTGGTACCTTCTGCATCGGACTGATCCCGAGCTATGCCAGCATTGGCATCGCCGCACCGATTCTGCTGTTCGCCGCGCGCTTGCTGCAGGGCTTCTCCACCGGCGGCGAATATGGCGGTGCCGCCACCTTTATCGCGGAATATTCCACCGATAAGCGTCGCGGTTTTATGGGCAGTTTCCTAGAGTTCGGTACGCTCGGCGGTTATCTGCTGGGTGCCAGCTTGGTTACCGCCATGATCGCCTTCTTACCGCATCAAACCATGATGGATTGGGGCTGGCGTGTGCCGTTCTTCCTCGCCGCACCTTTGGGTCTGTTTGGCTTGTATATCCGCTTGAAGCTGGAAGAAACGCCGGCGTTTAAAGATCACATGGACAAGCGTGAAGAGATGGAGCACAACAAGCCGCGCTTGAGCGTGTGGCAGATGTTGCGCGATCAGCGTAAACCGCTGCTGAAATGTATTGGTCTGGTGCTGCTGTTTAACGTCTCCAACTACATGCTCACCGCCTATATGCCAAGCTATCTCACCGGCGTGCTCGGCATGAGTGAACTGTCCGGCCTGATGTTGGTGATGGTGATTATGTTTATCATGATGCCGCTGACGTTAATGTGGGGACATTTGACTGACCGCATTGGTCGCCGTCCGGTAATTGGTTTAGGTGCGCTGGGATTAATTTTGCTGGCAATCCCGAGCTTTATGCTGATCGGCACCGGCAATATGCTGCTGGTATTTGCCGGACTGGCGGTGCTGGGGGTATTACATACCTGCTTCAGCGGCACCATGCCCGCGACGTTACCGGCGCTGTTTGTCACGGACATTCGTTACAGTGCGTTGGCGATTGGTTTTAACCTGTCGGTTTCGCTGTTTGGTGGCACCACGCCATTGATCACTGCCTGGCTGGTGGACACTACGCACAACAATATGATGCCGGCGTACTACATGATGGGTGCCGGAATTATTGGTTTGCTGACCGTATTAACGCTGAGTGAAACGGCGCGTAAACCGCTGAAAGGTTCATCACCGGCGGTGGCGACGGAAGCGGAAGCGCATCGCTTGATTGATAAGCTGCGTAAACGCAAAACGAAGCATAAACCGGCTTAACTTACAGCCTGCGAAATCAATGAGGTTGCTGCTGCTGGCAACCTCATCTGTTACTAAGCGAAGCGTTAAATCCCCCTCTTATTCGATAATTTCCGAAACCCGCCTGAAATCCGTTGGTAAGCGCCAGAAAAGGCCAAAATATCGACTATGATTTGATGTCCGACCCAACTTTTATCCCGATTTTTATATCGTTTTCAGCCAGTAGCGAATCGCTTGATGTCGTCCATTGCCCCTGCGTGGGCTAAACGAGGCAATTGAATGGAATTCAGATCATTTGAAAAATCCTGGGGCGCTGAGATTCTTGCGGATAGCAGCGTCCGTTTTCGTGTTTGGGCACCTGGGCAGCAGCAGATTACGTTGAGACTTGCCGACAAGGATACGGCCATGGCGCAGGTGGGCGACGGCTGGTTTGAGCTGCAGCTCAGCGGCGTGGTAGCCGGTGCAGAGTATAACTTTGTGCTGGCTGACGGCACGGTGGTGCCGGATCCCGCCGCACGCGCGCAGCAGGGCGACGTCAATGGCCCTTCCCTGGTGATCGATGCGCACAGCTATCGCTGGCAGCACACCGCCTGGCAAGGTCGGCCGTGGCAGGAGAGCGTGGTGTATGAGTTGCATATCGGCACCTTCACACCTGAAGGCACCTTTCGGGCAGCGATTGAGAAGTTGCCGTGGCTGGCGGAGTTAGGGATCACTCAGCTGGAAGTGCTACCGGTTTCGCAGTTTGGTGGCAATCGCGGTTGGGGCTACGACGGTGTGTTGCTCTACGCACCTCACTCCGCTTACGGTTCGCCGGATGATTTCAAAGCCTTTATCGATGCCGCGCATGCGCACGGTTTATCGGTGGTGCTGGATATCGTACTCAACCATTTTGGTCCGGAAGGCAACTATCTGCCGCTGCTGGCACCTGAATTCTTCCATCACGAGCGCATGACGCCGTGGGGCGCGGGCATTGCTTATGATGTCGATGCCGTACGCCGCTATATCGTTGAAGCGCCACTTTACTGGCTGCAGGAATATAACCTCGATGGCCTGCGCTTTGATGCCATCGATCAAATTGAAGATAGCTCCAGCAAGCATGCTCTGATTGAGATCGCCGAGCGTATTCGCCGTGAAATTCCCGACCGCCCTATTCATCTCACCACCGAAGATTGTCGTAACGTCATCTTCCTGCATCCGCGCGACAAACAGGGCAACGCCCCGCTGTTTAGCGGCGAATGGAACGATGATTTCCACAACGCGGTGCATGTGTTCGCCACCGGTGAAACCCACGCCTATTACCAGGATTTCGCCGACGTGCCAGAGAAGTTGGTGGCGCGCGTGCTGACCGAAGGTTTTGCCTACCAGGGCGAACTGTCGCCGCAAAGTGGTCAACGCCGTGGCGTGCCCAGCGCCGGTCAGCCGCCGGTGGCGTTCGTCGATTTCATTCAGAACCACGATCAGGTCGGCAACCGTGCGCAGGGTGATCGATTAATCACCCTCGCCGGCAGCGATCGCACTAAGGTGCTGCTGGCGACGCTGCTGCTGTCACCGCATATTCCGCTGCTGTTTATGGGCGAAGAGCACGGCGAAACTAATCCGTTCCTGTTCTTCACCGATTTCCACGGTGATTTAGCCAAAGCGGTACGTGAAGGCCGGGCCAAAGAGTTTACCGGCCACGCCGGTCATGACGAAGAGGTGCCCGATCCCAATGACCCGCAAACCTTCACGCGTTCGAAACTCGACTGGAACAAACTGCAAACGCCCGCAGGCCAAAGCTGGCTGGCATTGACGCGCGAGCTGCTGGCGCTGCGCCAGCAATATATTGTGCCGCTGCTGGCAGATGCCGGCGGCAACAGCGGCAAGGTGCTCGCCACGGCTGAAGGCTTTGTTGCCGTTAGCTGGCGTTTCCCGCAGGGCGAGCTGTCGCTGGCGTTGAATATCGGTACACAAAACCAACCGTTGCCGGATATGCCGGGCAGGACGATTTTCGCCTGGCCGCAAGAGGCTGAAGCATTGCCACAACACGCCATCGTGGTGCGTTTGGCACAGGGAGCAACAACATGAGTATTCCAACCGCGACGTACCGTATTCAGTTCCGTAACGGCATGACCTTTGATCGCGCTGCTGCGCTGGTGCCTTACCTCAAACGCCTCGGCATCAGCCATCTGTATGCCTCGCCGATTTTCAGCGCCACCGCCGCATCGACGCACGGCTACGACGTGATCGATGCCAATGAGATCGAACCGGCCATTGGCGGCCGTGCCGGTTTTGATCGTTTGGTTGCGGCGCTGCAGCAGGCGGACATCGGTTTGATCCTCGACATCGTGCCGAACCATATGGCGGCCTCGCTGGAGAATCGCTGGTGGCGTGATGTGATTGAGTATGGCGAAAGCAGCCGCTATGCCAATCACTTTGATATCGACTGGACGCGCCGCCTGACGCTGCCGTTTCTTGGCGACAGCTTTGACAACGTGCTGGAAAACGGTGAGCTGAGCATTCAGGCAGATCCGCAAACGGGCCATCCGGCGCTGGCCTATTTCGACAGCTTCTATCCGCTCACGCCGGCGAGCTGGCAGGATCGCGCTGATGAAGTGCTTGCCATTACCGATGCCAACGCAATTGCTGAACTGCATGATCAACAGCCGTGGCGCCTTATCAGCTGGCGCGACGCACGCAGCGAGCTCTCCTATCGCCGCTTCTTTGAGATTACCGGTTTGGTGGGCGTGCGCGTGGAGGATCCGGCGGTATTTGCCGATTCTCACCGCTTGATTCTGGAGCTGGTGCATTCCGGCGCAGTCAGCGGTTTGCGTGTCGATCACGTTGATGGCCTGGCCGATCCGCAAGGCTATCTGCAGCAGCTACGCCGCGCCACCGGTGAGGATTGCTATATCACGGTGGAAAAAATCCTCGCCGAAGGTGAGCACATTCCCGCCGAATGGCCAATTTCCGGTACCACCGGTTACGAGTTTATTGCTGCGCTCTCACATGCGCTGATCGACGATGCGCAGATTGATACGCTGCATCTGGCGTATGAGTCCACCACCGGCGAACGCAACAACGTTGAAGCCGGATTACGCGTGGCGCGTGAACTGATGGTCGATCGCAATTTCGCCGGTGAATTTTCCCGCCTACTGCAGCTGGCGACGCAGATTGCTGGCTCGGAACACCGCAACCTTGGCGAAGCGGAACTGCACGTTGCGCTGCGGGAGATCCTCATCGCCTTCCCGGTATATCGCACTTACGGTCAGCTGGATGGCATGCCGCTGGAGGGCGAGGAACTGCTGCAACAGGTGCTGGAGCTGGTGAAAAACAGCGCCTCGCCGACGGTGCTGAGTTTGCTGCAGGCGATTTTACTGGGCGCGGTCTCTGAAGAGAGCGAACACCATGCCCATGAATTCCGCGTACGTTTCCAGCAGTTAACCGGACCGCTGATGGCGAAGTCGGTGGAAGATACCCTGTTCTTCCGCAATCACGTGGCGTTAGCCATCAATGAAGTGGGCGCTGAACCGTTGCCGCACGCCTTTTCGCTGGCGCACTTCCACAGCGAAATGCAGACGCGGCTGCAACAGCAGCCTGACGGCATCTCATCCACGTCAACCCACGATACTAAACGCGGTGAAGATGCGCGCGCGCGTCTATATACGCTAAGCGAAGCCCCTTCGCTATGGGCCGAAAATGTCACGCGCTGGCGCCAGATTAATCAAGCGCAGGTGGTTGAACTGGAGGACGGTGCCGCACCGGAACCTGCGGTGGAGTGGATGCTGTATCAGGCGTTAGCTGGCGTGTGGCCAACGACTCTGCAACCGCAGGACGCCAGCGAGCTGGCGTCGCGCTTTATCCCGTTTGTCGAAAAAGCGTTACGCGAAGCCAAGCTGCGCACTGACTGGGCTGAGAACAACGAAGCCTATGAAAAAGCGGTGCTGGATTACGCGCGCCACCTGCTGTCGCCTGCCAATCAACTCTTCCTCAGTGATTTCAGCCACGCGCTGCAGCCGTTTATTCAGGCTGGGCTGATCAACAGCCTGACGCAAACGGTGATTAAACTGACCGCGCCGGGCGTGCCGGATATCTATCAGGGCAGCGAAGCGCTGGATTTCAGCCTGGTCGATCCCGATAACCGCCGCACACCCGACTTTGAGCAGCTGGAACAGCAGCTGGATGAATCGGCGTCTCCCGACTTTAACGATGCGCAACACTGGCTAAGCGGCAAGCTTAAACAGCAGGTGATTGCGCGCTTACTGCAGCTGCGTCGTGATTATCCACAGCTGTTCCGCATGGGTGATTATCAGCCGTTAAACGTCAGTGGCGAACATCAGGATAAAGTGATTGCCTTTGCGCGCCAGGACAGCGACCACGCGCTGCTGGTGATCCTGCCGCGCCTGAGTTTCGACAACGCCCAATGGACGCAAACTGAAGTGGTATTGACCGAATCACTTGCCCATCGCCACTACCGCAATCTCTGGACCGGCGCAACCGTGACGATTGGCGATTATATCGCGCTGGATGAGGCGGCCTCGAGTGCGCCATTAGTGCTGCTTAGCAACTAACACATTGTCTGTTAACGCTGTTTGAGGAAATAACATGGAAAACGGTAAGCCTACAGAAATTACAGCAGGTTCGGGACAAGTGCTTGGCGCTAACTTTGATGGCGAGGGCGTGAATTTTGCCCTGTTCTCGGCCTGTGCCGAGCGGGTTGAGCTGTGTTTATATGACGAGAGCGGTGAAAATGAGATCGCGCGTTTCGATTTGCCAGAATACACCCACGAAGTATGGCACGGCTATATTCCCGGCTTACAGCCTGGCGCGCTGTATGGTTATCGCGTGCACGGCCCGTATGAGCCGGAAAACGGTCACCGCTTTAATCCCAACAAACTGTTGCTTGATCCCTACGCACGCGAGCTGGCGGGCGAACTGCATTGGGATGAATCGCACTTTGCCTACGATTTGCTGCACGAAGATAAAGATTTAAGCTTCGATACTCGCGACAGCGCGCCATTCACGCCGAAATGTCGCGTCATCGATCCTAACGAGTTTGACTGGCAGGATGCCAATCGCCCGAATATTCCGTGGTCGAAAACGGTGATTTATGAGGCGCACGTGAAAGGCTTCAGCCAGCTCAATCCGGCGGTGCCTGCTGAAATGCGCGGCACTTATGATGGTTTGAGCAATCAGGCTTCGATCGACTACATCAAAAGCCTCGGCGTCACCACCGTTGAGCTGCTGCCGGTGCACGGTTTTCCAGACGATCAGCATCTACTGGATCGCGGCCTGAAAAACTTCTGGGGCTATAACACGCTGGCCTTCTTCGCGCCGGCAACGCGCTACTTTGGTCCGCGCGGCATTCAGGGTTTCCGCGATATGGTGCGCGCTTTCCACGATGCCGGGATCGAGGTGATTTTGGATGTGGTGTACAACCACACGGCCGAAGGCAATGAGCTGGGCCCAACCTTGTCGTTTAAAGGCATCGACAACTACTCCTATTACCGCACGCTGCCAGATCAGCATCGCTACTACATCAATGACACCGGCACCGGCAACACGGTAAATACCTCACATCCTCGCGTACTGCAGATGATCCTCGATTCGCTGCGCTACTGGGCTGAATCCATGCACGTGGACGGTTTCCGTTTCGATCTCGGTACCGTGCTAGGACGTGAACCGGAAGGCTTTGATCAGCGTGGCGGCTTCTTCGATGCCATCATGCAGGATCCGGTGCTCTCCAAACTGAAGCTGATTGGCGAGCCGTGGGATATCGGCCCGGGCGGCTATCAGGTGGGCGGCTTCCCGCCGGGTTGGGCGGAATGGAACGACAAGTATCGTGATACGGTACGTGAATACTGGAAAGGTGACATGGTCACCAATGATTTTGCGGCACGCCTGCTCGGTTCCGGCGATCTCTACGATCAGCGCGGCCGTCGGCCCTGGGCCAGCATCAACTTCCTCACCGCCCATGATGGCTTCACCCTGAACGATTTGGTTTCGTACAACGAGAAGCACAACGAAGCCAATGGTGAAGATAATAATGATGGCCACAACGAGAACCGTTCGTATAACTACGGCGCTGAAGGCCCAACCGACGATGAAGGTATCAACGCGGTGCGCGAGCGGCAGAAGCGCAACTTCCTCGCCACCCTGCTGTTCTCGCACGGTACGCCAATGCTATTGGCGGGTGATGAATTTGGCCGCAGCCAACTCGGCAACAACAATGGCTATTGTCAGGACAGTGAAATCTCCTGGCTGCATTGGGAGAATTTGCCGCCCTCAGCCGATGCACTGCGCGATTTTACCCGCCAGGTACTGGCGTTGAGAGCCGCGCAGCCGCTGCTGCGCCGCGAAAGCTGGCGCGATGGCATGGATATCAAATGGTTCAACGCCGGTGGCGGATTCCAGCAGGCCGACCAATGGGATGATGGCACCACGCTCGGCGTGTATCTTGGCCGCCCTGACCTGCAGCCGGAAGATGGCATCTGGCATGACGTGCTGATGCTGTTTAATCCGTACGAAGGCAACGTACCGTTCCGCATCCCGCAGTTCGGTGAAGGCGGTTGGGTGCTGGAACTCTCTACCTCCGACGGCGTGGAAAAGGGGTTGGTGATTACCAAAGAGAAGGATTTCGAGCTGGAAGGCCGAAGTATGGCGCTATTCCGTAGGCCTTGATCATCCCTTGCTGAATGCGCAATAAATTGCGCCGCTACAGAATGAGCACACGTATCCGTAGCGGCGCGATTTATCGCGCTCGGTTGTTATTCTCGCCAACGCTCGCTTTCCGCAACGATTTTTGCGCCCGCTGATAAAAATAAATTAACTAAATTCCCTCATCTGCCGATGGTTATTAATCTGCCCTGTTCTCTGCGCGCCGTTCGCAGGGAGGCTTTTAGATTAAGGATAATAAGATGAACATCTCCCAACGCCTGTTCCTGACCTTTTCCATGCTGTTCGCCGCCATCATTCTGCAAGCCGTGCTCGCCATCAGTTTGCTTTCCGGCTTTCAGGATCGTTTTGAATATGTGCAAGCCAATGCGATTCCCTCGATCAAAGATCTCGGTAAGCTGATCGACGGAAGTAATCGTCTGGCGCTGACGCTGTATAAACATAAAAGCCAAACCGATGACAACAAAATGCCGGCGGTTGAAGAGGAGATCGCTAAGCAGCTGGCTGAGTTGAAATCGCTTACCGATTACTACATGGCACACGATATCTCCAGCGATGAAGATAAGCGTTTAACCGAACTCGCTTACGACAATATTCAGCGGGTGAGCGCCGCGCTCCCGGCCTTTCTGACAGCTTCCCGCGCCCATCAAAATGACCTTAGCCTGGCGTTGATTGAAGAGCAAAACGGCATCGGCGGCGCGATTCGTCAATTGATTGCGGATTACCAAAAGCAGCTGGCGCTGAATATTGCCATCGGCGATGAACTGCGCGCCACCAACCGTAGCACCTTCCATTCGGTACTCTGGACCACCATCACTGGCGTCATTGCCACCGTGGTGATTTTTGGCTTGCTGTCGCTATTCACCGTGTTGCGTATCCGTCGTAGCTTGTCCGCTGCCGGCAAGGTGATGATGGCCGCCAGCGAAAACCTCGATCTGACCCTGAAAGCAGACGAAAGCCGTCGCGATGAAGTCGGGAATATGGCGCATTCGTTCAATATCCTGATGGAGCGTGTGTCAGGCGCCCTGTCGTCTGTGCGTCAGGCTTCACAATCGGTCAGCAGCGCCTCCGTGCAGATCTCCGCCGGCAACGAGGATCTCTCTTCACGTACCGAGCAGCAAGCCGCCTCGCTGGAGCAAACCGCCGCGAGCATGACCGAGCTGAGTGAAACCGTGCGTCAAACAGCTGATAACACCCATCAAGCCAGCCAGCTTGCCGCTAACGCCAGCGGACTGTCGGAAAAAAGCAGCGCATCGCTCACCACCATGCTTTCGACCATGGACAATATTCGCGGCAGCTCGCGCAAGGTAACGGAAATCGTCTCAATCATTGAAGGCATCGCCTTCCAGACCAATATTCTGGCGCTGAACGCCGCAGTAGAAGCCGCGCGTGCCGGTGAGCATGGGAAAGGGTTTGCGGTGGTGGCAGGTGAAGTGCGCAGTTTATCGCAACGATCAACCACCGCCGCGCGTGAGATTAAGACGCTAATCGAAGAGTCGCACCGTCTGACCGAAGCGGGTGCTGAGCAGGCGAGCGATGTCGGCCGCAACATGAGCGTGATGAACGATGCCATCCATCAGGTGAGTCAGCTGGTGGAAGAGATCGCCGCGGCCGCCGTCGAGCAGAGTCAGGGCATTGTGCAGGTGCAGCAAGCGGTAAATCAGATGGATGACGTCACGCAGCAGAACGCCGCGCTGGTGGAGCAGGCCTCTGCCGCTTCGCAGTCATTGCAGGAGCAAGCCGGGAATCTTAATCAGCTGGTGGGTAAGTTCCACGTTGCAGAGGCTGCAGAGGTTCAGCGGCCCGCAGCGGTGGCGCGCACGCCGTCACCGGTGAAATCCTCGCGCGTTGCGCTGGTGAATGACGCGGATTGGCAGAGTTTTTAATGCGCTGCCCTCCACAATGCTGTTGTGGAGGGCATTTTATACCGTTAGCGCTTTACGCTTGATCAAGTAAGACAGCTAACTGCTGTAAAGCACTTTGCAGTTGATATCCCGCCTGAATACGCTCCTCTTCATTGGCTTGCTCAACGCTGTCACAGGCACGCAGGATAAAATCTGCGTGAATACGCTGTGCCGAGGCACGAATTTGCGCATTGAGCTCAAGTAACGATTTGCCATCTCTTTTTGCCAGCAGTTGGTTCAGCTCTTCCTGATAATCGGCATTACTGCGTTTGAGTTGCCCGATGATCTGCGTGTTAAGTTGACTATCGTTGCCGGTTATTTCAGCCAGATGGAAGGTCGGCACGGCATCAGAGGGTTGAGCGAACACCTCAAGTAGCGCGCGCCGCACGTCGTCCAGCGTACAGGGTTTGAATAAGCAGCCATTCATCCCGGCCTGTAAACAGCGATCGCGTGCTTCATTCATGGCATCAGCCGTAAAACCGATAATCGGTAGCGCGGCCAGTTGCTGAGCTTGCTCCAAATCACGAATGGCGCGGGTCAGTTGATAACCATCCATGCTCGGCATATTGCAGTCGGTAATGACCAGATCCCAGCGTTGGTGATTAATCAACGCCAGCGCCGCCAGCCCGTCTGCCGCTTCTGTCACCTGATGCCCTAAATGGCTTAACTGTTTATTCATCAGCAGGCGGTTGGCAACGTTGTCATCCACCATCAGAATGCGCATTTCACTGAGGTTTTTGCTGATCGGCATAGCAACCTCAGCGGCGGGTAATTGACTGGCCACCGGCAGTAAAATCGTTGCGGTTACGCGCGTGCCCTGCGACGGCTGGCTCTCAAGCGTAATGTCGCCATTCATCATGCGGCAGAATGACTGGCTAATATAGAGTCCCAGCCCGGTGCCGGTTCGACGGTTATCCGCCTGTTCAAAAGGCTGAAACAGCTGGGATTGCTGCTCCAGAGGGATACCAATACCACTGTCACTGACGCGCAGCGTAATTTCGGCCTGTTGCGTCATCTGGTTTAACTGCTGCTCAACTTCCAGTAGCACGCCACCGCTGTCGGTAAATTTAATCGCATTACTTAACAGATTGGCCATCACCTGCTTAATACGCAGCGCATCGATCTCCACATTCTCAACCGCATGAGACGGAACGTGCAGTGACAAAGATATCTGTTTTTGTAACGCCAACCCTTTAAAGGTATTCACTACGCTCTGCGCGATATCCACAATATTGCCGGGTTTTGGCATTAACTCCACGCGCCCATTTTCGATGCGCGAGATGTCGAGAATATCACCGATCAACTCGACTAATCCCTCTGCGGAATCTGACGCCACTTCCAGTGCCTGCATATCCAGCTCGCCAGTTTTGCCTTTACGAATAGCAATATCGAGCATGCCAATAATCGCATTCATTGGGGTACGAATTTCATGGCTCATGGTGGATAAGAAGGTAGATTTAGCCCGGCTGGCCTCTTCGGCCTGCTCTTTAGCGATGCGCAGCGCTTCCGTCATCTGCATGCGTTCGGTGATATCCATCCACCCGCCTAATACGCCAGCCATTTGCCCGGAGGCATCCTGATAAGGCAAAAACCAGGAGTAAAAGGCCATGAACTTCTTTTTCCCGGTGTTGGGGTTTACATCAAAGGTTTCATCGACAAAATAGGGCTGGTTATTTTTCATCACATCCATAAAAATTTGGTGGATGCGAACTGCATGCTCCTGTCGATGAAAAGGCGCTTCTTCCAGAATGGTTTTGCCCAGCGCCTGCGATCTTTCCAGACCCACGATATCAAGATAGTGGCGGTTACAGTCGATCAGGCGTCCCTGAACATCGCGGGTAAACATCGGGAACGGCATACCATCCAGCAGATGACGCATTTTTTGGTTTTGATCATCCAGAGCCTGTTGCGCTTGCTCTTTCAGTATCGTCTGGCGACGCAGATAAAAGGCCCAAATGGCGGAAATCAGTACTAACGCTAACGCAGCACTTAATGAGCCGATAATGACGGTGCTATAGCGATACCAGAAGCTGTCCTCCACCACCATGTTATGAGGTCGCCAGCGGTTACCGATAAGATCTAATTCATCCGGGGGATAAGAGAGTAAAACTTTATCAATAATATTTTGTAGCATCGGTTCATTTGCAGAGACCGCAAAAGCAATAAAAGCAGGGTTATCGCCGACCGTATTAACGATTTTAAATGCGTCGTTGTAGATGCTGACTAATTGATATTCGGTATTAACCATCGTATTGACTACCGCATCCACCTTGCCCTTATCCAGCAGCTTCATCACGTGATTAGCATCAGTGGCATGAACTATTTTGATGGTGGGATATTGCTGCGCGATCATCGGTTCTACTGCGGTGCCGGCAATAATGCCTAAACGCTTACCTTGTAAATCCGCTACTGACAGAGTCTGTCGATCTTTTTTAGGCACCACTAATACAAAGGCATTACGTAAATATCCGCGGGTAAAACGCAGTTTTTCCAGCCGACTGGCGCTCGGCGTTAAAGCCACCAGCATGTCCGCTTTATTTTCAGTGACCTGTTCAATCATCGATTCGACATTATCGCCACGAATAAAACGGAAATTCAAGCCGGTGGTGAGCGCCACCATTGACAGCACATCCGGCCCCACGCCTCTTACATTACCGTTATTATCAATAAACGAGACGGGTGCATAATTTTTCAGCGTTAATACATCTAATTGCGGGTGTTTTTTAATCCACAATAGCTCTTCGCTATTGAGTGGAATGGGCTGACCTTCCTGCAATAGTCCCGATCGCCCAGGCAACCAGAATTGTAAAATCTTGCGAGAGAATTCGGCTGGCAGTGCATTTAGCGCCTGATTAAAAATAGTCAGCAAGGTTGCGTTGTTAGTATTTACCGCAAAGCTGATTTTCGTTTCAGGTGTGCTAGCGTACTGAGTGATGCGCAAATTATTTAGAAAATTACGACTGACTGGATAGGCATCGCCGAAATAGACTTCAGCGCGACCAAAAGTCACCGCACTGATTGCATCCTGGTAATTATCATAGATTTGCAGTTTCGCCAGCGGATAATAACGCTTAAAGGTTGCTTCAGGCATAAAACCGCGCGCCATTGCCACGGTACGATCGGTAAGATAATACCCCGGCTGCTGATTTTGCCTGGAGGGTACGGCAATAATTGATTGTACGCCGGTGTAAGGCTGAGTCAGTTGACTATCCTGCGGCGCTCCCCACGACGTTACGGTAGGAATGAGATCAATTTTATTATCTTTTAACGCTTGCCACAGTGCCTGCTCACTCTCAAAGCGGGTAACCTCAACCGAAACGCCCAACATAGCGGTAATTTGATTAAGATATTCAGCAGAAATTCCCTGCAATTCGTTACGACTGCTGCGAAAGGTGAATGGCGGCCAGTCACGTGAAAAAACGCCAACTTTTAATACCGGATGGTGCTTAACCCACTGTTCACCTTCAGGAGATAACGTTAGCGGGATAGTGGCATCGACTGCATCGTTGACACGACTGAGCAGGATCATTTGTTCGGTTGCAGCCATAACCTGAGTTAATCCATAACTTAGGATAAATACGCTGAGACATAACTGTAATCTGACCCGACGCCAAAATCTCATAATGCTCCTTTCACGTTAAAACCCTCTTTTATACCTGCCCAGCATCATCACATCAGACGGATCTTTGCTAAATAGCGTGTCAATACAGCTTTGTCGCAGGAGATAATTTCCCGACCAACTCAACCAAATTTCTTGCCTGGGTCTTTTGTAACACACGCGCTTTATAGGTGCTGACCGTTTTACAGCTCAGCCCCATCATTTGCGCGATTTCACTGTTACTTAATCCACGCAGCAGGAATTGCAATACTTTATGCTCTTGCGCCGAGAGTTTCTCTTCCAGCGAGTGCGGTGAATTGCTGGCACTTAATTCCACCACATCGCTGCAGGTTTGCAATGGAAAAAAAGCGTAACCGTCCTGAACAGCATCGATGGCGCGCGGCAGATCCTGGGGAAGATTATCTTCGCCAATCAGTGCTGCCGCGCCACAGCGACGAAAAGCCTCCGTTGATTGTTGCTCGGGCTGCGCGGCAATCAGGATAGTTTTTCCTGCATATTGACGTTTATTGAGCAGTTCCAGTACCTCAATGGCCGAAATAGCGGGTAATTCCGTGCTCATTATTACTGTATCCGCCACAACGGTTTCTACCAATTGCAAGGCTTCATAACCATTAGTTGCACTCCCTAATACCCGCATATTTTGCGTGAGTAATACAGACTGAATGACTCTTCGTCTTTGCTCGAGCGTTTCGACAATGATTACGTTATTCATAATGATCAGTTGAATAAATCATCGCGATATTTGAACAGCTCAATATCGCTTTTGATACCCAGCTTACGCATGCCGGATTGTTTATGGCCGCTGATGGTCTTGCGACTGCGCTTTATTTTGGCGGAGATTTGCAAAATCGTCATGCCATCGAGGAAGCATCGCAAAATTTCAGATTCACGCGGAGTAAGCAATTGCACATTACGGAATACATCTTCACGACTTTCCGCTGCTTCACCTTCAACGCCCTCTTCGCCCTTATTTATTGGGGCAGATGGCGCTTTTACCGGCATGGCCAGCAGCTCATGTTTAATATTTTCCGGGCGGTAAATCTGGCCGTTAGCAACATGACGAATAGCATGAAAATACTCTTCCATGGTCGCGCGTTTACTCACGTAGCCACGAATACCGATGTTATAAGCCGTGCGGATCACCGCCAGGCTCTCAACTGAGGAGGAGAGCAAAATCTTCATCGACGGATAATGATTTAAAATCTGACGAATCAGCGATAATCCATCTAACTCTTCATCGCCCAAAATATAATCGAGGATCAACACATCAGGCCGATCGGTACGTAAGTAACGCATTAACTCGTTGCTCAGGCCGAAACAGCCGCTGAGCACGAAATCTTTTTCGTCCGTAATCACCATCTGCAGCGAACTGCGGATAATGGGATGATCATCCAGTAGAACGATAGATATTTTTTTGTTATCAGATAACCAACTCATCTTTAATGACCTCAGTAAATAATCTCTTTGTGTGACTGATATCCAGTGAAATCAGCGTAAGTTGCCACTCAGCCATGGAATGAGCTGGCCTGCGCTGGCGTAGCCGCGGAAGGTGGCACTGTAACTGTCGAAGCGATTGGTCACTTCGGCCACGCGGTTGTTGTAGTAATCAGATTCTGCAGATAACACGTCAAGCAAAGTCCTTTTCCCCAGGTGGTACCACTGGTCAAAGAACGCCAAGCGAATACGATCGGACTCAACCGTCAAATTACGGTAAAGATCAGCACGCTGCAGCATGGAGCGCGCGTCTTGGTCGGCGTTACGTATACGATAGTCAAGATCGCGCTTTTGTTCTGCAATTTGTTCGCGCTGCGCTTCAGCACGTTGCAGTGCAGCCTGCTCTGCTGCAGTGCCTGAACCGCCACGGAAAACGCCCCAGGTAACATTGACACCGGTCTGCCAGGCTTGCTGACGACCAAATTGATCCTCAGCGGTATTTTTACTCACCACCCAATTCACTTTTGGCATATTGCTGGAACGCACCGCCTTAGCCTCAGCAATGGCGGCTTCAGTCTGCGCCTGCGCCTGGCGGAGCACCGGATGCTGATCAACGTTCGCCAGCAAGCGTTCCATTGAGGACAACGCAAGATTCCACTGCGCGGTGCGCGGTAAAGGCACCTCGGTATTACCAATCAATTTATACAGCGTAATTTCCGTTTCACGCGCTTTGGCCAGCGCGTTGTCCAGCGAAGACTGCGCCTGAAGCTCGCGCCCCCTTGCCTGGGTTAATTCACTGCGGCGGCCTGGGTCCGAACCAACAATACCGCTCAGCATTTTCACCAGCTCTTTCATGCGCGCAACGTATTGTTGGCTCAATTCGATGATTAACCGCTGCTTACTCAGTTCGACTAATGCGCCACTCACCTGCCAGGCGAGATCTTCAGCAGAAGCATTCACCGCGCTACTGGCTGCGTTGGCGGTCTTTTTACGACTATCAATAGTATGGCCGGTTTGACCGAAATCGTAGAGCGTGGTGGCCATATTCATGCTGACTGCCGGTACATTGCTCTGCTTACTCTTTTCGCCACCGCCAAACTGAACAGAACGTGAACTGGTGCTCAAATCAACCTGAGGCCAGCGTTGCCCTTTAGCTTCATCGACATTCGCCTCTGCTGCCTGCACGCTAAACTGCGCACTACGCAACTGCGGGCTGGTCTGCAATGCAATTTGCGTGGCGCGATAAAATATGGCGCGGAGCGCATTTTCATCCGGGCCAGCCCCTTTGTGATGGCTGTTAAGCGCTGCAGCTGAAGGTAACGCGTTTAAACGGTTTAGCTGCTTAGCCTCCTGATTTGAGGCTGCAACAGGCTCCTCGGGTACTGCAGTGAACGGATTAAAGTTAACGTTTTGCTGTTGGTTAAGTTCCGCCGCTGCGCGTTGTTGCGCCGCAGAACTTACCGCTGGCCCCACATTTTCTTTCACGTCGACAACCGGTTTTGCCACAACATTCGTTACTGGCGCAGCTGCGATGGTTGTCGAAGCCTGGCCAGAAAACAGTGGACGAACGGGCGCATTGCCCGGCTTTGCTTCCGCTTTTGGCAAGGCTTGAGCGCGCGGAGCGCTGACGGCTGGCTCTGACTCCCAAATCAATACCGGTTGACGCACACCCACAGCGGGAGCCGTCACGGTTGTTTTTTTAGTTAACGACTGCGTTGAAGCCGCCAGCGTTGTCGCGGGTGTTGCCACCGGCGTGCGCACCACCGGCGTGGGTAGCGAGACACTCACCGGTGCGCGGGCACGGCTATTTGACTCGGTTACTGCGGTGGCGGCACCACTGCTATTGCTATCGCGGAAGACGCTCGCCGGACGCGCGGACGTCACTGGCGCTGTCTTTTTGGGCTGCTGCGCCGCAGAGATAAACTGCAATAACTCATCGTCTTCAATACTTGCATCGGCGGTGGACATCCAAAACTGTGATGCAATTAGTACTGCTAACAAGCCAACCTGGGTTCTAAACTGCAAAGAAGTATTGTTCATTAGTATTAACGCTCACGAAACGCTTCACGGGCTTTCATTACCGGTTTCAGCAAGTAATCAAGAATGGTTTTTTCGCCGGTACGAATCTCAACGGTGGCGATCATGCCGGGAATAATGGGCAGCTCTTTACCGCCTGCGGTCAGCGAGCTGTGATCGGTGAGAATCATCACGCGATAGTAGGTATCGTCCGGGCGCCCAGCCGCGGCTTTCTGATCGTCCTTGAGGGTGTCAGGGCTGATGAACTCGACCTTGCCGGTCAATCCGCCATAAATGGCGTAGTCATAGGCGGTGATCTTCACCATCGCTGGCAAACCGGGACGCAGGAAGGCGACATCAGAAGGACGGATTTTGCCTTCCACCAGCAGCTGATCTTCCAATGGGACGATCTCCATGATGTGCTCGCCCGGCTGGATAACGCCGCCGATGGTGTTAACACGCACATTCTTCACCGTGCCACGTACCGGAGCGCTGATGCTGGTGCGCTCCAGCACGTCAGAGCGGCCAATCAGGTTTTCAGAGGTTTGCGACAGCTCCAGCTCCAGCTTGATCAATTCGGAGTTGGCATCCGCCTGGAAACGGTTCTTACGTTCAACAACCTGCGACAGCAGATCGTTAGCGGAACGACGCATGCGCAACAGTTCAACTTCCGACAGCAATCCGCGCTTAGCCAGCGGCTCAGCCAGCGAGACTTCGCGCATTGATAAGGCATAGCTGCGTTGTAAAGACTCGACGCTTTCATCCAGCGCTTTTTTGCGCGAGTTATAGGCACGTGTTTCCTGCTGGACGACTGCAGGATCAGACATCACCTGCTCGTCGAACTTCAGTGGCATTTGATAGGCTTCAGCACGTAAACGGGTGATGGTCGCCTTAAGGCCAATCACTTTATTTAGCACTTCGCGATAGCTGGACTGTGCACGTGTTGGGTCGATTTTCAGCAGAATTTGCCCCTGCTCAACCACATCCCCTTCACGCACGTTCATCTCAGCCAAAATCCCGCCTTCGAGGCTCTGGATCACCTGCTCACGGCTTTTCGAAATAATGGTGGCGTCGCCGCGCGTAATCTCTTCCACGCGTGCCAGGCTAGCCCAGATAAGCGCCGAGCTAAAAATAATCAGGATCATCCACAGCACCAGGCGCGAGCCAGGCGTGCTTTGTGACATCAACGATTCCTGGATGTCGTTCATAAAGTGGGCATCGGCAGCAGAAACAAATTTCTTTTGCTTACCAAAGCCTAAACGTGGCCATTTCATACAGTTTTCTCCTGCGCTGATGCCTCGGGATTAACCGACTCATTAGCGGAAGTTTGTGGTGTGGCAATCGGCTTTTTCTGCACTGATACCGGTGCCTGAGCCGCCTCACCGCGCAGGGTTGCCAGAATGTTGGCTTTTGGACCGTCTGCGGCAACCCTGCCGTTTTCGACGATGATGATGCGATCGACCAGCGCCAGCAGCGATGGACGATGCGTCACCACCACCAGCGTTTGGTCGGCAGTCGCCTTCTTCAGATGCTCAAGGAAAATAGCCTCGGTCTGGTTGTCCATCGCGCTGGTCGGTTCGTCCAGCAGCAGCACCTTAGGACGCAGCAGCAGCGTACGTGCCAGGGAAACCAATTGACGCTGCCCGCCTGACAAGGCATTACCGTGTTCACCCACCGGCAGGTTGATACCTGCAGGATGGCGTGCGGCGATTTGATCGAGACCGGTGAGGCGCAAAACGCGCAGCAACTCATTGGAAGTGGCATCCGGCTGGCCGATCATCACGTTTTCACGCAGCGTGCCGTAGAACAGACGCGCATCCTGGCCGACAAAGCCCACCGCACGGCGCCAGTCGGCTGGGTCGATCTGGTTGACATCCAGTCCGCCCGCAAAAACCTGCCCTTTCACCGGTTGATACAGGCGCGCCATAATGCGCAGCAGCGTCGATTTACCGCTGCCGATACGTCCGAGGATGGCTACACGTTCGCCCGCTTTAATGGTGACCGAGATACCGGTGAGAATTTCCGGGTTCGGGCGCATTGGCGGTGCGGGATAAGAGAAAGCGATGTTTTTCAGTTCGACGTCGCCATTCAACTCTGGCTGTGGCAGATAGACCTGCTCAGGATCGCGATCGGTCGGCATTTCCATCAGCTTGTTGAGTGAATCCAGCGCTGCTTTTGCCTGCTGATAACGTACCGCCAGTCCCATCACCTGACCCAGCGGCGCGGTGGCGCGACCAGAGAGCATCACGGTCGCAATCAGCGCACCCATGGTCAGCGTGCCGTCGGAGATCAGATAGACACCAATCACGATTAACAGCACGGTTTGGAATTGCTGCAGGAAGGTCACCGCGCCCATTGCGCCAGTCGAGATACGCTTGGATTTCATGCCGCTCTCGGCCTGCATGGCGCTGAAGTTCTGCCAGCGACGCTGCATGTGCGCTTCGCCTGCGACGGCTTTCAGGGTTTCCATGCCCTCAATGGATTCAATCAACACGCCCTGCTTCAACGAGGCTTCCTGCAGGTTGCTACGCATGATCTTTTTCAGCGGCCACTGGATAATCACGCTGACCAAAATGATGGTCGGAATCATCATCAAGGGTACCCAGCCCAGCGGTCCGCCAATCATGAAGATGACGGCGACAAACAGCAGGACAAACGGCAGGTCAGAGATGGCGGCCAGCGTGGCAGAGGAGACGAAATCACGCACCGATTCGAATTCACGCAGCTGGTTAGCAAACAGTCCTGAAGATGACGGCTTGTTTTCCATCCGCACCGCCAGTGCCTGGCGGAATAACACGCTGCCGAGTATCAGGTCAGCTTTTTTACCGGCAACGTCGAGCAGATGCGCACGCACATAGCGGGTAATCGCTTCAAATACCATGGCCACAACCACACCAATCGCCAGCGACCACAGCGTGACAAACGCCTGGTTAGGAATGACGCGGTCATAAACGTTCATGGTGAAGAAGATGCTTGCCAAAGCCAGCACGTTGACTAGCACGGCGGCTAACGCGGCGCTGCGATAATAACGGCGATAAATCCATAAGGTGCTGAACAGCCAGTGCTTCTGGTTCTGCGGCAGATCATCGGCAACCTGCGGATCAACTTTGGCGACCGGTTTCACCAGAATGGCATAACCGGAGTACCATTCGTTTAACTCTTCGTGAGTGATTTCAACCGGCGAAGGGCTGACTTCCGGCATGATGAGCTGATAGTAAAGCGTCATCTTGTCTTCGTCGTTTTTACGACGCTCACGACCTAACAACAGACTGCCGCCCGCTCCTTTGCGCACCAGAATAATCGGCATAACCTGCTCAGGTAATTCCCAAGCCTGGCGCTCAACCAAACCGCCGGCCATGTTGGCATTTTCCAGTGCTTTGAGTGCCAATGACGGCGTCAGCAAGGTGCCTTTTGGCAGGCCAGCCATCAGCGCGTCATCGCTTTTCCCCATACCATAGTGGTGGCAAATCCATGAAAGGCTTTGCAAAAGTGTGTCGTCTATGCGGGTTTGTATCCGCGCATTGGCCTGCAGTTCAGATTCTTGTTGCTCAGTCAGCGAGTTCGCGTCCATTTCAGCATCTCAGTCGTTGTATCGAAGGTGGCAATTCTTTGTGCAGGAAAATTCCTGCGATTTGAGAAAATTCTGACAGACGGCGCTTATGGGGCATACAAGCCGGGTCTTGGATGAAGGGAAGAAGTGCATAATTACGGCAAAAAAAAATCCTTATTCCAATGAAAGGAGCTTCATCAAAATAAGGATGTATTAACAATAACTTGTGTTAATTAAAAGCAGGTAGCTACGCGCTCACACTGCAAGGGTATAACATCAGGAAGCATCAAAAACACCACTTTTGCAGGGGACAACGGCTGAAGCTCGGGAAAGCATATGAATACTTTCGTGTAAGCCAACAGATTCCAATTCAACCTGCTGTTTTTGTTTGATAAGCGAACGACCATTATATGAGGCATCAACGCGTAGAAAAATTGTTTCGCCCGCTTTGAATTGGTACTCCTGCGTCGGCGCCTCTTTACCTAAATAGTGCGGCGCCTCTTTGAACCACGAACCAATAAAGTGCCGTCCTGGCGTCAGGCAAAAAACGTTATAACTATTGGGCAGCAGCGCGGCATGAAACTCACCGTCGACATACAGATTGGCGACCCCATCGCCGACGCGGTCGTCCTTGCGGTAATAGACCACTCTCACCTGGTTGGCGCCCGGCTTACCGTCAGCAAGGCGGTCTGCAGACGTCGTCGGGGATGGCGGCGTCGGCGAAATCGCCTGCACGTATGCCGATGCAAAACACGCCAGCAGCGCAAAAATGATCTGTTTTTTCATTAGATACAGCGGGTGACAACTTGCCACCCGCGCTCCCGGTTAGTCGTTATATTGAGCCATCAGGTCAGCCAACATCGCGTCGGTGCTGAGGGCGGCCGCCGTTGGTGTGTATTCAATCCCCATCAGTGCCAGATCCTCCTGCTCTTGCCACAGCGTGATGCCGCCTTGTGGATGGATCAGCATCTGCAGCGCAGATTCATCGAATGTCGCCAGGGTTTGATCAGGGGATTCAACAAACAGCAGCTCCGTGGCGCTATCCAGCAGCAGATCGCTAAGGCCAAACGCGAAATCGCTGGCCACTTGCACCGGCTCAACCGCCACAATCAGGTCAAGATTAAGTACCGGTTCATTTTCGATTATCGGCAGCACGCTGAAGGAGGGTGCATCGATAATCGGTAGTCCGCTCTCGACAATGACGGGTTCGACCATGACCGGTGCAACGGCAATAATCAGATGCAGGTTTTGCCCTGCCATCTCACGCACGCCATCGCTACCGGTGGTGTAGAAGCTGAAGTCGTAGCTGCCATTGTCCAGGGGTTGATGCAGTTCGATGTACCAGTGACCGCTTTGGTCTACCACACTGCTGCCGAGAATCTCGCCATGCTGGTTCACCAATTCAATCAGGCTACCGGGTGCGGCTTGCCCCTTAAAGCTCGGGCGATCGTCATGAGAAATACCCGATTCCGGCAACGCACCTTGCTGTGCGTTAACCGCCTCAACGCTAAAGTGCACGATAGGATTCGCCGTGACGGCCTTCTCCGCTTCCTCCAGCGCCGGTAACTCTTCTGCGGTCAGAATCAGCTGCTCGAAGACCGTTTTGGGCATTTCGTTGTCAACCTGATGGCTGACCAGCACCTCTTCCTGCACCGTTTGCTGGCTTTGCGGTTCGCTCAGCGCCACATCTTCAACCACTGGCATGAAAATCTCATTGTGCTGCTCGTCACCTTTACGGGTTTCGCTCGCGGGCTGCTGCGGCTCTACCGGCGTGACCGGCGTTGGCCACTGGCCGATAAACTCCCCGCCCGGTGTGGCATAAGCCACGTTCGCCATCACCAATTCATAGCTACTTTCACGTCCTACTGCAGCCATGCTGCCCAGCGCCAGCAGTGACGCGCAGGCAGCGCCGTGCACCACTAAACCGTGCAGACTGGTGATGCCGTTAGCCTGGTTAAGCGACTGCATCAGTTGACCGCCTTCAGACCAGGCGTGGTTACGGACGTCGAGTGTCGACCACTCGGTTGATTTGAATTTCTCCGGGCGATCCCCGGCAAAAATGTGTGGCAGAAAACGACCGGACAGCCATGCTGCAGGTGCTGTCCCGGCCTGAGTAGATGAATGAATGTTCATGCTGGTTGTCCTTATTGCGCAAAATTGCGTAATCAATCTATCGGGTTGGTTTTCCATGTCGGGCCAGCCCCTGCTGACCCAATCTTTCAGACAATTCTGGTGTTTTAACGCGAATGTCACCATAAGCCAGGTCTTGGAAGCGGGCCTGGGCTCAATTACCCGTCGCTGCTTAGTTGACTTGCAGAATCAGCATGTTTTGCTGCGGGTGCATCGCCTGATCAAACACGATGGTGTTGGGCGCAATCGCGGCATCAATCAGCGCCTGGCGAATCTGCGCCTCACGCTGCGGACGGCCGCTGGCGACTTCAGCACCAAACACCACGCGCAGCTGATTGATCCAGTTGTGATTGCGACGAATTTGTACCGCCAGATCGGAAATGGCTTCGCGTCCCTGCTGAGAAAGTGTGGTGTTGTCGGTAAACAGCGAGGTGTTAGGCAGCAGATAATCAATCATCGGTTGGGCGCGGGCGTAATCGAAGGCGCAAGGAATGACAGAGGTGGCGCGCGAGAGTAAATGAGCCTGGCGGCGCGTATGCTGCACCTCTTTTTCACCTGGCAACACGCGCACCGGTTCAGGCGGTTGGTCCAGCAGGGCTTGCTCATCGACGCGCAGGAAGTAGGTGCGACCTGGCTTCATGGTGGTCAGGAACAGCGCGCGCTCCTCACCGGCTGCGGGTAAAAATCGACTTAAGCGCACGCCAAGGCTATGAATACCCGGCGGCACGCAAAAGGAGGTATACCCGCCGGGCAACAGGCTGGTGTGCATTTTGCCATCGATATACACCGTGGCCCCGCCGTTCGCGGTGATCTCGGCTAACGGGCGATAAAAGATCACCTGGCTTAACTGCTGGGTAACCGGCTGATGTTTGGAATAGGGCTCGCCAAACTTACTGGACTCAATGGTTGAGGCCGAGGCGGCTGGCAGGCAAGGTGCCAGCAGCATGAAGCAGAAGATGTGACGCTTTACCGCAGACATGGTTAAAATTTCCTGGGGCGCTGTGAAAAAAAAAGCGGCGTAAACGCCGCTGTGCTCAGCAATGAAAATAACCGCAGAGTAAAAGCTCCAGACCTAATGCCTCAAGCGATAGGCAGCGATGAAACATCAGGCTCCCGGTGAGGTTGAAGCTGCTCTATTCGGTTATTGATTGCTATCCAAAGGTCGGCGCTTAATAAACTAAGAGATGGCTTGCCGATTAATTATCGTGTGACTATCTCGACCGCTAAATAAAATCTGCGCATCATTACGCAGAGAGAATGACAAAGTTAAACCCTTACTTCGCGGTGACGATGCTGGTCGCCAGCTGCGTTTTAATTCGGAAGCAAACGTCGCGAATGGCAAATTGATATTTCGGCATGGCCAGATCGTTAACGTCCATGCCGATATTGTTTTTCACTTCGAGGTATTTCTTCAGCTGCCCTGCGGTGCGATTAAACTCGGCGCTGAACTGCTGATGCTTAGTGGCGCTGTACATCTGTAGCGCATCCAGCTCCTTGCGGCACTGCATCATGCGTGAGGCGTAATCCTGGGTCTGCCCTTCCGCCGTGCTAACGCGTGCCGGCTGCGCTGCTGGCGCGGGCATCACCACGCTCGGCGTGGCGGATTTATCGGTAGCAGGCGTTTTAGACGCAGGTTTATTGGTGGCAGCGCAACCCGAGAGAATAAATAATGCGGTTACCGCAGGAATCAATTTTTTCATTACATTACCGTTAAATAGATTTAAGAAGAAAATAGGGTTTCCCGGCAGGGAAAATTCATAACCTGAATATGGCGTGATGATAAGAATATTCTTGTGCTGCGGCTACAAGACGCATCTCGGTTTATTTTTTTGCTTTACATGGTGAATAACAGGCAAAAAAAAGGCGGCCCTCAGGCCGCCTCGCGTTGATGTTACTGCTTACTGGTCTACAGCAACACGGACCACCACGCGGCGGTTCGGTGCTTTACACTCGATCTGCGCCTGGCGGTTGCCGCTACAGTCGTTCACTACCGGCTCGTTGCTGCCGGCGCTGCGTGCAATCAGCGCGTTGCCCGGCAGGCCGCCGTCCATCAGCATTTCGCGGATGGTGGTGGCACGCTTGAGACCCAGCGCCATGTTGCCCGCGCGGCTGCCGATGTCATCGGTGTGACCGATAACTTCAATGCGGTCGAGCTTGACGTCGTCCTGGTGCAGCTGTTTGATCAGCGCACCCACCGCGCTACGACCAGCGCCGGTGATGTCCGACAGTCCGGATTTACCGAAGCGGAACAAGATGTCGCCGGCCAGGGTGTAATCCTTGTGGGTCATCGGCTGGTACTGGCATGCTTCCACCGCAGAAGCGCGTGACAGCACGTGCTGCTGCTGACGCAGATTGAGTAGCTTACGCTCGGCTTCGCTGCGGGTTTGCACCAGCGGGCGACCGTTGAGCGCATCATCGACCTGCACGAAGTAGGTTTTACCGCCTTCGAAGTCCATGCGATAACCCGGCTGCGCTTTGCCTTTGTACAGCGGTGCATCTTTTACGTAGGCGCCGAGGGTGTGGCTGCCCGGCGCGACGCAGAAGGTGCTGTAACCGCCCGCCAGCAGCGAGGTTTGGAACTCGCCGTCAACGTAAACGTGGGCCGCGCCGTGCTGATCCTGCTGCGCGGTGCGGTAGTAAACCACCTGCGCCTGGGTGTTAAACACTTCAGCCGCGGTTTGATACGGGTTACCAAATTTTTGCTCGTCGCTGGCCGCGCTCGCCTGTAGCGCGAAGAGTCCGCTGCTGGCCAGGCACAGCGCCAGCAGAGAAGATTTAAATACAGTCATGACAGTTCTCCAGAGGTGCCCCGCAGGGCACCTCATTTGTAGTAATTAAGGGATTAGTGGTTTTCCAGGTTGGTCTGAACGCCCATTTGAATCAGGACTTCCGCCGCCTGGCCGGTGTGGGCGTAAACCGTGTACTCCACGCCCTCTACCCACACGTTCTCGCCTGCGTTCCAGTCACCGGTATCGCTACCGTCCGGTAACAGGTCAGACAGGTTGACCACATCGCCTTCGTTACCTTTCACCATCATCTGTACTTTGCCATCGGCAACGAACAGGTCTTTCTCGCCGTGCACCAGAATATCGCCGAGGCTGATATTCAGGGTGTTATCGCCGTCGCCGGTGATATCAATCACTTCCACCGACTCCAGCGCCGCCGCGTACTTCGCCAGGTCAATCACCAGGTCGCTACCGGTGATCTCCCAGGTGTCGATTTCACCTTCGGTGCCTTCGACTTCTGCTGCGCTGGCAAGCAGTGCTTCTTCAGTTCCATTTTCAACTGCAATCTCTGCAACGTCATTAACAATTGGCGCTGTTACCTCAGTTGTCACCGCCTCATCAGATGTTTCATCATTGATGCTTTCTTCAACTGCCGAAGAGAGTTTTGGTGCTTCCTCATCACCATCGGAAACCTTCGATTCAGAATCATCCTGAGCCTTCACTGCTGCCGCCAAAGCATCATCCTCAGCGAATGTACCCCATTCTGAACCAGGTCTCGGCGTACCCACGGGGGTATAAATGTTGACAGTATAATCCGCAGTTCTGATTATAACTCCCCCAATATTTGCCTCAACATAAAAGTTATTGAGTCCATCACGCTCCCAAAAATTAAAACCATTGATTCTATGTCTGCCTGCGGGGCTGGTCACAGTATTAATACTATAGCGAGCACCATTCCAGACTAACGTTAGAGTTGCGCCAGGTGGCAGATCGCCACTTTTTGCAATAGCTATGTCACTAAAATCTGGAACAGGTCTGTCTGGAATAAAATACTCACGGAAGTTTATACTAGCGCTCGTCATTCCACCTGAATAGCTGATATAGTTTCCGGCTGAGTCTCCTCTATACCACTGAACCATAGTGGTAATACCACCGCCAATGAAGGCGAAGTCCGGCCCAATATTCACACCATAACCCGGTGAATGCCCGCCACGGTTACCCAAATCATCCTCAAAGGTCGCCGTCACTGTGTGCAGACCGGTACCAACGAAGTCACGGTTTGGCGTGATTGTCCAGTTTCCACCGGTAACGACCGCTGAGCCAATCTCAGTGGCACCTTCCCACAGACGCACAATCGAGCCTTCTTCCCCAGTACCACTATAGGTTGGACGTACATCATCAGTCCTGCCGCCATTGACGACGTTGCCGATGCTGGCACCAAAGTCATCCCATGCACTGGTAATACGTCCTACCGTTGGTGGCGTGGTGTCGATGGTAATCGGCCACGAGTCCGCGCGAGTGGTACTTTCATTACCGGCGCGGTCAACAAACTGCGCGGTAAAGTTGTAGGTGCCATCACGCGGTACCGTCACATCAAATTCCCAGACACCCGCCGCATTCGCCTGGCCAGAACCCAACACGGTGGTGCCTGCGCCATCGTAGATATACACCCACGCAAACGGTTCGGCGGTGCCCCTCAGGGTTGGCGAGCGGTCATCGGTGCGATCGCCGCTGACTAATGGACCGGTATCACGGCCAACATCATCGTAAATCTGGTCGATGGTGCCGGTCGGCAGGGTGGTATCAATGTTGATCCCCCACTCCGCACTCTCCACTTCATACACGCCATCGTTGAACACGGCTTTCAGCGTATGCGGACCTTCCGCCAACAGCGCGGTTTCAATCTGCCATACGCCACCGGTAACAATGGTGGTGCCCAGCAGGCGACCGGTTTGGTCATACAGACGCACCGTGGCGCCCTCTTCACCGGTACCGCTGATCACTGGCGTCTGGTCGAAGGTGTAACCGCCTTCTGCCACATCTACCGGTGCAGCCGGATCGCTGTTGTTGGTTGCAGCGGTAATGGCACCGGCCGGTGGCACGGTATCAATGGTAATTTCCCAATCCGCCGAACGGTCACCTTCGTTACCCACTTCATCCGTGAAGCTGACCGAGATCTGCTTAACGCCATCTTCCTGCGGTGGCAGCGTGAAGCTCCAGGTGCCGTCTTCACGGACTACGCGGGTGCCCATCAGCACATCGTCAACAAATACGTTCACGATGTCGCCAGCAACGCCACGACCTTCTACCGTTGGGGTAGTGTCATCAGTTTTACCGCCGCTGAGGACTTCACCCTGATCGGCGCCCACGTCATCCAGCACGCGGTCAATCACGGCCGCGTTCGGTGCGGTGGTGTCAATCTCCAGCGAAAACTCGTTGGTGGTAGTGGTGCCGCTGGCATTGGTCACGCTTGCCGTAATGACGTAGTTGCCTTCAGTCAGCGCCAGTTCCTGCTCCCAGAAGCCGAATGCATTAGTGCGTACGCTGCCGATTTCCACGCCGTCGACATAGAGTGTGACGATGCTGTTAGGCGTCGCACGACCGTGTACGGTTGGTGTGGTGTCGTCGGTTTTGCCGCCGCTGGCAATATTGCCCTGGATGCTGCCTTCATCATCCGCTACGTGGGTGATGGAGACGGCCAGACGCGAGGTGTCAACGGTGAAGTCGATACCCGGCTGTTCGCCGCTGGTGTTACCCGCTTCATCAATCACTTCGGTGGTGAAGCTGTGGTCACCGTCACGCAGAGGCGTGGATGGCGTCACACTCCATTCACCGGTAGTCGCATCAGCAACCGCGGTGCCCACCAGATCGCCATTCTCATCACGCACGATAACCGTGGCGCCTGGCTCCGCCGTGCCCTTCAGGGTTGGCGTGGCATCGTCGGTGGTGCCGCCGCTAATGATTTCCGTTGCCGGGTTGTCCTGCTCATCATCCCACAGTGACAGATCGGCTACGTTAGCTGGCGCATCCACGTCGATAACAATCGGCCATTCGCCGGTGGCAGCGCCCAGGCTGCCGTCAGCCAGTTCTGGCTGTGCGGTGAAGTTGTAGTCGCCAGAGGCCAGCGGACCCACTTCCAGTTCCCAGCGACCATCAGCGTCAACTTCTACCGTGCCCAGCAGGCCAAGGTTGTCGTCAAACACATGCACAATGGTGCCAACAGGACCGGTACCGCGCAGGGTTGGCGTTGGATCGTTGCTCAGACCCTCTTTTTCAATCAAACCGGTATGTGCCGCCACGTCGTCATAGACGCCGGTGATGGCAATATCAGGCGTTTCGCCACCGGAGATGATATCCACTGTTTCTGGCGCTGACGGTAAACCGGTGTTACCCGCTTTATCTTCTGCTACCGCGGTCAGGATCAACTCACCCTGTGGCAGTGGACGCGATGGTATGAACGACCAGTTACCTGGCGCCGTATCACTGGCCGTTGCCGTACCCAGCAGATTGTCATACTGGTCATAAATGTAGACGGTGCTACCCGGCTCAGACGTTCCGCTAATGGTCGGGAACTGATCCGCCGTGCTGCCGCCGCTGACCGGACCATCGGCATCAGTAATCGCGGTGATTACCGGTGCTGGTGGTGGCGTGGTGTCCACTTCAAACTCCAGCGGATCGCTTTCCGGACTGACGTTACCGTTGGTGGCTTCAACAATAATGGTGAAGCTATGTTCGCCATCACTCAGCTCGTCGCCCACTTCCGGGGTAAAGGTCCAGTTACCGTTTTCATCAACAATCGCGGTACCGATCAGCGTTTTGGTGCCTGCCGGGAATTCATCGTAAATGTTGACGATGTCATCTTTACGCAGACCGCCACCCGCCAGTTCCGGACGGTTATCGTTGGTCAGGTCGCCGATCACGCCGACGTGTGCCGGAACATCATCGTAAGCCCCTTCCAGCGCGCCGCCAGGGCCAGTGCCCGGAATGCCTGGTACGTAGGAGTCAATGATGATTGGCCATGAGCCGGTACGACCGCCCACGTTACCCGCTTCATCACGGAACACCGCTTCAAAGTTGTATGGGCCGTCTGGCAGCGTTGCCAGTTCCAGCTCCCAGTTACCGTCAGTTCCGACCTGAACAGAGCCCAACACGTTGGTGGTATCTGCACCGTTATAGATGAAAACCCAGCTGTTCGGTTCGCCGGTGCCTTTCAGCGTTGGCGTGGCATCGTCCGTCACCATACCGCTGGTCACAGGACCGGTAGTGGTACCGAAGTTATCCAGAATCTCGGTAAAGGTGCCTGCGCCCGGTGGCGTGGTGTCAATGGTGATCACCCACTCGTTGCTGGTGGCCTTGTGCACACCGTCATCAAACTCAGCACGCAAGGTGTAAGTGTCTTCTGCCAGAACGATGGTCTCAATCTGCCATACACCGCCGGTTACCACTGCGCTGCCTACCAGACGATCATTCTGGTCATACAGATGAACAATGGCGCCCTCTTCACCGGTACCGCTGATCACCGGCGTGGTGTCGTTGCTGTAACCGTTGTCTGGAACATTAACCAGGTCCGCTGGATCGTTGTTGTTGGTTGCCGCAGTAATGGCACCGGCCGGAGGCACGGTATCAATATTCACTTCCCAGTTATCTGAACGGTCGCCTTCGTTGCCGACGTCATCCGTGAAGCTGACAGAAATCTGCTTAACGCCATCTTCCTGCGGTGGCAGCGTGAAGCTCCAGGTGCCATCTTCACGGACTACACGGGTGCCCTGTGGAATGTCGTCAACATACACGGTGACGATATCGCCCGGTACGCCGCGGCCTTCTACGGTTGGCGTGTTGTCGTCAGTTTTACCGCCGCTAAGGACTTCACCCTGATCGGCGCCCACGTCATCCAGCACGCGGTCAATCACGGCCTGGTTCGGTGCTGTAGTGTCAATCTCCAGCGAAAACTCGTTGGTGGTAGTGGTGCCGCTGGCGTTGGTCACGCTCGCCGTAATGGCGTAGGTACCTTCGGTCAAGGCCAGTTCCTGCTCCCAGAAGCCGAATGCATTAGTACGTACGCTGCCGATTTCCACGCCATCGACGTAGAGTGTGACGATGCTGTTAGGCGTCGCACGACCGTGTACGGTTGGCGTGGTGTCATCGGTTTTACCGCCGCTGGCGATGTTGCCAGTAATGCTGCCTTCATCATCCGCTACGTGGGTGATGGAGACGGCCAGGCGCGAGGTGTCAACGGTGAAGTCGATACCCGGCTGCTCGCCGCTGCTGTTGCCCGCTTCGTCAATCACTTCCGTGGTGAAGCTGTGGTCGCCGTCACGCAGAGGCGTGGATGGCGTCACACTCCATTCACCGGTGGTGGCATCAGCAACCGCAGTGCCTACCAGATCGCCATTCTCATCGCGAACGATGACCGTGGCGCCTGGCTCCGCCGTGCCCTTCAGGGTTGGCGTGGCATCGTCGGTGGTGCCGCCGCTGATGATTTCCGTTGCCGGGTTGTCCTGTTCATCATCCCACAGTGACAGATCGGCCACGTTGGCTGGTGCATCCACGTCGATAGCAATCGGCCAGTTGCCGGTGGCTCCGCCGAGGCTGCCGTCAGCCAGTTCTGGCTGTGCGGTGAAGTTGTAGTCGCCAGAGACCAACGGACCCACTTCCAGTTCCCAGCGGCCATCAGCGTCAACTTCTACCGTGCCCAGCAGGCCAAGGTTGTCGTCAAACACATGCACGATGGTGCCAGCAGGGCCGGTACCGCGCAGGGTTGGCGTTGGGTCGTTGCTCAGACCGTCTTTCTCAATCAGACCGGTGTGTGCAACCACGTCATCATAAACGCCGGTGATGGTGATATCTGGCGTAACACCGCCGGAAACCACTTCGATTGGCGCAGGTGCAGACGGCGCGCCGGTATTACCTGCCGGGTCGCGTGCTACTGCAGTCAGCTCAGTTGTACCCTGCTCCAGCGGACGGCTTGGCACGAATGTCCAGTCGCCTGTGGTTGGGTCAGCCGTGGTGCTGCCGAGCAGTTGATCGTCCTGGTCATAGATAAATACCGTGGTACCTGGCTCTGCCGTACCGATGATGGTCGGGAACGGATCGCGCGTGGTGCCGTCAGTAATCGGGCCATCTGCATCAGTCATTCCGGTAATCACCGGTGCTGGTGGTGGCGTGGTATCAACTTCGAACTCAATTTGATCGCTTTCCGGGCTACGTTGACCGGTTGGCTCTTCCACAATGATGCTGATTTTATGGACGCCATCTGCCAGCTCTTCACCCACTTCAGGCGTGAGGGTCCAGTTACCGTCGGCATCGACAATCGCGGTGCCGATCAGCGTCTTGGTACCCGCTGGGAATTCATCCCACACTTCGACGATGTTGCCTGGCACCATAGTGCCGCCGCCGCCAGCGAAGGTTGGACGGTTATCGTCGGTTAAATCTTCGATGATACCGGTGAATGGACCGACATCATCCCATGCACCTGCCAGCTCACCTTCTGGTCCGATGATTGGACGGCCTGGTGCTTCGGTATCGATGTTAACGGTCCACGGATCGGAACGCTCTGAAACGTGGCCAACCGCATCCTGTACTTCTACTGCGAAGATGTGCTCACCGTCGTTCAGTGGGGTTGCCGGTGTCCAGCTCCAGTTACCGTCGCCGTCAGCACGAATGCTATCGATACGCACGCCACGGTCATAAATGATCACTAAACCGTTTGGCTCAACCGGTACGCCGACCAGCGTTGGTGTCGAGTCATCGGTGTAGCCGTTATTGGCGACGTCACCCTGAATAGAGCCGACATCGTCCGTAATTTTATCAATGGCAGGTTTGACCGGTGGTGTCAGATCGACATTCAGCACGAATTCACCCGTTGGCACACTTTCACCGCCGGCAGGTGTGGTTACCGTTGCGGTGATGCGATGCTGGCCTTCTGGCAGCGTAATGGTGTAAACCCACTCACCACGGCCGTTGGACATAACGGTGTCAACCAGTACGTTATCCAGATAAATGCTAACCAGCGAATTAGGCGTTGCCTGACCGCGCAGGGTTGGCGTGTCATCATCGGTGAATGCGCCGTTGTACAGGTTGTCGCGGATGGAACCGACGTTATCTTCGGCGTAATCAATGGAGATCAGTACTGCACTGGTATCAACGATGAAGTCGATTGGCGTAGTTTCCGGACTCTTGTTACCGGCTTCATCTTCAATGATGACGGTAAAGCTATGGTCACCGTCTTCCAGCGGCGGTGATGGGAATTCCCATGTGCCGTCATCTTTAACGACTGTGGTACCCAATACCTCGCCATCGTCATAGACGTAAACAATATCGCCTGGCTCGCCGCCGGTTCCGGTAAAGGTTGGCGTGCGGTCATCGGTGGTATCACCTGAACCAATTGAGCCGGTTACGGCTGGAACGTCATCCCACAGATCAAGGTCGTCTGCGATAGTAGGTGCGTCGACATCCACGACAATCAGGTATTCGCCGCTTGGCGAGCCGCTGCCATCTGCGTTTTGCGCAATGATGCGGTGCTCACCACTCGCCAGGTCGCGGTTGGATTCGATGCGCCATTGTCCGAACGCATCTGAGGTCACGGTGCCGATGCTGATGCCGTCAATGAAGACTTCAACCACGGTGCCCGCTGGTGCGGTACCGGTGACTTCTGGACGTGGATCGTTAGTCAGGCCGCCTGGACCGATGTTGCCGACGATGCCGCCAGGCACATTGTCAATGACGCCGGTGATTGCCGGGTTATCCGGGATGCCACCTGCCTGAACAATCAGATCGAAAGGTAATGACACGCCGCTACGGTTGCCGGCATCGTCATGCGCCTGCGCCGTGACACGGTGTGGACCGTTGGTCAGTTGGAAATCTGGCGTAAATGACCAGCTACGGTCGTTTTCAACCTTGGCTGAACCAGCATAAACGCCGTCAATGTAAACCCAGATATAGCTGCCAGGTTCGCCGGTGCCGCGGAATTCAGGCTGGGCATCATCGGTTGGCGTGCTGCCGTCGTTGGCGCCCGTTACCGCACCCTGGTCATCGAAGAAATCGCTGATGATTGGATCGGTCGGAGGCGTGACGTCAATGATGAAGTCAATCGGATCGCTTGGATCGCTGACGCGGCCAATTTCATCTTCTACTTCAATAACAAATACATATTCGCCGGTGCCCAGACGCTCGTCGTCACGCGGGGTCCAGGTCCAGTTACCGTTTGCATCAACGATAGCGGTACCAAAGACCTGATCCACACCCGTTTCACGGATATGAACGATGTGACCTGGCGTCAGACCGGTGCCTTTGAATTCAGGTTGGGTATCATCCGTGGTGGAGCCATTTTCGATTTGACCGACCACAGGACCCACGTCATCCCACGCGCCTTCGAACTGATCGCCAGTAGGTTTAGCTGGACGCGTAGTATCAATGACAAATTCGAAAGTTGGGCTTGGGTCGCTGCTCAGACCGGCTGGATCAACGATGGTGACCGATACGCTGTGTGGACCTTCGCTCATGTCTCTATCAGGCGTGAAGGTCCAGGTGCCATCTTCTTTAACAGTGGTGGTACCCAGTAATTCGTTGGTCAGGACATCCCATACTTCTACGGTATCGCCTGCATCCAGGCCGCTGCCGTTAAAGGTCGGACGGTTATCATCGGTGATGCTGTCGCGCGCGATAGGACCGGTTTTCATGCCAACGTCATCAATAACGTTATCCATGTCAAACGCAGAAGGGATCATCACCGGAGGCGTGATATCCACGGTGAAATTAAAATCAGGGGTTGGCAGGCTTGGGTTACCTACCGGATCAATCACGACCAGGCTTACGGTGTGATTGCCTTCACCCAGCGGTGTTGACGGAGTCCAGCTCCAGTCGCCATTGGCATCAACCGGAACGCGGGCGACAACAACGCCATCAAGGGTGATTTCGACTTCAGACAGAGGCTCAGCTTTGCCACGGAAATCAGGCTGCTGATCGTTGGTGCTGCCGCCGTTGCTGACTAAACCGGTACGGGGTTCAATGTCATCCCATACTTCATTCAGTTCTGCGCGATCGGGTGCTTCCAGATCGATATTCAGTTCAAATGGATCCGAAGGTTCGCTGGTGCGGCCGCCGGGATCTTTTTCTACAACGGTGATGCTGTGTGGACCATGGGTCAGTGGCGGCGTGGTATAGGACCATGTGCCGTCTTCACCAATCAGCTGCTCGCCAATTTTTACTCCATTGTCCCAGATTTCAACGGTGTTGCCCGGCGTACCGGTACCGCTCAGAGTTGGAGTGCTATCGTCAGTGGAATCGCCACTGCGCAGCGTGCCTGTCAACGGACCGACATCATCATAGGCTTCGATGATAGAAGGAGTCGGTACCGAACGCGGGCTACCGCCGCCACCGCCACCACCGCCGGCTACCAGCAAACCAATGCCGGTTGCTGCGGCCAATGCACCTAATACGCCCAGCGCAATCAGCGCGGGAGAGAACGCAGTGCCCGCGGCAGTCAGACCGTCGAGACCACCAATGCTCGCTGCACCCAGTGCAACGGCGCTGCTCTCGCCATCCATTAAGAAGGCGGCTTCATCATTCTCATCGCCGCTGGTCGCAGTGTAAGCGTGCCATTGGCCATCTTCACCCTTACCGACCAGTTCGCCTGGATTATCGTAGAAATTTTCGATAATGAGTTGCGGCTGATCGATATCAGAGCCTTCAAGAATGACGTGCAGATTTTTACCTACGCGCTTTAATGTGACGTTTTCTGGAGCAACGCCATCTTTACCTTCGGAGAGAATATATTTACCACCGGCAATCGCTTTTATTTTTACCGGCGCATTTCCCTTGGCAGTACTTAAAACTTCCGCTTTGACAATGGTCTTGTTATCAACCACTGCAATATTTACTGGGGTAAGGCTCATGTATTAACCCTTGTATCGTGAAAGAACGTTGCCCCTGACAACGCCGGAGCACTCTTATTGACCAGATAATTCGACCTGGCCAGATGCGATGGATTTTCAGTGAATGTTCATGGGGAAGACACAAGCCGGGTCTTGCATTGCTCTGTGAAAAGGGAAATTTCTTAGTATTAGCTAATGAAAATAGCTACACTCAACTTCATTGAATACTGCGAGTGTAAATGTTTTTTTCTCATTTATTACAAAGCGTTAATTGAATAATTTCATTTACAGGAAACCCCATTATCATGTTGCGAACGCTACTCAAACCAGGAAACGTCTTGGTATTATTCAGCTTGATATGTTCTTCGGTTTTAGCTTCGCCCACAGCATTGACACTGGTTCCGCGTAGTGAAGTGATCACCTCGGAAATAAAATTTGATCAGCCGCTGCAGCAATGGTTGAGTCACCCCCCAGTGATAAAAGTGGCGGTTTGGGGACCGGCTCAACCGCCGATTTATATGGATGTTGACCCCAAAACCTATGAAGGTTTAGCGGCTGATTATTTACATGTATTAGAAAGATCGCTCGATCTGAAAATTGAAGTGGTGTTATTTGACAACGCTTCACAAGCGCAGAGTGCGTTGCAGCAAGGTGAGGTCGATTTATTGGGTGCATTTAATCCCGATGTGTATCCCATGCAGGATATTGTCGCCACTTCACCCTGGCTGTTAGATCACTCCGCGCTCCTGCTACGCAATGATGCGCAGACATGGGATGCAAAATCTTTTCCGGGGCAAAAGCTCAGCTACATCGCTACACAAAGTCGTATGGACGTTTTGGCGCGCGAATATTCCGGTTTTCATCTGGAACAGGAGTCCAGCTATATAAACGCGTCCGCTTCCGTGGCATGGGGACAAAGTCTTGGTGTCTGGTTAAACCGCTCCACCGCTGAATACCTATTGAATAACGGCTTTTCTGACAAGTTGAAAATCATTAATAGTCCGGTGCTCAGCAATCTCAACCTCTCGTTTGGCGTGAGTAAAAGTAATCCGCTGCTGCTGCGGGCGATCAATGAAGCACTCAACCGCGTTCCGCTCGCCAGCCGTATTGGCATTGCCAATCGCTGGGGGTTGACCAGTGAGAATGTGATTAAAGCCAACCCACTTGCGCTAACCGCTGAAGAGCAAAACTGGTTGCGAAAGCATCCGGAGATCACGGTGCTATTCAATGCCACCACGGCGCCGAACGCCTTTATTAATAAAGAGGGCAAACTGAATGGCGCAGTGGTGGATTTAATGAACGTGCTGGCGGAACGCTATGGCATGAAGTTTAACTTCAAGGCAGCCTATGGTCGCGCAGAGATGATTCGCCTGGGACAGCAATTCCCGGATGCGCTTTACGCGGTGGTACCGATGACCGCAGATTATCAGACTACCTGGAATGTGTTGACAACACGCCCGTATCTCCTGACACCGGTGGTGTTGATGGTCAATGCCACCTCGCCCACCCTCAGCAGCCTGAGCGCCATGCGCGGGCGAAAAATTGCGGTGACGCAGTTCAATCCAATTACGCCATGGCTGCAGCAGCACTATCCCGATATCGCCATCGTGACCAATCCTTCGGTGGAAATGGGTTACGCGATGATGAAAAAAGGCGAGGTTGATGGCGTTGTCACCACCCAGTTTGACGCGGATTATCTGCTGGCTTCGGATCCCGAGCGCGGCTTCAAAATTGGCATTCGTTTAGGTGATGACATCGCCAGAATCGGCATGGCCGCTAACCCTGATAATCCGCTGCTGGTCAGCATCATGAACAAAGCGTTGCTGGACTTACCGCCAGAAGCACTGCAGCGCATTAATGCGCATTGGCAACCGAAAAACAACGCGCTACGCCAGCCGTCGTGGCGCGACTGGCAGGGTGTGATTGTGAAAGTGGCGGCATGCATTGTGCTGGTGGTTGCGCTGCTGCTGTTGTGGACCCGTCACATCCACCGCATCAGCCGGCAGCGTGAAAGCGCACGACGTGCCCTCGCCGATCAGCTCGCTTTTGTGCGCACGCTCATCGATGCCTCACCGATTGCGCTGTATGTCATGGACCGTGAAAAGCGCCTGGTGCACTCCAACCCGGCGCTACGTCAGGCGTTGAACGCGGGAGAGGATAAGACGCTCGCGGAGTATTTACTGGAAAGTGACCATCTGGATGAACAGGTTAAGGATCGTCTGCGAACCATTATTAAACGGGTGATGACCGATGGCGTGCCGGAAGTTTACGAAGGCCCGCTGAAGTTAAATAACGCCATCTGCTTTGTTCACCACTGGATTGTGCCGTGGCGCGATACCAACAACGAGGTGGTGGGCGTGATTGGCGGCTGGCTCGACATCAGTGAAAAAGAGAAGCTGGTCAATGAGTTGCGCAGCGCCAAAGACGAAGCCGATTTGGCTAATCAGTCGAAGAGTGTGTTCCTCTCCAGTATGAGCCATGAAATCCGCACGCCGATGAATGCGATTATAGGACTGCTTGAGCTGGAGGTGAATGAACATCAGCAGCAGGGCATCAACAACGAGAACGTGCGCGTGGCCTGGGAGTCAGCTAAGTCACTGCTGTTATTGATTGGCGATATTCTTGATCTGTCGAAGATTGAGTCGGGCACCTATGAGCTGCGCCCGAGCTGTATTGATGTGCCACAGCTGGTCAGCAGCGTGGTCAATCTGTTTGAGAATCGTGCGCGCGAAAAAGACCTGGAACTGACGCTGGAAGTCGAGCTGGAACATACAACCTATCTGCTTGATCCGTTGATGATTAATCAGCTGGTTTCCAATCTGGTGAGTAATGCCATTAAGTTTACCGACAGCGGCAACGTGACGGTAAGCGTTTATCAATCTCAGGAGGTCAATGACGGGCGTAGCGATCTGGTGATCGATGTGACGGACACCGGTCCAGGATTGACCAGCGAACAGCAGGAACGCATTTTTGCTCCCTTCGTCCAGGTTGAGGGACGTAAGGCGCAGCTCGGCACCGGACTGGGTTTGAGTATCTGTCGTCGCTTAGCGGAGTTAATGGGCGGTGAACTGCACGTTGAAAGCGAACCCGGCGAGGGCGCGAGCTTCCTGTTTTACTTCTCCGCTGAGGCCTGTGCCGCAGAAACTATCGCGCTAAGCGCCGACGATGACGAGCGCTCGATGCATGTGCTGATCGTTGACGATCACAGCCCCAATCGCCTACTGCTGACTCAGCAGTTGGAGATGATGGGCCACCAGGTAACAGCCGCCGAGAGTGGCGAGCAGGCGCTTGAAATCCTGCATTCTGGCGTGGCGATCGATCTTATCACCACCGATGTGACGATGCCTGGCATGGATGGTTTTGAACTGACGCGCCATATTCGCCAATGGGAACTGCAGCACAATATAGCGTCCAAGCCGATTCTGGGACTGACTGCACACGCGCAATCCAGCGTGGTGGATAAATGCCGCGAAGCCGGCATGAACGAATGTCTCTTCAAGCCAGTGCGCAGCGCGCAATTACATGACGCGGTGAACCGATTAATGGGCCGCAGCGCATTCACCCCGGTGAAAGAAATTATCTCCGACGATCAGAAACGTCTGCAGGCATTAAAGTTTTTACACGAAGAAGTTATTCGTACCAATCGCAGCGATCTGCACAAATTGACAAAAATGGTGGAGAGCGGTGATCGTTTGCAAATGGCCAAAATGGCGCACCGATTACTCGGAGGTGCACGAATTATGCAGAGAAATGAACTGGAAGAAGCCTGTTCCCTGCTGGAAAATATCAGTCAGGACGAAAGTTGCACAATTAGCGATTTTCGTGAAGCATTAATAGCGATCACAGAACAAGTGGAAGAACTTGAACGTCAGTTAACCACTGACGAAAAGTAATTCCTCTGTGATATTTTTTAAAAGACACGTCTTGGTCAATATGCGTTAAATGCTGTGTTACAGTATTTAACGGTTGTTAAAAGGAGGATTATTTCAGGATGACCACTATTTCTGTAGTCGATACTAACCCGCTTATACGTCGCGGATTAAAACGTATTTTAACTGAACGCGGTTATAACATTGCTGTTATCGCCGAAACGTTAGATGAGATGCTGTTTAGCAACATTAATCACAAACCGCAGATCCTTATCCTGGAGCCGTTATTTCAGGATCAGTTAGCCTATGAAAAACTGGAGCTTCTGCGCAGTTACAACCCAAAACTTAAAACGTTAATTCTATCTATTTCAGAGAGTTACTATCATATTCAGCAAAGCCTGCAGATGGGCATTGAAGGCTATGTGTGTAAATCCTGGCCGTTAGAGACGTTATTTGAATCCATTGAGGAGATTGAAGAAGGCAAGCACGCTTACTCTAAAGAGCAGTTCCATCACAAAGATAAATATCCAAATGATGCCCGTATTTTATCCTCGCTTACCCGCCGGGAGTTTCAGGTGTTACGGATGTTTGGCGCTGGAAAGTCGATTAAAACCATCTCTCAGGAAATGAACCTGAGTAATAAAACCATTAGCACCTATAAAGTGAAAATGATGCAAAAAATGGCGACCAATAACGTCATTGATATTGTTGACCTGGCACGTAGAAATTTTCTTTTTTAGCTTCAACTGGCAGTCTTCGGAAGCATTTGATATCTTGCTGTCGCTACGGTGACAATAAAATAGATACAAATCTGAATTATATTGATAGGCACACATCAACAAGATTCACGCTGTTTACTGAAACATCTCCTCTTCATTAAGTGAAGCTGATGACGTTAATAAATAGGCCAGGGAAACCTAACGGCAATGAGCCATAATAATTGCAACAGATAATTATGGCTGCCCTTCCTGCAAACGCGGATGGGCGTAGTCTATTTCCCATTAAGGCTATCAGTAACGCTTAAACCAGATGCATGCTTTAATCTGCGCAGTTGCACTGCCCACAGCAATACTCTTTTAAACAACCGTGCATGGTCGGCGCGTTAAACGTGCTGATCTAACTTAATGCCGCCCTGCCAAACATTCGATAATGAAATTCTTCGTTTACCATTTTTCACCGCATTCCGGCTAATAATCAATGATAATTAATTAAGGATGCACGCCCTTCAGTCACCGCACATTTTGTAACGGCGCGATTAATCGCGCAATAAATTGCGCCGCTACGAAATGTGCAAAAATATTTTGCGTTTTAAGAGCATAAAAAAGCCGCTATCTTAAGCGATAGCGGCTTGGTCAAGACCGTGGGCGATAGGGATTTCAAGCGACGCCCACGATGGGTCACTGATTACGCTTGCAGCAGATCCTGCATCTGTTCAGCTGACAGCGCGTCACTGCTCATCAAGGTGTTAACCCCTTCTAAGCCGGTTTCAACTTGCATATCGGCGTCGCTGATGACCAACTCCACCTCTGGCAGGGCAGCGGATGTGCTAAACGCCTGGAACAGTTGTGGCGCTTCATCTGCCAGTAACGCGTTATAGCTAAACGTCTCTGCCATTGACTGCGCTTCCTGCTCTGCGGCTTGCTCCGCGATGTATTGGCGCAACAGATGGGCGGCCACCTTAATTTGCACCGGCTCACTGCTGAGCGAACCCACTTTGACCTGCAGAGAATGCTCGGTGCTGATGAAGTAACGGCTGGCGCTCCAGTTACCGTCAGCATCGGCATATTCCGTCAGCGACAGACGTCCATTAACCCACAACTCCACTTTTGCGTGCGGTGGTGCGAATCCGGTAATGCGCGGCTCGTTATCGGTCAGGCCGTTACTCTGTTGCACCGCATCCACGTTGCCTGCCGAGGAGATAACGGAGGTAATGGCCAGTTTCGGCGCAGGTGCTGGCGCTGGCGCAGGTTCGGGCACGATTGGGGTCAGATTTTCCTGCTCGTTCGCCTCTTGTGCGGCAATGAATTTACGCAGGTTATAGGCTGAAACGTTAATTTTCACCGCTTCACTGCTCAGCGAACCGACTTTAATTTGCAGATTATATTCACCCTCAATAAAGAAACGACTGGCGCTCCACTTACCGTTAGCATCCGCGCGCTCAGTGAGCGATAGACGTCCATTAACCCAAATTTCCACCTTTGAATGCGGTGGTGCGTAGCCTTCAATGAGCGGCTCTTTATCGGTCAGACCGTTGCTTTGCTGCACCGCATCAATTTTGCCTTCAGATGAAATCACCGAGGTGATCGCCAGTTTGGGCGCAGGTACCGGTTCGATAACGGGCTCAGGTTCTGGTAGTGGTGCCGGCTCGGTCACCACGGCTTCCACATGGACTCCCCACTGGAAATCCAGTCGTTGACCATTGATGGCGATTTCCAGTTGATGCTGACCTGCGGTGAGCGTGGTCTGGGCAACCCATTTACCTTCAGCATCAGCCCTGGCGCTGCCAACAACATTTTTGCCTGAATAGATCAGAACCAGTTCGCCCGCAGGTGCCGTACCGGTGACAAACAGGTCGTTTGACTGCGTTTTTGCGCCTGAATCGATGATCTGAGACTGCGCCTCATCTTCCCAGACTCCGGTGATCCAAAGTGGAGTGGGGTCTGGAGTTGGCTCTGGAGTGGGTTCTGGAGTGGGTTCCGGAGTTGGCTCTGGCGTCGGTTCCGGAGTTGGCTCTGGAGTTGGTTCCGTAATTGGTTCCGGAGTTGGTTCTGGAGTTGGTTCTGGAGTTGGCTCTGGAATTGGCTCCGGAATCGGTTCCGGTGTCGGTTCTGGAATGGGTTCCGGGGTCGGCTCAACCACTTCAACAGCAATGACGTTCAGGTTGAAAATCTGACTTGGGATACCGTTGGCTTTCACCACAATTTGATGCGGGCCGGTTGCCAGAGGTGACTCAGGTTCTAAACTCCATGCACCCAGCGCATCCGCTTTCGCGCTGCCAATAAATACATCGTTGGCGTACACATCTACTACCGCATAACGCGTGCTGGTGCCGAACATTTTAGGCTGTGCATCATCAGTGGTGCCGTTATGACGGATAATGCCGCCTTCACCCACATCATCCAGCATGCTGCTGAGCGTTGGGCGCGGGAACCTGCTGGCATCGACGTTGAATCGATAATCGTTGCTTTGCTGATTTCCGGCAACGGCGTAGAAATCGAGATTGCCGCCAGCATTAACCACTACACCATGGTTCCATTCGCCACTGGCCTGGCTTAGCGTGCTGCCCACTTCCTGGCCATCAACAAAAATACGAACCAGCGTATTCGGTGCGGCATGTCCCATTAACATCACAGAGGCAGCTGAAACAAAACTTCCCTGCATTGCGAAGTCGATTGAGACGATAGGCTCAGACGTAGGTTCAACTTCTTCTGCCGTCACTTCTTCAACGGGCACTGGCGCATAATTGATGACGAAAATATCGCTGCTACCGCCCTCTTCAGTCACCAGTCTGATTTCATTGCGACCTTCCTGGAGCTGGGCTTCGAAGTGCCACTCACCTTTATAGTCGGAATAGTCGCGATAAACGCGTTCACCATTGAGGTAAATCTCTACCGTGGTGTATTGCGAGGTCACTTTGCCGCCTAACTGCAGCGTTGCGGAACCGACGGTTTCATCGTGGTTGACCGGCGACCATTCGCCATTCGGCAGTAACACCTCAACACTATCAATCTGCGTTTGGCCAATGAAATCAACGTATGAATCACGCACATCAATGCTGAAAGGCTGGCTGGATTCACCGCCAGCACTGATGTGTAACTGCTGCGCGCCCGGCGACAATTTCTCTGCCAGCATCCAGCTGCCATCTTCACCTGCGCGCACGCTGCCAACTGCCTCATTATTGGCGTACAGCGTTACGATTTGGTTTGGCTTCGCGGTACCGTAGATTTTCGGTGACTGGTCGTCAGTAGACTGTCCCGGACGCAGATAACCCTCGCTGCCGATGTTGTCATAGATATGGCTGATTTGCGGTTCGCGTGGATGAATGGCGGCGACATTAAAACTGTACTCGTCGCTGCGCATGCCTTCTGCCGTCATGACACTTAAACGATGTTCGCCGTTGGCCAGAACGGGAGTAAAGCTCCAGTTTCCTTTTGCATCGGCTGTAACCACCTTAATCACATTATCGCCGTCCATGATGCGTAGCATGCTGAACGGAGCAGCACTGCCCGCCAGCGTTGGCGTGCGATCCAGCGTGGTTGCGCCGGGTAAGATTAAGCCGGCATCCTGAGCATCGGACGTAATGGAAAGAATAGCGGGACGGAAAAGGGGATTTGCTGAGTGTGATACATTTCCTGGTATCATATTTGTAACTCCTTGATAAACGAATTATATAATTTCTGACTACATTTATAACGTTCAGAAATTACCAATAATGCGTCGTCTCAGGCTACAAGCCGGGTCTTTCTTAGGTGCGCTTTTTACTTCAGGGGTTGCGGCGGTAGAGCATGGAAGTGTATGGCGAGGTTTTTAAGGTGCGCAGAGTGCGCACCTCAATAATCAGCAAGAATGGACAATAGCGGTTTACACCTTGAGCATTTTCACCGTGGCATCCACGTCAATCTCATCTGCCGAGAAAATGAGCGTGCTTCCCTGGAAGGTGGTGATCGCCAGCTTTTTCAGCGTGCGCATTTCATCAGGCTTAACATCTTTTTTCGGCTTAATGCTGTTCATCAATATACCCACCGACAACACCGGATTCTCTTTATCAATGCGGGTTTCGACCGGCACTTCTTCGCTGTACACCACGTAATTTTTGATCGAGGTGAGCTTCAGGCGCTCGCCGGCAATATAGATGTATTTACTTTCGGGTGACACTTTCACCGCATAGGCTGACAAGCCTTTGTTATTAGTGGCCGGTTCAAACGTGACCGCGGCATCTTTTTTAATCAGCTCAGGATTAGCGACCTTAATCACATGAAAATAGCGGTTATCGCCATTCTCATCTTTGATAAATCCAAAACCTTTATCCTGAAACCAGGTTGTGATTGTTCCGTTCATCGCCATTACCGCCTACCTAATCGTTATCTACTCAGTTTTTTCAGCGCGCAGTGTAATGCACAATGCCTGCGCAGACTACGTCTACCGGGTAAGTGTGGACGATAAATTTCCGCGCGGCGAATCTGCGGCTGGTCATATTCGCCAGTCAGCGGAAAATTGGTTATTATCCGCCCCCACCTTCCAGCCGGGCAGCCTGATGTCTTCCATTATCGATACCTTTATTGCCCCGCCCTGTACTGAAGAGATAGAGATTGTTTATCAGGACGAACACCTGCTGCTGATCAACAAGCCTGCAGGCTTGCTGAGCCTGTCCGGGAAAAATCCGCAAAATCTCGATTCAGTCCATCACCGGCTGGTAAAAACGTTTCCCGGCTGCACGCTGGTTCACCGCCTTGATTTTGGGACTTCAGGTTTGATGGTGATTGCCCGCAATAAAGCGATGAATGCCGCGCTGTGCCAGCAATTCAGTCAGCGCAGCGTGAGCAAGGAGTACAGCGCACTCCTGTGTGGGCATCTGGAGCATGAACAGGGCGTGATAGACGCGGCGATAGCGAAAGATCCGGCACTGTTCCCCAGGATGTCAATTTGCGCCATCCGCGGTAAGCCCGCGCGTTCGCGCTATCAGGTGATTGAGCGTTTTTATCACGAGTGTGAAGATGGGACGTTACTGCCGTTAACGCGGGTGGCGCTAAGCCCGGAAACCGGGCGCACTCACCAGCTGCGTATTCACTGCCAGCAGCTGGGCCACCCGATTTGGGGCTGTGACCTGTATGGCGGCCGCCTGTTGCCGGGGACCGAACCAACCTCACGGATGATGCTGCACGCCAGCGCGCTGCATTTTGTTCATCCCATTACGGAAGAGTGGATAACTGCACGCAGCAACAGCCCGTTCTGAAGCAGAATTAACGGGATTACCACATCAAATCATCAGGCACTTTGAAATCAGCGTACGGATCTTCTTCATCCTGCTCTTCCTGACTCAGGGTGCTGTTTAAGACAATGCTGTTCGCATCTCGCTGCGCAATTTTATCGGCTACGCTGGCGGGAATGATGGCGTATTGACTCTCACCATTGTTATCAACCACCAAACGCGCAATGGCCAGACGACCACTAATCAGCTGAGCCTGGGTGGTTTTATCCACCATTATTTTTTTAATTAAATTACCGTCGGTGAAGTTGAAACCAATATTGCCTTTCGAAATGTCGATGCGGTTCATTTCAATCAGTTGCTTCACCTGAGCCTTATACTCTTTGGATAAAGCCGCTTGCTTTTGTTGTTCGCTCAGCTGCTTATCGCGCTCAAGCTGCGCTTTTTTATTCTCTTCCACGGCCTCTCTTGCTTCACGCGCCTGAACGCGTGATTTTTTGGCCGTTCTTTGCACTTTATCCATCTTTTTGCTGGTAACTAATCCAGCTTTAAGCATCTGCTCTTGTAAGGTGAGTTTTGTCATTGTTAGGTCTGAACCGGTTGAAGAATTTGGGGGATTATAGCTGGAATTTCCGCGGCTGTGCCAGCCTGGTGACCGTAAGAGGGGAAGCGATGATAGCCACTTTCCCCTCAGTCACGCTATGCAGCAATAACCCCTATTCCGTATGGGCGCACCAGTTTCTCGCCGGATTAATACCACCATCAGGAGAAGTAAAGCCAGAACAGCCTAAAATAGTGTCGAATAGCTTCTCGTGAAACACCGGCGTTTTATTATTTTGCAGCTGCTCTAATTGTGCGAACGAGGCTTTGTGATCCTTATTACTCAGGAATTTATCCGAGGCCCAGACCATAATTGGAATAGTGCGCTGCGCCATAGGTGCATGATCACGCGGCGTGCCGTGGAAATGCAGGTTATCGGAAATCGATTCACCATGATCGGAGGCATAAAAGACAATGGCATTTTTATCTTTCAGGCTATCAAACGTCTGCTTAAGAAAGTAATCGGTATACAAAATACTATTGTCATACGAATTAATCATCTCCTGCGTACTGCATGCATCATCAATGCCCTGGCACTCCGGTTGATAACGCGCAAATGCACGAGGATAACGTTCCGTATAAAGATAGTGCGAACCTTTAGTATGCAGAATAACGATATGCTTGCCCTGAGGATGGCGCTGAATAGAATCCTGGAGTTCCGTGACTAACGCCATATCATCCACCGGTTGCCCTACATGGCGTTTTTCCGCCTGAATAGATTCCCGTAATGCATAGCTGTCTGCCATAACTTTGTTATAGAACCAGGCTTCACTCTGCATAGAATAGAGTTCTTCAGAAAAGCCCTGTTTCTTCATTACCGTGAATACGTTCATCTCTTTAAGCGTTCGCTGCGGTGCTTCTGACGCCCCGCCTTCGCGCACAAACATGCAGCGCAGCGAGAGTTTAGTTGAGGTATCACAGGAATAACCTTGGAGGTGAACCAGATTTTTTTCATGGTCGAGATAAGGCGTGTTGTCACGGTCATAACCGTAAAGTCCCATATGATCGCGGCGTGCGCTCTCGCCAATCACAAACACGATATAGAGGTTGTCAGCATCCTTGGGCGGGTTATAGCGATAATGATCCGTTGGGTCGTAAAGATTACGATTATCTTCCGCCTGGCTGTAGGAACTGTAAGCCAGTAATCCCACGCCTGATAACCAATTCGAAGGAGAATAGGTCCCGGCCACGATACCGCCGTAGCTGGCCATCATGCGATTGTTGTGTTTGTCTTGCTCATCTTGCATTTTACCCATCAGATTGAGCGGTAACCAACAACCCATTGCAGCAACCAGAATGGCCACGGTTTTATAAGACCAGTAGCGTTTTTTATTAATCGTGGCAGCTGAGCTGGTGCGTAACCCACGCCAAATCAGCCATAGCGGAATAATATTGACCGCCACCAGCCACAGCACAAAATGCCAGCCAATGGATTCCTTTGAGAGATCAATTGAATCCGTCGCCAGTACCGCAGCAATAATTCCATAGCCAATATCAATATTGAAAAAGATCATGTAGTAGCTGGCGGCGCTAGAAAATATCACCAGCAGCGTCATCAATAGCCGAGAGATCATCTTGCCGGTTAATGACATTAATAAAGTTAAAAACATCACTAAACAGAATGCGGCGACGACTTCAATGATGACCGACAGAACATTGTCAAATTGCAGTTGATGATAACGACGAATGAAAATAGGAATATTAAGTAAAATGCCGACATACAACGATACCCATCCCGGTACGTAAAATTGCTCAAGCCAACCCCGTTTAAACATCTTTGCCTCATTATTAGTGTAACTAGATTAATTCGTTCCCTGTAAAAAACGTGCCATTGCTGAGACGATGAGGTTGAGAATGGGTTCAATCTAGCGAGAAGAATGAGCATGTTATAATGTAACAATATGTTGTAGATGGTGTATGGCGCCAAGGCTTCCTAAGTCATCAACCTCTGCCAGCGCTGGGCAAATACTTTTGCCATCCCGCAATGTCGCTAGCCATAAACTGGGATTTTGGCTCCTACTGCATCTGCTCCATACCTCATTCTGCACGCCATCATGAAATTCCTTCATGTTCGTTGAAATTAAATCACTTTTTTTCACCCAGAGACTGAGGCATAAAAGATGCATTGTTAATAACTTAAAATAATATCAAGCCTACTCCCTGAGAGTACCAGCGAAGAAAAGCTGGGAAATCCTGCAAGTCAATCAGGCTTGATATTCGACACTAAGGTGCCAGATTGCGATGACTAACCATTTTGACTTTGCTGTGAAAACGCTGCGTTTCGACGAAAATTACAATCCTTCCGAGAACACGCGTATCACCACCAACTTTGCGAATTTAGCGCGGGGCGAAAAACGCCAGGATAATTTACGCAACGCTTTAGTGATGATTGATAACCGCTTCAATTCTCTGGCGCATTGGGATAACCCGAAAGCGGATCGTTACGCTGTTGAACTCGAAATCGTCTCCGTTGAGTTAAAGATCGCCACAGCAGGCAATGACAATACCTTCCCGGTGATTGAGATATTAAAAACCAATATCGTTGATAAAAAAACCAATGAACGTATTGAAGGCATTGTTGGCAATAACTTCTCGTCTTACGTGCGCGACTATGACTTCAGCGTATTGCTGTCCGAGCATAATAAAAATCATCCAGAGTTCCGCACCCCGGATAACTTTGGTGAACTGCATGGCAACGTCTTCAAATATTTTGTTAACTCGGAGGCGTATAAAAATAACTTCAAAAAAGCGCCGGTTATCTGCCTCAGCGTTTCAAGCAAAAACACCTATTATCGTACCGGCAATGAACATCCGGTGCTCGGCGTAGAGTATCAGCAGGATGAACTCTCCCTGACGGATGAATATTTCGGCAAAATGGGATTACGTGCGCGTTATTTCATGCCTGCTAACAGCGTTGCGCCTTTAGCATTTTATTTCCATGGCGATTTACTCAGTGATTACACCAATCTTGAGCTGATCAGTACCATCAGCACGATGGAGACTTTCCAAAAGATCTATCGTCCTGAGATCTACAACGCTAACTCTGCAGCCGGAAAATACTATCAGCCAAGCCTGAACCACCTCGATTTTTCGTTAACTCAGATTGTTTATGATCGAGAAGAACGTAGCCAGTTGGCTATTGAACAAGGAAAGTTCACTGAAGAGAACTTCATCAAACCATATCAAACTATTCTTGAGCAATGGTTTGCCAATTCCGTTCTTTGATTGATAAAAAAATAAGGTCACCTGCGATGAAAAAATTATTACCGACGTCCACTGCGGGCAGTTTGCCTAAACCTTCCTGGCTTGCTCAGCCGGAGACGCTGTGGTCACCGTGGAAATTGCAAGATCAGGAGTTAATCGACGGCAAACAAGATGCGCTTCGTTTGTGTCTGGAAGATCAACAACAGGCGGGTATCGATATTGTTAGTGATGGTGAGCAAACGCGCCAACACTTTGTCACTACCTTTATTGAACACCTCAACGGGGTTGATTTTGAGAAGCGTGAAATCGTTAAAATCCGTAATCGCTATGAAGCGAGTGTTCCAACCGTGGTTGGTCCGGTAAGCCGTCAAAAATCGGTGTTTGTTGAGGATGCTAAATTCTTACGCTCCCAAACTGACCAACCGATTAAATGGGCGCTGCCTGGTCCTATGACCATGATTGATACGTTGTATGATAACCACTATAAAAGCCGTGAAAAGCTGGCGTGGGAATTCGCTAAAATCCTCAATGAAGAGGCCAAAGAATTAGAAGCGGTGGGTGTCGATATTATTCAGTTCGATGAACCCGCATTTAACGTTTTCTTTGATGAAGTGAATGAGTGGGGCATTGCCACGCTGGAAAGAGCCATCGAAGGCCTCAAGTGTGAAACCGCTGTGCACATTTGCTACGGTTATGGCATTAAAGCCAATACCGATTGGAAAAAGACGCTGGGTACCGAGTGGCGTCAGTATGAAGAGATCTTCCCTAAACTGCAGAAATCCAATATCGATATCATCTCACTGGAGTGTCAAAACTCGCACGTGCCAATGGAGCTGATGGAGTTGGTTCGCGGTAAAAAGGTGATGGTTGGTGCGATTGATGTGGCGACCAACACCATCGAGACGCCTGAGGAAGTTGCCGCTACGCTGCGAAAAGCGCTGCAGTATGTCGATGCCGACAAGCTCTATCCGTGCACCAACTGTGGCATGATCCCGTTACCGCGTGGCGTCGCGCGCGGCAAGCTGGATGCGTTAAGTGCTGGCGCAGAGATCGTGCGTAAAGAACTGCAGGCGAAATAATCGCGCCGAAGAGTTGAGTAATTGAAGTTAACTCAGTCCGGATTGCGCGGTCAGGTTTCCCGCTCCTGAACCCGCAACCGGACTGAGTGCTAGCCACGCTGTAATCGCCACGATTTTCCCTTCCCGTTTTAAGAGCCAATAGCTGACTCCGCCCGCCACTTGCAGTACCCTGCTGTCTGGATTAGTTTGCTGCAATCAAAATAAATCACTCTCTTTTAACAGGTACCTCGGCAATGGCTTTGATTCCCAAAAACTACACCCGGCTGGAAAGCGGCTACCGTGAGAAAGCATTAAAAATTTATCCGTGGGTGTGTGGACGCTGCTCGCGAGAATTTGTTTACTCCAACCTACGTGAATTGACGGTGCACCATATCGATCACGACCACACCAATAACCCGGAAGACGGCAGCAACTGGGAGTTATTGTGTCTCTATTGCCATGACCATGAGCACTCTAAATACACGGAAGCCGATCAATACGGCACCAGCGTGGTAGCGGGGGAAGATGCGCAAAAGGATGTCGGTGAAGCCACCTATAATCCTTTTGCTGATTTGAAAGCGATGCTTAATAAGAAAAAATAACCTTATTACCATCAGGTCGCCATCAGTGGCGACCCGAAGAAACGTTATTTATTCGTCTTAGAAGTACTACTAAACTGCTCTGTCAGATAGTTACTGGTGTTATTCAGTACGCTGACCATCTTATCTAAATTAGTGAACTGCTTTTTATAACGCGCGATGGTGTCATCGATGCGTTTGCTGGCGGTATTGTACTGTTCGGTCAGCGTATTCAGCTTCTTACTGATGGTATCTGTCGCGCCCTGCAATACGCCTTTGCTGCTAAGGAAAGCCGTAAAGGTATTATTCATCACCGTCGATACACCGGTTTTTTTGCTATCGCCGACGAACATGTCACGAATCGCTTCCGGTTTAACCTGCAGGCTGCTGGTCAGTTTGGCTGCATCAAGATTAAGCTTACCGCTGGTTGGATCGGTGGTAATACCCGCCTGCGATAAGGTCTTGTAAACGTTGGAGTCCGAACTGTTCGCCAGAATACTTTTCAGCTGCACCTGAATATTGCGCAGCGTGCCATCGCCGATCAGCGCACCATTTTTTCCATCCGGATCTTTACCTGCATCGACGGGCGTATATTTGGTCAAACTCGCCATAGTATCCTGCAGCGAGTTGTAGGCGTTCACCCAATCCGTAATGGCGGTCTTGGCCTTGTTGGTATCGCTGCTGACGGTTAGCGTTTGGTTGCCGGATGTCTCATCATTCAGTTTCAGCGTGATGCCTTCTACCGCATCGGTAATAACATTGCTGCTGCTCTCAATCGCTACGTTATTAACGGTCAACTTCGCGTTCTGCGCTTCGACACTCTGCGTCATGCCGCTGCCTGCGGTATCCGCAGCATCAAAGCCAATAAAGCCGTGCAAGGTGTCATCACCGGTTACGCTGAGTGATTTCACTGCATTGGCCGTGCCCGATGCGCTTGAGCTGAGCGACAGACGATATTCGGTTGCCGAAACCTTAATCAGGCTAGCGGTGACGCCGACTTCTGATTTGTTAATGGTGTCACGAATAGCAGCAAGTGAAGTCTGATCTTTGGTCAGCGTAATGCTCTTCTCTTTACCTTCTGCGGTGACAAACTTCATGGTGCGTGTGGCTGCGTCGCTGCCAATCGCCGCTTTGGTATCGGTTTGAGTCGCACTCGTCAGCGTCTGCGACTGTGCCAGCTTCTGCACGCTAATGGTGTATTTGCCGGCCAGCGCATTGCCGTTGGAATCTGCGCTAAACGCACTGGAACTGGATGCTGTGGTAGTCGACGTATAAAGCGCGGCATCATTTAATTTGTTGTTTGCCGTCTGGAAAGTCTGAATCGCAGTTTTCAGCGTGCCGTAAGCGGAAAGCTTGGCGGTAGCAGCCGACTGCTGTTTTGAAATTGGCGATAACGATTGTTTTTCCGCCGCGGTCAGTTTGTCGAGAATGGTGCTCAAACCCAGTCCTGAACCGACGCCTAAAGTTGAAATCCCAGTCATGTACGCAACTCCTGTTAAATTAACGTTACGGTACTATCGGCACCCCTAACGCAAACTTTAAAAAATTCTGATCAAATCCTTACACTATCTTTACGCTTTAACCTGTCAAGGTTTAGGCAGGCTCAAACGCGCCTGATTAATCGCCGAGGAAACATGATGCATTTCACATTTAACTGTCGCTCTGCTTGTCGGAAATCCTCAGCCGATTATGATCTCGCGAGATTGTTACTGCGTTCAGCGCAGGCAAAACCTGACACGCCGTCCTCCCGGTGGGTCAGGTTTTTTATTTTCAGGGCTGAGAAAAATGAAAATCGCCAAGATCCTCAACAATAATGTCGCGGTGGTGCTGGGCGACAACGGCAAAGAGCAGGTGGTGATGGGACGCGGTTTAGCGTTTCAGAAGCGCGTCGGCGACACACTGGATGCGCAGCAGATCGAGAAAGTGTTTGCGCTACAAAGCGATGCCTTAACGGGACGGCTCAGCGAACTGCTGTCGGATATTCCGCTGGAGGTGATTACCACCAGCGAACTGATTATCGCCAACGCACGTCAGCAGCTTGGCCAACCGCTACATGAAAGTCTATCCATCGCGCTGTGCGATCACTGTCACTTTGCCATTGAGCGTCATCAGCAGGGCATTCCGATTCGCAACGTGTTGAAGTGGGAGATTAAAACGCTGTATCCGAAGGAGTTCTCACTTGGCCTTGAAGCGCTGGAGATGATCAGCAAGCGACTGGGTGTCATGCTGCCGGAAGATGAGGCCGGCTTTATTGCGTTACATCTGGTGAATGCGCAGCTCGGCAGCGACTTCGCTGATGTCTCGCACATCACGCAGTTTATGCAGGAGATTCTGCATATCGTGAAGTATCGGCTGCAGCTCGATTACCGCACCGATAGCCTGAGTTACAACCGCTTCGTCAACCACCTGAAGTTTTTCGCCCAGCGCATGTTGGGTAAACGCGGCGTGTGGAGCGAGGATGAATCACTGCATGATGTGGTGCGCGACAAATATCCCGTTGCCTATCAATGTGCGATGAAAATCGACCAACATATTCAGCAGAAATATCTGTATGAACTTTCCAGCGAAGAACGCATGTTTCTGACGATTCATATTGAACGCGTGCGCAAAGAGACGCTGGCGTTGCAGGAAGATGCCGACGAGGCTTAAACAGGGTGCGCATCAATGCGCACCCTACGAAAACCTCGCCACCTACGTTATTTCAACGCTTCACCATGACTGCGGATCACGTCCTGATACCAGAAGAAACTCTTCTTGCGCGAACGTTCCAGCGTGCCGTTGCCGGCATCATCACGATCAACATAGATAAAACCGTAGCGCTTGGAAAACTCGGCTTTGGATGCGCTGACTAAATCAATCGGGCCCCAGCAGGTATAGCCCATCACCTCGACGCCATCCTCAATCGCTTCGCGCACCTGCACCAGATGATCGTTGAGATACTGAATGCGATAATCATCATTAATAGTGCCATCGGCTTCTACCACATCTTTGGCGCCCAGCCCGTTTTCCACGATAAACAGCGGCTTCTGATAACGGTCATAAAGAATATTGAGCAGAATGCGCAGCCCTTCTGGATCAATCTGCCAGCCCCAATCAGAACTCGGCAAATGTGGATTCGGCACCATTGAGAGAATGTTGCCGCGCGCTTTCTGATTATCCTCTTCATTGGTAGTGACGCAGCCGGTCATGTAGTAGCTGAAGGAGATGTAATCGACGGTGTTTTGCAGGTCGCGTTTATCTTCGTCGGTCATCGCAATAGTGATGCCGCGATCGGCAAAGAACCGCTTCATATACGCTGGATAAGCGCCGCGTACCTGCACATCGCCAAAGAACAGCCATTCGCGGTTTTGCTGCAGGGTTTCCAGCACGTCCGCCGGTCGGCAGCTCAATGGATAAAGCAGCGCGCCCAGCAGCATATTGCCAATTTTGCCGTCCTGCACGATTTCATGGCAGGCTTTTACCGCGCGACCACTCGCCACCAGCTGGTGGTGAATCGCCTGATAAATCGCCTGCTGGTCGCTCTCTTCCGCCAGCCCCACGCCGGTGAAAGGCGCATGCAGCGACATATTGATTTCATTGAAGGTCAGCCACAGCTTCACCTTGTGCTGAAAACGGGTGAACACTGCGCGCGCATAACGCTCGAAACAATCAATGGTGATGCGATTGCCCCAGCCGCCGTACTTTTTAATCAAGCCATACGGCATTTCATAATGTGACAGAGTCACCAGCGGCGTGATGTTGTATTTCGCCATCTCATCAAACAGACGATCGTAATAGGCCAGTCCCGCTTCATTCGGCTCGGCTTCGTCGCCCTGTGGGAAAATGCGCGTCCAGGCAATTGAGGTACGCAGCACGGTAAAGCCCATTTCAGCGAATAGTTTGATGTCCTGCGGGAAGCGGTGATAGAAATCGATGGCGGTATCTTTGATACCAAAGTCATCACCGCTGCGCTCCACGCGCGCGCCAAAAATGCCTTTCGGTTGTAAATCCGACGTGGATAAGCCCTTACCGCCTTCCTGATAAGCCCCTTCAACCTGATTGGCGGCAACCGCGCCACCCCATAAAAATTCATCCGGGAAACGTTTAGTCATTTGCTTACTCCTTGGTTATTTCAGCACGGCCAACAGCGGAGCGCCTTCGCTCACCGCCGTGTGGCTCAGGGTTAATACATCCACAAAATCATCACTGTTACTCACCAGCACGGGCGTGGTGAGATCGAATCCTGCGGCTTTGATTGCATCGAGATCGAATTCCAGCAGCACATCCCCCACCTTAATCGGCTGATCGTTCGCGACCCTGGGATGGAAAAATTGTCCGTCCAGCTTCACGGTGTCGAGGCCAACGTGGATCAGCACTTCCGCGCCCTGTTCTGAGGTCAGGCCGATGGCATGACCGGTGCGGAATATCGACGACACCACGCCGTTGATCGGGGAAACCACGCGCCCCTGCTGCGGGATAATCGCCGCGCCTTTGCCCAACAATCCGCTGGCAAAGGTCTCATCCTTAACCTGCTCCAGCGGAATCACCGCTCCCGCCATCGGGCTCACCACGCTTTCGCGTCGCGTCAGGCTGGCAGGCGGCGCAACTGCGGCGGGCGCCGGTGTTACTGCCGCTGCCGGCGTGGCGGCTACTTCGCTAAGGCCAAATAGATAGGTGGTGACGCAGGCAAACAGCAGCGCCACCGCTGCACCGGCGAATGCCGCCAGCACGCTGGCATCAATGCCACTGTTCGGCACCACCTGAATAAAGGTGAAGACGCTCGGGAAGCCAAAGGAGTAAATGGTGGTGTGCCAGAAACCGAGAATCGCCGCGCCCAGCGCTCCGCCAATGCAACCGAAGATAAACGGACGACGGCGCGGCAGCGTGACGCCATAGACTGCCGGCTCGGTGATGCCAAAGATGCTGGCGGTGAAGGCCGATCCCGCCATCGCTTTCAGCTTAGCCTCTCGAGTACGCAGGAAGATGCCCAGCGTCGCGCCCGCCTGCCCCAGCACCGCAGGCATCAGCAGCGGCAGCAAGGTGTCGTGACCAAAGTTGGCGAGGTTATTCAGCATAATCGGCACCAATCCCCAGTGCAGACCAAAAATGACGCACACTTGCCAGATTGCGCCCATCACCGCACCGGCAATCATTGGGCTCAGGCTATAAATCCACAAATAGCCTTCGGCCAGCATGCGGCTTAACCAGGTGGCCGCCGGGCCAATGGCGAGAAAAGTCAGCGGCACGGTAATCAGCAGGCAGCATAACGGCGTAGTGAAGTTACGCACCGCGCTGGGCGAACGCGGATGCACCCAGCGCTCAATCAGGCTGGAAACCCAGGCGGCAAAGATAATTGGGATCACCGAAGAGCTGTAGTTCAGCACTTCCAGTGGAATGCCAATGAACGTCAGCGCGTTGCCCTGCTGCTGCTGTTGCAGCACCTCAAGAATCATCGGATGCACCAGCGCAGCGGCAATTGCCATGCTGACAAACGGATTGCCGCCAAATTTTTTCCCGGCGCTGTAGCCGAGCAAAATTGGCAGGAAATAGAACAAACCGTCGCTGGCAACAAACAGCACCTTGTAGCTGCCGTTGCTGGCATCCATCACGCCGATCACCAGCGCCAGCGCCAGCAATCCTTTAATAATGCCGGAGGCGATCATCACGCCGATAAACGGGGTGAAAATGCCGGAAACCAGATCGATAAAGCGGGCAAACAGGCCTTGTGGTGCCTCGTTATCGGTGGCATCGCTCCGATCGTCCAGCGCATGTCGTGCGGTCAGTTCGCGATAGACCTCAGCAACCTGATTACCAATCACCACCTGATATTGGCCGCCGCTCTCCACCACCATGATCACGCCAGGATTGTTTTTCAACGCCGCCGTTTGCGCCTGTTGACTGTTTTTGAGCTTGAAGCGCAAACGCGTGGCGCAGTGCATCACGCTGATAATGTTCGCTTTGCCGCCGACGCCGGCAACGATCTCATCCGCCAGTTCCTGATATTGCATCACTCTTTCTCCTGAACAATGCCCTGCATTTATGCCCCGAATTTCGCGCAAAAAAAAACCTGAGGCGCGCCCTCTTCGAAATGAAAAAGGGCGCGCCTCAGGTTTTGCCTGCCGAACAGTAACAATCCTTAACGCGGGCTATCTTGCTTACAGCGTGGGGAAAGTGGCAAGCAATTTTCCGCAGCGGCATGACAAAGCGTGAAGCACATCACTGTTTACTGCGACGATGTGCTCCGTTTAAGCGCGGTTAACGCGAGCACGCTCAGCAGCGCACCAATCACGATTAACAGTAGATAGCTCATCACCTGCAGCAGCCAAATCCCCAAAACGCCGCCGCCAAGAAAGGCCAGTACGGTGTAGCAATGCAGTTTCAACCGCTCGATATACAGTGGCGCATCTTTGGGGGATTCTTTGCGGCGCAGCACATCAAACAGCATCGCTAACTCAATGCCGATGTCGGTGGCGGTCCCCGAAACATGCGTGGTACGGACGCGCGCGTTGGAGATGCGCGTCACTACCGCGTTCTGCAAGCCCATTAGAAAACTCAGACTGAGCACTAACAGCACGCCAGAGCCGCTGAATCGAAACGCGCTTTCCATCACGCCCAGCGCCAGCAGCGCAATGCCTTCAATCAGGATATTGATCGCGTAGATGCCGCGGATTTGGCGCCTTCTGCCAGAGTTAATAATCAACGTGGAGACCGATGAACCGGCGATAAACAGCAAGACGATGAGGAGAAAAAACAGGCCGACGTGCAGATTGGCTTTCGCCAGATGATCGGAAAGCGAGGAGACGTTGCCGGTCATGTTTGCCGAAAAGAAACCGACGGTCTCGAACGCGGCGGTGTTGAGCGCGCCAGCTACCGCAGCCAGCGTGCAGGCCAGGCGAATGTCGGTATTAAAGGTGCGGGTGTTCTCGGCGGTGATCAGCATGGCAATTCCTGGCCCGGTGAAAGATGCGTATCTTCCCCCCGCAGCCAGGAATTCTCAAGCGCGGTTAAGCGACGCCGTCTGCTGCTTCCTGATCCTGCTCGCTAAAACGATCGCGCATCTCATTTTCGATCTGCTCAAGCGATTTGCCTTTGGTTTCCGGCAACATGGTAATAACGAAGATCAGCGATGCGACGTTAATGGCGGCAAAGATAAAGAAGGCAGCGTTGCCGGTAGCGGCCAGCAACGGTGGGAAAGCAAAGGCCACCGCCGCGTTGCAAATCCACTGGAACGACACCGCCGCACCGGTGAGCACGCCGCGCAATTTCATCGGGAACAGTTCGGACATCAGCAGCCAGTAAACCGGTGAAATACACATCTGCATAAAGAACAGGAACACCAGAATGGCCGCCAGCGCGAACATACTTTGCGTCATGCTTTGTGGCATCAACAGCAGCACACAACCCAGCGCCAGCTGCATGGCAATGACTACCGTCAGCCCGGTCATCAGCATGGTACGACGTCCAAAACGCCCCACCGCTTTGATACCGACTATGGTTGCAATGACTGAAACCACACCGTTTCCGATGGTCGCGGCAATCGAGGCGTTGGTGCCCATGCCGGTGGTTTTCAAAATCACCGGCGTGTAATACATAAAGGCATTCACGCCGGTGAACTGGATAACAATACCCAACCCCGCACCCACCAATAGCAGCCTCATGACCCACTTCTGCTGCAACAGTTCACGAGCGGACGGTCCCTGACGCGAAGCTTTGGCATGCTGACGCATCTCCGCCATCTCTTTTCGCACTTCGCGCGGTGTTTCACGCAGCTTGTGCAGAATACGGCTTGCTTCTTTGATGCGCCCTTCTGCCACCATCCAGTGCGGCGAAGCCGGTACAAAGAAGGTACCGATAAACAGTAACGCACCCGGAATCATCGCCAGCGCTAACATGTAACGCCACATATGCGAATCATTGAGCAAATAGCTCATTAGCGCACTGACCACATACGCCAGCAGCTGGCCGGAAACGATCATCAGCTCGTTGCGACTCACCAACGGTGCGCGACGTTTAGGCCCGGCGATTTCTGCAATAAATACCGGCACGGTTGACGATCCGCCACCCACCGCGATTCCCAACAGGAAACGCATCGCCACCATCACATGCAGATTAGGCGCCAATGCGGTACCAATGGCGCCGGCGACGAAGATCAGCGCCAGGCTGCGCAGCGTAATGCGGCGACCGAAGCGGTCGGAGAAGTAACCGCTAAGAAAAGCGCCAAGTGCGGCGCCGAAGATCAGTGATGACGTCACTAAACCTTCGGTGAAGGGGGTGAGATCGAGGCCGCCCTGATCGGGCGGTAAGGTCATATACGGTAATGCACCGGAAATAATGCCGGTGTCATAACCAAACGCCAGCGCTCCCATGGTGGCCACCAGCACCACAAAAAACAGGCGCTGTTTCACGGTAAGGTTGCTTAGTGCTGAGTCGTCTTCATTGTTTTGCTGCGATGTTTCCATTCCTGTTCCCTGCATATTGAACGCGCCGGGCGGGCGCAAAGGCGTAATCCCAAAAGGCAAAAGTATAGACAGGATTTTTAAAATGTGACGAAGGTCACTGTTAATCGGTTAGAAAACGCACTGTGAAGGGTGTGATCGACGTCATTGCTTACTGGAACAACGCGATAGCCAATAAAACTTCTTTTGATCTGTTTCAAATGATCATGCTTTTCGCCCTGGCTTTACCAAAACCACCGACTAGAATTTCAGCGTGACTAGCTAGTCCTTAAATCTAATGGAACATTGATAAGAGGTCTTCCTATGAACAAACAGAGCTACAGAGGCGGCGCAGGGAATTTTGCTAACAATCCGGAACGTGCAAAAGAAGCTGGCAGTGCGGGAGGCAAAGCCAGCGGTGGCAACTTCAGAAACGACCCTGAAAGAGCCGTTGAAGCGGGCCGGAAAGGAGGCAAAATAAGCCGTCGTCCTCCAACGAAGTCTGAGTAAGGCGCCTTAGGATGTTGTTCGCCATGGATTGGCATCCCCTATTAACCGTAAACGGTTTTCCGCTAACAAACCCAATGCGTTTTTCAATCGCCACACATGTGATAACCTATATACATAACGCATACGTTTTATATATAGGCCACATTATGGGTATCGTAAAAATCTCCGACTTAATGCATGAGAACTTGCGCATTGCCAGCACGGCCATGAGCCGTTCCATCAACGCACAGGCAGAACACTGGATGAAGATCGGCATGCTGGCCGAGATTTATCCCACCCTCAATCATCAGGAATTGACGCGCTTACTGATGCGCGTCGAACGCGACAGCGGCGCTGATTTAGCGCAGCTGCTCGACCATCCTTTATTCACATCGCAGGGAATAGCGTCATGAGCATCAAACTGCACACCGCTGAAGAGATCGAACTGGCGCGCGCCGCCGGACACGCCGCCGCCAAAGTGCTGGAGATCATCACGCCGTACGTCAAACCTGGCGTCACCACTGATGAACTGGACGCGATTTGCCACGACTATATCGTCAACGAGCTCAAAGTGGTGCCCGCCAATATCGGCTATCAGGGTTATATGCGCACCACTTGTACTTCAGTCAATCACGTGGTGTGTCACGGCATTCCAGGTGAGAAAAAGCTCAAGGATGGCGACATCGTTAATATCGACGTCGCCATCATTAAAGATGGCTGGTACGGCGATACCAGCCGCATGTATTACGTCGGCCAACCGTCGGTGCGGGCGAAAAGACTGGTGGAGATCACCTACGACTCGATGGTGGCGGGCATTAACGTGGTGAAGCCGGGCGCGACGCTGGGCGATATTGGCGCAGCCATTCAGCAGGTCGCAGAAAAAGCTGGCTTCTCGGTGGTGCGGGAATATTGTGGTCACGGCGTTGGCGAGGTGTATCACGGCGATCCGCAAATCCTGCATTACGGCACGCCGGGTGCGGGATTAGCGCTGCAGGCCGGGATGATCTTCACTATCGAGCCGATGATCAACGCCGGCAAAGCGGGCACCAGCGTGTTGTCAGATGGCTGGACGGTGGTGACCAAAGACCGCTCGCTGTCAGCGCAGTGGGAACACACCATCGCCGTGACGGAAACCGGTTTTGATTTGCTGACGCCGTGGCCAGAAGGCACTGGCGACTATGCGCCGATTTAGCGCAAGCATGGAACACACTCGCGCTATGCGCTGAGCAACCGAATTAGTTGGTGCGCCACAGGCGGTATTGCCCCCAGAAACCGACTTCTGCGGCATACTCTTGTGGCGTGCCATCGGCAACAACATCCAGCGTTTTACGCATGCCCAGGCTTAGCACTGAACAGTCATTGCTGACGCGCAGTTTATGCAGCCCATTTTCCAGATAGGTGCTGACAAACTGGTTCTGGCGCAGCATCGCGACGTCCTGCCCATCAATATTCACCACAAACTTGCAGTGATTGCCGCTGGCACTACCGATAAATTGCTTCTTACGCGTCACCGTGACTTTGGTTTGCTGCTTGCTGGCGTCAGGAGTCACCATCTGCTGATTGATGATGGTGGTGGCGGGTCCGTAAGGTCTGGCGCATCCTGCCAGTGTCAAAACTGCCAATGCTATCAATGCCTTTTTCACTATTTTTCCTTAAATGTTGCTGCTGGTGCAGCCTTTGCGGGTTCGATTATCGGCCGCTAACGCATTCTCTTTAGACGCAAAACAGGTGAATACAGAATCCGCAGGGGATTCTGTATCCGCAACTTATGCCGTTCTGCGCAGCGTAAACACGCTAACGCTGTTCACCATATTGTTCGCCTGCTCGCTCAGCATTGCCGAGGCCGCCAACGACTGCTCAACCAGCGACGCATTTTGCTGCGTGGTAATATCAATCTGGCTGATGGCGGTGTTGATCTGGCTGATGCCATCCGCCTGCTCGCTGCTGGCCTGGTTTATCTGCACCAGTAATTCTTTCATGCTGGCAACGTTGGACATCATGTCGGACATCAAGGTATTGGCGTCGGTGACCATATCGCGACCATCCGCAATGCGCGTCGAAGACTCTTCAATCAAGTGACGAATCTCATGCGAAGAGGTAGCGGTTTTCTGAGCCAGAGCTCGCACTTCCTGCGCCACCACGGCAAAACCACGGCCATGTTCGCCGGCGCGTGCGGCCTCGACAGCGGCATTGAGCGCCAGAATATTGGTCTGGAAGGCGATGGAATCGATCAGGTTAATAATGTCAGCCATGCGGCTAGCGGAATCATGAATCTCGGCCATTTTGGTCGCGACATTGTCCATCATGCTGGCATTCTGCCCCACAGCGCTTTCCGCTTTGGTTGAGAGATCCGCCGCTACGTGGGTATTGTTGCGGGTGTTACTGATAGTGGCGCTGAACTCCTCAACCGAAGCCGCGGTTTGCTCCACCGAACTGGCCTGCTCTTCCGTACGGGCAGCAAGATCGTTGGTGCCTGACATTATTTCGCTGGCGCCACCGGATATCTGTTCTGCGCTAATACGAATATGGCTAACAATGCCCGACATTTTCTCCTGCATTTGCTGAATGGCATTAATTAGCTGCCCCATTTCATCTTTACGCTGCTCATGAAAATCAGAGCTGAGATCGCCATCAGCCACCCGACCAAGAAACGCAATGACTTTTCTTAATGGCACAGTAATCGAACGGATAATAATCCAGCCAATAAACGCCGAAAGCAATATAGCCACAATAAAAATAATGATCATGGAGATTTTAGTATTGCTGTAGGACGCCATAAAACTGTCATAAGAGCCATTCATTTGCTGCTCTTGCAACGTAATAAACCCCTCCACTTCCGCAATATAACTCTTTTGCGCTAAAGTCAGCGCGGTAAAATAGAAATCTACCGCTTTACTCACATCACTATTTATCAATTCGAAGAAGGCCATTCTCTCTTTAAGAAAATCTACCCGCTTGGCCTGAACTCGGGCAAGAAACGCTTTTGACTCCTCGTCCGTCGCCAATAGCGCCAATTGCTTGTAAGTCTCCGTGATTTTATTCGAGGCATCCTGGAGATTGGTTTGAATCGCGGCCCGACGCTGCGCATCGATAGGGCTCAGCAGCAGCGCCTGCTGCTGTATCGTCACGTTTATTTCATCAATCAGTTGGTTGCCGAGCGCGATGGTTGGGTAGTCATCTTTCATCATGCCATTAACGCCGGTTTCCGCTAACAACAGCGAATTTAAGCCAAGCGTCGCCACTAATAGCAGCATGGAGATATTGAGCACAGAGGATATTGTTAATTTAGTCCGCAACTTTACATTACGCGAAAATCTTTGAACTACGTCCATTTAGAAACCTCAATGATTTTGATTGAAAAGTAGTGAAGAGAACAATGTAATTTTATCAATAGAAGATGTTCCGCAACTTAAATTGCGGCATCTCTGCTGTTATCGTCAGACAGTTGTTTAACATTAGAGGCAGGAAAGTAATTAATTTGAAATCAATTTCATTGATCAGTATTACTTCTTTATCAAAAAGTAATACTCGAACCAACACCGATTTCTTTGCTTAATTTATAGGAAAGCACGCAATTGATCGCCATTTCTTTTAAAGAATGATCTTTTTAATCGCATATACGTTAATTTGACTCAACACTAATAGATTGCATTTCTAAATATATTGATTAGGCATTTTCTGCCAGCAAACGAACGCGGTCAGCAACGTCAAACGGCTGACCGATTTTTCAGCGATTACACCAGGCCGGGCATATCCACTTCCGTGCGCCGTAAAATCGCCTCATTTGCCACCTCCGGCAGCTGTAACAGCAACCAGTCGGCCATCTGTGTTTCATGCTGCAAAATACGCTGGAAGGTTTTCACGCCCTCAGCGTCTTCCGCCTGCTGCGCGGCGGCCAGCAGTGCGGTGTAAGTCGCCACTTTATAATTGCAGAACACATAGCTGCTCACCGCGATGCGCACGCCCTCTTCATCGCGCAGCATATCGCTGGCCGCTTGTCCCACTGCCGACATACGGCCAAGCGCCTCTTTCAATGCCGACCAGCTGCTGTCGTATCGCTTCAGTGCCTCTTTCACCTGCTTCTGCTGTTCACAGGTTTGTTGCATGTACTGTTTGATACGCGCCTGCAGTAGCGGGAATGCGTCCAGACGCAGCGCTGCGGCCTGCAGCAAAGACTCGGCATGTTTTTCCATGGCATGCGCATCGCGCAACCAATCCAGGTAAACAATTTCTTTGGTCATCAATTCGCTCCGAAAGTGGAAAGCAGGGTTACAAAACGGTTTGCTGGTGGAACACCGTCGATAGCGACCCGTGGGGATTACATCGGCTCATTACGTTAATAAACTGGAAATAAGCGAAGCGTTAATTAAAACCAAACGAGCAGATTAATTAAACGTAGCAAGCAAGTGCCGCTACGCAAGTAATGAATCGAAGAAATGCGAGAGCGGTTAAATGTAACAATCCCACCGCTTCGCTTATTATTCTTGCAATGAAAGCTTCCCTCTTTACGTTAAAAAAATAATAATCAGCATTCATGGAATTTGCATGACGACAGGAATGAAAAACTGACCGATAGTCAGACAATCAAGATTCTTAAATTAAGCCTTAAGATTAATCCTGGCTTGAATCTGGTAAAAATGGCACTACATTTATTTTGCATCATGTTGGTATTGAACAGAGAGGAGAACCAATGACGGACGCTAAGAAGCTACCCGATGAGGAAGAAAAAAAGCCGCAACGTCGTGGTGGCGCGGGCAACTTCGCAGAGAATAAGGAACGCGCAGCCGAGGCTGGGCGCAAGGGCGGTCAGGCTAGTGGCGGCAATTTCAAAAACGATCCAGACCGCGCCATTGAAGCGGGAAGGAAAGGAGGAAAAATTAGCCGACGCAAATAACATTAGCCTAACAACAATACATTTTTAACCGCGTTTTACTTCTGCACAACACTCTCCTGACTCTGTATTTACGCTTCGCTTAAATACAGCTTCCATCATGTCAGGAGAGTTATTTCACGCAAGAAACCATTAGGTTGATTAATTATTGATCAATCTAATCTTATTTGCCGCTTCGCTTATTCATGATCAAATAACATTTGCAGCCTAATAATCAGGCATGGGCTTAACGCTATATTATTTAGTGCGAATTATGAACTTTCTGTTCACGCCCAGCATATTCTTAATTACTTTTTGGATTAATCACTCAGGTTAGCAAAAAGATAAAAAAGGGAGCCGAAGCTCCCCATTAACTTAATGCGCCGCTATTTGTGGTGGCAGTTTTAACGGCGCACGCGCTTTGGCAACTTCAGCCGCAATGGGAAACCAGCGGATACTCTTCGAGGCAGTACCTAGTTAAGACCCATAGCATTAGCTTTAAGATCATCATCGGTTAGGTTTTGCGCCCAGCTGAAACGTGTGACTGCGGGAAATGTGGAGCAATAATAAACATTACTGTTCATATTCCAGGCGCATTGTCCTGGTACCGCTTCTCTAGATCGGAAATTTCACATTTAGTCTCATCGATTATTATTTTGTTGATTCTGATTCTACTCTTAGCGCTCATTTACCTGTAGAAAACGGATATTTTTTATGAAAACTCACCTCTTCACGCTTAGCGCACTGCTGTTAACCACCAGCCTTTCAGCCGTTACTGCTCAGGCTGCGACCACGAAAAATCCGCTTAGCGTGCACGTATTAAATTTGCAAACCGGCTCACCCACTTCCGGTATTGAAGTGGAACTCGATCAAAAGCAAAATAATAACTGGGTGAAATTAGCAACCGGCAAAACGGACAGCAACGGCCGTATTAGTGCGCTGTTCCCTGAAGACAAAACGGCTAGCGCTGGCAGTTATCGCGTGGTGTTTAAAACCGGTGACTATTACAAAATGAGCAACCAGAAAACATTTTTCCCGGAAATTCCGGTTGAGTTCAATATGGAAAGCAAAGGCGAACACTACCATATTCCTCTGCTGCTGAGTCCGTTTGGCTATTCAACCTATCGCGGTAACTAAATTCATCGCTAAATAATGCGCAATCTGTTGCGCATTATTTTATCTCTCTATCCGCCTCATCTCGTCCGCAGTACCTTTCAACGCTAAAGTTTTTCTCACCTATGCCGATGCTGCCACTTATCAAGGACAAACCACTCTATGGATTAAAAAATGCCACGCCAACTCATGCTCCCTCTGCTTACCCTGATTTCACTGCTGTCCGGTTGTGCCAACGATAAGCCCCTGCCACCCACCTCAAAAGTGGTGCAGACGCAGAAGATTATCTCCGCTAACCAATCACAGATAGATCTCGAGGGCGTACAGATGCTCGAAACGGATTTTAGTCGCCCATCGGACACCCAGTTGCGCTACGTCACGCAAGGCGATACGTCAAAAGTCGCGGCGCTTAAAACCCTGCAGTTTGTGTCGATGATGTTTGCCGGGGGCGGCAACGTGCCGGGTTTCACCAAGGATGAACTTAAAGGCACTGAAGTTGCCGGCTTTATGAACCCTTCTCTGCCCTATTTAATGCCGCGCATCACAGAGATACTCAAAACCGAGCTGGATAAACATCCCAGCAAGAAATATGACAGTGCGGTAACCATTACGCCCATCACCTGGAAATTGGTTTATAAAAATCTGGCGGGTGGCGATGATAATTATCAGCTGCTGTTTAGCACTATTATTCATCGTTCGGGCAAGGGCGTCGCGAATTCCTCTCTCTCGCAGGACGTTAATTGTGGGGATGATGTGAATGTACAGGAGTATACCCTGCAGCAATGGCAGGCCAATAGCTACGCCAAAGTCACCGAAGAAACGCAGAAAATGCTGGAGAGCTGCGTAGTGAAATTCTCCGGTGCCGCGCGGCTATTCCTGTTTGATGCCACCACGCTAACCCAATAACGCACGTTGGCTGAATGCCTTGCGCCAGCGGGTCGGCGTGGTATTCAGTCGTTGTCTGAAGTGATGTCTTAAGGTCTCCGGTGAGCCAAAACCGGCCAACTCGGCGACCTGATCGATGCTCAGCTTGCCGTTTTCCAGCAAGCCGCAGGCTTTCTCCAGCCGCACGCTCAGCATCCATTCACCGGGCGTGGTACCGGTTGCGTCATGAAAACGGCGCATAAAGGTGCGACGGCTCATGCCGGCTTGCCGGGCAAGCTGGTCAATTACCAGCGGCGTATTGAGATGATTGCGCAGATCGTCGAGCAGCGGAGCGAGACTTTTGGCCCGACGTTGCGGCACCGGTTGCTGAATCAGCTGCGCCTGATTACCTTCGCGCAGCGGCGGCGTTACCATGCGGCGCGCGGTACGGTTGGCAACGTCAATACCATAGTCCCGACGAATCAAATGTAGACACAAATCAACGCCCGCCGCGCCACCCGCCGAGGTGATCACGCTGCCTTCATCAACATAAATCATGCCATGCTCAACCTGCACGTCTGGAAAGCGTTGCGCCAGAATGTCGGTGCTGTTCCAGTGTGCGGTCGCGCGTTTTCCGTTGAGCAATCCCGCCGCACCGAGCACAAAACTTCCCGCGCAGATCGAGACAATTCGCGTGCCGTTGCGGTGCGCTTTTTGCAGCGCCGCAATAAGTGCTTCCGAGGCCGGTTCATGTACGCTGCGCCAGCCGGGAATCACGATGGTGCCGGCATCCTCCAGCAGTTCCAGCCCGCCATCAACCACTAAGCGTACGCCACCCTGCGCGGCAAAAATCCCCTCTTCAACCGATGCCACAGACAATTCATACAGCGGTGCGCCGAACACTTCATCTGCGCGACCAAACGCTTCGACAGCAATGCCGAACTCAAACGTACACAGGCATTCATAGGCCAGCAGCACCAGGCGACGATTTTTCGGTGCAGCATGTCTGACATCAAGCGGAGCGGTGATATCCATAAAGGGATTACCTGTAATTTGGCACGATCTTGACGATATATGGCATGCGCACAGATTTCCACTGCCGCCGCAATCTTTCATGCTGGCACTCTCTTAACGTTTCGCAGGGATTGACTATGAAGAACATGTTGGCGCTGATGGCGGTTTGTTTGGCCGCGTTGATGTCAGGGCTGGAGATCTCCAGCGTACCGGTGATTTTGCCCGTGCTGGAAAAGCAGATGCACGCCAGTTTCCGCGAGCTGCAGTGGATCATGAACGCCTACACGCTGGCCTGCACCGCGGTGTTAATGGCCACCGGCACGCTGGCGGATACTTATGGACGTAAGCGCATCTTCATTATCAGCATTATCGCCTTCGGGCTGACTTCGGTGATGTGCGGGCTGGCGCAAAGCCCGCTGTGGCTGATTGTCGCGCGCTTACTGCAAGGGCTAAGCGGTGGCGCGATGTTAACCTGCCTGATTGCCATTCTGTCGTTCCAGTTTCCACAGGGAAAAGCGCGCAGCCGTGCTTTCGCCGCGTGGGGAATCACCTTTGGTTTTGGCCTGGGCTTCGGGCCGATCATCGGCGGTATGCTGGTGGCGTGGTTTAGCTGGCAGTGGGTATTTCTGGTGCACGGTTTTATCGCGTTGCTCACGCTGATGCTGGCAATGAAAAACGTGGTGGAATCGCGTGATAGCGAAGCGAAAAAACTCGATCTTAGCGGGCTGATCACCTTATCGCTCACCGTGGTTGGTGCAACCTTTCTCATTACTCAGGGTGGCAGCCTCGGTTGGCGCAGCCTGAGCGCACAGCTTATTTTGCTTATCACCCTGCTCAGCGCGCTGTTATTTGTCTGGATTGAACGTCGTCATCCTCATCCGATGTTTGATTTCTCGGTGTTCCGCATTCGCGCCTTTTCCGGTGCGCTGATGGGCTCGATAGGTATGAACTTCAGCTTCTGGCCGCTAATGATCTATCTGCCGGTCTATTATCAGAGCGGCTTAGGCTACAGCAGCATGGCCACCGGCCTGGCGCTGCTGGCCTACACGTTGCCAACCTTATTGATGCCGCCGCTGGGGGAGAAGCTGGTGGTTCGCTTTGGGGCGGCACGCATGATCCCGCTGGGTTTATTTACTCTTGGTGCAGGTTTTATGCTGATGAAGTTCGCTGTATCACAGCAAATGAGTTTACTGCCGGGCGCGCTACTTTCAGGCATTGCGCTCGGGCTGACCAATACGCCGGTGACCAACACCACCACCGGTTCAGTGCCGGGAAATCGTGTGGGCATGGCGTCGGGAATCGATATCAGCGCGCGACTGATCACCCTGTCAATCAACATCGCGCTGATGGGCAGCCTGCTGGTGGCAGGCGTAGCGGCGAGTCTGCAACGCATCATGCCCGCCATCAATGATGCCCAGGATGTGGCCGAGCGGATTGCGGGTGGTGGCGAGGTTGTGCTGACCGACAATGTTGCTGCGCGGGTGCTGGCAGACGGATTTTCCGGCGTGCTGTTATACGGCGCCGTAGGCGTGTGGGGATTGGCGTTGGCGAGTTATCTGCTGTTCAACATCAAGTCTAAGCGGGCGATCGCGCGCACGGATGAGAGGAACAAGAAACAGTGCGCACCGTAGTTAAGGATTGATCCACTGAGCGCTGGCAAGGCTCCCCGAGGCGCTATAACGCAACAAGGCTCTTTGATTGTTTTCCCTGGCTAGCCTGCACCAATCCAGCAGGCTAGCCTGAAACAGCAATACACCGAAATTGCCCTTGCCGCCGCCAGCAGCGTTGTGTTCGTTATCAACATCGCTGCCCGGCGTGGGGCCGGCATAGGTTTGCTGCGTCCAGGGAGATAAACGCTGCCATGCCGCCTCAGCCCGCTCACTCTCCGCGCCATGCACCGTAATCGTTCCCTGCAAGCGCAGCTGGGTTTTGTCGCAATATCCTAAAACCGTTACCTGCGGATTAAGTGCCAGCGCCTGCCATTTTGGGCTGCGCATATCGGTGTGAAACTCCAGCGTACGCGTGAGGCGATCAACCCGTCGCAGCACCAGCGTTCTGGCCTGCGGCTGGCCCAGCTCATCGATAGAAGCGAGGGTTAAAAAGTGAAAACCCGCATCGGGTGCATGCACCCCGCTTGCCAGTTTATTCCAGCAATCCCGATCAAGCTCTTCTGCAAGCAGTGACATCAGCGTTTCCTATTGGGTTGAGTCGAAGTGTGAGTTAGCACTAGCGATCCACCAGCGCCAGAATCAGCGCCTCAAGTTCAGCCAATCCTTGCTGCTGGCTGATGTCGCCGCATACCACCGCATTGGAAATCGCATCGGCGGCACCAAGAATCCCCCACATACTGGCTTGCGACAGCGTTGCCTCGGCAAACCAGCTGCGAAATTTTTCAATAAAATCGAGCTGGTATTTGCGTTTCACCTCAGCCAGTTCTGGCGTGCTATCAAGCGCCGACAGCACGTCCGGAATCTCGCGCCCCTGCGTTAATACGCAATCAACGTAGCTTGATGCCACCACCTTAACCCTTTCGCCAAGGCTGCTGCCTGCCGCTGCCATCGCCGCCTCAATAATCACGGTTTGCCGCTGATCAAAATCCTCGTACAGCGCAGCGAGCAAACCGTGGCGGGTACCAAAATGATCGTAGACCACCGGGTTGCTCACGCCCGCCCCTTCCGCTACTCGCCCTAAGGGCAGCGCATCGCTGCCCTGCGCGCGCACCACATTCCACGCGACGCCGATCAATTGCTGGCGACGCGCGTGATGCGTCATGCGCTGGCGGATGGGGTGATTCATGCCAGTTCCTTCAGCGGAAAAAGTCGCTGTCCAAGTTGCTGTGCCAGCCTGTAGTGAGCCTCGGGATAATTGTCATCCGTGGGCAGCAGCAATTCGCTGGTCACCACCGGTGCGCCGCAATAACCGAAAATCCCCTCATCGATCTGTGTGCGCATGCTGCTGAAATAGCCGCGACGTACATACGTCCGCTGGCTCGCTGCACCCAGCGCCAACAGATGCACCTGCAATTTTCCCAGCTTTTTCACCACGTTTAGGCCGTCATCTTCGTAGGCCCAGCCTTGGGTGAAGACGCGATCGATCCAACCTTTTAGCTGTGCCGGGAACGACCACCAGTAAATAGGATAAACAATGATTAACGCGTCGGCGCGATCCACTCGCTGCTGCTCCGCCACGACATCGGCGGGTGACGGCGCACCGCTTTTGAACTGGTCAAAATCGGCCTGGTTAAAACGCGGATCAAACTGTTCTGCTGCCAGGTCAGCGATCTCATAACTGTGTCCCGCTGCGGCAATCCCTTGCGCGACCTGCGAAACAATGTGGTGCGTGTGGGAAGCCGCGTCCGGATGTGCAGTAACGATCAGAGCGTGCATGGTGAAACCCTCGATTAAGCATAAGCTACTAGTAGTAACTTACCATCGGTAGGTTGTCAAACTCTCCATACTTTGTGCAAGCAAACCGATTCCGCTCTACCGATATAAGGTCCGTAGTTTTCTATTTCCTGATAGTCATAGCGTCGATAGAACGCAACTGCCCGTTGATTGACGACGCGTGTCGAAAGGCGGATTTCACTGTATCCCATACTTTTGGCGCGGCTTTCCAGGAAGGCCAGCAACGCCGCGCCCACACCGGATACGCTACGGTCGGAGTACATGCGTTTAACTTCGGCCACGTAAGTGGATAGCGGCCTCAGCGCTGCGCAACCGACGGCGTTGCCCGCGTCATCTCTGGCCAGCAGCCACAGCGATCGCTCACGGGTTATCTCCTCAGCGTTGAAGTGACTTTTCCCATTATCACCGGTAATCACCGCAAGTTCTGCAGACAACTTCTCCACCAACGCTTGGGATTCAGACGAAAACGGATCGGCTTGTGTGATGGTGATCTTCATGACGACAATATGATTTCCTGATTCAATGATGAAAACATACCCAAGGATATTTAATGATGATCAAAGTGCGCAACGCAGAAGCGAAAGATTTTGCGGCATGGTCAGTGCTGTGGAAGGGATACCTGAATTTTTACGGCAGCGAATTGGACGAGAGCGTGACTTTAGCGACGTGGCAACGGGTGCTGACGCCTGGCTCAGGTATGCTGTGTCGGCTCGCGGAAAGCGATAATCACGTGGTTGGCTTCGCGGTTTGCGTTTTGCATCCAGGGACGTGGGTAACCGAGCCACTGTGCTACCTTGAGGATCTTTATGTTGATGAAAATCAGCGCGGCATAGGTGCAGGAAGAGCGTTGATCGAAGCGCTGCGTGATGAGGCCCAGCAGAAATCATGGTCGAAAGTGTACTGGGTTACCCGTGAAAGCAATCCAGCCCGGGCGCTTTACGACAAGCTGGCCCTGCTGGATGATTTTGTCCGTTACACCATCAAAATTTAGTTTAGCAAGCAACATGCTCTCTCAAGGCGGCAAGTAAACGAGTAACCAGTGGTTTTGCTTCGTTCTTCCGCCAGACAGCATACAGGGTGACGTTCAGCCCAAGCCAGGGCAGTTCAGCGATGGTAACCGCCGGCGAAGCCAAACGAGCAAGACTTCGCTGGATTAACGTATATCCCAGGCCCGCTTCAACGCATGAAAGTGCAGCCAACGGCCCGCTGACTTCAAGCCGCACATCAGGTGCGAAACCCGCACGTTCACAAATATCCATCAGCCTGCTCGACGCTGTGGTATTTAAACTTTGCTTATCTGCAATCCAGCGCTTCTTATCGAGCTGCTCAGGGCGAGGATGTTCAATCGCCTGCTTGCCTGGCATCGCCAGTACCACCGGCTCACTCAAGACGCACTGAAAAGCAAAAAGGTCATTCGCCTCAGGCGGGGCATAAACCAATGCCAGATCCAGCGCGTGATTCGATAGCGCATCGATTTGCGGCTGTGAACGTAGGGCATGCAGTTGAATATCCACTTCCGACGAGCAGTCTAACCGGGTAAGGCTGTCAGGAAGCAAAAGTGAGTGGATAGCGGCTTCAACATAACCAATATCAAGCCGACCCGATTGACCCTTTCTCAGGCTCCTGCCTAATCCATTCAGGCGATCGTGATGGGCGAGCAGCGCTTTCACTTCTATCAGGAACTGCTTTCCCTCGGCGCTAAGATACAGACGTTTCTTTTCACGATGAAAAAGTGCAACCCCCAACTCATCTTCCAACTGCTGGATCTGTCGACTCAAAGGGGAGGCAGAAATATGCAATTTCTCGGCGGCCTGGCCAATATGCTGCAGTTCGGCGACAAGCGCGAAAGAGCGCAATAGCTTGATGTCCATAACTTATCCGGTCACAACTCAGTCGAGAATGATGATAGCCACACAATAATCTATGCCGCAACATGTTACGTAATGCGGCAAGAGGCGTGATTTCGGCGTTAAGTAGCCCAAACGATTTTAATCGCAGTGTTAAAAACTGACATTTATCGAGGTATTCTTGAACACTTTATTTCACTCTTATGATATTGGCGATTATCACGTCACCGCAATAAGCGACGGCGAGATGACAGCCAGCCTGAATTTATTATCAGGAATTGAAAATAGTGCAGCCGTAAATATTCAGCAGTGTAATGGCATCATTGCACCGGATAATATTCATATTTACTGTTATCTCATCCGCGGACAGGGCCGGATTATATTGGTCGATGCAGGTATGGGAAAACTTAATCATGTGGGTGGAGAATTAAAACAGAACCTATTTTTATTGGGCGTCGCGCCTGAAGATATAGATACCGTGCTGTTAACTCACGGGCATCCCGATCATATTGGTGGTCTACAGGATGAGAGAGGACGACCCACTTTCGGCAACGCTGAACTCTATCTAAGCCAGGCAGAAGCCGACTTCTGGCGGGATGAAGCGCAGCTAAGTCGCCTGAATGAACGCGCGCAGATGAACGGAACGCGGGTTCGTCGCACGCTTGACGCATATCAGCCAAAGCTACGGTTTACGGAAAACGCCGTGATTGCTAAAGGGATCAGTGCGGTCTGCCTGCCGGGACATACGCCAGGCCACACCGGTTATCTGATTGAATCATGCCAGCAGAGACTGCTGATCTGGGGAGATATCGCGCATTATCCCCACATTCAAATAGCCCACCCGGAAATTTCCATCGCTTTTGATAACGACCCTTTGCTGGCAGAAAATACCAGAAAGGAGCTACTGGCACGGGTAGCACGAGAAAATCTATTAATTGCCGGTATGCATTTTGGCGTAACGGGATTTGCCTATATTCGCTGCGCTGCAGAAGGGCAGTATGTACTCGAATATGTCTAATCTCTCTCCGGCGAATGCTGCCTACACATATCCCATCATCCGCAGCATTGACTGCGCCTGATTCATCGCCTCTGCGCGGTGCGTCACGCCCAGTTTCTGATACAAATTACGGATATGAGTTTTGATGGTGGTGGCGGCGACGTCCAGCTCGCCGGCAATTTGGTCATTACTGTAGCCCGAGTAGATCAACCCCAAAACCTGCCATTCGCGCTGGGTGAGCGGGCTGGTGCGGATCAGCTCGGGCACGTCAGGATGATTAAGCAGGCGACTGACAAAGCCTTCGTCGAAATGGGCAAACTTATGGCGATGATATTTATTGATCTCGCTAAGGATCCTGCGGGCGCGGTGATTATCCAGTTCATCCAGGGTATTCAACTGGATAAGCTGACGCAGCTGCTGCGCCATGGCTTCGCCTTCAATCACGAAATGGCTGACGAAGCCGGTGCTGCGCGCCAGTTTCAGCGCTTCAATCAGAGCCTGCTGCGCTTCGGCTTTACGATCGGTTTGCCAATAGATCTGATTTAATAACAGCAGATTGCGGTTCATATCGCTCATCAGATGCAGCGCGCGAGCATTGTCGTTCAGCTCATCCAGCACCACTTCCGCCTGACTCATATTGCCCAACAATATTTGCGCCCGCGCCACGTTGCGCCACTGACCTTGCAAGAAATGATTATTGGCAAATTCAGGTTTCGCCGTCTGACGCATCCAGCTGCTGGCACTTTGGCTATCGCCGGTCATCTGCCAAAAAATCACTCTGACTTTATCGGCATTAGCGATCCAGTCACTGTGCAAGCTGCCGTTATTCAGCAGGTTCTCAAGGCGACTGAGATGGCTGCGGGCGTTATCAAGATTGCCACGCGCCAGCGAGCACTGCACCAGCAACCCCAGACACTGAATCTGCTGCTGTGGTTGATACCCTTTTAATACTTTAATCCCGTCGCGCGCGGCCTGTTCGGCTTCATCCAGCCGGCCCCACGCCCACAAAAGCTGCGCACGGATGCGCAGCAGAAATTCATGCATCGGGAACTGCGCCAGATGCTGCTCATTAACCAGCACAAACGCCCGCTCCTGCATCTCATAGGCGGACTGCAAAAAACCCTGCGCAAACAGAATTTCACTTTGCTGAATCAGGCTCCACAGCGCGTAGTTCCAGGCTTCTTCGCGACGCGCCATCTGTTCCGTCTGCCGCATCAGCTTGAGCGAACTGCTGAGTTCACCTTTGCAATGCATCACTTCACCTAAGACCGACGTGGCAACAATGCAGCTGTAAGGGCGACTTTTGGGCAGCACATCAAGCGCCAGCAAAGCCAGCCGTTCCGCTTCCTCGGCGTTGCCATCGTTCATCGACACCTGCGCCAGCAGCGCATTGAATTCGCCACGCAGCACCTCATCAATCTCGTTAGGGCATGACTGCTCAAAGCGCGTCAGCAGCGTATTCACTTCGGAAAAGCGATGCTGACTTTGCATCAGCCACGCCTGCAGCAGCAGCAGCTTGGGGTTTTCCCGCAGGATCTCCCACGGCAAGGCTGTTAGCGAATTTTCTAACAGCGTGAGTTCGCTCTGATTAAACAGCGTCCAGGCGTACTGCAACAGTACATCGCGTAGCATCAGCGCATCGCCGGCGGCCAGCGCATGGTGAATCGCTTCTCCGGGAAAACCCAGCTTCATCCAGCTCTCAGCCGCAGCGCGATGCAGCTCCGGCAGCTCAGCGGCGAGTTCCCACTGGCAGCGCTGGCGCAAAAAGTTGCCGAACAGCGGATGATAGCTAAACCACTCGCCGGAGTTATCCATGCGCTGTAAAAACAGCCCCTGACGTTCAATCTCCTCCAGCCGCATCTGGCCTTGCTCTTCGCCGGTCACGCAGGCGATCAGCGTATCGTTCATCGATCGCAGCAGCGCGCTTTTCAGCAAAAACTGGCGCGTGGCGCTATCCACGTTGTTCAGTACTTCTTCAACCAGATAATCTGCCAGATGACTGGCGTTGATGCCGGACAGGCGGCGCGCGGAGTCCTGCGCCGAACTGGCGCCCTGGCGGGTGGAGAGCGCGATCAGCTGCAATGCCGTTGCCCATCCCGCCACATCGTCACACAAACGGCCGCTCTCTTCCGATTCCAGCGGCGTAGTCAGGCGGCAATCGAAAAATTGTTTCGCCTCGTGGTGGGTAAACGCCAGCTGCTGGCTGCCGAGTTCAATCAGCTGTTCACGCACGCGCAGGTTAGCAATGCCGAGCTGCGGCAAGTTACGCGACAGCAAAATCAGCGTGACGTTTTCCGGCTGATTGCGCAAAAAGAAGCGCATGGCGTCATGAATAGCGGGATTGGTGATGTGATGGTAATCATCGATGATTAACCAGATCGGCTGCTGCCACGCCGCCAGTTCACTGAACAGCTGGGCGAACAGCGCATTGAGGTTAATATATTGCCGCTTCTGCGCCAGCGCTTCGCTGCGCGCGCAGCCGCCAAGCGTTGCCTGCTGCAGCGCCGCAATCAGGTAATCAACGAAGCGTTCCGGCTGATTGTCGCCCTCATCCAGTGAATACCAGCCCAGATGCGGTTTTTCCGCCGCCCATTGGGAGATCAGAGTGGTTTTGCCATAACCCGCCGGACTGGTCACCAGCACCAGACGATAATTCCCTGCGGCACTCAGTTTCTGGATCAAACGCTCACGCGTGACCGTGCTTTCGAGGCGGACAGGACGGCTGAGTTTTGCAGGTATTAACATCGGCGAACGCTTCTCCCTTAACGTGGCGCATCATTATTTTACGCTTCGTAATTAATAGTCACATACGTTCAGACATTCGTTTACCTAATGCAAGCGAACCCATTAAGCAAACTTAACAAAAGCGAGGGTTATCACATTCTTGTAGCGCTTTCAGATTTCCCTCAGCCTCTCCACCCCGATCATCCTCCCCCCTGAATTTTGTGCAGGAGGAGGAGCGCCCCATGCCCGTCGCGCAGAATGACCACTACGCACCTCCGCCCTTACAGGACAACCTGGCTATGAAATTTGATCGCTCTCGTTTTACACAAGCGCTGACCCGACAGTGGCAGCGTTTTGGTCTGCACGACGCTAAAGAGATGACGCCTGATCAGTGGTGGCAAGCGCTGAGTGGCGCGCTGGCCGATATGCTGGCAGAGAGGCCCGCGCCGCCTGCGGCGACCACACAGCGTCACGTTAACTACATCTCGATGGAGTTTTTGATTGGCAGGCTGACCGGCAACAATCTGCTCAACCTTGGCTGGTATGACGCGGTAAACGAGGCGCTGGCCGTATGGGATATTTCGCTGAGTGAGATTGAAGAGCGTGAGATCGATCCGGCGCTGGGTAATGGCGGGCTGGGTCGCCTCGCGGCCTGCTTCCTCGATTCGATGGCGACAGTGGGACAACCCGCTACCGGTTACGGACTCAACTATCAGTACGGCCTGTTTCGCCAGCATTTTGTCGATGGCGCCCAGCAAGAGCTGCCTGATGACTGGCAGCGCGACGGCTATCCGTGGTTCAACCACAACGCGGCGCTCACGGTCGAGGTTAACCTGGGCGGCAAAGTCATGACGCAAAACGGTGTGCATCACTGGCAACCGGCGGTGCAAATCCGCGGTGAGGCCTGGGATCTGCCGGTGGTGGGTTACCAAAATGGGGTGACACAACCGCTGCGCCTGTGGCAAGCGAAACATGCTCAGCCTTTTGATCTGCAGCGTTTTAATAACGGCGATTTTTTGCGTGCTGAACAGCAAGGTATCGACGCAGAGAAACTCACCAAAGTGCTGTATCCCAACGACAATCATGACAACGGCAAAAAGCTGCGCCTGATGCAGCAATATTTTCAGTGTGCCTGTTCGCTGGCGGACATCCTGCGTCGTCATCATCGCGCCGGGCGCAGCATTGAATCCCTGCCCGATTATGAGGTGATCCAGCTCAACGACACGCATCCAACCCTGGCGATCCCGGAGCTGATGCGTCTACTGTTGGATGAGCATCAAATCAGCTGGGAAAACGCGTGGCAGATTACACAACGCACTTTTGCCTACACCAACCACACCTTGATGCCTGAGGCGCTGGAGTGCTGGGATGTGCGCATGGTGCGCGCCCTGCTGCCGCGCCATCTGATGATCATCAACACCCTGAACGCCCAGCTGAAAAAGCAGGTTGAGGCGCGCTGGCCGGGTGATGACGCCACCTGGGCGAAGCTGGCGCTGGTACACAACAATCAGCTGCGCATGGCTAATCTCTGCGTCACCAGCGGCTTTGCGGTCAACGGTGTGGCGGCGCTGCACTCGCAGCTGGTGGTGAAAGATCTGTTCCCGGAATATCACGTGCTGTGGCCAGCAAAGTTTCATAACGTCACCAACGGCATTACGCCGCGCCGCTGGATAAATCAGTGCAACCCGGCGCTGGCAGCATTGATTACTAAAACGCTCGATCGCCCGTGGCTGACCGATCTTGATCAGCTAAAAGGACTAGAAATTTACGCCGACCACGCGGCATTCCAGGCACAATACCGCGCGATTAAACAGCAAAACAAGGTGTCGCTGACACGCTGGATCGCCGAACGCACCGGCATTACGGTCAATCCCGAGGCGCTGTTTGATGTACAAATCAAGCGTCTGCATGAGTACAAGCGTCAACATCTGGCGCTGCTGCATACCATTGCACTATGGCAAACGCTGGTGAGCGATCCGCAGGCTAATCTGGCGCCGCGCGTGGTGCTGTTTGGTGCGAAAGCCGCGCCGGGTTATGTGCTGGCGAAAAATATTATCTACGCGATAAACAAAGTCGCAGCCACCATCAACAACGATCCGCGCATAGGCGATCGCCTTAAAGTGGTGTTTATTCCGGATTACAACGTGTCGGTTGCCGAGCGACTGATTCCGGCAGCGGACTTATCCGAGCAAATTTCCACAGCGGGTAAAGAGGCATCAGGCACCGGCAACATGAAGCTGGCGCTCAACGGCGCCCTGACCATTGGCACGCTGGATGGCGCCAACGTGGAGATTGCCGAGCAGGTAGGCAGCGAAAATATCTTTATCTTTGGCCATACCGTGGACGAGGTCAGCGCGTTAAAAGCCGCGGGATACTCACCCGATGGGTGGCGCAAAAAAGATGCGCAGCTCGATCGTGCGCTCACAGCGTTGGAAGATGGCACCTTCAGCGACGGTGATGTCAGCGCCTTCGCACCCCTGCTGCACAGCCTCAGCTCGGCAGGCGGCGATCCTTATCTGGTGCTGGCCGATTTCCGTCACTACCTGAATGCCCAGGCGCAGGCAGAAACCTTATGGGCCGACCAGGATGGCTGGACGCGCGCCGCGATTCTTAATACTGCGCGCTGCGGGATGTTCAGCGCCGATCGCGCAATACGCGACTATCAGCAACGTATCTGGCAGGCCGCGCGATGAGTAGCACCATGACATCAACATTCAATCCCGCACCGGAAATTGCCGCCGATTACATCGATGCGCATGGTCGTTTGCAGTCTGTCTCTCCAGTCACCCGCCAGCGTCTGCTGGCGGCGATGCACCCCGCCCGCCCAGCGGTATCGCCGTTGCCGCCGGTGCTGATCGTCCAGGGCGAGCAGGCTGAAATAGTGCTGCCCGCGCCTGGCGTCACCGCCGATTGGCAACTGGTCAGTGAACAGGGCGAGAGCTGGAATGGCAGCTGCATCGCCAGCCAGCCGATCCGTTTGCCATCGCTGCCGTATGGTTATCACCAGCTCAGCGTTAACGCGCATCCGCAGCCGTTGCACTGCCGGATTATTGTCGCGCCTGTTCGTTGTTACGAGCCGCCCGCCATCGTTCAGGGCAACTCGCTGTGGGGTGCCTGCATTCAGCTCTATACCCTGCGCTCAGCGACTAACTGGGGGATCGGCGACTTCAGCGATTTACAACAGATGCTGGTAGAGGTCGCGCAGCGCGGCGGCGCCTGTATTGGCCTCAACCCGCTGCACGCGCTGTTCCCAGCTACGCCGGAAAGCGCCAGCCCCTATAGCCCCTCTTCACGTCGCTGGCTCAATATGCTGTATATCGATGTCGCCGCCGTGCAAGATTTTCAACACAGTGAGGAAGCGCAGCGCTGGTGGCACTCGCCGACTACGCAGCAGGCGTTACAGGCGGCGCGTGACGCTGAGTGGGTTGATTACTCTGCCGTTACCGCGCTGAAGCTGGCGGCACTGCGTCTCGCATGGCAGCACTTCAGAAAGCGCGCGGCGGACGACCAACAGGTGGTCGCTTTTGACACCTTTATGGCGCAAGGCGGGGAAAGTTTGCTGCATCAGGGTGTTTTCGACGCGCTACACGCCGCGCAGATCGCCGAGGATGCGCAGCGCTACGACTGGACGACATGGCCTGCGGAATTACAGTCGCCAGACAGCGCGGCGGTGCGGGCATTCCGTATCGAGCACACCTATGAAGTGCGTTTCTATCTGTGGTTACAGTGGCTGGCCGCCGAACAGTTCGCCGCGTGCTGGGCGGTTTGCCAGCACTATGCGATGCCGATTGGCTTATATCGCGATCTAGCGGTTGGCGTGGCGCAGGGCGGCGCGGAAACCTGGAGCGATCGCCAGCTGTACTGCTTGCAAGCCAGCGTGGGCGCACCGCCGGATATTCTCGGGCCGCTGGGCCAGAACTGGGGATTGCCGCCAATGGATCCGCAGGTGATGCAGGCGCGCGCCTACGAGCCGTGGATAGCGCTGCTGCGTGCCAACATGCACGACTGTGGCGCGTTGCGTATCGATCACGTGATGGCGCTGCTGCGCCTGTGGTGGATTCCGCAGGGCGAAAGTGCGGCAGAAGGCGCCTACGTGCACTATCCCATCGACGATCTGCTCGCCATTTTGGCGCTGGAGAGCCAGCGTCACCAGTGCATGGTGATTGGTGAAGACTTGGGAACGGTGCCACAGGCGATCGTCGGCAAACTGCAGCAGGCGGGCGTCTACTCCTACAAAGTGCTCTACTTTGAACAGACGTCAAAAACGGCATTTCGCCCGCCATCGCACTGGCCACGTCAGGCCATGGCGGTGGCCACCACGCACGATATGCCGACGCTGCGCGGCTGGTGGCAAAGTGACGATCTACGCCTGGGCAGCGAGCTTGGGCTGTATCCCGATAAACAGATTCTGGCCGGCCTCAACAAGGCACGTCTAGCCGCACGTCGCGCGCTGTTCAGGAGCCTGCAACGCAGCGGATGTCTGGCAGCACAGCGCGAGCCGCAGGTGATGAATCGGGCGTTAAGTGAAGCGATGCAGCGCTATCTGGCTGACAGCCACAGCGCGCTGTTGGGCCTGCAGCCCGAGGATTGGCTGGATATGGCCGCCCCGGTGAATATTCCCGGCACCACCACGCACTACCCCAACTGGCGGCGCAAGCTCAGCGCCTCGCTGGAGGCGATGTTTGCTGACCCGCAGATTAACACGTTGCTGGCAGATATCGATCGTCGGCGAAAGCAGGTTTGATTTTTGTAATGATTCGAGCCTCGGTCCGTGCTGGCTGTCCGTGCTGGCTGTCCCCCTCCTCGGTCCTCCCCCATAAATGGAGGAGGAAGATGCTGCTATATGTGAGTTCTGAAGCTGCATGTGGCAGCGTCTCCTTCCCCCGCAAGCGGGGGGAAGGCCGGGATGGGGGACAGCCAGCACACACCAGGCAAAAAAAAGGTGCGCCGCAGCGCACCAGATGGAACAAATCAGCATTGTCGGGGTGCTTTACCCCTTGCCTTTAACACTGCTGACAAAAACTTTCCTCGCGGAGGTGGAGCCTAAACGCTCGGCCTCATCCAGCAGTTTCAACGCTTTATCAATGTTGCCCTGATCGACCGCCTGGCGGATGTTCTGATTAAAATAGCCTTCGGTATCGGTCATGATCGGCTCACGTTTGGCTTCAGGTGCAGCGGCTGCATGGTACACCGCAGGCGCCACCGGCTGGGTATTGCCGACCGTCACCGGCGCGGGGCCCGATGAACCAAACAGCGGCCCGACTAAAATCGACGAGCCTGCGCTGGTTTTCACTTTGAGCTTAAGCGTGCCTGCGCGGCTGTGACGGGCAATGGGATCAGGAATATCCGGCACTGCATTGCCGGTGCCTTTGGCGTACGCCTTCGCCGGATCCATCAAGGTGGTGGTTTCAATCAGATCTTTCTCGGTGGTGAATACCAGCAGATAGATCTTTTGCTGTCCAAGTGCAGGCGTCAGCTTCATTACGCCTTCAAGACGATCGGCTGCCATCACGCCCGGTTGTTGATAGGTAAAAAAGCGCGCCGGAAACCAGGCCGCCGGGCGCATGTTCTCATCCAGTACCAGCACATTCGGCGCAAACACCTGATTCTGATGCACTTCGCTGCTCAGCGTAATGGTGAGTTCACCGATATTTGCCGGCAGGCTGTAGGCCGCGACCGAACCCGTTACGCCAGCAGCGTTGAGGTTGGCGCCATTTTCCGCCAGCGTGCTAACCTGGGTGCGCGACGTATCGACCGGCAACCAGTTTAGCGTCTGCAGGCTGGCGGGCGGAATGGTGGGTGCAGCGGAGAGATCCTGTGGCACCAGATTCACCTCGGCGAAGGCCGGTAAACTCTGGCCAGCCAGCAGCGCCGCACTCAGGCACAGCGCAAAAACCGTTTTTTTCATTTTCATTGTGCTACCTCAAAAAGCTGTCAGGCAGCGGCGCGAACCAGGCAATGGCGCGCCGCGCCGAAAAGAGATGGTCTCAGTCAGGTCATCAGCGGGAGCTTTACCACCAAATCTCCATCTGCGCACCGAACGTCCACTCATCGTTGTTGCCACGGCTGTTGGTTAAGATGCCGTTGCCGCTGCTGTCGTTGGACGCAAATGAGGTCAAATCACCGGCGCTGTCTTTGCTATAGCCCCACTTCTCATCCCACTTGGCGTAGGTGGCGAACAAACGCAGTGCCGGGCGCGACCAGATGCTGTCGCCGGCCTGCCACTGTTGCGCCAGCGTCACTTTGTATTGGCCATTGCGCTCGCTAACCTGCTGTGACTTCACGTTGTCATAGCCCACTTCCAGCAAGGTGCTCATGATCGGCGTCCATTTGTACATTGGGCGCACGCCCACGGTGTACCACTCGGTCCCGCGGTTGTTGTCGAGATCGGTATTCTGGTACATGGCGACATACATCAGATCCCAGCGATCGGCGAGATTGATCGCACCGTGATCGAGCACGCGGTACATGCTGCCGCTGTTGTTGATGTTGGTGCCCTGCGGCAACCCTTTGCCCTGCGAGGTCAACGCATCGGTGGCGTATTGCAGCACGAATTTGTTGTAGCCCTTCATCATGCTTTGGGTATGTTCTGCGGTGAACATCCAGCCATCTTTGGAGGCATTGTCCTCAAGGCGATAGCCGTCACGCGCATTGGCACGGCCATAATCTACGCCCAGTTCCAGCACGCCGTTCGGGTTGGTTTCAAGCCCGGCCAGGCGCACGTCAAACACGTCGTTCGCCGTGCTGGTGGCGTAGTCGCGGATCTGATCGCTGGAAAAAGTGTAAGAACCACCCGCTTCAGATGAGCGCGTGGCGGCGAATGAGAGTTTACCGAAGCCGAGATCAACATCTTCAAGACCGGCACCTGGACCGGAGATATCCCAGTAGTAGAAGTCGATCATGTGAACGTCATGACGCTGATAGAAACGCTTACCGGCCCAGATGGTGGAGCCAGGCAGGGCTTCAATCAGGTTTTTACCTTTCACGTTGGCTTCACGAAATGCCGGAGAAGTCGCTTCCCAGTCATTTTGTTGAGAAACCGAATAGGCGACGTTGGTATCGAAATAGAAGCTTTTATCGCCCTCTTTCCACACTTCCTGGCCCAGTTTCAGTTCAGCGTAGGTTTCACACTCGTTGCCCAGACGGTATTTACTTTGAGCACCGGTGGCTTGAAAACATTGCTGTTCCCCGCCGCTGCCGGTCCAGCCGATGCCGGAACGGGCATAGCCGGTAAAATCGACTGCCATCGACGGGGCAGAGAGCGTACCCGCCGCGATAGCAACCGCGAGAGGGAGTTTGCGCAGAGTTAACATTTTCTATCTCCTGAGGTCATTGCTTTTATTGTTTTGCAGGGCTAAACACCGGGCTCCTGATGCAGCCTGCGACAGGCGCTGCCATCTTCACGGAAAAGATGGCAACGCTCTGGCGGCAGGCCGATACCCATCAGGGCGCCCTCTTCTACCAGCACGACGTCCTCCTGGCGGTACACCAGGCTTTGACGAATAGCGGGAATCTGGATGTGAATTTGCGTTTCGTGACCCAACTGCTCGACCACCGTCACCTCACCTTCAAGGGTGACATCGGCAATATCGCTGGAGAGCAGATGCTCGGGCCGGATACCTAACGACATGTTGCTGCCCACCTGCACGCCAGCGCTGTCGACCGGCAGCCACACCAGCTGGGTGTTGGGTAAGCGCACCTGAACCTGATCGATGGCGGTGGCGGTGACTTTTACGGGTAAGAAATTCATGCGTGGCGAGCCGATAAAACCGGCGACGAAACGATTGGCGGGATAGTGATAAAGCTCGAGCGGCTTGCCGACCTGCGCAACGTGTCCGCCATCCAGCACCACGATCTTATCGGCCAGCGTCATCGCTTCGGTCTGATCGTGGGTGACGTAAATCATGGTGCGCTTCAGGCGCTTATGTAGGCGCGAGATCTCAATCCGCATCTGCACACGCAGTGCCGCATCGAGGTTGGAGAGCGGCTCATCCAATAAAAACACGCGCGGTTCCGCCACCAGCGTACGGCCAATCGCCACGCGCTGGCGCTGCCCCCCGGAAAGCGCTTTAGGACGTCGCTCCAGCAGATGCGCCAACTGCAGCACTTCTGCCACCTGGTTGACCCGCTGCTGGATCTCCGCTTTGCGCGTACCGGCCAGCTTCAGGCCAAATGACATGTTCTCTGCCACCGAAAGATGGGGATACAGCGCGTAGGACTGAAACACCATGCCGATACCGCGCTCAGCCGGCGGCACCTCATTCATGCGTTGGTCACCGATAAACAGATCGCCGCTGGTGATGGTTTCCAGACCGGCAATCATGCGCAGCAGCGTCGATTTTCCGCAGCCCGACGGCCCGACAAACACCACAAACTCGCCTTCCGCGATCTCCAGGCTGATGTTTTTCGACACCTCGGTTTCGCCCCAGACCTTAGAGACACTGCGCAACGTAACGCTCGACATGATGTTTTCCTCTCAGCTCACTCATCCTTGTCCGCAAGTCGGCGGACAGACCCCGGCGACAACTATGGGCAAGATTATTGGGGCCGACATCCTCCACCGCAGCGCATCTGTGTGGGGGAGGAGACGGGAGGAGGAGAACGCCAGGGCAAGCACAGCGCAATGCCGCCGCCGCAGGTTTTTGTGATCGATAACGCAGAGATGAGCGGCGATTCTGTGCGCCAGTCCGTGATAACCCGCTTGTTTTGCAACGCAGATCACATCAGATGCACCGCAGGCGTAGAGCCGGGGAGGATGAGAAGCCGCAGCAGAGGCTCACAATGTGGCGGGTAAAACGATTTCCGTTTCCGCTAACAGGATGGAGTTATGACAATGAAAACCGGTGCACGCACGCTTGCCCTTTCCGCCCTGACGGCCGTGCTGTTTTCAGCTTCCGCCGTTGCCAAAATTGAAGAAGGAAAGCTGGTCATCTGGATCAACGGCGATAAAGGCTATAACGGCCTGGCTGAAGTGGGTAAAAAGTTTGAGCAGGAGACCGGCATTAAGGTGACGGTGGAGCATCCGGACAAAATGGAAGAGAAGTATCCGCAGGTTGCCGCCACCGGCGACGGACCGGACATCATCTTCTGGGCGCACGACCGTTTTGGCGGTTACGCGCAGTCCGGCCTGTTGGCGGAGATCTCACCGGATGCCAATTTCCAGCAGAAGATTTTCCCCTTCACCTGGGACGCGGTGCGCTTCAACGGCAAGCTGATCGGTTATCCGATTTCAGTTGAGTCTTTATCGCTGATTTACAACAAAGATCTGCTGCCTGAGCCGCCAAAAAGCTGGGAAGAGATCGCCGCGCTGGATAAGAAAATGCGCGCGCAAGGCAAGAGCGCCATGATGTTCAACCTGCAGGAGCCGTACTTCACCTGGCCGCTGCTGGCAGCGGGTGGCGCTTATGCGTTCAAACTTAACGATGGCCGCTACGATGTGAAAGATACCGGCGTCGATAATGCCGGTGCTAAAGCGGGCATGCGCTTCCTCGTCGATCAGGTGAAAGCCAAAACGCTGAATGCCGACACCGATTACTCCATCGCCGAAGCCGCCTTTAACAAGGGGCAAACCGCCATGACCATTAACGGTCCGTGGGCGTGGAGCAACATCGATAAGAGCAAAATAAATTACGGTGTCACGTTGTTGCCTACGCTCAACGGCAAACCGTCCAAAACCTTTGTCGGCGTGCTAAGTGCCGGGATCAATGCTGCTAGCCCGAATAAAGAGCTGGCGAAAGAGTTCCTGGAAAACTACCTGCTAACCGATAGCGGTCTTGATGCCGTCAACAAAGACAAGCCGCTGGGCGCAGTGGCGCTGAAGTCTTTCCAGCAGACGTTGGAGAAGGATGAACGCATCGCCGCCACCATGAATAACGCTCGTAACGGCGACATCATGCCAAACATTCCGCAGATGGCCGCCTTCTGGTACGCCATGCGCACCGCCACGCTGAATGCGCTGAGCGGGCGTCAAAGCGTGGACGCGGCACTGAAAGATGCGCAGGCGCGTCTCAACAAGTAATCCTCTCTACCAGAGCCGGATCGCTCCGGCTCGTTACTGGCTGTTAAGGAAAACCGCATCATGTCAGGAAAACCGAAAACAGCACGCTACAGCGACGTGCTGAAAGCTTTTTTTCTCGGTATCTGCTGTCTGCTGGTCGGCTATCTGCTCGTGCTGATGTATGCAAAAGGTGAATATCTGTTTGCGCTGGTGACGCTGATTATTAGCGCCGTCGGCATCTGGATTTATGCTAATCGTCGCGCTTACGCCTGGCGCTATGTCTATCCCGGGCTGGCGGGCATGGCGCTGTTCGTGCTGTTTCCCCTCGCCTGTACCGTTGCGATTGCCTTCACTAACTACAGCAGCACCAACCAGCTGACGCTGGAGCGGGCGCAACAGGTGTTGCTCAGTCGACAATATCAGGATGGCTCGGCGCTTAATTTCTCACTGTTTCCGGCAGGCGATCGTTGGCAGCTGGTACTGACAGAAGCCGCCAACGGGCAAACTTTCGTCTCACCTGCGTTTGCCTTTGGCGGCGCGCAACAGCTGAAACTCACCAGCGCCCCGCCGCCTGCCGGTGAACGTGCCACGCTGCGCATCGTCACCACCCATCGCCAGGCGCTGAACCAGATTCAGGCCGAACTGCCGGATGGTCGTCGCGTGGTAATGAGCTCGCTGCGCCAGTTCTCCGGCACACGTCCGCTGTTTGAGCTGCAAGCCAACGGCGATCTGAAAAATCAGCAAAGCGGCGCGCTATATCAGGCCAATCGTGACACCGGCTTCTATCAGAACGCCAGCGGTGAAGCGCTCAGCCCGGGCTTCACGGTGAATAGCGGCTGGAAAAACTTCATCCGCGTGTTTACCGATGAAGGGATTCAGAAGCCGTTTCTTGCCATCTTTGGCTGGACGCTGCTGTTTTCGTTTGTGACGGTGATTCTCACCGTGGCGGTCGGCATGGTGCTGGCATGTCTGGTGCAGTGGGAAGCGCTGAAAGGCAAAGCGGTGTATCGCGTGATGCTGATTTTGCCTTACGCCGTGCCCGCGTTTATCTCGATCCTGATTTTCAAAGGCTTGTTCAACCAGAGCTTCGGTGAAATCAACGTGATGCTGAAAGCGCTGTTCGGCTTCCAGCCCGCGTGGTTCAGCGATCCGACGCTGGCGCGCACCATGCTGGTGATCGTCAATACCTGGCTCGGTTATCCCTACATGATGATTCTCTGCATGGGCTTGCTGAAAGCCATTCCGGACGATCTCTATGAGGCGTCGGCGATGGACGGTGCCGGGCCACTGCAGAACTTCTTCCTGATTACCCTGCCGTTGCTGTTAAAGCCGCTGATGCCGCTGATGATCGCCAGTTTTGCCTTTAACTTTAATAACTTTGTACTGGTGCAGCTGCTGACCAACGGCGGACCGGATCGTATCGGCACCACTACGCCAGCCGGCTACACCGATTTACTGGTGAATTACACTTGGCGGATAGCATTTGAAGGCGGCGGCGGGCAGGACTTTGGCCTGGCGGCAGCCATCGCCACGCTGATCTTCCTGCTGGTGGGTGCGCTGGCGGTGATCAATCTGAAAGCCGTGCGGATGAAATTCGATTAAGGAGGCGTTATGGCTATGGTGCAACCTAAGTCGCAAAAGCTGCGTCTGTTGATGACGCATCTGCTGCTGCTGATGTTTATTGCGGGAATTCTGTTTCCGCTGCTGATGGTCTTCGCCATCTCACTGCGCGCCGGTAACTTCGCTACCGGTTCGCTGATACCGGAACAGATTTCCTGGGAACACTGGCAGCTAGCGTTAGGCTTCAGCGTAGAGCACGCCGACGGACGCGTCACGCCGCCACCGTTCCCGGTGCTGCTGTGGCTGTGGAACTCGGTGAAGATCGCCGCCATCAGCGCCGTCGGCATTGTGGCGCTCTCCACCACCTGCGCCTATGCCTTTGCGCGCATGCGCTTTGCCGGCCGCGCGACCTTGTTAAAAGGCATGCTGATTTTCCAGATGTTCCCTGCCGTGCTGTCGCTGGTGGCGCTGTATGCGCTGTTTGATCGCCTTGGGCAATATCTGCCGTTTATCGGCCTCAACACCCATGGCGGTGTGATCTTTGCCTACCTTGGCGGCATTGCCCTGCACGTCTGGACCATTAAAGGCTATTTCGAAACCATCGATGGTTCGCTGGAAGAAGCCGCCGCGCTGGATGGCGCCACGCCGTGGCAGGCATTCCGCCTGGTGTTGTTACCGCTGTCGGTGCCGATTCTGGCGGTGGTGTTTATTCTGGCATTTATCGCCGCGGTCACCGAAGTGCCGGTTGCGTCGCTGCTGTTGCGCGATGTGAACAGCTACACGCTGGCGGTCGGCATGCAGCAATATCTGAACCCACAGAACTATCTGTGGGGCGACTTTGCCGCAGCGGCGGTGTTGTCTGCGATTCCGATTACGCTGGTGTTCTTACTGGCACAACGCTGGCTAGTCAGCGGCCTCACGGCCGGTGGCGTGAAAGGCTAACCCGATTATTGCCCTCCTTCCTCAATGTTCACTGCAATTGAGGTTTTTGGCGGCCTGAGGGCCGCTTTTTTTATTTGACGTGGATTATCAAAAGACCTTCTGCCACGAGGTTTAGACAAAATGAATGCAATCGCGTCAAAAAGGTTATGGTTCCCGAGTAATAAAGGTCGCGACTACATTCTTAAGCAATAGGTGTAACTGGCTGAAAAATGAAAGTAGCGCTCATGCGACGCTGTGTTTGGAATTGATCGAATGCTTCAATTGGGCTGACATTTTCCAGATTACTAAAGTTGAGCCTTTCAAATAAATGACGTTCAATACGTGAGGATATGATGTATTCGTCATTAAGGTGCCCAGTCTGTTTGCTAATTCTCTGAGTAAAACCGCTGACGATAACTGTATTGAAAGGCAGCGCGCAAAAAGCCATGCCAGCCAGCCGCAATACGATCCCGTGCACATGAAGAGCATAACGTTCTCGCATGGCCTTTTGTGACAACTCTTTCTCAATGATCTCTGTGCCTCGGGCATTCACCCGCACCGATAAATTGGGCAGCATTTCATGCTCTGGCAAATCCACTTCCATGAGGATTTCAGACGTGGAAGTATTTACCTGAAACGACACTAGCGTCTCGCGTGGCCAATCAGCAGCCTGAATGACTTCGGACAGAAGTGATTCGAAATAGTTATTATCGCTGGCGAATTGAGATGCAATGTTAATCGCTTTACTCGCAATCTTTTTTTCATGCTCAGCCGCATCGAATTGCCAGTTAGCGTACTGCTCCGCCCAGATCTGGCGCATCGCCTGATATCGCTTCAAATGAAGTTCGTTTTCCTGTTTACACTCTTCGACTTTGCGTTGCCATTGCTCAATATTTTGTGTTTGCCGTTCCCGCCGCGCAGAGGCTGATTCAAATATTCGGCCAATAAGACTTCGGCCTTGTTTGTCTTCAGGTTGTTCAGGGGCAACAAGGGGAGCGGGCTTTTCGGGACGGACAGGTGCAGGCACATTGTAGGGCTGCAACATCAACTGGCGATAATGCGATTCCAGCTCGGAGTAGGAATGCCCCATGCGAGGATCAGGTGTAAGAAGATAGATATTCACAATATCGTCTACTGCCTGATTAAGCGCTTCAACCTCTTGCTCAAGCTCTTGCCGTAAATGAGGGTCCTCTTGTTTAGAGGCATTACGTTTTCTGCTCGCTGCACTTGCCCGGTCGAGCCGGGTACGGTAGCTCAGCCCCGTCCCTGGAAGCCCAAGATTGGCAAAAGTACCGCGCTTGCCAAATGAAACGGAGGCCCCTCGCGGCCCAACACTCAGACTCGCACCGGAGGTGCTCAGGTTCATCCTTACACCTGGAATAATGCTAATCGATTTTCGAAACCTAAATCCCATGTTACTAACTATTCCTTGTAATTATTGAGTGGGGGTCAACAGTTGCCTTTATTCCCGGCTTACTGCGTCGACAGGATAGTCATTGACCTTATCTACCCTACCGCAAATATCACGCTAACAGTATGCGGATGTTTATCGACTGAGTCAGTGAGCATTTTAACTAATGATTGTAATCGGCATACATCGTTTGCCCAATTTACTTGAGAGGTCGAACTCGGTGAAAATCGTCGCCATCAACTCCTTAAGCTGCCTTTTACCGAGTGAATTAATCAGAACTTTATTGGGCCAGCATTTTTGAATAAATGTCGTAATTTTCCTCATCAAAGCAGACCAAATTGACTTGTTCGATGTTGGGGTTGTCATGTAAGCACTGATTAATCACACCCAATGCGATCTCAGCCGCCAATACCTTAGGAAATCTGTAGATACCGGTGCTGATATTCGGAAACGAAACGGTTTGAATGCCATACTCTTCTACCAATTTAAAACAGCTCTGATAGGCATTTTTTAACAGTTTTTCTTCGTCATGTTGCCCGTCATGCCAATGTGGTCCAACGGTATGAATGACATATTTTGCCGGCAAATCTCCCGCCGTGGTGATGACTGCATCCCCGACTTTACAGCCACCTTGCCGATTCCTGATTTTCTGACATTCAGCCAAAATCGCTGGCCCGCCTGCCCGATGGATGGCGCCATCAACCCCGCCTCCGCCCAGCAAAGAGGTGTTGGCGGCATTCACAATAGCGTCTGCCGGAACTTTGGTTATGTCGTCTTTAAGTAATGCAATTTTGTTCATGTTAGTTCTACTCCTTAGGGTTAGCCAAAGGCTAAGCAATCATCTTCTCATTCCATCCATCCTTAAACACAATATTTCCGTCCACTTATTTCCATGTAATCGTTTCATATCGTAGCTCAATATTTTCCAGATTCATGCTGGTCTGGCCGTTTGGCAGTAGAGCCGGTGAGATGCTGGAGATTTTGACGTTATCCAGGTGGATATTAAAATACTCAACCTCAATACCCGCTTCGTTAATTCGGTACAACTTGATGGTCGCAGATTTCAGCGTTCTGCACTGACACAATGCTCGAAACAGCACCGGGATAGTTCTATCAAACTCCTTTTGAACAGATATTGGTGCATGAATCCTTGTGGCTGCCAGCCTTCCCGTTTACTGATCTACCGGGATTGCGATGTTGTGCATCACCCTGTTCAGTTCTCTCGAACCGAGTCTGCTCGGCATCATGCACGAACCTACAATCGGAGAACCATTTTCATCTTCTAACCAGAGATGTGCTGGAGTTGACATATTAATTCCTCTGAATTTAGCGAAATTTATAAACAGAAATTATTAGCGTGAGAAGATATACAAGGCCCACGCTCATTATTCCACTCTCGGGATAAAAATAAACTTTAAGCACACCAAATACGAGTGCACATAAAACCGGAACATAGATGCATAACAACAATTTTAATTGTTCTACTAACCATCTCTTCAAATACCCCATCCTAGTTCACTCCAACCTACTCGTATGCAAACCTGAAGAGCATTATGTTTCAGCACGCTAAACATATTCTATTTCACTCTTAAATTTAACGACATTTGTAGATAACAAATGAAAGAGTGCACAGATAAAATATCCCTACACCTAACATACTGCTATCTGGAAAAAAGTAGATGTGTAGCAGCGCAAAAATTATTGTTGATACTATCGGCACGTAAGTGCAGATCAGAAATTTCGATTCTGATATTAACCATTGTTTTAAAAATTTCCTCATTATTTCCCTACTAACTTAATCAATCCCTCAGCGACTTCGTGATCTGAAAGCGATTGGCTTTTTAGCGCATCAGCGCGCATGAATGAAGGTTCGATAAGGAAATGCATCATTTAGAGCTCACGTATATATTATGCGTGATAAGGAGAGCCTGATCGCCCCTTTATTGTTCTTACTGGCCTGACCGGAAACTGCATCAATAACGCCAGAAACTGTGTTGTCGAATTTTTCTGCCAGAATCCTTTGCGCCTGAAGCTGTTTTATGACTGTATCACTGTGGTACATATATATCCCTATTTTAATTCCATTAACCTTGCAAACCATAGGGCAATGATACTATACCGTGAAGCTAAATCTCAGTCTTCAACGTTTTAGGAAATCTATGTACCCCGGTGCTGATATAGGGAAACGAAACGATTCAGTGTCTTATTCGCCTATCCGTTAAAAACGGCTCAGGAGGTATTTGTCGCGTTCAAAAATACGTCTGCTGATACTTTGGTTATATCGTCTTTGAGCAATACTATTCTTTTCATCTATTTCTAATCCTCAGCGTCAGCTGTATTAGCCAGAAGCTAAGCAATCATCCTCTCATTCCATCCATCCTTGAACACAATATTTCCGTCCACATATTTCCATGTGATCGTTTCATATCGTAGCTCAATATTTTCCAGATGCGTGCTGGTCTGGCCGTTTGGCAGCAGAGCCGGTGAAATGCTGGAGATTTTGACGTTATCCAGGTGGATATTAAAATACTCAACCTCAATGCCCGCTTCGTTAATTCGGTACATCTTGATGGTCGCAGATTTCAGCGCTCTGCACTGGCACAATGCACGAAAAAGCACCGGCGTTGTTCTATCGAACTCCTTCTGAACGGATATCGGTGCGTGAATCCGTGTGGCTGTCAGCCTTCCGGTGTGCGGATCCACCGGAATGGTAATATTGTGCATGACGGAGTTGAGCTCTATCGAACCGAGTCTGGTCGGCATGATGCACGAACCCACAATTGGCGAACCGCTTTCATCTTCTAACCAGAGATGTGCTGGAGTTGACATATTTAATCCTTTAAAGTTTTCGACATTTATAAACAACAAAAATATACGCACACAGGTAAACGATCAATACGCTCATCATCCCACTCTCGGGAAACAAATAAAATTTCAACATACCAAACACGAGCGCACATAAAACGGGAACGTATATACGTAATAGAAATTGCAATTGTGTTACCAACCACCGATTAAAAAACCCTCTCATAGTTTTACTCCAACCTTCTCGTATGCAAGTCCAAGGAGCATTTAAACCTAATTACATTGAACATATGCTATTTTCCTAAGAGTCTGAAATTAACAATCAAAAACATATGTTTACCCTCCAAAAATAGGCGCCTAAACAAACATGCTTCAAACTTAACTCAACGACATTTATAGATAACAAATGAAAGAGAGCACAGATAAAATATCCCTACACCTAACATACTGCTATCTGGAAAAAAATAAATTTGTAGCAGTGCAAACAGTACGGTAGATACAATCGGCACGTATGTGCAGATCAGGAATTTCGATTCTGATATTAACCATTGCCTTAAAAATTTCCTCATCATTTTCCCACTAATTTCATTAATACTTCAGCGACTTCGTAATCTGAAAGCCATTGATTTTTTAGCGCACCAGCCCGCATGAATGAAGGTTCAATAAGGAAATACATCATTTCGAGTTCTCGCATATACAATGCGTGATAAAAAGGAGGGTGCATTATTTGCAAACGCTTTGCGCTGTCTGCTGCGTTCTGAACTATGGCATAAATTCCTAATAATGACGCTGCCGCGCCAACTGCAGCACCAACATTCCGGCCAACAGGAAGCGTTATATTCATCCCCATAACGACAGCCATAGTCGCACCAGCACCAAATGCGCGAGTAGTCAGTGTGCTAGCTGCGATGTGAATGTTGGCTCGCATCAGATGCATTTTAATTGCTTCAAGTTGGCGGTAAGATCTGCCTTCAAGCTGATATTCTATGTAGGTTTGCAACAGTGAAAAAACAATATCTCTGTCTTTTATTAACCGTACGACTGCTTTTCTAAAACGATTATCTTCCAGCATCTGATTTTTACAGACGTCAATGTACTCATCAGTAAAACACGATGCATAAAATGAAAGCCGGGTTGCCCCTTTATTGATCTTATTGACTTGATCGGAAACTGCATCAATAACGCCGGCAACCGCATTGTCGAGCTTTTCTGCCAGTATCCTTTGCGCCTGAAGCTGCCGTATGACCGCATCACTGTGGTACATATATATCCCTATCGTTAATTCCATTAACCACGAAAACTATAGGGGCATGATAAAATTCAATGAAGCTAAATTTTAGCCAGTTGTGATCCGTATTCATAAAAAAAACCGCACTTACCAGTACGGTTTACTCGTTTAACTAAAGAAATTTCTGAGATGGTTCAGCAAATACAATATTCATTGTTTACTGCGCAACGAACCCGTTATTTCCCCATCACGGCGGCGATAAGCTAACTCAACTTCACTAACCCAATCGTTTTCTCAATCACCATCAAAATCAGCACTGCGAAGATGATAAAGATTACCGAAATAGCATTCACCGTGGGATCGAAGGTCTGATCGACATAGTTGAATACCCGAACCGGCACGGTGATGGTGTCTGGCGCGCTGAGAAACAGGCTCACCGAAACTTCACCAAAAGAGGTCACCGCCGCAAATACCGCACCGGCCAGAATGCCGGGCTTAATCAGCGGCAGCGTGACGTGGCGAAAGGTATACCAGTGACCCGCGCCCAAACTCATCGATACCGCTTCAAGACGTTTATCCATAGCCGCCAGACTGACGCTGACGGTGCGCACCACATAGGGCAGCGCTACCACCACATGACCAATCACCAACCCGCTGATCATTCCGGCTATTCCAGCCGCCGTCAGCACGTAGAGCAGCGCAATGCCCAGCACCACTTGCGGAATCATCAGCGGTGACAGAATAAAAGCCTGCAGGGCTTCGCGATAGCGGAAATCCAGTCGCGCCAGCGACCAGGCGGCAAAGGTGCCGAGCACCACGGTAACCGGCGTGACCACCACCAGCAGCAACGCGCTAATCCACAGCGATGCAATCCACCCATCATCCTGCAATAACGCGCTAAACCAGCGCAGCGAAAATCCCTGCGGCGGAAACTGCGGATAAGGTTCCGGACTAAACGCCGAGAGCACAATCACCAGCACCGGCAGCGCTAAAAAGGCGTAAATCACGATGCCAGCCAGCGTCATGCCGAACTGCGTCAGGCGCTGCGATAGGCTTTGAGTGTTATCCATGATTCTTCTTCTCCCAGCGTTTCAGGAATACGCCCGCAATCCCGGCGACAATCAACGTCATCACCAGCAACGTCAGCGCTAGCGCTGCGGCTAGCGGCAGGTTGGCGATCTGCATCGCCTGCTGATAAATGGCAATCGGCAGCAGCGGCTGAAAGCGCCCGCCAATCAGCAACGGCGTGATGTAGCTGCCCGCCGCGAGGGAAAAGACGATGATGAACCCAGTCAGCATGCCGGGCAGCGTTAAGGGTAAAACGACGCGACGGAAGGTGGCCGCTGGCGTCGCGCCAAGACTCATCGCCGCCAGCCGCAGCGAAGGCGCAATCTCGTTTAACGAGGTAATCAACGGCAGCACGGCAAACGGCAGCATGACTTGCACATAGGCGATGATCACCGCATTCATGTTCCACAACAGGCTGAGCGGCTGCGGAATGAGGCCGGTAAACAGCAGGAAACCGTTGATCAATCCGTTCTGCGCCAGCAGCACAATCCACGCAAAAGTACGGATCACCACGCTGGTGAGCAGCGGCGAAATCAGGATGACGTACAGCAGCGTGCGCCAGCCGCGCCGTTGCGTGGTCACCAGCAGCCACGCCGCAGGCCAGGCTAAAAGTACGGTGATGGCGGCGGTCAGCAACGACACCCACAGCGTGGTCCAGAGCGCGTGCAGATATTGCGGATCCGCAAACACCGTCACATATTGCGCCAGGCTGTAGCCCGGCAACGGATTGAGCAGGCTATCGACGTTGGTCAGGCTTTGGTCGAACAGCAGCAGCAGCGGCACCAGCAAAAACAGCAGCAGAAACAGTAACGATGGCGTCAGCAGCAGCCAGGGAAATAGATTACGCGTGGCGATCTTCATCAGGCGTGCTCCAGCGCGGGCAGCACGATAACATCCGCCGCCTGCCAGTGTAGATAGCAGCGATCGCCGGGTGCGGGCAGCTGCGAAAAATGTGCTTCCGCTGGCTGCACGCGGATCTCGCCACCGCCCGGCAGCTGGCACACCACACGCAAGGTGGCGCCGGCAAAACTCACCTCTTTCACGCTGGCGACGCTGCCGTTGCTGGCAAATTCCTGCGGTTCGGTTGAGAATTGCACGCGCTCCGGACGCACAATCAGCAACGATGACGCGCTTGCTGGCTGCGCGGCGCTGAGTTGCAGCGCCTGCCCAGCGGCGACGAAGTGATCGCGCGCCTGGTAAAGTCCGTTTTGCGCGGCGACATGGAACAGATTGGCCTGTCCGACAAACTCCGCGACAAAACGATTCGCCGGTTGGCGATAGAGCGTGGCTGGTGAGCCAATCTGCTGCAGTTCACCCTGCCCGAGAATGCCGATGCGATCGGATAGCGTAAGCGCCTCTTCCTGATCGTGCGTCACCAGCACCGTGGTGATGCCGACGCGCTGTTGCAACGCGCGCAGTTCGTCCTGCATCTCCTTGCGCAGGCGCGCATCCAGGTTCGATAGCGGTTCATCCAGCAACAGCACCTGCGGCTCGATGGCCAACGCGCGCGCAATCGCCACGCGCTGTTGTTGCCCACCAGAAAGCTGATGCGGCATACGCTGCGCCAGCCCTTCCAGTCGCACCTGTTTAAGCGCTTCCGTGACGCGGCGCTGCTGTTCACTGCGCGACACGTTGCGCACCTTGAGGCCAAAGGCGACGTTATCGCCCACGCTCAGATGCGGAAACAGCGCGTAGTTTTGAAATACCATGCCGATGTGGCGCTGATACGGCGGCAGCGCGGTGACATCCTTGCCACCGATCAATACGCGACCACGGTTGGGCGCCAAAAATCCGGCGATGATATTCAGCAGCGTGGTTTTGCCGCAGCCGCTTGGCCCGAGCAGGGAGAAAAACTCGCCCTGCTCAATGGTGATGCTGACGTCATTCAGGGCGCGGTGGTTATCAAACTGCCGCGCTACGCCGTCAATGACGACTGAACTCATTTCGCACCGCCCAGCGCCTGGCTCCAGCGACGCGTCCAGTCCGCCAGCTGCGGCGTTGCAGTGCTGTAATCGATCCAGATCAATTTGCTGTACGCCTCTTCACCGACTTTCACCTGTTTCTTCAGGTTGTCGCTGTACTGCACGTCCTTGTTGGTCATGCCATACAGTGATTTATCGGAGAAGGCTTTCTGCACTTCAGGCGCCGACATGGCGTTCACCACTTTGTAGGCGTTGGCGAGGTTCGGCGCGCCCTTTGGAATCACCCAGTTGGCAGCGCCGACCACCGGACCGTCGGACGGATAGACGAAATCGACTTTCATGCCCTGCTGCTTTAGCGCAAAGACGCGGCCATCCCAGTACGGCACCACCCACGCATCGCCGCGCTCCAGCAAGGTTTGAATCGCGCCCGGGCTGTCCGGGAAGGCCACCGCGTTGCCGCGCAGTTCCGCGAGTTTGGCAAAGGCTTTATCCACTGCGGCAGGCTGATTCAGCTCACCGCCTAGTGCGTGCACCAGGCCTGCGAAGAACTGCAAACCGGCGGCGTAAGTCGGCGATGAAATCGCCACGTGGCCTTTGTATTCCGGATTCCACAGATCCAGCCAGCTTTTCGGCGGCGTTTTCACCAGATCGCTGCGATAGGCGAGTCCGAGCTGGCCGAGGCTAAAGGCGGCGGCGTAGGTTTGATTGTCATAAACAAAGCGCGACTGCACACTTTTGTACAGATTGTTCAGGTTGGGAATATCTTTGGCATCAAGCGGCTGCAGCAAACCCGCCGCCTGGGCGCGCTGCACGGTATCGGGCTGGAACACCACCACGTCATACGGTGAGCGACGGCCTTTGGCGGCGCGCAGCTTGGCAAACCATTCGGCATCAGCGCCGGGCACCACGGTGAGCTTAAGGTGATTATCTTTGGCAAACTGCTCCAGACCGGAAGCGCGGATATTTTTCTCCCAGTCACCGCCGTAAACCCCGACGATCACTGAATCACTGGTTTCAGCCGCGTGCACCGCACCGCTGATCAACATGCCCACCAGCGCGGTGAGCAGGATTTTTTTGTTATTAACGAGGCGCATGGCCATCTCCTGGTATTGAAGTAATAAAAGCTGAAAGCTCGATCTCCAGCGCACGCAGCGCATCAGCAAACGCCTGGCGCGCTGTGGCAATCTCTGGAGACGTTGAGCGGGGAAAGTTAGCCGGTAACCGCGCCAGCGCTGCGGCAAAAACCGCTGAGCGATGTCGCTGGCGCTCGGCCGGACTGAGTGGATAAAGCAGCTGATTAAGGCGCGTCAGTGCATCACCGTCGACGAGCGACTGCCAGTTATCGCGCGCTACGCCGAAGGAGGAGGAGGTTTCGCGTGGTGAGTTGCGTAAGGCAGCGGTGGCCGCTACATCCAGGCCGCGATCGGTCAACACCACGCCATAATGCTGCGCCGCATCGGCATGGCTCAGCAACTGGTTAGTAACGTCGTTTTGTACCGCCAGTGGATCGCGCTTAAAGGGATCGCCCCAACCGCCGCCGCCGGGCGTTTGCAGCAGCACTTCGTCACCGGCATTGACGCTCAGCAGATCGATCTTACCGAGCGACGCGCCGCCGTTTGCCTCAGGATTGAGCGTCAGCGTGGTCGATTGACCGGGCTGGCCGCCCTGCACGCCCCATGGCTGGAACAGCATACGCTCCATGCCGCGCGCCAGTAGCGTGCTGTCATTCTGCAGAATGCGCACGCGAATCTGCTGGCCCATGCCGCCGCGCCACTGGCCTGCGCCAGCAGAACCCGGTCGCAACGCGTATTGGCGGATTTCGATCTGGGTTTCCGCTTCCACCATCTCCACCGGATTATTCGCCAGGTTTGAGATGCTGTTGTCGCGCCCGTCGATGCCGTCGCGACCAAAGCGCGCCCCGCCGCCGCCGACCATCGGTTCAATCACCTGCACATTCTGCTCGCGGCCATTACGCGCCACTTCGGCAATCACCAGCGGAATAATGGTGCCACCGCTGGCGGCAGGCATCACCTCGGGCAAAGGCTGGGCCAGCAAGCCGTTAAGCAGATCGTTGACCCGCACCGCCGCCGCGTGGCGCACGCCCACCGCTGCCGGATAATGCGGGTTGACCAGCGAACCGGCGGGCGCAAACAGCGTCACCGGTGCCAGCAAACCGGCATTCAGCGGTACGCCTTTATCCAGCGTGCACACCAGCGCCAGAATACGCAGCGTCAGCCATGCATGCGGATCGCCGTGGCTGGGAATGTTGATCGCCGCGGCTACCTGCGCGTCGCTGCCGGTGAAGTCGAGATGCACGTTGCCATCATTGAAGGTGGCGGTGATGGCGAGCCGCACCGGCAAACCGCTGCCCGCCGCATCATCAAGGTAATCTTCAAACGGATAAACGCCGTCGGGAATGCGGCGCAGCACCTGACGCGCGCGGATCGCGGAGTAAGCCTGCAGATCCAGCTGCGCCTGCACCACGTTGTTTACGCCATGCTGCGCCACGATACGATTGAGGCGATCGCGTCCGGCATTGAGCGCGGCCAGCATCGCCTGAATATCACCGGCAATCGCATCAGGCGTGCGGCTGTTGGCGGTGAGGATATTCATCACATCGCGATTGAGTTCGCCGGCGCGTAGCAACTTAACCGGCGGAATTTGCAGCCCTTCCTGATAAATATCGCTATTAGTCGGTGAGATGCTGCTCGGCACGCGGCCGCCCACGTCCGAGGCGTGCAAAAAGGCCCAGCCCCACGCCACCAACTCCCCGTCAATGAACCACGGCGCCAGCACCTGCAAATCCGGCAGGTGGGTGGCCAGCCCGCGCGAGCGCCAGGGATCGTTGGTTAGAATCACATCACCGGGCGCGACATCGCCCACCGCCTGAATCGCGGTGAGCGCATTCAACCCGACAAAACCGGAAACGCCGATGCCTTTCGGATAGGCAAAGAAGCGGCCCTGTAAATCGGCTATCGCGCAGCAAAAATCTGCTGTCTCTTTTACGTACAGCGTGCGACCGGTGCGCTGCAGGATGTGGCACATCTCTTCAGTCAGCGCGGTGAGTTTTTGATTAAGGATTTCAAGGGTAATGGCATCCAGTTTCATGCCGCATCCTCCGTTACACGCGTGATCAGCAGATTGCCGCTGTCATCGGTGCGTGCCGTCCAGCCAGGCAAGATCAGCGTGGTGGTATCGTCTTGCTCAATCACCGCCGGACCGTCGATGTGGATCGCCTGGCCGATGTTTACGCGCTGCCAGATATGCGCGTTCACCCAACCTGCGCGCAGATAAACCGGACGCAAACCGGGTTGCTGATTTTGTACATCGGCGCTAAACGGTTTGTCCGTCGGACGCGGCAGCGCAGCATTCAATGACAGGCGCAGCGTAGTCAGTTCGATGGCCGCATCCGGCGTGTTAAACCCATAGCGCTGCTGATGCAGCTGCTGAAAACGCGTCAGCAGCTGTTGATGGCTTATCGCTTGCGGGCTATCGAGATTAACGCTTAGCTCATAAGCCTGGCCGGCATAGCGCATATCCGCTTCCACCCGATACTGGACGTGATTGCTGAGGCGGCTGGCCTGTTGGGCAAACCACGTTTGCGCCAGCTGGTGCAGCTCCTCAACGGTCTGCGCGATTTTGCCGTAGCTTTCCGTCGTGACGTTAATACGCAGGCTGCGCACAAAGTCACGGCGAATATCGGCACTGATCGCCCCCTCGGCGCAGAAAGTACCAGGACGCAGCGGCACCAGAATGCGATGGATGCCCGCCTCTTCGGCGAAAAAGTTGGCGTGCGTTGGACCCGCTCCGCCAAAGGGAATCAGGGTTAATTCGTCTGCGGTTAATCCGCGCTGCGCCAGCGCTTTATTCAATTCGGTTGCCATCTGCGCCGTCGCCACCGCCATTGCGCCGCTCGCCACCTGTTCGGCATCCAAACCTAAGGGTTTGCCCAACGCACTCAGTGCGCGATGGGCGGCGGCATGATCCAGCGTAATGGTGCCCGCCAGCGCCGCGTCAGCGGATAAGATGCCGCTTATCAGATAGCAATCGGTCAGCGTGGGCTGGCTTCCGCCGCGCTGATAGGCAACCGGCCCCGGATCGGCGCCCGCGCTTGCTGGCCCGACTTTGAGAATGCCGAAATCATCGACATGCACGATAGAACCGCCGCCCGCACCAATCGCCGAAACCCCCACCACCGGCAAAATCAGCGGCAGCCCGCCAATTTCGGTGCGGTTAACGCGTTCGATCTCGCCGTGTTCGGAAAGCGAGATGTCGCTACTGGTACCGCCCATGTCAAAGGAGACAAACCCCGTACCTGCAGCCAGATGCGCAGCAGCGATCACCCCGGAAGCCGGCCCCGATAGCAGCGTATCGACCGGACGCTGATGCGCAGCGTCCAGCGGCAGCACGCCGCCGTTGGAGGCGGTGATCAGTAATGGAACCTCTATCGCCTGCTGCGCCAGTAAATCACTCAGCCGGTTAAAGTAGCGCTGCATCAGCGGCTGAATATAGGCATTAAGCCCGGCCACCAGCGTGCGTTCATATTCACGAATTTCCGGCCACAGCTGCGCCGAGGAGAGCACCGGCACCTCACCCAGCTTGGCGGCCAGCGCGGCAGCCAGTTCCGCTTCACGCGTTGGGTTGGCGTAGCCGTTGATGGTGACCAACGCCACCGCGCTGACCTTGAGCGGCAACACATCGGCAGCGACGCGGGCCAGCTCATCCTCCGTTGGCCACTGCGTTACCTCACCGGCGGGATTAAAGCGCGCCGGGATCTCCAGCACGCGCTGACGCGGTAAAAAAGGCGGTTCACGATCGGCATGAAAATCAAAAGAGGACGGCATCCGCGCACGGGCGATCTCCAGCACATCGCGAAACCCGCTGCTGATCACCAGCGCGATGTCAGCGCCGCGCCGCTGGATGATGGCGTTAAGGCCAAGTGTGGTGCCGTGCAACACCAGCGACAATGCGCTGGCGGACAGGCCGCTCTTTAGCAGCACGGCGCGCAGCCCGTCACTTACTGCCAGAGCGGGATCGGCAGGCGTACTGGGCTGTTTATGGAAAAAGCGTTGCTGGCGTTGCGGATCAAATAAAACAAAATCGGTAAAGGTTCCACCGACATCCACGCCGACTGTCGCTCCGGCTGCGGGGCTGTTATCCACCTTAATTCTCCTGCATTACTGGTGACTTAGCGTTGTAAGGCGTTAATCTCCGTTGCTTTGCCGTGCAATACGAGCAACAAAAATGACTAAGCTTTGCTGGAATGCGCATGAAGCGGCGCTTAGCTGCGCGCTGGCAATGTTTCGCGCAAATGCGTCTAAGCCCGCGCGGCGGAATGTTTTATGTTGTGCATAAATTTAAGGAGAACCCTCATGTCCGCGTCGTTATCACCTCAGGAAAGCGCGCTGTTGCCGCAAATTCAGCAATGGATCGCCGCCAATCGTGCCGCATTAACCGCTGATTTAGCGGAATGGATTGCCATCCCCAGCATTAGCCGCGCCGATCGCGCTGCGCCTGGCGCGCCTTTTGGTGCCGAGTGTGCAGAAATTTTGCAGAAAGTTTTGACTCAGGCCGAGCAGGCCGGTTTTAAAACTGAGCGTCACCAGGGGTATGCCGGCTCGGTGATTTATGGTGAGCACGCGCGCGATATCGGGCTGATTAACCATCTTGATGTGGTGCCAGCGGGCGACAACTGGACCTATCCGCCCTTCGCGCTGACACAGCACGGCGATTTTGTCATTGGTCGCGGCGTGGCCGATAACAAAGGTCCCGGCGTGCTGAACTTCTATCTGTTAAAGCTGATACGCGATCTCAACATCCCGCTGCACCACAATCTGCGCATCGTTTATGGCCTGGCGGAAGAGACCAATATGGCCGATATGGCGTGGTTCGCGCAGCACGGCCCGGTTCCGGATTATTCGATTGTCACCGATGGCATGTTCCCGGTGAACAATGCGCAGAAAGGACAGCTGTCGTTTACCCTCGCGGTACCGAATGCTGGCCTGCTGGCAGGCATCGTCGCCGGTTCCGCCAGTAACAGCGTGCCGGATTTTGCCAGCGTGCACATTGCAAATGCCGATCTTGATGCGGTGGGCGAAAAGCTGGCGCGGCTGCAGGGTCTTGCCGCGAGCTATGTAGCGATCAAGCCGCAACAGAATGGGTGTTTCACGCTGGAGGCGCGCGGCAACGGCGGCCATGCTGCCTTCCCCGATGGCACGCTGAATGCTACCCAGGTGCTGCTCGCCGCGCTGATCGAACTGGAGCTGTTGGACGACCATCAACGTCAGCTGGCCGAAACGTTGGTGCAACTGTTCGCTTCGCCTTATGGTGTCGGCGCCGGATTGGGGCTGGAAGATGCGGAGTCCGGCAAACTGACGCTGAACGCGGGCGTGTGGTACAGCCATCAAGCCGATACCTTGAGTATTGATGGTGATATTCGCTATCCGGTTTCATGGCGCGGCGAACAGATCGTGGAGATTCTGCAGCAGCAACTTGCCGCCACAGCGATTACCTTGCAGCCAAACTGGCGCGATGTGGCACCTTTCTTCCTGCCCGCATCGCATCCGGTGATTTCGCTGTTGCAGCAGGTGTGGAATGACACCACCGGCAGAGACGATCGCCCTTATGCCATGGGCGGCGTGACCCATTCGAAGAAGCTGCCGAATGCGATTACCTTTGGACCCGGCTACCGTAAAACCGCCGCAAACACGCCTGATTTTTTACCGGCAGGCCACGGTTTGCCGCATGGCGCGGATGAGACCATTCATCTGCCGTCGTTGCTGGAGGCGTTGCCGAAGTATGTTATTGCGTTGATTAGGTTGGATAGTTATTTGATTTCGCAGTTATAACCCTCCTGGTCATCACCAATGGCGGCTCTGATTTCATAAGGTGCGCATTTATGCGCACCAGGAAAACCGGTCGCCATGAATGTCGCCCCTACAAATGTCAGCTCATCACCAAACCACCATCCACGTGCAGCGTCTGCCCGGTGACAAACTCGCTCCAGTTTGATGCCAGAAACAACACCGGCCCGGTGATATCTTCCGGGCGCGCGATGCGGCGCAGCGGCGTTTGTGCCGTCAGGAAATCGCGCACCTCTTCGCGGGTTGCCTGGCTGGCATCGGTGGGATAAACCAGTCCCGGCGCCACACAGTTGACGCGAATGCCCAGCGGACCCAGCTCAGTCGCGAGCGCGCGGCTAAAACCGATCAGCCCCGCTTTCGCCGTGATGTAGTCGTGATAAGGCACGGAGGGACGCGCCACCAGATCGGTGGCGATATTGACGATGCTGCCACGCACCTGCGTGCGCATTAAGGGCAGCGCCGCCTGGCACACGTTGTAGGCGGCTTGCACCGCGCCGTCGAACTGCGTCTGGTAAGCTGACCATGGCGTTTCCCAGAAACGCTGGCGGTTGTCCGTGTCGAAAATGTAAGGAGCGAAAGCATTGTTGATCAACGCATCGAGTCGGCCGGTGGCGTTGACGATCTGCTCCATCATCGCATTGACCTGCTGCTCTGAGGTGACATCCGCAGCGATCGCTAGCGCGTCACCGCCGAGCGCGCGGCACGCCTCGACCACGCCTTCCGCCGCCGCTGCATTGCGCAGATAGTTGACCACCACCAATGCCCCTTCAGCGGCGAAGGCTTTGGCAATCGCGGCACCGATACCGCGGCTCGCGCCGGTGACCAAAACCGTACGGTTGGAGAATTTCATCCTGGCTCCTATAAAAATATCTTGAGTGATTTTGCCTGGTGCGCATGAATATGCACCCTACAAAACCGCACCATCCCGTCGTAGGGCCGCCATTCATGGCGACCACATCAGTCCGCGTAAGGCGCGAACCCATCGGCAGCGGCTTCGGCACCCTGCTCGATTTCCGTAATGCGCACCAGATCAAGCAAGCTAAAACGCCCATCGTGGTGCCAGCCCGCCTGCGGCGACGTCATCTGGCCGAACGCGGTAATGCGGGTCACGCCAACCTGCCCTAATAGCGCGGCAAGGCGGAACAACTCCTGCGGCGTGGCGGCAACGCCTGTCGTCTGCAGAAAGTCGCGCTGCGGCGCTATCAAACCAATCGCATCATCCAGCACATCAACCGGCACCACTTTCAACGTTCTTCCCAGCGCGGAGGGAGCCAGCGCTGCAGCCTGGGCGACGCACACCACCGCCCAGCTGTCGGCAGGCGCGCCGTATAAGGTGCGATCGCCCGCCAGCGCGCGCAGTTCTTCACCATTGCGCCACGCCGCGATGCTGTTGATCTCTTCGATCGCCAGCGCACGACGCGGATGTTTATGTTCCAACGCGGCCAGCTCATGCGCGACGTAAGCCGCAAACTCATCGGGTGAAATCTTGCCGCCGCGCTCCACAAACAGCATCTGCGGCGAGTAACATCCGGCCTGGTCGTAACGCATCACGTCATACGCCACGCGACGTGCCAGATCCGCGCCCTGGCGGGCATTGAGCGCCGAACGTGCCACCAAACCAAAACTGATTTTGTGCCCGTGCGGCAGAAACCGCGTGGTGACCGGCAGACGCTGCTGAATCGCGGCGAGCGTTTGATTGCCGCCATAGGCAACCACTACGTCGGGCTGACGTAGCCAGGTCGGCTCAGTTTCAGCGTCGCCCCCTTTCCACCACACCACCGCCAGGCATGCGCCCAGTTTAGGGTCGATTTCTGCCAGCAGTTGGGCGAACCAGCTCGCCATCAGCGGCTCATTACCGGGCAGTTTGCCGATAGTGCCGGCCTTCACCAGCAAACCGCAGATCAAACTCCACAGCGGTAAGCCCGGCACATTGCCAGCCCAGATATGCAGCAGCAGCTGCGGACCAAATGCGCGCGCAAAGCCGCCATTAGGCCGTGGCTGAAACGCATCCAGCATCTGCGCATCGGCAAAGTCCTCAGCCAGAAAGCGTTTGAGCTGCGGTTCGCGGAAGGTTTTGAGATAGCCGGTTAAGCCGAGGCGCACCATCTCGGCATCGTAACCGGTGACCATCGGCAGCAGCTTTTCGGCTTTGATGCGCAGCGGATGGGTGCGATCCAGCAGCCGCGCCACCGCGTCATCAATAATCGCGATGATTTGCGCGACGCTGAGCTGGCTGAGATAGGCGCGAGCATTAGCACGAATTCGAGCTGACAGCGCCGTGATCTGTTGATCGTTGAGCTGCGGAACACACACCTCAAGACTTTCGCCGTGCTGGCTAAAACTCAGCGTGCGCCACTGCACCTCATCGGCAGAAAAACCGGGCAGATGTCCGGCAAACTCTCTCACGCCTGTACCTGCGCGGCGGCCAGAAACGCTTCCATGGTCAGCGAACAGCCTTTCGCATCGGCGCCGGTCACACGCCCTAATAAATGGAATCCGCCCGGCACCATCCTGCCGGCATCTTCCGTCAATAGGGCTGAAACCGAGTTGAAATGTGCCAGATCGTGATGCACTAGCACGCCAATTTCACCTGCAGGCAGATCCTCGCCGGTCAGCGGATTGACCACGCGCGTGCGCACCCAGTGCGGCCCGGATTTGACCGGCTGACAGTTTTCATTGCCCTCGTCATAGAACTGCGTGCTGATTTCCGTCATGCCGTACATGTTGATGCAGTGCGAGCGCGGGATTCCGAAGGCGGCGGAGATCGCAGCGTAAAATTCTGCGGGTTCCATTTCGCGCGACTGACCTTTAAAGCCGCCGGTATCGAGAATGCGGCTGCCTGCAGGCAGCGAGAAACAGCGCTGCTGGCGCTGCATCTCATCCAGCAGGTGGACAAAACTGTAGCTGGCGCCCAGCAGCGCATAAGGCTCGCCGCTGGCTTCAGCCTGCTGCAGGGCGGTGAAAATGCGCGCCACGTCGAGCCCGTGCTCATCCACCATCACTTCACTGTCGGGCGTGCCAAACTCCTGCTGCGCCAGGTCAAGATAGGTCGCCAGCGATGAGTTTGGCATCACCACGTTATTCGGGAACAAAATGCCCATGCGAATACGATCCATGCCCGCCATGAAGCGGCGGCGGAAGTTCAGCCGCATCGAGCTCTTCCACACGTCGAGCGTGGGATGATAACTGCGTCCTTTTACCGTGCCGGTGGTGCCGCTGGTCATAAAGATCGCTTCGATATCGTCCGTTGGACGACAGCTGAGCGTCAGATCTTTAAAGGCGGAGATGGGAATAGCGGGAATGTTGCGCCAGTGCTTTACGGTGAACGGCGTATGTCCGCGCTGAGTCGCGAAGCGGCGATAAGGCTGATTATGCTGGAATTGATAAGCGAAGATTTCGAGCGCCAGCTGGTTGAAATCATCGTCTGATGCATCCTCACGCTGAAGGAATGTGAGCAGCGCCTGGATAATTGCCGATTCGGTCATGTTCGTAGCCACCTTTGCGATTGTGCAAAATCTCCCAGGCAAGGCCTGAAGAGTGCGAACTGTCCGCTACAAAGCACAAAGATGGAATCAGGGCGTGCAAGCCCTGTGGTTCCGCATCCCTACGCCGGTATTAGCCGGATCAGGTTCGGAGGGTCACTACGTTCCAGCGCATCAACGCCAGCCGGTAGAATCTCAGCCCGCTAACCGGGCACCCCTTGGAACAAGCCGCAGTCTAGGATGGCGGTGGATGATGTGTCAACTGTGTTAAAAGTGCGGCTGATTTAAGCAGTCACGCCTGCCGGCCCGGCATAAATCCTGGCTTGCCTTATACTTTTGTTAAGTATTTTTACCGGAGGTGACGTATGGCGGGCGGCTGGTCTGAAGATGGTGCGGTGCACAAACAAATTGATGCCACGGTGGATGATGCGGTGGCCCGTGCACGCCAGAATATCGGTCACGGTGAAAGCGCCGAGTTTTGTGATGAGTGCGGCGAGCCTATTCCGGAAGCGCGTCGCGCTGCGTTAGCGGGCGTACGTTACTGCGTGAATTGTCAGAGCAAGATCGATAAAAAACAGGCGGCAATTAGCGGTTATAACCGCCGCGGAAGTAAGGATAGTCAGCTGAGATAGTTATTTAAATTAATCATTCAGATTAACGGCCATTTTTAAATATCATCTACATTCATTACCTATTATTAGAAAAACCGTTAATCTGAAGTAAGACCATTCGCATATAACCAGGCATTTCAACAATAAATACTGCTGCAATATTACTGGAAGCGAAAGTAGCGCCTGAATTAATAATTTTGATGGGTTAACTTTTACCTTGCGCAACTTGAGTTTAGCCAGTAATGCTGATAACTTAGCCCCACAACTCAACCCTGTACGCAGCGATTCAGTTCACTGGCCGTTAGGGTGAAAAAACCGGCTCAAGCCGGTTTTTTCGTATCTAAAGGATGGATAAGAGTGCGTACAGCAGTATTTATCGACGGATACAATGTATTTTATGGACTGCTTGCAGGCACGCCCTATAAATAATGGCTCAACTTGTCATTACTGCTTTCACATATATGTCGGGTACAAGATCCGTCCGTAATAATTGAACGAGTAAACTATTATACCTCCTCGGTTATTCCCCATCTCGCCACACGCGGCATTGAATCACGACACGCTCAGGATACTTATATTCGCGCGCTGAAAACGACCGGAATAAATATATTTACAGGACGTCATCGACTTGAGCACGCTCGGGCTCCGCGTTTCATCAGTAAAAGCGTGCCGGCAACACGTCTGGATAAGGTGGATATCTGGGAACTTGAAGAAAAAGAAACCGACGTGAATATTGCCATCAGCATGTACCGTTTAGTTGCAAAACAGCAGTGGTTACCAACCGAAGAGAGGATTGCCCAGCTGGTGTTAGTTTCGGCTGATACCGACATGACACCAGCACTCAAGGCTATTCGCGAAGATTTTCCTGCAGTTCGTATCGGGATAATTTTGCCGCACCGCCAGGGTAACGTACGTGGTGTTCCAGGTTCACTGCAGAATCATAGCCACTGGATACGCAGAACAATCACCAATGAAGAGCTGGATGCATGTCAGTTTCCTGTTCGGGTAGCGACGCATAAAAAACCTGCGGTTAAGCCCGAATATTGGTGAGCATCAAATCTCATTGGCTTAGCGAGGTGGAGAACTACATCATTCAGATCTTGCTACTTGAGCAGGAATAATCAGCTCATCTGCCCCTGGTTTCTGGCTGTTTTGGGAAAATGTTCTAAGCTATTTAGGTAGTTAAAACTTATTCCACTGAAAGGAACTCATCACGATGAAAAAAACAGTATTGGCAACCGCATTTCTTGGCACCTTTATGGCAATGACGTTAACAGCCTGCTCATCAAACCAGGCGATTAAGACTACCGACGGACGCACTATTGTCACGTCGGGCAAGCCACAAATCGACAGTGACACCGGCCTTGTTTCTTACAAAGATGCGCAAACCGGTAAAACTGAGCAGATCAATCGCGACAAGATTACCAACATGAGCGAACTGGATAATTAATATCCTTTTACTAGCCTGGAGAGACTACTAATGAAAAAAACAATTTTGCTTTCTATTTCTGCAGTGATTGCCCTGTCCGCCCTGACCGGCTGTACTCGTACGTCTTACGCGATTCATACCAATGATGGCCGTACCATTGTGACCGATGGCAAACCGCAGGATGCAGAAACTGGCCTGCTGGGTTACGTTGATGCCAATGGCGTGAAGCAGCAAATGAATAAGAGTGATGTGAAAGAAATCTCTGAGATTCCTAAGAAATAAGTCGCTCGCTCAATTCCGCCCGCTAGTACAAGTTATCTTGCCTGGCGGGCGGATTTTTTTTGGCTTAACCCGCCACATCCTCGATAAATTTTTTACTCTCACTTAGTACCTGAACAATGCGTTCCAGCGCGACCGGCGCGGCGCTGCGTTGCGGCGTGCTGTCCGCCAGCCGATGCATACGCAGCGGGATTTCCAGCGTGCAGGGAATGTCACGCTTAACCAGCTCCTTTAGCAGCGGTTTATAATCCAGCAGCCCCTGGCCAATGGCCGGGAAATGAAACTCACTGCCCTGCTTCACCACATCCTTGATATGACAATGACGCATCTGTGGTAACAGCTGCATCATCTGCTGTATCGCATCCGCCTGCGGTCGCAGCGACACCATATTGCCGGCGTCACCGTTAAACGCCAGCGCCGTACTGCCTACCTCGCGTAACAGCTGTTCTCCCTCTGCCGCCAGGGCAAGCGCATCGTAATTGGCATCACCGCCATTTTCGATCAGCAAACAGCAGCCAGCCTGTTCCAGCTGCGGCGCAATCTGACGCAGATTATTCACCAGCGCAGCGTAATCCTCGCGCTTTGCCGTACAGGCGTTAAGCAGTTTGACGCCGATTGCCTCGGCGAAGCCAATACGCGTTTGCAGGTAGCCAACCGCCTCCGGTCGTGCCAGGTTAAAGGTGCAGCCTAGCGCCAGCGTTTTCAGCTGATGTTTGTCCAGCAGCGAGCGTATGCGTTGCGCATTCTGCTGGCTAAATAGGCTGTCATCCAGATCGCCGACATATCCCTGGTTATAGGCCAACTCAACGTAGTCATAACCAAGCTCACGGATGATGCCGAAAGCGAGGTCCATATCGTGCCCATCGAATATTGAGGTGTTAACGCCAAGTTTAAGCGGATGGGACATAGCGAAGGTTCTCCTTGAGTGGGGTTGCGATCCTCGACAGCGCCGGGCGAGAATCGCGCAGCGCGTTGTCGCAGAACAGCCGCCTTAAGCGGCGCTGGATGCCATACGCACCAGCAGGCGGAAAGCGTTCTCAAACGCCGATGGCGTGGCCAGATTTTGCCCATAAAGGTTGTAGGCGGTGCCGTGGTTGGCGGTGGCAATGGGGATCGGCAGTCCGCCCTGCACGGTAATGCCGCGCTCGAAGCCCAGCATTTTTAGCGCCGTGGCAAACTGGTCGTGGTACATCGAGACCACCGCATCCAGCTGCTGTGTCTCCACCGCTTTGTAGGTGGTATCTGCCGGATAAGGGCCATAAACATCAATGCCTTGCTGTTTAGCTTTAGCCATCGCCGGTTTAATGAGGGTTTGCTCTTCATCACCAAACAGGCCGTTCTCCCCGCCGTGGGGATTAAGCGCCTGTACCGCGATTTTTGGCTGAGCGATGCCCGCCTGGCGCAGCGTGCGATCCATAAGCGCAATGGTATCGACGATGCCCTCAACGCTGAGGTTCGGCACAATGTCGCGGAACGGAATGTGCGAGGTTGCGCGACCGGCCCAGAGGTTATCCACTACGTTCACCTCACAGCAGAAATGGTCCCATTTCAGCAGTTCAGCGAACCAGTGCAACTCGTCACGATGCTGCAGTCCACCCATGTGCATTGCTTGCTTATTGAGCGGCGCAAAACAGACGCCCTGGGTGATGCCCTGCTGGGTTAATTCCACCGCGCGCGCCAGCGTTTCCAGAATATACACGCCGCTCTGTTCGCTGGCATTGCCGTAGGCAAAAGGCGTGCGCTTTGACCAGTCATGATTGAGCAGTAACGGTTTGCCCGGCGTGAAGTGAATGTCTGCGCTAGCGGTGATCTCCTCATAGTCAAAACGTTGTCCGGCAATGGTCATGCCTTTTTCCAGCTCGTGACGATCGGCAATGATGATGACGTTAGCCAGTTCACGCAGCGCCGGTTGTGCCAGCACTTTGGCGACCAACTCCGGACCAATACCTGCTGGATCGCCCAGCACCAGTGCAACAGAAGGTTTTTTCATCAGGATTTCCTCAGTGATAAGCATTGTTTGCGGGCTGAACTTCACCGCGAGCAGGTGCATCTTCGGACAACGGAATGTCCGGACGCATAAAGAAGGTGAGCACGATGCCGACCATCAGCAGCACCACCGAGCCATAAAACGGCAGGCTCCAGTTGCCGGTTCTATCAATGATGATGCCAAACAGAATCGGTGAAATGATGCCCGCTACCGCTGAACCGGCGTTAACCAAACCGCTGGCCACGCCGACGTACTTAGGCGTGATCTCCATTGGCACCGCCCAGATGGGCCCAATGGTCAGTTCGAGGCAGAAGAAAGCCAGGCCAAGGCAGGCGGTGATCAGCGTCATGTTGGTAGAACTGATCACCGGAATCAGCAGTAAACCGGCGCTCAGGAAGCTAAAGATGATGACGTTACGGCGCGCGGCGACCACATTGCCGGTACGTTTCAGGATTTTGTCACTCACAATCCCACCTACCGTGTTGCCCACTACGCCGGAGAGAAACACCGCCGAGGTGAACAGTGCGGACGATTTCAGATCCATGCCGCGACCATTCATGAAGAACGTCGGCAGCCAGGTGAAGAACAGCCAGCCCGTCCAGCCGTAGCAGAAATAGACGCCCATGGTCGGCCCAATTCGCTTGAGCAGCGCTTTCCACGGCGTTGGCGTTTTCACTTTGTCCGTCATATAGGCGTCGAGTTTGGGCAGGATTTTGCGCTCCTCATCACTCATCTCCGCGATGTGGTGCGGGTTGTCGCGGAAGCCGGCGATCCAGAAACCCAGCCAAACTGCGGTGATGACACCTAATGCAATGAAGGAGAAGCGCCAGGAGTGCATCAGCACCAACAGCGCCACCAGCGATGGCGTGACGGCATTACCGAAGCGGGAGAATGAGTGGGTGATGCCCTGCACGAAGCCGCGTTTTTCACTGGAGAACCAGAAGGTCATCGCGCGCGCCTGCGAAGGTAAGGCCGCACCTTCGCCCACACCGAGCAGCATACGTGACAAGAACAGTGAGGCGAAACCGCCGGCAAAACCGGTGCAAATGGTCGCCACCACCCAGATGCTGCCGCAAATGATGATGGTTTTGCGGGCACCGAAGCGGTCCACAAACCAGCCGCCGATAATCTGGAACACTAAATAGGTGTAAGCAAAGGCGGAGAAAATCAGTCCCAGGTCGGTGTTGTTGAGGCCCAGATCCTGTTTGATCAGCCCTGCCGCCGTCGAAAGGTTGACGCGATCGACGTACATCAGAAATGACAGGGTGCAGAAAAGCGCCAGCACTTTTGTGCTGTATCGGTTTTTCATGGAGGAACCTTTTAGCGTGAGGTCAGAGGTTATGTTGGCCTTGCTCAAATGAACGCATGTTGTTCATTTGTTATATTTTATCGCTTATTTTTCGCCTGCTCATTGTGAGCGTCATCACAATAAGCCTGCTAAGTAGTTTTCGTCGCTCAAGGTGTGATCGTGCTCTCAGCATGGGTTGTGAATGATGAACATATGCACAATCAATCACTAAGGCATAAACAAAAGCTCATTGGATGCGGATTGAGATCTGTTCCTGTGGCGTACATATGCGCAGTGATGGAAACTCATTGCAGGTTGAAAGCGTTCAGAGAGATTAATTAACTAAGCTGATTTATTGGCTGGAGCACGCAGGAAAGCGACGCGATTTATTATGCAATCATTGGTACCGCTACCCTGCGTGTCGGTTTTCTTCTTTACGCTGTCTTAAGCGATGTAGATAAGATAGATAACCAGATGCACCACGGCGCATAGGCTAATAACCATCAGCAATGTCAGTACACCTTTGTCAGGATTCATCGCGCAGAGTTCCTAAAAAGCGTACGTCACCGCAACGGTGCCGATTAGCTGGTTATGGCTGAACACGATTGGGCTGTCTGCCGCGCGATGGTCTAGCCACGTATAGCCTGCGCTAAGCGCGCCGCCCCAGTGCTGAGTAAACTGATGACTCCATGTCAGATCGGTTTCTACCCCATAAAATCCCGCTGATGGTGCATAAGTGGCGTAGCCACTGTTTGCGCTTTGACGCGTATTGACGCCATACCAGGTTTGCAGATAGCGCGCGTCGCCGAACAGAGCGGAGGTTTGCAATGACAGGCTATCCGCGCGGGTTTGAACCGGAATCAAGGTGAATGAGGTGCGATAACTGACGCCCTGACTGTCTGTCAGCGGCAGCACAGCTTTCGCTTCGAGAATCAGCCACGGGGAGATCGCCCAACCCACCGCAATGCCGGTATTCAGCGTGGCATCGATAGTGCCCATGCCACGAAGTTTGTCAGAGCCATCGCGCCAGCCTGAATCTTTGTCCGCCCTGCCCAAGCCATATCCCAACGTATGCTCCAGATACAGGCCGCTGTCGCTCTGCAGATCGTAGCCGAGGCCCTTTTGCGAATCGAAGAAGAGTGCGCCCTTTCTGGCCTGCAGCATCGGCACCGCTTGCCAGCGCTGTTTATCCGCGCCGCTGTATTCCGGCGTGGTCTGCGCGCCCACTCCTATCATCACACCATCCTGCGATGCGTTGTCATCATCGGCGCGCGTGCTGGCACTGAAACTGGCCAGTAGCAAACAGCCACTGTACAGCGCCTTTTTTCTCGTTATCATCGTGTCACCTCAGTTACCCATCTGTTTTTAGCCCCTTGCCCGGGCGTTGCGTCACGGATCGGAGTATCCCGAAGCATTGTCAATAAAGTGCCAGGGATTTATGAAGAAACTGTCAAGGTGAGCCATGAACAACAGACGAGTATTGGTTATTGAGGATGATGCAGACGCGGCAGACGTGCTGGAAGCCTATCTGCTGCGTGAAGGCTATACCGTTGAGATTGCTGGCAATGGCCTTCACGGGCTTGAGCGCGTTGAGATGTGGAAGCCCGATCTTATTCTGCTCGACATCATGTTACCCGGCATGAACGGCACAGAGGTGCTGGAAGCGGTCAGACGCCGCAGCGATACACCGGTAATCATGATTACCGCGATGGCGGACACGCCCGATAGAATCGGCGCACTGCGCCACGGCGCGGATGACTATGTGGTTAAACCTTATCATCCGGGTGAAGTGGTTGCGCGCGTGCAGGCCGTGCTGCGTCGCAGCCACGCGCCAATGGCTGAGGATGAGGTGCTGCGCTGGCAGGCACTTGAGGTCAATACGGCGGCAATGACCGCAATGGTCACGCACCCAGGCAAGCGGCCCACCCACGTTGAGCTGACTCCGACAGAATTTTCCCTGCTGGTTACCCTGATGCGGGCACCGGTGCGTGCACTTAGCCGTCAGTATCTGATTGAAACCTGCATGCCCGATAGTGAAGCGCTGGAAAGGGTGATTGATACCCACGTTTATAATCTGCGCAAGAAGCTCGAAAACGTGGGTTTGTCCGAGATATTGCTCAACGTGCGCGGCGTGGGTTACCGGTTCAGACAACCATGAAAAAGTCACCTCCTCAAACGCTTTGGCGTTGGATTTGCGTGCGGATTTTGACGCTGGCGATCGTCACGGTGATTGCCGTCGCCGGGATTATGTTCCTGCGCTTCGCACTGCAAAATCTGTGGATCATCCACCATATGCCGCCGGAAATGCGCCAGGAATTTCTGACGCTGCGTGCGCATCCGCAAAGCAATCTGCCGCGCTTCCACCAGATTGTTGATGAACGCTGGGGCGTGCGCTACTCCGATCCTTCGGTCGGTGCCGCAGACTGGCTGATGGTGATCATCCTGATGTTTATCATTACGCCGTTTGTCGCCTTTATGGTTCTGCGCTATGCGCGTCCACTGGCGCTGCAGTTCAGCCAACTGAAGAAAACCGCTGATCGGGTATCCGAAGGGCAATTTGGCTCATCCGCCACCTTGGTAAAAAGCGCCCCGGCGGAGCTGCTGCACTTTGCGCACGACTTCAATCGCATGAGCCAGCAACTGGCGCTGTACGATCGCGAACTCCGCGCCTCGCATGTGGCGTTGGCACACGAGTTACGATCGCCGCTGACGGCCGCCATTGGGCGATTACAAGGTCTGCTGGATGGCGTGTTTCAGCCCGAACCGCAGCAGCTGGAGATGATCATGAAACAGCTGCGCCATATGAGCCAACTTATCGATGAGCTTCACCTGCTGTCGCTGGCCGATGCCGGGCAACTCAAGCTGGATCTGCACGTCATTAATCCCGCTGAATTGGCGCGGGAGCGTGTAACCTGGGCGCGCCCGCAAGCCGAGGCAAGTGGCGCCCTCATCAGCGTTGCAGCAGAAAGTACGCTCATCTGCCGCGCCGATCCGTTCAGGTTGGGCCAGGTTTTTAGCGTGTTGATTGAAAACGCGCTGCGCTATGGCAAACCGGCGGGCCAGTTACAGATTACCGCCCGCGCGGTGCCGGGTGGATGCAGTATTGAATTCACAGATGATGGCCCCGGCGTGGCGCCTGAGTTTCTGCCGGAGATGTTTGAGCGGTTCACGCGCGGCGAATCCTCACGCGCACGCCACCTGGGCGGCAGCGGACTGGGCCTGTCGATCGCCCGCGCCATCTGTGTGGCGCACGGCGGCAGCATCAGCGCCACACTGCCTGAAGAGGGCGGTCTCAGCCTGGTGGTTTTTCTGCCGCACGTCAGTCTGGAACCTTTTGACCGCTCTTGACACTATCTTGACTCGCCGTACAAAGAATCTCGACAGTCAGCCGGTTTAATGGCGCGACATCCTTTTCCGGAGTGGCGCCATGACAGACTCTTTCACCGGCCTGGTCAAACAGGCCGCCGAACATATTATTGATGCTCAACGCCTGATCGCGTTGCTGCCGTTGTTGCCCTGCATGATGGCTATCGCCTTATCACTGACGGCCTGCGGGCCACGCGAACCCTCATCCCCCGCGCCTCCCCGTCCGGTAAAATTCATCACCGTTAAGCCCGCCACGCAGGATCGGCAGGTGCAGATGACCGGCGATATTCATGCCCATGACGAAACATCGCTGAGTTTCAGGCTTGATGGCCGAATGTTAACGCGACCGGCCGACGTGGGTGACCGCGTGGAGGCGGGTAAGGTTCTGGCAACGCTGGAGAGCACTACCACCGCCAACGCATTACGCAGCGCAATGGCCGACATGGAGAGTGCGCGGGCGTCTCAACGTGTAGCGGCGTTGAATCTGCATCGCATGAAGCAGTTGATGCCTTCCGGTGCGATTGCGCGGGCGCAGCTGGACAGCGCGCAATCCGACTGGGAAACCGCCGCAGCGCGCCTGCAAAGTAGCGAAGCCGCACTTAATAGTGCACAAGAAAATCTCAGCTGGACGCAGCTCACGGCCCCTTTTAGCGGCGTGATTACCGCCGTCAGCGCGTCGGCCGGACAAGTGGTCAGCGCCGGTCAAACGGTGATTTCCCTGGCAAGCGGTGCGCGACGGGATGTGGTGCTGGACGTGCCTTCTCCGGCAGAGTTCTCGTCGCTCTCCGGCGGCAAGTTCTGCATTTCCCTTCTCTCTTCACCTGCGATCACCGCGCAGGCGCATCTGCGCGATATCAGCCCGCAGGCCGATGCGCTAACGCGTACCTGGCGAATTCGATTAACGCTAGACGATCCTCCTGCAGCGATGCTGTTGGGCGCCAGCGTCAGCGTTGCGCTGCCGGAGAGCGATGAAGGAAGCTTCATCCTGCCAGCATCCGTGCTGACCCGTCTGGCCGGCAAGCCGGCGGTGTTTGTGCTGGATGCTAAGCGCGGCAAGGTACAGCGCCGTACGGTGGTGATTTCCCGCTTTACCGCGAACGACGTTTATATCGCCAGTGGGCTCACTGCGGGTGAAAACGTGGTTACGGCAGGCGTCAGCACATTACGTGATGGCGAAGCTGTAGCGGTCGGAGATGAGCAGCCATGAGTGAACATCCAAGCCGCCATCCATTCAATCTCTCCGCCTGGGCGCTGGCCCACCAACAGCTGATGGCCTTTTTGATGCTAATGATCCTTGGCGCTGGTGTGCTCAGCTATCAGGCGCTGCCGCGTAATGAAGATCCCGCCTTTACCATCAAAACCGCAGTGGTCTCCGCGCAGTGGCCCGGCGCCGATCTCAACGATACGGTGCAGTTGCTGACTGAACCGCTGGAAAAAAAGCTGCAGGAAGTGCCGTATCTGGATTATGTGCAGAGTGAGACGCATCCCGGTAAAACTGAAATTTTTGTCAATCTGCGCGATAGCACGCCACCTGCCAGGGTGCAGGAGATCTGGTATCAGGTGCGAAAGAAGATGCAGGATGTCACCAGCACGCTGCCTGCGGGCGTTACGGCACCCGCCGTTAATGACGACTTTGACGATACCTTTGGCACAATTTACGGTTTTACCGCTGAAGGTTTTAGTGCGCGTGAGCTGCGCGATCGGGTTGAGTCGATACGCGACCGGCTGATGAGCGTGCCGGACGTCGGCAAAATTGCGCTGCTCGGTGTGCAGGAGGAGCAGATTGTGGCGAGCTTTGCTCCCCGCACGCTCGCGGGCATGGGTCTGAGCCTGCAACAGGTCACCGACGCCCTGCAGGCGCAGAATGCCTTGTCACCCGCTGGCATCATCCGCACCGACGGCGATAACATCTCGCTGCGTGTCAGCGGCGCGTTCAGCTCCGAGCAGAGCCTGCGTGCCGTGACGCTGCATATCAACGATCGCTATATTCCACTGTCCGATATCGTCACGCTTTCACGTCTTCCGGCCGAACCGCCCACGCCGCTTTATCGCGTCAACGGCAAGCCGGCGATTGGACTGGCGATCTCGATGGCGCCGACCGGCAATATGCTGGATTTTGGCAATGCACTCACTGCAAAGATGTCGCTGATAGCCAGCCAACTGCCCCACGGCATTGAGGTGACGAAAGTGGCCGATCAATCGCGGGTTGTCAGCGAGGCCGTCAGTGGATTTGTGCATGTTCTTGGCGAGGCCATCATTATCGTGCTGGCGGTCTCTTTCGTGTCGCTCGGCCTGCGCGCCGGTTTAGTGGTGGCAGCGGCAATTCCTCTGGTGCTGGCAATGACCTTTAGCGGCATGTTGCTGGCGGGCATTGGACTGCAACGCATCTCCCTTGGCGCACTGATCATCGCGCTGGGGTTACTGGTTGATGACGCCATGATCGCGGTTGAGACCATGGTCGCCCGAATTGAGGCCGGTGATTCACGCTGGCGCGCAGCCACGGTGGCCTTCGAAACCACCGCATTTCCGATGCTTACCGGTACGCTGGTGATGATTGCTGGCTTTATTCCCGTCGGCTTCGCGGCTTCCGGCGCGGGGGAATATTGCTATTCGCTATTCGTGGTGGTGCTGATCTCGCTGCTTAGCTCTTGGGTCGTCGCGGTGCTGTTCTCTCCGCTGACCGGCAGCTGGATTCTGTCGTCTCGTCGTGGCAAGACGCATGCCGAACCCGGTATCTCGCTGCGCCTCTATCGCCGTCTGATTGCACAGGTTTTGCGCCATCGAGGATTTACCCTCGGACTGGCCGGCACATCGCTGGTCGTTGCCATTTGGGGCATGGGCCACATGCAGGGCGAATTTTTCCCCGCCTCCGATCGCCCAGAGCTGCTCGTGAGCCTCACGCTGCCCGCGAACGCATCCCAGGCGCGCACGTTACGGGTGGTGGAACAGCTCGAAGCGAAACTCAGCGGCAACCAGAACATTAACCATTTCTCCTCCTACAGCGGAGGCGGTGCCGTGCGTTTTTATCTGCCAATGGACGTGCTGAACGACGATGAAAACATCGCCCAACTGGTGGTGGTGGCTAAAAACCTGGCGGCAAGAGATCGCTTGAAAGCCGAGCTTGACCGCCTGCTGGCACGCGATTTCGGCGAGGTAGTTACGCGTGTATCACCGCTGGAACTGGGTCCGCCGGTTGGCTGGCCGATACGCTATCGCGTTAGCGGTCCTAATTACGATCAGGTCAAACAGTATGCGGAGAAATTGGCCAGCATCCTTGGGCAATCTCGCGCGACCCGCAGCGTAAACCAGACGGCAGGCGAGCCTGAACGCGTGATCACCTTCGCGGTGAACCAGACGGCAGCCAGAGCAGCGGGCGTCTCTTCCGAAGATATCGCACAGACGTTACATACGCTTTGGTCGGGCAACATCGCCACTACCGTCAGAGATCATAATCGACTGATTGATGTTGTGTTGCGCGCTGACGATGCCGATCGGCTGGATCTCAGCAGCCTCGCAACGCTCAAATTGACCACAACTGCGGGCGCAAAAATCGCCATCGGTCAGGTTGCGACACTGCAGTGGGGATTGCAGGACCCGGTGATGTGGCGTCGTCAGGGTTTTCCTTACATTGTTGTGCAAACAGATGTGGCTGCAGGCATGCCGGCGGAGGCCACCTCCGCACAACTCAGTGCAGGTATCCAGCAGCTGCGTGCGGGTTTAGCGGCAGGATATTCTATTGATGAAGAGGGCACGGTGACTGAATCGGATAAAGGTAACGGCTCGGTGTTTGCCGTCTTGCCGGTAACCTTGTTTACCATGCTGATTCTGCTGATGGTGCAACTGCAACGCGTTTCGCGCATGTTACTGGCGCTAGCGATGGCACCTTTCGGACTTCCGGGTATTGTTCTGGCAATGCTGCCCAGCGGCACGCCAATGGGATTTGTCGCCCTGCTGGGTATGATTGCGCTAGCCGGCATGATTATCCGCAACGCGGTCATCCTGATCATGGAAGCCGATAGCAATCTACGAGCGGGCATGACGCATGACGAAGCGGTAAGCAAAGCGGCAGAGCATCGTTCCCGCCCCATTCTCCTGACCGCATGCGCCGCGATACTTGGCATGATTCCGATTTCTCAACAGGTGTTTTGGGGGCCGATGGCCTACGCCATCATAGGAGGTTTGCTGGCAGGAACGCTGATGACGCTGACGGTCCTACCCGCTGCACTCAGTCTGGTGATGCAGCGTGAAGAACCCGCTTGCGCGAGATAAAAAAAAGTGTTGGCTGGCATGCCGCCAGCCAACATCTATCAACGCGCTACGCGCCAGCCGCGCGTCAGCTGTTTTTCTATCTCCACCAGCACGAAGATCCCAGCACTGACCGCCAGCGAAATCAGCCAGTACTTCAGCGGCAGCGGTGCGGTGCCGAACAGGGTGTTCATTAGCGGAATATAGATAATCATCGCCTGCAGCGCTATCAGCACCACGGTTACCAGCCAGATGCCGCGATTTTTCAGCAAGCCGGCATCGAGTGAGAATCCATCGCTGTTGCGGCAGTTCAACATGTAAGCCCACTGCGCAGTCACCAGCATCTGCAGCAGCACGGTGCGGATGAATTCCGGTGAGTAACCGCGCGGCTGGAGCCAGGCTTCCAGCACAAAGGCGCTAATCGAGATCAGCAGGCCGACGAAAATCACGCGCCAGATCGCATACCCATCCATCACGTGGCTGCGAGCATTGCGCGGTGGTCGACGCATGATGTTGCGCTCTGCCGGTTCGAATGCCAGACCAAACGACAGCGTTGCCGAGGTCGCCATATTCATCCACAAAATCTGTACCGGCGTCAGCGGCAGCAGGTTGCCCATCAAAATTGCTATGATGATCAACAACCCCTGAGCGAGGTTGGTCGGCATGATAAACAGAATGGTTTTCTTCAGGTTATCGTAGACGCGACGCCCCTCTTTCACCGCTGCGGCGATGGTAGCGAAGTTGTCATCGGCGAGGATCATATCCGCCGCCTCTTTGGTCACTTCGGTGCCTTTGATGCCCATGGCGATACCGACGTTCGCTTGCTTCAGCGCAGGCGCATCATTGACGCCATCACCGGTCATGCCGACGATCTCACCGCTGCTCGCCAGCGCTTTCACCAGGCGCAACTTATGCTCGGGACTGGTACGCGCAAAGATGTCATATTCACGCGCCGCCACGCCCAGTGCGGCATCGTCCATGTGCTCCAGCTGATAACCGGTGATGGCGGCATCGCTGTTGCCAATGCCCAGCATCTGCCCAATCGCCATCGCCGTTTCCGGGTGATCGCCGGTGATCATCTTCACGCGGATGCCCGCCTGCTGGCAATCACGCACGGCGCTAATCGCTTCCGGACGTGGCGGATCCATCATGCACGCCAGGCCAAGCATCTTCATGCCGTTACGTAAATCATCGTGATCGATATGATGCTGCGCTTCCGGTAGCCAGCGCCATGCGGCGGCGACGGTGCGCAATCCTTCGCTGGCGTAGGTGGTAATTGCCGCTTCCCAATAGCGGCGATCAATGACTTCCGCATCTTCAGCGCCCTGCTGCTGCTGACACAGCGACAGCAACACATCGGGCGCGCCGGTCATCAGCAGGCAAGGTTTGCCGTCAATCAGGCAGCTCACCGCCATGTATTTATAGGCTGAGTCAAACGGCAGCTTGCTGAGGATCTGTACCTTGTCACTGTGGATGCCCGCCTTAGCGGCCAGCACTTTCAGCGCCCCTTCGGTTGGCCCGCCGACAATGCCCCAGTTGCCATTGGCATCCTGCCGCAGCTGACTTTCATTACAGATATCCACCACCTGCAAAAAGCCCTGCATTAACGCATCATTGTGCTCGCCGGCTTCAAGCGTAAACTCGCCTGTGGGTTCATAGCTGTTACCGCTGATGCGCCACTGGCTATTCGCCAGCACCACCGCTTTCACCGTCATCTCGTTCATGGTCAGCGTGCCGGTTTTATCCGAGCAAATCACCGTCATCGCCCCGAGTGTTTCTACGGTTGGCAGCTTACGAATGATGGCGTGATTACGCGCCATGGATTGCACGCCAAGCGACAGAATAATCGAAATGATCGCCGGTAAACCTTCCGGAACGGCCGCAACCGCCAGGCTAATCACCGACAGCAGCAACTCGGCGATGGCGATGTCGCGCAGCAGATAACCAAACACGAACAGCGCCACCATCATCAACATGATGATGGCGAAGATGGCTTTACCGAGCTTATCAATCTGCACCAGCAGCGGTGTTTTCGCCTCTTCGATGGAGGAGATCATCGCATTGATGTGGCCCAGCTCGGTATCGCCGCCGGTGGCGATAACCACACCCAGCGCGGTTCCCGAGCTGACCGTGGTACCGGAATAGGCCAGGTTCAGGCGATCGCCAAGCCCCTTTTCGCCTTCAAGTGCCAGCGTGTTCTTCGACACCACCGTTGACTCGCCGGTCAGAATCGCTTCTTCGACGCGCAGATTGTGCACCTCAAACAGGCGTAAATCGGCCGGGATTTTGTCTCCAGGACGCAGCATCACCACATCGCCCACCACCAGATCCTGCGTGGCGAGCGTCATCTGCTGGCCGTCACGCAACACCATGGCATCGCTCGACATCATGTTCTGGATGCTTTTTAACGACTTCTCAGCATTATTTTCCTGGATGAAACCGATCATGGCATTGATAACGGCAACGCCAAGAATGACAAAGGTATCGACCCAGTGGCCCATCACGGCGGTGACCACCGCCGCCGCCAGCAGGATGTAGATCAATACATCTTTGAAATGCGCGACAAAACGCATAAACAGCGATTTTTCGGCTTTTTGCGGCAGCACGTTAGGCCCGTTGGTCGCTAACCTGTGCTGCGCATCACTGCTGCTCAACCCCGCGGGAGAGCTATTTATTGCTTTAAATACGGCGGCGTTATCCTGCTGATAATAGGGACGCGCGGATGCCTCCGGACGTTTTGGCTGAATAGGAATAACGGTCATAATTAACCCCGTGCGATTGAGTTGAATATTAAAAAGCGTGCAAAAATAAAACGCATACTTTAATTATAATTTTCAGCAGCGTAATGACCGGGGTCATGTTTTTATCTATTTTGAAGTGCAATGCTAATAGCGATAGCACTGGTTACATGGTGTTATTATTTGGAGCGACAATAAAAACTTATCGAAATTTTAATCTCAGGAAATCAAGAAAATAGTCTATTATCAAAATGGAGAATTATTTTGAATAAAAAAGATAAACTGACAATTCCAATTATTATCTCCTTTATTTTCATTACTCTAGCATCAGCTACTATTGTCGGTTTTTTTACTTACATTATTGCTTCACACATGGCAGGATAATTAAACTGGCCTTCACAGCCTAATTAAACAGACATTAAACGCCGTTAATTTTATTCAATTAATGACCCTTATTTTGCGGAGGGTCATTATTTCATCGTCGACATCATGGCATATTCCTGCCCCTTCTTACTTATTGAGGCAGGGGCATGAATAATTGGCCAGTGCTGGGCGCACTTCTAATTTGTTTGATTTTAATTGGCTGTGACAATAAAAGCGGTGAAGAAACGGTCACACCTCGGGTAATTAAAGCCCTTACGCTGAGTGAAAATACCACTGAGCAATTAAGGGTATTTCCAGCGCGCATCACTGCCGGTGATTATACCGAACTGGCGTTCAAACGTGCCGGTCGGCTGGCGCATCTGCAGGTGCGTGAAGGTAGCCATGTCAAAGCGGGCGATGTCATTGGCATGTTGATTGATACTGATGCGCAGCTGCGGGTCAACGATCAGCAGAACAAACTCCAGCTGGCAGAACGCCAGTATCAGCGCTTCCGCGCCTTATCAACGCGCAGTGCTGTGTCTCAAGCGGATATGGATCTGCAAAAGGCGAATCGTGATACTGCCGCCGTGGCGCTCAACATCGCCAAAGAGGAGCTGGATTACCATACCTTGCGCGCGCCTTTTGACGGCATCGTCTCCCGCGTCGTGTCACAAAATCATCAGGTGGTTGCCGCCGGACAAACGGTGGCGGTGATCAACCGTAACGATCTGCTGGATGTCATTTTCAGCGTGCCAGAAAACCTGTTCACCTCTCTTGAGGTGGAGAACGCCAGCTACCAGCCAGAGATCAGCCTGAACGCGCTGCCGGGACGCTCCTTTCGCGCAGCATATAAAGAGCATCGCGCAGAAGCTGATGCCGCCACGCTAACCTGGCAAGTGGTGCTGACTATGCCGCGCCCGGCGGATTTACCGCAGGTGAGCGGACTCAGCGGTACGGTGAAAGTGCAGATGCACAACCTGCCAACCGCCAGCGCAACGCCGCTGCTGCGCGTGCCGGCCAACGCGGTGTTCAATCCCGATCGTAGCCTGCCGAATCAGCCTTATGTGTGGTTGATTAGCGGTGAAGGCGATGTGCTTAACGTCCAGCTGCAACCCGTGGTGTTGGGCAATCTGAGTGCGCAGGGCATCGAAATCATCTCCGGGCTGAAAGTGGGCGATCGCATTGTGGTCGCGGGGGTGAGCGATCTGCGTGATGGTCAGGCGGTGCGCCTGTGGACCCGTGAGCGAGGTCTGTAATGCGCCTGCTGGAACAATTTATTAAATATCCGATTCGCAGCTGGCTGGTGATCCTGCTGCTGGGCGTGGGCGGCATTTTTGCACTGCTTAATATTGGCCGCCTGGAAGACCCGCTGTTCACCATCAAATCCGCGGTGATCGTCACGCATTATCCCGGTGCCTCGGCGCAACAGGTGGAAGAGGAAGTGACGCTACCGCTGGAAAATGCCTTGCAGCGACTGCCCGCGCTCGACAGCGTTAGCTCAATCTCCAGCAACGGCTTGTCGCAGATTACCGTGTCGATTCACAGCCACTATCGGGCCGCCGAATTGCCCCAGGTGTGGGATGAGCTGCGTCGGCGCGTCGGCGATGCCACGCGCCAGTTCCCGCCTGGCGTCAGCGCCCCGCTGGTGAATGACGATTTTGGTGATGTTTACGGTTACTTCTTCACGATTTCCGGCGAAAACTTCACCAATAGCGAGCTGCGTACCTACGCCGATCAGCTGCGGCGCGAGCTGAATCTGGTGCCCGGTGTGGCGAAAGTGGCGATTGCCGGCATCGAGCAGGAGCAAGTCAACATCACGCTCTCCAGCCAGAAAATGGCGGCGTTGAGCATTACGCCACAGCGCGTGGCCGCCCTGCTCAGCAGCGTCAATGCCGTTTCTGATGCCGGGCAGATTCGTATCGGTAATGAAGCGATCCGCTTCCATCCCACCGGTGAATTCCAATCGTTGGATGAAATCAGCGCGCTGCCCATTTCGGTGCCCGGTAGCCGCCAGCAGGTGTTGTTGCGTGATATCGCCACCGTCAGCTATGGCGTTACCGAGCAGCCGGGTAATCTCTATCACGCCAATGGACACGCCGCGCTGGCGATGGGCGTCTCCTTCGCGCCCGGCGTAAACGTGATTGACGTCGGCGATGCGCTGAGCGCCAAAATACAGCAGCACCAGCAGGCCAAACCGCTTGGCCTCTCTCTGCAGGTGTTTTATAACCAGGCGCAGGAAGTGAAGCAGTCGGTTGATGGCTTCATCAATAACTTCCTGATGGCGCTGGCGATTGTGGTGGGAACGCTGCTGCTATTTATGGGCGTGCGCAGCGGCATGGTTATCGCCGCCTCGCTGGCGCTCAACGTGCTTGGCACGCTGTTGATCATGTATCTGTTTAAGCTGGAGTTGCAGCGGGTATCGCTGGGTGCGCTGATCATCTCGCTCAGCATGCTGGTGGATAACGCCATCGTGGTGGTGGAAGGCATCAAGGTCGATCGCCAGCGCGGCAAGCCGTTGCAACAAGCGATGATGCAGATGGTGAAACGCAGCGCACTGCCGCTGCTTGGCGCCACGGTGATTGCCATCATCGCCTTTGCGCCCATTGGTTTATCGCAGGATTCCACCGGCGAGTACTGTAAATCACTGTTCCAGGTGTTGCTGATTTCACTGCTGCTGAGCTGGCTCACCGCGCTAACGCTGACGCCGATATTCGTACAGTGGATCGACGGTCATCAGGCGATCGGCAAAGAAACCGCACAGCCCTATCAGGGCATGCTGTTCCGCCTGTATCGCCGCGTGCTCACCACGCTGCTGCGTTTTCACCTCACCACGTTGGTGCTGATGGCCGCTTGCCTGGCGATGTCGGTTTATTGTTTTGGCTACGTAAAGCAGAACTTTTTCCCCGCCTCCAATACGCCGATTTTCTTTACCGACCTATGGCTGCCGTATGGCACTGACATCAACTACACGGCGCAGACGGCGCGTGAGATCGAAGGTTGGATCAATCAGCAGCCGGGCGTTGTCAGCACCGTGACCACCATCGGCCAGGGCGCGATGCGTTTTACCCTGACCTACGACGCCACACGTCAGTACAGCAATTACGGGCAGATTATGGTGCGCGTTCAGGATGCTAAGCAGTTGGCAGTGCTGGCGCAGCACACTGAACAGCACATCAGGCAGCACTTCCCGCAGGTAACCGAGCGCATCAAACGCATTAATTTTGGTAGCGCCAGCGATAGCGCGATTGCGCTGCGCGTAACCGGCCCCGATCCGATTACTCTGCGCCAGATTGCCAGCCAGATTGATGATATTTTCCTTGCTGAAGGCAGCGCCTTTGCGCCGCGTAACGACTGGCAGGCGCGCAGCAAAGTGATTCGTCCACAGTACTCACCGCTACGTGGTCAGGAGTTGGGCGTGGATAAGCGCGATATTGATCAGGCGCTGCGCATCAACTTCAGCGGCGATAGCGTTGGCCTGCTGCGCGAAGGATCGCGGCTGATGCCGATCATGCTGCAAACGGCGGCGCAAGAGCGGCAGAATATCGATCATCTCGGCAATATTCAGGTATGGAGTCAGACCCAGCAGCGTTATGTGCCGCTGGCTAACCTGGTGAGTGATTTCCGCCTCGAGTGGGAAGACCCGCTGATTATGCGCCGTGACCGTATGCGGGTGTTGACGGTGCAGACCGATCCCGATCCAACCAGTGGACGTACCGCGGCAGAGATTGTGGCACGCGTACAGCCCGCTATTGAGCAGCTTAAGCTGCCGGCGGGCTATCATCTGGAATGGGGCGGTGAGCTGGAGAGTTCACGCGATGCCCAAAGCGGGCTGCTGGGTGCGCTGCCGCTGGGCTTCCTCGTGATGTTTGTGATTACGGTGCTGATGTTCAACTCGCTGCGCGATGCGCTGGCGATCTGGATCACCGTGCCGCTGGCGTTGATTGGTGTCACCTGCGGTTTCCTGCTAACCGGCATTCCGTTTGGTTTTATGGCGCTGATTGGTTTGCTGAGTTTATCTGGCATGCTGATTCGCAATGGCATCGTGCTGGTTGAGGAGACCCGCCAGCTGGCGCAGCGTCAGCCGTTGCAGCAAGCCATCCTCGACGCTGCCACCTCGCGTCTGCGCCCGATTTTGCTCACCGCATTCACCACCGTGCTCGGCCTGCTGCCGCTGCTGCGTGATGTGTTTTTCCAGAGCATGGCGGTGGTGATCATTTTCGGTCTGGGATTCGCCACCATCCTGACGCTGCTGGTGTTACCGGTGCTGTATCAGAGTTTTCATCCAGCGAAAAAGATTTGATGCTAGCGTGTCTGGAGGTCGCCATGAATGGCGACCCTACAGGCGTTTTAGCGATGACGAGTCAGTAAGACGCATTGATGCTGCAGCGAGGGGGTTGAGGCGACATCCCAGCCCGCTGAGCGAGTGAGGGATTCCAGGGCGAGCCGCAGGGATGCGGCGAGAGGCGGCGCTGAGCAGGAGCGAATCGCCGCCGGTCCGTCAGGAATCCTGAGGGAGCGAAGGCACCGCGAAGCGGCGGGATGGGCTGGCGCAGGGCCCGGGAGTGCAGAGGGCGCGGCCAGGCGTCCTCTGCTCGGTCGCCGCACGACATAGCTGAAACTGCCTCAGCCGATGGCGAACGAAAGTCGCTCAGCGCTTAACTGATCGGCATTACGCCATTTATGGCGACCCCTGGCTCTGCTGCTACTCAACATCCTGATGTTGAGCACTGGCCAACAGTATCTTTTTCAACATAAAGGTCAGTGGAATCGCCAGGATCGCGCCAATAATACCGAGCAGCGCCTGCCAGATTAGAAATGCCAGCAGTTGTGTGGTCAGCGCCATATTCAGCCGCTTGCCTAATAACAACGGTTCAATCACTGAGCTTAGAATCAAATTCAACGCCACAAAGAACAGCGCAACCACTAATGCTGTTTGCATATCAAATAACATATAACTCTGCAGAACCGGCGGGATGGCCGCCATAAACGATCCCAGCACCGGAATATAGTTGAATACAAACATCAATACGCCCCAGAAAAAGGCGAATTTAAGCCCAAGCAAATGCGCACCGCCCCAGACAATAATGCCACCGAGGATACTGGTTAGGGTTTTTACCTGAGCATAAACGATCACACTTTGAATACCTTCTTCAAGCGCCACATAATAGACCTGGTATTTTCCCTCAGCCTGTTTACGCAAGAGTACTTTCAGGTTGCTCATTTCATACAACATGAAAAATAGCATCAGAAATACCATCAGCCACCAGGAAAGAATGCTGGGTATTTGCGTGAGAAATCCGGTAACGAAACGCACGACTGCGCCAGCATCAATAAAGGTCAGCATGTCATTCGGCGTTAAAACAATCCCCAAATGCGCAAAAGTTTGCGTCACCGGCTCAAAGCGTTCGGCCAGTAACTGCGGTGCCTGGCGGCTGAGCTGGATTAAATCGGGGGTTAAAACGGTGAGTTTAATGATGGTGAAGACAATCACTAATAACAACATCACGATCACCAGCAGTGACGACAGCAGACGTGGAATGCGTTTCCTTTCCAGCCGCACGATCAGCGGATCGAGCATAATTGCCAGGAACAGAGAGAGCATCACCTGATTAATTAACGGCGATGCCAGATAGATGCCGGTAAGAATTATGGTCAAGGTGGCGAGAATTAACAGTACACGCAGCAGCCTTGGCCATAAAGGAAACCCATTCAGTCCCATCATAAAGATCCTTCATCCTATACAAAATGTATTATAGAGAAAAACCTATCCGCTGGGACTTGTTTGAGGTCAAACCGTCTATTATTGCCCGATAAATTCAGGCCGGTAGTAAACCGGCCTGAATGTCACGCGCGATTATTTGGTTCTGAATCTTCGGGTTAATGGCTTTTCGATCTCGACAATTAAGAACATCACGAAGCCAATAATCAGGGTGATAATCCAGTAGCGTAACGGCAGCGCTGTGGTACCAAACAGCAGTTGCATAAAGGGCGCATAGATAATCAGCAATTGCAGCACCAGCAGAACTGCGCTAACAATCCAGATACCTTTATTAAGCAGCAACCCTTTGCTTAATGAGAAACCGTCTGAAACACGGCAGTTCAGCATATAGAACCACTGCGCCGTCACCAGCGTTTGCAACAATACGGTACGAATAAATTCCGGTGAATAGCCGCGCGGTTGTAACCAGGCTTCCAGAACGAAGGCGCTGATGGCGATCATCGAGCCGACAAAGATGACGCGCCAGATGGCAAAACCATCCATCACGTGCAGTTTGGGATCGCGCGGTGGACGACGCATAATATTTTGCTCACCCGCCTCAAACGCCAAACCGAAGGAGAGCGTGGCAGACGTCGCCATGTTCATCCACAGAATTAACACCGGCGTCAGCGGAATGAGGTTCCCCGCCAGCAATGCAATGATGATCAATAAACCCTGCGCAAGGTTGGTCGGCATGATAAACAGAATGGTCTTTTTCAGGTTGTCATAAACCCGACGCCCTTCCCTGACCGCGCTGGCAATGGTGGCGAAGTTATCGTCCGTTAGCACCATATCCGCCGCTTCTTTGGTAACTTCGGTGCCTTTTATCCCCATGGCGATACCGACATCCGCCTGCTTCAGCGCGGGCGCATCGTTAACGCCGTCGCCCGTCATCCCCACTACCTCTTTTTTGCTCTGCAGCGCCTGCACCAGGCGGAACTTATCTTCCGGGCTGGTACGGGCAAAGATGTCGTAAGCCTGCGCGGCCTCACTCAGCTGCTGGTCATCCATTACTTCCAGTTCGCGCCCGGTAATGGCGCTACCGGCATTGCCGATACCCAACATCTGACCGATGCTCATGGCGGTTTGCGGATGGTCGCCGGTAATCATTTTGACGCGAATGCCGGCCTGCAGGCAGTCACCAATCGCGGTGATCGCTTCGGGTCGCGGCGGATCCATCATGCCGGCGATGCCGAGCAGAATCATGCCGTGGCTCAAATCCTGATGGGTTAATTCAGTCTGGCCCGGCGTAGCGGGTTTCCACGCCGCTGCCACCATGCGTAATCCCTCACGCGCATACTCTTCAATTTTGGCTTCCCACCAGGCGAGGTCGATGGGCTGCAATCCGCTTTCCGTTTGCTGCTGTTGGCAGTGCCGGAACAGTACGTCCGGCGCACCGGTGAGCAGCACGCACTCCTCTTCGCCAATGCGATAGTGCGTCGACATGTACTTATATTGTGAATCAAACGGAATTTTACTGCGCAGTTCGGTGGTTACCGTCGGTAAATGCCCTTTGGCCGCCAGTACCTTCAGCGCCCCTTCGGTCGGGCCACCGGTGATTTTCCACAGGCCGTTCTCATCTTTAATCAGCTGGCTGTCATTACAGAGATCGATGGTGCGCAGATAGCGCTCCAGTATCGAACCGGGCGCGACAGTTATCGGCGACGCATCATCGGCTTTATGAATCGCGCCGACCGGCTCATAGCTGACGCCATCAACGCGATAAATTTGATCGGCGGTGATAATGGCTTTCACCGTCATTTCGTTCATGGTCAGGGTGCCGGTTTTATCCGAACAGATCACCGTCATCGCCCCCAGCGTTTCCACGGTCGGCAGCTTGCGGATTATCGCCTGCTGCTTCGCCATGGTTTGCACGCCAAGCGAAAGAATGATCGAGATGATCGCCGGTAATCCTTCGGGAACCGATGCCACGGCGAGGCTGATCAGAGACAGCATCAGCTCTGAAACCGGCATATCGCGGAACAGCAGGCTAAAGACAAACAGCGCAGCCATCATCGCCAGAATGATCAGGAAAATGGCTTTACCGAGTTTATCCATTTGCACCAGTAACGGCGTACGGTGCTTTTCAATATCGGACATCATCTGGTTGATGTGCCCCAACTCGGTCGCGCCACCGGTGGCCACCACCAGCCCTTTACCGCCGCCGGAGCTGACGGTAGTGCCGGAGAACAGCAGATTGGTGCGGTCGCCCAGCGGCAGATCGCCGGACAGCGCATCGGTGCCCTTCTCGACGACGGTCGATTCCCCAGTGAGAATCGCTTCTTCAACCCGCAAGTTGTGCGCTTCGATCACGCGCAGATCCGCCGGAATACGATCGCCTGCGCGAATCACGACCACATCGCCTGGCACCAATGCCGTAGTGGGCAGCGTTTCATGATTCCCGCCGCGAATCACCACGGTTTCACTGGAGAGCATATTACGAATACTCTGCAGGGATTTTTCCGCGTTGCTCTCCTGAATATGGCCAATTAACGCATTCACCACCGCCACGCCGAGGATCACCAGCGTATCGACCCAATGTCCCATTACGGCGGTCAGCACCGCGGCGGCCAGCAAAACGTAGATTAAAACATCATTGAAGTGGGCAAGAAAACGCAGCCAGGCCGGTTTACCGGGTTTCTGCGGCAAGGCATTTTCCCCGTACTGTTTTAGGCGTGTCGCCGCTTCAGCACTGCTTATTCCCTCGGTCGAACTTTGGGTACTGGCCAGCGTTTCATCGACAGAAAGTTGATAATAAGTACTTTCCGGTTTAGCAGTATTCATCGCTTTCTCCTCAAATCCTGTTTCGGAAATCAAGGCGGTGATATCCCATGATTAACAAATCGCCATTGAACGAAAAAATGTGACCTGACTTCCTCGGACTGAGAAGAGGTCCGCTTAGGATTGAATTCTATGTCATCTATGGCTACTCAGCTGGAGCCGGGCAGCCGAATTATCTATACGGAAAACTTTAAGATTTTGAAAAATGAACGCTATAAACGTAGCACAGGGAAATTCAACGCATTCATTTCGCAATAAAAGTTTTGGGCTTGCGCATCCAACTGTGAGCGCCGACTCGCTGTTTAAATGATTAATTTATAAATAAAGATAAAATTCATAAGGATGCCTGAATCAGCCCCCAAATAATGATTATTTGATGACAGAGCTTTATTCTAACTAAGTGGAACACAAACCCAATACAATCAATTTTCATGGAGTTAAATGCCATCAATATCAACAAAAATATTACAATCTATCTGCCTTTACTTTTTTTGACTTATGCGTCTATGCTCATCTTTAACAAAATCACGCTGTTAACACCTCTCACCTTTTATAGCGATGGCACAGTTTCCTTACGGTCATGGTTAATGGAGGCATCGATGCATGGTTATAGCCTGCTGCGTTTAAGTCTTTATGTTGTCTTTGCAATTGTCACTTGCTCTGCTGTCGGACTATTCACCTATGCTGTGGTTTCTATGCTTGGCAGATAAATAAGCCACGAATAAAACGTCAACAATTCACTCGTTGTTGCTGAGGATAAAACAGTGACTCGTTATTTTACGCTGATGGCGATTGTTATATTTATAACAACCGCTTGCGATCAAAAAAAACAGGACGTCGCCGCACCGCCACGCATGGTTAAAGTGATTGACGTTGTGGCTTCCGGCGAATCTCAACAACGCATTTTCCCGGCACGTATTGAATCCGGCGACTCTACCGATTTGTCATTCAAGCGCGGCGGACAAATTGAATCGCTGGATATTCGTCAGGGCACGCGCGTCGAGCAGGGACAGCAGATTGCCCGGCTGACGGCGCGTGAAGCGCAGCAGCGCGTCAACGAACGCCAAACCGCAGCCACGCTGGCACAACGGCAATTTGCTCGCTTCCAAACGCTCTCCGGGCGCCAGGCTATTTCGCAGGCGGATATGGATGTGCAGCGCGCCAATCGCGATGCGGCGAATGCTGCCCTGCAAATCGCACGTGAAGAGCTAAGCCAAATGACGCTCACCGCACCGTTTAGCGGCACTGCCGCTAACGTCAATGTGCGCAACCATCAGGTGGTTGCCGCCGGCCAAACCATTGCGACGCTAACCCGCACCGATCTGCTCGACGTGGTGTTTAGCGTGCCTGAAAATTTGTTTACCGCGTTGGATATGCGCAACATGACCTACCGTCCGGTGGTGCGCATCAACACCCTGCCCGATCGGGAGTTCCAGGCCGAGTACAAAGAACATACCGGCAGCAGCAGTAGCAACACCTTGACCTGGCAAGTGATTTTAACCATGCCCCGCCCAGTGGATTTCCCGGCCGTGGGCGGCGTCAGTGGCACGGTGACGATTAATCTGGCGAATCTGCCCGCCAATGTGCATCGCGAATCGCTGGTGGTACCGGTGGAAGCGGTATTCAATCCCGATAACAGCCAGCGTAATCAGCCGCACGTCTGGGTGGTGCAAGGCAGCGGCGATCAACTGCACCTTGAGGATCGTAAAGTCAGCGTCGGGGAAGTGACCGATCGCGGCGTGGTGATTACCGCCGGCCTACAAGCAGGTGAACGCGTGGTCGCTGCTGGCGTCAATGAGCTGCATGCCCAACAGCCAGTGCGCATCTGGACGCGTGAGCGGGGGCTGTAATGGATATCTCCCGGCAGTTTATCGATAATCCGGTTCGCGTCTGGCTGGCCATTCTGTTACTGGGCGTCGGCGGCATTTTTGCCCTGCTCAACATTGGTCGTCTCGAAGATCCCGCCTTTACCATCAAAACCGCCGTGGTGGTGACGCACTATCCCGGCGCCTCCGCTCAGCAGGTAGAAGAAGAAGTGACGTTGCCGCTGGAGAATGCGCTGCAGCAGTTGCCGTATCTGGACAACGTCAGTTCGATCTCGTCCAACGGTTTGTCACAGATTACCGTCAATATTGCCTCGCGCTACCACTCCAACCAACTGCCGCAAATCTGGGACGAACTGCGGCGCAGAGTCGGTGATGCCGCACGGTCCTTTCCGCCCGGCGTCGCTGCGCCGTTTGTGAATGACGATTTCGGCGATGTGTTTGGTTTTTTCTTCGCCATCTCCGGCGACAACTTCAGTAACCCGGAGTTGGTGCAGTACGCCGAGCAATTGCGCCGTGAACTGGTGCTGGTACCGGGGGTGGGAAAAGTCGCGCTCGGCGGGGTAATCCCCCAGCAAATTAATGTTGATGTGTCGCTGACGATGATGGCGGCACGCGGCATTACTCTGCCGCAACTCTCCAGCGTGCTGAGCCGCCTTAACGTGGTTTCAAGCGCCGGAGAGATCAAAGCCGGAACGGAATCCATCCGCCTGCATCCGACCGGTGAATTTCAAAACATCGAGGAGTTGAGTGATTTGCTGGTCAGCCCGCCGGGCGATCACGCCACTACCCGCCTGCGCGACATCGCTACGCTGTCACGTGGGCTGAGCGAATCGCCCTCCAGCATTTACCATGCCAGCGGACGCCCGGCGGTCACCATGGGGATCTCCTTCATTCCTGGGGTGAACGTGATTGACGTGGGACGCGCGCTGGAAGCGAAACTGCAGCAGATGTCAGCGGAAAAACCGGCCGGTATTCAGATCAACGTGTTCTACGATCAGGCGGCGGAAGTGGCGCACTCCGTCAATGGCTTTATCGCTAATTTCCTGATGGCGCTGGCGATTGTGGTCGGCGTGCTGCTGATCTTTATGGGCGTGCGCAGCGGCATTATCATTGCGCTGTCGCTGGCGCTGAATGTACTGGGCACGCTGTTGATCATGTATCTGTGCGGCATTGAACTGCAGCGTATTTCGCTGGGCGCGCTGATTATCGCGCTCAGTATGCTGGTGGATAATGCCATTGTGATTGTTGAAGGGGTGCTGATTGCGCGCCAGCAAAACTCGCCGCTCGTCACCACCATCAATTTCGTTATTCGCCGCACCGCCTTTCCGCTGCTCGGCGCGACTATCATCGCCATTCTGGCTTTTGCCCCCATCGGCTGGTCGCAGGATTCCACCGGCGAATACTGTAAATCGCTGTTCCAGGTGTTGTTGATTTCACTGCTGCTGAGCTGGTTCTCGGCACTCACTATTACGCCGGTACTGATTAAATGGTGGCTGTTTAAAGCGCAGGCGGCAGCCCCTGCTAAGGCCGCCGCCTCACCTTATGATGGCGGCTTTTATCGCAGCTATCAGCGGATATTACAGGTATTGCTCAGGCAGAAAACCCTGACGCTTTCGCTGATGGCGGTCCTGCTGGCGCTGGCTATCTGGGGCTTCGGTTCGGTTCGTCAAAACTTCTTCCCTTCGGCAAATACGCCGATTTTCTTCGTCGATCTGTGGCTGCCGTATGGCACCGATATTAAGTCCACCGAGCAGATGGCCAGTGACATTGAAAAATCGATCACCGGCCAGCAAGGCGTGCTCTCTACCGTGACCACCATTGGTCAGGGCAGCATGCGCTTTATCCTCACCTATAACGGACAGCGCCAGTACAGCAACTATGCGCAAATCATGGTGCGCATGGACGATCAGCGCAATATCGCAGCGCTTACCCGGCGGATTGATAGCGACATTGCGCGCCAATATCCGCAGGTAAACGCCAGCACTAAACGCGTGATGTTTGGCCCTTCCGGCGGCAGCGCGATTGAAGTGCGCATTAAAGGTCCCGATCCCGATCGAATGCGCCTGATTGCCAGCGAAGTGGGCGAGATTCTCACCCGCGACCCGGCCACCGACAGCGTGCGCAATGACTGGCAAAACCGCAGCAAAGTGATTCGCCCACAATATAATCTGGCGCTGGGGCGGGAGTTAGGCGTGGATAAACAGGATGTTGATAACGCGCTGGAGATGAATTTCTCGGGCAGTCGCGTGGGGCTTTACCGTGAAGGCGCCGATCTGCTGCCGGTGATGGTGCGGCCACCGGCCAGCGAGCGGCAGGACGCCAATCATCTTAATAATGTGCTGGTGTGGAGTCAGAGCCAGCAGCAATATATTCCGCTCAGCAACGTGGTGAATGGTTTCTCTCTGCAATGGGAAGATCCGCTGATTCTGCGTCGCGATCGCAGCCGGGTGCTGACGGTTCAAACCGATCCCAATCCGCTGAGCAGCGATACCTCAGGCGATATTCTGGCGCGCGTGAGGCCGCAAATTGAACAAATTCCACTGCCGCACGGCTATAGCATTGAGTGGGGCGGCGATGCTGAAAGCTCCAGCGAAGCGCAGCAAGGGGTGTTTACGTCGCTGCCGCTCGGCTATCTGGTGATGTTCGTGATTACCGTGCTGATGTTCAGCTCGCTGAAGAATGCCGTCGCCATCTGGCTGACGGTACCGCTGGCGCTGATTGGCGTGACGCCGGGCTTTTTGATTACCGGCATTCCGTTTGGCTTTATGGCGCTTATCGGCCTGCTGAGCCTGAGCGGCATGTTGATCCGCAATGGGATTGTGCTGGTCGAGGAGATTGAGCAGCAGAAACAGCTGATGCCGCAGAGCGACGCCATTCTCTACGCCGCAACTTCCCGTCTGCGTCCCATCCTGCTGACGGCGTTCACCACCGTGCTGGGGCTGGCGCCGCTGCTGCGCGATGTGTTCTTCCAGAGCATGGCGGTGGTGATTATGTTTGGTCTGGGCTTTGCCACGGTGCTGACGCTGCTGGTGCTGCCGGTGATTTATGCCTGCTTCCATCGTCAACCGGACGCGACCGCGCCATGAATGTCACCGGCCTCAATGTTATCAAAACGCTGGGATGTATGGCGGCGGTGACGTTTTTCACCGTCTACAACACCTGGGATCGCTACGATTATGACTATCACTGGATTCTGGCGTTTCTGACCTTTATCTCCACTATTGCTACGCCGCTGTTTTTTGTCGTCGCCGGGATTATGGATGCCCGTTCCGAGCAGGATCTCAGCTGGCAGATGAGTAAGATTCGCAATGTGGTGATCGTGTTTCTTTTCTGGATGACGGTCTACTATCTGTGGGAACCCTATCAGCGCGGCTATCTGATTCAACCGTGGTTCGTCTTCTCGTTCATTATCATCTACAGCTTTCATCCGTTAATGACATGGCTCAGTCAGCATCGGCGAGCATTCTGCGCAATGGTTTTCGTGCTGCTGGTGTTCTCTTACGGTTACGATTTGCTGGCGGTGCTGCACCCGGACGAGGCGCTGTTCCGGCTGGAGCCGCAATATCGGCTTTGGACCTGGCTGCTGTTTTACTTAACCGGCCAGCTGCTGTGCGATCCGCTGATTGCCGACTGGATGGAGCGCAAAAAGGTGGCGCGCGGCGCGGCGATCGCCCTGCCCTTTATCTACCTGTTTACCTGGTTTTATGAGCAGCATTTCTTCTTTGCGTTATTCAAAGCCGATCGCAATGCCTTCATCCTGACCGGATCGCAAATCTATCTGCTGGTGGTAGTGCTGGTGATCGCCGCCAGCCGGGTACGTTTTCGCCATAATGCGAAAGTGAAAGAAGCCATCCTGGCGACCATCAGCAAAACCATGACCGGAGTCTACATTCTGCACTACTCGGTTTTCCACCTCGTCACGGCACTGATTCCCATCACCTCTTTGGCCACCAAACTGACGCTGATTGTGGTCACTTTTGCCGCCTCGGTGCTGTTGTCGCGGCTGATTCTTGCCAGCGGCTGGCTGAAAAAAGTCATAACCCTTTAAGGCATGGCGCAACATCCGCCTGGCTGCTGCAGTCGATGCGACCCTTTATTTGCAGCATCATAAAATCGTAAAACGGATTGGATGTATTGCGCATTAAGGTATCCAGACCGACGATCAGGCTCGCGGTTTCTCCACGCAGCGAAATGGTGCCAAAGCTGATGCCATAACGATTCTTTTCTGTCGGCTGGCGGCCATACAGCGAGTCGCTAAGCGGAAACGGCACGGCAATATGCGATAAAGAGTAGGTATCCTGTGGCCACGCGGCGTGCAGCGAACGCACCCTCTCCTGAGTTTCGTCGGCTGGCGTTATGCGCGCCACGGTTTCATAAGTGCTGGCTGACGCGTTGGTGATCACCGTTGAGGCATAGCGGCGCGGTGCCGGTGGTAACAAATTGCTGACTGCCGAATAGAGTGCGGGCCTGAAGAGTGCGCGTAAGTTTGCCGCCTGGTTAACGTCAAATATCACCAGCTCGCTGCCGTTATCCGGTAAATAGCGATAAAAAGCGTTCACCACCGCGCGGGTGCTGACGGTGGAGTCCAGCACCGACTGGAAGGTTAGCACCGGCGGGAACGCCTGCAGGGTTCCACTGCGGATGACGTGCAGCATCTGATCCTGCATCGCCTGGGTTAACAGCCACGATTGGCGCGCCGCGCGTACCGGAAAGGAGTTGTATTTAAACGGATTATATTCCGGAACGATATTCAGCCAGGCCGCCTTAGCGAAGCCTGGAATAATCGCTGGCCAGCCCGCTAATCCGGCAAAGCGCGCATAGGCGGTGACGCCAATCATCGGCGACAGCAACACCAGCTGTTGCGGCTGGCGCAGCGCGTTATTTTGCAGGCTATCGAGGCTGTACTTCACGGCTAACGCGCCGCCGTTGGAGTAGCCGACCAGATGCAAAGGCACGTTGTTTCCTGCCAGACGCGTGGCTTCCCGCACCGCTAAGCGCGTGACCGCCATCCACATTTGCCAGTCGACTTTGGTCAGCGAACCTGGCGCCGTGCCGTGCCCCGGCAGACGCGGCACCACCGCGACAAAACCCTTTTGCTGATACGCCTGCGCCAGATAACGCACGCTGTAGGGCGAATCGGTTAAGCCATGCAGCAGCACCACGGCCCCTTTCACCTCGCCCTCTGGTTCGAGGATAAACGAGCGATTCCAGTTGGTGTCAAATCGCGCCGGATATACCGGGCTTTGTGGGTTAAAGCGGTTGAGTGCTGTTTTATCCTCGTCGCTGAGTTGATCGGTCACGTTGGCTTGCATGTCGTGGAAGATGTCATCTTCGCGTGCCAGATAATCGGCGAAGCTGGCACCATCAATCTCATCCGTCGACATTTCATGTGCCGACCAGGTATGCCAGCGATGCAACGGCGGCCCCTGCTCAGATTGATAGCCACGAATCAGCAGGAACATGACCAGTAGCGCCAGCAAAGCCAGCGCAATTCGCTTCAGGAACTTGCTGATTTTAGTGTTGTGCAACGCGTTGGCTAAATCAGAAGGCATAGCGCACCCAGGCGAACAGCACGTTGCCGTTATTATGTGTGCCAGGAATATAGGTGAACTGCACATTCAGACGCTTGTAACCGGCAGAGAATAGCGGCAGCACAATCGGCAGCGGCACATAGTTGGCGAAATCGTCGCGCGCGGTAATACCGGCGGTTAGCCCGAGACCGAGACGAAAATCGCGCTGTTGATCCAGATACCAGCCCTTCTCCCAGCCATAACCGATGATCGGCTGCCATTCGTTATGCGAATCTTTAAACGCCATGGCATAGAGTGCGCTCCAGTTACCGTCTTCATTAATACGCGACACGCCTAACCCACCGCCCCACGGCGTTTCATTGTAGTTATCCGTCTTGTCTTTATCGTAGGCGAAGCGCGCATGCCAGCTGATGAAGGGCAAATAGAGATCGTAATACTGCGGCTCCTGCCAGGTTTGAGAAACATCCTGCTTAAGCCAGTCCCAACCATCACTGAGCGAGTTGGCCGCCGTGGCGGGGAAGACAAACAGAATCAGGATGAGAAACCAGGTCGTCTGAAGAGCTCGCATAGTTTTATGCCTCTGAAATGCACCGCCAGAAAAAGGGTGTGGAAAAGCTGACGTGCTCAGGAAGCAGATCAAGCCACTTAACCGGTTAGATTATAGTTGCTTGTTATTGCTATAGGAAATCTCTGACAGACCGAAACATGCTGTGGCTATATGTCGACAAAATCCACTTTTATAAACATATGGCGTCAACTTGTTTACGCCATCGACACGTTAAGCCTATATGTCGATAAAATACGTTTTTATAAACATGACATCGTGACATGTCGATGCCATCGACATATTATGGCGATATGTCGATAAAATTGGCTTTTTTAAACATATGAACTGGAAACCGGAAACGCCTTTCAACGATCTTCCCTTACTTCCGCCTAATCTCGAGCGCATTGAAACGCGAAAGGTACTTAAGGCGTGCATTACTGCACGTGCAGCGATAGCAGAGCTGAAAACTGCCGGCGAGTTGATCCCGGATCAAGGTTTACTGATAAACATACTTCCGCTAATGGAAGCAAAAGACTCTTCACGCATTGAAAACATCGTGACAACCAGTGATCAACTTTTCCAGTATGCCGATCGCGAAGAAAACGCCAATCCTGCCACTAAGGAAGCACTCCGCTATCGCACTGCGCTTTACAATGGTTATACCCATCTGGAAACACATCCCTTATGCACTGACACAGCTATAGCGATTTGCACGAAGTTGCGCGCCGTGCAGACAGATATTCGGAAAACTCCTGGAACAGTACTGCGCGACCAGAACAACGATGTAGTCTACACGCCACCTGTTGGTGAAACTGCGATTCGCGACTTAATGGCAAACTGGGAACGTTTTATACATGGTGACGATGATATTGATCCGCTGGTTAAAATGGCGATTTCACATTATCAATTTGAATGCATTCATCCATTTCCAGATGGTAACGGCCGTACTGGCCGTATCCTGAATATTCTTTATCTTATCCAGACGGAGTTACTGTCACTGCCTATTCTCTATCTTTCCCGTTTCATTCTGGAAAGGCGTGATGATTATTACTCCCTTCTTCGTGGAGTAACAGTCGAAAAAGATTGGGAATCCTGGATATTATTTATGCTTGAAGCTGTCGAGAATACTGCCCGTTGGACAACGAAAAAAATAGCTCAGATTCGCGCACTTATGGCTGAAATTACCGAGTATGTACGTGAAAAGTTGCCCAAAGTTTATACCCACGAATTACTACAGGTGCTATTTGCGCAACCTTACTGTCGAATTGAAAACTTGGTAGAGCGAGGAGTAGCAAAACGTCAGACGGCATCAATCTATCTTAAGCAATTGGTTGAGATCGGCGTGCTTGAGGAACTCAGTTACGGCCGCGAGAGGCTATATATGAACACGCGCTTGTTACAGGAGTTGAACCAGTAAATCAAATCAATTAGCTGGGTTTAATATTGAGTATGCGAAGTGACCAGGAAGCCCCTTCGAGCTTCCTGGTTTAATATCAGAACGGTCCCCAGTTGATCGCCACACCAATCAGCAGCATCACCACGCAGATAACAAACCACACGGCAATGACCGGCGCGACAAAGCGCAGCCATTTACCAAACGACACGTTGGCCGTGGCCAGCACCGCCATCAGCACGCCTGAGGTTGGGCTCATGCAGTTGACGATTCCTTCACCCAGCAATACCGTTTGCACCATTACCTGACGCGTCAAACCAAGGTTATCGCCGAGCGGGGAGAAAATTGGAATCAACAACGCCGATTCGCCGGAACCGGATGAGATACCAAAATGCATCAACGCCGCGCTGATAAACATGCCAATCGCTGCCGCCGTGGGCGGAATCGGTGCCAGCAGATCGGACAGGAAACCGACAATGGGATCCAGCACGTTGCCCTGTTGCAGCACCAGCGAAATAGAGGCCGCCATGCCAACGATAAACGCGCCCTTCACCAGCTTGGAACAGCCGCCGAGGAACGTATTGGCGATGTCCGAACCGCTCATGCGTCCCATCAATCCCACCGCGATGGAGAGCATAATAAACATCGCCGACATTTCACTGGTGCCCCAGTGAAACTTCACCGCGCCGCTGATGAACAGGATCAGCGACAGCGCGACGGTACTCAAAATCAGCTTATGACGACCGGTAACCAGCGCCGTTTGCCCGGCACCTTGCGCCTGTTGTGGACGCAGATGTCCATCCTGACGTGCGCGACGAATTGACCAGATCAGATAAGCCACGGCGCTGACCACAAACAGCAAACAGGTGATGCCGCGCAACAGCATGCCGGAGAACAGCGGCAGCTGCGCCAGATGCTGCGTCAGGCCGGTGGTCGCCGGGTTGAGGATTGCCACGTTAAAGCCCGCTGCACAGGTAAGATAAACCAGCGAGGCACCGAGAATCGGCGGCAATCCCATCGATCGCGCCACCAGCAGACCAATCGGCACAAACGCCACCACCGCATTCACCACCACGCCGGTGGTGCCGAGCAGGGCGAAGATAGTGCCGAAAATTAACACCATGCGCGTATCACTCAGGCGCGTACTGCGCGATAGCGAATTTAATGCCGTAGCGATCGCCCCCGTCTCCTCCACCACCGCCAGTACGCCGCCGGTGAACAGGATCAGAAAGATAATCGGCGCAGATTTCACCATCCCTTTGGCAATGGCGGTAAAAATTTCCAGCGGATAAACCCCGCTTTGCGGCACCGCATGCAGGCTATCTTTCACCGCAAACTTGATGCCGTCGCGCGTTACAAAATCGAATACGCCGGCTGGAATAAGCCAGGTGGCAACCGTCGCCAGCACCAGAATAATGAACAGCAGCATATACGGGCTTTGCCCGCTCTCCTGCACCGGTGCCGCGCTGCTGGCCTGCTGAATATTTAGCTGCGACATGGCGCTTCCTCCCCATCGTTTGCGAGGATCAGGCCCGCCACCAGCGCCGCGCGTGGGACGATATCAGCAATAATGATGTGTTCGTGGCGCGCGTGAATGCCTGCGCCGGTCGCGCCCAGGCCATCCAGCGTCGGTAAACCCAGCGCTGCGGTGAAGTTGCCGTCGCTACCGCCACCGACCGATTTGCCCTCCAGCGTAAAGCCTAATGACTGCGCCACCTGCTGTGCGTGTTGAAACAGCAGCAATGAAGCCGGCGTCTGGCGCATCGGCGGTCGTTTCTGTCCGCCGCTGACGTTAATACCAATACCTGCGCTAAAGGGGGTTAGCTGGCTGATGGCTGCATCGATGCGCTCAGCTTCCTCTTCGCAGGCAACGCGCGTATCAATGCCCAACTCCGCTTTATCAGCGACCACATTGATGCGACCGCCGCCGTTGGCGATACCGACATTGACCGTGGTGCCGCGCTCTGGCGCATTCAACGCATGTAGCCGCAGAATTTGTTGCGCCATCTCTTGGATCGCGCTCACGCCCTCTTCCGGATTGTTACCGGCGTGCGCCGCCTGACCGGTGATGGTGATGTCATAACGCCCGGTGCCTTTACGCGCGACCTTCAGCGCACCGCTGCCCGCCACCGCCGGTTCAACCACTAAAACCTGATCGGCGCCTGGCGCATGTTGCGCCAGCCAGTCGCTGGAGCTTGGACTGCCCAACTCTTCATCGCTGTTGCACAGGAAAACGATGCGCTTACCCGCCAGCTGGTCCAGCGCCTGAAGCGCTCGCACCGCCCAAATCGCCTGCACCAAACCGGCTTTCATATCCAGCACGCCTGGCCCGAACAACTTGCCATCCTCTTCGCGCAGCGCCAGTTCGCCGTGATCCCAGACGGTATCGAAATGGCCAATGATGGTGGTTTGTGGCCCGTTTTCGCCGAGCGTGAACTTGAGGTGATTACCGTACTCAGGCTGCGGCGACACGCTGGCGCTGATGCCTAAACGCTGCTGGAACAGGCTTTGCAACACGTCTCCACAGCGATCAACCGCTGCTTTGTCGAGCGAAGGCGATTCCGCCGCCACCAGACGTTTGATGTCTCCCAGAATCTCAGCGGCATGTTGTTGCAAATAATCTTTTATATTTTTCATGTTATTACCCATCTGTCTTAGTGTCCGAGCCAGTATGCGCAGAAACATTGCCGTTAAAAAATGAGGAGTAAATGTTAATATTGTTGCCCTGAGAGCAACAGATTGGCAAAAAATATGACGCTGTCCACTTATCCCGAGAAAGCCATAAGTTATTTGTATGAAGTTGGCGTACATGGCGGCATTCGACGCGCGGCAGATGCGCTCGGCATCAATCCCTCAGTGATCAGTCGGCAGCTGTCGTCACTGGAACGCAGCCTGCAACTGCCGCTGCTGGAACGACGGGGCCGTAACGTGGTGCTGACCGAAGCGGGCAGGATGCTGGCGGAGGATTTTGCGCAGACCAGCCAGCGCCGCAAGATGCTGGAGCGTCAGCTGCAGGATTTGCGTCATATGCGTGGTGGCTCGATCAACATTCGCATCGGGCAAGGCATGGTGGACGATGTGGTCAGGCATGTGGTGCAGGCGTTTTCCCGTGCCTATCCGGGCGTATTTGTGAACATCATGTCGGGCGATATGCAAACCACGGTAATGCTGATTGCTAAAGGCGAAGTGGATATGGCGGTTAGCTTCGGTCCGGCTGGACCACCGGGCGTGAAGTGCCTGAGTTTTCAGCGCGGGCCAATCTGCGCCATTGTGCCGCCGGATCATCCGCTGGCTGGCCTTTCCGCCGTCAGCGCCAGCGCATTAACCCAGCATCGCTTAATCGCCATGAATGAGAATTTTGGCTTGCAGCGCTACATCAACGCGATCTTCAAAAGTGAAGGCCTTATCTTTACCCCGTCTTACTGCTGCAACCTGTTTTCCAGCGCCATTGCCCTGACGCAGGCGGGTTTAGGCATCTCATTTATGACCGCGCAATCAGTGAAAGCCACGCTGCAACGCGGCGAGCTGTTAGCGATTCCGATCGATCATCGCATCGCACGTGAAAGTCAGTGTCATCTGCTGCGCAGCGCCGATCACCGTTTGACGCCCGCCGCGCACTATCTGTGGCAGCTGCTGAGTCAGTTTTTTACTGCTTCATTAGAGGAGGAGGTATCAGGGATATTCTGAATATCCAGGCGTGATTCTACTTTTTAATATCGGCGTGTATCTGGTCATTTAAAATTCATTAATGGATAACCTGATGAAAGATAAACTGGGATAAATGTAGAATAAGATAAATTACCCTACAGTCAGTTCCATTCAGCGCGTAATTAATCTGTCATGATGAAGTTTACCGCTGTTGATTAGCATTACTCTACTATTTACATTGTCCGGTATATTCCTTACGTGGATAACGCCGAATGAATTTTCGCACCGACATTAATGGGCTGCGCGCCTATGCCGTAATGTTAGTTATTCTCTATCACTTCGGTTTTACACGGGTGAGCGGTGGGTTTCTCGGTGTTGACGTGTTCTTTGTCATCTCCGGCTATCTGATGACGAGTATTATCCTGTCTCGCCTAAGAAATAACCGTTTCTCTTTACTGGCATTTTATGCCGCGCGCTGCCGGAGAATTATACCGCCCCTGATGGTGCTGTGCGTGATATTGATGCTGATGGGTTATTTTCTGATGCCGCCGGATGAATATAATAAAATGGCGGAGCACGCTGTATCCAGCCTCAGTTTTATCTCCAATGTGGTCTATTTCAAACAGGGTGGCTATTTTGATAGCGGTTCGATATATAAATGGTTACTGCACACCTGGTCATTAAGCGTCGAGTGGCAATTCTATTTGCTATTACCTCTGGCACTGATGTTCACGGCGCGTTTCCTGCACCAGCAGTTTTCCTGGGCAATGGCAATCGCCGCACTACTTTCATTCGGCCTGGTGCTGGTGATGGTGGCTACCCATTTTCATCTCACGGCAACTTATTATCTGTTACCAACGCGCGCATGGGAGATGCTGGCAGGCGGACTGCTGTATCTGACACCGAAAACGGCCTTGAGCGGCCAACGCTGGATCCCACCCGTCGCTATTTCAGGGCTCATAATCTGTGCGTTGTGTTTTGATGAAAGCATGGCCTGGCCCGGCATCATGACGCTCATTCCTGTGTTGCTGACGGCACTGATCATCCATGCCGGCGTGCAAAACAGCCGGTGGCTGAACAACCGTATTGTGCAGCACATCGGTAAAACCTCTTATTCGGTTTATTTATGGCACTGGCCGCTGTGGGTATTCTGGCATCTGGTCAATTGGCCTATCACGCTGGTTAGCCAGGCGCTGCTGATCCTGCTATCACTGGCTGCGGGTTGGGCTTCCTGGCTGCTGGTAGAAAACAAGCAGGGTTGGCTGAGTGGCAAAACCTACGTCACACTGGGACAAACTGCGCTGGTACTGTTAGTGGGCGTGTTCATTGTGGCAAACGCCGGGCTGCCTTCACGCGCTCCGCAGGTGATCGCCAGCATCAAACACTATTCACAGGAGCGTTTTGTCAGCGGCGAAAAGTGTTTTGTCTTTAGTGGTACAACCTCGCCGCAATGCGTATTTGGTCAGGCTCGCCAGGTAAACCTGGTGGTATTGGGTGACAGCCATGCGGCGGCAATGTTGTCTTCAATTGTGGCAAGTGCCAGACCCGATGATGCGGTAGTGTTTATTGCGCAGTCGGGATGCCCGTCAATGCCGGATATTCATCGCAGCGCCAGCCCCGACTGCGGCGGTTTTGTGAAGAATGCGCTAATCGATATCGAACGGAAATATCCCCACGCTTCGGTGCTCATTATCAACCGTTTATCCTTCTACCTGCATGGCAGTTTTGGCAGCGGAAGCACGACGCCCGACTATAGCTTCCTGAATGAGAAGAGCTCGATTACTGCCTATCAACAGCATTTTGGCGCAGTAGTAAAACAGCTCGCCTCTCATCGCCGGGTATTTATCATGACGCCCGTGCCCGAGTTTGGTTACGACGTTATTTACCGCATGTCGCGCGATGCCATGCGCGGCAACGCATTGGCCATTCAGCAAACGCGAGCAGAATATCAATCACATAATCAGGAGACGCTGGCGATGTTAAATACCATCGCCGCACAATCCCCCAATGTCGCACTGCTCGATGCCACTCAGGCACTTTGTGATAGCAACTTCTGCTACGGTGCAAAAGACGACGTGCCGCTGTACCGCGATGATAACCACCTTTCAGAGGTGGGAAACAAGAGTCTGAGTGGCGTGTTTGCTGGTATGTGGCGGATGATTGATAGTATTTAGCGCGTTCTCATTAGGGATTAAACACTCTTTGGCCGCTTAAAAATTAGCGGCCGTTCAGCCATCCAGGTATTTAAACGGTTAAAATAAATAAACATATACGTTGCTAAATTATTATCGCTATGTCTTAATGCGTCATCGGTTTGGAACACAGACCTTATGAAAGCAGTTTTAGTAAAGCAGTCCTCAGTTCAAGTGTTATCCCTAGATATCCTTCTTCGAGAGCCTCCTCCTAAGTGCCCAATAAGTAAATCTTTCACTTCAGGCCATTATCGCCGCGTTGAGTGGCTCATCAATTAAGGAAGTATCTATGTCTAACAAAATGACTGGTTTAGTAAAATGGTTTAACTCTGATAAAGGTTTTGGCTTTATCACGCCTAACGATGGCAGCAAGGATGTATTCGTCCATTTCTCTGCTATCCAGAGCGACAACTACAAAACTCTTGATGAAGGTCAGCAAGTGTCCTTCACCATTGAAAACGGCGCTAAAGGCCCTGCAGCTGGCAACGTAACGCCGCTGTAAGCCCCGCCCATTATCAGTGACGCTTACAATAGCGATGAAGGCAACAGCCTGAGCAGATAAGTTCTGCTGATAATAAATCAACCCGCTTCGTGCGGGTTTTTTATTGTCTAAAATTTGCGTAACACATTATGGCAGGGCATTGCGGCCATCGACGTGCAGGCCTGGCTTTGCGGGCATCCTGTTAGCTAACAGCAAAAATGAGTTTTTACGCTAATTTTCAATAACCTGCGCTATCCCCCACCATCAAGTCACTCTCTCAATTCCTTTTTTTAACGGCCAGGGACGTCAGTTGGCTAAATTTTTCATAAACTTAAGGTGCGTTAACCATGTAATCCGCAGATAACCGGGAAGACAACGGTTACTGAATTTTTGTGACTTACCTGACAACCAAAGGTTGTTGGCTGGATATAAGGGAAAACAATGCCATTACTATTTGGTGAGTTATCTGGTGCTCCGGTATGGGTGCCTGCTGTATTGCTCGTCACGCTTTCACTCATACTGGGTTTCCTGGCTCGATTTATACTTCTCAGATTCATTCGCTACTGGCAGAGCCGTGACAGAAAGCTCTTCAAATCGCTTGAAAAGCATCTTAGTGGGTCGATGTTTCTTTTTATTCCCTTGCTGCTGATAAATGTGGGGGTTAACTATATAAGCATTCATCCGGATTCACTTGCCTTTATAACCACCACCACCAACGTATTTATTATCTTATCACTTTGCTCGATTTTAATTCGCTTGACGAATGTCGCTCAGGATATGTTGTTTATCCGTTATGACATTAATCTTTCAAATAATTTACGCGCCCGAAAAATACGCACTCAGATAATCTACGTTAAAAAGGTCGCGATCGTACTGCTCGTGTCATTCTGCCTTTCTCTGATTCTGTTGAGCTTCCCGGGTGTGCGAAAATTCGGCACGACAATCCTCGCCGGTGCTGGGGTTGCCGGGATAATCATTGGTTTTGCCCTGCAGAAATCGTTGGTGAACCTGTTCGCCGGTATTCAAATCGCCTTTACGCAACCGATAAAGATTGATGATGCGGTGGTGGTTGAAAATGAATGGGGCTGGATTGAGGAGATAAATCTGACCTACGTAGTGGTGCGCATCTGGGACTTACGCCGGTTGGTGCTGCCAATTACCTACTTCACCGAAAATGCCTTCCAGAACTGGACGCGGAATAATGCGCAAATATTAGGCTCGGTTTTTCTTTACCTTGATTACTCCATGCCCTTAGATCCTCTGCGTAAACATTTTGAAAAAGTATTGAGTGAAACCAAACTCTGGGATCAACAAACGCAGGTGCTCCAGGTTACCGATACTAATGATAAAACCATGACGATCAGATTATTAATGACGGCACAGAACTCTCCTACAGCCTGGGATTTACGCTGCTACGTGCGGGAAAAAATGATTGAGTTTATTCAGCAAAATTATCCGCAGAGCCTGCCTCACGTGAGGGCAACACTGACTGAAGCCGCGACTAAAGAGTTGGCTTAGATCGTCGTGGATGACAATAAAATCAGGAAGATGATTGAACAGTCACCTCAACACGGCCATGCAATTATCTCCTCAGAACAATGATTGCTGGTGATACCATTAAACCCTGAAGCTCAGGGTTTTTTATTACCTTGGATTTGATGATGCGATGCTGGAATAATTGGGGTATCAAACTTTTTCGACGTCAATCAGTTATGTAAAATGACTGCCTTATAAATAAGGATTTTTATGTTGCGCAAACCTCAGCTGGTCGGCTTACCCATTTTAATCACATCGCTATTTCTACTCACCGGCTGCCCGCCGCCAGCCGATTTCACCCAATGGCAGCGCCCTTCAACCACCGAAGATGACGTTAGGGCAGCGATGGCAGAGTGTGGCGAACCTACGGCAGGTTCATTAAGCCGCTTGCCCGCTAACGAACAGGCGTTGCAGTTCCAGTGTATGCAGCGGCTTGGTTTTACCCGGAAAAGTGGATTCGATTTCTGTGAAGTCAGGAAAGCGCTTCCGGCCTGCGTTGAGGCAAAACAGGGGCATCCCCTTAGCGTGTCCCAACTTGAAGCGTTGCCTTTTGAAGCTGATGAGGGCTTCTACCCGATAAAGCCAGATTCGGGACGATCTGAAGATATGCAGGTTAGCTGGCGTAAAGTGGGAGCATCACAACACTATTCAGTTGAGGTTGCCAACAATCAGCAAGCGCTGCCGATGATGTACGCCTGCGGTTATCCGAAACCTCTCGGCTCGAATCTGAAGGTCGCCAGCATTGGACGCACAGCCAAAGCGCAACGCTGTATGATCGACCATGGCTTTGAACCGAAGAACAAAATGATGCTGGTTTGCCGACCTTATCCGCAGGTGACGGGTTGTGAAGGTAACGGCGAAAGAAGCTGATATCTCGTCATGTTCGCTCTGGCTGATGTCGATTGGCAGAACCAAAAATAAGTCATCTTCGGGGAAATCCATAGGTTGCCCCGGAAATAAGCTATAGAGGTGAAAGAGACGCAACCTCATGCTGAAAAACATAGGGATCAGAGATCAGTTCAAAGACTTCATCACCCGGATACGTCACAGCCACATGATAGTGTTCTCCGGCAAATGCGCGTACTGAAGCCAAATCCTGCCAGTACGTCGCCAGGAAGAAATGCTCCCAATCACCCTGAGTTTGCCTCAGCACAAATGCGCCCTTGTTTCCTTGTACACTGGCTGAGTGCTCCACGCCTGTTTCGTCCAGGTGTTTAGCGAAGCTCTCCGCATGTCTTAGCGGAACGCAACCGTGCCATGTCCTTACAATCATTCGCTTTTCCTCTTTTATTTAGGGACGATAACCATAGCATTACAAGAGCGGATGTTCATGCTGGTTGAGATGCCCTGTAAGGTTAAAATATCCAACAATAAAGAATCTCTTTTGCATAAGCCAAAGCTGTGTCTGACTCTCCCCAATGACGTGTCCTGCACCGCTTGCCTCAGGATATATTTTTAAATACAGCCTTCACGTATTAACAGGACTAATAATAATCCCGTTCTCTATTTTCCAACCTGGCTGCAACACCCTACTAAATAATGGACGCAATATCTGGAAAAAATTGTCATTTATCTGATTAATTTAAAAAACCCTTCACTAATTTTATATCAGCAGCCAAACTATCGAGCAAATAAAATCTGAGAACAAAATAATGGTAGCAGTTAAGCGGCTTCTCGATTACGTGCCTGCCCCTTAACGACATATAGCACCCATGGTTGCGGAAGAAAGAATTATTATGAGAGATGCATCACAAATAAAAACATTATCAAAACCACATATATGTGAGACGTGAAATGTACTCTAACTCAATATGGATCATGTTAGAAAAGTCAGTCAACATTATTGGCTTGATATATATCAATGCCCTTATGGCAAAATACATTGGCCCTGAATATTATGGAAAGATAAACATCTCAACCTCTCTTTTTATATTCGTGCAAACGCTATCCTGGTTTGGTGGTCAAAATATTATATTTAAACGGATGAGTGAAAAAACAGATTCCGGAATTGCATTGGCGATGCATACCCAAAATCAACGGCGTATATTCTTCCTCCTATCCTCTGCCGCAGTTTTAATCTATCTCTATTTATTCACTGATTTGATTGTATTCTTATTCGGCATTGCCAACTGCATCGCTACATATTATATTGTGATGGACTTCTTTTCCATCTACAACAACACTCAATTGAAATCTAAAATAAACACGATAACAAATGTAGTGGGTTTGTCTGTCGCGTTATTAATCAGGTTCTACATTTCATATTTTAAGCTGCCCATTTACTACTTCACAATACCTATTATCGTTATCCCACTCATCCCTTACATCATGCGTATCATCTATTTTAAGCAAACCACCAGCTTAAAAGAAAAGAGCAAGGGTGCCGGAATGTATAACCGGCATATGTTGTACACTGGGGGAGCTTTAATTTTATCAGGTTTATCAGCAGATATTTACACTCAGATATCGAGCATATTTTTGGCTAATATCCTTTCGTACTCTAACTTAGGCGTGTATAGCGTAGCGCTGACCATAGGAGGTGCATGGTCATTTGTAGTTCTGGCCTTGATAACAAGTTTCTTCTCAAAAATATACAGTGAAAAGAACCAAATAACCATTGATATGCTACTCATGAAAATCAATCGGCTTGTCATCCTGTTTTCGCTTATTGCTTTGGGTGGCTTCTATATTTTCGGCGATCTCTTCATACATTTACTCTATGGCGATAAATATATGGGTTCAGTCAATATTATCCCCATTATCATTATTGGCACAATGTTCTCTTCACTAGGAACAATTTGCTATCGCTATATGATTAAAGAGTCTGGATACACTTACCTGGCTAAAAAAATGGTTTTATGCTGCATCTTAACTATACCATTTTCCTGGCTAATGATTAATGCTTTCGGGATTAATGGTGCTGCATACTGTTTCTTGATTGTCGAAATTTTATCTTGCACGTTACTTAATTATTTTTTCAGAAATAAAACAATCTTCAAAATGCACCTTAACATTTTCAAACCGAGATAACCTTAATGAAAATGATAAAAAACACAGTGAGATCTGCATTAAAAATAAGCGCTTATATGTACCCTGAGTTTTGTGCTAAAACCCACTATTTTATTAAGTTCAAGAAAAAACTAAACTTAACCAACCCGACAAATTTCAATGAAAAAATTCAGTGGTTAAAATTTAATGAGTACAACGGTGACATCTATACTATATGCGCTGATAAATATAAGGTCAGGGAGTATATCTCTTCCAAAGGATGCGATGAGATTCTTAATGTCCTATACGGTGTGTATGATGATCCGCAGGATATAGACTACAATGCACTACCCAATAAGTTTGCCCTTAAGTGCAACCATGGCGCGGGCTATAACATAATCTGCAATAACAAATCATCACTTGACTTTGAAAAGACCAACAAACAGCTCAGTAAATGGTTAAAAGAGGATTTCTCAGCCAATTTTATTGAGCCGCAGTACAAGAAGATAGAAAGAAAAATATTATGTGAAAAATACATTGAAAATGAACAAGGTGATTTCCCTGATGATTATAAATTCTACTGCTTTAATGGAAAACCCTACGCAGTAATGGTTTGCAAAGAACGAAAAAATGGAAATCCCAAATTCTATTATTTTGATATGAACTGGAATCCACTTCCTTTTGAGGATACAGTTGAGTTGATAAATAAAAATGATTACCCAGAGATTCCAGATGGCTTTCATAAAATGAAAGATTATGCGATTAAACTAGCATCAGATTTTAAATTTGTCCGTGCTGATTTTTATCTTCTCAATGGTTACGTTATTTTTGGCGAGTTAACATTTACCCCTTCTGCGGGACTCGATGTTACATTGCGCGAAGCCGATGCTATTTTAGGAAACCAACTAAAGTTGTAATTTATACGTGATCTTTTTACTCACTAATGGAGCAGAGAACCAGATTATTTAATCCGGCTGCTCCGCATCATTTTTTAATAAAATGCCATAGTTTAGGATCTTTGTGCCAAAGGCGGGTATTGAATACCACCGCATCATGACAGTTTACAAATCGCATCAATAAGCAGATTTAAATTTTAAACTGCGGCTCCTGACGCCCCTTTACCCAGGTTAGCAAAACTGCTGTAAGCAGTATTAGACCATTATCAGGGTTTGAAAATACGCCAGGTTCCATGTCGTCAGTGCCAATTAATGCGTTCTGAATCGTCTTATGTTACTTGTGGCAGCACCATTATCTGTTTGCTTTCAATATTACGTACGTTAATCACCGGCTGCTTTCAATGAGCACCCATTTATCACAATTACCGATTCGCTGGCGTGCAGAGAGGATATCGACCCGCGCCTCGTATCAAACTGGATTCAAGTGGTGGATTTATTCACATCCAACCAAGTGATCCCCTAATTGAAATGTCACTCAAGGAAATTACTTGCATTGCTATTTATGTGCAAATATTTCTTGTCGTAATGTAATTGTAAAATTTATAATGTTAATCCGATAATTAACATTAAATATTGTAAGGAATACAATGAGAAAGTTGTTAATAGGCAGCATGATCTTGATGTCAACCGGTTGCGCTGATTTTCAGAAAAGTGTTAATGAAAATATTAAAGCTGTGAATGCTGCACTAACGCCCAAAAATTCAAGTTCAGGTCAAGCCACGGCTCAGGTAAGAGAGACCGGCACTATCACCAATGAACAATGTAAAAGCAGTGTGGGAAAAACAAAGTCTTATTTTGAAAAGCTTGTGGGCTTTAAGCTGAACGAAACCAACTCCTCTGGTTATACCTCGTTTTCCGAAAGCTACAATTTAAGAATATCGGACCGAAAAGATCGTCTGGGCGGCAACTTTGCCATCTGTATCATCTCTATCGATCCGCAATCGAGTAAAGTCACTGCGTATTCGATGCCAACATAACGTTGCGCATGTTTAGAAAATGAAACGGGCCATAACATGGCCCTTGTGCTCTGAACTTACGTTTGGTTCCGTTTAAGCATTAGTTTCTGCCCCCTGCCCGATACTGCAAGTGGCCTAAGTGACTGAACCTCAACGTCGACCTCATGACCTGCTGATCCGCACGCGGGCGGCTTGGGAAACCGTGCATAATCAAAGGCGCCATCATGCATATCTCCGCTGCCTAAGCGCATAGACCAGCACAACAACAAAGCACAGCAGCGGCAAACCGTAAGCGACGGCCGTACTGACTTTGTCAGAGATCAGCCCCATGAAATAGGGCATTATCGCACCGCCGACAATTGCCATGATCATAAACGAGCTGGCCTGTTTGGTAGACTGACCGAGATTTTTCACTCCCATGGCAAAGATGGTTGGGAACATGGTGGACATAAAGAAGAAGATGGCGATAAGCGCGATGACGGAGACATCACCAGCGCCCAGCATCACAATGCCACACAGCACGATGTTGATCAGCGCATAGGCCGCCAGCATCGCTGCCGGTTTCACTCGGCCCATCAGCCAGGTCGAAAAGAAGCGTCCCACCATAAAACAGATCATCGCAACCGAAAGCATATAAGCCGCGCTTTGGTTAGTGACGCCGTGCCAGTGCTCAGTGGCGTAGTTAATAAAGAAGGCGCCAACCCCAACCTGGGCGGCGACATAGAAGAACTGCGCAATCACCCCGCCGACAAAGTGTTTTTGCTGCCATAACGTGGCGCCGGGCTGCTGCACATGTTCGCTCGCGGACTCACGAATGTCCGGCAAGGCGGTACGTTTAAATAACAGCGCAATAGCGAGCACCACACACGCAATCACGACATAGGTCATTTTGACGCTGTCCTGCGCGGCTTCCTGACTGGCATGAGTAAAGAACAGCGAGCCACCAATCATTGGCCCAACAAACTGCCCCAAGCCATTAAAGGATTGCGCCAGATTAAGACGACGCTCCGCGCCGTTGGCATCGCCCAGCACCGTGGCATACGGGTTAGCCGCGGTTTCCAGGCAGCCAAGCCCGCAAGCCAGCACAAACAGCGCCAGCAGAAATACCGAGAAATCATTGACCATCGCCGCGGGTACAAACAGCAGCGCACCAATGGCGTACAGCGATAATCCCGCCAAAATGCCGGCCTTGTAGCCGTGACGACGCATAAAATAGCCGGCCGGCAGCGCGACAATAAAATAGGCACCGAAATAGGCCGCCTGTAATAGTCCCGATTGCGCTTTGGTGACGTTTAACGTTTCCTGAAAGTGTTTATTCAGCACATCCAGCAGGCCGTATGACACGCCCCACATGAAAAACAGGGTGGTAATTAGCATGAACGCCCAGCGCAGGCTAATAGTTCCCCCGACGCCCATATTTTCTGGCGTCTCGACGCGTTGTGTAGACATGGTTATATCCTCGTAGGGTACAGTCGGTAAGTGTTGTTATTGGTCCTGCAAAGAGAATATTCGCGCCATCGCCACCCATTTTTCCCCTGCGGGCGTCCACGGCGTTGGCTGCTGAAACTGCCACATCAGCGCTTCCCAGCGCTGAATATGCGGATTCTGTTCAGCGGCCTGAGCAAAATCCTGCGCGTTAAACCGATCGTTCACCTCCATCACCATAAAAAGTCGGGTGCCAAGCCGGTAGATCTCCATATTGACGAGGCCATGCTGGCGTAGATGCTGTGCCACTTCCGGCCAGATGCGTTGATGCAGGCGCTGGTATTCAGCGATCTTGTCGGCCTCATCCACCAGATCCAGCGCCAGACAATAGCGTTCGGTTACGCCACTCATAACAGCGCCCGATCGAGATGCAGATAGCCGCCATCAACGCTCAGCCACTCGCCCGTGGTGTGGGAAGCGCGCGACGACAGCAAAAACACGACGGTGTTAGCGATCTCTTCCGGTGTGGTCATGCGTTGGCCGAGTGGAATACGCTGGGTGATTTTCGCCAGTTCGCCCTGCGGATCGGCAAAGGTGCCGATCCAGCGCTCATACAGCGGCGTCATCACTTCGGCGGGCACCACGGCGTTAACCCGCACACCGCTGCTACGCAGTGACACCGCCCACTCCCGCGTCAGTGCCAGAATTGCCCCTTTTGCCGCGCAGTAACCGCTGGTGCCGCCCTGCCCGCTCAACGCGGTTTTTGAGGCAATATTGACGATGGCTCCTCTGCTGTTTTCCAGCGCGCGCTGGCAGAAATGCGTCATCTGGTAATAGTGGATGAGATTCTTTTCCAGCGAGCTGACAAAGGCGCTGCGCCCCGCTTCCAGTCCGACGCCATCGTTGACGCCCGCATTGTTCACCAGTCCGTCGATGCGGCCAAACTGTTGCTGCACGGCTTCAACCGCACGCTGGCAGTTCTGCTCATCGCACAGATCGGCCAGCAGCACTTCCGTTTGCGGTTGCAGCTCGCGCAAGCTGGCCAGCCACATCTCATCGGGCTGCGCGTTGCTGACGATCACCGGAATGGCGCCCTCTTCCGCCAGCAAACGTGAGATGGCCGCACCGATGCCCGATCCGCCGCCGGTGACGATAATCACTTTATCCTGCAAAAACAGATTCATGCTTCTCTCCTGTCAGGCTATATACCTGCGCCGCCGTGTTGCCCCAAATGGCGGCCTGTTCGTCGGCTGCAAGCTCAGCCGTCGCGTCCTCAATCAGCTGCGCCACCGCGTGGTACTCCGCTGCCAGCAGGCAGACGGGCCAGTCTGAGCCAAACATCAGGCGCTGCGGACCGAAACGCGCCAGCGCCTCATCGATAAAAGGCCGCAGCTGCGCACTGTGCCATTGACCCTGCGGCGCCTCGGTCACCAGACCCGATAATTTGCAGACCACGTGCGGCATTGCGGCCAGTTCCGCCACCTGTTCGCCCCACGCCTGCGCGCCGCGCGCAATATCCGGTTTGCCGAGGTGATCAAGCACCAGCCAGTGGCGATCGTGCTGCGCGGCAAATTGAGTGGCGTCTGCCAGATGCCGCCAGGTCACCAGCATTTCCCATACGTAATCACGCTGCTGCAGCTGACGGATGCCGCTCGCCACGCGCGGTTGTCGTAGCCATGCGGCGGGATCGCGCTCATCCTGCACCTGATGGCGGAACCCCCGCAGCAGCGGATGCTGCAAGGCTTCCAACTGCGGCGTCAGGTCCATCGCGCTGACGTCAATCCAGCCAACCACCTGTGTTGCCGCTTGCTGCTGCGCCCACTGCAACAGTTGCTGCGTCTCCGCTACACACTGCCGCGCCTGAACCGCAATTGAGCCCTGCAGCTGACGTTGCGCCAGCAGCGGTGCGAGATCGTCCGGTAAATAATCCAGTTGCAGGCGCGTCATGGATTCCGCGATCCACGCATAATCCTCCGCGTCGTAGCGCCAGAAATGCTGATGAGCGTCGATTCGCACCTCAGCCTCCCTGCGCGCGATAACGGTATTGCTCGCGCGAAGCGGGATACATCTCGATCGAGAAGCCGGGCGCGGTGGGCGGCATATAGGCGGCGCCGCGCACTTCGCACGGATGTAAAAAGTGTTCATGCAGATGATCGACATACTCAATGACCCGGCCTTCATGGCTACCGGCAATGCAAACGAAGTCGATCATCGACAGGTGCTGGACGTATTCGCACAATCCAACGCCGCCGGCATGCGGACACACCGGCAACTGGTATTTCGCTGCCATTAGCATCACCGCCAGCACTTCATTTACGCCGCCGAGGCGACAAGCGTCGATCTGCACCACGTCAATCGCTTCGCGCATAATCAGCTGCTTGAAGATGATGCGGTTCTGGCACATTTCACCGGTTGCCACCTTCACCGGCGCGACGCCCTGACGAATTTTGCGATGCCCTTCAATATCATCCGGGCTGGTGGGTTCCTCAATAAACCACGGTCGCGCGAAGGCCAGCTGCTGTACCCAATCAATCGCGTCATTCACTTCCCACACCTGGTTGGCATCGATCATTAACTGGCGATCCGGTCCCAGCACTTCACGCGCAATGCGCACGCGGCGAATATCATCTGCGAGGTCACGTCCGACTTTCAGCTTGATGTGTGAGAACCCGGCATCCACCGCCTGCTGGCACAGGCGACGCAGTTTATCGTCGTCGTAACCGAGCCAGCCCGCCGAGGTGGTGTAGCAGGGATAACCGTGCTGCTCCAGCTCACGGATGCGCTGCGCTTTGCCAGCCTGCTGCGCCGTCAACAGTGCCAGCGCTTCGTCCGGCGTGATGCAGTCAGTGAGGTAGCGGAAATCGATGCAGCGCACCAGCTCCTGCGGCGACATATCGGCCACCAGCCGCCACAGCGGCTTCTCTTCCGATTTCGCCCACAGATCCCATACTGCGTTGACCACCGCGCCAGTCGCCAGGTGAATCGCGCCTTTATCCGGGCCGATCCAGCGCAGCTGGCTGTCGCTGGTGATGTCGCGCCAGAACTGCCCCATATCGGCGGTGATCGACTCCAGCTGACGGCCGACAATCAGGTGTTCCAGGGCGCGTATCGCCGCGCAGCAAATCTCATTGCCGCGCCCAATGGTAAAGGTCAGTCCGTGACCACTCATCGCCGCGTTATCCGTCTCGATGATGACGTAAGCAGCCGAGTAATCAGGATCCGGATTCATCGCATCCGAACCGTCGAGCTGTTCGGAGGTGGGAAAACGGATATCTTCCACCCGCAGTGCGGTAAGTCTGGTCATTGTTCGCTGCCCTCGGTGATTTGACGCTGCTCGCCCAACCCGGCGATACCTAACCTGATGACTTGCCCTGCTCGCAGATAGACCGGCGGTTTTTGCCCCATGCCGACGCCCGGCGGTGTGCCGGTTGAGATGATGTCGCCCGGCTGCAAGCTCATAAACCGACTGAGATAGCTGATGATGTGCGCGACCGTGAAGATCATGGTGCGGGTGTTGCCGTTCTGATAGCGCTTGCCGTCCACTTCCAGCCACAGATCGAGCTGCTGCGGATCGGCGATTTCATCGGCGGTCACCAGCCACGGACCAATCGGACCAAAGGTGTCGCAGCCTTTGCCTTTGTCCCAGGTGCCGCCGCGCTCAATTTGATATTCACGTTCCGAGACGTCGTTGACCACGCAGTAACCCGCCACATGTGACAGCGCATCCGCTTCTGCGATGTAGCTGCCGCCTTTGCCAATCACCACGCCCAGCTCTACTTCCCAGTCGGTTTTCACCGAACCGCGAGGAATGCGCACCGCATCGTTTGGCCCCACCACGGCGCTGGTCCATTTGCTAAACACCACCGGCTCTTGCGGGATGTCGGCACCGGTTTCGGCGGCGTGATCGGCATAGTTCAGGCCGATACAGATAAATTTGCCGATATGCCCAACGCAGGCACCAATGCGCGGTTGGCCGCTGATTTTGGGCAGTTCACTGAGCGGCAGCTGACGCAGCCTTTCCAGTTCTGCAGGCAGCAGCGCATCGCCGGCGATGTCATCGATAAAGTGCGACAAATCACGCAGTTCACCCTGTTGATCCAGCATTGCCGGACGCTCTTTTCCCGGCTCGCCCACTCGTAATAATTTCATGACTGCACTCCTGTTAGTTGCTCCAGCCGCCATCAATAATCTGTGCGGTGCCGGTGATATAAGCGCTGGCATCGGAAGCCAGATAGGCCGCCAGATAAGCGATCTCCTCTGTGGTACCGATACGGCCAATGGGCTGACGCGCGACAAAGGCGTCATACACTTCCGCCTCCGTGCGGCCTTCCGCCTCGGCCTGCGCGGCGATGCGCTGGCGTAGCGAAGGCGAATCAACCGTGCCGGGGCAGATGGCGTTGCAGCGGATGCCTTCACCGATGTAATCCGCCGCCACTGAGCGCGTCAGGCCAATCACCGCCGCTTTGGTCGCACTGTAGGCAAAGCGATTGACCACGCCTTTCACGCTGGATGCCACCGATGACATGTTAATGATCGAGCCCTGCTGCTGTTGCAGCATCCCCGGCAGAAATGCCTGAATCATGTGAAACATCGCCGTGACGTTGAGGTCGAGCGCGAACTGCCACTCCTTTTCGCTGCACGCCAGCAGGCTGCCGCTGTGGACCACGCCGGCACAGTTAAACAGCACATCGAGCGTGCCGAGCTCCTGCGCCGCCGCGCTAATTGCCTGACGATCGGTGACATCCAGCTGATAAGCGCGGATACCTTGCAGATTGTGTAGCGCGGCAAGGTTGATATCGCTGGCAATAACCTCTGCGCCCTGTTGCGCAAAGTAACGCGCGCTGGCCAAGCCGATGCCTTGCCCGGCGGCGGTGATTAACACGCGTTTTCCGGATAAATTCATTGCATTTCCTCTGGTCCAAAGATCTAATGGTCAGGCCATTAAAAGTGAGTTTTACCCTTGTGAAAGGGCAAATAACGCTGGCAACTTTTTTGCTGACGCATTACGTTTTATTGACAATTGCGTAACATTGACAAGTGTACTGATGATTATTTGTGCATCCGATCACTTAATTTATTTAGACAGGTAGCAGTGCGATGCCGATAAAAAAGATGGAAAACCCCAGGCTTTACAGACAGATAGCCGACCAGTTAATCAAGCTTATCGACAACAACGAATTTCCTCCCGGCAGTCGCCTGCCAGCGGAACGCGAGTTGGCCGAGCAGCTGCAGGTGAGTCGCGCTTCGGTACGTGAAGCGCTGATTGCGCTGGAAGTGATTGGGTTGGTGGATGTCAAAGTCGGCAATGGCGTGATTGTGAAAGCGCGGTCGAGTACGCAGGAGCCGGTGATGATGCAGGCCGGGCGCAACCAGTGGATTGAGCCGGACGATGAGCTGGGGATCAATCTGGATTTCTCCACCGAGCTGCCGCCGTTCTCGCTGCTGCAAGCGCGACGCCTGATTGAGCCGGAGGCCGCTGCGCTGGCCGCTGTGCATGCCAGCGATCAGGAATTGGCGCTGATCCGCGCGGCCTATCTGCAAAACTGCGAAGATAATCGCGCGCAATCGCGCACCCATCCCGGCGACCGTTTATTCCATATTCGCATCGCCCAGGCGAGCGGCAATCCGGCGTATGGTTTTATCATTGGCCACCTGCTCGGCCATCGCTATGGCAGCATGTTCCGCATGTTGCAGGCGCACTATACGCCCAGCGATATGCCGCTGGTTTCGGAAACCGAACATATGGACATTCTCTCGGCGCTTGAAAAACGTGATGCGAAGGCAGCCCGAGCCGCGATGAAGAAGCATATCGACCGGGTGATTGCGACCTTTGAGCGGGTGCAGGAGTGAACGCGCCCGCTGTGGGCTGCTTTTCCCAGGTTGGCAATGGCTGTCAAACTCACTGCGAAAATAGCCGAACCGTACACCAGACCCGCCAGGTGTCCGGAACCGCTATTTTAAGCTGATTATCAGATTTTCATTGGGCAACCGAAGAAACTGCAGATGACGGCGCAGCGGGTATCCTGATACGGAACCAGATGGCGTACATCGCCGGTAAAAACACCAACGTCATGATAGTGCCGCCAAACGTACCGCCGATCAGCGTGTATGCCAACGTGCCCCAGAAAACCGAATGCGTTAGCGGAATAAACGCCAGAATGGCCGCCAGTGCGGTCAATAATACCGGCCTGGCACGCTGCACTGTCGCCTCGACAATCGCATTAAACGGATCGAAACCTTCCCGCTCATTCTGATGGATTTGACCTATCAAAATCAGCGTATTGCGCATCAGAATACCTGACAGTGCGATCAGTCCGACCAGCGCATTAATGCCGAATGGCTGCTGGAACAGCAGCAGCATCGGAACCACGCCGATCAGCCCTAGCGGCGCCGTCAAAAACACCATAATCATTGCCGAAATTGAACGGACCTGCAGAATGATGATCAGCAGCGTTAGGGCGATCATAATCGGGAACAGTGGAAGCATCGCTTTTGTCGCCTTAGCCGATTCCTCAATCGAGCCAGCCTGCTCGATGCGATATCCCGGCGGCAGCGATGCCATTAGTGGCTGAAGCTCCTGAAGGAGTGCCGATGACACATCCGGGGGCTGCAGTCCGTCGGCGATATCTCCACGCACCGTGATCGTCGGCGTTCTGTCACGCCGGCGCAGCAGCGGCTCTTCCATGCGTATCTCGGTTTCACCAAGCTGCGAGAGGGGAATGCGCTGACCATCGGCGCCAGCGAGCGTCAGTGCATCGATGCGTGCAGGATCGAGGCGCACGTCTCCTGCTGCGCGCCCCGTCACTTCCACAGAGCGGATATCCTCGCGGATTGCCGTGATAGGCGCACCGCTCAGCAGGAATTGCAGCTGCCGAGCTGCCGTGGCAGGCGTCAGCCCCATCGACTGCAACCGATCCTGATCCAACCTGAAGTGCATCACCGGCACGCGTGAGCCCCAATCGGTGTTGACGGTGCGCATCATTGGGCTGGCCTGCATCAACGCTTTTACCTGCGCCGCCAGCTCACGCAGCTTGTCAGGATCCGGGCCCATCACCCGGTAAGCCACCGGATAAGGCGAGTAAGGGCCGAAAACCAGCTGGGTCACGCGCACCTGCGCCTCCGGCGCCAGCCCATCTGCCGCCGCTTTACGCAGCCGCAGCTTCAGCGCTTCGCGTTCCTGCTCCCCATTGGTCAGCACCACTATTTTCGCAAAAGAGGGATCCGGTAGCTCCGGGGCCATCGCCAGGTAGAAGCGCGGCGCACCTTGCCCGATATACGCGGTTACCGTACTGGTTTCAGGTTGCTTGCGCAGCCACTGCTCAATCCGCGCGGTGGTCAGGCTGGTCTGCTGAATAGCGGTGCCGTAGGGCATCTGCACTTCAACCAGCACCTCAGGACGATCGGAGGTGGGGAAAAACTGCTTTTTCACCACTCCCATGCTGAGGATAGCGACGGCAAAACAGCCCACCACCGCGCCAGCCACCCACCACTTATGCGTGATGACCGTTGCCAGTAAGCGTCTGAAGCGATTGTAGTGGCGGGTGTTGTAGATTGCCGCGTGGCCACCGGCTACCGGCTTGATATCAGGCAACATTTTTACGCCGAGATAAGGGGTAAATACCACCGCCACCACCCATGAGGCAATCAGGGCAATCCCCACGATCCAGAACATGTTGCTGGTATATTCCCCCGCCGTTGACTGCGCGAAGCCGTTGGGCATGAAGCCAATCGCCGTGACCAGCGTACCTGCCAGCATGGGTGCCGCCGTATGGCTCCAGGCATAGGCCGACGCCTTAACGCGGTCGTAGCCCTCTTCCATTTTTACCACCATCATCTCTATCGCGATGATGGCGTCATCAACCAGTAAGCCCAGCGCGAGAATAAGTGAACCCAGCGTGATGCGGTCAAAGTTTTTCCCGGTAGCGGCCATGACCACGAACACCACGGCAAGCGTCAGCGGCACTGCGGCAGCGACCACAATACCCACGCGCCAGCCCATGCTGATAAAGCACACCACCATCACCACCAGCAAAGCTACGAAAAACTTAATCATGAACTCATCGACAGCCGAACTGATGTTTACCGCCTGATCGGAAACCCGGCTGAGCGTCATGCCCAGCGGCATGCCGTCATTGATGTTACCAACCTCTTTTTCCAGTGCCTTACCCAGCTCAAGGCCGTTCCACCCTTCCCTCATTACGACGCTCAACATCAACGCCGGCTCGCCATCATTACGGATAAGGAAATCTGGCGGGTCAACATAACCGCGCTCGATCTTCGCGACATCCGCAAGCCGCAGCGTATGGTTAGCCGCAACGACCGGCGTATTACGAATTTTTTCCAGCGTATCCAGCGCGCCATCAAGGCGAATAAACACCTCGGGGCCGCGCGTCTGAACAGAACCGGCGGGCGACAGGGCATTCTGCCCGTTCAGCGCGTTGAAAATCTGCTCTGGCGCTATGCCCAGCGTGGCGAGGCGATCGCTGGAGAAGGAGACATAAATGCGCTCGGCCTGCTCCCCGGTGATGGTCACTTTTTTTACGCCCGGCACGTGCAGCAACTGCTGGCGGAGTTTTTCGGCATCGCGAGTCAAAAAGCGCTGCGGTTCACCTTTGGCTTTCAGGGCATAGAGGGCAAAAACTACGTCCGAGAATTCATCGTTAACCATCGGCCCGATTACACCAGGCGGCAGGTTGCGCGCCTCATCGCTGAGCTTTTTCCGCGCCTGGTAAAACTGCTCCTGCACCTCCGCGGGCGGCGTGCTGTCCTGCAGCGAGACCATGGTGTAAGCCATGCCGGGGCGGGTGTACGTCTCGCTGCGATCGTACCACTTCAGCTCCTGCAGGCGTTTCTCCAGCGGTTCGGCAACCTGATCCTGCATCTCCTGCGCGGTGGCACCCGGCCAGGCGGTGATCACCGTGAGCTGCTTGACGGTGAACGGCGGATCTTCAGCTCGCCCCAGTCCGAGAAAAGCGATCACACCTGCTACCGTAACGAGGAGGATGAGGAATAACGTGACTGACCGTTCACGCACCGCTAAGGCCGACAAATTAAAGCGATGCTGGCTCATGGCGTGACGCCTTCTGGCTCTGGCGCTCCGCTGCGGACCGCTTCACCCTCATGAAGCAGATGCGCGCCTAGCGCTGCCACCTGCTCCCCGCCATGAAGCGGACCCGACACGCGTGCGCTGTCATCGCTGATACCGAGTAGCGTGACTGCGCGCCAGGTCACTTTTGCGGGTTTACCTGTCACCACCCAGACGCCTGGACCGCTCCCGGCATCCCATAAGGCACCGAGCGGAATCGACCAGGACTCTCCGGCACCGGCAGATTCAGGAATACGTAACGTGACCGTTGAACCCAGCGGCGCACTGGCAGCGGCACCGCTCAGCACGTAGCGTGCTTCATAGGTACGGGTTGCAGCATCAGCCGCGTCCGACAGCTCGCGCAACCTGGCCTCGTACACGATCTGGCTGCCATAGACCACGGCCGTCGCTGTCGATCCGACCTGCGGCCGCAGTGTCTCAGGCAGACTGACCATCGCCTCACGCTGCCCGGCTCGCGCAAGGCGCACCACGGTTTGACCGGCGCTGACCACCTGACCGGGATCGGCCAAGGTATCGACTACCACGCCATCTGCGTCAGCGCTCAGTACGGCATATTGCGAGGCGTTGAGCGCCACGCGTGCCTGCGCCTGCGCAGCGCTCAGATCGGCGCGCGCTGCCTCTGCTGCAGCGCGGATCTGACTGTAAGAGGAGGCAGAAACCGCACCGGTGCCGACCAGTCCGCGATAGCGATTCTCATCATCGCCGGCCTGTCGTGCCCGTGCCTGCGCGGCGTTTACCACTCCTTCCGCTGCGCGTACCTGCAAAGCCAGATCGGCCGGGTCGAGTTTCATCAGGAGCTGACCGCGCCTGACGCTTTGGCCCTTATCAACCAGACGTTCGAGGACTTTGCCCGATACGCGAAATCCAAGATCGCTCTGGACGCGCGCCGCAACCGTGCCGGTAAAAACCCGCGCGTTTTCTGCGGCAGGCTGCACCGCTGCCGTCCTGATCAGAGGCGGTTGAGTACGCGGATCGTCAGCGGACGATGCCGGTTCGCCGCAGCCGGTCACAAGGCAGGCGACTGAGAAAAACAGGAGATGCCGGAGCATGGGTTACCTTACTCAAGGAAAGTGTGAGCACCCATTCTCTGACTAGTGACCAATTATGTCAATGGTCACTAATTACGGTGCCAAACTTCTTAGCACTAATGCCGCCAATTGGATTGCATCTTCCTCGGCAGTATCAAGGGATGTCTGGAGCTGAAGAGGATCGGCCAGCGGTTTGAGCACCAGATAAACCGCGGCAGCCGTTTCATCCAGCGCCGTTTTACGCTCAAACTCTCCCGCAGCGCGTCCTTCACGCAGGATGGCCAATACGGTTGCGCGCAGCGAAGCTTCATATTGGACGGCAGCGGCCCAGTGCTCGCGCGAGGACGCTGCGGCGATGTCATACAGTCGACGCTCGCGGAAGAACAGCTCACTGCCTGCCACCGCAAGTGTTTTAAACAGTTGCCTTATTTTTTCCGTAGCTGACGGCGAACTATCCAGTGCGCCGTTTAGGCGTGCGGTAATCTCTGTGAGGCAATTGACACAGATGACTTCGCCAATTTCCTGTTTAGAGCCGAAGAATTTATAGATATAGGCTTTAGAGAATCCGATGGATCGTGCGAGATCGGACACGGTGGTTTTTTCAAAACCGTAGTGGCTAAAGTATTCCATTGCGGCAGCGACAATCTGGTCGCGAATGGTGTGATCGGAAGGACCCCGCGTGGCGGCGGGATTTTTTTGCTCTGTCATTTTTTAAACCTGCTCATTGAGCGAAGAGTGACGATTTGTGACCATTGGCTATTTTGGTCACATTTACCGGTCGCTTCAAGACCTCATTTACACCGGCTACCAACGTGGAACAGCAAACCACGCTACCAGCCACTCCGTTAACGCACTGATCTTTGCTGATTGTAACTGGCTGGAAGGCTTCATCAACCAGACGCCGTTTTCGCCAATCGCCGTCTATTCCGGCAGGGCAAGTGGTGATTGATTCGAATGTATGAATGCGGAGAATTAAGACCGCCCGTATGTCATATTGGGTGGCTTAATGCTGCTGCCCACACCGTGCCCCTCGGCAACGAGTCGACTGGTAATGGCGAGGTAGTGCGGATTTTGCTCTGAGGATTGCGACATGACCCCCTTTCATCAACTTACTGCCACCAGTCTGCGAGGCCAGCCCATCTCGATGGCCGAGTACACTGGCAAACTGGTTCTGGTGGTTAATACCGCCAGCCATTGTGGATTTACGCCTCAATACGCTGGCCTTGAAACGCTCTATAAAAAGTACGCCGCTCAGGGGTTGGTGGTGCTTGGGTTTCCCTGCAACCAGTTTGGTAAACAGGAACCCGGCGGTGCCGACGACATCGCGCAGACCTGTCACATCAACTACGGTGTGAGCTTTCCCATGTTCGAGAAAGTGGCAGTCAACGGCACCGCAACGCACCCAGTGTTTCGATATCTGAAAGAGGAATTGCCCGGCGTGCTGGGTGGACGGATCAAGTGGAACTTCACTAAGTTCCTGATCGGACGCGACGGCAAACCGCTTAAGCGCTTTGCACCCTTCACCACCCCGGAAAAAATGGAAAGCGTAATCCTCGCCGCACTTGAAGTCTAACGGTTATTGTTATTTGAACCGTCCGCTTTATGCCAGGAGCGGACGATGTAAACGAACTAATATGTTAGATTTGAGTGCCGTACCCAGTCACAATTAGCGATATAGAACCATGATCGAGACGATGCGAATCGCAGCGATTAGTGATGCAGAGTCCGTTACGGCACTGACAAGAATGGCTTACGCTAAATGGATACCTGTAATTGGCCGAGAACCTCTTCCGATGAAGGCAGATTACGCCGCGTTCATCAAAGAGAATAGAGTTGATCTTTTTTTCTGTGGCGTAGATCTGGCCGCGCTCATCTAAACAATAACGGTTCCGCCTCTCCAATCCACCCTATTCTGATGGCTGGCATAGTCATCACAAATACTCCCAAGCATTATGGTAAATCCCGTGTTGTGCTGTGCTCAGACAGTTGTACCTCGCAAATTCTTCAGCAAACATCTCTAAAGCACAAATAAGGATCGAGCCAAATGAACATAATCAAAATCGACCATATCCACGTCTACGTTGACGATATCGAGAAAGCAGAACACTGGTATCAAGAAATCCTTGGCTTCACCCGTGACAACTCCCTGTACTTCTGGTTTGAGCAAGGAGGGCCGCTCGTCATCAGGAATAATAGTGCATCACTTTCCCTCTTCCTGAGAAAATCTCAATACCCAGGCCACACCATGGCTTTTGCCGTGGAGGTGTCAGCGTTTCTTGAACTCATACCTATCCTCAAGTCCAAAAAAATCGCCTACACCGTCCGTGATCACGATGTATCCATGTCCCTTTACTTCAACGATCTCAGCGGCAACATGATTGAAATAACGTCCTGGGAATATACACAGGCAAAACAGATATTGGAAAACGCGGTATAACGATCCGTCAGTCAGGAACGGGTAACGCTATAATCAATAACGGACAAACATGTTGAAAGGAATCAAAAATTGAAATTTCACTACTCGCTTCATCGCCTTAGCTTGGCAAAGCAGTGGCAAAAAGACAGTTTCAGAATCGCGTTTTTCATACTCACCGGCCTGTTCTTCTCAGCCGTTATTAAATGGCTATTACCCCAATTAACTCATGGTAATATCACCGGTGGCTTTACCGGTATGCTATGCGGGCTTGCAGCAAGTTTTTGGTTTACCAATATTTCGTGGCTTAAGTTTAAGACACCCATTTGCTTAAGCGATCTGGATTTCATTCTGAAGAAATACAATTACCAACGAAATGAGCAAGGTTATTATGATCTTCAGATAGCGAAATACAGAAGATTCAAATCCCAGCGCATTTATATAAGTAACGATGGCAATGACATCACGCTAGAAGGCCCCTACAACACCCTAAAAAGAATCATCAATCAACTCAATAAATAGCGGGGAATTTTGAGGCGAGTGAGAAGATGACTGGCGCAAATACCTATCCAGTCATTGTCAGTCTTAACTGTGTACCACCATATTAAACCCTTCATCCGCATGCGGTGCGACGAAGTAGCTGCTGATCACCTCGAACTGCGCATCGGTTGCCGGGCAATCCAGCACCACTGACACCCCGCACTGTAGCAGCAATATCAGGTGTGGCGTCATCGCGTTGCATAACTTGCCTGCACAACGTACGTAGTCTGCGACATCCTCCATCTCTCCGGCGAACAGATGCGCCAGCGTTGATTTTCCGGCAGCGATTTTGCCGCACAGCAGATGTAAAACAGGACGAGATGTGGACACAGACGCAGAGCACAAAGAAAAACTGCCGGGAAACGGAGTGAAAGTGTCGCTTTTCAGAAGTGCCGGCAGGCATTTTTTCATGAATAATCAGCATGTCTTGAAGGTTTACCAAATACCAACCATCGCAATCGTCGCCCCATACATAATGCTCTGCATTTTCTTTTGAAATCATCATCAGTCTCTTGTTTACATGCACCCATCTATTAAGAAGTTAAGAAAGTAATACCGAGAAATGCTATCGATTCGTAACAGATTAAGCTTCTAATTAAATAAAGATATGAACTGCATTGTCCAACATATTTAGTAGTCATGTATGTATTGGGATAAAAGATTTTGTCGGGACAATGATGTCAGCTTTTCGCTCATATCGGACATCCGCCTAACGTCAATCATTTATGCCATAAACTGCTGTAGGCGATCTCACAAGGCTGCAGCGACCTACTCGCAGCCGTTATTTTGTTTAATTACACGCGGATGAAGGGGTAAAAGTGGTGGTGTACAGTTAAATTTTCTTTCCCTCACGCCTATTCCTCAACCTCGCCTTTTGCTAGCCTATGTGGCTGGACTGCTTCCAGCCGCATTAGCGTTGCCGGTTAAGGAGTTTTCATGTCGCCTTTCAACAAACACCGCCCCTTCATTTCCCTTTCTCGTCGTCAGCGTCGTAAAAAAGTCATCAAGCTTAAAAACCGTATCTATCGTGAACGTCAGCGTTGTGGCGGGATGTTCTATGATGATTGCGATATCCGACACTACCAAGATAACCCCGACCATATTTGGGCATGGAGTGATATCTATTTTGTCGGCCACGATCCCGCCGACCTCTGGAATGCTGAAATCATCACGGCTAAGTTGGCGTTTCAGGATGCGGTACACGATCGTGCATTCAATGAAACCTGGGCGATGCTTAGTGCGCAGGAACAAGAAGAAGAGACGCGATATGAGACAACACCCAATGTGAATAGCAAAGGCAAAATCGTTAGCCACACCCTTGTGCATCGCGAAAAACAGGCCCATGCGATTTTTGGCGGACTGACATTTTGGCAGTTTGTTGAGAAGCGTGAGCAGGAAATTGCGCAAGATGAACCGCCGGCTGTGCGTTGTGGTTATCAGTATCTGCCGGGATTCGCATATGGGCATGGGCTCCGGATGATTGTTGACGCTGAGACGCTGAGTGTGCCGGTTATTGAGGCGGCGATTGGGGATTTTTTGAAGAGGGTGAGTGGCGTGCCCAGGCGACAGCGATTTATATGTGGGAGGATTTAGGATTTCACAATCTCTTTCTAAATTCATATCACGCTGAAAAAATAGAATTTATCATTTTCAAACCATAGTCATCAATAAGGCCATCCATGAATAGCACAGTGTACGATGCTTTCCGCTGCCTGAACTTACTCGCGACAGCGACTCGTCCGCATGGAATTCGTGAAATGGGACGGGAGCTTGGACTGGATTCAGCCAAGGTTACGCGATTAATACAGACTTTACTGACGCTGGATATGGTACAGCGCGATGCCAACCGCAAATACAGTTTGGGTATCGGTATCCACCGCTTATCGGCTCACGCGATTCACAATTCGGCTTTTTACAATGCAGTAATGGACTTACTGGAAGAGAGCGGGAATCACGCCATCTCCATCGTGATCGGAGTGCTAAGTGGAAATAAGGTGGTCTATTTGATTCATACCCGTGGCGGAAAAAGTATTGCGCGTGCCATAGGCAATTATGAGTCCTATCCGGTCCATGATTCGGTAATCGGTATAAAACTTCTATCAGCGATGAGCGACGAAGAGATTATTAGCCAGATTGGTATCCACGATTATCAACTGCTGAGAAGTGATATTGACGAGTCGCGCCGGCATCAGGTGTTTGCCAAAGATTTTGGAGAGGGCGATTACCGCCTGGCATGTAATATCCCTGGCATGCAGGCAGCGATCGCGCTATCGAATATCAGCAGTGAAAAAATGGATATTGAAAGCTTACGTTTGTATCTGACGTCGGCAGCGAAAAAAATCAGCGGAGAATCACTGCCGATGCTGCAGCAATAATTCGCAACGAGCCGCTGTCTCAGACACGCGCTGGCCCGTTTTATACAGCGCGGAACCGAGCCCCACACTGTCGTAATAACGCAGGAACTCAGTTGCATTCTCTACCCCTACCCCACCCACGGCTGAAAAGCTGACGGGCTGAGAGAGCGGACCTTTCACCAGTTGAGGGTAATTTGTTGGCAGTGCACAGGCCGGAAAAACTTTCATCACATCTGCTCCCAGATCGATCGCCGTGAATATTTCACTCGGCGAATACACCCCCGCGTACACTAAAAGTCTATGCAGCTTGGCCTGCGCAATCACAGCCGGATTCAGATTAGGAGTCAGAATAAAATCCGCAGCGGCGGCAAAACTGCGCTGCACCTGATCTTCTGTAGTGACCGTTCCAACACCGAGCTGGATATCATTTCCAAAGCGCTGGCGGACTTGTCGCAGACTGATTTCCCAGTTGGGTGAATTGGTCGTGATTTCTATACGATAAATGCCATGCTCAACCAAACAGGCAATATGCGGCACTGCGTCTTCGGGCGTAATCCCGCGGAGGATTGCGATGATTTGATGATTATCCGCCATAGCTAAACACCCCATTCAACCCGGCAATGATTGTGTCTTCGGCGGCTAAAAGTTCATAACGACGGTGCAAAACCTCACATGCCATCTGGTAACGTGGCAATAGTATTTCACTACCAATAAAGCACACCGTTTTATCGTCGCCGGGATGCCCGCATTCAACTTCGTATCCTATGAGCAATCCAGAAAGCCAGGAAGCGGCCTCTTCCTGTGCCAGTGCACCAAGAATGTAACGGCCCCGGCAGCGAAACAGTTCCGTCACAAGTTCAACTTTTTCATGCACCACTGATAGCGCCGTTTCGACTCCCGCCTGAAAAGCGGCAGGTGAGTCAACCTGCTCCGGCAAGCCCTTACCCACCACGGAGTGATTGAGTAACAAATGATAAAGCTCGCCGGTCATCAAGGTCTGCATCCCTGTGACCTGCTGCTGCGAGCGCTCAACCTTCAGCCATTTACTGTGGGTGCCGACGGCGGCGAATGTGGCGGCATCAGAAAGCGTTAGCGCACCCGCCAGCTGCATCTCTTCACCCCGGCAGATCTCATTGACTCGTTTATCGCAAATGCCGGGACGTAAGGTCAGCGGATTTGGCAAGATATCCGGCAGTTCCATGCCTTTACCCAGTAGTTGCGAAAAACTCAGTGGCATATCGAGGTAACCGGCGTCAGCAATACCGATATTGCTGCCAATCATGCCGCAGAGCAGCACGGGTATTTGTTCATCGTAAGCATCTTCCAGCCGATGCAGCTGCTGCTTTAAAAGCTCAGGCAACGCTGAGCGCTGGCACTTGCCGACGCCGCAGCTGTCTTGCACAGATCTGATCACTACGCCATCGCGCACGCTGAGGGCGCGAAAGTTGCTGGTGCCCCAATCCACCGCGATATAGTTCATGGACGTCCTCCCAACACGGCGAGAGGTAGATAATCCGTGATCTCTTTCAATTCCCGACGCGTGGCGTCATCCAGACTTTTCGCCGGCTCACGTACATAGTCACTGGCAAATATCCCTGCCTGGTGCAGCACTGTTTTATGTATGGCTACCCCAATCCCCGGTTGCACTCCATAGCGCAGGAAAGGTAGATAGCGATAAAACAGCGCCTGCGCTTCCTGACGATCTTGCTGCCATGCCGCCAGGATGGCATTAATCACGTCCGGGAATTCGCAAGCAGGCATGGTGCCCGTTACACCCCGGCATAACTCCTCAAACAGGAAACCTGCGTTCAAGCCACCAAACAGGCCTACGCTATCTCCAAGCGCCTGTTTTAACGCAGTGATTTTCAACGTCGTCGGCGGTTGTTCCACTTTGATATACCTGATGGCAGGAAAGTCCTGACACAAACGCACCAGCGTTGATACGGGAATATTAACGCCCGTCATCAGAGGCGCGTCCTGGATCATGATATCGATTTCGCAGGCCTGGCATATGTCTCGCCAGAAGTGATAGATCTCCTCCGGACCGGGCTTAACCACCGAAGGCGGATTGACCATTGCCACCTGAGCTCCCCAGCGATGCACCCGGTTGATCTCTTCAATAGCAACCGCGGATGAAGCACCGCCAGCTGCAGCCACCAGCGGTAAATCCCCCACCAGCCTTTTGACGCAAAAGAACAGAGTCTGTTTTTCATCCTGCGTTAAGGCGTAGCCTTCGGAAGCATTGCCAAACAATGCCAGGCCATCAATGCCTTGTTGCAGCAGAAATTTCACCAAACGTTCAATGGAGGCCAAATCCAGCTGGCCCTGCTCATCAAAAGCCGTGGCGAGAATCGGAACGTTACCTTTTAACATGCAGCCTCCATCACCACGTCGCGCACGCGATCTTCATCGATTTCAATGCCTAACCCTGAGCCCTGCGGCAGATGATACTCACCGCGTGCGCAAATCAGTGGCTGCTTAACCAGTTGATTAGCGATGGCAAAAACGGGCGGCTGATATTCGAGCATAAACAGGTTGGGTATGGCGGCGGCAACATGGATCGACGCGGCGATGCAGGGACCTAAACCTACGCTTAAATGCGGTGCTACGCGTAAATTCCATGTCTCGGCCAGCGACGCGATATGCATCAGCTCGCTAATGCCGGTTCTGCCGACATCGGGCTGCAGGATATCTGCAGCGCGCTGTTCAATCACCGCTTTGAATTGATAACGCGTACGCTCGGTTTCACCTAACGCAATGCTGACCGCGCTTTTGCCACGTAATTCGCGATGGCCGGCGATATCTTCTGGCAGCAGTGGTGCTTCAAGAAAGCCAACGCCCAGCGCGTGCAGTTGCGCTGCTAAATCGGTAGCCTCTGCCACGCTGTAATTCCAGTGCGCATCAATGAAGACTTGCGCCTCATCGCCGAGCGTTTCACGAATGGCGCGAATATTTTTAATGTCTTCGCGCACGCCGTAACCCAGGGCTAACTTAACGGCATTAAAGCCCTTCTCCTGCCACTGCCGGGCGAGGCGGCAGCGGCTTTCAATGTCGGGCTCAGGTAAACCCGAGACATAGCAAGGAATCACATCGCGGAAAGCACCGCCGAGTAGTTGATGGACCGGAAGACCCAGAATTTTGCCCTTGAGATCCCACAATGCGATATCCACACCAGCAATAGCGTCGATATGATAACCACCGGTATGTCCACGATCGCGCATCGAGTCATACATCCTTGAGTTGAGCACGCCGCTAGAGAATGGCGATTCCCCGATCAACAATGGCGCAAAAAGTTGCTTAATCAGTTCCGCGATCACCTGAGGCACCACCGGCGCAAGGGCTTCTCCCCATCCTACATGCCCTTCGCTACTGGTAATTTTCACCAGGCAGGTTTCCATCTTGCGTGAGTAGACGCAGCGGTATTCTGGACGATAGTAATAATCCGGGCCGGTTCCGTCCGACTTACCGCCGAGGTAGGCATGTTCCGGGGTGATTTTGAGTGGGAAACACTCCACTTTCGTTATGTGCATAAAGGCTCCAGTTTCCGTTAATCCAACACTTTTCCGGCAGTTTCTTTGGCAAACCACACTGCAATGAATGAAATTAGCGCGGTGATCATCACGTACCAGGCGGGTGACAGCGGATCGCCCGTTAAGGAGATCAGACTGGCTGATGCCAGTGGGGTTACACCGCCAAACACTGCCACAGTCAGGTTGTAGGACATCGCGATGCCACCATAGCGAATCGCCGTCGGGAACAGTTCGACCATGGCTGCGCCACAGCCGCCATTAAACAGCGCAACACACACACCCAATACACTCATTGCCGCGATAGAGCTGCCGACCGATCCCTGTGTCATCAGGAGCATGGCGGGATAGGTCAACAGGATGAAACCCGCGCATGCCACCAGCATCAGCGGTCGTCGTCCCCATCTATCAGACAAGTAGCCCGTGATCGGCATGCAAATAGCGACGCTCAGTAAGCCCAGCGTGGTGATGAGATAAGAATCAGTACGGCTGTAGTGCAGATGCGTAGACAAATAGCCGGGCATAAAGGATTGCAGCACCCAGCTGCTGACCGCTTTGATCACGACGAAACCGGTGCAAAACAGCAACGCCGACAATGAGGTTTTGAAGGCAGTACGCAGTGGCGATTTTTCGATTTTGCCGGTGGCTTTTAACTTGTGAAATTCCGCCGAATCTTCCATGTTGCGGCGCATATATAACCCCCCCAATCCGAGCGGTGCAGCGAGCAGGAATGCGCCATCCCCAGTCATTCATTGCCGTCTCACCTAACCCATAGGTCAACAGCAGCACCAGGCCAGAGCCGCAAACAAACGCCATGAAACTGAAGTTCTCACTCCAGCAGGTAAGCGTGGCGCGACGATGCGGCTCAGCGCTCTCTGCCAGATAGGTGATTACCCCGGAACTCTCACCACCTGCGGCGAAGCCTTGTACTAATCGAGTCATCACCAGCAGCACCGGTGCGATAATGCCAACCTGATGCCAGGTCGGCAGAATGCCCATCACAAATGTAGATATTGAGGTGATGACAATCACCGTCACCAGCACTTTGCGTCGTCCCAGACGATCGCCCATGGAACCGAAAAAGAAGCCGCCCAGTGGACGCATTAAAAAGCCGGAGCCAAATACAGCAAAAGACTTCAGCAGTGCGGTAGCTGGGTCAGAACTGACAAAGAAGTTGCTGGCAATAATCGCCGCCAGGGTGCCGTATAAGCCAAAATCGAACCACTCGATAAAATGACCAATCCCGGCTGCCATCATGATTTTGGCAGTACGCTTTGGCGGATTATTGGTTTTTGTCGCCACGTACTCACCGCCATATTGACGGGTTGAATTCTCCATACGACCTCCAGAGGGTAAATGTCGCGCCACAGGGAGACGCGTCATGTCTTGGAAGTTAGCGTATGAATTTTGGTGGGATGTTGCGCAGGCGTTGAGAGATAGCGTGAAGCTAATCAAAGAACAAATCCGGCAATTGCTTCACATAGTGAAGCAGAGAAGTGTTCTCTGACCAAGCGCTCAATGGAAGCCGCGATTATAGTGAACGGATTAAGTCATTACGCATTCATCCAAAGCTTTACCTATGCTGCCGACGGTTTTTTGCAATGCGTATTTGTCATCTCGGCCCACTAGATTTTACAGAACTCAAGGTCATGTTATTGCTTTATGAGTACATGGTGATGTCCGCAGCTGAGGACACACCATGTAGCACACATTTAAAGCTCAGACGCGAAAAAGGCCGCCATTATGGCGACCTTTTCCGGCACTTCCCTTTGCGACCATCCTTTATTTGTATAATTCTGCGGTCATGTGCACGATATTGTTGGTGTTTGCCTCAGTAATTTTGTACTGAGCACCTTGTTCCTGAGCCTTCGCTGCAATTTTTGCTTCTGCACCATCCAGCGTACCGGAGGTTACTGAAACACTCTGCGCAAAGCTTGCTGCAGACATCAGAGAAAGAGCGGCTACGGCGGCGATAGACATTGCTTTGATAGTTTTCATGGTCATATTCCTTAATTTGTGTGGTTGAAAGCTCGTTCGCTTTCGATGTAATAATAATACCTATAGTTATCATTTCACAATTAACAATAAATGCTGGTATTGTGATCGTGCTAACTATTGCGTCGATAGGCACTACCTATGGATATCACTTCATCGCACAGCAGAGTTGAGCAAGTACACTACTGCTAATCAGGAGCGAACATGGTTCAAAGCCTTAAAATTGTCCCGCGGCTGCTTTCCGAAGTTCGGACAGGCACAAAAACGCATACCATCCGTTGGGGTGAACAGGAGATAGTTCCGGGTGCGATGACCTATGTGAATGCATCAGATGCATCTGACACAGCACGAGTGATGGTGACCAAAGTCAACAGGATGCCGTTGTCTGCTGTTGCAGGTTATCTGGATAAGCGAGATGTGTGGCCAGATAAGGTCATGCTGGAAGGGATGCGTGAACACTATCCTGATATTGAGCTAGATTCTGAGGTAGATGTAATACATCACCTTGCGTCGGCTAACGAATGACACCGAAACGCGGGCGAAATCTAATGCTCTTAAGGTCGAGGATATAACCCGTGCTGCTAGAAAAGCTAAAAATTCTGGAGTGCAGCCTTCATGGCGTAAAGCGGAGCGATCGCAACTGGCTTGAGCAAATACTGCATCCACAATTTCACGAAATCACCCGTTCAGGCTTGATGGTTAACCGCATCGAGACCATAGCATCACTCGAGCACGAGAAAGATGCCCCGGATATTCTGAGCGCTGATTTTCAGCTGATCTGCCTGGGTGATGCCTGCGTAATATTGCATTACAGAACTTCCCAATCCGATGGTAGTCGAGCGTCTCTACGCACATCTTATTGGATACTCTGCGAGGAAAACGGCTGGCAGCTCGCTTTTCACCAGGGCACACCAGAAGCAGGTTCAACTTAATAATGCATATTGAGGCATTAGCAATAAGCTATGGTTTAGGGCCTTTATTTCAGGAACAACGAATCTACCGCGGCCTTCAAGCCAACCGTTAGCGCTACAAATGCTCCACCCGTTGCGAATGCAGACTCCGTAGTCTTTTCTTCCTGGCAAATATCCCTAAAACGTAGCAGTGCAGCTTCAGCATCGGATGCGGTTACTTCTTCAAACTGTTTGTCATACCTTTGACTAATCAGCAACGTTGCTCTGCTTTCATCCGCTCTGTTCACCACCAGGGTATGCTTATCATTTTTATAAATGCAGTAATGCGGCATAAGTCGCTCCATTAGCTAAATGCTGTAAACATAATGTAATGCAACTGATTAAAGATAAAAGCGATAGCTGTCAAATAGATATCATCCCCCTCCCCTCTCTGATTGACCACGATACGGAAACGGGCCGCTTTGTGCCACTACCGGACGTCTTACGATGATGACAACTGCCTAATATGGCGTTCATCGTATTGGCTGTGTCCGGAGGGAGGCCAGTGAACTCTGGTTTTTCATCAAGTTACGCCAGCTGAAGGTAGTGTCTAGATTCGTGGCCATAGTCTTATGTTAAAATGAATTCGGCAGCCCCCTTTTGTTCCAATCGGTTTGGGTCAGAGTAAACAGCATGCTGGCAGGCGCATTTTTAACATCGTGAATGTCTTTTACATACCGGAGTCCGGCATTCGTCAGGACTTTCTGCGATGCCAGGTGATTTGCTCTTACTGCAGCAGATATCTCAGGCATTTTGAGCTCAAAAAACCCGTAGCTGACCACGTAGTTAGCAAACTCTGTCGCCAGCCCCTTCCCCCATGACTCAGTGGAGAAACGGTATCCGAGGTTATTGATATCGTTATTGGCATAACTGCGGATAGTCAGTCCGCCAAAGCCGATGATCCTTTCGGGATTATCCTTCAAAGTGATAGCCCAGTTTCCGAAACCGTAATCCTCCCAGTGTTTAAGCCAGCGAGCCAAAACATCGCAAGCGTAATCAATATCAGGATACGGACCTGCAGGATTAAACGTATTTGTGGCAGGGTCGCCATAAATTCTGAAAAGGTCATCTGCGTCTGAGGTGATTACAGGACGAAGATGCAGTCGGGAGGTAGTTAGCAGCAAAATGTCTCCTGAGCTTTTGATGGATTCTATGAGTTTTCTTTCTTTTTTATAGCCAGAATTCTTCAGGTTCACAATGGGGGTTATTTTTATGGTGGAAGACTACCCATGCCATCATTATTTTCACGTCCGCATCTCGCTCAAGCGGACTTACTCACGTTCAGCTGTCCGCTACGTGCCAAAAGCGGACGTTGTTGTAGTTGCTCGGGTGAGATGAACCATGCATGGTGGTTTAAAGCTGCATTGAATAGCTACGATTGGAGGAAGTGATGATTGCTCAGCAAGCGCCTCAACTTGAAACTGCCCGACTGATTTTAAGGCAATTTGCGCTCAGCGATTTTCCAGAGCTTATGGCAAGCTGGGCTACTCCTGAGATGGCTAAAATTAATGGCGGTGAGAATCCGACAGCAGAAATCGTTTGGTCACGCTTACTACGCTATATCGGACACTGGCATGCATTAAGTTATGGCTACTGGGCAGTTATTGAAAAAACAACAAGTCGTTATATTGGTGCATTTGGTTTTCAAGATGCCCATCGCGATATCACCCCTGCGTTAAAATACCCTGAAGCTGGATGGACATTGATTCCCGAATTTAGGGGAAACGGTTATGCGTCTGAAGCATTTACAGCAATTTTACTTTGGGCCGATAAGACATTTTCCTCTTCAGTGTGCTGTATCATTGACGAAGAAAATAAACGCTCAAATTATCTCGCTGAGCGTTTTGGTTTCGAGTTTCAAGGGTATGTTAACTACCATGGTAAGCAGGTACGGATGCTTATACGTTAGTAGACTATTCACCGTTGATTAATATACTGCGATGTCAGTAATGTCCGCAGATCACTCTTAGCGGACATAAGCCTTACGCCAGACCATTCTGTGCCAGAAGCGGACATTGCCTAATTAGATGCTAATGAAAATCAAACTTTTAATCCGATTAATAAAGACTGATAGCTCGATTAAAAAATGACTCAGTTTAAGCATTACTTCCCTGGCTACCTGACAACCACGTAGAATTCAGGTTTGAGGTTTCTTACGCTCATGACAATAAAAATGACTTATGTTTAACTGTGCTGAATTTTTCATTTGAGTCGAATTAATGAACCTCCGGGCAGTCGATCTTAATCTTTTGGTCATTTTTGACACGCTGATGCGTGAAAAGCACGTTACCCGCGCAGCCCGAAAAGTTCCGATGAGTCAGCCAGCCATGAGCAGCGCGCTGGCGCGGCTTCGCGTGCTATTTGCTGACGAGTTGTTCATCAGGGTTAATGGGCAGATGGAGCCGACACCGCGCGCCATTGAAATCAGCGCTGGTGTCACGAGAATACTGAAGGAAGCCGAGCGGCTGATGCTTTCGGAAGTCTCCTTCGATCCTTCAGCCAGCGGGCTGACGTTCTCAGGAAGAATGGCAGACCTGATGGGTTCTATGCTGTTGCCGGAGCTGCTTGCCTCTGTGACGTCTCAGGCGCCGGGCGTGAAGATTAACATCGAACATACGCCCATTGATAAGACCATAACTGCCCTGGAAGATGGCAACCTGGATTTTGCCGTCAGTTCTCAGCTACGTCATACCTCAGGCGTGATCAGCGAGCCGGTTATTACCGACAGGCTAGTATGCATCATGCGCCCGCAGCACCCGCTTACGTCCGGTGAACTCACCCTTGACGCATTTCTGAACATCGGCCACCTGCATGTGGCGACCAGCTCATCAGATGTCCGGTTTGTCGACGATCTGCTTTCGGGAAAACGCCTAAGACGTAACATTGCCGTGACCATACCGCACTGGCTGACTCTGCCCTTTGTACTGGCCAGAACCAATCTGATTTCGGTGGTATCTGAGAAAATGGCAACGACCCCACATTTTTCGGGCCTTGTGATCAAAGCGATGCCCTTTGACGCGCCCCCTTTTAGCTGGAATCTTTACTGGCATAAGCGCGATTCCAGTAACGTAGCGCACCTCTGGTTGCGTGAGCAGATCTTTCGCGTCTGCCGCATGCTCTGAGCGTCACAGCCCGACAGAATCGAGCCAGACTGAAATATATCGGGCTAATTGGCCGGGTTGTTCAAGCGGGACAAGATGGCCACTTCCTTTAATAACCTCAACGTCGCTCCCAAAGCAATTCGCCAGTTCCGCGACTTCTTCATAACGCCGGAGCCGGTCCTCATCTGCAGCAAATACCTTAACCGGTCCGGTAAAAGAGCGGGTGGTGATGTCATTTCGTTCCAAAAGAGCCTGCGCTCTGAACACTCCCGATCCCAGTCGTTTTCCCATCTCACGTATTCTCTGGATTAATAGCGTATCTCCCTGTCGCGAAGGATGAAGCGATCGTTTAATCGCAACCGGGCTGATACCGTTAAAGTCTCCGGACAGCGCGACGCGGGAGGCAGCATCGAGCAGCTTGCGCTGTTCAGGCGAATCTTCCCGCAGCGAGGTGGCAATCAGAATCATGCCGACAGTACGTTCGGGATAGGCCTCAGCAATTGCCCGGGCCACATAGCCGCCCAGCGAGAAACCCACCAGAATAAAGCGATGGGGTAGATCGCTGACAATATAACGCGCCATCTCGGCAATGTTATGTCCACGCGCGAGACTTGCCCGAATAAAGCATCGCTCGTCAGGATAAACGCGGATGAACTCATCCCACAGGGTCTCGTCGAGCATAAATCCCGGAATAAGCACCACGGGTAATTGCTGATGTTGCACAGGCCAGTCCTTAAGCTGAAAGCTCTGTCAATCCTGCAGCGCACCCTCTGCAGCGTCAACCGGTGATTTTGATAATTCATGATGTCTGTATTTCATTCATCGCATGAATACATGCATATGAATTATTGATTGGATCAATCGCACGCGCTGCCTGACATTAAGTGGTTTTGACGAGATGCAGAGATAAAATGAACTCTTCTATCACGCGAAGTAAGGCTTCAGCCGATTCAGCGCGGGCAACTGCAGAAAAATTATCCAGTAGTGCTGATGCTTAACCATTCATGCAGGCTGAGAATGGGGACATGCCCTTTACAATGCCATTGTTCATATAACTTACCTACGTCACGTTCGATTGCTTTTAACAGGAGAATTTATGAGTAACCCATGGCTTTCCATTCCCTTAGCTGACTATGAGGGGCATATGGCGCTCCCGGATGTCGGCCAGGCGGATATGCTCTCCGGTGAACTGGAGACGCTGCTCGCAGAATATTCACCTAAGTCCGTCGCCATTGCAGGCTGCGCAGGCGGCAATGGTTTCGATAAAGTGATTAATGCCGGGGTTACGCGACTCGTTGGGGTAGATATCAACCCTGAGTACATCGCGGACGCGCGCGCGCTATACAGATCAGATTGCGCAGCTGGAACTCTATGCGCTCGATATTCAAACGGCCATACCAGACAGCGCACCTGCGGATCTGGTCTACGCTGCCCTGCTTTTTGAATACGTCAATATTGATGATGCGTTAAAAAACCTACGCGCAATGTGTCATGACAGCAGCATTTTTGCTGCGCTTTTGCAGCTTCCCAAAGAGGGAGCTGAGGCCGTAACGCCCTCACCCTACTCAACCCTGAAAGAACTGAGTTCGCTGATGCGGCTGGTTTCTCCTCAAGAATTGAATGACAAGGCGGTCCAGGCCGGATTTAACTGCCTTTCCCAGCGCATCATCACACTCAACTCCGGGAAGCGCTTCTCTCTGCACGTGTATGAACCCTGCTGAGGGGGCGGCATACGCATTGATACTGGCTTGTTTACACAAGCTCTCAGCACAGGCCATTGTTACGAATGACAGGTTCTGATTATGGAAACCCGACTTAACACGGACAGCTTTTCAGATGGCGTGCGCGATGCCGTTCCGCTTCTTCTCGCCGTTGCGCCCTATGCTCTGGTGCTGGGCGCGCAGGCGTCTCGCTCCGGGCTCTCAGTCTCTGAACTCGGCCTCATGACGGCGCTGAATTTTGCCGGCGGTTCGGAATTTGCCGCCATTCAGATTTGGAAGAACCCCCTTCCAATACTGACGATCATCCTCATAACATTCCTGATTAACAGCCGCCACATCATTATGGGTGCGGCGCTTACGCCCTACACCAAGCATCTGCCTCGCCGAAGAGTATTACCGGCTCTTTTTCTGATGGCAGATGAAGGCTGGGCGGTCACCTATGCAAAAACATTGCGTAATGCCGCAACCATGCCAGCAGATAAAGCGCTGACAATGGGATATTTCCTTGGTGCATGCTTCCCGTTCTATCCCGTCTGGGTGGGGTTTTCCATCGCTGGGGCGATGATTGGCCCGGTGCTGGGCAACGTTGATGCCTACGGATTTGCCATTGCCTTTCCGGCAACCTTTATTGTACTGCTCAGAGGCATGTGGAGAGGCTTTTCAGCAGCCCTTCCCTGGCTGATTAGCCTTGCCGTAGCCGGAGTGGTTTATCACCTCATTCCCGGACACAGCTATGTTCTGGCGGGTACGTTCTGCGGCCTGCTGGCAGCTTGGTTTCTGGGAGGACAGCGATCATGAGCTGGATTGCTGTCGTTACCATTCTGGGTATGGCTTCGGTGACTTATCTGACGCGTGTGCTGGGCTATCTGGTCTTGCGAAACCGTCACCTTAGCCCCAGGGCAACTTATGTAATGCAGAGTGCACCAGGCTGCGTCATGGTCTCCGCCATTTCCCCCTACTTCGTTTCAACGAATCCTGCTGAGATCATTGCCATATTCATTGCAATCCTGTGCTCTGTCCGACTGCCTATGTTGTCCACGCTGGTTATCTCAATCGGATCGCTGGCACTTCTGCAGCTGGTTTTTACGTGATACTTCTTAGCTATTGTCTTTGCCGAATGGTCAATTAACTGATTATTGGGCATAGCTTTATTTCAGCGGCTTTCACGGCAGTCCAGATAATGGATAAAGTGTTGCACGGCGTGCGACACGCTGTTGTTATCACGCCAGGCAAAAAAGAATAAAGCCACTAATCGGACAGTTTTATTGATGGTGTACGCGAGGCAACTCCACTACTTATTGCCACTGTGCCCTGTGCTCTGATACTGGTGAGATGTCGGCTGCAGGAAATTAATCAATAAAACTGTGCAATGAAAAAATAATGAGTAACAGCCCACCAGCCATGTTTACATATTTTTTCAGCAACAGTGGATTAATTTTCTTTGTTGAGAAGACCAGTGTATGACTGATGATAATAAGCCAGAGGACCATTATCGCCACATGGAAAGAAGCCAAGGTTAGATAATTGCCCACCCCGCCATACTTTCCTGCAAACTGAGAAACCACCGTCAAATAAAAAATAATTGCTTTGGGGTTTAAAACATTTGCAAGCCAGGCTTCCTTTATCGTAACTGGAGACGGTTTTTTTTGAGATTGTGGGTGCTGTGCATTCAAACCATCTCGGATGAGCATAGCTCCCAGCCAAAGAAGATATAATGTTCCTGCAATTTTAAGCACACTAAAAATTGCCGGCGATGACACAATAACTGCGGTTATACCGAATCCGATAAGGAGCGCATGGGTGTAGATACCCAGTGCTGTACCAGCGAGGGTTCTGTAAAGACCTTTGCGGCCACCTGCCAGAGCGCTACCCATAACGAGTGTGAAACTTGCGCCTGGAGAGAGTGCAACTGGAAGTAGTGCTGGCATAAAGCCGAGAAGATTAATATCCATAAGCTTTTAATAATAGGCGAGATTTCACTCAGCCGCTACTATGATCTTTAACATTTAAGAATAAATCTACTACGCGTTCCCTGCGTGACCTTTCAGTCCGCTTTTCGCTCACAGCGGACCTTACTTCCGCGTCCGCTTCGTGCCAGAAGCGGATTTTATCAACGACCTAACTCATCCATATATTCCATATATCAACTTATGTATTCAGTATAAATAGCGGGAGGTTGATGAATTAGTAATAAAATTACCCCGCATGATACAATCAATATGGTAGGCTTAATAAAATGAAAGTAGGATATACGTGAATATTTACCCTCTTCATTGACATAATAAATCACTCAATTTCAGGATAATCTGTATATCCTGCGACACCACCGCCGTAATAGATCGCCGGATCGGCATTGTTCAGCGGAGATTCTGTTTTAATACGGCTGACGAAGTCCGGGTTAGCCAGAATCATCTGGCCGTAAGATTCAAGATAGGCAAGTCCGGACTAGATATCATCACCAATGCTTTCTCTGCTTTTCCCTGTGCGATTAAGTATCAGCGGCTGCGTCCATAATGCCCGCAATTCATCCAGCAGTGTCTCATTGCCCATATGCATAATGTGCAGATAGCTCAGTCCGAGCTTATTCAGCTCAGCAACCAGGTAACGATAAAGTGCCGGACCTTCTTCACCTTCACTGATACCCCAAATCTGGCTGCCGGGAAAAAGACGGATCGCGGTTTTGTCTGCACCAATCTCTTCTGTAATGGCTACCGCCACCTCCAGCGCAAAACGTGCACGGTTTTCAATCGAGCCGCCATATTCATCGCTGCGCTGGTTGGCGCTGGGCGCTAAAAACTGGTGTATCAGTTAGGCATTAGCGCCGTGGATTTCCACACCGTCGGCACCGGCCTCAACAGCACACCGGGGGCAATAGCAGAAGGTGCCACGCCCTGACGATGGTGCGGCGTGTTGTCAGGATGATTCATGCGGCCGGTATGCATGAGCTGGATGAACAGATGCCCGTCCTTATGAAAAAATGCGCTACCCGTGAATTTTTATAAATGCCATTACAGGCGCGTGTGCATATTTCCACTGAACATACCACCACGGAAAACTTTTGCCGCCGGGTCAGTAGTGAAGAGCACCAGATCAGTGGTGTCAAGTGCGGTGACGGTGTGAACGTCGTCGCCTTCGATTATAATGCTCTCACCCGTTTTAAGAGGAATTTCACCTATCCGCGCTGCGCCCTGAAAGACATATAACAGGCGCACCACGTTACCTATCGGAACAGCCGGCAGCTTCAGTTCGCTACCTTCAGCAAGCCGCGCGTCCTGTACCCACGTTTGAGAACGAAAAGTTAACGGCGCATTTTCAGGGCCGGCAATCAGCCGCCAGATATTGTCACTGTAAGGCGTACCAAAGTCGTGGAACTGAACCTGTGGTGTCAGGTCGGTTTCTGAGGGGCGAATGAAAATCTGCAAACACTGCATTGACTCGCCTTGTTCACCCAGAATGCGCTCTTCATGCTGGAAGGTATGCCCTGCGTTCATGAGCATCAGCCGGGTATCAGAAATTTCTTCCTCATTACCGACCGTGTCCAGATGCAGCATTCTGCCTTTACGCATATAGGTGAGAATTTCATCATCCTTATGTGGATGCATTGAAATTACCGTTCCGGCTTTGACGTTTGCCTGATCAATACGTCCGATTGCACCAATACCACTGTCGCCTGAATTCTGCACCATGCCCGGCCAGAGAATATCGATACCGAAACCGCCAGAGCCATGCTGACGTTTACTGCTGTTTTCTATTTTAAGCATTGTCATTACCCTTCTGTCCGGGAAGGCAGACCCGCACGGAGGGCGCAAAACGCTGCCGAACGGGCCTGCTGGTTTATTCTTTACTGAAAGGATTCCATTAATACCTGGACCAGTTTCTCTCCCTGAGGTGTTGCCCAGCTTCCTGCCAGCTCAGCAATCAGCTGGTTGGTTGTGGTGAGGGTAATACCATTTTTGTCCATACGGCGGAGCGCAATGTCATCAGCCATTTTGGTTGGTGAGGCACCGGCATCAGCAACGACCTGCACGTCAAAGCCAGCTGCAACCAGTGTCAGTGCCGGGTATACCGTACAGACGTCATTGGTGACACCCGCAATAATCAGTTTCTTTCTGCCGGTGGCTTTAACCGCGGCGGCAAAGTTCTCATCGTCCATGGCGTTTACGATGCCCAGACGCTTGATTCGTGCCTCAAACTCTTCCGGCAGAATGGTTTTCAGTTCTTCAACCAGCGGACCTTGCGCATGCTCTTCCATGCTTGAGGTCAGCACCACCGGCATATTAAGAATTGCAGCGGATTTGGCCAGCATCAGCGCATTACGTTTTAACTCTTCAAAGGGCATAGATTTGGCCCAGCCCATAGTGCCGACCTGATGGTCAATTAACAGCATGGCAGCATTGTCAGCAGAGAATTTTTCAAAGCTCATGATATTTATCCTGTAGATTTAGTTTAACCACCTGATACTTATAATTTTTATCAGGATTAATGCAGGGTTTTATTCATCTCTCCTGCGAATGATTAAAGTATATCCTGTTATTTTTTGGGATAAATAGCTAATATCAGAATTGAATATTCCACATATGGCACAATTAAGATGGAACTTCTCAATCACATGTCTTACTTTGTCGAGGTCGTTAAAGCGCGCAGTTTTCGTGGCGCGGCTGAAGCCCTCGGCATGCCTAATTCCACGCTGTCCCGTAAAATAAACGAGCTTGAAAAGTTTATTGGTCTCAGACTGTTACACAGGACAACGCGCAAGATTGAGCTGACTGAAGCCGGCCAGATTTATTATGAACGAAGCCGGCGCATCATTGATGAAGCGCGTCTGGCGCATGAACAGCTGGGTTCCCTCCTGGCTCAGCCGCAGGGCATGCTGAGGGTCTCTTTACCGGCCGATTTTGCGGTGATGACGCTTGCGCCCTTTATTAAAGAATTCGCAGACTTTTATCCGGGTATCAGCTTCGATTTTGATTTAACGCCGAGAAATGTTGATTTGGTGTCGGAGCCCTATGATCTGGCTGTTCGCATGGGGAGTCTGCCCGATTCAGGCCTCATTGCGCGTAAGCTCGGTTCGCTTTCGCGCAGCCTTTACGCATCCCCCGACTATCTGATTCAGAATGGCATTCCCGGCAGCCCTGATGAGCTGACGGATCATGAATGTATAGGTATGCGGCAGGATAAGCCCGGTTACTGGCAGTTATATCGCGAAGAAAGCCGAATTAGCCTTAAAATTTCCGGGCGTTTTCAGATGAACAGCATTGGTATGATGCGTCGTTTTGCCTCCATTGGAGCAGGCATTGCGATTCTGCCTGACAAAATTGTCGGGGAAGACGTTGCGGATAGTAAACTGGCCCGTGTATTACCTGACTGGAAGGCAGAAGCTGTAACGATTTATGCTCTTACTGAAACGCGACTGCTACCCGCGAAAACTCAGGTGTTTATTGAATTTATGCGTGAGAAGCTGAGCGAGCAAGCTGACTGACCTGGACGGCTACGCATATTGCTATAATCGAAAGGTACGCTTTCGCTCATAGTGGACATAGTTTGACGTCAGTCCGTTTAATGCAGGAGCGGACATTGCATGTATTAAGGCATCATAAGAGCCGTCAATTTCCGGAAAATAACGGCTCGATGGTGGCTTAATCGTGGATGATGCATTTAGAGGTATTCGATAATGTTAAACCCTTCGTCAACCGTGGGTTCTGAGAAATAACTCGTTATGGTATCGAACTGTTGATCTGTAGCTGCAAAGTCGTGCGCACCTTCTGCGTTACGGGCGTGTAGCCGGGCTCTACAGACTTCATCAGATACGTTCAAATAATGCAGACGATTATCAGCACCTGACTCCTTAATGATACTCATCATCCATTCACGCTGGGTCCGTGTGTTTGCCGGGAAGTCGAGAACAACGGTTACGCCTGCGTTGAGTAGTGCCACCAGGTGGGGCTTCATAGCGCTTCTGAGCTTTGAGGAACACTGAATATAATCCGCCACTGACTGCATTTCATCTGCATAGAGCTTAGCCAGCCAGTCGTCCTCACTGATAATTACGGCGCCAGGTAAAGCACCTAATTTTGCTGATAATGTGGATTTGCCTGATGCAATTTTTCCGCATAAAAGATGCAGGGTAGGTTTTACTGAAGTTGCCTCTGTATCGAAGTCCATTTTTACCTCACTGGTATGTTCCGGTAAGGCTCACCATACCGGTGGGAGGGGATAAACTCTATTTAATTTAGCCTTATACATTAAATCTTAAGCAAGTTGCCAATATAAAAAGTTGTTCTTGGGATATATAAGCTGAGAAGTTATCATCTTAACCCGTATGGATTGAAGCCAATGAAATGAAATGTGTGATGAATTTTTTTATTAAAATAATCGCTGTGATAGCCTCACTTTCAGCCATAGGCTTTATGGCTGTTTATGCTGATATTAAACTTGGCATTAAGGCGGATACTGAGGCCTGCCCAGCTTTAAATATACGACAGGTGGCCGATGCAGTAGTTGAGGATGTGACAAGGCCAGATAATCGGGTTTTTGCATCTCAAAATCTTACAACTGATGACGTAAACGTTCGAATAGACGAAGTTCAAATTGGGCCTACAAGTGCGCTTGTCACGTTTACCACATCCAAGGATCCGGGGTTGGTATGGAGCGCAATGCCTCGCTGTTCTGATTTGAAAGATGTTGAATACGGGAATTAACAAAGACGCTTAAGTTTCACCCACTTCTACGCTCGCACCGTGCCACGAGTGGAAATAAAACATTCATGACATCGTTGCGTAATGAAACATATGACGTACAGGGTATTGCAACGTGGGATATAGTCCGTTTCTCGCTCATAGAGAACCTCAAACAAGCGTCCGAGTTGTGCCAGAAGCGGAGAATGATAACTAAAATTAGTGTCCGCCGGTTGTTAACTGGCGGCCATCGTTCATCTGTTGCCTGGAAGTTCTGTATCAATGTTGGAGACATCACCCATTTAAATCCAGCCAGGATTATATTCGCTCCAGCATATTGACCAGGTGTTGCGAGCGCCCTTTTCCATACCAACCCTGTAATGCGCGCCGTAAATTTTTCGTCCTTTTGAATCATGAGTGTAATTTGCAATAACACCGCCAATTATCAGAAAGGCTGACTGGCGATCGCATTTTGCAAAACGGCAGTGACATTTTCACGGCCGGAAACGATTGTCTTCATAGACGCTACGCCAGAGTTCAAGCAATTCCGGAGGAGTTGAGAAGTCACTCAGATGCCATATCCATCCGTCGCTTTCCTCCGCTATCCAGTTCAGGTCCTATCGTGCGCGACCAACCACTATCATCGGAATGCGGGCTTCAAGTGGCATAATAAAGGCGGCCCGGGCGAAATACGTGCTTATAAGCGCTGTGTGAGTCAAGATCCGGCGGATAAGTAAGTTGGGTCTGTAAATGGGGCATTTTCACTCCTGCCGGGCGCGGTCAGCCGCGCCCGTTATTCAGTTCATCATTGATAATTACTTCGCGGCATCCCGCAGAGCCTGCTTCATAAAGACGACAGAGCTCTCCAGAGCCTGTACCGCTTCTGGCGGCAGCGTGGAGAAGAAATGCCATGCGTGAAACATACCTGGCCAGACTTCCAGATTTACGCGAACGCGGTGATCACCCAGGTGAGTGGCCAAACGCATCGCATCGCTCAGCATCAGTTCGTTTTCACCAATCTGAACCAGCACCGGCGGCAAACCCGTCACGTCGGCAAACACGGGAGATGCCATTGGGTGATTAGGTAACGCATCGCCCAGGAAGGTGCGAGCCAGGAAATCCAGACCGGCCTTGGTGTTCAGCGGATCGAGGCCTTCCCGGTTGTTCATGGATACGCCCGTGTGCTCAAGGTTGGCCCATGGGGAAATTGAAACACCGCCGGCCGGAAGCGGCAGGCCTTTGTTGCGTGCAGCAACCATAACGGTAACCACCATCGCTCCGCCCGCAGACTCGCCCGCCAGTATGATTTTGCTGGCGTCAAATCCCTGTTCAGTTAACCACTCATACGCACGAACGGTATCGGTAACGGGCGTAGGGAAAGGATACTCCGGCGCCAGACGGTAATCCGGCATGTAAACCCTTGCGCCCAGCATGCTGGCATAGTTACCACCAATGCCGTGATAGCCAGCCGGTTCACCGACAATGTAAGCCCCGCCGTGGATGTACATAACGATGGCATCAGTTTCAAGGTTGTCGGGAGTCACCAGCGTTCCCGGCACGCCCCCCATGTCGACCTCAGAAAAGCACACGCCGGCAGGTGCCGGATTTTTAGCCAGCATACGGGTATAGGCGTCACGCACCTCGCTCATAGGCGTTACGGTATCCTCACCCGTAATGATTGGGCCCAGGCCAGCCAGGCTTTCTGACCATTCTTTTACAGCTTGTTTGGTTTGTTGATTCAGCATTTCAATTCCTGTTTGCATTTGCGCTTAAAAGTAACAGGTGCCTATGATAGGTAAATATTTGGGGAATGTGCTTCCCTTATCAGGGTACGTTAACGCCCGTATTGAATGAGATAAATAAATCATGGAAATCAACAGCATTGGTGATATCGCCGCATTCGTTGCGGCTGTAAAAGCCGGGAGTTACACCCACGCTGCGGGCTCTCTCGGACTCACACGTTCAGCCATTGGCAAGAGTATTGTCAGACTCGAAACGCGTATGGGGGTACGCCTTCTTAACCGTACCACCCGGAGTCTGAGTCTGACCGATGAAGGGAGGATCATGTTCGAACGTTGCCGGCAGATACTGGATGACCTGGAAGAGGTCGATGCTGCCATGGCCATGCGCAGAGGTAAGCCAACGGGGACTCTCCGGCTGAGTGCGCCGCTTTCTTTTGGGCAGCACCATATCCTTCCCATTCTGGATGTTTATCTTAAAAAGTGGCCTGAGCTTCGTGCGGAGGTGTCCTTTAGCGACAGGTTTGTTGATCTTATTGAAGAAGGCTTTGATATTGCCATTCGCATCGGTGAACCCCGCGATGACTCGCGCATTCTTACCCGAACGATTGCTTCGCAGCACATTGTCACTTGTGCATCTCCCGAATATTTGTCCTTACGGGGCGTTCCAGAAACGCCCGCAGACTTAATCAGGCATGACACTATTTTTCTTCTGAGTGCAGAAAAGAGGCGCAGCTGGCGGTTTGCGACTCCGGAAGGTACTTTTGTGTATGAAGGACCCGGGCGGCTAAACCTCGACAGTTCGGAAGCCATGCGGGCATCGGCTATTTCCGGATTCGGTATAGTTCACTTACCAACCTATTTGTTAGGAGAAGACCTGCGTAGCGGTAAGCTGATACCTGTGCTTGAGGAGTATCCTTTCCCACCTGAACCAATTCGGATCATCTATCCCAGCAAAAAACATTTATCCCCGCGAATTCGCGCCTTTATCGACCTGCTGGTTGAAAGCTGGGAGCAAGGCGTACCCTGGGAATAAGGGAAGTGTACGTACAGAAATCCTAAATGCTGTTATGTGAAATTCATCTACAGGTTCAACGTCCGCTTTTGCTCATAGCGGACAATGAGCCCGATAATGGCAGACTTGTTCAATCTGCAGATGTTTATGAATAAGATGAGCAAAACTCATTAAATGCACAGGCCGCTCATTACTGACTGGAAGCAAATCATAGGGTCAGCAAACTTATATGTTGTTACTTCTTAATTATTGCTCATATCGGTGAATCATCAGCATTACTCTTTGAACAGCTATGATTGTTACATGCCGGATGATCAAACTACCTCAGGTGCGAAATCCAGGCCCTACAACATTGACCTCAATCGCATACGTGGACATTGAAATTTATCTCAAGTGAACCAGGCTTAAGTCTCTCATCAGAGGAAGACCTATATGCCCTATAAATCACGAGACTCCCTGCCAGACAGCGTCAGACATGTCCTTCCTGCACATGCGCAGGATATTTACCTTGCGGCTTTTAACAGCGCGTGGGATGAGTATAAAGATAAAAAAGACCGTAAGGATGACAGCTCGCGGGAAGAAGTGTCACATAAAGTGGCCTGGGCTGCAGTCAAGCATACGTACGAAAAAGGCAGCGACGTTAAATGGCATAAAAAGAAATCCTGAGCAGACCTTCAGTTCCATGCCCGGCTGGTACAACCCAGTCTGAGTTCACCTGTAACCCCCCTTCATGGAGACTGATTTGTCATTAACCAACCGGACTCAATATCGCGACCTTAAACGTTCTTTCCTCTCTGCCGTTCCGCTGGGTATTGGCGTGATGGCATCAGTTGATGAGATCATATTTCATCAGCTGCTGGCCTGGCATCACTTCTTTGACTGGGGCACTCCCGCTTATGGTCTGTTTTCCGATGGGTTACTACATTCTGCCGAACTAATCGCCTTTGTGGCAGGCGCCTTCTTGATGCTTAACCTTATCCGTGCCCAGAGCCTGTGCAGATTGTCTGCATGGTCCGGTTTCTTTACGGGTCTGGGAGGTTTTCAGATATTCGACGGCATTGTTGACCACAAGCTATTCAGACTTCATCAGATACGCTATGTGGATGATTTATGGATCTATGACCTGGTGTGGAATGGCGCGGGACTGCTGATGCTGTTAGCTGGCTGGCTCCTGTACCGACGTGCACGAAGAACGGAGGCTACCCTTTGGAGGAGATGATCCATCATGGCCCACCTCCGGGTTCCTCTGTGCTGGTCTTGTTGCTTACCCTCTTTCCACTGTGTCTGCTGTGCCTCTATGCCATAGCCGCCTTTCGCAGGCGTGAGGCATCAGGATGGAGCGGCTGGCGCATGGCGAGTTTCACTGCGGGCATCATGCTAATTGTGATAGCCGTACTGCCGCCGGTCGCGCACTGGGCGCATCATGATCTGCGCGGTCATATGTTTCAGCACCTGTTGCTGGGGATGTTTGGCCCGCTCGGATTAGTGTTCGGTGCACCCGGCACGCTGCTAATCCTGAGTCTGACGAAATCGGGGGCACACCGGTTCATGAATATTATGCGGTTGCCACCGATCAGACTGCTTATTCATCCCGTCACCGCAGCCATTCTGGATATCGGCGGAATGTATCTGCTTTACCTCACGCCTTTGTTTAGTCTGAGCATGTCCCATCCGGTTTTATTTGTACTAATGCATCTGCATTTTGTTCTGTCTGGCTATCTGTTTACCTGGTCCATTGCCGGGCCCGATCCGGCACCTCATCGTCCCTCAAGAAGTTTGCGACTGGTGGTCGTTTTTCTGGCAACAGCGGCGCATGCTGTTCTTGGCAAATTGATGTACGGATACGGATATCCACAGGGGATGTCTGGCAGCCTCGATGAGGCGCAGTCTGCGGCACAATGGATGTACTACGGCGGTGATCTGGCTGAACTCTTGCTGGTGACAGGTTTCTTTGCGGCCTGGTTCAGGCAGCGCAGTGTATTGCCTGTTTTCATGGCAACCAGAGTTGCGCGTGCGCGCAATGAAGAGTGACGTTTTATTTCTTTTTTTCTGGGTCAAAATCCCTATATATCGCACTGAGCCGCTCTCTGAACACCACCGGATCGTGCTCTCGACGGATGCGCGCGACAGACTGTATAGAACGATCTTTGACGGCTTTTCTGTCGCTGATGATCTGCAAAATGTGGGCTTTCAGCTGACTAACGATGGCGCTTCTCAGTACCGTTTTGTCGCTGAGCGCTCCTACCGTCAGCTCCGACATACTGTTCAGGGGGCAGCGGATAAGCCAGCCGGCATTTTCCGGATTGATTTCCGGCAGGGCTCTGACGTTAGTCGTAATCACCGGGCAGCCGCAGGCCTGCATTTCCAGAACGGAAAAACCGTAGGTCTCCTGCCAGGTGGGAAGTAGCCCAACGTCAGAGGTCTTAATCAGCTCCAGCACCGCGTCGTTGCTGAGCGATGTATGGTGCCGGAATATCGGGCATTCACGTAGCGTGTTCTCTATGCTTGCCCGAAAAGCGGCATCGTCCTGAAATTCCTGGTGGGCCACGTTATGCGTCCTGCCAGGATCCCCCACCATATTTACGCGCACGTCGTTCATGCTTATCATGTTTTCCCTTAACAGCTGGCTAACGGCCAGAACAACTTCAGCCCCTCCCTTGCGATAGAACTCCTTACCCACGAAGATAAAAGTCAGCGGACCTTCCTGAACCGTAGCGTTTTTTTCCTGTATCACCGGCTGCGGGGGGTGCAGTACGTGCAGTTTAGGCCCGATGATGGCCTGCTCTCTGGGAAAATGCTCCAGCAGCCGCAGCTGGATTTGCCGTGTAGCTTCTGAGATAGCGATGATGCCTTTGCAGCGCGAAGAGCAAACATACCGGAGTTCGCGCGCCAGCTCGGGATTGTCAAATTTCACTATTCCACCGACGGGCAGAACACGAGGCAGTTCGGTTTCAAAGGTCGCTACCCAGTCGCCAGGGCCCGAAGAGACTTCGTTGAAAAGGTGGATAATGTCCGCATCAACTGAAGACATCAGGGGCAGCGGGCGGAAAATAAAGAGTTTATTTTGGTGCAGCAAGCGCTGCCGTATGACGTTGATCCAGGTCCAGATGTTTCTGGACCGGTAATCCAGATAGCGATGTGAAGGGTCTGTGATGATGTTTCTCTTTTCCGGGTAGCCCTTCCCCCCCACGATAATCTTCATCCTTCCCCCTGCTGGCGAGTGTGAAAAAAATCAGTTTCAGAATTAATCAACAACCATTGAGTTTGTAAGGACGTGCGAGTGCTTGCGCGTTTTAAAAGCGGACGTGGCGTTGAGTAATGAACAAGACGTCCAAGGCCCCTCCACGCTGTTTCGAGAAGCTGCGCCGATTCAGGTGCTGGTCTGCACATAAATGGCGCTGGCTGACATTCCGATATGCTTAATTATGCGCGGGCCCACCAGAGAAAGACGTGTAACTGCAGGCATTTACTGACATTCCGGAAAACTTCGGGAGAGAAAGTACCACCGAAAATTTAAAATTCAGGTGGCTATATCGACTGCCATTAATGCCTGAAAACCCGGATCGGCCGGAGCACCCAAATCTAATGCTGCTATTTAGATTACGAGTGCCCTCGGTGCTACGGGCTGGAAGGCCAGGCATGTGGTAATGATTGGACCAGGAAGGGTATTGACGGACTGATTGCCCGCAAGGCGATAAACCCCGATTTCTCCTTCAGCACGGATATGCCAACGTTTCTGTACCTGATGGCAAAAATACTCTGTCAGGTATCCTGACAGCTTATCTCCTGACGCTGCGGCCCATATACTGGGCCGGCTGAACAATTAGCTGCAGCGGCAGCCATCGTGAAGCGGTCAGAACTCCTGACGAGTCGGGCGAAGCACGATTTCATTAATGTCTACGTCCGCAGGCTGTTCAATCGCAAACGCAATGGCCCGCGCTACCGACGAGGCAGGGATAGCCTGTTTTAGAACGCCAGAACATTTTCGGCGGCCGTGCCGGTCGTGGAGTATTTTAAATCACTCTCCACCGCACCGGGTTCAATACAGGTGACGCGGATGTTGCCGCCTATCTCCTGACGCAGACCATCCGATATGGCTCTGACCGCAAATTTCGTTCCGGAGTACACCGTGCCTCCAGGCGCAAAGACTTTGATGCCCGCCACTGAACTCAGGTTAATGATATGTCCACTCTCCTGAGCCTGAAAGCGCGGCAGCGCAGCGGCGATACCATAAAGTGTCCCTTTCAGGTTGACGTCGATCATGGCATCCCATTCGTCAGTATTCACTTCAGACATAGGGCGGATCGGCATCAGACCCGCGTTATTAATCAGCACGTCCAGCTGGCCAAAATCGCTGACCACCTCTGCGACGACGGCTTCAAACTGGTGCTTATCGGTAACATCCAGCTGATAACCGCGGGCGACATGACCGCCGTCGGTAATCTCCTGTACAACCTGATCCGTTTTTGACTGTCTACGTGCCGCAACGGCGATTTTTGCGCCCCGCATCGCCAACAGTCGAGCAACTTCAGCACCAATACCCGAATTACCGCCGGTGATAAGAATGACTTTGCCTTCGATACCGTTATTCATGGGTATTCTCCTTCATTACTGACGTTGCAGGTGGGTAAACTGGATAATCAGTAAAACCTTCCTCAGAACCACCGTAGAGACGCGCGGCATTTAGCGCGTTAAGCGGCCAGCCGTTGGCAATCCGTGCTGGTAAGTCAGGGTTCGCCACAAAGGGTCTGCCAAACGCAATCAGATCGGCATAATTGCTGCGGATCATTTTTTCTGCACGCTCTGCCGTGTAACGTCCGGCATAAATGATGCGGCCACTGAACACACGGCGTATCTCACGTCGGAAGGCCTCTGGCATATCCGGTGCGTTGTCCCAGTCCGCTTCAGCAATTGAAACGTAGGCAACGCCTGCGCTTTCGAGGACTTTCACCGCTTCCACGTAGGTCGTATGCGGATCGCTCTCCACCAGACCGATATAAACGCGATCTTCGTCGGTACTGGTAAATAACGGGGTGAATCGCACACCGAGGCGATTGGCACCGACAGCCGCGCTGACAGCTTGCACAATTTCACGCAGGAACCGCAGACGGTTTTCGAGTGAGCCGCCGTAAGCATCCTGACGATGATTGGCATGTTCAGAAATAAACTGGTTCACCAGGTAGCCGTTGGCCGCATGGATTTCCACGCCATCAAAGCCGGCACGAATCGCGTTTCTGGCAGCCTGAACGTAAAGCTCAACCAGTTCCTGAATGTCCGCGATTCCCAATTCACGCGGCGCGGAGGGTGAAACGAGAGTTCCGGTCCCTGGCCCAGTTTCAATAAATGCCTTAACTTTTTCAGCCTGAATGGCCGACGGTGCCAGCGGTGCGCCATTTTCAGGTTGCAGTGACGTATGGGAAACGCGGCCAACGTGCCAGAGCTGGGCGAATATCACACCTCTGCTGGCGTGCACGGCATCCGTGACTTTTTGCCATCCCTCAATCTGCGCTTCGCTGTAAATGCCCGGTGTCCAGGCATAACCCTGACCGCGCGGTTCAATCTGAGTTCCTTCGCTGACCATAAAGCCCGCGCCGGCACGTTGCTGATAATATTCTGCCATCAGGCCGGTTGGCAGATCGCCAGGCTGGCCGCTGCGCTGGCGCGTCAGTGGAGGGAATACAATCCGGTTTTTCAGGGTATAGGGACCGAGATTTATCGGATGAAACAGCGCTTCATGTTGCATTTCTATTCTCCAGTATCTCTGCAAAAAAATCACATTAGACCGGTCGACTAGTAATAACGTAACCCTAGGCCGATCGGCTATTTTCATCTCTTCAATCAACCAACAACGAGATCAGTCGACTAGTAAATACATCCGGAAATTTCCCCGTGATGAAGATTTTCAGCTCAGGTGATATAGCCCACCCGCTAGATTCCAACACTGATACCTCATGCTTACTTGTAAATTTCCGCCGTGCCGTAAAGATAATTGCGACCGCCGGCAGAAACCACGCGATAGGATCCGGCACCTTCGGCTGTCGCTTTCGCATCGAGTCGGTTTATCAGCTCACTCAGATTGCTTCCGGCAGCCGAGGCTGAGATAACGCCGATACGTTGCTCGCCAGCAGGTTGATCCTGAACCTGATTAGCGGCAAATGCAGGTAATGAAGCGGTAGAGATGGCGAACAGTGCAACAGCTTTAGTCATGATTTTCATGATATTTTCCTTTCAGTCAGTAAAGTGGTTTGAGTAGTAGAGAGAATTTTTTGGCCGGGACCGTTTAGTGGCTCCGGCGTTAAGTTACGAACATTTAGTGCGACAAACTCTGTGCTGCCTTTTCAATCACGGCCGCAATCTTACCGGGCTGTGAGGCATAAATTGCGTGGTTACCTTTCAGTTCGGTCACCTTGCTGCCGGCACGCTCGGCCATAAAACGTTCCAGCTGCGGGTTGATGGCGCGGTCTTCCGTCGCTACCACAGCCCAGCTCGGCTTATGCTTCCACGCCGGTTCGCCAGCTGTCGCACTGAAGGCCGCCACCGCGGGCATGACCTGAGACTGTGCCAGTAGCGCGGTCTCTTTTTCCGGCAGATCGGCGGCAAAGTCCGCGTGGAACGACTCAGGTTTCAGATAGAGGAAATGATCGTCCGTTTCAGCAATCGAATGCGCGGCGGGCGGGTATTTTTTTGCCAGGCTCAGCAGCGAGTCCCCTTTTTCCGGCTGCATCGCTGCGATGTAGACCAGCCCTGCCACCGACGGATCATTACCCGCATCGCTGATAATCATGCCGCCGTAGCTGTGTCCGACCAGCAGCGTTTTGCCACTCTGCATTTTCAGTACGCGTTTTGTTGCGGCCACGTCGTCTGCCAGGGAGGTTTGCGGCTCCTGAACAATCGACACCTTGTAGCCCTCTTTATGCAGAATGCGGGCGATCGGGTTCCAGCCGGAGCCATCAACGAAAGCCCCATGGACCAGAACGATATTTTTAACCGGCTCGGCCAGCGATGACTGAGCATAGACAGACAGAACCAGGCTTAAAGCGGCTGAAGCGACAGTTTTTTTGAACATTTTTTATCTCTCTTTCATAAACAGGTTGAGTTTGCTGTACCGGGTGCTGAGAGAGTTGCTGGGCAATCCCCCGCAGCCGGCCGGAGTCATATCACTGTGCCAGCTGTTTGATCAGCTGCGCTGCGGTTGCTGCTGATGAGGTCGGGTTCTGACCGGTGATCAAAAGACCATCCGTGACCACATAAGAGCTCCAGTCCGCGCCTTTGGAATAAATACCGCCCTTCGCAATCAGCTCATCCTCGACCAGGAATGGCACCACGTGGGTCAGGCCTACCGCCTCTTCTTCAGTGTTAGTGAAGCCGGTGACCTTGCGTCCTTCGACCAGCGGTCTGCCTTCCGGCGTTTTTACGTGACGCAGTACGCCAGGTGCATGGCAGACGAACGCCACGTTTTTTGAAGCGGCAAAGAAAGATTCAATTAGCGCGATAGAATCCTTATCTTCCGCCAGGTCCCACAGCGGACCGTGGCCACCCGGATAAAACACGGTATCGAACTCGGCCTGAGACACACTGTCGAGGCGGACGGTGGTCGCCAGCTGCGCCATGGCGTCAGTATCGGCTTCAAAGCGGTGCGTAAGCTCGGTCTGGAAGTCCGGCTCATTGCTTTTTGGATCCAGCGGTGGGTTACCCCCCTTCGGTGAGGCCAGCACGATTTCCGCACCGGCGTCCTTAAAGGCGTAGTAAGGAGCGGCCAGCTCTTCGAGCCAGAAGCCGGTTTTACGGCCGGTGTTGCCCAGCGTGTCGTGTGAGGTCAGTACCATTAAAACTTTCATTGTCATTCTCCAGTATGTCGATAAGTGATATTCAATTAGACCAGTCGTCTATTAACTTGCTGCATTTCCTGTCCTGGTGCTGACGGTTGCTTTGCTTAAACCTGATGGCTATGCAATTGCCCCCGATTTTAAGCAACCTCGTTTGCCCTGACAGTTGCCGTGAAACCAAACTAACATCAATTAGACCGGTCGTCTACAAGGATTGTATGTCATGTTCAGATTTCTTTTTAAAACAATTATGACGTAGAACGGCTTCGGTATTTTCACAATTACATCAAACCATTGCGCAAGCCGGTTCTACAGAAGAAACGTCATTGTCGCAGACTCAGTCCAGCTCTTTTGCCCAAACAGCCTGCGCATTCGTGAATTCGCGCAACCCAAAGTGGGACAGCTCACGGCCGTAACCACTTTTTTTCACGCCGCCGACAGGTATGCGGGCGTTAGTGGCAGAAAAACCGTTAATGAACACGCCGCCCGTTTCCAGACGCCGGGCCATCCGCTGTCCACGCTGAATATCCGCCGTCCAGAGGTTACCCCCCAGACCGTAGTCGCTGGTGTTTGCCAGTTCAATGGCGTGCTCAGCATTATCCGCAATCGTGATAGCCGCAACGGGACCAAAGGTTTCCTCGTCAAAAGCGGCCATACCCGGTACCACGTTACCCAGCACCGTAGGCGCGTAGAAATTACCGCTTCCTTCCAGTTTGTGTCCGCCCAGCAGGAGCGTTGCCCCGGCTTCCAGCGTACGCTCAACCTGATGATGTAGCTCATCGCGCAGATCCTTTCTGGCCATTGGGCCAACGCGGGTCTGAGGATCCATCGGGTCACCCACTTTCAGCTGGCTAACCGCAGCGATAAATTTTTGCGTAAACGCCTCCGCAATGGGCGCTTCCAGGATAAACCGTTTTGCCGCCAGGCAGACCTGACCTGCGTTCTGGAAGCGGGCTTCAACGGCGGCACGCACTGCCTGATCGATATCCGCATCAGCAAGAACAATAAAAGCATCTGAACCGCCCAGCTCAAGCAGACTCTTTTTCAGCGCTCTGCCCGCAATAGCCGCTACGGCAGATCCTGCTCGCATGCTTCCCGTCAGGGTTACTGCGGCGACACGGTCATCTTCAATGACGCGCGCCACCGTATCATTGTCCGTCACCAGGTTGGTAAACAGGCCAGCAGGAAAACCTGCGCTTTCATAAGCATCCTGTAGGGCATAGGCCGATCCCATGACGTTAGGAGCATGCTTGAGAATAAAGCCGTTGCCGGAGAGCATGATGGGACCGGATGCGCGGATAACCTGCCACAGCGGGAAGTTCCACGGCATCACCGCCAGGATTGATCCCACCGGTAAATAGGAGACATAAACCTGGTCGCCGTTATCGACGGACACCGGTTCGTCAGCCAGCACTGATGGGCCGTTGTCTGCAATCCAGTCTAAAGTGGCCGCGCATTTCTCGACTTCCGCGCGGGCTGCTGAGAAGGTTTTGCCCATCTCAGCGGTGATCAACCCTGCCAGTAAATCAGTGCGTTCGCGCAGAATCTGCGACAGACGGCGGTAAGCCGTAACACGTTCGCGTAAAGGGGTGGCGCGCCACAGGCGAAACGCGGCCGCATTCTGTTCCAGCAGCGCTTCCACTTCTTCTGTGGTCTGGTAGGCATAATTAGCAATGAATTCATCGGTCGCCGGATTGCGTGATACCGCAAAGGTGATGTCAGATGAAACTGGATTAGCAGATTGAGATGTCATTTTGAAGCCTCCTGAATGATGGGTGCAGCATGATTGTGCTGCCTGAAATCCATCTTAAGTGCGCCCAAAAATCTCAGGAAGGCGTGTTGTTATCCTATTACTGATGGTCACTGGCAACATGTCTGGGAATGTAGGTTACCAGTGAAAGATCGGGCCTGCCCTCTGGCGTCAGGGCGACATAGGTGAATTCAATGTGTCCTGAGGTAGGATGTGCCAGCCTTTTACTCCCCTCACTCATGCCCTGTACGTCGGTATCCTGCCACCACTCCCGAAATTCAGGTGACTGCTCGCTCAGTTCATCGATCAGGGCGTCGAAATGCGCCTTATTCTGCGCCCGCGCACGCGATGCACGGAATACGGAAATCATTCCGCGCGCCATCTGCTCCCAGTCCAGAATCAGCGTCCGATAAGGCTGGTAGAGAAACAGCAGGCGCAGTGTATTTCGTTCGTGCGGCTGCAATGAACTGTAATCAATGAAAAGGTCGGCGATGGCGTCATTCCACGCCAGAATATCCAGACGCGCATTGCGCACGTATGCAGGGATTGGATTGATGGCGCGAACCAGCATGTCGAGCCCATCGCTGACACCCATATCCACCTGACGCGGTTCCGGCTCCTCACGCGGTGAAAGGGCAAAAAGATGCGATGACTCTACGCGGTTAAGTCTGAGCACCTTTGCAATACGCTGCAGCGCTTCAGAGGAAGGCTTGATTTCACGGCCCTGTTCCAGCCAGGTGTACCAGCTGACGCTCACACCAGCCAGCATTGCTACTTCTTCACGGCGTAATCCCGGCGTGCGGCGGGTGCCCTTTGGCATGCCGAACGCTTCTGGGTCCAATCTCGCCCGGCGACTGAGAAGAAATGCACCCAGCTCGCGACGCTGCTCCTGAGTGGTCTTTTTGACCATGATGCTAAGCCCCTGAATAAGAATGTTTCGACAGCTATTTTTATATCAGCAGTTAACAGAAAAAAAGGTTTTCCTTAAATTTTCAACTCAGCAGAGAGACTCGCTCTGCTGAGAGAATTAACTGACTGCCATGCTGTTTAAAATGGGTGACACCATACAGGATGGTAATTATTAAAAAATGGCTGTAGCAACACCGCCAGGGTTTTATTTATCAATTAGTTGAATTATAGCGCTTCAATAACCTCATATTCTTCTGCAACTAGCTCCATATCTTCAGAGTAAAAACCTGCTCTGGTAAAAAGCTTTATGCTCTGCTCTCCAGTATTCAAGGCTCAAATTCCTTTCACCTTCTTTACGCGCATAACGTGCTAATTGAATATTGCGTTAATAGTCCGCGCTTCAGATAAGATCGGTATTCACTCGTTTACCTATATCTTTAAGCTGCGAATATTTTTCAAGCAACTGTGGCGCATCGTCAAGGCTCATCGCGAACATCCAGAGATAGGTCATGACGGAGTAAATGTGACCAGCGTCGGTCCCGCCTCGGAGTGCCATAGTGAAAATAGTCATAGCAAATAACAACGCGGTGACCGCCCCGATAGAAAGATATCCCATCGCTTCACGATCTGACAGGCGGATACGCAGCCCCGCAATTACCCGATAATGCCTGCTCAAAGAGGCAACCGGGGCACTGCTGACAAAGCCCACTTCTTTTTCCAGTCGGTCATTAAGCCGGTAAAAAAGCGCCTCATTTTTACGCGTATATCCGGGCAGGAAAAACGAAAAGAATAGCAATACGGCCAAACAGGCGATCCCGGACCAAAATTCAATCGCGAGCAGCATGAATGCCGCCCCGGTAATTGAAGCCAGGGAGGTAATCAATACCGGCAGATGTTTTTCAAAGAAGTCGACGAATTCTCTTGAAAGCGCAACGCGGGCGGCGATCGTGGAATGGCTATGATTTTCCCGACGCTGGGCAAGAATAACCGGCACTGCCAGTTCGGCGTATATCCTTGCGAATGTACGCGTATCCAGGCTGCGCCGGGCGGCACCAATCACCCACATGGTAAAAACCATTAGCGCATAAAATACTGCATGCCATGCCTTACCGGCGACGATTGCATTTATGGCAAAGCCGGCCAGCAGTGGATAGAGCAGATAGGTCAGGTTTTCGGCGATAACGAGCATGAGGGTAAAGAAAAGCTTTTTGCTATGACGGCGTCCAAGTCGTTTAAGCGTTTGTACCGCGCTGCCGGTTACCTTGACCGGATCAGTAATATCATGCGTTTGCATAGGTCCATTTTCTGTTAATATTAATTTGAGCATGTGCTCAAATTTAGAATCGCAGTCTATTTGAGCAACTGCTCAAAGTCAACGGAGCCATGCCATGAAAGAAATAAAGGAAGCGCTTAAAGCACGTATATTGGACGGCGCTGCTTTGCTATTCGCAGAGAAAGGTATTGAGAATGTCTCAACGCGCGAACTGACCGAGCGGCTCTCTATCTCACGCAGCCATATCTATTATTATTTCAGCGACTGGCAGACGCTATGTATAGAAGCTCTGACAAGATATATGCAGAATGAGCTGGATACTTTTTCACAATCCATAGAATCCATATCACCCACCGAAAAACTGATTACGGTTATTGAAAATTATCTACCGGATGCCCCTGACGCCGCCTGGCAGCTTTACGGTTCTCTGTGGCAAATGGCGGGACGCGATAGCGCATTTGCTGAACTGGCAGAACTGTTACTTCAAAAGTGGACGATTTTCATCACCGAGATCGTTGAGCAAGGTATCGCCGCTGGCATTTACCGACCTGTTGAAACCGCGCGTTTTACCCGGCAACTTGGCGCTTTGCTTAACGGATATGCCGATAGCCTCACAATAAACCCTAGCCCGGCAAAGCACCGCGAAGCTGTCGAAGATATACAAGCGTTTATTCAACTCACTCTTTAGGATTCTTTCTGCTAACAGAATCATCGGGTTATCCACTCATCACCCTTCATGCTGCCGTGAGTGAGAGCAATGAACGGTGAGATAATTGGCAGGTCAGGCATTTACCTGTAAACCTGCCGTTGGTTTTAGTGAAATGACTGGCTTCCGGTACCGGTCACGACTGGGGATACCCTAACCCGATAGGCAATAACCATTGCCGCAACCAGCATTATGCATCCCGCGGTGAGGAATACTCCGGTGATGCCGCTTATGCCATAAACCAGTCCCCCAATAGCGGCACCGATGGCAATTGAGGATTGAACGGCGGCTACCACCATTCCTCCTGCACTCTCTGCCTCATCGGGTAAAGCACGCGCTACCCAGCTGGACCAGGCTACCGGCACGCCGCCAAATGCAAAGCCCCACAACATAACCAGCAGAGTAAGTCCTGTCAGTGATACCGGCAGGGTTAACAGAGCGAGTGCAGCCGCCCCTACTAACGTGGGCATCACGATCAGCGTCAGGCGTAAGCTTCGTTCCATCAACCATCCTGCCGCTAGCGTCCCAACAAAATTAGCCAGTCCAAATCCCAGCAAAATTAGCGCAAGTGTTTCACTTCCAACATGCGCGAGCGTTTCAAGTGCCGGACGTATGTAGGTAAAAAGCGCATACTGCCCGGTGTGTGCCAGCACACAGCCCAGCATCCCCACGCTAACGCCAGGCCGCTGCAGAAGAGAATAAACCGAAGCTGTTTTACCCCGAATAACCGGCGCCATACCGGGAAGCGTGAACCACTGAAAAATTAAGGTGATTGTCCCGACTGCAGCGGCGACAAAAAAGGCGCTACGCCAGCCAAAAAGGCCGCCAATGTAGCTTCCCAGAGGGACAGCCACAACGGTGCCTAACGCGATACCACTAAAAATAATCGACAGTGCGCGCGGTACTAACCTCTCAGGCACCAGTCGCATTGCCACCGCCGCCGCCATGCTCCAGAATCCACCAAGAGCGATCCCCAGCAAGACGCGCATCGCCAGCAACATAACGATGCTTGTAGATAGCGCCACCAGCACATTTGAAACGATCATCAACACCGTAAAACTCAACAATATGGTGCGCCGATTCATCGCACGCGTCAGGCGCGGTACCATTAACCCGGCAAATAACGCAATTAACGCCGTAATCGTGACGGCCTGGCCTGTAAGTGATTCTGACACCTGAAAATCCTGCGCCATGGGCGTTAATAAACTCGCCGGCAAGTATTCTGCGGTTAGCAAGCCAAATACGCCCATGGTTAACGAAAACACCGCCCGCCAGGCAGGCCGAATTTGCTCATCACGGTCTAAGACTTCCTCGTGCGCATTCACACAGACTTCGTTTGTCATTCCCGTTTTTCCTTCTAAATAGCTTTAAAGGCCGAAGTCTATGCAGGCGGGCGTGGATGATCTATGCTCTAAAACCCTCAGTTTTTAACCCAAAACCCGAATATGAACGCGACCAATCCCTTTGCCCTCTCGTCTGAACTCATCAGTGAACTGCTTGCAGGTCTGCGGCTTCAGGGCGTGCAGTATCGGCGTATACAGACTGGCAATACCTTTGGTCTGAACTTTGTCAGTCGGCCTGGTCACGCTTATTTGCACTATGTTGCCGTGGGAGATGTGCTGCTTAGAAACACAGATGGCCATTGTCTTACGCTTTCAGCGGGTGAAGCGGTCTTTATTCCACACGGCATAGAGCATCAGCTGTTGTCGGCAACCACCGTTGAAGTGATGAATATCGATGATTTAGAGACAGCACCACTGGATGACAACGTGAGTGGACTGGATAGCTGTCCCAGCACCCAAGAGACGCCAAGTGCGGTGATGTTTTTTGGTTGCATGGAGATCAACTTAGGCAGCATGCAGCGGCTAGCAGAGGCGATGCCTGAAATTATGCTTGCCGATGCACAGGGCACTCACTGGCCTGGACTCATGCATATACTTGATGCGATGAAACGCGAGATATGCTCCGGACGCGTGGGCTATGCTGGCATCCTTGCCAGGTTGGCCGATGTCGTTGCCGCGATGTTTATCAGGGGTTGGGTGGAAAACGGTTGTGATAACAGCTCTGGACTGGCAGCGGCCCTGCGTGATCCGCGTTTGGCCCGCGCCATTCTGGCCATTCATCGCGAACCGGCTCGGGATTGGAGTGTGGCAGAGCTCGCCGCTGAATCACATATCTCCCGATCCGCATTCGCGGAGAGGTTTCAGGCAACAATCGGTATACCTCCCCTGCGATATGCAACGGAAGTGCGCATGCAACTGGCTATCCGCTGGTTGTCGTCAGAAAAAATCACCATTGACGCTGCATCACAACGCTTAGGTTACTCCTCGCAAGCTGCCTTCAGTCGGGCATTTAAACGCGTGACAGGCAAGTCTCCCGGAACACTGCGTATTCCGAGCTGAAGCATTTCAGGTCGGATTTTTATTCAGCGCTTAGAGTGATATTTAATATTGGGCATCATTATGACCTGAATAAAATGCCCGATTTCACGCATTAATTAAATTGAGCAAATGCATCACTGTCCTGGAGGGATTATTGCGTCGCCAGGCAAAAGCGATATCGGTGAACAGAGTGTTATTCTCTATTTCACAAAACGTGATGTGTGGGTTGTTCACGCAGCACATTGACTCTGGTACCAGTGCGATTCCGCAACCTGCGCCCACCATGCCGAGAGACGACGTAATCTGTGGCGCCTGAATAAATCGTGTTGTTGTAAACCCCGCACGCAGACACGTGCTGACGATCAGTTCATAGAGGCTGGGAGCGACTTCACGCGGAAACATAATCAATGTTTCATCCACCAGCTGTGATAACGCAATGGTGTGCAGATGGCTACATGCATGACCCACAGGTAACGCAACCATCATTCTCTCAGTAGCGATAACCTTCAGGTTGAACGCTTTGCTGCTTTCACACGGCAGGCGAATAAACGCCGCATCGAGCAATCCATCCCGCAAATCCTGCATCAGTAAAGCCATGTTTTCTTCACGCGTGATGAGCTCCATCGCCGGATAACGTGTTTTAAAACGTTGAATAAGATCAAACACCGGTGCACCGAAGGCGACTGAACTGGCGAACCCCAGCGACATCTGCCCGCTTATGCCCCGCGCCATGCCTCGGGCTTTCTCGAGCGCATGGTCAGCCAGCTGCACAATCTCTGCGGCATCATTCAGGAATGCCCTGCCCGCGTCGGTAAGCTCAACACCGCGCGTCAAACGTTTCAGTAACGGTGTCCCAATCTCGTGTTCCAGCCGCTGGATTTGCTGGCTCAGCGGCGGCTGAGAAATGCCCAACATCTCTGCGGCACGAGTGAAATGTAGCGTCTCTGCAACGGCTACAAAATAACGCAGATGGCGAAGTTCCATATCAAATACGTCTCAAAGTTAACAGGTTTCGCTATTGGATTCCGTAGGCCAAAAAGCCCACCATGATATTAACACGGCTTAACTATTGGTTTGCGAGGTGGCAAATGTGTAATTTTGTATCTGACTGTTCATGCGAGGAACAGCTGAAAGAGACCGTCTTAAAACTCAATGATGATTCACCAGAAAAGGTTATCTATCAGACCTCCCTGATGAGCGCGCTGCTGAGTGGTGTTTATGACGGATCCACCACGGTGTCGGACTTATTAAACAAAGGCGATTTTGGTCTGGGTACCTTCAACCAGCTTGATGGCGAACTTATCGCCTTCGACAGCAAAGTCTATCAGTTACGCTCCGATGGCAGCGCCAATCCTGCCAAACCCGAGCAACAAACGCCGTTTGCAGTAATGACCTTTTTCAAACCGGAACATCATCACCGCTTCAGCGGAACCGCGACGCGAGAAGAGGTTCACCGGGTTATCGACAGTAAAATCACTTCAGACAATCAGTTCTGCGCCATGCGCATCAGTGGCCGCTTCCAGGCGGTTCAGACTCGTACCGTTCCCTGTCAGTGCCGCCCTTATCGCTCGATGCCTGAGGTGCTGGGCGATCAGCCAACCTTCGCATTCAAACAGACCCCGGGTGAACTGATTGGCTTCCGAACGCCGCAGTACATGCAGGGGATCAACGTGGCCGGTTATCACGAGCACTTTATTACTGATGACCGGCAAGGCGGCGGACACATCCTCGACTATGTGCTCGAGGAGGGAACGCTGACCTTTGGCGCGATTAGCAAGCTGGTGATTGATCTCCCCCGGGATACCGAATTCCTCCAGGCAGAGCTCAATCCTCACAATCTTGATGAAGCCATTCGGGCCGTTGAAAGCTAACCGTAGAGGTCACTATGAAAACGTTAAAAACCAACACTATCTGGAACAGCGGCGCCGATTTAGTTGTCGCACAACTTGAAGCGCAGGGGGTTAATCACGTGTTTGGCATCCCCGGAGCCAAGATCGATAAAGTGTTTGATTCGCTGGTGGATTCACCCATTCAACTGATCCCTGTCAGACATGAAGCTAACGCTGCTTTTATGGCCGCAGCAGTAGGCCGACTCACTGGGCATGCAGGTGTTGCACTCGTGACCTCCGGACCCGGCTGTTCGAACCTGGTTACCGGCATGGCAACCGCCACCAGCGAAGGCGATCCGGTGGTGGCCATTGGCGGAGCGGTAAAACGATCGGATAGCGCCAAACAGGTTCACCAAAGCCTGGATACCGTTTCGATGTTTCGCCCGGTCACTAAATATGCTGTTGAGGTCACCTCTCCTTCCGCACTGACTGAATGTGTCTCCAATGCATTTCGTCATGCTGAAAACGGACGCGGCGGCGGCACATTTATCAGCCTGCCACAGGATATTGTCGACCAGCCTGTGTCCGGCAGCCCTTTGCACAGCAATGGACACATCAAGCTGGGTGCCGCACCCGATGCCCTGATTGAGGCGGTCAGCCAGGAGATCACTCGGGCAAAAAATCCGGTCATTCTGCTGGGCCTGATGGCCAGTCAGCCAGAAAACAGCGCTGCGATTCATGAATTACTGTCGAAAAGCCAGATCCCGGTAACCAGTACTTACCAGGCCGCAGGTGCCGTCAGACAGGAGAACTTCTCACGGTTTGCCGGACGTGTTGGACTATTTAACAACCAGGCCGGAGACCGTCTATTACAGCAGGCAGACCTGATCATCACTATCGGGTACAGCCCGGTTGAGTATGAGCCAGCAATGTGGAACAGCGGCAAAGCTTTGCTGGTCCATATTGATGTGCTGCCAGCTGATACGGATAACCTTTACCTGCCTGACGCAGAACTGGTCGGCGACATTGCCCAGACCGTAAGCAAGATTGCCACCCGCATCACCGCGCCGCTTCAGCTCAGTACCATCGCAGCTTCTGTGCTGGAAGATCGGCAGCAGCAACGGCAATTACTGGCACTGCAAGGCGCCAGCTTAAATCAGTTTGCGCTGCATCCACTGCGCATCGTGCGCGCGATGCAGGACATCATTAACGCTGACATCAGCCTTACCGTTGACATGGGAAGCTTTCACATCTGGATTGCGCGATATCTGTATAGCTTCCGCGCGCGCCAAATCATGATCTCCAATGGTCAGCAGACCATGGGTGTCGCCCTGCCCTGGGCTATCGGTGCATGGCTGGTTGATCCCTCACGCAAAATTGTATCGGTCTCCGGTGATGGCGGATTTTTACAATCAAGCATGGAGCTGGAAACTGCTGTCAGGCTCAAGGCCAATATTCTGCATATCATCTGGGTCGATAACGCCTACAACATGGTCGCCATGCAGGAAGAGAAAAAGTATCAGCGCATTTCAGGTGTCAATTTTGGCCCGGTTGATTTTAAAGCCTATGCCGAAGCGTTCGGCGCTGCCGGCTTCTCAGTAAACAGTGCTGCTGAACTGGAACCAACGTTGCGCAGAGCCATGGATATCAATGGCCCGGCAGTGGTCGCTATTCCGGTCGACTACAGCGATAACCCATTGCTGATGAGTCAGTTACACCTCAGTCAACTTCTCTAAATAAATATCAAGGATGCCATTATGAAAAACAGAGTCGCATTTGTGACCGGTGCCGGCCAGGGCATTGGCGCTGCCATCGCCTTACGCCTGGCAAAAGACGGCTTTGCCGTTGCCATCGCGGATTTCAATCTTGAAACAGCGCAGCATGTCGCTGATGAGATTATCCGCTCGGGGGGAAAGGCTTTGGCGCTGCAGGTTGATGTCACCCAACGCGACAAGGTATTTCACGCTGTTGAAGAGGCACGTCATGCGCTGGGCGATTTCAATGTGATTGTGAACAATGCCGGTATTGCGCCATCAACACCCATCAGCGATATCACCGAAGAGATTGTGGATAAGGTCTATAACGTCAACGTCAAGGGGGTGATTTGGGGAATGCAGGCGGCGATCAACGCTTTCGCCGCGGAGAATCACGGCGGCAAAATCATTAATGCCTGCTCTCAGGCTGGACATGTAGGCAATCCGGAACTTGCCGTATACAGTTCCAGCAAGTTTGCCGTTCGCGGGCTTACGCAGACAGCGGCCAAGGATCTTGCGCCTAAAGGCATCACGGTTAATGCCTTCTGTCCCGGCATTGTTAACACTCCCATGTGGCAATCCATCGACAAACAAATCTCAGAAGCGGCAGGTAAACCGGCCGGGTATGGCACTGAGGAGTTTGCCAAACGTATTACCCTGGGCCGCCTGTCTGAGCCGGAAGATGTGGCTGCCTGCGTTGCCTTTCTGGCGGGACCCGACTCCGATTACATGACCGGGCAATCGCTATTAATCGACGGCGGTATGGTATTCAACTGATTCAAAGATGGTGCTTACCCGCACTACAATGCGGGTAAGTTATTAGCCATGAGTATTTACCTATGCATCTCATTCCATCGGAAGAACAGTTTCGCGTCTTCCTGGCTAAACGGCAGGTGACCTATATTATCTTTGCGATTAACATCACCCTTTATTTCAGTCCCAATTTGACTGCCAGCCGATGAAGATTACCGGGATCCAATTCCAGCTTTCTAGCCGCCTTAGCCCACACCCGATCGCAGCTTTCATAGACCTGTTTAATGTAGTCGTACTGAAATTTACGCGTCGCCTCGCTGAGGTTCACCACTGGCGTGGTTAGCAACATTTTGATCGGCTCTGCATGAACGGTTCCGCCATCCTGCAGTTGAAAATGTTGTGGAAGCAGAATGACTTCGCCGTTGCGTGATTCGGCCTGCGCGATGATCACGGCACGATATATGGCATGTTCCAGCTCGCGCACATTTCCCGGCCAGCTTGCGGCTTGCAGCATAGCGCGGCAGCCAGCACTTAACGCAACACTCAACAGGCCAAATTTCACCCGACACTTTTCACAGAAATAGCCCGCTAGCAGCACGATATCGTCACGACGTTCATTCAGCGACGGGACGAACAGCGGGAAGACGCTAAGGCGATGATAAAGATCAGCCCTGAATTTGCCATCGGTCACCGCCTTGCGCATATCGAGGTTGGTCGCGGCGATAATGCGCACATCCACGGTAAGCGGCTTATCTTCGCCCACTCGCTGCAGATCGCCGTACTGCAGCACGCGTAGCAGCTTGGCCTGCAGCGAAAGCGGCAACTCTCCAATCTCATCAAGAAACAGCGTCCCTTTATCCGCCAATTCGAATTTGCCCGGCCGATCGTGAATGGCGCCGGTGAACGCCCCTTTGACGTGGCCAAACAGCTCGCTCTCCGCCACGCTTTCCGGCAGGGCTGCACAGTTGAGATAAACCAGCGGCCGCGCTGCGCGATGAGAATGTTGGTGGAGGGCCTGAGCAACCAACTCTTTACCGGTGCCGGTTTCACCCATGATCAACACGCTGAGATCGGAAGGAGCAACCACACCAATCTGTTGTTTGAGATGCGCTAACGCCGTCGAATCACCGATGATCTCCACCTCCTCACTCTCTTCGGGCCGGTGTGGTGGCGGTGTAAAGGATGAGGCGGGTTTTTCTAAACGCTCCATCAGCAAGGCATTATTCAGTGCGCCCGCCGTCAGGCTCGCCAGCACCCGTAACTCTTCATCGCTGTAATCATCAAATTGAGTAGCGTTAATGCCATCCAGCGTCAGGGCGCCGATCAGCGTTTGCCCAACAAAAAGTGGCATGCCGACGCAGGCGTGGACGTGTAAATCGCCTTGGTCAGGAATCAATCCATCATAGGGATCGGGTAAATCACTGTCGGCGGGAAAGCGCACTACATCGCCAGCCCGCGCGATGGCCTCAAGTCGTGGATGAGCATCAAGATTGAATCGCCGCCCCATCACATCCGGTGCCAGACCCGCGGTGGCCAGCGGACGAAACTGCTGATTCTCGTAACGTAATAGCGCGGTGGCGTCACAGTTTAGCGCGTCGTGGATGCTGTTAATCATCCGCATAAACCGGTCGCGGCCATGCACTCCATTTTGAATATCAACAGCCAGTGCCGCCAGCGTCTGAACAGAAAGAGTCATATTGTCACCCGCACATGAATTGTCTCAAAGACAAGCAAAGACATTGTATTTAACACAATATGAAATTATACATTTGATTAAAATCAACGTGTTATGTAATGGCAAGGAATATGCCTCATTAGATTAGATAATGTAGCTCAGGAGTATCACCGTGTCAGAACAACAAAACAGTCAGGCGCTTAGCGCTTAGCAAATTGCATCGGCCGCTGATGCCCTGCGTTGGGCAGCGGCATCATCTATCCACCGGCGCTGTTAATTGCACTGAATATATAACCCGCTGCGGCGGGTTTTTTATGCCTGTAAATTGTCATTAATACAATTAGTTGTCACTAACACAAAATTGGTTATTGTAATTTAAACAAAATCCAATATGTAAACATATAAATATCAGCAACTTAAATATTGGCACGCTTGATGCACAACGATTGTGAAACCAACTTACGCTAACAGGGCATCAAATGAATATTCACGTAAAAAACAACATTTTTTGGGTCGGCAAACGTGACTGGGAAGTTGAGCACTTTCACGGCAAAGAGTACAAGATGCAACGGGGCACCAGCTATAACAGCTATCTTATTCGCGAAGCCAGGAACGTCCTGATCGATACGGTTGATCTTAAATTCCGTACTGATTTTGTTAAGAATCTGGCAGAAGAAATCGATCTGAAAAAAATCGATGCCATCGTAATTAACCATGCAGAAGAAGACCATTCAGGCGCACTCGCCGAACTGCTGGCGCTGATTCCAGGCACGCCGATTTACTGCACCGCTAACGGCGTTGATTCCATCAATGGTCATCACCACCATCCCGAATGGAATTTTAACGTGGTTAAAACCGGTGATTCGCTTGATCTCGGCAACGGCAAAAAACTGATCTTTGTTGAAACCCCGATGTTGCACTGGCCAGACAGCATGATGACTTACATGACAGAGGACGCCGTGCTGTTCAGTAATGACGCCTTCGGCCAGCATTACTGCGATGAACATCTGTTTAACGATGAAGTTGACCAACACGAACTGTTTGATCAATGCCAGCGCTATTTCTCCAATATCCTGACGCCTTTTGCGCGTCTGGTTACCCCAAAAATCAATGAGATACTCGGCTTTAATCTGCCGTTCAGCATGATTGCGACTTCGCATGGCGTGGTGTGGCGCGATAAACCCACCCAGATTGTAGAGCTGTACCTGCAATGGGCTGCGGATTATCAGGAAGATCGCATCACCCTGTTCTACGACGCCATGTCTAACAACACCCGCATGATGGCGGATGCGATCGCCGAAGGTATCCGCGAAACCGATCCGCGCGTTGCCGTGAAGGTTTACAACGTCTCCACCCACGACAAAAACGAAATCATCACCTCCTGCTTCCGCTCCAAGGGCATTTTGGTCGGTTCCTCCACCATGAACAATGTGATGATGCCGAAGGTGGCGGGCATGCTGGAAGAGATTACAGGCCTGAAATTCCGCAATAAACGCGCCTCCGCGTTCGGTTCTTATGGCTGGACCGGCGGAGCGGTGGATCGCGTTGCCACTCGCCTGCAGGATGCCGGTTTTGATATGACGATTGCGCTCAAAACCAAGTGGCGTCCCGACCTCTCCGCGCTGGAAGAGTGCCGCGAGCATGGCCGCAAAATCGCCCGTGAATGGGCGCTCTCGCCGCTGCCGGTAGCCGTCGTCGCAGCGAATACTGCCGCTGCGGTTATGGCAGCTTCCGCACCCATAAACCAGGGTGGCGTCGGTGTGGTAGAAGCGGGTGAAGACATTGGGCAGAAAATGATTTGTACGGTTTGTCAGTGGGTTTACGACCCGGCCGAGGGCGAACCAAACCAGGATGTCCTACCCGGAACCGCATGGGAAGCCGTGCCAGACGATTTCTTATGCCCTGGATGCGCGCTGGGCAAATCCGTGTTTGATCCTTACGAGGGCTGAGTCCATGTCAGCAGACATTGTGATTGTTGGCTCAGGCTTCGCCGCCCGCCAGCTGGTCAAAAACATCCGGCATCTGGATAAACATGTGCCGATTCGCATCTTTGCGGCCGATAGCTGTGATGAATACAACAAGCCCGAACTCAGTCATGTTTTCAGTATGGGTTATCGCGCTGAGGCACTCACTCGACAAACCGCAGCAGAGTGGGCGGAAAACCAGAACATCATGCTGCATCCTTTTACCACGGTTTCGCGCATTGATACGGCAGCAAAGGTTATCAGAACTCCCGCTGGCGATTACGTCTATGGCAAGCTGGTGCTTGCTACTGGTGCCGAGGCCATCGTACCGGCGATAGAGGGCAGTGATCTGATCTTCACGCTAAACAGTCAGCAGGAATACCGCCGCTATGACAACGCGCTGATAGATGCGCATCGAATATTGATGGTCGGCGGGGGTCTCATCGGCACAGAACTCGCGATGGATTTTAACCGTGCAGGTAAAGCAGTAACGGTAATGGACCGCAGTAACGGCCTTCTTTCGGCGCTGTTACCACCGGAAATCAGTGCTCGTCTGCACAACCGTTTGATGAACAACGGGGTAGAGTTTCTCTTCAGGCATGAACTTTCCAAAATCTCACGGCATGAAGATTTACTGGAGGCAACGTTCAGTAACGGACAACGGAGGATTTTTAACGCCGTGGTGTGTGCCATTGGCTTACGCCCTAATCTTACGCTGGCGCAGAGTGCGGGAATCGAAACACGTCGTGGAATTGTGGTTGATGACACTCTCGCCACCTCGGCTACCGATGTCTACGCCTTGGGTGATTGTGCAGAGATTCAGGGAAAACTGATGCCCTATCTGCAGCCCGCTACCCTTGCGGCAATGACGCTGGCTAAAAACCTTACCGGTCACGACGCCAAACTGATGCTGCCAGCCATGTTGATCAAGGTTAAAACGCCGGATATGCCGCTTCACCTGGCGGGCGATCCAGCGAATGCAGCTTATCATTGGGATATGGCGTTATCCCCGTCAGGCATTATTGCTCAAGGCCGTGATGAAGACGGGGCATTACGGGCATTTGTTGTCAGCGAAGAGCATATGAAGCTGGCATTCAGTATGTTGAAGGACATCAAACTTTCGGGCGCATCTTAACCCAAGCATTTTATTAACAGACGATCGGACGCATTTAGGTTCGCTAATTAAAGCGGCGATGGTCCTTGCATCAACCAGGCCGGTAATCCACCGGCCATTGCTTCCAACTTAATATCAAAGGATGTGGCACAATGAATATGCCTGAAATATTACCCTGCATAACCCCTCCTCTTGCACCTGTGGGAGAATTATTTGGTTAAGCATGCACTGTGATTCCTTCGCCATGAATATGGGAACATGTGACGTTGATGCACGCATTGATGCAAGTATTGGAACGATTTCTCAGCGTAAAACGTTCCCACCTGAAATGCTTAAGGAGGTCGTTGCGGTGATATTTTGGGAGATGTGGAATGCGTGGGAGCCAGCAGAAGGCAAAAAGGTTGTGGCTGAATAATAAACAACACCTAAGCCGCATTTTTATAAGTTTCAATCAGTACCTGTAGCGGACATTAATGAATGTTGCCGTGGATTAAACGCCGCGATGTTTATCTCTGTATTGACGTTATCAAAAAACAGACCGTGCCTTGCCGCTGTTTAGGCCTTTCGCCGTTATGCCTCTGACAAAACCTGTAATCTGAACAATCGTTATATAATGCGCGTCCCTTGCTTCACAGCTAATAGGGGCTGGCAGGTGCATCCTTGCACATAACGCCTTTTTATCATCCATGGTTCTCGGTGTTCTTGTGCTAAGCACAGCCATTTAGAGAATGATGAATTGTCGGTCATTCAATCCCTGGCTTTAGCTGTTATACAACTACTCATCAGCTTCGGTTAAGCCAGCAAATATCCAACAAGAACTCCACTACCAGGGCTGACGACCATGGCTACCAAAAAAACCACCCGTCGGCCCATCTGATTCCGTTAATGCCATTTTTATGGCCGTAATGGCTCCTTCATCTGGCGTCAGAAAACCCGTATTGCCATTTAAATCGGTCTGCACATGTCCGGGTTCAACGGCATTGACTTTAATACCCATAGGTTCGATTTCTTTCGCGAATGAAACGGTAACAGCGTTCAGAGCAACCTTTGAAGAGGTGTAACCTAGCAGGTTTACGCTTGAATATATTGAAGTCGGATCGGTAATTAGCGTTAAGGATCCTACGCCGCTGCCCATCATGACAATCCGGGCATTGCTGGACGCTTTAAGCAGAGGTAGGCACGCCTGTGTCACCCGAATCGGGCCAAACAGATTAACTTCATACACCGCTTTTATATCCTCAATACTGACCTGGCTTGGGGGGGTATGAATATCATTGATGATGCCGGCATTATTAATAAGGACATCAAGTGATGCGACTTTACGCGAGAGTTCATTAACGGCATTGGCCACGCTTGCTTCATCCGAGACATCCAGTTCAAGTAGTCTGACGTCAAGACCTTCCTGGATTAAGCGTTCAACGGCTTCTTCACCCCGCCTGCGGTTGCGCGCGCCCATCCAGACCGTCATACCGGCCTTTGCCAGACCTTTGACGATTGCAAAACCAATACCTTTATTGGCTCCGGTAACGAGAGCGTTCTTATTAGTGTCCACTACGCCTCCTCAGCCTGTGAACGGGCGGCAGAGTTGCCAACATGGAACTGAAGATTACCCATCAAACGCGGAACAACGTTGCGGGATGTGAAGCGCCACTGACCGTCATGTTTCTCAAAACTGTCGAAATAGCGTCCAGTGCAAATTGGCTGCAATGAAAATCCATCCAACTCCTGATGAACGGTGAAATAGCTGACGCTCGTTGCTGTATCACCGGCCGGCGAGATGTCTATCAGTGCATTAGAAACGTTATGCGACGTCCGGGGCGTTCCGTCTTCATGGCGCTGAACGCCATGGATAAGAAATTGTTCAACTTCTTCGCGACCCTGCGCAGTATCACTTAAAACGATAAATTCGGAATGCTGGAACAATTCAGCGTTTTCGGCAAATTTCCCATCATCCAGATTGTGAACATAGATAGCCAGCAAACGCTGTATTTGTAATTCATCGATATAATTTTGAATATTTTCAACTTTGTTAAAGTTAGTCATGATTAGAACTCCTCAGGATAGGATTAAATTCCACATTCTTTTAAAAGCGAACGGGTATAATTAACTTTATTTGATAGCAGACACAGAAAGCGTGTAATTGACACCTTCAGCCCAGCAGTGCAGCAAATGTATTGCTCACATTAAATGATGAACAACGTCACTCGGCAGATGAGATATAATTGTTAGCCTCTGCGATACATTAAAAATATTAGATCTGCGATGCACCGCCATCAGAAAATATTTCAGCGCCATTGATATAGGCGGCATCCTCACTGGCAAGGAAAGCAACCGCTTTTGCAATTTCGCTTATCTTCCCAATGCGCCCAATTGGGCTGCGGTCTCTTAACGATTGCAAAATTACGTCCACAGGCTGTGGCAGGAAGTCGCGTAAAGACTGTGTATCAACCGGGCCCGGACTGAGAACATTTATGCGAACGCCTGAACCTTTGATATCCAGTATCCAGCTACGTACCATTGCGCGTAATGCGGCCTTGGTACCGCCATAAATACTCATCCCCTCCCCGGGATTAATTGAGGCCGTCGATCCTGTAATAACAATGCTGCTACCGGGTTTCATCAGCGGTAAGGCTTTCTGCACGGTAAATGTAATACCTCTTACGTTGGTGGTGAACTGGCGATCAAACTTCTCGGGAGTAATTTGCCCGAGTGGTTCAATTTCTCCCATGCCAGCATTAGCGATTAAAATATCAATGCGACCAAATCGGGATTTAATCTGCTCATAAAATGTATCCAGATCGGGGAGGCTTGATACATCCAGCTGAACCTGACTCGCATCAGGGCCTAACGTACTGACTGCCGACTCAAGTTTATTTTTATTTCGGCCAGTAATGATTACGGTTGCACCGCGTGCGGCAAGCTCTTGCGCGATACCCAGACCGATGCCGGATGACGCACCGGTTACAACTGCGATTTTGTTCTGGAATGACTGAGGCATGGTGATGTTTCCTTTCTGGTAGTGATTGAACATGTAGTGATCACTACATAGAAAAAGATTCATGCACAAGCTTTATTTTAATGACTATTTATAAATCGATTAAATTCAATTACATAAATTTAACCTTTGATGCTTTATCATTTAGCGATTACTATATAAATAGCATTCAGGAGGCGAGATGACACAGATAAACAGGCAGCGACGCCCTGCTTTTGATCGCGAGGCTGGTGTGGCCATTGCACAGGCGCTATTTCATGAACATGGCTTTGACGCAGTGAGCATTGCTGACCTGACTCAGGCGTTGAACATTAAGCCACCCAGTTTTTATGCTGCGTATGGCAGTAAGGTGGGTTTATACCAGAGGACACTGGAACGTTACGCACAGGAGAGCGCGCTTCCTCTAGATAAACTTTTATCACCCGAGAAATCTGTTGCGGCAGGTGTGGAAGCTTTGCTTATTGCAGCAGCCAGACAATACGGGCGTCATGCGCATCAGCGTGGTTGTTTGGTTACTGAGGGCATGCGCGCTGATGATAAAGATGCCCGGGAAGTCGCCTGTAAGATAGCTCAGCCAGGAACTACAGCCATTCATAACTGGCTTATGGCTAAGTGTCCACAATCAGCTGAATGCCTTACAGACTTTATTGTGGTGACATTGAAAGGGTTATCTGCTGCAGCCTATCAGGGCATGTCTCAACGCAGACTAATAGAAACAGCAAAAATGTCTTCACAGGTTGTTTCTGCACATGTTAAATAATATTGAGCGTTTGGGTCGCCTATATCAATCCGTTCTCTAAAACGGTTATGTTATTATTTAAAATCCCATCTCCCCCTAATTATTCATCACCTACAGTGGTAAGTGGATAACTTATACATCGTTATTGAAAACAAGAGCGGCTGCTTTTCTCTCACAGCCGAGCTGATGTGCAGCAGCAGCATCTATTGATTTAAGAATGACTCTACTTCGTTGGAAAACCGTTCTGGCTGATCCAGCATAATAAAGTGAAAACTGTTATCGATACGTGTGAAATGAATATCTGGCGCAGAAGCATAGGCCTGACGGTACATCGCATCGACGCTGGCGGCAGGAATCCCGAATAAGGTGTCATATGCGTACATGACCTCAATCGGCGCTTTAATGCGACCAAGTTCGGGACGCAGATCGGTAATCATTAATTCATACACGGCATCCGCCACTGTTTTGCGATCAGAATTAATCCCCGCCGTCACCAAAGCTGGCCTCTCCGACTCGGTCTTAGCCAGACGGGCTATGGATGTTTTCTGAAACTCTGCCATTTGCTCCGGCGACAGCCCCAGTAGCCAATCCCGCGTAGCAGTAGCACGTGGGGCAGCAGTTTCGCTGATCGCCGCAGGATCAATCATCAGCATATAGAACGGCAACGCATCGACGATCATCAAACGACCGACCAGGTCGGGATGACGGGCCGCCAGCATTATTGCTATTTCTCCCCCAAGAGAATGGCCAATAATTACCGGTGCTTTGATGTGCTGGCTTTGAATGTAATCAGCGATGGCATCAACTGCCGGAGCGATGACCTTCCCGTCAGGATTGGCAATGGCAGGCGTACTCGCAAAGCCCGCAAGCTCAACAAGATGAATGCGGTGGCTCTTACGTAAACCTGATGCTAAATCGGCCCAAACTTCGCGTGACGATGCCAACCCCGGAATTAGTATGACATCCGCTCCTGAGCCATGCGTCTGTACAGAGATACGCTGCGAGTTCGGATGCTCTGCAGGTAGGGACATAGACTGAGTTGCGGACGCTGAGACTAAGACTGACATCAATAAAAGAGTCCCTCCAAGCGTGGCACGAATAGTTGCGGTAGGCATGAGTTTAGTCCTTGTTATTTTTATCCCTGATGAACCGGGTTAGCTTACAGAAGGGTTTATTATAAAAGATAAAATTATTAAGGAACGGATACAAAGACTTTGGCAAGTGCTGGTAACAGTTCCGCGCTGCCAGGATAAACATGAGTTCGCTTTTCACTCATAGCGGAGCTGCTGTGCAATGTCTGCTTCGTGCCAAAAGTGGATCACTTATAAACCGTTATTGACATTAAGAAACTCATTGACGAGCTGAGCCTCGACAAATCAATGCTGCTGGATGTTCTGCACAGCCGTTTTGGCAGGGTTTTGTACTTAATCAACCAACATATGATTATCTCGTCCACTTTCTCTTCAGCACCGCATATCCTTAGGCGCAAAGCCGTATTTCTTGCGAAATGCGACCGACAGATGAGCCGGTGAATAGCCTACCTGATAAGCCACTGACGACACGCTGGCTTCTCCGCTTGAGAGCATGTGCCATGCGGTTTCCAGTCGAAGTGTCTGAAGATAGCCATATATGCTTTGATCAAATAATCGTCTGAACCCGGTGGTGAGTTTACGCGTGTTGAGACCCACCAGCGCGCTGATTTCTGTAATCGAGGGCGGTGAATCAATCCGCTCGGCCAGCAGCGTTTTGACATCGTGCAAACGTGCGATATCACCGCTACTCAAACGCGGCATCGCGGGTTCAATCGCGCCATTTTTCGCACTCAAACTGTCAAGGGTATGCGCTACGATCTCCAGTGCTTTGCCCGTCATATAGAGCTGACGGGCAACGCCCTCAAGAGGGTTGGTAAAAAGCTGGGCTTTAAGTCCACACAGGCATTTTGGCGCGGCCTGTACGCGCATTTTAGATTTAGCAGACAGATCGAGATGCATACCTGCCTCTAACCGGCTCATTGAATCCTCACACAGATACTGACTTAATGAGTTAGTGGAGAGATTAACGGCAGTGAAACGCAGGTCCGCACCCGGAAGAAAACACTGGCTGGCCTGTGCGATATCCTGATTCCAGATAGCGCACAGCGCAGGTCCCTTAATATGTAACTCTTTTTGCTGGGGGAAGCGGCACAACAATTCACCGCTTTCAATGATGATGACTTTCAAGCCGAGATGAAGCTGTTCATCGTGCCAGATGGCACGTTGCGGTTTTACACTGCCGCTGGTCAGCGCAATATCGCCATTCAGTAGGATCTGTGCACCGCTTTCAACTCGCTCTTTCATGCCCCGCTGTTGTCGCTCCATCGTCGAACTCCCTTATGCGAAAAATGGTATTGATAATCATTCTCACTGTAAAGGGAATGTAAATACCTGTCTATCACTTTAGCTGTTGAAAATTTAATATCTGATGTTATTAACCGCATAATGAAAATGGGTTACCAGTTTTAACTGGTCCAGACTTTCATAATTTCTAAAGAATTAGTTTCTTCAGCTAAAGTTCTGATGATTGTTATTAATAACCTGAAGGCATAACAATATTACCGATTTTATCTCAGGGCAGTTGCCCCTTAATTATTCAGTAATAACGTTAAGGTCTGGCAGGTTAAATATGAAAAATAACCCCTCACTTACTGCGCACTATACACTCGCAGAATGGCCACAGGAATCTCGTGAGAATTATTTTCGTCAGGGATTATGGAATGAAGAGACATTCGCCCAATGTATTCATGATATTGCAAATGCGCATCGCGATGAAATAGCAATCTGCTTCAATGACGAAAGCCGGACCTACGGCCAACTTTGTGATCGTGGTATTCAGCTTGCGGCGCGTTTCAGAGAAATGAATATCGATAAAGGTGATGTAGTCATCCTTCACTTACCGAATTCAATAAATTATGTCGAGGCGCTTTTTGCCTTCTTTATCGCCGGAATTGTGCCGGTATTCGTGCTGCCTGCGCACAGGGAAAATGAGATTCTGGCTTTTACCCGGGCGGCCAATGCTAAGGCCTATTTTTATCAGGAAACATTCGATGGAGAATCGCTGAAAGAGGTTGCCCAAAGTCTGGCACGGGCGTTACCTGATATTCAGCAGATAAGCATTGCGGAAGGCGCTTCCCTGTACAAAATATTATCTGCTGAGCGCGCACCGCAGCGCCCACTTCCCGATCATCATCCTGACGATCTTGCGTGTTTTCAACTTTCTGGCGGTACCACCGGCATACCAAAATTGATTCCGCGTCGTCATCGGGATTATCTCTGTAATATCCGCGCTGCCATCAAGGCTTGTGGTTTTGGACCTCAAACTGTGTATTTGACAGTGTTGCCGATGGGCCACAATTTTCCGCTGGCCTGTCCCGGTTTCATTGGCACGTTGCTGGCAGGCGGAAGAGTGGTCATTAGCGATAAAAACTATCCCGATCACTGCTTTGATCTGATTGATCAACACCGCGTCACGGTAACCGCGTTAGTACCACCACTGGCTATGGTCTGGCTGGATGCGGCTGAAGTCTATCAGCCCAACTTGTGCTCACTGGAGATGCTGCAGGTGGGGGGCGCGAAAATGAGTTATGAAGCTGCAAAACGTGTTCGCCCAGTGCTTGGATGCAGTTTGCAGCAGGTGTTCGGTATGGCAGAAGGCCTGATCTGTTTTACTCAGCCTGGCGATGTCTCCCTGCGGGCATTAACCACTCAGGGAAAACCCATGACATCCGCAGATGAGATTCGGGTTGTCGATGAGCATGGCGAAGCGGTAGCCGCGGGTGAAATGGGCTTCTTGCTTACGCGCGGCCCTTACACTATCCGTGGATATTATGCTCCTGACGAAATTAATGCCGCATCGTTTACCGACCAGGGTTTTTATCGCAGTGGTGATTTAGTCCGACTTACTCTGGATGGCGATATTATTTCTGAAGGCCGCGATAAAGATCAAATTAACCGTGGTGGTGAAAAAATTGATTGCGGTGAACTTGAGGATATTTTATTGCGCCATCCCGCCGTTAAAGACGCGGCGGTGGTCGGCATTCATGATGATTATTTAGGCGAGCAGTGTTGTGCCTTCATTCTATATGATTCTCCTGCGCCCTCAGCCACAGAACTGCGCCAATTTCTCACTCAACAAGGCGTGGCGAGCTTTAAAATTCCAGATCGATTTATTTTCACTACGGCGTTTAATTTAACCGGTGTCGGTAAAGTCAGCAAAAAACAACTTCGTGCGAAATTAAAGCAAGCCTTTCTCTTTAATCCGGAGGAGAAATAAATGCCGCGTCTCAAAGAACTTTTATTGAATCATGTGGCTAATTTAACCGGATTGCCTGTGGAGGCATTAGAGGCTAATCACTCTCTTCTGCTGCAAGGCGTCGATTCGATCGGCCTGATGAGAACGGTAAACCTGCTGCGCAAACAGGGTGTCCATTGCAGTTTCGATACGTTAAAACAGCACCCTACTCTCACTGCCTGGCTTGCTCTGCTTCCCGATAAAGCAACGGCAAGCACAGTTGCACTCGCTGAAATTCCCACACAGGATCTTGCGCAGCCAATCGCATTAACTCCGGTACAGCAAGCCTATTGGATGGGCAGACAGGAAGATCAACCGCTGGGTGGCAATAGCTGTCAGGTGTATATCGAACTACAAGGCGCTGATATTTGTCCGAAGCGCCTGCGCCGGGCCTGTCAGCGTTTAGTCGAACGGCATCTCATGCTTCAGGTGCAGTTTTCCGCACAAGGAGAGCAGCATGTGCCAGTGTGCGACCGTATTTTTTCGGTTGAAGAGGCTGACTTACGCGCCATGTCCGCCAATCAGGTTGACGTGAGGCTACAGCAATATCGTCAGCAGTTTTCCCACTATCGCGCGGATGTTGAACAGGGATGGCCGCTGCGGGTTGCTCTTTCACGCCTGCCAGGGAATGTGGCCCGGCTTCACCTGAATATAGACCTGCTTGTCGCGGATGTTCTGAGCATAAATGTTCTGCTGCGAGATATGACTAAGCTCTACAATCAGCCAGATAACGCTCTACCTCCCTTAAAGGCTAACTTTTTCCAGTATCAATACCTGCAAGGGATTGAGAGCAAGCAACGTTACCGTGAGGCAAAAGCCTATTGGCAGCAGCGGCTGAGTTCACTGCCCGGTGCGCCTGCACTTCCGTTGGCTCAGCAACCCGAAATGGTGACCAAACCGCGTTTCACCCGACGCGACTATCTGATCAAGCACCACCAATTGGCGATTTTGCAAGACAAAACCAAACAGCATGGCATCACCCTTGCCGTAGTTTTTTTGACCTTGTATTGCGAAATACTGGCGCGCTGGAGTGAGAACAAACATTTCCTGCTCAACGTGCCGTTATTCAACCGCAACGATCTTGTGCCAGACGTAGGCGATATGGTCGCCGACTTCACCACGCTGCTGCTGCTGGAAGTTGACTTCCGCCAACCGGCATCCTTCGTGCAGCGCCTGCAACAGTTGCAGTCACAACTGCACCGTGACATTGCCCAGGCCGATTACTCAGGTGTAGAGGTGTTGCGTGATTTAGCACGTCTGGAAGGGACTGCTCCCCGCACCGCGCCTGTGGTATTTGCTCTTAACCTCGGCGAGCCTTTTCTTCCGGAAGTCGCGGAACAAACGCTGGGCACACTGCACTGGATGATTTCTCAAACGCCTCAGGTTTGGATTGATCATCAAAGCTACCCAACGCGTGAAGGTCTACTACTTAACTGGGATAGCGTGGACAGCTTGTTTCCTGCTGAGATGGTAAGTTCGATGTTCAGCTGTTGGTTAGCGCGCCTGCATACGCTGATCGAACAGGAGTGGCGTGATGTGCCCGATATATCCCTGCCTCCCTTTACTCAGGCCATACGCAGCCGGGTCAACGCCACGGCACTCAGTATTGAGCCCGCAAGACTGCATGACGGTTTCTTTCAACAGGCAAAATATCAGCCACACGCACCCGCCGTTATTACTGCCGATCGTACCACCAGCTATCAAGAATTAGCGCAACGCGCACTGCAGATTGGTTTTGAACTGCGTCAGCGCGGCGTGAAACCCGAGGATATTGTTGCCATCAATCTCCCCAAAGGCATTGAGCAAATTGCCACCGTGCTGGGTGTGCTCGCCACCGGCGCATGCTGGCTGCCTCTGGCCGTTGATCATCCTCTCGCCCGACGCATAACGATATGCCAGCGCGCAGAGGTTGTCTGTGTCATCACTCACCGGGCTGAACCGTGGCCGGAATCGGTGCTGGTTTATCAAACCAGTGAGTTAATCAGTCACCCTCATTCCCATGCTCTGAAAACACCCGCCAGCGGCAATGACGAAACCCTGGCCTATGTTATCTATACCTCGGGCTCCACGGGAGAACCAAAAGGCGTAGCAATCACGCATCGCGCAGCATGGAACACCATAGCAACGCTCAATCGCCGCTTTGGCATCACTCATGAGGATCGCGTGCTGGCAATCTCCGGGCTGGAGTTTGATTTATCGGTCTACGACATCTTCGGCTTACTTTCCGAGGGAGGCGCCCTCGTCATGCCTGATGAAGATAAGCGTCGCGATCCGGATAGCTGGCGGTCTTTGGCGCAGCAGCACGCAGTCACATTGTGGAATTCCGTCCCGGCGCTGCTGGAGATGCTGTTATTAACCACGTCAAACCAGCCCTTCCTGCCGACACTTCGACAGGCATGGGTTTCCGGTGATCGGGTAGCGCCGGATTTGGCAAAGCGTTTGCGTCAGCGAATACCCCATCCAGTGCGGGTTATTGCGATGGGCGGCGCCACCGAAGCAGCTATCTGGTCGAATGCCTTTGAAATAATGCCCGAGACTGACAGCACAACCCGCGTTCCTTACGGTTATCCGCTGGCCAACCAAAAGTTTCGCGTCATGGACACCCATCACAGTGACTGCCCAGACGGTGTACCGGGTGAGTTGTGGATTGGCGGTGTGGGGCTTGCGCGGGGTTACATCGGTGATGCGGCTCAGACCGACCGCCGTTTTGTTGAATATCAGGGGGAGCGCTGGTATCGCACCGGTGATCGCGGCTGCTATTCCGAGGATGGCTTGCTGCATTTTCTCGGGCGGCAGGATCATCAGGTTAAAGTGGATGGCAATCGTATCGAGCTGACTGAAATCGAGTCAGCGCTGCAGCAACTGCCGAGTGTAATCGATGCGTTCTGTCTGGTGGTAAATCAGCGTCTCGAAGCGGTTCTCACGTCCGACAATCAACTCGACACTGCGGTATTACTGGCTACGCTCGCGGCAAAGCTACCCGCTTATATGCTGCCTTCACGCATCCACACTGTCAGCAACTTACCCCTGACCGCCAATGGCAAAGTTAACCGCGCTGCGCTCGAAAAGATGATTGCTGAGCTGGCAGCGCAAGCCACGCCCCTGACCCACGATGAAAGTCCCCTGCATGCACAACTGCGCCTGATGTGGCAGGAAATACTTGAAGTGAATGTCTGCGATATCCGTCTGACATTTTTCCAGGCGGGAGGCAACAGTCTGCAAGCGATGCGACTGGTCAACCGCATCAATCAAACGTATGGCGTACAGCTCTCGCTGCGTCAATTTCTCAGCAACGCTACGTTGGCGGCGTTGGCCACCTTTATCACCTCAACTTGTTCTGCCAATACCACCACCGAAGAGGGAGCATTATGAATTCATCCACATTGATTAGTGAGCTAAAAGCGGCGGGTATTGTCCTATGGTGCGAAGGTGACACGTTACGCTATCGCGCACCCGCAGGTGCCATGACGCCTGAACGCGTCTCTTTACTGAAGCTGCACAAGCCCGAACTTATCGCGGCGTTAACCAAACCTGAGTGGCATGACGACCCGACCCAGCGGTTTTCGCCTTATCCGCTGACTGGGCTGCAATCTGCCTATTTACTGGGACGCAGTGAAGCTTTTACTTTGGGAGGGGTTGATTGCCATGGCTACCTCGAGTTTCGTTTTGCAGAACTGGATGTTGCCCGCCTGACCACGGCCTGGCAGTCACTTATCGCCTGCCACGATATGTTGCGCACTATCGTTCATGCTAGCGGCTCGCAGCAGACGCTCGCTGAGGTGCCAGAGGCCACGATAAACGTTGAAGACATTGGCAAACGAACGAAATCAGAGCAGCAGCAATGCCTGCAACAGCGTCGGGAAGCACTAAGCCATTATCAAGGCCAACCCGATTGCTGGCCTCTGATTAGCCTGGAAGTGACGCAAATGAGTGATTGCGCCGTGCTCCACATCTCATTCAATTTGCTGGTGTGTGACTTCCAGAGCGCGCGTCAGTTGCTGAAGCAGTTAAGCGCGGCCTATCAGGGCCAAACGGTGACAGCCCCCGCAATTACGTTCCGCGACTACGTGATCAATAGTCAGCGCCAGAGTGAAAGTGCTGATTATTTGCAGGCGCGTGATTACTGGCTGGCAAGAGTGGACACATTACCAGCCGCACCGGCGCTGCCTATCTGCGCAGTGCCTTTAACACCAAAATTCTTCCGCGAAGGCTTTGTGCTAGCGCCCGCTCAATTTTCCCAATTAGCGCAGGCCGCCGCCGCGCACGGGGTGGGATTAAGTGCGCTGTTTGCCACCCTGTATGCGGCGACACTCCAGCGCTGGGTAGCCGGTAGCCATTTTGGCCTGAGCCTCACCATGATGCAGCGCCAGCCATTGCATCCGGCGGTAGATCAGTTGATCGGTGATTTCAGCGCAGTAGAATTGCTCGACATCAAACTGGCGGCTCAGCGCTCCCTGCTTGGCCAGGTTCAGGTCATTCAGGAACAATTATGGCGCGATCTCGACCATAGCGCGTTCACCGGTATCGATGTTTTGCGCGAGTTGGGCCGCCGGCGAGGCCGAGAAGCAGCGCTGTATCCGGTTGCATTTACCAGCGCAATAAGTAGCGGCACGGACTGCTGTACGCATCTGCTGCAAGGCGCGCAACAAACCTACAGCATCACGCAAACGCCTCAGGTGGCCCTCGATTGCCAAATCAGCCCAGGCGAAAACGGCCTGAATATTAACTGGGATATTCGTGAAGGCATGCTCTCTGCTGCAACGGCGAAAGAGATGTTTGCCGCATTCCGCGCAACCATTGAATCGCTGTGTGAAAACGCGGGTGCCTGGCATATCCCGGTTAACGTGCCCTTACCGGCAGCACAGCTACAACGCCGTCTGGCAATGAACGACACCACAATGGCTTTGCCGCAGGGAGTGTTGCATGCCCCCGTCTGGCAGCAGGCGCTGCGTACTCCCGACCTGCTGGCGGTGAAGGATGCGCATCAAACGTTGAGTTACCAGCAATTAACCGCTGCCGCCGATGCACTCGCGGCGCGCCTGCTACAACAAGGCCTTACACCCGCAAGCCGGGTGGTGATCGCCATCGAAAAAAGCATCTCTCAGGTTGTTGCCGTTCTCGCCGCAATGCGGGCGGGCGCCGCCTGGATTCCTTTAGATCTCTCACTCCCGGTAAAACGCCAACAGTGGCTGCTTTCACTTGCGCGCCCGGATGCCATTCTGGCCGACAGCGGCCAGCTTCCTTTTGCGGAAACAGACAGTGATTTGCCTCCGCTCATTCTCGTCGATGAGCAGCACGACACAGTACTGCCGTTACGCTGGCCGAAAGTCAGTCCTGATGCCCTTGCCTATGTTATCTACACCTCGGGTTCTACCGGTGAACCGAAAGGGGTGATGATAAGCCACCAGGCAGCACGTAATACGGTTGAAGCCATTAACCGCATGCTCAATCCGCATGAGGGTGATCGCGTGCTTGGATTGGCTAACCTCAGTTTTGACCTCGCGGTTTACGATATTTTTGGCATTCTTGCTACCGGTGCAGCATTGGTGCTACCAGAACCCCGTCATCGCAGCGATCCGTGGCAGTTAGCTCGTCTGATGCAAGCGGATCACATCACTCTGTGGAACTCGGTGCCTGCACAGCTCGCCATGCTGGTGGATTATTTGCACAGTGAATCGGATGCACAGTGTCCTTCACTGCGCGCGGCGTTGTTATCGGGAGACTGGATCCCGGTTAATTTACCTGAACGTGCCCGCCAGCCCTTACCGAATGCGCAACTGTACAGTCTGGGCGGCGCCACCGAGGCCGCTATCTGGTCGGTTTGCTATCCCATCGACCATGTTCAGCCTGACTGGACCAGTATTCCTTATGGCCGCCCGCTGCCCAACCAACACTTGTATGTGCTGGATAGCGAACTGAATGAGTGTCCCGAAGACGTCGCCGGTGATCTGTTTATCGCCGGTGCCGGGCTGGCGATCGGATACGATCGTGATGATGAAAAAACAGCCCAGCGCTTTATCACGCACCCGCAAAGTGGCGAACGCCTGTACCGTACCGGTGATCTGGCGGCTTACAGAGCGGATGGCAACCTGCAATTTCTTGGCCGTGAAGACGATCAGCTTAAAGTGCGCGGCCACCGTATTGAACTGGCCGAAATCGAAAGCACGCTGATTCGTCACCAGGATATTGCAGCGGCCAGCGTGTTGGTCACCGATCGCGGCCAAAGCACCCAGCGACTGCTGGCCTTTGTCACTGCGGCAGAGCAAGCGGTTTCTCAGGCAGGCTCGGATGTAGCCAAAATACTCCCTCAGCATGCAAAGACACTCGCAGGAGAAATGAACCGCGCCACCGTATTAGAGCTGGCGCAGGGCATTGAAGAGGTGTCGTTATACGCTATGGCGCAGGCGCTTTTAAGCCTGCCACAGTTTAGCAATCCGCAGATTCCGGTTGCCCTTAGCAATCTAATTGCCAGCGGCGCGGTCGCAAAACGCCATGAGTGTCTGATTGGCCGCTGGCTGCGTGCACTGACCGAGCACGGCTTTTTACAGCAGAAAACGGAAACGCATTTCAGCGCACAGCGACACATCACGCTTCAGGATGTAGAGCAGCGTTGGAGCAGGCTCTACCAGTTGGAAAAGGAGGTGAATTGGGGAGCCGCCATCCTGCGTTATATGCATGACAGCCATCTCGCCCTGCCGGCGCTCATGCGCAATGAAGCGGATCCGCTGGATCTGTTGTTCCCTCAAGGGCAGACGCACGTGGCAGAAGCGGCTTATCGTGACAATTTAGTCAGCCGAACCGTGAACAGTCTGGTCTGCGCCACAGTGCGTCAGATTGCCCGGGAAAAGAACGGGGATACACTGCGCTTGCTGGAGGTAGGTGCGGGCGTGGGAGGAACCAGCCTTGATCTGATACCAGCGCTGGATGATTTCCCGGTGGATTATCTGTTTAGTGACCTGTCGAATTATTTCCTCAATGAAGCAGAGAAACGCTTTAGCCAATGGCCGTGGGTGCGTTATGGCCTGTATGACATCAATCAGCCCGCTTTGCCGCAGGGAATTGAGGCATCTTCACGTGACGTGATTCTGTGCGCCAACGTTTTGCATAATTCACGTCATGCCGCTGATGTCATCGGCAAGCTAAAAGAGATTCTGGCACCCGGTGGCTGGCTGGTGTTTATCGAAGCGACCAGCAACAGCTATCAGATTATGTCCTCGATGGAATTTAAAGAAGGGTTAACCGGCTTTGAAGACTGTCGCCGTGAGCAAGGTACGACCTTTATGGGCATCGATGAATGGCAGAATTATCTGCAGCAGGCGGGCGCAACGGAAATAGTCATTGCCCCTAATGATGAGCTTGGGTTACAGGATTTAGGGCAACACGTGTTTGCGGCACGCTTCAAAACCCAGCAGGCCAGCGTTAAACAACAAGCATTGCAGGACCATCTCGCGCAATGGCTACCTGGCTGGATGCTGCCCGATGCTATCCACCAGCTTGAGCAACTGCCACTGACCTCTAACGGCAAGATTGATCGTCGCGCGCTCGCCGCGCTGGTGCCGTCAAAACCTGCGGAAGGGATGCGAGTGGCTGAAGCACCAATCACCGCACTGGAAAAAGACATCGCCAAAATTTGGCAGTCGGTACTTAAAGTTGAAAGCGTTGGCCGCTACGACAACTTCTTTTCGCTGGGTGGTGATTCTCTGTTGGTGGCTCAGGTGGTCAGCCGACTTCGCGCCACCTTACCGCAGGCCGCAGGATGGCGCTGGGATACGCTGCTTCGTGCCATGATGAACGAACAGCATCTGGCGGCTCTCGCGCTTCGCTTCGGCGAACAAAGCGTCTCGAACTATCGTCTGCTGGAGCTGCAACCTGGTGCAGAAAGCGAATCAACGCTGTTATTGATCCATGATGGCAGCGGTACCCTTGCACCCTATCGTGAGCTGCTTGAAAACATCGGACCGCAACAGCGCGTGCTGGGCATGGCACTGAACAGCCCAGAACCGTTCCTCGCCCATCCTGCAGAAAATGGCATTGCCTGGCTGGCAGATCAGGCGGTAGAGATCATCTCGAACCACGAAGATACCGCGCCATTACACATTGTCGGCTACTGCCTGGGCGGCATGCTGGCGCAGGAGATTGCCACCAGACTCACTTATATGGGACGCAATGTAGCGCAACTTAGTATTATCAGCAGCTATCCGGTGCCGTTCCGCATCGAAGATGATCTTCTGGCTGAGTATATTTTTGCACGCGTGATGCAAGCCAACCCACAAGCGCTTGGCTATCCACAGGATGAAAAAGCGTTCCAGCAGCTGCTAAACGACATCCTTCATGAGACGCCGGGCGTTATCCCACAAGGCTCTCTCGCCCGGTTCTCTTCGGGAAAACAGGACCTCTGTGCAACAGCAATCACAACCTTAGCAGCAATGAGTTCTGAAGCGCGCCTGGAGCGTATTCGCGACCATACCGCCTTTGCCGACAGTGAGTTGAACACTCCCACACGCATTGCTGAACAATATCGCCTGATTCGGCATAGCTTGCTGGCGGTTAATGGGCACGCGTTACGGGCATATCCCGATCCCCTTACCTTCCTGCGTCAGCACGGTGAGATGCAGGTTTTACCGGCAATGAACAGTGAGATGACCGCTTACTGGCAGCAACATAGTCCGCATCCTTTACGGATACATGATCTTCCTGGCGATCATTTTAGCTGCATGAGCGCCCAGCACTGCCAGCATGTTTTACGCGCGTTGGGTCTGAATGAGGGCAGCCAATGAACAGCCAACCTTTGGTGGGCATTCTGGGTGCTCGCGGTGCTGTTGGAGAACAGGTGATTGCACTACTGGCGGACGTGGTGCCCCTACGCGCGGGCAGCCGCGGTTTTCCTGTGCGCAAACATCCCGGTGTTGATTATCGGGAAGTCGATCTGTTTGATGAGGACGCATTACACGACTTTTGCCATGGCTGTCAGCTGATCATCAATTGCGCGGCACCCGGTTGCCAGATTGGTGATCGGGTTGCGCGCATGGCGGCGGAGTCGGATTGTGATTACGTCGATCCCGGCGGCGACGATAACCTTTATTCTTTACTTAAGGGCAAGGTGAATCCCGAGCGGCATTTCATTTTATCGGCGGGGATGTTGCCTGGGTTATCCGGCTTGCTGCTGCGCAGTGCCATCAGAGCGTTTGACCATTTGCAGGAAGCCAAAGGCTATGCGCTGAGCTGTGAGCCCTTTTCATTCGGCGGCGCTGCTGACTTTCTCGCCAGCCTGGACAATGGATATGGCGTTGCTGGCGCCGCCTTACGCCAGGGTGAACTGCAACTGTGCCCGGGCGGTGAACCCATCCAGCTGCCGCTGGCGCAAACAAGCGCAGCAGCCTTCCCGTTTATGACTAATGAATGGCAACGCATCGGTGCATCACAACCTGCACTTGATTTGACGTGGTACAACCTTTTTTCTTCGGAGGCGCTGACCCAGTGGCTGACACAACGTTCTCAACGTGAAGAGCAGGCAGCAGAAGCTTTGGTGGCCTTAAGCATTCAAGCGTTTGCAGGCAAGCGATTACAGCATGTGATGGCAGTCGAAGCTTATGGGGAAAAACAGGGACATCTTCAGCGTCGGGCTTGCGTAGTTGAATGTGCATCGGGCGCGCAATTAACGGCTGCGGTGACCGCATTTGCCACATTAAAGGTGATTCAGCGCGCGGTGCCCACAGGCCTGCATTTTGCGGCGGATGTACTGCCGCCTGCTGAGACGCTGCAATATCTGCAACGCCAGATTGCTAATTTCTGCTGGCTGGAGCTACCGTCGCTGCTAGAGAACGTTGAGGGGGCGATTTAATGCGCAACGCTTTACTCTCCCGGCTCGATAGCTGCCCGCATCCACACCACGAAGTGCTGTGTTTTCCGCATGCGGGAGGTAGCGCCAGCTATTTTCAGCGCTGGGCGCAGCAACTGCCCGCGGGCGTGGCGCTGCGGGCGCTGCAACTACCGTTACGCGAAGAGCGGCTGGACGACGACCCGATCAGTGATATGCGTATGCTGATTTCTCAGCTCATGGAAGAACTTGCAAACTTGCCGCCTCGACCACGAATTCTGTTTGGCCATAGCATGGGCGCCACCGTGGCCTGGGAACTGGCCTTAGCGATGCAGCACTCGGGCAACCCGGTGTGTAAGTTGTTTGTTTCGGGACAAACGCCGCCTGACAGGCAGCGCCAGACCCAGTTTCATCTCGCATCCAACCAGGCATTGATCACTGAAGTATCGCGCTTTTCTGCAACATCAGCTTCAGTATTTGAGTTTCCTGCGCTGCGCGAATTAGTGCTGGGGCAGTTGCGCCATGATTACGCGCTGATCGAATGCTGGCAGCCTACATCCTCCATGACGCTCACCTCTCCCATTACCGTGTTACACGGCACCGAAGACAGTGAAGTTAACGAGCCTGAAGCCAGACGTTGGGCAAATTTCACCTTGAATGACTTCAAATTACTCAGTTGGCCGGGTGACCACTTTTATCTGACAACGCACTGGCAGGCCGTTTTGCGATGCCTGATGCAGGAACTCACCCCACTTCCCCTCGATATGCCATAAGGAGCACCTGTGATTGCCGCTAAAGATTGCCAAAACTTGCAGGAAATACGTGCCGGTATCGATGCCATCGATCGCCATCTGATATCCCTGTTGCAGCAGCGCCTGACGTATGTGCTGGCTGCATCACAATTCAAACCTGATGTTGAGAGCATTCCGGCCCCTGAACGCGTGGATAGCATGCTGATGGACCGACTAGAATGGGCCAAAGATGAGGGAATAGATCCACCGTTTGTTATTGGATTGTTCCATTACATTATTCCCTGGTATATCGATACCCAAATTGCCTGGTGGCGGAAAAACCACGCCTGATTACCTGCTGAACTTCCCGGATAAGCCGGGAAGTTCCCTTTTTGCTTTCCATCGAAAGAAAGAGTTCCGCAAGCGAAAGTGTTGCTGATTGTTTGCTCAGTGCCTCACTGACACACTTTTAGCTGACAAATAAGTCGACACATTTTCGGAGAACACCTTGGAAAACAATAATAAAAATTGGGCGCGCTGGACAACGCCTTTAACCTGCCTCGCATTGCTGGTACACGCCGGTTGTGTACAGGCGGAAGAGACGCTTACCGTTACAGCCGGTGGGGATACCGTCGCAGATAAAGGCTACGTTTCGCAAACCAGCACCACGGCAAGCCGCACCAACTCATCCGTGCTGGCAACACCTCAGTCAGTTTCCGTCATTACGCGGGGTGAAATGGATGATCGCAACGTCCAGAGCACTACGCAGGCGTTGCAGTACACGCCCGGCGTTTTTGCCTCTACCTCTGCCATCTCATCGCGTTTCGATTATTTCAATATTCGCGGGTTTGACTCCACGCTGAATGGTACGCTGCTGGATGGATTACGCTCCACTACCCAACAGTCCTACGTACGCTATGAACCTTACGGGTTAGAACAGCTTGATGTGCTGCGAGGACCGAACGGTTTTCTTTATGGAGCGGGCTCACCTGGCGGCATTGTAAATGGCATCAGTAAGCATCCCACGCTCAACGCCCAGCATGAAGTCGGTATTCAAACGGGCAGCCACGGTCGTATGCAGGGGCAGTTTGATACGTCAGGACCGGTCAATGAGGATAAGACGCTGCTCTATCGGATCGTCGGTGTTGCGCGTGACAGTAATACGCAGTTCGACAACGTACCCGATGACACCCTCTATCTGGCACCATCACTGACGTGGCTTCCTGATGCGGATACCCGATTAACAGTACTGGCCTCAGTGAACCGTAATAAATTCGGTCCGCCGCGTGCATTCCTGCCGCTCTATGGCACGCTGCGCACGAATCCCAATGGTCAGGTTGATCGCAACAGTTATCTCGATGGCACCAACCTCGATAACCATATGACCCAGACCAATCTGGGTTACGAACTCGACCACAACTTTGGCGATCGCTGGAGCTTCCACTCTGCGAGTCGCTATACCGAAACTGACCTGATGACACAAACGCTCTCCGGCACGGCGCTGGCGGCAGATATGCGGACCCTCAATCGCGCTGCCTATGAGTTTGGTATCAAGGGAAAGATCTTCGCTACTGATAACAACCTCAAAAAAGAGTGGGATGCCGGGCCGGTTCACGGCTCCAGCGTTGCTGGGTTGTCTTTTCGTCACACCGGAGAGGACTACTATCTCAACTACGGACGTGCCAGAAGCATTGATATTTATCAGCCCACCGGCAGTGGTCGCTTTCCCGCTACCACGGCGTTCACCAGCACACAGCAGAATGCCAATGAAACCGGTGTGTATCTCTCCAACAGCCTGGCGTTGTATCAGCATCTGAATTTAGATCTTTCCGCGCGTCAGGACTGGGCGTCGGTCAATACCAAAAATCGCCTCAATAACACTTACACCTCGCAGGATGACCATCGCACCACCTGGCGGGCCGGCCTGAGCTGGATAACCGACAGCGGTGTGGCGCCTTATGTGAGTTATGCCACCTCTTTTGCCCCAGTGCTGGGGACAAATATTTACGGTGAAACCTATAAACCCACCACCGGTAAGCAGTGGGAAGTGGGGGTGAAATATCAGCCTGAACAGATAGATGCGCTCTTTACCTTGGCTTGGTTTGATTTGCAGCAAAATAACGTTCAGACCAGCGATCCCAATAACTCACTGAACAAAGTCCAGACCGGCCAGATCACGTCAAAAGGAATCGAGGCCTCTGCGACAGCCAACCTGACGGAGCAGTGGAAGCTTATCGCTAGCTACAGCTGGAATGATCTCGAAACCACAAAATCCAACGTGGCAGGTGCCCAGGGCAACACGCCCGTCGCCATGCCGGAAAACATGGCTTCATTGTGGAGCAACTATACCGTGGCAAGCGGTCCACTGGCCTCGTTGGGCTTAGGTGCAGGAGTGCGCTATGTCGGTTCTACCTGGGCCGATACGAACAACACCATCAAGGTACCGGACTACACGCTGGTGGATGCCGCCATTCGTTACGATCTTGGCCAGTTAAATAGCCAGCTGCAGGGACTGAATGTGGCGCTCAACGCGAACAATCTGTTCAACAAACATTACTGGGTGAGTTGTTCAACCACCAGCTGTAGCACCGGCTATGACCGCTCACTGAGCGCCACCCTTTCCTATCGCTGGTAAGCATGAAGGATTTTATGAAGAGAATAAGCTGGTTTTCAATGCTGATTATGATGTGCTTTGCATGGAGCACTTCATCCGCCTGGGCCTCAATAACCGTTACCGACATGTTGCAGCGTCAGGTCACTTTGCCGGGCCCCGCGAAACGCATTGTGTTGGGCGAAAGCCGCCACATTATAACGCTGGCGCTGCTGGAGAAAGATCCTATCAGCAACCTTGTTGGCTGGGGCGACGATTTGCAACGCTACTCACCGGCTACCTGGGATGCGATTGCAAAGCAATATCCAGCGGCACGTAATATTCCCGTTTTGGGTACCATGAACAGTGGCACCTTCTCAATGGAAGCGACCATTGCGGCTAAACCCGATCTGGTTATTTTTACCCTCTACGGTCCGATTCCGCCGGATCTCAAGGCACTGGATGCTGCGCACATTCCTTATGTGTTCGTGGATTTTTTCCGAGAACCACTGACCAATACCGTGCCGAGCCTGAAATTACTGGGTGATGTTCTGGATGAGAAGGCAAGAGCAGATCATATTATTGCCTTCTGGCAGCAACATATGGATGAGGTTCAAAAACGACTGGATTCAGTCAGCACGCGTCCTTCCGTGTTCTTCCATCTCAATCCCGGTAAAGGCGACTGCTGTTTCACCTCCGGCCCCGGCAATATGAGTGATTTTATTGCGGCGGCGGGAGGCCACAATATTGGTGCTGATAAGATCAGTGCACCGATTGGCAAGCTCAATCCGGAATATGTCCTTTCACGCAATCCTGATTTTTACCTGATGGGCGGCGGTTCAGCCGTTAGCCGAGACGGACTACAGATAGGCACGGGAGCGAGTGCTCAACAGGTTGCTCAGAGCAGCACGCATTTGCTGAAAGCGGCGGAAATAGCCAACTTGTCGGCAGTGAAAGCAGGACACACGGGGGGCGTCTGGCTGTTCTTCTTCGATAGCCCTCTCTACTTCGTCGGCATTGAAGCGATGGCAAAAATGTTCCATCCAACACTGTTTGCTGATGTTGATCCCGACGCAACCTTGCATACGGTAACCAGCGAGTGGCTATCAGTGCCGCTACAGGGAACATTCTGGACGGCGTTGCCGGTCAAATAAGGTAAGTGGCAGCGGTAATTACGCCGCTGCCCTAAGGACCGTTATGATTAAATCACCTTCTGCAGGACTCATTGCCCAACTCACGCCTTCACTCGTAGTAAACCTACTCTATGGGATGTTAATCACCGCTAGCTATCTGACACAGGCATGGCTGTTTACCCACATTATCCAGCATGCCCTCTTATCTGATACCGGCATGAATATCGCTCTGATCCTGACGTTAGTCGGCAATGTGCTGGTAAGGGCATTGCTGATTGCTCTTCGGTCTACACAAATCGAACAGCTGGCAGCCGACGTAAGAGCCCGATTTCGTGAGCAGCTCTTTCGTCCACTTCTGGCTCCCGGATATGCGGTACTGCAAAGTCACTCCGCAGCGCAACTGCAGGCAACGTTGTTAGAGGGCGTAGAAGCGATGGAAAGCTTTTATAGTCGTTATCTGCCCGCCCTGCTTTTGGCCATCATCGGAGGAATTATTACAGTCGTTACACTGGCGAGCATTGACCTGATATCCGGAGTCATTCTTCTGCTGTTTCTGGTAGCCTGCCCTGTTCTCGATGCGCTGTTTATGCGCCATCAGCGGCCGCATATTGTGGGCGTCTTTGCGGCCATGCAACAATTTGCCGATGACCTGATGGATACGCTGCGCGGTATGCTCACGTTAAAGGCGTTTAATGCCGTAGCTCTATTTCGCGCCCGAATGGCCGATCGCGCTGCACTCCTGCGTCATGAATCGATGTCAACCCTGCGTGTCACCATGATACGTGGCGGTCTGACACGTCTGATTTCTTTACTGGGCATCGCGGTTCTGCTGATTATTAATGCGGGGCGTGCAGTTGAAGGCATGATTGAAACGGACGTCTTACTGTTTACGCTATTTATTTCATGGGAAGCCTTCCGCCCCATTTTACAGTTGGAAAATGTCTTCCATACATTGTGGGCTGCGCAAGCAATGCGACCTGCGGTGGAAGCGTTAGCTGCAACGACTGCAAGCATTCATGAGCCGACTTCACCTCACACCCCATCCGCTCACCATAATATGCACTTTGAAGAGGTGACATTCCGTTGGCCAGGCCAACAGAAGCCACTCTTTGAAAATCTCTCTCTTCAGATCGCCGAAAACCGTCATACCGCATTTATTGGTCCTTCAGGTTCGGGCAAAAGTACCCTGATTCAGTTAATAACCCGTTTTGTCAGCCCCGAAAGCGGCGCGATATCTCTCGGTGATGTACCCATTGAACAGCTATCCATAGCAGAGCTGCGATCGCGTATCAGTTGGGTAACACAGGACATATTTCTTATTGAGGGTTCACTTGGTGAAAACGTGCGTTTAGGTAGGCCGGAATCATCTGATGCGGAAGTCTGGCAGGTATTGCAACAGGCACAACTGGATGACTGGGTTCGAGGGCTTACACATCAGCTGGATACGAATATTGGCGACAATGGTGGGTTGCTGTCAGGCGGCCAACGCCAGAGGCTGGCAATTGCACGCGCATTGTTAAAAAAATCACCCATTCTGATCCTCGATGAAGTGACTTCGAATCTGGACGTAGCCAATGAATCAGCGTTTGAGAAAGTTATTGCTTCACTACGTGGGACATGCACGCTTATTAGCATTGCCCACCGCCTGACTACGGTAGCTCAGGCTGATCATATTGTGGTGATGCATGAAGGCAAGATTCTTGAGCAGGGCACACCTGCCCAGCTAAGCCGACTCGATGGATATTACGCTTCGATTAAGACATCCGTGGAGAGTGCAACGTGAATACAAAACATCCTTCTCTATGGCAATCGCTTATGTCGCCTATGGCAGAGCATAAATGCCACCTGTTTATGACGTTACTTGTCGGTTTGTTGACACAATGCGGTGCCTTTACCTGCATAGTAATGGCTGGCTGGATCTGTATGAGCGTATTAAGTGGGGCAACGCCAAATACAGTCATGTTTTATGGTGGACTCCTCATCGGGTGCGTAATAATCACTGCGGTCTCTCGATGGGCATTGGCATGGTTATCACACGATTTGGCTTTCGCCCTGATTGAAACCCTGCAAATGGACATTTTTGATGGACTGGCACGCGGGACCCCCGCTCATACCGGAACACAATCACTCGGTGAGGTTGCCGCAACAGCAACAAGTGATGCGGAATTTATGGAGCGTTTTTATGCACACCTGCTGATTGATTACCTGACTGCTTTTGTTATGCCTTGCATCGCGCTGCTTATGCTGGCACTACTTTCCCCCCTACTGTGCCTGATATTTTTACCCTGTGCCCTGATGATCATGGCAGCTCCATTACTCTCCTCCGGGAGTTTAAAAATACAAGGCAGTACGGCACTTAACATGAAACAGGTGCTCAATAATAAGATCATTGAGTTAGTTCAGGGCTGGAAAGATATTCAGATGTTCGGAGCGGAACATCGTTATGCCGGAAAGCTTGAGAATGCCAATAAACAGCTCATTAGGGCACAACGTGATTATGGCAGGCGCGTTGGAACGGGGCAGGCACTGCTGGATGCATTGATGTCCATAACACTCATAACTCTATTAGCCAGCAGCCTCTTTATGGTTGAGCGATCAACACTTCCCATTGAGAGGTTGCCTTTAATTATCAGCATTGTGGCAGCAGCACTTTTACCGGTGCTGGAAGTTTTACATCTTGGTGGGCAATGGGAATCTCTCAAAGTCAGCGCAGAAAGAATATTCAATCTGCAGCGTCTACCTGACAGCGTGGAGGATTCCTCTTCGACTCTGCAACCGCAGGGGTTTGGCATCCATTTTGATCGCGTCAGCTTCTGCTATCCGCAGAGTTCGATAAAAGTTCTGGAAGAGTTGAGTTTAACCATTGAACCGGGTGAGCGAGTTGCTATTGCAGGTACATCAGGAAGCGGTAAAACTACCTTAGCACATCTGCTTCTGCGATTTTATGACCCACAATCTGGCTCGTTCTTTTTAGGCGAACACAAATATTCTGATGTGAGTCTCTCTACCCTTCGCCATCACATTGCCTGGGTATCCCAGGAAAGTTGGTTATTTAACGATACCATTGAGAACAACATACGACTTGGTAATCCCAGTGCAACCATGGCCCAGGTGGAATGTGCCGCTAGACTCGCACAGGCCTCCGAATTTATTAACCAACTGCCACTCGGATATCAAACCATCTGCAGAAATGGCGGCTCGCTTTTTTCTGGCGGACAACGTCAACGCATTACCTTGGCGCGTGCGTTGATCAGTCCGGCGACGGTAATTGTAATGGATGAAACGTCAGCAGGACTGGACAGTGAAAATGAAAAGCGAATTATTGCAGCATTAGATTCCCTGTCAGGAACTCGCACCATAATTATGATCGCACATCGATTATCAATGTTGAAAAATGCCGATCGTATCTTCCTACTGGAGCACGGGAAAATAACAGAAACAGGCGATCATCTTACGCTAATAAAGAGAAAAGGCAGTTATGCAAGACTCGTGGCCTCACTTTAAAAAATGGGGAAGTTTGTTAGTGGCCACCGATTGTCCTCAGCATTAGAGACAACCTTCAATTAATAATGTCGGTTTTTTACCTTCTATTTTTCCATTTCTCCAGCCTGCTGCAAACTCATCCGGCGTTTGATAATTCAGCGATGAATGAGGTCTGGACTGGTTATATAGCGGACATAACCAACATGCGCATGGGTCAATACCCAGCAGCAGGTTATTAGAATTGCCCAGCCTTAGACTGAAATGAAATCGTAACATTGATTACTGGTCTTCGAGCGTAAGAGCCTTTCTTATATTGGCGATAAAATTGTCGCGGATTACATCCTCCTTGCTTGCGTTCCAGGCGATGCCAACCTTCCAGCTTATTGACTCACCTGTTAACGGAATAATAACCAGTTCCGGTGGCGCAATATGCATAACGCTATAGGGCAGCAGAGCAACACCTGTACCTGCGATCACCAGCGCAACGATCGTTTGTATATCATCAGACAGCTCAGTGGATGATATGAAATGACCGTTGTCATGCAAAAAGCGGTCAATTTGCGCATTTAAACCCCTTCCTCGTTCAGCATGAAGTCGTAACAAAGGGGATTTTTTTAGCCAGTCAGCAGCCGTCAATGACGACGACGCGGCTGGCGCAATCAGAACCAGCCGGTCGGTAAACAAAGGCAGGTAATCAAGCGCTACTGGTGGTGGAACCCTGACAAATCCTACCTGAAGCTCATCTTTTTGCAGTAGCTCGTACTGCAGGAAGGATGGAAGATCCGTCAATGACATCTCAGTTCCAGGATAGTCTCTACGAAATTCAGCGATACAGCGTGGAGCCAGATAAAAGCTTGAGAGGCCGAATCCAACGGCTATATATCCTTCAACACCTGCAGATACTAGCGCTGCATGGTGCATAAACGACTGCGTTTGACTGACCACTTTTTCAGCTTCTGGTAGCAAACGTCTGCCTCCGGCGGTCAGCGTTGCGCCATGACGTCCACGTGAAAAAAGTGACACATTCACCAGGGACTCAAGAAGATTGATTTGCTTGGTCAATGCAGGTTGCGTAATAAAAAGTGCCCGTGACGCGTTGGCATAGTTTCCTTTTTCAGCCAGTACTAAAAAGGCCTGAAGTAACCGGATATTCAATTTTGTATTCCAGAAGGTTATCGAAAATGGAAATCATGTGATTATACAGTTATTGGAAATCGTTATGTAATTCAGTTTCGACAACAACTGGAGAAACATCATGCACGAGATTACTTCACTGAAGGCTGCTACCGTACAATTTCAGCATCAGGCAAATAACAAAAAATATAATCTGCTGATAATGGAAAAATTTATTGAACAGGCGGCTATTCAACAGGTCAAGATTCTCACTTTTCCGGAAATGTGTATTACCGGCTATTGGCATGTGCCTAAGCTCACCACAGCGGAGGTTTCTGCGCTTGCAGAGCCGATTGTAACGGGCCCTTCCCTGTTGTTAATTCGCTCTCTGGCGATAAAGCATCAAATGCTTATTGGCGCGGGACTAATTGAAAGAGCCGATGACGGGCACCTATATAATGCCTACGTTGCCTGTATGCCAGACGGTTCAATGCAGACGCATCGTAAACTGCATGCTTTTGAACATTCGGCAATCAGCAGCGGTGACAGATTTACCGTTTTTGATACTCCCTGGGGAGTAAAAGTAGGGATCCTAATTTGCTGGGACAATAATCTGGTAGAAAACGTGCGTGCTACGGCGTTGCTGGGTGCAGATATTCTTCTCGCGCCACATCAAACAGGTGGTACCGATTCCCGCAGTCCTTATGCGATGAAACCCATTCCGCTGGCGCTCTGGACCGAACGTGAAACGCGAAAGGAAGAAATTAATGCTGCTTTCATGGGGGTAAACGGTAGGGAATGGCTGATGCGATGGCTGCCTGCCCGTGCGCATGACAACGGATTATTTCTTCTCTTTAGCAACGGTGTAGGCGCCGATGATGATGAGGTCCGAACAGGCAACGCAATGATTCTGGATCCTTACGGTAGAGTCATCAATGAAACCTGGGCTGCTGAAGATTTTATGGTTAGTGCTGAACTGGATTTAAGCCTGCTTGCCATGAGTACCGGACGTCGCTGGATCCGCGGTCGTCGTCCTGATTTATATCAAATTCTGACACAACCACAGGGCTATGAACGTGATGCAATTAGCGCACGATTTTCGAATGAGATACCTTGAAGGGCAACCGTAATAAATTGCGGCTAGCTGCGGCGTGTCTTTCCCGTAACGCGTAAACTAAGCAGGATCTGCATCAGCCACAATTCTCAAGGGCTTCACGTTATAGAGTAAATCGTTGGCCCACAATAATGTTGCTCTTGAGAATATTTTTCCTGCATTGCGCCACAGAACTGAGTTTCATAAGAAATCCGCGATACCGCATGTGCGAACAGTTGATATTTGCGAATTACTCTTTACTTCAAAGCGGAGCACATAACCCCCTCAGATTGATTTCAACATCCCCTCTAGCCCTTCCCCACAGTCAAAGCGCTGCTTCAAGCGGTTGTAATGAAGTTAGAGATCCATCCTTTATGTGATGCCCTTCATAAGACTCAGCAGGGAGCGAGTTTCTCTATGTTGCCAGCGACATGCTTCATCTATAACCGACCTCCTTCCTCTAATTTACCTGCTAAATACATACATGCAGAGGCAGGTACAAATGGAAAAGTTGCTATATGGTGTCGCTTACTACCGGGAATATATGCCTGAAGAGCGGCTGGATGAAGACATTCGCCTGATGAAGGCTGCTGGCATCAATGTTGTTCGTATAGCGGAGAGCACCTGGAGCAGTTATGAACGACAGGACGGCGACTTTAACTTCTCTAGCGTATTGACCGTACTCGATCGCATGCATGCTAACCAGATTGCCGTGATTATTGGCACTCCGACATACGCAATCCCTGCATGGCTGGCGAAAAAACACCCCTCCGTCATGGCAACAACTCCGCAAGGAGTGAACAAATATGGTCACCGGCAGAAGATGGATATCACCAGCCCCATCTATCTGCGCTACGCCGAACGGATTATTCGCGCGCTGTTAAGCGCAACCGCAACCCACCCAGCGGTGATCGGCTATCAGATTGATAATGAGACAAAATACTATGACACCTGTGGCGAGGCGGTGCAGCGCGGGTTCGTTGCGCACCTGAAAAAACAGTTCGCGGGTGATCTTGAAAAGCTCAATGCTGAATACGGTCTCGATTACTGGAGCAACCGCATTGATGCGTGGGAAGATTTCCCGCCGCTGGAAAGCACCATCAACGCAAGTCTTGGCGCGGCTTTCCAGAGCTATCAGCGCGGGCTAGTCAGCAACTTCCTGGCATGGCAGGCAAAGCTGGTCAGTGAGTATCGACTACCTGACCAGTTCATTACACATAACTTCGATTTCGAATGGCGAACCTGGTCATTCGGCGTACGCGGCGAAGTCGACCATTTCACCGCATCGGCGGCGCTCGACATCACCGGCGTGGATATTTATCACCCCGGCCAGCATCAACTCACCGGAATGGAAATTGCTTTTTGCGGCGACATTGCGCGTACCACAAAAGATAGCAACTATCTGGTGCTGGAAACGCAGGCGCAGGCTTTTAAAAACTGGACGCCCTATCCCGGCCAACTTCGCCTTCAGGCTTTCAGCCACATTGCTTCCGGCGCAGCCATGGTGAGTTACTGGCACTGGCACTCTTTGCACAACGCTTATGAAACCTATTGGAAAGGACTGCTCAGCCACGATCTGGAGCCGAACCCTGTCTATGATGAGGCGAAAGAGATTGGCCAGGCCTTCGCACGCCTTTCACCACAGTTAGCTGGCCTGAAAAAAAACAATCGCGTGGCGCTGCTGGTGAGTCATGACTCGCTGACTGCCGTTGACTGGCATCCTTATAAGGGCCATCAGTTTGGCCGTCATAAGGAGCATCAGTATAACGACACGGTTCGCGCCTATTATGATGCGCTTTATCGCCTAAATATCGAGGTGGACATTCTCACCATCGATGATCCCCGACTGTCCCGCTACACGTTGCTGATAGCGCCACTGCTTTACGCGGTGTCAGAGGAATCTTTACAGCGCCTGAACCAATTTGCCGAAGCAGGCGGGCACATTCTGTACTCCTTTAAGTCTGGCTTCGCTAATCAGCATCTTAAAGTACGCCATACCCGGCAACCGGCCATCATCCGGGAGGCAATTGGAGCAAGTTATCAGCTTTTCGTTGAGCCACAGGATGTGACGCTTCAGTCTGATCGGCTGAGCTTATCAGCGGAGTCTGCAGCAGTGAGTGACTGGATGGAACTGTTGGAGGCTGATGCCGGTGCTGAAGTTTGGGCTCGTTATCAGCACCCTTACTGGAACAAATACGCGGCGATTGTTCATAACCGTTACGGGGCCGGGACGACCACCTATGTGGGCTGCAGCATCAGTTCTGATGCCGTGGAAGCGGTCCTGCTCAAACTGCAAAACAGCGTCAATCTGAACGTCGCAACCTCCGAACTGCGCTTCCCGCTGGCGGTTAAACGCGCGGTTAATCGTGCGGGCAACACCCTGCTTTTCTTTATGAATTATTCCAGTCAGCCGCAAAAAATCACCCTTCCGTCTACTCGCGGAGAGGAGTTACTGAGCAAGCAGCGCTACCTGCAGGGAGAAACGCTAAACCTGCCTGATTGGGGCGTTGCTGTATTTGAAGTGGAGAAATCGTGATGGCTCATCACTCATCGCATCAGGATTTGCAGCGCATTGGCACCCGGGAACGCCTGGCCTTTGGCGTGGGCGATTACGGTACCAACTTAACCTATACGTTAATGGTGACTTTTCTGGCGTTTTATTACACCGATGTGGTCGGGATATCAGCGCTGTTGGTGGGATCGCTGATGTTTTTTGCCCGAGTACTGGATGGCATAATCTGCATTTATGTCGGGATACGCATTGATAAAACGCGATCCCGCCTGGGCAAGGCCCGACCGTGGGTACTCTGGACCGCGGTGCCTTTTGGCCTGTCGGCATTTTTAATGTCGACTGTCCCGAATGTGAGTTACACATGGCAAGTGACGTATGTCTGCATTACCTATTTACTGACTAACATTATGTTCACCGCCAACAACATCGCTTACGGCTCGCTGCTGGCTTTAATCACCCGCGATAACTATCAACGCGGTATGTTAAGCGTTTTCCGGAAAGGCTTCTCAACCTGTGGCTCGCTTACCGTTGGGGTGTTAACCCTGCCCCTGGTCGCGTTCTTCGGCAACAGCAGTACATCCTGGATAATCGTTTTTGCGATTTTCGGCCTATTTACTGCCGTATTCCTGCTACTGACAGCGTTAGGAACCCGTGAACGTGTGGAGCCCGTCAGCAATGACAACAGCCAGCGAATTAATGCCCAACAGGTCGTGCGCTCCGTCATGGCAAATCGTTACTGGATGATCATCTTTTTCTACCTGATGATCACTTTTACCAGCCTCACCGCATTGTCGGCGGTGGGGGTGTATTACTCCAAATATGTCCTGTCTGATGTTTCGCTGATTGCTTATATCAGCATGGCCCAATATATACCGGGCTTACTCACCCTGATGATTATTCCCACACTGCTTAAGAAACTGGGCAAACGGCGTCTTGCCATGCTTGGACTGATCGTTTGTTGCATTGCCTACCTGCTCCCCCTGTTCAACAAACAGGATGCGCTGTTTGTGATCATGGCGACGGCCATACGCAGCGTGGGATTCTGTGGGATTGGCGCGACCATGTTCGCACTGCTGGCAGACACCATCGATTATGGCGAATGGCGAACCGGGCTGCGAATTGAAGGCATCCTCTTCAGCGCCGGAACACTCGGACAAACTTTGGGCATGGGGTTGGGCACGGCAAGCGTTGGCTGGATTTTGGGGGCGGCGGGTTTTGTCAGTGGCGGCAGCGCGCACCAATCTGAGACAGTCATCAAGACTATCGAATTCCTGTTCATCTTTTTCCCGCTGTTCCTTGCGGCTCTGAATCTGGTGCTGCTGTGGTTTTACAAACTTGATAATTTCTACAGTCAGGTCGCGCGCGATCTCTCTGCCGGTCGTTATCAGCAAGCTGAAGTGTCAGATGCAGCCACTGCTGGCAAAAGGTTGCAAAGTCAGGAGTGATCCCTTTAACACATTTGCTACGTACTCCCTTCTGCACGGGAGGGAGTCACTTATAGTAGACAGCGTTTTTTAGCCCGGATGGATGCCAATGGATGAACTGAACGACGTGGAGATGTTGAGTTTTTCTCCGCTCATGAAAAGCTTTACCTTCAATGCATTTATGGTCTCCGGGTTCACGCCGATAAGCCCTGGCAGCAAACTCGACTTTTTCATCCATCGCCCTAATGGCATGCAAGGTTACATGATCAATCTGACGCTGAAAGGCGAAGGGATAATTCATCATGCCGACGGTGAGTTTCACTGTCAGCAGGATGAGATGTTACTTTTCCCACCGGGCGTGATTCACCATTACGGCAGAGCAAAGGAGAGCATCGCGTGGGATCATCTCTGGATCTATTTTGTCCCTCGTCCCTACTGGATTGACTGGCTGCGCTGGGATAGCCACCAGGGGAACATTGGTCGCATGAAGCTGCCCGATGATGTCCATAGCCAGCAAATGGTCCAGCTCTTTAAAGAGGTCATTGCCAATAATGCGATAGGATCGGCGCTGCCAGAAGCATTGGCTATGAATGCGCTTGAACGCATCATTTTAAAAACCTTCCAGCTGCAACCCACCAGCAATCGCCACAACAGAGATCCGCGTATTCAGACTGTTTGCGATTACATCAATGAACACCTGTCCGAAGATACGCGTATTGAAGAACTGGCGCGCATGACCTTCCTCTCAACCTCGCGTCTGACCCACATTTTCAGAAAAGAGATTGGCAATACCATCTATGGCTGGCGGGAACGGCAGCGCGTCTCCCGCGCCTGTGATTTACTCCGGCATACCCAGCTCAATGTCACTCAGGTCGCGCGGGCGGTAGGCTATGAAGATCCTTTGTACTTTTCACGCGTGTTTAGTCAGCACTATCAGTTGAGCCCGCGCGATTACCGCAAGAAATTTGAGCGCGCGCCACTATTCTGATGAGGCTGGAGCCAATGCCTGAAAGTTGGCGGGGATCGAGCAAGGTCAGGCCGCCAAAGAGATACAGGCGCTCAATGACATCCCCATCAAACCTCCGCTCCAGAACACCAGCAGAGGAAGGTGTTCACCCCAATTGATAACCGCTGGATACACAGGCGTGATTGCCCCACTACAGCAGACAATCACGTTGGCTGAAAGCGTGTTCAGAAGCCGATATTGATGCGTACCATAATGGCCTGAGAGCGCGTTTTTTGCTGATCAAGTCCCAGCGTGCCCTGATAGGCAATGCCGGGTGTAATGTTGTGCGGCAGCAGGAAATCAAAACCGGCCCCTAACGCCAGCGATCGTCGGCTTTGTTGATAAAGCGGGATATTCCAGCTGTCGTCAGCCACATCGGCGTAGCCCACGCGTGCGCTGCCACTGTTATTAGTGAGCTGTGAGTATTCCAGACGGCTATGCAGTTTTATCACGCCCCAGCTAGCAAGGACGTTATGTTCAGCGCGCAGACCGCCCGTGGTCACACCCTGGGCGATTTCCTGCGACGCGTACGCCAGGTTGAAGATACCGGCATTCGATTCGCTGTAACCATCAAGCCACGTACGGTAATACTGAACACGTGCATAAGGGGATAAGAGGCTAAGGGGAGTTCGGAACTCGTAGCCCGTGGTCAATGACGTAAATACCTGATGCCCGTCGCGGCTGCCGCGTGCTACCGCATCGAATTCACTGACGTGACGTCTGCTGTCAAAGGTGAGTGAGTTGTAGCCCAGCAGGCCATCAACAAAGAAAGCGTTAGGGTGCCAGCTTCCGTAAAGAGCCGAGCTGATGGCGCGACCATTTGTACGGGATCCCGCATCGCCAACATCACTGACATCACGACCCAATCCGATACCCATTCCGGCCGTGAAGGCTGGCGTGAAGCGATAATCTGCTCCTGTTGTGATCCCCACCGTTGTGTGACTGAAGCGCACGGCATCATCTTTGTCATGGCCAAAATCGATGTAGCCTCCGGTCCACCAGGAGAGGCGGCTAGTCTCATGACGACCTGCAAAAGGCGCCGCAGGCTCGGCAAGATGTTGCTGGGCAGGCGTATCCAGATATTGCCGTTGTGCCTGCCAGGCTGAAGACCAGAATCCGTTATCAGCACCACGTTCAGGGCGGCTGGTGGGCATATTGAACCGAATCGCGTTGCTAATGGCAGGCTGCATCACCCCACTATGCAGCTGTTCCAGACGATCGTTAAAATTACGTATCTGCGCACGGGCAAAGTTTTGTGCAGCCTGTACCTGCGCGCTAATAAGACCAATCACATCCGCATCTGTGGCCGGATTGGGCCGCGAAGCAATCGTAAAGGTGACGCGCGCGGGTTGCGTGGTGCCGGAGGCACTGGTCAGCGTATAGCGTAACGCGACGGTTCCGCTCGCCTGCTGCGCCGCCGTGAACAGCAGTTGGTAGTTGCCGCCTGAGGAGGAGATCGTGGCGCTCCCCAGCCCGGTTTGCGGCGCGTCCAGCAGCTGTGCACTGGTGAAAGGCCCTCCCGTCGCACCCTCTGAAAGCGTGACTTTTACGGATTGTCCGGCGTAAAGCGAGGCCGTGTGATCGGCAGCAACTGCGGCGGCAGGCGTCACCGGCAGCGTATAGACAGACTGCGTGCTGGCGCCGTGGCTATCGGTTGCCGTTAAGGCAAAGGAAAACGAGCCGGCTACCTGCGGAATTCCTCTTAGTTCCCCTGCAGCGAATGTGATGCCCTGAGGCAAGACGCCGCTCAGCTGCCAGCGGTACGGCGCTGTGCCGCCGGACGCGCTGAAACTGCGGGCATAGCTGCTGCCCACCGTGCCGTTGGGCAGCACGCCACCGGCTGGCTCCAGCGCCATGCTGACGGCTGAAACTGTCAGATTGACGGTGGCTTCCGCAGACGTGCCGTAGGCATTGGTGGCGGTATAGGTAAAACTGTCGGCACCTGAATAGCCGCTGACAGGGGTATATCGGATACGAGTCCCGATAACCCGTGCGATGCCGTGCGTAGCTTGACGAATAACGGCCACGCTGGTAACCGAGCCGGCAATCGGAAGGGTAATGGCGTTGTCGCTGCTGTCTGCGCTTATGTTTGCAGACAACGGACTGACAACCGGAGCGGAACCGGCTGCGGCGATGCTAAGGGTGTAGTGGGCGATAATGCTGGCACCATAAACATCGGTTGCCGTGACCTGTGGGCTGTAGCTGCCCGCCAAAGAGGGGCTACCGCTGATTTCACCATTGCTGCTGTTGATGGTTAACCCCGCAGGCAGTCCCGTTGCTGTCCAGGTGTACGGTGCCGTTCCCCCTCCCACAGAAAGGGCGACGGTGACGTTATCCCCCACCGTCGCGCCAGGCAAAGAGCCTGAAGCTGGCGAGAGGATCAACGTTGGTGCGGTTACCGTCATGGTGACAACGGCGTTTGACGACGTACCTGATGCGTTAGTGGCGTTCCAGCTAAACGCATCTGTCCCGGAATAACCTGCTGTTGGTGTGTAAATCAGCGTGGAACCGCTGAGGTTCACCGAACCATGTCCCGGTACGGCTACGATCGCAAAAGAATCTGCTGCACCGCCGCTGGTGGGCAGCGGGATAACATTGCCTGAGCTATTTGCCGCAACCGTGGCAGAGCTGTTGTTTGCAACTACCGACGCCACCGCACGCGTGGCGTCCACGATGTAAGATTTCGTGGTGCCGTCCTCGGCAGTTACCGCAGTGGTGATAGTGGTTGTGCTTCCTGCCGCCAGGCTAATGGTGCCAGACGCAGATCCTGATGTTACTGCGTTACCGTTTACAGTGATGGTCGCGTTTGCATCTGCTGAAACAGGGGTCAGGGAGATGCTGGATACGCTATTGGCAACCGCAACACTGTAATGTGTGGTTCCGGCCACGAAGGAGGGCGTTAATATTCCGCTAGAAACCGACAAGTTGCTAAGGGTTGCGTCACTGGAGGGCGTTGCCGCTGCACCCGTACAGGTGAACACAACATTGCTTATCTGACCATGCGATGTGTCGAGGCGAAGACGTAAACCGCTAGCAGCCAGGTTGCCCGCAGCAATACTGAGCGTCTCAGTATGGGGAGAAGTGCTGGTGGACTGGGAGGTATAGTAAGTCTGAAAGCCAGCATAACTTGTAGTGGTTAAACCTATGCTGTCCGTATCCATCGAAATCTGGCCGTAGCCAGCACCGCTATCGGTAAAACTCACGACCAGTGCGTCGACCGCTTCAAAATCAGCCGCCGGGAAGGCATTGGCAGTAAACGAAAGCGAAGACGATCCACTCAGAGCATTAACGGAAGTACAACCGTTTGATAATGCATAGGCAGAGGACATTGATGTGGAAAAAATAACAAAAACGGCAAAGGAAAACCCCACCGCCTTTTGCAGTTTGGAAAAACGAAGCACCATCATTCACCCTGAGATTTTTATGTTTATATAAGCTATTCAGCTTAATATTCTTGGGTCAGGCTACCATGAGGGAAACCGGAGTGATGGGCGGAGATAAATCCTTTTCATCCATTATTTCATGCCATTCCAGTTGGCGCTGGAGAGAGTCTGTTAACGCGAAAGCTTATATAACACATGCTCCGCCAGATAATGATCAGCGGGCAGTGCCGGAAAATACTTCATTACTTCAACATCAGCATTGAGTTCAGCAAATGGGTAAAAATCTTTTTCATTCCATTGCCTGATGTTCAGGCGGTCTGTCTATAGCATTTAAACACACCTTGAGGATCCGTTATCCAGATGCCTTAATTTACTTAATTAACCGGATTGCAGAGTTTCCTTATAAATAACGCTGATACTCAACCACCTCCCTGACTTTATTTAGCGCGTCTTTCAGCTTATCCAGGCTTACGGAACCCAAGGCGAGGCGAATAGCATGCGGGACGTTTTGAGTCGTACTGAAGGGTTCGGCTGATGAAACAGAAATTTGCTCGTTCATCAGCTGGCGTACCACCCGTTCAGCACGAATCTCTTCTGGCAGCGGCAGCCAGATAAAATAAGAGCTGGCATGACTCACATACTCGAGCGGCGCCAGGCATTCCCGCGCGAGTGTTTGCCGCTGACGAGCATCTTGCCGTTTGAGCGATTCCAGCCGGGTAATCGTTCCATCCTCCAGCCAACCGGATACCAACGCCATCATCAGCGAAGGTGTGTTCCAGGCAGTGGCACGGATAGCGCGTTCAAGCGCAGGACGAAAAGCCGGCGGACATACCACCGCGCCAACCCGCAGGCCGGTCGCAATGTTTTTAGAAAAGCCGGTTACATACAGGGTTCTTTCCGGTGCGAAATGGGCCAGCGGCGGTGGAGAACCGTGCGCGAGATAAGCATAAGCAGCGTCCTCAATAATCACCAAATCATGTTGACGCGCAATTTCGCTAATCTCACGGCGCTGCGCATGGTCCAATACCCAGCCAAGTGGATTATGCAGGGTTGGCATGGTGTATAGCGCCTTTATGTGACGACGTTGGCAAAGCTGTCTCAGCGCACTCAGATCTGGACCTGTCGCCGTGACAGGGATGGGAGCCAGCTCCAGATGATAAAGACTGGCCAACGCTTTGAATCCCGAGTAAGTCAGCGCATCCACAGCGACCACATCACCCGGGCGCAGCATCCCCATCGCGGCAACGGTTAATCCATGCTGAGCACCGTTAACGATGAGAATATTTTCAGCCGCCGCCTTGAGACCTGAAGCGGTAAGCCAACGTGCAATGGCCTCGCGATCGTTTTGTCTGCCAGCATGAGGCTGATAGCGCAGCAACGAAGCTAAATCACCGGAGGTCGTGAGATGGCGTAGCGCATCGCGCAGCAGTTCTGCCTGGTTTGGTAAAGAGGGATAGTTAAAATTGAGATCCACTACATCGGTGGCTACCACCTGCTGATCCATTCCCAGACCCGGCGGCAGGGAAATTTCTCTGACAAAGGTTCCACGCCCGGTCTCGCCGCTGACCAGCCCCATCACTTCAAGCTCTGCATAAACGCGCGTTGCGGTGGCCAGTGAGATGCGCTGCGACGCAGATAACGCACGGTGAGTCGGCAAACGCGTACCTGCAGACAAACCACCTGCGCGAATAGCAGCCGCGAATTCGTCAACAATTGCCTTATAGCGAGCCTTCATCAAATGTATCCATGACAATATTTTGATTGTTATGGATTCTGGCGTTTACCATCCGTAGCGTCAACGTGTCAGAAAATATTCATCGGTACACATCACTCAACGGAGTTTTAACGTGGTTAATAACAGGGACCGAAGCGCCCTTTCGGGTTGGCTGAATGGCCTGCTGGGCGTGATTATTTTCAGCGGCTCACTTCCGGCAACACGCATTGCGGTGCAGGAAATCGACCCGTTCTTTCTTACCTTTATCCGGGCGTCAATCGCTGGAGTATTGGCGCTAATGCTAATTGGTTGCTTCAGAGAAAAGCGCCCTGATACTCGCCAGGTCTGCTCATTAATCATCGTGTCTTTGGGTGTCGTGGTCGGTTTTCCGCTGTTAACTGCAATGGCTTTACAGCACGTTACCTCCGCGCATTCGATTGTATTTCTCGGTCTTCTGCCACTGGCCACCGCTATTTTTGGTGTCATTCGTGGAGGAGAGCGACCACGATTCGCTTTCTGGATATTTTCCATACTTGGCAGTCTCTTCGTGGTGGGGTTCGCGCTGTCACAGCAGGTTGCCGTCTCATTAACCGGCGATTTGCTGATGCTCGCATCGGTGGTGGTTTGTGGTTTGGGATATGCCGAGGGGGCCAGACTTTCGCGTCAGTTGGGAGGTTGGCAGGTCATCAGCTGGTCACTGATTCTTTCGCTTCCTTTTATGCTGGCGGCATCATTTGTCACTCTGCCTGAATCCTTGGGTCACATCAGTACATCCGCCTGGTTAGCGCTTGGCTACGTGTCACTGTTTAGCATGCTGATTGGCTTTATTTTCTGGTACAAGGGCCTCGCCATCGGTGGCATCGCCGCTGTGGGTCAGCTACAGCTGCTGCAACCTTTTTTTGGGCTTGGCCTGTCCGCTACATTGCTGGATGAAGCCGTCAGCCCATTGATGATTGCGGTCACGCTGGGCGTGATCCTCTGCGTTGGAGGATCGCGCCGGTTCGCAGGTTAGAAATGTCCTGCCCGTTTCAGCTTGCTTCAGATGTGTTCAAAAACAGCTGCATAAACGTCAGATCAAGCCAGCGGCCAAACTTAGTGCCAACCTCGGCCATGCGACCCGCTTCGGCAAAACCTAGCTTTTTGTGCAGCGCAATGGATGCGACGTTTTCAGACTCAATGCCAGCGACCATCACGTGCTTGCCCTGTTCTGTCGCCAGCCGGATAAGCTCTTGCATCAGTGCAGTCCCTGCTCCGCTCCCGCGTGCACTCTTATGGACGTATACCGAGTGTTCTACGGTATATCGGTATCCATCCCAAGGACGCCAGTCCCCATAAGACGCATAGCCCAGCACCACGTCCATTTCGTTTACCGCTACGATGACCGGAAAACCGGCAGCGTGCCGCTCGCTAATCCATTTGATGCGGTTAACAAAATCGACGGTTTTGTCGTTCCAGATTGCGGTGGTGTTAAGCACGGCATCGTTATAAATCTCCGCAATCACTTCCGCATCGCGTTCTGTTGCACTACGAATAAGCATGGTAGACACCTCATCGTTGATTCACTAAAGTAGATAAATCGTACACTATCGTAGTTATCCATTATGTTAGATGAAATGTCCAGTAAAGAAGATCAGCTCAGCGCCCGCATCGGGCAGAAGGTACGACAGGAAAGGGAAAAACGGGGCTGGTCATTAACGGATCTGGCGCAGAACTCAGGCGTTTCGCGGGCGATGATCCACAAAATCGAACGCGGAGAGAGTAGCCCGACCGCCACCCTGCTGGCACGACTTTCAGGATCGTTTGATATGTCCATGTCGCAACTTCTGGCGCTAACAGAGATGCGATCGGGCACGCTGGTCAAATATGAGAATCAGGCTGTCTGGCAGGATCCGGAAACCGGCTACATCCGCCGCCATGTCTCACCTGGACAGATGCCTGTTGATCTTGTCAGCGTTGAACTTCCGGCCAACACGGCGGTGCCGATGCCAGCCATCTCGTATCTTTCACGCCGCCAGCTGATATGGGTGATTGAGGGCAAACTGTCGTTTGAGGAAGGCACGCATACCTTTGAGATGCTCACGGGCGATTGCCTTGAGCTGGGCGATCCCGCCGATTGTGTATTCAGAAATGACACTGACGAAGTGTGCCGCTATGCCGTTATTGTGCTCAAGCCAGCCTGACGAGACTTGCCGGTATGCTGGTGGTTTTTATTCACCAAGAGCAAATCCGGCCAGAGGCACACTTCCTCATTTTTGATGAACAATTAGCATTTTTTGCATAAAAAATTAGGTTGTACATAAAGACAATCGCTGTACAAGTTTTCCAGCCATGTATAACTTTACATTTAGACATCACCGGCTATATTTTTAGGAAAGTTCGCCATGCGTCAGCCTGTGGCCTGAAGGTTGATGAGTATCGAGATGTCTCCGCATGGCTGATAACAGCACAGAGATTCTCTTAATAAGCACACTGCCCCGCCTAACGGACAAAGGAGAGAAAATAAAATGCACCAAAGCACGCAGCAGTCGTCTGTCGAAGCAAATATTATTCATCACTTCCGCAGTGCGGGTGACCAGTTTTCGGCAGAAGCGGCCGTGATGGACGCCGCAATTCGCGACATTATGAATCATGGAGAGAACCTCACCAGCAGCGCCATGATTCTGCATCTCATCGCAGCCATTGAAAACACCTCTGATGAAGCACAACTTGATGTATTAATTAATGCGCTCAAAGTCGTCGTGGGATATACCCCAGGTGAAGAAGAGCGATGGGCCTATTTTGACTGGTGAATAAATGGTCATGCAGGTCCAACCTGGCATATCTCCCGAATTATGCAAAAGCCGGGAGATATGTCGGGTCGAATTGTCATTACCGAACTATTCAACCTTCAGTTCACTTCATTTTCTCGTTCACTTTATTTGCCTATCCTATTTCGGTAGCGTTACTACTTTATTAAATAGCATTGAGTTGGAGCTCAGGCTTATGCCGTGACCGTGCGTCACTTGTTTATGCCAGCACCCGCCGTCTGAACACCTGCCGCCGCACCACCGCCAGCAATATCCCACCCACAATCAGCAGCGTGCCGAGTACTTTGCTGTGATCGAGGGTTTCATGCAGGATTGTCACGCCCATCAGCAGCGCCAGCGCCGGACTAAGCAGCGACCACGGCAAAATCTGGCTGGCGGGATAGCGTTTCAGCAAGCCGTACCACAGCGAATAGGCGAACACCGAAGAACCTAATGCGCTGTAAATCACGCCCAGCCAGCCACGCCAGCCCGCTTGCAGCAGTAAAGTGAATTGATGTTGCTCGGTGAGTAGCGAACTTATGCCGACCAGCGGGATGGCAAACAACGATAGCCAGCCGGTCATCGCCAGCGGTGCAATGGGCGGCAGACGCTTGATAATCACCGTGCTGCATGCCCAGCCGCAGGCGCTGATCAGCAGCCACATCATACCCTGCCAGTGCGTAAGTGCTGGAGTGCCCGCCAGAATCATCACGCCGAAAAATCCCCCCGCCACACCAGAAATTTGCCGATAGCCAAGCCGCTCTTTCAACCAGAACGCCGCCAGCAGCATGGCCAGCGGCGTACCCATTTGAATAAACACCGCGGTGGTACCGGCATCAGCGGTTTGCATGCCGATCACCATCAGCCCGAAATGCACAAAGCCGAAGGTGAACGCCAGCAACAACATACCGGGCAGCTGGCGCCGTGTCAGACGGTGAAACGGCAGCAGAATCGCCGCCACCAGCATAAACCGCAGCGTCAACATAAACAGTGGCGGTAGCTCCATGAGGCCGAACTTCATGGCGATGACGTTAAACGCCCAACCGTTGACCACCAGTACCAGAATCAGCACATCGCGCAGCGACAGCGCTTTCACGCGCGCAACCGTCCAGGCGTTTGCTGGTGATAATCGTGCTCCAGCTGGAAGCGGCGTGCCAGTGCCAGCAGCTGACGTTCGGCGCCGTCGCGGCCAATCAGCTGCATGCCAATCGGCATGCCGTCGCGATCAAAACCCGCGGGTTGGCTGATGGCCGGTAATGCCGACAAACTCGCCAGCGCGTTGTAGCGCATGTTGCCGGTCAACACGCTCTCTTCGCGATCGCCCATCTGAATCACTTCCAGACCTTTATGCGGCGCAGTAAACGGCAGCGTCGGCACCAGAATCACATCCACCTGATTAAGCTGTTGCAGCATCTGCATGCGAAACCCGGTACGGAAGCGCTGCGCCTGCAGATACTCCACCGCCGTAATGCTCAACCCGGCCTGTAATAATTTGCGTACGTCCGCGCCGTACTCCTGCGGGCGGTCTGCCAGCCACGCAGCGTGCAGCGAGGCCGGTTCTGCGAGATTGATCAGCACCAGCGCATTCACCGCCTGATCAAGCCCGGTGAAACTTAGCGTCTGGCAACGCGCGCCGGCGGCACTAAACCACTGCACCATTTGATTGTAAGCGCTCGCTACATCCGCTTGCACCTGCTGATGCACATCCGGCAACAAACCGATGCGCAAGCCTGCCAGTTCTGGCATGGCACTGAGTTTTCCTGCTTTGCCCTCAAGCACATCGAACAGTACTTCGCACTCTTCAGCGTAACGCGCCAGCGGACCCACCGTATCGAGGCTGGTGGCCAGCGGGAAAATGCCTTCGGTGGAAAGCCGGCCAACGCCCGGGCGCAAACCGGTGATGCCATTCATCGATGCCGGTAACCGAATCGATCCGCCGGTATCGGTTCCCAGCGTTGCCACGGCGCTGCGCACCGAGGCCGCGACACCTGAGCCGCCGCTCGAACCGGCGGGGGTGCGCGAGTCATCCCCCGGATTGCTGCTGGCGCCATAATGCGGATTATTGGTGGTGCCTCCCCACGCGAACTCATGCATGTTGGTGCTGCCAATAATCAGCGCGCCCGCCTGCTTTAGACGCTGCACCACCACCGCGTCGCGGCTGGCGATGTTACCGCTGAGGATTTTGCTGCCCGCATGCATCTCTTCACCCGCCAGATCGATATTGGCTTTGATGGCGATCGGCATGCCGTGCAACGGGCCAAGATCGTAACCCTGCTCCAGCAGGCGCTGACTGGCTTTGGCCGTTTGCCGCACCTGCGCAGCATAGACCTCAGTAAACGCATTCAGATCGTGGGTGGCCTCTTCGCGTGCCAGACAGGCTTCCACCAGTTCCGGCACGCTGGTCTGTCGCGTGCGCAGCTGCTGCGCCAGCGCCAGCATCGAGGCATCAATAAGTTCAGTCATGCGGCAACTCCAGCGGCGGTTGTAAAGCCGAAACCCACGCTTGCGCCGGCAATAAAGTTGGCGGGAAGTGCTGCGCGGCAAAGGCGCTGACACCCGCCGCACGCGCTTCGCAATCGGTCAGTAAATGCTGCAGCTCAGCGGCATCGGCCGCACAGTGGCGCTGAATCAGCGCCAGCCGTAGTGCAATACTCTCCATAGCGGCTCCTTATTTATCGCCCAGCGCATCAACCGCCGCTTTGGCTTTGGTTGCCAGATCGACATTCACGTTGTTCTGATAAGAGGTGGCTTCCGAGGGATAGGCTTTGATGTTTTTGGCATACAGTGCAATGTTCATGTTGTTGTCCCACGCTTTCTGCGACACCAGTACATTCTCCGGATAACCCTTAGCGTCAATCTCACGCTGTACCGCTTTTTTCACCACCGCTTCCGGCAACGCCGGGAAGTATTTGCGTGCAATCTGTACCGACTCTTCCTGATGTTTATAGATGAAACGTGAAGCCTGTTCGAATGCGGTCACTACCGCCTGCGCCGCCTGCGGATTTTTGTCGATGTACTGCTGCGTAGTCGTCAGGCTGGAGAAGGCGAACGGATACCAGGATTGTGCCGCCGAAAACGAATAGACCACATGCAAACCATTCTGCTGCTCAGCCATGGTAACCTGCGGTTCCGCTGCCAGCGCGTAATCGGCTCTACCCGCCGCCACCGCCGGGATTTCATTGCCGATCGCCACGTGCACCAGCTTCACGTCCTTGAGGTTGTTCTGTTTGATCAGATAACTCATGAACGCCCAGGTGGTATCCGGCTGCGGGCTGGTCACCACGCGTTTACCGGATAACAGCGACAAATTGTCCTGCAGCGAAGCGGCTTCTTTGCCGAAGACAAAGATGGTCGGCGCATTCTGTACCCCCGCCACTCCCACCCCCTTACCGCCGTTTTCCCGGGTTTTCGGCACAAAAACCGGATCCTGAATCGAGAAATCCGCCGAGCCGCCAATGACCGCCGCCCAGGATTGCGCCCCGCCACCACCGGTGCTGATTTTTACCTCAACGCCCTGCTGCTTAAAAAAACCCTGCTCCTGCGCCACGTAAAGCGGCAGATAAAGCAGCGACTGGAAAGCCTGGTTGATGCGTACCGGCGTGTCAGCAGCTAACGCCGGATTGACACATACCAGTGAAGCCAAAGAAACTGCGGCAGAGATCGTAGCGAAGCGAAATGTTTTCATGATTATTTCCTGTCCCAGGAGAGAATGAGGCGTTCAAGAAAAGCCACCAGCGCGTTAAAACACAGCATCATCAGCATGACCAGCACGATGCCAGCCAGCACAATGTTCATACCGAAGTTGGAGCTGCCGAGCAGGATCATGTGCCCGACGCCCGCATCGGACGAGATGTATTCGCCAACGATGGCACCGACCAGCGCAAAACCCACGTTAAGGCGTAAACCGGAGAGCACCCACAACATCGCTGATGGCACCACCAGCTTGAAGAAAATTGTGCCGCGCCCGGCATTGAAGGAGCGCAGCAGATTAATCAGGTCAGGATCGGTACGCATCGCGCCTTTATATGAGGTGGTCAACGACACCACCACGCAGGAGAACGCCACGATCACCACTTTCGACAGCATTTCGGTGCCGAACCAGATGATGGTCATCGGTGCAATCGCCAGCACCGGAATTGAGCCAATCGCCGCGATAAATGGCGCGGCAAGATCGGAGATAAAGCGGGAATACCACAGCAGCAGGCCAAGGATCGATCCCCCAATCGCGCCCACCGCAAAGCCAACCAGCGTTTCCACTGCGGTGACGCGGATGTCGGTGAGCATTTCGCCGCTGTGGAAGCGTGCCACCAGCACTTCCCAGACCTGCGATGGGCTGGAAAACAGAAACGCGTTGATGTTGCCGCTGCGAACCCCGAGTTCCCAACCGCCAAGCAGCAGCACCACAATCGCAATCTGGAGCACCAGCAGCGTGTAACGGCGCGCGTTAGCCGAGCGGAAGAAGGTTTCGCGGCTGCTGCGATTTGCGGTCGCGCCGACCGTCGGGCGCGAAGACAGCGTATTCATCACCATGTGATCCTCTTGTTAGTTAACCGGCTCAGGTTGCGTGCCGATGCTGCGCCAGATGCGCTCGTAATATTCATTGAAGCGCGGCGCCAGGCGGCGTTCAGGAATGGATAAGCTGTCGGTGCCGAGATCGACCTTAATTTCCTGCACGATCTCTCCCGGACGCGCTTTCATTACGTAGACGCGATCCGACATCGTCACCGCCTCTTCGATATCGTGCGTAATGAAAATCACCGTTTTATGCTGATCCTTCACCACGCTGAGCAACTCGCTCTCCAGCGCGATTTTCAGCGGGTAATCCAGCGCTTTGTAGGCTTCATCCATCAGGATGATTTCCGGGTTGGTCACCATGGTGCGCATTAGCGCCACGCGTTGGCGCATGCCGCCGGACAATTGCGCAGGATATTTCTGTTCAAAGCCGGTCATTTTGTAGAGCTCAAACAGTTCACGCGCTCTGGCGCGCGCTTCGGCTTTCGGCGTGCCGCGTACTTCCAGGCCGAGAATCACGTTGTCGATCACCGTCCGCCACGGAAACAGCAGATCTTTTTGCAGCACATAACCGAGTTCCGGCGATGGCGTGCCGGTGGTTTCACGATTCTTCAGCAGAATGCTGCCGCTGTCGGGCATGAGCAGGCCGGTAATAATGTTGAACAGCGTCGATTTGCCACAGCCGCTCGGCCCCACAAACGAGACGAATTCATTTTGGTTAGCGTGGAAATTCAGGTTGCGCAGAACCGTCACTTCGCCGCCCGCCGTCGGATAACTTTTATGGATGCCTGCGGCTTCCAGTACCTTAGTCATGGTTTTCCCCCAGAGGTCGCGCGTGGCGATTGTGAACCGTTAAGGGTGAAGGCGGCGCCTGCACCGGAACGTAATCTTTCAGGAAGTGATAACCGAGATAGTCGCTGCTGCGCGCACGCAGGATGGCGGATTGGATCTCCACGTTGGCCAGCGCCATGCCTTCGCGGCTACCGCTGTCGGCAATAATCTTGCCGAGCGGATCAATGATGCGACTGTGGCCGTGATAGTGCAGATTGCCGTGCTGCCCGCACAGATTGGATTCGACCATCCAGCACTGATTCTCAAGGGCGCGCACCCGGCCAAACAACGTGTAGCTATCGACCATGGGGTCGGCATCCCCGGCGCTGCCATCACCGCCGTAGCCCCACGCGGTGGGCATGATCATGATGTCCGCCCCTTTCAGCGCCAGCTCGCGCGTACTCTCCGGGAACACCTTGTCGTAGCAAATCAGCATGCCGATGCGACCCAGCGCTGTGTTAAACACCGGGAAGTCGCTGCCAGGATAGTAAACGTGCTTCTCATCGCCCGGCTGATGCACCTTGCGATATACGCCGATTAAACCTTGCGGCCCCAGCAGCACCGCGCTGTTGAACAGCACTTCGGCACGTTCGGGGTGGCGCTCCGTCATGCCGAACACCACATGCAGGCCAAGCTGAGTCGCCAGGCGCTGCAATGCCTGAACGCTTTCACCCTGCGGCACCACTTCGGCCTGTGCCATTTGCCACGCCACCGCGTCGCCGTTCCAGTTGAGCGTGTCTGGCAGATAGCCCTGTAAAATCTGCTCTGGAAATACCACCAGATCGGCACCTTCCTGCGCCGCATGCTCCATCCACGCCAGCAGGTTATTGAGATTGCGAGCTTTATCGTAAAACGCCGTTAAGGTGACGCTGGCAATGGTGATGGCGGTCATGACTACAGCTCCCAGAAGTTTTTTTCTAAGCTGCTACGTAACTCACACTATGACCAATACAATTTTCTTATAGGAAATTTTTTATCATATGTGAGAAATTAGTGTTCACATTCACTCTGTGGAAGAGAGTCAGCACGATGAAAACCACCCGACAGCATGAAGCCTCCGGGCTGGGCGCAGCCACCACCGGCGAGCAGGATTTTGGTATGCGCATCAAGACCCTACGTCAGGCGCGTGAACTTACGCTGGAGCAGGTTGCCGAGCTCAGCAGCGTATCTATCTCCACGTTGTCGAAGATTGAGAAAGGCCAGGTTTCGGCGTCGTTCGATACCATCGCCAAAATCGCCAGCGCTTTTGATTACTCGCTGGCCGAACTCTTTGCTGAAGATCTGCCTGATTCACCGCTGCCCCGCGGCGCCATTCAGGGGCGTCGTACTTACACGCTGGCGGGCAAAGGAATTGCATTCACCAATCCGTGGTTTCGCTATGAAGTGCACGCCGCTGAGCTGCTGGTAAAAGGCATGATTCCGGTGGTGATGGGCATTGAAACCCAGCAATTGCCGCCGCCAGAAGCCTGGTCGCAGCATGCGGGCGAAGAGTTTATCTACGTGCTAAGTGGTGAAGTGATGTTGCACACGCAGCTGTACGCACCGCTGCGGCTGGCCAAAGGCGATAGCGCCTACATCGACAGCACCATGCGCCATACTTTTGTGCGTCTGAGTGACGAAGCCGCCAGCTTGATCTCCATCTGTCAGACGGAAAAGCTGGATATTGAGGATCTGGCGCGCGGAGCGCCATGTTAGTCTGCTGAGGCATTGTTCATTCGAAAGGAGCTTCAGAAATGGCAGCACGGGAACATCATTATCAGGTCACGGTTCGCTGGACCGGCAATCGCGGCAACGGCACGGCATCCTATACCGCTTACGATCGTAACGCAGAGCTGATTGCCGCAGGAAAAGAGACGGTGGCGTTGAGCGCCGATCCGGCTTTTCGTGGCGATGCGGCGCGCTGGAATCCGGAAGAGTTACTGCTGGCTTCAGCCTCGGCCTGCCATAAATTGTGGTATCTGCATCTCTGTTCAGATGCCGGGATTGTGGTGAAAGCGTATGAAGATGCGGCAGAAGGCACCATGATTGAAGAGACGCGCGGTCGCTTTACCCAGATCATCCTGAAACCACGTATTACGCTGCGCGATCCGGCAGATGCGGACCGCGCGCGTGCGCTACATCATCAGGCACATGAGGCCTGTTTTATCGCCAATTCACTTAACTTTCCGGTAATTTGCGCACCCGAGTTCAGTTAAGTCAGGCCGCGCCGGCCAGCGAGGGTTGCCATAAGCGCACACCGTTGCGTCCGGCGCGTTTCACTTCGTATAGCGCCTCATCAGCGTGTCGCAGCCATTGACGGATCGATTCCGCATGTGCCGCAGAAGCAATGCCAATACTCACCGAGCAATGAAACTCCGCTGAAGCCGGTAGGCGCACCTGCGCTATTTTCTCTTGCAAACGCCTGGCCAGCGCCACCACCGATTCGTCGCTGGCATGGTGCACAATCACGCCCAGCTCATCGCCGCCAAAACGCGCTGGAATATCCTGCAATCCTACATGGTTACGCAGCAACGCCGAGATCTCCGCCAACAGGAAATCGCCTGCCTCGTGGCCCCAGGTATCGTTTACCGATTTGAAATAATCGAGATCCATCAGCAACAAATAGCCCGCGCTATCACCGCGCCGGGTACTGAGAAATTCGCTTTCCAGCCGACGCTCAAACAGGCGACGGTTGGGGATCTCCAGACCCGGATCCATCAGCGCGATGCGCTCCAGCTCACGATTTCGTTTGCGCAGCTGCCAGGTAAGATTGTATGACGTGACGCTCAACACCAGCATGTAGCAGGTTGCTAGCGGCAACGTTAACCACACGGTTTGCGTGCTAAACGCCAGATGCACGCCTGCGCCATCCACCAGCCATACCAGCACAAACGCAAACAGAAAGGCCTGCATCGCGGCGATTAACTGTGCCGCGCCGCCAGCGGCATAGCGATCGGAGGCCAGCACCGCCATGATGATAAACGAGGGCAGCGGACTTAACGCCATCAGCGCCACCCAGATGCCGCCAAATGCGGCGTCGAGGGTGAGATTATGTCGCTCGCTGGTCGTAGAGTCTTCGGCGCGTAGCGCGCGGCGATAAGCCAGCCACGGCCAGAAAAAGGCATTCACGAATAACAGCGCGCTAAATCCCACGCTGCGATTCATCTCCATCAGCACCGATAGAATCGGGAAAAAACATAAAATCGTGCCGAGCTGACGCATGATGAACATGCGACGTACGAAGCGTTGGGAACGCCGCTTCAAATGGCTATCGTCAGGTGAGTAGTAGTTCATGCATGGGAGATATCAGGGCGACAAGAATTGCAGTTTAACGGGAAAAAGTAGCCGCGGATCGCTTTATTTTAAGAATATTTACCTTGCCATTTGTTGGCAGAACAAAAATCTCGCATTGTGTGCAAAAGAGAGGCAGTGGAGATCAATCTGGAGCGACGTCCACTGCCCTGTTGTCTAGCGTGTCGCGCCCTGCAAGCGGAACTGCGCCACCAGCCGTTCCAGCATCATCGCCTGCTCTTCCAGCGAATTCGCCGAGTGTGAAGAGGCGCTTACTAGCGTGGCGTTCTGCTGCGTGGTGGTATCCAGCTCGCCGACCGCTCGGGCGATCTGCTCGATGCCGCGGCTCTGCTCATCGGACGCCGCTGAAATCTCCCCCATAATCTCATTCACGCGCGCAATGCTGCCGAGAATATGATCCATGGTTTCACCGGCGCGCGCCACCTGCTGGTGGCCATTGCTGATGCGGCCCACCGATTCACTGATGAGCTGCTCGATATCTTTAGCGGCACCGGCACTGCGCTGGGCCAGATTACGTACCTCGCTGGCGACCACAGCAAAACCGCGTCCTTGTTCGCCGGCACGAGCCGCTTCCACCGCAGCGTTAAGCGCAAGGATGTTAGTCTGGAAAGCAATGCTGTTAATCACGGCGGTGATATCGGCGATTTTCTTCGAGCTTTCAGAGATTTCGCCCATGGTATTCACCACATCGCGCACCGCGATGCCGCCTTTATTGGCATTGTGTGAGGCTTCAGCGGCGATCTGGCTCGCCTGACGCGCATTCGCGGCGTTATTTTTCACCGTGGCGGTGAGCTGTTCCATGCTGGCGGCCGTTTGCACCACCGCCGCAGCCTGTTGCTCGGTGCGCGATGACAAATCCAGGTTACCCTGATTAATCGCGCTGGCCGCCTGCGATACGCTACTGACACTGCTCAACACATCGCCAATCATGCTGCGCAGGCGTTCGTTCATGCGACCCATCGCCGAAGTCAATTTACCTAATTCATCATGCCGGTCAGTAGCAAACTGCGAACTGAGATCGCCATTGGCGATACGCTCCGCCAGTTCCAGGTTGTGGAAAACCGGACGCGTAATCTGGCGGATGATGTACCACGCCACCAAAACGCCAAACAGAATGGCCAGGCCACCTATCAGCAACGAAATCGCCGCCGAGCCGTTGGCCAGTTCATCGTTACGCGCTTTGACGATGGTAATAATCTGTTTGATTGCGGCGCTGCTCTTATCGCCTGCCACTTTAACGGTGTCTTCCGCGCTACGCAGTTGCCCATAGGCATCTGCCGCTTGCAGGCTCAAACTTTTGAATTTTTGTGTCTCATTCCACAGCGCGTTAAATTCACCCTGCTGTTCTGGCGGCAGCTGTGCCAGTAAAGCTTTCATACCTTGATCGGCCTGCTGGAAATGGTTCTCCAGCGTTTTACGCAGCGCATCGCTGACGTTAAAGCGCAGCGCCCACGCCTCTTCACGCACATTACTGATGGCAAAAAGCTGCTGATAAATTTGGTTGGTGAGATCGGGATTGGTGACGGGAGTGCGAATAAGTTGGGTGTAGCGTGACGTCATATCCTGCTGACTTAAGCTATCAAGCTGCGAGCGCAGGCTGTTGAGTTGCTGCGTGGCCTGCGTCATTGCGCCAATACTGTTGTGGAAACTGGCGAGATGCGTCGTCAATTCATCGACCCGCTCTTTGGCACCTTCAGTCCAGGAGAGCTGTTTCGCTTCGCTCGTCAACTGTTGCGCGTGAGTGACGTAGTTCGCCATGACCTGACCGGATTTGTCATCACCATAAAGATATTTGAGGCGATTAATTTTGGCCTGAAACACTTCAATATTGATGTCATAAATCAGGTTGGTTTTCTGATAGATGTCATGAATGGCGTTAAAGCGCTGCACGCTTAATCCGGTGGCTAGCGCCACTAACAACAGTACGATGCCGAATCCTGCCGACAACTTACGGGTAATGCGCACATTACGTAAACGGGATACCAGCCCCATGTTCCCTACTCCTGCGTTTGTTGTTTTTGTACATTTGTAAGGGAGTTATCGGAACACGGCGGAAAATATTTATTAGGGATTGCGTTAAAAGTGATTGCAGGATGTGACGCACTTCTGAAAAGTCGCATGGATAGGCTTGCTATAACGGTTACCAGACGAAATAAGATTTGAAAGCGGCTAAAATGCCCTGCCATACTTTCATATCTTGACTATTTTCTCGTGGTATTACCTTTTCCGCTACGGGAAATGTGGCTTCCGCAGCATCCGCCATTCCGCGTTGAATTCCCCGTCATGACACATTTTTGGCTGGCATGGTTTTTGCTTAATGCAAACATCATTCTGTTCAGGATTAAAATAATTATGTCATCTACTACGCTCAACAAAGGACCTGCCGTAGGTTTTTTTATGGAGACATCGTTTCATTATGATGTCTATCGAAACATCATTCTGAAACTACTTGATAGTAAAATTTCGTGCGAAATTATTATTAATGATTTGATAGAAGATGATTTTGTCAAAAGTATGCTCGGTTTCTTACGCACAGTTAAGGTTAAAAAGTTAACCTGTTCTTTGCTATCCACGGTAATAAAACAGTCTAAAACATACTTATGTTTTGTTAGTCCTTATCACCTTCACTATGCTCAGGATATGGCGAGAGTTCATATTCGTACCGTTTATGGTCTGGCTAAAAACGAATGGAATCATGCTGAATGGAATAAAAAATACCACTCTATTTTATGTTATAGCCACTATACGGAAAAATCATTAAATCTTCCTGAGCGTGTTAAGGTTGTCGGTAATCCGCGCTTTGATGACTGGCATAACAAGACTTATTCGCAGAATATTCCGGATAATTTGAAACTATCTGCAACCAAACCCACGCTTCTTTATGCGCCTACCTATGGCGATCTTAGCTCATTACCACACTGGGCAGAACGGCTGAGCCGTCTGAGTACTGATTACAATGTCATCACTAAATTGCATCATGCGACCCTCTATAAAGCGAGTGAAAGACAGGCACTCAAAACGGCCAAACGTTTCCTGAAAAGAATTGTAGTGGATAATAGCGCCACCTTTGCACTGCTAAAACATGCAGATTATGTCATTAGCGATAATAGTGGTTTTATTTTTGACGCCATCAACGCAGATAAAAAAATTATTTTACTGGACTGGGAAGGAATGGGTGATTTACTAAAAGATAATAAATCCTATAGCAATCACCACAGCCCGGAACAACAAGTTCGACAATTTCTACCCGTAGCGCGTGATATGCCAGACATCAGGCATTATTTATCTGATGAGTATCCGTGGCGCAACAATATTGACACGCTGCAAAATATCAAGACTGAGTATTGTGATGCATTTAATGATGGAAGCGCGGGTATGCGCGCAGCACAGGTCATTGTTGATGCAATAAAAGCATTAGATTGAAAGCGACTACATAAACATCAGTCTGGTGACAGGACTGATGTTATAACCGCTTTTTTATCACCTCAATCAGCGATGTGGTAGAAATAGTCGGCGTGCGCTCTAGATAAACGACTTCAGCCAGCGATGAGAAGTGGTCAAACTTGCCTTTCCAGTCATCACCCATAACTAAAATATCTGCGTTATATTGTTTAATATAGTCAGGCTTTAACTCCAAAGACTCTTCCAGAAAAACCTCATCAACATACTTCATGCTCGCGATTATTGATAACCTGTCACTCTCTTCATAGATCGGATAGCGTGCTTTTTTATGGAAATTCAGTGCATCTGATGAAACTCCCACAATCAACCGATCGCCCAGCATTTTTGCGCGTCGCAAAATATTCAGATGCCCTACATGGAAAACGTCAAAGGTGCCAAAGGTAATAATTATTTTCATTTCATAGCCGATTGAAAGAGAGAACAGATAACCTCTTATTTCATCGTGAAAATCATTCACGCGTCGGAGGTACATCTTACATTGCGCCAATCTTTGCAATTTATATGCCATAAAAATAACAGAGTGTTTTCAATGATATAGAGTTTTAGCTTTATCTCTCCAGGAAGAAGTTTTTCCTTGAAAAGGAATTAAACAGTAGCGGATTTAAGGGGGAGGATGTCAAAACTTCACCATGTAAAATGCATAGGATTTCATCGTGATTGACCACATCTGCCAACCTCCTTTGATTAAACAATGCATTTGCAGAAGTCAAAATTCGGCGCTGTTCAATCTATGCATTTCAGTATGTTGTAACTATATGGCGTAATTTTGATGAAGGGAGAATTTCAGAACTTTATCTTTGCTTATTTCAAACCACATCAATCAGTTATAGCCCTTTCGATATGGCGATTTCAGGCTGAAACCGCCCATGCCAAGGCACGGGCGGTACTTTTTTACCAGTGAGTCGCTTGCATATCGATAACGAAGCGATACTTCACATCGCCTTTCAGCATACGTGCAAAGGCCGTTTCAATCTCTTCACCGACAATCAGTTCGATATCGGCGGTAATGTTATGCTTGCCGCAGAAATCCAGCATTTCCTGGGTTTCCTGAATGCTGCCAATCGAAGAACCGCTGATGCTTAATCGACGATTTACCATTGGCGTCACGTTAGGCGACTGATGCGGTTGCTCCGGAATCCCCACTAATACTAAACGGCCGTTGGTTTTCAGCGTGGCGAGATAAGGATCGAGATCGTGTGGTGCAGAAACGCAGTCAACGATGAAATCCAGTGACGTCTGCGCGGCGGCCATCTGCTGCGCATCACGGGAAACGACGACGCGCTTCGCTCCTAAGCGCAATGCGTCCTCACCTTTAGCAGGCGAAGTAGTAAATAGCGTGACCTCTGCGCCCATCGCGCTCGCCAATTTAACCGCCATATGACCCAAGCCGCCCAAACCGACTACGCCAACTTTATCACCGGCTTTAACATTAAAGTGACGCAGCGGTGACCACACTGTTACACCGGCACACAGCAGCGGCGCAACGCCGGCTAACGGCAATGTCTGCGGTACCGAAACCACAAAATGCTGATCAACCACCACGTTTTGCGCATAACCGCCCCAGGTGCTATCGCCGGTGTATTTATCGATACCGTTGTAAGTCGCGACGAAACCGGATTCGCAATACTGCTCTTCTTTCTGCTGGCAGAAATGGCATTCACGACAGGAATCCACCATCACGCCCACGCCTACCACATCGCCGGCTTTAAAATTCGTCACATCAGTACCGGTTTCAACCACACGTCCGACGATTTCATGGCCCGGCACCAGCGGATAACGGCTTACTGCCCATTCGTTGCGTGCCATATGCAAATCGGAGTGGCATACGCCACAGTAGAGAATTTCAATTTTGACATCCTGCTGCTGCAGCGGACGCAGCGCAATCTGACTGGATGAGAGAGGTTTGGTCGCGTCGTGCGCCACTAATGCATTGATTTTCATACTGCCTCCAAAATGGGCTGGCGTTAGCTAACTGAAGGCGGCAGACTATAGTGAACATGGTGCAGAATTGATAGTAGTTACCATTTGGTAACCATACAGGAGGCGCATACGGTGCCCGCAATCGTTGACGGTAAACTATTTTTTTATGCGGATTCGCCGCCGCGACGCTTGATGGATCTGTTTTCTGTGAAATGGAGCAGCATGGTGCTGCATGCGTTGTATCACTGGCCGAATCACCGCGCACGCACCGGTGAGTTACAGCGCAGCCTGCAGGGGATATCGAAGAAGATGCTGTTTCAAACGTTGAAAGAGCTGGAGCAGCGCGGGCTGATCGCCCGCCATGTCTATGATGTGATACCGCCGAAAGTGGATTACCGCTTAACGCCGCTCGGCATGACGTTCGCGGCACCGATCGAGCAGATGTATCAGTGGGGACTGGAAAATCAGGCGGCGCTGGATGAAATGGAAACCTGCTATCGCCATGCTAAGGACGCGTCATCAGTCGAGCCACACAATCTCGATCGCGCTGCTGACGCGGATTAAATACCACCAGACTCAAGCCGGGTTTGCCCTCCACGGCAAAGGTGCTGTACTCCAGCTCCAGCACGCCTTCGTCCGGCAGCCACAACTGTTTGATGCCTTCGCCATGCTGGCTAACTTCCTGCGATTGCCATAGCTGGCGGAAGGTTTCGCTCATTTCGCTCAGCTCCTCTACCAGCGCGCGCACATGCTCGCTGGCACCGGTGCGCGCCACGTCCGCACGGAAATTGGCCACCATGCCGCGAGTGACCTGATGCCAATCGGGTAAACGTTTTTTCATCTCTTCGTTGCGGAACATCATCAGCAAAATGTTGCGCTGTTCCGGCGGCAACTCGGCGTAATCCACAAACACTTTGGTGGCGGCACGATTCCACGCCACCACTTGCCACTCAGCGGTCTTCACCAGCGCGGGCGTGTGTTCCATGCTGTCGAGCACGCGTTGCAGCGAAGCCGAAACGTTTACTCCGGCTTGCCAGGTCACGCCCGGCAGCCGGTTCTGCGCCAGCAAAAACAGGTGATCGCGCTCAGCAGCGCTCAATTCTAATGCTTTGGCCAGGCGTTCCAGCACCTCTTCGGAGGGCGCGCCACCTCTGCCCTGCTCCAGCCACGTGTACCATGTGGTACTGACGCAGGCGCGCACCGCCACTTCTTCCCGACGCAGGCCCGGCGTACGACGGCGGAGCAGCGTGTAACCGAGTTTCGCTGCATCCAGCCGCTGGCGGCGTTCACGCAGATAGTTGCCGAGCACATTGTCATCTTGCTGAGTCATGCCTTTATCCTGTTAGTGCGTATACCTGTATAAGCTCACGGCTTTTCGCCGCCACGCAGGCTTTTATGATAGTGCTTCAACTTTGAAAAAGTGGAGCACGATTATGCGAATTTTTGTGACTGGGGCGAGCGGATTTATTGGTTCCGCCATTGTGAAAAAACTGCAGGCACGAGGCGCTGAAGTGCTGGGTTTAGCACGCAGCGAAGCTTCAGCAGAGAAATTACATCAGCAAGGTGTGCAGGTAATACGCGGTGAGCTGGAAGATCTCGCCAGCTTACGCAGTGCGGTAGAGCAAAGCGACGGCGTCATTCATGCCGGATACATCCACGATTTTAGCCGCATGGATCATGCTGCCGAAGTCGATCAACGCGCTATTCTGGCAATGGGCGACGTGCTGGCTGGCTCCAACCGCCCGCTGATTGTCACCACCGGCACCGCGTTAGTCGCACCGGGACAACTCGCCACCGAACAGATTCGTCCGGCAGCGGGCGCACATCCACGGTCTAATTCTAACGTCGCCGCATTGGCGCTAGCCGATCGCGGTGTGCGCGTGGCGTTAGTTCGCTTGCCGCCGACGGTGCATGGTGCGGGCGACCATGGTTTTATCCCGATGATCATCAATATGGCGAAGGAAAAAGGCGCAGCGGTATATGTCGGCGAAGGAGAAAATCGTTGGCCTGCGGTGCATCGCGACGATGCCGCCGAGCTATTTTGCCTTGCCGCCGAACAGGCTGAACCGGGTGCCATTCTGCATGCCGTGCAGGAGGAAGGTATACCGTTTCGGCAGATTGCCGAAACTATCGGTGCAGGATTAGCGCTGCCGGTGAAGAGCCTGACGCTGGAAGAAGCCAAAACCTGGCTGGGCTGGATGGCTTTCTTTGCGTCGGCTGATAATCCTTCATCCAGTGCGTGGACGCGCCAGACATTTAACTGGCAGCCAAACGGACCGGGTTTACTGCAGGATATGCGTGAGGCGGGATATTTTAGTTAGCCTGTCTTAGGCATTGAAGCGGCGCAATTTATTGCGCCGCTTCAGGATGTGCAGTGAATGAACAGCATACTTAACTAAATGGCTCTTCGCGCGCCAGCAGGCGGGCTATCACATTCAGTGCGCCTTCATCATTATTGCCTTCGGTTCTGTAACGCGATACCGCGCTCACCGGTGCGGCGGCGTTAGCCATTGAGAAGCTATAACAGGCCTGACGCAGCATTTCGATGTCGTTGGCACTGTCACCAATCGCTACCACTTCACAATCATCAATACCCCATTTTTCCTGCAGCAATGCGATGCCGTGTGCTTTATGGCAGCCAGGAATGATCAGGTCGACAAAGCCAAATCCGCTGGAAACCGGATGCATAATGTTTTCAATCGCGCCCAGTTCGGCGTGCAGGCGCTCCATCAAAGCCTCTACGCCTTCATGCGCCAGATTCAGGGAAAACTTGAAGATGGTGTCATCGATATCGTAAAGATTGTCGCGCTTTTCCAGGCGATGGTAGTGATTCGCCAACATGCCAATCACCTCATCGGGCATCGATGTGTGCACATAGGCGCCGTTACGACCGCACACTACCGTGCTAATGTCCGGCTCTTTAGCCAAAATATCGAGGATTTGATGCACACGCTCCGGGGCCAGTTCGCCGCAGAAGATCTCTTCATTATTATCAGAAACCCAGGCGCCGTTTTCCGCTACAAAGGCGATCTCATCTTTGATATCAGGAAAATAGCGCTGCAGTTGATAATATTGATTGCCGCTGGCGACCACGAAACGAATGCCCTTCTCTTTCAACAGCGCATACTGACGCGCAAAGCGTTGCACGTTGTACTGTTTCTTGTCGTCGAGAAACGTTCCATCCATGTCCACTGCAATCATTTTCACTGCCATTTTGCTCTCCCGTATTTGCTCGCCATTGGCTTTAAAAAGGTCTTTGTTAAGCTTACTCGCGGTGTGGATTATTGAGAATGTGAATAATGAGTTTGATCACCGCTTTCAGAGATTTCCAGTCCATCTTTTACTGTAAGTCAGCGCCTTTTTCTCTGATCCAGGCACAGAACATCTCCGCCATGTCATGTGCATAGGCTTTAATCTCAGCGGCCGTGCGCGGCGATTCGGAAAAATGTTTACCCACATTGCCTAGCGTGCTGTTGATCAAATCGGCGGCACGCGCCCGATCTTCCTCCTCCGAATGCGGCAGCAGTTCAAGCAGGAAATCACTGATAACGTTCTCGCCGGCGGCTTGTGCTTCCTGAACTTCCGGGGCATCGCGATAGAGCGGCGCGGCATCATTAAGCGCCGTGCGCATCGCAGCTTCTTCACATTCCGATTGCAAAAAAGCCAGAGTGAGATCGTGCAAACGCTGGCGCGGTGTAGCAGCGCTATTGCGCAAGATCGCGCCTAATAGATTGCCGGTGCGCTGCCACTCTTCGCTTTGTAATCTGAAAAGAATAGCTGCCTTATTGGGAAAATATTGGTAAAGCGAGCCAATACTTACGCCCGCGCGCTCCGCCACGCGCGCGGTGGTAAAACGCGTGGCGCCTTCCTGCTCTAAAACCTGAGTAGCGGCTTGTAAAATAGCCGAAACCAACTCGCTGGAGCGCGCTTGCTTAGGCCGTTTTCTCTCAGAAATCTTAGCGTTACGTCTTTCCGTCATCAGTAACTCCAGAACACGAATAGTGAAATGCGAATGATTCATCGTATTCTGTTCGCACAGCTTAATCCACTTTTTGATATACGGAAAAAACCATGAACACCTTAACTTCCGCGCCATTAGCCCCGCTGCTGAACTACCTGTTTGAGCTCGCCGATAATATGGCCCATCCCACTAATGAAGCGTTTAGAACGATGTCTGACGCAGAGCAAAATCGCCTGCTGCGTAGCAAAACTGATTACATCGAACTCTATGCTCACCTGAAAGATGTGCCGCTGGCGATATCGCGCGAAACCGGCAAGTTGCTCTATATGCTAGCGCGCAGCAGCAGAGCAAAAACGATCATCGAGTTTGGCACCTCTTTTGGTATTTCCACGCTGCACTTAGCTGCAGCGCTACGTGATAACGGCGGCGGCAACATCATCACCTGCGAATTCGAGCCGGGAAAAGTGGCTCTGGCGCGCAATCATTTCGCTGATGCGGGCGTCAGTGACCTGATTGAAGTGCGCGTGGGTGATGCGTTAGCCACCTTGAGCAGTAATTTACCTGCATCCATCGATATGCTGGTGCTGGATGGCGCGAAAGCGATCTATCCGGAGATTCTGGCGTTAGTGCAACCGTATTTGCGTCCCGGTGCGCTGATCGTTGCGGATGATGCCGACTTCAGCCCGGAATATCTCGAGCTGGTGCATGGCAGTGGAGAATTTATCTCGCTGCCGTTTAATGATGGCGTGGAAGTGTCAATGTGGTTGGGGAAGCCGTAGGGAGGCTGGCAAGCCTCCCGCAGAGGTAACGTATTAATTAAACCACGGCTGGAACGGGTCAGGGAGTTCTACCCAACGATCCGGCCCAGACGCCATCTCGTCATCGGTTAACAGCGCATTTTCCAGCTTGTCGCGCAGCACCGCTTCATCCATATCGATACCGATAAATACCAGTTCCTGGCGCGCATCACCGCTACCATCAACCCAGTTATCGAGAATGTACTGCAGGTTTTCTTCGTCCTGTGGCCAGCGCTCTTTCGGCACGCTGGCCCACCACATCCCCGCTAAGCCCTGACGTGACACACCACCCGCTTGTGACCATGAACCGGCATGACGTGGACGACTGGCGAGCCAGAAATATCCTTTGGAGCGCACCACGCCGTTGAGCTCGTTTTCAATTACCTGGGAAAAGCGCACTGGATGAAAAGGACGGCGCGCACGAAAGACAAAATTGTGAATGCCATACTCTTCGGTTTCCGGCGTGTGTTCGCCACGCAGCTCCTGCAGCCAGCCTGGCGCCTGCGCCGCAGCGTCAAAATCGAATAATCCGGTGTTGAGTACCTGGTCCAGCTCCACTTTGCCATATGCAGAGGTGATGATATTGGCGCGCGGGTTGAGTGAGGTCAGAATCGCCATCAGACGCTCCTTTTCTGCCTCGTTTATTAGATCCGTTTTATTCAGGATCAGCACGTCGCAGAATTCGATTTGATCGACCAGCAGATCCACCACCGTGCGCTCATCTTCTGCACCTAGCGACTCACCACGTGACTGAATACTTTCATTTGATTCATAGTCGCGCAGGAAATTGAAGCCATCGACCACCGTCACCATGGTGTCGAGCGACGCCACTGCAGACAAACTCTGCCCTTCTTCATCGGCGAAGGTAAAGGTTTCGGCTACCGGCAGCGGTTCGGAAATCCCGGTGGATTCAATCACCAGGTTATCGAAACGCCCCTCCTTTGCCAGACGGTTCACCTCCAGCAGCAAATCTTCACGCAGCGTGCAGCAGATGCAGCCATTGCTCATTTCCACTAGCTTCTCGTCGGTACGCGATAGCTCCGCCCCGCCGTCGCGCACCAGCGCAGCATCAATATTCACCTCGGACATATCGTTGACGATCACCGCCACGCGAAGGCCTTCGCGGTTATTGAGAATGTGGTTGAGCAGCGTGGTTTTACCCGCGCCGAGGAAACCGGAAAGCACGGTGACCGGCAGTTTTTTGTATTCGCGGGATGGATGGTTTTTTGCAGACATGACAACTCCTTCAAAAGACAAAGTTCACAACATGGAAAGACAAAGGTGCTGATGTTTTAGTTATGTTATAACATAACAATTAATATTGTCATTGAGGAATGTGGGTTGATTGCGGATAGCCGCTATAAACCAGAGTGGGAGAGGTAAGGTGCGCATTGTGCGCACCTGGCAAACGAAGATTACTGATTGTTGGGGTAGCTCAGGTCAATCGCGTCATCCGGCAAGGTGGTGAAGGTTTTCACAAGGGTGCGGAAATCTGCGGTCGGTGTCAGGTCGGCAAACTGCTGCGGATAAAGATCTTTCGCCAGAATTTCCATGCCAATGATGTTGTACGGGTGATTATAGAAGTGGTGATAAACGCCATATACGCGCCCTTCTTTCACCGGTTCGATCTGCGCTAAACCGGTGCGCTTCAAAAGCGTCTGGAAGGTTGCTTTAACTTCTTGCGGCTGGACGCCATAACCAAACGGCAGCACGTTGGCATTCGGACGCTTAGAACCGGTCATGATGTAAACATCAGGTTTCATAGCAATGATCTTTTCCAGTGCCACAAACCCAGCATTACCTGGCAGCAACTCCGATCCAATATTCTTCCCGCCCACCGCTTCCACCAGTCCACCCCAGCCGTTGTGGCTGTGCGTGAAGCAGCAGTTATCGCTATTACCGGCGATCGGTTCGATGAAAACGGTCGGCTTGTTTTTCACTTCAGCCACGCCTTTGCTAATGCGTGCAAATTTTTGCTGGTAGAAATCTTTGTAGGCGGCAGCCTGGCTTTCGCGATTCAACACTTTACCCAGCAGCGTGACGCTCGGCGCAGTGTTCTGTGCCGGGTGCAGTTCGTAATCAACAAACACCACAGGAATATGCAGATTATTCAAGGTGCCGAGCACGCCAGACTGCTGTAATGCCGGTTTGGCGCGCAGCTGCGCAATCATCAGGTCCGGCTTCTGCGCCAGTACGCTTTCAAGGTCGACCTGGCCTTGATCGTTAAAGCCCATATCAACAATTTTGGTTGCTTCCGGCCAGCGCCCTTTCAGCACATTCCAGAATTGCGTGTCCTGCTTTTTCGGCAAGTTGTTCCACGCCACCACGCGCTTAAACGGATCGTCCCGATCGAGCAGCGCCAGCGTTAGGATGTCGCGCCCGTCCTGCAAGATGATGTGCTGTGGCTCTTTGCTGATAGTTTGCGTGTTGCCGTCCATATCGGTGACGGTGAGCGGATAGGTGGTGGCGGCAGCCGCCGTTGAAGCCAGTAACCCCATTGCCAAAAGCAGGCGCGTATTCATGCCAAAACTCCGTGGTAAGAAGAATAGTTATTATTATCAATTACCTTAACACAACCTTAAGTGACGGAAATAAACGCCACTTCAATCAGTTGTAACGGAGTTTTGCATTTGGCTGGCTAGGTGAAATCTGACAGCTTTTGCCCTGAAGTGATCAATTCCTGTAGCAGCATCTGACGCCGTTCCCGCGGCGTATCGCGACTAACCATAAAGCAGATCGCCGCCACCGCCTGGCCGCTGCGCGAACGGATAGGCGCCGCCATGCAGCAGGTGAAGCTCTCGGACAACCCTTCTGTCATGCAGTAGCCGAGTTTACCGGCATGATGGATTTCATCGAGAAACGCCTGTTTGTCGAGAATCTGACCGCTGGCCAGACGATAATCCTCTTCGGGGATCAGCTCCAGGATTGCGCTATCTGACCAATTACTTAGCAGCAAACGGCCCGTTGCCGTCCAGGTAATCGGCACGCGCACGCCAATATCAGAGGTGATTTTAAATGGATGCGCATTACTTTCAGAAAGTACCACAGTGTATTTGTTGCCTTCCAGCATACAGAGCTGAACGGTTTCACCGTGTCGCGCCACAATCTCCACCATCAGCTGATGTGCCCGGCGAATCAGATCATTGTGCGCCATATAATCCGCACCGTAGTAGTGCATCTCCCGGCCAAAAAACACCGCGCCCTCTGCATCCAGCTCAACTAAACCGGCTTCACTCAGCAGGCTGACTAATTCATAAATGCTGGATCGCGGCGCACCTGTCGCTTCGATCAGATCGCGCATTGACATCGGTTGGCGAGCGCTATGCAACTGCCGAAATATATCGATAACCCGGTCAACGCCGCGCGCCCGCGAGGGTTTTTCATCCGGCATACACTCACTCTCCTGTTGCACTGATACCAATAGTTAAGGCGATAAAAGAAAAACATCATACACCGCACACCTGCTTTTACCCATCCCGGATTAAATAAAAATTAATTATGACCACTTTATTAATGCGTTCAGTTTTGGGGCCTCATTATGGCGCATTGCATCTCTACGATTTTTATAAAATCACGATAGCCATCACACTATAATTTTTAATTCTTACTCACAGAGTTTTATTTTGCGATCCCGACGGCATCACAAAAAATTAAATAGCCTTTCACATATTGCAAATGAAAACGTCCTGTGCAAATCTTGCCCTATCCGGTATTGCAGATAACAGTCTGATATACCAGACAACACAGAATGCGCGTCCATGCGCAAAAAGGAGCAGAAGGGAATGACGATTAAACGTTATGGCGTTGAAGGCGGAACAGGAACCGGCGGGCAAAAATTACCGTTCGCTCGGGCAGTTGAGGCTGATGGCTGGCTCTATATCTCCGGCCAAACCCCGATGCGCGACGGTGAAGTGGTAGAAGGCGGCATCATCGAACAGACGCAGCTAGCCTTCGAGAACTGCCTGACCATCATGCGCGAAGCCGGTTACCGTGTAGAAGATGTGGTACACGTTACTGCCGTATTAACCGACGCACGCTATTTCAGTTCATTCAATAAAGTGTTCAGTGAGATATTCAGTGGCAATCCGCCAGCGCGTATTTGTAGCGTGCAGGATTTGGTCGTCGACTGCAAAGTTGAAGTAGATATGAAATGTTTCCGCGCCGACCGTAAATAATTATTACCGTTAAATCAGGCTGGCGAAATTTTACTTTCCGCGGTCACACCAGGACAGCCTGTTATTAATTGATGCCTTTCTATTTTGCTGTTGAATAACGGCAATAAGCCGTCTCGTCAAAATTTTTTAAGAGAGCATAGATATGAAAACAACATCGCTAAAAACAGGCGTCAAGGCGGTAGCCAGTGCGCTGGTATTACTGACTGTGGCGGGTTGTACGCCAACGGAAGAAAAAAAAGAAGCCGGTGCGGCACCGCAATCGGCCCTGCAAAGCGTATTGCAGCGTGGCACCTTGCGCGTGGGTGATTGCCTGAGCTTCGCACCGTTTGGTTTTTACGATAAAGACGGCAACCCGGATGGCTACGATGTTGACCTTGCCAAAGCGCTGGCCAAAGAGATGGGCGTGAAGCTGGAAATGGTCAATACCACCAGCGCCAACCGTATTCCTAATCTGCAAACCAATAAAGTGGATGTCGTGTTCTGTAATTTCACTCGCAATCTGGAGCGCGCCAAAGAGATTGGTTTCACCCATCCGTATGTGGTGGCCAGTGAAGCGATGCTGGTACGCAAAAATAGCGGCATTCAATCGGCCCACGACATGGGCGGCAAAACCATTGCCACAGTGAAAGGCTCGACCAACGGCGACGAAGTGCGCAACCTGGGTATCGACGTGAAGATTCAGGAATATGACTCATCGCAGGCGGCGATTCTCGCGGTGAAGAAGGGCCAGGCCGATGCGATGATCGAGGATAACAACTTCCTCGCCTATCAGGCCAAGCTCGACCCCACCTTAACCGTCACCAACGAAGCGCTGGTCCCGCTGGAGTACAACGCTTTCGGCGTGAAACAGGGTGACCAGGTGTGGACCAACTATCTAAACGAATTCCTGTTTGAAATTAACGCCTCTGGCGAAAACGCCCAGCTGTATCAGAAATGGTTTGGTAACAAACCGCGCTACCCGCTGAATCCGCAATTTTGATGGCACGCGGCGCGGCAGTTGATGCTGCGCCGCCCCAAGGAGCAGAACCATGAGTTATCAATGGCTAACCCTGTGGCGCTATGCCGACACCTTCTTCGAAGCCGCATGGCTGACCCTGCAGGTGACGCTGCTGGCGTTCGGGCTGGCGGTCGTTCTCGGCTTGCTGTCTGCGCTGGCAAAATCGTCGCCGCTGGCGCCGCTGCGCTGGCTCAGCCACTGCTATGTGGAGTTCATCCGTAATACACCGGTGCTATTGCAGATTTTCATCATCTTCTTTGGCCTGCCTTCGCTCGGCATCACCATGAGCGCGTTTACCGCAGGTGTACTGGCGCTGGGGATAAACGTCGGTGCGTATCTCTCCGAAACCTTCCGTGCGGGTATTCAGTCGGTGCCGAAAGGCCAGCTCGAAGCCGCATGGGTGCTGGGTATTCCGCGTCGTCAGGTGTTTGTCACCGTCGTGCTGCCACAGGCGGCCCGCGCGGTGTGGCCGGCCATCATCAACAACCTGATTCAACTACTGCTCGGCACCTCACTTTTGTCAGCGATTGCGCTGCCAGAACTGACCGGCACCGCCACGGTAATCAACGCACGGACGCTGCTGTATATCCAAACCTTCAGCGTGGTTGCGCTGGTCTATCTGGTGTTGAGTAATTTGTTCTCATGGTTGGGCACGGTTGCAGGACGGCGCATGTTCCACCCGCCGCTGGTGACACCAGTAAAAAAGTCCGCCTGGTGGTGGGCAAGAAAATGGCTGACTAATCCGATGAAGCGGGAGAACGCGCTATGAATGACCTCATTTTCAGTTCGTTACCGATTCTGTTGAAAGGATTGGGTATCACGCTACTGCTGTCCTTCGCCGCAATTATTGGCAGTACGCTACTCGGCCTACTGGCTGCGGTGCTGCGCACCAGCCGCTTGCCGGTTGCCAAACAAATCGCTGTTATCTACACCGAACTGTTTCGCGGTACGCCGGTGCTGATCACGCTGATGTTCATCTACTTCGGTGTGGCCTATTTTGGCTATGACATCAACCTGTTTGCCGCCGGGATTCTGGGCCTGAGCATCTATCAAGGCGCGTATATCGCCGAAGTATTTCGTGCCGGCATTGAAGCGGTGCCGAAAGGCCAGTGGGAAGTGTCATGGATTCTTGGGCTGTCAAAGCGCCAGACGTTTATCAACGTCATCCTGCCGCAAACGCGCGGCATCGTGCTGCCGCCGCTGGCGGGTCAATATCTTTCGCTGATTAAAGACACCTCGATTGTCAGCATGATCGGCATGTCCGAACTGATGCATCAGGGCCAGGCGATTGTCGATCGTATCGGCCAGCCGGTGGTGGTTTATGGCCTGGTGGCCCTGCTCTATTTCGCCATCTGCTTCCCGCTTTCCCGTTGGGTACAACATCATCAAACCAGGAGCCAAATTTCATGAGCAAATCCGCCATTACGCTGAGCCGGATCACCAAATCTTTTGGCTCAACCCAGGTATTGAAAGAGATCAGCCTTGATGTTTCGCCGGGAGAAGTGCTGGTGCTGATTGGCGCCTCCGGTTCCGGCAAAAGTACCGTACTGCGTATTATGAGCGGGCTGGAAGTGGCCGACGGCGGCGAAGTTTGGGTTAACGCAGTGCCGCTGCACGAACGCAAGCGTGCCAGCGAAATCTGCGGTCACGTCGGCATGGTGTTCCAGCAGTTCAATCTCTTCCCGCATAAAACCGCGCTCGGCAACGTCACGCTGGCGCTGATCAAAGCGCAAAAGCTGTCAGAAGCCGAAGCCAACAAACGCGGTATGGCTGCGTTGACGCGCGTTGGGCTCGCTGAACGCGCGCATCACTATCCGGCACAACTCTCCGGCGGGCAGCAGCAGCGCGTAGCGATTGCCCGCGCGCTGGCGGTGGAGCCGAAAATCATGTTCTTCGATGAAGCCACCTCGGCATTGGATCCGGAATTGGTGGGTGAAGTGATGGAAGTGATGCGCAGCCTGGCGCGCGAAGGCATGACGATGGTGGTGGTCACGCACGAAATGGGCTTTGCGCGTAAAACCGCCGACCGCGTGGTGTTTATGGATCAAGGCGTGATTGCTGAACAGGGTTCGCCCGAGCAGATTTTCGTTAATCCGGAGAATCCGCGCACCCAGCAGTTTTTGTCCCGCGTACTTGAGCATTAAGGAGGAGCTATGTCGATTCGTTTTCCACTGCAGGCAGAAGGTTTGCTCGATGCACAACAGCCCGCCCCCCGTTTTAAATCGGTAGCCGGCGCCGGCGATACGCCGCTGGCTCTCGGTACAGCGGTGCTGAGCAGCGATGCGGTATTTTCTCCGCTGATGATCATGAAGCAGTCAGCGCTGGAGAATAATCTGCGTCAGCTGGCGGCCTTCTGCCGCGAAAACGGTGTGCTGCTGGCTGCACACGGTAAAACCTCGATGTCTCCGGCCATTCTACGCCGCGCTATCACCGAAGGCGGCGCCTGGGGTTTGGGGGCGGCAACGCCGGCGCAGGTGCGTGCACTGCGGCAGTTCGGCATTCGAAATGTGTTTCTTGCCAATCAATTGGTCGATCCGGCGGGCATTCGCTGGATCGCGCAGTGGCAACGGCAGCATCCCGATCACGGTTTCCTCTGCTACGTCGATTCACTGCAAGGCGTAAAACTGCTGGCACAACATCTTGGCGATAGCCAGATCTCGGTACTGCTGGAGATGTCAGTCAGCGGCGGGCGTACCGGTTGCCGTTCCCCGCAGGACGCGGTGGCGATCGCAAAAGCCATCGCCGCCTGCCCTGCGCTCAAGCTGGTTGGCGTAGCCGGTTATGAAGGCGCGCTGGGCGCAGGGCGCGATGCGGCAGGTATTCAGCGAGTCAAAGATTACTGCCAGATGATGATCGCTACTGCAGAACTGCTGGCCGAAAAGCAGCTATTTAGCAGCGATCATATTATTCTCAGCGCCGGTGGCGGTGCCTGGTTTGATGTGGTGACAGCGTGTTTTACTGCCGCCAAACTGCCGCTGCCGATGACGCCGCTGATTCGCTCCGGTGCTTATATGGCGCACGATAGCGGACTGTACGCACGCATTGCACCCTTTGCCCAGCCGGGCGCAAGCCATCATTTTGACGCTGCGCTCGAGATTTGGGGCCGCGTGTTATCACGTCCCGAACCGGGATTAGCCTTCGTGGATTTTGGTCGTCGCGATGTGCCTTTCGACCAGGATTTACCCAATCCTTTATGGATCCGGAATGCCGATGGCAGTGCACCGCGCGCGGCGACTCACCTGCGCATCAGCGACGTTAACGATCAACACGCGTATTTACTGCTGCCAGACGACGAAAAGCTGCAAGTCGGCGATTGGGTAGGCTGCGGTATTTCGCATCCGTGCACTGCCTTCGATAAATGGCGCTATCTGCCGCTGGTGGATGATGATTATTGCGTCACAGATTCACTGGAAACAGCATTTTGAGGAGATTGATCGGTAGTTAACCAGGTCGCCATGAATCGCCTGCTACCGATCAGTGAAGCGCCGCATCAACACACCGCACATTGCGTAGCGGCGCGATTAATCGCGCAATGAATGGCGCCGCTACAATGTGTGCGCTCGATAGGGGTTTTCATCTCTAACTGACAAGCATTACGCCATGAATGACGACCCTACGATAGCGCCAGCTTTACCGCATCTTCAGCATGAATCAACGTGGTATCAAACAGCGGCACGCTGGCATCTTCGGGCTTCACCAACAGGGTGATTTCAGTGCATCCGAGAATGATGGCTTCGGCACCTTGCACCACCAGCCCAGCGATAATCTCGCGATAACGCGCCCGCGATTCGTTGCGGATCACGCCAAGACACAGCTCCTGATAGATGATGTCGTGCACCACTTTGCGTTCTGCTGCTTCAGGCACCAACACCTCAATTCCCGAGCGATGAAGCCGACCTTTGTAGAATTCCTGCTCCATGGTGAACGCTGTCGCCAGCAAACCCACCTTTTTCACACCAACCTGCCGAATACGCTGCGCCGTAGCATCAGCGATATGCAGCAGCGGAATATTCACCGCATCTGTAATCTGCTGCGCCACTTTGTGCATAGTATTGGTGCAAAGCACGATGAAATCCGCCCCGCCCTTCTCAAGGCTAATGGCGGCAGCTGCCAGAATTTCACCCGCCTTTTGCCATTCACCCGCGGCCTGCAACTTTTCGATCTCATGGAAATCGACGCTGTACATCAGGCTGCGTGCAGAGTGCAAACCGCCCAACTGCTGTTTTACCTGTTCATTGATAATGCGGTAATAGAGCGCGGTAGATTCCCAGCTCATCCCGCCAATTAATCCGATCACTTTCATCTGCTTAACTCCGTTTTAAACATCCTGCTCAGCACTGTACGGGATTTCCGGCCAGCGCGCTGAGGGAAACAGCGATAGGCGGATATTGAACAGGTGGAACATCGGCGCAAACAGCGAATTCTCCTGCATTGCCGCCGCCTCCAGCCGCAGTAGCAGCGTATTCAATTCCGCCAGTAATTCTGGTTGTGGCACGCTTTGTAACGACTTCAGCCGACGTTTAAGAAACTGGCTTAATTCATGAAACATCGCCGCACTCTCAATGTGATGCGCAAGTAATAGCTCGCGATGACGTGTGTAATAGTCATAGCAGTTCGCCCCCAACCAGGCTTCAGCAATCAGATTGCCACCAGAGATCAGCTCCGGTACCGGATCGACACGTTTACGCGGCAGGATAATGTTGACCTTATCCAGCGTGCGCGAGACAAACTGCTGCCGCGCTGTCAGCGTGACGCTGTTTAGACGTACCGTGGCGATAAAGTGCAGCAGCTCGCGTATACCTTTGCGCACCGCGCGTTTTGCGGTCCACGACGGACGCTTGTTGCGGATCAGCGCCGTAATCACCACCGCGAAAGCGATGCCCACCAGCGTCGAGAGAATAGCGTTCACTATAAGCTGTAGATCGGGTTTGAAATTGTGACTCATGCCAATCAAGCCTGGAATTTGCGTGGCGACAATCAAACCAATCAGGTTGGTCGACGGATTGGCGATTACCAAGCCCAGCGCCAGCAAACCCGGCGCAAGGCAGATCACCAGCGCTTCGAAGGTGACCGCCTGCGGAATCAGCAGGGTGATGTAGAGAAGGCTGATGACCACCGAGATCAACACACCTTTAAGGAACAACTTCATCGGCGCAATCGGACTGTCCATTCCGGCAAAGAAGGAACAGAGCACGGCCGCCATCATCGGCGCGGTGGCACCATCAACCCAGCCGCTACCAATCCAGAATACGCAGGTCACAAACGTGGCGATAAAGGCGGTAAACGACGACAGCAACAGCAAGCCTTTATCAACGTGTTTGTGCGCGCGCGCCATTTTTCCGGCTTTCACCGCTGGCGTCCACTCACTTACGCGCTCGCTGACGCTTTGATAGGCATCGACAATGCGCACAAAATTGAGCAAGCGCTCCAGCAAACCCATCAGCAGAATGCTCTCTTCGCTGTTGAGCCTGCCCTGTTGCCATGCCTGCTTCAGCTGCTGTTGCGCGCCAGTCAGCTTATCGCGCACCGGCAGCTGATCCTCGCCATTTAGCCACAGCAAGAACTGTTGGAACACCTCGGCGATGTAGTCAGGAAAGCGGATTTGCTGCTGTGCCAGCAGATTGAGGCGCGATTCAATCGCTGTCAGCGTAGGAATGAAATACGACAGGTGCTGATACTGTACGCTGACTAAGCGCACCAGCCGCCGAGCCGCATCGCCTTCATAGACACAATGGGTAATTAACGTTTCGACATTCAGCGGATAATTGGCCATCTGCACCAGAATATCTTCGCGCTCGACTGACTTATCGGCCGGCATCACCGTGACCAGTTCGCTGCACAGCTTGCGCGCGTTCTGAAACCACAGGTTGACGCTCTGCTCTAACAAATTGCGCATCGAAACCGGCCAAAGCAGCCGATGCACCAGGCTGCTACAAATGATCGCCACGGTGATCTCTTCAATACGGGAAATCACCGTGTAGGTGATGGCCGAGGGCGACACCACGTCGGGAAAGCCCATGATCGCCGCGCTATAGCCTGCCAGCATAAACACATAGCTTTTCGGCGTGCGGTCGTGCAGTGAAAGATAGAGGCAAACCGCCACCCACAGCGAGATACACAGGCTAAATAGCAGCGGATCCTGCACCGTAGCGGGATAGATCAACAGGGTAAACAGCCCGCCCAGCACGGTGCCGAAGAAGCGGAAAATCGATTTCGATACTGTCGACCCCGAATAAAGCTGTGAGGCAACGTACACTGTAGTCAGTGACCAGGCCGGTTTATCGAGATTGAGTTCCAGAGCGATATAAAAAGCCAGAAAGGCAGCAAGACAGGTTTTGGCAGAGAACAGCACTGCGCTTCGTGAAAACCACTTCATAGAACAAGTAACACCTTATGCAGGCAGCGGAATTACTTATCCTGACAGAAGCTTATCGCAATGGCATTTTGATTTGTTATACAAATTATTACCGTGCTAATTATATGGGCATCTATGGAAATATCTGCGCCTTGTTGCGTGGAATACTGATTGCAGTGAATGATCTGGATCACATAAAAATCAGTTATAAGCGATCGAAATTAGTTATTTATTGGTTATATAAGGCCTTTGCTAAGGTGGCAAAAAAACCACGAGAGAAACATCATGAAAGTAAAACTTCCTGTCCTGAGCGCATTAGCCCTCAGCGTTGGCCTGCTCTCCGCACACGCCTTTGCCGCTAAGCCAGAAACCGTCACTATCGGCTATCAAAAAGCCAATATCTTTGCCTTGCTGAAATATCGCGGCACGCTGGATGAAACCTTTAAAAAAGAAGGCATCAATATTCGTTGGGTAGAATTCCCGGCGGGTCCGCAGATGCTGGAAGGATTAAACGTGGGCAGCATTGATTTGGCCGCTACCGGCGATGCCCCACCCGCTTTCGCTCAGGCAGCCAAAGCCGACTTAATCTATCTTGGCCATTCACCCGCCAACCCTAAAACCGAAGCCATTGTGGTGCCAAAAGATTCATCGATTAAAACCGTTGCCGATTTAAAAGGTAAACGTGTTGGCCTGAATAAAGGCTCCGACGTGAACTATCTGCTGGTGAAAGCATTAGAAGATGCTGGACTGAATTATAAGGATGTCACGCCAGTTTATCTGCCGCCAGCCGATGCCCGCGCGGCGTTTCAGAAAGGTGCGATTGATGCATGGGTAATCTGGGATCCGTACCTTGCAGAAGTGGAAGCGAACGCCGATGCGCGTGAAATCCGCAACGCCGAAGGGTTAGTCCCGCATTACACCTTCTATCTTGCCAGCCGTCCGTTTGCCGAAGGCCATCCTGATACCGCGAAGCAAGTGGTGGACGAGCTCAGCAAACTCAGCGATTGGGCGAATAAGAACCAGGACGAAGCCGCTGCCATTCTGTCGAAATCAACCGGCCTGGATAAAGCCATCTGGCAAACCACCATCAAACGTCTGCCTTACGGCGCATCGCGCATGACACCGCAGGTATTTGCTGAGCAGCAGGCATTAGCCGACACCTTTACGCGTGTAGGCTTGTTGCCGGTAAAAGTGGATGTACGCAGCGCGACCTGGTCGCTGGATAAGAAGTAAGTGATCACAAACTAGCTGGTCGCCATGTGTGGCGGCCCTGCGGTTATTGAGCGAGGTTTTCGTAGGGTGCGCATTTATGCGCACCCGCTGTTATCAGCCCTCTCCGCGACCAATCTGCCAGACGCTGGTGGGTGCAGCGCCATTCACTTTCCAGTTGCCGATATCGCGCGCCTTGTATACCACCGGATTGTGTGACGATACGGTACGCGCGTTGCGCCAGTGGCGATCCAGCGCTTTGCTGACGCGGGTATCGGATGCACCCAAAGCGTTAAACAGCTCAGTTGCCGCGCGCGTCACCCATTCACTGGCGATGACTTGCGCCTGGCTCGCTTCGGCTTCGGCCAGCACATTCGCCGCCGCAATCTGCGCTTCATCGCTGCTCACATGCGCAACATATGCTGATTGCAGTGAATGTGTCGCGCGGATCACTGTGGCTTCAACCGCAAACGCCAGGCTGGTGATTTCACCGATCACCTGCAGAATCTGCGCATCCTGACGCGCGACACCGCCGTTGCCGTGGCTATAAACCCGTTGACGTGCAGCCACTGCCTGCGCACCGTCCCGCGCCACCGCGCGTCCAATCCCTGCCAGCGTCGCGAGCAATACATGCTGATAGAACGCGGTCTGATAGCGAAAACGCGTGGCGAAATCGTAAACGTGTTCCTGTTCGACATGGGCATGGTCAAAACGCGTGGTGCCGCTGCCAGTTAAGCGCTGGCCAAAACCGTCCCAGTCGTCCTCACGCGTCACGCCGGGTTGGTGAGTGTTCACCAGAGCGATAACATCTCCCTGATTATCGTTGCGGCGCGCATAGACATCAATCCAGTCGGCGAACAAGGCGCCGGTGCTATAAAACTTCTCGCCATTCAACGTCCAACCCGCAGCGCCAGGCGTCACGCGGGTGTTCACCTCGCCCAGTTTTACTGTGCCAATTTCCGTCCAGCCGCTGCCCACCAGCTCGCCATCAATAAAGCGGCGGAACCAGCGATCGCGTTCCGGGCTGGCAGGCTGATTAAGCCGATCCTCGACAAAGGCAAAATGCGCACGCAGCGCCTGCGGCAGATTGGAGTCCGCTTCCGCCAACTCAGTTAACAATTGAAACAGCTGCGGCAGTGATGCGCCCCAACCGCCCTGGTCTTTTGGAATACGCACGGTGCCGAATCCTGCTTCTTTCAGCCAGCTAATCGGCTGATGCGGCAGCCTGCGTTCACGCTCGCGCGCCACCGCCCCTTCGGCGATGCGTGCAAACACCGGACGGAAATGCGCAGCCAGCGCGTCATAATCGGTTCCTGTTGCAAGTAAGCTCATGGTTCACTCCTGATGTGAAAGTTCGTCAATGTCATGGCGCGTTGGCTCGTAGCGCACCGCCAGCAGGAAGAAGATGGGAATGATTGCCGCCAGCGACACCACCCAAAACATATTGGTGCCTAGCGCCGCTTGCAGCATCGGCAGGATGAACAGCGCCAGCGCGCTACCAATGCCGGAGAGCGCACGGCTAAAGCCCACGCCGGTGGCGCGAATAGAGGTTGGATAAGAGAGCGCCGGATACACCATCAGCTGTGCGCCCGGACCAAAACCTTCGGCAAACAGCCATAGGCCCAGCATCAGCACGGCGAAGACAATCCCGGCAATCGCTTCTGGATGGCCAATCAATGCCAGCGCAATCAACGCAAAGAATTGCAGCGCGAAACCCGTAATCGCCACATGACGAGAGGGATATTTCCACGCCAGACGCATGCCGAGCAGTCCGCCGGTAAAGGCAAACAGCGCATTAAGGCCGAGCGATGCCGAGATGGTTTCGAACACGCCCGCCCCCAGGAACTGCGCCAGAATTGACGGCAGGAAGAAGGCAATCGCGGTGTATTCAAAAGAGATGCAGATGTTCATCACGCCCGCCACGATGGTGCGTTCGCGCCACGGTTTCTGGAACAGCACGCGGAAGCTCACTTTTGGCGCAGCTGCAGTAGGCGGCGCTTCTGGTTCGGCTTCATGCACATGAATGCCGTAAGAATCGCGCAGGATGCGCACCGCCGATTTGAGATCGCCCTGATTAGCTGCCCACAGCGGCGATTCGTTCATAAATTTGCTGCGCACCGCAATAATCAGCAGCGCTGGCACCGCACCAAACAGCAGTGATGCGCGCCACAGCCAGTCAAGATGCTCTTTTGGCAGCAGGAAATAGAGCGCGAAGATCAGCAGGAAGCACAGCGTTGATGCCGCGTACCACATTGGGCACCATGCGGCGAGTCGCGCCGCTTTGTTGCCTTTACCGGCGAATTTGGAGAACTCCGCCAGGTACGACATCGCCACCGGCAGATCGATTCCGACGCCAACGCCCATCAGGAAGCGCGCACCAATCAGCACCCAGACGTTTGGCGCTAATCCTGCCGCAATCGCCGAGACGACAAAGAACAGCATGTCGGCCATAAACACCGAATAGCGGCCATATTTATCCGTCAGCCAGCCGCCGACCAGATTGCCGACGATGGTGCCGACCATAATCGATGACGTTACCAACCCGGTGAGAAGCGGCGAGAGTTGAAACTCGCGCACCACATCATCAATGCCGTAAGAAAGCGTGGTGAGATCGTAGGCGTCAAGAAACACGCCCCCAAGCGCGAGGAACACAATCATGCGCGCGTAGTTATTGGTTTTACTGCGGGTGTTGATCAGTCTTGCCACGTCACTGACCGAACGCACCGGTTCAGAAACCGGTAAGGTGTTTTCTAAAGGAAGAGAACTCATAACGCCTCACGTTGTTGTTTTGTAGTGCAGGAGAGGTTGTTATAAGCGTTTAATTTGTAGAGCCAAAACAACATTTATTGATATTAAATTACATATATATCAATAATATAATTAAAATCAGGCAACAGAAAAACCCGGACGCGCATGGCGAGTCCGGGTGGTAGAAATAAGAGGGAAATTAGTCAGCCGAAACCGGCACCAGCACCCCTTTTACCAGCGGATCGTCGGTGGTCTTAAGCCATTGTTGAACGCGCGGATCGGAGAAGGCTTTTTTCAGTTTCTCGATATTTTCCTGCTCCAGATACGGCGTACCAATCACCAGCTGCGAAGCGAAGGTGCGCGGCGCAGGCGGGAAGAGAATACCTTTCTCGCGCGGTACCTTACCGGCATCGAACTGCGACACATAGCCAATCGCCGCATCTACCGAGTTCAGCGCGCGCGGCATGGTCAACAAATCCAGCTCCTTAAAGACAAAACCGTGTGGATTGCCGACGATATTCTTCAGCCTGGCGGTGCGCGGCTCCACGTTGGGATCGAGCGTGATTAAGCCCTGACGCGCCAGCAGCCATAATGCCTGGCCCTGATTAGCACCGTCATCCGGCACCACAACTGTCGCACCCTGCGGTAAATCGGCCACTGATTTGTAGCGATCGGAGTAAATACCAAACGCCCACTGGAACAGCGGTAATGCCGAAGTCAGCGCAAAGCCGTTGGCATCCACCACTTGCTTCAGCCACCACTGATGCTGATACACCGTGGCGGCATACTGCCCATCCGCCACCGCGCGGTCGGCCTGCACCGGATCCTGCACACCAACGGCTTCAAGTTTTAAGCCGTAATCCGGCGCAATATGCTCGCCAACGTATTCAATCAGCTTCTGTTCGCCCGCCATTGCCGGCTCAAAATGCACTTTCAGCGTGCTGCCAAATACCACCGCCTGCGGCTGCTGACTGCGCCAGAACCAGCCGCCTGCCGCCAGTACAACGACCACTATAATCAGTAGCAGCCACGGCCAGTGCCGCGTTTTACGCAGTTCAAAATCTTGTGTTGTCATAATGAGGTCCCCTGAGGATGGCGTAATGCGGTAACCAGGCGGTCGCCGAGAAACTGGATGGTTTGAATTAAGGCGATCAGCACCACGATGGTGGCGATCATGATGTGGTTATCGAAGCGCTGATAGCCATACACCACCGCCAGATAGCCAATACCGCCCGCGCCGATGGTGCCGGCAATGGCGGAGTACTCAATCATGGAGATCAAATTGAGCGTCACCGCCGCGACAATTGCCGGTAGCGCTTCGCTGAGTTGTGCCGAACGGATGATTTGCCAGCGCGAACCGCCGCATACCAGGCCGACCGCCGTCACTTCGCCAGGCAGTTCCCGCAGCGCGTTATCCACCAGACGACCAAAGAACGGAATGCCGGCGGCGATCATCGGCACTACCGCCGCCGGAATGCCGATGGTGGTTCCGGTCAGCCAGAAGGTGAACGGGATGATGGCGGCCATTAACACCAGAAAGGGCAGCGAGCGGCCCATGTTGACGATCCAACTGAGTACGCGATGAATACCGCGATGTGGAAACAGACCGCGCGGCGAGGTGTTAAACAGCACCACGCCCACTACGCCGCCGAACGTCACCACGAACAGCATCACAATGGCGACCATCAGCGCCGTTTCACCGAGTGCGGGCAGCATCAATGCCGGGATTTCTGGCCACGGCGTATCCTGACTTATGACTGATACGCTCATACCGCTTCCCTCAGTGGTAACACGCTGTCCGAAACGCTGGCGATTAAGCCCAGTTGCTCTAATTGCGCCAGCAGACGAGCCAGAGGAACACGCTCATGCTGGAAGTGAATGCCCACCTGCAAGCGTCCGGCCTGCAGACCATTGACCTGCTCGACGTGCGCGCCGAGCAGGTCAATACGCAAACCCAACTGCTGGCTGAGGCGTGAGATCCAGTCGCTGGCAACTGCCACATCGGTACGATAGCTAAGCTGTAGTATCAACTCGGCGTCGCCCGCTTGCGGCGTCAGCGGGAACAGTCGCTGACCCAGCACAGAATCCGGCTGTGCCAGCAGCTCTTTCACCACGCCATACTGCACAATTTGGCCATCGCGAATTTCGGCGACCGCATCGGCTGCTTGTCTTACCGCGTCCATTTCATGGGTGATGAGGACAATCGCCAGCTTGTAGTCATCGCGCAGTCTTTTAAGCAGATCGAGGATGGTGACGGTGGCTTCAGGATCGAGGCCGGACGTGGCTTCATCGGCCAGCAACACCGAGGGACGCAACGCCAGCGCACGCGCAATGCCAATACGTTGACGTTGGCCGCCGGAGAGCTGACCGGGATAGGCTTTGGCTTTGTGGCTGAGGCCAACGCTCTCCAGCAGTTCACCCACGCGCGCGGTGATGTCGCGTTCCACCACGCCGAGATAGTGCAGCGGCAGCGCGATGTTCTCCCATGCCGTTTTGCGTTGTAGCAGTGCGGAAGACTGGAATACCGTGCCGATTGAACGACGCGCCTGGCGCAACGCTTCGCCATCCAGCCGGGAGAGATCGCTGCCGTTGACGCGAATGCTGCCAGAACTCGGTTGCTCCAACAGGCTGATGCATTTCGCCAGCGTCGATTTCCCCGCGCCGCTCGGCCCCACCACCGCAGTGATATTGGCTTGCGGTACTTGCAGGCTGATAGCTTTCAGCACCTCGGTCACACGGCCGTCCGGCGCGCGGTAGTGCTTGCTTAGCTGATCTATCTCGATCATGAAACCTCCTGCGGCGTGGAGGTTTTGACGCGATAACCCGCGCCCGGATGCGGTGCCTGCAGCTGTGGACCGGCAGCAAATAACTTCTCGCGCAATGTGCCCTGCGCGTACTCTTTTTTGTAAACGCCGCGCTTCTGCAGTTCCGGGATCAGCAGCTCAACCACATCTTCAAAGGTTTCGTGCGTTAAGGCGTAGGCGAAGTTGAAGCCATCGACGTCGGTATCCTCTATCCAGCCCTGCAACTCATCGGCGACGGTTTCTGCGCTGCCAACAATCAATGGGCCAAAGCCGCCGATACCCACCCAATCCGCCAGCGCTTGCACCGTCCACTGACGATCGGGATCGGCGGTGGAGAAGGTTTCAATCGCTGATTGGATGGCGTTGGTGTGGATGTATTTCAGTACCTGATCCGGCTGATACTGACCGAAGTCGATACCTGTCCAACCCGATACCAGCGCCAGCGCGCCTTCGTAGCTCACCCAGCTGGTGTACTCCTTCCACTTGGCCTGCGCCGCTAAGTCGGTTTCACCAACAATCACGGTTTGCAGATTGAAGATTTTAATACTGTAGGGATCGCGGCCAGCTTCCACCGCACGACGGCGAATATCGGCGACGGTTTTCTTCAGCAACACTTTCGACGGGGAAGCGACAAATACACATTCAGCGTGTTCTGCGGCAAACTGCTTACCACGGCTGGATGCACCAGCCTGGTACAACACGGGCGTACGCTGCGGTGACGGTTCGCACAGATGAATGCCTGGCACGTTGAAGAAGGTACCCTGATGATTGATAGGATGGATTTTACGCGGGTCGCTGAAGATACGGCGTTCGCGGTCACGTAACACCGCATCCTGCTCCCAGCTGCCTTCGAGCAGCTTGTACACCACCTGCAGATACTCATCGGCATAATCGTAGCGGCTATCGTGATCGATCTGCGCTTTGTGGCCAATATTGCGCGCACCGCTCTCCAGATAAGAGGTCACGATGTTCCAGCCAATGCGCCCTTTGGTCAGGTGATCGAGCGTGGATAAGCGGCGGGCAAATGGATAAGGATGTTCAAACGACAATGACGCCGTGAGACCAAAGCCGAGATGTTCGGTGACCAACGCCATCGGGGTGATGAGCGCGAGCGGATCATTAACCGGCACTTGCGTCGCCTGGCGAATGGCCGCATCGCCGTTGCCGTTCAGCACGTCGTAAACGCCGAGCACGTCTGCAATAAACAGACCGTCAAATTTGCCGCGCTCGAGCAGGCGCGCCAAATCCACCCAATATTCCAGATCTTTATACTGCCAGGAACGGTCACGCGGATGCGCCCACAAGCCCGGCGACTGGTGTCCGACACAGTTCATATCAAATGCGTTCAAGCGAATTTCACGTTGCGATGGCATAGCAATCTCCATAGCGAGGCCGTGATCGTGTTACGACCCGGCGTTCGTCAGTTAATTTTTAGGATGTTGAGAGATTAAAGCGCTGAAGGGGGACATCGCTCGACCTGAGCGATTTGCAGTTCTTCTAAAATGTTTTTCGCCACATCGGCGGCGTGATCGGCGACCTGCGGCAAGCCCATCAGTTCACCGAAGCGTGCACGGGCCGCCGGACCCACGACCCACAGACGCGCGTTTACCTCGCCTGCGCGGTTGAGTGCCTGCGACTGACTGTCGACATCAATACCGAAGCCCAGCCGATCGGGGCGAATCAAACCCAGCTGGCTGAGCGATTGCAGCAAAGGTTGGCTGGCGGTTAAGGCTTCATGGCCGGGGCCGGTGGTGACGATCAGATGATCGAGAAGGTGCGTTTGGCGATCGCCCTCGCGTGTGCGGAGTGTAATCTCCAGCTGCTTACCGCGCGCGGCAATAGCGGCCAGGCGTGCAGCCTGCACGTTAAGGCTGCCTTGCTGCTGACGCTGGCGGATTACTGCGGAGACCTGCGGCGCGATACGATAGCGATGCACATCCCACCACGAGCGCAAATGGCGGACAAAACGCTGCTGCTCGCGTAACGGCAGCGATTGCCAGATGTCCTGACCTTGCACACGCACCTGATCCAACACGCGCTGCCAGGGTAACTGTTGTTGCGCTGCACGCGCAACTTCCGCGCGGATATGACGGAGCCAGTGACGTGCGCTGGGCACATCCTGCGGAGCTAACGTCCATTCTGGCCAGTCACCGCTCAGGTTGTCACGCGAGAGCTGTCCACGGCGCGAGAAGGCGATAAGCGGACCACGATGCTGACGCGTTCCCAACGACGCCACCACGTCAGCCATACTTAAGCCGGTGCCAATAATCGCTACCGATGCCGCCGGATCGATGGCATCTAACACGCCATGCTGCCACGGATTGGCTATCAACGCCGGGTGCGCCGAAAAAGGCTGCAACGCACGCGGCAGCGACGGCGGCGGATGGCTGATTGCTAATGCCAGCACATCACCTCGCAGGGTTTCACCGTTGCTGAGCAACAACTGCTGCCCTTCCCAGGCAATCGCGCTGGCCTGAATGTGGCGCAACGTGATGTGCGGATGCGCTTGCGCTGCTGCCGCAAACTGTTCTGCCAGATAGCGACCAAACATCCCACGCTGCGGATAGACCGCGCCATCAGCGCAATGCGCTACTGAATCCAGTGAACATTCAGGCTGAGCGCGATACCAGCGATCAAAGGCGCCCTGCTCTTCACCACTCAACTGCATGCGTGATGCAGGCACATTGATGCGGTGCGCAGGCTCCTGCGTGGAATAGGCAACGCCGCCGCCGAGATGATCGCGCGGTTCGACCACTGTAATCAGTAATTCGGATGACGAATGACGTGCGAGATGAATCGCCAACGCAGTACCGCTGAAGCCGCCACCCACAATGATTACCTGTGCCGTTGCCATCGCCTTCTCCTGCATTAGCTGGCGCTTGTCTGTTTTGACGGACGTTTGTCGCCACCAATGGTTTCACCAAACGGGCCGGTATTAATAGTGCGTTCACGCTGCTGCTGACCGTTAGCCAGTGGCAACAGCGGCAGCAGCAGTTCGGCTACGCGATGGGCCTCTTCCAGATGCGGATAACCCGACAGAATGAAGTTAGTAACGCCTAAAGCCTGATATTCACGAATGCGCTCCGCCACCTGCTCTGGGCTGCCAACCAGTGCGGTTCCGGCACCACCGCGCACCAGCCCCACGCCCGCCCAGAGATTGGGGGAGATGTAGAGATTATCACGCGAGCCGTTGTGCAAGGCACTCATACGCGCCTGACCGGCGGAATCCATACGCGCAAAGATTTTCTGCGCCTGCGCGATGGTCTCTTCATCAAGATGCGCAATCAGTTTATCAGCCGCCGCCTGAGCCTCTTCTTCCGTCTCACGCACAATCACGTGTAAGCGGATGCCATATTCTAGTTTTCGTCCACGCTGTTCAGCACGTGCACGCACCACTTCCAGCTTCTCAGCAACCTGGGCTGGCGGTTCGCCCCAGGTAAGATAGGTATCTATTTGCTCAGCCGCCACGTCAATTGCCGCTTCAGAGGAACCGCCGAAATAGAGCGGTGGGCCATTTTCCTGTACCGGCGGGAACAGCACTTCCGCCCCTTCCACATGAATATGCTTCCCTTCGTAGTCCACTTTCTCACCACGCATCAGGCGACTGTAGACATCAAGGAACTCTTTGGTGACCTCATAACGTTCACTGTGGTTGAGGAAAATGCCGTCACCTTTGTTCTCAATCGGATCGCCTCCGGTCACCACGTTAATCAGCAGGCGGCCTTCGGATAGACGATCGAGCGTGGTTGCCATGCGCGCGGCGAGCGTTGGCGGCTGTAAGCCAGGACGCACCGCCACCAGATAGCGTAAGCGGCGGGTGATAGGCGCTAAGGCCGACGCAACCAGCCACGAATCCTCGCAACTTTTGCCGGTAGGAATTAACACGCCGTAGAAGCCGAGATTGTCGGCGGCCAGCGCCACTTGCTGTAAGTAGGGTAAATCAACCGGGCGTCCACCTTCAGTGGTGCCAAGATACCGTCCATCGCCGTGTGTCGGTAAAAACCAGAAGACATTAATTTTATCGTTCGCGGAATCGGCCATTATGCTTTTCCTATATAACTTTATTAATAAATGATTATTTTGAAGTGTTTATTTAGTTATATAGCTCTTAGCAGGAAGCGTGCCAGGTCACTTTATCGTGCAAATCGCCGTATATCAGACTGTTAGCACTTTGACCCGATGTACTCACAGTCGCGTTTGCAACTCAGGCACAACAGCAATTGCTGCATATGCAACTGCTTATGCTTTTTTCATGGTGTTCTTAGTCTGCGTGAGCATTTAGCGTGGTGCTACGCTCGCTCAAGGATTCACTGCCATGTTAACGCCTTACGCCAACCTTAATGATTCTCCTCGCCTTGTCGATCCCGCTTCTCTGGCCTTCCAGTCGCTGCTGGATAAATTCGCCCCGACTGATGCCACGGTGCTGATTGTCGGCGAGACGGGAACCGGTAAAGAAGTGGTTGCGCGCTATCTTCACCATCACAGCCAGCGACGTCATGGCCCTTTTCTGGCCGTCAACTGCGGAGCACTGACCGAAAGCCTGGCTGAAGCCGAACTGTTTGGCCATGAGAAAGGCGCGTTTACCGGCGCGACTCAATCACATCCCGGCTGGTTCGAATCAGCGCAAGGCGGCACCTTGTTGCTGGATGAGATTGGAGAGCTGAGTCCATCGCTGCAAGTTAAATTGCTGCGCGTTTTACAGGAGCGTGAGATTACGCGAGTGGGTTCACGCAAACCGATTAAGGTGGATGTGCGCGTGATTGCTGCCACGCATGTGGATCTGGCTCAGGCGATACGCGAGCGACGCTTCCGCGAAGATCTGTTTTATCGGTTAAATATTGCCGTGGTTCCTTTGCCGCCTTTGCGCCAGCGGCGTGACGATATTCCGCTGCTGGCACAACATTTCCTCGCCCTCTACGCACGAAGGCTGGGACGTCCCGCACGTCGACTCTCGCCTGATGCACTTGAAGCGCTGCTTGAGTACAGCTGGCCGGGCAATATCCGTGAACTTGAAAATACGCTGCACAATGCCGTATTGCTTAGCCGCGAAGAAACGCTGACACCAGCTCAACTGCGACTTGCTGGTTACAGTGAACGCGGCTTCAACGATACTGCAGATTCCACACTCGACAACTTTCTCAAGCAGCAGCTAAGTAATCAACCACTGCAGCTGTTTGACCGTGTCATCAATAGCCTGATTAATAATGCGCTGGAGATGACCGAACAGAATCAAACGCAGGCCGCTACGCTGCTGGGTATTAGTCGGCATACGTTACGTACGCATCTGGCAAATCAGGGTGTGATTAAAGGACGCCGCAAGGTCACGCTATCACCAACTGTGTCTGATCCGCAGGGCACGCAAGAGCGTGAACTACGTATTGGTTATCAGAAGTTCGGTAATCTTGGCGTGTTGAAAGCACGCCAGAGCCTTGAACACGGCTTTGCGCAGCAGGGCATTAATGTGGTGTGGAGTGAATTCCCGGCAGGGCCGCAACTGCTGTATGCGCTGCAAAATAATGAGATTGATTTTGGCACCACTGGCGAAGTGCCGCCGATCTTCGCACAGGCCAACGGTAGCACCGTGACCTATATCGCCTGGGAACCCCCGGCGCCAAGCAGCGTAGGCATTGTGGTGCCACAAGATAGTGATATTCGCAGCGTCAGTGATTTACGCGGCAAACGCATTTCGGTTAATAAAGGTTCCAACGTTCACTGGTTATTGCTGCAATTACTGGAGGAGGCGGGAATCGGTCTTGAGGAACTTAAAGTGGTTTACACTCCGCCAAAGTATCCCTTAACCGCTAGTGATTATTTGTCAGTTGATGCGTGGATGATGTGGGATCCGCTGCTTAGCGCGGCCGAAAGCAATCCAGAACTGCGCATTTTAGTGAATGGTGAAGGGCGCGTGCGTAATCATCAGTTCTATCTGGCGCGACGTGATTACGTTGAGCAGCATGATGATATTCTCAGGCAGCTGGTTGAAACTTTGCAACAGACGGGATTATTTATTGATAGTCATCGTCACGAAGCTTCCGCTTTACTGGCGCTTGAATTAGGGATGGAAATCGCATCGGTTGAACGTGCACTGACGCGCCGCAGTCATAAAACCCGCGCCATGGCATTTGAAGTGATTAAAGAGCAGCAGATCATTGCTGACCGATTTTATGCGTTGGGGCTGATTAATAAACCTGTTCGCGTGCGTGATGCAATCTGGCAGTTTTCATCAGCGTTATCACTGGTTGAGTAATTCTCACGGTTAAAGTTATCCACGCTTTCTGTGGATAAAGCATTGAATATCATCTGGCTAAACGTAACTCGGAAACGAGATTTCAGGCTAATTAAGCGTTATAAGCTGGCGATTTCACCCTGAAATTATTTATAAAAACCCTTTACATTCATATATATAACATTGAAATTCATTGGGCGAATAGCTGAAATCTCACCCTTCTTGCCGATAATTATCTCTTCTTAAACTGGCTGCTGTTGTTTGAGCATGCAGCTGGTCAAATAGCCTGCAGTTAGTTAATAAGTACTGGTTAATGAGTTTGGGTAGCCGACATTGATTGGCTTGGAATAGCGGCGATTTCAGCCTGAAATTTCGTTGGCGACAACCTATTTTTCATACAGTTAGCGATGAAATTGGACTGGCGAAGGAAAGAAAAGGGCAAAAAAAACCGCCCGAGGGCGGCATTGCGATTATTGATTTAAATATTTGTTGAGCGTCTCGTTGATTACCCTGTCCAGCTCTTCCTGTAGCTCTTTCGACTGACGATTAAACTCATAGCTAAACATACGTCCACGCGTTTTCTTTCGCGCAAAGCGATCTTTATCTGCAAAGCTCCACAGCGGAGTTGCGATGGTTTTGTCTTTGGTCGGCGATTGAATCAGTGTCTGGCTGCCGTTGCGCACCAGACGCAGAATGCCATTCTTCACTTCATCTTCTGCCAATCCATCGCGAGCGCATACGGTATCGACATCCATACCAATGGTATCGATCAACGCATCAACCGTTTGGCCGGTTTCCTGCAGTTTTTCGTAGGCCTGCAGCAGCGTTTTGTAATCTGGATAGGTCAGTTCAGAGTGGTTGGGGAATAACGTTACCAGCTCCAGCGGTACGCTGGCGGCCTGCAAAGCACGCGTCACTTTAGCTTGCGAAAGGCCTTCGCTCTGCGCTATTTCCTTTTGCGACAAGCCACCGTCTTTCAGTGCCAGTAGACGCATGCCCACTTCGCGCAGATTATGCTCTCGCGCGGTTTGAATATCCTGAGCCAATCGGCGCGCTTCATCAGCGGTAATAGCGACTTCGGTGACCAACACATCAAGCCCGGTTTTGCAGTGCAGCGCCGCAGCACGACGACGGGAGCCGTCAAGGATTTCAATGCGGTCATCGCGCTTCACGCCAATTGCCGGGAAAAATTGCTGCAGTTTGATGGTGCGGATAATGTCGCGCAATGATTCCGGCGTCAGTCCTGACTGATCACGACCATTGGTTTCCATCTTGACGAAGGTTTTCTCTTCTATTTCCTTCGCCGTGATGTGTTCAAGCGTGAACAGCGCGCGCTTGCCGGTTGAAAGGATGAAGGTCTGAGAATGGCTATCCGCGCTCTCCTCAGTTTGCAAAGGTGTCTGGCTGAAGGTTCGGCCAATAGTGATTCTTTTTGCGCTCATAATAACCTCAGTTCAGGCGAATGAATTCAATACGATCAAATACGGCTTTGGCGAAATCTTCCGCCGCTGAACGCGCATTTTTTAAGGCCTCGGTGCTGCCCACATAGGTTGAGGGATTGGCTGAGATAACCGTGTCAAACGACTCACCACAGCGCTCAAAGCCATCCAGACGCGGTAACGCAGCATCCAGCATATCGCCGCCAAAAATCTCTTTTGCCAGGCTGTGGCACAGTTTGTGGTCGGCTTTATTGGAGAGCTTTGACATAAACCCGATATTGCCCTGTAAGCGGCAGGCTGCGCCTGACTCTTCAATGATGCCAATCAGCTCCGGCAAACGCGTCAGATACTTTAACGTGGAGTGGAAATCCACCTGCGCGGGGGGCACCGGCGTCATCAGCAGGTCTGAAGCGGCAATGGCGTTCTTCAGGAAGGCATCCAGATGTGGGCCGCTGTCGATAAAGATGAAGTCATAATCTTTCTTCAGCTTGGCCACCACATTTTCATACAGGACCGCGTGAATATTCTGCTCCGGCAAGTGGGCAGCACAAAGCTCTTCCCAGCGCGAGGCAATAAAGGCGTCATCAATCGAAGCCGGCAGCACATCGACGCCGGGAATAATCGACGAAACGACAAACTCATTGAGCAGCTCTTCACGGCTGACGTTTTGCAGCATAGCCTGGGCGGCTGTCGCTTCCACTAATCCCACTGAACGCTGATGATTCAGGAACATGGTGGCTGAAGATTGCGGGTCAAGATCGATGACCAGAATACGCAAATCTTCAAACAGCAAATGAGGATGCGCACGCAAAGCATGGGCAAGCGAGACAGTGGATACCGTTTTCGACACGCCGCCTTTCAGGTTACCCACAAACATTGTGAACGCTTCGGCGTGACGATCGCGATATTTGGGTACGCCACGATGATGATAGATGTCGATGATGTTTTGAATCGACATCGCATACTTGGTAGAGCTTCCCGCCGCGCGTTTATCGAATGGATAGCCGTTTTCTTCCATTTCATTCACCGCATAATCAACGCTCGCACGCGTCAATTTAGGCAGTTTGGCTAACGCCGCTTTCGCGTAAACCTGATAAAACGTGTTTTCACGCAACTCTTCTTTCTGTGCCTGAATCTGTTCGGTCAGGCTCATTAGCATGCGCTCTGAACGTTGTGCGACTTTCAGAACCTGCTTCTCATCGTTAGCCATACTTGCTCCACACATGTAGGATTTATGACTTTATACATAAATCCTGCACATGAGGCAAATATATCTCTTCTGCACAGGAACAATAAGTTCTGCGAAATCACCTTGATTAAGATGGGCTTATCGCAAACGTTCACTGTAATCAGTGATCACGTTTTAATCTTTCAGGTTATTTCGCTCAGAAATGAATCGCTCGTTCTTTCTTCGATACGTAAAGATTCACTGTAATCAGCAACTGGGTTCTTACTTTTGCTGCTTTAAAGAAAAGGCAGAGGAGGGCGATTACGACTGAAATAGGCCAATCATTCACTGTAATCAGTAGAGGTTATCAGCTGAAAGCTAACGTTCACTGCAATCAGTAAAAGGTTCACTGTAATCAGTAATTCTCCGATAAAGATTCACTGTAATCAGGAGATCTCATTTGTTCTTCCGTTCTGGAACATACGCTACGGTTTAACCTTGACCAACCGAGCGTTCACTGTAATCAGTACATTAGGATGGTAACGACCTAACGCGAGTAAACATTCACTGTAATCAGCAAAATGTTTTGAGCTCCATTCCAGCAAACGTTCACTGTAATCAGTGGATAACCAAGTGGCTTGGTTTAACGTTCACTGTAATCAGTAACCCAAATCGGAAAGATGAGCTGGGCATTCACTGTAATCAGTAAATGTTATGACGCGAAGAAGAACATTCACTGTAATCAGTAGAAGTTATGACGCGAGGAAGAACATTCACTGTAATCAGTAGAAGTGAATTTGCTTCTTATAAGGAGTGTTCACTGTAATCAGTAGGGCATCTTTTGGCAGTCTGCATCAGAGAATGTAATGCCGGAAAAAGGATGCTGCGCTTCGTGCGCGCGTTGAGTTAAACATTCACTGTAATCAGTACGCACTTCACTTTCATTCGGCCGGATTAACTCGGGGTTTTGGTATTGCTGTTCACTGTAATCAGTAAACTTACCACGAGAAACTCAGCCGGGAACGTTCACTGTATTCAGTAAAACGGATGCAATTCCGATGATGGTTATTTTGCTTCAAATCCGGATAGGGCAGGGGAGGAGAGACAAACATTCACTGTAATCAGTGGCAGCGTGACGTTGTTTTAAGATGACACTTTAGTCCTTAATAGAGTGCTTCAACTATGTTCACTGTAATAAGCAGACGAGCCCAACGTTCACTGTAATCAGTGTTGTGACCTACCCTGTCACTTTTACTGTTCGTATCAACAGGATAAATCCTGATTACAATGAACGCTGACAACAAAAGCAATAAAAACATAATATTTTCAATAACTTACACCTAAAGGTTCACTGTAACCAGGAATACTTTAAGTCTACGTCATTCACTGCAATCAGCATAGCTACTAGTGGTATTTGACGTTCACTGTGAACAGTAGAATAGGGATATAAGCCTGTATGACGTGATGCAGAACCGCCCTTGTAAGTACTCACTATCACTAATCATCAATGAAAACGTGGATTCGTTGAAATGATATTCTTACGATGAATGGGATGTGGCAATGAGTTGCTGATTACAGTGAATACTACTGATTACAGTGAATGACGCGAGGATTGCTGATTATAGTGAATGAAGGGGAAAAAGCAGGTGTCACTTTTGCTCAAAAAGTGACACCGCTGATGGGCGATTACTGATTACAGTGAACAGAGCGCATCACTCTTCAAACTCGATATCTTCCAGCGAATCGATGCTTTCAAGATTGCTAATGCCATCAAGTTTTGGTGTTCTGCTATGAATGATAAAAAACACCGAGCGGCCACGTTTCACTTCCGAGTAGTCGAGATAGCCTATCTCTTTCAGCTGCTCCATTGCACGTCGAACCACGTGATTCTGCGTTGTAGTCTTTGAACCAAGATTGAGTCGCATACGCAAACGAGCAAGTGAAATCGGCGCGGGATTCGTCGGCAGACTTTCAAGATAGGTGTATAACGCTTGCGCCGACTCTTTACGTTTGAGGCGTGAAATCGCACGCAGCTGTAACAACACCTTGTGGTCAAAATTATAAAGTTCAAATAGCTTTGGATCGGCCTGGATTCGCACCAGATCCTTCTCACGATCGTAATACGCCGATTGCACAAGATGAGTGTGATAGGCTTTGCCATTACCTTCAAAGGACAGCGTGTTGGTTGCGATGCGTCGCAAAGAAGCATCTAAACGCTTACGTAGCGCTGCTGACGAGTTCGCTGACGGGATCCCGCACATCTTAACGAAATCGATGAACGGCAGCGTCACGGTGTCGCCCTTTGAGGGATAACGCGAGAAAGACTGAATGATGCCAGCCCAGGTTTTGAAATCATTATCCATATCCAGCCTTGCGCCGGTAATGGTAATCTTTTCATAGCCTTCAGACTTCACCAGTGAAAGGTTCTTCAACTCTTTTGTCGCATCTGTCGATGCCATCGCACCGGACTTACCGCGCGCAGTTGATTTCAATGTAGGAACAAACAGACCCAGGCGCATCAAAGCGACCGGTTGTACGGTGTTATTTTTATTTGGGTGCAGTTGAATAACTTCACCACTGTTTTTTGTCACCGACAGAAAAGGCTCGAGTAACGCCTTGTTTTCACTCTCTTTATCTGCCATAGCCTGAGATCTTCATTCTGTGGATGAAAAGGGTCGTTTTCTGATTACAGTGAACATTAACACTGTTTATAGTGAACATTCTACTCTCTATAGTGAATAAACTACTGACTACAGTGGACACTTTACTCATTATAGTGAACGCGATCACCTTCTGAGGCCTTGTGGGGTGCGGCCTGCGACGATCGGGGATCTCTTAGGATCTCTTTAAGATCTCTATATGATCTTTCTTTAAGATCTATTCACTGTATAACTGAATAACATCAGTTCTGAAGCGGCTTGCGCCCCTTAAAACATCTAAAATACCTTCATCGCGTCAACATACCTTTCGATCCCTTAAAACCATCAGTTCCTGGCAAGGAAGATCCTTCCACTTCTCCTGATATGAACAACTTCCTCATTATTATTCATTTTAAAGAAACTTCTGCCGAGCGTAAGGTAAACACCATTGAGCATCACTTCACTAAGCCAGAGGACAATTCCATGACTGACAACGTTATTTCTCGCAATCCGACCAACGGCGAAATCATTGCGACCTATCCGCTGCAAAGCCCAGCTCAGCTTCAGTCTGCACTGCAAGAAAGCGCAAATGCATTCGCTGAATGGCGTTACACCGCAATGCCACAACGTGTAAAAGTATTGCGTCAGCTGTCAGAGCAAATTCGTCAGCGTCAGGATGAGCTGGCAACAATGGCCACACTGGAAATGGGCAAGCCCATCGCTCAGGCGCGCGCTGAAGTTCTTAAGTGCGCCAACCTTTGTGACTGGTACGCAGAGCATGGTCCCGCGATCCTCGCCGACAAACCGACGCTGGTAGAAAATCAGCAGGCATGGCAGTCATTTCGACCGCTAGGTGTGATCCTCGCAGTCATGCCGTGGAACTTCCCCTATTGGCAAGTGCTGCGTGGCGCAGTGAGCATGCTGCTGGCCGGTAATACCTATGTGCTAAAACATGCGCCAAGCGTCATGGGATCAGCGAATCTGATGACTTCACTGTTTGATGCGACCGATCTGCCAAAAGGTGGATTCACCGTAATTAACGTCGACAACGATGGCGTCTCAGCCGCGATTAAGGATCCGCGCATTGCCGCGGTGGCGGTCACCGGCAGCGTGCGTGCTGGTGGCGCAATTGCAGCACAAGCCGGTGCGGTACTAAAGAAAACGGTATTAGAGTTGGGCGGCGCGGATCCTTTCATTGTACTGGCAGATGCAGACCTCGATGCTGCAGTGGCCTCAGCGGTCACAGGACGCTACCAGAACACCGGACAGGTCTGCATGGCAGCCAAGCGCTTCATCATTGAAGAAAGCGTCGCAGAAGCGTTTGAGGCGCGTTTCAGCGCAGCGGTTCAGGCACTGAAGATCGGCGATCCTTTAGATGAAGAAACCTACATCGGCCCAATGGCGCGTTACGATCTACGCGATGAACTCGATAATCAGGTTCAGCAAACCATCAGAGAAGGTGCGCGTTTAGTGTTAGGTGGTCATAAGATCGATGGCGTTGGTAACTATTACGCTCCAACGATCCTTGCAGATGTCACGCCAGCCATGACCGCTTTCCAGCAGGAAATTTTTGGCCCAGTTGCCGCGATTACCGTAGCGCGAGATGCGCAGCACGCGCTTGAACTGGCCAACGACAGCGAATTCGGTCTGAGCGCCACGGTGTGGAGTGGTAATGAAGCCGTTGCCAATGAACTGGCAGAAAAGCTGGAAACTGGCGCGGTCTTCATCAACGGCAATGGCGCATCGGATCCGCGTGTCGCTATTGGTGGCGTGAAGAAAAGCGGCTATGGCCGTGAGCTCTCAAGTTTTGGTGTCCATGAGTTCTGTAACATTCAAACCGTGTGGAAAAACCGCCGTTAATTCTCCAGGGGCGCGTTAACCGCGCCCTTACTCCTGCCTGCATCCCCCGCCTAAGACCGTTACACACCCATTAAAATGTTGTGGACCAGTTCAAAAAATCCACCAGTGGTATTATAAAGGTATTACATCTGGTGTTAGATTTGTCCCCACCTACACCGGGGAGTCCAATTTAAATGCAAACAACAATCCCAAAACTGTCATTCATGATGTTTTTAGAGTGGTTTATCTGGGGCGCATGGTTTGTCCCGCTCTGGGCATTTCTCAGCAAAAACGGCTTCTCGCCGGTTGAGATTGCCTGGTGCTACGCCTGCACCTCGATAGCCGCCATCCTGTCACCAATCCTGGTAGGATCGCTGGCCGATCGCTTCTTCCAGGCACAGAAAGTACTGTCGCTGCTGACCATCGTCGGATCAATTCTGATGTTTCTTGCCGCCCAGCAAACGCATTTCAGCGGCTTCTTCCCTTTGCTGTTGCTGTATGCACTCACTTATATGCCAACCATTGCGCTCACCAACAGCATCGCTTTTTCGCATGTCGCTGATGTGGAGCGTGATTATCCGCGCATTCGTGTTATGGGGACGATTGGCTGGATCGCGTCTGGCATCGTTTGCGGTTTTCTGCCGCCGCTGCTGGGATATGGCGATATCTCCGCAAGTAATGTGCCGCTATTGATCACCTCCGCCAGCTCACTGTTACTGGGCATTTTTGCGCTGACACTGCCCGCAACGGAGCCGAAAAGTAGCGGTAAATTCAGCCTGCGCGTAGCGCTTGGCCTGGATGCGTTGCATTTGCTCAAGGATCGTAGCTTCCTCGTCTTCTTCATCTGTTCGTTCCTGTTCAGCATGCCGCTGGCGTTCTACTACATCTTTGCTGAAGGCTATCTAACTGAAGTCGGCTTGCCGCACGCGACCGGCTGGATGACGCTTGGACAGGTATCGGAAATCTTCTTCCTGCTGGCGCTGCCCTTCTTCATTAAGCGCTTTGGCATCGGCAAAGTGCTGCTGCTGGGGTTAACCACCGCTGCACTGCGCTATGTGTTCTTTGTGTTCGGCGGCGATCAAAACATGCTGACTTACGGTTTGCTGTTTATGGGCATTCTGCTGCATGGCGTCAGCTACGATTTCTACTTCATTACTGCCTATATCTACGTTGATAAGAAAGCGCCCGTGGCGATGCGCAATGCCGCGCAAGGTTTGATTACGCTCGCCTGCCAGGGCATCGGCAGCCTGCTCGGTTATCGTCTTGGCGGCTATCTGATGCAGGAAATGTTCGCCTATGACCAGCCGCGCAATGGCCAGACGTTCAACTGGGCGGGCATGTGGATGTTTGGCAGCGTGATGATTGTGATAATCACCATCGCCTTTATTGTGCTGTTCCGCGACGGCAAAAAACGCAGCGATGAATTGACCGCTTTTGATAACTCAGCAACTGCTGAAAACCATAAATAAGAGATTTCACATGACGATGACACTGCAAGAAAAACGGATTTTAGGCGCGTTTTATGGCCAGGCGCTGGGCGATGCGATGGGCATGCCATCAGAATTATGGCCGCGATCGCGCGTGAAACAACATTTTGGCTGGATCGATCGTTTCCTGCCCGGTCCGGCAGAAAATAACGCCGCCTGTTACTTTGGACGCGCATCTTTCACTGACGATACGTCGATGGCGCTGGCATTAGCTGATGCGATCGTGACTCATCATGGCGAGATCAATGCGGAAACCATTGGCGCGAATATTTTGCACTGGGCGGAGTCGTTTGATGCCTTCAATAAAAACGTACTGGGGCCAACCTCAAAAATCGCGCTCAATGCCATGAAAGCCGGCACGCCGGTGTCGCAGCTGGAAAATAATGGTATGACCAACGGCGCGGCCATGCGCGTCTCGCCGCTCGGTTGCCTGGTGCCTGCTCGCGATCTCTCCGCTTTTATCGAGGCCGTCGCGCTGGCATCAAGCCCAACGCATAAATCAGATGTTGCGATTTCCGGTGCCACGGTGATTGCCTGGGCGGTGTCGCGCGCTATTGATGGCGCTAGCTGGGCAACCATTTGTGATGAACTACCAGCCGTCGCGCGTGCGGCGCAGGAAAAGCGCGTGACTACCTTTAGCGCGTCAATGGCGGCGCGTCTGGATCTGGCGTTGAGCGTTGTTAAGCAGGGCAGGGGCGTGGAATCCAGCATGCAGCAGATTTACGATCTGGTCGGCACCGGCACCAGCACTATTGAATCGGTACCGGCAGCGATTGCCATGGTGGAACTGGCAGAAACCGATCCTAATCGCTGTGCGATTCTCTGCGCTAACCTCGGCGGCGATACCGACACGATTGGCGCGATGGCGGTGGCTATTTGCGGCGCGTTACACGGTATCGATAGCATTGATACTGAGCTGAAAGCCGAACTTGATGCCGCTAACGCACTGGATTTCACGCGCTACAGCCAAGCCTTTCTCGTTTTCCGCCAGCAGCGCGAGGCCGCTTATGCTGACGCCTGACGATTTGCAGCGGCTTGAAGCGCACCTGCCGGTGTACGTAATTGGTGCGGCAGTGGTGGATGTGATTGCCGATGCGTACTCGTTGCCGCATCGCGGCAGCGATATCGAGCTCCACCAGCAGGGCGTCAACGTAGGTGGCTGTGCACTGAATGTAGCGATTGCACTGCATCGACTCGCTATTCCATCAACCAACGCGCTGCCGCTCGGCAATGGCATCTGGGCGAGCATCGTGCGGCAGAAGCTAACGGAATACGGGATTCACAGCGTACTGGAAACAGCGAAAGGCGATAACGGTTGGTGCCTGGCATTAGTTGAACCGGATGGCGAGCGCACCTTTCTTTCAGTAAGCGGCGTGGAAAACCAGTGGGATGCTGCACTGCTCAGCTCGCTGCCGCAGCCGGCTAATCGCTGGATCTACCTTTCAGGTTATCAACTCACCAGCAAAAGCGGTGAAGTGCTGATCGATTGGCTGGAGCAGCAAACTCAGCCCTATCAGCTGCTGGTGGATTTTGGACCACGGCTGGCTGATATCGCTAAGACACATTTTGATCGCATTATGGCCTGCCATCCACTGATTACAGTGAACAGACAGGAAGCAGAACTGCTGTGGCATGAACGTCTCGGTGAGCATCAACCCTTTGATGTGCAGCAGTTAATGACGCGCTGGCAGCAGCGTTTTGATGCTGCGCTGGTGGTGCGGCTTGATAGCGAAGGTGCAGGTTTCGTTGACGCTGACGCTCAGGGCTGGATACCGGCGCTGCCGACTCAGGTCGTTGACACCATTGGTGCAGGCGACAGCCACGCTGGTGGTCTATTGGCGGGATTGGCTTCAGGTTGGTCGCTGGCGAAGAGCGTCGCGCTGGGCAACATCGTCGCGTCTTATGTGGTGTCACAACGCGGCGGCGACTGCGCGCCCGATCGCGCCACGTTAAGCACCTATTGGCAGCAGCGCCTTACTCAGCAATAAACACATACATGTCGCTACGACAGTAGCTAATGCTGTACTCCAGCGGATTGCCCTGCGCATCTAACGCCAGCTGCTTAATAACCAAAATGGGTACGTTGTCGGGCAAGGCGATCTGCTGCTGGAGCGCCTCATCAGGCATGCGAGCACTCACTCTACTTTGCGATTTCACCGGCAGGATTTGCTGCTGGTGGAAATAGTCGTAAAGCGAAATACCAATCTCATCTACATCATCGATCAAGCGCGCCGGCACCCAGGATTCTTCAACGGACACCGCCAGTTGATCGACATAGCGAATTCGCTTCAGCAGAAAAACCTCACTGCCTATACTCACGCCCAGCTTCCCGGCAATTTCGGCGCTACAGTGGATTTTACTTTTGTTAATCCACACCGTATCCGGCTTCTTACCGCGTAATACCGCTTGTTGCGACAAACCTTTCGGCTCTTTCAGTGAATACTCAAACTGGCTGCAAATCTGCGTACCGTAACCGCGTGAGCGCAGCACCACCCCCTCTTTTTCCAGTGCATCCATGGCTTTACGGACCGTAATACGCGAAATACTCAGCGATTGGCTGAATTCACGTTCACTCGGCAGGATCTCTTCATGCACCAGCACGCCATCGCGCACCGCATCTTTAATCGCGCTAGCGAAGCGTTTGTAAAGCGGCGTGCGGCTCTCATCGGCAAGGGTAGAAGTAAGCCGCGAAAATAGTGCTGTTGGGTCGGTCATAGCAGGTTGGTTCACTCAATCCGGTAAGCGGCAGAACGCTATGATACTGACTTTTTGCGGCGGGCGAAGCATCTTTGGCGGTTACTGTTAGCGTCGCCGTTTTTAAGGTTGATGGAATGTCTGATGGTAAAGGAGATTTGATCTTACCCGTAAGCAAGACTATAGTCGTGCTTACGGATGTAATAACGGCAAGGAAGGGAAAATGGGAATTTACCTGACGCCAGAATTTCAGGACGGACGTTCAAAAGCACGAATTACAGATACAGTGTTATGCAAGGCGGCAAGGTCGATTTTCGCCGGGCTATAAGAAGCGATTGGGCTTACCCGGCGTTGGTGCTTCTGATGGGGCGCGCTGCATCGTGTTTTTTAATGACGGAAAGAATATTTATTTCTTTGATATGTATTTAAAAAGCCAGCTTTCAAAGAAGAAAGGCAAAGAGTTAGAAGACGATGAAATCGATGCGTATTGTAAAATTGCCCGAGATTTCATTGCGATGCCTGACGAGCTCATTGAGACGTTAGTGAAAGCTAAAGAGTTGATTGAGGTAACCTGTAATGACTGATCGTTTGAAAAAAATCCAGAACATGGCGCAACGCTACAACCAATTGGGTGCAGTGAAAGATGAAACGCTTGCTGAAATTAATGCAGCGATTGAAGCGCGTAACATTCCACCCGTGCGCACAATGAGCGGTTTAGAAATCAAAGCCGTACGCTTGCGCTGGAATATGTCACAAGCGGCATTGGCATTAACCACCGGAATGTCGGTAGAAAGCGTGTCAAAGTGGGAGCGCAACGAAAGCAAGCCAAACAACGCCGCCCTACGTATTCTCAACACCATTGATGATAAAGGGCCAGCTGTCTTTATCCTCTAAACAATAAAAGCCCCTTTGGGGCTTTTCATAATGCGGAACTCAAAATCAACGCTCATCAAACGGCACGCCGCCTTTGGACTTATGGTGTTTTGGCGTTTCGATGATGGAAACCGTCACCGAATTGGCATCGATCTCGAACGAATCCGCCACCGCTGCGGTGACGGCCCTTAATAACTTTTTCTTCTGCTCCACGGTGCGACCTTCTGCCGCATAAACAACGATTTCTGGCATATCTGCTTCTCCTTGACAGTGAATATCAATTTTCAGCATACCTCAGGCAAAGGCAATCCGGCAGCGTGAATCTCAGCGCAACGCAGCCTGGCGCTAATCCGTTCAGCGTTTCTAAATGCAATCTGTGTTGAAATGTGAATTGTTATGTTATAACGTAATTATAGCGTTCTTTTTGTCGCGATATTTTACGGAAAACATAATGAAATCAATTAAAAATTTGCTTATCGCCTCGGCGGTAGGCCTGGCTTCTTGCGCCTCATTGGCGGCGGAACATCAGGATAAACCGGTGCGTATTGCGGCACCGTTCGAAATCAAAGGTGCCGATCCCGCGCTCTCCGGTGACATTCTGTTACGCATGGATGTGGTCGAAACGCTGGTGGAAGTTAACGATCGCGCCGAGCCTATCCCGGCGCTGGCCGCAAGCTGGCAAGTCTCTGCTGATGGTTTGCGCTGGCAATTACAGCTGCGCGATAACGTCCGTTTCCATGATGGATCGCCGCTGGATGCCGCCGCTGTGGTGAAATCACTGAAGACCGCGCGGAGTAAAGCGGGTCTACTGGATAAAACGCCGATTACCGAAATCAGCGGAGAAGGGCAACAGGTCACCATCACTTTACGCGAACCCTTCACCCCCTTGCTTTCGGTGCTGGCAGACAGTCGTTCGCAGATTCTTGCTTTAGCCAGCTGGGATGCGCAGGACAAGATCACTCGCATCATCGGTAGCGGTCCGTTCATGCTGACGTCGTTTCAGCCACCACAGTCGCTGACGGTGAAACGCTTCAATGATTACTGGGGCGAAAAGCCTGCCATTGCAGCCGCCAGTTATCTCTCCTCTGGACGTGCTGAAACTCGCGCGTTGCTGGCGGAAAGCGGTGATGCAGATTACGTTTTCAATCTTGATGCCGCCAGCCGTCAGCGCTTAGCCCGTAAGCCATCGCTGCAACTGCCGGCCATTCCGGTACCGCGCACCCTAATGCTAAAGCTGAACCTGGGCGATCCGCTGTTAGCCGAACAGCCGGTGCGAGAAGCGATCAGCATGGCGATTGATCGTAACGCGTTGGCGATGGCGGTGCTGCGTTATCCGGGCGCGGCCAGCCAACTGTTTCCACCCAATATGGGCGGCTGGCATAACAGCAACCTGCAACCGCTGCAGTTCAACCTGCAACAGGCAGCACAACAGCTGCAGGCGGCGGGGTGGAAAGTTGGGACCGATGGTGTCTTAGTGCGCAACGGTCAGCGCTTCAGCCTGACGCTGCTGACGTTCCCGGATCGTCCCGAACTGCCGCTAATGGCGATGGTGATCCAGCAGCAACTGCGCAAAGTGGGCATTGAAGTGAAGATCAACGCCACCAACGCCAGCGAAATTCCTGCACAGCATCACAGTAATCGTCTGCAGCTGGCACTGTTCTCCCGCAACTTTGCCCTAACGCCCGATCCAACCGGCACGTTACTGCAGGATTACGCCACCCACGGCGGCGACTGGGGGGCGATGAATTGGCATCCGGCAGGGTTTAACGCGGCGTTGCATACGCTCACCCAGTCCACCGATGAGGCTGCACGTGCGCAGGCCCGTTATCTGATCACCGCCTCACTGCAGCAGGATTTGCCGGTGATCCCTATCGCCTGGTATCAGCAATCGGCCGCGATTAACAGCAAGCTGAAAAACGTCACGCTTGATGCGTTTGAACGTCACTTTGGTCTGCGTCAGATGCAGTGGGAGCAATGATGATAAAGCTTCTTGGCTGGCGCCTTGGACAAGCGGTTTTTGTGATTCTGGCGGTCGGTTTACTCACCTGGTTTTTGGTGCAGGCGCTACCGGGCGACATGGCCTGGCGTATTGCCAGTGGTCGCTATGGCTACGATCGCGTGGATGCCCACGCAGTGGCGCGGGTACAGCAGGAGTTGAGTGGATCATTACAGCAGGGCAGCGCGTTGCTGCACTGGTTGTTCGATCTGCTGCAGTTCAATTTTGGCCGTTCGCTGGTATCGGGCGAGCCGGTAATGGATGAGCTGCGCTGGCAGCTTAGCCAGACGCTGGCGCTCGCTGGCACATCGCTTGTTCTGACCCTATTGCTCACCTTGCCGTTAGGTATTTGGGCGGGATGCCACGCCAACGGTAAGCTCGATCGTGCGTTGTTCTGGCTGAGCGCGCTGCTGAAATCGGTACCGCATTTCGCGCTGGGTATGCTGCTTATCGTGCTGCTGGCACTTCAGCTTGATTGGCTACCCAGCGCCGGTCACGGTGAGCTGCGTCATTTCCTGTTACCGGCGTTGACACTGGCGTTATCGTTAACCGCCGTTGGCGTCCGCGTGGTGCGTGAAGCCACTTTTCAGGTTGTCACGTCCGGCTATTACCGCTGGGGCGCGCAAAAAGGTTTAGCGCCCGCCACGTTGTTGCGCCGTCATGGGTTACGAAATCTGGCATCGCCGGTAATGACCTGGTTCGGCATGCAGTTCGTCTGGCTGGTGGAAGGGGTCGTCGTGGTAGAAACGCTGTTCGCCTGGCCGGGCATTGGCCACGCGCTGGTGCATGCCATTTTTGCGCGCGATGTGCCGGTGATTCAGGCGAGCGCCATGACGCTCGGCCTGCTGTTTGTCTTGCTCAACATGCTGGTGGATGCGGGTTGTCATCTACTTGATCCAAGAGGGAGACGCGCATGATGCTTTCGCCTGCACGTCTGATTGGCTGGCTGATGTTGTGCTTACTGCTCGGCTTCGCCTTCTTGCTGCCACTGGTTCATCACGGCGATCCGCTGGAACAGGATCTGCTGCAGATCCTGCATGCGCCCAGCAGCGGCAACCTTCTCGGGTTTGATCATCTTGGTCGCGACATGATGTCGCGCCTCAGTGCGGCATTGCGTCTGTCACTCGGCCTCGCGGCGCTGTGCGTAATAAGCGCCATGCTGGCCGGTGTATTAGCTGGCGTAATAAGTGCGCTCTATGGCGGCTGGCTCGATCGCGCACTCAGCATGCTCGGCGACATGTGCCTCGCGCTGCCGGGTTTGCTGCTGGTATTACTTTTAGCCGCGATTGCGCCCGATTCCCCAGGCATGCTGTGGCTGGGCATTTCATTGGTGCTGTGGGTGGAATTTTTCCGCGTGACACGTGCCACCTTACGTCCAGTGGTGCATGCGCCCGGTATGCAGGCGGCAATGCTGCTTGGCTTCTCGGCGTTCTACCGTTTCCGCCGACATCTGTTGCCAGCCTTAGCGCCAGTGTTAACGACGTTGACGTTGTTCTCTTTCAGTAGCGCCATCATGGCAGTGTCGGCACTCGGTTTTATCAGCGTTGGCGTGCGTCCACCCACGCCGGAACTGGGATTGATGATGACTGAGCTACTGCCATTTGCCTGGGAAGCGCCGTGGTTGCTGATGCAGCCGGTGATTGCGCTATTTCTGCTGCTCATTAGCCTGAATCTCTTAATGAAAAAGGAGCGTCGATGAAAGGATTACACGCCATCGGCATCACCGTTACCACCGCCAGCCAGACGCTGGTGGAACCGGTAGATCTCACCTTGCTGCCAGGTCAGCCACTCACGTTACTGGGCGAAACGGGTTCGGGTAAAAGCCTGTTGGCGCAGGCCATCATGGGCATTTTGCCAGACGATCTGCAGGCGAGCGGCACGCTTATCATCAACGATCGATGCTTCACTCTGCCGCAGGATGTCGCGCTATTACGCACTTTATGGGGCCACACCTTAGCTTCGTTGCCGCAGGAACCCTGGTTATCGCTCGATCCCACCATGTCAGTGCTACAGCAGGTGGCGGAAGGCTATCGTTTTGTGCGCGGACAAACAAAAGCAGACAGCGAAAACGCTGCCAGCAGTGATTTACAGCAGCTGGGCCTGGCGCAATCGACATCCCGTTATCCGTGGCAACTCTCCGGCGGTATGGCGCAGCGCGCCGCCTTTGCAGCCGCTCGCGCAGGCGGTGCGCAGATATTGCTAGCCGATGAGCCAACCAAAGGACTGGATGTGGCGCGTCGTGATGAGGTCGCGGCCTTGCTGCGCAGAGAAGTGGCTGAGGGCGGCACGCTACTCACCATCACGCACGATATCGCCCTGGCCCGACAGCTGGGCGGCGAGGTGATCGTGATGCACAAAGGGAAAGTAATTGAACAGGGCAGGGCGGAGCAGGTAATGCATTCACCGCAGCAAAGCTACACGCGCAAATTGCTCGCCGCCGATCCGGCCGCATGGCCCGCGTGGCAGCAAACTTTCATTGCAAGTAAACCAGTAGTCAGTGCCGAGGGGATTCAGCTGCAGCGCGGAGGGAAAATGCTCGGGGTGCCGGAAAACTTCACGCTGCACGCGGGTGAAGTGGTTGGGCTGTACGGTGCCAGCGGTAGCGGGAAAAGTAGCTTTGGCGATGTACTGCTCGGATTATTAACGCCGCAGCAAGGCCGCATTACGCGCCATGCTGCGGTGGATACGCTGAAATATCAGAAGATTTATCAGGATCCATCCGCGTTATTTCCACCAACCCGCACGCTAGGGCAGAGCCTGAACGATCTATTGCGACGTCATCGCATTGCTTGCACAAGGCGAGATGCGTTGATGGAACAGTTGGCGCTGGCACCGGATCTGTTGAAACGGCGGCCCGATGCGCTCTCGGGCGGCGAGCTACAGCGCTTCTCGTTGCTACGCGTAATGCTGCTGGAGCCGGTGTTTCTCTTCGCCGATGAACCCACATCGCGGCTTGATCCGCTGGTGCAACAGCAAACCATTCAGCTCATCACCTCATTGGCAAGCAAGCAGCAATGCGCGGTGCTGCTGGTGAGCCACGATCGCGATCTGTTGGAAAAGGGCACGCATCGGGTAATCGCGATGGAAACCCGGAATTAGCGCTCTGGCGGCTGGCTATCACCGAGACCGAGGGAACGCTGCATCACCACGGTATCGAGCCAGCGGCCATGTTTGAAACCCACCGACTTCATTACGCCGGTGTGCTCAAAACCGAGCGCCCGATGTAACCCCAGCGATCCTGCGTTGGCGCTATCGCCAACGATCGCAATGATTTGGCGAAATCCTGCCGCTTCCGCCAGCGCAATGGCCTTTTGCAGCAGCGCGCGTCCAATGCCTCTACCAGTTTGCTGCTGATCGAGGTAAATCGAATCCTCCAGCGTGAAGCGATAGGCTTAACGCGGGCGGTACGGTGCCAGATAGCAATAACCCAGCACCTGTTCATTCTCTTGTGCCACCAGCCAGAAACCGCCGCGCTGCTGCACATCCTGCACGCGATTGAGCATTTCGCTCGCAGAAGGCGGTTCGGTTTCAAAAGTTGCGGTGCCGTGCAGCACATGCCAGGCGTAGATCTTCTGAATGGCCGCTGCGTGATGCGGTCTGGCGGGAATAATGTCCATATGTTCCTGATTATCAGCGTAGAAAATCACAGCATGCCACCACGCCGCACGCTAATCACCGGATTTAACAATAGGAAATTGTGATGGCTGATATCCTGCAGCGTAGAGTCGCCATTCATGGCGACCTGGAACAATCAGCAATTAATTTTGCTCAGAAAGCTGCACCGCCATGGTATCTGGCTCTAAGGCTTCGAACACGTGCGGTTCGTCGGCGGGGTAACAAATATAGTCACCTGGATGCAATTCAACCGGTGCTTCGCTGGGGCCAACCAGCGCCCGTCCGCGGGCGATGATGATATGTTCAACTGAACCCGGCGGATGAGGTTCGGAAGCGCGCGGCGCGCCAGGTTGACTGGTTACCAGATAAAGATCGCGTCGCCCGCCGGGTGGGCAACTGGCCAGTAATGCCGCCTGATAATCTGCCATCTCCGCCGACACAATCATTCCTTCGCCACGGCGAATGATCTGTAAGCGCTTCACTTCCGGCTCCATCAGACGCGCAAAAGGTATATTCAGCGCCACGCACAGTGCCCACAAGGTTTCGAGGCTAGGATTGCCGTTACCTGCTTCAAGCTGCGAAAGTGTTGATTTAGCAATCCCGGCGCGGCGCGCCACTTCTGTCAGCGACAGCCCCGCACGCTGTCGTTCACGTAATAACCCGGCAGCAATAATATCAATTGGTGTGGTCAAACCTACTCCTGTTCTTTATATCGAACGATTTGTTCGTCTTGTAAAACAATCACACTGCGTTCATTATAACGGCTTTCCTGTTCGATATGAGATCAAATTGTGATGCGTCTGGGTGCAGTGCCGCTTGATCGCGGAGTATTAAAAGCCATTTTCCTGGTGTGTCTGGCCGACGGTATTGTCGGGCTTTCGTATGGTTCGCTGGCAGCAGCAGAAGGTTTTCCGCTGTGGGTGCCGATTGCCCTCTCGACGTTGGTGCTGGCAGGCGCATCGGAATTTCTGTTTATCGGCATTGTGGCCGGTGGCGGCAGTCCGCTGACGGCGGCAGCGGCCGGTTTGCTGGTCAATGCGCGTCATCTGCCGTTTGGTATTGCGGTGAAAGATCTGGTCGGCAAGGGCAGTCGCAGCCTTTTGGGCTGCCACATCATGAATGATGAAAGCGTGGTGTTCGGCATTTCTCAACCCAAACTGGCACAGCGGCGGGCGGCATTCTGGATCTGTGGCTTAGGCATTTTCACCATCTGGCCATTGTCAGTGATTGGCGGTGCGGTGATCGGGCGTTTTATTCCTGACGTTTCCTCTATTGGCCTTGATGCGGTGTTTCCGGCGATCCTGATTGCCTTGATTTTCCCCGCGCTGCGCCAGCGTCGTACGCTGATTCCGGCGACGCTTGGCACGGCATTGTCGGTACTGGCGACACCGTTTGTTCCGGCGGGGATGCCGGTGCTGTTTTCACTACTCGGATTATTGAGCTGGCGGGAGCGTAAAAATGCAAAATAATCTGATCATCGCGGGCATAGCGCTGCTGGCGGTGGGCACCTATGCCGTCCGCTTTGCGGGTTACCGCCTTGGCAGCCGCATGCAGATGTCGGAACGGGTACGCAGCATGTTATCTGATGCCGCCACCGTTTTGCTGTTGGCGGTGGCGGTCACCACTGCACTGTTTGAAGGCACCCACTTCGCCGGAGTGGCGCGTATCGCCGGCGTGCTGTTTGCGGTGTTTCTCGCGTGGCGTCGCACCCCGTTGATTTTAGTCATCATTGGCGCTGCGCTGATGACGGCATTGCTGCGTTATTTAGGCGTGCCTTAAACCTTTTTGCTACTGTGTGATATCCCGGAACAACAGCAAACAGGAACCTATATGAAACCGCGTTTAGCCCGCTGCGATGAAACTGCTGCGTTGTGGCGCATTCGCAATCTCGCCATACGCCACGGTTGTCAGGGTGTTTATCCGGCAGAAGTCATCAGCGCATGGACGCCCGATGCGTTACCCGCTGGTTACTTTGCGGCGGTAAAACGTAATCCGTTCTTTGTAATAGACGATCCTGAACACGGCGTGGCCGCTACCGGATTTCTCGATCTCCATAACGGCAGCGTAGAGGCTATTTTCACGCTGCCCGCCTGTAATGGCAAAGGCTATGCCAGCGCGATCATGCAGGCGATCATTGATGAAGCACGGCAGCGCGGTTTTAAACAATTGACGCTCGCCGCCACGCCCAACGCCAGCAGTTTCTATCAACGCCACGGTTTTCACGTGGTGCGTGACGCGTTATACCCTTCGGCGCTGGCGCAAGCCGATCTCGCCTGTGTTGAAATGGTCCGCGAGCTTTAAGGCTAAAATGATAAACAGTGCAAACAACAAGGATCGCGCGAATATGGTAATTAACTGCGTTGCGTATCGCCACGGTAAGCGTGAAGAGCATGTTGATGTTGCGGACATCAGCGAAGTGCTGAAAGAGGAGAAATCCTTTGTCTGGATGGGATTGTACCAACCTGAACCGGCCTTTATGCAGACGCTGCAACAGGAGTTCAGCCTGCACGAGCTGGCGATAGAAGATGCGCTAGTGGCACATCAGCGACCGAAGATTGAGCAATATGGCGATTCAGTATTTATCGTGGTGAAAACCGCACATATGGACGATCTGCAGCGCATCACTTTTGGTGAAACGCACTTCTTCCTTGGCAAAAACTTCTTGATCACCGTGCGTCATGGATCGTCAGAAGGCTATGCTGCGATTCGCACTAAAGCGGAAAAAAATCAATCGATGTTGTGTGAAGGTCCGGGCTATGCGCTTTATTGCATACTCGATTTCATCGTTGATCACTACAGCAAAATCACCGAATCCCTAAACGATCGAATTGGTGGGCTGGAAGAGGGCATGTTTACTACTCGCTTCGACAGCGATGCGTTGCAAAACGTTTACCACCTGCGTCGCGAACTATTAGCGCTGCGCAATGCGGCGCTGCCGGTGACAGAAATTTGTCAGCAGCTGGTGCGTTTTCATGAAGATATCATCCCGAAAAATCTGCGCGCCTATCTGCGTGATGTGCAGGATCATGCGCATCACGTGATGATTGATGCGGAAGATATGCGTGAGATGCTCACCAGCGCGATGCAGGTCAATCTGGCGCTGGTGTCGGTGCAGCAGAGCGAAGTGAATAAAAAGCTCGCCGGCTGGGGTGCGATCCTGATTGTACCAACGATTATTTTCAGTATGTACGGCATGAACTTTCCCGATATGCCAGAATTGCACACGCACTTTGGTTATCCGGCGGTGGTGGGCGTGACAATCGTCATCTGCTGCGTGATGTGGTGGCGGTTGAAAAAGGCTGGCTGGCTGTAACGTGGCCGTATTGGTCGTGTGCAGTTTGCTGAATTAATCCATTGCGTTCACTTTAAAAGTAAGGCCATGATAACGCTCTGATTGCTCAAGGAGATTGTCATGGCTTCTTCGCCTTTCACTATCGGTCTGCTGCTGTTTCCCAACCTCACGCAACTCGATCTCACCGGTCCGTGGGAAGTGTTTGCCCGCATGCCCAACGTCAAAAATTATCTGATTTGGAAAGATCGCCAGCCGGTGATGTCAGATCGTGGCATGGCGATTGTGCCAACCGCGACCTTTGCCGACTGTCCGCAACTTGATCTAATTTGCATTCCCGGCGGTCCCGGACAAATCGCACTGATGGACGACGACGAAACGCTGGATTTTGTGCGGCGCATGGCGCAAAACGCGCAATGGGTGACATCAGTGTGCACTGGATCGCTGGTGTTAGGCGCTGCGGGATTACTGCAAGGATATCGGGCAACTTCGCACTGGGGATCGCTGGATCAGCTCAGCCTTTTAGGCGCCACGCCGGTAGCGGAACGCGTGGTGCGTGACCGCAACCGCATCACCGGCGCGGGCGTCACCTCAGGCATTGATTTTGCCTTAACGGTGGCGCAGGAGTTGTTTGGGCGCGAGGTTGCGGAGAATATTCAGTTGCAGATGGAGTACGATCCGGCGCCGCCATTCCACTCTGGCTCTCCGCGCAGCGCCTCACCAGCGCGACTGGCCGAGGCGAAAAATCAGATGCAGGATTTTATTGCCCGACGCCGTTTGGCAACCGAGCAGGCAGCGGCAAGGCTAAAGCGCTAATACGACAGATGAGTATGAAATCTGGCGATTTCAGCCTGAAATCGCCACGGATTTTCACCCTCAATGTGCGCTGGCAGTAGGGCGCACGGTGATTTCACTGGTATCCACCTCGCTAGGTTGTTCGATGGCCCAACTCACCGCTTTGGCAATCGCTTCCGGCTGCAGTGCAATCTGGCGATAACTCTTCATCGCCTCACGCGCAACACGGTCGCTGATGCTATCGGCGAGTTCAGACTCCACCACGCCCGGATTGAGCACCGTAACGCGCAGATGCTGTGATTCCTGGCGCAGACCATCGGAAATGGCACGCACCGCGAATTTAGTAGCGCAATACACCGCCGCGGTGGGGGAAACCGTCAGGGCGCCAACCGACGCGATGTTGATGATGTGGCCAAACTGCTGGGTCTGCAGGGTAGGAAGCACTGCCGCGATACCATACAGCACGCCGCGAATGTTGACGTCCAGCATCAAATCCCACTCTTCGACCTTCATAGAACTCATCGGCGACAGCGGCATGACACCTGCATTGTTAATCATCACATCAATGCGGCCATATTTCTCCAGCGCAAAATCGGCCAGCTGCTGTGTATCGGCACGCCGTGTGACATCGGTAAGCAAATAATCCACGCTTGCGCCCGCTAAACGCAGCTCATCGCAAAGCGCCGTCAAGCGATCGGCGCGACGTGCACCGAGAATCAGTTTGTGACCTTGCTGCGCCAGATGACGTGCAATGCCTTCGCCTATGCCGCTACTGGCGCCGGTTAAAATAATCACTTTAGGATTTGAGTGGGTCATGACGTACTCCTCGTTAAGTTGACGAGGCTATTGTTGATAAATCATACGTTAGACGACAGACCCGATCGTGGCGCATGTTTGCCTGATTCTCTCGCTACCCTTGTGTATTTATTACCTTGATGGCTATGCTTTGCCTGAATCTCTCTGCGGAACATCATTTATGGCGCTCTCAGTTCAACAACGTACCTGCGCATTGCTCAGTCAGCTGGCACGTCAGGAAGGCTATACCGAATCGCTGCTGGAAAGCGTGCGCTTTATGCGTGCCGATCGGCAGTGGGCACGCACGCCGGTGCTGTATGAACCCAGCATCATTATTATTTGCCAGGGTTCGAAACGCGCGTTTCTGGCCGACAAAATGTATCGCTACGATGCACAGCATTTTCTGGTGCTGTCGGTACCGTTGCCATTCTCTGCTGAGACTGAGGCAACCTCCGAAGAGCCGTTGCTGGGCATCGCCGTTCGCCTGGATGTTGCCATGGTGGCACGGCTGGTGGCGCAACTGACCAGCGTTGAAACGGCGATGACTGCGGCACCAGCGGGCATTATCTCGACGCCCATTGATCAGGCATTAGCGGAAAGCACCTTACGCTTGCTGGAAGCGCTGAGCGATCCACTCGAAGCCAAAGTATTGGCGCCAGCGCGGGTTGAAGAGATCTGTTTTCGCGTGCTGATGGGCGAGCAGGGCGGCGCGGTGCGCGCGGCGTTAACCTATCAAGGCCATTTTGGCCGCATCGCCCGTGCTCTGCAGCGTATTCATCAGGACTGGCGTCAGCCGCTAAATGTGCCGCATCTGGCAAACGAAGCCGGAATGAGCGTGCCGCGTTTTCATCTGCATTTCAAAACCGTCACGCAAACCTCGCCGATTCAATATGTTAAATCGCTGCGTTTACATCAGGCGCGTTTGATGATGATCCGCGATAATCTCACCGCCGCCGGCGCGGCAGCGCGCGTAGGTTATGAGAGCGACTCGCAGTTTAATCGTGAGTTCAAAAGGATGTTTGGTCGAAGCCCCGCAGAAGAGGCGCGGATAATGAAGCGGGCGTTTGAGTTGTTACCGCCGGAGCAGTTGTCCGGCCGTTTACTGGCACATTAACTTAACGAATCGCCATGACGGCGACAACAGCCAAAATCCAGAACAGCGCGCAACCGGACAATACCAGTTGCCAAACACGGTGACGTTCGACGTTAAAAATAGTAGAAAAATGAGCGCGTAAAAGGGTTTGCATAGTGACCTCAGTTCCGAAAATTAAATGATTAACTCGCAAGCTGTAGTAAGAAGATACTGTCAGCGAATGAGAACATTCTGACTGCTTTTAAGGAATGAGATCGACAAGACCAGTCTTGGTTTTGTGCGCAAATGATGAACAGCTAATCAAGATAAAGCCGCGAATGGACCTGATCCATCCGCGGAATTTCGATAAGGAATTGTCTGGTTATACGTTGCGTGTTACGCCACCATCTACGCGAATATTCTGAGCGGTAATGTAGGCCGCGCCCGGCGAGGCGAGGAAAGCAATGGTCGCCGCCACTTCTGCAGACGTACCGTAGCGCTGCAATGGCACGCTATCGCGGCGTTCATCGGTTTTCGGCAGGCTGTCTATCCAGCCAGGCAGCACGTTGTTGATACGAATATTATCGGCCGCGTAGGTGTCAGCGAAGATTTTAGTGAACGAGGCTAAACCAGCGCGGAACACCGCGGAGGTCGGGAACATATCGGTGGGCTCAAAGGTCCACGCTGATGAGATGTTTATAATGCTGCCGCCGCCTTGTTTCTGCATGATTGGCGTCACCAGTCGCGTGGCGCGCACCACATTTAAAAAATACGTTTCCATGCCGAGCTGCCACTGCTCATCACTCAGCTCCAGAATCGGTGCGCGTGGACCGTGTCCGGCGCTGTTAACCAGCACATCGATACGGCCCCAGCGTGCCAGCGTGTGTTCCACAAGCTTGTGCAGATCGTCTACCGATTGGTTAGAGCCCGTTACGCCCAACCCACCCAGCCGTTCTGCCAGCGCTTCGCCTTTACCGGACGAAGAGAGAATCGCCACTTTATAGCCTTCACTTGCCAGCTTTTCGGCAGCTGCCGCCCCCATACCGCTGCCGCCAGCGACAATCACTGCAACTTTTTCTACTGTCATAATCCGCTATCCTCTCAATTAAAAATCGATTTAAGCCAGTATAAAAGGTAATTTCAGCCACAGAGAGTCAGTTTGATTGTCACTTGACGATAGGAAAACTACAGGATGAGCCACGGATTTAGCCAGCTTCCGCCGTTGAATGCGTTAAAGGTATTCGAAGCCGTCACGCGTCATCTTAATTTCCGTCTGGCGGCGGAAGAGCTAGGCGTGACACAAGGCGCGGTCGCGCAGCAAATTCGTGGGCTGGAAGCCAGCCTGGGTCTGAAACTGTTTGAGCGATTGCCGCGCAGTCTGGCGTTGACGGGTGCGGGTGCAGGTTATGCGGTCAGTATTCGCCAGGCATTTGAGCTGATTGATGAGGCCACGCGGACATTACGTCCGGAGCCAAATCGCTTAACCCTGAGCGTGACGCCCACCTTTGCCAGCCGCTGGATGCTGCCGCGCCTGCCGGGTTTTACCGCCGCCTGGCCAGATATCGATTTGCGCGTGCTGGCCTCGGAACGGCTGGTTCAGTTTCATCATGAAGGCGTTGATTTAGCGGTACGCTATGGTCGCCCGCCGTTCGGCGCCGGCCTCGATGCTACATTGCTATTTAGCCAAACGGTGCTGGCGGTGGTAAGCCCCACCTTACTGGCCGAGCTGGGCGATCCGGCCGAGAGTCAGAACTTCCAGCGCTACGCTCTGGTGCATGATGGGCATCACCTGTGGCCGGCATTTCTCGCGTTTATCTTTCCCAGCCTGTCGCTGCAACACGCGCATCATCTCCGTTTCAATCAAACCGCGCTGGCGCTTGAGGCAGCAATCGGCGGACAAGGTATGGCGCTCACTAGCCCACATTTTGTTCAGAACGATTTGGCGAGCGGGCGATTGGTGGCGGCTTTTAGCAGACAAATGGCTCTGGATGCGGGTTGGTATCTGGTATGGCCAAAGCGTCCGCGTGAGCAAGCGACGGTGAAAGCGGTGCGCGACTGGCTATTAGCCCAGGTTAACGGCTGATATTTGTTCAATAACGAAATCAGTAAAACTGATGATCCGCCGTGGATCATGAATGTTATAACTGCTTAATGATGCAGACATGGGCTTTTATCCTGCTTGCGCAGTGGATTAGCAAAATATCGCGCAAATTCAGCAAGTAACCAAAAATATTGCGCGTTGCATTCTGCTGGATGCTGTGAATAAATACGGAATCAATTTTAATAAAAATGCCATAAAGGCCAGGCTCGCGCCTGAGAAAAATCTTCGCAAATATGACCGATCATAAAGATGTTTTAGCCAGGAACATCAGCGCCAAAAGCGAAAGCATGCAAGCGCATCTCATCGCCATTCGCCGTGACATTCACGCGCACCCAGAGCTGGGTTTCGACACCGTGCGCACCGCTCACATCGTTGAGCAGGAGCTGTTACGCCTTGGACTGACGCCAAAAACTGGCGTCGGCAGAACCGGCGTCATGGTGGATATTGTTGGCGCGCATCCCGGCAAAACCGTGCTGTTACGCGCCGATATGGATGCCTTGCCGATTCACGAACAAACGGGCCTGCCCTTCAGCAGCCAATATCCCGGTAAAATGCACGCCTGCGGCCACGATATTCACACCGCCACCATGCTGGGTGTCGCGGCGATTGTGCCGCACTACCGCGAGCAGCTGCATGGCACCTTACGTTTGATTTTCCAGCCTGCGGAAGAGACGCCCGATAGCGGTGCTGAAGCGATGATCGCCGACGGCGCGGCAGAAGGTGTTGACCTTGCCATCACGCTACACAACAAACCGGAACTGGCCGCCGGTGAAATTGGTCTGACGCGCGGTGCCAGCACCGCTTCCAGCGACGAGTTTGATGTGGTGGTGCACGGTAAATCTACCCACGCCGCCCGGCCGCACATGGGCACCGATCCCATCATTGCGGCGGTGAATCTGGTCAGCCAGCTGCAAACCATTATTTCGCGCGAACTTGATCCCGCTAATTCGGCGGTGCTGACCATTGGTCACATTCATGGTGGCACCACTCACAACATCATTTCCGACAGCTGTCTGCTTCAGGGAACAGTGCGCGCTAAATCTCCTGCCGCACGTGCGCATATTGAAGAAGCGTTTAAACGTATCTGCGCCGGCGTGGCGCTGTCGCTGAACGTGCGCGTTGAGGTCAATTATCAACGTGGCGTGCCGCCGTTGATGAATGATGATGCGTTGATTGATGCGCTGGAACCGATTTTGTCGCACCAGTTTGGTAAAGCCATTGTTGCTAAACCGAGCGCCAGCTTTGGGGCCGAAGATTTCTCCCTGTTTACCGAGCGTGCGCCAGGCTGCCAGATCCACATTGGATCCGGCGCTCCGGGACGCGACGACCATCTGCACAACTCGGATTATCAACCCGACGAGCGCAGTATCCATGCCGGCACGCAGGCGCTAGCCCGTTTAGCCATTGATTTACTCTCTTAAAAATAACCAACTCTGAGGTCTTATGATGATGCGTAAAGGACTGTTTACCGCTTCTGTTGGCATGCTGCTGCTTGCCTCTTCCGCTCTGGTACAGGCTAAAGATTTTGGTACGCTGAAATTCGCTACTGAAGCGGCTTATCCCCCGTTTAACCAATCGACGCCAAGCGGCAAAATCGTTGGTTATGAACCGGATATGGTGGCTGAAATCGCCAAACGTGCCGGTTTCAAATATGAAATCGTGGCGCAGAAATGGTCCGGTATGATTCCAGGTTTGGTTGACGGCAAATATGACGCGGTGATAGATGCGGTGACCGTGACGCCAAAGCGTGAAGAAGTGGTGGATTTCTCGCGCCAATACACCGTGAGTATTTCGGGATTCGTCACCCTGAAGGGCAGCGCGGTGGATACGCTGCCGGGTAATGGCGAAGTGGTGCTGGCGGATGACGAAGCCGGCATGACCAAATCTATTGATGCGCTAAAAGCGAAATTCAAAGGCAAAACCATCGCGGTGCAGGTTGCCACCATTCAGGCTGACTTCCTGAATAAATACCTGGCCGACGTGGCGACGATTCGCACCTATCAGGCCGGTCCGGAAACCTTCGCTGACCTGCTGAACGGGCGCGTTGATGCGGTCATGGCGTCTCGTACTAACCTCAACGCTTACGTTAAAAAACATGCGGATACCGTGAACAGCACTGGCTATGGTTTCTCGGGCGGCGTGCTCGGCCAGGGCTCGGCGATTGCGATTCAGAAAAACAATCCTGAGCTGAAAGCGGCGCTGGATAGCGCGTTAAATTCGATGATCCAAGATGGCACGCTGAAGCTGCTGTCTGAAAAATGGTTCGGCGAAAACGTCGCACCTAAAGAGTAATTCCAGGCGCTTATGGCTATTGATTGGCAAATTTTAGGTTTTGGTGACGAAGGTTGGGGCGGCGTGTTGCTTAACGCCGCCACGGTGACCGTCACCGTTTCGTTATGTGCGTGGCTGCTCGGGGCAATCCTCGGCAGCCTATTGTGCTGGATGCAGATTGGCGGTGCGCGCTGGCAACAGCGCCTCGCCAACGGCTACATCACGCTATTTCGTGGCGTGCCGGAGCTGCTGGTGATCTATCTGTTCTATTTTGGTGGTCGTCAGATGGTGTCGTTTGTGGGAGAAAGCCTTGGCCTGCAAGGCCCGTTCGATGTAAACGGCTTTGTCGCCGGCGCGATCGCCATCGGCCTGATCTCTGGCGCCTATCAAAGTAGCGTGTTCCGTGGGGCATTTTACGCGATTCCGAAAGGGACGCTGGAAGCCGCCACGGTGACCGGGATGGGACGTCTGATGCTGTTCCGCCGCATGATTGTGCCGCAGGCATTGAAAACCGCGCTGCCGGGCATGGGCAATCAGTGGCAATCGGTGATCAAGGAGTCGGCGCTGGTTTCAGTGACCGGTTTGGTGGAAACCATGAACCAGATCTCCACTGCTTCGAACTCCACGCAGATGCCGTTTTTCTTCTACAGCGTTGGCGCGGTGATCTATCTGATCATCACCACCTGTTCCGATTTTGTTTTCCGCTATGTGGAAAAAGTGGCCATGCGCGGGCAACAACGCGCGCGGTTGTAAGGAGCCACGATGGACGTCACTTTCCTGCAGCACACCTTAGCTGCTTTACTGCGCGGCCTGCCGCTGACGCTCAACCTGGCGCTACTGTCGCTATTGGGCGGTGGCGTATTGGCGCTGCTGCTGAATTTGCTGCGGCAGCATCGGCTTGGCAGTTATGTCACGCGTTTCTACGTTTGGGTATTTCGCGGCACGCCGCTGCTAATACAGATCTTCATGATCTATTACGGCCTTGGCAGCTTGCCGGCGGTGCGCGAAAGCGTGCTGTGGCCGCTGCTGCGCGATCCGTACTGGTGCGGTTTGATTGCGCTAGTGCTTAACGATGCGGCCTATACCTCGGAGATATTGCGCGGCGGCCTCAATGCGGTGAGCGTGCAGTCGCTGGAAGCGGCCAAAGTGAGCGGCATGTCGCGCTTTACTGTACTCCGGCGCATCACGCTGCCGCTGGCGGTGCGTCAGGCGCTGCCGGCTTACAGCAATGAAATTATCTCGATGATCAAATCAACCTCGCTGGTGAGCACCATCAGCCTGATGGAGATGACCGGCATTGCCGACTCGATCGTCTCTGAGACGTTCCGCGCGCTGGAGGTGTTTATCAGCGCGGCAATTATCTATCTGCTACTGACCGTGCTGGTGAGTAAAGCGGTGGCGCTGCTGGAGCGCCGTTTGTCCCCTTATCACGTTGGAGCACGTCCATGAGTAAACCCACTATTGCCCTGAGCCATCTCAGAAAAAGTTATAGCGGGCACGAAGTGCTGCACGACATCAGCCTGACGGCGCAGGATGGCGACGTGATTTCGCTGATTGGTGCCAGCGGTTCAGGCAAAAGTACCCTGTTGCGCTGCATTCCGTTTTTGGAAGTACCGCAGGGCGGCGAAATTGTGGTGGGCGACGAAGTGGTCACTATCGATAATCCCGATGAGAAGCTCAGCCGCGAACAGCAGCGTCGTATCAAGTTGATGCGCATGCAGCTGGGTTTTGTCTTCCAGAGCTTCAACCTATGGCCACACAAAACGGTATTGCAGAACATCATCGAAGCGCCGGTACATGTGCAAAAGCGCAGCAGTAAAGAGGCGATAGAAGAGGCTGAGGCGCTGCTGCATAAGGTAGGTTTGTACGAAAAGCGCAATGCCTGGCCGTCGCAACTTTCTGGTGGCCAGCAGCAACGCGTCGCGATTGCTCGAGCGCTGGCGCAACAGCCGAAAGCGATTCTGTTCGATGAGCCAACGTCGGCGCTGGATCCTGAGCTGGTAGGTGAAGTGCTGCGCGTGATTCGTAGCCTGGCCGAAGAGGGGCGCACCATGATTATTGTGACGCATGAAATGGGCTTCGCGCGCGATGTGTCGAACAAAGCGGTGTTCCTGCATCAGGGCAAGATTGAGGAAGCCGGTTCGCCGCAGCAGGTATTTAGCGATCCCATCTCCCCGCGCTGCCGCGCATTTGTAAGCAGTCACTTACAGCGCAACAGTTAACCTGCCGATAACTCCCCTTTGCACCAGCTTTCAACTGAGCTGGTGCTCTTTTCCGCAACTGACAAGCCTCACCCCTCTCAATTCAATAATAATTAGCGAAATTGAATTATTTATTCGAGTAAAAGTATCGCTTGTATTAAATCAACGTGATTTAAAAAAATTACATTGAGATTAATCTTAGGTGTACTTCCAGCGTCAATCAATGATTTAACCTAGGAAGCAAGAATTTTCCTATAAAAATCAGATGAAAATCATCGCTCCGCTTTATTGCCTTCCAAATTATTCAGTTATATATTCACGCGGTAACACACAGGGGAAGTGTGCCTACGCGTGCTTTCCACGCCATTTTTACAAGGAGTAAACATGAGCAACTCTTATCAGAATGAAATCCCTAAAGCCCGTATAAATTTGAAGCTCGACCTGCACACCGGTGGCGCAGCCAAAAAAACCGAGCTGCCGCTTAAGCTGCTGGTGACCGGCGATTTCAGTAACGGCGCAGAAGATCGCCCGCTGTCTGAACGCGAAAAAATCAACGTTAACAAAAACAACTTCAACAGCGTGCTGGCCGATATCGCGCCTGCCGTCTCCTTTGCCGTGCCGAATACGCTGGCCGGCGACGGCAGCGAAGAGAACGTGGCGCTTAACTTCCGCGACATGAAAGACTTTGAGCCGGAGCAGGTTGCGCGCCAAATCCCCCAGCTGCGCGCCATGCTGGCGATGCGCAATCTGCTGCGCGACCTCAAATCCAACCTGCTCGATAACGTCACCTTCCGCAAGGAGCTGGAAGTTATCCTGAAAGATCCCGCCCTCAGCGACGAACTGCGCAGCGAACTGTCTGCGTTAGCCACCGATCAAGCCTAAACATCCCCGTAACGGACTATTGAGAGAGAATGCTGATGTCAGTTCAGAATGAAACCCATGCCAATGGCGCAACCACCGTGTTGGATCGCCCTGCGGCGGGCGGCGTCTATGCGTCGCTGTTTGAAAAAATTAACCTCAATCCGGTGTCAGAATTGAGTGACCTGAATGTCTGGCAGGACAACCAGGCGATGTCGGATGCCACCGCTGACGAGCGCGTCACCGCGGCGATGCAGGTTTTCCTGACGCGTCTGAAAATCAGCGGCGCGAAAGTGGAAAAGCTGGATAAAAACCTGCTGGATCATCACATCGCCGAGCTGGATCGCCAGATTAGCCGTCAGCTGGACGCGGTAATGCACCACGACGAATTCCAGAAGGTGGAATCGGCGTGGCGCGGCCTGAAGTCGCTGGTGGATAAAACTGACTTCCGCCAGAACGTGAAAATCGAAGTGCTGGACGTGTCGAAAGACGATTTGCGTCAGGACTTTGAAGACGCGCCGGAAATTATCCAGAGCGGCCTTTACCTGCAAACTTATGTTGCGGAATACGACACGCCGGGCGGTGAGCCGATTGGTGCGGTGATCTCTGCTTACGAGTTCGATGCCTCGGCGCAGGACGTGGCGCTGCTGCGTAACCTGTCCAAAGTCGCCGCTTCGGCGCACATGCCGTTTATCGGTTCGGTTGGCCCGCAGTTCTTCCTGAAAGATTCGATGGAAGAGGTGGCGGCGATCAAAGACATCGGCAACTACTTTGACCGCGCTGAATACATCAAGTGGAAATCATTCCGCGACACCGACGACTCACGCTACATCGGCCTGACCATGCCGCGCGTGCTTGGTCGTCTGCCGTACGGCCCGGACACCGTGCCGGTGCGCAGCTTCAACTACGTTGAAGAGGTGAAAGGCCCGGACCACGACAAATATCTGTGGACCAACGCCTCGTTCGCTTTTGCTGCCAATATGGTGCAGAGCTTCATCAGCAACGGCTGGTGCGTGCAAATTCGCGGCCCGCAAGCGGGCGGTGCGGTGCAGGATCTGCCGATCCATCTCTACGATCTCGGCACCGGCAACCAGGTGAAAATCCCGTCTGAGGTGATGATCCCGGAAACCCGTGAGTTTGAGTTCGCCAACCTCGGCTTCATCCCGCTTTCTTACTACAAGAACCGCGATTACGCCTGCTTCTTCTCGGCTAACTCGACGCAGAAACCGGCGCTGTACGATACCGCGGATGCCACCGCAAACAGCCGCATCAATGCGCGTCTGCCGTATATCTTCCTGCTGTCGCGCATCGCGCATTACCTGAAGCTGATCCAGCGCGAAAACATCGGCACCACCAAGGATCGCCGCCTGCTGGAGCTGGAGCTGAACACCTGGGTGCGCACGCTGGTGACCGAGATGACCGATCCCGGCGATGAGCTGCAGTCTTCACATCCGCTGCGCGATGCCAAAGTGCTGGTGGAAGATATCGAAGACAACCCGGGCTTCTTCCGCGTCAAGCTGTTCGCCATTCCGCACTTCCAGGTGGAAGGCATGGACGTGAACCTGTCGCTGGTTTCTCAGATGCCAAAAGCTAAAGCGTAAGGCGGAACTCAGGGATGAAAACAGAACAACCACTTTGGGGCCGGGGCACCATGATTTCGCCCCAGCACTTTCAGCAGCAGTCCGCCTGGCAGGCGTGGCAAAGCGAGTGCATTGCGCGCATGGGGCTTAATCAGCCGTGGGGCGTATTTCAGGTTGAGTTTGAGCCGGAAGCGCTGAAGCTTGGCCGGCTTAAGCCGCGCCATCTGCATCTGCGCTTTCGCGACGGCACGCTGGTGGATACGCACAACGCCGATCCGCTGCCACCGACGCTGACGCTTGAGGCGGAGCAGAAGGAAGTGACGGTTGTTCTGGCGCTGCCGCAGCTCTATGCCAACGGCGGCAACTGCCTGCAGGAGAGCGACGTGGCCGAGCGCCCGGTGCGATTCCGCCAGCGCTGGCGCGATATCCGCAACCTGTTCGGGGATGACATCCGGCAGGTTGCGGTATTGCATCCTGAACTGACGCTGCGTTATGCACATCAGGACAATAGCGACTGGCTGACCTGTGCGGTGGCGCGTCTGCAGCAGGATGCGCAGGGCAGCTGGGCGCTGGACAGCCAGTTCCTGCCGCCGCTGCTGACCCTGCAATCCAGCCCGTGGCTGATGACGGCACTTGAACAACTGGTGACGCAGCTGCGTGCACGGCTGGTGCGTCTGATGGCGATGCGCCGCGAAAGCAACCAGCGCATGGCCGATTTCGCCGTCGCTGACGTGTCGCTGTTCTGGCTGCTCAACGCGCTCAACAGTGCCGAACCGCTGCTGGCTGATTTTCTGCGCCATCCGCAAAGCCCGCCGGAACGGCTTTATCCGGAGCTGGCAAGGCTGGCGGGCAGTTTGCTGACGTTCTCGCTGGAGCATCAGGTGAGCGCTATCCCGGCTTACCACCATGACAATTTGAATGAGGTGTTCCCGCCGCTGTTCAGCCTGCTCGGCACGCTGCTGGAGGCGAGTCTGCCTTCGCGCATGGTGGCGATAGAGATGACTCACGATCGCCGGCTGCGCCAGTGGCAGGCACGTCTCAACGATCCACGCCTGCGCGAGGAAGCGGATTTCTACCTGTCGGTGCGCTCGCCGCTGCCGGTGGCTCAACTTCAAGAGCAGTTCCCGCGCCAGTGCAAAGTGGGCAGTCCGGATAACGTAACAGCGCTGGTCAACAGCTCACAGCTGGGTATTCCACTGAAACCGCTCAGCCACGTGCCGGCCGCCATTCCGCTGCGACTGGAGAACCAGTATTTCTCACTGGATCTGTCGCATCCGGCGGCACGCGCCATGCTCGAGAGCGCCAGCTGCATGTTTTATGTCCCCGGCACGCTGGGTGACCCGGAACTGGAACTCTTCGCGGTGCTGAGATCATGAGTGCTGAAGCAAAAAATATCGATATTGATGCGCTGCTGCAAAACACCTGGCTGCAGGTGATCAGCCTGCGACACGGCCCGGAATTTGCCGACGGTGAAGGGCTGGCGCTGTGGCAGCGCTGCGTCGCTGATGCGGAGCGGGTGCAGCTGGGGCTGCGTGACGCGGGCGTCAGCCGCGAGAGCTGTCAGGACATTCTGCTGGCGCAGTGCGCACTGCTGGATGAGGCGGTGAAAGGGCGCGGCGTGCAGGATGATGCCTGCCTGCAGTGGTATCACATGCCGCTGCAGGGCCATTTTTTGCAAACCATGGACGCGGGTGAAACACTGTGCGATCGCATGCAGCAGGTTCTCGCACAGCCGGAAGCCGACGAGAGGGTGCTGACCTGCTTTCATCGCGTGATGATGCTGGGATTTCTTGGCGGTTATGTGTCTGCTGATACGCCCGCACGCCAGCAACTGATGAGCGCGCTGACTAAACGCGTCCCCCCTTTCATGCGAGCGGCGGATGCGCCGTTGTTATCGCTGGCAAGCGGTGGGCTGCGCGCGGGCTGGCTCAGTAGCTGGCCCGCACGTCTTGGCCTGACCGCGCTGCTGCTGGCCGCGCTATGGTGGGGACTGAATCACTGGCTCGATCACCTCATCACGACGCTGCTGCCCGGAGTTAAAGGATGAAGCCGCTGCTTCCCCGCCTGCTGGTGCTCTGGATCTGGCTGCTTGCAGCGGTGTTGTGCACGCAGTTTCTAAGCTTTGCGCGCAGCAGCGATTTTCTCGTGCTGCTGGCGATACTGCTGGTTGCTGGCACGGTAACGTTCAGAGTGCTGCGCCGCCGCAGGCAGGTAGTGAGTCAGGAATGGACTGATTTACCCGATGCAGCTTATCGGCAGCCGGTGGTGCTGTGCTGCGATGCAAGTGGCCTGTCGGACGAGGAAGCGGTACGCGTGCTGCCGCAGGGTTGTTTTATTCGCGTGAAAGACAGCAGCGAACTGCAACACAGCGTGCGCCAGCTGCTGCAGCAACGCCCTGACTGGGGCCGCCAGATTTCCATCTGCCTCATTATCAGTCCACAGCAACAGCAGGACAGCGCAGTGCTGGAAAATGCGCTGTTTGCTCTGCGCTGGCAAATCGCGCTGCTGCGCCGTGAAACCCGCCAGTCCCTGCCGCTACTGCTTAATGTCGGTGTTGCCGGCGAGACGACGCAGTGTGCTGCACCGCTTTGGCAGGTGCAGCTGGCGGGAAACAGCCCACAAATCTGGCTGGATGACGCCGCGCCGCGTGGCACCAGCGAATGGCTGCAGTCGGGTGGCAGCGTGGCGATGCAGCAGCAGGTCCTGCTCAACTCGCTGGATGCGTGGACGCGCCAGCATGTGCTGCGCGTGCTGTCGGAGGCACACAGTGATGTCGCCGCCGTGATACCCGCCGCATATGTGTTGCAGCTGCAACCCGCTACACCTGGCACTGGCAATGACTCTCTGTGGTGCGCCTGGCTGTGGCAGCACACCACCATCCGCAGCGCCGGTGCCGCAGCGAATACAGCCGTCATCCTGCCTGACTTTATCCTTCCGCTGCTTCCAGAAGGCCGTGGCGTGACGCCAGTCATCCGTGCGTTGCACAGGGCGATCACGGCCTTCGCCGTTGCCGCTGTCATTGCACTCTGTGCGGTGGCCTGGAATAACCAGTCGCTGATCCGGCGCATTGTATTCGACCTCGAACACTACCACCGCATTGCTGTGACGGATTACGCGCCGAAGCTTGCTGCTGTGCAGGTGCTGCGCGAGGACGCCAGCCAGCTTGATAACTATGCGCGTCAGGGCGTGCCGCTGCGCCTGGGGCTGGGACTGTATCAGGGCGGTCATCTGCGTCTGCCGGTGCTGCACGCTATCAGTTCATGGGTTCCTGAACCTAAGCCTGAACCTAAACCGGCACCGAAGCCCAAACCGCAGCCGACGCTGGTGCGTCTGGATGCGATGTCGCTGTTCGATTCCGGCAAATCCGATCTGAAAACGGACTCGACCAAAGTGATGGTGAACGCGCTGGTCAACATCAAAGCGCGCGCGGGCTGGCTGATTGTGGTCGCGGGTTATACCGACGATACCGGCAATCCGGCGCTGAATCAGCGTCTGTCGCTGAAGCGCGCGGAAGCGGTACGCGACTGGATGCGTGATACCGGTGATGTGGATGAAAGCTGTTTCGCGGTGCAGGGCTTTGGCCAGAGTCGCCCAATGGCGTCCAACGATACCACCGAAGGCCGCGCGGCCAACCGGCGCGTTGAAATCAGTCTGGTGCCGCAGGCCGACGCCTGCCAGGCAGCGGACGCAATCCCTCCGTCATCACAGGATGGTGACGGCAATCATGAAGAAAAGGAGTAACAACATGGCAATTCCGGTTTATCTGTGGCTGAAGGACGACGGCGGTGCGGACATCAAGGGATCGGTGGACGTGCAGGACCGTGAGGGCAGCATTGAGGTGGTGGCGCAACAGCACAACCTGTACATCCCGACCGACAACAACACCGGCAAGCTGACCGGCACGCGCATTCACACGCCGTTCCTGTTCACCAAGGAAATCGACTCATCCAGCCCGTATCTCTATAAAGCGGTCACCACCGGCCAGACGCTGAAGTCGGCGGAGTTCAAATGGTACCGCATCAGCGATGCCGGTCAGGAAGTGGAGTACTTCAACACTAAGCTGGAGAACGTGAAGGTGGTGAAGGTCAATCCGATCATGCATGACGTCAAAGACCCGTCGAAAGAGAAGCACAACCATCTGGAGCAGATTGAGCTGCGCTACGAAAAAATCACCTGGACCTATAAAGACGGCAACATTATTCACTCGGATTCGTGGAACGAACGCGCCACCGCCTGATTACGCGTCATATTTCGCGCCGCAGGTGCGTTGGCTGCGCTCGCGCACCCCGGTCACTTACTTATGTAAGCTCCCGGGGCTGCACTCGCTTGCCGCCTTCCTGCGACACGAACTATTTAGCGTAATCCCTCCGCCGGGCGGAGATTTTTACACCCGCCGGATCGTAGGGTCGCCATTTATGGCGACCTTAATACCCACCACGCCAGATGCCTGGTGATTTCATCTTCGACGGGTGAAACCACAAGTCATTTCCACATCAGACCTGCTGACCTTATGCGCTTCGGTTCACGGCGAGGGGCGGTAGCGTGCCCCCAACCAGGAGAACTTTGCTATGGATAGTCAGTCAGCCGCCTTGCTGCGTCGTCTTAACCCGTTCTGTGCGCAGGCGCTGGAGGCTGCCGCGTCGCTGTGCCAGACCCGCGCACACACCGAAATCCAGCCGGAACACTGGCTGCTCAAACTACTGGAGCAGGGCGAGGGTGACATCACCGTCATCGCGCGACGCTACGAGTGGGATATGGACACCATTTGGCAGGATTTACTGGTGTTTCTCGACCGTCAGCCGCGCGCGGTTCGCGGGCGTCCGCTGCTCTCCGCTTCGCTCGAAGCATTGCTGAAGCAGGCGTGGCTGATGGCGTCGGCTTCCGATAACGCCCCACAAATCCGCAGCATCCATCTGCTGATGGCGCTGGCCGAACAGCCGTCGCTGGTGCGCTGCGAAGGGCTGTGGCCGCTGCTCAGTCTACGCATGAGCCAGCTTGAGCGTTTACAGCCGATGCTGGAAGCGCAGTCCGATGAGCGTGCGGAAGCGGAACAGCTGGAGATGCCCGTCAGCAGCCTCGAACAAACCGCGGCACGTGAAACCGAAACCCCAATCACCGAAGCCCTTGCACGCTTCACCCGCGACGTCACCGCTGACGCGCGCAGCGGCAAAATCGACCCGGTATTTGGCCGCGACAACGAAATCCGCCAGATGGTCGATATCCTGTCGCGTCGCCGCAAAAACAACCCGATTCTGGTCGGCGAGCCGGGCGTGGGTAAAACCGCGCTGGTGGAAGGGCTGGCGCTGCGCATTGTTGAAGGTAACGTGCCGGACAGCCTCAAGCCGGTCAGCGTGCATACGCTGGATCTCGGTATGCTGCAGGCCGGCGCGGGGGTGAAGGGCGAGTTCGAGCAGCGCCTGAAAAACATCATCACCGAGGTGCAGAGCGCACCGCATCCTGTGCTGCTGTTTATCGACGAGGCGCACACCATCATCGGCGCGGGCAATGCAGCGGGCGGCGCGGACGCGGCCAACCTGCTGAAGCCGGCGCTGGCGCGCGGCGAGCTGCGTACCATCGCGGCCACCACCTGGAGCGAATACAAACAGTATTTCGAGAAGGACGCCGCGCTGGAGCGCCGTTTCCAGATGGTCAAAGTTGATGAGCCGGACGACGACACCGCGTGCCTGATGCTGCGCGGACTCAAATCCCGCTACGCCGAACATCACGGCGTGCACATCACCGATGCGGCGGTGCGCGCCGCCGTCACGCTGTCGCGCCGCTACCTCACCGGACGCCAGCTGCCGGACAAGGCGGTTGACCTTCTCGACACCGCCGCCGCGCGCGTGCGCATGAGCCAGGACACCACGCCGGAGGCCATTACCCGCTTAAGGGCGAAACTTGATGCGCTGAACATTGAGCAGCGCGCCATCCTTGACGATGAAGCGCTCGGCGGCGCCATCCCGCAGGAGCGGCTTGCCGAAATCGTCGCCCTGATTACGGTAACCGATGAAGAGCTGGAGGTGCTGGAGCAGCGCTACGGCATTGTGCAGTCGCTGATGCAGCAGCTGCTGGAAGGGCGCAAAGACGCCAGCCAGCGCAGCGCCATCGCACAGCTCCAGACCGACCTCGACGCGCTGCAGCCCGGCGAGCCGCTGCTGACCGCTGACGTCGACGCGCGCATCGTGGCGGGCGTGATTGCCGACTGGACCGGCGTACCGCTCTCTTCATTAATGAAGGACGAGCAGGCGGAGCTGCTGACGCTGGAAAGCCTGCTCGCCACGCGTGTGGTCGGTCAGGACGCCGCACTCAGCGCCATCGCCCAGCGCCTGCGCGCCGCCAAAACCGGCCTCACTTCGGAAAACGGCCCGCAGGGCGTGTTCCTGCTGGTCGGCACCAGCGGCACCGGCAAAACCGAAACCGCGCTGGCGCTGGCCGATTTGCTGTACGGCGGCGAGAAGTCGTTAATCACCATCAACCTCAGCGAATACCAGGAAGCGCACACCGTTTCCCAGCTGAAAGGCTCGCCGCCGGGCTACGTTGGCTACGGCCAGGGCGGCATCCTCACCGAAGCGGTGCGCAAGCGCCCGTACAGCGTGGTGCTGCTCGACGAAGTGGAAAAAGCGCACCGCGACGTCATCAACCTGTTTTATCAGGTGTTTGACCGTGGCTTTATGCGCGACGGCGAAGGGCGCGAAATCGACTTCCGCAACACGGTAATCCTAATGACCTCGAACCTCGGCAGCGACCATCTGATGCAACTGCTGGACGAAACGCCGGACGCCACCGAATCCGACCTGCAGGAGTGCCTGCGCCCGATACTGCGCGACCACTTCCAGCCCGCGCTGCTGGCGCGCTTCCAGACGGTGATTTACCGTCCGCTGGCGCGCGACGCAATGCGCATCATCGTGGAAATGAAGCTGAAGCAGGTCAGCCAGCGGCTGCAACGCCATTATGGCATCCGCACCACCATCGGCGAAGGTCTGTACGACATGCTCACCGACGCCTGCCTCCTACCAGACACCGGCGCGCGCAACGTCGACAGCCTGCTCAATCAGCAAATCCTGCCGGTGCTGAGCCAGATGATTTTGCAGCGCCGCGCCAGCGGCACCTTAAGCGACAGCCTGACGCTGGACACCAGTGAAGAAGGCGATGTGACCTTTACGTTCTGAGTGAACGACGGTTTTCTGTACGCGGCAACAAAAGGATTTCACCATGACAGATACGGCCATTATCACCTTCAGCCACAGCCATCATCTGCTGAAGGTCACCGACAGCACATCACCGCTGGACGTGCTGAGCTTCGAAGGCACGGAGGCACTGAGCGCGCCGTTCAGCTGGAACATCATCTTCACCAGCACTGACAAGCACATCAGCCGCGAAGCGATGCTGCGGAAACCGGCGTCGCTGACGCTGCTGCCTTCCTCGCAGAGCCTTAGCGAGCTGCTGCACAAAGCCGCGCCGCTACGCGTGGTGCAGGGCGTGGTCACCGGCTTTGATGCGCTCGGGGTCTCGGCCGACGAAGCGCGTTACGCCATCACGCTGCAGCCGCGGCTGGCGCTGCTTGCCCGCACCCGTCAGAACGCCATCTGGCAGGACATGTCGGTGCCGCAGATTGTCGAAGCCATCCTGCGCGCCCGCCACGGCATGCGCGGGCAGGACTTTGTATTTAACCTCAGCCGCGACTACCCGAAGCGCGAGCAGGTGATGCAGTTTGACGAGGACGACCTGCGCTTCATCTCGCGCCTGCTGGCGGAGGTCGGCATCTGGTTCCGCTTCACCACCGACACGCGCCTCAACATCGACGTGGTGGAGTTTTACGACGGCCCGCAAGGCTACGTGACCGGCCTGACGCTGCCCGCCGTGCCGCCGTCCGGCCTGCACGACAGCGGCGTAGAATCGGTGTGGGCGATGGAGAGCCGCTTCCGGGTGGTGGAGAAAACCGTTAGCACCCGCGACTACAACTACCGCGACGCCAGCGCCGACATGAACGCGCAGGCCGATGTCACCGGCGGCGACGACACCACTTACGGCGAAGCCTATCACTGGGCGGATAACTACCTGCAGGCGGGCGAGGTTTACAGCGCAACGCCTGCAACCGAAAGCGGCGCGTTCTACGCCCGGCTGCGCCACGAGCGCTATCTCAACGGGCAGGCGCAGCTGAGCGCCAAATCCAGCAGCGCGACGCTGATGCCCGGCGTGGTGTTGCGCGCCAGCGGCAGCAACGCGGCGGAGGTGTTTCGTAGCGGCGTGGTTATCACCTCGCTGGTCTGCCGCGCGGCGCGCGACAGCAGCATGGAAACCGCCTTCCGGGGCCTTCCGGCGGAAGGCCGCTACAGCTACCGACCGGAACCCGCACCGCACCCGGTGATGGCGGGCACCTTACCGGCGCGCATCACCAGCACCACCCCCAACGACCCCTACGGGCACATTGACCGCGACGGGCGCTATCGCGTCAATATGCTGTTTGACCGCGCGGGCTGGGAAAGCGGGCATGAAAGCCTGTGGGTGCGCCAGGCGCGCCCGTTTGCCGGCGACACCTATGGCCTGCACCTGCCGCTGCTGGCGGGCACCGAGGTGGCGATTGGCTTCGAGCACGGCAACCCGGACCGCCCGTACATCGCCGGGGTGCTGCACGACTCATCGCGCGCCGACCACGTCACCATCCGCAACTACAAGCGCAACGTGCTGCGCACGCCAGCCAACAACAAGCTGCGCCTCGATGACACGCGCGGCCAGGAGCACATCAAGCTCAGCACCGAGTACGGCGGCAAGAGCCAGCTGAATCTCGGACATCTGGTGGACGGCGAAGGCCAGGCTCGCGGCGAGGGCTTCGAGCTGCGCACCGACAGCTGGGGCGCCATCCGCGCCAGCAAAGGGCTGTTTATCAGCGCGGACGGGCAGGCAGGTGCGCGGGGTAAGCAGAAGGAGATGCAGCCGGTGCTGTCGCGTCTGTCCGCCGCGTTGGCTGAAATGCGGTCGCTGGCGGCCAGCGCGCAGCAGGCGCAGGCGCTGGCGGCGGACGTGGTGCGTCAGCAGGCGCTGCTGCAGAAAAAGATAGAAGACATGCAGCAGGAGGTGCTGGTGGGGAGCGCGCCGCAGGGCGTGGCGCTGGTGAGCGGCGGGGATATGCAGCTGTCGGCGCAGGATAACCTGATACTGACTGCCGCAAAGCAGATGGACCTCGGCGCGCAGAAGGACCTTACCGTGGCGGCAGGCAAACAAATCAGCCTGTACAGCCGCGGGGGCGCGAAGCTGTTCACTTCCCGGGGCGATATCGACGTGCAGGCGCAGGGCGGAAACGTGACGACCTGGTCAACGGAGGACACGCATATTTCGAGCGGCAGGAAGCTGGTCGTGACGGCGCAGGATGAGCTGACGCTGATTTGCGGCGGCGGTTATATAAAGCTGAAAGGCGGCCACGTGGAGATTGGCGGACCGGGCAAGCTGCTGGTTAAAAACGCGGGCATCAGTAAGGCGGGTACGGCGAATATGCAGAGCGTAATGAAGTCGTTTGAGCCATCAACATTTGATGAAAAGTTTGTTATCAGAAATGCGCTAACAAAAGAACCTATACCTGGTAAGGCGTACAAAATCACTATGCCAAATGGTTCTGTCGTTTCCGGTATTACAGATGCTTCTGGAGCAACATCACTCAATTCATCTGATGTTATCGACAATATGATTATCAGCTTGGTTAAGGCAAATTAATATGAGATGGAATCAGTCAGATAGAAAAGTCCTCACAATTATAGCCATTATTGGTGTGCTCCTGTATGCCCTGTATAAGGGGCTTCAGTTTTTAGCCGGTGTATCAATGGGGGCCAGTTTTGGGGTAGGGCTGGGTGGGATGAGTGGTGCTCAAGAGGTTGAAGAGTCACGAAAAGTTGAAACGGATGCTCCGGCTCAAATTATTTATCGCATAGATAATAATCGATACCTGACGTTAGAGAATTATATATCCTGTGATAAGGGGGGGCAAGTTTACTACAATGACACGCGACGGGGAATAAAAACGCACCTTGGATGGGATGTCGATTTAAATGACTTCTCATATCGTCTTGGGAATAGCATGGCAGCATATCAGGGTATCATTGTTAATGGCGCGGATAATGGGTATCTGGCATTTCCTGGAGCATCCACCGATCAGTATTGTGGTAGCGGAAGGTCAGAGCGAGGTTGTCCTGTATTTTTCTTCTTTTCAGCAGATTATGGCAAAACCTTTATATATAAAATCGTAGCTGAGGATTACAGCACACCGGAACGTTTTAGTCAGCTTAAAGTTGTAGTGGCTAATGATGGGGTTTACTTAAGGGATGAGTCTGAGAAAGTACCAATTTATAATGATGGATATACTGATGGTCTTTTTAGTGTGAATAAAATTCGATTTGATAGCAATAGTAGTAAGTTAATAAATGTATTTGATGATATGGATAATGAAGTAGAAAAACGGATAAAAAACGAAGTATCTCGAATGAAAATACCATACGCTAAAGATTATAATTCGCGCTTTGATATATTTGACTATGCAAGGAAATCTATTCCACCTAAATCGCATAACGAGGCTAATAGAATGGCATATGAGTTGTCTGATATAGCTATTAAAATGAAAAGAGATGTTTATAAAAATAGAATTGAGTTTCCTCAGTTATCTAATGAAAGTAGTGATGGTACTTATCAATGTAATAATGAAATTAGAGCCAAAACTATAACCTATACATCAAAAAGTGGCAAAAGGGAGGTGGTTAATAATGAGCAATAGCAAAGAGCCTATTCGTGAGCTTGAGTGTAAGTTAGATGACAATGGGCATCCTTCCTGGATCTCATTTCCTTCACATAAGAATTGTCAGGTTAGAGCTGGGTGTAATTTGCCTCCTCATTTACCAGGGATTATTATATTAGTCCATGGGGTTAATTCAACGGGGGAATGGTTTGAGAACGCTGAAGAAAACCTATGTTCGGGCTTAAACAAACGGCTTGGTCTTGAAAAACCATACCTTTTGATTAAAAATAAATACAAAAGCGATTCTGAAGTTTTAACAACACCATTAGTTGAAAGAGATGAGCCAAACACAAAAGAATCAAATTCTCCAGTGATTAGATTCTATTGGGGGTATTCCTCACCTAAAGATAATGAAGATAAATATGTTATACCTTTAGCCAATAAGGAAGGTATTGATTATCATCAGCTAAAAAGGCAAGGTGTGTCTCATGAAAATATTCTGGCTCAGGGACCATTTTTTTGGGGCGGCGGACCGTTCCAGAACGGTACAAATAATCTACACTCACTCTGGAGTGATAAAGGATTTAAAGAGAGTGTTGCAGGCTTTAAAGTTCAATGGGCTAACGAAGATAAAGATCGCCTTTTAACCAATGCACCACCGCGAAAATACTATGCCCATGCAGCTAAACGTCTTGCCGATCTGATTGATAGCATTCGTAATAAGTATCCCAAAGATACGGTTACCATTATCTCGCATAGTCAGGGAACGATGGTGGCAATGGCTGCGGTCGCGATTGCTGGGCAAGCACCTGATGCACTGTTTGTACTTAATTCCCCTTATGCACTGGATCACAACGATCTCAATGGTGCCTCGCTTCCTGCTGAAGAGTGTATTTCTCCTGAGGGGCGGCAGAGCACATTATCTGCGATCGTTGACAAGGTTGCTTCCAGAAAGAATCACCTGTCATCGCTTGGCTATGAGGGGCTTTGCGTAGGTCAGACTGCAGATAAAAAGAGTTGGCGACCTGATGTCTCTCTTGCTGGTGAAAATAGCGCCAGTCTTGCCGAACGTGATAATCATGGGCGTACATATATCTATTTTTGTCCTCATGACCGTGTTATGGGGTCACGCCCGCTACGCTCAATTGGCTGGCAGGGATTACCCAATAATTCTCAGGGACAGATTCATCCTCTGCTGAAAAAGCATCAGGGAAATTTATTTCAGCGGATGCTGGCTCGCAGTAGTCCATGTGGTGAAGCTCCAAATCCCGTTACGCCTTTTGCAAAACTGCCGGATGGAAAACCTTTCTGGGATGATAAAGGCGACAAATATCAAAGCAGTAATTTCACCTATCCGGAGCCTCCAGAATGGCAAACGGTTTTTATTAATGCCGAAAAGGTACCTGAACCTATTGATGCTGCAAAATTAGCTGGTTTTGATGTATCACGCGTTGGAGCAGAGCATGACCAAGAGCAAAAAGATGGGTGGGGTGAAACAAAAAAAGGGGCAGTTTATAAAAACGACAATACCTATGATAATTACATCAATCTATATCCCAATCAGGATATTGTGATTGGATTTAAAAATGTGGGAACTGAATCTGAGCCCCGAATGGTACCTGTGACCCGTAAGGAAACATTTGAAGAAAAAGATCTTCGCTTAAGATCTTATGTCTCCCAGCCAACTGATCATAGCACTTTGCCAATGAACGCAGACTTCATGTCTCAAGTAGTGGCGTATGATTTACCTATTGGGTATTGCGATGCTACCTGGGATAAGGCATTTATGGCCGATTTACGGCGAAAAGCGGATTGGGTACAGGGTGAGGATCCTTATCTTTTCAGTGGAATGCCCGACAAAGTGCCTGAACCCGATTTAATTAGCAGAGATACTGTTATAGATGATTTTAATAGAAATCAAATGAAGTTACCGGCCTATAGATCCGTAAATAAAGCATAGATAATAATAATTGAATAATACGCGGTTGTTATGGGGGATTCTACTCCTCATGGCAGAAAAGTTACATCTGTATTACCTACTACGACTTGGAATAAGAGTTTCATGATAAATTTTCGGGATAGGGCTAACTGGTCAAAGGGCTATGATTCTTATTTCGAAACAGGAAAATTAAACATTCCTTCTATTCCATTCGAGATATTTACGGAATCTCTTTAGGGTGTAGAAATAGACAAGAGAAAGTTCGAGTGCTACAAAATGAACGATAAGCTCAATTCACATGCGTTAATTAAATTCAACTGATGTCCGCCATTACAGGGGTGAGATTCATTTGTCTAAATGATATGACTCTTACCTGTCAATTAATATGGCTTATGTTAAATTAGCTTGTTATTACTTTGAGGTGATGTTGAGCTACTAATCTTTATTAGTTATGATCGTTTACTCTCCAACCTGAGTTATTAAATATATTGTGTGATAGATAAATTAACGATCCTGCGCGACCATGCACATCATAGTAGACCCTGCCGGTGCTGAGCCAGATGATTTTGCAGCACCACCACCAACGATACCTACGGGCACATTGACCGCGACGGGCGCTATCGCGTCAATATGCTGTTTGACCGCGCGGGCTGAGAAAGCGGCTTCGAAAGCCTGTGGGTGCGCCAGGCGCGCCCGTTTACCGGCGACACCTATGGCCTGCACCTGCCGCTGCTGGCCGGCACCGAGGTGGCGATTGGCTTCGAGCACGGCAACCCGGATCGTCCGTACATCGCCGGGGTGCTGCACGACTCATCACGCGCCGACCACGTCACCATCCGTAACTACAAGCGCAACGTGCTGCGCACGCCAGCTAACAACAAGCTGCGACTCGACGACACGCGCGGCCAGGAGCACATCAAACTCAGCACCGAGTACGGCGGCAAGAGCCAGCTGAATCTCGGACATCTCGTGGACGGTGAACGCCAGCCGCGCGGCGAAGGTTTTGAGCTGCGCACTGACAGCTGGGGCGCCATCCGCGCCAGCAAAGGGCTGTTTATCAGCGCGGACGGGCAGGCGGCGGCGCGCGGTAAGCAGAAGGAGATGCAGCCGGTGCTGTCGCGTCTGTCCGCCGCGCTGGCTGAAATGCGGTCGCTGGCGGCCTGCGCGCAGCAGGCGCTGCTGCAGAAAAAGATAGAAGACATGCAGCAGGAGGTGCTGGTGGGGAGCGCGCCGCAGGGCGTGGCGCTGGTGAGCGGCGGGGATGTGCAGCTGTCGGCGCAGGATAACCTGATGCTGACTGCCGCAAAGCAGATGGACCTCGGCGCGCAGAAGGACCTTACCGTGGCGGCAGGCAAACAAATCAGCCTGTACAGCCGAGAGGGCGCGAAGCTGTTTACTTCCCGGGGCGATATCGACGTGCAGGCGCAGGGCGGAAACGTGACGACCTGGTCAACGGAGGACACGCATATTTCGAGCGGCAGGAAGCTGGTCGTGACGGCGCAGGATGAGCTGACGCTGATTTGCGGCGGCGGTTATATAAAGCTGAAAGGCGGCCACGTGGAGATTGGCGGACCGGGTAAGCTGCTGGTTAAAAATGCGGGTATCAGTAAGGCGGGGCCGGCCAGCATGCAGAGCGTAATGAAGTCATTTGAGCCGGGGAGTTTTAATGAAAAATTTATTATTACCCATCCGCTATCAGGTAAAGCGTTAGCAAATCAAAATTATGAAATACATCTGCCTGACGGAAAGGTCATTAGCGGAGTTACGGATGCAAACGGGCACTCTTCACTACTGGAGTCTGAAACAATCGATGGGTTGAAAATTGTGCTCAAAAAGTCCTGATATTGGGTTCATATAAACAAGGAATAATATCTGTGAACAATCTAACTAAAATGGTGTTTTTGTTATCCTGCCTTACAGCCATACCTCTATTGACAGGCTGCGTTACGGAAGGTGCGGCTTACGGCTTTGGTGCGGGCTCACTGCATGAAACGGTAATGACTGAAAAAAATAAAAATGCGCCGCCGCCTGTTTACGGACCCCCGCAGATTATCTATCGGATTGATGATAACCGCTACTTCACTCTGGAAGATTATACCCGCTGTGAGAATGGGAAGACTTTTTACAATAATAAAGAAAAAGATATTCACGTACAGATTTCTCCCTCATCAGGCTACTTATTTAAAGGCCGATTGTTCTGGCTTTCAACGCGCGATGATTATCTGGCATTTCCTCTGACCCTGAATGATAACAAGGCCGCGTGCCTGGGTTCTGATAAAGGGTGCCTGAATATTATTTCAGTGAGTGTTGATGGCGGAAAAACAAGGCGTTCAGTGACATATGGCTCAAATACGCAAGATCCTAATGAGGATACTGCTGATTACGATATGTTAGTGACAAATCAGGGTTTTTATATGATCGACTTTAAAGGTCATGAAAGATATCAAGAAGATGGTAGAACCTGGAAGTGGATATTTGATCCTGATGAAGAAGCTAGTAAAAGGAATGGTTATCCAGGTGCTACAGGACCGGTTTACCAGAAAGAGCTACCCATGGACGATATTTCAAAGGTAAAACAAATGAGGTTGGTGTGTGACAAAAATTTGGAGCCGGTTCAGCCGTTGAGAAAAAAATTATGAATGGAGATATTAAAAACCCTTCGCTAACTCGCAAGGTAATAGTACAAAAAACAGACAATGGAACTCCCTTTGATCATTCGATGACATCTTATAAAAATATTAATGTAAATGCAGAAGTTCAGCCACCACTTCAGCTGCCGGGACTAATTATTTTTGTTCATGGAGTGAACTCTGAGGGTGAGTGGTATAACAATGCAGAGAAATCACTATGTGAAGGATTAAATGAAAGGCTTGGACTTAAGAAGAATAGTGGGTGTCATCTTATAGCTAATGAATATACAAAAGCAGGCTGGAGTACCGAAAATGCAAAGGAATGGATTACTCCGCCACGAAAAATAACAGAAGAAGGTCGCTCACCCGTAATCCGTTTTTATTGGGGCTATCGTGCTGCAGAGGGTGAAGAGGGCAAGTATGCCATCCCGCTTAAAAATATAAATGGCGACAGTTATTACGAGCTCACTCCTGAAGAAAGAAAAAACAGTGGGCCTTTTTTCTGGGGCGGTGGACCGTTTCAGAATGGTTGTAATCAGCTGGTCAGCTTATGGAGCGATAAAGGGTTTAATAACTGGCCTTCTGTGATGGGCCTGCCGATCCCCTTCAGCACCCAACTGATGAACGGCGAACGGGACCGTTTACTGACAAAAGCACCGCCGCGCCACTACTATGCACATGCCGCCGGGCGCTTAGCGAAACTGATAAAAACCATCCGGGATAAACATCCGGAAGACACCGTAACCGTATTATCGCACAGTCAGGGCACCATGGTGGCGTTAGCAGCGGCGGCTATCGAAGCACCGGATGCGCTCTTTGTAATGAATTCTCCTTATGCGCTGGATAATGAAATGACCACCTACATTTCTTATCCTTTGAACGAGATTATTACGCCACAGGCCCGTGAAGCGACCTTCGCCGATATCGTGAAGAAAGTGGCGGAGAACAAACGCCGGCTGCAGCAGCAAAATACCGGTAATCTGCTGGCTGGCGTGTGCAGCGATGGAGAGAGCTGGACACCTCTCGGTAAAACACTTAATGGCCTTTCCGAACGCGATAATCATGGCAATACCTATATCTACTGCAACCCACATGACCGGGTGATGGGATCTTCGCCGCTGCGCAGTATCGGCTGGCAGGGATTGCCTAACACCCGTGAAAGTGGTTACAGCGCATCCCATCCCTTATTTGCACAGGCGGGCAAGGCCCTGTATGTCCGCATGCTGGCGCGTAATACCTCAAGCGGTGACAGGCCTGATCCGGCAACGCATTTCGGAAGTCTGGGAGACGGTAAGCCGTTCTGGGACAGCACGACGACTATGTTGCAGAAACTGACCTGGCCCACCCCCGATCCAGCGCAAAGGCTGAATATCAATGCGCCAGCGGTGCCAGAACCGCTATCGGCTGCAGAGTTAAAAGATTTTGACCAAGACTATCGAAGCATTGAGAAACAGAGCGGCGATACCGGCTATGGATATGGGCAGATAGATCCTGAGAGGGGAGTACCTATTGATGCTGATTACCGCTACTACATCTCCCTGTATGGATACTTTGACCAGAAAATGCAGCGTAAACCGTCATCCTCTTATTACCAACCCGGGCCGGGTTCCAAAGACCAGCGGGTGTTGTATGAGAGACAGTCATACAAAGAGATGAAGGAAGAAGTGCACGCCTACGTGCTGCGGCCGACTGACCACAGTTCATTACCCATGAGTGAGAAATTTATGCAACGTGTGGTGGCCTATGATCTGCCGATAGGGTTCTGCTGGCACTCCTGGGACAGAGCTTCGCTGGCTGAACTTCGCCATCAGGCTGACTGGCTGGAGAGCGATGAATATTATCTTCACGGAAAGCTCACTATCCCGCCGATGCCGTCGATTATTCGCCGTGATACGCCGTTTGATTCGTTGGAAAAGCGAGCCGAAGCTCAGGCCGAAATCGAGAAGATAAATGTGAAAATTCGTCAGCGTGAACAGTAACAAAGCAGATGTCATATATTGTACGTTATCAAAATCAACTTTAAAGCCAGCTAGTTTTATGGAGAGGGGATGCTTGGATTTATTTATCTGGTAATGTTTTTATACGCAATTTTATCTGGCTGTATCATTACGTTGATATATTGGTTTTTTTATGAAAAGAGTTATTTCAATGTTGTAATGATGTGGTTTTTGTCAGTTGTTTTTTCTTTCTTTATTTTTAGCTCCCTCGAATATTATGGTGTTTCGATAATTAGATAGCTCATTTGGGATTAAAGGTTTACTTGTGCTTCGTTAGTTTAGGTGATTTTAAATGATACTTAATAATCTCGCATGGCCAGTTTTATTAAATTAGTCATTCCTCCCTCCGTTCAGTAAATAAAATATAGGTCATAATAATGGGCAAACTTGCAGTCGTCATGGGAGATTCTACATCTCACGGCGGAAAAGTCACATCTGCATCATCTACTTTCGATATTCAGGGAAAAAATGCCGCCCTGCTGCATGATACGGTGTCCTGCCCATTACATGGCACTAACCGTATTATCGAATGCAATGTTGCATCTTATGAAGAAAATGGTCGTGGGATCGTTATACATGGCTGCAAAACGGAATGTGGCTCGGTGGTTATCGCCAGCCTGCCGGATATGGAGATCGGCTAATGGGATGGTCAGTACCGGAAGTGCCTGAGCGTAAGCCCGCCAGCGCATGTTCCCCGTGGATCTGTTTATTTATTATTTTCTTTTGCGTATTAATCAGTGCTGCCTGGCTTTTGTTTTCTGGTTCAGTGGAGGAACTGTCTTCTCTTTCATCCGGAGCCTGGCTGCCGCTGGCCGCAACAATGCTGGTGGGTGTGATGACAATCCTCACCCTGTATTTATTAGGGTGGGAAATTCAGGCTCTGAAGGCATTTTACTGGAACAGCTGGCGACTGAATTTACATGCGGCCTGGCAGCAGCATGCCCATCAGCACCTCTGCGTTGTTAATCAGAGCAATTTGATGGTGAACTCTGATTTCGTCCCTCAGCGGACAGGTCTTGTCGCTAAAAATGACGTTATTGATAAACCCACCACATTGCTTGCAGGTGAAGCACTCATCCCCGGAATTTCACGCTTTGAGCAGCTTAGTCAGGCACTGCTGAAGCAGATAGCACCATCGTTAGCAAACTGGTATCCCAGCGGCGCACTAACCGTTGTCATTCAGACTTCGGCCGCATCACTGGAGCAGGAAAAGCAGCGTGTTACGTCGCTGTGGAAACAGCTTGCACTGCCGTGGATGCCCACCTTCCATGTGTTACCCGCCGAATTTCCTTTCGAATTCGGGAATAACCAGTTGCTGGCATCGCACAACCCGGTACTGATTCTGGCAATACATTATCGTCAGGTGAATGAAACCCTGGCTGAATTTGCCAGCGCACTATTACTCGCACCTCCCTTACTGCTTTCTGCTGCTCAGCAAAGAGAAGCCGTAAAGGTATTTCGGGCCATGCCGCTGCAGACCAGTGAACTTTCAGCCGAGCTAAAAGAGCTGAAAGAGATGAATCAGCAACCATCAGCGTCTATCGGGCTGGTGTGGTTCAGCGGACTCACCGCCCCTCAGCGTCAGCAACTGACATCTGCCGTATTTGAGCTGCCGCTGTCTCTGCGCAGTTCAGCGCCGATGGCGGGGCTAATTGATTTTGATGAAGGCTGCGATCGTTACGGTCACCTTGCCGGCTGGCTGATGTCCGTTGCGGCAATCGAAGCCGTCAATTACGACATGGGTAGCCAGTGGCTGGTGTGGGCAGATGATAAACAGGCTTGGGCGATGGTGGCTGGCAGGAAAATGCCGCTGATGAACACCTCCCCCGAACGGGCGCAGGCCACGCCTTTCCCTGCCGGTGGAATGATGCTGGCGGTCCTGCTTAATACTCTTTTTATCTGGTCTTTAGGTTTTGCCTTCCCTACCTGGTTATTTTCGTGGTGGGGAACGTTCACTTTACTGGCCGTACTTGGCGTGACCTTACCGGGTCTGGCATTCGCGTTACGAAAGGTGGTGGCCAGCGCGCTGCTGCCGGGATTTATCCGCGCTACCGGTGAGCATGAAAGGAACAAAAAATAATGAAAAACTTCTTTCGTCTGCTGGGATACGGGCTCGTTGCCGTGTCCGTTTTACTGCTGTTTTTATTTCTGCTCTCCCAGCTAAAAGCCTTACCCGTTGAAGCAACCACCCGCCAGTTCTGGTTTCCGTTGACGGGATTTATTTTTCTGGCGTGCCTGATATGTACGGTGATTTTCTTCTTATTCAGTCCGCTGAATGCGGGCGTCCCGGTCACACCATCGGGTGACAAAAAAGGAGAAAAGCCTGCCTCTGCCACGGATTTCACATGCCTGGCGAGCATGAGCAACTATCTTCGCTCACGCTACCACCTCTTATGGCGCAATAAAGTTCGCCTGCTTCTGGTTGTCGGCGATGACGCCGCGATTAGCCAGCTTGTACCAGGACTTAGCAAAAATGCGTGGATGGAAGGTAACCGCACTGTTTTGATTTACGGTGGCAGCCTTGATGCTCATCTGGACACTGGAAAATACGACGCGTTGCGCAAGCTGCGCCGCAGCCGCCCACTGGACGGCATTGTGCTGGTTCAGGATTTCAATTCCACACTGACACCGCAAAAAAGCGATGCGGCGATGCGCTCGCTGGAGAAGATTGCCACCGCGCTGCGCTGGCGCGCGCCGGTGTGGATCTGGCAGCTCGGTCACAGTGACTGGCCGCAGCCAGAGCGTGAAAACAACGCGGTAGGCGCAGTGTTTCCGGCGAAAGCGCTGCCGGAAGATATAGCTCAACAGCTCGAAAGCCTGGTCGCTCCGTTACGTGAACGCGGTCTGGCGCAGGTCGATCATAGCCTCAGCCACGACTGGCTGCTGCGTCTGTCGCAGCAGCTTGCCAGCGGTGAAAGCCAGGCCTGGGAGCAGCGCTTAGCGCCGTGGCTGGACCCGGCGCGTCGCAGTTTACTGCGAGGCCTGATGTTCAGCCTGCCGGAAGCAAAGCCTGCGCTGGACAGCGTACATCCTCATGCATTATCCGATAGCGCGCTCTGGCAGAGTATCGCGTTAGACCGCGCCAGAGGGCGTCGCACCGGGCTGCCGTGGGAACAGACGCTGGCCTGGTCGCTGCTGAGCCTGATGTTGCTTGCTGGCGCAGGCATGCTGGCCTCCTCATTGTTCAATCGTCATCAGATTGTCAGTGCGGCGGAGAAAGCCCAGGTACTGGTGAATTCAACGAAGGTTAACGACGCGCAGCTGATTGCGCTGCACGGCCTGCGTAACGATCTCGGGCAGCAGCAGCACTGGCTGGAGCACGGCGCGTCCTGGTATCAGCGCTTCGGCATTAACCATACGCAGCAGCTGCATGATGCGCTACTGCCGTGGTACGGCGTCGCGGCGCAGCGGCTGATCCACGAACCGGCGCGCATCGCGCTGGAAGAGAAGCTGACTTATCTGGCTGGTTTACCTGCCGCCAGCCCGCAGCGCGCCACGCTGGCGCAGCCCGGTTATAAGCAGTTAAAGGCCTGGCTGATGATGGCGCGCCCGGAGCGTGCCGAACCGGCGTTTTATGCGCAGACCATGGCGACCGTTCAGCCGGAATATCCTGGCATTTCCACGTCGTTGTGGCAGACGCTGGCCCCGAATTTGTGGGCATTCTATGCCGCGTCGTTGCCGTCGCAGCCGGGCTGGCGCATCAAACCTGATGCGTCGCTGCTGAGTCAGGCGCGTCAGGTACTGCTGCTGCAGACCGGCCAGCGCAACGCCGAGATGACGTTGTATCAAAACGTCCTGCGCGACGTGCGCCGCAACTATACCGATTTGACGCTGGAAGACATGACGCCGGGCACCGATATGCGCCGGCTGTTCAGCAGCGAGGACAAAGTGCCCGGCGTGTTTACGCGCCAGGCGTGGGAAGGCGGTGTGCGCCAGGAGATTGAGAAAGCGGCTAACACCCGGCGCGATGAAATCGACTGGGTGCTCAGTGACACCCGCAGCGCCGTGCCGCAGGAAATTTCCCCCGAGGCGCTGAAGGCGCGGTTAACTGAGCGCTATTTCAGTGACTTTGCCGCCAGCTGGCTCAACGTCCTCAACGGTATCCGGCTTAACCCGGCGCAGAACATTGCCGACGTCACGGACCAGCTGACGCTGATGAGCGATGTGCGGCAGTCGCCGCTGATTGCGCTGATGAACACGCTGGCGTGGCAGGGTCAAACCGGTCAGCAGCGCGAGGCGCTGTCCGACACGCTGATCAATTCAGCCAAAGACCTGATCGGCCAGAAAGACAGGCCGGTTATCAGCCAGAAGGCTACCGGGCCAGAAGGTCCGCTGGATGTGACTTTCGGCCCGCTGCTGGCGCTGACCGGCAAAAACAGCGGATCGCAGCTGATGGCCGCCGACAGCAGCCTGACGCTGCAAACCTATTTAACCCGCATCACCCGCGTGCGCCTGCGTCTGCAGCAGGTTGCCGCCGCACCGGATCCGCAGGAGATGCTGCAAACCCTGGCGCAGACGGTTTTCCAGGGCAAGAGCGTTGATCTCACCGATACCCAGCAGTACGGCAGCCTGATGGCAGCGAGCCTCGGCGAAGAGTGGAGTGGATTCGGGCAGACGATGTTTGTGCAGCCGCTGACGCAGGCGTGGGAAACCATCCTGCAGCCTTCGGCGGTGAGCCTGAACGCGCAGTGGCAGCGCGCCATCGTGGAAAACTGGCGCACTGCGTTTGATGGTCGTTATCCGTTTGCTGCCGGGCAAAGCTACGCGTCGCTGCCGATGCTGGCGGAGTTTATCCGCCGCGACGCCGGACGTATCGACAGCTTTCTCAGCAGCCGTCTCGGTGGCGTGTTGCAAAAAGAGGGCAGCAGCTGGGTGCCGGATGCGGCGCACAGCCAGGGATTAACCTTCAATCCTGCCTTCCTCAAGGCGGTAAATCAGCTGCGCGAGCTGTCCGATATTCTGTTTACCGACGGCACGCAGGGCATCAGCTTTGAATTGCAGGGGCGCGCTGCGCCGGAGGTGATTGAAACCCAGCTAATGCTGGATGGTCAGCCGCTGCGGTATTTCAACCAGATGGCGACGTGGCAGGCGATGCGCTGGCCGGGCGACAGCCTGAAGCCGGGTACGCTGCTTACCTGGACCGGTGTGAAAAGCAGCGCGCAGATTTACGGCGATTATCCTGGCACCTGGGGCTTTATCCGCTGGCTGGAGCAGGCGAAACGTGAGCGTCTCGATCGCAGCCGCTGGCTGCTGAGCTTCACCACGCCGGATAAACGCACCCTGACGTGGGTGCTGCGCACGCAGATGCGCGACGGTCCGCTGGCGCTGCTACGTTTGCGTGGTTTTACGCTGCCGACGGAAATTTTCAGCGTGGATGCGGCGAGTGCTTCAGAAGCGATGGCCCCGCGTGAAACAAGCACGGATGACTTCACCACCAATATGGACGGAGCATAATAATGACCGCGATGACCGAACTGGTGCACGCCTGCGGCGTGGATGAGTCTACGCTGAGAACCGATGCACAACAGCGCCGCAGCGACTGGGCGCGCTGGCTTGAACCAATCAGTCAAGCGTTGCCCGCCGGAGACGATCCGGCTTACGACGATCAGTTTATGCATATCCGCGAAGAGGTGAACAAGCTTTCCGGGTTTGATACTGACACCATCGCCCGCCTGGCTGAATCGCTGCTGACTACCGTGAGCAAGGACATCCGGGTTATCACTTTTTACGCCTGGGCACGCCTGCATCAGGACGGTGAGCAGGGGCTGGCGGAAGGACTGGAACTGCTGGCCGCCGCGCTGCATCAGTTTGGTGGAAAGCTTCATCCGCAGCGCAGCCGCAGCCGTCAGGGCGCGCTGGCCTGGCTCGGCAGCGCCAGAATGCTCGACAGCCTGACGCTGTGGCCGGAAGCCGATATCGTGCGGGTTTGTCGTATCAGCGGCGCGTTGCTGCTGATTGAAGATGCTCTGGACGAAGATGAGCGTAACGGACTTCAGCCGCTGTTGCGTGCGCTGGAGCTGCGGCTGGCGCAGAACGGCGGAGCCAGCGCCATGGTGCCGCTTAACAGCCCGGCGCATGCGGACGTGGATGATTCAGCTCTTGCCGCACTCGCGCCGGTCAACTCCGGTGAAACGCTGAAGGCGCAGGCAAAAGTGCTGGCAAACTACCTGCGCGAGCAGCCCGGCGGCTGGCTTTCGGCACATCATCTGATGAAAAGCGTGCGCTGGGATACCATCCTCAATCTTCCCGCGCTCGGACCCGGCGGCAATACGCGTCTGCCCCCGCCGAAACCCGATCATCGTGCGCACCTCAAGCGTCTGTATCTGCAGCAAAGCTGGACGGAACTGCTGGAACTGACCGACTCGCTGTTTGCGCAGGCCATCAATCACGTGTGGTTCGATCTGCAGTGGTACGCCTGTGAAGCGCTGAATCGTCAGGACATGGGCGCGGCGCTGGCGAACATTGTGCAGCAGGATTTGCATGGGCTTTTATCAAGGCTGCCGGGACTGGAAACGCTCTCGTATTCAGACGGCACGCCGTTTGCCGATGAGGTGACCCGCAGCTGGATCGCGCAGAAAGTGATGGGCGATGTGCGCTTAACAGAGAGCGACGCGCCGTTTGCCGGGCCAGGCAACGACATTCTGTCGCTGGAAAGTGAAGCGGCGGAAAAAGCGGAAGCGGAAAGCGTCGAAGCCGCACTCGCCTGGTTGCAAATGCGTCCGGGCACCAGCAATACGAAAGATCAGTGGCTGCTGCGCCTGCTTATGGCGCGCGTGTGCGAGCAGTTTGGTAAGAGCGAAATGGCACTGCATCTGCTGGATGAACTTAACCAGCTGGCAGGTGCACTGACGCTTGCGCAGTGGGAACCAACCTTATTATTCGAAGTGCGAGCCCGACGACTGAAGTTGCTGCGTGCCAGAGCGGCGCGTAGCGAAAGGGAACGCACGCGCATTCAACCGGAAATGGACGCGCTGTTGTCCGGCCTTATCACGCTTGACCCGGTCAGGGCCGCCATCCTCTGCAGCTGACATCCGCCTTTCAACTTTCTGCCGCCTGATTCACTCCGCCGGCACATTACTTAGTGAATACCATGGACGACTTAACCCTGCGTTATTACGACGCTGAAATGCGCTACCTGCAGGAAGCGGGCGAAGAGTTCGCTCGTGCCCACCCTGAACAGGCAGCAATGCTCAATCTCGACAAAGCCGGCGCCCGCGATCCCTACGTTGAACGGCTGTTCGAAGGCTTTGCCTTTATGGTCGGTCGACTGCGGGAAAAGCTCGACGATGACCTGCCGGAACTCACCGAAGGGCTGGTGAGCTTGCTGTGGCCGCACTATCTGCGCACCATTCCGTCGATGTCGGTGGTGGAATTCACGCCCGACTGGCGTGAGATGAAGGAACCGATGCGCCTGGCGCGCGGCTTTGAAGTGATTTCACGTCCGGTGGGTGAAAAAGGCACGCGCTGTCGCTACACCACCACGCGTGAGGTGCAGGTGCTGCCGCTGGCATTGGAGTCGGCAAAGTTAACCACCGATGCCGCCGGCCGCTCGGTGATCCGCCTGCGCTTCAACGGCGGCACGCCGGCCGACTGGGGCCGCATCGCTGTCAGCCATATTCCGCTCTATCTCAATGCCGATGCGCCGCTGGCCGGCGCGCTGCACGAAGCATTGCCGCTTACCGTCGCCAGCGTTGCACTGCGTTTGCCAGGCGAAACCGACAACCGCCGCTTCGAGGGGCACTTCAGCGCGCAGGGCTTCAGCGAGGAGGATCGGCTGTGGCCGGGCGATGAGGGCAGCTTCAGCGGCTATCAGCTGCTGCTGGAATACTTCACCTTCCGCGAGAAGTTTATGGCGGTGAACCTGCGCGGGCTGGAGGAGGGGGCGCTGCCCGCCTCTCTGCCGTGGTTTGAACTCGACGTGGTGCTGGCCCAGCGCTGGGAGCATGATTTCCAGTTCAGCGAAAAGCATCTGCGCCTCAACGCCGTGCCGGTGATTAATCTGTTCGCGATGGAATCTGATCCGCTGATGATTAACGGATTACAGACCGAATATATGCTGCGACCGATGCGCGTTCAGGACGGACATACTGAAATTTACTCGGTGGATTCAGTGATTTCATCGAAAGGTCTGCCGTACGTACCGTTCAGCAGCTTCCGCCACAAAGGCGGCATGCTACGTCACGAAGCGCCGGAACATTACTATCACACGCGCGTGCGGCGCGGCCCGTCCGGGCTGCATGAAACCTGGATGATCCTCGGTGGCGAAGCCTTTGATAATCACAGCCTGCCGGAGAATGAAAGCCTGTCGGTGAGCGTCACCGGCACCAACGGCCAGCTGCCGCGCCGCGCGTTGCAGAGCACGCTGCTGGATACCGCGGTGAGCAGCACCGACGTGGCGATGCAAGTGCGCAACCTTTGCGCGCCGACGCTGCCGTGCTATCCGCCCAATCGTGATCGTTTTCACTGGCGCGTGCTGAGCCATCTCGGTTCCAGCTTCCTGTGGATGATGGATAACGCTGAGGTACTGCGCGGCACGCTGGCGCTGTATGACTGGACGCACAGTGAAATGAACCGCCGTCGTCTGGAGGCGATTCTGCACGTTTGCCACAAAGAGACCGAACGCTTTGAGCAGGGTTATCTGCTGCGCGGCGTGCAGATTGAAATCACCCTCGACAGCAGCGGCTTTGCCGGCAGCGGCGATATCTGCCTGTTTGGCGAAATGCTCAGCCGCTTCTTCGCGTTGTATACCGATATCCACCTGTTTAACCGTCTGATTTTAATCCTGCAGCCAACCGGAGAGCGCCTCGAATGGGAAGAGAAGCACAATCGCCGCATCTCCGGCTGACGCCACGGCTGGAGCAGGAGCTGACACGGCTGAACTTTTACCGCTTCTGTCAGCTGATAGAGCATCAACACAAAGATAAGCCGCCGCTGGGCAGCACTAATAAACCGGAAAACGACGCGGTGCGGCTGCTGCCGCATCCCGGCATGGGTTTTCCGGCTGGCGAGTTGAAAGCGGTTGAGTACCCTGAAACCGATGCCGCCGCGCCGCCGGTGGTACGCACCACGTTTTTGGGTTTATACGGCGTGGATTCGCCGCTGCCCGGCAGCTATATCGATGACATCACCCAGCGCGATGAAGGGCATGAAGCGCTGCAGGGATTTTTGGATATTTTTAACCACCGCATCCTGACGCAGTTTTATCGCATCTGGCGCAAATACTCGTATCCGGCGACCTTCGAAGCGGGCGGTGGCGACAGTACTTCACAGTCGCTGCTCGGGCTGGTGGGATTGGGCATTCCGGGCACCGGCAGGCATATCGCCACGCCGGTTTCACGTTTTCTGGCGCTACTCGGCGTCATGCGCCAGCCGGGCAGAACGGAAGAGGGCATTCGCGCGCTGGTGCGTTTACTGGCGCCTGGCACCTCGGTTCGCGTGCAGCCGCACTGTCTGCGCCCGGTGCCGGTAAGCCATCCGCTGGAATGCGAGTTCGTACTCGACGGCAATGCGCCGCTCGGCGAAGAAGCGATGGATGCTAACAGCCAGCTACTGATTGAACTGCAGACCGCCTGCCCGGATGAGGCTCATCGCTGGCTGCCGGATGGCCAGCTGTATCAGGACTTTCTGGTGATGCTGCGGGTGTACCTTGGCTGGCGCTATCGCGCGCGCATCCGGCTGTGTCTTGATACCCAACTGCTGGCCCCGCCGGAACTGGGCGATGCGCCGTTCTGGCTCGGCATGACCGGCGTGCTCGGCGCGGACCACGGGTGCAGCGATATCCCCCAAACCTTTACCACTGAACTGGGCTGCTATGCAGGCATGAGCCCGGTCAAACCCTGCGAGGAGCAGCGACGTGTCAGTTACCACTTTGATTAACATTATGATGTGCAGCGCACTGTTGCTGCTTGGCGGCTGCGGTTTGCAGCAGAAAGTCACTGATGGATCCGTTGCGGCGTTTGACGCGATTTTCCACAAGCAGATTAAAACCCTGCACCTTGATTTCAGCGCGCGCGCAAGCCTCAACAGCGACAGCCGCGAGCATAATCCGCTGTCGCAGCCGGTGATGGTGCGCGTGTTCCAGCTCAGCGAGCGTAAGGCGTTCGACGGCGCGGTATATCAGCATCTGACCGGCGATGCGGCGGACGTGCTCAAGTCAGAACTCCTCGCCGATCGCGATGTGGTGCTGACGCCGGGCGGCGACGTGTCGCTGAATATGCCGATGGAAAAAGAAGCAAAATTTGTCGCGGTAGTCGCACTGTTCCAGCAGCCGGATATGATGAAAAACAGCTGGCGGCTGGTGCTGGAGCGCAACGATTTGGATCCGGATAAAGCACGCGTGATTGAGTTAAGCAGCAACAGCCTGCGCCTGATCAGCGAGGCAAAACCATGAGTGGCGGCAATCATCAACCTTCGCTGTATGAGCTGCTGAAAGGCAGCTTTTCTGGTGGTCTTGAGCTGGATCGCGTCAAGGAGCAGGATCAGGTGATCCTTTCCGTGCTCGATAATATGCAGCGCATCCTTAACACCCGCGCCGGATCGTTGTCGCATCTCCCCGATTACGGCCTGCCCGACATGACGCGCATCCTGCAGGGCATGCCCGGCACCGCGCATCAGCTGCTGTATACGCTCTCTGCGGTGCTGCTGAAATACGAGCCGCGCCTGAAGCGCCTTGACGTGGTGTTACTGGAACAGAATATGCCCGGCGAGCTGCGTTATGCCATTGATGCCGAACTTAAAGAGATCGGGCTGGTTCGCTTCGGCACCGAATTTATGCCGGAAGGCCGCATGCTGATCCGCCATATGAAACAGCAGCACTATCTGGATGCCCGTGCACCCCTTTGAGCCAGCACCGAATACAGCAATGGCTTCATCTCAACATCACTATCTAACGACCGGCGTGGAGCCCTGCTCATGGCATGCAGCCTGGATTGCTGTAATGCTAAAATCTTACCTTCACCATCCATAGCAAGATCCACTGATAATTATGGTCAATCCAGGTAGACTTCTGAAAACCATAGCAATCCAGGGAAAGTCATTGAATCCCTATACGGCGCGGGTTACAACGTTTGACTTAACTCGTTAAGAGCTGACCTCCTCGCTATGCGCAATGGAGGTTTTTTTGACTGCAGAGCGATGGAAATTTATGCCTCACACTTACCGACCATGGATGAAAAGGTATTGGCTGGCCTGGCTGTTGTTAACGTTAATCACCTTGATCGCACTGTTCGCCGATCAAATTTTGCAGCAACAGCGCGCGGGCGAAGCGCATTTTAACCAACAGTTTAATCGACTCGCAGCCTATCAAACGCAGAATGAAACGCTGTTGCCGTTACTGACCGGTGACGAAGATCTTGCCTTGTTACAGTCGAAATTTCCGCAGCTGGTTTTGATCGAACACACGGTGAATCGTGCGTTAACAGCGCCGCGTTTTGAAGAGGTCAGCGGCGGTCAATACTGGCTTTACAATCCCTATCGTCAGATACGCATGTTGGTGGATTTGCATTTTGCGCTGCAAACCTCGGACGTGGCGCTGGCGCTGGCCTTTCATATTCATGCGCCAACGGCGATTCAGACGCCAAACTATGATGCAAATGCCCGCTGGCAATGGCAGCGACCGTTCATCAATCACTATCAACCGTTTTTACTCAAAGGCAGCGCTAATCCTGATCTGCGCGCGCTGCATGCGCTGCCGTTTATGTTGGCGCTGCTATTGTGGCTGGTGATCGGCGGACTCGGCTGGTGGCTGCTGCGCCACTGGCGCCAGCACATAGAGATGCGTTTGCGTGCCGACTATTTTCAGCGCACGCGTCGCGAAGCCTTGGGCGAGTTCACCGCGGGCATTATCCATGAAATTAACCAGCCGCTGACCGCGATCAACACCTGGCTGCACAGCAGCCAACTGCTGCTGAAACAGGGCAAACACGAGAATCTGCCGCAAGCGCTCAATGCTATGAGTCTGCAAACCGAGCGCCTTGCAGGATTGCTGCAACGTTTTCGCGACATCGTCAGTGAACGTCCGGTGGCAATGACTGCCGTTAGCCCCGAAGCGGTATGGCGGCGCGTGACGCTCCTGCTGCAGCAGGAGCTGGATGATGGTGATGTGGCGTTGCGCCAGCAGTTTCAGCATGGTCAGGCCAAGGTGCTCAGCGATCCCCAGTGGCTGGAGCAGGTGTTTCATAACCTGCTGCAAAACGCGATTCACATGCAGCAGGGACGCCCGGATGCGTGGGTGAAAATTGCATCGGAACAGGTTCCGCAAGGTATCAAAATCATCATCAGCGATAACGGCCCGGGTTTCTCTGCGGAAGGATTAGCGCAGGCCTGTATGCCGTTTTATAGCTCGCGTGCCAACAGCATGGGATTAGGCATGACGCTGGTCGAGAGTTTGATGTTACGTATGAATGGCCAGCTTAGGCTGGGGAATCGCGCTGAGGGCGGCGCGGAAATCACCTTAATTTTCCAACTGGCGGAGTAAAGGAATGGGCGCGAAGGTTTGGTTAGTGGACGATGATTTATCGGTACGGGAATCGCTCGGTTTTCTGCTGAAAACACTGGAATACGACGTGGCAGATTTTGCCGATTTGGCCTCGTTTGAAGCGGCCACTCAAGCGCTGGAGCCGCTGCGCGGCTGTTTGCTGTTGGATGTGCGCATGCCGGGCATTAGCGGTCTGAGCTGGCTGGCGGAGCAGGGCGATCGTCATCCGCTGCTGCCGGTGATCATTATGACTGGCCACGGCACCATTGAAGCCTGCCGTCGCGCGTTTCGTCAGGGCGCGTTTGAGTTTTTCACCAAGCCGCTGGATATTGAACCGCTGCTGGAAACCATTCACCAGGCGATAAACGAAAGTGAGCAGCGTGCGCAACGCTGGCAATCGCAACAGGGTTTGCAGGCGCGTTTTGCCCTGCTATCCGCGCGCGAAAGTGAAGTGATGCAGTTGATGATTGCCGGGCAAACCAGCAAAGAGATCGCGCGGGATTTATCGCTGTCGCCGCGCACCGTTGAAGCGCACCGGGCTGCGGTGTTTACCAAGCTGGAGCTGAGTAATCTCGCCCAGCTGATTCACGCCTGGCAGCAGCTGAACCAGGTATAACTACCAGGCCGAACGCGTAATCGCCCGAATATTTTTTTCCCGCTCTGCACCCTAAAGTGTCACTCATCAACTATTCAGGAGTGACCCATGAACATTCGCCTTTCTCTGATTGCCGCTGCGGCGGCCTTTATTTCCTTCGGTAGCCACGCGGCATTAACCGCATCCAACCTTTCGCTGGAAGATGCACAGAAGCTGGCAAGCGCCGCGATTCAGTCGTGCGCAGCGAAAAACTATAACGTTACCGTGACCGTCGTGGATCGCGCTGGTCTGGTTAAAGCCGTGCAGCGCATGGATAACGCCGGTCCGCATACCGTCGAAGCCAGTCAGATGAAAGCTTACACCGCGCTGAGCACCAAAAATCCAAGCGGTAAAGTGATGGAAGCGGCGCAGAACAATGCCGGTGCGCAGAATATGCGTGATATTCCAGGCTTCCTGCTGCTGGCTGGCGGTGTGCCAGTGAAAAGCGGCGATCAGGTGATTGGCGCGATTGGTATCGGCGGTGCGCCGGGCGGTAATCTGGATGAAGCCTGTGCGATGGATGCGCTGAAAGCGATTCAGTAATCGTTTTGCGTAAGGTGCGCATGAATGCGCACCTGGTCGCCATCAATGACGACCTTACACGCGTCGTGACAGCGCAAAGCTGATCAACGGCACCGGCAAAGTAAACAGCAGTAGCAGCCACAGCAGTACATAAACCGCATCAATACCGTTGTTTTGCAGGTTGTTATACAGCTGAACCGGCATGCCTTGGGGGAAATAAGCAAAAATCATCACGATGCCAAATTCGCCCATTGCTCGCGCCCATGCTAATGCGCTAGCGGAGGCCAATCCCGGCGCGGCTAGCGGTATCGACAAACGCCAGAAACGTTGCCACGCAGAAGCGCCAAGCGTGCGACCCGCTTCCAGAATATCCTGCGGTACGCCGGCAAACGCGGAACGTGCGGTGGTGACGAAGTAGGGCAGCGCGCCATACCATTGCGCGAGAATAAACGCAGCGGGATTGTTAACCAGCGTCCAGCCAAACCTCCCCAACAGCTCACCTGGCATACTATAAGGGCCGTAAGCGCTTACCAGCAAAATGCCCATTGCCAGCGGCGGCGTCAGCAGCGGAATCATCACCAGCAATTCAACGATCAATCGCGCACGACCGCGTGCCTGCGACAACCACCACGCCACCGGTAATCCACTGACAAAAATCAGTATCAGCGCGACAGCACCCAGGCCAAGCGAGGTCGCGATGGCATTGCCATCGCCCCACGCAAGCTGCAGATGCTGCCAGTGCGTAACGCCAATCAGCGTGATAAAGGGCACCGCCAACAGCAGCAGTGCCGGCAGTGACAGCCACAGCGCAGTGGCGTGACGGGTTTTCATTACGGGTAGAGGGAACCGCCTTTTGGTGCGGCATAACCATTCTGTTTAAACAGCGCCTGGCCCGGCTGGCTCAGCATAAAATCCACAAAGGCTTGACCTGCAGCCGCGCCGTGTGGGGCATTTTTCAGCACCGCGGCGTAGTAAACCAGCGGCTGGGTGTGCAGCACTTCGCCTTTGCCTGCGCTGTCTTTCACATTGAAACTCACCGTGTCGTACCACTGCTTCGCCATCGCCGGATTACTCAGATTAATCTCGTCGGGCAGCGCCACGTAGGGCAGGTGTGCGGAGATCACCTCGCTCTCATACCCCGCCGCAGCATCCACCTGGCCGCTTTCCAGACGCGTCAGCAGGCCGCCTTCGAGGTGGGTTTGTGCCGGGTTTTGATAGCCGCCCATGATTTTATCGGCGATGCCTGGCTGCTGATAATATTTCTCAGCCAGCAGCAGGGTAAAGATGATGTTCTGACCTTTGGGATCGTTGATCGGATCGGTGCGACCAAATTTAATGCCCGGCGTTGCCAGCACCTTCAGCCAGCTGGCATCGCTGCCTTTGGCCTGCGCGAACTGCTGCGCGTATTTGCCTTTTGGGCTATAGGCCACCACCATGCTGGTGCTCGCCACTGGAATCGCGTCATCAATCAATCCCGCATCCTTCAGAATTTGCATTGGCCCCGGCGTAATCGAGACGAACACATCAGCGGTGATTTTCTTGCTCGCCAGCAAACGTGCCATGCCATAGGCGCCCTGACCCTGGCCTTCATAGTTGCCGTTGTTTTGTTTAGCGAAAGCTGGACCTAAAGATTGATCCATCACTTTACCCATCGAACCGGCATAAGTGACGCGGATATCGGTATTGGCTTGTGCATGCAGCGTAAAGCCCGCGCCGACGGTAAGCAGCAGCGCGCTGAGGTGAGTAAATCGCATTCCCTTTCTCGCTATATAATTAGGTAGATAGCGATTATCGGAATTGGTGCGGACAGTGCAAGCGAAAATCTATTGCGAAATCATACCAAGGCCCGTCGCAACGGGCCGAAGCGGCTAAGCGAGGATGCGCTTTGCCCAGGATTCGATGTCGTCACCGCTGCCAATATCCAGCTGCACCAAACCGTTGGTGATGAAGGTTGGTGAAACATGAATGCCATTTTGGCGCGAGTACTTGCTGTGCCATTTAATCTCGTTCTGCAACTCGGCGCGCAGGAAAGGCTCGCGAGCGTTTACGCCGCTGTATTTCTCCAGACGATCGAGTATCTGATTGGGCGTGGCATCCATATTTGGACCGTGGCTGTGATCGGTAAATTCGAACTCTTCACGATGATCGGCGACCGCCTGCAGCACCTTTTTAGCGGCCGCTTTGCCTTCGGGCAGGGTGGACGCGGCAAGGATGTAGCGCACAATCACGCCGGAATACATGTGCCATGGCTGCGATTGCAGACGAATCTTCAACGTCATCTTCTCTTCTCCCACTAACTGCAGCAGCGCATCCAGTTTATTGAATGCACGTACCGAGAACGGGCAGGTTGGCTCCAGAAACACTTCAAACACCTTCGGGCCGTGGCCCCAAACCAGCGGGTCGGCATGTAATGCGGCGGATTGGTTCATTGTTATTCCCTGTAGAAAATGGAGTTGAACGGATAACGCTGCCTTACTTTGGCAAAGCGCTGCGCCGACAGCCAGTGCAGGCTTGTGCTTTTTTGTTACAAGGCCATTCGGCTGGCGAAAATGTGCTGAAATAAAAATCGTTTTATAGATCCGCGAGCTACAAGAAAGTCAGTCCGCAGCGCCTTTGTGCAGAAAATAAGCGGCTATAGTTAGTTCTGTTTCAATTTTATTTCTTGCAGCATTTTTGATTCATTTGCCTGGAGCCAAACGTTAAGCATCGAGGTTCAATGTGTTTGCCAATCTCTCCTGGAAAATCATCCATCAGGTTCTCAATGAAACCATTGCAGAACTCATGGATGAGCAACAAACGCTGGACGTCCCCACACTGCGCGAGCGGCTGCTGGAGATGGCTGAAAGCGAAACCGATGAATTAATGGTGCTCTGTTACTGGCAAGCGAGCAAAGTGCTGATGCGCTTACCGCCCACGGTCACCGCCAGCCAACTGATAGAAGAAGCGCGCGTGGCGTACCGCTCGCCGCTTAATCACGATCCTCTTTAACCCTGGATGCTTTTCCCCTGTCTATTCGCGGCAAAGTGACTAAGTGGCGGATTTATGGTCATGAGCGGTAAACACGCTCTGCTAGACTTGCCCTGTCAAAAACGTAGATACAGAGGACAGTAATGAAAATCAAAAGTTATGCCGCCTTGAATGCGGGTGAAGCGCTGGTGCCTTACGAGTATGAGGCAGGTGAACTGGCTGCGGAAGAGGTGCAGGTTGAGGTCGATTACTGCGGAGTGTGCCACTCAGATCTATCGATGATTGATAACGAATGGGGCATCTCCTCCTTTCCGGTGATTGCCGGCCATGAAGTGATTGGTCGTATCAGCGCGTTAGGTGCTGCAGCGCAGACCAAAGGGTTGAAAGTCGGCCAGCGTGTGGGCATCGGCTGGACGGCAAAAAGCTGTCAGCACTGTAATGCCTGCATCAACGGCGAACACGTCAACTGTGAAAATGGTTCCGTGCCCACAATCATGAACAAGGGCGGTTTTGCCAGCCATCTGCGTGCCGACTGGCAATGGGTGATCCCGCTGCCAGAAGCGATGGATTACACCTCAGCAGGCCCGCTGCTGTGCGGCGGCATCACCGTGTTTAAACCATTGTTGATGCATCATGTCACCGCCACCAGCCGCGTCGGCGTGATTGGCATTGGTGGCTTAGGCCACATGGCGATCAAACTGCTGCGCGCGATGGGTGCCGAAGTGACGGCGTTCAGCTCCAACGCCAGCAAAACCGAGTCAATTAAAGCGATGGGTGCCGATCGTGTGGTGAATAGCCGCGATCCGCAGGCGCTGAATGCACTGGCCGGACAATTTGATCTGATTATCAGCACGGTCGCGGTCGATCTTGACTGGCAGCCGTACTTCCAGGCGTTGGCGCCGCACGGCAAGTTCCACACCGTTGGCGCGGTGATGAAACCGTTCGAAGTACCCGCGTTTAGCCTGATTATGGGCGATCGTGCGGTGACCGGTTCATCCACCGGTTCGCCAGGCCAGCTGCGTTCACTGATGAAACTGGCATCGCGTGCGGATATCGCGCCGCAGGTTGAAGAGTTCCCGATGTCAAAAATCAATGAAGCGCTGGATCACGTGCGCGCGGGTAAAGCCAATTACCGCGTGGTTCTGAAAGCTGATTTCTAACCTCAGATGACCAGGTCGGCATAAATGCCGACCTCAGGTCGCAAGGTGCGCACGCCTGCGCACCGTTTTACTGCACTCACCTCCCTTCAAACAGCATCCACCCTCTTAATCACCTGATTATTCGGCACAATATTACGTAGTGCTTTGATAAACTGCTGCCAGCAAACCAACATTGAGGACAGCAATGAAGATTTCCAGCTATGCCGCTCTGCAGGCGGGTGAGGCGCTGGTGCCTTACGAATATGATGCCGGTCCACTGGCCGCGGAAGATGTGCAGGTTGAGGTGGATTATTGCGGCGTCTGCCACTCCGATTTGTCGATGATTGATAACGAATGGGGCGGTTCGCGCTATCCCCTGATCGCGGGCCACGAAGTGATTGGTCGCGTCGTGGCGTTGGGTGATGCGGCGCACAATAAAGGGCTGAAATTAGGCCAACGCGTGGGTATCGGCTGGACGGCGAAAAGCTGTCAGCACTGCGATGCCTGCATTGAAGGCGATCAGGTGAACTGCGAAAACGGTAAAACCTCGACCATTAATAATCACGGCGGTTTTGCCAGCCATCTGCGTGCCAACTGGCAATGGGTGATTCCGCTGCCGGAGGCGCTGGATATCGCCACTGCCGGCCCTTTACTGTGCGGCGGTATCACCGTGTTCAAACCGCTATTGATGCACAACATTTCCGCCACCAGTCGCGTTGGCGTGATTGGCATCGGTGGACTGGGGCATATGGCGATCAAACTGCTACGCGCCATGGGCGCTAAGGTTACTGCGTTCAGCTCCTCAGCGACGAAAACCGATTCGATCAAGGCGATGGGCGCCGATCGGGTGGTAAACAGCCGCGATCCGCAGGCGTTAAGCGCATTGGCTGGGCAGTTTGACCTGATTATTAGCACCGTGGCGGTGGATTTGGACTGGAGGCCCTATTATCAGGCGCTGGCGCGTAAAGGCGCGTTTCACACCGTCGGCGCGGTGATGAAGCCGTTTGAAGTGCCGGCATTCAGTTTGATTGTGGGCGATCGGGCGTTAACGGGTTCGTCTACCGGTTCGCCGGGACAACTGCGTGCGTTACTGAAACTGGCATCGCGCACTGATATTGCGCCACAGGTGGAGGAGTTTCCTATGTCGCAGGTGAATGCCGCATTGGATCACGTGCGTGCCGGTAAAGCGCATTATCGTGTGGTGTTGAAAGCGGATTTTTAAACGCGTATTAGCACATACCGTAGCGGCGCGATTTATCGCGCAATAAATTGCGCCGCTACAACTTAGTGCATTGATAAAGAAAAAGTGCGCACCGTTTTACATCAGCCCCGCGAATCATCCTTCTCGCCGAGGAAGAAATACCACAATGGAATCGACGTTAGCGCGGTAAACACCGTGGTATATAACGCGATCATAAAGCCCTGCGTGATATACATGGTTAGCGACCAATGGCTAAACGGAATGCCATATTGATCGATCACGCCACCGATAATGGCGTTGCTCATCACGGTGCCAACAATCAGCGCCAAAATAAACAAACCGCGCAGGAAGTAGCGCATCTCTTTACGCTTCACCGCAAAACGCGCGCGGATAATGCCCAGCGGCGATTGCTGTGAGGCTAGCAGGGCCGCCTCATCCAGCGGTGCACGTTGCTGCTTGCGCCAGCGCAGAATATCCACCAGCAGGAAGGCCAGCAAACTCGCCCCCATCACCGGCAGCGCATAGCCAAGCGCCAGCGCTACCATCAACCAGGCACCTTTCGCATACTGCGGCAGCACCATCCAGCTTTCGGTCAGGGTTTGTGCCGGGTTCGCTTCCACATCTTTCGGGCGACGAATCCACCACATGCGATAACCCAACACGATCATGCTGCACAAACCCAAACCAAAGAACGCCAGCAACAGCTGATTAGGCAAACCAAACAGCACGCCCATGTGTGCGTCGACGCCCCAGCGCGTCAGCTTCGCAACTAACGGGAAACGATCGAAATAGACGTGGTCCACCACGCTAAAGTCCTGTGGATTAACCGAAACCGCATCCACCTGAGTTGGCCAACTGCGGTCAATTTCCGTTACCGCCCACGCTTTTTCCGCGCTTTTCGGCTGACGTAGTTCAAGTTTGGACGCGCTGAGTCCATCCTGACGCGCCGCATTCAGGACGCGATCCCAATCGGCATCGGCGGCGTTATTACGCATCGGTTTTGCTGGCGCCGCCGCCGGTTTGGTCATGGATGACATCGACATATTCATGCCCGCCATATCCATATCCGGCATATGATCGGCATGCGGATCGGCGGGGGCTGCGGGCGCATCACTGTTCAGCGAGGTATTGACCTGCGGCGTCAGCCAGTTTAGCTCGGTACGCATGCGATCAATATTGCCGCCCGCCCACTGCGACCATGTCAGGCCAGTGATCGAGAAGAACACCAATCCGACCACCAGCGTTAAACCGAGCGTGACATGCCAGTGACGGCTGAAGGCAAATCCTTTGCGCGGCTGTTTTAGCTTACGTTTTGGACGCGTTCCCAACCACAGCACTACACCGCCAAGTGCGGCTACCCACAGCCAGGATGCGGCCAGTTCGCTGTAATTGCGTCCGAAATCGCCAAGCAGCAGGCTACTGTGAAGTAAGTCGATGGTAGTACGCAGCGGCAATACGCCGCTGGTGCCATACACCGGCAGATCACCAACAACTTTCAGGCTGTAAGGATCGATAAACACCGCGCGTGACTGCGAAGTGCCGAGTGACGAATCGCTGAATTGCACGCGTGTGGTGTCCGTTGCGCCGGGCGCCGGACGTACCGCGAAGATGTGCTGGTTCTCCCCAGCATAAGCGCGCGCGGCAGTGATTTGTGCCGACAGTGGCTGCGCATTGCTGTGCGGTTCGGCGGTCAGCGCATCGGCATAAATCAGGTTTTCCAGCTGGGGTGTTAACACGTAAAGCGTGCCGCTGAGTGCCGCGATAAAGATGAACGGGGCGACAAACAGACCGATGTAAAAATGTAAGCGACGTAGCAAATTAAGCACCGCACCGCGCGGTGCTGCAGAGTGAGCAGCAGACAAAGCCGTCTTCCTTCCAAAAAGAAATTGTCTTAGCGCAACGCTACAGTTGAGCGTGCACTGCAAAAAATTAAGTCAGCAGGGAAGAAGTGCAGGAGGGGCGCGCGGTCGATGGATGCTGCTAACGCGACGTATAATCGGCGCAACCACATGTGGCAGCGGCGGCGCACGCGAGATCACCATGATCAACCAGATGAACGGGATGAACACCCACATCAGCAGCGGGACATGCACCAGCAGATCGCAGTAGCCGCAGGCGAACTCGCCGTCATCCATCATGTGATGGCTCATGCCGGGCATCGACATATCCGCCATCATCATCTCATGATGGCTCATTGAGCTGCTCATCATGCTGTGTTGCGGCATCGCCAGCATCTGGTTTTGCCGCTCCATCAACGTTTTCGACACAATCGGCGCGACGAACAGCAGCAGCACCGCCACAATGGCGACGCAGGCAGTCAAACGCTGGCGGAAGTGATGTGTAAACGTCATGGTTGCTAGTGGATGATTCCGTAAATGAGGCGGAAGTGTAACGCGATTGACGTGGATGGGTTAAAAAAATAGAGGCTATTTAAGAAAAAATTCGCACCTTTTGAAAATAGTCACTTAACGCGCCGCGTTTGTTAACCTCTATTTAACTTGAAAAAAACAGAGAAGAAACATCAAAACGGGACCAAAAAATAACATTGGGGGTAGGTAAGATATCTAATCCCCACGTGCGCAAATTGGAGGAGATGTGAAAAAATTTATGTATACAGAGGCATTAGCAAATTTATCTGGGATTCTGGAGCTGGCTAATAAAGGTGAGTCAGTTGAAATTACGCTACAAAATGGGGGTTCGGTCAATGTCGTCAGTAAAGCCAGTTATGAAGAGTACCGTAAGATCCTCCTTAATGCCGAATTTGCAGAGTTAATGGGTGAGTTTGATGAATCCAATAAGGCATTGAGCCAGTGTTGAGGGAATGTCAAAACAATAATAACAAGAGTTATATCAATATATTGCGATAAATATCTTCTCTTCATATTGTAATTGATATGATTTTTTCGCGGTTAAATGATGCATTAGGCCGTTAAAAAATCGATCGTCCCAGCCGCTCGGTGAGTTTTTCCAGCAGCGCGGTGCCGGCCAATGAGTTGCCCGAGTGATCCAACGCAGGCGACCAGACCGCAATACTCATCTCGCCGGGAATCACGGCCACAATACCGCCACCGACGCCTGATTTAGCCGGCATCCCAACGCGCCAGGCGAACTCACCGGCGCCATCGTACATGCCGCTGGTCATCATCAACGCATTGACCTGACGCGCCTGACGCGGCGAGATCACCGCCGATTCGTCATCCTGAGTGCGGCCGTGATTCGCGAGATACAGGAAGGTGCGCGCCAACTCTTCGCAACTCATCGCCAGCGAGCAGTAGTGAAAATAGGTTTCCATCACTTTGCTGACATCGTTGTGGAAATTGCCAAACGATTTCATCAGCCAGGCAATCGCCGCGTTGCGCGCCGAATGCTCGTATTCAGAACGCGCCACGACGCGGTCGTAATTGATGTCCGGTTGCTGTGCCAGACGCCTTACGATCTCCAGCATGCGCTGACGCGGTGCGGTGAGGCGGCTTTCCAGCAGATCGCACATCACCAGCGCGCCGGCATTAATAAACGGATTGCGCGGTTTGCCCTGTTCCAGCTCCAGCTGTACCAGCGAATTAAATGCCTGCCCGGAAGGCTCTTTACCGACGCGTTGCCAGATCTCGCCATCTTCGTACAGCGTCAGCGCCACGCTGAGTGACAACACTTTGGAGATTGACTGGATGGAGAAACGGGTCGCGGCATCACCGGCCTGAAAACAGCGGCCATCGGGCGTGCAAATAGCGATGCCGAGCTGATCGGCCTCTACATCGGCCAGCGCCGGAATATAATCCGCCACTTTTCCCTGCTGGGTTAATGGGCGAACTTCGCTAACTATCTCTTCAAGCAGTGCATTACTGAGTTCCGACACCTTCACGCTCCGTGTAGCCAATCGTGGCCCGGATAATGGTGATTTGCGCGCAGCGCGTCAATCGGCAGCGCGAAATTCTGTGAGCCTTCTGGGTGAAGCCTGCGTTACAGTGCGGGCTGTTTTCATTAACTATAGAGCCCGCGCGATGATAACCAACCTGTTCCGCGATTTCCCCGCCGCCGCACAGAACGGCAGCGCTGAGACGTTTGAAGCGCTGCTTGCGCAGCCTAATCTGCATATCGAACGCATCGTTTCAACCGGGCAAGCGAGTCCACCCGATTTTTGGTACTGCCAGACGCAGGGTGAATGGGTGATGGTTTTACAAGGATCGGCAGGATTGCAGCTGGAAGGCGAAGCGCAGGAGCGTCATCTGCATGCCGGCGATTTTGTCGAGATTCCAGCAGGCTGCCGCCATCGCGTTAACTGGACGGACAGCAGCGGCCCAACCGTGTGGCTCGCGGTGCATTATGGCGCGCTGCCGATGGATTTGGCTTAAGGACGCTTGTCGACGCTGTGCGTCGAAGTGGTCCAGCGGCGCGCCTGTAGTGAGGGTGGCGCACGATTCCGCTTAGTGACCAATGAACTGAGAGCCTCATCACGTGCGAAAAATATATTCCATGTTATAAAATATGGAAAATTAATTTCAATTTGAGAGGATTCTATCATGTCATCGCTCCCGTCTCTGGACAGCCTGTTGCAGCAGGAAGCTGAACACCGTTTACCGCAGTTTGATTTCGATTTAGCCTGGCAAATTGGACAAAGCATCCAGCAGCGTGGCCGTGAAGAGAATGCGCCTATCGCTATCGAAGTCTATGCATTTGGCCAGGTGCTATTTCTTGCAGCATTGCCAGGATCTGCGCCAGAGAATCTGGAATGGATGCGACGTAAACGTAACACCGTGCTGTTAACCGGCCACTCGTCGATGTATGTGGGACTTTTTAATGAGCAGAAGGGCGAGCGGATGGCACAGCAGCGCAATATCCGTCAGGAAGATTACACCGATCACGGTGGGTCCTTCCCATTGCTGACTTCTCAGGGCGCGATCATCGGCGCCGTCACCATCAGCGGTTTACCTTCTGCAGACGATCATGCGTTAGCGCTGTGGGGAATTACCCAGCTGCTGCGCTGATAATCCAGTGTGATGCGGCGCGCGAAATCGCGCCGCTTCAACTTCTGATGAAAAAATGACTGTTTATTTCATCGCGGGCAGTTTCAACTTATCCCCTGCGCCGGTGGCTTTACGTAGATCGGCAACCTGACTGGCTTTCACTTCTGCACCCTGATTGCCCCACGAATTCCTCACGTAGTTGAGCACGTCGGCCATCTCCTGATCGTTGAGCTTCCAGGAAAATGCCGGCATGCCTGCGGACGTTGGGCGGCCTTCGGTGTGCGGCGCACGAGCGCCATCCAGCAGCGCATGAATCATGTTGGTCGGATCGTTCTGCATCGCGCCATTGCTGGCGAAGGCTGGCACCATGCCGGTGATACCTTCTCCCGACAAACCGTGGCAGGCAGAGCAATCCACTTCATAACGCAGCGCGGCCTGTTCCTGACGCGCTTTATCCATCACAAATCCGCTGGCTTTTGCGGTGGACGACACTGGTAAGCTGCGCAGATAGGTGGCGATAGATTGCAGATCGCGATCGTTAAAATATTGCGTTGAGTGTTCAACCGCTTCCGCCATCGGGCCTGCCGCCACGCTCTCGCCGTTGGAGCCAGTTTTCAGGTAGTCGGCAATCTGCGCGTCGCTCCATTTACCAATGCCAGCGTGTGGATTTGGCGTGATGTCTGGCGCGTACCAGCTGCCCAGATTACCGCCTTGCAGATACTGGCTACCGATCTCGCCGCCTAGCGCGTTGCGCGCGGTGTGGCAAACGCTACAGTGCGCCGGACCGTCCACGATATATTTGCCGCGATTCCACTCGTCGTTCTGCGCGGTTTGCGGTTTAAACGCATTGTTATCAAAGAACAACAGGTTCCAGCCCGCCATCGCCAGACGAATGTTATACGGGAAGTTCATGCCCGCATTTTCATCCACGGCGTTGTTCACCGGTTTTTGCGCCGAGAAGTAGGCCCAAAGATCGTGCATGTCGCCATCGCTCATCTGGGTGTACGCGGTGTACGGCATCGCCGGATACAGGAAGCCGTGATCGCCACGCCCCTGACGCACCGCGTTGAAGAAATCGCGTTCGGTCATTTTGCCGATTCCGGTAGCGCGATCTGGCGAAATGTTCGAGGTTTTCAGCGCGCCAAACGGCGTATCGATGTTGTAGCCGCCGGAGAAGTCGGCATTGTGGCAGGCGGCACAGTCGGCAAGACGCATCACATATTCGCCGCGTTTGATGGCCGCATCATCGTTGCTGTGAAAATCGGCCAACTGCACCTTATCGTCGGCAACGTTGGAGCGAGCGCTGTCTAACACCACCCATAATCTGCCTGTTGCCGCAATGCCCGCCAGCACCGCCAGCGCGGCGAGGGTGTAAGTTATTTTCTTTGCTTTCGCCATGATTACGCCCCCACCAGCGGTGCCGGATTGTTGATGTACTTCTGGTGAATCGCCTGTGCGGCGCGAACCGCCAGCGCACCAATGGTGATGGTGGGGTTGTAACCGCCGTTATTCGGGAAGGCCGACGCGCCCACCACAAACAGGTTGTGCGCATCCCAGCTTTGCAGATAAGGATTGAGGGCCGAGGTGCTGGGATCGGCGCCCATCACCGCACCACCAATGGTATGCGAACTGTGCTGCTGGTAAGGGTTCCAGCTCTTCTCTGCCTGGTTATCGACCACCATGTGCTGGCCGCCCATCTCTTTCATGATATTGATAGCGCGGTCGGTAACATATCTCGCCATGCGCACATCGTTCTGGTTCCAGTCGAAGGTGGTGCGGATCAGCGGTTGGCCGTGACGATCTTTATAGTTCGGATCGAGATCGAGATAGGCTTCACGCATCGGCATTGAGGTGCCCTGACAGAAGATGGTGCCAGCGCTTTGATAATCGCGTTTGTAGCCCGCTTTCCACTCGCTGCCCCAACGCCTGGTGCCAGGACGCAGGCTATTCATGTTCTGAATCGGACGGCCGTTGGTGGAGAAGCCCATGATGCCCGCGCCGCCGATGAAATCGAGTTCGCTGTGATCGAAGTTATCGCCGTTGAAATCATCGATTTGCACCGCAAGCGCGCCGCCGCCGATGAACGGGTTCATATATTCGTTATCGAAGTAACCGGTGACCGTAGAGCAGGTTTGATAGTTGTAGTTTCGGCCAATGGTGCCGCGACCGGTCAGCGGATTGTATTGCTCGCCTACGCCGGAGAGCAGCATCAGGCGCACGTTATCCATCTGATAAGCAGTGATGCAGACGATATCGGCTGGCTGGAAGCCTTCCACGCCATCCTGCGTGATGAATTTAACGCCTTTTACCGTTTTGCCATCGTCATGTTTCACCGCGTGCAGCACTTCGGTTTCGGTCAGCAGCGTGAAGTTCGGGCGGCGCATCAGCACCGGCAGAATGCACGCTTGCGGTGATGATTTGGAAAAGTTGCCGCAGCCGTGGAAGTCGCAGAAGCCGCAATAGGTGCACGGGCCCATACTGACGCCGAGTGGATTCACGTAAGCCTGAGAGAGATTACCTGCAGGGATGGTGAAGGGGTGATAACCCATGCTCTCGGTGGTTTTACGGTATTTGCTCATCCAGTGCGTATCTTTCAGCGGTGGCGTCGGATAGTCGCGCGAGCGCGGTCCTTCAAACACGTTGCCGCCTTTCTGCAACTGACCGTTGAGATTGCCGGCGATACCAGACGTCCCGGCAATACGCTCAAAGCGATCGTAAAACGGCGCCATGTCGTCGTAGGTCACGCCCCAGTCCTGCAACTGCAAGCCCTGCATCTTTTTAACGCCGTAGCGCTCGCGGGTTTGCTTTGCCACTTCAAAATCCCACGGCGTAAAACGCCATGACATGCCAGCCCAGTGTGTGCCTGCGCCGCCGACGTTCCAGCCAAACTGAAACGCTGACCAGTTACGCACCGGGGCGGCGAGCTGATCGCTGCGGTTACGGAAGGTGGTGGTTTCCACGCTCATTGGCTGCAAAATTTTACGGCGGGTATGAAAACGCAGTTCGTCGGCATCAATGGCGACCGGGAAATCGGTCGAGGTATCACGCCAGGCTCCGCGCTCAATGGCAACCACATTGAGTCCCGCACGGGTTAGCTCTTCCGCCATCACCGAACCGGCCCAACCCAGGCCGACGATCACCACGTCAGCTTTATTTCTTACTAGTGACATTAACTCAGCTCCGGCTATTTAATCGTTAGGAATTAGACTGACGGGAATAAGTGCCAGATTTTCGTTACGGCGTTCGATATAAGGACGATAGTCATAGCGCGCACCGGGAAAACCGATCATCTTCCAGCCCGCCATATTTTTATTACCGCCATAAATCGGATCGGCCAAATAGCTTTCACGCGCGTTTTGCAGCATTAATTCAAAAAGCGCCTGGCTATTTACGTCTGCTCCTAAATCAATTTTGCCGTCTTCCATCTTTGTCAGAAATTCATCGATCTGCTGCGCAGTTAAGGTATGCAGTGAGGCCTGATGATGTTGCTGTGCCCACTTTTCCAGCGCCGCTAAGCCGGTTAAATAGCGCGCTTTCGGTGGCGTGAGAAATTGGGGGCTGCCCATCAATGCTTCTTCATTTTCCGGGTGCAGCGGCGCCTGTAAATAGAGCGCTGCGCCAGAACCATAATCACCCGCTAGTTGGTTATCGAGGAATTCAATCGCGCCCGCTTCACTGGCGGATGGGCCAAGATCATCGGCGGGGATCAGACGATCAAAAATGGCCGCCAGGTTTTGTCGATCCAATGGGTTGGTGAGTACCTGATAGCCGTCTCGCCATGCCGGCTGGGGCAAGTGATCGGAGCTGAGTTGGGTCTCCAGCGGGACGTTGTGCAGCTCTTTAGCGCGCAGCTGCGGCGCGACGGCGAGCGATGCAACAATGCCGCTGAGTGAAAAGAGCGCTTCTCTTCGGTTCATACTTCTTATCCCTTAATCATTCCATCCTCAGATGGACACCACAAATTATTATTTACAGAGCACGACGTTCTAAACTGACAGACGCAGTGATGCCCAATACAAATAGCGCACAGGCGTCATCGACGAATCCACGTTCGTTATTATTTTTTGGCAGAAGGTATTAAAATACGCATCGCGCGTTGCAATAGGGCCAACGCGCTATTTATCAGGCTGGAGGTTTTCCGCGCCATGGCAAATAAGCTTCACGGGAAACCCGTTAATCGGGCTCCCTTTCTGTTAATTAATATATTTATTCATATCATCAATGCAGTGACGGGAAATATCCCACAGGTCATCTTCCCAGTTATGCGGGCTTAATAATTCTGGCGACCAGACGCCATCGTATCCGGTAGCCTTCACAGCTTCGACCCAGGCGGCAATATCCACATCGCCTTCACCCGGCGCATAGTTACGTTGCACCCATTCGTCCCAGGCCTCGCCCGGTTTAGCCGCGCGGCCATCGCAGAAATGCACGCCGTAAATCAGATCTTTATCCATGCGCGCCACTTCCGCTGGCGTGGTAGCGCCGCCCGCATGCAGATGCCAGAAATCCACTACCACACCCAGGTTATCTTTGCCGCTCTGTTTGATCAGATCGAGCGCGTGCTGCAGTGAGTTGAACGCGGTGAACGCCACTACTTCAATCTGGAATTTGATGCCGAGCGGCGCACCGATATCGGCAATCGCGGAGATGTTGTCCAGCAGGATGGCATCGCGCTCGGCATTAGTCAGGTGATCAAGTTCGGTCAGCGCCATGATTTGCACCACTGGACAACGCAGCTCCACAGCGGCCTGGCAGATTTTTTCCGCTTCACGCATTAGCTCGGCTCGCGCTTTCGGCTCATGGCGACCAATGCGTTTCAGTGCATTGATGCAGGTAATCTCGATGCTGTATTTCGCCATCAAATCGCGGTAGGCGGCATAGCTGCCACCGTTATCCAGATAGCGATACAGATGCTCTGGCAGGATTTCTAATCCACTAAAGCCCGTTTCATGGGCGATGCGTAACTGAGTGACGGCATTGCTGTACCAAACAGACACGCCATGCAACGACAACTTCATCTCTCCTCCTTGTTACCTCACGGCTTCAGGTGAGAGCGACGAACACGCAATTCTCCCTGAGACCAAACGCCACCTGGAGTGGCACGTCCATCAATCAGCCGGTTTAAGGCTTCTGTGATGATCAAATCAATACGCTGGCTGAAGCTGGTGAGCTGCCAGCTCGGCAGACTGGCTTCATCGATGTCATCAAAGCCCACCACCGCCATAAATTTATTGCCTGCACCTTCGCGCAGTGCGGCTAATGCACCGAGTGCCAGCACATCGTTTTCACAAAATAGCGCTTCGATGCGCTGATCGGGTGCTTGCGCGTTTAGGTAATCGGTTAACGCCGTATAGCTACACTCGCGGGCATAAGCGCCTGCCGTCAGCAACACGTCGAGCTGCAAGCCTGCATCGTTCAGCGCGAGCTGAAGGCCCTCCAGACGCAACGTGTGGTGGCTTCTGGTGGCGGGTCCCATCATGTAACCGATGCGCGTATAACCCTGTGCCAGCAGCAGTTCACCCAGCTTTTTGCCCGCATGTAAGCCATCAATGCTGACCACTTCAATGCCAGGCTCATCATTGTTACGGCACACCTGCACTAACGGAATGTGGTGCATCTCGCGCGCAACGGCGATTAATTCATCACTCAGCACCGTGCCGAGAAACAGCATGCCATCAACCTGCAGCTGGTCGGCCAGCGAAAGCACTGCGCGATAATTTTCGCCGCTGCCGATATTCAACAGCAGCGCCATATAACCGCGCTGTTGCAGCTGGCGGGTGACAGTGTCGAGCATCAGCATGGTGTGCGGATTTTTTAGCTCGTCGATCACCACGCCAATAATATGTGTCTTCTTTTGCGACAGGCTGCGTGCCAGCAGGTTAGGGCGATAGCCCAGTTCGCTGGCAATGGCCATGACGCGTTCGCGCGCTTTATCAGAAATTGACGCGCCCGGCGTAAAAGCGCGCGAGACCGTCCATTTCGAGACGCCTGCCAATCGTGCAACGTCGCTGGCGGTGGCTTTGTGTGGTTTTTCGGTTGGTTTACTCATAGCACCTGCGTAGGGGTATTAACGGAAGACCCCCAGCATTGAACGTTAAAGCCAACGGAAAATAAACACCTGAGCGCACGCATTTGGCGCAAAGCGCGACAAATAATCTTGTTTTTATGATGTTGCGATTATGTTTGATCAGTGCACCCGATTGCAACATTTTTTGCAATCGGGTGCATTACATTAAGATTTTGTGATCGGTTTCGCTGATTTGCACTTTGCCAGATTGACGTGAAAGTCAATATCGCTGACATTTCGCTCAGTTTAACGCGAAAAAATGGCGTTTATACTCATGAGTGCAGGCTTTTTTGCACCCGGTAACAAAGTTAATGTTAGCAGAATAAATATCCTCAAATCTTACTGCCACTCATTTTGCACCCGGGTGCAAAATTAAAAGGAGTTGTTATGCTCAACGGTGAAAAGAGTATCCCACGTCCATTGCGCTGGGCCATGATCGGCGGCGGTCGTCTAAGCCAGGTTGGCTATAAACACCGTTCTGGCGCCCTGCGTGATAACACCGCCTATCAAATGGTGGCGAGCGCGTTTGATATTGATGCCGAGCGCGGTCGCGATTTTGGCGTCAATCTCGGTTTGGCGGCAGAACGCTGCTACGACAATTATCAGCAACTGCTGGCCGAAGAGGCGAAGCGGGAAGATGGCGTGGAAGTGGTATCGATTGCCACGCCAAATGGCACTCACTATGAAATCACCAAAGCCGCTCTGAATGCTGGTATTCACGTGATTTGCGAGAAGCCGCTGTTTTTCACCTGTGCCGAAGCGCAGGAAATCAAACAACTGGCCGCGACGAAAGGCTTGATCGTTGGCGTGACGTACGGATTCTCTGGCCATCCGTTGCTGATGCAGATGCGCGCGATGATCGCTAATGGCGAAATTGGTGATGTGCGCATGGTGGAGTTGCAATACACCCACGGCTTTAGCGCTAATGACAGCGCCGACAAGTTCAGCGAAGCACAGAAATGGCGGGTCGATCCCAAAATTGCCGGACCTTCATTTGTCCTTGGGGATATCTCTACTCACACCTTCTACATCTCACAGCTGGTGCTACCGCAGCTGAAAGTGAAATCGCTGCTGTGCGATCGCCAGAGCTTCATTCCGTCGCGCGCACCGCTAGAAGATAACGCGATGGTGTTGATGCATTACGACAACGGTGCGGTAGGGCGCATGTGGGCGTCCTCCATCAACGCCGGTTCGATGGACAGCCAAAGCATTCGGGTGATTGGTTCGCGTGCCAGCCTGGAGTGGAGCGATTACAACCCGGGCGAGCTGAAGTATGAAGTGCAGGGCCAACCGAATCAGATTATGCATCACGGCATGCCGTATCTGCACGAAAGCGCCTTGGCTGATGAACGTCTCGGGGCGCTGCATACCGAAGGGCTGGCGGAATCCTGGGCCAATATCTATCTCAAATTTGCCATCGCCATCAGCGCCACGCAACGCAGAGACCAACAGACGCTCGATAACCTGATCTATCCGGACATCAACGCCGGGATTGAAGGTGTGCGCTGGATCGAAAACTGCGTGCGGTCTGCGGATAACGGCGCGAGCTGGGTTAATTACGAATAAGGAATGCTATGAAACTCTCTTTTTGTACCGATAGCCTGGGTCATCTGCCGTTTGAACAGATGCTGGATAAACTGCTGGAGCTGGGGGTTTACGGCGTTGAAATGACCACCGGTGGCTGGTCCCCGGCGCCGCATCTGCGCACCGAAGCGCTGCTGGCGAGCGCGACGCAACGGCAGCAGTTGCTGCAGGCGCTGGAGAGTCGCGGCATGTCAATTGCGGCGCTGAATGTGTCGGGAAATCCGCTCGATCCGGGCGAGTTGGGCAATAAGCACAAGCGCGATACGGAAAACGCGCTGGTTTTGGCCGGTGAATTGGGCGTGAAGAAAATCGTCATGATGAGTGGCCTGCCGCCCGCTAGCCCGCATGACACCATTCCCAACTGGATCACCTACACCGTAAGCTGGCCGCCCACGCTGAAAAACTGCCTCGATTATCAGTGGAATGAAGTGGCAATTCCTTACTGGCAAGGGCTGGTGGAACGTGCCAAAGCCAGCGGCGTCGAAAAGTTTGCACTTGAAAACTTCAGCTCGATGCTGGTGTGGAATCCGGAAACCCTGTTCCGTCTGCGCAATGCGGTGGGCGATATGGTCGGGCTGAATCTCGATCCCAGCCATCTGCTGTGGATGGGAGCCGATCCGATTGCTGCCGCGCGCGCGCTCGGCCCGGCGATTCATCACTGCCACGGCAAGGATGTGCGACTGGAACGTGGGCTGGTGAACATTAACGGCTTACTGGAAACCAAACCGGTGGAAGACGTTGCCAACCGTGCCTGGAATTATGTTGCAGTGGGCTGCGGCCAGGATCTGCAGTGGTGGAAGGAGTTCTTCTCGGTGGTGCGCATGATGGGCTATAACGATTGGGTATCGCTGGAGATGGAAGATCTTACCATGTCGGTGGACGCCGGCATCACCTCATCAATTGCGGCACTCAAGCAAACCCTTAGCCAGTAAGGTGCAATACACGGCGGGTTTGCGCTCGCCGTGTGCTGTACTTCCTTCCGCGCCTGCCTGATAATTCGTGCTTATACGAACCATTGAGAGGCAAGCCATGCTGGAAAATCACCCACCGCGCGCTGATATTCGTCTGGAAAATGTACTGGCGGCATTGGGCAATCCGATGCGTATGACGGTAGTCAGCATTCTGGCGGATGGCGGTGAACATACCTGCGGGTCGCTGCTGAAAGGCGTATCGAAATCGACCTTGACCCATCACTGGCGCGTGCTGCGCGAGGGCGGCATTATCTGGCAGAAACCGTCCGGCCGCGAAAACCTGCTGTCGCTGCGACGCGACGATCTTGACGCGCGTTTTCCCGGTTTACTGGATTCGTTATTGAGTGCCACTGAGCAAGATGCGCTCACCACCGCCACGCTGAATGAGTTCCACGTTAAATAACCCGCGCGCGGCCCGCCAGCGTGGCCACCACCATCTGCAGCGCCGCAATCACTAATAGCAACATTAGCGGCCACTGCCAGCTGCCGCTGACGTCATGCAGCAGGCCAAAGCACAACGGCCCGAGCGCCGCCAATCCATAACCGACGCATTGCGCCATGCCCGATAATTTCGCGGCCTGCAGATGATCACCGGTGCGCAGATTAAACAGCGTCAGGCAAATCCCCATTGACGCTCCCGCCCCCAGCCCCGCCAGAATCAGCCACAGTAGCGCGTAGTTCGGCGCAAGCAGCAACCCTGCTACGGCCACAAAGATTGCCAGTGACGCGAGAAAACCGATTACGCGCTGATCGCGCATTCTCTTCAAGGCGCTCATGCAGGCCAGATTCGAAACGATCGCCACTATCTGATACACAAACAGCATGCCGCCGGCTTCCAGCTGACTGATGCCGCTGTCTTGCGCGAAAGGGGTGATCCAGCCAATTAAGGTGTAAAACACCAGCGACTGGCAAGCCATAAACAGGGAAACCTGCCAGCCTAATGCGGCGCGCCAGGGCGATCGCGTGAGAGTAGCGCTGGCTGTACCTTTTTTCTGAGTGGCGGGCTTTTTCAAATACGGCAGCCAGGCGAGCAGCGCGACTACCGCCGGAATCAGCCATACCGCCAGCGAAAGACGCCAGCCTGCGCTGTTCAACTCTGCCAGCGGCACGACAACGCCAGACGCAATACTGGCGGTAATCGCCATGGTCATTGCATACAGCCCAATATAACGCGCGGTATGCTCGGTGAAATCACGCTTAATTAGCGGCGGCAGAAGCACATTGGCGGCAGCAATACCGGAGCTGAGAATTACGGTGCCGGCCCACAGGGCATTTTCACTGCCGCTAATGCGCAGCACCGATCCCAGCGTAATCAGCAGCAACGCGCCCCATAAACTGCGCTCCAGACCAAAACGATTGCCGAACCACGCAGCCGGTGGCGCTAAGGTGGCAAACATCAGCAGCGGTAAGAAGTTAATCACCCCCGCCGCGCTGGCGCTCAGGCCAAACGTCAGACGAATATTTTCCAGCACCGGACCGACCGCCGTAATCGGCGTGCGCAAATTGGCCGCCGTCAGCAGCAGCAAAAACAGGAAAAAACCAGAACGACGTAGGGCAGGATTCGCAGATAAAGCGGTATGGGTCATATTTTCGCACCATAACAATGAGGCAGACCAGGTCTGCATATGGTGCGTTGGTTGACGTTAACGCTTACGCAGCGGCGGCAGGCCGCTGAAAGGAGGGCAATATTAACCAGTGAAGTGGCGGATGTACAGCCAATAAACCTAACGCTAGATAATCTGTAATTTGACACTTACCTTGCGCCATCCGCTATCCGCGTCCACCTTTAGTATTTCCCCCTTTTTCCACAAATGGACGAACAATGCTCTGGTTATGGAACACGCTCATTCTGTTAGCGACCGTGGTGGTGATGGAAATCGTCGCGGCGCTCTCGCATAAATACATCATGCACGGTTGGGGATGGGGTTGGCATGAATCACACCACGAACCGCACAGCGGTAAGTTTGAGCTTAACGATCTCTACGCAGTGGTATTTGCGGTGCTGGCGATTGTGCTGATTTATGTCGGTGTGCAGGGCTTGTGGCCACTGCAGTGGATTGGCGCTGGGATGACCACTTACGGCGCGCTCTATTTCATGGTGCACGATGGTCTGGTACATCAACGCTGGCCGTTTCGCTACATCCCGCGCAAAGGCTATCTTAAGCGCTTGTACATGGCGCACCGCATGCATCATGCGGTACGTGGACGTGAAGGCTGCGTATCATTTGGCTTCCTGTATGCGCCGTCGCTCAGCAAGCTGCAGGCCACGCTGCGCCAGCGTCACGGACGCAAACTCAACGAGGACGTTGCCACAAATCAGCCGGACGCGGCTCAGGACGAGCCACGCGTGAAGTAATGGCGGAACCCGCGCCTTTCACCAGCAGCGCCAGTTTCTCCGCCCGGCTGGTGCGCTGCCGAGCATCCCAGGCGTGCGCGCCGGCCTGCTGAACTTTTACCCCAATTTCGCGATAAACGCCGTGTGCGGTGGCAATGGCCCACGCCGAACGCAGCGGCAAACCCGGCAAGCCGGATCGTGCCGAATGATAGTAAGGTTCCGCTTCCGCCACTAAGCGCGCTGCCAGCAATGCCAGCGCGGTACGATGTTGCGGATCGCCAAGCGTTTCGGCACGTAATCCAGCCTGCTCGAGCCAGGTTTGCGGCAGATAGCAGCGGCCGTTTTGCGCATCTTCCACGATATCGCGAGCAATGTTAGTCAGCTGAAATGCCAGCCCTAAATCGCAGGCGTGATCCAGCACCGCTTCATCGCGAACGCCCATCACGCGGGCCATCATCAAGCCGACGACGCCCGCGACGTGGTAGCAGTAGCGCAGCGTGTCATCGAAGGTTGCGTAGTGTTCATCGCGCGCATCCATGGCGAAACCTTCCAGATGATCAAACGCCAGCTGCTGAGGCAACTGGTGGATGATCGCCACCTCCTGAAAAGCCTTAAACGCCGGTTCATCCATGTGGGCACCGCTGTAGGCGCGACGCGTTTCAATCTGCAGATGGTGCATGCGTGCCTGCGCATCCTCCACCGCGTGTTGCGTGCCCCCTTCGCCTAGCGTTTGTCCATCAATCACATCATCGCAGTGGCGGCACCACGCATACAGCATCAGCGTGCTGCGGCGCGTTGGCGCGTCGAATAATTTAGCGGCGGTGGCGAAACTCTTCGAACCTACCGCCATGGTTTGCGTGACTTGCTCAAGGAGTGGCTGACGGTTCATTGGTGGCGATCCTCCAGCATTAGCTGGGCGGTGGCCTTGGCCGATCCAATCACACCCGGCACGCCCGCGCCGGGATGCGTGCCCGCGCCAACCAAATAAAGATTACTGATATCAGCATCACGATTGTGCGGACGGAACCAGGCGCTTTGCGTCAAAATCGGTTCCAGCGAAAACGCCGAACCGTGATGGGCATGCAGCGTGTCGCGAAAATCAAACGGTGTAAACATGCGGTGTGTCACCAATTGCTGACGTAGTCCCGGCATATAGTGCTGCTCCAGATAAGCAAAAATTCGATCGCGCAAGCGCGGTCCTTCCTGTTGCCAGTCGATGTCAGCGGTGCCGAGATGCGGCACCGGCGCTAACACATAAAAGCTGCCGCAGCCCGGCGGTGCCAGCGAAGGATCGCTGCTGCAGGGCGCGTGTAAATAGAGCGAAAAATCCTCTGCCAGCTCGCCGCTGTTAAAAATTTCATCGATCAACTCGCGGTAGCGCGGACCAAAACACACCGTGTGATGCGCGAGCTGCGTATGGGGCTGATTCAGGCCAAAATAGAGTACAAACAGCGAGTTGCTCATACGCTTACGCTTCAGCGAGATCGCCCGCTTGCGGGCGTGCGGATGCTGGCGCAGCAGCGTGTCGTAGGTATGGACCACATCGGCATTTGAGGCCACGGCGGCGGCGGCGAAACGTCTGCCATCCTTGAGCTCAACACCGCTAATCCGGTCACCTATGGTTTCAAGCTGGCTGACTTCGGCATTCAACAACAGTTCGCCGCCGAGATCTTCAAACAGTCGCGCCATACCTTTAACCAGCGCGCCGGTGCCTCCGCGCGGAAACCACACGCCCCATTCACGCTCGAGCGCATGGATTAAGGTATAGATCGATGAGGTTGCAAAAGGATTACCGCCGACCAGCAATGAGTGAAAGGAAAACGCCTGGCGCAGGTGATCGTCCTGAATAAATTTCGCTACCATGCTGTAAACGCTGCGCCAGGCCTGCAAACGACCCAGCTGCGGGGCGACGCGCAGCATGTCGCGAATATGCAAAAACGGCACCGTGCCGAGTTTCAGATAACCCTCTTTAAACACCTCGCGCGAATAGGCGAGAAACTGGCGATAGCCAGCGACATCCTGCGGGTTGAACGTGGCAATCTGCTGCTCGAGCAGCGGCTGATTGTTATCGTAATCGAGTTGTTTACCATCTTCCCAGCACAGGCGATAGAACGGTGTCACCGGCATCAGTTCGACGTAATCACTGAGCGATTTTCCTGCTAGCGTGAACAACTCTTCAATAGCGCTGGGATCGGTGATCACCGTTGGCCCGGCATCGAAGGTAAAACCTTCATCCTCAAACACATAAGCGCGTCCGCCCGGTTTATCGCGCTGCTCCAGCAAGGTTGTCGGCACGCCCGCGGCTTGCAGGCGAATCGCCAGCGCCAGGCCACCAAAGCCTGCGCCAATCACGTAAGTGCGTTTCATTTTTTCTTCCCTGTATTACCTGAAGTCATCAATAGCGCGCGCAGCGCTTCGCCGATGGGCACCGGCGGTTTGCCGGATAAAATTCGTGCTTTGTCGCGCAGGCGCAGTCGCCCGGCGTAAAAGCGGCTAATCAGTCCGGCGTCGAGCCGGTAGAAACGTTGCATCACGCGCCAGCGCTGCTCGGGACGTCCGGCGAGAAACAGCATGCGATTCAGCAGGCGGAAAAAGCGCTGATCGCGCCACTGCTGACGTGCAAAGCGTTCGATTTGCCGGCTGATCGTGCTGGCGTCGCCGGGCAAGCTGCAGGCAACCCGTTCTGCCAGCGCGACGGCTGACGGCAATGAATAGCCGGTGGTGGCGTGAAATAATCCGGCACGCAGCCCGCTGCTGGGCTGGTCGCGCTGTTGCTGCCAAAACCGATCGATATCACCGCTTAAAGTAATGGGTAACACGCCATGCTCTTCACGCAGCAGCATGCTGAGCTTCCAGCCTTGCTGCGCGGCATACTCGGCGAGGTGTTGGCGTACACTGTTTTCGTTCAGCGTGGGCTGATTAACGTAGTAGGTGTCTTCAATCAATAGGCGGTCGGCGCTGAGCGGCAGCGTGTAGACGAAACGGTAGCCCGCTTGCTGGTCGACGGTGGCATCCATCAATATTGGCTGCTGCAAACCATGCGGCTGTGCCAGCTGCCACTCTTGTCCGACAAACACCTGATAACCCAGCTGAAGATGCGGCGTTGACTGCAAGCCGCGACCATCGATCACCACCTGCGCATGAAGTTCGCGGCCATCTGCCAGCGTCACCTGCGTAGGTGAAACCACGCTTACCGGCGCGTTACACCATAGATCGTCGCCGATGACGTCTTTCAGCTGGTGAGCAAAATCGCATGAGAAAATCGAACAATACTCACCGTGCAATGTACGACGCAGCGCGGGAAAACGGACCTGATAACCCGGCCAGCGCACGGAAATCAGCGGTTCCAGCCAACTCAGCTGTTCAGCAGTGAGATCGCTGCGATGAAAGGACCAGGTATGATTTCCCGCCGGATGCGCGTTGCTCTCCAGTAGCAGGCAAGTCAATTGCGGTTGCAGCTGGCGCAGGCGCAGCGCAATCAGGCCATTCGCCAGTCCGGCGCCGACCAGAATCACATCATACTGCGTACGCATTAGGTGGCCTCCGCAAGCACAACTTGTTGCTGGCATAACGCTTGCTCGACGATATCCGCCGCACGCTGGCAGCCGCCTGCGCGCTGCAGCTGCGCCTGAATCGCGGACATGCGTAGCACATAGCGCTCGTCATTTAGCAGCTGGTGTAAATGACGTTCCAGTTGCGGGACGCGGCTGAAACGTGAAGCGCGGCGGCCCACTCCGTGCCACTCAATGCGCGCCGCCACGCCGGGCTGGTCAAAGGCTATCGGCAGCGCCAGCATTGGCGTGCCGCACTCGAGTGCTTCCAGCGCGCTATTTAAGCCAGCGTGGGTGATAAACAGCTGCGCATGCTGCAGTGCCGCGCGCTGATCAACGAAATCGGTCACCCACGCGGCACCGGCCAGCTCAAGTTGGTGCACCTGATGCGCATTCAGGCCACCGCAATGGGCGATCACCAGCGACAGCCGCTGCTGGCGGCACGCCTGTGCCAGACGCAGAAACAGCCGCATACGGTGGCCCTGCAGCGTACCAAGCGAGGCATACACCACCGGCTGGCGCAGCGCTGGCCAGGGCGCATTGAGCGGCGCAGGCGAAATCGGGGCGCGCAGCGGGCCCACCGCATGAAAACAGGCTGGCAAATGTTGACGCGGAAAATCAAACGCGGGCACCATCTGGCTGATTTGCGCCAGCGGCGACAGGCACTGATGCAAACCGCTGCGCTCGGTTAAGTTAAACGCGCGTGCATGTTTGCGGATCACCTCGCCGTGACGCCGCATAATACGATCATAGATATCGCTGCTGGCCTGGAAACGTTTCAGCGCTTTCTCGTCCTGGGCAAAGCGAAAGGGCATGACCGCCAGTGGAATGCCGGCTTCACGATTGACCGGCAACGCGCAGGCCACCGACACAAACGGTAGACGTAAAGCCTCCGCGACCAAACCTCCCGCCGCCTCCATTTCATCCGCGATCACACCATCAATCTTTAATGCCTTTAATACCGCCGGTAGCTCGCGGCACAACATGTCGGTAGTGTTGGCAAGATCCCTGATCACGCGAAACAGCGATAAGCCGCCCGGCGACGCCAGGCGATGCAACACCGGCGCCAGCGATCCGGCAGGATGCGTCTGCTGCCCGACGGCAACAAAATCAATACGTTCGTCGCTGAGCAAGGTGCGCGCATCGGCTTGTTGAATAAACGTGATGCGATGGCCGCGCGCCAGCAACGTTTGTGCCAGCGCCTGCAAGGCGTGAAAGTGGCTGTAAAGCGGCGGCGCAATCACCGCAAAGTGGCCCACGGGCGGAGCCGCGCTCAGTTGAACATCGCCAGCTGTTGATTAAACAGGGCGTGCATATATTGGCGAGTGGCGATGCCGCGATGGCAGGCGCTGGCGAGATGCGCATCAGCGCTGCGCAGGTGATCGCGCAGGCGGCGTTCCGCACCATCCGCACCAAGCATTTGTACGAGGGTGGATTTGCCCTGATCCTGATTCACATCTTTTCCAGTGTGTTTGCAGCCATCGGTGAGATCGTCGAGCAACTGAAAAGCTTGACCCAAATCCTGAGCGATGAGGCTGAGACGTTGCCGCACCTGCGGCGCAGCATCAGCGGCAATCGCCGCCATTTGCAGCGTGGCGCGAAACAGTACGCTGGTCTTCAATTCGTTGGTTAGCGCGATGGCTTCCGGGCTGCGGCTCTGCGCGCCTTCATGCAAATCCTGAAATTGCCCTTGCACCAATCCTTGCAGGCCAACGGCGGAGGAGAGTTCGGCAATCGCCTCGGATTTATGCTGCGCGAGCAAGCCGGGTGCAATCGCAATCACTTCAAAAGCGCGGCTAAGCAGGGCGACGGCCGCCAGAATCGCCACGTTTTCACCAAATTCGCGATGCACGGTGGGGCGACCACGCCGCATCTGCGCGTTATCCATTGATGGAATATCATCAAGAATCAGCGATGCTGCGTGCACCATCTCTACCGCGCAGGCGAGATCGAGAAGACCATGTTGAGTCAGCTCGCACCCCATGTCGCGCGCGGCCAGCATCAGTAATAAAGGTCGAATGCGTTTGCCCTGCGCCAAAGTCCCGGCCCGCATGGCGGCACGCACGCGATCGGTAGGCTGACCCGCAGGCAGCAAATGCTCAAGATGTGCCTGTAAATTTTGCTGCAGCTGAAGAAGTTCGCTTTCCTGATGTGCTGTGGTATCGACATGGGCGGTCATCGTGGCTATCCATGGTTGGTGAAATTTTTATGCTTTTTGATTAACCGTAGACTGCGTAAGGTGAGTTCGCCAGCGGGCGCCGCGCATTAGGCGTGTAATTAACCTTCAGGAGTGCGGGATTTTAATTCTCTTATTCACGTGATCGTATTAGCGAAAAAAGTAACAGCTGCGCCGTAACATAAATAACTCCGTTAGGCTGGTGGCAAATAAATACACCTAATGGAAAATATAATGACAACTTCACAACCTGCCATTTTGATAATTCAGCCGCTGATGCCACAGCTGGATGAAAAGCTAACCCAGCATTTTCACTGCTATCGTTTATATGAACAGCCCGATCCGGCGGTATTTATTGCGCGGCACGGCACAGCGATTAAGGCGATTGTCACGCGTGGCGACGTTGGGGTTGAGACTGCACTGCTGGAGCAGCTGCCAGAGTGTAAAGCGATTGCGGTATTTGGCGTGGGCACCGATCGTATCGACCTTAATTATGCTGCGGCACAAGATATTCAGATCAGTATTACGCGCGATATCCTCACCGATGACGTTGCGGATTTAGCTCTGACTTTGACGCTGGCATTTTCTCGCAATCTGGTGGCTTACCATCAATTTGCGCAGTCGGGTGCCTGGGAAAACAATGCGGTAGCGCTCTCCAGTCGCGCCAGCGGGAAAAGAATCGGTATTGCTGGCTTGGGTGCAATTGGATTAGCCATTGCCCGCCGAGCCGAAGCCTTTGGCATGCAGGTGGCTTATACCGCGCGCACGGCGAAAGAAGTAAGTTATAAGCGTTGCGACAACATTGAGCAGCTGGCAGCATTTAGCGATTTTCTTGTGCTGGCATTACCGGGCAGCGCGGAAAACCTGCAATTAGTCGATGCAAAAGTGCTGACAGCGCTGGGTAAAGAGGGCGTGCTGATCAATATCGCGCGCGGCACGGTCATCAATGAAGCGGACCTGATCGCTGCTTTACAGCAGGGAACCATTAAAGGTGCGGCGCTGGATGTCTATCCGCAAGAACCGATTATTAATCCGGCGCTGCGTCAATTGGATAATGTGCTATTAACTCCCCATATTGCCAGCGCAACCCATGAAACACGTGCGCAAATGACCAATAATGTACTGGAGAATTTGCTGGCCTATTTCGCTGATGGGAAGATTCTGACAGCGGTATAATTATGATGTCGGTATTCAGATGAAATTCTTATAACCTGAGCCACAATCCTTATTAAGATATCGCAATTCTCATCTGTTTGGGCTGTTATGCTATTGGCACTTTATTCAGGAGCCCATTATGACAGCACAAAAAATTGCAATTATTGGCGGCGGCGTTATCGGTTTAGCGGTGGCGCGCGCTTTAGCTTTGCAGGGCGTTGAAGTCACAATATTCGAACAACAGCATATCGGTGCAGGAACCAGCAGCACCACGTTCGCCTGGGTTAACTCCAACGGCAAACAGCCGCACAGTTATCACCAGCTTAATGCGCTATCAATGGAAGAGCACCGCAAACTGCAACAGGCGCAGCCGAACGGTTTGCGCTGGCTGGAGACCGGCGGCACCTGGGAGTGGGCCGCGCAGGGCGATGCGCAGCAGCGCTTACTGCAGCGCGCAACGTCGCTGCAGTCGCTTGGCTATGCGGCGCGTGAAGCTTCGCCAGCTGATGTGCTGCGCGATATTCCTGAGCTGCGCGCGCAAGCGATTAGCGGCAGCGTGTGGCATTTCCCCAGCGAATCGGTATTGCATCCCGCGATTTATCTGGCGCGTTTATGGTCAGAGGCTAAAGCGCATGGCGCGGTGCTGTATCAGCAACAGCGCATCATCAGCATCAGCGAGAGTGCTACGCAAGTTACCCTCCAACTTGAAAACGGCGAGCAGTGGCAGGGCGATCGTCTGGTGCTGGCCACCGGGCGTTGGGCCAATCAGCTGTTGAGTTCACTTGGCCTCAATCTGGCGCTGCTGGATACCAGTAAACCCAACGCGGTGGCCTGCAGCTTCCTGGTGCGTACCGCGCCGCAACCGCTGTCGCTGCACGCCAATCTTATCTCGCCGCAGCTTAACGTGCGCCCGGATGGCGGCGGACGTTTGCTGCTGCAAGCGCTCGAGCTGGATCATCTGGCCGATTCCGCCGCACCACCATCCCTCCACAGCGATATCGCCGGGCAGTTCCGCGAACGTTATCACGCGTTGTTTGACGATGCTGGCGAGTTGCAGATTGAACAGATCGTGGTGGGGCAACGTGCGCGACCTGCAGATGGTTTGCCCGCGCTGGGTTATGTGACGCCGCATCAGCGCGTGTATGTGGCGGTGACGCACAGCGGAATCACGCTTTCGCCGCTGATTGGCAAGCTGGTGGCTGAGGAGGTGGTCAAGGATGTGGCGAGAGAATTACTGAGTGACTTCCGCCCGCAGCGTCTGTTGGGGAAAAGTGCGGAAGAATTCGCCCCGATCAAACGGAATTTTCCGGCGGCACAGTAAAGCCATTTTCTATTAAAATGATATTTTTATGCCAATTTTGTGTAGCTGAACGCGTTATGTTGTTACTAATATGTTATTGGTAATGACATTAACTTCTCTTTTAACGCACACGGAGCAAGCATGAAAATTGGCATTGTGGGTTACGGCACCGGCGGCAAAAATTTCCACGCCCCCTTTATCACGGCAGCAAAAGGGCTTGAGCTGGCGGGGATTGTCGCCCGCGCACCGGCAACCATTGCGAAAGTGAAAGCGGATTTCCCCGACGTGCCGATTTACGCCAGCCTGACCGAAATGCTGGCAGCGGGTGTAGATATCGTCACCATCACCACGCCGCCGCAAACCCGGCGTGAGTTGGTGCTGGAAGCGATCGATGCAGGTGTGGCGGTGATAGCCGATAAACCCTTTGCGCCGGATGCCAAAACCGGCCGTGAGCTGGCTGCGGCGGCGCAGGAGAAAGGCGTGGTGCTAGGGGTTTATCACAACCGTCGCTTTGATGCAGATATCCAGACGCTGAAGAAACTGATCGAGCAGCAACGCCTGGGCAAAGTATGGCGTTTGCATAATCGTATGGATCTCGACGAACCGGAAACGCTGGAAGGCGGCCCCAACGGCGGTTTGCTGCGTGATATGGGAAGTCATCTGGTCGATCAGGCGTTATGGCTGCTGGGCCCGGTCAGCAGCGTTTACGCGCAACTGGACATTATTGAGGTGGATGAAGGTCCAACCGACGCCAGCTTCTTCATCACACTCACGCATAAAAATGGCAGCCATTCCTATGTTTCATCCAGCAAGGTGAATCATCTTGTCGCGCGTGAGTTGCGCGTTTACGGCGAGAAGGGCAGCTATCTTTCTCAAGGCACCGATGTACAGGCGCAGGCGATTTTTGCCGGTAAGCGCCCAGCGGATGATTTGGCCAACTGGGGCTTCGAGCAACGCGACCGTTGGGGCACTTTACACCACGCAGAGGGCGACGAAGCGGTGCCGTCGGAGCAGGGCGCCTATCACGCCTATTATGAAGCCTTTGCCGAAGCGGTGCGTAACGGTAACGAACCGCCGGTGACCGCCAAACAAGCCATTGACGTATTGGCGGTGCTGGATGCCGCCTTTATCAGCGCGCGGGAAAATCGCGTGGTAAGCATCGATTAACCTGATATTCGGTTCATCGGTCGCCATGAATGGCATAATTCCGGCTAGTTCAGCGCTGAGCGACTTTCGTTCGCCATCGACTGGAGTAGTTTCAGCTATGTCGTGCGGCGACCGAGCAGAGGTCGCCTGGCCGCGCCCTCTGCACTCCCCGGCCCTGCGCCAGCTCATCCCGCCGCTTCGCGGTGCCTTCACTCAATCGCGATTCCTGACGGACCGGCGGCGATTCGCTCCTGCTCAGCGCCGCCTCTCGCCGCATCCCTGCGGCTCGCCCTGGAATCCCTCACTCGCTCAGCGGGCTGGGATGTCGTCTCAACACCCGCGCTGCAGCATCAATGCCTATTCCTGGAGCATCATCGCTTTAACGCCTGTAGGGCTGATGAATCCCCACAAAAACGAAGCAGGCACAGTGGAAAAATGATCTAATTATTGCGCCAACAAAAAATAAGATCGCCACTATGCCTGCTTCCGCATTTTGCCATAAATTCTTACGTAAATCTTTA
>NZ_LGIS01000032.1 GCF_001187905.1 Pantoea sp. RIT-PI-b | reverse complement strand
GATTTCGCCGTTTTAACCACGTTCTCAACGGTGAAGCCAAACGCTTTAAACAGCTGATCCGCTGGCGCTGACTCACCGAAGGTGGTCATGCCGACGATCGCGCCGTTCAGGCCGGTGTATTTGAACCAGTAGTCCGCGATACCCGCTTCGATCGCCACGCGCGCCGCCACCGCTTTCGGCAGCACCGATTCACGGTACGCCGCATCCTGCTTGTCGAACGCGTCGGTGGATGGCATGGAGACCACGCGCACCTTGCGGCCTTCCGCCGTCAGCTGCTCGTAAGCGCTCACCGCCAGCTCCACTTCCGAACCGGTGGCGATCAGGATCAGCTCCGGCGTGCCGTTGCTGTCCTTCAGCACGTAACCGCCGCGCGCCACGTTAGCCAGCTGCTCAGCGCTACGATCCTGCTGCGCCAGGTTCTGACGCGAGAAGATCAGCGCCGACGGGCCGTCAACGCGCTCGATGGCGTACTTCCACGCCACCGCCGACTCAACCTGGTCGCACGGGCGCCACAGGCTCATGTTTGGCGTCACGCGCAGGCTGGCCATCTGCTCAACCGGCTGGTGCGTCGGGCCATCTTCACCCAGGCCAATCGAGTCGTGGGTGTAGACCATGATCTGACGGATTTTCATCAGCGCGGCCATACGGGCGGCGTTGCGCGCGTACTCGACGAACATCAGGAAGGTGGCGGTGTACGGCAGGAAGCCGCCGTGCAGCGCCAGGCCGTTGGCAATCGCGGTCATACCGAACTCGCGCACGCCGTAGTGAATGTAGTTGCCCGCCGCGTCTTCGTTGATCGGCTTCGAGCCGGACCACATGGTGAGATTGCTTGGCGCCAGGTCAGCCGAGCCGCCCAGATATTCCGGCAGGATTTTACCGAAGGCTTCAATGGCGTTCTGCGAGGCTTTACGGCTGGCGATTTTCGCCGGATTGGCCTGCAGCTGCTCGATAAACGTCTGCGACTCGCTGGCCCAGTTAGCCGGCAATTCGTTGTTCACGCGACGTGTGAACTCGGCAGCCAGCTCCGGGTGCGCGGCGGCGTAGGCGGCAAACTTTTTGTCCCACGCGGACTCTTTCGCCTGGCCGGCTTCTTTGGCGTCCCACTGCGCGTAGATGTCTGAAGGGATTTCAAACGGACCGTGGTTCCAGCCCAGCTGCTTACGGGTCAGCGCGATTTCGTCGGCGCCCAGCGGCGCGCCGTGCGAGTCGTGCGTGCCGGCTTTGTTCGGCGAGCCGAAGCCAATCACGGTTTTGCACATCAGCAGCGAAGGCTTGTCGGAAACCGCTTTGGCTTCTTCAACGGCTTTCCTGATGGCGTCCGCATCGTGACCGTCGACGCCGCGCACCACGTGCCAGCCGTAGGCTTCGAAACGTTTGGCGGTGTCGTCGGTGAACCAGCCGTCGACGTGACCGTCGATGGAGATGCCGTTGTCGTCATAGAAGGCGACCAGTTTGCCCAGCTTCAGGGTGCCGGCGATGGAGCACACTTCGTGTGAAATACCTTCCATCATGCAGCCGTCGCCCATAAACACGTAGGTGTTATGGTCTACGATGTCATGGCCCGGACGGTTGAACTGCGCCGCCAG
>NZ_LGIS01000024.1 GCF_001187905.1 Pantoea sp. RIT-PI-b | reverse complement strand
ATCAGACAATCTGTGTGAGCACTTCGCGGGAAGGTATCTTCAGGTAAGGAGGTGATCCAACCGCAGGTTCCCCTACGGTTACCTTGTTACGACTTCACCCCAGTCATGAATCACAAAGTGGTAAGCGCCCTCCCGAAGGTTAAGCTACCTACTTCTTTTGCAACCCACTCCCATGGTGTGACGGGCGGTGTGTACAAGGCCCGGGAACGTATTCACCGTAGCATTCTGATCTACGATTACTAGCGATTCCGACTTCACGGAGTCGAGTTGCAGACTCCGATCCGGACTACGACGCACTTTATGAGGTCCGCTTGCTCTCGCGAGGTCGCTTCTCTTTGTATGCGCCATTGTAGCACGTGTGTAGCCCTACTCGTAAGGGCCATGATGACTTGACGTCATCCCCACCTTCCTCCAGTTTATCACTGGCAGTCTCCTTTGAGTTCCCGGCCGGACCGCTGGCAACAAAGGATAAGGGTTGCGCTCGTTGCGGGACTTAACCCAACATTTCACAACACGAGCTGACGACAGCCATGCAGCACCTGTCTCAGCGTTCCCGAAGGCACCAAAGCATCTCTGCTAAGTTCGCTGGATGTCAAGAGTAGGTAAGGTTCTTCGCGTTGCATCGAATTAAACCACATGCTCCACCGCTTGTGCGGGCCCCCGTCAATTCATTTGAGTTTTAACCTTGCGGCCGTACTCCCCAGGCGGTCGACTTAACGCGTTAGCTCCGGAAGCCACTCCTCAAGGGAACAACCTCCAAGTCGACATCGTTTACGGCGTGGACTACCAGGGTATCTAATCCTGTTTGCTCCCCACGCTTTCGCACCTGAGCGTCAGTCTTCGTCCAGGGGGCCGCCTTCGCCACCGGTATTCCTCCAGATCTCTACGCATTTCACCGCTACACCTGGAATTCTACCCCCCTCTACGAGACTCTAGCCTGCCAGTTTCGAATGCAGTTCCCAGGTTAAGCCCGGGGATTTCACATCCGACTTGACAGACCGCCTGCGTGCGCTTTACGCCCAGTAATTCCGATTAACGCTTGCACCCTCCGTATTACCGCGGCTGCTGGCACGGAGTTAGCCGGTGCTTCTTCTGCGGGTAACGTCAATCGGCGAGGTTATTAACCTCACCGCCTTCCTCCCCGCTGAAAGTACTTTACAACCCGAAGGCCTTCTTCATACACGCGGCATGGCTGCATCAGGCTTGCGCCCATTGTGCAATATTCCCCACTGCTGCCTCCCGTAGGAGTCTGGACCGTGTCTCAGTTCCAGTGTGGCTGGTCATCCTCTCAGACCAGCTAGGGATCGTCGCCTAGGTGAGCCATTACCCCACCTACTAGCTAATCCCATCTGGGCACATCCGATGGTGTGAGGCCCGAAGGTCCCCCACTTTGGTCTTGCGACGTTATGCGGTATTAGCTACCGTTTCCAGTAGTTATCCCCCTCCATCGGGCAGTTTCCCAGACATTACTCACCCGTCCGCCACTCGTCACCCAAGGAGCAAGCTCCTCTGTGCTACCGTCCGACTTGCATGTGTTAGGCCTGCCGCCAGCGTTCAATCTGAGCCATGATCAAACTCTTCAATTTAAGTTTGATTTGCTGCAACGAGTGCAGCGATGCTCATCTGTAAAACGTCATAATGAATTTCATTATGTGTTCACTCGTGAGACTTGATATTTTTTTGCGTCCGGAGACGCTGATATCAATCCTGCGAGTGCCCACACAGATTGTCTGATAAATTGTTAAAGAGC
>NZ_LGIS01000004.1 GCF_001187905.1 Pantoea sp. RIT-PI-b | reverse complement strand
ATGTTGAAGCTAAGCAGAGATGACCGGGTTCAGGCAAACCTGAGATGTCCGATTGTTGTCAGAGTAACTTTTAATAAAAGAGCTAACCCTCTGCTTTGAGGGCTAATTAGAATTAAAGTTTAGCTTTATTAAAGTGGTTAATTATTCCGGAAGGATCAGCGAGTTAAGTATGTGGTCCTGCCAAGTCCCATTTATTTTCAGATAAGACTGTGCATAACCTTCTTTTACGAAGCCCAGACTGCCCAGAGTCTTTTTACTGCGTAAGTTATCAGAAAGATGATTAGCCATTATTCTATGAATGCTATATTTATCATGTACATAGGGTATGGATTCTTTCAGCGCCTCATGCATCAATCCATTACCCTGATAATTCTGGTCGATTGAAAATCCTAGATAGCATGCCTGAAAAACACCGAATATAAAGTTGGTGAAATTTATACTACCTATAATTTTGTCATCATCTTTTAAGGTGAAAACCATAAGGATGCACTTTCTTTCTTCATAATCGATTAGCGCATTACTGATCCTTTCAGCTACGCTATTGATTGTGAAATATTCGTCGTTTCGCAGTGGTTCAAAGGGGGCGAAATTTTCTCTGTTATTAAGCAAAAAACGCTGAAAGCTCGTTGAATGGTCTAAGGTCAGCAGATATACATCGGTCCGTTCAGTAGAAAATAACTTCATCTCTCATCCTTGTGAATGTCGGTATCGATCTGATTGTATTGATAAATACTTCAACTTCCAAATATCTCCTGACTTCGTGCCTGTAAATCAATCATCGCCTCCAGTAAATCATCCTCATTGACCGCACGTTGACGTTTTTTAGTTTGATCTTTCTTCGCACTCCTGCGACTTGGCCCGGTTCCTGCGGGAAGCGCCTGCGAGCGCGTGTTATCACGCTTGTCCTGCATCAGTTTAGCTACGGCCAGCGCGTGTCCAAGCCGCTTGTTGTCAACGATCGCACCCTGGTCAACTTCAGACAGCCGGTCGTAGGCAGAGTAGGGAAGCACCGTACCGTGACTCCTGAGTTCAACGCGGCCATCCGGGTACTGCCAGGCATCCAGATATTTACCCATCGCACGACGGCTGTCATCGTTATCCTCAAGCAGCAACAGCATTTTATCGTAGCGAACCGTCAGCGCTTTCGAAACCTTGCGCGGTTCGCGCCAGGTAAATATCTGGTGCAGGTTGTCGTCAGCATCAAGCGGACGGTGCACGTCAAAATCATGCCTCGGTGCCTTCGCGAAACGCCGGTTGTAGTCAGCCATAAACTCAGCGGCAAAGGCGTTAGCCGCGTCAGGCGTACTGATGTCACGCAGCCTGAGTTCCTTGACCAGCCGGTCCTGTAACGTGAGATGCGCACGCTCCACCCGGCCCTTGGCAGAGCTGGTGTTGGCGCAGATACCGGTGATGTTCAGCTCGTTCATCGCGCGACCGAACTGCGTCTGACCGTCGCCGCCAGCCGCATTTTTATTGTTGATGCGGAACACGCTGGCCTTGTCGCTGTAAAACGCCAGCGGCTTGCCGTGCTGCTCCAGATAGCCGCGCGTGGCTTCAAAATAGGTGAACGTGGACTCGGAGCGGACGAAATGAAGCTGCATCAGGCGGCTGGTCGCGTCATCCACGTAAACCAGCAGCGTGCAGGCCGGACCGCGTTCCTCGAACCAGCGGTGATCGCAGCCGTCGATCTGTATCAGCTCGCCGACGCACGCACGGCGGTAGCGAGGTTGCTGGATTTTTGGCGCGCGATGTCTGCGCGGGATCCAGAGGCCTGACTGCATCATCAGCTTCCGTACGGTCTCTTTAGACAGCGTCACGCCGTGCAGCTCGGCCAGCTTCTCGCAGGCGAGCGTCGGACCAAAGTCTGAGTAGCGCTCGCGGATGATCTGAACCGCGCGTTCAGCAAGGCCAGCAGGCAGCTGATAGTTGCTGGGCTTGCCGCGCCGCCGATCAGCCATGCCCAGCGGACCGTCTGTACGATAGCGCTGAAGCAGGCGACGACAATGCCTGTCGGAAATACCGAGACGCTCAGCTGCGAGATGGGTTGTCAGCCGCCGGTCGACGACGTCCTGAATAATGTTAAGCCGGTTAACTTCGTTCATCGTGAAAAACTCCGCACCAGAAGCCGTCATATCAGGATCCTCAGCAGGTAGCCCGAAGCGGCCAGGTAAGCTTAGCTCAGAACGGCCAGGTCAGCTTTGCTTCCATAA
>NZ_LGIS01000005.1 GCF_001187905.1 Pantoea sp. RIT-PI-b | reverse complement strand
AGCGTTGCAAAACGCCTGTGGGTTGTGAGGTTAAGCGACTAAGCGTACACGGTGGATGCCCTGGCAGTCAGAGGCGATGAAGGACGTGCTAATCTGCGTAAAGCGTCGGTAAGGTGATATGAACCGCTACAGCCGACGATGTCCGAATGGGGAAACCCGGTGCACTCAGTGCATCATCGCAACATGAATACATAGTGTTGCGAGGCGAACCTGGGGAACTGAAACATCTAAGTACCCAGAGGAAAAGAAATCAACCGAGATTCCCCCAGTAGCGGCGAGCGAACGGGGAACAGCCCAGAACCTGAATCAGTTTGTGCGTTAGTGGAAGCGTCTGGAAAGTCGCACGATACCGGGTGATAGTCCCGTACACGAAAGTGCACAGATTGTGAGTTCGAAGAGTAGGGCGGGACACGTGGTATCCTGTCTGAATATGGGGGGACCATCCTCCAAGGCTAAATACTCCTGACTGACCGATAGTGAACCAGTACCGTGAGGGAAAGGCGAAAAGAACCCCGGCGAGGGGAGTGAAACAGAACCTGAAACCGTGTACGTACAAGCAGTGGGAGCCTTCATTTATGGGGGTGACTGCGTACCTTTTGTATAATGGGTCAGCGACTTATATTCTGTAGCAAGGTTAACCGTATAGGGGAGCCGCAGGGAAACCGAGTCTTAACTGGGCGTTAAGTTGCAGGGTATAGACCCGAAACCCGGTGATCTAGCCATGGGCAGGTTGAAGGTTGGGTAACACTAACTGGAGGACCGAACCGACTAATGTTGAAAAATTAGCGGATGACTTGTGGCTGGGGGTGAAAGGCCAATCAAACCGGGAGATAGCTGGTTCTCCCCGAAAGCTATTTAGGTAGCGCCTCGTGAACTCATCTCCGGGGGTAGAGCACTGTTTCGGCTAGGGGGCCATCCCGGCTTACCAACCCGATGCAAACTGCGAATACCGGAGAATGTTATCACGGGAGACACACGGCGGGTGCTAACGTCCGTCGTGAAGAGGGAAACAACCCAGACCGCCAGCTAAGGTCCCAAAGTCATGGTTAAGTGGGAAACGATGTGGGAAGGCACAGACAGCCAGGATGTTGGCTTAGAAGCAGCCATCATTTAAAGAAAGCGTAATAGCTCACTGGTCGAGTCGGCCTGCGCGGAAGATGTAACGGGGCTAAACCATGCACCGAAGCTGCGGCAGCGACGCGAATGCGTTGTTGGGTAGGGGAGCGTTCTGTAAGCCGTTGAAGGTGTGCTGTGAGGCATGCTGGAGGTATCAGAAGTGCGAATGCTGACATAAGTAACGATAAAGCGGGTGAAAAGCCCGCTCGCCGGAAGACCAAGGGTTCCTGTTCAACGTTAATCGGAGCAGGGTGAGTCGACCCCTAAGGCGAGGCTGAAAAGCGTAGTCGATGGGAAGCAGGTTAATATTCCTGCACTTGGTGTTACTGCGAAGGGGGGACGGAGAAGGCTAGGTTATCCGGGCGACGGTTGTCCCGGTTTAAGCGTGTAGGCTGACACCTTTGGTAAATCCGGGGTGTCTTAAGGCTGAGGCGTGACGACGAGCCACCACGGTGGTGAAGTAACTGATGCCCTGCTTCCAGGAAAAGCCTCTAAGCTCCAGGTAACACGAAATCGTACCCCAAACCGACACAGGTGGTCAGGTAGAGAATACCAAGGCGCTTGAGAGAACTCGGGTGAAGGAACTAGGCAAAATGGTGCCGTAACTTCGGGAGAAGGCACGCTGGCGCGTAGGTAAAGGGACTTGCTCCCCGAGCCGAAGCCAGTCGAAGATACCAGCTGGCTGCAACTGTTTATTAAAAACACAGCACTGTGCAAACACGAAAGTGGACGTATACGGTGTGACGCCTGCCCGGTGCCGGAAGGTTAATTGATGGGGTTATCCGCAAGGAGAAGCTCTTGATCGAAGCCCCGGTAAACGGCGGCCGTAACTATAACGGTCCTAAGGTAGCGAAATTCCTTGTCGGGTAAGTTCCGACCTGCACGAATGGCGTAATGATGGCCAGGCTGTCTCCACCCGAGACTCAGTGAAATTGAAATCGCTGTGAAGATGCAGTGTACCCGCGGCAAGACGGAAAGACCCCGTGAACCTTTACTATAGCTTGACACTGAACATTGAGCCTTGATGTGTAGGATAGGTGGGAGGCTTTGAAGCGTGGACGCCAGTCTGCGTGGAGCCAACCTTGAAATACCACCCTTTAATGTTTGATGTTCTAACGTAGGCCCGTAATCCGGGCTGCGGACAGTGTCTGGTGGGTAGTTTGACTGGGGCGGTCTCCTCCCAAAGAGTAACGGAGGAGCACGAAGGTTGGCTAATCCTGGTCGGACATCAGGAGGTTAGTGCAATGGCATAAGCCAGCTTGACTGCGAGAGTGACGGCTCGAGCAGGTGCGAAAGCAGGTCATAGTGATCCGGTGGTTCTGAATGGAAGGGCCATCGCTCAACGGATAAAAGGTACTCCGGGGATAACAGGCTGATACCGCCCAAGAGTTCATATCGACGGCGGTGTTTGGCACCTCGATGTCGGCTCATCACATCCTGGGGCTGAAGTAGGTCCCAAGGGTACGGCTGTTCGCCGTTTAAAGTGGTACGCGAGCTGGGTTTAGAACGTCGTGAGACAGTTCGGTCCCTATCTGCCGTGGGCGCTGGAGAATTGAGGGGGGTTGCTCCTAGTACGAGAGGACCGGAGTGAACGCACCACTGGTGTTCGGGTTGTCATGCCAATGGCACTGCCCGGTAGCTAAGTGCGGAAAAGATAAGTGCTGAAAGCATCTAAGCACGAAACTTGCCCCGAGATGAGTTCTCCCTGACTCCTTGAGAGTCCTGAAGGGACGTTGAAGACTACGACGTTGATAGGCCGGGTGTGTAAGCGCAGCGATGCGTTGAGCTAACCGGTACTAATGACCCGTGAGGCTTAACCTTACAACGCCAGAGGCGTTTTGGTCTGAGAGACCGGATTTTCAGCTTGTT
>NZ_LGIS01000006.1 GCF_001187905.1 Pantoea sp. RIT-PI-b | reverse complement strand
CCAGGATCGCGCCGTCCATCTGCGCAGCACCGGTGATCATGTTTTTCACATAGTCGGCGTGGCCTGGGCAGTCAACGTGCGCATAGTGGCGAGTCGGGGTTTCATATTCAACGTGAGAAGTGTTGATAGTGATACCACGCGCTTTCTCTTCTGGCGCTTTATCGATCTCGTCGAACTTGCTTGCTTTACCACCGTAGGTTTTAGCCAGAACGGTAGTGATTGCTGCAGTCAGGGTGGTTTTACCGTGGTCGACGTGACCGATGGTGCCCACGTTTACGTGCAGTTTGTTACGCTGAAATTGCTCTTTAGCCATCGCTAGTCCCTCTAAGACACGGATATATCGAAGATATCGTCATATCAACCAGGCAATGCCTGACTGTTTGGTTTACAGAGAGAGAATCAGGAGAGAGATAAAGGAAGTGGTGCTGATACCCAGAGTCGAACTGGGGACCTCACCCTTACCAAGGGTGCGCTCTACCAACTGAGCCATATCAGCACATCTGGAGCGGGCAGCGGGAATCGAACCCGCATCATCAGCTTGGAAGGCTGAGGTAATAGCCATTATACGATGCCCGCATCCTGGAACTCGGCTACCTGTTCTTTCTGTAGCTTATGAATAATAAAAGAAGACCTTCTATTATTCGAGCCAGTCAGAGTTTCTGACCGACGTTGATTGTGCTAACGCACAATCTGAAATTCGAAGGTGAGAGATGAAGAACTCACCCATCAGATAAGGGCTTTATCTGATGCTCAACCAGGAGGTTGAGATGGTGGTGGGAGAAGGATTCGAACCTTCGAAGTCTGTGACGGCAGATTTACAGTCTGCTCCCTTTGGCCGCTCGGGAATCCCACCTACTTGATGGTGCCGGCTACCGGAATCGAACTGGTGACCTACTGATTACAAGTCAGTTGCTCTACCAACTGAGCTAAGCCGGCATCAAGTGGAGCGCATTCTAGGAAGACCCGAAGAAGGATGCAACAAAAAAATCGCTAAAATTGTTCTTTAGCTTACTATTTGTGCAAATCATCGCAAATCACTGCTCAACTGAAGCAAAACCATCCAAAATGCGGGCATTTTTACAGCATAAGGATAACTGGATAACTTAATACCCTCACCATCAACTGCGCTCATTTTTGGGGCACGTTGCCTTTTTGCAGTGCAAATTATGAAAATAATTTTGATATGCATCCATTCAGCGGCATTTTTCTACTGGCCCGTAATTTGCTTAGTTCTTTAATCAAATCAATTGAGGGAGGATATCGCATGAATATTGTTCAGCTCACTGCAGAAAATTTACCTCAATATCGTTACGCGCTGGCCGCACTGATGATTGACGCAATAAAGAACAATATGACAACTGCATTTCAACATTCGCGGGGAATGCAACGGCATCAGGATGCTGAGCGCTATTTTCATAGCTTGCGCGACCAAATGGCACGTCATGATTTGCTGATGTGGATTGCTATCGTTGATTCGTCTCTGGTGGGGAGTGTGCAAATGGGTATTTGCCAGCGCCCAGATGGGCAAAATCGTGCAGAAGTTTTGCAGCTGCTGGTGCATTCTGGCGTTCAGCATGAAAAAATTGGGCAGCGGTTAATGCAAGCGCTTGAGCAAAAGGCGGAAAGCCATCAGCGTGGACTCCTTTATTTAGATGTTATAGCGGGTTCATCAGCAGAAGATTTCTATCGGTCGCATGGCTACCATTATTTGGGAGAATTGCCTGACTATGCCTTATGCTCGGATGGACATTCTCATCCCAGCGCAATTTACTATAAACGGCTGCGTACCGGCTCAGCAGAAAATGTAGTTTCAAGCTACTGACCGACAAGAAAAATGTGGGCGCGCTTAAGAAAGCGTGCTCATGTTTATCATTTTACTTCTTTTTAAAGTCATACTGGTGTTACCCTCCTGCCCATTGTTCTCGTTAATTACCCCTGTGACGTGCAATTGAGTTTGATACATCGTTGTATGCTCGATGCTACAAGGTGTTGATGAATCAGTATTTGCACTCAAATGCATGCTTATGAGTAAAAAAACGACACCTCTTACTACGCCCTATTTACAGTTCAATCGTCAACAATGGGCTGCACTACGCGATTCCGTACCAATGACACTGGCTGAAGGTGAAATCGAGCGGTTGCGTGGTATTAATGAAGATCTTTCATTAGAAGAAGTGGCTGAGATCTATCTGCCGCTATCGCGCCTGCTTAATTTCTATATCAGCTCTAATCTTCGTCGTCAGGCGGTGCTGGAACAATTTCTTGGCACGAATGGGCAGAAAATCCCTTATATCATTAGTATTGCCGGCAGTGTTGCTGTAGGTAAAAGCACTACGGCTCGCGTGCTTCAGGCATTACTTAGTCGCTGGCCAGAACATCGTAAGGTTGAACTCATTACTACTGATGGCTTTTTGCATCCCAATGCGGTGCTTAAAGAACGCGGTCTGATGAAGAAAAAAGGCTTCCCACAATCTTATGATATGCATCGCCTGGTGAACTTCGTTTCTGCTTTGAAATCGGGAGCCAGTCAGGTGACAGCGCCAGTCTATTCACATCTGATTTATGATGTCATTCCTGATGGGGACAAAGTAGTACAACAACCGGACATTCTCATTCTTGAAGGATTGAATGTACTACAAAGTGGCATGGACTATCCTCACGATCCCCACCATGTATTTGTCTCAGATTTCGTAGATTTCTCTATTTATGTTGATGCACCTGAGTCCTTACTTGAAAATTGGTATGTAAATAGATTCTTAAAATTCCGTGAAGGTGCATTTAGCGACCCAGACTCATATTTCCATCACTATTCGCAGTTACCTGAAGAGGATGCGCTCAATATTGCTCGCGGACTTTGGAAGGAGATTAACTGGCTTAATTTAAAGGAAAATATTCTGCCGACGCGTGAAAGGGCCAGTTTGATTATGACTAAGTCTGCTGATCATGCGGTACAAAGCGTTCGTTTAAGAAAATAATATTTTGAATTAAACGCCCGCCATCATAAACGGGCGCTTTTTTATTATCAGAGATAAAGAATTAATTGTCAGGACGAAGTGAGATTTCGCCTCCAACCCAGGATTTAACTTCTCCATCCCGCTCCAATAATAAACCTCCTTGCTTATCGATACCCCGCGCAATACCGTATACTTCACGGTCACCAATAAGAAGTTTTACTGGACGATTAATGAAGTTATCGAGCGCTTCCCAACGTTTCACAAATGGCGCCAAACCATCACGTTCAAAAATTGGCAGAGCTTCACGAAGGCTATTAAGTAATTTTGCAGCTAATACATTTCGGTCAATATCAATTCCGGCTTCCTGCAAATTAATCCAACCTTGATTAATTTCCGTTGCGCCTTCAGACCTCATCAGTAAATTCACGCCCGCCCCTATGACAATCTGCGCGGCATCACCGGTTTTGCCCGTTAATTCAACTAAAATCCCTGCGAGTTTTCGGTCATTGAGATAAAGGTCATTTGGCCATTTAACGCGTACTTCAGGCGCGCCCAGCGATTGAATCACCTCCGCCATGATAATACCAATCACCAAACTTAATCCCATAGCCGCAGCTGGCCCCTCCTCCAGACGCCAATACATTGACATATAGAGGTTAGAACCAAAGGGAGAAAACCACTTACGACCACGACGTCCACGCCCTGCTTGCTGATACTCCGCAATGCATGCATAGCCAGAAGGTAATTGATCCATTCGATCCAACAAATATTGGTTCGTTGAATCAATAACAGGGATAACAGCCAGATTGGGTTGATGAAGATGTGACAAGATGATGTCTTCATCCAGTAGCTGAATGGGGCCTGCCAAGCTGTATCCTTTCCCCGTTACCGTATATACATCCAGCCCCCAACTTTTTAATGTCTGTATATGTTTATTAATTGCTGCACGGCTCATGCCCAGAGCTTCACCTAGTTGTTCACCAGAGTGAAATTCGCCATCCGCCACCAATGCCACTAACTTTAGTGGCACGCTATTATCTTTCATGAAATCACCTCAACGGCGTTACGTTCGCCACGAGCACCGATAAAGCGCACTTCTGGCTCCAGCCAAACATCGAATTTTTTACCGACTTTATTTCTGACATGGTGCGCTAGATCGACAATATCCTGCGGTGTAGCATGATCTTCATTAATCAGTACCAGTGCCTGCTGGCGGTGAACGGCGGCGCCGCCCATGCGATAGCCTTTAAGGCCGCACTGATCTATCAACCATCCTGCCGCTAATTTAACTTCACCGTTTGGCTGTGGATAATGAGGAATGGTTGGCCACTCCTTAATTAGCGCAACTGCCAGCTCACCTGTGATGAGCGGATTTTTGAAGAAACTGCCCACATTACCTGTAATTTTTGGGTCAGGCAGTTTGCTTTGACGCATATGACAAATAGCATTGAATACATCCCAAGCACAGACTGTAGCAGGGTTTAATTTAGTCAGATCGCCATAGCTCAGAACAGGCTGCCACTGTTTTGCCAAACGTAATCCCACGCTTGTAATGACATAGTCGTTCTTCATCGCATGTTTGAAAATACTATCACGATAACCAAATTGGCACTCTTCCCGATGTAATCGGACAATTTTTTGTGACGGTAAATGCAAAGCTTCTACGTAATGACAAATATCTTTAAATTCGACTCCGTATGCACCAATATTTTGGATTGGTGCTGAACCGGCCTTACCGGGGATCAATGCCAGGTTCTCTAATCCTGTAATGCCTTTCTTCAGAGTTTGCTCGACTAAATTATGCCAATTCTCACCTGCGCCAACATGCAAATGCCATGCTTCGTCATGGTCATCGATGGTTATCCCTTTAATTGCGTTGACCACAACAGTGCCGCCGAAATCCTCAAGAAAGAGCATGTTGCTGCCCTCTCCCAATACAAGAAAAGGCAGATTTGATCGCTGACTATTCTGCCAGGCTGTGGTTATGGCGTCTGGAGTATCGGCGATGATCAGCGTGTGTGCGCTGACCGCAAGACCAAGGGTGTTGAAAGCTTTTAGGGATGTGCTGGGGCTGGACATTTCACGGCCTTTACTAATTAATCTGGCCGTAGTTTACCTGATCGCTATGATGCGAGTTTGATGTTTTCTGAGTTTACTTGGGAAAATTGGCGTTGTTTAGATGTAAAAAAGCCCTGAACTTGCGTTCAGGGCTTCTTCACCTAATTAATGCCTGGCAGTTCCCTACTCTCGCATGGGGAGACCCCACACTACCATCGGCGCTACGGCGTTTCACTTCTGAGTTCGGCATGGGGTCAGGTGGGACCACCGCGCTAAAGCCGCCAGGCAAATTCTGTTTCGTTCGCGTAGCCCCCGCGGGCGCCGCAAACCAGTCCGTGAACAAGCTGAAAATCCGGTCTCTCAGACCAAAACGCCTCTGGCGTTGTAAGGTTAAGCCTCACGGGTCATTAGTACCGGTTAGCTCAACGCATCGCTGCGCTTACACACCCGGCCTATCAACGTCGT
>NZ_LGIS01000008.1 GCF_001187905.1 Pantoea sp. RIT-PI-b | reverse complement strand
AGTCGCCGCTTGCCGCACGACACGGTCTTTGCCCTTTTTCCCGTTGTACAAAAAAGGTTAAACACAACTCTATCACGTGACGGCGATCGCCATGTGGCAGCAGGCGGATCAAACCATTAAACAAGGGCTTGCGCAGTTAGCGCAGCCACCACACAGCGTGCCCGAGAGTTGGTTCGTGAAACAGGCGGCGAAGTATGGCGGCATAAATTAAAAAACCCGCCATAGAGGCGGGGTGGAGGTCTCCCCATTAGGGAGCACCCCCCCAGGTGGCGCCCCAAATAGGGGGTGGGCTGCAACAGCCTCATCAGTTTGCGCGCCGTAGCGGAAGGACGGGTACGGTGCGCCTCCCAACTTTTAACTGACGAGACGCTCACCCCCATCACGCGGGCGAATTCATCCACCTGCATGCCGGTCATCTCGCGTAAACGCTGCGGCTCGGGAACTGAAGCCTGATTGAGTGTAATTTCTGATACGGAAGGCTGAGCATCACGTGTCAAAACAATCTGCTCAAGGCTGCTGAGCAACTCGACCATTGGATCTTTAAATTCCATAGAGAACTCCTTAAAAACTCACTATGAAGCACGTGAAAGTAGAGAGGTAAGCGCCACCAGGCGCTGAAACCGGACGATCAGGCTGTATCCCGAAGCGGTTTAGCATAGTTATTATCAAACCGATGCGGGACACAGCCTGTTGTGCACTGCAAAAGATGTCCGCGCAATGCAACAATAGTTCGGGTTTCTAAGTATGGGTCAGATCCCCGACTTTGCTGCCTGATTCCTGATTATTTTTTATTCTTACTTATGCCATAAAAAGATCGATTACCCTAAGCGATTGACCCGCCTGCACTTGCTGCCCAGCCTGACGTAAAAGGCGATGAATCACTCTGACGACGCGTCTGGGTTGACTATTCTCTATTCAAAAAAAGTGCCAATTCGTTATCAGTATGAAATATCTGGCTTAATATTAAATTCTTGCCCTCATTAGCGCGGATACTGCCCAATGCAGCAGCATTCACGCACCAGCATGACGCAAAGAGAGAAACAGTAATGAGCGATTTGGATTTCACGGTCAGCTATGCCTCGCACCGCGTCCCGATGATGGGACGCAATGCCATTGCCACTTCACAGCCGCTGGCAGCGCAAGCGGGAATGCGCATGTTGCAACAAGGTGGCAATGCGGTAGATGCCGCGATTGCCAGCGCAATGGCGCTCACGGTACTGGAGCCGACGGGCAATGGGCTGGGCAGTGATGCCTTCGCCATTGTCTGGGATGGCAAGCTGCTGCACGGATTGAATGCTTCAGGACGTTCGCCTGCCGCATGGAGTCTGGATCGCTTTGCCGGGCACAGTGCGATGCCGGAAATCGGCTGGGAAGCGGTCACCGTGCCGGGCGCGGTATCAGCGTGGGTGACGCTGGCCGAGCGCTTTGCCACCCTGCCGCTCACCACGCTGGCACAACCGGCGATTGAGTATGCACGTGAGGGTTTCCCGGTTTCACCGCTGATTGGTCATCTATGGCTGCGCGGCTATAACAAGCTGAAACAGCAACCGGGGTTCGTCGAGTGCTTTGCGCCCAATGGCCGACCGCCGCGTGCCGGTGAGCTGTTCCGCAACCCGGCGCAGGCCGCTACCTTGCAAAAAATCGCCGAAACGCGCGGTGAAGCCTTCTATCGTGGTGAGCTTGCCGAAAAGATGGTGGCGTTTGCCGAACAGCATGGCGCCGCGCTCAGTATGGCGGATCTCAACAACCATCGCGCTGATTGGGTTGATCTGCTGTCGTGCCCGTTTGCGGGCGGATCGGTGCAGGAGCTACCGCCGAACGGCCAGGGTATCGCCACCTTGATTGCGCTGGGGATTCTGGAGCGGTGGGACATTGGTCGCTACACGCCGGATTCGGTGCCGTGGCTGCATCTTTCGATTGAAGCGATGAAGCTAGCGCTGGTCGATCTGGATCGCTACGTCAGCGATTACGATCACCTCGAATTCTCAGCTGAGCTGTTGTTGAGCGATAGTTATCTTAACCAACGTGCACAGTTAATCGATGCCGATAAAGCCGGCGATTTTACCTTTGGCGCACCGCAGCAAAGTGGCACGGTATATCTCTCCACCGCCGATGCCAGCGGCATGATGGTTTCCTTTATACAATCCAATTTTATGGGCTTCGGTTCTGGCGTCGTGGTGCCCGAAACGGGTATCAGCCTGCAAAACCGCGGCTGCGGATTCTCACTCGACCCGCAACACCCCAACGTGGTGGCGGGCGGCAAACGGCCCTTTCACACTATTATCCCGGCATTTGCCCTCGACGGCGTCGGCCAGCCGCTGATGTCGTTTGGCGTGATGGGCGGCCCGATGCAGGCACAAGGTCATTTGCAGCTGGCGCTGCGCATCATGCAGCACAAACAAAACCCGCAGGCAGCGATCGATGCGCCGCGCTGGCGCGTTGAACAAGGCCGTGCGGTGGTGGTTGAGCCGGGCATCGATCGGAATGTGCTGGCGAAACTGCGCGAGATGGGGCATCAGATTACGCTTGAGGATCCGCTGCTCGGCTATAACTTCGGCGGTGCGCAGGCGATTGTGCGCGATCCGCAGGGTTTCTACATCGCCGCAACCGAAAGCCGCAAAGATGGGCAGGCGCTGGTGTTTTAATTTGCCCGGTGCGCCCGTTGTACACGCCAGACCATTGCACTATTCTTTAGGACCATTTTCGCAAAAATTTTTATCCCGAATATTTCGAGCAGTGGCCTGGAATAGGCTGGGAGAGAGCCATTATCACAGGAGTTGAATTATGGCGTCAGGATTATCCCGCATCTGGATGCGTACCGGCATGCTGATGGTCAGCGCATTGGTCGTGATGCAACTTACGGCCTGTGGCGACAAAGAAGGCGATCAGCGTAAAGCGTTCACCGATTTTCTTCAGAACACCGTGATGCGTAGCGGCGAACATCTGCCTAGCCTGAGTGAAAACCAGAAGCAGACATTCGGCAACTATGCCAGCGACTACGCCATTCTTTACGGCTTCTCGCAGCAGACTAATCAGGCGATTGAGCAAGGCATGCGTCCTGTGGTTGATGAGCTGGCGGCGATTCGTGTCCCGCAGGATTATCTGACCCGCCGCGACAGCTTGCGTCAGGCCAGCGGCAATCTGAGTGTGCTGACGCAGCAAATCCAGAGCGCCAAAATGCAAGCGGATAGCAGCAAAGCCACCCTGAAGCAGCCGGACGATCTGAAGAAAGTCTACGATGCTGCCTTTACCAAAGTGGTCACGCAGCCAGCCAGTACGCTGATTCCGTTGCTGCCGCAACTGCAGGCGTTGAGCCAGGCCGCGGTACAAACCGGTGATTATCTGCAATCACAAGGCGCACGCGTGAGCTTTAATGACAACGGCGTGCAGTTCCCCACTCAGGAGCAGGCAACACAGTACAATACGCTGATGAGCAATCTTTCCAGTAACGCGCAGGCGCTGACACAAGCGCAAAATGCGGTGCAAGGCGGCTTGTAATACAACTGAGTCATTTGCTAGTGGTCGCCATCAAGGCGACCCTACTATACCGCCCTTCTTAGCGTCCTCTTCCGTTCATCCTCTTTTCAGAATTTCGTCACTTCCTTACAGCTGAGCTTTCTGCTGCAGCATTGTGTGATCTGGCGCATTTTTGACCATAAATAGTTTGTGATCTTCATCACACTTACACAACAAAGCGCTCACCCTAAAAGGTGATTTGAGTCACATTCAACCGCTTGCTTTGCCTAAAATTTCATCAACGTTGTTTTCTTACAACCCTTTTTTGTGATCAGAGTCACCTTATTGCCCCCCTAACCCCCCAAATTAGCGTGATCTGCATCACACTTAGTGGGTGCTCTACGCAGCGTAATAAACTAGTGCTAGAGTCCGCGTGCATACAGTAATGCCACGGCCCCCGCCGTAACGTTCAAACAAAAACAAACGCGCTCTCTTATTGCAGCGCGTCTCAATAAGGGGTGGGTTTATGTCCTCATCAGTAAAGGTCAAGGTTCAGAGCTTTGGTCGCTTTCTGAGTAATATGGTGATGCCTAACATCGGTGCGTTTATCGCCTGGGGTATCATCACTGCGCTGTTCATCCCAACCGGATGGATTCCAAACGAAACGCTGGCGAAACTCGTCGGCCCAATGATCACTTACCTGCTGCCGCTGCTGATTGGTTTCACCGGTGGACGTCTGGTAGGCGGCGATCGCGGTGGCGTGGTGGGTGCAATCACCACCATGGGCGTGATCGTCGGTGCTGATATGCCGATGTTCCTCGGCTCAATGATTGCCGGTCCGCTGGGCGGCTGGGCGATCAAATCCTTTGACCGCGTGGTAGACGGCAAGATCAAAAGCGGCTTCGAGATGCTGGTTAACAACTTCTCGGCCGGTATCATCGGTATGCTGTTGGCGCTGCTGGCGTTCCTGGCGATCGGTCCACTGGTTGAAGGTTTGTCACACATTCTCGCCGCTGGCGTGAATCTGATGGTGCAGAACAACCTGCTGCCGCTAACCTCCATCTTTGTTGAACCGGCGAAAATCCTGTTCCTCAATAACGCCATCAACCACGGTATCTTCTCACCGCTGGGCATTCAGCAGGCGAGCGAGGCTGGCAAGTCAATCTTCTTCCTGATTGAAGCTAACCCAGGTCCGGGTATGGGCGTGCTGGTTGCCTATATGATTTTTGGTCGCGGTAGCGCCAAACAATCTGCAGGCGGTGCAGCGATCATCCACTTCCTTGGTGGTATCCACGAAATCTACTTCCCATATGTGCTGATGGCGCCGCGTCTGCTGCTGGCGGTCATTCTTGGTGGTATGACTGGCGTGTTCACCCTAACGCTGCTGAACGGCGGTCTGGTTTCGCCTGCTTCTCCAGGTTCCATCCTGGCAGTGCTGGCGATGACGCCAAAAGGTGCCTACTTCGCTAACATCGCGGCAATCATCGCGGCATTTGCAGTCTCCTTCGTGGTCTCTTCAATTCTGCTGAAAACCAGCAAAGTAAAAGAAGATGACGATATCGAAGCCGCAACCCAGCGCATGAAAGATATGAAAGCGCAGTCAAAAGGTCAGGCTGTTACCGGTTCACCGGTGGCTGGCGATGCAATGAGCGTTGATCTGAACCACGTGCGTAAAATCATCGTTGCCTGTGACGCCGGTATGGGTTCAAGCGCAATGGGTGCTGGCGTGCTGCGTAAGAAAGTGCAGGACGCAGGTCTGAGCAATATCTCCGTCACCAACAGCGCGATTAACTCGCTGCCGGGCGATGTCGATTTGGTGATTACCCACCGCGATCTGACGGAACGTGCGATGCGCCAGGCACCGCAGGCACAGCATATTTCGCTGAACAACTTCCTCGATAGCGCGCTGTACAGCAACCTGACGGAACGTCTGGTTGCTGCCAATCGCAGTGAAGCACATCGTGAAACCGTGCAGACCACGCTGGCGGACAGCTACGACGAAGGCAACGCGCACCTGTTCAAACTGGGCGCAGATAACGTGTTCCTCGGCCTGAGCGCCACGCACAAAGAGCAGGCGATTCGCTTTGCCGGTGAGCAGTTGGTGAAAGGCGGCTACGTCCAGCCGGAATATGTTGAAGCGATGCTGGAACGCGAGAAGCTGACCCCAACTTACCTGGGTGAATCGATCGCTGTGCCGCACGGTACCGTGGAAGCGAAAGATCGCGTGCTGAAAACCGGCGTGGTGTTCTGTCAGTATCCGGCAGGCGTGCAGTTTGGTGATGAGCCAGAAGATGTAGCGCGTCTGGTGATCGGTATCGCCGCTCGTAACAATGAGCACATTCAGGTGATTACTAGCCTGACCAACGCACTGGACGATGACAGCGTGATTGAGAAGCTGGCAAACACCACCAGCGTGCAGGACGTGTTGGATCTGCTTTCCGGCAGCACCGTCAAAGCGTAATACAGGTTTTACCTTCCCTGGGGCGGGTAAGCCCGTCCCACACTTCCGGGGCGGACTTGCCCGCCCTTTCGTCATTTGATATGGGTCAAATTTATGAAAGCGTTACATTTTGGAGCAGGTAACATCGGTCGCGGTTTTATCGGTAAGTTACTGGCGGATGCCGGCATCGAACTGGTGTTTGCTGACGTCAATCAGGTGGTACTTGATGCCCTTAACGCCCGTCATGAGTATCCGGTTCATGTAGTTGGCGAGCAGGCGAAAGTTGAAATCGTAACAGGCGTAAGTGCCGTTAACAGCACCAGCGATGACATCGTTACGCTGATCGCTGAGGTGGATATCGTGACTACCGCGGTAGGCCCGCAAATTCTGGAGCGCATCGCGGGTGGCGTGGCTAAAGGCCTGGCCAAACGCAGCGACAGCGGTAATGTTCGTCCACTGAATATCATCGCCTGTGAAAATATGGTGCGCGGCACCAGCCAACTGAAGCAGCATGTACTTAACGCGCTGCCTGAGCAGTATCACGCGTGGGTTGAAGCACACGTTGGTTTCGTCGATTCTGCGGTAGACCGCATCGTACCGCCATCAGAAGCCGGCACTACCGATCCGCTGGAAGTCACCGTTGAAACTTTCAGCGAGTGGATTGTCGATAAAACCCAGTTCAAAGGCGAATTGCCGAATATCCCAGGCATGGAGCTGACCGACAACCTGATGGCATTTGTTGAGCGCAAGCTGTTTACCCTCAATACCGGTCACGCGATCACCGCTTATCTCGGCCAACTCGCCGGTCACGCGACCATTCGTGACGCGATTCTGGATGAGAAAGTCCGTGCTGTCGTGCAAGGCGCCATGCAGGAGAGCGGCGCGGTGCTGATCAAGCGCTATGGTTTTGAAGCCGATAAACATGCGGCTTATATCCAGAAGATCCTTAGCCGTTTCGAAAACCCATACCTGAAAGATGATGTCGAGCGCGTTGGCCGTCAGCCGCTGCGTAAGCTGAGCGCGGGCGATCGCCTGATCAAACCTACGCTGGGCACGCTGGAATATCAGCTGCCTCACGACAATCTGGTACAGGGCATTGCCGCCGCGATGCACTATCGCAGCGAAGCCGATCCGCAAGCGCAGGAGCTGGTTACTTTACTGGCAGAAAAAGGTCCGCAGGCGACACTGGCCGAGATTTCCGGTCTGGATGCCAATAGTGAAGTGGTCACCTCAGTGGTGAGCGCTTACAACGCTATGGCATAATGCGCGCCCTTTAGTGGTTAACTCGGGCACGCTTTTGTGCCCGTTGGCGGTAGCTGAACGATGCAGGCAATAATGGAAGAGAAGCAGGCTTTTGAAAACCGGGTGCTTGAGCGCCTGAACGCCGGTCGTTCGGTGAGAAGCTTCCTGATCGCCGCCGTTGAATTGCTGACCGAAGCGGTTAACCTGCTGGTGCTGCAAGTGTTTCGCAAGGACGATTACGCGGTCAAATACGCGGTAGAACCGCTGCTGCTTGGTGATGGCCCGCTGGGCGAACTCTCCGTACGCCTCAAGCTGATTTACGGCCTTGGCGTCATTAATCGGCACGAGTATGAAGATTGTGAGCTGCTACTGGCGCTACGCGAGGAGCTGAATCATGACGTCAGCGACTATCGTTTTACCGACGATGAAATTCTCGGGCCTTTTGGCGAACTGCACTGTGTGGTTGCCTGGCCGCCGCAGCCAGATTTCAACCGCGATGACGAACAGCTCAGATCAATGCAGCAGCAGCGTTATCTGCAGATGGTGCGCTCAACCATGGTGCTGTCACTCACCGAACTGATTTCCCGCATTGCGCACAAGCAGGTGTTTAAAAAACCGGCGGTGTAATTTCTCCGTCCTGGTAGCCAGGTGCGCATCAATGCGCACCCTACGATCTGATGAATCCCCACAAAAACGAAGCAGGCACAGTGGAAAAATGATCTAATTATTGCGCCAACAAAAAATAAGATCGCCACTATGCCTGCTTCCGCATTTTGCCATAAATTTTTACGGGAATCTTTA
>NZ_LGIS01000011.1 GCF_001187905.1 Pantoea sp. RIT-PI-b | reverse complement strand
ACAACGTTCAGATGACCGTTGAGCTGATCCACCCAATCGCGATGGATGAAGGCTTGCGCTTCGCTATCCGTGAAGGCGGCCGTACTGTTGGTGCGGGTGTTGTTGCTACAATTATCGCTTAATTGCGTTAATGTCGGAGGCTGCCAAGGCAGCCTCCGCAGCACAAAAGAGAGCACTTCGGTGCTCTTTTTTTATGTCTGAATCCTGCCGTTTCGATTAATCCCACATAAAAGCTGCGTTTGAAATAAAAACCATTCTCATTTACAATTTGATCATAAATTGTACGGAGGTCCGCAGTAAATGTACGTCTGCTTGTGTAATGCCGTGAGTGATAAAACCCTCCGCGAAGTGGTTCGCCGCTATCAACCTAAATCAATTCAGCAGCTGCGCCAGCTGGTTCCCATTGGCAAGCAGTGCGGGAAATGTGTGCGCTTTGCACGAGAAATTATGGAAGATGAATTACAGCAGGTGCCTCTCTACAAAGAAATTGCATGACCGCCTAATTGTACGCCTGCAATAACCACAATAACTGTCGCGTTTTTTTGACTTCCTTTCATCCGCATCTACGCTCTATTTAGTTGGAAGCGGAGGAAGCAAAATGAAGGGCGATGGTAAAATCATAAGTCATCTCAATAAATTGCTGGGAAATGAACTGGTTGCAATTAATCAGTACTTCCTTCATGCGCGTATGTTCAAAAATTGGGGACTGACTCGACTCAATGACGTTGAATATCATGAGTCGATCGATGAGATGAAGCATGCGGATAAGTACATTGAACGCATTCTTTTTCTCGAAGGGATTCCTAATCTGCAAGACCTCGGTCGATTACGTATTGGTGAAGACGTACCGGAAATGCTGCAGTCTGACCTTGCATTAGAACTGGAAGGCGCAAAGGATTTACGCGAAGCGATAGCCTATGCCGACAGGGTGCATGATTACGTCAGCAGAGACATGATGATTGAGATTCTTGCGGAAGAGGAGGGGCACATAGATTGGTTGGAAACTGAACTCGACCTGGTGCAAAAGATCGGTCTGCAAAATTATCTTCAGTCTCAACTAAAAGCGCAGAACGAACATTAGCCTTATGACCAACATGCAATTTCGTGCAAGCCCGCCACAATCAAAATGGATTGTCGCGGGCTTTTTTAGGTCAAAAGCCAGATTGATGTGGTTAAAAACACAACACGGGTTGCTTCCTAAACAGATCTAAGTATAATGCGCGGGCCTGCCGATATTGGTGCGGCGCGATTCGAGCAGAATCGCAGGGGATAGCAGTTGATGTATCGCCTAACAATACTCCCAATTGTGGAGTTATATGCTGAACGATTACACTCCTCCATCAATCGTAATGGATGCGGGTAGTAATTCTTTTCGTTTATAAAATGTTTGGAGCCTTGGTCTCATGTCGAACCAAAGAATCCGTATCCGTCTTAAAGCGTTTGATCATCGCCTGATCGATCAATCAACCGCGGAAATCGTTGAGACTGCCAAGCGCACTGGTGCGCAGGTACGTGGTCCGATCCCGCTGCCAACCCGCAAAGAGCGTTTTACCGTTCTGATCTCTCCGCACGTTAACAAAGACGCGCGTGATCAGTACGAAATCCGCACTCACAAGCGTCTGGTAGACATCGTTGAGCCAACTGAAAAAACCGTTGATGCTCTGATGCGTCTGGACCTGGCTGCCGGTGTTGACGTGCAGATCAGCCTGGGTTAATCAGGTCATCGAGCGATTGAGAGGTTGATACAATGATTGGTTTAGTCGGTAAAAAAGTGGGTATGACCCGCATCTTCACTGAAGATGGCGTTTCAATCCCAGTAACCGTTATCGAAGTTGAAGCAAACCGCGTTACTCAGGTCAAAGGCCTGGACAACGATGGTTACCAAGCTATCCAGGTTACCACCGGTGCTAAAAAAGCAAGCCGTGTGAGCAAGCCTGAAGCAGGTCATTTTGCTAAAGCTGGCGTTGACGCTGGCCGTGGTCTGTGGGAATTCCGCACCGAAGGTGAAGATTTCTCTGTTGGCCAGAGCATCAGTGTTGAAATTTTCGCTGACGTTAAAAAAGTAGACGTTACCGGTACCTCTAAAGGTAAAGGTTTCGCAGGTACCGTTAAGCGCTGGAACTTCCGTACCCAGGACGCTACACACGGTAACTCCTTGTCACACCGCGTTCCGGGTTCTATCGGTCAGAACCAGACTCCGGGCAAAGTGTTCAAAGGCAAGAAAATGGCTGGTCAGCTGGGTAATGAGCGTGTAACCGTTCAGAGCCTGGAAGTAGTACGTGTTGACGCTGAGCGCAACCTGCTGCTGGTCAAAGGTGGCGTCCCGGGTGCAACTGGGTGCGATCTGATTGTTAAACCAGCTGTGAAGGCGTAAGGGGATAGCAATGGAATTAGTACTGAAAGACGCGCAGAGCGCGCTGACTGTTTCCGAAACTACCTTCGGTCGTGATTTCAACGAAGCGCTGGTTCACCAGGTTGTTGTTGCTTATGCCGCTGGTGCTCGTCAGGGTACTCGTGCGCAGAAAACTCGTGCTGAAGTAACTGGTTCAGGCAAAAAGCCTTGGCGCCAGAAAGGTACCGGCCGTGCGCGTTCAGGTTCTGTTAAGAGCCCGATCTGGCGTTCAGGTGGCGTGACCTTCGCTGCGCGTCCACAGGACCACAGTCAAAAAGTTAACAAAAAGATGTACCGCGGCGCGCTGAAAAGCATTCTGTCCGAACTGGTACGTCAGGACCGTCTGATCGTTGTCGAGACGTTCTCTGTAGAAGCGCCTAAAACTAAGCTGCTGGTACAGAAACTGAAAGACATGGCGCTGCAAGATGTGCTGATCATCACCGGTGAACTGGATGAGAATCTGTTCCTGGCTGCGCGTAACCTGTACAAGGTTGACGTGCGTGATGCAGCGGGTATCGACCCAGTTAGCCTGATCGCCTTCGACAAAGTCGTTATGACTGCGGAAGCAGTTAAGCAAGTTGAGGAGATGCTGGCATGATCCGTGAAGAACGTCTGCTGAAAGTAGTGCGTGCACCGCACGTATCAGAAAAAGCATCTACTGCGATGGAAAAAACCAATACCATCGTTCTCAAAGTTGCTAAAGACGCGACCAAAGCAGAGATCGTTGCTGCTGTTGAGAAACTGTTCGAAGTAGAAGTTAAAGACGTAAACACCCTGGTAGTTAAAGGGAAAGTTAAGCGTCACGGACAGCGTATCGGTCGTCGTAGCGACTGGAAAAAAGCTTACGTCACCCTGAAGGAAGGCCAGAATCTGGACTTCGTCGGCGGCGCTGAGTAAGTCGGAGGAGAAAGACAATGGCAGTTGTTAAATGTAAACCGACATCTCCGGGTCGTCGTCACGTAGTTAAAGTGGTGAACCCAGAGCTGCACAAGGGCAAACCATTTGCCCCGCTGGTAGAAAAAAACAGCAAATCCGGTGGTCGTAACAACAATGGTCGTATCACTACCCGTCATATCGGTGGTGGTCACAAGCAGGCTTACCGTATTGTTGACTTCAAACGCAACAAAGATGGTATCCCAGCAGTTGTTGAGCGTCTTGAGTACGATCCGAACCGTTCTGCGAACATCGCACTGGTTCTGTACAAAGATGGCGAACGCCGTTACATCCTGGCCCCTAAAGGCCTGAAAGCCGGCGACCAGATTCAATCTGGCGTTGATGCTGCGATTAAAGCAGGTAACACTCTGCCGATGCGTAACATCCCGGTGGGTTCTACCGTTCATAACGTAGAAATGAAACCAGGCAAAGGCGGTCAGATTGCTCGCTCAGCTGGTACTTACGTGCAGATCGTTGCGCGTGAAGGTTCCTACGTAACCCTGCGTCTGCGTTCAGGCGAAATGCGCAAAGTTGAATCCGAATGTCGTGCAACTCTCGGCGAAGTCGGCAACTCTGAGCACATGCTGCGCGTGCTGGGTAAAGCTGGTGCAACCCGTTGGCGTGGTGTTCGTCCTACCGTTCGCGGTACTGCGATGAACCCAGTCGATCACCCGCACGGTGGTGGTGAAGGTCGTAACTTTGGTAAGCACCCGGTAACTCCGTGGGGCGTTCAGACCAAAGGTAAGAAGACCCGTAGCAACAAGCGTACTGATAAATTTATCGTACGTCGCCGTAGCAAATAATTTTAGAGGATAAGCCATGCCACGTTCTCTCAAGAAAGGTCCTTTTATTGACCTGCACTTGCTGAAGAAGGTAGAGAAAGCGGTGGAAAGCGGTGACAAGAAGCCCCTGCGCACTTGGTCCCGTCGTTCAACGATCTTCCCTAACATGATCGGTTTGACCATCGCTGTCCATAATGGTCGTCAGCACGTTCCTGTCTTTGTTTCCGACGAAATGGTCGGCCACAAACTGGGTGAATTTGCACCGACACGTACTTATCGCGGCCATGCTGCAGATAAGAAAGCCAAGAAGAAATAAGTAGGAGGAAGAGATGGAAACTATTGCTCAACATCGCCATGCTCGTTCTTCTGCTCAGAAGGTTCGCCTGGTGGCAGACCTGATTCGCGGTAAGAAAGTGTCGCAGGCTCTGGATATTCTGACCTACACCAACAAGAAAGCTGCTGTGTTGGTTAAGAAAGTCCTGGAATCTGCCATTGCGAACGCCGAACACAACGATGGCGCTGATATCGACGATCTGAAAGTCGCGAAAATCTTCGTAGACGAAGGCCCAAGCATGAAGCGCATTATGCCGCGTGCGAAAGGTCGTGCAGATCGCATCCTGAAGCGCACCAGCCACATTACTGTGGTTGTGTCCGATCGCTGAGACTCTGGAGACTAGCAATGGGTCAGAAAGTACATCCTAATGGTATTCGCCTGGGTATTGTAAAACCATGGAACTCTACCTGGTTTGCGAACACCAAAGAATTCGCTGACAACCTGGACAGCGATTTTAAAGTCCGTCAGTTCCTGACTAAGGAACTGTCTAAAGCGTCTGTATCTCGTATCGTTATCGAGCGTCCGGCTAAGAGCATCCGTGTGACTATTCACACTGCTCGCCCGGGTATCGTTATCGGTAAGAAAGGTGAAGACGTAGAAAAACTGCGTACGGTCGTCGCGAAAATCGCTGGCGTTCCTGCACAGATCAACATCGCCGAAGTCCGTAAGCCGGAACTGGACGCTAAATTGGTTGCTGATAGCATCACTTCACAGCTGGAGCGTCGTGTGATGTTCCGTCGTGCTATGAAGCGTGCTGTACAGAACGCAATGCGTCTGGGCGCGAAGGGTATTAAAGTTGAAGTCAGCGGCCGTTTGGGCGGAGCCGAGATCGCACGTACCGAATGGTACCGTGAAGGTCGCGTACCGTTGCACACACTGCGTGCAGACATTGACTACAACACCTCTGAAGCGCACACCACTTATGGTGTAATCGGCGTTAAGGTATGGATCTTCAAAGGCGAGATCCTGGGTGGTATGGCTGCTGTTGAACAACCGGAACCGGCTGCTCAACCTAAAAAGCAGCAGCGTAAAGGCCGTAAGTAAGGAGAGTCGCTGATGTTACAACCAAAGCGTACGAAATTCCGTAAAGTGCACAAAGGCCGCAACCGTGGTCTGGCGCAAGGTACGGATGTCAGCTTCGGTACTTTCGGTCTGAAAGCTGTTGGCCGTGGTCGTCTGACTGCTCGTCAGATCGAAGCAGCACGTCGTGCTATGACCCGTGCAGTTAAGCGTCAAGGTAAAATTTGGATCCGTGTATTCCCGGACAAACCAATTACCGAGAAGCCGCTGGAAGTGCGTATGGGTAAAGGTAAGGGTAACGTGGAGTATTGGGTTGCCCTCATTCAACCGGGTAAAGTCCTGTATGAAATGGACGGCGTTCCGGAAGAGCTGGCCCGTGAAGCCTTCAAGCTGGCAGCAGCAAAACTGCCTATCAAAACCACCTTTGTTACTAAGACGGTGATGTAATGAAAGCAAATGAGCTGCGTGAAAAAAGCGTTGAAGAGCTGAACACTGAGCTACTTAACCTGCTGCGTGAGCAGTTTAACCTGCGCATGCAAGCAGCATCCGGCCAACTTCAGCAAACCCATCTGCTGAAAGAAGTGCGCCGTAATGTTGCACGTGTTAAGACTTTACTGACTGAGAAGGCGGCGTAATGACCGATAAAATCCGTACTCTGCAGGGTCGTGTTATTAGTGACAAAATGCAGAAATCTGCAGTTGTTGCTATCGAACGTGTCGTGAAACACCCGATCTACGGTAAATTCATCAAGCGTACGACTAAGCTGCACATCCATGACGAGAACAACGAATGCGGTATTGGTGACGTGGTTGAAATCCGCGAAACTCGTCCGCTGTCTAAGACTAAGTCTTGGACGTTGGTTCGCGTTGTAGAGAAAGCGGTTCTGTAATAGAATCCGCTTCCTCTAAAAAATAAAATGAACGGCTCGTCTGAGCCGTTCATTTTTTCTACCCATGTGCGAGAACCGGTGTTATAATGCCGCGCCCTCAATTATGGGGCTTTTTAACGACCTGAGGTTTGGGTCCCGAAGTAGTAGTTGACATTAGCGGAGCACTAAAATGATCCAAGAACAGACTATGCTGAACGTCGCCGACAACTCCGGTGCACGTCGCGTAATGTGTATCAAGGTTCTGGGTGGCTCGCACCGTCGCTACGCAGGCGTCGGCGATATCATCAAAGTGACCATCAAGGAAGCAATTCCTCGTGGCAAGGTGAAAAAAGGTGATGTCCTGAAAGCGGTAGTGGTGCGCACCAGGAAGGGTGTTCGTCGCCCGGACGGTTCTGTCATTCGCTTCGATGGTAATGCATGCGTTATTTTAAACAATAACAGCGAGCAACCTATCGGTACGCGTATTTTTGGGCCGGTAACTCGTGAACTTCGTACTGAAAAGTTCATGAAAATTATCTCTCTGGCACCAGAAGTACTCTAAGGAGCGAGCAATGGCAGCGAAAATCCGTCGTAACGACGAAGTTATCGTGCTTACCGGCAAAGACAAAGGTAAACGCGGTAAAGTAAAGAATGTCCTGACTTCTGGTAAGGTCATCGTTGAAGGTATCAACCTGGTTAAGAAACATCAGAAGCCGGTCCCGGCCCTGAACCAACCAGGTGGCATCGTTGAAAAAGAAGCAGCTATTCAGGCTTCCAACGTTGCACTCTTCAATGCGGCAACCGGCAAGGCTGACCGTGTAGGCTTTAGATTCGAAGACGGCAAAAAAGTCCGTTTCTTCAAGTCTAATAGCGAAACTATCAAGTAATTTGGAGTAGTACGATGGCGAAACTGCATGATTACTACAAAGACGAAGTAGTCCAGAAACTCATGACAGAGTTCGGCTACAATTCTGTCATGCAAGTCCCTCGGGTCGAGAAGATCACCCTGAACATGGGTGTTGGTGAAGCGATCGCTGACAAGAAACTGCTGGATAACGCAGCAGCTGACCTGGCAGCAATCTCCGGTCAAAAACCGCTGATCACCAAAGCACGCAAATCAGTTGCAGGCTTCAAAATCCGTCAGGGCTATCCGATCGGCTGTAAAGTAACTCTGCGCGGCGAGCGCATGTGGGAGTTCTTTGAGCGTCTGATCACTATTGCTGTACCTCGTATCCGTGACTTCCGTGGTTTATCTGCGAAGTCTTTCGACGGTCGTGGTAACTACAGCATGGGCGTTCGTGAGCAGATCATCTTCCCAGAAATCGATTATGACAAAGTCGATCGCGTTCGTGGTTTGGATATCACCATTACCACTACTGCGAAATCTGATGATGAAGGCCGTGCTCTGCTGGCTGCCTTTGAATTCCCGTTCCGCAAGTAAGGCAGGGTTACTTAATGGCTAAGCAATCTATGAAAGCACGCGAAGTTAAGCGTGTGAAATTAGCAGACAAGTTCTTCGCTAAACGTGTTGAACTGAAAGCGATCATTTCTGATGTGAACGCTTCCGACGAAGACCGTTGGGATGCCGTTCTCAAGCTGCAGAGTCTGCCGCGTGATTCCAGCCCTTCACGTCAGCGTAACCGCTGCCGTCAGACAGGTCGTCCGCACGGTTTCCTGCGGAAGTTTGGGTTGAGCCGTATCAAGGTCCGTGAAGCCGCAATGCGCGGTGAAATCCCGGGTCTTAAAAAGGCTAGCTGGTAATTGTCACCATTTGAATCACGGGAGTAACACAGATGAGCATGCAAGATCCGATCGCGGATATGCTGACCCGTATCCGTAACGGTCAGGCCGCGAACAAAGTTGCGGTCTCTATGCCTTCCTCCAAGCTGAAAGTGGCAATTGCCAACGTGCTGAAGGAAGAAGGCTATATTGAAGATTTTAAAATCGAAGGCGACATCAAGTCTGAACTGGAAGTAACACTTAAGTATTTCCAGGGCAAGGCTGTGGTAGAGAGCATTCAGCGTGTTAGCCGTCCAGGTCTGCGCATCTATAAGAAAAAAGATGAGCTGCCAAAAGTAATGGCTGGTCTGGGCATCGCTGTAATCTCTACCTCTAAAGGTGTCATGACTGATCGTGCAGCGCGCCAAGCTGGTCTTGGTGGCGAAATTATCTGCTACGTAGCGTAATCGGAGGATAAAATGTCTCGTGTTGCAAAAGCACCTGTCGTTGTTCCTGCGGGCGTAGAGGTAAAACTCAACGGTCAGGAAGTTTCGATTAAAGGCAAAAACGGCGAGCTGACTCGTACTATCAACAGTGCTGTAGAAGTTAAGCATGCAGACAACGCCCTGACTTTCGCCCCGCGCGAAGGTTATGCGGATGGTTGGGCACAAGCAGGTACTGCTCGTGCGCTGCTGAACGGCATGGTTATCGGTGTTACCGAAGGCTTCACCAAGAAGCTGCAACTGGTTGGTGTTGGTTATCGTGCAGCTGTTAAAGGCAACTCTGTGAGCTTGGCCCTGGGCTTCTCTCACCCTGTTGACCATGCACTGCCGGCCGGCATCACTGCTGAATGTCCAACTCAGACTGAGATCGTGCTGAAAGGCGCTGATAAACAGCTGATTGGTCAGGTTGCAGCTGATCTGCGCGCCTACCGTCGTCCTGAGCCTTATAAAGGCAAGGGTGTTCGTTACGCCGACGAAGTCGTGCGTACCAAAGAGGCTAAGAAGAAGTAAGGTAACACTATGGATAAGAAATCTGCTCGTATCCGTCGTGCGACCCGTGCACGTCGCAAGCTCAAAGAGCTGGGTGCTACTCGCCTGGTGGTACATCGTACCCCGCGTCATATCTACGCACAGGTGATCGCCCCGAACGGTTCCGAAGTTCTGGTTGCTGCTTCTACTGTAGAAAAAGCTATTGCCGAACAACTGAAGTATACCGGTAACAAAGACGCCGCTGCAGCTGTAGGTAAAGCTCTGGCCGAGCGCGCTGTTGAGAAAGGCATCAAAAATGTCTCTTTCGACCGTTCCGGGTTCCAATATCATGGTCGTGTCCAGGCACTGGCAGATGCTGCCCGTGAAGCTGGCCTTCAGTTCTAAGGTAGAGGTCTAAGATGTCAAACATCGAGAAACAAGCTGGCGAACTGCAGGAAAAACTGATCGCGGTAAACCGTGTATCTAAAACTGTAAAAGGTGGTCGTATTTTCTCCTTCACCGCACTGACTGTAGTGGGTGATGGTAACGGCCGCGTTGGTTTTGGTTACGGTAAAGCGCGTGAAGTTCCAGCAGCGATCCAGAAAGCGATGGAGAAAGCCCGTCGCAATATGATTAACGTCGCGCTGACTCACGGCACCCTGCAGCACCCTGTTAAAGGTGCGCACACAGGTTCTCGTGTGTTCATGCAGCCGGCTTCTGAAGGTACCGGTATCATTGCCGGCGGTGCAATGCGCGCCGTTTTAGAAGTCGCTGGAGTACATAACGTTCTGGCTAAAGCGTATGGTTCTACTAACCCGATTAACGTGGTTCGTGCAACTATCGATGGCCTGGGCAATATGAATTCTCCGGAAATGGTCGCTGCCAAGCGTGGTAAATCCGTTGAAGAAATTCTGGGGTAATCACGATGGCTAAGACAATTAAAATTACACAAACTCGTAGTTCAATCGGCCGCTTGCCTAAGCATAAAGCGACTCTGGTTGGCTTGGGTCTGCGTCGCATCAATCACACCGTTGAGCGTGAAGATACGCCAGCAGTTCGCGGTATGATTAACGCGATTTCCTACATGCTGAAAGTGGAGGAGTAAGAGATGCGTTTAAACACTCTGTCTCCGGCCGAAGGGTCTAAACACGCTTCTAAGCGTCTGGGTCGTGGTATCGGTTCTGGCCTCGGTAAAACTGGTGGTCGTGGTCACAAAGGTCAGAACTCTCGTTCTGGCGGTGGCGTACGTCGCGGTTTCGAGGGTGGTCAGATGCCTCTGTATCGTCGTCTGCCGAAATTCGGTTTCACCTCTCGCAAAGCAATGATCACTACAGAAGTTCGTCTGTCTGATCTGGCGAAAGTTGAAGGCGGTATTGTTGACCTGAATACGCTGAAAGCGGCCAATATTATCGGTGTTCAGATTGAATTCGCGAAAGTGATTCTTTCTGGTGAAGTTTCTGCACCGGTAACGGTTCGCGGTCTGCGTGTCACCAAAGGTGCTCGTGCTGCAATCGAAGCTGCTGGCGGTAAAATCGAGGAATAAGTAGCAGATGGCAAAGCAACCGGGATTAGATTTTCAAAGTGCCAAAGGTGGCTTTGGTGAACTGAAGCGCAGACTGTTGTTTGTAATCGGTGCACTCATTGTCTTCCGCATTGGCTCTTTTATTCCAATCCCCGGTATCGATGCCACTGTACTTGCCAAACTGCTTGAGCAACAGCGTGGCACCATCATTGAAATGTTTAACATGTTCTCTGGTGGTGCTCTCAGTCGTGCCTCAATCTTCGCGCTGGGAATTATGCCGTACATTTCGGCATCTATTATTATCCAGCTGCTGACGGTGGTTCATCCAGCGTTAGCTGAGATTAAGAAAGAGGGTGAAGCTGGTCGTCGTAAGATTAGCCAGTACACTCGCTACGGCACACTGGTTCTGGCTGTATTCCAGTCGATCGGTATTGCTACCGGTTTACCGAATATGCCTGGAATGCAGGGACTGGTTATGAATCCAGGCTTTGCATTCTACTTTACCGCTGTTGTAAGTCTGGTTACCGGGACAATGTTCCTGATGTGGCTGGGCGAACAGATTACTGAACGAGGTATCGGTAACGGTATCTCGATCATTATCTTCGCTGGTATCGTTGCGGGTCTCCCGCCGGCCATTGGCCATACCATTGAGCAAGCGCGGCAAGGTGACCTGCACTTCCTTCTGTTGCTGTTGGTTGCAGTTCTAGTATTTGCAGTGACGTTCTTTGTTATTTTCGTTGAGCGTGGCCAGCGTCGCATCGTGGTCAACTACGCCAAACGTCAGCAAGGTCGTCGTGTATATGCTGCACAGAGCACACATTTACCGTTGAAAGTGAACATGGCGGGCGTAATCCCAGCTATTTTTGCTTCCAGCATTATTCTGTTCCCAGCGACCATAGCATCATGGTTCGGGGGCGGAACCGGTTGGAACTGGCTGACAACAATTTCGCTGTATTTGCAACCAGGACAGCCGCTTTATGTGCTACTCTATGCGACTGCAATCATCTTCTTCTGTTTTTTCTACACGGCGTTGGTATTCAACCCACGTGAAACAGCAGATAACCTGAAGAAGTCTGGTGCATTCGTACCGGGAATTCGTCCGGGAGAGCAAACGGCGAAGTACATCGATAAAGTAATGACACGTCTGACCTTAATCGGCGCACTGTATATTACTTTTATCTGCCTGATCCCGGAGTTCATGCGTGATGCTATGAAAGTTCCATTCTACTTTGGCGGTACATCGCTGCTCATCGTAGTGGTCGTCATCATGGACTTTATGGCTCAAGTGCAAACTCTGATGATGTCGAGTCAGTACGAGTCTGCATTGAAGAAAGCAAACCTGAAGGGCTATGGCCGTTAATTTGGGTGCTTGAGAAGTTACGGAGAGTAAAAATGAAAGTTCGTGCTTCCGTCAAGAAATTATGTCGTAACTGCAAAATCATTCGTCGCGACGGTGTCGTGCGTGTGATCTGCAGCGCCGAGCCAAAGCATAAACAGCGCCAAGGCTGATATTGTCACATATTTTTCTTGCAAAGTCGGGTTGAGCTGGCTAGATTAGCCAGCCAATCTTTTGTATGTCGATGCGTTACCATTTGAGTATCCTGAAAACGGGCTTTTCAGCATGGGACGCATTTGTTTAATTATAGGAGTGCATAGTGGCCCGTATAGCAGGCATTAACATTCCTGATCAAAAACATACCGTTATCGCATTAACTTCGATTTTCGGTATCGGTAAAACTCGTTCTAAAGCCATCTGCGCTTCAACGGGTATTGCTGAAAATGTTAAGATCAGAGAGCTGTCTGAAGAACAAATTGAACAGCTGCGTGAAGCAGTTGGTAAATTCGTTGTTGAAGGTGATCTGCGCCGTGAAATCACCCTGAGCATCAAGCGTCTGATGGACCTTGGTTGCTATCGTGGTTTACGCCATCGTCGTGGTCTGCCAGTTCGCGGTCAGCGTACTAAGACCAATGCACGTACCCGTAAGGGTCCGCGTAAACCGATCAAGAAATAATCGGGGTGAGTAAATAATGGCAAAGGCACCAGTTCGTGCACGTAAGCGTGTAAGAAAACAAGTCTCAGATGGCGTGGCTCATGTCCATGCATCTTTTAACAACACCATCGTTACCATTACTGATCGTCAGGGTAACGCACTGGGTTGGGCAACCGCCGGTGGTTCCGGTTTCCGCGGTTCACGTAAATCTACTCCGTTTGCTGCTCAGGTAGCTGCAGAGCGCTGTGCAGAAGCAGTGAAAGATTACGGTATTAAGAATCTGGAAGTTATGGTTAAGGGTCCAGGTCCAGGTCGCGAATCAACAATTCGTGCTCTGAACGCTGCTGGTTTCCGCATCACTAATATTACTGATGTGACTCCAATCCCTCACAACGGTTGTCGTCCGCCGAAAAAACGTCGCGTTTAACGCCCGTTTTTAGGTTAGTTGGAGAAAGAAAATGGCAAGATATTTGGGTCCTAAGCTCAAGCTGAGCCGTCGTGAGGGTACCGACTTATTCCTTAAGTCTGGCGTTCGCGCGATCGATACCAAGTGCAAAATTGAACAACCACCTGGTCAGCATGGTGCGCGTAAACCGCGTCTGTCTGACTACGGCGGCCAGTTGCGTGAAAAGCAGAAAGTTCGTCGTATGTACGGCGTGCTGGAGCGTCAGTTCCGTAACTACTATAAAGAAGCAGCACGTCTGAAAGGCAACACAGGTGAAAACCTGCTGGCTCTGCTGGAAGGTCGTCTGGATAACGTTGTTTACCGTATGGGCTTTGGTGCAACTCGTGCAGAAGCACGCCAGTTGGTTAGCCATAAATCTATCCTGGTGAACGGTCGCGTTGTTAACATCGCTTCTTATCAGGTATCTCCGAATGATGTCGTAAGCATCCGTGAGAAAGCCAAACAGCAATCTCGCGTGAAGGCCGCTCTGGAGCTGGCTGAGCAGCGTGAAAAGCCAACCTGGCTGGAAGTTGATGCTACTAAGATGGAAGGTGTGTTCAAGCGTATTCCTGAGCGTACCGATCTGTCTGCGGACATTAACGAACACCTGATCGTCGAGCTTTACTCCAAGTAAAGCTTAGTACCAAAGAGAGGACACAATGCAGGGTTCTGTGACAGAGTTTCTAAAACCGCGCCTGGTAGATATCGAGCAAGTGAGTTCGACGCACGCCAAGGTGACCCTTGAGCCGTTAGAGCGTGGCTTTGGCCATACTCTTGGTAACGCACTGCGCCGTATTCTGCTTTCTTCCATGCCGGGTTGCGCGGTGACCGAGGTTGAGATTGATGGTGTGCTTCATGAGTACTCCACCAAAGAGGGCGTACAGGAAGATATCCTGGAAATCCTGCTTAACCTGAAAGGGTTGGCGGTAAGAGTTCAAGGTAAAGATGAAGTCATCCTTACTCTGAATAAATCTGGCATTGGCCCTGTGACTGCAGCCGACATCACCCACGACGGTGATGTTGAAATCGTCAAGCCGCAGCATGTGATCTGCCACCTGACCGATGAAAACGCATCTATTAGCATGCGTATCAAAGTTCAACGTGGTCGTGGTTATGTGCCGGCTTCTGCCCGAATTCATTCGGAAGAAGATGAGCGCCCAATCGGCCGTCTGTTGGTTGACGCTTGCTACAGCCCTGTAGACCGTATCGCCTACAATGTTGAAGCAGCGCGTGTAGAACAGCGTACCGACCTGGACAAGCTGGTCATCGAAATGGAAACCAACGGCACAATCGATCCTGAAGAGGCGATTCGTCGTGCGGCAACCATCCTGGCAGAACAACTGGAAGCTTTCGTTGACTTACGTGATGTACGTCAGCCGGAAGTGAAAGAAGAGAAACCAGAATTCGATCCGATCCTGCTGCGCCCTGTTGACGATCTGGAATTGACTGTCCGCTCTGCTAACTGCCTTAAGGCAGAAGCTATCCACTACATCGGTGATCTGGTACAGCGTACCGAGGTTGAGCTGCTTAAAACGCCTAACCTGGGTAAAAAATCTCTTACCGAGATTAAAGATGTGCTTGCTTCACGTGGTTTGTCTCTGGGCATGCGCCTGGAAAACTGGCCACCAGCAAGCATTGCTGATGAATAACCCGATCACAGGTTAAGGTTTCACTGAGAAGGATAAGGTCATGCGCCATCGTAAGAGTGGTCGTCAACTGAACCGCAACAGCAGCCATCGTCAGGCTATGTTCCGCAACATGGCTGGTTCTCTGGTTCGTCATGAGATCATTAAGACGACTCTGCCGAAAGCCAAAGAGCTGCGCCGCGTAGTTGAGCCGCTGATTACTCTTGCCAAGACCGACAGCGTAGCTAATCGTCGTCTGGCATTCGCCCGCACTCGTGATAACGAGATCGTGGCAAAACTGTTTAACGAGCTGGGCCCGCGTTTCGCGAGCCGTGCCGGTGGTTACACTCGCATTTTGAAGTGTGGCTTCCGTGCTGGTGACAACGCTCCGATGGCTTACATCGAGCTGGTTGATCGTCCAGAAGCTCAAGCAGAAGTTACTGCAGAGTAATTTGTAGTATCGTAGAAAACCCGCTTCGGCGGGTTTTTTATTGTCCGTAATTCCTTCCCATTTCCTCCCCTTTCGCTATGCTGATGGCAGATACATTTGTCAGGAGCTCCTTGATGTGGCTAATTGATCAACTTGTTGAGCAGCATATCCGTGAGGCTCAAGAAAAAGGTGAACTGAGTAACCTACCTGGTGAAGGTGCACCTTTACACATCGAAGACGATAGCGGAGTACCGGTCGAACTGCGCAGTGCTTATCGTCTGTTAAAAAACGCCGGCTATTTGCCCCCAGAACTTGAGATGCGCCGTGAAGCATTAGCACTCAATGATTTGTTGCAAGAGTTAGATCGAAATGATGAAAAAGCGCGCGAGTTCTCGAAACGTTTAGCGTTGCTGCAGTTAAAACTGCAACAGGCTGGAATTAGCACCGACTTTTTGCGTGGCGATTACAGCGACGTCATTCATCAGCGTTTGCAGCAGGAAAAATAGTATGTACAAGATAGGCAAGCTCGCAAAGATGGCGGATGTTACGCCTGATACCATCCGCTTTTATGAAAAACAGCAGATGATGAATCATGAGGTACGTACTGAGGGCGGTTTTCGTCTTTATAGCGAAGATGATTTACAACGCTTACGTTTTATTCGCTACGGACGGCAACTGGGCTTCAGCTTAGATTCTATCCGCGGACTATTGTCGATCCGCATCGATCCTGAGCATCATACCTGTCAGGAGTCAAAGGCGATCGTGGCAAAACGCCTGGATGAAGTTAATGGTATGATCGCTGAGCTACAGACCATTCAGCATTCATTGCATCGTCTCGCCGAAACCTGCTGCGGTGATATACATAGCAGCACTTGCTGCTCAATTCTCGAGGCGCTAGAAAAAGGTGAAGAGCCGCATCCTGAAATTTGTTGTAGCAAAGATTGAATTTTGCACTGTAAGGACTATAGTTGCGCCGTAACTAACTGGAGGACAAGATGAACCGCTATCAGCATCAAAAAGGTAAAATAAACGATAATGCACTCGAAGCCTTACTGCATGATCCACTGTTTCGACAGCGTATTGAGAAGAATCAGAAAGGTAAGGGTAGCTATCAGCGTAAAGAAAAACATGCGAAAGGACGTAACTGGGAGGCCAGTGATAAGCAGAAAAGTTTATCACTGGCCTTCACTCTAAAGTTAAAAAAGCCGCCTTATTCGGGCGGCTTTTTCATCATAATTTATCGTGATTTTGTTGTTTTAAAAGGTCACGAATTTCAGTCAGCAGTAACTCTTCATTCGTTGGTTTAGGTGCTGCTTTTTCGACTTCTTTTTTCTGGTACAGCTTATTCATTACTTTAATTGCCAGGAAGATAGCGAAAGCAACAATAACGAAATCGAAAACAGTCTGAATAAAATTACCGTACTCCATCACCACTGCAGGAATATCACCTTCTGCTGGTTTAAGTATCCATTTAAACTGCTTGAAATCAACGCCGCCAATCAACAAGCCAAGTGGTGGCATGATGATATTCGCGACCAGTGAAGAAACAATCTTACCAAAAGCAGCACCGATGATGACACCGACTGCCAGGTCAACCACGTTCCCACGCATTGCAAAATCACGAAACTCTTTGAATAAACTCATTGTTATCTCCTTACCTTGGCCAATGGCTAAAGTCTAACAAACCTTTGTGCAATTGCCATTATAACAATGGATTAAGCAAAACTTTCACGGCGGGCTATCGCCCGCAGCAATTACAGGAAGAAAGGACTAGGCTGGAACAGGCGTTCAACATCCGGGACAAACTTCTTATCTGTCAGGAACATAATTACGTGATCGCCCTGTTCGACGCGCACATTGTCATTCGCGATGATCACTTCGTCACCGCGTACAACGGCGCCGATAATGGTTCCTGGGGGTAGCTTAATATCTTCGATTAAACGGCCAACAACGCGCGAAGTTGTTTCATCGCCATGTGCGATAGCTTCGATGGCTTCTGCGATACCGCGGCGTAACGATGAAACGCCAACAATATCAGCTTTACGTACGTGGCTCAGCAGGGCCGATATCGTGGCCTGTTGGGGTGAGATAGCAATGTCGATCACGCTGCCTTGTACAAGATCGACATAGGCACGGCGCTGGATCAGCACCATCACCTTTTTGGCACCCATCTTTTTAGCCAGCATGGCCGACATAATGTTGGCTTCATCGTCGTTAGTTACTGCGATAAAGAGATCGACTTGATCCACGTGCTCTTCTGCTAGCAACTCCTGATCTGAAGCGTCACCGTAAAACACAATGGTGTCGTGCAGGCGTTCAGCTAGTTCGGCCGCGCGCTGTTGATTACGTTCAATCAACTTCACGCTGTACTGTTTTTCCAGACGCTGCGCCAGGCCAAAGCCAATATTGCCGCCGCCAACCAGCATGATGCGTTTATACGGTTTTTCCAGGCGTTGCATCTCGCTCATTACCGCGCGAATATGCTGACTTGCTGCAATAAAGAAGACTTCATCACCGGCTTCAACAATTGTAGAACCCTGCGGGCGAATGGGACGATCCTGACGAAAAATCGCGGCTACACGCGTATCGATGTGTGGCATATGTTCGCGCATAATCGATAACGGATTGCCTACCAGTGGGCCGCCATAATAGGCTTTAACCACCGCGAGGCTCACTTTTCCTTCGGCAAAATTCACTACCTGAAGAGCGCCTGGATATTGGATCAGCCGATAAATATTGTCTATCACCAACTGTTCCGGTGATATCAGATGGTCAATCGGTACGGCTTCCGGCACAAACAGTTTCTCCGCATCGCGTAAATACTCGGCGGCTCGGATACGGGCGATGCGGTTTGGCGTATTGAAAAGTGAATAGGCAATCTGACACGCTACCATATTGGTTTCGTCGGAGTTGGTCACCGCCACCAACATATCGGCGTCTTCAGCACCGGCTTCACGCAAGATGCGTGGATGTGATCCATGGCCATGCACAACGCGCAGATCAAATTTGTCCTGCAGCACGCGTAAACGGGTGGCATCGCTATCGACGACCGTAATATCGTTATTTTCCCCCACCAGATTCTCTGCCAGGGTTCCGCCGACCTGACCGGCGCCGAGGATAATGATTTTCATGGCTTAGATGCTCTTGTCAGATTGCGCTGCACTATTTTTTCATCAGCTTAGCGTAGAAGAAGCCGTCACCGCCATCGACGGTCGGGAAAACCTGCCAGCCATTGGCCTGTCCCTGCGGTAATGTCTCCGCCACTGCATCATTGTGCGCCGCCAAAAAGGTACTGATTTGTTGATGATTCTCTTCAGGGAGAATTGAGCAGGTTGCATAAATCATTGTCCCGCCAGACTTCAGACGCGGCCAAACAGCCTCAAGAATTTCACGCTGCAAAATAGCCAGCTCGGCAATATCACGATCGCGACGCAGCCACTTGATGTCTGGATGGCGGCGAATCACTCCAGTCGCTGAGCAGGGAGCATCTAGCAGGATACGATCAAATTGCATTTCGCCACACCATTCTGCCGGTGTACGACCATCACCCTGACGTACTTCAGCCTGCATATCCAGACGTTGTAGATTTTCGTGTACGCGAAGCAGGCGTTGCTGGTCAATATCGACGGCTAATACCTTGGCCTGCGGGGCAATTTCAAGGATATGCGTGGTTTTACCGCCGGGTGCTGCGCAAAGATCGAGAATGGATTCGCCATTCTGCGGTTCAAGCAGTAACGCGCAGCGCTGTGCGGAGAGATCCTGAACCGTTACCCAACCATGTTCGAAACCAGGCAGATGACTCACGGGAGCGGGGGAGTCCAAACGCAAAGCATCGGGTGCATCGCCCGGGAAAGCCTGTTTGTCTGCTGCCTGCAATAATGCTAACCATGCATCCCGGCTATGATGCTGGCGATTGACGCGCAGCCACATCGGCGGGCGCTGATTATTGGCTTCTACAATGTGCTGCCACTGTTCTGGCCATGCGGCTTGCAGACGTTTGAGTAACCAACCGGGATGCCAGTAACGTTGCGTACCTTGATCAACTTCCGCTAAAAGCGCTTCTTGTTGGCGTAGGAACTGGCGAAGCACACCGTTTAATAGACCTTTCAAATTTGCGCGTTTCAGTACCTCGGCACCTGCGACAGTTTCCGCCAGTGCGGCATGTGCTGGCACGCGGGTGTAGAGCAGCTGATAAAGCCCAACCATCAACAGATAATGCAGCACTCGCTGCTTACCCGTTAACGTACGTTCCATCAATTTGCCAATCAAGGCTTCCAGCTGTGGCAACGTGCGCATCACGCCAAAGCACAACTCTTGCAGCAGTGCGCCATCTTTATCCGATAACGCTTTTTGTGCAGCAGGCAGAATGGCGCTCAGTGATTCGCCCTTATCCACAACACGTTCAATGAGTTGCGCAGCAAGGCTACGCAAATTGGTGTTTTTTTTCATTTTCTTTTATCAAACAAAAAGCCCGGTTGAACCGGGCTTGGAGGATCAGGCCAGAACGGTTCCAGGAGCGAACCATTCGCGACGCGAATTGAGCAGGTCCTGCGCAGACATGGCTTTTTTACCAGCAGGTTGCAGTGACTCCAGATTTAGTACGCCATCGGCTGTAGCGATCTGAATGCCTTGTTTATCAACATGCACGATTTCACCGGGATGCTTATTTTGGTGCGGTAAAACGCTTGCCTGCCAGACTTTAACCGGTTGCTCATCTACCATGAAATAGCTCATTGGCCATGGATTGAAGGCGCGGATACAACGCTCCAACTGCACAGCAGAAAGCGACCAATCGAGACGTGCTTCTTCTTTACTCAGTTTCTCGGCATAAGAGACCAACGCTTCATCCTGAACTTCGGGCTTGGCATGACCACTTGCCAGCAGATCCAGCGTTAGCAACATGCCTCGTGGACCAAGTTGCGCCAGTTTTTCATACAGAGACGCGCTGGTGTCTTCAGGCGTAATTGGGCATGAAAGCTTATGCAGCATGTCACCGGTATCAAGACCAACATCCATTTGCATGATGGTCACGCCAGTTTCGCTATCGCCAGCCCAGAGCGCGCGTTGAATCGGCGCCGCGCCGCGCCAGCGAGGCAACAGCGAACCATGCACATTAATACAACCCAGACGCGGCATCGCCAAAACGGCTTTCGGCAGGATCAAGCCATAAGCTACGACCACCATAATATCGGCCTGCAAATCGGCAACCAGATGCTGGTTCTCTTCAGGCTTCAGGGATTTCGGCTGAAACACGGGAATATCATGTACCTGCGCCAGGACTTTTACCGGGCTTGGCGTAAGTTTATTACCGCGTCCAGCTGGACGATCGGGCTGGGTAAAGACGCCAACTACCTGATGCTGAGAAGCAAGCAGCGCGTCAAGATGACGCGCTGCAAAGTCAGGTGTACCGGCAAAGATAATTTTGAGCGGTGCAGACACAGTTTAACCTTCTATTAGCGCTTAATCTTCGCGTGCGTTAAGGCGGGCCAATTTTTCCAGTTTCTGTTTAATACGCTGACGTTTAAGTGGCGACAGATAATCAATGAAAAGTTTGCCATCGAGATGATCGATTTCATGCTGGATACAAATCGCCAGCAGACCGTCAGTTTCAAGTTCAAAGCTGTTGCCATCGCGATCCAGAGCACGCACTTTGACCCATTCTGCACGCGGCACAAAAGCACGTTGTTCAGGAATGGAAAGGCAGCCTTCTTCAATACCGGTTTCACCACTTTTTTCCAGCAATTCCGGATTGATCAGTACTAAACGCTCATCACGATTTTCTGAAACATCAATGACAATGATGCGTTGATGAATATCGACCTGAGTCGCCGCTAAGCCAATACCTTCTTCGGCGTACATGGTTTCGAACATGTCGTCGACGATACGCTGAACGTCTGCGTTTACGGTTGCCACCGGCGCAGCGATTTTGCGGAGGCGATCATCAGGGAAATGTAATACCTGCAAAACTGACATAAATATCCAGATCTGTATGCGTTAAAGAAAAGATTATTGCCGCATATTGTAGACTTTCTGATGCCCGATTGACAGCATTGCACCGCATGATAGCGCGGCTGACAAGGAGTGCGGCATGGAGAGAATTGAATGGATGCTCAGGTTGGCAAACGTGAAAGGATTAAGCAGTCGGCTTGTCAGACATTTAGCGGTAACACTGCAGGATAACGCTCATATTGATGATGACCTTTTGCTGGATCACGGATTGAGCGAAATACAGCGACAGCAGTTCAGGGAGCTGTGCCCGCGCCAATTAGAGAGAACGCATGCATGGCTGGCGCATGAACAGCATCATTTAGTGGCATGTATAGAGGAACATTATCCTACGGCGTTAGCGGAAATTAGCCGACGTCCGTCATTACTGTATGTCGCCGGAAGTTTGGATGCTCTACAAACACCCCAACTGGGCGTGGTGGGCAGCCGCCATTGCACCCATTACGGCAAACAATGGGGAAGCTGGTTTACGCAGCAATTGGCGCTAAGTGGTTTAACTATTACCAGTGGTTTAGCGCGCGGAATAGATGGTGTGGCACATCGCGCCGCGTTAGAAGTACAGGGCAAAACCGTGGCAGTGTTAGGCAGTGGCCTGCAATATATCTACCCGAAAAACCATCAATCCCTGGCGCGCGAAATCATGAACAGTGGCGGCGCGCTGGTCTCTGAGTTCCCACTTGATATGGCCCCGCATCCGGTTAACTTTCCTCGACGTAATCGTATCATCAGTGGTTTAAGCCTGGGTGTGTTGGTGATAGAAGCCACGCTCAAAAGCGGTTCGCTAGTTACTGCACGCTATGCTTTGGAACAAAATCGCAACGTTTATGCCTTACCCGGTGCTTTAGGTAATCCTGGTAGTGAAGGAACGCACTGGCTTATTCAGCAAGGGGCGCTGCTGGTGGCGCATCCCAACAATATTCTTGAAGATTTACATTCAACGTTGCAATGGCTGCCTGATAGCACTTCAGAAACAATATATTCACAAGACAGTGACGATGTTCCATTGCCATTTGCAACTGTGTTGGCTAACGTAGGTGATGAGGTTACACCTGTTGACGTCGTCGCTGAACGTGCCGGCCAACCTGTGCCAGTTATCGCAGCTCACTTGCTGGAGCTGGAGTTAGCAGGATGGATCGCAGCTGTACCCGGCGGCTATGTCCGATTGAGGAGGGCATGCCATGTTCGACGTACTTATGTACTTGTTTGAGACGTATATCCACAACGAAGCCGAAATGCGCGTTGATCAGGATAAATTGACAGATGATTTAACCGATGCCGGTTTCCATCGTGAAGATATCTACAATGCGTTGAATTGGCTTGAACGGTTAGCGGATTACCAGGAAGGCTTGGTTGCGCCTGTACTCATGGCAAACGATCCGCTCTCCATGCGAATCTACACGGAAGAGGAAAACCAGCGTTTAGATGCCGAATGTCGCGGTTTTATTTTGTTCCTGGAACAGGTCCAGGTGCTGAATATGGAAACACGCGAGATGGTTATTGAACGCGTAATGGCCCTTGATACCCTGGAATTCGATCTTGAAGATCTCAAATGGGTGGTGTTGATGGTGTTGTTTAACATTCCAGGATGTGAAAATGCCTATCAGCAAATGGAAGAACTGCTATTCGACGTCAATGAAGGTATGCTGCATTAATAATCTGCGTTTGATGCAACCGGTAATATGAGTAAACCAGCACTATTCTCCGTGCCTAAACACGATCCCTGCCCCGCTTGCGGGGCAGAATTAGTTATACGCTCCGGCAAACACGGTCCCTTTCTTGGATGTATCAACTATCCAACCTGTGACTATATCCGCCCGCTGAAGAGTCAGGGCGATGGTCACGTCGTAAAAGTACTGGAAGGCCACGCATGCCCAAAATGTGGAGCAGATAAAGTTCTGCGCCAGGGACGATTTGGCATGTTCGTGGGGTGTAGCCATTATCCAGAGTGTGATTACACAGAAACCATCGACAAACCTGACGAAACAGCTATCAGCTGTCCGCAATGTCAGAACGGCAAACTCGTACAACGGCGCTCGCGTTATGGCAAAACCTTCCACTCTTGCGACCGCTATCCTGAGTGTCAGTTTGCAATCAATGCAACGCCGGTTGAAGGTGTTTGCCCACATTGTCAGTTCCCTTTATTAATTGAGAAGAAAACCGCACAGGGCATGAAGCGCTTCTGCGCCAGCAAACGCTGCGGTAAGCCTATTGTCCAGGACGAAGAGTTATCATGAAACCAAGTCAGTATTCAGCAGGAAGCCTCGATTTTTGTATTGAGCAACTTCAGCAGCAGGAAGTTATCGCCTACCCAACTGAAGCCGTATTCGGCTTGGGTTGCGATCCTGATAGCGAAAATGCCGTAATGGCGCTTCTTGCGCTCAAGCAGCGTCCAGTCGAAAAAGGTCTTATTCTTATTGCAGCTGATTACGCGCAGCTTGAACCTTATATCGCTGACCGTGAGCTGACTGTACTACAGCGCGAACGCATGTTTGCCAGCTGGCCTGGCCCGGTGACCTATGTGGTTCCAGCTTCGCCACACACACCGCGCTGGCTCACTGGACGTTTTGATTCTTTAGCAATTCGCGTTAGCGATCACCCTGAAGTGCAGGCGCTATGCCGTGGTTTTGGCAAACCCCTGGTGTCGACCAGCGCCAATCTTTCTGGTGAACCGCCTTGCCGTAATGTGGAAGAAGTTGTTCAGCAATTTGGTGCTCAGTTTCCAGTGTTACACGCTGAAACCGGTGGACGCCTGAATCCTTCTGAAATCCGCGACGTTATTAGCGGTGAACTTATTCGTCAGGGTTAATGTATGGAAAACTTTGCTGTTTTTGGTAATCCCATCGCGCATAGCAAATCACCTTTTATTCATTCTCTGTTTGCTGAGCAAACCGGTATTGAGCATCAATATGGTAGAGAGTGTGCGCCATTAGAAGGGTTTCCTCAGGCAATAGCGGATTTTTTTGCGAAGGGTGGTAAAGGCGCCAACGTAACGTTGCCTTTTAAGCAGCAAGCGTGGGAGTTTGCTGATGAGCTCAGCGAGCGAGCGGCACTCTCCGGCGCTGTTAATACCTTAAAGAAAGATGCGCAGGGCAAGATCTTCGGCGATAACACGGATGGCATTGGTTTACTCAGCGATCTGGAGCGACTGCAGTTGATCCATCCCGGCGATCGTGTGCTGCTGGTGGGTGCCGGCGGAGCAGCGCGTGGTGTGATCCTGCCGCTTCTTTCTTTTGGATGTTCACTGGTTGTGGTCAATCGCACCGTTGAACGAGCAGCAATGCTGGCAGAAATTTTCCACCAGAGCGGAGATATTCAAGCTAGTGGCTTCGGGCAATTAGAGGATCAGGAGTTTGATCTGATCATTAATGCCACTTCGAGTGGTGTCGATGGCAAGGTGCCTGCACTAACCGCCTCTCTTATTAACCAGCAAACGCGTTGCTATGACATGTTTTATCAACAAGGTTTAACGCCATTTCTGCTGTGGTGCCAGCAGCAGGGTGCGCAGCAGCTGGCAGATGGTGTTGGCATGCTGGTGGGGCAAGCCGCTCATGCTTTCCAACTGTGGCATGGCGTGATGCCAGAGATCACGCCAGTGATTACTAAACTAAAGCAGGCAATGCAGCAGGAGTGAGTTTGACGATCAGGAAGGAGCTTTGCTTTCTTGATCGAGATATTTATTCTTCCAACCAACGTAATTGTTGGATGAATAGAGCAGCCCGGCGATTTCAGCTTCACTTAGCGGTCGTATTTGTTTAACCGGGCTGCCTAAATAGAGATAGCCACTCTCCAGACGTTTGCCCGGCGGCACCAAACTGCCAGCGCCAATCATCACATCATCTTCAATAATTACGCCGTCCAGCAGAATCGATCCCATACCAACCAGCACGCGATCGCCTATGGTACAGCCGTGCAGCATGGCTTTATGACCCACCGTCACGTCTTCGCCAATGATCAGTGGGAAACCTTCTGGATTGCTGGTGGATTTATGTGTGACGTGCAGTACGCTGCCGTCCTGGATATTACTTCTTTTACCAATCATCACTTTATTCACGTCACCGCGAATCGCCACCAGTGGCCAAATGCTGACGTCATCAGCAAGCTGTACTTCACCGACCACCACGCTGCTGCTATCGATCATGACGCGATCGCCGGTTTGCGGAAAATGTTTCTTATAAGGTCGTAGGGCTGTAGACATGATCTTCTCCTTTTACATTTTTACCCAAGCCTGCAGTTTAAAAGGCGGATAAACAAGATGATTTTTGAACAGATCGCTCGCGATCGCAGCGAAAAGAATGAAAACTCGCCAGTCGATTAAAAAGATCGAAAAAAGGGTTGTGCAAAAAATTCGGATCCCTATAATGCGCCACCACTGAGACGGCAAAGCGGCAACGCAGGCGGCTCAGCAGGGAGTGAAGAAATTCACCCCGCCGGATGAAAGCGCTGAAAAAAGTGTTTGACTCTGAAGGAGGGAAGCGTAATATACGCCACCTCGCGACAGGTGGTTAACCCGCTGCTCGCAACGCTCTTTAACAATTTATCAGACAATCTGTGTGGGCACTCGCAGGATTGATATCAGCGTCTCCGGACGCAAAAAAATATCAAGTCTCACGAGTGAACCCATAAGGCA
>NZ_LGIS01000034.1 GCF_001187905.1 Pantoea sp. RIT-PI-b | reverse complement strand
ACAACGTTCAGATGACCGTTGAGCTGATCCACCCAATCGCGATGGATGAAGGCTTGCGCTTCGCTATCCGTGAAGGCGGCCGTACTGTTGGTGCGGGTGTTGTTGCTACAATTATCGCTTAATTGCGATAACATTTGACGCAATGCACAAGGAAAGGGCATCATTTGATGCCCTTTTTGCACGCTGTTACATAGAACCTGGCTCATCAGTGATTTTCAATCATAATCATTGTTGAGACAGGCTCTGTTTCACGGCGTTGGATACCGAGTTACGCTCAACAGCTCATTCGGTTTGGATGCCTCGCTCTGCGGGGCAGAATAGTTTCTGAATTATTGTGGCAGGTTGGTTTATGAGTGCGAATACCGAAGCTCAAGGAAGCGGGCGCGGCCTTGAAGCGATGAAATGGGTAGTTGTGGTCGCCTTGCTCCTGGTAGCAATCGTCGGCAACTATATTTATCGCGATGTAACATTGCCTCTGCGCGCGCTGGCTGTAGTTGTGCTGATTGCTGCCGCAGGCGGCATTGCATTGCTGACAATCAAAGGTAAAGCGACCGTGGCATTTGCTCGTGAAGCAAAAACCGAAATGCGTAAGGTCATTTGGCCAACTCGCCAGGAAACATTGCACACCACGTTAATCGTTGCCGCGGTAACTGCCGTGATGTCACTGATTTTGTGGGGGCTGGATGGCATTCTGGTCCGCCTGGTATCGTTTATCACTGGCCTGAGGTTCTGAGATGTCTGAAGCTCCAAAAAAACGCTGGTACGTCGTTCAGGCGTTCTCCGGTTTTGAAGCACGTGTAGCAAAGTCGCTGCACGAGCATATCAAACTGCACAACATGGAAGAGCTTTTTGGCGAAGTCATGGTGCCGACTGAAGAAGTCGTTGAAATCCGTGGCGGCCAGCGCCGCAAAAGCGAACGTAAATTCTTCCCTGGCTACGTATTGGTTCAGATGGTGATGAATGATGCCAGCTGGCACTTAGTGCGTAGCGTACCGCGTGTAATGGGCTTTATTGGTGGTACTTCTGACCGTCCAGCGCCAATCAGTGACAAAGAAGTTGACGCGATCATGAACCGTCTGCAGCAGGTTGGTGATAAACCGCGTCCAAAAACACTGTTCGAGCCAGGCGAGATGGTTCGCGTCAGCGATGGCCCGTTTGCAGACTTCAACGGTGTGGTCGAAGAAGTGGACTACGAGAAGAGCCGCTTGAAAGTGTCTGTTTCCATCTTTGGCCGCGCAACGCCAGTGGAACTCGACTTTGCTCAGGTGGAGAAAGGTTAACCCTTTTGTTCACTTTTTAGCTCTTGCGAAAGGCGCGAAATTTACCTATAATTTCGCGCCTTTTGTTTTTATGTGCCGGCAACGGCGTATAAATCGTTATCACGGGGAGCCTGTTTTTCAGGCGTTATAACCCAATTGAGGAATTATCATGGCCAAGAAAGTACAAGCCTACGTTAAGCTGCAGGTTGCAGCTGGTATGGCTAACCCAAGCCCACCTGTTGGTCCAGCTCTGGGTCAGCAGGGTGTTAACATCATGGAATTCTGCAAAGCGTTCAACGCTAAGACTGAATCCCTGGAGAAAGGCCTGCCTACTCCTGTTGTTATCACCGTATACAGCGACCGTTCTTTCACCTTCGTTACCAAAACCCCTCCGGCTGCCGTACTGCTGAAAAAAGCAGCGGGCATCAAGTCTGGTTCTGGTAAGCCGAACAAAGATAAAGTCGGTAAAGTTTCCCGTGCTCAGGTACGTGAAATCGCAGAAACTAAAGCTGCGGACATGACTGGTTCTGACGTAGAAGCGATGACTCGCTCTATCGAAGGTACTGCACGTTCCATGGGCCTGGTAGTAGAGGATTAATAAATGGCTAAGCTGACCAAGCGCATGAGCGTAATCCGTGACAAAGTTGATGCTACTAAGCAGTACGACATCAACGAAGCTGTTGCTCTGCTGAAAGAACTGGCTACTGCTAAGTTCGTAGAAAGCGTTGACGTTGCTGTTAACCTCGGCATCGATGCACGTAAATCTGATCAGAACGTGCGCGGCGCGACCGTTCTGCCACACGGTACTGGTCGTTCAGTACGTGTTGCTGTCTTCACCCAAGGCGCAAATGCTGAAGCTGCTAAAGCAGCTGGCGCAGAGCTGGTAGGTATGGAAGATCTGGCTGAGCAGATTAAGAAAGGCGAAATGAACTTTGACGTTGTTATCGCATCTCCAGATGCAATGCGCGTTGTTGGCCAGTTGGGCCAGGTTCTGGGCCCACGCGGTCTGATGCCTAACCCGAAAGTTGGTACTGTAACTCCTAACGTTGCTGAAGCAGTTAAAAATGCTAAAGCAGGTCAGGTTCGTTATCGTAACGACAAAAACGGCATCATCCACACCACCATTGGTAAAGTGGATTTTGACACTGACAAATTGAAAGAAAACCTGGAATCTCTGCTGGTTGCGCTGAAAAAAGCGAAACCATCACAGGCGAAAGGCGTGTACATCAAGAAAGTCAGCATCTCTACCACCATGGGCGCCGGCGTTGCCGTTGACCAGGCTGGTCTGAGCGCATCAGCAAACTAATTGCTGCTTGTAACGGGCGAAAAATTCATCTAGAATCTTACGCCCGTTGTTCTGGTTAAACATTCAATCCAGAACCCAGATTCAAAGTGAATGATCAGCTAAGTCTAAACACTTAGCAGTTCAGTCGCTTAGGTTGGAGCCAGGCCTTATCCTGGCCTCCGTCCAAGACCGCAGGAGCAGAATATTTTCGGATATCTTGCTTAATACCCTGCGTAGACGGTGACAGAACCAAAAAGAATTTTTTCTTCACTGGATTCTGCTCACCGTGTAATAGCGCTTATCGCCCTCGGGTGAATAAGTGAAGTGAGTTCCGGGAAATTATTCCCGGTCAATCCAGGAGCAAAAGCTAATGGCATTAAATCTTCAAGGCAAACAAGCGATTGTTGCTGAAGTTAGCGAAGTAGCCAAAGGCGCGCTTTCAGCGGTTGTTGCGGATTCCCGTGGCGTGACCGTTGATAAAATGACCGAACTGCGTAAAGCAGGTCGTGAAGCTGGCGTTTACATGCGTGTTGTTCGTAACACCCTGCTGCGCCGCGTCGTTGAAGGTACTCCATTCGAGTGCCTGAAAGACACGTTTGTTGGTCCGACCCTGATTGCATACTCTTTAGAACACCCGGGCGCTGCTGCTCGTCTGTTCAAAGATTTCGCGAAAGCGAATGCAAAATTTGAGGTCAAAGCTGCAGCCTTTGAAGGTGAGCTGATCACGGCGGCCAATATTGACCGTCTGGCAACTCTGCCGACTTACGAAGAAGCACTGGCACGTCTGATGTCGACCATGAAAGAAGCCGCTGCTGGCAAACTGGTTCGTACTCTGGCTGCTGTGCGCGATGCAAAAGAAGCGGCTTAAGGCCAAATTCTTTTCCTTCGTGCTTGCTACCGTATAAACTTTTTCTGATTTTTAGGAACAATCGATATGTCTATCACTAAAGACCAAATTCTGGAAGCTGTTGCCGCTATGTCCGTAATGGAAGTAGTTGAGCTGGTTTCTGCTATGGAAGAAAAATTCGGCGTTTCTGCTGCTGCCGCTGTAGCTGTTGCTGCTGGCCCAGCTGAAGCTGTTGAAGAGAAAACTGAATTCGACGTAGTTCTGAAAGCTGTTGGCGCTAACAAAGTCGCAGTAATCAAAGCAGTACGTACTGCAACTGGCCTGGGCTTGAAAGAAGCTAAAGACCTGGTTGAAGCTACTGGTACTATCAAAGAAGGCATCAGCAAAGATGACGCAGCCGCTCTTGAAGCTGCTCTGAAAGAAGCTGGCGCTGAAGTTGAAGTTAAGTAAGACAACCTTCGGGTTGCAGCCTGAGTAACATTAGGCTGATGGCTGGTGACTGTTCAGGTCACCAGCCTTTTTGCGCTACAGGGGAATGATGGCGTTTCGCACTGTTTGTCCGTCATTCCTCTTCAATATCTTTTTCTATCGACGCCTTAATATATCGCTCTCCTGTGAAGGTTCCCTGCCTGAACAACGGCGATGAAATGATTTAAGAGTGATAGAAAGATGTATTGCATGGGGTGCAGCGCATCGCATGAAAAACAAAAAATAGTGTTGCATGAACTGTCCTTTTCAGGACGGACAGCGTGGTTCGACATGTCAGCTAGCTGAGGAACCCCATGGTTTACTCCTATACCGAGAAAAAACGTATTCGTAAGGATTTTGGTAAACGTCCACAAGTTTTGGACATTCCATATCTCCTTTCTATCCAGCTTGACTCGTTCCAGAAGTTTATCGAGCAAGATCCAGAAGGCCAGTACGGTCTGGAAGCAGCCTTCCGCTCCGTATTCCCGATCTCTAGCTACAGCGGCAACTCTGAGTTGCAGTATGTAAGCTACCGTTTGGGTGAGCCTGTCTTTGACGTAACTGAATGTCAGATCCGTGGCGTGACCTATTCGGCACCGCTGCGCGTGAAACTGCGTCTGGTGATCTACGAGCGCGAAGCGCCGGAAGGCACCGTAAAAGACATTAAAGAACAAGAAGTCTACATGGGTGAAATTCCACTCATGACAGACAACGGTACCTTTGTCATCAATGGTACTGAGCGTGTTATCGTTTCTCAGCTGCATCGTAGTCCAGGCGTGTTCTTTGACAGCGATAAGGGTAAAACGCACTCTTCCGGTAAAGTGCTGTATAACGCACGTATCATCCCTTACCGCGGTTCATGGCTCGACTTCGAGTTTGACCCGAAAGACAACCTCTTCGTCCGTATTGACCGTCGTCGTAAGCTGCCGGCCAGTATCATTCTGCGCGCGTTAAACTTCACCTCAGAACAAATCCTCGATCTGTTCTTTGACAAAGTCGTTTATGAAATCCGCGATAACAAACTGCAGATGGAACTGGTGCCTGAGCGCCTGCGTGGTGAAACCGCCTCCTTCGATATCGAAGCCAACGGCACGGTCTACGTTGAGAAAGGTCGTCGCATCACTGCGCGCCACATCCGTCAGCTGGAAAAAGACAACATTCAGCATATCGAAGTGCCAGTTGAATACATTGCTGGCAAAGTAGTTGCTAAAGACTACGTCGATCTGAACACCGGCGAACTGATCGTTCCTGCCAACATGGAATTGTCACTGGATCTGCTGGCGAAACTGAGCCAGTCAGGCCACAAGCGCATTGAAACGCTGTTCACCAACGACCTGGATCACGGTGCGTACATCTCCGAGACCTTGCGTGTTGACCCAACCAACGATCGCTTAAGCGCGCTGGTTGAGATCTACCGCATGATGCGCCCTGGTGAGCCACCGACGCGTGAAGCCGCTGAAAACCTGTTTGAGAACCTGTTCTTCTCTGAAGATCGTTACGATCTTTCTGCGGTAGGCCGCATGAAGTTCAACCGTTCTCTGCTGCGTGATGAGATCGAAGGTTCAGGCATCCTGAGCAAAGACGACATCATCGAAGTGATGAAGAAACTTATCGGTATCCGTAACGGTATCGGTGAAGTGGATGATATCGATCACCTCGGTAACCGTCGTATTCGTTCAGTCGGTGAAATGGCTGAAAACCAGTTCCGTGTAGGTCTGGTCCGTGTTGAGCGTGCAGTTAAAGAGCGTCTGTCTCTTGGCGACCTCGATACGTTGATGCCGCAGGACATGATCAACGCTAAGCCGATTTCGGCGGCGGTGAAAGAGTTCTTCGGTTCAAGCCAGCTGTCACAGTTTATGGATCAGAACAACCCGTTGTCTGAGATTACGCACAAACGTCGTATCTCTGCTCTGGGCCCAGGCGGTCTGACTCGTGAGCGCGCCGGCTTCGAAGTACGTGACGTACACCCAACTCACTACGGTCGTGTATGTCCTATCGAAACCCCGGAAGGCCCGAACATCGGTCTGATCAACTCACTTTCTGTTTACGCGCAGACTAACGAATACGGTTTCCTTGAAACCCCGTATCGTCGCGTTGTTGACGGCAAAGTGAGTGACGAAATTCATTACCTCTCTGCAATCGAAGAGGGTAACTACGTTATCGCTCAGGCGAACACCAACCTTGCAGACGATGGCAGCTTTGTTGACGATCTCGTTACCTGCCGTAGCAAGGGTGAATCAAGCCTGTTCAGTCGCGATCAAGTTGACTACATGGATGTTTCCACCCAGCAGGTGGTTTCTGTCGGTGCGTCACTGATTCCGTTCCTGGAGCACGATGATGCTAACCGCGCCTTGATGGGTGCGAACATGCAACGTCAGGCGGTTCCAACTCTGCGTGCTGATAAGCCGCTGGTTGGTACCGGTATGGAGCGTGCAGTAGCGGTTGACTCCGGTGTAACTGCCGTAGCGAAGCGTGGTGGTACCGTTCAGTACGTTGATGCGTCTCGTATCGTTATTAAAGTTAACGAAGAAGAGATGTATCCGGGCGAAGCGGGCATCGACATCTACAACCTGACTAAGTACACCCGTTCTAACCAGAACACCTGCATCAACCAGATGCCATGTGTGAATCTGGGTGAGCCGATTGAACGTGGCGACGTGCTGGCAGATGGTCCGTCTACCGATCTCGGTGAACTGGCGCTGGGTCAGAACATGCGCGTGGCGTTCATGCCATGGAACGGTTACAACTTCGAAGACTCCATCCTCGTATCCGAGCGTGTGGTTCAGGAAGACCGTTTCACTACCATTCACATTCAGGAACTGGCATGTGTGTCTCGTGACACCAAGCTGGGGCCAGAAGAGATCACCGCTGATATCCCGAACGTGGGTGAAGCGGCGCTTTCTAAGCTGGATGAATCCGGCATCGTGTATATCGGTGCGGAAGTGACCGGTGGCGACATTCTGGTTGGTAAGGTGACGCCGAAAGGTGAAACCCAGCTGACGCCAGAAGAAAAACTGCTGCGTGCGATCTTCGGTGAAAAAGCCTCTGACGTGAAAGATTCGTCACTGCGCGTTCCGAACGGCGTATCCGGTACTGTTATCGACGTGCAGGTCTTCACCCGCGATGGCGTGGAAAAAGACAAGCGCGCGCTGGAAATCGAAGAGATGCAGCTGAAGCAGGTTAAGAAAGACCTGTCTGAAGAACTGCAGATCTTTGAAGCTGGCCTGTTTGGTCGTATCCAGGCAGTACTGATCTCGGGTGGCGTTGAAGCTGACAAGCTGGACAAATTGCCACGTGAGCGCTGGTTGGAGCTGGGCCTGACTGACGAAGAGAAGCAGAACTCTCTGGAGCAGCTGGCTGAGCAGTACGACGAGCTGAAGCACGAGTTTGAGAAGAAACTTGAAGCTAAGCGTCGCAAAATCACTCAAGGCGATGATCTAGCACCCGGCGTGCTGAAAATCGTTAAGGTGTATCTGGCCGTTAAACGTCAGATCCAGCCTGGTGACAAGATGGCAGGTCGTCACGGTAACAAGGGTGTTATCTCTAAGATCAACCCTATCGAAGACATGCCTTACGATGAGAACGGTACGCCGGTCGACATCGTACTGAACCCGCTGGGCGTACCATCGCGTATGAACATCGGTCAGATTCTGGAAACTCACCTTGGTATGGCGGCGAAAGGCATTGGTGAAAAAATCAATGCGATGCTGAAGAAGCAGGAAGAAGTCTCCAAACTGCGTGAGTTTATCCAGCGTGCTTACGATCTGGGCACCGATGTGCGTCAGAAAGTTGACCTGAACACCTTTACCGACGACGAAGTGCTGCGTCTGGCAGAAAACCTGAAGAAGGGTATGCCAATCGCGACTCCGGTGTTTGACGGTGCGAAAGAGAGCGAAATCAAAGAGCTGCTGCAGCTCGGCGGTCTGCCTTCTTCCGGTCAGATCACCCTGTTCGACGGCCGTACCGGTGAGCAGTTTGAGCGTCAGGTAACCGTAGGTTACATGTACATGCTGAAACTGAACCACTTGGTCGACGACAAGATGCACGCACGTTCTACCGGTTCTTACAGCTTGGTTACTCAGCAGCCGCTGGGTGGTAAAGCGCAGTTCGGTGGACAGCGCTTCGGTGAGATGGAAGTGTGGGCACTGGAAGCATACGGTGCCGCGTATACCCTGCAGGAAATGCTTACCGTTAAATCTGATGACGTTAACGGCCGTACGAAGATGTATAAAAACATCGTCGACGGTAACCATCAGATGGAACCGGGCATGCCTGAATCCTTCAACGTACTGTTGAAAGAGATTCGCTCGCTGGGTATCAACATCGAGCTGGAAGACGAGTAAGTACTCGCAAGTACTGGTTACGGGACGTGCACTTCGGGTGCGCGTCCCTGAGAGTTCCACTCCGACGGGAGCTAATCCGTGAAAGACTTACTTAAGTTTCTGAAAGCGCAAACTAAGACCGAAGAGTTTGATGCGATCAAAATTGCTCTGGCCTCGCCAGACATGATCCGTTCATGGTCTTTTGGTGAAGTTAAAAAGCCGGAAACCATTAACTATCGTACCTTTAAGCCAGAGCGTGACGGCCTTTTCTGTGCCCGTATTTTCGGACCGGTAAAAGACTACGAATGCCTGTGCGGTAAGTACAAGCGTTTAAAACATCGCGGCGTGATCTGTGAGAAGTGTGGCGTTGAAGTTACACAGACCAAAGTACGTCGTGAGCGCATGGGCCACATTGAGTTGGCTTCACCTACTGCGCACATTTGGTTCCTGAAATCACTGCCTTCGCGTATCGGCTTGCTGCTGGATATGCCACTGCGTGATATTGAGCGCGTGCTGTACTTCGAATCTTATGTGGTTATCGAAGGCGGCATGACCAACCTGGAAAAACGTCAGATTCTGACGGAAGAGCAGTATCTTGACGCGCTGGAAGAGTTCGGTGACGAATTCGATGCGAAGATGGGTGCGGAAGCTATCCAGGCGCTGCTGAAAAATATGGATCTGGAGCAAGAGTGCGAGCAGCTGCGCGAAGAGCTGAACGAAACCAACTCCGAGACCAAACGTAAGAAGCTGACCAAGCGTATCAAGCTGCTGGAAGCGTTCGTTCAATCTGGTAACAAGCCAGAGTGGATGATCCTGACCGTTCTGCCGGTTCTGCCGCCAGATCTGCGTCCGCTGGTACCGCTGGATGGTGGTCGTTTCGCTACGTCGGATCTGAACGATCTGTATCGTCGCGTGATCAACCGTAACAACCGTCTGAAACGTCTGCTGGATCTGGCTGCGCCAGACATCATCGTACGTAACGAAAAACGTATGCTGCAGGAAGCGGTTGATGCACTGTTGGATAACGGCCGTCGCGGTCGCGCCATCACTGGCTCGAACAAGCGTCCGTTGAAATCTCTGGCAGACATGATTAAAGGTAAACAGGGTCGTTTCCGTCAGAACCTGTTGGGTAAACGTGTTGACTACTCTGGACGTTCAGTCATCACCGTTGGTCCATACCTGCGTCTGCACCAGTGCGGTCTGCCGAAGAAAATGGCTCTTGAGCTGTTCAAACCGTTCATTTACGGCAAGCTGGAACTGCGTGGCCTCGCCACCACCATCAAAGCCGCGAAGAAAATGGTTGAGCGCGAAGAAGCTGTCGTTTGGGATATCTTGGACGAAGTGATCCGCGAACACCCGGTACTGCTGAACCGTGCACCAACTCTGCACCGTTTGGGTATCCAGGCGTTTGAACCGGTTCTGATCGAAGGTAAAGCAATTCAGCTGCACCCGCTGGTTTGTGCGGCCTATAACGCCGACTTCGATGGTGACCAGATGGCTGTTCACGTACCGCTGACGCTGGAAGCCCAGCTGGAAGCGCGTGCGCTGATGATGTCGACCAACAACATTCTGTCACCAGCGAACGGCGAGCCAATCATCGTTCCTTCACAGGACGTTGTTCTGGGTCTGTACTACATGACCCGCGACAAAGTGAACGCCAAAGGCGAAGGCATGGTACTGACTGGCCCGAAAGAAGCTGAGCGTGTTTATCGCGCTGGCCTGGCTGAGCTGCATGCACGCGTTAAAGTGCGTATCACTGAATACACCAAGAACGAGCAGGAAGAGTTCGTTGCGAAAACCAGCATTATCGACACCACCATTGGTCGTGCGATTCTGTGGATGATCGTACCGAAAGGCCTGCCTTACTCCATCGTCAACCAGGCGTTGGGTAAGAAAGCGATTTCCAAGATGCTGAACACCTGTTACCGCATCCTTGGCCTGAAGCCGACCGTTATCTTTGCTGACCAAACCATGTACACCGGTTTTGCTTATGCAGCCCGTTCAGGTGCCTCTGTCGGTATCGACGACATGGTGATCCCAGCGAAGAAAGCGGAAATCGTAGCGGAAGCGGAAGCGGAAGTTGCTGAGATTCAGGAACAGTTCCAGTCTGGTCTGGTAACTGCTGGCGAACGTTACAACAAAGTTATCGATATTTGGGCCGCCGCTAACGAACGCGTTTCCAAAGCGATGATGGATAACCTGCAAACTGAAACTGTGATTAACCGTCACGGCGAAGAAGAGCAGCAGGTATCGTTCAACAGCATCTACATGATGGCCGACTCCGGTGCGCGTGGTTCTGCTGCACAGATTCGTCAGCTGGCCGGTATGCGTGGTCTGATGGCTAAGCCAGATGGCTCAATCATCGAAACGCCGATCACCGCGAACTTCCGTGAAGGTCTGAACGTACTCCAGTACTTCATCTCCACGCACGGTGCGCGTAAAGGTCTTGCGGATACCGCACTGAAAACTGCTAACTCCGGTTATCTGACGCGTCGTCTGGTAGACGTAGCGCAGGATCTTGTGGTTACCGAAGATGACTGCGGCACGTTCGAAGGCATCATGATGACTCCGGTCATCGAAGGTGGCGACGTTAAAGAGCCACTGCGTGAGCGTGTACTGGGTCGTGTAACGGCTGAAGACGTTCTGAAGCCGGGCACTGCAGATATCCTGATTCCGCGTAACACCCTGATCGATGAGCACTGGTGTGATGTGATCGAACTGAATTCAGTCGATGCCATCAAAGTGCGCTCGGTTGTTGGTTGTGAAACCGACTTCGGTGTATGTGCACACTGCTACGGTCGCGATCTGGCACGTGGTCACATCATCAATAAAGGTGAGGCCATCGGCGTTATCGCAGCACAGTCCATCGGTGAGCCGGGTACTCAGCTGACGATGCGTACGTTCCACATCGGTGGTGCGGCATCTCGTGCGGCTGCTGAATCCAGCATCCAGGTGAAGAACAAAGGTACTATCAAGCTGACCAACGCGAAGTCAGTAACCAACTCCTCAGGGAAACTGGTTATCGTTTCACGTAACGTTGAGCTGAAAATGATCGACGAGTTCGGTCGTACCAAAGAGAGCTATAAAGTGCCTTACGGTGCGGTCATGGCGAAAGGTGACGGTGAGCAGGTTGCAGCGGGCGAGACCGTAGCAAACTGGGATCCGCATACCATGCCGGTCATTACTGAAGTGGGCGGTTTCATTCGCTTCACTGACATGATCGACGGCCAGACCATTACCCGTCAGACTGACGACTTAACCGGTCTGTCATCGCTGGTGGTTCTGGACTCTGCAGAACGTACTGCGGGTGGTAAAGATCTGCGTCCTGCGCTGAAAATTATTGATGCCAACGGAAATGATGTGCTGATCCCAGGTACCGATATGCCAGCTCAGTACTTCCTGCCGGGCAAAGCGATTGTTCAGCTGGAAGATGGCGTTAAGATCAGTGCCGGTGACACGCTGTCGCGTGTTCCGCAGGAATCTGGCGGTACCAAGGATATTACCGGTGGTCTGCCGCGCGTTGCTGACTTGTTCGAAGCGCGTCGTCCGAAAGAGCCAGCAATCCTGGCGGAGATCAGCGGTATCATCTCCTTCGGTAAAGAGACCAAAGGTAAGCGTCGTCTGGTGATTACGCCGGTTGATGGTAGCGATCCGTACGAAGAGATGATTCCAAAATGGCGTCAGCTTAACGTATTCGAAGGTGAGCGCGTAGAACGTGGTGACGTCGTATCTGACGGCCCAGAGTCTCCGCACGACATCCTGCGTCTGCGTGGCGTCCATGCTGTGACCCGTTACATCACTAACGAAGTGCAGGAAGTTTACCGTCTGCAAGGCGTTAAGATTAACGATAAACACATTGAAGTCATCGTTCGTCAGATGCTGCGTAAAGCAACTATCTCGAGCGTGGGAAGCACCGACTTCCTGGAAGGTGAGCAGGCTGAATACTCTCGCATCAAGATCTCTAACCGTGAACTTGAAGCGAATGGCAAAATCGGCGCGACGTTCATGCGCGATCTGCTGGGTATCACCAAAGCGTCACTGGCAACTGAATCGTTCATCTCTGCAGCATCGTTCCAGGAGACCACACGTGTCCTGACCGAAGCAGCAGTAGCAGGCAAGCGCGACGAACTGCGCGGCCTGAAAGAGAACGTGATCGTGGGTCGTCTGATCCCAGCCGGTACCGGTTATGCTTATCACCAGGATCGTATGCGTCGCCGCTCTGCGGGTGAAGCACCGGTTGCACCGCAGGTTACTGCGGATGAAGCCTCTGCTAGCCTGGCAGAATTGCTGAACGCCGGTCTGGGCGGAAGCGACGACGAGTAATTCGTCTGCTAAAGCTGACCAATAAAAAACCCTGCCTCGGCAGGGTTTTTTTTCGTCGCAATTTTGTCAGAACTTACGGCAGACGTCGTCACGTGTGAGTCCGATATCGCGAAGCTGGTTATCACTCAATTTTGACAGGATACGATGAGTGTCACGCCGTGCTTTCCAGTTTTTCACCATGCGCACTGCGCCGCGAAAAATATCCAGTAAAGTTACATCAAAAGGTTTAGCTGCGCGGTTTTGATCGAATTCCATAATCTTTGCCCTCAATAGGTTGCCTGAGATGCATTGTCCAATTCCTACGCATTATGATACAGACGCAAAAAACACTTATCTTTAACATACAGATTGCCATTCAATAGATCTGAATGGTAATAATGCTGGGTATCTGTACTGGTTTTATGTGATTACTCGCTGGTTGAGGCATACGATGACGCGTTACCAACATTTAGCATGTCTGCTCTCCGATCGGATAGAGCAAGGGCTGTACCGCAGCGGCGAACGTTTACCATCGGTACGCACGCTCAGCCTGGAACACGGTGTGAGCATCAGCACGGTGCAGCAGGCGTATCATCTGTTGGAAGAGAAACAGCTGATCGTGCCGCAGCCGCGTTCCGGTTATTTCGTTGCAACGCGTAAAGCTACGCCGCCCGTACCCGCCTTAACCCGACCTGCACAGCGTCCGGTAGAGATTACCCAGTGGGAATCGGTACTGGAGCTGCTCAGCAGCCGGACTAATAGCGATGTACTGCAACTCGGAAGCGGCATGCCCGATTTGACTCAGCCAACACTGAAACCGCTGTGGAAAATTCAAAGCCGCATGGCGCAGAAACAGGATGTTGATCAACTCAACTATGACAGCTTGCTGGGCGTTGCAGCGTTGCGCGAACAGGTCGCACGACTGACGATCGACAGCGGTTGCCAGCTTACTGCTGAAGATATCGTGATCACCACCGGCTGCCATGAAGCGTTGTCGATCTCCATTCGTGCAATATGCCAGGCGGGAGACATCATTGCTGTCGAATCGCCCACTTTTCACGGCACCATGCAGACCTTGCGTGGCTTCGGCATTCGCGCCATTGAGATTCCCACCGATTCGGTGACGGGTATCAGTCTGGAAGCGCTGGAACTCGCCTTCGAGCAGTGGCCGATTAAAGCGGTGGTGGTGGTGCCGAATTGCAATAATCCGCTGGGCTTTATCATGCCCGAATCTCGCAAACGTGCGCTGGTAACGCTGGCGCAGCGTTTTGATGCCGCGATTATTGAAGACGATGTGTATGGCGAACTGGCGTGGGAATATCCGCGCCCCGTTACCATCAAATCGCTGGATCAGGATGGCCGCGTGTTGCTGTGCAGTTCGTTCTCCAAGACGCTGGCGCCGGGATTGCGCGTGGGTTGGGTAGCGCCGGGGCGCTATCGCGATCGCGTACTGCATATGAAGTACATCAGCACCGGTTCGACGGCAACACAGCCTCAGCATGCGGTCGCCGAGTTTATTCGCCTTGGTCACTATCTGCCGCACCTGCGGCGCATGCGTCAGGTGTATCAACGTAACTATGAAACCTTTAGCTGCTGGGTGCGCCACTATTTCCCGTGCGGAATATGCGTGTCGCGTCCGCAGGGCAGCTTCCTGATGTGGATTGAGTTGCCAGAGGCGTTTGACGCGGTAAGACTGAATAACGAGTTGCGTGAGCTGAACATGCAGGTCGCGGTAGGGTCGCTGTTTTCGGCCTCGGGCAAATATCGTAACTGCCTGCGCCTGAATTACGGTTTGCCAATGAATGAGCATACAGAGCAGGCGATAGCCCAACTCGGTGCAGCAGTAGAACGTGCCATGCTGGCCTGTGGTGTTGAAACTGTGCATACCGCCTCCCTGACGTAATAGAGAAAGGCAGGGCTGGGAGAGGTTAAGACCAGCCCTGGCCCGCTGCAAGCGACAGCGGGCAGGCACACTTTAGTCTTGTCAGGAAAGGATGCTAGCCGTCACATTCTACTGCTGCGCGGCAGCTTCCAGCATTTCATAAAAATTTACAGCGCGTTACATCACTTCTGCGGGTTCGATTCCGTTTTCAACCAGCGTCAGCAGCTCCTGCGTTGCCGCGCGCCAGTCTGCTGCCTGAGTAATCGCGCTTACCACCGCAATGCTGCCAACGCCTGTTGCCAGAACTTCAGGTACGCGCGCCAGTGAAATACCACCAATCGCCACGGTTGGCACACCCTGCAAACGCGCCAGATGACGTTTCAATTCCGCCACGCCCTGCGGAGCTGATGGCATGTCTTTGGTTTGCGTGGGATAAATGTGGCCAAGTGCAATGTAAGAAGGGCGCAGCGCGAGCGCGCGGTCCAGTTCGGCATCATCATGCGTCGATAAACCCAGGCGCAATCCTGCCGCACGAATCGCCGTCAGATCGGCAACATCGAGGTCCTCCTGGCCAAGGTGCACACCGTAAGCATGGTATTTGATGGCTAAGCGCCAGTAATCATTGATAAACAGGCGTGCACGATACTGCTTGCCGAGCACAATTGCCTCGCGCACCGCATCTTCAACTTCATGATCCTCGCAATCTTTGATGCGTAGCTGGAGGGTGCGCACACCGGCTTCTAGCAGGCGCGCGATCCATTCCACGCTATCAACAACCGGATACAGCCCCAGTTTTGGGGCCGTGGCAGGAAAGGCGTCGGTCATACATTTTCCTCTTTAAGGGTATCGGCAGCGTGATAGATCTCGCCGCCACGATTGCGGAAAGCATTCGCCATTTGCACTATGCCCATTTCAATCGGCTGAGCTTCAGCCTGTTGGCGTGCAGCAAACTCGCGTACTTCCTGGGTGATTTTCATTGAGCAGAATTTTGGGCCGCACATTGAACAAAAGTGCGCCACTTTTCCCGATTCCTGCGGCAAGGTTTCATCGTGATAGGCGCGCGCGGTGTGCGGATCGAGTGCCAGATTGAACTGATCTTCCCAACGGAATTCAAAGCGCGCTTTCGACATCGCATTGTCGCGGATCTGCGCGCCCGGGTGGCCTTTCGCCAGGTCTGCCGCGTGCGCGGCGATCTTGTAGGTGATCAGTCCCTGCTTCACATCCTCTTTATTCGGTAAGCCGAGGTGCTCTTTCGGCGTCACGTAACACAACATGGCGCAGCCAAACCAGCCAATCATCGCGGCACCGATGCCGGAAGTGAAGTGGTCGTAGCCAGGCGCGATGTCGGTGGTGAGCGGGCCGAGCGTGTAAAATGGCGCTTCGTGGCAGTGTTCCAGCTGTTCGGTCATGTTGCGGCGAATCATCTGCATCGGTACGTGCCCGGGGCCTTCAATCATCACCTGCACATCGTATTCCCAGGCGATTTTGGTCAGTTCACCCAGCGTATGCAGCTCGGCAAACTGGGCTGCATCATTGGCATCCTGAATTGAGCCAGGACGCAGGCCATCGCCGAGCGACAGGGCCACATCGTAGGCGGCGCAGATTTCACAAATCTCGCGGAAGTGCAGATAGAGAAAGCTTTCAGTGTGATGTGACAAACACCATTTCGCCATAATCGATCCGCCGCGAGACACAATGCCGGTGAGACGTTTAGCCGTCATTGGCACATAGCGCAGCAGCACACCAGCGTGGATGGTGAAGTAATCGACGCCTTGCTCCGCTTGTTCTAACAGCGTATCGCGGAAAATGTCCCAGTTGAGGTCTTCCGCAATTCCATTCACCTTTTCCAGCGCCTGATAAATTGGCACGGTACCAATCGGCACCGGGCTGTTACGCAGAATCCATTCACGCGTTTCATGGATGTAGCGGCCGGTTGAGAGATCCATCACGGTGTCTGCGCCCCATCGCGTTGACCACACCAGTTTCTCCACTTCTTCTTCAATCGATGAACTTACCGCCGAATTGCCGATATTGGCATTCACCTTCACCAGGAAGTTGCGGCCAATAATCATCGGTTCGGATTCGGGGTGGTTGATGTTGGAAGGAATAATGGCGCGACCGCTGGCCACTTCCTGGCGGACAAATTCAGCGGTGATATTTTCCGGCAGATTGGCACCAAAGCTGTGTCCGGGATGCTGTTGTAGCAGTACTTCACTGCGAACACGCTCGCGGCCCATGTTTTCACGCAGTGCGATGAACTCCATCTCCGGTGTGATGATGCCTTGGCGTGCATAGTGCAGTTGGGTAACGCAGCGTCCCGCTTTGGCACGACGCGGTTGCGGCAGATGCTCAAAACGCAAATGATCCAAGCCTTCATCCGCCAGACGCTGTTGGGTGTAACGGGAACTCAGCTGGTGGATAGTTTCACTGTCACCACGTTCGGCGATCCACTCTGCGCGTAGCCTGGCGAGCCCTTGATGGACATCAATAGTGGCTTCTGGATCACCATAAGCGCCGGCAGTGTCATATACCGGCACCGCTTCATTCTGCTCAAACTGCGGATGATCTTTGCTGCCGCCGATGTGCGTCGGGCTCAGCTGTATCTCGCGCATCGGTACGCGAATATCCGCGCGGCTGCCGATGATCCAGATGCGTTTTGAATGAGGGAAAGCGGTTCCCTGCAGGGAATCGATAAATTCCTGTGCCTGAGCACGTTGTTCACGACGAGAAGTTTTAACAGCAGACATAGCAAGTTTCCTGTGAATGTTGGAAGTTGCTTGTCCAGAGTTCGGAAGGAGTAACAGAAACGATGCTGGGCGCCAACGTGCATCGTGCTGATGATGTCTACTCTTGTTCCCTTCGCAGGTACTAACCTGATCAGGTTCCGCGGATCCCGAATTAACGGTCTCAGCCCCACTGGGCACTCCGACAAGTTGGTGTTTTACGATATAAGCTACTTTGCTTGCTATTTCACGCCTGGGCAGTGCTCGTGACCGTCACGTACTACGTGTACGCTCCGGTCCCTGCGCGCTGTCCGAGCGTGAACTCGCTGCGCACGCTACGCTTATATCGCAAAATTTGGCTCTTGATTGTCGTTAAAGAGGACAATAAAAAAGCCCATTTAGCATAAGAGGGCTTTTTTCGAATAACAAGTTTTTTACAACAGCGGGCATTCAAGCCGGGCGGGCGATGATGCTGTCATTGGCAACCGGTAGATGCGCCAGCTGATTATCCCAGGCAAGTTGTACCAGCTTATCTTCCAGCGTGAAACGTGATTCCAGCACTTCGCCAACTTCAGAGAGCGCCGTTTGAAAATCCACGCAATTATCGTCGTTGATAGCCTGCTGCAGGTGGCTGTCGTAGAGCTGCATCATGTGGTCTGTATTCGCCTCTAATGCCGGATAGATCTGCGCGGCAACCATCAGCGGGTTATCACCCTGCATCTCACTAATAATGTGTTCATACACGCTGAAATGACCGGTTGAAAGGTAGTCCACCAGATTGTGGCAAAAGGCATCGAGTGCCTGTTCATCCAGCGTGGTTAACGCATCTTTTTGTGGCTTCATGCCAATAAGCTCATAGTACGTGACGAGCAACTGTCGGCGGGCATGCAACCATGAATCAACCAATTCATTTCCGCCGCCTACACGCTCTGTCAGGTCATCTAACTGGTTAAGCATATGGGGCTCCAGGTAGGTTATAGTTGTTTATTACACACTTAATATTAGAGTTTCAGCGTGTGGTTTGACGCTAAGGACAACGATTAAGATGCAACGTGAGATCTCAAGCTTAGACGCTGGATGGTGGATTGTCAGCCATGAGCAAAAACTTTGGTTGCCGCAAGGCGAGCTGCCGCATGGCTTATCCACCGAGTTTGGACTCAGTGGCAGCCACGCGATTTTGATTGGCGAATGGCAGGGCGAAAATGTCTGGCTGGTGCGGGAAGCGCGGCCGGATAGCATGGGCTCGGTGCGCCAACTGATTGATGAAGATGTCGGCCTGTTCCAAATCGCCGGGCGCGGCGTGCAACTGGCGGAGTTCTATCGGTCGCATCGCTGGTGCGGCTATTGCGGCCATGAAATGCACATCAGCAAGCGCGAATTTGCTTGTCTGTGCAATCACTGCCGCGAGCGCTATTACCCGCAAATTGCACCGTGCATCATCGTGGCCATCCGCCGTGGTGATGAGATCCTGCTCGCCAATCATGCGCGTCATCGTAACAACATTTACACCGTGCTGGCGGGCTTTGTCGAAGTGGGTGAGACCTTAGAACAAGCGGTGGCGCGCGAAGTGATGGAGGAGAGCAACGTGCGGGTGAAAAACGTGCGCTACGTTACTTCGCAACCCTGGCCGTTCCCACATTCACTGATGATGGCGTATATGGCGGAATATGACGGCGGTGATCTGCAACATGATGGCAAAGAGTTGCTGGATGCCGGTTGGTATCGCTATGACGATTTACCGCTTCTGCCGCCACCCGGCACCGTTGCGCGTCGCCTGATTGAAGATACCGTTGCCCTGTGTCGCGCCAGCGCGACGTGAAAATGCTACACTGCCGGCCTTAGCATGAGAGAGCCCATTATGAGTGAACTGAAGAACGATCGTTATCTGCGCGCCCTGTTACGTCAACCGGTAGATGTCACGCCGGTATGGATGATGCGACAAGCCGGGCGTTATTTGCCGGAGTACAAAGCCACGCGCGCTGAAGCCGGTGATTTTATGTCGCTGTGTAAGAATGCCGAGCTGGCATGTGAAGTTACGCTGCAGCCGCTGCGTCGCTATGCGCTCGACGCGGCGATCCTCTTCAGCGATATCCTCACCATTCCAGATGCAATGGGACTTGGGCTCTACTTTGAAACCGGCGAAGGCCCGCGTTTCTCCAATCCGATCACCTGCCGCGCGGATGTCGACAAGCTGCCGGTACCGGATCCCGAGCAAGAGCTCGGCTATGTGATGAACGCGGTGCGTACTATTCGTCACAACCTTAAGGGCGAAGTGCCGCTGATTGGCTTCTCAGGCAGTCCGTGGACGCTGGCGACCTACATGGTGGAAGGCGGCAGCAGTAAAGCCTTCACGAAAATTAAAAAGATGATGTACGCCGAGCCGCAAACTCTCCACCTGCTGCTGGATAAGCTGGCGGACAGCGTCATTCTCTACCTCAATGCGCAGATTAAAGCGGGCGCGCAGTCAATCATGGTCTTCGATACCTGGGGCGGCGTGCTGACCGGACGCGATTATCGTGAATTCTCGCTGTACTACATGCACAAAATCGTTGATAGCGTGCTGCACGAGAACGAAGGTCGCCGCGTACCGATTACGCTGTTCACCAAAGGTGGCGGCCAGTGGCTGGAAGCGATCGCCGCAACCGGCTGTGATGCGCTGGGACTGGACTGGACAACCGATATTGCTGATGCGCGTCGTCGCGTGGGCGATAAAGTGGCACTGCAGGGCAACATGGATCCCTCCATGCTGTATGCACCGCCAGCGCGTATCGAGCAGGAAGTGGCAGGGATCCTTGAAGGGTTTGGCACGGGTGAAGGCCATGTGTTTAACCTGGGTCACGGTATCCATCCTGACGTGCCGCCAGAGCATGCTGGTGCGTTTGTGGAAGCGGTACATCGTCTGTCACGTCCTTATCATCAGGGTTAATCGTGGATTTAGCCGCCCTTCGCCAGGAACAGTTACAACGCGCTGCTGATGTGGTGCGGCAGGATGATTTTGACGTGCTGCCGCCACGCTTTATTGGTGGCGCTGACGTTGGTTTTGAGCAGGGTGGCGAGATTACGCGCGCCGCCCTGGTGATCCTTGAGTATCCTTCTTTAACGCTGGTGGAACATCGCATTGCACGCATTGCTACCACCATGCCGTATATTCCGGGCTTCTTATCCTTTCGCGAAATGCCGGCGCTGCTGGAAGCATGGCAGCAGCTCTCGCAGCGGCCCGATCTGCTGTTTGTTGATGGTCATGGTATTTCCCATCCACGTCGGCTTGGCGTGGCGGCGCATTTCGGTTCGCTGGTGGATGTGCCAACCATTGGCGTAGCGAAGAAGCGTCTGTGCGGACGTTTTGCCGAACTGGATGCCGAGCCAGGCAGCCGTCAGCCGTTGATCGACAAAGGTGAGCAGATTGGCTGGGTGTGGCGCAGTAAAGCGCGCTGTAATCCGCTGTTTATCTCCACCGGCCATCGCGTTAGCCTGGACAGCGCTTTGCATTGGGTGGAAGTCTGTACCTCGGGCTATCGCCTGCCGGAACCGACGCGCTGGGCGGATGCTGTCGCCTCGGGACGCCCGGCTTTCCTGCGTTGGCAAAATGCGCGTTAACGCTGTTTGCACCCGGCTTTTGCGGTACACTGCCGCCAGCTAACCTATTGAGAGTAAGTTTGATGTTACAGAACCCCGTCCATTTGCGTCTGGCGAAGCTGGAAAGCTGGCAGCATATGACTTTCATGGCCTGTCTCTGCGAGCGCATGTTCCCCAACTATTGGGCTTTCTGCCAGCAGACCGAATTCGCCGATCCGCAACTCTATCGCCGTATCCTTGATCTGATCTGGGAAAGCCTGACGGTCAAAGACGCCAAAATCAATTTCGACGGTCAGCTGGAGAAATTTGAAAGCGCGATCCCTGACGGTGACGATTTTGACGTTTACGGCGTGCACCCGGCAATCGATGCGTGCGTGGCATTAAGTGAATTACTGCATGCGCAGCTCAGCGGTGAAACGCTGGAGCACGCGGTTGAAGTCAGCCGCACCTCGATCACCACCGTGGCGATTCTGGAAATGACCCAGGCCGGTCGCGAAATGACCGACGAAGAGCTGCGTGAAAATCAGGCTGTCATCGATGAATGGGACCTGCAGTGGGAGATTTTCCGCCTGCTGTCAGAGTGCGAGGAACGCGACCTGGAATTGATTAAAGGTCTGCGTGCAGACCTGCGCGAAGCGGGAATCAGTAACATCGGTATACTTTTTCAGCAATAAGGCAAGAAAACGTGACTTCAGGCCCGAATTACCGCGCCTGGAGGCTTCACATCGGCCCCCTGTCTGGTCTACATTTGGGGGGCTGAAAATTGTGGCTATCGGTGCGTGCCGGCTGAACAAGGCCTGAGAATGGCTTTTCCCTCGCACTCGTTGCTTAGCAAGCGATAAATACACTTTAAGGATAACTTATGAACAAGACTCAACTGATTGATGTGATCGCAGAGAAAGCTGACCTGTCTAAAACCCAGGCTAAGACTGCGCTGGAATCTACCCTGGCTGCGATCACTGAGTCTCTGAAAGAAGGTGATGCTGTACAACTGGTTGGTTTTGGTACTTTTAAAGTGAACCACCGCGCTGAGCGTACCGGTCGCAACCCGCAGACTGGCAAAGAGATCAAAATCGCTGCGGCAAACGTACCTGCGTTCGTTTCAGGCAAAGCTCTGAAAGACGCTGTTAAGTAAGTTTCCGCATTGCGGTTTAGCTTTAAAAGAGGGGGCGTTAGCGCCCCTTTTTGTTGCCGGGACCTGCCATGCTGAATCCAATTTCTCAGCGCGTCTGCGCCCTGTTATTTGGTGCGCTGCTTACGGGCTGTAGCTCCACTCCCGATCTTCCTGCCTTTACGGCGAGCGGCTATCTGGCCGATCGCGGCACCGTGCGCATCTGGCGCAAGAATAGTGACCATCAGGCTGTCCATCTCCGAACCGTCTTTACGCCGTTCAATGGTGATGCGATGGAGACCACCGATTACAACTGGCAGCAGCAGAAGCTGATTAGCGTAGAGCGGCGTGTCGCAGGCGCACAGCCGGACGACGTGACCTTACGCTTCGATCATCAAGGCAATCTCAATTTCATGCAGCGCCAGCTGGCTGGTCGACGTGAAGCGGTCAGTGCCGATAGCGTAGAGTTGTATCGCTTCGATGCGCAGCGCATGTTGGACCAAAGTAATGCCTTGCTGGAAGGGCGGGTATTGCTGCGGCAGGGCCATTGGCTGGGTGATAATCAGGTGCGAGAATGCGACGATAAAGTGGTGAACGCGGCCTTCGATCGTGACACGCTGTATACGCTCGCGCGCCAGCAGCAAGGCCATGCCGCGCCATTAATGGTGTCGTGGCTGGAAGCGCCGGAAGGGGTGCAGTTACTACGCACGACGCCGGATGACGAATGTAGCTGGCAGCCGCAAGAGAGCGATTTCTGACGGGTGAATAACAGAAGGGGCACGTGCAGTGCCCCTTCGCGTATTTATTTGCGGTTAATTGCGCGGTAACCGATATCGCGGCGACAGAAGCTGCCATCCCACGAGATATGTTGCGCCAGTGCATAAGCATTCTGCTGCGCAGCGGCGACATCGTCACCCAGCGCGGTTACGCACAGCACACGGCCACCGTTGGTGACCACCAAATCGTCTTTCATAGTGGTACCGGCATGGAAGACTTTGCCGTCCGGCACTTCTTCCAGCGGCAGACCGTGAATCTGATCGCCGGTGCGGTAATCGCCCGGATAGCCGCCCGCCGCTAATACCACGCCCAGTGATGGACGCGGATCCCACTGTGAGGTTTGCTGATCCAGTTTGCCGTCGGTAGCTGCCAGGCACAGCTCAACCAGATCCGACTGCAGACGCAGCATGATCGGTTGGGTTTCTGGATCGCCAAAGCGGCAGTTGAATTCGATCACTTTTGGCTGGCCGGCTTTATCGATCATCAAACCGGCATACAGGAAACCGGTATAGATGTTGCCTTCTGCCTTCATGCCGTTAACGGTTGGCCAGATGATCTGATCCATCACGCGCTGGTGGATCTCATCGGTTACCACGGGTGCCGGAGAATAAGCGCCCATGCCACCGGTATTTGGGCCGGTATCGCCATCGCCGACACGTTTGTGATCCTGGCTGGTGGCCATCGGCAGCACATTGTTGCCGTCAACCATGACGATAAAGCTGGCTTCTTCGCCATCAAGGAACTCTTCAATCACAATGCGGTGACCTGCATCGCCGAACGCATTGCCGGCCAGCATGTCTTGCACTGCGGCTTCTGCTTCAGCCAGTTCCATCGCCACGATTACGCCTTTACCTGCAGCCAGACCGTCAGCTTTGATGACGATCGGTGCGCCTTTCTCACGCAGATACGCCAGCGCAGGTTCCACTTCGGTGAAATTCTGGTACTCGGCGGTTGGGATCTGCTGACGCGCGAGAAAATCTTTGGTGAAGGCCTTTGAGCCTTCCAGCTGAGCAGCGGCCTGCGTTGGGCCAAAGATCTTCAGACCTGCGGCACGGAATGCGTCAACCACGCCAATGACCAGCGGCGCTTCCGGACCGACGATAGTCAGATCGATCTTTTCCTGCTGCGCAAAAGCTAACAGTGCGGGAACGTCGGTAGCGCTGATGGCCACGTTTTGCAGCGCTGGCTCGAGTGCGGTGCCGGCATTGCCTGGTGCGACAAACACGGTTTCCGCCAGCGGCGACTGTGCTGCTTTCCACGCCAGCGCGTGTTCACGTCCGCCGTTACCAATCACTAAAATTTTCATCTGTACTGCTCCCAACAATTAATGGCGGAAATGACGCATGTCGGTGAAGATCATCGCGATACCGTGCTCATCAGCTGCGGCAATCACTTCATCATCACGGATTGAACCACCCGGTTGAATCACACAGCTGATGCCGACCGCTGCTGCGGCGTCGATACCGTCACGGAACGGGAAGAATGCGTCAGACGCCATCGCCGAACCTTTCACTTCCAGGCCTTCATCACCCGCTTTAATGCCAGCGATTTTGGCTGAATAGACACGGCTCATCTGACCGGCGCCAATGCCGATAGTCATATTGTCGCGCGCATAAACAATGGCATTGGATTTAACGAATTTCGCCACTTTCCAGCAGAACAGCGCATCACGCAGTTCCTGCTCAGTTGGCTGGCGCTTGCTAACAACGCGTAGTTGGCTGGCTTCCACCATACCTAAATCACGATCCTGCACCAGCACGCCGCCGTTTACGCGTTTGAAATCCAGCGCCGCAACGCGGCCTTGCCACTGGCCGCATACCAGAACGCGCACGTTCTGTTTAGCGGCGGTCACTTTCAATGCTGCTTCACTGGCGGACGGAGCAATGATCACTTCCACAAACTGGCGGCTGATGATGGCCTGCGCGGTGGCTTCGTCGAGTTCGCGGTTGAAGGCAATGATGCCGCCGAACGCGGAAGTCGGGTCAGTTTTGTAGGCACGTTCGTAAGCGTCGAGAATCGAACCGCCAACCGCGACACCACATGGGTTGGCGTGTTTGACGATGACACACGCCGCTTCGTCAAACTCTTTCACGCACTCAAGTGCAGCATCGGTATCGGCGATATTGTTGTAGGAGAGCGCTTTACCCTGAACCTGCTGCGCAGTAGCAACGGAAGCTTCCGCCACATTCTCTTCTATATAGAAGGCAGCATCCTGATGGCTGTTCTCGCCGTAACGCATATCCTGCTTCTTGATGAAGTTGAGATTGAGCGTACGTGGGAAGCGGCCGGCAGGTTCTTTGCTGTCGCCGTGATAAGCCGGAACCAGGCTACCGAAGTAGTTGGCAATCATGCTGTCGTAGGCGGCAGTGTGTTCGAAGGCTTTTATGGCCAGATCGAAACGCGTTTCCAGCGTAAGTGAGTTTTCATTAGCATCCAGCTCGGCAATGATCGCCTCGTAATCGCTGCTCTTCACCACAATCGCGACGTCTTTATGGTTCTTGGCTGCGGAGCGAACCATAGTTGGACCACCAATATCGATGTTCTCTACTGCGTCAGCTAACGAGCAATCAGGTTTGGCAACGGTTTGGGCGAAGGGATAAAGGTTCACAACCACCATGTCGATAGGGTTGATGGCGTGTTGTGCCATGATCGCATCATCCTGGCCGCGACGGCCTAAAATGCCACCGTGCACTTTCGGGTGCAGCGTTTTGACGCGTCCATCCATCATTTCCGGGAAACCGGTGTAGTCAGAAACTTCGGTGACGGGCAGGCCCGCATCTGCCAGCAGACGTGCAGTACCGCCTGTGGAGAGCAGCTCAACACCACGACTGGAGAGTGCCTGAGCAAATTCGAGGATACCGGCTTTATCAGAGACACTGAGCAGAGCGCGGCGTACAGGACGACGTTGTTGCATGGTGGTTTTATCCCTTGGCTTTGTTTCGCGTAAAAAAGAGCGTTACATCAAGCTTAGTGTCTTTCTTCTATATAGAAGGAAGCACTTGCCTCATGTAACGCCCCAAAAGGGGCATCCTTGACGTCGCCGGGCATTGTAGCGAAAACGTTTGCGTGATGCTCGCCTAAATTCATTTGTGCGCTTGTGTGTGGATAACTATGTGCGTAACTGCGTATAAGGCGGGGTTTTGCTGTGGAATGCAGCGAACGGTTGTTTTTGTTGAATTTAGCGGTTGCGTGCTGAGAACAACTCCCTATAATGCGCATCCATCAACACGGCACAACGGCTTACGAAATGTGGTGTTGGTGAGGAAGCTTCGAAAGAACTTCCGCCGGATGAAACGCTGAAAAAAGTGTTTGACTCTGAAGGAGGAAAGCGTAATATACGCCACCTCGCGACAGGCGGTTAACCCGCTGTTCGCAACGCTCTTTAACAATTTATCAGACAATCTGTGTGGGCACTCGCAGGATTGATATCAGCGTCTCCGGACGCAAAAAAATATCAAGTCTCACGAGTGAACACATAATGAAATTCATTATGACGT
>NZ_LGIS01000021.1 GCF_001187905.1 Pantoea sp. RIT-PI-b | reverse complement strand
TTTCGGTCACCGCGCCCGTGGGGCCCGCAGCACCCCCCCCCCGATCCCCGTGCGCCCCCCGCTGCGGGATTGCGACCCCCCCCCCGGGCTTCCCCCGGGACGGGGGGAAGGGCGGCCCCCACACACGCAGCCAAAACTAACGGGGGCGGTCCATTTTCGCCCGCGTGATGGGGGTGAGCGTCTCGTCAGTTAAAAGTTGGGAGGCGCAACGTACACGTCCTTCCGCTACGGCGCGCAAACTGATGAAGCTGTTGCAGGCCAACCCCTATTTAGGGCGTCAACTGCTGGAGTGATCCCTAATTGGGAGAGCTCCAACCCGCCTCTATGGCGGGTTTTTTTATTTTTGCCGCCATACTTCGCCGCCTGTTTCACGAACCAACTCTCGGGCACGCTGTGTGGTGGCTGCGCTAACTGCGCAAGCCCTTGTTTAATGGTTTGATCCGCCTGCTGCCACAAATGGCGATCGCCGTCACGTAATAGCTGTATCTGAACCTGTTTTTCCACAAGGTAAACACGCGCAAAGTCGGCATCGTACTGCACGATGGCGCGGGTGTTATCGATGATGTCGGCCAGTTTGATGGTTTGCGCTTCGGGCGAGGCATCCGCGGTATGACGAAAGTGCGCCAGCTTACGCGCTGCACGATTTTTGGCTGCAGGCTGCGCGCTGTCGGTGAGCATATCAACCAACTCCGCCACGCGCGGGCCGAAATGACGCTCAATATCGTCTATTGTGCTGGGGGTATCTTCTACTGTGTCATGCAGCCAGGCGGCGGCAATCATCTCTTCATCATCGGTGACGCTGCGCACCAGTTCGGCCACGGCTGCCGGATGCACGATATAGGGCTCATCAGTGTATTTACGGCGCTGGCCGGCAGCGGCGTGCGCCTCAGTGGCATAACGGCGCGCTTGCTCTTCCAGTGAATCTCGCATATTTCACTCTCCCAGAGAAAAGTCGCTTGCAATTATCTAGCGCGCTATTTATATTGAACCTCATGAACAGTAATCAAGATGACAAAAAAGTGAAGCAGGCGCCACTGCAGTTAGATCAGCAGCTCTGCTTCGCACTGTATTCGGCGAACCTCGCGATGCACAAAGTCTATCGCCAGCTGCTGTCAAAGCTGGAGATTACCTATCCGCAATATCTGGTGATGCTGGTGTTGTGGAATCAGGACGATGTGACGGTCTCGGAGATTGGCGAGCAGCTGTTTCTTGATTCGGCGACGCTAACGCCGCTGCTGAAACGTCTGGAGAGCGCCGGTTTACTGCGCCGTCAGCGTTCACGCCAGGATGAGCGCCAGGTGGTGGTGACGCTGACTGATGAAGGTCGCGCCTTGCGTGATAAAGCGGAAACCATTCCCGAAGCCATTCAGTGCGCAACCGCCTGTGATGATCAGGCGATGGCGCAGCTGAAAGGGCAGCTGGACGAATTGCGCGACAGCTTGTATCACGCCAACTAATTACACCAACGGGAAGTCGCTGTCTCGGCATCCCTTAATGAAGTTCAGGTTTGCGCATAATAAGTAGTGCGCGATTATATAGCGAATAAATGAGGTTATTATGTCTTTAGAACAAGTTGTTTACACTGCAAAAGCTAAAGCTACCGGCGGTCGTGATGGTCGTGCGACTTCTTCTGACAACGTGCTGGATGTGAAACTGGGCGTGCCAAAAGAGATGGGCGGCGCTGGCGGCGAAGTCACCAACCCAGAGCAGCTGTTTGCGGCGGGTTACTCAGCCTGTTTCCTCGGCGCAATGAAGTTTGTGGCGGGCCGTGACAAAATTGCGATGCCAAAAGATGCGTGGATTGAAGGCGAAGTCGGTATTGGTCCAATCCCGAACGGTTTTGGTATCGAAGCCAAGCTGAATATCCACCTGCCAGCCATGGACGCTGCTGAAGCGCAAAAGCTGGTTGATGCTGCTCATATCGTTTGCCCATACTCAAACGCGACGCGCGGCAACATCGATGTCACGCTGAATATCATCAACTAATTGCGAGTGATGAGAATGCAAGGCTCCTGCGGGAGCCTTTTTTATATCTGAAGATCGGCGTTCCCGGATCGATAAGCAAATTTCTCTGGTCTTACCATTGGTTAAATGTTCTACTGCTCGGCTTCGCGCCATCGCCATATCGCCAGTCGGAATCGTCCCGATCCTGTACGTTGCGTCACGCTTTTTCTGCGGTTTAGCGAACTCTGCTGTCTTTAAATAGTCACATTACGGTTGATACAACGACACCAGGTCGGGAATAGATATTTTCATGAATTATATTAAAAGTTTAACGCAGCAAAAGCTGTCATTGCTGCTTGCTTTATATCTCGGTATCTTGCTGAATTTACCGATATTTTATCGCCGTTTTGACGGTTTTTTAACGAAATCAAACCTCTCTAATTGGCTCTCTGCAGCGGCAGAAGTGATGGCCGCCGTGTTGCTGACCTTCTTCCTGATGCGCTTGCTATCACTGGGTGGCAAATGGGCTTATCGCATTCTTGCCAGCCTCATCGTGATCATTTCGGTGGCAGCCGCCTATTACATGGCGTTCTTCAACGTGGTGATTGGCTACGGCATTATCGCGTCAGTGATGACCACCGATGTTGATCTCTCGAAAGAAGTGATTGGCCTGCGCTTCGTGCTGTGGATGGTGCTGGTGAGCGCACTTCCGCTGCTGCTGATTTGGCGCAATAACCTGAGTCTGACACTGTTCGAACAGCTGAAAACGCCGGGTCAGCGTCTTAAACCGACGGTGATTTTGTTGCTGAGCGTGGCGTTGGTATGGCTGCCTATTCGCTATTTTGACAAGTTGCAGAAGGTTAACGAAGAGATCACCAATATCGATTTACCGAGCTACGGTGGTGTGGTCGCACACTCGTATCTGCCATCAAACTGGATCGCCGCGCTGGGACTGTTTGCCTGGACCAAAATGGATGAAGAGTGGGATGGCAAAGAGTTGCTTGATCCGGCGAAGCAGTTTACCTACGTCGCACCGCCGGGCATCGACGATACCTATATGGTGTTTGTGATTGGCGAAACCACGCGCTGGGATCACATGGGGATGCTGGGCTACGATCGCGATACCACGCCGAAGCTGTCAAAAGAAAAAAATCTGGTCGCCTTCCGCGGCGAGTCTTGTGATACCGCCACCAAGCTGTCGCTGCGCTGTATGTTCGTACGCGAAGGCGGCACCATGGACAATCCAGGACGTACGCTGAAAGAACAGAATATTTTCGCCGTGCTGAAAGAGCTGGGCTTTACCTCCGAACTGTTCGCGATGCAGAGCGAAGTGTGGTTCTACGATAACGCCAACACCAACAACTTCTCATTCCGCGAGCAGATTGGCTCAGAGAAGCGCAATCAGGGCAAAGCGGTAGATGACATGCTGTTAGTGCCGGAACTGCAGGCATCATTGCAGCGTTTCCCTAAAGGTAAGCATGTGGTCATCCTGCACACCAAAGGGTCGCATTATCTCTATTCGCAGCGCTACCCGCGCGACTTCGCTCGCTACAAGCCGGAGTGTATGGGAGTTGATGAAACCTGCAGCAAAGCGCAGTTGATCAATGCTTATGACAACTCGGTTTTATACGTTGATACCATGCTGGATAGCGTGCTCGATCAGCTGCGTGATAAGAAGGCGATAGTGTTCTATGCCGCCGACCATGGTGAATCGATCAGTGAGAATATGCATCTGCACGGTACGCCGCGTGAGATGGCGCCACCGGAGCAATTCCGCGTGCCAATGATGGTGTGGGCTTCCGATAAGTATCTGGACGATCCCACCAACCGTAGCAACTTTGAGCGCTTACAAGCGCAACAGCGCGTCGGCAAAACGCATCGTCATGTTGAGTTGTTCGACACCATTTTGGGCTGCCTGGGTTATACCTCGCCAGATGGCGGGATCAAAGCTGCCAATAACTGGTGCCAGGCACCTGCGGGTACTCCAGCTAAAACGCTGTAATATCCTGGGGTCTCCATTAATGGCGACCGCTACGCCGAACCCATTGAGCAGCAGGGCTTTTAAGGTGCTGCTTGCTTTCCAGGCGATCAGATGGGTTTTCAGCAAAAGGGATTGACGCTTTTTTAGCGGCGCAGTAATATGCGCCCCCATCGGCGAGTAGCGCAGCTTGGTAGCGCAACTGGTTTGGGACCAGTGGGTCGGAGGTTCGAATCCTCTCTCGCCGACCATCTTTGAAGAAACCTGCTTTTATAAGCAGGTTTTTTTTCGTCTGTAATTTGGCGGATCACCACATTGGACCGCTGCGCTCTGTTTGAAAGCGCAACCACACGTGCAGGCGATGGGAAGGCGGCTCGGTTAGCAAAGCGTCCGCCGCAGGGATGCGGCGGCCGAGGCTACAGGGACGTATTCACGCCGTCTTTGCGTTCGAGCCGCCTTTCCTGAGCACCGCAACGAGCAAACAGCAAAACCCGTAAATACACCCGTTCCGCCAGTTAAACCCGAAATAATCACCATTATGTCCACTTTCATCTCTGCACCCCACGCCAAATCGAACCCGCCCGCTTAATTCGTGACACATTCTTCTTATGACCGGTTTATGCATCATGCTGATTTCTTATGCCATTTTACTAGCACATTCCGCTGCCTGAACGTCATAACGCACGAAGAATCGTTCAGATATTCAACATTTACCAATAACTTTTGTATGTTTTTTAGCGGTGATAATCACTGTCATTTGGCTACATAGCCAGATAATCACGCGGCATTGAGTGCTTTATCACCTTTTTAAATTTTGGCTCAGCGCAATAAGGGTGTTTTTTATCGTTGCTTGCACTTACTCACACTCTGTGTAAATAACCCCACACTGTATTGACGTTTATTGCAACTGTTGACAAATTGATGCGTCAATAAAATGTAGAGACGGACCTGCCTGACAATGTCCCCGGCAAAAATAACCGCTCACATTTTGCTTACGCTTAATTGACCTGCCCGAACCGCATAAAAAAATCAGAGGTCGGGCGACGCACACAACATCACATCACAATGGAGCAAAACATGATCAACTCCCTGGCTAAATCCAGGATGCTGAAGGTCGGTCTCAGCCTGATTGCTATGACCGTTGCCGCTGGTGTCCAGGCGAAAACCCTCGTTTATTGTTCAGAAGGTTCGCCTGAAGGCTTCAACCCGCAGCTCTTCACATCGGGCACCACCTACGATGCTAGCTCCGTACCGATCTACAACCGTCTGGTTGAGTTCAAAACCGGTACCACCGAGCTGCAGCCAGGTCTGGCAGAAAAATGGGATGTCAGCGCGGACGGTAAAACCTACACCTTCCATCTGCGCCAGGGCGTGAAGTGGCAATCGACCAAAGACTTCAAGCCAACCCGCACCTTCAATGCCGATGACGTCGTGTTCTCCTTCGAGCGTCAGCTCGACAAAAACAACAAATATCACGGTGTTTCTGGCGGCAGCTACGAATACTTCGAAGGCATGGACATGCCTAAGCTGATCGCCAAAATCGAAAAAGTTGACGATTACACCGTACGCTTCACCCTGACCCGTCCAGAAGCGCCGTTCATCGCTGACCTCGGTATGGACTTCGCTTCAATTCTGTCAAAAGAGTACGCCGACAACATGCTGAAAGCGGGCACGCCAGAGAAGCTGGACCTCAATCCAGTGGGCACCGGTCCATTCGTGCTGCAGCAATATCAGAAAGATTCGCGCATTCTGTATAAAGCTAACCCAGACTTCTGGGGTACCAAGCCGAAGATTGATCGCTTAGTGTTCTCCATCACGCCAGATGCTTCTGTCCGTTACGCCAAACTGCAGAAGGGTGAGTGCCAGGTTATGCCGTACCCGAATCCGGCCGACATCGCCAGCATGAAGAAAGACGACAAAATTAATCTGATGGAGCAGCCTGGTCTGAACGTCGGTTACCTGTCGTTCAACACCGAGAAAAAACCGCTGGATAACGTGAAAGTGCGTCAGGCACTGACCATGGCGGTGAACAAACAAGCCATTATTGATGCCGTTTATCAGGGCGCTGGCCAGGCCGCGAAAAACCTGATCCCGCCAACCATGTGGGGCTACAACGACGACATCAAAGATTACGCCTACGATCCTGAGAAAGCTAAAGCGCTGCTGAAAGAAGCGGGCATGCCAGATGGCTTCTCAATCGACCTGTGGGCCATGCCGGTACAACGTCCATACAACCCGAACGCACGCCGTATGGCAGAAATGGTTCAGGCTGACTGGGCGAAAATTGGCGTGAAAGCCAAAATCGTTACCTTCGAATGGGGCGAGTACCTGAAACGCGCGAAAGCCGGGGAACACCAGACCGTCATGATGGGCTGGACCGGTGATAATGGGGATCCGGATAACTTCTTCGCTACGCTGTTCAGCTGTGCAGCGGCGAAAGACGGTTCGAACTACTCACGTTGGTGCTACAAGCCGTTTGAAGATCTGATTCAGCCAGCACGTGCTGAAGCCGATCACAACAAACGTATTGAGCTGTACAAACAGGCTCAGGTAGTGATGCATGACCAGGCTCCGGCGCTGATCATCGCCCACTCAACCGTATATGAGCCAGTGAGCAAGAAAGTATCTGGTTATGTGGTTGATCCATTAGGTAAACATCACTTCGAAAACGTCGATATCCAGGAATAACCTTTCGGATTATCGCGGTTAGGGCCAGCATTGCTGGCCCTCGGGCGGCACCTTCGCCGCCCGTATTCCGCTCTTTTTTTCCGGCTAATTCTACTAATGAAGCGCTTCTTGCGTCGCGTCCGCCTATGGCTGGCTGCGAGTGTTGAGCAATGTTGTCCCCGGCGGTAACGCTATGGGAAATGTCAGAGAACCAGGCTTATGCTGCAATTCATACTCCGACGTTTGGGCCTTGTCATCCCAACGTTCATCGGTATCACGTTATTGACCTTCGCGTTTGTCCACTTGATCCCCGGCGATCCGGTACTGATCATGGCCGGTGAACGCGGCATCTCCCCCGAACGTCACGCTCAGCTGATGGCGCAGTTTGGCCTCGATCAGCCGATGTGGAAGCAATATCTCACCTACATCAATGGTGTATTGCACGGCGACCTTGGCATCTCGCTGAAAAGCCGCATCCCGGTCTGGGACGAATTCGTTCCTCGTTTTAAAGCCACGCTGGAACTGGGCATCTGCGCCATGTTGTTCGCGGTTGCAGTGGGTATTCCTGTTGGTGTGCTGGCAGCGGTAAAACGCGGCTCAATCTTCGATCACACCGCCGTAGGCATCTCGCTCACCGGTTACTCGATGCCGATTTTCTGGTGGGGCATCATGCTGATCATGCTGGTCTCGGTGCAGTGGAACCTTACGCCGGTCTCCGGGCGCGTCAGCGACATCATCTTCCTTGACGACAGCCATCCGCTCACCGGCTTTATGCTGATTGATACGCTGCTGTGGGGTGAACCGGGCGATTTCAAAGATGCCGTGATGCACATGATTTTACCGGCCATCGTGCTTGGCACCATTCCGCTGGCGGTGATTGTGCGTATGACGCGCTCCTCCATGCTGGAAGTGCTGGGTGAAGACTACATCCGCACCGCGCGCGCCAAAGGTTTGACGCGCATGCGCGTGATTGTGGTGCATGCGCTGCGTAACGCCATGCTGCCGGTGGTCACTGTGATTGGCTTGCAGGTCGGTACGCTGCTGGCCGGTGCGATCCTGACCGAAACCATCTTCTCGTGGCCGGGACTCGGCCGCTGGCTGATCGAAGCGCTGCAACGCCGTGACTATCCGGTGGTACAGGGCGGCGTATTGCTGGTGGCGATTCTGATCATCGTGGTCAACCTGCTGGTTGATCTGTTGTACGGCGTGGTCAATCCACGTATCCGTCATAAGAAATAAGGGGGAATCATGTCTGCTGTTGATCCCGCAAGCGTAACTGCTGCACCCAAGCCGATGACCCCGTTACAGGAATTCTGGCACTACTTCAAACGTAATAAAGGCGCGGTTATCGGCCTGGTTTACATCGTTCTGATGCTGTTAATCGCCATCTTTGCCGATGTGCTGGCACCGCACGCACCGGCTGAACAGTTCCGCGATGCCTTGCTGCATCCACCGGTCTGGCAGGAAGGCGGCAACTGGAGCTACATCCTTGGTACCGATGACGTGGGCCGCGATGTGCTGTCGCGTCTGATGTACGGTGCTCGCCTGTCGCTGCTGGTGGGCTGCATGGTCGTCGTGCTGTCGCTGATTCTTGGCGTGATATTCGGTTTGATGGCCGGCTATCTCGGCGGCGTGGTGGACGCGATTATTATGCGCGTGGTCGACATCATGCTGGCGCTGCCAAGCCTGCTGCTGGCATTGGTGTTAGTGGCGATCTTCGGTCCGTCGATCGTCAATGCTTCGCTGGCCATCACCTTCGTGGCGCTGCCGCACTACATCCGTCTGACACGTGCTGCGGTGCTGGTTGAAGTCAACCGCGACTACGTCACCGCGTCGAGCGTGGCGGGAGCTGGCACGCTGCGTCAGATGTTTATCAATATTCTGCCTAACTGCCTGGCACCGCTGATCGTGCAGGCATCATTAGGCTTCTCCAACGCCATCCTTGATATGGCGGCGTTGGGCTTTCTCGGTATGGGGGCGCAACCGCCAACGCCGGAGTGGGGCACCATGCTCTCCGACGTGTTGCAGTATGCGCAAAGTGCCTGGTGGGTGGTGACGTTCCCTGGCGTGACCATTTTGCTGACGGTTCTGGCATTCAACCTCATGGGCGATGGTTTGCGTGATGCACTCGACCCGAAACTCAAGCAGTAAAGAGGCACCGAGATGGCGTTATTAAATGTAGATAAGTTATCGGTGCATTTCGGCGACGAAAAGACACCGTTCCGTGCAGTTGACCGCATTAGTTATCAGGTCGAGCAGGGCCAGGTGGTTGGTATTGTCGGTGAATCGGGTTCCGGTAAATCGGTCAGCTCGCTGGCGATCATGGGCCTGATTGATTATCCCGGCCGCGTGATGGCCGAAAAACTGGAATTCAACGGGCGCGACCTGCAGAAAATCTCCGAAAAAGAGCGCCGCCAACTGGTTGGTGCTGAAGTGGCGATGATTTTCCAGGACCCGATGACCAGCCTCAATCCGTGCTACACCGTAGGTTTCCAGATTATGGAAGCGCTCAAGGTGCATCAGGGCGGCAGTAAACGTACCCGTCGTCAGCGCGCGGTTGATCTGCTCGATCAGGTGGGCATTCCCGATGCGGCATCGCGTCTGGATGTCTATCCGCACCAGCTTTCTGGCGGGATGAGCCAACGCGTGATGATCGCCATGGCGATTGCCTGCAAACCGAAGCTGCTGATTGCCGATGAGCCGACTACGGCGCTCGACGTCACCATTCAGGCGCAAATCATCGAACTGCTGCTGGAGTTGCAGAAGCAGGAGAACATGGCGCTGATCCTGATTACCCACGATCTGGCGCTGGTGGCCGAAGCGGCTCAGCACATCATCGTGATGTATGCCGGTCAGGTGGTGGAGAGCGGTAAAGCGGTGGATATCTTCAAAGCACCGCGTCATCCCTACACGCAAGCGCTGCTGCGCGCGTTGCCGGAATTTGCTGCGGACAAAGCGCGTCTGGCGTCGCTGCCGGGCGTGGTGCCGGGTAAATACGATCGCCCAACCGGCTGTCTGTTGAATCCACGCTGCCCGTACGTAACCGATCGCTGCCGCCGCGAAGAGCCGGAGCTGCGCGACATTCCGGGCCGTCAGGCCAAATGTCACTTCCCATTGGATGATGCCGGGAGACCGACTTATGAGTCTTGATAACAACCAGCAGGATTACCTGCTGCAGGCAATTGACCTGAAAAAACACTACCCGGTGAAGAAAGGTCTGTTCGGCCAGGAACGTCTGGTAAAAGCGCTGGATGGCGTGTCGTTCAACCTCGAACGCGGCAAAACGCTGGCGGTGGTGGGTGAATCCGGCTGCGGTAAATCGACGCTGGGCCGCTTGCTGACCATGATTGAAACACCGACCGAAGGCCAGCTCTTCTGGCACGGTCAGGATCTGTTGAAGCACGATCCGCAGGCGCAGAAACTGCGTCGCCAGAAAATCCAGATCGTGTTCCAGAACCCGTACGGCTCGCTCAATCCGCGCAAGAAAATCAGCCAGATTCTTGAAGAGCCGCTGGTGATCAACACCTCGCTGACCAAAGCGGAACGCAAAGAAAAAACGCTGGAGATGATGGCGAAAGTTGGCCTGAAAACCGAGCATTATGATCGCTATCCGCACATGTTCTCCGGCGGACAGCGCCAGCGTATCGCTATCGCACGCGGCCTGATGCTCGATCCGGACGTGCTGATTGCCGATGAACCTGTTTCCGCCCTCGATGTGTCGGTGCGCGCGCAGGTGCTCAATCTGATGATGGATTTGCAGCAGGATTTAGGTCTGTCCTACGTCTTCATCTCGCATGACCTGTCGGTGGTGGAGCACATCGCTGATGAGGTGATGGTGATGTATCTCGGTCGCTGCGTGGAGAAGGGCAGCAAAGAGGCGATCTTCAGCAATCCGCGCCACCCTTACACCCAGGCGCTGCTGTCGGCGACACCGCGTCTCAATCCAGACGACCGTCGCGAGCGTATTAAGCTGACAGGCGAACTGCCGAGCCCGCTCAATCCGCCGCCAGGCTGTGCGTTTAACGCGCGCTGCCGCCGTCGTTTTGGCACCTGTGTTCAGCTGCAGCCAAAGCTGAAGCAGTATGGCGATCAGCAAATTGCCTGCTTCGCGGTTGATCAGGATGAAAATCAGCCGGTGGGCACGCTATAAATTAACGCCAATGATGGTTGAAGGCTCCCGCGGGAGCCTTTCTTTTTGGCAATGTAATACATCAGGGAAATTAACGGCTGAGAACCGCCTCATCAAGGTGCTTTAAAAAGCATAACCTGAATGAATCAGTAATCAATTGGTCCTGATTAGGATATAAAGCGTAAAGGCAAATTCTTATTTTAGTCAGGATTGCGTGAGCTTCATCACATTGGAATAAAATCCATAACTTGCAGCGCAGTAGAGTATTTTCAGTAGCTTAGGTTAAAATCCCGCGCGTCACTATTTCTGTTAATTGATACTAATTAATCCCCGTCAATAAACAATTGCACGCTTTTTGCATTCCCAGTTTTTCAATCAGAAAGATAGAATTCTTTTATTGAATACGACGTTTTAATAATCAGATTTGTCTCACCGTCTCTTAATGTGTGTGATATATTCGCGGAAAATTCCCTCCCGTTTTTACAGGCTCTGATCATGAAGAATTACGACGATCTGCAGCGTTTTAAAGAGAAAACGCAGACGCTTGACATCGCTTTTAAGGACATGTCCGGCCAATCGCAGGAAGCCGATCAAAGCCAGTGGGCGTTACTCCGCCAATTGGCTACCGATCAAGAGCCAGAATTAGGCAGCGGTCAGCGCATTGATATGCCGCAACCTCAGCCCATTAGCGGTGATGAATTCAGTGCACCGCCAGCGCCAGTTCAGACCACCTCACGCGGATCGATTCTCGATAGTGTGAGCGCGTCTGCCGCGGTCCCAGCGGCGAGCCGTTCGTCCCTGTTCCCGCCCGCCCCAGCTAAATCCGCGCCAGCATCAATGCCGCTTGCGCCGAAAGCCACGCTGGTTGAGCGCCAGGCCGCCACCTCACTGTTCCCGCCGGCTAAACCTGCTGCAGCGCCTGCGGTTCAGCCTGCGGCTGCCGCCGAACCGGCACCGATTGCTCCCGCGCCTGTCGCGCCAGCACCGCTCGCGGTCGCACCGGCATCTACCTTTGCCGCACCGGTTGAACCGGCACGTCCGGCCGCGTCTGCACCGTCCCGTTTTGGTGCTCTGTTCCGCTCGCGTCCTGCTGAACCTGCTAACCTTGCCAAAGAAACACCGTTAAAACCGCTACTGGAGAAGATTGCGCTATGCCGTTAGTTTGTGTGTGCTCGCCAAAAGGGGGAGTAGGGAAAACCACCATGGCGGCCAACCTTGCGTGGAGTCTGGCTCGCGCTGGCAGCAAGGTATTGGCAATCGATTTTGATGTTCAGAATGCCCTGCGCCTGCATTTCGGCGTGCCGCTCAATGATGGTCGCGGTTTTGTGGCGCGCTCTGCAGATCAAGCCGACTGGAGCCAATCCATTCTGACCACCGGCGGCAATATTTTCGTTATGCCGTATGGCGATGTCACCGAAGAGCAGCGCGAACGTTTTGAAGAGAACCTGGTAAAAGATCCCCACTTCCTGCAGCGCGGTCTGGACACGGTACTGAACTATCCGGGATTGGTCATCATTGCCGATTTTCCTCCGGGCCCGGGCCCTGCGCTTAAAGCCATGACCGCGCTTGCCGATATGCATGTAGTGGTGATGCTGGCAGATACCGCATCGGTCTCTCTACTGCCGCAAATAGAAAATGACCGCATGATTGGTCAGCCCCTAAATAATAAACGGGGTCATTATTTTGTGCTTAACCAGAGCGATAACCGCCGCAATATTAGCCGTGAAGTCACGGAATTTATGCAGCAGCGTTTAGGTGAGAATTTATTAGGCGTGGTACATCGTGATGAAAGCGTCGCGGAAGCCAATGCCTCGCAACAATCCGTTTATGATTTCAGCCCGGCTTCTGCAGCTGCGTTTGATATCGAATTAGTGGCGAAACGCGTGGCTAATATCCTGAATATCACCGTGGGTAACGGCGAAGTTCAGGCCCCCATTCGCAGCCACTATTAATAATGAGGCCGGATCCGGCCACATAATAACAACACAGCTTCTTCAGGGTGAATCATGAGTAAACTCGGGTTTTACCTGCTACTGCTGGTGCTTGCACCGGTAGCAGCGGTAATCGTCATCACGCCTATGGACAGCCAAAAGCAATATATCTTTGGCTTGATCAGCATCGGGATGATGTTTTTACTGGGCTTCAGCAAAAGCCGCAAAATAACCGTTGTGATGGTTATCCTTTCCGCGCTGATGTCGACCCGATATATCTGGTGGCGCACCACGGAGACGCTGCAGTTTAATTCAGAGATTGAAGCGATCCTGGGTATCGGCTTATATCTGGCCGAACTGTACGTCTGGCTGATCTTAATTCTTGGTTTCCTGCAAACTACCTGGCCATTAAAGCGCACCATCGAGCCGCTGCCGGATGATATTAGCCTGTGGCCGACGGTGGACGTCTATGTACCGACCTACAACGAAAGTCTGGATGTAGTGCGTGATACCGTGCTGGCGGCGCAGTGTATTGATTATCCGCGCGACAAGCTGAAGGTCTATTTGCTGGATGATGGTAAGCGCAGCGAGTTTGCGGTGTTTGCGGCTGACGTTGGCGTGGGTTACATCACGCGTGACGACAACAGCCACGCCAAAGCCGGTAACCTCAACCACGCGATGAAGATCACCAAAGGTGAACTGATCTGCATCTTCGACTGCGACCACGTCGCCACGCGCACTTTCCTGCAGGCGACGGTGGGACCCTTCCTGAACGATCCAAAGCTGGCGCTGCTGCAGACGCCGCACTACTTCTATTCACCGGATCCGTTCGAACGTAACCTGCGCGCAGCGCGCAGCATCCCGAACGAAGGTTCGCTGTTCTACGGCCCGGTCCAGCAGGGTAACGATAACTGGAACGCCACCTTCTTCTGCGGCTCTTGTGCGGTGATCCGCCGTAGCGCGCTGGAAGAGATCGGTGGTTTTGCGGTAGAAACCGTCACCGAAGATGCGCACACCGCGCTGAAAATGCAGCGCCTCGGTTGGGGATCTGCCTTCCTGGCGATTCCGCTGGCGGCCGGTCTGGCAACCGAGCGTCTGGGTCTGCACGTGGTGCAGCGTAACCGCTGGGCACGCGGCATGACGCAGATCTTCCGCGTCGATAATCCGCTGTTTGGTCGGGGTTTAAAGTGGCAGCAGCGTCTGTGCTACCTCAACGCCATGCTGCACTTCCAGTTCGGCTTGCCGCGCGTGGCGTTCCTGACGGCACCGCTGGCGTACCTGCTGTTTAACCTGAATATCATCCACTCGTCGGCATCGCTGATTTTTGCCTATGTATTGCCGCATCTGGTGATGTCGCTCTACGTCAACTCGCGCATGAACGGCAAGTTCCGCTACACCTTCTGGGGCGAAATCTACGAAACCGTGATGTGCTTCCACCTCGTTATCCCCACGCTGGTGACCATGCTGGCACCGAAGCGCGGGAAATTTAACGTAACGGATAAAGGCGGTTTGCTCGATCAAGGCTTCTTCGATTTTCACATCGTGCGTCCACACGTGATTGTCGCGCTGCTGCTGTCGATTGGCATCATCGCGGGCGTGGTGCGTGCGGTGGCGCATGACTACTTTGGCGTTGATCCTTACGTTATCGCACTCAACGTCGGCTGGGCGGTGTTCAGCCTGATCATCCTGATGGCGGCCATTGCCGTGGCGCGTGAAACCAAACAGGTGCGTAAAACCATCCGTATCGAAGTACAGATTCCGGCGGTGATTCACTATGCCAGCGGCATCTCGTCACGCACGCAAACCAGCGATCTGTCGATGGGCGGTGCGCAGCTCGATGCGCCGGACAATCGTCATGAGCAGGATGAAATCGAAGAGATCGATCTGCTGTTGAAATCCGGCACCATCACCATTCCGGTAAGCAAAATCTCCGGTGATGACGAGAGCATCCGTCTGCGCTTTGGCGATATGCCGCTGTCGCGCCGCCGTGAACTGGTGCGTGTGGTGCTGGCGCGCGCCGATGCGTGGATCCAGCCCGAGTACAAGCAGGACAACCCGCTGGTTTCGCTTGGCACCATTATTCGTACCGTATTTGAGCTGTTCTGGCTGACCTGGAAAGATCGCCGTGAGAAGCGTAAGCGTGACAACCAGCCCGCCGCAAAAGAGGACAGCGCTGCATGAAGAATTTGACGCAAACGTTGCTGGCAAGCTCGCTGGCAACGGCGCTGCTGCTCGCGCCCGCGTGGGCTGAAACCCCGGCGGTCACTCAGGATAGCGGTGCGCTGTCTGAGGTTCCTCCGCCGCAGGGCATGGAAAGTGCGGCCGATCAGCAGCTGCAACAGGCGGCAGGCGCGGCACCGTACGCGCCAGCGGAAACGGCACCGGTGACGGAAAACGACGCGCCCGCAGAGCCCGCGCCAGGCGAAACCGCACCCGCGCCCGAGATGGTGCTGCCAACGGTTGCTCCTACTGCACCTGCGGCCATTGCGGATAACGCAGCGGTAACGCTCAATCAGCCGATCAGTACCACCGTTTCCGTCGCGCAGATGGGCCAGCCGCGCGGCATTACGCTCACCGGCGGTCAGCTGCAATCCGGTATCGTCTTCACGCTGCCCAGCGATGAAGTGATCACCAACGCGCGCCTCAATCTGTCACTGCGCGTCTCGGCGGCACTGGCGGCGCGCAACACGTCGCTGCAGCTGATGCTGAACGGTCAGCCGCTCGGCACTCTGCCGCTCGGTTCGAGCGACAGCGACGTCAGCGACTACCAGCTGGATATTCCGGCAGCGATGGTGGTCTCCAGTAATAACCTCAGCTTCAAGATTAACGATGCCGACAAGCTGCTGTGCGAGAAAGAGAGCGCGCAGCAGTATCAGGTAGCGATTCTGCCCAAAACCACGCTGAGCCTCGAAGGCCAGCAGCTGAATATTGGCACCAGCCTGCGCAACTTCCCGCGTCCGTTTATCGATGCGCAGCGCATGACGCCAGCCAGCGTCACCTTTGGTTTTGCAGCCAATGTCGCGCCGGACAGCATCAGCGCCGCCGCGCTGGTGGCATCGTGGATGGGCATTCAGTCGGACTATCGTGGGATTCGTTTCCCGGTGGTGCGCGGCGATCTGCCTGAGCACAACGGCATTCTGGTGGGACATCCGGGCGATAAGATCGGCACCGTGACCTTGCCCGCCACCAGCGGTCCGCTGCTGCAGGTGATCGATAATCCCAACAATCCGGTCTACAAACTGCTGCTGGTGGTGGGCGCCAATGACGATCAGCTGCGTCAGGCCGCCAACCGTTTAACCACGCAGCCGCTGGCCACCGATGCCAGCAGCCTGAACGTACAACCGCAGCCGATTGGTATGCGTAAACCGTACGATGCTCCGCGCTGGATCAACACCACGCGTCCGGTGCGCCTGAGCGAACTGCTGCGTAAAGATCAGAGCCTGACCACCACCGGCATCTGGCACGATGCGCTGAGCGTCAACTTCCGCGCCGCGCCGGATCTGTTTATGTGGGATGGCGACACCATTCCAGTGGAGCTGCACTATCGCTTCCCGTCCGAAAGCTGGATTGATGAGAACAACTCGTTCCTCAACGTGATGATCAACGGCACCTTCCTGCGCAACCTGACGGTGAACAAAGTGGGCCTGCTGGAAAGCGCCTGGCATCGCCTGGGTGGCGACGCGCGTCAGGAGCATTACACCCTGAAGCTCGAGCCGTACCTGATTTACGGTGACAACCAGCTGGCGCTCTACTTCAACATCAAGCCGAAAGCGGATGCACCGTGCGGCGTGCTGCTGAACAACAACATCAAGAGCCGCATTGAAGAGGATTCGTGGATCGATCTGAGCCACACGCGCCACTTCACCATGCTGCCGAACCTCTCTTACTTTGTTGGCGCCTCGTTCCCGTTCTCGCGTCTGGCGGACTTCTCGCAGACCACGCTGCTGCTGCCGCAACAGCCGAGCGATGCGGAGATCGCTACGCTGCTGGATATGGCATCACGTGCCGGTAACGCCACTGGCGTACCGCTGCTGCAGAACCAGGTGCTGTTTGGCCTGCCAAACGGCGGCACCAACATGACGCGCCTGCAGCGCAGCGATGTGTTAGCGGTGAGCACCACGCAGAACAACGACTTCAACCAGGCAATGCTGGTCAACACGCCGTATGAAACCAGCGGCAACACGCTGGGCGTGAAAGAGCCGAACACCTGGGACAAGCTGCGCGGCTGGCTGACCGGCGACTGGTATCGCCAGCAGCTGGATGCCGATCGTTACTTCTCGTCCAACGAAGCATGGCGCGGCTTTGTCAGCTATCGCTCGCCGTGGAACCGCGATCGCCTGGTGGTGATGACGGTGGCGACCAGCGATCAGCAACTGCTGCGCCTGCATGAAGACCTGAATTCGGCGCGCATCAACGCCGGAATTCGCGGCGATACCGCCATCATCACCGATGAGAACGGCATTCGCAGTTTCCGCGTGGGTCCGCAATTCCCGAGCGGTGAAATGCCGTGGTACATGATGGTGGTGTGGTATGCCAACCAGCACTCGGTGCTGATGGCGCTGGCGGCATTGCTGCTTTCAGCGCTGGTCGGCAGTGGGGCCTGGGTGATGCTGAAACGTCATGCGTGGCGTCGTCTCAACCCAAAAGTTGATAGCAAGTCCGGCAAGAAGTAAGGATAAAAATAATGAAAAAACATCTGTTAAGTGCCGGCATTCGTCATGCCCTGATTCTGGGTGGGGCGCTCACGCTCTCGCAGCCGCTGCTGGCGGCGGAGAGTAACAATCCTGCGTTACAGGCGCTGTTCGATCAAGCGGCTTACTGGCATCAGAAAGCGCATGACGATTTGGCGAAAGCCTCGCTGCAGAAAGTACTGATGGTTGAGCCAAACAACACTCAGGCGCTCTATTTGCTGGCGCTCTATTCGCAGCAGAGCGGCGGCACAGCGGAAGCGGCGCAGTGGCGTGCGCGCCTGAGTGCGGCATCGCCAAACGATCCGCATCTCAGCGAGCTGGATAACGCACGTCAGCTGCAAACCATTCCGCAGGCGCAGCTGCAACTGGCGCGCCAGCAGGCGCGCAGCGGCAATATTGCGGCTTCGCTGCAAACCTGGCGTAACACCTTCAGCGGTAACGAGCCGCCGCCGAGCGTGGCGGCAGAATACTACCTGACGATGGCGGGCGATCGCTCGCTGCTGCCGCAGGCGGTGGAAGCGCTGCGGCAGTTCTCCGCCGATCATCCGCAGGATACCGGCGCCAAACTGGCGCTGGGTAAAGCGCTAACCTATCAGGAAGCGACCCGTCGTCAGGGTATTGATGTGCTCGGCAGCCTGGCAGATGGCAACAAAGAAGCCGACCGCTCGCTGCGTCAGGCGCTGCTGTGGCTTGGCCCGCAGGCTTCTGATGCCTCGCTGTACCAAACCTGGCAGCAGCGTCATCCGCAGGATAACGCGGTGCTGGATTACTACCGTAAAAATGTCGGCGGTGCGGAGAAAGGCGCGGGCTTTACCGCGCTGAACAGCGGCGACGTCAGCAATGCGCAAAACAACTTTGAGAAAGTGCTGCAAGCCAACCCGCAAGATGCGGATGCGCTGGCCGGTATGGGCTACGTCGCTCAGCGCGCCGGACGTTACGCCGAAGCGGCGGATTACCTGACGCGCGCCGCGCAGTTAGGCGGCGATCAAAGCGACACGCGCCAGAAACAGGCCGCCGATGCGCGCTTCTATGCCCAGCTGGCGACCGCGCAGCAGGCGCTAAAAAATGGCGATAGCGCACAGGCGTTGGCGCTGAGCGAACCGCTGGCGCAGGCCGACGGCGAGAAAGGTGTGTCCGCCAAACTGTTCCGCGCGGATGTGCAGCGTCGCAGCAATCAGCTCGATCAGGCGGAGCAAACCTATCGCGCCATCCTGCAAAGTGATGCCAATAACCGTAATGCCAAAGAAGGCCTGTTCTACGTGCTGCGCCAGCAGAACCGTGGCGCAGAAGCCAATACGCTGCTGGGGTCGCTGCCGGATAGCGTACGTCAAAGCGTGGCACCGCGCGGCAGCAGCACCGATCCGATTCGTGCGCAGGCCAAACGTGAGCTGGCAGCAGGCAACAACAGCGCGGCTGTCGCCACCCTGACCAGCGGCATTCAGCGCTATCCCAACGATGGCTGGCTACGTCTCGATCTGGCACGCATCTATCGCGCGCAGGGCAATAGCATGATGGCGGCCAATATCATGCAGCCCACGCTGCGCACCGGTGCCAGCACCACCGAACTCTATGCGGGCGCGTTAAACGCCAGCGAAAGCGGTGCCTGGCAGCAGGCGAGTATGCTGCTGTCACGCATTCCCAACGGCAGCAAAAACAGCGATATGCGCGAGCTGGCGCAGCGCGTGAACTTCAACCTGCAGATGGCTACCGCCGATCAGTATCTGGCGCAGGGTTCGAATGCGGCGGCAGCCAACACCTTGCGTGCGCTGGCGTCAACGCCGCCGGCTAATCCGGTTGATGCCGGTAATCTGGCGCAGAAACTGGCGAAAGCGGGCGATCTCACCACGGCGGTTTCCGTGGTGCGCAGCAACATGCAGCGCGGCATCCAGGGCAACGCCGGTGATTACGCCGCGCAGGTTGCGGTGCTGAATCAGGCTGGTCTGAACACCGAAGCGCAGAGCTTCCTGAGCAGCCCGGAACTGCAGGCGCGCAGCACGCCAACCCAGCTGGCAGGTATTCGTAATGGCTATGTGATCAACGAAGTGGATCGTCTGCGCGAGCAGAAACAGTACGCCGCCGCTTACGACAAGCTGGTGGGCGCGCTGCAGCACGATCCGCAGAACCGCGATCTGATGTTCGCCATGGCGCGACTCTATCAGTCCGGCAAGATGAACAAAGAAGCCGGCGTGGTTTACGACTATCTGATGACGCAAGACACCGCAACGCAAGATGCGCGTACCGGCGCCATCAACGTGGCGCTGGCGCAGAACGACGTCAACAAAGCCAACACCTTGACCCGCGGCCTGAATAATGAGCAGTCACCCGATCGTCTGCTGTTGTTAGCGCGCGTAGCCGAAGCCAACGGCGAACACAGCCAGGCGATGAGCTATCTGCGTAGCGCACGCGGTCAGCTGATTGGTCTGCAAGGTGCCACCAATGGCAACGTGCCGAGCGTCGGCGGCCTGGCGCTGGCCGACAATCCGTTTATCAATCGCGGCACCTCGCCGGTTGGCCGCTCGCCATCCAGCTATGGCGCGGTAATGCCGTGGCAGTCGGCGCCCGACGCCACCAGCAGCGCGGAAGGCGTGACGCTGGCGAGCAATACGCCGGCCGTGCAGCAGAGCCAGACGCTGCGGCAAATCGACAACATGATGGACGATCTGCAAGAGAAAACCGGCACCTGGGTGCAGGGCCAGATGCAGGTGCGTGGACGTGACGGCGAATCCGGTCTGAGTAAACTGACCGAAGCCAAAGCGCCGCTCACCTTCTCCACCGTGCCGTTTGGCGAATCGCGTTTCGATTTCACCATGACGCCAATTTCCCTCACCGCAGGCAGCGCTGGCGGCGACGCATGGCGTCGTTTCGGCACTAACGCGCTGGAACAAGGCAAAGTGGTGGCGGCAGGTGGCGCGAAAATTGACGATGTGCCTAACGCCTCCACCGACTCGCAATCGGCGACCGGCGTGGAGCTAAACATGGCGCTGAAGGGTGACAGCTACAAAATCGACATCGGCAGCACGCCGCTCGGCCAGGACTTGAGTACGCTGGTGGGCGGCGTGCAGTGGTCGCCGAAGCTGACCGACTTCCTGACGCTGATCCTCACCGGTGAACGTCGCGCGATGACCGATAGCCTGCTGTCGTATGTCGGCGTGGAAGACAAAACCAGCGGTAAACGCTGGGGGCGCGTCACCAAAAACGGCGGTAACGCCTTGCTGAGCTATGACAACGGCGATGCCGGTTTCTACGTCGGCGGCGGGGCTTACAGCTATATCGGCGAAAACGTGGCGAGCAACAACAGCGTTCAGGCCACCGCCGGAGCTTATGTGCGTCCGTATCACCTCGACGATCGCGAGCTGAAAGTCGGCATGAGTTTGTCCTGGATGGATTACTCGAAAAACCTCAGCTACTTCAGCTACGGTCAGGGCGGCTACTTCAGCCCGCAGAACTATGCGTCGGTGTCGTTCCCCATCGAGTTCAGCCGCAAGTTTGACGATCTGAAAGTCAACGTTGGCGGTTCGGTGGGTTATCAATCCTACAGTCAGGATAAGAGCGCCTACTTCCCGAACAACCCGTCGCTGCAGTCTCAGCTGCAGAGTCTGGCCGATCAAGGCTACGTGAAGGATGCGTTCTATAGCGGCGACAGCAAAAACGGCATCGGCTATAACCTGCATGCCGGTGCGGATTATAAGATCAACAAAGATGTCACCGTCGGCGGTCAGTTGGGCTACGACACCTTTGGTGATTACAACGAAAGTACCGCCAATCTGTACTTCCGTTATCTGTTCGGAGATTACTAATGAGTGAGCAAGTGAGCGCGCGCGTCAGCCATCCGCATCAGCCGGGTTGGTTTGATCTGGTGAGCGCGATGATTGAAAGCATGCTGGACAACGCGGGCGAGGAGGCGGAAGGCTTCCTCAACGGCGTCGGCGCATCGCTGGCGACCCGCTATCCTTTACCTGAAGCGCGCACCGTGCAGGACCTGGAGCGCGAAATGAATCTACAGCTGGCGCGTTTTAACTGGGGTTTTGTGCAGTTACAGCCGCAGGAAAATGCCATTCTGATTCAACACCACGCGCTGCCGCAGGGTGACAGCAATGTCGGTGTTGAACGCTGGCAGCTGGCATTAAGCGCGGTACTGGCGGGCCTGTATGCGCAGTGGCTGCAAGCCCAGGGCGGCAGCGCGGCGGTGCCGCTGACGCTTGAGCAGAACGACGGCGGCACGCTGCACTATCGATATCAATAGGATGCTGTGATGAGAGTGATGCGCTTTTGGCGTCAATGGATGCTGTGTTTCATGGTGATGTTTTTTAGCGCCCAGGCGGCCGCAGATGGCTGGAGTACTTACAAAAGCCGTTTTATGAGCAGCGACGGCCGTATCAGCGATACGGCAAACAACAACGTGAGCCATACCGAAGGTCAGGGCTACGGCATGTTGTTGGCGGTGGCGCATGACGATCGCGCGACTTTCGATCTGCTGTGGCAGTGGACGCGCAGCCATCTGCGCAATCCGCAAAACGATCTGTTCTACTGGCGCTACACGCCAGGTGCCGCCGATCCGATCGCCGATAAAAATAACGCTTCCGATGGCGATGTGCTGATTGCCTGGGCTCTGCAACGTGCGGCGCAGAAGTGGGGCGGCGACTACCAGCAGGCATCGGACCGCATTCAGCGTGCGATAGTGAAGCTCAATGTGATCAGTTATGGCGGGCATAAAGTGATGCTGCCGGGCGCGCAGGGTTTCAATAAAACCAGTTATGTGGTGCTCAATCCCTCTTATTTCCTGTTCGCTGCATGGCGTGAGTTTGCCGAGCACAGCCATCTGCGCATCTGGAATGAGTTGATGGATGACGGCATGGATCTGTTAGGCGACATGCATTTTGGTAAAACCGGCTTGCCGCTTGATTGGGTGGCGCTGAATGCTGATGGTTCGGTGGCTCCTGCCATCGGTTATTCCAACCGCTTCAGCTATGACGCCATTCGTATTCCGCTGAATATCTGGTGGTACGATCCGCAAAGCCTGCGTCTGGTGCCGTTCCAGCGCGTGTGGCAGGGCTCGGCGCGCATGACCACGCCGGCCTGGTATGATGTGCTGGGAAATACGCCCGCGCCATACAATATGGAAGGCGGCCTGATTGCGGTTCGTGATTTGACCCTGAACCAGACCCAGTATCTCAATGACAAGCTGGCAGCGGATCAAAACTACTTCTCCGCCAGCCTGCAGCTGCTAACCTGGATGGCGTATCAGGAGAAGCGGTAGGTCTCATTTTCGAGCTGGTCGCAATAAATGGCGTAATGCCGATTAGTTAAGCGCTGAGCGACTTTCGTTCGCCATTAGCTGAGGCAGTTTCAGCTATGCCGTGCGGCGACCGAGAAGAGGGCGTCTGGCCACGCCCTCTTCACTCCGGGCCCTGCGCCAGCCCATCCCGCCGCTTCGCGGTGCCTTCACTCCTTCACGATTCCTGACGGACCGGCGGCGATTCGCTCCTGCTCAGCGCCGCCTCTCGCCGCATCCCTGCGGCTCGCCCTGGAATCCCTCACTCGTTCAGCGGGTTGGGATGTCGCCTCAAAACCCGCGCTGCAGCATCAATGCTTATTTCTTAGTAACCATCGCGATAACGCCTGTAGGGTCGCCATTTATGGCGACTACCTAAATTAACCTATTTAAAATCCGCATACGGCGTGAGCGGCTGTGGGGGCATGTCCATATCGCCGTTCCAGCCAGACATTGAGTAGCGCATAAAAATGAAGCCGTGGCTGGGGGTGTAATCCTTCGCCTGCTGAATATCCATCGCCAATCCCACTGACCAATGCGGCGTTATGCGGCGCTCCACCAGCGCCTGCAAGGTATAACCGAAACCCGTGCCCGAACTGCTGTCTGAAATAGGATTCGACGCCAGCGCAAAGCCGGGATTGAGCGGATAACGCGGCTGCCCATCAGTGTGCGACTGCGACCAGGAAACCGAGCCGCCGAGATCAAACGACCAGTTTTCCGTGCGCTGGCGATACGTCACCGGCACCGACAACGAGAAGTATTGCTGCGGGCTGTAATAGCCGCCCTGGCCGAAGGTGTAGTCGCTGAGATCTTTCTGGTAATGCCACAGCATGCTGTTCAGGCCAATAGTGGCGCGGCGATTATCTTGATTGACCAGTTTGTAGTAATAGCCCGCCATCAGGCGTTCACGGCTATTATCCGCGACGTTTTCGCCCGTCAATTGATGCGCGCTGAGATCGGCCCACACGCCATGGGCATCGCCCGTATCGTAGCTCAGGCCGAGCGAGCCGCCAGTCGCGACCACGCCGCCCCAGGTTTTGCCGCCGTGAGTCGCTGGATCACGTGCGCCTGCATACGCCAGCAGCGAGCTGGAGATTGGTCGGCGTGAGGCGCTAAACGTGAGGCCAATGTCATCGACGTCGGTTTTCCAGCTGACGCCGCCAACCCAGTTGCTGGTCGCAAAGCCGAGCGGCGTAGTGCCGAGATCGGCCGACCAGCGCTGGTTATGCCAGCCCACGCCCAGCGCGGTGCCTTCATCACGCTGGGTGAAATCGCGGCTGCATCCGCCGGCGTTGGCATCGTTACAGCTGCCGAACGGCGCATTGTGGCCGCCGTTTGCACTGGAGAAGGTGCCCGCCGAAACCAGTACATGATCAACGCGCACAAAGCTACGGCCGTCGGCCAGCGGCGTCTCCGCCTGCATCATCGTGGTGTGCGCGGTGAAATCGGAGGTACCACCGTTGCCTTTATTGCGCGAGTAATCCTGCTCCAGCATGAACGTGGTGTCCTGCTGGCGATAGAGATCGGCGGCGTCACTGCGGATGCTGCGTTTCAGCCACTCATCCTGCGGTTGATTGCGGGTTAGGGCGGTATAACCCTCATTATCCTGTGGCACGTCTGGGCTGATACCGCTTGCCGCCATCGCCAGCTGATAATCTTTTTGCGCTCGTTGCGGCTGCTGTTGCTGACGTTCCAGCCGCGCCGCATCGCGATAGGCCAGCGCTTTCTCCTGTGAAGGGGCCAGTTTCGCGGCGCGGATTTTCAGCTCATCGAACAGCTGTTGGGCACGCTGCGTATCGCCGCTGTTTTGCCAGGCGAGTGCCACACGCCGCCCGCTGTAAACGCTTTGCTGCGCCACGCTTGCCGGCAAGGTTTGCAAGGCGCTATGCGCTGCCGTTGTCTGTTTCAGCGCGATCATGACTTCGATGCGCCCCAGCGCTTCTTCGCCGCGCGCCAGCACCTTCTTCGGCTGCAGACGATCGGCCAGGTCGTGCATGTTGCTGTCCCATTGCCCAACAGGCAGACGACGCAACATGGCCAGCGCCGCGTCATCGCGATCGCCAGAGGCCAGCCACAGCGCTGCGGCATACAGCGCCGCCGGTTGCTGTGGATGCTGGTGCACCATCGCCTCCATCACCTGCGCGCCCTGGGCTTCGCCGCCGCCATTGCGCAGTGCGCCCGCCAGCCGATAAGCCAGCCAGATATCGTCGGGGGTTGCCTGCATCGCCTGGCGATATTTGTCTGCCGCCTGATGCCACAGGCCTTGTTGCGCCAGCGCATCGGCTTCGGCCATCAGCGCATCCGTACGCAGCTGTAGCAGCCGACTTTTCGCCGTGCTGTTGCTGCGATCAAGGCGCAGCGCCTGCTGCCAGAAGTTCTCTGCCTGAGCAGTGTTTTTGCGCGCCTGCGCCACATCGCCAAGGCCAATCAACGCCCAGCTATCGCGATTATCCAACGCTTGCGCGCTGCGATAATACTGCTCAGCTGTCGCCATCTCGCCCTTTTTCAGCGCTGCATCGCCGCTGTCGATCGCCAGCCAGTAGCGGTTGGTTTGCAGCAGCGACTGCCATTTGCCGATCTGCGTGCTGGCCTGGCCAGCCTGAATCGCCTTCTCCAGCCAGCCAATTGCCGCCGCGCGATGATTGGCCCGCGCCTGCGCCTGGCCCATCGCGCCCATCAGTTCGGCATCGTGCGGATTGGCTTGCAGCGCCGCACTGAGGGCGGCAATCGCGCCCGCGCCGCCACCGGCATCGACCAGCGCCAGTCCGCGCATGCGCTGGCGATAAGCCGGATCGGCGAGCATTTTTTGCTGGCGTGCCAGCTCTTGCGCACCGCGCTGCTGGGCATCGCCTTCGGTGAAGGTTTGCAGATATTGCTGCAGGCTGGCGACGCTGCGTTCGCTCACCGGCTGATTCTGGATTTGCTGCAGCCACAGCTCGGAGGCGGCATCGCGCCCGCCGTTGCGGTTGGCAAGACGGCGCAGCTGGGTAAAGGCTGCGCCCGGCTGATTATTATCAAACGCCATGCGCGCCAGCTGCAGCTCCACGCCGATGTTGCCGGGATAGCGCTGCTCCAGCGCCTGCAGCTGTTGGTACGCTTGCGGCTGCTGGCCGGGTAGACGCGCCACCAGCCGCCAATATTCCAGCTCGGTATTCACATCCGGAAACACGCCGTGGAAGAGCGCATCCCAGGCGGCTTTGGCTTCCACGACGTGTCCGGCGGTGGCGAGCAGGCGCGCCTGCTGCAGCTGCTGGCGGCCGTCTGCGGTGATCAGCCGTAAGCCCGCTTCTGATTCACGCGTGGCGGCGGCATTCGGTGCCACACGCTGCAGTTGCGCCAATAAGGTTTGCGCTTTGACCTGATCGCCCTGGCGCAGCGCCATACGGATTTGCGCCGCCAGCACCTGCGGATTGTCGGGATCGATTTTCTCCAGCCGATAGAGCGATTGCTGCACCAAATCGAGTTTGTTGGTCGATTCGCCGGTGCGGATCTGCATCAGCAACCATTCAACCGGCGCCACCTGCGGGCCAGCTGGAGCCGCACCCGCGCCTGCCAGTAGACCCAGCGCGCTGGCGATCAGCACGCCAGGCCGCAGTTTATTCATCGTCATCCAGCTCGGCCAGACGGCGACGGCTCACCATGCGCATCAAGCGCCAGGCCATCAGCGCAAACAGCACCACGACGACGACCGCGCAAAGCGCCAGCCACACCGGATGGGTGGCGAGCAGATTCCATAAGCGCTCCCACCACGGCAGGTGACCAACGTAATACGTGTCGCCGACGCGCAGGCTGTTCACGCCCGATTCACGGATCACCGTGGCGGAACCGAATACCGCCGCGCGTTTGCCGCTGTCGAGCAGCGCGTTATTCAGCAGCTCCCAGCCGCGTGGGCTGTCGGCCAGCAGCGCGACCACGCTGCGTTTATCGTTAAACGGCGACTGGAAGCCGACAATCGCGCCCATCGGTCCGCGTGAGCTGATGGTGGTTTGGCTTTCCACGGTGCGATCGCTGTCCGATATTGGCAGGCTTGGTGTCGTCATGGCGCGCGCGGGCATGTTGATCCAGCTGCGCGCCGCGTCGGCCAACAGGTTGATCTTGCCGTCGTCCTGCAGATCCGGCGGAATGTCGCCGATCATCAACACATCGGCATCGCTCTGTTGGGCTTTACGCCAGTCATCGCTCATCTGCACGCGCAGTGCGGGATAGCCGGTTTGCGCGCCGATGCTGCCCAGCGCATTCAGCAGGGCGCTGACTTCATTGTTGCTCGGCTTAGGCTGAACCAGCACCAGCGTTTGCGCCAGATCGGCGTAGCGGCTGTAAGGGAAACCGGCGTTGGCGAACGCCGCCAGCGAGGGCATTTCGATGTAGTGACGATAGCCGGAAAAATCGATGCTGGAGGTATCGTCGATCACCACATGATGTCCCACCGTAGTGACGGTTTCGCAGCGGCCATCGGCGGTGCCGCCAATAAAGGTGTTGGCATAATCAAAGTTGAAGCGCAGCTGATTCACCACCCCGAGGCGCAGCGCCGGTATGGTTAACTGGCGATTGCTGTCCTGCAAACCCTGCATCAGCGGAATACGCATCAGCTGCTGACCGGCGCTATCTTTCGCCGTCAGCGGATAGTCCTGCATGAACTGATTGTTGAGATGCACCGCCAGCCGCGAACCATCCTGCTGAATTGGTGAGGTGTAGCGGTAGTGCAGATCCATATCGATGCCGCGTGCGCGCACCAGGAACAGATCCGGCGGCAGATTCAGCGTCAGGCTGATGGGGTTAGGCTGCAAGCCGTCGCCCTGTAGCTGGTTTTGATATTGCGTCAGCTCGGCAAAGGTGGTGCGGCGATCGGTGCGCACCCAGTTAGGCGCATCATAGGCCTGACGCGGCGCCAGCAGCTTCACGCTGTCAATGGTCGCGGTCTCACCGCGTAGCAACAGCTGGCCCTGGGCAATACCTTCCACCGCCGTTAACAGATCGTTGTCGTCACGCCCAAGAATCAGCAGCATCTTCTCGTACGGATTGTCCGGCTGATTCACCATCGCTACCGTCGGTTTCTCTACCGGCGGCAAATCTTTCAGGAAGTCGGGACGATGATCGTTGGTGGCAAACACCACTGCGTGCTGCTGATTCGGCAACTGGTTATACAGCACCGGGAATGACTGACCACGCCACGCGGCTTTGCTGCCAAACCATGAAGCCAGAATAGCGGCGGCGCGCTGCTGCACTAGAGTTGGCTGGGCGTTGAAAACCATCGGCAGCTGCAATGGACGGCTGTCGCGCGTATCAAAAAACGGCTCCGGGAAATGCGACAGATCGTTCTTCAGCGGTAACTTCTGCAGCGTCAGATCGAGTTTGCTGGCTTTGCCAATATCCAGCCAAATAGTGCTGTTGGCCGGATTCTCACACACGTTGGCGTAATGACCGACCAGCTCCAGACGCACGCGGTTAAAATCGCTGATGAAACGCGGATCGATGGAGATTTGCGTTTGATTCTCTTTGCCAAGCTGCTCGGCGGTCACGGTGACCAACCCGACCAGCTCATCATTGAGATAGACCTTGAGCTGCGACAGCGTGGGGATCAGCGCGGGCGAGGGACGATAGCTGAGATTGAGCAGCGCGCGCGTCACCACTTCATCGCTGCGCACGCCGAACTCAATCTGGCTGCTGGGTTCGGTGCCGCGTAGCGTCATGCTGCCTGGCGGCGGCGCGACCTGATTAAACATCAGTTGGCTATCGCGCAGCGGCGCGTTGGCATCGACCAGCGCATTCACCTCCGACAGCGGCGGTGACACCGCACTGCCTGCGGCAAACGGTGCAGCAGACTGCGGCGCGGCCTGCGCCAGTGAGACGCAGCCCAGCAGCAGGGCGGTAAACCAACTCAGTTTTCTCATCATGGTCTTATCATCAACTTAAGTGAAATCGGTATTGAGCGACGCAGGCTGGCGCTCAATACGCTGCGGCAGCAGCGTCGCCAGCCAGCTCACCAGCGCGGTGAGCCCACGGAATAAACGGCGCAGCGGCGCGGGTCCATACTCGGCCAGACGCAGGTAGCCTTTAAAACCCAGCAGCATAATGTCGGCCAGACTTTGCACCGGTTTATCTTCCGGGAAGCCGTCCTGCCACAGCGCCCAGGTATCGGCACGCGCAAAGGTGCACTGAATGAATTCGATGTGTTGGCGCGTGGTGAGCTGATGCAGGCGAATGCCGGCGCGACGGCCAAACACGCGCTGCACCTGGCACGGGAAGCTGAACTCCTGCTGGCCCCGACGCAGCAGCAGCCACACCGGTTCATCCTCTTTCAGCGCATCGGCTTCTCGCAGCTCAACCCCTACGCCGCCGTCGGAGTAGTCGCGCAGCGTGCACGGCACCATGTGCCCATCCTGACGCGCAATCGCCGCGGGCATGGCGATCTCGACGCGATGCGCTTCGCGGATTTGACGCGCTTCCACCGAAACCGCCACCGCGCCACCGAGGATAATCATGTTGTACAGCACCCATACCAGGCTGACCCAAATGGTGAGCATCTCGTTGGCCGGACCGTAGGCCATACGCCAGAAGGCCATGGCGATACCGGCGATATTCAGCAGCACCAGCATCATGTACGGCTTGGTGATCACCCAATCGAGATGCCGTTCGGCAACTAAACCGCCTTTAGCGGTAACGTTGAACTTGCCTTTATGCGGATTGAACAGCGCCACCGTAGTGGGGCGCGCGATGTACCACGCCAGCACGGTTTCATACACTTCACTCCAGAACGAGTGGCGCCAGCGCCCCTGAATGCGTGAGTTGGTTAAGCTGGTGTGCAGCATATGCGGCAGAACGTAGATGGCAATCGCCAGCGCCGGCGCATAGATGATGTAGGCGTGGCACAGCAGAAACGCCAGCGGCGCCAGCAGGAAGATAAGGCGCGGAATACCGGCGAGAAAGTGCAGCATGGCGTTGGCGTAACACAGGCGCTGCACCAGCTTTAAGCCTTTGCCGAACAGCGGATTATCGAGGCGGAAAATCTGCACCATGCCGCGCGCCCAGCGGATACGCTGGCCAATGTGCGCGGATAAACTCTCGGTCGCCAGGCCCGCCGCCTGTGGAATGCGAATATAGGCCGAGGTGTAACCCTGGCGATGCAGGCGCAGCGAGGTGTGCGCATCTTCGGTGACGGTTTCGACCGCAATCCCGCCGATCTGATCCAGCGCGCTACGGCGCAGCACTGCGCAAGAGCCGCAGAAAAATGCCGCATCCCAGGTATCGTTGCCATCCTGCACTAAACCATAAAACAGCGACCCTTCATTCGGCGTCTGGCGGAAGCGCCCCAAATTGCGCTCGAACGGATCGGGCGAGAAGAAGTGGTGCGGCGTTTGCAGCATCGCCAGCCGATGATCTTTCAGGAACCAGCCCATAGTCAGCTGCAGGAACGAGCGGGTCGGCACATGGTCGCAGTCAAAAATAGCGACGTAATCGCTGCGACACACCGTTTTCAGCGCATGGTTGATATTGCCCGCTTTGGCGTGTTCGTGGCTGGCGCGCACTACGTAATGGATGCCAACGCTGGCGGCAAACTCGCGGAACTCTTCGCGCGTGCCGTCATCCAGCAGATAGATGTTGAGCTTGTCCTGCGGCCAGTCGATGCCCATCGCCGCATAGATTGTCGGCTTCACCACGCTGAGCGGCTCGTTGTAGGTTGGCACCAGGATATCGACGCTCGGCCAGGCAGTAATTTCTGGCGGCATCGAGACCGGCTGGCGATTGAGCGGCCACAGCGTCTGGAAATAACCCAGCACCAACACCGTCCACGAATAGGTTTCTGCGCCAATCAGCAGCAGGCCAAACGTCAGGCTGAGCGGATCGTCCCAGTTGAGGGTTTCGGTATAGCGCCACCACAGATAGCGGCAGGAGATGGTGAGCGACAAGACGATCAGCATGATGGTGGGCAAACGCCCCGGCACGCGCCGCACCAGCATTGCTAATCCCCACAGCAGCAGCACGAAGACAAACTGCGTAGTGATGCCGAAAGGCTGTGCGATACACAGCAGCGCCAGCAGGCTGGCAACCACTGCGGCCACGATAAACAGCAGCTGACGTAGCCGTGGCGGCAGCGCCTGAATGCGTTGTTCACTGCGCTGGGCGAGACGCGTTTGCTCCAGCCGGGCGGGCAGCGCGCCGAGCCACTGATACAACGGCTGACGCCAGCGCAACAGCGGCTCAGCGCTGAAACCCTTACGGGTGCGGTGTTCGCGTGGCCGCACCAGCATCAGCCACAGGCTCTGCATCGCATAGCGCAGCACATCCAGCGGACGCGGGCGCAGCGGCGAAATGTGCGGATAGTAACGCTGACGATGTTGCAGGATATGCTGCCAGCCGGGTGCTTCCAGCCGCAGCAGCGACCAGCCGAGCACGCACCACAGCAGATGCAGCGCGATGGTGCAGCGGCCCGCGCCATGCTGACGCGCCACGGTGGCGCGGCGCTGTAACGCTTGCCACGCGGATGGCATCAGCAGCCAGCGCAACGGATTCATGCTGCGCCTCCAGCCACATTCAGCAGCAGCCAGTTGGCCAGCGTATTGATCTCTTCACTCGCCAGCGCATGCGGCCGGTATTCGCCCACCGGCTGTTTCATCATCAGCGCTTCCGCCAGCGCTTCATCACGGTGAATCACTTGCGGAATCAGGTTCTTCAGCGAACTGATCCACAGCTGATGCAGATCCTGCTGCAGTTGGCTGTTAGCGTTGAACTGGTTAATAAGGAACAGCGTATGCGGGGAGATGCGCGCGTGATGCAGGCGCAGCTGACAGTTGGCATCCAGCGTCAGTACCTGCAGCAGACGATCGGCGGCGGCGATAAACGATCGCTGCCACGGCAACAGATCCGCCGGGATATCGAGCACAATCCATTGATAATGTGTTTTCAGGGCCGGCAGTGCCTGCAGCAGCGGCGCGGCAAAATCGCCATCGGCCACGCTGAGCTGTGCACTTTGTGGCGGCGTCAGTGCGCCAAACGGCAGAAAATCCAGCCCGCTTTGATAGCGCTGGGCGCATTGCTGCCACGCTTGCTGTTCAAGCAGCGCGGGCGCCCAGCCCTGCGCGGTGTTGATGGGCAGATTAAAGTGTGCAGCCAGCTGATTGACCGGTGAAAAATCGATGATCAGCACCGATTCCCCCAGCGCATTGAGCGCCCAGCCTAATGCCGCGCTGAGCGAGGTGGCGCCGCAGCCGCCACGTATACCTTGCAGTGCAATCATCGGCATTAACGATCGGGCTCCTGGGCGGCGCTTATTTCACGCAGCAGCGGCCAGCGCGCCATAATGCTATTCAGGCGCGCTTCACGGGCAATATCAATGTAGCGAAATGCCTTAAGAGAAAAGGCCGCGCTTAAGGCATTAATGTCATCATGATCTTCGCTGCCAGACGCGCTCAGCGAAAAAGCATTTTCTATTTTCATTACTTTTTTGCCACCCAAAATCGACAACGGATGAATTGTGATTCTATTTTTTGTAAAGTCTAAACCAGAATATTGCGACGAACTGTGCAGCGATGCGGTTATTTTTTATTTCACCAGTTCCAATCGTTGCCGTCTAGATTAAACTCGCTGCGAGGGTAGCGATCGCGAATAAAATATGAAAAATCACTATGCGCTTGGCCTGCAACAGATTCAGCAGGAATTAAATACCCTGCAAACGCCAGGGTTTTATTGGATTACCAGCCAGCGTCAGGAGGATGCCCGGCTGTTGCTGCGTCAGGTCATTAGCCAGCAAGATGCCGCCACGCTTATCAGCGCAGATGAGAAGCCGCAGGCGCTGTTAACGCCCGATCCGATTGGCGGTCCGGCGCGGATGCCATTATTTTCCCTGCCCGCCAATAAAACCAGCTTGCAGCAGTTTGAGAGCGATCTTTCCCGCGTGCTGAATAATCGCAGTGGCATCGTGATGTTTTATAGTAATGCCGCCTTGTGGCGTAAATTATCGCAGGATGAGCTGACTATTTGGCTTAAGCGCATGCGTCGTTTGTTAAGTAAAAAACAAATCACGCTGTTAATGATCACCTCCGGTGCTTCAATAATTCACTTACGTAATCATCTGCAAGGTTATTTTCGCCAGCTTGATGGTCTCGCACATTTAGAGTTTCAGCAGGACAGTTGGCAATATCGAATTAACTGGTGGTACGCCGCCGACAAATTACTGGCCGACCGCGCTATCCGTTTGAGTTATGTCGACAATCAATTTATTGCCGTTAATGAAGCGGAACAAAATATTCCCTTAAGCCGCAACGATGAAAACCAATTTCTGGCGCAGGAAGGTGTGCTGGAAGGGGCGCCGCCGCTCTCGGTGCAGTGGCAGCTGTTTAGCGATAATGACCGCGTGTTTTCGCGTGCCCAGCAGGCGAACGCCGCCACGGTCATCTTTAGCCTGGTCCATAACCAGGACATCAATACGCTAGCGAACATGGTCCATAGTTTGCGCCGATCGCGCGGCAGTGCGCTGAAGATTGTGGTGCGTGAAATCAGTACCACGCTGCGCTATAGCGATGAACGTTTGTTGCTGGCCTGCGGTGTGAATGCCATCGTGCCGAACGCCGCCAGTTTGTCGCGCTTTCTGACCACGCTGGAAGGTATTCAGGGACAGCAATTCTCACGACATGTGCCCGCAAATCTCAGCGCACTGATGCAGGCGCTGCAGCCGTTGCAGCAAAAAGGCTATCTGCCGCTCGAGGCGTTTTGTGCGGCGGTGCAGCAGCTAATGAGCAACACGCTGCTTCCCGAGAACGATAAAGGCTTGATGGTGGCATTGCGTCCGGTGCCGCAGCTGAAACCCGAGCAGATTCTGACGTTGTGCAAACCCCGGCGCTTCGGCGATTTGGTCACGCTGATTAACGATCGCATCTATCTATTCCTCTCTTCGTGCCGATTCAATGACCTGGATATTGCGCTGAAATCGATCTTCTCGCTGCCGCACGATGAGCTGTTTAGCAACCGCATGGTGTGGTTTGAAGACAATCAGATTTTATCGGAGGCGCAGAAAATTCGGCAGCTGACGCCGGTGGCGCTGCGCGATGTCACCGAGCAGCCGCTAGCCGTCGCGCCGGTCAGTGCCCCTGTAGCAGCCACCGCGCGCGCCGCACAAACGCCGCAGCCGATCACGCTCAATCTTGATGGAGCAGAGCGCCGATGATGCTGATGGATTGGGTGCAGGTGGCGATCCTGTTGTTACTGATTTTACTGTTGCTGAAATCACTGTTTGGGCGCGGAGTCGCGCGCCGCAGCATCAACCCGCTGATGCGATGGTTGCCCACCCGCGCGCTGAAATCAGAAGGCCAGTGGCAACGCAAAGCGAAGAAAACGGATAAACATGGATAACAGATTGACGTGGCGCGGCCTTGGTGGCTGGAATTTTTACTTTCTGATCAAATTTGCTCTGCTGTGGTACGGCTATCTCAATTTCCACGCGCTGAGTAATCTGGCCTTTCTGGCATGGCTGCTGTTGCCGCTGCCGGGTTTGCGTCTGCATCGCCTGCGCCAGTGGATTTCGCTGCCGATTGGCGTGGCGCTCTTCTGGCACGATACCTGGCTGCCGGGACTCAATTCGATCATGAGTCAGGGAAGCCAGCTCGCCAGCTTTTCGCCAGGTTACCTGCTGGACCTGCTCAACCGCTTTATCAACTGGGAGATGATTGGGGCGGGCTTGGTACTGCTGGTGCTGTATCTGTTTATCGCGCAGTGGATTCGCGTCACCGTGCTGGTGACGCTGATGCTGATCTGGCTGAATGTGCTGACCATCGCCGGACCAGCAGTGAATTTACTGCCGAGCCGCGCGGCAACGCCCACTGTGAAACTCGATAATGCGCCAGCGGCGAAAGCGCCGGATGGCCTCGATCAATCCGCGCCGCCGACCAGCGCCAATTTAACCGCATGGCTGAACCGCTTTTACGAGAGTGAGCGCCAGCGTGCGACGCACTTCCCGGAAGCGCTACCTGCCGATTCGCAGCCGTTCGATATTCTGGTCATCAACATCTGCTCGCTGTCGTGGTCTGATTTGCAGGTGACGCAGCTACGCGATCATCCGCTGTGGCAGCACTTCGATATTCTGCTCAATAACTACAACTCGGCCACCGGCTACAGCGGCCCGGCGGGGATTCGTCTGCTGCGCGCCAGCTGCGGGCAAAGCTCGCACAGCGATCTGTATAAAGCCACCGATCAGCGCTGCTATCTGTTTGATAATCTGGCGAAGCTGGGCTTTAAGCAGCAGCTGATGATGGATCACACCGGCGTGTTTGGTAACTATCTCAAAGAGCTGCGCGAAGAGGGCAATCTGCAGGCGCCATTGATGTCGCAGGCGGGTATAGCGCCAGAAGTGACCTCGTTTGACGGCTCGCCGGTGTTTAATGATGCGCAGCTGATGCAGCGCTGGCTCGACGATCGCAGTAAGAGCAGCGATGCGCGCAGCGCGACGTTCTATAACCTGATTCCGCTGCACGATGGCACGCGCGAACTGGGCAGCACGCGCAGCGCCGACTGGCAGCCGCGTGCCAAAGTGCTGTTCGACCAGCTCGATGCCTTCCTGACTAATCTGGAGAAGTCCGGCCGTCGCGTGATGGTGCTGGTGGTGCCGGAACACGGCGCGGCGCTGCAGGGCGACAAAATGCAGATGTCGGGATTGCGTGATATCCCCAGCCCGGATATCACCCATGTGCCGGTTGGCATTAAGTTTGTCGGCATGAAGGCAGCGCATCAAGGCCAGCCACTCAGCGTTGAGACGCCAACCAGCCTGATGGCGATCTCTGAAATCGTGTCGCGCGTGGTGGATGGCCAGCTATTTAACGCGCCGAACGTCAATATGTCGCTGCTGACCGATAATCTGCCGCAGACGCCGGTGGTGTCGGAGAACGATAATGCGGTGGTGATGATGTATCAGGGCAAGCCGTGGATCCGCCTGAACGGCGGCGATTGGGTGGCGTATCCGCAGTAGTTCGGCGCGGGCATTAGTGAGGTCGCCATGAATGGCGTAATGCTCGTCAGTTAAGCAGCGTACTGGCATCGCAGGGGTTCCGCCCGCTAAGCGTATGGCAGTTTCAGAATGTGTGAAGCAGGCGGCCGGGCTAAGGTCCGAAGGCGCGGACCTTAGCAATCCGCGCCTGCGCCGTCCTCGCTGTTCCCTCGCTTATCACTCCGGCCTGACGGACCGCGCGGATTCGCCATCCCTGGCTCATGCCGCGCTTTCGCCGACGTCGTGTCGGCTCATCCTGGCCGTCCCTCTGCGCTCGGCGCTGCGGATAGCGCCCAACACCGTCGCCTGTCATTACCGCATCTGATTTGAAATTTTGCTGGCTGACGCTTGTGGGTTACCTGGTCGCCATGAATGGCAACCCGACAGGCGTTCCAGCGATGATAATTCAGGAATAGGCATTGCTGCTGCAGCGCGGGTGTTGAGGCGACATCCCAGCCCGCTGAGCGAGAGAGGGATTCCAGGGCGAGCCGCAGGGATGCGGCGAGAGGCGGCGCTGAGCAGGAGCGAATCGGCGCCGGTCCGTCAGGAATCGCGAGGGAGCGAAGGCACCGCGAAGCGGCGGGATGGGCTGGCGCAGGGCCCGGGAGTGAAGAGGGCGTGGCCAGACGCCCTCTTCTCGGTCGCCGCACGGCATAGCTGAAACTGCCTCAGCCGATGGCGAACGAAAGTCGCTCAGCGCTTAACTGATCGGCATTACGCCATGAATGGCGACCCTACAAGCTGATGAATCCCCACAAAAACGAAGCAGGCACAGTGGAAAAATGATCTAATTATTGCGCCAACAAAAAATAAGATCGCCACTATGCCTGCTTCCGCATTTTGCCATAAATTTTTACGGGAGTCTTT
>NZ_LGIS01000023.1 GCF_001187905.1 Pantoea sp. RIT-PI-b | reverse complement strand
AACGCGATAAGGCAGGAACCGGGCAGCGTGGGAGAACTGGATATTGAAGAGGCGCGGGCCGGGCTGGCCGGGAATTACAGGAATATCGTGTATGTGTATTAACAATATTCCTGGGGATCCCTCAGCCCTACGGGGCCGGGGTAAAACTGACAAACCGCGTCCCTTTCATCTTTAATTCGCCCTTCACGCCCTTATCCATCTGATGATAATCGCTGGCGTTGACCGTCACTTTAATGTCACTCGCACCGTTCAGCGGATGGAACCAGGCTTCGTATTTCATATCCTCAGCCACAATCTCCTCGCGCTGACGCGAACGGCGATTGGGTGACGGGAATTCGCGTTTGGTTTTCACTTCCACGCTCAGCGAGCGCACCGGCGAGGCATCGTTCACCGCCGTTTCGCGGCGCTGTTTAATAAACTGACGGGTCGCCAATACGGCAATAATGGCCAGTACGATGAAAAAGATTAGCGGTGGTTTGCTCATGATTTATCTCGTGCTTTGCGTTAAGTCGGAACAGGAAAAGACGACAAAGCATACAACCAGAGTCGGCTGATTGTCACATTTGGCGCCGGTAACTTACACTGAGTGAGTGATTTTGGGAAAATTCATCAAACTGGCGGACATTTCGTCCAGAAAAGGGAGAAAACATGCTTTGGTCTTTTCTTGCCGTACTTTTTTCCGGCTGGCTGTACGTCGATGCATCCTACCGCGGTCCGCAATGGCAGCGCTGGCTATTTAAACCCGTCACCTTACTGTTGCTCGTCGCCTGGGCATGGCAAGCGCCAACCTTCAACACCACCGATTATTTGATTCTGGCTGGCCTGGTTGCCACGCTGGTGGGTGATGCGTTGATGCTGTTGCCGCGTCAGCAAATGCTCTATGCGCTGGGCGCATTCTTCCTCTCGCATCTGCTTTACACCATCAGTTTTGCAGCGCATATGACCATGAGCTTCTTCTGGCCGATTCCTCTCACCTTCCTGATTATTGGCGTCATCGTTATCGGGATTCTGTGGACCAAACTGGAAGAGCTGCGCTGGCCAATTTGCACCTTGATCGGTATGACGCTGGTGATGAACTGGATGGCGGCGGAAAACTACTTCTTCCGTCCAACTGACTTCAGCTTCTCGCTGCTGGTCGGCGCCGCGTTGCTGCTGTTGGCCAACATCGTCTGGTTTATTTCGCATTATCGCCGCCGCTTCAGCGCCGATAGCGCCATCGTTGCCGCCTGCTACTTCGCCGGTCACTTCATGATTGCGCGTTCACTGTGGCTTTACTGAAGAAAAGCTAACCTTCCGCTTGACTCTGGAGTGGACTCCAGAGTGTAGCATTAGGGCGCGGGTATTAGCCCGCCCCTGATTCCGGAGGTTATATGCATCAACATGCTCATCCGTGCCGCTGTGGAAAATCCCACAGCCAGCCGCAGCCGCTGTGTTCCGTTCGCAGCATAAAACCCACGACCTTAAAAATCTCCGCCGCTCAGCCTGTGACTGTTGAAGGTGATTGTGGCTGTTGCGACAGCAATAGCGGATCGCCCGGCGGCGATAGCGACGCCGAAAGCGACAGGCCCGCCCTCACCTCACACCAATTCCGCTGGCAAATAGCGGGCATGGATTGCCCCAGCTGCGCACGCAAAATCGAAACTGCCGTACAACGCGTACCGCAGGTACAGCAAGCACGGGTGATCTTCGCCAGTGAGAAACTGGTGGTCGATGCTGATCAGGACATCCGCACCACCATAGAACAGGTGGTGAAAAATGCCGGCTTTACGCTGACGGCTAACGATCCCCAATCAATCTCGTCCCCCGCAAGCCGCTGGCGGGAAAATGCCGGTTTGCTGCTGCTCGGCGTGCTAATGCTCGCCAGCTGGCTGCTGAGCCAGGTTTCACCGCTGTGGGGCGATCGTCTGTTTATTGCCACTACGCTGGTTGGTTTGGCACCTATCGCTCGCAGCGCGTGGCAACTGCTGCGCAACGGTTCGCCCTTTAGCATTGAGATGTTGATGAGCATCGCCGCTGCCGGCGCGCTGGTGATTGGTGCGCATGCTGAAGCCGCCATGGTGCTGCTGCTGTTCCAGCTGGGCGAACGCCTGGAAGCCTACGCCGCTGCGCGCGCGCGTCGCGGTGTCACCGCGCTGATGGCGTTGCGTCCCGATACCGCCACGCGTATTACGGGTACGCAGCGTGAAAACGTCCGCTTAGAAGCGCTGCAGCCTGGCGATGTGATTGAAGTGGCGGCCGGTGGCCGTTTACCGGCAGATGGCGAATTACTGCATGCCAGCGCCAGCTTTGATGAAAGCGCATTGACTGGCGAATCATTGCCGGTAGCGCGTGAGCCTGGCGAACAGATCATGGCCGGCGCCACCAGCCTGGATCGTCTGGTGACGCTGAAAGTGATTTCCCAGCCCGGCCAAAGTGCTATCGACCGCATTCTGCAACTGATTGAGGAAGCCGAAACGCATCGCGCGCCGGTTGAGCGCTTTATCGATCGCTTCAGCCGCATCTATACGCCCGCCATTATGCTACTGGCACTGCTGGTGATGGTGCTGCCGCCGCTACTTGGCTTCGGTGACTGGCTGCCGTGGATTTATAAAGGGCTGACGCTGCTGCTGATTGGCTGCCCGTGTGCGCTGGTGATCTCCACGCCGGCCGCCATTACCTCGGGATTAGCCGCCGCCGCACGTCAGGGCGCGTTGATCAAAGGCGGCGCGGCGCTGGAGCGTCTCAGTCGCGTAAGCCTGATGGCGTTCGACAAAACCGGCACGCTGACGGCGGGCAAACCGCAAGTCACCCATATTCAGTCGTTTGGCGAAACAGCGGAAAATAGCCTGCTCAGCATCGCTGCTGCGGTAGAACAAGGCTCCACACATCCGCTGGCTCAGGCGATTGTCAGCGAAGCCGAGCGTCGTCAGCTCACCATTCCGCCCGCCTCACAGCAGCAAACGCTGGCGGGCAGCGGTATTCGTGCCGAAATCGATGGCGTGTCGTATCAGTTACTTACGCCCCGTGAAGCCAAATATCTCGACGAGGTACAGCAGCAGCAGGTGGCCGAACTGGAGGCGCAGGGGCAAACCGTGGTGCTGCTATTGCAGCAGCAACAGGTGCTCGGCGCATTAGCGCTGCGCGATCGGTTGCGTGAAGAGGCGATTAGCGCGCTGGCTGAGCTGCAAAAACTTGGCATAAATAGCGTGATGCTGACCGGTGACAACCCGCGCGCAGCCGCCGCGATTGCCGCCGAGTTACGCATTGATTATCGCGCGGGTTTGCTGCCTGCCGATAAAGTTGCGGCAGTGCGACAGCTGGGCGCACAGCAATCATTGGCGATGGTAGGCGACGGCATCAACGATGCGCCCGCCATGAAAGCTGCGAGCATGGGCATTGCCATGGGCAGCGGCACCGATGTCGCGCTGGAGGCCGCCGATATGGCGCTGACGCAAAATCAGCTGGCGATTTTGCCGCGCGCGGTGATGCTGGCACGGCGCACGCGCGCCATCATCCGGCAGAACGTGGCGTTGGCGCTGGGCCTGAAGGCGATTTTCCTCGTCACCACGCTGCTCGGCTTTACCGGTTTGTGGTTGGCGGTGCTAGCAGATTCCGGCGCCACCGCACTGGTTACGGCGAATGCACTGCGCTTACTGCGTCAGCGTTAAGCGCCTTTTTTGATGAGAAACTGGTACGGCAGGCTTTCGGTCTGTTGTGCCAGCAGCTGATGTTCCATAAAACGGCAGAAACCGGGAATATCGCGCGTGGTGGCGGGATCATCGGCGATGATCAGCAAGGTTTCACCGGCCTGCATGCTGCGCACGGTTTTGCGCACCATCATTACCGGTTCCGGGCAGCGCAGGCCAAGGGCATCAAGCTTATGGTCAGGCGCAGAAAAGGGATCGCTCATGATTCTCTGTCTGTTGTTGATGATGGGCGCACATTCTAGCGCGCAAATTAGCCAACGCAAGGCGATAACGATTGCGTTAAAATTAACCATTGCATAAATTGCGCAACGCGTTAAGATGCCGCCGATTTTTAAATTGCTACCATATTCCGCCCTAAATAATTCGAGCTGTAGCAAGGCGGCAAGTGCGAGCAGCCAACGCAGCTACAGCTTGAAGTATGACGGGCAATGGGTTCCCTCACCCCACTATTAAAAAGGTTAGACATGATCAACTTCTCTGCACGTCAGCGCATGCATGCGCTGTTTTGGCTATCGCTTTTCCATCTGCTGGTGATCACCTCCAGTAACTATCTGGTACAGCTGCCGGTTTCCATCTTCGGCTTCCACACCACCTGGGGCGCGTTCAGCTTTCCGTTTATTTTCCTCGCTACCGACCTTACCGTGCGCATCTTTGGCGCGCCGCTGGCTCGTCGCATTATTCTGGCGGTGATGATTCCGGCGCTGGTGATCTCCTATCTTGTGTCGTGCGTGTTTTATCAGGGCGAATGGCAAGGTTGGGCTTCACTGGAAGAGGTGAATCTGTTTGTCGCGCGCATCGCCTGCGCCAGCTTTATGGCTTATGCGCTGGGCCAGATTCTCGACGTACACGTTTTTAACCGTTTGCGCCGTTTATCACAGTGGTGGATTGCCCCGGCAGCAGCGATGTTCCTCGGTAATATTAGCGATACGCTGGCCTTCTTTTTCATCGCTTTCTACAAGAGTCCAGACCCGTTTATGGCCACGCATTGGGTCGAGATTGCCCTGGTGGATTACAGCTTCAAAGTGCTGATCTGCATGATCTTCTTCCTGCCCGCTTACGGCGTGCTGCTGAATGCCATGCTGAAGCGATTAGCCGAGCGTTCCGCGCAGCAGCAGATCAATTTCGGCTAATTGCACATATACATAACCCCATGGCCCGCTAAGATTCCCTGACACCCCGGCGGTTGGTTTTAACCGCCCATTCCGTTTTTTTAGCCGGCATACTTCAAACGGCAGATGCGTTGGCTGCGCGCGTTCACCCAATCACTTACTCATGTAAGCTCATGGGTTCACGCGCTTACCGCCTTTCTGCCGCTTGAATTATTTAGGCTATAAACCTAAACGACTGGAATCATGTAAAAGGGAAAAGAATGCGTAACGTAGTGAAATATGTGGGTATTGGCCTGCTGGTGATCGGCCTGGCGGCATGTGACCAGAAGAAAGATGATGCGGCAGCAAACAGTAACGGTGCCAGCGCCAGCCAGTCTGCTCAGACGGTTAATCTGATGGACGGCAAGCTGAGCTTCTCACTGCCGGCGGGCATGTCTGACAAGAGCGGCAAACTCGGCTCTGAATCGACCAACATGCACGTCTATGCCGACGAAACCGGGCAGCGCGCAATTATCGTGATTGCAGGCGATCCAACTAACGAAGCGCTTGATGCGCTAGCGCAGCGTCTGGAACAGCAGCAGCGCAGCCGCGATCCGCAGCTGCAGGTGGTGTCGAACAAAGCGGTTACGTTGAAAGATCAGCCGGCTCAGCAGCTGGATACGGTGATTGCTGCCAACAACCAGACTTCATGGTCTTCAGTGATTCTGGCGAAAGTGGACGGCAAACTGCTGACGCTGCAAATTACCTTGCCAGCGGATAACCAGCAGCAGGCACAGAGCGATGCTGATGGGATCGTGAAGAGCATTACTTTGAAGTAATCCTTAAAACCTGAACACATTGGTCGCCATGAATGGCGACCCTACAATGGTTCAGTGCGGTTTGGTAGGGTCGCCATTCATGGCGACCTGGTTCAGGAATTCCCCGCTTTACAACCTCACTGGCGAAATGTGCCAGATCTCATCCGCATACTCCTGAATGGTTCGGTCCGACGAGAAATACCCCATATTGGCGATATTCAGCGCCGCGCTGCGTTGCCACTTATCCGGTTGACGATAAAGCTTGTCCACCTTGTCCTGCGTGTCCACATAGCTGCGATAATCCGCGAGCAGCTGATAGTGATCGCCGAAGTTCACCAACGCATCGAACAGATTGCGGTAGCGGCCTGGCTCCTGCGGACTGAACACGCCGCTGGCGATTTGCGTCAGCGCCTGATGCAGCTCGGGATCGTCCTCGTAATACTTACGCGGGTTGTAGCCGTCGGTACGCAGCTTCTCGACCTGCGGCGTGGTGTTACCGAAGATAAAGATGTTCTCCTTGCCGACATGATCCAGCATCTCAACGTTGGCGCCATCCAGTGTGCCAATCGTTAACGCGCCGTTCAGCGCAAACTTCATGTTACTGGTGCCCGATGCTTCGGTGCCAGCAGTGGAGATCTGCTCAGAGAGATCCGCCGCAGGAATAATGATCTGCGCCAGGCTCACGCCATAGTTGGGAATGAACACCACCTTCAGCTTGTTCTTCACCTGCGGATCGTTGTTGATCACGTTGGCGACGTCGTTGATCAAGTGGATGATGTGCTTCGCCACGTAATACGCCGAAGCGGCCTTGCCGGCGAAGATATTCACGCGCGGCACCCATTCAGCGGTGGGGTCAGCCTTGATGCGGTTATAGCGCGTAATCACGTGCAGGACGTTGAGTAACTGACGTTTATATTCGTGGATACGTTTGATCTGCACATCAAACAGCGCATGCGGATCGAGCACGATATCCATGTTTTTCGCCACCCAATCCGCCAGACGTTTTTTGTTGGCGAATTTGGCATCGGCGATCTGCTCGATAAAGGCCGGATAGTCGACCTGCGACGTCAGTTCGTTGAGCTGGCCGAGATCGGTACGCCAGTTGCGACCAATCGCCTCATCCAGCACCTCAGACAGCGCCGGATTGGCCAGCGCCAGCCAGCGACGTGGCGTCACGCCGTTGGTTTTATTGCAGAAACGGCCAGGGAACAGCCGCGCGAAGTCAGCGAACAGCGATTGCACCATCAAGTTGGAGTGCAGCTCCGACACGCCGTTGACCTTGTGGCTCACCACCACCGCCAGCCACGCCATGCGAATGCGGCGGCCGTCGTTTTCGTCGATGATCGAGATGCGCGACATCAAATCCCAATCATCCGGATAGTATTCCTGGATGGTTTTCAGGAAGTAGTCATTGATTTCAAAGATAATGCTGAGATGACGCGGCAGGATCTTGCCGATCATATCCACCGGCCAGGTTTCCAGCGCTTCGGTCATCAGCGTGTGGTTGGTGTAGGAGAACACCTGGCAAGTCACTTCAAACGCATCGTCCCAGCTGAACTTCTGTTCATCGATTAACAGACGCATCAGTTCAGGGATCGCCAGCACTGGATGGGTATCGTTGAGGTGGATGGCGATTTTGTCCGGCAGATTGTCCCAGGTTTCATGCATCTGCCAGTGACGATTGAGAATATCCTGCACCGTCGAGGAGACGAGGAAATACTCCTGACGCAGGCGCAACTCGCGGCCGGAATAGGTTGAGTCATCGGGATAGAGCACGCGCGAGACGTTTTCCGAGTGGTTTTTATCTTCCACTGCGGCAAAGTAATCGCCCTGATTGAACTTACCGAGATTGATTTCGTTACTGGCCTGCGCGCCCCACAGGCGCAGCGTGTTGGTGGCATCAGTATCAAATCCGGGGATGATCTGATCGTAAGCCATCGCCACAATCTCTTCGGTTTCCACCCAGCGCACCCGCGCACCTTCATGTTGTAAACGGCCGCCAAAACGTACTTTGTAGCGCGTGTTAAAGCGCTGGAATTCCCATGGATTGCCGTATTCCAACCAATAATCCGGCGATTCGCGCTGCTGGCCGTCGACAATATTCTGCTTAAACATACCGTAATCGTAACGAATGCCGTAGCCGCGCCCCGGTAAACCTAGCGTGGCGAGCGAATCGAGGAAGCAGGCCGCTAAACGTCCCAAGCCGCCGTTGCCGAGGCCAGGATCGTTCTCCTCTTCCATCAGCTCGCTGAGGTCGAGTCCCATCTCGTCCAGCGCCTGATTGAGATCGTCATAAATGCCCATCGCCAGCAACGCGTTGCCGAGCGTGCGCCCCATCAGGAACTCCATCGACAGGTAATAAACCTGCCGCACATCCTGCGAGAGCTGCGCGCGGCTGGAGCGCAGCCAGCGTTCCACCATGCGATCACGCACCGCCAGCAGCGCGGCATTCAGCCACTCATGCTTATTCGCGATCGATGGATCTTTACCAATAGTAAACATCAGCTTATAGGCGATTGAGTGCTTCAGCGCGTCAACCGTCAGCGTGGGTGAGGCATAGGTGAAAGGTGCATTCATATCAAGTATCCCAATCTCTCATTACAGCAAACGTTGATAAAGATCGCGGTAGGCTTGTGCTGCCACCTGCCAACTAAAATCCATCCCCATTGCCTGCCGCTGAACGTAACGCCAGAGTGCAGGTCGAGACCACAGAACAAATGCGCGCCGAATCGCCCGCAGCAGCGACCAGGCATTACTGTCTTCAAAGGTAAAGCCGCTGGCGACGCCGTCTGCCAGGTTTTCCAGTGAACTGTCTTGCACCGTATCCGCCAGCCCGCCGGTACGACGCACCAGCGGCAGCGTGCCGTATTTCAAGCCGTACAGCTGAGTTAAGCCGCACGGCTCAAAGCGGCTCGGCACCATGATCACATCCGCGCCGCCAACAATGCGGTGCGAGAAGGCTTCGTGATAACCAATCTGCACGCCCACGCGACCCGGATGTTCCGCCGCTGCGGCGAGGAAACCTTGCTGCAGCTCGGCATCGCCCTGGCCAAGCAGCACCAGCTGCCCGCCCTGTGCCAGCAAGCCCGGCAGCGCTTCCAGCACCAGATCCAGCCCTTTTTGTTTGGTCAGACGACTGATCACGCAGAACACCGGCGCTTTATCATCGACCTTCAAGCCCATGGCAATCTGCAGCTGGCGTTTGTTTTCAGCTTTACTCTCCAGCGTTTCGCTGTCGTAGCGCGCGGTGAGCAGTAAATCATGCGCCGGGTCCCAAATCCCCGGATCGACACCGTTCAGAATCCCGCTAAGCCGCCCTTCGCGCAGCCGCTGTTCCAGCAGCGACTCCATGCCGTAACCAAACTCCGGTCGGGTAATTTCCAGCGCATAAGTGGGGCTGACCGCCGTAATATGATCGGCATAGAACAGTCCCGCCTTGAGGTAGGAAATTTGCCCAAAGAACTCCAGCCCATGCATGTCGAAGAAGGCGCGCGGAATCTGTATTTCATCCAGATGGCGCGCGGAAAACAGCCCTTGATAGGCCAGGTTATGCACGGTAAACACCGTTTTCGCCGGGCCACCGCGCGCCGCGATATAGGCGCAGGTTAAGCCCGCATGCCAGTCATGCGCGTGCACGATATCGGGCTGCCAGTTCATATCCAGCCCGCTGGCAATCTCCGCACCCATCCAGCCGAGCAGCGCGAAACGCAGGTAATTATCCACATAAGCGAATTGCGATGTGTCGTGATAAGGACTGCCGGGACGTTCATACAGTCCCGGCGCATCAATTAAATAAATACCAACGCCGTTAAATTGTCCAAAAAGTAAACGAACCGGCCCGGCAAAAGTTTGTAGCTCCGCCACAATTTCAGTATCAGGAATCCCTTTACGCAGATCCGGATAAGCGGGAATCAGCACCCGCGCATCCGCTCCTTCGGCGATTTGCGCCTGTGGTAATGCACCGACCACATCAGCCAATCCGCCCGTTTTCAACAGCGGGAAAAGCTCTGAACAGACATGTAAAACCAGCATCCTGAACCCCTATTGTTATCGCATGCGTTCCACGCGGCAATTATCTCTATGCTCTTTCGTCACTTACTGACCGCTCCGGCCAATTTGGCCAGCATGGCGCGCGTCACCAGTACGATGCCCTCTTCTGAACGGTAAAAACGTCGGCTGTCTTCATCGGGGTTTTCGCCAATGACCATGCCTTCTGGCAATTCGCAGGCGCGATCGATCACGCAGCGACGCAGGCGACACGATCGGCCAACCACCACATCGGGCAGCAGTACAGCTGAATCAATATTGCAAAACGAGTTAATGCGGATACGTGGGAATAGCACGGAGTTCACCACCACCGAGCCGGAGATGATGCAGCCGCCAGAGACCAGCGAGTTCATCGTCATACCGTGGCTACCGGAACGATCCTGCACAAATTTCGCCGGTGGCAGCGGCTCCATATGGGTGCGAATCGGCCAGCTGTGGTCGTACATATCCAGTTCTGGCGTAACGGAAGCCAGGTCGAGGTTAGCGCGCCAGTAAGCTTCCAGCGTTCCGACATCACGCCAGTACGGCTCGGCGTTTTCATCAACCTGCACGCAAGAGAGCGTGAATGAGTGCGCATACGCCTCGCCGCTGGCCACGATTTTTGGCAGCAGATCTTTGCCGAAATCGTGGCTGGAATCGGCCACCTGCAGGTCTTCTTCCAGCAGCTGATACAGATAATCGGCGTTGAACACGTAAATGCCCATGCTGGCCAGCGCTCGGCTGTCGTCACCCGGCATTGACGGCGGCTGCGGCGGTTTTTCCACAAAATCGATCACGTTGTTCTCGGCATCGACCGCCATCACGCCAAACGCCGTGGCTTCGGCCAGCGGCACCGGCAAACAGGCGATGGTGCATTTGGCACCGCGATCGACGTGGTCGAGCAGCATGCGCGAGTAGTCCATCTTGTAGATGTGATCCCCGGCGAGAATCACGATGTACTGCGCGTTGTAACGGCGAATAATGTCGAGGTTTTGCGTCACCGCATCGGCGGTACCGCGATACCAATGTTCGGTGGCGGCACGCTGCTGCGCGGGCAACAGATCGACAAATTCGTTCATCTCTTCGTTAAACAGCGACCAGCCGCGCTGGATGTGCTGCACCAGCGTATGTGACTGATATTGAGTGATCACGCCGATGCGCCGGATGCCCGAGTTGATGCAGTTGGACAGCGCAAAGTCGATGATGCGGAACTTGCCGCCGAAGTGCACGGCAGGTTTAGCGCGTTTCGCGGTGAGATCTTTCAGGCGCGTACCGCGCCCGCCAGCAAGGATCAAGGCAACCGTTTGTGTAGGGAGCTGGCGCGCCAGCATCAGATGATCTGTTCTATCTAATTTCACCATGTCTGACTCCTTATGATTGCTTTAGGAACACGCACACACCGTGTGCGGGACCGTGCCAGACAGTTGTCAGGATGGGGTTATCTTCCCCGGCGAAAGGAGGAATGGCACGCCACTCTCCGTCTGGTAAGGCGATATCACTCACCGATTCCGTGGCGTTTATTGTTATTAACCAGCGGCCGGAGAGCAGGATCTGCATTCTGTGCGTCCCCTGTTCCCACTGCTCTTTTTCCAGTGGTTTGCCGCTGGCATTACACCACTGCACGTTGCCATCGCCCTCCTGCCACCAGCGATCCGCCGTCAGCGCAGGGATGCGCTGGCGCAGGCGGATTAACGCAGCAGTGAAGTCGACCAGTCCAAAATCATCGTGTTGCCAGTTGAGCCAGGTGAGCGGATTGTCCTGGCAATAGGCGTTGTTGTTACCGTGCTGGCTGTGACCGCGTTCGTCGCCCGCCAGCAGCATCGGCGTGCCCTGCGCCAGCAGCAGCGTGGTGAGCAAGCCGTGCACGCTGCGCCGCCGCCGTTCGACAATATCGAAGTTGACCTGCAGTCCCTCTTTGCCATGGTTATGGCTGAAGTTGCTGCTGCTGCCATCGCGATTATCTTCGCCGTTGGCCTGATTGTGTTTGTTGTTGAAGCTCACCACATCGCGCAGCGTGAAGCCGTCGTGCGCGGTGATCAAATTGATGCTGGCATGCGGCAGACGCGCCTCACGCTGAAATACGTCGCTGGATGCGGCAAAACGGCGGGCAAAATCGCCGTTATTCAGCTGACCATGCAGCCAGTAACGGCGCGCCGCATCGCGAAAATGGTCGTTCCACTCGGCAAAGTCCGGCGGGAAATTGCCTACCTGATAACCGCCGGGACCGATATCCCACGGCTCAGCAATTAGCTTCACCTGCGAGAGCAGCGGACATGCTTTGATGGCGGCAAACAGCGGCGCATCCTGCTGAAACGCCGGCGTGCGGCCCAGCACGCTGGCAAGGTCAAAGCGGAAGCCATCAATGTGGCATGTGCGCACCCAGTAGCGCAGCGCTTCCAGCACCCACTCCATCACCTGGGGATGACTAAGGTTCAGGGTGTTGCCGCAGCCGGTCCAGTTTTGATAATTGCCATTGCTATCAAGCCAGTAATAGCTGGCGTTATCCACGCCGCGCTGGGAAATCGTCGGCCCGATCTCTTCCAGTTCAGCGGTATGGTTAAACACCACATCCAGAATCACTTCAATGCCCGCCGCATGCAGCGCTTTCACTGCCTGCTGAAACTCCTGCAGCGGTGATAAACCGTTCTCACCGGATGCGTAACGTGCATCCACCGCCCACAGAGCAAACGGGTTATAGCCCCAGTAATTGCTCAACCCTAAGCGGCGCAGGCGCGGCTCGCTGGTGAATTGGGCAATCGGCAACAACTCCAGCGCGGTGATTCCCAGATGACGCAGGTACTTCACCATAGCAGGATGCCCTAGCGCCGCATAAGTCCCGCGCAGCCTTTCCGGAATTTCCGGATGCTGCTGCGTTAAGCCACGCACGTGCGCTTCATAAATCACCGTGTTGCCCCACGGCGTGCGCAACGGTTGATCCGCTTCCCAGTCAAAATCTTCAGCGATCACTAAGGATTTCGCGGCGACAGCGGCGTTATCCTGGTTATCAGGCTCACGTTCGCCGCCGTGAAAACGCGCATCGTCCAATACATCGCCCGCCACCGCTTTGGCGCAGGGATCGACCAGCAGCTTGGCAGGATTGAAGCGATGCCCTAGCTGTGGTGCCCAGGGACCGTGTACGCGATAGCCATAGCGCTGGCCTGGCTTTAGCGCAGGAAAATAGCCGTGCCAGATATCACCGCTACGCGCGGGCAACGGAAAGCGACGCTCAGCACCGTGCGCGTCAAACAGGCACAGCTCGACCTGCTCGGCGTGCTGGGAAAACAGCGTGAAATTAACGCCCTGCCCATCGTAATGTGCACCTAACGGTTTCGGCTGCCCCCGCTCCAGCATCAGTCGCTCTCCCGCACCAGCCAAAGCGTTGCCAGCGGTGGCAAGGTCAAACTCAGCGATTGCGGCCGACCGTGGCTTTCAATCTCATCGGTGTGCACCACGCCGTGATTGCGCGTGTCGCTGCCGTGGTAGTCGTGCTGGTCGGTGTTCATTATTTCGCGCCAGCCGCCGCGCTGATTAACGCCAAAGCGATAGCTGTTTCGCGCCACCGGCGTGAAGTTACTCACTACAATGATTTCGTTGCCCTCGCGATCGCGGCGCGCAAAGACAAACACCGAATTCTCGTGATCGTCGACCACCAGCCACTCAAAACCTTGCCCATCGAAATCGAGCTGATGCAGCGGCGTGAAGTGGCGATAGGTGTGGTTGAGATCGCGCACCAGACGCTGCACGCCGTTGTGCCAGTTATCCTCGCCTTCCAGCAGATGCCAGTCGAGGCTGCTGTCGTGGTTCCACTCGCGCCCCTGAGCAAATTCGTTGCCCATAAATTGCAACTTCTTACCCGGGAAGCCCCACATCCAGCCGTAGTAGGCGCGCAGGTTGGCAAATTTCTGCCAGGCATCGCCCGGCATGCGATCGAGGATTGAACGCTTGCCGTGCACCACTTCGTCGTGCGACAGCGGCAGCACAAAGTTTTCGGTGTAGTTGTAGAGCATACCGAAGGTCATCAGCTGGTGATGGTAGCGACGATGCACTGGATCGAGCTTCATGTAATCCAGCGTGTCGTGCATCCAGCCGAGGTTCCATTTGAACCAGAAACCGAGGCCACCATCTTCCGATGGCCGTGTGACGCCGGGATAGTCGGTAGATTCCTCCGCCACCGTCACGCTGCCCGGTGCGGCGTGGCCCAATATGCGGTTGGTGTGCCGCAGGAACGAAATCGCTTCGAGGTTTTCACGGCCGCCAAACTGGTTGGGGACCCATTCACCTTCGGCGCGGCTGTAGTCGCGGTAGATCATAGAAGCCACCGCATCGACGCGCAGCCCATCAATGCCAAAGCGTTCCATCCAGTACAAAGCATTACCGGAGAGATAATTGCTCACCTCGCGACGCCCGAAGTTGTAGATCAGCGTGTTCCAGTCCTGATGAAAACCTTCGCGCGGATCGCTGTGTTCGTAGAGTTCGGTGCCGTCAAATTTCGCCAGACCAAAGTCATCGCTTGGGAAGTGGCCCGGCACCCAATCGAGCAGCACGTTGATGCCGGCATCATGCGCGGCCGCGACAAAGTGGCGAAACTCATCGCGCGTACCGAAACGGCGTGTAGGCGCATACATGCCAAGCGGTTGATAGCCCCAGCTGCCATCGAACGGATGCTCGTTAATCGGCATCAATTCGATGTGAGTAAAACCCATCTCTTTGACATAGGGAATCAGCTGTTCCGCCAGCTCTTTGTAACTTAACCAGAAGTTGTCATCGGTATGACGTCGCCACGAGCCGAGGTGCACTTCGTAAATCGAAATCGGCTGGTCGAACCCATTTGCGGCTTTGCGCTGCGGCTGCATCTCGGTTTTCGGCGGCAGGCCGCAGATCATCGAAGCGGTTTGCGGGCGCATCTGTGCTTCAAAAGCGAAGGGATCGGCTTTGATGCGCATCTGGCCGGAATTATCCACGATTTCAAATTTATACAGTTGGCCATTCACCGCGCCCGGCACGAACAGTTCCCAGACGCCCAGTTCACGGCGGAAGCGCATCGGATGGCGTCGACCATCCCAGAAGTTGAATTCGCCCACCACCGACACACGACGCGCGTTCGGTGCCCAGACGGCGAAGCGCGTACCGTGCACGCCATCAATGGTGGTGCCGTGCGCGCCAAGGGTTTCGTACGGACGCAGGTGCGTACCTTCGCCCAGCAGCCACGCATCCATTTCGGCCAGCAGCGGGCCAAAGCGATAGGCATCATCAATCAGGTTTTGCTGGCCGTGCCAGTTCACCGCCAGCTGATAGCCAAACAGATTTTTACGGCGCGGAATCACGCCACAAAAGAAGCCGCGTGAGTCAAGGCAGGTCAGCTGGGCGCATTTGCGTCCAGTATTGGTTTCAATCACCCACACATCGGAGGCATCGGGCAGCAGCGCGCGAACTTCAAGGCCTGCGGCAGTTTGGTGCATCCCCAGTAAGGAAAAGGGATCGGCATAATTCCCGGCAAAAAGGGCATTGATCGCCTGGCGATCGGGAAGCTCTGACATGACTTTCTTCCTATGATTTTGCGCAGGCGACCAGAGTCGGCAGGATTATCGCCTCGGGTGCGCTGCTTTTCATTGAGCCATAGGTACACCGCGAGGACACAACCGTCCGTGGGAAAGATCATCGCCGTGTACAACAAACCATTCAGTTCGAAAAAACGAAAACAGTTAACAACCGGCACATCTCTGTTAAATCATAGCTTGGGGATGGCAGAAGCCATGGAGGATTGCGAAAAATTGTTGTCGGGCGAGCAAAAAAGGGAAGCGGATCACTTGTCAGGCGCAATTTGTACGATTTTTTGCAGCCTGGATGACACAAAAAAGGCCGGGAAACCCCGGCCTGTCTGGTTTACCGCTGCGCTTAGTCGATCAGCAAACGCAGCATGCGACGCAGCGGTTCAGCGGCGCCCCACAATAACTGATCGCCCACGGTGAAGGCAGAAAGGTATTCCGGCCCCATGTTCAGTTTGCGCAGGCGACCCACTGGCGTAGTCAGCGTGCCAGTGACGGCGGCTGGCGTCAGTTCACGCATGGTGATTTCACGGTCGTTTGGCACCACTTTCACCCACTCGTTGTGGGAAGCCAGCAGCTGTTCGATTTCGCTCAGCGGCAGGTCTTTTTTCAGCTTGAGGGTGAAGGCCTGGCTGTGGCAGCGCAGGGCGCCAACACGCACACACAAGCCATCAACCGGAATCACATTGCTGGTACGCAGAATCTTGTTGGTTTCCGCCTGGCCTTTCCACTCTTCGCGGCTCTGCCCGTTATCCAGCTGTTTGTCGATCCACGGAATCAGGCTGCCCGCCAGCGGTACGCCGAAATTATCGGTTGGCAAGGTGCCTGAACGGGTGAAATCAGTAACACTGCGCTCGATATCCAGAATCGCCGAAGCGGGGTTCTGCAGCGAGGTGGCAACATGGTCGTGCAGCATGCCCATCTGCGTCAGCAGTTCACGCATGTGGCGTGCGCCGCCGCCGGATGCCGCCTGGTAAGTGGCTACCGAAGCCCACTCAACCAGATCGTTGGCAAACAGGCCGCCCAGCGACATCAGCATCAGGCTGACGGTGCAGTTACCGCCGACGAAGGTTTTGATGCCGTTGTCGAGGCCCTGACGAATCACGTTATGGTTGACCGGATCGAGAATGATGATGGCGTCATCTTTCATACGCAGCGTGGAAGCCGCATCAATCCAGTAACCCTGCCAGCCGCTTTCGCGCAGCTTCGGATAGACTTCACTGGTGTAATCACCGCCCTGGCAGGTGATAATAATATCCAGCGCCTTCAGCGCCTCGATATCAAAAGCATCCTGCAGCGCACCGGTCGACTTACCGCCGAACGTCGGCGCCGCCTGACCAAGCTGTGACGTGGAGAAAAAGACCGGATTGATGACATCAAAATCGCGTTCTTCGCTCATACGTGACATCAGCACTGAGCCGACCATGCCACGCCAACCAATAAAACCTACATTCTTCATTTTCTGTCCGTCTCGGGTGTTCTCGAAGGAAGCCCTAAGTGGTGCGAGGAAAAGACGGGCCGGATAATCCTGCCCGTCTGCGTAATAATCAGGTTTACCTATGACCGTCAACTCTACAAAATGCAGCCTTTCTGGCAAGTGAATTAATTCGATTGCGCTAACTTTTTCAGCAATACAACTAATAATGGCCCCGGCCAAATAGATAGGATGGTTTACCTGACATGACTGAGATGATATCCGCGACCATATTGCTGCTATTAATTATGGACCCGCTGGGCAACCTGCCGATCTTTATGTCGGTACTGAAGCATCTGGAACCTAAGCGCCGCCGCGTGGTGCTGATGCGTGAAATGCTGATCGCGCTGGCCCTGATGCTGCTGTTTTTATTCGCCGGTGAACGCATTCTGACGTTTCTTAACCTGCGCACCGAAACCGTGTCGATCTCCGGCGGTATCATTCTGTTCCTGATCGCCATCCGCATGATTTTTCCCTCCGCCGAAACCAGCACCAGCGGCTTGCCGGCCGGCGAAGAGCCGTTCCTCGTGCCGCTGGCAATTCCCTTAGTGGCTGGCCCGTCACTGCTGGCGACATTGATGCTGTTGTCGCATCAATATCCCAATCAGATGACGCATCTGGTTGGCGCGCTGCTGATTGCCTGGGGCGTAACGGTGGCGATCTTGCTGATGTCGGGGCTATTTTTACGCCTGCTCGGCGATAAAGGTGTTAACGCGCTGGAACGCCTGATGGGTTTGATTTTGATTATGCTGGCAACGCAGATGTTCCTGGATGGGATTCGAACGTACCTGAAGCTGTAATGAAAAGGTGCGCATAAATGCGCACCCTACGACAAACCGGTGCGATCGTAGGGTCGCCATTCATGGCGACCACTGTTCATGGCGACCGCGATTATTTCTGCTGTTTATCGATCGGTTTACCCGACCAGTAGCCAGCCAGCAGCGAACCTGACAGGTTGTGCCACACTGAGAACAGCGCGCCCGGCAGTGCTGCCAGCGGCGAGAAGTAGAGTTTGCCCAGCGTCGCCGCCAGGCCGGAGTTCTGCATGCCCACTTCCAGCGCCAGCGTGCGGCAGGTGGATTCGTCGAAGCCAAACAGTTTGCCGCCCCAATAACCGCCCAGCAGACCAATCGCGTTGTGCAGAATCACCGCCACAATCACCATCAAACCCACCGAACCAATAAAGCTTTGGCTACCCGCCACCACCGCGCTGATGATCAGCAGAATACAGAGCATGGAGAACGCTGGCAGATAAGGCTCAACGCGGCGCACCACGCTGTTCATGGAGTGGTGGACAATCAGGCCGAGGCTAATCGGAATCACCACGATTTTCACGATGCTGAGCAGCATGCCAACCACATCAACCTGAATGTGCGTATCAACGTAGAAGCGCGTCAGCAGCGGCGTGGCAAATACGCCCACCAGCGCTGACACCGATGAGATAGTGACTGACAGCGCCACATCGCCCTTCGCCAGATAGATCATCACGTTAGATGCGGTGCCGCTCGCCACGCTGCCGACCAGAATCATGCCCGCTGCCAGATCCGGCGGCATCTGGAACAGTTTCGCCAGGCCCCAGGCGGCCAGTGGCATCACCAGATAGTGCAGAAAGGTGCCGGCAATTACCGGCGCCGGGCGCACCAGCACGCGTTTGAAATCATCAATATTGAGCGTTACGCCCATGCCGAACATAATCAGCATTAGCAGATAGGTGACCCACGGACCGATACCGAGAAAGGTGGAGGGCGAGTAATAAGCAGCGACCGAGAGCAGCACGGCCCAGAGCGGGAACAGGCGGGTAAGTTTGCCGAGCATAACCAGACTTCCTTAGGGATTTTTTAATATTGCCACAGATGAAATGTCGCGCAGGGAACGACCACAGCGACGGACGCGGGATCATAACATTTCGTTATCTTGACGTAAGGCGGGAAGTCACTTGCAGAGGAAAATGCGGATCGGCTGCTGCCGATCCGCGGAAATACGACGAAGTTACTCTGCTTTTTCCAGTAAAAAGCGGTAGATCGCACCACCAATCGCGGCACCAATAATCGGTAATAACCAGAACATCCACAGCTGATCCAATGCCCAGCCACCCTGGAAGATGGCCACACCGGTACTACGCGCCGGGTTCACGGAAGTATTGGTTACAGGAATGCTCACCAGATGGATCAGCGTCAGCGCCAGACCGATAGCAATCGGTGCAAAACCGGCCGGTGCACGTTTATCGGTTGAGCCCATGATCACAATCAGGAATACCGCCGTCAGCACCAGTTCGGTGATCATCCCCGCAGTCAGGCTAAAACCGCCTGGTGAGTGCTCACCATAACCGTTAGAAGCAAAACCGCTGGCCGCCGCATCGAAACCGGCTTTACCGCTGGCGATCAGATACAACACGCCCGCTGCGGCGATGGCACCGACTAATTGCGCGATAATATAGGGCACGACCTGTGACACCGGAAAACGGCCGCCCACGGTCAGACCGATGGTGACCGCCGGGTTAAAATGGCCACCTGAGATATGGCCAACGGCAAACGCCATCACCAATACTGTCAAACCAAATGCCAGCGCCACACCCGCAAAACCGATGCCCAACTCTGGAAACGCCGCCGCCAAAACCGCACTACCACAACCGCCTAAAACCAGCACAAAAGTGCCGAGCGTCTCTGCCACAAACCTTTTCATCTTTATTCCCTCAAATAATTTAATGTTTTCGCGGCGGGATTATCGTTTTTGGCGATTAAAGCGCAACCGCTGAATGAGAGAATAGTGTGATTTTTAGGCAATTCCAGCGTAATCAAGACGTGTCTTGCCCGTCATCAGAGGAATCTTCAGAAATGTCTGGAACGAAGAATACGGTAGCGCTGCGCTTAAATTATTGTTTAAGAAAATTAACCAATAAAAAAGCCGGACCAGGTCCGGCTTGATTTATTGCGCTAAAAATTTGCCTTAAGAACCAAAAAGATTCTTGTGCAGTGCGCGTACCACCTCTTCTGCATCTGGCGTTGGCACCAGGAAGCACAGGTTATAACTGCTGGCACCGTAGCAAATCATGCGCAGATTGAACGGCTCCAGTGCGCCGAACACCTCTTTGCCCACGCCGCAGGCTTTCGACAGGTTATTACCGATGATCGCCACCAGCGCCAGATTCTCTTCTACCTCCACACGACACAGTGAAGAGAGTTCAGTCAGCAGCGCCTGCGTCAGCAAGCTGTCGCCGGTGGTGGTGGAGCCGGTGCTATCCAGCGTCAGCGCCACGCTCACTTCCGAGGTAGTGACCAGATCAACCGAAATGCTATGGCGTGCCAGAATATTGAACACCTCGGCCAGGAAGCCGTGTGCATGCAGCATGTTCAGACTGTGCAGCGTCACCAGCGTCTGCTTACGACGCAGTGCCAGCGCGCGGAACAACGGTGGATTTTTGGTTTCGTTGCACACGCGCGTACCGCCCGCAGCCGGATCTTTACTCGAACCGACGAATACTGGGATATCGCTGCGCACCGCCGGCAGCAAGGTGGCCGGATGCAGCACTTTGGCTCCGAAAATGGCCATTTCCGCCGCTTCCTCGAACGTAATCTCTTCGATACGTTTTGCGGTGGAGACCACGCGAGGATCGGTGGTGTAGATACCGGCGACATCGGTCCAGATATCAATGCGTGCCGCCTGCAACGCTTCGCCCAGCAGCGCGGCGGTGTAATCACTGCCGCCACGGCCCAGCGTGGTGGTGCGGCCTTTGATTTCGCTACCGATAAAGCCCTGAGTGACCACCAGCGCTTCAGCAATGCGCGGCTGCAGCTGCGTTGCAGCCAGCTCTTTCACCGTCGCCACTTCGGGTTCCGCGCGGCCAAAGCGGTCGCTGGTACGCATCACTTTACGCACGTCAAACCATTCGCTGTTGACCTGGCGCTCGCGCAGGATCTCCACGAACAGCAGCGTCGACATCAGCTCACCGTGGCTCACCAGTTCGTCGGTTAGCGCATGCGAAGTGGCCAGCGAGGTCGCTTCAGACAGCATGGTGATGTTTTCCAGCATGCGATCAATCTCTTCGCGAATGACATCCGGCGACTGTAGACGATCGATGATGGCGTATTGAATCCGGCGGATTTCATCCAGCAGGTAAGCGCGTTGCGCTTGTTCCTGGCCTTCAGCAAGGGCAACCAGCAGGTTGGTGACGCCAGCGGAGGCAGAGAGCACCACTAAGCGGGTATTGGCATCAGACAGCACAACATCTGCGCTGCGGTTCATAGCATCAAAATCGGCAACGCTGGTGCCGCCAAATTTAGCCACGATCAGATTTTGAGACATGTAACGAACCCCGTGTCAGGTTATCTTTCTTCCGTTTTTGGGGCGGAAGACATAGTAGCAGCCTAGGCACAAGAGAAGAGCAGAATTGGGCAGACAAGATCAGTAGACAAGTCACCCAGAAGCGCTTCACCTTGCGAAGCGTCCGACTGTGGACGATTCTGGTGACAACCCAGAGGATTCAGCCCCTGCAGCCGACAGTGCAACACCCCGCGTGTTGCCCCACCTCGGCGTCACACCCCCTGATGTGTTATCTGCGGATACGGATCCTCAAACACACTGCCTGGGCGACGCGCCTCTTCTGGCTTACACCCGGAGGTGTAAGTAGCGCGCATAAAGTACTGATTATTTTCCCCCCTGTCCATCCCTGCACTTTGAGGATTTCTCACTTTTACACTTCGGTAAACGCATCGTTGAACAAACGCGGTTGCCAACACCGACCTAAAGTAGAGTCCGAATCAGACAAATGCCGCTTTTTGCTGATGCGGCACAGGGAAATTTCCTGCTGATGCGCTGACAATCGCCGCCGGATTTACCTGAAACACTGCGGCCACGGTCACAAATTTTTTCCCTTAGGTAGTAACTGTAGTCATACTCAACCCCGTGCAAGAGTGCTAAGGATGCCGGGCGAGCAGGATGCCCCGGATGGAATGACGGTTCTTATATCAACTAGAGTGTTGCCATGAAAAATATCAATCCGACCCAAACCGCAGCCTGGAAAGCGCTGCAGCAGCATTTTGACCAGATGAAATCGGTGCAAATCGCCGATCTGTTTGCGCAAGATGCCGATCGTTTTGCGAAATTCTCTGCCACTTTCGATGACCAGATGCTGGTGGATTTCTCTAAAAACCGCATCACCGAGGAAACCCTCGAAAAATTACAGGCGTTGGCTAAAGAGACCGATCTGGCTGGCGCGATCAAATCGATGTTCTCTGGCGAGAAGATCAACCGCACTGAAGAGCGCGCGGTACTGCACGTTGCACTGCGTAATCGCAGCAACACCCCAATTGTGGTCGACGGCAAAGATGTGATGCCGGAAGTCAACGCGGTACTGGCGAAGATGAAAGGCTTCTCCGAGCGCATCATTAGCGGTGAGTGGAAAGGCTATACCGGTAAAGCGATCACCGATGTGGTTAACATCGGCATCGGCGGTTCCGACCTCGGCCCGTTTATGGTGACCGAAGCGCTGCGTCCGTACAAAAATCACCTCAACATGCACTTTGTATCCAATGTTGATGGCACGCACATCGCTGAAACGCTGAAAGATCTCAGCCCGGAAACTACGCTGTTCCTCGTGGCATCAAAAACCTTCACCACGCAGGAAACCATGACCAACGCCCACAGCGCGCGTGACTGGTTCCTGAAAACTGCGGGCGACCAACAGCACGTGGCGAAGCACTTCGCAGCGCTGTCGACCAACGGCAAAGCGGTGGGTGAATTCGGTATCGATACCGACAACATGTTCGAATTCTGGGATTGGGTTGGCGGCCGCTATTCACTGTGGTCAGCAATCGGCTTGTCGATCATTCTGTCTATCGGCTTCGAGAACTTCGAGCAGCTGTTGAGCGGCGCACATGCGATGGATAATCACTTTGCTAATACGCCTGCCGAGCAAAACCTGCCGGTGCTGCTGGCGCTGATTGGCATCTGGTACAACAACTTCTTTGGTGCCGAAACCGAAGCGATTCTGCCGTACGACCAGTACATGCATCGCTTTGCTGCTTACTTCCAGCAGGGCAACATGGAATCCAACGGTAAATATGTCGATCGTGAAGGCAACCCGGTGGATTATCAGACTGGCCCCATCATTTGGGGTGAGCCAGGCACCAACGGCCAGCACGCGTTCTACCAGCTAATTCATCAGGGCACCAAACTGATTCCGTGCGACTTCATTGCACCGGCCTTAAGCCACAACGTGCTGACCGATCACCATCCGAAGCTGCTGTCGAACTTCTTTGCACAGACCGAAGCACTGGCGTTTGGTAAGTCGCGTGATGTGGTAGAGAAAGAGTTCACCGATGCCGGCAAATCGGCCGCATCCGTGGCACACATCGTGCCGTTCAAGGTGTTCGAAGGTAACCGTCCAACCAACTCAATCCTGCTGCGTGAAATTACGCCGTTCAGCCTGGGCTCGCTGATTGCGCTGTATGAACACAAAATCTTCACGCAAGGCGCGATTCTCAACATCTTCACCTTTGACCAATGGGGCGTTGAATTGGGTAAACAGCTGGCAAACCGCATCTTGCCAGAGCTGGAGAATGACGCGGAAATTAGTAGCCACGATAGCTCCACTAATGGCTTAATTAATCGCTACAAATCCTGGCGTTAATTTCCCACCCACCCAGTGAATAAGGCGGCATGGTTGCCGCCTTTTTTATGCCAAATAGGCAACAACCCGCGCAATTCGGTTATTTTAGTCTGCTGCTCCGCTTAGAAAATTCTTAAAATACGCTAAGGATAATCGGAAGTTTGCCCTATTATCCGCCACCCTTTTAATTAAAAAATGGCCCTATTTTACGGTCAGCCTCTCGCTATCCATATGATTGATTTATCATTTTTATTTAACCTGCTTCAGGAAATTCTGATTATTCCTATTCCGTACCAATAGTTAATGCAAAAGTGAAAAATTCTGCCCTGCTATAGACAATCAAATAATTATTCCACCCTCAGAAAAAACTGCATTTAAAAAAAGCAGCTAACGCCAATTCGCCGTATTTATCACCAGAAATGTCTTAGGTTTGCGCCCTCTTTTACTCATGCTGAACTCTGGTAATTTGTTGCCCTATACTGAACGCGCCCGAATTCTGGGTAGATCCTACATTCATTGATTCATATAAATGCAGGAAACGTTGTTATGAAAAAACTGATGGTTGCCGGTGCAGCCTTACTTTACGTTGCCGTTTCCTCCGCTGCGATTGCCGCGCCGGAAGAAGCTGGTGCTGCAGCAGGCGCGCAGGCGGGAGCAATCTCTGCCGGTGCGTCTACCGCTGTCGGTATCGGCGCGCTCGGTGCGTTAGTGGGTCTCGGCATTGCTGCTTCTGGCGGCGGTGACGGTGCAAATACCGGTACAACAACAACCACCACAACGAGCACCACTCGTTGATATAGCACCTTTAAGCATAACCACACACCCGTGTGGTTATTTTTTGCTTGGCTTATTTAGACAGGGATATACAGTGCGCCGACTCTCTTTGCTACTTCTTTGCCTGTTGTTGCAGGCCTGCACACAAACGCAAAAAGGCCTTGAACAAACCGTGATGCTGGCCGTTAACGGCCCGGATGATGTCACAGTTACCGATGAACAGGTTGCTAACCTGCCCTACGCCAGCCTCTATGCTCACATCAATGATGGTCCGCGCATCTTCGTGGTGCTCGGTTACAACGAAAACGGTCAGCAGAAGTGGATCACCCAGGATAAAGCGATGCTGGTGATGCAGCATGGCCGCCTGGTGAAAACCCTCGGGCTACCGAGCAACCTCACTGACGTCAGCAACCTGGCGCAGGATCCGCTCGCCGATGCGTTACACCTGCAAAACGGTGCCAGCTGGACGCGCGTGGTGCAGTGGCGCGAACAGGATAACGTGCGCGCCGCGACAGCCGTTTCCCGCTTCCAGCGCGGTGACGATACGGTGCTGGATATCACCGGCGAACGCGTGCCGTGCCGTGTCTGGCATGAGACCGTTCGTATGGAGAGCCTGGGGACCGAGTGGCAAAATACGTTCTGGATCGATAACCGTGACGGCACGGTGCTGCAGGCCAGCCAGATGCTGGCCGCCGATGCATTCCCTGTTGAAACCACCATTCTGAAGCCGGCGAAATCATGAATAAAATAACTCCAATGCTGGCAGCGTTGATGCTGCTAACGGCTGGCCATGCGCTGGCCGCGGCTCAAGTCACCGTGCACGATGTGCAGGGTAAAAACGCACTGCAAATCGATGATGCGCAAAACCTCTCTCAATTACTGACAAATCCTGCACTGCGCAGTTGGTGGCCGGGCACGGTGATTGCCGAACGCGGTGCAACCGCGGTAGCACAGCAACAGCAGAAACAGCTGCTGGCCGATCTGCGCGCCTGGCAAGCCGACAGCGGCGAGTCGCTGGCCGCCACCATTGGCGCGGTCATCCACCAGCTTAACGACATAAAAGTCACTGGCCGCCAATTCACCTCACTCGATCCCGATGAGGTGCGTCTGCGTCCGCAGGCTAACCGCACGCTGCAGGGCAGCTATGACCTCTACACGCTGGTACAACCCACGCAGGTGCTGGTGCTGGGTGCGCTAAGCAATCCAGGAAAAGAGAGCTGGCAGCCTGGCCGTGAAGTGCGTGATTACCTCGACGGTCACGATCGCCTTTCCGGTGCGGAACGCAGCTTTGCCACGGTGATTGCGCCGTCTGGCAGCACACAACACGTGCCAATTGCCTACTGGAATCATCGCCATATCGAAGTGGAGCCCGGCAGCATTATCTGGCTCGGTTTCACCTCATGGAGCCTGCCCTGGGGCCAAAGCGATTTGAATGCGCGCATGCTTTCCGTTCTGACTCACCGGATACCAGACTGATGAAAAAACAATTAATTATCAGCCTGCTGGCTGCTTCTGTTTCCGCTGCCTGCCAGGTGCATGCGGAGACCTGGCCGGAACCGGTCGGCCCTTCGCAATCTGATTTTGGTGGCGTAGGTCTGATGCAGACGCCAACTGCGCGTATGGCGAAAGAGGGTGAATTTAGCGTTAACTTCCGCGATAACGATCAATATCGTTACTATTCGGCCTCACTGCAGCTGTTCCCGTGGCTGGAAACCACCGTGCGTTATACCGACGTGCGAACCCGTCGCTACAGCGCAGTGGAAGGCTTCAGCGGCAATCAAAGTTATAAAGATAAAGCCTTCGATGTGAAGCTGCGCCTGTGGCAAGAGAGCTACTGGCTGCCGGAAGTGGCCGTGGGCTCGCGCGATTTAGGCGGTACCGGTTTATTCGACAGCGAATATCTGGTGGCCAGCAAAGCGTGGGGGCCGTTTGATTTCACTTTAGGTCTGGGCTGGGGTTATCTCGGCAATAGCGGCACCATCAAAAACCCGTTCTGCTCCTACAGCGACAGTTTCTGTAGCCGCACCGGTAACGGCGAAGCGGGTTCGATTAACGGTTCGCAGATGTTCCACGGTCCTTCAGCACTGTTTGGTGGCGTGGAGTATCAAACGCCATGGCAGCCGCTGCGCCTGAAGGTGGAGTACGAAGGTAACAACTATCAGGATGATTTTGCTGGCCGTCTGGATCAGCGCAGTAAGGTTAACGTCGGCGCGATTTATCGCATCACCGATTGGGCCGACATCAACGCCAGCTACGAGCGCGGCAACACCTTTATGTTCGGCTTTACCCTGCGCACTAACTTCAACGATCTGCATCAGTCGCACATTGATAGCGAGAAACCGGCCTACAACCCGCAGCCGCAGGGCGACCTGCTGCAACCGACGGTGGTGGCGAATCAGCTGACGGATCTGAAGTACAACGCCGGACTGAACGGCCCGCATATCCAGACCAAAGGCAGCACGCTGTACGTTTCCGGCGAGCAAACCAAATATCGCGACACGCGCGAAGGCGTCGATCGTGCCAATCGCATCATCATGAACAACCTGCCTGCCGGTATCGATACCATCGATGTCACCGAGTCGCGCTTCAATATGCCGCAGGTGAGCACGCGCACCAACGTCGCCAGCCTGCACAACGAGCTGGCCGGTTATCCGCTTGGGCATGAGCAGCCGCTGCAGCAAACGCGCGACAATCCGGTTGATCCCGGCACCACCGAGCAAGGTTTCTTCATCCGCAAAGATCGCCTGAACTACAGCTTGTCGCCGGTGCTGAATCAGTCGGTCGGCGGACCGGAAAGCTTCTACATGTATCAGGTTGGCGTGATGGCCAACGCCGATTACTGGCTCACCGATCATCTGTTAGTCGGCGGCAGCCTGTTTGGTAACATCGCCAATAACTACGACAAGTTTAACTATAACGGCGCGCCAGCCGACTCCACGCTGCCACGCGTGCGTACCCATATTCGTGATTACGTTGAGAACAACGTTTACGTCAACGATCTGCAAGCCAACTATATGCGGTCGCTCGGCAACGGTTTCTACGGCCAGGTTTACGGCGGTTATCTGGAAACCATGTATGGTGGCGTCGGTGGCGAGGTGTTGTATCGTCCGATTGATAGCAACTGGGCATTCGGCGTTGATGCCAACTACGTGAAGCAGCGTGATTGGGACAACATGATGCAGTTCACCGACTACAAAGCGCCAACCGGGCATTTCACCGCTTACTGGCGTCCATGGTTTATGCAGGATGTATTGGTGAAAGCCAGCGTCGGTGAATATCTGGCAAAAGATAAAGGCGTGACGTTGGATGTGTCGAAGCGCTTCGACAGCGGTGTGATGGTTGGCTTCTACGCCACCAAAACCAATGTGTCGGCAGAAGCGTATGGTGAAGGCGACTTTACCAAAGGCTTCTACATTTCGGTACCGATGGATCTGTTTACCGTGACGCCAACGCGTGGCCGTGCGCAGGTGAACTGGGTGCCGTTAACGCGTGATGGCGGCCAGATGCTGGGCCGTAAGTATCAGCTGTATGATCTAACGTCAGATCGCGATGCGCGCTTTAACTGATTGATTCATCTGTATTAATCGTAGGGTCGGCATTTATGCCGACCTTTTTTTTGTACATATATTTAAGAAGGTCGCCATCAATGGCGTAATGCACGTCAGTTAAGCAGCGCACTTGCTCTGCGTGGGTTACCGGGTCGCCATGAATGGCGACCCTACAAGCGTTACAGCGATGATAATTCAGGAATAGGCATTGCTGCTGCAGCGCGGGTGTTGAGGCGACATCCCATCCCGCTGAACGAGTGAGGGATTCCAGGGCGAGCCGCAGGGATGCGGCGAGAGGCGGCGCTGAGCAGGAGCGAATCGCCGCTGGTCCGTCAGGAATCGTGAGGGAGTGAAGGCACCGCGAAGCGGCGGGATGGGCTGGCGCAGGGCCCGGGAGTGCAGAGGGCGCGGCCAGGCGTCCTCTGCTCGGTCGCCGCACGGCATGACTGAAACTGCCTCAGCCGATGGCGAACGAAAGTCGCTCAGCGCTTAACGGATCGGCATTACGCGATAAATCGCGCCGCTACGGATAGATGCACATACCGTAGCGGCGCAATTTATTGCGCGTTAGCGAATATTAATCCGCGTCATAACCCAGATTCGGTGCCAGCCAGCGCTCAACCTCGGTCACACTCATCCCTTTACGCGCCGCGTAATCTTCTACCTGGTCGCGTTGAATCTGCGCCACGGCAAAATATTTACTGTCAGGATGACTGAAATCCCAGCCGGAAACCGCCGCGCCTGGCCACATAGCGAAAGATTCGGTCAGTTTCATACCGGTATTGGCTTCCACATCCAGTAGCTGCCAGATCGGCGCTTTCTCGGTATGTTCCGGACAAGCGGGATAGCCCGGCGCGGGACGAATGCCCTGATAGTTCTCGCGAATCAGCTCTTCGTTGCTCAGATTTTCATGGGCGGCAAAGCCCCAAATCACCTTGCGCACCCGCTCGTGCAGATACTCGGCAAAGGCTTCCGCCAGACGATCCGACACCGCTTTCACCATGATTTTGTTGTAATCATCGTGCTGTTTGTCATACGCCTCGGCCAGCGCATCCTCTTCAATTCCAGCGGTAACGGCAAACGCGCCGAGGTAATCGGCTTTACCGCTGGATTTCGGCGCCACGAAGTCGGCCAAACAATAGTTAGCAAAGTCGGTTTTCTCGGTCTGCTGACGCAGATGATGGCTCACGCACAGCACCTCGTTGCGGTTCTCATTGCGATAGATTTCAATGTCATCGCCGACGCGGTTAGCCGGAAAAATCCCCACCACGCCGCGAGGATTGAGCGTGCCGCTGGTGCTCAGCATATCCAGCATCGCGTTGGCATCGGCAAACAGCCGCCTGGCCTCTTCGCCCACCACCTCATCTTCCAGGATGCGCGGATATTTTCCCGCCAGCGACCAGGTCATAAAGAATGGCGTCCAGTCGATGTAATTACGCAGCGTTTCAATGTTGGCTTGCACTGCGCTCACGCCGAGACGATGCGGCACCGGCGGCGTATAGCTTTCCCAATCAATGGAGTAGTCGTTATCGCGCGCGGTTTGCAGGCTGACCGGCGGCGTGCGCGGCTTTTTACGTGCATGCTGAATACGCACCGTGTCGTACTCTTTGCGCGTGCGTGCCACGAAATCTTCTTTCAGCGTAGCGGAGAGCAACGATGACACCACGCCCACGGTGCGCGAGGCGTTCTGCACATACACCGTTGGACCGCTGTAATTCTGCTCAATCTTCACCGCCGTGTGCGCCTTCGAGGTGGTCGCGCCGCCAATCAGCAGCGGGATAGTGAATCCCTGGCGCTCCATCTCTTTCGCCACGTTAACCATTTCATCCAGCGACGGCGTAATCAGCCCAGAAAGCCCGATAATATCGGCGTTCTCGGCAATCGCGGTTTTAAGGATTTTGTCGCTCGGCACCATCACGCCGAGGTCGATAATTTCGTAGTTATTACACTGCAGCACCACACCAACGATGTTTTTGCCGATGTCGTGCACATCGCCCTTCACCGTCGCCAGCACGATCTTGCCGTTGCTGCGTCCGGCCTCTTTGCTGGCCTGAATGTAAGGTTCGAGATAGGCCACCGCCTGCTTCATCACGCGCGCCGATTTCACTACCTGCGGCAGGAACATTTTGCCCTCGCCGAACAGATCGCCAACCACGTTCATGCCGGACATCAGCGGGCCTTCAATCACCTGGATCGGGCGTTCAGATGCCTGACGCGCTTCCTCGGTATCCAGCTCAATAAACTCGGTGATGCCTTTCACCAACGAGTATTCCAGACGTTTTACCACGTCCCAGCTGCGCCATTCGGCCTGCTGTTTCTCCTGCTCGCCGTCACTTTTACTGCCGCGATATTTCTCCGCCAGCTCCAGCAGGCGCTCGGTGCCATCATCACGGCGGTTAAGAACCACGTCTTCCACAGCGTCGCGCAGCTCGGCCGGCAGATCGTCGTAAATCGCCAGCTGCCCGGCATTGACGATGCCCATATCCATGCCGTTGCGGATGGCGTAATAGAGGAACACCGCGTGAATCGCTTCACGCACCGGTTCATTACCGCGGAACGAGAAAGATACGTTGGAGACGCCGCCGGAGATCAGCGCATGCGGCAATTCGCGCTTGATATCGGCACAGGCACCGATAAAGTCCATCGCGTAGTTGTTGTGCTCTTCAATCCCGGTGGCAACGGCAAAAATATTCGGATCGAAAATGATGTCTTCTGGTGGGAAACCGACCTCTTCGGTGAGGATCTTGTAGGCGCGGCGACAGATTTCGATTTTGCGCGCGCGCGTATCCGCCTGACCGACTTCGTCAAACGCCATCACCACCATCGCCGCGCCGTAGCGACGCACTTTCCGCGCGTGATCAATGAAAGGTTCAACGCCCTCTTTCATCGAGATGGAGTTAACGATGCCTTTACCCTGAATGCACTGCAGGCCCTTCTCAATGACCTCCCATTTTGAGGAGTCGATCATGATCGGCACACGCGCGATGTCGGGTTCACCAGCAATCAGATTGAGGAAGCGCACCATCGCCGCCTCCGCATCCAGCATGCCTTCATCCATGTTGATATCGATGATTTGCGCCCCGCTCTCAACCTGCTGACGCGCCACATCCAGCGCTTCGTTATATTTCTCTTCTTTGATCAGGCGCTTGAACTTAGCCGAGCCGGTGACGTTGGTACGTTCGCCAACGTTGACGAACAGCGAGTCGGCGTGAATGTTAAGCGGTTCCAGGCCCGCCAGGCGACAAGCCACCGGAATCTCCGGCAGCTGGCGCGGCGCAACACCTTCCACCGCAGCCGCCATCGCCGCGATGTGTTCCGGCGTGGTACCGCAGCAGCCACCGATAATATTGAGGAATCCGGCACGTGCCCACTCACCAATCTGCTCGGCCATAATGGCGGCATCAAGATCGTATTCACCAAAGGCATTGGGCAAACCGGCGTTCGGGTGCGCGGTGACGTAGCCTTCGGCAATGCGCGACAGCTCCGCCACATATTGACGCAGTTCGTCCGGCCCCAGCGCACAGTTAAGACCAAATGACAGCGGCTCGGCGTGGCGCAGCGAGTTATAGAAACCTTCGGTGGTTTGACCGGAGAGCGTACGACCGGAGGCATCGGTGATGGTGCCGGAGATCATCAGCGGCAGCTTAACGCCCATCGCTTCCATCTCGGCCTGCACCGCATAAATCGCCGCTTTGGCATTCAGCGTATCGAACACCGTTTCGATCATGATCAGATCAGAACCGCCAGCGATCAGCGCATGTGTGGATTCGCGATAGGCTTCCACCAGCTGATTGAAGGTGACGTTACGATAAGCGGGATCGTTAACATCCGGTGAGATAGAACAGGTGCGGTTGGTCGGGCCCAACACGCCCGCCACGTAGCGTGGACGATGCGGTGTTTTTGCCGTCCAGGCATCGGCGCTGGCACGTGCCAGTTTGGCGGCTTCGAAGTTGATCTCCGCCGACAGCGCTTCCATCGCGTAATCCGCCATCGCAATGGTGGTGGAGTTAAAGGTATTGGTCTCCAGAATATCCGCGCCCGCGGCGAGATAGGCATCGTGGATTTCGCGAATCACATCCGGCCTGGTGAGCACCAACAGATCGTTGTTACCTTGCAAATCGGACGGCCAGTCGGCAAAGCGGCTGCCACGAAAATCCTGCTCGCTCAGTTTATAACTCTGGATCATGGTGCCCATGCCACCGTCCAGAATCATGATGCGTTGCGCCAGCTGCTGCTGCAGCATTTCTGTTTTGTTGCTCACTGTTGCCCCGTCCACGTCATTGCGTTGGCTAATATGCCAGCCAGACATACTGGCATATCTTTAAGATGAGCAAAAGTCAGCTCAGATGAGACATTTTCAGCCATGATGCCTAACAGATCCGACCAGAAAGCGAACGTTTGCATTCGCACCATTAAAAACGAAAATGGTTTCCATAATTAATGCGATTGTGGAGAAGTTATGGCAACCCCTGCGCCCGTAAAACGCGGCAAGAAACCGCGTGCCACCACCACGACCACCAGCGCGCCCGTTGGCGGGCAAGTTCAATCTCTTACGCGCGGCCTGCGTCTGCTGGAGTTGATTGCCGAATCCCACGGCAGCGTGGCGCTCACCGAACTGGCACAACAGGCCGGTTTACCCAACTCCACCACGCATCGCCTGCTCACCACCATGCAGCAACAAGGCTTTGTCCATCAGGTGGGCGACTTAGGGTTATGGACCATTGGTTCGCACGCCTTTGTGGTCGGCAGCAGCTTCCTGCAGAGCCGCAATCTGCTGGCGATTGTGCATCCGCTGTTGCGCAAGCTGATGGAAGATGCCGGTGAGACGGTGAATCTGGCGGTGCTGGATCTCAGCGATTATCAGGCGGTGATCATCGATCAGGTGCAGTGCACGCAGCTGATGCGGATGTCCGCACCCATTGGCGGTAAGCTGCCGATGCATGCCTCCGGCGCCGGCAAAGCATTTCTGGCACATCTGAGCGATGAGCAAGTAACAGCGCTGCTGCATCAAAAAGGTTTGCACCATTACACGCCGAAGACGCTGATTTCGCCGCACAGCCTGAAGGAAAATCTGGCGCTGATTCGTAAGATGGGCTTCTCCCATGATGACGAGGAGCACGCGCTAGGCCTGCGCTGTGTCGCTGCGCCGATCTATGACGAGCATGGCGAACCCTTCGCGGCAATCTCCATTTCCGGCCCGATTGCACGCATGACAGACGACCGCATCACCGAACTGGGTGCGCTGGTGATTCGCGCCGCCAAACAGGTGACGCAAACCTATTCTGGCCGTTAAGCGGCCACCGCAGCATAGCGCGCGCTGAAACGCTGGCTCGCGCGCCAGGCAATCACCTCTTCAATATGCCCTGCGCGGATGCGCGTTTGCAGCGCGCGCCACCAGTTGGGATCAAACAGTTGTGGATGCAGCGCCTGCAGTAATTTACCGGTCGCCGGTTCACTGCATAGCGCATAGCGGAAGGTTTCCGGGAACACGTCATCCGGGCCGACGCTGTACCAGGGTTCGGCCTGCAGTTCATCCTCTTCATAACGCGCCTGCGGTACATCGCGGAACACCAACTCACTCATCGGGCGAATCTCGTCGTAGTCGTAAAACACCACGCGACCATGGCGCGTCATACCAAAGTTTTTGAACAGCATGTCACCGGGGAAAATATTCGCCGCCGCCAGCTGGCGAATCGCATCGCCGTACTCGCCAATCGCATGCTGCCGCTGTTCCGGTGTCGCCTGTGCCAGCCACAGATTGAGCGGCTCCATGCGGCGCTCCAGCCACAAGTGGCGAATAATCACCACATCGTCACGTACTTCCAGCTTCTGCGGAATATCGCGCTCAAACTCCGCCATCAGCTCGGCAGGAATACGGGCGCGCGGCAATGCAAAGTGTTCAAACTCTTGCGTATCCGCCATGCGTCCGACGCGATCGTGCTCTTTGACCATGCGATAGCAGTCACGCACCTGCGCATCGGTGACCTCCTTTTGCGGCGCGAAACGGTCCTTAATCACTTTAAATACGCGATCGAAACCCGGCAGCGTGAACACCATCATCACCATACCGCGAATGCCGGGCGCGACGGTGAAATCCTCCTCGCTGTGCGCCAGATAGTGCAGGTATTCACGATAACATTCGGTTTTACCGTGCTTCTGACAGCCAATCGCCATGTAGCGCTCAGCCACAGTTTTGCCCGGCAAAATCGGTTGCAGCCACGCTACCAGCGCAGCAGGCACCGGCGCGTAAACCATGAAGTAGGCGCGCGCAAAGCCAAACACGATGCTGGCATCATCGCTATCGGTCAGACAGGTATCGATCCACAAGCGTCCGGCATCATCACGCTGGATCGGCAACAAGCAGGGCACTACGCCATCATTGAGCTGCAGCCGCGCCACAATCCACGCGGTTTTGTTGCGATAAAACAGCTCGCTAGCGACATCCAGCGTCGCGTTTGCCAGCTGCGCGGCGCCAAACTGCTCATGCAGATGACGCACAATCCAGCCGATATCGCGCGTTTGATCCTGCCACGTTAGGCGCAGCGGCATGTCATTCAGCACCTGACGCAATGTCTCCTGCCAATTCTGCTGCGGACGATACAGGCGCGACAGCGGGCGCTGTGCAACGGGTGCCGGCGCGTAAGGCTGCGACGGGAAGATAAACAAGCGTTCGGGCGACAAATGGCGGTGGCCCTGTAAGCGACAATAGACCGAATTGAAGAAGCTCTCGGCAATTTCGTGGCGCGGATAGCCAGGCAGCAGGGTTTCATAATGACTTTTGACGCGCAGCCAGAAAGCTTCATCCCAGTCCGAAGTATCATTGAGAATGCGCAGCTGATTAGCAACCAAGCCAACGTGGTGATCGTAGAGATGAATACGCGCTTTCATCGCCTGCTGCACCGCGTGCCAGTCAGCCTGTTCAAAGCGCTGCTGTGCGCCAGCAGTGATATCCAGAAAGCGACCATACTGCGCGTCAAAACCCTGCAGAATGGTGTGGGCGATTAACGATTCTCTCGGTGTCATTGGCAACGCTCCGGGGGAAACGGTCGCCATAAATGGCGACCCTACAAAGGCAGTATCGGTGTGAGATTAGAACTGCGAGGCTTCGGTGGAACCGGTCAATGCAGTCACCGAGGATTGCCCGCCCTGAATCACATTAGTGATGCGATCGAAGTAGCCGGTCCCCACTTCCTGCTGATGTGACGAGAAGGTGTAGCCTTTGTCGCGCGCTGCAAATTCCGGCTGCTGCACTTTTTCCACGTAATGCCGCATGCCTTCGCCCTGCGCGTAGGCGTGCGCAAGGTCGAACATGTTGAACCACATGCTGTGAATGCCGGCCAGCGTAATAAACTGGAAGCGATAGCCCATGTCGCTCAGCGCCTGCTGGAAACGTGCGATAGTGCGATCGTCGAGATTCTTCTTCCAGTTAAACGACGGCGAGCAGTTATAGGCCAGCAGTTTGCCGGGGTACTGCGCGTGAATGGCATCGGCAAAACGTTGCGCCAGCTCGAGATCCGGCGTCGAGGTTTCACACCACAGCACGTCGGCATAAGGTGCATAGGACAGCCCGCGACTGATCGCCTGCTCAATACCTGCGTGCGTGCGGAAGAAGCCTTCGGCAGTGCGCTCACCGGTAATGAATGTTGCATCGCGCGGGTCGCAGTCGGACGTGATCAGATCGGCGGCATCGGCATCAGTGCGCGCAATTAATACCGTCGGCACGTTCATTACGTCAGCCGCCAGACGTGCTGCCACCAGTTTCTGAATCGCTTCCTGCGTCGGTACTAATACTTTGCCGCCCATGTGTCCGCACTTTTTCACTGCCGCTAGCTGGTCTTCAAAATGCACCGCACCGGCACCGGCCTGAATCATCGATTTCATCAGCTCGAAAGCATTGAGCACGCCGCCAAAACCGGCTTCCGCATCGGCCACAATCGGCAGGAAGTAATCGATGAAGTCCTCATCGTCTGGCGAGACGCCGCTGGCCCACTGAATCTGATCGGCGCGCTGGAAGCTTTGGTTGATACGTTCCACCACGTTTGGCACCGAATTCACCGGATACAGCGACTGATCGGGATACATCTGCCCGGCGAGGTTGGCATCGGCCGCCACCTGCCAGCCTGAGAGGTAAATCGCCTCAATGCCTGCTTTTGCTTGCTGCACCGCCTGACCGCCGGTCAGCGCACCGAGGCTGTTGATGTAGCCTTTGCTGGATTCGCCATTAAGCAACGACCAGAGTTTGGTGGCGCCGCGTTCCGCCAGCGTGCAGGCTGGATTCACCGAGCCGCGCAGGTTGATAACGTCCTCTGCACTGTACGGACGAGTAATGCCTTCCCAACGTGCATCGTTCCAGCTCGATTCCAGCAGTTTGATCTGTTGCGTACGATTCATAGCCATATCTCCGGGTTCAAGGCAGCAGGCGGTAGCCTGGCAGAGTGAGGAAAGAAACCAGTTGGTTATCGGTGGTGATTTGCGCCATCAGCGCGGCGGCATCCTCAAAACGTCCGTTGCGGCAACGTTCTGCGCCAAGGGTTTGCTGCAACGCAGCTAACTCTTCTTCCAGCAGGCGTTCGAAAAGCGCTACCGTTACCGGCTGACCATCGCTGAGAATCTGTTTGTGATGAATCCATTGCCAGATCGAAGTACGTGCGATTTCAGCAGTGGCGGCATCTTCCATCAGGCCATCAATCGGTACGCAGCCATTGCCGCTGATCCAGGCTTCCAGATATTGCAGCGCCACGCGAATATTAGCGCGCATGCCCGCTTCGGTGCGCTTGCCGCGACACGGTGCCAATAAACGTTCTGCGGTGATTGGCGCATCCTGCTCACGCGTAATATGCAGTTGATTGGGCTTATCGCCGAGCTGACGGTCAAATGCTTCCATCGCAATATCTGCCAGACCGGGATGTGCCACCCAGGTGCCGTCGTGACCGTTGCCGGCTTCACGCGTTTTGTCTTCCTGCACCTTCTGCGTTACCCATAAATTGCGTTCCGTATCTTTGCTAGGAATCAACGCTGACATGCCGCCCATCGCCAGCGCGCCGCGGCGATGACAGGTTTTGATCAGCAGGCGAGAATAGGCATCCAGGAATGGTTGGTCCATGCTGATTTGCTGGCGGTCCGGCAGGATGCGATCGGGATGTTGTCCGAGCGTTTTGATGTAGCTGAAGATGTAATCCCAGCGGCCACAGTTGAGCCCAACCACGTGATCGCGCAGTTCCCACAGGATCTCATCCATCTGAAATACCGCGGGCAGCGTTTCGATCAATACCGTGGCTTTGATCGTGCCGCGTGGCAGATCGAAGCGATCTTCACTGAAACGGAAGATCTCACGCCACCATGCCACTTCAGCCGCATGCTCGGTTTTCGGCAAATAGAACCATGGCGCATGGCCCTTCTCCCGCAGCGCTTCAACGTTGTGGAAAAAGTAGAGCGCGAAATCAAACAGCCCGCCGGGAATGGCTCGATCGCGCCACTCAACATGCTTTTCATTCAGATGCAGACCACGTACACGGCACATCAGCAGCGCCGGGTTGGCGCGCAGCTGGTAGATCTTGCCGGTTTCACTGGTAAAGCTCAGCGTACCCTTAACCGCATCGCGTAGCGTTAATTGTCCATCAATCAGCTTCTGCCAGGTCGGTGCCAGCGAATCTTCAAAGTCGGCCATAAAGACGTTGACGTTCGCATTAAGCGCGTTGATCACCATTTTGCGATCCGGCGGACCGGTGATCTCCACACGACGATCTTGCAACAGCGGGGGGATTGGCCGCACCTGCCACTCATTTTCACGAATGGAAGTGGTTTCCGAATCAAATCCAGGTAGTTCGCCTTGGTCGTAGCGCTGCTGGCGTTGCTGGCGTGCTTTCAGCAGACGCTCACGCTCAGGTGCAAAACGCACCACCAGTGAATGGATAAAATCGATCGCTTCCGGGGTAAGCAGCTGCTTTTCCGCGTGGGTAAAGGGCTGGCTAAAGGTTAGCGTATTGCTGATAACCGAGTCTGTCATGCGGGCTGCCTCCTGAGTTGATCCATCGCCTAACGACAGGATCCGGATGTAGGGTGTTTTTTAACCTGCAAGATCAGAGCATAACGGTTTTTATTTTATTTTCAAAAACTATTTCCATTTTTGTATTAGATGGCATTTATGACATTGATATTTATATAATTTAATTCATAAAATTAAAGGCAATAGGTTCCACTAGATACAGAAGGCAAAAAAAAACGCGATAGCTTTCGACTATCGCGGCAGGATAAAACGAGGCGTTGGATTTATTCGAGCGTGGGATTCATACGACGCAGATCGAACGGCGTGATCTGATAAACGTAGTAGTTGAGCCAATTCGAGAACAGCAGATTGCCATGGCTGCGCCAGGTGGCGCGCGGTGGCAGTTCAGGATTGTCCTGCGGGAAGTAGTTGAACGGCACTTCCGGATGTAAGCCCGCATCGTAATCACGATGATATTCGCCAGAAAGCGTCAGCGCATCATACTCAGGATGGCCGGTAACAAATGCTAAGCGCTTGTCTTTACTCGCCATCAGGTAGGCGCCGGTAGATTCCGCTTCGGCGAACAGCTCGAGATCGGTGTAGTCACGAATTAACTGGCTGGGGAAATCTGCATAGCGTGAATGTGGCGCCAGGAAAGTGTCGTCAAAACCACGCGTTAGCAGTGCATGCGGATGCAGGATCTGATGCTCATAAACACCGGATAATTTGTTCTGTCGCGTCTGCTTAGGAATGCCATACAGAATGTTTAATGCCGCCTGTACCGCCCAACAAACAAACAGCGTCGATGTGACATGTTCGTTTGCCCAATGCAGCACGCGCTGAATCTGCGGCCAGTAGGCTACATCATTGAAATCAACCAGTCCCAGCGGGGCACCGGTGACAATTAGCCCATCGAAATTATCGTTTTGGATGTCTTCAAAGTTGCAGTAGAAGTTGTTCAGATGCTCGGTCGGGGTGTTGCGCGACTCGCGGCTATCAATACGCAGCAGCTGCACGTCAATCTGCAGCGGCGAGTTTGATAACAGCCGTAGGAACTGGTTTTCCGTCTCGATCTTCTTTGGCATCAGGTTAAGAATCAGCACTTTAAGTGGACGAATTTCCTGAACACTGGCGCGCGATGACGTCATGACAAAGACATTTTCATCACGTAAAAAATTCACTGCCGGTAATTCGTCGGGAATTCTGATTGGCATAACCTGCTCACCTCTTTCTTACAACCGTATAAACGTTTAGACATCCAGATGCCCGACATTAGCCTGGTATGCTGTGAATGTCGAGTCTTCATGCGGTTTATGAAAATGTTTCAGCTTTAGGTGGGAATTGGGACGAAGAGCAGCAAGATTATTAATATTTGATGAGTTGTTGGGGGAATATGATCTGGTTTTTGACTATTTAGCTGTAATTTTCGCTGAAAATTGCACTAAAACACTGCATTTTTACAGAGATATAGACGTAAAAAAGCCCTGAACTTCCGTTCAGGGCTTCTTCACCTAACTGATGCCTGGCAGTTCCCTACTCTCGCATGGGGAGACCCCACACTACCATCGGCGCTACGGCGTTTCACTTCTGAGTTCGGCATGGGGTCAGGTGGGACCACCGCGCTAAAGCCGCCAGGCAAATTC
>NZ_LGIS01000012.1 GCF_001187905.1 Pantoea sp. RIT-PI-b | reverse complement strand
GAACGCGATAAGGCAGGAACCGGACAGCGTGAGAGAACTGGATATTGAAGAGGCGCGGGCCGGGCTGGCCGGGAATTACAGGAATATCGTGTATGTGTATTAACAATATTCCTGGGGATCCCTCAGCCTGTAGGGTCGCCATTCATGGCGACCAGGTAACTTTATATGCAGCAAGCAGATCAATCAGCACGCCTATTCTCCTCGCCTGTTAGAATGACCGTCGTTCAGAAGTAAAACGATGAGGTTTAGTTGTGTCGACGTTAGTGTTTAGAGAAGCGAAGCGGGCAGATGTGGATCGTTGTTACGCGATTGAAATTGAAGCCTATGAAGGTGATGAGGCGGCAACGCACGAGAAAATCGCTACCCGCATCGCGCAATATCCACAGGGCTTTTTGTGCCTGGAAGCAGACGGTGAAGTCATCGGTTTTATCAATGCGGGTTGTGCGTGGGACGTGGTGATGTCGGATGAGGATTTCAAAGAGCTTATCGGCCACGATCCTGCGGCACCCAATGCGGTGATTATGTCAGTAGTGCTCGATCCTGCTTTCCAGGGCAAAGGCTATGCGTCGCTGCTAATGCGCCAGTTTATTGAGCGCATGAAGCTGATGAACAAGCAAACCATTCACCTCATGTGTAAAACCCAGCACGTTGAGCTGTATAAAAAGTGGGGATATCAATACATCAAACCGTCCGAGTCCGATCATGGCGGAATGGCGTGGCACGAGATGCTGATGACGCTGTAATTATTCCAGTGCGCACCCGACGAGACCGTCAGGTGCGTCATACGTGCCAAGCCTGATGCGCAAAATGCGCATCTAGGCCGCGACACCTTTCGGTTGGTCCGACATATGTCCCGCCCATAAACTCGCCACCCATTTCACGCCTTTAGCGGTAAAACGTGCCTGCGAAAACGCATGCTGATTTTCGCCGCGGCCGGATCGCAGCGTAAAATAACCCGCCTGCATATGATGCTGCTGTGGTGCCAGCGTGCCTTTTTCACGGTACATAATGTTGCGCGCTAAGAGAAATTCACGAAACTCCGTTTCCTTCACTTTCAGCATTTTGCACAACTGACGAAAGCCGAGCGAGTCTTCAACTTCGACAAAGCGGTCAAAGAATTCAGCCTTAGGCGTAGATAACGCAAGTTGCTGTTCGGCAGCGCGACGCTGTTCAAACTGTTCCGCCCAGGCGCGGGCCGCTTCGGCCGGATTGGTGAAATCGGGCAGATGAGTAAATTGTTCACGCTGCTGCCAAAGATCGAGTATTTCCGCAGTAAAGCCGGGCGAGAGTCGCGCCACGGCTAACAATGAGTCCCGCTTATTGAGCTGCAACTCCTGCCGTATTTCACCCAGATGCTCATAATGATTAACCGTCAGCGGCTGGGAAAGACGCTGGGCGGTTTCCAGGCTTTTAATCAGGCGTTTCACTTCACCGTGTGTGATGCCTGTGACCCTGGCAATTTCACGACTGCCCATCAACAAGGATGTATTCAAAGCAGACAGACTTTCGGTTGAGATCATCATCATTATCACCTCTTGCAGACTCACTTAGCCCTTTGGCTGTTGAATTAGTATACGTATCACTGTTTATATATCCAGTATTAATTTTAACCGTTCTTGTAAGATGTTCGGCTTTGCGTAACGTTTCACAAACCAGGGGCGCGGCGACCCCACAGTTCTACGTATTCTCTTAAAGTGACGCTTAACCCGTTTATTAAATTGTCGTTCCGGGTGCTGTTTGTTAATTTTGTCTCAATTTTCCGGGCTTTTATCAGCTATCTACGACCCTTTGCCGTAGGGCTAATGCACGCCTTTTTTTAACAGCAATGATTAAGTCACTAGCGGCCGTGCTGCTGGAGAAACCATGAAAAAGAATAAATTCAAAACCCATCTGGTCTCATTAGGTTTACTGGCAGAGAAAAAGCTTACCAAACGCAGAACGCTACCTGACTACAATCCGGCTGCGGAGCAGGATATCAATTTGCTGCCGCGCCAGACGGCACCTGCAGCCATACCGCGTCAGATTTGGATGTATTGGGAAAGTGAAACGTTGCCGGCGGAAGTGCAGATTTTTGTCGATAAAATCGTGCGCGAAAATCCCGGCTATCAGGTTACGGTGATTAATAACCTGAATATTCAGGACTACCTGCCGGGTTTGCACTTCGTGCATCAGGATATGCGACCTTCACACAAAAGTGATGTCATCAGGCTGGAACTGCTGCATCGCTACGGCGGGATCTGGATGGATGCCACCATTATTCTCAATCGCACCATGGATGAGTTGCTGGCGGTGAACAGCGCGGATCGTTATGACCTGATCGCGTTTTATCGCGAAAGCTCCACGCTGGATAAAGCCTATCCGGTGATTGAATCCTGGTTTCTTGCCGCGCCGAAAAATAACGCCTTTATAGCGCGCTGGCTGCACTTCTTCCGCCCGATTGTGGAAGTCGGTGCCGATGAGTTTTTCCGTCGTCTGCTCGCGCTGCCTGATTATGAAACTATTGTGCAGGGCATTACGCCGCCCGATTATCTGGTGGTGTATATCGCACAGCAGCAGGCGTTACGCGAAAACAATCAATACAACTTCTATCTGCGGAAATGCGAAGCCAGCGCGTTGCTTTATCAGAGCCTGGTGGAGTGGCGTCCGGTTAAATTGAGCCGCATGTTGATGGTGGATCGTTTGCCTGCGGTGCTGCCGCCGCTGACCAAATTGACGGGGTTTGATCGTAAATATCTCGACACTAACCTGAAATATGGCGTGGTGAACAAAGATAGCTTGCTGGGACAGATCTTGTTGACCCGCCAGCAGGGCGCTCGCCCGCAAACACCGATTCCGGCGCTGACGGGCAAGGTGTAGTCGATTAGGGTTTGATCAGCTGTTGCAGTGCCGTGGCGCTGTTTTCATCGTCCGGCACATACACCAACAGTCGATCGCCGTTGCGCGACGCCGACCACCAGTTATTTTGCCGCAGCGTGAGTTCACCCACTTCCGCGCGGTAGAAACGTTTCACGCGGTTCTCCACCTGGCCCAATTCATAGCGCTGCCAGGTGTGGGCAAACTCATCTGAACTATTCAATAAGCGGGCAAGATAGCTTTCCCAGTGTGGATCGCCAAGGTGCTCGCCCATCTGCCCACGAAACATCGCCACCATTTGCGGCATCACTTCATCCCAGTCACTAATGACGTTACGCCATACCGGATGGTTGAACGCCAGCCAGATGCAGTTGCGATCTTCCGGCGCGATTTCGGCCAGGTCGACGCCCATCAGCGCACACCATGCAGCGTTGTATCCAAGGATATCGAAGCGCGGCGTCTCAATAATGGCGGGCAACTGGATGGCGTCGAGCATTTGCTGATTATGTGCGGCGATTTTGCAGCAGGCCGCCGCAACGCGCACCGACGGCAACGAATGCCCGGCGAGCGAAAACAGGTGCTGGGTTTCCACATCATTGCACTGCAACGCGGCTGCAATCGCCGTCAGGGTTTTCGGCGAGGCCTTAATATCCCGCCCCTGTTCCAGCCACGTATACCAGGTGACGCCAACATCCGCTAACTGCGCGACCTCTTCACGTCGCAAACCCGGCGTGCGGCGATGGCGCATGCGCGGCAAACCCAGACGATTAGGGTCAAGGTTTTCGCGCCGCGTGCGCAGAAAAGTCCCCAGTAATTTGCGGTTGTTATGTTCGGCGCTAACAGGCGCGGATGCCAGGCTCATAAACAGATCCTTAGACGAAGCGGGTAGTATTTATACCATGATAAACAAGAACTGGTACCCGTTTAACGGTTAGGTGATGCTATGTGGTATAGCAACCAAAAACAAGGGCAAAACCGATGCAAACATCGCAACTACAACGCACAGGATTGATGGTCCTGCTTGCCGGGCAACTGCTGCCCATGATCGATTTTTCAATTGTTAACGTGGCGTTGGACGCGATGGCCCACACGCTACAGGCCACTGCGATTGAGCTGGCGTTAATCGTTGCGGTGTACGGCATTGCCTTTGCCATCTGTCTGGCGATGGGCGGACGTCTGGGTGATAACTACGGACGCCGTCGCGTATTCCTCGCGGGAGTATGGATCTTTGGTATTGCATCTTTATTATGCGGCATCGCTAACAGCGTCAGTCTGTTGATGTTTGCCCGTGCGCTACAGGGCGTGGGCGCAGCCTTTATCGTGCCGCAAATCCTCGCTACGCTGCACATCACGCTAAAGGGCAGAGCGCACGCGCGCGCTATCGGCTTGTACGGTGGGATTGGCGGACTGGCATTTATCATCGGTCAGGTGCTGGGCGGTTTTCTTATCAAAGCCGACATTGGCGGTTACGGCTGGCGCAGCGTGTTCCTGATTAATCTGCCGATCTGCCTGTTTGTGTTGATCACCGCACGCCGCTTTGTGCCGGAAACTCAGAACACCCAGCGAGTGCCGGTAGATGTTAGCGGCACATTGCTGCTGGCGGGCGCGATTGGTTGTCTGATGCTGGCCCTGGCGCTGGGTCCGCTGCTGCACTGGTCGTGGCCGTGCATTTTGCTGCTGGTACTGTTCCCGCTGTTTCTGCATCGTCTGCGCCAGAGTTCGCTGCGGCTGGAAGCGGCACAAGGCGCGCCGCTGCTGCCACCTTCTTTGCTGCGTCTGCCAAGCGTGCGTTTTGGTTTAACCCTGGCGGTGCTGTTCTTCTCCTGCTGGAGCGGCTTTATGTTCTCAGTGGCGTTGACGTTGCAGGCCGGATTAGGGCTGACGGCGTTCCAGTCGGGTAACGCGTTCATTGCGCTTGGCGTAGCGTATTTTATTGGCGCGATGCAATCGACGCGTGTCGTCGAGCGTTTGGGCAAGCGCGCAACCTTGTTGATGGGCTGCGGCATTCAGATGGTTGGCCTGCTGGTGCTGATCGCTACGTTACAACTCGCCTGGCCGCAGGTCGGCATTTTCACGCTGATTCCCGCCACGGTGCTGATTGGTTTTGGCCAGTCGTTTATCGTCAGTACCTTCTACCGCATCGGCATGAGCGGTGTGCCGCATCACCAGGCGGGTGCCGGCAGCGCGGTGCTTTCTACCGTCCAGCAATCGGCGCTGGGTTTAGGTCCGATGCTGCTCGGCGGGGTCTTCACGCAGATCTACGCGCACGGTAATCATCTGACGGCGATTACCGGCACGCTCGGCGTTGAGCTGGGGATGATGGCGCTGCTGGTGATTTTCACCAGCCTTAATCGCCGAACTTTTCAGCCGGTAACGGCGGAAGGGTGATTGGCAAAATTATCGCCTTCGATGAAGGCGATAATTTCAGAGATCGCATCAGGGTTTTAAACCTTGCAGAGTGTAATTAGCGGGGATCCATTGATAGGCAGGATGATTATTAATGGATGCCGCGCTAACGACATGGCCCAGGCCGGGGAAGGCATGATGCGCACCGGCGATCCACTCATGGTTATCAGCCGCATCGCGCAATATCTTTTCACGCGACTTTTCGGCCTGAATGCTGTTTCCATCAAAGGTTACGGTGACTTCAGGTTGAGACATTTGCACCGCCGTTGAATGAACCAAATCACCCCAGGCCAGCAATTTTTGGTTTTCGCTGTCAAACTGATACACCGTATGACCCGGCGTGTGGCCGCCCGCAGGGAACGCCATCACGCCCGGTAATATTTGTGTTTCACCGCTAAAGGTTTTCAATTTCCCCGCAGCAACAATCGGTTGCAGCGCATCGCTGGCCTGTTTGAATGCTTTTTGCTCCTCGCCTGCAGACTGAGCACTGTGTGCCGGATCCAGCCAGTAATCAGCGTCTAGCTTATTCACATACACGCTAGCGTTTACAAACGTCGGTTTGCCGTTGTTACTCACCCCACCAATGTGATCAGAGTGAATATGCGTCAGCAGCACGGTATCAATTTGTTCCGGTGAATAACCGCTGGCGCGCAAATTTTGCAGTAAATGCCCGCCGGCATGGCCGAAAAATTCGCCTGCGCCAGAATCAACCAGGATCAGGTGAGTGCCGGTATTGACCAAAAAAGCATTAATTGGCGTCTCAACCTGAGTAGAAAGAGATTGTGCCGCGAGCAGACGTTTTATGGTATCGACCGGCGCGCCTTGCAGCAGCGTATCCATCGGCAGAACGGCGGTACCGTCTAATAGCGCGGTGACTTCATAATTGCCAAGCATCATGCGGTAATAGCCGGGGGCCTGGGTTTTAACCTGAGCCACCGGCTGGGCGAGTAAGCTGGTCGGTAACAGCAACATGGCAAGAAGCAGCGTTTTTTTATCGCTAAAAGTTTTCACGAAAGTTCCTTTTAAGTGGTGCATTGAGAGTGTTGATTTGTCACTTCAAATTATGAAGTGACTTCGCGTGAAGCGTCAAGCTATAATATTTGCAGGCAAAAAGTCGGAGATTTTACGTTTATGAGTTGGGACACTATTTGCGAAAGCGTCTGCCCGATCGCACGATCGCTATCGGTGGTCGGTGACCGCTGGACGTTACTGATCATGAGGGAGATCTCTTTAGGCGTGCGCCGCTTCGATGACTTACAGGCGCAAACGGAGATGTCCTCATTTTTGTTATCAACACGTCTGAAGGCGTTGGAGAGTGAAGGCGTGCTGGAACGCCGCCTTTATTGCGAACGCCCTAAACGATTTGAATACCATGCCACGGAGAAAGGCAAAGAACTGGACGCCGTTTTATTGGCATTACGCAGTTGGGGAATGAAATGGGGCGGTTTTGATCCAGTTGATGAGCCTGCGGTAAAGCTCATCAACAAGCGTACGGGCGAGGAAATCGATGCCAGCTGGAGCCCAGCTGCGCAGGATATGCCATTTACCTTTAATGCGGTTGAAAGTACGTTGAGCCAAAAATTTATCGCTGAACGTGAGGCTAAAACCACACAGTTTCGTGCCGCTAAACGCACTGCCAAATCCTCTGCCACAGAAAAAACCTGACAAGCTGCCGATCCTGCCGCTACATCCTGTGCGGCAGGACGGTATTATTCAGGATTCGCTTAGGCGCGCTCCGGTCTCCGCATCAAACAAATGAATCTTCTCGGCGTTAAAGCCCAGCATAATGCTGTCGCCGCTCACCGCTGCATGGCGACCGGCGATCTGCATATGCAGCGCCTGACCATGCCATTCAAGATGCAATAAGGTTGATTCGCCGGTGATCTCCACCACTTTCACCTGCGCCGCCGCGTTGCTGCGGGTTTCCAGCAAATCGTGTGGACGCACGCCGAGCGTCACTGCTGCGCCTGCACGCTCGCGCGCCGCCGCTTGCCAGCGCGTGGGCAGCGGTTGCCACAGATCCTGGCACTGCACGCCGGGCACGCCATCACGCGTGATCAGTTGCGCCGGTAATAGGTTCATTGGCGGTGAGCCGATAAAGCGCGCAACAAAGGTATCGGCCGGACGATCGTAAATCGCCAGCGGCGCGCCTTGCTGCACAATGCGGCCATCCTTCATCACCACGATTTGGTCGGCGAGCGTCATCGCCTCCACCTGGTCGTGCGTCACGTAAACCATGGTGGTTTTAAAACGCTGATGCAGCGATTTGATCTCGGCGCGCAGCTCCATGCGTAGCTGGGCATCAAGGTTCGAGAGCGGTTCATCGAACAGAAACACTTTGGGATTCCGCACCATCGCGCGGCCCATCGCGACACGCTGGCGCTGCCCGCCCGATAAGGCGCGAGGATAGCGCTGCAGCAGCTTGTCGATGCCGAGAATCCCGGCGATGCGCGCAATTTTGCTCTGCTGCTCCTCGCGCTTCACTTTCTTCACCTGCATATGAAACGCGAGGTTTTCCGCTACCGTTAAGTGCGGATAGAGCGCATAGCTCTGAAAGACCATGGCGATATCGCGATCGGCCGGATCGCGATCGTTGATCTGCACCTTATCCATCAAAATCGCACCGTCCGACAGGCTTTCCAGGCCGGCCAGCAGCCGTAACAGCGTGGATTTGCCACAGCCGGATGGGCCGACCAAAACGGTAAAACTGCCGTCAGGAATAGTGAGATCGAGCGGATGCAGCACCGACTGTTTTGCGTAGCGTTTGGCCACTTTTACGAGTTCAACACTGGCCATAAATTAACACTCCTGAGAAAGTTGCAGTTGATGCCAGTCGGGATAGCGACGCGGCAGTGTGCTGATGGCCAGCGACGCCACCGCAATGCCCCATTGCAAAGCCGTATTAAGATCTTGCTGATGCAGCAGGGCGGTGAGAAATCCGGCATTAAAGCTGTCGCCTGCACCGATGGTATCCACCACCGTCACCGCACGCGCAGGCTGACTCACGGCACGTTCAGTTTGCCAGCAGCTGGCGCCCTGCGGGCCGCATTTCACCACGCAGCCGCCGCGTCCGCTCAGCTGCTGCGCCAGCCATTCCGCACTTTGCGTCAGATTCTCTGCCGCCGCCAATCCGCGTGTTTCCACTTCATTGAGCAGCAGCCAGTCACACAGCGGCAGCCACTGCATCACCTGCTGGCGCACCTCGTCGCTCCAGCCCTGCGGTGGCCAACCGGTATCAACGGCGGTGATAAAGCCGCGTTGCTGCAGTTCGCTAAGCAGCGCGGGATATTCGCCATACAAGTGCAGGCACAAGAAGGTGCCGCACAGCAGCACGATATCGCCGTCAGCCGCTTTCGCAGGCAGCTGATCCAGCACATCCTGCGCGCTGAGTTTCACGATATGCCCGAGATTGCTGAGGAAAGAGCGTTCATGATCCGAATGCGTGACGCCAACCGTGAGCGAGGTTTCACAGCTGTAGCGCGTCCAGTGCGCGGCGCTGTGGGGAAAATGGCTCGCCAGCCAGGCGCTTAGGCCATCGTTGCCCTGATTGGCGACCGCGCGATGGCGCACCTGCATCGCTTCCAGCGCCAGCGCGCAGTTGCCGGCCGATCCGCCAGGGCGCAGCTCGCTGTGATTGAGCATCACTTCGGTGCCGCGCTGCGGCCAGCTATCCAGCGTGCCCATGATCAAATCGACATTAATGTTACCCACCACGTAGAGCGTGGCGGTGAGTTTATGTTCCATCATCCTTTACTCCCGCCACTGGCAAGGCCGCTGACCAGCGTCTTTTGCAGCCAGATGGCAATAAACAGCGGTGGCACAGAGGCCAGAATGCCGACGGCGGCGATCAAGCCATCATCGGTGGCGCGACCGGCAGTGAATCCGGCAATGGTGACCGGTAAGGTTTGTGCTGCGATGTTGCTGGTGAACAGCAGCGCGTAGAAAAATTCGTCCCACGCCAGCAGCCAGCCAAACAGCGCCGCGGCGCCCAGCACCGGCTTGGCCAGCGGTAGCGTGATGCGCAGCAGAACCTGCCAGACGCGCAAACCATCCAGCCGTGCCGCCTGCTCAATATCCTGCGGCAGCGTATCGAACTGGTTTTTCAGCATCCAGGTCAGGAACGGCAGAATCAGCGAGCAGTAAACAATGATCAGCCCAGGCCGCGTGTTCAACAGATCAAACTGCTGTAACAGGAAGTAGAGCGGCAACACAAACGCCACCGGTGGCACCATATAGATAGCCAGCGAAGCGAACAGCCAGCCGTCGCGACCGCGATAGCGTGAGAAGCTGAACGCTGCCGGAATGGCCAGCAACAAGCAGATCAGGGTCGCGCCGGTGGCCACCAGCAAACTGTTCCCCAGCGCATGCAGGAACAGCACGCCGGGCTGGCCGGGTTCCAGCGACAGCAGTTTGCCGTAGCGGGTGAAATCCCACTGGCGTGGCAACCACTCCAGCGGCACGCGGGTAAGATCACTGGCGGCGCTGACGCTCATCAAGAACAGCCAACCCATTGGTGCCAGCACTGAAAACGCCACCAGCAGTGCGGCAGCATATTTGCCGACATGACGTAATTTAAGCTTCATGCGCGCTTCCTTTGCGGCGCTGCCGCCACAGTAACAGCATGTAAAGCGTGATCAGCACCGCGCACAACAAGGTCATCAACATCGCGTAAGCCGCGCCGCTACCGGCACGCAGATAGCTGAATGACTCCTGATAAACGTAGAAACTGAGGGTTTTGGTGCTATCAACCGGGCCGCCACGCGTCATCACATAAATGATGTCGAAGATTTTGAAGGCGTCGATGGTACGTAGCACCAATGCCACGCTGAGCGGACCGACAATCGCCGGGAAGGTGATGGCACGAAAACGGCGCCATGCCGATGCGCCATCCAGCCGCGCGGCTTCGAACAGATCGTCTGGTATGGATTGCAGCGCTGCCAGCACCAGCAAGGTCACCAGCGGATAGTTTTTCCAGATATCGGCAAACATCACTGCATTGAGCGCCGAATCGGGCGAACCCAGCCAGCTGCGATAGCCGTCAATGATGCCAAGTTGCGTCAGCAGGGCGTTGATGCTGCCGTAATCCGGGTTGAAATTCAGGCGCCACATCATGGCGTTAACGATGGTTGGCAGCGCCCACGGCAGAATCACCAGCACGCGCAGCACGTTGCGTCCGGCAAATTTCTGATTCAGCAACAGTGCCACCAGCACGCCAATCACCCCCTCAATCGCCACCGACACCACGGTGAAATAGAGCGTGCGCCACAGTGAACTGCGAAAATCTTCATCGGTAATCGCGAACAGGTAGTTTTCCAGACCAATCCAGCCCGGCGCATCACCGCTGCCAATTAAGGCCGCATCGGTGAAGCTTAGCCAGATGGTGCGTAACAGCGGCCATGCGGTGAGTAACAGCATCACCAACAGCATGGGTGCCAGCAGCACCCATGCCTGCCGTTGTTCGCGTTGACGCAAACTCAGCATTGTTGCCCCTTAGCGCAGACGCGCCGCACTCTTATCTACCGCCTGCAGCGCGGCATCTGGCGTCGCGCTGCCGACCAGCACCTGCTGCAACTGCTGCTGCAGGGTATTGGAGAGGCGTGAATAGTCGGCGGTTTCCGGACGCGACAGCATCACGTTGAGCGACTTATCCGCGGCGGCGATCAGGCTTTCCTGATTTTTCATCACCGCCGGATCCTGATACGAGCTTTTCCAGATGGGCAGACTCAGTGTGGCGTATTTGTTCTGCACCGGCTGTGAGGTCATGTAACTAATGTATTGCCATGCCTGATCTGCATGCGTGCTGCCTTTGGTGATGCCGAGGCCCATCGAACCGTTTACCGCACCAAATTTGCCTGGCGCGTCGCCCGGCGCTGGAACGATACCCACCTGGCCGGCGACCTTACTCTGTTTCGGATCGTTGGCCATGTTGTACATGTAGGTCCAGTTGAGCGCGAAGGCCGCATCACCGTTGGAGAAGGCTTTACGCACGTCCTCTTCCAGATACTCGCGCGAGGCCGGATTGCTCAAGCCTTCATCCAGCGAGCTTTTCATTAGCTTGACCGCTTGCAGCGAGGCAGGTGAGGAAAAATCGAGTTTGTCGTTGTTATAGAATTTGCCGCCGAAGCCGGAAACCAGCGTGGTGTAATCGCACACCAGCGCTTCTGCCTGCGACCAGCTCCACACCAGCGGATATTTAACGATATTTTTCTGCTTGATGATGCGCGCATCGTCCATTACCTGCTGCCAGGTTTGTGGCGGCGTGGTGATACCGGCTTTTTCCAGCATCGCTTTGTTGTAATAGAGATATTTGGTATCAAGGATCCACGGCATGCCGAGGGTTTTGCCTTTGAACTGCACGGTGTTCATCGCGCCAGGAAAAATCTGCCCTTTTTCGTCGGCACTGATACGGCTGCTAACATCCTGCAGCAGATCAAACTTGGTGAATTCCGCCGGCCAGATGGCGTCAAACAGCACCACATCGTAGCCGTTACCGCCTGCACCACGCGCTGCGACAATTTTGTCGTGCAGCGCTTCGTACGGCACAAACTCAAGATTAACCTGCACGTCCGGGTGCGCTTTCTGAAACTCCTGCGTCATCGCGCGAATATCATTTTCGCTGTACGCCGCCTGCGTCATAAACAGCGCATTTAACGTGGTTGCCGCCGCCGCGCTGCCAACGCTGGCTAACAGAACCGCTGCAAAACAACCTTTTATGACTGGATTGAATCGGATTTTCATGGTGTTTCCGCCTTGAAGCTAATGGAAAGCAATTTATTAAATCAATTTGATGGATTTAATAATGCACACAGGTAGTCAGATTGCTGCAGCTGACATCGGGTAGCTAAAGCAATTGACGTGCCAGGGCATAAATCTCGAATGCCGCTGGACACTTTTTGGCACAGATTTTTGTGGCTGTCAGGTAAACAGGTTGTAAATTGTGTGGCCGATCATAGATATTCAGGCGGGTATAAATGAGGGCAAGCCTAAGAGGTCGCAATAACTCTTTTCAGGATGCATGGTTTAGGTGCAGATGCATTGTGCATTGCGATATTAACGCGCATGCCATAATGGCAAATTAACGTCATTAGTGATGGTTGCTGACAGCAGGCGATGTACCGACGCTATTGTTCCTCCATCATCACGTATTTACCTCAGGCATACCCACGCTTGATGAAACGATGTGCAGGGGATTGAGCGAGCTGGAAGCACTCATAAATGGAAACGCCGGCAGGATAGTCGCTATTTCTTCCGGACACGTTCATCGTCCTGTTGCGGACACCTTCGAGGGTATTCAGGCCAGTATAGGTGGCTCAGTGTGCCCGGCTAATCCAGTGTGATTTGGCTCGAACTCTGTACCTCCTGTAAAGGAACCGCCCATATAGATGCTTCACCGATATGAGGAAGGGGAGCTGTGAAGTCATCAGGGCTGAATCGGGTAAATGCATTTTTGCATTAGGTTAAATTTTCCTGTCGCAGGACGGCTAAATAAAACAATGCATTGTCCGCTTAGAGCGATCAGCGGACGTCGGTGATTAGTCTCTTTAGCTAGATTACAGGTATAAGCCGCTAATTTAAGAGGTCACATCTGTTACTTATTCTGAGTAGCAGTGCTCCGCAGACGGGAAGCTGCCGTCTTTGACGGCAGCAATGTAACTTTTTAATGCGCCCTGAATGTCATCCTGACCTTTCATAAAGTTTTTGACGAATTTCGGGGACCTGCCGGTGATGCTAAGGCCGAGCATGTCGTGCAGCACTAAAACCTGTCCATCTGTATCCGGGCCAGCGCCGATGCCGATGACGGGGACGGACACCGCCCCGCTAAGCGTTCTGCCCAGCGAAGCGGGGACGGCTTCAACCAGCACCATTGCCGCGCCAGCTTCTTCAAGCTTTTTCGCGGTGTCGACAAGTGCGGCCGCCTGATGGCTGTCACGTCCCTGCACTTTAAAACCGCCAAAAACGTTAACCGACTGAGGGGTGAGTCCAATATGGGCGCAAACCGGTATACCGTTACGCGTCAGCTGACGCACTGTGTCGCACAGCCACTCTCCACCTTCAATCTTGACCATCTGCGCACCGGCCTGCATTAACTGCGCGGAGCTATGCAGTGCCTGCTCAGCCGAGCAGCAGGTCATGAATGAAAGGTCGGCTATGATGAAGCCGCCGTTGTTTCCCCGCTTAACGCAGGCCGTGTGATAAACCATATCTTCCAGTCTGACCGGCAGGGTGCTGTCATGACCCTGTAGAATCATTCCCAGCGTATCGCCGATGAGAAGCATCTCAACGCCAGCCGTGCTCAGCTCGTGTGCAAACGTGGCGTCGTAGCAGGTGAGCATGGTGATTTTCTCGCCGCGCTGCTTGAGGTTTTTCAGATGTGTCAGTGTGACTGATGACATGGTGTTCTCTGCTAATTCGTTACGTTGATGAGGGATGTTGCGGGGGCGATAATATCCGCTTTCGCAATGCTAACTGTATTGCTCGGTCTGCAAGACGCGATAAATCCCGGGCTGACGTTTCCATGACGTTGAATGTATTCATAGAGTTCCTGCAGCATGATGCGTTGTTACAAGCCTTTATGGCCAGGCGTCAGAGAAACTGCTCTGTCAGCAGTAGGGCCGCAATAATGATCATCAGGCTGCCCGAAATCCGGCTGACGTTCAGTGCGGCGCGCGGTCGCGTTTTAAGCACCGTGCCGGAGCCATACCCCACAAGCAGGTAGATCACGCCGCAGCTGATTACATGCACCATCCCCAACGCGATCATCTGCATTGGAAGCGGCCAGGTAGCGTGGACGTCAGTGAACTGGGGCAGCAGGGCTAGAAACAACAGAAAAACCTTCGGATTAAGTCCACTGATGCAAAAGCCCTTCAGCGCCCATTTCAGTGGCGAACCTGCATCATCATTCTGCCCCGCCGCTGGCGCTGTTGGATGGCGCAGCATGCCGAGGCCGAGCCAGAGCAGATAGGCCGCCCCGGCTACGTTCAGGAGCGTCAGTACGCCCGGTGTGCCTGCAATGACTGAGCCGACCCCCGCAGCCACTATTAGTGTTGCAATTAGATGGCCGCTCAGCATGCCGGTAACCGCCGGCACTACGCGGCGTCCCCGGATGCCGGCTGAAATGGCGTAAGCCCAGTCGGCGCCGGGCGTGATTACGAAAAGCACGGAAACAGCCCAGAAGGTGGCGAACATACTCAGTGACATGTGTCGTTATCCTCATTGACCTCATCTCTTAACGGCCATTTATTAGTGCCTGAAACTTGCATGTAGGGGAAACTTTTACCTGACAAATACTTTTAAAAGTTGAAGAAAGAATATCGCTTATTATGCGGAATGTGCTTTCATTTACAGCTTAAAAACGAAAGTATTATGGGAGGTTTTCAGTAATGGACAGAATAGACTGCAATATTCTTGCAGAACTACAGAAGGACGGGCGGCTTTCGCTCACTGACTTGGCGGAACGGGTGGGGATCAGCCTGTCATCATGCCAGCGCCGGGTCAGAGCCCTTGAGCAGGAAGGGGTAATCACCGGCTACCGGGCGCATTTGGATCCGGCAAGATTCGGGCTGAACTTTTCAGCCATAGTTTTCGTTACCCTGCGCGAAGGGGACCGAAAGGCGGTCAGTGCTTTCGAGGAGGCAGTAAAGGAGATACCGCAAATTATTCAGGCGCAGCGACTGTTTGGCGATCCGGATTATCTGCTTCATGTTATCACCCGTGACCTGCCGGCTTTTCAGGAACTGTACGATGAAAAACTCTCTGGTATGTCAGGCGTGCAGCGGCTTACCTCAACACTGGTTATGAAAACGGTTGTGAAAGATCGCGCGCTGCCTGTCTGACGCTTGTGCAAGGCTTCCGCCATTCGATATTTTCAAAAAATTTTTGGCATGGAGAAAATGTTGTGTTGAGGATCTGTACAAAATGTCGAACTTCCGCTTATGGCACATTGCGGACACCTAGTTATGAAAGTTCTGCTATCAACGAGAAATTGACCGACCCGCTTCCCGATAAATAACCATCAAGATATAAGTCATTCTTCATGAGTAACGTGAAGAGAACAGATCTGTGTTCGTTAGCTACGAAGTTAATGTAGCGTCCTTACCGGCATGACCAATTTGCTGTTGCACTCAGCCAACACCCATTCAGCTCCCCGAAGGGGTTGTAATCACTGTGGGCGATCAGGGATATTGATGCGGCTATTCACAGCGCGGTTGAAGAGGGAAGGGAGCAAGGTGAAAACATCGGGAACCAATCTGGAACATGCACGCGCGCACAATCGTCGCGTGATCATTGAAGCCATTCGCCTGCATGGCGAATTGACCCGCGCCGAGCTGGCTCGTCTGACCGCGCTAACCCCGCAGACCGTGTCAAACATCGTCGCTGAACTGGAGCAGGCGGAACTGCTGACCAGCCGCGAACCGCGCAAGCAAGGGCGCGGACAACCGGCCATTCCAGTGACGCTCAATCCGGCCAGCGCTTTTTCCATTGGTATCCATCTTGATCACCAAACGCTGCTGATTGTGCTGGTGGATCTCACCGGCGAAATTCACTTTCGCCGCCTGATTCTGGTGCAAAAGCCGGAGCCGGATGCCACATTAGCGCGTATTGAAGCGGTGCTGAGCGAGATCAAAACGCAAATGGGTGATCGCTGGCAAAAGGTGCTCGGCATTGGCGTGGTGATGCCGGGACCGTTTGGCGTTGAGGGCATCTCTTCGGTGGGACCCACCACGCTGCACGGCTGGGAGCAGGTGGATATTGAAGCCAAACTGGCGGCGATGAGTGGCGTGCCGGTAACGCTGGAGAACGATGCCACGGTAGCGGCGATTGGCGAGCGTTTTCATGGCGTGGCGCGCCAGCTGAACTCGTTTATCTATCTCTACATTGGCACCGGTTTGGGCGCGGGCATCATCATGGATGGTCACGTATACAGCGGCCACGCGCATAACGCCGGTGAAGTGGGACATGTGGTGGTTGAACCTGGCGGACGCGAATGTTATTGCGGCAATAACGGCTGTCTTGAGCGCTACGTGTCGCTACAGGCGGCGTATGAGTTCTGTGGCCTCGATCCAATGACGGCGCTGCCGGAAGATCTGCTCGAGGTCGATCCGGCGCTGTTCGACCGCTGGATTGATACCATGCTCACGCCGCTGCGCCAGGCGATTAATCTGCTGGAATGCATCTTCGATGCCGAAAGCGTGATCATCGGCGGCATGATGCCCGCCGCGCTGCTGGACAAAATCATCCGTCGCCTGCCGCCGCTGTATCAATCGGTGCGTGGCCGCTATCTCACCGGCACCCGCTTAAAAATCGGTATGACCGGTAGCGATACCGCCGCGCTTGGCGCCGCAGCGCTGCCGATTTTCGACGAGTTTAATCCGCAGTTTCAGGTGTTGATGAAGTGATCAGGCCGGACAACTGTCCGGCCTGACGCTTTACGCTTCCCTTCTGGTACTTTGCTCATCCAGCTTTTGATTGAACTGGCTGGCGCTCCACTCTTGCTGCACCGCTTCGTGTACCAGTGCCTGCTGCGTTTGCGGCACCATTCCGCCCAGCGGTGGATCGGTGTCGAGATTGGTGGGGAAGGAGTAACCCCGCGCAGCCACGTTGATTACGGTGTTCAGCTCCTGCTGGGTAAGCTGGCTGTTTTTCAGCAACGGATAAATCAGCTTGAGTAACTGTTCGTGGTTCACTTTCTCCATCGGCACGCCAAATGCGGAGGAAACCTGCAGCAGATTCGCGGTCCTGATGTGATCGGTGGTGGTGTTGTTACCTGCGGCATGGAACAGCGCCGGGTTAAAGAACAGACCATCACCTTTTTCCAGCGGCAGCTGGACGTAATTTTGGTTAAAGAACTCAACGAACGCCGGGTCACGATAGGCGATATAACCCAGCTCATACTGATGCGACCAGGGTAGTAAACGGGTCGGGCCCGACGCCAGCGGCATGTCGGTATGCGCTACAGCACCTTGCAAGGTCAGATATTGCGAAAGAATCTGCACCGGCACCGGGAATTCTGCAGCGAATGCGCTTTGCTGGAAGCCAAGGTGGTAATCCCGGTGCGGCTGCTGAGCTTCACCGCCGGGGCGCACCTGATTCACTTGCGAGGTCATGCTCCACGCCGGGCCCAGCCAGGCCTGACAAATTAACTCCAGCGTCGGATTGGCGTAGTAATCCACGAAGGTTTGCGGGCTGGTTTCACCCAGTTTTTGCAGCGCATTCCAGATACGCCCATTGTTGCCCGCTCGCGAGAAGTGATCGGCCTGAATTTTGGATTTGGCCTCATTGCTCATAATGGTTTCGAAAAACTGCGAAGCGCGATCAATAACGTCAAGATCGCTGTATAACCCGCGCACCACGAACACGCCAGGACCGTATGAGAGCGCTTTGTGCAGCTCGCCCAGCAGCGCTTTTTTATCTTTTTCCGCCGCTATATCCAGCGTGACACGATCGTAAATCAGCACGTTTGCCGCCGCTTCGCTCGCCAGCGGATATTCACTGGCATCGAGCTGCTGGGTACAGAATGTTTTGAAGTCTTCAACAGAGACCTGATCTTCACGGGCAAAATAGGGTGACATCATAACGACCTCATTTTCTTGATGGAGTGATAGAGCGTCATCGTACGCCAGCAGGTTATCAGCAGGCGGCATGACAGGGTTGATGAGTGTTAAAATAGCAGCTACATTTCATTAACAGCACGTCAAAAAAACCTCACTCCTACATCATGTGACCTATGCCTAAATTTACCCAAAAACAAATCTCAGCTCAGTCCGGTTTGAGCCTCGCCACCATTGATCGCGCCATGCATAATCGCGGTCGTGTGCATCCTCAAACGCAGCACCGCATCCAGCAAGCCTTAGCCGACCTGGAACTGCAGCAGAAAAGCAGCCTGGCGCAAGGGCGAACCCTTTATTTCGATGTCATCATGCATACGCCGGAGCGTTTCAGTGAGCTGGTGAAAGAGGCGTTCAGCAGCCAGATATCCAGTTTCGCCTCATTTAAAATCCAGCTCCGCTTCCACTGCAGTGAAGAGATGACGGTGGACGAAGTTGAACGGCTATTGAAAAAGTGCTCGCTTAGCACGCACGGCATCATCCTCAAAGCGATGAATTCGAGTCAGCTGGTGCCAGTTATTAATAATTTGATTAAGCAGCGTATTCCGGTGGTCACGGTGGTCACGGATATCACCGGCAGTCATCGCCTGCGTTATATCGGCATGGACAACGTTAGCGCGGGCCAGTCGGCGGCCTTCCTGATGTCAAAGTGGTTGGGAAGCGAAGCAGGCACCATTGCCGCAATCACCGGCAATAAAGCTTTCGTCGGTGAGCAGGATCGCATTCGCGGCTTTCAGCAGGGGATGAAATCCTTTTCCCCACAGCATCAGATTAAGGTTGTCGCGGGTGGATCGGGCATTGACCATTTGATGTATGAAACCCTGCAACTGTTTCTGCAGGATCATCCTCACATCGATGCGGTTTATACCGTAGGCGGAGGAAATGGCGGGATTTTGCGGGCGTTGGATGAACGTAACATTCAGCCGAAGGTTTTTGTTGGGCACGATCTGGACCGGGAGAATCGCGCCCTGATGCAGGCGGGAAAAATCGATGCGCTGATTGAGCATAATCTGCAACTGGATGCGCAACACTCGTTCAAAACACTGCTGGAGTTTCACGGATTTTTGCCGGAAGAGCGCAACTATGCGCCTTATTCGCGTATCAATATCATCATGCGCTACAACATGTACACCTAAGAAGCCTGACGGCGTCAGGCTTCAGAGGGCATCAGCGATATTTCGGCTGTTTCCACACCGTTCCCTGCTGATGGCTATCGACCACCGCATCGACAAAGGCTACGCCCTTCAGTCCATCATGGATTTGTGGAATAACTGCGCCAATGCCTGAAACAGCACGCTTTTCATCACGCGCCCGCAGTGCCGCCGCGAAGCCGCTATATAGATTGGTAAAGGCTTCGATATAACCCTCAGGATGGCCGGGCGGCGTGCGGGTGCGCGCCCGGGTTATCGCATCCAGATCGTCACGTCCCCGTTTAATGATCTGGGTATACCCTTCCAATGAGGTGTAAATCAGTTCGTTTGGCTGCTCTTGCGCCCATGTCAGGCTGCCGGTTTCACCATACACCCGCAGCCGCAGCGCATTGGAACAACCAATCGCCACCTGCGAAGACCACAGCATGCCGCGCGCGCCGCCTTCGTAGCGAATCAGTACGTGGGCGTTATCGTCCAGAGCACGTCCTTCTACAAAGGTGGCTAGATCAGCCATCACGCTCTCCGCTTTTAAGCCGGTCACATATCCCGCGAGATGATAAGCATGGGTACCAATATCGCCAATCGAGCCGCCGCGCCCATTCTTTTGCGGGTCGACTCGCCATGCCGCCTGCTGATTGTTTTTCAGCTCGACGCCGGTTGCCATCCACTCCAGCGGATACTCCACCTGCACCGTTCTCACCTTGCCAATCAGCCCGGCCTGGACGCGCATCCGGGCTTCCACAATCAGCGGATAGCCAGAATAGGTATAAGTGACACCCAGAAAGTGTCCGGTCTGACTCACAACCTCGGCCAACGCTTCAGCATCCTGTAACGTGGTGGTGAGCGGTTTCTCACAAATCACATCAATGCCGGCTTCGAGGAAAGCCTTCGCGATGGGGAAGTGGGTAAAGTTTGGGGTGCAGATGGCGACCACATCAATGCCGTCAGCGCGTGCCGCCTCAGCCTGCGCCATGCTGGCATAATCACGGTAAGATCGCTCAGTCGCGATGTAGTTTTGCGCTGCAAAGCGATGCCCCTGCTCGGCATCAACGTCAAACGCTCCCGCAACCAGTTCATACTGATCGTCAAGGCGTGCGGCAAAACGATGGATTCCGCCAATGTAGGCACCTTCGCCACCGCCAACCATGCCTAATCGGATACGACGTCCACTCAACGGTGACCTATGCATGTTTTGCTCCTTCAATGCCCAAAATTTTACGGTTAAGTGATGGGTCGGCCCAGGACTTACAGAAATCATCAAACGGTTTATCGGTAACGCGAATAATGTGGTCGCTGATGAACTGCGCGCCTTCACGTGCGCCATCTTCCGGGTTTTTAAAGCAGCATTCCCACTCCAGCACTGCCCAGCCATCGAAGCCGTAGCCGGTCAATTTAGAGAAAATGCCGCTGAAATCGGTCTGGCCATCGCCGGGTGAACGAAAGCGACCAGCGCGGCTGGTCCAGGATTGATAGCCGCCATAGGCGCCAGTTTTACCATTCGGCCTAAATTCAGCGTCTTTAACGTGGAAAGCCTTGATGCGTTGGTGGTAGTGATCGATATAGGTCAGGTAATCGATGCCCTGTAATATCAGATGACTAGGGTCATACATGATGTTGCAGCGTAGATGGTTGTGGGTTTTTTCCAAAAAACGCTCAAAGGTCAAACCATCATGCAAATCTTCCGTGGGGTGGATTTCATAACAAAGATCGATTCCCTGTTCGTCGAATGCGTTAAGAATCGGTATCCAGCGTCTCGCCAGCTCGTTGAAGCCCTCATCAATCAAGCCTTCTGGCCACTGCGGATAGGGATAGAGAAATGGCCACAGCAGCGTGCCGGAAAAAGTGACATGTTTCTCCAGGCCTAAGCGGCGTGATGCGCGCGCTGCCAGATAAAGCTGTTCAGTTGCCCACTGCTGGCGTGCTTGTGGGTCATTGCGCAGACTGGCTGGGGCAAAGCTATCGGCGGGTAAATCAAACGCAGGATGCAGTGCAACCAGCTGTCCCTGCAAGTGGCTGGCTAAATCGGTCAACTGCAGGTCATGTTCAGCCAGCACGCCAAGGATCTCATCCGCATAGGTTTGGCTCTCGGCGGCTTGCGCCAAATCAATAAGGCGACGATCCCAGCTGGGAATTTCAACGCCTTTAAATCCTTTTTCCGCTGCCCAGCCAGCCATGCCAGATAAAGAGTTAAACGGTGCATCGTCGCCAGCGAATTGCGCCAGAAATACCGCAGGGCCTTTAATGGTTTTCATAACGTCTCCAAAATAAAAATGCACCTGCAACCTTCACAGGTGCCAACGTCAGACACAGGAAAAAACGACGGTTAATTTGTCATGAACTTCTGGTAATTTTGCGGTGTGACTAACTGGAACGGAATAAAGTTAATATCCTGGACCTTTTCACCTTTGGCCGCTTTTTCCGCCATATCCACCGCACCATAAGCTTGTGATTTTGCATCCTGGAATACGGTAACGGTAAGTAAGCCGGTTTTAATTGCCTGCAATCCATTTGGTCCGCCGTCAGTACCACCGACTAAAATATCTTTACCAATTTTAATACCATTACTTTTAATGGCCATGGCGGCACCAATAGCCATTTCATCTGCGTTGGCGGAAAGAATATCAATTTTGTCGCCCGACAAAATCCAGTTATTCATCAGATTCATGCCATCTTCACGCATCCATTTCGCGGTATCTTCAACAATCACATGCATATTAGGATGTTTGGCAATGATCTCTTTTGCTCCCTGGGTTCTGAAGCGGGTAGCATCATTGCTTAATAACCCTTTCATGATGGCGACGTTAACGCTTTTACGATCTTTCACTTGATCTGCCAGATACTGCATCTGTAAACGTCCGGCTTCTATTTCATCGCTGCCGATATAGCTCACGCCATCACCCATTTTCGCATCTGAAGGCATACGGTTGAGGAAGATGAGGGGGACCTTAGCGGCGCGTGCCGCATCAGCCATATTTTTGGTTCCCTGGGTATCAACCGGGTTAACAATAATTACGTCGACTTTACCGTTAATAAAACTTTGCACCTGGCTCAATTGTTTATCAACGGCGCCCTGAGCATCCTCAAATTGAATTTTCATATCCGGATGGGTTTTCGCCTGCTCAATAATATAGCCTCTCAGGCGCGAGAGAAATACATCATCCATTTGGGCGATGCTGACGCCGACCTGTACGGCATTCACTGCAGGGCTTAGCGAAAGTAAGGTAAGACAGAGTAAGATGAATTTTTTCATAATGGTCTTCCACGTTAATTATTAGTCTCAGAACTAATCTGATGTCGGGTGTTTTATTATTAACTTCACTTACGTAGGGTTTACTAACAACGCGCTTAATTTTGTGCGTGATTTAAAGAGTAATAACGAAAATTAGGGTGGCGTCCTTGCCAATAAAGTCCTTAATTCAATTTCACTACGCTCTGAGTGTCGGCTGACAGCTGAGCGGCATCGGCAAGTCGCAGCGCCAGACAGCCATCATGAATGGTGACAGGTAGCGCGCTGCCGTTGCTGATCGCTTGAATGAAAGCGTCGATTTCCAGCCGATACGCATCGGTGTAACGCTGCATAAAGAAGTCCAGCAGCGGGCCACGCACTTCGGTGTGCTGGGCGCCAAAATGGCGCACCGTGGTTTCACGATGGTTGTCATTGATCATCATGCCGCCAGAGCCAAACGCTTCCAGACGCTGATCGTAGCCATATACCGCCTGGCGGCTGCAGTTGATCTGACACTGTTTACCGGAGGCGGTCCGCAGCTGCACCATCACCGTGTCGTAATCCCCTAACGCTTCCAGCGAAGGCTCAAACAGGCGACTGCCGGTGGCAAACACCTCAACGGGTTCCTCACCCAAAATCCAACGCGCGAGGTCAAAATCATGGATCACCATATCGCGGAAGATACCGCCGGAATGCTTGAGATAGTTCAACGGTGCCAAACCAGGATCGCGGCTGGTGATCACCACCTGGTGCAGGTCACCAATATCTCCCTGAGCAATCCGCTGATGAATTTCGTTAAAGCCTGGATCGAAGCGACGGTTGAAACCCAGCATCACTCTGCTGGCCTTCTCGCCCAGCGCTTTTTCGGCCGCCAGAGCTTTGTGGATATCAAGGTCGACCGGTTTTTCGCACAGCACGGCTTTGCCCGCGTTGGCTGCAGCCAGCATTAGTTCAACGTGGGTATCGGTCGGTGTCCCGATCACCACGGCATCGACAGCCGGATCGTTAATCGCCTCAAGCGGATCTTGCACCGCGCGACCACCCCACAAAGCCGTTAACGCATGGGCATTTTCAATAAAGGGATCGGCAACCATAACCAGCTGAGCGTCTTTATGACGCGCCACGTTGGCGGCATGAACCTGACCAATGCGGCCAGCGCCGAGGATGGCAATTTTGAGCATGATGTTCTCCGGGTCGAGAGGTTTATTATTATCAGGGCAATTGGCTCATCAGGTCGTTAAGCGCCAGAACCTGCTTATTGACCACCAGATCCGTATCGAGCTGACCAGTGAAAAAGTTGACGATGTTGGTGGCAGCGGAAATCGACATGCGCATCGCCGCCTCTTCGGTCAGTCCTGCGGAATGTGGGCTGAGAATTAATTTGTCGCGCTGGGCCAGTAGCGCGGTATTTAGCGTGGGCGGCTCCTGCTGTAATACATCAAGACCCACGCCACCCAATGCATCGTTTTGCAGGGCGGTTGCCAGCGCCTCTTCATCGACAATGCCGCCGCGCGCGGTATTGATTAAAATGGCGTGGCGTTTCATTAGCGCCAGTTCGTCCGCGTCAATCACCGCTTTATCACCGCTTAAAGGCAGATGGATAGTGACCGCATCGGCCTGTTGCAGGCCCTCATTGATGTCTGCAACGCGGGTTACGCCGCTTTCTACGAAACTGTTATCGGGCAGGAAAGGATCGTAAGCGATGACTTTCATGCGGAAGCTTTTTGCCAGGCGCGCCACTTCACGGCCGATGCGACCAAAACCGAGAATGAATAAGGTTCTGCCAGCCACCTCTACGGCGGAAAAACTGTTGCGACGATTCCATTCACCCTCACGAATGCTGCTATCGAAATAGCAGATGCGTTTTGCCAGAGCCAGCAGCAAGGACAGCGTGTGTTCCGCCACGGAAAGTGAATTCACATTGCCGACAATGGTCAGCGGAATGTTGCGTTCGGTAAGGGCGGCAACGTCAACCGAGTCATAACCCACGCCGTGACGTGACACCATGCGCAGATTTTTTCCAGCAAAGATCTCTTTAGCCGTAAGCGGCTGCGTACGGATTAATAGCGCATCCGCTTCGGCAATAAAGGGCGCATAACTCGCCACGCTGACCTCGTGCACCAACTGCACGTTGAATCCAGGCGCGTTATGCAGAATATCGAGCCCGGCCGGATGAATTTTTCCGGCAACCAGAATGTTTGGCATCTCAGTAACCTCCCGGCTGGGTTGATGGCGTTGCCTGGCCGTTACCGTTGAGTTCGCAGAATTGCTGCACGCTACTGGCTGCTGCGCCACGCAACAGCTGGACGTCGTTAGAAAGCGTGACTAAATCGAATCCCCATTGCGCCGCGTTGGCCGCATAAGCGGCAGAACCATTGTGCAGCCCCGCCTTTTTCCCAGCACGATGCGCAGTGGCGAGAATATGCTTAATCGCATCGACAATTTCCGGTTCAGTGCGATCAAAACCCGTGCGATATTTTCTGCCGGTAAGTCCTAACGTCAGATCGGCTGGGCCGATATAGACGCCGTCCAGTCCGGGGGTAGCGACAATCGCTTCGATATTGTCAAAGGCTTCGGCGGTTTCGATCATCGCCAGGCACACCACGTGATCGTCGGCCTGCTGGCCGTAATCCTGGCCGGCGGAGAATGTCACGCGCGTTGGGCCAAAACTGCGGCTGCCGTGGGGTGGATAACGCACGCAGGAGACCAGCGCCTGCGCTTGCTCTGCGGTGCTGATCATCGGACAGATAATGCCCCACGCACCGGCATCCAGTGACTTCATGATGATGCCGGGTTCCAGCCAGGGCACGCGCACCATCGGGGCAACGCCGCTGGCGCGCATCGCCTGCAGCATATGCGTTGCTTGCTCATAGCCGACAAAACCGTGCTGCAAATCGATGGTTAGCGCGTCGTAACCCTGTTCAGCCATGATTTCAGCTGTGAAGGCGTTGGCGATGCTAAGCCAGCCATTGAGTACGGTTTGCCCTGCATTCCAGCGTGCTTTGATATTATTCAGCTTCATCAATCCGTTCCTTACAGCACGATTTGCGCCGGTTTGACGTTCATATAGTCGTGAATACCTTCACTTCCGCCTTCACGCCCCATGCCGCTGGCTTTCACGCCGCCAAACGGCACTTCGGCAGCGGCCAGCGCATAGCTGTTAATACCGACCATGCCGGATTCGAGGCGCGCCACGGTTTCACGAATGCGGGCCGGATCGCGGGTAAAGGCGTAAGCGGAGAGGGCAAAATCAGAGTTATTAACGCGGCGCCACAGATCGTCGCTGTCGCTAAATGAGGTGATGGCGGCAATCGGACCAAAATTTTCTTCGGCGATCGCCAGCGCGTCGTCGGGGACGTCGGCAATCACGGTTGGAGCGAAGAAGTAGCCGCCGTTTAATTCGATACGTTCGCCGCCGACCACGATGCGTGCTCCTTTCTCGCGCGCATCCGCCACGATCGCCTCGATGGCTTTGAGGCGACGAGGATTGATCAGCGGGCCCATTTGCGTGCCTTCATCCAGCCCGTAACCGACCTTGATTTTTTTCGCACGCTCGGCAAAGCCTTGTACGAAGTCGTGATAGCGGCTTTGGTGGACATAAAAGCGATCGCAAGTGACACAAACCTGGCCACAGTTGGCAAATTTGGTGGCCACGGAAAGGTCGAGCGCTTTTTCCAGATCGGCATCGTCATAGATGATGACCGGCGCGTTACCGCCCAACTCCATGCTAAGGCGCTTAATCGTGGCCGCTGAATCGCGAATCATCTGCTGACCAAGCTGCGTTGAGCCGGTCAGCGAGACTTTCTTCACCACCGATGAAGCAATCAGCGGTTCATAGGTGGCGGCGGTTGGCCCGACGACCAGATTCGCCACGCCAGCCGGCACGCCCGCTTTGCGCAGACACTCAAAAATCATCATGGCGGAGCCAGGAACTTCACTGGAGGGACGTAATACCACCGTGCAGCCGGCGGCGAGCGCAGGTGCGAGCTTGCGTGCCACCAACACCACCGGGAAATTCCATGCGGTAAACGCCGCCACCACGCCGACCGGTTCGTGCGACACTTCACAGCGTCCGTCTGGCACCCGGCTTTCAACAATGCGGCCATAGATACGACGCGCCTCTTCGGCGTACCAGATAAATTGGTCGGTCGATAATTCCCATTCGCGTCTGGCCTGCGCCAACGGTTTGCCACTCTCCTTCGAGATGATCTGTGCGGCTTCTGCCGCCAATGCCGTCATCTCTTTTGCCACCGCCTGCAGCAAATCCGCCCGCGCCCAGCCTGAGGTGGTTCGCCATGCGACCAGCGCCGCTTCTGCGCTGGCCAGCGCAGATTGGGTGTCGGCTGCAGAGGCGGCGGCAATTTCACCCAGCGTTTGCCCGTTGCCGGGATCGGTGACGATCACCGGTTCTGCACCGCTGCCCTGACGCCATTCGCCATTAATAAACTGTCCAAAGTTTTGATACATGTTGATCCATTCCTCCGGTAGCGGTTTCAGGCTTAAAACGACGGCCTGAAACGGTCAGCTGGGAGGGAAGACCTGGGATGGGAATCCCTCAGCAGCATTGATAGTTGCAATGTTAGGATCGGAGCAATAAAAATTGCAATGCAATGGCAGGTGTGAGGTTAAAATGAGGTTTTAGTTTAAATTATCTATACAAATCAAAATCTAAAGTGGGTTGTATTTCGTCGAAAAAGGTGTTTCATTCAGACTAAAAGTGAATTCTTCGAACCAAATCACAAATATTACGCAGAGCTTTTCCCTGTTGGCAGCGAATGCGTTAGAACTAATTGCATTAAGGTTTTACTTGCAATTTTTATTGCGGTAGCGTGCTGGCGAGATGGGCTGTACGCCGAAAAGGAATGATGGATGAGCAAGATTGAGAAGATGCAAACCACGCTGCCGCATGAAAATTACGAGCAAATTGTGGATGAGATTACTAAACGCTATGCGCAGCTGTCGGTGCGGCATCAGCAGGCGGCACGCTATGTGACGCAAAACCCGAACACGGTGGCGCTGGAATCGATTAACGCTGTCGCCGCGAAATGTGGTCTGCACCCCTCGGTGCTGGTGCGTTTTGCGCAGGTGTTTGGCTATAGCGGTTTTAAACAGATGCAGAGCGTATTTCAGACCCGACTCGCCACGGCGGCACCGGGTTACAACGAGCGCATCACCGCCCTGGAGAATGATCTGCGCAAGAATGAGCAGAAGGGCAGCCTCGGCTTTTTGCAAAGCCTGGTGATACGGGACATCGCTACGCTGCAGGAGCTGCTGAGCAACGTAGCGGAAAGCGATCTCGATGCGACCGCGGGGTATCTGAAGGGGGCGGAAACTATCTATATCGCCGGTCAGTTGCGCTCCGAGCCGATTGCGTTATTGCTGCGCTACCTGCTCACCATGCTGAATCGCCGGGTGATCCTGCTGGATTCCGCCGGCGGGCTGGCGCCGGAAATGGCTAACAATATGCGTGAAAGTGACGTGCTTATCGCCATCGCGTTTCGCCATTATGCCAAAGAGGTGATCGCCATTGCCGACCATGCCAGCGCGCGCACCATTCCGGTCATCGCCATTAGCGATGGGCCGCTATCACCCTTAGCTAAAAGCGCCAGCGTGCTGTTCAACATTCCGGAAGAGGAGTACAGCTTTTCGCGATCGCTGGCCGCGCCGGTGTGTCTGGCGCAAAGCATCGCCATGGCGCTGGCAGCAGTATTGCAGCCGGAAGTGGCGCAGCCGCGCATCGAAAGCATTACTGAACGTGAGAAGCGCACAGAATCACCGCGTAAACGCAACCGCGCCTAATTGAATTAACGGGCTCCCGCTCGCAGCTGAGTGGGAGTTTTTTCGCCTGAAGTTGCAACTTATATTGCGGTTATTTGTTTTTAGCAATTTAAGTTGTGAAATATAACACCATGCTGCACAGCAGCATCTCTGAAAAGTGAGTAAGGATATGGCTACAATTCGTTGCACGACGGCTCAGGCGATAGTTCGCTATCTGAGCAATCAGTTTACCGAGGTGGATGGCAAACGCGTGCCGCTGTTCCCGGGCGTGTATGGCATTTTTGGCCACGGTAATGTCACTTGCCTGGGCGAAGCGCTAGAAGCGGCGCAAGATGTATTACCCACCTGGCGCGGGCAGAATGAGCAGTCGATGGCGTTTGCCGCCGTGGGATTTGCCAAGGCGATGGTGCGACGTCAAATCATGGTGGTCACCGCCTCGATTGGTCCTGGCACCACCAATCTGCTCACCGCTGCGGGCGTAGCGCATACCAGTCGTCTGCCGCTTTTAATGATCTGCGGTGACAGCTTTGCCCGTCGCCATCCCGATCCGGTAATGCAGCAGGTCGAGCATTTCAACGATCCGACCCAAACGGTGAATGATGCCTTTAAAGCGGTGTCGCGCTACTGGGATCGGATTACCTATCCTGAACAGATCCTCTCCTCTCGGCCACAAGCCGTGGCAACGATGCGCGATCCCGGCGACTGTGGCCCAGCCTTTATTGGTGTATGCCAGGACGTGCAGGAGATGGCGTGGGATTACCCAGAAGAGTTCTTTGCTCCGCGTTTGCATCTGATACCGCGTCCACGTCCCGATCGCCAACTGCTGGCACGCGCTGCTGAGTGCCTGAAACAAGCTAAACGTCCACTGATTATTTCCGGTGGCGGCGTGCGCTATTCGCAGGCTGAAGCAGAACTGGCGCAGTTTGCCCTGGCGCATGGCATCCCGGTGGTGGAAACAATCGCCGGAAAGGGCGCGTTTACCCACGATGACCCGATTCATTGCGGGCCGATTGGCATTCTCGGTTCAACCTCGGCCAATGCGCTGGCCGCCGAGGCGGATGTGGTGATTGCGGTGGGGACGCGTTTGATGGATTTCGTCACCGGTTCATGGACGGTATTCGATCATAAAGCACAATTTATTGCGCTCAACGCCGCGCGCTTTGATGCGCACAAGCATCTGGCCATCCCGCTGGAGTGTGATGCCCGTGAAGGCATTAGCGAACTGCACTCGGCGCTCGGCAGCTGGAAAGCAGCCGATAGCTGGCTGGAAAAAGGTCGCCGGGCGTTTGCCAAATGGAACGAACTGATTGCGGCGCGGCAGGAACGCACGGTATCGGAGGGCGATCCCACCTACGCGCAGGTGATTGGCGTAGTGAATGCGGCGGCGGCGGCAGAAGATTACATCATCAGCGCGGCGGGCGGACTGCCCGGTGAACTGGTGAAGGGTTGGCGGGTGAAGAATCTAGGCACGTTTGATTGCGAATTTGGCTTCTCCTGCATGGGCTATGAACTCTCCGCTGGCTGGGGCGTGGCGATGGCTGAGCAGGATCGCGACGTGTTCGTGATGATTGGTGACGGCACCTACATGATGATGAATTCCGATATCTACTCCAGCGTTCTTTCAGGCCATAAATTCATTTTGCTGGTGTGCGATAACGGCGGCTATGCGGTGATCAACCGTCTGCAAAATGCCAAGGGCGGCGCCTCATTCAATAACCTGCTGAAAGATTGTCGGGTACAGGAGCCGTTTCACGTCGATTTCGTTGCTCATGCACAATCCATGGGGGCACTGGCGCGCAAGGTCTCCTCGCTGGATGAGCTTGAGGAAGCGATCGGCTGGGCCAAAGGAAACGATCGCACCACGGTCATCTCCATCGATACTCATCCGTTTGACTGGACGCCGGGCGATGCCTGGTGGGATGTCGGCGTGCCGGAAGTCAGCGCACGTGACAGCGTTAACCAGGCGCGTGAAGAGCACGTTAAAGGTCGCCTGGCGCAGCGCGTCGGCATTTAATCAGGGAGTTCATGATGTTAAAAGCCAAACTGGGCATCGCGCCCATTGCCTGGTCGAACGATGACCTGCCGCAGTTGGGTGGGGATACGCCGCTCACGACCTGCTTGTCTGAAAGTCATCAGGCGGGATTTCAGGGTGTTGAAACCGGCGGTAAGTTTCCCAAAACTGCTGACGCGCTAAAGCCGCTACTGCAAGAGTATCAGCTGGATTTGGTGTCAGGCTGGTACTCCGGCACCTTGCTGGACAACAGCGTGGAGGAGGAGATCAAAAAATCACTGCCGCAAATGCAGCTGTTTCGTGATTGCGGCGCGGCTTGCCTGGTGTATGGCGAAACGGCCGGCACTATCCAAAATCAGCAACATGTGCCGCTGGCGCAGCGTCGTCGTCTTACCGATGAACAGATGCGCGAGTACGGCGAAAAACTGATCCAGTTTGCGGCGTTTTGCCAGGACTACGGCGTGCCGCTGGCGTTCCATCATCACATGGGAACCGCCATTGAGGATGAACATGATATTGACCGCTTGATGGCCGTCACCACGCCAGAAGTTGGGCTACTGTTTGACGCCGGTCACCTGGTGTTTGCAGGCGTCGATCCAATGCGCATTCTGGAAAAACATGGCGATCGCATCATTCACGTGCATACCAAAGACGTGCGCGAAGAGATCCTGCGCGCCTTAGATCGACATCGCGATTCCTTCCTCGATGCGGTGCTGCAAGGGGTTTATACCGTCCCCGGCGATGGCATGATCGATTTCAGTGCCATTGTTAATAAGTTGGCGCAAATCGGCTATCAGGGCTGGTTTGTGGTGGAAGCAGAGCAAGACCCAGCCAAAGCACCGCCGCTGGAATACGCGCTTATTGGTTATAAAACACTTCGTTCGGCGCTCGACGCAGCCGGTTATTCAGTCATTTCAGGAGCACTATGATGAACCAGTTAACAGGTAAAGTGGCCGTGGTTACCGGTGGTACGCAAGGCGTGGGCGCAGCGATTGCGCGTCAGTTTACGCAGTTGGGCGCTAGCGCAGTGGTGATTTGTGGCCGCAATCAGGAGAAAGGGACCAAGGTTGCCGAGCGTTTAAACGGGGAAAGTGCAACCAAAGTGGATTTCGTGCGCGCGGATTTATCTAACGTAGAGGATTGCCGTCACGTCATCGCCACCGCAGATAAACTGCATGGTCGCGTCGATATTTTGGTTAACGCCGGCGGCATGAGCGATCGCGGTACCATTTTAGATACCGATCCCGAACTCTTCGACCGCATCTTCGCCACCAACGTTCGTGGCCCGTTCTTCCTGATGCAGGAAGCCATCAAGCTGATGCGCCGCGATAACATTGCGGGCAGCATCGTGAATATCTGTTCGATGTCATCGCTGGCGGGTCAACCGTTTATCGCCGCGTACTGCTCGTCCAAGGGCGCGCTGGCCACCCTGACACGCAACACCGCCTACGCCTTATTGCGTAACCGCATTCGTGTGAATGGCCTCAACATTGGCTGGATGGCCTCGGAAGGCGAAGATCGCATCATGAAGCAATATCACAGCGCAGAGGATAACTGGCTGGAGAAAGCGGCGGCGTCACAGCCGTTTGGCCGCCTGATCCAACCGGAAGAAGTGGCGCGCGCGGTGGCATTCCTCGCCAGCGAAGAGTCCGGATTGATGACCGGCTCAATGATTGAGTTCGATCAGTCAGTCTGGGGTGGCTACGATCAAGCTGCTGCACCTGCTTCCCCGCTTTAAGCACTTTCCTCAGCCTGTGCAAGCAGGCTGGTTCCTCATTTTTATCGACTCATAAAAGAGGATGCGACATGAATCTAAAACAACTCGATAGCATTGCTCACTTTTATAATCAGCTGCTGCTTCAGGTTCGCTTTCTGAAATTCAGTGAGCGGCGAACACCAGAAGAGGAGAAAAAACAGTTGCTGGTTCAGTGGCTGCTTAAAGAGAAAAAGTTGAAGACCTTTGGTGAAGAGTGTCGCCATGAGATCGCCTATATGATCCTCGAAATAGAGAGCAGCAGTCTCAGCGACTTTGAAAGCAAAGTGGAGCATCTTGAGACGAACTGCGCTGCTATTCGACTGGAGATGGAAATGAGTCAGGCGCTAAAGTGGGAAACGTCAGCAAAATCGGGTTACGGCTAAGATGTCTGCCTCAGGACGAGGCAGATTTGGCGTTCAACTCACCATTCAACGATCGTGCCCGCTTCTCCTTGACCTTCCAGACCAACCACAACGCAATAAACCACGTCGGCGAAACCGCTAAAGCGGCGAGCGTGTCGGGATCGAACACCATAATCACTACCGAGAACAGGAAGAACATCAGCGTGGCCCAGGCCATGATGACGCCACCGGGCATTTTAAATTTCGATTTTTGATGCAGATCCGCACGTTGCCGGCGATACACCAGGTAGGACACCAGAATCATTCCCCAGCAGTAGATAACCAGAATTGCGGCCAGGGTGGAAACGATGGTGAACAGCGTAGAGACATTCGGCACAAGGAACAGCAGCAGGGTTCCGCTCAGCATACAGAAGCAGGAGAACAGCAGGCTGCGCAGCGGAATGCGCGTGGTGCGCGACAGAATGCGGAATTGCCAGTGCGCATGCTTCTCAACCGACAAGCCATACAACATGCGGGTACTGGAGTAGACGCCACTATTGGCGGAAGACATCGCCGAAGTGAGCGCCACAAAATTGATGATCGCCGCCGCCGCAGGCAGGCCTGCCTTAGCAAACAGCGTGACAAACGGGCTGGTGTCTGGCGAAACGCCCTGCCAGGAGGTGACCGCAATAATCACCATCATCGAGAGCAGGTAAAAAACCACAATACGCAGCGGCAGAGCGTTGATGGCGCGCGGCAGAATTTTCTCGGGATCGCGCGTTTCCGCGGTCATGGTGCCTAGCAGCTCAATCCCGGTATAAGAGAAAATAGCGATTTGGAAACCAGCGAGAAAGCCGGTGATGCCATGCGGCATAAACACGGCGGGATCGGTCAGATTATGTAGCGATGCGGTGACGCCATCAGGCGAGGTCCAGCCGGTAAACACCATCCATCCACCGGTTAAAATCAGCGCAATGATGGTAATCACTTTGATCAGTGCGAACCAGAACTCCGCTTCACCAAAGGCTTTCACCGACAGCATGTTAAACAGACAGAGAATGCCTAAGGTAAATAGCGCCGGTATCCACGCCGACATTTCCGGGAACCAATACTGCATATAGGCGCCGCATACCACCACGTCGGCAATGCAGGTGACGACCCAGCTCAGCCAATACGACCAACCCAAATAGAAGCTGGCTTTCGGCCCGAGATAATCACCGACAAAATCGGCAAATGAACGATAGTCCAGCCGGGTCAGCAGCAACTCACCCATCGCGCGCATCACCATATAGCTGAAAAAACCGACCAGAATGTAGATGATCAAAATAGAGGTTCCGGCAACGGCAATATTGCGTCCTGCTCCCATAAACAACCCGGTGCCGATGGAGCCTCCCAGCGCGATCATCTGAATATGACGTTCGCTGAGCCCGCGCTGCAGTTTTTGCGGGGCGTCGTTAGCCCGAGCAGGCTGAATCTGCTCTCGTATCGGTTTGTTAGACACAATAATTCCTTCAGTCTGGCAAAGAGGCGCATAGCGATGCCTGCCCGCAAGCATCAGTGGCAAGTTAGGGTTTTATTCTTTCCGCAAAGGCATAGCTAAACGAATCTGTTAAGCGCAGTGAAACTGGCACGTTTAAATAGTTGAAAGAAAAACAAAACTAATAAAAGCCTAATTCATGATCGATATTTCCCGCTGAGTTTCACTCATCGTGGTTGCCTGAGTTAACAAAGTCAATGCGATAAAATAACACTTTATTCACTTTTTGATGACCATCAAAGAACTGAAAAATAGGAAAAAAATCCAAGTTTATGCAGTTAAGTGAATATTTTATGCATAAAAATGCATGTCTTAAGGGGACGTTTCATTGCTTATTTATTCATTCATCAACACGATTTGGCATGGGAAAAATTAATGATTTCTTTTTTCGTCGTGATTCTGTTTTTTTAAAAGTGCTAAATTAAAGCCTGCCTAGTGCAATGCATTACCTTTCCACGTCTTTTCAATATAAATAACTCTGAATAAACAGGCTTCTCATGGAAAAGTTATCTTACGCGTCTGAAAGCAGTACATCTCCCTGGACTACCTACCTGAGCCAAATTGACCGCGTTGCGCCTTACCTCGGTGAATTGTCTCGCTGGATTGAAACGCTGCGTCATCCCAAAAGAGCACTGATTGTCGACATCCCGGTACAGATGGATGACGGCTCCATCCGCCACTTTGAAGGCTATCGCGTGCAGCACAACTTATCGCGCGGGCCAGGCAAAGGCGGCGTGCGTTACCATCCAGCGGTAGACCTGAACGAAGTGATGGCGCTCTCTGCCTGGATGACCATCAAGTGTGCGGCGGTCAACCTGCCTTATGGCGGGGCAAAAGGCGGCATCCGCGTTGATCCTCATGCGTTATCAGAAGGTGAGCTGGAGCGATTAACTCGCCGCTATACCAGTGAAATCGGTCTGATTATTGGGCCACAGAAAGATATTCCAGCGCCAGATGTCGGTACCAACGGCAAAGTCATGGCCTGGATGATGGACACGTACTCGATGAACCATGGCACTACCATTACGGGCGTGGTGACCGGTAAACCGATCCATCTTGGTGGCTCGCTAGGCCGTGAAAAAGCCACTGGCCGCGGCGTATTTATCACCGGACGTGAAGTGGCGCAACGCTCTAACATCACCATTGAAGGTGCACGCGTGGCGCTGCAGGGCTTTGGTAACGTAGGTAGCGAAGCAGCCCGTCTTTTTGCCGAAGCCGGTGCGCGCGTGGTGGTGATTCAGGATCACACCGCGACCTTGTTCAACGAGGGCGGCATCGATTTGAATGCGCTGAGTGCGTGGCAGATTGAGCACAAGCAGATCGCCGGTTTCCCCGGTGCGCGTGAAATCGAGAAAGAGCAATTCTGGACCACGGCGATGGATATTCTGATCCCGGCGGCGCTTGAAGGGCAGATTACGCGTGAGCGTGCGGAAATTATCAGTGCAAAACTGGTACTTGAAGGGGCGAACGGCCCAACTTACCCGGATGCCGATGATGTACTGGCCAACCGTGGCGTGCAGGTGGTTCCGGACGTGATCTGTAATGCCGGCGGGGTAACGGTCAGTTACTTCGAGTGGGTGCAGGATATGGCGAGTTTCTTCTGGAGCGAAGACGAAATTAATAAGCGTATGGATCGCATCATGACCGAAGCGATGATTCACGTTTGGGATAAGGCGGCAGAAAAACGCTGTTCACTGCGCACCGCCGCTTATATTGTTGCCTGCGAACGTATTCTGCTGGCACGTAAAGATCGCGGTATTTATCCTGGCTAATTTACTTTGTTGTTAACGCTGCTGTGCAAAACCGGGAGTGATACCATTTCCGGTTTTAAACTTCCTCAAATAACCGGCTTCATCGGAAAACACACTCTGTCTAGCGTCGTAATATTACGCTTCGCTTTAATTGCTTTTTTAGAATTAAACGCACTGCATTTATTTGATTAATGTAAGAAAAGCTAAGTGCATTGATAAAACGTCATCGCCGCTGCGAGAGGACGTTTATCCTGTCGTTCATGCCAGATTTACCCCACGCAGGCCTGACCAGCAGCGCGCCGCCGACTGGGTAATCATCACCGAGGGTTCCTCGCTAAACTCACTCACTAACGTAACAATCCTGTCGGTTAAACTCCTTATATTTTCACTGCCTACATAAACATATTCATTGGTGGGTAAAACGTAAGCATAACCTTTCTCACAGACCAGGCTACGCGAAAACCCATGTTCCAGCATGGCATACAGCAGTTCAATTTGCGTGCCTGCAGTGGGATCTTTCAGTTCGATGCGAATAGTGTAACTGAGCATAATGTCATCTCCGGCTAAATAAAATTTAAGTTTACTTAATTTTAATTCGTCCGAAAATTTTATTTCCAGTTTAAGATAAATCCTAACGAGCATTGAGCTATAAGCGAAGGGTGCAGGTTATTATTTTTAGTAATGACTGGTACTATTAAGCGCAGCGATATTCATTCATATGATATTAAATTAATTAACCTGGCGTTTATTACGTTCGGCTTATTTAGGTTGCTATTTAATTAGAGGTGGCGGAGTTCATAGGGCTATAATTAATTTATGGCTCATTCTGATTTGGTTGCTAAAAAAGCGTGCAAGACAGTTTCCGCAAAGGGCGATTTTTAAGAGTGGTGTTAATCCTATTTATCTTATGCCTCATGTGGAGTAGCAGATGAAATTAACCGTAACCGATTTCTACGTGTTTAGTCGGGAAGATGCTGATGGCTGTTGCTATCTTCATCGTGATGGCTGCCGTTTGAGCCCTGCCTACAACAATCGTGTGTTTATGGGATCCTTTTATTCGTCTGAACACGCCTGGCAATATTTTTATACCCATCACGGTGAGCACCGGGCAGCGCTTTGTCTGTTGTGTATGAAAGAGTGAGGTCAAGCTTACTCAGCCGAAACATGCCATAAACGGTGGGTATCACAACTGCCCCTAAAGCGGTTGCTGCGCAAAGGCCTCTTTAAGCGCATCAATCGCACAGCGAAGCCGCTGGGGCATCGCGGCGGTTTTCAACCACACCGCGTAAATCGGTAGGCTGTTACTGCGCGTGTGCGGCAAGACCTCAATCAGCTTTTTCTCCTCAATATCCCGACTGACCAGCCAGCGTGGCAACTGCGCGATGCCGTAACCTTGCTGCGTCGCAGCATACACCGCGCTCATGCTACTGAAGCGCAAGCGCTCGTCCGGCTGCCAATACACCATCTCTTCCTGCGCGTTCTTCAGCAGCCACGGCTGGGATCGCCCTTGCTCAAGCAGGGTCAGATGCGGGAAGTGAGCCAGATGGTCAGTTTGCGCCAGCGCTTTACCCGCTGCCAACAGCGAAGGGGCGGCGCACAGCAGCAGCGGTTGCTGGCCGATGAGGCGCGCGGTGAGATCGGCATGATGTCCAGGCGCGCCGATCCGTATCGCCAAATCCACACCTTCCGCTGCCAGATCGATACGCTGGGTGGAGAGTCGCACATCCAGTGACAAACCTTGCCAGCGTTGGGTGAGAGGCAATAACACCGGCATCACCCATTTTTCGCCCAGCAGAGGCGGAGCCGCGACGCGCAGCTGTCCTGTGGGTTCGCTGGCATGTGACATCAGCCGATTCTCTGCCGCGTCAAGGCTGGCGAGGATCTGCAAACAATCCTGGTAAAACTGTTCACCTTCACTGGTGAGCGACAGTGAACGGGTGGTGCGCTGGAACAGTTTTACCTGCAAACGTGATTCGAGGCGGGCCACCGCCTTTCCCACCGTCGAGCGTGATAATCCCAACTGCTCGGCTGCCGGGCTAAATCCACCGGCCTGCGCGGCCTGCACAAAGGCGCGGATGCTGTTCAACCTGTCGACGTTAATCATCAGTAAGCTCGTTTTATTGGCGATTTTAATTCGTCAGTATGGCGAATTAATGGCGTAACTGGCGAATTAAAATCGTGGCAGGCTAAGGTTTTCTTCTTTGGAAACCTGGCATGACCCGTCCAATCTCACACTCTCCGGCAACCTTGATCAGGCTACAGCTCGGTATCTGCCTGGCCAGCTTTCTCGGCTGTATTGATTTCACGATTGTTAATACCGCGTTGCCCGCGCTACAGCGGCATTTTGGCGGCGATATTGAAGATGTGCAGTGGGCGATGACGCTGTTTGTGATGGCGCTCTGTTGCTGCATGGTGATGTCCGCCAGGCTGGCTGAGCGTTTTGGTGCACGTCGGGTGCTGTACGCTGGAATGCTGCTGTTTGGTATCGCCTCGCTGGGCGCTGGACTGGCATTTAACCTGCTGGCATTGAATATTTTTCGCTTGCTGCAGGGGGCGGGCTGCGCGGTGCTGTATACCGTTAGCGCCACTATTCTGATGGAGACGATGCCTGCAGCCAGACGGGGAAGCGCGCTTGGCTGGCTGTTTGCTGCCAACGGCCTCGGGTTGGCGCTGGGGCCGGTGGCGGGCGGCGTGCTGGTCAGCTGGCTGAGTTGGCGTGCAGTGTTCTTGCTGAATGTGCCGCTGCTGGCGCTGAGCTTCCTGTTTTGCTGCGGCAGCGTGGCGGCATCAAAAAGACGTGCTGACACCCGGCTGGATATACCCGGCTGGCTGCTGATGACCGCTGGATTGGTTCCATTGCTAATCTGGACCAGCCATGTCACGCGCTGGGGTATGTTATCGCTGCCGTCAATTTTAACACTGACGCTATCGCTGCTGTTGTTGCTGGCCTTTGTCATGGTAGAGAGACGTTCGCTGCAACCGGTCATCGATTTCCGCATGCTGCGTAACAGTGGCTTTGCGGCCGCTTGTCTGTTATCGGTGCTGCTGGCGATATTTTACTGCAGCGCATTTATGCTGATGCCGTTCCGATTGATTGCCATTTTCCATCTAAACGATGCGCAGCTTGGCCTGATGCTGCTGCCGGTGACGCTGGTGATGGCGCTAATTTCGCCCTTAGCCGGTCGTCTTGCCGATCGCTTAACGGCCTGGCCGGTGATGGCGGCAGGATTTGCCCTGCTTACCGCTTCTGCGTTGCTGCAGAGCATAAGCAGCGCATCGTTATCCCATTACATGCTGGCATTTGTATTGATGGGAGCTGGCTGGGGCGCAATTCTTGGACCCTCAGTCGCCGCCGCGCTCAGCGCATTACCTGTGGCGCGCCATGCGCAGGGAATAGGCATCTCCTGGACGCTGCACAATCTCGGTGGCGCGTTAGGACTGGCGATGGCTACACAGATTTATCAAACCGCTGCGACCTTAGGTTTTCAAGCAGTGATGTGGGGATTGGCGGGCAGCGCGCTGCTTGGCACGCTGGTGGCGATAAAGGGCTGAAGCCGTACTATGAGAGAAGTGGCTGAGTGATTTATTGGTGAGGATATACAAGCCTTATTTGTTATTAACGTGTTGTAACATGAGGGCATATTGGGCAGCCAGCTAATACCCTAAAGAAATTTTATCCACTTCATCAAGTGAACCCTGAATTATGTATATTATTTCCCAGGATTCGTTAAAAATGTCACTTATATCAGTTTATCTGATAGGAGAGTTTGATGGTTAACGGATGACCGTCTACGCTGTAGCTTGTTTCATTATCCAGAGATAAAATATTGCCACTATAAACTACGCGTACGCTATCTTTCGCGTCTTGTTTAATAGACGAAATACTGCCGTAACCTTCCATAAATGGAATCTGTTTTTTTAATTCCATTAGTAAATGCTGATTGGTGCCGAGTAAATGATCCGAAAGGTAGTAGCGATAAAGGGTGGACACTGTCGCGCCGCCGCTGTCGTTCATCGTCGTATAGAGCCATAAGTGGTCACTGATTCGATGGCTATTTTGTAATGTATCGTTGGCGGGATTATCACTTTGTGTATTTAGCCATAGCAAGCTGATGAAACCTATCAATAGGCTAACTGTAATGGCGCAATGCAGCCATTTAGTAACCGAGTTGACGCGCATATTCGATGCCCTCACGGATAGCTCGTTGATCGATAGGGTCATCTCCATAAGGGGCATCGCCGTACCATCGGTTCCATTTTTCCCTGGATGATGCCATTCCGTGCTCCTAAAATTTCCCTGTTCTGACGATTATCATAAAACCTCCATTTTATTGCGGGTATTAAAATAAATCTCACTAATGTGTTATACCCTTCATTCCAGAATAAAAATCTTCCCGTTTGTCTGTTAAAACAGGATGCCTGCATTTTAGCGGCTGACTTTTTTACACCCTAAGATTTTGCAGTTGAATTATCTCTGCGACACGCATTTATCACAGGTAATGGAGTTTGATCCTCTAAACAGAAATGCTTTAAATCTGTTGGTGCTGTAACGATTATCTATTTTAATCCCTCACTTTCTCACAAGAGACTGCCGCATGCCGAAGCCCCACACTACATCCGATGCCCAGAAGCGCGCGTTGATCGCCGGTTCTGTGGGTAATTTCATTGAGTGGTATGAGTTTGCCGTTTACGGCTTTCTCGCCACGGTGATCGCGCAAAATTTCTTTCGTCTGCAGGGCGAAGCGGAGCTGACCGGTCTTATCCTGGCCTATGCTTCCTTTGCGGTGGCCTTCTTTTTCAGGCCGTTGGGGGCGATATTTTTTGGCCGCATGGGCGACCGCCTTGGGCGCAAGCCTACGCTGATTTTCGTCTTGATCATGATGACATTGGTGACGACAGCCATTGGTCTCATTCCTGTCTATGCCAGCATTGGCGTGGCGGCACCGCTGATCATTACCGGGCTACGTATTCTGCAGGGCCTGTTCGCCGGTGGAGAATACGGCGGCGCGGTTTCCCTGATGACGGAATTCGCGCCCAAAGGAGAGCGCGGACGCTACGGCGCCTGGCAATCTTTCACCGTGGCATTAGGCCTGCTGGCGGGGGCAGGCATTGTGGCACTGCTCTCTGCGCTATTGACGGCGGATGAGATGCACAGCTGGGGCTGGCGTATTCCGTTCTTCCTCGCCTTGCCGATGGGTGCAGTAGCGCTGTGGTTGCGCTATAGCATGGAAGAGACGCCGAGTTTTGTGCATCAGCAACAGGCCAAACAACAGCGTCAACCTCAACCTGTTAGCGCCAGCGTGGGGGCAACGTTAAAAACTATCTTGCTGGCAATTAGCCGCGTGATGGTGTGGTCTGCGGCGGGCTATACCTATCTGGTGATTATGCCTACTTATTTACAGTCATCGCTGCACACCGGTTTTAATCAGGCGCTGCTGATTGCGGTGATCTCGAATCTTGGCTTTGCGGCGACCATTATTCCGGCGGGCATCCTCAGCGACAAAATCGGTCGGCGCAGCGTAATGGTGATCGCGGCATGCTTATTACTGGTGCTGGCGCTTCCATTATTGAAAGTATTACAGGCCGAATCTTCGACGCTGCTGATTAAAGCGATGGTGGTGTTTTTCGCGGGTGGAATTGTCGGATTGCTGGCCGGACCGGGCCCGGCAATGTTGGCGGAAATGTTCCCAACGCGCGTGCGTTACACCGGACTTGGACTGGCCTATTCATTATCCAATGCGATTTTCTCCGGCTGTGCGGGACTGATCATCACCTCGCTGATTAAACAAACGGGTAATCTGGATATTCCGGCCTGGTACATTATGGTGACCGCCGCGATCAGTATTCCAGCACTGATGACGCTAAATAAGAGAGATCATTTGCGATCGCTGGATGAATAACTGTGAAGTCTGATGTAAAAGGGCGCCTTTTCGCTGCGCCCTGTGAAAACAATTAACTGCCGCCAACAAGGTGAGTACAACGTTTATTCACATCCCAGCTCGGTTCCGGCACCGTTTGGAATTCGGTAAACACATTCGCGGGATTGGTCTTAGCCGTAATGGTGTACGACTCTGGAATTTCGCGCGCACCGTAGCGTGGGGCGAGGAAATAGCGCTTACCCGGTTTTGGAATCAACGAAACCCACTGGGTTATCACATAGCCAGATGGGTTATAGAGGTACTGTCCGGCGACCACGGCATTGGGTCCGCCGCCGGTCAGCTGCTGAAAAGCAACCAATCTGTTTGGCGGGACTTTACGGGTGATGACGCTGCCATCGGCGCCCAGCACGCTGGAGTCTAATTCGTAACGTTCAACGCGGTCATAACAATCGCCTTTCTTTTCATAGAAAGCGACATAAAGTGTGCCGACATGGCCTTTATATTCCTGCACCACCAAGGTTGCAGCATCAGCACCTGAATAATCTTTATAGTCGAGCGGTAACAGCGCGGAGCAGCCTGCAAGTAGGCTAGCCGGAATAAAGGCCACCAGGCGTGACAATGATTGAATGGATAACAGCATGCGGTATTCCTTCCCTTATAAAATAACCGCAGCTGTTATCGGCACATTGTCGGTAAAGTTGATGGTAAAACGAAAAGCTATTTGGCCGATCCCGCCAGCCGAATAAAGAGATGCAATAGGTTTTAGTGGTTTACCATTTGCTTAACCGCTTCCTGCACCGGCACCTCTCCACCTGTCAGCTCGATGATGATGCGGCTGACGCCCGGCTGCTCGACCAGCTCTGCCAGCGTAGCCGCGACGTCATCGCGGGAGATATCGCCATAAGGGATCGCCAGCCCGGCGCGCACCAGGCCGCTGCCTTTCTCATCCGTCAGCGTGCCGGGGCGCAGGATCACCCAATCAAGGTTACTTTCCGCCAGCGCGACGTCTGCCATCTTCTTCACGCGCATATAGTTTTCAAAGGTGGCGGAGAGGTTCTTCGCTCTGCCAACTTCCGGAAACGCCGAAACCAGCAAAAAGCGCGCAATGCCGGCCTGCTGCGCGGCAGCCACGGCGGTGTTTAATCCTTCACCGTCAATAGCGTTAGTCATCTCTTCGCCGCCTTTGCCGCCGGCCCCGGCGGTAAACACCACCACGTCGCTGCCCGCCATCAATGCTGCGAGAGAAGTCACATCCAGCGCGGTTAAATCGCCGTTAATCGGCTCGGCGCCCAGCTCACGTAACGGCTGTTCCTGTTCGGCTTTACGGAACAGTGGATGGGCAACATGGCCCTTTTTAGCCAACAGGGCAGCAAGGCGGCGACCAATGTTTCCCGCACCGCCAATGATAAATACCTTGGACATATATGCCTCTCTGGTGGGTTTAAAAGTTGGCAAGTGTAGGATGCGATTGTGGTTAGCGCCACTGGCGGCTTATGGAACACGGGTTGGGTCAGGAAAAAAACAGCGCAGTTTCTGCCGCTCGCGCCCGCTATCATCGATATTCTCCGCCGCCAGCCAGCGGCTTAATGCCTGATCAATCACCGGCCATTCACCATCAATAATCGATAACCCATCAGTATCGCGATTGCGCTGTTTACGCGTCATCGCCTGACGGAAACGGCCTTCGAAGGTAAATCCCATGCGCTCTGCCGCGCGACGCGATCCCTGATTCAGCGAGTCACAGCGCCAGGCGACGCGGCGATAACCCAACGTGAAGGCCTGTTTGAGTAATAGAGTTAACGCCTCGCTGCCCAATACGTTGCGCTGCATCAGCGGCGACCAGGTGACATGGCCAATCTCGATTGCCCCGTTTTGCACATCGATATTGGCAAAGCACACCGCACCGACAGCCTGTTGGCGTGCATTGTCGATCACCGCATAACACACCAATGCGCTGTCGCTCATTTTGTTGTTAACCCACTGTTCCATCTCGATTAATGATTGCGGTTTGGCAGCGCCCAGCCAGGTCCAGTCGCGATCGTCCGGTGCCAGCGAGAAGGCAGTAAACAGCGCCTCGCTGTGCACCCGCTGTAACGGGGCTAACTGACAAAAGCGGCCCGTAAGCACTGCCGTGGGAGGAAAAGTGGCGGGTTGCCAGTCGGGTAAGGGCACACCAACGGGTTGACCATATTGATTGAGTTGTGTCACATCATCTCCTTAAAGGTAGCCTGCAACCGCGCTGGTGGTGAGCTGCACCAACATCTGCTGGGCAGCATCGTTAGCGTCATGCTGCCACAGGGCGATGCCCATGCTGCCAGGCGACGGCAACTGGGCGTTGAACGAGCGTAAACCCGCAGGTAACCCAATTTGGCTACGCAACGTGATGCCGAGCCCAGCCTGCACCGCCGCCCATACGCCACTGAGACTGTGGCTGGTAAACACCACGCGCCAGTCGATGCCCGCTTGCTCCAGCACGGCAAGTGCACGTGAACGCATCAGACACGGAGCGTCAAACATCACCAGCGGCAAGGCGTCGCCGCTTGAGAGAAGGGCGCTGAGAGAAAAATCCTCAGCGCCGATCCACGCCAGCGGTGTTTGTCCCAGCAGTTCACTTTGCGCGGGAAGATTATCACCCTGCCACAGCAGCGCCATATCGAGACTTTGCTCCGTCATCGCCTGCAGTAACGGCTGATTGCGATCCACGCGCGCGCTGATACGCACACTGGGATGCTGGCGACTAAAGGGACCAAGAATGCCCGGCATCAGTGACTCACCAAAATCCTCCTGCATACCGATACGCACTGCGCCCTGCAGCAGCTCGCCGCGCACGGCGCGCCAGGCCTCATCGTTCAGACAAAGCAGACGACGCGCGTAGCTCAGCAGGATTTCGCCGCCGGGCGTAAGCGCCAGATGACGTCCACATTTGGTCACCAGCTCCATGCCGCACTGCTGCTCCAGCTTTTTCAGCTGGGCGCTGACTGCCGATGTTGAGCGACACAGCTGCTGCGCTGCCAGCGCGAAGCTACCGCACTCAATCCCCAGCACAAAACTGCGCAGCGCATCGCTATCCAGCGAGACGGGAATCTTCTCCATAACCATCCTTCAAATCGGGATTATCAGTCCTGAATAATTTGATTTTCAGGATTGTAGCAGCGCATCACAATCGCTGCATGTTCAAGGCCGGAGAAAAACATGAGTAAGCCACTCGATCGTGATTCGTTACAGCGCGTTGCACCGAAATTAGCCGAATTAACCGAGCAGGTGCTTTTTGGCGATATTTGGCAGCGATCGCTATTGTCAGCGCGTGAGCGCAGTCTAATTACTCTCGCCACGCTTAGTGCGCTCGGTCGTGAGCAGCAGCTGCCGTGGCATCTCGATTTTGCCCAGAAAAACGGACTGAGCCGGGAAGAGCTGGTGGAACTCTTCACTCATCAGGCTTTTTATGCAGGATGGCCTGCGGCGGTAACTGCACTGGCTTTGCTGCAAGAGGAGAACCACTCATGCCCTTTAGCCGAATAACGGTGCGTGACGGCTGGAGCGATGCCGATCTGCAGACATTATCAGAGACGCTTCATGAGGTATTGGTGGCAGAATTTAACGTGCCAGCCAGCGATCGTTTTCAGGTGATTGAAACCGTCAGCGCGCAGCGATTTATTTATGATCGCAGTTACCTCAGCGGCGGTCGCAGCGACCGTTATGTGCTGCTCACTATCGTGGCGGGTAAGCCGCGCAGCATGGAACAGAAGCGAGCAACCTATCGCCTGTTGAGTGAACGCCTGCAGCAGCGGCTTGGGCTCGATCCCAATGATCTGATGATCATTACTCAACACACTCAACCCGAAGACTGGAGTTTTAGCAGCGGCGAAATGTTTGAATTGGGTATGATCCAATAGAACCGTACTTGTCGCGCATGGCATATAAATCTGTGCGTAACAAGTTGCGCCGCTACAGCATAGGCGATGGGTGAATATAAATTACTCCATCACCCAATGCCCAGCGCTCACCTCGCGGTAGCGGCGCGTTTCTGGGACAAATCCCAGCGCGCGCACCGGACTTTTTAGTTCGCTGATGTCAATCTGACGTTTCACATGACGACGAGCCGGATCGGGCACCGGCACCGAGGACAACAGTTTGCGCGTGTAGTCATGCTGCGGGTTTTCAAAGATAGCCGCACGCGGGCCAATCTCGACGATTTCTCCCAGCAGCATCACCGCGACGCGATGGCTAATGCGCTCTACCACCGCCATATCGTGTGAAATAAACAGATACGACAAGCCAAGACTCTGCTGCAGGTCGAGCAGTAGATTGATGATTTGCGCTTTCACCGTGACATCCAGCGCCGACACGGATTCATCGGCGATGATCATTTTAGGATCGAGCATTAAAGCGCGCGCGATGCAGATGCGCTGGCGCTGGCCGCCGGAAAATTCATGCGGATAACGTTTCATCATGCTGGCGGCCAGGCCAACGCGCTCCATCAGTGACGCCGCTTTTGCGCGCGCCTCGGCTTTGCTGCCTAAGCGATGCTGCAGAAAGGGTTCGGTAAGCGCCTCCAGCACCGACATACGCGGATTAAGGCTGGCGAACGGATCCTGGAAAATCATCTGCATGGTGCGGCGCAGGGTGCGCAGTTCATTGGCGGAGAGATTCAGCACGTCGTAACCATCAAAGGCCGCTTCGCCCGCCGCTGGCGTAACAAGCCGTGTTAACGATCGTCCGGTGGTCGATTTTCCGCAGCCCGATTCGCCCACCAGCGACAAGGTTTCGCCCGGCATTAAATCAAATGAGATGTTCTCCACCGCATGCACCGCGCCGGTTTTGCGGCTAAACACCCCTTCATGGATACTGAAGCGGGTGCTGAGATTTTTCACTGATAACAGCGGCTGGTGCGGTGTCGCGGCAGCTGCGGCGACCGCTGTCGCCGTATCATCAAGGGAGAACTTACGCGGGCCATCAATGCCGCGCATCGCACCTAACTGCGGCACGGTGGCAATCAGCGTGCGGGTATAATCGGCGGCGGGTGCCGAGAAGATGGCGGCGGTGGTGCCGGTTTCTACTACATCGCCCTGATACATCACCAACGTACGATCGGATACTTCGGCAACCACGCCCATATCATGCGTGATAAATAGCACGGCGGTGCCTTCCTCTTCCTGCAACGTTTTGATCAGGTCGAGAATTTGCCCCTGAATCGTCACGTCGAGCGCGGTAGTGGGTTCATCCGCAATCAACAGCTTTGGCCGCAGCGCCAGCGCCATGGCAATCATCACGCGCTGCCGCATCCCGCCGGAAAAATGATGCGGATAATCATTAAAGCGTTTGGCGGCATTCGGGATACGTACCTTCTCCAGCAGACGAATCGTCTGTTCACGTGCGGCACGTTTACTGATTTTGCGATGATTGATCAGCGCTTCCGCAATCTGATTGCCGATAGTGAAGGAGGGATTCAGGCTGGTCATCGGCTCCTGAAAAATCATCGCCACCGCGTTGCCCCGCATATCGCGCATGGCGGACTCGCTCAGCGTCAGCAGATCAACGCCATTGAGCATAACCTTGCCGCTTACGCGCGCGTGGCGCATGTTGAGTAAGCGCATAATCGCCATTGAGGTAACGCTTTTGCCCGATCCCGATTCACCGACGATCGCCAGCGTTTCGCCCGCCGCGACGGTTAACGACACATTTCTCACCACCTCGCGCCATTGATGGTCAACGCGGAAGGCGACCGTCAGATTTTCAATGCGCAGAACCGGTTCGACTGCTGCTGAGGCGCTGTTCATTTCGCTGCCACAAAACGCGCTGACAGGTGGCTTACCGGCAGGAAGCTGAAGTCGGTATCAAACGGGTAAGCAGGCTGCAATTTGCGCTTACGCGTTAAGCGTTCCACATACTGATCGACTACGCCTTCTGACAGCGCCATTAAATTAGGATTAGCCAGCGGCGCCAGCTCCGGCGACAAATAGCCCGATTTCACCACCACGATTTTGGCGCTTGCTGGATCGAGGCCGAGCAGGGCGAAATCCGCCAGGTTGTGATAGGGACGGCGACGATCGGCCACCACCAGCGTAATGCCGTCGATTTGCAGCAGCGCCTGTTTCGCCAGCGAACGGGCATCGTCGCTAAGATGCTTCACCACGAATTCGCCTTGCACTTTTCCGCCTGCCGGATCGAGCGAGGCACCCACGCTGAGCTGCAGCGTGGCGCCCACGCCAGCGGCAAACGCCGCATCGGTGGCGGGTTTATCGGTAATTCCTGCCACGATAACGTCCTGCGCCCGCTGGCGAATCAGTTCGGCCAACACATCAGCACGATCGCCCACGCCGCCGCCGGTAGGATTATCACCAGAATCCGCCAGAATGACTGGTGCGGTTTCACTGGCGATGGCCATGGTTACGCACTCATCAATGCTGCCGGTAACGCAGCCAAAACTGAATTCGTCGCGCGCCTGCCAGTAAGCTAATGCCAGTTTGGCGGCCTGCTCAGATAACACATCGGCGTCGGTACCCGTCATGATTGCAGCGGCGGTGGCACGCGGTTCATCTGCCCAAACGTAGCCAACCATCAGCGACGCATCCCAGATGTGTTCCAGCGCATTAATTGCAGGTAAACGTGCATACAAACTTTTGGCTGGCTCATCTTCCGTGCTGGTACGTTCACCGGGCAACACTACTGGAATCGGCGCCCACACCACGCCCGGTTTAACCCCGCTTTGCAGGCTTTTAACCAGCATCGATACCGAGCGGCGCATGGTCTCTTCCACATCAATGTGCGGCGCAGTGCGATAGGTGGAGAACATATCGATGGCATCGATGATACGCTGCGTAACATTGCCATGCAGATCGTAGCTCACCGTAATCGGGCAATCTGCGCCAACTAACTCGCGGGTGGCGCTGATCCAGTCGCCTTCGGCATCTTCCATGCCTTCAACGTACACCGCACCGTGCATGGCGAGATAAACGCCATCCACCGGTAAATGTGCGGCCAGGCGCGTCAGGAAATCGTGCTTAAAATCTTCGTAGGTGATGCGTGCCACCGGGCCTCCGGCGATGGCGCGCGCGTGGAAGGTGGGCAGAAACTCGGCATCATAATCCTGCAGAAAGGCAAAGTAGGGGTTGGTAATCAGGTCATCACCGCGCACGATGCGGAAGTCGTCGGCATAATTCAGCACCGGATTGTAAGTACTGCACTCAGTATGAATTCCACCAAAAGCAATGCGCATAGCAGCCTCCGCTAGTCGGGTAAGTGAATGATAAAACGATACGCCGCCACACTGGCCGCGGCTCTGGCCCAGCTCTCTTCATCAATGACCATGCTGGATATCGGCGTTTTGCCGATAATCGATGGCAACACGTGGCTATCAATCGCCTGCAGCACCACGGTTTTTAGCAGCCCGTCAAACGCATCGGGCTGATGGGCAATCACAATCATTTCGGGGTCATTCATCTGGATTATGTTGGCGATCGCCAGGCCCAGCGCATGACCGGCCTGATGTAAAATTGCGATCGCTGCGCTGTTGCCTTTCACCGCCAGCGCCTCCAGCTCGGTAATCGAACCGCTCTCCAGCGCTTTATCGCGCATGCTTTCACGAATGGCGGTTAACGACGCCAGCGTATCAAGGCAGCCGCGTTTGCCGCAGCGGCAGGGACGCCCGCCTGGTTCGATGGTGCAGTGGGCAATTTCACCGGCGCCGCCGTGCGCCCCGCGATGCAGTTGCCCCTGAAAAAAGTGCGCCGCGCCAATGCCATCACCATGGGAAATCAGGCTGAAATTGCGCGCCTTTTTCGCCACCCCGAATATCTTCTCGCTCACCGCCAGCGCTTTGGCATCGTTTTCCAGCGAAACATCCAGCCCGGTTTGCTGTTTCAACAGCTCGGCGAGCGGCACGTTCTTCCAGCCCAGCAGCGCCGACTGCACGCAAACAGCCTGATTTTCATCGACAAAGCCGGAGAGGGTAACGCCAAGACCGATCAGTTGATCCGGCGAAATCGTTTTTTGCGCAATCAGCGCCGGAATCGCAGCTGCAATGGTCACCGCCAGCTGCTGAGGATCAAGATTCAGCGCCATGTCGGTAGAAGCCAGCGTGCGGCCATGCATATCAATCAACACTAAAACTACGCGCTCACCGAGCAGCGAAGCACCGAGAAAATAGGCGCTGTCGGCGCGCATTTTTAATAAAATTGATGGACGACCCTGCCCAGTAGATTCAGCAGCACTCTCCTCCAGCAGTCCGGCGCTCAGCATCTCTTTTACCAGCGGACTAATTGCGGCTTTGCTCAACTTCATCTTTTCCGCCAGCGCGGTGCGGCTCATCCCATGCGAGGCAATAAGCAAACGTAAAATTTGTTGCTGATGGGGATTGAGCATGCGGGTTCTCACAGCGTTAACACTTATGCGCTGACAATAATAAGGCCAGAAAACAAATACAACGATATTTAGTTAATTTTCTGAATGCAGATCTAATTATAAGTAAATTATATGAACCTACATCTTGGCTTTTGTTTAGGGATTGTGGCTTATATAGCGCAACGCTGTGGTAAAGATTTCGTAGGGGCGCCATTCATGGCGACCAATACATTCAGGTGCGCATAAATGTGCACTCTACAACGACTTGTTCATTCACCGATCGTTTCAATGATTCATTGAGGGCCTTCATGGAAAGCAAACATAAGCATTTCAAGGTACTGACGCTGGCCGGTTGTCTATTGGCGTCACTGGCGAGCGCCTCCGTTTTCGCCAGTCAGCTGGTGATCATGCAAAACGAACCGCCGCGCAGCATGGACCCAGGCAACCAAACCGCGACCTTTACCGGTACGGTGCTGGACCCGATGTATGAAGGCCTTACACGTCTCGGTGATGACGGCAAAATCATTCCGGCATTAGCGCTGTCGTGGACATCCGATGAAAGCGGACTCAACTGGACATTTACCCTGCGGCCCAATGTGAAATTCCATGACGGCACGCCATTTAATGCCGATGCGGTAGTAGAAAACTTTCAGCGCCATTTAAATACGCAGCGCGGTTTAGCGGGCAGCGGCAAAATTCGCACCTTTATTCAGGATGTGAAGAAAAAAGACGATTTGACGGTCACGTTTCAGCTGAAAAAAATTAACCCGGCATTTTTAACCGTATTAGCCTCTGGTCCGGGTTTAATGGTGAGCCCAAAAGCGGATAAAGACGGCACAATTAACAATAAAGCTGACGGCACGGGCCCGTATAAATTGGTGCAATATAAATCCGGCGAATATGTGCTTGAACAAAAGAATACCGACTACTGGGGAAAATCCTCCGGTCCGGATGAAATTAAATGGACGTGGAGCAGCGAACCTTCAGTAATGAATATGGCGCTGCAATCGGGGCAGGTCGATATTATTAACCCGGTGCCGCCGCAGTTTGCTGGCATGTTGAAAAACAATGCCAACGTCAATCTGAAACAGTCGCCGGGTGCGGCGGTGTTCTGGGTCGATCTCAATACCCAGAGCAAAGCGCTCAGCGATGTCCGCGTGCGCCAGGCGTTGAATTTCGCCACGGACCAACAGGCGCTGGTCAAAGCCATCATGTTTGGCTATGCGCAACCGGCTAACTCTGCGCTGGCACCGGTTGATCCAAACTACGACAAGAATCTGCACGACTATCCGTACGATGTGCAGAAAGCCAAAGATCTGCTGAAAGCGGCGGGCTACGCCGATGGCTTCGCGCTTTCGATTGCGGTACAGGCGCCGGATGCGCGCACCGCGCAGGTGTTACAGGGCATGTGGAGCAAAATTGGCGTAAAACTTACCGTGCGCCAGATGGAGAGCGGCGTATGGACCAAAGCCGCCTTTGCCGATGGCAAAGAGAAAGCCGCGCAGGGGACCGATGCGGTGCTGGCATCCTGGTCTTCCGGCTTATACGGCTCAGACCTGCAGTTGCGTCCGCTGTATCACACCAGCAGTTTCGCGCCGGGCGGCGCCAACCTCGGCTTCTTTAGCGACAAACAGACGGATGAACTCATCGATACCGCAGCCTCCACGCTCGACGATGCCAAACGCAAAGATCTCTATTTCCAGGCACAAAAGCAGATCAGCGGATTAGCGCCGCAGGTGCTGCTGTTCTATCAGGACGATCTCTATGCCGCACGTAAAAATATCAGCGGTGTGATCATGCAGCCGGGCGGACAAATTGTCGTGCGCGATGCGGTGAAGCAATAAACCAATGGCTGATGTGAAATGAAAGCGTACGTCGCAAAAAAGGTGCTTTCGCTGCCGCTCATTATCTTCGGCGTGTCGATCATCGTGTTTATCGCCATCCGTGCGCTGCCGGGCGATCCGGCGCGGCTGATGGCCGGCCCGGAAGCGCCACAGGAAGCGGTGGACAGTATGCGAGTGCGGCTGGGGCTGGATCAGCCCTTGCCGCTGCAATACGTCAAGTTTGCCGCGGAAGCGCTGCATGGCAACCTCGGATTGTCGCTGCAGTCGCAGCGTCCGGTGATGACGGAAATCAGTGAGCGGTTGCCCTACACCTTATCGCTGGCGGCGCTGGCTTATCTGCTGGCGATTGCGATTGGCGTACCGGCGGGGATGACTGGCGCAATTTATCGCCAGCGCATTCCCGACCAAATCGTTATGGTGCTGACCATCGCCGGTGCGTCGATTGCTAACTTCTGGCTGGCGCTACTGGCGATGAACTACTTTGCCGTAGAGCTGGGCTGGCTGCCGCTGCTGGGCGCTGATTCATGGAAAAACTACATCATGCCCACCGTCACGCTGGCGATCTTGCCGATGGCGATGATTGCCCGCATGACGCGTTCCAGCATGCTGGATGTGTTGAGTCAGGATTACATTCGCACCGCCAAAGCCAAGGGATTGTCCTCTGGCAGCATTCACTGGAAGCACGCGCTGCGTAATGCGCTGATCCCCATCGTCACCATTGTCGCCCTCAACTTCGGCAGCCTGATTGGCGGCGCGGTGGTCACCGAATCGGTGTTCAACTGGCCGGGGATTGGCCGCTTGCTGGTGGATTCAGTGCGTTACCGCGATTATCCGGTGATTCAGGGCGTCACTCTGGTTGCCGTAACCGGCGTGGTGTTGATGAACCTGGTGGGCGAAATTTTGATTGGCTTGCTCAACCCGAAAATAAGGTTCGACTGATGAACAGTATTGAAAGCGCCGCGCTGCCGCCGCGTTCACGCAGCCGAAACCTGCTCAGAATGCTGATCGCCAATCCGTCAATTGCCATTGGCGGCGCGCTGGTGCTGCTGGTAGTCCTCGCCGCCGCGCTGGCTCCGCTGATAACCCATTGGGATCCGGTCGAGCAGGATTTACTTAATACCTTACAAGCGCCTTCGGCCGCACACTGGTTTGGGACCGACGATTATGGTCGCGACATTTTTTCACGCGTGATTTACGGTGCGCGCATCACGCTGTTTGAAGTGAGCCTCAGCGTGGCAATATCCATGGTGATCGGCATTCCGCTCGGCATCATCTCCGGATTGGCTGGGCGCAAGATTGATGCGCTCATCATGTGGGTGATGGATATCATCTTTGCCTTTCCCGGCATTGTGCTGGCGATTTTGATTGTTAGCGTATTGGGAGAAGGACTCACCAATATGCTGATTGCCATCTCGCTGTTCTCGATTCCGGTGTATGCGCGCCTGAGCCGCAACCTGACACTCGGCCTGAAGAATATGGAGTACATCGAAGCGGCGCATATGCTTGGCGTGCGCTATCCGCGCATCATCACGCACTATATTTTGCGCAACTCCATTGGCCCGCTGATTGTCCAGTCGACGTTAACGGCGGGCGCCGGGGGGCTTTCTGCCGCCAGCCTCTCTTTCCTCGGCTTAGGCGTGCAGCCGCCAATGCCAGAGTGGGGTACTATGATGAGCGACGGGCGCAACTTCCTTGGCCTGAATATCTATGTGTCACTCTTTCCCGGATTGGCGATTTTGATTACCGTACTGGGCTTCAACGTGCTCGGTGATGGATTACGTGATGTGATGGATAAACGTTTATGAGTGAACAACCTGCGGTAATTTGCCTCGATCTGGGCGGCTCATTTATCAAGTTAGGCGCGATGGATGCGCAGGATCAATTAACCCTGCTCGATCAGCAACCCATCCCGGCCGCCAGCTGGGAAGATTTCACCGCGCTGGTTAGCCAGATGATTGCCCAACATCAGGCGCATTTTGCCACCCATAGCCCGCTGGCGATCTCCACCGCCGGCATTGTGGCGCCAGAGTCAGGCGAGATGTTTGCCAGTAACATTCCCGCGTTTCATCAGCGCAGTCTGGCTAACGAACTGGGCGCGCTGCTGCACCGCCAGGTCATTGTGCATAACGATGCTGACTGCTTTACCGTGGCCGAAGCGTTAGCCGGTGTCGGAAGAGGGCATAAAGTGGTGTTTGGCGCCATTCTCGGTTCAGGCGTGGGCGGCGGATTAGTGGCGGATGGCCGCATTATTACCGGACAAAATGGTTTGACCGGCGAATGGGGACACGGGCCGATTACGCTCACCGAAGTGGAAATTGATGGCACCACCGTGCGCCTGCCGCGCCTGAGCTGCCCGTGCGGACAAAAGGGCTGCCTCGACAGTTACGGAGGCGCGCGCGGTCTTGAGAATCTGCATCAGACATTGCATAACTGCACCGCCAGCAGCGTTGAGATTATTACACGCTGGCAGCAGCAGGATGCGCTGGCACAGCAAACCATCAAGGCGTGGCTGCAGCTGGTCGGTCAGCCGCTCGCCTACAGCATCAATATCACTGGTGCCTCACGCGTGGCGGTGGGGGGCGGATTGGCGTCCGTAACATCGCTGATCGCAGCATTGGACGAAGTGGTGCAGGGCTATGTATTACGCCGCACCTCACAGCGTTTAGTGGTCCCCGGCGAGTTCGCGCATCACGGCGGCATGATGGGCGCCGCACTTTTGGCCCGGCAAAGTCGCCAATACTGAATTCATGCACGTTTTGTAGCGGCGCGATTTATCGCGCGAATCAATGGCTGCAGTGTGCCAATTCCTATTTTGCGCAATAAATTGCGCCGCTACGGCATGTGCGGGTTTTTACGCTATCATATGCCGCTTACTTAACTCAGTTACGACGATGGTTGCTGTTTAATGCGTCCACGATCCTGACTGAGTTCTTCACCTGTGGTTCGGAAAACTCATGTCATCAGTACAACCCCAACTTACTCAGCTGCCGAATGAGGCATCGCTGCCGCGTCAGAGCGTGCTGAAAGCCCTGTTCGCACTCGGCACCGGCGGTTTTGCCATTGGTACCGGCGAATTCGTCATCATGGGCCTGCTGCCCGATGCAGCCAAGGGCCTCAACGTATCGATTCCCTCCGCTGGGCATCTCATCAGTATTTATGCCCTCGGCGTGGTGATTGGTGCGCCACTGCTGGCGGTATTGGGCGCACGCGCCTCACGTCGTAACTTCCTGATGACGCTAATGGGCCTGTTTGCCGCCGGTAACCTGCTGAGTGCGATTGCGCCCGGCTATTACTCGATGCTGCTGGCGCGTTTCCTCGCCGGTTTCCCGCACGGCACCTTCTTTGGCGTAGCGGCGCTGGTAGCTGCTGGCCTGGTCGAACGCAAAAAGCGCGCGCAGGCGGTGTCGATGGTGCTGTTTGGCCTGACTATCGCCAACTTACTCGGCGTGCCCGCCGTCACTGCCATAGGTCAATGGTTCGGCTGGCGTGATGCGTTTGCCATTGTCGGCGGTCTGGCGCTGGTGACCTTGCTGTTGATTTGGCTGTGGGTGCCGAACGTGGCTGGCGACAAACAGGCCAGCCCGCTGCGTGAACTCTCCGCTTTGACGCGCAAACAGGTGCTTTTAACGCTAGCGATTGGCGCGGTGGGCAGCGGCGGTTTGTTCTCGGTGTTTAGCTACGTTAAACCGACCATGACCGAACTGGCGCAGATGCCGGTGAGCTGGATTCCCGCCGTGCTGGCGCTGTTCGGGCTGGGCATGATTATCGGCAACATTGCCGGTGGCCGTCTGGCCGATCGCGGCATTGAAAAGACCATCCGCATTTTGCTGATCTGGTCATTTCTGGTGCTCAGCGCCTTTGTGTTTGCCGCGCACTATGCGCTGGCGGGTGCCATCAATGTGATGCTGGTGGGCACCATGGTGGCGCTGGCGGCGGTGCTGCAAATCCGCTTGATGGACGTGGCCGGTGATGCGCAAACCATGGCGGCAGCGATGAATCACTCGGCGTTTAACCTGGCGAATGCACTCGGCGCGTGGCTGGGCGGCGTCACTATTTCAGCTGGCCTGGGCTGGCAGTCAACCGGTTGGGTGGGCGCGATTCTGGCGGTGTTAGGCCTGCTGATTCATGCGGTGGCGATGCGCGATGCGCGCCGTAAATCCATCACTTTTGCTCACGAAAGTCACTGATAATTATTAATAAGCACACACCGTAGCGGCGCAATTTATTGCGCATTGCCAGGATGGGCAAAGTGCCTCCATTGGTAAACGCGATGAATCGCGTCGCTACGTTTGGTGCAAGTCATTGATTACGCCAGCTTCTCCTGCAAAAAAGCCATAAACACCCGATTAATTTCACTGCGCTGGCGATGCTGTGGATAAAGCGCATTCAGATTCAGCGTTGCCGGTTGCCACTCTTCCAGCACGGTAATCAGCTCGCCACTGGCTAACGCCGGTGCCACGATGAACTCGGGCAGCAGAATCAGCCCCAGCCCGGCAACGGCCGCATCGCGCAGCATCTCTCCATTATTGCTAACCATCGGCCCTTGCACGCTAATCACTTTGCGCTCATCGCCTCTAAACAGTTCCCAGCCCGTTTGGCTTTCGCGCCCGTAGAGCAGGCACAAATGCTCGGTGAGCGCTTCTGGCGTGCGCGGTGCGCCGGCGCCCTGCAGGTAAGCCGGACTGGCGCAAATGACTCGCCGGAACTCGCCGAGTCGTTTGGCGATCAAACTGGAATCGGGCAGCGTGCCAATGCGGATCGCCATATCGAAACCTTCGCCCACCATATCGACATAGCGATCGGCCAGTTCAACCTGGAACTGCAATCCCGGATGCAAGCTGAGAAACTCGGCGATAAACGGCGACAGATGGCTGATGCCAAACGACATCGGCACGCTGAGGCGGAAACTGCCTTGCAGCGCCTGACGGCGTCCCGATACCGCCAGCTCGGCTTCCTGCACATCATCGAGAATGCGCTGCGCGTGCTGCGCAAACAGCTGTCCGTTATCCGTCACCGATAACTTACGCGTATTACGATTGAGCAGACGCGTGCCGAGCGACTCTTCCAGAGCGGCAATACGGCGGCTGACATATTGTTTCGACAGCATGAGCTGTTCGGCGGCGGCGGTGAAGTTACCGGCTTTGATTACGGCTACATAAATGCGAAGATCTTCAATCTGCATATTGTCCACTCATCGGTGACACTCATTGTCATTTGAACGCATTGTTAGGCAAATCAGTTTACGTATACTTATCTGCAACGGGAAGGGTAATCGCCCTCCAACAGCACATTTGAGGAGCAGATCATGATTGAACAACGCCTGTCAGAACAACGCGGAGTGGGTGACCACGGTTGGTTGAACTCACATCACACTTTTTCATTTGCTAACTATTGGGATCCGCAACAGACCGGCTTCTCCGATCTGCTGGTGATCAATGATGACCGCGTTGCCGCGGGCCGTGGATTTGGTGCGCACCCGCACAACAATATGGAAATCATCTCCTATGTGCTGGAAGGCGCGCTGGAGCATAAAGATTCCATGGGCACCGGTTCGGTGATTGTGCCGGGCGATGTGCAGCTGATGAGCGCCGGTAGCGGCGTCACGCACAGCGAGTTTAACCACTCGAAAACGGATAAGGTGCACTTCCTGCAGATCTGGATTGTGCCTGCTGAACGTAACACGCAGCCGGGTTATCAGCAGGTTTCCGTGGCAGAGAGTGACAAGCGCGGCCAGCTGCGTTTGATCATTTCGCCAAACGGTGACAACGGTTCGCTCAGCGTGCATCAGGATATTCGTATTTATGCCGGACTGTTTGACGGAGCAGAGCAGCAGACTTTCGAACTGGATGCCGATCGCTACGCCTATATTCACGTGGCACGCGGCAACATCGAAGTGAACGGCGTGACGTTCAAAGAGGGCGACGGTGCACGGGTTCGCAACGAAACTGCGCTGCAGTTCGCTAACGGTGATGATGCGGAAGTGCTGGTATTTGATTTGCGTCCGCTGGAAGTGAATCATCCGCAGCGTTAATGATTAAAAAGAGTGCAAAGAGCAGTGCGAGCCATCGCGCTGCTTTTTTTTATGCGCGATCACAGCGTATGTAACACTTTTTCTTAACATTAATTGCAGTGATTAAGATCGCAATAATTATTTCCATACTCTCTTTAATAGATAGCCATTGAACCTAAGCATCATGGCTAAACATGGAGAGGGCAGCATGCACGAAAAAATCCCCGGAACGCGTTGGTATCGCGTCATTGCCCCAATTCTTATCACCTGCATTGTTTCATTCATGGATCGCGTCAATATCAGCTTCGCGCTGCCTGGCGGTATGGATCAGGATTTGGCGATCACCAGCCAAATGGCCGGTGTGGTCAGCGGCATCTTCTTTATCGGTTATCTGTTTTTACAAGTGCCTGGCGGTCGTATCGCGGTGAATGGCAGCGGGAAACGTTTTATTGCCTGGTCGCTGGCCGCGTGGATGGTGGTCTCCATCGCCACCGGGTTTGTCACCCATCACTATCAGCTGCTGGCGCTGCGTTTCGTGCTAGGGATTTCCGAAGGCGGCATGCTACCGGTGGTGTTAACCATGGTCAGCAACTGGTTTCCGGAAAAGGAGCTGGGACGCGCTAACGCCTTTGTCATGATGTTCGCGCCGCTGGGCGGCATGTTCACCGCACCGATATCGGGCTACATCATTAACGTGCTGGACTGGCGCTGGCTGTTCATTATTGAAGGTCTGCTTTCTGCCGCTGTGCTGCTGGTGTGGTGGCTGGTGATCGCCGATCGTCCTGAGGATGCGCGCTGGTTACCCGCCCGAGAAAAAGAGTATCTGCTGCGCGAGCTGGCACGTGAAAAGGCCCAGCATCTTAAAAAGGAACCGGTTAGCAAAGCGCCGTTAAAAGCGGTGTTCCGGAACTCGGGTCTGATGAAGTTGGTGGCGCTGAACTTCTTCTACCAAACCGGGGATTACGGTTACACGCTGTGGCTGCCGAGTATCCTGAAAAATCTTACCGGCAGCAATATGGCGGGCGTTGGCCTGCTGGCGGCGATCCCGTTTGTCGCCACAGTTCTGGGCATTTACGCCATTTCCTGGTTGAGCGATCGCACCGGCAAGCGGCGTTTGTGGGTGATGGTTTCGCTGTTCTGTTTCGCCGCTGCGTTGCTGGCTTCGGTGGTGCTGCATGACAACGTCGTCGCCGCCTACATCGCGCTGGTGGTGTGCGGCTTCTTCCTGAAAGCGGCGACCAGCCCATTCTGGTCGATTCCCGGACGTATCGCCGCGCCGGAAGTGGCAGGTAGCGCACGCGGTGTCATTAATGGTTTAGGCAACCTGGGCGGATTCTGTGGGCCGTATCTGGTGGGCATCATGACGCTGCTGTACAGCCAAAACGTGGCGATTTGCTGGCTGGCGGGATCGCTGGTGATCGCGGGCATCTTTACGCTATTACTGCCAAAAGCGTGCGATATCAATCCTTCCGAGCCGCGCCGACAGGTAAAGGAAAATCATTTGATGAGTGTGAAACATTAAGTCGAGGCTAGTCAGGAAGGGGGAAGGATAATTGCCGTATAAGCAGCTGGCACTATTCTGAAAATTAACCTTGGGTACGCGTAATAATTAAAAAGGGAGCAGCTAATCCGTTGCTCCCTTTTATACGTTTCAATCAATCGAAAGATTATGAATAGCCAGCACAGCACGCGCGGCTTCTTTGCCTTTCTTGATGAAATGCTCGGTATAGAAGTTTTCGATGACATCAACCGGCTGGAAATTATGCGGGGTTAATGACACGGAAAACACCGGCACGTTGGTCGTCAGCTGTACGTTCATCAGGCCATCCACCACGGCTGCCGCGACGAAATCATGGCGATAAATACCGCCGTCCACCACCAGCGCCGCGCAGACAATCGCATCGTATTTGCCGGTTTCTGCCAGACGCTTAGCCAACAGCGGCATTTCAAATGCGCCAGGCACTTCCAGCACTTTTAATTGCGCTTCAACGGATTGATCGGCTAATTCTTTTTCGAAACCCACCAGAGCGTTATGGACAATTTCTTTGTGCCATCCGGCTTTAATAAATGCAATTTTAATATTGTTCATGATTATTCCGACATCACCTGTAATTTGTTCGCGCTATTAAATTAAGAGAGAAATCCATACTCTCAGCAATAATGTGTTTGTATACCATATGTTACGTTTGTAATCTACCAAGCCTAAGTAGCGATAAATGCCGTGATATGTAATGCCTCGTAAACTATCTGGTTATTCCGCGCTTGACGGCGACCATCGCCTGCAATACAAATAGACGCGTCGGGGGAGTCTCGCCACAGAGACTGAGAGGCTAATAGCGCACTGCGCGGCTTAGCGACCCTTTGAACCTGACCCAGTTGATACTGGCGTAGGAAGACTGATAGCTTGTTAGTTTGGCTGTCTGGCGCTAAGGCAAGCTCGATGGTTGGCGCCCTTTCCCTTCTCCTGTATCTGCGGGTCTCAGTCAACACTGAGAGGCCGATGTGAACTTCCCCTTTTTAAACATCCTGGAACAGGCGCTGTGAGCCGCTGGAGCGTGCTCGGCTGCGGCGTGGCCGGCTTGTGCGTGGCAACGTTGCTGGCGGAACGCGGTGAAGAGGTTGAGGTGATCGGCGATGCATCGCGGCGTCCGGCTTCCTGGTTTGCGGGTGGCATGCTGGCGCCCTGGTGCGAATCCGAAAGCGCACCGCGCGAGGTGATCTCCCTTGGACAGCACTCTGCCGCGTGGTGGCAACAGCGCGTCAGCAGCGTCGAGCATCAGGGTACGCTGGTGGTGGCGCCGCCACGCGATAGCCAGGAACTCAACCGTTTCGCCCGCATGACCGAGCAACATCAATGGGTCGATCCCAGTCACATCGAACCAGCGCTGGAAGGGCGCTTTGCGCGCGGTCTGTTCTTCGCTCAGGAAGCGCATCTCGATCCGCGCCTGGCGCTGCAGGAGATGCGTGAAAAGCTGATCGCCCGCGGCGTAGCCTTCAACTCGCATGCACCGAGCGGCCAGATTATCGATTGTCGAGGTATCCATGCGGCGCCCGAACTGCCGCGCCTGCGCGCAGTGCGCGGTGAGATGCTGATTCTGCACAGCGATGAGGTGCAGTTTTCCCGTCCGATCCGCCTGTTGCATCCGCGTTTTCCCTGCTATCTGGTGCCGCGTCGCGGCGGCCATTTCATGCTCGGCGCCACCATGGTTGAGAGCGACGATGCCAGCCCAATCAGTGCCCGCGCCATGATGGAGTTACTCAGCGCCGCTTACGCTATTCATCCGGCATTAGCGGAAGCGCGCGTCATCGAGAGCGGCAGCGGGCTGCGTCCGGCCTATCCGGCCAATCTGCCGGAAATTCACTTTCAAAATGACACCTTTTATCTCAACGGCATGTATCGCCACGGTTTTCTGCTGGCACCGATGCTGGCAGAGCAGCTGATGCAGCGCCTATCTGGAGAGCAATCCTATGAACATTCAGCTTAATGGCCGCGCCATCAGCACCCAGGCCACCAGCCTGAGCGAATTGTTGATCGAGCAGCAAATTGATGTGGCCTGCGTGGCCACCGCCTTTAACGGCGCCTTCGTGCCGAAAAGCCAGTACGACACGCAGCTGCTGGATGAAGGTTGCCAGCTGGAAGTGCTGTCACCGATGCAGGGAGGCTAAGCGATGTTTTACGATCTTGATCCCCAATCACGCTTCCTGCTCGGCACCGCGGGCTATCCTTCGCCGGCGATTTTACAGCAGGCGATTGCCGCGTCTGGCAGCGAAATCATCACCGTTAGCCTGCGACGTGAAGGCGCTGCCGGTGCAGCATTTCGCGATCTGCTGACCGGACTCAACATCCGCGTGTTACCGAACACCGCCGGCTGTCACACGGTGAAAGAGGCGGTCACCACCGCACATATGGCACGGGAACTGTTCAATACCGCGTGGATCAAGCTGGAAGTGATCGGCCACGCCGACACGCTGCAGCCCGATCCGTTCGCGCTGGTGGAAGCGGCGCGCATTCTCTGTGCCGACGGCTTCCAGGTATTTCCCTACACCACTGAAGATCTGATCGTTGGCGAAAAGTTGCTGGCGGCAGGCTGTGAACTGTTGATGCCGTGGGGCGCGCCGATCGGTTCCGGCCAGGGATTGCGCAATATCGACGGCCTGCGCGCGATGCGCGCCTGGTTTAGCGATGTTCCGCTGATCATTGATGCCGGGATTGGTGCGCCGTCGCAGGCGGCGCAGGCGATGGAGATGGGTTTCGATGGCATTTTGCTGAATACCGCGGTCGCGAAAGCGGGCGATCCCATCGTGATGGCCAACGCTTTCCGTCAGGCGATTGAAGCCGGGCGAGCGGCACGTAGCGCCGGATTGATGGAGAAGCGTGATATGGCGAGTGCGTCCACGCCCATCTTTGGCTTGGCAAATCTCAACTGATGGGCGGCGATATGGAACGCTATCAACGCCAGATGATGCTGCCGGAAGTGGGTGAAGACGGGCAGCGCAAACTGCGCAACGCGCGCGTAGTGGTGGTGGGTGCCGGCGGGTTAAGCGCGACGCTGCTACCGCAGCTGGTGGGCGCGGGCGTCGGCCATATTCGGCTCTATGACGACGACGAAGTGGCGCTGCATAACCTGCATCGGCAAACGCTGTTTACTCTGCAGGATATCGGCCAGCCCAAGGTGCTCAGCGCACAGCAGGCATTACAGCAGCGTAATCCCGAGGTGCAGATCGACGCGCTGCAGCAGTCACTGAGCGCCAGCAATGTGCAGCAGGCGTTGGCGCAGTGCGATCTGGTGATCGACGCGGCGGATAATTTTGCCGTCACCTATCAGCTCTCCGATGCGTGCATGCTAACGGGCATCCCGCTAATCAGCGCCTCGGTTCTACGCAGACAAGGTTACGTGGGCGGTTTTTGTGGCGGAGCGCCGAGCTATCGCGCGGTATTTCCCCGCTTGCCCTCCTCGGCGGCGAACTGCAACACCGCAGGCGTGATGGGTCCGGCGGTCGCTGCATTGGGCGCGATGCAGGCGCAGATGGCGCTCAGCGTGCTGCTTGAGCTGCAGCCATCGCCGCTTGGCTGTCTGGTGAACTGCGATTTTGTTAACTGGCACTTCCGCCCGTTCCGCTTTGATCAGGCCGAAGAACCGCAACAGGTGGTGCCGTTTATCGATCGGCAACTGCTGGCGGCGGATGACTGCATTGTCGAACTGCGTAGCCATGAAGAAGCGCCAGTCAGCGTCGCAGAGGGCGTTGAGCGCCTTCTGCCGCAGGCGATCGCCACATGGCAGCCACCGACGCAGCAACGCATTGTACTGGTATGCGCCAGCGGCATTCGTGCCGCGCAGGCGGCGTCAGTGTTGGCGCAGCGTGGCTTTAACCAGCTGGCGATTCTGGCGGCAAATCGCCCATGAGCCACGACATTCTTTTCAACGACGTGAGCTTTAGCTGGGGCGATAAGCCGCTGTGCCAGCAGCTGAATCTGCGACTGCGCGGCGGCAAAACCACGGTGATGCTGGGACGCAGCGGCATCGGCAAAAGCACACTGCTGCGCTTGATCGCGGGGTTACTTCAGCCGCAACAGGGTGCGGTGCAGGGATTGAGCGGCAATGTGGCGTGGATGGGGCAGCAGGATCTGCTCTATCCGTGGCTGACGGTGCTGGAAAACGTGATGTTATCGGCACGACTGGGCAGTGAAAAAGCAGATCGTCCGCGCGCGCTAGCGCTGCTGGAGCAGGTAAAGCTCAGCGAGGTGGCACACGCACCGCCGCATCAACTCTCTGGCGGCATGCGGCAACGCGTGGCGCTGGCGCGCACGCTCTATGCGCAGCGTGAGGTGGTGCTGATGGATGAGCCGTTCGCCACGCTTGATGTGATGACCAAACTTAGCCTGCAGACGCTGACCGCACGCTTGCTGCAAGGTAAAACCGTGTTGCTGGTGACCCACGATCCCCTGGAAGCCTGCCGCATGGCCGATGACATTTTACTGCTCGATGGCCAACCGCTGGACATCGAAAACTGGCCGGTGCCTGACGGTGTAACACCGCGACCGTTCGATGATCCCGGCGTGTTGCAGGCGCAGGCGCAACTTTTCTCCCGATTGAATACCCATGAAAACACTGTTTAGCGCGATCTATTTGTGCGTGGTGCTGCTGTGCGGCTGGCTGCTGGCGCGTCACAGCGGCGTGCCGACCTTTTTACTGCCCGCTCCGCAGGCGGTGCTTGAAGCGCTATGGCTGCATCGCCAACTGCTCTGGCATCACACGTTGTATACGCTGGCGGAAATTGTGCTGGCGCTGCTGCTCGGCGTGGGTGCCGGCGTGACGCTGGCGGTGCTGATGGCCGCCAGCCCGCTGTTGCGTCGCGTGCTGTTTCCGCTGGTGACTGCCAGCCAGGCGATCCCGGTATTTGCCCTCGCGCCGCTGCTGGTGCTGTGGCTCGGTTTTGGCATTGCGTCGAAAGTGGTGGTGGCGGCGTTGATTCTGTTTTTTCCGCTGTGCTTGTCGCTGTTCGATGGGCTGTGTCGCACGCCGAGCGGCTGGCTGGAGCTGGCGCAAACCACCACGCCATCGCGCTTCCGCATCTTCTGGCGCGTGCGCTGGCCCGCCGCCTTACCGCAGTTTTTTTCCGGCTTACAGATGGCGGCAGTGCTGGCACCGATCGGCGTGGTAATCGGTGAGTGGGTTGGGGCGAGTGAAGGGCTGGGCTATCTGATGATGCAATCGAATGCTCGCCTTGAAACCGCCACCAGCTTTGCTGCGCTGCTGCTGTTACTGATTCTGGCGCTGCTGCTTTCCGGCAGCGTAGCGCTTATTCGTAAGAAAACCCTCTGGCAAACTCTATAAGGATGCACCTTGAACACCCTACGTATCGCCATCACCGCTTTGCTGCTGCTGACGACCAGCAGCGCGCACGCTGCAGAGAAAGTTCGTCTGCTGCTCGACTGGTTTATCAACCCGAACCACGCGGCGATTTTTGCTGCCCAGCACAGCGGCGCCTTTAAAAAAGAGGGGCTGGAGGTGGAGATGATCGCACCGGCCGATTCGGCATCCGTGCCGCTGCTGCTGGCGGCGGGGAAAGTCGATCTCGCTATCAGCTACCAGCCGCAGCTGTATACGCTGGTGGAGAAACAGGTGCCGGTGATCCGCGTTGGCACTATGGTCAACCAGCCGTTGAACACGCTGACGACGCTGTCGAGTGATATCCACTCGCTCAAGGACTTTGCCGGGAAAACCCTGGGCTACGCCGTGCCGGGCACCGAGGATGTAGCGATCCGCAATATGCTGAAATCGCAGGGCGTTGATGCCGATAAAGTGAAGCTGATTAACCTGAATATGGACGGTGAATCGGCGCTATTGACGCACAAGATTGATGGTGCAATGACCATTTTCCGCAACTATGAGCTGTTAGATCTGCAGGACAAAGGTGCCCATCCGACGGTGTTCAAGCCGGAAGATCATGGTGTGCCAGCGTACGACGAGCTGATCATTTTGGCGAACCAGAAAACCGCGGCGCAGGATAAACGTATTCCGGCGTTCCTGCGCGGTCTGGATGCCGGCGTGGCGTGGCTGCGCGCGCATCCGCAAGAGGCGTGGCAGGCGTTTATCAAGCAATATCCGGAGCTGAACACCAAACTGAATCATCAAGCGTGGCAGGCGACGCTGCCGTACTTCGCTGCGCACAGCGCAGAGTTTGATCGGGCGCGCTATCAGGCATTTGGCGAATATATGAGAGCGAATGGGGTGATTAAGGATGTGGCGCCGATGGCGCGTTATTCACTGCAGTAACTTCTGCCAGGTGCGCATTAATGCGCACCCTACGAATATGTAGGGTCGTCATTCATGGCGACTGAAATACACAAAGAATTACGCTTGCACACCGCTGTATTTTTGATAATGATATTTATTCTCAACTATCAAGTCATGGACAACCTGATGCGTTTCCCCGCTCTTTCTCTGCTGCTCAGCCTATTTGTCATCTGCACTAACGTCCAGGCCAACGCCAGCTGGCCGCGCACCATCGAAACACCGCAAGGCCCATTTACGTTGCAACAGCCGCCGCAGCGTATTGTTTCGACTAGCGTCACGCTGAGCGGCACCTTGCTGGCCATTAACGCGCCGCTGATCGGCTCTGGCGCCACCAGCCGCAACAGCAGCGTCGCGGATGCGCAGGGCTTCTTTACTCAGTGGAGTGAAGTGGCGAAAGCGCGTCAGGTAAAACCGCTGTATGTGTCGCAGCCGAACGCCGAAGCGATTGCTGCCGAAGCCCCGGATTTGATTGTGATGGCCGCTACCGGCGGGGATTCGGCGCTGCGTCTTTACGATCAGCTACGCACCATCGCACCGGTTTTAGTGATCGACTACGGCGATAAGAGTTGGCAGGCGCTGGCCTTGCAGCTGGGCGAAATCACCGGTCACGACGCGGATGCGCAACAGGTCATTACGGCGTTCGATCAGCGCGTTGCCGCGGTGCGCAACCAGATTACGCTGCCGCCGCAGCCGACCTCTGCGCTGGTCTATTACGAAGATGGGCGGGGTTTAAACCTGTGGACACCGGCGTCGGCGCAGGGCGCGTTGTTAAAGGATTTAGGTTTTACCTTAGCCGCGCCGCCCGCCAGTTTCCAGGGCAGCACCAGCATGGGCAAGCGCAATGACATTATCCAGATGAGCGGGGAAAACATGGCCGATGGCATCACCGGCAATACCCTATTGCTGTTTGCCGCCGATGAAAAAACCGTGCCGCAGGTGGCGAAGAATCCGTTCCTCGCCCATTTGCCAGCGGTGCAGCAGCACGACATTTTTGCCATGGGTAACGACACTTTCCGCCTTGATTACTACAGCGCCAGCAATATGCTCAGCAGCATCGAGCGGCAGTTCTCACATTAAGCATCAGCGGTGGCCGGCTGCGGTGTCTCCGGCTGATGGCTAAGACGCGCGGTGCGCAGGCCGCGCGCCGCCAGCGACAGCAGGACCAACAGGCCCGCGGCCAGGCCGCCAAACCACAGCACGCTGCTCAGCGGCGCCAGCGCCCGTGCCAGCGCGCCTAAACCCAGCGCACCCACCGAATCGCCGGTGACATCCTGTGCCGTTCCCAGACTGTTCACGCGGCCCAGCAGCGCATCCGGCGTATGATGCTGCGTCAGCATAAACTGCAGCAGCGAGGCGATGGCGTTACTGTAGCCGTAACACACCAGCGCCAGCAGCGCGGGCAGCAAATGGCTGTAGAGACCGAGCGAGGCGATGCAGGTAAACGCCAGCAGCGCACAGCCAATCAGCACCAGCCCCGGACGCGTTAACTGTCGCACCCAGCCGCTGGTAAACGCGCCAATCATCGCACCCAGCGGCACCGCCGAGTACATCAAACCTAATGCCGAGGCATCGGCGTGAAACGCCAGCGCCAGCGCCGGGAACAGAATACGCACCGCACCGACCATGCTCAGCAGCAATCCAACCAGCACCACCGCGCCGACCACTTTATGCTGGCAGACAAACTGCATGCCGCTCGCCAGCGCGCGCAGCGGATGCTCCGGCTCCTGCTGTTCAGGCTGCATCGTCGGTAAACGCACCAGCGGAATTAGCGTGGCGAGCGTGCCGATAGCGGCGACGGCAAAGGCCCAGCCGACGCCCGCTGCGACGATGATCATGCCGCCGAGCGCGGGTGACAGAATCGCGCCGAGGCGTACCGTCAGCATGCTGAGTGCGCCGGCTTCCGCCAGATGTTCGCGACCGACAATCAGCGGGATGACCGCCATCAGCGCGGTCATCCCCAGGGCGCCAAAGAAGCCATCCCAAAAGGCGAGGAAATAGAGCGCCAGCAGCGAAGGCGCCGGGCTGAAGGCATTCAGACTGAGCAGCACAAAGCCGATGCCGCAGGTGCCGCGAGCGAACAGAATCAGCTTGCGGCGATCGTAGCGATCGGCCAGCACGCCGCCGAGCAGCAGGCCGATAAACATGCCGATGCCATCGAGCATCACCGCCACGCCCACCTGCAGCGTGGAACCGGTCATCGCCTGAATCTGCACCGGTACGCCCACTGCCAGCATGCCGAGCGCAAACACCGATAGCATGCGAGCGCAGAAAATCGCGCGGAACGATGCGTTATTTTTCAACAAACTAAAATCTAAAAATATCGAGGGCTTAGCCATATATCTCCAACATAGGTGGTAAAGGTCGCCATGAATGGCGACCCTACAACGTACTTCCAGGCCGCTGTGAATGGCGACCCTACAAAAACGTGCAGGCCATTCGTAGGGTGCGCATTCATGCGCACCGTTTCGCTAGCCGCACCGAAACTCAACCCGCTAACAGCTGATTTATCAACGGCCCCAACACTTTCAGCGAATCCGCTGAGAGAATATCGGCGTGTTCGCAATCCAGTGGGAACAGGGTGAGCTCATCGACAAACGGCGCCCAGCTGGCGCGGACATCCATATCCGGCGGCACGGTTTTTTGCGCCATAAACAGCGTAGCGCTGCCGGCATAACGCGGGGTGCGCGCTTCCGCCAGGCGCGCTACGGCGTCTTTGTAGTTGGCCACGATGGTGCTAAACATCGCCGCTTTCTCCGCCCGCAGCTGTGGATCGCGTTCGTCTTCGGTCGCGGCCATAAACTCGGCCTGCTCGCGTGCCACTTCGCGCTCCGCCTCATCGGCATCCGGCGTGCGCCAGTCCTGACCTTCTGCCGGATAGGTATCCAGCAGGCCGAGGAAGGCCACCTCTTCACCTAACGCCTGCAAACGTGCGGCGATACCTTGCGCCAGCGTGCCGCCGAGTGAATAGCCGAGCAGGAAGTAAGGCCCGCGCGGCTGCTGCTGGCGGATCGTCGCCAGATGCTGGTCGCACATCGCCTCCACGCTGTGACACGCCGCAATCACCCCGCCAGGGCGCGGCGATTGCAGGCCGACAATTGGGAAGTCGCCTTCCAGATAGTGCAGCAGGGCGCTGTACTGCCAGGCGAAACCGGATGCCGGATGGATACAGAACAGCGTGGGGCCGCTGCCTGCGCGTAGCGGCAGCAGTTCACCGTTGCCGCCGGTTTCGCTGCTGGCGCCGCCGTCGAGCAGCGCCGCCAGCTTCTCCACGCTGCGTGCTGCGATGATCTGCCCAATACTCAGCGGCGGCACATCACGACGACGCAGTTCTGCCGCCAGGCGCATTGCCAGCAGCGAATGGCCGCCGAGCGCGAAGAAATCGTCATCGGCGAACACGCTGTCGCAGCCCAGTAGCTGCTGGAACAGATCGGCCAGCAGATGTTCGTTGGCGCTGTCCGGCACTCTTCCGCTGCGCGTGCTGAGCTGCGGCATCGGCAGCGCTTTGCGATCCAGCTTACCGTTGGCGCTCAGCGGCAGATCGTCGAGCAGCAGATAGCTGACCGGTTGCATATGCGCAGGCAAACGTTCTGCCAGCTGCTGCTTCACGCGCTCGATGTCCAGCGTGGCGCCCGCATCTGCTACCAGCCAGCCCAGCAGCTGACGGTTATCGACGCCCGGTGTCGACTGCTGCGTAAGGTTGCGCGCCGCAACGACGGCCTGCGCCACGCCCGGCAGTGCGACTAATGCCTGTTCGATTTCGCCCGGCTCAATGCGCTGTCCGCGCATCTTCAGCTGATCGTCGCTGCGCCCCAGATACTCCACCGCACCGTCGGCGCGCCAGCTGGCGATATCGCCGGTGCGATACATGCGTTCCCCTTCGGCAAACGGCGCGGCGACAAAGCGCTGCGCGGTGAGATCGGCACGATGCAAATAACCATCGGCCAGCTGCACACCGCTGAGATAGAGATCGCCTGGCACGCCAACCGGCACCGGACGCAGCAGGCTATCCAGAATATGCAGCTGCGTGTTCCATACCGGACGACCAATCGGCACGCCCGGCCCGTTCAGCCCCTCCAGCACGCTGCCGCTGGCCGGTTGCCAGGTGACATCGACGGCGGCCTCGGTCGGGCCATACAGATTGTGCAGCGGCGCGGTAATCAGTGCCTGATAGCTGCGCGCCAAATCGCACGCCAGCGCTTCACCGCTGCAGAATACGCGACGCAGGCTCGGGCAAGCCTGGTCAGTTTGCGCCGCCAGATGGCCGACAAACGCGGCCAGCATCGAGGGCACAAAGTGCAGGGTGGTGACGTGATAGTCGTCGATCAGCTGCCACAGCGCCTGCGGATCGCGATGCGCCTCCGGCGGCGCCATCAGCAACTGCGCGCCGGTCATCAGCGGCCAGAAGAACTCCCATACCGACACATCAAAGCTGCACGGCGTTTTCTGCAACACCACATCGTCGGCGCGCAGTGGATAGCTGGCCTGCATCCAGCGCAGGCGGTTGACGATGGCGTGTTGATTCACCACCACACCTTTCGGTTTGCCGGTGGAACCCGAGGTATAAAGGACGTATGCCGGGCGCTGGGCATCCGCTGGCGGCAGGCTGTGGCGGGCCTGCGCCTGGCTGGCGGCTAAGGCATCAAACAGCATCAACGTACCAAAGCTGGCAAAGCGGCTCTCCAGCGCGGATTCGGTGATCACCACCCATGGCCGCGCATCGTCCACCATATAAGCCAGACGCTCATCGGGATAACTGATATCCAGCGGCAGATACGCCGCGCCCGCTTGCAGAATGGCGGTGAGCGCGATACTAAGGCGAACCGAGCGCGGCAGCGCCACGGCGACGATATCGCCCGGCATCACGCCCGCTTCAATCAGACGATCCGCCAGTAACCTTGCCTGACGCTGCATTTCGCTGTAGCTCAGCTGATGTTCAACATCTAGCAGCGCCAACGCGTCCGGGGTACGTGCCGCCTGCTGGGCAATCGCCTGCTGCAGGGTTTCGGTTTCCAGCTGCACGCCAGTATTGTTGACCCAGGCAAGCAGCGATTGCTCAGCCAGCGTTTGCAGTCGCCACTGCGCCAGCGGCAGATCCGGCGTGGAGACCAGCTGCTGCAGCAGCAGTAACAGCCGCTCGGCGAGGCGTTGCGGCTCAGTGACGCAGTAGTCGCGGTACTCCATTAACAACGTCAGCTGTTCGCCCGGCAGCACCAGCAGCGTCAGCGGATAGTGCGTGTAACCGCGGTTGTGAATCGCTTCGCAGCGCACGGCAGCATGGGCATCCAGCAGCGTTTGGTTGTCCGGATAGTTCTCCACCACCAGCAGGGTATCAAACAGCGTACCCGCGCCGACCAGCTGCTGAATCTCGGCCAGACCGAGACAATCTTGCTCAATCAGTTGAATTTGCTGCGCCTGGTGATCGGCCAGTTGCTCCAGCAGTGGCCGCTGATGATCGAACCGCATGCGTACCGGCAGCGTGTTGCTGAACAGGCCAACGTGCTCATCGATGCCATCGATATGACCAAAACGACCGGACACTGGGGCACCAAACACCACATCTTGCTGACCGCTCGCAACGGACAGCATCAGGCCCCATAAGCCCTGCATCACGCTGTTCAGGGTTAATCCGCGTGCGCGACATAGCGCATAGAGGTCGCGCTCCAGCGTGGCATCCAGCGTAATGCGCTGCTCATGAACCGCGCTGTCGGCGGCCTGCGGATAGAGCAGCGTCGGCCGCACCTCGCGCAGACACGCCTGCCACTGCTGACGCGCTTCATCGCTGTCGCGCTGGCTGAGCTGACGCACAATATCGGCGTAACTGCTGCTGTGCGCGGGCAAGGTTTGCTGGCGCAGCGCACAAAGCAGATCGTGGAGGATCACCGGCGTTGACCAGCCATCCACCACCAGATGATGCGCATTGAGCAGCAGCGTCCAGCGCAGGCCGTCGCGATGGGCGATCAATGTGGCCTGCAGCATCATCGGCTGGTTGAACAGATCCTGCGCCAGTGCCTGATGCTCCAGCGCCAGCAGCGCCTGCTCTTCGTCTTCATCAGTCAACTGATGCACCGCCAGCGGCCAGTGCAGTTCACCTGCTGGTAACAGCTGCAGCGGCTGCAGGCTGAGTTCGGCGTCGAAGCGTGCCGCCAGCTGTGGATGACGGCGCAGCACCGCGTTCAGCGCCTGCTGTACCGAGGTCACATCGATAGCGCCGCTCAGCGTCAGGCGCGTTAACGAGTTATAGCTGCCTTGCTGCGCGCTGGTTTGTGCGTGGAACAGCAGGCCTTTTTGTAACGGCAGCAGCGGCAACGCATGGCTAAAAGCGCCGTGACGCGCATACAGCTGTTGCAGCACCGCATCGTCGATGCCTTCAAGCGCGACGTCGGCGGCGACCAGCGTGTTGGCGGCCTGTTGCGGCTGCTGGTGAGCCAGCGCCATTAACGCCTGTGCGCCGCTGGCCATGGCCTGATGCAGACTTTCAATCGCTTCGGCGTTCAGCACGCCGGCGGCCCAGCTCCAGTTAAGCGCCAGCTGCGTCGCGTGCGATTGCTCCTCGACGAAGACGTTGAGTTCCAGCGCGTGCTGCAGCGGCAGCGCCTCATCCTGCAGCACCGCAAAGGTGTCGCGGAACTGCTGCGCAGTGCGCTGTGGCGACCAGTAACCGCTGCGCTGCGTGAAGCGGCCGAGGTAGTTAAACAGCACCTGCGGCGCATGTTGTGCCGCCAGCTGGGCCAGCGCCACACTACGATGCGCATCGAGCCAGCGCAGCTGACCGTAACCGATACCGCGATCCGGCACCGCGCGCAGCACCGCTTTCACCGCGCGCACGCTGTCATTGAGCGGCGCGTGTGGATTGTCTGGCAACGGCAGCAGCAGCGGGAACTCCGCCGTCAGCCAGCCGACGGTGCGCGCCAGATCCTGCTGGGCATGCAGTTCAGCGCGACCGTGCGACTCCAGCGTGACGCGTTGCAAGGCGCTGCCGTTATGCTGGCGCAGCGCAAGGGTCAGCAGCGTCAACAGTAACTCTTCGCTAGTGGCGCGATAATGGTGCGGCAGCGTGTTGAGCAGCGCATGCGTGGTGGCTGCATCCAGCAGAGTGCGCTGATGCTGTTGACGATCGCTGAGCTGTATGGCGCGCTGTCCAATGGGCGGCAGCGGTTCAGCCAGCATCTGTTGCCAGAAGGGCATTTCGTTAGCGCGCGCTGCGAGGTTCGCCAGCAAGGCTGCCGACCAATCATGCAGCGAGGTTTCCTCGGCGGGAAGGGTCAGCGGCGTGTTATTCAGCAGCGCTTCACCGGCCAGTTGCAGCTCATCCAGCAACACACGCCAGGAAACGCCATCAACGATCAGATGATGCAGCGTCAGCACCAGTGCGCAGCTGGCGCCATGTTGTTGCAGCAGCGTGGCTTTGAGTAGCGCACCGGCCGCCGGATCCAGCGCATTAGCATCCTCGCTAAACGCCTGCTCCGCCGCGCTATCGCGATCCTCCACGGCCAAGGTGCGTACGCGGGCAGGGCGTGACGCCAGCGTTTCGCCGACCACCAGCCGATCGCCGCGCGTGAAGGCATTGAGTGCCGGATGCGCCTGCGCCAGTTGATCGATCAGCTGTTCTACCTGCGCGAGCTGTAACTGCGGCGGCACCGACAGCAGCACGCCATGCGCGAAGCGTGCGTTGATGCCCGCTTGCGCATTGAACCAGTGCAGGATCGGCAATCCGCCCAGCGCGCCCTGCTGCGCCACGCGCTCGCCGCTGGTGTGCTGCGCCAGCGGCTGTAAATCACGCGCCATGCGTGCAGCGGTACGTTCAGCGAAGATTTCGCGCGGACGCAGCAGATAACCGGCGCGGCGCGCGGCGGTGCTAAGTCCCATCGCCGAAATGCTGTCACCGCCGAGCGCAAAGAAGTCATCTTCGGCACCTACGCTTTCCAGCCCGAGCAGGCCCGCGATCGCCGAGCAAATCAGCTGCTCCTGCGGCGTGCTGGCGGCGCGGCCTTGGCTCTGCTGCGCCTGTTGCGGCTTCGGCAGCGCCTGACGGTCAATCTTGCCATTCACGTTAAGCGGCAAATCCGCCATCACCATCAACACCGCCGGCACCATGTAATCCGGCAGCTGAGTGGCGAGCTGCGCCAGTAAACGCGCGTTGAGCGCGCTATCCGCACGCAGCGCGTCATCCTGCACCGAGCAGTAGCCAATCAGGCGATGCGTCGCGCCGATCACTTCGGCGATCACCACGGCGGTACTGACTTCCGGCAGCGCCACCAGCGCGTTCTCTACTTCACCGATTTCGACGCGGAAGCCGCGCACTTTAATCTGGTGATCGGTGCGGCCAATAAAGGCCAGCTGGCCATCCTGACGCCAGCGCATCAGGTCGCCGCTGCGATACATCACGTCGCCCGCGCGGAACGGGTTGGCAACAAAGCGTGCGCTGGTGAGATCGGGACGACGCAGATAGCCGCGCGCGATGCCGGTTCCGGCGATATACAGTTCGCCAGCACACCCGATGGGCACCTGCCGCAACTGGTTATCCAGCAGATAGACTTCGCTGTTTCCCACCGGACGACCAATCACCGGCTGAGGCGAGGCCATGACATTGGCGCCGAGCGTATCGATGGTGTATTCCGACGGGCCGTAATAGTTGTGGATCTCCATCTGCTGCTGTTGCTGCATCAGCTTCCACAGCGTCGGCGTCGCCGCTTCCCCGCCAATCATCACAAACGATGGGCGATGGTTGTCGGCTTCCAGCAGGCCGCTGTCGATCATCTGCGAGAAGAACGACGGCGTGATATCCAGCAAATCGACCGGCACCGCGTTCATCTGCTGAATCAATCCCCAGGCATCGCGGCGCAGATCTTCGTCAAAGATATTCAGCTCGCAGCCCATCAGCATGCAGAACAGCGGTTCCCACGAGGAGTCGAAGGAGAATGACGCGGTGTGACCGGCGCGCATGCGGCGCGGGCTATTGGCGCTAAAGCGCGCAATCGCCGGGCCGAACAGGTGTTCGCGGTGCGACAGGAACAGATTGAGCAAGCCCTGATGGGTGCTCATCACACCTTTGGGACGTCCGGTCGATCCCGAGGTGTAGATCATGTAAGCCAGATCGTCGCCGCACAGCTGGGTGACCGGCGGACAACTGGCCTGGGCGTTAAGTTGATCGTTTAGCGCTACATCATCGATGCACAGATGCGGCAGCACCGGCATCTGTGCCAGCGTGCTGGTGTGTGTCAGCAGCAGTTTAGGCTGTGCGTCATCGCACATTAGGGTTAAACGTTCGCGCGGGTAATCGAGATCGAGCGGCATATAGGCCGCGCCGCTCGCCAGCACACCAAAGATGGCCACCAGTGAATCCACCGAACGCGGTATGCCAATGGCGACTATGTCGTCAGCGCGCAGACCGCGGGCGATCAGCAGATGCGCGAGCTGCATGGCGCGATCGGCGAGCTGGCGATAGCTCAGACTATGTTCGCCGCACACCACCGCGATCTCATCGCCATGCTGCGCGGCACGTTGCAGCAGGATATCCACGATAGTGGTGGTATTGGCGGGTGGCAGGATAGTTGGGCCGCTAGACCAGCGCTGCAGATCGCGTTGCTCCTGCGGTGCCAATAATGACAGTGCACCAAGGGTGAGTGTGGGCTGTGAGGCGAGCTGACTTAACAGATGGCTGATGCGATCGGCGTGACGTTGTAGCGTTTGCCCATCGTAACGTTGCGGATTTGCCACCAGCGTTAGCTGCAGTGCGCCATCGCGGAAGCCCACTTCAAATTCCAGATCGTCAACCGGGCCCATCGCCAGCGTATGGGTGGCGGCAGGATGACCATCGAATTGCAGATCGTCGTGATAGACCTTGACGTTAATCACCGGACCATACAGCGCCTGGCTGCTGCCAACCAAACCCAAATCACGACGCAGCTGCTCTGCCTCATAGCGCTGATGGCGGCGCGCCTTGCGGATTTCACCCTGCACCTGCTGCACCAAATCCGGCAACGTCATCTCATCGCTGACGCTAAAAATCAGCGGCAAGACGTTCACCACCGGTCCGAGCGTTGAGATTGCCGCTGAACCCATGCGACGCATAAACGGGAAGCCAATTGATAAGCGCGCACTATTGCTCATGCGTGCAAGATAAGCGACCAACAGGGCGCTGACGATATCGCCTTCGCTGCTGTCAGCGAGCTGTAGTTGTTGGCGCAGCGCTGCCAGCTGCGGCAGCGTCACCTGACAGCTGATTGGGCGCGCACCCGCAGCGATCATGCTTTCGCTGGAGAGCGAAAGGGTTTCCGGCAGGTCCGCTGCGTAGCTGTGCCAGTGACTGGCTGAGCGAGTAAAGGCGGCAGAATCTTGCCACTGTTGATACTCCTCAATCACGCTGGTGAAGGGGGTAAACGGCGTGGGCGCTGGCATTTCACCGGCACACACGGCGGCGTAGATCGCCGCGACGCGCTGGGTCAGCGCTTCAAAGCTGAAACCATCCACCAGCAAATGGTGATAACGCTGATACCACAGCCAGCTGCCGTCGCCGATGCGCAGTAGCGCATGGCGATAGAGCGGTTTGTCGCCGTCGGCAGGCAGCTCAGCGACGAGATCCGCCTGCATCAGCTTGTGTGCCTGGCTGCTGGCGTCGGCGCGCTGGCTGAAATCGTGCCATTCCGGTGCGATGGGTGCTTGTGCATTGAACCACTGCGCTGGATTGCCCTCATCGTCGAGACCAAAGCGCGCCTGCACGGTATCCGCTTCGGCCATCGCCTGACGAATAGCGCTATCCAGCGCAGCGCGGTTGATGTTGCCGTGCAATACGCTGTAGTGCGCCACGGTAAACTGATTGCGCTGCGGCGCAATGCTGTCAGCAATCCAGATGCCGGGCTGCGCCGCCACCAAAGGATAGGCCGCAGAGGGAGGTTGTTTGATCGTTGCCAAGAGACAATTCCTGTCTGATTCCCTTCATCCTTCGGGCTGCAGCGGCGTTGGCTGCGTGCGCTCACCCCAGTCACTTACTTCCGTAAGCTCCTGGGGATTTGCACACTTGCCGCCTTGCTGCAGCCCGAATGATTTTGGGAATAAATTAACTAGATGATTAAAAAGGAAAATTAAGCTGCGGTAGACGACGTCTGTTGCGTCGCTGGTCGCATGTCGTGCCAGTTGGCTTCAATAAACGCGATGGCGGCGGCGCGCGTTAGCGGCCCTGCCACGTTATGCCAACCCGCCGGTACCGGGGCAAACGCTGGCCACAGGCTGTATTGCTGGCGCGCGTTAAGCAGCACCAGAAAATCCAGCGCATCGTTATCAAACGGATTTTGTTGTTCAGACATGATGAGTACCTTCAGAGGGTGAGGTTGGGGAAAGAAAATCGGCCAGCAGCCAGCGGCAGCCGTCGATCAAACCGCCACGCCAGCACAGCGCATCGTGCCCTCCGGCGTAGCGGCGAAAATGTAATTCATGGCCTGCAGCCTGAAGCGCCGGGGCGATCTGCTGGTTGACGTACACCATGTCGGCCTCGCGATCGCCCACTTCCTGAAAGATCTTCAGCTTGCCCGGCGGCAGCGTGCCTTGCTGCAGACGCTGTAGCAGCAGGCCAGGTGCGTGATGCTCGCGGTTGGCGTAATCGCGGATGTACTGCAGATTGGGCCACCAGAAGGAGCCGGATTGGGTCAGAACGCGGCCAAAGCGCTGCGGCCAGTGCAAACCGGCATAGAGCGCGGCCAGTCCGCCGTAACTTTGCCCAGCCACCAGCGTGCGATTGGCGTCGCTGCTGAACGCGGCGTGCTGGCGCGCCAGCGGTAGGAGTTCCTGCTGCACTGCTTGCCAGAAGGTGGCGTTGCACGGCAATTCAGCTTCGCGATGCTGACTGTCGATGACATCGATAAACAGCCAGCAGGTCGGCGGCAGTTCGCCATCTGCGGTGACCTGATCCAGCGCGCTGAAAATCGGTTGGCCATACACCCAGTTTTGTCCGTCGAGCAGAATCGCCAGCGGACGCTGTTCAGGCCGATCGGTTTGCCCGGTGCTGTACAGCCAGACGTTGCGCGTCACGTTGAGCAACTCGCTGTACCACTGCAAGGTTTGCAGCGCATCAGGCCAGGTTTCAGCCAGTCCGGCATCCAGCGCGCGCCATGCGGATTGATCCGGCGCATCCGGCATATGTGCGTTGCTCAGGGCAAAGCGTCGGCTGCTGAGAAACGGCGGCGTGGGGTTGAGTTTGTCGGGAATCGCCAGCGGCATCAGCGAAATCCACCATTTGCGCTGCAGCGCGCGACACGCCTCTTCGCCGCCACAAAACAGCGGCGGCAACTGCTGCGCGGTGGCGGGGATCAGGCTGTAACTGCCGCGCCAGTCTGACTCAATATGCGTCGACCAATGCCAGACGTCGCTGTCGCCCACCCGTAGCAAACTTTCCGGTGCTTCGCTGTGGTGATCGGTAACGCCGTTAATATCGACATACACCCGTCGCGTGGATGAAAGTGCGGAGTGGCCTTCGGGATCGCGCCAGAAGAAGTGCATGGTGGTTTGACCGGTGTCGTCACGCTCCACCAGCGGCGTTCCAGCGGCGTAAAGCCGCTGCCACCAGCCATCTTCACCTACATCTGCCTGCTGCAACCATTGCGCAACTGTCCCGGCGGGCAACCACTCATCTGTCGTTTTATCTGCGCTAGCTAGAAACATCCTGCAATCCATCTCCACATTTTGTTCATGATCTTTACTTAATCAAAGCTAATGCAAATGCTATTGATAACGATTTACATTTGCAATATGATTTTTCGCGCCTAATAAACCTTCGTATTTTCAGTGGATTATTTTGTGAAGGACGTCACGCAGGGAGATTAGGACCGTAAATAACTCAAGGCAGTAATATTTCAATCCGTTACAGCCGCGCCGTTGGGCATGGCGAACGAACGGATTATTTCATCTACAAGGCAGTTTGAAATAGAGATGGCAACTATGTCCGTTAACGTAAAAAAATCAGCAATACCTGCTGTGGCACTGCAATTCAGATTCAATCGGTTATATCTCTCTCTGGCCTCAATTTTGTTGCTGGCACCTGCAGCATTCAGCGCGGCCGCGGAAGAAACCCTTACCGTGAATGCCGACACGCGTGAAAGTGTGACCTCACCGCTGCAGGGTTATGTGGCGAAAGAGAGCGCGGCAGGCACTAAAACATCCACGCCGCTGCGTAAAACGCCGCAATCCATTTCGGTGATTACGCGCGAGCAGATGGACGACCAGGCGGCGGCCTCGGTGGCGGATGCGCTGAGCTACACCAGCGGCGTGCTGACTAACTATCGCGGCAACTCCAATCGTAACGATGAGATCATTGCGCGCGGTTTCCGCTATGCGCCGAAGTTCCTGGATGGCCTGAGCTACGGTTTGTCCGGTCAGGGGGGCGCAGCAGGGCAGATCGATCCCTGGCTGCTGGAGCGCGTAGAGATGATTCATGGCCCAGCTTCGGTGCTGTACGGCCAGGTGAATCCGGGCGGTATTGTTGCCATGACCAGCAAACGCCCGACCGCGCAGAGCATTCACAAAGTGCAACTCAGCAGCGGCAATCAGCATTTGGGTGAAGCGGCGTTTGATTTCGGCGGCAAGCTGAATGATGACAACACGCTGTTCTACCGCCTGAACGGCATCGCCAGCACCAAACATGAGTTCGTCAAAGACAACAAACAGCAGCGAATGGCGATTGCGCCAGCGATCACCTGGCTGCCCAATGCCGACACCAGCTTCACGCTGTTGACGATGTATCAGAACGAGCCAAAAGCGGGCTATCGTAACTTCCTGCCCGCCAGCGGGACCTTGAAAGAGAGCAGCGCAGGCTTCATTCCTTACGACTTCAACGTTAGCGATCCGAGCTTCAACGAAGCCAAGCGCGAGCAGACGTCAGTCGGGTATATCTTCGAGCACAACCTGAGCGACAACGTCAGCTTCACGCAGAATCTGCGCTACAGCAACATGGACGAATCGTACAAATATCTGGTGTATACCTTTGATGCCGATAACGATCACTCCATCAACCGTCGTCCCCAGCATGACAAGATCAAGTCGAAAGAGTTGGGCCTTGATAACCAGCTGAAAGCCATCTTTGATACTGGCAATGTCGCGCACACCGTGCTCGGCGGGCTGGATTACAAGTGGAGCGACGTAGATAACAAACTGTGGCGCGACAGCGGCGATAAATACATCCTCGACTGGGCTAATCCTACGCGTATCAGTATTAACGAGAGCGATCTGACGCTGACCACCAGCACGCGCAAGAAGCTCGATCAGGTTGGCGTTTATCTGCAGGATCAGCTGGAGTGGAATCAGTGGAATCTGCTGCTGTCGGGGCGTAATGACTGGAGCGAAATTCGCACCCAGGATCGCACCGATAACAGCGAAACCCAGCAGAATGACAACAAGTTTACCGGCCGCGCAGGTTTGCTGTATGCGTTTGATAACGGGATTTCACCTTATGTCAGCTACAGCACCTCATTTGAGCCAAACCTGAGCAGCGGCGCACCGGGCACCGATCCGTTTAAACCGACCACCGGCGAACAGACGGAAGTGGGCGTGAAGTATCAGCCGGTTGGCTGGGATGCGGTCTTTACCGTTTCGGCGTTTGATATCACGCAGAAAAATATCACTGCCTATAACAACGTTACTGGCTATAACGAGCAGATCGGTAAAGTGCGTTCGAAGGGTATTGAAACCGAAGCGCATGCGCAGATTACGCCTGAGATCAAACTGTTGGCCGCCTATACCTACACCGATGCGGTGACCAAAGAGAGCAGCATCACCGAACGTATTGGTCACTCACCGTCGAGCATTCCGCGTCATGCGGCGTCAGCGTGGGGCAGCTATACCTTCCTCGATGGCGTACTGAACGGCTTTACATTGGGTAGCGGCGTACGTTACACCGGCACCACGCCAGCGGATGAGACCGGCACCGACAATGTGCCGCACTACACGCTGTATGACGTGATGGCAAAGTATGAGCTGGGTGAAGCGATGAATTCGCTGCGCGGCACCACGCTGCAGCTGAACGTTAATAACGTAGCGGATAAGCACTACGTGGCCTCTTGCAGTAACTCCAGCGCCTGCTTCTACGGCAGCGGTCGTTCGATCGTCGCCTCGGTTAACTACAGCTGGTAATTCCCGCGGCGGCCTGACCGGCCGCCGTTTCATTGCACATCGCGTGCGGCACGCCTGCCAATGAAACATTTCCTGACCGGTTTTCGGAAAATACTGTATTTGTGTGACTGTCATCACTCTGCAAGGCACGCTAAAATGAACGCTTCTCATTTAGCAGGGGTTTTTCGTCACGATGTTATCGCGTTTCACTTTGGCCACTTTGATGGCAACAATCATGCTTACCGGCTGCGCTCGCCTTGCCGCCGTTACCGGTACATCCACTGACACCACAGCCGCCGCTGATACCTCCGCGGCCCAGCCTGCGACCGGCGCACCCATCGACAACAATGACTCGCCTTCTCCATTTGAGACCGGCCCAACGGTAATCAACGTTTCGCATCTGGTCACGCGCACCGATGACGGCTCTTCCGTTTATGTGACGGTTGATGGTCAGGATGCCGGTTTGTTGAAAAAGGGTGGGAAGCGCGAGATTCGCGTGGCGCCGGGTAAACACCAGATCGGTGGTTACGTGCAGACGCTATTTGGTTTTGGCAAAGTGACGATTGCTTCCGTGGATGTCACCACCGATCCAAACAGCCCGAAAAACGTGGTTTATTCAGTTACGCGTCAGAAGCCCGCGTTCAGCGAAACCGACGCTACGCCGCCGAATAATTCCTGATTTTGCTTTGTGCGCCGCGTGTTCTGTAGGGTCGCCATTTATGGCGTAATGCTCGTCAGTTAAGCAGCGTACTGGCTCTGCGGGGGTTCCGCCCGCTATGCCTATGGCAGTTTCAGAATGTGTGAAGCCGGCGGCCGGGCTAAGGTCCGAAGGCGCGGACCTTAGCAATCCGCGCCTGCGCCGTCCTCGCTGTTCCCTCGCTTATCACTCCGGCCTGACGGACCGCGCGGATTCGCCATCCCTGGCTCATGCCGTGCTTTCGCCGACGTCGTGTCGGCTCATCCTGGCCGTCATTCTGCGCTCGGCGCTGCGGATAGCGCCCAACACCATCGCCTGCCATTACCGCATCTGATTTGAAATTTTGCTGGCTGAAGATTTTGGGTTACCGGGTCGCCATAAATGGCGACCCTACAGACGTTCCAGCGATGATAATTCAGGGATAGGCATTGCTGCTGCAGCGCGGGTGTTGAGGCGACATCCCAGCCCGCTGAGCGAGTGAGGGATTCCAGGGCGAGCCGCAGGGATGCGGCGAGAGGCGGCGCTGAGCAGGAGCGAATCGCCGCCGGTCCGTCAGGAATCGCGAGGGAGCGAAGGCACCGCGAAGCGGCGGGATGGGCTGGCGCAGGGCCCGGGAGTGCAGAGGGCGCGGCCAGGCGTCCTCTGCTCGGTCGCCGCACGGCATAGCTGAAACTGCCTCAGCCGATGGCGAACGAAAGTCGCTCAGCGCTTAACTGATCGGTATTACGCCATGAATGGCAACCTTACCTGGTGCGCGACCTGCACGCATTTATCCGTCATAATAACCGCCCTCTTCTCCGCCGAGAGCGATCATGTCTTCTCCACAGCAAGGAATAACGGCGCGCAAGCAGCCGATGAAGCTCAATACGCTGGTCACCCTGATGCTCAGCGCGGTAATTGTGCTGGTGCTGCTCAGTGTGCACATGTTCTATTTTTTCCAGATTGGCGCGGCCACCCGCGCGCAGCTGGAGGATAAAGCCATGGCCGTGGCGCGCACGCTGGCCGACTCGCCGGAAATACAGCGCGCGCTGACCTATCCGCCGGATGGCACGCGCATCCAGCCAATCGCCAAAGCGGTTGAGGAAACCAATAATTTGCTGTTCATTACCGTGACCAACATGGACGGCATTCGCTATTCACATCGCAACCCCGAACTGATTGGCAAACACTTCATCGGCGACGATCTCGAACCCGCGCTGCGCGGCCATGAAAATGTCTCGGTGAACCAAGGTTCGCTAGCGAAAGCACTGCGCGTCTTCACGCCGGTCTTCAACGCGCAGCACCAACAAATTGGCGTGGTGGCGATAGGCATCTCACTGGATGCGGTCAGCGTGCAGATTAACGAAAGCCGCTGGAGCATTCTGTGGACCATCTTTATTGGTACGCTGGCGGGGGCGATTGGCACCCTGGTGCTGGTACGCGTGCTGAAGCGCATTCTGTTTGGACTCGAACCCTACGAAATCTCCACACTGTTTGAACAGCGCCAGGCGATTTTAAACTCGCTGAAAGAGGGCGTGGTGGCGATGGACGAGCAGGCCCAGGTTACGCTGGTCAATCAGGCGGCGCGTGCGCTGCTCAATGATTCCATGGGCACGATCACCGGCGATCGCATCTATGATGCGTCGGTGATCAACGATCATCTGCGTGATGTGCTGCAAAGCGGGCGGGCGCGGCGCGATCAGGAGCTGAATGTTAATGGCCGCGTGCTGCTGAGCAATACCGTGCCGGTGCGCAACCAGGGCCGGATTATCGGCGCGGTTTGCACCTTCAGGGATAAAACGGAAATCAGTCAGCTAATGCAGCGCCTGACCGGCATGGTAAACTATGTGGATGCGCTGCGTGAACGCTCGCACGAGTTTATGAATAAGCTGCACGTGATTCTTGGCCTGCTGCATATGAAAAACTACACGCAGGTAGAGAGCTATATTCTCAAGACCGCCAATAATTACCAGACGGAGATTGGTTTCCTGCTCGACAAAATAAAATCGCCGGTGATTGCCGGATTTTTGCTGAGTAAAATCAACCGCGCCTCGGATTGCGGCCATCGCCTGACCATTAGCGATGCCAGCTTCCTGCCCGACAGCGGTAATGAAGAGCAGATGGCGGCGCTGATTACGGTGATCGGCAATCTAATTGAAAACGCGCTGGATGCGCTGAGCGAGCAGGTTGAAGGCGAGATTCACGTGATGCTGCACTACCAAAATGGTTGGTTAACCTGTGAAGTGAGTGACGATGGCCCAGGCATTGAAGCCGATCGCCTCGCCACGATTTTTGAAAAAGGCTTCTCCACCAAAGGTGAAAACCGCGGTGTCGGGCTGTTTTTGCTGCAGCAACAAACCGAGCATATCGGCGGCAGCGTAAGCGTAGAGTCAGAACCCGGCGTGTTTACCCAATTTTTAGTCCAACTTCCCTGGGATGGAGGAAACCAATCCGCATGATCAATGTGTTAGTGGTCGATGATGACGCCATGGTCGCCGAGCTTAATCGCGCTTATATCGGCCAGATTCAGGGCTTTCACTGTTGTGGCACCGCCTCAACGCTGAAGCAGGCGAAGGAGATCCTGTTCAATAGCGATACCGCAGTGGATCTGGTGCTGCTGGATATCTATATGCAGCAGGAGAATGGTCTCGATCTGTTACCGGAATTGCGCACGGCGCAAAGCGCGGTGGAAGTGATCATCATTTCGTCAGCGGCGGATGCAGAGAATATCAAAACTTCGCTGCACTACGGCGTGGTGGATTATCTGATCAAACCCTTCCAGTTCCCGCGTTTTGAAGAGGCGCTGACCGGCTGGCGGCAGAAGAAGTCGCTGATGGACAATCAGCATTACTATCAGCAATCCGATGTTGATTTGCTGATTCACGGCAGCCCGGCAACGCAACACGATAATAAGCGCCTGCCAAAAGGGTTAACACCGCAGACGCTACGCACGCTGTGCCAGTGGATTGACGCCCATCCGGGTCATGAGTTTTCGACCGATGAGCTGGCGGCCGAGGTGAATATTTCGCGCGTCTCTTGCCGTAAATACCTGATTTGGCTGGCGCAGATTAATATCCTGTTCACCAGCATTCACTATGGCGCTACCGGTCGCCCGGTATATCGCTATCGCTTGCAGCCGGAATACCATTCGCTGCTGCAGCAATATTGTCAGTAACGGAGCTGCCAGGTGAAATCGCGCTGCTGGAATTGGAAGTGGCGCGGCGAGGAGCAGATAATCTGCCGATCGCGCGTAACAAATACCGCATCGATATCGGGCTGGTCAGCGAGATACGCCAGCCCTCTCTCTACGCCCATACCGTAGAGCAGCGTGGTATAGATATCACCATCAATTGAGCGATCGGAAATCACCGTCACGCTCAGCAGTTCATTATTGAGCGGATAGCCGCTTTGCGGATCAAAAATATGGTGCCAGCAGCGGCCATCCCGTTCGAAATAGCGCTCGTAAATGCCCGACGTCACCACCGATTTACCCTGCACTTGCAGCACGCCTAACAGCTCATCATCACGTCCAAAGGGTTTTTTCAGACCGATGCCCCAACCTTGCAGTTCATGCGGCGGCGAGCCCAGCGTTTGCACATTACCGCCCAGATTAATCAGCGCCTGCTGCACGCCCTGCTGACGCAGAAACGCCTGTACGCGATCGGCGATATAGCCTTTGGCGATGGCGCCGAGATCGATCTCCATGCCCGACTGCAGCAGAAATACCGAGCAATCGGCGGAATTAAGCACCACCTGATGCGGATCGGTCAGTTTCAACAGAGCAGCAATCTCGTTTGCCGGCGGCACCGCGCGTCCCTGAAATCCAATCTTCCAGCGCTTCACCACCGGCCCGATAGTGAAATTAAACGCGCTATCCGGTAGCAAGCTCACGGCGTGTGCCACGCTAATCAAAGCGAAAACCGGCTCACTCACCACCACCGGATTCCGGCCTGCGGCCTGATTGATCGACATCACTTCGGATTCAGCGCGATTAACGGTGAACAGATTTTCTTGCTGCTTGATGAGTTGGAAAACCTGGCGGGCTAGCGTGGGATTGTCGTCGAAGAGTTTGAGCAGAATGGGCGAACCCATGAGTACGGCAGAGTAAGAGAAGACGCCATCGGTCATTGCATGCCTCTAAAGAAAACGATGCCCGCACAAGGCGGGCATCTTTACAGCTTAGTGTCCTAGCGCCAGTTTAGCGGCATTGTGACCGGCTTTGATACCAAAGATGATGATATCGGCCACCGCGTTACCGCCGATGCGGTTAGCACCGTGGATGCCACCTACCACTTCACCTGCCGCCCACGCACCTGGAATCACCGCTTTCTGTGCATCCAGCACCGCGGTATCGGTGTTGATGGTCACGCCGCCCATGGTGTGGTGCACGCCCGGTGCGATACGAATCGCAAAATACGGACCTTTGTTCAGCGGATGACGCAGCGCCGTTTTACGGCCAAAGTCTTCGTCGTCCTGCTTCGCCACGAACTCATTGTAACGACCCAGCGTGGTTTGCAGCGCTTCCTGATCCATATTGAGTTTCACCGCCAGCTCGTGTGGCGTTGGTGCACTAATCACGAAGCCTTTGGCGATGTATTCGTCAGCCGCTTTGTTGTTAGCACGAACCTGCTCATCAAAAATGATCCACGCGCTCTTCTCAGGCAGGGCGATGATCTCGGCAGAAACTTTGTCGCGGGTTTCCATTTCATTGTAGAAACGCTTGCCCGCCTGACTGACCAGGATTGCCCCGCCGCCGCGCATCGCTTCGGAAATCAGATACGAGGTGGTTTGCTCAACCGTTGGGTGAATCTGAATCTCGCCCATATCCACCGTATCCGCGCCGATGTGTTGCAACATGGCAATGCCGCTGCCGGTGGCGCCTTTATGGTTGGTGGTTACAAAACCATCCAGCTCAGGGCGATATTTCACCACCATCTCGCGGTTTGCACTGAAGCCACCGGTGGCCACAATCACGCTTTTAGCGTTGATGATACGGCTATCGTTGTACTCATCGACCACTTTAACGCCAGTGACTGCGCCATTTTCCACCAGGATTTCGGCCACCGAGGTTTCCAGCAGCACTTCGATATTGCGGTGATTCACATTTTTAACCAAGCCGCTGATCAGGAAGCCTCCCACCGCAGAACGATCTTCCGGACGATGCGTACGATCGATGCTCATACCGCCGGTGATAGTGATGTCGCACAGCTCGATCTCTTTCGCCGCCAGCCACTCAATCGCTTCAGGTGCTTGCTCAACAAATTCGCGCAGCAGTACCGGATTATTTTTGAATTTGCCGCCTTTCAGCGTCTCTTCGTAGAACAGCTCTTTACTGTCTTCAATGCCTTTCAGCTTCTGATAACGGGTTTCAGCCGCGTTCATACCCACTGAGGCTTTAATGGTGTTGCCGCCGATGGTGGGCATCTTCTCGATGATTACCACACGCGCGCCATCGTCATGCGCCTGAATCGCTGCCGCCAGACCGGCACCGCCGGTGCCCACCACCACCACATCGTAATTAACCGGTGCGTTAGGGTTACCGCCCTCCTCAATCACATACTCTTTGCTTGAGGTGGTCATGGCGCGTGATACCGCTTTTTTCAGCGCTTCACTCTGCGTAGTGGCGCCGGTAATGGCATCCACGTGTGGGCTGTTCGCCACCAGAATGCGTTCACGCAGGCTCTCGAAGGTACTGGTGAAGTCGACATCGAGGCTCGGATCCGGCACCAGTGAAATGTCGGTAATACGGTCGGTATCCAGCGTCACGTTGATTTTCAGCTTCAGCGCTTCGGCTTCGACTTTGGCCTGATAAACGCCGGCTTTGTACTTACGCCCGGTATCGCTGACGTCGCGAATCATCGCATCCACCAGCGAGAAGCGCCACAGCGGTTCCGGGATGGTCAGCTCTTCGCGCTTGGTGCTGTCAATGTACAGCTCCATGTGCTGATTTTTGATCGCGCGATCGGCCCAGTCCGGATAGGCGATACAGGCTTTACCGACCGCAACCAAGTCGAAACCGTGCTCCAGCGCATTCTCGGCATCTTCTTTATTCACAATGCCGCCGACGCCAATCACCGGCACTTTCGCCAGGTTTGGTGAGCGCTGGGCAAGGTATTTGGTGATCAGCGGCGTTGGATCCTGGGTATCGACAATCGACGGACGCAGCAGTTGGCCGACGGAGAAGTGCACGTAATCGAGGCCGCGTTCGGCCAGTTTTTCCAGCAGGTACAGCGTGTCATCCCAGCGGATGCCTGGGACTTCCAGCTCTTCCGGTGAGAAACGATAACCAATGACGAAATCCGCCGCGGCAAAACGGTCGGCCATTTTGTGGGTGATCTCCAGCACTTCCAGTGGGAAACGGGCGCGATTATCGCGGCTGCCGCCCCATTTATCATCGCGCTGGTTCGAGTTTGGCGAGTAGAACTGTTGGATCAGATAGGTATTTGCGCCGTGAATTTCCACGCCATCAAAGCCGGCTTTGATGGCACGGTTTACCGCATCACCAAACTTGGTGATCATCACGTCGACTTCTTCTGCCGTCAGCGCTTGTGGCGTGGTGGCGCCTTCACGCGGTGCGGCGATGGCGCTTGGTGCGACCGGCGTTTTACCGCCGATCAGCGCAGGTTCCACCATACGACCGCCGTGATAAATCTGCAGAATCGCTTTGGAGCCTTGAGACTTGATGGCGTGCGCGATTTTCGCCAGGCCGGGAATTTTGTTATCGCTATCGATGCCGAGTGCGCCAGGGAACGCCGGGCCGCGGTTATCAACAAAGCAGCATTCAACAATCACGGTGCCGATGCTGCCGGCACGCACGCGATAATATTCGACAAGGTCACTGGTAACACCGCCGTCAAAGTAACCGGTACAGGTGGTCATCGGCGCCATAACCAAACGGTTTTTGAGCACCGCACCTTTCGGTAGCGTAAGCGGATTAAGAATCGGGGTGAGCGTATTCATGATGAGCAACTCCAGAATTAAGAAATTTTGTATTCAATTCTTTGGCGGTTCGGAGGAATTTATATTTATTTGAGTGGTCCGACTTCATGCCATAAATATACCATTTTATTTACTTACATAACCTTATTCGTTAGTTATATAAGTTTTACGCATGAAAATAATATTTGATGCTCATTGCTGAAAGCTGCGTTCCGCTAAGTTTTAACCAAGACTTGACAAAAATCAACTTTTTCCTTACATTTAAAACAAAACCAGCCTTATCATAAAGATAAATCACCATCCCTCTCTGTTTTTTGCTTGATTTGTGGCGTTTCGTTTGCCTCACACAGTTAATTTTCACCTAATGGTTCGTTTATTAACAGGCGCACGCTTAATGCAAAAAAAACACGAATAAATTTTATTGATCTAGATCAAAATAGATATTTTAATTAATCGCATCATATTCACATTCAATAGATAATTCGCGCATCGAATTTTGCAAATAGCGATTTATTAAAACTCAGTTTTAAATGTCACGACTAATCTGCTACAAGGGTTTTGTAACTAAATAAACCCACTTAGTTCGGGGCATATAACCGCATCTCCATAACTTGCAGACCAAAACTATGAACACACAAACCACCCAGAGTGAATCACTCCCCGCGCCGCCTGCGGCACCGGGGAAAAAGAACCGCCTGATTATGTTGTGCCTGCCAATTGTTGTCGCTGTGCTGTTGCTGCTGGTGCCGACGCCGGCAGGACTCGAGCCTTACGCATGGCACTTCTTTGCCATTTTTGTCGGGGTCATTGTTGGATTGATTTTTGAGCCGTTACCCGGCGCGGTCATCGGCTTGACCGGCGTGGTGATCATTGCGCTGTTCAGCCAATGGGTGCTGTTTAGCCCAGCGGAACTGGCCGATCCCAAGTTCAAAACCGCCGCGCAGTCATTCAAATGGGCAGTGAGCGGCTTCGGCAACTCCACGGTCTGGCTGATCTTCGGTGCCTTTATGTTCGCTGCGGGCTACGATAAAACCCAGTTTGGTCGCCGCCTGGCGCTGATTCTGGTGAAATATCTTGGTCGTCGTAGCCTGACGCTCGGTTATGCGATTACCTTCGCTGACCTGCTGCTGGCGCCGTTTACGCCGTCGAACACCGCACGCAGTGGCGGTACCATCTATCCGATTATCGCCAACCTGCCGCCGCTCTACGGTTCAAAACCTAACGATCCGAGCGCACGCAAGATTGGTTCTTACCTGATGTGGGTAGCGATCACCGCCGCGTGTATCACCAGTTCAATGTTCCTTTCGGCTCTGGCACCTAACCTGCTGGCGCTGGCGCTGGTGAAAAGCGTGGTCGGCTTCGATATTTCCTGGGGCATGTGGTTCCTCGCCTTCCTGCCGCTGGGTGTGCTGCTGATTCTCACCATGCCGCTGCTGGCCTACTGGCTCTATCCGCCAGAAGTGAAAGTGAATGATGAAGTGCCGCGCTGGGCGACTGCTGAGCTGGCGAAACTGGGCAAACTGAAACGCAACGAAATCCTGCTGCTGGGCTTCGTGGTGGCTGCGCTGATGATGTGGATCTTCGCCACGGCGTGGATTGAGCCGGCGATGGCCGCACTGTTGGTTATCGTGCTGATGCTGTGGACCGGTGTACTGAACTGGAATGACATCACCAGCAACAAAGCAGCCTGGAACACTTTTGCCTGGTTCGCCACGCTGGTCGCCCTCGCCGATGGCTTAGCACGCGTTGGCTTCATCGCCTGGCTGGGTAAAGAAGGTGCGATGCTGCTACAAGGCTATGACCCGCAAGTTTCTGCCGTGGTCCTGTTAGTCGCCTTCTATCTGCTGCACTACCTGTTCGCCAGTACCACGGCGCACACCACGGCGCTGCTGCCAGCGATGTTGACCATTGCCGCCTCCATCCCGGGCATCAACATGCCGGTATTCTGTTTGATGATGTGTGTTTCTCTCGGCGTGATGGGCATTATCACCCCGTACGGCACCGGCCCAAGCCCGATTTACTACGGCAGCGGCTATCTGCCAACCAAAGATTATTGGCGTCTCGGTACCATCTTCGGTGCGTTGTTCCTGGTTCTGCTGATGGTTGTCGCCTATCCATGGATGGTGATGATGTTCTGATGATGTTGCTTCGATGTTAAAACGGAGCCGCGTATTACCGTAAAAATGTTATGATGCTCGCCAGTCAGCCCCTGCGGAGGGCTGGCGAGAGAAAAATCAAATAACAGATTGCCTAATTTGTCGCCCGTCATGCTGGCGGGCAACACGAAGCTAAGTGAGCCAACATGTCGAACAAACCCTTCTATTACCAGAATCCGTTTCCTCTCGCCAAAGATGATACTGAATACTATCTGCTGAGCCGTGATTACGTCTCGGTAGCCAACTTCGATGGCGAAGAAGTCCTGAAAGTCGATCCTAAAGCGCTGACGCTGCTGGCGAAGCAGGCATTCCATGATGCGTCCTTTATGCTGCGCGCTTCGCATCAGGCGCAGGTCGCCGCGATTCTTGCCGATGATGAAGCCAGCAAGAACGATAAATATGTCGCGCTGCAGTTCCTGCGTAACTCGGAAATTGCCGCGAAAGGCGTGCTGCCAACCTGTCAGGACACCGGCACCGCCATCATCATGGGTAAAAAAGGCCAGCGCGTCTGGACCGGCGGCGGCGATGAAGCCGCGCTGTCACAGGGCGTCTACAACACCTTTATTGAAGATAACCTGCGCTACTCACAGAACGCCGCGCTGGATATGTATAAAGAGGTGAATACCGGTACCAACCTGCCGGCGCAGATCGATCTCTACAGCGTGGATGGCGACGAGTACAAATTCCTGTGCATTGCTAAAGGTGGCGGTTCCGCTAACAAAACCTATCTGTATCAGGAAACCAAAGCGCTGATTACGCCAGCTAAGCTGAAGAACTACCTGGTCGATAAGATGATGTCGCTGGGCACCGCGGCCTGCCCGCCGTACCACATCGCCTTTGTCATCGGCGGCACCTCCGCAGAAAGCACACTGAAAACCGTTAAGCTGGCTTCAACCCACTACTACGATTCACTGCCGACTGAAGGCAACGAACATGGTCAGGCCTTCCGCGATGTGCAGCTGGAAGAAGAGTTGCTGAAAGCGTCGCAGGAGCTTGGCTTGGGCGCGCAGTTTGGCGGTAAGTACTTCGCGCACGATATCCGCGTGGTGCGTTTGCCACGTCACGGCGCATCCTGCCCGGTGGGCATGGGCGTGTCTTGCTCCGCTGACCGTAACATCAAAGCCAAAATCAACCGCGAAGGCATCTGGATTGAGAAGATGGAAGATAATCCGGGCCGCTACATTCCGGAAGAGCTGCGTCAGCAGGGCGAAGGTGAAGTGATACATGTCGATCTGAACCAGCCGATGAGCGAGATTCTGGCACTGCTGTCGGCGTATCCGGTCTCCACGCGCCTGTCATTGAATGGCACCATCATCGTGGCGCGCGACATTGCACATGCCAAGCTGAAAGAGCGTATTGATAACGGCGAAGGTTTGCCGCAATACATCAAAGATCATCCGGTGTATTACGCGGGTCCGGCCAAGACGCCTGAAGGTTATGCTTCTGGCTCACTTGGCCCAACGACTGCAGGTCGTATGGACTCCTACGTTGATCTGCTGCAGGCCAACGGCGGCAGCATGGTGATGCTGGCGAAGGGCAACCGCAGCAAGCAGGTTACCGATGCGTGTCAAAAACACGGCGGCTTCTATCTGGGAAGCATCGGCGGCCCGGCAGCGGTACTGGCACAGCAGAGCATTAAGAGTCTGGAATGCGTGGAGTATGCCGAGCTTGGCATGGAAGCGATTTGGAAAATCGAAGTGGAAAACTTCCCGGCGTTCATTCTGGTGGATGACAAAGGAAACGACTTCTTCCAGCAGATTCACAACAACTGCGCGGCCTGCGTGAAGTAATTTACGCATCGCAGCACAAAAAAGCCGTTATCGTGTGATAGCGGCTTTTTTATTGCGATATTTCTGACAAATTGATCATCGAATGAGGCAAAGCAAAAAAGTTAAAAACGGAATTGACTCTCCAGCTGACGCAACGTCTCTATGCGCTGCGCCGTGGCGATTTCGCGCGCTTTCACTTCCAGCAGCAGGTCGGCATCATTCTGACCAATCACATACACCGCCTGACGCCCAGGCAGATTTACCGTAATAATATTTTGTTCGACACCGTCCAGCATCTCATCGTGCTGTTCCAGGTAGTTGTACAACGTGTTCATGGGATCTCCTTAAAATAGGTGGGCCATTCTGGCAAATCACGCCCTTTAAAGAACACAAGACCTGGCTTAAAGATGTTACGTAATCGGAAATTTCTTGCGACATGACTATCCTGCAGAGGCAAGATGACGGAGAGATGAACGGGCAGCAGATGACTCTGCTGCCCTTGGTGGATCAGAAGAAACCGAGCGGTTGGGTGCTGTAGCTCACCAGCAGGTTTTTGGTTTGCTGATAATGGTCGAGCATCATTTTGTGGGTTTCGCGGCCGATACCCGATTTTTTATAGCCGCCAAACGCCGCATGTGCCGGATAGAGGTGATAACAGTTAGTCCACACACGACCCGCTTTAATCGCGCGGCCCATGCGATAGGCACGGTTGATATCACGCGTCCACACGCCCGCGCCGAGACCATAAATCGAGTCATTGGCGATGGCGAGCGCTTCGGCTTCATCTTTAAAGGTCAGCACGCCGACCACCGGCCCAAAGATCTCCTCCTGGAACACGCGCATGCTGTTGTCACCTTTCAGCAACGTCGGCTGGATATAGTAGCCGCTGGCAAACTCCTCACCGATCTTCTCCACGCCGCCGCCGTGCAGCACCTGCGCGCCCTCTTGCTGCGCTATTTCCAGATAAGAGAGGATTTTATCAAACTGCTGCTGCGAGGCCTGCGCACCAATCATGGTTTCGGTATCCAGCGGATCGCCACGTTTGATGGTTTTGATACGCTTCATCACCGCTGCCATAAAAGGCTCGAAGATCGACTCCTGCACCAGCGCGCGTGACGGACAGGTACAGACTTCACCCTGATTGAGGAAGCCAAGCACCACGCCTTCTGCGGCTTTCTCGATGAAACTCTCCTCCGCGTCCATGATGTCTTCGAAGAAAATGTTCGGCGATTTTCCGCCTAGCTCGACGGTGGACGGGATGAGACTTTTCGCGGCCAGTTCGAGAATATGCCCCCCAGTGGCGGTTGATCCGGTAAAGGCAATTTTGGCGATACCCGGATGCGACGCCAGCGCTTCGCCGGCCTCTTTGCCGTAGCCGTGCACCACGTTAATCACGCCCGGCGGCAGCAGATCTTTAATCACCTCCATAAACAGCGTAATTGACAGCGGCGTTTGCTCAGCTGGTTTCAACACCACGCAGTTGCCTGCGCCCAGTGCCGGTGCCAGTTTCCATGCCGCCATCAGCAGCGGGAAATTCCATGGAATGATTTGCCCTACCACGCCCAGCGGTTCGTGGAAGTGGTAGGCGGCGGTGAACTCATCGATTTCAGCCGCTGTCCCTTCCTGCGCACGCACGCAGCCAGCGAAATAGCGAAAGTGATCGACCGCCAGCGGCAGATCGGCGGCCAGCGTTTCGCGCACCGGCTTGCCGTTATCCCAGGTCTCATTGACTGCGATGTATTCCAGATTCTCTTCCAGCCGGTCAGCAATTTTTAGCAGCACTAACGATCGTGCCTGCGGCGAGGTTTTGCCCCACGCATCGGCGGCGGCCTGCGCGGCGGCAACGGCGTTATCGATATCAGCGCGATCCGAGCGCGGAAATTCGCCAATGGTGGAAGCATTAATTGGGGAGGTGTTGAGGAAGTAATTTCCATTCACCGGCGCAACAAATTCGCCGTTGATAAAGTTGCCGTAACGCGATTGCAGAGTAATGAGAGAACCTTGTTCTCCCGGAGCAGCGTAACGCATGGTGTTTCTCCTTGCGGGACAGAGTGGCGATTAACAACTATGAAACCTGTTATTAACATTGAGCGATCGGTGCCAGCCTGTCAGATCGCAGAGCGGGAAACTGTGACCGCATCGTGGGAAATTTGGCGTGCGGTCGCTGCTACAGATAATTCCGAGTTTTCCCGCAGATGCAGCAAAAAGCGGAACATGGGCCAAATATGTGGTCAATATGAAGCAGGATACTAACCAGGAGAAACAGATGTTGGCTTCAGCCCTGACGTTAATGCGCGCCAAAGCGAACTTTGTTCAGCAATTTATCCGCAACCCGCGCAAAATGGGCAGCATCACGCCCTCTTCCGCCGCGCTGTGCCGCACCATGTGCGATGCGGTGAATTGGGATAGCAGTATGCGCATCGCCGAACTCGGTGCCGGTGACGGCGTCCTGACGCGTCATCTACTGGCTCGCATGGCGCCGGAAGCACAGCTGGATGTGTTTGAAATCAGCCCGGAACTGGTGAAAAGTCTGCGCGGCTTACCGGACCCGCGCATGCAAGTGCGTGCCTGTTCGGCTGAGTATCTCGCTGGGGAATATGATGTGATTTTTTCTGGCCTGCCGCTGCTGTCCTTACCGCCAGCCACGCGTGATGCGATTCTCAGCGCCGTACATGATGCGCTGGGTCCACGCGGCGTATTTGTTCAGTTTCAATACACCTCGTTTACCCAACCCAATTTATCGCGTTACTTCACCTGGGAACGCCAGCGGGTGCTGAAAAACATGCCACCCGCGTGGGTCTATCGCTGCACCCGTCACTACGCGCCCTGAGCCTGTACGCGCGGCTGCGGCCGCGTTTGCTGCCAGAAGCTTCGCAACAGTTCACGCGACCAATCTTCCCCCACCAATGGCGTACCCTCATCGCTGACGCCCGCCGGTAAACAAGCCGTCATAATGTCGCGGGTAAATTCCGGATGGAACTGTACCGACAGCGCCTGCGGTGAATAACGCAAAATTTGACAGCCATCCTGCGCCGAACTCGCCAGCACTTGCGCATGCAGCGGCGGCGTTAATACCGATTGACGATGGGACAACCACGCCTGGAATTCGCCCGGTAACGGCCCCAGCCAGGGATCGGTTTTCGCCTGCGCACTGCACGTCAGCGGTTTCAGTCCACGCTCCCAGCCTTGCGGATTATCGCCCACTTTGCCACCCAGCGCGTAAGCCATCAGCTGATGGCCGTAACACACGCCGAGCAGCGGCAGTTCTGCATCCAGCACGCCGCGAATCCAGGCGGCGGTGCGTTCACTCCAGTCGGCGTGATCGGTCACCATCGCCCAGGAACCGCTGAGAATCGCGCCGCTGACGCGGTCAAACGCCGGTAAATCATCGCCCAGATGCGGACGCACAATCACATAGTCATCGGGCTGCAGCTGCAGCGCATCGATAAACCACTGCGGTTGTTCACCAATTTGTGCCACAACCTGTGGCGGCGGAACGTCGAGTTGAATCAGGGCAAGGGGTAATGCGCGGGTCTGTGTCATGCCGAATACGTTCCTCATTATGGTCGCTTTTCGGACATCCACTTTGACAGTAAATCAGCAACATGTCTTATTTTTTTCCTGCATAAGCTAATGCTTCAACGAAATTTTTTTCCTCAGACACGCCCGAAGTCATCGCCTTCATGCCATCATTAGCCGGTATTAATTCTGAATGACGGTGAAGGAAGACATTGTGGCAGCGCGGCATTTTTTTATGGTTCTGATGGTGGTTTCCATCTGGGCGTTCAATAACGTAGCGGTAAAGTGGGGATTGCTGGAACTTCCCCCGCTGTTTCTTACCTGGATGCGCTTTGTGGTGGTGGCGATTGTGCTGGTGCCCTTCTGTCGCATTACGCGCGCGCAGCTGCCGTGGCTGCTGACGCTGGCGTTCACCTTTGGCTTTATGCACTTCTCGCTGCTGTTTGTCGGCATGCGTTACACCGATGCCGGCACCGGTGCCATTGTGGTGCAGCTCGGCACGCCGATTGCCATGTTGTTGGCGATGGTGATTCTGAAAGAGAAATTGCGCGCGATACAGCTGATCGGTATCGCGATTTCGTTAAGCGGCGTGGCGGTGCTGTCGGGTAGCCCCACCATTCCAGCCTGGTGGGTGCTGTGCATTCTGCTGTGCAGCGCCTTCGGCTGGGCCATTAGCAATATGATTGTGAAAAAATCGCCGCCGATTAAACCGCTGACGCTTACCGGCTGGATCTCCTTCCTTGCGGTGCCGATTGTCGGCGCAGCCTCCTGGCTCACTGAATCACACCAGTTTTACGCGCTGAGCCACGCGGGCTGGCGCGGCTGGTTTGGTATTCTTTACAGCGCGCTGGCCTCGTCGATTGTGGCCTACACGCTGTGGTACGCGTTGCTGAAGAAGTACAACGTGAATCTGATCATGCCCTACTCGTTGCTGACGCCGGTGCTGGCGGTGTTGATGGGCGTACTGGTGCTCGGCGATAGCATGAACAGCTTTAAGGTTCTCGGCGCTTCGCTGGTGGTATTGGGGACCGCGATTGCCGTGATCAATCTGCGTAACCTGCGCATGCACGCGCGTTTCCCCCGTTTACGCTTGCGTCGCCGTTAAATTGCCTCTGCTATGCTTGAGTCTCGCGCGTTATCCGGAGACTCAACATGGATTCTCAACGTGCTGCCGCACTGTGGCAGCAAATGTGGCAGGGATTACGAGGCGCAGATGCGCTTCCCTCGCTCACCTTCCTCCAACCCGAAACCTTCGCGTCTGCCTTTGCCGTCAGTGAACTGGCGGCCACCAGCATCGGGCTGGCCAGCCAGGCGCTGAGCGACTTACTCGGCCAATCCGCGCCGGTCAGCGTCAACGTCCGTCTTGCCTCACGCTGGTTTCAACACAGCCTGATTCCGCTTAATCGGCCTCCCGCTGCGCTGTGGGACGAATTCGCCGGCGATTACGCCAGCGCCGACGGCTGGATCCGCCTGCACACTAATGCCGCTCATCATCGTGCCGCGATGGAGCAGGTTCTTGGCCAGCATGCCCATCGCGCCTCACTGGCCGACGCGGTCGCACGCTGGCCCGCCGCCGCGCTCGAGCAGGCGGTGATTGAGGCTGGCGGTTGCGCCGCGCAGATGCGCAGCGAAGCACAATGGCGGCAGCATCCGCAAGGCAGCGCGGTACAACATGAGCCGCTGATTGCACAGCAGGCCTGCGGCGAGGCGCCGACGCCAGGCTGGACGTTGTCGCCCGCACGCCCGCTGCTCGGCGTACGCGTGTTGGATCTCACCCGCATCATCGCCGGTCCGGTCGCCACGCGCTTTCTCGCCAGCCTTGGCGCCAATGTGCTGCGCATCGATCCGCCCGACTGGCACGAGCCGACGCTGGAAGAGGAGATCACCTGCGGCAAACGCTGTGCGCGTCTTGATATCAAATCCCGGGCCGGGCGCGAACAGCTGCGCCAGCTGTTGCAACACAGCGATGTGCTGGTACACGGTTATCGGGCCGATGCGCTGGAGAAACTGGGACTGGATGCCGCTACCCGCCGCAAACTGGCACCCGGCTTAGTGGATGTCAGCCTTAATGCGTGGGGCTGGAGCGTGCCGTGGCGCAACCGGCGCGGATTCGACAGCCTGGCGCAGATGGGCTGCGGCATCGCCGAGCAAGGCATGCGTTGGAGCGGCAGCAACAAACCGACACCGCTGCCGGTGCAGGCGCTCGATCACGCCACCGGCTACCTGATGGCTTCAGCGGTGCTGGAAGGTCTGCGTCAACGGTTAAGCCACGGCGTCGGCTGGCAGGCGCGTTTGTCGCTGGCACGTACGGCGCAGCTGTTGCAACAGTTCGGTGCCGCGCCAGAAAATGGGCAAAACGGTATTGATGCGCAGCGCGATGATGTGCTGAGCAGCGTGGAGTTCAATCAGTGGGGCATTGCACAGAGATTGCGTGCCGCGGCTTATCTGCCCGGCACGCCAATGATCTGCGCTACGCCGGGTGTCAAACTCGGCAGCAGCGCAGCCAGCTGGTAACGATTACGCCTCGTCGCCCTGCTCTTCATTCAGCTCGTCATACATCGCCTGCATGGCTTCACGGCTCAGTGCGGCCAGCGTGCGATAAAACGCCGTGGTAGCGTGCGCTTCCACTTTACCGAGGAACGCGCCGCACCACGGCAGCAGATACTCATCGAACAGTGCCAGCTGTGCGGCGGATTCATCCTCCGCCGACTGATCTTCCAGCCACGATGCCGCGAGCAGCAGCACGCCGAAGTGATCGGCCGGGGCTTCGCTTAGTGGCATGCCGCGGGCGCTGAGAAAGGCGCGCACCTCGGCTTCCTGTGGGCCATTTGGCCACTGCGAAGCGTACGGCGGCACGCTGCACTCGCTGCCAACAAACAGCGCGTTGTAATCGGCGGACAGCGCCTGGGGATCGCTATTCTGCTGCAGACGCGTCAACAGTTCCTCCTGCTCCAGCGGCCACTGCTGTTGCAGTTTGCCTTCGCGCAGCAGCGTGAACAGCGGTACCAGCAGCGGATCCTGCGGCTGGCGATTAAACAGCGAGCCGATGACGCGGCAGAGAATGGAAAACTCATTCATGCAACAGAATTCCTTGAGGCAAAAAGTTAAAAATCAGCAAATTCAGCAATATGTTTGCCGGTGCGCTGTTCGAGGAAATCGAGCAGGCGACGCGGCGTGACATTTAACACGCGATCTTGCGGAAAATCCACTTCGCTGGTGATGCGAATGCAGTGTTCGAAATGCCCCAGCGTAAACGCGGTATGCGAATCGGAACCAAATGCCAGGCGACCACCGGCATCGCGCACGGCTTCAGCAATAGCGCGGCAGTTCGGTTCGCTGCCCGGCCGTGAATGCGTAAAGGAGGAGTTATTGATCTCCAGCGCCACATCGTAGTGCGCCGCAGCTTCGGCAATCGCGCGGATATCTACCGGGAATTTTGGGTTGCCGGGATGAGAGATGATATGCACTAAACCTCCAGCCATGGCGGCAATCATCGCTTCGGTGTGATGCGCTTTATCGCGCGGTGCATACACTGGCTCGTGGAAGCCGGCGACGATCAGATCGAGCGCATCCAGCATCGGGCCGCTGCAATCAATCTCGCCATGCTGATTTTTGATGTTGGCTTCAATACCGCGCAGTACGCCGACGCCGTCAATCACGCGCGGCCAGATGCGCATGTTGACGAAGTGCCAATAGTGCGGCGCATCGGCCATATCCGGACCGTGATCGGTAATGGCAAACAGCTTTAAGCCATTCTGTTTCGCCTGCGCCACATAATCATGCAGCGTGCTGTATGCGTGGGTGCTGGCGACAGTGTGCATATGTAAATCAACGGGATACATCTTCATCTCCTGACCAAATGTGAATTAATAACCGCGCTGGCGATCGACCAAACCGCCTGGCTTATCGCCCTGCTGTAGAGCAAGTATGGCATCCGCAATGTAATCCATCGCCTCACCCGGCAACGTGATAGCCGCAGTATGTGGCGTGATTGTGACATGCGGATGAGACCACAATGGATGATCCTGCGGCAGCGGCTCGGTCTGGAACACATCCAGCGCGGCAGCCGCCAGCTGACCGCTATTCAGCGCGGCGAGCAAATCGGCTTCCACCACATGCGCACCGCGCGCCAGGTTAAGGAAGCAGGCACCGTGTGGTAACACGCGCAACAATTGGCTATCGATTAAGTTCGTGGTCTCCGGCGTGGTGGGCAGCAGATCGATCAGCACCTGGGTGCCATCGAGGAAGGCATGCAGCTGATCGCGCCCGTGGAAACTCTGCACGCCGTCAATCTGTTTGGCGGAGCGGCTCCAGCTACGCAACGGAAAACCCCACTGACGCAGGCTTTCCAGCACGCTGCGGCCTAATACGCCCGCGCCTAATACGCCAACGGTGAAGTTGTGCCGATCCCGCCCATCAAGCTCCTGCCACTGCGATTGCTGCTGCAGTTGGCGATAGTCAGCGAAGCGGCGGAACCAGCCCAGCACGCACCAGTTGGCATACTCCTGCATCTGGCGCGCCATACCGGTGTCTTCCAGCCGGAACAGCGGCACCTCGTCAGCCAGCATCTGTGGATTTTCACGAATTTGCTTAAGAATTTCGTCGACGCCCGCGCCCATGGCAAATACACCTTTTAACTGACGGCCTGCCAGCATCTCAACCGGCGGAGAACGCACGATGGCGTAATCGGCGGGGGCCGTGTCGCCCGGCTGCCAGTGACGAACGCGCGCCTCAGGTAAACGCTGACGTAAACCGTCCAGCCAACCGTGCGGTGCCAGCGATGGGTGATACCAGATAATCTCCATACAGCTCTCCTTTTTTTCTTTCAGCCTCAGGCAAATAGCCGTACAGGGCAAGCAAAAACCTTAGCCTTAATGCAATTTCTCAGGTGATTAATTCCGGGCGCTTCACATTTCCACTGCGACACAAGGCTAAGCGACGCGATAGCGACTAAAGTTGTTCGGGTGGTCAATGCGTTAGCACACCACCTTTTCGGACAAGGAGAAAAACCGATGATAAAAAATGCCGTATTCACGCCCGCGCGTCTGACCTTTTTACTCAGCGCCGCACTGCTGGCCGGCGCCAGCGCCGCGCACGCCGATGACCAAAGCCGCATGCTCAGCAATCAACCGCAGCCACCGGATGTGCGCCTGGGACCGTTGTTCAATGCGGTGCAGCAGGCGAAATTTTATCCGGACCAGAAAACCTTCGCCGATGCGGTGCCAAAATCGAATCCCTCTTCGATTCTCGCCGACTGGCAGATGCAGAAAAGCCAGCGCAACTTCGATCTCAAGCACTTTGTCGACAGCAACTTTACGCTGCCGAAAGAGCAAGACAAATATGTACCGCCATCCGGACAAAGCCTGCGAGAGCACATCAACGGTTTGTGGCCGGTGCTGACGCGCACTGCGCAGAGCGCCAGCCAATATGATTCACTGCTGCCGCTGCCAAAACCTTATGTGGTGCCCGGCGGTCGTTTCCGTGAAGTCTATTATTGGGACAGCTACTTCACCATGCTGGGCCTGGCGGAGAGCGGTCACTGGGATCGCGTACAGGATATGGTGGATAACTTCGCCACCGAACTCGATAAATATGGCCATATTCCTAACGGCAACCGCAGCTACTATCTCAGCCGCTCGCAGCCGCCGTTCTTCAGCTTGATGATTGACCTGCTGGCGACGCACAAAGGCGACGATGTCTATCGTCAATACCTGCCGCAGCTGCAGAAAGAGTACGACTACTGGATGGCGGACAGCGATAAAGTCGCCGCCGGTCAGGCCAGCAAACGGGTGATTAAACTGAGCGACGGCACGCTGCTCAACCGCTACTGGGACGATCGCGACGCACCACGTACCGAATCCTGGCTGGATGATGTCAACACGGCGAACAAAGCGCCGGAGCGCAATAAGCAGCAGGTGTATCGCGATCTGCGTGCGGGCGCGGCGTCAGGCTGGGATTTCAGTTCGCGCTGGTTTACTGATGCCCATAATCTGGCCTCGATCCGCACCACGCAGTTAGCGCCGGTCGATCTCAACAGCCTGCTGTTCCACCTCGAACAGACATTGTCGAAAGCGTCCAAACTGGACAAGCAGGATGACAAGGCCAAAGCGTTTGCTGCGGATGCCGAAAAACGTCAGGCAGCGATCAATCGTTATCTGTGGAACGACAAACAAGGCTGGTACGCCGATTACGACTTCCAGAAAAAGCAGGTACATCCTCAGCTTACGGCAGCCACGCTGTTCCCGCTCTATATGCAGGTAGCGAGCGATAAACAAGCAGATCGCACCGCTAAAGCGGTGGAGAAACAGTTGCTGAAACCCGGCGGATTGGTTACCACCACCGTAAACAACGGCCAGCAATGGGATGCGCCAAACGGCTGGGCCCCGCTGCAGTGGGTGGCGGTAGAAGGTCTGGAGCATTACAACCAGCCGAAGCTGGCGCAGCAGATTGGTCAGCGCTTCCTGCAAAACGTGCAGGCAACCTACGACAAGGAGCACAAACTGGTTGAGAAATATGTGGTGGAAGGCGCGCAGCTGGGCGGCGGTGGCGGCGGTGAATATCCGCTGCAGGACGGTTTCGGCTGGACCAATGGCGTGACGCTGAAATTGCTCGACAAATACTGCCCGAAAGACAAAACCTGTAACAGCGCCGGTGATATTCCTGATATGCCTGCGTTGACTTCCGCGAAGTAATCCTATCCCTCATGCCGGGCGAACAGGCCCGGCAACCGCACATTCCGTCGCGGCGTAATTTATTGCGCATCCTCTGGATGGGCATAATTCCGCCATTATTATGCGCGATAAATCGCGCCGCTACGGCTTGTATGCGTCATCTGTGCATTTTCCTCACAACCCTCTTACAACAAATTCACACCTTGAAACACCCGCATTAAAAGATAATAATTCTCAATCTGATATCGATAGCCATTCCCATTAATAACAACAGGAACCCTCATGACCTCGCTGTTTACCCTTAAACGTGGCCGCGTGCTGTGTGCGCTTGCGCTGGCTCTACCCGCTGCGAGCTTTGCGGAAGAGTCGATTGTCGTTACCGCTCAGCCGCAGGAGAGCGCCACTTCACCGACGCAAGGTTATCTCGCCACGCGCAGCAGCGGTGCCAGTAAAACCGATCAACCGCTGATTACCACCCCACAATCCATCTCGGTGGTAACGCGTCAGCAAATGCAAGATCAGGGTGCGCAGGATCTCAATCAGGCACTGGGCTATACGCCGGGCGTGTTTACCAACTTTGGCGGTGCCGCCACGCGTTATGACACCATCGCCCTGCGCGGCTTCCACGGCGGTGATGTCGATAACACCTTCCTTGATGGACTGCGCGTGATGAGTGACGGCGGCAGCTTCAACATTCTGCAGGTAGATAACTGGTTCCTCGATCGCATAGATGTGATTAAAGGCCCCTCTTCTGCGTTGTATGGCCAAACCGTGCCGGGCGGATTAGTGAATATGGTCAGTAAGCGTCCGCAGTTTGCTGAAGAGGGCCATTTCCGCCTGTCTACTGGCACGAATGCCACCAACAGCGCCGCGTTTGATTACACCAACGCCATCAATGATCAGTGGGCATTCCGTGTAACCGGCATCACGCGCAACAGCGATACCCAATACGATCACACCCGTGAAGAGAAGTATGCGATTTCACCGCAGCTGATGTGGCAGCCAAGTGAAGACACCAATTTAGTGCTGCGCGCCTATCTGCAGAAAGATCCGTCTGGCGGCTATCACGGTTCGGTACCCGCAGAAGGCACGCTTTACAGTCATAATGGTCGTAAGTTAAGCGATAGCTTCTACGAAGGCGACAGCGCGCTCGATCAGTTCAAGCGCCACGAACAGATCTACAGCTATGATTTTTCACACCGCTTCAACGATGTGTGGTCAGTGCACTCTACCGGCAGCTACAGTCACTCTAATACCGAGCTCGATCAGGTGTATCAGATTGGCTGGAATGCCACCAATCCAGACTTGCTGAATCGCTACTTCTCCGGCGAGCGTTCATCACTCAACGCCTGGGCCAACGATAACCAGCTGCAGGCCGATTTTGCCACCGGCGCGCTCCAACATCGCGTGACGCTGGGTGCCGAATACCATCGTTATAAAAACGACATCAGCGACTCTAGCGGCGCAGCGAGTGCGCTGAACCCGTGGACCGGTGAAGCCGTCGGCGCGATGCCAGATTTTGCCTGGACAGCGCAAACGCGTCGCTATTATCAGACCGGCCTGTATCTGCAGGATGAGTTGCAGCTCGATCGCTGGCATCTGGATCTCTCGGGCCGCTACGACCGCATCGTGTCAGAAAATGGCAACAGCCGTCGTCAGGACGATCACATCAGCGGCCGTGCTGCGCTGCTGTACGCCTTCGACAATGGCGTATCGCCTTACGTCAGCTGGAGCCAGGCGATTACCCCCGCCTCATTGACCGATCCTGATGGCAATCAGCTGAAACCGACCACCTCCGAGCAGTACGAAGCGGGCGTGAAATATCAGCCGGTCGGCACGCGCGATATGTACACCATCGCCCTATACGATTTAACCCAGGATGATGTCGCCAACCGTAACGTGCAGGACGGTACCTACACGCCATCGGGCAAAGTGCATTCACAGGGTATTGAGCTGGAAGCACGTAATCAGCTTACCTCGCGTTTCAGCACCATCGCGGGTTACACGCTCAATCATCTACGCTTCAAAGACTCCGTAGACGGCAACGATGGCCATACACCTTACGTGACGCCAAACAGCATGGCATCGTTGTGGGGACACTATCAGTTTGATTACGGTTTGAGTGCCGGGGCTGGCGTGCGCTATATCGGTAAACAGTGGGCGGATAACGAAAACACCACGCGTTTGCCATCGGTGACGCTGTTCGATGCGTCGGTACGTGCGGATCTTGGCGCGTGGAATTCACAGCTGAAGGGAGCATGGCTGCAGGTCAATGCCAACAACCTGACGGATAAAAAGTATCTGGCGGCCTGTTATGGCACCGGTTACTGCTATCGCGGCGCCGAGCGTACCGTGATGGCAACGGTAGGCTACGACTTTTAAGCAGGTATAAAAAAATCCGCCATCCTGGTTTGGATGGCGGATTTCATCAAATCTCTGTGCGGTTAACTTCGAACTTTACGGTAAATCCACAGCACCACAATGGCACCCACTACCGCCACCACGAAGCTGCCGAAGTTGAAACCGTCAACTCTACCGAAACCAAACAGGGTACTGATCCAGCCACCGACAACCGCACCCACCACACCCAGCACTACGGTGATGATAAAGCCGCCGCCATCTTTACCCGGCATAATCCACTTGGCAATAATACCGGCAATCAGACCAAAAATAATCCATGAAAGAATACCCATGTACTGCTCCTTACGTTATTAATCAATGTGTTCACCGCAACAAGTATAGCCGGGATTTTTTGATCTGCATCGCAACTTGCCACAGTAAATCATCGTTAGCAGGCTAAAGCTCAGCGTGAATATGCCGATAACAGTCGAACAGCATTGGCAGTCGTGAAAATAACAATCGGATAATGGAGCAGGACGTGGGAGAAGCCGATAAAGAACAATACCTCAAGCGAGGCACGTTAGCTGTTTTGGGCGTGATGAAAGACCTGTTGCGTTTTCAAACCCCGTTGATGGTGAATTTTTCGCGCGGTCAGTTTATCAGCCGCATGCTGTCAGCCGATGAAGATCAGGTGATCTTTGACCTCGGCAGCAATGCGCTGGATAACGATTTAGCGCTGCAAGGTGGCGAAATCAATATTGCCGCCGAAACACACGGCGCCAAAGTGGAATTTGGCTTAACCGGTTTACAACGTATCGAATTTGAAGGTCTGCCCGCTTTTGCCGCATCGCTACCCGAATTGGTATGGCAAATTCAGCGCCGTGAATTTTTCCGCGTGAATGCGCCGCTGGAGCCGGTGTTTTACTGCCACAGCCAGTGGCCTGATGGCCGTACTGCGCGTTTCCGTCTGCAGGATCTCTCCTTAGGCGGCGTCGGCGTACTGCTGGATGAAGCGCTGCCAGAAGGTCTCAACCGTGGCGATACCTTTAAAAAACTCCGCGTTGATCTCGCAGAATATGGCCATTTTGAAGTGACGGCGCAGCTGCTACACATCGGTGAACGTACCGTGGTGACCAGCAAGAACGATACCCGCGTGACACCGCGCCTGAGCTTCCGCTTTACCGCCATCGAACCGATTCAGGAACGCCAGCTACAGCAGGTAATTTTTGCGCTGGAGCGCCTGGCGCGTGATAAGGCGAATCGGTTCCAGTAATCCCGGTACGCATCATTGTGCACAGTTTATCCGTAGGGTCGCCAGGTATGGCCACCGATGTTGCCGGTGCGCATCAATGCGCACCTGACGAAAACCGTACCGGTCAATGCGGCTGATAACGACAACGCGCCACCGCTTCGAGCCAGCCCTGATAATTCTCCTGCATGCTTTTCGCCTGCTCTTCACGCGGCATAATGACGCTGCCCCCCTGCAGCGCCTGCATCTCACTGCCCTGCTGCCACCAGCCTAACGTGCGGCCCGCCAGTAGCGCAGCGCCCAGTGCGGAAACCTCCGGCGTCGGCACGCGCTTCAGTGGCCGCTGCAATACATCCGCCTGCAACTGCATCAACCAGCTGTTTTCCGTGGCGCTGCCATCAACGCACAACGCTGGCAGCCGCACGCCGCTGGCTTGTTCCATCGCGAAAAACACGTCCGCGATCTGAAAGGTGATCGATTCCAGCGCCACGCGCGCCAGCACTTCCGGCGTGGCTGCATCGGTCAGCCCGCACACCATGCCGCGCGCTTTCAGATCCCACCAGGGTGCGCCCAGCCCGGAAAGCGCGGGCACAAAATAGATGCCCTGATTGTGCTCACTACGCTGTGCCAGAGCCGTGAGTTCACGCGGGTCCTGGATGCCCAACATGCGGCCAAGCCACGCCGCCCCCGATCCGGTATGGGTGATGTTGCCTTCAAAAGCGTAGCGCAGCGTGCCGTCATGCCAGGCCACCGTGGTGCTGAGGCCATTTTCGGTCAGCAGCGGCGTCGCCATCGACATCATCAGCGATGACCCGGTGCCATAAGTGGCTTTTACCACCTCTTCGTTGCCGTTACGCTGCGCTTGCAGCGCGGCATGCGAATCACCGATGCGCGCCAGAATCGGTGTGCCCGGCGTTAAACCGGGCATATCCTGACGTGTTACCACACCATGGGCGCTGGCCGAGGGCACAATCTGCGGTAGCGCCGCGCGTGGAATGTGGAATAACGCCAGCAGCTCATCGTCCCAGTCGCCGCTGTGCAGGTTATAAAGTTGAGTACGCGCCGCATTAGCATGATCGGTGACGAAACTTTCACCCTCACTCAGTTGCCAGCTCAACCAACTGTCCACGGTACCGATACAGAGTTCACCGGCCTGCGCCCGCGCCAGGCCGTTCGGCAACGCGGCCAGCATGCCGGTGAGTTTGCCGGCTGGAAACATCGGATCCACCGCCAATCCGGTGAGGCCGGTGATACGGGGCGCTTTGCCGGCCACGCGTAAGTCGCGGCAAAAGGCTTCCGACCGGCGATCCTGCCAGCTGACTAACGGCGTCAACGGCTGGCCGTTGTGCCGCTGCCAGATCAACACCGACTCGCGCTGATTACTGATCGCCACCGCCGCCACTGCCGCGCCCGCGCACTGCGCCAGACACTCTTCGACCGCTCGTTTTACCGCCTGCCAAATCGCCAGCGGATCTTGTTCCGCCAGTCCCGGCTGCGGATGGGCCAGCGTTAGCGGCTGGCTGCTGCGCGCCACCACCGTTCCTGCGCTATCCACCGCAATCGCTTTGGCGTTGGTGGTACCTTCATCAATCGCCAGTATCAACGAACCTGCCATCATTACGCTCCTGCACAGATACGTACCGCACTCTTCACCACGCTGGCCGCATCGATGCCATGGCGTGCCCGGGTTGAGGCACGATCGCCGGCAATCGCGTATTCGCCATCCGGAATGCCCAATCGCAGCAGGGGTATGCCGCCGCCACCTTCAGCCAACACTTCTGCCACCAGGCCGCCACCCCCGCCGTTGACGTTATGCTCTTCCACGCTAATTACCGCTGGGTAGTGATTTAACAGCTCGCGAAGCCGTTGGGTATCACAAGGTCGAATCGATGGAATGGCGATCACCCCCGCCGTAATGCCTTGTTCATGCAGTTGCTCAGCGGCGTGAACCACCTCGTGAACGGTGGAGCCCATCGCCACCAGCACGATGTCATCACCTTCACGTAAAACATCAATCTGGCCGGGACGGAATTGGTAGCCTTCGTCGTGCAGCTGCGGCAGATCTTTGCCGTCGAGGCGGATATACACTGGGCCCACATGCGCCAGCGCGTACTCAATGATCTGGCGACACTCCAGCGGGCAGGATGGCGCATAGATTTCGATGTTGCCGAAGCCGCGCATCACCGCAATGTCGTCGATGCTGTGATGGGTGCTGGCCAGCGGCCCATAGCTGGCACCGGCATTCAGGCCAAACAGTTTGACGTTGGTGTTGTTGTAGCAGACGTCGACTTTTACCTGCTCATTAGCACGGGAAACCAGGAACGGCGCGGCATTACAGGTGACGGCGACTTTGCCGCCAATCGCCAGTCCGGCAGCGGTCCCCACTAACGTTTGTTCCGCGATGCCGACGTTAATCAGGCGATCGGGAAACGCGTTGATGAACGGCGCAATTTTGGCGGTTGAGGTGGAGTCGGCCACCACCGGCACTAAATCAACGCCGCGATTCACCGCATCGATAAATGCCTCGACCATTACTGTCGCCAGGTGTTTTGCATTACTCATCTTTCAACTCCTCCAGTGCCAACTCAATCTCTTCGCCTTTCGGCACACGGTGATGCCACTCGGGCTTGCCCTGAATAAAGGAGATGCCGAAGCCTTTTTCGGTGTGCGCCACAATGACCTGCGGTTTGCCGCCGTTCCGTGGCAGCGTTTCAATGGCCTCAACCACGGCAGCCATGTCATTGCCATTGCATTCGCTCACCTCCAGACCAAAGGCGCGCCATTTTTCCGGCAGCGGATCGGTGTTCATGATGTCGCGCGTGTGGCCTGCCAGCTGCAGCTTGTTCTTATCGTTGATAATGACCAGGTTATCGAGGCCGTAATGCGCCGCCACCAGCGCCGCTTCCCAGTTACTGCCTTCCGCCAGTTCGCCGTCGCCGGTGACGACAAAAATGCGGCGGTCGCTGTTATCTTTTTTCGCCGCCAGCGCAATGCCGACGGCGACCGGTAATCCGTGTCCCAGCGCACCGGTGTTCAGTTCAACCCCCGGCGTTTTCTGTCGTACCGGATGGCCCGGCAGATGTGAATCAGCATGCTGATACGTCGGCAGCCATTCGGTAGGGAAATAGCCCGCTTCCGCCAGCACGCAGTAATAACCGCCGACGGCATGGCCTTTCGACTGGATATAGATGTCGCGTTGCGGATCGTTGGTGCGATCCGGCGCGCAGTTAAGAATGCGGAAATAGAGCGCGGTGAGAATCTCTACCTGGGAGAGATCGGCACCGGTGTGCCCACCAGCCGGGCTCCCAGCGTTAAGCTGGATGATGCGACGGCGCACAGCGCGCGCTTTGGCGGCCAGATCCGCTACCGAATATTTGAAAGGATTCATAGACACCTCTGAATTTTAAAGCATGGATGAATATTTATTCTCGATGAATAAAAAAAGGTGCAGACAATCGGCGCCTGCACCCAACCGATTAACTTTTTGCCGGGCTAACGCCCTCCTCAATCAGCGCTTTCTGCGCCACCACCGCCGCTTTCTGCTGCATGCGGCTCTGCATCTGATCGATGATCACCGCCACAATAATCACAATGCCTTTGATCACCATCTGCCAGAACTCGCTCACCCCCATCATGATTAATCCGTCGGCGAGGAAACCGATGACGAAAGCGCCAATTAGCGTACCGAGGATGGTGCCGCGTCCACCGGCCAGCGACGTGCCGCCCAGCACCACCGCAGCGATGGCGTTCATTTCGAATGAGGTACCGTTCGCCGGATGGCTGGCCACCAACTGTGAAGAGACCACGATGCCGGCAATTGCCGCGCAGAAACCGGAAATGGCATATACCCAGATTTTTACCGACTTCACCTTCACGCCCGAGAGTTCCGCCGCGCGTTCGTTATCGCCAATGGCATAAACCTGGCGGCCAAACGGCAGGCGCCGCGCAACGTACGCGATCACCAGCGCCAGCAGCACCATCATCCAGATGGCCCACGGCAAGCCGAGAAAATAGCCGGCGCCGATCTTGTCAAATCCGGTGTTACCGAGCATTTCATTGCCCTGCAAGCCGGGAAAGGTTTCGCCTCCCGAAGTAAGCATCGCGGTGCCGCGCAGGATGTACATGGTGCCGAGCGTGCAGATGAACGGCGCCACGTTATAGCGGGTGATGATCCAGCCATTCGCCGCGCCTATCACTCCGCCAATCAGCAATACAATCGGCACGATCACCCACACGCTGGGGAAGATGGCGATGCCGAACATCGGCAGCACAATGCCTTTGGTGATTAGCCAGCCGGCAATCATGCCGCACAGGCCGAGCGTAGCGCCGATGGAGAGATCGATGCCCGCAGTGATAATGACAAAGGTGATGCCGAGCGCGAGGAAGGCGTTAATGGCGATGTGTTTCACCATGATCACCATGCTGCCGACCGCGAGGAAATCCGGCACGGTAATGGCAAAGAAACCGACAATCAGGAACAGCGCAATAAAGGTACGCAGTTTTAACAGCAGCAGAATCAGGCTTTCGCGTGAGTTGAACGCTTTGCCCGGCGTTGAGAGCGCGAGCGCGCCGTTGTTTTTCATATCAGAACCCTTGTGCGCTTGCTTTAACCAGCGCCGCCTCTTCCGCTTCAGCGCGCGGCAGGTCAGCAGTCAATTTGCCGCCGGACATCACCATGATGCGGTCGGCAACGGCCATGATTTCTTTTAGGTCAGAGGTTGAGAACACCACCGCAATCCCCTGCTCCGACAGCTTCACCATCATGCGGAACACTTCCGCTTTGGCGCCGACGTCGATACCGCGACTCGGCTCATCCAGCAGCAGCAAACGCGGGTTAGTCAGCAGCGAACGGCCAATCACCACCTTTTGCTGATTGCCGCCGCTTAACGCGCTGATGGCGACATCCGGCGAGGAGATTTTGATGGCCAGATTGCCCACCGTGCTGGCCACCACCTCGCGTTCGGCCTGCTCAGAGATCACCGTACGATGGGATAAGCGCCGCCACAGGCTGGCGATGGTCAGGTTGCTCGCCACCGACGAAATAGGAAAAATGCCTGAGCGTTTGCGATCTTCCGGTACCAAACTCATGCCCATGCGAATGCGTTCCGCGGTGGGAAGCCGCGTCGGCAGCGGTTTACTGTCAAGCCACAGTTTGCCCAGATAGCTGCGCTGGGTGCCGAGCAAGCACTCAAACAGCTCGGTACGACCGGCGCCCATTAAGCCGTAAATGCCGACAATTTCGCCGGAACGCACCTGAAAACTGACGTCATCGACCAGCGTGTTGCCGTTCGGGCTGACGCAGGTGATGTGTTCGGCTTCCAGCACCGGCGCGCCAAACTGCCGGTTCGGTGGCAGGAAGGTGTTAACCGGATCGCTGCCGAGCATTTCATGCACGATCCACGGCACGTCGATATCGCTCACCTGGGCTTCAGCCTGAAAACGGCCGTCGCGCAGAATGGTGATGACATCGCCAATTGCCATCAGCTCCTCCAGCCGATGCGAGATGTAGATGATGGAAACGCCCTGGCGCGTCAGTTCACGGATCACCCGAAACAGGATCTCCACTTCGGTTTTGCTCAGTGCCGAGGTTGGTTCATCCAGGATCAAAATGTCGGCATCTTCCGCCAGCGCTTTGGCGATCTCCACCAGCTGCTGCTGGCCGACTTTGAGGTTGCCGACCTTCTCATCCGGTGAAATGGGTTGGTCGAGGCGCTGCATCAGCGCGGCGGTGCGGCGCTTCTGCTCGGCTTCGTTGATCGGACGTATGCCGTGCTGAATTTCGCGACCGAGAAAAATGTTCTCTGCCACGCTAAGGTTTTCGAACAGGTTAAGTTCCTGATGCACCATGCCGATGCCGTGGCGCGCGGCGTCACGCGTGCTGCTGAACGCCACTTTTTGTCCGTTAAGAAACATCTCGCCACTGGTCGGCTGCTGCACGCCGGCGAGAATCTTCATGAGCGTCGATTTACCCGCCCCGTTCTCGCCGATGATGACGTTGACTTTGCCGCGCCATACGCGGTAATCCACGCGATCCAAGGCTAACGTGCCGGGAAACAGCATCGACATCTGATTGGCCTGCAGAATAATCTCGTCGCTCATCATGGATTCCCCTGCTGCAGCTGAATCGCCACCACATCGTCCACCGTGCCGGCGCCCATGCTGACCGCGAGTAGCGCCTGTGCTGGCTTACCCACCCAACTGGCATCCACCGCAGGCAGCTGCTTCACCGCATGGCGATTGAGCGCTTTGGTCAGTTGCGCGTATTGCACCTGATTGGTGAACTCTTCAAAACGGAAGCTGGCGGCATCGCGAATGGCATTGCCACGCAGTACCGGGCCGATCAGCACCTTCACCGGCTTGCCGTTGATGGTCATGGTGAGGCTGCGCTCACGTTCGTTGCGGGTATCAAACGCCGTCACCGTGCCCGATGCGCGCACAAACACGCTTTCGCTGCCGCCCGCTTTGACGGTATGACTTTTGGTTTCCATATCTGCCCAGCTCAGCGCCTGCTTCTCTGCAGGCTGCTGCACGCGGCTGGCCCAGCTCGATTCGGCGATCTGCTGCGGTGTCTGATCGCGGTAACCCGGCTTAGCGTTAGGATCTTTCGGCATGATGGGATTGCCATTGGCATCCAGATCCACCACGGTACAGGCGGCTAACATCAGCGTCAGCAGCGCGACCAGCACCTTGCCCTTCATGCCGACCGCCATCTTATTGCGCCAGCTTGAAGGTTTTCAGCTTCGAGGCATTGCTGTCATCAATCAGCACGCAATCCATCAGCTGCTTCTCTTCTTTCTGCGCTTTGCCGTTCTTCAGATAATAATCCACCTGTTCAACCGCCATCTGCGCCTGATCCCAGCCCGGCTGCAGCACCGTGGCTTTGATATTGCCTTTGTTGATGATGGAATCACGGGTGTAATCACTGCCGTCGAAACCCACGATAATTACATTGGTTTTACCCGCGGCTTTTAACGCCGCTTCAGCACCCAGCGCCATGGTGTCGTTACCGGAGATCACCCCGACAATGTTTGGGTTTTTCTGCAGGATGGTTTCCATACGACTAAAGGCTTCGGTCTGGCTCCAGTTGGCACTCTGCTGTGCCACCATTTTCAGATCGGGATAATCATCCAGCACATCGTGATAACCCTGCGAACGCACGCCCGCATTGGTATCAGACTCTTTCCCCAGCAGCTCCACATAATCGCCTTTGCCGTTCAGCAGCTTGGCGAACTTCTCCGCACCGAGCTGTGCGCCCTGATAGTTGTTGGAGACAATTTGTGCCACGGCGATGCCGGTTTTATTGATTTCGCGATCGATGAGGAAGGTTGGAATACCGGCATCTTTCGCTTTCTGTACCGGTCCAACGGTGGCATCAGCGCCGGCGTTATCAAGGATGATGGCTTTAGCTTTGCGCGCGATGGCGGTTTCGATCAGCTGGTTCTGCTTGTTGACGTCATCATCATGCGATGCCACCAGCGTGCTGTAGCCCAGCGCTTTGGCTTTTTCCTGCGCGCCGTCGGCTTCCGCTTTAAAGAACGGATTGTCGTGCGAGGGCGTAATAATGGCCAGCAATCCCTTATCTGCCGCGAGCGACGCTGCCGATATCATCATGATTGAAGCAAGTAGAGAGACTTTGAGAACAGAGGCTTTCATTTGTTATCTCCGATTGAATATATATTCAATTGCGATTTTATATGCATAATGACTATGCGCTGCCTTTCTGAGCACGTCCATTGCGCGATCCTCAAAAAGCGAAAACGATCACAAAATGTTCTGCGTTGTTATTTATGGGCGGCTGATTAACAATACCAGGCAGGTTAAGAGAGAGAAAAAACCATGGCAAAACAGGATGAACAGCGGCTGATGGTGAAAATCGCCACGCTCTATTATGTGGAAGGCAGGAAGCAATCCGACATCGCGCAGCTGCTGAAGCTGTCGCAATCCTTCGTGTCGCGCATTCTCAATCGCAGCGTAAAAGAAGGTGTGGTGAAGATCAGCGTGGTACCGCCCGCCAACGTGTTTCCCGAACTGGAAAAAGCCATTGAGCAGCTGTATCAACTGCCGCAGGTGATCGTGGTGGATGTGCCGGATCAGGCATCGGCTTTGCAGATCAAACAGGCGATCGGTTCCGCTGCCGCGCACTATCTGGAAACGCGTCTGCGTGCCGATGAGCTGATTGGCATTTCGTCCTGGAGCGGCACCATTCGCGCCATGGTGGATGCCCTGCATCCGCTGAGCGCGCCCTGTAAAGGTGTGATTCAGCTGCTGGGCGGCGTGGGCGCCAATGGCAACGTGCAGGCGACGATTCTGACGCAGAATCTGGCGGCGCTGCTGGATTGTCCAGCGTGGCTGCTGCCATCGCAATCGATTGAGCATTCGGTGCAGGATCGCCAGCGTTTGTCGGTTAATCCCGAGGTGGCGGTGGTACTGGAGAAGTTTGATCAGGTGGATCTGGCGATTGTCGGCATTGGCGATCTCGAGCCATCCGCCCTGCTACGTAACTCCGGCAACTATTACGACGGCGAGATGCTGCGCACGCTGGCCGAACGTGGCGCGGTGGGTGATATTTGCCTGCACTATTTCGATGCCGATGGTCAGCCGGTGCTGAGCGCGGCAGAAGATCCGGTGATTGGTATGGAGCTGGCGCAGGTTAAACGCTGTCCGCAAGTGGTGGCACTCGCCGGCGGCAAAGAGAAAGCGCAGGCGATTCGCGGCGCGTTACGCGGCGGCTACGTGCAGGTGTTGATTGTCGATTATCCGACGGCGAGATTATTGGCTGAGGGTTGATGTGGTGAGGTTGTTAGTCAGGTCGCTATGGTAGTGCGATTGTTGATAAGGTCGCCAGGAATGGCGACCTTATCAACATTACCCGATGGTGCGATACGCGGTGGTAACCTTCCACAAATAACGCGGGGCCTGCGCCGCCGGATGTTTGTTCTGGACGTGCTGGTAAAACTCATCCGGCGTCATGGAGTTGATCATCGCAATGGCACGATCGCGGTCGCGCGAGAAGGTGCGCAACAACGCCCCTGCACCGTTGGCGTAGGAAACGATGGTGGCATAACGCAGCGTCAGCGGATCGCGAATGCCGGCCAGCGCCGAGTCCTGCAGAATTTTCAGATATGCAGCACCGATATCGATGTTCTTCGCCGGGTCGCGCAGCTCAGAAGAGGACGGCTGACCATGGCGGCCTTGGGTGCGATAGACTTCGCGACCGGCGGTGGACGCCTTAATTTGCATCAACCCAACCGCATTGGAGCGGCTCACTACGGTGGGATTGCCTCCGGATTCGACACTAATAATGGCGCTGATTAACTTCTCATCAACGCCATAATGACTGGCGGCATCTTCGGTAAACATTGACCATGCATCATTCACTTTCGACGGCGGAGCCTGGGTTAACGGCGTATTCTTCTCGGGCAGTGCCGGTTTTTCCGGCTCACTTGAACAGCCCGCAAGCAGCAGTGCAGAAAGCATAAGTAGGCGAATTTTCACTGATTTTTGGTTCCGCAATAGGGTTGGCGCAAGCTATCATACCTGGCGCAGCGCGATGCAAAATTACCGTTTATCCTAAATCGATAAAAAACCTTATGCTACCGTGACTTCAATAACGCATTTCGACATCATCGGCAGGCCACTCTACAGCAGGATGGAAGTTATGTTTACTCCCCGCACGCTACGTCTCATCGCCCCTTCCGGCTATTGCCACAATCAGGACGCCGCCCAGCGCGCGGTCAGCCGTTTACAGGCCGCAGGCCATCACCTACAGAATCAATCAGCGATTACTCGCCGCTATCAACGTTTTGCTGGTGATGATGTTGAGCGGTTGGATGATATCAATGGGTTGGCAACGCTGGAACATCTACCCGATATCGTGCTGGCCGTACGCGGCGGTTATGGCGCATCACGGTTGCTCGATAAGATCGATTACATCGGCCTGCAGCGTCGATTGCTCAATCAGCCGGTGGCGCTATGTGGACACAGCGATTTCACCGCCATTCAGCTAGCACTGCTGGCGCAAACTGGCCTGGTTACCTTCAGTGGGCCGATGCTGGCCAGTAACTTCGGCGCAGAGGCATTATCTGATTTTACCGAGGCACACTTTTGGCAAGCGCTAACATCACCTACAGTTAACCTAAACTGGCGTAGTGAAAGCCCGGATCAGGGCCGTTGGCAAGGTACGTTATGGGGCGGCAATTTGGCGATGATATGCTCGCTGATTGGTACGCCGTGGATGCCGCAAATTGAAGGCGGTATTCTGGTGATCGAGGATGTCAACGAGCACCCGTTCCGCATCGAGCGTATGCTGATTCAGCTGCAGCAGAGTGGCATTTTGCCGCGCCAGCAAGCGATTATCACCGGCAGCTTTACCAGTACCTCGCTGTCGGCTTACGACAATGGTTTTGATTTCGCCACCGTGTGGCAGCGCATGCGTGACGCGTACCAGATTCCTGTAATTAGCGATCTGGCTTTTGGTCACGATGCCGACACCGTGACGCTGCCGCTGGGTGCCAGCGCCACGTTGCAGATTGAGAATGGAGAAGCACAGTTCGCCTTCACCGGCCACCCGACATTGCGCTAACGTTTTGCCGCAGGAGACCGACAATGAAGCCACTGTACGACGACTTGTGGATCTCCACGCCCGAATTCCCCGCCGAAGAGACGGCAAGCGATTTGATGATGCACGGCTTTATGCTGCGCCATCCGCGCGGTAATTTGCTGATTGGTCGCGTGGAGCATCCGCTCGACCACGAATTCCTCGACGAGGCTGGCGGGGTTATCCGCCACTATTTCACGCACTGGCATGAAGCGGCGCCGGGCGCGATAGCCATTCAGCAACGCTTTAATAGCGCAATCTACTGCCATAGCCGTTCGCTTGGGCCGGTTAGCTTAGTGATTGAGCCTGACGAAACCTTCACGCAGCAAGAGACGCACTTCGGCGATTTTCACCTATTGCCCACGCCAGGCCACACGCCCGGCAGCAGCAGCTATCTCTATCACTCTCCGCTCGGCCATACTTATCTGTTTGTCGGCGATACCTTGACCCGCGACTACCATCGCTGGATCAGCGTGCTGATGCCAGAGAGTAATCCCAGCGAGTTGCAGCAGTCGCTGGAGCTTTACCGCTCATTGCGGCCTGATGTGGTATTGATGAGCACCACGCGCGGACATCTTTCGTGGGCGAAGGTGAATTTACAGAGCTGGCTGGCCGCCATTGATGAGGCGGAACAGTCGCCGCTGGATTTGCGCCAGCGGCAATTGATTTGAATCAGGAGTTCGGGCGCGCGCTGTCGTCGTAACGTTCCAGTGAAAGAATCTGCGCATCGCGCTTCTCCGTGCGGCTGCACGGCAGCAGCTTATTGCTGTCGGCATAGACAAAGAAGGTTTCATCGTTGTTTTTATTGACGATTAACTGATCGCCATTACGAAAACGGGTGATGGCAACTTTATCTCCCCCTTTCAGGCTGGTGCGCTGCTGCCCGGCGGCAATCTGGAAATGGCGCGTCGGCCACATCAAGGTGCTTAAGCCATATTCGGCACGCGATACCGTCATGGTGGGACGGCCGGGACAGGTGATTTGATATTCGGTTTCGCTCCAGGCGGGCGCAATCTGACAAGCCAGCACGCCAACGGCCATTATTATCGCCTTCATTGGATTCTCCGCTGAGGTTACATGATGATTTCGTTGGAATTTTCTTGCTCGGAGGGTAACACAAATTAATCGCTAATGGCATTGCTGCTGCGGCTAGCCGTATCAACCGCGCAGCAGCAATGCTATCAAATGGACAGCGTGATCAGATTACCAGCAGTGAGAATCACTCAGCGGCCACCTGCGCGGCCACTAACATCAATGCCAGCCCAGCCTCTTCGGCTTCAAAACGCTGCATCACTTCCTGGATGGCCGCTACACAGCTCATAATCTGCTTTTTTTTGTCGGCTTCTAATTTGTCGATCGCGTGCTGAAGAATCATTAAACTCGCTTCTTCTTCTTTCATTCATTTACCCTTGTTTTGCTTACCTGGTGCGCAACGCTGGCAAGAATAACGTTTATCTGCTACTAAAGTCACCCCCTTACATTCCTTCCGCTTAACGATTATACAAATGACAAATGGGAAGCAGCGTCAGACCTGCTATGATCCACTTATCAGTACGCATTGGCGTGCCATGGCAAACCAGGGAATGAAGCAGGTGCTCATGTGGCGAATCACGGTTGTACTCACCCTTTTAGTTTTAGCTGGCTGCAGTTCGGCACCCAAAGGTGTCGACTGTCCGGGCGACGTGTCGACGATTTATGGCCAGTCAATGGGCAATACTCAGGCACGAATTTTTGATTTGGTGAGCGCGTTTGCCGTCTCCCGCGATGGGGTAAAAGTCCAAAGCGGCACGCTGCACTCTACCGATCGCTTCCAGTATGTGCCCTCGGCGATTACCGCTGAAGGTTTCTATGCGCAACGCCTGTCGGATAAACAGTTCCGCCTGATCAATCCCTACCAGAACACCATGATCACCTGGACGTGCCCATAAGCCGTGCGCCGTCGCGCGCGATGGTTTATTCTCCGGCTATCTTACGTTACGGATCGGCTTTATGGAAAAGTGTCTGGATAACAACGGCTATATCGATTTCCCCTTCCCTGCCAGCACCAATGCAGATGGCTCAGTCAACCCGTGTGGATTTGACCTCACGCTGGAAACCACGCGGATTGATGAGATTGCCGCCGGGCAACATTCTGAAAATTTGCGCCGTCTGCTGGAAGAGGTAAATTTGCAGGATGGCCTGTTTATGACGCTGGCCTGCGACTGGCAGCAGCGTGAAGACGGGGTATGTGGTTTTATCGATGTGGCGTTTCGCCCGACGCTAGCAAGCGCCAGCAGTGAAGAGACACAAAGTCTCGATCAGGCGTTTGAGCTCTACCTCAGCCGCCAGGAAAAACAGCACAACATGCAGAGTGGCACGCTAATCAATTACGCGCGCGCCGTGCTCGATTGGAGCTGGTCACCGCTGCATCAGCGTCATATACGCTACGAGAAGGTCACCTTGCGCTATTACTGCCAGCAGGCCGACGATGCAGAATGGTGTTTTGATCATCTGCGCCACTTTTTGGTCAGCTGGTATCCCGCCTATCGGGGAAAACAGTAATCGTTTTTATGCCTAATTAGGCCGCACTAAACGGATGGCGTGCTCCAACATGCGCTGTTCGTCCCGCTCATCATGCGCTCGCTGATGGCGAGTGCGCTGCAGCAGCGTGGTGATCTCCTCCCGCCGGGTCTCATGCCCCAGCTCGGTTAATACAATTACGGCATCGCCGATCACCCGGCACACTTCATCATAATCGTCTTCATTCAGCACATCGCGTTTCATGATTCCTCCCGTTTAAAAGGGTCCGTTTGCGTGCAGAAAAGTACACTTGAGCACTTTTTAGTCTGGGCAGAATTTTCGCGTACTGCAAATTGCTGTTACAACCTTTACCGCTGCGTCATTTGCCGACTGCAGTTTCTCTGACTACGCTAAGTAAGACATTCACCACTATCAGGGAGTTATCATGAGCGACAAAGCGGAAGCAAAATTGAATGAAGCGGCAGGTGCCGTCCAGGAAAAATTTGGCGAATTCACCGGTTCACGCCGTCAGCAAGCTAAAGGCGCGGCGCGTCGTTATCCGGCTCAGGCCAGCTATGCGGTTCAGGATGCAGCGGATTGTGTGGTGAAATCGGTACGCGATAATCCCGCGACCGGTCTGGCTGTTGCAGCCAGCATTGGTGTGATTGTCGGTTTTCTGCTCGGACGGAAATAATCCGTCAAAACGGGGCCGCGCTGGCCCCGTTCTTCATGTTTTGTGGGATGATAATCAAACCTGCGCTCGCCGCGCCTTATAGCGCGCTACCATGGTCATCAGCGCCTGATAAATTAAGCCTGCATACAAGCTCATCACGATCACCATGCCTATCTCTTTGCCTTGTGCCTGCCATGAAACAAACCACATGAAAATGCCCCACAACAGCGAAAACAGCAGCCAGCCTTTGACGAACTTGATCACACCTTGCATACCACCTCCTCAATCGTAAGCGCTGAAGATAACGGTTTAATCGCTATGACACACGGCTGTAAATGTTTAAATGCTAGCAGTTTCAAATTTCTGTGAAAGGGATTGTAAACCCGTAATGATGTTGAATATTGCGCACGCGTCGCATATCGCCGACCGCGCATTTATGTTTGAATTCCCGCCAATACTGTCCGGCACGTGGTTGAAATGACTTATTTAAGTAATATCCAAAATTTTATTGAAGGCAATACGGTGTTGTCTGCCGCATTTAGCCTATTGTTACTGATGTTTGCCGGCATGATTGCGCATCTGATCTGCAAATTCTTCATCGTTAAAGTCGTCAGAAAGGTGTTCTTCAGCACGCATAAAAATCAGGTGCCGCTCGATAAGGACGTGCGACTTTCGGAGAAACTCTCCAACTTTATTCCGGTCATTACCGTCTATTATCTGCTGCAGTTTATGCCGGATTTGCCCGAGCATCTTTTGATAGCGATAAAGACCATCTGCGGCATTCTGTTCTTCGTCTATTTATCGTTGTTCTTTACCGAAGTGCTGGAGATTGTTAATAACTCTTACTCCAAAAAAGCCAAACGCAAGAATCATTCAATCAAAGGCTATATTCAGGTCGGTAAGATTCTGGTGCACATTATTTCGGCGATCATGATTTTAGCGATTATGTCGAATAAGTCGCCGGTGATCATTATCTCCAGTTTAGGTGCCGTGGCTGCGGTATTAATGTTGGTGTTCCAGCATACGTTGATGTCGCTGGTGGCCAATATTCAGGTATCTTCGAACGATGTTTTGCAACTCGGTGACTGGATCGAAATGCCGGACAACGGCATCAGCGGTGAAGTGATCGATATCGCGCTGCACACCATCACCATACGCAACTGGGATAATACGCTGTCGCGCATCCCGACCAAAAATTTCCTCACCGAAACCTACACCAACTGGCAGGCGATGTTCTCCTCCGGCGCACGCCGCATTATGCGCAGTTTTCATCTTGATCAAATGTCGATACGTTTTCTCGACCATGACATGGTGCAGCAGATGAGCCAGATCCGTGGCGTCAGTGAGCAGCTTTCGGCATTGATGGATGGCCGCGACAGCAATGCGGTGGGCGAACGCTGGTTTGCTGAAAACGGCATCACTAATCTGACCGTGTTTCGTAAATACCTGACGGCGTGGCTGTCGCAGCGGGACGATATTAAGAAGGATATGTATATCGTAGTGCGCGCGATGAAACCGTCGCCTGAAGGGCTGCCGGTGGAGGTCTATTGCTTTACCTCGTCAGTGCTGTGGGTGGATTACGAGAACTCCCAGTCGGCCATTTTCGAATATATCTATGCCATTGTCGGTCAATTTTCGCTGCGGATGTATCAACATCCCGGCGGCAGCGATTTCTGGCGACTTTCTCAGGAGCGTGCGCAGCAGGCAACCTCCAATGATCAGCAAGTCGACTAATCTGTCGATAAACAACGGGAGCCAGTGGCTTCCGTTTTTTTTCTGACCCGTTGCGCGGCAATACCCCGTGCAGATGTATGGCGTGTTAATCGCCGACTCTCCCCCACATATTAATTTTCCATCTGAAGCATAGTTGTCTACGCTAAGTAACAACGAAACCCTCTGGACAAACTTTCAGAATGTTAAAAATATTCTCCAGATTTTTTTCAGTTGGGATCATCAACACGCTGATTCATTGGGTGGTATTCGCGCTAATATATTCTCAACACGTTAGTCAATGGCTGGCAAACTTCATTGCTTTCAGCGTTGCCGTAACATTTTCATTTTTTGCTAATGCAAAATGGACGTTCAAAACCCAAATAACGCCTTTTCGTTATGTCATGTTTGTTGCTTTTATGGGGGCTATGGCCGCCGGTATTGGCTTGCTGGCCGATCATACTCATATCAACCCGTTCATTACGCTTGTTACTTTCTCGGCTATAAGCCTCATATTTGGCTTCATCTATTCAAACTTTATCGTTTTTAGGGTGAACAAATGAAAATTTCCCTCGTTGTTCCCGTATTTAATGAAGAAGATACCATTCCCCTATTTTATAGAGCTGTGAAAGAAAAACTCTCCTCCTACAATGTTGAGATTGTTTTTGTTAATGATGGCAGCACGGATCGAACAGAACACATCATTCAGTCGTTGAAGGAGAAGGATGAGTCAATTTTGTCGGTTACCTTTATTCGCAACTTCGGTAAAGAACCGGCTTTGCTAGCGGGGCTTGAGCATGCAACCGGCGATGCGGTGATCCCGATTGATGTAGACCTGCAGGATCCGATAGAAGTCATTCCCTTGCTAATCGAAAAATGGCAGGAAGGATGGCCGATTGTTCTGGCTAAACGCATTGATAGAAGCAGTGACAGCTTTTTTAAACGCCAAACCGCCAGCTGGTTCTACAAACTCCATAATGTGATCAGCTCACCAGAGTTAGAGGAAAATGTGGGAGACTTTCGTTTACTTTCCCGTGCTACGGTTGAAAATATAAAGCGGTTACAGGAACACAATCTCTTCATGAAAGGGATTTTAAGCTGGGTTCAAGGCGATGCAGCGATAGTCACTTATAATCGCTCTGAGCGTGTTGCAGGTAAGCCTAAGTTTAACGGATGGAAACTGTGGAATTTGGCACTTGAGGGTTTCACCAGCTTCTCAACATTTCCATTAAGAGTGTGGAGCTATATTGGCTTCTTTGTGGCGTTCTTATCATTCATTTATGCAATTTGGATGATTATCGATAAGTTGGTGTGGGGGAATGCGGTAGCCGGTTATCCTTCAATATTAGTTTCAATACTCTTTTTAGGGGGGGTACAGCTAATAGGCATCGGAGTATTAGGTGAATATATCGGCAGGATTTATATTGAATCAAAACATAGACCACGATATATAAAAAAGGATGCGAATGATAAACATGATGTTAAATAACTTTAAAGCCTTTATTTTTAATATTAACCCAATGAAAAACGGGAGCCATTGGCTCCCGTTATGCTTTCTGCCTGAGCGGCAAATTACATGTTGCTGATGATCGCGTCACCAAACTCTGAACATTTCAGCAGTTTAGCGCCGTCCATCAGACGTTCGAAATCGTAGGTCACGGTCTTGTTAGCGATGGCGCCTTCAACACCTTTCACGATTAAGTCAGCCGCTTCGAACCATTCCAGATGACGCAGCATCATTTCTGCAGACAGAATCACTGAACCTGGGTTCACTTTATCCTGACCAGCATACTTCGGTGCTGTACCGTGCGTCGCTTCGAACAGCGCACATTCGTCACCGATGTTCGCGCCTGGTGCGATACCGATACCACCAACCTGTGCCGCCAGGGCATCAGAGATGTAGTCACCGTTCAGGTTCATACAGGCGATCACGTCGTATTCAGCCGGACGCAGCAGGATCTGCTGCAGGAAGGCATCGGCGATCACGTCTTTAACGATGATCTCTTTACCGGTGTTCGGGTTTTTGAACTTCATCCACGGGCCGCCATCGATCAGCTCGCCGCCGAACTCTTCTTTCACTAACTGGTAGCCCCAGTCTTTGAAAGAGCCTTCGGTGAACTTCATGATGTTGCCTTTGTGAACCAGGGTCAGAGAATCACGATCGTTGGTGATGGTGTACTCAACCGCTGCGCGCACCAGACGTTTGGTACCCTCTTCCGAGCATGGCTTAACGCCGATACCACACTGCTCTGGGAAGCGAATTTTCTTCACGCCCATCTCTTCACGCAGGAACTTGATCACTTTGTCCGCTTCTGGCGTGCCCGCTTTCCACTCGATACCCGCATAGATATCTTCTGAGTTTTCGCGGAAGATCACCATATCGGTCTCTTCTGGACGCTTAACCGGGCTTGGCGTGCCTTTGTAGTAGCGAACCGGACGCAGACAGACGTACAGATCCAGCTCCTGGCGCAGCGCAACGTTCAGGGAGCGAATACCGCCACCGACTGGGGTCGTCAGCGGGCCTTTGATGGCAACGCGGTATTCTTTGATTAAATCGAGGGTTTCTTGCGGCAGCCAGACATCCTGGCCATAGAGTTCTACTGATTTTTCGCCGGTATAAATTTCCATCCAGGAAATTTTTCGCTCGCCGTTGTAGGCTTTCTTCACAGCGGCATCAACCACTTTCAACATTACCGGGGAAACATCAACGCCGATACCGTCACCTTCAATGTAAGGAATAATCGGGTTATTCGGAACATTCAGTTTTCCCTGATCCAGGGTGATTTTTTGACCTTCCGCCGGAACAACTACTTTGCTTTCCATCAACCTCTCCTTCGAGCGATTTTTTGTTAATGATTTGTAAGATGCGGGTCAATACTACTTGATTATTTCCGCTACGCCAATCACCGTAGTTTCGCGCTATAATGCGCCGAATGTTTCCGACTGCAAAGCCCATGCGAAAAACTTCTCAACGATTTCACCAGGATAAGCGCGCAAGCGCCCCGGCACGCAAGCCCGTGCGCCGCGATACCCGCCCGAAAGGCCCAAGACGCGTCATACTCTTTAACAAACCTTTCGATGTTTTGCCGCAATTTAGTGACGAGGCCGGACGCCGGACGCTGAAGGATTTTGTACCGGTCAGCGAGGTTTATGCCGCGGGCCGCCTCGATCGCGATAGCGAAGGTTTGATGATTTTAACCAACGACGGCGCGCTGCAGGCGGCGCTGACGCAGCCCGGCAAGCGCACCGGAAAAATCTATTTTGTGCAGGTGGAAGGTGCGCCGCAGGAATCAGATTTATCCCAGTTACGTAGCGGCGTTACGCTGAACGATGGTCCAACCTTGCCGGCAGGCGTCGAGTTAGTCGCTGAGCCCAAGTGGCTGTGGCCACGCCAGCCGCCGATTCGCGAGCGCAAAGCGATTCCCACCAGCTGGCTGCAAATCACGCTGTTTGAGGGACGTAACCGGCAGGTGCGCCGCATGACGGCACATATTGGTTTTCCCACGTTGCGCCTGATTCGCTTTGCGATGGGTGAGCACCAGTTGGGCGATTTGGCGCCGGGCGAATGGCGCGATATCAGCGCCACCATTTAATAACTTTTAGTTAACAATTCCGGAGGAAGGATGTTTAAACCTCATGTAACGGTCGCCTGTATTGTGCAGGCTCAGGGACATTTGCTGGTGGTTGAAGAGCGGGTGCACGGCCGTATTACCTGGAATCAACCTGCCGGACACCTTGAGGCCAATGAAACTATTCAGGAAGCCGCGCAGCGCGAACTGTTCGAAGAGACCGGTATTGATGCTCAGCCCGAGTATTTTCTCGGCGTGCAACAGTGGATTGCGCCGGACGATACACCTTTTGTGCGTTTCCTGTTTGGTCTCGATCTGGCCGAAAAAGTCGAAACGTCGCCGCACGATCGCGACATTGATTGCTGCTGGTGGCTGCCGCCAGAGCAGATTCTGACGGCCAATCGCCTGCGTTCGCCGTTAGTCGCAGAGAGCGTTCGGTTGTGGCAACAAGGCGCGCGTTATCCGCTGCATCTGGTCGCGCCGTTCCAGTGGCCGTTTCATGAGGGTGCGCGCCCCGCTTCTGCATGATAGAATGCGCCGCCTGTTTTTATCGTAATTTAAGAGTGCGTCATGTCTGACAACAGCCAGAAAAAAGTGATCGTCGGAATGTCCGGCGGCGTCGATTCTTCCGTTTCCGCCTGGTTACTGCAACAGCAGGGCTATCAGGTTGAAGGCCTGTTCATGAAGAACTGGGAGGAAGACGACGGCGAGGAGTATTGCACCGCCGCCGATGATCTGGCTGACGCACAAGCCGTGTGTGACAAACTCGGCATCAAACTGCATAAAATCAACTTCGCCGCTGAGTACTGGGATAACGTGTTCGAACACTTCCTGGAAGAGTACAAAGCGGGACGCACGCCGAATCCCGACATCCTGTGCAACAAAGAGATCAAGTTCAAAGCCTTCCTCGAATTTGCGGCGGACGATCTCGGCGCAGACTATATTGCCACCGGCCACTATGTGCGCCGCCAGGATGTTGAGGGCCAAAGCCGCCTGTTGCGCGGCCTCGACGGCAATAAAGATCAGAGCTACTTCCTCTATACCCTGAGCCACCAGCAGATTGCGCAAAGCCTGTTCCCGGTCGGCGAACTGGATAAGCCGGAAGTGCGTCGTATTGCTGAACAGCTCGACCTGATCACCGCGAAGAAGAAAGATTCCACCGGCATCTGCTTTATTGGCGAACGCAAGTTCCGCGATTTCCTTGGCCGCTATCTGCCCGCCCAGCCGGGTGCAATTGAAACCGTTGACGGCGACATCGTCGGTGAGCATCAGGGTTTGATGTATCACACGCTCGGCCAGCGCAAAGGGTTGGGGATTGGCGGTCGTAAAGAGAGCAATGACGATCCCTGGTACGTGGTCGATAAAGATGTGGCGCGCAATCGCCTCGTTGTGGCGCAGGGCGCCGAACATCCGCGTCTGATGTCGGTGGGCTTGATGGCCCAACAGCTGCACTGGGTCGATCGCCAACCAATCACCGCTCCGTTGCGCTGCACGGTGAAAACCCGCTATCGCCAGACTGACATTCCGTGCGAAATCATTCCGCACGGCGACGACCGTATTGAAGTCCGTTTTGACGAGCCGGTAGCGGCGGTCACGCCAGGCCAATCCGCCGTGTTTTATCTCGGTGAAGTGTGCCTCGGCGGCGGCATTATCGAACAACGCCTGCCTCTGGCAGAAGCCTAAGGTCGGCGCTGCCCGACGCGATGACAGGAGTTAAGCGTGGCTAAGAACTATTATGAGATTACGCTGGCGCTGGCGGGTGTCTGCCAGGCGGCCCATGTGGTGCAGCAACTCGCGCAGCAGGGCCAGTGCAATAATGCCGCCCTGAATGTGTCGCTGCGCAGCTTGATCGATCTCAACCCCGGTTCGACGCTGGCGGTGTTTGGCAACGATGAAGCCAACCTGCAGCCAGGATTAGAGACCTTAATGGCGGTGCTCAACAGCAGTAATCGTCAAGGCGCCAGCGCAGAACTGACGCGCTATACCCTGAGTATGATGGTGCTGGAGCGTAAGCTGCACGGTAATAAAACCGCGATGAATACGCTGGCACAACGCATTAGCCAGCTTGATCGCCAACTGGCGCATTACGAGCTGGAATCGGACACTATCACCAGCGCCATGGCCGGGATTTACGTGGATGTGATCAGCCCATTAGGCCCACGCATTCAGGTCACCGGTTCGCCGCAGGTATTACAGAATTCACAAGTGCAGAGTAAAGTGCGCGCCGCCCTGCTGGCCGGCATTCGCTCTGCGGTGTTATGGCAGCAGGTTGGCGGTGGCCGTCTGCAGCTGATGTTTTCGCGCCAGCGTCTGCTGAGCGAAGCCAAAACCATTTTATCCCGCCTGGGCCCGGCGTATTAAGCGCCGCCCCGGCATCATTGTTAAACGATTCAGGAGTTGCACTGATGGAATTATCCTCTCTGACCGCCGTTTCACCTGTCGATGGTCGTTACGGCGATAAAGTCAGCCCACTGCGCGCCATTTTCAGCGAATTCGGTCTGCTGAAATTCCGCGTTGAGGTTGAGGTTCGCTGGTTACAAAAACTGGCTACGACTGTAGAGATCAAGGAAGTTCCTGCATTTGATGCCGACGCAAACGCTTTCCTTGATGCGATTGTCGCCAATTTCAGCGAAGAAGACGCTGCACGTATCAAAACCATCGAGCGCACCACCAACCACGACGTAAAAGCCGTGGAGTATTTCCTCAAAGAGAAAGTGGCCGATGTTCCGGCGCTGCATGCGGTGTCTGAGTTCATCCACTTCGCCTGCACCTCTGAAGATATCAATAACCTCTCTCACGCGCTAATGCTGGAAACCGCACGTCGCGAGGTGATCGTGCCGTTCTGGAACCAGCTCATCGATGCCGTAAAAGGGTTGGCGCACGAGTATCGTGACATTCCGCTGCTGTCGCGTACCCACGGCCAGCCGGCAACGCCGTCAACCATGGGCAAAGAGATGGCAAACGTGGCGTACCGTCTGGAGCGCCAGCTGCGTCAGCTCAGCAAGATTGAAGTCCTCGGCAAAATTAACGGCGCGGTTGGCAACTACAATGCCCACATCTCCGCTTATCCGGAAGTGGACTGGCACCAGCTGAGCGAGCAGTTTGTCACCTCACTGGGCATCACCTGGAACCCGTACACCACGCAGATCGAGCCGCACGACTACATCGCCGAGCTGTTTGATTGCATCGCACGTTTCAACACCATTCTGATCGACTTTGATCGTGATATCTGGGGCTATGTAGCGCTCAATCACTTCAAACAGAAAACCATCGCCGGTGAAATTGGTTCTTCAACCATGCCGCATAAAGTGAACCCGATTGACTTCGAAAACTCCGAAGGCAACCTCGGTCTGGCTAACGCGATGATGCAGCATCTGGCCAGCAAACTGCCGGTTTCACGCTGGCAGCGTGACCTCACTGACTCTACCGTGCTGCGTAACCTCGGTGTCGGCATCGGCTATGCGCTGATCGCTTATCAGGCGACGCTGAAAGGCATCTCTAAGCTGGAAGTGAACCGCGATCGTCTGCTGGATGAACTGGATCACAACTGGGAAGTGCTGGCCGAGCCAATTCAAACCGTGATGCGCCGTTACGGCATCGAGAAGCCGTACGAGAAGCTGAAAGAGCTGACGCGCGGTAAACGTGTTGATGCCGCTGGCATGCAAGCGTTCATCGATAGCCTTGCGTTGCCGGAAGAGGAAAAAGTGCGTCTGAAGCAGATGACGCCAGCCAACTACCTTGGCCGTGCGATTCAGATGGTTGATGATTTGCAGTAAATCTCAACAACAGGCGTGTTCAATGTTGGGCACGCCTCTATTAACAAACGTTGATCTCTTGTTTAGCTGGCTTCGCATATACTTTTCTCCATCATTATTGAGTCGGAAGCTAAGGAAATACTATGCGTGTTCTGGTTGTGGAAGATAACGCGCTGTTGCGCCATCACCTCGCCGTGCAGTTGCGTGAAATGGGCCATCAGGTCGATGCCGCAGAAGATGCCAAAGAAGCAGATTATTTCCTGCAGGAGCACATGCCCGATATCGCCCTTGTCGATCTGGGATTGCCCGACGAAGATGGCATGTCGTTGATCCGTCGCTGGCGCACCGATGCCGTACGTCAACCGATTCTGGTATTGACCGCCCGCGAAGGCTGGCAGGCAAAAGTCGAAGCGCTGGAAGCCGGTGCCGACGACTACGTCACTAAACCTTTCCATATTGAAGAAGTCGCGGCGCGTCTGCAGGCGCTAATGCGTCGTAACAGCGGCCACGCGTCACAGATTATTTCCATGCCGCCGTTCCAGGTCGATCTGTCACGCCGTGAGCTAACGGTGCAGGATCAACCGGTAAAACTTACCGCTTTCGAGTACACCATCGTTGAAACGCTGATTCGCAACGCGGGTAAAGTGGTGAGCAAAGATTCACTGATGCTGCAGCTCTATCCGGATGCGGAACTGCGCGAGAGTCACACCATTGATGTGTTGATGGGCCGCCTGCGTAAAAAAATTCTCTCGCTCTATCCGACCGAAGTGATTAACACCGTGCGCGGCCAGGGTTATCGCTTTGATCTCTGATTTATGACGTGGTTAAAACGCTTTCGCCCCTTCTCGTTACGCGCCCGTTTCCTGCTGGCAACGGCGGCGATCGTCCTGTTTTTATCGCTCTCCTACGGCATGGTTGCCGTCGTGGGTTACGTAGTTAGCTTCGATAAAAATACCTACCGCGTGATGCGCGGCGAAAGCAATCTGTTCTTCACGCTGGCGCAGTGGCAAGACGACAAGCTCACCATCGCCCAGCCGGAGCGCATGACGCTCAACTTCCCCACGCTGGTGTTTATCTACGATGAACACGGCAAACTGCTGTGGCAGCAGCGTGACGTGCCGGACATCCGCAAAAAGATTCGCCGCGAATGGCTGCTCAAGCCCGATTTTTACGAAATCGACACCAGTAATCGCACCAGCATGGCGGCGATGGGCAACAATCCACAGGCAAAAGAGCGGCTGCACGCGCTGGATAGTGACAGCAACGATACCTTTACTCACTCGGTAGCGGTCAATCGTTACGATGCCACCACCAACCTGCCGGCGCTGACCATCGTGGTTGTCGACTCAATTCCGCAGGAGTTGCAGCATTCCGATGTGGTGTGGTCGTGGTTTAGCTATGTGCTGGCCGCCAACCTGCTGCTGGTGATCCCGCTGTTGTGGCTGGCGGCGCACTGGAGTTTACGACCAATTGGCGATCTCACCGCGCATGTGCGCGAGCTGGAAACCGGCCAACGCGAGAATCTCGATGATAATCCGCCGCAGGAGTTGCGCAGCCTGGTACGCAATCTCAACCTGCTGCTGACCAACGAACGCCAGCGTTATACGCGCTATCGCACCACCCTGTCGGACGTGACGCACAGCCTGAAAACCCCGCTGGCGGTGCTGCAGAGTACGCTACGCTCGTTACGCAGCGGCAAAGAGTTAACCGTGGAACAGGCGGAACCGGTGATGCTGGAGCAGATTAGCCGTATCTCCCAGCAGATTGGCTATTATCTGCATCGCGCCAGCATGCAGGCCGATCACAATCCGCTGCAGCGCGATTTGCATTCGGTTTCGGCGCTGCTCGACAGCCTGTGTTCGGCTCTCAACAAGGTTTATCAGCGTAAAGGCGTGGCGATCACCCTGGATATCTCTCCCGAGCTGACCTTTATCGGCGATAAAAATGACTTTATGGAAGTGCTTGGCAACGTGTTGGATAACGCCTGCAAATACTGCCTGGAGTTTATTGAAGTCACCGCACGCCAAACCGACAAAACCCTGCATCTGTTTATTGATGATGATGGCCCGGGCATTCCAGAAAGCAAACGCGATCTGATCTTCGTGCGCGGTCAGCGCGCCGATACGCTACGTCCCGGCCAGGGATTAGGTTTGGCCGTGGTGCGCGATATCCTCGAACAGTACGCCGGTCAGGTCATCGCCACCACCAGCCCGCTTGGCGGCGCGCGGATGGAAGTGATTTTCCAGCGCCAGGAAGTCGAGCATCACCGCGAGTAGAAAGGGACGCGGGCTGTTATACTTGCCATCATTCTTTGCAGCAAACGGACTCCGCATATGGACTATCAGCTCGACATCAACTGGCCCGACTTTATTCAACGCTACTGGCAGAAACGCCCGGTGGTGCTTAAACGGGGTTTTAAAAACTTCGTCGATCCTATTTCTCCTGACGAGCTGGCCGGTCTGGCAATGGAAAATGAGGTGGATAGCCGTCTGGTTAGCCATAACGAAGGCAAATGGCAAGTTAGCCACGGCCCGTTTGAAAGCTACGATCATCTCGGTGAGAGCAACTGGTCGCTGCTGGTGCAGGCGGTCAACCATTGGCATGAGCCTTCGGCTGCACTGATGCGCCCGTTCCGTTTCCTGCCCGACTGGCGCGTTGACGATCTGATGATCTCCTTCGCCGTGCCGGGCGGCGGCGTGGGCCCGCATTTCGACCAATATGATGTGTTTATCATTCAGGGCACCGGCCGTCGCCGCTGGCGCGTGGGTGAAAAAGTGCCGTTGAAACAGCACTGCCCGCATCCAGATCTGCTGCAGGTTGAACCGTTTGACGCCATCATTGATGAGGAGATGGAGCCGGGCGATATTCTCTATATTCCGCCTGGATTCCCGCACGAAGGCTATTCGCTGGAGAACGCCATCAACTATTCGGTGGGCTTCCGTGCACCGAACGGTCGCGAGCTGATCAGCGGTTTTGCCGATCACATGCTGGCTAACGAATTGGGCAGCTATCGCTACAGCGATCCGGACGTGCCGTCACGTGATTGCCCGTCGCAAATATTGCCGTCGGAGCTGGAAGGCATCCGCAAAGTGATGATGGATGTGATCAACCAGCCAGAGCAGTTTAACCAATGGTTTGGCGAGTTTATTTCTCAGTCGCGTCATGAGTTGGATGTCGCTCCGCCGGAGCCGCCTTATCAGCCGGATGAAATTTACGATGCATTGCAGCAAGGCGATGCGCTGACGCGTCTTGGCGGCCTGCGCGTGTTGACCATCGGTGATGCGGTGTTTGTGAACGGTGAATCAATCAGCTGCAACCATCCGCAGGTGCTGGCGGCATTGGCGCACAATCATGTGCTGACGCTGGAAGATTTTGGCGATGCGCTGGGCGATCCGTCAATGCTGGCGCAGCTGGCGGCGCTGGTTAATAGCGGGTATTGGTTCTTCGGCGAGTAAGTTGGTGTTACGGTCGCCATGAATGGCGTAATGCCGATCAGTTAAGCACTGAGCAACTTTCGTTCGCCATCTGCTGGGGCAGTTTCAGCTATGTCGTGCGGCGACCGAGCAGAGGGCGTCTGGCCACGCCCTCTGCACTCCGGGCCCTGCGCCAGCCCATCCCGCCGCTTCGCGGTGCCTTCACTCCCTCACGATTCCTGACGGACCGGCGGCGATTCGCTCCTGCTCAGCGCCGCCTCTCGCCGCATCCCTGCGGCTCGCCCTGGAATCCCTCACTCACTCAGCGGGCTGGGATGTCGCCTCAACCCCCACGCTGCAGCATCAATGCGTCTTACTGATTCATCATCGCTAAAACACCTGTAGGGTCGCCATTCATGGCGACCAGGGAACCCCAACTGAGCCAGTACGCTGCTTAACTGACGTGCATTACGCCATGAATGGCGACCCTAAATTTTACAGGGTGCGCATTTATGCGCACCTGGTTACTGTCACTTTTTCTGCCCCGCCAACTCAGCCAGCCGCACAATCACCTCTACTGACTGCGCCATCACGTTGAGTGAGGCGAACTCGTGCTTGCCGTGATAGTTGTAGCCGCCGGTGAACAGGTTCGGACATGGCAACCCTTTCCACGACAGCGCAGATCCATCGGTACCGCCGCGAATCGGTTTAACGTTCGGTTCAATGCCACAATCGCGCATCGCCTGCAGCGCCAGCTCAATAATGTGCGGATGCGGTTCGACTTTCTCACGCATGTTGCGATAGCTATCGCTGATCTCTACCTTCACTGAACATTCGCTTTGCAGCCCCTGGCTCACACGTTGGCCAATCTCTTCCAGCAGCTGCTTGCGCTGGGCATAGCTATCCGCGTCAAAATCACGAATCAGATACATCAGTTCGGCATGCTCAACCGTACCTTTGATGGTGTGCAGATGGAAAAAGCCTTCGTAGCCATCGGTATACTGCGGCTTCTCTTTTGCTGGCAGCTCCGCGTGGAAGCGCATCGCCAGATCCAGCGCATTGACCATCACATTTTTAGCGCTGCCCGGATGGACGTTATTGCCAGTGATCTTGACCATCGCCGTGGCGGCGTTGAAGTTCTCGAATTCGAACTCGCCGAGATCGCTGCCATCCACGGTGTAGGCCCAATCGGCGGCAAAACCTTCCACGTCAAAGTGCGACGCGCCACGGCCAATCTCTTCATCGGGGGTAAAAGCCACCCGAATTGCACCGTGCGGAATATCACTGTTCGCCAGACGCGCCATCGCCGTCATGATCTCGGCGATGCCGGCTTTGTCATCGGCGCCGAGCAGGGTTTTACCGTCGGTGGTAATCAGCGTGTGGCCAATCAGCTTATGCAGGATTGGGAACATCACCGGCGACAGAACTTCATCGCCGTTGCCCAGCGCAATGTCACCCCCGCGATAGTTTTCAATAATCTGCGGATTAACGTTTTTGGCGGTAAAATCCGGTGACGTGTCCATATGCGAAATAAAGCCGATTACCGGCGTGGCCCAGTCGACATTCGCCGGTAAGGTGCCCATTACGCAGCAATGGTCGCTTAAAGAGACATCAACAAAGCCCAGCGCAATAAGTTCTTCCTGTAATTGACGCGCCAGCGCCCACTGCCCTTCACTGCTTGGCACCTGTCGCGCCTGAGGTTTTGACTGAGTTTCTACTGCGACATAACTGAGAAAACGCTCAAGTAATTGATCCATCTGTCATCCCTCTTAAGAACCTGCGTCATTATCATGGTGGCCTGGAGCCCCCATGTTGCGTCAAATCATTATCCTTCAGGTTAGCTCTCTCAGCGTGAAATGCGCTGAAAATTCACTCACCGTCGCCTGTACGACTTGCCCGTTACGCATACTCCGGCATTTTTCAGAGTTTTCAAGGTAAATCCGTGGCAAAACATGGCATTGACGCTTTTTTGCGGTATCATCGCGCCCTTCATCACAGCAAGCTGGCACCAGCGGCTATGCTGTAACCTGATTCACCATCAGACTGAGTGACTAAAATGACGCAAACACGCGATCTCGCGCTGGTTACGCTTTCTGGCATCAGTAAAGCTTTCGATGGCAAAACCATCATCTCTGACTTCGATCTGACCATCCGTCACGGCGAATTCATCACGCTGCTCGGTCCGTCCGGCTGCGGTAAAACCACCATTTTACGCCTGATTGCCGGACTGGAAGATGCCGATTCCGGACATATCATTCTTGATGATAATGACATCACCGACCTGCCAGCCGAACATCGCCACATCAATACGGTATTTCAGAGCTATGCGCTGTTTCCGCACATGTCGGTATTTGAAAACGTCGCCTTTGGCCTGCGCATGCAGAAAACCCCAGCCGCCGAGATCACGACACGTGTCAACGACGCGCTGGCGATGGTGCAGCTGGAGAGCTTTGCCGATCGGCGTCCGCATCAGCTCTCCGGCGGGCAGCAACAGCGTGTAGCGATTGCGCGTGCGGTGGTTAATCGCCCGAAAGTGTTGCTGCTGGATGAGTCGCTTTCGGCGCTGGATTATAAGCTGCGTCGCCAGATGCAAAACGAGCTGAAAGCGTTGCAGCGCAAGCTTGGCATCACCTTTGTGTTTGTCACCCACGATCAGGAAGAAGCGCTGACCATGTCCGATCGCATCGTCGTGATGCGCGATGGCCGCATCGAGCAGGACGGCACGCCGCGTGAGATTTATGAAGAGCCGGCTAACCTGTTTGTGGCGCGCTTTATTGGCGAGATCAACGTGTTCGATGCCGAAGTGCTGAATAGCGAAAAGGCGCCCACTATCCTTGCGCGCGTTGAAGGGCGTGAATGTGAGCTGCAGTGTGATTTTCCGGTTAACGCCGGCGATAAGCTGCATGTGCTGCTGCGTCCGGAAGATCTGCGCGTGGAAGAGATCGATCATGACAGCCGCAGCGATAACCTGATCGGCTACGTCCGTGAGCGCAACTACAAAGGCATGACGCTGGAATCCACCGTTGAACTTGAGAACGGCAAGCTACTGACGGTGAGCGAGTTCTTTAATGAAGACGATCCCGATTTTGACCACTCGCTGAACCAGAAAATGGCTGTCAGCTGGGTAGCGAACTGGGAGGTAGTGCTGCCGTATGAAACGGATGCGTAACCGTCTACAGAAAGTGATTGTGCTACTTATCGTCAGTTGGCTGACGCTGTTTGTGCTGCTGCCCAACCTGATGATCTTCGCCACCAGCTTCCTGACGCGCGACGATGCGCATTTTGTCAGCATGGCCTTCACCCTGAATAACTATACGCGGCTGCTCGATCCGCTGTACGCCGATGTGCTGCTGCACTCGCTGAACATGGCGTTTATCGCCACGCTCTGCTGCCTGCTGCTCGGTTACCCGTTTGCCTGGTGTCTGACTAAACTACCGGCGCGCCTGCGTCCGATGATGCTGTTCCTGCTGATTGTGCCGTTCTGGACCAACTCCTTGATACGCATCTACGGGCTGAAGATCTTTCTCAGCACGCGCGGCTGGCTCAATGAGTTTTTGCTGTGGCTCGGGGTGATCGATAAACCCTTTCGCATTATGTACACCTCGGAAGCGGTGATATTAGGGCTGATCTACATTTTGCTGCCGTTTATGGTGCTGCCGCTCTACTCCAGCCTGGAAAAACTGGATAAATCCTGCCTCGAAGCGGCGCGCGATCTCGGTGCCAATAAAGTGAAAACCTTTCTGCGCATTATTTTACCGCTCACCATGCCGGGCATTGTTGCGGGTTGTCTGCTGGTGTTTATTCCGGCGATGGGCCTGTTCTTTGTTGCCGATTTGCTGGGCGGCGCGAAAAACCTGTTGATTGGCAACGTGATCAAAAGTCAGTTCCTGAATATCCGCGACTGGCCGTTTGGCGCGGCCACCAGTATTGTGATGACGCTGCTGATGGGCTTGATGCTGCTGGCCTACTGGCGCGCGGCGCGTATGCTGAACAGCAAAGTGGAGCTGCAATGATGGCGCGCTGGTTACGCGGCGGCTTTATGGCCGTGATTTACGCCTGGTTTTATATCCCGATCATCATTCTGATCGTCAACTCCTTCAACAGCTCGCGCTTTGGCATCAACTGGCAGGGTTTCAGCACCCAGTGGTATCGCCTGTTGATGAATAATGACAGCCTGATTCAGGCGGCGCAGCATTCGCTGATCATGGGCGTGCTGTCGGCCAGTTGTGCCACAATTATCGGCTCGCTGACTGCGGTTGCACTCTATCGCTATCGTTTTCGCGGTAAACCCTTCGTCAGCGGCATGCTGTTTGTGGTGATGATGTCGCCCGATATCGTGATGGCCATTTCGCTGCTGGTGCTGTTTATGCTGTTGGGCATTTCGCTTGGTTTCTGGTCGCTGCTGTTCTCACACATCACCTTTTGCCTGCCGTTTGTGGTGATCACCGTCTATTCGCGCCTGAAAGGTTTTGATGTGCGCATGCTGGAAGCCGCTAAAGATCTTGGCGCCAGCGAAGTCACCATTTTGCGTAAAATTCTGCTGCCGCTGGCGCTGCCCGCTGTCGCGGCGGGCTGGTTGCTGAGCTTTACCCTGTCGATGGACGACGTGGTGGTTTCGTCATTTGTCACTGGCCCGAGTTTTGAAATCTTACCGTTAAAAATTTATTCGATGGTCAAAGTTGGCGTGTCACCCGAAGTGAATGCGCTGGCGACGATTTTGCTGTTGCTGTCGCTGTTGTTGGTGGCGCTCAGTCAGCTGTTGCTCCGAGATAAAACTAAATAGAGGATAATCGATGAAAAAGTGGTCTCACTGGCTGGCGGCTGGGGCGCTGGCACTGGGCATGCAGAGCGCGCAGGCGGATGACGGCAAAACGCTCTATTTCTATAACTGGACAGAATACGTGCCGCCGGGGCTGCTGGAGCAGTTCACTAAAGAGACCGGCATCAAGGTGATTTATTCCACTTACGAGTCCAATGAGAGCATGTATGCCAAGCTGAAGACCTGGAAAGATGGCGCCTACGATTTGGTGGTGCCTTCGACTTACTTCGTTGCCAAAATGCGTAATGAAGGCATGTTGCAGAAGATTGATAAATCCCAGCTCAGCAACTTTAAGAATCTCGATCCTAACCTGCTGAACAAACCGTTCGATCCCAACAATGACTATTCGATCCCCTATATCTGGGGCGCGACCGCAATTGGGGTCAACACCGATGAAGTGGATGCCAAAAGCATCACCCGCTGGGCTGATTTATGGCAGCCGCAGTACAAGCAGAGCCTGCTGCTGACCGACGACGCGCGCGAAGTGTTCCAGATGGCGCTGCGTAAGCTCGGCTATTCGGGCAACACCCGCGATCCAAAGCAGATCGAAGCCGCTTATGAAGAGTTAAAAAAGCTGATGCCGAACGTGCTGGCGTTTAACTCGGACAATCCGGGCAATCCGTTTATGGAAGGCGAAGTGAACGTTGGCATGATCTGGAACGGATCGGCGTACGTGGCGCGCCAGGCCGGCACGCCGCTGCAGATTATCTGGCCGCAGGAAGGCGGAATTTTCTGGATGGATAATCTGGCGATTCCGGCTAACGCGAAAAACCGCGCAGGTGCGTTGAAACTGATTAACTTCCTGTTGCGTCCGGAAGTGGCAGCGCAGGTGGCGGAAACCATTGGTTATCCAACGCCAAACCTGGCGGCGAAGAAGCTACTGCCGCAGGCAGTGGCGAATGATCCTTCGCTTTATCCTTCTGAGGCGGTGATCAAAAACGGCGAGTGGCAGAACGATGTGGGTGATGTCAGCGTGCAGTATGAGACGCTGTTTCAGAAGTTGAAGGCGGGACGTTAGTCCTCTGCGCGTTTTCCCTCACCCTGCCCTCTCCCGCAAGCGGGAGAGGGTTCTAAAAAGTTCCATGTCCGCAAGCGGGAGAGGGTTCTAAAAAGTTCCATGTCCGCAAGCGGGAGAGGGTTCTAAAAAGCTCCATGTCCGCGGGTTCTAAAATAGCTCACGCCTTCAGCGGGTGAGGGTTGTTTTTAGCTCCTTCTCCCGCTTGCGGGAGAAGGTTGGGATGAGGGAAAGCGCGCACAAACTATTTATACAACCCACGCAAGAACGTGTGCACAAACTCCGGCACCACTTCACTGGCTAAACCGTAATGACGCTCGGCAAACTCATTGCCCACCTGGCTCGACTCCAGGTTCAGCTCCACGGTATGCGCGCCCTGCAGTTTCGCTTCATGAACAAAACCGGCGGCCGGATAAACATGACCCGAGGTGCCGATGGCAATAAACAGGTTTGCCTGCTCAATCGCCTGGTAAATCTCCTCCATCCCCAGCGGCATTTCGCCAAACCACACGATGTGCGGACGCAACATTGCCGGGAACTGGCAGCAGGTGCAGCGATCGTCCGGGGTTAAATCTTCTGTCCAGTCCAGCACTTGTCCACTGTTCACACAGCGCACTTTCAGCAATTCACCGTGCATATGCAGCACGCGCTGGCTGCCGGCGCGTTCATGCAGATTGTCGATGTTCTGTGTTACCAGCAGGAAGTTATCGCCCAGCACCTGCTCCAGTTCCGCCAGCGCTTTGTGCGCGGCATTAGGCTGAATCTCTGGCTGCTGCAGCTGTTGACGGCGCGCGTTGTAGAACGCCTGCACCAACGCCGGATCGCGCTGAAAACCTTCCGGCGTAGCCACATCTTCCACCCGGTGCTCTTCCCACAAACCATCGGCGGCACGGAAGGTGCGAATGCCGGACTCGGCGGAGATACCCGCACCGGTGAGTACCACCACGCGCGGTTGCGGATGCGCAGCCAGTTCAGCTTTGCGATCGCGCTCGAAGATGCGCTGGCGAAAGCGCTGATGCACTTTGCGGCGGTTTTTTTTGTCGCGGGCGAGTCGTAGGCGGCGGCGCGGTATGCGCATAAAAGCTCCTTAATCTGCGGCGTTTAACGCCGCGCTTCGGGTATTTTTCAGGCTAATTTGCCCGATAATAGCGGCTGCGTATGACGGCTGCATGCGGCAGACGCTGAAAATGTGCGCAGCCGCTAAAGCGGCTGCGCGGTCAATCTTACTGCCCGCTCAGCACGCGGGCCGGATCGATACGGCTGGCGCGCCGTGCCGGATACCAGCTGGCAATCAGGCTCAGCACAATCGCGGTGCCCAATACCGAAATCACATCAATCCAGTGCAGCTCGGACGGCAGGAAATCAATAAAGTAGATATCACCCGCCAACAGCTGATGCCCGGTAAGATGCTCAAACACCCGCATCACCGGCGTGAGATTGAGCGCCACCAGCACGCCGACCACCACGCCGCTGACGCTGCCGAGCAGACCCGCCAGCAAACCGTACCAGATAAAGATGGCGCGAATCAGGCCATCTTTGGCGCCCAACGTGCGCAGCACGGCGATATCGCTGCTCTTGTCTTTCACCGCCATCACCAGCGTTGAGACGATGTTAAAGCAGGCCACGCCAATCACCAGCACCATGGCTAAATACATAATGGCGCGAATCATCTGGATGTCACGGTACATGTAGCCGTACGTACCAATCCAGCTCTTGATGTAGACGTATGAATGCGTCACTTCACCGGCGTCGCGCACCAGCTTTTGCGCCTGGAACGGGTCATTCATCTTGAGCGCAATGCCGCTGACGCTGTCGCCCATATCCAGATATTTCTGCGCATCGGCCAGCGGCACCAGCGCCAGGCTGTGATCCAGCATACCGCTGAGCTGCAGCACGCCGCTGACCTGCAGACGAATGCGTTTCGGCTGCAGCAGCTTATTATCGCCATCGTTATTGGGGATCATGATGGTGATCCAATCGCCCTGTTTAACGTTAAGCGATTTGGCGATACCGCCACCGAGTATGATCTGTTGCTTACCGGCCGCGAACTGTGACCAGGCATTACCGGCGACGAAGCTCGGCAAGGCGCTCAGCCGTGACTCCTGCTGCGGATCGACGCCTTTCACCTGCAGCGCCTGCAGCTTCGCGCCGCTCTCAATCAGCCCGGTAAAGTTAATATAGGGCGCCGCAGCGGCAATGCCCGAAACCTGTTCAATTGGCGCGATCATCGGCTGCCAGTGACGGAACGGCTGATTAACCGGTTCGATTTCGCCGTGCGGCACCACCGCCAGAATGCGGTTGTTGAGCTCACGCTCGAAACCGTTCATAGCGCTCAGGCCGATGATCAGCACCGCCACGCCCAGCGCAATGCCAACGGTGGAGATGATGGAGATCAGCGAGACCATGCCACCACGCCGCCGACCGCGGCTAAAACGCAGCCCGAGCAGCAGGGATAAGGATGAACCCATCAGATCACTCCCAGCGTCAGTTGGTCGCTCAACTCGCCATCGCGCATCTCCATCTGGCGACTCAGGCGTTTCGCCAGTTGTAGATCGTGCGTCACCACCAGGAAGGCGGTGCCCTGCTTGACGTTCAACTCGCCCAGCAGCTCAAAAATCGCATCCGCGTTGCGCGCATCAAGATTACCGGTGGGCTCATCGGCCATCACCAAACGCGGACGATTCACCAGCGCGCGGGCAATCGCCACGCGCTGACGTTCACCGCCCGACAGCTCAGAAGGCCGGTGCGCAGCACGTTTATCCAGCCCCACCGCCGCCAGCATTTCACGCGCGCGGGATTCCACTTCTGCCTTGCCGATTTTGCCAATCAGCAGCGGCATCGCCACGTTCTCCAGCGCGCTAAAATCCGGCAGCAAATGGTGGAACTGATAGATAAAGCCCAGCTCGCGGTTGCGCAGTTCCGCCTTCGCGGCGGATGACATCGCATTCAGCGATTTGCCATCAAAAATCACATCGCCCGAGGTCGGCGCATCCAGACCGCCCAGCAGGTGCAATAAGGTACTTTTGCCTGAACCGGAGCTGCCGACAATCGCCGTCAGTTCACCCGGCTGCAGGCTGAAAGCCACATTGCGCAGCACATCGGTCTGCACGCTGCCTTCCTGATAGCGTTTACACAGGTCACGACACTGCAACAAAGGAGTATTACTCATAACGTAAAGCCTCAGCGGGTTGGACGGCGGCAGCGCGCCACGACGGATAAAGGGTAGAAATCAGCGCAACGGCCATCGAAACCAGCGCAATGGTGATCACCTGCAACACGTTGATGTCGACCGGCAGCGCCGCGCCATCCAGGAACAGACCGATCACCGGCATTAAATTATTCAGCTGGCTGGCCAGCAGTACGCCGAGCACGGTGCCAAGCAGCGCGCCAATGATCCCGGCGCTGGCGCCCTGCACCATAAATACCGCCACGATTTGGCGCCGGGTGAGGCCCAGCGTTTGCAGAATCGCTACTTCGCCCTGCTTCTCCATGATCAGCAGGCCCAGCGACGTAATGATGTTGAAAGCCGCCACCGCGATGATCAGGCTCAGCAGCAGCCCCATCATGTTTTTCTCCATGCGCACCGCCTGGAACAGATCGCCTTTGCGCTCGCGCCAGTCTTTCCACGTCAGGCCTTGCGGCAACGTTTGCTGGCTGAGCGCATCTACGCTCAGCGGCTTATCCAGCCACAGACGCCAGCCGGTAACGTTGCCGAGCGGATAGCGCATCACGCGTGACGCATCCTGCTGATTGACCAGAATCTGGTAGCCGTCAACTTCGCTGTTCGCCGCGTAGGTCCCTGCCACGGTGAAAATACGCTGACTGGGCAAGCGCCCGACCGGCGTGAACTGGCTGACCGACGGCACCATCAAACGCAGCTGATCGCCACGCTTGACACCCAGCTGTGCAGCCAGCTGTTCACCGAGGATGACGTTATATTGCCCCGCTTGCAGCACGCTTTGTTGGGTGTTAACGAGGAACGGTGTCAGCGGATCCTGTTCATCGGGATTGATGCCCAGCATCACGCCAACCGAGACGTTGCGTGCGCTCTGCAGCACCACATCAGCGGTGGTGAGCGGCGCCATGCGGGTGACGCCTTGCAGCTTGAGATCCTGCGCCGGAAGTTGTTGCGGATTGATACTGCCTTTCTCGCTGGTAACCAGCGCCTGCGGCATCAGGCCGAGGATATTGCCTTCCAGCTCGCGCTCAAAGCCGTTCATCACCGATAACACGGTGACCAGCGCCAGCACGCCGAGCGTGATACCGATGGTAGAGAGCCAGGAGACGAAGCGACCAAAGCGGTCTGAGGCACGTCCACGCATGTAGCGCAAACCGATGAATAACGCGACTGGTTGATACATGAGATCCGTCTTGGCAGTTGCCTAAAAATAAGTAGTGGGATGATAAAGGAGGTGCCTGCTTTATGAAACCTCTAACCCTCTGAGTCTGCGGCAAAGTTGTGTCAAAAACCGTCCCAGCGGAGGCTTATGCATAAAATTGCGACAAAATAATGTTGTTATTTGTACGTTTATTGGTCATAGGCTGGCGTAAACTCAATGATGTAGCACCCGATCAAGCACCGATTGTACCGAAGTAAGCGCCAGGCGCGGGAGTACAGACTATGTTGAAATTTCCTAAAGGCAGCATCGTTAAACATAAATCGGGCGAGATCAGAGGGGAGATTGTGAACGTTTTCGAACAGGGCGATTCGCCCACCGGTTATTACGTGAAGTGGGACGACGGCAACCACAGCTATCATCTGGAAAAAGAGCTGTCATGGGCCAATGTCGATCGACCCCGTATGCACTATACACAGCAATCCACCAAGTAGCAGAACCGACATAGTGTGAGAAATCGCACCACGACAGATGATCCTCAGGGCGGATTATGGAATGATGACGCCCTGTAATCCAAGGAGAGAATGTCGAGATCCCATGTCGGAACAGAGTCGTTATACCCTGCCAGTCAAAGCCGGCGATCATCGCCAGCTCGGCCAGCTAGTCGGCGCTGCACAAGCGCTTGAGTGTGCCAGCATCACCGAACGCCACAGCGGTCCGGTGTTGATGATTACCCCGGATATGCAATCTGCCCTGCGTCTGCAGGAGGAGATTCGCCAGTTCACCGATCTGCCGGTCACCAATCTCGCTGACTGGGAAACGCTGCCCTACGACAGCTTCTCACCGCATCAGGACATTATCTCCGCTCGTCTCTCCACGCTGTATCAACTGCCGAACTTAACGCGCGGCATGCTGATTATGCCGGTCAACACGCTGATGCAGCGCGTCTGTCCACACAGCTTCCTGCACGGTCATGCGCTGGTGATGCAGCAGGGGCAAAAACTGTCGCGCGATGCGCTGCGCGATCAGCTGGAGCAGGCCGGCTATCGCCATGTCGATCAGGTGATGGAGCATGGCGAATACGCCACGCGCGGCGCGCTGCTCGATCTCTTCCCGATGGGCAGCGATCAGCCCTATCGCATCGACTTCTTTGATGACGAAATTGATAGCCTGCGCCTGTTTGATGTCGATACCCAGCGCACGCTGGAAGCGGTCAACGCCATCAACCTGCTGCCTGCACATGAGTTCCCGACCGATAAAGCCGCCATCGAACTGTTCCGCAGCCGCTGGCGTGAAACCTTTGACGTGCGCCGCGAGCCAGAACACGTCTATCAGCAGGTGAGCAAAGGCACGCTGCCCGCCGGTATCGAATACTGGCAGCCGCTATTTTTCGAGCAGGAGCTGCCGACGCTGTTCAGCTATCTTCCGGGCAACACGCTGCTGCTCAACAGCGGCGATTTGCTGGCGAGCGCCGAGCGCTTTTGGCTTGACGCCAATGCGCGCTTCGAGAATCGCCGCATCGACCCGATGCGCCCGCTGCTGGAGCCGGTCACGCTGTGGCTGCGCCCCGATGCGCTGCTCAGCGAACTGAAAGCCTGGCCGCGCATGCAGCTGAGCAGCGAGACGCTGCCGGAGAAAGCCGCAAACACCAACCTCGGTTATCAACCGCTGCCGGAATTAACCGTGCAGGCGCAGGCCAAAGCACCGCTTGATCTGCTGCGTCAGTTCCTGGAGCAGTTCAGCGGGCAGGTGATTTTTTCGGTTGAGAGCGAAGGCCGCCGTGAAAGCCTGCAAGAGCTGCTGACGCGCATCAAACTGCGTCCGCACGCTATCGATCACTTCGATCAAGCCGTCGATCAGCCGTACAGCCTGATGATCGGCGCCAGCGAGCGTGGCTTTATCGATACCCAGCGCCAGCTGGCGTTGATCTGCGAAAGCGATCTGCTCGGCGAGCGCGTCAGTCGCCGCCGCCAGGATAATCGCCGCACCATCAATCCAGACGTATTGATCCGCAACCTCGCCGAGCTGCATCCCGGCCAGCCGGTGGTGCATCTGGAGCACGGCGTTGGGCGCTATATCGGCCTGACCACGCTGGAAGCCGGCGGCATCGTGGCGGAATACTTGATGCTCTCCTATGCCGGAGATGCCAAACTGTACGTGCCGGTTTCGTCGCTGCATTTAATCAGCCGCTATGCCGGTGGCGCGGATGAGAATGCGCCGCTGCATAAACTCGGCAGTGATGCCTGGTCACGCGCGCGGCAGAAAGCCGCCGAGAAAGTGCGCGACGTGGCGGCAGAGCTGCTGGATATCTACGCCCAGCGCGCCGCCAAGACCGGCTTCGCCTTTAAGCACGATCGCGATCAGTATCAGCTGTTCTGTGAAGGCTTCCCGTTTGAAACTACGCCGGATCAAGGCCAGGCGATCAATGCCGTACTGAGCGACATGTGCCAGCCGCTGGCGATGGATCGCCTGGTGTGCGGCGACGTGGGCTTTGGTAAAACCGAAGTGGCGATGCGTGCCGCGTTCCTCGCGGTCGAAAATGCCAAACAGGTTGCCGTGCTGGTGCCGACCACGCTGCTGGCGCAGCAACATTACGACAACTTCCGCGATCGTTTCGCCAACTGGCCGGTGCGTATTGAGATGCTGTCGCGTTTCCGTACCGCGAAAGAGCAAAGTCAGGTGCTGGAACAGGCACGCGAAGGCAAAGTCGATATTCTGATAGGTACGCACAAGCTGCTGTCGAACGATCTGAAATGGCACGATCTCGGCCTGCTGATCGTCGATGAAGAGCACCGCTTTGGCGTGCGTCACAAAGAGCGTATCAAGGCGATGCGCGCCGATGTGGATATCCTGACGCTCACCGCTACGCCAATTCCGCGTACGCTGAATATGGCGATGAGCGGCATGCGCGATCTGTCGATTATTGCCACGCCACCGGCACGACGTATGGCGGTGAAAACCTTTGTGCGCGAGTACGACAGCCTGGTGGTGCGCGAGGCGATCCTGCGTGAAGTGCTGCGCGGTGGCCAGGTTTACTATCTCTACAATGACGTGGAGAACATCGAGAAAGCGGCGCAGCGGCTGGCAGAACTGGTGCCGGAAGCGCGTATCGCCATTGGTCACGGCCAGATGCGCGAGCGCGATCTGGAGCGGGTGATGAACGATTTCCACCATCAGCGCTTTAACGTGCTGGTGTGTACCACCATCATCGAAACCGGTATCGATGTGCCCAGCGCGAATACCATCATCATTGAGCGCGCCGATCACTTTGGTTTGGCGCAGCTGCATCAGCTGCGCGGCCGCGTGGGCCGTTCGCATCATCAGGCATATGCGTGGCTGCTAACGCCGCATCCGAAAGCGATGACCACCGATGCACAGAAACGCCTCGAGGCCATCGCTTCGCTGGAAGATTTAGGCGCTGGTTTCGCGCTGGCAACGCACGATCTGGAGATTCGCGGTGCCGGTGAACTGCTCGGCGAAGATCAGAGCGGACAGATGGAAACCATCGGTTTCACGCTGTATATGGAGCTGCTGGAGAACGCGGTTGATGCGTTGAAAGCGGGTCGCGAGCCGTCACTGGAAGATCTCACCAGCAACCAAACCGAAATCGAACTGCGCATGCCCGCCCTGCTGCCGGATGATTTTATCCCCGATGTGAATACCCGTTTGTCGCTGTACAAACGCGTAGCCAGCGCTGCGGATGAGCAGGATTTGGCTGAGTTGAAGGTGGAGATGATCGATCGCTTTGGCAAACTGCCGGATGCGGCGCGTAATTTGCTGGACATCGCCGGGCTGCGTTTAGTGGCGCGCGAGTTGGGGATTCGTAAGATTGAAGCCAGCGATAAAGGCGGCTTCTTCGAGTTCGCGCCGCAGAACCACGTCGATCCAGGCTGGCTGATTGGCCTGCTGCAGAAAGATCCGCAGCAGTGGAAACTGGATGGGCCAACCCGTCTGAAATTCACCCGTGAAATGGCGGACCGGAAAATCCGTATGGAGTGGGTGCAGAGTTTTGTTAGCGAGCTGGCGAAGAACCGGGTTTAGTGGATATCCGCACGGAATCGTAGCGGCGCGATTCATCGCGCGCCTTTGACTCCGTGCGCCATTGATAAGGCGCAATAAATTGCGCCGCTACGAATCCGTGCGAGTTGAGGATCTCATATACAAAAAAAGCGCCTTACGGCGCTTTTTTCGTTACTGCTGCTGTGATGTAGCTTTGCCCAATTAGGCCTGATTCGAATTCAGGATCAGCTGACCGTTGCGGTCGAGCGGAATGCGGGTGCCAGGGTCATTCTCCATGCGGATCTTGCCCTGCTGGTCGCCTATTTTATAGGTCACGTCATAACCCAGCATTTTTTCCTGTTTATCGTATACCGTTTTGCAACGTTGCTCGTTGGTGGTGTAAGTATCACGATCCTGCAGCGCACCCTGCACCTGATTACCGCCGTAACCTCCGGCCAGCGCGCCAGCTACCGTCGCCACATCGCGACCGCGTCCGCCGCCAAACTGGTGGCCCAACACGCCACCCGCTACCGCACCCAATACTGAACCGGCGATACGATTCTCATCCTGTACCGCTCGGCGATGGGTTAAGGTCACATTGCGACACTCCTGTCGCGGCTGTTTGATGCTCTCTTTGATCGGCGTCGCCGACAGAACTTGTGCAAACTGCGGGCCGCGATCGAAAACATCCATGCTGGCGACTGCGGCAACACCTAACGCTGCTGCTACGCCGATACCGATACCCGCTAACATTGATTTATTCACAGGAATGTCCTCCTGAAGGTTGTTACCGCGCATTCCTGCCGCTACGAAATCCTGGTAGCCGAGGCATAACCGGCGTGCGCGCCGCGCCGTGTTTGTTGGTAATAAGTTTTACAGATGGACCGTAATTGCAACATCAGATTAATGGAGGAAACGCAGCGGAAACCCATCAGGGCCAGCTTTTAGGAGAGTTCTGAGAGCGGGTGTAATAGCGCCGTAACCTTAAGCTGAACGGGTATTTTCAGCAGGTTACGGCAGCGGGTGTGGCTTGGGGCGGGATTGCACCGCCCGAAAATCATTAGTGCAGCTTGAGGCGCGGACGCAGTACGCGGTTAAGACTGCCAACCAACATCATCAGCCCGGTCTTGAAGTATCCGTGGAGCGCAATCTGGTGCATACGATATAGAGAGATGTAGACAAAACGTGCAATACGCCCTTCTACCATCATTGAACCGCGCATCAGGTTACCCATCAAACTTCCCACGGTGCTGAAGCGCGACAGCGATACCAGAGAACCATGATCTTTATAAACGTAGGCTTTCAGCGGCTTGTCTTTACGCTGCGCGAGAATGTTTTCCAGCGCGCGGGAAGCCATCTGATGCGCTGACTGCGCGCGCGGCGGTACAAATCCGCCACCCGGCAGCGCGCAGGATGCACAGTCGCCAATGGCGTAGATATCATCATCCAGCGTGGTTTGCAGCGTCTCTTTCACCACCAGCTGATTAATGCGGTTGGTTTCCAGCCCGCCAATCTCCTTCAGAAAATCTGGCGCTTTAATCCCCGCCGCCCACACCATCAGATCGGCATCAATAAATTCGCCGCCTTTGGTATTCAAGCCGTTTTCCGTGGCGCTGGTGACCATGGTTTGCGTCAACACGCGCACGCCAAGCTTGGTCAGCTCCTGATGCGCCGCAGCAGAGATACGCGGTGGCAGCGCAGGCAAAATACGTTCACCGGCTTCCACCAGCGTGACGTTCAACGAAGAGCTGTCCAGACCTTTGTAGCCGTAGCTGTGAAGCTGTTTCACCGCGTTATACAGCTCAGCGGAGAGTTCCACGCCGGTAGCGCCGCCGCCGACGATGGCAATGTTCACTTTTTCCAGGCTGCCTTCGCTGGCCGAGAAACGCAGGAACAAGTTAAGCATTTCGTTGTGGAAACGGCGCGCCTGATGCGGGTTATCGAGGAAGATGCAGTGATCTTTTACGCCCGGCGTGCCGAAGTCGTTTGAGGTGCTGCCGAGCGCAATGACCAGGCGATCGTAAGCCAGCTCACGCTGCGGCACTAACAGCGCACCTTCGGCATCGCGGATTTCGGCCAGCTCAAGGGTTTTATTCTCACGGTTGATTTGCGTCAGCGATCCCAGCTGGAACTGGAAGCCGTGATTGCGCGCGTGCGCCAGATAGCTCAGCGCATCAATACCTTCGTCCATCGAACCGGTCGCCACTTCATGCAGCAACGGTTTCCACAGGTGGCTGTGGTTACGATCGACCAGAATGATCTCGGCTTTTTTCTTGCGTCCCAGCTTGTGACCCAGCTGCGTGGCCAGTTCTAAGCCTCCAGCACCACCGCCGATGATAACGATTTTTTCCATAGATGTAGTCAACAAAGACCCCCTCAAAGTTGTAAACCAATAGTTAATTAATGGTTAATAAAAACCTTAATAAACATAGGGTTGGCGACGTTAAATCGCGAGCTAAGGGCAGAATATCACGGCGTCGGAGACATAACATAAGAAAATTGATGTGGATCAATCTTTCAACAGCATTATCAGAATGTTACACATTTTATGCGCCGCATCACACGGCGCACGGGAGGTCAGGCGAGGAGTTTAAAGGCTTTGATGCGCTGTAAATGCGGCGCAATATTTTTAAATTTATGGCTGGCTTCGTCATCCCAGATGATTTCATAGAACGGCTGCAGCTGTGCCGCGCTGCGCTGATTATCCAGCGCTTCATCATTGCGCGACAAAATGGTCAGACAGCGGTTGCGATTCGTTGCGCGGAAATCGCTGACGCATTTGGTGGCAATATCGAGATACTCTTCCGGCCGATCTATTTTGCCTTCCATGTTTTCGAAGGGAAAAAGATTGGGATTGAAAATCGCCTGACGCATGCCGCAAAGAAAACCAATACGCTCGGCCCAATAACCGCCGAGGCCAACCCCGCAAATCAACGGATGCGCATCGTCGCCCTGTTGCAGCAACTTATCGCACTCTTTTAGCAGAAACTGCATGTCGTGTTTGGGATGACGGGTGCTGTAACTGACTAATCTGACGTCCGGGTCAATGAACTGCAGCTGCAGCACCTTTTCATGGTTGCCCGGACTGTTGGAATCAAAACCGTGCAAATAGATGATCATGATTTTCCTCAGCGTGAAGTGAGATCCGGGCAGCGACGCTTAGCTGACCGAAGCTTTATGCGCCAGCCAGCGCTGTTGCAACGCGCTGAGTTGACGCTGATTCTGCCGCCAGCGCTCGCTTGCCAGCAGGCTTTGACGGGTCATACGGCCCTGATGGTATAACTGCGTCACGCGCTCTGCCCCGATCGGCGTCAAGTTATCCAACACGCTTACTGCGCCTGCTCGCTGATTGCACACCAGGATCATATCGCAACCGGCATTCAGCGACTGCTGCGCGCGTTCGGCATAGCTGCCCATCACCGCCGCGCCTTCCATCGACAAATCATCGGAGAAGATCACGCCGTTGAAGCTGAGCTCTTTACGCAGCACGGTTTGCAGCCAGTAGGGCGAACCGCTGGCAGGAAGCGGATCCACCTCAGTATAGATAACGTGCGCCGGCATCACCGCATCGAGGAGCTGTTCGTCAATCAACTGCTTAAAGATTGCCATGTCATGCTGGCGCAGCGTGGCGGCATCGCGCGGATCGCGCGGCGTCTCTTTATGTGAGTCCGCGCTGACCGCGCCGTGACCGGGGAAGTGTTTGCCGGTGGTTTTCATGCCGGCTTCATGCATGCCGTTGATAAAACGACGCGCGATCTGCAGCGCAATCGCCGGATCTGCATGGAATGAACGATCGCCAATTGCCGCGCTGATGTGGCCAATATCCAGCACCGGGGCGAAGCTGATGTCGATGTCCATGGCGATCATCTCCGCCGCCATCTGCCAGCCAGCCTGCTGCGCCAGTTCACCGGCACTGTTGAGATCGTGCAGCGCAGCAAAAGATTGCATCGCTGGCAATTGGGTAAAGCCGTCGCGGAAGCGCTGCACGCGGCCACCTTCCTGATCCACGGCGACCACCAGCCGATTACGCGAAGCGGCGCGAATCTGGCGCACCAGCTCTGCCAGCTGCGCAACATCATGGAAGTTACGGGCAAACAGAATCAGCCCGCCCACCAACGGATGCTGCAGAATGTCGCGCTCTTCGGCATCAAGCTCATAGCTCTCGACGTCAAGCATCAGCGGTCCAGGCGTGTTCATGGTCATGATTAAAATCCTAGGTTAAAGGTCATGCCAGCTGGCCTGCGCCAGCTGTTGTAATGTTTCATCCTGACTCTGCTCGGCCCGCAGCTGGTACCAGCTGGCCATCAGCAGTTGCAGCCACGGCTGCCAGCGCTGCATCTGGCGCGCCAGTACCCGCTCATCAAGCTGCGCGCGCGCGGCGTAACCGGCAATCCACGCCGGGCGCATATCACCATCAACCGCGCAAACTGCCGCCAGCTCCAGCGCCACATCGCCGTCGGCGGCATATTCCCAGTCGATCAGGCGTAAACCCGTGGGTGTGGCGACCAGGTTGCCGGCATGTACGTCCATATGCAGAGGCGCAAGGCGCAGCGGCTGCGGCTCGGCCTGCTGTAATAAGCGTTGCAGCCGACGCTGCCAGCGCCAGTGACGCTGACGACAGAGCTGCCAGTAACGCTGCAGCAGCGGCGCTAAACGTAAACGGTAGCCGGTGAGCGGCTGTTGATGCAGACGCTGCAGCAGCGCCAGAATGGCCTCGCGCTGCGCATTAAATTGCGCGGGCGTGAGCACCTCGCCCGGTAACCAGCTCTGTAGCAGCCACGGATCGTGCCACGCCAACGCCTGCGGCCCCAGTTGCGCATGACGCAGCTGGCGCAGCACACGGTATTCGCGTTGGCGATCGACAAACGGAATCGGCTGCGGCGGCGCACGACGCGCCAGCAGCTCGCCCTGCTCGGTTTGCACGCGCACGCTTTGTCCGCTCAGTCCCGGCTGCGCGAAAAAATGACCGGCAGCTTGCGCCGTCGGCCATTGTTGCTGAATCATGTTTTGCAGCTGAGAATCAGGGTTGAGCAACACCGTTTCCTGACCAGATGATTTCACCGGTCTGCACCATCATCAGCTGCATTTGCAGCGTGGGTGCTTTCACATCGCCCTGCGCATTGCTGTACAGCACATACTGCGCGTTGACGTTACGTGCCAGGCCAATCGCTTTGCTGCGCGAGTTCAGACTGTCATCCGGCGACAAGCCCAGCGTCTGCTTGGCCTGCGCCAGCTGTTCTGGGGTGATCAGGGTGAATTTACCGTTGTTAGCCAGGGCGTTCTGAATCGCGTCGGTGGCCTTGTCGGTCTGCAACGATCCGTTGGTGCTGTTTTTAATGCGGTCCACCAGCAGCACGCTGCCTGGATTCACACCGGATGATTGCACCATCTTGCCGACCAGCGGCTGCACGCTGGCATCCCAGTTAATGGTTTTCAGCTTTGGCGGCTGTGGCACGGTTTGCGGCGGCGGCACTGGCTGCGTCGGCGGTTCTACCGGCTGGGTTGGCGGGGTTGGCTGCGTCGGTTCAACCGGTGCCGGCGTCTGTTGTTGCACCACACAACCGGTGAGCATTAGCGCAAACAACAGCGCGCCCGAACGTTTTACACTGCGAATCACAGCTTACTCCTCAAAGATAAAGATAGAGACGCACCTTACTGGCGGTCGGATTGCCCATTTGCGAGGCCACTTCTACGCTGCCATGCGCCGGTACGATTTGGCTCTGTGCCGGCTCTTCTGGCGTAATTTCCAATCCTTTGTCGTCGTACCAATAGAAACGATAGTGCACTTTTACCGGCGTTTCACGCTGGTTGTACAACACGCTCATGGCACGCTGCTGACCATCTTGTTCAGTCAACGTTGGATCATCGGTAATGATGCCTGCTGACAGCACCGCCGACTCCATCACCAGCGACTGCGAAGTATTAATCATCGGCTTATCGCTGCTGCAACCCGCAAGGGTCAGCAACAGCAAGCCACTCAGCCATTGACGCATCACATTATCCGCCTGAGTTAGATGGCCAGCATCGGGCCCAGCGGCTGACCGCCGACCAGGTGCATATGGATGTGATAAACCTCCTGACCGCCATGGCTATTACAGTTCATGATCAGGCGATAGCCATCTTCTGCAATGCCTTCATCACGGGCAATTTTTACCGCCACGGTAATCATGCGGCCCAGCGCCTGCTCATGCGCAGCCTGCACATCATTGGCGGTAGGAATCAATACGTTAGGAATGATCAGAATATGGGTGGGCGCTTTGGGCGCGATATCGCGGAAGGCGGTGACCAGTTCGTCCTGATAAACCACGTCGGCGGGAATCTCGCGACGGATGATTTTACTGAAAATGGTTTCTTCAGCCATGGTGCATTTCCTTAAGCCTGAGTTCAGTCAGGCAGTATGCGTGAGGAATTCCATTTCTTTCAACCTCAGGACCACAATTCCTGCATTAAATGGCTGCGTTTACGCCGTTTTGTCATTTTGCCTGCCCTGTGCTGCACCTCGCAATTCTCACATCTGATTAACCACAAAAATGAAACGCTGTTTTATAAATTAGAGATATCACGCCATTTTCTTTGTGATTTTGCCACGACGTTTTAAAGCATTGCGAAATCACGAAGGTTTGCCGGCTTAAGCCGCTCTACTTTCAATCCAATCCGAGCAAGTTGTACGGAGTGATGAGGGATGTGTTTACCGACTAATTCAAGGAGAACCTGCCATGCGCTCTCGTAAGATTGGCCTGGGCCATTATCTGGCCTATGGTTCCGGGGATTTCCTCGGTGCAGGCACCACGGCGCTGACTGCCGCCTGGCTGCTCTACTTCTACACCACCTTTTGCGGGCTCTCGCCGATTCAGGCCACCTTCATTTTTGCCGCCGCCCGCGTGCTGGATGCGGTCGTAAGCCCGCTGATGGGATTCCTGACCGATAACTTCGGTTCAACCTGGCTTGGCAAACGTTTTGGCCGCCGCAAGTTCTTTATCCTGCTCGGCATCCCTTGTGTGTTCAGCTACAGCCTGATGTGGGTTGGCGACATGAGTTTCTGGTGGTATCTGCTGACCTATCTGTTGTTCGATATGGTCTACACCATGATCCTGGTGCCTTATGAAACGCTGGTACCGGAGATGACCGACGATTTTAAACAGAAAACCCGCTTCTCCGGCGCGCGTATTGGCCTGGCGCAACTCTCGGCCATTCTGGCGGCATTCCTGCCGGGCGTGTTGATTGGCTGGTTTGGCAAAGAAAATCCTATCTCCTTCTTCTACGCCAGCCTGGTGTTCTCGGTAATTTGTGCGCTGGTGTTAACGCTGGTGTGGCTGTTTACCTGGGAGCGCGATCCAGACGACTTCTCTGCCGAATCACGTCGTGCAGAGCAGGAGAAATCACAGCTGACGCTGATGCAGAGCCTGAAACGCCTCTACACCGAGCTGGCCTCAACGCTGCGCATTCGCATTTTTCGTCAGCATCTTGGAATGTATCTTGGCGGCTATATTGCGCAGGACGTGTTCAACGCGGTATTCACCTGGTATGTGGTGTTTGTGTTGATGCAAAGTGCCCAAATCGCGTCCAATCTGATGGGCACCATGGCGGTGATGCAGTTTATTGCGGTGATGGCGATGATTCCGCTGTGTATCCGCCTTGGACCCGCCCCCGCCTATCGCATGGTGGTCGTACTGTTCGGTCTCAGCGCCCTCTCCTACGCTGGCTTGTGGTACGCCGGCATGAACGACAACTTCGCGCTGCTGGTACTGATTTCAGGCCTTGCCGGCCTTGGTCGCGGCGGCATCAATTATGTGCCGTGGAACACCTACACCTATATTGCTGACGTCGATGAAGTGATTACCGGCCAGCGTCGCGAAGGCATCTTCGCCGGCATTATGACGCTGACGCGTAAGGCGTCGCAGGCGGGTGCGGTGATGTTTGTCGGCATCGTATTACAGTTAGCCGGTTTCTCCTCCGGCCAAACCACCCAGGTGCCTGCCGTCGGCCATACCATTTTGGCAATTCTCAGCGTTGGCACCCTATGCGTGCTGGCCTGCGGCTTCATTATCTCACTGCGTTTCAAGCTCAACCTGCAAACTCACACCGTGCTGCGTGAAGAGACGCTGAAGATGCGCGCAGCCGGACGCGTGGTGCCTGAACGCATTACGCCACAGGCGCGCGGCATCGTCGAAATGCTGGCGGGCATGCCGTATGAAAATCTGTGGGGCAATAACAACGTCGGTTATCTCAATCGCCATAAAGCGGCTGCGCCACCGCTGCCGAGCCAGCCGCGATCTTTACCTTCTCTACCTACTACCCTGATTAATGATAGGAATGAACCATGACTGTATTTCCTGTAAAGCACAGCGCGTTGCTGCGCCAACCTGAGTATCTGTTGCCACGAACCGAACTGGTGCAGTTGATTCATCAGCTCACGCAGAATCTGGTGAATATTACCGACCATAGCGGTGAGTTTTTGCTGCGCCTTGACGATGGGCGGGTGATCGATACTAAAGGCTGGGCCGGTTGGGAGTGGACGCATGGCATCGGTCTATATGGCATGCTGCACTATTATCAACAAACCGGCGATCAGGCGACGTTGAAGATTATTGATGACTGGTTCAGTACGCGGTTGGCGGAAGGTACGCCGACCAAGAACGTCAATACGGTTTGTCCGTTTTTGACGCTGGCCTACCGTTATGAAGAGACGCGAAATGCGGCATGGCGGCCAGTGCTGGAGCGTTGGGCAGAATGGGTAATGTATGAGATGCCACGCACCGAGCAAGGCGGTTTGCAGCACATCGTCTATAACAACGAAAATACCCAACAGCTGTGGGACGATACGCTAATGATGAGCGTGATGGCGCTGGCGAAGATTGGTCAGCTGCTCGATCGCCCAGAGTTTGTGGAGGAAGCCAGCTATCAGTTCCTGATTCATACCCAATATTTGATGGATCGCCAAACCGGTTTGTGGTTCCACGGCTGGACGTTTGATGGGCGACACAATTTTGCCAACGCACGTTGGGCGCGTGGCAACAGCTGGCTCACCATCGTAATCCCTGATTTTCTCGAAATGATGAACTGGCCACAACAGCATGCAACGCGCCGTTTCCTGCAGCAGGTGCTGGAGAGTCAGGTGAAGGCTCTGAGCAGTTGTCAGCACAGCAGCGGTTTGTGGCATACCTTGCTCGACGATCCCAATAGCTACCCAGAAGCCTCTGCTACAGCCGGTTTCGCCTACGGCATTCTCAAGGCGGTGCGCAAACATTATCTCTCCGCAGAATATCTCCCCATGGCGGAGAAAGCGTTGCGCGGGGTAATCGGCAATATCGACCAGGATGGGGAGTTGAAGCAGGTATCGTTCGGCACGGCAATGGGCAGCGATCTGGAGTATTACCGCCAGATACCGCTTACCTCGATGCCGTATGGCCAGGCAATGGCGCTGCTGTGTTTGACGGAGTATTTGCGGGTCTACTTGTAATAAAAAATGCCCTCATTGGAGGGCATTTTTAGGCACCGAAATTAAAGTGCGTTGAAGCGGCGGCAGAGGAGTAAAGCATCCCAAGCCATGGATGGCTTGGGGCGAGCCCCAGGGATGGTTTATGGCGTCTTTACGATCTGACGCCGCTTCATCGCACCGGCTCTGCCCACCAACTTAGGTTACATACTGCGGATATAGTCATCCATTTCGGTTTTCAGGTTATCGGACTTAGTACCGAAAATTGCCTGAACGCCTGAACCTGCCACCACGACGCCACGTGCACCCAGCGTTTTCAATTCAGCTTGATCCACTTTACCCACATCCGCCACGCTCACGCGCAGACGGGTAATGCAGGCATCCAGATTAGTGATGTTCTCTTTACCACCAAACGCGGTAACCAGTTTGCCCGCCATTTCGCTGCCGGTTGCGCTGCTCTGCTCCATTGCAGTGTCCTCGCGGCCAGGTGTTTTCAGGTTCAGTTTCACAATCAGGAAACGGAATACGGTGTAGTAAATCAGGCCGTAAATGATGCCGACAATCGGGAATAGCCAGATTTTGCTGCTGTTGCCGCTCAGCACGATAAAGTCGATCAAACCGTGTGAGAAACTGGTGCCGTCACGCATACCGAGCAGAATACAGATTGGGAATGCCAGACCTGCCAGAATCGCGTGGATCACATACAGAATCGGCGCGACGAACATGAAGGCGAACTCGATCGGTTCGGTAATACCGGTCAGGAACGAGGTCAGCGCGGCCGAGATCATGATGCCGCCCACTTTGGCGCGGTTTTCTGGTTTAGCCGAGTGCCAAATCGCGATAGCAGCGGCTGGCAGACCATACATTTTGAACAGGAAGCCGCCTGAGAGTTTGCCTGCGGTTGGGTCACCCGCCATGTAGCGCGGAATATCACCGTGGAATACCTGACCTGCCGCATTGGTGAATTCACCAATCTGCATCTGGAAAGGAACGTTCCAGATGTGATGCAGACCAAACGGCACCAGCGAACGCTCAATCAGACCGTACAGTCCAAAGGCGACCACCGGGTTTTGATAGGCTGCCCACTGCGAGAAGTCCTGAATAGCGGTACCGATTGGTGGCCAGATGAACGACAGCACTACACCGGTGAAAATCGCCGCCAGGCCCGAGATGATCGGCACAAAGCGCTTGCCCGCAAAGAAGCCGAGATACTCAGGTAGCTTGATGCGATAGAAGCGATTAAACATATAGGCAGCAATCGAGCCGGCAATAATCCCGCCGAGCACACCGGTATCTGCCAGATGCTTAGCTTCGATTTCCGCAGCCGAGATATGCAGCACCAGTGGCGCGACCACCGCCATGGTTTTCACCATGATGCCGTAAGCAACCACAGCCGCCAGCGCTGAAACGCCGTCGTTATTGGTAAAGCCGAGCGCTACACCAATCGCAAAGATTAGCGGCATATTGGCAAATACCGAACCACCCGCTTCGGCCATTACGTGGGAAACCACTTCCGGCAGCCAGCTAAAGTTTGCAGAACCAACACCTAACAAAATACCGGCAATCGGCAGAACCGATACCGGCAACATCAGCGATTTACCTACTTTCTGCAGGTTCGCAAATGCATTCTTGAACATAGAAACTCCTGAGTATGAGTGCAATTTTTTTGCGCAGTGCGCATGGCTCAGGGGGAGGATCCTTCGCCGGGGTGACGCTGAGCGTCTTTTGATTTATTACGAAGAGTAAAATAAATCGCTAATTGTTAAATTGACGGCCATCACATTTCGCTAAGGATAGGTCTGTCCTTTCAGTCATTTCTTACTGACTTGAGCTAATAAACAGCAATAAAACACTGCCTGCGTCGATGAAGACGCAGTGCAGCTGTATAATTTGTGATTAATTACAGTGTTTGAAATAAAGCAGTTAGCAGCCGAGACGGCTCATCGGGATATGGAACAGGCGGGAGAAATTTTCCGTGGTGGCTGCGGCCAGCGTCTCAATATCGACACCTTTTAACACCGCCATGTAGTCCGCAACATCGCGGGTAAATGCGGGCTGGTTTTCTTTACCACGATGCGGCACCGGCGCCAGATAGGGTGAATCCGTCTCCACCAGCATACGATCCAGCGGCACATAGCGCGCTGCATCGCGGATCTGCTCGGCGTTGCGGAACGTTAAAATGCCGGAGAAAGAGATGTAAAAGCCGAGATCCAGCAGCTTGGCCGCGGTTTCCTTATCTTCAGTGAAGCAGTGCAGCACGCCACCACATTTTTCTACCTGCTCTTCACGCAAAATCGCCAGCGTATCCTCACGCGCATCGCGCGTATGCACAATAATCGGTTTATTCAGTGCGATGCCGGTGCGAATGTGCTCGCGGAACGAGGCTTGCTGCTGCGCTTTAGTTTCCTGCTGATAGAAGTAATCCAGCCCGGTTTCACCCAGCGCCACGACGCGATCTTCCGCGGCCAGGCGACGAAACTCTTCAACGTCGTACGGCGCCTCCTGATTCAGAGGATGTACGCCACAGGCCAACGCAATGTTTTCACGGTCGCCAACCAGCTGTTTGATTTTGTAGTAATCCGGCAAGGTGGTGGCGATCGCGAGCATAAACTTCACATCGCGCGCGGCGGCTTTTGCGATGACATCATCCAGATCGCGATGATGTTTTTCGTAATCAAGGCCATCAAGATGGCAGTGTGAATCGACAATAAACATAGAAATCTCTTTTTCACTTAGCCGACGACTGCTGGTGAGAGTAAACGTCCCCAGGCGAGTAAACGATCGGTGAGAATTAATTCACGGTTGAGCGCGGCTACATGCAGCAGTTGATCGCGGCATTGCATCCACTGCTGCGCGCTGCTGTTCAGCGAGCTGCTATTCATTTGCTGCGCCAGTTGCGTAACCACATCGGGACGATCGCCGTTACTTAGCCAGTGACTCGCGCCCTGCTGCACTTTCATTGCATCAACCAGCAGCGAAATCAACCAACTAAGGCGCTCGGCGACATCCTCGCTGTTCAGCGCGGGCAGCAGGTGCAGCACATCGCCGTTAAGCGCTTTGATCAGCGTCTCACACAGCGTTTCGCGTGCCTGCCAGCGTTCAGGCTGTAATAGCGTCAACGCGGCCGCAGGTGCGCCATTACTCAAGCGCAAGGCTGCACGCAGTTTAGCTTCCGGCTGCGGCTGCTGTTTTTGCAACCATTGCAAACTCAGAGCCTCTTCCGGCGGCGACAAATGCCACGTCATGCAGCGACTGCGTAGCGTGGCCAGCAATCGCGAAGGCTCGCGCACGCTGAGGAAAAACCAACAGTTGGCCGGTGGCTCTTCCAGCGTTTTCAATAACGCATTGGCAGCGGCTTCAGTGAGCTGTGACGCGTCGGGCAACCAGACGATCTTCGCGCCGCCCTGCTGAGCGAAATGGTAAAGCTTTTCAGTAACATCGCGCACCGCGTCAATGCCGAGCGAAGACTTGCCCTTCTCCGCTTCAAGGCGATACCAATCCGGATGCGTGTGCGCCTGCATCAGTTGGCAGCCGTGGCAGTGCCCACAGCTTTTCAGCCCTTCCGGCTGCAAACACATCAACCAACGGCTTACGCCCCATATCAGCGCATCATCGCCCATCCCTTCAATGGCCTGTACCAGCAAGGCGTGATGTGCCTGACCACTTTGATGACGCGCGATGATCTGTCGATAAGGCTGATTCAGCCACGGATACCAGTTCATACCGATTGATCTGCCAGCCAGTGACGTAATGCATTTTTAAGTGACAGCGTCACGTCTGCGATGTTTTGTGTGGCGTCAATGGTCAGGATGGTAGGATCCTCAGCCGCCAGCGCTAAATAGCGTTCACGTGTGCGTTCAAAAAAGCGCAGCGACTCTTGCTCGATACGATCCAGCTCACCGCGAGCCCGAGCGCGCTGTAAGCCAATTTCTGGCGTTACGTCGAGATACAGCGTCAGATCGGGACGGAAATCGCCCAGCACCGCATCGCGTAGCGTGGTCATCAGCTGCACATCCAGGCCGCGTCCGCCGCCCTGATACGCTTGTGATGAGAGATCGTGACGATCGCCGACTACCCAGGCACCGCGTGCCAACGCGGGTTTAATCACGTTCTCGACCAACTGCACGCGGGCTGCGTACAGCATCAGCAGCTCGGCTTTATCGGTAACCTGTTCACCTTTGATGCCCTGCTTCACCAACACCCGTAGCTGTTCCGCCAATGGCGTACCGCCGGGCTCACGCGTGAAGACGACGTCATTAATGCCATGCTCATGCAGCACGGCAACTAACGCATCACGTGCGGTGGTTTTGCCTGCGCCTTCCAGACCTTCGATGACGATAAACTTACTTTTCATTTTTTTCCTTCATGGCCAACCGATAGACCTGCACCGCTTTATTATGGCTGGCCAGATTGGTGGTAAAGGTGTGTCCACCTTTGCCATCTGCGACAAAATAGAGGTAGTTGGTCTTCTCTGGATGCGCCGCCGCTTCGAGTGACGCACGGCCTGGCATTGCAATCGGTCCCGGCGGTAAACCGCTAATGGTGTAGGTATTGTAATCGGTTGGCGTTTCCAGGTTTTTACGCGTTAGCGTGCCAGCATAGCTATCACCCATGCCATAAATAACAGTGGGATCGGTTTGCAGTTTCATGCCGGTGCGCAGGCGATTGATAAACACTGATGCCACGCGCGCGCGCTCTTCACTTACACCGGTTTCTTTTTCGATGATAGACGCCATGGTGACTAAATCCTGCTCTTTCTTGTAAGGCAGATTATCCATGCGCCCCTGCCAAATCTCATCAACCAGTTTATTCATACGCGCATGCGCACGTTCCAGCAGCGCCACATCGCTGGTATTGGCGGTATAAAGGTAGGTGTCTGGATAGAAGCTGCCTTCCAGTTGGTTAACCTCAAGCTTGAGCGCAGCGGCAACGGTGGCAAATTGATCGTCGGTCAGCGTATGTTTCAAATAGGGTGCTTTACGCAGCTCCGCTAACCACTCGGTTAAGCGTGAACCTTCAATAAAGCGCACCGGGAATTGCGCTTCTTTACCGCTTGCCAGCAGTTGCAGTAGCTGGCGCACCGTCATGCCAGTTTCAAGGCGATAGGTACCCGCTTTAAACTTTGCCAGTTCGGGCTCCAGTTTGAGTAACGGCCCAAACCAGATACTTTGTGGAATAATGTGCTGGCTTTCCAACTGCGCTTCTAACACCACGCGGCCGCTACCGGCGGGCAAGGTGTAAATGGTTTCCTGCTGCAGTGTTAACGGTGTATCGGCTAAGCGTTCAATCTGCCAATAGCTAAAGGCGGCGGCGAGTCCTGCGACAACCACTACGCCTGCGAGAATTTTTTTCATTCGAGTCATGATGCTTCCATCGTCGGGCAACTGGCGCGCAGTTGCTGGTACAGCGAGCGTGCGGTAAACGAAACGTCGTCAATTTGTCGCACGGGTAAAACGGGCATCAGGGCGTTACAAATTACCACTTCATCGGCGTTCAACACCTCGTCCCTGCTGCCATCAATCAGCTGACAAGTTTGGCCATTCGCGGCCATCTGTGCCATCAGATAACGACGCATAATGCCATCCACGCCAGCTTGTTCAAGGCGCGGCGTAAAAACGTTGCCGCCTTTGCGCCAGAATAAATTGGCCGCACAGCATTCCACCACCGTCCCTTCAGTGTCAAGCACCAGTGCCTCGTCGCCGCCCGTCTGGTCAAGATGGTGGCGAATCATTACCTGCTCAAGGCGATTCAGATGCTTCACACCGGCCAGCAACGGATTGCGCGCCAGACGAATGGGGCTAGTGTGGAGTACTGCACCCTGCTGTTGCAGGACGGCGTAGTGCTGCGGCCACGGAGAGAGCGAAACAATACGCGTAGGTGAGATGCAACCGGTGCGGCTGTAACCGCGGCCACCTGCGCCTGGCGTTAAAATAACTTTGAGTACCGCCTGCATCTGTCCATGAGCAGCCTGGCACATTTCAGCGGAGAGTTGCGGTAGGTCGGGTGCAGCCATGAATAAGCGTTCGCAGCCCTCACGCAGACGTTGCAGATGCGCATCCAGTAAAACAACCTTTCCGTTGATCACGGCGGCGGTGGTAAAACAGCCGTCACCAAATTGCACGCTGCGATCGCGTGCTGAAAGCTCGGTTTGTTGTATGCCGTTTATCCACATGCTGGTCACCTTGAACACCACAATAGCAATATAAAAAAGGCCCGCATTGCGGGCCTCTGTATAGCTCAGGAGCGATTATACCTTACGGAAGATCAGCGAGCCGTTGGTGCCGCCAAACCCGAAGGAGTTACACAACGTGTACTCCAGTCCGCTGATCTGACGCGCCGTATGTGGCACGAAGTCCAGATCACAACCCTCGTCAGGATTGTCGAGGTTGATGGTCGGTGGAATCGCCTGGTCGCGCAGCGCCAGAATCGAATAAATCGCTTCTACCGCACCAGCAGCGCCCAGCAAATGACCGGTCATCGACTTGGTTGAACTGACCATCACACTGTGAGCTGCAGTACCAAACACCGATTTCACCGCCTGCGCTTCCGCTTTGTCACCGGCTGGCGTTGAGGTGCCGTGCGCGTTGACATAGCCGATCTGCTCAGCGTTCAGCTGCGCATCACGCAGTGCATTAACCATCGCGGCTGCAGCGCCTGAACCGTCTTCCGGAGGTGACGTCATGTGGTAAGCATCGCTGCTCATGCCGAAACCAATAATTTCAGCATAAATCTTCGCACCACGTTTCTTCGCGTGTTCGTACTCTTCCAGTACGACAATGCCAGCACCGTCACCCAACACGAAACCGTCACGATCTTTATCCCACGGACGGCTTGCCGCCTGCGGATTGTCATTACGGGTAGAGAGCGCACGTGCAGCACCGAAACCACCGACACCTAATGGCGTACTGGCTTTTTCCGCACCACCAGCCAACATCACATCCGCATCGTTATACGCAATAATTCGCGCCGCATGACCAATGTTATGGACGCCGGAGGTACACGCCGTTGCGATTGAGATGCTTGGGCCTTTCAGGCCATACATAATGGTGAGGTGACCTGCCACCATGTTTACGATGGTAGAAGGTACAAAGAACGGGCTGATTTTACGCGGACCACCGTTGACCAGCGAGCTGTGGTTATCTTCGATTAAACCCAGTCCGCCAATGCCAGAACCGATTGCCGCACCAATGCGACCCGCATTCTCATCAGTTACGACCAGACCTGAGTCTGCCATAGCCTGAATACCAGCAACGATGCCGTATTGGATGAAGTCATCCATCTTGCGCTGATCTTTGCGCGAGATGAAATCATCGCAATTGAAATCTCTTACTAAGCCTGCAAAACGCGTTGCGTAGGCACTAGTATCAAAATGGTCGATCAGGCTAATGCCGCTCTGACCGGCAAGGAGAGCACTCCAGGTAGACTCTACGGTATTGCCGACAGGAGACAACATGCCAAGACCAGTCACAACTACACGACGCTTAGACACGCACGTCCTCCAGGGAGGGAAAAAATAACGCTATGTGGGGCAAACATAAAACTCAGGCGGTCGAGGTGACCGCCTGAAGATATTCATTAGCCTTGATGGCTATTGATGTAGTCGATCGCTGCCTGAACGGTAGTGATTTTCTCAGCTTCTTCGTCTGGAATTTCAGTATCAAACTCTTCTTCCAGAGCCATTACCAGCTCAACGGTGTCAAGAGAATCTGCACCAAGGTCTTCAACGAAAGAAGCAGTGTTAATCACTTCGTCTTCTTTAACACCCAGCTGCTCAGCTACGATTTTCTTAACGCGTTGTTCGATATCGCTCATACTATTTAATTTCCTATCAAAACTCGCTTTCGCGATGGTTTTCGTAGTGTATAAAATGTTGAAAAAGATGCAACAAAATCCCGGCTGGTCGAACCACGATTTTGCGTTATTCTGCGGTGTTTACCGCAGATAAAGCAAATGTTTTCGTGATTATCAGACCATGTACATGCCGCCGTTGACATGAAGCGTCTCACCCGTGATGTAGGCTGCTTCGTCAGAGGCTAAGAATGCAACAGCATTGGCAATCTCCTGCGGGTCACCTAAACGACCTGCAGGAACTTCTGCCAAAATACCCGAACGTTGATCTTCGTTCAGTGCACGCGTCATGTCCGTCTCAATAAAGCCCGGAGCCACGACGTTTACAGTAATGCCACGTGACGCAATTTCTCGCGCCAGTGATTTGCTAAAGCCAATCAAACCTGCTTTTGCTGCCGCATAGTTTGCCTGACCCGCGTTACCCATGGTCCCAACTACAGAACCGATGGTAATGATACGGCCCACGCGTTTTTTCATCATGGCACGCATAACCGCCTTAGAAAGACGGAAGACCGATGTCAGGTTGGTATCAAGGATATCCGCCCATTCATCGTCTTTCATGCGCATCAACAGATTGTCACGCGTAATGCCTGCATTATTGACTAAAATGTCCACTTCGCCAAATTCGGCGCGAACTTGTTCGAGGACGCTCTCAATTGAGGCTGCATCAGTGACGTTCAGCAGCAGGCCTTTGCCCTTGTCGCCGAGGTAAGCACTGATTGCTTCTGCACCGCTTGCACTGGTGGCAGTTCCCACCACTTTTGCACCGCGTGCAGCCAGCGTTTCCGCAATGGCGCGACCGATACCACGGCTTGCACCGGTAACCAGCGCTACTTTACCTTCAAAGCTCATGTTTTTCCTCTTATTCCTGTGTAAGCGCCGCACTCAGTGAAGCAGAATCGTTCACGGCAGCGGCACTCAGGCTATCCACAATACGTTTGGTCAGACCGGTCAGGACTTTGCCTGGACCGATCTCCAGCAGCTGTTCTACGCCTTGCGTAGCAATAAATTCGACCGCTTCGGTCCAGCGCACTGGGCTATACAGCTGACGTACCAGCGCGCTTCGAATCGCAGCGCCGTCGGTTTCACACTTCACATCAACGTTATTAACCACCGGTACGGCAGGTGCGTTAAAGGTAATAGCTTCCAGCGCAACCGCCAGTTTATCGGCTGCCGGCTTCATCAGCGCGCAATGTGACGGCACGCTCACCGGCAATGGCAGCGCACGTTTGGCGCCAGCAGCTTTACACGCTGCACCTGCACGCTCAACCGCTTCTTTATTACCGGCGATCACTACCTGACCTGGCGAGTTGAAATTGACCGGTGAAACCACTTGGCCTTGCGCACTCTCTTCGCAGGCTTTACGAATGGACTCATCGTCCAGACCAATAATAGCCTGCATTGCGCCCGTGCCTTCTGGCACCGCTTCCTGCATTAATTTGCCACGCAGCTCAACCAGTTTAATGGCATCCGCGAAGTCGAGTACACCAGCACAAACCAGTGCAGAATACTCACCAAGACTGTGACCAGCCATCAGTGTTGGCGGCAGCGCGTTCTTGCTCTGCAACACACGATAGATAGCAACTGAAGCTGCCAGCAACGCAGGCTGCGTCTGCCAGGTTTTATTCAACTCTTCAGCCGGTCCTTGCTGGACTAACTGCCATAAGTCATAACCCAGCGCGTCAGAAGCTTCACGGAAAGTGGCTTCAACCTGCGGATTTTCGGCAGCCAGCTCGGCTAACATGCCGACAGTCTGCGATCCCTGTCCTGGGAAAACATAAGCAAATTGCGTCATCTTTCGTTCCTGTCAATCAAAAGCGAACCAGTGCAGAACCCCAGGTGAAACCACCACCAAAGGCCTCTAGCAAAATCAGTTGTCCCGGCTTGATACGGCCATCACGCACCGCTTCATCCAGCGCACTTGGCACGGAAGCGGCTGAGGTATTGCCGTGGCGATCCAGCGTGACCACCACTTTCTCCATGCCCATGCCCAGCTTTTTGGCGGTTGCGCTAATTATGCGCAGGTTCGCTTGATGCGGCACCAGCCAGTCGAGCATTTCACGATCGAGATTGTTGGCTTGCAGGGTTTCATCAACAATGTGCGCCAGTTCAGTCACCGCCACTTTGAAGACTTCATTGCCCGCCATCGTCAGATAAGCCGGCTCATCCTGATGGGCACGATCCTGATACGGCAGCGTTAACAGCTTGCTGTAACGGCCATCGGCGTGTAGATGAGTGGAAAGGATGCCTGGCTCTTGGCTCTGGCTCAGCACCACAGCGCCCGCGCCATCACCGAACAGAATAATGGTGCCGCGATCGTTGGGATCGAGCGTACGTGCTAACACGTCTGCGCCGATCACCAGAGCATGTTTAACGACACCATTCTTGATGTATTGATCGGCAACGCTCAGTGCATAGGTGAAGCCCGCACAGGCAGCGGCCAAATCGAAAGCGGCGCAGTCATTGATCTCCAGCATTTGCTGGATCATGCATGCAGAACTTGGGAAGGCATGGCTGGAGGACGTCGTGGCCACAATGATCAGGCCAACGTCGCTCGCATTCACACCCGCCATTTCCAGCGCGCGTTGTGCTGCGGTGAAGCCCATGGTGGCGACCGTTTCATCCGGTGCTGCAATGCGGCGCTCACGGATGCCGGTACGGGTGACAATCCACTCGTCCGTCGTCTCGACCATTTTTTCCAGATCCGCGTTAGAGCGAATCTGCTCAGGCAAATAGCTGCCCGTACCGATAATTTTGGTAAACATCTACGCTTTGTCACTCCTGGCTAATACAGTGTCAAGGCGCGCCGCAATCCTCTCTGGGACTTGCCTTCGCACCGTCTGCTCTGCCTGCTCTATCGCCACGGCAAATGCACGTTGATTCGCCGCACCGTGGCTTTTGATCACTGTCCCGCGCAATCCTAACAGACAAGCGCCATTGTACTGGTCGGGGTTGAGGTGGCCGAAACGCTTTGCCAGGCGCTTTTGAATCCAGCGCCCCAACAATTTTAGCCACCAGGCCCGTTTTTTTCCTTCCTCTGATGATTTCAGCAGAGAGAGGAACATTCTTACCACGCCTTCCATGGTCTTCAACGTGACGTTACCCACGAAGCCATCACAGACCAGCACATCCGTCTTGCCGGTGAGGAGATCGTTCCCCTCAAGATAACCAATATAGTTGATTTGCGGTGACGCTCGCAGCACCGCAGATGCGGCGCGGATTGTTTCCAATCCTTTAGTCTCTTCCTGACCAATATTCAGCAACGCCACCCGCGGCTGGGCGATCTCCAGCACTTCTTCGGCCATCACTGCGCCCATAATCGCAAACTGCACCAGCATGGCGCTGTCAGATTCGACGTTGGCACCGAGATCCAGCACCACCGTTTTGCCATGTTGCTGATGCGGTAAAACCGTCATCAGCGCCGGACGATCTATGCCATCCAGCGGTTTTAATAACATTTTCGCCAACCCCATCAACGCGCCGGTATTTCCCGCACTGACACAGGCTTGCGCTTTACCCTCTTTCACCAACTCTAACGCCACACGCATTGAACTGCCGCGGCTGTTACGAATTGCCTGAGAGGGTTTGGCATCATTTGCAATAACCGATTCGGCAGGAATAACCTGCACACGCCTCTGTAACGAGGAATCCGCTTTGGCAAGAAATGACGAGATGATGTCGGGATCACCGACCAGAAGAAGAACCAGCTCCGAATGAGAGGCCAGTGCCTGCAAGGCTGCAGGCACTGTCACGCAGGGACCGAAATCCCCGCCCATGGCATCAACTGCCAGGGTCAAACGTGTCAAGGTATCGCCTTGTGTAATCGCGAGGATTACTTGGTGATAACCTTGCGACCGCGGTAGTAACCATCCGCAGTGATATGGTGACGCAGATGAGTTTCGCCAGAAACTTTATCTACTGACAGAGCAGCAGTGGTCAGAGCATCGTGTGAACGACGCATACCACGCTTAGAACGGGTTGGTTTATTCTGTTGTACGGCCATGGACCTTACTCCTATTACTTACGCTTTAAACTGGCTAATACGGCAAACGGATTTGGTTTTTCTGCCTCTGGAGGCAATTGACCAAATACCATGTCCGCGTCGGACACTTCACAGTGTTCAGAATCATGCACCGGAACCACGGGCAGCGCGAGGATGAGTTCATCTTCGATCACCGCCAGCAAGTCGATCTCACCAAAATCATTGACATCAACTGGCTCGTAGGCTTCCGGCAGTGCTTCGGCCTGTTCATCAGAAGAGACAGGACTGAAGCAATAGCTTACGTGAACATGACGTGGAAACGACTGGTTGCAGCGTTGACATGACAGAGTCACCTGCACTTCGGCTGTTCCTTGCAGAACGGCGAGGCGCTGGTTGTCAACCGCAAACGACATATCGCATTCAACTTCACTGTCCACACTCACGACCGTTTCGGCCAAGCGCGCCACCAATTCAGGTGCATAAACACCATGATAATCAAGGCGTTTTTGCGCGGCGCGGACCGGATCGAGCGTCAGGGGTAATTTTACCTTTTGCATAGGGCGCGCATATTAACTTTGTAACGTCATAGAGTCAAAGAAAAAGGCCGGTTTACGGCATCTTTCACCCGTTAGTCGCATCCAGTGCGGCGCATAGTTTAAAATGACTGTCATCTTTACGCTATCTATTCTGAAAAAAAATGATGACACCTTTGGTATTAGCTTCAACCTCCCCTTTTCGTCAGGCGCTGCTGAACAAATTGGGCCTGCCTTTTATTACCGCTGCGCCCGATTGTGACGAAACACCGCTGATGGATGAATCGGCACCCGAGCTGGTGCAGCGTCTGGCCTTAGCCAAGGCAGAGGCGCTTGCTGGACATCATCCCAATAGCTGGATTATCGGTTCCGATCAGGTCTGCGTGTTAAATGGCGAGATTACCGGCAAGCCGCATACCGTAGAGAACGCCTGCCGTCAGCTCGCTGCTGCCAGCGGCAACGCCATAACCTTTTATACCGGGCTGGCGCTGATACAACCGCAGAGCGGCAAACGGTGGGTTATTTGCGAACCTTTTACTGTCCATTTCCGTCAGTTAAGTGCAGAAGAGATACGCGGTTATGTGGAGAAGGAGCAGCCGCTGCAATGCGCAGGTAGCTTTAAAAGTGAGGGATTAGGGATTTGTTTGTTCGATAAACTGGAAGGACGCGATCCCAATACCTTAATTGGCTTACCGCTGATTGCTTTGAATGAGATGCTAAGAGCGGCGGGCATCAACGCGCTATGTTGATGCCCGCGTAATCAGGCTTTTTTCTGGCGCAGCTGTGCCAGGCAGTGCTTCAGTGCGCCATCCAGTGGCGCCTCCATCCGCAGCACTTCTCCGGTGTTGGGATGGGTAAAAGTCAACGCGGCGGCATGCAGGAACAGCCGAGATAAGCCGGTCGAACTAAGCTGCGCGTCAAATTCGCGATCGCCATAGCGATCGTCAAAAGCGATGGGATGTCCGCCATGCAGCGTATGGACGCGGATCTGATGCGTACGCCCCGTCACCGGGCTCGCTTTAACCAGGGTCGCAAAGCCGAAGCGCTCTTCAACCTTAAAGCGCGTCTCGGAGGGCTTACCCTCAGCACTCACGCGCACTACGCGCTCACCACTCTGCAAAATATTCTTCAGCAGTGGTGCCTGCACCACTTTCAGATGCGATGGCCAGTCACCGCGCACCAGCGCCAGATAATCTTTCTGCATGCCCTTCTCGCGCAGTTGCTCATGCAGCGAACGCAGCGCCGAGCGCTTCTTCGCCACCAGCAAGATGCCAGAAGTATCGCGATCGAGGCGATGCACTAACTCGAGAAAACGCGCTTCCGGACGCAACGCGCGCAATCCTTCAATTACGCCAAAACTTAATCCGCTGCCGCCGTGCACCGCTGTACCGGAGGGTTTATTCATCACCATCAAATAGTCATCTTCGTACAGAATGGCGTTGGTCAGAGCCGCAACTTTATCCAGCTTCGGTGAAACGGTATTTTCCTCGCGCTCGGCAACCCGCACTGGCGGAATGCGCAGCTCGTCGCCATCCTCCAGCTTGTATTCGGGTTTCACGCGTTTTTTGTTCACCCGCACTTCACCTTTACGCAAAATGCGATAAATCATGCTTTTTGGCACGCCCTTGAGTTGGGTGCGCAAAAAGTTATCAATACGTTGTCCGGCATTTTCAGCCGTGATGGCGACATACTGTACGCCGGGATTCTCTGTTTTCATGGCGGCGATTCTAATTAGTGTCCCTGGATAGCGCCACCCCTTTTTCTGTGCTTAACTCTCTCTTTGTCGCGTCACGAAACGTTGAAAATGGCGACATTTTCAACGATGCGATGATTAGCCCTGCAAATGAACAGGTTAAGGATGAATAAACTTCTCAGCTTGGCAAAAGTCGCCTTGCTATATGTTGGTGAGCAATGGAATAATGCAGGTGTTTCTGCCCTGGAAAGATTCAGGCAGGAAAAAGAGCGAAATAAGTCATTTTGCCGGATTGAACGGACACGCAGCAATGGCGTAAGACGTAATGTTAAATCAGGCACTTAGCGGGCTGCGGGTTGCGGCCTGGACGACAGACTAGGATGAGTGGATTTTTGAATACTCTGTAACACTTCCACCTTCAGGCGCTGGATTTCCTTATGAAAAACAGGCCACCGACAAGATTTGCGCCCCTTTAGCCGCCGACAACCGTGAGGTTGACGTCTGTGCATTAAGACACGGGGTCATCGGTTGATTCTCGTCCAGGGTAACGATGCCCGCAGCTACATCACTCATGTGAGAATAACGAGTAAGTCACGATGAAAAGAATGTTAATTAACGCAACTCAGCAGGAGGAGTTGCGCGTTGCCCTGGTTGATGGACAACGTCTGTACGATCTGGATATTGAAAGTCCTGGACACGAACAGAAAAAAGCCAACATATACAAAGGTAAAATCACCCGCGTTGAGCCCAGCCTTGAAGCTGCGTTTGTCGATTACGGTGCTGAACGTCACGGTTTCCTCCCTCTGAAAGAAATTTCCCGCGAATACTTCCCGGCCAACTACAACGCACATGGTCGTCCGAATATTAAAGATGTGCTGCGTGAAGGTCAGGAAGTTATCGTTCAGATTGATAAAGAGGAGCGCGGTAATAAAGGAGCAGCACTGACTACCTTTATTTCGCTGGCCGGTAGCTATTTGGTATTGATGCCGAACAACCCACGTGCTGGCGGTATTTCTCGCCGTATTGAGGGTGACGATCGTACCGAGTTGAAAGAAGCCCTTTCCGCACTGGAACTTCCAGATGGCATGGGTCTGATTGTTCGCACCGCGGGCGTCGGTAAATCTGCCGAATCGCTGCAGTGGGATCTCAGCTTCCGTCTGAAGCACTGGGAAGCAATCAAGAAAGCGGCAGACAGCCGCCCAGCACCTTTCCTGATTCATCAGGAGAGCAACGTTATCGTCCGCGCCTTCCGCGATTATCTGCGTCAGGATATTGGTGAAATCCTCATCGATAACCCGAAAGTTCTGGAAGTGGCGCGTCAGCACATTGCTGCGCTAGGCCGTCCCGACTTTAGCAGCAAAATCAAACTGTACACCGGTGAAATCCCGCTGTTCAGCCATTACCAAATTGAATCGCAGATTGAATCTGCCTTCCAGCGTGAAGTGCGCCTGCCGTCAGGCGGTTCGATTGTTATCGATAGCACCGAAGCGCTGACCGCCATTGATATTAACTCCGCACGTGCTACGCGCGGCGGTGACATCGAAGAGACCGCGTTTAATACCAACCTGGAAGCGGCCGATGAAATCGCTCGCCAACTGCGTCTACGCGATCTCGGCGGCCTGATTGTTATCGACTTTATCGATATGACGCCAGTGCGTCACCAGCGTGCCGTCGAGAACCGTCTGCGTGAAGCCGTGCGTCAGGATCGTGCACGCATCCAGATTAGCCACATTTCACGCTTCGGTTTGCTGGAGATGTCGCGTCAGCGCCTCAGCCCGTCACTGGGTGAATCCAGTCATCACGTCTGCCCACGCTGTAGCGGTACCGGCACCATCCGTGATAACGAATCGCTGTCGCTATCTATTCTGCGTCTGATTGAAGAAGAAGCGCTGAAAGACAACACCAAAGAAGTGCATGCGATCGTGCCGGTTCCGGTGGCCTCTTACCTGCTGAACGAAAAACGTGATGCGGTGAGCGCCATTGAGAAACGTCAGGGCGGCGTGCGTGCCATCATCGTGCCAAACGATCAGATGGAAACGCCACATTACTCTGTACTGCGTGTCCGCACCGGTGAAGAGACGCAAACCCTGAGCTACCATCTGCCAAAACTGCACGAAGCGGAAATGGCGCTGCCTTCTGAAGAAGAGCACGCGGAGCGTCGTCGTCCGGAGCAGCCAGCCCTGGCCGCCTTCGCGATGCCAGATGCGCCGCCAGCACCGGTTGAAGTGGTTAAAGAGACACAGCCAGCGCCAGCCGTTGAAGCGAAAGCCAAACCTGCTGTTGCCGCACCTGCAGTGACCAGCACCGGCTTCGTTGCCCGCCTGCTGAACGGCTTGAAGAAACTGTTTGCCAGCGATACGCCTGCTGCGGCTCCGGCTGAAACTCAGCAAGAGACGCCAGCGGCTGTTGAAGCGGAAAATACGCAACAGCGTGGCGAGCGTCGCAACAATAACAACCGTCGTAATAATCGTCGTGAGCGCACACCGCGTAATGGCGAGAATGGTCAGGGGCGTGAAGGTCGCGAAGCGCGTGAACCACGCGAGCCGCGCGAAGCACGTGAGCCACGTGAAGCCCGCGAACCGCGTGACAATCAGGACAATCGTCGCAACAAGCGTCAGAACGAACCGCGTGAAGCGCGTCCTGTACTGAGCGATGAAGCACTTGAGCAACGTGATGAGCAGCAGCAACAGCGCCGCGAACAGCGTGCCGATCGCCAGCGTCGTCGTCAGGAAGAAAAACGCACTCAGCAGCAGGATCAGAAAGTCGCTGAACCGGTCGTTCAGGCTGACGTCGTAGACGAAAATGTTGCGCAGGAAGAAGAGCGTGTACAGGTGATGCCGCGTCGTAAACAGCGTCAGCTGTCACAACGCGTACGTGTGGGCGATACCGGTGAAGTCACCGCTGAAGCGCCTGCGCCAGTTGTGCATGAAGCCGCCGCTGAAACTGCACCACGTGCTCAGTACATCGAACATCCGGAAGCCAGCAATGACGAGCAAGATGATAGCGAGAACCGTGACAGCGCCAATATGCCGCGTCGTTCACGTCGTTCACCGCGTCACCTGCGCGTAAGCGGCCAGCGTCGTCGTCGTTATCGTGACGAGCGTTACCCAACGCAGTCTGCAATGCCGCTGGAGTCTGCTGCAGCTTCGCCAGAAATGGCATCCGGTAAAGTGTGGATTTCTTACCCGGTTGCGCAAGCGCAGGAAGAGTACACCACGCAAGATGCCATGCATGAAGTGTCGGATTACGGCTATCAACAAACCGCCGCCGCCGTGGCTGAAACCGCTACTGTTGAAACCGCTACGGTTGAACCCGCTGCTGTTGAACCGGCCGTTGAGCAGGTTGCCGCTGAAGAAGCCGTGCATCAGGTTGAACCGCAGGCGCACACTGAGGTGCCGGTAGTGAATACTGATGACGTCACGCCGATTGCAGCGCCCGTCAACGAAGAACCATCAGTGATTTCTGCTGCTGATGAACAAGTTGCGCAGGAAACCGCAGCTGAAGCGGAACCGGCGGCCAGCGTTGAAGAAGCGCAGCCTGAAGTTAGCGCAGTGGCTGACGTTGTTGAGCAGGCGCCGGCTGATGTTTCGCCAGCAGTGGAAGCACAGGTTGAAGAAGTACTGGCTGCGCCAGTGGCTGCAGAAGCTGATGTCACACCGGTAACGGAACCGCATGCGCCGGTTGCGGCACGTGACACTGCGGTAACGACCGTTGAAACGCGCTTCAAACATCATGCTACCGCCCCGATGACCAAAGCACCGGCACCGGCATGGGAACCTGAACCGGCTCGTCATAGCGATTGGGTTCGTCCCGCGTTTGGCTTCGAAGGTCGTGGTTCTGCAGGTGGTCACAGCGCAACGCATCAGGCAACCGCTCCGGCTACCCGTCCGGAAAGCGCCTAAGCGTTAGCAAGTCAGTAAAATCGAACCCCGGCCAGTCCGGGGTTTTTTATTGCCTGCGATTGACGGCGTTAGATTGATGCCATGAAAGACACCCTATGTTTATTTAGCTGGGTTTTTGTGGGGTAAGCATTCATGCGCACCCAATTATTGCCTGAGTGAGCGGCATGACGCCCTTTATGGCTACCCGAGCAGCAGGCAAAAAAAATCCCACAGCCCCGAAAGGCGGTGGGAGAAACTAAGCGCACCCGGTTAAAGTACGCTCAAAGGTTCAGATCAATTACGAATTAAGCTGGAACAGCGACATCTGCGACATATCGGTGAAGGTCTTGTAAGACGCCTGCAAGGCCGTCTGCTGCATGGTGTAGCTGGAGATCGCCGAGGTGTAGTCCACTTCAACCAGGTCACTCATCTGCGACGCCATAATGGTGTCACGATCGTCGCCCTGCGCATCCAGCGTATCCAGTTCAGCCAGCTTGGTTCCCACGGCAGAGCGCACGGTCAACACATTGTTGAGTGAGTTGCTCAAGCCACGGTTAGTCTTGTCCAGTGCATCCTGGAAGGTCTGTTTAGTGGCATCATCAGCGTTATCCTGCGGGACTTTTAAAGCGGCAATTGCGCTATCCAGCATATTAAACAGGTTGGTTTCGCTAGGATCGCCGTTAGGCTCGGCTTTTGCGTTGCCAGTGATCGACATAAAGACCGAGTCGCCGGTATCACCCACTGTCATCGTGCGGCTGGAATCCACTTTCTGCGAAATGGCCTCGTTGCCGCCGGTATAGGTCACGCCGGTGCCAGAATCCGTGAAAGGTGCCGTATCGGTTTTGTAGCCGGCAAAAATGTAGCGGCCGTTGCCATCCTGGCTGTTTGCCTGGTTGAGTAACTGCGAACGGATGCCTTCTAACTGGGTGGCAATCGACGCGCGGTCATCATCACTCAGCGTACCGGTAGAACCATAAACAATCAGCGTCTGCGCATCCTGAATGCTGCCAGTGACACTGGAGAGCGCATTCTCTTCCATCGATAGACTCTGATCGGCGAAGCTGCGCGCGGTGGCATACTGGCTACTTTTTGCCTGTGACTGCGACAGCACGACCGAACGTGAAGCAGCAATCGGATCGTCAGAGGGATTGTTAACGCGCAGGCCGCTCGAAAGCTGCTCACCCACTTTTAACCAGGAAGCCTGGGAATCGGTAATTCCGCGTACCTGCTGGTTAAAAATCATATTAGTACTTAAACGCATGGACTTTTATCCTCTCTGCTTAGCCGCGGATGTTCATCAGCGCGCTGAAAATGGTGCTCGCTGTTTGCAGCACCTGCGCATTTGCCATGTAAAATTGCTGATACTTGGTCAGGTTGGCGTACTCTTCATCAAGGTTAACGCCCGATACGGATTGCTGACGATCGGTTAACTGATTGACCACGTTTTCCTGAGTGGTGCTGGCTGTCTCCAGCGAGCTGGTTTTGTTACCCACGGTGCTCACGATACTGGCGTAGGCTTGAGCAATGGTGGCATTGCCGTTGACCAGGTTAGCGTCCTGCAGATCCAGCATTTTTTGCGCGTTGGTGTTATCGCTTTCGCCGCTGGTGGCTGACGAGGCTGCTGCAATTTGCGACTCATCGGTAATCGCCACCGTCATGCCACCGATCACGTTCTGTACCGGTTTCACCAGGAAACTATCTTTTGCGCTCGCGCTACCGCTCACAGTGAGATCGAGACCATCAAAGCTCAATGTGGTATTGCCGCTGCCATCTGTTCCCTGCGTCGGGGTAATTTTCACGTTGTCCGACATGCGCGTCACAGACCAGTTGCTGCCGTCATAGCTCACGGTGTAGTTCGAGGCTTTTAACGCACTGCTGTCAGACCAGACGGCGCTGACGGTTGCGCTGCCGGTATTCTTGCTATTGCTGACCACGGTAGGACTACCGATGGTGAAGAAATCGGTACCCTTGTCGCCGTTACTGTCGTAGCCCTGAGTCTGCACCGCGTTGAAGCTGGTGGTGAATGCAGCAGCCAGTTGGCCCAGCTGATTCTGTGCGGTATCCAAATCCTGAGTACGGAATGCCAGTAAACCGCCTAGCGATCCGGTGGTCAGGGTTTTTTCCGGAATTTCGACATTACCCGCCAGCTTATCGACATAGCCCACAGTGGTGCGCGAAGGATCGCTGCTGGATGGCATTGCCACCAGCTGCGTGGTGTTTTTGCCGTTAACCAGCGTGGTGCTGCCCATGGAAACCACATAGCTCCCATCCTGCTGCGACACGCTGACGCCAACCACGTTATTCAGGTTATTTACTAACTGATCGCGCTGATCGAGCAGATCGTTAGGCGCCGCGCCACCGCCGGTGGTCAGCTTCGCAATCTGCGTATTAAGATCGGCGATCTGTTTGGTATAGGTATTAATCTGGTCAACGCTGGAGCCGATGTCGGTATTGACGCTGCTCTGCATATTGTTGAGATACTGCGCGGTGGTCTGGAACTGGTTAACCAGGCCTTGCGCATAACTCAGCATTGACTGGCGTGCCGACGGATCGTCCGCGTTGCTCACCACGCTCTGCACATTGGTGAAAAAGTTCTGGATCGACGTCGACAGGCTGGTGGTCGAGGTTGACAGCAAATCATCAATATTGGAGATCTGCGAGTACTGGGTGTTTACCGCGCTGTAGTTGGCGCTTGAGCCGCGCAGCTGTGCAGTAATGAACTGATCGTATTCACGTTGGACGCCGGTCACGTTGACACCATTTCCGTAGTAACTGCTGCCGGAGAGCGTGCTGTTGGCCTGGCTTAACAAAATAGTCTGACGCGAATAGCCCGCTACCGTGTAATTGCTGATGTTATTACTGGTGGTGCTTAATGCAGCCTGTGCGGCGCTCAGCCCACTCATCGCTGAGTTAATTATGCTGGACATCTCGGTTCCTTAATTTCCCGTTAACCGGGCTGGCAGTCATCAGTGCGATTGCGCGGGCGGAGAACGCCCGCGGCATGTGATTGTTATCGGCGTGCTTAAGTGAAACTTGAGGGCAAAAATCAGAACAAATCGGTGATATCGTTGCTGTACGCCTTCACCACTTTTTCGCCCATGTTTTTGAATTGTTGGATCATTCCCACCAATTTTTGCGCATACTTAGGATCGGTGGCGTAACCGGCGGCCTGCAGAGCACGGGCGCCCTGCTCGGCGCTTGGCGCATTCGCCACGGCGGCATAACGCGGATTACTGGAAAGCAGTTTGACGTAGTCGCTGAGCGCTTCCATATACGAACCATAGACACGGAAGCTGGCGCGCACTTTTTTCGCTTCGCCGCCTTCATATTCCGTGGTCATAATATCGGTGGTTTGCCCCTTCCAGTCGCCGCTCGCCTTGATGCCAAACACGTTGTAACTCGGTTTGCCATCGCGCGTCAGAATCTGACGCTGGCCCCAGCCTGATTCCAGCGCGGCCTGCGCCAGAATCAGGTGATGCGGAATACCACTCTTCTGGCTGGCAACCTGAGCAGGCTGCGCCAGCTGCGCGATAAAGTCGCTGCTGTCACTGGGCAAACTGCTCGGTGAAACTGGCAGACGTGGCACCGCTTTACGCACCATCTGCTCGAGCTGACTGGAGGGCAGATTGCTATAAATGAAGCTGTTATCCAGCTTCATCGGCACCGTGCCCGCCGTTTCGTCTGGCTCCTGCGCGGGCTGCATCTGTTTAACGATCAGATCCGCCATCCCCAGCCCGCGTTTCCCGATCTCCTGCGCAATCTGCTGATCGTACATTGAGGTGAAAAGCCGCGTCTGGTCATTGCTCAGCATGCCATCCTGCGGCAGCGCTGCGCGCATGCTCTTCATCATCATCTGCACAAACATCCCTTCAACCTGCTTTGCCACCTGCATCGCCTTCCCTTTCGGATCGGCGGCGGCTTCACGTTTTAGGTCGTTCAGTGAGCGGCTGTCATAGGCCGCATTCATCAGCGATTGCGTGTCGGTCATCAGATAATTTCCAGTTTGGCGCGTAAGCAACCTGCGCTTTCCATCGATTGCAGAATCGACATCAGATCAATCGGCGATGCACCGAGCGCATTAAGCGCACGCACCACGTTATTGAGGTTGGCGCTGGAGTTCACACGCTGTAGCGCGCCACCACTCTGACGCAGATCGATCTGGGTATTGTTGGTCGTCACGGTCTGACCACCGGCCAATGGCGTATCAGGCTGACTGACGTTCTGCTGCTGATTGACGGTAACCGACAGATTGCCCTGCGCTACGGCACAGGTGTTCAGCGTCACTTCGCGATTCATCACCACCGAACCGGTACGTGAGTTGATAATCACCTTGGCATCTTCCAGCGGTACCGAAACATCGAGGTTCTGAATCTCTGCCAGCAGTCGTACCTGCGAACTGTTATTTGGTGAGACGCGAATCTGCACGGTGCGCGCATCCAGCGGCTGCGCCGAGCCGATACCACGGCTGTTGATCGCGTCGGCGATACGCTGCGCCATGCTGAAGTCTTCATTATTCAGCTGCAGGTTAATGGTGTTCTGGCTACCGAAGTTGCTCTGCAGTTCACGCTCCACCGTAGCGCCGCCGGTAATACGGCCACCGTTGAGCTGGTTAACCTGCACGCTGCTGCCGCCGGCCGATGCACCGGCACCACCGACCAAAATGTTGCCCTGCGCCAGCGCATACACCTGGTTATCGACGCCTTTCATCGGCGTCATCAGTAGCGTACCGCCGCGCAAACTTTTGGCGTTACCCAGCGAGGAAACCACCACGTCGATGTTTTGCCCCTGACGCGCAAACGTCGGCAGCTTGGCGGTGACCATCACCGCCGCCACGTTTTTCAGCTGCATGTTGGTACCCGCAGGTACCGTAATACCGAGCTGCGAGAGCATGTTGCTAACGGTTTGCGTGGTAAATGGGGTTTGCGTAGTCTGGTCACCGGTGCCGTCGAGGCCCACCACCAAACCGTAACCAATCAGCTGGTTATCGCGCACGCCCTGCACCGAGGTGAGATCGCGGATGCGGTCAGCATGTGCCATTACGCTGAAACCGAGCAGCAAGCCCAGGCTCAGGCGGAGCAGAGTCGTCATAGTCATTCTTACTACCTCTTACATCGGCGAGACGTTCAGGAAGAAACGCTGGAACCAGCCCATCGTCTGCGCTTCATTGATATAACCATTTCCGACGTACTCAATACGTGCATCGGCCACCTGTGTAGATAACACAGCGTTGCTGGCGCTAATGGTGCGCGGATTTACCACACCGGAGAACCGGATAAATTCGGTGCCCTGGTTAATTTCGATCTGTTTCTCACCCACTACGCGCAGGTTGCCGTTCGACAACACCTGATTCACGGTGACGGTGATGGTGCCGGTAAAGGTGTTATTCGCGGTCGCGCCGCCTTTACCTGCGAAGTCATTTTTGCCATTGGCATCAAGCGTGGCTTTTTCGCCACTCGCACCCAGCAGGCCACTCAGACCGGTTGGCACGCCCGTGACGCCTAAACTGTTGCTGCCATCGCGGCTGGCGTTGGCGGAGGAGCTTTTGCTGGCGCTGACGTTTTCCTGCAAGGTGATCGTCAATGTGTCGCCAATATTGCGTGGACGGCGATCCTCAAACAGCGGCTGATAGCCGTAGTTCAGCGGTGCGACGCCCTGAAAAATGGAACCGTTCACCACCGGCGGTGCGGATGGCGTCGGCTCAGCCGTTGTCGATCCTTGTACCAGTGGCGTGCGCGGTACCAGCACACAACCGTTAAGAGTGAGTAGCAGCGTGGCTACCAACCAATGACCAGGCTTGAGAATCACTTGCTTCGCCACGGAGTTCTGACCTTATTCATGTTGCTTAATCAGGCCAGCTAAGCTGGCCCAACGACACCAGCCTTATAGCTGGGTTAACTTCGCCAGCATCTGATCGGAGGTGCTGATCGCCTTGCTGTTAATCTCGTAAGCGCGCTGCGTTTGAATCATGGTAACTAGCTCTTCCGCCACGTTGACGTTCGAGGTTTCCACATAACCCTGATACAGCAAGCCCGCGCCGTTCTGACCCGGCGTGCTCTGCGTGGCTGCGCCCGATGCCTGGGTTTCCTGATAGAGGTTTTCACCCTGGCTATTCAGGCCGGCATCGTTCATGAAGGTGCTCAGCGTCAGCTGACCAACCTGCGCCGGGTTAGTCTGGCCCTGCTGCGTCACGCTCACCACACCATCACGCGAGATGGTGATGCTGGTGGCATTGGCCGGAATGGTAATGCCCGGCTGCACCGGATAACCGGCGTTGGTGACCAGCTGGCCGTTCTGATCCACCTGGAACGAACCATCACGGGTATAGGCTGAGGTGCCATCCGGCATCTGCACTTCGAAATAACCCTGGCCGTTGATCGCCACGTCTTTCGAGTTGCTGGTCTGCGACAGGTTACCCTGCTGATGCAGACGTTCGGTGGTGACGGGACGCACACCGGTACCGATCTGCAGACCTGACGGCAGCGTGGTTTGCTCCGACGACTGCGTGCCCGGCTGACGCAGGGTTTGGTACATCAAATCTTCGAATACCGCGCGCGAACGTTTAAAGCCGTTGGTGCTCACGTTCGCGAGGTTGTTGGAGATGACGTCCATATTGGTTTGCTGAGCGTCAAGACCGGTTTTGGCGATCCATAAAGAACGAATCATGGTGTTTTCCTTACGCCTTAGCTGCTCATGTTGAGCAAGCTGTTAGCTTTTTGTTCGTTTTCATCGACGTTGGAGATCACTTTCATCTGCATCTCAAAACGTCGGGCGTTGGCGATCATATCGACCATGGTTTCCACCGGCTTGACGTTACTGCCCTCCAGCACGCCAGGCATAACGCTCACCGTGGCATCATTGGCCAATGCGGCACCGCGCGTGGCCTGCGCTTGCTGGGTTGGGCGGAACATGCCGTCATCACCGCGCTGTAACTCTTTGGCAGTGGCACGTACCAACTTCAGTTTGCCAATCTGTACCGTGGCGTTAGGCGCATCGCCGGCGTTACGCGAGGTGATGGTGCCGTCTGCCGCAATCGTCAGTTCGGAGCCTTGCGGTATGGCGATTGGACCGCCATCGCCCATCACGGGATTGCCCTGAATGGTCAAAATACCGGTTGAGCTGATCTGCATGTTGCCGTTGCGGGTATAAGCTTCAGAACCGTCAGCGGTACGCACCGCCAGCCAGCCGTCTTGCTGTACGCCCACATCCAGCGCACGGCCGGTGTTGTCCATCGCGCCGGGCGACATATCAGCGCCCGGCGTTGAAGCGGCAACCAGGGTACGCGTCGGCAGCGACCAGCCACTGACCGGCACGGCGCGCAACGCATTGAGCTGAGCACGGAAGCCCGGCGTTGAGGCGTTGGCGAGGTTGCTGGCGGTAACCGATTGCTGATCCAGTGTCTGACTGGCCGCGCCCATCGCGGTATATATTGCGTGATCCATAAAGCAATCCCGTTAGCGAATTAACGTAAGTTAACCAGGGTGTTAAGAATCTGGTCCTGAGTTTTGATGGTCTGGGCGTTAGCCTGATAGTTGCGCTGGGCCACGATCATGTTGACCAGTTCCTGGCTCATATCGACGTTGGATGCTTCCAGCGCGCCTGCCGTCAGGGAACCGTAGGTGCCGGTGTTGGCTAAACCGATAGCAGCCTGACCTGAAGAGCTGGTAGCGGACCAGACGTTGTCGCCTTCTGACTTCAGGCCTTCCGGGTTGGAGAAGCTAGCCAGCACAACCTGACCCAGCAGTTGGGTTTTCTGGTTGGAATAGGTACCAGTGATGGTGCCGTCATCATTGATGGCGTAGCTGGTGAGATCGCCCGGTGCGTAACCATCTTGCGTTGGGTTACCAAAGGTGGTGGTGCCGGTGTTCTGCTGCAGGCTGCCGGCCATACTCAGGGAGATAACCTGCCCCGCAGCTGCGCCGTTGCTACCATCAATGGTCAGATTTACGCTGGTTGCGCCAGCCGTGCCGCCCAGGCTGGTCATATTGCCGCTGGCGTCGAAGCCCGCTGCAAAATCACCCGCACTTTTACCGGTGGTGGAGTCAATAGCATGCACCGACCAGGTATTATCCGCGGTTTTGACGTAATACAAATCCAGCGCGTGGTCGTTACCCTGCGAGTCATACACGGTCACGGTGCTTTTAGCGTTATAGGTATCCACGTTAGAGGCATCGAATTTAGTGTCATCCAGCGCGGTGCTGGTGGAGTTCAGGTTAGCCACCTGCGTCGCGGTGCCAGTGGCACGGGCTGACATCTGGGTAGTCGGTACGCTCAGCGCCACCGGGTTAGCACCGGTCTGAATGGTTGGCGGCGTGCCGGTTGCCGGATAACCGGTGACGGATAAGCCTTGGGTATTCACCAGATTACGGTTTTCATCCAGCGTGAACTGGCCGTTACGCGAGTAGTAAACCGCGCCGCTGGTATCGGTCATACGGAAGAAGCCGTTACCGCTCAGTGCCACGTCCAGACCACGACTGGTGGTGGTGGTGGTACCGTCGTTAAAGTTCTGGATTACCGCGGCAACTTTAGTACCCATGCCGACGTTTGAACCGGCAAACATATCGGCAAACGAGATGGTGCTGGATTTGAAACCGGCTGTGGCGGAGTTGGCGATGTTGTTACCGATGACGTCGAGGTTACTGGAAGCAGCACTCAGACCACTCACCGCTTGTGAAAAAGACATAGTATTTCTCCTGCTAAAAGGTTAATCAGAGAATCTGACGAATTTCATCGAGGGTTGCGGAGCCCATAGTGCCGAGATCCAGTTTTGCGGTGTCATCCACGGTGCTCACGCCATTGACGTAGGCATAGTTCAGCGGTTGTGCCACCAGTTGGGTGCTGCCATTGCTGGCGGCCAGTGAAACGGTATATTTGCCATCCGGCGCGGTGCTGCCGTCGGTCAGGGTGCCGTCCCAAGAGAAGGTATGCACGCCCGCGGTCAATGCGCCCAAATCGATGGTACGAACCGTGGTGCCGCTGGCATCTTTAATGGTGGCGGTTGTGGCGGTGGATGCGCTGCCAAGCTCCACACCAAATGGCGTGGTAGTGCCGCTGCCCACCAGAACCTGGCTTCCTTTGACCATTACGCCATGGCCAATCAGGGTCGCACTCTGCAACGATTGGCTTGAGCTAATCTGTCCGGAAATTGAACCCAGCGTGGTATTCAGCTTTTCAATGCCACTCAGGGTATTGATCTGTGCCAGCTGTGTTGTCAGCTGGCTGTTATCCATCGGATTGGTGGGATCCTGGTTTTTCAGCTGCGTCACCAGCATGGTCAGAAACTGATTCTGCAAATCTTGCGCGCTGTTACCCGTGCTCGAACTGCTGGAGGAGCTCAGTACCGTGGGGTCCAGTGACTCGTTAACACCTACTGCAATGCCCATCATGTCTCTCCGTTATTGACCCATGGTGAGGGTTTTCATCATCATTGACTTCACCGTGTTCAGCACTTCCACGTTGGCTTGATAGCTGCGCGACGCTGACATGGTGTTAACGGTCTCAGACACGACGTCAACGTTCGGCATCTTGACGTAGCCTTTCTGATCCGCCATCGGATTGCCTGGGTCATACACCAGTTTTGCCGGTGTCGGATCGTCAACCACGCCGGCGACTTTCACGCCGCCGGTAGCTGCGCCCTGCGCCGCATCGGTCTGGAAAATCACCTGCTTTGCCACGTACGGCTGGCCATCGGGCCCGGTTACGCTGTCGGCGTTCGCCAGGTTACTGGCGCTGACGTTGAGGCGCTGAGATTGCGCTGTCATCGCAGAACCGGCGATATCAAAGATATTCAGCAATGCCATGCTTATTGCCCCTGCAGTACGCTCATCATGCCTTTGATCTGGCTACTGATGAGGGTGAGATCGGTTTGGTATTTCAGGCTGTTATCAGCAAACTGCGTACGCTCGCGATCCATATCCACGGTGTTGCCATCCGCGGCGGGTTGATCGGGAATGCGGTACATCAGATCCAGTGACGGCTGAGAGTTGGTTTGCGCTTCAATGTGGCGTGAGGACGTCACATTCAGCGCCAGGCTGCTGCCTTCGGCGCGACCGTTTTGCATCACCTTGCTCAGTTGGCTGGCAAAGTCGATATCCCGGGCCTGGTAACCCGGGGTATCGGCGTTGGCAATGTTTGACGCCAGAATTTCCTGACGCTGAGCACGTAGGTTTAACGCTTCAGTACCAAATCGCAGCGCGGCATCGAGTTTGTCGAGCATGCTTCCTCCGCGAATGAGAATTTCGAGCTGACAGCTTAAGTGGACAAAAGCAAGGGTGATCGTCTGAATAGCAGCAAAAATGACGGCTATTTTTGACATTGATTTTTTTGCGCAAGGCGTAGACTCAGTGCCATCTTCTCGTCAGGAGGCGTTATGCGCAGATATTCCACCTTGCTAACCACACTTTGGCTGGCACTGGCGCTACCCAGTCATGCTGCGGATCTCACCGCACAGTTGACGCAATTTTTTAAAGCGCGCGACCCGCAACATGCCGCCGGTATGACGGTGGTGGTGCGTACACCGCAGGCGCAATGGCCAAGCTGTGAAACCCCGGAGTTGCAGCTGCCGGGCAACAGCCGCCAGTGGGGCAACATCAGCATCGCCGCCAACTGCGATCAAAATCGGCGTTTCTTGCAGGTGCAGGTGCAGGTCACCGGCCAATATCTGGTGGCGAGCCGTCAGGTAGCGCGCGGCAGCAATCTCAGCCCGGCGGACGTGCGTCTGGAAACCGGCCGCCTGGATGAATTGCCGGCACGCGCATTGATGGATAGCAGCGGCGTCATTGATGCGGTAGCGCTGCGCGATATCCCGCCAGGACAACCCGTGACCGCGACCATGGTGCGTCAGCCGTGGCGGGTGAAAGCCGGTCAAAATGTGATGGTGGTGGCGAGCGGAAACGGGTTTAATGCCAGCAGCGAAGGACGTGCGCTGAACAACGCCAGCGCGGCCCAAATGGTGCGCGTGAGGATGGGAAATGGTCAGGTTGTCAGTGGTCGCGTCGACGCGGATGGGAATATTCTGATATCGCTATAAAGCGTTAAAGAACCCTGTTGTTCTGCCGATAGAGATATCAACAAAGACATTACCCTATGCTGACTCAGTTGGCTGACCCCCAACTGACCTTACAGGAGCCTTACCATGAGCATCGACAGAACGCAGCCTACTAACCCGGTTAGCACTGTTCAAACACGCGACAACAACGATAACAGCGGCAAAGTGCGCCAGAGCGCCACGCCAGCAGCCAGCACTACCAGCGAAAGCGGTGCGGAAGTGAAGTTGAGCACTGCGCAGGCGCAGCTGATGCAGCCTGGCAGCAAAGATATTAATACAGCGCGCGTTGAGCAGCTGAAAACGGCCATTCGTAATGGCGAACTGAAAATGGATACCGGTAAGATCGCCGATGCGCTGATCGCCGATACCAAGGCGTATTTAGAGGGTAACTAATCCCAATGGACAATCTGCTGATCACCTTAGATAAAATGCAGGACGTGCTGGCTTCCCTTACCGTGATAATGGATGAGGAGCAGCAGCAACTTTCTGCCGGCCAGGTTAATGGCAACATGCTGCAGCGTATTTCCGAAGATAAAAGCGCGCTGCTGACGACGTTGAATTATCTGGACGAAATGCGCCGTAATACCGAGAAAACCCTTGGTACGCAGGCGCCCTATGGTGATCACAGTGAACGCGAGATCCGCTGGACACGCATTCAGCAGCATACGCGCCGCCTGCGTGATACCAACACGCATAACGGGATTCTGCTGCAGCATCAGATTGGCTTCACCAATGAAGCCCTGGCGGTGTTGCGACCCCATCAAACTCAGGCATTTTACGGCCCGGATGGTTTAGGTAAAGGTCAGGCGACCTTAAGTCGTAAAGGGTAAAAACGCTGTTCGTGGCGTAATATTGCGGGTTTGATTAAGGCTGCCATCTTGCGGGATGGCGGCCTTTTTGTTTTGCTTTTAGACAGAACGCATGAGAGATAAATAGCAGTCGGGCGATTATTTTGGGCAGGCATCCACAGCGCTGAAGGAGAAAGGAAGCCAGCATTTGCCCGCAGGACGCGGGCAAAAGGCTCAGCCGGGACAAGGAGGTCCCGTCTGAGCCGGTCCGTCAGGCTGACGTACGACGTGAAGGTACCGCGCAGCGGCGCGAGGACCGCCGGGCCAAAATAAAATCCCGTCTGCGTGAGTGCATAATTATTACGCCAGCGTACGGCGCGCAAAATCGCGGGGACGGAAGCCAAGCAGGCCGAGCATCACAAAATAAGCCCCGCCGCCGATGGCGCAGACTGCCGCCAGACGAATCAGGCGCCACCACATCTGCCCCTCTTCCCAGGCCGGCATCACCTGCAAAATACCCAGCAGCGCCGCAGCCATCACCACCACCGCAATTAGCAAGCGCGACAGGAAACTGAACCAGCCTGGCTGCGGCTGAAAGATATCCTGTTTACGTAACTGCCAGTAGAGCAGCGCGGCATTCAGGCAAGCTGCCAAACCGATCGACAGTGACAAGCCGGCATGCTTCAACGGACCAATAAACACCAGGTTCATCAACTGCGTGACAATCAGCGTCACGATGGCAATTTTCACCGGCGTTTTGATGTCCTGACGTGAATAAAAGCCCGGTGCCAGCACTTTCACCACGATCAGCCCCATCAAACCTACCGAATAGGCAATCAGCGCGCGCTGCGTCATTAACGCATCAAAGGCGGTAAATTTACCGTACTGGAACAGCGCTACCGTCAGCGGGCCGGACAAAATGCCCAACGCCACCGCGCTCGGCAACGCCAGCAGGAAACAGAGGCGCAGGCCCCAATCCATCAAGCGTGAATACTCATCCTGGTTACCGCTGGCAAAGCTTTTCGCCAGCGATGGCAGCAAAATGGTCCCCAGCGCCACACCGAGCACGCCAGAAGGAAACTCCATCAAACGATCGGCGTAGTACATCCACGAAACCGAACCGGACACCAGAAACGAGGCGAAGATGGTGTTGATGATCAGTGAAATCTGGCTGACCGAGACGCCGAGAATCGCCGGCCCCATTTGACGCATCACGCGCCACACGCCCGCATCGCGCAAATTCAGGCGCGGCAAGACCAGCATGCCAATCTTCTTCAGGTGCGGCAGTTGATAGAACAGCTGCAGCACGCCGCCCATCACCACCGCCCAGGCCAGCGCCATCACCGGCGGATGGAAATGTGGCGCGGCAAACACCGCAAACCCAATCATGCTGATGTTTAGCAGCGTTGGCGCAAACGCCGGCACCGAAAAACGGTTCCAGGTATTAAGAATGGCCCCCGCCAGCGAGGCCAGCGAGATCAGCAGAATATAGGGAAAGGTGACGCGCAGCAGTGCGCTGGTTAAGGCGAATTTATCGGGCGTATCGGCGAAGCCTGGCGCGGTCACCACAATCACCCAGGGCGCCGCAATCATCCCCAATACGGTCACCACCGCCAGTACCAGCGTTAATAAACCGGAGACGTAGGCGACAAATACACGGGTGGCATCTTCGCCCTGCTTACTTTTATATTCCGCGAGAATCGGCACAAAGGCCTGAGAGAACGCGCCCTCAGCGAAAATACGACGCAGCAGGTTGGGCAGTTTGAAGGCAACAAAAAAGGCATCGGTTGCCATGCCAGCACCAAACACACGCGCCACAATGGCATCGCGGGCAAAGCCCAGCACGCGGGAAAACAGGGTCATCGAACTGACCGCAGCCAGCGATTTCAACAAATTCATATTGAGTGGCGCATCCTGAAAAGTGTCGGAGAAATGAGCGACTTAGCGCGGACATCCCTTGATGTCCGGCGATAGTCTACTGACACGGCGGGAAATGACCAGCATTGAGTGTTACAAGGGGTTATTCCTGTTCGGCATCGCGCCACAGTTTTTCCACCAGACGCTGCGCCGCCAGTGCTTGCTCGCCACTGGTTTCAGGCATCGTCTGATTTTCTACACACTGGATGAAATGCTGCGCTGCGCCGCTGAAACCGCGCTGGGTAAGATGACTTTGCCACGCGGGCGGCACATCACGCACGATTCCGCTGCGGTTCTCCTGCTGCCAGTCGCGCATCTCATTAATTTCAATGTAATCGCCGTCACAGATGGCGCTCACCACCTCGCGCTGCGTACCCGCACGACGGTGCATGCTAGTGGTGATTTGTAGCGATCCGGCGGAGAAGTGGTGCTCGGCGAAAAGCATCGCGCCATCATCATTGGTTTCGATGTGTCCCAACACGCGCTTTAGACTACCGCCAGCCAGCCACAGCGCGGTATCAACCACGTGCAGATAATCGTCCAGTAAGGTAAAACGCAGATCGTGCGGGCCGACGCTATCTGCACGGTGCTTCTCAATGCGCAAGGATGCGGCACGCGGCATTTCATTTTTCAGCTGCTGATAACGCGGCGCAAAACGGCGATTGAACGCCACCATCAGCTTACGCTTATGCTTGTCAGCCAGCGCCACCAGCGCCTCGGCCTGCTGCAGGGTTTCGGCTAATGGCTTATCGACGCACACATCCTTGCCCGCCAGCAATAGCGCCTTGACGACTTCGTAATGGCTGGCGGTGCTACTGTGCACGAACACCGCATCGCTGGCCGCCGCCAGGGCATCCAGCTGGCCAAAGTACGGCATGCGATAGCTGTCGCAAATCGGTTGTGCCTTTGCCTGGTTGGGAGAAAATGCCCCCGCCAGCTGCCAGCTGCTGGCCTGAGATAGCACCGGCAGCCACGCTTTTTGCGCGATACCGCCTAAACCCACAATGCCAATACGTAGCGTCATCTCAGTTCTCCTTTGCCAGCAGCTGTTCCAACTGCGACTGCAACTGTGCAACCGTTTCTTCCAGCTGCGCCACGCGCGCCGCAAGCGTGTCATTATCCGCTGCGGTTTCGCCGTTGGACGCCTCTTCCACCACCTCGCCACCGAACAAGTGCATATAGCGGCTCTCACGTTTGCCCGGCTCACGCGCCAGCCGCACCACCATCGGACCATCATCGCGCGTGGATAATCCGTTGAGTGTCTGCTCCACTTCATTCATATCGCTGAATTCATGCAGGCGGCCGCTGCGCGTACGCAGCTCGCCGGGCGTCTGCGCACCGCGCAGGAATAACAGCGTCAACACCGCCACTTCGGCGCTACTCAATTGCAGATTGCCGAAAGCCGAGTTACAGAAACGTTGCTCATATTTACTAACGCGCTGGCCAAAACCGTTATTGGCCGTCACCAGATGCTTTTTCACCAGCTCATCGAGCTGCGCTTGCACCTCCATTTCGCTGAGATTCAGCACCGGTTCACGGTTGGATTTTTGATTACAGGCGGTCACTACGCCATTGAGTGAGAGCGGATATTGATCCGGTGTGGTGACCTGCTTCTCCAGCAGGCAACCAATCACGCGCAACGCCTGCGCGGATAGGGCCATTTTCATTGGGATATCCTTTTTTATTGTCCACGGCGATCCGGGGTCCACTCCCGGTAAGTGAGCGCAGTCAGCACGTGATCCTGCCAGCGCCCATCAATCAATAAGTAATCTTTGGCGTAGCCCTCTTTTTCAAATCCGAGGCGCGCCAGCAAGTCGCCACTGCGCTGATTGTGCGGCATGTAATTGGCCATAATGCGGTGAATGCGCTGCTGCCGTTGCATATAACGAATCGTGGTGCTGAGCGCTTCAAACATCAGCCCCTGACCTTGCCACTTCTCCCCGAGCGAATAGCCGAGGTAGCAAGCGTGGAACGATCCGCGCAGCACGTTGCTGTAGTTAGCAACGCCACGCACTTCATGCTCTTCCGGGTCCATCAGCACAAAATAGTAGGCAGAGCCCTGTTTGTGCATGTCGGCGATCAGTCCGAGGCGCGCTTGCCAGCCCGAAGGATAACAATGGCTTTCGTCGCGAACCGGCTCCCAGGGCTTAAGAAATGCACGATTCTCCGCATAATAATCGGCCAACCGCCAGGCATCGCGTTCATGTACTAAACGGACCACTAAGCGATCGGTAGTGAGGCGCACGCGTGGGCCAGCAGAACGATAGCCAAACATCATGACTCCTGAAATCCATAACTTAAGAAAGATGTACGCCAGCGGCGATACTTCTCACTATAACCGTCACCCTGCTTGCGGTAAAACCCTGCAACGCGTTCCAGGTGATTGATCCTGAATTAGGATTAATATTTCTGCGGATTCGATGAAAAAATATCATCCTGAGAAAGCTGTTTTTCGCCCTGCTGCAGGTGGAAAATAGACCAACTGGTCTCTTATCTCCTCTCACTTGCTCAGGAATTAGCATGTCTCGGGTTGCGCGGGCACGACGCCTCGGTAAAACTTTTCTTTTAGTCGATAACATGCTGGTGGTGTTGGGATTTTTCGTGGTATTTCCCCTCATCTCCATCCATTTTGTTGAACAGCTGGGTTGGGCCGCGCTGATGGTTGGCATCGCGCTCGGCTTGCGTCAATTCGTTCAGCAGGGATTTGGCATTTTCGGCGGTGCTATCGCCGATCGCTTCGGTGCGCGTCCGCTGATTGTGACCGGCATGCTGATGCGTGCGGCGGGTTTTGCCTGCATGGCGCTGGCGCATGAGCCCTGGCTGTTATGGCTCGCCTGTTTGCTCTCTGGTCTGGGCGGCACGCTGTTTGATCCACCACGCAGTGCGCTGGTGATGAAACTGGTGCGCGCGCGTGAACGCGGTCGCTTCTTCTCGCTGTTGATGATGCAGGACAGCGCCGGCGCGGTACTGGGTGCGCTAATAGGTAGTTGGTTGCTGGCGTGGGATTTTCGTCTGGTGTGCTGGGTTGGCGCAGCGGTGTTTGTTAGTGCAGCACTGTTTAACGCGATTTGGCTACCGGCATGGCGCATCTCGACCGAACGCATCGCGATGCGTGCGGGCATGCAGCGCGTCTGGCAGGACAAGCGCTTCCGCCTGTATGTGCTGACGTTGACCGGCTACTACATTCTCGCCGTACAGGTGATGTTGATGCTGCCGGTGATGGTGAATCAGGTGGCTGGGGCACCGGCTGCCGTGAAGTGGATGTACGCCATTGAAGCGCTGCTGTCGCTAAGTCTGCTCTATCCGCTGGCGCGCTGGAGCGAAAAACGCTTCCGCCTGGAAACGCGCCTGATGGCAGGGTTGTTCCTGATGACCTTCAGTCTGCTACCGGTTGGCATGACCGATTCGCTGCCGTCGCTGTTTATGCTGATCGCGATATTTTACCTCGGTTCGATTATTGCCGAACCGGCGCGTGAAACGCTCAGCGCGTCGCTGGCCAGTTCGCGCGCGCGTGGCAGCTATATGGGCTTTAGTCGTCTCGGCCTCGCCATTGGCGGCTTAATCGGCTATTCCGGCGGCGGCTGGATGTTCGATATGGGCCAGCAATGGGCGCTACCCGAACTGCCGTGGATGCTGCTCAGCAGCGTGGGCATGGTCACGCTTTTCGCTCTGTGGTGGCAGTTCCAGCCGCGCCCGGTGGCTCCGGCGATTTTCAGCAGCTAGTTTGCTCCGGCCAAAGATCTCTTCCATACTTCCCGCACGTCCGAAAAAAGGGTGACCTCCGTCACCCTGAGAACCACAGGAGAAACGGGATGAAACTTTACATCTACGATCACTGCCCTTTCTGCGTGAAGGCACGCATGATTTTCGGGTTGAAAAATCTGCCGTTAGAACTGATCGTGATGCTCAATGACGATGAGCAAACACCGAAAAGGTTGATTGGCCAGAAAATGGCGCCGATTCTGCAAAAAGCCGATGGCAGTGCCGTGCCGGAAAGCATGGATATTGTACGTCTGGTGGATAAATCCGATCATGAACCGCTGCTGAATGGCAAAAGTAATCCCGCGATTAGCGACTGGCTGCGCCGCGTGAACGGCTATGTCAATAAGCTGCTGATACCGCGCATCGCCGATGCGTCCTTTGCCGAATTCGCCACGCCGGAAGCACGCCGCTACTTTAGCGAGAAAAAACAGGCCAGCATCGGTGACTTCAGTGAGTTGCGTAAACACGCGCCGGGTCTGATCAAAAACATCAGCGATGATCTTCGCCAGCTCGATAAGTTGATTGTCAAACCTAACGCCGTTAACGGCGAGCTTTCCGAAGATGACATTCATCTGTTCCCGCTGCTGCGCTCCCTGACGCTGGTTAGCGGCATTGAATGGCCGAGCCGTGTGGCCGATTATCGCGACAATATGGCGAAACAAACCCAGGTTAATCTCCTCTCCTCTATCGCCGCTTAATCATCCTGCAATGAGAAGCGCAGTTGCGCTTCTCAGCTCTGGCCTGGTGACACCTTGTCCATATTCAGGCAGGCTATCGCTGTTTTGCCGTTTCGATCAGGATGAGGACACTATGAAAAAGGCGTTTTCCGGGCTGCTGGCCCTGTTTTTAGCCGTGCTACTCAGCGGCTGTAACCAATTAACGCAATACACTATCAGCGAGCAGGAAGTGAATCAGGCGCTGCAAAAGCGCAATAACTTTGAAAAAGACATCGGCGTTTCCGGGCTGGTAAATGCGCATATCGTGCTGAGTGAACTCAATAGCCAAATTGGCCGCGAAGAGCCGGGCAAAATCACGCTTTCCGGTAAAGCCAATATCAATGTCAGCTCGCTCTTTGGTCCGCAGCAGGCAGAAATGCTGCTGAAGATGAAGGCGCAGCCGGTGTATAACGCCCAGGAAGGCGCGATTTATTTGCATGATATGGAAATTGTTGATGCGCAGGTGCAGCCAGAGAAAATGGCTTCCATCATGAAAACGCTGACGCCTTATCTCAATGAGTCGCTGAAACGCTACTTCAATGAGAAGCCGGCCTATGTGCTGAGTGCAGACCGCAGTAAAGGCGAAGCGCTGGCGAAGAAACTCGCTAAAGGGATTGAAGTAAAACCGGGACAGTTAGTGATTCCGTTTACCGAATAATCCGCGCAACCGCACCTTCGGGTGCGGTTTTTGTATGTCACGATAAAATCCCGTGCAAACGGTTGCCCACATCCTTATGATTACTCCCCGGCCTAAACGCGCCTCTCGTTTTCTTCTCAGCCGGAGTCTTTTTGAATGACAGCCCAACCTCAGCAAATCACTATTCGCCGCCCTGACGACTGGCACATCCATCTGCGCGATGGCGCGATGCTTAACGCCGTGCTGCCTTATACCAGCGCCGTGAATGGTCGTGCGATTGTCATGCCAAATCTGGTGCCACCGGTCATTAGCGTGGCGGCTGCCGTAGCCTATCGCGAACGTATTCTGGCCGCGTTGCCTGCTGAGCATGCTTTTACTCCGCTGATGACCTGCTACCTCACCGATTCGCTCGATCCTGATGAGATCGAACGCGGTTTCCGTGACGGGACCTTTACCGCAGCCAAACTCTATCCTGCACACGCCACCACCAACTCCAGCCATGGTGTCACCAACATCGCTTCCATTGCTAAGGTGCTGGATCGCATGCAGCAAATCGGAATGCCAATGCTGGTGCACGGCGAAGTGACCGATGCGCATATCGATATTTTTGACCGTGAAGCCCGCTTTATCGAAACCGTGCTGGAACCGCTGCGCAAACAGTTCCCGGCGTTGAAAGTGGTGATGGAACATATCACCACTCAAGAAGCCGCCGAGTATCTGGCTGCAGGTAACGATCTGCTGGGCGCAACAATTACGCCGCAGCACCTGATGTTTAACCGAAACCACATGCTGGTGGGCGGCGTACGTCCCCATCTCTATTGCTTGCCGATTCTGAAGCGCAATATCCATCAGGAAGCGCTGCGCAAGCTGGTCGCCAGCGGTAATCGTCGTGTATTTCTCGGTACCGATACCGCACCGCATCTGCGCCACCTGAAAGAGGCCAGCTGCGGTTGTGCAGGCGTGTTTAATGCCCCCACCTCGCTGCCGGCTTACGCCACGGTATTTGAAGAGTTGCATGCGTTAGAACATTTCGAAGCTTTCTGCTCTGAGAACGGCGCCAATTTCTATGGTCTGCCGTTGAACGAAGGCACCATAACGCTGGTGCGTGAGTCCTGGAAGGTTGAGGAGAGTATTGCGCTGGCTGACGATACGTTGGTGCCGTTCCTTGCCGGTGAAACCCTGAACTGGCGCATTAAAGATTAATTCAATGCTGCTTGCCTTCGGGATAACTATACTGTACAAATAAACAGTATATTATTCCGGAGGCTTCTATGCGTGTTGAAATTACCGTAGCAAAAACTTCGCCCCTGCCCGCAGGTGCACTGGACGCACTGAGCATCGAACTGGTCCGTCGCATTACGCAGGATTTTCCTGACGACGATCATCACGTCAAAGTCCGTTATGCCGGCGGCAATCAGCTCAGCGTCTTTGGTGGCTGTAAAGCGTCACGTGAGCGCATCAGCGAACTATTACAAGAAACCTGGGAAAGCGCTGACGACTGGTTTAATAACGATTAACTGCCACTGTGCCGTTTTTGCCGGGTTTCGCCACCCGGCTTTTTTGTTTTTATTTCGCTCTCGCCAGAAAAACTTCCTGCATCTAGACTCATGTTAAACGATCCCCTATTCTTGCCTCGTCATGCTTACAGGAGGTGTTTTACATGACTACTGAAAAACCAGAAGAGGCGATGACCTTTGGGGAATTGCTGGCATTTATTGCTGACCAACAGCGCCGCTTAACCGTATTAGAAAATGCTTTTGCCACGCTGACCTTCTGTCTCGACGATCGTGCCAACCAGCTGCTGGTACACAATTTGACGCTTGAAGCGCAAAATCAGAACCATGACGAGCAGTTACAGCAGCATTTTACCCGGTTGGCCGAAGAGATTCAGAAGCGTCACGGCCTGCTGCCGGCAGAGTCACAACCGTAACAGCACCACCCTTTTTGCGTTAAAGTTTCGCGGTAAAAATGCCGATAATCTCTTACGTCCCGGCAGTAATATTGCCAATAAAATGCCTGACGCTTCGGGCATTTTATTATTCGGTAAAAAGGGTTTTATAAACGCGTTTATTTCAACGCCGTTAACTTTCGTCATACCTTTTAACTATTGTACCCGCTGATCCATGTTATAATTGTTTCGCTAGTGCACGATACAGCCGCATTGAACCTCAAGAAGCACTTCGTTTAACGAGTAATACGGAGGTTATAATGGACAGAAATAAAGACGTCATCCAGACTCATCCGTTGGTGGGATGGGACATCAGCACCGTAGACAGTTATGACGCCATGATGATTCGCCTGCACTCGCTCTCCTCGCAGGATCAGAAAGAAGAAGAAGCTGACGTGGGTCCGACCTACTGGCTGACTACCGATGTCGCCAGACAGTTTATCTCCCTACTCGAAGCTGGCATTGCAAAAATAGAGTCGACCGAGCAGTATCTACGCGACAATCAAAAGCATTAATTTCCACTATCGCGTGAAAGGGCACCCAACAGGGTGCCTTTTTCATGGGCGCTCTCTTTTGATATGCTATTGAAAAATTTCGCCGTTTTGCTGGAGTGATGTCGTTATGGTTTATGATCTGATTGTGGTAGGAAGCGGTTCGGTAGGTGCAGCCGCTGGCTTTTACGCGACTCAGGCCGGCTTATCCGTGCTGATGATTGACAGCGCCCATCCACCGCACAATCAGGGCACCCATCATGGTGAAACCCGCCTGATTCGCCATGCTTACGGCGAAGGCGAACGCTATGTCCCGCTAGTGCTGCGCGCCCAAACGTTATGGGATGAACTGGAGCGTCAGAGCGGGGAGCGCATTATGCATCGTAGCGGCATTCTCAATTTAGCGCCGATCACCTCCCCGTTTATTCAAAATGTCATCGACAGCGCAAAAGCGTGGCAGTTGGATGTCACCCTGCTGCAGGCTGACGAAGTGCGGGCACGCTGGCCGCAATTTACCGTGCCGGATGGTTATATCGGCGTGTTCGAACCCAACTCCGGCTTCCTCAAATGCGAGCAGGCGGTGCGCAGCTGGGTGCAGCTGGCTGAGCAGGCGGGCTGCGCGCAACTGTTTAACTGTCCGGTGACGGAAATCGGCCGCGACGGTGATTTACAGCAGGTCACCACCAGCGACGGTATTTTCCGCGCTCGCAAATTATTGATCAGCGCCGGAACCTGGGTCAGTCATTTAGTTGATGGTTTGCCGGTGGCGCCGGTGCGCAAAGTGTTCGCCTGGTATCAGGCCGATGGCCGCTATAGCGAGAATAACAAGTTCCCAGGTTTTACCGTGGAGATGAGTGATGGCAGCCATTTTTACGGCTTCCCGGCGGATAACAATGCTCTGAAAGTGGGACGTCATGATGGTGGGCAGTTAATGCATGCACCTGCAGATCGTAAACCTTTTGGCAGTATCGCAGTCGACGGTAACGAGTCGTTTAACTTCCTGCGCAAGTTTTTGCCGGGCGTCGGTGTCTGTTTGCACGGCGAAGCGTGCAGTTATGACAACACGCCGGATGAAGATTTCATTATTGATACGCTGCCGGGTGAGCCCAATCGCCTGATTATTACCGGCCTGAGCGGGCATGGTTTTAAATTCGCCAGCGTGCTGGGTGAGCTTGCCAGCGAATTTGCGCAAAATAAACCCTTCTCTTTCGATATTAAGCCCTTCTCGCTGAGCCGTTTTTACTAATATTTTCTGGTCGGCGCATAAAGTGCGCCGACTCAATTGACGCAACCTGACAATAAATTACCTTTCATGACGCTTAATTCCCTCATTCAGCGCATTTAGTGAAGTATTCCCCCTCGCTTGCACGATTGCCTTTCACTGTGACTTAACCCTTTCAATTATCCTGAAGGAGTTACCGTTAATTACTCATTTAATCCGAAGATCATTTTCAACTTTATAGAAAAGTAAGGTGAATTGATTTTGTATTACAAAATGTAGATGCTCATTACCACTTATTTCATTTTGCTGGACATTTAATATGTGGCGCAATTCCACACAGCACTTCGGCATCGTCTCAATTTTCATGCACTGGCTCATGGCGCTGGTTATTTACGGCATGTTTGCGTTGGGATTATGGATGGTTGGATTAGGTTATTATGACGGCTGGTATCACGATGCACCTGAGATTCATAAAGGCATCGGCATTCTGCTTTTTGCCGCTCTGCTGTTGCGTGTCGGCTGGCGATTTATCTCGCCACCACCTAAACCGTTGCCAGGCTATTCACCTGCAGTGCGCCGTTCAGCCACTGCGGCACACTGGATGCTATACAGTCTGCTGATCGTATTGCTGATCAGCGGCTACCTCATCTCCACCGCCGATGGCAAAGCCATCTCCGTATTTGGCTGGTTCGACGTGCCAGCCCTGTTCAGCGGCGCCGGCCAACAAGCCGATTTGGCTGGAGACATTCATCTTTGGCTGGCCTGGGGTTTAGTGCTGCTTTCAGCACTGCACGCGCTGGCTGCCTTGAAACACCATTTCATCGACCGTGATGTGACTCTGAAAAGGATGTTGGGCTACCGCATCCCGTTAACCTCTGAAAAGGAAAAGTAACATGTTAAAGAAAACATTACTGGCAGTAGCCACGGCCGGATTATTGAGCGCCAGCCTGACTGCCAGCGCAGCGGATTATAAGTTTGATAAGGAAGGTCAGCATGCGTTTGTTCAGTTCCGTATTCAGCATCTGGGCTACAGCTGGTTGTACGGCACGTTCAAAGATTTCGATGGCGGCTTTACCTTCGATGAAACCAATCCGTCGGCGGACAAAGTGAATGTCACCATTAACACGAATAGTCTCGATACCAACCATGCCGAACGCGATAAGCATCTGCGTAGCGCAGATTTTCTTAACACCGGCAAATTCCCGCAGGCAACTTTTGCTTCAACCGCGGTGAAGAAAGAGGGTAAGGATTACAAAATCACCGGCGATTTGACGCTGAACGGCGTGACCAAACCGATCACCCTGGATGCAAAATTGATGGGTGAAGGCAAAGATCCGTGGGGCGGTTATCGTGCCGGATTTGAAGCCAGCGGAGAGATTGTGCTGAAAGAGTTCAATATCAGCAAAGACCTTGGCCCGGCATCACAAAAAGCAGAACTGATTATTTCGGTTGAAGGCGTGCGCAAGTAATAAAATGCAGCCTGAACGCTTCAGGCTGCACTGAAATTACTTTTTATCCGGTGCCGGAATCGCCATCGTCATGTTCAGTAAACCACGCGATTTATTGAACACCTTATTGCCATTCTCACGGCCCGCACGGCGTGCGCGCTGCTCTTCTGGCGACAGCGTTGACTCTTCCATGCAGATGGGGCTACAGCAGTTGTGATACTTTTCAGCGCAGCTTGGGCACTGAATGAACAACAAATGACAGCCATCATTAATGCAGTTGGTATGGCTATCACAAGGCGTACCACACTGATGACAGCTGGAAAGAATATCGTCGGAGATGCGTTCGCCCATGCGCTCATCAAAGACAAAGTTCTTGCCCTTAAAACGCACCGGTAAACCCTGCTCACGCGCACGACGGGTGTACTCAATAATGCCGCCTTCAATGTGGTAAACATCATTGAAGCCGTTATGTTTCATCCACGCGCTGGCTTTTTCACAACGAATGCCGCCGGTGCAGTACATAACAATCTTTTTGTCTTTCTTATCCTGCAGCATATCCACTGCCATCGGCAGCTGATCGCGGAAGGTATCTGCGGGGACTTCCAGCGCATTATCGAAGCGCCCTACTTCATATTCGTAGTGATTGCGCATATCGACAAATAACGCATCAGGATCGTCGAGCAGCGCATTAACGTCGGCGGCTTTCAGGTAAGCGCCTACATCGCTGGCATCAAAGCTGTTGTCTTCAATTCCATCAGCAACAATGCGCTCACGCACTTTCAAACGCAGAACCCAAAAGGATTTGCCGTCATCGTCCAGCGCGATATTCATGCGCAGATTATTCAGCGCCGCATCGAAGGCGTACAAGGTCGCCTTCATTTTTTCATAACGGCTGGCGGGCACGCTGATCTGCGCGTTGATGCCTTCATGCGCCACATAGACGCGGCCAAACACCTTGAGCTTAGTTAACTCAACGTAGAGGGCATCACGGAACGCTTTGGGATCGGCAATCTGGAAGTATTTATAAAAAGAGACTGTGGTACGTGGTTCGGTTTCCGCCAACATACGTTCCTTCAGCTCTTTATTGGAAACAAGGTTATGTAACACTGGCATGGTGTTCGTCCTGTTAGCAATCAGAGAAATTAAGCGCGCGTATGATACCCGAATTCTGCCGGATGCAAAATTTTTGGTGTGTTAAGCCTAACGCGAGACATAACCGGCGTAATTCTGCGTCACAATTGCATTTTCGTGCGCATAGCTGCTGCCGGATGACAGTCCACCGTCTATGCTTGATTTCAGCCAGAGTGAAAAAATGGCATAATGCTAAAAAATTACAGAAACCGGACTCTCTGGCATAAGACGCAGGATACTGACATTTTCATGACTCAACTTCCCCAACTCACCCGCGAACTGCTTCATCCACGCTATTGGCCGACCTGGATCGGCATTGGTTTTCTTTATTTATTGGTGCTCTTACCTTATCCAGTGCTACACGCGATTGGCTGCGGACTGGGGCGCATCGCGATGCGCTTTATGAAGCGGCGCGTCGAGGTGGCACAACGCAATCTGGAGGTGTGCTTCCCGACTATGCCGACTAATGAACGTGAAGCGATGGTGAAACACAATTTTGAATCGGTGGGTATGGGACTGATTGAAACGGGGATGGCGTGGTTTTGGCCGGACTGGCGTATTCGTAAATGGGTGGCCACCAGCGGACTTGAGCATGTTACCCATGCGCTGGAACAGAAGCGTGGCATCTTATTAATTGGTATGCACTTCCTGACGTTGGAACTGGGTGCCCGCGTGTTTGGCATGCATAATCCAGGCATTGGCGTGTATCGCCCCAACGACAACAAGCTGATCGATTGGCTGCAAACCTGGGGCCGCATGCGCTCCAACAAAAGCATGCTCGACCGTAAAGATCTCAAAGGCATGATTCGCGCGATGAAGAACAACGACATTATCTGGTATGCACCGGATCATGATTACGGCCCGCGCAGTAGTGTGTTCGCCCCTTTCTTTGCGGTGCCGGATGCGGCGACCACCACCGGGACACATATGCTGATCCGTCTCGCCAATCCGAGCGTAGTGCCGTTCCTTGCACGACGCCTGCCGAATGCGCGCGGCTATGAACTTAAAATGATGCCGGACATCCGCGATAAGTTCACACTTGAAACTGAGCTTGATACCGCGGTAGTGATGAATAAAGTGGTTGAAGAAACGGTCCTGTTGGCTCCAGAGCAATATATGTGGTTGCACCGCCGCTTTAAAACCCGTCCTGAAGGACAACCTTCCGTTTATTAAAATCTTTTCGGGGTACTGCTGGTGCCCCACACATCTCCATTCTAATTTGCCTTATCCCGCGATTTTCGCCGGTTATTAATAAGCGAGTCGGACCAGCCTGAACTTAGGCTGATAGTTAACTTAGCGCCAGATAAAGTCAGACAGCATGCGGATATCCTGCGACAATCTTGCTTAAAGTGAGGATTAAGTGAGTTAACCAGCGCGAAAATCTGCGCTTCGAGCTGATTATTGATTTGCGCCTCATTAATATTTACTCACCAAATTGTGCCGCCACGGACCTGATTCCGATCATTTCCAGGGCTATTCCTATTTAATATTGCTAAACCCTTCGACTTCACTTATCAATGCAGTAAAATTAACTTAATAAACAAGGCATTGTCTGAACAAAAAACGCCATATTCCATCCAGGTAAAATAATCAGCCTTCTTATATCATTATGGAATTTGTCGCCAAAATCGAATGCAGTTAATTTCGGTGATGACAGTTAGCATAATAAGTACAAATTTTAAAAAATATAAAAAGATTTCACACAGCAAATATATCTCAGGATACATATTATATGAATAAAGGCATCTACTACTACGTGACGGTCAGTACCGATCAAGAAGGTTATCATCTGCTGCATCGGAAAGAGTGCAAACGTTTACCTGTGAAGGAGGATATGGTTTTTATCGGCACGCTGTATAATTTAAATCAGGCACTTACAACCGCTCGTATTAATTTCAAAAAAGTTAAGCCCTGTATTAAATGTTGCATTCGTTACTCTGCTCCCATTATTCATGAGTCTGTACGCCCGGTATTACACTTTCCCCAGAAATTAGCCTGAAGGGTTGGGCGGTTGAATTTCACTCAACCGCCCAACCGATATTCACTCTCTTCCCTTCACTTGCTGTTTTTTCGTCTATCCTTCTGTGAAATCCCTTTTTTACAGACATGGAGTTGATGATGAGCCTGTTTAGCACCCTGGAAGAAGCCATTGAAGCGGCACGCGAGGAGTTTCTCGCCAGCCAACCCGAGATTGCACAAGAAGATGCCAATGTCAGCCAGTTCGCCCTGCAAAAGTACGTGATGCAGGACGGCGACATTATGTGGCAGGCCGAATTTTTCGCTGAAGAGGATGGCCAGGGCGAATGCCTGCCCATCTCCAGCGGTGAAGCCGCACAGGCGATATTCGACGGTGATTTCGATGAAGTCGAGTTACGTCAGGAGTGGCAAGCTGAAAATACCCTGCACGAATGGGATGAGGGCGAATTTCAGTTAGAGCCACCGCGCGACCTTGAAGAAGGTGAAGCGGCGGCGCAGGAGTGGGAAGACGACAACAGCCCTTCCGACAACTTGCCTTAAGCGTTATTCGTACGGGCCGTGATTGGCATCAACCGGCAATAATAGCGTGTCCATGACCAGCGATAGCGGTAAATCGAGAATGGTCAGCACACGCCACGGTCCGTCACGAACGTCCCACTGCACGCCAGGATAATATTGGTTGCCATGCCCCTGTCCGGGAAAGGTGCGGCTAATAATACTGCCACAGCCGGTAAGCAGCAGAATGGTGGCGCTAAGCGCAGTTATTTTCAGAAAAGCATTCACAACGTGTACTCACAATGAACTGGCGCCAGTTTAACCCTCTCTCAGAGGAGTGACTACTTCTTCAGGTGTAAAGGTTGCGTTATTCCTAGCAGATTAACGGCATAAAAAAAGCGGCATCTCTGCCGCTTTTTACTTTATTACCCTTAGCGCTGTGGCAGCGCCTCAGGGTTGAGCTTCAGCTTTTGATAGCTTTCCACCCACTGATGATATTTGTCCGCACTTTCCCACAAGCGTGAGTGAACACGTGCCAGCACCACCGGATCGCTAATCAGCTGCAAACGCTGCTCGCGGTTAAGTTTCTCTGGCGCATCACTCAATGCCTGATCAACGCGACGATCGCGCGCATGGTCCAGCAAATCACTCTGTTTGTGACGCGATGTGGCCATCGCCGTCGCCAGCGCGTTAAACGCAGGGTTAAACAGCGCGTGCATAAAGCCATTTTTCAGCGCACGTTGACGGTTGATCTGCAGATAGTGATCGGTATCGACCAGCTCTTTTGGCTGCTCGTACTCTTCGGGAATCAGGAACAGCTTAGCGTTCTTGCTCTTCTGCCCTACCGTCGCACGGCTCGACATCACCGACACAAATGGCGACAGGATCAGCGAGAAGACAATCGGCGACAGCCACCACAGGAAGTTCAGATCCAGCAAGCCCATGCCGCCCGCCCACACGATACCCAACAGCATCTGTGAACCGTGACGACGGAAGGCTTCGCTCCACGGCGTCGCATCATCGTCACGCTGCGGTGAATTCCATACCACTTCCCAGCCAAGGAACGCGCTGACCACGAAGACGGTGTGGAACAGCATGCGCACCGGTGCTAACAGCACCGAGAACAGCATCTCCAGAATCAGCGAGCAGAACAAGCGGATGGCGCCACCGTAAGGTTTCGCTCCCTTGAACCAAATCAACACCACGCTCAACAGTTTCGGCAGGAACAGCAGCACCAGCGTGGTTGAGAACAGCGCAATCGCCAGATCAGGACGCCACTGCGGCCACACCGGGAACAGCTGGCGCGGCTGCAGGAAGTAGGTCGGTTCCATCAGCGTGTGCACCACCTGCAAGGCGGTGGAGAGCGCAAGGAACATAAACCACAACGGCGCAGAGAGATACGACATCACGCCCGTCAGGAACACCGCACGGTGTACCGGGTGCATACCTTTTACCAGAAACAGGCGGAAGTTCATCAGGTTACCGTGGCACCAGCGACGGTCACGCTTCAGTTCATCCAGCAGGTTCGGTGGCAGCTCTTCATAAGAACCCGGCAGATCGTAGGCAATCCACACGCCCCAACCCGCACGACGCATCAGCGCCGCTTCAACGAAGTCATGCGACAGGATCGAACCGGCGAAGGAACCTTCTCCCGGCAGCGGAGCCAGCGCACAATGTTCAATGAACGGTTTCACACGAATGATGGCGTTATGGCCCCAATAGTGCGATTCACCCAATTGCCAGAAGTGCAGACCGGCGGTAAACAGCGGACCGTAAACACGCGTGGCAAACTGCTGACAACGCGCATACAGCGTATCCATGCCAGACGCTTTTGGCGAAGACTGGATAATACCGGCGTTCGGGTTAGCATCCATCATGCGCACCAGACCGGTAAGACACTCACCGCTCATCACGCTGTCGGCGTCCAGCACCACCATGTAACTGTAGTTGACGCCCCAGCGACGGCAGAAGTCATCAATATTGCCGCTTTTACGCTTCACACGACGACGACGACGACGATAGAAAATCTTGCCCGCACCACCGACATCGCGCACCAGCTCCATCCAGGCTTTCTGCTCGGCGATAGCGATGTCCGCATCGTAGCTGTCACTCAGAATGTAAACGTCGAAATGCTCGGCATTACCCGTACGTTTGACCGATTCCCAGGTCGCACGCAGGCCCGCGAACACGCGCTCAACGTCTTCATTACAGATCGGCATGATTAACGCAGTACGATGTTCCGGATTCAGCGGTTCATCACCGGTGGTCGAGTACGAAATACTGTACTTATCGCGGCCAATCAGCAGCTGTAGGAAGCCCATCAGCGCGGTCCAGAAACCGGCTGAAACCCAACAGAACAGAATGGCAAACAGGAACAGAATCCCGGTCTGCAAGATATAAGGCAGAATCAATTCAACCGACTGCAACCAGTTCTGGTTAAACATCTCGATCGGATCGATCAGCGTCCAGCCCTGATACGGCAGAATGGTTTTCATGTACCAGGTGGCCACCACGGTTTGCAGAATCGTCAGAATCAGCAACACGTAACGACGCATTGAACCCACGTGACGCCACTTGTCCTCGGTTTTTTGCTCTTCCACCGAGGCATAGCGCGGCGTGGATTTCTTACCACGGACAGAATCCCAGGCGCGCGCAATGGGGTTGGTGCGCCAGATCTCCGGGAACATCAGCGAACGCTTCACCTTCGGCATCGCCTTCAGCGTGGTGCGGTCGAGATAATCCTTGCTCAGCTGCTGACCATCCGCCAATGAGTCTGGCCAGGCCATTTGCACACGGGATGACACCGATTTCAGCGGCGCATCATCCGGGCGCTCGCTGGCGGCAATATCTTGCCCCAGCGACGTATGAATAGCGTGGAACGCCTGCGCATTCTGTAGCGAATCGCTCAGACGGGCGCGCCCTGCCGCATCAAGCGGCAGAGCCTCCACGTAAGATTGAGGTAAAAATATCGATTTATTCATTGGCAGGTAGCTGATAGCTCCAGGTTTCCGTCAATGTCTTGTCGCCGCTTACCAGCGCCGCACGCATTTCGGTCGGCTGCTTGTTATCTTTCACACGCAGACGCAGCACTAAACGCCAGCCTTTGGTTACCGGGTTGTAGCGTACACTCTGCTCAACCACGTCAGCGTTGTCACCCACGCTAACCTGCGGCGCCACTTGCGTATCTTCCGGCAGCTTGCTCATCGCTTTGCCGACAAAATCCACGGTGAAGGCGATAGAACCATCCGGCTGACGCACCAGGTTCGACTGTTTCACATCACCCGCTGAACGCAGCGTATCTTTCACCCAGGCGATGTCATCTGAATGCAGCTGATTTTCATCACGTGTGAAGTGCAGGCGATACTGGAAGTTCATCTCTTTGCCTGGCTCTGGCAGTTTTTCCGGCGTCCAGAACGCGACGATATTATCGTTGGTTTCATCGGCAGTCGGAATCTCTACCAGCTCAACGCGGCCTTTGCCCCAGTCGCCCTGCGGCTCAACCCAGCCACTTGGGCGCAGATCGTAGCGATCGTCGAGATCCTGGAAACGGCTGAAATCACGCGTGCGCTGCAGCAGACCAAACCCTTTCGGGTTCTCAACGGTAAAGGTGCTTACCGCCAGATGTTTCGGGTTATTCAGCGGACGCCAAATCCACTCACCGTTACCGGCGTGAATCGAAAGACCGTTTGAATCGTGCAGCTCTGAACGGAAGTTAGTTACCGGCGAAGGCTGGTTAGCCCCAAACAGGAACATGCTGGTTAACGGCGCAACGCCCAATTTGCCGACGTTATCACGCAGATAAACTTTGGACTGCACGTCAACCGTTGATTCTTTGCCCGGACGAATGGTGAAGCGATACGCACCGGACGCGCGTGGCGAATCCAGCAGCGCATAAATCACCAGCTGTTTGTCCTGCGGTTTTGGACGTTCAATCCAGAACTCTTTAAAGCGCGGGAACTCTTCACCTGACGGTAATGCAGTATCAATCGCCAGACCGCGCGCCGAAAGTCCGTAAACCTGGCCTTCGCCAATTACACGGAAATAGCTGGCACCAAGGAAGCTGGTGATCTCGTCGTCTTTGCCCTTTTTATTTAAAGGATACAACACCTTAAACCCAGCAAAGCCGAGGTTTTTGACTGAATCAGCATCGTGCTTAACGTTGCCAAAATTGAAATAGTCAGGGTCATATTTAATTTCACGTACTGAAGACGCCGTGACTTCGTTAATTTTCACCGGCGTATCGAAATACATACCCTGATGGTAGAACTCAAGCTTAAACGGCGTACGCAGTTTGCCCCAATAAGCTTTGTCGTGGTTAAACTGGATCTGCTGATAGTCAGCAAACTTCATTTCACGAAACTGAGAGGGTAAATTGCTCTTTGGCGCTTCGAAACTTTTCCCTGCCAACGCCTTGGCTTGTTTTGCTACATCATCGATGTTAAACGCCCAACTATTGTTGGCATACAAAGCCAGCAGAACTGCCGCGCCTACCCAGCGCATCTTTACCAGTCCCACTTTATTATTCACATTATTCAGCACATCCCCCCCTTTCGTGTGCTTAGATCAAACCCGATTATCTTAAAGGATTATTCGGTTTTCCGACAGCGTATGTAATAGATTGTTCCGCTGATTTGTAAGCTGAAAGTGTGCTTTTCGGATAATTAAACCCTGCAAAATCACATACAGATTCACCTGATAGTATACCCTGTTTACAGCCGGTAGAATTTTCCTTCGGCATAATCTGGTTTCAGGGCGAAACCGGCAAGTAAACTGACTATTGGAAGATTATGAGTTCAGCTAAACCCGAACGTGAATATTTCCTCGATTCGATTCGAGCGTATTTAATGTTATTAGGCGTGCCTTTTCACGTCTCACTGATTTACTCCACGCAAAAGTGGGCGGTGAACAGCCATGACGCCTCGATGTGGTTGACGGTACTTAATGACTTTATTCATGCCTTCCGCATGCAGGTATTCTTTGTTATTTCTGGCTATTTTTCCTACATGCTCTACTTACGCTATCAGCCCCAGCGCTGGCTGAAAGTGCGTCTGGAGCGCGTCGGCATTCCCATGTTGACAGCCGTTCCGCTGATTACGTTGCCGCAGTTTTTCATCACCAAAAATCTCACCGATAAAATCGGCGACTGGAACAGTTTCTCACTGTACGACAAGTACAATACGCTGATGTGGGAGCTGATTTCGCATCTGTGGTTTTTACTGGTCCTGGTCATTCTCACCACGCTCGGCATGTTGACGTTTCGCTGGCTGAATAAACAGCAGCGCGTTATCAATTATCAGCAAATCGGCTGGGGGAAACTGACGCTGGCGCTGCTGATTTATGCCTTGATATGGTGTGCGTTCCGCCGCGTGCTGTTTTATTTCGTCCCGGCGGTTTTTGCCGATGGCCTGTTCAGCATTGCCGTGATGCAAATGTTGACGTTCCTGCCGTTCTTTATGTTGGGCGCGTTGAGCTGGAAGCATCAGGAGCTGAAAGCGCTGTTTGTGCGCTTTAATCCGGTGATGTGCTTTGGCGCCATTGCAGTGTTTATCGCCTACAGTCTGAATCAGCGTTACAGCAGTGGCGAAGGTTGGCTGTATGAGATTGATATGATCATCACCACGCTCATGGGTTTGTGCATGCTCAACGTCTGCTTTAGCTTCGGTCACAAGCTGCTGAACAGCCATTCACCGCGCATCATGTATCTGGTTAATGCCTCGCTGTTTATCTATCTGGTGCACCATCCGCTGACCATTTTGTATGGCATCTACATCACGCCGCACATTGGTAATAACACGCTCGGCTTCTTCCTCGGTTTATTGATGGTGTTTGGCGTGGCCTTTACGCTGTACGAAATTCATCTGCGCATTCCACTGCTGCGTTTCCTGTTCTCCGGGAAGCCACAGCGCAAATAAACAACGGGCCAGCTAAAAGCTGGCCCGTTTTTTTAGAGCAACCACTCCACCGGCAGACGCCACACCAGGCGCACCAGCAAGCGCTGCAGCAGCGTGCACTGCGGTTCATGCTTGTGCACCACTTCGCCCTGCTCATGAGCATACTCCACCCAGTTGACGCGCCCCCACTTATCGAGACGCAGAGTCCAGGCGCGATCGCGCATGCCGGCAATAAAACGTTGGTGGGTTTGCTGTGCCAACGCTTCGCTCTCAATCACCAAACCCATTTCGGTATTCAACATCGCCGAGCGCGGATCGAAATTAAACGAGCCGATAAACACTTTACGGTTGTCCACGGTAAAGGTTTTGGCATGCAAACTGGAGCCTGAGTTACCGGTTAAACCGCGGTCGTGCGGCGCGCTTTGCGGATTATCCTGTGGCTTCAGCTCATACAGCGCGATGCCATGACGCAGCAGTTTTTTACGCCAGCGCGCATAACCGGCGTGCACCACCGTAACGTCATTAGCCGCCAGCGAGTTGGTGAGTATGGCGATTTTAACCCCGCGCCGCTTCAGCGCCAGCAGCTGCGCCACGCCAGAACGCGTAGGAACAAAATAGGCGGAGATAATATCGAACTGCTGCTGCGGCATCCCGATCACCTCCAGCATGCGCTGCGGCAACAAATTACGCCGCTTCGCCTTGCCGAGGCCTTTGCGCGGGTCATCGCTCAGTAAGCGCGACTCCGCCCACGTCATCTCCAGCTCGCCCTGCTCCATCTGGTTGATGAATGAGGAGTGCTCCAGCCGCGCCAGATAGCGTTCCACCGCTTCACTCTGCTGCCACTCCACCGGCAAGCGCACCGCCTGATGCGCCTCGCCGCTGACGTCAACCACCTTACGCAGCGTTGATACCGCTTTACTGCGCCAGTAGCGCTCGAAATCCTGCGTCACCTCGTCCACCACCGGACCGATCGCCAGCACATCAAGATCGGTAAACAGCGGTTCATCGCCCGTGCCAAAATATTCATCGCCGATATTGCGTCCGCCCACCAGCGTGGCCGCACCATCGACCGTCAGACTTTTATTGTGCATGCGTCGATTAAGACGCGAGAAATCGGTGAGATAACCCAGCGCGCGCAATGTGCGAAACGAAAAGGGATTGAACAAGCGCACGGCAATGTTGGGATGGCGATCGAGTTGGGCCAGCGTCTCATCCAAACCCGGCGTGTTGTTGTCATCGAGCAGCAAACGCACTTTCACCCCGCGCTCGGCGGCATCCAGCAGCGCGCTAAACAGCAAGCGGCCGGACATGTCGTTGTGCCAGATGTAGTACTGCACATCAATGCTGTGCTGCGCCCTGCTCATCATCTGATAGCGCGCAGCAAAAGCGTCTAAGCCATCGTTGAGCGGATGAATACCGCTCATGCCAGGATGCTGTGCGCAGCGCGCATCAACATTCGGTTTCAGCCCTTTGCCCGGATGCTCCTCGGGCGGCAAAGATTGTGCTGCTTCACTCATAGTGAATCCCTGAAAGCTGTGGACCTATTATTGTTAGTATCGGCGCGATAAATGGCAATCGGAGCCTTCCTCATCTGCCAAATGGCGCGTCGTCAATTTAGTCTAGACTTAGCCAAGCGTTCTGCATCCGGCGTTCACCGTGAGGAGAGGATTATGACTCAGCAATCCCTGCGCCATCACCCTCAGCTGTTCCGAAGCTTTTTTCAAGGCAGTTTTCCCTGTTCCACCGCATGTCGCGCGGGCGGACGTCGGCTGGATATGGTGATCAGCAGCGGCCACGATATGCTGCTGGAGAAAGATTATGCCGCCCTGGCGCGAGAGGGTTTGCACACCGCGCGCGATGGCGCACGCTGGCACCTGATCGAAGCCGTGCCCAACGAATATGACTGGCGCACCTTTCTACCGATGGTGCACGCCGCTGCGCGCCATGATATGCAGATTATCTGGGAGCTGGCGCACTTTGGCTATCCCGATCACCTTGATATCTGGAAAGCCAGTTTTGTTGACCATTTCGAACGTTTCGCACGCGCCATGGCGCAGCTGATGCGCGATGAAGGTATCGAAAAACCCTTTTTCACACCGATCAATCAAATTTCATTCTGGTCATGGGCGGGTGCCGATGTCTCCTGGCTCGATCCCTACGCCAGCGATCGCGGGCGTGAGCTAAAGCGCCAACTGGTGCGCGCCTCGCTGGCGGCGATGCATGCGATTCGTGAGGTCTATCCCGATGCACGCTTTGTGCTGACCGATCCGCTGGTGCAAGTTGCCACCCATCCCGATAATCCCGACAGCAAACCTTATGCTGATGCCCAGCATCAGGCCCAGTTTGAAGCCTGGGACTGGCTTGCCGGACGCGATGCGCCTGAACTGGGTGGACGCGAAGATTTTCTCGATGTTCTCGGCCTGAACTACTATCCGGATAATCACTGGTTCTTCTCCGGCGACACTATTCCGCTCGATCATCCCACGCGGCAACCGTTGCACCGTTTATTGCTGCAGTGCTGGCAGCGCTACCAGCGGCCGATGATCCTGGCGGAAACCGGCGCCGAAGGCGATGCGCGCGCGCCCTGGCTGCGTCAGGTGAGTGAAGAAGCGCGATTGGCGCTAGAGCAAGGTGTGGCGCTGGAAGGGATTTCGCTCTATCCGGTGGTGGAGTATCCGGCATGGGCCGACGATCGGCGTTCCCCAGGCGCGCTGTTTGGCCTCGGCGATCCCAACGGTAATCGCACCTTACATGAGGCGCTGGCGCTGGAGTTGCGCAGTCAACAGATTAAGTGGCAGAACCGGCAGACAAAAGATTAAGAGTGTTGGGTGGTGACGCTTTGTTGCGGGCAGGTTTGTACATCAAGCGAGGGATCGGCGGGATGCCGCACATCGGTAAGCCAGGTCATGGTGAAGAGAAACACCACACCAATCAGGCAGGCGGATAACAGGCCAATTATGGCGATCAGTTTGTCATCTCTGGCTTCCATCGACATCTCCTTACCGGCTTCCGTTTCCCGTTGCTGACGTTAACTCATCCACAGCGTAATCATCAGGACGAAGATTATAAGCGTAACCGACGTCACTGCAAGTACCACAATGGCGAAGAGCGCGTCGTCGAGCGGCTGTCGATAGGGTTCGTCGTGATCGTCTGGTGGTGCAGGTGAACTCATGATGACTCAAACATAAAGGCGAGTTTTCGAGCAGGATTGCCGCACAGAGTGTAATGCAACGCGCCGTAAGTTACAGGAATATTTCTGCCAGAGAAATAACGGGGCGCGTGCACGCCCCGCCTGGAGGAGGTTAGAAATCGTAGCTCAGCGAGACTTTCACCGTACGCGGTTCACCCTGCGACAAATAGGTGCCGCTGTCATCCACGTTGGCCCAATATTTCTCATTGGTGACGTTTTCAACGCCCACGCGCCACACCATATCATTCTGGTTAACCTTCATGCGGTAACGCAGACCTAAATCCAATGTGGTGTAGTCATCCAGCTTGGTGGTGTTTGCCAGGTTGGCATACTGAGAACCGGTGTAGTTCAGCAATGCCGTGGCGGTCAAACCCTCAACCGGCTTGATGTCATACTCAGCACCCAGCGCCGCCGTAAAGCGCGGCACGCCAATGGCGTTCTTGCCATCCTGACCGCTATCGCCGGTTTTGGTCATATCCGGATCGATCCAGGTGGCGCTGCTGTTCAGACGCAAACCCAACACCGGCTCACCGAACACATTCAGCTCAACACCGCGGTTACGCTGCTCGCCATTCAACTTGTAGACCGTATTATTCAGCACACCGACCGGCTGTTTAATTTCAAACAACGCCAGCGATCCGCCAACACGACCAAAGTCCGCTTTCACCCCGACTTCGTTCTGCTTAGCGTGCACAATGCCGGTGACGCTACCGTAGTTGCTGGCGGTAAACGGCGCGGCGGTGCCCGGCGTCAGTGACTCGGTATGGTTGGCATACAGCGAGATATTTTGCGTCGCTTTATACAGCAAGCCATACGCCGGTAACCAACGGCTGCTGTCAAAACGTGTCGCTGTATCTTCCGCGCCGTCATAACCGTAGTTACGCACCACCACTTTCTGGTGACGCGCGCCCACCGTTGCCAGCAAGGTGTCATCAAAGAAGCCCAGCGTATCGCTCAGCAGATAACCCTGCGAGCGCGAACGGTAAGTGGTCAGCGGGTCGCTGAATTTGTCGCCACCGGCAAACACGCTGTCTGGCTCGGCCACATCCTGCGGATGGTAGATATTGATGTCAGCATCGTTACCTGATGACATGCGATAGCTGTTTTTCGCATTTGCCGTCATCGCCGAATAGCCAAAGTTCACTTTGTGCGTCACCGGGCCGGTGGTGAAATCACCACGCAGGCCAACCATGCCGCTCATGTTGTCCTGCACGCGATTGGTACGGAAACGGCCGATGGTGGCATTACCAGCGCTATCTAGAATCTTCGGCGTGCCGTAGTTGCCCACTTCATGGGTATGCTGCGCACCCAGGCCGGCATAGGCAGTCCACTGATCGTTCAGATCGTACTCGGCTTTCGCCAGACCAAATTCCGACTCGATATCGCTGAACACCCAATTCTGGCTGTAGTTTTTCGAGTTAGAGGGCACATCAGGAATGAAATCGATGCCGCTGATATTGATGCCGTTGCGCGCATCGTGGAAGGTCTTCTTCTGGTAACCGACGTCGAGCGAGGTGCGCAGACGATCGCCACGGTAATCCAACCCCAGCGAGGCGGCGGTGGTACGTTTTTTCTCGCCGTCGACTTCAGTGCCGCCTTCGCGGTTGACCGCATTCAGACGCACGCCAAACTGGTTATTGTCGCCAAAACGACGACCAATATCGGCGCTGCCGCCCACCTGTGAACCGGAGGTGTAATCCACACCGATACGCGTCAGTGGCGTGTCATCAGCGTGCTTTGGCTCAAGGTTAATCATGCCGCCAACGCCGCTCTCAGCTGAACCGTTCAGCAGCGCGTTGGCACCTTTGAAAATTTCCACCCGGTCAATCAGCGAAGCATCCATCACCTGGCGCGGCACGATACCGGCCAGACCGCCATAGGTCATAGCATCGCCATCCAGCTTGAAGCCTCGAATGCGATAGCTTTCAGCGAAGTTGCCGTAGCCTTTCAGATTCTGCACGCCAGCATCGTTGCGCATGACGTCACCGATGGTTTGCGCCTGCTGGTCCTGAATCATTTTCGAGGTGAAGCCAATCACGTTGAACGGCACGTCCATCGCGTTTTGCTCACCCAGCATGCCCAGGCGGCCGCCGTGGGCGATTTGACCATCCAGAAACGCAGGCACTAAATCATTGCCGCCTGGCTTGAAATCGGTTGGTGGTGCTGCGGTCACGGTCAGCGTCTGCTGTTCGTTTTTCGCGTTAGTTGAGGTTGTGGTGTTGGTAGTAGCAGCCATCACTGGCAAACAACCGGCGCTGACCATTACGGCCAACAGCGTCGGTTTCAGTCCGGGATTGAAAGGCATAGCGCGCATGGGATCCCCTAATGCAAAAGAAGTGATAATCATTATTATTTCGGTTTGCGATTATGCGCAGTCGTTGCGCGAAAGCAAGAAAAATCCCACTTTCTGCATTCACTTTATGGAGGGGAAAGGCATTCGGTCGCCATGAATGGCGACCCTACGATGATCTTGAGCGGTTTTGTAGAGTCGCCATTGATGGCGACCTGCTATCAGGCACCGCGCCAGCGTTTAAACACCAGCGAGGTGTTGATACCGCCAAACGCGAAGTTATTGGATTGGATGTAATCGGTCTCCACCTGCCGCGCCGCGCCGATGATGTAATCCAGCTCACCGCACTCCGCTGCCGGTTGCGTCAGATTCAGCGTCGGCGCGAACCAGCCTTCACGCATCATCTCAATGCTCATCCACGCTTCCAGCGCTCCGCAGGCACCCAGCGTATGGCCAAAATAGCTCTTCAGTGAGGAGATTGGCGTGCTGCGGCCAAAGATCGCCGCCGTTGCCTGGCTCTCGGCGATATCGCCGCGATCGGTAGCGGTGCCGTGGGCGTTGATATAGCCAATCTGATCCGCCGTGACACCGGCCGTTTTTAGCGCGCGCTCAATACAAATCTGCATAGTTTCGCGCTGCGGCTGGGTGATATGCGCGGCATCGCAGTTAGTGTGGAAACCCACCAGCTCGGCGTAAATGGTGGCACCGCGCGCCTGTGCATGATCCAGCGACTCGAGGATCAAGGTGCCCGCGCCTTCGCCAATCACTAAACCATCGCGCTGCTGATCAAACGGCGCAGGCGAGCTGTGTGGCGCATCGTTGCGTTGGCTGGTGGCGAACAGCGTGTCGAACACCGCCGCTTCGGAAGGACACAACTCTTCCGCACCACCGGCGACCATCACGGTTTGATAGCCGTGGCGGATCGCTTCCCATGCGTAGCCAATCGCCTGGCTGCCCGATGTGCAGGCGCTGGACGTCGGTATCACCCGGCCGCGCAGGCCAAAGAATAGACCGGCATTAACGGCGGTGGTGTGCGGCATCATCTGCACATAGGTGGTGCCGGTAATGTTATTGGTGTGCTTTTCCGTCAGCATGGTGGCGAACTCGCTCACCGGGCCGGTGCTGCCGGTTGAGGAGCCGTAGGCAATGCCGGTTTCACCGCTGGTCAGCACCGGATGATCGATCAAGCCGGCCTGCTCCAGCGCCAGTTCGGTCGCGCGCGTCGCCATCAGCGAGACGCGCCCCATCGAGCGAATGCGCTTACGCGTGTAATGGGCAGGCAGCGTGAAGTCGTCCACCGGCGCACCCAGCAGCGTGTGCAAGCCATCGTAAACCTGCCACTCCGGCATGTGACGCACGGCATTTTTGCCCTGCTTAATGCGCTCGGCCACCGCGCTCCAGCTGTCACCAAAGGCGGTTACGCCACCCATACCGGTTACCACGACGCGCTGAATCACAGCATACCTCCATTGATTGAAATCACCTGACGCGTGACGTAGCCGGCGATGTCCGACATCAGATAACTGGCCAGTCCGGCCACTTCCTCCGCCGCGCCCATGCGCTTCATCGGGATCAGCTTCATCGCCTCATCAATCACCAACGGCTCGAGATCGGTCATGCCGGTATCAATTAAACCCGGTGCGATGCAGTTAACGGTAATTTTGCGTTTTGCCAGCTCAATCGCCAACGCTTTGGTGGCGCCGATAATGCCAGCTTTGGCCGCGCTGTAGTTGACCTGACCACGATTGCCCATTATTCCCGATACTGAGGAGAGCGTAATAATGCGTCCGCCTTGGCGCAGGCCAATCATTGGCATCACGCATGGATGAATCACATTGTAAAAGCTGTCGAGATTGGTGTGGATTACGCTGTCCCACTCATCGTCGGTCAACGCCGGAAACGCCGCATCGCGCGTGATACCCGCATTGCTCACCACGCCGTAATAGGCGCCGTGCGCGGCGATATCCTGCTCCAGCGCGTTGCGCGTGGTTTCACGCTGCGCCACGTCAAACTGCAAGGTGCGTCCGCGTCCGCCCGCCTGTTCAATCCCGGCCAGCGTTTGCTGTGCACCGCTGGCATCGCGATGGTAATGCACCACAATCTCAAAACCGTCCAGCGCCAGACGTTGCGCAATGGCGCGGCCAATCCCTTTACTGGCGCCGGTGACTAATACGCTGCGTGTCATGGCTGAACTCCTTGTTTTAACGGCGTTTGTTGCAATTGAATTAACTCTTGTTGATTAGGCTGATAGGTGTTCAGCCGCCCGCTGGCGATCATTACGTCGTTGCAGCGGATCTCCCCTTCGAAGCTGCCCAGCCGGTCGTCACGCATCAGCAGACGCATCTCAACGCGCAGCGTGCTATTGGCGGCAAAGGTGGCGCTATTGGCGCGATAGCCACGTCCACCGAGCAGCATGCCGGGATGAATCTCGCTCTCGCCGCGCTGGCGGGCATGAAAGCCAGACCAGACGCCAATGGTTTGCGCCATGATCTCCACGCCGTACCACGCCGGCAAATCACCTTGTGGCGTAAGAAACGGCGCCAGCACGCCGTCAGCGTTGATGCTGACTTCGCAGATCACGCTGTCATCGCTGACCAGGATAGCGCGGTCGAGCAGCAGCATCGGCGCGCGGTGCGGCAAATAAGCCGCGACCGGCAGAAAATCAGTCATGAGGCTTTCCTACAATCAGGCAGGTATTGTTCCCGCCAAAAGCAAATGAGTTTGAAGCGATGATTGGACGCTGCAAAGGTTGTGGCGTGGTGAGCAAACCGCATTCCGGCAGTAAGGCATCACGTGCTGCCACAGAGAAATCCTGCGGCGGCAGCGGCAAATTTTGCTGCAGAATCAGCGCCGCTAGCGCCGCTTCAGTGGCACCCGCCGCGCCTAGCGTATGGCCGGTGAGATGTTTGGTCGAGCTGCACGGCACGCGCTCGCCAAACAGGCGATGAATAACCGCAGATTCCACCCGATCGTTGAGCGGCGTCGCGGTGCCGTGCAGGTTGATGTAACCGACATCCTGCGGCTGTAATCCCGCCTGCTGCAGCGCCATCAGCATCGCGCGCTCCGCACCGACGCCTTCCGGATGCGGTGCCGACATGTGCCACGCATCCGATGACTCACCGCAGCCGAGCAGCGCCAGCGGCTGCTTCTCCCGCGTCAGCAACAGCAGCGCCGCGGCTTCGCCAATCGAAATGCCGTCGCGGTCGGCGCTAAAGGGTGCGCAGTGGCGATCCGAGAGCGAATCAAGACTGGCGAAGCCGTTGATCGGCATGCGGCTCAGCGAATCCGCGCCGCCCACCAGCGCCACATCCACTAACCCGGCATCAATCAAACGTTGGCCGCTGATCATTGCGCGCGCGCTGGAGGAGCAAGCGGTAGAAATCGTATAAGCCGGGCCCTCCAGTGCTAAAAAGTGGGCAAGGAAGCGCGACGGATCGCCCAGCTCCTGCATGCGGTAATCGTAGCCCGGCAAGCCGCCAGCGACCTGACGATCGCCTTCATCCACGCCGGACGTGCTGGTGCCGAGCACAATCGCCACGCGATCGCGCCCATATTGCGCGATGGCCGCCTCCAGCGCTGGACGCAGCTGCGCCAGCGCCGCCAGCAGCAGCTGATTGTTACGCGTGTTGTGTGCGGCTAACGCGGCAGGGATTGCCGGTAACTCGCCCTGCACCTGCCCCAGCCAGCAGCGTTTGCCTGCCTGCAACCAGCCGTCACGCGGCTGCATGCCCGGCGCGCGGCCCGCTTGTAGCTGCACAGCAATCTGCGCCAGGTTATTGCCCAGCGCATTGACCATGCCAAAGGCGGAAATGTAGATCATGATGACGCATCCAGTTGTTGGATTTGAATCTGATAACCAAAGGCGCGTTGATCGATGCTGATCGGCTCACGCTGCGCACCGCGTTGTAAATAACGAATCAACGTCACCACCTTGCCGGCCGGATCGCGCAGCTCGCGGCGATCATCAATATCGATCAGCGTCCAACCGCGCGGCAACTGCGGCTGCCACGCGCTGATTGGCCAATGGCTCAGCATCACGTCGGCCAGCACCTGACTGGCGGGCGGCATTTCCGTTAGCGCCATCATCTGCTGGGTGTGAATGCCGTTTTTATCATAGGTGACGCGGAACAAACGAATGCCGAGCGACGACAATCCCGCCAGGCTCAGCTGCTGCGCATCGGCGCTGAGTAATACCAGCAGCGACTGGGTTTTCCCTTTGGCGTGCCCGGTCAGCAGTTGCTGCTGCTGAAAAGCGGGCGAAATTCCTGGCGGCGGTAGCGTCACGCGTACGCCCGGTTTCAGCCAGGCGGTTGGCCGATTAATTTCGCTGGCATGCTCAGCACAACCGCTTAGCAGCAGGCTCAACATCAGCACAAGCGCACCCATTTTCATCGTTGCTTCCTTTTCCCCGGCGCCAGCGCCAGTGGCGCCAGCAAGAATGCACAAAAAATCCCGCTACACAGCACGGTACCAAAGCCGCTGATGGCGGCGGTGCTGCTGAACACCAGCATGCCAAGCGTTAATAGCGTGGTCATCATTGCCAGCGTTACCGCCAGCATTGAGGTTAACGGCGTACCGCGCGGATTGCTGAAGAACAGCGTGTAGTTGATGCCGATGCCGAGCACCAGAATCAGCGCCAGCAGAGCAAACAGATTGAGGCTCGCGCCGATCCAGCCCAGTGTCGCCAGCGCCGCCGCCAGCGACAACCACGACGGCAGCGCGCTGCGCATGCCGGCTTTTACCCCCAGCCGCAGCATGTAGCTGGCAGTAATCAGCAACAGCGCCAGCGCCAGTAAGCCGCTCAGCAAGGTGCGCCAGAAGCGGAACAGTTCATCGTAGCTGGCCTTGCGATCGACCCAGCTCACGCCTGCCTGCTGGGCTGCCAGCTGTTGCAGCGCGGCGCTGTTTTTCACGCCGCTGACCGGCACCAACACGCTGCTGCGCCCGTCCGGCAGCGACAGCCATAACAGCCGCCAGCCTTCACTCAGTGGGCTTGCCAGCCAGTCGGCGGCGCTCACCGGCATCGCGCTAAGATGGGCGTTCGCCACGCTAATGCCCGCTTGCTGCAAGCGTTGCAGAATGTTGGGTGCCGCCTGCTGCAACAGCACCACATCCTGCTGCTGCTGCGCCAGCGAACTGAGCGGCAAGATGCGATAACCGGCCAGCCAGCCTTGCTGCTGCGCCTGCTGCAGCTGCGGTGCCAGCGCGCTAAGCCGCTGCAGCGCTTGCTGCTCATCATCGCCCCACACCACAAACCAGGTTTGATCGGCCTGCTGGCCGGTCAGTTGCGCCAATTGACGATCCTGTGCCAGCAGCTGCGCCGGTGCACTCTGCAGATGGGCGATATCATCGTCGACGTGCAGCTGCAGCATGCCGCTCAGCGCATAGATCGCCACCAGCGCCGGCAATCCGCGCTTCAGCCAATTATTGCGCCGCCAGGCTGCCAGCCAGCGTGCCAGCCATACCATCGCCGGAATGGGACGCACCGGTAAGCCACGTACCAGCCACGGATAAAAGCAGATTACCGTCAGGCAGGAGGCGCTCAATCCGCTGGCGGCAAACACCGCCAGCTGGCGCAAGCCGGGGAACGGTGCCAGCAGCATCAGCAGCCAGGCAATCGCCGTGGTGCCAAGCGCCAGCAGCAGCGTGCCGCGCACCTTGTGCAAACTCTGCCACGGCGTGGCTTGCTCGCCGTGCACCATGCGCTCCGTCAGATAGTAGAGGGTATAATCGGCCGAGATGCCGACAATGCTTAGGCTCATCACTAAGGTGGTGAGATGCAGTTCGCCAAAACAGAGTAGCGTCAGCACCGTGCCCGCCATCGCGCCTATTGCCACCGACAGCGCACACAGCGCCAGCGGCCGCAGTGAGCGAAATACCCGCCACACCAGCAGCAGCAATCCTGCCAGCGTCGCGCTGCCGAGGGTTTCCACATCATGCTGCGCGCGCTGGCTGGCATCATCACTGAATAACACCGTGCCGCGCGTTAGCAGCTGCGCATCCGGCCAGCGCGTTTTAAGCTGGGATTGCAGCTGATTGAGCGCCGTCACCAGCTGATGGCTCTCTTTAATGCTGAAGGCATTGCTCGCCAGTTCACCGTGCAGGAAATACCAGCGGCGCTGCTGCGCATCTTTCACCGTTAGCCAGCCGTTATGCAGCAGCATCTTGTTGGCGCTTTGCTGCAGCGCCAGCTGCGCACCGCGCACCAGCAGCAGCGGATCGTTGCCGATCTCCTTGCTGCCGACGCCGGCGAACGCCGAGAACAGCTGCGCCAGAATCCAGTCGGCCTGCGCATCGCCGCCGTTTTGCAGCCGGCCGCGCGTGGCGGGATCGATCAGGCCATTGCGATGCTGAAACGCATACGCGCCCCAGCGCTGCAGCTGATCGTCATCCAGCTCGCCGCTTACCTGTTTCAGCATCGGCAGGGCTTGTAACTGCGTTTGCCACCAAGCTGCGACCGCATCACCCTCCTGATCGTTGGCGCTCACCAGCCACACCAGTTGACGATCGAGGCGCTGCATAAAGCCCTGCTGAATCTCCACCGGTGCCTGACCGAGGTTCTGCTGCGGCAACAGCGCCAGCACGCTGCTATTGAGCTGACTGCGCGGCAACAGGATCGCCAGCGCTACCGCTAACGTCAGGCACACCGCCAGCCACAGCAGCGCGACGGTTTTCTCACTGCGCTGGGGCAAAACGCGCTCGCTCTTCATCGGTCAACTGTTGCGGTTCGGTGCGGGTATCGCTCAGGGTGATGTCGGTCTTATCGCCCTGCTTATCATCCAGCGTAATGCGATTGAGGAATTTATCGCCCTGCAGATCGATGCGGTTAAAGATCTTATTCAGCGGCGCGGCTTTCGGCGTCAGACCCAGCTGCCAGCGGTCATTGCCACGATCGTGGAAATCGAGCACAAAATTCTCGCGCAGCACTTTTTCATCGGCCTGGAACAGCGCGCGCAGCAGATGGTTGAACTGGAACATCTGTGGATTGCTGTCGGCGGTGATCACCTGCGGCGGCTGGCCGCTGATGCTCTGCACCATGCGCTTTTCATCGAGGATCAGCATCAGCGGGAACGGCGTCGCTTGCTGCCACCACAAGCCCTGCTGCTGGGCGATCAACAGCTGACCGCGCGACACCAGCGGCTGCGCCATGCCAGCAATGGTGCGCACCTGCACAAAATTGGCGCGAATCACCGGCTGGCTGGCGAAGCGCTGTTGCAGCTGCTCGAGCGTTACCGCGCTGGCGTTGGCACACACCATCAGCAACAGCAGACAAAAGGTTCGAATCACGGCTTCACTCCCAGGCGGGCAAACAGAATGTCAGGCGAGACAAAACACATCTCCTGCGTCGCGGCGTTGACGGCGACCTGCAGCGTGTGGGCTTTGGTGGTCACCTGCCCTACCGCGTTACGAATCACATAATCGATGCGCAGACGGTTTTCATATTCACTGATACTGGCGGCCACGCGCACCACCTCTTCACAGCGCAGCGGCTGGCGATATTTTACGTGGGTATCGACCACCGGCCAGACGAAGCCGCTGGCGGCCATTTCGCCGTAGCTGTAGTTGATGCTGCGCAGCAGGGCTTCGCGCGCCACCTCAAAATAGCGGAAGTAGTTGCCGTGCCACACCACGCCCATCGGATCGCAGTCGTGAAACGACACGGTTATCTCCACCTCTGCGCGGTAGTTGCTTTCACTCATCGCGGCTTTTCTCCTCGGGCAACGTCCAGAAATCGTAAAAGTTAAACCAGTCGAGCGGCGCCATCAGCGCATGCTGTTGCAGCCGCTCGGCATAGCGATCAACCGTGGCCTGCAACGCCTGCTGGCGCTGGGCGCGTGGCAGCAGTAGCGGATCGGCAAAGGCTTCACAATGCACCCGCAGGCGGCCCTGTTCGCGCAGGGCAAACATCAGCAGCACCGGACAGCGCAACGCGGCCGCCAGCACAAACGGCCCTTGTGGAAACGGCGCAGGACGTCCCATAAATTCGCTCCACACCACGCGACGCTCACCGCCGCGCTGGCGATGGATCGCCGTGCGATCGCCAACAATCGCCACCCATTCACCGGCATCCAGTTTTTGCTGCAGCAGAATGGCGGTATCCGGACCGATATCGGTCACCGGCATCAAATTCACGCCCGCCTGCGGCGCAATGCTCTCCAGCACCTCGCGAAAACGCTGCGCGTTGTCGGTAAACACCAGCGCGTTAATCACCAGCCCGCTTACCTGTTTGGCCATCGCGCGGCAGGCTTCGATATCACCTAAATGGGATGCCAGAATCAGATGGCCTTTGCCTTCGGCAGCACGAATAGTGGCTTCAGCGCCGGGCGCGAAATCGATATTGCGACCCCACTGCAGATCGCCGCGCCAGCTGGCCACTTTGTCCAGCATGCTGTAGCCGAAACGCAAAAAGTGACGATAGCTATTCACCGGCGCAGGCAGCGTGATGTTCTGCTGCTGCGCCACCGCTTGCACACGCGTCAGCCACTGCTGCGACGCGGCGCGCGCGGCGCGGCCGGTTGGCCAGAAACCCGCCACTACCGGCCACAGCAGCAGCACAAAGGGCAAGCGTCCAGCACGGCGATAGAGCCACAGCATAAAGCGCATACCGCTCTGCCCACGGCGTTCCGGCGTGGCCGACCAGTGCTGCGCATCGCCACGCTGGCGCAGCAACTGCGGGATCCGCGGCAACATGCCGAAGAACAGGCGCGTGTGCATCCACGAAATACGCAGGTTGTCACGCAGCGCATCGAAATGCGACACGCCGCTCTCTGGATAGGTGACGCGCGTGGCGAGAAAACGGCTCGGCGTGCCCTGCCAATAGAGACGCACCATGATCTCGGTATCGAAATCCATACGCTGGCCAATGGGACGGCGGTCGCAAAGCCTGAGCGACGGCGCAAGCGGATAGACGCGGAAGCCGCACATGCTGTCTTTAAGTGACAGCGACAGCGTTTCCACCCACACCCAGAAATGGGTGATGTAGCGGCCATACAGGCGCGATTTAGGGATCGAATCATCGTAAATCGGCTGACCGGAGATCAAACAGTGCGGATAGCGTTGCGCTTCGTCCAACATGCGCGGCGCATCTTCCACCTGATGCTGACCATCGGCATCCAGCTGCAGCGCGTGCGTATAGCCCGCCGCCGCCGCCGCGCGCATGCCGGCAATGACTGCCGCCCCTTTGCCCTGATTGTGCGGCAACGTCAGCACCTGCAATTGCGGCGCCGCCAGCGCGGCGATCTGCCGTTTGGTCTCGGCATTACTGCCATCGTCCACCAGCAGCACCGGCAAGTTAAACGGCGCCAACCGCGCCAGCACCGAGGCCAGCATCGCGCCGTGGTTATAGCAGGGAATCAATACGCAGGGCGTGAAGTGAGGGCTCAACACAGGCGGATCTTCCCGCTGCTGGCCACCGTCGCCACCTCGCCGTTGATCAGGCTGTAGCTGAAACTGAGCAGCGATTTTTCCGCTTGCCACTGTAGCCGTAACTCCAGTTCGGCATCCGGCGGCACCGGCTGCTGGAATTTAATATTATCAATCGAGGCGAAGCTTTTTCCCGGCGCTAAACGCTTCAGACCGTAATGCAGCGCCCAGTCGAGCTGCGCCACGCCAGGCAGAATGGGCAAGGTGGGAAAGTGACCACGAAACCAAAACAGATCGGCGGCAGCGTGCAAACGCAACGTCAGCGCATCGCCCTGCTGTTGGGCATCTAATTCAACCGGCAACATCAAACAACTCCTCAATTTGCGGCCACGCGCGCTTGCTTTGCGCCGTGACAGGAATCGACGTCACCACGCGCCAATAGCGCGGCATCGCCACCGGCTCCAGCCAGGGTTGCAACGCGCGCTTCCACGCGATTTTTAGCTGATGCAGCGTCGCCGCATCCCTCTGCTCGGCTAGCGCCAGCACCACGCCGATGGCGTGACGTCCATGGCGCTGAATCGCCAGCGCGGCGGCATCTTCTACGCCCGGCAGTGCCAGCAAGCGCCGTTCAATTTCACTCAGCGACACGCGTTTATCTTCAATCTTCACCACGCGATCCTGGCGGCCCGCCAGCTGAAACTGGCCGGACGGCTGCTGCACAATGCGATCGTCGAGCGCGCAACCCTCTTCGGTGTCCAGTAAGGCGGAGAACACCCGCCAGCGACCGGCTTCCTGCTCGCGCAGGGTGATGTGCGGGAAACAGTGCCACAGCACGTTTTCCGCCGTGGCGCAGCGCCAGCCAATTACCCCGGTTTCGGTGCTGCCATAGATTTCATCCACCGCACAGCTCAGCGTCTGTTGCGCCTGCTGTGCCGCCGTCCACGGCAACGCACCGCCGGCAGAGACAATCAGCTCACAGCGTGGTGCAGTAAGCGACGTATCCAGCCGACGGAGAAACGCCGGGCTGCTGATAAAAGCGTAGCGACGGTCGCTGGGTTGATCCGCCAGTTGTTCGCCGTAAAAAATCTGTTGCGCGGCAAACGGTAAACCCAGCGCCATCGGCAAGATAATGCGGAAACTCAGACCATACAGATGTTGATGACTCACCGAGGCAATCACATGGCAATCGCGCAACCGATCGCCCCACAAGCTGTGGAGCCAGCTGGCTTCGAGATCGAGCGCGCGCAGTGATTTCGTTACCCGGCGCGGCGTGCCGGTCGAGCCGGAGGTAAACAGCACGAGGTGAGCATCATCGGCGATTGGCGGCAGTTCGCCGCTGGCCAGCCTACCGTCCCAGCGCAGCTGCGGTAATGACACCGCCAGCGGCATATCGCAAAGCACGCCGTCGAGGCTGTCGGCCATCTCTTCCAACTGGGCCGCGCGGCAGTGTCCGGGGATCACCGGCGTTTTTCCCGCATACCACAGCGCCAGCAGCGCGGCGGTGAATGCATAGCTGTTGTCAAAGCACAGCGCCCAATGCTGGCCTGGATGCTGGAGCAGCCGCTCGACCAGCGCCTGTACCTGCTGGCGCAGGGTGTGCAGCGTAGTGTGCTGCGTGCCGTGCCAGGCAACCGTGCGATCCGGCGCAGTGAGCCAGTCGCGGATGCTGCGTAGCTTCATGTCTGTTTCCTTATGCGCTGACGCAGCAGCCATTCGCCGCCCATCAGCGTGCCCATCAGCAGGTAGCTGATGCACCCATTCCAGAGTGTCCAAAGCGTGACATCATTGAGCAGACAGGTGACCAGCGCCACGCTGCCGTTGAAGATGAAAAAGCCGCACCACACTTGCGTTACCCGGCGGGTGTAGCGCACCGCGCGCGCGGGTAAATCTGCTTCACGCAGTCGCGCCAGGCGTTCCACCAGCGGCATCGGGCTCCACAGCGACGCGCCAAACAGCAGCAGCATTACAGCGTTGACCACCAGCGGATACCACAGCAGCAGATGTTGCGAGCGCAACAGCAGGCTGGTGAGACACAGCACGGTGCCAACCAGCGCCAGCAGCAGCATCACGCGGCCCATCGGGCCCGCCGCGCGGCGTAAACTCCAGACGCGCAGTACAAACAGCAGCGCCAGCAGGCCGGTGATGCCGCGCCACTGCGGCTGGGTGAGGGTTAACCACACCAGAAAAGGCCAGGCCAACAGCGCCGCGCCATTCAGCAGCCGCAGAAGCGTGCACATGACAGAAATCAGGCTTCGTCGCGCATCAGCTGGTCGACGGCGTCAACCACGTCCTGCACGGTACGCACCGCACGGAAGGTTTCCGGTTTGATCTTCCGGCCCGTGCGCTTTTGCAAATGCACCACCATATCCACCGCATCAATGCTATCCAGCTCGAGATCTTCATACAGACGGGCATCTGGTCGAATCGCATCCGGCTCAATTTCAAACAGCGAAGTGAGTAGCGTGGCCACTTCCTGGTAAATTTCGTTTTTGTTCATCATGTTGACTGTTCTCAGGCTTGCTGTTGTTCAACAAACGCGGCCAGTGTAGCCACGGAAAAAAAGTGCGCACGCAGCGTTTCACTCTCGGCGGAGAGCTGTACGCCAAAGCGATTTTTGACCGCCAGTCCCAGCTCCAGCGCATCGATAGAATCGAGTCCCAGCCCTTCGCCAAACAGCGGCGCATCGGTTTCAATGTCGTCAGGGCTGATATCTTCCAGATTCAGCGTGTCGATAATCATCTGTTTGATGTCGTTGATCAGTACTTGCATAACTTAGTTAGTCTCTTCAGGCACCAGCGCCTGTTGCAGATGTCGCGTCAGGCGACGGGCGGCCAGCGGCTGCGCATCCTCTTCGGCTTCACTAAAGGCCTGGCTAGCGATACGCGATTGTACGCGTACAGTAAAAAGCGGTTTAACCAGCGGAATCTGATACCAGCGGCTTTGCTTATCAAGCATGCGTTCGCTGCAGGTGATATGAACCACGCGCAGGTCGCATCCGGCACGCACCGCAATATTGGCGGCACCGCGCTGCAGCTTCAGTGGCTCGCCGTAGCGCGTGCGCGTTCCTTCGGGAAAAATCAGGATGGTATCGCCGCGCGCCAGCCGCTGCTGACTATCCGGCAGCAGCGTATCGGCTTCGCTATTAATCAGATAATCGGCGGCACGAATCACGCCGCGGAAGAAGATGTTGTGCTGCAGCTCGGCTTTGACCAGACAATCCATCTCCGGCAACACCGAGGCAATCATCACGTAATCGATCAACGACGGATGATTCGCGACGATCAGGCAGCCACGATCCTGGCGCAGCTGTTCTGCGCCGATAATCTGGTAATCGTAAACACCGACAAAACGGCAGAAGCGCAGGAAGCAGCGGAAGCTCCAGGCGATACTGCTGCGCGCGATTTGCCGACGACGCAGGCCATCGCGCTGCACCAGCAGCAGCACATTAAACCAGATGAGCGACAGTAATAGGCCGCCGACGCTGAACAGCGTGAAGCTGACGGCGGTCATCGCCAGTCGCCAGTAATAGTTAAAACCGGGACGCGACTGCACCAGCGAATTATCCACCATGCTGACGCTCCCACATCCAATGGTGGCGCTCGCCTGGTACGCTAAACGCTGGCGCATCACGCAATATCGCCGAGAGTACCTGCAGGCTTTGCGGCAGCGGGTGCGCTGCGGGTGGAGCGGCCTGCGCCGTACAGCGCCACTCGTCGCCCGCGCGCAGCAGCAACGCCAGCGCATAGGGCGCATTGAAATGATCGATCTCCGGCAGCCACGGACGATAGTACGGCGGTACGCTGCCGTCAAAATCCACCAGTAACACCTGCGCATAGCCTGCCTGATGCAGTGCCGCGACTTCGAGTAAACCTTGCTGGAAGCTATCGTTGCCCGCCGAGATCGACGTTGACACCAGCGGCTGACGCGCGGCAATGGTTAAGCTCCCCACCGCAGAGTTGTGGACCGACATGGCGAAGTCGGTCGGCGACAGCGCTTGCTGCTCGGCCAGCGCGCTAAGAATACGCAGGTTGCGCTCGAGCTCACCGTGGCGACTGGTAAAGACGATGGCATCGACCGTTTGTCGCGCCAATAGCGCCAGCCCGCACTCTACAGCCGCTCGGCTGCCCGCGCTGAGACGACGCGCGGTCATCATCGGCAAAAATTGGGGTTTCGCGATGGGTTGTGTGGCGTCCAGCACTGGCGCCTGTTGCGCCCAGCGCTGCCACTCTTCTAAGGTGCTGTGACCCGGCGCAATGGCATGCCAGTCAACAAGGGAGTAAGCGAGTTTCATACCTGTATTCTTTCTTCAGCCTCAGGGCGGGTCAGATTTCCACTGTCCGGCATCCCTTCCTTGCTCTCTATACCCGTCATCCCATGCGGATGTCGCCGATTAACAAGGCGGGCACATGGCCCGCCTGTTTTCTATTTCGGCAGCGTTGCGGCTAACTTTACAACATTATGTCCGTCAGCACGCTTCGCGCTTATTTGTAGGCATTAGCCTTTAAACGTGTTTGGATGCTGCGATCCAACCGATCAATCCAGACATTATAATTGCGGTGAATCTGACCACTACCCGCTTTTAAATTCTGGCTGCTGACATAGAGGATTTGATAGCTGTTCGCGGTGTAGTTAACGCGAATATCTGCACTGTAGCCGCGCGCGGCCAGGTAGCCATCAATAGCGCCGGGGCCTACTGGCGTCATGGTCCATTTATTGGTCGTGCCAGCCTGAATAATCGCCTGCTTCATCTGTTCATCAGAGTAGCTTTGAGCAACGGTTTGGCTAACATTTTTAATCGGCGCGGTACGCGATGCGCAACCGCTTAACAGTGCCGCCGTAACCAACAACATTAAGCCGATTTTTTTATTCATCATTTCCTTTTCTTCCCCTGTCTTATCAGCCGCCCAGGTTGGCGACTGCGCTGTTATAGGTACCAGCACTGTTCCGTTCAGACTGTGTAAAGCGGGCGGATAATAACATTATTTGTAAAGACAAGTAAAAAGAAGCATGAATCACTTAAGAAGGGTTTAAGGCCGATTTAAAACCAGACGCCGGCCATTTTACAGCGGAATTTCTACCGAAAAATGGCCTTGCGGCATGATGTTTAACCCTGCCAGCCGCCGCCGAGGGATCGATAAAGATCGATCTGCGCCAGCAGTAAGGTGTTTTTCACCGACACGATATTCAGCTGGGTGCTGAACAGCGTGCGCTGGGCATCCAGCTCGTCAAGATAGGAGGCGTAACCGTTCTGATATCGGTTATGCGCAATACGATAGGCTTCTGTCACATACTCTTCCTGCTTCTGCAACTCCGTCAGCTGCTGCTGGCTGCGGCGAATCGCGTCCAGCGCATTATCCACCTCGGAGAACGCGTTGCGTACCACTTTCTCATAGCCGTAGAGTGCCTGATTGCGCGTCGCCATCGCCACATCCACCTGTGCGGTGAGCGCTTCGCGATTCAGCAGCGGTGCCAGAATGCTGCCGCCAATACTCCACAAGCGGAACGGGTTATCCAGCAGTTGATGCAGCTCGCTACTTTGTAACGTGCCGCTGGCGGTGAGATTGAGTGACGGCAGCAGGTTCGCCTGCGTTGACGCCAGTGAAGCATCCGCTGCCAGCAGCTGGCGCTGCGCCTGCACAATATCTGGCCGACGATTGAGCAACTGCGAAGGCAGCAGTGAGGGCAAGGTTTGCGGCTTGATATGATCGAACTGGCTGCTGCGCGCAATTTCACGCGGATTCATGCCCACCAGCACGCTGAGCGCATTCTCCTGCTGCTCGATCTGATGCTGCAGCTGGGGAATCTGGGCTTTGGCCGTTTGGTATTCCGATGCCGCCTGCATCCACTCAAGGCGTGAGGTATAGCCGGTTTCAAACTGACGCTGTGCCAGATTAAGTGAGTTTTCCCGCGTAGCCAGCGTGGCTTCGGTGACGCGCAGCTGTTCGTCCAGCGCGCACAGGCTGAGATAGCCCGATGCTACCGAACTGGCAACGGTTAACTCGGCAGCCGAGGCGGCGGCACGCTGCGCATCCAGCGTGGCTTCGGCTGCGCGAATGCTGTTGCTGCGGCTGCCCCATAAATCCACGTCATAGTTGGCCTGCAACAGCCCCTGAAACACCGCGCTTTCATACGGCTGACCGGTTGCCGCCGACAGCGCGCGCTGATGCGTCGCCGCGACGCCGGCTGACAAGGTCGGGAAATTATCGCCCTGCGCGGCGCGCAACTCGGCGCGGTATTGGTCGACGCGCGAACGTGCGGTGAGGATATCGCTGTTGTGCTGTAGCGCCTGATTAACCAGGCGATTGAGGTTGGCATCACCAAAGTTTTGCCACCACTGCGCCTCTGGTGCGGCCTGCGGCCCCACCTGCTGACGCCAGCTATCGGGGATCGGCAACGATGACGGCGCCTTTTCGACTTCTGTCGCACAGCCGCTCACCATCAACGCCACAACCGTGGCTAACAGTAAGCGCTTCATGGCGCATCCTTGTGTGGCTCAGCGGCGGTATCAATGTGTACTTCTACCGACATACCTGGACGTAGCGCGTGCAGATCGTCGTTGAGAATCTTAATCCGCACCGGAATGCGCTGGGCAATTTTCACAAAGTTGCCGGTGGCATTATCTGGCGAGATGGCACTGAATTCGGAGCCGGCAGCAGGGGAAATAAACTCGACCCGACCGTCATAATGCTTGCCATCCAGCGCATCGACGCGAATGCTCACCGGCAAGCCGGGACGCACGCGTGCCAGCTGGGTCTCTTTCAGGTTGGCGATGATCCATTTGTTCTCTGGCACCACCGACGTTAAACGCGTGCCGGCGGTGACGTAGGTCCCTTTGCGCACCGAAAGCTGACCGAGCTGGCCGCTATCTGGCGCGATAATACGGGTATTTGCCAGATCGATATTCGCCAGCTCCAACGCCGCCTGGGCGCTGGCGACATCGCCTTGCAGAGATCCGCGGTTAACCACCACGGTTTGCAGATTTTGCTGCGCTACCGCAACCTGCGCATCCGCCTGACGCAGCTGCGCCTGAGCCTGGGCGTTGGCCGCACGCGCCGCGTCGCGTTCACGCACCGACAGCGAACCGTCGGCTGCCAGATTCTCCACGCGCTTGAGATCGAGGCTGCTTTTCAGCGCCTGAGCTTTAGCATTTTCCAGCGCCGCTTTATTGCTGAGAATCGTGGCTTCAGCACTTTTGCGCTGCTGCTGGTTATTGTTCTGCGCGGCGATTTTCATATCCAGCTGCGCCTGCGCCTGATGCACCCGCTGACGATAAATACGATCGTCAATGGTCATCAGCAGCTGGCCTTTGGTCACCGGCTGCAAATCCACGACCTTGACTTCGGTGAGATAGCCACTGACCTGCGGGCTGATAAAGGTCACCTGACCACGCACGTAGGCGTTTTCCGTGGATTGGATGGTGCTGGTAAACGGCCACAGCTGCCAGGCATATAAAATCACCAGCACGCCGACGATGACAATACCGCTACCGGCAGCGATGGAAAGAATGCGTCGGCGGTTGGTGCGCTCGCGCTCCGCAGCCTGAATGTCGTCCTGTTGGCTCATGAATTCTCCGTCGGGTTTACTGCGGGTTGTGCCGCATTCATTTTTGTCTGACGCCAGTTGAGATAGCGTAAACGCGTCAGGCGATACAGCACCCAAATTAAGGTGACGAACGCCAGCGCAGCGGTAAGAAGATAGGTGTCGTTATAGGCCAGCACGTTGGCCTGCAGCGTGGCTACCGCTTGCAGCTGAGCGCTACTTTGCGCACTGAGCAACACGTTATCGGGCAGCTGGCTGCTGAATAATGAACTGTACTGGCTCAGTCGTTCAGTGACGTTGGGATCGAGCTGTGACAGCTGATCGCCCAGCAGGCTGGAGTGATACTTTTCGCGCCACGTCTGGAAGGTGCCGAGAATCGCCGCGCCAATCAATCCGCCTAAGTTCTGGCTCATGCCAAACAGCACCGAGAAGCTGACCAGGTTCTTCGGCTGCGTGACCACGCCACCAATCCCCAACAGCATGGCTGGCGCGAGGAAGAAGGCGCTGCCGAATCCGAGTAAAAACTGGCTGAAATAGAGATTGTGAGCGCGCGTCAACGGGTTGGATTGCGCATCCATCAGCGAGGCGACGATCATCACCACCAGCGAGGCCACAATCGGCCAGCTCAGATGCGTTGGTTTAATGGTTAAGGCGCTGGCAATGATGCCGCAAATCACCCCAGCAATGATGGCAAACGCCAGGCCGCGCATCTGATCGTTAAGCAAGCCAAGCTGCTGCAGGAACCCCACCGCGCCGGTGTTCTGTTCGGCCAGCAGAATACGCATCATGATCATCACAATGCCTAACCGCACAATCGTGCCGTTGCTGAGCCAGCGCGTATTGAGCAACGGGTTTTTACGATTATGTTCAACCACAATCGCCGCCACGATCAACACCAGCGCCAGCGCCAATGCCACACCGAGCCACGGCGTGCTGAACCACCACTCGATACGGCCAAGCGACAGTACCGCGCACAGCAGCGCCATGCCCGGCGCCATCAGCATAAAGGTGAGGAAATCCATCTTCTCGAACGCTTTGATACGATCGCCGGGCGGCAGCTTCACTAACAGCACGCAACCCAACGAGATCAGCGCCAGACCGAGTTCAAACAGGTACAGGCCGCGCCATGCTTCCAGCTGCAGCAGTTCGGTAGAAAAGAGACGCGCCAGCGGGATCGCCAGCTGCGAAGCGGTAATGCCAATCACTAACGCCTTAAGACGATGCTTCGCCGGCCATGCCTGAATCTGGTAATAGATGCCGAGCGAGCTGAGCGCGGCGCCCACCATGCCGTGCGCGGTGCGCACAATAATCGCCGAGCTGAGATCGTTGGCGAGAATATGGAAAAACGCCACGATGACGTACAGCACCAGAAAGGCTTCGGTAAAGAGTCGCAGACCAAACTGCTGGCGAAACTTCACCAACAACAGGTTGATGGAGATGTTGCCCATCACATACACCGCGGGCAGCCAGGCGATCTCATTGCTATAGGCGGCAAAGGTGCCTTGCAGATTGGTAAGATTGGCGGAGACCAGCGCGTTACTCAGCGCGCCGGTAATCGAGATCAACAGGCCGATAATGCCAAAGGCGATGCGTTTAGAGGGCGAATGCAGCGGCGTAGAGGGCGAGCCCGGCAGCATCGGTTTTTCATGCGGCAGCCATTCGCGTTGGGCGTAGGGATTACGTTTGGCCACGATCAGACGCTTCCTAGTCGGGTGAGCAACTGTTGTAAGACTTTTTCAGTGATGGCTAACGATTCCGCATCAATATCTGCCAGCAACTGCGCACGCAGCGCATCGGCTTGCGTTTTCACTTCAGCAAACGCTACGCGGCCTTGCTCGGTCAGCATCAACAGACGCTTGCGGCGATCTTCCGGTGGCTGGACGCGCGCTAATAGCTGCTGCTTCACTAATCGATCGACCAGCGGCACCACGCTCGCCTCCTCCAGGCCGAGTAGCTGTGCCAGCGCTTTCTGCGTCGGCGGCTCGGCTGCGGTGGCAACGCTGGCAATTGCCATCCAGCTGCTCATACTCAGTCCGCTCTCTTTTAAACGACGATCAACCGCCAGCCGCCATGCGTGCGCGGTGAGATGCAGTAAACGAGAAAAGGGTTGCGGATAGTCGCTCAAAACGTAGTGGCCTAATGGTTAGGTATCTAACTAAATGGGGGCGTTATTATATGCGAAGCCGCATAGCAATGAAAAGTTTGCTGATACCAACAAACGTAGTTGACGCGATTAACACTCACCAATTTTCTTTATCAGTTGTACAACCTGGGGCAAATTTTGCCAGGAATTCACTTTCTTGTATAGCTTTTAGAAAACATTACAAATCACAAATCATTGTTAAATGAGGATTAGCACTAATTGCTTAAAAACCTTGTTGTACAAGTTGAGCTGGATTGTATAAGTTTACGTCCCGTGAGCCAGCTGATGGCTCCGTAACGAATGATGCACTTTGCGTCGCCTCTGAAGGTGTTATGGATTTCCACCTTCAGAGGTGTCTTTTTGCGTTGGTTGATGAGTTGGGTCTAGCGCGCCTGTCCGCGCGTGAGTTTTTTCATCATGGAGCTGAAGGCACATCGCCCTCAGGCCGATCTTAAGGGCTTCACATATGCAAAACGCCGCAACCAGTAACAACGCCATTGCTGACTACTTCAAACTGGCAGGTAACAGCGATAGCGCTGAGATGGAAGTTTTCGGGCAGATCATTGCCGAAATCCTGCAAGCCGGTATGCCGGTTTCTAATAAAGCGATTATTTCCTCTCTGATTAACCGCCTTGAAATGGAAAGCGATGTGATTCAGCTGGACATTTATCGCCACCTGCTTGAATTGGTCGTGAATAAAACACCTGACGATCTCGCGGTCTAAAGCCGGATTCCAGGGATGGAATCACTCTCACCTCCCCCATCACGCTAGCGTCTTCGCTTATTGCCCGGTAACATCCTCCCTCGCACTATTCCAACTGGTTACTGCCGTACCGTGACGGTATGCGCACAATAATAAAAGAGCCTGCACAATCTATGAGCCAACCAACCGATCGCGCCACTGCGGTGGAGAGCGATATTACCGTGGGGCGCGTACTCCGCTCGCCTGCCCTGCTCACGCGCGAATGTCTGGCGGGGATCATTACCGCCCTGGCGCTGATTCCTGAAGTTATCTCCTTCTCGGTGATTGCGGGGGTTGATCCCAAAGTCAGTCTTGTTGCCTCGGTGGTGCTGTGTCTGACGCTGTCGATTCTGGGCGGTCGTCCGGCGATGGTGACCGCCGCTGCCGGTTCCGTGGCGCTGGTGATTGGCCCAATGGTGCACGCGCACGGCGTCGAATACATCCTGCCGGCGGTGATCATGGGCGGCATCATCCAGATCATTTTTGGCTTCGCTGGCTTATCGCGCATGATGCGCTATATCCCGCGCTCGGTGATGATCGGTTTTGTTAATGCTCTCGGCATTTTGATTTTCTTCGCGCAGGTTCCACACGTGTGGGGGCAATCCAGCCTGGTGTGGGTGCTGTTTGCCGTGACGCTGGCGATTGTTCTGCTGTTGCCGAAAGTGTTGAAAAGTGTGCCATCTCCGCTGGTCGCGATTGTGGTGGTGACCGCCGTGGCACTGCTGCTGGGTTATCGCGTGCCGAACGTGGGCGATGAAGGCCCAATGACGGCCGGTCTGCCAGGTTTCACTACGCTGCTGGTGCCGATCAATCTACAGACGCTGCAAATTATCTGGCCAACCGCGCTGAGTATCGCCTTTGTTGGTCTGATGGAGTCATTGCTGACGGCAAAATTGGTGGATGACATCACTGATACGCCGTCCGGCAAACGTCGCGAATCCTGGGCGCTGGGCATCGGCAATATTCTGGCGGGCTTTTATGGCGGCATTACTGGTTGCGCGATGATTGGGCAAACCATCGTTAACGTTGAGCTGGGCAAAGCGCGTACGCGCGTTTCCACTGTAGCGGCAGGTATTGTTTTACTGCTGCTGGTGACCGGACTGAGCCAAATTATGGCGCAGATTCCTATGGTGGTGCTGGCAGGCATTATGATGGTGGTGGCGGTAAAAACCGTGAACTGGCACAGCCTGCAACCGGCAACGCTGAAGCGTATGCCGTGGTCGGAAACCTGTGTGATGGTGATTACCGTCGCTGTTACCGTATGGACCGGCAACCTGGCAATTGGCGTACTGATCGGTGTGATTCTGGCGATGATGCTGTTTGCCCGCCGTATCGCCCATGTGATTCACGCAGAGCGTCAGTTGAGCGACGATGGCGAGCAGGTTAATTACACCGTGCGTGGCCCGCTATTCTTCGGCAGCAGCAATGATTTGTTTGAACACTTTGATTACGGCCACGATCCTAAAGCTGTCACCATCGATCTGACACACGCGCAAATTTGGGATGCATCCAGCGTCGCGGCCCTCGATGCTATCGAGTACCGCTATCAACGCCACGGCGCGACCGTAACCTTTATTGGTTTGGATAACCGCAGCAGCGATTTCCGCGATCGGCTGAGCGGGAATTTAGGTTAAGTCGACTTCGCTTAGGATTGAGATGAAAAACGCCGAAAAGGGGGTGTTTTTCATCTATGCACTGCCGCTTCGCTTGCGTAATAGGCTGCTGCTGTCTTTGCTTACCTCTAGGTCAATGCCTTGATCTCTTTGAGATTGATTACGTAATCGCTTAATAATGGGGAGTAGCAGATGCAGGTTTTAACAAAAGCAGTAATAGTGACGTTGACGTTGGTATCGCTTGCCGGCTGTATGCATAAAAGTGAAGCTGTAGGCGGTGATGGACGCCCACATGCTCCAAGTAACCAACCGGTGCCGGGCGCCAGCGAAGGCGCGGGTCCAGTAGGACAACCTCAGTCTTGATGATATGCCCGGCTTCGCCGCCGGGGTATTCCACTTAATCTGCGCTGATGAACTGAACTCTTATTGCGTAAATTTTGGCTCGTGCCGTATTAAGCTCTGATGAAGGAAGAAGAATGTGGCGGAGAGTGTTTCACTCCACTCTCCGCTTGAGCCAGTGTGCAGATATCTCGCCACGAATTTACGCTAATACAAAAAAAACCCATCCCATTTCTGACGAGTTAGCGCTTCAATTATTCCTGAATCAATTCGCTTTCTGATTTTGCTCTTTTGAAGTTATCGTCATCTTTCACGAATTCATAGCAATCCATAATTACACCGGATATACGTAAAATATCGCTGGGATCGTTAATAGTCAGTCTTTTTCCATCAAATTCTAATCGGGCCCTTTTTATTTCATTTTTTTGAAGGTCATTAAGCTCTATTGGGAAGTTCACATACGAACTCTTTTTATCATAGAAGCGTACTATCCACCTTGTCGTCTTTCCTTCAAATAAGATACCGAAATAAGACTCTGTATCTTTGTATCTAATATCAGCCTCAATCCCAACAATGCTTTTTACTTTCTCGAACATATCGAGTTCAACAGCAGTGGTAACGATGTTGGGATTGTCTGGGTCAATGATATTTTCAAGCTGCTTCGGCAACTCCTTTGAAGTCTCGTCTTCAATATCATCGATTGGAATGTCCTTCTTGGAAGTTGAAAGTCCCGATACAACCATGTCACTAACGGACTTTTCAACAGCTTGCTTGACTAAGGGCGTTATCGAATCCAAAAACCGTTGATTTAACTGGCGCTCAATATTTGACCTTGAGGCAACATACCTGACGAACTCACTATCGACATCCCTTAAGCTCGCTCTTATCGTTTTAGTGAAAGCGCTTAAATAAACGCTCTCTTCGGCCAGAGTTCTTAACGCTTCGGGTTTGAATTTGTCATAGCGGAATCTAAAAAGTTGCTGTATGTCAGAATCAGATAATGAGTCAATCTTTATAGTCAGAAAAGGTTTGTGATCCATTATATTTTTCTGCTTAAGATCGGTAAAAAACCGCCACTCTTTGCCGTTTGTTATGGCTGAAACGGTGACTTCTGGCGTCGAGTTAAAATAGCGTGAGAGTTGAGGGCAATGATTTTCAATCTGTTCGTTGAATCCCTTCGCTTCAATAAACATCACCGGAACACCCTGACAAAAAAGGGCGTAGTCCACTCTTTCATTGGCCTTAACACCTACAAAGTCAGCATAGTATTCCGCTTTAACTTTGGTTGGATCATACGGAGTAAAACCTAAAATATCTAAGAGAGGCATTATCAACGCTTGCTTGGTTGTTTCTTCAGTAGTGCAGAACTGCCCCATTGTTGCTACATGATTTGCGTGTGAAGCTAATTTTTCAGTAAAGTTTTCCACCCTAACTCCTTGGTAGTCTCATCGAATAAGATTAAATAAAAAATTACAAGTTGAAACATTACACCCAAGAAACAGTGCTTTCAATCTTATGGATATCAATTTTCAAATTTTCATAAGTAACGAAAATTATCTGAGAACAGTTACCTGTGACCGAGTTCGCATTTATGCTGACAAGGTTGCGTCTGAGCCAGACGCAAGTGATTTAGGCAAAGAGAAAATAGGTTCGGATGGCTAGATGATGAAAACAGAAGGGAAGATTAGCGGGTAAACGACAAAAACAAAAAAACCGCCCTTAGGCGGTCACGACATTGCTGCTTATTGCTTTATTTTATTCGTTTTATCAACTGCGAATATGGTGCCCGGGGCGGGACTTGAACCCGCACAGCCATAAGCCGAGGGATTTTAAATCCCTTGTGTCTACCGATTTCACCACCCGGGCAGGGTGTAAATTGGAGGCGCGTCCCGGAGTCGAACCGAGGTAGACGGATTTGCAATCCGTTGCATGGCCACTCTGCCAACGCGCCTTTAATCTGGTATGTAATCCGTTGAATACGAATCACTAAATTTGGAGCGGGAAACGAGACTCGAACTCGCGACCCCGACCTTGGCAAGGTCGTGCTCTACCAACTGAGCTATTCCCGCATTACCATCGCACTTGAGTTTGTCACTGCCTAGCTTCTTTCACTCATCCAAGCCACTTACTTGTGTAAGCTTTCAGGGATTTGTTTAGTTGCCGCGTTACTACCAACTCAACTACTCGGTTTTGGTATTTCTTTATCAAACTTGCTGATTTTATTCAGCTTCTTGCAGACTCGCTGCCGTTCGATGCGATGCATTCTACTTATCTGACGCAGTGAGTCAATAGAATTATCCACACACTGCGTCCGTTTGCTGCTTTTTAAATCGCATCGATCAGCTATCGAGCAAATCGCCGCGCGCCGCGCTCAAATACTGGAACATTGACCAGAAAGTCAGCACTGCCGCGATGTACAGCGCAATCACCCCAACGCCCACCACCGTAGCTTCTGGACGCCACAACAACGCAAACAGCGAGAACATCTGCGCGGTGGTTTTCACTTTACCGATCCACGACACCGCCACGCTGCTGCGCTTGCCAATCTCCGCCATCCACTCACGCAAAGCAGAGATAATGATTTCACGCGCAATCATGGTTGCTGCGGGCAGCGTAATCCACCAGGCATGAAAATGCTCAGCGACCAGCACCAGCGCAATGGCCACCAGCACTTTATCCGCAACCGGATCGAGGAACGCGCCAAAACGCGTCGTTTGCTTCCAGCGACGCGCCAAAAAACCATCAAACCAGTCAGTTACCGCAGCGATCACAAAGATCAGTGCAGTGGCAAAGGGAGCCCATTGAAATGGCAAATAGAACGCCAGGACAAAGAAGGGAATAAGTACGACTCGAAACAGGGTAAGACACGTCGGAATGTTAAATTGCATATGCCAGTAACTGTCTGGTGTGAGTAGGATTTCACGTATGTTCCTACATTGCCCACCCTGTTTCAACGTTAGTGTTTCAGTGAGTAGTATATTTTTTCCGCCAGGGCGGTGGAAATCCCCGGCACTTTGGCGATTTCATCCACGCTGGCATTCATCAACGGTTGCAGGCCGCCCATGTACTTAAGCAACTGCTGGCGGCGTTTTGGTCCTACGCCTTCGATACTTTCCAGCGCACTGGTGTTCTTCACTTTGGCGCGTTTTTTCCGATGACCTGAAATCGCATGATTGTGAGAGTCGTCACGAATATGCTGAATGACATGCAGCGCAGGCGAGTCAGGCGGCAAGGAAACGCCCTCACCTTCCGCTTCAAAGAACAGCGTTTCCAGCCCGGCTTTACGATCGCTGCCTTTAGCAACACCGAGTAAAATTGGGCGATCTTTATCCCAGGGAACATTTAACTCAGCAAAAACCTGTTTCGCCTGGGCCAACTGACCTTTACCGCCGTCGATGATGATCACGTCGGGGATTTTATCCTCTTCCAGCGCTTTACCGTAACGACGACGCAGCACCTGATTCATCGCAGCATAATCATCGCCAGGCGTGATGCCTTCTATGTTGTAGCGACGATAATCGGAACGCAGCGGACCATCCCGATTAAACACCACGCACGACGCAATCGTCTGCTCGCCCATGGTATGGCTAATATCGAAGCACTCCATGCGGTTGATGGTGTCGAGCTCAAGGAACGTCGCCAGCGCCGCCAGACGCTGCTGGATAGTCGAGTGCTGCGAAAGCTTGGTGGTCAGCGCGGTTGCCGCGTTAGTGCGCGCCAGTTTCAGATAGCGCGCACGGTCACCACGCGGCTTACTTTGAATGTTCACCTTGCGTCCCGCCAGGACGCTGAGCGATTCGGCCAGTAGCTCACGTTCTGGCAGAGTAAAGTCCAGCAAGATTTCCGCCGGCAAGGTGCGCGCTTCACTCCCCTGCAGATAAAATTGCCCAACAAAAGTTTGCACCACTTCGGTCAGTTCGGTATCGGCTGGCACTTTAGGGAAATAGCTTCGGCTCCCCAGCACTTTGCCCTGACGAATAAACAGCACGTGCAAACAGGCCATTCCGGCATCAAACGCCACACCCATGACATCGAGGTCGTCGCCCTGATTGGAGACAAACTGTCGCTCGGTGACGCGTCGCACGGCCTGGATTTGATCGCGTAAAATTCCCGCCTCTTCAAATCGCAGTTCCTGACTGGCATTTTCCATGCGGTTAACCAGCTGATTGATCACCTGATCATCTTTGCCGGCGAGAAACAGCCGCACGTATTCGGTTTGCTGCGCATACTCTTCTTCACTCACCAAACCCGCGACGCACGGGCCAAGGCAGCGGCCAATCTGATACTGCAAACATGGACGCGAACGGTTGCGGTAAACGCTATTCTCGCACTGCCGTATTGGAAACACCTTCTGCAGCAACGCCAGCGTTTCACGCACCGCGTAGCCATTGGGGAACGGCCCAAAGTACTCGCCTTTGGCATGCTTCGCCCCGCGATGCATCGCCAGACGCGGGTGACTATCGCCGCTAAGAAAAATATAGGGATACGATTTGTCATCGCGCAGCAGCACGTTATAGCGCGGCTGGTAGAGCTTGATATAGTTATGCTCCAGCAGCAGCGCTTCTGTTTCGGTGTGCGTCACAGTGACGTCAATGTTGTGGATGTTGCTTACCAGCACTTCAGTTTTGCGACTGCCCACCTGCGTACGGAAGTAGCTGGTCAGGCGCTTTTTGAGGTCTTTGGCTTTACCAACATAGATCACCGTGCCGGTCGCATCGTACATGCGGTAGACGCCGGGTTGACTGGTCACGGTGCTGAGAAAGGCTTTGGAATTGAAAACGTCACTCACTACTGATTAACGGCTCCGCATTGAATAGACCATGTCGAATGGCTAAATGCGTTAACTCTACGTCGCCACTGATATTCAGCTTACTGAACATGCGATAACGGTAGCTGTTAACGGTTTTCGGGCTGAGACTAAGTTGTTCGGATATTTCCGTCACTTTCTGCCCGCGCGTTATCATCAGCATAATCTGCAATTCCCTTTCCGACAAACAGCTGAACGGTGATTCGGCTTTTTGCGGCTCGATCTGGCTTAGCGCCATTTGCTGGGCGATATCCGAAGCAATGTAGCGCTGACCTGAGTGTACCGAGCGGATGGCGCTTACCACTTCCTGCGGCGCGGCGCCTTTGCTGAGATAACCGGCGGCTCCCGCCTGCATCACTTTGGCAGGCAGTGGATTTTCAGTATGGATGGTGAGCATGATGATACGGATATCGGGATTAAAACGGACGATTTTACGCGTCGCTTCCAGACCACCGATACCCGGCATGTTCATATCCATCAGCACCACGTCGACGGGATGGTTACGACACCATTTTACCGCGTCTTCACCGCAGGCCACTTCACCGGCAATCACAAGTCCTTTCATATCTTCAAGAATACGGCGAATACCGGCGCGTACCAGTTCATGGTCATCAACAAGAAGCAGGCTGATCAACGGGACGTACTCCGCAGGTTAAGAAAGGGAAATATATTACAGAGACGTTATCTTACCGGTTTTCAGGTGGAAAAAACATCTATCGCCACAGATAAATCTCAAATGAAATGATACAAATCAATTAGATTGCTTTGATCCTGTTTTTTTAACAAATGGCAATAACATGCGAAAAGCCAAATGTGAAATTGTGACTAATATCATTAAGTTATAATTTATAGCTCATTTTCATTCGTTTAGCCGATTTGCCGCATAAATAACACGTAAACGTTTTTTCTGTTTGCAGATAAATAGCGCAATGAACAATTAAAAAGCAATCTCTGTTCACCGCTTCGGCTTGATTAAAATTCGGCTGACAACCATATGATATACTCTCTTTTTTACGCACAGGAAGAATGTGTCAACACTGAGTAACACCACCAAGGAGTCAATGATGAGTGATGAAGATTTTGCAACTTCACGAGACACGCAGGCGCTGGCAGACGAAGTAGCCTGTCTGAAAATGATGGTGACGCTGATTCTGAAAGGGATGGGTCAAGCCGATGCCGGTAAGGTGATCATCAACATGGAGCGTTATGTGCAAGCTTCGTTAGGCGATAAGCCGCAGGCGGAAGTATTTAACAATACTATTCGTCAGATCAAAACCGCTTACCGTCAATAAGCGCTATGCCCCGCGCGCGATGCGCGGGGTAGTTAGCTGTGTGATTGCCAGTTCACCGATACGCCCAGCGACGGCAATACCTCTTCCGGACTAAAGCGGCGCGTACCACGATACTTCTCCGCCAGCGCCGGCTGATTAACCGGGATGCGAATGGCGAACAGATTATCTTCAGATTGGATCAGACCTGGCGACAGCGGCTCGTACACCACCTGATGCTGCTCAAACATCTTCTCCAGCATCGGCGTGGCCGAGCTGATCAAATACTCCATGCCGTTCAATTCGGCTAACTGCACCGAGTGCCACAAAATACTCAGCGGCAGCTCCGCATCGACTTCGAGGCGCGCCGAAAAGCGCGACATCTCCCAGACCTTTTCCTGATCAAAAGGCAGAACAAAGCCTTCAGGCACTTCAGGTTCATGCCAGGGTAATAAACGCGCGCAACCGCAAATACCCTGTCGCGCATTCCAGGCAATCAGCCATGTGACATCCGAGCGATCAAATCGGTCATACTCCTGCCCCGGGGTACTCAATCGTGGTGGAATTGACCACCCTTCGCCACGCGCAAATACGCTGTAACGATACGTTCCCAGTTCTGCCAACAGTGAGGACGGCATATCCTTAAGCTGTGTTTGAATTACTTTCATCATGCGCCTCTGACATCCTCATGTATGCAATGATTTCTTTGAGCCAGCCTGGCAACGTTGCGCGCAGGGTAGACAACTGACAAGGCAGAAGGAACTACTAAAATTAGTAGTTGCCTTTTCGCTATATCAGGCCAACCGCTGCGGCGTAACAAGCAATCTGCGTTTTATTGGAAACATTAAAACGCTTTTGCATATTCTTTTGGTGAAAATTCACCGTATGTTCAGATATGGCTAAAATAAGTGAAATTTCCGCAGAGGTTTTCCCTTCTGCCGTCCATTTCAGAATTTCCAACTCACGCTGACTAAAATCATTAGATAAAACCACCATAGAACTATCGTTCAGACGCTCCAGCACGCGCAAACTCAGTTCCGCCAGAAGATGCAGTTTCACCTCTAGCTGGATGCGTAAGTGTTGGGTCTTACTGTGAAGCTTCGATGCAATAGATAATATACCAATGGTACGATTTGGCGCCATTGCTGAGCAGGAAAAGCCACTCATTAATCCTGCCGCGTTGGCTTCCGCCCATAAATTACCCGCACCGGTAAATAAATCGCGCGTCCACTCCACGCCGCGGCCTGGTCGCTGGCAAAGTAATAGCACCGGATCGACTGCATAATAGTTCTCACTTTCGTAGCGTTTTACCCAGCTTTCTGGATAACTACTAAACAAAAAGAGCCGCGGCCGGGTAAAAGGCACCGGATGCTGAACCAGAAAAGCGAAGTAATCAAAACCCAACGCTTCAATCTGCTTTTGCAATAGCGATTTCAATTGCATCACTTCTTTGAGCGCCAGAAATTCATTTTCCATTTCGCCTCGCCAGACGAAATAATTATCGGTCGTCATTATTGCCTTAGCGCTGTTTCACGCTTTTACATCCTGAAATTCATTGTTGCTAACGCAAAAAAATAAATTAGTCAGACAAAAAATATTGATTGAAAAGAGAGCAAATCTACTAGCAGCAAGCATAACTCTCTTAATGTCAATGCGTTAACCTAATGGGAGAGTGTGAGTTCGCGCTATTTTTTTAACAGGTTCACAACGTTAATTCCTCAGCATATTAGAATAGGATTTTTCTGAAGTACTTTCAATCACCCTATTCATCGAAAATGATCATTAGATTGATAAATTTTTAGCATCGACATTAACTAAAATTAGTCAAGGTCAGAGCAGATTCTTTTGTCATGAAAGGATTATAGGGGGTGAATTAGTTTCGACTTAATCTTAATCCCACTTATTTATGCGGTTAAGATAATGTAATACGCTGCGGTATGATCTCTCTCAGGCTCTTTTCCGGCTACGCTTAATCGGTGAGAGCAGAATCATGCACGGCGAGTTTGCAAGGGGAGACAGTGGCGCAGCACTCATCAGGCGCATTGTCGCACGTAGGTTGGCGTTTTAGCGGAACTGACTATGTTGAACCAGTTTGCATTACCTTTCCTTGTCTTGGGTGGCTGCACTGCCCTGATGATTTTAAAAGATCTTTTTCGCCATCCACATCCTGTGCGGGTGATGAATATTATTTGGCCTGTAACCGGGTTGTATATGCCATTTATTGGCTGGATCGCCTGGTGGTACCTGGGCCGTAAACCTTCGCGCCAGCAAAAACTTGCGCTGCTGGTTTCGCAAAAAATAGCGGGCAATGCCGGCTGGCAAACCATATTTATTTCCACTTCATTATCCGCTGCGGCCTGTATATTCGGCGATATCATCACAATCCCGATAATCACCTTACTAAAACAATTTGCTATTAATCCGACGCTATGGATGCAGGCAATTATTTGCGTGATCGTTTCATTGTTTATCGGATTACTCTTTCAATTTCTGGCTATTCGTCAACGTGAAAAACTTTCATTCGTCCGCGCATTATTACTCGCGCTGAAAACCGAAATTTTTCCCTTACTCATTTACCAATTAGGGATCTTTATCTTTATGGCGCTGGCCCTAAAATTTGTGCTAAACCAGCAGATTGACCCGCTGCTGGCAGCATTCTGGTTTATGCTGCAATTAGCAATATTGATTGGCTTTGTTTTCTCGTGGCCAGCTAATCATTTCCTGATAAAACGTGGACTTAATCCCGCCGTGTAGTTATCGACAGTAACCCGAGCCGCGCATGCCAAGATGAAAATGAGTGGCGTGCGCCGCGTTGTAGTCGGGCCCCAGCGCGTTGCCAAAAGTGGCGCAACCATTACGCCACAGCGCATGCAGTCCTGCCGCTGCCTCTTCCGGCTGCTGCCAGTTCTTCCCCACCTGTAACCAGCGCCCATTCGCGAGTTGAAACCCAGTGACATCCCAGGCATCGGCGCTGGCATGCTCGCTCAAGCGACCTTCCTGACGATGATAAATATTGCGGCAAGCATAGCTGCCAACGTGAGAAATCCGCTTAAGCGGGCTATTAATACCCGCCTGACGCAATGCGCTATCGCTATTGATCACGAACATGGTGCTGGTGACTGCCATTGGACAGCTGGCGAGAAAACTGCTGCTGAGCGTGACGTCGCCGTAGCCACTGATGCGCAGCGGCTGCTCAAGCGGGCAACCGCCTTGCATCGGCGGCAACGCACGGAACTGCACCAGCCGCTGTTCACTTGCCTGACGCATTACCGCCATGCAGGCCGCAGGATCGCCACTCAACTTCTTCAGCTTATAACGCGTCATCCAACCCGGCGGGTCGGTCACTTTAAGTGGTGTAAACGGATTCCACTGCGGTGGCAGATGGGTTTTCAACCACGGCAGGCTTAACCAGCCGCAAACGGCCAGCAACGCGACGGCTAACAAAGCGCGCACAATGCCTCACTTTTCCTGATGAAATGAACTAACAAGTGTAGAGGTCGCGCGCGGGGAGAGTGACGTAAATGGCTTAATTGCTGAAGATTTACGCAAAATGACTGCGCTTTAAACACTGTAAATAATTACTGACAGAGCAAAGCGCGTAAAAGGTCACAAAGGGGGAAAAACCATTATCGAAACTGCCTGCCTTTCCACTATCTTATGCCCCTTGCCCTATAAAGGGCACCTAACAATGCCCTAAATAATTCGAGCTGCAGGAAGGCGGCAAGTATGTAAATCCTCAGGAGCTTACTTAAGTAAGTGACTGGGGTGAACATGCGCAGCCAACGCATCTGCGGCTTGAAGTATGACGGGCAAATCAGCCATTAGAGCTGACACAACATCCCCGACAGGAAAGAAAAATTTATGGTTGATCAATCTAAAGAGGCGCTCAACGAGGCCGAACAGCCGGATAAACTCCAGCGTAATCTGCATAATCGTCACATCCAGCTCATTGCCATTGGTGGCGCCATCGGCACCGGACTGTTTATGGGTTCGGGAAAAACCATTAGCCTTGCCGGCCCATCGATCATCTTCGTGTATATGATCATTGGCTTTATGCTGTTCTTCGTGATGCGCGCCATGGGCGAGCTGCTGCTGTCGAATCTCGAATACAAATCCTTTAGCGATTTTGCTGCCGATCTCCTTGGCCCGTGGGCGGGATATTTTACCGGCTGGACCTATTGGTTTTGTTGGGTGGTGACCGGTATTGCCGACGTGGTTGCCATTAGCGCCTATTTCCAACTGTGGTTCCCGGACTTCTCCATCTGGATGAGCGCCCTGCTGTGCGTCTTCGTCTTCCTGGCGCTGAATATTGCCACGGTGAAGTTGTTCGGCGAGATGGAATTCTGGTTTGCGATTATCAAAATCGTCGCCATTGTCGCCCTAATCATCACCGGTATTGTGCTGGTGAGCATGCATTATCCGTCTCCGAACGGCGGCAGCGCAGCATTGAGTAATATCTGGGATCACGGTGGCATGTTCCCGAAAGGGTTGAGTGGCTTCTTTGCCGGCTTCCAGATTGCCGTGTTCGCCTTTGTCGGCATTGAGCTGGTCGGCACCGCCGCGGCAGAAACTAAAGATCCGCACAAAGTTTTACCGCGTGCGATTAATGCCATTCCGCTGCGTATCATTATGTTTTACGTGCTGGCGCTGATGGTGATCATGGCGGTGACGCCGTGGAATCAGGTGCTGCCGAATCGCAGCCCGTTCGTAGAAATGTTTGTGCTGATTGGCCTGCCTGCTGCCGCCAGCATTGTTAACTTTGTGGTGCTGACGTCGGCGGCCTCGTCTGCCAATAGCGGTATCTTCTCTACCAGCCGCATGCTGTATGGCCTGGCAGAACAGGGCGTGGCGCATAAATCCTTTGGTCGCCTCTCGGCGCGTGCGGTGCCGACGACCGGACTGTTCTTCTCCTGCCTGTGCCTGCTGGCTGGCGTGGCGCTGATTTACCTGATTCCGGATGTGATGACCGTATTTACCATGGTCACCACCGTGTCGGCGATTCTGTTTATGTTCGTCTGGACGATCATCCTGTGCAGCTATCTGGCTTACCGTAAGCAGCATCCACAGCGTCATGCGGAATCGAAATTTAAGATGCCGCTGGGCAAGTTTATGTGCTGGGTGTGCATGGCGTTTTTCGCCTTTGTGCTGGTACTGCTGACGCTACAGGAAGATACCCGCCAGGCGCTGATGATCACACCATTATGGTTTGTGATTCTGACAATGGGATGGTTGTTGCGTCGTCGTAAGGCCTGATTTGCACAGCCAAAGGCCCGGTGATTTCACCGGGCCTTTCTCGTTATAACCTCTCCAGCAATTTTCGCCACGCTTCACCTAACGCGGGACGCAGCGAAGGTTCACGTTGTGGCGCCACCTCAGGCGACTGCGGCGATCCCAGATTAAAGGTGAAGGTGTAATTCGGCTCTTCGCCCATGCGCAAGTCGCTAATCAACGTATCATCGCCCTGCTGCTGCATCGCGTAGAAACCATGGCTAAACCACGCCACGCGTTCGGCATGCCATTGGCCTTTAAACGGGGCAAACAACTCAGGTTTGCGATCGTGCCAGCTAATCTGCAGCGGACGCTGTGGCGACAGCAGCGACCAATAGGCTTCGCCATAGCGATCTGGCGTGATGATCACCGTCCGCCATACCAGCGTATTAAACGCGGTCGGCGTCACCAACAGCTGCTCAGGTTGCACCGATTGCTGCGTCAACTGTTGCTCAATATGCTGCGTCGCCATGCTTTGAATCACCATGCTCCAGGCGAGATACAGCGTACTCATCAATAGCCCCGCCTGATTCCAGCGTAAGCCTCGGGCATCGCGCCGCCATAAGGCGACCAGCAGTGCAATCAGCAGGGGCAAGGTATACAGCGGATCGATGATGTACATGCTGCCAATGGCATAAGGGAAATCGGTGAGCGGCAGACCCAGCTGCGTGCCATACACCGTGGTGAGGTCCAGCAGCGGATGCGTCACCAGCGCCAGCCAGATTGCCAGCGTCCAGCCGCGCCAGTGAGTTCGACTGCGCATCGCGCCCGCCACCAGCCAGCCGAGCAGCGGCGCAATCAAGGTGAGAAATATCAGCGCATGACTTTCGGTGCGATGCAGCGTCATATTGCGGATGGCATCGCCGTGATCGATGAACACATCGAGGTCCGGCAAGGTGCCCGCGACCGCGCCCACCAGCGCCGCCTGCCACACCGGCACGCGTTTGCCCATCACGGCGACGGTTACCGCCGCGCCTAACGTCAGTTGCGATAATGAATCCATGCACTCTCCTTGAAAAAGCGGGATCAACGCACGCGGATCCCTTCAATAATCATGCGCTGCACGTTTTCCAGCGTCTGTTCAAAGAACGCCGCATCGTTCAACGTTTGGCCGGTAATCGCTTCAACCTGCGAGGCGAAATCCGCATAGTGCTGGGTGGTGGCCCACAGCAGGAAAAACAGGTGCTGTGGCTGCACGCCCGCCAGGCGACCTTCGGCGATCCACCGTTCGATAATCGCCGCCTTTTCATCCACCAGCGCCTTTAAATCACCGGCCAGTTCGCCTTTTAACAGCGGCGCGCCCTGCAACATCTCGAGGCAGAATAAGCGCGAGGCTTGCGGATGGTCGCGCGAGACCTCCAGTTTCAGACGAATGTATTGGCGAATGGCCGTCAGCGGATCGTGATCGTGCTGCAGCGCACGCAGCGGCGCCAGCCACACATCAAGAATCTCTTTCAGAACCGCCACATACAGCACTTCTTTTGACGGAAAGTAATAGAGCAGATTGGTTTTGGAGACATCGGCACGTTCGGCCACTTTATCCAGGCTGGTGCCGTGAATGCCGTATTGCGAGAAGAAGGCTAAAGCCGCTTCAAGAATAGCTGCCCGCTTAGCGGCGACCGCACGCGAACGGCGTCCCGGTTTTTTTTCATCGCTTTTCACACTGTTACCTCATCCGTCCTGCTTAACCGCATCATAACAAAGGCCTCCTTTCCTGCCTAATTCGCCGCCTGCACCTTTTTTGACCACGCCGCGCATGAAAAACGTGCAGCCTTTTTGACCAAACGGTCTGATTTGGACCGATTACTCCAGTTTACACGCCACGTAAATTTTAACGCATTGTTATATAAGCCCTTTAAAAATGTGGCACAGGCTTTGCAGATTTGTGATGGAGCGCCGCCCGCAGGATGCGTGCAGGAAGCAGCGCAGCGCGTGAAGCAATCCCCGTCTAATGCAGAGAGGTTTCACATGAAAATTGGCGTCTTTATCCCGATTGGTAATAACGGCTGGCTGATCTCCACCCATGCGCCGCAGTACAAGCCCACCTTTGAACTTAATAAAGAGATCGTGCTGAAAGCGGAGCATTATCATTTCGACTTTGCGCTTTCGATGATCAAGCTGCGCGGCTTCGGCGGTAAAACCGAGTTTTGGGATCACAACCTCGAATCCTTCACCTTGATGGCGGGCCTCGCGGCAGTGACCTCACGCATTGAGATCTACGCTACCGCCGCCACGCTGACCTTACCGCCCGCGATTGTCGCGCGCATGGCATCCACCATTGATTCCATCTCCAATGGCCGCTTTGGCGTCAACTTGGTTACCGGCTGGCAGAAACCCGAGTATGAACAAATGGGCCTGTGGCCAGGCGATGCCTACTTCTCCAGCCGCTACCAATATCTGACCGAATACGTCACCGTGCTGCGCGATTTGTGGGGCACCGGCCAGAGCGATTTCAAAGGCGAATTCTTCACCATGAACGATTGCCGCGTCAGCCCTCAGCCACAAAAACCGATGAAGGTGATTTGCGCCGGTCAGAGCGATGCCGGCATGGCGTTCTCGGCGCAGCACGCCGATTACAACTTCTGCTTCGGCAAAGGCGTCAACACGCCAACCGCCTTCGCCCCGACCGCCGCGCGCATGAAACAGGCCGCCGATAAAGCCGGTCGTGATGTCGGTTCCTATGTGCTGTTTATGATTATCGCCGCCGAAAGCGACGAAGCCGCACGCGCCAAATGGGAGCACTACAAAGCCGGTGCCGATGAAGAGGCGCTCGCCTGGCTCACCACGCAAAGTCAGCAGGACACCAAGTCCGGCAGCGACACCAACGTGCGCCAGATGGCCGATCCGACCTCAGCGGTCAACATCAATATGGGCACGCTGGTTGGCTCTTACGCCAATGTGGCACGAATGTTGGATGAAGTTGCATTAGTCGACGGCACCCAAGGCGTCTTGCTGACCTTTGATGACTTCCTGCAAGGCATTGAAGATTTCGGTGAGCGTATTCAGCCATTAATGCAGTGCCGTCACGATTTAATTGCATCACAGCAGGAGGTTGCCTGATGAGTACCGTTGTTTGCGCCCATAGCGAAAGTTTACCGAACATCACCTTGCCCGCGCGTCCGGAAGCTATCGCGCTGCCCGCCGCGCAAAGTGCGCTGATTGTGGTGGATATGCAGAATGCTTACGCCACCGAAGGCGGATATCTCGACCTGGCGGGCTTTGATGTCTCTGCCACTAAACCGGTAATTGCCAAAATTCATCAGGCGGTGACCGCTGCGCGAGCAGCAGGTATGCAGATTATCTGGTTCCAGAATGGCTGGGACGATCAATACGTTGAAGCAGGGGATGCCGGTTCACCCAATTTCCACAAATCCAATGCGCTGAAAACCATGCGCAAGCGCCCGGAACTGCAGGGCACGCTGCTGTCGAAAGGCGGCTGGGATTATGCCCTGGTGGATGAACTGGTGCCGCAGGCTGGCGATATTGTGCTGCCGAAACCGCGCTACAGCGGCTTTTTCAACACCCCGCTCGACAGCATGCTGCGCAGCCGAGGTATTCGCCATCTGGTGTTTACCGGTATTGCCACCAATGTCTGCGTCGAATCAACGCTGCGTGACGGCTTCTTCCTTGAGTATTTTGGCGTGGTTTTGGAAGACGCTACTTATCAGGCAGGACCTGCGTTTGCCCAGCAGGCGGCCATTTTTAATATCGAGACGTTCTTTGGCTGGGTCAGCAATACCGACACGTTCTGTGAAGCGCTAAAAAGCTAACGTACCGCCTCACCTGCAAACCGATAAGAAGAGGATTTCGCCATGCCTAAAAGTGTGATTATTCCGCCCGGCACTGGAACACCCATCGCCCCATTCGTGCCCGGCACCTTAGCCGATGGCGTGGTGTACGTCTCCGGCACCTTGCCCTTCGATGCTAACAACAATGTAGTGCATGTCGGTGATGCGGCAGCGCAAACACGCCACGTGCTGGACACCATCAAAAAGGTGATTGAAACCGCAGGCGGCACCATGGATGACGTCACGTTCAACTCGATCTTTCTCACCGACTGGAGCAACTACGCGGCGATTAACCAGATTTATGCCGAATATTTCCCCGGCGATAAACCGGCGCGCTTCTGCATTCAGTGTGGACTGGTGAAACCGGATGCGCTGATTGAAATCGCCACCGTTGCCCATATCGGCAAGCAGGAGGCGTGATGCATCTGGAGATTCAGGGGTTAACCGCCGCAGATGCGCCGACGCTGGTGCTGGCTTCTGGTTTAGGCGGCGTTGCCGGTTTCTGGCAGCCGCAGCTGGCGGCGCTGACGCCATACTTTCGCGTGGTGACTTACGATCAGCGCGGTACCGGTCGCAGTGCCGATACGCTGCCGGAAGGCTACAGCATGGCGATGATGGCGGCGGAACTGGCCGATGCGCTGGAACAACAGGGCATTGAACATTACGACGTTATCGGTCATGCGCTGGGCGGTTTGATTGGCCTGCAGTTGGCGCTGGATTTCCCCGCACGCGTTGGCCGCGTGGTCGTGATCAACGGCTGGCTGTCGCTGGATGCGCATACGCAACGCTGCTTCCAGGTGCGTCAGGATCTGCTGATGAACGTTGGCGTTGAAGCCTTTGTACGCGCTCAGCCGCTGTTCCTCTATCCTGCCGAATGGCTGGCGCGTAATCAGGCGCGCATTACGGCGGAAGATGCGCATCATGTGGCCCATTTTCAGGGTATGGAAAATCTGCTGCGTCGTCTGCACGCGCTTAAAAGCGCCGACTTCCGTACGCAGATAGCGCGTATCACGCAGCCGGTATTAGCGATTTGCAGTCAGGACGACCTGCTGGTGCCGTGGAGCTGCTCGCCACAGCTGGCGCAGGCATTGCCTAACGGTAGCCTGATTGAGATGCCCTGGGGTGGACACGCCATGAGCGTGACGGATGCCGACAACTTTAACGCGCTGCTGTTGCGCTGGCTGGCCGATACGGCTGCGCCTGCCCAACGTGCGGCCAGCTAATCACAGGAGCCGCTGATGAGCGTGCACGAACTGCCTGTTTTACCCCTTGTGGAGCGCGATGCGTTTCGTAACGCCATGGCGTGCCTAGGCGCAGCAGTGAATATCATCACCACCGATGGCCCCGCCGGACGCGCCGGTTTTACCGCTTCAGCGGTGTGCAGCGTGACGGATACGCCGCCGACGTTGCTGGTCTGCCTTAACCGCTCAGCGTCGGTATGGCCGATTTTTCGCGATAACGGCTATCTGTGCGTCAACACGCTGGCCGCCGGGCATGAAGAACTTTCGACGCTGTTTGGTGGCAAAACGCCGATGGATCAACGCTTCGCCGCCGCCGGTTGGCAGACGCTTGCCAGCGGTGCACCCCTGTTAGACGGCGCGCTGGTGTCGTTTGATTGCAAAGTGTCGCAGGTGGTCAGCGTCGGGACACACGACATCCTGTTTTGCGAAGTGCTGGCGCTGGTGCGCAATGATGAAACGCACGGCCTGGCATGGTTTGACCGTGGATATCATCACCTTTTACGGCAGGATGCCCGCTAACGCCGCGCTGTGCGGCCCGCTTTCACTGACACCCTGGAGATGACGATGGCGAGTTCCTGGTTCCCCCGCTGGCAGAAAAAGTCAGCCTTGACCGATGATGGGCTGATTGCGCCGGATGAAACGCTGCCGTTTGCGCAGACGGTCGTCCTTGGCCTGCAGCATGCTGTGGCAATGTTTGGCGCAACGGTATTGATGCCGTTGCTGATGGGACTGGACCCCAATCTGGCGATTCTGGTTTCCGGCATCGGTACGCTGCTGTTTTTTGTCGTCACCGGCGGACGCGTGCCCAGCTATCTCGGCTCCAGCGCGGCGTTTGTGGGTGTGATAATTGCGGTAACTGGTTTTAACGGCCAGGGACTTAATCCTAATCTGGCGCTGGCGCTCGGCGGCGTGATCGCCTGCGGTGCGCTCTATACGCTGATTGGTCTGGTGGTGATGAAAGTCGGCACCGGCTGGATCGAGCGCCTGATGCCGCCAGTGGTGACGGGTGCGGTGGTGATGGCGATTGGTCTGAACCTGGCCCCGATAGCCGTGCACGGCGTCTCCGGCTCGATGTTCGACAGCTGGATGGCGGTGATGACGGTGTTGTGCATCGGCCTGGTGGCGGTGTTTACCCGCGGGATGATTCAGCGCCTGCTGATCCTGGTCGGGCTGATAGTGGCATGGGCAATCTACGCCTTGCTGACCAACGTGATGGGCTTTGGCAAGCCGGTGGATTTCAGCGGTCTTGCCAATGCGCCGTGGTTTGGTCTGCCGCACACCACCGCGCCGATCTTTGATATGCAGGCCATCGTGATGATTGCACCGGTGGCGATCATTCTGGTGGCGGAAAACCTCGGTCACATTAAAGCGGTGGCGGGTATGACCGGACGCAACCTCGATCCGTGGATGGGCCGCGCATTCGTCGGCGATGGATTAGCAACCATGCTATCCGGCTCGATGGGCGGCAGCGGTGTAACCACCTATGCAGAAAATATCGGCGTGATGGCGGTGACGAAAGTCTATTCGACCTTAGCATTCGTCGCGGCGGCGGTCATTGCACTGGTGCTCGGCTTCTCACCAAAATTTGGCGCGCTGATCCACACCATTCCCGGCCCGGTGATTGGCGGTGCATCGATTGTGGTGTTTGGATTGATTGCGGTGGCAGGGGCACGTATTTGGGTGCAGAACCATGTGGACTTCAATCAGAACGGTAATCTGATCATGGTGGCGACCACGCTGGTGCTCGGTGCCGGTGATTTTGCGCTGAAGATTGGTAGCTTCACAATTGGCGGTATTGGCACCGCGACCTTTGGTGCCATCATCCTCAACGCCATTCTGCAACGACGCGGTGCCGCACGGGTGAACCAGGCGGCACGGCAACATCCTTAAGGTTCGAGCGGTGCCTCATCGGGCACCGCTTTCTTACGGCGAATACGCAGCTCGCTAACGATGACCCCGCACACAATCAGTGCCGCGCCCAACAGCGCAGCGGCAGGCAAACGTTCCCCCGCGATACGCCCTACTACACCCGCCCAAACCGGTTCACCGGCATAGATTACCGTGGCACGCGTTGGCGATACGCTACGTTGCGCCCAGTTCATCGTCACCTGGATTAATGCACTGGCCGCACCTAAACCCAGCGCGCTGAGCAGCAGTGGCGTGGACATGGCAGGAACCGATTCGCCATTCGGGATCATCAAGACAAAGGCACAGGCGGATGCGACCATCAGCTGAATCAGCGTCACACGGCGCACATCGACTTGCCCGGCATAGCGGCTAATCAGGATGATCTCCGCCGCAATCGCCAGCGTACTGAGTAAGGTGGCGATTTCGCCGGCATTCAGCGTCAAACTGCCATCCTGTGGACCCGCCACCAGCACTAAGCCGGTAAATGCCAGCAGAATACCCAGCCATGCCATTAATCCCGGCGGACGCCGCAGGAACACCCATTGCAATAACGGCACCACCGGCACATACAGCGCGGTGAGAAACGCCGACTGACTGCTGGAAATGGTCTGCATACCCCAGGTTTGCAAGCCGTAGCCGCCAGCGATCGACAAACCAATCAGCGCGCCAGCTTTGATTTCCAGCCAGGTTACCTGTTTAAGATAACGACGGAAGAAAAATGCCAGCAGTAGTGAAGCCGTGGCAAAACGCAGCCCAACGAAGAAAAACGGGCCGGAATGGGCCATCGCCCGATGCACCACCAAAAAGGTGCCACCCCAGACCATGGTAATGAAAATGAGTACCAGCTCCTGACGTGAAATTCGCAGGCTGAGACGGGAAGATGAAGCGGACATAACGCACCAAAATAGTCAATTGGCGGTCAGTTTGCGCAGAGATAAGGGAAATTGCAATGCTTGTTACCGCCGGGCGAACCCGGCGGCCGGGGATGAATGGGCAGGAGCACTATTTTTTAGCGCGGCTGCGTCCCCCTTTTTCACCGGCTTCAGAAGCGCGCTGTGGGTCGTTTCTGAAATTACCGCCGCTGTTTTTACCGCCTTTGCGGCCCGCTTCTGCAGCTCTTTCACGGTCTTCTGCGAAATTGCCGGAACCTCCACGATGTTGTGCCATCATTTCCTCCAGAGATTGAGCGTCCAGTTTGAGGACTCATCACGTTGCAACTGTGAAAAGCAGGGTGGCGGATGTTCTGCTCACCTGCTTAAAGAATAGACAACCCACCGATAACCCCGCCTGCTGTTCATATTTTGAAACAGATAATTCACTCATTTAGCTGCAAAAAACCAAATTTACCGCCGCGTTACAACGAGTTATCCGCCAATTATTAGCACCTGCGCAAGCTCTGTACAGCAGCCTGCGCAGGCTCTTCTATACTTCTGATTACTCATCACCTCCAGCAGGATGAAAACTATGGCAAAGATTTTGGTGCTCTACTATTCGATGTACGGACATATTGAAACCATGGCGCAGGCCGTGGCCGAAGGTGCAAAGAGCGTAAGTGGCGCAGAAGTCACCATTTTGCGCGTGCCGGAAAGCATGGATGCGGAGCGTTTCGCCCAGGCTGGCGGCAAAGTGAATCAGGCGGCGCCTGAGGCTAAACCGGAGGATTTGCCGCAGTACGATGCCATCATCGTCGGCACCCCAACCCGTTTTGGCAACATGGCCGGCCAGATGCGTAACTTCTGGGATCGCACCGGCGGACTTTGGGCCTCGGGCGCGCTGTACGGCAAAATCGCCAGCGTCTTTGCTTCAACCGGTACCGGCGGCGGCCAGGAACAAACCATCACCTCTGTCTGGACCACCCTCGCCCACCACGGCATGGTGATTGTTCCCATCGGCTACGGAACCAAAGAACTTTTCGACATCTCGCATGTGCGCGGCGGCACGCCTTATGGCGCAACCACGCTGGCTGGCGGAGATGGATCGCGTCAACCCTCGGCGGAAGAACTGGATATAGCCCGTTATCAGGGCCAATACGTCGCCGGACTGGCGGTAAAGCTGCAAGGATAAAATCCACAACAGGAGACCTTTATGACAACAGAACAGTCGAAAGAGCATCACGTGGGCGAATGGGCTTCACTGCGCCATACATCGCGCGAAATTGCTGAAGCCATTTTTGAGGTAGCCAACTACGACGAACGTCTAGCAGAGCAGATTTGGAGTCAGCAAGGCAGTGATGAAGTGCTGATTCGCGCTTTCAAAAAGACCGACCAGGACGTTCTGACCTGGGACGACAAAACCGTTGAGCGCAAAAACGTTTGAATTGCAGGCGGGCCGTGTCCCGCCTTCGCTATCTTTTAGATTTTCAGGGAGCCATATATGTCAACTTATCAAAGTATCAATCCGGCCAACAACCAACTGCTCAAAGCGTGGGACGAACACGATGACGCTTATGCGCAACAGGCGCTGAAAACCGCGGATGAGCTTTATCACTCCAGCTGGAGCAAAGGCGATATTCAGCCACGTCTACAGGTGTTGCATCGTTTAGCCGATTTGATCGACCAACGTGCCGAAGAGCTGGCAACTATCGCCAGTAAAGAGATGGGCAAGCTGATTGGGCAAAGCCGTGGTGAAGTGAAAATTTGTTCGCAGATTGCCCGCTATTACGCTGAACATGCTGCCACCTTTTTGCAGCCGCAACCTTATGCCAGCGAAGTGGGCGACGCCTGGCTTGAGTATCATCCGATTGGCGTGATCGTCGCGGTTGAACCGTGGAACTTCCCCTACTACCAGCTGATGCGCGTATTGGCGCCAAACCTGGCGCTTGGCAATCCGGTACTGGCGAAACATGCCAATATCGTGCCGCACTGTGCAGATGTGTTTGAAAAATTAGTGGCAGAAGCTGGCGCGCCAAAAGGTGCGTGGACCAATCTGTTTATCTCCACCGATCAGGTCGCGGATTTGATTGCCGACTCACGGGTGCAGGGCGTGGCGCTGACCGGTTCCGAACGTGCCGGCAGCGCGGTAGCAGAGCAAGCTGGCAAACATCTGAAGAAATCAACGCTGGAATTGGGCGGTAATGATGTATTCGTGGTGCTGGACGATGCCGATATTGATGAAGCGGTTCGCCAGGGCGCTCAGGGCCGCCTCAGCAACTGCGGCCAGGTCTGTACTGCGGCCAAACGCTTCATTCTGCATGAAAAAATCGCCGATACCTTTATGGCGAAATTCAGCGCGGCACTGCAATCGGCCACGCCGGGCGATCCGCTGGATGAGAAAACCACGCTGGGTCCGCTATCTTCTAAAGATGCACGCGATCGTTTAGTGAAGCAGGTTGATGATGCGGTTAAGCACGGCGCGCGCCTGGAGTTTGGCGGTCGTGCGATTGAAGGCGTCGGCTGCTATTACCAGCCAACGGTGCTCACCGGTCTGACGCCGGATAACCCGGCTTACTATCAAGAGTTCTTTGGTCCGGTGGCGCAAGTGTATGTGGTGGCCGACGATCGTGCAGCCGTCGCGCTGGCGAATGACTCGAACTATGGCCTTGGCGGTTCAGTCTGGACCAAAGATATTGCACGTGGTCGTAAGATGGCATCGCAAATTGAAACTGGCATGGTATTCATCAATTCGCAGAGCGATACCTCCGCAGAGCTGCCGTTTGGTGGCGTGAAGCGATCCGGTTACGGACGTGAACTGTCGGATTTGGGTATTAAAGAGTTTGCCAACCAAAAACTGGTGGTGGTCGCCGGTTAACGGTTACCAGATACAAAAAACCCCGCCGCGGCGGGGTTTTTCTTTTGCGTCAATCTTAATTGCTGGTCGCCGGTTTAGCCGGTTCTGCTGGCGTCGCATCCGCTTGCGCTTTCTGCGCGGCTGCCGCATCGGCCTTGGCTTTGTCATCCGCTGCTTTCTGAGCAGTGGTTTTCTCCGCTTTGGCTTTCTCGTCAGCGGCTTTCGTATCAGACGCTTTCTGCGCCGCGGCTTTATCCGCTGCGACTTTTTCTGCAGCCGCTTTGTCTGCAGCGGCCTGATCGGCTTTCTGCTTAGCATCATCGGCAGCAGGTGCTGCAGCGGCTGGGGCTGGCTGTTCTGTCGGAGCCGGTGCAGCTGCAGGCTGCAGTGGCGTACCTTGCAGAGCGCCATTCAATGCGCCAGTGAACTGATCCCAGCTGCAGTAGCCGTTGGCATCTGTTTCACAACCCGCCAGCTGCAGCGTGACGCGTTTCGGCGGATTTTTCAGGCTCAGCACATCGGCATCGCGCAGCTGATCGGCGGTTTGATAAACGTACTCAATTTTCAGCAGATCTTTGTTGTTCTTCACATCGTGCCAGCGTTCAAATACCACCTGGCCGCCAATGGGCGTTTTCTCATCATTGCCTGGCAGCTCATAAGGCTTCACCTGCAACGCACTGAGCAAGGAGGCGATATTGGAGTCATGACCGACCATCAACGTCACTTTCGGCGCGTTGGCTTTATCCTGATCGACTAACTGGCTACGGATATAATCCACCAGCGGTGCGGCCACTTCGCGCGCCACTTCAGGCGAGGCGAACAACGCATCCTGATAACCATTTTTGATCGACGCCAACTCTTTCCACTGCTCAGGCGTTTTGATCTGGCCCCACGCCACCTGATCGGCCGGGAAACCTTCGTAATATTGCAGCGTGAACGCATCCACCAGCGAGTTGCCAATCTTCAGCGGGCCGCTGACGTTCGGCTCTTTGCCGTTATCTGCGCTGAACGTGTTGTCGCCGCTGCTCAGATCACACTGTTTTTTGCCGTTACAGGCAGGAGCAGATTTGTAATCAACAATTTTTTCCAGATGCTGGAAGGCTGGCTTTAACGCCAGTTTTTCATTGGCAGCGGTCATGGCAGCCAGCGCTTTTTTGTTGAACTCATCGCTGCCGTCGGTAACAACCGGATTAAAGATAGGATCCATGGTACCCATCGCATCCTGATGGGTTACCGCGATATCGCAGCCCGGGAAGGCGCCAGTGATAAAGTACTGCGCGGTAGCGACGGTGCGCTGCAGGCTGTTGGCATAAACGAAGATATTGCTGCTGTCCGGGCAGGTGCCGTTTTGCACCAGCCCCTGTTGTGCCAGCCACTGACGGGTGTAGTTACCCATGTAGACTTCCAGCACGCCACCTTTGGTGGTCAGCTCGCCACCCGCGACATCCCACTGCGGCCAGCTTTTTTTGGTGGATTGCTCCAGCACGCTACCGTTATTGGCTAACGGCGCACGCAGGTTATGCCGGCTTAACATCAGCACCTGCTGTAGTTGCATATCTCCATCCGCCGCGTACGCGGACATGCCCATCGGGAGCGCAGCGATGACTGACAACGCGCAAAGACTCAGTTTCTTGATCATTGTGCCTATTCCATAATTCATCAGTGAAACACTCTGGCTTTCAAGCGATTAGCACGCCAAAGAGCGAATTACCGCACAGTGTAACCCAGCTTGCATCGGAAAATCGCCAGATGTTTGCAAAAACCGTGAATGGAATATAGCAGTAAACGCGCGTGCCGTCGGGTAACGGCAGCAGATTGAAAAGCAACGCGATGTTTTTCGGAATCTGTGAATGCTGAAAAGCAAAAAGCCCGCATTGCTGCGGGCTTCTTTAATATGGCGGAGGAACAGAGATTCGAACTCTGGGATGGTTTCCCATCGACGGTTTTCAAGACCGTTGCCTTAAGCCACTCGGCCATCCCTCCGGGGATTTTTTGTTGCGTCACTCTGCAAGAGTGAATGGCGGAGGAGGAGAGATTCGAACTCTCGGATGGTTTCCCATCGACGGTTTTCAAGACCGTTGCCTTAAGCCACTCGGCCACCCCTCCGCAATGAGGCGCACTATAAACATCCCCCCGAACGATGTAAAGCCTGCATTGAATCGTTCGGCTGAAAAACAGCCAAATTTTATTTTTTCGGCGTCAAATTCGCCATTCTGCTCAGCGAAACAGCAATTTATCGCGTAAAGATGGGTAAAACGCCTTTTCTGTCTTTCAGACGCTGCGTATCCTCGTGCCATATTTGGTGTTTCTCTCTTTAAGGAGCGCATGATGGAAAGAATTTTTAGCTCGTCGCAGCAATCGTTAGTCAGCACCCACAAGGTGCTGCGCAATACTTATCTGTTACTTGGCTTTACGCTAGCCTTCTCGGCGGTCACCGCCACACTCAGCACCGTGTTTGCCTTGCCTTCGCCGGGCCTGATTCTGATGCTGGTTGGCTTTTATGGTTTGATGTTCCTGACGCATAAACTGGCTAACAGCCCGGCAGGTATTCTGGCTGCCTTCGCCTTTACCGGTTTCCTCGGTTATTGCCTTGGCCCAATCCTCAGCTCGTTCCTGACCGCAGGCATGGGTGATGTGATTGCCATGGCGCTGGGCGGTACCGCGTTGGTGTTCTTTGGTTGCTCGGCATATGTGCTGACCACGCGTCGCGATATGTCATTCCTGAGCGGCATGATGATGGCGGGCTTCGTGGTGTTGCTGGTAGCGGTTGTTGCTAACATCTTCCTGCAACTGCCTGCGCTGCATCTGGCGATCAGCGCCCTGTTTATCCTGTTCTCTGCCGGTGCCATCCTGTGGGAAACCAGCAACATCATTCACGGCGGCGAAACTAACTACATTCGCGCCACCGTAAGCCTGTATGTTTCGCTGTATAACATCTTTGTTAGCCTGCTCAGCCTGCTGGGCTTCGCTAATCGCGATTAAGTTGTTCGCAATAGTCTTTCAAACCCTGCTTCGGCAGGGTTTTTGCTTTTTATGGCCGGGCGAATTTACAATGTGCCGATTAACGTGATGAGGAAGAACTGTGATTTTTGCCGGTAAAGAGATTGCCACCGATGCGGAAGGCTATTTAAAAAATAGCGCGGACTGGAGCGAGCCGCTGGCTGTCGCCATCGCGGAGCAGGAAGCGATCGTAATGAGTGAAGCTCACTGGGAAGTGGTGCACTTTGTCCGGGCGTTTTATCAGGAATTTAATACCTCACCGGCGGTACGCATGCTGGTAAAAGCCATGGCGCAAAAATATGGCGAGGAGAAAGGCAACAGCCGCTACCTATTCCGCCTGTTTCCTGAAGGTCCAGCAAAACAGGCGACTAAAATTGCGGGTTTGCCAAAACCGGCTAAATGTTTGTAATCATCCAGTGGTAAACCGGGTGGGAAGCTCCGCCGGCTGATGCGGTTCCACCAGCACTTTGTCGACGCGCGCGCTGCGCGGCCCACCCGCTTTTAACCAGCTGATTAATTCATCGACCTGTTGCGCATCACCGGACGCCAGCACTTCAACGCTGCCATCCGCTAAATTGTGCGCATAGCCGTTGATATTCAATGCTCTGGCCTGCGTTTGCGTGTGATAACGGAATCCCACGCCCTGCACCATGCCGTGCACCCAGATTTTGCAGCAAGTGGTTGCCATTACGTTCTCCCATCACTGTGCGTTGCAATTTGCGGCCATCCGCCGGAAAATGGCGCCTCATTTTTTCAGGTAAGCATAGCAAACTATGACCGTTCGATTGATTCTCGCAAAGGGACGTGAAAAATCCCTGCTCCGCCGCCATCCGTGGGTGTTCTCAGGTGCCGTTGCACGTATGGAAGGTAAAGCCCAGTCTGGTGAGACCATTGATGTCTGCGACAGCAATGGCAAATGGCTGGCTCGTGCCGCGTACTCTCCGCAATCACAAATTCGCGCACGCGTCTGGAGCTGGCAGCAGGATGAGTCAATCGACATCACCTTCTTCGTGCGCCGCTTTGAGCAAGCACAGCTATGGCGCGACTGGCTGGCAAAACGCGATGGGTTGGATAGCTATCGTCTGATCGCTGGTGAGTCCGATGGCATGCCGGGCGTCACCATCGATCGCTTCGGTGACTTCCTCGTGCTGCAACTGTTGTCAGCGGGCGCAGAGTATCAGCGTCCAGCCATCGTCTCGGCTTTACAACAGTGCTTCCCTGACTGCGCTATATACGATCGTTCAGACGTCGCGGTGCGTAAAAAAGAGGGACTGGAACTGGCGCAAGGTCCGGTTTCAGGTGAACTGCCGCCGCCGCTGCTGCCTATCACTGAGCACGGCATGAAGCTGTTGGTGGATATTCAGGGCGGTCATAAAACCGGTTATTACCTTGATCAGCGTGACAGCCGCCTGGCGACACGTCGCTACGCAGAGAATGCCCGCGTACTGAATTGCTTCTCTTATACCGGTGGTTTTGCGGTTTCAGCATTGCTGGGCGGCTGCCGTGAAGTGATCAGCGTCGACACCTCGCAGGATGCGCTCGATGTGGCAAAACAAAACGTTGAGCTGAATGGCCTCGATGTGTCGCGCGCGCAGTTTGTACGCGACGATGTATTTAAACTGCTGCGCCGCTATCGCGACAGCGGTGAGAAGTTCGACGTGATCGTGATGGACCCGCCGAAATTCGTCGAGAATAAGAACCAACTGATGGGTGCGTGCCGCGGTTATAAAGATATCAACATGCTGGCGATCCAGCTGTTGAATCCCGGCGGCGTCTTGCTCACCTTCTCTTGTTCCGGCTTGATGCCAACCGATTTGTTCCAGAAAATCATCGCTGACGCCGCCGTTGATGCCGGTCGTGATGTACAATTTATAGAGCAGTTCCGTCAGGCAGCCGACCATCCAGTGATTGCCAGCTATCCTGAAGGGCTTTATCTGAAAGGTTTTGCCTGCCGCGTGCTGTGACTTGAAAACGCTGTCCCTGCCTCCATATTGGTAACAGGGCAGTCTTTTGGGAGGTCACAATGATTACGACTAAATTTGGAATTGGACAGCAGGTCCGACACCGTCTCTCCGGGGTGCTCGGCGTTATTGTGGATGTCGATCCGGAGTTTTCGCTTGATGAGCCAGAGGTGGATGATGTCGCCTCTAGCGAAACATTACGCGCCGCGCCTTGGTATCACGTGGTAATGGAAGATGAAGAAGGCGATCAGGTGCACACTTACGTGGCTGAGGTTCAACTGGCAGGTGAAACCTCGTTCGAACATCCTGAACAACCTTCCATGGATGAGCTGGCCGCTTCAATTCGGCAGCAGCTGCAGGCACCCAGCCTGCGCCATTAATCAAAACGGCGACTCAGGTCGCCGTTACTTTTAGTGCGTTATTCCCAAGCGCGGAATTTCAATTTTCGGACAACGATCCATGATCACCGTCATACCCGCGTCCTGCGCTAACACTGCAGCCTGCTCATTAATCACACCCAGCTGTAGCCATAAGGTATCCGCACCAATGGCGATCGCTTCCTGCGCCACGCCCCATGCCGCTTCGGCATTGCGAAACACATCTACCATATCCACTTTTCCCGGAACATCTGCCAGCGTGGCATAAGCCGTTTGGCCCAGAAGCTGCTGACCAGCCAGTTTCGGACTGACCGGAATCACCTCGTAGCCCTGATCGAGCAGATATTTCATTACGCCATAGCTTGGTCGGTCGGGGCGATCGCTGGCGCCTACTAATGCGATACGTTTAGTTTTGGTGAGCACATCGCGAATTGTTTGATCATTCATCTTTTTTCTCCTGGTTCATTCGCCTAAGTGTAGTTGGCATTGCACTTTACGCTGCTAATGCTGTGCACCAGAAGTTTGCGCAGCCGCACGAATAAATATGTAAAAATGTAAATTTACTGCCATAATGTAATACTTTGCTACACATATTCGATTACCCCCCTTTTGCCGGGAGTTGCAATGAAGCTGTCCTTTACTGCTACGGGTTTACTCATGTTGCTCGTATCAGCATCCTGTCATGCCATTACGCTTAAGCTCGATCCCGAGATCGAACTGTTGGTGTTAGACGGTCGCAAAATTTCCGGCTCTTTATTGAAAGGCGCTGGAAGTCTTGAGCTGGAACGTGGACAGCATCAGTTTCTCTTCCGTGTAGAAAAACCGGCTGCCGATGCCACGCATTTTCAGTCGGTGCCCATGATTGTCACTTTTAATGCCAACGCCCATTCTGTTGCTATCCGCTTACCTGCCTTAAATAACCGTCGTGAGCGCAACGCTTTTGATAAAACCTTGAACTTTCAACTGATTGATGAGCGAGGCATCGAAATTACTAGCTTGCGCGACCACCTGCCGCGGGCAAGTGATAACGATTTTGAAAAAGCGATGGTGAATTACAATCGCGATGCGCACGCGGCTTCGGTGCCACGCTTTGCCCTCCATTCGCTCAGTGCTAATGAGGCACAGCTGAATCTCGATTACGCCTGGCAAGACGTCAGCGATCTACCCGCTTTACAAGGCTGGTTCAAGCGTTTTGATGCTGCAACCCGTTTGCGTTTTATTAGCTGGATGAAAACCTTACGCGCAAGTTGATAGTAATGAAACGCCAGGGGTAAACTCCTGCATTAACAAATAATGCATGAGAAGAAACAGGAAGCCTTATGGAGCAGACCGTTCGTACCCTTCAGGTTCAAAAACATATCGCCCTCGTTGCACATGACCACTGTAAAGCCTCGCTGCTGGAGTGGGTGCAAATCAACCAAAGTACCTTGCAAACTCATGTGCTGTACGCCACCGGTACGACCGGTAACCTGATAAATCGTCATACCGGTTTGGATGTTAACGCCATGCTGAGCGGGCCGATGGGTGGCGATCAGCAGGTCGGTGCGTTGATTTCGGAAGGCAAAATTGATGTGTTGATTTTCTTCTGGGATCCGTTGAACGCTGTGCCGCACGATCCGGATGTAAAAGCGTTACTGCGCTTGGCAACGGTGTGGAACATCCCGGTGGCCAATAATCGCACCACCGCAGATTTTATTATCCAGTCACCGAAGTTTGCCGAGCAGATTGAGATCCAGATTCCAGACTATCAGCGTTACCTCGCCGATCGCCTGAAATCGTAATCATCAGGCCTTGCGGCTTTGCGGTACACCCAGCTCGCGGAAGTGTTCGACAAAAACCGAAGGCCGATCTTTATCGAACATCAGCCACACCTGTTGGCGTGCACGCGTCATTGCGACATACGCCAAACGTCGCTCCTCCGCATCCGGGAAATCCTCCGGCTGCGGCAACAAACCCTGTTCCATGATCGATTCACGCGCTTCTGCCGGGAAGCCGTCGCGTCCCTGATGCAGGCCCAGCACAATGACGAAATCTGCCTGCTGACCTTTACTGGCGTGAATGGTCATGAAATCCAGTTGCAGTTTCGGCCAGCGCGTTTTGGCTTTATCCAACACAGTGGGACGCAAATGGTGATAGCGCGCCAGCAGTAGCACACGCTCATCCGATTTGGCATAGCCACTTAATTTATCCAATAGCGGCTCCAGCTGATCGTGCGGCAGCAACGTCACCGATTTCTTATTACCTTTGCTCAGACTATTAAGCGGTTTGCGCAGTTGATGCGGGTTTTGTTGCACAAAACGATTGGCAATCTCACCAATGCGATCGTTAAAGCGATAAGTAGTATCCAGCACACAACGGTCGCCATCGCCAAAATAGTGATGGAACGCGGTGGTCAGACTCATCTCGGCCCCGCTAAAGCGATAGATCGCCTGCCAGTCATCGCCTACTGCGTAGAGGCTGGTACGCTTATTTTGCTGACGCAGTGCCGTCAGCAGTGCGGCGCGCTGCGGTGAGATATCCTGGAATTCATCGACCAGAATATGTTTCCACGGGCTGATAAAACGCCCTTTATCCAGAATGGCAATCGCCTGATGAATCAGCCCGGAAAAATCGACCGCCCCCTCATCTTTCAGCGCGCTTTTCCACGCTTTTAGCAGCGGTGCCATCAGCTTGACGCGCTTGCTGAAATTGTCGCGCTGCTCTTCCGCTACATCCGCGATCATTGCCGCCTGCGCGCCGCCGTGCATGCGCATTAATCCGAGCCAACGCTCCATACGCGAGGCGATACGCTGCGCCAGTTTGTCATCTTGCCAGAATGGGCCTTCGGGGATTTCCCACTCCAACTCGTCCTGCAACCACTGGCGCCAGCCGCTGGCCTGCGCCTTCTTGCTATTGCACTGCTCACGCCAGGTCTCGATCAGCAACTGTCGACGCGCTTTGCTGTCGCTCTCCAGTTTACTGATCACCGGGTGTTTATTGCTGCCTTCGCGGATGATGTGCAGCGCCAGCGCATGGAAAGTACGCGCCTGAATGGCGCTTTCGCCAAGGCGAGTTTGAATGCGGTCATTCATCTCTTCCGCCGCCTGACGTCCAAACGCCAGCAGCAGAATTTGATCGGGTTGCGCCAGCTTGCGCTTCAGCAGCCAGCCTGCACGTGCCACCAGCACCGAGGTTTTGCCGCTGCCCGCCCCCGCCAGCACCAGCAGCGCATCTTCGCCGTTGACCACCGCTTCACATTGCGATGGATTGAGCGGCGTGGTTTCGATCGTGGAGAAAAATTCCTGATAATCCTTGAGGATCTTGCTGGTCCATGCGCGATTGCGTTGGCTGATGGCCGTTTCACCTTGCTCCAGCCATTGTTGGCAGAACGCCCAGCGTTCACGGCAGTTATCGAACTCGGCAATCCGTTCGAGAGGTAATGGTAAGGCGGAGAACTGACGGCTAATGCTCTCTTTCACCGCGCTGAGCTCACTGCGTTTTAGCCAGCGGTCCTGCTCCGTAAAGGCGAGGATTTCCTGTTCCAACGTCACCAGCACCTCAGCGCTGACCTCGCTCATCTCCTGGCTCCACTGCTGCCAGGCATGTTGTAAGTAGTGGAAAAAACGCTGAGTTTCCTGCCATTCAGTACCATGCAGGCGCACGACTTTTTCTTCTGGCAGCAAAAATTCCAGCTCGCCCCACACCATGCCGCGTTTGCAGGCAATGTTGAGCAGCTGATTGAATGGGATGAGATATTCATGGCGATCGCCGCTGACTTCTACGCCAGCCGCCAACAGGCGAACCCGGTTATAGGGATGCTGTGCCAGACGTTTACCCATTGATGTTGCTTTCAGTTCCATGTCCGCACCGTCATGAGGAATTCGATTATCGCGCAGTTTACCTGTCAGACTCTTGGCGCTCCAGCCTTAAAACAGGCTAAACTTGGCGCCACATATTGCGGATTGCAAAAGGAAAATCGCGTTATGCGTACCGTTTTAAATATTCTAAATTTCATTCTCGGTGGTTTTTTCACCACGCTGAGCTGGCTGTTTGCCACATTAGTCAGCATTGTGCTGATTTTTACGCTGCCGCTGACGCGCTCCTGCTGGGAAATCACCAAATTATCGCTGCTGCCGTTCGGCAATGAAGCGGTACATGTTGATGTGCTGCGTCCAGACAGCAAAAGCCACGTGATGAACACCGGCGGCACTTTCCTGAATATCTTTTGGCTGCTGCTGTTTGGCTGGTGGCTGTGTCTGGCCCACATCTCAGCAGGTATTGTGCAATGTCTGACCATCATCGGCATTCCGGTTGGCATCGCTAACTTCAAAATCGCTGCCATTGCGCTGTGGCCAGTGGGCCGTCGCGTGGTATCCGTTGAAGAAGCTCAGGCCGCGCGTGAAGCCAATGCGCGTCGCCGTTACTGAGGCCGTTCAATGATGCATGACGCTTTGCCAGGCTGGCGACGTTATCTGTTTAACAGCAGCTTGCGCTATCTGCTGCGCATCTTCTTTGCTTTGACAGGATGCGCGGCAGTGCCGTGGTGGCTACACCAAATCGAGTGGACGATCCCGCTGACCCTTGGCGTGGTTGCTGCAGCGCTGGCCGACCTCGACGATCGCTGGGTTGGGCGCGTACGCAATCTTGTCATCACATTAGTGTGTTTCTGCATCGCCTCCGTTTCGGTGGAGTTGTTGTTTCCGCATCCCTGGGCGTTCGGTTTGGGTTTAGCACTCTCCAGCTGGGGCTTCATTTTGCTCGGTGCGCTGGGGCAGCGTTATGCCACCATCGCCTTCGGCGCTCTGTTAATTGCGGTTTATACCATGTTGGGTATTGGCTTATTCCCGCAATGGTGGATGCAACCGTCGCTGCTATTGATTGGGGCCCTTTGGTACAACCTGTTAACCTTCATCGGCCATTTAATGTTCCCGGTGCGTCCGGTACAGGAACAACTGGCGGCTAGCTTTTCACAGCTGGCGCGTTATCTCGAAGCTAAAGCTAACCTGTTTGATCCCGATGGCGGTGAGCATGATGATGCCACTTTAGTCGCCACCGCGATGGTCAATAGCCAATTGGTAGCACAGCTTAACCTCACCAAAAGCACCATTCAGAGTCGGCTACGCGGCGACCGTGGTTCACGCAGCACCCGCCGCAGCCTGCACTACTATTTTGTCGCGCAGGATATTCATGAACGTGCCAGCTCCTCGCATCTGCAATACCATCTGCTGCGCGATAACTGGCGTTACAATGAAGTGCTATTCCGTTTCCAGCGTTTAATGAATATGCAGGCGAGGGCCTGTCGTCAACTGGCAGAAACCATTCTGCTGCGTCAGCCATGGCATCACGACAGCCATTTTGAACGCACCTTCGAACGACTGGAAACCGCCCTGCAACGGCTGCAGCAAAATGAGCCACAGGACCCGCACATCCATGCGCTGTTTTGGCTGCTGCGTAATCTGCGGGCTATTGATGCGCAACTGGCATCCATTGAGTCGGAGCAGATGCTGGCGGAGCCTTCACCGCAAAGTGATAACCATCTTTCACGTGAAGGACTCAGCGGCTGGGCCGATATCCGCTTGCGACTAAGTCGTCATCTCAGTCCGCATTCCGCGCTATTTCGCCATGCGGTGCGCATGTCACTGGTGCTTTGTGTCGGCTATGCCTTTATTCAAATCACCGGTGTTGATCGCGGCTACTGGATATTGCTCACAAGCCTGTTTGTCTGCCAACCTAACTACAACGCGACCCGACGGCGCCTGGCGTTGCGTATCGGCGGTACACTCGCCGGTATCGCTATTGGCTTACCGGTGCTGTGGCTGGTGCCGTCTATCGAAGGCCAACTGGTGCTGATTGTGTTGAGCGGCGTGTTGTTCTTCGCCTTTCGCCAGATTCAGTATGCTCAAGCTACCTTGTTTATCACCCTGCTGGTATTGCTGTGCTTTAACCTACTGGGTGAAGGGTTTGAAGTAGCGTTACCGCGCGTAGTCGATACCTTGCTAGGCTGCGGACTGGCATGGCTGGCTGTTGCGTTTGTCTGGCCAGATTGGCGCTTTCGTAAAATTACCGCCGTGGCCGACCGGACACTTGACGCCAATTGCCGCTATCTGGATGCGATCATGCTGCAATACCATCAAGGTAAAGATAATCGCCTCGATTATCGTGTGGCGCGTCGCGATGCGCACAATGCCGATGCTGAGCTCGCCTCCGTGGTGTCCAACATCAGTGGTGAGCTCAAGCTTCAACAACCACTACGTGAAAATGCGTTTCGGCTGTTATGCCTGAATCACTCCTTCCTCAGCTATATCTCTGCGCTAGGAGCGCATCGCGAGCGTCTGGCGGATAATACGCTGCTTACTTTGCTGGATGATGCGGTCTGCTTCATTGAAGATGTGCTGCAGATCGAACGTGTCACAGATGCTCAAGCCACAGATATGCAGCACAAATTAATGATGCGCCTGAGCGAGATGAAAACCAGCCCAGATACACGCGCACCCCTTGTCATTCAACAATTGGGATTGTTGGTCGCATTAATGCCTGAGATTGCCCGGCTGCGCCGTACCCTTGTTAATCACTAACGCTGTAAATGCTCCGCCGCCGCATGCTGGCGGAGCGTTTTTAAATACCAGGCGTAGAGTTCCTCTCTAATTTCACTGGGCAGTGCTGCTTCGTGATGTCCTGATATCGCGCCTTCCAGCGCCAGCAGCGTTTTCAACCCAATATGCTTATTCAACGCTCGCAGTTTCAGCCAGCTTTGCCGCGATCCCGTTTCACAAAGTAGCCGCACTGAGCAGATCCCCACCTTATGCAGCATGAGCTCCAGTCGCAGGCTAAGATTGGGCAGATCTTTCAACCGCAGCGAGACAAGTCTTGTCGCGGCTTCATCCTGAGCAGCCCGAAGAGAGCTGGCCGATAACTGCAGTAATCGCTCAGAGTCTTGCCACAATTGCTTATCAACTTTGAAGTAGCTTAAGGTCACCGGCATGCCACGTTTGCGGTATACCAGGGGTTCGAGTGAACGCTGTGCGTTGTAGACGTGAAGCGCCTCACTGGCTCGTAAATAGAGCGCATCCTCATTGATGTAGGCAAAGATCACCTTCTCAACAGTCAATGCATAACCACCGAACTGGGTTCGGGATTCGATTTTGCCTAATGCAGCTAACTGCGCTTTTGATTGTTCAACTACCGGGTTATTTCTTTTCATAACTCTCCCTTAATTTCATTCCATGGACGGGAAATTTCCTATAAAAGCTCTTTGATTCATCTGCTTAGAAGATATGAAAAACGATTTAGCTGTTCAATGAATAAAAGCGTGTGAAAGGAATCTTGTGCAGAAATTGCGAGGCGTTTTCAGAAATTGAGGTTGATCTTTATCCAGGAAGCCATTACTGTATATTCATACAGTTCATTACTGAGTGATTAAATTATGCGTACTCATTTCTCTGGCCCTGCTGATCGTTCTCATCGTTACGCTTCATCAAGTTTAGCGAAGCCTTCGCTGGGTGGAATCACTGAACTGCGTTCCAGCGAACAGCCTGGAATGATGCAACTTATGCTGCTGCCGGTGTTAAAACAGCTAAGCGAACAATCACGTTGGCAGTTATGGCTAACGCCAGCACATAAACTGAACCGTAGCTGGATGCAGCAGTCGGGATTGCCGTTAGAAAAGAGTATGCACATCACTGAATCTGAGCGCTTTAATACGGTAGAAAGTATGGTGAAAGCATTGCGCACGGGTAATTATAGCGTGGTTCTAGCCTGGATTCCGTACGAATTGAGTGATGAAGAGCGCCTGGAATTGGAACAAGCAGCGGCCGAAGGTGAAGCGCTTGGTCTGATTTTGCGTCCTCAGGGACACCAATATGCCCTCTCCAGACAACCCAAAGCCGCAAAAATTCCGTCAGATTTGTTTCATTAAGTAAATTCCAGGAATTTTCTCAGCATTTTTTTTGCATAAGTTGCCGCTAAGCCACTGATTCTTTTCCCGCCAGCTATGACAATGGTTTAGCCGCTTTTTTCTTTTCTGATGGCGAAGATTTTGCCATGCGATTTGTTAAAATGTGTGTATAAATCCCTGTTTTTTTGCTGCACGGCGTCACATCATACTTGTAAGTTTCCAATCTCGTTGTAGACTTTAGCTCGCCAGGGTGCTCAATAACCTCCGTTTTTTCGGTAGAGTCAAAAGCGAGCGTTTAGACCCGGCGAAGGATTAACACAAAGAGCAACCTTTTTGCTCATTGCCTATTTGGATGATAACGAGGCGCAAAAATGAAAAAGACAGCTATCGCAATTGCAGTGGCACTGGCTGGCTTCGCTACCGTAGCGCAGGCCGCACCTAAAGATAACACCTGGTATACCGGTGCTAAACTGGGCTGGTCTCAGTATCACGATACTGGTTACTACGGTAACGGTTACGAGAACAACAACGGTCCAACTCACGAATCTCAGCTGGGTGCTGGTGCGTTCATGGGTTATCAGGCTAACCCGTACCTGGGCTTCGAGCTGGGCTACGACTGGTTAGGCCGCATGCCTAACAAAGGCAGCGTGACCAATGGCGCGTTCAAAGCACAAGGCGTTCAGCTGGCTGCTAAACTGAGCTACCCAATCACCGAAGACTTCGATGTCTACACCCGTTTGGGTGGTATGGTATGGCGTGCTGACTCTACTCAGACCAACCCAACTACTGGCCGCATCAGCGACCACGACACCGGCGTTTCTCCGCTGGCTGCTGTTGGTGTTGAATACGCACTGACCAAAAACTGGGCAACTCGCCTGGACTATCAGTGGGTTAACAACATCGGTGACGCAGGTACCGTTGGTGCACGTCCAGACAACAGCATGCTGAGTGTCGGCGTTTCTTACCGCTTCGGTCAGGAAGATGATGCAGCACCAGTTGTAGCTCCGGCTCCAGCTCCAGCTCCAGTTGTTGAAACCAAGCGTTTCACCCTGAAGTCTGACGTTCTGTTCACCTTCAACAAGGCAACTCTGAAGCCAGAAGGTCAGCAGGCTCTGGATCAGCTGTACAGCCAGCTGAGCTCAATGGATCCTAAAGACGGTTCTGTTGTAGTACTGGGCTTCACCGATCGCATCGGTTCAGAGCAGTACAACCAGAAACTGTCTGAGAAACGCGCTCAGTCTGTTGTCGATTACCTCGTATCTAAAGGTATCCCGTCTAACAAGATCTCTGCACGCGGTATGGGCAAATCTAACCCAGTTACTGGCAACACCTGTGACAGCGTGAAAGGCCGTAATGCCCTGATCGACTGCCTGGCGCCAGACCGTCGCGTTGAAATCGACGTGAAAGGTATCAAAGACGTTGTAACTCAGCCACAGGCTTAAGTTATCACGCAATAAAAAACCCCGCTTCGGCGGGGTTTTTTTATGGCTGAAAATCAGTGGCAGCGAGAAGTTTTACTCGCCGTCCGAGCTGCCTTTTCCCAGAATTGCCTGCAGATCTTGCTTCAAAGTGGACATCTGGCTGGCGTACTTCTCTTTGCGTTCTGCATCTTCAATTAACTGCACAATGGTTTCTGACAACGTACTGCTGCGACGCTGTGCTAATCCCGCCAGACGTTGCCAAACCAAATATTCCAGATCGATCGATTTCTTGCGCGTGTGCTGATGCTCAGCATTAAAGTGTCGTTTACGGCGGGCACGTATCGTCTGCTTTAGGCGATTCTCAAGATCGGGATGAATATGCTGCGCGATCCACTCGTTAACATCAACCGGACTATTCTCCATCGACAATAGCGCATCCACCGCAGCGTGCGCCGCACTGAGCTCAAGATGACGAGTGATCAGTTCACCCTCCCGATGCTTTTTCACCAGGTATTTCCACTTCCATCCACTTTCAAGATTTTCGAGTTGCTGGTATTTCATCGGAATCTCATCGTGATCACGTAACAAACTAAGAATAACAGCTTTTTTCCTGGATGCAGCAAGGAAAAACATGTTGCTGGTGTCACAATTCGGGCCAGAACTCCGCCGTGATTAACCGGGTCGAATCCTGTATAATCGCGCTTTTCCTAAAACAGACTAATGCGAATATTTTGACCAGCACTCAAATTACGTGGCAAGCCCTGCAGCCGGATAGCGACCGCTACCAATCCATTTTCTCAAATGTCTCACTGGAAGATTGCGATAGCCTTGCCGCGGTTCAGCCGCGTCTGCTGAATGCGCTGGCGCATTTACATCACCAAACGTTAGGTTTTCCCCTGCTGTTACTGCGCAGTCAGGAAAACAGCGATTACCTTGCCTGCATCGCCGAGGCTGCGCAACGCTTCCAGCCAGACGAGGTTTCGCTATACGGCGGTGACTACCATGTAATGGGCGATACCGTAAGTTTGCTGCCACCGAGCGATAACAATCGCCCGTTCACCAGCCAGGGCGGTGTACATTTTGCCGACTGGATTGAGTATGAACAACTTTTTGGTTGTGTCCGCCATTATAAAGACCGCGTGCAACCTGAACCTGGTTTGCTGCATCGCGCCAATGGCGGCACGCTGATCCTCGCTGTGAACACCCTTCTGGCACAACCGCTGCTTTGGTTGCGCCTGCGTAAGTGTATCGAACAAGGTCGCTTCGACTGGTATTCGCAGGATGAACGTCAACCGCTACCGGTGGCTATTCCACCGCTTCCGCTGCAGTTGCGCCTGGTGTTATGCGGCGATCGTGATGCACTGGCCGCCTTCCAGGAACTGGATGTTGAAGTCCACGAGATGGCACTGTATAGCGAATTCGAAGAGAGTCTGCAGGTGCTGGACGAAGATGACATGACGTCATGGTGCCAGTGGACGCTGACTCAAGCCGAGCAGGCTGGTTTAGCACAGCCCGAAGCGGATTTCTGGCCAGTCCTTATTACGGAAGCGGCGCGTATGACGGGCGATCAAGACACCTTGCCACTGTGCCCTCGCTGGCTGCGCCGCCAGTTGCAGGAAACCGCCCTGCATGGCGATAGCCTGAATGGTGAAGCGTTAAAAGAAGCGCTGGAAGCGCGCCAGTGGCGTGAAGGTTTCCTTGCCGACCGCATGCGTGATGAAATCCTGCTCAATCAGATCATGATTGAAACGGAAGGCGAAGTGGTTGGGCAAATCAATGGCCTCTCCGTGGTTGAGTTTCCGGGCCATCCACGTCCGTGGGGCGAACCGTCGCGTATTACCTGTGTGGTCCATCCAGGCGATGGCGAGTTCACTGACGTGGAGCGTAAAGCCGAACTGGGTGGCAATATTCATGCGAAAGGCATGATGATTATGCAGGCCTACCTGATTGCTGAACTGGAACTGGAGCAGCAGCTGCCCTTCTCCGCCTCGCTGGTGTTTGAGCAATCCTATTCAGAAGTGGATGGCGACAGCGCCTCGCTGGCTGAACTGTGCGCGCTAATCAGTGCGTTGGCTAACCAGCCGGTTAACCAACAGATTGCGGTAACCGGTTCAGTCGATCAGTTTGGTAACGTGCAGCCGGTCGGTGGTCTGAATGAAAAAATTGAAGGTTTCTTCCACATCTGTAATTCCCGTGAGTTGACCGGCAAGCAAGGTGTGATTTTCCCTGCCAGTAATGCGCGCCATCTCAGTCTGAATCAGGAAGTGGTGGAAGCGGTGAAGGCCGGACAATTCCATCTCTGGGCCATTGAGAGTGTAGATGAAGCGCTGCCGCTACTGACCGGGATTGCCTGGCAAAGTGAAAGCGGCGAATCACTGCTTAGCACCATTCAGGAACGTATTACGCAGTTGAATCAGCAGGAAGCACGCCTGCGTCCGTGGCCACTGCGTTGGCTCAACTGGTTCAACCACAGCTGATAACATTGCTCAGCGTACAACTGTTCGCTAATATTCGGGCTTCACTAAAAGAAGGCATATTGAGAACATGGTAGATAAACGCGAATCCTATAGTAAAGAAGACCTGGTTGCCTCGGGTCGCGGCGAACTGTTTGGCGAAAATGGACCGCCGCTTCCATCCAACAACATGTTGATGATGGACCGCGTGGTCAAGATGACCGAAGACGGCGGTAAATTCGACAAAGGTTTCGTAGAAGCCGAACTGGATATCCGCCCTGATCTGTGGTTCTTTGACTGCCACTTCATTGGCGACCCGGTAATGCCTGGCTGCCTCGGCCTCGATGCCATGTGGCAACTGGTTGGTTTCTACCTCGGCTGGCTGGGTGCTGAAGGCAAAGGCCGTGCATTGGGCGTGGGCGAAGTGAAGTTCACTGGACAAGTTCTGCCGACCGCTAAAAAAGTGACCTACAAAATTCACTTCAAGCGTGTCATTAACCGCAAGCTAGTAATGGGCGTGGCAGATGGTGAAGTGTTCGTCGACGGCAACCTGATTTACTCCGCGACTGATTTGAAAGTGGGTCTGTTCAAAGACACGTCAGCTTTCTAATCCTTCCAAACGAAAACCTCCGCACGCAGCGGAGGTTTCTTCCTTAATGATAGACATCCGGCAATGCTAGGCCACCGCCGACCTGTCCTCCATGGCTTGACGCCAACCTCCCAACCAGTAAGACCGCGCATCGATCATTTGATAAGGGCATATCTCTTTCGAGCGGCCCGTAATACCGGCTTGATAGCCTCGTGAATGTGCTCGTTCCAGGCGGTCTCTCTTCTGTCTCTTCATGCCTCGTTTCCCTCATTTCAGGTCTGGTGGAATCTGGGTGGAAAGAAAGAGTGGCGATATAATGTTCAACCACAGTAATGTTCTAACCCGACGCAGAAGAAAGGTCAATGCGCAAAATTCACGCCAATGTCATGAATTTGACGTCAATTCGACATCTGGAATTGTCAGTTAATTGTATATCTGGCTGATTAGCCAATAAAAAAAGCCCCTGATTTGACTGCGGTCACACTACAGCAAATCAAGGACTTAGCATAAGCTTCGAACAAATCTTAATTTAGCGAAACGACACTATTCGCAATTTGTTGCGCTGCTTGCTGCCAACCGAGAGCCAAAGTGCGCACCAACGCATCATAGCCATCTTCAGTTTGCGGCAGTGTCAGATTAAAGCCATGTTTGATTAGGCGTCCTTGATGCTGCAACAACCACTCGCCACTCACCACCACTTGTCCATCATAACGTCCCTGGAAACCAGTAACGTTGACTGAAAGCGTGTCGTGAGTTTCGCCAAGCGGCGAACCGGCGACCAGTCGGCCGGGCAGCGCTTTGCTGAGATTACTGATCAGCGTTTGCTGCAGCTGTTGGTCGAGCGGACTGGCCCAGAGGTTATTGGTAGCAATCACGTATTTCACATCGCTGGTCTGATAAACCAAACCGTTACCCGCCATATAATCCGGCACCGTTACCTGCTCGACCCAAATCATGGGTTGGCCAGTTCCTCCAGCACTCTCAACGCGCGCCACATTGCTGCCCGCAGGCAGCTGATAATAGGTGTTTTCAATGGTGCTGCTGCACCCTGCTAACAGCAGCAACGCACCGATAATTAGCCCTTTTTTCACTGTTTCGCCCTCTTTGGCTGTGGATCCTGGCCCGGTTTGGCTTCAAACACCAGCGCATTACTTTTGCTATTCAGCGTTTTCAGCACCGGCTGCAATTCACGTAGCACCTGATCCAGCCGCTGCATATCGCCCACCAGCTTGCTGTAAGCCGGCGATCCCGGTTGCAGCCCTTTCATGCTGCGATTCAGTTCGCGCAGGGTTTGCTGCATGTCTGAAGGCAAGGTTTTCATTGCTGGATTCGCCGTGACTTGATTGAGGTTATCCAATGTTTTTTGCAGTTGCTGCAGGGTACGCTGGCTCTCTTTCAAGGTTCCGGTCGCTTCATTCAGCACAGGATTGAGTGGCAGGCCGTTGATCTTATCCAGTGCCGCCATCAGTTTCTGCTGAATCTGCGCCAGGCCACCGCTGACGGTTGGAATCACTTCCAATCCGGCAACTTCGTTCGGACCTTTATAAGCCGGCGCGTTATCGTAGAAATCGAGATCGATAAACAGCGCGCCCGACAACAGGCTACCAGTCTTCAGCGTGGCACGCAGACCGCGTTTTTTACCTTCCTGCAGATGCTGCTCAAGATTGAAATCTCCACCCAGACGATTAACAAAGCGGTCGGGTTCAATGCGAATTAACACCGGCACGCGATAGTCGTTATTAAGCGCCTGATTGACGCCAGGAATCATATACGGAACTTGCGAGACGGTACCCAGACGAATGCCGCGGAACTCAACCGGCGCGCCAACCTGCAGGCCACGAATCGAATCGGTGAAGAACAGCAGGAAATCGGTGTGATTGGTATACAGCGAATCCTGGATGCTGCGTTGATCGTCGAACAGATGATATTCCGCTTTGTTCTCCGCAGCTCGACCCAGTTCAGCGCCGTCCGGCACATCGAAGCTGACGCCTCCGCTAAACAGCGTGGTGAGCGATCCCATTTCCACCCGCATACCGGAAGCCGACATATCCACGGCAATGCCGCTGTCTTTCCAAAAACGTACGTTAGTGGTAATTAGGCGATCGTAAGGCGCGGCGACAAACAGTTGATAGGTCATCATGCGTTTATCGGTATCAAAATTGCTGGCTTCTACCGTACCGACGCGATAACCGCGGAACAGCACCGGATCGCCCGCATTAAGCTGACCGGCTTTTTTACTGTCGAGCGTGACGCGAATACCTTTTGCATCAGGGGGTGCTAGCGGCGGAGCATCCAGCAGTTGGTAACGCTCTGGTTTAACGCCTTTAGAGCCTGGCTGCAGCTCAATGTAGGCGCCCGAAAGTAGCGTACCAAGACCGGTAACGCCCTCGCGTCCAATCTGCGGTTTTACCACCCAGAAAGCGCTGTCTCCCTGCAACAACTTCTCCATGCCGGAGTTCAGGCGTGCCGTAATTTCCACATGGTGAAGATCATCGGTAAGCACCGCACTCTCTACCACCCCAACGTCTACGCTGCGGCTTTTGATGGTCGTTTTACCGGCTTCAATGCCTTCGGCATTTTCAGTAATCAGCGTCACTTCCGGGCCTTGATGGCTAAAGTGATAAAAAAGAATCCATCCGCCGATTAACAGCGTAACGATGGGTACAATCCACACCGGTGACCAGCGTTTAATCTGGTCGACCTTAGCAGTCTCGTGATGGTTGTCCGTCAAGACGCGGCTCCTTACGTTCAGTTTCCCGTTGTCGATCCCACAGCAGGCGCGGATCAAAGGTCATTGCTGCAAACATGGTAAGAATCACCACCATGGCAAACAGTAACGCGCCCGGCGCAGGATACACACTCATCAACCTTCCCATCCGCACCAATGCGGAGAGAACGGCGATTACAAACACATCAATCATTGACCAGCGGCCAACGAATTCAACCACCTCATAAACCACGTGCATCTTTTCATCATCGCGCCCACCGCGTCCGCTGCCGTGCCAGCACAGCCAGGCAATCGCCAGCATTTTCAGCGATGGCACCATAATACTGGCGATGAAAATCACCAAAGCCACCGGCCATGATCCGTCGCTCCACAGCAAAATCACCCCGGCCATAATGTTCGAAGGATATTGCGAACCGAGCGTTTCGGTCACCATGATCGGCATGATATTGGAGGGAATGTAAAGCATCACCGAGGTGATCAACAGCGCCAGCGTCCATTGCAAACTGTGCTTGCGGCGTGCATGCGCTTTTACCCCACAACGTGGGCAAGCAAGTTGGGCAGCCGGCAGAATGGCAGTACAGCAAGGACAGCTGCGCAAACCTTGCTTAAGGCCGCTGATTCCAGCCTGCGGAACCTTGGGCAACGGCGGCATCGGATCAATGCGCTGCCATACCCAGCGACGATCGACACACTGAAACGCGCGCAAATGCAGCACGCAAAACAGACACCACGGCCAGAAACTGCTGCCGAGACCAATCTCACCGTAAGCCATCAGCTTCACGAAACTGACCAGCACGCCCGCCATAAAGATTTCGGCCATGCCCCAGCTACGCAGCTGAAATAGAATGCGCGCTAAACCCAACCGCAGGTTATGCGGCATGCGGACGTTGTTGACCAGCAGGATAATGGTGATCATGCAGAAGGCGGGGATGCCTTGCACAAACAGCAGAAACAGGGTCGCGAGGCTACGATAGTCTTCGCGATCCATCACTTGCGGGATTTCGAGCAGCGATATCTGGCTGCTCAAACCCGCGACGTGCATATTGATGAAAGGAAACAGATTGGCCAGTACCAGCATAAATAACGCCGAAATGGCGTAGCCGGTCGGACGTCGACGCGGCTCCTGCCAGTTGGCCAGCAGCGTGGTGTGACAACGCGGGCAACGCGCACGGCTGCCGACCGGGACAGCGGGCAGCTTTACTGTTAAATCACACTGTGGACAAAGACTCCACTGATGCGCCTGATCCGCTGCACACATGCTGACTCCTTCCGATTACGCGCCGTTTTTCAGCGCTTCCAGCTCTTCCCAACGTTCAAACGCCACTTCCAGCTCCTGTTCGGTCTGCGCTAACGCATCCAATACCGGCTGTGTTTCATCATGTGGCTGACTGAAGAAGTCCGGATGGCTCATTTTGGCCTGTAATTCACCGATACGTGTTTCCAGTTGTTCCAGCTTTTGCGGCAGCTGTTCCAGTTCACGTGCCAGGTTATAGCTTAGCTTGCTGGCGGGACGTTTGGTGGCTTCACTTTTCTCTGCGGTTTTCACCGGTGCAGCGGATTTCGCCTGAGAGGCTTTACCTTGTTTATAAGCCGAACGCTGCTGCTGTGCATCGTGATAGCCGCCGACAAAGGTGCCGATCTCGCCGTTGCCTTCAAAAATCCAGCACTCCGTCACGGTGTTGTCAACGAATTGACGATCGTGGCTCACCAGCATCACGGTACCCTGATAACCATCCACCAGCTCTTCCAGCAGCTCCAACGTTTCGACGTCGAGGTCGTTGGTCGGTTCATCGAGGATCAGCAGGTTGCTTGGCTTAAGGAACAGACGCGCCAGCAGCAGGCGGTTACGCTCACCGCCGGACAGCGCACGCACCGGCGTCATGGCACGTTTCGGGTGGAACAGGAAGTCCTGCAGATAGCCGAGCACGTGGCGCGGCTTACCGTTTACCATCACTTCCTGCTTACCTTCGGCGAGGTTATCCATCACGGTACGATCCGGATCCAACTCAGCGCGATGCTGATCGAAGTAAGCAATTTCCAGCTTGGTGCCACAATGTACGCGGCCGCTGTCGGCTTTTAGCTGGTCCAGCATCAAACGCAGCAAGGTCGTTTTACCGCAACCGTTCGGGCCAATCAGGGCGATTTTGTCGCCGCGCTGCACCTGAGTTGAGAAGTCTTTCACCAGGGTTTTGCCACCCACGCTGTAATTGACATCTTCCATCTCAAACACAATTTTGCCCGAGCGTGCCGCTTCGCCGACCTGCATGTTGGCCTTACCCATCACTTCGCGACGCGCAGAACGTTCGTTACGCAGCGCTTTCAGAGCACGTACGCGGCCTTCGTTACGCGTACGGCGCGCTTTGATGCCCTGACGAATCCACACTTCTTCCTGTGCCAGCTTGCGGTCGAATTCTGCGTTCTGCATCTCTTCCACGCGCAACGCTTCTTCTTTGCCGGTCAGGAACAGATCGTAATTGCCCGGCCAGGAAACCAGCTTGCCGCGGTCGAGATCGACAATGCGCGTCGCCATGTTGCGGATAAACGAACGGTCATGCGAAATGAAGACAATGCTGCCGCTAAAGGTCTTGAGGAAAGTTTCCAGCCAGTCGATGGTTTCGATATCGAGGTGGTTAGTCGGTTCGTCAAGCATCAGCACACGCGGGTTGCTCACCAACGCGCGTCCCAATGCCGCTTTACGCAGCCAGCCGCCGGAGAGTGAAGACAACTCCGTATCGGCATTGAGGCCAATCTGCAGCAGCACATCATTGATGCGGCTATCCAGCTGCCACAGATTCTGGTGATCCAGAATGGTCTGCAGGCGGCCCATCTCGTTCAGGTTCTTCTCGCTCGGATCTTCCATCACCAGATGGGAAATAGCGTGATAAGCCTTGAGATGTTCAGCCTGCTCGGCTACGCCTTCGGCAACGAAGTCGTAGACAGAACCGGTGATGTTGCGTGGCGGATCCTGTTGCAGACGCGCTACCACCAAATCCTGCTCATAAATGATGCGGCCGTCATCCAGCGGTTGTTCACCGTTGATGATTTTCATCAGCGTCGATTTACCGGCGCCGTTACGGCCAACCAGACAGACGCGTTCGCCCTCTTCGATATGCAGTTCGGTGTTATCCAACAGCGGCGCATCGCTGAATGAGAGGTAAGCGCCATGGATACTGATCAGTGACATAAAACTTATTCCTTACCGGCGTGGCTAACCAGCCAGCAGTTGTGAATTTGACGGTTGCGCGCGAAATCCTGCGACAGCGTTTTTTGGGTAATTTCCTGCGCCTGCAGACCAAGACGAGCTAAACCGTCGAGGTCCATTTTGAAGCCGCGCTTATTGTTGGAGAACATAATGGTGCCACCGCGACGCAGCAGACGTTTTAGGTTCTGCATTAGCATCATGTGATCGCGCTGCACGTCGAAATCGTCTTCCATACGCTTAGAGTTAGAGAACGTCGGCGGATCGATAAAGATCAAATCGAACTGTTCGTCACTCTCGCGCAGCCAGCTCAGACAGTCCGCGTGCATCAGGCGGTGCTGACGTCCGGTCAACCCGTTTAGACGCAGGTTGCGCTCAGCCCACTCCAGATAGGTACGCGACATATCCACGGTGGTGGTGGTTTTCGCTCCGCCCAGACCGGCGTGCACGCTGGCGGTGCCGGGGTAAGCAAACAGATTAAGGAAATCTTTACCTGCGCTCATTTTGCCGAGCATTTGCCGCGCAATACGGTGATCGAGGAACAGGCCAGTATCCAGATAATCGGTGAGATTCACCAGTAGGCGGGCATCAAATTCCTGCACTTCAAAGAAATCGCCCTTCTCGCCCAGCTTTTGATACTGACTTTTGCCTTTCTGACGTTCACGCGTTTTCATCACCAGACGGTTTGCCGGGATCTCCAGCACGCTCAGCGTGGCGCTGATCACATCAAACAGACGCTGACGCGCTTTGTTGGCGTCCACGGTTTTCGGGGGCGCGTATTCCTGGATCACCACCCAATCAGCGTAGCGATCAACCGCCACGTTGTATTCAGGTAGGTCGGCATCGTACAGACGATAGCAGTCGATATTTGACTGACGCGCCCACTTATCCAGCTTCTTAAGATTCTTACGCAGACGGTTGGCAAAATCTTCGGCAATCTGCGCGCCGCCTTCGGCGCTGGTCGCGGCCAGCTGGTAGTTTTTCTGTACGCACTCCAGCGGCCCATTTTTGGCTTTAAACTGGCGATCGGCACGCAGTTGCAGACAGCTTAATAGCTCTGGAGATGCGCTGAACAGTGACAGATTCCAGCCGCCAAAATTCTGCTTCATGATACGACCGAGCTGGCTGTGCAGCGCAATCAGTGCCGGCTCACTTTCCAGACGCTCACCGTACGGCGGGTTGCTCAATACCGTGCCGGTAATCTCTTGGCCAGCCAGCGGATTTTTCAGCTTGATGACATCCTGCTGCGCAAAGGTGAACAGCTCGAACACGCCTGCACGACGGGCGTTCGCGCGCGCAGATTCCAGCACGCGGCTGTCGTTATCATAGCCAAAGAAACGGGCGGTCGCCGCGGCGGTACCAACGCGTGCGCGCTCCTTCGCTTGCGCGTGTACTTCCTGCCAAACCGCCTGGTTGTGTTTCTTCCAGCGATTAAAGCCCCAATGGGTTCGCAGCAGGCCAGGTGCGCGATCGCAGGCGATCAACGCCGCTTCCAGCAGCAGCGTACCGGAACCACACATTGGATCGACCAGTGGCGTGCTGCTCTGCCAGCCGGAACGCATCACAATCGCCGCGGCCAAGGTCTCTTTTAGCGGCGCGGCGCCGGTTTGCTGGCGATAGCCGCGCTGATGCAGAGAATCACCGCTCAGATCCAGGGCGATGCTGACGCGATCTTTATTCAACCACGCATTGATACGGATGCCCGGCTGTTCACGATCGACGTTCGGACGCTCCAGGTTCTGGCGGGTGAAGCTGTCGACGATGGCGTCTTTAATACGCAGTGCACCGAACTGGCTGTTGCGGATCACTTCGTTAGTGCCGCTAAAGTGGATGGCAAAACTGGTGTTGCTATCGAACATCTCGGTCCAGGGAATGCTTTGCGCGCCCACGTAAAGATCGAGATCGCTCCAGACGCCAAATTCTCCCAGCGGCAGCAAAATGCGTGAAGCCAGACGGCTCCACAGCAGGCTTTGGTACATTACATGGTCGTCGGCCTGAAAGTGGACGCCACCCTGCACCACCTGCAAATCCTGCGCACCCAGCGCGTCTAGCTCACTTTTCAACAGCTCTTCGAGCCCACGCGCCGTACTGGCAAACAGAGAATTCATATCGTCACTTTTTACTCTTGCTTAAATTGCTGCGCATTATAGCGAATCAGCGTGCTATGTCATAAAGTTAGCTTCTTTTTGACAAATACCTTTATCGGGAACGCCATGATCACGTTATCTCGCCTTTTTATCCATCCCGTTAAATCGATGCGCGGCCTGCAGCTGTCGCATGCGCAGGTGCTGGAGAGCGGTCTGGGTTTTGATCGCATCTTTATGGTGACCGAGCTGGACGGCACCTTTATTACGGCGCGTCAGTATCCGGAGATGGTGCGCTTTACGCCGGCGCTGCTGCCCGACGGCCTGTTTTTGCAGGCGCCCGATGGAACACAAGCGCTGATCCGCTTTGCCGACTTCACCACTGAGCAGGCGCCAACCGAAGTATGGGGCAACCATTTTACCGCGCGTATCGCTCCCGAAGAGATCAACAGCTGGCTGAGCGCATTTTTCCCGCGTCCGGTACAACTGCGCTGGACCGGCGTGGAACCCACGCGTCGCGTAAAGCGCTTTGATCACGTGCCGCTGAGTTTTGCCGATGGTTTTCCGTTCCTGCTGGTGAATATGGCCTCGTTGCAGGATCTGCAGCAGCGTTGCCCGGCCAGCGTGCGCGTCGAGCAGTTTCGCCCCAATCTGGTGGTGAGCGGCGCAGCCGCGTGGGAAGAGGACAGCTGGAAACGTCTGCAGATTGGCGAAATCGTTTTTGAGATGCCGAAGCCGTGCAGTCGCTGCGTGTTTACTACCGTGGGCACCGAAAGCGGCCGTAAACATCCTGAGGGCGAGCCGCTCACCACCTTACAGCGTTTTCGCAGTGCGCAGGATGGCAGCGGTGATATCGATTTCGGCCTGAATTTGATCGCGCTGAATAGCGGTATTATTCGCGTCGGCGATGCGGTGACCATTATTGAGAAGCAAACGCCGCGCGCTTATGGTGCCGGTGCGGTCGTTGAAACCCTCGCACCGACCACCAGCAGCCACAGCGAAGTGACCATTGATTATCAGGGCACCGCCTTTAGCGGCGACAATCAGCAAGTGTTGCTGGAGCAGTTGGAGATGCAGGGATTTCGCATTCCCTACTCGTGTCGTGCCGGCATTTGCGGCAGTTGCAAAGTTAAGCTGGTTGCGGGCGAAGTGAAGGCATTAAAGAAAAGCGCGGTGCGCGCAGATGGCACTATCCTGAGCTGCAGCTGTATTCCCGCAGGCGATATCGAACTGGCCTAAGCCGATTATACCGCCCGCGCAAAGTGGGCGGTTTGCTCCTGCTGCTGCGGACGTAAACGATCGTTCATGATCTTAATCGCATCACCCAACTGCATACCTTTACCTGCCACGGTTAACGCGTTTTGCGCGACTAAGCACAGCGCCGCATTCTCACCGCTTTCAACCACAAACAGCTGTGCTTGTTCACCGCTATCGGCCAGCGTCACGGCAACCATCTCACCCGCGGCTGGCTGCCAGCTGTGCGCATGATTGGTGAAATGCCAGCTCTTAGGCATTAACGGTTTGAGAAAACGGCTCGCGACTAACGCGTTTAAAACTAATTCAGCGCGCTGATCGCCTTTTAATCCACTTTGGCGGCAGCGCTCCTCAAAAGTAAAATAGAGCGCGGCGTCATCAACGCAAAAACCGCTGACATTAAAGGCATCGGGCGTGAGCATTTTACGCGAGAAGCGCGAGCGAAATAACATACCATCCGCTAAATCCAGCATCATGCGGTCATGCTCGGCGTCGAAATACCAACGCCAGTTGTCATCAGGTTTGATTTTCATGATCTGCCCTGTGGTTTATCGCTGCGCTAAATGGCGCTTAATTAAAAAAATAAATCTGAGAAAAGGCTGAAAATGCACCAGCAGGACAAAATATAAACGAGCCGAAGGGATAAATAAACCCCTCGGCGCAGTAAAGTGGGAAATGTCTTAGAGGTGAGTCACGATATCTTTAATTAAACCCGGGCCTTTATAAATAAATCCGGAGTATATCTGCACTAATGTTGCACCCGCGGCGATTTTTTCACGCGCAGATACCAGCGAATCAATGCCACCTACGCCAATAATAGGTAAGCGTCCCTGAAGCTCTTGCGCCAGGCGGCGAATCACTTCGGTGCTGCGCGACTGCACCGGACGGCCACTTAATCCGCCCGCCTCGTCGGCATATTTAAGGCCGGTTACCAGCGAACGATCGAGCGTGGTATTCGTCGCAATCACTCCGTCAATTTCATGGCGCACCAAACTGTTCGCCACCTGAATCAATTCTTCTTCTGAAAGATCCGGTGCGATCTTAACCGCCACTGGCACATATTTAAGGTGCCGTTCTTGCAGCTCTTTTTGCTTTAATTTGATGGCGGAAAGAAGATCGTCCAGCGCTTCGCCATATTGCAGCGTGCGTAATCCTGGCGTGTTCGGCGAGGAGATATTGATGGCAATATAACCGGCGTGGGCATACACCTTTTCCATGCAGATGAGATAATCGTCTTTGCCTTTTTCGACCGGCGTATCTTTATTTTTACCAATATTGATACCGAGAATACCTTTAAAGCGCGACTTTTTAACGTTCGCAATCAGGTGATCAACACCGTGATTATTAAAGCCCATGCGGTTAATAATCCCTTCCGCCGCCACCAGACGGAACATGCGCGGTTTGTCGTTGCCCGGCTGGGCAAGTGGCGTCACGGTTCCGACTTCAACAAAACCAAAGCCCATTGCACCGAAGGCGTCAATGCACTCCGCATTTTTATCGAGACCGGCGGCTAAACCGAGTGCGTTCGGGAACGTCAATCCCATACAGGTAACCGGACGTGAAGGCAGCGACTGGCGAATCAGCCCTTCCAGCGGCGTACCGCTGATAAAACGCAGTTGTTGAAAGGTGAGTTCGTGCGCACGCTCAGGATCAAGCTTAAACAGCGCCGGCCGGACGATAGGATATAACATGCACTCTCCTCAAAGACGGATATCAGGGAAGTCGGGGTGCACGGGAATTTGTGCGCCAGAATGGTAAGGTGCTCTGGCGCAAAAGTAAATTGTTCTACTGCATCACAAATTGATCGGTATCAGCGCCGGGCAGAATAGCGTCCAAGCTGCTCGCGACACACCTGCAGCCCACTGTAAATCGTTGGGCAGTACCACATCAGTTTTAGACGCGCGCTGTACTGCAACACATTGCGCACCAGCTGATTCACCTGCGGCTGCCAATCTGTGGGAATCACCATATGATTTTTGCGAATTTGCGCTAAACAGCTTTGCATCACCGTTTGGTAATAGCTATCCAGCAGCGTTGCATCGACCGGCAGTTGATGATCGCGTAAGAACTGCTCGCTACTGGCGCGCGCAATAAAGTAGTTTTTCACATAGGAAAAATCGCGGGTGCTCTGCGACAACGATGTCAGCATAAAGCGTTTGTAGTAGTAGCTTTGGCTGGTGCAGTAGATGTTGCGCGCCTGCAGATAGAGCGCAAACATGTATGGTGCATCTTCATGGTTTTGGATCGGCAGAAACTGCAGCGCCAGCTGATCAATCAACCGGCGGGAAATAATGCTGCTCCACACCACGCGATGTGCCGATTGATGCTGCATCAAGGTACGCAAGCTGGTGCTGCCGCCGGGCAACAGCCCGCTAACATGACGCTGATGAATGGTTTGATAGTGCCGCTGTGCCGCAGGCAGATCAAAAAACATCTTCGCGCCGAAACAGAACAGATCGATATCGTCATGGCGCGCCTGTACGCGGCGGAAATCGGCGAACAGATCGGTGGAGACAAAATCGTCCGCATCCATAAAGTAAACGAAATCGCCGGTGGCGACAGACAGCCCTTTCATGCGTGCCGCACTGACGCCACCGCGTTCGCCGCTGAGCAGCACCACCTGCGGGTGCTGCTCAGCAAATTCCGTTAACCAGGCAACGCTGTTATCACTGGAGCCATCGTCGATAACAATGATCTGTTCCGGCGGCGATGACTGACGCAGCAGTGAACTCATCGCCTCTGGCAGCCAGGGCGCGCAATTCCAGTTCGGAATGATGACCGAAACCGTAGGGATACGGTGAGATGACATCATGCTCATCCTCTTTCCTCAACGTTAAACAACGGAATTCTGAGGCGCTTCAACACCACGCTATGCAGTAAGCAGCACACGCCGAGATTGAAGGCACCGATCACCGCCAGCCACAGCAGGTTGATCCAGCGATTTTGATTCCACTCGATAGGCAACAAGGTACTCAGCCAGGCAATTGCCGCAGAAACCGCCCAAATCAGCATCACGTCGCGGGTTAACCAGGTGAAATGAATGCCTGGTGCGAAGCGGCGATGCACCAGCCACGCCCAACCCACCAAATAGAAAATGTTCTGGCCCAGCCACAGCCAACCGGTGCCCAACGCGCCATAGTGAATAGCGCACCAGATATTGAGCGGCACCAGCAGCACGGCAAAGCAGGTGAACCCTTTCATATGCAGCTTGAGATTGCCGTTGATGTACTGCAGGTGATAGAGCAAGCCACAGATTGCCTGAATACCGCTCCCCAACGCGTACAGGCTGAGGACAAACGACATCTCATCAACAATCTGGCTCTTCTGCGTCCACGCCCACAGCAGCGGCCCGGCATAGCAGGCAATGGTAATGCTGAGCGGCGCCATGAAGATCGCTACCGCTTGCGTGGTGTAGCGATAGAGCTTCAGCGACTCCGCATCGCCCTCTTTACGCGTTTTCATGCCGGTCATGCGCGGCACAATGGCCTGCATAATCGGACTACTCAGCAGCAGGATCCCGGTAGCCGCGGTTGCTACCACGGTGAATGAACCGTATTCGCTCAACGGCAGCGTCTTGGACAGGACCAAACGGTCGATTTGCGAAATAAAGGTCCACACCGCGCTGGAAAATGCCGCGCTGAGAGCAAAACGAATGAAGGGTTTGAGCACCTCTTTGAGATCGCCGCGCTTCTCTTTGCGTGCCGCTCGGGGAATCAGCTGGCAGGATTTGTAAATGCAGCAGGCCGCCTCGGCAATCGACACCAGCAGTTGCCAGACAAAGAAGGCCAATACCGGATTAGAGAAGAATTGAATGACCAGCACCGCGCCGAAGGTACGCAACGTGGTGATGATCAGGTTAACGCCGTTCAGCCATACCTGATGCTCAAAGCCGACAATCACACTGCGATAAGGACTGGTGCGCCAGCGGATTGCAGCAGTGATCACCATGATTGCCACCGCAATCACCACATCACCTGACGGAAGATGCTTTGCATCCAGCCAGTGGGTCGCTATCCACGGCGTTGCCAGCCAGCCCAACACCACCAGCACGATGGTGGAGAACAGGAAAAATTTGGTGAGGGTGGCAAACAGCGCAGGAAACCAGACAAATTCCGCCTGGTTAGCCCGGTAGCGCGCCGCTTCGCGCATTAAGGTCGTGGAAACACCGGCATCCAGTAATTGCAGCCAGGTTAATAAGATCGAAAAGAAGCCGACTAATCCATAGGCTTCCATTCCTAAGTGTTGAATATAAAGGGGTACAACCAAAATACCTGACAGCGTCAGATAGATCTGGCCAACGTAGTTGGCAATCGCGTTACGTTTTATAGACATAGGTGTTTTGGCATCTGGGGATTTATCTCAGTGGCCTTAAGCGTGACATAAAAGCATTCACGCGCACACCGGAGTTATTCTTAAAATTAATGTTGGCGCTAAGCACCCAGCCTTTTTCTCATTTTCATAATAGAGAAATAGATGTCAGGTTGTTTCAACATAAGTTTTTCCATTGCACCCTGGACTGGAAAATTATCTGCAAAGTAAGTCAACGCATGACGGATATTATCTGAGAATTTATCTGCGCTACTCAACTCCTGCTGGACTAATTGTAATAAGCCGCTGCGTAAATAACTTTCACGGTAGCGGTTTCGCTCCGGAATAAAGTGTGACAAACGTGTGAGTTTTTCATAATCAGTAATAAATTGCTGATAAGTGAAGGGCTGAGAGGCATTTACGTTCGCTGCAAGCGCCGTTTCACTGGCGTAGTCGAGCACCCATGCGGTTTGGGTATGGAGTAATCCCGCCAGCATCACATCCTGAATCCGGTTTAGTGGCGCACCGCTCCGGGCCAGGCCCGCGCGCAAAATCACAGCAAAGGCGCCTTGTTGCCACCAGCGCTGCTCATGGAGTTGCTGAAACAGCTGGGTAGACGAATGCAAGCCGGCAGCCAGCTCTCGCTTTGCCAGAGAGACAATGAAACAGTTTAGCTCAGGCCGTTGATCGCTGAGTTTCGCGACATCCTGTAGCAGGCTGGCGGGCAAGGCACCGCGCTCTGCACTGAACAGCAGAAAATCATCGTCGGACGGTGTACTGTGCGGAAAGGTGGGCAACAGCGAAGAGGTAAAATGGGCTGACGCAGCATCAGCCTGTAGCCAATAACACACCAACTCCTCTGCAATTTTACTGGATGGCGTGAGGCGATTAAACGTGACAGGCGCAGCCTGCTGCTCAGTAAATTCCTGAGCACGTGTTGCTCTTTCCATATTCATCTCCCTGGGGAAAATTGGTTTGCCACAACGGCATTACACGCCACAAAAGGTGGACGTTAATTAAATAAGCGCAGTATCGTTATTGAGTTCTAGCGGAAATTAGCTCAACCAATTATAAACAGGCTGAGAGATTTAATTCCATCGTCGACCTTTTACGTTGCGTTTATGAAGCTCATAATTGTTCAATATAACTTGAGTAAAAAGTAAATCGCCGGGCAAAAAGTAACAATAAGTTTTGCTACTAGAGATAAGAACCGTCTTGTAATTAATCTTTGTAGGCTTTTTCGCAACCACCCGCTCAAATAAAAACCATTCATTAATAGGAAATAGTGGGCTCCTCCTAAGCTAATTCCGATTCCAGGTGAATAGAATAAGATTGAATCGGCATTTTTCTTCTTGTGATTCAATGGCAGTTTTCGCCAGCGCGGTATCATGTTGCCATCTGTGCAAATCTGTATCCGCGTAAACGCCTCTATTAAACCCTTTCATCAATGTGTTTAACCATTAACCGAGATAAACACGCTGTGCTGATTAATATAACTACGCCGTTTTTTCCCGGCTTTTCGGATTAACCCTAAGCATGCTAACCGGCCTGTATTCGTCTTCCTTTATATGTCTCTGGCTATCCCATTTTACGACTTAGGATTACCAGATAAATCATTTAAGCCTCGCCCCCCGCTCTGACAGTATTGAACACATCAGTTCTGAATATTAGATAATCAATAACTTTCAGTTATAAGGAGTGACTATGCGGGTTATTACGCTGGCGGGCAGCCCTCGCTTCCCTTCACGCTCTACAGCACTGCTCAGCCTGTGCCAGCACGCGCTGGAGGCACGCGGTGTTGACGTCATTCCATGGAATATTCACAACTTCCAGCCGGAAGATCTGCTTTATGCACGCTTCGATTCCCCCGCATTAGCCGCTCTGAAAGCTGATTTGGCGCTGGCAGATGGTTTAATCGTCGCCACCCCTATCTATAAAGCCTCGTTTTCCGGTGCGTTGAAAACCTTGCTTGATCTGCTGCCCGAGCGCGCACTGGAACACAAAGTGGTCCTGCCACTGGCGAGCGGCGGAAGTTCATCACACCTGCTGGCGGTCGATTATGCGCTGAAGCCGGTGCTCAACGCGCTGAAAGCGCAGGAAGTATTGCACGGCGTATTCGCCACTGACGGCCAGATTACCGATTACGATCGCCAGCCGCTGTTAGATCCGCTGCTGTCGCAACGCATTGATGAGGCGCTGGATACCTTCTGGCACGCGCTGCATCGTCGCCATCAACCCTACGCACAAGCGGTATAAAGGAAGCATGATGAAACGGATATTGACGGGCTTGCTGCTCCCCGCTGTAGCGGGACTACTGGCTTTAAGCGTTACAGCCCAGGCCGCTGATGCACCGGAACAGCTACGCATTGGTTATCAAAAGGGTTCGGTCAGCATGGTGTTGGCGAAAAGCCATAAGCTGCTGGAGCAGCGCTTTCCTCACACGCAGATAAAGTGGGTGGAATTCCCGGCTGGGCCGCAAATGCTGGAAGCGCTCAACGTCGACAGTATTGATTTGGGTAGCACCGGCGATATCCCGCCACTGTTTGCCCAGGCTGCTGGCGCCGATCTGTTGTATGTCGGATCTGAACCACCAAAACCGCAGGCGGAAGTGATTCTGGTGCCGAAAGAGAGCCCGATCCACAGCGTAGCCGATCTGAAAGGCCATAAGGTGGCGTTCCAGAAAGGCTCCAGCTCGCACAATCTTCTGCTGCGCGCCCTGGAACAAGCCGGACTGAGTTTTAAAGACATTCAACCCACCTATTTAACCCCCGCCGATGCGCGCGCGGCTTTCCAGCAAGGTGACGTGGATGCCTGGGCGATTTGGGATCCTTACTACTCTGCCGCCCTGCTGCAGGGCAACGTGCGTGTGCTGGTCGATGGCAGCAAGCTCAATCAAACCGGCTCCTTCTATCTAGCCACGCGCAAATACACCGAGGCTAACGGCGCATTCGTGCAGCAGGTGCTGAACACCTTCAGCGATGCCGATGCATTAACCCACAGCCAGCGCGACCAGAGTATCGATCTGCTGGCGCAGGCGATGGGCTTACCGAAGCCGGTGATTGCCAGCTATCTCGACCATCGTCCACCGACCACCATTACGCCGGTCAGCGCCCATACCGCGCAGGCCCAACAGCAAACGGCCGATCTGTTTTATGCCAATCATCTGATGCCGGTAAAAGTGAATATCGCCGATCGCATCTGGCAGCCACAATCCGCCCAGCCTAAAGGAAATTAATCATGAGCGTATCCGTATTCTGGTTTCTCCCGACTCACGGCGATGGTCACTATCTCGGCACGGCGGAAGGCTCGCGCCCGGTTGATCACGGCTACCTGCAACAGATTGCGCAGGCGGCGGATCGCCTCGGTTTCGGCGGCGTGCTGATTCCCACTGGTCGCTCCTGTGAAGATGCCTGGCTGGTAGCGGCATCTTTAATTCCGGTCACGCAGCGCCTGCGCTTCCTGGTCGCGCTGCGTCCGGGCGTGATATCGCCAACTCAGGCTGCGCGTCAGGCGGCCACGCTCGATCGTCTGTCGAATGGTCGTGCGCTGTTTAATCTGGTCACCGGCGGCGATCCGGAAGAGCTCGCCGGCGATGGTGTGTTCCTTGATCACCGTGAACGCTATGAAGAGTCCGCTGAGTTTACCCGCGTCTGGCGTCGGGTCACCGAAGGCGAAACCGTCGATTACGATGGCAAGCACGTGAAAGTGCGCGGTGCGCGCCTGATGTTTAAACCGGTGCAGCAGCCGCGTCCACCGCTGTGGTTTGGGGGATCGTCGGATGCGGCCCAGGATCTGGCCGCCGAGCAGGTCGATGTTTATCTCACCTGGGGCGAACCGCCAGCCTTAGTAAAAGAGAAGATTGAGCAGGTGCGGGCCAAAGCGGCGGCACAAGGTCGCACCGTTCGCTTCGGTATTCGTCTGCACGTCATTGTGCGTGAAACCAATGAAGAAGCGTGGCAGGCGGCAGATCGCCTGATTGCCCATCTCGACGATGCCACCATTGCCAAAGCGCAGGCGGCGTTTGCACGCACTGATTCGGTCGGTCAGCAACGTATGGCCGCGCTGCACGGTGGCCGCCGCGACAAGCTGGAGATCAGCCCGAATCTGTGGGCTGGCGTAGGTTTAGTTCGTGGTGGCGCCGGCACCGCACTGGTGGGCGATGGTCCAACCGTGGCGGCGCGCATGCAGGAGTACAGCGATCTCGGCATCGAGACCTTTATTCTCTCCGGTTATCCGCATCTGGAAGAGGCGTATCGCGTGGGTGAGCTGCTGTTCCCGCACCTCGATCTGGCCATTCCGGACGTACCGCAACCACGCGTGGTGCAAGCGCATGGGGAAGCGGTAGCCAATGATTTCACGCCACAAAAAGTGTCGCAGAGCTAAAGGAGCAGATGATGGCGAACGTTAAAACCAGGTTGACGAATGCGGTACTGCCCTGGGTTTTGCCGGTGGTGCTGATTGCGGTGTGGCAACTGGCATCGCAGGTGGGCTGGCTGTCGACGCGCATTCTGCCGTCGCCGGAAAATATCCTCATCACCTTCTGGAAGCTGACGGTAAGCGGTGAACTGTGGCAGAACCTGGCGATCAGCAGCTGGCGCGCCGCTATCGGCTTCTCCATTGGCGGTTCGATTGGTTTGATTCTGGGTTTGATTACCGGCACTTCACGCGTGGGTGAACGCTTGCTGGATACCTCGGTGCAGATGCTGCGTAACGTACCGCATCTGGCGCTGATTCCGCTGGTGATTTTGTGGTTCGGTATTGACGAATCCGCCAAGATTTTCCTCGTGGCGCTGGGTACTCTGTTCCCGATTTATCTCAACACTTATCACGGTATTCGCAACATTGATCGTGGCCTGGTGGAGATGGCGCGCAGCTATGGTTTATCCGGCTGGAGCTTATTCATTCAGGTGATTTTGCCGGGTGCGCTGCCGTCCATTATGGTCGGCGTGCGTTTTGCTCTCGGCCTGATGTGGCTGACCTTGATTGTCGCCGAGACCATTTCCGCTAACTCCGGCATTGGTTATCTGGCAATGAACGCCCGTGAATTCCTGCAAACCGATGTGGTGGTGGTGGCCATCATTCTCTATGCCCTGCTCGGCAAACTGGCTGACGTCGCGGCACAACTGCTGGAGCGCGTCTGGCTGCGCTGGCATCCGGCCTATCAATTGAAGGAGAACGCATGAGCAACGCAACCCTAAATCCGGCGCGCCTGAATCGCGGTACACCGGTTGGCGTAAAGGGCGTCAGCAAGCAATATGGCGATCGCACCATCCTGAACAATATTGATCTGCACATTCCGTCCGGACAGTTTGTTGCAGTTGTTGGCCGCAGCGGCTGTGGCAAAAGTACCCTGCTGCGCCTGTTAGCTGGCCTGGAATCCACCACGCGCGGTGCCTTACTGGCCGGAAATGCGCCGTTATCGCAAGCACGTGAAGACACGCGGCTGATGTTCCAGGATTCACGCCTGCTGCCGTGGAAAAAGGTGATTGATAACGTTGGACTGGGACTGAAAGGCCGCGAATGGCGTGCCGCCGCACTGGAAGCGCTGGATGCCGTTGGTTTGGCCGACCGCGCCAATGAGTGGCCCGCAGCCTTGTCCGGCGGTCAGAAACAGCGCGTGGCGCTGGCGCGTGCGCTGATTCACCGTCCCGGTTTGCTGCTGCTCGACGAACCGCTGGGTGCGCTGGATGCATTAACGCGTATTGAAATGCAGGGATTGATTGAGTCGCTATGGCAGCAGCATAACTTCACCGTGCTGCTGGTGACGCACGATGTTAGCGAAGCGGTGGCGATCGCCGATCGCGTGCTGCTGATTGAGGAGGGACAGATTGGGCTGGATTTGCTGGTCGATTTGCCGCGTCCGCGCCGTCGCGGATCTGCGCGTCTGGCGGAACTGGAGGCCGAAGTGCTGGATCGCGTGATGAAGCGAGGTTCATCGGAGCAGCCGCTGAAGTTTGCACAGCAGAGTTGATCAAAGACGCGCGATAAATCGCGCCGCTACAAATACGTGCAAAGTCCCGTAGCGGCGCAATTTATTGCGCATTGTTTTCTTAAGCGTTCAATGCTTTAGTGATCTTCTCGTACAGATCGCCAGACAGCTTATCCAACCCTTTCAACGTCTCCAGCGCCTTGCGCATCAACGCCTGACGGTCGGCATCGTAACGCTTCAGACGAATCAACGGCTCGATCATCCGCGCGGCCACCTGCGGGTTACGCGTATTGAGATCGGTCAACATCTCTACCAGGAACTGATAGCCGCTGCCATCTTTGGCGTGGAATGCCGCCGGATTAGCAGAAGCAAATGCCCCAATCAGCGAACGAATACGGTTCGGGTTGCCCATGGTGAATGATCGGTGATGCAGCAGTTCGCGCACCTTGCTCAGCACATCCGCCGCCGGGCTGGTGGCTTGCAGCACAAACCATTTATCCATCACCAAACCATCCTGATGCCAGCGCTCGTCGTATGCGGCTAACAAGGTATCGCGGCACGGCAGATTCGCCGCTACGGCCGCAGCCAGCGCCGCTAACGCGTCGGTCATGTTGTTCGCCTGCTGATATTGCGCCTGCACCAGCTTGTCTGCTTGTGCCGCATCGGCAAACGCCAGATAGCCAAGGCAGACGTTTTTCAGCGTGCGCTTGCCAATTTCTGCATGCTCAATTTTGTATTCGTTGCTTTGGTTGGCCAGATAGAGGGCAAAGAATTCATCACTCAACTCTTTAGCCAGCGTACGTACCAGCGCATCGCGCACCGCCGAGATCGCCAGCGGATCGATGACATCAAACAGTTCCGCAATTTCATTCTCAGAGGGCAGCGACAGAATCAACGCTTTCAGCGCCGGATCGCCCTGCTCATCCAGCAGCACCGCGCGGAATGCATCGGCGACATGCAGCGGCAGCGACAGCGGCTGCCCCTGCTGATGGCGGGCCACATTCAGACGAATGTAAGTGGCCAGCAGACTCTGTGCCGCATCCCAGCGGGCGAAATCGTTGCGCGCGTGACGCATCAGGAAGGTGAGCTGCGCATCGCTCCATTTATAGTCGAGCTTCACCGGCGCGGAGAATTCACGCAGCAGTGAGGGCACCGGCTGGAAATAGACTTTGTCGAAAATAAAAGTCTGGAACTCTTCGGTGACGTTCAGCACGTGATGCACCGGATGTCCGTTGTGCTGCAGCGGGATCACGTTGCCTTCGTTATCGTACAGTTCGATATCCAGCGGAATGTGTAGCGGCAGTTTCTCTTTCTGCTCGGCGGTGGCCGGCGTACGCTGGGTGACATGCAGCGTGTACTGCTCAAGCTCAGGATTGTAGTCATCGCGCACCGTCAGGATTGGCGTGCCCGCCTGGCTGTACCAGCGGCGGAACTGAGAAAGATCAACGTTGGAGGCATCTTCCATCGCCTGCACAAAATCATCACAGGTGGCAGCGCTGCCATCGTGGCGCTCGAAATAGAGCTGCATGCCCTTCTGGAAATTCTCTTCGCCGAGCAAGGTGTGCATCATGCGGATCACTTCCGAACCTTTCTCGTATACCGTTAAGGTGTAGAAGTTGTTCATCTCGATCACCTGATCCGGTCGGATCGGATGCGCCATGGGGCTGGCGTCTTCGGCAAACTGCGCACCACGCATCACGCGCACATTATCAATGCGGTTGACCGCACGTGAACCGAGGTCTGAACTGAACTCCTGATCGCGGAACACCGTCAGGCCCTCTTTCAGGCTGAGCTGGAACCAGTCGCGGCAGGTGACGCGGTTACCCGTCCAGTTGTGGAAATACTCATGTCCAATAACCGCTTCAATGCCAAGATAATCTTTGTCGGTGGCCGTTTCGGCTTTCGCCAGCACATATTTGGAGTTGAAGACGTTGAGACCTTTGTTCTCCATCGCGCCCATATTGAAGAAATCCACCGCAACGATCATAAAGATGTCGAGGTCATACTCGAGGTTGAAGCGCTCTTCATCCCACTTCATGCTGGCTTTTAGCGAGGTCATCGCCCAATCGGCGCGATCCAGATTGCCGCGGTCGACAAAGATCTCCAGCGCCACATCGCGGCCTGAGCGGGTGGTGAAACTGTCACGTAGCACGTCGAAATCACCGGCTACCAGCGCAAACAGGTAACAGGGTTTCGGGAAGGGATCTTGCCACTTCACCCAATGACGGCCATCTTCATGGCGCCCGCTCTCCAGCTTGTTGCCGTTCGAGAGTAAATAAGGATAGCGTGCGGCATCGGCAATAATGGTGGTGGTAAAGCGCGCCAGCACATCCGGGCGGTCGAGATACCAGGTGATGTGGCGGAAACCTTCGGCTTCACATTGGGTACAAAGCGCTTCGCCAGATTGATATAACCCTTCCAGCGCGGTGTTTTTATCCGGATGGATGTCATTAATGATGGTCAAGGTAAAGTTGTCCGGCACCTGGCTAATGAACAACGCGCCCTCTTCTTCGCGATAATGCGACCATGGATTGCCATCCACCGCTAGCGACACCAGCGTGAGGTCTTCACCATCAAGGCGCAGCTCCGCATCCGCAGCACCCAGTCGCTTGACCTGACTGACCGCCGTAACGCGCGTAGAGGCGGCATCCAGTTCAAACGTCAGGTCGATGTCGGTAATGGTGTAATCCGGCGCACGGTAATCGTGGCGATATTTAATTTGCGGCTGTTGCGTCATAAGTCCTTCTCGCATCTTTTAATCGTTAATATGTTGACCCGTCAAAGTCTAAGCGGGTTGTGCCTTCGTTGCTACGCACAATGCGTGCCTTCGTTGAAAAGGCTACAATTCATTAACAATGGCACAAATGACCCTCGACCTGCCACCCGCAATTATGGTGTGATCGCGGTCATTACTGTTTTATACTCCTGCGTCTTTATGACTTTGTTGAACACCGGGCTCTGCTCCGCGGAAGAGGATGCTGAAACGCACCATGACTGGACATGCTTCCCCGATTTTGACCACGCTGCTTGATACCGATGCGTACAAGCTTCATATGCAGCAGGCCGTCTATCATCGCTATTATGATGTCCCGGTTACGGCGGAATTTCGCTGCCGTGGCGATGAACTGCTGGGTATTTATGCGGACGAGATCCGCGCACAAATTGAAACCCTGCAAACGCTTGCCCTTAGCGACGATGAGTATCACTACCTTAGCGGGCTCCCCTTCTTTCAAACCGATTACCTCAACTGGCTGCGCCAGTTCCGCCTCGATCCTTCACAGGTAAATGTCCGCAACGACAATGGCCATCTGACGATTCAGATTCATGGTCCGTGGCGTGAAGTGATTCTGTGGGAAGTGCCGTTGCTGGCGTTGATCAGTGAAGTCGTGCATCGTCATCGCACGCCGCAGATGGGTGTGGACCAGGCGGTAGCGCACTTGCATGACAAGCTGGTGGCGTTCCGTCAGCAGGTGGGTGATTTGGATATGTCGCGCTTCCAACTGATGGATTTCGGCACGCGTCGCCGCTACTCCAAAGCGGTGCAGGAAGCGATTGTCAGTGCGCTAAAAGCCGAATTCCCGTGGTTGGTTGGCACCAGTAACTACGATTTGGCGCGCCGTCTGCAACTTAATCCGGTGGGTACTCAGGCGCATGAATGGTTCCAGGCGCATCAGCAGATTAGCCCGGTGCTGGCGAATAGCCAACGCGCCGCGCTGCAATCGTGGCTGGATGAGTATGATGATCAATTGGGCATCGCACTCACTGACTGCATCACGATGGACGCCTTCCTGCGCGACTTTGGGCCAGGCTTCGCCCATCGTTATCAGGGTTTGCGTCACGATTCCGGCGATCCGGTGGAATGGGGCGAGAAAGCCATTGCGCACTATCAGCGTCTGGATATCGACCCGAAAAGCAAAACGCTGGTGTTCTCAGATAACCTCAATCTGGACAAAGCGCTGGCGCTCTATCGTCATTTTGGTCAACGCGCCAATGTGGTATTCGGCATCGGTACGCGTTTGTCCTGCGATATTCCCGGCGTTACGCCACTGAATATCGTGATCAAACTGGTGAGCTGCAATGGCAAACCGGTGGCAAAACTCTCCGATAGCCCTGGCAAAACCATATGCCAGGATAAAGCCTTCGTGCGTGCCTTGCGCAAAGCTTTCGATCTGCCGCTGGTCAAAAGAGCCAGCTGATTCCTATTACAGGGTGCTTGCACCCTGCTTCTCGTCAACAAATCTCCCTTTCACCTGCCAATTTTGCTTGTTTCCTGTTGGCTCGCAAGTAACATAGCAAAACCCCGAAAAAGGGCTTTTATCCACTATATATATAGAGAGAACTTTATGAGCGTTGTGCCTGTAGCGGATGTACTGCACGGCCGTGTCGCGGTTGACAGTGAAGTCACCGTACGTGGTTGGGTGCGTACCCGAAGAGATTCCAAAGCTGGTCTTTCCTTTATCGCCGTTTACGACGGTTCCTGCTTTAATCCCGTTCAGGCCGTCGTCAATAATTCTCTGAATAATTATCAGGATGAAGTGCTGCGTCTGACCACCGGCTGTTCCGTGATCATTACCGGCAAAGTGGTGGAATCACCGGGCGAAGGCCAGGCATTTGAGCTGCAGGCGACCCAGGTTGAAGTCACCGGCTGGGTTGACGATCCAGATACCTATCCCATGGCGGCAAAACGTCACAGCATCGAATACCTGCGCGAAGTGGCGCATTTGCGTCCGCGTACCAACCTGGTTGGCGCCGTGGCTCGCGTACGTCATACGCTGGCGCAGGCGCTGCATCGCTTCTTCCACGAAAACGGTTATTTCTGGGTCTCCACTCCGCTGATCACCGCTTCGGATACGGAAGGTGCTGGCGAGATGTTCCGCGTGTCGACGCTCGACATGGAAAACCTGCCGCGCGATCCGCAGGGCAAAATCGATTTCGATAAAGATTTCTTCGGCAAAGAGGCGTTCCTGACCGTATCTGGTCAGCTCAATGCCGAAACCTATGCCTGTGCGCTCTCTAAGGTGTATACCTTTGGCCCAACCTTCCGTGCTGAAAACTCCAACACCAGCCGCCATCTGGCGGAATTCTGGATGCTTGAGCCAGAAGTGGCTTTCGCAACGCTGGATGATGCCGCAGCCCTGGCTGAAGCCATGCTGAAATACGTGTTCCAGGCGGTGTTGAATGAGCGCGCGGATGACATGGCTTTCTTTGCGGAGCGCGTTGACAAAGATGCAGTTGCCCGTTTGGAACGTTTTGTTCAGACCGATTTTGCGCAGGTGGATTATACCGATGCGGTAGAGATCCTGCTGAAAAGCGGCCAAACCTTCGAGAACCCAGTGTCTTGGGGCGTGGATCTCTCATCTGAACACGAGCGTTACCTTGCCGAGCAGCACTTTAAAGCACCGGTGGTAGTGAAAAACTATCCGAAAGACATCAAAGCTTTCTATATGCGTATGAACGACGATGGCAAAACCGTGGCAGCGATGGATGTCCTCGCGCCGGGTATCGGCGAAATCATCGGTGGTTCGCAGCGTGAAGAGCGTCTGGATGTACTGGATGCGCGTCTGGCAGAAATGGGCCTGAATAAAGAAGATTATTGGTGGTATCGTGACCTGCGTCGTTACGGCACCGTCCCACATGCAGGCTTCGGATTAGGTTTCGAACGATTAATCGCCTATGTCACCGGCGTACAAAATGTAAGGGATGTTATCCCCTTCCCACGTACCCCACGCAATGCGAATTTCTAAAATTAGCGATTAATTATAAGTAATTCATATATATAAAGAGGTCGGCCTAGCCGGCCTTTTTTTATTTTTGTAAATTTAGAGTTCTCTCACAAAGTTCCCGATATTTTACAAATTGTAATACAATTTTTCCTTTTGATACTCAATTGCGAGATTTGAATCATCTTCGGGCTAGAATTAGCAACCCCGTGATGGAAAGATGCGTGCAGACACAGGAGACATCAAACTTCTTTCAAGGTTCTGTAAAGATTTCTTGGCAGCAGTGGCAGATGTCCAAATAACTCCAATGAGGGTAATAAAAAATGATGAAGCGCAACATTCTTGCAGTGGTTATCCCAGCTCTGTTAGCTGCAGGCGCAGCAAACGCAGCAGAAATTTATAACAAAGACGGCAACAAACTGGACCTGTACGGTAAAGTTGATGCACGTCACACTTTCTCTGATGACGCTGGTAATGATGGCGATGCAACGTATGTTCGCTTCGGCTTCAAGGGTGAAACTCAGATTACCGACCAGCTGACCGGTTATGGCCAGTGGGAATACAACGTTCAGGCTAACAACACTGAAGGCGCTGATGCGCAAGACGGCAACAAAACCCGTCTGGGCTTCGCCGGTCTGAAATTTGGTGATGCAGGTTCATTCGACTACGGTCGTAACTACGGCGTTATCTATGACGCAATGTCTTACACTGACCAACTGCCAGTGTTCGGTGATGATACCCTGTATCAAGACAACGACAACTTCATGATTGGTCGTTCAAGCGGTCTGGCTACTTACCGTAACAGCAACTTCTTCGGTCTGGTTGAAGGCCTGAGCTTCGCAGCACAGTACCAGGGCAAAAACGAAGGTTCTCGTGACCCACTGGCACAGAACGGCGACGGCTGGGGTACTTCTGTAGCGTATGACACCGGTATGGGCATCAGCGCTGTCGGTTCTTACTTCTCTTCTGACCGTACCAACGATCAAGTTGCAGATGGCAACGGCGACAAAGCTGACGCATACGGTTTCGGTCTGAAATATGACGCGAACAACGTATACCTGGCAGCATTCTACGGTGAATCACGTAACACCACTGCTTACGGTAGCTTCGCTCGTCAGACTGCTAACAAAACTCAGAACTTCGAAGTGGTTGCACAGTATCAGTTCGATTTCGGTCTGCGCCCATCCATCGCTTACCTGCAGTCTAAAGGCAAGCAGCTGAATGGCAACACTAACACCGACAACGGTGCGACCTTCGCTGGTGGCGATGCTGACCTGGTTAAATACATCGAAGTGGGCACCTACTACTACTTCAACAAAAACATGTCTGCGTATGTTGACTACAAAATCAACCTGCTGGATGACAACGATTACACCCGTGCTCAGGGCGTAAGCACCGACGACGTAGTTGGCGTTGGCCTGGTTTACCAGTTCTAATCATCCGATTAGAGTTGCGTAATACCTAAAAACGGAGCCTTCGGGCTCCGTTTTGCATTTCAGTGATCGGCTTCGCAATTAGCTTTTCTACTTTCAGCACCCGCCCTATTTCTTTTTTATATCAACGGTTGGCAAGCGTGCCGTCTAACGCTAACCTGATAGCTCATTTCGCTAAAGTTCACCCAAACGGAACTGACTCATGTTTGAATCGATCTCTGCCGCACCCGCCGATCCTATTCTGGGACTGGCTGACCTTTTTCGCGCCGATGACCGCCCGACTAAAATCAATCTTGGCATTGGTGTGTATAAAGATGAAACCGGTAAAACGCCGGTACTCACCAGTGTTAAAAAAGCTGAGCAGTATCTGCTGGAAAACGAAACCACCAAAAACTATCTGAGCATTGATGGTCTGGCGGATTTCGCGCGTTGTACGCAGGAATTGCTATTCGGAAAAGAGAGCCCATTAATCTCAGCGGGCCGCGCCTGCACAGCACAGACGCCCGGCGGCACCGGCGCCCTGCGCGTAGCGGCAGATTTCCTGGCAAATCAAACTGACGTGAAGCGCGTTTGGGTGAGTAATCCAACCTGGCCGAACCATAATAATGTGTTCAACGCCGCGGGCCTCGAAGTATGTGATTACCACTATTATGACGCAGCAAGTCACAGCCTCGATTTTGACGGCATGGTGGCATCACTGCAGGAAGCCAAAGCGGGCGATGTAGTGTTATTCCATGGCTGCTGCCATAATCCAACCGGCGTCGATCCAACAGCCGATCAGTGGCAACAACTGGCGAAGCTGTCGCAAGAAAAAGGGTGGCTGCCACTGTTCGATTTCGCCTACCAGGGCTTTGCTCGCGGTCTGGATGAAGACGCTGAAGGCCTGCGTATTTTTGCAGCGTCACATCAGGAACTGATTGTTGCCAGCTCTTACTCTAAGAACTTCGGCTTGTATAACGAGCGCGTCGGCGCCCTGACGCTGGTTGCAGCGAGTAGCGACGTGGCGAAAACCGCGTTCAGTCAGGTTAAATACACCATTCGCGCCAACTATTCGAATCCACCTTCACACGGTGCTGCGGTAGTCGCCACCATTCTCAGCAATGATGCGCTGCGTACTATCTGGATTCAGGAACTGACCGATATGCGTCAGCGCATCCAGCGCATGCGTCAGCTGTTTGTGAATACCCTGGCGGAGAAAGGGGCTAACCAAGACTTTAGCTTTATCATTAAGCAGAACGGCATGTTCTCATTCAGCGGGCTGACTAAAGATCAGGTGGTGCGTCTGCGTGAGGAGTTCGGTGTATATGCGGTGAATTCTGGTCGCGTTAACGTGGCTGGTATGACGCCAGACAATATGTCGGCGCTGTGCGAGGCGATAGTCGCGGTTTTATAATCCGTTAAATAATTCATGATGCAGGCAGGCGGCAAACGAGAGAGTCCCGATGAGCTTACATTAGTAAGCGATTAGGCGAACGAGAGCAGCTAACGCGCCTGCAACATGAAACGGGTAAAAAAATGGGCCGGAATGGCCCATTTTCTATTCTTGCAGGAAAGGATTGCTAACGCGCTCGCGCCCCAACGTCGAGACAGGTCCATGACCCGGCACGAAAGTCACATCATCGCCTAATGGCAGCAGCTTGGTTTTAATCGCATTAATCAAGTCGCTGTGGCTGCCCTGCGGGAAATCGGTGCGTCCAACGCCCCCGTTAAATATCACATCCCCCGAAATCAGCAGACGTCCCGCACGGTCGAAGAACACAATATGGCCTGGCGTATGGCCGGGGCAAAGCAGCACTTCCAGTACGACATTGCCAACCTGCACGGTTTCGCCCTCTTCCAGCCAGCGATCCGGCGTCAGCGGTGCGCATTCCGGTAAGCCAAACATACGGCTCTGAGTCGGCAGATTATCCAACCAGAAAGCATCAAGCGGATGGGGACCGACGATCGGGACCTGATAGTGTGCAGCCAATTCTGCAGCGGCCCCAACATGATCGAGATGACCATGAGTGAGCAATATTTGCGACGGCGTTAAACCACGTTCAGCCAATATTGCTTTGATAGTTTCCGCATCACCGCCGGGATCGACCAGTGCGGCTTGTTGCGTTTCATCATCCCAGATAACTGAACAGTTCTGGGAAAAGGCCGTAACCGGAATAATTTGGTAATTCATAGCGCTCCATGACCGACACACGCAGCGCTGCCGGTATCAGGACCAGTGCCTTGCAGGCCCGGTATCAATGTGTACGAAGTTGCTGCGCGGGTAATATCCTACACCACCGGCGCGCATAGATAACGCCGCTTTGCGAACATTGCTCAACGAAATTCCCTCAATATGGAAATCCATCGCTTGTCCTTTAGTGTGATAGCTTTTTTTCGCCACGCCCGGACCGGACTCACGCAACATATTGTTGGTTGCCAGAGAACGGTAACCCGAGATCAGCTGCACCGGTTTACGCGTATCCAGCAATGTCTGCAAACGATAAAGCTGATCAAAAAGATGGGGATCGATATTCTTCACCTGATTGGCGCGGAAATCACGGAAGAAGTGGTTTAAACGTGCTAACTCATCCTTGTCATAACGCTTACCGTTAAAAAACTCTGTTTTGAGGGTTTCACCGGTATGAAGGTTACTAAGCGTCAATACTCGTGGGCGGGCAGTGGAAAGCGAAGCCAGAGCGGAGCCTGGAAGCATCGCCAAACCTGCTGCTGCGCCTCCAATCAAGAGTAATCGACGACGTTGAGAATCAAAATTAGCCATGAAACGGGGTTACCTAATCTAAAGCGGATAAAATATGTGCGAAAAGTACACAAGGCCGAACATTAACCGCAGGCAAAAGCTCAGTCAACCCAGAATATGGCGCAGACGGCCAAAACCAGCGCAAAATCAAATTTTCGCGACTGGTCTTGGTTAATGAAATGTAAAAGGAGGAGCGTCAAATCAATGACTAAAGCAGTAATTGTCCTGCTTTATGCAATACCTGACTGCCGGAACGCGCGGGATTATCATAATTGTAAATATCTGTACGATACTGTGGTTGCCCATCATCGGCGACCCAGGCGGTTAAATAATAGAGGTTGACCGGAATCCGATGGCGAATCGACACATAACGCGTGTTGCCCTCTTTCAATGTGTCCGAAATACGTCCGTCGTTCCAGCCCACATCCTGCAGCAAGAGATCGGCCAGCTCTGACGCTTTATTCACGCGCACGCAGCCCGAGCTAAGCGCCCGAATATCACGCTGGAACAGCGTGTGGTTGGGCGTATCGTGCAGATAAATGGCATCCGAACTTGGCATGTTGAACTTGTAACGCCCAAGTGAGTTGGTCGCGCCTGGCGCTTGGCGAATGCGATATGGGAAACTCGCTGCCGACACCATATGCCAGTCAATCATCGACGGATCAATCACTTCGGCATCAGCGCTCCAGCCAGACAGCAGCGTGTAGCCATGCTTATACAGGTAAGTCGGGTCCTGCTTCACTTTTGGCACAATATCCTGGCGTACCAGAGTAGTCGGAACGTTCCACGGTGGATTCAGCACCACATTATTCAGTGCGCTGCGCATCAATGGCGTTTTGCGGTCAGGACGTCCCACAATCACCCGGGATGACAGAATGGTGGCACCGTTGTTGTAGTAGGTCAGTGAATAGTTCGGGATATTCACCATGATGCCGTTATGCATATCATCCGGCAGCAGGCGCAGACGCTGGATATTCAGTGCCAGCAGCGAGGCACGCAGCTGCGGCGGCACATTCAACCATTGACGCGTACGCGGACCAATCGCGCCGTCATCTGCTAATCCCTGCCAATGCTGGAAGCGCTTGACCCCCTCGACCAGCGCAGTGTCATAGACATTGGGACCGGATGCCGTCGGAGTAGCAGCCACATTATTATTGGCCACGTCAGGAGAAGCAGCGAGAGCAGGCGCTGCATCAATATCATCAAAGTTTGCAGCGGACGGACTCACTGCCACCGGTTGATTGCTCTGGCTTACGGGAACCGGCGCTGTGGGTACTGCATCTTCTGCAGGTGTTGGCGTGCTACTGTGGCTAGCGGTCAGCATGCCTGTACGTTGCAGAATCTCACGCAGCGCCGGCACATCATTACTGATCTGGCCCGGGCGCAGGGTGCTGCTGTCGCGCAGTTGCGGCCATGGATTATTATCAGTCAGCAGGGCTTTCAGTGCGTTATGCATCGGCAGGTATTGCGGATGCTGTGGTTGCAATGACAACACGAACGTGCGGCTACCACCGGCGTTAACCGCATTCTGCCATTGATTGATCGCCGCTAGCGCTGGCATGGTCAGCTTATACGGCACATTGCTGTAGAGCCAGGTTTCGCCTTGCGTCGGCACGTTGGCAACGAATTGCAGATAGCCTAGCATGGCATCACTCAGCACGATATCGCGCGCCAGCCCTTTGATATTAGGGTTGGTCAGCCGCTCCACCCAGCGGGTAAATTGTGGCTGCACGCCGGAGAGCGCCACTTCCGCCAGCTGTTGCTGAAACGCCTGCACCGCTTGCGGGTCTTGCCAAAGCGGTGCCATATCACGCGATGCGTAAATGCCGGCTAAGCCCGGCAAGTAGAAAGGTTGCTCAGTGGCGCTAAAGGCCTGCTGAATTTGTTGCTGGCTGGCAGCAACTGACATTGTACTGTGCGTAGAGTGGGGTAGCGTGGAGGTGATGGCCGCATAGCTTACCGTCAACGGCGATAATACCAATGACAAACCGAGTGCTACTGCAGCACGACTCATTTTGCTCTTATTGTTTAGCAACATCCCTGCCCCCTTCTCACTAATGACACAGCGCCCTGTGATCGCCATGTACAGCCATACTCTTAATGTTGAGTATACGAATAAAAAACGGCATCTGCCTCTCAGTGCAAATGCCGCTTATAGATTAAACGCAGTGCTGTTTTTTAACCAGATTCAGCGTTAGCTATTTTCCGTTTCCAGACCGAGCCTGGAATTTTCATTTTTCACCGGCGATGGGTCCGCTGAAAAACCGCGCAGACCAACGACATGCACGTGCTCAGTGTTGTTAAACACCTTACGCACCAGCTTGTAGGTGGTCCCTTTTTCCGGGCTGATGTTTTCCGGTGCTGCAATAACCAGCTGCATCTCCAGACGTTCGCACAGCTCAAACAGCGTAGCGATTGAACGTGCATCCAGACGCGCCGCTTCATCAAGGAACAGCAGACGGCACGGCGAAATATCTTTGCCACGCAGACGACGCGACTCCTCTTCCCAGCTCTGGACCACCATCACCAGAATCGACATCCCGGTACCAATCGCTTCACCGGTAGAAAGTGCGCCACTTTCCGCACGCAGCCAGCCATCAGAACCACGGTTAACCTCCACTTCCATCTCGAGATAGTTGCGATAGTCGAGTAGCTCTTCACCAATGGTTTGCGGCGTGCGCTGGCCCATATCGATCTGCGGATTCAGGCGCTGATAAAGTTTCGCCAGCGCTTCTGAGAAGGTCAGGCGATTACTGGTGAACAGATCCTGATGCTGCTCATGCTCTTCTGACAGCGTATCCAGCAGCGTTGAGTGCGCTTCACGTACGTTAACGTTCAGGCGAACGCTGCGCACCTGACCAAAGCTTACGGCCTGCAAGCCCTGATTCAGTTGGCGGATACGGTTCTGCTCGCGCTGGATCGTTTTGCGAATAATGTTCGCCGCACTGCGTGAACTGATGGCTAGCGTTTGCTCGCGCGCGGTCAGCTCTTCAGTCAGACGATTCAGTTCGATTTCCATCTGTTCGATAGCTTCGACCGGATCGTCGGTACGAATGATGTCCTGACGAATACGTTCACGCAGATGCTGGTACACCGCGATAAAGAACTGAATCTTGCGTTCCGGACGTTTCGGATCTTCAGACATGCGCAGCACATCGCGCAGATGTTCGTTATCCGCCACCGCCAGACGCAGCGCACCCAGCGCCTTATCCGACATGGATCGCAGCTCATCGCCGCTGAGATACGCCAGTTCGCGACGATGCAAACGACGCTCAACGCCGTTCTCTTTAACCAGACGCAACACCGTGCACCAGCCCGCTTTGGCAGTAACCACCTGCTCACGAATCTGGTGATAATCGCGCTCCAGCTTGCGCAGTTTCTTCTGCAGGCTGTCCATCTCGGCTTCACAGAAGGTGATCTGTTTTTCCAGCTGATTGCGACGCGCACGGTTATGGCTAAGCGCGCTGTACAACTCATCACGACGAATGCGCGCCCGCTCTTCCGCGCTGGCATCCGCCTGCACGCCGATATCCTGCATCTCTTGCTGCAGCTCTTTCAGCATGTCGCGCTTAGCATCGTAAGAACTTTTTAGCGACGCCAGCACCTGTGAATACTGCGTCAGCTGCGCCTGATGCCCGCGCAGACGTTCGCGCGCGCGGCTGCGCTCGCCTTCTGCCTGCTCGAGACGCTGGCGCAGTTGTTCATTGAGATCGGTGTTGCCGCCCAACATGCCAGCCGAGCTTTCATAGTTGAAATGCGCACGGCGCTGCACCACTTCGGTCAGGGCAAAGGCCTGCTGACGTGCATCGCGCTGCTGTTGCTGTGCCTGCTGATAATCGCGCTGCAACTGATCGTGCTGCTGCGGATCGCTTTGCAGTACCGCAATCAACGGCTCCAGTTTGCTGAGTTTGCTGCCGTGCTGATGCAGGAAACGCGCGGCTTCCTGCGCCTCTTCCACGCGCTCGCGAATCTCTTCACAACGATCGCCGAGCGTATCATCGAGCAGCAGATTAACGCGCGGTAATAGGCGGTTCAGCTGGCTCACGCCCTCTTTAGCCTGCTCAAACTGTGCGCGCTGCTGTTGATTGTCGTTTTCATGCTGCGCCAACGCACGCTCCAGTTCGCCACGGCGGCTGTTGAGCTGGCGAATCAGTGCTTCCGGATCTTCATCAAACGCCACCGCTAAGTGGCTACCGATAAAGCGGCTGAAGGATTGATGCAGACGTTGGGTTTTCTGCACATCAAACGACAGCGTGGCGTAACGCTCAGCCAGCTGTTCACGTTCGTTGTTGAGCAGCTCAAGCTGATTTTCACGCGCCGCACGACCAAATAGCGGCACTTTCGGGAAGCGTGAGTAGCGCCACTGACGCTCAGCCACTTTCACCACCACCGCTTTTTCCAGCTCTTCGACGCTAAAGACGCTATCGTCAAACGCTTGCGGATCGCCCTCAATCAGGTAGAGATCTTCCGGGCACTCATCTAAACCGTCGAGCAGTTCGCGCACCAGCGACAAATCTGGCACCACGATGGCGTGACGCGATGGACCATACAACGCCGAGAAGTACGGCGCGTCATCCAGCGTGACATCGTCGTAAATTTCAGACAGCAGCACGCCGCCAAAGCGTTCCGCCAGCTGCGTCAGGCGCGCATCTTCCGCTCCGCCCGGCTGGCTCAGTCGTTCAATTTGCTGTTCGACTTCACGCTTACGCGCCGCCAGCTCATCGCGCTCAACGGTGGTTTCGCGCTCGCGCTCCAGCAGTTGCTGCATAAACTCGGTGATTTGCTGGCTGCTGGTCAGCTCCTGGCCGGTTTGCTCGCTGAGTTGGGTGAGGATCTCCTGCGCTGCCAGCCAATGTGGCGCGCGCGCGGTCAATGCGGTAATACGCTCACGCAGCTGCTCCAGCTCCTGACGCATCAGCATGCGGCGTTCACCCGCATCCGAGACGCTTTCATTAAGCTGCTCGATTTGCGCTTCGAGTTCACGCTGCAAACCGTCCAGTGCATCCGCATCGTATTGCTGGCCCTGACGTTTACAGAAGTCCGCCAGCAGGCGCTCGGCATCATGCTGCTCACGCAGACGGGTTTCCAGCTCGTTGAGACGCAAACGCAGCGATGACAGCTGATCGGCATGATGACGCTGATTAGCCGCATCGCGCAGTAATTCGCGCCCCACTTGCCAGGCATCCTGACGGCCGACGTCATCACCGGCAATGCTGGTGACCAGGCTTAACGCCTGCTCGAACTGGCTGTGTGCCGCTTCGGCGACGCTCAGCTTCTGCTCCAGACGCAGTAATCGCTCGGTGGCTTCTTCTTCCCGCGCCTGGAAGGTTTCCTGCCATTCGGCAGCATTATCGATACTCAAATCGGGCAGCTGACACTGCGTACGCGCTTTTTCCAACGCCTGCAATGCCTGCTGATACTGAATCGCCCGCGTCTGTTGCACATCAAGTGCCTGCTGAAAATCAGCAAGCTGGCTTTTCAGCTCATCCACTTCGATTTCAGCCGCTTCGGCGCGCGCTTCATTCTCTTCCTGCACGTCACGCGCTTCAGCAACCACTTCGTTCTGCTCTTCCAGACGATAGGTCAACTCTTCCAAATCGGCATCGTATCGCTCGATTTTCTCCTGCTGACGCATCGCGGTTTGCACCAGATTGAGGTGATCGCTGGCACCCTGATAATCGGTTTCCAGGTCGTTCTCGGCAGCGTTGTGCTCAGACAACTCACGCGCCATCTCAATGTGACGATACTGCTCGGAAATCAGCTGATTGCGACTGGTGAACAACTCATTACGCAGTTGGAGCGCACCGTCGAGGTGAATACGACGCTCGTTGGCGTGGCGCATGTAGTCGGCAGAAACATAGCTGGTGGCTTCAGAGATCAGATGCTTAAACAGGTCGCGATCGGACTGGGTGACGCGAATCGCTTCCAGCGTCATGCGGTTTTCACGCAGCGCGGCTTCCATATCCTGGAAAGCCTTACGCACGCCGCCGTTTTCCGGCAGCAGGTAGTCGCGCAGCGAGCGGGTAATGGCGCTAGAGATACCGCCATACAAGGAAGCTTCAATCAGGCGATAGAACTTACTGCGATCGCTGGCATTACGCAGACGACGCGGCACTACGCCGAGCTCGAACAGCACCGCATGATAGTCCGTTACTGAGTTGTACTGGCGGAACTGCACGCCTTCCTGCGCTTCAACGCGCTCCTTCACTTCCGTCAGCGGTAAGACGCGCGCCTGGCGGTTGTTGAGGATTTCAGTCAGCATGTCGGTTGGCTGCGAATCCGTCGGTAAACCGTGAATACTGAATGGCTTGATATCGACCTTTTTATCGCGCCCGGCCACCTGCTGCAGACGCACCCCAACCACCACACGTTGATGGCGTGAGTTGACCACATCCAGCACCGAATAACAGACGCCAGCGCGCAGTTTGCCGTGCAGCCCTTTATCGCGCGAACCCGATGTCGCCCCCGCTTCGGTGGTGTTTCGGAAGTGCAACAGCGTTAGATCAGGGATCATCGCCGTGACGAAGGCCGCCATGGTGGTAGATTTACCGGCACCGTTACCGCCCGATAGCGTGGTCACCAGCTCATCGAGATCAAAAGTACGGGCAAAGAAGCCGTTCCAGTTGATCAGCGTTAGCGAACGAAATTTACCGCGTTCAATCATGCTTGCTCATCCTCCGCGTTATCACTCGCGTCGCTTTCAGCGTCAATATCATTATCTGCTTCATCGTTCTCTGTCGCAGCCGGCGCGCTTTCCAGCGTCATCGCTTCACCGTCACGAATCAGACGCAGCTGCGCTTCACGCGCATCGTCACCGCTGCGCACGTCAGCACCAAAGCGGAACACCGATTCGGTGATGCGGAATTTGCTGCTGTCATTGCCCATAAACCACACCATGCCAAGACGGCGCAGACGGCTCAGCGAGGCGCGCATTTTTTCCTGCAGCTTAGCGCGATCGAGATCGGAACCGGTGGAACGCTGGTTCACCAGCTTCAGCAGTTTGCTCTCATCGGCCAGCGACAGCAGCTCGTCGTACAGCTCCTGGTGGGTAAAAATTCCCTCATTGGCCAGACGTTCCGGACTGAGATAGAGGTAACAAAGAATTTTGCCCACCATCATATCCAGCTCGGACAGTACCGAGCGCGGAATCAATGTGGTAGAACGCGGACGCAGATAGAAAAAGCCTTCCGGCGCGCGGATCAGTTCAACGTTGTAGCGCGCGTAAAACTCTTCGAGGTATTCCTGGTAATCCATCAGGAAGGCGTGATTATCCAGCTCTTCAATGCCAATGTGGCGACCCGCGCGTAACTGGCTATCGAGCGCCGGGAAAATCGGATTTGCCAGAGCCAATGCCAGTTTGACTGGCATCACTTGTTCAATATTTGTCGATGACATGTGCCTGCACCTTGGCTCCGTAATCATTAATGGCCTGCCATTGCGCAGGCAGGCCGGCTAAATCAGCTTCGGCCACGCCGAGTCGTACCGCCTGGTCGATGACGATACGTGCCAAATCAAAGTGGCGCGCGCGCGGATACTGCGACAGGTAGTCGCGCATAACCGTCGCCAGATGGAGCGGTTTCTGCTCCTGCTTGTAGATCTGCAGCGCCTCTTCGATCATCGCGGCCAGCTGTTCGCGAATCTCATTAAACTCTTCATATTCCATTTCCGGCGGCAGCTCGCCCATCACTTCGTCATTGCGCAGCGTCATCTCTTCATCGCGCATATCATAAAGACGATCGGCATTGGCGTAGGTTAGCGCCCACGGCTGGTCGAAATAGTTCTGCACCGACAGGCGTAAACGCTGCGCAAAAACGCGGTTCTTATCCATGTCGATGGCGGTACGAATAAACTTATGTACGTGGCGGTCATAGCCGATCCACAAATCGATAGCCTGCTGGCCCCAGCTGATGATGCGATCCAGCTTGTTTTGCAGATCAAACACCAGCTTATCGACAAAGCCGAGATCCGGGCTGCTCAGCGTGGCGTCCTGGATACGCAGCAGGTTGGCCTGCAGCTTATCGCCCGCCGCCTCTAGCGTATCCTGCAGCTCACGTAGGGTACCGGAGGTTTCTGACAACAACATTTCACAGCTGGAGATCGCCGCACGCCAATCTTTGTTAAGCAGATCGGCAATATCGGTTTTCACCGCCTGTTGCTGCTCATCCATCAGACGTTGCGTCATGTCGATGCTATCAAAAATTTCCGCCACCGAATATTTCAGCGGCGCAAAGACGTTGCGATGCCAGTGGAATTCGTCACCATCTTCTTCGGCCGCATCCGCCGCGCGTTTAAGTTCCTGCGCCACAATCGACAGCTGCATCGAGAGACGCAACGTGGAGAATTCACGCTGGCGAATGTAGTAGTCGGTAATGCCGATGGCGAGCGGCGTCAGACGATAGATGGCGTGGCCTTCCGTCAGCTCACTGGTAAAGCGGTTGAGCAAGCGCTGGCGCACCATGTCATTAATGGCGTTATTGGCACGCACCTGCACGGTTTCGTGGGTTTGTTCGAAAGCCTTGCTAACGTGACGAAACGCGTCAATCAGCTCGCCTTCGCTCATCTCGCCGTCCATGCGCTCACCGTTTAAGGTGGCGATAGCCAGCAAAAAGGCCAGACGTTCTACCGGCAACGCAAGCGAAAAGTCGTTCTTGCGCGCCCATGCCACCAATTCGGGGACCGTCTGGGAAAATTCGCTCATAATTGATCCTTCTGACTGGGTTTGCGCGCGGTCACGTGGATATAGCGCCCTAAACTCAAAAAGGGCTCCTGGCGACAGAAACGCCGTTCCATCTCAATGATTTCCTCAACGCTCTTCCCTGCGCCGGGTTGCGGCTTCATATAATCACAGAAGACGCGAATGCCCGCACGCCGTTCAATTTCAAATCCGCAGTTTGTCAGCCAACGCGTCACATCATCGGGATCGCGAGGGAAATCCGGCGACAGCGTGCGCTTTTTGCGTTTGCTCATATTGGCGCGCATATAGCCGAAATTACCGAGCGTTAGGGTGCGGAAAGTTAAGCCATGCGCGTTGTAGAACATCAGCGACAGCACGCCGCCAGGCTTCAACGTGTGCCACAACGCTTGCAGCACCTCTTCCGGCTGTGCGACCCATTCCAACACCGCGTGAAACAATACCAGATCAACCTGCGTATCCAAATGTTCGCCCACCTGCTGGGCGCTAATTTGTTTGAATTGCATGTTGTGGCTCACACCCGCGTTGTGCGCATGTGCTTCGGCCAACTTCAGCATCTCGCCAGAGAGATCGCACAGCAGCACCTGATGACCACGTGCAGCCAGGCCGCTTGAGATTTGTCCCACGCCGCCACCGGCATCCAGCACCGCGAGCGGTCCAGCGGGCAGCGTGGGTAACAGTGCTTCCAGTTCATCCCAGACGATCGCCTGGCGCACCTGGCCTTTGCGCGTGCCATAAATGTTCTGTGAGAATTTGTCCGCCAGATCGTCAAAGTTACGATCCTGCATGATGATGGCTCCGCTTTGCTGCATTCAACTTGTGCTATTTTGTCACAGGCTCAACAAGAATGAACCTTTCATGCCACCGTAACTGTCTGGCTGCTGTTTTTTCGGACAAAAGGAGCAATTTTCGATGTTTTTCACTGTTAAAAAAGTCGTCGGCGGGATGTTGCTACCCTTGCCACTGCTGTTATTGCTCATGGCAGCGGGACTTTTGCTGCTCTGGTTCAGTCGCTGGCAAAAATGCGGCAAAATCATCATCTCTTGTAGCTGGTTGTTACTGCTACTGCTAAGTTTGCAGCCGATCGCCGATCGCCTGTTGTTACCATTGGAAAACCACTATCCCACCTGGAACGGTAACGAGCCGGTCGATTATATCGTGGTGCTCGGCGGCGGCTACACCTTCAATCCGAATTGGGCGCCGAGTTCCAATCTTATTAACAACAGCTTGCCGCGAGTGACGGAAGGTGTTCGGCAATGGAAGCGCTATCCGCAGGCGAAAATGATCTTTACTGGCGCAGCAGCGGGCAAAAATCCACGCAGCAGTGCCAGCGTGGCTGCCGAGGTAGCAGAGAGCCTTGGCGTTCCTCGTGAAGCGATTATTCAGCTGGATCAACCACGAGATACGCTTGGCGAAGCGCGGGCGGTAAAACAGGCGATTGGTGAACATCCGTTTTTGCTGGTGACATCTGCTAACCATTTGCCGCGTGCGATGCACTTTTTCCAGCGCGCAGGCATGAATCCGCTGGCAGCACCGGCAAATCAGCTGGCAGTAACATCGCCGTTAAACGGGTGGGAACGCGTTATTCCATCGCCAGTTTGGCTCGCCCACAGTGAACGTGCCGTTTATGAATCGCTGGGACAGATCTGGCAGCAGCTGCGCGGTGACGAACTTACCTCAACCCAGCCAGGGGAGTAATTGCGCGCGGGCATGATCAAAGCGCGGACGATCAAACTGTCCGCTGCTGACCAGCGTATCGACGCAGTCCCACAGCTGATACAACCAGCGTCGCCAAAGAAAACCCTCCGCCACAGGCGCACGCTGCAAATAGTGTTGCAGCAGCGAAGCTTCTGCCCCGCTATCTGCCAGCCGCATCAGATCGTATTCCCGCGGCGCCCAAAGGATATTTCCCGGCTGCATCATCGCAATCAGTTGGTCGCTGTGCGCATCTTTTAACACGCTGGCCAAACGTAAATTACCGTGCATCAACACGCAGGCATCGTTAAAACCGTTGAAAAAACGTGGAAGCAGCTGGCGACTGCGGAACAATATTTGACGATCTTCCATGGTGAAAAACGGTGGCGACAGATAACCCAACGTCGACCACAACACATCAACCCGTTGGCGATACCACGCTGGCCAGTTGTTTTCCTGCACGCTGTCTACGCTGCCGACTAAGCCCTGACTGTCGATGCGATGCCAGGCCAACACACCTTCCACAATCTGTTCGCACAGTTGTTCCCAGCGCGCAGCATTGCGCGTTGGAGCTTCTGCCGACACGCCATTAAAACGCGCCATCAGCAACATCTCATGCGCGGGCTTCTGCTGACTTAGCACCAAGCCAAATACCGCTGGCACGGCGATCAAACCATCGTGACCGAGCATGGTGAGTTTTTTGGCTTCCAGCGCAGCACGTCCCTGATGGCGAAAATACTTCGCTACCAGCGGCATCGGTTTACCGGCGTCATCATAGAGTGCGTACAGCCGCGTTTGCGCCTGCTCGCTGATGGTTTCGAGACGGCTGATGCTTTCACCCAGCACCAAGGCAAGTTCTGAACGGAGCTGTTCCATGCGATATCCTCCGATGTCAAAGGGCTAGAATATGCTGGAGGTGATGGCGACGCGAAACTTAGCGCCAGATCAAACTTTTAGGCCAGCGAGAGCCGCTGGCCGGTCGGAGATTAACCCTGCATAGCGAGACGAACGCGCTCAAGGTCTTCCGGCGTATCTACTCCAACACTTGGGATAGTTTTTGCCACCGCGACGTGAATTTTTTCACCGTACCACAGCACGCGTAACTGTTCGAGTAGCTCAATGTGCTCCAGCGGGCAGGGCTCCCACGCGATATAGCGACGGATAAAACCGGCGCGGTAGGCATAGATACCAATATGGCGCAGTAGCGTGTCGCCGATCTGCTCACGCGAACGAGCATAACGCTCGCGATCCCAGGGAATGGTGGCACGTGAAAAGTACAGCGCATACCCTTTCGCATCCATCACTACTTTCACTGCGTTCGGGTTAAAGGCCTCTTCAGCATCGGTAATTGGCACCGCCAGCGTAGCCATTCCGGCTTCAGACTGCGCCAGATTACCCGCCACCTGGCGTACAATTTCCGCCGGGATCATCGGCTCATCGCCCTGCACGTTGACGATAATAGTATCGTCAGCAAACTGGTATTTCTCGATCACTTCTGCCAGGCGTTCAGTGCCTGATTGATGATCGACGCGCGTCATGCATACTTCTCCGCCCGCCGCCGTCACCGCCGCAGCGACATCCGGATGATCGGTGGCGACAATCACACGATCGGCGCCCGATTCGCGCGCGCGTTCCATCACGTGCAGCACCATCGGTTTGCCCTGAATATCCACCAGCGGCTTGCCTGGCAGACGCGTTGAAGCGTAACGCGCAGGAATAATGGCCACAAAACTCATGGATGGATCTCTTCAACAGACAGCGTACGCGCTTCCACTTCCAGTAACACCGGAATACCATCGCGTACTGGATAGGCCAGGCCGTCGGGTTTACAGATCAGCTCTTGCTGCTCTTTGTTGAAATACAGTTTTCCGTTGCAAACCGGGCAGGCAACGATCTCGAGTAAACGGTGATCCATAATCTTCTCCTTTCAGGACCGCTTCAGGCGGTTAGCATATCATAATAGCGTGCGCGTTAATGACGCACTAAAGCCAGACTCTTTGCGGATTTATTCGCTGATCGACCAGCGATTTGACCAAGCCGCCAGAAGTTCTGCAGGCGCATTTTCGATCATCACTTCATTGGCACCTTGCCAATGAGCAAAGCGATTAATGGCTTTTTGTACATCATTGAGAAAAGCATTACTAACGCGCGTGCCCTGTTCCAGCCAGAATGTACGAATCACTAATTGCTGTGCCTGACGATCCATTTTGGCGTCAATACGCGCTTTTAGTGCCCCGCGGTGCAAAACTGGCAGGACAAAATAACCATATTTGCGCTTCTCTGCTGGCGTATAGCACTCAATGCGGTAATCAAAATTAAACAGCTCCAGCGCGCGCCGCCGATCCCAAACCACAGGATCAAAGGGCGATAGCAGAGCCGTATGTGTAGCAGAAAGCGGCTTTTCCAGCATTGGCAATAATGTGTGGTGTAACCACATTTCTCCCAGCTGCTCCACCTCAACACGGACAATCTCGCCGCGTGCTGCGGCATCGGCTAGCCACAACTTGAGCGGTGCATGCTTGAGGCGATAGTAATCCGCTAACCAACTGCCGCGGAAAATCCCGAGACTGCGTGCACTGTGATTCAACATTTGCATAACAGCCTCTGCTTCACTCAGCGCATGCTGTTCGTCAATCCAGTCTGGCATGACACGGCTATGCAGATCATAAACCCTTTGGAAGTTGCGCCGCTCGACTACCATCAATTCACCCGAACTGAACAAGTTTTCCAGATGACGTTTATGCGGCTTCCATGCCCACCAGCCAGGTTTAGTCTGTTTGTCATTACTGAAATCGGCAGCACGAACTGGTCCGTTGGCGGCAATGTGCTCCAGCACCTCAGCAATTTCCTGCTGATGCTTTGCCACCCAATCCGCGCTGTATTTCCAGCCAAGTCGCTGTGGCTGCAGCATACGATGGCGCAGCAAAGGATAATCTTCGAAGGGAATAAAACAGGCTTCATGCGCCCAATATTCAAACAACGCCCCTGACGCCAGCGCCTCTTCCAGCCAGTTGGCGGGGTAGTTACCAAGCCGGCTGAACAGCACCAGATAAGGGCTCCGCGCGACAACATTAATGGTGTCAATTTGCAGCAGCGACATCTGACGCACGGTCGCGTGAATATCGGCAAAGCGCGCGCGGCGGCCCAAAGGACGCAGCAGTCCCTGAGCGGCCAAATGGAGATGACGAGCAGTTTGCAGCGAGAGGGAAGCGGAAAGGTTCATGGCTTAATTCCCTTTCAGATGTTTAGCGCGAACGGGCTTCGCGTGCGGTGAGGCCGAGTTGGGTGATATCGTCTAACAGGGTTGCCACACTCGCTCCTTGCAGATGCGCATCGACTGGCAGATACCACCAATTGGGGCGAGCAAAGCTGCGGCACTTCACTGCATCTTTTTCCGTCATCAGCAAGCACTGTTCTGCCTGAGTCAAACGACGCAATTCGTCTTCGCTATAAGCATGGTGATCGGCGAAAGCAATTTCTGCCACCGGCTTAACGCCTTGCTGTTTAAGGGTATTGAAGAAGCGCGGTGGATGTCCAATACCAGCCATCGCCACAATTTCTGGCAGCTGTTCCAGCGAGGCGGTGGCGCCGCTAATCAGATTAACAGCCAGCCCGGGTTGTAATGTCATGGCAATTTCGTTGCTTTGCGTATCACCACCATTGAAGATTACGGCGTTGACCTCACGCAAACGGGAAGCGCGCTCGCGCATCGGTCCAGCCGGTAACCACCAGCCATTGCCAAAACGGCGTATGCCATCCACCACCACAATTTCGCGGTCGCGCTGTAATGCATAATGCTGCAGGCCATCGTCAGTGATGATCACATCAAGGTCGTGCACAGCAAGTAAGCCTTCGACCGCCAGACGGCGCTGCGGCGCAACCGCAACCGGCACCTGAGTACGCTGTGCGATTAACACCGGTTCATCGCCTGCTTGCGACGTTGCTGTCTCAGCGGTGACGAGCAGGGGATAACGTTCGGCTTTACCGCCGTAACCACGCGATACCACGCCAACACGTAATCCGCGTTGTTGCAGGGCCTGCACCAGCCAAATCACAACTGGCGTTTTACCATTGCCGCCGGCGGTAAGGTTACCCACTACAACTACCGGACAAGGCGCACGCCAGCTTTTACGCCATCCGCGTATAAAGCTAAGGCGAATCAGCCAGGTGATCGCCCCATACAGCAAACTTAGCGGCCAAAGCAGCAGCCATAACGGCGATCGCCCGCTCCAGATGCGTTCAATCATTGACCAAACTGCATCTTATGAAGTTGCGCATACGCGCCCTTCTGTTCCAGCAGAACGGTGTGAGTGCCGCGCTCTACAATGCGCCCATCTTCAACCACAACAATCTCATCGGCCTTTTCAATGGTCGACAGGCGGTGCGCAATAACCAATGAGGTGCGGTTTTTCTGCAACTCATCCAGCGCAGCCTGAATGGCACGTTCTGATTCGGTATCCAGCGCTGAAGTCGCTTCATCAAGAATCAAAATTGGGCAGTCACGCAGAAGCGCACGCGCAATCGCAATACGTTGACGCTGTCCACCAGAAAGCAGTACGCCGTTCTCACCAATGATCGTATCGAGGCCATTATCCATTTTCTGGATAAAGTCCATTGCGTGCGCCATGGTTGCAGCCTGTTCGATTTGCTCACGCGTATATTGGCCGTTACGAGCATAGGCGATGTTATTAGCAATGGTGTCGTTGAAAAGGTGCACGTTTTGAGAAACCAATGCCACCTGATTTCGCAACGAACGTAGGGTGTATTCACGCAAATCATGACCATCCAGCAGAATCTCACCGCTATCAATGTCATAAAAGCGCGTTAACAAGCTGGCCATTGTAGATTTACCGGAACCTGAGCGTCCTACCAATGCTACGGTTTTACCCGCAGGCAGCGACAGATTGATATCACGCAGCGCGGGAATATCACGACCAGGATAGGTAAATGTCACATTGCGGAATTCAACATCACCTTTTGCGCGTTCCAATTCACGCTTGCCATTGTCAACTTCCTGCTCGCTGTCGAGAATTGAGAACAGCGTCTGACAAGCAGCCATACCACGCTGGAACTGCGCATTGACGTTGGTCAGTGACTTCAGTGGACGCATCAAAGCGATCATGGAAGAGAACACGACAGTGATGGTACCGGCAGTTAACGTCTCCATTACGCTTGGGAAGCTGGCGGCATAAAGTACGAAAGCCAGTGCCAGCGATGCGATTAGCTGAATAATCGGATCAGAGATGGAGGAAGCCGACACCAACTTCATGCCTTGCTGACGCATTCTGTTGCTGACCTGAGAAAAACGCTTCGCTTCTACATCTTGCCCACCAAAGATCAGCACCTCTTTATGCCCTTTCAGCATCTGTTCAGCACTAGTGGTGACCTGACCCATGGTGTTTTGCATATTTTTACTGATGCTGCGGAAACGCTTTGAGACGGTGCGAATTGCAAAAGAAACGATGGGAGCCAGCACGATGAGAATCAGTGACAACTGCCAGCTGTAATAGAACATCATGATAAACAGGCCAATGATCGAAGCGCCTTCACGCACGACGGTAACCAGTGCACTTGAAGAGGAAGAGGCAACCTGCTCAGAATCATAGGTAATACGTGATAAAAGCGTACCGGTAGATTGCTGATCAAAGAAGGTGACTGGCATTCCCATCATATGACCGAATAAACGGCGACGCATGTTCATGACCACGTTGCCGGAAACCCATGAGATGCAATAACTGGAAATATAACTGGTCACGCCGCGTACCAGCATCAGGCCGATAACGACCAGTGGCATCCACAGCATTACGGATCTGTCAGCTTTACCGAAGCCATCATCCAGTAAAGGTTTCAACAGAGAGAGCATCAGGGTGTCGCCTGCCGCATTGATAATCAGCGCTATCGCTGACACATACAGGCCAGCCTTGTGGGGTGCAATCATCGGCCAGAGTCGACGGAATGTCTGCCACGTTGAGAGATCTTTATCTTGATGCATTATTTATTCACGCTGTTTGAAATAGCCGCTCATTCTACCTGGATTCGCGTTTGACGCCAAACCACTGATGATACCAGCGGGGCATTATTTGCTCTCGTAAGCCCTTAATTTGCCAATGCCCCTGTCTGATAGCGATATGAATCTGCCCTGATTGCCCCGTGTCGTACCACCTGTAACCCTGTTGACGATAGCGTTCTACCACCGCGGGTGCCGGCATACGCCAGGCGTTATAATGTGCCAGTGAAGCAAGTGCAGCCTGACCTGCAACATTACGTAACAGTAATGAACCTGAAGAGGTGCGACTGCCGTGATGTGGGACCTGTAAAAATGTTGCCTTCAGCGCATCATGTTCGAGTGCGACGATTTTTCTCTCCGCTTCTAACTCAATATCACCGGTCAGCAGCAGACTAATTTTACCGTCATCGACGTGAATAACACACGAATCGTTATTTTGCCCTTGCGTTTGATTTGCCGGCGGCCACAACGCCGTAAATTGCAATTTTCCCCACTGCCACTTTTGACCACGATGGCAGGGCAAGTGCCCCTCTTCCCCCAAGGCACTGCGAACTTTTATTGTTGGATTCGCGTTGAGCACTGAGTGTAGTCCACCACGGTGATCAAGATGTTTATGGCTCAGTATCAGTGAATGAAGCTTCCGTCCTTGATATTGCAGCCATGGCAGAAGCACGCGCGCACCGGCATCATCCTGCTTCCAGGCTGGGCCGACGTCATACAACACCACTTCTTTACCCTGTGTAATAGCAATGGCTAAACCGTGTCCTACATCAATCATGTCTATCTGCCAATCATCACGTTGCGCATTATTGCGCCAGACGATGATCGCGATGACCAGACTCAAGCAAGGCATTACGCTGCGATGTGCCAGCCCGCTACGCCAAAGCAGCATTCCCACCCAAAGCAGCACAATAGCGGGGAGCGTATCGCTCCATGCCCACCAGCCTGCAGGTAACGACTGCAGCCCACTCATCACTGTAGTAATCGAAAGATCAGCCAGGCTCCATAATCCACTTGATATAACCGGCGCAGGCAGCAGCATTGCCAGTAATATCAGTGGTACGGTGATGAATGACACCACCGGTACCGCCATCAAATTGGCCACTAACGCACTAAGGCTTAAGCCCTGGAACAGGAAAATTTGTAACGGTGCCATCAGAATCATCATGCCGAGCTGTAAATGCAGCAATTGGAGCAACAGCCATCGACGCTGCGTGCGAAAACGAGGCGGTAAAGCAAACCATTGATACCAGACGATCAACATAGCGACTGCAAGTGCCGATAACCAAAAACTCTCGGATAATACAGTTAGCGGATCAAGCGCCAGTAATCCGCCTATACATAATGTCCATACTTGCCAGCCAGTTAATTGCCAGCCGGCCGCGCGAATCCCGATCCATAGAATCAGCGCAACTATCGCACGCTGAGCCGGAGCGTGACTGCCTGACACCCAAGTGTAAGTCGCCGCAGTGATCACGCTCACCATGAGCGGAAATAGATAACCAATTAGATGGGCGGGTAAAATTACCTGAATAACACGTGCCAGTAGCCACCCAACGCTCGCGGCCAGCGCAATATGCATACCTGAGATCGCCATTAAGTGAGCAGTACCCGTTTCTCGCAGCAGTTGCCGCTGCTCTTCGGTCATGTTGGTGCGTATACCAAACGCCAGTGCCTGAATAATCCCGGGATGCTGAAGCGTTGCAAATGCGGGCCAATGGTAATTGATCAAGGCTGTCCGCCAGCTACAAGATAACGATTCTGACTGCTGGCCGATGATGCGCCCTTGCAGCGGCATATGATTAGACATAGCAAAGCGCTGAATATCAAACTCACCTTCATTTAATCTTCCATGGACAGGCCGCAACTTAAGTTTCATTTTCCAGCGTTGACCGGAACAGAATGATTGAATTAACGCTGCGTTGTTGAGCGTGACAAATACGGGAGGGAATTGATAACGATCGCCAACACGCAAAATTTGTGCCGTCAGTTGCTGCTTTTCTTCGCGAACCTCTGTAATACGGACAGTCGCCTCTATGGGAGCGGCAGCCAATAACTCGATTGTATTGACCATGTGCCGCGCCTCAAACATCGCCCAGGATAACAGTAATAGAGCCACACCCATCATGCGCAGCAAGCCATTTGGCGTTACTCCTAATAGCAATGCAAAACCTGCTATAGCCACAATCACGCTGGTTTCGGGTATTTGCGGCAGGACGCCTAATGGTAATGCTGACACAATCATCATTCTGGCCAGCACAATCCAACTTATTCGCATTGGTACTCTCCCTTAGTGGGAAAGATTGTGCGGTTAACAGGAAGAGATTGCTCCTCGGGAAAATTAGGATACAGAGGTGAATTCAGAAATTTATAACGGTATTACAGCTAAAGTAGCAATGCTTTGAGGGCAGACTCTCAATACTGAAGATTTAAGCAAAAAAAAACGACACTCAAGAGTGTCGTTTTTATCGTTCGGTAACGGCTTAGCCGTAAATATTCGCACGGTCACGCAATTCTTTGCCCGGCTTAAAGTGGGGAACGTATTTACCTTCCAGATCCACTTTATCACCCGTTTTCGGGTTACGACCCGTTCGTGGTGCGCGGTAATGCAAAGAAAAGCTGCCGAATCCCCGGATTTCAATGCGCTCGCCCTGTGCCAACGTAGTGGCCATGTGCTCAAGCATCTCTTTGACCGCATCCTCAACGACTTTCGCCGGAATATGAGTATGCTGTCCAGCAAGTCTTTCAATCAGTTCTGACTTGGTCATGTAACCTCCGGTTAATCCTTATTTGGAAAGGTATGACAGCTTTTACCGAAACCGGACGACTTGCATCGTCCGGTGCCTTAGGTCGATTACTCGCCTTTAGCCGCTTTGAACGCTTCAGCCATTGCGCTAGAGAAGTTGCTGCCTTCATCCTGTTTGGTGTTAACAGTGTTGATAGCTTCTTTCTCATCAGCCTGGTCTTTAGCACGAACAGACAGGCTCACAACGCGGTTCTTACGGTCAACGCCGGTGAATTTAGCTTCAACGTCGTCACCAACGCTCAGAACCAGAGTTGCGTCTTCGATGCGGTCCAGAGAAGCTTCAGAAGCGCGCAGGTAACCCTCTACGCCGTCAGCTAATTCTACTGTAGCACCTTTCGCGTCAACTGCAGTGACTTTACCAGTCACGATAGCGCCTTTCTTGTTCAGGGTGATGTAGTTGTTGAATGGATCTTCAGCCAATTGCTTCACACCCAGAGAGATGCGCTCGCGCTCTGCATCAACCTGAAGTACAACGGCAGCGATTTCGTCGCCTTTCTTGTACTCACGAACGGCTTCTTCGCCAGTCGCGTTCCAGGAGATGTCAGACAGGTGAACCAGACCGTCGATGCCACCGTCCAGGCCGATGAAGATACCGAAGTCAGTGATTGACTTGATTTTACCTTCAACACGATCGCCTTTGTTGTGGGTCTCTGCGAACAGCTGCCATGGGTTAGATTTGCACTGCTTCAGACCCAGGGAGATACGACGACGCTCTTCGTCGATGTCCAGAACCATTACTTCAACCACGTCGCCTACGTTAACAACTTTAGACGGATGGATGTTTTTGTTGGTCCAGTCCATTTCAGAAACGTGTACCAGACCTTCAACGCCTTCTTCGATTTCTACGAAGCAGCCGTAATCAGTCAGGTTGGTTACACGACCGGTCAGCTTGGTGCCTTCCGGATAGCGCTTAGCGATAGCTACCCACGGATCTTCGCCCAGTTGTTTCAGGCCCAGAGATACACGGGTACGCTCGCGGTCGAACTTCAGCACTTTAACAGTGATTTCGTCGCCCACGTTGACGATTTCGCTCGGATGCTTAACGCGTTTCCAAGCCATATCGGTAATGTGCAGCAGGCCGTCAACGCCGCCCAGATCCACGAATGCACCGTAGTCAGTGAGGTTCTTAACGATACCTTTAACTTCCATGCCTTCCTGCAGGTTTTCCAGCAGCTGATCGCGTTCAGCGCTGTTCTCAGATTCAATAACTGCACGACGTGAAACCACGACGTTGTTACGTTTCTGATCAAGCTTGATTACTTTGAATTCAAGCTCTTTGCCTTCCAGGTGCAGAGTATCGCGAACCGGACGAACGTCTACCAGTGAACCTGGCAGGAACGCACGAATACCGTTCAGCTCAACTGTGAAGCCACCTTTAACTTTGCCGTTAATAACACCGGTAACAGTTTCAGCGTCTTCGTAAGCTTTTTCCAGCGTGATCCAAGCTTCATGACGTTTAGCTTTCTCACGGGACAGCAGGGTTTCACCGAAGCCGTCTTCTACTGCGTCCAGCGCAACGTCAACTTCGTCACCTACCTGGATTTCCAGTTCGCCGGCTGCGTTCTTGAACTGCTCTGCAGGAATTGCAGATTCAGATTTCAGACCCGCATCAACCAGGACTACGTCTTTGTCGATAGAGACAACAACGCCACGAACGATGGAACCCGGACGGGTTTCGATTTCTTTCAGGGACTCTTCAAAGAGTTGAGCAAAAGATTCAGTCATATTGATAATCTTAGGATTCTTCAATTTAACGTCCACCTGACGTCATTGTCGGATGGGGTTGTTTCACATGCCCAGCACCGGGTCCTTGGTACAAGGTTACAACAATTCGATTGCCGAAAGATTAAATGCCCAGCTTTTGCCTGGCATAATCAAGCGCCTTTTCAATCACTTGCTCAATAGACATACTGGTTGAGTCCAGTACCAGAGCATCAGTGGCAGGCACTAAAGGTGCAATGGCACGATTACGATCGCGGTCATCACGTTCCTTTATCTCGGATAAAAGGCGATCAAAGTTAACATTAAAGCCCTTCTCCTGCAACTGTAGCATACGGCGATGCGCCCGCTCTTCCGAGCTAGCGTCGAGGAAAATTTTTACTGGCGCGTCAGGGAAAACTACTGTCCCCATGTCACGTCCATCGGCGATTAAACCGGGTTCTTCGCGGAAGGCGCGCTGGCGTCGCAGTAATGCCTCGCGCACTCGCGGAAAAGCAGCAACGCGTGATGCGGTGTTGCTCACTTCTTGCGTGCGGATTTCACCGGTAACGTCTTCACCTTCCAGTACCACCTGCATTTCACCCTCAACCGACAAAAAACGCACATCGAGGTGTGCCGCCATCGGCACTAATGCTTCTTCGGATTCAATATCCACCTGATGATGAAGTGCGGCCAATGCTAAAACGCGATAAATAGCGCCAGAATCCAGTAAGTGCCACTGCAACGACTCCGCCATCGCTTTACATAAAGTCCCTTTACCCGCGCCACTTGGCCCATCAATGGTAATAACCGGGGCGATTGCCGTCATTGTTCTCTCCTGTTGCTGCGTGCTTATTTTCAGCCCTTCCAGGCCGCCTGGAATGCGCGGCATTATACGCTGCCCGCATCAGGTTGGTTACCCTTTAGCGTAGACAGCGCTAGAAATATAGACAGATTCAGAAGAATTTCCGCCTGATAAGGCCAAAAGTTAGCAAAGAAACCCGGCGCAGCGCACCGGGTTAGAAGATCAGGACGTGCTGCTAATTTTCGCCAATTGCTCGAAGTAGCTTGGGAAGGTTTTCGCGGTACAGCCGGGGTCAAGGATCGTTACTGGCGTATCGGAAAGCGCCACCAGCGCAAAACACATCGCCATGCGGTGATCGTTGTAGGTGCCAATATCTGCGTGTTGCAGTTTCGCCGGTGGTGTGACACGAATAAAATCATGCCCTTCTTCAACTTCAGCACCAACTTTGCGCAATTCAGTCGCCATGGCGGCAAGACGATCGGTCTCTTTTACGCGCCAGTTATAGATGTTACGCATCAGCGTGGTGCCTTGTGCAAACAGCGCTGTCGTGGCAATCGTCATCGCCGCATCGGGAATATGATTCATATCCATATCAATGGCAGTAAGCGAACCACGCGTACAAGAAATGTAGTCATCGCCCCACTCAATCACCGCGCCCATCTTTTCCAACACATCAGCAAAATGGATGTCGCCCTGAACGCTGTTGCGACCAATACCGGTTACGCGCACCGTACCACCTTTGATGGCTGCCGCAGCGAGGAAGTACGAGGCGGAGGACGCATCACCTTCCACCAGATAATCACCCGGAGACTGGTACTGTTGCTGTCCTTTTACCACAAATCGCTGGTAATTCTGGTTATCAACTTCGACGCCGAAGCTACGCATCAGGTGCAGCGTGATATCAATATAAGGCTTGGAAACCAGGTCGCCCTTAATAGTAATAACTGTATCTTGCTGCGCCAGCGGCGCGGTCATCAGCAATGCAGTGAGAAACTGACTCGAAACGCTGCCATCTACGCTAACTTCACCACCCACAAAGCCACCATTGAGACGCACTGGCGGATAATCAGTCTGCTCCAGATAATCGATGTTGGCTCCGCCTTGACGCAGTGCATCAACCAGATGACCGATTGGGCGTTCTTTCATGCGCGGCTCGCCCGTCAGGACGATTGATTGTTGGCCCAAACAGAGCGCAGCAGCCAATGGGCGCATCGCTGTACCAGCATTACCAAGGAATAATTCGAGGGGTTGTTCAGCACGCAAAGGCCCCGCGTTACCCACCACTTCGCATACAGTGCGATCGGCAGAGAGCGTGAAGCTGACACCCAGCGCTTTTAGCGCGTTCAGCATGTGTTTAACGTCATCGCTATCAAGTAAGTTAGTTAAACGCGTAGTGCCGTTTGCCAGCGCGGCCAGCAATAGTGCGCGGTTCGAGACGCTTTTTGAACCCGGTAGGTTTACCGTGCCGTCAACGTGGGCAATCGGTTGTAGAGTCAGGGAGTCCTGCATGTGAAACTAAATCTCCAGAAAATACGAAACCCCATCATATGACGGGGTCTGATACCAGACAGGCTGGCATGAAAAAAGTCGTTAACCGTGGCGACGTTCGAAATCAACCATAAACTCAGTTAGTGTTTTGACGCCTTCCAGCGGCATCGCATTGTAGATTGATGCACGCATACCGCCAACCACGCGGTGGCCTTTCAGTGCGTGCAGGCCCGCGTTGAGGGACTCATCAAGGAACACTTTATCCAACGCTGAATCCGCCAACTGGAATGGCACATTCATACGAGAACGGTTTTCGGTCGCTACATCGTTACGATAAAACGCGCTATTATCAATCACACCGTACAACAAATCGGCTTTGGCCTGATTCAGCTTATCCATCTCAGCAACGCCGCCCTTCTCTTTCAGCCATTTGAATACCAGACCAGAGAGATACCAGGCGAAAGTCGGCGGGGTGTTAAACATCGATTCGTTTTCTGCCAACACTTTGTAATCAAGAATAGATGGCACATAACGCTGCGCTTTACCCAGCAAATCTTCACGCACAACCACCAGCGTTAAACCCGCTGGTCCAATATTTTTTTGCGCGCCAGCATAGATTACGCCATAGCGATTGATATCAATCGGACGCGACAAAATAGTAGAGGAGAGATCCGCAACCACAACCTTATTGCCAAAATCCGGCTCTTCATCAATGGCAATACCGTCAATAGTTTCATTCGGACAGAAGTGGACATAAGCTGCATCGTCGCTCAACTGCCATTCACGCATAGGTAATAAAGCACGCTTACCATCACGCGTGGTTTTTACATTAATGGTCTTAGGTGAGCAGAATTTTTCGGCTTCCTTGATGGCGCTATGAGCCCAGTAACCACCATCTATATAATCTGCCGTTTTAGCCTCACCCAATAAGTTACCGGGAATAGCAGCGAACTGCGCGCGGGCACCGCCGTGGCAGAACAAAACTTTGTAGTTGGCTGGGATCTTCAGCAGATCGCGAAAATCTTGTTCTGCCGCTTCCGCAACCGCAATAAACTCTTTGCTGCGGTGACTGATCTCCATCACCGAGGTGCCTAACCCGTGCCAGTTTGTCAGTTCTTGTTCTGCGCGACGGAGCACTTCTACCGGCAGCATAGCCGGGCCAGAGCTAAAATTATAAACCTGCGTCATTTCCCCTCACCACTGTCATATCGAACGGTTATGAATACCCCATCGGTTTTATCATTGCCTCCAGATGGCTGCAATCATTAATCCGGCAGCGATCACATTTCCAGAGCCAGCCCCACCGCAGCTTATGTCATAAATGCATTAAGCTGCGGAATTTTGTGAGGTGGCTTATGAAACAAGAACCCAGGTGTTAAAGGGAGTAAATGCCGTTACCAGACTCAGATAAATTTGGCGGACTGAATAGCGAAGCACGTGTAAAACCCGTATTATTGCGCGCTTTACGCCCACCCCATTGACTTGAGAGAGCGCCACCATGACGCAAACGTTTATCCCCGGTAAAGATGCCGCACTGGAAGATTCCATTGCACGCTTCCAGCAGAAACTGCAAGACCTTGGTTTCAATATTGAAGAAGCTTCCTGGCTGAATCCGGTACCACACGTCTGGTCAGTGCACATTCGCGATCGCGACTGCCCGCTCTGCTTTACTAACGGTAAAGGTGCCAGCAAAAAAGCGGCATTAGCCTCAGCGCTGGGCGAATATTTCGAACGTCTCTCAACCAACTATTTCTTTGCTGATTTTTGGTTGGGCAAATCCATCGCCAATGGCGATTTTGTACACTATCCGAATGAAAAGTGGTTCCCGCTCACAGAGGATGACAGCCTGCCGGAAGGCATTCTGGATGCGCGCCTGCGCAAATTCTACGATCCTGATGAGAGCCTGGGTGCCTCTGAGTTAATTGATCTGCAATCTGGAAATAGCGAGCGCGGCATTTGCGGCCTGCCATTTACCCGTCAATCTGATCAGCAAACGGTTTATATCCCGATGAACATCATCGGTAACCTGTATGTCTCAAATGGCATGTCAGCTGGTAACACCGCAAACGAAGCGCGTGTACAAGGCTTATCTGAAGTGTTTGAGCGTCATATCAAGAACCGCATCATCGCCGAGTCCATCAGCCTGCCAGAAATTCCTGAAGCAGTAATGCAGCGTTATCCGGGAGTGATAGAAGCGATTGAGCGTCTGGAAGCAGAAGGTTTCCCTATCTTCTCTTATGATGCTTCACTGGGCGGCAAATATCCGGTTATCTGCGTCGTGTTGTTCAACCCGGCGAACGGCACCTGCTTTGCCTCTTTCGGCGCACATCCGGACTTTGGCGTTGCGCTGGAGCGGACGGTAACTGAGCTATTGCAGGGCCGCGGTCTGAAAGATCTCGACGTGTTCACGCCACCTACATTTGATGATGAAGAAGTAGCTGAACACGCTAACCTGGAAACTCACTTCATCGACTCTAGCGGCCTGATCTCATGGGATATGTTTAAAGAAGATGCCGATTATCCATTCGTCGACTGGAGCTTTGCGGGTACGACTCACGAAGAGTTTGATACTTTGATGGCCATCTTCCGTGCGGAAGATAAAGAAGTTTACATTGCCGATTACGAACATCTGAGTGTTTACGCCTGCCGCATCATCGTGCCTGGCATGTCCGACATCTATCCGGCAGAAGATCTACTCCTGGCAAACAACAGTATGGGTGCACCGCTGCGCGAGACGCTGCTCGCGTTGCCAGAGAGTCAGTGGGAACCTGAAGCCTATCTCGATCTTATTGTTCAGTTAGATGAAGAAGGTCACGATGACTTTACTCGCGTGCGTGAACTGCTGGGTCTGGCGTCGGGCAAAGATAATGGCTGGTATACGCTGCGTATTGGCGAGCTAAAAGCAATGCTGGCACTCGCTGGCGGTGATTTGGATCAGGCGTTGATCTGGACTGAATGGACGATGGAATTCAACCAGTCGATCTTTAGCGAAGAACGCGCTAACTATTATCGCTGCCTGCAAACTTTGCTGTTACTGGCGATGGAAGAAGAGCGTGACCCACTTCAATACCATCGTGCTTTCACACGTATGTATGGTGAAGCAGCCGTAGATGCTGCTTCAGCCGCGATCAGTGGTGAAGCGCCATTCTATGGATTGCAAGCCGTCGATCTGGACCTTAAAGCCTTCCCTGCTCATCAATCACTGTTAGCCGCTTATGAAAAATTACAGGCAGCTAAACGTCGTTACTGGTCACAAAAATAATTATCCCTCTTTAATTTTTTAGTTGGATAATTCACGTAACGTAAATGGCACTGAGTAAGATCAGTGCCATTTTTTTAATCAAAAAATTAAAGAAGCATAAAACTTTATATTAAATAACAATTCAGCTTTAATCGTTAATGATATTTAACAAAACCAAGCCTGCATCACAACTCACTTCAACTTATTTTGCATAAATTAAAAATTATTTATTCTATTAATTTCAATATCTTAATTTAAAATCACCTTACTAGTCGCTTCGCTTAGCGCCTACCTTCCGGTCAAATATGATCCACGTCAATTTCTGACCTATACTCCTTTGTTAGTATCTTTACAGGCAATTTTTGGAGAGCGTTAGTGTGAAAGCTGACAACCCTTTTAATTCATTATTACCGGCGGCAATGGCAAAAGTTGCAGAAGAAGCCGGCATATATAAAGCAACCAAACATCCTTTAACCACATTCTTCCTTGCCATTACTGCTGGCGTATTTATCTCAATTGCATTTGTCTTCTATATCACTGCGACTACCGGAAGTGGAGCGATGCCTTATGGCATAGCAAAATTGATAGGCGGCATCTGTTTCTCACTCGGTTTGATGTTGGTAGTGGTTTGCGGTGCTGACCTGTTCACCTCAACCGTATTGATAGTGGTAGCGAAAGCCAGCGGACGAATTACCTGGTTGCAACTGGGCCGACACTGGCTGACCGTCTATATCGGCAATCTGTTCGGTGCACTATTCTTTGTAGCACTCATCTGGTTAGCTGGTGAACACATGGTGGCAAATGGTGCATGGGGTTTAAACGTTCTGCAAACTGCTGACCATAAAATGCATCACACCTTTATTGAAGCCGTCAGTCTCGGCACGCTCGCCAACCTTATGGTTTGCCTCGCTGTGTGGATGAGTTATTCCGGCCGCAGTTTGATGGATAAGATGTTCGCGATGATTTTACCGGTGGCGATGTTTGTTGCCTGCGGCTTCGAACATAGCATCGCCAACATGTTCCTGATCCCAATGGCCATCGTTATTCGCGATTTCGCCAGCCCAGAATTCTGGCAAATGGCCGGTGCAAGCGCAGCTCAATTTCCTTCACTTAGCGTTAGCGATTTCATTCTTAACAATCTTATTCCCGTGACCATCGGCAACATTATTGGCGGCGGATTGTTAGTAGGTTTGACCTACTGGGTAATCTATCTGCGTGGCAATGAGCCGGTGCATTAATGAATTGGTACGGGCGTGCTGACTCAGCGCGCCATACGTCAAAGTCTCCCTAAATAAGGCAGGTATATCATGTCCGAACTGAATGAAAAAATGGCGTCAGCCTGGGAAGGATTTAGCGCCGGCGAATGGCAGAACAGCGTCAACGTCCGTGACTTTATCCAGAAAAACTATACACCGTATGAAGGCGACGAATCCTTCCTGGCCGGTGCAACTCCGGCCACAACTAAGCTGTGGGATAGCGTGCTTGAAGGCATCAAAATCGAGAACCGTACTCACGCTCCGGTTGATTTTGATACCGATTTGGCTTCAACCATTACCTCTCACGATGCAGGTTATATCAGCAAGTCGCTGGAAAAAATTGTTGGCCTACAAACTGAAGCGCCATTGAAACGAGCCATCATTCCTTTTGGCGGCATAAAAATGGTTGAGGGTTCATGCAAAGTTTATGGCCGCGAACTCGACCCTGCGCTAAAAAAAGTTTTCACCGAGTATCGTAAAACCCACAACCAGGGTGTATTCGATGTTTATACCCCAGACATTATGCGCTGTCGTAAATCAGGCGTACTGACTGGTCTGCCAGATGCTTATGGTCGCGGACGTATCATCGGTGACTACCGTCGCGTTGCGCTGTACGGCATCGACTATCTGATGAAAGACAAAGTCGCGCAGTTCAATTCATTACAGAGCGATATGGAAAACGGCGTTGATCTGGAAGCCACCATCCGCCTGCGTGAAGAGATCTCTGAACAGCATCGTGCGCTTGGTCAGATTAAAGAGATGGCTGCGAAATATGGCTCAGACATTTCACTGCCGGCCACTAATGCACAAGAAGCAGTACAGTGGACTTACTACGGCTACCTCGCTGCGGTGAAATCGCAGAACGGTGCAGCGATGTCCTTTGGACGCGTATCAACCTTCCTGGATGTATATATCGATCGTGATATTCAGGCAGGCAAACTGAATGAAGAAGAAGCACAGGAACTGATTGACCATCTGGTCATGAAACTTCGTATGGTGCGCTTCCTGCGTACCCCTGAATATGATGAGCTGTTCTCAGGTGACCCAATCTGGGCAACTGAATCACTCGCCGGTATGGGTGTTGATGGCCGTACTCTGGTGACCAAAAGCACCTTCCGCTTCCTGAACACGCTTTACACCATGGGCCCATCACCGGAACCCAACATGACCATTCTTTGGTCTGAAAAATTACCGGTTAATTTCAAAAAATACGCAGCGAAAGTCTCGATCGATACGTCTTCATTGCAGTATGAGAATGATGACCTGATGCGTCCTGACTTCGATAACGATGACTATGCTATCGCTTGCTGCGTAAGCCCGATGATTGTCGGCAAACAGATGCAATTCTTCGGAGCACGCGCCAACCTGGCTAAAACTCTGCTGTATGCAATCAACGGTGGCGTAGATGAGAAGCTGAAAATGCAGGTTGGCCCAAAAGAAGCGCCAATTACTGACGAAATTCTCGACTTCGATACTGTGATGGAACGTCTGGATCACTTCATGGATTGGCTGGCTAAGCAGTATGTCACCTCCCTGAATATCATTCACTACATGCATGATAAGTACAGCTACGAAGCTTCATTAATGGCGCTGCACGATCGTGACGTTTATCGCACCATGGCGTGTGGTATCGCTGGCCTGTCTGTCGCAGCTGACTCACTCTCTGCGATCAAATATGCGAAAGTAAAAACCATCCGTGATGAAGATGGCTTAGCAGTAGATTTCGAAATTGAAGGTGAATATCCACAGTTTGGTAATAACGACTCTCGCGTTGATGATATGGCCTGCGATCTGGTTGAACGTTTCATGAAGAAAATTCAGAAACTGCAAACCTACCGCAACGCGGTACCAACGCAATCAGTACTGACCATCACCTCTAACGTAGTTTACGGTAAGAAAACCGGTAATACCCCAGATGGCCGTCGTGCAGGTGCGCCGTTTGGACCGGGCGCTAACCCAATGCATGGTCGTGACCAGAAAGGTGCAGTTGCGTCATTGACCTCAGTCGCGAAACTGCCGTTCGCTTACGCTAAAGACGGTATCTCTTATACCTTCTCCATCGTGCCGAATGCGCTGGGCAAAGATGATAACGTGCGTAAAACTAACCTTGCAGGCCTAATGGATGGATATTTCCATCACGAAGCCAACATCGAAGGTGGTCAGCATCTGAACGTCAACGTAATGAATCGTGAGATGCTGTTGGATGCCATGGAACATCCTGAGAAATATCCGCAGCTGACCATCCGCGTTTCTGGCTATGCTGTACGCTTCAACTCGCTCACTAAAGAGCAGCAGAAAGATGTAATTACACGTACTTTCACCCAGTCGTTGTAATCGCACCTTACTAAGATTAAAAGGCTCCTTCGGGAGCCTTTTCTCCAAAGTCCGTTTTGCCAGTTTGCTAATGCAGGCACCCTGGCAAAACCGACTTTCACTTAGAGCACAACAGAGATTGTGCTGCCTGATGTTCAGGCTCACCTGGAGAACTTATCGCAATGTCAACCATCGGTCGTATCCACTCCTTTGAATCCTGCGGCACCGTTGATGGCCCGGGCATACGCTTTATCACCTTTTTCCAGGGTTGCCTGATGCGCTGCCTGTATTGCCACAATCGCGATACCTGGGATACACACGGCGGGAAAGAGGTAACTGTTGAAGAGTTGATGAAGGATGTACTGTCATATCGCCACTTCATGAATGCATCTGGCGGCGGCGTTACAGCATCCGGCGGAGAAGCGATTTTACAAGCCGAATTTGTCCGTGACTGGTTCCGAGCCTGCCGGGCTGAAGGTATCCATACCTGCCTCGACACTAATGGCTTTGTTCGCCGCTACGATCCAGTGATCGATGAACTGCTGGAAGCCACTGACTTGGTGATGCTCGATCTCAAGCAGATTAACGATGATGTGCATCAGATTCTGGTGGGTGTGTCTAATCATCGCACGCTGGATTTTGCACGCTATTTGCACAAGAAAGGTAAACGCACCTGGATTCGGTTTGTGGTAGTGCCAGGCTACTCCGATGATGACGACTCTGTTCATCGCTTAGGCGAGTTCACTAAAGATATGGATAATATCGAGAAGATTGAGCTATTGCCCTACCACGAGTTGGGCAAACACAAGTGGATTGCCATGGGGGAAGAGTACAAGCTGGATGGTGTTAAGCCGCCGAGTAAGGAAACCATGGAGCGAGTAAAGAGTATTCTCGCCAGCTACGGTCATGAAGTGATGTACTAATCAACAAAAGGGGAGCCGCTGGCTCCCCTTTTTAGTGATTCATATTTCTGTATTATGCGTGTGCAACTGGCGTTGCCTGATGATCGACTTTACGCAGTAACATTACCAGATAAACCAGCGCCACCGCCGCAATCATCACAAACAGCAGTCGATCAGAGTAGTTCTGCATTAACATCGCCGTCATTCCCGGCCCCACCAGGCTGCCTACGGTATAGCTAAACAGTAATGCCTGATTCATCGCCACTAATTCGTGGTGCGCCACGGTTTCACACGCCCACGACATGGCCACCGGATAGAGTGTAAAACCAGCAAGTCCCAGCACAAACAACGCCGGTGCCATCGCTGCATCACCAAGCATAGCGATAGCACCTAAAATCACCACGAACACTTGTACACGCAGCACCATCAAACGGCCAAAACGATCGGCCAGGCGCCCTACTGGCCACTGACCGACAATGCCTGAACTTACTAATAATGCCATCCAGTAACCGACGGTTGCATCGCTCATGCCCTGATGAGAAAGATACAGTGGCATCAAGCCATAAAGGGAACCGAGAACGATACCGGAAATAATGCAGCCATTGATACCAAGGCGAGAACTGCGACGGCGCAACATAATCCAGATATGGCCCGTTGAGGCCTCTTCCGTTGCTACAGTCGCTTTTACCTGCACAAAAACTACCGGCAATACCGCACAGATAATCAGTGTGGTCACCCATGGAATCACGTGCAGCAATTCTGTCGAAAGGCGGCTCACCAACAGCTGACCTGCTACCGTCCCGAGATAATAGATAATCATGTAAGCAGCCAGTAACTGGCCACGATTACGCACGGTACCGCTGCAGAGCAAAGCGCTCTCAACCACAACCCAAATCAAGGCGCATCCGATGCCTGCAGTGAAGCGCAGCATCGTCCAGCTGTAAAATCCATCCAGCATAACCATGCCCATGGTCGCCACGGCGAAAAGTACGCTAGCCAAATAGAAACAGCGGTTAAAACCATAACGATTGATCAACCAGCCCGCCAGTAAGGTGCCTAGCAAATTACCGGTGTAATACGATGAGCTGGCCATACCCACTTGCCAGGTTGGCAATTGATCGTGAGTAAGCCACAGCGGTACCAACGTATTAAGCACAGCAATAGACACCGTCATAAGCATTAAGCCGCAGAGCAGCAAAACGACGGGGCGGGACCAGGTTGACATAGTGAGGAAACCAAAAGAGATGATGATAATTGCGCGCAGTTTGCCATTCACCATTTTAAAGTCAATGTGCAAAAAATCACCGCAGCACGATTTGCTGATGAACAATTTATTTTTCTTATCTTCAGCAGGTTAGAAGGGTGCGGGAGCAATTAAGATGGATAGCTATCTACTTGAATTAGCGATTTTTAATGCTTTATAGCCATTTGCTGTCGATAACGTTTATTTCTGATTAATTCCAACTAAAAAATAATTATGTTACAGCTTAAGAAACAAAAAACCCGGCATTGCCGGGTTAATATCATTGAGCGTTGATTAGCCAACAAATTCCAGACCGCCCATGTAAGGACGCAATACTTCTGGAACTTCAATACGACCGTCGGCCAGCTGATAGTTTTCAAGCACCGCAACCAGGGTACGGCCTACCGCCAAACCAGAACCATTCAGCGTATGCAGCAAACGCGGCTTCTTATCGGTTTTGCTACGGCAACGCGCCTGCATACGACGCGCCTGGAAATCACCCATGTTGGAACAAGATGAAATCTCGCGATAGGTATCTTGCGCGGGCAACCAAACTTCCAGATCGTAGGTTTTGGCTGAACCAAAGCCCATATCGCCGGTGCAAAGCAGAACTTTGCGATATGGCAGATTGAGCAGTTGCAGCACTTTCTCAGCGTGGCCGACCAACTCTTCTAGCGCATCCATGGAAGATTCAGGTGCGACAATCTGCACCATCTCAACTTTGTCGAACTGATGCATGCGAATTAAGCCGCGCGTATCGCGTCCATATGAACCGGCTTCTGAACGGAAGCATGGCGTATGCGCGGTAAGTTTAATCGGCAACGCTTCTTCTTCAACGATCTCATCACGCACTAAGTTGGTCAACGGCACTTCTGCTGTTGGGATCAGCGCATAGTTGCTGCTACCCGCTTCTTCGCCCAACGGTTTGGTATGGAACAGGTCTTCACCAAATTTCGGCAATTGTCCGGTACCGTATAATGTTTCCTGGTTGACCAGATAGGGAACATAGGTTTCGAGATAACCGTGCTGTTGCGTGTGCAGATCAAGCATAAACTGGCTTAAGGCACGATGCAGGCGCGCGATCTGACCTTGCATCACGATAAAACGTGAACCAGTCAGTTTTACGGCGGCTGCAAAATCGAGGCCTTTGGCGGCTTCACCCAACTCAACGTGGTCTTTTACCGGAAAATCAAACTGGCGCGGCTGGCCCCAGCGGCTGACTTCCTGATTCTCGCTGTCATCTTTACCCAACGGCACTTCATCAACCGGCAGGTTAGGCAGCGCGAGGGCAAAATCACGGATCTCATTTTGCAGCGTATCCAGTTCTGCTTTAGCTGCATCCAGGCGTTCGCCCAGTGCGTTCACTTCCTGACGCAGTGGCTCGATATCTTCCCCACGTGCTTTGGCCTGACCGATGGATTTGGATCGGGAATTACGCTCAGCCTGTAGATTTTCAGTTTCTACCTGCAAGACTTTACGGCGCTCTTCGAGCGAACGTAACGTTTCCACATCCAGTTTAAATCCTCGGCGTGCCAGTTTTTCTGCGACTGCGTCTGGCTCGTTACGCAGCAGGTTGGGATCGAGCATGCTAATCCTGTGTAATAAAAGGTTGATTGAACGAATGGCGGGACGCATCCCTATGGAATGCAATGAAATCCTTGCTCACCTTACCGTAAGGTGTTTATCAGCGGTAGCGTTTTATCGGGCTATTTTGATCCTGCTCAGCCAGCCAGGCGAGTTTTTCGCCAATTTTCCCTTCAAGCCCGCGATTAGTCGGCTGATAGTAGCGAGTCTGCGCCATTTCCGGCGGGAAATAGACTTCCCCAGCCGCATATGCGTGAGTTTCATCGTGCGCGTAGCGATACTCTTTACCCAATCCCATTTCCTTCATTAACTTAGTGGGCGCATTGCGTAAATGCTCCGGCACGTCGTAATCAGGAAACTCGCGCGCATCGCGCATCGCGGCTTTGAAAGCGGTATAAACTGCATTACTTTTTGGCGCACTGGCAAGGTAAACAATCGCCTGAGCAATGGCTCGCTCACCCTCAGCTGGACCGACGCGGGTAAAGCAATCCCAAGCGGCCAATGCGACCTGCATACCGCGTGGATCGGCGTTTCCGACGTCCTCTGAGGCAATCGCCAGCAAACGTCGAGCGACATACAATGGATCTCCGCCAGCGGTGATGATTCTTGCATACCAATAGAGCGCCGCATCAGGTGCTGAGCCACGCACAGATTTGTGCAAGGCGGAAATCAGATCGTAGAAGCGGTCGCCTTTATTATCAAAACGCGCTGCCCTTTCACCCGACACTTCATTGAGTAACTGTGGCGTTAATTCACGCTGGCCCTCAGCGTTGCTCTCTGCCATATCCGCCATCATTTCCAGCGTATTCAAAGCACGACGTGCGTCACCATTGACCAGTTCAGCAATCATGCGACGCGTATTATCCGGCAGCACAATATCACTCTTGCCATAGCCGCGTTCTTCATCCTCCATCGCCTGCAGCAGTACCTGCTCAATATCAGCGGTGGTGAGCGACTTAAGCAAATAAACACGTGCTCGCGATAGTAACGCCGAGTTGAGTTCAAACGAGGGATTTTCGGTGGTGGCGCCAATAAAAGTTATCGTGCCATCTTCAATGTGTGGCAAAAACGCATCTTGCTGGCTTTTGTTGAAGCGATGCACCTCATCTACAAACAAGATGGTGCGACGACCCACCTGACGATTTTGACGCGCACGTTCGATGGCTTCACGAATCTCTTTAACACCAGAAGTCACCGCAGATATGCGCTCAACATCGGCTTTACCATAATGACCAATGATTTCAGCCAGCGTTGTTTTCCCTGTCCCCGGCGGTCCCCATAAAATCATCGAATGCAGATGCCCAGCCTCAATGGCACGCGGTAAGGGCTTACCTGGCGCCAGCAAATGTTGCTGCCCAATATAGTGTTGCAGCGTAGCCGGCCGCATACGCGCGGCCAGCGGCTGAAACTCATTCGACGGGGCGAAATCCAGAGACAGATTACTCACTGTGGCCTCACTGACGTTGATCGTCCACCGTTACTCCTTTTGGCGGCGTAAAGGTGAATTTATCTGGGCTAATGGCGCCGTTGTTCTGGCTTTTCAACTGGTAATCGCTGTGCTGTCCATCTTGCTCAATCGCGCTGAACTTATTGATGGTGCCTGCTGACGTCACATTAATGGTGAATTGCTTGAGATTGCCATCACTGCTTTTCGGGGTCAGCTCGAAGTTATCACCCTGCTGCTTGATGTTGTATTGCTTCCAGTCACTTGGCTGGTTGCGAGCAATCAACATAAACGGCGTGTTGCTGGCGGCATTTTGCAGCAGGCTAACACTTGCTTGTTCAACAAATGGATTGTAGAACCACAGATTCTTACCATCAGAAATAATCACGCTTTCATCCGGTGCTGTCATGTGCCAATTAAACAAACTTGGACGCTTTACCCAAAGCTCTCCTTCGCCGTCCTGTACATTGGCACCGCCGCCGTCAGTCACTTTCTGACTGAAGCTGGCATGGAAGCTGTTCACTTTATTGAGACGCTGTTGCAGATCGCTGGACGCATCCGCCAAAACTGATGCGGAAACTAAACTGGCCATTAGGCCGCAGGCAATAACGTGTAATTTCATCTGATTCAATTCCTTATTCATTGTTTCCCGACACTTACCACATTAAACGTAGTTGCCGCCCTGTCTCTTCGACAGGAGAAAAAGCCGAAAGCTCCCGAAAATATGGGGATCGACCAACAGATAAACAATGGGCCAGTATTAACTGGCCCATAAGAGAACAATTGCACGTAATAAGCTACATCTCGTGTGGCGGCGGCGATAGTACTTCGCGGTTACCATTGTGTCCGGGTTCAGAAACGATACCCTGCGCTTCCATCTGTTCGATGATGCGTGCAGCACGGTTATAGCCAATACGGAATTGGCGCTGAACCCCAGAGATGGAAGCGCGGCGTTTTTCCACCACGAAAGAGACCGCCTGATCGAACAGCGGATCCAACTCTTCATCACCCATCATACCGCCAGCAGCACTGTCGCTCTCTTCACCCGCGGTAATGCTTTCGATGTATTGTGGGCGACCACGCGCTTTCCAGTCCTGGACCACCGCATGCACTTCCTGATCGCGCACAAACGCACCGTGCACACGCACTGGCATAGAGGAGTTAGGCGGCATGTAAAGCATGTCACCCATTCCCAGCAACGATTCTGCGCCACCCTGATCGAGAATAGTACGTGAATCGATCTTACTGGAAACGGTGAAAGCGATACGCGTCGGGATGTTAGCTTTAATCAGGCCCGTAATGACATCTACCGACGGACGTTGCGTTGCCAGCACTAAGTGAATGCCCGCAGCTCGCGCTTTCTGCGCCAGACGTGCAATCAACTCTTCGACTTTCTTACCCACCGCCATCATAAGGTCGGCAAATTCGTCGACCAGCACCACAATGTACGGCAATTTTTCCAGCACTGGCGGCGTAGTGTCCATGCTATCACCCGGCTTCCAGAATGGATCGGGGATTGGTCGGCCCATCGCTGCAGCTTGCTCAATCTTTTCGTTGTAGCCCGCAAGGTTACGTACGCCCAGTGCCGACATCAGCTTATAACGACGCTCCATTTCACCCACACTCCAGCGCAGCGCATTCGCCGCATCTTTCATGTCGGTAACCACTTCGGTCAGCAGGTGCGGAATGCCTTCGTACACTGACAGCTCGAGCATTTTCGGGTCAATCATAATAAAGCGCACTTCTTCCGGTGTGGCTTTATACAGCATGCTGATGATCATGGTGTTAACGCCGACCGACTTACCGGAACCGGTGGTACCGGCAACCAGCAAGTGAGGCATCTTCGCTAAATCAGCGACAACCGGTTGGCCTGCGATGTCTTTACCCAACACTACGGCAAGCGGAGAAGGATTCTCGCGGAATTTAGGACAATCCAGCACTTCGCGTAGATAAACGGTTTGACGGCGTTTATTTGGCAGCTCAAGGCCTACATATGGCTTGCCTGGAATGACTTCCACCACACGTACCGCAACAGCTGACAAGGAACGCGCCAGGTCACGTGACAAGTTAGAGATACGTGAAGCTTTCACGCCTGGAGCCAGATCAAGTTCAAAACGGGTAATCACCGGGCCAGGTGAAATCCCAACAACTTCCGCCTTCACACGGTAATCCGCCAGTCGCGCTTCAACCAGTCGCGCTGTTTGCTCAAGAGCAAACATATCGACGGGTTCTTCTTCTGCCGGTGGTGACGTCAGAAGATCCAGCGTTGGCAGTGGCGTAGAAGGTTTTTCCAGCGGCTGTTCATGACGAACCAGGAACGGGTGGAACAGGCTGTCCTGGACTGGCGCAGCGGGCTTCACTGGTGCCGGCGGCACCGAATAGGCCTCCTGCTCCGGTGACGACCACGGACTGGACTCTGCACTCAACGACGGCAGCGGCGAAGGCTGTGGAACAGCCGGCTCCTGCCACTGTTCAGGCTCTTCGGGCTCTGGCGTTGCTGAAAGCGTAAACAGCGGTTCGCTTGGGCTATCATCGACCAAATCTTTCATTGGTGAGAAGTCAAAAGCAGAGGTCGTATCCAGATTGAATACCGGCGCCTCCTTAACTACAGGTTCGTTATAGCGCTGTTGCTGCTGATCGGCGAACTGACGCGCAAGTTGCGCCTGCTGCAGTGCGTCCTCATCTTCGGGCTCGCGAACATCTTGCCAGCTTTCACCGTAGCGATTCTGCTGCTGTGACGCGAAAGCATCACGCAACTGCGCTTCCTGCAGCTCTACATCATCCTCATGCGAAGGAGCACTAAAGGATGCCGTCATTTCCGGCTGCTGTTGCTCCGCATCTTTAGCTTGCTCTTCGGCCATACGCTGCGAAGGCAGCTTAATGCCGTATGAGGCCAACTCGCGTCGCGTTGGTAATTTGACTTTATTTGGCCGCGGTAACTCTGGGCCAATGCCCTGTTTTACCTGCGGGTTGTAATCACGTTCAGGCACAATATCGAAAGCAGGCGAGTAAGCAGCAGGTGAAGCAGCGGCTTTTACTGCCCCGGTTGCCAGAGATGCAGCGGCTACGCTATTGAATGATGCCGAAGAGGAATCGGCATCTTGCCAATTCCCCATACTCGGACCTTCATCATCATCGACAGGCGAAAACGGTGAAGGCGCGGGTTGATTCGGCACTTCAAAGCGATAAAGCGGAGTCGCGGATTGTGGAATCGATTCTGGCGCCGCAGCGACAGGCTGAGGAGCGGGAATCGATTCCGGCGCTGGTTCCACAGAACGAGGCATAGCGACAGGTTCTGCGGGTGCGTTGGCGACGGGTGCCGCTACAGCTGGTGCTTGTTGTGCAGCTTGAGTAGTAACAGCAATCGCAGCGGCGGTTGCTGCACTGGCTTTTGCCAACAGCGGGTCATCACCCAACTCTTCAGTAACCGATTCACTTACCTTGCGTGGTTTCGCCAACAGTACGTCATCGTCTTCATTTACAGACTGCGCAGCATGAATCGGAGGCGGAACATCATCAGTGTGTTCCTCATCGTCATATTCTTCATCTTCCTGCCACGGCTCATCATGACGTGAACGATTACTGGCGAAAGTTAGAACGCCCATCACCACGCCACCAATTTTCTCGGCAATGGTTAACCAGGACCAACCGGTATACAACGTGATTCCTGCCGCCCAGACGCAAAGCAGCGTCAGCGTACCGCCAGCAGAACTAAACCATGGTGCCATCGCATTGCTTACCAGGCTGCCAATGACGCCGCCGGAAGCAAAATACCAGATATCATCAACATTAAGCGCCGCAAGGCCGCAGGTGGTCACGACTAATGCTAATACGCCAATCAGGCGCAAGCCCACGGCAAAGTAGTCAATGTAGTCCTGACGATCGCGCTGGCGGAAGGTGATCCAACACAGACCAATGATCACGGGAGGAATGGCGTAGGCCATCACGCCAAAAATGAACAATAGCGTATCTGCCAGCCATGCACCTACGCTACCACCCAGATTATGGATAGGCTCGTGCCAGGCGGTTTGCGACCAGCTTGGGTCTGAAGGGTTAAAACTAACCAGCGACACCATCAAATAGACGGCGAACAAGGCCACAAGGATCAGCAACGCTTCCAATAGACGACGTCCACTGCTCAGCGGTTGTAACGAAACTTCTTTATCTTCTGTATATTCCTGGCTCAAGAGAACTCTCCAGGTGCCTGTAAATTAAGAAGGCAACAACGTCGGGCATGCCCGACGCTGGTCCTGTATGAATTCACAGGAGTGTACCGAAATCCTGCAAGCTTTGCACCTGCCCTGCACTACCGGGTTTTGATCACCAGACGATTGCTCTGTTTGACCTCTTCCATCACCACGTAAGTACGGGTGTCGTTTACGCCCGGCAGGCGCAGCAAGGTTTCACCCAGCAGCTTACGATAGGCGGACATATCCGGTACGCGGGTTTTCAACAGGTAGTCAAAGTCACCGGAAACGAGGTGACATTCTTGAGTTTCCTCAAGTTTTTGCACAGCGGCGTTAAATTGCTCAAACACATCTGGTGCACCACGATTCAGAGTAATCTCAACGAATACCAGCAGCGAAGCATCCAGATAATGCGGGTTGAGTTGCGCGGTGTAACCCAGAATGAAACCTTGACGCTCAAGGCGACGTACGCGCTCAAGACAAGGTGTTGGCGATAATCCAACACGTTTGGAAAGCTCGACATTGGAAATTCGACCGTCTTTCTGCAGTTCATTCAGAATATTTCTGTCGATACGATCTAAATCTTTTCCGGGGCGTTTCTTATTGTCTACCATTATTATTGTCTCTCTTAATTCCTTCCCTTTACCTGCCACACCCTGAAAACGCTCATTGTTCAGGGCCTTACTGAAGTGAAGACGATAAGCCTGTGCAGAAATGCGACCATCCGTATGACGCATGTTGTCTGTCCACATCATGCGTCATTACCAATGTCAGGCTGAGTTTATTCGGCTAAAAAGCCCAAAACGGAAATGAAATTCTGTTTTGAATCGCTAAATATTCTCTGCTTCTCCCAATGTTTTCGCAAAAGCGCAGGCGATTGTCAAAGTAAAACATCCAAATTCAGTACAAGATGCCAGATAGAGATCTGGGTTGCTGTTTTTAAATGAGAATTTTTATGCTGCTGCACCACTATTTGCCGAGCATTGCCCCCTTTTGGCGCAGCGCACGTGCAGAATCTGTACTCATCGTCTACGCCGCTTACAGCGATTGTTAACAAAATTGCTGAAGCCTTTTTTTGCGGCGTTAATTTCCCTACAATCAAAAACTATGTTGTCAGAAAAAATTGAGGAACGCATGAGTACTGCCAAACACAGTAAGCTGCTCATTCTGGGCTCCGGTCCAGCCGGTTATACTGCTGCGGTGTATGCAGCGCGCGCTAACCTGAATCCGGTCTTAATTACCGGGCTGGAAAAAGGCGGTCAGCTCACCACCACGACTGAAGTGGAAAACTGGCCAGGCGATCCAAACGATCTGACCGGTCCAGCGCTGATGGAGCGCATGCAAGAGCACGCCGAGAAGTTCAATACCGAGATCATTTTTGACCACATTCATACGGTTGATTTGCAGAACCGCCCGTTCCGTTTGGTTGGTGACAGCGGCGAATACACTGCGGATGCGTTGATCATCGCAACTGGCGCCTCCGCGCGTTATCTTGGCTTGCCATCGGAAGAGGCCTTCAAGGGCAAAGGCGTGTCCGCCTGCGCGACCTGCGATGGTTTCTTCTATCGCAATCAGAAGGTTGCGGTGATTGGCGGCGGTAACACCGCGGTTGAAGAAGCCCTTTATCTGGCAAACATTGCCGCTGAAGTGCATCTGATTCACCGCCGAGACAGTTTCCGTGCCGAAAAAATCCTCATCGATCGTCTGATGGAGAAAGTGCGCAGTGGCAACATCGTGCTTCATACTCATCGCACGCTGGATGAAGTGGTTGGCGATCAAATGGGTGTAACTGGCCTAAAACTGCTTTCTACCAATGGCGAAGCACCAGAATCACTGGACATTGCAGGTTTATTCGTTGCGATCGGTCACAGCCCGAATACCGCGATCTTTGATGGTCAGCTTGAATTAGAAAACGGCTACATCAAAGTGCAGTCTGGCTTGCACGGCAATGCCACGCAGACCAGCATTCCGGGCGTATTCGCTGCCGGTGACGTCATGGACCATATCTATCGCCAGGCAATCACCTCTGCCGGTACCGGTTGTATGGCCGCGTTGGATGCTGAACGCTTCCTCGACGGACTGGTTAAAAACGATAAGTAAGTTGTTAATAACCTGATCATAATCGCCTCAAGGCGGCCAGTTTTGGTCGCCTTTTTTATTACCTGCGTGCTACAGTTCAGGCGCCCTACACTGCTGGGTTTTCATCCGGGATTGACATCTCTTTTGAGTTACCAAACGGCATCGCATGAACAAATCACGGCAACAAGAACTTCTTCGCTGGCTCCGTCAGCAACGTCATCATGGCGCAAGCAGCTTGCGTGCAGCTTCACTGTTGGGTTTTGCTGGTGCTTTGGTGATCATAGCCCAGGCATGGTTGCTGGCTTCGCTGCTGCAAAATTTGATTGTGGCTCAACAACCGCGCTCGGCGCTTCTTAACGATTTCCTCTTACTACTGCTGTGCTTCGTGCTGCGCGCCGGGCTGCATTATGCCCGTGAAATGGCAGGCCATCGCGCTGGCGTGGCTATTCGGCGGGCGTTGCGTCAACAGGTATTGGACCGGCTCAATGAATTAGGCCCGGCCTGGATTCAGGGAAAGCCCGCTGGTAGTTGGGCGACGCTACTGCTCGAACAAATCGAAGAGATGCAGGAATACTACGCGCGCTATCTGCCCCAGATGACGTTGGCGGCATTTATTCCCCTGGCTATTTTGCTGGCGATTTTCCCGGTTAACTGGGCGGCGGGGTTGATTTTGTTGGTGACCGCACCGCTGATTCCATTATTCATGGCGATGGTTGGTATGGGTGCTGCGGATGCTAACCGGCGCAATTTTCTTGCTCTTGCCCGGCTTAGCGGCGATTTCTATGATCGTCTGCGTGGCCGCGAGACGTTGCGCCTGTTCCACCGCGCCGCTGCAGAGCAACAAGCGATCGCCGCTAGCACCACTGATTTTCGTCAGCGCACCATGGAAGTTTTACGCCTGGCGTTTCTCTCATCCGCCGTACTGGAGTTTTTTGCTTCACTGGCGATCGCCGTTGTCGCGGTCTATTTTGGTTTCTCTTATCTGGGCGAACTGAACTTTGGACATTACGGCACCGGCGTAACGCTCTTTGCCGGATTCCTGGCATTAATTCTGGCGCCGGAATTTTTCCAGCCATTACGCGACTTAGGCACCTTCTATCATGCTAAAGCGCAGGCGATTGGCGGAGCTGATGCACTGGATCAATTTCTTCGTGAAAGCCCCAATCTGGCAGCCGACCGATCTTCGGCTGCACTTACCGTAACCCCAACACTGACCATTCAGGCGAAAGATCTGGTGGTGACAACCGCCAGCGGTGAGACGCTATCGCAGCCGCTGAATTTCACCCTCGAAGCGGGTAAACGTGTGGCATTGGTTGGGCAAAGTGGCGCAGGAAAAACTGCGCTGATGAATGTGCTGCTCGGCTTCCTGCCTTATCAAGGTTCGTTACTGATAAACGCGACTGAATTACGGGATATCCATCGCGATAGCTGGCAACAACATCTCGCCTGGGTTGGACAAAATCCGCATCTGCCTGCAACGACGCTGCGTGAAAACTTATTGATGAACAACCATGTTGATGACGCTACGCTCGCGATAGTGTTGCAAAGCGCGGGCGTTGATGAATTTTTAGACCGCTTGCCGCAAGGATTAGATACCGTTTTAGGCGATGGCGGCGTTGGCCTTTCTGTCGGACAGGCGCAGCGTGTTGCCGTCGCACGCGCACTGCTTAAACCGGCACAATTACTGTTGCTGGATGAACCGGGATCCGGTCTTGATAGCCAAAGCGAGCAAAACGTCATTAGCGCCCTGCAGCAAGCGGCTAACCAACAAACCACGCTGATGATCACCCATCAACTCCACGATCTCGCGAACTGGGATGAAGTGTGGGTTATGCAAGCTGGGCAGTTGGTGCAGCAAGGCCATTGGCAGCAACTGATTCTGCAAGATGGACCGCTGCGTGATATGGCACAGCATCGTCAGAAGGAGATCGCATGATGAAAGATTTATTGCCTTTCCTGCAGCTGTTTCGTCGTCATCCGTGGCGCCTTGGCCTTGGCATTGTGCTGGCGATTGTCACCTTGCTTGCCAGTATTGGCCTGCTAACGTTATCCGGCTGGTTTCTCGCGGCCTCTTCGCTGGCGGGTGTCGCAGGGCTCTTTACCTTTAACTACATGTTGCCCGCTGCAGGTGTACGAGGCGCAGCGATAACCCGCACCGCCGCGCGCTATTTTGAACGTTTAGTCAGTCACGATGCCACTTTCCGCGTGCTGCAACATTTGCGTGTATTCACTTTCAGCAAACTTATCGCGTTGGCTCCTGAGCAACTGGCCCGTTTTCGTCAGGGCGAATTACTTAACCGCTTCGTCAGTGATGTCGATACGCTCGATCATCTTTACCTGCGTGTCATTTCACCTTTGATCGGCGCTGCGGTAGTGATTGTGGTGGTTACCTGCGGTTTAGCCTTGCTGGATGTGCCGCTAGCGCTGCTGCTCGGCGGCATCATGCTGCTTACGCTGATGCTGATGCCGCCGCTGTTCTGGCGACTGGGTGCTTCAGCCGGACAGCAGATCGCACAGCATCAAGCCCATTGGCGTCTGCAATTAACACTTTGGCTCACCGGTTTATCTGAGCTGAAAATTTATGGCGCAGCGCCTTCGTGGCGCAGTCAGTTGGATACGGAAGAGTTCAACTGGCAGCAGGCACAACGCAAACAACACCGTTTACAGGCGCTGGCACAAAGCCTGCTGCTGCTGATCAGCGGAGTGACCGTGACGCTCCTATTATGGATTTCTGCTCAGGGTGTGGGTGAAAACAGCGCCCCAGGCGCTTTCATCGCGTTGTTTGTGTTCTGCGGACTGGCTGCATTCGAATCGCTGGCCCCCGTGGCTGGCGCGTTTTTACCTCTTGCTCAAGTCACTAGCGCGGCTCAGCGCGTGCAAGAGATCATCGACCAACCCGCCGCAATTCATTTTCCCGGCATGAAAATCGAGAGCGTTGCAGGTCTTAGTCTAAAACTGGAAAACATTAGTTTTAGCTACCCACAACGTCCGGAACCCGTGCTGCAGCATTTTTCGTTATCATTGCGCGCAGGCGAACATCTGGCGCTGCTCGGCCCAACCGGCTGCGGTAAATCCAGTCTGTTAACGCTGATTACCCGTGGCTGGGAAGCGCAGCAAGGTTCGATTGCCCTGAATGAAATCGACCTCGCCAGTTGGGATGAAGCTTCGCTGCGCAGCCGCATTAGCGTCGTGACGCAGCGTGTACATTTGTTTAGCCAAACGCTGCGTGACAACCTGTTGCTCGCCCAACCCAGCGCCAGCGACGAGCAGTTGATCGCCGCGTTAGACCAGGTGGGCCTGGCGCATCTTACCGAAAATGATGAGGGCCTCAATGCGTGGATGGGCGACGGCGGTCGACCCCTGTCTGGCGGCGAACTGCGTCGTCTGGCGATAGCGCGCGCGCTGCTGCACGATGGCGATTTATGGCTGCTGGACGAACCCACCGAAGGCCTGGACGCCAGCACCGAACAGCAGATTCTTTCGCTATTGCAGCAAGTGAGCCGTGGCAAGACGTTGATTATGGTGACGCATCGCTTAAGCGGCTTAGAAGCCATGGACCGCATTTGTGTTATGGATGGCGGGCAAATTATTGAATCCGGCACGCACGCCGAATTAATCTCAAAAGCAGGCCGCTACTGGCGTTTCCATCAGCGCTTTACGCTATAGTCTTAGCCAACAGCCCTGAGTGTGATTAACGCAATGAGACTGATACAGCTTTCACGGGATTCATTAAATTTTCCACCACCGGAGATGGCGCTGCGCGAGCCCAATGGATTATTGGCGATGGGCGGCGATCTCTCCCCTGCCCGCCTGATGAATGCTTACCAGCGCGGGATTTTCCCGTGGTTCTCACCCGGTGACCCCATTCTTTGGTGGTCGCCGGATCCTCGCGCGGTGATGCTGCCGGAATCCTTCCATCTTAGCCGCAGCATGGCGCGCTTCCATAAGCGTTCACCTTTTCGTGTCACAATGAATCATGCCTTTCCACAAGTGCTGGAAGGATGTGCCAGCGGCCGCCAGGAAGGTACATGGATTACCTTTGAAGTTAAACGCGCTTGGTTGCGCCTTTATGAATTGGGCCATGCGCATTCGATAGAAGTGTGGTGCGGTCAGCAACTGGTGGGCGGCATGTATGGATTGGCGCTGGGACAAATCTTTTGCGGCGAATCGATGTTTAGCCGGCAGGAAAACGCCTCCAAAACCGCGCTCTGGGTCTTTTCACAACACTTTCTTGCCCATCAAGGCCGACTGATTGATTGCCAGGTACTAAACCCGCATACCGCCTCGCTCGGGGCGGTTGAAATTCCTCGCGTCGACTATTTACAGTATGTGCAAACACTGGCCTGGCAGCCGGTTTCAGAGAGTTGTTGGCAAACGCAGACCCTTTTTTGACATTGCTCTCAGATGTTTTGCACACAATTCCCGACAAAAGTGATACAATAAGCGAGTTTGGTATGTCGTCCGCGCTTCGCTGTGGCGAGCCGGAATTGCCAGGTTGGGAATCTCACACATTTCCCGAAGCTGTTTTGATTGTGCACCTGATGCCGATTGCTACAGATTCTTAGCCCGCTAATCCCCCGCAGACGTCAAAAAACACCCTAATTTATCCGTACTGCACGCGCAACGGCGCGACGCACGGCGAAGCGTTGGCAAAATCATCAACGGTTCTTTACATAAATCATGGAATTCGGCATTATCTTGCCGGTTCAACAGTTTGGTAGTACACCCAGAGGATTCGATGGCCAAAGAAGACAATATTGAAATGCAAGGTACCGTATTGGATACGTTACCGAACACCATGTTCCGCGTAGAGCTTGAAAACGGGCACGTGGTTACCGCTCATATCTCCGGTAAAATGCGCAAAAACTACATCCGCATCCTGACGGGCGACAAAGTGACTGTCGAGTTGACCCCGTACGACCTGAGCAAAGGCCGCATTGTCTTCCGTAGTCGCTAAGTAACTGTTCATCCCTCGCGTTGGTTACACTTATTTAGCGCGAAAAAAAGGCCGGATTTGCATCCGGCCTTTTTCATATCTGCAACACGCTTAGTGCACAGTACCTTCGGTTTTACGTTTTTCCGCGCTCAGGAAGTGGTAAGTAAGCTGGTTTTTATCTTTATCCAGCGCTACTGATACCGATCCACCATCAACCAGCGAACCAAACAGCAGTTCATTCGCCAACGGTTTCTTCAGGTTTTCCTGTACCGCACGTGCCATCGGACGCGCACCCATCGCTTTGTCATAACCTTTATCAGCCAGCCAATCGCGCGCATCATCGCTCACTTCCAGCGACACGCCCTTAGCATCTAACTGTGCCTGCAACTCCACGATAAATTTATCCACCACCTGATGAATCACCTCCTGAGACAGGTGACGGAACCAGATAATGTTGTCCAGACGGTTACGGAACTCTGGAGTAAAGATCTTTTTGATCTCTTCCATCGCATCAGTGCTGTTGTCCTGATGAATCAGGCCAATCGACTTACGTTCAGTTTCACGTACGCCGGCATTGGTGGTCATTACCAGCACCACGTTGCGGAAGTCGGCTTTACGGCCGTTGTTATCGGTCAGCATACCGTTATCCATCACCTGCAGCAGCAGGTTGAAGACATCCGGGTGCGCTTTCTCGATCTCATCCAGCAACACCACAGCATGTGGATGCTTGATCACCGCATCTGTCAGCAAACCGCCCTGATCAAAGCCGACGTAACCCGGAGGCGCACCAATCAAACGGCTGACCGTGTGACGCTCCATATATTCGGACATATCAAAACGCAGTAACTCGATGCCCAGCGCTTTAGCTAACTGAACCGTTACTTCCGTTTTACCCACACCCGTTGGGCCGGCAAACAGGAAGGAACCGACCGGTTTGCGATCCTGACCCAAACCAGCGCGGCTCATTTTAATCGCTTCAGTCAGAGCTTCAATCGCATTGTCCTGACCAAACACCAGCATCTTCAGACGATCGCCGAGATTTTTCAGCGTATCGCGATCGGTTTGTGACACGCTCTGCTCTGGAATACGCGCAATACGTGCAACCACCGTTTCGATATCGGACACATTAACCGTTTTCTTACGCTTGCTGACGGGGACAAGACGCGCGCGCGCGCCAGCTTCATCAATCACGTCAATTGCCTTGTCAGGCAGGTGGCGATCGTTGATGTATTTCACCGCCAGCTCCACCGCCGCACGCACCGCTTTCGCGGTATAACGCACGTCATGGTGCGCTTCGTACTTCGGCTTCAGACCATTGAGAATTTGCACGGTTTCTTCCACAGAAGGTTCGGTAATATCGATCTTCTGGAAACGACGCGCCAGCGCACGATCCTTCTCAAAGATGTTGCTGAACTCCTGATAGGTGGTTGAACCCATCACGCGGATTTTCCCGCTGGAGAGCAACGGCTTAATCAGGTTTGCCGCATCCACCTGGCCGCCCGATGCCGCACCGGCACCAATGATGGTGTGGATTTCATCAATAAACAGGATGCTGTTGCTGTCCTGTTCCAGCTGTTTCAGCAGCGCTTTGAAACGTTTCTCAAAATCACCGCGGTACTTGGTACCCGCGAGCAGCGAACCGATGTCGAGAGAGTAAATGGTGCACTCTTTCATCACCTCAGGTACGTCGCCCTGCACAATGCGCCAGGCAAGTCCTTCAGCAATCGCAGTTTTACCGACGCCTGATTCCCCCACCAACAGCGGGTTGTTTTTGCGACGACGGCACAACACCTGAACGGCACGTTCCAGCTCTTTATCGCGGCCGATCAGCGGATCAATTCCGCCGACGCGAGCAAGCTGATTAAGATTGGTGGTGAAGTTTTCCATACGATCCTCCCCGCCTGCTTGCTCTTCGTTAACCGGATTCTCCGCATTGTTCTGCGGCTGGCCGGGTTCGTCTTTACGCGTACCATGGGAGATGAAGTTCACCACATCGAGACGGCTCACTTCGTGCTTGCGTAACAGGTAAGCCGCTTGCGACTCCTGCTCGCTGAAGATAGCGACCAGCACGTTCGCACCTGCAACTTCGCTGCGACCGGATGACTGGACGTGGAACACCGCACGTTGCAACACGCGCTGGAAGCTGAGCGTAGGTTGGGTATCGCGCTCCTCTTCACTGGCCGGCAACACCGGTGTGGTTTGTTCGATGAAGGCTTCGAGTTCCTGACGCAGAGCCACGATATCTACCGAGCAGGCTTCCAGCGCCTCTCTGGCCGACGGGTTACTGAGCAATGCCAGCAACAGATGCTCGACGGTCATAAACTCATGACGGTGCTCGCGCGCTCTGGCGAAAGCCATGTTTAAACTGAGTTCCAGTTCTTGATTGAGCATTTGGCACCTCCCCCAATTATCGCTCTGACAACCTATCTCCTATATGGAGATGGCTTCAGGCTTTTTCTAGCGTACACAGCAACGGATGTTCATTATCGCGTGCATAATTGTTCACCTGGGCTACCTTGGTTTCCGCGACTTCTGCAGTGAATACACCACAGATTGCTTTGCCATGGTAGTGGACTTTCAACATCAGCTGCGTTGCACGTTCAATATCATAAGAAAAGAACTTTTGCAGAACGTCAATAACAAATTCCATAGGTGTATAATCGTCATTGTTCAGAATGACTTTATACATTGAAGGCGGCTTTAACCCTTCGCGTACTTTATCTTCGGCTAGATGTTCAAAATTAAGCCAGTCGTTTGTGTTTGCCATAATGTTCCATCGAAATTCTGCGTTACGGTTGTGCACATTTCTGCGCCCATTCTTAAAGTTTAACATGCCTGTCAAGCCGGTTTTCACTTGATAAAAACTGGCCCTAAAAGCACATGCGCGACCTGTATCACAAAATTTGCAATAGCGTTAACTGCCTCAAATTTTGATGAATTTATCCCCGTCCGCCAGGGCCGTTTGCTTGACGATAAGGTCCGTTTCTCTACATTCTACTAACACAAGCTGATTGAGTTTTAAACAAGCTCGACTCACAGCTTCAATGACCTCACCTACTTATCAAAATGTCTTGCGAGGGAAGTAAAAGCATGGAGACGGGTACAGTAAAATGGTTCAACAACGCCAAAGGCTTCGGGTTTATCTGTCCGATTAGCGGCGGCGACGATATCTTCGCACACTACTCCACGATCCAGATGGAGGGATACAGAACGCTGAAAGCTGGCCAGCAGGTTCAGTTTGATGTCCATGAGGGACCAAAAGGCAATCATGCCAGCCTGATCGTGCCCTGTGAAGCCACGCAAGCTGCGGTCGCGTGACGCGCAGACTACTTCACTCATTCTGACCACTCCCGAAAAAAATGCCAGCCGCAGACGCTGGCATTTTTATTTGGCGACGTTCCTCTTTCCTCAATCCGCCCGACCGCGTGCCAGCCACATCACGCGCGCAAATAGCTGATCTAACAGCGGCGGAATCGCCTGTGGCCCGCGTTCAGCCGCAGCCATCGCGATGGCAATCGCCAGCTCAGGTTTCGAGCTATGCTGTATGGCTTTACTAATAATACGCCGCGTATTCATCGGCGCGTTTAACGGCAGGTGCGCCGTATGATGATAAACATCGCTAAAACCCTGCTTATACAGAAAATGTTCAATATCTGGCGCAGGAAATTGAGTGAGATGGTCCGCTTCCACACCGTGCGACGGCAGTTGGCTGCGTGCGGTAGCCGCATATTTACTGCCGGCCTGGTCGCCATCAGTGAGCACATGCCAGGCAATCCCCATGCGCTGGGCATACTTCAGCAGCGGCTTAAGACCGGACTGCGCAAACTCGATCACTTTTACCCCCTCCGCCGCAAAGTGATAGCCACGCTGTCGCGCCAGTTCATTGATAATCCACACTTCGGTTTCACCCTCTACCAGCAGCCAGCAGCGGGCAAACAGCGCTGAGGGGCGATTAACGCGGATGTGAAAACCGATGCGGCGACTCTCTTCGGCACTCAACCCTTCCGGGCCAATACGCCAGGCCGCCACGCGCGCCGGTTCACGCACCAGACGACAAATATTCTCCAGCGGTACCTGCGACAGCAGTTCGCCCGAATTGGTGGTGGCGATTTTTTGCAGCGGCATCAGCTCCAGTAGATTCCAGGCCACGGAGAGCATAATGGGATGCAAACGCGTTTCCGGATCCTCCACCAGCAGCAACGGATGTGCGCCTGCGGGCAACGCTTCATTGCCGTGTGCCTGAATTAACAACGAGAACATCCGCAACAGAATCACCTGACGACTGCGTGATTCGGTTCCGGCTATCAGATGGTTGAGCTTATCCAGCGAGCGCCAGCCCTGGCTGCCATCACGCAGTTCCGGCGCAACCCGCGCGGCACTGCTGCCCGACTGTTGCACCAAAAAATAGTGTTCCAGCAGTTGCTGCATGGTATGCAAACCCTGCCGCAGCAGATCATCACTCAAGGTTTGTGGACGCACCACCAAATCACGCGTCAGCTTTTCCACTTCCTGTGCTAATGCCGTCAAGGTTGTGGCGCGCCGTTCCGTATCGTTGTCTGCGTGCCGGGCGCGACGACCAAAACGGGCATCGCGTAAACGCAACACCGGATAGTAAGCGCGCAAATGTGCCAGTGCCGCGTCGGTGCCCGCCATCGGTAACACATCGCCGCGTTGATCGATAAACCGCCAGGTGGTTTTTACCCCTTGCTCGTGACGTTTTGCCCGCGTGCTGAAACGGACAAAGCGTCCCTTTTCATCGTGCTGCCAAAAAGGCGCGAACAGCGCGTTGTCATCGTCTTTCTGGCTGCGGAAACGGAATACCAGTTGCAGCTGACGCATGCGGGCATCGAGATCGCCGGGAGGAAAGTGAAAATCGTGTTCCGTGAATTGATAGGGTTCCGCTGCGGGCGCCAGCGACAGCGTCAATGCATCCAGCAGGCTCGATTTACCCCAGGCATTTTCGCCAATCAACAGATTGGTATCAGTCAGCGGCAATGACAGCCGATTAATGCCGCGAAAACCATGAATATCGATATGTTCCAGAATCATCATACAATCCATCTGCTACTTTGCCTGAGCATGGTCTGCCACGCTGCGTTGGTCAAGTCAGCCACGGGAGAAAAGGTTTACACTTCAAACGTTTTTCGCTAGCGTTGCAGCCCTTCAAACATGGATAGAAACCCAACATGTACGGATTGATCATCATCCTGTTGCCGCTGATTCTCGGCTATCTGCTGCCGCTGCGACACACCACCCTTTTGCACGCTGTAGGCCGCACGCTGAGCGCGCTGGTTTATATCATTCTGTTCTTTATGGGCACCAGCCTGGCATTTCTCGATAACCTAAGCAGTAATCTGCTCGCCATTTTCCACATTGCGTTGGTGAGCATGCTGAGCATTCTGGCCTGCTCGCTGCTGGCATTTTGGCTGCTCGAGCGGCGTTGGCCGTGGCGACATCAGCACAAACCCCAAGCGCTACCGTCACGTCTGCACATGGCGCTGGAGTCGCTCAAGCTGTGCGGATCGGTGCTGGCGGGTTTTCTGCTGGGACTGAGCCAATGGGCGCCGCTGCGCCATGCATCGACCATTAGCGAATACGCTTTAATGCTGATGCTATTGCTGGTCGGCATTCAGCTGCGCAGCAGCGGCATGACACTGCGTCAGATCACCATTAATCGGCGCGGCATGGTGGTGGCGCTGGTCTCCCTGTGTAGCGCGCTGGTCGGCGGCATGATTGCAGCGCTGCTGCTGGATCTGCCGATCAAAACCGGTCTGGCGTTAGCCAGCGGTTTCGGCTGGTATTCACTTTCCGGCATCCTGATGAGTGAATCGTTCGGCCCGGTGATTGGCAGCGCCGCCTTCTTCAACGATCTGCTGCGCGAACTGATCACCATCATGTTGATCCCGCTGTTAATTACCCGTCAGCGCAGTATGACGCTGGGCTTAAGCGGCGCTACCTCAATGGATTTCACCCTGCCCATCCTGCAACGCACCGGCGGCATGGAAATAGTGCCTGCCGCTATTGTGCACGGTTTTATTATGAGCTTGCTGGCGCCGATCCTTATTGCGCTGTTCTCGGCCTGACTTTATCAAATGCGCGGATTAGCCGCGCAATGTAAGCCTTCCACTATGACAAACTAAAAAAACCTGCATCTTAAATAAGATTTTTTAACCAAAAATGTCATTCTTAAAGTTTTAAATTTCACAGAAAATTTACAGTAAAAACAGACCAGGCTGATATCAACAGCAAAAAAACCATTACTAACCCAACCTGGATCTCATATTTTCCTTTTTTATAAATAACTCTCAGAAACATTCAGAATTTTCACTTGCAATGCTTTCAGTAACCGTTTTAAAAAAGCAGTGAGCACCAGTGAAACCTCATTGATTTCATTATTAAATAAATCTATTTTTCGCAAAAAGGAAACTCAATGCTGTAGCACGTAATGGAAAAAATCATATGGAAAAGGTAATCAATTACTTATCACCTTCTCATCTTTTCGAAACCGACTATGAAATTATAAGCCACTTCTACGGCCGCGATTTAGGCGGAAAAGATTTTTTCATCTGGAAACACCTCATTGATATTGACCGCTTCAAAAAACCAACAAAACGCACCTTTCGTCATCAGGACAATCTTGTTACACAAGGTATTATTGTTTCCACGCTTTATTCATTCTCTTATAACAACCAGTATCGCACAGCCAATATAATTGGTGATTTAGGCATTGATGACACAGTCAAATCCCCAAAGCTTTTGAAAGATTTACTCCTGGCTGGGCATCAGCAAAATACGGATATGGTTATCTGTTATTCGGATGACCGTAAAATAGCCATCTATAAAAAAATATTTGATAAATACACTCTCACCAGTAATTACATCATTCCCTTTATTGATACTCTTTTGCAGCCTAATAATTTATCAACTCATTTCGATGAAATTAACCCCGAGGAATTAGGGAAAGTATTTTTTTCAAATAACCTTGGCCGCCTAAAAGATCAGGATTATTTTGCGTATCTGCAGAAAAACCCACTGTATAGACGTTTTTACTTCCTCCAACATGACGACTTTTACTGTGTGTTGGGATTAACGGATGACTATGTAGAGATACTGGAACTCTCGCACACCAGTAATGAAATCTTTCAATGGGCGATACAAGCCAGTCGTGCTTTCCATTGCTATTGTAAAGTGTTACTCCCTAAGTCCCGCTTTACACAATTAACGGTACATATTCCACACCTCATCAATCTTAAGCCGCTCAATTTATTACTCTCATTCCATCATGGAAAAGAGCTGGATATTAACCCTGACCATATATGGATAAGTCGTTTAGAGCGCCGGTAAATTATCACACCAATTTCGTAAGGAAAAAACCATGCATTCAATCCCTTTAAGCCCTTACTCTTTGCTTTTTTGGCATGACCACCAGTTAAATCCTGACAGCAGCGAATACAATATTTCATTCACTCAACACATTCAGGGTGACTTCAATTTAAATCAGTTTCAGTCAGGCATGCGCCGTTTTTTTAGCGAGCATAATATCTTTAATAGCCAAATTCAGATCAATGATGGGGAGCCTTGTTGGGAAACATTATCTCCTGAAATTAACATCATTCACTATACTGACAGTGAGCAATTAAACAGTTTAATTCAAACGCCTTTCACCTTAACTTCCGGCCCGCTTTATCGTATTCTTTTGCAAGAAACAGACACCAGCAACACCTCATTGACATTGGTGTTTCACCATATTCTTTTGGATGGTAATCAGTTTAAAAACATCATTAACAAAATCAGTCAATACTACAATGATCCTGATTATCGCTGCGAAGAAAAATATCAAAGCATCGCTAAAACAAATAGCTATCTTCACGATCATGTAAAAAACTTAGACGACCTGTCAACCCAACAATTTTGGCAGCAAATGGCCTCGGGCGAAGCTGAAAACTACACTTTGCCATTTGTTAATGAGCAGCAAAATCAATCCTCCGATCGCCAGGCCATTTCCGAATTACGCTTCAATCTCGAAAAACAAAACTGGTCTGAAATTACACAATACTCTTATCGCCCTTTTATTCTATTTTCTCAGGTTTGGGGAACTCTGCTGGCACGCTGTGCCGGACAGAGTGATTTGACGTTATTTTATCCCGTATCAATCCGTCAGGCCGCCGACTTGCAACTGGGTGCTCAAATCAATACCAGCCTGATGCCAGTCAGCCTGCAAGCGACTACAACACTAAATGATCTCTGCCAGCGTGCCAAAACACTTTTGCGAAAACAACATCCGACAAACGGCAGCTACCTTAATGAACTACCCACTCATAAAATTTTGCAATATAGCGGCTGCCGTAATCTGCAAGTTGCCTTTGCACAAACGGACTTACGCACCACTTCCTTCACTTTTAACTCATGCGTGAGTACACCTCTCCATGACTATTATTGTGATTTAGGCGGCATTAATTTATCGCTAGAGTATGAAGAGACGGCCGATGCTTGGCAATTCCGCCTACGTTTCCGCAGTGCGTTTTTTGTCGCTTCGCAAATTAGTCGCTGTACAGATTATTTCCAACAGCTACTGAGAAATGCGCTCGCCGCTCCTGATGTTCCATTACTGTCATTGCCACTGCTGACGCATCAGGAGATTGCCCAATTATTACCTGCCGCCGCAAATCAAACCGAGCAAAGTCCTTTAAGTCTGGCGACCCATTTTGAACAAATCGCCCATCAGCATCCGGAAAACATTGCCTTAAGCTATTCCGGCTCCACCATGACTTATCGTCAACTGGATCGCTATGCCTGCCAACTCGCACAAAATATCAGCATCGCAATGCATACAATGCCTCACCTGGTTGAACCTCAACCTATTGCAGTTTATTGCGACAAAAGTGCGGAGTTTATTATTGCGCTGCTGGCGATTCTGAAGGCTGGGCATATTTATATGCCCATCTCTGTCGAAGCGGCAAACGAAAGGACGCATTATCAGCTCGAGCATAGCGCAAGCCCATTAATGCTGGTTGCGCCAGGCCTGCAGAAACACGCCACTGCGCTCGTGACGTCAATGCAATCAGCACCCACCATTATCAGCATCGATCTTTCAGCACTGCAAAATCAGCCGCAAGGCTCCCCGCTGGCAACGTCATGTCACTCCGAAGCCGCGGTTATTTTTACCTCAGGCACCACCGGCAATCCCAAAGGGGTATTGATTGAGCAATCCGCCATAATCGAACTGGTTACCCAAACCAATTATCTGCAACTGACATCTCAGGATGTCTGCCTGTTTCTCGCTAGCCCCATATTCGATGTCGCCACGCTGGAAATTTGGGGTGCACTACTTAATGGCGGGAAACTGGTAATTCCACAAAGCACTCAAGCCTTAGCCAGCGATAGTATTGCCTTTCGCCAGCTTATTCATGATGAAGGTATCACCTTCGTCTGCATTACCCGCACGCTATTCGATACCCTGTTTTTACTGGATAAACACCTGTTCGATTCCATCAAATATTTGATGGTTGGGGGGGAAGGTTTAACGGTAGCCGTTATGCGCGAGTTAAGTGCTGCTCCTCAGCGCCCTGAAAAAATCATCAACGGCTACGGCCCAACTGAATGCACCACAATGAGTTCGTGGTATGAAATCCCGCCAAACCTTAGCCTTAATAGCGTGCCGATTGGCAAGGCGACGACCGGACGAGAACTCTATGTGCTCAATGAGCAGTTGCAGGTGCAACCGGAAGGCGCAACGGGAGAGCTATATATTGGTGGCCGGGGCCTGGCGAAGGGCTATATCAATAATCCGCTGCAAACGGCTAATAGCTTCTTAACCAATCCGTTCAGACACGGCCGCCTCTACAAAACAGGCGATCAGGTGAAACAGCTGCCGGACGGTAATTTACTGTTTTGTGGTCGCAAAGATGGCCAGGTAAAAATTCGTGGGCACCGCATTGAGCTCAGCGAAATTGAGAGCGTCCTCAATGGCTGTTCGGCAATCCAGCAATCTGCGGTCGTCGCCTTACCCCAGTCTGAGGGTGGGCAGCTCGCCGCCTGGTATGTGGTTAAAGTCGGAGAAAACACCACGTCGCAGCAGATTAAGCGTGAATTATCCGCCAAACTTCCTGGCTATATGATCCCACGTTTCTTCACGCCCATTGCGGCAATTCCCCTCACCTTAAACGGTAAACTGGACTCACGCGCACTGGGTCAACCAGAACGGGAACTGAGCAATGAGCAATCAGTCGCCCATTCCCCCAGCGCAGTTGACGTGCTGCATCTTGCCAGCACCTTACTTCATGATCCCACCTTGTCGTTGCAGGATCATTTTTATGCTGCGGGTGGTGACTCTATCCAGGCAATCCAGTTTATTGCGGGCCTGCGTAAAATGGGATACAACGCGACCTTAAGCGATTTAGACCATTATGCCTCGCTGGATGAGTTTGCCCAGCATCTTACGCAAACGATTCATTGTCTTGATGCCAAAACGCTTCCTCTCGAAAATTACCCTTATCCTGTTACGCCCTTACAAGCCGGTTTGCTCACCTGGAGTCTGATGCATCCCGATGATGATGCCTATTTCATTCAGCAAGTAATGACTTACCAATGCGAAGTGCACTTGCCACACTATTACGCGGCCTGGGATTTAGTGCGTAAACGTTATCCCTCACTGCGTACAGAATTTGACTGGCAGCATGGCATCTTTCGTCAGCAGATTCTTCCCTGGCAGCCACTGGGGGCTCAGGGAGTCCAACTCATCGATATTACGCATTGCAACGAAGATGATAAGCAACAGCAATTAGACCATTTCTTGCAGCAACAGCGCTCACAACCGATTGATCTCAAAATCCCGGGCACCCTGAGCCTGACTCTTTTTAAGCTGGCCGACGATCGTTATCAACTGATTAAAAGCGAACATCATGCAATTTCTGATGGCTGGAGCTGCAACAATATTTGGCAGCAGCTGCATGCCTATTATGACGACCTGATGATGGGCAATCAGCCTGAAGTCGAACCTGAAACCGCCTGGCTGGCATCATTGGTCTGGCAGCAAGAGAACAGAACACAGGCCAACGCCTTCTGGCAACAACAAGCGCAAACCTTTAACTCACCGAATAACATTGGCTGGCTGCTGGATAAGCCTCATCAGTCAGCTGATTTGCGGCAGGTCAAAGAGGCTCAGGCGTTCGAGCTAACGCTGGAGAGCGAGGTGGTAGAGGCACTAAAACAGGGCTGTCAGCGCGCGGGCACCACACTGAATGTGTTACTGCAATTTGCCTGGCACAAGCTGATGCAGATCTACACTAACGATCCGCAAACGCTGGTTGGCACCGTGCTGTCTGGAAGAAATCTGCCGATTGACGATATTACTGAAAGTGCCGGTCTGTTTATCAATACCTTGCCGCTGGCGGTCAACTGGCAGTCAGACGATAGCGTACTACAACAGTTGAAGCAGATTCACCACAGCATCGTCGCGATGAACCAGCATCACGCTTATGCTTTATCCGATTTGCAATCCGGTCAACAGCGACTGTTCCAAAGTTTGGTGGTGTTTGAAAACTTCCCTGAGCAGCGCAGTAGCGATGGAATCGATGCCCATACCCATTTACACATCATGGGTGAAATACTCGAATATCCGCTGGTAATGGTCGCATTTCTGCGCAATGACCAATTAACACTTTCATTGAAGTACGATGGCGCTCTGATGAGCGCAGCACGCGCCGCGAGATTAGTTCAGCAGGTAGCGACCCTGATGTCGATGGCAAATGCAAACTTCGATCAGCCGCACGAGATGCTGTCGCTAGGTTCCGTGTTGACAGCGATTGACGCCCCTTCAATTGACCATTCAGAGACTTTACTGTCACGTTTTGCGGCGATAGTTGAACGTTATCCGGAAAAACCGGCGCTTATCTGGCAACAACATTCCATCACCTATCAGCAACTTAACATGGCGGCCAACGCGCTGGCGCGCCAGTTGTCACCCCGACTTGAAGCAGAAGAGCCGGTCATTATTCTGATGGAAAAACAGCCTCAGTGGCTGGTTGCTATGTTGGCGATCCTTAAAGCTGGTGGTTGCTATTTACCGATGGCTATTGATACACCTGCAGCACGTGTGCGCCTGATTGCACAGGATGCTAACGTGCGACAAGTGATCACTAGCGAACATCATGCAGCTCATGTCGCTGCCTTATTTGAATCTGAAGCAGGCATCACTATCACCTGCTTAGCCGAGTCATTCGGAGTTGATGCATCGAACGAGATAGCAACGTTAACAAAAGCCACTCTGGCGGGTGCCATTCTTTATACCTCCGGCACCAGTGGTAAACCTAAAGGCGTAATCATTGAGCAAGCAGCACTCCTGGCGCTGGTGGTCGACACTAACTACATCCATATCCAGGCGGATGACTGCGTTGCTTTTCTCGCCAATCCCGCATTTGATGCCGCCAGCTTTGAAATTTGGGGGGCATTACTTAACGGAGCGAGTCTGGTTATTCCTGATGATACTTTGGCGCTGGTCAGTGATGCGGCGCGGATGCAAGCATGGTTACAGCAGCATCCCATCACCATTATGTGGCTGACCCGTTCCTTATTTGATGCGCTGTATCTGGCGGATAATAATTTATTTAACGCATTAAGTTATCTATTGGTAGGTGGTGAAGCCCTCACGCCAGCCATCATGAAACAATTGGCAGCGCAACCTTCACGTCCTTCATACATCCTGAATGGCTACGGGCCAACAGAGTGCACAACGTTCACCACTACCTATGCCATTCCTGCCAACGAACAGCACACGACGATTCCACTCGGTAAAGCCATCAGCGGCCGCAGCTTGTGGATTCTGGATAGTCGCGGTCAACCCGTGCCTGAAGGAGCACCGGGTGAACTCTATGTCGGGGGTATCGGCCTTGCCCGAAGTTATCTCAATCAACCTGAGCAAAGTGAACGTAGCTTTATCCACCACCCCCAGCTGAATTGCCGCTTGTATCGCACCGGCGATCGCGTGCGGCAGCTGGCTGATGGCAATCTTGAATATCTGGGGCGCATGGATAAGCAAGTCAAGATTCGCGGATTCCGCATTGAACCTGACGAAGTCGCAATGGCTCTGCTTAAACTGCCCAACGTGCAACAGTCGGCCGTTACGGTTTGGCAAGCAGGGACAAACAAACAGCTCGCGGCCTGGCTGGTGCCGGTAAAAAATAGCGAGATTGATACTGCCTTGCTGCGCCGAATGCTGGAAGAGTGTTTACCGGAATATATGATTCCATCCAGTTTTACTGTACTGAAGCAGTTACCGCTGACAACTAATGGCAAACTGGATGAGAAATCGTTACCCACTCCCACGATGACGCTCAGCGATGATTTTTGCGCGCCACGCAACGAGCTCGAAGAGCGCTTGTGCAACGCCTGGCAAAAGGTGCTCAATCTTGATGGCATCGGCATACATGATAACTTTTTCCGTATGGGTGGCGATTCCATTCAAAGCATTTTGCTCGTTACTGAACTGCGTAAAGCCGGTTACAGCCTTGATGCTGGCGAGATAAACCGTTCGCCTACCGTGGCGAAAATGGCGCAGGTTCTGCAACATCAAGCGGAACAGATCGTGCAGGAACAAGAAGCCATTAGCGGCGAGTGTCCGCTCCTACCGATCCAGCAATGGTTCTTCGAACAAAACTTTGCCCAACCGCATCACTGGAATCAGGCATTCATGCTGCGTTTACCCGATGGGCTCAGGGTGGAACAGCTGCAGTCAGCACTCCATCAGCTTTCCCGCCAGCATGATATGTTGCGTGCTTACTATCGCGTTTCCTCAAATGCTGTGGAGCAATGGATCGCGGAAACTGAGCATTTTGTCACGCCGATATTGATTGAGATTGACGCTGCGGCGTTATCACCAGAAGCGCTAGAGCAGCAGCTCTCTGCTCTGCAGGCGAACTTTGACTACACGCAAGCACCATTGTGGCAGGCAGCAGTTATTCGCCATCATCCTGATGGAAACGATCGTCTGTGGTTCGCTTTCCATCACTTAATCATTGATGCCGTTTCATGGCGCATCATCGGCCTGGATCTCCAACAGCAGATCGAACAAGGTCAGCTGCACAGTAAATCAACCAGCTACCGTCGTTGGGCGTTAACACAACAGGAGTATTTGCAGCAGCACCCGGATGATCTTCTGTGGTGGCAACAGGTGGCGATAACATCGGATTCCAGCCCAATTTTTACCCCCCAAGCTGCGCCGCATAATCTGACTATCCGATTTACAGCGGAACAAACCCAGCAGTTATTACGCGAAGCGGGTCAGGCATGGAATACCACTATCAACGATTTACTGCTGGCCGCATTGGCGCTGGCGCTACCGCAGGTGAGCCGTCGCACTCAGCACCGCATTATCCTGGAAGGGCATGGCCGCGAGCCCTGGGATGAACAAATCGACCTGGCACAAACCGTTGGCTGGTTCACTACGCTGTTCCCGGTAAATTTACAGGCGCAGGATGATATTGCCGCGACCATTGTGGCAACCAAAGAGATGTTGCGTCAGATCCCGGCGAAGGGAATTGGCTATGGCATTGCGCGCCAGCAGGGAATGCTGAGTGAAACCGTACATCCTGCTATCGCATTTAACTATCTTGGGGTGCTCTCCAGTACTCAGGATGCCTGGTCATTAGTCACCGAACACTGTGGCAATACCATCAGTCATGCGAATAAGAGCGTTTATGCACTAACGCTGGATGGCGCGGTACTTGATCAGCAACTGATATTCTTTATTAATAGCCAACTGCCTGACCGACAAACTCAGCATTTTGCCGCCGCGTTTCAGCATGCGCTCATTGATATTATTGCGCTGTGTTGTGATAAGGCGCGGCAACAACCACAGCTGACTGCCAGCGACTACGGACCGATTATCCTTTCTGAGGGCAGACTGGCCCGCCTGCAGCAACAGTATCCAACCCTGTCCGCCATTCTTCCGGCAACACCGCTGCAACAAGGGATGATTTCCCATACGCTCGCGCATCCAGAGGATGATGCTTATCGCGTGCAGCAGCTTATGCATTACGACTGCACACTCAACACTGCACATTATCAGCAAGCCTGGCAGTTGGCCGTACAGCGTTTCCCAATCATGCGCACCGCATTTGATTGGGAAGATGGCACTATGCTGCAGATAGTGATTGCGGATGCCGCCATTTCGAGCACCAATCTGCGGGTGATCGATCTTAGTGCATTACCCACACACCAACAGCAACAACGGTTAGTGCAATTACAGCAGCAAGATCGTCAGCAGGTATTCTCTCTACAACACCCTGCAGAGATTCGCTTGCTGTTGGTTAAACATCATGAAAACGCCTGGAGTGTACTGAAAAGTCAGCATCACGCCATTTGCGATGGCTGGAGCGAACCTTGTGTGTTCAATACCGTTCATCTTTATTACGAAGCTCTGCAGCGTGGCGAGCATCCGCTCGTGGAAGAGCAAACCAGCTGGCTGGAGGCTCAGCGCTACCTGCAACGTAATAAGCTGAAATATGCCCGCTACTGGCAGCTGGAAAAAGCTCGCCTATCCAGTACCAATGATTTGCGTTGCCTTGCGCCGGAATGCAGTTCGGATACTGCATCAGAAGAGTTTAGTGCAGCCTCACGACGCCTGATTCTAAGCAAAACCGAAACCCATTTAATGCGCAGCTGTGCGGCGCAGTTAGGCATCACGCTCAATGCTCTGGTGCAATTTGCCTGGCATAAGTTGATACAGATCTATAGTCAGGATGAGACGACACAAGTCGGCACCGTCGTAGCCGGACGCGATCTGCCGGTAGCCGGCATCAATGAGAGTGTCGGTCCTTATATCAATACGCTGCCTTTAGCGATTGCATGGCATCAGGATCAGAGTTGCGCCGAGGTGCTGTTGGCGATTCAGCAAAAAATTGCCGAACTAAACAGCCACAGCAACATCGGTTTGGTCGAGCTTCAAACCGATGGCGAGGCGCTATTTAACAGCCTGGTAGTGTTTGAAAACTATCCGATTGCGGCGCACAGCAGCGGTATTGCCAATGCCTGGCGAATGGATGCGGCTTACGAGAAACTTGATTATCCGCTGGCGTTACTGGCGTGGGAATCACAAGAAACGCTTACCCTGCAGCTCAACTTCTTCACTCATTGGTTGAGTGACATGCAGGCCGATGAACGTCTGCGCCAGCTGAATATGATTATGCAGCAGTGTGCACAAGATCCCCATCGTCTGCATGAGACCATTGAACTGCCCTGCGCTATGCTGCCGTTGACACCACCAAAACTCAGTGGCTGCGGTCAATCGCTGCTGAAGCGTTTCCAACATATGGCAAAGGGTTATCCAGAAAGCATCGCACTCTCCAGCCACCAGGGAGATCTCAGCTACAGAGAATTGGATAGCCGCAGTAATCAACTGGCTCGCCATATTTTGACCCGTTATCAGTTAATGAGCGGCGGAGCACTGCCGCGTGAAACGCCCATTGCCCTGCTAATGGATAAAAGCACCGATTTTATTATCGGTATGCTAGCGATACTGAAAGCGGGTGGTTGCTATGTGCCAATCTCTATCGACTATCCCACAGAGCGCATCAACTATATGCTGGCAGAAACTGCTGCGCCGCTGCTGCTGACGCATCAGCAGCATCGCCATCATCTCGCGGATAATCCTCTTCCCTGTTTACTGCTCGACGAGGCTATCCCTACCTTAAGCCCCGCCGCACTGCCAATTCATTCCGAATTAGCAGCAATCGGCGCGATCATTTTTACCTCGGGGACTACAGGCCAACCCAAAGGCGTGCCGATTACTCAGCAGGCAATGGTCGATTTGGTGGTGGACAATTCGTATGTTGCATTGCGTGACGACGATGCACTGCTGTTCCTTTCCAGTCCAGTGTTTGATGCCGCCACGTTTGAGATCTGGGGAGCACTGTTGAACGGGGCGAAATTAGTGATACCGCCCTCAACACAGGATCTGGCAAGTGATACCGTGCGATTCAAAACGTTAATACTAACGGAAGGGATTAGCGTGATGTGGGTAACACGGTCGCTGTTTGACATGCTTTATTTGCGCCAGCGCGATCTGTTTAACTCACTGCGCTACTTACTGGTGGGCGGTGAAGCATTATCTGCCGATATTATGCGCCAGCTGGCTGCTCAGCCTGAGCGACCACGCCATATTCTTAACGGTTACGGCCCAACCGAATGCACTACCTTTGCCACCACCTATGAAATCACCACAGCTGAAAACGGCACTTCTATTCCGATTGGCAAAGCCATTGCTGGTCGTCAGCTCTACGTGCTCAACCGACTGATGAAACCTGTGCCGCAGGGGGCGCCGGGGGAGCTGTATATCGGTGGCAGTGCGGTGTCACGCGGCTATCTTAATCGCCCTGATCTGACGGCCCGCCATTTTATCGGCAATCCATTTGGTGAAGGCACCCTGTACAAAACCGGTGACTGGGTACGTTATCGCGCCGATGGTCAGCTGGAGTATCTCGGACGCAGAGATCAACAGGTAAAAATTCGCGGTTTCCGTGTGGAATTGGAAGAGATCGCTACCGCGCTCAAACAGCAGCCAGGCGTCGAGCATGCCGTGGTGCAGTTGCGCGAGCTGGACGGTCAGAAAAAACTCTGCGCATGGTGCGTCATGCGAGCTGAACAGCCGTTCTCCGCTGACGATCTGTTAAGTAGGCTGGAACGCACCTTGCCTGATTACATGCTGCCAGCTGCAATAACGCGCATAGATAATCTGCCGGTTACGGTAAACGGCAAACTGGACAGCGCCCGTTTACCGACTCCCACACTACAACGCAGCGAACAACAATACTGTGCTCCTCGCTCCGGGCTGGAAGTAACTATTGCGGCAGTGTGGCAACAGGTGTTGAACAGCGATTCCGTGAGCATTAATGCCAACTTCTTCCGTATCGGCGGTGATTCTATCCAGAGTATTCTGGTAACTACCGAACTGCGCAAACGCGGCATTGCATGCTCTACGCGCGACATCTTTGCTGCAAAGACTATCGAAAGGCTGGCGCAGTTGATTGAGCAACGTCCGCAGCAGCAGGATGTGATAAATGAACAAGGCGGCCTGAGTGGTGAGTTTGCGTTGCTGCCGGTGCAGCACTGGTTTAATAGCCTCAAATTGGCTAATCCGCACTGGTTTAACCAAGCCTTCATATTGACTTTACCCGCTGATTTGCAAGTGGACGATCTACGTCATCATTTGCAGCAGTTAGTGGCGCATCACGACATGCTGCGCGCGCGCTTTACCTTTGAAGATGCGCAGATCAGTTGTCAGCGCTATCTTGCCGAGCAAGAACCTCTGGCATTTACCCGATTTGATCGCGCAACGCTGACGCATCCACAGCAACTTGAGGAGAAGTGCAGCGAGTGGCAGCGCTATTTCAATCTGAATCAGGGAGCGCTCTATCACTTTGTTTATTTATACGACAGTTGCGGTAGTGAGCCGCCAGCGCTGTTCTGCGCGTTCCATCATCTGATCATTGATGCCGTTTCATGGCGAATCGTTGCCAGTGATTTGCAGACCCTGTATCAGGGTAATGCCCTGCAGAAAAAAGCCACCAGCTATCGCCAGTGGCAGCAATGCATTGGCGATTATGCCACGCGCAACCTGCCGCAGATGGATTACTGGCAGGAACAAATAGCCGGACAATATGACTATTGGCAGCTTATCGAGCGCCGAACTGAGCGACAGTTTATTACGCAGCGCCTGTCAGCCACATTAACCGATCAGCTGCTGCATCATGTGCATCACGTCTACCACACGGAGGTAAGCGACTTCTTGCTTACTGCACTCAGTCATGCGCTTCAAAGTTGGCACGGACAGCCGGCGTCTTACATTACGCTGGAGGGACATGGCCGTGAGGATATTGCAGAATTGGCCGATGTTAGCCGCACTCTGGGCTGGTTTACCACCCTGTTCCCGCTACGCCTGGCGATCCACGAGAATGAAGCACAAAATCTACGCGTTATCAAAGATCAGTTACGCGCCATTCCTGACAAAGGCTTTGGTTATAGCGCGCTGAAGTTCGCCAGTACCGGCACAGCACCTATGCTGCAAAGTCACCTGTTGCCGGTGATCAGCTTCAACTATCTTGGTCAGATTAGTACAGCGCAGCAGCATCAGCCGTGGGTTATCTTGCCGTATGGTTGCGGAGAACAAAGCGCCCCCGAAAACAACGCCCATAACGTGCTGGATTTCACTGTTAGCGTGGTAAATGACGAACTGATTCTTAATGTTGCTTCGGCACTGCCATCGACCGTCACCGCGCAGCTGATTGCGCAATTTACCGGGACGCTGGAAAGATTGGTCACACATTGCCTTGAACATCATCGGGCCGGGAAAAGTTGGTTTAGCCCGTCAGATTTTCCGATGTGTAATATCACCATAGAGGCGCTTGATGGTCTGCAGCAACAGATTGAGTTAGAGAATCTTTACCCTGCAACCGGCACGCAGCGCGAGTTACTTTATTTCAATCGCATCAATCCGGATTTCCAGATCGATCAAAATATCCTACGCATCGACGGTGAATTTAATGCACAGGTGATGGCCGAAGCCTGGCAATATGCGGCACAACGCTACGATGTGTTACGCACGGGTTATATCGACAAGCACTGTCCCGGCAATCCGTTAGCCTATGTCTGTAAGCAGGTTAATTTTCCTGTAACAGTTGAAGATTGGTCTGGGATGGAGGCCGAGCAGTTGCATGCGGCATTACAGGCGCGCATGTTGGCCGAACGTAACCGTCCGATGGACATCGAGCAGCCAGGTTTGATGAAAGTGATGGTGGTGCGTGCCAGTGCAACGTGTCACTACATGATGCAAACCTTTAACCATGTGCTGTTTGATGGATGGTCGCTGAATAACATTCTGACCAGTCTGCTGGATGATTATCAACATCGACTGCGCGGTGAGCCAATTAACTTTACGCCACTCAGCTTTGCGGCCTTCCCACAGTGGCTGCAAAAGTGTGACATTGCCGCAGCCGAGCACTTTTGGTCAGACTATTTGTGTGATGCGCCGATGAACCAGCGTTTGGCCTTAGACAAGGTGTCGCCCATCGATCTGGCGTGCGAAAAACGCATGCGTAAGTTCGCACACAAGCTAAGTTGCGCGCAAAGCACAGCCTTGCACAGCTATGCGACCCGCACTGGCTTCACCCCCAACCAGATCACGCAACTGGCGTGGATGCAGGCGTTAGCGCAGTTGCTGGACACTGATGATGTGGTCATCGGCACCACCATGAGTGAGCGCCCGGCGGATATTGATAACGTTGCGCAACTTGTGGGGCTGTTTGTCGCCAGCCCGGTATTGCGTCTGCAGGAGATACGACAGCAGTCGGCGAATGTGCTGTTAGCGCAGATCGCCACTAGCCAGCCCGATCGGCAACAGTATGCTTTCCACGAGCTCAATCATTACGACAGTGAGTGGCAACCTACATCGCCGTTTGGCAGCCTGTTTGTCTTTGAAAGCATGCCCCAGGCACAGCTTAACGAGCTGCCGTTTACGTTAACGCCGTTGGATAACGTCAGCGGCAGTAATCATCAGACGGTATTGTGTTTAATCCCGGAAGACGATCAGCTGTTCCTGTCGCTGTTCTACGATGCCAGTGAGCTGAGTGAACAGACGATACGCACCCTGTGTGAAACCTTCATTCAAGCCATCGACGCTATCGTGCAGTAATCCTTCTCAAGCCCCGCAAGGGGCTTGTTTCTTTTTCAGTTTGCTACAGCGCATTTTTTCACGGCTACGCGCCAGCTTCATCGTCTACGCTTTCTGACTGACACGTTTTCGCCATCGGCATGGATGGCTCAACACCAGAAAGGAGCAAACGATGAAGCAAACTGTGGCGGCACTGCTGGCAAAAACCCTCGAAAACGCCGGTGTGAAGCGCATTTGGGGCGTCACCGGCGACTCACTCAACGGGCTGAGCGATAGCCTAAATCGTATGGGCACTATCGAATGGATGCCCACGCGCCATGAAGAAGTCGCGGCCTTCGCGGCTGGAGCCGAAGCACAAATCAGCGGCGAACTGGCAGTCTGCGCAGGATCCTGTGGTCCAGGAAACTTGCACTTAATCAATGGCTTGTTTGATTGTCACCGGAACCATGTTCCGGTATTAGCCATCGCGGCCCACATTCCTTCCAGCGAAATCGGCAGTGGCTACTTCCAGGAAACCCATCCGCAGGAGCTGTTCCGTGAGTGCAGCCATTACTGTGAGCTGGTTTCCAATCCCGAACAGTTGCCGCAAGTGCTGGGCATCGCGATGCGCAAAGCGATTCTTAATCGCGGCGTCTCGGTGATTGTGATTCCCGGCGATGTGGCACTGCAGCCCGCCCCGGAAAGCGCGCGTAGCGAATGGTATCCACCGCAGCTGCCGCATGTGGTGCCATCCGCCAGCGAAGTGGCTCGGTTAGCCGAGACGTTGAACGGCGCGAAAAATATCACGCTGCTGTGCGGCAGCGGTTGCGCTGGCGCGCATGCAGAAGTGGTCAAACTGGCGGAAACGCTGAAAGCGCCGGTGGTACACGCCATGCGCGGGAAGGAGCACATCGAATACGATAATCCTTACGACGTCGGTATGACCGGGTTAATTGGTTTCTCATCGGGTTTCCACGCGATGATGAACGCCGACACCCTGGTGCTGCTCGGCACGCAATTCCCCTATCGCGCTTTCTATCCGGCAGATGCCAAAATCATTCAGATCGATATCAATCCCGGCAGTCTCGGCTCACATAGCCATGTCGATATGGCGCTGGTCGGTGATATCAAAACCACCTTGCATGCGCTGCAGCCGCAGCTCACCAGTAAAACCGATCGCCAGCATCTGGACAAGGCGTTGGAACATTATGTCGATGCGCGGAAAGGCCTTGATGAACTGGCAACGGCCAATGACAAGCTGCCGATTCATCCGCAATATCTCGCCCAGCAAATCAGTGAATACGCCGATGACGACGCCATCTTTACCTGCGACGTGGGCACACCAACGGTATGGGCGGCACGCTACCTGAAGATGAACGGCAAACGTCGACTCATCGGCTCGTTTAATCACGGGTCGATGGCCAACGCCATGCCACAGGCGCTGGGCGCACAGTCGCTGAATAAACAGCGTCAGGTGGTGGCGCTGTGCGGTGATGGCGGCTTTAGCATGTTGATGGGCGATTTCATTTCGGTGGCGCAGCTGAAGTTGCCGGTGAAACTGGTGATCTTCAACAACAGCGTGCTGGGCTTCGTCGCGATGGAGATGAAAGCCGGCGGTTATCTGACCGATGGTACCGATCTCGAGAACCCGGATTTCGCCGCGATTGCCGCCGCCTGCGGCATCAAAGGTATGCGCGTGGAGAAAGCCTCCGAGCTGAACGGCGTGCTGCAGGAAGCCTTCGCGCACGATGGTCCGGTACTGATTGATGCGATTACCGCCAAAGAAGAGTTGTCGATGCCGCCGCAGATCAAAGCGGAGCAGGCCAAAGGTTTCAGCCTGTATATGATGCGCGCCATTCTGAATGGACGCGGTGATGAGATCGTGGAACTGGCGAAAACCAACTGGCTGAGGTAAAACAATTCAGGCCAGACATGATGATAACGCGGGCACTTTGCCCGCTTTTTTATTTCAGGAGAGCGACGTGATCGATTTACGCAGTGATACCGTAACCCGCCCCAGTGCTGCCATGCTCAATGCCATGATGGCGGCGGAAACTGGCGATGATGTCTACCGCGATGACCCCACCGTACAGGCACTGGAAGTTGAAGCGGCCCGCTTGAGTGGCAAGGCCGCTGCGCTGTTTTTCCCCACCGGCACCCAGGCAAATCTGGTGGCGCTGCTGTGTCACTGCCAGCGCGGTGATGAATATATCGTTGGTCAACAGGCGCACAACTACAAATACGAAGCCGGTGGCGCAGCGGTGCTGGGCAGTATTCAGCCACAGCCGATTCTGCACGCCGAAGATGGTTCTCTGCCGCTGGCCGACGTTGCTGCCGCTATCAAACCCGATGATTTCCACTTCGCTCGCACGCGTTTGCTAAGCCTGGAAAACACCCATCACGGTAAGGTGCTGCCGTTGAGCTACCTCGAACAAGCGTGGAAATTTACCCGTGAACGTAAGCTGGCGCTGCATATTGATGGCGCGCGTATATTTAATGCCGTGGTGGCACAGAATGTCGAATTGGAAGCCATTGCGCGTTATTGCGATACGCTGACGATCTGCTTATCCAAAGGCCTCGGTACGCCGGTCGGTTCGCTGCTGTGTGGCGATGAGGCGTATATTGAGCAGGCACGTCGCTGGCGCAAAATGACCGGCGGCGGCATGCGTCAGGCGGGCATTCTGGCAGCGGCTGGCTTGTATGCATTGCAACACAATGTGGCACGCCTTAAAGAGGATCACGACAACGCGGCGTGGTTAGGCGAGCAGCTGAGCGCCATCGGCGTTGAGGTGCTGAATCAGCACACCAATATGTTGTTTGTAAAAGTAGCGCCAGAGAAAGTTGAAGCGCTGAAAAGCTGGATGCAATCGGGCGACGTGCTAGTCAGCGTCGGGCCGGTAACGCGTATCGTGACGCATCTGGATGTCAGCCGTCAGGATTTGCAACGGCTGGTGGCGCACTGGCAGGCATTCCTGCAGCAGTAAATCCTGGTACGCGCAATGCTTCGTCGGGTCGCCAATAATGGCGACTCATACGCTACATCACTGCGCCGCACCGTATTTCGCCAGCAGCGCGCGGGCAATTGCCAGGGTTTCCGCATCGGCGATCCCGCGATAATCTGCTGGACGGAAGTGCATCTGAAACGCCGCAATCAGCTTGCGCTGCATCTGTGGTGTGGTTGCTGCGGCGACGTCATAACCGTAGCGCTGCAACGCCTCCAGCAACACCTCTTGATCCACCGCTTCATCCGCAGCGCGTCCGTTGAGATAGCGCTGCACCGTAGCCTGCTCAGGCCATGCACCTACACCTTGCGCAGCCAGTTGCTGCCAGGGGAACAGCGGACCCGGATCTTGCTTGCGCTGCGGCGCGATATCGCTGTGCCCCACCACATTTTCCGGCGAAATGCCGTAGCGCTGCGTAATGTCTTCTACCAGCGCCTTCAGCGCATCGATCTGTGCTGGAGTAAAGGGCTGCCACTGTACGCCCGTCAATGTTCGACGGTAACCACTATTAACCATCTCAATGCCAATCGAGGTGTCATTGATGCGCGTTGCACCGCGCCAGAAGCTGGGGCCAGCATGCCACGCTAGCTGGCTTTCCGGCACCAGCTGCCAAATGATGCTCTGCGCGTTTTTCTGCGGCGGATGACGGGGAATTAAATAATGCGCGCTCACTTCACGATCGGTCAGCGTTGCCAGGGAACTGGAAAAATCCTCGGCGGTATAGTGAATCACCACCACTTTGATGCGTGGCCGCGCGCCCTGCGCCGGATGCGCGGTATCCACCCAATAGCCGTGACGCGCTTCAATCGATGACTGACAGGCGCTCAGCAGCAACGCCATCGCCAGCAGGAAAACCACGCGCATTAGCGAATAATCACCGCGGTGCCGGTGACGCTCACCATCAACATGCTGCCCTCTTTGCCCACGGTTTCGTAATCGATATCGATCCCCACCACCGCATTGGCACCCAGTGCTTTGGCCTGCTCTTCCAGCTCTTTAAAGGCGATCTGCCGCGCTTTGCGTAACTCTTTTTCGTACGCACCAGAACGGCCACCAACGATATCGCGGATACCGGCGAAGAAGTCGCGGAAGATGTTAGCGCCCAGAATCGCTTCGCCCGCAACCACACCGCAATATTCACTGATGCTGTGTCCTTCCAGCGTAGGCGTAGTGGAAAATTTCATACTTTCTCCTTTTCTGAATCAGCGAGTTATAGCTCTTACGGCGTAAAAGCAAGGCTATACTCTATGCTAAAAATGGCGCTTTGCCAGTGAACAATAAGGAAATCGAGATGAGAAACCATGCCTTTGCGCTGCTTATTCCCGCTGCGTTACTGCTGAGTGCTTGTACCACCGTTGAGCCAGTGATTAAGGATAATGGCCCGCGCACCGCTGCCTGCGTTGAGGGTGGTCCGGACAGCGTGGCGCAACAGTTCTATGATTTACGCGTCAGCCAGCCCACTCAGGGCTTGCCGGATAGCACCCAGCTGGCGAAATATCGCCCTTACCTGAGCGATCGTTTGTATCAGAAACTGCTGAGCGCCAGCAGCCAGAATCCGAAACCGGCGGCGTGGACCCGCGGCGATCTGTTCTCAAGCCTGGCGCAAGGACCGACTTCGGCGGATGTCGCCAGTGCTTCGACCATCCCTAACCGTGATGCGCGCAACATCCCGCTGCGCGTGGATTTGAGCCGCGATGATAAAACGTGGCACGACGAAGTGCTCATGATCCACGAAGGCACCTGCTGGGTCGTGGATGATGTGCGTTATGTCAGCGATGTGCCGCACGTTAACGGTGGTTCATTGACGCAGCTGCTGGAAGCGAAAAAGTAGTCGTTCACTTTTCCAGCACTCCGTTCTATTGATTAGCGCGCCGCATCCTTGCGGCGCTTTTTGTTTATAATTTGTGAACTAAATTCGCCTCGTCAGCCCTTACCCGCCGTGAGTGGCGCGATATTGTGCTACGCTTTGGATGTTTCACTGCTCTTTAATAAATATTAACCCACCACAATTGCATAACTATTCTGGTGACGTTAAAATCCGCGACACTAATTACTATTCATTTTTAGCGCATGAGTATTCAACTAAACGCCATAAACTGTTTTTACGGTGCCCATCAGGCACTGTTCGATATCAACCTGGCTTGTCCGCAGGGAGAAACGCTGGTGTTGCTCGGCCCGAGTGGCGCGGGTAAAAGTTCGCTCCTGCGCGTGCTCAATTTGCTGGAGCAACCGCGCTCCGGCAGCCTGCAGATTGCCGGCAACCAGTTTGATTTCACCAAAGCCCCCTCTGACAGCGCGATTCGCGAGCTGCGTCAGAACGTCGGCATGGTGTTTCAGCAATACAATCTGTGGCCGCACCTCACCGTGGTGCAAAACCTGATTGAAGCCCCGTGCCGGGTGCTCGGTCTCAGCAAAGACGCTGCGCGTGCACGCGCCGAAAAGCTGCTGGATCGCCTGCGCCTGACGCCGTATGCCGATCGTTTCCCGCTGCACCTTTCCGGCGGTCAGCAGCAGCGCGTTGCCATTGCACGTGCGCTGATGATGGAACCGCAGGTGTTGCTGTTTGACGAACCGACCGCCGCACTCGATCCCGAAATTACCGCCCAGATCGTTAGCATTATTCGTGAGCTGGCACAGACCAACATCACGCAAGTGATCGTGACACATGAAGTGGAAGTGGCGCGTAAAACCGCCAGCCGCGTGGTGTACATGGAAAACGGTCACATTGTGGAGCAAGGTGATGCCAGCCACTTTACACAGCCGCAAACCGACGCGTTTGCTAATTATCTTTCGCATTAAGTCAGGAAGCTTCTAATGAAAAAAGTTGTAATTGCTGCCCTCCTTGCCGGCCTGAGCCTGAGCGCTTCTGCGGCACAGACATTGCGTTTCGCCACCGAGGCTTCCTATCCTCCGTTTGAATTCGTCGACTCTGACAATAAAATTCAGGGCTTTGATGTCGATCTGGCTAACGCACTGTGTAAAGAGATGGATGCGACCTGCACCTTCACTAATCAGGCGTTCGATAGTCTGATTCCAAGCCTGAAGTTCCGCCGTTTCGATGCGGTAATGGCCGGCATGGACATCACCCCGGATCGTGAGAAACAAGTGCTGTTCTCCAAGCCGTATTACGACAACTCCGCCATCTTCATCGCGCAGAAAGATAAAGTCGCTGACGTCGCTGCATTGAAAGGTAAACGTGTCGGCGTGCAGAACGGCACCACGCACCAGAAATACCTGTCTGACAAGCATAGCGATATCACCGTTGTGCCTTACGACAGCTATCAAAATGCGGTGCTTGATCTGAAAAATGGCCGTATCGATGCGGTGTTCGGTGACACTGCGGTGGTGAATGAGTGGCTGAAGCAGAACGCCAACCTCGCACCGCTGGGCGAGAAAGTGACCGACAAAGATTACTTCGGTACCGGCTTAGGTATTGCGGTGCGCCAGGGCAACACTGAGCTGCAGGGCAAATTCAATGCCGCCCTGGAGAAGATCAAAGCCGACGGCACCTACAAAACCATCTACAGCAAATGGTTCCAGCAGTAATTTCTGATGAATGAAATGATTCCACTCGCAAGCGCCGCCGGGATGACCGTCGGCCTTGCCGTTTGTGCACTGATCGCCGGCCTTGTGCTGGCGATGATTTTTGCTGGCTGGGAATCGGTGCGCTGGAAACCGCTGGCATGGATCGGCACCGGTCTGGTGACGCTGATTCGTGGCCTGCCGGAAATTCTGGTGGTGCTGTTTATCTACTTCGGCGCCTCACAGCTGCTGTTGACGCTCTCCGATGGCTTCCACATCAATCTAGGTCTGTTCAACATTCCGGTGCAGGTGCAGATTGAGAACTTTGACGTCAGCCCCTTCCTGTGCGGCGTGATTGCGCTGGCGATGCTCTATTCCGCCTATGCGTCACAGACCCTACGTGGTGCGCTCAAAGCGGTGCCGGTCGGTCAATGGGAATCGGGTCAGGCGCTCGGCATGAAAAAGTCGGCGATTTTCCTGCGCCTGATTATGCCGCAGATGTGGCGTCATGCGCTGCCAGGCCTCGGAAACCAGTGGCTGGTGCTGCTGAAGGATACCGCGCTGGTATCGTTAATCAGCGTGAATGATCTGATGCTACAGACCAAAAGCATTGCTACGCGCACGCAAGAACCCTTTACCTGGTATCTGGTGGCGGCGGCGATCTATCTGATCATCACGCTGTTCAGTCAGGCCGTGCTGCGCCGCATTGAATTGCGCACCACGCGTTTCGAGCGAGGGGCTTAAGCATGCTGGATTACATACCTGAGCTGCTCAAAGGGCTGCATACCAGCCTGACGCTAACCGTGGCATCGTTGATTGCCGCGCTGGTGCTGTCGCTGCTGTGCACCATTGTACTGGCGCTCAAAGTGCCGGTACTAAACTGGATAGTCAAAGGCTATATCACGCTGTTTACCGGCACCCCGCTGCTGGTGCAGATCTTCCTGATTTATTACGGTCCCGGCCAGTTCCCCAGCATCCAGAACATTCCGTGGCTGTGGCATCTGCTGTCGCAGCCCTGGCTGTGTGCGCTGCTGGCGCTGTCACTGAACAGCGCCGCTTACACTACGCAGCTGTTTTACGGTGCGGTGCGCGCCATTCCTTCCGGTCAGTGGCAATCCTGCGCCGCACTGGGTATGAATCGCAAAGACACGCTGCGCATTCTGCTGCCGTACGCCTTCAAGCGCGCCCTTTCGTCTTATTCCAACGAAGTGGTGCTGGTATTTAAAAGTACCTCGCTGGCTTACACCATTACGTTGATGGAAGTGATGGGCCACGGACAGCTGCTGTATGGCCGCACTTACGACATTTCGGTCTACGCCGCCGCTGGCCTGATCTATTTGGTGGTTAACGGTTTGCTGACGCTCATGATGCGCCTGGTGGAAAAACGTGCGCTGGCGTTTGAGCGCCGCAACTGATGTCAACAGAGCGGGCGCCGATTAAGGCGCTCGCCCTTTCATATTATTAAGCAAAAATATTGCATATAAATTCATTAACTGGCATCGTGTAACCCGTTCCGTCTCTGGCAAGGTTTACAGGAGTTATATAATGAAAAAATGGATCGTTGCTGCTGCGCTGGCAACTCTGGCAATGAATGCTTATGCGGCGGAAAAAATCCGCTTCGCCTCTTCCGCAACTTATCCCCCTTTCGAATCGCTCGATCACGACAATCAAATCGTCGGCTTCGATATCGATCTGGCAAAAGCACTGTGTCAGCAAATGAAAGCGGAGTGCAGCTTCACCAATAATGCTTTCGATAGCCTGATTCCCTCGCTGAAATTCCGTCGCTACGACGCAGTGATTTCAGGTATGGATATCACCGCCGATCGTAGCAAGCAGGTGGATTTCACCCAGCCTTATTACGCCAACTCCGCCATCGTGATTGCGCACAAAGGCCAGTTCAGCGACTTCAGCCAGCTGAAAGGCAAACGTGTCGGCGTTGAGAATGGCACCACGCATCAGAAATACCTGCTGGAGAAGCATCCGGAGGTGGTGGCGGTAGCCTATGACAGCTATCAAAACGCGATTCTTGATTTGAAAAACGGTCGCCTGAACGGCGTGTTTGGTGACACGGCGGTGGTCAATCAGTGGCTGAAGGCCAATGAGGATCTCAGTGCAGTCGGCGAGCATATCACCGATACCGATTTCTTCGGCACCGGCTTAGGCATTGCGGTACGTAAAGGCAATGAGCCGCTGCTAAACGAGCTAAATAGCGCGTTAGTGGCATTGAAAGCCAACGGCACCTGGCAGCAGATTAATCAGAAGTGGTTCCCGGAATAAGCCTGATGGGATGGCGTGGCGCCGCCTGACAGATTCTGTATGGCAGGCGTTACGCTGTTCTCTTTGTCAGCAAACACAGCACTTCAAAATGCGCGGTGTGCGGGAACATGTCGAACAGCTGCACACGGCTGACGTCATAATCCGTTAGACGCGCGATATCCTGCGCCATGCTGGTGGGATTGCAGCTGGAATAGAGAATGTAATCGGGCGCCATCTCACTGAGATAAGCACACAACTCCGCACCAATGCCGCGACGCGGCGGATTGACTAGCACCAGCTGCGGCACGGCTTCCCGTGAAGTAGCGAACTGGGTGGAATCCAGCGCGGCAAAGCTCACCTTCTCCAGCCCCAACTGCTGCGCCGACTGCTGCGCACAGGCGATGGCTTCGGCGTTAATTTCAATCCCGGTCAGCTGCATGTCTGGCGTCGCGCAGTGCAAACCAAACCCGCCAACGCCACAAAACAGATCCCACATGCTGCTGACCTGCAGCTGCGCCACCCAATCGCGCGCGGTGGCGTAAAGATTGGCGGCAACCTGCGGGTTGGTCTGAAAGAAACTTTGCGGGCGAATATAGAGCGGCACCTGATTAAAACGTTCAGCCAGCGCTTGATCCGGCGTCAGCGCGATCTCTTCATCACCTTCAAGGATCGCCATGTGCACCGGCTGAATATTCGCGGAGATCACTTTCAGCTGTGGTAACTGCTGCTGCAGCCACGGCAGTGCCGCACGTAGCTGCGCCAGCTTAGTGGTGGATCGCAGCACAAAGCGCAGCATCATGCCGCCCTGGGTGCTTTCAGTCAGCAGCAAAAACTTCAGCTCACCGCGTTTGCGCGCCACGTTATACGGGGTTAACCCCGCGCGGGCGATAAAGGGCTTAAGTACCTCGAACACCGCACCGAAGCTGTCGGGATAGAGCGGGCAGGCACACAAATCAACCGGTTCACCGTCGCGCGCCACCATACCGAGGATGGGACGCTCTACACTGCCGCTGACCACCATTTTGGCTTTATTACGCAACCCTTGCTGCTCAGACTCAACCGGCGGCAACCACTCGGCGACCGGCCTTTCCGCCAGCAACTGCTCCAGCAGCGACTGTTTGTCGTTGAGCTGTTGTGGATAGGGTTTTTCCAGCCACTGGCACGAGCGACAGCGACCGGCATCATAAAGCGCGCAATACATGGAAAGGCCTGTATTCAGAATCGGGAAAAAAACGGGGGCCGATTGTATCACCGGTGCCGGAAAAAAGCGCGGCTGCTGGCGGGCACAAACAGCAGCAGCAGTACCAACACATCCGGCAGCTTTTGCTGCAGGGTATGATGAATAATCTGCGCATTGCTTTCGCCGGGAATGCTGAAAATCTCCGGGTAAATCCAGCCAACCGAAGCCATCAACATATAGAAAAGCACAATGATTTGCGTGACAACATAGCCCCAGCGTCCACGGTTATTGCCCCGCATCAGGGTGAAGGCACAGCGCAGTTCAAACAGGAAAATCAGCTGGCTGGCGATAAAAATCAGCGTGGAATCCCAGGCCTGCGCGCTACGATGCACAAAGTTGGCAAGTTCGTCGTAACCCAGTTCGTTGGCCAGCATCAACACGCTGAGGCAGCGCGTGATAATAATCGCGCTGCCCGCCACCATGACCGGCACCGGCGTCGCGTTAATCATTGAACCGTTTTTCAGGGTTTCCGACATGGTTTAGCTCCGTCACCATAATAAAACGGGCCGAAATAATCAGCCCGTTCTTATGGTGGCAAATGTTACGATGTTCAGCCACGTTTTGCTTTCTGAATATCGCGTAATCGCTGCTTTTCTTCGTGCGCCATAAAGCGCCAGGCGATAAAACCGACTAAACCGACGACAAACAGAATCAACGATGCCAAGGCGTTGATCTCCGGATTTACCCCACGCCGCACGGTGGCAAAAATCGCCATCGGCAAGGTGGTTGCGCCAGGACCCGTGACGAAGCTGGCGATCACCAAATCGTCGAGCGATAGGGTAAACGCCAGCAGCCAGCCGGTGACAATCGCGGGTGCGATCATCGGCACGGTGATCACGAAGAACACTTTCACCGGTGTGGCACCAAGATCCATCGCCGCTTCTTCTATCGAGCGATCCAGTTCACGCAGACGCGAGTTGATCACCACTGCCACGTAAGCGGTACAGAAGGTCACGTGCGCCAGCCAGATAGTCAGCATGCCGCGATCGCTCGGCCAGCCAAACGTATTGCCCATCGCCACAAACAGCAGCAGCAAAGATAAACCGGTGATGACATCAGGCATGACCAGCGGCGCCGTCAGCATAAAGGCGAAACCGTTATGCCCGCGGAAGCGGCCAAAGCGCACAATCACCACCGCCGCCATGGTGCCGAGCACCACCGCCATCGTTGCTGAGAGCGCGGCGATAGTCAGGCTAAGCCCCACCGCATCGAGCATTGCCTGATCCTGGAACAGCACTTTGTACCAGTGGAATGAGAAGCTATCCCACACCGTCACCAGCGGCGAACTGTTGAAGGAGTACACCACCAGCAGCAGCATCGGCGCGTACAGGAACATAAAGCACAGCACCAGAATCACGGTGCGCCACGGAGATCGAATGGTAGGTAACTGGCTCACTCTTTCTCTCCCACTTCACGGTTCTGATGCTTGTGGAACCAGATGATCGGTAATATCAGAATCAACAGGATGATCACCGCCAGCGCGGACGCTACCGGCCAATCGCGGTTGTTAAAGAACTCCTGCCACAAAATGCGCCCAATCATGATGCTGTCAGGGCCGCCGAGCAGTTCTGGGATCACGTACTCGCCCACCGCCGGAATAAACACCAGCATTGAGCCGGCAATAATCCCGCCTTTGGTCAGTGGCACAATCACACTAAAGAAGGTCTTTAACGGACGCGCGCCGAGATCCAGCGACGCTTCCACCAGCGAATAATCAATACGCGTCAGCGCGGTATAAATCGGTAGCACCATAAACGGCAGATAGCAGTAAACGATACCGATATACACCGCGGTATTGGTGTAGAGAATCACCAGCGGGTGATCGATCACCCCGAGCCACATCAGGAAACGGTTGAGAATGCCGTTGTTGTTGAGCAGCCCCATCCACGCGTAAACGCGCACCAGGAATGAGGTCCACGACGGCAAAATCACCAGCAGCAGCAAAATGGTGCGCATTGAGGGCTTGCTGTGTGCCACCGCCCACGCCAGCGGATAGCCGATCATCAGGCAGATGATGGTCGAAATGCCCGCCACTTTCAGCGACGTCAGATAGGCATCGGCGTAGAGCGGATCGTCGGTCAGCGTAAAGTAGTTACCGAGATTGAGCACCAGATTGAGCTGACCATCCGCCCAGGTAACCAAATCGGTATACGGCGGAATGGCGCGCGCAATATCGGCGAAGCTGATCTTCAGCACAATCAGGAATGGCAGCAGAAACAGCAGGATCAGCCACAGATAAGGCAGCGCAATCACCAGCTTGCGGCCGTGTTGCATTTTGATGCGCGTTGCCCAGCGCTGCAGCGGCGTGCCCACGACTTTAGGCACGCGGCGTTGAGAAATCTGGCTCATATCGCCCCCTTAAACCGTCAGAACCACACAGCTGTCAGCGTCCCAGCAGAGACGGACTTCATCGCCCCAAGTTGGCGCGCCTTTGCGGTAGCGATGGGCATTTTGCAACTGTGCGCTAATCATCTGGCCGCTACGCAGACGCACGTGATAAATCGACAGGTCGCCAAGATAGGCAATGTGCACCACTTCACCGACGGCAAAGTTGCAGCCATCGGCCGGCACTTCCTCGCACAGCATCACTTTTTCCGGGCGCAGCGCAACGTGCACCGGCACGTTATCGACGACGGAGACATCAGTTTGCACCTTCAGCGGATGCACTAAGCCCGGCGCATCAATGATCAGTGCGTCTTCACCGCGGTCGCGCAGCAGGCCTTCAAACACATTCACCGAACCAATGAACTCGGCGCTGTAACGGCTGGTTGGATGCTCGTAAATCTCTTCCGGCTCACCAATCTGCACGAATTTGCCGCGGTTCATGATGGCGATGCGGCCCGCCATGGTCATCGCTTCTTCCTGGTCGTGCGTCACCATCACGCAGGTGGCGCCCACACGCTCAAGAATATCGACCACCTCATGCTGCATGCGGTCACGCAGCTTTTTATCCAGCGCGCCCATCGGTTCATCAAGCAGCAGCAGTTTCGGACGCTTCGCCAGGCTACGCGCCAGCGCCACACGCTGACGCTGGCCGCCAGAGAGCTGATGCGGCTTACGTTTGGCAAACTCCTGCATATGCACCAGCGACAGCATCTCTTCGACGCGGCTGTTGATTTCGCCTTTCGGCAGTTTGTCCTGCTTCAGACCAAAGGCAATGTTCTGCTCCACCGTCATGTGCGGGAACAGCGCGTAGGACTGAAACATCATGTTGATTGGGCGTTGATACGGCGCTACGTGCGAGAGATCCTGACCATCCAGCACAATCTGGCCGCTGGTCGGCGGTTCGAATCCCGCCAGCATACGCAGCAGCGTGGATTTACCACAGCCGGAAGCACCCAACAGCGCAAAAATTTCACCTTTGTAAATGGTCAAACTGACATCATCCACGGCGTGCTGGCCGTCAAAAGATTTGGTCAGATTGCGAATTTCCAGCAGCGGCGTCAACGCCTTAGCGGTTTTATTTGGGGGGCGGGGAATCGCGTCGTTCACTAACATTTCTCCGGCGCTAAAATCGCGCGGCACAGCCAGCCGCTAAAAATGGCACAACAGAGGCCAGTACCGCGCCTCTGCTGTCGTCTTCAGGCAATACTCGTTCAGAACAAGTTACTTACCACTTTTTACTTTAGTCCATGCACGGGTACGCACACGATCCAGTTTCGGATCCTGGACCTTGAGCACAAACAGTTTGGCCATGGCATCCGGCGTTGGGAAAATGCCCGGATTGTTGCGCACGTCCGCATTAATCAGCGGCAGCGAGGCTTTGTTACCGTTGGCATAGTTCATGTTGTTGGAAACATCAGCAATGACTTTTGGATCCATCATGTAGTTGAGGAATTTGTATGCCCCTTCTACATTTTTCGCGTCTTTTGGAATCGCGAACATGTCGAAGAACGCCAGGGCGCCCTGCTTCGGCACGATATAGCCCAGATGCACGCCGTTATTGGCTTTATCCGCACGATCTTTCGCCTGCAGGATATCGCCCGACCAGCCAATCGCTACGCAGATGTTGCCGTTCGCCAGGTCATTGATGTACTGCGACGAGTGGAAGTAACGGATGTTCGGACGCAGTTTCAGCAGCAAATCGGTCGCCGCGCCAGAGTAATCTTTCGCATCAGAGCTGTTGGGATCTTTGCCAAGGTAGTTCAGCACGGTAGCGAAAATCTCTTCCGGTGCATCAAGGAAGGAGACGCCGCAACCTTTCAGTTTTTCCAGGTTTTCCGGTTTCAACACCAGATCCCAGCTATCCAGCGGTACATCTTTGCCCAGTGCGGCTTTCACTTTATCGACGTTATAGCCGATGCCGGTAGTGCCCCACAGATAAGGGATCGCGTATTTGTTACCAGGATCGTGCTGGGCCACTTTCGCCATCAGATCGGGATCGAGGTTTTTATAGTTTGGCAGCTTGCTCTTATCCAGCTCCTGGAACACGCCCGATTGCAGCTGACGCGCAAGGAAACTCGACGATGGCACTACCACGTCATAACCGGTACTACCGGCCATCAGTTTGCCTTCCAGCACTTCGTTGGAATCGAAAACGTCGTAAACCACTTTATCGCCGGTCAACTTCTCAAAGTTCGGCACCGTGTCAGCCGCGATATAATCTGACCAGTTATACACATGCAGCGTTTTATCTTCTGCCTGAGCACCGGCGGCCGCAGCCATCAGCACACCAGCAACCACACCTGGCAACCATTTTTGACGTTGGTTGAACATGTTTTCCTTCCTCCTGAGCGGGTCATTACAACGCTGTATACACGCGATCCGAACGTTGCGTTTTCTGTAAAAATTACAGGCACACAATGAATCAATATTCAGCGGGAGTTTAATAGCAAAAACCTATAGTTGTGCTGAGGTTGCTTGTCCCAGTCAGCCCCGCAAGAATAGCCCCCCCTTACCTACTGCACCAGATCCCAGCTTAAAAAACGCCTTTTCGCGATAAGTTATGCATGTTTCTGCTATGGGGTTTGGCACTAGTGGCATAAAGCACAACTAATATCTGGCAATAAAGGGCAAAGTGCAGAATAAAAAGTGGTGGGGCAGAAATGAAAACTGCCGCAAAAAGCGGCAGTTAGCGAGGCGGGGAACTCAGTGCAGCATCGCGTGGCTGCTGGTGCTGGGCTGTCGCTCCTCTTCTTCTCCTTCCATGATGAGCAAGTTATTAGCGAAGGCTTCCATAATCACCATGGAAACGCCCTCTTCACTCTGCTTCATAAAGTGGGAGAACTGACCGAAGGTTAATCCGGCGGTGGTGCTGATCGACTGGCAGACAATCAGCTTCGGCAGATTGTCGTCCTGAATATCCACGAAGGCTTTAATCGTGAGCGAGCTGGCGTTGATCTGCGATAAATCGCCCACCAGCGGAATCAGCGCCGTGGGTTTCACTTCTGCCAGCGCTGAGAAGAGGATGACGTTATCCACCAGGTCAATTTTTGCATCAAACACCCCGTCAAAATTCTGCATGTGCGGCAGGTGCAGTGCCTGACAGGCATCGCATTCGAACCAGGTGATATTTTGTTGATCCAGCCAGCGACGCAGCACGTCAATGTCCGGAACGACCAGTGAATCCATCGTAATATCCTGTGGGGTGAAGAAATGAGCGCCTTAGCTTACGGAAAAACCGATCTGGATGCCACGAAAACCGCCGAAAAACGCGGGTTAGCCGCCGGTTTTAGGACGATAGCCGGGGCAAGCATGTTGCTCTATCCATGCGATCATCATGGTCGCGATATCCAAACCGGTAATGCCCTCAATGCCTTCCAGCCCCGGCGAAGCGTTCACTTCCATCACCAGCGGCCCGCGATGTGCGCGCAGAATATCCACACCAGCCACTTCGAGACCGAGCGTGCTGGCCGCTTTCACCGCAATTTCCCGCTCCTGTGCGGTGATCTCCACTGCTCGGGCTTTCCCGCCGCGATGCAGGTTGGAGCGAAAATCGCCCTCTTTTGCTTCGCGCTCAATCGCCGCCACCACTTCATTGCCAATCACTAAGCAGCGAATATCGCGCCCTTGTGCTTCCTTAATAAACTCCTGCACCAAAATATGTGCGTTGAGGCCACGAAAGGCATCGATCACGCTTTCCGCCGCCTGACGCGTTTCCGCCAGCACCACGCCGATGCCCTGGGTGCCCTCCACCAGCTTCACCACCAGCGGCGCACCGCCGACCATGGCAATCAAATCATCGGTATCATCCGGCGAGGAGGCAAAGCCGGTGATCGGCATATCAATCCCCTCACGCGCCAGCAGCTGCAGTGAACGCAGTTTGTCGCGCGCGCGGGTAATCGCCACCGATTCATTAAGCGGATAGCTGCCGCGCACCTCAAACTGGCGCAACACTGCCGTACCGTAAAAGGTGGTGGCGGTGCCGATACGCGGAATCACCGCATCAAAATGCCCCAGCGCCTCGCCGCGGTAGTGCACCGCCGGCGAATCGGAGTTGATATTCATGTAGCAGGAGAGCGGATCGATGATCTGTACCTGATGGCCACGCTCTTCCGCGGCGTCGCGCAGACGTTTACACGAATAGATCGATCCATCGCGGGTGAGAATGGCCATCTTCATTGCAGAGTTCCTTGTGCTTAGCGTGTCGCCCAACCTTGCTGATGCAGATAATCCAGAATAAATGGACGCGTTTCTTTAATGATCAGACGCTGAATCAGCTGGCTCCAGTTTTCAGAACGCTGATTGCTGTCGCGCTGCTGATAATAGGCGGTAATTTGCTCATCGTACTGTGCCAGCACGGTTTTATCGACGGGTTGATAACGATTTTCGTGTACCAGCATCGCCTGCGGCATGCGCGGTTTAACGTCCGGCGCATCCGCTGGATGACCGACGCAGAAACCGAACAGCGGCAGCACAAACTTCGGCAGCTCAAGCAGTTCGGTGACTTGAGCAATACTGTTACGAATACCGCCAATAAATACGCCACCAAGGCCGAGCGATTCTGCCGCGACCATGGCATTTTGCGCCATCAGCGCGGTATCAACGCAGCCGAGCAGCAGCTGTTCAGCGCGTCCCAGCTGCGCATCCGGGCAAATCTGCTGATGACGATTGAAGTCAGCGCAGAACACCCAAAATTCCGCCGCCGCGCTAACCCATGGCTGGCCGCCGGTAAGCTGCACCAGCTGCTCACGTTTTTCCCGATCGGTGATGCGAATAATGGAGGAACACTGCAAAAAGCTGGAGGTTGAGGCCGCTTGTGCCGCTGCAATAATGGCGCTGCGCTGCGCCTCATCAATGCCTTGTTCGGTAAAGGCGCGAATAGAACGGTGGCTGCACAGTAAATCGATAGTCGGCGTCATAATCCTCTCCGGTGGTTACTTCTTTTTGTTGGAATGATTGAACAATTGCGGAGCCATCGCCTTCGCCGTCCGCCACATCATCATCCATGCCGCAGGCAGCATCAGCGCGATGCCCAGAAAAAACAGCAGCGTCGCCAGCGGCTTTTTGGCCATAAAATCCGGCGCGCTCACCCAGTCATTGGTCAGTAGCAGCGCACCCACTACGGCAAGCACGCCGAGCACTTCAAGCAGCAACACGGGTTTGGGTAATGTGGCGAGATTACGCATGCGAGGGTTCCTTTGGCGTACAATCAGTTTTAGCGTCTGCATAGGCAGCAGATATCAGAATAACAGGTAACTTCTTCTTCCTTTAAGCAGGATGGGCGGGCATGATGTGACGCATTATTCACGCTGTGATGTGATTCTAGTCACAAAACAGCAGCGGAAGGAGAGAAGCAATGATTGCAGTGATTTTTGGCCGTTCTAGCTGCCCTTACTGCGTACGTGCAAAAGAGTTGGCGGCTAAGCTGACCAGCGAGCGCGACGATTTTAACTATCAGTACGTGGACATTCAGGCCACCGGCATCACCAAAGCCGATCTGGAAGCGCGTGCCGGCAAGCCGGTGACCACCGTACCGCAGATTTTCCTCGACGATCAGCACATTGGTGGTTACACCGAATTTGCTGCCTGGACGAAAGAAAACCTGGGTATCGAAGCGTAAGATAACGGGCCTGCGGGCCCGTTTTTGATCGTGCTATTCAGCCCGCATCGCCAGCATAATCCGCAGCAAGCGCACCAGCAGTGCCCCACATCCCGCCCAGAACAGCGCACTTAAACTCCAGGCCACAATCAGCAAGGCGCTATGCGTCATCGGTATGACCAACATCAGCCACATCATTCCCAGCAGCGTGCCACCCAGCGCAATCCACAACGTGCTGACCAGCGGGCTCTCTGGCTGCAAAAGCGCCATTAACATCCCCGGTAATAAAAACAGCAGTAATTCTGGTTGTCCGCGCACGGCTTGTTCACTGGCGGCGGCCCAGAAATGGTGTGCATAAATAAACACCAGCGTATAAAGCATCACGCCCAGAACCGATGCTGGCCAGCGATTATTGCGCTCCAACATAATTAGCCTCAACTTTTACGTTAACAATTATGAAACTTTTTTGCCCTGATGCGCACGACTGGAAATAAAAAGAAACAGCTGGAGGCGAAAGGAATGAAAACTGCCGATAGCTGAGGATGTTAATTATGATTAGAATGACGCCGCTTTAGTATGAGGTCTTAGCTTTTTTGTTGCAGAAACCTTAGCGGTCGGCACAAGATAGCGAAAAAAGTCCTGCTCATCAACTTGTTACAGGTAAAGAAGAAGTTAAACCGTGAACATTAACGTCGCAGAATTGTTAAGCGGAAATGACGTTCTGTTATTATTTGTCGTTTTAGCACTCGGACTTTGCTTGGGTAAATTACGCCTCGGCTCGGTCCAACTCGGTAATTCCATTGGTGTACTGGTTGTTTCGCTAATTTTAGGCCAGCAGCATTTCGCTATTAATACTGACGCCTTAAGTCTTGGCTTTATGTTGTTTATTTTTTGTGTCGGCGTGGAAGCCGGGCCAAACTTTTTCTCAATCTTTTTCCGTGACGGTAAAAATTACTTCTTTTTAGCGATTGTTATGGTGGTTAGCGCGCTGTTAATCGCGTTGACGCTCGGCAAATTGTTCGGCTGGGATATTGGTTTAACCGCGGGCATGCTGGCAGGTTCAATGACCTCGACGCCGGTGTTAGTGGGCGCGGGTGATACGCTGCGGCAAAGCATCAGCGACAGTCATCAACTCACGCTGATGCAGGATAACCTTAGCCTCGGTTACGCCCTCACCTATCTGGTGGGATTAGTGAGCCTGATTTTTGGTGCGCGCTATCTGCCGCGCCTGCAGCATCAGGATCTGCCAACCTGCGCGCAGCAAATTGCTCGCGAGCGCGGCCTTGATGCCGATAGCCAGCGCAAAGTGTTTCTGCCGGTCATCCGCGCCTATCGCGTGGGCCCGGAACTGGTGGAGTGGAGCGGCGGCAAAAACCTGCGTGAGCTGGGCATTCATCGCCAGACCGGCTGCTATATTGAGCGGCTGCGCCGCAACGGTATTCTCGCCAGCCCGGATGGAGACGCCATGCTGCAGCTCGGCGACGATATCTCGCTGGTAGGCTATCCCGATGCGCATGCGCGCCTGGATCCCAGCTTCCGCAACGGCAAAGAGGTGTTCGATCGCGATTTGCTGGATATGCGCATCGTTACCGAAGAGATCGTGGTGAAAAACCACAACGCGGTTAACAAACGCCTGAGTCACCTCAAATTGACCGACCACGGTTGTTTTCTTAACCGCGTGATCCGCAGCCAGATTGAGATGCCGATTGATGACAGCATCATGCTAAACAAGGGTGATGTGCTGCAGGTGAGCGGCGAAGCGCGTCGCGTGAAGAGTTTGGCCGACCGCATTGGTTTTATCGCCATCCACAGCCAAATCACCGATCTCCTCGCCTTCTGCGCCTTCTTTATCGTCGGCCTGATGGTGGGCATGATCACCTTCCAGTTCAGCAACTTCAGCTTCGGCATCGGCAACGCCGCCGGATTGCTATTCGCCGGCATTATGCTTGGCTTTATGCGGGCCAACCATCCCACGTTTGGCTACATCCCGCAGGGCGCGCTGACGATGGTGAAAGAGTTTGGCCTGATGGTGTTTATGGCCGGCGTCGGCTTGAGTGCGGGCAGCGGCTTACAGCACGGTTTTGGCAGCGCAGGCGCATTGATGCTTCTGAGTGGCCTGCTGGTGAGTTTGCTGCCGGTGGTGATTTGCTATCTGTTTGGCGCCTATGTGCTGCGTATGAACCGCGCCCTGCTGTTTGGTGCCATCATGGGGGCACGCACCTGTGCGCCGGCAATGGAGATCATCAGCGATACCGCGCGCAGCAGCATTCCCGCGCTGGGTTATGCCGGCACCTACGCGATTGCCAACGTATTGCTCACGCTGGCGGGCACCTTGATAGTGATAATCTGGCCGCTATTGCCATTCTAAAAATATATTTGACGCAATAACGAACTTTCTTTTGGGGTCGCAGTCTGAATAAGTGCCACTGCTTTTCTTTGAAATCCCCAAATTGTGGAGCCCGCCTGTCAATGACTTGCGGGTTTTTTTATGGCTATCGATCCTGTGGTTTAAGGTTCGCTGCTGCGTAAATTGTCAGCCTGTCCACCGCCTGCGCTATTTTCCAATATTCATGCAACTTTCATCAAAGTTAAACACTCCAACAACCCGCAATAAGATTAAGAGCGCGACTATTTATTCCTGATGCGCGCGCTTTTAGGCTATCAGCTTTATTTTGCTGGCAATTTTTACGCTGGTGTTGTTTGGGTAAACAAGTCGAGGATACGCAATCGTGATGGAAGCACTTAACCACACGCTTTTTTTATGGATCAACGCCACGCAGGATTCACCGCAATGGCTGATCGGTCTGGCGACGTTTATCGCCAAAGATGTGATTGCCATTGTGCCGCTGCTGATTGTCGCGCTCTGGTTGTGGGGACCGCGCGATCAGGTGCAATCACAGCGCGAACTGGTGCTAAAAACCGGCATGGCGCTGCTGTATGCATTGAGCATTTCATGGTGCGTGGGTCAGTTGCTGCCGCATCCACGCCCTTTCGCCATCGGTTTCGGCCATCAGTTCCTGTCGCATGCGCCAGACGACTCTTATCCGAGCGATCACGGCACCACCATTTTCACCTTTGCGCTGGCGTTTATCTTCTGGCACCGCATGTGGTCTGGCGTACTGTTGCTCGTCGTCGGTAGCGCCATTGCCTGGTCACGCGTCTACCTTGGCGTGCACTGGCCGTTGGATATGCTGGGCGGATTTTTGGTCGGCATGCTGGGTTGCCTGGCATCACACATGGCATGGCAGCTTTATGGTCAGCGGATGCTGGCGTTCACCCATCAGGTGTATCGCGCGCTGTTCGCTATGCCGATTAAGAAGGGTTGGATTCGCGAGTGAGCGATGAGGTCGCCATGAGTGGCGACCCAACAAATTCATCAGGTGCGCAGGGCTGCGCACCGTCTAATTAACTAAACCACTTCCCGAACCAGCCGTGGAATTTCATCATCACGAAATCCCAGATCCGGCCAACAAAGCCGCCTTCCGGCACGGCTTCCATCGCCACCAGCGGACGTTGTTCAATGGTTTTGCCATCCAGCTGGAAGTCGATGGTGCCGACCACCTGATTTTTCTCCAGCGGCGCTTCCAGCTGCGGTGAGTTCAGGGTAAAGCTGGCCTTGAGATTTTTCATCTGCCCTTTCGGCACGGTAATCGCCGCGTCTTTGGCCACGCCAAGATTGACCTGGCTGCGATCGCCAAACCACACGCGCTGCTGGGCAAACGGCTTGTCAGCTTTAATCGGCGTGACCGTTTCATAGAAGCGGAAACCCCACGTCAGCAACTTCTCGCTCTCGCGGAAGCGCGTTGCATCGGTCGCCGCACCGAGCACTACCGAAATCAGACGCATATCGCCTTCGGTGGCCGATGCCACCAGATTGTTACCCGCGCCAGAGGTATGGCCTGTTTTAATGCCATCCACCTTCAGATTGCTGCTCCAAAGTAGGCGGTTGCGGTTCATCTGCTTGATCTTGTTGAAGGTGAACTCTTTTTCACTGTTAAGCGCGTACTCTTCCGGCACATCGCTAATCAGACGTTGACCGATAATCGCCATGTCGCGCGCGGTGCTGTACTGCCCTTCGGCATCCAGACCGTGCACCGTCATAAAGTGAGTATTTTGCAGACCAAAGGCTTTGACGTAGTTATTCATCAAGCCGATAAACGAATCCTGACTGCCCGCCACATAATCGGCCAGCGCAATGCACGCATCGTTGCCGGACTGAATCACCACGCCTTTATTCAGTTCTGATACCGGAATGCGGTCGCCGGGTTTAAGGAACATTAGCGATGAACCGCGCAGTTTTGGATTGCCGGTAGCCCAGGCATCCTGACCGATGGTCACCATATCGTCATTGGTAATTTTGCCCGATTTCAACGCCTGGCCGACCACATAGCTGGTCATCATTTTGGTCAGGCTTGCCGGATCGAGACGCTGATCGGCATTGGATTCCGCCAGCACTTTTCCGCTGTTGTAATCCATTAAGATCCAGGCTTTGGCATCAATTTGCGGTGCTGCAGGTGCCTGCTCAGCCTGCGTGGTGACGGGAATAAAAAGCAGTAATAGTGAAGAAGCAGCCAGCGGCCGCCAGACAGAAGCGAAGGTGTTTTTTCTCATGAGCGTGACCAGATTGTCCTTGTTAAATCTTGGTTTTCTTGCAGGCAAGACGTGTCTCGCCCAACGCTAACGGTTCATGCCAGCGAAAAAAACCGTTCAATCGTAAAGTTTTATAGAGTTTATTAGAGTAACCCTGGCACCAACCGCCCTGCGCTGCCACTTTTGCGCGGCTGACCGCAAAGAAAAATTGCGTGTAATTCCGATTTTTCGCAGAACGGTTAAGCCAGTCACAAATTTCCGCTAACCTGAATCTCAGTCAGCCTGAGGAGAGCCGCGATGGACTTAGCCATTTTCGATCTGGATGAAACCCTGATTTGTGAAGACAGCACCAGCCTGTGGCTACGCTGGCTGGTTTCACAGGGATTTGCCCCCGAAGAGATCATTCAGCAGGAGAAAATCCTGATGGATCAGTATCACACCGGTACGTTATCAATTGAAGAGTATATGAACACCACGCTGGCACCGTTAGCTGGCATGGCAACCATGACCGTCGAAGGCTGGGTACGCCGCTTTATCCATCGCGACATCATGCCGCGCGTCTTTCCTGCTGCGCGCGCGCGCATCGAGTGGCATCAGCAACGCGGCGATACGGTGATGATCATTACCGCCAGCGGCGACCATTTAGCCGTGCCGATTGCCGAACGTCTTGGCGTACACGGTGCGTTGGCGATTGGCGTGGAAGTGGTGGATGAACGCTACAGCGGCCAAACCTACGGCACCATGACCTATCGCGAAGGCAAAGTGACGCGCCTCAGTGACTGGAAAGCCTTACAGCAGGAGCAGCGCTTTGAACGCACCTGGGCTTACAGTGATTCCATGAACGATTTGCCGCTGCTGACGCATGCCGATCATGCCTGGGTAGTGAACCCCAACCCGCTGCTGCTACAAGAGGCGCAGCAGCGCGGTTGGGAAGTGTGTAACTGGGTACGTTGAGTTAACCGCGCGGGGTGCTGGCGTCAGCTGCCAGCCCCACTTTCAGCAGCTTGCCATTGGCCTCATCGGTCAATACATACAGATAACCATCCGGTCCCTGGCGCACATCGCGAATGCGCTCGCCACGATCGTCCAGTAACCGCTGCTCTTCCACCACTTTTTCGCCGTTAACCTGTAAACGAATGAGGTTCTTCTCCTTCAGCGCGCCGATAAACAGCGAGTTTTTCCACTGCGGGAAACGTGCGCTGTTGTAAAACGCCATGCCGCTAATGGCAGGAGAGACTTTCCAGTAATGCAGCGGCTGTTCCGTGCCGTCCACGGCGCTGCCCTTGGCTTCCGGCACCTTTTCACCGCTGTAATCAATGCCGTGAGTGGCCAGCGGCCAGCCATAGTTTTTGCCCTTTTGCGGGATATTCACCTCATCGCCGCCGCGTGGACCGTGTTCGCTTTCCCACATTTGCTGCGTCCACGGATTGAGCGCCAGACCTTGCGGATTGCGCATGCCATAGGACCAGATTTCAGCACGAGCCCCTTTACGGTCAACGAACGGATTATCCGCGGGAATTGCGCCGTCCTGGGTCAGGCGCACGATTTTACCGGAAAGTTTATCCAGCTGCTGTGCACTGCTGCTGACGAAGTTATCGCCGAAGGCGATATAGAGAAAACCCTGACGATCAAACGCCAGTCGCGTGCCGATATTCGCGCCACCCGAGAGCTTCGGCATTTGCTCCAGCACCACCTTAAAATCGCTCAATTGACGATTATCGTCACTGAGTCGCCCATAACCCACCACGCCGCCAGCGCGTCCACTGGCATCGGCGGTGGTATAACTCAGCCACACGCGACGGCTTTGGGCGAAATCAGGCGCCAACACTACGTCCAGCAAGCCACCCTGGCGATTGGCCCACACTTTCGGCACGCCGCCAATCGGCTGTGACAAGCCTTTGCCCGGCTGCCAACTGCGCAGCTGACCGGATCGTTCAGTAATTAACAGCGTTTGATTGTCGGGCAGAAATGCGACCGACCACGGATGATCGAGCTTGTCTTGCAAAACCTGCACCTGCACATCGGCAGCGAGCAGCGGGGAGGAACAGCTTAAGGCGCCAAACAGAAGCGCGGCGGGCAGTAATCGCATGGCATTCTCCTTTATCACGGTCTGCCGTTAAGGGTAGTCAGCGCGTAACAAAGGATGGGACGGATTTACAAAACATTAAGCCCGGCGCAAGGCCGGGCTCGACGTTACGGTGTGGAAAACGCCACTACATCGCGCACCATCTCATCAATCGCCGGACGGAGATCGTTAAGCGTGATTGGCGTGCTGCTATTTGGCAACGGCTTGCCAAAGGCTTTACGCACCACTTTGATCAGCGGCTTACCGGTCTGTCCATCAACCGCTTCCACTTCGAGGAACAAGGCACTTTCTTGCGTGCGATGTCCGGTGGCCGCCATGGTGCTGGCGACTACCGCAGCGACCGGTACAACTTCATAGAATTGCATGCCTTTGTTTTCGGCCGACACCGCAGTAATGGCTGTTTTCACCACCAACGTTTGTGGACCTTTTTGTGTTACTAGCGGTTTGCGCTCAGAGATTGCGCGTTTCAGCTGGCTATCGGTATAGCTCCGCACCTCGTCCAGTGTTTGCTGACTGACACGTGCATTAGGATGTGGCACCGGATAATAGACCACTGGCGTATAGACCACGCCGCGATAATCCGCATCGCGATAATCGGGAGATACCCAGCGTAGCGTCGGTTTGCCGCTCGGTGATTTCTCCGGTTGTAACTGACTATAATCGCCAAGAAAGCCCGAATATTGTTGTTTGTCGGCAACATGAGAAGTACAGCCCGCCGCCAGCAGCGCCAGCGTTAAGACGGGAACAGAAAGGGAAAATCGCATGAGAGAGCCCTTATCAGAGGTAATTGCTTCTCAAGTGTAGAGGCTGGTAATGCGCGTGGGGGGAAATTTTCGCGAAATGCGAGGAAAAACCACCGGCATTGCAGGTGGTTAGGCGGAATTACTCGAAGCAGGTTTCCGGATTTTCCGACAGTGAAATGAATGATTCACCGCCTTTCGTCAGAGCGATTATTCCGCCGCTCTCAATATCATAAACCCACCCGTGCAGGCGAACTTTGCCTTTACGCAGCGCCACCGCCACGGAAGGGTGTGTTTTGATATTGTGCAGCTGCGCAATCACGTTCTCTTTCACCATCTCATTGAGACGTTTCTCCACGCTATCGTAGTTGCGCTCTTCCACCACCGCTTTAGCGGCGTTGGCATAGTGCAACCAGTGATCGACCGCCGGCATGGTTTCAAGATCGGCATTCGATGCAATGGCGTTCATGGCACCGCAGTTGGAGTGGCCGCAAATAATAATTTCGGTCACACCCAGCGCGACGACCGCGTACTCAATGGTCGCTGACACACCACCTGGCTCGGGTCCAAACGGCGGCACAATGTTACCGGCGTTACGGATCACGAACAGCTGGCCAGGCTCTGACTGCGTCACCAGCTCTGGCACCAGACGGCTGTCTGAGCAGGAGATAAACAGGGCTTTGGGATTTTGGTTGGATGCCAAACTTTTGAAAAGATCCTTCCTTTCCGGGAACACATTCTGTTGAAAATTCAGAAAACCTTTGACGATCTCTTGCATTTGTTTGCTCTCACATTATCCACTTCTGCCCTGGCAGTGAGGATTCACCATCAGTGCGATTTGAAATTTTCAGTGCAGATAATAACTTACCTTCACCGACCCAACATTTAAGCAAAACACGCCCGCTTACACAACTCGGATGACCCTATGCAGCCGGGCGCGTAGAGGGTGCGCCACAACGAATTAAACGCACCGCCAAATGAGTTAAGCATAATCACAACAGATTGGCGGCCCTAAAAGGAGATTCTTACACAGCCTATACATTTTCCTCTGCAACCTCTGTACAATCGCCCCCCTATCCACACTAATTATGATGAATTTTTATCCTTATGAGCCATGTCAAAAATCCACCACGCGTGGGGTTCGTCTCCCTCGGCTGTCCGAAAAACCTCGTCGACTCTGAACGCATCCTGACGGAGCTGCGTACTGAAGGCTATGACGTGGTGCCACGCTACGATGATGCGGAGATCGTCATCGTTAACACCTGTGGATTTATTGATAGCGCCGTACAGGAATCCCTGGAAGCGATTGGTGAAGCGCTGAACGAGAACGGCAAAGTGATCGTCACCGGCTGCCTCGGTGCCAAAGTGGATCAGATCCGCGAAGTGCATCCGAAGGTACTGGAGATCACTGGCCCGCACAGCTACGAGCAGGTGTTGTCACACGTGCACACCTACGTGCCAAAGCCGGAACACAACCCGTTCCTCAGCCTGGTGCCAGAGCAGGGTGTCAAACTGACGCCGCGCCATTACGCCTACCTGAAAATTTCCGAAGGCTGCAACCATCGCTGTACCTTCTGCATCATTCCTTCGATGCGTGGCGATCTTGATAGCCGCCCAATTGGTTCGGTGCTCGACGAAGCCAAACGTCTGGTCGAAGCCGGCGTCAAAGAGCTGCTGGTGATCTCGCAGGACACTTCCGCCTATGGCGTGGATGTAAAACACCGCACCGGTTTCTGGAACGGATCGCCGGTGAAAACCAGCATGGTTAGCCTGTGCGAGCAGCTGGCTAAACTCGGCGTCTGGGTGCGCCTGCACTATGTTTATCCGTATCCGCACGTGGATGATGTCATCCCGCTGATGGCGGAAGGTAAGATTCTGCCGTACCTCGATATTCCACTGCAGCACGCCAGCCCGCGCATCCTTAAGCTGATGAAGCGTCCTGGCGCGGTGGAGCGTACGCTGGAGCGCATTAAGCGCTGGCGTGAAATCTGCCCGGAGCTGACGCTGCGCTCAACCTTTATTGTTGGCTTCCCGGGTGAAACCGAAGAAGATTTCCAGATGCTGCTCGACTTCCTGCAGGAAGCGCGCCTCGATCGCGTTGGCTGCTTCCAGTACAGCCCGGTGGAAGGCGCAACCGCTAACCAGCTGCCGGATCAGGTGCCGGACGATGTGAAGCAGGATCGTTTCGATCGCTTCATGCAGCTGCAGCAGAAGATCTCCAGCGAACGTCTGCAGGAGAAAATCGGCCGCGAAGTGCTGGTGCTGATTGATGAAGTGGACGAGGAAGGCGCGGTGGGCCGCAGCATGGCTGATGCCCCGGAAATCGACGGCGCGGTCTATCTGAATGGCGATCGTCAGTTAAAAGTCGGCGACGTGGTTCGCGTCAAAGTCGAGCACGCCGACGAATACGATCTGTGGGGCACGCGCGTTTAACCATACTTCTGCTGGTGCGCCCGTTTGCGCGCCAGATAGTCAGTATCGGCGCGCAGTTTATCCCAGCACGCTTTGAAAACGGCCGCCGCAGCGGCCTTCTCTTTTTCTGTGGTACGCGGCAGTTCGTTGCCCGCCGCGTCATATTTACGCCCACCCTGATGATTGCTGTAGCGCCGCGCGCGCGTATAGCCCATCTGAATGTATTTCCGCGCCATATCCATACCAACAAAATCATCCTGCGCGCGATACTCCTCAAACAGCTGCATAATCTGCTGCGAAGATTGCTGCGCCAGCTCTACGGTGCGAAAGCGCCAGTGTGGCAAAATCTCACTTTTGTAAGGTTCGACCATCAGCACGCCCTGTTCGCCACGTCCAACCTGATATAACTCTGGCTGCCGACGAAAATCAATGTGCTTGAAATCCTGCTCATAATTAAACGCTTTCATCTGGTTTTATCACCCTCTCATCATCCCGTGACGTAATTATTTCCTGCTGGCACTTAAGCGATGTGTTTTTGCACCGATAACGTAGATATAAGCCTACTTCCTCAGAGATGCCCCTATGTTTAAACGAATGAGAATTGTGACCGCCATCATGATGATTTTGGTGGTATTCACCGTGATGCAGGCGATTTCAGGATCGCTGTTCTTGTCATCACTGATTACCGGTCAGCATAATTTCACCACCAGCAATCAGCTATCGCATCAGCAGCGTGAACTAGCCGACGGCTGGCAAACGCTGGTGAAAACCCGCGTTATCATTAACCGCGTCGCGATTCGCATTCTGAAAAAGCAGACCGATGACGCGTCACTTGCAGCCATCAATAAACTGCTGATTAGCGCTAACGCGTCCCTTGATGAAGCAAAGCAGCATTACGATCTCTACCAAAGCATGCCGCGTCTGCCGGGACAAAGCGCTGACTCAGCCAGCGTGGTTGATGCGAAATTCATCGCCTTCACCGAATTGCTGCAGCAGTCGGCGGCATTCCTCAAAGCCAATGATTACGCTGCGTATGGCAACCTGGATGCACAACAGGCGCAGGACGATCTTGAAGCGGCTTACAAACAGTGGCGCGAGCAGAACGTCCAGCTGCTGGCGGAACGCAGTGCGCAGAACGACAGCACCTATCAGCAGATGCTGGTAATGGTAGCCGTGATGGCGGTAGTTGTCGTGCTGATGCTGGTTGCCGTGTGGATGCTGGTACGCCGTATTCTGCTCGCCCCGATGAAACAGGTGCAGCAGCAGATGGAGCGCTTCGCCGACGGCGATCTCTCCGCCAGCCTGCAGGTCGAGGGCCGTAGCGAAATGGCCTTGATTGCCGCCAGCCTCAATCATATGCAGCAGTCGCTGCTCAGCACCATCAACAATGTGCGTGATAGTGCGGATGCCATATTCGGCAGCGCCAGCGAAATTGCCACCGGCAATAACGATCTCTCCTCGCGTACCGAGCAACAAGCGGCTTCGCTGGAAGAGACGGCGGCAAGCATGGAAGAGTTAACCGCGACGGTGAAACAGAATGCCGATAACGCGCGTCAGGCCACGCAGCTGGCGAAAACCGCCTCCGAAACCGCGGATAAAGGTGGCAACGTGGTGGATGGCGTGGTGAAAACCATGCGCGACATCGCCGACAGTTCGAAAAAAATCGCCGACATCACCAGCGTAATTGATGGCATTGCGTTCCAGACCAACATCCTTGCGCTCAACGCGGCGGTCGAAGCCGCGCGCGCTGGTGAACAGGGCCGCGGCTTTGCCGTGGTGGCAGGTGAAGTACGCAACCTGGCACAGCGTAGCGCCCAGGCCGCTAAAGAGATCAAACTGCTGATTGAGAATTCAGTGCAACGCGTGAACGTCGGCTCGCAGCAGGTAAGCAGCGCTGGCGACACCATGCAGGAGATCGTCAGCGCGGTGACCCGCGTCACCGATATCATGGGCGAGATCGCTTCGGCCTCAGATGAGCAGAGCCGCGGCATCGATCAAATTGGTCAGGCGGTGAACGAGATGGATCGCGTGACGCAGCAGAACGCCACGCTTGTGCAGGAATCCGCTAACGCTTCAGCATCGCTGGAACAGCAGGCAAGCAGCCTCTCTTCAGCGGTGGCGCGTTTTAAAACCGGCACCCGCCAGGCGATCGTGCCGGTGGCGAAAATGGTGAAGCCGGCGATAGCGTCCACCCGCGCACAGCCTGTTGCCGCGCACAGTAATGACCACTGGGAAACGTTCTGAGGCTATAAATCGGTGTGCCGTTCGCACCAGTCGCCATCAATGAGCGGCCGAAGGCGTGCGGTGATTGAAACGGTCGCCATGAATGGCGACCCTACGATTTTGTAGGGTGCGCATTTATGCGCACCGGGTTTTCCATCAGGTCTTCAATTTCGGATCAAGCGCATCGCGCAAGCCATCACCCAGCAGATTAAACGCCAGCACGGTAAGGAAAATCGCCAGGCTGGGGAAAATCGCCACGTGCGGCGCAATGACCATATCGGCGCGCGCCTCATTCAACATCGCGCCCCACTCTGGCGTTGGCGGCTGCGCGCCCAACCCCAGAAACGACAAGCTCGCCGCAGTGATAATTGATGTGCCGATGCGCATGGTGAAATAGACCACAATCGACGACACCGTGCCGGGTAGAATGTGTCGCATGATAATGGTCCAGTCCGACGCCCCAATGCTGCGCGCCGATTCAATATAGGTTTGGTGCTTCAGTACCAGCGTGTTGCCGCGCACCAAACGGGCAAAAGCAGGAATACTGAAAATCGCCACCGCGACAATCACATTGCTCATGCCGCTGCCCATGATCGCCACCACCGCTATCGCCAGTAGAATGCCGGGAAAGGCGAACAGCACATCGCAGATACGCATGGTGATGCGATCCCACCAGCCTTCGTAGTAACCGGCCAGCAAACCTAACACCGTGCCAATTAGCGCGCCAATCGCCACCGAGAAGAAACCGGCAATCAGCGAGATGCGCGTCCCCACCAGCACACGGCTGAAGATATCGCGTCCCAGCGAATCGACGCCAAACCAGTGCATTAATGACGGCCCTTCATTCAGCCGGTCGTAATCGAAAAAGTTTTCCGCATCAAACGGCGCCATCATCGGCGCGATAAACGCCACCACAATCAGCAGCAGCACAAACAGTCCGGCCAGCAGCGCCACATGCTGACGGCGAAAACGCCGCCAGAATTCGCGCCACGGCGTGCGTACCCGGTTTTCCGTGATGGTCGGCATGGTCTTTAATGCCGCGGCACGTCGCCAGTTCTTCAATTGCGACTCCTTACTTGTAGCGAATTGCCGGGTTGATTGCCGCGTACAGCACATCGACAATCAGGTTAATCAGGATGAACTCCAGCGAGAACAGCAACACTTCGGCCTGAATCACCGGGTAATCGCGCATCTCAACCGAATCCACCAGCAAGCGGCCTAAGCCTGGCCAGTTGAACACCACTTCCACCACAATCGAGCCGCCCAGCAGGAAACCAAACTGCAGGCCCATCATGGTCACCACCGGAATCATCGCGTTACGCAGGCCGTGTTTCACCACCACCAGTGATTCGCGTACCCCTTTGGCGCGGGCGGTGCGCATGTAATCTTCCTGCATCACCTCCACGAATGAGGCGCGGGTGAAGCGCGCCATCACCGCCGCCACCGCGGCACCCAGCGTGATTGACGGCAAAATGTAGTGTTTCCAGCTATCGGCTCCGACGGTAGGCAACCAACCCAGCTGCACCGAAAACACCTGCATCAGCAGCATGCCGAGCGCGAAAGCCGGGAACGAAATCCCCGACACCGCCAGCGTCATGCCGATACGATCCGGCCAGCGATTGCGCCATACCGCCGAGGTGATACCAATCGCCATGCCGAAAATAACTGCCCACACCATGCTGCTCAGCGTGAGCCATAGCGTAGGGAAAAAGCGCGCGGCAATTTCATCAATCACTGGACGCTTCGAGACCAGCGAATGACCGAAATCGCCCTGCACTGCATTGAGCATGAAGTGCCAGAACTGCTTGATCAGCGGCTGATCGAGGCCGAGATCCTGACGCACCAGCGCCACTACCGAGGCATCCGCTTCCGGGCCAGCAATCAGGCGCGCCGGATCGCCCGGCAGCAGGTGAACAAACAGGAACACCAGCACCGCGACAATCAGCAGCGTGGGAATCAATCCCAGTAATCGTTTGAGAAAATAGTTGAGCATGCGAAGTCCTGCGCAGCATCGGCCAGCCCCGCAAGGCTGGCCGCGTCTGTTACTTCAGATCCGCCTCATCAAAATTGAATGAGGTATCGGGCATGACATAAAAACCGCTGAGGTTTTTATTGTTGGCAGACAGCAGTTGCTCGACCACCAGCGGGATCCACGGATGATCGTTCCAGATGCGATCCTGTGCGTCTTTATACAGTTTGGCTTTCTGGTCGCGATCGGTGGTTTTCAGCGCATCGCCGAGATCTTTATCCACCTGCGGATTGCTGTAGAAGGCGGTGTTAAAGATCGCTGGCGGCCAGGACGTGGTAGCGAACAGCGGCGTCAGCGCCCAATCGGCTTCACCGGTTGACGCCGACCAGCCGGTATAGAACATACGCACACCGCTCTCTTTCTGCCCTTTGCTCTCCACTTCAGCCGCGCGCTGACCGGCATCCATCGCCGTCACTTTGACCTTCACGCCCACCTGCGCCAGCTGCTGCTGGGTAAACTGCAGTACTTTCTGCGCGGTGCTGTGGTTATGCGATGACCACAAGGTGGTTTCGAAACCGTTCGGGAAGCCCGCTTCTTTCAGCAATTCACGCGCTTTAGCCGGATCGTATTTAATCGCCGGATAGCTCTGCGCAAAATCGATGGTCGGCGGCACGATGCCGGTTGCTGGCGTGGCATAACCCGCAAACGCCACTTTTGCCAGCGCCTGACGGTTAATCGCGTACTCCAGTGCTTCACGCACCTTCGGATTATCAAACGGCTTTTGCGTGACGTTGAGGCTGATGTAGCGCTGCATGATCGACGGCGTGGTCACCACATCGAGCTTGCTGTTACCTTGCAGCAGTTTGGCCTGCTCGAACGGCACCGGGAAGGCAAAGCTTGCTTCACCGGTTTGCAGCATCGCCGCGCGGGTGTTGTTATCCACCACCGGACGCCAGGTAATGCTATCCAGCTTCGGATAACCTTTTTTCCAGTAGCCCTCCCACTTCTTCACTTTCACGAAGTCGGTCTGATTCCAGGTATCAAAGGCAAACGGGCCGGTTCCGACCGGATGGAAGCCGATATCCTTGCCATATTTCTTCAGCGCGGTTGGCGAAATCATTACCGCCGCCGGGTGCGCCAGGTTATTGATGAAGGCCGAGAACGGCTGCTTCAGGGTGATCTTCACCGTGGTTGGGTCAACCACTTCAGTGGTGGCAATGTATTTGAACAGGTTATAGCGCTTGAGATGGTTGTCCGGATTGCTGGCGCGATCGAGGTTAACTTTCACCGCGTCGGCATTGAAATCGGTGCCATCCTGGAATTTCACACCGGAACGCAGCTTGATGGTGTACGTCAGGCCATCGCTGCTCGCCTGATAGCTTTCCGCCAGCACGTTGGTCAGCTTCATGTCTTTATCAAAGCCGAATAAGCCCTGATAGAAAGACTTCGCCACCGCCTGCGACAGCGTGTCGTTGGCATCGTAAGGATCGAGCGTGGTAAAGGTTGAGGCCACCGCAATCACCGCATCTTTCGCCGCCCACGCGGGCAGCGCCAGCGCCGAACTCAACAAACCGGCAGTGATAACCCCTTTTCGCATAATATGGTGCATCGTTATCGTTCTCCTGTAATCCCTGTCATGCGCGACATCTGAAGATGTGCGATTGGTTGCTGCTCAGGCGCCGCTAATAGCGTGGCGGGCGACAAAATGGCCCGGTGCCACTTCCAGTAAGGGCGCCACTTCCGGCTCATCACCCAGCGGGCGAATCGGGCTGGGGATCTCATCCACCATCAGCGCCCGCTCACGATGCCGGTGGGCCGGATCGGCCACTGGCACCGCGGCCATCAGTTTTTTGGTGTAAGGATGACGCGGCTGTTCGAACACCGCCTGGCGCGGTCCCATCTCCACGATCTGTCCAAGATACATCACCGCCACGCGATGGCTGATGCGTTCCACCACCGCCATATCGTGCGAAATAAATAAGAAGGCGATACCAAACTCACGCTGCAAATCGAGCATTAGATTAATGATCTGCGCCTGAATCGATACATCCAGCGCCGACACCGATTCATCGGCGATCACCACTTTAGGATTGAGCGCCAGCGCGCGAGCAATGCAGATGCGCTGCCGCTGACCGCCTGAGAATTCGTGCGGATAGCGCTGCGCATGTTCCGGCAGCAGGCCAACGCGTTCCAGTAGCCAGGCAACGCGCTTCTCCGCCTGACGGCGATCCATCGTTTGATGCACCAGCAGCGGTTCCATAATGGAAAAACCTACGGTCAACCGCGGATCGAGCGAGGCGTAAGGATCCTGGAAAATAAACTGGATATCGCGGCGCAGCGACGCCAGCGCATTGCCCTGCAACGCATCAATGCGCTGGCCGTCAAAGGTAATAGTGCCGCCCTGGCTGGCCACCAGCCGCAGCAGTGAACGTCCGGTGGTGGATTTACCACAGCCGGATTCGCCCACCAGCGCCAGCGTTTCACCGGCGTAGAGATCAAAACTGACTTTCTCCACCGCGTGCACGCGGCGCTTAACGCGATTGAGCAACCCGCCGCGAATATCGAAACGCGTAACTAAATCGCGGACCTGTAAAATCGGCGGGCGATCGTGGCGTACCGTATCCTGCGGTTGAGCCCGCTCTTCGCGGCCGTTGGCATGCAGTAAGGGGAATTTTGCCGGCAACGCCTGGCCGTGCATCGCGCCCAGCTTCGGCACCGCTGCCAGTAACGCGCGGGTATAGGGCTGCTGCGGATCGGCAAACAGCTGCTGCACCGGCGCGCGTTCAACCACATCACCGCGATACATCACCTGCACGCGATCGGCCATCTCTGCCACCACGCCCATGTCGTGGGTGATAAAAATCACCCCCATCTGCATCTCTTTTTGCAGCACGCGGATCAGCTGCAGGATCTGCGCCTGAATCGTGACGTCGAGTGCGGTGGTGGGTTCATCGGCAATCAGCAGCGCCGGTTTGCACGACAGCGCCATCGCGATCATCACGCGCTGACGCATGCCGCCGGAGAGTTGATGCGGATAGCGCCCCAGCACATTTTGTGCTTCCGGAATACGCACCAGATCGAGCATGCGGCGCGCTTCGGCCAGCGCCTGCTGGTGGCTTTTCCCCTGATGCAGACGGATAGATTCCGCTATCTGCTCGCCGACGGTGAACACCGGGTTAAGCGAGGTCATCGGCTCCTGAAAGATCATCGCCATATCGGCGCCGCGCACCTTGCGCATCTGACCGCTGGAAGCGCGCATTACATCCAGCACCTCGCCATTACGGCGACGCAGCTGAATTTCACCGCTCACATCGCCACCGGCCTGTTGAATCAGACGCATCAGCGCCAGCGAGGTGACGGATTTGCCCGATCCCGATTCACCCACCAGCGCCAGCGTTTCACCGCGATGCAGGTCGAGCGACAGGTTGCGCACCGCTTCGGTAATGCGCCCTTCATGCTCGAAGCGCACGTTAAGATCGCGCACCGCCAGAACCTGCTCCGGCGCAAACTGCAGCTGTTGGTCCGTCATGCCTGCTCCTTAGCTGTCGCGGTAAATCGCTACCTCAACGTCACCCTCAACATAGGCGAATCCGCGATACATACCTTCGCTGTTAAACGGCAGCGCCACATTGCCTGCGGCGTCAATGGCGATCAGCCCGCCGCTGCCTTCCAGTTCCTGCACTTTGTCGTGAATGACATTGGCAGTGGCCTGCTGCAGCGAGCGTCCGGCGTAATGCATCTGCGCCGCCACGTCATAGGCGGCGAGCGTACGGATAAACACTTCGCCGGTGCCGGTACAGGAGACCGCCACGCTGTCGTTGCTGGCATAGCAACCTGCGCCCACCAGCGGTGAGTCGCCGACGCGACCGGCCTGTTTGTTGGTCATGCCACCGGTTGACGTGGCGGCCGCCAGATTACCCTGAAGATCGAGCGCTACCGCACCCACGGTGCCAAATTTGCGATCCGGGTCCAGCGGATCATCGCTGTGGCTGTTAGCTTCACCATCATGATCGAGCACCATCTGCTGGCTGTGCAGCGCGCGTTGCAGCTGCTCCCAGCGCTCGGGCGTGGAGAAGTAATCGGCATTAACCGGTTCTAAGCCTTGCTCGGCAGCGAAGGCTTCTGCGCCCGCCCCGATAAACAGCACGTGCGGGCTATTTTCCAGCACCTTACGCGCGGCGAGGATAGGATTACGAATGTGGCTGACGCCCGCAACCGCCCCCACATCGAGCGTGCGACCATCCATGATGCTGGCATCCAGTTCGTGCGTGCCTTGATGGGTGAACACCGCACCTTTACCGGCGTTGAACAACGGACACTCTTCCAGCAAGCGAACCGCTTCGGTCACCGCATCGAGTGCACTGCCACCCGCCGCGAGAATCTGCTGGCCTGCGGTAACGATTGCGGTGAGTTGCTGACGATAGTGCTGCTCTTTTTCGGCGCTCATTGCCGCGCGCGTAATCGCGCCGGCACCGCCGTGAATTGCGATAACTGCTTTAGCCATAACCGGTACCCTGTAAAGGAATCAGAACCAAAAACACTGATTTAGAATGGTTTTCATCTTTTTTTGGCAATTTTCGACTATAGAAAGCCCCCCTCATCTTGTAAAGCAGAAACTGTCTTCATGGTCATAACCTTTTATTGTGGATTATGCTTTTTTGGTCGCGATGGGTTTACTCACTTGATAGTTGCAAACCAAGACAACCGATATCACCGATCGCACGCAGCGTAGCGGCGCAACTTATTGCGCGATAAATCGCGCCGCTATGGAATGTGCGGTGAATGAGTAACGTGCGCGCTCGCTTAACGGCCACGCATTACCCATAATAGACCGCATCTGAAATTAACCAGGCAGAGATGGACATGGAACCTTTTACCGCAGGATTAATCTCCCTCGAAGACGCGCAGCAAAAGATGCTGCAGCAGTTAACGCCCATTAGCGATTCGCTGAACGTTTCGCTGTTTGAAGCCGCCGGGCGCATCACCGCTAAACCGATTAACTCACCGCTCGATGTGCCCTCTTTTGATAACTCAGCCATGGACGGTTACGCCGTTCGTCTGGCGGATAGCGCAGCCGATCGCGTGTTGCCGGTGGCGGGAAAAGCCTTCGCCGGTGCGCCCTTTAACGGTGAGTGGCCAGCGGGTAGCGTGATTCGCATTATGACCGGCGCGCCGATTCCCGCCGGTTGTGATGCCGTGGTAATGCAGGAGCAAACCGAGCAGCGCGACGGCGGCATTGTGATTACCGCACCGCTGCAGGAAGGGCAAAATATCCGCCGCATCGGCGAAGATATTCAGGCGGGAAAACAGGTACTGGATGCCGGTGTGCGCCTTGGTGCCGCCGAGTTGCCGCTGCTGGCGTCGCTGGGCATCGCCGAAGTGAGCGTGCTGCGTAAACTGCGTGTGGCGATCTTCTCGACAGGTGATGAACTGCAGGCGGTGGGTCAGCCATTAGCCGCCGGCCAGATTTACGATACCAACCGTTTCACCGTCGCGCTGATGCTCAACAAACTGGGCTGCGAAGTCATCGATCTTGGCGTGATTGCTGACGACCAGGCGGCGCTGCGTACCGCCTTTACCGAAGCCGATCGTCAGGCCGATGTGGTGATCAGCACCGGCGGCGTGTCGGTCGGCGAGGCCGATTTCACCCGCGCGATGCTGGAGGAGCTGGGCGCTATCACCTTCTGGAAACTGGCGATCAAGCCGGGCAAACCCTTTGCCTTCGGACGGCTGGCAAACAGCTGGTTCTGCGGCCTGCCGGGTAATCCGGTCTCGGCAGCGGTGACGTTCTATCAGCTGGTACAGCCGCTGCTGGCGACGCTCACTGGCCAAACCACGCGCATCATGCCGCTGCGTCAACGCGCGCGCGCCACGCAACGCCTGAAGAAATCCCCGGGTCGTCTCGACTTCCAGCGTGCCATTTTCAGCCGTGGTGACGACGGCGAGCTGGAAGTGCGCAGCACCGGCGCGCAGGGTTCGCACGTCTTCAGCTCCTTTGCGCTGGCCAACTGTTTTGTGGTGCTCGAGCGCGATCGCGGTGACGTTGAGCCCGGCGAGTGGGTAGAAATTGAAGCCTTCAACAGCCTGCTGGAGGGCTAATGAGCGTGGAGTTGAGCGATGATGAGATGCTGCGCTATAACCGCCAGATTGTGCTGCGTGGCTTCGATTTTGATGGCCAGGAGAGACTCAAGGCGGCACGCGTGTTGCTGATTGGCCTCGGCGGATTGGGCTGCGCGGCGGCACCTTACCTGGTGTCGGCAGGCGTGGGCCATCTCACCTTGCTCGATTTCGATACCGTGAGCCTGAGCAATCTGCAACGGCAGATCCTGCACAGCGATGCAAAAATTGGCGTGGCGAAAGTCACCTCGGCACAGCAGCCGCTGGCGGCGCTTAATCCGCACTGCCAGCTCGAGCCGATTGATGCGCAGTTAGATGATACGCAGCTCAGCGCACTGATTGCCCGCCACGATGCCGTGGTAGATTGCACCGATAACGTCACTACGCGCGAGCAAATCAATCGCCTTTGTTTCCAGCACCAGGTCCCGCTGATTTCCGGTGCAGCGATTCGTATGGAAGGCCAGCTGAGCGTATTTACCTGGCAGCCCGGCGAGCCGTGCTATCGCTGCATCAGCCGCTTATTCGGCGATCAGGTGTTGAGCTGTGTAGAAGCCGGGGTGATGGCACCGCTGGTGGGTGTGATCGGCGCGATGCAGGCGATGGAAACCCTAAAGGTGCTGACGGAGTTTGGCAAACCAGCCAGCGCGCGCTTACTGATGTATGACGCAATGAGCGCGGAATTCCGCAGCATGAAAGTCGCGCAGGATGCGCATTGTGAAGTTTGTGGGAAGCCGTAAATGATGAAGGCCGCCTCCAGGGCGACCTTCATTACAGTAAGGTGCGCATTGATGCGCACCTGGCGATGCAGAGATTAAACAATACCCTGGCTGCGCAGGTAATCTTCATAGTTACCCGTGAAGTCGACAATACGATCGGCTTTCATCTCCATCACACGCGTGGCCAGCGAGCTCACAAACTCACGGTCATGCGAGACGAAGATCAAGGTGCCTTCGTACATTTCCAGCGCCATGTTGAGCGACTCGATCGATTCCATATCCAGGTGGTTAGTCGGTTCATCCATGATCAGAATGTTCGGCTTCTGCATCATCAGCTTGCCAAACAGCATGCGGCCCTTCTCACCACCGGACAGCACCTTAGCGGGCTTGTTGATCTCATCATGACCAAACAGCAGACGACCGAGAACGCTGCGCACCGCCTGCTCGTCATCGCCTTCCTGCTTCCACTGGCTCATCCAGTCAAATACCGTCAGATCTTCAGCGAAGTCTTCCGCATGATCCTGACCGTAATAACCGATGCGTGCATTTTCAGACCATTTCACCGTACCGCTATCGGGAGTATGTTCACCAATCAGCGTTTTCAACAGCGTGGTTTTACCGATACCGTTAGCACCCAGAATCGCCAATTTCTCGCCGACTTCTAACATCAGGTTGAGCTTATTAAACAGCGGACCGTTATCAAAACCTTTGGTCAGCGCCTCAACTTCCAGCGCATTACGGAACAGCTTCTTATCCTGATCAAAACGGATAAACGGGTTTTGACGGCTGGAGGCTTTCACCTCTTCCAGCTTAATTTTATCAATCTGCTTAGCACGCGAAGTCGCCTGACGGGATTTAGAGGCGTTGGCGCTAAAGCGGCTAACGAACGATTGCAGATCGGCAATTTGCGCTTTCTTCTTCGCATTATCCGATAATAAACGTTCGCGCGACTGCGTCGCCGCGGTCATATATTCGTCATAATTACCCGGATAAACGCGCAGTTCGCCGTAATCCAGATCCGCCATGTGCGTACAAACCATATTCAGGAAATGACGGTCATGCGAAATGATGATCATGGTGCTGTTACGTTCGTTGAGCACTTGCTCCAACCAACGAATGGTATCTATATCCAGGTTGTTGGTCGGTTCATCGAGCAACAAAATATCGGGATTAGCAAATAATGCCTGCGCTAACAGCACGCGCAATTTCCAGCCCGGCGCAATTTCACTCATCGGGCCGTAATGCTGCTCCACGGGAATGCCCACGCCCAGTAATAATTCACCGGCACGTGATTCCGAACTGTAACCGTCCATTTCACCGTATTCGACTTCAAGGTCGGCCACTTTATAGCCTTCCTCTTCGCTCATTTCTGGCAAGGCATATATACGGTCACGCTCTTGCTTCACTGCCCACAATTCATTGTGGCCCATGATCACGGTGTCCAGCACACTATATTGCTCAAAGGCAAATTGGTCCTGGCGTAACTTACCGATACGCTCATTAGGATCGAGGGAAACATTTCCACCTGTTGGAACCAGGTCGCCGCCCAGTATTTTCATAAAGGTTGATTTACCGCTGCCGTTCGCACCGATTAAACCGTAACGATTACCGCCGCCAAATTTAACGGAGATATTCTCGAACAGCGGCTTACTGCCGAACTGCATGGTGATATTGCTGGAAACTAACACGGCATTGACCTTTGTTACGCAGTGGAGGAAAAACAGCGGGCATTATGCCAGAAGCGGGCACCCTGACGCCACCTCTGCGCCAGAAGCAGAGCGTGTAATGAGCTGAACATGTTGAGCGCATACGCAAAATAATTTGCGCGATAGCAAGGCCGCAAGCGGGCGAGTCCCTGGAATCTTACGCCGTTGAGTGAACGAGACCAGCGTGTGCAGCTAATGTGCCCGGGCGCGAGGTAAAATGTATTTAAATAAATAAAAAAAGCCGAAGACATTTGCCTTCGGCTCCCACTTACAAGGATTGTGCGGATTATTTGATCAGGAAAGTGTCGAGGCTTTTACCTGAATCCAGTGCTTTCTTAATCGCAGCTGGGGTACGGCCTTGGCCAGTCCATGATTTTTCTTCACCGTTTTCGTCAGTGTAAGAATATTTCGCTGGACGCGGTGCACGCTTGGCGCGCTTTTTACCCACTTCCAGAGCACCCAGTAATTCGTTCGGGTCAATACCGTCAGCCAGCAGCATTTCGCGATATTTAGACAGCTTCTCTTCTTTTTCGCGATTCTGTGCTTCTTCTGCATTTACTTCGTCGCGACGTTCAGTCACAACGACGGTTAATTTTTCCAGAATCTCTTCCAGATCGGTCAATGGCAGTTCACGAGCCTGCGCACGTAATGTGCGAATGTTGTTCAGAACTTTAAATGCGTCACTCATCACAATGTCCTTGCTTAAGGGGGTTAAATAAACTGTAGTGGCAAGATTACCTAATTCAAATAAAAAAATAAATTAATTTTATTGCCTGGATTAATCTGAAGTTGCTTACATATTTCTTACGTTGAGGTTTAAAAGCGCCGCATCGCCTTTAATTAACCCTGAATTAACAACCCTTGGTTGTTGCTTATGTTGCAGCTGGAATCGATTTCAAACCAATATTCCCAGGTATTAAACAATCATTTAGCAGCTATTGTGCTGTGCAGCATAACTGAGCATAAAGGTAAAAAAGGATTAATGGTGTAACGCAGGCCCTATTTTCATAGGGGATTATTATATTGCCGAGGATGGGAGAGAAATCTCATTTTTACTTATCGTGGCGATAAAAAGCCGGTGGTTAACCGGCTACTAAGTAAAATTAATGCACCTCTGTTGCCGGGCCAAACACAGAATAGTCCGGCAGGTTGACGTTTTGATAAGGTTCCCAACCGCCGCCGAGCGCTTTATATAACGCCACCAGATCGAGCGCACTTTGCATACGCGCCTGAGTCGACTGCGCTTTGGCTTGCGACAGTTGACGCTGGGCATCCAGCACATCAATAAAGGTCGAAATGCCCTGCCGATAACTGTCGCTGGCTAAATCAAAGGCGCGCTGCAGAGCGCCCGTGGTCTCATCCAGTGCGATGACCTGCTGCTGATCGGCACGATAGCTCACCAACGCGTTCTCCACATCCTGCAGCGCGGTCAACACCGTTTGACGATAATCGAGCGCCGCGTTCGCTTGCTGAGCACGCGCCAGTTTTACGCTGGAAACTAAACGACCGCCCTGGAAAATGGGGATAGAGAGCGACGGCCCTACGCTGAAGAAGTGGCTGCTCCAGTCATCCAGATAGCTGGCATCGGTGTTGCGCACCCCAAGTTGCCCGGTCAGCGACAGGCTGGGGAAGAGATCGGCAACCGATACGCCAATGTTGGCGGTTTGTGCATGCAACGTCGCTTCTGCCTGACGAATGTCCGGGCGACGACGCGCCAGCGTCGCCGGAATCCCCACCGGCACCATTTTCGGCAACTCGGGCAGCGCTTTGGGGTTCATCAACTCGTTATCCAGCGCGCCTGGCGTTTTCCCCAGCAGAACCGCAAGGCCGTTCATGGCCTGTAATTGCTGTGCCTGATACTGCGGCAGCTGCGCATTGAGTGAGGCCAGCTGTGCGCGGGCATTTTCCACATCCGTGGTAGGCGCCAGACCGTTTTGCTGCTGGCTTTGCGTCAATTCCCAGGTTTGCTGCGCCACCTCGATCTGCTGCTGCAACGTTGCCAGCACCGCCTGTGAACCACGCAACTGCAGATAAGCGCGAGCCACTTCTGCTTCCAGCGACACCAGCGCATCGTTGCGCTGTTCAATGGCCGCCTGCTGCTGCGCATCCGCCGCTTCCATCTGGCGGCGTACTTTGCCCCACAGATCGAGCTCCCAGCTGGCGTCAAAACTGCCCTGATAAAGAGTAACGGAATGGTCCAACCCGTTCAGCTGGTTGGCCACATCGCTGTCTACCTGATCGTAAACACCGTTAGACTTCAGTAAGCCCTTTAAACCCAGCTGCTGTCGCGTGACTTTTGCCGAGCCGTTGAGGGACGGGAACAAACCGCCGCGCGCTTGCGCCAGCTGCTCGCGCGCGCCAGCAATGCGCAGTACCGATTGCTGCAGCGTTAAGTTGCCGGCAACCGCACGCTCAATCAGGCTATCCAGCTGCGGATCGTTAAAACTTTTCCACCACAGCGGATTGGTCGCCGCCGCCAGCGGTTTGGAAGCCTGCTGCGAAGGCAAATCATGGTAGCTACCCGGCGTGTGCGCCTGCGGCGGCTGGTAATCAGGTCCTACGGCGCAACCGGCCAGCAATAATGACAGCGCCAGCAGCGTCAGTGACGGCGTCGAGCGCGAAATCTTGTTCATGTTAATGTGCTCCTGCACCGCCTTCGCTCTTAATCGGCGAAAGCAACCAACAAAATGGAATCAGTAGCAAAGCCACGATACTCAGGCCCATAAATACGTCGATGTACGCCAGAATACGCGCCTGGGCGATCATCTCCTGATACAGCTGCCCGCTCGCCAGCACCAGCGGATCGCCCACCGCAGTGGTGAAATTACGAATCGAGTCGGCCCAGTGTTGTAGCGTGAGATTGTAAGGTTCATTGAGCGGCGACATGTTGTGCACCATGTTCGCCGATCGTGTCTGCATACGTTCCGTAATCCCCGCAGTGGAAAGCGAAATGCCGATTGAACCGGCAACGTTTCGGAACATGGTGAACAGCGCCGAGGCATCGGCATTCAGACGCTGCGGTACGGTAATAAAAGCAATGGTGGTGAGCGGCACAAACAGGAAGCCCAGTCCGATCGACTGCGCGCTACGCATCATCACCAGGGTCTTGAAATCGACGTCCGGCGTCAGCGTGCTGGAGTAGAAAAAGGCGCTGGCAAGACAGGTAAAACCGAACGCGATGATATAGCGCGTTTGCACGATCGGCATCAGCTTCAATACCAGCGGAATGGTCAGCACAATCAGTATCGCGCCGGGCGACAGCACCAGCCCCGACCAGGTGGCGGTATATCCCAGATCCTGCTGCGCCAGTTGCGGAAGCACCACCGAACTGCCGTACAAAATCATCGCCATGCCCGCCATCAGCAAACCCGCAACCCAGAAGTTGCGATCTTTCATTACCGTGAGATCAACCACCGGCTTACGCGCGTACAGTAACCAGTAAATCGCGCCAACAATACCGACCAGCGCCAGCGTGGCGAACAGGATGATAAAATGCGAAGCAAACCAATCCTCATCTTCGCCGCGATCGAGGAACACCTGCAGACAACCGAGTCCCAGCGTGATCAAACTGATGCCGATGTAATCAATCTTCAGGCGACCTTTCGCCCACTTACGCTCCCACGGCGGATCTTCCAGCAGCTGGTAAATCGCCATCACGGTTAAAATGCCCACCGGAATATTAATGAAGAACACCCAGCGCCAGCTGTAGTTATCCGTAATCCAGCCGCCAAGCGTCGGACCGATAACCGGCGCGACGATGATGGCAATCGATGACAGGCCAAACGCTTTGCCGCGATCTTCCGCCTTGAAGTAATCAAGCAATACCGATTGCTGCACCGGCTGCAATCCGCCACCAAAAAAGCCCTGCAGCACGCGGAACAAGATGATCTGCCACAGCTCAGTGGCGATGCCGCACAGGAAGGAGCAGATGGTGAACATCACGATGCAGATCAGGAAGAACTGCTTGCGGCCGAACAGGCGACTGAAAAACGCCGAGATCGGTAAGACGATGCCGTTGGCGACCAGATAGGAGGTCAAAACCCAGGTGGATTCGTCATAGCTGGAGGAGAGCGAACCCGCGATATGCGGCAGTGCGACGTTGACGATGGTGGTGTCAAGGATCTCCATAAACACCGCCAGCGTCACCGTGATGGCAACCAGCCACGGATTGCTGGCCGGACGCCAGCTTTCGCTCGCACTCATTCCACTGTCACCTTCGGCTCAACAGACAGGCCCAGCGGCAACGGATGATTTGGATCCAAACCTTTGTCGATAACGATTTTCACCGGCACGCGCTGGACAATTTTCACATAGTTGCCGGTGGCATTCTCGGCCGGGAAGGTGGAGAAGCGTGAACCCGAGCCCATCTGCACACTATCAACGTGCCCTTCCAGCTTCATATCTGGCCAGGCATCAACGCTGATTTCCACTTTGTTACCCGGCTTCATGCGCGCCAGCTGCGACTCTTTAAAGTTGGCGTTAATCCAGATTTCAGGTGAAACCAGCGAGAACAGTGCGCTGCCCGCCTGCACCAGCGTACCGAGATGCACGTTACGCTTAGTGACAAAACCATCATAGGGCGCACGTACCTGGGTATACGAGAGATTCAGTTCGGCGGTGTTAAGTTGTGCTTCGGCCTGGGCAACTTGTTGCTCACGCGCTTCAACATTGGTTTCCTGCTGACGAATTTGCAGCTTAACCTGCGAAGCCACTTCGACCTGAGCTTTAGCGCTCTGCAATTGTGCTTCAGCTGAACGCAACTGAGCGGCGGCAGTATCAATATTACGTTGTGAAGTGGCGCGAGGATCGACACCGCGCTGACGACGATAATCTGCCTGCGCATTCAATAAGTTCGCCTGCGCTTTGGCCTGATCGGCAAGCGCCTGGTCACGCTGCGCCGGATACTGCACGCGCGACAAATCTAACTGCGCCTGTGCCTGATGCAGCTGCGCTTGCGCTAATCCCAGCTGCGCTTTGGCCTGATCGCGCTGCGCTTCGGTATCGCGCGCGTCGATTTCAACCAGCAGATCCCCCTTCTTCACCCGCTGATTATCGCGCACCAGCAGCTTGACCACATAGCCAGAGGCTTTCGGCGCAATGGTCACGGCGTTGCCTTCCGTAAAGGCATCGTCGGTACTTTCAATGTTGCGCGTGGTGAGCCAGAACCATAACGCCACCACAATCATAATCACCACCACAACGGCGAGGATTATCAGGGGTTTCTTTCCGGGGCGTTTACGTTCTGGTTCGTTGTTGTCTTGATTGGATGTTGATGTATTTTGCGGATCTTGCTGATCGCGTGCGGACGGCTGATTCTGGTTTTCACTCATAATTTTTCATCGTAGGCAGTTGTCCCGATTCCGGGCAAAAACGGTCAACATAACCTTAGATGGGAAATTGACAAATGCCAATGCAACTTTACACAAGCCGACATTGGCCCGCCGTTAAGCTAATAAGTGCAACAGCAGCCATCCACCCGCCATCGACCAGGCGAGCATGGGGATAGAAAACAGATGGAAACGCCACCAAACGCGCGCATCCTGCGCCATGCGCAGGGCGATCAGGTTGGCGAGCGATCCGGGCAATAAGCCAAAACCGCCGATATTCACCGCCCACGCCAGCACCTCGGACGGTGGCACTTTCTGCAAAAGCAAAATGGTGGCGGGGACGTTACTGATGATTTGCGATAAACCGATCGCCAGCAGGTAAAGTCCGCCCTCACCTAATTGGCCAATCGCGGCAAAATGCGGCTGCAGCCAGGATAAATGCATCAGCAAAAATACATCGATAAACATCGCGACAAATACCAGCAATAAACTCCAGTCGATGCTGATCAATACGCTGCGCGCCATAATCAGGAAACACGCCGCCACCAGCAGTAACGCCCAGCCGGTCATTTTCATTTCAAGTGCAACAATAAAAACGATATACAGCGCGACGCTAATCACAAATAGCGGCTTGCGCCACGGCTGGGTTTCATTCTGCTGATGCTTTTGAATCGCGCGTGCCGGAAAGCTCCACCACGTCAGCGCCATCAGCGTAAGCATCAGAAAGGCCGCTAGCGGCGCCATCTGTCCAATAAATCCGCCAACGCTAAGCGAACCGTGGCTCCACAACAGAATATTTTGCGGGTTGCCGACCGGGGTCAATAACGATCCCGCATTGACGGCCAGCGCTTCAAAAATAATCAGACGTGAGATCGGTAGACGCGAGAATTTCCGCAACGTTAACGTCAGCGGAACCAGAATAAACAGCGCGACGTCGTTGGTAAGAAAAGTAGAAAGCAAAGCCGCCGCGCACACCATAAACAGCGCCAGCGCCCGTTCATGCTGGAAGCGTCGGATCAGGCGCGCACCGAGCACATCAAAATAGCCGCTGTTCTCCAGCCCTTTCGTCAACATCAACAGGCCAGTCAGCGTCATGATGGTGTGCCAGTCAACGGCACCAGGCAGTTGCGACCAGCGAAAATTCGCCAGCGGCAACATAATCACACCCAACAGCAACAACAAATGCAAAATACGATCGCGCATTAAAGAACGAAGCAGGATGGGCATGATGGCGGAAGGCCTTGTAGTTAGCGACTCTCGTAAAATTTCTGGAAGACGGCCAGCGTTTCATCACTGACGTGATGCTCCAGGCCTTCTGAATCACGGCGCGCGGTTTCCGGGCTAACACCCAGCGCCAACAGGAAGGTTTCTACAATATGGTGGCGCACGCGGCTCGCTTCAGCCAGCTTCTCGCCTTCGGCGGTCAGAAACACCCCGCGATAGGGTACTTGCTCAACCAGTCCGGTGGTACCAAGGCGCTTCAACATCTTCGCTACGGTGGGCTGCGAAACCCCGAGACGCGCAGCCATATCTACCTGACGCGCCTCGCCAAATTCGCGAATTAAGTCAGAGATTAACTCAACGTAGTCGTCAATCAGCTCACGACGATGCGCTTCGCGCACCTGGCGAAATCCTTCAACATGCTCCTCAATCTCTTTCAGCGGCCCCTGGGGCGTGTTGGTGGCGATTTTTGCACGACGACTCATTCAACTTCCTCTTTATTTTCTGCCGCACTTTACCTGCGGTGCGGGCTGGCTGCGCTCATTGTAAACCAGGCACAAATAAGCACAAATTTTTCCTAAATAGTGTTGGCTAAAGAGTATAGCCAGTGCTATCTTTGTTGATAATGTAAGCGAATAGCGTATAAAGGCTACAAGAAGATGTCGTAATTCACTCGGGAGGTGAACATGACTACCATGAAAAACTGCCTCGACTGTGGCAAATGCTTCCAGGCTGAACAGAGCAAACCGGCTTTCGAGCTGAAATCGCTGCTGTGCCTGTTCACGCGCTCGCCGTTTGCGCTGCGTTTGATGCTAATTGAAAAGCTATCCGGTAAAGCGCTGGTTGAACGTCCGTGCCCTAACCTGATCTGGCGCGGCTAAATCCCACTCCTCCAGAATTTAACAAAGCCCGCTCATGTAGCGGGCTTTGTGTTTTAAACCGCCACACAGGGATTGATGACAGAGTGGCGCGCATAAAAAAACGGCCCCGAAGGACCGTTTATTGTGCAACTGGTCTAAGCAAGAACTTAGAAGCTGTAACCTACGCCAGCAATCCAGGTGCCAACGTCGACGTTGCGGATGCGGCTCTGCTCGTAACCCACGTCCAGTGCAACGTTTTCGATTGGGTTAAACTGCATACCTGCACCGTAAGAGAAACCGTAGTCGCTGGTATCAGCTTTCTGGCGCTCTGGAGCGGTAGACTGGAATTTACCGTAGCCAACACCTACAACACCGTAGATGCTTGCCCAGTCGTTCAGACGGTAAGCTGGACCACCGGTCACGCCGTAGTATTGGCCTTTGTTATAAACGCCAGCGTCAGTACGATCTTTCTCGGTGTAAGTGAAAGAGCCGATCCAACCCAGTGGGTTAGTACCGTCTTCGTAACGATATTTCAGGTTGAAGCCGTTTGCTTTGTTAGCAACGCCTTGATAATCGCTCTGAGCGTAACCACCGGTAACGGTGCTTTGTGCCATGGCAGAACCTGCAGAAACTGCAAGTACACAAGCCAATGCTGAAAGACATGCAATTTTTTTCATAACCACCTCAAATGTGAATATACTTCTCTCCTGACAACGCTATAAATATAACAAAAAACAGCTAGAAACTCTGCCCGCAATTTGTTGTCTAACAGATTGTTTGGTGTAACAGAAAGTTAATGAAGTTTCCTATGTCATTCATTTTACTTATAAAAACCATCATTTTTCTGCAACAAAATTTCCGATCACAAAAAATGCGTTTAAGTATATTCCTAAAAAAACCTGACGTTTCTTTACGGAAATGGCCCTGAAAACGGGCAAATTCTGAACTACTAACGCTTTTTATTTCCCCGCTTCGTGTCTCCTTATTTGCTGAAGATTCCTTTACACTGGGTACTTGTTACTTCGCTGTTAAAACCTAAAGGAATGGATTACAGGATGTCTGCGCCTCCAACGACCAAAAATATGGCCCCAGTGTTGTTCCCTATCGCCGTACTTCTTATTGCAATGCTTTCACTGCAGGGCGGCGCTTCATTAGCGAAATCCCTCTTTTCTACCGTCGGCGCGCCGGGCATCACCGCACTGCGCCTGGGACTTGGCACCGTTATTCTCTGCATTATCTTTAAGCCGTGGCGTTTACGCTTCACGCGTGCGCAACGCAAGCCGCTGCTGATGTATGGCTTAGCGCTCGGCTGCATGAACTACCTCTTCTATTTGGCGATTCGCACCGTGCCGCTTGGCGTCGCGGTGGGTTTAGAATTTCTTGGCCCATTAACGCTGGCATTAATCGGTGCGCGTCGGCCGCTTGATTTCATTTGGGTGCTGCTGGCGGTGATCGGTTTATGGTTTCTGCTGCCAATCGGCGCAGGAATGAGCCACATCGATCCGCTCGGCGCCTTGCTGGCGGTCGGTGCCGGCGCTTGTTGGGCGGTCTATATTCTTGCGGGTCAGCGCGCGGGTGCCGAACATGGTCCGGCAACGGTCGCGATGGGATCGCTGATTGCATCAGTGATTTTCGTTCCCCTCGGCCTGACCTTTGCCGCTCCGGGGATCTGGCACTGGGAAGTACTGCCTTTGGCACTGCTGATCGCCCTGCTCTCGAGCGCGATTCCTTATTCTCTTGAAATGATGGCGCTGACGCGTCTACCAGCGCGCATTTTCGGAACCTTGATGAGTCTGGAACCGGCGATGGCTGCGCTGTCGGGCATGCTGTTCCTTGGCGAGTTGTTAACGCTCCAGCAGTGGATTGCGTTGCTGGCGATCATTATCGCCTCTGCGGGTTCAACGCTGACCATGAAACAAAAAAGCGCGAAAATAAGCGAAGTGGATATTAATAATCCGCAATAAATAATCCTCTATTTAGCCTGCTTCAGGCAGGTTAAATATAGACGCATTCTCATTATCATTTTTTGGCCGATAATAAGAATTTTCTGTTATTATTTTGCAACAGGATTAATAAATAATTAACATCGCAATTAAATCATTGTTTTATATAACGTAAAATAAAAACCGCACAATCCATGAGCAACATTAAGGTTTATCTATTCCTGTCATCGTTTTAATCAACTCTGCAGAGTCTAAAACTGCTGCTATACTAATTTCCGTGCTTGATTAGGACAACCATCAATAAGAGGACATTAATGATGAGTACCGCAAAACTGGTTAAAACTAAATCGTCTGATCTGATTTACACCCGTAATGACGTCGCTGACAGCGATAAAAAAGCGACCATCGAGGTGCTCAACCGTCTGGTAGTGGAGTTTATTGACCTGTCGCTGATCACCAAGCAGGCGCACTGGAATATGCGCGGCGCTAACTTTATTGGCGTACATGAGATGCTTGATGGCTTCCGTACGGCGATTACCGATCACCAGGACACTATTGCTGAACGCGTGGTTCAGCTGGGCGGCGTGGCGCTGGGTACCACCCAGATCGTCAACGACAAAACACCACTTAAAAGCTATCCGCTAAATATTCATAGCGTGCAGGATCATCTGAAAGCGCTGGCCGATCGTTATGCGATTGTAGCGAATGACACGCGTAAAGCGATCACTGAAGTCAGCGATGAAGATACCGCTGATATCTTCACCGCGGCATCGCGTGATTTGGATAAATTCCTGTGGTTCATCGAATCAAATATTGAATAAATTTCAATCTCACAATAAAGGCGGGTCATCCCGCCTTTTTTTACGTCTGTAACATTGTGGTGCTTTTTTTGACGTCGTTAACAATTCCTTAAACCCTTCTTTCGCTCGCCCCGCCCATGGTGCACACTGTGCCTGCACCACAACAGCACCTTGCACCAAAATAAGGCACCAATAAGGTGCAACCCTTTTCTGCAGCGCAAAATCGTGTCAGCAAGTGCTTAAAACGACTGATTTCGTGAAAAATGAAAAGTTGGCATAATTTTTTCATATGATAAGCCGTACATCGGGCCATCAGGCCTGAAGGGTAATAAGGAAAAAAATGATGAAGTCATTGATTAAAGTCTCCGTGGCCGCGCTGGCGCTGGCCTTCTCCCTTTCTTCCACCGCAGCAGACAAAAAACTGATTGTCGCCACCGACACCGCATTCGTTCCCTTCGAGTTCAAACAAGGCGATAAATACGTCGGTTTTGATATCGATTTGTGGGACGCGGTCGCCAAAGAATTGAAACTGGATTACACCTTCAAGCCGATGGATTTCAGCGGCATCATCCCTGCGTTGCAAACCAAAAATATTGACCTGGCGCTGGCCGGCATCACCATCACCGAAGAGCGTAAGAAAGCCATCGAGTTCTCAGACGGCTACTACAAAAGCGGTTTGCTGGTAATGGTGCGCGAAAATGAAAAAGACATTAAAGGCATCGACGATCTGAACGGTAAAGTTGTGGCAGTGAAAAGCGGCACCGGTTCGGTTGATTACGCGAAAGCGCACATCAAATCGAAAGATCTGCGTCAGTTCCCGAATATCGACAACGCTTACATGGAGTTAGGCACCCAACGTGCTGACGCCGTGCTGCACGATACGCCAAACATCCTGTACTTCATCAATACCGCCGGTAAAGGCCGCTTCAAAGCGGTTGGCGAATCCATTGAAGCACAACAATATGGCATCGCCTTCCCGAAAGGCAGCGATGACCTGCGCGAAAAAGTGAACGGCGCACTGAAAACCCTGCGCGACAACGGCACTTACAACACCATCTATAAAAAATGGTTCGGTACTGAACCAAAATAATTGCGGCCTAAGCCGATTTTTCCAGCGGGGAGCATAAAACTCCCTGCTTTTTACATTTCCACGCAACAGATTTTGGAGTCACACCATGGAGTTTGACTGGAGCGTCATTTGGCCTGCCCTGCCGATTTTAATCGAAGGTGCCAAAATGACCCTGCTGATCTCGGTCCTCGGCCTGGTCGGCGGTTTAATTATCGGTTTAGTCGCCGGTTTTGCGCGCGCTTACGGCGGCTGGATCACCAATAACATCGCACTGGTATTCATCGAACTGATTCGCGGCACGCCAATCGTAGTCCAGGTGATGTTTATCTACTTCGCCCTGCCGATGGCGTTCCCCGACCTGCGTATCGATCCGTTCAGCGCGGCGGTGGTCACCATTATGATTAACTCCGGCGCCTATATTGCAGAGATCACTCGCGGTGCGGTGCTGTCGATTAATAAAGGCTTCCGTGAAGCGGGTCTGGCGCTGGGTTTGTCGCGCCGCGAAACCCTGCGTTACGTGATTATGCCACTGGCACTGCGCCGTATGCTGCCACCGCTGGGTAACCAGTGGATTGTAAGCATCAAAGATACTTCGCTGTTTATCGTGATTGGCGTGGCCGAACTGACGCGTCAGGGCCAGGAGATCATCGCCGGTAACTTCCGCGCGCTCGAAATCTGGAGCGCCGTTGCCATTATCTATTTGGTTATTACGCTGGTGTTGAGCTTTGTGCTGCGCCGTATTGAGAAAAGGATGAAAATTCTGTGATTGAATTTAACAACGTCTCGAAGAATTTCGGCCAGACTCAGGTGCTGCACGACATCAACCTGAAGATCAATCAAGGCGAAGTGGTGGTGATTATCGGGCCATCGGGTTCCGGTAAATCCACGCTGCTGCGCTGCATCAACAAGCTGGAAGAGATCACCACCGGCGACCTGATTGTCGATGGCATGAAGGTTAATGACCCAAAAGTTGATGAGCGCTTAATTCGTCAGGAAGCGGGCATGGTGTTCCAGCAGTTCCATCTGTTCCCACAGATGAGCGCGCTGGATAACGTGGCCTTTGGCCCGATTCGCGTGCGCGGTGCGAAGAAAGAGGAAGCGCACAAGCTGGCGCGTGAGCTGCTGGGTAAAGTGGGCCTCGCCGAGCGTGCGCACCACTTCCCGTCTGAGCTTTCCGGTGGTCAGCAGCAGCGTGTGGCCATTGCGCGTGCGCTGGCGGTGAAGCCGAAAATGATGCTGTTTGATGAACCGACCTCAGCGCTGGATCCCGAGCTGCGTCACGAAGTACTGAAAGTGATGCAGGATCTGGCTGAGGAAGGTATGACCATGGTCATCGTGACGCACGAAGTGGGCTTTGCACAAAAAGTCGCTTCACGTCTGATCTTCATCGACAAAGGCACCATTGCCGAAGATGGTAATCCAGACGAGCTGATCACCAACCCGCCGAGCGATCGTCTGCGCGAGTTCCTGCAGCACGTATCCTGATAGCCAGGTCGCCATGGTTGGCGACCGATTCTGTAAGGTCGTCATTGATGACGACCTTCTTCCTCACCAGCCCACACACAAATCAATTTTCCTTTCAGAATCTGTACCTTCCATCACTGACTATACTTCCCTCTTGTGCCGTTCAAGGAGAAAGCGATGTTGTCTGCCAGCCCACCCGGTCGTGCCACCCTGTGGTTACTCTTCAGTTTGCTCACCCTGTTTCTCATGCCTTCGGCGCAGGCGGTTAATCTGCCTCAGGCCGCCGTGGCAGCACAGCAGTCACAAACGCCAGCCAGCAGCAGCGTGGAAGGTGAACCCAGCGTAGAAGAGAAAAAAGCCGCCTACGCCGCGCTGGCCAATATTCTGGATAACAACGCTTCACGTCAGGAATTGATCGATCAGTTACGCCAGGCCGCTAACAGCAAATCCACCAGCGAACAGCCGGTGCTCGCCCCACCGCAGGCGGATCAGGAAGATCCTACGGTGCTGGAGAGCGTCACCAACGTCACGCGTCAATATGGCGGCGCGGTGGCCTCACAGTTTGTGAAGTTACATGACAACATCACCAACGCGCCGCACAAAGCCTTCAACCAGCAAACCTTTCTCAATGCGCTGAAATACTTTGCCGGCCTCGCTGCCGCGGTGTTTGCCTTTTACTGGCTGACGCGCCGCATGATGTGGCCGGTGTGGCGGCGCATGGGACGCTGGGGACGCCAGCAAAACCTTGAGCGCACCAAGTGGCTGCATCTGCCCGCCACTATCTTCATGGCGTTTATTCTTGATATTTTGCTGCTGGCGCTGACGCTGTTTGTCGGCCAGATCATCAGCGACAACTATCACAACGGCAACCGCACCATCGCCTATCAGCAAGGGCTATTCCTCAACGCCTTTGCGCTGATTGAATTCTTTAAAGCGGTACTGCGCCTGATATTCTGCCCGCGTTTCCCCGCGCTGCGCTTCTTCCACTTACCGGATGCGCGCGCCAGCTACTGGAACACACGTTTAAGCTGGCTGAGCGGCATTATTGGCTACGGCTTATTAGTGGTGGTACCCATTGTTTCCAATCAGGTCAATATTCAGGTGGCTGCGCTGGTTAATATGCTGATCATGGGGATCATGACCGGGTGGGCGCTGTGGCTGATTTTCCGCAACAAAAACAACATTCATCACGAACTGTCGCGCCTCGCCGATCGCAGCATGAGTTTCTTTGCGCTGTTCATCCGCGCCTTCGGTATGGTGTGGCACTGGCTGGCCAGCGCCTACTTTATCGCGCTGTTCCTGTTCTCGATCTTCAATCCCGGCGACAGCCTAAAGTTTATGATGTCCGCCACGGTGCGCAGCCTGGCCATCGTCGTCATCGCCGCGCTGATTTCCGGCATGCTCACGCGCTGGATCGGCAAGACCGTTACGCTCTCACCGGATATGCGCCGCAACTATCCCGAGCTGCAAAAGCGCGTCAATGATTGGATAAAAGCGCTGCTAAAACTGGCGCGCGTAGTCACGGTATTCGCCACGCTGCTGTTGCTGCTTAACGCATGGAATCTGTTTGATCTTTGGCATTGGCTGACCCTCGGTGCCGGACAGAAAATGGTGGATGTGCTGATTCGCATCGTGATGATTGTGCTGCTATCGGCGGTAGGCTGGACGCTGCTGGCCAGTTTGATCGAAAGCCGTCTGGCGTCAGATTCGCACGGTCGTCCGATGCCCAGCGCACGCACCCGCACGCTGCTGACGCTGTTCCGTAATGCGCTGGCGGTGGTGATTAGCACCATCACCATTATGATTTTGCTGTCTGAAGTCGGGGTCAACATTGCGCCGCTGCTGGCCGGTGCCGGTGCACTCGGCCTGGCGGTGTCATTCGGTTCACAAACGTTGGTGAAAGATATCATTACTGGCATCTTTATCCAGTTTGAGAACGGCATGAACACCGGCGATCTGGTGACGATTGGCCCGATCACTGGCACAGTGGAGCGCATGTCCATTCGCTCGGTGGGCGTACGCCAGGATACCGGCGCCTATCACATTATTCCGTGGTCATCGATCACCACTTTCGCCAACTTTGTGCGCGGTATCGGCTCGTTCGTCGCCAACTATGATGTGGATCGCAGTGAAGATACCGAACGCGTTAACGCGACGCTGCAAGGTGCGGTGCAGGAATTGCTGGAGAATCCGGACATTCGCGGCATGGTGATTGGCGAGCCGAGCTTTGCGGGACTGGTGGGCTTAACCAATCAATCCTTTACCGTGCGCGTCTCCTTCACCACCCAGCCGCTGAAACAGTGGACGGTGCGCTTTGCGCTGGACGACAAGGTGAAGAAGCACTTTGATGCGGCCGGCATTAAAGCACCGCATCAAACGGTGGAAGTGATGCAAACCGGCAGCGATATCACGTCCGCTGCCAGTTTACCGGCGCTACCGCCGGCGCAATAAATTCAGCGTTTCAGCCGCTTAGCGCGTGTCGCTGGCGGCTGGAATGTCCAGGCGATAAAGCGGCTCTGCTTCTGCCCCTGCGCCATTTCGATGATGCGCACTTCATAAGCGTCCAGATCGCGCAACTGGTCACGCAGCGCCGGCAAGTTCTCTTTGCGTGACACCAGCGAGGTGAACCACACAATGTTGTCTGAGTGCGCCACGCTTTCATCAATCATCTGACCGACGAACTTGCGCTCGCCGCCATCGCACCACAGTTCGCTGTGATGACCACCAAAATTGAGCGGCGCGTTTTTGCCTAAGCCCAGATTACGCGTTTTGCGCTGGCCAACAGTGGCCGCTTCTTGCGCGGAGGAGTGGAACGGCGGGTTACACAACACCGCATGATAGCGTTCGTTCTTGTGCACCACGCCGGCAAAAATGGCAGCGGCATCCTTTTGACGACGCAAACGCACGCCGCGCTGCAAGCCCGGATTGCTCGCTACAATCTGCCCTGCGGCAGTTATCGCTTCGGCGGTGATATCGGTGCCGGTGAAGCGCCAGCCATATTCGGCGTTGCCAATCAGCGGATAGATGCAGTTCGCGCCGCAGCCGATATCCATCACATCTAAATCGCGCGGGATCACGCCACCGTTGTCGCTCGCCAGCAGATCGGCCAGCGCGTGCACGTAATCAGCACGGCCCGGAACCGGCGGCGTCAGGTAGCCTGCCGGCAACTGCCAGTTAAGGTTGTAGAACAGTTTCAACAGGGCCTGATTCAGCAGCATAACCGCTTCAGGATCGGCGAAATCCACTGACAACTCACCGTAGCCGTTGGGACGCACTTTCACCGCCAGCGGCGGATGGGCTGCGGTCAGAGCAGCAAAATCATAACGGCCCTGATGGCGGTTACGCGGATGGAAAGGTGACGTGGCGGCTGGCTTGTTCATAGTTTCTCCGGAAAATAGCGCGGGCGTAAGATACCCCGCTGCGCGCGTAAAAGAAATTATCAGCCGCCGTTTTTTGCCATTATTTCTGTGCGCGAGCCAGCCATTGCTGCATCTGCGCCAGGGCATAAGTGCGTGAACTCACCACCTGATGAGGAATGCCGAACATTTTGCGCATCTTACGCAGTTCCGCACAGCGCGACGCCTCACTCTCAATACTCAGCATTCCTTTGCAGCGTTGACTCAGCAGTTGGCGATGGCGAATCAGCCAGTCACCCCGTTGCCGCCGATCGGCCTCGGTCTCTTCAACGCGCATGTGATCGTAGACCACCACAAACGGCGCCTCTTGCTGCAGCAGCGCCAGCATCTCCGCTTCCCATTGGCTGGCGTAACCCGGCAGCACGGCCTGCTGGTTAAGGCACACCAGCGGAAAAGCCTGAATATCATAAACGGTAAAATCCTGGGGATTTAACGACATACAACCTCCTGATTGATTAAAGCCAGTGCGCCAGCAACGCTGTCAGACGTCCGCGGGCGCGTGTGTTACCCGCCACCGCAATGCTGCAGCTCATGCCAGCCGTGAGTAATTTATCCTGCGGTAGCGCCTCGAGTTCGATGCGCACTGGAATGCGCTGCGCCAGGCGAATCCAGCTAAAGGTGGCTTCTACGCCGGGCAAACCCTGTTCATCCACCTGCTGATTGGTGTCGCTGATGCCATGGCCAAAGCTGGCAACGCGGCCGCTAAGCGTTTGGCTGTCGCCCATCAGATGAATATCAACGCGATCGCCAATATGCATGGCGTGTAGTTTGGTTTCTTCGAAGTAGCCGGTAACCCAGAAGCTGTGCGCATCCACCAGCGCCACATCCGGTGTGCCTGCTACCGCATAATCTCCCGCCTGTAAGCGCAGATGGGTTACGTAGCCATCCACCGGTGCGCGCACCGTGGCACGTTGTAGATTGAGCTGCGCGAGAGCCAGCGCTGCGCTCGCCTGCTGCTGTTGCGCCTCCGCCACCAGCAATGCCTCGCGCGCACGTTGTACCTCCTCAGCGGCCATCAGCGCCGCCATTTGCCGCCGCCGCTGCGCCTCATCGCGCTTTTGCTGCAGCGTGGCGTTGGCCTCCCGCAGCTGAGCTTCAGCCTGTGCCACCGCAAGCTGGAAGCGCAGTGGATCAATCACAAACAGCGTGGTACCGCGCGCCACAAACTGGTTATCCGCCACCGGCACCGTCTGCACCGTGCCGGAAACCTCCGGGGCAATGCGAATCACCTGCGCACTGATGCGACCATCGCGTGTCCAGGGCGCCAGCACGTAGGCCCGCCACAGAGCGATTGCCAGCCAGATTGCGACGGCCACCACCAGCAGCGTCATGACCATCCTAAGGGACGACTTCCATGAGAAAACTGAATCAGACATAGAGAATTAACACCGCCAGTAAGAGAAAAGACAAAGCGAATTCGAACAGCGCCGGATGCCAAACCCAACGCAGCACACCACAGCGCACCAGCAGCGCACGTGCAGCAAGGAATAGCGGGAAAGTGGCACAGAGATAGATAAAGAAAGGCGGCAGATAGATGCCGGCAATCGGCACCTCACTTAACATGCGCATCCCCTCCCTGCTGCGGCGAGAAGTAGTCAGCATGCTGCTGCAATAGCTGCGCGAGGGCGCTAAAACCGGCCGCTAAAGTCGCATCACCGCGCAGCAAACGTGCCGTGCGTTGAGCGTGCTTTGCCGCCTGGAGCGGGTTACCCGCGCGACGTGCAATACGCTGTTGTGCCGTGACAATTTGCGATCGCCACGGCGAATCGATTGCCAACGCGCGTAAACGCAGCACTTCACGCCCCAGCTGCAGGCTGGCTAAGCCCTGCTGCAGCGCAAGATCCTGTGCTTGCGGTTGGGTGCGCAGCAGCGCCCCCAGTTGCGCCAGCCGATGCTGCTGCTGTTGCTGCCAGCGCAGCGGTTTCGCCGCTTTTCCCGCCAGCAACGCCAGACTGTTGAGCCGAATCCGCGCCCGCAGTCTCTGCACATGACGCGCCGGGTTACGTGGCATCAACTGAAACGCCAGCAGCGTTAACGCCGTGCCGGTCAGCCACGCCAGCGACCAGTTAAGAAACTGCGTAACGTCATACACCATGGGATTACTGGCCGCCGTTAAGGTGTTAAACCCCACCAGATACGCCAACCCGCTCAGAATATGTTGCGGATAGCTGGTGACATAAATACCCGGCAACCAAAACAGGCTCAGCACCAGCAGCAACAGCGGTAAACCATTAATCAACGGCAGGACCAGAAAGGCGCAGATCAGCGCCATCGGCAGCGCATACAGCGTGCCACGCAAAAACTGTTGTGCACCGGCGGCAGGCTGAGGAGATGCGGAGAGCAAGGCGCAATAAGGCGCAATGATCAGCAGCATAATATCGCCCGCAGGCCAGCCGCTACCCAACCACAGCAGCGATGCCGCCAGTAGCGTTAAGGTGGCACGTAATCCATTGCGCCGTGCACCGCTCCAGTCACGATGAAAACTCGGCGCGACCAGGCGCGGTGATGAAGAAGTGTAGGGCAGATAGCTAAGCACCTGCACCACGCGTTGCATGGCGTCAATGTGCGTCTGAGGCTGCGTTTTATCAGCGCACGCGTCTAGCAGCAGATGCCGCGCCGTAGGCAATCCCGCCCGGCCCTGCGCCAGCGCATCGGCGACACGTTGCCAGATCGCCGCTGGCTGGCTGACGCCGCTCGCCACCATCTCACCCAGCGCATCCATGGCCTGCTGGATGGCGCGGCTATGCTGCGCAAGCGTGACGGACTCCTGGCGGGCTGCTGCCAGCAAATCGTCAACGCTGTAGATTTCGCTCATCAGTCGATGCTGGGCCGCGGGCGGGCCTTGCATAGCCAGTAGCGTGGCGGTTTGCTGCGTTAAACGCAGCAGCAGCGCGTCCAGTTTGCTGCTTAGGGTGCGGCGACTAAACAGTGCCGTCACCAGCCCAAGTGACATCACACCAATCGCCACCGTCGAGGCGCGGCCCACCGCGTGTGCAAAAGCCAGGTCGGGATGCTGCATCGCCCCAAGGGTTGCCAGGCCAATGGTGTAACCCGCTACCGCCGCGCCCGAGGCGCGAAAGTGGCGCAGCACGCTCATCGCCATCACGCACACGCCGAGCCACAAGCTCTCTGCCAGCATAAATAGCCACGGAAGCTGGGCAAACGCGGCCATCAATGCCAGCGCCACCACCATGCCAACCAGCGTGCCGATCAGGCGCCATTTACCTTTGCCCAGCACCGCGCCCTGTACCGGATTGAGCACCAGCAGCACGGTGGTCGCCGCCGAATAGGGCATGTCCAGTTCCAGCGCGTAAGCCACTACCAGCGCCAGGTTGGCGGCGATTAACGAACGCAGAATATAGGTCGCGCGCGGCGTGGTTAAATCGCACTGCAACACGAACCGGTGGGCAAATGAGAGAGTGCGGGACTGCATGGAGAATCCTCAACCGTGAAAGTTGGGCTCACTGTAGGGAAAGGAATCCATGCGTAAAAGTGACGATTGTTAAATTGATGAGTGCGTCAAACGCACGGATTAAGCAATATTCAGCCGTCGTTGCTGCATAACTGGCGGATGGTCTGACGCAACCAGCGGTGTGCCGCATCCTGCTGGAAGCGCGGATGCCAGGCCTGCGTTAACAGCACTGTCTCGAGCGGCACCGGCAGCTCAAAGCTGCGCACGCGCATGCCAGCACTCACCGCGCTGCGCGCCAGATGCTCCGGCAGTGGTAATAACAGGTCAGAATCCTGCAGGGCGAAGATCGCGCTATAGGGTGTGGCCACAATCAGCGATATCTGACGCTGCAATCCCTGCTGCTCCAGTGCGCTATCAATCGGTCCCGTGGCTTTGCCGCGACGTGAAATGCTGATATGTCCCCAGCGCGTCAGCTGCTCGGGAGAGATATCCCCAGCAAAAATCGGATGGTCGTGGCGCGCCAGCCCAACAAACCGGGTGGTAAACAGCGGCTGCACGCGAATTTCAGGACCAAGCTGGCGCGCCGCGCTGATAAACAGATCGACGCGGCCGTTGCGCAGTAGCTCCACGTCCACATCATCCTCTTCCGGCGCAAAGTGCAGCAGCGCGCGAGGCATCTCCTGCGCCATGACTTCCAGCAAACGCCCGGAATAGAAGCCGGTGAAAGTATCATTGGCGCGCACATTGAAGCGGCGATCTAGCCCCACCAGCGGCACATTTTCGCCCTGCGTGAGCACCTGCGTGGCCTGTTCAACCGCTGCACGCACCTGCTCACGCAGCGCCAGCGCGCGTGGCGTGGGCACCAGCTTGCGTCCCGCCTGGACAAAAACCGGATCGCCCAGGGTGTCGCGAATCCGCCCGAGCGTGCGGCTCATCGCCGGTGCGCTGAGGTTCATGCGCCGGGCAGCCGCCGCCACGCTGCCCTCTTCCAGCAAAATATCCAGCGCAATTAATAAGTTTAAATCGGGGTGTTTCATTGCCACTCCCTGCAACCAGCCAAAAGGCCATATTAGCCGTATTACGGATACGTAAACAACGGGGAGCAATGCGTGCGTTGTACGCAATTACTGGCTATTGCGCTCTAAGCTAACCGGCTAAGATAAAGCTTTGATCATCACCGGGAGCAGAAATGACACGTCAACGTTACTCTTATCAGCCACGCGCTGGACACGGTTTGCCGCACGATCCGCTGAATGCCATCGTCGGTCCACGCCCGATTGGCTGGGTCAGCTCACAGAGCGCCAGCGGCACGCGCAATCTGGCGCCGTACAGCTTCTTTAACTGCTTCAATTATCATCCGCCGATTATTGGTTTTGCCAGCAGCGGCTGGAAAGACAGTGTGCAAAATATCTCGGAGACCAAAGAGTTTGTCTGGAACCTGGCAACGCGTCCGCTGGCCGAAGCGATGAATGAGAGCTCCGCGTCAGTGCCGTCCGATCAGGATGAGTTTGCGCTGGCGGGATTAACGCCATTGGCAGCGTCACACGTCAATGTCAGCATGGTGGCAGAAAGCCCGGTGAATTTTGAGTGTAAGTTGACGCAGCTAATTCAACTGCAGGATGCACAAGGCCATCCGATTGATAGCTGGCTGGTGCTGGGTGAAGCCGTCGCCATCCATATTGATGAGGCGTTGCTGGAGAATGGCATCTACCAAACCGCCAAAGCGCAACCGATCCTGCGTGCCGGTGGTCCGTCGGCCTATTACGGCATCAGCGAGGAGCTGCGCTTTGATTGGGGGCGCCCGGATGCCCGCCGATCCTCGTAAGCCCGGTCGCCATAAATGGCGACCCTACGATGGGCTCATGCGGTTTGTAGGGTCGCCATTCATGGCGTAATGCCAATCAGTTAAGCGCTGAGCAATTTTCGTTCGCCATCGGCTGGGGCAGTTTCAGCTATGCCGTGCGGCGACCGAGAAGAGGGCGTCTGGCCACGCCCTCTTCACTCCCGGGCCCTGCGCCAGCCCATCCCGCCGCTACGCGGTGCCTTCGCTCCTTCACGATTCCTGACGGACCGGCGGCGATTCGCTCCTGCTCAGCGCCGCCTCTCGCCGCATCCCTGCGGCTCGCCCTGGAATCACTCACTCGCTCAGCGGGCTGGGATGTCGCCTCAACACCCGCGCTGCAGCATCAATGCATACTCCTGAATCATCATCGCTGTAACGCCTGTAGGGTCGCCATTCATGGCGACCGCTTTTAAAACCCCGCGCTACACCCGCTTTTCAACACTTCAACCGCGCGCGCAATCTCCGGGGCCAGCCAGCGATCTTCCTGCCAGTTGGCCACCACGGTGCGTAGGCGACGTAATGCCTGCGCCGTGCCTTGCGCCAGCTGATCTTCGCCGTGGAAATCCAGCGCCTGCGCCGCCAGCAGATACTCAATTGCCAGAATCTGCCACACATTGCCCAGCAGCTTCAGCAGCTTGAGCGCCGCACCGGTGCCAAGGCTGAGATGATCTTCCTGCAAACCCGAGGTGACATAGTTATCCAGCACCGCCGGTTGCGCCAGCTGGCGATTCTCTGCGCACAGCGACGCCGCCACATACTGCGCAATCATCATGCCGGAGTTAACGCCCGGCTGTGCCACCAGAAACGCCGGTAAGCCGCTCACCAGGGGATTGACCAGGCGATCGAGGCGTCGCTCGGCGATGCTGCCCACTTCCGCCATCGCAATCGCCAGCAGATCCGCCGCCATCGCCACCGATTCACCGTGCGGATTAGCCTGCGACACCACGCGCCAGCTATCCGCCGTACCGAGCACCAGCGGATTATCGGTACAGGCATTGAGTTCAATGGTGATCTGGCGCGCCGCGTGATCGAACTGATCGCGGCTGGCCCCGTGCACCTGCGGCATCGAACGCAGGCTGAGTGCATCCTGGGTGCGAATACCAACGCTGGCCGCCAGCAGCGGACTATCGCTCAGCAGTTGACGCAAGCGCTGACCGCTGCGCTGCATGCCCGGGCTGGCTTTCAGCGCGATCACTTCGGCGTCAAAGGCCACCAGCTGTCCACGCAGCGCCTCAAAACTCATCGCACCAGTGACATCCGCCCAATCGAGCAAACGCGCGGCATCATCCAGCGCCAGGCAGGACAAGCCCGTCATGCACGGCGTACCGTTCACCAGGCTCAAACCCTCTTTGGCGCCGGGACGATAGGGTTGCAAACCCACCAGCGTTAACGCCTGCGCAGCGGGCATCATCTGGTTTTGATACTCAACCTCGCCAACCCCTATCAGCGCCAGGCCGATATGCGCCATATGGCTGAGATAGCCCACCGATCCCTGCGCGGGCACCTGCGGCGTAATCTGCTGATTAAGCAGCGCCAGCAGATGCTGCACCAGCGCCACCGACACGCCGGATTTTCCGTGGCTGTAATTAGCAATGGCCGCACACAGAATGGCGCGCGCCTGTTCACGCGTCAGCACTTGACCCACGCCGCAGGCATGGCTCAGCAGCGTATTACGCGATAGCTGGCTAAGCTGCTCCTCCGGCAGCGTGATATTACACAGCGCGCCCAAGCCGGTATTGATGCCATAGGCAATCTGGCCGCTGGCCACAATCTCATCGACAATCGCGCGACCTTGCGCAATGCGCTGCCAGGCGCTAACGCTCAGGCTTAGCTCCGCATTGTGGCGTGCCACCTGCACCAGTTCCTGCCATGTTAGCGGGCTATCGCCCCACACCACGGTCATGCTGGCTGCTCCACACCGTGGTGGCTGGAGATAAATTGCTTAAAGCGCGGCGATCCCTGCTCGCCAAACATCTCTTCCGGCGCACCCTGACAATCAATAGTGCCCTGATGCATAAACACCACGCGATTGGAGACGTTGCGCGCAAAGCCCATTTCGTGCGTCACCACCAGCATGGTGCGCCCCTCCTCTGCCAGGCTGCGCATCACTTTCAGCACTTCGCCCACCAGTTCCGGATCGAGCGCCGAGGTCGGTTCGTCGAACAGCATGACTTCGGGATCCATTGCCAGCGCGCGGGCAATCGCTACGCGCTGCTGCTGGCCGCCCGACAGCTGCGCCGGATAGAAATCTTTGCGATTCAGCAATCCCACGCGATCGAGCAGCTGCTCCGCCTGCGCGATGCAGCTTTTTTTGTCGCGTTTCAATACGTAGTGCGGGCCTTCGATGACGTTTTGCAGCACCGTCATGTGTGACCACAGATTAAAGCTCTGGAACACCATGCCCAGCCGTGAACGCAGGCGCTCAATCTGTTTTGGGTTGGCCGCCAGCTGATGACCGCGCGCGTGGCGCTTCATCTCAATGGTTTCACCGCCCACGCTCACCACGCCGGCATCCGGCGTTTCCAGCAGGTTGATGCAGCGCAGCAAGGTGCTTTTGCCCGAGCCGCTGGCACCGAGAATCGAGATGACATCGCCTTGATGTGCCTGCAGCGAAATGCCTTTCAGAACTTCCATCGCGCCAAAAGATTTATGGATATCGGTGGCGGATAAGGTAACGGGTGATGTGTGATGCATATTACTCTCCGGCAAGCGGTTTAACGGCGGGCAACGGCTTTTTTGCGGCACGATGCTGCGCACTCAGATGGCGCTCTAACAGCCCGTACAGCTGGACGATAATAAAGTTGAGAATCAGGTAGATGGCCGCCGCGCAGATAAAGACTTCCATGGTGCGATAGGTGCGTTGAATGATCTGCTGCGCCACACCGGTTACGTCCCAAACGGTCACCAGACTGGCTAACGCGGTGGATTTCACCAGCAGGATCGCTTCGGTGGAGTACGCCGGCAGCGCATAGCGCAACATGATCGGCGCAATAATGCGGCGCAGCAGCAGCCAGCGCGACATGCCGCAGGCTAGCCCGGCTTCCACTTGTCCGGCGGGCACGGCCAGCAATGCGCCGCGCAGAATCTCGGCGGTATAGGCCGCGGTGCACAGCGACAGCGCCAGCACCGCACAGATGAACGGCTCGCGCAGGAACGGCCAGACGAAGCTGTGGCGGATCACGCCAAACTGGCCAAGGCCGTAATAGATGAGAAATAGCTGGATCATCAGCGGCGAACCGCGAAACACCAGAATATAGCCGCGCGCAAAGCCGCTTAGCACGCGCCAGCGGCTCATACGCAGTGACAAAATACCGATCGCCAGAATGCCGCCGCAGAGAAAGGCGCTGATAAACAGGCCCAGCGTCACCGGCAGCGCGGCGCTCAGCTTGAGAAAGGTGTCAGAGAGAAAGGCGAAATCGATCATGCTGCTGCTCCTTAATGCTGTGCCGCAGTGCGACTTTGCCACGCACGACCGAGGCGCGACTCTGCCCGGCGAAACGCATGATTAGACAGCAGCGTCAGCACCAGATAACAGGCAGCGCCGACCAGATAGAAGGTGAAGTAATCGCGCGTGGATCCAGCGGCGACCTGGCTGGCACGCATCAGCTCGACGATGCCGGTGACCGACACCAGCGCCGAGTCTTTCAGGCTCATCTGCCACACATTCGACATGCCCGGCAGCGCATAGCGCACCACCTGCGGCAACAGAATGCGTTGCGCGATACGCCAACGCGGCATGCCTATCGCCACTGCCGCTTCGACTTCGCCTTTGGCCAGCGCCAGACGCGCCGCGCGATACACTTCCCCTTGATACGAACCCGAGATGAGCCCGATAGCCAGCGCACCAATCAGGAACGGCGGCGCTTCGATAAAACCATCGGCGCCAAACATCTGCCCGACCAGCGTAATCAGGCCGGATCCACCAAAATAGAACAGGTAGATCACCAGCAGTTCCGGGATGCCGCGGAACACCACCGAATAGCCTTCACCTAACCAGCGCAGCCAGCGCTGAGGTGATAACTTGGCCGCCGCCACACCGGAACCGACCACCGCACCAATCATCAGCGCCACCAGCGACAGCAGCAGCGTGGTACAGGCGGCGCTCAGGATCAGGCGGCCCCAGCCATCAGCACCAAAACTCAGCAGGCTCATCATCTTTCACCTCACTTACGGGGTTACGTCAGTTTTAAACCACTTCTCACTGAGCTTTTTCACCGTGCCATCGGCCAGCGCGGCATGAATCGCCTCATCCAGCTTGGCTTTCAAATCGTTATCCGCCATGCGCACGCCCATCGCTTCGCCCTCGCCCCAGATCGGGCCGCCGAGCTGCGGGCCGCTGAAGACCAGGTTGTTGTTCTCTTTACGCGCCAGCATCGATTGCGCAAAGGTCACATCATCGAATACCGCATCGATACGACCCGATTGCAGATCAAGCATCGCATCCGCCGACGAGGTGTATTCGCGTACGTCGGCATCACCTTTGAAGTACTTATCGATAAACGGCGTGTAGACGGTGCCAGAGGCAATGCCGATGGTTTTGCCCTTTAGCGCCGCTTTCAGCGGGGCAATCGCTGCGTTGATCTCTTTTTCATCGTCATGCAGCTTGATGATGTTGTGATCGGCCGGCAGCAGCGGGCTGTCTTTGGTGGTGATAAAGGTGGCGGGCGTTGAAGCATAAGGCGCGGTGAAGTTGACCACTTTTTTGCGATCTGGCGTGATGACAATCGCATCCATGATCACGTCATATTTACCGGCATTCAGGCCAGCGATCATGCCGTCCCAGTTCTGCACCACCAGCTTGCACTGAATGCCCATGCGCTTGCACAGATCTTCCATCAGTTCAGGTTCAAAGCCGCCTAACTTGCCGCCCGGCAGCGTCAGGTTCCAGGGTTCATAGCTGCCTTCAGTAGCGATAGTGATCGATTTCCACTCTTTCGCCTGTACAGCAACACCGCTGATCATCAGGCTGGCAAACAGGGTCGTGAGGCAAAAACGGCGAATCGGGGCGCGGTACGTCATGCGGCTTCTCCTGGTTATTTATCAAGTTTCTCGGTCTCTGCGGGTGATATTTTTGCAGATGACCTTTCATGTATATACAAGTTAGCGTGCGGCAGATCATTGTCGGCATAAGCTTTTTGTGAGCCAGCCAGTATAAAAAATCATAATCGCTGCGTGGTGTTTACTTGTACATACAACCTAGCAAGCGCTATGCCAAAATGGCAAAGCCGCAGAATCAGGGGGATTGTCACGCAGCGCGATCAATGCTGCACCGTATGGGGGCAGGATGTGCATGGTGGTGGTGCAGAGTAATGAATCGTAGCGGCGCAATTTATTGCGCCATTTTCTGGATGGGCATAATGCCGCCATTAATACGCGCGATAAATCGCGCCGCTACGGTTTGTGCGGAGGGTTAAACGGGTTTACCCGCTTCAATAAACGCCTGCAGCAGCGGTTTTAGCACCTTCTGTAGCTGCCCGGCGCGGTCCTGTTGCCAGGCAAACGGCGGCGTCTCATCCATATAATTAAGCTGCGCCAACTCCAGCTGCACCGCCTGCACGCCCTGCTCCGGCTGGCCGTAGGCGCGCGTAATATAGCCACCTTTGAAGCGTCCGTTGGCGATCCAGCTGTAATCGTTTTGTGCCGTACAAACCTGTTTGATCGCTTCAATCACCGGTGTTGAACAGCTGGCGCCATCATTGGTGCCGATGTTGAGATCCGGCAAACGCCCGTCAAACAGGCGCGGAATGACGGAGGCGATCGAGTGTGCATCAAACAGCAGCGCGTAACCGTGCTGCGCCTTCAGGCGCGCCAGCTCCTGCTGCAGCTGCTGGTGATACGGCTGCCAGATGGTGTCCAGATAGCCCTGACGCACCTCAGCACTCGGCGTTTTACCTGCGACAAAGGTTGGGCTGCCGTCGAATAACGTTTCCGGATATAAACCGGTGGTCGCCGTGGTGTAGAGCGGTTGATTGTCCGCCGGACGATTGAGGTCAATCACAAAGCGCGAATAGTGGCCAATTAGCACGCTGGCACCCAAATCGCGGACAAAATCGTACAGCAGCGGCAGATGCCAATCGGTGTCCGGCAGGCCGCACGCCGCGTCGCTCAATCCGGCCTCGACTTCTGGCGTTAATTGGGTGCCCGCATGCGGAATGCTAACCAGCAACGGAATCTTGCCGGCGGTGAAATGAAAAGAGGTCATTGCGCTTCTCCACGATAGATAACCTGGCACGGCAATTCGCCGCCCAGCCAGTAAACCAGCTCTGCCGGACGTGCCAGCGGCCAGTGAACAAAATTCGCCACCTTGCCCGCTTCCAGCGAACCGTGTGATTGCGATAAGCCCAGCGCTTTAGCGCCCCACAGCGTCACGCCAGCCAGCGCCTCTTCCGGCGTCAGACCAAACAGCGTGCAGCCCATATTCAGCATCAGGCGTAGCGATAGCGCCGGTGAGGTGCCCGGATTGGCATCGCTGGCCAGCGCCATCGGCACGCCGTGTTGCCGGAACAGTGCGACCGGCGGACGCTGGGTTTCGCGCAGCAGATAAAACGCGCCCGGCAATAGCACCGCCACGGTGCCGTGCTGTGCCATCGCTTTGGCATCCTCTTCAGTCGCATATTCCAGATGATCGGCGGAGAGCGCACCGTAACGCGCCGCCAGCGCCGCGCCGCCCAGCGCGGAAAGCTGCTCGGCATGCAGTTTCACCGGCAAATCTAAGGCTTTTGCGGCATCGAATACCGCGCTGACCTGCTGCGGTGAAAAGGCTAAATGTTCGCAGAATGCATCCACCGCATCCGCCAAACCGTCTGCTTTTACCTGCGGTAACAGGCGTTGGCAGATGATATCGATCCAGCCTTGCGGGTTGTCTTTAAACTCCGGCGGAAAACCGTGCGCGGCTAAACAGGTGGCCTGTACATCGGCGGGCACCGTTTCCGCCAGCTCGCGGATGGCACGCAGCATCGTGAGCTCGCTGGCTTCATCGAGGCCGTAACCGGATTTAATCTCTACCGTGGTCACGCCTTCCGCCAGCAGACGATCCAGCCGCCACCGCGCGCTTGCCACCAGCTCTTGCTGAGTTGCAGCTCGCGTGGCGCGAACCGTGGAGAGAATGCCGCCGCCCTGCGCCGCAATCTCCGCATAGCTGACGCCATTCAAACGCTGCTCAAACTCCTGGCTGCGATCGCCGCCAAACACCAGATGCGTGTGGCAATCCACTAAACCAGGCGTAATGATGCCGCCGGAAAATTCGTGCTGTTTACGCGGTGCGAAAGCCGGACAATCGCTGCGCGGCCCCACCCAAATCAGTTTTCCCTGATCGACCGCTAGCGCGCCGTCGGCAATCAGATTGTAGTGTCCGTCACGCATCGTAACGATGTCGGCCCCCAGCCACAGGCTGTCGATCTGCTTCGCTTCTGCCATCCCACTCCCCTTCACGTTCGGCGATTTACACTGCGCATCAAAGTATGTATATGTATATGTATATACAACTTTCCGCCATGCAGGATCAACCATGACAACGTATTTTGCCCCACGCGCATTGCTGGCCGACGGCTGGCATGAGCACGTGCTGATCACCACCAACGCAGCCGGCCAAATCACTGAACTCACGCCTGATAGCGAACCCGGTACGGCCACGCGCCTTGCTGGATCGGTTATCCCGGCGATTGCCAATCTGCATTCGCACGCCTTTCAGCGCGCGATGGCTGGGTTGGCCGAAGTGGCGGGCGATCCGCAGGACAGCTTCTGGACATGGCGCGATCTGATGTACCGCATGGTGCAGCGGCTATCGCCGCAGCAGGTTGGCGATATCGCCACGCATCTCTACATCGACATGCTAAAAGGCGGTTACAGCCAGGTGGCGGAATTCCACTATCTACACCACGATCCGCATGGGCAGCCGTATGCCGATGATGCAATGCTGCTGCATTTAATGGCAGCGGCAGACACGGCAGGCATCGGCCAAACTTTGCTGCCGGTGCTGTATAGCTACAGCGGCTTTGGTGCGCAGCCGGCCAGCGACGGTCAGCGCCGTTTCATCCAGCAAACTGAAGCTTACCTGCAACAGCAGCAGCGCGTGGCGAGCTGGAGCGCGGATAAACCGCTGCTTAATCATGGCATCTGTTTCCATTCGCTGCGCGCGGTGAGTGAAGCGCAAATGCATGAGGTGTTAACCGCCTGCCCGCAGGATGTGCCGGTGCACATTCACGTTGCCGAGCAGGAAAAAGAGGTGAATGACAGCCTGACGTGGAGCGGCGAACGTCCGGTGGCCTGGCTGCTCAACCGCTTTAATGTCGATCAGCGCTGGTGTTTGATTCACGCTACCCATCTGGATGACGATGAGATTCAGCGCATGGCGGCAAGCGGCGCGGTGGCCGGTTTATGTCCAACCACTGAAGCCAACCTCGGCGACGGCATTTTTCCGGCGGTTGAGTACATTGCACGCGGCGGCCGCTGGGGCATTGGTTCCGACAGCCATGTTTCGCTCAGCGCGCTGGAGGAGCTGCGCTGGCTGGAGTACGGCCAGCGACTACGCGATCGCCGTCGCAACCGCATCACATTGCCGAATCAACCGTCGGTGGGCGATCTGCTGTGGCAGCAAGCCGCGCAGGGCGGCGCGCAGGCGTGCGGTTTAGCAGCGGGCGAACTGGCGATGGGCAAACGTGCCGATTGGTTGGTGCTGGCAGAAGATGCATTTCTCGGCAGCGTGAGCAGCGCTTCGCTGCTGAATCGCTGGCTGTTTGGCGGGCAGCGCGAGCAGATTCGCGACGTATTTGTGGCCGGTAAACAGGTGATTCATCATGGCCATCATCCGGCCGAAGAAGTAGCAGCGGCGCGCTTTGCCGAGGCGATGAGGGCGCTGCAATGAGAACGCGTTTTGCCTATGAGCAACTGCCGGTGAGCCGCTGGCGTAACGGCGGCGGCGAGACGCGCGAAATCATCAGCTATCCGCCAGGCGAAGTGCAGTTTGCCTGGCGTGCCAGCATCGCTACCATTTCCGCCGACGGGCCGTTTTCGCCCTTCCCCGGCATCGACCGCGTGATTACCCTGCTACACGGCGACAGCGTTGTGCTGGAGAGTGAGCACGCGCAACAGCGCTTAACGCCGCTGCAGCCGTGGGCATTTCCAGGTGAATGGGCAGTTGAGGCCAAAATTAGCGGCAGCTGTCAGGACTTTAATATCATGACGCGGCGCGATAGCTGGCATTCAGAGGTGGCGATCGCAAAACAAACGGTTAGCAGTGAACACGGCGTGGCGTGGGTGGTGGCGGGAACATGGCAGACCGCTTCTGGAGAGATGCTGGCGGTGAATCAAGGGATCTGGTGGCTGGATGAAAACACCCGGCTGGCACCCCAAACGCCGAATGCCCAACTGCTGTTCGTGGCGCTTAGCCGGGTAGAGTGAGAGCCGCATTCCCCTCATCCCAACCTTCTCCCGCCAGCGGGAGAAGGAGCCGATCGAGCGATGAACGAGTAGATTCAGCGATGAACACCTCGATTCAGCTCAATCATCCCAAACCGCACCGGCTAGTCCCCTCTCCCGCCCGCGGGAGAGGGCTAGGGTGAGGGGAAGCAACGCTTAACCATGCCCTCGAAAACGCCCCAGCAACTTATAACGCGAGCCCGGATAGAGCAAACGCGCGTAAGTCACAATCTTATTGTCGCTCCACGTCTGACGACGAATCAGCAGGCACGGCTCATGTTCATCCAGCGCCAGATGCTTACGCTGGCGCAGATCCGGCAGCACCGCTTCAACAATATGCTCACCGGCGGTCAACGGCGCCACGCGCATTAAATAGGTGTACGGCGTCAGCTGATGATAATCCTGACTGAGATAATCCGGCGCCACCAGCGGATTGACCAGACGATCTTCCAGCTGCACCGGCAAGTCGTTTTCGTAATGCACAATCAGCGAGTGAAACAGCGTTTGGCCGGTGGATAAGCCCAACACCGCTGCCTGCTCGGGGTCGGCCTTCATCTGGCCAATCGATAAAATTTTGCAGCTGTGCTGATGACCACGCTGAGCGATCTCATCGGCAATATTGTGCACTTCCAGCATTGCCGTGTAGCCCTTCATCTCCGCGACAAAGGTGCCTACACCCTGCATGCGCACCAGAAAACCCTCGCTGGTCAGCTCACGCAACGCGCGGTTGATGGTCATGCGGCTCACGCCCAACTCGTTCACCAACTCACTTTCAGATGGCACCCGCTGGTTGGCTTTCCAGTGACCTTCGCGGATCTGGCTGACGATCGCCTGCTTCACCCGCTGGTAAATTGGCGCGGGCTCATCGCCCATCGCCGCAGCCAGCTGTGCTACTGCTGTTTGCTCGGCCATTTCCTGTTCCTTTTATGAATAATGCCCAAAGTTTACTGTCTCAGCCCGTAAATGTATATACATCTAATTGTGCAGACAGCTCAGCATTGGTGCAGCTTTCGCCCTGTTTCGGTGCACCCTTGACGCCGTAGCGTCTGCTACAGCGCACTGCGCGGTATTTCACAGAACCAGAACAATCTGGCATAGCGCTTGCTACTTGTATAGACAAGATTAGACACTTATGCTTCACTCATCGCATTCCACGGTAAATCGGACAGCCTCATCGCAAAATATTGGCGTCCGACATATGCCAGATCACTTGTATAGACAGGAGTAGACTATGTCAGGTTCGGTTCAGGAAATTCGCCTCGTTCCCGGTGAAGTGGACCTCGCGACCTTGCGCACCATCTATCAAAGCAAGGTTACGCTCACGTTGGCGGATGACGCGCGTGCGGCGATCGATCGTGCCCATGAAACCGTTGATGCCATCGTCGCATCCGGCAACGTGGTGTACGGCATCAATACCGGTTTTGGCAAGCTGGCGCAGACGCAGATTCCCTCGGCGCGGTTGGCCGAACTGCAACGCAATCTGGTGCTGTCGCACAGCGTGGGGTTGGGCGATCTGCTGCCCGACAATGTCGCGCGTTTGGTGGTGGCCACCAAAATTATTAGCCTGGCACGCGGTCATTCCGGCGTGCGCATCGAACTGATCGAAGCCCTACTGGCGCTGTTCAACGCCGGTGTGATGCCGTGTATTCCGGAGAAAGGATCGGTCGGCGCATCCGGCGATCTGGCACCGCTGGCGCACATGTCGCTGATGCTGCTCGGCGAAGGCCAGGTGCGCGTGGATGGCCAACTGATCCCCGCCACCGAAGGGTTGGCGCGCGTTGGCTTACCGCCAATCGTGCTGGGGCCAAAAGAGGGCCTGGCGCTGTTGAATGGCACCCAGGTCTCAACTGCGCTGGCGCTGCGCGGCCTGTTCGAAGCGGAAAATCTGTTCGCCGCTGGCTTGATGGCCGGTGCGTTATCGCTGGAAGCGATCAAAGGTTCAGTAAAACCTTATGATGCGCGTATTCACGAGGCGCGCGGTCAGGTGGGACAGATCAACGTCGCCGCCGCCGTCTCCTCTTTATTAGCCGGTAGCGAAATTCTCAGCTCGCACACCCACTGTGGCCGCGTGCAGGATCCCTACTCGATTCGCTGCGTACCACAGGTGATGGGCGCCTGCCTTGATAACCTGACGCACGCCGCGCGCGTGTTGCAGATTGAAGCTAACGCGGCTTCCGATAACCCGCTGGTGTTCAGCGACAGCGGCGATGTCATCTCCGGCGGCAACTTCCACGCCGAGCCGGTCGCCTTTGCCGCCGATATTCTGGCGCTGGCGATTGCCGAAATCGGTGCCATTTCCGAGCGTCGTCTGGCGCTGCTGCTGGATACCGGTCTTTCTGGCCTACCACCGTTCCTCGTCAACGACGGCGGTGTTAACTCCGGCTTTATGATTGCGCAGGTGACGGCAGCGGCGCTGGCTTCCGAGAATAAATCGCTGGCGCACCCGGGCAGCGTTGACAGCCTGCCGACCTCGGCCAACCAGGAAGATCACGTCTCAATGGCCACTTACGCCGCCCGTCGCCTCGGCAGCATGTGCTTTAACACCGCCGCCGTGGTAGGCATTGAAGCGATGGCCGCTGCGCAAGGTATCGATTTCCACCGCCCGCTGCAGAGCTCGCCAACGCTAGAGCAAGAGATGCGCCGCATCCGCGCGAACGTGGCCTTCCTCGATCACGACCGTTTACTGGCGCCGGATATTGAATCCATGCGCCTGTGGGCCAGCGATTCAGCCTGGCCAGAATCCCTTACCGCGCTGCTGCCAAGTCAGCGTAAGACTGTTAATTAAGGAATCGATGATGAGCGAAACTTTGACTCAGGCTGTAGCCCGTGAAATCCGTGCGCCGCGCGGTAATGAATTGCACTGCGCCAACTGGTTGATTGAAGCGGCCTACCGCATGATCCAGAACAACCTCGATCCTGACGTGGCGGAGCGCCCGGAAGATCTGGTGGTGTACGGCGGCATCGGTAAAGCCGCACGCAACTGGGAGTGCTTCGAGCAGATCCTGCGTTCGCTGCGTGCGTTACAGCCGGAAGAGACGCTGCTGATCCAGTCTGGCAAACCGGTGGGCGTGTTCCGTACCCATGCCGATGCGCCGCGCGTGCTGCTGGCCAACTCCAACCTGGTACCGCATTGGGCGACGTGGGATCACTTCCACGAGCTGGATAAAAAAGGCCTGATGATGTACGGCCAGATGACGGCCGGATCGTGGATCTACATCGGTGCGCAGGGCATCGTGCAGGGAACGTTTGAGACCTTCGCCGAAGCCGGTCGCCAGCATTACGACAGCGATCTGAGCGGTCGCTGGATCCTCACCGCCGGTTTGGGCGGCATGGGCGGCGCACAACCGCTGGCGGGCGTACTGGCCGGTGCCAGCGTGTTAGCCATTGAGTGCCAGGAGTCGCGTATCGATTTCCGTATCCGCACCCGCTATGTCGACCATAAAGCCTACACGCTCGACGACGCGCTGAAACTGATCGATCAGGCGAATAAAGAGAAGCGCGCTATTTCTGTTGGCCTGCTGGGCAACGCCGCTGAAATTGTGCCAGAGCTGGTAAAACGTGCCAAAGCAGGCGGCATGAAGCCGGATATCGTCACCGATCAGACCTCGGCGCACGATCCGATCAACGGCTATCTGCCGGTGGGTTGGGATGTGGCGCGCTGGGAAGCTGAGCGCGTCAGCAATCCGAAGGCGGTGGAGAAAGCCGCGCGTGCCTCCATGGCGGTACATGTGCAGGCGATGCTCGATTTCCATCATATGGGCGTGCCAACCGTGGATTACGGTAACAATATCCGTCAGGTGGCGCTGGATGAAGGCGTGAAGAATGCCTTCGATTTCCCCGGCTTTGTGCCCGCCTATATTCGTCCGCTGTTCTGTGAAGGTAAAGGCCCGTTCCGCTGGGTAGCGTTGTCGGGCGATGCCGAAGATATCTACAAGACCGATGCCAAACTGAAAGAGCTGTTCCCGGATCACCACAATCTGCATCGCTGGCTGGATATGGCGCAGGAGCGTATTGCCTTCCAGGGCTTACCGGCGCGTATCTGCTGGCTGGGCCTCGGCGAGCGTCACAAAGCGGCGCTGGCGTTCAACGAAATGGTGCGTAACGGTGAGCTGAAAGCGCCCATCGTGATTGGTCGCGATCACCTGGATTGCGGTTCCGTGGCTTCACCGAACCGTGAAACCGAAGCGATGAAAGATGGTTCAGATGCGGTTTCAGACTGGCCGCTGCTGAATGCCTTGCTGAACACTGCGGGCGGCGCGACCTGGGTGAGCCTGCATCATGGCGGCGGCGTCGGCATGGGCTTCTCACAGCACTCCGGCGTGGTGATTGTCTGTGACGGCAGCAAAGAGGCGGATGCGCGTTTGGGCCGCGTGCTGTGGAACGATCCGGCCACTGGCGTAATGCGTCACGCGGATGCCGGCTACGAGCAGGCACAAGCCTGTGCACATGAGCACGGCCTGAACCTGCCAATGCAGAAGTAATCCAGGTACGCATGAATGCGCACCCTACAAAAATGCGCACTATCGTTGTAGGGTCGCCATTCATGGCGTAATGCCGATCAGTTAAGCGCTGAGCGACTTTCGTTCGCCATCGGCTGAGGCAGTTTCATCTACGCTGTGCGGCGACCGAGAAGAGGGCGTCTGGCCACGCCCTCTTCGCTCCCGGGCCTTGCGCCAGCCCATCCCGCCGCTTCGCGGTGCCTTCGCTCCTTCACGATTCCTGACGGACCGGCGGCGATTCGCTCCTGCTCAGCGCCGCCTCTCGCCGCATCCCTGCGGCTCGCCCTGGAATCCCTCACTCGCTCAGCGGGCTGGGATGTCGCCTCAACACCCGCGCTGCAGCAGCAATGCCTATTACTGAATCATCATCGCTGTCACGCCTGTAGGGGCGCCATTCATGGCGACCAGGTAGCCCAGAACCTTCAGCCTGCAAAATTTCAAAGCAGATACGGTAATGACAGGCGACGGTGTTGGGCGCTATCCGCAGCGCCGAGCGCAGAGTGACGGCCAGGATGAGCCGACAGGACGTCGGCGAAAGCGCGGCATGAGCCAGGGATGGCGAATCCGCGCGGTCCGTCAGGCCGGAGTGATAAGCGAGGGAACAGCGAGGACGGCGCAGGCGCGGATTGCTAAGGTCCGCGCCTTCGAACCTTAGCCCGGCCGCCGGCTTCACACATTCTGAAACTGCCATAGGCTTAGCGGGCGGAACCCCTGCGATGCCAGTACGCTGCTTAACTGACGAGCATTACGCCATTCATGGCGACCTGTTTCTTTAAACCTGTTTATTCCATTCCGCTATACCCTATAGCCAAATTCTTACGCTCCACGATAGACGCCGCCATGCGCTTGCCACTACAGTAAATACATTATTTTGCAGCCACTGCTGCTGATGGAGAGCCTTACCTTATGAGCCTGCCTGCTGTCCTGCTGGAAAACGCCCTGCACTGGCGTCGTCAGTTACATCAACATCCTGAGCTGGGTTACCAGGAGCAGCAAACCAGCGAGCTGGTCGCTAACGTTCTGGCTGATGCCGGATTACAGGTGTTTCGTGGCCTGGCGGGCACTGGCGTCATTGGCACATTAGAAAACGGTCCCGGTCCGATTATTGGCCTGCGTGCCGATATGGACGCGTTGCCGATTACCGAAAAAGGCACTCCGCAGTGGAAGTCACAGAAAACCGGCGTCATGCACGCCTGCGGTCACGATGGCCACACCGCCATTCTGCTGGCCGCAGCCTGTCAGCTCGCCGCCACGCGTAACTTCAGCGGCACACTCCACTTTATCTTCCAGCCCGCTGAGGAGAACCTCGGTGGCGCACGCAAGATGGTGGATGAGGGTCTGTTCCAGCGCTTCCCGATGGATGCGGTTTACGCCATGCACAACTGGCCGGGGATGCCTGTAGGAACGCTGGCGGTGAATCCAGACGCGATGATGGCGTCACTCGATTCGTTTGAAATTACCCTGCACGGTAAAAGCTGTCATGCGGCGATGCCGGAAAGCGGTGCCGATCCGATGGTTGTGGCGGCGGAACTGATTCTGGCGCTGCAAACCATTCCATCGCGTCGCCTGTCGCCGCTGGCCTCCGCCGTGGTGAGCGTGACACAGATTCACGGCGGCGAAGCGATTAACGTCATTCCTGAGCAGATCGTGTTGCGCGGCACAGTGCGATGTTTGCAGACCGACGTACGTAATCGCGTGCGCGGTCTGATTGAGGATTTTGTCACTACCTTGCCGCGCCCGTTTGGCGTTAGCGGCGAGATTCACTGGTATCCCGGTTATCCGGTCACCGCCAACCATGCCGAGCAGGCAGAACAGGTGCGCGCGGTCGGTGTCGATCTGCTCGGTGAAGCGCAGGTCAACTGGCAGGTTAACCCTTCCATGGCATCCGAAGATTTTGCCTGCATGCTGGAAGCCTGTCCCGGCGCCTATTTCTGGTTAGGTGCCGATGGCGCGACACCTTCCGCACCGCTGCATAACGCCAACTACGACTTTAACGATGAGCTGCTGCCAATCGGCATTACCTTCTGGCAGCAGTTAGTGGAGAGCGTGCTGGCGAAAGCCTGATCGCGGTCGCCATGCATGGCGGATGTTTGCTCGTACCGTAGCGGCGCAATTTATTGCGCATTATCTGGATGGGCACATTACCGCCATTGAAAAGCGCGATTAATCGCGCCGCTACAGATTGTGCATGCTACAAGTAAGGCGCTTAATTCAATGGCTTTATTCTTTAAATCTCTGCCAATTGCAAACGCGCTTCCGCATCCGCCAGGTTGGCCGATTCACCGGTCGCCACCAAACAGCATGCCAGCTGCAATCGCAGCGCCTGCGGCACCGCGCGTTCACCGGCTAACACCTGCTTGATCCACGCGGCGGTATCCGCTGCGCTTTTGCTTTCCGGCAGTTCCACGCTCACTTCCGGCTGGCGCTCAACCCACACTTCCGCTTCGCTACCCGCGCCGCGCATGTAATTGATAGCCGGACAGCGCTGCGGATTGGCGTACACCTCACCTTCCGTGCCATTCAACAGAATCGCCGGAGCATCAATATCCTGGAAGAATTTGCCCACGCGCGGCACATATTCCGGATGCGACACGCTGGCCAGGCGCAGTGCCGCACGCTCAGCAAACGGCGTGGCCAGCTTCGCCAGCGTATGCGCGCTATTGCGCACGCCCATGCGCCAGCGCAGCGACAGCTGTTTCGCCATCGGCGCACAGAGGTGGTCGATGGTGATAAACGCCAGCTCGCCGTTATCCAGCTTCGCCTGCGCCTGTTCAGCAGACGTTACCGGCGCGATGTCCAGCGCCGCCAGCACCGCTTCGGAGGTGATGCGCGTCGGATCATCGCTAACGCCGTGCAGCAGCACCGGGAAGCCGAGTTTCACCAGCAGCAGCGCCAGCAGCGGCGTCAGGTTGCCCTGGCGTCGTGCGCCGTTGTAGCTGGGGATAACAATCGGCATCGGGCGGTTAGCAGGTGCCTGCAGCTGCATCATCTGCTGCTGCATGGCGTGATAAAAACCACGCATCTCCTCTTCGCCTTCGCCTTTGATACGCAACGCAATCAGGATGCCACCCAGCTCCAGCTCCGGCACTTCACCCGCCAGCATCGCGCGGTACAACGCCTGCGCGGTGTCGAAATCGATATCGCGCGCGTGATTTTTACCGCGCCCAATCTCTTTAATGATTTTGTTCAGTTCCATCAGGCATTCCCGCTTCCAGGGCGCGCCGCCATGCGGCTGCCAACATTGATAATTAGGTTTTCTTACTGCGGCGTTTTTTTGCTTTTTCACCGCTGGCTTCCGGCATCGGCGGTTGCTCAATCGGGAACACCGGTAATGCGGCCAGCAGTCGGCTGCCGTAGGCTTTGTTGAGCAGGCGGCGATCGTAAATCACGATTTCGCCAAAGCAGCTGTGGCTGCGAATCAAACGTCCTACCTGCTGAATCAGAGTAAATGAGGCGCTCGGCAAGCTCTGCACCTCGAAAGGATAACGTTTCAGGCTCTTCAGCCATTCGCCCTCGGTCAAAATTACCGGACTGTCCACCGGCGGAAAAGCGATTTTATGGATATGTACCTGCGACAGCAGATCGCCCTTCAAATCCAGCCCTTCGGCGAACGATTGCAGCCCAACTAAAATACTGGTTTTGCCGGCTTCGACGCGTTCCCGATGCAGCGCCACCAGCCGCGAACGCGGTTGATCGCCCTGCACCAGCATCGACAGGCGCAGATCGGTAACGTGGCTGACAAACTGCTGCATCGCGCGCCCGCTGGCGAACAGCACCAGCACGCCTTTGTGCTGCTCTTCGGCAATCTGCTGGCGGAAAAAGCGCGCCATCTCAGCGATGTGTTCCGCTTCCTGCGCCATCAGCGGCTCAAACTGCATCTGCGGGATAACCAGTTTGCCCTGTTCGATATGGTTAAACGGCGAATCCAGCGCCACAAAACGATCGCCCGCTTTTTCGCTCAGGCCAGACATCTCCTGCAATCGGTTAAAGCTGTTCAGCGATCGCAGCGTCGCGGAAGTCACCACCACATGCGGAATTTTGCGCCACAGGATTTTTTCCAGCTGATCGCTAACGCGAATGCCCGCGCAGTGGAACAGCAGATGCGCCTGCCCTTCACGAATTTCACGCGTAATCCATTTCGATACCGGTGCATTCGAGGCTTTCTCCATCGCCGCCAGCCGCCACAGTTTGCTGATCGATTCGAACCAGCCGAAATGGCGATTGAGCTGAATGATGGCTTTATGCAGCCGCATAATGTCGGCTTTCCCGGTTTGATCGCCGAGCTCGTTGAGCAATCCTTCACTCAAGCCGCGCAGCGCATCGCTGAGCTTAAACAGCCGCGCGCAGAGGCTGATCAACTCTTCTGGCAGTTCGCCCAGCACAAAGCGGAATTCGCCCGGTTGATTGTTGCTCGGCAGCAGCGGATTGAGGGCGTCGCAGAGAATTTGCAGCAGCTCGCGCATTTCATCGCAGTGACCTTTGAGGCGTTCCGGATTGGTGAGCGGCGGCGGCGATTTTGGCCGAAACTGCGCCATGATGGTCTCTACCAGCCGCACGAACAGATCGAGCTGCAAACTGCTCCAGCCCGGCGTGATTTCCGCACTCATCTCCAGCGCATCGCGTGCCACTTCTGGCAAATGATGACCTTCATCCAGCACCAGCATCAGGTTTTTTGCCGGCGGCAGCACCGATTCATTCTCCATCGCCGCCATCACCAACGCATGGTTCGCCACCACCACATCCGCCTGCTCAATTTCGCGGCGCGCAACAAAGAACGGGCATTCGCGATACCAGCGACAGTGATGGCCAAGGCAGTTGGCTTTGTCGGTTGAGAGGCGCTTCCACAGGCTATCGTCGATGGTGACATCGGTGTGATCGCGCAAACCATCCCAGCGGTAGCTGCTGAGTTGTTTCTCCAGTTTGGCGCAGAATTTCTGCTCCTCTTTGGAACCGCTCACCGCCTCTTCATCGAGATAGAGCAATAAATCGCCCTGCTGATCCTCGGTAGCCGCCAGCGCCGCAAGGTTACGCGGGCAGACATAGCGTCCTCGGCCAAAGGCCGCAGTAAAGGTGAGATCGGGGATAATTTTCTTCAGCAGCGGCAGATCCTTCGTGAAGATCTGATCCTGCAACGCCACATTGGCGGTGCTGATCACCAGCCGTTTTTCCTCGGCGCGGCTCACCGCAATGCCGGGAATCAGATAAGAGAGGGTTTTTCCTACGCCGGTTGGCGCTTCAATCGCCAGATGGCGCCCTTCGTCACCGGCCAGACTTTTCGCCACTTCGGCAATCATCTGGCGCTGCGGCGCGCGCGGGATAAAGTCAGGAACCTGCTGCTGCAGCGCCTTATACCATTGCGCAATCTGGCTTTTTATCGCTGCTGTCAGGGCCATATTCATTACTGTTTGCTGAATTGGCCTGTATTTTTACACAGTATTGGCGCAGCGTCAGCTTTCGCTGCTATTTTTTCGCGCTGGATTCAGAATTTCACGCATCGCGCGGATCAGCGTTTCACGCGCGCGCCCGCGGCGAAAAGCAAAGGAGAAGGGTGCGCGGAAGTGGAAATGGTGCGGCAGCAGGCGGCACAGCGCGCCCTGCTGTTCTCCGCTGCGCGCGTAGTGTTCGGGCAGATAACCGATAAAACGGCCGGAGAGAATCAGCGTCAGCTGCGCTTCAATACTCTCCACCGACGCGTTACTCTGGCGGAAACCGCGCTTGTTCAGCTCCTGTTGATTCCAGTAACGTCGCGTCACCATGCCGGTTTGCTGCACGGTACGCACATCTGGATGGCCCTCAGCCAACGGATGTTCCGGGCTGCAATAGAGCCAGTGCTGCTCCTCATACAGCGGGATGGTCACCAGATTGCTGGCACGCAGCGGAAAGTGGCCAATCGCCAAATCGAGCCGATCCTCCAGCAATTGCTGCTGCAGCTCATTGGGATCGCGTACGCTCAGGTTAAAAAACACCGCCGGAAAGCGCTGGTTGAAGCGGGCAATGGCGGCGGGCAGATCCAGCGTGCTGTCGGTGACGGTGGCATCCACCACGCCCAGCGAGAACGTCCCACCCTGCGCGCTTTTCAGCGTTTCCACCTGCTCCTGCCAGCCCGCCAGCGTCGCCAGCATCTCCTGGCTGTAGCGATAAAACTGCTCGCCTTTGCTGGTGAGCGTAAAGCCGCCGCGCCCGCGCTGACACAGAATAAAACCGAGCTGACTTTCCAGCTCGCTCATGTAGGCGCTGATGGCGGGCGTGGTCATGTTCAGCGCCTGCTGCGCGCGTGAATAGCCCTGATTTTCCACCACGCTGGCAAACACCTGCAGCAGTTTAAGGTTGGGAAGCGTCTGCACCGATTTTCCTTCAGTGATTACTGACTAAAGTTAAGTAATCTCTGAAGTGATTATCTGCTGTCAAGGATTTTTCCCGTCAGCCAACCGGGTAATGATGGGCTTCACTTAGCCGCAGGAGCCCATGATGACCGATTATCCTCAGCCGCAAGGCGGTAATGAAATGCCTCGTTTCGCCGGACGCGGCACCATGATGCGTCTGCCCGCCGCGGAATCCCCGGCCGATTTAGATGTGGCTTTTGTCGGCATCCCGCTGGATATCGGCACCTCGCAGCGCAGCGGCACACGCTACGGGCCGCGCGCCATTCGCGCCGATTCGGTGATGATTCGCCCGTATAACATGGCCACCGGCGCGGCGCCGTTTGATTCGCTGCGCGTTGGCGATCTCGGTGATGTGCCGATCAACACCTACAGCCTGCTGAAATCGGTCGATATCATTGAAAGCTATTATACCGAGCTGAATAACTGGCCGATTATCCCCTTAACGCTCGGTGGCGATCACACGCTGACGCTGCCAATTTTGCGCGCGCTGGCGAAGAAGCATGGGCCGATGGGCCTGATTCATATCGATGCGCATACCGATACCAACGATGAGATGTTTGGCGAGAAGATCGCGCACGGCACCACCTTCCGCCGCGCGGTGGAAGAAGGCCTGCTTGATTGTCAGCGCGTGGTGCAGATTGGCCAACGTGCGCAGGGTTACGCCGCCGATGATTTTCAATGGGGCGTCGATCAGGGCTTTCATCTGGTGCCTGCCGAGCAGTGCTGGTATCGCTCGATGACGCCGCTGATGGCCGAGGTGCGCGCGCGTATCGGCGACGGCCCGGTGTATCTCTCTTACGACATCGACAGCTTCGATCCCGCCTGGGCGCCCGGTACCGGTACGCCGGAAGTGGGCGGTTTGACCTCGATGCAGGGGCTGGAGATCGTGCGCGGCTGCCGTGGGCTGAACCTGGTGGGCGGCGATCTGGTGGAAGTGTCGCCGCCGTATGACATCAGCGGCATGACCTCACAGCTGGCGGCCAATATCCTTTATGAGATGCTGTGCGTGTTGCCCGGCGTCCGTTACACAGAGAACAAGTGATGACACAACAGAATCTGGTGTTCCCGGCACGCGTGCTACGCGGTGCTGGGGTGATCAATCAACTGGGCGCGATTTGTGCCGGACTCGGCCAGCGTGCGCTGCTCATTGGTGGCCATCAGGCGTTGCAGGCCGTGGAAAGCCAGGTGCGTGCGCAGCTGCTGGCCGCTAACGTCACGCTGCTGGCACAAGAGTGGTTTGGCGGCGAAACGTCGATCACGCACATCAATCGTCTGGCCGCCATCGCCAGCGAGTTGCACGCCGAGGTGCTGATTGGCGTGGGTGGCGGTAAATCGCTGGATACGGTGAAAGCGGTCGGCGCGCAGCTCGGCTTGCCGGTGGTGACGCTGCCGACCATCGCCGCCACCTGTTCGGCGGTGACGCCGCTGAGTATTCGCTATGACGACAACGGCAATTTCTTCGATATCTTCCCGCTGCCGCAGGCTCCGGCGGCGGTGATTATTGATAGTGAGCTGCTGGCCAACGCGCCCGCGCGCTGGCTGGCGGCTGGCTTGGGCGATACGCTGGCCAAGTGGTACGAGTTCCGCGCAGTCAGCGCCCGTCATCCCGCGCGCGAAGGCAATGCGCGTTCTTCGCTGGCGCATAGCCGGATCTGTTATGACGTGATTGCCGAACACGGCCCGGCAGCCTATGCCGCGGTGCTGCGCGGTGAGAGTAGCGCGTCGCTCGATCAGGTGCTCGATGCGATTTTTACCTGGGCCGGATTGACCTCGCTGATGAGCAACGGCGCGCATGCTGCGGCTTCACATGCGATTTATGAAGGCTTTACCTTCTGCGATAAAACCCGCGAATTTGGCCACGGCTTGCTGGTCGGCTTCGGCAACCTGTGCTTGCTGGCGCTGGAGAACCGCACGGATGAGGAAGTGCTGGATGAGATGCGCCTGGCGCGCGACTGCGGCGTACCGCTGACGCTGCGCGAAATTGCCGATTTAGCGGCGAGTGAGCTGGCGCTGATTGTGCGTGAATCGGTGCACGCGCCGGATATGGCGAATATGGCCGAAGCGGTGACAGAAGCGCGTTTACTGGCGGCGATTGAGCGGATTGAGGGGTTGGCGGGCAGGGTTTAGTTTATGGTTTGAATGTGCTCGCTGTGGTTTGAATGTGCTCGCTGTCCCCCTCCTCGGTCCTCCCCCATTTATGGGGGAGGAAGATGCTGCCATATGTTCGTTCTGAAGCTGCATGTGGCAGCGTCTCCTTCCCCCATTTATGGGGGAAGGCCGGGATGGGGGACAACGAGCACAATAAAATCACCTAACCGCCAACAGCCCCACCACTTCGCGCACGTCGGCCACTTCCTCTAACTCCAGACAGATCGCTTCTAGCCGTTCGACCTGCTCCAGCGGCAGCACGCGCAATGCCAGACTGCGGTACTTCGCCAGCAGCGCCTCAAGACTTAACGGATTAGTCGGCGCGCCCGACGGCACCGGCACGTGCTGCTGCCACTGCGCGCCCTGCACGGTTTCCAGCCGCACCCACGGTTCATCGTCGCGGCTCTGCTGCTCATCGATCACCAGCACAATGCGCGCCAGCAGCGCTTCCACCGCTGGATGCAGACGTTTAGCGTCCTCATAGCTCGCCAGCTCGGCTGAGCCATACAGCGCGCGCGCCGCCAGCGCATAGGGCAAACTCATCTGCGCCGCCGCCAGACTGCGCAGCTCGCGTCCACCACACATCTCCAGCAGGAACGGATTAACGCCCACCACAATGCGCGCAATCTGCTCTACCCGCACATCATGCTGCTGCAGTAACCTACTCAGCGCATCAATCGCCGCGTGGGTGCCACGGCAGGATGCGTACGGCTTGATTGAGCAGCGCGCCAGCTTCCACACCGCGCCCAGATCCGCCGTCAGCGCCTGCGGCTGCTGCGTCTGTGGCGCTAAGGTCTGCAGGAAACCGCCCCAACGCTCTTCGAATACTGCAGCAGGCCCGTTGATACCGCGCTGTGCCAGCAGCGCGGCCTGCACGCCGCCTTCTGCGGCGCGTGCGGCATGCAGTTTTTTGGTGTGCGAGCCGTCGTGGATAAAGCCCCATAAACCGCCGCTGAAGCTGGCGGCAATCCCCAGCGCCGACGCGCACTGCGCGCGATCCAGTTGCAGCAACGAGCAGACCGCCGCTGCCGCACCAAACACGCCGCAGCTGGCGGTGGAGTGCCAGCCCGCACCGTTGTGGGCGGAGTAACCACCACAGGCTTCTAATACCCGACGACCGATGTCATAGCCAATCACCATCGCGACGATCAGCGCCTGACCGTCCACCGGCTGCGTCGCCAGCGGCAGCGCCGCCAGCAGCGCCGGGATCACCACCGCACCGGAGTGATCGCAGCCGCCGGTATCATCGAGTTCATACATGTGCGCCGCCACGCCGTTCAGCCATGCCGCCTGACGCGCATTAACCTGCTGCGCGCTGCCCCATACCTGCGCCTGTGCGTGCCCGCCCTCTGCATTAACCAGCGCCAGACACTCGCGCCAGATCGGGCTATCGCAGCCCGCCAGCGAGGCGCCGAGCGTATCCAGCAGATGACGTTTCGCCTGCTCCACCAGCGGCTGCGGCAGTTGTGCGAAGTGGCTCTCGGCGATAAAAGCCGCCAGTTGATCAAGCGTGCTCGCCATGCACACCTCCGATGATGCGGCTAAACACCTCCGCCGGATGCGAGAAATCATTCTCCGGCTGCGTCTGCCAGTGTGCCGCCACCTGCTCAGCGGTGGCGATCCACACGTTGTGCTGTTGCAGCGTGTCGAGCAGTGAACGCAGCAGGCCAATGCGTCCGGCGGTGCCGATAATTTCCGGATGCAGCCGCAGCAAATAGCACAGACCAAAGCGGTGGAAACCGTGGAAATCCAGCGTCATGTTCGCCAGCGTTTCGCCATAGGGCGCGATGCGCGATTGGCCTGGCGGGATCGCCGGGCTGAGATTAAAAGCAAAGTACGGCTCATCTTCTAGCGTGTAGTGCATCGGCAGCTCAACTAAGCGCGTGCCGGGATGGAAGTACGGCAAATCGTCGCCGCGCCAGCTTGATGACCAGCGAATGCCGCACTCAACCAGCGCCTGCGCCAGCTCCGGTTTCCACTGTCCGGCGGGTGTGCGGAAGCCGACGATATTGCGACCGGCGACCTGCGCCAGTTTGTCGCAGCCGCGCGTCACGCTGGCGATCTGCTGCTCCAGCGTCAAAGCCGAGAAATCTTCATGCACATCGCCGCTACAGGCGATTTCATGGCCATCCGCCACCATGCGCTGCACTAATTCTGGCTGCTCTTCGGCGACAATCGCAGGCATGCACCAGGTTGCTTTGAGCTGCTTTTCCGCCAGCAGCGCCAGCACGCGATCGACGCCGCGCAGCGTGCCGTAGCGCCACACCGACAGCGTTTTATCGCGCCCCGCCACCGCCGGAGCCTGAGTGAGAATGCCGTGAATATCGTTGAAATCGATAGTGAGGATCGCCGCCGACTGGAAGCCCAGCGGCCAGCGTGAAGGTTCAGTCATGCTGTTGCTCCTGCAAATACCACTGCGCCACCGCGTCGCAGCGCGCAAACCACACGTCATCGCGCGCCGTCATATGTTCAAACAGCTGTTCGAGCAGCAAAAGCCGTCCCGGCTGCCCGGAGATTTTCGGGTGGAACAGCGTGGTGAGGCACAAGCCTTCATCCATCGCGCCATCGAACTCGCGCTGCCAGTTATCACGCGTGTGCGCATAGCTGGCGATACGGTCACCGCCTTTCGGGAAATCAGGCTGGCGCGTGTAGGCCAGTGAAGCGTAATCGTCCATCTCCCACTTGCCGGGAATCTCTACCAGTGGCGTATGGCCCGCCACTGGAATGCTGTAGGGGCGATCGTCACCGCGCATGCTGCTGGAGTAAATCACGCCCGCGTCGCGCAGAATCTGCGGCGTTTCGGCATGCCAGTCGCCCGACGGCGTACGAAAACCGCAGGCGGTGATGCCAAGATAGTGCTTAAAGATCTCAGCGGATTTCGCCATCACCGCGCGCTGTTCATCCGGCGAAATCGACCAGAACGATTCGTGGCGATAGCCGTGATAGGCCACTTCGTGGCCCTGTTCAATAATCGCCTGACACTGCTGCGGCCACTGCTCCACTACCCACGCCGGAACGAAAAAGGTGGCGGGAATCTGGAAGGCGCGCAGCAGGTCGAGCAGACGCCCGAGCGCGCGGTACGGCCCGTAGGCCCCAAAGGTAAAATACTCTGGCGTTGACCACAGGCTGCCATTCAGCATGGCATCGCCGGTAGGACCGTCGAGGTCAAACGCCAGCGCCATGCAGCCGCGTTTACCCTGCGGCCAGCGCACTGCGCCCGGTTGTTGCATCTGCGCGCTCCTTTAGCCCTGGTTGACCGTTGCTTTCGTTACGCCGTTGTCGGCCAGGCCCCATTTGCCGAGGATTTTCTGGTATGAACCGTCAGCAATCATCGCGTCGATAGCGGCCTGCACTGCGGTGGTCAGCTCCGTCGCATCTTTACCAATCGCCATGCCGGTGTACTGGAAGGAGAAGGCTTTATCGAGTGGCTTATATTTACCCTTTTCCAGATCCATGATGTACGGCAGGGTTTCGCTGCCCTGCACCACGCCATCCAGACGGTTCTGACGCAGCTGGGTGCGCGCATCGGCGGTGCCTTCGGCGCCGACCACGATGATGGCGGGCTTGCCAGCCGCTTCACAGTGCGCTTTGGACCATTTGGCAATCTCCAGCGGGAAGGTGGTGCGACGGCTGGTGCCGACTTTCTTACCGCACAGGTCCATGGCGCTGTTGATATCGCTGCGCGCGGATTGGGTGTAGAACTGCGGGCCGGTTTTGAAGTAGTCGATAAAATTCACCACCTGCTGACGCTCTTTGGTGTCAGTCATGCCGGACATCACCAGATCAACACGCTTGGTCACTACCGCGTTCACCATCTGCTCGAAGGCGATCTCCTGCCAGTTGATCTTCACGCCCAGCTTTTCACCAATCGCCTGGCCGAGATCGTAATCCACTCCGGTCAGCTGGTTAGTCGCCGGATCTTTGAAATCCATCGGCGGATAGTTCGGCATGATCGCGACCGTCAGCCCTTTCTCTTTGATGGCGGCAGGCACGGCGATATCTGCCCAGGCAGACGATTGCAGCAGCACGGCGGCACTGATGGCACTCAATAACAGCTTTTTCATATTCACCCCGGTCACGTTAAAGAAGAATCGCGTTAATAAAGTTTTTCATCCGTGGATTTTGCGGGTTCAGCAGAATGTCTTCCGGTGCGCCCTGCTCGATAATGCGTCCCTCGTCCATAAACACCACCTGATTGGCCACCTCGCGGGCAAAGCCCATTTCGTGGGTGACCACCAGCATGGTGGTGCCCTCTTTTGCCAGCTGGCGCATCACCGCCAGCACTTCGCCCACCATCTCCGGATCCAGCGCCGAAGTGGGTTCGTCAAACAGCATCAGTTTGGGTTTCATCGCCAGCGCGCGGGCAATCGCCACGCGCTGCTGCTGGCCGCCGGAGAGCGACTGCGGATAGTCGTGCGCTTTATGCGCCATGCCAACGCGATCCAGCAGCGCCATCGCCTCTTCACAGGCTTCTCGCTTCGGACGCAGCATGACGCGACACGGCCCTTCAATGATGTTCTCCAGCGCGGTTTTATGCGGGAACAGATTGAAGCGCTGGAAAACCATGCCGGTTTGCAGACGCTGACGCGCAATCTGCTTGTCGCTTAAGGCATGCAATTTATTGCCGGCGATGCGATAGCCTGCCAGTTCGTTGTCGACCCAAATCCCGCCTTTATCGACCTTCTCCAGCTGATTAATGCAGCGTAAAAAGGTGCTTTTGCCGGAACCGGACGGCCCGAGGATGCACATCACCTCGCCGTAGTTCACTTCCAGGCTGACATCCTTTAGGGCGTGGAACTGGTCGAAATATTTGTTCACCTTGACGGCGCGCACGATGTTTCTCATGTTTGGCTCCTGCTTACTGACGCTGACGATGGCCGCGTGAGAAGTAACGTTCCAGTCGGCTCTGCCCAAAGGACAGCAGCGTGACCACAATCAGGTACCAGATGCCCGCCACGAACAGCAGCTCCATCACGCGCGCGTTGGCGAAGTAGATGGTTTGCGTGTTGTAGAGCAGTTCGGAGTACTGAATCATGCTGGCGAGGCTGGTGGTTTTGATCATGCTGATAAACTCATTGCCGACCGGCGGCAGAATCACGCGCATCGCCTGCGGCAGAATGATGCGATGCAGCGCCTGCAGCCGTGGCATGCCGATGGCTTTCGCTGCTTCGTACTGTCCGGTATCCACCGACAGCAAACCTGCACGCACCACTTCCGAGGTATAGGCGCCCTGATTGATGCTCAAACCGAGCAGCGCGGCAAGGAACGGCGTCATAAAGCTGACGGTTTGCACGCTGAACAGGCCGGGAATGCTGATGGTCGGGAACACCAGCGCGAGGTTAAACCACAGCAGCAGTTGCAAAATCAGCGGCGTGCCGCGGAAGATCCACGCGTAACCCACGGCGATGTAGTGCAGCACCGGGTTTGGCGACATGTACATGATGGCGGTGATCACGCCGAACAGGATGCCAAGCCCCATCGCCAGCACTGACATGATTAGCGTATTCACCACGCCGTTAAGAATCGCCTGCGCGGTAAAGAACTGGCCAACGAAGGACCACTCAATGTTGCCGTGGGCAAAGGCATTCACCAGCAAGGCCAGCAGGATAAGAATCACTGCGGATGCGGTAATGCGCCCGTAATAGCGGCGCGGCACCACCTGATAACGATCGAGATCGTAATGCGTCTGCTCGCGGCTGTTGTTTAAACTCGGCTCAATCGGCGTTGACGACATAAAAGCCTCCTCAGGCGCGCGGGCCAGCGTAATCTTCGGTCCAGTGCTGCTGGTCCTGCATCAGGGTTTGCAGACGCGCCAATTGCTCACGCACCCGTGCCGGCGCGGTGCCGCCGTAACCGCTGCGCGCCGCCAGTGCGGCTTCCAGCGTCAGGGCACTGCGCACTTCTGGCGTTAAGCGCGCATCCACCGCCTGCAGCTGTGCATCACTGAGATCTGACAGGCCGCAGTTTTCACGCTCGCACAATTGCACCAGCTGGCCGGTGATCTCATGCGCCTCACGGAACGGCACGCCGCGCATCGCCAGCCAGTCGGCCACTTCGGTGGCCAGCGTGAAACCGTCAGGTGCCTGCTCGCGCATCACCTCGGTATTGAATTTCAGCGTCGCCATCATCCCCGCCATTGCCGGCAGCACCAGCAGCAGCGTATCGACCGCATCAATCACGTTGCGTTTGTCGTCGCTGAGATCGCGGTTGTAGGAGAGCGGCATTGCTTTCATGGTGGTGAGCAGCGCCATCAGGTTGCCGACCAGGCGGCCAGAGCGACCGCGCGTCAGCTCGGCGATATCCGGATTTTTCTTCTGCGGCATGATTGAGCTGCCGGTAGCGTAGCTGTCGTGCAGCTCGACCCAGCGGAACTGGCGCGAGGCCCACATGCACACCTCTTCGCATAAACGCGACAGGTTGATGCCAATCATGCTGGTGACAAACAGAAATTCGGCGGCGTAATCGCGGCTGGCAACGGCGTCGATGGAGTTCTCGCACGGCGCGAGATAAGCGAGATCGGTAGCGGCTTGCTCCGGCTGGCGCGCAATCGCGGATCCGGCCATGGCGGCGGCACCGAGCGGACAGCGCGCGCTGCGGCGATCCCAATCCTGCATGCGTTCAATATCGCGAGCGAAGGATTGCGCATGCGCCAGCAGCTGATGCCCGAACACAATCGGCTGCGCCTGCTGTAAATGGGTGAAACCGGGCGCGACGCTTTCGGTGTGCTGCGCCGCCTGCTCCACCAGCGCCTGCTGTAATTCCAGCAGCGCGCGGGCGACTTTGCGGCCGTTGTCACGCAGGTAAAGACGCAGGTCGTTAACGGTTTGATCGTTACGCGAACGTCCGGCGCGCAGCTTGCCGCCCAGCGGGCCTAAGCGTTCGGTCAGCGCACGTTCGATAAAGGTGTGCACATCTTCATCGGCAGCAATGGGATGCAGTTGACCGGCACGATAATCGGCGTCCAGCGCATCAATCGCCGCCAGCATGGTGCTGAGTTCTTCTGCGCTTAGCAGATCGCCGCGCGCCAGTTCACGGGCATGCGCCCGGCAGCCCGCCAGATCGTAAGGTGCTAATGCAAAGTAATAATCCGGGCTACGAGACAGCGCGGTTAAACTCGCCGCCGGTGCCGCTTTAAAACGCGCGCCCCATAACAGTTCGGCATTATCAGACATGCTATTTCCCCTCACAGATAATTTCAGCGATACGAAAAAGAGATGAATGCGCCACTAGCGATAATAAAAACTTATTTTATGAACAAACTAGTAAATACCGCGCATTTCAGGTTCACTGTACAATCACCGCAATTATTCCGGAGTTGAATAGCAAAAATGGAAAGTAAAGTTTCCCAGTCCGGAAACAATGCAAATAATCGCAGCGATAATGCGGTTCTGGCACTGAGTAATATCGATTTAAAATTACTGCGGGTATTTAAATGCGTGGTAGAAGCCGGCGGATTAACCGCCGCCAGTCACGAATTGAATATTGGTCTGGCAGCAATCAGTAAACAGGTTTCCGATCTGGAAATTCGGCTCGGCATGACGTTATGCAGCCGTGGGCGTGAAGGTTTTGAGCTGACGCAATATGGCATTAACGTCTATCAGGCCACGCTGGAGCTGTTTGTGTCGCTGAATCTGTTTCGTGAGCGGCTGCACAACAGTCGCAACGAGCTGCTGGGTGATATCGCCATTTGCGTGGTAGACAACACCATTTCTGACCCGCAATCGCCGGTCACCGCCGCGGTGCAACAGCTGCACCAGAAAGCGCCAAAGGTACAAATTCGATTACAAACCGCCCAATTAGACGATATTGAACGCGGCATCAGCGAAGGTCGTTTTCATTGTGGGGTGGCGCCGGTTTATGAAATGAAAAGTGATTTTGATTACTTCCCGCTTTATAAGGAATATTCAAAATTATATTGCTCTATGTCACACCCTTTATATTCAGGCTCGCGCGATAAGAGTATATCGCTGGAGACATTACGTGAGCAGAAAATCATTAATCATTTATATGTGACGCCACGCGACGATCGTCGCATCATTCCCTTGCAGGAGAGTGGTGTACAAGCGGTACAGGTGGAATCGGTGGCTATGCTGATTTTAACCGGCCATTTTATTGGTTATTTACCGGAGCATTATGCCGCCGCGTTTATTGCGCGCGGTCAGCTATGCGAATTGGGTGATGATTCAATTCGTCGCGAAAACCCGTTTTGTCTGCTGATGAAAAAGGGGCGCAAAATAAATCCGATTATTAAGCTTTTTATGCAGGCGCTGGGGATAGCCGAGGCGGAAGCGGCGCACTGAGTTGGTGCATTTTGGGTTGGTGCTCGCTGTCCCCCATCCCGGCCTTCCCCCACGAGTGGGGGAAGGAGACGCTGCCACATGCAACTTCAGAACTAACATATAGCAGCATCTTCCTCCCCCACTCGTGGGGGAGGACCGAGGAGGGGGACTGCGAGCACAAACTTAGGAGGGGGACAGCGAGCACAATCTCAGCGCAACACCTTATACATCACCGTGGTCGCATCCAGCACACCTTCAGTCGACTCCGCATACTGCGGAATCGCCCCGGCAATCTGCCAATCCATCGACAAATACAACGCCGTCGCCACGTCACCGCTGCGTGTGTCCAGTACCAGCAAACTTTTGCCCTGCTGCTGCGCCAGCTGTTCGGCTTGTTGCATCAGGCGGCGGGCAATGCCCTGACGGCGCGCGCGCGGATGCACCAGCAGCTTGCTGATCTCAGCACGGTGGCGACCATTCGGCATCGCGCTGAACCCCACCATCACCGTCGCCACAATCACGCCCTGCTGATACGCCACCAGCAGTTGGTTGTCGCCGCTCGCCAGGCTGTAAATTTTGTCCTGCCAGAAATGCTCAATCGCCGCGCGATCTCTAGCATCAATAAAGCCCACGCTGGCACCGTCGGCTACGCAGCCCTGCAGCACATCACTTAACGCCGCCAGCAGCGGTTGCGCCTGGGTGGCGCTGAGAGGTTCGATCTCAATCATGGTTTGCATACCACCAAAATGTAGCGCGCGCCGCCTTCGGCGTGGGCCTCGAAGGCGGATTTGCCGGTGAGATGAAAGCGCAAGCAATCGCCCGCCTGCAGCGTCCAGCGCTGGTCATCCATCAAGATTGTCAGCTCGCCCGATTGCAGCCAGATATGCTGCTCCAGCCCCTGCACCGGCGGTGCATCGTAATCGATGCGCGCGCCAGGACGCAGCACGCCCTCCACCAGCTCCGCTTTAAAATGGCTGGCGGGCGGCGACACGTTGCGGCGCTGAAAACCGCTGGCGGCATCATGCCACACCGGCTGCTGCTCCGCTTTCAGCAACAGCGCCGCCTCCTCTTCCACCTCGCTGAGCAGGCGTGACATGGTCAAACCGTAAGCGACACACAGCCGATTAAGCAAAGCGGCTGTCGGGCTGGTTTCAGCGCGCTCAATTCGCGACAATGAAGCCCGACTGATGCCGGTCGCCATCGCCAATTCATCTAATGACCAACCGCGCTGCACGCGCAGTTCGGCCAGTCTTGACGCTAAGCGATCGTCAGTTTCCGAAGCAGACATCTTCACCTCTCAATTATGGGAATTAAATCTCATATATGAGATAACACTACGAATCCTCAACAAGGTCAAGTTGTACAACTAAAAAATCGTTGTACAACCCAGTCGTGGGGGTTAAGGTGTTGTTATGCAGGTCAGAATTTTTGAGGACTTTATGGCCTTATACAGTATCGGGGACGTAGCCGAACGCTGTGGAATCAACCCAGTAACGCTTCGCGCATGGCAGCGACGTTACGGTCTGTTAAAGCCGCAGCGCACCGAAGGTGGTCATCGGCAATTTGATGATGAAGATGTTCAGCGTATCGAAGAGATAAAACGCTGGATAGAGAGCGGCGTGCCCGTTGGCAAAGTGAAAGCGTTGCTGGAAGGCGCCACCGTCAATGTGCACGACGGCTGGTCGGCACTGCAGGAAGAGTTGATGAGCGTGCTGCGCCACGTGCGCCCGGCTAAATTACGCACCAAAATTGCCACTATTGGCCGGGAACATCCGGTGGATGCGCTAATCGATCATGTGTTTGTGCCGGTTCGCCAGCGTCTGGGCTTAGATCAGAACACCGCCCGCACCATGTGCAGCCTGCTGGATGGCGCATTGATCGATTATGTGGCGTTTTGCCTGGCAGGCGCGCGTAAGAAAGCCGGTAAAGATGCACTGATGATTGGCTGGGCGGTGGAAGATCGCACCCGCATCTGGCTGGAAGCCTGGCGCTTAGCGCAGCAGGGCTGGCGCATGGATGTGCTGGCGGAGCCGCTGGACATGCCGCGTCCTGAACTGTTCCCTGGGCAAAACCTGTTTATCTGGACCGGTAAAAAACCGACGCGCCGTCAGCAAGAGCAGTTTGAACACTGGCAGGCCCAAGGTTTTGCGATTCATCTGCACGATCCCGCATAAGCAAAAATCGCACACACGGCCTTTGCCTGGCGGAGTGTGCGCGTTATGATGCCGCCCTAAATTTCTTTTCTCAGGTCTCCTTATGAACTGGAATAAACTCCTTATCGGTTCCCTGTTCGCCATCATGGCGCTTGGCGGCATGGGCGGCATGATGCTGGTCGGCTACAGCCTTATTGTGCATACCAACTAAGTTTGCGTTGCACCCGCTCTAACAGACGATCGCAAATCAACGCCAGCAGCGCCACCAGCAGTGCCCCCTGAATGACATAAGCGGTGTTAAAACCGCTCAATCCGATGATCACCGGCGAGCCGAGGCTTTCTGCGCCCACGGTAGACGCAATGGTGGCGGTACCAATACTGATCATCACCGATGTTCGCACCCCGGCCATGATCACCGGCGCGGCCAGCGCCAGCTCAATCTGCCATAAACGCCGCCACGGTCCCATGCCGAGGCCAACGGCTATTTCACGATTGCTGGCCGGCACGCTATCTAAACCCGCCAGCGTACCCTGCAGAATCGGCAGCAGCGCGTAGAGAAACAGCGCCATGATGGCGGGCGTCGCGCCAAATCCCATTACCGGCACCGCTATCGCCAGCACCGCCACCGGCGGAAACGTCTGCCCTGCCGCAGCTACCGTTTCCAGTAATGGACGAAACGCGCGCCCGGCCTGCCGCGTGGCAAACACCGCACAGCCCACGCCGACTACCACTGCCAGCAGGCTACCGCTTACCACCAGCGCCAGATGCGCCAGCGCCAGGCGCCAGAAACTCTCCTGCTGATAGAGCGGCCGCTCAAGCTGCGGAAACCAGTGCGCAAACAGCGGGCCGCTGTGCGGCAATCCCCACAGCAGCAGCAAAAAGGCCGCCAGCAGCCAGTAGAGTGGATCGCGTAACAGCCGCATCAGCTCGCCTCCTGCTGGCGCAGCAGATCGCTAAAGTGCAGCACGCCCAGCGGCTGTTGCTGCTGATCAACCACCGGGAGTTTATCGGTGCGGCGCGCAATAAACTGCGACAGCGCTTCACGCAGCGTGAGTGATTCGGCGATCGGTTCCGCATCGAGCCATTCGCCGCGCCGTGCCGCACTGCCGGCGCGACCCAGTGCCAGCAAACGTACGCCAAGCTCGCTGCGACCAAAGAATTCGCGCGCAAAGTCATTCACCGGCTGCGTAAGCAAATCAATCGGCCTGCCCTGCTGCACAATTTCACCGCCATCCATCAGCACCAATTGATCGGCCAGCGTGAGCGCTTCGTCGATGTCATGCGTGACCAGCACCACGGTGCGCCCGGTCATTTTCTGGATGCGCAGCATCTCGTGCTGCAGCGCCAGGCGATTGACCGGATCGAGCGCGCCAAACGGTTCATCCATCAGCAGCAGTTCCGGATCGGCCGCCAGCGCGCGCGCCACGCCGACACGCTGCTGCTGTCCACCCGAAAGCTGATGCGGCATGCGCGATACCAGGTGGCTATCAAGATTAAGCAGCGCCAGCAGCTCGTCGACGCGCTGATTGATCCTCGCCTGCGGCCAGCCCAGCAGCGACGGCACGGTGCCGATGTTTTTCGCCACGTTCCAGTGCGGGAACAGGCCAATCGACTGAATGGCGTAACCGATGCGGCGGCGCAGCGCGCGGGCATCCATGCGCTCAATCGGTTCACCGGCAAAACGAATTTCACCGCTGTCGTGCTCGACCAGCCGGTTGATCATCTTCAGCGTGGTGGATTTGCCGGAACCCGAGGTACCAATCAGAACGGTAAAACTGCCCTTCTCAATCTTTAGCGACAGGTTGCGTATCGCCTCTTTCCCGGCAAACACTTTGCTCACCTGATGAAATTCAATCATGACGTCTCTCCAGCAGTGCCGACAGTAAACGCAGCAGTGCATCAAAAATCACCGCCAGCGCCACCACCGGAATCACGCCCAGCAGCACCAGATCGAGCGCGCTGCTCAGCAATCCCTGAAAAACAATGGCACCAAATCCACCCGCGCCAATCAAGGCGGCGACCACCGCCAGGCCAACGGTTTGCACCACCACCACGCGCAAGCCAGAAAGCCACACCGGCAGCGCCAGCGGCAGCTCGGCCAGCCAGAACTGCTGCCACGCACTCATGCCCATGCCGCGCGCGGTTTCGCGTACTTCCTGCGGCACCTGCTGCAAACCGGCCACCACGCTGCGCACCAGCGGCAGCAGCGCATAGAGCACCAGGGCAATCAGCGCGGGTGCAATGCCGATGCCGCTAATGCCCCAGCGCGCCAGCACCGGGAAATGCGCGACCAAACCGGCCAGCGGCGCAATCAGTAAGCCAAACAGCGCCACCGACGGCACGGTTTGAATCAGGTTCAGCACGCTAAACGCAGCGTTCTGCCAGCGTTGACGACGCGCAATCGCCAGGCCGAGCGGCAAGCCGATCAGCAGCGTCGGCAACAGCGTACCGCCGAGCAGCCACAGATGCTGGTTGAAGGCCGCGTCGAACACTGCCGTGCGGTTGGCATACTCTTTCAATAACGAGAGACGATCGAGGTGACCGCTGAGTAGCAGCAGCAGCGGCAACAGCCAGATTTGCAGGTTGAGCACAATGCGCCACGGTGTGCTGGCCGTGATTTGCCGTACCGCTTCGGCCGCCAGCAGCAGCGACAGAGCCGCGGCGCACCATAAGCCGCTGCCAAACGCAGTGCGCGCCAGCGGACTACCGCTGTTCGCCAACGCCGTCGCCTGTTGCCCGGCGAGCCAGATAAGCAACGCCAGCATGACGTCGGCCGCCAGCAGCAAGCTGACCGCGCTGATACGCCGCGCAGGCCACCATAATCCTTGCCACAGCCACAGCAGCGGTATCAGCAGCAACCCGCTATTCGCTATCTGCCAAAATAACAGCGGCTGCCCGGAAACCAGACGATTAGCGGCGAAGCTCAGCAGCGGCAAGGCAAACAGCGCCAGCGAGATAAGCGTGATTAGCACCAGCAGCACCGGCTGCTGGCGGGGTCTGAATAACAACGACGACACTGTTTACAGCAACTTATTCTGCTGTAACCACTGTTTCGCGACCTGACTGGCATCCTGACCATCGACCGCAATCTGCGCATTCAGCTGTTGCAGGGTTTTCTCATCCAGCTTGCTGAACACCGGCTGCAGCCAGTTACCGATCTCAGGATACTGTTTCAGCACGCTGGCGCGAATCACCGGTGCAGGCGCGTAAATCGGCTGCACGCCTTTCGGATCGCTCAGGGTTTGCAGGCCGAGCGCCGCCACCGGACCGTCAGTGCCGTACGCCATCGCGGCGTTCACGCCGGAGGTTTGCTGCGCCGCCGCTTTGATGGTCACCGCGGTGTCACCGCCCGCCAGCGACAGCAGCTGCGACTGCTCCAGCTTGAAGTTGTAAGCTTTTTCAAACGCCGGTAACGCATCGCTACGTTCGATAAATTCTGCCGATGCCGCCAGTTTGAAAGTGCCGCCTTTTTTCAGGTATGCACTGAGATCGTCCAGTGAATTGAGGTTATTCTTCTGCGCCACGTCGCCGCGCACCGCGATGGTCCACGTGTTGTTGGCTGGCGCTGGCGTCAACCACACCAGCTGGTTTTTGTCAGCATCGAGCTTTTTCACCTTCTCGTAGCCCTGCTGAGCATTTTTCCACGCCGCATCTTTCTCATCGTTGAAGAAGAAGGCGCCGTTGCCGGTGTATTCCGGATAGATATCCAGCTCGCCTGCGGTAATCGCGCCGCGCACCACCTGCGTAGTGCCGAGCTGGATTTTGTTAACCGTTTTCACCCCGTGTTTATCCAGCACCTGCAGGATGATATTGCCGAGCAACGAGCCTTCGGTATCAATCTTAGAGCCAACCTTCACCGGATCCGCCGCATGCGCCGCACCCACGCTCATGGCGAGCGCCATCATCCCCAATAAACCCTGCTTTATCATCTCGCTTCCCTCATTTGTTTTCATTGTGTGACTATCAAGCGTAGCCTGGCGAATAGCGATGGGCGCGGTCAAGCAGCTTACTTCGTGCTTTTTTTGCTATCGATAGCGGGTTGGTTATAACCAAAACGCAGTTCATATAACCAAATTGAATTTTTAATGCCGAGGCGGCGGCTTATGCTCACCGTCCCACTCATTACAATAAATTACAAAACATCATGACCGATTTAGCTTCTCCGGCGCACGTGGCGCAGGCAGGGAATACACCCACCGGTGAGACCAAATGGATTCGCAGCGCGGCCGACATTTCCGGTTTGGTTAATAACAGCGACGAATCGCGCAGCAACGCGCGCATTGTCATCGCCATTGCGCTGGGCGGCGTGTTTCTTGATGCCTACGATCTCGGCGCATTAGCCTTTGGTATTAAAGACGTGACGCGCGAGTTCCAGCTCACGCCTGCCGGCACCGGCATGGTGGCCTCGGCGATCACCTTTGGCGCGATTGTCGGTGCCTTAATTGGCGGCTATCTCACCGATAAAATTGGCCGCTATCGGGTGTTTATGGCCGATATGTTCTTCTTCGTGGTAGCGGCATTAGCCTGTGCCTTTGCACCGAACGAATATGTGCTGGCCGGTGCACGCTTCGTGATGGGACTCGGCGTTGGCATCGATTTGCCCGTGGCGATGGCGTTTCTTGCCGAGTTTTCGAAGCTGCGCGGACAAGGCAACAAAGCCGCCAGCGTGGCGATGTGGTGTCCGACGTGGTACGCGGCGATCAGTATCTCCTATCTGCTGGTACTGCTGCTGTATGCGGTACTGCCGGAAACCCACACCGATTGGCTGTGGCGTTTAATTCTGGGCTTTGGTGCGGTGCCCGCGCTGCTGATCATTGCCATTCGCAGCCGCTACATGAGTGAATCGCCGATTTGGGCCGCCAATCAGGGCAACCTGAAAGGCGCGGCAGAGATTCTGCGCAACGCCTACAACATCAACGCGCAGGTGGCGGAGGATGCCGATCTGACACCGCAGAAAGCGGTACGCAAAGCCAGCTGGCGCAACTACGGTGCGCTGCTGCAGGGCGTCTATCGCCGCCGCACTATTCTGGCCACCGTGACGTCAATCGCTTCATCGTTTGCCTATAACGCGGTGGCGTTTGGCCTGCCGGTGATCATCTCAAGCTTCTTTGCGCAATCGATGCTGACCACAATTCTGGTGTCGCTGGCGCTTAATCTGCTGTTTGCGTTTGTTGGCGGCTTGCTGGCGGTGCGGCTGGTGCCACGTCTCGGTGCGTGGAAGATGTCGGTTGCCGGTTACGCCTGTCAGTGCGTAGCGCTGCTGGGATTAGCGTTGATTGGTCGTCCGGAAGGTGGCGAACAAGCGGCGGTGGCGATTGCCATGCTGGCACTGTTCCTGTTTGGTCAGGGCTTTGGTCCCGGCTCGCATACCATGACGTTTGCTTCGCTGAGCTATCCGGCTTCGCTGCGCGGCGTGGGCGTTGGCTTCAACCAGACGCTGATGCGCGGCAGTTCAACCGTGTCGCTGTTTGCCTTCCCCCTGCTGGTCGCTGCGTTTGGTACTGGCGTGTTCTGGGTGATCTTCCTGGCGCCACTGATTGGCTTGCTGGCGCTGCTGGCGATTCGCTGGGAGCCGTCGGGCTACGACGTGGATGCGGAAGATTTTCAGTGATACCTAAACACTGACTTCACCGAGCGCACGTGTTGTAGCGGCGCAATTTATTGCGCGATAAATCGCGCCGCTACGGAGTGTGCAATTATGCGGTCAGGCGGAAATCGCCGAGCGTATTGGGGATGCGCGGGAAGGTGTGCAGGAACCACGGCGTAAACTGCTCGGGGTTTTCTGCCATCTCCTGCTGAATTTGAGCAATCGAGCGATAACACCACGCATCAGCCTCTTCCGGATTGAGTACCGGCTGCTCATCGCTGATGGCGAAAAACACGTGGCCATATTCATGCTCGGTTAAACCGTTGCTGAGCGGCAGGTTATAGCTGAGTTCAAACACCGGCGTTAGCGTAAGTTTCATGCCCATCTCTTCACGCAGACGGCGTTCGGCGGCATCACGGGTCGACTCTTGCGGATAGGGATGACTGCAGCAGGTGTTGCTCCATAACCCACCGCAGTGATATTTCCCACTGGCCCGACGCTGCAGCAGCACCTCATGGCGCGAATTGAACACGTAAACCGTCACCGCACGATGCAGCAATCCTTTTTCATGCACTTCCAGCTTTTCCATTTGGCCGATAGGGCGATCGAGGTGGTCGACGAGAATAACTTCAATGGCGGACATGACAACTCCTTCGGAAAATTCGCAGCTATTGTACACAACCTCCCCGGCGTTAATGGAGGAAATAGCGCATATTCCGTGCGTTAACGTGGGCAACGTAAAGCGTAGCAGCCTGCGGACATTTCAGCACAAAAAGGCGGAAAAAGGGGTTAACAGAGGAGATGCGGGCGGTGTGTAATACGGTCGCCGCCATCAATGACGACCGTATTGTGTAGCATCGCCATGCATGGCGACCGAGTCGATTACAACTTAAAGCTCTGCACCACCTGCTCCAGCTGGACGCTCTGCTGCTCCATCGCTTGCGCGGCGGCAGAGACCTGCTCAACCAGCGCGGCGTTCTGCTGGGTGCTGCCATCCAGCTGAGTAATCGCCACGTTGACCTGATCGATACCCATGCTCTGCTCGCGGCTCGCCGACATGATTTCACTCATCAGCGTGGTGACGCTGCTGACGCCTTGCATCAGCTCATCCATGGTTTGCCCGGCCTGCTCCACCAGTTGGCTGCCGGTATCGATATTCGCCACCGACTCCTCAATCAGCTTTTTGATTTCACGCGCCGAGTTAGCCGAACGCTGCGCCAGATTGCGCACTTCCGAGGCCACCACGGCAAATCCGCGGCCCTGCTCACCGGCTCGTGCGGCTTCTACCGCCGCATTGAGCGCCAGGATATTGGTCTGGAAAGCGATGCTGTCGATGACGCTAATGATATCCACCACTTTACGCGACGATTGGTTAATCGCTCCCATGGTGCTCACCACCTGACGCACCACTTCGGTACCGCGCGCGGCGACTTGTGAAGCGCCGTCGGCCAGCTGATTGGCGTGCGTGGCGTTATCGGCGTTCTGCCGTACGGTGCCGGTCAGCTCTTCCATCGACGCGGCGGTCTCCACGATCGAACTGGCCTGCGACTCCGTGCGCGCTGAGAGATCGGCGTTGCCGCTGGCGATTTCACGCGAAGCGGAGGTGATCGCCAGCGCGCTGTCGCCCACCTGGCGCATCAGCCCCTGCAGATAAGCGATGAACTGGTTAAAGCTCTGCGCCACGGCGTTGAATTCCGGGCTATTGCTGGCAGGCAGACGCTGCGTCAGATCGGCACCGCCGGTCGACAAGGCTTCGATGTTGCGATGCAGCAACGCCAGGCGTTTCATCATCGCCCGCACGAAACCGAGCAGCACCAGCAGCAGGATCACCGCCAGCGGGATCTGCACCAGACCCAGACGCGTCAACATGCTATGCGTCTGCGCATCCAGCAAACTGGAGGGCACATCACTGGCGAGATACCACGGGCTGCCAGCTATCGCCTGCAGGAACAGCGTGTGTTCACCATCTTCCCCTGCAAAGGTGGTTTGTGTCGGCTGGCTGCCCGCCTGCGCTAACAAGCCTTTCAACGCGGCGGCCATCGGCAATTGCGTATCCGCAAGATTTTCCAGCTTCGGCGCACCCTCCACCAGCGCGGCGTTGCCAACCACTTTGCCATCGGCTTCAACGATCAGTACGCGGCCCTGAATCGCCTCGCCCATCTGTTTTGCCAGCTGGTTGAAGAAGCCCAGCGTCACATCAATCGTCGCGACGCCCCACGCGGTGCCGTCGCGATAAATCGCCATGGCGCAGTTGGTACGCGGCTGCGGGCTGGCGGCATCCTGATAGGCTTTCGCCCAGGCGCACTGACCTTTTGGGGCGGCCAGGCCATCTTTGTACCAGGACTGTTCCCAGTATTTGTCGGCGGCGTCTGAGTTCCAGTAGGTGTTGACCTGCAGCTGATTGCTGGCGTTACGCGCAAAGAACGAGCTGTTTTTCTCTTTCGCCGGATCGCGACGATTCGGTAATGGCCAGATGCCACCGCCGAACACATTGCTGTCCTGATATTGGTTGACTAAGGCGGGCAGCAAGGTATCGATGGTCGCACTGTCCATCACGCCAGCCGCTTCGGTGATAGCACGCTGCTGCGCCTGCACACGGTTCATCTGCTCGATGATGCGTCCGGCCAGGCCGTCCACTTCGTAGCGCACCAGGCGGCTTTCATTATGAGAGAGCTGCGGGGCGATAAACTGATTGATCACCAGCACGGTAATCAGCATTAGCCCGGCAAAAAAGGCGACCAGCGTCGCGGTGAAACGGGATTGTGTTGTTTTGAACATTATGTGTGCCCTTACCCTGGTTGGCGAGTTGCCTGATCGAGGTTAACGGCGTGTTAATGGGGATCTTGAGGTGAGCGCGATCACAAAGCAGTGAAATAGTTGATTTGAGTGATAATTTAAAATCGTAGGGTCGGCATTAATGCCGACCGGGTTTAGGGTGCGGGCGGCTCCACCACTTCCTGACGCGGGCGGAAAATATGATTATTCCCGTCCGCCAGCAAACGCTGCAGCAACTGCTGGCCACCGCGATCGTCGGCTTGTGCGAACTGGCGTTCGGCTTCGGTTATCGGCGTTGACCACAGCAAATTCACCCGGTCACCATCGCGTTTCGGCAAGCGAAACTGCGCAGCTTCCGGCGCCAAATCATTAGCCAGCAGGAAGCTTTCAAAACCCACCGGTGCCACTTCTGATGCCAGCGTATGGCCTTCGCCAATCCACGTCAGCCGCGCCCACGGCAGATGCGCAAACTCTGCCAGCGCGCTCGCCATCTGCACCGCATTGGCTTCGGTCATCACTTCTCCGTCTACGGCCATCGCCAGTTCAACGCGGCGATACTGCGGGGCCAGCTCATCAAACAGGTGATCCACCTGCGGCATTGGGCGAATCCCCATACCAAGAGTGAGAAAAACCCAAACGCCGTTGTGTAAATGCTGCGAAATCGCCATCGGCGGCCAGTTGCCTTGATCGATGGAGTAATACTTGACCGATTCGCCAAACTGCGCCTGATAACACTGCATCAGCTCGCGCTGCACCACATCCCACAGATGCCCGTCGTGCCAGTCGCGCCAGAAATGACGCTGCTGTTCGGCACGCGCGTAATAGTCGTTGGTCGAAGCCGATCCAAGCGGTGCGGTCAGGCGATTTTCTTTGATACAGGCGGCAGAGAAACTCACCTGCTTGTCCTGATACAGGCTCCAGCCGGGGATCACCGCCAGCAGCTGACCGTAATACCATAACGCCGCACCGTCATCGCTTGGCTCCCACAGCACCTGTAATCCGGCCGGATCGAGCATTGGCTCAGCTTCCAGCGTACGGCAGTACTCCGCACTCAGCAGCGGCGCTATGCCCTGCTCCATCGCTTCACGATCTTCCTGCGCCGGCGCAGGCAACAGATTGCGCAGCCAGCAGCCGCGCACCGCATATTGGCTACGAAACAGGTCGTTCGGCCAGATATAAAAATAGGCCGTACGCGCGTCCTGTTCGACGATAGCGGTTAGTGTGTGTTGCTGATTCGGCACCTCAGCAATCAGAGGTTGGTGGGTCATAACGCCTCGATATTACCTGGAGGAATCCATTTTCCCCGAGAATAGAGCAGGATCGGCACTCGTGCCATGTGACACAAGGGTAAAACTCTCAAAGTGCGTGCTGGCGTAAATGAAAACGGCGGATCAGTGCCAGCATAACGCGCTGACACGCTTCAAATTATTTCGCGATTCTTTTGCCGTCACGCATGGTATCGTCGGCGCATTCCTCTGTGCGGAGCTGCCGATATGGTGCTGCAAAACCTCGATTTGAACCTGCGCGACGTGGTTATCTGCGCGATGTTAGTGTGGCTGTTTATACGCTATACGTGGGTAATGTCGTCGCTGAGCATCATGCTGGCGGGCGCCGCACTGCTGGTGTTGTTGCCCACGGACATTTACTTCAGTTTATTACCGCTGGCGCTGATTGGCGTCGGGCTTGGTATGTTGATCCATCATCATCAGCAACGTCGGCTGGCGCTGCAGCGCGAAGCGCGCACCCCACGCACCTATACCAAAAAGCAGGACGAGCTTAATCTACCCTGAACGGCCCATGCGCTGCATGGCGCGCGTGTAGGCGCCGCGCTGAATTGACCAGCGCAGCAGCCCGGCAAGCACCGCAATTTCCCGGTCCACCAGCCACTGATTGACCGGCCCAATCGGCTGCTGGATCTGCTGTTGCGCCCAGGTTGGCAGCAACCCCATTCCCGCTTTCAGCATCACCTGCATGGCCGGCTTTGCCTGCCAGCTTGGCGCAGGCGCATTGATTAATAGCTGCATCACTTCCAGCGTGCGCTCATCGCAGATCAGCTCAGGGCGCATTCTCTGTAAATAGTCCTCAACCGCCGGTACGCTTTTCGGCACCAGCTGCGCGCCGAGCGCTTCGGCAATCAGCGCCGCTTCCTGATAATAGCGATCCTGATCTTCCCGGCTGAGCTGCGGATTTTTGTAGCGCAGATGCGCCGCCAGAAAGCGGCTGGTCTCGGCAACGTGCACCCAGGTCAGCAGATGCGGATCGCTGGCGGCATAAGGCTTGCCGGCGTTGTCGATGCCGGTAACGCGCAGGTGAATACGTTTGACGCGCTCAATCAGAATATTGGCATCCACGGTATTGCCGAAGGTGGTGACGGCGATAAACTGGCTGGTACGCCGCAGGCGGCCCATCATGTCCTGACGGAAGTTGGAGTGATCCCACACGCCGGCCAGCGCTGCCGGATGCAGCATCTGCAACATTAAGGCGCTGATACCGCCGCACAGCATCGCCGTGAAATCGCCGTGCACGCGCCAGATAACGTGATCCGGACCAAACAAGCCAGGATCGCCGGGCGGTTGCGAGATATCAAATTCATTGAGTGACAGGCCGTTGAGGCGGAAGACTTGCTGTTGGATACGTTCGCGGATGTTCATTGAATTATGTGCTCGTTGACCCGGTCGGCATGAATGCCGACCCTACAAAATCAGTGAAGCATAACACGTAGGGTCAGCATTCATGCTGACCGGGCCAAAGAGCGCAACAACCTTACTTATAAATAATCAAACTGCGCATCCTGGGTACGCACAGAATCCAGACCAATCATCACGTTGATTTTGCCTGGCTCAGCTACCTGCTGCATCTTCTGGTTCCAGAACTTCAGCGCATCCACATCGATCTTAAACTTCACCGTCTGCGATTCGCCGGCTTTCAGCATGATGCGCTGGAAGCCGCGCAGCTCCTGCACCGGACGGCTAATGCTGGCGACCGGATCGTTGAGATACAGCTGCACCACGGTAGCTCCGTCGCGTTTACCGGTATTGGTCACGGTCACCGATGCATCCACCGAACCGTTACGCGGCATGGTGCGTGATGACATCCTCACCGGCGACACGCTGAACGTGGTATAGCTCAGGCCGTAACCAAACGGATAGAGCGGGCCGTTGATCGCATCATAGTAGTGTGAAGTGTACTTGTTCGGTTTGGCGAAGTTGTACGGACGGCCGGTTGGCAGATGGTTGTAGTAAATCGGAATCTGGCCAACTGAACGCGGGAAGGAGACCGGCAGTTTGCCCGATGGATTATAATCACCAAACAGCACATCGGCGATGGCATTACCGCCCTCGGTGCCGCTGAACCAGGTTTCCAGCATCGCATCGGCCTGCTGATCTTCCTTCACCACCGTTAGCGGACGGCCATTCATCAGCACGATCACCAACGGTTTGCCGGTGGCCTTCAGCGCGTCCAGCAGTTTCTGCTGACTTTGCGGAATCGACAGTTCACTGCGGCTGGAAGCTTCATGCGCCATGCCCTGCGCTTCACCCACTGCGGCAACCACCACGTCGGCTTTTTTCGCCTGCGCCACCGCTTCATCAATCAGCTCCTGCGGCGAACGTTTATCCACGCTTACCGCTTGCTCATACAGATTAAGGAAGTCCTGAACGCCCTTGTTATCACTGATGTTGGCGCCTTTGGCATACAGCACCGTGCCTTTACCCGCCATCGCGCTGCGCACGCCTTGCAGCAGCGGAATAGATTGTTTCGCCACGCCTGCCGCAGACCAGCTGCCCATAATGTCGCGCTGGCTATCGGCCAGCGGCCCGACCAGCGCCACGGTGGCGTCTTTCTTCAGCGGCAGCGTTTCATGCCAGTTTTTCAGCAGGACGATGCTTTTGCGCGCCACGTCGCGCGCTTCGGCACGGTGCAGACGGCTTTCCGCGTTGGTGTCCTGCGGATCGCTCTCTTTCGGCCCTAAATGGCTGTAGGGATCGTTGAACAGGCCCATGTCATATTTGACGTTCAGCACATGGCGCGCGGCATCATCGACTTCCGCCATGCTTACCGCGCCGCTTTTCACCAGCCCCGGCAGATATTTGCTGTAGTACTCGTCGCTCATGCTCATGTCGACGCCCGATTTCACCGCAATGCGCACCGCATCCTGCGGATCGCTGGCCACGCCGTGTTTTAGCAGCTCTTTAATCGCGCCGTGATCGCTGATGGTGATGCCTTTGAACTTCCAGTCGCCGCGCAGCACCTCTTTCAGCAGCCAGCCATCCGCCGTGGCCGGTGTACCATTCAGCGAGTTGAGCGCCACCATCACGCCGCCGCTGCCGGCATCAAGCGAGGCTTTATACGGTGGCAGATAATCCTGGAACAGCCGCTGCGGGCTCATGTCGACGGTGTTGTAATCGCGTCCACCCTCGACCGCACCGTATGCCGCGAAGTGTTTCACGCTGGTCATGATCGAGAAACGATCCGCCGCGCTTTTACCCTGCATGGCTTTCACCATGGTGCTGCCCATTTGCGAGGTCAGGAACGTGTCTTCGCCAAAGCCTTCAGAGAAACGGCCCCAGCGCGGTTCACGTGACACATCGACCATCGGTGCCCACGTCATGTTTAAACCGTCATCCGCCGCTTCATAGGCCGATACGCGGCCCACCTGTGCGATAGCATCAAGATCCCAGCTGGCCGCCAGGCCGAGCGGAATCGGGAAGATAGTGCGCTGACCGTGTACTACGTCGTAGGCAAAAAACAGCGGGATTTTCAGGCGGCTGAGTTCCATCACCTGATCCTGCATGGCGCGAATATCCTGGCGCGTCACGGTGTTAAAGATCGCCCCAACCTGACCGTGCTGAATCATGTCGCGAACCGCCGATTTCGGCGTATCCGGCCCTACGCTGATCAAACGCATCTGCCCGATTTTTTCATCAAGGGTCATTTTGCTGAGCAGCTGATTCACAAAGGCGTCACGCGCCTGTTCGGTCATTGGATGTGGGCCAAACAGGTCGTCCGCGAAAGCGGGCTGCATGGCTAAGGAGACAGCGAGGCTAACAGAGTAAATCCATTTCATCAGGTCGGGTTCTCTTAAGTGACTGCGCAATATCGAAATAACCGGGGCAGTTTGCCACAAGATGAGGATAGCAGGTAGCCGCCAATGTCACACCGCGACCCTGCCGCTGACGCGTGCTACAGTTGAAGCGCCATGTTAAAGACAAGGATAGGCCAATGAATAACAACACTTCGCACCCTACTCTGCTCGCCGAACTGCGTCGTCTGCTGGGTTCGTCGAACCTGTTAACCGATGCGGAACAGACCGCACGCTACCGCAAAGGTTTTCGCTCGGGTGAAGGCGAGGCGCTGGCGGTGATTTTCCCCGGCTCGCTGCTGGAGCTATGGCGTGCGTTGCAAGCGCTGGTGAGCGCGGATGCGATCATTTTGATGCAGGCCGCCAATACCGGTCTGACGGAAGGTTCCACGCCAAACGGCAACGATTACGATCGTCCGGTGGTGATCATCAGCACCCTGCGGCTGGATAAGTTGCAGCTAATTGATGGCGGCAAGCAGATCCTTGCCTTCCCCGGCAGCACGCTGTATCAGCTGGAAAAAGCGCTCAAACCGCTGGGTCGCGAGCCCCATTCGGTGATCGGTTCTTCCTGTATTGGCGCCTCGGTGATGGGCGGCATCTGTAATAACTCGGGTGGATCGCTAATCAAACGTGGGCCGGCCTATAGCGAAATGGCGCTGTTTGCACAAATTGATGCCAGCGGCAAACTCAAGCTGGTGAATCACCTCGGTATCGATCTCGGTCATTCGCCGGAAGAGATGCTGGGCCGGCTGGATGACGATCGCTGGCAGCAAAACGATGTACGCTGGGATGAGCGCCACGCCTCCGATCATGATTACGCCGAGCGCGTGCGTGAGATCAATGCCGATACTCCGGCACGCTTCAACGCCGATGAACGTCGCCTGTTTGAAGCCTCTGGCTGCGCCGGCAAGCTGGCGGTGTTCGCCGTACGTCTGGATACCTTCCCCACCGAACCCCAGCAGCAGGTGTTCTATATCGGCACCAACAATCCGGCAGAGCTGGGCGATATTCGCCGTCATATTCTGGCAGAATTCAAGCATCTGCCGGTGGCGGGCGAATATATGCATCGCGACATTTTCGACATCGCCGAAGTGTACGGTAAAGATACCTTTGTGATGATCGACAAACTCGGCACCGACAAAATGCCGCTGTTTTTCACTCTGAAAGGACGCGTTGATGCCTGGCTGAGCAAACTGAGCTGGGTGAAACCGCATCTTACCGATCGCCTGTTGCAGCGCGTCAGTGGCTGGTTACCGGCGCATCTGCCCAAACGTCTTAAGCAGTATCGCGATAAATATGAGCATCACCTGATGCTGAAGATGTCCGGTGACGGCGTCGCCGAAGCGCAGGCGTATCTGACTGAATACTTCCGCGAAGGTGGCGGCGCCTTCTTTGCCTGCGACGCCCAGGAGGGAGCGCACGCGTTTCTGCATCGCTTTGCCGCTGCCGGTGCTGCCGTGCGCTATCACGCGGTGCATGCTGACGAAGTGGAAGATATTCTGGCGCTGGATATTGCGCTACGCCGAAATGATGAGGAGTGGTTTGAGCGTCTGCCGGCCGAGTTCGATAAGGACTTAAGCCATCGCCTCTATTACGGCCACTTCTTCTGTCACGTGTTCCATCAGGATTACATCGTGAAGAAAGGCGTGGATGCGCATGCGCTGAAGGAGAAGATGCTGGCGATTTTAGCCGCACGCGGTGCCGAGTATCCGGCAGAGCATAACGTTGGTCATCTTTATCAGGCGAAACCGCAGCTGCAGGCGTTTTATCAGCAGTTGGATCCCACCAATAGTTTCAATCCGGGAATCGGTAAAACCAGTAAGCAGAAGGGCTGGGCGGTAAAGGTTTGAGGGTGTGCGGTTGTTGAAAAGGTGGCCATGAATGGCCACCTTTCTCCAATCTGTAGCGGCGCAATTTATTGCGCGGGTTTGCTCAAAGGCGCGCGATAAATCGCGCCGCTACAAAATGTGCGTCAACGTGATTAAGGCAGTTGCTCGCCCTGCTGCTCTTGCGCAGCCGCCGCCAGGGCGCGGCGTTCAATAATCATGGTCTGCGGCGTTGACAGCATAATGCCCTCTTTGCGCAGACGCGTCAGAATATCGAATAGCAAATCACTCTTGGCACCGGAAATCTGACGCTGACCGGCGACGTTGCCGGTGACGCTCAGCACGATACCCGCTGGCGTCAGATCTTTGAACGACACCGACGGCTCTGGCGTCTCCAGAATGCGCTCGTTCTCCTGATAAACCTCCAGCAGAATTTCACGCACTTTTACCGGATCAATATCCAGCGGGAAGGTCAGCTGAATGGTCACCACGCCCTGCGCATTGCCCATGGTGGCGTTACGCACATTCTGCGAGATAAATTGCGAGTTCGGCACAATCACCGTGGATTTGTCGCCCAGCTGAATCTCGGTAGCGCGTACGTTGATGCGGCGAATGTCGCCTTCGATACCGCTGATGCTCACCAGATCGCCCACCTTCACCGGACGCTCGGTCAGCAGAATCAAGCCGGAGATGAAGTTCTTCACAATCTCCTGCAAGCCGAAACCGATACCGACCGATAAGGCGCTGACAATCCACGCCAGTTTGTTCCACTGCAGGCCCATGATCGACAGCGTCAGCAGAATTACCAGCACGTAACCAATGTTGCTGAACAACGTCACCAGCGACACACGCATGCCGACGTCCATGGTGGTTTTCGGCAGGAAATCTTTGTCCAGCCAGCGACGCACCGAACGCAGCACGTAAATCCCCACCACCAGACACAGAATCGCATTGACCATGTGCGCCGGTACAATGTTCAGTGACTCCAGTCCTTTGCCGCCCCAGAATTCAATCACCTTCTGAATCAGCTCAATCGGCGTTGAGGAGGCGAAGGTGCCGTTGAGCAGCGCCAGCGCCAGAATAGCAATCAGCAAGGTTTTACCCAGCGCGCTCAGCAGCGTCGCCGCCTGCTGCAAATGGCGCTCATCAATATTCAGTGAGCTTTGCAGGCGCTTGCCGGTGGCATTGCTGGTGGAGAACAGGCTTTCACAGCCATCCTGCACCAGATGGCTGAGGAAGTAGAACGAGCCAAACAGAATGCCGCACCAAATCACCTCATAGCTGAGGAAGCGTGCCAGCGTGACATAACCGATGATCAGCGAGATCAAAATGGCCAGCGCGGTAAGCATCAGCGCCAGCTGCACCAGACCCACAATCGTCGAGCGCGCTTCTGGCTGATGGCCTTCCTGCACCATGCGGCGACGTACACGGTTCACGCGCATGCTGATGGCGAGGCCGGTGCAGCCAATCAGCAGCGCGGTCAGGCCGTTGGCAAAAATAGTGGTATTCAGGCTGGTGCCGACGCTGTAGTTAAAGGCTTCAACCGTCTGGAACACAAACACCAGCGCCGCGGTAAAGGGCGGGAACGGCTTCAGCGCCTGCGCCACTTCATTGGAGATGGCGGGCAAACGCCAGCTTGGTCGACGCGTTGACAAAAAGGCCCGACCTAAGCCGGCAATCAGTCCGCAGTAGACGCTGAGCTGCACCAAACGGTCGACAAAATCCTGCACGTCGCCGGAGACCTCATCGCGGCGCGTAAAGGCCTGCGCAAGAAAGTGGAAGGTTAACACCACTGCCGCAAGCGTGGTCAGGGCGATGGTGGCGGCCAGGAAGCTACGACGTAAACGCCCTTCCGGCATTTTGTTAATACTCACCCACGCCAGAAACTCTTCGCCGTAGCGACGGCCGATCGTCATCACCAGCATCGCCGCTACCAGCCAGGCGATGGTGCCAAAGCGCCAGCCCGACTCCCACGACAGCGCCGCGGTGTCTTGCAATTCATCACGAAAGTCGCTGATCTTCTCGCCGTCGAGATCCTGGCTGCTAAATACCGGCGCCCAGAAGCGCGGGCCGAAGATACTACCGGAGTTGAGCGCCAGCTGGCTTTTTAGCTGGTCACGACGCAGGTTAACGATCTGCGATGACAGCACCAGCGCCCCGTTTTTGATGCCGTCAGCCTGCTTGATTTGATCGTCCAGCTTGCCTTTTTGGTTCTCCAGCGCCGCACGTTTGCGCGTCACTTCCGGCGTCTCTTTCACGCCGCTATCGGCTTTGGGCGCCGGGCCGAGCACCGCCAGCTGGGCATCCAGCTGCTGGCGCTGCGGGATTAACGCCTGCCCCAGCGTTTCGGCATTGCCGGAGAGCTCCAGCGCCATCTCGTTCAGCTGGTTAAGCTGGCTCTCATTGGTATCGCCCGAGACCTGACCTTTAATTTTGTCGAGTATTTTCTGCATCTTAGGCAGCTCGACCGACGCGTTAACTTTGGGCGCAGCGTCCTCTTGCTGATCGGCTGCCGCGCTGTCGTCGGCAAAACTCAGTGCCGGGGTTAACAGCACCAGCAGCAGTAAAAATGGCGTAAGTAAGGAACGGAACTTGAACATGTTTAATAAGATTCCAGCGTAATAACAGCCGATAAACGCACGTGTGCAGGTGAATGGCGGCTAGTTTAAGACGTTGCCGACACTGAAACTATAGGAATGAAGGTGTAAAACATTGGCGCTAACGATAAGCGTTTTTGCAGGTGCCCGAAAGCACCTGCGGGAGAATTATTCGTTATTGGCGGTGAGGCCCGACTTCTGCTTTTTGTACGCCAGCGCAGCGGCCGGAACCGGTGCCGCTTTGCCGGTTTCCAGCCAGTCGCGCAGGCGATTAGCATCGGCAAAATGGGTGTATTTACCAAAAGCATCCAGTACCACCAGCGCCACCGGACGGTTGTTGATCACCGTGCGCATCACCAGACAATGCCCGGCTTCATCGGTATAACCGGTTTTGGTGAGCTGAATACGCCAGTCGTTTTTGTACACCAGATGGTTGGTGTTGCGGAACGGCAGCGCGTAATTCGGATGCTTAAATACCGCGGTGTCCTCTTTGGTGGTACTCAACTCGCCAATCAGCGGGTACTGGCGCGTGGCTTTCACCAGCTTAACCAGATCTTCCGCACTGGAAACGTTCTGAATCGACAAACCGGTTGGCTCCACATAACGCGTGTGCGTCATGCCCAGCGCACGCGCTTTGGCGTTCATTGCGCGGATAAACGCATCGTAACCGCCGGGATAGTGGTGCGCCAGGCTGGCAGCCGCACGGTTTTCCGATGACATCAGCGCCAGCAGCAGCATATTGCGGCGACTGATTTCGCTATTCAGTTTGACGCGGGAGAATACGCCGCGCATTTCAGCGGTATGGCTGATATCTACCGACAGCATCTCATCCATCGGCAATTTGGCATCCAGCACCACCATCGCCGTCATCACCTTGGTAAGTGAAGCAATCGGACGTACGCGGTTAGGATGGCTGGAAAACAGGACTTTGTTGTTTTCCAAATCGACAATCATGGCACTGCCGGAGGCGATTTGCGGTTGGGCAATCGGCGCCAGGTTTGAGAGCGCCGCCGGCGCAGCGAGCGCGGGCGTCACAGCAGCCGGCGCGGCGACAAACAGCGCCAGCGACAGCAGGGAAATACGCATTTTTGCAGACATCGTGTCAAAAAAATCCGGTAAGGAGTTTTGCGCTGTGTTAAGACACAGGCCGCCCGCAACAAACCAGACGGGATGCGGGCTGGCTGCGATATCATACGCACTTCCCTGAGAAATTTCTTAACGAGATTGTTTCCGGGCGTTAAAAAGGTCGCCATGAATGGCGACCCCACGGAAGAGGTGTTGTAAGGTCGCCATTCATGGCGACCAGGCTACCACTAAAACAACCTTGGACCATAGCCCCACAGAATTACCGTCAGCGCCAGCAGCACCTCAAACACCAGCACGCCAATCGCCAATGTTGAACCGGAGAAACGCAGGCTCTCATCGCGGTCGATACTCAGGAACACCGGAATGCCGACATACAGCAGATAACCGGTGTATACCAGTGCGATCGCGCCCACCAGCACACACAGCCACACTAATGGATAGAGCGCCACTAGCCCGCTGAGAAACAGCGGTGTCGCCACATAGCCGGCAAACACCGTACAGCGCTGCAGACTTGGGCGCTGCGGGTAATTACGCGCCATCCAGTGGATCACGCGGCCCATCACCGCCACGCCGCCGAGAATAATCAGATAGAACAGAATGCCCAGACCGATACCGGTCAGCATGTTGAGTTGTACGAACTGCCCTTCGCCCAGATTCCAGCCCAGCTGCGTCGTGCCAATGAAGGCGCAGATCACAGGGATCGCCGCCATGAGCAAAACATGGTGGGTGTAGTGGTGCGAAACGCTCTCATTTTCCTGTTTGATATCGCGCATTTCCTGACCCGGATGCGCCAGTAAACCCCAGACATGATTCATACGTTTACTCCTCTAATGCCATGGGCTGCCCCTAAAGCAAAAGACCTCATCAACGCAGGCAGCGTCTCTCAAGTATAATCGTCGCCGCCATTTTTGCGGGGAGCCACGCAAATTAAGCCGTTGGTATACACTAATAGCGATTTCAATCTTGGCAGGGAGGATAATTTGCATCTCGATATCAATGGATTAATTAGCCAGTATGGCTATCTGGCGCTGCTGATTGGCTGTATTGCCGAAGGGGAAACGTTCACGCTGCTGGGCGGTGTTGCGGCACATGAGGGATTATTGCACTTTAGCGGTGTGGTGCTGGCGGCGATGATCGGCGGCATTATTGGCGATCAGCTGCTGTTTTGGCTGGGACGTCGTTATGGCACGCGCATTTTGCGGCGCTTCAGTAAACATCAGGAAACCATCGGCAAAGCCAAGCGCCTGATTCAAAAGCATCCGAGCTTATTCGTGATAGGCGTGCGCTTTATGTATGGCTTCCGTATTGTGGGGCCGATCATCATTGGCACCAGCCGCCTGAAACCGCTGCGCTTTTTCATTCTGAATGTGATTGGTGCGGCGCTATGGGCGCTGATTTTTGTTTCGCTCGGCTACTTTGCCGGACAGATTGTCGCGCCGTGGCTGCATAAAATCGATCAGCATCTCAAGCCGGTATTGTGGCTGGCGGCGGCGGGGGTTTTCGGCATCGTGCTGCGCTACATTATTCGCCACTGGAACCACCGCCGCGCCGGTTAACTATGCGTGATAACCTTTAAACTGCGGATTCGCCAGCATAAAACCACCGTCGACAATAAACGATTGTCCGGTGGTATAGGTTGCCCACTCCGAACAGAGCCACGCCACTAAACTCGCCACTTCACGCGTATCGCCGGGACGCCCAATCGGGATTTCCGGCATACGACGCCCTTGCTGGTCATCTTTCATATCATTCATCGCCGTGGCAATCGCGCCCGGCGCCACCGCATTCACCAGAATATGGTGCGGCAGTAAGCTCAGCGCCATTGATTTAGTCAAGCCACCCAGTGCATGCTTCGCGGCGGTATAGGCGGTGGCATCCGGCAGCGGCGTATGCTCGTGCACCGAGGTGATGTTGATGATGCGTCCACCATCGCCCTGGTCGACCATATGGCGCGCAGCAATCTGCCCGCAGACAAACGCACCATCGACATCCACATCAAACACCTTGCGCCAATCCTCAAAGGTGACATCGAGAAAATCGGCTTTGGTCATCACACCGGCGTTATTGACCAGCACGTCGATACGTCCGAGCGAATTAATCAGCTGCGCCAGCTGCTGGCCACCGGCTTGCGGGTCGGAGAGATCGAGCTGCCGCACCTGCGCCAGCTGGCCACGGCTCTCCACCATGCGTGCGGTTTCCTGTGCGCCCTCTTCATCCGAGCGCCAGGTGATCCCCAGCGTATAACCCGCTTCTGCCAGCATCACGGCACAGCTGCGGCCAATGCCGGAATCGGAAGCGGTAACCACGGCGACTTTCTGTTTTCCTGAAGGCATAACATTCTCCTGATTGAGGGTGTCTTTACAGTATAGAAGTTATCCTTCTGTGCCTCCGAGCCGCCGAAACTGCCGTTTCGTCTATAGTTAACAATTACATACGGCAAAGGGGGCAAGATGAGCGAGATTAAACGCAGAATAGACGACCACGGAGTGATTGGTGATTTACGCACCTGCGCATTGATCGCCAACGACGGCACCATCGACTACCTTTGCTGGCCGGAGCTGGATAGCCCATCGGTTTTCGCCGCGCTGCTCGACAGCGATGAAGCCGGACTTTTTTCTATCGCGCCTGACTGGAAACATGCCCGCCAGCAGCAACTCTACTTGCCCGATACCAATATTTTGCAAACCCGCTGGCTCGACGATTCAGGTGTAGCCGAGATTACCGATTACATGCCGATCTGCGATGAACACAACAAAGCGCCGCGTTTGGTGCGCCGCGTGAAAATGGTGCGCGGCACAGCGAAGTTTCATCTGCTGTGCGCACCGCGCCATGACTATGCGCGCGCGGAAACCACCACCGAACTGCGACCCGGTGGCATCGCCTTCCTTGCCGCCGGTCAACCGAGCTTGCGCCTGAGCGCCACGGTGGTGATGACGCGCGAAAATCACAGCGCGGTGGCGGAATTCACCCTTAAAGCCGGTGAATCGGCCGAGTTTGTTTTTGGCAACGATGACGATCCCCACGTGGCCGAGATCGCCACCGAACAGTGTTTCCGCGACACGCTCGCGTACTGGCGCCGCTGGAGCAGCCACAGCTCCTATCGCGGCCGCTGGCAGGAGATGGTGACGCGTTCCGCGCTGGCGCTCAAGCTGCTGACCTCCCATCAGCACGGTTCCATTGCCGCCGCCGCCACCTTTGGCTTGCCGGAGGAGCTGGGCGGCGAGCGCAACTGGGATTATCGCGCCTCGTGGATCCGTGATGCCTCATTCAGCATGTACGCGCTGATGCGCCTCGGTTACACCGAAGAAGCGCGCGACTTTACCAAATGGGTCGGCCGCTGCGTCGAACACAGCCACGACGATACGCCGCATCTGCAGGTGATGTATCGCCTTGATAGCGGCACCGAGCTACACGAAACCGAGTTGCTGAATCTGTCCGGCTATGCCAATTCACGCCCGGTGCGCATCGGCAATGACGCCTGGCGCCAGACCCAACTCGATATCTACGGCGAGCTAATGGATGCCATCTACCTCGCCAACAAATATGGCGAAGCGATTTCGCATCGCGGCTGGAAGTACGTCTCCGATATGATCGACTACGTCTGCGTGAACTGGAATCAGCCCGATGCCGGGATTTGGGAGATGCGCGGCGAACCGGAGCATTTTCTGCATTCGCGTTTGATGTGCTGGGTGGCGCTCGATCGTGCACTGCGCCTCGGTTTGAAGCGCTCGCTACCGATGCCGTACGATCGCTGGGATCGGGTGCGCAGCGAGATTCGCGATGATATCTGGCAAAATTTCTGGAACCCCGAACTGGGCCATTTCACCGCCACGCGTGGTGGAGATTTCCTTGATGCATCGATGCTACTGATGCCGCTGGTGCGCTTTGTCAGCTCGACCGATCCTGACTGGATCTCCACGCTGGACGCGATAAAAACGCACCTGGTGAGCGACGGTTTAGTGCGACGCTATAACATTCACGAGACGCCTGCCGATGCTTTAAAAGGAGGAGAAGGCTCGTTTGCCGCCTGCTCATTCTGGTACGTGGAGTGCCTGGCGCGTGCCGGGCGGGTAAGCGAAGCGCATTTTGAGTTTGAAAAGCTGCTGAGCTATGCCAATCCGCTCGGCTTGTATGCGGAGGAATTTACCCCGCACGGCAATGCCTTGGGCAACATGCCGCAGGCGTTAACGCATCTGGCGTTAATCAGTGCCGCTTTTTTCCTCAATCGTAAATTGAGTAATGAAGTTACCCTGTGGCAGCCCTAAAAATTCACATTTTGGGCTACGGATCCAAGAGAATTGTCTGGTAAAGACAAGGATTTGCGTAAAGTTTCCGCAGCAAGCAAAAATCCTGATTTCCATCACTGTGCCAATGCACATATAATGCGCAGCGGGTCATACTGACCACGATGGATTCGACACACTGACAAGCCTGAAACATGGCCATAACGACTTGAAAAACATGAAAATGAGCATTCGCGCGTTCGCTTCACTCGCCCTCGCACTGGCGGCGTTCAGCCAGTCGGCATTTGCAGTTGTGTATCCGCTGCCGCCGGCTAACAGCCGTCTGATCGGCGAAAATATCGAAATCACTGTTCCTGATGACAGCAAACTTCCGCTGGAAGCCTTTGCCGCACAGTATCAGATGGGTCTCAGCAACATGCTGGAAGCCAATCCGGGCGTTGACGTTTATCTGCCGAAAGCTGGCACTAAAATGATCATCCCTCAGCAGCTGATTCTGCCTGACGCGCCGCGTGAAGGTATCATCATCAACAGTGCTGAAATGCGTCTTTATTACTACCCGAAAGGCACTAAGACCGTGGTTGTGCTGCCAATCGGCATCGGCGAGTTGGGTAAAGACACGCCAATGAACTGGACCACCAAGGTTGAGCGTAAGAAAGATGGCCCGACCTGGACGCCAACCAAAGCGATGCATGCCGAATATGCCGCACGCGGCGAGAGCATCCCCGCCGTGTTCCCCGCCGGTCCTGATAACCCGATGGGTCTGCACGCGCTGTATATCGGCCGTCTGTATGCGATCCACGGCACCAACGCCAACTTCGGTATTGGTCTGCGCGTGAGCCACGGCTGTGTGCGTCTGCGTTCTGATGACATTAAATGGCTGTTCGACAACGTGCCAGTTGGCACGCGCGTCCAGTTCATCGACCAGCCGGTGAAAGCCACGGTTGAGCCAGATGGTTCGCGCTATGTGGAAGTTCACAACCCTCTGTCGACCACGGAAGAGCAGTTCAACTCACGTGAATTGGTGCCAATCAACCTGACTTCTGCCGTGACCAAAGTGATTGCCGATGCCAGCACTAACCAGGATGCCGTGAACAACGCTATCCAGGCGCGTAACGGTATGCCGATCAAAATTAACGGTCCAGCCGGCGACGTTCAGCCAGCACCGGTGCCGGTACAGGAATCTTCTGACGCCTTGCCGAAAGAAGAGCCAATGACGCCGCAGGGTATCAATGGTGCAGCGCCAGCTGCTCAGCCGGCTACCAGCCTGTAAGTCTGTTTTGAGATGTAATAAGCCAGCCTGCGGGCTGGCTTTTTTGTGCGTGCGATAAGCCTGGTCGCCATAAATGGCTAATGCTAATCAGTTACTTTCGTTTGTACGGAGCGAATTTCGTTCGCCATCGGCTGGGGTAGTTTCAGCTATGCCGTGCGGCGACCGAGAAGAGGGCGTCTAGGCCACGCCCTCTTCACTCCCCGGCCCTGCGCCAGCCCATCCCGCCGCTTCGCGGTGCCTTCACTCCTTCACGATTCCTGACGGACCGGCGACGATTCGCTCCTGCTCAGCGCCGCCTCTCGCCGCATCCCTGCGGCTCGCCCTGGAATCCCTCACTCGCTCAGCGGGTTTGGATGTCGCCTCAACACCCGCGCTGCAGCATCAATGCCTATTCCTGAATTATCATCGCTGGAACGCCTGTAGGGTCGCCATTCATGGCGACCAGGTAACCCACAATCTTCAGCCAGCAAAATTTCAAACCAGATGCGGTAATGACAGGCGATGGTGTTGGGCGCTATCCGCAGCGCCGAGCGCAGAGTGACGGCCAGGATGAGCCGACACGACGTCGGCGAAAGCGCGGCATGAGCCAGGGATGGCGAATCCGCGCGGTCCGTCAGGCCGGAGTGATAAGCGAGGGAACAGCGAGGACGGCGCAGGCGCGGATTGCTAAGGTCCGCGCCTTCGGACCTTAGCCCGGCCGCCGGCTTCACTCATTCTGAAACTGCCGGATGCTTAGCGGGCGGAACCCCTGCGATGCCAATTCACTGCTTGACGCGTGCTAAGCGCTCAATCACGCGGTCGCCGAAATGCCAGCCAGCCCGCCACCAGCGTAAATGCCAGCACCACCAGCACCAGCAGCAGAAAGCCATGCGGATTATTGGCCAGCGGAATGCCGCCAACGTTCATACCAAAAAAGCCTGCCACGATATTGATCGGCAGCGCCAGCACGGTAATCACCGTCAGTAAAAACAGCGTGCGGTTGCTCTGTTCCATCAGGCGCGCGGCAATCTCCTCCTGCAGCAGGCGAATGCGCTCCATCAAACTGGCCAAATCATTCAGCGCCACGCTGAACTCTTCGGTGAAAATACGCAGCTCACCCAGCGGTTCGCGCTTCAGCCATTTAGGCGGTCGATTCAGCAGACGAAACAGCGCCGCCGGTTCCGGCGCCAGCAGGCGCTGCACGCGCAGCAACATGCGGCGCAGCTGCCCCAGTTCACGGCGATTGGTTTTGATCGCCGCACTGAGCAAACGCTCTTCAATCGCATCCACCGCCTGGCTGGAGCGACGCACCACCTGCTCGAGCTGGGCTTCCTGCTCACCGAGCAGCCACAACAGCATCGCGTCAGAGTCGGCAAACTGCAGGCGGTCGATCTGCTGATGCATGCGTTCGATCATGCCAACCGGGCGAAAACGTGCGGTCACCACCACATGCGGGCAGCACCACATCCACAGCGTGGCGTTCTGCGTGCTGCGCTCCTCTTTGCTGAAGGTGACGTCATTGAGCACCGCCAGCAGCGCGTCGTTTTGATGCGCCAAACGGGTGCGCGGTGAAGCCGAATGTATCTCATCGAAAAAGTCGTGGTCTACGCCAAAGTGGTCCTGAACCCAGCGTTCAGCGCGCGCGTGATTAAGGTTGATGTGCAGCCAGATAAAGTATGACGCTGGCAGCTGTTGCTGCGCCAGCTGAGCGGCTTCGCGCGCATTCAGTCGCTGTGGCGGCGACTCGGGCGTAAACAGATAACCATGAATCAGTCCGGCCACTTCGTTATTGAAGTCCGGCAGCGAGGCAAGCGGTAAAACGGGCTGGAGCATAGCAGCAGGTTATTCCAGAGCGGTCAGATCCACAGCGTGCGACAGGGATGTTGCAGCAAGATGACACCGTTCGTTCGCCATCATCATTCTGTCATACAAACCCCGTATCACACTGGAAGTCAAAGGGTGCCGTTCGAGCATCGTGATTTAACACCGAGGTGTTTTATGGCTGAAAACAGTTTACCTGCATCAACCTCCTCGTCCCACAGCGGACGCCCGAACCTTAACCGCGGCAACGGTCCGGCTTCACGTCTGATCTTTGTCCTACTGCTGATTGCCGGCCTGCTGTATGCCGGCATCAATCTGTTTAATGACGTTGAAGAGACCGGCGCACCGGTCACCAGCTATACGCCGTTCCTGCTGCTTGGCGTCGCGCTGATCATCGCGCTCGGCTTTGAGTTTGTGAACGGTTTCCACGATACCGCCAACGCCGTCGCTACGGTGATTTATACCCATTCGCTGTCACCCGGCGTGGCGGTGATGTGGTCGGGTTTCTGCAACTTTCTTGGCGTGCTGCTTTCCAGCGGCGTGGTGGCATTTGGCATTATCTCGCTGCTGCCAGTCGAGCTGATTCTGCAAGCGGGCAGCGGCCACGGCTTTGCCATGGTTTACGCCCTGCTGTTCTCGGCAATTATCTGGAACCTGGGCACCTGGTATTTTGGCTTGCCGGCTTCGTCATCCCATACGCTGATCGGTTCGATCATCGGCGTGGGCGTGGCGAACGCCTTGCTGCATGGCCGCAGCGGCACCAGCGGGGTCGATTGGGATCAGGCGATTAAAGTGGGCTACGCGCTGCTGCTGTCGCCGGTGGTCGGCTTTATCTGCGCCGGGTTGCTGCTGCTGGCGATGAAAGCGTTTATCCGCAATCGCCAACTGTATGAAGCACCCAAAGGCAATCAGCCACCGCCGGTATGGATTCGCGGTTTGCTGATTCTCACTTGCACCGGCGTCTCGTTTGCGCACGGCTCGAATGACGGGCAGAAAGGCATGGGCTTAATCATGCTGATTCTGGTCGGCACCATGCCGATTGCCTACGCCCTGAACCGCTCGCTGCCGCCGGAGCAAATTCCACGCGTCGCCGCCTTAACGCAGGTAACCGAACAGCAACTGCTGACGCTGCAACCGGCGCCCGCCGCGATGCCCGCCCCGCGCGGGGTACTGACCGAATTCGTGCGCACCAGTCAAAACCGTCCGCAGGTACTGCCCGCGCTCGGCATGATGCTGGGCGATATCGGTGAGCAGATTCGCCGCTATGGCGCGGTGGAGAACATCCCGGCGCAGGCGGTGACCAACACGCGCAACGACATGTATCTGGCCTCCGAAACCATTAAGCATCTACAAACGGCCAAGGTCGCGCTGCCGGAAGAGACCGCGCGCAACCTGGCGGCGGTGAAGAAAGAGCTGGATGCTGCCACGCGCTTTATCCCGATGTGGGTGAAAGTGGTGGTGGCGATTGCGCTGGGCCTCGGCACCATGGTCGGCTGGCGCCGCATTGTGGTAACCGTGGGTGAGCGCATTGGCAAAACCCACCTGACCTACGCGCAGGGTGCCAGCGCCGAGCTGGTGGCGATGGCCACCATCGGCGCGGCCGACGCGTTTGGCCTGCCGGTCTCCACCACCCATGTGCTCTCTTCGGGCGTCGCCGGATCAATGGCCGCCAACCGTTCAGGCCTGCAACTCTCGACCCTCCGCAATCTGGCGATGGCATGGGTGCTGACGCTGCCGGTTTCAGTTTTACTTTCGGGGCTGCTTTACGCCCTGTTTATCCACCTGTAATGGGAGAAAATGATGGCGACACACGACAACAGCTTCCACAGCGAGACCTTTAACCAGCGTCTGCTGCAGGAGTTTTATGACAGCTACGACGAAGAGCTGGAGATGGAGCTGGATGACCTGCGTTTTAACGATAGCGCTGCGCCACAGGACGATAGCGACAAGGCGTTCCGTCGCCGCTATTTCCGCGAACTGCTGCATCTGCAGGGCGAGCTGGTGAAGCTGCAGGATTGGGTGATGCGTACCGGTCATCGCGTGGTGATTCTGTTTGAAGGCCGCGATGCGGCGGGCAAAGGCGGCGTGATCAAACGTATCACCCAGCGCCTCAATCCGCGTACCTGCCGCGTGGCCGCCCTGCCCGCGCCGAACGATCGTGAAAAAACCCAATGGTATTTTCAGCGCTATATCGCCCACCTGCCCGCCGCCGGTGAGATCGTGATGTTTGACCGCAGCTGGTACAACCGTGCGGGCGTTGAGCGCGTAATGGGATTCTGCAACGAAGATGAAGTGGAAGAGTTTTACCGCAGCGTGCCCGAGTTCGAAAAAATGCTGACGCGCAGCGGCATTCAGATCATCAAATATTGGTTCTCCATTACCGATGAAGAGCAGGAGCTGCGCTTCCTTAGCCGCATCCACGATCCGCTTAAACAGTGGAAGCTGAGCCCGATGGATCTCGAAAGCCGTCGCCGCTGGGAAGATTACACCGAGGCGAAAGAGGAGATGCTGGAGCGCACCAACATTGCCGAAGCGCCGTGGTGGGTGGTACAGGGCGTGGATAAGAAGCGCGCACGCCTCAACTGCATCAGCCATCTGCTGCAGCAAATGCCGTACGAAGAGAGTGAAGCCAAACCGATTATGTTACCGACGCGCGAACGTTCTGAAGACTATCGTCGCGCGCCGGTACCCGAGCACATGGTGGTGCCCGAAAAATATTAATGACTCGTTTGTACGGCTGCCTGGCGGCCGTGCTGCAGTTGCAGACGCAGCGTCAACGCAAACGCCCCCAGCACCATCAGCGCCGCCGCCAGATAGACCGACTGCATGCCCCAATGTCCAATCAATAAACCCGCTACCGGCCCGGTTAATCCCAACCCTAAATCGAGAAAGGCTGAATAGGTGCCGAGCGCCGAACCTTGATCCTGCTGCTGCACCCGCTTCACCGCTTCGACGCCGAGCGCCGGGAACACCAGCGAGAAGCCGCCGCCGGTGAGGAATGCCCCTAAATCTACCAACCACACGCTATCGGCTTGCCAAATCAGCAGTAATCCGGCGCACTCCAGCACGAACGACACCAGCGCCACTTTCAGGCCGCCAAAACGGGTGATGTAGCGACCAAAACCGAGACGCACGATCACAAAACCGAGGCTAAACAAGGTGAGCGCGAACGCCGCGCCGCTCCAGTCGCGACTGGCAAAATAGAGAGTGATAAAGGTGGAGATGACGCCGAAACCGATGGTGCCAAAGCCCAGCGCCAGACCAAACATCCACACGCGGCTGACCACGCGATGAAACGGAATACGCACGCCCGCGGTGACGTTAACGCCCGCTTTGCGACTCGCCATCCAGAAACCGGCAATGCCCATGATCGCCACCAAACCGGCAAAGCCGCTGATGCCGAACCACTGATTAAGCAGCACGCCGAGCGGCGCACCGATCGCCATGGCGAAATAGGTGGCAACGCCGTTCCACGAGATGACGCGCGCGGTTTGCAGCGGGCCGACAATATTCATCCCCCACAACGTGGAGCCGGTGCTGCTGAAGCTTTCGCCCACGCCGAGGAACAGCCGCCCCGCCGCCAGCAGCGCCAGGCTCAGCATCGGCACATCGCTGCACAGGGCGGCGATAATCGACAACACGCCGCTCATACCGCAGAACACCAATCCCATCATCACCACGCGCTTTGGACCAAAGCGATCCGCCAGACGACCGGAGTGCGGGCGACTGAGTAGCGTGGCGAAGTATTGCAGACTGATGATCAATCCGGCGATGAATGAGCTGAATCCAAGCTGGTTATGCACAAATCCCGGCAGCACCGCGAGCGGCAAACCCACCGAAAGGTAGCAAAAGAAGGTGAAGACAATGACGGAGAGAATACGTTTATTTAACTGAGCGTTACTCAGTACAGCGGCGTCAGACATGGAAGGTGGCGTCGGGAACGGTGGCGAAATTGAGTCGTCACTATAACCTTAGCCTGCTAATAGATCGCGGATTTTTTAGTTATAAAGTTTTAATCAGGTTCAGGAAATAATGAACACACATTTCGTAGCGGCGCGATTTATCGCGCAATAAATTGCGCCGCTACGAAATGTGCATAATGTGAGTTAAACGGCAATTGCCGACGCATGCCGCTCAATCGCCGTGGCGATCTCGGCGGAGACTTTGAGGGTGCGGACTTCACTGAATAAGCCATCGGCTTCGTGATAGGCTTTACGCAGATAACCCAGCCACTGCTTGATGCGTGCCACGTGATACATGCCGGTATCGCCCTGCTTCTCCAGCTGGGTGTACTTCAGCAGCAAAGCGACCACGTCAGGCCATGCCATCGGCGCTTCGTTGTACTTCACCACGCGCGCCAGATTCGGCACGTTGAGCGCACCGCGTCCAATCATCACCGCGTCACAGCCGGTAATGCGCATGCAATCCTGTGCGTCCTGCCAGTTCCAGATTTCACCGTTGGCAATCACCGGAATGCGCAGACGCTGGCGAATTTCGCCAATCGCCTGCCAGTTAATACTTTCGGCGCGATAGCCATCTTCTTTGGTTCGACCGTGCACCACTAACTCACTGGCACCGGCTTGCTGCACGGCATCGGCGATTTCAAAGCGACGATCGCCGGAATCCCAGCCTAAGCGCACCTTCACCGTCACCGGCAGATGATCCGGCACCGCTTCACGCATCGCTTTCGCACCGCGATAGATCAGTTCGGGATCTTTCAACAAGGTGGCGCCGCCGCCGCTGCCGTTCACCAGCTTCGACGGACAACCGCAGTTGAGGTCAACGCCCCAGGAACCGAGTTCCACCGCGCGCGCGGCGTTCTCCGCCAGCCACTCAGGATATTGCCCAAGCAGTTGCATACGAACGCGCGTGCCTGACGGCGTGCGGCTGTGGTTATGCAGCTCAGGACACAAACGATAGAAGGATTTTACCGGCAGCAGCTGATCGACCACGCGCAAAAACTCGGTCACGCATAAGTCATAATCATTCACCCCAGAGAGCAGCTCACGCACCAGCGAATCGAGCACGCCCTCCATCGGCGCCAGCAAAACCCTCATAGCGTTAGGCGTTCCCGGTTTTCTTCGGTGCCGGACGACGACGACCGCTGTTCACCGCTGGCGCAGCCTGGCTCGCGCCCTGCGCTGGACGACGCGCTGAACGCGCTTCACCCTGCGGACGTGGCGCATTGCCGCTGTGCGGACGCGAGACGTTGCCGCCCTGACCGCGACCCTGGCCTTGACCACGTCCCTGGCCCTGACCACGACCGCCGCCCTGCTGCTGACGACCGTTCTGAATCGGCTCGGCTTTGATGCTTGGATCGACTTCGAAACCTGGCAGCTCGATACGCGGGATTTCACGCTTCAGCAGACGCTCGATATCGCGCAGCAGTTTGTGTTCATCCACGCACACCAGCGACAGTGCAGCGCCGGTAGCGGCTGCACGACCGGTACGACCGATACGGTGCACATAGTCTTCCGCCACGTTCGGCAGCTCGTAGTTCACTACGTGCGGCAGCTCTTCGATGTCGAGGCCGCGCGCCGCGATGTCGGTTGCCACCAACACGCGAATGCCGCCGGATTTGAAGTCAGCCAATGCGCGGGTACGTGCACCCTGGCTCTTGTTACCGTGGATAGCGGCGGCGGTAATGCCGTCTTTATTCAGCTGCTCAGCCAGGTGGTTGGCGCCGTGTTTGGTACGGGTGAACACCAGCACTTGCTGCCAGTTATCACGACCAATCATCAGCGACAGCAGTTCCCGCTTGCGCTTCTTATCAACAAAATGGACCTGTTGTGAAACCTGCTCAGACGCGGTGTTGCGACGCGCCACTTCAACCTGCTCTGGGTTGGTGAGCAGTTTTTCCGCCAGGGTTTTGATCTCGTCAGAGAAAGTCGCGGAGAACAGCAGGTTCTGACGCTTGGCGGGCAGACGTGCCAGCACGCGACGGATGTCGTGAATGAAGCCCATATCGAGCATACGATCCGCTTCATCCAGCACGAGGATTTCGACCTGCGACAGATCGACCGCATTCTGATGCGCCAGATCGAGCAGACGGCCCGGTGTCGCCACCAGCACGTCAACGCCGCCGCGCAGTTTCATCATCTGCGGGTTGATGCTCACGCCGCCGAAAACCACCAGCGAACGGATATCCAGATATTGGCTGTATTCGCGCACGTTCTCGCCAACCTGAGCCGCCAGTTCGCGGGTCGGGGTGAGAATCAACGCACGTACCGGACGACGGCCACGCGCCGTGGACGGTTTCGCCGTGAGACGCTGCAGCAACGGCAGCGTAAAGCCGGCGGTTTTACCCGTACCGGTTTGGGCGCTCGCCAGCAGGTCACGACCAGCCAGCACCACAGGAATCGCCTGACGCTGAATCGGCGTCGGCTCTTGGTAGCCTTGTTCTGCTACCGCACGCAAAATATCGGCACTTAAGCCGAGAGAGTCAAATGACATGCAGGTGTATTACTCCGAACCGTCCTGACCGCCGTTAGCGGTGTAGTTTTCAGGAGGGATATGACGCAAGCGCGGGGCTCACGTGTGAAAAGGGCACAAACTACCATGCGTAAGGGCGCGAGTTTAGCAGCTTTCCGCGTTGACAGCATCCATAAAAAAAGGAGCCGCATGCGGCTCCTCTTCGTCTGGTCCGCATCGCTGCGGACATCAATCGATCAACTGCGCTTCTTCTCGATGCGCTGCACCGGCTCTTTTGCCAGCAGCGAAACCAGCGCCGGTCCGACTAACATCACCACGCCGAGGATACCAATCAGCAGGTTGTTGTGGATAAAGCGGGAGATCAGGAACAGCGTTAACATCGCTGCGCCAAAGTAGTAAGTGGTGGTCACCTCTTCGAGGGAATCACCCATTCTACGTAAACGGGCACTACGCTGCATGACCAGCATGGTAATAAATACCACCGCATAAGCTGCCACCAGGGTACTGCTCACTTCAACCAGCGCCCTATGTTTCCAGCCCCAAACCAATGCGGCAATCACCAACAGGTGCATTGCAATGTGCAAACAGGTTTGTCCGGTAACAATCTGAACACGATTAGACCATTTCATTCTCTTCTCCTGGCAGACCCAACAGGTCGCCCAAGTGTATCTGGCTGGAGGCCAGACGAACGCCCTCAATGTAAAGCAAATTTCGGATTACGCCCTAATTTTCTGCCCTTAACACCCTTCATTTGTGACAAAGACTACACTTTGTGCTGTTGATGATGAAAAGGAGCGCGTCGCAGTATGCCACAAAATAAGCAAGGATTTTCATTTAAAGTCCTGACGATCAATACCCACAAGGGGTTCACCAGCTTTAATCGTCGCTTTATCCTGCCGGAATTGCGCGACGCTGTCCGCGCAACATCAGCGGATATTGTCTTCCTGCAAGAGGTGATGGGCACCCACGCTATCCATTCGCTGCACATCGAAAACTGGCCGGAAACCTCACATTATGAGTTTCTGGCCGATACCATGTGGGACGATTTTGCCTATGGCCGAAACGCCGTTTATCCCGAGGGACACCATGGGAACGCGATATTGTCACGTTTCCCGATTATTGAATATGAAAACCGCGACATTTCTGTCGCCGGAACAGAGAAACGCGGCATGTTGCACTGCCAAATCCGTCTGCCGGATCGTGCCGAGCCGCTGCATGTGTTTTGCGTGCATCTGGGGTTGAAAGAGAAGCATCGTCAGGCGCAGATGAAGATGATGTGCGACATCATTGATGCGCTGCCACCGGATGCGCCGCTGGTGGTAGCCGGTGATTTTAACGACTGGCAGGTGCGCGCGAATCGTTTTCTCAAGCGTGCTGCTGGGCTGGAAGAAGTGTTCAGCATGAAAAACGGCCGCCCCGCTCGCACCTTTCCGGCCCGTTTCCCCCTGCTCAGGCTCGATCGTATCTACATCCGTAACGCTACGGTGAGCAAGCCCTGGGCGTTACCGGTGAAACCCTGGTCCCACCTGTCCGATCACGCGCCGTTAGCGGTGGAGATTTTCTTATGAGTTTTAGTTGGCGCGACGGTAATCAGCTCCGTCTGTTAGAAAATGGTGACCAATTTTTTCCGCGCGTTTTAGGCGCTATTCAGCGGGCCGAGCGCACGCTGCTGCTGGAAACCTTTATCCTGTTCGAGGATGAAGTCGGTACCGATCTGCATGAAGCCTTGCTGCAGGCAGCCCAGCGCGGCGTGAAAATTGAAGTGATGGTGGATGGCTACGGCTCACCGGATTTGTCGGACAGGTTTGTCGATAGCCTGACGGCGGCGGGTGTGCGCTTTATCTATTACGATCCCCGTCCGCTGGTGCTCGGCATGCGAACCAATGTGTTCCGCCGCCTGCATCGCAAAATTGTGGTGATCGATGAGGTGATCGCCTTCGTGGGTGGCATTAACTTCTCTGCCGAACACAACACCGATTACGGCGCGCAGTCCAAGCAGGATTATGCGGTGGAAGTGAAAGGTCCAGTGGTGCTGGATATCACGCAATATGTTCAGCAGCAGATGGGCAGCGAACAGCACACGCGGCGCTGGTGGGGCGGGCGATCGCATCGTCCGGCGGTCAACGCCATGCCTGGCGAGGCGCAGGTGCTATTTGTCTATCGCGATAACGATGAGCACCGCGACGATATCGAGCAGCATTATCTCGCCATGCTGCGCAAGGCGAAGAAGGATGTGATTATTGCCAACGCCTACTTCTTCCCGGGCTATCGCCTGCTGCGTGAGATGCGCAGCGCGGCCCAACGCGGCGTGCGCGTCAGGCTGATTGTGCAAGGCGAACCCGACATGCCGATCGTTAAAGTGGGCGCTGAGCTGCTGTACAACTACCTGGTCGATGGCGGCGTAGAGGTGTATGAATATTGCCGCCGCCCGCTGCACGGTAAAATCGCGGTGCAAGATGAACAGTGGTCAACGGTGGGATCGAGTAACCTCGATCCACTGAGCTTATCGCTCAACCTGGAAGCGAATTTGATGGTTCACGATCGCGCTTTCAATCAGACGTTGCGTGAAAATCTTGAACTGCTGTTGCAACACGATTGCGTGCGGGTAGACGATGACAAGCTGCCGCCGCGCAACTGGTGGCAGCTCACTAAAGGCATCATTGTGTTCCACTTTTTACGCCACTTTCCGGCCATCGCCGGTTGGCTGCCTGCACATACGCCGCGCCTGTCACAGGTTGCTCCGCCCGTCCAACCCGAAATGGAAACGCAGGATCGGGTCGAAACTGAGAATCCAGGAGCAAAACCCTAATGTCGAAAAAGAATCCGCGCTGGCAACTGGCGAAGAAAATCCTCACCTGGCTGTTTTTTATCGCGGTAATTGTGCTGCTGGTGGTCTATGCGCGCAAGGTGAACTGGGAAGATGTTTACACCGTCATCGTCGGCTACAACCGTTACGTGGTGCTCAGCGCTGCCGCGCTGGTGGTGGTGAGTTATCTGACCTACGGATTGTACGATTTGATTGGCCGCGCCTACTGCGGCCATAAGCTGGCAAAGCGTCAGGTAATGCTGGTGTCGTTTATCTGCTATGCCTTCAACCTGACGCTCAGTACCTGGGTTGGCGGCGTGGCAATGCGCTATCGACTTTATTCCCGGCTTGGCTTACCCGGCAACACCATCACGCGCATCTTCTCGTTGAGCATCGCCACCAACTGGCTTGGCTACATTTTACTGGCCGGCGTGGTATTTTCGGCCGGCATGGTGCCAATCCCTTCCGGTTGGTTCATTGGTGAAACCACGCTGCGCATCATTGGTGCGGCGTTATTGGTGGTAGTCGCCATCTATTTGTGGGCCTGTGCTTTCTCGAAGAAGCGGCGCTGGACGGTGAAAGGCCAGCATCTGCAGCTGCCTTCACTGCGCATGGCGCTGTTCCAGTTTGCGGTATCCTGCGCCAACTGGATGGTGATGGGGATGATTATCTGGCTGCTGCTGGCGCGCCAGGTGGATTACCCCATCGTGCTGGGCGTGCTGTTAATCAGCAGCATCGCCGGGGTGATAATTCATATTCCGGCCGGAATTGGCGTGCTCGAAGCGGTTTTCCTGGCGCTGCTGAGTGGGCAACATGCTTCTCACGGCACCATTATCGCGGCGCTGCTGGCCTATCGCGTGCTCTATTTCATCCTCCCCTTGCTGGTGGCGCTGGTGCTCTATTTGTGGCTGGAGAGTCGCGCGAAGCATTTGCGGCAGAAGAATGAGCAGAAGATGGAGAAATCGGTTTCGCGCTGAGTGGGTGCGGATTTCCCCTCACCCTAACCCTCTCCCGCAAGCGGGAGAGGGAATGTTTCGGAGCTCTATTTGTGGCGGTTAACGGCGGTTGCCGAAGATGCGTAACAGCATCAGGAACAGGTTGATGAAGTCGAGATACAGCGTTAACGCGCCCATAATTGAGGTGCGACGCAGGTTCTCTTTGTCGTTCACATTGATGTTCTCGCCAATCGCTTTCAGCTTCTGCGTGTCATAGGCGGTTAAACCCACAAACACCACCACGCCGATATAGGTAATCGCCCACATCAACGCCGGGCTTTTCAGCCAGAAGTTCACCAGTGACGCCAACAGAATACCAATCAGCGCCATAAACAGCAGGCTGCCAAAGCGGCTCAGGTCGCGCTTAGTGGTGTAGCCGTAGAAGCTCATCGCCCCGAACATTCCGGCCGTTACAAAGAAAGTGCTGGCAATGGATGAATAGGTGTAAACGAGGAAAATACTCGCCATGGTTAAGCCGGTCAGCGCCGAATAGAGCATAAACAGTGCGGTGGCGACCGCCCCGCTCAGACGATGCACCATGCCCGACAGCACAAACACCACCGCTAGCTGGGCGATGATCAGGCCGAAGAAGGTGATGCGGTTGGCAAACACCAGTTCCATTACTGCAGGTGTGCGGGCCGCAAACCACGAAACAAACGCGGTGAGCAGCAAGCCGCAGGTCATCCAGCCATACACCTGCGCCATGTAGGTCTGCAGCGAGGTGGATGCCTGCTGCACGATTGAATCATTACGTGGATATCGATCCATGAAGCGCCTCATTAAATGTTAGACAAACTCTGTAAGTTTGGAGTGTACACCCGTTTGCGTCAACGGCGCGTCAAGCACTGTTGATAGCGGCTGTTAACACGTTGGGCAAACCAGGCAGTGGTCAGGTTACGGGTGATTTTTGGACTTTCCAGTTTAATACCCGGCAGCATCTCACGCGGCACACGTTTTCCGGCCATCTTATCGGCGAGAATAAACGTCTGTTTCCACAGCGTGCTGCTGGCGAAGTCGGCGCTATCACCCTTCTCCAGATCGCGGCGAATTTCGCGATTGCTCATATCCAATTGCTTACTCAGGCTGCGCACCGCCAGCTCGGTAGAACCGGCTTGCTCGCTGCCATAGACGATCAGATCGCCATCCAGTGCCAGTTTAATGCCGCTGGCGCGGGCGATCGCGGCCTGGAAGGCGGCATTACGGCTAGCGTACCAGCCAGCGTTGAAGTCGGCGAAGCGATACAGCGGCTGACTGTAATCGGCCGGATAGCCCAGTAAATGCAGCGTACCGAAGTAGATGCCTCCGCGTCGCGTGAACACTTCGCGACGAATCGATCCGTCCACTGCATACGGATAACCTTTCGCATGCGCTTCGGCAAACTCAATGCTGACCTGCATCGGGCCGCCGGTATGAATCGGGTTGAGGTTACCAAACAGCTTCTGCCCCATCGGCACCATATCGATAAAATCATCGAAGATGGCGCTCAGCTCTTTTTCGCTGCGCACCTTATCCAGCCGCGCCGCATAGCTTTCACCGTTCGGCGATTTGATCAGCAGCGCGGTACGCACCAGAAATGCCGGCACATGCACCTTCGCGGCGCGGCGATCGATTTCGCCCCAGGCGATTTTAGGTAGCCCCGGCACTTCCGCGTCAGCGCTGAAGTTAGATTCCTGATCGGTGACGGCAATCACCGCGCAGATATTGCTGGCGCTGGCATCGATCTGCTGCACGCGGAATGCGGTATAGATATCGTCGGCCCAGGCTGATTTTTGTTTCACGTCGCTGGGTAACAACTGCTGGATCTGGCTTTTGACATCGGCGGGCTGACGAGCCGGCGCCTGCGGCTCTTTTTTGCTGCTACAACCGGCCAGCACTAGCGCAGCCAGCAATGCTGCGCCTTTTATCATCTTCGTGGTTTTCATCCTGCTCCCTGACGCCAACAAAAACCGTACCTTAACGTTTTCAGTGGCCTGCCGCTATCGGAGCGGGAGGATTTTGCGCGCTAGCTCCAGCGCTCGGCGGCTTGATGATCGCTATCGCGGGCATCCACCCATCGATCGCCTTCTGCGGTGGCTTCCCGCTTCCAGAACGGCGCGCGGGTTTTCAGGTAATCCATGATGAACTCGGTGGCGGCGAAGGCGTTGCCGCGATGGGCGCTGCTGACGCCGACAAACACGATTTCATCGCCGGGAAACAGTTCGCCGACGCGGTGAATTACCGTCACCTGCTGTAGCGCCCAGCGCTGACGTGCCTCCGTGACGATTTCCGCCAGCGCTTTCTCCGTCATGCCGGGATAGTGTTCCAACGTCAGCGCCGCCACAGCGTCGCCGAGATTGTGATTGCGCACTTTACCGGTGAAGGTCACCACCGCGCCATCGCTGTCATCAGCCGACAGTTTTTCATACTCCTCACCGACGTTGAAAGGTGCTGTACCCACCCGAATCCGCGTCTCCATCATCAGCCTCCGGTAACCGGCGGGAAGAACGCCACTTCATCACCCGCACGCAGCGGATGGCTCATTGGCACCAGCGTTTGATTGACTGCGGCCAGCAATTTTCCCGATTCCAGCGCCAGCGCCCAGCGATCGCCCTTCCCGGCTAACGCCGCACGCAGCGTGGCAACATCGGCGTATTCTGGCGCCAGTTCCAGCGTGCTGGTACCGGTTAATTCGCGCACCTGGGCAAAAAACAGCACCTTAATCATGGCTCACCACCTTGAAATCACCGGATTTTCCGCCGCTTTTGCTCAGCAAACGCAGTTGGTCGATGACGATATCCTTCTGCACCGCTTTGCACATGTCATAGATTGTGAGCGCCGCAACGGACGCCGCGGTCAACGCTTCCATTTCGACGCCGGTTTTCCCGCTCAGGCGGCAAAGCGAGGTCACCCGCACGCGGTTGTGTTCCGGTTCGGCAATTAAGGTCACTTCCACTTTGCTCAACATCAGCGGATGGCACAGCGGAATCAGTTCCCAGGTACGTTTCGCCGCCTGAATGCCGGCGATACGTGCGGTGGCGAACACGTCACCTTTGTGGTGGCTGCCGTCGATAATCATCTGCAGCGTTTCGGCGCTCATCAGCACCAGCGCTTCGGCCTGGGCTTCACGCACCGTTTCGGTTTTGCCAGAGACATCCACCATGTGGGCTTCGCCAGCGGCATTGATATGCGTTAAGGATGACATGCTTACAACTTCTTCAAATGAGAGACAAAATTACACGGACGCGTACGCGCATCCAGCTGATCTTCAATAATGCGTTCCCAGCCGCTGCGGCAGGCGTTGGTCGATCCCGGCACGGCAAAAATCAACGTCTGATTGGCCAAACCGGCGACAGCACGCGACTGCAGCGTCGAGCTGCCAATCTCTTCATAGGAGATCATGCGAAACAGCTCACCAAAGCCTTCGATTTCGCGATCAAACAGCGGCAGCAAGGCTTCAGGCGTGCTGTTTTTGCTGTTAAAACCGGTGCCGCCATTGACGATCACCACCTGCACATCGTCGCTGGCGATCCAGCGCGATACCGTGGCGCGAATGCGATAGCGGTTGTCCGGCACCAGCGCGCGGTCCACCACCTGATGCCCGGCTTCTGCCAGGGCTTCACGCAGGAAATCGCCGGAGGTGTCATTGCTGGCATCGCGGCTGTCAGAGACGGTCATCACCGCCACATTTAAGGCGACAAATTCGCCGGAAGGTTTACCCATGGCCGTAACTCCTGTGTTTAGCCACCAATAAAGGAGAGGTTTTGCGTGATGCCGGTATTGCCCTGATGCAGGAAATGCGTCTGCTTTTTCTGCCCAAGGCTGTGCGCAATGCGCGCCTGCAACTCCGCTTGCTGATCGTCAGACGCCAGCAGATCGCGTAGCGACACGCCGCCATCGCCGAACAGACACAGATGCAGGTTGCCCAGCGCCGAAACGCGCAGGCGGTTGCAGCTGGCGCAGAAATCTTTCTCGTACGGCATGATCAGGCCCACTTCGCCCTGATAATCGGGATGACGAAACACCTGCGCCGGACCGTCGCTGCGGCCACGTGGCTGGCGCTGCCAGCCCTGCATGATCAGCTGATCGCGAATCACTTCACCAGAGATGTGATGACGGCGAAACAGATCGCTGCCATCGCCGGTTTCCATTAGCTCGATAAAGCGTAGTTGAATCGGCCGCAGGCGCAGCCATTCAAGGAAGGTGCTGAGGCTATGGCTGTTCACATCACGCATCAGCACGCTGTTGACTTTCACTTTCTCGAAACCGGCATCAAAAGCGGCATCAATTCCCGCCATCACCTCGGCAAATTTGTCCTGTCCGGTTATGGCGTGAAACTGGCGCGCATCGAGGCTATCGACGCTGACGTTAATATGGGTGAGGCCGGCTGCACGCCAGGCACCTACATCGCGCGCCATGCGGTAACCGTTGGTGGTCATCGCAATCTGGCGGATGGCGTCGTTTTCGCGCACTGCCGCGATAATGTCGGTAAAATCACGGCGCATGGAGGGCTCGCCGCCGGTCAGACGCACTTTTTCGGTGCCCGCGGCCGCAAAGGCACGCGTCACGCGACGAATCTCATCCAGCGAGAGAAAGCTCTTGTTGTGCGTTCCGTTCGGCTTGTAGCCGTTCGGCAAGCAGTAGGTACAACGGAAGTTACACACATCCGTGACCGACAGGCGCAGATAGTAAAAGCTGCGCGCGTAGGCATCTGTAAATTGTGGCACCTGAACACCTTTCCAAAGTCGGGAGATGCAGTCATTTCTTTCTGCACCCTGGCAGCTCAAGGCTGCGGCCTGCATTCCATATCATTAACGACTTAGGAAACCAGGCTTGGGAGTTTGTTGTCATTGTGGACAACACGGTTAAAACGAATGGTAGCGCGATTAGCGATTAGCATCCATCAGTGAATTTCGCTATATATATTGATACATAACGTATTTTCACCGCATTTTCGCGACAGGATACGGTAAAATATCTCACAGATATTGATGCACATCAGTTCAACTACGCCTCAACGCGAGGACGTCAGCAACAAAGGAGAAACATGAATCGAACCCTGGCAGATTTGGATCGCGTGGTGGCATTGGGTGGCGGACACGGCCTGGGCCGCGTGATGTCAGCATTAGCACCGTTAGGCTCGCGCTTAACCGGCATTGTCACCACCACCGATAATGGCGGTTCCACCGGCCGCATTCGCCGCTCGGAAGGCGGCATTGCCTGGGGTGATATGCGCAACTGCATCAATCAATTGATCACCGAACCTAGCGTAGCGACGGCGATGTTTGAGTATCGCTTTAGCGGTAACGGCGAGTTAGCTGGCCACAACCTTGGCAATCTGATGCTTAAAGCGCTGGATCACCTCAGCGTGCGGCCACTGGAGGCGATTAACATCATTCGCAATCTGCTCAAAGTCGATGCATTTCTTATCCCCATGTCGGAACAGCCGGTCGATCTGGTGGCTCAGGATGGCGAAGGGAATATGGTATACGGCGAAACCGCGATTGATGAAATGAGACAGCCGCCCGAAGAGTTGATGCTGCATCCCAACGTGCAGCCGACGCGTGAAGCGATCGAGGCAATAGGCGAAGCCGACTTGATTCTGATCGGCCCCGGCAGTTTTTACACCAGCCTGATGCCCATTTTGTTGATGGAAGATATGGCGCGTGCGCTGCGTCGCACGCCTGCCACCATGGTATTTATCGGCAATCTTGGCCGCGAATTGAGCCCGGCAGCCGCCAGTCTGAATGTCGCGGATAAGCTGGCGATCATGGAAAAAGCCATTGGCAAGCGGGTGATTGATGCGATTGTCGTCGGGCCGTCAGCGGATATTGCCGGTGTGGAACAACGCTTAATCATTCGCGAACCGCTGGAAGCCGCCGATATTAAATATCGACACGACCGCCAGCTGCTGCGCATCGCGCTAGAACACGCGATTCAAGCGGTTTAGCTTCCAGGTGCGCATTAATGCGCACCCTACGAAAACCATATTGCATGCTCGTAGGATTGCCATTTATGGCGACCAGCCGTCTCGGTGCGCATTAATGCGCCCCCTACGAAAACCACATTGCATGCTCGTAGGGTTGCCATTTATGGCGACCAGCCGTCTCGGTGCGCATTAATGCGCACCCTACGAAAACCACATTACATGCTCGTAGGGTCGCCATTCATGGCGACCACCCGTCTTGGTGCGCATTAATGCGCACCCTACGCAGGCACTACGAAGCAGCAATAAACAGTTCGCGCAGCTGATGTAACTGATCGCGCACGCTGGCCGCCTCTTCGAACTCCAGATTCTGCGCATGCTGCTGCATCTGCCCTTCCAGCTCGTGAATTTTTTTCTGCATCGCCTGTGGCGTAAGCGCCATGTAGTTGGCTTCTGCTTCTGCCGCAGTGCGCGAGGCGGTTTTGCCTTTGCCGCGCGTTTTTACCACGTTTTTGCCGAGCTCAAGAATATCAGTGATCTTCTTGTTGAGCCCTTGCGGCACGATGCCATTCTCTTCGTTGTATTTTTGCTGCTTCTCACGACGGCGCTCGGTTTCGCCCATCGCGCGCTCCATCGATGGGGTAATTTTGTCGGCGTAGAGAATCGCCCGGCCGTTGATGTTACGCGCGGCGCGGCCGATGGTCTGGATCAGGGAGCGCTCAGAACGCAGGAAGCCCTCTTTATCGGCATCCAGAATCGCCACCAGCGACACTTCCGGCATATCTAACCCTTCACGCAGCAAGTTAATGCCGACCAGCACATCAAATTCGCCGAGGCGCAAATCGCGGATGATCTCCATACGCTCTACGGTATCGATATCAGAGTGCAGATAGCGCACCTTCTCGCCGTGCTCGACCAGATATTCGGTGAGATCTTCCGCCATGCGCTTGGTCAGCACCGTAACCAGCACGCGCTCGTTAATCTCCACACGCTTGCGGATTTCTGACAGCAGATCGTCGACCTGCGTCGCCACCGGACGCACTTCGAGAATCGGATCGAGCAGGCCGGTTGGACGCACCAGCTGATCGATCACTTCGCTGCCCGATTTTTCCAGCTCGTAGTTGCCCGGTGTCGCCGAGACATAAATGGTTTGCGGCGCTGAAGCCTCAAACTCTTCAAACTTCATCGGGCGGTTATCCAGCGCCGACGGCAAGCGGAAGCCATACTCCACCAGCGTCTCTTTGCGCGCCCGGTCGCCGCGATACATGCCGCCAATCTGCGGAATGGTCACGTGCGATTCATCGACCACCAGCAAACCATCTGCTGGTAGGTAATCAAACAGGGTCGGCGGCGGCTCGCCCGGTCCACGGCCAGAAAGATAGCGCGAGTAGTTTTCGATACCGGAGCAGTAACCCAGCTCGTTCATCATCTCTAAATCGAACTGGGTACGCTGAGAAATACGCTGCTCTTCCAGTAGCTTATTGTTCTCCAGCAGCACCTTACGGCGATCCACCAGCTCAACTTTGATATCTTCCATCGCCTGCAGAATGCGCTCGCGCGGCGTCACGTAGTGCGTTTTGGGATAGACGGTAAAGCGTGGAATGACGGAGTCAATCTGGCCGGTGAGCGGATCGAACAGCGACAACCGCTCAACTTCTTCGTCAAATAGCTCAATACGCAGCGCAATATCGTCCGATTCGGCCGGAAACACATCAATCACTTCGCCACGTACGCGGAAAGTCCCGCGCTGGAAAGCCTGATCGTTGCGCGCATATTGCAGCTCCGCCAGACGACGCAAAATGCTGCGCTGATCGATAATCATGCCGCGCGTTAAGTGCAGCATCATTTTTAAATAGAGGTCTGGATCGCCCAGACCGTAGATGGCAGAAACCGAGGCCACCACAATCACATCACGACGCTCGAGCAGCGCTTTGGTGGCCGAGAGACGCATCTGCTCAATGTGTTCATTCACCGACGCATCTTTCTCGATAAAGGTGTCAGAGCTCGGCACATAGGCTTCAGGCTGATAGTAATCGTAGTAAGAGACGAAAAACTCCACCGCGTTATCCGGGAAGAACTCCTTCATTTCGCCATACAGCTGCGCTGCCAGGGTTTTATTCGGCGCCAGCACCATGGTCGGCCGATTCAGGTCAGCTATCACGTTCGCCACGGTAAAGGTTTTACCTGAGCCGGTTACGCCCAACAGCGTTTGATGCGCGAGCCCATCCTCAAGGCCCTCTTCAAGGCGGCGAATGGCCTCAGGTTGATCGCCTGAAGGCTTGAAAGCGGAGTTGAGTTTAAAGGCTTTGCTCATGTTTTGGCGGTTCCAGCAGATGAAGTCGGCGGGCAGGCTGCTAATTCTACTCTGCTATGGCGAATTTGCCAGAAAAAAATACTGGACATAATCACAGTAACCTTGCACGATTATGGCACGTGCCGATGATTTTCTTCAGTGCAATTTATGCGGCAAGCAGCAAGCTGTTGTTGCGCAATGTTATCCCCAAAGGGAGGACGCTTTTAACATTTGTCAATAGAGTGTCATTAAATTGCAGTCTGATGACAAGGCAGATAAATCGCATGCTTGATTTTAGTTAACCTGCTGTTTTAATTAAATTTCACCTAAAAGCCCATATTCTCATCATAATGTATGAAGGCCGCGAATTTACTCGCTTGCGCCCGGTTTTCAGTCGCTAATGCACAAGGTTATCCACAGTAATGGTGGATAAGTGAATCCAGCCCCGAGCCCATCAGCTGTGTATAATTTTCTCCCGCGTCTTTTTAAGGGCGAAAAAATTTATTTTCGTATTTATTTTTCTCTCATTGCGTGTCGCATTAACCTCCTCTTTTTGCCCATCAACGGGCGTTTACGCGTAGAAAAACCCGCCGTTAAGGCCACTTATTTCTTCAGTGCGTGCTTTACGAACGATCAGATGCACCAGAAACGTTGAGCAGTCAGCACCGTCAAAGTGCAGCCGATTTATCACCGTCTGGAATTGTTAAGCGTTACTCAACTTTTAAGCGCTTATTTGCTCGGTTTCAGACGATGACCCGCTTATATCTTTAACCTGGCCTGGGAATTGCAATGATTAGCGGTATGGAGTGACGAGTCCATATCGGCTATTGCCGACGACAATGGTGTCCATCAATCGTGCACGACTGTATGCCAGACGACACAGAGCGGGAGCATTCAGGCTAATAATCTGGAAGGAGTATGTCAGATGCTGAGTTTACGTTCGGTGAATCAGTTTTACGGTCAAAACCACATCCTATGGGATGTGGATCTCGATCTGCCACCCGGCACCTGCACGGGCGTGCTGGGCAGTCCAGGCATGGGCAAAACCACGTTAGTGAACTGCATCATGGGTCGCTTGCCGATTAACAGCGGTTCAATGACCTGGCAGGAGGATGGCTCACCCCCGGAAGATTTGCTGCTGCAGCCCGCGGAGCTGCGCGCCCGCACCGGCATTGGATATGTGCCGCAAGGCCGGCATATCTTCTCGCAGATGAGCGTGGAGGATAACCTACTGATTGCCCTGATGGCGGCACAGGACGATCGCAGCCGCGCCATTCCTGAAATGGTGTTTGATCTTTTTCCTGCGCTCTATTCACTGCGCCATCAACGCAGCGGCGAGTTACCGATGGATCAGCAGCAACATCTGGCGCTGGCGCGCGCGCTGGTGCTGCAACCGAAGCTGGTGATTCTGGATGAGCCGACGGAAGGGATGTCGCCGTGGCTGGAGGAGGAGATGGGCAATCTGATTCGTCGGCTCAACCGGGAATATGGTTTGACGATTCTGCTGCTGGAGCAGCACGTATCCTTCATTCGTCGCGTCGCCGACTACTTCCTGCTGCTGCATCGCGGACGCAACGTAGCGCACGGCAAAGTGGCGCAGCTGGATGACGTTACCGTGAGTAAGTGGTTAACCGCGACTTAGATATCCAGGTCGCCATAAATGGCGACCTGGTTTATTGCGGTAGTGTCAGATAGCGCCCGCACTCGGCCTGCTGCGCCTCATCAGTAAGATGCGGGATCTCACCCAGCAACGGCGCGTCAATACGTTGACGCAGCGTGGCGATATATTCCTGATGGCGTTTGCCCGGCGGCTGGATATCATTAGCAATCCAGCCCGCCAGACGTAACCCGCGCGCTTTTACCGCTTCGGCGGTGAGCATCGCATGGTTGATACAGCCTAACTTAACGCCCACCACCAGGATCACCGGCAACTGCTCGGCTTCCACCCAATCGGCGTAAGTTTGCGTCTCAGATAACGGCGTAAACCAACCGCCCGCGCCCTCAACCAATATCCACTCCGCCTGCTGCTCCAGCGCGCGCAAACCCGCTGACAGTGCCGCAAACGCGATCGGCCTGCCCTCTTCCGCACTAATAATATGCGGCGATGTCGGTTCGAGGAACGCCAGTGGATTCACCTGCTCGTAACGCAGCGCCAGGCTGCTGTAGCGCTGCAACGCCAGCGCATCGCTATTGCGGATGCCGTCCGGCGTCATTTCGCAGCCGGATGCTACCGGCTTGTAACCTGCGGTGCGCAATCCTGCGGCACTTGCTGCCTGCAACAGCGCACCGCTGGCCACGGTTTTGCCTACTTCGGTATCGGTTCCGGTAATAAACCAACGTGTCATTTCGTTAAAACTCCATACATCAGGTGATAGCTGAGGCGATATCCGGCCTGATCCTGCGGCCAATACTGTTCAAGTTGGGCTAACTGGGAACGCGTCACGGCGCTGGCGCCGCGTCCATCGTGCAGATGTGTGGCACCAATGCCTTTCAGGGAGCGCATCGCGCTGAGCGCGCTCGGGAAATGCAGCGTAACGATCTGCTGCTCTGCCTGCATCGGCAGGGCGACAGTGGCGGCATGAAACTGTGCGGCGCTGAGGAAACGATTAGCGTGACGACGACCATCCAGCTGCGCCCACGCCCGATGCACTTCATGCAGCGAACCGTCGAGCAGCGTGGAAAACAGCACCGTGCCGCCCGGCCGCGTGACGCGCAAGCATTGCTGCAGCGCAGTGCGCAGATCGCTGCTCCACTGCACCGCCAGGTTGCTCCACACACCGTCAACGCTGGCATCCGCGAGCGGGAGATCATCAATATCACCCAGCACATAGTCATGCGCCGATTGTCGCTCGCGCGCCGTTTGCAGCATGTTGGGTGAGAGATCGAGCGCCGTCAGCGTGCATCCGCGATCGCGCCAGTAGCGGCTATACCAGCCGGTACCACAGCCGGCATCCAGCAGATGCGGACCAAAACCGGCCGGAGCCAGCGCCAGCAACGCCTCGCCGCTCAGTCGCTGTAGCTGCGCATGCTGTTCATAATGCGGAGCCGCCCGACCAAATGCCTTCGCCACCGCCTGTTTGTTAACCTGCAGCGTCATACAGCGCCTCCAGCAAACGATCTATGTCATCGGTATGATGCGCAGCCGTGAGCGTGATACGCAGCCGCGCCGTGCCCGGTGGTACGGTAGGCGGACGAATCGCGCTCACCCAACAGCCGGCTTGCGCCAGCCGCTGCGACAACGCCAGCGCCGCACTGTTTTCGCCGATGATTAAGGGTTGGATGGCGCTATTGGATGCGCCTAACTGCCACGGCAAATCCGCAGCGCCGGCGCGGAAGCGCGCAATGTGGCTGTGCAGCCGCTCACGCAGCGCATCGCCTTGCTGAATCTGCCGCAGCGCCGCCAGCAGCGCGCAGCACTGCGCCGGTGGCATCGCGGTGGAGTAGATCAAATGGCGTGAAAATTGTTCGACATAATCGGCGGTGGCGTCATCGCACAGCAGCGCGGCGCCGCTGACGCCAAATCCTTTACCAAAGGTGACAATCAGCAGCTCCGGTTTCACCTGCTGCTGCCAACAGCTGCCGCGTCCTTGTGCACCGGTAACACCGATACCGTGCGCATCATCCACCAGCAACCAGCCGTTGCCGCGCCGCGTCTGTTCCGCGATAGCAGCAAGCGGCGCACTGTCACCATCCATGCTGAACACGCCTTCGGTCACCACCAGTGTGCCGCCGTCCGCCGGCGTAGCCAGCAGTTTCGCCAGACTCTCTGGCTGATTATGCGCAAAGCGACGCAGACTCGCCGGGCTATGGCTGGCGGCATCCAGCAGCGAAGCGTGCGCCAGCTTGTCGGCAAAGATGCGGTCCTGCTTTTCTGCCAGCAGATGGATCACCGCCTGATTGGCGGCAAATCCCGAGATAAACAGCAGCGCGCGCGAGTAGCCGAGCCAGTCGGCCAGCTGCTCCTCGAGCTGTGCGTGATGACGGCTGTAACCGGTAACGTGTCCGGATGCACCCGCGCCCGCGCCCGATTCAACCGCGCCCTGCTGCCATGCAGCGATGACCGCCGGATGCTGACTCAATCCGAGATAATCATTGCTTGAGAAGTGGCGATAACGCTGACCCTCCAGCGTAATTTCGCGCACGCTGTTGTGCGCAATAGGACGTCGCTGCCGCCAGCCATCGGCCGCTCGACGTGCCGCCAGCGCCTGATCGATACGTTGTGACCAGCCCATTTACACTGCCGCGTTGTAGAACTGCTCGGTATCGGCGTGCAGCAGCTGCTCGCTGAGCTGATACTGCTGCTCATTATCACCCGCCGTGGTCGCAGTATGTTCTGGATTGAGGCCCAGTTTGCGGAACAGAATCAGATCCTTATCCTCTTCCGGGTTTGGCGTGGTCAGCAGCTTGCAGCCGTAGAAGATCGAGTTGGCACCGGCCATAAAGCACATCGCCTGAGTCTGCTCACTCATCTGCTCGCGCCCGGCAGAAAGACGCACGTGCGAGGATGGCATCATGATGCGCGCCACGGCGATGGTGCGGATGAAATCGAAGGGTTCAACATCCTCGTTATCCGCCAGCGGCGTGCCTTTCACCTTCACCAACATGTTGATCGGCACGCTCTCCGGCGGCGTTGGCAGATTGGCCAGCTGCACCAGCAGGCCCGCACGATCTTTCACCGTTTCACCCAGGCCTACGATGCCGCCCGAACACACTTTTATGCCCGCGCCGCGCACTTTATCCAGCGTATCCAGACGCTCCTGATAGCTGCGAGTGGTGATGATGTTGCCGTAAAACTCTGGCGAGGTATCGAGGTTGTGGTTGTAGAAATCGAGGCCAGCTTCAGCCAGGCGCTGCGCCTGGCTGCCATCCAGCGTACCGAGCGTCATACAGGTTTCCATGCCCATCGCTTTTACGCCCTGCACCATTTGCTGCAGGTACGGCATATCGCGCTCGTGCGGGTTTTTCCACGCCGCGCCCATGCAGAAACGGCTTGAGCCCGCTGCTTTGGCTTTGCGCGCCGATTCCAGCACCGCATCCACCTCCATCAGACGCTCAGATTCCAGACCGGTTTTATAGCGTGCGCTTTGCGGACAGTATTTACAGTCCTCCGGGCAGGCACCGGTTTTGATCGACAGCAGCGTACTGACCTGTACCTGACGCGGATCGAAATGTTGACGATGCACTTGCTGCGCTTCAAACATCAACTCAAGGAAAGGTTTATCGAACAGTGCCTGAGCTTGTGTCAGTGTCCAGCGGTTTGCCATTACTTACTCCAAAAAAAGGGGGTTCATCCCGACGATTAACGTGGTTATACTTGTAAACTAAATCTTTTTAAAATGGTTTACAATACGCATGTTCACTCAGGACGACCTCAACTTTGACCGCCAGCATATCTGGCATCCCTATACGTCGATGCGCGATCCCCTGCCCTGTTATCCGGTTGTGGCAGCGCACGGCTGCCAGCTGCAGCTGGCCGATGGACGTGAACTGGTTGATGGCATGTCGTCGTGGTGGGCGGCGATTCACGGCTACAACCATCCGCGTCTCAACCAGGCGCTGCAGCAGCAAATGGCGCAGATGTCGCACGTGATGTTCGGCGGTATTACCCACCCAGCGGCGGTTGAGCTGAGCCGCCAGTTGATTGCCATGACGCCCGACGCGCTGGAGTGCGTATTCCTCGCCGATTCGGGTTCGATCGCCGTCGAAGTATCGATGAAAATGGCGCTGCAATACTGGCTGGGACGCAATCAGACGCGGCAGAAATTTCTCACGCTGAAGCGGGGTTATCACGGCGATACATTTGCCGCCATGTCGGTGTGCGATCCGCAAAACTCGATGCACAGCCTGTGGCGCGGTTATCTGCCGGAACACCTGTTTGCCAATGCGCCGCAGTGCGCATTCGATGATGGGTGGAATGAGGCGGATTTCGCCGATTTCGCGCAGCTGGCAGAAACGCACCATCGCGAGATTGCCGCAGTTATTCTTGAACCGATTGTGCAAGGCGCGGGCGGCATGCGCTTCTATCACCCGCGTTATCTGCAGCAGGTGCGTGAGCTGTGCGATCGCTACGGATTACTGCTGATTGCCGATGAGATCGCCACCGGCTTTGGTCGTAGCGGCAAACTGTTCGCCTGCGAACATGCGGGTATCACGCCGGACATTCTCTGCCTCGGCAAAGCGCTCACCGGCGGCACCATGACGCTCTCCGCCACGCTAACCACGCGGGAAGTCGCCGATACCATTAGCCGCAGCGCGGCTGGCTGCTTTATGCACGGCCCAACTTTTATGGGCAATCCGCTGGCCTGTGCGGTGGCGGTGGAAAGTCTGGCAATGATTAATGAAGGTCACTGGACGACACAGGTAGCGGCTATCGAACAGCAGCTGCGGGCCGAGCTGCTGCCGCTGCGCAGCCATAGCGCGGTGGCCGATGCGCGCGTGCTAGGCGCCATTGGCGTTGTCGAAACCCATCAGGCGGTGAACATGGCGGCGCTGCAGCAGTTCTTCGTCGAGCGCGGCGTGTGGATTCGCCCGTTTGGCCGCCTCATTTATCTGATGCCACCTTATCTGATTTCTGCCGCCGAACTGACGCAGCTGACGCAAGCGCTCAGCGCGGCACTGGATGTTGCGGCGCATTTCCACCATGATTGAGAACACTGCACACTAAACAGGAGAGATCATGCGCGTATTCAGCCAGGATTTTAACGATGGCGATAAGATGCCAGAACGACACGTTTTCAACGGCATGGGTTATCAGGGCGACAATTTGTCACCCCATCTGGCGTGGGATGATGTCCCGGCGGGCACTAAGAGCTTTGTCGTGACCTGCTACGATCCCGACGCGCCAACCGGTTCCGGCTGGTGGCACTGGGTGGTAGCGAACATCCCCGCCGAGGTGACCGTGCTGCCGCAAGGTGCCGGTTCTGGCGTGGCAGAGCTGCCGGAGAGCGCCATTCAGACGCGCACCGATTTTGGCCAAACCGGCTATGGTGGTGCGGCCCCCCCGCAGGGCGAATCGCATCGCTATATCTTTACGGTGCATGCGCTGGATACCGACAAGATTGAAGTGGATGAAGGTGCCAGCGGCGCGATGGTCGGCTTTAACGTGCATTTTCATGCGCTGGCGAGTGCCTCGATTACCGTGAAGTATGCCTGATATAAAAACGGCGCCCTCGGCGCCGTTTTTGATTGATTAACCCAGTGCGTGAATCACCACCCACATCGGGCCTTGTCCTACCGCATAACGCGCCAGCGGATTCAGCAGGCCGCGCTCCTGAATTTTATACACTTCGATATGGTGCGATTTCTGTCCCGCCGCCACCAGATATTGGCCGCTATGGTCAATGTTGAAACCGCGCGGCTGCGTTTCAGTTGGCTGGAAGCCTTCAATCGCCAGCACGGCACCATCTTCACTGATGCTGAACACCGTAATGGTGCTGCTGGTGCGGTCACAAGCATAGAGGAAGCGTCCATCCGGCGTGATATGGATGTCAGCCGCCCAACGCGTATCGCTGAAATCTTTCGGCATCATATCGAGGCTTTGCACGCGCTCAACCTGACCGTGCACGTTGTTGAGCGCCCAGACATCGACCGTGCTATCCAGTTCGTTCACCACGTAGCCATACGCGCCATTCGGGTGGAAAGCCATATGACGCGGCCCCGCGCCTTCAACGGTGGTGACCTGCGCCTGCTCACGCGGTGCCAGGGTGCCGTCAGCATTCAGCTGGTACAGGCAGATACGATCCTGCTTCAAGGCCGGTACAAACAGCGTTTGGTTGTTCAGGTCGATGTTTGCCGAGTGGCAACCGTCTAAGCCGTTAATCACCTGGCTTGGTGCCTGCGGCAAGCCATCGCTACCAATGGGGCTGACGCTGACGCAGGCATCGTTATACGAGCCGCAGAACAGGTAGTTGCCGTGACGATCGGTAGAGATGTGCGTTGGGCTGCCCGGCAACGGCGCTTCACCGGCCAGGCTCAGGGTACCGTCGGCCGCAATGCGGAACGCCAGCACGCGAAAATTCGGACGAACACCCACATAGAGAAAATCTTTCTTCGGGCTCACCACCATTGGCTGCACCTGGCCGGCAACATCCGTTACCTGCAATAACGTCAGTGCGCCATCTTCCTGCAACTGCCAGGCATGGATCTGCTGGCTCTCGGGACTGGCGGTATACACGACTTGTTTCATGCGTTTTCCTTATTCGCTGCCTGATGAAAGGGATAACTGTAGCGCGTTTCATTTTGTCGCGCTGGATTCATTTGTGCCCTGTTTTTTGTCTCAGGGCCGCTGCCGGGTGTAGACTCAATGCTTTGCCAACTCCCGGACGGAAAGTGTAATGAGCTACCGCGTAATCGCCCTTGACCTCGACGGCACCCTGCTGACCCCGAATAAAACCATTCTGCCTGAATCCATCGAAGCGCTGGCCCGCGCACAACAGGCGGGCGTGAAAGTGTTGATCGTTACCGGTCGCCACCACTGCGCCATCCACCCTTTTTATCAGGCACTTAAGCTCGATACACCCGCGATATGCTGTAATGGCACCTATTTGTATGATTATCCGGCGAAAAAGGTGCTGGCTGCCGATCCGCTTGAGAAAAACAAAGCCGCCCGTGTGATTGAGATGCTGGATGAAGAGAACATCCATGGTCTGCTGTATGTTGATGATGCGATGCTGTATCAGACGCCAACAGGTCATGTAACGCGAACGCTAAACTGGGCGCAATCGCTGCCGGAAGCGCAGCGTCCGCTGTTCCTGCAGGTGCCCAGTCTGGCGCAGGCCGCAATGGAAGCCACTTCGATCTGGAAATTCGCGCTGTCGCATCCGGATACGCGTGCGCTGCAGCAGTTTGCCGAGCGCACCGAAGCGGAATTGGGGCTGGCCTGTGAGTGGTCGTGGCACGATCAGGTGGATATCGCCAAAGGCGGCAACAGCAAAGGCAAGCGTCTGGCGCAGTGGGTGGAAAGTCAGGGCTTCAGCATGCAAGACGTGCTGGCATTTGGCGACAACTACAACGATCTCAGCATGCTGGAACAGGTAGGATTAGGTGTGGCGATGGGCAATGCCGATGACGCCATCAAAGCACGCGCCAAAAAGGTGATTGGCACCAATCTGGAGCCGGGCATCGCCGAAGTGATAAACCAGGAAATCCTGTAACCATAGGATGTAGCGGCGCAATTTATTGCGCCGATTTTATCAAACCGTGCAATAAATCATGCCGCAATCGACACGCTTTTAATCTGCGCATACAACCACTGATCGGGCCGAATGCCCAGCTCATCCCGCGCCCACGGCGAAATGCGCGCCCACAGCTCGCTAATGCCGATGCGCAGTTTTACCTCCACCTGATCGTCAATCTCCAGCAGCTCGACAACCTGCGCCGGCAAAATATTGCGGATCGAGGTATTGTGCGGCGGCTGCAGCGCCAGCGAAACGTCGGCTGAAGCGATACGAATGCGCAGCGGTGTTTTCAGCGGCTGGTTCACGCGACTGACCCAAATATGCTGATCGCCCAGCGACAGCGCCGTCATCGGGTAATCCGGATGCTGCTCCAGCACCTGCACGCGCAGCACGCTGGTGCGCTCGGCAAGCGGCAGCCAGGGGCGCATTGCCGTGCTGCTCCATACCTTCTCCAGCGAGCCAAAGGCTTTCACCTGGCCCGCATCCAGCACCAGTACGTTATCCGCCAGCTGCAGGATTTCATCGAGGCTGTGCGACACGTATATAATCGGAATATCGACCTGCTTCGCCAGCTTTTGCAGATAGGGCATCAGTTCACGTTTGCGCGGCAGATCCAGCGACGCCAGCGGTTCGTCCATCAGCAAAATATCGGGCGCAGTGAGTAAGGCGCGGCCAATCGCCACGCGCTGTTTTTCGCCGCCCGACAGCGATGCCGGATAGCGCGTTAACAGCGATTCAAGGCCGAGCAGCGCCACCAGCGCGTTGAACTGTGACTTCATCGACGGTGCCATGCCGTATTGCAGATTGCCGCGTACGCGATAGTGCGGGAACAGCCGCGCATCCTGAAACACGTAGCCGATGCGACGCTTTTCCGGCGGCAAATTCACGCGCGATGCTGAATCAAACAGCAAACGATCGTTCAATTCAATGCGCCCGCTTTGCGGCTGGGTCAATCCACCAATCGCGTTAATCAACGAGGTCTTCCCCGCGCCCGACACACCAAAAATGGCGGTGATACCGCTAGCGGGAATATTGACGTTAACGTCGAGCAGGTGATCACCCAACTGCTGAGAAATGTGCAGATGTAGCATTACGCCGCTCCCAGCCGCTTACGGCCCCAGCGCGCCAGCAGCTCAGAAGCCACCAGCGACATCAGCGCCAACGCAATGGCCACCGCACACAGTCGCGCAGCGGTGCCTTCGGCGCCAGGCGTTTCGATCAAGGTAAACATCGCCGACGGAATGGTGCGCGTCTCGCCAGGAATGTTGGAAACAAAGGTGATTGTGGCGCCAAATTCGCCCAGCGAGCGAGCAAAAGCCAGCACCGTACCGACAATGATACCCGGCAAGGTGAGCGGAATGGTGATGGTGAAGAACACGCGCCAGCGCCCGGCACCGAGCGTGCGTGCCGCCTGCTCCAGTTTGCTATCGACCGCTTCCAGCGCGAGGCGAATTGCTCGCACCATCAAGGGAAAGGCCATCACCGCCGACGCGACGACTGCGCCGCGCCAGCTGAAAGCGAGAGTGAAGCCGAACCAGTCATACAACCATTCACCGATGAAACCACGTCGGCCTAAGGCGATCAGCAGCAGATAGCCCACCACTACCGGCGGCAGCACCAGGGGCAGATGAACAAGGCTATCCAGCAAAGTTTTGCCCGGAAACCGGCAGCGCGCCAGAATCCAGGCCATCATGATGCCAAACGGCAAGCTGCACAGCACCGCTACACAGGACACTTTCAGGCTGAGAAAAACGGCCTGCCATTCGGGATCGCTCAATATCATTTCTTCGGCGTAAATCCATACTGTTTAAATACGGCAGCGGCATCCGGCCCCTGCAAATAGTTATAGAAGGCGGTTACCGTTGCGTTCTGATGTTCTTTGACGATCGCCATCGGATATTCCACCGGCTTGTGGCTATCTTCCGGGAAACGTCCCACTACCTGCACTTTCTGACTAGCAACCGCATCCGAACCATAGACAATGCCGTAAGGCGTTTCATTACGCTCTACCAACGCCAGCGCGGCACGCACGTTATTGGCCGGCGCCAGCTGCGGGGATAAAGCGTCCCACGCACCCAGTTTTTGTAATGCTTCTTTGGCATAAATCCCGGCCGGTACGTGATCGGGATCGCCCACCGCCAGTCGCTCGCCTTTCAACAGACTTTTCCAGTCGGTTTTACTATCAACGGTCACCACTTTGGCTGCATCACTTTTTGGGGCAATCAGCACTAAATCGTTGCCAAGCAGCGTATAGCGCGTATTGGTCACTACGCTGTTTTTTGCCACCACATCGTCCATCCACTGCTGGTCGGCGGAGATGAACAGATCGGCAGGCGCACCCTGATCAATCTGACGTGCCAGCACCGATGAAGAGGCAAATGAAGAGACCACTTCAACGCCGGTTTTCTTTTGATACTGCGTGGCGATCTCCTGCAACGCATTCGTCAGTGACGCGGCAGCGAACACGGTGATTTTTTCCGCAGCAACCGCCTGACCGGCCAGAGAAAGCGTCAGTACAGTGACTGCAGCCAAACGGTAATGATTTTTTTGCATTTGTTGCTCCTTGTTACGTTATATATTTGATAATACAACGTCGGCACAAATGCGTCATGAGATAGTTATCGGCAGGATTTTACGGAAGTTAATAACAAAACGCCCGCAGGGTGCGGGCGTTGGGAAATCAGTGTTGCGAGCTGTTGGCGGGACGATCGTCGCGGCGGCCAAATTTAGAGATGACGTTGAAAACTTCACCCAGGCCGTAAATCAGACCGAGCATAATCGCCATCACAATCGGCACCATGATGATAGCCACAGCCAGGCTTTTTAACAGTTCCAGCATGGAAACCTCACGCAGAAAATAAAAAAGTGATTGTAACGGTTAGAGAAAAAAACGCACTGCCCTTTTCGTGCTTTTACTTTTAAGCAGTAAACTGAGCGGATTAACCTAAGGAGCTGACATGCAGGCAGAACTTTCTCTTCATATTCGTCTTCAGCAGAAGCTGTTTGCCGATCCGCGCCGTATTGAGCTGCTGAAACGCGTGCAGCAAACCGGCTCCATTAGCCAGGGCGCAAAGCTGGCGGGCATCAGCTACAAAAGTGCCTGGGACGCGATCAACGAGATGAATCAGATGGCCGATCAAACTTTAGTTGATCGCGCCACCGGTGGCAAAGGCGGCGGCGGCGCGCAGTTGACGCAGTATGGTGAGCGGCTGATTCAGCTTTTCCAACTGATGGAACAGATTCAGCAGAAAGCCTTTGACGCGTTGCAAAGCGACAGTTTACCGCTCGATAGCCTGTTAGCGGCGATTGCGCGTTTTTCGCTGCAAACCAGCGCACGCAACCAGCTGTTTGGCACGGTGCTAGCCAGCGACCATCAACAGGTGCAGCAGCACATTGAGGTACTGCTCGCCGACGGCACCACACGTTTACAGGTGGCGATCACCGAGCGCAGCGCCGAACGTTTGCAGCTCGACAGCGGTAAAGAGGTGCTGGTGTTAATTAAAGCGCCGTGGATTCAGGTTAGCAGCACGGCAGGCAGCAGCGATAACCAGCTGGCCGCGCAGATTAGTGCCATCGAACCCGGCGAGCAGGTCAGTGAAGTATTGATGGCCCTGCCAAGCGGCGAAACGCTGTGCGCCACCGTCACTAACGATGAGGTTAAACAGCAGAATCTGCAGCCTGGCGCCAGCGTCACCGCCAGTTTTAATGCTGAACACGCCATCATCGCCACACTGCTCTGAAATCTCCGCCATGATTTGACTTCACCTGCATCGCTGGCTAAAACTGAGCAACACGATGCATAAAACGGAATACATCATGGCTTCATTGCAAATTTCGCAAGGCATATTTCACCTTAGCGCCACCCGAGCACTGTCACTCAACGATTTAACCCTTAACAGCGGCGAAAGCTGGGCTTTTGTCGGCGCCAATGGCAGCGGCAAATCGTCGTTGGCGCGCGCGCTCTCCGGCGAGCTGCTGCCCGGTAAAGGCAGCGTGCAGCAGAATTTTCAGCGCCGTACGCGCCTGTCGCTGGAGCAGCTCCAGCAGCTGGTCAGCGATGAGTGGGAACGCAATAACACCGATATGCTCAGTGAAGGCGAAGATGATACGGGCCGCACTGCGGCGCAAATCATTCAGGACGAGGTGAAAGACGAGACGCGCTGTCAGGCACTGGCGCAGCAGTTTGGTATCACTTATCTACTCGATCGCCGCTTCAAATATCTCTCCACTGGCGAGACGCGCAAAACGCTGCTGTGTCAGGCGCTGATGGCGCAGCCCGATCTGCTCATTCTTGATGAGCCTTTTGATGGACTGGATGTGGCGTCGCGCGCCAGCCTGGCAAACACCCTCAACGATTTGCACCGCAACGGTTACAGCGTGGTGCTGGTGCTAAATCGCTTCGACGATATTCCTGATTTCGTCGAGAAAGTGGGCGTGCTGGCCGAATGCACGCTGACGCATGTGGGCGAACGTCGTGCCGTGCTGGCCGAAGCGCTGGTGGCACAGCTGGCGCACAGTGAGCAGCTGGCTGGCATGGCGCTGCCGGAAGCGGATCAACCTGATCAACTGCCACAATTAGCTGAAGATGCGCCGCGCGTGACTCTGCGTAACGGGGTGGTGTCCTACAACGATAAAGCGGTGATTAATGGCCTGAGCTGGCAAGTGAATCCTGGCGAACATTGGCAGATTACCGGGCCGAACGGCGCGGGCAAATCCACCCTGCTCAGTTTAGTCACTGGCGATCATCCGCAGGGCTACAGCAATGATTTGACGCTGTTTGGCATCCGCCGTGGCAGCGGTGAAACCATTTGGGATATCAAGCAGCACATCGGTTACGTCAGCAGTAGCCTGCATCTTGATTATCGTGTCAGCTGCAATGTGCGCACCGTGGTGCTCTCGGGTTTCTTTGATTCCATTGGCCTGTATCAGGCGGTGTCAGATCGGCAAAAAGCGCTGGCACGCCAGTGGCTGGCCCTGCTCGGGATGGATAATCAGCTGGCCGATGCGCCGTTCCACAGTTTGTCGTGGGGACAACAGCGGCTAGTGCTAATTGCGCGTGCGCTGGTAAAACACCCGACGCTGCTGATCCTCGATGAACCGCTGCAAGGGCTGGATCCAATTAATCGCCAGCTGGTGCGCCGTTTTGTCGATGTATTGATTGGCGAAGGCCGCACGCAGCTATTGTTTGTGTCACATCACGCCGAAGATGCTCCGCAGTGCATCACTCATCGCCTGAGTTTTGTCGCGCAAGAACAAGGTTACGGTTTCCTGCAAGAATCGCTGCGGTAATTGGCGGTCGCCATTAATGGCGACCCTACAATGAGCTTTAGTAGGGCGCCCATTAATGCGCATCGAAATAAAATCACTCACCAATGTAACCGCTACCATTCCATTGCCTGGTAATTAAGCAAATAGCAACGATAACCCCACAAAATGAGAATCGTCACCTTGTGTAAACGATACCATTTATCCAGACTGGATCACGCTTTCACGCGGGTCTTTGTGCTACTTTGATCAAAACCTTGTTTATCTGTTTGCCGTTTACCAGGACTCATCATGGAAAAATTTAATCCGGTCGATCATCCGCATCGCCGCTATAACCCATTGATCGATCAATGGGTGCTGGTTTCACCCCATCGCGCTAAGCGTCCGTGGCAAGGTGCGCAAGAAACGCCGGCACTGGAGCAGTTACCGGCACACGATCCCGACTGCTTCCTTTGTGCCGGAAACACCCGCATCACCGGTGACATCAATCCCAACTATAAAAGCACTTACGTGTTCACCAATGATTTTGCCGCGCTGATGACCAATACCCCCGACGCGCCGCAGAGCGACGATGTGTTGATGCGCTGCGAAAGTGCGCGCGGCACCAGTCGCGTAATCTGCTTTTCGCCGGATCACAGCAAAACGCTGCCAGAACTGCCGCTGAGCGGACTGGAAGATATTGTCCGTACCTGGCAGGAACAGACCGCCGACCTCGGCCAACACTATCCTTGGGTGCAGGTGTTCGAAAACAAAGGTGCGGCGATGGGCTGTTCGAATCCCCATCCGCACGGCCAGATTTGGGCCAACAGTTTCCTGCCAAACGAAGCGCATAAAGAAGATGACAATCAGCGACGTTACTTTGATGCAAAAGGCTCACCGCTGTTGGTGGATTACACGGCGCGCGAGCTGAACGATGGCAGCCGCACGGTGGTAGAAACTGAGCACTGGTTAGCGGTAGTACCGTGGTGGGCCGCGTGGCCGTTTGAAACGCTGCTGCTGCCAAAAGCCCACGTAAAACGCATTACCGATCTCACCGAGCCGCAGCGCACCGATCTGGCGCTGGCACTCAAGCAGCTGACCAGCCGCTACGACAATCTGTTCCAGTGCTCCTTCCCTTATTCGATGGGCTGGCACGGTGCACCGTTCAATGGTGAAGCCAACGACCATTGGCAGTTGCATGCCCATTTCTATCCGCCGCTGTTGCGTTCAGCCACGGTACGCAAATTTATGGTTGGCTATGAAATGCTGGCCGAAACCCAACGTGATTTAACGGCGGAACAGGCAGCTGAACGTCTGCGTTCTGTCAGCGATGTCCATTTCCGCGAGGCGCAATAAATGTCTTTAAAATCCATTACTCAACAGGTTTTCGCTGACACCTTCGGCTATCAACCTACGCACAGCATTCAGGCGCCGGGCCGCGTGAATCTGATCGGCGAACACACTGACTATAACGATGGTTTCGTGCTGCCCTGCGCCATCGATTACCAAACGGTGATTGCCTGCGCCATACGCGATGACCGCGAAGTGCGCGTGATTGCGGTCGACTACGACAATCAGCAAGACAGTTTCTCGCTGGACGCGCCCATTGAGCCGTTAAAAGAGCCGATGTGGGCCAACTACGTGCGCGGCGTGGTGAAACATCTGCAGAAACGCGATGCCAGCTTTGGCGGCGTGGATATGGTGATCAGCGGCAACGTGCCACAGGGCGCAGGCTTGAGTTCATCAGCATCTCTGGAAGTCGCGGTAGGCACGGTTTTCCAGCAACTGTATGCCTTGAAGCTGGACGGCGCCGCCATTGCGGTGAACGGTCAGGAAGCCGAGAACCAGTTTGTTGGCTGCAACTGCGGCATCATGGATCAGCTGATTTCGGCACTTGGCCAACCTGACCACGCCATGCTGCTGGATTGCCGCACACTCGGCACGCGTGCGGTATCGATGCCGGAAGATGTCGCGGTAGTGATCATCAACTCCAACTTCAAGCGCACCCTGGTGGGCAGCGAATACAATACGCGTCGCGAACAGTGTGAAACCGGTGCCCGCTTCTTCAACAAACCCGCGTTGCGTGACGTCACGCTGGAAGAGTTTGCCGCCTCCGAAGGTGAGCTGGATGCGTTAGTAGCGAAGCGCGTGCGTCACGTCATTACGGAAAATGCGCGCACGCTGGAAGCGGCGGATGCGTTGAGCGCGGGCGATCTGAAGCGCATGGGCGAACTGATGGCTGAATCCCACGCTTCAATGCGTGATGATTTTGAAATCACTGTACCGCAAATCGATCAGTTGGTTGAGATTGTCAAAGCCGAGCTCGGTCCGCGCGGCGGCGTGCGCATGACCGGCGGTGGTTTCGGTGGCTGCATCGTGGCGCTGATGCCGATCGATCTGGTCGATGCCGTGAAAGCGGTAGTGGCCGAAAAATATGAAGCGCAAACCGGCATTAAAGAGACCTTCTACGTGTGCAAAGCGTCCGCAGGAGCTGGCCAATGGTAAGTGATATCAATTCTCACGCGCCAGACGGGCAGCCATGGCGCATCACCGTGCTGCGCAATCGCAACGGCATGGTCGCAACCTTCATGGATTGGGGGGCGACCTGGCTGTCGGCGCGCGTACCGATGCGCGATCACAGCGTGCGTGAAGCGCTGCTCGGCTGCGCGACGCCATCAGATTATCTGCATCAGGATGCCTATCTTGGGGCCACCATTGGCCGCTACGCGAACCGTATTGCCTCGGCAGAACTCAAGCCGCTCAATCTGCTGCTGGCCGCTAACCAGGGCGCGCATCAGCTGCACGGCGGACCAGAAGGATTTGATAAGCGTCGCTGGCAGATTCTCAGCCAGAGCGAAACCGAGGTGCACTATCGCCTTGATTCGCCCGATGGCGATCAGGGTTATCCTGGCAATTTGATTGCTGACGTGATCTATCAGCTTGATGATGATAATTGCCTGTCGATTCGTTATGAAGCGAAGACGGATAAGCCCTGCCCGGTCAATCTGACCAACCATGCTTACTTCAATCTTGATGCGCATCATGGTGATGCGCGCCAGCATCGCTTACAACTGCACGCCGATCGTTACTTGCCGGTGGATAGCGAGGGCATCCCCAACGCGCCGCTGAAAGAGGTGGCGGGAAACAGTTTTGATTTCCGCCAGCCGAAGTGCGTTGCCGATGAGTTCCTTGCTGATGACGATCAAAAAGCGGTGAAGGGCTATGACCATGCCTTTTTACTCAACACCGCTGGCGACAGCAGCCAGCCCGCCGCCCATTTGTGGTCTGCCGATGGCAAGCTGGAGTTGAGCGTATTTACCGCTGCGCCGGCGCTGCAGTTCTACACCGGTAACTATCTGGCGGGAACACGCGCCCGTGAGCAAGACAGCTATACTGCTTTCCAGGGCATTGCTCTTGAAAGTGAATTTTTACCGGACTCGCCCAATCATACGGAATGGCCGCAGCCCGATTGCTGGCTGCAACCCGGCGACAGTTGGCAGTCCGTGACGCGTTATCGCTTCACGTCGCACTAGCCGCCGGATGAAAAACGCGCACTGTGCTGCCGACAGGCTTACGCAGTGCGCTGTTTTCCGCTATGGTATGGCGCTATTAGTGAGCCGCTTCTCGGTGGCCGCAGCCGGTTTCAATACTAATCGTAAATCGAGCATTAAGGAGTAAAGCTATGGCCGTAACTAAGCTGGTACTGGTGCGACACGGCGAAAGCCAGTGGAACCAGGAAAACCGCTTCACCGGATGGTACGACGTGGACCTGTCTGACAAAGGTCGCACGGAAGCCAAAGCAGCCGGTCAGCTGCTGAAGAAAGAAGGTTTCGTGTTTGATTTCGCTTACACTTCCGTGCTGAAGCGCGCTATCCACACCCTGTGGAACGTGCTGGATGAGCTGGATCAGGCCTGGCTGCCGGTTGAGAAAACCTGGCGTCTGAACGAGCGTCACTACGGTGCGCTGCAAGGTTTGGATAAAGCGGAAACCGCAGCAAAATACGGTGACGAGCAAGTTAAACAGTGGCGTCGTGGCTTTGCCATCACCCCACCGGAACTGGATCGCGCTGATGAGCGTTTCCCAGGCCACGACCCGCGTTACGCCTCACTGACTGATGCACAGCTGCCAACCACCGAAAGCCTGGCGCTGACCATCGAACGTGTAATCCCGTACTGGAACGAAAGCATTCTGCCGCGCATCAAGAGCGGTGAGAAAGTGATCGTTGCCGCACACGGTAACTCACTGCGCGCACTGGTTAAATACCTCGACAACCTGAGCGAAGATGAAATCCTCGAACTGAACATCCCAACTGGCGTGCCGTTGGTGTATGAGTTCGACGAAAACTTCAAGCCGCTCAAACGTTACTATCTGGGTGATGCTGACGAGATCGCTGCGAAAGCAGCAGCCGTTGCAAACCAGGGTAAAGCCAAGTAAGCGAACGCTGAAACGCAAAAAGGCCAGACGCGAGTCTGGCCTTTTTTATCGCATGTCGCGATTAACCGCGGCGCTGTTTCACCGCCTGCGCCAGCTGACGCAGGGCTTTTTCCGTGTCTTCCCAGCCAATGCAGGCATCGGTGACGCTCTGGCCATACACCAGCGGTTTGCCGCTTTCGAGGCTCTGGTTACCTTCCACCAGATGGCTCTCAATCATCACGCCGGTAATCGCCTGCTCGCCGCCCGCAATCTGCTGCGCAACGTCATCGGCAACCACCATCTGACGCTGGAACTGCTTGCTGCTGTTGGCGTGGCTAAAGTCGATCATCACCTGCGGACGCAGGCCCGCTTTCTCCAGACCGGTTTTCACCGCTGCCACATGCTCAGCACTGTAGTTCGGCTCTTTACCGCCGCGCAGAATGATATGGCAATCTTCGTTACCGCTGGTTTCCACAATCGCTGAGTGGCCATATTTGGTCACCGAGAGGAAGCAATGAGGCGCGCTGGCTGCACCAATCGCGTCAATCGCCACTTTAATGGTACCGTCGGTGCCATTTTTGAAACCAACCGGGCAGGAAAGACCGGAGGAGAGTTCACGGTGCACCTGCGATTCGGTGGTGCGCGCGCCAATGGCGCCCCAGCTCATCAGATCGGCCATATATTGTGGCGTGATCATGTCGAGGAACTCACCTGCCGCCGGCAAGCCGATATCATTGATATCCACCAGCAGCTTACGTGCCAGACGCAGACCATCGTTAATCTGGAAGCTGCCATCCATGAAGGGATCGTTAATCAGCCCTTTCCAGCCCACCGTGGTACGCGGTTTCTCAAAGTAAACGCGCATCACCACTTCAAGATCGTCTTTCAGCTCATCACGCAGTGGCAGCAGACGAGCGGCATACTCTTTCGCCGCTTTGGTATCGTGAATTGAGCAAGGACCAATCACCACCAGCAGACGATCATCTTCGCCATGCAGGATGCGGTGGATTGCCTGGCGTGACTGCGCTACGGTTTCAGCCGCTTTATCGCTGGCGGGGAATTTTTCAAGTAAGGCAACAGGAGGAAGTAACTCTTTGATCTCTCTGATGCGTAAATCGTCGTTCTGGTAATCCATACGTCATTCCATTCAAATTTCTGGCCCAACGTCCGTCGGGCGCAACCCGCCCACTTTAGCCCTTCACAGGGTAGGTGTAAATTACGTACCCGTCTTAAAATGTACATCTCAAATTTGCATTTATATTTTCATGCACTAAGCTTTTTAAATGTAAGCACTAAGGATTGATGTGTTTGCAAAATTTAATATTTAAGCGAAGCGTATAAGGTGGAATTTTATTCCATCGCGGCACGCTATTTTCGTCACACAACACCAGCCGGTGTTTGACGGCAACTATCCATTAATTACTGGAGCATAATGATGAATAAGTTTGCAATTATCTTTCTGACGGCAGCGATGACTTTAGGTAGCGGTGCGGTTATGGCTGCAGATAACTCTTCAGACAATAATGGCGCGGCTAATGCTGCAGCTGAAGCGGGCGCAGCAGCAGGCGATGCAAAACAGAACCTGCCACCGAATAACGTTGATAACAGCAAAATCAACAATGGCAGCACCAATACTAATAGCGCGGCAACCTCAGGCACTGATTCAAGCAATATGTCAGCCAGCCAGGTTCACAAAAACAGCATGTGTAAAGACGGCAAATGCCCGGATATGAATAAGAAAGTCGACACTAAAGAAGGTGGCGGCCACGTGAAACATAAAACTGACGGTACCGCGCAATAAGGTTACCAGCAGTTTAAATAAGGGAGAGCTTCGGCTCTCCCTTTTATTTTTCCCCCTGCCCTTTTCCGCTATGCTGGAGCAATGAAATTCACAGGAACTGATTCATGGCTTCATTGCTGCTTATTGATGATCATCCGTTAGTTGCCGTCGCACTGGAAGCGGCGAGTGCTCACGCCCCCATCCCCTTAAAAATTCACGCTGCTGGCGATGAAGCGCAAGCGCGCCAACTGCTTCAGCTGCATCACATTGATGTGATTGTGCTCGATATCGGTTTGCCGGACTGCGACGGACTGGAGCTATTGCGCCGTTTACGCCTGCGCAATCAGCAGTGTCCGGTGTTGATCTACTCAGCACAGCAGAGTCGCCACACGTTGCTCAGTGCGGTATCGCTCGGTGCCGCCGGTTATGTGGTAAAGAGCCAAAGTATGGCGCAACTGCTCAGTGCCATTTTGGCGGTGCTCGGCGGCCAACAAGCCTTCCCGCCGCTGCCAGAACGTATCGAACTGCCTTTAACTGAGAAAGAGCAGCAAATTGTGGCGCTGCTGGTGAAGGGATTGTCGAATTTGCAGATTGGCGAACAGCTGCATATTAGTAATAAAACCGTAAGCACCCACAAGAAAAATATTCTGGAGAAAACCGGCGTGCAATCGGTGGTAGAACTCGCCGAACTGTGGAAAGCGCAGCAGTGAGGATTTGGCTGTTGCTGTGTACGTTATTGCTGAGTCTGCTGGCGAGAGCCGATTTGCAACCCGCCAGCAGCGTGATGTTGCCTGCCATGATGCCTGCGCCGCATGCTGAGCCATGGCCCGGCGCATCGTTGCGCGTCGCGGTTCCGGCGCAAAATAGCGCCCCATGGGCGATGCGGATCGGCGATCGCATTTGGGGCATTGATGCTGATTATCTTAGTGCTCTCAGCCAACTGACCGGCACCCACTTTACGCTGCAAAGCTATGCGGATCGTAGTCAGCAGCTGGCGGCGCTGCAACGCGGCGAGGTGGATTTGGTGTTGAGCACCGAACACGCACAGTTGCCGCCCGATATTCTGCTTAGCGACAGCTGGTACAGCAGCCCGATTCGCATCTATCGCAACCGCGATAACCAGCGCGCGGTGATGTTCAATAGCGAGACCGCCCAGCTCACTATCGCTGAAGCCACGCTGGCCCAACTGCCAGCCGATTTTGTGCAGCAGCACCGCTGGCATAGCCTGCCGGGTGATCTGCAGGCGCTGTATGCCTTGCTGAATCAGCAGAGCGATTATCTAGTGGCTGACGAAGCCAGCGCGGGCTTTTTGCTCGGCCAACTGCAGCAGGGACAGATTTATCAGATTACCGCCGATCCCGGCGCTAGCGAGTTAACCTTACGCGCTTTAACGCGCGATCAAGCCCTGATTCACTGGCTCAACAGCCAGCTGCGCCTGCTGCCCGCCGAGTTCAGCAATCGCGTACAGCAGCGCTGGAGCCCGCCGCTGTTGCGCTATCAGGACACGCAAACCCTGATGCTCTCAGCCAGCGAAAAGCAGTGGCTGGCGCAGCATACTGACATCCCTTACGCCGTTGAAGCAGATAACGCCCCTTGGAGCTATCGCGATAGCAATGGCAATGCTCGCGGCTTTGGTATCGATCTGCTCAATGCGCTCAGCCAAAGCACCGGCCTGCGCTTTACGCCGCATTGGGTTAGCAATCCGCAACAGGCCACCACGTTAATGCAACAACAGCAGGTGATGCTGAAACTGTTTCAGCCGCTGTTTGGCGACGATGCCAACAGCAATACCTTGCCGGTTTGGCGCGCCATTTGGGGGATTTATACCCTTTCCACATCGCAACCCATGAACTGGCAAACCCTGCAAGGCCAGCGCGTTGGCATCGTGCGCGCAGATTTAGCCCAGCGTTTATTGCCATCCGGCATGGTGCCACAGCTGTTTGAGGATCGCGCACAGCTGTGGCAGGCGCTGAACAGTGGTCAGATCGATGCCTTAGTGGATAACGTGCTGTCAGCGCGCTGGCGCATGGCGAGTCATCAGGATAATCGCGTTCATCTGGCGTTTGCCGCCAGCGATATTGCCTGGCCATTGGCGCCGCAGGTCAGTGCTGCACAACCGCAGTTACGTGCGCTGCTCGATCATGCACTCCAACAGATTCCCCCCGACACGCTCAACCAGATGCGCGTGAGCTGGTCACAGCCGCCACAGCCGGGTAACAGCATGGCGATGCGCAATATTCCGTTGATGATCCTGATCGTCGCCGGCATGACGATTTTGCTGCTATTAGCCTTGTTGCTGCGTCGCTATTGGCAACAGCGCCGCGACCGGCTGCAGCGCGAACAGGCCGAGCGCGCTAATGCCGCCAAGAGCCAGTTTCTCGCCACCGCCAGTCACGAGCTGCGTACGCCGATGCAGGCAATTCTCGGTTTGCTGGAGCTGGAACAGCAGCAGCATCCGAGCGAACGCCTGGCGCTGATGCACAGCAGCGCGCGATCGCTGATGGCCCTGTTGAACGATCTGCAGGATCACGCACGCATTGAGAGTCAGAGCTTCCGCCTGGCGCCACGCCCGCTTAATCTGGTGCACTGGCTACAGCAACAGCAGCAGTTTTATCATCCTTTGATGCGTGACACCGGGCCAGTGCTGATTGCTGAAGCGCTGACGCCGCTACCAGCCTGCGTGTTGCTGGATGGCGATCGCCTGCAGCAGGTGGTGAATAATCTGGTGGCCAACGCGCTAAAATTTACCCGCGCGGGCGAAGTGCGCCTGTCGCTGGCGGTCGAGGAAGATATTCAGCTGACGGTGACCGACAGCGGCAGTGGCATCCCGCTCAGCGAGCAAGCGCAGCTGTTCGAGCCGTGGTACCAGGCGCCGTCCGGCAAAAGCCATGCCGTGCAAGGCAGCGGCTTGGGGCTGTTTATCTGCCGCGAAATCGTGCAACGCATGGGGGGCACGCTGACGCTGACTTCGCAGCCAGGACTCGGCACCACGGTTAGGGTGCAATTGCCGCTGGTGCTGAGTGAAGCGCCATCAACCGAGCGCACAGCAAGCTGGCCACGCTATTCCCATTTGCGCGTAGCGATCGTTGACGATCATCCCACCAATCTTTTAGTGATGCAGCAGCAGCTGGCCAACTTTGGCGTGGAAGCAATGGTGTTTGAAGAGGGTCGAGCGCTGCTGCAGGCAGATGACAGGCAGCCGTTTGATATGCTGTTTATCGACCAGATGATGCCGCGCCCGGATGGTTTAACCCTGCTGCGCATTCTGCGCCGTCGTCAGCGCCAGCGTGGCACAAACGTGCTGCGCGTGCTCTGCTCTGCCGATGTACAGTTGCTGAAAATGACGCTGCAGGATGATGAAGCATTACTGTTAAAACCGATCGAGCTCGATCATCTGGCGCCGCTGCTGGCGCGAGCGGCAATGGATCCATTGGCTGCGTTGCCAAATAGCCTGCTGATTCTGGCGCAGAATAATCAGGCGTTTATTCCGCGCATTTGCCAGACTCTGCAACGAACCCTACTGCAGGATCGTGATGCGCTGCTTAACGCGCGCGCGACCCAGAACTGGTCCTTACTGGAACAGGCGGCGCACCGCATGAAGGGCAGTTGGTTGATGTTGGGTATGGATGAAGTAGCCGAGCGCTGCCAGCAACTGATTGTGCAGGCTAAACAGCAACAGTTGCAGGTTGATAATCTCAATTTACTGATATCATTAACAAACAGGTTACTTAAACAACTGGAAAATTATGGCACACACTCATTCTCACGGCTCAGCTAACGGCAACCGCACGCGACTGGCGGCCGCATTTGGCGTGACCGCGCTGTTTATGGTGGCCGAAGTGATTGGCGGACTGGTTTCAGGTTCGCTGGCGTTACTGGCGGATGCCGGACATATGTTGACCGATGCTGCCGCACTGCTGATGGCGCTGCTGGCCGTACAGTTTGCCCAGCGCAAGCCAAATGCGCGTCATACGTTTGGTCTGCTGCGTTTGACCACGCTGGCGGCGTTCGTTAACGCTATCGCGCTGCTGGTAATTACCGTGCTGATTGTCTGGGAGGCGCTGCGTCGCTTCTATCAGCCACAGCCGATTGCCGGTGGTTTGATGTTAGGCATCGCCATTGCCGGATTATTCGCTAATCTGCTGTCATTCTGGCTACTGCATCGCGGCAGTGAAGAGAAAAATCTCAACGTGCGCGCTGCAGCGCTGCACGTGCTCGGCGATTTACTCGGTTCGGTTGGTGCGATTGTCGCCGCCGTAATCATTATGCTGACTGGCTGGACGCCGATTGACCCGATTCTTTCGCTGCTGGTGTCATTACTGGTGGTGCGCAGCGCCTGGTCGCTGCTGCGTGAGAGTTTGCATGAGTTACTGGAAGGCGCGCCAGGCCATATCAATGCCGATAAGCTGTCGCGCGAGCTGACGCGCAATATTGATGAGGTGCGTAATGTGCATCATGTGCACGTTTGGCAAGTAGGTGAAAAACCGGTGCTGACGCTGCATGTGCAGGTGATACCGCCTTACGACCATGACGGCTTGCTGCAACGTATTCACCACTATTTGCACGAGCACTATCAAATTGCCCACGCCACGGTGCAGATGGAGTATCAAGCCTGTAGCGGACCAGATTGCGAGCTCGGTTTAGAGAGTCATGCTGCGCAGCACGATCATCATGATCATGCTGCGCTGGAAGGACATGCCCATCACCATCACTGATGTGATAGCGCACGCGAGCCGTGTTCGCGTGCGCTTTGCATCCACAAGCGCGAACCGTTGAGGGCAATCAGCGTTAGGATCGCGTACTCGAGCGACATCGCATACACGCCCTGACGGGCGAAAATCATCACGCTAATCACGTTGATCACCACCCACAGCAGCCAGTTTTCAACGTATTTACGCGTCATCAGAATCATCGCCACAATCGACAATACCATCATGCACGAATCCCAGAATGGGAACGCATCGGGCTGTAGCTGCGGCATCGCCACGTTGAGTCCCATGCTCTGCATGATGCCCACCGCGGTTTTGGTCAGGAAGGCGAACACCGGATCGATGTACACCGTCATCAAGGCAATCGCCACCACGCATGCCGCCCCCCAGCCCAACGCTTTCGGCAGCGGCAGCCAGCGAATCCTTAACTCGTGTTCGTTATTGGACGTTTGCCGACTCCACGCGTACCAGCCATAGACGTTGGCGACGAAGAAGAACAGCTGCAGCAGCAAGCTGGCGTAGAGCTGGATCTGGAAAAAGATCACCGCGAATAACGTGACGTTAATCAGACCGAAGAAGTAGTTGATGATTTTTTCGAGACTGGCAAGCCAGATGCACAACAGGCCCGCGACGGTGCCGACGGCTTCAATCCATGAGAGATCGTAGCCGCCCACGCCGAGCGGAATGTGAACCAGGATGTTTTGCGTGCTAAAGAAGTCCATGCTATGTACCTATACCCTAAATATGAAGGGTGCGCGTCATGCGTTCCCTTTTACCTTGAGTTTGAGATCTGCTGCAAAGGATAGCATGCGGTTGAGCGGTCGCAACGCAGCCTCCCGCAACGCGCTGTCCACGTGAACTTCATGCTCGCTGCCGCCGCGCGCCAATCCTTCAGCAATCGCTTTCAGGCCGTTCATCGCCATCCACGGACAGTGCGCGCAGCTGCGGCAAGTCGCGCCCTCGCCAGCGGTTGGTGCTTCCAGCAACTCTTTTTCCGGCACTGCCTGCTGCATTTTGTAGAAGATACCGCGATCGGTGGCGACGATCATTTGTGGATGCGGCAAGCTTTGCGCCGCCTGAATCAGCTGGCTGGTGGAGCCCACCGCATCGGCCAGATCGACAATCGCCTGCGGTGATTCAGGATGCACCAGCACCGCCGCATCCGGATAGAGTGCCTTCATGCGTTGCAGCGCCTGGGTTTTGAATTCGTCATGCACGATGCACGCGCCCTGCCAGCACAGCACATCGGCGCCGGACTTCTGTGTGACGTAACGGCCAAGATGGCGATCGGGCGCCCAGATAATTTTCTCGCCGAGGCTGTCGAGATGCTCAATCAGCTCAACCGCGATGCTTGATGTTACCACCCAATCCGCACGCGCTTTGACCGCCGCTGAAGTGTTGGCATACACCACCACGGTGCGGTCAGGATGTTCATCGCAGAAGCGATTGAACTCTTTAATGGGGCAGCCGAGATCGAGCGAACATTCGGCCTGCAGCGTGGGCATCAGTACGGTTTTTTCCGGGCTGAGGATTTTCGCGGTTTCCCCCATAAAACGCACGCCCGCCACCAGCAAGGTTTTCGCCGGATGCGTGCTGCCAAAACGCGCCATTTCCAGTGAGTCCGACACGCAGCCGCCGGTCTCTTCCGCCAGCGCCTGAATTTCGGGATCGGTGTAGTAGTGCGCCACCATCACCGCATTACGTTCTTTCAGCAGACGTTTGATTTCGTTCTTATAGTGGGCTTTTTCATCGTGGCTGAGACGTGCCGGTTTCGGCGGGAAAGGATAGATTGCGCTTTCAGGATCAAACATCAGGCTCATGACACGGCTCTCGTTTTCTCAATTTAACAAAATTGCCTACTACGGCAATGATGCGGCATCAAAACCGCCATCGTGTTTTATATGCTAAACACGATAGCGGAATTGCGCGAGAGTGTCGTCTCTTTTTTGCGCGCCCTATAGCAACAATACGCTGCTCATAGATTTCTGTAGGCTTTCCAATTCCAGCAGGAATGCTTTAACGCTGAGACCGCCCGCGAAGCCGGTCAGCTTTCCGTTGCTGCCAATCACGCGATGGCACGGCGCCATAATCGACAGCGGGTTTTTACCGTTCGCCGCGCCTACCGCGCGCACCGCTTTGGGATTACCGATTTGAACGGCGATTTGCTGATAGCTACGGGTTTCACCAAACGGAATCGTGAGTAGCGCTTGCCAGACTTTTTTCTGGAATTCGGTGCCAACCGTGTCGTACGTCATATCAAACTGCTGGCGCTCACCAGCGAAGTATTCCCGCAGCTGGCGTTCCGCCTCACAGAGAATGGGGTGTTGATCGTTATGGCTGATCGGCGTCAACGGTACGCGCTGCGCACCTTCATTTTCCCATAGAATGGCCGACAATCCGTTGTCAGTAGCAATAAGCGTGAGCTCCCCAACAGGGGTGGCGATAATTTTGGCATGATACATAGTGCACCTCCGGCGTAATCTCTGTTGGCGATTATCGCACTTCTAACCTGAGAAACTGGCTGTTTTCGGTCATCAGCATAAACTGGTTAGCTGTCCGAAAGCAGCGAGTTTTCCTGTTCAGCTTGCGCGACCATGCGGTTTATTTGCTGGAGATCATGATGTTTGATCCTGAAATTGCTTACCAGGCGCTGACCTCGCGCGATAGTCGCTTCGACGGGCTGTTTTTCGTTGGCGTGACGTCAACCGGCATTTATTGTCGGCCCATTTGCCCGGTGAAAGCGCCGATGCAGAAGAACTGCCTGTTTTTCAGCAGCGCTGAAGCCGCCGAGAAAGCGCATTTCCGCCCCTGTTTGCGTTGCCGCCCTGAGCTGGCGCCGGGCTTTGCACCGGTGGACAGTCATCATCGCATTGCCGATCGCTTGATTCGACGCATCGAAGAAGGTTTGCTGGAGGAGCAGGAGACGCTCGCAGAGATTGCTCGCGAGTTTGACCTAAGTGAGCGCCAACTCCGTCGAGTAGTGCAGCATGAGCTAGGTGTGTCGCCATTAGAATTGCGTCAGACGCGCCGTATGCTGCTCGCTAAGCAACTTTTAACTGAAACCTCGCTGCCAGTGACGGAAATCGCTTACGCGAGCGGCTTTCGTAGTCTGAGGCGTTTTAATGATGTGTTTCAGGCACGTTATCGCATGACGCCTTCCCGCTTACGCAAGCAGAGCCAACCCGATTCTGTCACTCCCATTCAGGAAAGTGCCGAGCTGCGCCTGAGTTATCGCCCGCCTTATGATTGGGACGCAATACTCGATTTTCTACAGCACCGCGTGATGAAAGAGGTGGAATGGGTGAACGACGGCATTTACCACCGCACCGTGGCGTTGGGCAATTGTCGCGGCTGGGTGCGCGTGAGCCATCTTGCTGAGAAACAGTCGTTGAAAGTGCAATTCACCACGTCGTTGACGCCGGTGCTTCCCGCCCTACTGCGTCGTCTGCGCGATCTGTTTGATTTGGATGCGCAACCACAGCGTATAGCAGAGCATCTGAGCCACGATCCGCTACTGGCGGAGAGTTTATCCCGCTTTCCCGGTTTACGCGTTCCTGGTGCGTTTGACGGCTTTGAGCTGGGTGTGCGTGCGATACTCGGCCAGCAGGTTACCGTGAAAGCCGCAACGACGTTGAGCAGTCGTATGGCACAACGCTTTGGCGAATCACTGGCAACGCCGTGGCCAGAGCTGTCTCGTTTGCCACCCAATGCGGAGACGCTGGCGGCGGCAAGCATTGATGATATCGCCAGCCTCGGAATTGTGAGTGCGCGTTCACAAGCCATTCAGGCTTTGGCGCAGGCGTGTGCTTCTGGCGCTTTGCGGTTTAACGGTGCGGTGAATCCTGATGTGGTTCAGCAACAGTTACTGGCGCTGAAAGGGATTGGGCCGTGGACGGCGAGTTATATTGCGATGCGCGCTCTGCGTTGGCCGGATGCGTTTCCGAAAGAGGATATCGCGATTCGTAATAATCTTGGCGGCGTGAGTGCCAAAGTAGCGGAACAGTTATCACAGGTTTGGCGACCGTGGCGCAGCTATGCTGTGCTGCATATTTGGAAAAGTCTGACGCCGGTTAAGGTCATTAAAAGTAATTAAACCGTGCCAACAGCCGAAAGGATCGGGCGGTTACGTAAAGTCGCCGTGGATACATCCCTGTAGGCTCTACCGGCGCATCCATGCGCCGGAAGCTTTACTCCACCGCCCGATCCTTCCGTCTTCGTTATGCATCGGTGCGATTATTTAAAGCAACGACAAAGCTTAAGGGCCAGTAAAGGCGAGTGCGGAAGGAGCTAAGCGTCCGAGCCATGGACATAAACGCCAGGATCGTTTTTGCACAATGCGAAGCGTTGCCCGCTTGCGGGCGAGCCTCATGGATGAGGCGAGTACTTGCGAGGCCGATCCACAGGGATGTGATGTGTCTTCGCGATCCGTCCCGCCTTTTAGAGCCCGGCACCCATCCCAAAGCAACATCGTTAGAATTTTTTCTAAAATGTAGAAAAGCAAAAAGGCGCCATTAGGGCGCCTTTCTACATAACTGGTGGGTCGTGCAGGATTCGAACCTGCGACCAATTGATTAAAAGTCAACTGCTCTACCAACTGAGCTAACGACCCGTTGAGGGCTTACAACCTTATGCTTGATGGTGGGTCGTGCAGGATTCGAACCTGCGACCAATTGATTAAAAGTCAACTGCTCTACCAACTGAGCTAACGACCCATCAAGGTTGTGAAGCTTACTGAAGAAATCATCTCACTAACAACGGGTTGAGATGGTGGGTCGTGCAGGATTCGAACCTGCGACCAATTGATTAAAAGTCAACTGCTCTACCAACTGAGCTAACGACCCATCTTCAGTGCTGCCGATACTTGTTAAGATATGTCCCGGCAACGGCGGCATATATTACTGATTTAGCGGGGCGGCGCAACCCTTATTTTCCACTAAATGTCTCAATTGCTTACCTTTCATGCTGTAAGACCAGAAATCACACGAAATCCGGTCTTTTATGCACAAATTACAACCCGGCAAGGCGTTTTTGCGCCTGCTTCGCAGAATCACTATTTGGGAATTGTTTGATCACTTGCTGGAAGACGGCCTTGGCTTTCGCCGTGTCATTCTTCTCTTGCATGATCACGCCAACTTTAAACAGCGCTTCTGGGGCTTTTGGCGATTTCGAATAATTCTTTACCACTGTGGCAAAATAGTAAGCGGAATCGTCTTTTTTACCCTTGTTGTAAAACAGCTGACCAAGCCAATAGTTGGCGTTCGGCTGATAGGTAGAATCAGGATATTTCTTCACCCAAGCCTGCAGGGCGGTAATCGCCTGATCGTACTGCTTCTTCTCCAGAATCAGCGCAACGGCAGCATTGTAGTCCGTATTGGCATCGCCGGTTTGAGCTGGCGCTGCCGCAGTGGCGCTGTTGTTGCTGCCGCTATCAGAGGTCGCTGCGCCCGCTGCAGCAGCATCTGCACCACCGCTCGCCTGGGCGCCGTTGCTGCCGGAGCTGAGGCTATCGATCTGCTGATAAAGCTGTTTCTGGCGCTCAATTACCTGATTAAGCTGATAGCTATTTTGCTGGATTTGCCCGCGCAGCGAATCGATATCGCTTTGGTTATCGCTCATCTGCTGCTGCAACTGCTGCAGAAGCTGAGCCTGGGCATTAGAGATACGTTCAAGAGTGGTGACGCGGTCTTCGACCGAGCCTGAGCCAACGCTACTGATTGACGCCTGGGCATTAGCGGCCCAGGGGGCCGCTAAACCAACCAGTAACGACAGACTCAATAGATGAAGTCTGAAGTTACTCATCATACGATTATCTTAGTAAACCAGTACGGCACGACGGTTTTTAGCGTAAGCCGCTTCGTCATGACCCAGTACAGCTGGTTTTTCTTTACCGTAAGACACGATAGACATCTGGTCAGCAGAAACGCCTTTGCCTTGCAGATACATCTTAACGGCGCTTGCACGACGTTCGCCCAGGGCGATGTTGTATTCTGGGGTACCGCGCTCATCCGCATGACCTTCGATGGTCACTTTGTAAGACGGGTTGCCACGCAGGAATGCAGCGTGCTGATCCAGCATCTGAGCGTAATCAGACTGCACGTCATACTTGTCCAGACCGAAGTAAACGATGTTGTTCTGCTGCAGCTGCTGCATCTGCAGACGCGCTTGCTCGTCAGAAGACATGTTACCGTTCTGGCCCGCACCAGCACCGTAAGCACCGTCGTTAGCGCCCATACCAGTCTGATCGTTGTTGTTGTTTTTGTGTGAGCTACATGCAGCTACTGCGATAACCGGCAGAGCCAGCATCAAACCCTTCAGCACTTTATTCAGTTGCATTTCTTTATCCTATTATTTTGTTTGCCATACATTTTAATCCCCCGCCGTGCAGGGGACCTATGCATCACAGATACGGCGACCAGGCAGGGAATTTGACCTGTCCATCAGTTGCCGGAAGACGCGCTTTGAAACGCCCGTCGGTTGAAACCAACTGCAACACGGAACCCATCCCCTGAGTAGAGCTATAGATTACCATTGTGCCGTTTGGCGCCAGACTTGGCGTTTCATCCAGGAACGTGTCCGTTATTGTTTGAACGGCTCCCGTTACCAGATCCTGTTTGGCGACATGCTGAGCGCCACCGGCGCTGCTGATCATCACCATCGTTTTACCGTCAGTTGACACGTCCGCATCCTGGTTTTGCGCACCTTCCCAGGTAATACGTTGTGGCGCACCGCCGTTAACTCCAACTTTATAAATCTGAGGCGCACCGGCCTGATCCGAGGTATAAGCCAGCGTCTGGCTATCCGGGAACCACGTCGGTTCAGTGCTGTTGTAGCGGCCATCTGTAACCTGACGCGTCTGACCTGAAGCCAGATCCATCACGTACAGGTTCAGGCTACCGGTTTTCGACAGCGCGAAGGCCAGTTTAGAACCGTCTGGTGAGAAGGCTGGCGCACCGTTGTGACGCGGATAAGAAGCTACCTGACGGATTGCGCCGTTAGACAGCGTCTGCACTACCAGCGCAGATTTGCCGCTTTCGAAGGTCACATAGGCCACTTTGCTGCCATCTGGCGACCAGGCTGGCGACATCAATGGCTGCGGTGAGCGGTGAACCACAAACTGGTTGTAGCCATCGTAATCCGACACGCGCAGCTCATACGGGAACTGACCGCCATTGGTCTGGACCACGTAAGCGATACGGGTACGGAATGCACCTTTAATGCCCGTCAACTTCTCGAACACTTCATCACTGGCGGTGTGCGCGGCATAACGCAGCCACTGCTTAGTCACTTTATAAGAGTTCTGGGCCAACACGGTACCTGGGGCACCGCCGGTATCCACCAGCTGATAGGCAATTTGATAGCTGCCGTCAGCGTTAGGGGTTACCTGACCGACAACGACTGCATCAATACCTAATGCACTCCACGCGGCAGGCTGTACTTCCTGCGCGCTGGTGGGTTGTTGTGGCAGACGAGAACGATCCAGCGGGTTAAATTTACCGCTGTTGCGTAAGTCAGCGCTAACAATGCCGCCGATGTCTTCTGGTGCCGCGCCTGGGCCAGCCCATTGGAACGGAACCACACCAATAGGACGTGCGGTGTTAACGCCCTGCGTAATTTCAATACGTACTTCTGCATGGAGCATGGCTGCCCACAGCAGTACAAAAAAACCTAAGGTTACACGAAGTGCCTGCTTCATCTTATCTCCCTTACCTGAACCAGAGGTTCATGATAATTCGCACAGTTCCTGAAAAACACGAGTACTCATAGAGTACGGCAAGCTAACCTTAGTTCAACCTGCCGTACGTTACTGCATTTATTGAGGCTTGAAATCCAGAGGTGCGTTTTTGAACACCTGATAAACTTCCTGGCTCGGCGGCTTAGGAATACGAGCCTGCTGAGCAGCTGCAACCGCAGCCTGGCAAAGTGCCGGGTCGCCTCCTTCAGATTTAACGCCAGCCACAGTACCGTCTGACATCAGCTGAATACGCAAAGTACAGGTTTTGCCCTTAAAGCTTTCCCAATCATAAAATTTACTTTTGATTGCTGCCTGGATTTGGCCTGCATAATTACTGATGTCTGCACCCGATGCGCCAGACTTCTTCTGATTGCCCTGCCCAGCCGCGCCGCCCGAAGCGGTACCGCTTTTCGGTGCGTTCTTACCAGAAGATAAACCACCTAACAGGTTATCGACGTCACTTTCGTTTTTCGCCGCTTCAGCTGCTGCCTTTTTCTTCGCATCCGCCGCTGCCTTGGCTTTCGCCGCCGCATCCGCTTTTGCCTTGGCAGCCGCATCGGCCTTGGCTTTCGCCTCGGCAGCAGCTTTCTCTTTCGCTTCTGCAGCAGCCTTCTCTTTCGCCTCAGCCGCCGCTTGCTCTTTGGCCTCTTTTGCTTCCTGAGCTGCTTTCGCCTTCGCATCGGCAGCAGCCTGGGCTTTCGCTTCAGCGTCCGCTTTGGCTTTCGATTCTGCGGCGGCTTTCGCCTGTTGTGCCGCTTTCTCTTTCGCCGCTTCAGCAGCAGCCGCTTTCGCTTGCTCTTCGGCTTTCTTCTTCGCATCAGCCGCGGCTTGCTTAGCCTCTTCTACCGCTTTGGCTTTGGCATCGGCGGCCGCTTTTGCCTGCGCGTCCGCTTCTGCTTTGGCATCCGCTTTGGCTTTCGCGGCAGCCGCTTCGGCGGTTTTCTGCTGTTCCTGCGCTTGCTTAGCGGCGGCTTCAGCGGCTTTCTGTTGCTCAGCCTGCTGTTTGGCCTGCTCTTTGGCTTCCTGCTGTGCCTGCAAGCGCTCTTTTTCCATCTCTTTCAAGCGTTGCTGCTCGGCAGCTTGTTTCTGCTGTAACTCTTCAGCCTGCTGCTGCGACTGTTTTTGCCGCTGCTGCTCGGCACGCTGACTGTCTCGTTGCTGATTCTGCTGGCGGTTATATTGCTCAACCACGGCGCCTGAATCGACCATCACTGCGTCAATATCACTGCCACCGCCACCGCCGCTGGATTCGATTTTTTCGTTAAACGAGCTCCAAATCAGTAAGGCGATCAGCACGATGTGCAGAATCACCGAAACAATTATCGCGCGCTTTAACTTGTCGTTCTGCTCGGTTGCCTTCGACACTCTCGGTTCCCAAAAACGGTTCGCTTTAAATCGGCTGCGTCATCAAACCGACAGATTTCACGCCGGCCTGATGTAACAGGTTCAGCGCCTTGATGATTTCGTCGTAAGGCACGTCTTTCGCACCGCCGATCAGGAAGACCGTTTTCGGATTGGCTTCAATCCGGCGCTGCGCTTCGCTTACCACCTGCTCCGGCGGCAGCTGCGTCATACGATCGTGATCCACGACCAGGCTGTACTGGCCAACGCCAGCCACTTCAACAATCACCGGTGGATTATCATCAGTTGAGACGGTTTTCGAATCTGTCGCATCCGGCAGATCCACTTCCACGCTCTGAGTAATAATCGGCGCGGTTGCCATAAAGATGAGCAGCAACACCAACAGTACGTCCAGCAGTGGAACAATGTTGATTTCCGACTTAAGGTCGCGCTTACCGCGACCACGGGTTCTGGCCATCGTAAACCTCGACTTACTTCGTGTTGTCGGTGGAGAAAGCCTGACGATGCAGGATAGCCGTGAACTCTTCCATAAAGTTGTCGTAGCCCTGTTCCAGCTTGTTAACGCGCTGGTTCAGACGGTTGTACGCCATAACGGCAGGAATAGCCGCGAACAGACCGATGGCCGTTGCGATCAACGCTTCAGCAATACCCGGCGCAACCATCTGCAACGTTGCCTGTTTTACCGCACCGAGGGCGATAAAGGCGTGCATGATCCCCCACACCGTACCGAACAGACCGATATACGGACTGATGGAACCCACGGTGCCAAGGAAAGGAATGTGGTTTTCCAGCGTTTCCAGTTCACGATTGAAGGAGATACGCATCGCACGGCTCGCGCCCTCCACCACCGCTTCCGGTGCATGATTATTAGCACGATGCAAACGCGCAAACTCTTTGAAACCTGAATAGAAAATTTGCTCAGATCCGCTCAGTTCATCACGGCGTCCCTGGCTTTCCTGATACAGGCGTGACAGCTCGATACCCGACCAGAACTTATCCTCAAATGCTTCGGCTTCGCGCCCCGCCGCATTCAAAATGCGCGTACGCTGAATAATGATCGCCCATGAGGCAATAGAAAAGCCGATCAAAATCAACATGATAAGTTTGACCAGAAGGCTCGCCTTCAGGAACAAATCAAGAACATTCATGTCAGTCACTGCTTGAACTCCGCGACAATAGACTTGGGAAGCGCAATTGGCTTCATTAGATGTGGGTTGATGCAGGCAATCAGGACTTCTGCTTCATTTAGCACTTTGCCTTCTGCATTCACGATACGCTGCGAGAACGTCATAGTTGCACGCGTCATTGAGGTCACTTCTGTTTGAATTTCCAGAAGATCGTCCAGACGGGCAGCCGCAACAAAATCGATTGTCATGCGTCGTACCACAAAAGCCACCTGCTCTTCCAACAGGACTTGCTGATTGAAATGGCGCTGGCGCAACATTTCGGTACGTGCTCGTTCATAGAAAGCAAGATAACTGGCATGGTAAACCACACCACCGGCATCGGTGTCTTCGTAATAGACACGAACCGGCCAGCGAAACAGCGTTGTACTCACTCTACATCCCGGTCTCATTTTAAACGTTGCTACTATACGCAAGAGAGATCGGCTTGGGAATGGTCCGCCAGAGCCAGGAGAAAATAATTATCACACGTTAACAACTGGAAGGATTTTTGGGATGTTTCTTGACCTGGCACTGACAAAAACTCACGTCAACGCCTCAAAAAGCAGCAATTTTAAGTCCTGAGACAGGACTTAATGGTAGAACCAGACTATTCCTGTCAGCAGCACCAGCATCGCCGGCAACGGTGAAAACAGTGCCTGCCAGCGTAGGCGCTGCGGTCGGAATCCAGTACCGTGCACCACGCCCGCGCACACTGCCCAAATCAGTACTAATCCATGCCATATTGCTAAATCACTGGTCCGCGCGGCGAAGTGCGATGGCTGCCAAATCACACAGCCCGCCAGCCACAGCGCAAGGATGAGCGAAAGGGCCCGCAGCGGGCCCTTGTCCATCAGACGATAGGGTGTCTGAATCAGTGCGCGCATCAGACTTGTTCGTCCTTCGCGCTGCTCTCTTCTACATGCTCCAGCGCCAGCGCCGTAATCACACCGAACGCACAGGCCAGCAAGGTGCCAAGAATCCAGGCAAAATACCACATGCTCAATCTCCTTAATCAGTACAGGGAGTGCGTATTGCTCTCAATGTGTTCTTTGGTGATACGGCCAAACATCTTGTAATAACACCAGGCGGTGTACGCCAGGATAATGGGTACAAAGATGATGGCAGCAATGGTCATTACTTTCAGCGTCAGCAAGCTAGATGTGGCATCCCACATTGTCAGGCTGATGCCCGGCACGGTGCTGGATGGCATGATGAACGGGAACATCGCAATACCCGCCGTCATAATGACGCAAGCCAGCGTCAGTGAAGAGAAGATGAATGCCCAGGCACCCTTCTCCAGACGCGAGCAGAGAATGGTCAGCAGCGGCAGCACCACACCTAACAGCGGAAACAGCCACAGCACCGGCGTTTGCTCAAAGTTCACCATCCACGCACCGGCTTCACGCACCACATCTTTACCCAACGGGTTAGATGCCGCGTGATGATCGATGACGCTCTTCACCACATAACCGTCGATACCGTATTTCACCCACACACCGGCCAGAATGAAACACACCATCATCACCAGCGCAGTGATTTGCGCGGTGGTACGGCTGCGCAGGTGCAAATCACCCGCAGTACGCATCTGCAGGTAGGTTGCGCCCTGTGTCAGGATCATCGCCACACTGATTACGCCGGCCAGTAAACCAAACGGGTTCAACAGCTGGAAGAAGTTGCCGGTATAGAAGAGGCGCAGATATTCGTCAGCATGGAACGGCACACCTTGCAGCAAGTTGCCGAATGCCACACCAATGACTAACGGCGGAACAAAGCTGCCGATGAAAATGCCCCAATCCCACATGCCACGCCAGCGCATATCTTCAATTTTCGAACGGTAGTCGAAACCGACCGGACGGAAGAACAGTGAAGCGAGCACCAGAATCATCGCTACATAGAAGCCTGAGAAAGCAGCGGCATAGACCATCGGCCAGGCGGCAAACAGCGCACCACCCGCCGTAATCAGCCAAACCTGGTTGCCGTCCCAGTGTGGCGCAATGCTGTTAATCATGATGCGACGTTCGGTATCGGTGCGCCCAAGAATGCGGGTCAACATACCAACGCCCATATCAAAGCCATCAGTGACGGCAAAACCGATCAGCAGGACACCAATCAGCAGCCACCAGACAAAGCGTAAAACTTCATAATCAAACATGGTAGCTCTCCTTATCCACGCACCGGCTGAGATGATGTCTTCAGCGTTTCATGATGATAGCGGCCGGTTTTCAGGCTGCTTGGACCGAGGCGCGCAAACTTGAACATCAGGTACATTTCGGCCACAAGGAACAAGGTGTAAAGACCGCAAATCAGAATCATCGAGAACAGCAGATCGCCTACGGTTAATGATGAGTTAGCGACTGCGGTCGGCAGCACTTCACCAATCGCCCACGGCTGACGACCGTATTCAGCGACAAACCAACCCGACTCAATCGCAATCCATGGCAAAGGAATACCGTACAGCGCCGCTTTCAGCAGCCAGCGAGATTTGCCAATGCGGTTGCGGATGACGCTCCAGAATGAGAGCGCGATAATACCCAGCATCAGCACACCACCCAGCACCATGATGCGGAAGGCAAAGTAGAGCGGCGCAACGCGGGGAATCGAATCCTGTTTCGCTTGCTGAATTTGCTCTTCCGTGGCGTTGGCGACATCAGCGGTATAGCGCTTCAGCAGCAGGCCGTAACCGAGATCCTGTTTGCTCGCTTCAAACTGGCTGCGTACTGCCGGATCTTTACTGCCCCCACGCAACTCGTTCAGCAATGCATACGCTTTCATGCCGTTACGAATACGCACTTCATGCTGCGCCAACAGATCTTTGAGCCCGGTAACCGGCGTATCGACCGAACGGGTGGCAATCAGGCCGAGCAGATAAGGGATCTGAATTGCATATTTGTTTTCTTGCGTCTCCTGATCCGGAATACCAAACAGGGTAAACGCGGCTGGCGCCGGTTGGGTTTCCCACTCCGCTTCAATCGCGGCCAGTTTGGTTTTCTGCACATCGCCGATCTCATAACCCGATTCATCACCCAGTACGATCACCGACAAAATCGCCGCCATACCGAAGCTGGCTGCAATAGCAAAAGAGCGTTTTGCGAAGGCGATATCGCGCCCTTTCAGCAGATACCAGGCGCTGATACCAAGGATGAACATCGCACCCGCGGTATAACCGGCGGCAACGGTGTGCACAAACTTCACCTGCGCCACCGGATTCAGCACCAGCTCGGAGAAGCTCAGCATCTCCATGCGCATGGTTTCAAAGTTGAACTCTGAAGCGATCGGGTTTTGCATCCAGCCGTTCGCTACCAGAATCCACAGCGCGGACATATTAGAACCGAGCGCGACCAGCCAGGTGACTGCAAGGTGCTGCACTTTACCGAGACGATCCCAGCCGAAGAAGAACAGGCCGACAAAGGTGGATTCGAGGAAGAACGCCATCAGGCCTTCAATGGCCAGTGGCGCACCGAAGATATCGCCGACGTAGTGTGAGTAATATGACCAGTTGGTACCGAACTGAAACTCCATGGTCAAACCGGTAGCCACGCCCAGCGCAAAGTTGATACCAAACAACTTACCCCAGAATTTGGTCATATCTTTATAAATCTGTTTCCCCGTCAGGACATATACGGTTTCCATGATTGCCAATAAAAACGCCATACCGAGCGTTAATGGGACAAACAGGAAATGGTACATCGCCGTCAGGGCAAACTGTAAACGCGACAGCTCGACAATATCTAACATGATGACTCCTTGCTCCTCGCATAAACTCGCTCTGCGGATACAACGGCAAACACACTGACATTGATGCGCAGAATTAGATTCAGGAACGACTGATTATTGATTCCAGTTTTATTACTGAGATAACAGAGAAACCTGTTGCCCGAAGTGAGCGAGTAACAGTGATAAAAATTTCCCGAAATAAACTCTCTTTCCAGTCAGGTTCAGGCAGAAGTGAGTTAAGGAGGCGACAGAATTGATTTAACAACGCCTGACACAAACTCCTGAAAAATTATGAAGTAGACTGAATTGATGCAGCGCAATTTAAACCGGTTGGCCCGCGCTTAGCCAGTGGTAAAGTTTGCTATAACTCGCTATTTATTGATCTGGATTAAGGCTATAAATTTCCAGATGTGTAGTGTAAGAATGGTTGTTAATTAGTTGTCACAACCAGTTGGTAAAATTAAGAATATAATTACCTTTTCCGCAATTATTTAACCTCTATCTGGAAAGTTACGCGTCAATTCTTTGACAGAGATCTAGCGCCTTTTCCCTTCTTTACCTTGAACCCAAAGTAAGCATAGCCGCACTTTTTTAACCCGTTGCGCTTTTTCCCCTAATTTTTAGCAGGATATTGCCAAAAAAAAGACCACCCGAAGGTGGCCTTTTTACATCACTACGATGATGGCTTATTTGATTGGCAGCACCGCTTTAACCGCGTCACCAATGTCAGCCAGGCTACGTACGGTTTTCACACCGGCCGCTTCCAGCGCAGCAAACTTCTCATCAGCGGTGCCTTTACCACCGGCAATGATGGCGCCGGCGTGGCCCATACGCTTGCCTTTCGGTGCAGTCACACCCGCGATGTAGCCGACAACCGGCTTAGTCACGTGAGCTTTGATGTAGGCAGCTGCTTCTTCTTCCGCGCTACCACCGATCTCACCGATCATCACGATCGCTTCGGTCTGTGGATCGTCCTGGAACAGTTTCAGGATGTCGATGAAGTTAGAGCCTGGGATCGGGTCACCACCGATACCGACGCAGGTAGACTGGCCGTAGCCGATGTCAGTAGTCTGCTTAACGGCTTCATAGGTCAGCGTACCTGAACGCGAGACGATACCTACGCGGCCCGGCTGGTGAATGTGGCCCGGCATAATACCGATTTTACATTCGCCTGGCGTGATCACGCCTGGGCAGTTCGGGCCGATCATGCGCACGCCGGCTTCATCAAGCTTCACTTTCACAGTCAGCATATCCAGCGTTGGAATACCTTCGGTGATGGTGATGATCAGCTTGATGCCCGCATCGATCGCTTCCAGGATACCGTCTTTGCAGAACGGAGCCGGAACATAGATCACGGTGGCAGTTGCGCCGGTCGCTTCTACCGCTTCACGCACGGTATTGAACACGGGCAGGCCGAGATGCGTGGTGCCGCCTTTGCCTGGCGTTACACCGCCAACCAGCTGCGTACCGTAGGCCAGCGCCTGCTCAGAGTGAAACGTCCCTTGACCACCGGTGAAACCCTGGCAAATGACTTTGGTGTTTTTGTCGATCAAAATGGACATTATTTACCCTCCGCTGCAGCGACAACACGCTGTGCTGCGTCTGTCAGGCTGGTTGCTGCAATGATATTCAGACCGCTGTCCGCCAGTTTCTTAGCGCCCAGCTCGGCGTTGTTACCTTCCAGACGTACCACCACTGGCACGTTCACACCCACTTCAGCCACTGCACCAATGATGCCGTCTGCGATCAGGTCGCAACGCACGATGCCGCCGAAGATGTTAACGAATACCGCTTTCACCGCATCGTCAGACAGGATGATTTTAAAGGCTTCGGTTACGCGCTCTTTGGTTGCGCCACCGCCAACATCGAGGAAGTTTGCCGGCTCACCACCGTGATGTTTCACGATGTCCATGGTGCCCATGGCCAGACCGGCGCCGTTCACCATACAGCCGATGTTGCCATCCAGCGCAACGTAGTTCAGTTCCCACTGTGTCGCGTGCGCTTCACGTGGATCTTCCTGGCTCGGGTCGCGCATTTCACGCAGCTCCGGCTGACGGAACAGTGCATTACCGTCTGCGCCCAATTTGCCGTCGAGACAGATCAGATCGCCCTGCTTGGTGATCACCAGCGGGTTGATCTCAACCATTGCCAGATCGCGCTCAAGGAACATGGTCGCCAGACCCATGAAGATTTTGGTGAACTGGCTGACTTGCTTACCGGTCAGACCGAGTTTGAATGCTAACTCGCGGCCCTGATACGGTTGTGGACCCGCTAATGGATCCAGTGCCATCTTGTGGATCAAGTGTGGCGTTTCTTCTGCCACTTTCTCAATCTCAACACCGCCTTCAGTCGAGGCCATGAAGATCACGCGACGGGTTGCACGATCAACCACCGCGCCCAGATACAGCTCTTGATCGATATCAGTGGCTGCTTCAACCAGAATCTGGTTTACCGGCTGGCCGTGCGCGTCAGTTTGATAGGTCACCAGACGTTTGCCCAACCAATGCTCAGCAAAAGCACGAATGTCTTCTTTGCTATTAACCACTTTCACGCCGCCCGCTTTACCGCGGCCACCGGCATGAACCTGACATTTCACTACCCACGGACCGGCGCCAATTTTAGAAGCGGCTTCTTCGGCTTCACGTGGCGTGGTGCAGGCGTAGCCTGTCGGTGCTGGCATGCCATAGCGTGCAAACAACTGCTTCGCCTGGTATTCATGTAAGTTCATGATGTTCTATCCATTCAGGTAAGATTTTGGGCGCGCCGTCACTCCGCGCGCCCGGCGAAATTTAGACGTCCAGCAGCAGGCGCGCTGGATCTTCCAGCATCTCTTTCACCGCGACCAGATAGCCAACGGATTCACGACCATCAATCAGACGGTGATCGTAAGAGAGCGCCAGATACATCATTGGCAGAATCACTACCTGACCATTGACCGCCATTGGGCGCTCTTTGATGGCGTGCATGCCCAGAATCGCGCTCTGCGGCGGGTTGATGATTGGCGTAGACATCAGCGAACCGAATACACCACCGTTGGTGATGGTGAAGTTACCGCCGGTCAACTCGTCAACCGTTAGCTTGCCGTCACGGCCTTTCACTGCCAGTTCTTTAATCTTCTTCTCGATGTCGGCCATGCTCAGCGCATCAACATCTTTCAGCACCGGCGTTACCAGACCACGCGGGGTAGAAACCGCAATGCTCACATCGAAATAGTTGTGGTAAACCACATCTTCGCCATCAATAGACGCGTTCACTTCCGGGAAGCGTTTCAGCGCTTCAACCACCGCTTTGATGTAGAAGGACATAAAGCCCAGACGCACGCCGTGACGCTTCTCAAACGCATCGCCGTACTGCTTACGCAGATCCATGATTGGCTTCATGTTGATTTCGTTGAACGTGGTCAACATGGCGGTGCTGTTTTTTGCTTCCAGCAGACGCTCGGCAACACGCTTACGCAGACGCGTCATCGGTACGCGTTTTTCGCTGCGATTAGCCACAGCAGCCTGCGGTGCAGCCGCAGCGGCGGGTGCTGGCGCTGCTTTGCCGCTGTCGGCTTTCTTCGCCAGATGTTTTTCCACATCTTCACGCGTCAGACGGCCGCCCACGCCGGTGCCTTTGATCTGGCCAGCATCGAGGTTGTTTTCAGCAATCAGACGGCGTACCGCTGGGCTGAGCGCATCGTTGCTCTCTTCTTCCAGCGAAGCTGTCTGGCGCTGAGCCGGAGTAGACTCGTTGCTTTCCGCTTTTGCCGCGGTCTCTTTCCCGCCGCTGTTGCCCTCTTTCAAGCGGCCCAGAATCTGGCGAGAAGTGACGGTAGCACCTTCATCTTCCAGCACGGCTTCCAGAATGCCGTCTGCGGAAGCAGGCACTTCCAGCACCACTTTGTCGGTTTCAATCTCTACCAGTACTTCATCGCGGCTCACAGAGTCGCCAGGTTTTTTGTGCCAGGTTGCAACCGTTGCGTCCGCTACGGATTCAGGCAAATCGGGAACGAGAATTTCTACGCTACTCATTTTCTTTCCTTTTTATTAACCAAGGTTCAGCGCGTCATTAACCAGGTCTTGCTGCTGTTTTTGATGTACGGACATGTAGCCCACGGCCGGTGAAGCAGAAGCCGGACGGCCTGCATAACGCAGTGACGCACCAAATGGAACCACTTCGCGGAAATGATGCTGACTGCAATACCATGCGCCCTGATTGAGCGGCTCTTCCTGACACCACACGAAATCTTGCACATGAGCATAGTTTTTCAACACGTCCTGCACGACTTTGTGCGGGAACGGATAGAGCTGTTCGATACGTACGATGGCCACGTCGGTCTGCTCGTTCTTACGACGCTGATCCAGCAAATCGTAATAAACCTTGCCCGAACACAGCACCACACGTTTCACCTGCTGCGGATCCAAATCGTCGATCTCACCAATCGCCGGCTGGAAGCTCCCGGTCGCCAGCTCTTCCAGCGTGGAGATTGCCAGCGGATGACGCAGCAGAGATTTCGGCGACATGACGATCAGCGGACGGCGCATACCGCGCAGCGCCTGACGACGCAGCATGTGGTAAACCTGCGCTGGTGTTGAAGGCACGCACACCTGCATGTTCTGTTCAGCACAGAGTTGCAGATAACGCTCCAGACGCGCCGAGGAGTGCTCAGGGCCCTGGCCTTCATAACCGTGCGGCAGCAACATCACCAGGCCACACATACGGCCCCATTTCTGCTCGCCGGAGCTGATGAATTGATCGATGACGACCTGTGCACCGTTGGCGAAGTCGCCGAACTGCGCTTCCCAAATGGTCAGCACGCGCGGCTCTGCGGTGGCGTAACCGTATTCGAAAGCCAGTACCGCTTCTTCCGACAGCACCGAATCCCACACTTTGAACTGACCCTGGCCGTTATGGACATGGTGCAGCGGCGTGTAGGTTGAGCCGTTAGTCTGATTGTGAATCACCGCATGACGGTGGAAGAAGGTACCGCGACCGGTATCTTCACCAGACAGACGAACCGGAATGCCTTCGTCAACCAGTGTGGCGTAGGCGAGGTTTTCTGCACCGCCCCAGTCGAACGCTTTGTTGCCTTCGGCCATCTCTTTACGATCGTTGTAAATCTTGGCGACGCGTGACTGCACTTCTACCGATTCCGGTACGCTGCTGATGCGGCGCGCCAGCTCCTGCAGACGTTTCAGCTCAACGGTTGCCGGGTAGCTCTCATCCCACTCGTGGTTGAGATACGGCGACCAGGTGAAGGAGTGCAGACTCATCGGACGCCATTCCGGCACCACGCACTCGCCTTCATCCAGCGCATCGCGATACAGATTAACCATTTCAGTGGCATCTTCGCTGGTCGCTACGCCTTCGCTTTCCAGCTGGTCGGCATAGAGTTTACGCGGCGTTGGATGCTTTTTGATTTTCTGGTACATCAACGGCTGAGTGGCACTTGGCTCATCGGCTTCGTTGTGGCCGTGACGGCGATAGCACACCAGATCGATGAAGACATCGCGTTTAAAGGTGTTGCGATAATCCAGCGCCAGACGCGTCACAAACGCCACCGCTTCTGGGTCATCGGCGTTAACGTGGAAAATCGGTGCCAGCACCATTTTGCCGATGTCGGTGCAGTACGGCGTGGAACGCGCATCTTTCGGGTTGGAAGTGGTAAAACCAACCTGGTTGTTGATCACGATGCGCACGGTACCGCCCACTTCGTAACCACGCGCCTGCGACATGTTCAGGGTTTCCTGCACCACGCCCTGGCCAATCACCGCAGCATCACCGTGAATGGTAATCGGCAGAACTTTGTTGCTGCTTGGCTCTGCCAGACGATCCAGACGCGCACGCACCGAACCCATCACTACCGGGCTGACGATTTCCAGATGCGACGGGTTGAACGCCAGCGCCAGGTGCACCAGGCCACCTTCGGTTTCCACATCAGATGAGAAGCCCATGTGGTACTTCACGTCGCCGGTGCCGAGATGTTCTTTGTGCTTACCGGAGAATTCGTCGAACAGATCCTGCGGTTTTTTACCCAGGACGTTGATTAGCACGTTCAGACGACCGCGGTGCGCCATACCCAGCACCACTTCACGCGTACCGCTCTTGCCAGCGTGACGAATCATCTCACGCAGCATCGGTACCAGCGCATCGCCGCCTTCCAGCGAGAAGCGTTTCGCACCTGGGAATTTCGCCCCCAGATATTTTTCCAGGCCTTCTGCCGCGGTCAGCTCTTTCAGGAAACCTTTTTTCTCGTCGCTGCTGAAAGACGCGTGGCCCACCACCGACTCCAGACGCTGCTGAATCCAGCGCTTCTCATCGGTGTTGTTGATGTGCATGTACTCTGCACCAATTGAGCCACAGTAAGTCTGCTGCAGCGCCGCAAACAGATCGGCCAGCTTCATCGTCTCTTTGCCGATAGCAAATGAGCCTACGTTAAAGCTTTCCTGAAAATCGGCGTCGGTTAGATCGTGATAAGCCGGATCGAGGTCGGCTACCGTGTCCTGTTTCCACAGGCCAAGCGGGTCAAGGTTGGCATGCTGATGGCCGCGGAAGCGGAACGCATTAATCAGCTGCAGTACTTTAACCTGTTTGGAGTTGGCGGCCGGATCGGTCACGGTTGATGTGTAACGCGTTGCGTCTTTAGCCAGGCGGCGGAAGTAATCACGCGTGGTGGAGTGAAATTGCTCAGGTTTCACGCCAGTGCCCGGCAGCTGCTGGAACAGCTCGCGCCACATGTCATCAACTGAGTCAGGATCGGTCAGGAAATCCTCATAGAGTTGCTCTATGTAGGATTGGTTCGCGCCGGCCAGCCAGGAGGAGTCCAGCCAGGGTTTCATCGCGCTGTTCTGCATTGTGATCCCTTAAGCATTAATCTGCTTTTTATGAGGTTTCATTTGTTACCGCTTACGCGGCTTGCCGTAGTGAGTTCAGCGATACGAACCTGTGCGCTACCGGCGCCTGGCTCGTAAGGGAACCTTTATAAGCGTGGTCAATACCGCGCTTATAGAGGCTTCCGTAAACATCCGGGAACCTCAGTTCCCGGACAGTGACTTCTTTGTTACGCCCCGCGTTGCAGCAGCATCGACTTAATATGGCCGATAGCGCGCGTTGGGTTTAGGCCTTTCGGGCACACGCTCACACAGTTCATGATGCTGTGACAGCGGAAAACACTGAAAGCATCGTTTAGATTATCGAGACGCGCATTGGTTTCAGTGTCGCGGCTGTCGATCAGGAAACGGTAAGCGGCCAGCAGACCCGCCGGACCCACGAATTTGTCCGGATTCCACCAGAACGACGGGCATGAGGTAGAGCAGCAGGCGCAGAGAATGCACTCGTACAAACCATCCAGATGCTCACGCTCTGCCGGGCTCTGTAAATGCTCGCGCGCCGGTGGATTTTCCCCATTATTCAACAGGAAAGGCTTAATCTTCTCATACTGTGCATAGAATTGTCCCATGTCTACCACGAGGTCGCGGATCACCGGCAAACCAGGCAGAGGACGGATAACAATTTTCTTCGAACCGTTACCGAGCGCAGAAATCGGTGTGATGCACGCCAGACCATTTTTACCGTTCATGTTCAGACCATCTGAACCGCACACGCCTTCACGGCATGAGCGACGGAAAGCCAGCGTCGGATCTTTCTCTTTCAGACGGATCAGCGCATCCAGCAACATCATGTCGCGACCATCTTCCGATTCCAGCGTGTACTCCTGCATACGCGGCTTGGCATCGACTTCTGGGTTGTAACGATAGATTGAAAATTCGAGTCTCATGATCATCTCCGCAATTAGTAAGTACGCGCTTTCGGCGGGAAGGCCGCACGCAGTTTCGGTTGCATGTTCACCTCACGGCGCGTCATGCTTTCCGTCTGCGGAACATAGAGACTGTGGCACAGCCAGTTGGCATCATCACGCTCCGGATAATCGAAGCGGCTGTGTGCGCCACGGCTTTCAGTACGGAAGTTGGCAGCGACAGCGGTGGCATACGCGGTTTCCATCAGGTTATCCAACTCAAGGCACTCAATACGCTGGGTGTTGAAATCCGGCGAACGGTCATCAAGACGGGCTGATTTCAAACGCTCACGAATCACTTTCAGCTCTTCCAGACCTTCACGCATCGCATCGCCATCGCGGAATACCGAGAAGTTGTTCTGCATGCAGCGCTGCAGCGCTTTACGGATTTCGACAGGATCTTCACCGGTGGTGTTATTTTCCCAACGATTGAAGCGCGCCATCGCTTCATCCAGATTTTCCTGCGTGGCTTCACGCAGTTCGCCCTGCTCTTCAATACACTCCAGCAAGTGCACGCCAGCTGCGCGACCAAACACCACCAGATCGAGCAGTGAGTTACCGCCAAGGCGGTTAGCGCCGTGTACCGATACGCAGGCGATTTCGCCGACGGCGAACAGACCCGGAATCACCACATCTTCGCCCTGCTCGTTCACGCGCAGCGCCTGACCGGTCACTTTGGTCGGCACGCCGCCCATCATGTAGTGGCAGGTTGGGATCACCGGAATCGGTTCTTTAATAGGGTCAACGTGCGCAAAGGTACGCGACAGCTCAAGGATGCCGGGCAGACGCGACTCCAGCACGTCGGCACCGAGATGGTCGAGCTTCAGTTTGATGTGCGGACCCCAAGGGCCATCGCAACCACGCCCTTCACGGATTTCCACCATCATGGAGCGTGCTACTACATCACGTCCCGCCAGATCTTTGGCGTTCGGCGCATAGCGCTCCATGAAGCGTTCACCGTGCTTATTCAGCAGGTAACCACCTTCACCACGGCAACCTTCGGTAACCAATACGCCCGCACCGGCAATGCCGGTTGGGTGGAACTGCCACATTTCCATATCCTGCACCGGCACGCCTGCGCGCAGCGCCATACCGACGCCGTCACCGGTGTTGATGTGGGCGTTAGTGGTGGATTGGTAAATACGGCCCGCGCCGCCGGTCGCCAGAATGGTCGCTTTGGCTTTGAAGTAGACGGTTTCGCCGGTTTCCATGCAGATAGCCGTACAGCCGACAATCGCACCGTCTTCGTTTTTCACCAGATCCAGCGCATACCATTCGGAGAAGATGGTGGTTTTGTTCTTTAGATTCTGCTGATACAGCGTATGCAGCAAGGCGTGGCCGGTACGGTCGGCAGCCGCAGCGGTACGCGCCGCCTGCTCACCACCAAAATTCTTCGACTGACCACCAAACGGACGCTGATAGACGCGGCCGTCATCAAGACGGGAGAAAGGCAACCCCATATGTTCCAGTTCCAGAATCGCTTCCGGACCGACATGACACATATATTCGATCGCGTCCTGGTCGCCGATAAAGTCGGAACCTTTGACGGTGTCGTACATGTGCCATTCCCAGTTATCTTCATGGGTGTTACCCAGCGCAACGGTGATACCACCCTGCGCCGATACGGTATGGGAACGGGTTGGGAAAACTTTGGATAACAGGGCACAGGTCTGGCCCGATTGGGAGATTTGCAGAGCGGCGCGCATTCCTGCTCCACCCGCGCCGATCACCACGGCATCAAATTCTCTGACTGGCAAACTCATTTACACACCCCACACGACAACGGTTCCATAAATCGCATACGACAACAGCGCAACCACAATCACAAACTGCAGCAGCAACCGGGTTGCTACTGGTTTCACGTAGTCAGTCAGCACCTGCCACATCCCAATCCAGCCGTGGATCAGAATCGAGAACAGCGTCAACATGGTGAACACTTTAGTGAAGGCGGACGAGAAGAAGCCGTGCCAGACGTCATACGTCAGCGTGCCTGTCATCACGACAAAACCGAGGATGTAGAGAATGTAGAGCGTAATTAAGATTGCAGCAGCACGCAGTAACAGCCAGTCATGGATACCGTTGCGTCCTAATGCAGAAGCATTGCTTACCATACGAGGACTCCAGCCAAAATTGAGAGCACGACAGTGATAACAAAAGCCGCTTGCGCGGAACGGGTTCCCACCTGCAGGGTTTCTTCCATAAAGCCAAAATCAGCCAACATATGACGAATACCGCCCACAGCGTGATACGCCAGCGCAGTTAAAATGCCCCACATGATGAATTTGGCGAAGAAGCTATCCATGATGGATGCCGCTTGCTGGAAACCTTCTGGAGAGGAGAGAGAGAGACCCAGTAACCAGAGCAGAATTCCGAGAGCGACAAAGGTGATCACGCCGGAGACGCGGTGGAGAATGGACGATATTGCAGTAACGGGAAACCGGATCGTCGAGAGATCCAAGTTAACAGGTCTTTGTTTTTTCACGGTTTTGCCCACACAGCTCTTTTTTATTTTGCTTCCTCCGGTCCTGAGTTGCATCAGAGACACAGCATGTGTTCAGACTGCAACCGCCACCAAAATAGCAACATCCAGTGTTAAATAAAGCGGGTAAAACGCTGGGTGGCTCCTGGTGTCAGGGTGTTCCGGAGACCTGGCCGCAGTATAGGAGGATCACATTCTGATTACAATTCCCCTACAATCTCTTTGGTCACATTTAGGTTGAACAGTGATCATGCTCACGAATTTCACAATTTATACATTTTTAATTATCTGATTTGACAAAAGATCAACATTTCAGTTACAAACAATCGCATTAAAGCCCTATGATGCACAAAAGTTATGGGGATACACTTTCCCCTAAGCTCAAGTTATGTAACATTGCCAATACAAGCAATACAAAGCATCAGGTTATTGGTTACCAAGAAGTTATGTCGTGACAGGAACTTTAACATCCTCGATGTGCAGCATGTCATGCCCCGACGCCACCGAATGGCCCAAATCAGCGTTTACTCTGTAACCCTGCACGACCCACGTTACCGCAGAGTGATGCTGTGAAGATTGTGGTTATATCGCTTGCTGATATTTGCAACATGAAGGCTATTCTGGTGTCTAAGATCCTTACCTTAAAGGCGCTATGGAGACGAAATAATGACAGATAAAAAAGTGACGCTAACCCTACAAGATAATACGTCTGTTGAACTGGACGTGATGCAAGGTACGCTGGGACAAGATGTTGTTGATGTCCGCGCCCTTGGCTCTCAAGGCCTGTTCACCTTCGATCCCGGCTTCACCTCTACTGCGTCCTGCGAATCCAAAATCACCTTTATTGATGGTGACGAAGGTATTCTGTTACACCGTGGTTTCCCGATTGACCAGCTGGCAACCCACTCCAACTATCTCGAAGTGTGTTACATCTTGCTGAATGGCGAAGCCCCGACCCAAGCCCAGTTTGAAGAGTTCCGCACGACCGTTACCCGCCACACCATGATCCACGAGCAAATCACCCGACTGTTCCATGGCTTCCGCCGCGATTCGCATCCTATGGCGGTAATGTGTGGTGTGACCGGTGCGCTGGCCGCGTTTTATCACGACTCTTTAGACGTCAATATTGAACGTCACCGTGAAATCGCTGCGTTCCGCCTGCTGTCGAAAATGCCAACCATGGCGGCGATGTGCTACAAATACTCCATCGGCCAGCCGTTTGTGTATCCGCGCAACGACCTCTCTTATGCCGGTAACTTCCTGCACATGATGTTCGCCACGCCATGCGAAGAGTACAAAGTGAATCCGGTACTGGAACGCGCCATGGACCGTATTCTGATTCTGCACGCCGACCATGAGCAGAACGCTTCAACCTCTACCGTACGTACCGCAGGCTCTTCAGGCGCGAACCCGTTTGCCTGTATCGCCGCCGGTATCGCTTCATTGTGGGGACCGGCGCACGGCGGTGCCAACGAAGCGACACTGCGCATGCTGGAAGAGATCAGCACTGTTGATCACATCCCTGAGTTTGTTAAACGTGCGAAAGACAAAAACGATTCGTTCCGTCTGATGGGCTTTGGCCACCGCGTCTACAAAAACTACGATCCACGTGCCACCGTAATGCGCGATACCTGTCACGAAGTGCTGAATGAACTGGGCATGAAAGATGATCTGCTGGAAGTGGCGATGGAGCTGGAACACATCGCGCTGAACGACCCGTACTTCATCGAGCGTAAGCTCTATCCTAACGTCGATTTCTACTCAGGCATCATTCTGAAAGCGATGGGCATTCCGTCTTCCATGTTTACCGTCATCTTCGCCATGGCACGTACCGTAGGCTGGATTGCACACTGGAAAGAGATGCATGACGAAGGCATGAAAATTGCCCGTCCGCGTCAGCTGTATACCGGTTACACCGAGCGTCCATTTACCTCGGCGCTGGATAAATAAGAAAAAGGCGGCCAAACGGCCGCCTTTTTTATTGCGCGATAAATCGTGCCGCTACAATTGGCATCCCGGACACCAGTAAAACGGCCGCGATGACAATACGCCCTTCTCAATCACCGCTCCGCAACGCCGACATTTTTTGCCCTGCCGATGAAACACCTCGAAGCGAAACGCGGCATCTTCGTGATACTTCTTCATGCTGCCACGCATCTGATATGACAAACGCGGCACCGACAGCATCGCCTCACTCAGCGCCGTGAGCTGCTGCTCGCTGAGATCCTGCGCCCGGTGCGACGCCAGCAAACCGGCATGCCATAAAATCTCCACGCGTAGATAATTACCCAAACCGGCGAGAAAAGCCTGATCGAGCAACAAGCCGCTGAACTGGCGACGACGAAAGCGCGGCGACAGCAGACGCTCGCGCACCTCCTCCACCGTTAAGCTGGCATCCAGCACGTCCGGTCCCACCCGTTGCAGAAACGGATGCGCCGCCAAGGTAGCAGCGTTGAGCAGCTCAATATCCGACGCGCTGTACAGCAAAATGGTGTTATCCGCATTGGCGAGCCGCACGCGGAGTTGTCGCGTGGTATTCGGCTGCGTGCCGGTTGGCACCACGCGCCAGACGCCGTACAGCTGATTGTGGCTGTAAAGCGTCAGGCCATTTGAGAAGTGCGTGAGCAGCGCTTTGCCCCGCGTTTCAAACGCGTTGATGGTGGTTCCCATCAACGCGGGTTCATAGGTTTTCAGCTCGGGAAAGGCAAACCATACATCGGTGAGCGGTTTGCCTTCCATTGCCTCTGCCAGTTGATCCGCCGCACGACGGATCTCCGGTCCCTCAGGCATAACAACTCCTGTTAATGCGTGGCGCCACCGACGACGCGAATATCATTTTCGGTACTCAATATCACCTGCAGCGAGGTTTCCAGCGCCTTGATCACGCTAGCGGTGGCCATACTCGCCACACCAGGATGATGCACCGCTTGTTCCGGCATGTATGGAATGTGAATAAAACCGCCGCGCGCCCTACTGTTGGTGGTATGAATCCAGTTCAGCAGGCTGTACATCACGTGATTACAGGTAAAAGTACCGGCGGTTTGCGATACCGACGCCGGCACGCCTACCTCACGCAGTGCGGCCACCATGGCTTTGATCGGCAGCGTGGAGAAATAGGCCGCCGGGCCATCGGCCTCAATCGGCTGATCGATCGGCTGTTGCTGGTCGTTGTCCGGAATGCGTGCGTCATCCACATTGATGGCGACGCGTTCAACGGTAATGTCGGATCGACCACCCGCCTGCCCAACGCACAGCACGCGATCGGGCTGAATCTCTTCCAGCGCACGCGTTAACACTTCACCGCAGGTGGCAAACACCACCGGCAGCTGGCGCACCACAATACGCGCACCGGCGATCTCTTTGCCGTCAAAGCTGCGCACCGCTTCCCACGAAGGGTTGATGCTTTCGCCACCAAACGGCTCAAACGCCGTCATTAACACCGTTTTCATTGCAACCTCACAAGAACATCAGGAAGTAGAGCAGGAAAATATTCACTACCAACAGTAGCACACCGGTTGGCACCTGAGCCTTGATCACCGCGTTGCGGTCCGGCAGCTCTAACAGACGCGCCGGAACGATGTTGAAGTTGGCCGCCATCGGCGTCATCAAAGTCCCGCAATAGCCGGAGAACATGCCGATCGCCGCCATCACCGCCGGATTGCCACCGTGTTGCAGCACCAGAATCGGAATCCCAATCCCGGCCGTCACAATCGGGAAGGCTGCGAACGCATTGCCCATCACCATGGTCAGCAGCGCCATGCCTCCCGCGTAGACCGCGACGGCGATCAGGCGATTATCCACCGCCAGATACTGCTCGGTCAGGTGCGAAATCGCGGTGCCGACACCGGCGCTGGTGAACAGCAGGCCAAGCGTGGCGAGAATTTGCGGCAGAATAAAGGCCCAACCCACCGCATCCAGCAAGCGACGGGTCTCCTGCATCGACTGCAGCGGCTTTTCATGGGTGATTTTCAGTGCAATCAGCCAGCCCAACAGGCAGCCGATCATCATTGAGAATAGCGTCACCAATGTTGAGTGATTGCCGGGGCCAAACACGGTGTCCTGCAGCCCAGGAATGTGGTTAAACGCCAGCACGCCAATCACGGTGACCAGCGGGATCGCCAGCGCCGGCAGGAACAGCTTATTATGCAGACGTTTGGCGCTCTCCTGTTTCTGCTCGCCGCTGCGCTGATGATAGCGTCCCAGACGCACGCCGCCGAAACCGGCAATCAACGCCATCACCACCACGGCCACGCCGACCGCGATGTGCAACCAGCGGCGGCCCAGTTCGGCATCGCCCGCCCATTGCCCCATCAACTGATAAGCACCGTCGCCGATCAGGAAAATCAGCCCATACAAGGCCCAGAACAGCCCGGTGGTAAAACGGCGCGGGTTGGCACTGTCGCGCCAGGAAAGCAGCGCCACCACCAGCAGGATCACCCCTGCCAGCCACATCAAATATTGTTGCTGGAACATTACTTCCCTCCTTTGGCGTTCAGCGCCTGCTGATTTAACGCGCCCAGTTCTCGCGCCAGCTGACGATCAAGGCGTACCAGACGGGCTGAATGAATGAGGAAAGCACAGAGTGCAGTAGGAATACCCCACAGCGCGATATGCAGCGGTTCGGTGCTAATACCGGCAGACTCCTGCATAAAGTTATGCATGAAGATAATTGCGCCAAAAGCGACGAAGATATCTTCACCAAAGAAGAGACCAATGTTATCGGTGGCGGCCGACATGGCACGCAGGCGATGACGCACGTCTGGCGGCACTTCGCCGTAGCGGTTTTCCGTGGCCCCTTCGGCCATCGGCGCCAGCAGCGGACGCACCATTTGTGGATGACCGCCAAGGCTGGTTAAACCCAGCGCCGCAGTGGCTTCACGCACGAACAGGTAGACGATCAGCAAGCGCCCGGCGGTCGCGGTTTTGATCTGGGCGATCCAGCTCTGCGCGCGCTCTTTCAAACCATGACGCTCCAGCAAGCCGATAACCGCTAACGGCAACAGCAGAATCAGCGGCAGATTACGCGTATTGAGGAAGCCAGAACCGAGTTTTTCCAGAATATCCGCCAGCGGCAGATGCGCCGCCAGCCCGGTGACGAAGCCCGCCACTATCACCACCAGCACCGGGTTAAAGCGCAGCACAAAACCCACAATGATGGCGGCAATGCCCAGTAGCGGCCAGAGGTTTACCACGTTATCCATGTTGTTCCCTTATGTAAAAGACAAAGCCCGGCGTGAGGCCGGGCAATCAGTAAAATGTTATGCGCTGGTAACGGCAATCTGATTGGTCGCAAAGGCGGCGCGCAACGTACGGGCGAACTGGAGCGCGTGGGCGCCGTCACCATGCAGACACACGGTTTCCGCGTTGACCGGCACCCATTCGCCGCTGATGCTCTGCACCTGACGCTGCTGCACCATCGCCAGCGTTTGCGCGAGCGCCTGGTCGGCATCTTCAATCATCGCGTTAGGCTGACTGCGAGGCACCAGCGCCCCGCTCGCCAGATAACCGCGATCGGCAAATACCTCTTCGCGTGTGCGCAAACCATGATGAGCCGCCGCCGCAATCGAGGCGCTGCCCGCCAACCCCACCAGAATTAATCCCGCATCCACGGCTTTCACCGCGCGCGCGATAGCATCGGCCAGCTGCGGATCGCCCGCCGCCTGGTTATACAACATGCCGTGCGGTTTGACGTGCACCAGACGTTCACCTTCGCTCTCCGCGATAATTTTTAGCGCGCCAATCTGGTAAATCATCTGCGCATACACCGTTTCCGGCGGCAGTTGCATCGCGCTACGACCAAAGTTTTCCCGATCGGGGAAACTGGGATGCGCACCAATCGCCACGCCACTGGCTTTCGCCCAGCGCACTGATTGCAGCATGGTTTGCGCATCACCGGCGTGGAAGCCGCAGGCAATATTGGCTGAGCTGACCAGCGTGAGCAGTTCCCGATCGCTGGCGCTGCCTTCGCCAAGATCGGCATTAAGATCAATCTTCATGTCCCAGTCCCCAGGCAATTTGGTCAAACGAGCGCTGCTGATGCTGTTTAGCCGCAATGGCATCTTCCAGCGTGCAATGAATGAAGTGAATCGGTTCGCCGAGACGAATTTGCGCCAGATGATAGAGATCGGCTTCGATGATGCAGGCGATACGCGGATAACCACCGGTGGTTTGCGCATCGGCCATCAACACAATCGGTTGGCCATTGGGCGGCACCTGCACCACGCCGGGCACTAAACCGTGCGACAGCAAATCGCGTGTCGCGTCGCGTTGCAATTGACGTCCCTGTAGGCGATATCCCATGCGATTACTTTGCGGACTGAGTTTCCACGGGCTGCGCCAAAAACCTTGCTGCGCTTCACGCGAGAATTCGCTGTATTCCGGCCCCGCCAGAGCGCGAATGCGATTGCCCCACAGCAGCTGGCGCACGCCGGCTTTGTCTTTGAAGTCACGCGTGGGTTTGCCTAACGGCAATTCGTCACCGTCTTGTAATTTTCGTCCCTGCCAGCCGCCAAACGCCGCCTTGAGATCGGTACTGACTGAACCGAGCATTTCCGGCACGGCAAAGCCACCGTTTACCGCCAGATAGCTGCGCATGCCGCGCGTTGGCGTTGCTAACGTCAGCACCTGACCTTTCTTCACCGGCAGTCGCCAGCCGGTCCAGACCGGTTGGCCATCCAGATCGGCATTACAGCCGGCGCCCGTCAGTGCAAACCAGCCATCGCGGGTAAACTGCACTTTGAACTGGCCGAGCACGATTTCCAGCACCGCGCTTTGCTCGGGATTGCCCACCAGCATATTGGCCGTGCGCATCGCCGGTTGATCTAGCGCGCCGCCAACGCTGATGCCATATTGCCGAAAACCGGTACGGCCGTGGTCCTGTAGCGAGGTTATCATGCCCGCGCGTAGAATCTTTAACATACGCCCTCCTGCTGCGGCACGAAGCGCACGCTATCGCCGGGACGTAATAGGGTTGGCGGATGTTGCAGCGGATCGAACAGGCTAAGCGGCGTATGGCCTATCAGTTGCCAGCCGCCCGGCGCGGCTAAGGGATAGATGCCGGTTTGGCTGCCACCAATGCCCACGGAGCCGCTCGGCACAATCACTCGCGGCTCAGCGCGGCGCGGCGTGTGTAACCGCTCATCCAGTCCGCCGAGATAAGGGAAACCGGGCTGGAAGCCGATGAAATAGACCACGTAATCAATGCTGCTGTGCAGTTCCACCGCTTGTTTTGGCGTCATATTTGCGCGCTCAGCGACTACCTGCAGATCCGGTCCGCCTTCGCCGCCGTACACCACCGGAATTTCCACCCGGCGCGATTCCGGCAGCTGCGCTTCGCTCTCTTCCCACCAGCGCTGCAAACGTTCAATTGCGTCCAGCGCATTCAGTTGCGGATCGCGCAGCAGCAGTGTCAGGTTGTTCATGCCAGGAATCACTTCCTCTACCTGCTCGTTCTGCTGCAATCGCTGACACAATCCCCAAATGCGCTGCTGGCTGGTCAACGAAACCGGCGGTTCCAGTTCCAGCACCACCGCGCGCTCACCTAGCAGATAACAACGTGCTCGTTGCAAAAACGACCTCCTGGTAAAATAACATGCCGAAAAACAGATAATTGAGGTGCGCATTAATGCGCACCCTACACAACCCGCACCATCAGGTTAGCGCGGCGCCATTTATGGCGACCGGGTGCGCGTTTATGCGTAAAGGCAATACGTTATGCGAAAGTGACAGAGATGTGTCAACAGATTTGCGCCCTTAACGTGTGTTAAGGGCGTGAGAGAGGAGCAATCAGGCAGGATTGTCGATGTCGATAAAGGTCACATCAAGACCGTGATGTGTCGCTAGCCATTCGCCGAGCGCCTTAATACCGCCGCGCTCGGTCGCGTGATGGCCAGCAGCGAAGAAGTGCACCCCCTGTTCGCGGGCGCTATGAATGGTTTGCTCAGAAACTTCACCGGTAATAAAGGCATCGACACCAAATGCCGCCGCGCTATCGATAAAGCCCTGACCGCCACCGCTACACCAGGCAACGCGTTTGATCAGCGCAGGCGCGTTATCACCGCAGTGCAGCGGCGTACGGCCTAAACGCTGGGCGATTTTTTCCGCCAACGCCGCACCGCTCAACGGCTGTGCCAATTCGCCCCACGGCACCAGCGGCTGAATTTCGCCTTTGACCTCGATATCAAACAGACGCGCCAGCTGCGCGTTGTTACCCAACTCGGCGTGCGCATCCAGTGGCAGATGCCAGCCATATAGGTTGATATCATTGGCCAGCAAGGTGCGCAGGCGCTGGCGCTTCATGCCTTTAATCACCGGCGCTTCACTCTTCCAGAAGTAGCCGTGATGCACCAGCACCGCATCAGCGTTGCGCTTCACCGCTTCATCCAGCAACGCCTGACAAGCCGTTACGCCGGTGATGAGGTTTTTTACTTCAGCGCGTCCTTCAACCTGCAAACCGTTCGGTGCGTAATCGCTGAAGGCGCTGTTGTTAAGCTGCTGATTGACGATCTGTTCTAATTCAACATTGTTCATTACGGTTCCCTGATCGCCTCAAGCCGCGCTGCGAGCGCGCTCAAAGGCGTCTAGTGTCTTTTTACGTGCGTCCTTATGTTCCACGATTGGTGCCGGATAATCGAGTTTCTTGTTATTTTTCTGCGCCCAAACCTGTGGCTGATGGATATCGCTGTCTGGCACAGAGCGCAGTTCCGGCAACCACTGGCGGATAAAGTCGCCCTGTTTATCGAAGCGTTCGCCCTGAGTGGTGGGATTGAAGATGCGGAAATAAGGCGCGGCATCGGTGCCGGTTGATGCCGCCCATTGCCAGCCACCGTTATTGGCGGCCAGATCGCCATCGATCAATTGCTGCATAAAGTAGCGCTCACCTTCACGCCAATCGATGAGCAGATCCTTGACCAGAAAACTGGCGGTAATCATGCGCAGCCGATTGTGCATCCAGCCCAGCGTGTTGAGCTGACGCATCGCCGCATCGACAATCGGATAGCCGGTTTTACCCTGCTGCCAGGCCGCGAGATGATGATCATTTTTCTGCCAATCCACGTTGCGCGTCCAATCGACAAACGGTTGGTGCTTACACAATGCCGGGAATGCCACCATCAGATGGCGGTAAAATTCGCGCCAGATCAGCTCGTTCAGCCAGGTAAACGCCTTGCCCTCATTGAGCGCGTCGGGGTGCTCTTTCAATACCCGATGTAAGCACTGGCGCGGCGATAGCACACCAATCGCCAGATAAGCCGATAAGCGGCTGGTGCCATCAATCGCCGGTAAGTCGCGCTGATCCGGGTAGTGTTGCACCGCCTGTTTGGCGAAATGACGCAGCTGTTTTAACGCTGCCTCTTCACCGGCAGGGAACCAGCTCTCATCAACATCTTCGCAAGGATAATCAAATGCTGGGATGTGCTGTTCGATACGGATTGGTGCATTCGGGCGGGCTTTCGGAGCATGATAGCACTCCGGCAAGCCCTGATGCAGGCGGCGGACAAAGGCTTTGCTGAATGGCGTAAACACTTTGAACATGGTGTTACTGCCGGTTTGTACGCTGCCCGGCGGCAACAGCAGGCTATCGTCAAATCCCTGACAAATCACGCCCTGCGCATCCAGCCGCTTTTCGGCCTGTGCATCGCGCTCACGTTCGTTTATTTCGTACTGATAGTTGTAATAAAGCGCGTCGACGTGCTGCTGATGGCAAAACTCGCTGAGAAAATCAATCGAGGCAGCAAAGTCATCACACTGGTGATAATGCAAAGGGATACCGCGTTCCGCCAATGACGCCTGTAATAAGCGGAGATTTTGCTGGATAAACGCCGCCTGCTTCGGTGCCATGTGATGCTGCTGCCACTGCTGCGGCGTAGCGATAAACAGCGCCATCACGTTGGCATTGCTGTCGCGACAGGCGGCGGCCAGCGCCATATTGTCATTGATGCGCAGATCGTTGCGCAACCAAACTAAATGGGTGGTCATAAAGCCCCGAAATTATTGTCCGTAGCGCAAACGCAGCGCTTCTGGATAAGGATCAAAATAACGCTGCTGAGCCAGCCAAGGATGCGGATATTCCGCCATGTAATGTTTCAGCATGGTGATCGGTGCGAGCAACGGCTGCACGCCGAGACGATAACGATCGATCAGCTGCGCCAACTCCTGACGCTGCGGCGAACTCAACTGCGGGCGGAAATAGCCTTGCACATGCATCAGCACGTTGGTGTGATTGCGGCGCGATGCCTGATGGGACATCAGATGCATCAGGCGATTGCGATACTCAACGGCGTAATCTTCCAGCGAATCCCACTGATCCATTGCCGCCACAAAACGTCCCATTTCACGGTACTCATCCTGCGCATGGGAAAGCAGCAGCAATTTATAGCGGCTATGAAAGGCCATCAGCTTGTGGCGCGACAGACCGCTGCGCCACATTTCATTGAATTCGTGCAGCGCATAAACGCGGCCAATGAAGTTTTCGCGGATAGCATCATCATGCAGGCGGCCGTCCTCTTCCAGCGGCAACCACGGCATCTCTTTCTGCAGAAATGCAGTAAACATGCCGGTGCCCGCTTTGCGATTATTGTTGGTTTCGGGCTCGTAAACACGAACGCGCTCCAGCCCACAGCTAGGCGATTTGGCACACAGAATGTACCCGCACAGATGATGCAGCGATTTCACGCGCTCGGCGGACCAGCGCTGCATCTCATCGGTGACTTCCTCGCCGCCATCCTTGCTGAAGCAGAGATGAATATTGTCATCGCTCTCTTTCACCAGCCGCAAAGCCGGGCGTGGCGTGGGTAAACCAATCGCCATTTCAGGACATACAGGTTCGAAGCGCACAAATGGCACGAGCTCGTCCGTCGCGAAAGCAAAACGTTTGTGGCCGCCATCGAATCGGACGTTATCCCCGAGCAGGCAAGCGCTGATACCAACAGGAATTTTCTCGCTCATACTTGTACAACCTCATAAAACTTGTAGAGGTTTTAAGTGTAGCTGAAATGGCACGGGATAACAGCGGGGAAGCGGGTTTGAGGGGAAAATTTGCCATAAAAAACCCGGCAAGCGCCGGGTGGATGATGCGTAGAATTCGTTTACCAGTAGATGCCAGCAGCCGCTTCCGACTGCGCCAGCCATACCGGTTTGGTGCTGGTTTTGCACCAGATGCGATGCAAGTAGCTATAAAAACGCGCGCGATCCTGACGGAATAACATCACTGGCAGCGCCAGCAAACCGATTGATACCACCAGCACACGGCGCAGTACGATTTTATACAGTGGATATGCTCGATCCATCTTGGCCCCCTTGTGGTAAACATTGCGTTGAAATGTGATCTGGTTCAGATATTACCCGGAATTGTGTAATTTTACTACTCATCCGACCACTTTATTTGCTGTTTTTTTGCACCATTTTGCTGGAGATGAAATTTAGTTACAGAATTGTGATCGATAAGATCGCAGCAGGTTAAAAACTATATGACGGACGCGGAGCTGCTTTATTGCTAAAGTGATGCGTTAACTTTTTGCCGCTGGAGGCAGCGTGACGACCATCTTGATTGTGGAAGATGAAAAAGAGATTCGCCGTTTCGTGCGCCTGGCGCTGGAGAGCGAAGGTTTAAAGATTGTGGAAGCGGAACAGCTACAGCGGGGTCTGATTGAGGCGGCAACGCGTAAGCCCGATCTGGTGATCCTCGATCTTGGCTTGCCCGATGGCGATGGTAATGACTTTATTCGTGAAGTGCGCCAGTGGAGCAGCATGCCGGTGATTGTGCTGTCGGCGCGCAGCGACGAACAGGATAAGATCGATGCGCTGGATGCAGGTGCAGATGATTATCTCACTAAGCCCTTTGGCATCGGTGAGTTGCTGGCGCGCGTGCGTGTGGCGCTGCGGCGGCATCAAAGCAGCCAGCCAGAACCGATTGTGAAATTTGGTGAAGTGAGTGTCGATTTGGCGGCACGCCGTGTGCTGCGCAGTGAACAGGAAGTGCATCTGACGCCAACCGAGTTCCGTCTGCTCAGCTTGCTATTGAATAATGCCGGAAAGGTGCTGACGCAACGACAGTTGCTCAACCAGGTTTGGGGACCGAATGCGGTGGAGCACAGCCACTATTTGCGCATCTACATGGGCCATTTGCGGCAAAAGCTGGAAGCGAATCCCACCCAGCCCAGCCATTTGCTGACCGAAACCGGTATCGGCTACCGTTTTATGCCATAAAAAAAGGCCGCTTAGCGGCCTTTTCTCTTCACTGCCAATCAGGCGTTTTTCAGTACTTCGCTAACAATCTCAACCGCTTCTTTCTCGATCTGCTGACGGTGTTCAGCGCCGAGGAAGCTTTCACAGTAGATTTTGTAGGCGTCTTCCGTGCCCGATGGACGAGCGGCAAACCAGCCGTTTTCCGTCATCACTTTCAGACCACCGATTGATGCGCCGTTACCCGGTGCAGCAGTCAAGCGTGCGGTGATCGGATCACCCGCCAGCGTATCCGCGCTCACCATTTCTGGAGACAGTTTAGACAGTGCCGCTTTCTGTGCTGAAGTTGCCGGTGCCTGCAGACGATTGTAGCTCGGCGCACCAAAGCGCGCGGCCAGCTCGTCATAATGTTGCTGCGGATTCTTGCCGGTTACTGCGGTGATTTCTGCGGCCAGCAGGCACAGAATGATACCGTCTTTATCGGTTGACCAGGCTGAGCCATCGAAACGCAGGAACGATGCGCCCGCGCTCTCTTCGCCACCGAAACCGAAGCTGCCATCGAACAGGCCATCAACGAACCATTTGAAACCAACCGGCACTTCCACCAGCTTACGGCCAATGTCGTTAACTACGCGGTCGATCATCGCGCTGGAAACCAGCGTTTTACCGACAGCCACCTCTTTGCCCCACTGCGGACGATGCTGGAACAGGTAGTTGATTGCCACCGCCAGATAGTGGTTCGGATTCATCAGACCGGCTGGCGTGACGATGCCATGGCGATCGTAATCAGGATCGTTACCAAAGGCCAAATCGAATTTGTCTTTGTACGCCAGCAAACCCGCCATCGCGCATTCGGACGAGCAGTCCATACGCACCACGCCATCTTTATCCAGATGCATGAAGCGGAAAGTCTGATCGATAGCATCGTTAACGATGGTCAGATCAAGCTTGTAGTGCTCAGCAATGCGCTGCCAGTAAGCAATACCCGAGCCGCCTAATGGATCGACGCCAATTTTCAGGCCCGCTTTCTGGATGGCCGCGAAATCGATTACCTGCGCCAAACCTTCAACGTATGGCTGGATCAGGTCCTGCTCAACGATATGGCCGCTTGCCCAAGCCTGATCCAGCGGCAGACGCTTAACGTCCTTTAGCTCGCCTTTGATCAGCTGGTTAGCACGATCTTCCACCACTTTGGTGACGTTGGTATCCGCCGGTCCACCGTTTGGCGGATTGTATTTGATACCGCCATCTTCCGGTGGGTTGTGCGAAGGCGTGATAACGATACCGTCCGCCTGCGCGCCGCCGCGTTTGTTGTGCTCAAGAATGGCATTAGAGATGGCAGGCGTCGGCGTGTAACCGTTGTCTTGCTGTACAATCACGTCCACGCCGTTAGCGGCCAGCACTTCCAGCACCGACAAGATCGCCGGCTCAGACAGTGCATGCGTGTCTTTACCCACGTAGCACGGTCCAGTGATGCCGTTCTTTTTGCGCTCTTCAGCAATCGCCTGCGCGATCGCTAAAATGTGCTGTTCGTTGAAGCTTTGGCGTCCCGCGCTACCGCGATGGCCTGAAGTGCCAAATTTCACCGCATGATCCGGATTCGCCACATCGGGCTTCAGGACGTAATACTGCGAGGTTAATTGTGCAACGTTAATCAAATCGCTCTGCTGGGCAGGCTGCCCGGCACGGGGGTGATTGGCCATTGGCGCTTCTCCCTGACGCTTCAGTTAAATGGTGCCGCGAACTTTCTCTGTCAGTTCCTGAGGGAACTGCATAGCCAGCATGATGTGTTCCACCATGCTGCATTTGCGACCTGTATTGGTATTCGTGATCACCCAGTACGGCGTGCCGGGAACATGCTTCGGCTTAGTATGGGTGCCATTTTGCAGCAGCGTGTGCTCGTCGCCCGCAAAGTAGACGCGGGTACGGCCCTGCAGCGAAGCCGTAGCTTCAGCAAACGCAGCCGGATCAAGACGATAGAGCGTTGACAGTACCAGCATGAAGCGGTTTACCGCCTTATTTTGCTCGGCATATTCGTCGGAAAGCAGCAGCTCACGTACCGCGCGCACACGATCCTGAGGACGCGCTTCGCGACTCGCTGAAGGTGCTTCTTTCACTGACGCACCCGCGGCGGGCGCAGCAGCTGCGCTCTGACCGGCGGTGAACTTCAACATGCGGCGCAAAATATCTGAGGCGCTTTCACCAATGTGCTGCGTGTGGCTGGCAATATAACGGTAGAGTTCTTCGTCAACTTCAATCGTTTTCATCTTTTTCCGTACGATTCTGGCAAATGACAGAACCACGCATTATTGCAACGGCCTTAGCAAAATCCAGTCGTGCAAAACGTGAGCGGGTTCTAACATAAGGATTATAAAGTTAAATCCGTGGCAGCCGATAGCGTTGGCAACGTTTCCGGGCAAAAGTCGGAATATGCCCTAATGCCCGCCGGCCTGACTGCTGGACAGGTGAATCCATGATAACCTAAGCCAAGGTCACAACCGTAAGAACTTTAGCCATGATTTTGAACGCCCGTCTGCAAACTGAACAATCAGCCTCTGATGCCACACCCATTCTGTTAATCCATGGTCTTTTTGGCAGCCTTGATAACCTCGGCGTATTAGCGCGCGGGGTGCGTGATGCACGCCCAACATTGCAGGTTGATGTGCGTAACCACGGCTTGTCCGCACGCAGTGAGGTGATGAATTATCACGCCATGGCGCAGGACATGGTCGAAACGCTGGATGCGCATAACATTGAACGCGCTAGCGTAATCGGCCACTCAATGGGCGGCAAAATCGCTATGGCGCTCAGTGCCATCGCGCCAGAACGCATAGAAAAAATGGTGATGATCGATATCGCGCCGGTTGATTATCAAACTCGCCGCCATGACGAAATCTTTGCCGCTATCCGTGCCGTTAGCGCTGCTGGCGTGACGCGCCGCAGTGAAGCGGCTGAGGTGATGCGTCAGCACATTAGTGAGGATGGCGTGATCCAGTTCATCCTCAAGTCGTTTGCCGAAGGTGAATGGCGCTTTAATGTGCCGGTGCTGTGGGAGAATTACACCACCATTTCCGGCTGGGAAGAGGTGCCTGCATGGCCGCACCCTGCGCTGTTTATTCGTGGTGGCGACTCGCCCTATCTGGATAATCAGCATCGCGATGCGCTATTGCGTCAATTCCCACAGGCACACGCGCATGTGATTAGCGGGGCCGGACATTGGGTGCATGCAGAGAAACCTGAGGCGGTGCTACGTGCGGTGCGTCGATTTTTTAACCTGTAAAAGCAAAAGCTTGCCGCTTGCGCTTTAGAGTTGGCGTCAAGGAAGGCGCTGGAGTATGATGTCGCGCTAAAAATTTGCCACGGATGATTTTTCACCGTGGTCGGGCCGATAATGTTTTAATCGCGCAGCGCCTTTCCGCCGTTCGCGCCCACTCAGTTTTACAAACCATGGCAAAAGAACAGACAGACCGCACTACGCTTGATCTCTTTGCAGACGAGCGGCGTCCTGGTCGCCCGAAAACCAGCCCGCTGACGCGTGATGAACAATTACGCATCAACAAACGTAATCAGCTCAAGCGCGATAAAGTGCGTGGGCTGCGTCGTGTCGAGCTGAAGATGTCCAGCGAGGCGGTTGACGCGCTCAGCACGCTGGCCGATCAGCAAAACATCAGTCGCAGCGAATTGATTGAACAAATGCTGCTGGCACAGCTCAAACTGTCGTAACGCGCGAAGACCGCACGCTGGAACACAAAGACACGGCTTTACAAGTTCCGCACTTTTTACCGGTCTGCTATTATTCGCATTACTGTGCAGTCAACTGACTTACTTTCACAATCAGGATCTAAGAGGTTACCTAACCCATGGCAATCGTAGGCATTTTCTTCGGCAGCGATACCGGCAACACTGAAAACATTGCAAAAATTATCCAGAAACAACTGGGTAAAGATGTCGCCGAAGTGCATGACATTGCTAAGAGCACCAAAGAAGATCTCGATGCGTTCGACATCCTGCTGCTGGGCATTCCAACCTGGTATTATGGTGAAGCGCAGTGTGACTGGGATGATTTCTTCCCGACGCTGGAAGAGATTGATTTCAATGGCAAGCTGGTAGCGCTGTTTGGTTGTGGCGATCAGGAAGATTACGCCGAATACTTCTGCGACGCGATGGGCACCATCCGCGACATCATTGAGCCGAATGGTGCAGTCATCGTCGGCCACTGGCCAACCGAAGGCTACCATTTTGAAGCATCTAAAGGTTTGGCCGATGATAAACACTTCCTCGGTCTGGCGATTGACGAAGATCGTCAACCCGAGCTGACCAATGAGCGCGTTGAAACCTGGGTGAAGCAGATCTTCGATGAACTGCAGCTTAAAGAGATTATTGAAGCGTAATCCCCTGCTCTGCCCGATGTGCGCGCAAGTTCACATCGGGCAACGGAATTTCCTATAAAAATAATAGCTACGGTTTTTTAACTTTTCCCCGCAAATCTGTAGAATACCCGCAATGGTCATCCGCTTATTCCTCTGGCAGTAGAATGAGGCTGAGTGAAATGGAATCCAAAACCCAAGCGTCTTGAAGGCGTTAGTGACATTATCCTTACTGCTTTTGGTGATTAAGGACGTTGCCTTGGTTTTCATTTCACTGCTTGAGTTCTATAATGAGACGCAAATGAGAATGCGCGTTGACCTAAACATTCAAGGCCCCTGCGCCGCAAGTGACTAGCAAAGTAACAGGACAATATCCGCATGACTGACAACAACTCCGCATTGAAGAAGGCTGGCCTGAAAGTCACGCTCCCCAGACTGAAAATTCTGGAAGTGCTTCAGGGACCCGGACCCGAGTCCCATCACGTCAGTGCGGAAGATTTGTATAAACGCCTGATTGATATGGGCGAAGAGATTGGTCTGGCAACGGTATATCGCGTTCTTAACCAGTTTGACGACGCGGGCATCGTTACCCGTCATAACTTTGAAGGCGGTAAATCTGTCTTTGAACTGACCCAGCAACATCACCACGATCACCTGATTTGCCTCGATTGTGGCAAGGTTATCGAATTTAGCGATGAATCAATTGAAACGCGTCAGCGTGAAATTGCGACTCGCCATGGTATCAAACTCAGTAACCACAGCCTGTACTTGTACGGTCACTGTGCTCTGGGAGACTGCCGCGAAGACGACACGCTCCACGATAAGTAATTGAGTGTGCTATGCAGTATAAAAAAACCGGCGCTTGAGCCGGTTTTTTTATACCTGAAATCAGGCAACGATGGTTTCTTGCAGGTAACGCCAGCGCGGAATGCTGGTGCTGCAATCGAGAACCGCCAGTGAAATGCGGCTCTGATTGATGCCATTCATCATTTGTAATTCACGATATTGAATTGTCACTTCTTCGCTTTGCTGCGAGATGATGGCATGCTCACTGGTCGCAATACGCATACCTTCGCGTTGCCCATTCAATTGGCGAAACAGCGTCTCCATCTCATTGAGATCCAACCGTTTGCCTTGCGGCGTCACCATTTTAAATTCGGGATGAAAGTGCGATAAAAACAGATCAATACTGTCATCACTGCCTTCAACCTGATTGAAAATACGTTCGATAAGCTGATGTAAAACGACCACACTGTGCTTGGCTTCCAGGGCAAGACTTGTCATTTTTTATCCTTTGATAACCCGCGGAGCAACGTTTGAGTGCGCATAGCCTACCTGAAAAAAAGTTTTTCACACTGGCAAATGGTTTAATTTTGCTAAAGTCAGAATAGTCGTAAATGAGGAATTAATCGCAACAACAGGGAGGCAGCATAAAAGATTGCGGGTGGGCAAATAGAGGCAATAAAAAAGGGCGATTGCTCGCCCTTTCATGATCTTATCGTGCTGGCGACAAAATAATTAATCGCCGATTTTCGCCCAGGTATCGCGCAATCCAACGGTGCGGTTAAACACCAGTTTGGACGGCTGCGAATAAACGCTATCAGCACAGAAGTAGCCTTCACGTTCGAACTGATACGGTGCCATTGAATCGGCCTCGCGCAGACCTGGCTCAACGAAGCCCTGTTTGGTTTCGAGTGAGTTCGGGTTAATGGTGGTGAGAAAATCCTCAGCCGCGCCCGGATTTGGCACACTAAACAGACGATCATACAGGCGGAATTCCGCCGGCAGCGCGTGAATTGCAGAAACCCAATGGATAACGCCTTTCACTTTACGCCCGTCAGCAGGATCTTTGCTCAGCGTATCAACATCGCAAGTACAGTAGATACAGGTGATATTGCCTTCATCATCCTTCGCTACACGTTCAGCACGGATCACGTAAGCATTACGCAGACGCACTTCTTTACCCAGCACCAGACGCTTGTATTGTTTATTGGCTTCTTCGCGGAAGTCAGCGCGATCGATCCACACTTCACGGCTGAATGGCACTTCACGCGTACCCATCTCCGGTTTGTTGGGATGATTTGGCATGGTGATGATCTCTTCGTGACCCGCTGGCAGATTTTCAATCACCACCTTCAGGGGATCCATCACGGCCATCGCACGCGGCGCGTTTTCATTGAGATCGTCACGAATGCACGACTCCAGTGAAGCCATTTCTACGATATTGTCCTGCTTAGTAACGCCAATGCGGCGGCAGAACTCACGAATCGAAGCCGAGCTGTAACCACGACGACGCAAACCGGAAACGGTCAGCATGCGCGGATCGTCCCAGCCTTCCACAACTTTTTCGCTCACCAGCTGAGTCAGTTTACGCTTGGACATCACTGCGTATTCCAGATTCAGACGTGAAAACTCATACTGACGCGGGTGCACCGGAATGGTGATGTTATCCAGCACCCAATCGTACAGACGACGGTTGTCCTGGAACTCCAGCGTGCAGAGAGAATGCGTAATACCTTCAATCGCATCAGAAATGCAGTGGGTGAAGTCGTACATTGGATAGATGCACCACTTGCTGCCAGTCTGATGGTGATCGGCAAACTTGATGCGATACAGCACGGGATCGCGCATCACGATAAAGCTGGATGCCATATCGATTTTGGCACGTAAACAGGCTTTGCCCTCTTCGAAGCCACCATCGCGCATTTTCTGGAACAGCGCTAAGTTCTCTTCCACGCTGCGATCGCGATACGGACTGTTTTTGCCTGGTGCTGTGAGAGAACCTCGATATTCACGGATCTCATCTGCCGACAATTCATCAACATACGCCAAGCCTTTATTAATCAGCTCAACGGCATAGTTGAAGAGTTGGTCGAAGTAGTCTGAGGAGTAACGAATGTTGCCGCTCCACTCAAAGCCCAGCCATTGCACGTCACGCTTTATGGATTCGACAAACTCCAGATCTTCTTTCACTGGGTTGGTGTCGTCGAAACGCAGGTTGCACTGCCCTTGGTAATCTTGTGCGATACCAAAGTTCAGGCAGATAGATTTCGCATGGCCAATATGCAGATAACCATTGGGCTCAGGCGGGAAACGGGTATGCACAGTGTTGTGCTTACCGCTCGCCAAATCTTCGTCGATGATCTGACGAATAAAGTTCGTTGGGCGGGCTTCAGCCTCACTCATCTCAAAATCCTCAAAAGCTATAACGGGTGATTTGTACCACGAAGTAACGGAGTATGATCCACAAAGCGCAGGAGGGAAACAACCGTTTGTTGGTCGTTTTAAAACAAAAAAGGCAGGAATCGCTTCCTGCCTTCTGGCTCAATCACAAGGACTTAGCCTTTAACCTCGTACAGCGGAGTTTGACCTGCAACCACTGAACCGGTTGCCAGTAAATTCAGACCCGCGAAATCATCGCTATTACTGACGACGACTGGACTGATCATCGAGCGCGCGTTGGTGTTGAGATAATCAAGATCCATTTCGAGGATTGGCTGACCTGCAGTTACCGTTGCGCCCTCTTCCACCAGACGCGTGAAACCTTTACCTTCCAGCGCAACCGTATCCAGACCCATGTGCACCACAATCTCAACGCCATTTTCCGCTTCGAGGCAGAACGCATGGTTAGTGTTGAAGATCTTCACCACGGTGCCAGCAGTTGGCGCGACAACGGTTTTTCCGGTTGGCTTGATTGCCAGACCATCACCCACTGCTTTACTGGCGAACGCTTCATCAGGAACATTTTCCAGCGCAACAATTTCACCGGTAACCGGAGCCAGTAACGTAGCGATTACCGCTTTTTCACTGTTCAGTACCGCCTGCGGTTTTGCCGCTGGAGCCGGTGCTACAGGTGATGCAGCTGCGGATGCCGCAACCGGGCCTTTGCTCAGTACCGTTTTCATCGCTGTAGCAATGCTTTCAGCCTGGGTGCCGACGATAACCTGTACGCTCTGTTTGTTCAGGCGAATCACACCTGAAGCACCCAGACGCTTAGCGACGCCTTCATTTACCTGTGCAGAGTCTTTGACATTCAGACGCAGTCGGGTAATACAGGCATCGATGGTCGTGAGGTTTTCAGAACCGCCCACGGCTGCAATGTAACGGCGCGCCAAAGATTCGGTTTGGCTTTCACCACTACCGCTATGGTCGACATTCACATCATAACCATCGGTTTCATCGCCCGCAGAGAGTTCACGACCCGGTGTCATCAGGTTAAATTTCTGAATGGTGAAGCGGAACACCGCATAGTAGATAACGAAGAACACCAGACCTTGTGGGATCAGCATCCACCAGTGCACGGCCAGCGGGTTGCGCGTCGACAGCACCATATCCACCAGACCCGCACTGAAGCCGAAACCGGCAATCCACTGCATGCTCGCGGCGATGAACACGGAGAGACCGGTCAGTGCAGCGTGAATCACATACAGTACCGGCGCCACGAACATGAAGGAGAACTCCAGCGGTTCGGTAATACCGGTAAAGAAGGCCGCAAATGCTGCCGCCAGCATGATACCGCCGACTTTGGCGCGGTTTTCTGGACGGGCGCAGTGATAAATTGCCAGCGCTGCACCCGGAAGACCAAACATCATGATTGGGAAGAAGCCCGCCTGATAACGACCGGTGATACCTGGGATACCCGTACCTTCCGCGATAGACTGTGCGCCGCCCAGGAATTTAGGAATATCGTTGATACCCGCGACGTCGAACCAGAACACTGAGTTCAGCGCATGATGCAGGCCAACAGGAATCAGCAAGCGGTTAAAGAAGGCATAGACACCCGCACCCACTGAGCCCATCTTCTGAATGTGCTCACCGAAGCTCACCAGCCCACCAAAAATGAGCGGCCAGACATACATCAGCACGAAGGCCACGGCAATCATCAGGAAGGAGACAAGAATAGGCACCAGACGGCGGCCGCTAAAGAATGACAGCGCTTTTGGCAGTTCAACATGGCTAAAGCGATTGTAAACCTCAGCAGAGAGGATACCGACGAGGATACCGACAAACTGGTTGTTAATTTTACCGAAGGCGGCAGGAACTTGCTCCACCGGCATTTTCTGAATCATCGCTACCGCTGCCGGTGAACAGAGTGTGGTTACCACCAGGAAGCCCACGAAACCGGTCAATGCTGCTGCACCGTCTTTATCTTTTGACATACCGTATGCCACACCAATGGCAAACAGCACGGACATATTGTCGATGATTGCCGAACCGGATTTGATCAGCAGTGCCGCCAGTGCATTACCTGCACCCCAGCTATCTGGATCGATCCAATATCCAACACCCATCAAGATTGCCGCTGCCGGCAAAGTCGCTACCGGCACCATAAGCGCGCGGCCGACCTTTTGCAGATATCCTAGAATACTCACCTTATTCTCCCCCTATGAGACTGGCGTTTTGCCGTAGCGCGAGTTGATTTTATTATCCCGTCGCCCGGTACCTTGATGACACTTTTGACCACGAGGCGCAGTGTAAAGATAAATTAATTCGCCTCGCAAATTAAAACCACTCCAACTGTGACTTTAATCACCAAAATGATGGTTTGATAATGCGAAATGCTAGCCAGCACCACAAACTTATTTTATGATGAAAAATATCGAGTCGCACTTTTCCCTAATGGCTACGCTTAAACGCATTACGCTTAAGGGCAGAATACTGTTAGAGAAACGGCAACTCCACATTTCCAATCTTAATTGAGGTGAAGACATGAGACTGATCCCTTTGGCCACACCGACCCAAGTGGGTAAATGGGCTGCACGCCACATTGTTAACCGCATTAATGCGTTTAAGCCTAGCGCAGAACGTCCTTTTGTGTTGGGTTTACCAACTGGTGGAACACCGCTGGAAGCCTACAAGCACCTGATCGACATGCACAAAGCGGGCCAGGTTAGTTTTAAGCACGTGGTCACCTTTAATATGGATGAGTATGTAGGTCTGCCAAAAGAGCATCCAGAAAGTTACCACAGCTTCATGTATCGTAATTTTTTCGATCATGTTGATATTCAAGAGCAAAACATCAATCTTCTCAATGGTAATGCAGAAGATATTGACGCAGAATGCCGCCAATACGAAGAGAAGATCCGCGCTTACGGCAAAATTAACCTGTTTATGGGCGGCGTAGGCAACGATGGTCATATTGCTTTCAATGAACCGGCTTCATCCCTCTCATCTCGTACCCGCATTAAAACCCTGACGCACGATACCCGCATCGCAAACTCACGCTTCTTTAACGGTGATGTGGATCAGGTACCCAAATACGCGCTGACCGTTGGCGTTGGTACGCTGCTGGATGCAGAAGAGGTAATGATTCTGGTAACAGGTCATTTGAAAGCGCAAGCGCTGCAGGCCGCGGTTGAAGGTAACGTCAACCATATGTGGACCATCAGCTGCCTCCAGCTGCATGCAAAATCCGTCGTGGTATGTGATGAACCAGCAACGATGGAACTGAAAGTGAAAACCGTGAAATATTTCCGCGAAATGGAAGCGGAAAATATGAAAGGTGTGTGAAAACACGTTGTAAAAAAACCTGCTGCTGGTTGGCGGCAGGCTTAGCCGGGAGAGATAAACGATGTACGCATTAGTGAACGGCCGGATTTTTACCGGTCATGAAATTCTGGACAATCATGCAGTTGTGATTGCGGATGGCCTGATTGAGCGTGTGTGTCCGCGTGATGCCCTGGACGCGGCAATGGCACAGCAGGATGTGGCTGGTGCGTTTATCGCTCCTGGTTTTATTGATTTGCAGCTGAATGGCTGCGGCGGCGTGCAGTTCAATGACGATATCAATGCGTTAAGCGTGGATACATTGGAGATTATGCAGCGTGCCAATGAAAAATCAGGCTGTACCAGCTATTTGCCAACGCTGATTACCAGCACCGATGCGCTAATGAAACGCGCAATCGAAACTATGCGCGCCTATCTGGCTAAGCATCAGAATCAGGCGCTGGGCCTGCACCTGGAAGGTCCGTGGTTGAACAAAGCCAAAAAAGGCACGCACAATCCTGAATTGATTCGTCTGCCGGATGCCGAGTTGGTGGATTTTCTCTGTGCAAACGCGGATGTCATCACTAAAGTCACGCTGGCCCCTGAAAACGCCGGCAGTGACGTGATTCGTCAATTACGTGATGCGGGAATTATCGTCTCAGCGGGTCACTCTAATGCGACCTATGAAGAGGCAAAAATCGGCTTTAGCGCCGGTGTGAGCTTTGCCACGCACCTCTATAATGCAATGCCAACGTTTGCCGGACGTGAGCCAGGTCTGATCGGTGCGCTGTTTGATTCGCCTGATGTATACTGCGGCATCATTGCAGATGGTTTACATGTCCATTACGCTAATGTGCGCAATGCAAAACGCATCAAGGGCGACAAACTGGTGTTAGTAACGGATGCCACAGCACCAGCTGGCGCTTCGATTGATCAATTCATTTTTGCAGGCAAAACAATATACTATCGCGATGGCCTTTGCGTTGATGAGAACGGTACGCTCAGCGGTTCTGCATTAACCATGATTGAAGCGGTGCAGAATAGCGTTGAACACTGTGGCATCGCTCTTGATGAAGCGCTGCGTATGGCAACACTTTATCCGGCGCAGGCAATGGGTGTGGAGAAACAGTTAGGTACGGTTGAAGCAGGAAAAGTCGCCAACCTGACTGTCTTTACCCGCGATTATCAAATCACTAAGACGTTAGTCAACGGAGACAACGTCCTCAGCGAGTAAGTATTGAATGACCACTGGCGGCCAGTCTCAAATAGGAAATGTCGATCTTGTTAAACAACTCAATAGTGCAGCCGTTTATCGGCTAATAGATCAACAAGGGCCCATTTCGCGCATACAGATAGCCGAACACAGTCAGCTTGCGCCCGCCAGTGTCACCAAAATCACCCGCCAGCTCATTGAGCGCGGCCTCATCAAAGAGGTGGAGCAACAAGCCTCCACCGGTGGGCGCCGCGCCATCTCGATTATTACCGAAACCCGTCATTTTCATACTATTGGCGTACGCTTAGGGCGTAATGACGCCACGCTGACGCTGTTCGACCTGAGCGGAAAATCACTGGCGCAGGAAGATTATCCGCTGCCGGAGCGCACCCAGGAAACGTTGGAGAATGCGCTATTCAATGCTATCAGCGCTTTTATGGCGGCACATCAGCGTAAGATTCATGAGCTGATCGCTATCGCGGTGATTCTGCCAGGTTTAGTCGATCCGATTAATGGCATCATTCGCTACATGCCGCATATCGCGGTAAGTCATTGGCCACTGGTTTCCAGTCTGAAAAAACGCTTTAACGTCACCAGTTTTGTTGGTCATGACATTCGCAGTTTGGCACTGGCAGAGCACTACTTCGGTGCAAGCCGCGACTGTGCTGACTCCATTCTGGTGCGTTTACACCGTGGTACCGGCGCTGGCATTATTGCCAATGGCCATATTTTCCTCGGCAGCAACGGTAACGTTGGCGAGATCGGCCATATTCAGGTCGATCCGTTAGGTGAACGCTGCCATTGCGGAAACTTCGGTTGCCTGGAAACCATCGCTGCCAATGGTGCGATTGAAAATCGCGTGCGGCACCTGCTTAATCAGGGCTATCCCAGCTCACTAACACTTAATGATTGCCTGATGCCGCAGATCTGTCGCGCAGCTAATCAAGGTGACGCGCTGGCGTGCGAAGTTATCGAATACGTCGGCCGCTATTTGGGTAAAGCGATTGCCATCGCCATCAACCTGTTCAATCCGCAAAAAGTGGTGCTGGCCGGTGAAATCACTGAAGCCGACAAAGTGCTGTTTCCTGCCATTGAAGGTTGCATCAATACGCAGACACTTCCGGCATTTCGTAAGAATCTGCCGGTGATGCGTTCCGAGCTCGATCATCGCTCGGCAATTGGCGCCTTTGCCTTAGCAAAACGCGCTATGCTGAATGGCATTTTGTTGCAACATCTGCTGGAAGAGTAATCACCAGCCTGCTATCTGGCAGGCCCGACCGGATGCAATCTATGACGATTAAAAGCGTAATCTGTGACATTGACGGCGTGTTGATGCACGACAACACCGCCGTTCCCGGCGCGAACGAATTTCTGCAGCGCATTCTGGCGAAAGATATGCCATTGGTGGTATTAACCAACTACCCATCACAAACGGCTCTTGATCTGGCCAACCGCTTTGCCAACGCGGGGGTTGAGGTACCAGATTCGGTGTTTTATACCTCGGCGATGGCCACGGCTGACTTCCTCAAGCGTCAGGAGGGGAAAAAAGCCTATGTGATTGGCGAAGGTGCATTAATCCATGAGCTGTACAAAGCGGGCTTTACTATCACCGACGTCAATCCAGATTTCGTAATCGTGGGTGAAACGCGCTCATTTAATTGGGACATGATGCATAAAGCGGCTTTCTTTGTTGCTAACGGCGCACGCTTTATCGCAACCAATCCCGATACGCATGCGCGTGGCTTTGTTCCCGCCTGCGGGGCGCTCTGTGCCGGGATTGAGACCATTTCTGGCCGCAAACCGTTTTATGTTGGTAAGCCAAGCCCGTACATCATGCGCGCGGCATTAAACAAAATGCATGCGCATTCTGAAGAGACGGTGATTGTCGGGGATAACCTTCGTACCGATATTTTGGCAGGCTTCCAGGCCGGCCTGGAAACCATTCTGGTGCTGTCGGGCGTTTCAACGCTCAGTGATATTGATGCGATGCCATTCCGACCGGACTGGATTTACCCATCGGTCGCCGATATCGATCTCTTTTGAAATCAGCCATAATCTCTTCTTATAGCCCTGCTCAAGCAGGGCTTTTGTTTTTAATGAGGTAAATCCCTCCTCCGACGATCATCACATGAACACAAATTGAGCAACAATTCAGATTCATTAGATACTATCTAAATTAAACGTGTATTTATTGAATAAAATTCAACGTTACGCGCCTATAAACATTCTTTTTATCAAAGAATCGTGATTTCACTTGCACTACCACCATCACTTAGCGCATTTTCTTATACATCACGCAGTCATTACTGCCGGACAAACGTAGAAATAACTTCGCCACAAGGTGAGATCAGGAGTCAGTTATGTGTTCAATTTTTGGTGTGCTGGATCTGAAGAGTGATCCTATTGAGCTGCGCAAGAAAGCGCTGGAATCTTCTCGTCTGATGCGTCACCGCGGCCCAGATTGGTCAGGTGTTTATGCGGATGATAAAGCCATTCTGGTGCATGAGCGCTTGTCGATTGTTGACGTTAACAACGGCGCACAGCCGCTGTATAACGCTGACCACACCCACGTACTGGCTGTTAACGGTGAAATTTATAACCATCAAGCGCTGCGTGCCGAGCTGAGCGATCGTTACGCCTTCCAGACCGGTTCCGACTGCGAAGTTATACTGGCGTTGTATCAGGAAAAAGGCGTTGATTTTCTCGACGAACTGCAGGGCATGTTCGCCTTTATTCTGTGGGACAGCGTTAAGCAGCAATACCTGATTGGCCGCGACCATATCGGCATTATCCCGCTGTATATGGGCAACGATGAGCACGGCAACCTGTATGTTGCTTCCGAAATGAAAGCACTGGTGCCAGTATGCCGTAGCATTAAAGAGTTCCCGCCGGGAAGCTACATGTCGAGCGCCGATGGTGAAATTCGTCGTTACTGGCAGCGTGACTGGATGGAATTTTCCGCCGTCGAGCACAACACCACCGACGCAGCAGAGTTGAAACATGCGCTGGAAGAGTCAGTGAAAAGTCACCTGATGTCCGACGTACCTTACGGCGTGCTGCTGTCTGGTGGACTCGACTCTTCCATTATCTCTGCCGTCACCAAGCGTTTCGCCGCAAAACGTGTAGAAGATGCCGATAAGAGCGATGCCTGGTGGCCGCAGCTGCACTCCTTTGCGGTGGGCCTGGAAGGTTCTCCAGACCTGAAAGCAGCGAAATCGGTGGCAGAGCATCTTGGCACCGTGCACCACGAAATCCATTTCACCGTGCAGGAAGGTCTGGATGCGATTCGTGATGTGATTTATCACATTGAAACCTACGATGTGACCACCATTCGCGCATCTACGCCGATGTATTTGATGTCGCGTAAGATCAAAGCGATGGGCATCAAAATGGTGCTGTCAGGCGAAGGTGCGGATGAAGTCTTTGGCGGCTATCTCTATTTCCATAAAGCGCCAAACGCTAAAGAATTCCATGAAGAGAACGTGCGTAAATTGCTGGCTCTGCATATGTTTGACTGCGCTCGCGCCAACAAAGCGATGTCCGCCTGGGGCGTGGAAGCGCGCGTACCGTTCCTCGATAAGAAATTCCTCGACGTGGCGATGCGTATCAACCCGGAAGATAAACTGTGCGGCAGTAACGGCAAGATGGAGAAACACATTCTGCGTGAATGCTTCTCTTCATATCTGCCAGAAAGCGTGGCGTGGCGCCAGAAAGAGCAGTTCTCTGACGGTGTTGGCTACAGCTGGATCGATACGCTGAAAGAAGTGGCGGCGAAGCAGATCACTGACCAACAGTTGTCGACTGCGCATTTCCGCTTCCCGTACAACACACCGAACTCGAAAGAAGCGTATCTGTATCGCGAAATCTTTGAGGAGTTGTTCCCAATTGCCAGCGCTGCAGAGTGTGTACCGGGCGGTCCATCGGTGGCCTGTTCTTCAGCTAAAGCCATAGAGTGGGACGAAGCCTTTAAATCAATGGATGACCCTTCAGGCCGTGCCGTAGGTGTGCATCAGTCCGCTTATAAATAAGGTTTTTACTCAACAAGATAAGGGGCTCAAATGAGTCCCTTTTTTGTGCAATCGATGATGTCATGAGTGAAAATTGCCGAATAAACCACCAGCCTGGTTACAAGCCAGACAAACAGGCGTTTTAAGGCGAAAAACGGCAAAAAAATTGTTGACGCTACAAGACTCAATACGCATAATGCGCCCCGCAACGCCGATGAAGGTTACGCGAAAAAGATGGCTACGTAGCTCAGCTGGTTAGAGCACATCACTCATAATGATGGGGTCACAGGTTCAAATCCCGTCGTAGCCACCATCTTTTTGCGGGAGTGGCGAAATTGGTAGACGCACTAGATTTAGGTTCTAGCGCCGCAAGGTGTGCGAGTTCAAGTCTCGCCTCCCGCACCATTTCAGTCTTCGGCAGCCGGATGGGGTATCGCCAAGCGGTAAGGCACTGGTTTTTGATACCAGCATTCCCAGGTTCGAATCCTGGTACCCCAGCCAATCCGGAATATGTTGTGGATACAAAATCGACGAATGGGATATCGCCAAGCGGTAAGGCACCGGTTTTTGATACCGGCATTCCCTGGTTCGAATCCAGGTATCCCAGCCATCGTCGGATGCAGTAAGCAGTACCAAGGCTACGTAGCTCAGCTGGTTAGAGCACATCACTCATAATGATGGGGTCACAGGTTCAAATCCCGTCGTAGCCACCAAATTATTGGGGTGTCGCCAAGCGGTAAGGCTCTGGTTTCTGATACCAGCATTCCGGGGTTCGAATCCCTGCACCCCAGCCATAAAAAGACAATTTGATTAAACACCTATTGGGGTGTCGCCAAGCGGTAAGGCACTGGTTTCTGATACCAGCATTCCGGGGTTCGAATCCCTGCACCCCAGCCAAATTGCACAATAAAGCCCGCTTTTGCGGGCTTTATTGTTTTCTGCGTTCGGGCATTAACCCGGAGCGCACTGATGCGCCCCCTACGATTTATAAACCTAGCGCGTAGCGCAGCACCTTGCGTTTTAACGCTCCGGCATTCTCCGCGGCAATCAGCGCCAGATTGCGCGCAAAGCGTAATGGCGGCAGCTTATTACTAAATGCGAAGTAGAACAGATCCATCCCGCCCTGCATCAGTAAGTTGTCTTTATAACGCTGACGATGATAACGCTGCAGCACGGCATCCGATGCCCAAAGCTCCGCCTGGCTGCGCGCCTCAACCAGCGTAGTGATCAAAGCATCCACATCCCGATAGCCCAGGTTAACACCCTGCCCGGCCAACGGGTTGATGGTATGCGCCGCATCCCCCACCAGCGCTAATCCGGGCATCACATAACGCGTAGCATGACGTCGCACCAGCGGGAACGATGCTGCGGTTTTGACTTTAAAGTTTCCCACACGGGCCGGAAAGTTCGCATGAATCTCTTTCTCCAGCTGTGACAACGGCAAACTTTGCAGCTGACGAATACGCGCCGGCGCGTCATACCACACCAGCGAAGCACGACGATCAAACAGCGGCAGGAAAGCACGTGGCCCTTGCGGCGTAAACTGCTGCCAGGTGGAGTCGCCAACATACTGCTCGCACTCCACGCTGATAAGCATACAGGATTGCGCATAGTGCCATCCTCGCACGCCAATGCCCGCTAATTGACGCACCCGTGAGTTGGCACCATCAGCGCCGACCACTAAACGCGTATCCAGCGTTTGCCCGCTATCCAGTTGCACATGCCAGCCAGCGCTATGCGGCTGCAAACCCTGTAAACTCGCCGGGCAAATTAGCGTGATGCCTTCTTCCTGCATCTTTTCCCACAGCGACCGCTGCAGCACGCTGTTCTCCACCATGAAGCCCAACTCAGGTAATCCAAGCGACGCTGCATCAAATGATACATGCGCGTTTTGCCACTCCCAGGTTTCCAACTGCCGATAAGGTGCACAGCGCATAGCCAGTACGCGCTGCCAAACATCCAGCTGCTGCAGCAGTGCGACTGAGGAGGCACCAATCGCGGAAATTCGCACATCCGGCTCGCTGCTAGCATCAAAGGCCGCTGGCTCCGCTCGTTCAATCACTGCCACGCGGAACTGTTGCTGCGCCAGACCACACGCCAGCGCCGCGCCAACCATGCCACCGCCCACGATCACCACATCAAAATGTGAATCCTGCATCGACTCTAATCCTTCTTTTTGCCGTGAGACCTTACAGCATCACGTTGATAGCTAAAGTGTACCGGAAATTCGTCATTCGATGCGACGTGCATGCGTGAAGTATGCAGGGTTAGCTGGTCACAGCTGCAGCGAGGCATTACAATACGCGCCCTGCACTTCGCGTTAACCAATGGCTAGTTCGATGACCAAAAAACTGCATATCAAGACCTGGGGCTGTCAGATGAATGAGTATGATTCATCGAAGATGGCCGATCTGTTGAACAGTACGCACGGCTATACCCTCACTGAGGCAGCTGAAGAAGCGGACGTTCTGCTGCTCAACACCTGCTCAATTCGTGAAAAAGCGCAGGAGAAGGTTTTTGCACTGTTAGGCCGTTGGAAAAAGCTGAAAGCCGATAATCCCGAGGTGATCATCGGGGTGGGTGGTTGTGTAGCCTCGCAGGAAGGTGAACGTCTGCGTCAACGCGCCAGTTACGTTGATATCGTGTTTGGTCCACAAACGTTGCATCGCCTGCCGGAGATGATCAACACCGTACGCGGCAGTAAAAGCCCAATCGTAGACATCAGCTTCCCGGAAATCGAAAAGTTTGACCGCCTGCCCGAACCGCGCGCAGATGGCCCAACCGCGTTTGTTTCCATCATGGAAGGCTGCAACAAATACTGCACTTTCTGCGTGGTGCCTTACACCCGCGGTGAGGAAGTAAGCCGTCCAAGCGACGATATTCTGCTTGAGGTCGCCCAGTTGGCCGCTCAGGGCGTACGAGAAGTTAACCTGCTGGGCCAGAACGTCAATGCCTATCGCGGTGCCACCTTTGATGGCGATATCTGTACCTTTGCTGAATTGCTGCGCTTAGTGGCGGCAATCGACGGCATTGACCGTATTCGTTTCACCACCAGCCATCCGATTGAATTTACCGATGACATTATCGAGGTCTATCGTGATACCCCCGAGCTGGCAAGTTTCCTGCACCTGCCCGTCCAGAGCGGCTCGGATCGTATCCTGACCCTGATGAAGCGTGCTCACACCGCACTGGAGTACAAAGCGATTATTCGCAAGCTGAAGGCGGCGCGTCCGGATATCCAGCTGAGCTCTGATTTCATCATCGGCTTTCCGGGTGAGACACAGCAGGACTTCGAGCAGACCATGAAGCTGGTGGGCGAAGTGAATTTCGATGTGAGCTTCAGCTTTATCTACTCGATGCGCCCAGGCACGCCAGCGGCCGATCTGCCAGATGATGTGTCGGAAGAGGAGAAAAAGCAGCGTCTCCACATTCTGCAAGACCGCATCAATCAACAGGTAATGGCGTGGAGCCGCCGCATGTTGGGCACTACGCAGCGCGTACTGGTCGAAGGAATTTCACGCAAGAATGTGATGGAGCTGACCGGTCGTACCGATAACAACCGCGTAGTGAATTTCGAAGCGCCGGTTGAAATGATCGGTAAGTTTGTTGATGTTGAAATTGTTGATGTCTACGCCAGCTCACTGCGTGGCGTGCTGGTGCGCACCGAAGAGCAAATGGCGCTGCGTGTAGCAGAGAGTCCAGCGTCGGTGATTGCCCGTACCCGCAAAGAGAACGAAATCGGCGTTGGTTTGTTCCAGCCTTGAAACCTCTAACGTTGAGCGATAGCGCACAAAGCGCTGTCGCCTGTTTCATCCTGTCGCCCTTGCTTTCCGCAGACGCTGCCCAAATATCGTTTCTGAAGCTTGCGCCTGTGCGCAGCGCCATAAATAATTCCATAAAGATGCTGAACGCTTTGATGCCAGCATCCGGCACACCTTTTCAACTGGCCCTGAGTGACCTTAAGGATTCATTTGAATATCGAAACGCGTGAAATAGCCCTTGAACCGGCAGATAACCAACGACTGATGAGCTTGTGCGGTCCGATGGATGACAATGTGAAGCAGCTAGAGCGCCGTTTGGGCCTTGAAATCAAACGTCGCGATAACCTGTTCACGCTGACTGGACGCTCGCTGTGCGTGGACGCTGCCGTGAATATCCTGCGTACCCTGTACGTTGATACCGCCCCGATGCGTGGTCAGATTAAAGATATCGAACCGGACCAGATTCACCTGGCGATCAAAGAGAGCCGCGTACTGGAACAAAGCGCTGAGAGCGTGCCGGAATTCGGCAAAGCGGTGAATATCAAAACCAAGCGCGGCGTGATCAAACCGCGCACGCCTAACCAGGCGCAATACATCGCTAACATTTTCGCGCACGACATCACTTTTGGTATTGGCCCGGCCGGTACCGGTAAAACCTATCTGGCGGTGGCTGCCGCGGTGGATGCGTTGGAACGTCAGGAGATTCGTCGTATTTTGCTGACGCGTCCGGCGGTGGAAGCCGGTGAAAAACTCGGCTTCCTGCCCGGCGACCTCAGCCAGAAAGTGGACCCCTATTTGCGTCCACTCTACGACGCGCTGTTCGAAATGCTCGGCTTTGAGCGTGTAGAGAAACTGATTGAGCGTAACGTCATCGAAGTCGCTCCGCTGGCCTACATGCGCGGACGCACGCTGAACGACGCCTTCGTCATTCTTGATGAGAGCCAGAACACCACCATCGAGCAGATGAAAATGTTCCTGACGCGTATCGGCTTCAATTCCAAAGCGGTGATTACCGGTGATATAACGCAGATTGACTTGCCGCGTAGCACCAAATCCGGCTTGCGCCACGCCATTGAAGTGCTGGCAGAAGTCGATGAGATCAGCTTTAACTTTTTCCACAGCGAAGACGTGGTCCGTCATCCGGTTGTCGCACGCATCGTGAATGCTTATGAAGCCTGGGAAACCGCCGATCAGAAACGCCGTGATCAACAGGCAGAAGAGCGCAAACGCGAAGCTATCGCGGCTCAGCTTGCCACCCAAACCAGCCCGCAGGAGCGTTCATGAGCGCGGTGATTTTAGACTTACAGCTGGCCTGCGCCGATGAAAACCATCTGCCTGCGGAGAGCGATTTTCAACGCTGGCTGGAAGCGGCGGTAACACCCTTTCAGCCGGAAAGCGAAGTCACTGTTCGCCTGGTGGATGAGGCGGAAAGTAATGAGCTTAATCTGACTTATCGCGGCAAAGATAAGCCGACGAACGTGCTCTCTTTCCCGTTTGAAGCCCCTCCGGGAATTGAGTTACCGCTACTGGGCGATCTGATCATTTGCCGCCAGGTTGTCGAGCAAGAGGCTGCTGAACAAGGCAAAACCGTTGAAGCGCATTGGGCGCATATGGTTGTGCACGGTACGCTGCATCTGCTGGGGTACGACCATATCGAAGATGAAGAAGCCGAAGAGATGGAGGCGCTGGAGACCGAGATAATGCTTGCTCTTGGTTATCCTGATCCGTACATTTCGGAGAAAGAAGACGCCTGAGCCGTTGGTTCAGGTTATTGCGCTGCTGGCGCGGATGCCAGCAGCCCCAATCCCTCATTAGAGAGAACGAAATAAAAACGCCATGAGCGACGACCATTCTCAAAACAGCGACGCACCCAGTAGTAAAAAGGGATTTTTCTCCCTGCTAATCAACCAACTGTTTCACGGTGAGCCAAAAAACCGTGATGAACTGCTGGGGTTAATCCGCGATTCTGAGCAGAAAGAGCTGATCGACCAGGATACCCGCGACATGCTCGAAGGGGTGCTGGATATTGCCGAACAGCGCGTGCGGGACATCATGATCCCACGCTCACAAATGATCACCCTGAAACGCAACCAAACTCTGGAAGAGTGCCTGGCGGTGATTATTGAATCTGCGCATTCACGTTTCCCGGTGATCAGCGAAGACAAAGATCATGTTGAAGGCATTTTGATGGCCAAAGACCTGCTGCCGTTTATGGCGAGCGCGTCTGAGCCGTTCAGCATGGAAAAGGTGCTGCGCACCGCCGTGGTGGTGCCTGAAAGCAAGCGCGTTGACCGCATGCTAAAAGAGTTCCGCTCGCAGCGTTATCACATGGCAATTGTCATTGATGAATTTGGTGGCGTCTCTGGTCTGGTGACCATCGAGGATATTCTTGAGCTGATTGTTGGCGAAATTGAAGATGAGTATGACGATGAAGAAGGTCGTGATATTCGCCAACTCAATCGTTACACCTACACCATGCGTGCTTTAACGCAAATTGAAGATTTTAACGAAGTCTTTGGCACCGATTTCAGCGATGACGAAGTCGATACCATTGGCGGATTGGTCATGCAGGGATTCGGCCACCTTCCCGCTCGCGGCGAAAGTATTGTCATTGATGGTTATCAGTTCAAAGTCGCAATGGCTGACAGCCGCCGTATTATCCAGGTGCATGTAAAAATTCCGGAAGACTCACCCCAACCGCAACTGGAAGACGAATAATTTTATGGCTTTAGCCTCTCTTTACTCGCAGCAGCGGGTACGCCTGCTGCTGGCGTTAATTATGGGTGCCATTGGCACCCTTTCCTTTTCTCCCTACGATTTCTGGCCCGCTGCGTTAATTTCGCTGTTTGGTCTGCAGCTGTTGCTGCTGGAACGCCGCACTGCACAGGCGGCGGCCATCGGCTTCGTCTGGGGATTTGGACTGTTTGGTAGCGGCATCAACTGGGTCTACGTCAGCATTGCCACATTCGGTGGCATGCCCGGCCCGGTTAACATCTTCCTGGTGATTCTGCTGGCGGCCTATCTGTCGCTTTATCCGCTGCTGTTCGCCAGCTTACTTAACCGTTTCTGGCCACGCGCAACGCTATGGCGTTTGGCGTTGGCAGCACCGGCTTTATGGCAAGTTAGCGAATTCCTGCGCGGCTGGGTTCTCACCGGCTTTCCGTGGCTGCAGTTTGGCTACAGCCAGATTGACGGCCCGCTGAAGGGGTTAGCGCCGTTAGCCGGGGTAGAAACCATTACCTTCCTGCTGATGGTTATCGCTGGCCTGCTGGTTCACGCGTTACATCACCGCACGGTAAAAAGTTTAATAGCCGCCGCGTTACTGCTGTTGCTGCCGTGGCCACTGCGCATGCTGCAGTGGTATCAGCCGCTGCCGGAACGTAGTGTTGATGTCGCCATGGTGCAAGGCAACATTCCACAGTCGATGAAGTGGGATCCCCAGCAGTTACTGAATACGCTGCGCGTCTACACCTCATACAGCCAGCCGTTTATCGGTAAAGCACCGATCATCATCTGGCCGGAATCAGCGATTACCGATCTGGAAAGCAACCAGCAGCCGTTTCTGCGTGCGCTGGATGCTAAGCTGCGCGCGCGTGGCAGTTCACTGATTACCGGTATCGTGGATTCGCGCGTGGAAGGTGATCATCGCTATCACGACTATAACTCAGTCATTGTATTGGGTGGCGAACAGCCTTACAGCTATCAAAGCCAGAACCGTTATCAGAAAAACCATCTGGTACCCTTTGGTGAATTTGTACCGCTGGAGGAGCTGCTGCGGCCATTAGCTCCATTCTTCGATCTCCCGATGTCATCCTTTAGCCGTGGCGCCTATGTTCAGCCGCAGCTGAAAGTGTCGGGTTATAACCTAACCAGCGCTATCTGCTATGAGATCGTGCTGGGGGAACAGGTTCGAGCCAACTTCCGTCCGGATACCAATTTCTTGTTGACGGTCTCTAACGATGCCTGGTTCGGCCATTCAATCGGGCCATGGCAGCATTTCCAGATGGCGCGCATGCGTGCGCTGGAGCTGGGACGTCCGCTGCTGCGTTCCACCAACAATGGCGTTACCGCGGTAGTAAACGCCAACGGCGAGGTGGAGAAGGAGCTGGCACAGTTCACGCGCGACGTTCTGGAAGCCAAAGTGACACCAACCCGCGGTGAAACACCGTATGCCAAAGCGGGTATCTGGCCAGTATGGATTCTGACGTTGATTGGCATCGTGGTAGCGATTTTGCGCCGTCGTCACTAATCCGGTTGTTGTCATGACAGGCGAAGTAAACACTTCGCCTGTTTTATCCGCTGTTTTCTCTCTCTTCCGCCCCGCTTTCCCCGATTCTCTGCTGTCTTTTTACAGATATTCATCGTGCTGGCACGATCATTGCTATTTATTTCAGTGATTTTCGCAAACATTGGCTTTTGTCAGCGTATTGCAACCTTCACGCACTAATTTGTGGCATTGATGTGCACTCTGTTAGCGCATCAGGAAATTTTTGCCTTTTATTGGTGCGGAGCGGCTCGCAAAAAAGAAACTTTTTTGTTTCATTGCGTTAACAATTCGCTATGTTAATCACTATCCTGCGTGCAGTTGCGCTATGGGATAACTAAAAAAGCAGCACGAAATACACACAACATCACAATCTGCGCAGTTTATGTTCTGCGCGACATCCATACGAAGGAGTTGGAACATGCAGATACGCAAAGTGGCATTATCTCTTTTGCTGTTGGGAGCAGCAGCGGGAGCGGCCCAGGCGGAAGATCTCACCGGTACCCTGAAAAAAATCAATGATAGCGGCGTGATCGTCGTTGGGCATCGTGAGTCGTCAGTTCCCTTTTCTTACTATGACAACCAGCAAAAAGTGGTTGGCTATTCACAGGATTACTCAAACGCCATTATTGCCGCCATTAAGGCCAAGCTGAATAAGCCGGATCTGCAGATTAAAATGCTGCCGATTACCTCACAGAACCGTATTCCACTGTTGCAGAACGGCACTTACGATTTTGAGTGTGGTTCTACCACCAACAACCTTGAGCGTCAGAAACAAGCGGCTTTCTCTGACACCGTGTTCATCATCGGTACGCGTCTGCTGGTGAAAAAAGGCGGCGACATCAAAGATTTCGATGATCTGAAAGGCAAAACCGTTGTGGTGACTTCCGGTACCACCTCTGAAGTGCTGCTGCACAAGCTGAACGATGAGAAGAAAATGGATATGCGCATCATCAGCGCAAAAGACCATGGTGATTCTTTCCGTACGCTGGAGACCGGTCGTGCTGTGGCCTTCATGATGGATGATGCGCTGCTGGCGGGTGAACGTGCGAAGGCCAAGAAGCCTGACAACTGGGATATCGTTGGCACGCCGCAGTCGAAAGAAGCTTACGGCTGCATGCTGCGTAATCAGGATCCCCAGTTCAAACAGCTGATGGATGAAACTATTGCCAAAGCACAAACCTCGGGCGAAGCGTCAAAATGGTTTGAAACCTGGTTCAAACAGCCAATTCCACCGAAAAATCTGAACCTGAACTTCGAACTTTCAAGTGACATGCAGGCCCTGTTCAAAGCACCGAACGATAAAGCCCTCTGAATTAACAACGACAACAAGGGCAGCCCCGCTGCCCTCTCGATTGCTGAACATGCGGTGCGGACAGACAGACTGTAACAGGCCGTTCCCCTGAAGCAGGACGTAAGACACCGCTCAACAATCTTATGGGTAGCCTCGCTACCCTTTTTTTACCGGAGCTCGTTATGGGTATCGATTGGAACTGGGGCATTTTTCTTGAACAGGCCCCGTTCGGCAATACGACTTACCTTGGCTGGCTGTGGTCCGGATTTCAGGTCACCATTGCGGTGTCCTGCTGCGCCTGGATTATCGCCTTCCTGGTAGGTTCCTTCTTTGGCATTCTGCGTACCGTGCCCAACCGCCTGCTGGCGACGATTGGCACCTGCTACGTGGAACTGTTCCGTAACATCCCGCTGATTGTGCAGTTCTTCTTCTGGTATCTGGTGGCGCCAGAGCTGGTCGGGGAAAACCTTGGCATGTGGTTTAAAGCGGAGCTAGACCCCAATATTCAATTCTTCGTTTCATCCACGATTTGCCTTGGCTTGTTCACCGCAGCACGTGTCTGTGAGCAGGTGCGCGCGGCGATTCAGTCGCTGCCAAGCGGTCAGAAAAATGCGGGCTTAGCGATGGGGCTGACACTGCCGCAAACCTATCGTTATGTGCTGCTGCCGAATGCATATCGCGTGATTGTACCGCCGATGACTTCGGAAATGCTCAACCTGGTGAAGAACTCGGCCATCGCCTCAACCATCGGTCTGGTGGATATGGCGGCGCAGGCGGGCAAGCTGTTGGATTACTCCGCCCATGCCTATGAATCCTTTACCGCCATCACCCTGGCGTACGTCGGCATTAACCTGGTGATCATGCTGATTATGAGTGTGGTAGAACGCAAAATCCGCCTGCCTGGCAATATGGGAGGCAAATAATGTACGAGTTTGATTGGAGTTCGATTGTTCCCAGCCTGCCTTACTTATGGAATGGGTTGATCATTACCTTCAAGATCACCGCGATTGCCGTGGTATTTGGCATTATCTGGGGCACAATTTTGGCGGTGATGCGCTTGTCGCCGATTGCGCCGGTGCGCTGGTTTGCCAAGCTTTACGTCAACCTGTTCCGCTCCGTTCCGTTGGTGATGGTGCTGCTATGGTTCTATTTGGTCGTGCCCGCGTTCCTACAGCAGGTGCTGGGCTTATCGCCTAAATCGGATATCCGCCTGATCTCCGCCATGGTGGCATTTGCGTTATTTGAGGCTGCGTACTATTCGGAAATTATCCGCGCGGGCATCCAGAGCATCTCGCGCGGTCAATCCAACGCCGCACTGGCGCTGGGCATGACGCATTGGCAATCGATGAAATTGATCGTGCTGCCGCAGGCGTTCCGCGCCATGGTGCCGCTGTTGCTGACGCAAGGTATTGTCCTGTTCCAGGATACCTCGCTGGTATATGTATTGAGCCTGGCTGACTTCTTCCGCACCGCCTCTACCATTGGTGAGCGCGACGGAACCCAGGTTGAGATGATTTTGTTTGCCGGTCTGGTCTACTTCGTGATCAGCCTGAGCGCTTCGCTGTTGGTTACCTATCTGAAAAGAAAAAGGACGGTTTAAATGATTAGCCTGAAAAATGTTTCGAAGTGGTATGGGCACTTTCAGGTGCTGACCGACTGCTCCACCGAAGTAAAAAAAGGTGAAGTGGTGGTGGTCTGCGGTCCGTCTGGCTCAGGTAAATCAACGCTGATTAAAACCGTCAACGGTCTGGAGCCGATTCAAAAAGGCAGCATTCAGGTGACCGGCACCGAAGTGAATAACAAAAAAACCAACCTCGCCCAGTTGCGTAGCAAAGTGGGCATGGTGTTTCAGCACTTCGAACTGTTCCCACATCTCAGCATCATTGAGAATCTGACGCTGGCGCAGGTTAAGGTGCTGAAGCGGGATAAAGCAGCATCGCGCGAGAAAGCGCAGAACCTACTAAAACGCGTTGGGCTGGCAGCGCACGCCGATAAATTTCCGGGGCAGCTTTCCGGTGGTCAGCAGCAGCGCGTAGCGATCGCCCGTGCATTGTGCATGGATCCGGTAGCAATGCTGTTTGATGAGCCGACGTCAGCGCTCGATCCAGAAATGATCAACGAAGTGTTAGACGTAATGGTTGAGTTAGCGAATGAAGGTATGACCATGATGGTGGTGACGCATGAAATGGGCTTTGCGCGTAAAGTCGCTAACCGCGTGATCTTTATGGATGAAGGGAAAATTATTGAAGACACCAATAAGGATGACTTCTTTAACAATCCGCAATCCGATCGTGCGAAAGACTTCCTGGCGAAGATCCTGCACTGATTAGCGCAATAAATTGCGCCGCTACGATAAGTGCTCGTACCCGTAGCGGCGCGATTCATCGCGCGGGGGTTATTCGTTTATAAAATCAGGGTTCAAATGGCTGACGCTGGAACTGATCGTGGCCACACTCCGGGCAGCGCGTTAAGCTCTCTGGCGTATAAATCGCCCGCGTGAAGCCGCACTTCTCGCAGACTAAATTCCCCAAGCCGACCACTTCACCGCTCTGGTAAACGCCGTGATGACGGAGATCCTGAAACACTTCGCGCCACTCTAACTGGCTTTTATCAGTGATATCCGCCAATTCTTTCCACAGGCTCTCACGAATCACCCGTAAAAACACCGAATCGCCGACCACATCAGAAGACTCCTGATAGCTCAGCGCAAACTCATGCAAATCGCGCCGTACGGCACGCATCACTTCATTTACCTCGGCGGGCGACAGCGTCTTCTTCGCCAGCAAACTTTGCCGTGCCTCCGCGACCAGTGCATCAACATCACGCTCGCCATGATCCAAACGTTGGGATAATGCTTCAATCGTTGCACGGTATTCCTGCGCCACGTTATTCATTTTGTTCTCCTTTCCGCTACGGGTGCTGCAGTTAAGTTTAGCTGCTTTGGCACATTTGCAGCGCTGACAACGGGAGAAATCACAAAAGGGTGAAAGCGGCGGCGCATTCAGCAGAAATCCGGTTTGCAGGGGCGTGAAAAGTTGTTGAGGCGCAGCCTTATGGGTATGCTATGCGGATCTATGCTTAGCGATTTTCGATTTTCACAAAGGACCACAGGCAGCCATGCAAGAGCAATACCGCCCGGAAGAGATAGAAACCCGCGTCCAACAACACTGGGACGAAAACGAAACCTTTAAAGTGACCGAGCAGGAAGGCAAAGAGAAGTATTACTGCCTGTCCATGCTGCCCTATCCTTCTGGTCGCCTACACATGGGCCACGTGCGTAACTACACCATTGGCGATGTGATTGCGCGTTACCAGCGCATGCTTGGCAAAAACGTGTTGCAACCCATCGGTTGGGATGCATTTGGTCTGCCGGCGGAAGGCGCCGCGGTGAAAAATAACACTGCCCCTGCACCGTGGACTTACGACAACATCGCCTATATGAAGAATCAGCTGAAACTGCTGGGCTTTGGCTACGACTGGAGCCGTGAACTGGCGACCTGCCAGCCAGAATACTACCGCTGGGAGCAGTGGTTCTTCACTAAGCTGTATGAAAAAGGCATGGTCTATAAGAAGACCTCTGCGGTGAACTGGTGCCCGAACGATCAGACGGTGCTGGCCAACGAGCAGGTTATTGATGGCTGCTGCTGGCGTTGCGACACCAAAGTTGAGCGCAAAGAGATCCCGCAGTGGTTTGTGAAAATCACCGCTTATGCGGAAGAGCTGCTCAACGATCTTGATACGCTTGAAGATTGGCCGGAACAGGTCAAAACCATGCAGCGTAACTGGATTGGCCGTTCAGAAGGCGTGGAGATCACCTTTGATGTGGTTAATAGCGCTGAGAAGCTGACCGTTTACACCACGCGTCCAGACACCTTCATGGGTGCAACTTATTTGGCTGTTGCCGCAGGTCACCCGCTGGCACAGCAAGCTGCCGCCACGAATCCCGCTTTGGCTGAATTCATTGATGAATGCCGTACCACCAAAGTCGCCGAAGCAGACATGGCAACGATGGAGAAGAAAGGCGTGGCCACCGGCCTGTCTGCAATCCATCCGTTGACCGGTGAAGAGATCCCGGTGTGGGTCGCTAACTTCGTGCTGATGGAATACGGCACCGGTGCGGTAATGGCCGTTCCAGGGCACGATCAGCGTGACTGGGAGTTCGCCACCAAATACAACCTGAACATTAAGCCTGTCGTGCTGAACCTCGACGGTTCCGAGCCGGATCTGAGTGCCGCAGCGATGACCGAGAAAGGCTCGCTGTTCAACTCTGGCGAGTACAACGGTTTGGATCATCAGGCGGGCTTTAATGCTATCGCCGACGCGCTGGCTGCCAAAGGCGTCGGTGTGCGTAAAGTTAATTACCGTCTGCGCGACTGGGGCGTTTCCCGTCAGCGTTACTGGGGCGCACCGATTCCAATGGTGACGCTGGAAGATGGCACCGTCATGCCTACGCCAGAAGATCAGCTGCCGGTTATCCTCCCTGAAGACGTTGTCATGGATGGTATTACCAGCCCAATCAAAGCCGATCCTGAGTGGGCCAAAACTACCGTAAACGGCCAGCCAGCGCTGCGTGAAACCGACACTTTTGACACCTTCATGGAGTCATCGTGGTATTACGCACGCTACACCTGCACCAATTACAACGAAGGCATGCTGGATCCGGCGGCAGCGAACTACTGGCTGCCGGTCGATCAGTATGTTGGCGGTATCGAACACGCCATCATGCATCTGCTGTACTTCCGCTTCTATCACAAGCTGCTGCGTGATGCGGGCCTGGTGAACTCGAATGAGCCGGCTAAACGCCTGCTGTGTCAGGGCATGGTTCTGGCCGATGCGTTCTACTATATCGGCGTGAACGGCGAGCGTAACTGGGTGTCTCCGGTAGACGTGACCGTTGAGCGTGATGAAAAAGGCCGCATTGTTAAAGCCACCGATACTGAAGGCCGTGAAGTGGTATACGCAGGCATGAGCAAAATGTCGAAGTCGAAAAATAACGGCATCGATCCACAGCTGATGGTTGAACGCTACGGTGCGGATACTGTACGCCTGTTCATGATGTTTGCCTCCCCGGCGGAGATGACGCTGGAGTGGCAGGAATCGGGCGTTGAAGGCGCCAACCGCTTCCTGAAGCGCGTGTGGAAGCTGGCTTACGAACATGTTGCCAAAGGCGCGACCGTTGCCCTGGACGTAAATGGCCTGAATGACGATCAGAAAGCGCTGCGTCGCGATCTGCACAAAACTATCGCCAAAGTGGCCGATGATGTGGGTCGTCGTCAGACGTTTAACACCGCTATCGCGGCTATCATGGAGCTGATGAACAAGCTGATCCGTGCGCCACAGGAAAGCGAACAAGATCGTGCACTGCTGCAGGAAGCACTGGTGGCGGTGACTCGTCTGCTTTATCCGTTTACCCCGCACGCCAGCTACGTGCTGTGGCAGGCGCTGGGCGGCGAAGGCAGCATTGACGAAGCGAGCTGGCCGGTTGCCGATGAAGCCGCTATGGTGGAAGACTCGCTGCTGGTAGTGGTTCAGGTCAATGGCAAAGTGCGCGGCAGGATTACCGTTGCGCCGGATGCAACGCAGGAGCAGGTGCAGGCGCGTGCTGCACAGGAGCATTTGGTGGCAAAATATCTGGAAGGCGTCACCATTCGTAAAGTGATTTATGTCCCTGGCAAACTGCTTAACCTGGTTGTGGGTTAAGTTCAGGAGGAACTGTGCGACAACTGATTATCAGGCTGTTTGTCCTGCTTGCGGTAATGATTACCGCAGGCTGTGGTTTTCACCCGCGCGGCACCACGGCGGTGCCGAGTGAAATGAAAACGCTCATCGTCCAGACCGGCGATCCCTATGGTCCACTGGCGCGCGCCGTGCGCCAGCAGCTGCGTATCAACAATGTGAATATTGTTGAAGACAGTGATGAGGCTAGTGCTAAGTATCCAACGCTACGTCTTGGTTCAGCAAGGCAAGGACGAGATACTGCATCGGTGTTTATTAGCGGTACCACCGCGGAATATTCTCTGGTGATGACGGTGACGGCGCAGGTTCTGCTGCCGGGTAAAGGCATCTACCCGATCAGCACTACCGTGTATCGCTCTTTCTTCGACAACCCGAACGCCGCACTGGCGAAGGATGCCGAGCAAGATATGATTGTGCAAGAGATGCGTCAGCGTGCCGCCGAACAGTTAGTACGTAAACTGCTGACTGTGCATGCCGCACAGATAAATAACAAACAAACGTTGCCGGAGCCTGACGTGATTTTGCCGGGAGAAAACTCACCGGAAGTGTCATCTTCGTCAGCTACCAGTCTGCAATGATCAGGATTTATCCTGAACAACTGAGCGCGCAGCTTCGTGAAGGGCTGCGCGCCTGTTATTTTCTTACCGGCAACGAACCGCTGCTGATACAGGAAAGCGCGGATGCAATTCGTGTCACTGCAACAGCGCAAGGATTTGAAGAGCATTTCAGCGTCACTCTTGATGCACAAACTGACTGGGATGCGATCTTCGTCAGTTGCCAATCGCTTAGCCTGTTTACCCAACGCCAAACGCTAACCCTGCAGCTGCCGGAAAACGGCCCTAACGCCGCCATCGCCGAGCAGTTGGTGAAGCTGGCGACGTTGTTGCACAGCGATATTTTGCTGGTGTTGCGGATGGCTAAGTTAACCAAAGCGCAGGAGAACAGCGCCTGGTTCAAAGCCCTGAGTGCGCATGCCGTGCTGGTGCCATGCCAAACGCCTGAGCAAGCACAGCTGCCGCGTTGGGTTGCCAGCCGTGCTAAAACGATGAAGCTCAGCGTCGATGACGCCGCAATCCAACTGCTCTGCTACTGCTACGAAGGCAACCTGCTGGCATTGGCTCAAGCGCTGGAACGTTTATCGCTACTGTGGCCAGATGGCAAATTGACCTTGCCGCGCGTGGAAGCCGCCGTTAACGATGCCGCGCACTTTACCCCGTTTCACTGGGTTGATGCGCTGCTGGCAGGGAAAAGTAAACGTGCCCTGCATATTCTGCATCAGCTGGAGAAAGAGGACAGCGAAGTCGTTATTCTGCTGCGTACGCTACAGCGCGATTTGCTGACCTTATTGCACCTGCAGCGTAATCAGGCGAAACAAGCACTGCGTACGTTGATGGATCAGCAACGAATCTGGCAAAACCGCCGCGCACTGTTTACCGAAGCACTACAGCGTCTTGATGCACGTCGTTTGCAGCGTGCGGTGCAGCTGCTGGCAGAGCTGGAGCTCAGCATGAAGCAGGATTACGGGCAAAATCTATGGCCACAGCTGGAAACGCTGTCGCTGCTGCTGTGCCACCGCGATTTCCCCTTGAGCTTTACCGATGTCTAAACTCTATGCCCTGTTTGGCGGCACCTTCGATCCGATTCATTATGGTCATCTGCGCCCGGTAGAAGCTCTGGCACAGCAGGTCGGTTTGAAGAAGGTGACGCTTTTACCGAACAATGTGCCGCCGCATCGTCCGCAGCCTGAGGCCAGTGCGCAGCAGCGTGTTGAGATGTTGCGCTGTGCTATCGCTGACCGCCCCTTGTTTGATATCGATACACGCGAGCTGGAGCGTGAAACGCCCTCATGGACCGTCGCCACGCTGGAAGCACTGCGTGCCGAACGCGGCGCAAAACAGCCCCTGGGGTTTATCATTGGTCAGGATTCTCTGCTAACGTTAGGCAAATGGCATCGCTGGCAGGAGTTGCTGTCGCTGTGTCATTTACTGGTTTGCCAACGTCCGGCTTACGCCACGCAGATGGACACGCCACAAATGCAGCAGTGGCTTGATGATCATCTTGCCGATGATGCGCAGCAGCTGCATCACTCACCCGCAGGAAAGATTTGGCTGGCTGATACGCCGCTCCTTAACATCTCAGCGACTGAGATTCGTCAACGTCGCCATGCGGGCGCTTCCTGCGCGGATTTACTGCCTGAGGCGGTCATCGGCTATATCAATAGCGTTGGCTTATATCGCAGCTAAAGGTGGCATGCTATACTGCGCCGCTTCATTTTCGGCTACCTTTCTCGAATCGCTAGCCCGTCCGTAATCACCTGTTTTTAAGGGGAACCTTTTGCAAGGTAAAGCACTCCAAGAGTTCGTTATTGATAAGATTGATGATCTCAAAGGCCAGAACATTATTGCTATCGATGTTCAGGGCAAATCCAGCATCACCGATTGCATGATTATTTGCACCGGTACTTCAACGCGTCACGTCGCCTCAATCGCCGATCACGTGGTGCAGGAATCACGCGCTGCGGGTCTTAAGCCGCTCGGTGTTGACAGTAAAACTGCCTCTGATTGGGTGGTGGTTGACCTCGGTGACGTGATTGTACACGTGATGGAAGCAGAGAGCCGCCAGCTGTACGAGCTGGAAAAACTCTGGAGCTAAGCCTTGAAACTGCAGCTTGTGGCCGTCGGCACCAAAATGCCCGACTGGGTTCAGACCGGTTTCATGGAATATCTGCGCCGCTTCCCAAAGGATATGCCGTTTGAACTGACCGAAGTGACTGCCGGTAAACGCGGTAAGAACGCTGACATCAAACGCATTCTGGAAAAAGAAGGTGAAGCGATGCTGGCCGCGGTGGGCAAAGGCAATCGCATTGTTACGCTGGATATTCCAGGACAGCCGTGGGAAACCCCACAGCTGGCGCAGCAGCTGGAACGCTGGAAGCAGGATGGCCGAGATGTCAGTCTGTTGATCGGTGGTCCGGAAGGACTGGCGCCGGCATGTAAAGCGGCTGCCGAGCAAAGCTGGTCACTGTCAGCATTAACGTTGCCACATCCGCTGGTGCGTGTGCTGGTAGCGGAAAGCCTGTATCGTGCCTGGAGCATCACCACGAATCATCCTTATCATCGTGAATAAACGCCTGACAACCCCCAGACAATAGATGTAGCGGATGAAATTACAGAGCAACGCCTTTCGCGATTACACTGCCGAACAGAAACTCTTTGTCCGCCGAGCGTTGGTGGCGTTTTTTGGCATTCTGCTGCTCTCCAGCGTGCTGGTTGTCAATATGTACCACCTGCAAATCCTGCGTTTTGATGATTACAGCACCCGATCGAATGAAAACCGTATCAAGCTGGTGCCTGTGGCGCCGAGCCGCGGCATTATCTTCGATCGCAACGGCGTGCCGCTGGCGCTGAACCGCACCATCTATCAGGCTGAGCTAATGCCGGAAAAGGTCGAAGATCTTAAGCAGACGTTACAGAACCTGCGCCCGGTATTAGATCTGACCGACGACGATATCGATGCCTTCGAAAAAGAGCGCAAACGTTCGCGACGCTTCACCTCTATTCCGGTAAAAATTGGTTTGAATGAGGTACAGGTGGCGCGTTTCGCGGTCAATCAGTACCGTTTTCCCGGCGTAGAAGTGAAAGGCTATCAGCGCCGCTACTATCCTTACGGGCAAACGCTAACGCACGTCGTTGGCTACGTATCGAAAATTAACGATCGCGACGTCACGCGCCTCGATCAGGAAAGAAAATGGCCAAACTACGCTGCAACGCATGATATCGGCAAGTTGGGCATTGAAAACTATTACGAAGATGTACTGCACGGCAAAACCGGTTATGAAGAGGTTGAGGTTAATAACCGCGGCCGTGTGATACGTCAGTTGCATGAGCAGTCACCGCAGGCCGGCCGAGATATCTACCTGACGGTTGATCTCAAACTACAGCAGTATATCGAAACCTTACTGACCGGCAGCCGCGCGGCGGTCGTGGTCAGCGATCCGCGTACCGGTGAAATTCTCGCCCTGGTTTCGACTCCCAGCTACGACCCGAACCTGTTCGTCGACGGGATCACCAGCAAAGATTACAAAGCGCTGTTAAGCGACGAAAACCGTCCCCTGTATAACCGCGCGCTGCAAGCCTCCTATCCGCCCGCTTCCACCGTTAAACCTTACGTTGCGGTATCTGCTTTAAGCGCTGGCGTAATCAACCGCAATACCAGCCTATTCGATCCCGGCTGGTGGCAACTGCCAGGTTCAGAAAAGCGCTACCGTGACTGGAAAAAATGGGGCCACGGCCGCCTGAACGTCACGAAATCACTGGAAGAATCAGCGGATACGTTCTTTTACCAAGTCGCTTACGACATGGGCATCGATCGTCTGTCAGAATGGATGACCAAGTTCGGCTATGGGCACCGCACCGGTATCGACCTGCCGCAAGAGAGCGCGGGCAACATGCCAACGCGTGAATGGAAACTGAAGCGCTTTAAGAAACCGTGGTATCAGGGTGACACCATTCCCGTAGGGATTGGCCAGGGTTACTGGACCGCGACGCCGATACAAATGAACAAAGCGATGATGATTCTGATTAACGATGGCGTGATTAAAGTGCCGCATCTGCTGCGCGCGACCCGTGAAGGTCAGACCATGGTGCCGTATCGCCAGGTACCTGATGCGCCGATTGGCGACATTCATTCCGGCTACTGGGAAATTGCCAAAGATGGCATGTATGGCGTGGCCAACCGCGCCAACGGTACCGCGCATAAAAGCTTTGCCGATGCGCCCTACAAAATCGCGGCAAAATCGGGTACTGCGCAGGTCTTCGGCCTTAAAGAGAATGAGACCTATAACGCGCACAAGATTGCTGAGCGTCTGCGCGACCATAAATTAATGACCGCTTACGCCCCGTACGATAAGCCGCGCGTAGCAGTCACCATGATTCTGGAAAATGGCGGTGCGGGTCCGGCAGTGGGCACCGTGATGCGCCAGATTCTCGACCACATTATGTTAGGCGACAATAATACCGTGCTGCCAGAAGCGGCGCCGACGCCGCCCGGCTACGAAGGTGAATAAAGATGTCCATGAACGATAATCCGCAGAAAAGATCGATCTGGACGCGCATCCATATCGACCCGCTATTTATGCTGATCATTCTCAGCCTGCTGACGTACAGCGCTATCGTTATCTGGAGCGCCAGCGGACAGGATCCGGGCATGACCGAACGTAAATTCGGCCAGATTGCCATGGGCATTGTCATTATGCTGGTGCTGGCGCAGGTGCCGCCGCGCGTTTATGAAAGTTGGGCGCCCTACCTCTACATTGTCTGCGTGATATTGCTGATTGCGGTGGATGCCTTTGGCCATATCAGTAAAGGGGCGCAGCGCTGGCTCGACCTCGGCTTCGTGCGTTTTCAGCCCTCGGAAATCGCTAAGATTGCCGTGCCGCTGATGGTGGCGCGCTTTATCAACCGCGATGTTTGTCCGCCGACGCTAAAAAATACCGGTATCGCGTTAGTGCTGATTTTCATGCCCACGCTGTTAGTGGCGGCGCAGCCTGACCTGGGTACTTCTATTTTGATCGCCGCTTCAGGCCTGTTTGTGCTGTTCTTATCCGGCATGAGCTGGAAACTGATTGGCATTGCGGTGCTGCTGGTGGCGGCCTTTATCCCGATTCTGTGGTTCTTCCTGATGCACGATTATCAGCGCGACCGCGTCATGATGCTGCTGGACCCGGAAAGCGATCCGCTCGGTGCCGGATATCACATCATTCAATCAAAAATTGCCATCGGCTCAGGGGGCTTGCGCGGTAAGGGTTGGCTGCACGGCACCCAATCGCAGCTGGAGTTTTTGCCTGAACGTCACACCGACTTTATCTTTGCCGTACTGGCGGAAGAGCTCGGCCTGGTTGGCGTGTTGTTATTGCTGGTACTCTATTTGCTGCTGATCATGCGCGGCTTGGTCATCGCCGCGCGCGCGCAAACCACCTTTGGCCGCGTGATGGCCGGCGGTTTGATGCTGATTTTATTCGTTTATGTTTTCGTTAACATTGGCATGGTAAGTGGTATCTTACCGGTGGTTGGCGTACCGCTGCCGCTGGTCAGTTACGGCGGATCGGCATTGATTGTGTTAATGGCTGGATTTGGCATCGTGATGTCGATCCATACTCATCGAAAAATGTTATCTAAAAGCGTTTAAGAGGCTGCACATGCGTAAGGACTGGCTTGGGGTTGCACTGGCATCATTGGTACTGGCTGCCTGTTCCACACCGGAACCGCAAAATAATACTGCGCCCCCGCAACCGGCCTACAACGGCCCGGTAGTGGAAATTCCTGGCGTGGAACCGCGTTATGAACCGATCAATCCCTCTACCAGCCAGGATTACAGCGTCAACGGTAAAAATTACCGCGTGATTAAAGATCCGTCGAACTACAGCGAAGTCGGCTTAGCAACCTGGTATGGCGATGAAGCGCAAGGTAACCGTACCGCTATCGGAGAAACCTACGATCCCGAAGCCATGACGGCTGCGCACCCTACTTTGCCGCTGCCAAGCTATGTGCGCGTCACTAACCTCGCTAATGGCCGCCAAATTGTGGTGCGTGTCAACGATCGCGGTCCTTACACGCCGGGCCGCATTATTGATCTGTCGCGCGCAGCGGGCGACCGCCTGAATATCTCCAACAATACCCGCGTACGAGTGGATTACATTAAAGTCGCGCCGGATGGTTCCGTTTCGGGTCCTGGCTCCATCGGTACTACCGTCGCTAAGCAGAGCTACGCCTTGCCCGCGCGTCCAGACCTCGGCGGTGGCATGGTGATGATGGGCGGTAGCGCCAATACTACGCCAGCGCCTGCCCCGCAAGATGTTCGCGCCGTTGATAACAGCACGTTGCAGAATAATGGCGACATGGGTGCGCCAGTCCAGAGCAGTGGTTTTCTCGGTGCGCCGCAGCCGTTAGCAAATGGCGTGCTGGAAGGCAACGAGCCTGCAGCGTCGCCAGCATCGACAACGCCTGTCGCCCCAACCGCGAGCGCCGCGCCGGCTACCCGCCAGAATGCTCATGCGGGCAGCGGTTATGTGGTGCAGGTGGGTGCGATTAACGATCCGGTACGCGCACGTCAACTGGCGGAAAGCCTTGGTAAGCGCTTTGGCGTGCCGGGTGCGGTTGAAGCGAACGGCAATGTCTACCGCATTCAGCTAGGTGGGTTTAACAGCCGCGCTGAAGCGGCGGCACTGCAGCAGCGCTTGAACACCGAAGCGCAAATGAGTTCATTTATCACCACTGCCCGCCCGTCAATGTAACGGTCAGTGACATTTCCTGCTGAAACTGATTTGCAAAGCAAGATGTCGCCCGATCGGGCGTTTGCTATAGTTAGGCACTTTTTTCACTCTAAACCCACGGATGTTGTAGTCCTGAACATGAATACGCTGAAACCTTCTCGTTTTCTGAAACGCCTGACAGTGGGATCACTGATCGCCCTTTCTCTCAGCCATGTCGCTTTTGCGGACGATGTTAATCTTAAGACTATGATTCCGGGCGTACCGGACATTGATGCTGAAGCTTATGTGCTGATCGACTATAACTCCGGTAAAGTGCTGGCCGAAAAGAACGCCGATGCGCGTCGCGATCCGGCAAGTCTGACCAAAATGATGACCAGTTACGTGATTGGTCAGGCGGTCAAGGCCGGCAAAATCCATAACGATGATATCGTTACCGTCGGCAAAGATGCCTGGGCAACCGGTAATCCCGTATTTAAAGGTTCATCACTGATGTTCCTGAAGCCAGGCGATCGTGTACCGGTTTCACAGCTGACGCGCGGAATCGTGCTGCAATCGGGCAATGATGCCTGCGTTGCCATGGCTGACTATGTTGCGGGTAGCCAGGACGCGTTCGTTAACCTGATGAACAACTACGTTGGCGCGCTGGGCCTGAAAAATACCCACTTCCAAACCGTGCACGGTTTAGATGCTGAAGGCCAATATAGCTCCCCGCGCGATATGGCGTTGATTGGCCAGGCGCTGATCCGTGATGTGCCGGATGAGTACGCGGTTTACCGCGAAAAAGACTTCACCTTCAACAATATCCGCCAGACCAACCGTAACGGTTTACTGTGGGATACCAGCCTGAACGTCGACGGCATTAAAACCGGTCACACGGATGCAGCAGGCTACAACCTGGTGGCTTCTGCGACTGAAGGTCAGATGCGTTTGATCTCAGCGGTAATGGGTGGACGTACCTATAAAGGCCGCGAAACCGAGAGTAAAAAGCTGCTGACGTGGGGCTTCCGCTTCTTTGAAACCGTAGCGCCACTGAAAGCGGGTAAAGAGTTTGCCTCTGAGCCGGTGTGGTTCGGTAACAGCGATCGCGTGCAGCTGGGCGTGGAGAAAGATGCCTATCTGACCATCCCACGTGGCCGCATGAAAGATCTGAAAGCCAGCTATGTGCTGAACAACACTGAACTGCACGCGCCGCTGCAGAAAAACCAGGTAGTTGGCAGCATCAACTTCCAGCTTGATGGCAAAACGGTTGAACAGCGTCCGCTGGTGGTGCTGAACGAAGTACAGGAAGGCGGTTTCTTCGGTCGCATTATTGATTACATCAAACTGATGTTCCACCACTGGTTCGGCTAAGGCGCGCTTGAAAAAACGCCAATTTGCCCCCAAATAAGCTACTATCTTTGCTCCCGCCTCGGCGGGAGCCTGTTTTTTAAGCACCGGAGTCAATGTATGAAAACCAAATTGAATGAACTGCTCGAATTCCCTACACCTTTTACTTACAAAGTGATGGGTTTGGCGCAACCGGAGCTGGTTGATCAAGTGGTTGAAGTGGTGCAGCGCCACGCGCCAGGCGACTACAAGCCAGATATTAAGCCAAGCAGCAAAGGCAACTATCACTCAGTTTCAATTACCATCATCGCGACGCATATTGAGCAAGTTGAAACGCTCTATGAAGAGTTAGGCAACATCGAAATCGTACGTATGGTGCTGTAATTCTGGCGCTGGCAAAGTCCGCTTTGCCAGCGTTATACTCTGCGTTCCACTCTTTACCGGATCTTCGCTTTGTCAGCTAATACGCTTCTTGTTCGTCAACTCGGCCAGCGCGATTGGCAACCCATCTCCGATGCGATGCATCAATTCACCGATCAGCGTGACAGCCACTCTGCCGATGAAATTTGGTTGGTTGAACACCATCCGGTGTTTACTCAAGGTCAGGCAGGCAAAGCCGAGCATTTGCTGATGCCGGGCGATATTCCGGTAGTGCAAAGCGATCGTGGCGGCCAGGTGACATATCATGGCCCAGGCCAACAAGTAATGTATGTGCTGATCGACGTTAAGCGCCGCAAAATGGGCGTACGTGAGCTGGTAACCGCCTTAGAAGAGACGGTGATTGCCACGCTGGCCGATTACGACATCAGCGCCCGAGCACGTCCTGATGCGCCAGGCGTTTATGTTGGTGATGAGAAGATTTGCTCGCTGGGGCTGCGCATCCGTAAAGGCTGTTCGTTTCACGGTCTGGCGCTTAATGTGTCGATGGATTTAGCCCCTTTTCTGCGTATCAATCCCTGCGGTTATGCCGGGATGCAGATGACGCAGTTAAGCCAGTTTCAGCCGGGCGTTACCCCCGCAGATGTACAACCACGTCTGGTACAACATTTCGCGCGCATGACCGGATTTACCCAACTGGCATGGCAAAATGATGCCGCCGTCTGACCTTGTCTGTACGTGCGTATTTACAAAATTGTAACTTTTGCCTCGGCTTATCGGCTGCTTATGGGCAGATGAGATGATATAATTTTTGCCATATTTTCAAAAAAAGTTGAAAGCCTGGTTCTCAGTTTGAGTGAGGAAGCTTTCAAATCGCAATCCCGACCGGAACCTGCAGATTTATGAGTAAACCAATTCAGATGGAACGTGGCGTCAAATATCGCGATGCCGACAAGATGGCGCTAATCCCGGTGAAAACCGTGGTGGTAGAGCGTGAACAAATTCTGCGTAAGCCGGAATGGATGAAGATCAAACTGCCTGCGGATTCAAGCCGCATTCAGGGCATCAAAGCCGCGATGCGTAAAAATGGTCTGCACTCGGTGTGCGAAGAAGCCTCCTGCCCTAACCTCGCGGAATGTTTCAACCACGGCACGGCAACCTTTATGATCCTCGGTGCAATCTGTACTCGTCGCTGCCCATTCTGCGATGTGGCACACGGTCGTCCGAACATGCCCGATGCTAACGAGCCGCTGAAGCTGGCGCAAACCATCGCCGATATGGCGTTGCGTTATGTGGTCATCACCTCAGTGGATCGTGACGATCTGCGTGACGGCGGCGCTCAGCACTTTGCCGATTGTATTAGCGCGATTCGCGAAAAAAGCCCAACGATCAAAATTGAAACGCTGGTGCCAGACTTCCGTGGTCGTATGGATCGTGCGCTGGAAATCCTCAATGCCACGCCGCCGGATGTGTTTAACCACAACCTGGAGAACGTGCCGCGCGTTTACCGTCAGGTGCGTCCGGGCGCGAACTACGATTGGTCACTGAAACTGCTGGAGCGTTTTAAAGAAGCGCATCCGGAAATACCCACCAAATCGGGTTTGATGGTTGGCCTGGGTGAAACCAATGCCGAAATCATTGAAGTGATGCGCGATCTGCGTCGTCATGGCGTCACCATGCTGACGCTGGGCCAATATCTGCAGCCGAGTCGTCACCACTTGCCCGTACAGCGCTACGTAAGCCCGGCAGAGTTTGATGAAATGAAAGAAGAAGCGATGGCGATGGGCTTCACCCATGCAGCCTGCGGCCCGTTCGTGCGCTCTTCTTATCATGCCGACATGCAGGCTAAAGGTATGGAAGTTAAGTAATTTCCTTTCACGATTGCGCCCTGCCTGGGCGCAATCGCTAAAAATCGCCGCCACGCTATTAATCCTCGTCTTAACTCTGTCGCTTTAACCGCTGAGGCCATAAGAGCCTATTCTTTTTCTCAGTGTGATTTTTTTGAAGGTCAGATAATGCAAACATCCTTTCATACAGAGGGGCTCGATTTTTCCCGAGCACCGGATGTGTCAGGTCCACCCTCAGATGTGCGGCGTTACAGCGCATCAGGTGAGAGCCTGGAAGCGCTAAAAGCGCGAACTACGCCGATAGACAACACTAATCCCTATACTTCTTCTCACGCCTCTTGTGCCAATGCGTTTATCGCCACCGCTATCAGCATTGAACATCGCTACGATGAGATGCAGCTGCCATTGAGGGTTAAAACAGCCGATGCCGCTCCTGCCGAAACATTTCATCAGACGGCAGCAATGGTGGCAGAAATGACCCATCCTGACGTTCTGCCCGCTACGCTGGCGTTGTTACCTTATGAGGCTGACTATCGCTGGAACGATAATCCAGAGGAAGGCGAGTTTAGCCTCCCTCTGCTGACGCTTTCGCCGCTGTATGTCAACCCGCCGATTGTCAGCGTAGAAGCCATCGATCTGATTGAGCCCAGCGTGCGTGAGCCTGAACAGCAGCCGAGAGCTGACGCAACGACTAGCGAGGTAAGTGAAGTCATCCTGAATAGCGAGTATCAGCAACAGGACGATGAGATCACATTCAGCGGTGTCGCGCCTGCTGGCACGTTACTCAACTTCTATATCGATGATGTGCTGGTAGGCAGCACGGAGATCGATAACGAAGGCCAGTGGCAATTTGCCGTGCCGGCCGAACTTCCTGCCGCTCAGCATATCTTCAGTGCGGTACCCATTGGTCCGCAAGGCATCCCTGGTGACAAAATCGATGTGCCGTTTGTCATTCGCTCAAAAATCGGGGCAATTCTCATGCCGATCGATGAGAGTGAGCTGGAGATGATTGATAACGCCTTAATCGAGTTGGTGACACAACTAGATGAAATGCCGGTGACCTTAGCGCCGCTGGTATTAACTGAAGGGTTGCTCGACAACTGGCAAATGCAGAATGGATTAGATCTGTTTGAACCGTTGCATCATGCGGATATCTTCGATTTAGATGCATTGGGGAATGCCAGCGTCATCTGGCATTAAGCCGCAAAAACAAAAACCAGACTGATAGCAGTCTGGTTTTTTTAACGTAATAAATATTTACATTTATTGACGTTCGGCGCAGAGATTACTCTTTGTGACTGACGCGTTCAGCAGGCACTTCTTCAACGCTGCTTTTAGGTGCGCCGGATTCATCATCTTTCATGGCTTTCTTGAAGCCTTTGATTGCGGAACCCAGATCGCCACCCAGTGAACGTAACTTATTGGTGCCAAAAAGCAGTACGATGAGAGCACCGATGATCAGCAGTTTGGCAATACTGATACCTTCCATAATTTACCTTTCAACCATTGTGAAAAACGGACCCGACTATTAACGCGCAGTTTATAGCCGGCCTCAACTGCAATCTGTAACAGAGTGAGACCGCTGGCTCAGATAAAGCGGCTAAGAAACGCCTGCGTACGAGGATGCTGCGGGTTACCAATCACCTGTTCCGGACTGCCCTGCTCCACCACCACTCCACCATCCATAAACACCACCCGATCGGCCGCTTCGCGCGCAAAACCAATTTCATGTGTCACCACAATCATCGTCAATCCCTGGTCGGCCAGCGTGCGCATGGTGGCCAGCACTTCGCCAACTAATTCAGGGTCGAGCGCCGAAGTCGGTTCATCAAACAACATCAGGGCGGGTTTTATCGCCAGCGCACGCGCAATGGCCACACGCTGCTGCTGGCCACCCGAAAGGTGACGCGGCCAGGCATCGGCTTTATCGCTGAGTCCGACGGTCGCCAGCAGTTCATGCGCATGCCTGAGCGCATCCTGACGCGGAAATTTGTGTACGCCAATCGGCGCTTCGATGATGTTTTGCAACACCGTCATGTGCGGATAGAGGTTGAACTGTTGGAACACCATGCCGATTTTCTGGCGCTGATGCGCAATTTTACGCGCCGACAGACGATGTAAAATTCCGCGTTTAAGTTCGTAGCCGATCTGATCCTCGCCGACCATTATCGAACCGGCATTCATATCTTCCAGATGATTGATGCAACGCAGAAAGGTCGATTTTCCTGAACCGGAGGGTCCCAAAATCACCACCACTTCACCGGGAAACACATCGAGATCGATACCTTTTAGTACTTCATTGTCGCCGTAACTCTTCTGCACATTGCGCGCGCGTACCAGCGGCTGAACCTCACTCATACATCCTCCTTCAGACGGTGCGCAACGGCAGGTGCTTGATCGTTGGCAGCTACGCGACGTTTATTCACCACCGTGCGCGTCGTACCGCGCGCGTAGTAGCGCTCAATCGCGGACTGGCCAACGTTGAGGATCGAGGTGATAAACAGGTACCAAATCACCGCGACCATCAGCATCGGGATAATTTCAAAGGTACGGTTATAGACCGCCTGCACTGAGTACAACAGATCGCCCATGGCAATCACGCTCACCAGCGAAGTGGCCTTGATCATGCTGATCAACTGATTGCCGGTTGGCGGGATGATCGAACGCATCGCCTGCGGAATAATCACCCGACGCAGCGCGCGACTTCGGCTCATGCCAAAAGCCTGGGTGGTTTCCACCTGGCCGTTATCCACTGACAGCAATCCAGCACGAATAATCTCTGCCATGTAGGCGGCTTCATTGAGCGCTAATCCGGCAATTGCAGCGGTGAGCGGTGTAATCAGATCGTTGGTATTCCAGCTGGCAAAGGTGATATCCGTCCACGGAAGGGTGATCGACAGCGTTGGAAACAGCGTCGAGAGGTTGTACCAAAAGATCAGCTGCACCAGCAGCGGTGTGCCACGGAAAAACCAGATATAGAGCGACGATAAACCGCTCAGCAATCTGTTTTCAGACAGCCGCCATACGCCAAGCAGAAGCCCCAACAGCGTACCGAGGATCATCGATACCACCGTCAAGCCGAGCGTGACCTGCAGGCCCTTCATCACCGAACCTTCAGTGAACCACTGCAGCACCACATGCCACTCAAAATTGGGATTGGTTGCCACCAACCAAAGAAAGTTAGCGGCGATAACCAGCACCACAATCCATGAGATCCAGCGTCCATAAGTGGGCGCACTGCGGGCAAAAGCCACATCGCGCTGCTGCACGTCGGCCTTATCCCTGGCTCGCGAATTGTTGGTGACTGAACTCATTTTGCTGCCCCTTGCGCCAGGTTACGTCCCGGTTGCTGCAGTACGTTGCCGTCCAGTTTCCACTTCTTCATGATCGCCGTATAAGTGCCGTTGCTGAACAGCTCTTTATAGGCATCAAGCACCACATTGCCCAGCTCGGATCCTTTCGGCACCACGGTGCCCTGGAAAATATCACCAAAGCCGTTTTTCTTGCCTTTGCCCGACAGCTCCAGTTGTCCATTGGCCTGTTCGATAAAGTACGTCAGCGGCGCCTGCGAGGAGAAGAAGGCATCGGAACGTTTAGAGCGCACGGCTAAAATCGATGACGGCTGATCGGTAAAAGATTGCACCACCACCGCCGGTTTGCCCGCGGCGACACAGACATCCGACTGCTTGCGAATCACCTGTTCGGCCGATCCCGCCGCCATCACCGCAATACGCTTGCCGCAGGTATCTTCCAGCCCGTTGATCTTTGACGGATTGCCTTTTTGCACGCCAAACACCACGAACTCCTGCACGAAATCAATAAAATCGACCTTCTGCTGACGATCCGGGTAATCACCAATCGGCCCAATCGCCATCTGATAACGGCCAGAATTGATACCAGTCAACACGCCCGATAGGCCGCTGACGGTAGCATGTTCAATCTTCACGCCCAGCAGCTGAGCCAGCGCTTCGGTCAGATCGGCAGAGGCGCCATCCATGGAATGCGGTCCATTGACGATCTCATATGGCGGAAAGGATCCGTTGTTTACCGAGATCATCTTTCCACTACTCTTGATCTCCGCAGGCAGACGATCGTGCAGAGCCTGGTCTACTTTCTGCGTGGGAATCGCATCAGTTGCCTGAGCGAAACAGGCCGTCAGGCCCAATGACAGCGCGATGGCGGTAGCAATAGTTTTCATCAGTTAGATTCCCCAGCAATCAACGTGTTTTAAGTTCAGGACGAGCAAAACAGCGATTTTCCAGCACCGGCAGCACGCTGCGCGCATAGGCAATGCGCTGCGGATCGAGATCGGCAAACACCAGCGCGGCCGATTCAGGCGCTTTGGCAATCGCTACGCCCAGCGGATCGATCACCAAGCTGTTACCAATATTGCGTGGGCCGCACTCGCCAACCGCCACCATATAGCAGGTGTTTTCCAGCGCGCGCGCCGTGGTCAGCAGCTCCCAATGCATCTCTTTTAGCGGGCCTTTCACCCACGCCGCGGGCAGCACCAGCACATCCGCGCCATCCAGCACTAAACGACGCGCCAGCTCCGGGAAGCGCACGTCATAGCAGGTCATCAGGCCCACTTTCATGCCTGCCACCTCGACCAGCGGCGGAATCTCATGCCCGGGATTGACGCGCTGCGACTCTTGCATGGCGAAGGCATCGTAAAGGTGCAGTTTCACGTACTCCGCGATGATTTCACCGTTGCGAATGGCGATCAGTACATTGAGCGCTTTCTCGCCTGCAGTTGGCACGTGCACGCTCATCATGGTGGTCAGGTTGTTACCTTTGCTGACGGCCAGCAGCTGCGTGACGAACGGGCCGTCAAGCGGCTGCGCGGCTTTCAGTACTAAATCGGGATCGGCGATATCACGCGCCAGCACGCCTTCCGGCAAAACCAGCAGATCTGCGCCGCCCAACAGCGCCTGCTGCATCAGTCCGATGCAAATATCGGTGTTTTCCTGCCATTCACGGCTGACGGCAAATTGCCCCATTGCTACTTTCATCTTTTACTCTCCTTGCGCCGCTGCCGGGAAAATTGCTTCCGGCGTCAGCAATGTTTGGGTTAAACCTTGCTGGAACAGCTCATTAGCAAAGTCGGCAATCATCTTTTTGTTAGCGGTAAAGCCGTTATGATTCCAGTTGGCGGGTAATTCCTGCGCGGTGCGTCGCAAATCATCCAGCAGCCACGGCGTCGTGTCGGCATATTTCTCGCGCTTCTTCATCCACATCTGGTAGGAACGGTCGATGATTTCGCTTAGCGCCTGCGGCAGCCACGGATGCGCTTCTGCCAGCGCAGGCTTTATCGCCAGGATATGAATGCCCGGCACATAACCGACGCGATTGAAGTAGTCGCGTTCAGCGCCAGCGAAATCGACCTGCAGCTGGCGCAATCCAGAATCGGCGAGGAAAAAGCCTTCCGGCATAAATGGCGTAAACACCGCATCCAGCTCACCGGCTTTCAGCAGTTCGATCAGTGAACGTTCACCTGGCGCCGGTTCAATACGGCCCGGACGACCAAAACCGGCCAAACGATCAACAATCGGATGATCCGCGGTTAAACGACCGGCAAACCAGTACGCATCATCGATCTCCACGCCCGCTTCACGTAACACGGTGCGCGTCCAGGTATTGCCCGAATCCTGCCAGCCGGTCACGCCAATCTTTTTGCCTTTCAGCTGTGCCGGTGAAGTGATTGGGCTATCGGCGCGGGTGATGATGCAGCGCTGACGGAAACCGCGCATCAGAAAGTGTGGCAGGCCCAACAGGGAGGTGTCCCCTTTCGCCCGCGCCTGAGCAAATCGACTAAACGATACTTCGCCCGCATCGTATTGCTCGCTCGTCGCCAGATTATCCACCAGAGTGCCGACGCGATCGATCTCCAGCGCAAAACCTTCCGGCTTGATATCGCCAAGCGCCAGCGGGGTGAAGTAATCCCAGTCACGCACCGCCAGTCTGATGGTAATCATAGTTATGCCTTCCTCGTCTGTTCTGCCAGCCCTGTGGCTGTGATTATTTATGCAGCAAATAGTGCTTGAATTTGAGTCTAAAACGCGAATACTAATCTGAACAATCTATTATTTGTTACTGAACAAAGGATTTTCTTATGACGCAAAGTGTGGATTTGGACTGGCTCAGTCAGCAAATTACTGACGCTTCGGTCAAAGGCATCACGCATGCGGCATCAACCCTGATTCGCGACGGACAGATTGCTGTTGGCATGCAAATGCCCGCGGTGCGCGAGCTGGCGGAGCGATTAGGTGTGAGTCCGGCCACCGTTTCCGCCGCCTGGTCACAGCTGAAAAAGCAGAAAGTGCTGGCGGGAAAAGGTCGCAGCGGCGTATGGGTTAGCGGTAACAGCGTGATGCCGCGGCCGATTCGTTTCGAGAAAATTGGGAATTACGGTGAGAATGTTCAGGCATCACTGGCGATGGCCTCGCCCGATCCGTCATTGCTACCCGATTTGCGCCAGGCGATGCTTGCAGGCATTGCTTCTCCACAATTGAATAGCTATCAGCGCGAGGCCATTTCACCTCAATTGCAGGATGCGGTGACACCGCGCTGGCCCTATCCTGCAGAAGCCTGGCTAGCCACCGACGGCGGGTTTGATGCGATGAATCTCATCGTGCAAACCCTGCTTTCGCCAGGTGATCGTGTCGTCATCGAAGATCCGACGGCCACGCGTCTGCTGGATATTCTGGACAATATTGGTGCCGAGATTTTGCCACTTCCGTGCGATGAGCAAGGCCCGATCCCCTCCGCACTGGCCACGCTGATGCAGAAATCACCGGCGATGTTTATCTATCAGCCGCGAACGCATTCAGCCACCGGCCACAGCGTAAGCCAACGACGCAGCGCGGAATTAGCCCGCGTGCTGGCCAACAGCAACACCATTATCGTCGAGGATGATGGCATTGGCGATTTGTCGCGCTGGCCAGTATGGAGCCTTGGCTTCCACTATCCGCAACGTGTGCTGCATGTGCATTCGTTCTCCAAAGCCTATGGCCCGGATTTGCGCCTGGCAGTGTTATCCGCCACCTCAGAAATGGTGCAACGCCTGCAAGCCTGGCGTAACTTCGGCGTGAGCTGGACCAGCCGTATTTTGCAGGATGCCGTGGCGTGGATGCTTAACGATGAAGATACCCAGCAACGTATTCAGCACGCCAAAGCGACTTATGCGCAGCGTCGCCATTTGTTGCTGGCCGCCCTGGCGAAACGCGGTCTGCAGTTAGATGAGCGTGATGGATTGAGCGTGTGGATTCCAGTGGAATCCGAGCAATACGCCATGATCACGCTAGCTGCGCGCGGTATCGCCGTGCTGCCAGGAGAACGCTGTAGCATTAACAGCCGGCAATTCATTCGCGTCAGCGCGGCGCTACTGCCGTTTGCCCAGCTCGACAGCATCGCCGATGCCATTGTGATTGCTAGCGGGCGTGAGCTTAACCTTAGCTCAGAGCTTTGATGTGATAGCGCGGTGATTCCACATAGCCTTCCCGCGCATAAAACTGGTTGGCTTTAAGACGCGATGAGTGGCAGTGCACTTCCATACGATCACACCCGCGTGAACGCGCCAGCTGTTCAGCATGATTCAACAATTGCTGCCCACTGCCCTTGCTGCGCTCGCCTTCGGCAATGCAGAAATAGCTGATACGGGCAAAATCGCCCGCCAATGCCAGTTGCGGAATAAAGTGTAATGACAGAAAACCCAACACCTGGCTGCCGTGTTCCGCCACCAGCAGTATTTCATCTGGATGGTTACAAAGCTGAGCCAAACGCGTATCGATAAACCCTTCCGTTGCGCTGTATCCCAATTCGGTTAACAGCGCACTCAAGGCAAAACTGTCTTTTGCCTGTGCCTGACGTATATTCATCCTGTCTCCTCACTTTTCCCTGAGCAGTTATATAGCGTTGCCGGACAAAAATCTGCAAGTAAGGATTGTTGTAGGGATGTTACGCAAGCTATCTGTGAGATACGCCGCAGAATCTGTCTTGTCACGAAAATGTCATGGCGGCTTAAGGCGGGCTTAATCTGTCGTTGTCATGCTGAAGAAAATGAACTTCTGAGGCCGATAAAGTGAAAGATTTGATACCGCGTTCATTCGATGAGTTGATGGCGATGAGTTTAACCACGTTTGCTGTTATCGCCTGGATACTTGTTTGGTGGCATGCTTAAAAAAAGAATAAAAAAAACCCGCCAGAAGGCGGGTTTTCAGAATTCGAACTGTTAAATTACAGTGCGATAACGTTAGCAGCTGATGGGCCTTTAGCGCCGTCAGTGATTTCGAACTCAACGCGTTGACCTTCAGCCAGAGTTTTGAAACCGTTGCTGTTGATTGCAGAGAAATGTACGAATACATCTTTGCTGCCATCTTCTGGAGTAATGAAACCGAAGCCTTTCGACTCATTAAACCACTTTACGTTACCTTTGATCTTAGACATCTATATTACCTTTACATGAAAAAAGGACACTAAACTGTGTCGACGTCTAGTACAGCAATTGCGGTGACATTTGTCCAGTGCGATTTGATGAAAAAGTGATAAATATTGATTTTTTGCATACTGATCACACTTTCTGCACGGCGCTAACGCTTAAAACTCAAATCTCAACCAGGCAAAATAGACATTACCGTTATTGTAAGTACCGGGAATGTAAGTCATTTGGAAAGTAGCTGGGCCATATCCAATTGATGCTAAAGGTAAAATCAAGGGAACAGGAATATATCGCCAGTTGTCCCTTGCCGTCACGCCCGCCGTATAACCTGCACCTACGTGAAAATTCTGATCGTTTAACGGTCGCCAGGTCGCTTCCCAGCCGTAACCGCCTATCGGCTCCCATTTGTTAAATGAGTCCTTAAACGCCATCAGATACAGGCCGTTCCAGTTACCTTTCTCGTCCCAGCGCGATACGCCCGCACCTGCACCCCACGGCCGCTCGTTGTACTTGTCGATGTGCTCATCGTCATAAGTCCAGCGGTTATGCCAGGTTATGGCCGGCAGATAAAAATCGTAGTTCTCTGGTTGCGACCAGGTTTTAGAAACGTTGTCGCTAAAGGTATTCCAGCCAGATTTGATGGCTTGTGATGCTGTTACCGCTGATGCTGAAAAGGTGACCGAAGAGGTCAAAATGCAGCTCAATAACGCTGCAGAAAAGTGCCGATTCACAACAATATTTCCCATTAAGTCATACAGAAAACGACAGTGAGCAGTAAGCAATCATTACACGCTTATCAACTCCCGCGTTTTAAGGTTATTAGCGCAAAGTGTATTAAAAAAACGGCGCAATCACTCCAGGCCGATTCTTGGTTGTTTACTGATTGAGTGGTCAATTTTACCTCAATCAGCAGACAGGATTCGAAATGGCGGGTAAACAGGTAGGTCACGCAGGGATATATACAAAAAATGCAAACATGCAGTGATGATAACTTTTGGCAATAAGATAGCATTCAGTGACTTAGCGCTAATCATTCACTCAGGGAATAAGTTAATAAAATTTATCAATTGAACTCACCGCACGAATAAGATAAATCTCGCTACTCCAGGACGGAGAGGAAGGAATTGAGATGACTATTTGCTGTAGCCGCTGCGGTTGCGCTAAATTTTTCTACACGTTGTCTGCTAGCGAAAAGGTCGATTTACCACACCATCATGGTGCCTGCTGCGCGAAGTGTTATAAGCCGCTTGATCTGCGCGATATTGTCCGTAAAAAGACAATTCCTGATGAGGCGGTCAAATCCTATGCCGAATAAAAAATTCAGGCACCCGCAGGTGCCTGTACTTGTCAGAAAATCAGTTTAAACACACCCGTAAGCGTCAGTAACCCAACGATGAAGATGATGGCGATAACCCACAGAATTATTTTCATTGTTCGCTCCTTCAAGTATGAAAAATAACGTGTCTGCAAACCAGTATAGATGATTATTCTGCTTTCGCCGCCCACTGCGAACATGGTCACGTGCATTTGCTGCGTTTCGCTTGCCACAAATTAATTTCTGCGAGACGGGTCGCAGCCTTCGATTTTCCTCCCCTGTGTTAACGCACTCAGCGGCTGTACGCAGTCTAAACTTACAGCGCCTGAAGAGGCCTCAATTGTTATCAATGCCTACGTAACAAGGAGATTCTTATGAGTACGATTAATACCAGCATGGGGCGTTATAGCCTTAAGGCAAAGGATTACGGCAACCACATCAGTGGCAGCATTGCCATCAACGATGAAGGTGGTACGCAACTCACTATGCAGGAGTTTGAAGAGCACTATCTTGACGATGTCGTCAACAATGTCATTTATCCCATCACGGGCGGGAACCGTGAAATCACGCGTGCGTTGCGCGATCAGATGGTTAAAGCGGGATTCGAACAGCCGCACTGAGTTTTTGGGCCACAGCTTGTGGCCCTTTGCTTATGCATTGCTGACTTGCGGTTATCACTGTTTTCGTCGCAGGATGCGCTATTGACCATGATAAGGAGATTGACCGCGTGAGTAGCCAGCATCGTATTCCCCCTTCCCACCTTCATCAGTTTGTCCAGGCCATTTGGCTCCATGCAGGCAGCAGCGCGGAAGAAGCGCAATTGGTTGCTGATCACTTAGTTGCCGCAAACCTGGCTGGCCATGATTCACACGGCGTCGGCATGATTCCCAGCTATATGAATTCACTGGCACAAGGTTTTCTGCAGCTTAATCAACATGCCACCCTCGAAAAAGATGCCGGCGCCGTATTAACGCTGCACGGTCATAACGGTTTTGGCCAGGTTGCGGCCTTTGAGGCGATGCAGCTCGGCATCGAACGAGCCGCTAAGTTAGGTATTGCAGCGGTGGGGTTACACCATTCCCACCATATTGGCCGCATCGGTCATTGGGCGGAACAGTGTGCCGCAGCCGGTTTTGTCTCTTTTCACTTCGTCAACGTTATGGGCGATCCGATGGTGGCACCGTTTAACGGCAGCGATCGCCGTTTTGGCACCAATCCGTTCTGTGCCATTTTCCCACGTCGTAATGCCACACCGCTGCTGCTGGATTTCGCCACCAGCGGTATCGCCTTCGGTAAAACGCGGGTGGCGTGGAATAAACAGCAGCAGGTTGCGCCAGGTTATCTCATCGATCATCAGGGCCAACCCACTACCGAACCCGGCGTGATGCATCAGGAACCGTACGGTTCGCTGATGCCATTTGGGCTGCACAAAGGCTATGCGCTGGCAACTCTGTGCGAAATTCTTGGCGGAGCGCTGTCCGGCGGCCGCACCACGCACGATGCAACGCTGGTTACCAGCCACGATGCCATTTTTAACTGCATGACCACCATCATTGTTAATCCGGATGCTTTTGACGCGCCGGCGATGCAGGAAGAAGCGGAATCATTCCTTGATTGGGTGAAACAGTCACCGCAAAGCGGCGATGCTCCCATTCAGGTACCGGGCGAGTGGGAAGAGCAAAACAGAGTGACGCGCGGCCGCGACGGCATTCCACTGGATAGCAACAGCTGGGAGCAAATTTGCCAGGCAGCGCGGCAAGCAGGCATGCCGCCCGAAGAACTTGCGGCGTTCCGCGCACTAACGCAGTAAACCGCAAACGGCTGAGGCAGAGCGCCTCAGCCTTAAGATTTAGATGACGCTGGCGAGCAGCAAACACCCCACCAGCCCGCACACTGAAATGATGGTTTCCAGTGCGGACCATGAGCGGAAGGTTTCGCCGATAGTCAGGTTGAAGTACTCCTTAAACAACCAGAAGCCCGGGTCGTTAACGTGAGAGAAAATCACGCTGCCGGAACCCACCGCAATCACCATCAACTCGGGGCTGGCACCGCTGGTAACGATCAGCGGCGCGACAATCCCGCCTGCGGTGATCGCTGCCACGGTGGCCGAACCCAACGCAATACGCAGCACGGCAGCAATCGACCACGCCATGAAGATCGGTGACAGGTTGGTTTCATGCATCATATTAGCGATATATTTGTCGACGCCGCTGTCCACCAGCACCTGCTTAAACGCCCCGCCGCCGCCAATGATCAGCAGCATCATCGCGATGATTTTAATCGAATCGGTAATGGTGCCCATCACCTCATCCATGCTGCGTCCACGGTTCAACCCGAACGTGAAGATAGCAATCAGCACCGCAATCAGGGTGGCCATGATCGGATCACCAAAGAACTCCGCGTACGGCAGCAGCACGTGACCTTTCGGCAGCAACATCTCTGCCACCGCGCGTAACGCCATCAGCACTACCGGCACCAATGCGGTCCAGACGCTAACGCCAAAGCCCGGCATCTCTGCTTCAGTAAAGGTTTTGGGATTCCACAAGCCTTCCGGGATCGGCTTATCGATGCTCTTCAGGAAACGCGCATAAACCGGACCAGCGAGAATAACCGTGGGAATGCCCAGCAGCGTACCGTACAGCAGCGTTTTACCCATATCAGCGTTGAACAAGGTGGCAATCGCCGTTGGGCCCGGATGCGGTGGCAGAAAACCGTGCGTTACCGAAAGCGCGGCGGCCATGGGCACACCAACGTACAGCAGTGGCACCCGTGCGGAGGCGGCGATACTGAATACCAGCGGCAGCATCAGGACAAAGCCCACTTCATAGAACAGCGCAAAGCCCACGGTGAAGCCGGTCAATACCAGCGCCCACTGAATATGCTTCTCGCCAAATTTCGCGATCAGCGTGGTAGCAATACGCTGCGCCCCGCCACAATCCGCCAGCAATTTACCCAGCATCGCGCCGAAACCCATGATCAGCGCGAGGCTGCCCAGCGTGCCGCCAACACCGGTTTTAATCGAGATGATAACTTTATTGACCGGCATGCCCTGCATCACGCCCACGGCCAGCGCTACCAGAATCAGCGCAATAAATCCGTTCAGTTTGAAACGGATCATCAGCAGCAGCAGTAACGCTACGCCAATCGCCACATAGAGTAATGGCATAATTTTTCTCCACTTTTGCGCGCGGTGAGATACCGGCAGCGGTTTGTTATGGTTATCCCAGAGGACATAAGATTCAGCAGCATGCGGAACAGGAACCTCCCCATTCCGACGATGTTACGGGTATCATGTTAAGGGTAACATTAGGCATAAAGCACCTGGCGCAGCGGCGGAATTTCTGTTTTGCGAAGGTGATCAACTTTTTGCCTGCGGGTTATCAGAATGTTTGCAGCTGGAGTGTCACGGCTTTTGGTTACACTAAGGTCTTTACGCCAAACAAGAAGGATGTGCAGGTGAGTGAGAATCTGATCGAGTTGTACAGTAATCAACAAACCCTGTTTGGTCGCGGCAGTATTGACCAGTTAATTCCGCTGCTGGCGGCCAATACCCAGCCGACGCTACTGTTTTGTGGCCGCTCATTTCTGAATGGTCCTGCCTGGGCGCGTTTAGGTACCGCGCTCAACGATCAGATCATCGGTTATGAGATCGTCAGCCATGAAGCTTCGCCGGATGAGATCGATGGCTGGGTGCGGCGCTGGCGCGGCCATGTTGATCGTGTGGTGGCGATTGGCGGCGGCAGCGTACTGGATGCCGCTAAAGCTTTCAGCGCCATGATGCAGCATCCACTCAGCACCGCCCGCTATCTGGAGAAAGTGGGCGATACGCCGGTACAAGCCGTGACCCTGCCGCTGATCGCCATCCCCACCACGGCAGGCACCGGTAGCGAAGCCACGCAAAACGCGGTGGTGACCGATCAGCAACACATTCAGGTCAAAGCTTCACTGCGCCATCCGGTATTTGTGCCGCAGGTGGCGATTCTCGATCCCGACCTGCTGAAAGGCGCGCCGGACAGCGTGCTGGCAACCTGCGCGATCGATGCCTTCACCCACTTATTCGAAGCTTACCTGTCGCGCAAAGGCAACCTGTTCACTCAGCAAACCGCGCTCAACGGTCTGCAGCTGTTCTTCAAAGCGTGGCCGGATTTAAATCGTGAAGATGGGCGTGGTGATGCCGCGCGCGAAGCGATGATGATGGCATCCTGGTTAGGCGGCGTATGTCTAAGCAGCGCCGGATTAGGCGTGATCCACGGAATTGCCGGCGAGTTGGGGGCTATCAAACCGTTCCATCACGGTGAAGTGTGTGGCCGTTTGCTGTTCCCGTTCCTCGATGTGCTGGCAGAAACCGAACATGCCGAGCAGCAACGTTTGATGGCGCAACTGGGTCAACAGCTGCTGCCGGACGATCCCGCCCCGCCAGCCTTAGCGCTGAAAGCGTGGATCCAGCAGCACGCCATTGTGCCCTTCTGGCTGGACGGTCCCACGCTGTCAGCCACCGACGTTGACTGGATTGTCGCACGCGCCAACAGCAAAAACGGTTGGGTTAGCTACGATGCACCAACGTTAACCGAGATGATCACCGCCGCCTGGCGCATCGTTTAAGTGTGAGCGGGCAGCCTAAGCCGCCCGCTGCGCGATAAGACGCTACGCTGAGATATTAAACGGCGGTTTACCGGCCAGCATCTGCTCAATCACCTGTAACACGCCCTCTTCATTGTTGCTGGGCGCTGCAAAGCGCGCGGCGTCTTTCACCTTTTGCGGCGCGTTGGCCATGGCAAAACTAAAGCCGGACTGCTGCAGCATTTCGAGATCGTTTCCGCCGTCGCCAAACACCAGAATTTCACTGCGATCGATGCCCCAGCGTTGGCCCAGCAGGTCGAGGCCGTGACCTTTATGGTTGCCCGGCACAATCAAATCCACTGAACCGTGACCGCTGGAGGTTGCCGCTGCGGCGCCGTGATGCAGCCGTTCGATGTCCGCCATCAGCGGTTCAACATAATCATCCGACAGATTGAGCGCGAACTTAAACAGCTTATCGTCTGCCACCTCATCCAGGCTGCGGATAGCCTTCAGGCGATGGCAATAGTGACGCATCTTCACCAGCCATTTTTCATCGAGGCCTTCGAAGTAGTAGGCACTTTCGCGTCCGCACAGAATGTAGCGCAACTCGGGATAATTGCCGTTGTGTAACGTATCCAGCACCGCATCAATGTCCTGGCGAGAGAACGAACCACAGAACAACTCTTCATCGCGATCAATAATCCATGCGCCATTTTCCGCCACGAAGGCAATTTCGCTGGCGATATCGGGGAAGAAGGATTTGAGTTGGTAATATTGGTTACCGCTGGCTACCACAAATTTGATGCCACGCTGTTTCATTTGCTGATAGCAGGCGTGAAAACGCGCGCGATTGAACTGTTTTTTGTCGTCGAGGAAGGTGCCGTCTTTATCCACCGCCACCATTTTTACCACGGTCATCATCACTCCTTAACGTATTGAAAGGAAAAACGGGTCGTAGAGAGGATAACCTGGTGAGCGGATAAAGCGGAGAGAAACACGGATGGCCGCTGCCATCCGTGAGGGGAAATTAGTTAAAGCCGCCGTTGAGCAGAATCGCCGTGACGATACCGGTTGCTGCGGCCACCAGCACATAATTACCGTCAATGTTGGCCCAATGCTCACCACGTGGTGGTTCATATAAACCGCGATCGCGCCAGTCATCTACGCGATAGTGCGGGCCACGAAACTCCGGCGGTGCCGGATAGCCGCGGCGGAAATCATGGCCGCCCCAGGCGAAACGATCGCCGCCGTGATGACCTTCCGGCATACGGTGGTCGGCATAACGGTCGTGACGATCCGGGCCAGGTCCGCGATCGTGACGGTCGCCGCGGTCGTGATTATTGCCGCGATCCGGTCCACGGTCACTGCCATGATCCGGGCCGCGTCCATGATCCTGATGCTGATCGCCGCCGTGCGACTGCCAGCGCTGATCCCCCGGGCCATCCGCCCACGAGGTGCTTGAAAACAGTGTGCTGCATGCAATAAGTGACGCAATAAGAGTGAGCGTTGTTTTTTTCATGGTGTTGCCTCCAATGATAACGGCGGTTGCGCTGCCGTTGAGCATTACTATTGATTAAATGGAGACAGAAAAGCATTTCCAAAACTCTTAAAAACCCGATACTTACAGGAAATTACGCCAAATTATCACTTTCTTAACGATTGTGTATTTTCTGACATTAACGGGATCGAAGGCACGTGACAGCGTTTATTGGTGGCAGGCCAGGAAATAAAAGAAAAACCCGATCGCCAGGATCGGGAGGATAATTCAATTTCCATAAATAACATCAAGAGGGTAAACCCTACAACGTTGAGGGTAAAACTGAAGCACACAACACCACATCACTAGCATTGCCGATAAACAATACCATTTAAATGTGAAAATTTCTTTGGAAAAGCGCTGTTTTTCAGAAAAATACGCAAAAATTAATCGTCAGGAAAAAATAAAATTTTTCGCAACGTTGTTTCAATATAAATAAGGTCTGTGCTCTGACCAGAACGCAACGCAGATAAAAAATCGGGCTATAAAGATGACACAGAAACCATCACCCCAATCAGTAAAAATCATAATTATCAATAAAATAAACAAAATACGCATGTTAAAAACGTTGATTTACCGATCAGAGTTCAGCGTTATTCACCATTCCCCCCGCTATTAATACGATAACATCACCTGCGCGCCCCATTAATACATGACAGTGATTAATACTGCGCTCAATATTACGTTTGTTACGTAACGCTTTAATACCACGGTTTTGCCAGCGCCGTTATTTAAGGAAAACGTTTACATGGAAAAAATATTAGTTAGCGCCTGTCTTATGGGGTATGCAGTGCGCTATAACGCCAGCGATAAAGCGCTGGTATCAGCAACGTTAGCGCGCTGGCGCAGCGAACAGCGGCTGGTAATTCACTGTCCGGAGTTGGCGGCCGGTTTACACACGCCACGTTTACCGGCCGAAATTGCCGGTGGCAGCGCGGAACAGGTGCTTACCGGCGCGGCGCGCATCATTGAATCCGATGGCCGGGATGTCACGCAGCATTACGTATTAGCCGCGTGGTTAGCGCTGCGCGCGGCGCAAGAGGCACACTGCCGTTTTGCTCTGCTCACCGATGGCAGCCCAACCTGCGGCAGTCAGCAGGTTTATAACGGCAGTTTTAGCGGCCAACGGCAATCCGGTCGAGGCGTTGCTGCCGCATTGCTCCTGCAGCACGGCATCGAAGTGTTTGCCGAATCACAGCTGATCGCGTTGATTCAACGTGTGGCGGAGGCGGATAAATGTCGCGTGGTTGATGCGGGATGACGCGCTAACGCCGCCACCGGTCGAATGGGTCGTCGCACCAGTTCACCGCTGCAGTTCGGACAGCGCTGCGCCAGCGAGCCTTCCGCACAAGTGACACAGAAGGTGCATTCGAATGAGCAAATGCGCGCATCGGGCGACTCCGGCGGCAAATCTTTGTCGCAGCATTCGCAGTTGGGACGTAGTTCCAGCATGATTTTCCTCCTGAAATTTCCAGCCACCATCATTACCGTAATCGTGACGCTGCACCAGCCAATGAACAGACATCAAGCGGACAAATTGGGACAGAGTGTGTTTGAGGCCATGCAAGGGAAAAAGACGGCAAGTGTATGAATCGCGAGCGTTTGACTTGCGAACTCACACACCTACAGATTGATTGATGACGGCTATAAGCGAACCATCTTTGCTAAAAACATTACAATCCCCGTCAGGCGTTCTATAGTTCAGTCGCGATATCTACTGACGAGACTATGTAATGCGTATTAAAGGACTTAATTTAGGCTTTTTTATCGTTATTTTGGCGATCGTTACCTTCGCCTTTTTTGATGTGCTGACACCTTATTTCTCTGCCATTTTCTGGGCCGCGATTCTGGCGGTGATCTTCCATCCCTTAAAGTCGCTGCTGCGCCGCAAAATGGGCGATCGTAATGGCCTGGCGTCGTTTGCGACGTTATTGATTATCTGCCTGATTGTATTCACCCCGCTGGCGCTGATCACCTCTTCGATGGTGGTTGAAGTCAACACGGTGTACACCAAGCTGCAAAACAACTCCGCACAGTTCCCGGCGGTGTTTGCTGATTTGCTGCAGCATCTGCCTTCCTGGGCGCGCAATTATCTCGCCGAAAACAACCTGAACAACGCACAAGAGATTCAGCAAAAGCTTTCTGGCTTTGCGCTGAAAGGCGGTCAGTACATGGCCGGCAGCGTGTTCCTGATCGGGAAAGGCACCTTCACCTTTACCGTTGGTTTTGGCGTAATGCTTTACCTGCTGTTCTTCCTGTTGAAAGACGGTGCCTGGCTGGTAAATCTGATGCTGGAAGCGCTGCCGCTTTCAACCTACGTTAAACATCATTTGATGATGAAGTTTGCGGCGGTATCGCGTGCCACAGTAAAAGGCACGGTGGTGGTTGCAGTGGTGCAAGGGGTGCTTGGCGGCATCGCCTTCTGGATCACCGGCATTGATGGCAGCTTGTTATGGGGCACCTTGATGGCGTTCCTGTCGCTGATTCCAGCGGTGGGCTCGGCGATTGTTTGGGTGCCAGCGACCATCTTCTTCTTCGCCACCAGCGCCATCTGGAAAGCCCTGTTCCTGATTGGTTTCTTCGTGGTGGTGGTGGGGCTGGTGGATAACATCCTGCGTCCGCTGCTGGTGGGTAAAGACACCAAAATGCCTGACTATCTGATTTTGATCTCAACGCTGGGCGGTATGGAAGTGTACGGCATCAACGGTTTTGTGATTGGACCGCTCATTGCCGCGCTGTTTATTGCCTGCTGGAATCTGCTCTCCGGCCGCGATAACCGTGAGAACTCAGAAGAGATCGACGAAGAGTTTATTGAGGAAGGTAAAACCCGCGAGGAAGAGGGAAAGATTCAGGAGTAAACATTTCAAACGGCTACCGTTTATCGGTAGCCGCAATCCTGCATGAGAATATCGTCTCACCATTTGCTATCATCGTTGCATTCATTACGGCTTGCACGAAAAGAGAACAACATGTCCATGGAATCCTCCTTAGCGCGTGAAAATCAGGTGCTGTCAGTGTTTGATTTTGACGGCACGTTGACCATTCACGATAGCTTCATCCCGTTTCTGCGCTTCAGTTTTGGCAAACGCGCTTTTGCGCGCAAAATTGCCAGGCTAGCGCTGCCCACGCTGCACTGCATGCGGAAAAAGCTGACGCGTGATGAGCTGAAAGAAGTGCTGATTAAAACCTTTTTGACCGGCGTCGAGGAGAAGTGGATTCGTCAGCAGGCGCAGCTATTCTGCGCGGCAAACTGGAACAAGTTGATGCGCCCGGCAGGCCTGTTGGCGGTGGCTGCTGAGGTGAACTCCAGCGCGCAAGTGACCATCTGTTCCGCCTCGCCTGCGATGGTGTTAGAGCCGTTTGCTGAGCGTTTGGGCATCAATCTGATCGGCACCCAATTAGAGGTGGTGGACGGCATTCTCACTGGCAAGATTACCGGTCACAACTGCCGCTGCGGGCAAAAGGTCAAGCGACTGGAAAGCGTCTACGGTCCGCTGCATAACTATCACCTGCGCGCCTGGGGCGATACGCGCGGTGATTTTGAATTACTGGCCGCCGCGCAGGACCCGCACTGGCGTCATTTCCATCCAACGTGGAAAAAACGCCGCGTGCCGATGGAAAAACTGCGCATGTTGCGTCTTGATCCTTAGCAGCGCTATACAGGCTGATCAGTAAATCCGGTCAGCCTTTGCCGCATCCAGCCAGGGTTTAAACTCCTCCAACAGCAAATCATACAAACGATCCTCAGCCAGACTGGCGAAGTTATCGATGGCAAAGAAATGGGTGTTGTCGATGCGGCGATCGTTGAAGTTATCCAGATCCTGCAGAATACCGTAGTTACTGCCGCCAAGCCCGACGAACTTCCAGAAGATCGGATAGTTTGCCGAGCGGCGAATCGCCTCTTTAATGGCGCGCGTTTTGCTGATGCCGCCATCGGTAATAAACACTACGTATACCGGTAAGTCACTGTGGCGGAAGGTATCAATCAACTCTTCCATTACCGGCGGCTCGTTATTGGTGCCGCCCAGTCCGGGTAAAATCTCCCACGCTGACTGCTTGCCACCACGCTGAATCATAGCGATATAGCCATCAAGATTGTCCAGCGTGACATCGGGATATTTTGCGTGTTGCTGACCAAAGCCCCAGACATCCATCGAACCGTCATCATCAAACTGCGCCGCCAGCACTGCAATGCGATCCAGTACCGCCTGCACGTTGCCCTTACTAAACTGCCCTTTCATCGATCCTGAAGCATCCAGCACAAACGCCACTCTCGCTTTTACCGTCTGCAGCTGATATTTGCTCAGGCTAACGGTGGCATTTTTTGCCAGGCTCACTAACCGCGGCGCTTTCTCCTGCAGTTTTTTCTCCAGGCTAACCACCGTTGGCGCGGCGGGTTGCGCCGTGGGTTGCGCGATATCGACGCCATAATTGCGTGCCAGAGGTTCAAGTCCACCGTTGAATCCCTGCCCTAATGCTCGCAGTTTCCAGCCGCCGTTGTGACGATAAACTTCTGCCAGGATCAGCGCTTTCTCGCTGCGCCCCTGCGTTTCCGGGCTGAAGTGAGCAATATTCTCTGCTGTCAGAGTCAACGTGTTGAGCGCGGTCAGCGTCTCATTGCCGTCAATCACTAAGGTGATGGCAATCTTGCTTACGTCTGCAGCGATTTTATTCAGATCCAACGTGAGGCTGCTGCCCTGCGGCGTGTTTTGCATCACCACGCTGCGATTGGCTGTGGCGGGCTGATTGAAGAAGATGAAGTCGTCATCACCCCGCACTTTGCCGTTGGCATTAAGCAGGAAAACGCTGCAATCCACATCACCGCTGAAGGTGGATGTGGCGGCATAGTGCAGGCGAAGCGTCAGCTGCATGCTTTGCAGCGGGAGATTCTGGCCCGGTTGTAACATCATACTTTTAACCTCCTGTTAAGGATGCGTCCTTTAGATAGTAAAAAGCCCCGGACCAGCCGGGGCTTTAAAAACACTATTTTAAATCAGACGCTCACGCCGTGCTGCGAAGCCAGTGCAGCCAGGCCGCCTGCGAAGCCTTGACCAACGGCTTTGAATTTCCATTCAGTGCCGTTGCGATACAGCTCGCCAAACACCATCGCGGTTTCGGTCGAAGCATCTTCAGACAGGTCAAAACGGGCGATTTCGGCGCCGTTATCATTGTTGAAGATACGCATAAAGCTGTTGCTCACCATGCCGAAGTTCTGCTTACGCGCTTCTGCATCATAAATGGTGACCGCAAACACTAGCTTCTTCACATCAGCCGGCACTTGAGACAGGGTAATTTTAACCTGCTCGTCATCGCCATCGCCGGCACCGGTGCGGTTATCGCCCTGATGCTCAACGGAACCACAAGCGCTCAGCTTATTGTTGAAGAAGATAAAGCCGCTGTCGCTCAGCACTTTACCGTCGTCGCCAACCATAAACACTGAAGCATCAAGGTCAAAGTCCTGACCATCGGTTACACGTGCATCCCAACCCAGACCCGCCATGGCAACATTCATGGTTGGTGCTTCTTTAGTCAGGGAAACGTTACCGCCTTTTACCAGAGAAACTGCCATTTTAAAGCTCCTGCTTTTAATTGGATGATGCGGGCAGCGCGCGGCTGCCCGTGAGAGTTAAGTCAGCGATTAAGACGCGTTGATACCGTACTGAGCACATACCGAGGCCAAACCACCGGCATAACCCTGGCCAACCGCGCGGAATTTCCACTCGGCACCGTTACGGTACAGCTCGCCAAACAGCATAGCGGTTTCGGTTGACGCATCTTCGGTCAAATCGTAACGCGCCACTTCACTGCGGTCGTCATCGTTAACCAGGCGGATAAACGCGCCTGAAACCTGGCCAAAGCTCTGACGACGGGTCTGTGCATCGTGGATGGTGACCACAAATACAATTTTGTCGACGTCAGTGGGAATCAGGTCCAGTTTGATTTTCAGTGATTCATCATCGCCATCGCCTTCACCGGTACGGTTGTCACCGGTGTGCGAAACGGAACCGTCAGAAGAGACCAGATTGTTATAGAAAATGAAGTCAGCATCGCCGCGCACTTTGCCGCTGGCGGACAGCAAGAACGCTGACGCATCAAGGTCAAAGTCCTGACCATCGGTGGAACGTGCATCCCAGCCAAGGCCAACGAGGACGTTTTTCATGGTTGGTGCCGCTTTGCTTAGCGAAACGTTACCGCCTTTAGAAAGAGAAACGCTCATTGTAATTACCTCTTGGTTAATGATTTTTCAGACTCATTACTGGTTGAAGATCAGCTCTCTTCTTTTTCCTCGGGTTTTCCGGGGAACATCACGCTGAGCACAATACCGACCGCTAACACGCCGAGTACCACAAACAGGCTGGCGCTAGCAGAGATGCTGTAGCCGTGATGCCAGATATGATCGGTAGCATTCAGACCCAGTTTCACCGCGATGAAGAACAGCAGCACGATAACGGCTTTCTCCAGGTGAACCAGATACTGCTTCAATGCTTCAAGGACGAAATACAGAGTACGCAAGCCGAGGATGGCGAACATCATGGCGCTATAGACGATCAGCGGTTCACGGCTCACCGCGATAATCGCCGGTACCGAGTCAAAGGCGAACATCACGTCAGAGAGTTCAACCACCGCCACACACAGCATCAACGGCGTGGCATACAGCGCCGCTTTCTTGCCGCGACCGACCGTCACATCTTTGTTTTCTGGCTTCTGCAGCTCTTCATCGACTTCCTTCTGATTCAGCAGGAAAGCGTTGCCACGCATTTTTGGCCAGATCGGGAAGAAGCGCTTCACGCCGCGATAGGCAAGGTGCTGCGAGTAGTCTTCGATCTCGTCGCTGTCGTCGCCGCTTTTCAGCATCATCACCGCCGTCCACGCTACGATCAGCGCAAACACGATTTCGACGTACGGACCGAGGCTCAGCAAGCCGGTACCGATCGCCACGAAGATGCCCCTGAAGACGATAGCACCGATGATGCCCCAGTAGAGCACGCGGTGACGATAGCGGTCCGGAACGGCAAACCACGAGAAGATCGCCATCATCACGAACAGGTTATCGACGGAAAGAACTTTCTCCAGCGCATAACCGGTCACGAACAGGCTGGCAACTTCAGCGCCGTGATGGATATAGAGGAAGCCGGCGAAACCCATCGCCACTGCAACCCAGAACACCGACCATAACGCCGCGCTTTTCAGCGAAATTGGCTTGTCGCCACGGTGCATGAACAGGTCGATAAAAATAGCCCCCACTGACAGCGCGATGAACACCGCGACGGTTTCAGCTGGAAAGCCAATGTGTGTAGATACCATGATTAACCCTTAAAGGACGAAACTTAAAGCCCAAATATTGCTGGATCGAAGCCCAAAGCCACGGCGATTTCGCGCACCGCTTTTTGCTCGTCAGCATCAAAATCACCATCACTTTTACCGACAGCAATACCTACGCGGATCGCCAACTGCGCGGCTTCCGGCTGATCTTTTAATGCCAGGATGTACTTCATGGTTTCGCCCTTGCCGATTTCCAGATCGAAATCGAAGCTGCTTACCAGCTTGTTGAAGAACTCAATCACTTCCGTGGTATCAAAAACTTTCAATTCTTCAGATGCGCGCAGAAAACCGATCATCTTCTGTTTTTCTTCTGCGCTCACGCCGCCATCTGCAACCGCAATGCGCGCGCAGACTGCGACTGTACCCTGCATAAATTTCTTATTTTTAAAGCGGCTAACCTGTTTGGTCAGCTCATCGCGGCCGGAGTTAAATGCCCCTTTGACCTTGTTGAAAAAGCTCATAGTAGATCCTCTGTCTGTAATTATTTGGAACCGGCTCGCCAGTTGAATCCCCAACCGAAAGCTTTGTCCATATCGGAATGCCCGTTAAAGAACTGATTGATACGCTCGACGCGGATACTGCCGTTCTCATTGACGAGGCGAGCAATCGCACACATGTTGCGGCGGTTCTCCCCTTCCGTCATACGCGTTTCAATCGGTGGCTGGTCTGGGATGTGCAGCGTTACTACGCCATCCGTTTTGTCCCAGCTGGCCGCGCCTTGGTAGATGAAGGCAAAAATCAGCACTTCACGAATCTGGCTCCACTCGCGACCGTTAATGTGCAGCCATTCACCATCGGTAACCTCGCCAGTGCGATCGTCGCCCTGCAAGTGTACGAAAGGTTTGGCATGCATGGCGCCAAAGTTGCCGCCGAGTGCCTGAATCACGCCGCGCGAACCGTCTTGCAGCTCAACGAAGGCGCCGAGATCGAGATCCACGCCTTTGTTGCCGCCGAAGAAGGAGCGCAATCCGCCGCCACCGCTGTTCGTCTCACGATGCCAGTTGAGGTTGATGCGGATCTCACCGAAGTTATCGCGCTTGGTCAGGCTGATCGCTGGTTTCTCTTTGGTGAGAGAAACTTTGCTCAGATTGATTTTTGCCGGTGCAGGTGTTGGAGCTGGAGCTGGAGCCGCCTGCGGCGCTGGAGCAGGCGTTGGTGCCGGCTCAGCCACATCGACACCAAAATGTTCCGCCAGCGGCTGCAGGCCGCCGTTGAAACCCTGTGCAATAAAGCGGAATTTCCAGTCATTATTGCGACGGTACAGTTCGCCGAGGATCAACGCCGCTTCCTGACGTCCCACCAGCTCCACGCTGCCGTTCAGCAGCACTTCGCCGCCCTGCTCCACCTGAATTGCCAGGCGTTGCAAACCCGACACGTTGCGGCCGCCGTCACAGGTAACGGTGAAGGCAACTTTCTGGACCTCCGGACGCAAGCGGTTGAGATCGACAGCAAAGGCAGAATTGTGCCCTTCGCTTTTCAGGCTGATGGTACGGTCATCGTTATCCGGCTGACCGTAGAACACCATGTCGGCATCGCCATTCACTTTGCCGCTGGCAAACAGACGAAATGCCGAAGCATCAACGGCGCCGCCAGACAGCACGCGCACCGTCAGCAGATTTGCGGGAACGGGAGCATTGCTCCCCGGCGTCATATTCATTAGCGCACCACTGCGGCAACGATGTCGTTTTGCATCGCGTCGATGGTACGACCCGCGCTCGCGCGACCATGCGCCGTGAAGTCCCACAGTCCGCCGTTGCGGTGCAGGGAAGCAATCACGATGCCGGTGTGGCTGCCTTGCTCGGTCAGTTCATAGCGCGCCAGCTCTTTGCCGTTTTGATCGACGACGCGGCAGAAAGCATTTTCCACTTCGTTGAAGGTCTGGCCCTGGAAGCTGTTCACCGTAAACGCCAGATACTCAACGTTGGCCGGCAGACGTGATAATTCGACGTTGATCACTTCATCGTCGCCGTCACCTTCGCCGGTACGGTTATCGCCGCTGTGCTTAACGGCACCGCATTTCGAGGTTAATGCGCGGAACCAGATGGTATCAATGGCATTACCGGCTTGATCCAGTAATACGCAGCTGGCATCGAGATCAATTGAATCACTGCCGCCACCGAAAAGCTTGCCCATGAAGCCTTTCTTTTTAATTGGATCCCAGCCTAAGCCGAAATGGAGTTTATTCAGCGAAGCGGTTTGTTTGCTGAGTGAGACCGTCTGATTCTTGCTTAATGAAACCATGTCATAATTCCTTCAAACAGGTTTGAAAAGGGTTTTATATTTGCTTCAAATTCCATGAGGCCAAAATCATATCATGATGATATTGATGAGCGGCATTAATTTTCACAGCAATTTCATGAAACAAAATAAATCGTTTTATAAGAACAACTTAAGCAAATCACTGCAGTTCAACCCACGCACTAAACATGACAATTCTTTACATTAAAATTCATAAGGTTACGTTAGGGTAAAAAATCATATTATGATTGACTAGTTACGGCATGATAAATACACTCGCAATCCATAACCCACCGGCAAGCCTCCTGCGGAAATAATTAGAAATGTCTCACAAAATTTGGCTAATGGAAGGTTTATCCTCCCAGCGCGATATAATTACTGGCATTACGTCTACAACTAAAAAACATAACTACAATGTGTCGATTTATGCATCGCATCGCCAACAGCGTAATGAAATACTTTCTTTGGCGGATCATGCATTAATAGAACCCAACGATGTTAATCAGCGCCTCGAATTTATTCTTTCTACCGTAGAAAAATACGCCATTCAGGCGATTCATACAGGCCGCCATGCCCATTGGTTTGAGGCACATCGCGCTGCCATTGAAGCCAGCGGCGCACGCTTAACCACGGGCGCGCGCGATCTCGCCATGCTGGATCTGGCTGACGATAAAGTCGCGTTTGCCCAGCGCATGGAGAGCCTTAACCTGCCGGTGGTGCCTTCGCTGCGTGTCGACTCACCGGCTCAGTTACGTGAGCTGATCGCCAGCCAGCCGTTTGGCGATCTGCCGCTGTGCGTAAAACCGGTTAAAGGCATTTATGGCATGGGATTCTGGCAGTTTGATGAAAGCGTCTCGCCGATGGCGGCGTTCACTCATCCGGATGCACGCCGGGTTAATGCAAAATATTATCTCCAGGCGCTGGAAGCCGCCGACAGCATGGAACCGCTGGTATTAATGCCGTGGCTGCCGGGGCCGGAATATTCCGTCGATATGCTGGCGGAAAACGGCAAAGTGCTGGCCGCCGTGGCGCGTCGCAAAGAGGGTGCGTTGCAGTATCTCGAGTACAGCGGCGAAGCCTTTGAGCTGGCACAAGCTTGTGCTGCAGCCATGGGCGCCGATGGATTGATCAACGTGCAGACGCGCAATGATGCCAGCGGCAAACCGTTATTACTGGAGATCAATATGCGTCCTTCCGGCGGCATTGGTTACACGCGCTTCAGCGGCATAAATCTTCCCGGCTTGTTTGCGCTACGCCAGCTAGGCTTGATCAGTCAGCAGCAGGCAATCGACGAATCCCGCAGCGCCTTCGCGCCAGCCACCGTCCGCGCGCTGAGCGACGTGGTCGCTTACAACTCCGTCCTGTCCAACCAGGTTCAATGAGGAACATTCCATGACCACACTTTGGAGCAGGACGCTTTCATGCGGCACGCTGAGCGTCACGCCAACCGGCGGCATTAGCGCCATCGACGACCTGTTTGAGATCGCCGAGCGCCGCAATCCCAAGCGCGCTTTCCTGTTCGTCAGTAAAGTGCTCGGCCGCCATATTCCAGTTGAGCCGGAAAAAATGCGCGCCGTTTATCGCCAACTGGCCGAGCAGTTTCCGCCTTTCGCTGAGGGCCCGGTGCTGTTTATCGGCATGGCCGAAACCGCAGTTGGCCTCGGCGCAGGCGTATTTGATGAAGTGCGCCAGCGCGCAGGCGAAGCGGTGTATCTCACCTCGACGCGCCATGCGCAGCAGGCCGATTTACTGTGCGAGTTTAAAGAGAATCATAGCCACGCCACCGATCATCTGATCTATTTGCCCGATGATGCGCAGTTGCGCCATCGGGTGCTGAATGCGCGCACGCTGGTAATGATTGATGACGAAGCCACCACCGGCAACACCTTTATCAATCTGCTCGAAGCGCTGCGCAACGACGGCGGCTTAAAGCAGATCGAGCAGGTTATCGCCGTCACCCTCACCGACTGGAGCGGCGAGGCGCTAGCCGCGCGCTGTCCGGTTGCGCTGCGCAGCATATCGCTGGTGCAAGGTGACTGGCACTGGCAGCAGGACCCGGATGCCGCGCTGCCGCCGATGCCCGCCGTCGCACTCAACGATGCTGCCACCGTGCCAATTACCGGTAAACAGAGCTGGGGCCGACTCGGCATGGCAGCCCCCGCCGCCGATCTCGCTGCAGCCATTCAGGCGCAGCCGGGAGAGAAAATTCTCGTGCTCGGCAGCAGTGAATTTGTCTGGGAACCCTTCCTGCTGGCCGAACGGCTGGCGGCGCAGGGCGCGCAGGTGAAATACAGCTCCACCACGCGTTCACCGATCGCCACCGGTTTTGCCATCGAATCGGCGATTGCCTTCGGCGACAACTACGGCCTCGGCATCGCCAACTTCGTTTATAACGTGGCGCATCAGCAGTTTGACCGCATTTTGTTGTGCATCGAAACGCCCGTCGACAGCGTGGACCCGCTGTTAACCGCGGCACTGGCCAAGGTTGCGCCCCAGGTTGAGGTGATTAGCTATGAATAAGCCGGTGATTTTTTCCGACCTTGACGACACGCTATTTCAAACGCGCCGCAAAATGGTGGACGAGCTGGATCTTGAGCCGTTCCGCACCGGCGCGCTCGATCTCAGCCTGCAGCCTCGCAGCTTTATGACTGAGGAGCAGTCGATGCTCGTCGACTGGATGATTGAGCAAGCCGATTTGATCCCGGTCACCGCACGCGGCACCGAAGAGATTGCCCGCGTGCAAGTCCCTTTCCGTTCCTGGGCGGTGACCACGCACGGCGCAGTGATCCTCAATCCGCAAGGTGAGGAAGATGCCGAATGGCGCGCGCACATGCTGGAACAACTCACGCCTTACGGTCCGGCGCTGCTCTCCATGCAGCAGGCGATTACCGACCTGATGGCAGAACGCGACATCAATGGCTGGGCGCGCATCAACTATGAATATGGCGTGACGCCGATCTATCTGGTGATGAAGCATCGCGACAGCACGCGGCTCGCAGAGCTTTATGCCATCGCCGATGAAATCGAGCAACGCTTCCCGACTGCCGGCTACTACATCCATCGCAATAGCAACAATGTGGCCTGGCTGCCGAACGTGGTGGAAAAAGGCTTAGCCGTCAGCTTCCTGCTGGAAAAACTGCGTAAAGAACGCGGCGTGTTCCCGGTGATTGGCCTCGGCGACAGCCTCAGCGATCACCGCTTTATGAAGCTGTGCAGCTGGTACGGTATTCCACGTCAAAGCCAGTTTGCCGAGCGCATCAACCAATCAATATTCGGAGAACCATAAGATGGTGAATAACCTGCCTTTCTCTGGATCTTACCAACCCGGCGACGTCGAATTTTTGCTGAAACCGGTCGAAATCGACATGACGCCGGTCGAGCAAAAAGAGCAGCTGATTCAATCCGGCGCGCGTCACTATTCCGAAATGCTGAGCCAGGAACCAGAACCGACGCGCTGGCACCTCGAGCTGTTTTCCCGCGCGCTGGATCAGGGCGCGGGCCGCCTGGCGAAAGAGGTCATCATGCTGGCGCGGACGCTGGCGCAGCAGTTTGGCGACACGCCGATTGTGCTGGTAAGCCTGGTGCGTGCAGGCGTGCCGCTCGGCGTGATGCTGCAACAGGCGCTGCGTGCGATGGGCCGCGAATCTTACCATTACGGCATCAGCATCATCCGCGATCGCGGCATTGATAGCGCGGCGCTGGAGATCATTGAAGCGCGCCACGGCAGTGACGGCATTGTGTTCGTCGATGGCTGGACCGGCAAAGGCGCCATCACTGGCGAGCTGATCCGCAGCCTGGAACAGCGTCCCGGCTATCCGGTGCAACCACGTTTAGTGGTGCTGGCCGATCCTTGTGGCCGGGCGTGGCTTTCGGCCAGCGATGATGACTGGCTGATCCCGTTTGGCATTATGGGCGCGCCGGTGTCGGGCTTGATCTCGCGCTCGTTGTGGTCTGAAGAGGGCTTGCACGGCTGCGTGCAGTGCGACCACTTAGCGCAATACGATTGCAGTCAGCAGTTGGTGAACACCGTGGCGGAATACGCGCGCGCGCTGGACATCAGCTCCCTGCCCGCTTGCCAGCAGGATCCACAACATCAGCAACGGCTAGTCGCGCAAAGTGAAGCGGTAATCGCCATGCTGGCGGAGCGTTATCAGGTGAACAGCATTAACCGCATCAAGCCGGGCATCGCCGAAGCCACGCGCGCCGTGCTGCGTCGTGTGCCGGATCAGGTGCTGGTGCGTTCGGTGGACGATCCCGACGTGGCGCTGCTGGTCTATCTGGCCCAACAAAAAGGGCTAACCATCACAGAAGCGGGAGCCGATCTTGGGCAATACCGCGCCGTGACGATAATCAAAAAGGTGCTGTGATGAACGACCGTCTCTCTCCGTGGCGTTTGGGCGCAACGCTATATATGCCGGCGGTGCGCAGCGATATCGTCGATGCCATTCTGCACAATAAAATCAGCGGCCTGCGCTCGCTGGTGATCTGCCTGGAAGATGCGGTGAGTGATGCCGATCTGCCGCAGGCGCTGCACAATCTGCAGCAAATTTTGCAGGTGTTGAATGCCGAACAGCGCGCCAATGGCAACGCGCAGTGGCCGCTGGTTTTTGTCCGTCCACGCAACAGCGAGATGGGCGCATGGCTGGTGAAAAACCTCAACCTCAGCGCGATCGATGGTTTTGTGCTGCCGAAATTCACCGCCGATTCTTTACCGGTATGGTGGCAGATTCTCGAACCGAGCCATCTGTGCATGATGCCGACGCTGGAAACTGAAGAGGTGTTTGACGTGGTGGCGATGCGCGAGCTGGCTCTCACGCTGCAGAACCATCCCTGCCGCCAGCGGGTGATTGCCCTGCGCATTGGCGGTAACGACTTGATGAATGTGCTCTCTTTGCGCCGCTCGCGTCAATTCACGCTGTATGACAGCCCGATGGGTTACACCATTAAAATGCTGGTGGCGGTGTTTGCTTCGCGTGATTTTGCGCTGACCGCACCGGTGTGCGAGCACATCGACGATCAGCAGATTATGGATCAGGAACTGGCACTGGATATCGCGCACGGTTTGGTCGGCAAAACCGCCATCCATCCCAGCCAGATCGGCAAGATTCAGGAGATGCTGATGGTATCGGCCAGCGATCAGGCTGACGCGTTCCGCATCCTCAACTCCAGCCAGGCAGTTTTCAAATCGCAGGGCGCGATGTGCGAACCGGCGACGCATCGCCGCTGGGCCGCCGCGATCCTGGCGCGCGCGCAGGAATATGGCATTGCACCGGATACCCGATCTGAGGATGCGCCGGTTTTTCGGAACCTATTTACCTGATATTTAAACACCCTCTGATACTGTCGAAAACCGTTTGCCAGGAGGGCGATACAGACCATTGAACTTTAACGCAGGCCTCAATCGACCATGCAACTCAGTACCCGACAGACACGCGTATTTATGCTGGCCTCACTGCTCAGCAGCGGCAAACCGATAGCGTCCAGCCGCATTTTAGCCTCGCTCGACTGCTCCGAACCCACGCTAACGCGCGCGCTAAAAGAACTGCGTGAATCCTGGTCTGCGGAGATTAAATACAGCCGCCTCACCCACTGCTATCAGTTGACTGACGCTGGCAAACTCGACAAAAAAAGCCTGCGTCATATTAATGAAGCACTCAAGCTCAACGCTGAACTGCAGCAGAGCGAAACCGTTAGCCGGGTATTTCTCGACAAAGAGAAAAAGAAAGCGGTGTCGCTGTCATTACGCATGTCTGTTTTGAGGAAAATCGACCAGGTGGTGCGGTTGAGTGAAACTACACGGAGCGATGCGGTAGAGATGCTGGTGGAGAGCGGGCTGGATGAGTTGATTGCGCGGTTGCGGCAGGTAAAAAAGTAAAAGTTAATAATATCTAAAAACGACCTTAAAATAGGCTGGTAAATATATGCATTAACGTTAATTAAAAACTTCCATGAGAACATAAAACTGCAAAACTCATTAAAGCCAAAACAATATAATTTTTTTACTCTCATTATTAACGCCACCGTAACTACATTCATTTTCGCACATACACACTCCTCGCCGGATAAATATAGCCTTACTATCTCCATCAGGCTGCAGCGCTGCGGTTTAATGACATCGTATGTTGCAAACCAAGCCAAAAAATTAAAACCCAATTAAATCAACGATAATAACCTATTAGCACCTGTTAATAGATAACGTTAAAGTTACTTTTAACAGCATCGTTAAAATCAATTCGTAAATAGAGCCGCATTCCAAAATTTGAATTTCCAGCTTGATAAACTATCACTCAATGTAATACCTTCATCGCCACTGAAGTTTAAACATTGCGCGAAAAGCACAGAGTCCAGCTTTTTAACTGCACTTGTAATAAGCATTGGCAATGCACTCGATTTAATTTGTTATCGGGTTAAGGGATTAACATTACTCAGTAGTTACCAGGATGGTGCTCATGACCTCTGCAGATCACAACATCTCAATTAATACCCTCGACACTCTGATGCAGGAAACCTGGCTGTTGTCTCTCGCCATACGAAACGGACAAACCATCACCATTGATGATGCGCTCTACCAGCGCTGTTTCACCCTGATCGAGCAGGTCCAGGATAAACTCCTCGCCGCTGGTGCGCCCCCTATTTTCTGCGAGGAGATCACGTTCGCGCATAGCGTATTTCTTGATGAACTGATCATGACGATCCCGGATACAGACATCTCTGTCTGGTGGAAACGCTCGCCGCTACAGGGATATTTTCTCGCTCATCTTAATGGGGGTGAAATCTTCTACGAACGCATCAGAACGTTGCTGCATGAACCCGCGCCTACGGAAACTCTTGTGGCCTGCTATTACCGCATGTTGCGCTTCGGCTATATCGGAAAGTGTCTGACGGAAGATAACGAAGAGCGTATTTCGCTGATGCAGAAGCTAAAAGCACTATTACCTGAGCAGGCTGAATCACCCGACAAACCGATTTTTATTCAACGTTCACCCTATAAATCATCGTTCTGGCTGCGCGCTCCCTGGGTTATTCGTAGCGGTATTATCGTTGCCATTGCTATTGCCACATTCATCATGAACGGTCATCTGCAATATCTGACTGGCAAAGGGTAAAGGCCAGACCAATACACATTTCAGGAAGGAATCTGTTAATGGGCAGAAAGGATTTTGTTCTCCAGGGCGGAACTACGCCGGTTTATAACCACTATCAGCTAAACATCTCTGCGCTGAAAAACCAGCATCCGGATATTCAGTTATCGGTGCTGCGTTTTAATGGTGAGGAGGCGTTAAATACGCCCTGGCGCTACACCATTGAGATAACCAGTGCTACCCGCGATATTCCGGCTGAGATTTTAATTAACAGCGCGGCTCAGTTGCTGTTTTATCCCGACGGTCAACCCTGGCAATCGGTAGAGCCACGCATTCTGCGCGGCGTAATTACTGCTTTTCAGCAGTGTGAGTCCTCTGCTGATGAAACGCGGTATGTGGTGACGCTGGAGTCTCGCCTGGCACTCCTACGATCCAGCCTCACGTATGCCGTTTATCAACACCTGAGCGTGCCGGGTGTAGTAGAAGATATTCTGAAACGCTGGGAATTCTCTTCACTCGATTATCACTTCCAGTTAAGCACGCAGTATCCGGTGCGCGATTTCTATATCTCTTACGCCGAAAGCGATCTTGCATTTATTGAGCGCCACCTCGCACGTATTGGCGTGTTTTATTACTTCAGCTGGGATGAGGAAAATCACCGTGATGTGCTGGTGCTGGGGGATAGCGCGCAGGCATACGCCTCAGAAATGCCTATTGCATTTCGTCATCCGTCAGGCCTGTTTGATGGTGGGCAGGAATCACTGTGGAATATATCCCTTAACCATCAGTCGGTTGCAGCAAGCACAAAACTCAATGATGAGTATTACCGCCATGCGCAGGATGACATGCAGGCCGAGGTTGAAACCGATCCCGATAAACCGGCACTGACTGGAACGCTTTACCGCTACGGTGAGAATTATCAGGAGCGAGGTAAAGAATTTCAGGCGCTGCCGGAACAGGGCCAGTGGTTTGCCCGGCGTCGCCAGGAACGCCTGATCACCGAGCAAATCACCTTTGCAGGCAGCACCAATGCCATGGAGGTTCGTCCGGGCATGGTCATCTCGCCACAAGGCAAAGCGTGGCCGGATGCGCCCGATGGCCTGCTGGTCATTGCAACCTCTTCAACCCGAATTTCACGTGATACTGCCTACGTTATTCGTTTCACCGCCGTACCGGTACGCTCCTACAGTCCCTATCGCCCACCGCTGAAAACCTGGCCGCACATTGCGGGAACACTGCTGGCACGCGTAACCAGCCCGGTTGACAATGCGCAGTATGCCGAACTTGATGAACATGGACGTTATCGGGTGCGGTTCCAGTTCGATGTGAATGCGTCATGGCAATCTGGTTTTGAAAGCGTGCCGGTGCGGTTAGCGAAGCCCTATGCAGGGAATGTCTACGGCTGGCACTTCCCGCTGATAGCCGGAACGCAGGTAATGATTGCCTTCACCAACGGCGATCCCGACAGGCCGTACATCCTCTGCTCGATGCATGACTCGCGTCATGAAGACCCGATTAATCTCTATAATTATCAACGCAATGTATTGCGGACGCCGGCAAACAACAAACTCAGGTTTGAGGATCGTCGGGGCTATGAGCATGTCAAACTCTCGACGGAATTTGGCGGTAAAAGCCAGCTATCGCTCGGTCATATCGTTGATAATGCCCGCTCTAAGCGGGGTGAAGGTTTTGAACTGCGCACAGACAGCACGGGTACGCTGCGTGCCGGTAAAGGTCTTTTCCTTACTGCAGATGCGCAGATTACCGCAACCGGTAAGGTGCTGGAGATGGCCCCAGCGCTATGCCTTATCAAAGGTGCGCTCAGCCAGATTAGCGACTGGCAAACCATCACGCAGTCACACCACAATTTCCAGCCCGATGCCGCCCATCTAAAGGCTTATCTGACGGCAGTCGATCAGCTGAAATCCCCGGCAATACTGCTGAGCGCACCGGAAGGTATCGGTGCGGTTAGCCCCAAAAGCATCCTGCTTAATTCAGGCACCACTCTGCACCTGCAAAGCCAGACGGAAACCAGTATTGCCAGCGACAAACGTATTCAGGTCAACGCCCGTCAGGCGATTTCTTTGCTGTCGCAGCAGGAGGGAATCCGCATGGTGTCAGGCAAAGGACCGCTGACGGTGGAATCCCATGCTGACACATTAGGACTGACGGCGATGAAAGATATCAGCGTGCAGACCGTGCAGGGGGAACTGCGGCTAACCGCGAAAAACGGCATCGTGCTGGGCTGCGGCGGCGCAACCATCCGGATCACGCCGCAAGGCGATATTCAGATCCATTCGCCGGGTAAAACCAGCATCCGTGGCGCGCATGCCTGGGATACTCCTGCCAGCGAAGAAACTCTCTTGCCAGAACTGCCTAAATCGGTGTGCAAAGCGTGCCTGAAAAAGGCGCAGGAGGCGGCGCTGGCTTTTGCGCCGCGGGGCTAACGATGACGAATAAAGACAACGGTAAGACATGGCTGAAGCAGGCTTCTGCCCTCTGCACTGCAGCCGGGCAGGATTATATCGATGTGCTGGTAGATCAGGCCGGTAGCGTGCAGCCGCTGCAGCAGGCGCTGAACCAGATAACCCCGCCATTACGCTGGTTCGCGCTATTCGAAGGTACGCCGGAAGCCGCAACGGCAGAGTATTCGCCGCTGGTAATGCGACTGCACTGGAGCGCCGGCAGCCACCAGCGCTGGCTGGAACAGCTGGTGGAGCATTTCACCGGCTCGCCGCGCCTGACGTTACTGCTATCACCGTTGGCGTTCGATCTACTGAGCAGCCATCTGCAGGCACTCTCTCAGGTTCACTGGGAAGAGCAAACCGGCTTACTGCGTTACTACGACAACCGCGTGTTTCCGTCGCTGCTGGAACACGTTCTGACCCCGGAGCAGCAGGCGGCGTTCACCGATATCGCGCTGTTCTGGAGCTGGCGAGATCGGGATGGCGAGCTAGTGTGGAAAACCGGCACATGGCACCCGGAGCGACAGCTTACTGATGCTCCGGCGATGAATCGCATTAATGATGCACAGGTTGAGCTGATGGGATGTATCAGCGATGCAGAGGCGCTGATGAAAGAGCGGGCGACTACGTCTGGCTCTCGAGAAGCAGACTTTGCAAACAGTTTCGCCATCGCTTTAAAGGCAAGCCGGGAAGGTTATGTGGGCGATCTTATGGATTATAAGGAATAAACCGAATGAAAAAACGGATATTAAGTACGTTCGCTAAGCAGGTAATCTGCGCAGTTTTATTTGTGCAGCTAGCTGGATGTGGAACTTTGTTACGTAGTGAAAGTAGCGAAAGGATATATCGCGGGGTAAATACCGATATTAAAAATGCCTCAAATGCTTATATGTGGCTTTTCTCTGTCGGTGTTTTACCTGTTTTTTCAGTTATCTCGTTACCTTTTGATGCAGTGATAGATACGGTTTTGCTGCCTGTAGATCTTGCTGTTAGCAAATCACCGACGGTAAATAGGCAACCTGCTACCAATTTCATTCCTATATTTGCCGTCAATATGACGAGCCAACCAGATGTTAATTATATCATCCGAAAGAAAAGTACTGGAGAAATACTTACGCAGTCACGGAGCAGCATTATTCCTCAGGCTGGTAGCGCATCAGGTAAACTTGATACTGTTTCCCTACTGACTGAAAATAACACATTACTTCCCCCGGAATCCGTGACGATTAGCTGGAATAATGTAAAAGAGCTCCCGTTAGCAAAATCAACGGATACACGCAGTATGGTTAAGTCATTTACCCCCGATAATTATCTGCGTGAGGCAGCAAGTGTCATTGTACTGTTTATGCCCTGTAACCGAGTGATGCTTATTAATAATAAATCTAGATATTACCACTCTGAGTTTGTTCAGCAAAAACCTGTAAATGATCTTTTCCAACAATTGAACTTTCTAGCCAAACAATCTCAATGTTCAACTTCAGGGCAGGTAACACTCTCAATGGAAGGAGTTTGGCAATGAATGAAGGATTATCAAATTGGCTGAACAATGGATTATTATTGTTTATTACTGTAATGATTTCAGGGTGCTCGCAAGCAAAAAATGACGATAGTTATACCGCTGGGGATTTGAGCGGTATAAACCATATGGCCAATAGCGGAGTTAATTCGTTTTCGGTTAATGGTTATGGTGGGTCGTTAACAGGTAATACATGCTGCATTATGCTTCCTGAAAATTGGACGCCAGAATTGAAAGCTCGGATTGAATGGGAAGTTGATCCCAATCCAAATGAAACTATACCCATGAAGAAAAAGGGATTTGGATATGTAGAAGAAGCTTATGCTCAGCATGCAGCCAAATATCAGCTACATAAAACCATCGTGAAAGTTCCACAGTACGGCAAGGAGCGCTGCGGCTTAACTGTGCACTTCCTGGCTTGTAATCAGGTGAAAGTGACAACAGCATGCTCTGGATACGGTACATCAGGCTACCCAATTAAAGAGCCTCTTAACATGAAGGAGCCTGCGACATGTCCCGTGAAATGAATTTAGCGCTGCCTTGTTTTGCACCACCGCTGTTCCCTGACAGTGGTCGCTTGCCGCTTAGCGAAGCGCAGGTTAATGCCAATTATAAAAAACAGATTCGCGAAGAAAATGATTATCGAGCCAGCCTGGCCGAAGAAACAAGTAAGAAAGGCATCATACCCTGCTGCCGGAGCCTACATATCAGTTTTTTTTTCGATGGTACGGGAAATAATGAAGAGAACGATACTCGCGTATCGAAACCACCTCATCCAACCAATATCGCCAAATTATTTCATGCTACATATGCCAAAACAGCCGAACCCGATGGATATTTCGCCTATTACATTCCAGGTGTTGGCACACCCTTCCCTAAAATTGGTGAAATGGATTATAGCAACGATGGGCTTGCTTTCGCCGCTGGGGGAGAGGATCGAATTAACTGGGCGTTATTAAGATTGGTGGATGCATTAACTTATGCCATTTCTAAAGGAGCCAAACGCCTTAATGATGAAGTAGCGAAAGGAATGCTGTCCAGCATGCAGGCTCGTGGATCTTTTTCAGGAGAAGTGAACCGACGTAATGTGATTAACCCTTTATTAAAAGCGTTAAATAGTCAGGTAGCGGAAATCCAGCAGCCACGTATTCTGGGAGTTAAACTATTTATCTACGGTTTTTCTCGCGGGGCCGCCGAAGCGCGGACTTTTGTTAACTGGTTAACTCAGATACCCGATCCCAAATTTAAAAACGAACATCTTATACTTGCTGGTTTGCCGATCAGTATTGAGTTTCTGGGATTACTGGATACGGTAGCATCTGTTGGTGCTGCTCACATTCTGCCAGGTGCCGCAGGTCATATGGGCTGGGCGGATAATAGTCAGCAATTACCTGATGAACATAAATTTCCGGGATTAATTAAGTGTTGTCGTCATTTCATTGCCGCGCACGAGCAGCGTTTATGCTTCCCCCTTGACTCAGTCCGTCGCCCAGACGGCAGCTATCCGGCTAATACTCAGGAAGTAATTTACCCGGGAATGCATTCAGATGTTGGTGGCGGTTATCCTCCCGGGGATCAAGGGAAATCATGCACCGGCACAGGCAAAATATTATCGCAAATTGTTCTTCACGATATGTATGCAGCGGCGTTCGATGCAGGAGCCCCCTTAGCGGTGCCTCCCGAAATCATTACACCAAAAATCAAAGATATTTCACCTTCCCGAGTCATGCTTCCTGCAAGTGTCAGGGAGTTTACTATTGATGAGCAATTGATCAAACGCTTCAACATTTGGCGTCAAACCCTGCTGAACACCACCCTACAAGGCACTGAAGAGATTGATAATAAGCAAGAAGGCTATCGTCCTTACCAGCTTTCTCAGGCGCTTGAAACAGCCCTTATAGATCAGATTGGCTGGATCACCGCTTGGCGCATTGGCCGCTATGCTCATGGCAGTATGCTTCCGCAAGGGGAGAAATTTGCCGATAGTTTCTTCAACAAAGCACCGCAGTTAAAACCTGACGAACTTAAAAAAGAAGCGGAAGATCATAAAACAGCGGTAAGTAAACTTAACGCTCGTCGCGCCGAAGCGAAAAAGAATCGCAAACCGCTCGATGAAAGCTTACAGGGCAAACCCGATCTCGATCCAACCAACGCACAGTATCAATTACGCGAAGCTGCCCGGGAATTTCAGCATGATTACAAGCTGTGGCGACGCGATATTAATGGTGACTGGAAAGCTCAAACCACACAAATTGTCCTGGATGTGATCCCCAAGCATGCCGTCTTCCTGATCAATGGTGATGATGAAGACGCTGAATACGAGCAGATGAAAGCCGATGGCAATCGGCGCTATCCCCAACTGTTTATCGACAAGCTAGGCACCGGTATCCGCACGCAACCACGTGCCGACCTGCTTGCGCTCTATGATGAGCAAATTCACGATTCCCGCGCCTGGTTTATGCAAAGTGCATTGGGTGGACGCGAGCCCTGGGGCGGTTATTTCCGCTACCGCATGATTTACTGTGGTAACCAGACCAATAAAAATCTTCGCCTGATATCTGTCGAAGGCAAAGTAATCAATGCTGCGCCAACATCCAACAACGTCATCTATTTTATCGAACCCAAAACGGCCTATAACAGCGCCACTTATAAAGTGAAGGATATGGCAACCGGCGCGGTTCAGACGCTGAATCCGCCGGCAGCCACCCCGCAACCAGGAATCGCTGTAGCCCTTGCCCGCTCCGATGTTGTGACCTCACAACACCAAGCCATGATGACCTCTGTCATCGACATGCTGAAATCATCAGGAGCGAAAGTGGTATGACGCTCAAAAAATTGGTGCGCGTTGGCGATACGCTTAAACCTTACGGCGGCGAAGTGCTCAGCGGCAGTTTCGATGCTTTCGGCAAGCCAGTGGCCTGCGTTAACGATAAAGCGAAATGCAATGAGCACGGCATGACCACCATCATGCAGGGAGCGCCTAACAGCAGCGTAAACGGTAAGCCCGTGGCGCTGGATGGCCACCGGTGCGCCTGCGGTTGCATGCTGGTCAGCTCACTGCCGGATATGGATATCTGCGGATGAATCAACCTCCGATCTATGCTGACTATGCCGCCGTTCAACCTGTCCGCTGGCGGCGCTGGTGGGTAACGCTGCCCGGGCTGTTGTTTATCACAGCAATCACTACCATCCTGCTGTGGCCAGAAGGGAAACCGACCCGCTCGCCGCTATTCTGGTTCTGGGCGCTGGTGCTGCCATTGCTGTGCTGGTTGCTGGCGGTGGCATTGCGCTGGCTTATATGGCTGCAAAACACTGATAACAGCCGGACGCACCATGCCGAAACATCGCTGGCGCTGGATGCCTGGTGGCACAAGCGTAGCCAGGCATTACCGGTTGAAACCGTACTGCTGGTGACGCCCGCCGGGGATGACAATGCCGAACATCTGGCGCTGTTGTCGCAACCGCCGGACGCCCCGCAGCCGGGTATCAATGCTGAAGGTTACGCCATGCTGCGCCGCCCGCTGGTGCTGAACGGCACACGCGATCGCTCTGCGATGCTGGCGGCTTATCTCGCTAACCGCTTAGCAGCCCATTTTCGTCAGGCAGCTGAAACACGCCTTATCACACACTTCTGCTGGCTCGGTGATGATGTAAGCCTGGCAGCCTTTCATGAATCGCTGCTAGCTGAGGGCATGGTTTTGCCGGAAGAAATTCTCCGGCTTACGTCATGGACTGGCGCTGATACCGTTATCGATCTTATCGCTGAAACTCCCCCAGCCCTGCTGCTGTGTGCTGGGAGTGGCGAAGGCGTGCCTGCTTACGACCAGGTCACCGGAGAAGCCGCCTTTGCCTGGCTCTGCTCAACGCGAGGCTCGGCGCTGCTGCACCGTTCAGAGTGTTGGCAGCCTGTGCCAGGTGAAACGGCTGCGCAGACCGTGTCGCAGCTATCCCGCTACGCCGGGCTGGCTGATGTGCCGGATCGGATCCTTGCGGCGGATGTTCCAGAGATGGAAGCGCTGCTGGATGGCGGCTGGTCTGCTCTGGAGCATGTGCTTGCTCCGTGGCTTGGCAACGCCGGGCAAATCACACCTTTTACCTTACGGTCGCTGGCGCTGTTCTCTGCGCTCAACGGTCAGTCCTGCGGCTGGATCGCCGCAGATCGGGAATCTCGATACATTACAGGAGTTTGTGTTCCCCGTGGAAACCTCACGCACTAACCCGCGATATTCGCTGTTCAGGCTGATTTGTGGCTATCTGATCGCCATTACCCTGCTGGTACTGATCGGCGCCGGACTGTATTACTTTGCTGGCAGCAGCCTTGATCTGCCTGAAGCTCTGCCGCGTCAGATTGCCTTCTGGTCGCTGATCGTCTGGCTGACGCTGGTGTGGTTCTGCCCGCTGTTTATGCTCGCCTGGCGTTGGCTGGTGCGGCTGCAGGCATGCGAGGTAACAGGCGCAACGGGAACGCAGAAGCCGCGGCCAGCAGAGAATCAGAGGGTGCAGGATATTATCAGCCAGATGCGTTTCCAGTATCGATGGCGCTGGCGCAGCCGGGTGCGCATTCTGCTGCTAGTCGGGGATGAGCATCTGGTCGAACAGAGTATTCCGGGGCTGACAACCCAGCACTGGCTGGAGGGACACAATACCTTGCTGCTGTGGCACGGTAGCGCACAGGCGGATCCGCAGCCCGCGCAGCTTCGGGCGTTGCGTAAAATCCGCCGCCAGCTGGCTGATGCGGTGGTCTGGGTGGTCAATGCAGAAGCAGAAATGACGCAGGATCTGCTGGATACCACGGCCCGCCAGATGCAAAAACGCTACAGCCTGTTGGGCCAGGATATCCCGCTGTGGCTGTGGGAACGCCATGCGCCGTCGCTATCAGCACCTCCCGAGCAAGGCATAGGATTTATTATTGCCCCCGATGAGAGTGCAGACGATTATCGCCAGTCGCTTGATGAGCTTGAGCACCAGCTGGTCCAGCGAGGTATGCAACAAACCGACCTTAATCGCCAGCACAGTTTTCTGCTGGAGCTGGCGCGCACATTGCGCAACGGCGGCTCCACGCGCCTGACAAAGACACTGTCGCAACTCTCTGAAGGCGCACGGGCGCTGCCGCTGGCGGGCCTGGTGCTCAGCCCATCGCTCACATCCGGCAGTGCTTCCCTGCTTCATGCCTGGCAGCCGGGAAAAGCCTGGCGAGATTTGCTGGCGCTGCGCTGGCGTAAACCGGTGACTAACGGCGCTTCATGGCAAAAAACGTTGCTGATGCTCTGCTCCTGCCTACTGGCAGTGTGGATGGCATGCCTGGTGTTTTCATATATTGCTAACCTTCGTTTGCTGCAGGCGGATCAGCATCTTGCAGCTGCGGCAACGGATACCCGCCAGCCGTTGCATCAGCAGCTGTTCGCGCTGCGGGAATTGCAGAAAGAGATCGAGCGTTTGCAGCACCGTCAGCTGTACGGTCCGCCTTGGTACCTGCGTTTTGGCCTTAGCCAGAACGATGCGTTGCTGCATTTCCTGTGGCAACCGTGGCAGCAGTCAGCCATGCCGCTGTTGCGTGACGCCTCCGCTCAGCGCCTTACCACGCTAATGAGCGACTGGCGCAACCTGCCGCCGGACAGTCCGCGACGGGCAGATGATGCCAAACAGATGTATGACCTGCTGAAGGCTTACCTGATGCTGGCGCATCCCGACCAAGCCGATCCGGCATTTTTCAGTACCACGTTGATGGCAATCTGGCAGCAGCGCGATGGCATTATGGACGCCAGCTGGCAAAACAGTGGCGGCGACATGCTGGCCTTTATGATGACCAATCTGCCTGCGCATCCAGAGTGGCGGCTTGAGCCAGATATGCGACTGGTCAGCAGTATGCGCTCAGCCCTGCTGCGCCAGATGGGTGCCAGCAATGCCGAAGCCAATCGCTACCAGAAGCTGCTTGAACACGTGGCCCGCGACTATGCCGACATGACGCTCAGCGAGATGGTCAGCGGCACCGATAGCCGCATGCTGTTCAGCACCAATGAAACCGTGCCCGGCATCTTCACCCGTAAAGCGTGGGAGGAGGACATTCAGCCCGCAATTGAGAAAGCGGCGAAGGTGCGCCGGGACGAGATCGATTGGGTACTGAGCGACGGTAAACCGGCCAGCAACAATGATGTCTCTGCGGAAACGCTTAAGACGCGACTGACCGAGCGCTACTTCTCCGATTTCGCCGGCGCCTGGCTGAAATTCCTTAACAGCCTGCAATGGCGGCGGGCAGAGAGCCTATCCGAATCGATTGAACAGCTCACCCTGCTGGCGGATATACGTCAATCACCGTTGATTGCGCTGATGAACACGCTAAATGTTCAGGGCCGCACCGGACAAACCGGCGGCGATCTCACCGATTCGCTGGTGAGCTCAGCAAAGCACCTACTCAGTAGCGATAAAGCAAAAGGGATTGCTCAACCACAGGGCGCGCGTGGTCCGCTGGATGCCACTTTTGGACCGCTACTGTCGCTAACCGAGAGTGGCGCGGCAGCAACAGAGAGCCTCAGTCTGCAAACGTTTCTGACCCGCATCACCCGCGTGCGTCTGCGTCTGCAGCAGGTGACCAACGCCCCGGATCCGCAGGCCATGATGCAGTCGCTGGCGCTAACGGTTTTTCAGGGCAAAGCGGTCGATCTTACCGATACCCGCGATTACGGCAGCCTGATTGCTGCCAGTCTCGGTCAGGAGTGGAGCGGATTGGGTCAGGCGGTGTTTGTGGAGCCGATGGTACAGGCCTGGGAGCAGGTGCTTAGCCCAACCGCAGAGAGCATTAACCATCAGTGGCAAAACGACATTGTTACTCCCTGGGATGAAGCGTTCGCCGACCGCTATCCGTTTGCTCATCGAGAAAGCGACGTCTCCTTGCCACATCTGGCGCAGTTTTTGCGCACCGATACCGGACGCATTGCGCAGTTTGTTAACCGCCGTTTAGGTGGCCTGTTGCGTCTGGAGGGTGATCGCTGGGTGCCGGATGCCATGCACAGTCAGGGACTGACATTCGATCCCACTTTTCTCAGCGCGCTAAACAAGCTGACGCGCATCGCCAACGTCGCCTTTGTCCGGGGAGACGTGGCGCTGCATTTCCAGATGATGGCAAAACCTTCCCGTGAGGTGGTGGAGTCTGCGCTGACGGTGGATCGCCAGACGCTGGAATATTTTAACCAGCAAGAGAGCTGGCAAACGCTGAACTGGCCTGACAACCGCTGGCAGCCACAAACGACGCTCACCTGGCGCAGCGCCAAAGCGGGAACCCGCATTTATGCCGATCATCCGGGAAGCTGGGGACTGATCCGCCTGCTGGATAAAGCACGGATTACCAGGTTGGGCGGCAATATTTACCGGGTGGTGTGGCCAACGCCGGATGGACTGGCACTTAACTATCAAATTCGCACAGAGCTGGGTAACGGCCCGCTGGCGCTGCTCGATCTGCGCGGATTCAGGTTGCCGACACGCATCTTTGTTTCTGCCACGCCAGATGACGCCGCTTATCAGGGAGATGAACCATGACCCGCCGTTTCTTAATCATGCTGCCGCTCTGCTTTGCGACCATCCTGCTGAGCAGTTGCGGTGCCTGGCAAAAAACTAAACAGGGAACGGCGAGTGTGGCAAAAGCGGTGTTTTATCGTCAGGTGGACAGGTTGCATCTGACTTTCAACGCCCGCGCCGCGATCAATCAGGATGATGCTCACCACGCCATGCCACTGCGTTTAGGTATTTTCCAGCTCAGCGAACGTCAGACTTTCGATAACACCGAATACCACGATCTGCTCACGCAGCCAGACATTGTGCTGAAAGAGAGCCTGGTCGCGCAGCGACAACTCAGCGTAATGCCAGGGCAAAGCATCACTCTGGCTATGCCGATGGAGCAACAGGCGCAGTTCGTGGTGATAGTTGGCCTGTTCCGCCAGCCTGACAGAGAGCGTGGTACATGGAAGCGGGTACTAAGCCGCGATGATCTTGATGCGGATACACCGCGCACGATTGAAGTAAGGGATAACACCCTGAATTTGGATTCATTGAAGTAACACTTCAATTTCACAAGGCAGGAGCCATAACGTGACGCTATACGATATAAAACCTAAATTTCAGAATCTGTTAAGACCCACAGTGGTGAAGCTACATGCCCGGGGCATCACTGCCAACCAGGTGACGCTATTTGCCATGCTTACCTCGGTGACGTTAGGCGCATTACTGATCTGTTCCCCCGATCCGCGCTGGTTTATCACTCTGCCGATATTCCTGTTGGTCCGCATGGCGTTAAACGCCATTGATGGCATGTTAGCCAGGGAGTTCCACCAGCAATCCACTGCAGGCGCAATCCTCAATGAAGTGGGTGACGTTATCTCTGACGCCGCACTCTATCTGGCATTTGCCTTTATTCCGGGCATCGCACCCGGGTTAGTGGTGCTGGTGGTACTGCTCGCCTGGCTCACAGAATTCTGTGGAGTGATTGGCCAGACGCTGAACGGCACCCGCAGCTACCGGGGACCGCTGGGCAAAAGCGATCGTGCGTTTATCTTCGGTGCAGTTGCCTTGGTTATTGCGCTGTGGCCGCAGTATCTCGAATGGGTAAACGCGGTCTTTGCCCTCTCAGCCCTGCTGCTATGCTGGACTTGCCTCAATCGCTGCCGCAGTGCGACGGAGGCAAAAAATGTCTGAATCTACACGCCTTCTCTACTACTGCCTGGGCGGCATTTTCGCCGTGCTCATGCTGGCAACATGCGTGACTTATGTGCTGAAAAAATGCCGTCCACAACGCAACTGGCTGGAATTGCAGCAGCGCGTCCACAGCTGGTGGGTGATTATTTGCCTGTTTGCATTGGCGATGCTGTCACCAAAATGGCTGGCGCTGTTTTTCTTTGGCTTTATCAGCTTCCTCGCGTTGAAAGAGTATCTGACGCTGGCGCCAACGCGGCGTTCGGACAGCATGCCCCTGCTCTGGATGTACGCGGCCATACCGCTGCAATATCTCTGGGTCGACATGGCCTGGTACGGCATGTTCATTATTTTTATTCCGGTCTACGTCTTTCTGTTCCTGCCGGCTCGTATGGTGATCGCCGGAGATACAAACGGTTTTCTGCACTCCGCATCGGTAATGCACTGGGGCATGATGACCACAGTGTTTGCTCTGAGCCACGTTGCCTACCTGATGACCTTACCCGGCGCGGATGCCAGCGCCGGCGCGCTGCTGGTTATTTTCCTCGTGGCCCTGACTGAGCTGAATGATATTGCGCAGTACCTGTGGGGGAAATCGCTGGGCAGAATCAAGGTGACACCCAACGTCAGCCCGAACAAAACCCTCGCCGGACTGCTCGGTGGCCTATTCACCACCACGTTACTGGCTGTCATTTTCGGTCCGCTCATGACGCAGATGGATCACCTGCATTCCCTGGCGGCTGGGCTGATTTTGGCTATGAGCGGATTCTGCGGTGATGTAGTGATGTCGGCCATCAAGCGCGATTTTGGGGTCAAAGACTCCGGTAAGTTATTGCCCGGACACGGCGGCATTTTGGATCGGCTAGATTCCCTCATCTACACCGCGCCGCTGTTCTTCCACTTCTATTACTACTTCTACCTGTAAGGGGCGCGCATGAACCCTATGTTGCGCTGGATTTTTACACTTTGCATCGCCTATCCGCTGGTGTGGATTTGGCTAGGTGTGGCAGTGGCCAATCGCAGAAAATTACCCAAAACAGGCCCGGCGATCATCGTGGCAAACCACAATAGCCACCTCGATGTGCTGACGCTATTCACCCTTTTCCCCCTCTCAACGTTGGTGAACGTGCAGCCCGTGGCAGCGGCCGATTACTTCCTGAAAAACAAAGTGATTGGCTGGTTTGCCCTTAAGGTGATTGGCATCATCCCGGTTTATCGCAGGTCGCATCAGGCCAATCCGCTGCAGGCCTGCATTGATGCCCTGGCTGAAAAGAAAATTGTCATTATTTTTCCGGAAGGCACGCGCGGAGAGCCGGGCAAATTCTCTGAAATCAAATCCGGCATCTGGCATCTCAGCCAGCAATGTCCGGATGTACCGATTATTCCGGTCTATATGCACGGGCTCGATCGCTCAATGAGTAAAGGCCAAAAAATCCCGGTGCCGTTCTTTATCGATATCTATATCGATGATCCGCTTCGTTTTCAGGACAACAAAGCTGCGTTTAAAACCGCGTTATTAAACCGTTTCGTCGAATTACAACTGCAAGCAACAAGGAAATGATCATGAGCCAGGAAGCACGCTTATTTGTAGAGAGTTCGTTTTTAACCAGCGATGGTGCATCACTCTTTTTTCGACACTGGCCTGCGCAAGATAGCCAGAGCAAAAAAGTAATAGTGCTATTTCATCGCGGACACGAGCACTCAGGGCGCTTACAGCATGTTGTCGATGAGTTAGACATGCCTGACACCCATTTTTACGCCTGGGATGCGCGCGGTCACGGCCAGACGCCAGGCGCGCGCGGTTATAGTCCAAGCCTTGCCCGTTCAGTGCAGGATGTCGATGAGTTCGTGCGCTTTGTGGCGGAGTCGGCGCAGGTCAGCATGGAGGACATCGTCGTCATCGCGCAAAGCGTCGGTGCCGTGCTGGTCGCTACCTGGGTACATGATTACGCGCCGAAAATTCGCGGCATGGTGCTGGCTTCACCCGCGTTTAAGGTGAAGCTGTACGTTCCTTTTGCCCGCCCTGGTTTACGTCTGCAGCAACGCATGCGCGGCCTGTTCTACGTTAACTCCTACGTCAAAGGTAAATTCCTCAGTCACGATGCTGAACGCATCGCCAGCTTTGAGCAGGATAAGCTTATTACCCGTCAGATCGCGGTGAATTTCCTGCTGGATCTGTATAGAACGGCTGAGCGTATCGTGTCTGACTCTGCCGCGATCACCGTACCTACGCAACTGCTGATCTCCGGCGATGACTTTGTGGTGCATGCCGAGCCGCAGAAAAAATTCTTCCGGGGTTTGCGCAGCGCGGTTAAAGAGCAACATATTTTGCCGGGCTTTTATCACGACACGCTGGGTGAAAAAGATCGCCAACTTGCCTTCGATAAAATGAAGTCGTTTATCGAAACGCTCTACAGCAGCGCACCTTACGCGTTCGATTACAGCCATGAAGACCAATGGAGTCCGGGCGCTGATGCCTATCGTGAACTACAGGCACCGCCTCATCGCCGCTCGCTGCAAGGCCTGTTTTACGCCTCGTTGAGCTTCGGCATGAAAACCTTCGGCAGGTTATCTAAAGGCATGCGGCTGGGATATGAAACCGGCTTTGATTCCGGCAGCACGCTTGACTATGTCTACCGTAATTCCGCCGAAGGAACGGGTGTGCTCGGTCGCATCATCGATCGCCATTATCTCAACAGCATCGGCTGGCGTGGCATCCGAGCGCGTAAGGAAAATATCCAGCAGGTAATTGCCCTGGCGGTGGCGAAACTGCATGAGAGCAACATGCCGGTTCACGTGGTAGATATTGCCGCCGGGCATGGCCGCTACGTACTTGATGCGCTGGAGAAGCAGCCTGATATTGAAAGCATTTTGCTGCGCGACTACAGCGAACTGAACGTGGAAAAAGGGCAGGCGCTGATCGATGAGCGCAACTTAGGCCATCTCGCACAGTTCAAAAAAGGCAATGCTTTTGATTACGGCTCGCTCGCCACTCTCGCCCCGGCTCCAACGTTGGGTATTGTTTCCGGGCTTTATGAACTGTTCCCGAGCAATGCGTTAATTAAAACGTCGTTAGCGGGGCTTGCGGCAGCCATTCCTCCTGGCGGCGTGCTGGTTTATACCGGGCAGCCGTGGCACCCGCAGCTCAAAACGATTGCCTGGACCTTAACCAGCCATCAGAACGGCATTCCCTGGCTGATGCGCGTGCGTAGCCAGCTAGAGATGGACACGCTGGTTGAACAAGCCGGATTCGAGAAGTGCCACCAGCTTATTGATGAGTTTGGCATCTTCACCGTGTCGCTGGCGGTAAGAAAGCAGCATGACTGAATCGTCGCTGACTCAGCGCCCACATAGCCTCTGGAAACAGGGGCTTGGCTGGCTACTGCTGCTGGGACCGCTGTTTTTTCTCAGTTACGGCCAGGTCAATACCTTCACCGCCACTCGGGAGGATATCAGCAGCGTGGTATTGAGCTGGGAGCGGGCGATACCGTTTGTTCCCTGGACCATCGTGCCCTACTGGAGCATTGACCTGCTGTACGGCATTTCACTGTTTATCTGCACCTCAAAACAGGAGCTGATGCGCCACGGCTATCGCCTGCTTACGGCATCGCTGGTGGCGTGCGCAGCGTTCTTACTGTTTCCGCTGAAATTCACCTTTACGCGCCCGGAAACACAGGGCGCCTTTGGCTGGCTGTTCCATCAGCTGGAGCAGTTTGACCTGCCCTACAACCAGGCGCCATCGCTGCACATCATTCTGACCTGGCTGCTCTGGTTACGCTTCCGCCAGCACCTGAATCGCAAGGCGAGAGTTGTCGCAGGCAGCTGGTTTTTGCTGATTGCCATCTCGGTGCTCACGACCTGGCAGCACCATTTCATTGATGTGATCAGTGGAAGTGGGGTTGCGGTCATCATCAGCTACGCCATCCCGATTGAAGGGCGATGGCGCTGGCAGCCTCCTTCACCGCACGCTCAGCGTCTCGCCGTTAAATACTGCCTTGGCGGAGTACTGTTTTTACTGGCGGGAATGAACATTCCCTATGGCTATCTGCTGTTGTGGCCCGGCATCGCACTACTGATAGTAGCGGCGGGTTATGCCGGATTGGGCGTGACGATATTCCAGAAAAACAGCAGCGGCAGCCTGTCTCTTTCCGCGCGCTTACTGCTGTTACCTTATCTGGCAGGCGCAGCGATCTCCCGCTGCTGGTTCTCCCGCCACATGGCTAAAAGCAGTGTCATTTTTACCGGCGTAGCGCTGGGTAGATTTCCCGGTAAGGCGGAACGGCATATCGCAGTTTTCGACCTGACAGCAGAATTCCACCAAGGCTACCGCATGGCACAGCGCTGGCAAGCTTACCCGCTGATGGATCTGCTGGTGCCAGAGATTGAGGATATGCGCCATGCGGTAAGGCAACTCCGCCAGCTGTGCCAAACGTATGACAAGGTGCTGGTTTGCTGTGCCCTGGGTTTATCGCGCAGTACGACGGTAGTTGCAGCCTGGCTGCTGGCTGAGGGGCACGTTGCGTCAGTTGCTCAGGTTGTTGAACTGATTCAGGCCAGACGACCACAGATTGTCCTCACGCCCGCCCACATCAAGGCTCTGGAAGCATTTAGCAAGGAGCAGCTATGTCAGACAACATCATGATAAACCGGATTATGCACATCCATCTCACCAGCTGGCGCTACGTCGCCGCCTTAACGCTGCCACCGCTGGCGCTGATGTTTCACCTCATCTCCTCCGTGCTTAGCGTACCGTTAATGGTGCTGTTTTTAATTACGCACTATTACTGCTGGCGCTTATGGCTGGATGAGCGGCTTTTCGCACTGCTCAACGACGACAAGGATCTTGCCGAATTTGATCAAGGCATGGCGCATCTGTGGCGGCAAAAAACTTCCAGCACCCGCTCTCTGCCGGATCGCTGGCGGGGAACGCGCACCTTGTTTTATCGAACCCTGCTCTCTCTGTTGCTGCTGTGGCTGATTTCACTCTGCTCAGTGCTTTATCTGACATTGATGCCGGTTGATTAGGTGAGCCATGAACGATCACGACTTTCTCAACTATTTCGACAGCGAGATGCGCTATCTGAAATCGGCGGCGCAAGAGTTTGCTGAACAGCATCCGCAGGCAGCTCGTCGTCTCGGCATTGACGGAACGTCGCTGAAGATGGATGAATCTGTAGAGCAGCTCTTCCAGGGATTTTCGCTGCTGATAGCGCAGATGCGCCGCAAGATTGATGATGATATCCCGGAACTGACGGAGCCACTGCTTGGGCATCTGCTGCCCGTGGTAAACCGCACGCTGCCATCGATGGCGATCGTTGAACTCACGCTAGATACCATCGCCCAGGTACGTGATGCCGTGCTGCCGGAAGGCACTACGCTGTTGACCCGCCCGATGGATATAACCGGCCTGCGCTGCCCCTATCGCACCACCGATGCGCTCAAGCTGCATCCGCTAACGCTGGGCGAGATAACGGCGCCCTTCCATCCCGATGGGCACCAGATGATCTGCCTGCGATTTGCTCTCAGTTCCCAGGCGGATCCAAGCCAGATCGATCTCAGCGATATCCCGCTTTATATCCACGGAGATCGCCCGGTGCAGTCGCTGATGTATCAGGCTCTGAGCAACCATATTGAACGAATCACGGTTCGCCTGCCGCAGAGTGATAACTGCGATCCACAACCCTTTACTGGCGACATCCGCGCCCGCTGGCAGCAGCACTGGCGCTCGGTGTGGCCTGAAAGCGAAAGCCCAGCCTTGTGCGGCGAGGTGCGTCCGCTGCTGGAATATTTCAGTTTTCCCGCGCGCTATGCGTTCTTTACCCTTTCCGGGCTTAACACGCTGCCCTTTAGTGAAAGCTGCAGGGAGGCGATGCTCGAAATCCATTTGAGACAGCCACTTCCGCGCGACATTTCGCTGCCGCAAGATGTGCTGCGCATTCACTGCGTTCCGGTTATCAACCTGTTTTCTCTCAACGCAGAGCCGCTGAAAGTGCAGCCTGCGGTGCTGGATTATCGCCTGCGGCCGCACCGCCTTGGCGATCAGCATACGGAGATCTACAGCGTGGATGCGGTGGCCGCCAGTGAAAAACTGGATAAGCGGCGTTATGTGCCGTATCGACACTTCCGGCAAAAAGGCGGCATGCTGCAACACAAAGCGTCGTGGCCGGAGCGTTATTTCCATACGCGCATCTGGCGTGGCGTCAGCGGTCTTTATGAAACCCTGCTGATGCTGGGCGGCGATGCCAGCGAAGCTGACCGAACTCAGGAAGATGCCACGCTGTTTATGAACCTCACCTGCACCAACGGCAATTATCCGCGTATGGCGTTGGAGAAAGCGGTATTTGATGGCAGCGCAGTGATCGGCAACCTGGCTGTGCGGTGCAAAACACGACAGCCCCCTTCCATGCCCTATTACCCGCCAACCACGCAACTTTATCAGTGGCACCTGATATCGCTGCTGCATCCCCGCGCCCTAAGTCAGATGATTAGCGATGCCGAAAACCTGCGGGCCGTGATGTCGCTATTTAACTGGAGCGACGAGGAGAACAACCGCCGACGCATCAGCGGTATCCGTCACGTTAGCTGGCAGCAGGACTATAACGCCTCATATCACTGGCACGGCGTGCGTATTCGCGTGCTGCTGGATGAGACAATGTTTAGCGGCACCGGCGATGCCCGATTGTTTTGCGAACTGCTGGAGCAGTTCTTCACCCAGTACGCCAGCGTCATCCGCTTTACCCAACTGACGGTGCTGCTGACCGCCTCGGGCACCGAATGGGCCTGGCCGGAGCGACGCATTGACAGGGTATTGATGTGACAGACGACAACAAACAAAACCGTTCACCTCTGCCCCCGTTCTGGCTGGACGCCAACGGCGATGATCACACGGCGCGGTTTAACTTTTATCGCTTCTGCCAGCTGCTAGAACAGACAACCCATAGCCGCCTGGGCACGGGCCGCACGCCGGAATGTGATGCGGTGCGCTTTCGCCCCAACCCGCATCTGGGCTTTCCCGCCAGTGAGCTAAAGCGCACCGAAATCGACGCCGATAATCCTGATGCGCCGCCCACCGTTAGAACACATTTCCTCGGCTTGTACGGCGTGGATTCGCCGCTGCCCACCACCATCATCGACGATATCAATCAGAACCGTGACGGCGCCGATGCGATGGCCGCGTTTCTGGATATCTTCAATCACCGGCTGATGACGCAGTTTTATCGCATCTGGCGCAAATACAGTTATCCGGCCACTTTTGCGCCCGGCGGCAATGATGCCATTTCACAGAGCCTGATGGCGCTGGCGGGCATTGCCCGCAGCTTGGAACTGCCATCTTCACGCTTACTGGCGATATTGCAGCCGCTACTGCACCCGACGCACACCGCTGAAGGTATTGCGGCGGTGATTCGCAGCCAGGCACCTAATACTCACGTTGAAGTGTTCGCGCATCATGCGGTGAGAATGCCAGTGGCGAAACGCGCCCAGCTTGCACTTCGTGGCGGTTTGTCGCTCGATCAGAACCCGGTGCTGGGGGATGAGATCTATGTGACCGGGTACTGCTCGCGGGTCGAGCTTTCGACAGAGGATGCCGATGAAGCAAAGGGTTGGATGCCGAATGGGCAACTCAGGCAGGATGTGATGACGCTGCTGCGGACATATTTGGGGTGCGATTATGATCTGCGGTTCTGGCTGACGATTCCTACCAAGCTGCTGCCGTTGCCACGGTTAGGTGATGGCGGCCTGTTTAATGGGTACAACATGATGCTGGGGCTGAGGGAGGATAATCTGCATGAGATGTCGGAAATAGTGCGCATCATGATAGGAGGATTGCGTGAGGAAAATAAGGAAATTTGGCGTGGCCTGCTCCCGGGAGTGTTAGAAATCCTGTGTCATTCCAGTAATATGCAACCAAAAAGGAATGATGCCGCCGGCGCCACAAAACTGAACAGCCTATCTGGGGGGCCGAGACCACTTCGATGTGGCAAGGCACCAGCAGACTGTCGAGAATTTCGGCGGTAACCTTCATGGTCTCTCAGAGTCACTTTTAGATCCCATCGGGCCGGTGCGGCGGTGAAAGTCATGCGAGGCAGGATCCTGTGATTGTCAATCTGGTGGTTCAGAGCGGCTGCCCCCGGTGAACATGAAGGACAAAGAGAATAGCATGTCCGGGCAGCCAGATTAGCAGTGTCAGTGTGAGGGAGTTATTTTACCCAATCGTTAATGCTACGGCGACGAACGCGCTTCTCCGCCATAATGATGGGCTTTCCCCAACTGAATATCGATGCGGACAAACGTATCTTTTTTCCCTGAAAAACGCATTTGCACAAGCCAACTATCGACTTATGCAACGGGGGCTCAAGGTCCGCCTCAAGTGGGTAACCTTCAGGGTAGGTACGGCGCTCAAACCAGTAGACGATACGAGACAACAGAAACATAAATATAGCGATGGCGCCGAAGGCAAAGGGCATGGAGTACCAGCGGGAAATGGACTCGAAATCGTTCATGAAAACGCGGAAGCCATACTCTTTTATCATCAGGGCACCGCTGATAAAGAAGCCCGGTAACATGTTCAGTACAAAGATTAAGAGCATCAACGAAGCCAGACGCTCCGGAACACTGGCTTTCACCTCAGCCGCGGTGTGATCGATAGGATGGCTCTGCCCGATAATGCGCCCACTCAGTTCAACATTGGCGTAGGGATCGCCTGTGACAAACAATGGAATCACTAGATATTCCTCGGAATTGAGGCAATCGAAATGTATTTGCAGTTGCTGATCGTTAAGCAACTGGCAGGAACAACGCACCTCGTCTTCAACCGCCAGAATACGGCTGCCGACAAATTTTGCTTTATCACTGATTTTAACGATAAGAGGAGATGTTGGAAGAAAATCTTTTTCCACCACCGGCAGCGTTCCCCTGTTCCAGATTAATAATCCAATGACATAGATGCCTTTCTCCCGAGAGCCATCGTCTGCGGTGATATAAAAGGGAATACCTTCGGGCAACTCCGCAACAATACCACGAGCTATGAGCCGGGCTTCAAGTTGACGCTCTGAGCGCTTTTTTTTCTGTCCCAAAGTCAGGATAAGCCGTAAAAGTGAACTGAGCGGGGAAACAATCTCACCTAAAGTCATCATCAACCTCCACTGTTAAATCCTGCTCAGAGTAAGTAATTAGTGGGTTGATAACAATAGAGAAAATGCAGTAGGGGTGATCTTTGCGCGACTCAGAAGGGAAAAACTATCAGTTCCGTGCTTTCGAGCGTAACACGTATTATTCCAGATAGTAGCCATGCAGAACGGTAATCACATCGTGGCGAGTCCTTGTGCCCCTTTTGACCTTCATCGTAGCAGCTCTCGCTACTGCCACAGATGATGCAATACGATTAATCTGGAGCAGGTAAAACCGCGCAGGGAAATGCGCCACCTCTGGAATCAGAGCTATGGTATCAGTCATTACGCGTAAGCTGCCGGAAATATTGACTCACAATGACATAGCGATGACGCGTTATCTACATCTCGAATGCAATCGAGTCGCTGAACAGCGTTATACGTGCAGCCATTAGAAAACATGATGATATTTAAAATAACGGGGCTATCTTAAGCCCCTCCAATAATCAAGCACCCTTCAACATATCAAACACCACCCTAGCAAACCCTTTCGCAAGCTCCGGATTCGACAAGTACTGAATCATCATCTCCTGATGCGCATCATTGCTATCCATTACGGCATCATCAATCGCTTTCGGGAAATCTCCCAGCATTGCCTGTTCGCGCGTGTTATTGGCAATCTGCGTCATTACCGCCTGGTTCTCAGATAACTTGTCTCTGACGGAAAAAGCATAATTAATCATATCTTTATCGCTAAGATTGTCGGTGATAAACAGATCGTTCAGACGCGCCAGGATGTTTGACAGGAACTCTTCTTGCGGGTTCTTAGGCTTTGCCGTGCCCATGTCGTTGCTAGGTTTGAGTTTGTACTCTTCGGCATCTTCTTGCAGCCTAAGATGCTGCTCATGGAGTTTTGATAGACGATAATGACTCATCTCTACATTGCTAAGATCAACCTCATCTTCTGCAATGCGCTGTTCATGCAGCATCGGACGCAGGTGTCGGGCAAACAGGCTGAGCTTTTCCAGGTCCTTGTCATCATAGTCAACAATCTGCGACATAAACTCATAGAAGCGGACAAAGCTGCCAAGATCCTTTTTGAAGATATCCAGCTTGTCTTTTTCCTGCTTGCAGGCTTTGAAAGTGTTTTCTGCATTAGTGATCAGCACCACATCGCCGGTTTTTTTCGTGCGTTCAAACATCTCTTTAGCCAGCACATAAGCATCAATTGCTGAGATGTAACGCTGTTTCCAGCGATCAACTGCGGGCTTGCAGATATTACTGATCGCCGCGCTGGATTTGTTTTTGGTAAAGAACGCCTCACAGAACTGTTCGACTTCATTCCACAGGAAAATACCGCTGGTACGCAATTTATCGAACAGCTCAAATACCAACTGTGGATCGCTGACATCAGTGAGTTCTGCCGTCTGATAATAAGGCTGGAAAGCATTGAGAATTTCATCTGGCTCGTTCCAGAAATCCAGCACAAATGTTCCTGACTCGGCTTTACCGGGATAAGTGCGGTTAAGCCGGGAAAGTGTCTGTACGCACTCAACCCCACCCAGCGCTTTATCAACATACATGGCGCAGAGCTTGGGCTGGTCAAAACCGGTCTGGAATTTGTTTGCCACTAGCATCACCTGATAGTCATCGCTATCAAAGGCTTTGCGCATATCCCGCCCTTTCAGACCGGGATTCATATTGATTTCAGTGAATTTCTGGTTCAGCAGCGCGAGCGCGTTGTGATCGCTTTCGGCAAACTCAACCTCACCCGAGAAGGCCACCATCGCGCTAATTTTCTGGTAGTGGTTTTCAGCGATATATTTATCAAACGCCAGCTTGTAGCGTACTGCCGCTTTACGTGAGCTGGTGACCACCATCGCTTTCGCCTGTCCGCCCAGCAGATGCATTACATGCTTACGGTAATGCTCAACGATGACCTTCACCTTCTGTGAAACGTTGTGCTCATGCAGCGATACCCATTGCGTGAGTTTTATTTTGGCTTTTTTGCTGTCTACTTCGCGGTCCGGATCGTCCAGCTTTTGCAGCAGCTTATAGGCTACCTTGTAGTTGGTGTAATTCTTCAGAACATCGAGGATAAAACCCTCTTCAATAGCCTGACGCATGGAATAAACATGGAATGCTTCTGGCTTATTGGTTCTCGAGGCGGGTTCAAGCGGATTAGGACGGCGACCAAATAACTCCAGCGTTTTCGGCTTCGGCGTGGCGGTGAATGCATAGTAGTTGAGATTACTGCTGCCCTTACGCGCGGCAACGGTAGCATCAAGAACATCTTCTGACGACATTACGACATCGTCATCCACCTCTTCAGTCATCAGCACTTCTTTAAGCTGACGCGCCGTGGAACCACTTTGTGAAGAGTGCGCTTCGTCGGCAATCACCGCGTATTTACGCAATTTAAGGCTGACGCTGTTTTCAATCGCTTTCAGCACAAACGGGAAGGTCTGAATGGTCACGATGATAATCGGCTGCGAGTTTTCCAGCGCGCTGGCGAGCTTTTCCGATTTTGAACCGTCACCCTCTTTATTGTTAATGCGCCCGACTACGCCGTCCTGATGCTCAAACTGATAAATGGTATCTTGCAGCTGATCGTCCAGCACGGTTCGGTCGGTGACGACAATTATCGAATGGAACTGCTTCTCGCCTTTCTCATCGTAAAGCCGGGAAAGCTGGTGGGCAGTCCAGGCGATAGAATTAGATTTACCTGAACCCGCGCTGTGCTGAATCAGATATTTATTGCCGGTCCCTTCTTCTGCCGCTGCCGTGATCAGTTTGTTGACTACATCCCATTGGTGATAACGCGGGAAGATAAGGCTCTCTTTTTTATACTTCAGCCCCTGCCAGTCTTCTTTCTCTTCAATTTGCAGATGCACAAAACTAGCGAGAATTTTCAGCAGATTGTCCGGCAGCAAGACCTCATTCCACAGGTAGCTGGTGGCATACCGATCGGCATTTTCTGGAATATCGTTGCCCGCACCGCCCTCTTTAGTGCCTTTATTGAACGGCAAGAAGAAGGTTTTATCGCCATCGAGTTTAGTCGCCATAAACACTTCATACTGGCTGACGGCAAAGTGCACTAGCGCACCGCGTTTAAATGTCAGCAGCGGTTCTGGTTTATTATTTCCAGGATCTTTTGGCAGACGCGTTTTCTTATATTGGGTAATGGCGTTTTGCACTGCCTGCTTAAACTCAGACTTCAGCTCTAGCGTAGCAATGGGCAGGCCATTCACAAACAGCACCAGATCGATACGCCACTTCTTCGCCTTTACGCCCGTCTCTTCAAATGCGGCTTTAGAGGCGTGCGGGCTGTAAACCAGCTCCGGCACAATACGGCAGATATTCTGTTCGTAGCGCGCCAGCGTATCCGGATTGAGATTATGCTCCGGCTTAAACTGACACAGCGAAAAACGTGCGCTGTGGCTTTTGATACCGTGACGTAATACGCCGAGCGTACCGTAAGTGCGCGACAGCATATCGGTCGCGTTGATATCCGCTTTTTTCAGTTGTGCCACCAGCGCATCAAGGAAGTGACGTTCGGTGTCAGTGGGATAGATTTTGGTAAACTTCTCCCACTCCTGCGGCTGCGTGGTTTGCACGAAAGTCAGCGCATCCTGTGAATACAGAGCACGCTCGCGATCGTAGTCGTCAGCTTTACCGACAATCCAGCCGCGATCGACCATTTGCGCAATCATTTCATCCTGAAAAATCAGTTCCCTGGTGCTGTCCATGCTCATGCGGTGGTCTCCTGTGGCTCCTCAAATTCCTGCTTTTCAGGGGCAACCCAACCGCGGACGTCGATTTTTCCGGTGACGGCGGCAGAGATAAGGGCAGTGCGTCGTTCTTGAAGTAATTCAACCTGAGTTGCAGATATTCTAGATAGCTGATCGTACTTAATATTAATAAATTTCAGATGATTTACGATTAAGTCTTGTTCATTTTTTGGAGCCAATGCTAATGGTGCTTCACATATATTACTTAAGTTAAGGCCCTCTTTTAATCCATATTGTGCAACATCAAAAAAAGATCGCCCAGAAGTTGAGGTAAGGCTAAATCCTAAAAAAGTAGAGTTCACCCTTGTTCTTTGGGGACGAATTAAGCTTAGATGTTGATTGATATAAGTTGTTTGTGAAAGCTTAGGAACAACCGCGATCCGGCCTGTATTTGCACCTGTAATACATACAACGACATCGCCTTCTATCAGTCGAGTGCGGATTCCTTCTGCATTTTTAGGTGGAGACACTCGTTTCGCTTTATTAATCTCTAGACCTAAATTATTGTTCAAATCACCACTTTGAAGAAATATTTCACTTCCCTCATCAGTAATGAAATCTGACCAACCTCTTGGCCCAGATGTAATAAAAGAAGATATATTCTTAACTCGAGCAGTGTCCCAATGCTCCGGCACTTCTCCCAACCACTTAAAACCAGAATGTTTCATCGGCACATCAGAATTTAACCCTTTGGTGACGGCATGGCTAATCACTGCCTGACGTTTTTCTTTTAGCAGTTCAATAAGTTGTTGTTGCTTGTCGATTAGCTTATCGATTTTTGCAGTTTCGTTGTCAAGAAAATCGGCAATAGTATTTTGTTCCGTAAAAGATGGAATTGTAAGCTGAATGTTTTTTAATTCTTCACCATTTACATGTGGAATGCCCATGCCTGTTGCATGCCTGCGCATCTCGGGTTCGATTGCAATACACAAGTACCAGTAGTATTTTATATGTAAAGGGTAGTTAAGGGTTGCGGCTGCCATAGTGGAAGAAAGAATACCTCTTCTTCCTAAAACAAACTCTCCCGCATTTGATCCATCCCAAATAATTAATGGCTGATCCTCTACTGCAATACGAACATCAGTAGATACTATTGCATGCTTCTCTACTGAGTTACTTCTCAAACAATCCATCGAGAGATAGGGGAGAGTATTTTCAGCTGGAACGTCAAGCAGAACAGCAGGATTTTTGCCTTTAGTAAAATATGCAATATACTTATGTCGTAACACTTCCCAACGTTTAGGAATGACTCCCAGCCACTCAACACCAGAATCTTTATATTCTGGATACGCCTTATATCTGCTCATCAGGAATGTACCTCCTGCAGCAGCTTCATAATCTCGGCGCTAACCGCATCCAGATCTGCATCAATTTTCTCCAGCGGACGTGGTGGCTGATAAACATAGAAGTGACGGTTAAACGGAATTTCGTAACCGACAATGCCTACTTCGCCATCTTTCGCATCGCGCTTATCGGCATTAATCCACGCATCTGCCACATGCGGCAGCACTTCCGCTTTGAAGTAATTTTCAATCAGATCGCTAGTGGCAACTGCCGGGTTCAGCAGTAGGTTTTCGTTATCACGCAGATCGCCGTCCTGCTCAAACTCCACCACTTTGCCTTTATACTCAAACGCACCGTATAGCGGCTGAGCATCTTCTTTCAGCACCTTCTTCACTACCGGCTCGGCATCCGGATTTTTAGCGGTGATGGCGTCGATAAACTGTTTATTCTCTTTCGAATCGAGCTTCACGCCTGCTGTTTTAATCGCCCCTTTTAGTGTGAGCTGGAACTGATTAAAGTCATTGCTGGCCTCTGTTTTGCCACCTGCCTGAGCACCTAATGCTGTCTGAATTTGCTGCGCTTTATCCATTAACGTGCGTTGCGACAGCCACAGTTTGCTGTCCAGCAGGTCTTTAATCTGCTTCTCTTTCAGCTCAGCAAACTCTGCTTTGATAATGGCGCGGGCTTCCGCTTCAATTGCTGAAAAATCACCGTAATTATCATCCTGCCACTGTGCAGAGAACGCCTCGTATAAACGTTCCATCGGCGCATTAAACGGCTTTGGTGCAAAGCGCAGTGTGGCAATGGCTTCATCAGTCACCTGCGCAGACAAACGCAGCGGGCTTTCAATGGTCAGGCGGCGATATCCGAAATCGGTGGTATTGAAGATTTTGCTGGCGAAGGTTTTCGTCGTTTCGGTTTTGACAGTGGCAGACTGACGGCCACGGTTGGATTTCTGCTCTGGAGCTTTGTCCAGACCAAGCTCTTCCAGCGAAGTCGCATCAACCACCTTAAAATCGCCAAAAGTCTGCGTAATCAGCCGGATATCGTCTTCACCCATCAGGTTGCGCTTGGAGCCCAGCGATTTACGCATTTTTCCGCACAGGTTGGTGCCGTCGATCAGCTGCACTTTGCCTTTACGTTCTGCGGATTTCTTGTTCGACAGGATCCAGACGTAGGTTGCGATGCCGGTGTTGTAGAACATATCGTTTGGCAGCGCGACGATGCCTTCCAGCAGATCGGCTTCCAGAATATAGCGACGGATTTCACTTTCACCGCTACCGGCACCGCCAGTAAACAGCGGCGAGCCATTAAGGATAATACCGATGCGCCCTCCGTTACTTACCGAGCCATCAGCATTATGAATGCCGCGCATTTTGCTAAGCAGGTGCATCAGGAACAGCAGAGAACCATCGGAGACGCGCGGCAGGCCTGGACCAAAACGGCCGTTGAAGCCCTTCTGCTGGTGCTCGTCGTTAATCTCGCCTTCAATCTTTTTCCAATCCACGCCGAAGGGAGGATTCGACAGCATGTAGTCAAACTGGTCGGCGGGGAGCTGATCGTTAGAAAGTGTGTTGCCCAGCTTAATGCGGCTAACATCTTGCCCCTTGATCAGCATGTCGGCTTTACAGATGGCATGAGATTCCGGATTTAATTCCTGACCAAACGCACGCATTACCGCTTCGGGGTTGAGATCGTGCACATACTCCATGCCTGAAGATAAAAAGCCGCCGGTTCCGGCAGTGGGATCGTAGATGGTACGGATGATACCGGGCTTACTCAGCGCGTCGTCATCTTCCATAAACACTAACGAAGTGGTTAAACGAACGATATCACGCGGCGTAAAGTGCTCTCCGGCGGTTTCATTGGAGCTTTCCGCAAAGCGGCGAATCAGCTCTTCGAACACCAATCCCATATCATGATTAGATATTTTTTTCGGGCTCAGATCGGTAACGGCAAAAAGCTTAACCACTTTGAACAATAGGTTAGCGTGCTTTAATTCCGCGACATACTCGCTAAATTTGAACTGTTCAAAAATCTGGCGCGCATCAGCTGAGAAACTATCAACATAATTCAGCAGGTTGTCAGCGATGTCATTTTGCCCCATTTTTCCAAGGTTCATTGGCGACGTATTGAAGAAGGACAAACCGTTAGTTGCACGTAACAGAAACTTTTCCTGAGCTTCTTCAGGCAGATCTTTCATTGACTTCAGCTTCTCAGCCTGGGCCAACACTGCCTCTTTACTCTCCTCAAGCACACATTCCAGTCGTCGCAGCAGCGTAAATGGCAAAATGATGCGGCCATAAAGAGACTGTTTGAAATCTCCGCGCAGAAGATCGGCAACCGACCAGAGAAAAGCGGCAGTTTGAGAAAAATTGTGATTGGACATTATGCAACCTGAGTAAATGCAAAGTGGTTAGTTCTACTATTTCGGCAATTGTATAAGGGGATGCCACATATAAAAGTCATGAGCGAATGCCGCACCATCAACTGTTTTATATAAGAGCAGAACTTAGGGATTGGGCAAAATAATACAGCTAGCCAACTGTATGACAAGGATTAAAGATGAAAGGATTTAAAGGAAAGAGATAAAAATGAAGAAAATTTAGGATGGCACGCCCTACAGGATTCGAACCTGTGACCTACGGCTTAGAAGGCCGGTGCTCTATCCAACTGAGCTAAGGGCGCAAAGTGATTGGGTCGGATTATACTTCCAGCGGCTCGCGCGTCAACGTTTTTGCCCTTCCACAGCAGTGGAGTGCTGCCAGATTAACCAAACCCCCCTAATGCCGCTTGCGCCAGTCGCTTAACGACACCAGATTGCCGCCCTGCTCCGTTTCGCCTTCCAGCTCAATCCCTTGCTGGGTGAAGTGCGCATTATACTGGTCGCGCAGCGCATGCAGTTCCTGGCTGTCCGGCTCCAGCTGGCGCAGAAATCCCAACGCCAGCAACAACTGCTGCCTCGATATCAACGCAGAAAACCCCGCTCGGCTCAAAATGCCATGCCAGCGCTGCCTATTCTCGTCGCTGCCATCGACAATCAGCACCTGCCAAATCAGCAGCACCGCCGCGCCATTGTGCAGATGCGTGTCGTTATCGCCCGCAATGTAGTCGGTAAACTCTTTTGCCGCCTCTTTGCCCATCAGCGACAACATCGATTCGATATGTACCGGCGGCAGCTGCAACCGTTTATTGAGCGCCTGCACCGCATGGCGCGAGCTGGCCGTCAGCAGCTGAAAACCGACCACGAACACCACCGCCAGCGTGGCGAGAATTAACCAAATCATCACGTCATCCATCTCATTCACTGCCGGGCATCATAAGCGCTAACGCGGGTTGGCGCCACGGCGAAAAATCGGGAAAGCGGCGTAGAGGGCGAATCTCTACCTGACAGCCGCACGCGCTTCTGACAGAATAGGCGCCATCCCCGATTTAACCCTCTACAGATGGATTTCCTCTCTGATGGCAGCAAAAATTATTGACGGTAAAACGATTGCGCAGCAGGTGCGCCTTGAGGTTGCCGAAAAAGTACAGCAGCGTCTGGCTGCCGGTAAACGTGCGCCCGGTTTAGCAGTTGTGCTGGTGGGTGAAAACCCGGCTTCGCAGATCTATGTCGCCAGCAAACGTCGTGCTTGTGATGAAGTGGGCTTCATCTCCCGCTCCTACGATCTGCCGGCCACCACCAGCGAAGCAGAGCTGCTAGAGCTGATTGATAAGCTGAATAACGACAACGAGATCGATGGCATTCTGGTGCAGCTGCCGCTGCCAGCCGGCATCGACAACGTCAAAGTGCTGGAGCGCATCGTGCCCGACAAAGACGTGGATGGTTTCCATCCGTACAACGTCGGTCGTCTGTGCCAGCGCGCACCAAAGCTGCGTCCATGTACGCCGCGCGGCATCGTCACCTTACTGGAGCGCTACAATATCGATACTTACGGCCTGAACGCCGTGGTAGTTGGCGCATCGAATATTGTTGGCCGTCCGATGAGCATGGAGCTGCTGCTTGCCGGTTGCACCACCACCGTCACGCACCGTTTCACCAAAGATTTGCGTCATCACGTTGAGCACGCCGATCTGCTGGTGGTGGCGGTCGGTAAGCCGGGCTTTATTCCGGGCGACTGGATCAAGCCGGGCGCGGTGGTGATTGATGTCGGTATCAACCGTCTCGACAGCGGTAAAGTTGTCGGTGATGTGGAGTTCGAAGCGGCATCTGAACGCGCCTCGTACATCACGCCCGTTCCAGGCGGCGTCGGTCCGATGACGGTCGCTACATTGATCCAAAACACGCTGACGGCGTGCGAAGAATTTCACGACATTGAGGAGGCATAATGGCCAGTTTTTCTCTCGGTAAACATGCCCACGTTGATTTGTGCGACCTGCTGAAACTCGAAGGTTGGGTGCAGAGCGGTGCGCAGGCGAAAGCGGTGATTGCAGAAGGCGAAGTACGCGTAGATGGCGCAGTGGAAACGCGTAAGCGCTGCAAGATTGTAGAAGGCCAGAAAGTTGAGTTTGCTGGCTTTAAGATTACGGTTGTCGCGTAATGAGTTGATGGTCGCCGTGAATGGCGTCATCACGTAAGGTGCAGTAATTGATACGGTCGCCATGAATGGCGACCCTACAAAAGACGCTCTTCCCCCACCACGCGCGTTTCCCCTTCTATTTGCTCCAGCTCGATATGATTCACCGCCGTATGTTCGGCAATCAGCGTCGCCAGTTTTGGCGAATGGCTGGTGATCCACAGTTGGCTGAACTGGCTGGCTTCGGCGATCAGGCGCGCCAACGCGGGCAGCAAATCTTCATGCAGGCTGTTTTCCGGTTCATTCAGCGCCATAAACGCTGGCGGACGCGGGCTGAGCAGCGCCACCACTAAGCAAAGAAAACGCAGCGTGCCATCCGAAAACTCGGCACTCTCCAGCGGACGCAAAATTCCGCGCCGCGACATCAGCATCTGAAAGCGCCCGTTCTGCACATCCACGTGAAATTCGGTATCCGGGAAAGCGTCATCCATCACCTGAAACAACAGCTCGTGATGACCGCGCTCGACGATGGTGGCCCACGCCGCCGCCAGATTGCTGCCATCATGGCTCAGCACCGGCGCACGCACGCCAATCTGCGGCGCACGAATCGGCGAACCGGGCCACACGGCAAACTCATGATAAAAGCGCCACTGGCGTAGCCGTTCGCGCACCTGTGAAAGCTCGGGATAGAGATGCGGTTCGCCCAGTTGCCCAAACAGCGACTCTTCCGGATGCAGCACCGCCGGATAACTCACGCGTTCGCCATCAACGTTATGCAGGAAAGCGGTTTGATTAGTGCGTTGCAGGATGCAGGAAGAAGGACGTCGCCGCTGACCGCTCATCCACAAGCGCTCCTCTTTCACCAGCGGATCAAGATTGAACATGCTGGTGGCTAATGGCTCAGGAAAACCAACATCGATCTGGTAATCCATGTCGTCCATTACCACCGCCAATGAAAGACGTTTGGGATCGTGGCGTCGATCGCCGCGCCGTAAGCCGCCTGCCCACATCGCTTTCTGAATGCCGCCCTCTTCCGCCAGCGCCAACGCTAAGCGCCCGCTGGCCGCTTCGTGCAGCAGCCGCACTGCTTTATACAAATTGGATTTGCCGCAGCCGTTGGGTCCGCTCACCACGTTGAGCTGTTGTAGCGGTAGCGTGAGATCGCGCACCGAGCGGAAGCCGTGAATCTGAATCTGTTCTATCGCCATAATAAAAAAGGGCGATTTCTCGCCCTCTCCGGTTATTTGCGTCGCCAGCTGGAACCTTGTGGCCCATCCTCAACGATCACGCCCAACTCGTTGAGCTTATCGCGCGCCACATCCGCCTGCGCCCAATCTTTGGCTGCACGCGCGTCGGAACGGGCTTTCACCCAATGCTCGATCTCCGCCACTTCGTCGTCATTGACCTGCGCACCGCTCTGCAGGAACTGCTCTGGGTCCTGCTGCAGAATGCCGAGCACATTGGCAATCTGGCGCAGTTTCGCCGCCAGCGCATCGGCCGCCGCTTTATCTTCGCTTTTTAGACGATTCACTTCACGCGCCATATCAAACAACACCGAATAGGCTTCCGGCGTGTTGAAGTCGTCATCCATCGCGGTGCGGAAACGCGCTTCGAACTCTTCGCCACCCGCCGCTGTAGCGTTGACGTCGGTGTGACGCAGCGCGGTGTACAAACGCTCAAGCGCCGCACGCGCCTGATTGAGGTTATCTTCGCCGTAGTTCAGCTGGCTGCGATAGTGGCCCGACATCAGGAAGTAACGCACGGTTTCGGCATCGTAATGCTGCAACACATCGCGCACGGTGAAGAAGTTATCCAGCGATTTCGACATCTTCTCGCGATCAACCATCACCATGCCGGAGTGCATCCAGTAATTCACATACGGACCATCGTGCGCGCAAGTGGATTGCGCCACTTCGTTTTCATGGTGCGGGAACATCAGGTCCGAGCCGCCGCCGTGAATGTCGAAATGGGTGCCGAGCTGTTTGCAGTTCATCGCCGAACATTCGATGTGCCAGCCTGGACGGCCATTGCCCCACGGCGAATTCCACGCCGGTTCGTCGGCTTTGGACATTTTCCACAGCACGAAGTCCATTGGATTGCGCTTCACGTCCGCCACTTCGACGCGCGCACCGGCCTGCAGCTGTTCCAGATCCTGACGCGACAGCACGCCGTAAGCTTTGTCGCTCAGCACGTCGAACATCACGTCGCCATTGTCAGCGACGTAAGCGTGATTACGTTCAATCAGCGTGCCGACCAGCTCGATGATCTCATCAATATGGCGCGTGGCGCGCGGCTCCAGATCCGGCGGCAGAATGCCGAGTGCGGCGAAATCGTTATGCATTTCGGCGATCATGCGGTTGGTCAGCGTTTCAATGCTTTCACCATTTTGATTGGCACGTTTGATGATTTTGTCATCGATATCGGTGATGTTACGCACATACTTCAGCTGATAGCCCACGTAACGCAAGTAACGCGCCACCACGTCGAATGCCACAAAGGTACGCCCATGGCCGATATGACAGAGGTCGTAAACCGTAATACCACACACGTACATACCGATTTCACCGGCATGGATGGGTTTGAATTCCTCTTTCTGTCGACTCAGGGTGTTATAAATCTTTAGCATTGAACGGTTCCGTTTGTTTTACGTGTGCGGGATTCGAACGTTAAAAAAGTCAGTTAAGTGCATCGCGGTCGCCATGAATGGCGACCCTACAGCGTACCGGTGCGATTTTGTAGGGTCGCCATTCATGGCGACCGAAACTACGTTGCCCAACTGCACGGCATCAAGCCGGTTATTGTGCCGTATTTTTCTCAGTTGTGCATCGCTCGGTTGCCAACTGCCGTCCGGTTACTGACGCGTTATTGGAAATTGTGATATAAGAAGCGTCTACAAAAATGCCTCGCCGCCTTGCAGGCGCGGCAGACGACACTGACGACAAACCTGACAGGAAGAAAATAATGGTCACTTTCCAGACGAACCATGGCGATATCGTAATTAAAACCTTCGATGACAAAGCGCCGGCTACCGTGAAGAACTTCCTGGAATACTGCGCGGAAGGTTTTTACGATAACACTATCTTCCATCGCGTAATCAACGGTTTCATGGTTCAGGGCGGCGGTTTTGAGCCTGGCATGAAGCAGAAAGACACCAAAGCCGATATCCGCAACGAAGCGAACAACGGCCTGAAAAACACCAAAGGTACGCTGGCGATGGCGCGTACGCAGGCTCCACACTCGGCCACTGCGCAATTCTTTATCAACGTAGCAGACAACGACTTCCTGAATTTCCGTGACGAAAGCCTGCAAGGCTGGGGTTACTGTGTGTTCGCTGAAGTGGTTGAAGGCATGGACGTGGTTGAGAAAATCAAAGCGGTGAAAACTGGCCGTAGCGGCATGCATCAGGACGTTCCGGTTGAAGACGTTGTCATCCAGAAAGTGACTGTTAGCGAGTAATGTCGCGCACGCTGTTTATCGCAGATCTGCATCTGTGCAATGAAGAACCGGCAATTACTGCCGGTTTTCTGCATTTTTTGCAGGGTGAAGCGCGTTCGTGCGATGCGCTTTACATCCTTGGCGATCTGTTTGAAGCCTGGATCGGCGACGACGATCCGAATCCACTGCATCAGCAAATTGCTGCGGTGCTTAAGGCGCTGCCGGTACCGAAATTCTTCATTCACGGTAATCGCGACTTCCTGCTCGGCCAGCGCTTTGCGCGGGCTTCTGGCATGACGCTGCTGCCGGAAGAGCAGGTGTTGGATCTGTACGGACATCGCGTATTAATCATGCACGGCGACACCCTGTGCACCGACGATGAAGGTTATCAGCGTTTTCGCGCCAAAGTGCATCAGCGCTGGTTGCAGCGTCTGTTCCTTGCTTTGCCGCTGCGCCTGCGCATGCGCATTGCCGCGCGCATGCGTAATGGCAGCAAACAGGCCAATCAGCACAAGTCGGTCAGCATTATGGACGTCAATCAGCACGCCGTTGAGGATGCGATGATGCGCCACAAGCTGCAGATACTGATTCACGGCCACACGCATCGCCCGGCGATTCATCCGTTCTCGCTGCACGGCGAAAATGCTCAGCGCGCGGTGCTCGGTGCCTGGCATGAGCATGGCTCGATGATTCAGCTTGATGCCAGCGGCGTAAGCCTGATCGAATTTCCCTTCTGACATCCGGGCGTAAATGCCCGTTTTCCGCCTACGCAACCGTTTTCCTTGCTGCCATCTCATGCTATTCTCTGTGCCCTTCTTCGCCTGCCCGCCCGGCCAGGTTCGTTTGCATATTCACAGGAGTTGACCGCATGTCATCCAACGCCACCCCGGCCCGTATCGCCATTGTCATGGGTTCTAAAAGTGACTGGGCTACCATGCAGTTCGCCGAGGAAATTCTTAACAGCCTGGATGTGCCCTTCCACGTTGAAGTGGTCTCAGCTCACCGTACACCCGACAAACTGTTCAGCTTCGCGGAAACCGCCGCCGACAACGGTTTTCAGGTGATTATCGCCGGTGCCGGCGGTGCAGCCCATTTGCCGGGCATGCTGGCCGCCAAAACGCTGGTGCCGGTGCTGGGCGTGCCGGTGCAAAGCGCCGCGCTGAGCGGCGTCGATAGCCTCTACTCCATCGTGCAGATGCCGCGCGGCATTCCAGTGGGAACGCTGGCGATTGGTAAAGCCGGTGCCGCCAACGCTGCCCTGCTGGCGGCGCAGATTCTGGCGATTCACGACAGCGCGCTGTCCGCGCGTATCGCCAACTGGCGTCAAACGCAGACCGATGAAGTGCTGAACAACCCGGATCCGCGGGAGGACGCATGAAGCCGGTTTGCGTATTAGGAAACGGTCAGTTAGGCCGCATGCTGCGTCAGGCGGGTGAACCGCTCGGCATCGCGGTCTATCCGGTCGGGTTGGATGCAGAACCCTCTGCGCTGCCGATCGCCGAAAGCGTGATTACCGCCGAGATCGAACGCTGGCCAGAAACCGCGTTAACCCGCGAACTGGCGAGCCATCCGGCGTTTGTGAATCGCGATATTTTCCCGCGTCTGGCCGATCGTCTGACGCAAAAACAGCTGCTGGATCAGTTAAACCTCGCCACCGCGCCGTGGCAGCTGCTGGCGGATAAAGCCGAGTGGTCGCAGGTGTTCAGCTCGCTGGGCGAGCTGGCGATTGTGAAGCGTCGTACCGGCGGCTATGACGGCCGCGGACAGTGGCGGTTGCGCGCCAATGAAACCGATGCGCTGCCGGATGAGTGCTACGGCGAATGCATCGTTGAGCAAGGCATTAACTTCAGCGGTGAAGTGTCGCTGGTCGGTGCGCGCGGCCACGATGGCAGCACGGTGTTTTATCCGCTGACGCACAACCTGCATCAGGACGGCATTCTGCGCACCAGCGTCGCCTTCCCGCAGGCTGATGCCGCGCAGCAACAGCAGGCGGAAGCGATGCTCAGCGCCATCATGCATGAGCTGAACTACGTCGGCGTGATGGCGATGGAGTGTTTCATTACGCCAGCCGGTTTGCTGATCAACGAACTGGCCCCGCGCGTGCACAACAGCGGTCACTGGACGCAAAATGGCGCGTCCATCAGCCAGTTTGAGCTGCATCTGCGCGCCGTGCTCGGCTTGCCGCTGCCGCAACCGGTGATGTTTGCGCCGTCGGTGATGGTGAACCTGATCGGCACCGATGTGAATCTGGCGTGGCTGCAACAACCGCTGGTGCATCTGCATTGGTATGACAAAGAGGTGCGCGCTGGCCGCAAGGTGGGGCATCTGAATCTGACCGATAGCGATCACGCGCGGTTGGCGGAAGCCTTAAATGCGCTGGTGCCGCTGCTACCGGCAGAGTATGCGAGCGGGATTGCGTGGGCGGTGGAGAAGCTTTGAGTCACCAGGTCGCCATAAATGGCGACCCTACGAAAACCCAGCTCTGTAAATGTAGGGTCGCCATTCATGGTGACCGATTCTCGCTTAACTGACGAGCGTTACGCCACCATCTTCATCGCCACATGGCTCCAGCGATTGAGATGCGTAATCTGGAAACCATGCGCCTCAAACAGCGCATTGAGCGATGCTTCCGAATAAATCGTGATATGCCCATTGCGTGGCGCGATATACCAATCATTCATTCCCAAATGGCTCACTTCATTCGTGGTGCCTGTGCTGAAGAAAAACACCCCGCCCTTTTTCAAAAAGCCTGACACTTCCCCCAACGTTTTATGCGGATCAGGCGTGTGCTCAAACACTTCAAAACAGGTTATAAATTCAAACGAGTTTAATTGCGGATAGTCACCAGGCACAAACGGATCCCAGGCAACCATATCAATGCCCACTTCCTGCATTAAGCGCGCCAGCGTGCCAGTACCGCCGCCGTAATCCAGCATCTTTTTGCCATGAAACTTTTTAAATAGAGCCAAAATTAGATCGCGGTTTTTGCGCGGGCGTTCGATCTCATAATTGGGATCAAACTCAGCATAGCCTTCGTTGTACACATGCTGCGCATAATCTTCCGGCGTCCAGTCATCAAACGCGTGGGTATACACCAAACCACAGCGCTGGCACTGATGGTAATAAATCGGCACACCAGTTAGTGGATACACGTAACGACTGGCATTTTGCGCATAACAGGCAGTATTAAAATCGGTGACACCATACAGTGAGGCTTCGCCCTGACACACTTTACAGCACCCGATTTCAACGACGGATTTAACGATGAGTTGAGACGACATGTTTGAGCCTTAAATAAGTCTGGTCTGCTGCTGTGAGTCGACACATGCAGACCAGAACTTAAATCTAAGACTCAACCGGCATTAAAACTTCTGAACAACGCCTTCTGATTTAATAGCCTGATACCTAACCAGCCGCCGCACAATGAGAGCAACAATGCGCCACCGATCGGCAACACGATCCACAGGGTCCAGTCCGGCTGCCAGGGGAAATCAAAGATCTTGCGCTGCAATCCCCACAGCGCCGCTTCAGCGCCAAGAGCCGCAGCAATCCCCGACACCACGCCAAGCAGTGCAAACTCGCACCACAGCGTGCCGCGCAGCAGCCGTTTGCTGGCGCCGAGCGTGCGATACACCACCAGCTCCTGGCGGCGCTGACGCATACCGACCTGAATCTGTGCCAGCAATAGCAGCACGCCGCACACCGTGACCAGCACCACCATCACTTCCAGCGCCTGGCTTACCTGCGTCAGCACCTGACCGATTTGGCGCATCATGCTGCCAATATCCAGCAGGCTCAGCGTCGGAAACGCGCGATTAAGCTGCGCCAGCAGCGCAGGATTGCTCTCCATGCGGAAGCTGGTCAGCCAGGTTTGCGGCTGTTGATCGAGCGCACCCGGCGGGAAGATAAAGAAGAAGTTCGGACGCAAACTTTCCCAATCGACCTTACGCAAGCTGGTGATTTTGGCGCTGAACTGCTGGGTATCGCCGCTGAAAGTTAAGCTATCGCCGAGCTTCACGCCGAGACGATCCGCCAGCTCCACTTCCATTGAGACTTCACCGGTTTTTGGCGGCCAGCTGCCGGCAATCAGCGGATTGTGATCCGGACGCTCCGCCTGCCACGTTAGATTGAGCTCGCGATTGAGCGCGTTATCCAGCTTCGGATCGGCCTCTTTGCCGTTCAGCTCGGTCAGACGTGCGCGCACGATCGGGTAGAACGTTTCCGGCTTGAGGTGATGCCCGGTCAGAAAATCACTAACCTGTGGCACCTGCTCTTTGGTGATGTTCAGCAGGAAATAGTTCGGGCTGTCCGGCGGCAGTTGCTGTTGCCAGCGATCTAGCAGATCGCCGCGCATCACCAGCAGCAGCGCCAGCAGCATGAATGAGAGCGAAAACGCCGCCAGCTGGCTGAGCGTCATCGCCGGTTGGCGCAGCAGACGGTTGATCGCCAGGCGCAGTGCCAGATTGCGCACCACCAGCTTACGCAGCAGCAGCAGCGTGCCCCAACCGAGAAGTGCCAGAAGCAGCGCCAGCATCACCACGCCGGCCAGCAGCGCCCACAGCATTTTGCTGCCGCCCATCAGCAGCGCCAACAATCCCATCACTACCAACGCCATCGCGGGCAGATAAAAGCGCAACGGCCAAACGTTGGCCACGGCATCCCGACGCAATACGCGCAGCGGTTGCGTCGCCATCAGCAAGCGGTAAGGACGTAAACCGACCAGCAGCGAAATCACAAACATCGCGCCAATCGCCCACAGCCACGGCCAGAAGCTCGCCGCAGGCAGCGCGCCCGGCAGCACCGGTTTCAGCATCAGCAGCAGAATCACTTCAATCCCCTGCCCTAATGCGCTGCCAACTATTGCCGCCAGCAGCAGCACTGCCAGCCACTGGCCGATGATCAGGCGCTGTAGCGCCTTGCGCGTTGCGCCGAGGGTTTTCAGCACCGCGACTAAATCGTAGCGGCTGCGACAGTAATGGCTCATCGCTACCGCCACTGCGGCAATCGCCAGCATCAGCGTCAACAGCGCGGAGAGCAGTAAAAATTGCTGCGCACGCTGCATGGAGCGGCCTAATGCATCTTCGGAGTTCTCGACGCTAATCCAGCGCTGATCGGCTTTTAGCTGCGGCTCGATCCAACTGTCGTAGCGCGCCAGCGGCGCCGGTTCGCCGGAGAATTTATAGCGCCAGCTCAGGCGACTGCCCGGCTGCACCGCGCCGGTTTTCTCCACGTCGGCCAGGTTCATCAGCAGACGCGGCGCGGTCTGGAACGGATTGAAACCGCCATCCGGCTCCTGAATCACTTCACCGGCAATACGCAGCGTGGTATCACCAACGTCTACGTTGTCGCCCACTTTCAGGTTCAGCAACGCCAGCAAACGCGGCGCGGCCAGCACCGTTCCCGCTTGCGGGCGTAAGCCGGGCGGATGGGTTTGCAGCGTACCAAACATCGGATAGGCATCATCCACGGCTTTAACGTCTGCCAACTGCGGCGTCTCTTGGGCGAAGGTCATGGTCATAAAGCTCAGCTGACGACTCACCGATAGCCCCTCGTCGCGCGCTTTATTCAGCCATGCGTCCGGTGCAGGCGAGGTGGTGCGCAGCGTACGATCGCCGGCCATAAAGTCGCGGCTCTGCTGGCTTAAGCCTTTTTCCATGCGATCGCTGATCGAACCTAGCGCCAGCACGCACGCCACCGCTAAGGTCAGCGCCAGCCAGACAATCAGCAGCGAGGGCGATCGCCACTCGCGCCAGAACCAGCGCCAAATCATGTCTCCTCCCACAGCTTGCCGTCACGTAGCCGCAAGCGGCGGTCGCAGCGCGCTGCCAGTTGCTCATCGTGCGTCACCAAAATCAGCGTGGTGGCAAAATCGCGGTTGAGTGAGAACAGTAGATCGGCGATGCGATCGCCGGTTTTGCGGTCAAGATTGCCCGTCGGCTCATCGGCAAACAGCAGGCCGGGACGACCACTAAAGGCGCGCGCCAGCGCCACACGCTGCTGCTCGCCGCCGGAGAGCTGCGCAGGCAGATGGTGCAGACGATCTTTCAGGCCCAGCACCGTCAGCAGCTCCACCGCCTGGCTGCGGCTTTCGCGATCGCTGTCGCCGCGCAGCAGCGCGGGCAGCTGCACATTTTCCAGCGCGTTGAGCGTTGGCACCAGCATAAAGGATTGAAAAACAAAGCCGACTTCACGCGCGCGCAGCGCAGCACGTTGCTCCTCGTTCATCCTGTGCAGCGGCTGACCGAGCAGATGCACTTCGCCGCTGCTGCCATCGTCCAGGCCCGCCAGAATGCCGAGCAGCGTGGACTTGCCCGAGCCGGACTCGCCAATCAAGGCGATGGTCTCAGCTGGTTTGACAACCAGCTCAACTCCGGTAAGGATGGTCAGCTGATGCTCCCCCTGACCGACGGACTTAGTAAGATGATGAACTGCAACAATGTTTTCCGCTGGCATTATCCCTTCCTGTTGTTATTGCTTCTGCTGGTGTCCCGATTTGCCGCCGCCGACACGTTGCTGGTGTTGGGCGACAGCCTGAGCGCCGGATATCGCATGTCGGCTACGGCGGCGTGGCCAAGTTTGCTGAATAAAGAGTGGCAACAGCAGCCCAAAGTCGTCAACGCCAGCATCAGCGGTGATACCGCAGGACAAGGGCTGGCGCGTTTACCGAGCCTATTAAAACAGCATCAGCCCCGCTGGGTGTTAATCGAATTGGGCGGTAACGATGGCCTGCGCGGCTTTCCACCGCAGAACATCGCTGACGATCTAACCAAAGTGATCGACGAAGTGAAAGCCGCTAAAGCGCAGCCGCTTCTGATGCAGATTCGTCTGCCCGCCAATTATGGGCGTCGTTATACGGAGGCGTTTAGCGCTATCTATCCGCGCCTGGCACAGCAGTACGACATTCCTCTGGTGCCCTTCTTTATGGAGCAGGTCTACCTGAAGCCGGAGTGGATGCAGCAGGATGGAATTCACCCCAATCCGGATGCTCAGCCGTTTATCGCCAACCTGATGGCGACCGAACTGGCTCCGCTAGTAAAGCATGATTAATGCAGGCGTGTGATTTTTAACGGGTAAAGAAATGCAAAAAACAATTCTCATCACCGGCTGCTCCAGCGGCATTGGTTTGGTCGCCGCTAACGATCTTTTGTCACGCGGCTATCGCGTGCTGGCCGCTTGTCGTCGCGCGGACGATGTGGCGCGCATGGAAGCGCTGGGATTTATTGGCGTGCAGCTGGATCTCGATGATGCCGCCAGCGTTGATGCCGCCGCCGACCGCGTGCTGGAGCTCACCGATCATCGCCTGCACGCGCTGTTTAATAACGGCGGTTTTGGTCAATATGGGCCGCTGAGCAGCGTGTCGCGTCAGCAGCTGGAAAAGCAGTTTTCCACCAATCTGTTTGGCACCCATCAACTGACGATGCGCCTGCTACCGGCGCTGCAGGCCAGCGGCAATGGCCGCATCGTCAATACCAGTTCGGTGCTGGGATTGATCTCTACGCCAGGCCGTGGCGCGTATGCCGCCAGCAAATGGGCGCTGGAAGCCTGGAGCGATGCGCTGCGTCTTGAAGTGCGCGAGTCCGGCGTGCGCGTCAGCCTGATTGAACCGGGCCCCATCAGCACGCGTTTCACCGATAACGTGCATCAGGGTGAACAGGATAAACCGGTGCGCAATCCCGGTATCGCCGCGCGTTTTACTCTGCCGCCGGAAGCGATTCTGCCGAAACTGCGTCACGCGTTAGAGAGCAAACATCCGCGGTTGCGTTATCCGGTGACGCTGGTCGCCTGGGCGATGAGCCTGCTGAAACGCCTGCTGCCAGGTTGGATACTGGATCGCATTTTGCGCAGCAACTAAGCTGCAAGTCAGAATCGAGCTTGAACCTGGGCAGCTTGCCCCCATATCCTCAACACACTTTCTGCAAAGAGACGTATTCATGTCACACGCTTTGATTATCGACATCAACGAATCCAATCTGCAACAGACCTTAGAGCAGTCGATGCAGCTGCCGGTGCTGTTCTATTTCTGGTCCGAACGCAGTCAGCATTGTCAGGAATTGACGCCGGTGCTGGATCGCCTGGCGCAGGAGTATGCCGGTCAGTTTATTTTGGCGAAGCTGGATTGTGATAAAGAGCAGATGGTGGCATCGCAGTTTGGTCTGCGCTCCATCCCAACCGTTTATCTTTTCCAGAACGGTCAGCCGGTGGACGGCTTCCAGGGCCCACAACCCGAAGAGGCGATTCGCGCCCTGCTGCAAAAGGTGTTGCCGCGTGAAGAAGAAGTAAAGGCGCAGCAAGCCATGCAGCTGATGCACGAAGGTAAACCGCTTGACGCTCTGCCGCTGCTGAAAGATACCTGGCAGCTGAGCAATCAAAGCAGCGAAATCGGTTTCCTGCTGGCGGAAGTGCTGATCACCCTTAATCGCAGCGACGAAGCGGAAACAGTGTTGGATAAGGTGCCGTTGCAGGATCAGGACACGCGTTATCAAAGCCTGATCTCGCAAATCGAGCTGCTGAAACAGGCCGCCGATACGCCAGAAATTCAGCTGTTGCAGGAGCAACTGGCCGGCGAACCGACCAATGCTGAGCTGGCTGCTAAACTGTCGTTACAGCTGCATCAGGTTGGCCGCAACGAAGAAGCGTTAGAGCTGTTGTTCGGTTTCCTGAAAAGCGATCTCAGTGCGGGTGATGGCCAGGTGCGCAAGATGTTCCAGGAGATTTTGGCCGCACTCGGCACTGGCGATACCCTCGCCGCCCGCTATCGCCGCCAGCTTTACTCGCTGCTGTACTGATCGGTACCGCGCGTTAAACGGGCCGAACGACTCGGCCCGATAATCTGACAGCCAGGAGGTTATATGTTAACGGTCATTCCCGTCCTCATTGTGCTCGCACTTGTTACCGTGTGGGCTGGCGTAAAAATTGTTCCACAAGGCTATCAGTGGACAGTAGAACGTTTTGGCCGCTACACCAAAACTCTGGCGCCTGGCCTCAATCTTCTCGTGCCGTTCATGGATCGTGTTGGTCGCAAAATCAATATGATGGAACAGGTGCTTGATATCCCCTCGCAGGAAATCATCTCTAAAGACAACGCCAACGTCACCATTGATGCGGTGTGCTTTATTCAGGTTGTCGATCCGGCGCGTGCCGCCTATGAAGTCAGCAACCTTGAACTCTCCATTTTGAATCTGACGATGACTAATATCCGCACTGTGCTCGGTAGCATGGAGTTGGATGAGATGCTGTCGCAGCGCGATAACATCAACACGCGTCTGCTGCATATCGTCGATGAAGCCACCAATCCATGGGGCGTGAAAATCACTCGCATCGAAATTCGTGACGTGCGCCCACCGCAGGAACTCATTGCAGCAATGAATGCCCAGATGAAGGCGGAACGTACCAAACGCGCCGACATTCTCGCCGCCGAAGGCGTACGTCAGGCAGCGATATTGCGTGCCGAAGGTGATAAGCAGTCTCAGATCCTTAAAGCGGAAGGTGAGAGAACCTCTGCCTTCCTGCAAGCCGAAGCGCGCGAACGTCAGGCTGAAGCGGAAGCCACGGCGACACGCATGGTATCCGATGCGATAGCCGCTGGGGATATTCAGGCGGTGAACTACTTTGTGGCGCAGAAATACACCGACGCACTGCAAAAAATCGGCGAAGCCAATAACAGCAAAGTCGTGATGATGCCGCTGGATGCCAGCAGCCTGCTCGGTTCGATTGCCGGTATCAGTGAATTGCTGAAGGAGAGCCGTACGGAGCGCAGACCATGATTTTGATGGAGCTGATTGCGCATCCACACTGGTTTTGGCTGACATTGGGCGGCCTGCTATTGGCCGCCGAAATGCTCGGCACCAGCGGTTATCTGCTGTGGAGTGGCCTGGCGGCAGTGGCGGTGGCGCTGATTGAGTGGCTCTTTCCTATCTCATGGACCAGCCAGGGCATAATGTTTGCGGTGATGACGCTGCTCAGCGCGTTCTTCTGGTATCGCTGGATGCGCTATCGCGAATCGTCACAGGAAGCCAACACGCTTAATCAGCGCGGCAGCCAGTTGATGGGCATGCAACTGACGCTGGATAACGCGCTAAAAAACGGCCTCGGTCATGTACGTATTGGCGACAGCAGCTGGCGCGTGCAGGCGGATAGCGATCTGCCGGCGGGCACGCAGGTGATTGTGACCGGCGTTGTCGGCATTACGCTAATGATTCAGCCGCGCTTGCCATCCGCGTGATGGCAGCATCCGGCCAGGTGATTGATGATTGGGCACTCCGCGCTGTCATCGCCCGGGCAGGCTTCTGCCAGTTCCAGCAAGCGCGCACGCATTACGTGTAACTCTTCGATATGTGCGGCAATCTCATCGGCTTTCTGCAAGGTGCGCGCTTTAACATCCGCGCTGTGCCGTGCAGGATTGTTGAACAGCGTCACCAGTTCCCGACACTCTTCCAGCGTAAACCCCACCTGACGCGCCTGGCGCAGCAGATTCAGTTCATCAATATGATGCGCCGCGTAATAGCGATAACCATTATCACTGCGTGATGGCGGCGTCACCACGCCCTTCTCTTCATAGAAACGAATAGCTTTGCTGGTGAGTCCGGTTTTTTTTGCCACATCGCTGATGTTCATATTCACCTCTTGACCTTCCCCTGAATGGAAGGTTTAGGGTACATCTCTAATGCAAATTTTGCATGCAGTCAAAACCTGAGGAGTAAACCATGTCACATACTCAACTGCTGGCGTTGGACGGCTTGTCCTGCGGCCACTGTGTTAAACGCGTAAAAGAAGCGCTGGAGCAGCGCAGCGATGTCGAACAGGCCGACGTCACGCAGGAAGAAGCGCGCGTAACTGGCGCCGCCAGTGCCAGCGATCTGATCGCCACGGTGGAACAAGCCGGTTATCACGCGGTGCTGAAAGACGGCGCAGCCAGCCCAAAGCCTAAACCGTTGACAGCTACAGAGCCGCCGCCGGAGGCGCTGACAACGGAGTCGCAACCGGCAGAATCGCTTACCAAAGATCTTCCCGTGCATCACTTACTGATTGGCGGCATGAGCTGCGCCAGCTGCGTGAGTCGCGTGGAGCAGGCGCTACAAAACGTGCCCGGCGTCAGCCAGGCACGCGTCAATCTCGGCGAGCGCAGCGCGCTGATCCTCGGCGATGCACCAGCCGACGCGCTGGTTAGCGCGGTCGATCAGGCGGGCTATTCCGCCGAAGTGATCGATGATGAACAAACGCGACGCGAACGCCAGCAGGTCAGCGCACGGCAAGCCATGCGGCGCTTTAGCTGGCAATCAGCGCTGGCCTTGCTGCTCGGCGTGCCGATGATGATTTGGGGCATGCTCGGCGACAACATGATGCTGAGCGCCGATAACCAAACGCTGTGGCGCACGCTGGGCGTGATCACCTTGCTGGTGATGCTGATTGCCGGTGGCCATTTCTATCGTAGCGCGTGGCGCAGTTTGCGTCACGGCACCGCCACCATGGATACGCTGGTGGCGCTGGGAACCGGCGCAGCGTGGCTCTATTCAATGAGTGTGGCGCTATGGCCAGAATTCTTTCCGCATCAGGCACGCCATCTCTATTTTGAAGCCAGCGTGATGATCGTGGGCTTAATCAATCTTGGCCACGCGCTGGAGCAGCGCGCACGGCAGCGTGCCTCAAAAGCACTGGAACGTCTGCTGGATTTAACGCCCGCGCAGGCGCGCGTCGTCAGCGATCACGGTGAAACCTTGCTGCCGCTGAGCGAGGTTCAGCCAGGCATGACGCTTAAACTGGTGACCGGCGATCGCGTGCCAGTAGATGGTGACGTCGTCAACGGCGAAGCCTGGTTTGATGAAGCCATGCTGACCGGCGAAGCCGTACCGCAGGCCAAACAGTCGGGCGACAAAATCTTTGCCGGTACGCTGGTGCAAGACGGCACGCTGCACTTTGTCGCGCGCGCCACCGGCAGCCAGACCACGCTGTCGCGCATCATTAATCTGGTGCGACAGGCGCAAAGCAGCAAGCCTGACATCGGGCGTCTGGCCGATCGCATCTCCGCCGTTTTTGTCCCGGTGGTGGTCGCGATTGCGCTGCTGAGCGGCCTGATTTGGTATCTGGTTGGTCCGCAGCCGCAGCTGGCTTATACCTTAGTGATTGTCACCACGGTGCTGATCATCGCCTGTCCTTGCGCCTTGGGTTTAGCCACGCCGATGTCGGTGATTGCTGGCGTGGGACGCGCGGCAGAACTGGGCGTGCTGGTGCGTGACGCCGATGCGCTGCAACGTGCCAGCGAAGTCGATACCATCGTGTTCGATAAAACCGGCACCCTGACGCGCGGCACGCCGCAGGTCAGCGATGTGGTGCTATACAGCGACTGGAATCGCCAGCAGGTGCTCAGCGCGGCGGCGCAGATGGAGCATGGATCCAGCCATCCGCTGGCTAAAGCAATTCTCGCTGCCGCGCCTGATGTCAGCGGCGAAGCGGTTAAGCAATTTCGTACAATACGTGGCAAAGGCATCAGCGCTAAAGTTGACGACAGAACGCTGCTGCTGGGTAATCAGGCGCTGCTGGATGCACATCAGATTGATTACCGCGCCGCGCAGGCGGATATCGAGCACTTTGCCGCACAAGGCGCTACGCCGGTGCTGCTGGCCGATAGTGATCAGCTACTGGGATTAATCGCGCTGCGTGACAGCCTACGTCCGGAGAGCAAAGTGGCGCTGCAGCGTCTGCATCAGCTGGGTTATCGCTTGATTATGTTGACCGGCGATCACCAGAAAACCGCGCAGGCAATTGCTGCCGAAGCCGGAATTGATGAAGTGATTGCCGGCGTACTGCCGGAGGGCAAAGCGCAGGCCATTACTCAACTGCAGCAGCAAGGTCGCAAAGTGGTGATGGTGGGCGACGGCATTAATGATGCACCGGCGCTGGCGCAGGCAGATGTCGGTATCGCGATGGGCGGCGGCAGCGACGTGGCGGTTGAAACCGCAGCAATGACGCTGATGCGCAACGATCTGCACTGCGTCGCCGATGCGTTGTCGATAGCCAGCGCCACGCTGCGCAATATGCGTCAGAACCTATTAGGCGCCCTCATTTACAACAGTTTGGGCATTCCGATTGCCGCGGGCGTGTTCTATCCGTTTACCGGCCTGCTGCTGAGCCCAATTGTGGCGGGCGCGGCGATGGCGCTATCGTCAATTACCGTGGTGAGTAACGCTAACCGTTTGCTGCGCTTCAAGCCCGCGCAGCGGGAATAGCCACTCCAGCCCTGTTCTTCCGTGGATGAAATCGCTAGCATGGATTTTTGCATTAAAAAGGACAGGACAGGGAATGAGACACGGTCTGTGGCACAGCATCCAACAACGGATCGCGACCCTTTTCCCGGCCAGTTACAGCTGGCCGGCCATGGATATTCAGCTGGGTGACCGACGCCTGCATCTGGCGGGCAGCATTCATATGGGCACGCGCGACATGCAGCCGCTGCCCGCCGGTTTGCTGCGTCAGCTTAATAAAGCCGACGCGCTGATTGTTGAAGCCGATATCACGCAAGGCGCATCGCCGTTTAGCAACGATGATGCGCATCCGCCGCTGGCAATGCGCCTTGCAGCTGACGTCCTGCAACGGCTGCAAGCCCTGTGTGATGAGCTGTCACTTTCACTGAGCGTGTTCGACACGCTGCCGTTCTGGCAAATCGCGTTGATGTTACAGGCACAACAGGCGCAGCGACTCGGCTTACGTCCGCAGTTTGGCATCGATTATCAGCTGTTGCAGGCGGCAAAAGCGGCGAATAAACGCATTATTGAACTGGAAGGTCCCGAAACCCAGATCGCCCTGCTGAAATCGCTGCCGCAGGATGGTTTGCCGCTGTTGCTGGATACGCTTGAGCATTGGCATACCAACGCACGTCTGCTGCAAACCATGATTAGCTGGTGGCTGGATGCGCCGCCAACGCAGCAACCCGTGGCGTTGCCCAGCACTTTTAGCAGCGAGCTTAACGACACGCTGATGCGTAATCGTAATCAGCACTGGCGCGAACTGTTGCTGGCATTACCTAAAGGGCGATATGTGGTGGCGGTGGGCGCGCTGCATCTGTATGGCGACGATAATTTGCCGGGGTTGCTGAAGAAATAAATTCTGCACCTATCCGTAGCGGCGCAATTTATTGCGCTCATTTGAGCTTACGAATGACGCTGAAAAGCACGCGATAAATCGCGTCGCTACAAGTATGTGCGAGTGATAACAATGGAAAAATTCAGAAAAAAAGAAGGCCAATAATAATATTGGCCCGTCAAAGAGGAATTTGTTTATGATTTTGGTTATCACCAGCAATCTCTTGCTGGCGCGGGCCAATTCTCGCGCAAAGTTCAGAATTTCGCCACTGTTTTTCCATCAAAACTGAAATAAGAATATTCCTAACAAGGACCAATCATGACGCCCGCGGTAAAACTTCTGGAAAAACAAAACGTCACCTTTACCCTGCATCCATATGACCACGACAGCCATGAAACTAATTTTGGTGATGAAGCGGTGCGTAAGCTCAATCTTGATGCGCGCCAGGTGTTCAAAACTTTGCTGGTGTCGCTCAATGGCGATGCCAAAGCGCTAGCCGTGGCGGTGACGCCGGTCTCAACCCAGCTGGACCTAAAAAAGGTCGCCAAAGCGCTGGGCGCCAAGAAAGCCGATATGGCCGATCCGCAGCTAGCACAGCGCGTAACCGGTTATCTGGTGGGCGGCATTAGCCCGCTGGGACAGAAAAAACGTCTACCAACGGTGATCGATCGGCAGGCGGCGGAGTTCGCCACCATTTTCATCTCTGGCGGCAAGCGCGGGCTGGATATCGAGCTAGCGGCGCAGGATTTGTCGCGCCTGCTGGATGCGCCGCTGGCCGATGTCGCCAGACGCGATTAATCGGGCTGCTGGGCGCAGAGTTGATCGATCATCCAGCGCCCGGCCGGTCCCGGTGGATTGCGTCGTGACCACACCACATCTACCGCAATACGCTGTGGCCAGCCCGGCACCGGCAGCTCTTTTAGCACCTGATGACCAAACTGCTCCACTAGCCAGCGCGGCAACACGCTCCAGCCGAAACCCTGCTCCGCCATCTCCAGCAGCAATAGATAGGATGGCGCTGACCACACGCGTCCGGCGGGCAGCGGCTCACGATTTTGCACCCACGTGTTGAGCCGTAGATGCCGCAGCTCACCTAACTGCCCTTCACTCACCTGCTGCAACTGCGACAAGGCATGATCCTGATGCAGATAGATCGCCATCTGCGCGCCAACCTGCAGGCGCGCCACCGCCAAATCCGGCGGTAGCTGTGGCTGCGCCCGTACCACGCCGAGATGCACACGACCGGCCTGCAACAGATCTAAAGCATCCGCATCCTCCGCGATCATGCACTCGAACTCGATATCCGGATAACGTTGATCAAAACGATTGAGCAAATTTTGATGATGATCGGCCTGCCAGAAATCAGAGATCGCCAGGCTAAGGCGCGGCTCAACCCCCTGCGACAGGCGCACCGCCAGCTCATCCAGCCGCTGGCTGGCGGCCAGAATCTGCTGCACCTGCGCAAACGCACGCTGTCCATGTTCGGTGAGCACCGGCTGGCGTCCGCTGCGATCAAACAGCGTGAAGCCCAGATCATCTTCCAGATTAGCTACCGCGCTGCTGATGGTGGACTGGCTTTTTGCCAACGCGCGCGCTGCCGCTGAAAACGATCCGCTGGCGACGGTTTGCACAAAAGCTTCAAGAGATTCCGGGGAGTACTTCATGGTGAACCATCGCTTTTATCGATAGGTGATCATTTTATCTTAGCATTTTAGGGTGCGAAAATACGCGACATCACTAATCAGGAGGTTTCTATGCGTACCCGTTCGCTGAAAGAACGTTTTTGTCATGCCGCAGGCTTTGAAGGGTTGGCACTTATCACCGTTGCGCCGCTGGCTGCCTGGATCATGGAGAAACCGCTGTTTCAGATGGGCGCGCTGGCGATCATGCTGTCGACCGTCGCCATGCTGTGGAACATGATCTATAACACCGGTTTTGATCGCATCTGGCCGCCGCAGGTTAAACGCGGCTTCGGTCTGCGCGCTATGCACGCGCTGGGCTTTGAAGGTGGTTTTATCCTGATCGGCTTGCCGATTGCCGCCTGGATGCTGAATATTTCGCTGCTGGAAGCCTTCGTGCTGGAAGTGGCGTTCTTTCTGTTCTTCCTGCCCTATACCATGCTCTACAACTGGGTGTGGGATAAATTGCGCCACCGTTGGGTGACGCAGAAATCCTGTCAGGCTTGATGCCTCTCTGAAAACCGGTCGCCATGAAGGCCGACCCTACGGCCCAGATGCGCAATCATGCGCACCTGGCCATCAGCGTTCAATGTTGCTGCGCGGCGCGCGGCCAAATCCACGCCAGAATCATCTGCGGATAGCTTGGTTTCCGCTGCTTCTCCTGCGCTTTGTTGCGCTCCTCAATCTGCGCTTCCGTCAGATGCACGATGCCGGTTGGCGCAAAGTCGGCAATCTTCAACGGCGAATGCTGGCTAACAAATTCGCGCAGCACATCGGCATCACGCAGCCCGCTATTGCTGAAACCGGCATGGGTTTCGATGTTCGGATAACCGTCGCCGCCGCTGGCGTTGAAGCTGTTGGTCGCCATGCGATAAGTTTTATCCTTTTGCAGCGCCTCGCCGTTAATCTTCACATCGCTCACGCCTTTGCCATCCGCTATCAAACTGATGTTGGTGAACTGCGCGAAGCCACCTGAGTCCACTTTGATATTGGCCACCGTCGCCAGATAGTTCAGCAACTCATTGCCGGTAAGCGTGACCGAAACTACCTGATTGCCGAACGGCTGCACCTGCAGCAGATCGCGCCAGCTCAGATTGCCCTGCGCCAACGAAGTGCGAATGCCGCCACCGCTCATCACGGCAAAGTCCGCTTTGGTCGCATCCATCTGCGCGCGCAAAATCAGCTGACCGAGGTTGGTTTGTTCAAATCGCACCTTGTCGCGTTCGCCAACGAATACGCCATCGCTGCTGCCGACTTTCACATCCAGCTTCTTGCCGGCACGCAGTTGATAAGGGGTTAACAGCTTCATCATCGCGCTGTTTTTCGGGATCTCCTCCTGCCAGGTGAGCCAGGATTCGCTGCCATCGAGGTTCTTCACTTTGTGTTTCAGATTCACCGGGATCAGCTGGTAATTCTCCAGCGTCAGCTCGCCATTACGAAAGGTGAAGTCACCACGTCCAACGAATTTGCCCCACTCCTTCGCCTGCATGATCCACACGCCATTCTGGCGATCCGGCTGGCACGGTTGGCCCGGCTGATAATCTTTTACGCTGACGTTCTCTTTCTCCATGCACACCGCATCCTGCGAATGGCCGCCGATGATCACATTGAGGGTGCCGGGCGGCAGGCTGCGTGCCAGTTCAACGTCGCCTGGCGCATTGCTACCGTGCTGACCGTCGTCGTAATGACCCATGTGCGTTAGTGCGATAATCACGTCAGGTTTTTCACTGGCGCGCAGTTCCGCCACCGCTTTCTCGGTCTCTTTCACCGGATCGCGGATATCAATGGCGGCGATATTCTCCGGATTGGAGATGCGCAGCGTGTCGGTGGTGGTCAGGCCGATCACCGCGATCTTTAGCCCCATGCGATTAAAGGTCGCCCACGGCTTAAATAAGCGCGTATCGGTGCCTTTTTGATAGATGTTGGCCGAAAGGAACGGAAACTTGGCCCACTTCTGCTGCTTCTGCAGCACGCTGAGTGGTTTATCAAATTCGTGGTTGCCCAACGCCATGGCGTCATAACCGACCAGATTCATGCCGCGAATATCCGGCTCCGCATCCAGCATATCTGACTCTGGCACGCCGGTGTTCACATCGCCCGCTGAGAGAATCAGCGCACCACCGCCTTTAGCCTGCACATCATAACGCTGTTGATCCATCAAGGTTTTCTGTGCCGCCAGGCCATATTCGCCCTGAGCGTTAGTCCAGTAACGACCGTGATGATCGTTGGTGTGCAAAATGCTGAAACGATAACTGCGATCCGTTTGCCACGCCTGCGCCAGCATCGGCAGCAGTAACACTAACAGCGCCAGCCAGCGCCCTTTTCGCGGTGATAAAAACAAAGCCGATCTCCTTATTCTGCGTTTTTCCACTGAGCGGTGGACTTAATCTGCGTTTTCGCCCTTCTGTGTCGCACAGATGACTTATTAACTCAAGATGAAAGACGTTTTACGTGGATCAGCTTGCAACGATCTGCTGCTCATCACCAGAATCTAATCTGCCATCCACCGTCCAAATCCTGGCCTGGTCACCCGTTATCCCCTTTATGACGGCTTTATCTGTGATAACCACTTTCCCTAAGCCCCTTTCACAGGGCAACTATTTTTCCTCGTCGCCCTTCATTCTGCGTATTTGCAGCCGATATAGTGAGATAACTGATGAAAATGAAGCTTCAGCTGCGTTTTTGTCTCATTTTTTCAATTTACTGGTCTTTTACCGCTCAAATGTTTAAACGCGGTAAGCGATTGTGCATTACACTAGGTTGTTACAAGCGGATACATTTGCACACAAGGAGACAGGCATGCATCACACCACACCGTTGATCACTACCATTGTCGGGGGGCTGGTCCTCGCATTTCTCCTTGGTATGCTGGCAAACCGCCTGCGCATCTCACCGCTGGTCGGTTACTTATTGGCTGGCGTGCTGGCCGGCCCTTTCACGCCAGGCTTTGTCGCAGATACCAACCTTGCCCCAGAACTGGCTGAACTCGGCGTGATTCTGCTGATGTTTGGCGTCGGTTTGCACTTCTCGCTGAAGGATTTGATGTCGGTAAAGTCCATCGCCATTCCTGGCGCCATCGCGCAAATCGCCGTGGCGACGCTGCTGGGAATGGGACTTTCCTGGACCATGGGCTGGTCGTGGATGACCGGTCTGGTATTTGGCCTGTGTCTTTCTACCGCCAGTACCGTGGTGCTGCTGCGGGCGCTTGAAGAACGACAACTGATTGATAGCCAGCGCGGACAAATCGCCATTGGCTGGTTAATCGTCGAAGATTTAGTGATGGTGCTAACGCTGGTGCTGCTGCCCGCCATCGCCGGCATGCTGGAACAGGGCAACGCCAGCCCAACTCTGCTGCTGTGGGATCTGCTGCTGACCATCGGCAAAGTCGTCGCCTTTATGGTGCTGATGATGGTGGTAGGCCGCCGCGTCGTGCCATGGATTCTCGCCAAGAGTGCCGCTACCGGTTCGCGTGAGCTATTTACCCTTGCGGTACTGGCGCTGGCGCTCGGTATCGCCTTTGGTGCGGTTGAATTCTTTGATGTCTCCTTCGCGCTTGGCGCCTTCTTTGCCGGCATGGTGCTGAACGAATCTGAACTCAGCCACCGCGCCGCCCACGATACTTTGCCGCTGCGCGACGCCTTCGCCGTGCTGTTCTTTGTTTCGGTCGGCATGCTGTTTGATCCGATGATCCTGATTGAGCAGCCGCTGGCGGTACTTGGCGCGCTGGCGATTATCGTGCTGGGCAAATCGATTGCCGCCTGGCTGCTGGTGACGCTGCTGGGTCATTCACGTCGTACCGCAATGACCATTTCGGTGAGCCTGGCGCAGATTGGTGAATTCGCCTTTATCCTCGCCGGTCTCGGTATCTCGCTGGGTATGCTGAGCGACGAAGGTCGCAATCTGGTGCTGGCGGCGGCGATTCTCTCCATCATGCTTAACCCGATTCTGTTTACCCTTCTGGAACGCTATCTCGATAAAACCGAGACTATGGAAGAGCAGACGCTGGAAGAAGCCATTGAAGAGGAGAAGCAAATTCCGGTGGATATCTGTAACCACGCCGTGCTGGTCGGCTATGGCCGCGTTGGCAGCCTGCTGGGACAAAAGCTGATGGAAGCGGATGTGCCGCTGGTGGTGGTGGAAAACTCCCGTCCTCGCGTTGAAGCGCTGCGCGAGCAAGGCATCAAAGCGGTACTGGGCAATGCAGCACGCGTCGATACCATGGAGTTAGCGCGCCTCGACTGCGCCCGCTGGCTGCTGCTGACCATTCCAAATGGCTATGAAGCCGGTGAAGTGGTGACCGCCGCGCGTGAGAAGCGTCCGGACATTGAGATCATCGCACGTGCGCATTATGACGATGAGGTGACCTACATTATGGAGCGCGGCGCCAATCGTGTGGTGATGGGCGAACGTGAAATCGCTAACAGCATGTTGCACGTGCTGGAAGAAGAGATTGCGCAGAACCCGATTGTGCGTGAGTGCCCGATTTAAATTTGTGCGGTCTCAGGCCAGGTCGCCATAAATGGCGACCCTACGGCGTCAGGTGCGCATTAATGCGCACCGATGCCACCATCAACGATCCCAATACGACTCTTCTAAACTGTCTTCCCGCTCTGGCAGACCGCGCGTCAGACGCGGTGAATGCTGGTTCAACACCTGATAACTCACCCGGTTCGCATATTTACACACTTGTGCCAGCGACGAATACGTCAGGTACTCACGGCCATGTTTGCTGGAGTTAGGCACCTTCTGGCGATGGAAGTTGTTGGCGGTGATGTCATGCAGCAGCGCTGCCAGTGCGCCATCGCCCGCGCCGTTGGTATTCATGATCTTCTCCGGCCCGCCCATATACGGCGCGATATGCGAGAAGATGCGCAGCGGCTGCTGACAATCTTTATGGCGCATTGCGCGACTAAATTCATACTGGTTGAATTCGGCCAGCGCGCCTGGCAGCAGCGGATGATTGGTTTTGCGTTTGAACTCGTCTTCGGTGAATCCGGCCATGTACAAACCGGTCGGCCCAGCGGTGCACAGCACTAAATCCACCCAATCCAGCGCCATGTTCGATGCCAGCAACGGGTCTTGCTCACCGGTCAGCGCGAAAGCCTCTTCTTCATTCATCGCGACGATCGAGACGTGATCGCGCAGGAAATCGCGCCAGAACTGCGGGTTATCCTGAATCACATATTTAGTACCGAGCGTCAGCACCACCGGCACATTGTGTTTCTTCGCATATTCGATGGCGCGCAAGGTCGCTTCCGGCATCGGTTCGCCCGGCTGGCAGCGCACCAGATAAGAGGTCAACACCAGCGCCGACGCCCCCGCAATCACCTCTTCCGGGATGTTGTTAGCATGCAGCTGATTCATTAAACCAGGGCTGATGGCGAAGGTGCGTTCGCCCTGCTCGCCAATCAGCGTGAAGCAGCGGCCAATGGCGCCATCAACGCCCTGCAGGAAGTTGAGATCCATGCGGCTGGAGGTATTGCACAGATAGCGATAGGCATAGCCGCCGATCTGGATGTTGTTACACATTACGCCCAGCAGTACAGAGCGATCATCGGCGAGAACGGAGTAGTTGTGTAAGGTATTGCCGATGGTGCCGCCGGCAAACTGGTGGCTGATGAGCTCTTCACGCATCAGTTCGTTGTAGAGCGCCTCAGCGGTGGCATCGTCGATCACTAGCGAGTGACCGGCACTGAGACCGTAACGTTGCAAAAAGTCATCGTCGACTTTGGCTTCGATATCCACCAGCGTCTGGTCGATACCCACCACCCAACTGCCCTCTTCCTGCTCTTGCTGCGTAGCTTGCAGCAGCGGATCGCGCGCGTTGACGGGGAAATAGTGTTTGGATTTGCGTTTGCCGGGAAATTTCATCGAGAGTGCCGTCAGGGAAAATCAGGCAGAGAATGATATCACACTCTCTGCCACACCCTTAACGGCGCGCGTTGACCAGCTGCACCATCATTTCAATGTGCTCAGCATCGTCGTTGAGCGCCGGAATATACTCAAACTTTTCGCCGCCGGCATGCAGGAAGATCTCGCAGTTCTCCCCGCTAATCTCCTCCAGCGTTTCGAGGCAATCTGCGGCAAAGCCTGGACTCATCACCTGCACGTGCTTGATGCCTTTCGCCGGCAAACTCTTCATGGTTTCGTCGGTATACGGCGTCAACCACGGCTCGCGGCCAAAGCGCGACTGGAAGGTCATCATGATCTTATGCGGTGCAATGCCTAAGGCCGCAGCCAGCGCAGCAGTGGTGTCTTTGCAGCGCTGCGGATAATCATCGCCTTCATTGGCGAAACGCTGCGGAATGCCGTGATACGACAGCACCAGCAGATCCGGTTCGCCATGCTGCGCGAAGGAGCGCTCTACCGAGGCTTTCAACGCGGCGATGTAGGCCGGATGTTCCGCATAATCGCGAATAAACGCCACTTCCGGCAGTGAACGCAGCGGTTTGAAACTGGTGGCTAATCCATCCCACACCGCCGCAACCGTCGAACAGGAGAACTGTGGATAGAGCGGCAGCACGATGAGTTTATTGACGCCCTGCGCCAGCAGACGCTGCAGGGCGCTATCCAGGCTGGGCTGGCCGTAGCTCATGCCAAGTTCAACCGGCATATCTAAACGCTGCGCTAAGGCTTCACGCTGACGTTTGCTGAACACCATCAGCGGCGAGCCTTCCTCCATCCACACCGAGGCATAGAGTTTCGAAACGCGCGGCGATCGGAATGGCACAATGATGAAATTGAGAATCGGCCACCACAATAAGCGTGGCGTATCGACCACACGTGGATCGCCGAGGAACTGTTTCAGATAGCGCTTAACCGCAGGTGTGGTGGGTGCGTCTGGCGTGCCTAAATTAACCAGCAAAACCCCGGGCTTTTCTTGCCTCATTGTATTTCCTTGATGTCGAAACGAATGGGTCAAATGCAAAATCAGGGGGAAATTGTAGCGGAAATCGTGGGAGGGGAAAGCAATTGCTGCAAAAGGGCCGGACAACCGGCCCCAGAACGCTTTAGCCGAGGATTGTGGCCAACTGCGTGCTCACTTCAGCGACCGGGCGGGTGCCGTCGATTTTGTGATATTCAGTGTTGCCGTCCTGCGCTTCTTTGCCGTAGTAGGCAATCAGCGGCGCGGTCAGCTGATGGTACTCCACCAGACGCTTACGCACGGTCTCTTCCTGGTCATCTTTACGCGTGGTCAGCTCTTCGCCGGTCAGGTCATCTTTCCCTGCCACTTTCGGTGGATTGTAGGTGACGTGATAAACGCGGCCGGATGGCGTATGGACGCGACGACCGACAATACGATCCACAATCAGCTCGTCCGGAACAGCAAACTCCAGCACGTAGTCAACCTTGATGCCCGCTTCTTTCATGGCATCAGCCTGCGGGATAGTGCGTGGGAAGCCATCGAGCAGGAAACCGTTTTTGCAGTCTTCCTGCGCGATACGCTCTTTAACCAGCGCAATCACTAACTCGTCAGTCACCAGTTTACCGGCATCCATGATCGCTTTAGCCTGTTGGCCCAGTTCGGTGCCTGCTTTCACTGCCGCACGCAGCATGTCACCCGTGGAGATTTGCGGAATACCGTACTTCTCCATGATAAATTGAGCCTGAGTGCCTTTACCTGCGCCCGGAGCTCCGAGCAGAATAATACGCATTGCGTAATTCCCCTTGCGAATTGCATTGTTCAATCTGAGAAGGCGAAGAACATACCATTATGACCCGCGCACCACAAGGAAACGGGCGTGCTTGCCATGAAAGGTCTACTTTGACCTGCTTTGTCAGCGAATACCAGCAGAGTGCCTGTTTTTAAGAATTACGGCTAAGCATCAGCACGTCCTTCAGGCGCTTTTTTAAGGTCGGCGTGACGTTGAGATGTTTGTTTACGCCGCCGCGCACATTGGCCCGCAGCCGCAAACGACCCTGCTGTGGCAGAACCTGAATATCCTGCGGTAATGCATGAGCATTGAGACCGCTCGGCAGCGGAAAAAGCGCAAAGGGTAAACCCGGTTGCTGAATAGAGTGCAATATAAAGGGCGAGTCGAGCGCGATATTCTCCACCATAGCAATGTTGAAGGGCCGCCACTCGCTATCATCCATTAATTCAAGTGCCTGTTCCGGCGCCACGCCTAGCGCTAATCCCTGCTCAAACAGCCGCAGCTCGCTGCGTACCAGCGTACTGAAATCTGCGGTGCGCAGCGCGATCATCACCAGGTCACCACAAAGCGCAGCATGCCTGTCGAGGCGCGCAACAAACAGCCGCGCATCGCTAATTAAGCGCTTATGCAGCTGCGTAGCAAACGACTCCGACGCATCGGTAACGCCCTGGCTTTGACATTCGCTCAGTGCGCGTACCCGGCCCTGCTGCATATCAACGTGCTCCACCAGCGCAATATTGCCCGCCATCATCGGCAAGGTGGGCAACACGCTGAGTTCACTGACCGGATATTGCGAGGCATAGCGGGTTTGATTACGCGCCTGCTCCTGACGAAGAAAGAGTTGGGAAAGCAGCACCCGTGCAATATGCAAAGAGGGGGCGAAGAAGATATCGTAGTTTTCAAGCCGGTAATGACGAGACAGCAAGCCGCGAAGCTTATCGCGCGCCGCCGCCGCCCTGGCAGTAGCAAGTTGTGGAGCCATCGCGTGACATTTCTCTGGTTATTGTGCTGTGTGCGGGAAGTGAAGCGTGGCGGTGATTTCGGCGTAAAACACAGAGAAGCTCAGCCGTCAACCCGCCATAATCTGGGTGAAAGGTTAGGCCAATGCGGCTGGACATTAAAATGATATAAACTGACAATCCCTGTTAGGTTTTTACACAAGGGACGAGTATGACCGCGCTTCCATCATTACGTGCTCTGCAATATTTCCACCAGGCGGCACTGTATAGCAGTTTTAGCGTGGCGGCCGAACGTCTACATGTCACCCACAGCGCCATCAGCCATCAGGTGCGGCAACTGGAAAGCTGGATGGGCAAGCCGCTGTTTGTGCGGGCCAGCGGACGCGTCAAATTAACCTCACACGGTGAGCGTTTGCTGGTGAGTTGTCAGAAAGCGTTCAGCGAACTCTCTACCACCTGCGAAAGCATCCGCACCGGCATGCGTCATCACCTCAGCGTCTCCTGCGCGCCCAGCTTTCTGGCGCAATGGCTCATTCCACGCATCGCCAGCTTCTATCAGCGCTATCCCGATATTGAAGTGCAGTTTCAGCCGCTGGTGGAGATTGACCAGCTGCGCAGTGAGCACACCGATGTGCTGATCCTCAGCGCTGAGCAATCACCCGATGACGATATTGATGCCACCTTGATTAGCGATGATTATATCGGCCCGCTGTGCGCTCCGCTGTTTGCGGCGCGTTTTCAAAGTGAACAGGATCTCGCCTCGCTGCCGCTGCTGCACGCCGATACGCGTCTGCATGCCTGGGCTGAATGGGCGAAAACCAGCGGCGCGCGCGGCAATTTCTGGATCGGCAAGCACTTCGATAATTTGACGTTGGGGATTCAGGCGGCAAAAAATGGCTTAGGCGTGATCATGGCACCACGTCTGTTGGTGCGTAAGGAGTTGAGTGACGGCACCTTGATTGCGCCGTTGGGCTTTGTGCGCGTCGATCGCGCCACCCTGATGATGACCAAGATTTCACGCCAGCACGATGCGGAGATTACGCTGTTTCGCGATTGGTTACGCGATCAGGCGCAGATATAAAAAAGGTCGCCAGGAATGGCGACCTTACGAGTTTGGTGCGATTACGCCGTCAGCAGCTGATTCATACGACGGATAAACTGGTTTGGATCGTCGAGCGTACCGCGCTCGGCCAGCAACGCCTGATCCAGCAGCAGCTCAACCCACTCGGCAAAGCGCGTTTCGTCCTGGGTATCCGCCACGCGTTTCACCAGCGTATGCTCCGGATTGATCTCGAAGATGTACTTCACCTCCGGCACGTCCTGACCGGCCGCAGCAAACAGCTTCGCCATCTGCGTAGTCATTTCGTTAGCATCGGTGGTGACGATTGCTGGCGTGTCGGTGAGACGATGCGTCAGGCGCACCTCTTTTACGCGCTCGCCCAGCAGAGTTTTCACGCGCTCAACAAACGGCTCCAGCGCTTTTTCCGCTTCTTTCTGCTCTTCAGTCTCTTCATCGGCCAGCTTGCTCAGCGAATCATCCGCTTTGCTGACTGACTGGAAGGTTTTGCCGTCGAATTCGGTGAGGTAGCTCATCATCCATTCGTCGATACGATCGGAGAGCAGCAGCACCTCAATACCTTTCTTGCGGAACAGTTCCAGATGCGGGCTGCTCTTCGCGGCGGCATAGCTGTCGGCGGTGATGTAGTAAATCTTATCCTGACCTTCCACCATGCGGCTCAGGTAATCGTCGAGCGAAATGGTCTGCTCGGCGCCTTCGCTCTGGCTGGTGGCAAAGCGCAGCAGTTTAGCAATCGTCTGCTGGTTGGCGTTGTCTTCGGCTGGACCTTCTTTCAGCACCAGACCGAACTCTTTCCAGAACTGCTGATATTTTTCCGCGTCGTCTTTCGCCAATTTTTCCAGCATCTGCAGGCTACGCTTGGTCAGCGCGGCGCGCAGGCTTTGGGTAACGCGGCTGTCCTGCAGGATTTCACGTGACACATTGAGCGGCAGATCGTTGGAATCTATCAGACCACGGACAAAGCGCAGGTAGTTCGGCATGAACTGCTCGGCGTCGTCCATGATAAACACGCGCTGCACGTAAAGTTTCAGGCCGTGCTTGCTGTCGCGATTCCACATGTCAAACGGCGCGCGCGCCGGGATGTACAGCAGGCTGGTATACTCCTGCTTACCCTCCACGCGGTTGTGGCTCCAGATCGCCGGATCGCTAAAATCATGGGCGATATGTTTGTAGAACTCGTTGTATTCGTCGTCGCTGATCTCTGACTTATTACGCGTCCACAGCGCCTGCGCTTTGTTGATCTTTTCCCAGCTGCTTTCGCCGCTCTCTTCATCTTTCGTCTCGATCTCAACCGGCAGCGCGATGTGATCGGAATATTTACTGATGACGTTACGCACGCGCCATGCATCAAGGAAATCGTCCTCGCCTTCGCGCAAGTGCAGGGTGATCTCGGTACCGCGATCGGCTTTCTCAATCTCCGCCAGCGTGTACTCACCTTCACCGGCTGATTCCCAGAACACCGCTTCATCGGCTTTTGCACCCGCCGCGCGTGTACGCACGGTGACTTTGTCGGCCACGATAAAGGCAGAATAGAAGCCGACGCCAAACTGGCCGATCAGCTGGCTATCTTTTGCCTGGTCGGAACCCATGGATTCGAGGAAAGATTTGGTACCGGATTTGGCGATGGTGCCGAGGTTCTCAATCACCTCATCACGACGCATACCGATGCCGTTATCGCTGAGCGTCAGGGTGCGGTTTTCCGGATTGACCGAGATGCGCACGCGCAGGTCGCCGTCGCCTTCATACAGATCTGGCGTCGACAGCGCGCGGAAGCGCAGCTTATCGGCGGCATCAGAGGCGTTTGAAATCAGCTCGCGCAGGAAAATCTCTTTGTTTGAATAGAGAGAATGGATCATCAGGTGCAGAAGTTGTTTTACCTCTGACTGGAAGCCACGCGTCTCTTGTCCTTTCATGGTCATTGCTACCTCAACTGAATCGGGGTTGATGATACGTTGAGAGAGAAATGGGGATGAAGGGCAGGATTTCAAGCCGATGTCCGCGAAGACATCGGCAAGTGATTAGAATTTAATCTTGTGGCGTCCGGCGAGCGAGTGCGACAGCGTGGTGCCATCGACCATTTCCAGCTCGCCGCCAACCGGCACACCGTGCGCAATGCGGCTGGCATCAACGCCATATTGTCCGCACAGCTCGGCGATGTAGTTGGCGGTGGCTTCCCCTTCCACCGTGGGATTGGTAGCGAGGATCACTTCGGTTAAGGTTTCACGCTCCAGACGCTGCTCCAGCCGATCTAAGCCGATATCCTGCGGGCCAATGCCATCCAGCGGTGACAAGTGGCCCATCAGCACAAAGTAGCGGCCGCCAAACTGGCCGGTCTGCTCAATGGCGTGAATATCCGCCGGGCTCTCCACCACGCAAATCTGACCGTTTTGTTGACGGCGTGGATTGGCGCAGATGGTGCAGATCTCCTGCTCGGTGAAGGTACGGCAATCAGCGCAGTGGCCGATTTCCGACATGGCGCGGGTCAGAGCCTGCGCCAGACGCATGCCACCGCTACGATCGCGTTGCAACAGCTGAAAAGCCATGCGCTGCGCCGACTTCGGGCCAACGCCCGGCAGGCAGCGCAACGACTCCATCAAAGATTCAAGCAGTGGACTGGTTTGCATTAGAACGGCATCTTGAAGCCAGGTGGCAGCTGCATACCGTTAGAAACTGAAGCCATTTTCTCTTTCTGCGTTTCGTCGATGCGACGCGCTGCATCGTTGAACGCCGCCGCAATCAAATCTTCCAGCATGTCTTTGTCATCTTCCAGCAAGCTTGGATCGACTTCGACACGACGGCAGTTGTGCGCACCGTTGATGGTTACTTTGACTAAGCCAGCACCTGATTCACCGGTCACTTCGATCGCGGCAATCTCTTCCTGAACTTTGGCCATTTTGTCTTGCATCTGCTGGGCCTGTTTCATCAGGTTGCCCAATCCGCCTTTACCAAACATAGTTTTCTCTCTCTGCTGGGGCTGCGCGCAATCAACGCGCGGCAGCATGTTCACACCGGTCGAATACTCTCTTCATCCAAATCGGCATCGAAGAAGCGACGCAGTGTCTGAATGTGGGTATCGCTTTCGATCGACTGCCGCGCTTGCGACAGCTTCTCTTCGTAAATGGCCTGACGCCACTCCAGTGGCGTCAATACCGTAGGATTATCGTCTTCAATAATAGTCAATTCAACCGGCTGACCGGCAGACTGACTCAACGCTTCCGTGAGCGCCTGCTTAGCAGCAGCAGAATTGAGATGGCGCTGGCTGCTGCGCAGATGCAGCGTAATGCCATTTTCCGCCACCTCTTTCCACGCGTTGAGCGCCACCTGCTGCACCAGTTTCGGCAGCGTCAGCGCGGCAATCTCAGCCGCCCATGCATCGCGCTGCTGAGCCTCTTCCGCCAGACGTAGCGCCAGCTCAGGGGTTTTCTCATGCTCAAGTGCAGAACGCAAGGCTTTTGGCGTCGCCACGGGTTCAGGCTTCGCCTCAACCGGCAGCTGGGTTTTCCAGCGATAGGCTTCCGGTTTAGCCGGTGCTTTTACCGCAGGTTCAGCCGCACGTTGTTGTACGCGTTCAGTGACGCTAGCGAGACGTTCCAGCGCCGGATTCGCCGGCCGCGCGGAACGCGCTGCCGGCTCACTCTTTTTTGCTTTGCCGGCTCCCTGACGCAGCAGCTGCGTTCGCGCCTGTAACAACTGGCTGGTGGAGTCGGGTAGCGGATCGGGCGCAGATTGCAGGTCAGGATAATCATCTGACATCGGCGGCGCCTCATTATCCGGCGGCGCCATATGCGGTTGTGCAGCCGGTGCCGCTTTCGGCGCAGACGCGACAGGCGCGGACGCTGCTGCGGGCGTCGCAACCTGCGACGCAGCTTGTGGCGCGGCTTGTGGCGTCAAGGTTGGACGCGCTACCGGCTCGGCAATTGCCGCCTGCGGATGGAATGCCAGGGCACGCAGCAGCGTCATTTCTACGCCTAAGCGACGATCCGGTGCCAGCGGCAGATCTTTCCGTCCCATCAACAGCGTTTGGTAGTAAAGCTGCACGTCCGCTGGAGGCAGCACGCGCGCTAACTCGCGCAGGCGATCGGCCTGACTGAGATCGTCCTCGCTGAGCGAACTCGGCAACAGCTGCACCATCGCTATGCGGTGCAGTAAACGCAGCATCTCTACCAACAGCGCTTCCCACTCAACCCCGCGTGAGGCCGCCTGGTTCAGCAGCGCCATCACCTGCTCGCCCTGCCCGTCCACCAGCGCTTCAATCAGCGCCAGCGGCTGTTCATCGTCGAGCGTGCCGAGCATTTGCGCCACGCTATCGCGCGTTACGCTGCCCTGCCCCATCGCAATCGCCTGATCGGTCAGGCTGAGTGCATCGCGCATACTGCCGTCAGCGGCGCGGGCCAGCAGATGCAGCGCGCGCGGTTCGGCGGCGATTTGCTCTTGCTGTAACACATGCGCCAGCTGTTGCTGGATTTGCTCAACGTCGAGCGCTTTGAGGTGGAATTGCAGGCAACGCGACAGGATCGTCACCGGCAGCTTCTGCGGATCGGTGGTCGCCAGCAGGAATTTAACGTGTGATGGCGGCTCTTCAAGGGTTTTCAGCAGCGCGTTAAAGCTGTGACGCGACAGCATGTGCACTTCATCGATCAGGTAGACCTTGAAGCGCCCACGCGCCGGGGCATATTGCACGTTATCGAGCAGATCGCGCGTGTCTTCAACTTTGGTGCGGGATGCGGCATCGATCTCAATCAGATCGACAAAACGTCCCTGCTCGATTTCGCGGCAGTTATCGCATTGTCCGCACGGCGTCGAGGTGATACCGGTTTCGCAGTTAAGTCCCTTCGCCAACAGACGCGCGATCGAGGTTTTACCTACGCCGCGGGTGCCGGAAAAGAGATAAGCATGATGGATTCGTCCCAGTGACAACCCGTTGGCCAGCGCAGTCAGCACATGTTCCTGACCGACTACGTCAGCGAAAGCCTGGGGACGCCATTTTCGCGCAAGTACCTGATAGCTCATGTGGATTCAATCACTGGATTTTAGGGAGAAGGGAGAAAATGCGGTTTCGCAAACCCTGTTTATTTTGGCAGTAGTTTAACAGCCACAAGCGGATCAGCAACCGATAACTTTGCGGAGGTTGCGCCCCGCCACACAGCGGAGCGCACAGGCCTTAGTGGCCGGGGAAATTGACCAGGCTAAAGCACTCAACGCCCATGGCGGTGAGACGGGCTTCGCCGGTCAGGTCAAACAAATTAATCACAAAGGCGGCGTCTTTCACTTCACCACCAGCGCGGCGGATCAATTTTACTGTCGCTTCAAGGGTGCCGCCCGTTGCCAGCAGATCGTCGACAACCAGCACCACATCGCCCGGCTTGATTGCATCTTTATGCAGCTCGAGCGCGTCGGTGCCGTACTCCAGCTCATAACTTTCACTGAAGGTTTCACGCGGCAGTTTGCCTGGCTTACGCACCGGCACAAAACCCACGCCCAAACCCAACGCGACAGGCGCACCAAACAGGAAGCCACGCGCCTCAGTCCCCACCACCTTGGTGATGCCTTTGTCACGATAACGCTCAACCAGAATGGCGATCGACGCGGCATAGGCCTGCGGATCTTCCATCAGACTGGTCACGTCACGGAACAGAATGCCCGGCTTAGGATAGTCAGGAATGCTTTTGATGCTGTTTTTGATGAGTTCAAGCTGCTGCGCAGTTGCGGTCATAAATGTTACGCCTGGAGAAAATATCTAATACGCGCAGCTTCTCTAGCGCCAATAACCGGAAACCGGCTTAAGCGAAGTCGTTTATAAGGGAAGCCACGCACGAAGATGCCCAAATCTATGCAAATACCCGGCTAAATGCAACCCTAACGCGACTGTTGCGGCGGGTCGGCGTTCTCTGCCACAACCGGAATGCGCCACATAAACAGCACTAGCAGAGCGAGCATTACGCCCAGCAGAATGCGCACCCACAGCAAATTCACCAGATAGATTGAGACGGAAAAGGTGGCCACAATCATCAGGATAGCGCGCCCTTTAGCCCCGGGCGGCATGGCGCGATGCTGTTGCCAGTGGCGAATATAGCGACCAAACGGCGATCGCCACAGCAACCAGTGGTGGAAACGTGGCGACGAGCGCGCAAAACACCAGGCCGCCAGCAACACAAATGGCGTGGTGGGTAATAAAGGTAATACAATGCCCAGCGTACCTAGCACAATCGCCAGCCAGCCAAGGCTCAGTAGTAAAATACGCTGCATGCCTGATGCCTGAAAGAGTCAAAACAGCGTTACGTTAACACAGTCGGAAACCGAGTGATGCCCCAACCGCCCGCACAACAGCGTCTTCATGCCATGTTAGATTTACTGCGCCAGCAGATTGCGCAGCAGCCAGATGGTGCCTGTCGTCAGCCACGTTTTGACACTCAGCTATTTCGCACCAGCGGCACGCGCCTGGCGGATTATCTGCGCGAGTTGGAAAGCAATGTTTCACAACTAACCTCAGCCGATAGCGATGTGGCGCGCCGTCAGTGGCTGGCAGAGAAAGTACTGGATCAGATCGCCGCCTTGCAACGCGAATGCGAGAGCCAACAGCTGCGGGTCAAGCGTGAGCGTCCGCGCATCGATTCACGTCAAAAAAAACGCGAAGAGTACCAAGGCTTTGAACAGCGACTGCTGGCGATGATTCAGCAACGTGAACAGCATCTGGCGCGGGCTGAAACCCTGAGCGTTCAGCAGCAACTGATCCGTGAAGTTGATCAGTTACAGGAGCGTCTGGCGCGCTGTCGTGCCGCCATCTACAAACTGGAATTACAGTTTACCTCGCGCTAAGCACGGCGCTTTTTCCTCTATACTCGTTGCGATGCGCAGGAGGAGAAAATCATGACGCTGGTTTTTTGGATTGTGATGGGATTAGCCGCGGGTTGGCTCAAGCGGGTTATTTTTCCCGGTCGTCCGGGAGGATTCGTGCCTACGCTGGTGCTGGCAGTGATTGGCGCACTCATTGGTGGCTATATCGCTACTTACTTTACTACCGGCGATCTCGCCACCTTGCATCCGGCCGGTTTCGCCGCAGCGCTGCTCGGCGCACTGTTAATGCTGCTGGTCGCGGCGAAATTACGTATTTAGGAGAAAAAATGTCACTGGACAGCGCACCGGACGAAATCAAGCTTGCCGTCGATTTGATTCAACTGCTTGAAGAGAATAACGTCCCCACCGCTACCGTACTGGCGGCGTTGACGATCGTTCAACATGATTATGAGCAAAAACAAGCGGCGGAAGTTAAGGCGGACTAAGCAGCGTTGGACTCAGCCGTAGCATATCGAGAAAGGCATCCACCAGCTGCGGTGCATCTTCTGCCAGATCAAAGCTTTGCGGGTTGAACAACCAGCTTTCCATCATGCCATTGATATAGCCCCGCATCAGTAGCGCGGCCTGGCGTGTATTGAGGCCCGCAGGCAACTGACCGGCATCAATACAGAGACGTAGCACGTTTTCAATTCGATCGTAACACTCTTGCAGTAAGCTCTGCTGCATATCCTGTAAGGTCGACATTTCGCCAACAAATTCACATTTATGAAAGATAATCTCCATTAATGCGCGTCTTTGCGGATCCTTTGCTGTGGCGTCAAGGATATAGATCAACATCGAACGGACAACAGAAAGTGGATCGCCAGGGTATTTTGTCTGATACTCAAGTTCCACATCGTCCAGCCCAGCGTCACAACGTAGCCAGATCTCATGTAATAGATCGGCTTTATTTTTGAAATGCCAGTAAATAGCACCGCGCGTGACGCCGGCTGCTGTTGCGATATCCGCCAGAGACGTGGCGGCCACACCGTGTTCGGAAAAGTGTGCTAATGCGGCGTCAAGAATTTGATGCCGTGTTTCAAGAGCTTGCGCTTTGGTTTTTCGTGCCATGCTGGGCTTTTTTTACAAACTTGTAAGTTTACATACATTTGTGAATGTATGTACCATAGCACGACCCGTGTTTTAACGCAGCAATGGGTTTATCGGTTTGTGATCCATTGATCATTTGATATCGGACACTAGAGGTTTATTTATGAATAAAAACAGAGGATTAGCGCCTCTGGCGGCCGTCCTGATGCTTTCAGGCAGCTTTGTGTTAACAGGATGTGATGATAATAAATCCCAGCAAGCCGCCCAGCAGCAGCCCCCAGAAGTGGGTGTTGTGACGTTAAAAAACGAACCCTTGAAAATTACTACTGAGCTGCCGGGCCGTACCTCGGCCTTCCGCGTTGCGGAAGTTCGCCCTCAGGTGTCAGGTATAATTCTCAAGCGTAATTTTGTTGAAGGTAGTGATGTAAAGGCCGGTCAATCGCTGTATCAAATCGATCCCGCCACCTATCAGGCAGCCTATGACAGTGCCAAAGCCGATTTAGCGCAGGCAGAAGCCAATGCCCGCGTCGCGCAGTTAACCATTACGCGTTATAAGCCGCTGCTGGGTACCAAGTACATTAGTCAGCAGGATTATGACACCGCAGCAGGCACTGCAGCGCAGACTGCGGCTGCCGCTCAGGCGGCGCGTGCCAATGTGGAAACCGCCCGCATCAATCTGGCCTATACCAAAGTGACCTCGCCAATCAGCGGTCGTATTGGTAAATCGTCAGTGACCGAAGGTGCACTGGTTTCAAATGGGCAAACCACCGCGTTAGCAACCGTGCAGCAGCTCGATCCTATGTATGTTGACGTGACCCAATCCAGCGATGATTTCCTGCGTTTGCGCGCAGAGCTGGAATCCGGTCAGCTGAAACAGAATGACGGTAAGGCCAACGTCACCCTGCTGATGCAAAACGGTAGCGCATATAGCCAGTCAGGCACATTGGAATTCTCTGATGTAAGCGTGGATGAAACCACCGGTTCTATTACGCTGCGCGCCATCTTCCCGAATCCGGACAATCGCCTGCTGCCAGGTATGTTTGTTCGCGCACGTCTGGATGAAGGCACCAACCCAACCGCATTGCTGGTACCGCAACAGGGCGTAACCCGTACTCCAACCGGTCAGGCTACGGCAATGGTAGTTGGCGCAGATAACAAAGTGGAATCACGTAACATCACCGCTAATCAGGCATTTGGCGACAAATGGCTGGTGACGGAAGGTCTGAAAGAAGGCGATCGGGTGATCACCACCGGTATCCAGCGTGCCAAACCGGGTGCGCAGGTGACGCCACAAGAAGTCTCCGACGATGCCAAAGCTGCGCCAGAATCACCGTCTGCTAAATCATCGTCATAAACAGGAGCCACTGATACATGGCTAAGTTCTTTATTGATCGCCCCATTTTTGCGTGGGTGCTCGCCATCATCATTATGCTGGCCGGTGTGCTATCGATTATCAGCCTGCCGATTGAGCAATATCCCAATGTTGCGCCGCCGGCGGTTGAAATCCAGGCGACCTACCCGGGTGCTGATGCGAAAACGCTGCAAGATTCGGTGACCCAGGTCATTGAGCAAAACATGAACGGTATCGATGGACTGATGTATATGTCCTCGAGCAGCGACTCGTCAGGTACGTTGACGCTGACGCTAACCTTCCAGTCTGGTACTGATGCCGATATTGCGCAGGTTCAGGTGCAGAACAAACTGCAGCTGGCCACGCCGTTATTGCCACAAGAGGTGCAGCAACAGGGGATTCAGGTTAAGAAATCTTCCAGTAGCTTCCTGATGGTGGCCGGTTTCGTCAGTGATGACGGCACCATGACGCAGAATGATATTTCTGACTATGTCGCTTCTAACATCAAAGATCCGGTCAGCCGTATGCCGGGCGTGGGTGATACCCAGGTGTTTGGTGCGCAGTATGCGATGCGTATCTGGCTCGATCCCCACAAGCTGAATAACTATCAGCTGACACCGGTGGATGTGATCAGCGCGCTGCAAGTGCAGAACACCCAGATTGCCGCAGGTCAGTTAGGTGGTACGCCACCGGTACCAGGCCAGCAGCTGAATGCCTCGATCATTGCGCAAACCCGTCTGACATCAACAGACGAGTTCGGCAATATCTTGCTGAAAGTGAATCAGGATGGTTCGCAGGTGCGCTTGCGTGATGTAGCGAAGATTGAATTGGGTGGTGAAAACTACGAGATCATCGCGCGTTACAATGGCAAACCGGCTTCAGGTATCGGGATCAAATTGGCAACTGGTGCTAACGCGCTGGATACCGCCGATGCGGTTAAAGGCGAACTGAAGAAGCTGGAGCCGTTCTTCCCGGAAGGCATGAAAACCGTTTATCCGTACGACACCACGCCGTTCGTTAAAATTTCGATTTTCGAAGTGGTGAAAACGCTGTTTGAAGCGATCGTGCTGGTGTTCCTGGTGATGTATCTGTTCCTGCAGAACTTCCGTGCAACGCTGATTCCAACCATCGCCGTTCCGGTCGTCTTGCTCGGTACCTTTGCGGTTATCAGCGCCTTTGGCTACTCGATAAACACCCTGACGATGTTCGGGATGGTGCTCGCTATCGGCCTGCTGGTAGATGACGCCATCGTGGTAGTAGAGAACGTTGAACGTGTGATGGCCGAAGAGGGCTTACCGCCTAAAGAGGCCACTAAGCGTTCGATGGAGCAGATCCAGGGCGCGCTGGTGGGTATCGCACTGGTGCTGTCTGCGGTGTTTATTCCAATGGCGTTCTTCGGCGGTTCAACCGGCGTAATCTATCGCCAGTTCTCGATCACCATCGTTTCCGCGATGGCGCTGTCGGTACTGGTGGCGTTGATTCTGACGCCAGCGCTGTGTGCCACCCTGCTGAAGCCAGTGGCAAAAGGCAACCACGGTAAAACCACCGGTTTCTTCGGCTGGTTTAACCGTATGTTCGATAAGAGCACCAACCACTATGTCGATAGTGTCGGTCATATCGTGCGCAGTACCGGTCGCTACCTGCTGATTTATCTCATTATCGTTGTCGGCATGGCCTACATGTTCCTGAAACTGCCTACCTCATTCCTGCCGGAAGAGGATCAGGGTCTGTTACTGGCGCAGGCGCAGCTGCCGGCCGGTGCAACCCAGGAACGTACCCAGAAGGTATTGGATCAGGTAACCGATTACTTCCTGACCAAAGAGAAAGACAGCGTGAATTCGGTGTTTACCGTTAACGGCTTCGGCTTTGCCGGTCGTGGACAAAATACCGGTATTGCGTTCGTCAGCCTCAAGCCGTGGGATGAGCGTGGCGATGCTAACCTGAAAGTACCTGCGATTGCCGGACGTGCCATGCAGGCGCTCGGTCAGATCAAAGATGCAATGGTATTCCCGTTCAACCTGCCAGCGATTATCGAACTGGGTAACGCCACCGGCTTTGACTTCATGCTGACCGATCAGGGTAACCTGGGTCACGAGAAGCTGACCGCCGCGCGTAATCAGCTGTTTGGCATGATTGCCCAGCATCCGGATACGCTGGTTGGCGTACGTCCAAATGGTATGGAAGATACGCCACAGTACAAACTGATTATCGATCAGGAAAAAGCGCAGGCACTGGGTGTGTCGTTGTCTGACATCAATACCACGCTGGGTTCAGCATGGGGTGGCTCTTACGTTAACGACTTCATCGATCGTGGTCGCGTGAAGAAAGTGTACGTCATGGGCGAGGCCGATTCGCGTATGTTGCCGGACGATATCAGTAAGTGGTTCGTGCGCAACAGTGGCGGCACCATGGTTCCGTTCTCCGCCTTCTCTTCGGCGAAGTGGCAGTATGGTTCGCCGCGTCTGGAGCGTTATAACGGCTTGCCATCGATGGAGATCCTTGGCCAGGCAGCGCCAGGCAAGAGCTCCGGTGATGCCATGAACCTGATGGAAGAGTTGGCCGGAAAACTGCCTGCAGGTATCGGTTATGACTGGACCGGCATGTCCTATCAGGAACGCTTGTCTGGCAACCAGGCACCGGCGCTGTATGCCATCTCGCTGATTGTGGTGTTCTTGTGTCTGGCGGCGCTGTATGAGAGCTGGTCGATTCCATTCTCGGTCATGTTAGTCGTACCGCTGGGTGTCGTCGGCGCACTGCTGTTTACTACGCTGCGTGGCCTGAGCAACGACGTCTACTTTGTGGTGGGCTTGTTGACCACCATAGGATTGTCGGCGAAGAACGCCATCCTGATTGTCGAATTTGCTAAGGATTTGATGGAGAAGGAAGGCAAAGGGTTGGTTGAATCAACGCTGGAAGCATCCCGTATGCGTCTGCGTCCGATTCTGATGACCTCACTCGCCTTTATCCTCGGCGTAATGCCGCTGGCGATCAGTACTGGTGCGGGTTCTGGCGCGCAGAATGCGGTAGGTACTGGCGTTATGGGCGGGATGGTAACAGCAACTGCGCTGGCTATCTTCTTCGTTCCGGTGTTCTTCGTGGTGGTTCGCCGCCGCTTCAGTAAGAACAAAGGTGATATTGAACAGGGTCATCCTGTCGAGCATAAACACTAAGTTTTACCCTTACCGAAAAGGCCGCTGATGCGGCCTTTTTTATTACCCCTTCACCACCCTGCAAAAAAACACCTGTGTTTAATGCGGTTGCATTCATCATGCTTCGGGTTCATACTATTGTTATAGTATAACATTACATAACGAGGTTACTATGAAACCGGATATTCATCCCCATTATCGCGCTGTGGTGTTCCACGACACGTCAGCTAACGAATACTTCAAAGTCGGCTCCACCATCAAAACCGAGCGCACCATCGAGTATGAAGGTGAAGTGCTGCCGTACGTCACGCTGGATGTTTCCTCAAAATCCCACGTGTTCTACACCGGTAAACAAAAAGATTTTGCCAAAGAGGGCAGCACCGCGCGCTTCAATCAGCGTTTTGGCAGCTTCCTGACGCGTAACAAGTAACACGGGGGATTAGGCATGCAGGTATTGAGTTCATTGCGCTCTGCGAAGTCGCGCCATAAAGATTGCAAAGTGGTGCGTCGTAAAGGTCGCATCTATGTGATTTGTAAAACCAATCCGCGCTTTAAGGCGGTTCAGGGAAGAAAGAAAAAAAGGTAGGAATGTGTCGTGATAATTGGCCGGGATGCTCCCCGGCCTTTTTTTTACTTCATGCTATGCAGAATGGCGTCAACATTGTGTTTGAACGCGGCCACATAGGTCGCCGCTGGACCATCAGCTTCAGACAACGCTTCCGGATAGAGTTCCCCGCCCGGCTTTGCCCCCGTTTCGTTGGCGATCTGTTTTACCAGACGCGGATCGGTTTGATTCTCCATAAAGTAGGTATTAATGTGCTCGGCCTTTAGCTGTTTGATGATCGAGGCCACATCGCTGGCGCTGGCTTCTGCTTCGGTTGAAAAGCCTACGGGCGCAAGGAAGCTAACACCGTAACGTTGGCCGAAATAGCCAAAGGCATCGTGGCTGGTCAGCACTTTACGTTTGTTCTTCGGCACTTCAGCAAACGCGGTTTTCGCCCAGCTATCCAGCTTCTGTAATTGCTGAATGTAGCTTTCACCGCTTTTGCGAATATCCGCTGCATCTTCAGGATCTGCTTTGATCAGCGCATTCATCACATTCGTGGCGTAAATCACACCGTTTTGCATACTGTTCCACGCGTGCGGATCGGTGATGCTTTTACCGTCCTCTTCCATCTTGCGCGTGTTCACGCCATTCGATGCCACCACAATTGTGCCTTTGTAGCCTGAAGCGCTGATCAGGCGATCCATCCACCCTTCCATGCCTAAACCACTAACGAACACCACATCAGCCTGCGACAGCGCCTGGCTATCCTGCGGCGTGGGTTCGAAGGTGTGCGGATCGCCATTTGGGCCAACTAACGATTTCACATTAACGTGCTCGCCACCTACCTGCTTCACGATATCTGCCAGCACGGTAAAGCTCGCCACAACATCAACGCTTTTGGCCAGCGCCAGCGGGCTAATCAGCATGGCGCTAATCGCCAAACTCAGCGGTAACTTTTTCATTCATATCCCCTTTATTGGTTTCGTTATCGGCGGCGCAACAGGCCGCCACATGGTCCTGTCAAAACAGAAAGTAGAAAGAGCACCGCAGCACTCAGCACTACCGCAGGTCCAGCCGGCAGCGAGAAATGCCACGATAGAATCAGGCCGATAAACGCAGAGACGATCGCCAGCAGCATGGCGATGCCGAGCATGCAGGCGAGATGGCGGCTCCAGAAGCGCGCGCTGGTTGCAGGTAACATCATCAATCCCACTGACATCAGCGTGCCCAGCACCTGAAAGCCTGCCACCAGATTGAGCACCACCAGCATCAGGAACAACCCGTGCACCAGCGGCGCGCTCCATTTGCCCTGGGCGCGCAGGAAATCGGGATCGAATGCATCTATCACCAGCGGACGGAAGATCACCGCCAGCAGCAGCAAAGTGAAAGCCGCAATGCCGCCGACCAACAGAATCGCCGCGTTATCCACCGCCAGCAGCGATCCAAATAACACGTGCAGAAGATCGACGCTGGAACCCCGTAGCGACACCAGCGTGACACCGAGCGCGAGCGAACCGAGGTAGAAGCCAGAAAAACTGGCATCCTCTTTCAAGTGCGTATAACGGCTAACCGCGCCGGAGAGCAGCGCCACTGCCAAACCGGCAATCAGGCCGCCAATGCCCATCGCCACCAGCGATAATCCCGATACCAGATAACCCATCGCCGCGCCGGGTAATACGGCATGTGATAGCGCATCGCCCACCAAACTCATGCGCCGCAGTGAAAGGAACACGCCCAGCGGAGTTGCGCTGATCGCCAGTGCCACGCAGGCGACTAGCGCACGGCGCATGAAACCGAATTCGATAAAAGGCTGAATTAATGTCACGACGCCACCTTGCGCAATTGCGGAGCGTGTGCGGCGTCATCCAGTGACAACACATCCTGAAAATAACGCGCCACCAGCGGGCGATCGTGCAGTACCACCAATAATGTGGTTCCCGCTCGCTGCTGCTGTTCGAGAATGGACATCAGCAGCGTGACGGTTTGCGTATCAATACCGTTGAAGGGTTCATCCAGCAGCCAGAGCTGGCTGCGCTGCAGCATCAGACGCGCGAACAGCACGCGCTGCAGTTGTCCACCGGATAAGGTAGAAGGTTGAGCATCAGCAAACTCACGCATCTGGACCGCATCCAGCGCTGCGTCAATTTCTTTGCATAAGGACCGATTGATGCTGCCGAACCAGCCGCAGCGCGGCCAGCATCCCATCGCCACCAGTTCATAAGCCGTAAGAGGAAAACGCGTTTCAAGTTCGCTGCGCTGCGGTAGCCACCCCAGCGCTTTGCGCTGAATCTGCAATTCACAGTGACCGGAAATTGGCGGCAATAAACCGGCAATGGTTTTCAATAAGGTCGATTTTCCGCTGCCATTAGCACCAATCAGCGCCGTCATGCTGCCCTTGGTCAGCTCGCCGTTAATAACTGGCGTTACCGCCCGCCCCTGATAACCTGCCTGTAAGCGGTTGAAATGCATCATTTCTGCATTCCCCACCATAATGCCAGCGCCAGAAAGGCAATCAACGCCAGCGCGACCAGTAATCGGCCGCCAAGGGATAGAAGTAAACCGCTGTGATTCATACTCAACAACCAATAATGTTATAACATAACAACAATGGTACTCGATTCCGCCTTCATTGCGCCTGAGTAAAAGTGTTTCAAAAGTTGACCGCTGGCGAAGGTATTCCCGGTAATTCACCGTTTTTACTTGATTGAGTTATGAAACCCATCACAACGATTACTCTTTCTGTTTATTAGCGACTTGCAATGTCGGGCAAGAAGCTCAATGATAGAAACATCATTCTTTTACTGGATACAAAATGCCGTCTATTATTCATTGTGATATTGCTGTGGATGAGGACGATTGCGAAAAGTTAGTAAGAATTATCCAGGGGAATATTCTCAAAATAGCCGAGGCATTAGCCGGTGATTTACAGTGGTATTCTCAAAACGCGCAATTAGTTCCGGACAGCTTCCAGATTATTTCTATTCAACCAACCGACAATAATCGATTTAAAATGCTTTACGATTTCAACTGGAATTTATTTAATCCTTGCCTGGATTTAAATGAAACGTTTACGCGTCGTGAAGAAGTGATGTTCCAGGTAAACCCCGGCGCACTGGTGTTTGAAGTGATTGACAATACCCGCCCCTCTCCTGCCGACGAATTGTAATATTTGGTAATTGAGGTGAGCAAAGCTAATGATTGTGGATTACATTTAAGGAGTCGCTGAATACGCTTTATTCGTGATCGCTTCCTGGTAGCTTTTCCTAATCTCGCCGCGCTGCGGTAACTGTGCTAGCTATGGAGGGGAAAAAGATGGACGAATACTCACCGAAACGGCATGATATTGCCCAGCTTAAATACCTGTGTGAGAACTTGTTCGATGAAAGTATGGCGACATTGACTGATAGCCATCATGGCTGGGTTAATGATCCTACTTCTGAAAGCAATTTACAGCTCAACGATTTGATTGAGCATATCGCTTCTTTCACGATGAATTACAAAATTAAGCACGTTGAAGATGAAGCCCTGATTACGCAAATCGATGAATATCTTGACGATACCTTTATGCTGTTCAGCAGCTATGGAATCAATACTCAGGATCTACAACGGTGGCAGCGTTCAGCAAAACGCTTATTTAATCTGTTTGCCGAAGAGTGTGCTTATCTCCAACAACCTAGCCATTCCTTTTAGCACCAGACTGAGACCGGTTTATTTATGAGCAACCAAGCCTTAACCAAAACAGATTATTTGATGCGACTGCGCCGCTGTCGCTCAATCGATACCCTTGAACGGGTGATCGAAAAAAACAAGTACGAATTACCTGATAATGAACTCGCGGTATTCTATTCGGCAGCCGATCACCGTCTGGCTGAACTGACCATGAATAAGCTTTACGATAAAGTACCGGTTTCTGTCTGGAAGTTCGTCCGCTAAGATTTTCCTCTAACAGCCATTCTGCAACGTCATCGTTTTATCAAGGATTGATTCACCGGCAAAGGAGTGCCAGATTTCTCTATGGGTTAAATTCTGTGGGATTTCTGAAGGGAGATAAAATGGGTGGGGGCCCTGCCAGCTACATCCCGGCACACGCGTCGCCTGCTGCGGCTGCTTCCTTCCGGATCTGACCGAGTTCACAAGTTAGCGTTGCGGGAGAACCAACAGGGCCCCCATTGACGAGCCCTCATTTCGAGAGCGCAGGCATTATCAAGTAACCCCCTGGCAATTGCAAGCGTAGGCCAGACAACCGTTGGTTTCTTGCACAAGCACACAGCTAAGCGCTGCTGTCTACCCTTCTGCATGCTAAAGTTTGCCCTTTCTTCAATAAAAATAGGTGCGCACATGAGCGACCAGAACAATTTCTCTCAGCGCGTCTGGCAGATTATTGCGGCCATTCCGCCAGGAAAAGTCATCACTTACGGTGATGTTGCCCAGCTGGCAGGTTCGCCACGTGCAGCTCGTCAGGTGGGTGGCGTATTACGCCGTTTGCCAGAAGGCAGCAAATTGCCCTGGTTTCGCGTCATCAATCGCCATGGTCGTATTTCTCTGCAGGGCGACGATCTGTTTCGTCAGCGTGATGCGTTAGAAGCGGAAGGAATTGAAGTAACTGATGCTGGGGAGATTGAGTTGGAAAAATATCGTTGGCAAATTTAGCAATGCTATATGACGCGCTCAGACAGACCACAAACCGCACTCAACTTAATACGCCGGAAGTCATCGTTGTAGAGTAAAGCGGCACACGCCATGGATGGCGTGTGACGAGCGATCAGGGACGAGACAGCGGCTTTACGGAACAACGTTGACTTCCGGCGCTCTCTCGCCCCATTGATCGATTTAAAGACTCGTCGGAGCGGGTACCGAAGCCGATGGCGTAACCTGCGTCGGTGATGTCGAAGGCACCGTAGTCGCTGCGCCCGGTTGGGTTTGCATCGCGACGTTAGTCACCGGCACTAGCAGCAGTTCTGCTTTGGTTCCGCCCTGATTAATCACCGGTTTCACCGTATCGGTGATAAACGCCAGCTTGCCATCAATTGAAATGGCCGCACTTAACAGAATGCGCGCGTTAGGTTGAATGTCTGCCGGATTAAATGGCAAGACAAACTGGAACGGCGCCTGTTTCCCTTCAGTACGCACTACGCGCTGCGACAGCACCTTCGATGGCGCATCGGCCAGCGACGCATCAGAGAGCGTGACAGTCAGCACGGAATCCGGCGGCAGCGCAATGCGCTGGCGAATATACACCGAACCACTGACATTTGGCTGCGCGATGGCGGCCTGCTGCCCTGCTACCGCTGAGCCGAGCGTTGGGGTAGCTACCGGTTTACTGTGGTCGGCACAACCTGTAATCGCTGCGGCCAGGGTCATACCGCTAATAACTTGCCAGAGTTTCATCGATGTCGTCTCCTTATGAACACTATGATTGTCGGCGGTAAATTTAATACCTGGATTTTCTACCGCCGAATGCCCTTAATTCTGGCACAAATAACGGGATTGCGCCTAAAGCATCAACCAGCTTGCTGAAAGTACGGCAAAATCATTGACGGAAACTGGTCGGATCTTTCACACTGGCGCGATAAGTCACACTGAGGTATCCGCTATGAGTCAGGCACTGCACAACCTGCTTAATTTATTAAATCTGGAAAAACTGGAAGAAGGGCTGTTTCGCGGTCAGAGCGAAGACCTTGGCCTGCGCCAGGTGTTTGGTGGTCAGGTAGTGGGACAGGCACTATACGCTGCGAAACAAACGGTGCCGGAAGAACGCATTATTCACTCCTTCCACAGCTACTTTCTGCGTCCAGGCGATAGCCAGAAAGCCATTATTTATGATGTCGAAACGCTGCGAGATGGCAAAAGCTTCAGTGCGCGCCGCGTCAGCGCCGTGCAGAATGGCCAGCCGATTTTCTACATGACGGCATCGTTCCAGGCTCCAGAAACTGGCTTCGAACATCAAAACAGCATGCCGCAGGTGCCAGGCCCGGATAATCTGCCATCGGAGCAGGATTTGGCGAAAAAGCTGGCCGCACATTTGCCGCTGAAATTAAAAGAGAAATTCCTCGCCGAACGTCCTCTGGATATCCGCCCGGTGCAGATTCATAACCCGTTGAAAGGTCACGTCGACGAACCGCTGCGCCAGGTGTGGATTCGCGCTAACGGCGAGCTGCCGGACGATCGTCGCATTCATCAGTATCTGCTCGGTTATGCCTCGGATCTCAACTTCTTGCCAGTCGCGCTACAGCCGCACGGTAAAGGCTTCCTTGAGGCTGATATGCAGGTTGCCACCATCGATCACTCTATGTGGTTTCATCGCCCATTCGACTTGTCACAGTGGCTGCTGTACAGCGTGGTGAGTACATCTGCATCAGGTGCACGCGGATTTGTGCGTGGTGAGTTTTATACGCAAGATGGCCGGCTGGTGGCCACCACCGTTCAGGAAGGTGTAATGCGTCAGCGCGAGGCATAAAAAAAGGGGCGAAATCATCGCCCCTCTGTTTTCTTATAATTTTAGCGCACTGCTCTTCTTTAACCCGACGATTACTGGTTGTAAGCGTTCTCGCCGTGGCTATTCACATCCAGACCTTCACGTTCCTGATCTTCCGGAACACGCAGGCCAACAATCATATCCGCCAGTTTAAAGCCGATGAAGGCAACCACGGCAGTCCAGACGATAGTCACACCCACGCTGAACAGCTGAATCCACACCTGATGGCCCATAGTCACGCCTTCTGCGTAGCCAACGCCGCCCAGTGAAGACGAAGCGAACACACCGGTCAGAATGCAGCCGAGGATGCCACACACGCCGTGCACACCGAATACATCGCATGGGTCATCAACGCGCAGCCATTTCTTCAGCGTTGTCACACCCCACAGACCGGCTAAGCCACCCGCCAGACCGATAATCAGCGCGCCGCCAACACCAACGTAACCACAGGCTGGGGTAATCGCCACCAGACCCGCAATGAAGCCCGAGCAAGCACCCAGCAGAGAAGGTTTACCACGTACCGCCCACTCGCCAAACACCCAGGACAGAACAGCACCCGCCGTTGCTACAACGGTATTCAGGAAGGCCAGCGCAGCGATTTCGTTAGCAGAAGATGCAGAACCGGCGTTGAAGCCGAACCAGCCCACATACAGAATCGCCGTACCAAGGAATACCATTGGCAGGTTGTGCGGTTTGAACGCTTCTTTACCAAAACCAGCACGTTTACCCACCAGGTAAGCACCGACCAGACCGGCAACAGCGGCGTTGATGTGCACTACAGTACCGCCTGCGAAGTCGAGCGCGCCATCTTGCGCCAGCAAGCCGCCCGCCCAAACCATGTGTGCGATTGGCAGATAGGCCAGCGTCAGCCACACCACCACGAAAATCAGTACCGCAGAGAAGCGAATACGCTCAGCTAACGCACCTACAATCAGGCCAACGGTGATACAGGCGAAGGAAGCCTGGAACGCGACATGGATGTACTGATAGAAGCTGCCCATCAAGGCTTTCAGCTCAATATTTTTCAGCATGGCCCACTGGAAGCTGCCAAAGAAGGCGTTACCTTCGCTGAACGCCAGCGAGTAGCCATAGATGACCCACAACACGCACACCAGTGAAAACGTCACCGCAACCTGAGTCAGCATTGACAGCACGTTCTTCCCGCGGATCAAACCACCGTAGAACAGCGCAATGCCTGGAATTGACATAAACAGTACCAGCGCGGTACAGATCATCATAAAGGCGTTATCAGCTTTATCTGCCACCGCAGGTGCTGCCGCCATCGCCAGAGAAGGTAACAGCGCGAGGCTGGTGAGGCCCAACTTCGTTATCAGTTTATTCATTTCTTTCCATCCCATCACAATTCAGAGCCCCAGTTACAGTGCTGCTTCGTCGGTCTCGCCGGTACGAATACGAATGACGCGCTGCAGTTCTGCGACGAAAATCTTGCCGTCGCCAATTTTGCCGGTATAAGCGGCCTTGCTGATGACATCGACCACTTCATCAAGCTGGTCGTCCGCAATAGCGATATCAATTTTTACTTTTGGCAGGAAGTTAACGCTGTACTCGGCACCGCGATAAAGCTCTGCGTGACCTTTCTGGCGACCGAAACCTTTCACCTCGGTAACTGTCAGTCCCTGAATGCCAATAGAGGATAAGGCTTCACGCACGTCCTCCAGCTTAAATGGTTTGATTACCACGGTAACCAGCTTCATACGTTCCCCTCCGGATAAGAAATTGAGTGAGTCTTCGCGGACACGTAGGGATATAAGCAAAGGCTGTGCCATAAATTAAAAAAGGGGAATGTCAGTAGCCTGGGCGCGCTGCATGGCGCTTCGTTATGTGAGGTATGGCGCTAATTGGGGAGTGGTGGCAAGAGAGGTGTTGCAATGTTGCACCCCTTTGGTGCTTCGGGCCTCAAAGGGGTGCATCAATACAGAACATTCCGATAAAACTGTGCAAAAAAGGTGCAATTCACCCTTCAGCTTGTACGGGGATGCCCGCCGCGAGTTCATCGCCCGCCTGCTGTAGCTGATACATTTGCCAGTAACGGCCCTGCTCAGCCAGCAGTTCAGCATGCGTTCCGCGCTCAACCACCTGACCGCGATGCAGCACTAAAATCTGATCGGCTTCCGTGATGGTGGAAAGCCGATGCGCGATGACCACAAGTGTACTGTGCTGGCGCAGCGCCCGTAACGCATGCTGAATGGCCTGCTCCGTACCGGAGTCTATATTGGCCGTGGCTTCGTCGAGGATTAAAATCTGCGGCAGTGAAACCAGCACGCGAGCCAGCGCCAGTAGCTGTTTCTGCCCAACCGACAGATTGTTACCCTGCTCGCCCAGCCGCGTGTGAATCCCTTCAGCCATGCTGCGTGCCAGTGGTGCCAGCTGCACCGTTTCCAGCGCCTGCCACACCTCCTCTTCCGGGATATCGCGGCCCAAACGCACGTTGGCCAGCAGCGAATCTGCCAGCACCACCGGATCCTGCTGCACCATCGCAATACTTTGACGCAAGGCGGCATGCGACAACTGCGGCAGCGGGCGACCATCCAGTTCGATGCTACCGCGTGTTACCGGATAATAGCCCATCAGCAAATTGGCTAAGGTGCTTTTACCGCTGCCGGTATGACCGACCAGCGCAACAAAATTACGCGCCGGCACTTCAAGGTTAATATTGCTCAACACATCGCGATTATCGCGATAGGCAAAGCTCACATCACGCAGCGAGATACTGCCGGAGGCCAGCGGCTGAATATCACCGCCGTAACCTTGCTGTTCGGCATCCATTAGTTCGAAGATACGTTCGCCAGACACTACCGCTTGCTGCAGCATTGACTGCTGCGTGGTCAGCTCAATCAGCGGCTCGTTAAGCCGGCCAAGATAGGTAATAAAGGCATAGAGTACGCCGACTTCAAACACACCCGGCGTGGCAAAGCTAAACAGCATCAGCAAACCGCAAAGAATCATGGCGGAAAACAGGCTCAGCAGCGGGCGCAATAAAAAGCCATCCAGCCGCAGCGTTTCCATCCGTGCCAGATAGTGTGAACGGCTGGCTTCGCCCATGCGCTCACCAAAGCGCGCCTGCTGGCGGAACTGCTGGATCACACTCATGCCGTTGATGACTTCATTAAAGCCGTTGTTGATATCCGCCAGATAACTGCGTACGCGACGTGCAATCGGCGTGCTGAAGCGTTGATATATCAACATTACCGTCAGCACCAACGGGAAAATCACCAGCGCGACCAGCGCCATGCGCCAATCCAGTGAGAACATCGCCACCAGCATCGCACCAATCAGCGCAGCAGCACGCAATACGGTGGCTACCACGGTGACGTAGAGATCTTTGATCACTTCGGTGTCGTTGGTGACGCGGGAGATAATCTGCCCCACCGGTTGCGTGTCGAAGGCGCTCAGCGGCTGGCGTAGCGCCGCGTTCATCACATCAACGCGCAGTTGCTGCACCACGCCAATTGCCGCGCGGTTAAACAGCAACGCTTGAAAATAGTGCAATCCCGCCGCCAGCAATTGCAGCAAAACAAAGCTCACCAGCAAGCCAGCGGCAATGCCCCACGGCATCTGATGCTTCGCTACCAGATTATCGATGAAATAGCTCACCAGAACCGGTCCGGTAACTTCAGCTGCGGCAGCAATCCACAGCATACCGACCGCCAGCCACAGCGATTTACGCCACGGTTTGCCGTACGCCAGCAGACGTTTCAGCGTCGGCCACAGACGTTGTGATTTAGCCACGGCTTGCTCCTTCTGCCACTTCATCGTCATCCAATGCCGCTTCCAGCTGCTGATAACGGTACATGTCGCGATACCAGCCCTCTTTTGCCGCTAAAGTGTCATGATCGCCACGCTGCGCCACTGCGCCCTGCTGCAGCACCAGAATTTCGCTGGCCTCAGTGAGCGCTGACAAACGATGCGCACTGATAATCAACGTGCGCCCTTTGCCCCACTGACGCAGGTTATGCAGAATGTCATGCTCGGTACGGCCATCTACCGCAGACAGCGCATCATCCAGAATCAGGATTTCCGCATTCAGCAGCAGCGCGCGTGCAATGGAAATGCGCTGTTTCTGTCCACCGGACAGCATCACGCCGCGCTCGCCGACTTCGGTTTCATAGCCCTGCGGCAGGCGCAGAATGTCGTCGTGCACGCAGGCCATCTTCGCCACCTGCTCCAGCTCTTGTTGCGTGGCATTCGGACAGCCGAGCGCCAGATTATTAGCGATGGTATCGGAGAACAGGAACGGCGTCTGACTCACTACCGCCAGCCGACTGCGCCAGCTATCGAGCCGCAGCTGCGGCAGCGGCGTGTTGTGATAGCGGATATCGCCCTGATCAACATCGAAATGGCGCTGAATCAGGCTGAGCAATGTGCTCTTACCGCAGCCAGTCGGTCCACATAATCCCAGCATCTGGCCCGGTTTTAACTGAAAATTGAGGTGACTGAGCACCGCGCCGGAACTGGCCGGATAGCGGAATTCACGGATCGCAACCTGCAGCACGCCCGGTTCAGGTGGTAACACTTTCTGTCCATCTTCGACCGCAGGCGCTTCTGTCAGCAATGAGCGAATACGGCTCCACGCCGCGCTCCCACGCTCGACGATATTGATCATCCATGCCAGCGCGAGCATCGGCCAAATCATCAAACCGAGATACATCACAAAACTGGTGAGTTGACCGAGCGTTAAGCTGCCGTTCCACACCATCCAGCCACCACCGGCAATCGCCAGCAGATTGGAGAAGCCGACGGCGATATAAATGATGGGATCGAAACGCGCGTCAACGCGTGCCACGTGCAGATTTTTCTTGCCAGTATCTGCGGCGATACCCGCAAACTGTTGCGACTGGTGATCTTCAAGGCCAAACGCCTTGATCATGCGAATGCTGGTCAGGCTTTCCTGAGTTTGATCGTTAAGGCTGGAGAAGGCCGCCTGCGCCACTTTGAAACGCTGATGCAAGCGTGCGCCATCTTTTTGAATAGCGAATGCCATAATCGGCATCGGTATTAGCGCCAGTAACGTCAGCTCCCAGCTGATTTGTGTGCTCATCACGATCAGCACTACCAATCCCATTACCAGCGAATCCACCAGCGTCAGCACGCCTTCACCGGCGGCAAACACTACGCGATCGACGTCATTGGTGGCACGGGCGATAAGATCGCCCGTGCGATGACGCAGATAGAAGGCAGGATGTTGGCGACTGAGCTGACGGTAAAAATCTTCTCGCAGCTCAACGGCCAATTGGTAGGAGGCGCCGAACAGCAGCACGCGCCAGACGTAACGCAGCAGATAGACGATCACCGCGGTCAGCAGCATCACGCCAATCCACATGAAGATCTGCCCTGCGCTCAGGTTATGCTGGGTGACGCCGTCGACAATCACGCCGACCACGTGCGGGGGCAGCAACTGCAGCAGCGCAATAACAATCAGCAAGCTGACGGCACCCAAATATCGCCGCCACTCGCGCAAAAAATACCAACTTAACTGGCTGAATAATCGCACAAGCGTGTCTCTTTCTCTGCCCGTTAGGGCGCTACCGGCAATGCGGTGGTGTATTTAATCTCTTCCATGGCAAAACTGGAGGTCACATCCATCAGGCCCGGCACACCATTCACCAGACGCTTATAAAAGTTGTCATAGCTCTTCATGTCCGCCACCTGAATACGCAGCAAATAATCGTACTCACCCGCCATGCGGTAAAACGCCATCACTTCCGGCATTTGCTGCACCACGGCGACAAATTGCTTAAACCACTCGCTACTGTGCTGCTGAGTTTTAACAAACATAAAGGCGGTGAGCGATAGACCGATTTTCTCGCCGTCCACCAGCGCCACACGCGCACGAATAATGCCATCATCTTCCAGTTTTTTCAGGCGTTTCCAGCACGGCGTGGTGGTGAGATTCACGGCTTCGGCCAACGTCTGCAGCGACAGCGTGCAATCCTGCTGCAGCATTGCCAGCAAAGCACGGTCAGTTTTATCTAACATTTGCCACTCCCGGAGAAAAATTTTCTCTAAGCGCACCATTATACCCCGATTAAAGCAACCTCTTTTTCCTGCCAGTGCCTTACAATGTGCGCAATAATGATCACGGAAAAGCAACATGCAAACGCTCTGGGTTCGCCACGCCATCAATGAAATTAACGCCGATTTTCAGCGTTCAGCGGATACGCATCTCATCCGCTTCAAACTGGACGATTTCCCCGGCATTCACTGCTATCTAAAGGATGAAAGCACCCATCCTAGTGGCAGCCTGAAACATCGCCTGGCGCGCTCCCTGTTTCTCTACGGTTTGGTTAATGGCTGGATCGGTGAAAATACGCCGATCATTGAAGCCTCTTCTGGCAGCACCGCCGTATCAGAAGCTTATTTCGCGCAGCTGCTTGGCCTGCCATTTATCGCGGTGATGCCCGCCAGTACCGCCAAACGTAAAATCGAGATGATTCGTTTTTATGGCGGCGAGTGCCATTTCGTCGCCGATCCCTGCCAGCTGTATAGCGAATCCGAGCGTTTAGCGCGTGAATTAAAAGGCCACTTTATGGACCAGTTCACTTACGCTGAGCGCGCGACGGACTGGCGCGGCAACAACAATATCGCCGAAAGCATTTTCCGTCAGATGTCGCATGAACCTTTTCCGGTACCGCATACCGTCATCATGAGCGCCGGCACCGGCGGGACCTCAGCCACCTTAGGCCGTTACATCCGCTATCAGGGCCACGATACCCGCCTGCTGGTGGTCGACCCGCAGCATTCTGTGTTCTTTGATTACTGGCACAGCCACGATAGTACGCTGCGCAGCGAACGCGGCAGTTTGATTGAGGGCATTGGCCGTCCACGCGTGGAACCGTCGTTTTTACCGGACGTAATTGACGAAATGATGAAGGTGCCGGATGGGGCGACCGTCGCTGCGATGCTGCAGTTGGAGCAGATCCTCGGACGTCGTCCTGGCGCTTCAACCGGCACTAACTTCTGGGGCATGTTGCAGGTAGCAAAACGCATGCGGGAAAATGGCGAACAAGGTTCACTGGTGACGCTGCTATGCGATAGCGGCGAGCGCTATCCCGATACCTATTACAATGCAGAATGGGTGAAGCAGAATATCGGCGACATTACGCCGTGGGTGCATGAGCTGCAATAAAAAACCGGACGTCCTGTCCGGTTCACTGTAAGCCTCAGCATTCGGGGGAATAATCGAGGTGTGGTGTGGTCATCCAGTGATTTAAGTAGTGAGACACCGCCTGTGTCTCGCAATGACCAATAATCGGTAAATGCGGCAATGACGTTTTCAGTTGATTCATTGCATTGCCCATAATAAATCCGTTGCCCACGCGCTCCAGCATTTCACGATCGTTCATCGCATCGCCAAACGCCATGCAGTCGGAGAGCGACAGCGAAAGATGCTGACACAGACGTCCCAACGCCGCGCCTTTATGGCAGTCGACCGGCAATACCTCCAGGCAATCCCACGCGGAAAAACAAATATTGGCCCGCTCGCCTAATGCGGCCTGCAGTTCACTTCTTAACGCCTGCAACATTTCATGCGGCGCAATAAAACAGATCTTAGTCACTTCATGCGCCGACATCTGGCGCAAGTCACGCAGTTGGTAATGGAAGCCGCTCATCGCATGAGCTTCCAGCGCACCAAGCAAGGGCTTATCAGTAAACCAGCCTTCATCATTGAAAATATGAATCGACGCCGGCGTTTGCCAATGGGTGTGAATCACCTCTTCAGCCACCGATGAGCTCAAATCACAGCCGTAAAGCTGGTTGCCTTCCAGATCATGAATACGCGTGCCGTTGCCGGTAATCAGCCATGCTGGCAAGGTGATTTGCTCGCGGACTCGCTGCATATCCATCAGATGGCGGCCGGTGGCAAAAGCCAGAGTTACCCCGCGCTGATGCAACGCCTGCAGGCTTGCCAGCGTCTCATTACCTAACCGATGGGTGGGCAGCAGCAGCGTACCGTCCATATCAAATGCCGCGAGACGAGCCATGCGAATTCTCCTGTCTGAATGAGGTGGCTACTATCGCCTGGTAATTACGGAACTAATAGTGAATACTTTTTAAAAACTGTTCCGGGTTTAGCTATGCGCGAACTGCATCGGGTCAACCAATTTCAGCGTCTGTGGCAACTCAGCCACGGTGAAACACAACGTCTCAGCGTCGCTGTGATGGCACAGCACTGTTTTTGCAGTGAACGCCACGCGCGCACGCTGCTACGCCAATGGCAAGACGCGGGTTGGCTGCGCTGGCGCGCTGAATCCGGACGCGGCAAACAGGGCGAGCTGACTTTTCTGCTGTCGCCGGAGCAGCTACGACAGCAGTTGTTAACACGACAACTTGATGCTGGTGAAGCGGTACAAGCCTTGCAAGTGCTGGATCTGCATCCCGATCGACTGGTGAAAATGCTGCGGCCGCTGATGGGCGGCCAATGGCAAAACCAGTCGCCGGTTTTGCGCATCCCCTATTACCGCGCGATGGAACCGCTGCGTCCGCTGCAGCTGACCGGGCGCGCCGAGCAACATCTGGCGCGCCAGGTTTTCTCCGGGCTAACGCGCTTTCGCGATAATGATGTTGAAGGCGATATCGCTCACCATTGGCAGCACGATGCCAGCGGCCGTGAATGGTACTTCTGGCTGCGCCCACAGCTCAGCTGGCATAACGATGAGCCGGTGCAAGCGGCGCAACTGGTCGAGCAGCTGCAACAGATCATGCAATCGCCGCGCGGTTCGCGCCTGCTGGCGGCAATTGAGCAAATTGAAGCCCCGCATCCGCTGGCGGTGCATATTCAACTGCGCGAAAGCGATTACTGGCTGCCGCAGCGGCTGGCGCATCAGTTCTGTTTGTTACCTCATCCTGAATTCGCTGATATTGGCAGCGGAGCATGGAAACTGACGCACTTCACCGCTGATCTGGTGCGGCTGGAGAGCCATGCGCGCTGGCATTTGCAGCGCCCGCTGATCCAGCGGATGGAATACTGGATCACGCCACAGCTGTTTGATCGTGATCTCGGCACCAGCTGTAGCCACCCGGTGCAAATCGCGATTGGCGATCCTGATGAACTGGATACGCTGCGGTCAGTAGATCGCAGCATAAGCCTCGGATTTTGCTATCTCGCACCGCGTATCTCTTCGCACTTCAGTGCCGACCAGGCCAAATCGCTGATTGCGCTGATTCAGCGTAGCGGCGTGATTCAGCAGTTGCCGCTGGATGAAGGCTTGATCACCCCAAGTCACGAACTGCTCCCCGGCTGGCCCGTGCCGTTTGCAGAGTGCGACAACATTGCACTGCCGCCAGCTCTGACGCTGCATTACCATTTACCAGTCGAGTTGCATGTTATGGCGCAGGCGCTGATCCCCCTGCTGGCACAATACGGCTGCACCCTGACCTGCTTTTTTCACGACGTAAAAAGCTGGCGCGACGATATCGATCTCAGTGAAGCTGATGTCGTGATGGGCGATCGGCTGATCGGCGATGCGCCGCTGTTCACGCTAGTGAATTGGCTGGAGAACGATGCGGTATGGCAACCGCTGCGCGAAGACGTGCTGCAACAACCGCTCAGCGCCATCGCCCAGCAACCCAGCGCGGCGCTGCGTGGCGAGCAAACCCATCAACTGTTCCAGCATCTGATGCGCGCAGGTCATCTTCTGCCACTGTTTAACTATCGCTATCAGGTTTTTGCTCCGCCTGGCGTTGAGGGCATTCAACTCAACAGTTTGGGCTGGTTTGATTTCACTCGCGCCTGGATTCCGCCGCCAACCACAGCCAGCGTTACATCCTAAAAAATTCGAGTTGCAGAAAGGCGGCAAGTGGGTGAATTCCAGGAGCTTACAGAAGTAAGTGACCGGGATGAACGCGCGCAGCCAACGCATCTACCCAAGAGTAGGCGCCATGAAGGGACTCGAAGTATGACGGGTATACTGTTCAGTCCGCGTCTGAGCCAGTACCATAGGCGCACTGATTTTTGGGGAAGAAAAAATGAAAAGAGCCGTTGTGGTATTTAGTGGCGGACAAGACTCCACCACCTGTTTAATTCAGGCGCTGCAACATTATGATGAAGTGCATTGCGTCACCTTTGATTACGGCCAGCGTCATCGCGAAGAGATTGAGGTTGCGGCTGAGCTGTCACAAAAGCTCGGCGCACGCGCGCACAAAGTGCTGAATGTGACGCTGCTCAACGAGTTAGCCGTCAGCAGCCTGACGCGCGATAATATCCCCGTACCGACGTATGATCCTAACGCCAGCGGTTTACCGAGTACCTTTGTGCCGGGCCGCAATATTCTGTTCCTGACGCTGGCATCAATTTATGCCTATCAGGTTGAAGCTGAGGCAGTCATCGCCGGCGTATGTGAGACCGATTTCTCCGGTTATCCGGATTGCCGCGATGAGTTTGTTAAAGCCCTGAATAACGCCGTCAGTCTGGGAATGGCGCGCAATATTCGCTTTGAAACGCCGCTAATGTGGCTGAACAAAGCGGAGACCTGGGCGCTGGCAGATTACTGGCAGCAGTTGCCGTTGGTACGCGCCGAAACCCTCACCTGCTATAACGGCATTAAGGGCGATGGATGTGGCGAATGCGCGGCCTGTCATTTACGTGCCCGCGGCTTAGCCGAGTATCAGGAAAACACGTCAGCCGTGATGGCCGCGATGAAACAGAAAAGCGGCCTCAGCTGATTCAGATTGCGGTATTAGCTGGCGTCATTGATGCCAGCTAATGACTCTCAAGCATCAACGCCGCCATACGATCGCGCAACTCCCCCTCCATCGGCACCGCTTTTTGCGTGCGTAGATCGATACAAACAAAGGTTAGCGCTGCGTCAGCCACCACCGAATTATCTTTCGCCAATAATACGCGCTGCGTGATCACACCACTTTTACCGCTTAGCTGAGATACTTCACTTTCAATATTCAGCACGTCACCCAGCACTGCAGGACGACGATAGTTAATGTTGATATTCACCACCACAAACGCCAGCTGTTGCGCCATCAGCCAATGAAAGGCATCGACATCCTCCAACCACTGCCAGCGCGCCTCTTCAAGAAACTCCAGATAGCGCGCGTTATTCACGTGCTGATAAACATCCAGATGATACCCGCGCACTTTAATTGTGGTTTGCATTGTTGCTCCTGTTCAGGCTGAGAATGACAACTGGTAAGACCTGTTGAGCATAGCACAGCCTGAATAGGGGCTTTTTCAATCCTTCAAAGTCGCGAGTCGCCTCACAGTTTAAGCCGAGCGCTGTTACGCTCTATCAATGCACTGCCGATGCCCGGCACCTCCTTGAGTTGCTCAATGGCAGTAAAGGGACCGTATTGCTCGCGATAACTCACTATCGCCTGCGCTTTCTTTAGTCCTATGCCATTCATGCCAGCAGCGAGCTGCTCAGCTGTGGCTGAATTAATGCTGACCTGCCCTTCCTGTGGCGTGGAAACTTGCGTTGCCTGCGTTTCGCTGGGGCTCTCAGCGGCCGCGAGCCCAGTGGTATAAACTGCGCCGCCCAGCGCCAGCGCAATACAGAGGGCATGAAACGTTGATTTAACCATGCTGTGTTTCTCCTTGTGTTTGACAGCAACAGCAGGGTGTCACAGCTAAAATCAACGCTCAAAAGGGCAATTCCAGAAATGGAAAAGGCCGCATAAGCGGCCTTTCGGTATTGCAGTGATTTAACTTTTTTTGTGAGGCTTACTGGTTTTGTGCAGCGGCGCCGTACTTAATCTTCGCCTCTTTACGCAGGTTTTCCAGCAGCGCTTCAAAGGCGATCTGCGCATTATTCTGCGTCACACCTTTCACCATCTCATCGGTCTGTGCCTGCGGCATATTGCCGGCGCTGACTTTATCCAGCGCCACCAGCACCACATTGCCCTGCATATCTTCGCTCACGCCCCACGACGGCTTATTGTCGGCAGGTTGTGGCAGATTGAAGGCTGACTGCGCAACCGGATCCTGTGCATTGCGGTCGAATGATTTGCTGGCGCTGAGCGTCAAGCCCGCAGCTTGCAGCGCATCTGCTTTACCGGCTTTCAGATCGGCCAGCAATTTGTCGGCCTGCGCTTTTGCCTGCTGCGTCGCTTTATCATGCTTCAGGGTATCCACAATCTGCGCTTTAACCTGATCCAACGGCTTCACCGCTTCCGGTTTATGCTCGCTGATACGCAAGACGAAGGCGCGATCGCCATCCACAGAAATGATGTCGGAGTTGTTACCCGGCGCACCATTCTGCCCGACTAAACCACCGTTGAAGATCGCCTGCTTAACCGCATCGAAATTCAGCTCATCTGGCAAGTTATCGCGGGTGATCCAATTGGTTTCGACCACTTTCAGACCCGAAGCCTGTGCTGCGCCAGCCAGCGATTCATTATCATTGCTGGCCGCTTCGCTCACTTTCTGCTGAATTTTGTAGAAGGCATCCACCGCTTTCTCTTGCTTCACTTTATCCGCAACGGCGTCATGCACTTCGGCCAACGGCTTAACCTGCTCCGGCTGAATATCGTCCAGGCGCACCACGAGGTAGCCAACAGAAGACTTAATAGCAGCCGACAGCTGGCCTTTCTGCGTCAGCTTGGCATTTTTCAGCTCGTCTGGCGTAGTGCTCGGCTCCAGCCACCCCATATCGCCACCTTTACGCGCTGAGATTGGGTCAATTGATTTGCTTTTTGCCAGTGCAGCGAAATCTTCACCCTTCTTCAGGGCATCAACCACGGCGTTGGCATCGGCTTCAGTTTTGGTCTGAATCACGCTATAGCGATTGCGCTGCGGCTGTGAATAATCCGCTTTATGTTGGTCGTACCAGCTCTGAATATCTGCTTCGCTGGCCGTTTCCGTCATGCTAGCGGCATCCATCTTGATGTAGCTCACGCGGAACTGCTCAGGCGCCATAAAGCTGTTTTGATGTTGCTGATAATACTGACTGACTTCATCGTCACTGACGGTCTGTTTAGCCGCCAGCGCGTTGACATCAATCACCGCCTGGCGCACTTCACGCTGCTGTGACACCAGATCCACCAGCTTGCTGGTTTCGCCTTTCAGCATGAAATCGGTATTGGCAATGGCGTTAATCAGCTGCTGCGTCGCCAGCTGCTTGCGCAGCGCTTCCGCATACTGGTCAGCGGTGAAGCCCATGCTGGTGATCAGGCCGCTGTATTTGGCGTTGTCGAACTTACCGTTAGTCTGGAAGGCTTTTTGATTGAAAATTGCCTGTTTCACCTGATCATCGCTGATGCCAATGTGCAGATCTTTGATGTATTGATCGAGCAGTGCCTGATCAATCAGCTGTGACAGCGCCTGCTGACGCATCTGCTGCATATAGCCTTCGTTGCTGGCTAGCTGTGAGAACTGATCGCCCAGCATCTGCTGCTGACGATTGCGCTCATTGTTATAACCCTGCTCCAGCTCCGCACGGCTGATCTCATGGCCGTTAACTTTCGCGGCATAATCGCTGCCGCCGCCAATCAGGTAGTTGCCCACCCCGGTGAGTACAAAAGACAGGATGATCAATCCCAGAATAATCTTGAGCACGACATGATTCGACGCCGCGCGTAAATTGTCCATCATGGTATGACAACACTCCGCTGTAGTGTGAATGTAAAGCTTTAACACGATGTCATCATCGTGCAACTGCTGTTCAGGCTGGCAGTTGGCAACCATGCGGAGACAACAACCAAAGGCCATCGCCGCGCATCAAGAATAAAAAAGGCACATCAAAAATGATGTGCCCGTATGTTACATGAGAACGGCTTTTGCGTCCTCAATCCATGGAAGAAATTGCTTCAATGGATAGATCAGCGGTCATTAATTGACGGAATCTTTCAGTGCTTTACCTGCACGGAAGCCCGGAACTTTACCAGCCGGGATGGTGAGTTCTTTACCCGTTTGTGGGTTACGGCCTGTACGAGCTGCACGCTCACGTACAGAGAAAGTACCGAAACCAACCAGTGCCACTTCATCACCGCCTTTCAGAGCTTCGGTAACGGACTCCATAAATGCATCTAATACACGTCCCGCTGCTGCTTTAGAAATGTCAGCGTCTGCAGCAATTTTGTCGATCAACTGTGACTTATTCACTCTCTTCATCCCCTCTTTTATTATTCACATCGCACCCGCGCTTCCCGCCCGGTGCGAACGCGCAGCAAGTTATATCAAGCCTGTGGAGCCGAAACAACGGTATTCATCTTAATCGTTGATCCAGCAGCCCACTAAGTTAGCGGCACAAAAAAAAGCTGGCAAGCAACAATTTGCCTGCCAGCTTCGCTTTTTAGCGGTTTATGTCGCTAATCACTATTTTGCGGTCGCAACCTGCATACCATAAGGCGCATTTTCCAGTGCCAGGTTCAGCACCTCTTCAATACGCTTCACCGGATGAATCTCCAGATCGGCAATCACGTTCTGTGGAATATCTTCCAGATCGCGCTTGTTTTCATCGGGAATCAGTACCGTTTTAATGCCACCACGATGCGCTGCGAGCAACTTCTCTTTCAGTCCGCCAATCGGCAGAACCAAACCACGCAGGGTGATTTCGCCCGTCATCGCCACGTCAGAACGTACCGGGTTGCCGGTTAAGCATGAGACCAGCGCGGTGCACATGGCGATACCGGCGCTTGGGCCATCTTTCGGCGTCGCACCTTCTGGTACGTGGACGTGAATGTCACGTTTCTCGTAGAAATCAGCATTGATGCCCAGTTTCTCCGCACGCGCACGCACTACAGTCAGCGCCGCCTGAATCGATTCCTGCATCACTTCGCCCAGCGAACCGGTGTAAGTCAGCTTACCTTTGCCAGGTACGCAGGCAGTTTCGATGGTCAGCAGATCGCCGCCCACTTCCGTCCACGCCAGACCGGTCACCTGACCAACACGGCTTTCGCTCTCTGCACGACCATAATCAAAGCGCTGAACGCCAAGGAAATCCTTGAGATTATCACCGTTGATCACGATGTGTTTTTTCGATTTGTCCATCAGCAGCGTTTTCACCGCTTTACGGCACAGCTTGGAGAGTTCGCGCTCCAGACTACGCACGCCCGCCTCACGGGTGTAATAGCGAATGATACCTACAATGGCGCTGTCGTCGACGGTGATCTCTTTGTCTTTCAGCGCATTACGTTCAATCTGTTTCGGCAGCAAATGTTGCTTAGCGATATTCAGCTTTTCATCTTCGGTATAACCCGAAAGACGAATCACTTCCATACGGTCAAGCAGCGGCGCTGGGATGTTCATGGAGTTGGAGGTCGCCACGAACATCACGTCAGAAAGATCATAATCGACTTCCAGATAGTGATCGTTGAACGCGATGTTCTGCTCGGGATCCAGCACCTCAAGCAGCGCTGAAGCCGGATCGCCGCGCATGTCGGACGACATTTTGTCGATCTCATCCAACAGGAACAGCGGGTTCTTCACGCCAACTTTCGCCATTTTCTGGATCAGCTTACCGGGCATAGAGCCAATGTAGGTACGACGATGTCCGCGAATTTCCGCTTCATCGCGTACGCCACCCAGCGCCATACGCACATATTTGCGTCCGGTTGCCTTCGCAATCGACTGGCCAAGCGAGGTTTTACCTACGCCTGGCGGTCCAACGAGACACAGAATCGGTCCTTTGATTTTGCTGACGCGACTCTGCACCGCAAGATACTCAAGGATGCGGTCTTTAACACGCTCCAGACCATAATGGTCAATATCCAGCGTCTCTTGCGCTTTACGCAGGTCTTTTTTCACCTTGCTGCGCGCGACCCATGGAACCTGAACCATCCAGTCAATATAGCCACGAACCACGGTCGCTTCTGCTGACATTGGCGACATCATCTTCAGCTTCTGTAACTCAGCTTCAGCTTTTTCACGCGCTTCGGTCGGCATTTTAGCCGCTTCAATCTTACGTTTCAGCGCCTCGTATTCATCGGGCGCGTCATCCATTTCGCCCAGCTCTTTCTGAATGGCTTTCATTTGCTCATTCAGATAGTACTCACGCTGGCTTTTCTCCATCTGCTTTTTAACGCGGTTGCGAATACGCTTCTCAACCTGCAGCAGATCGATTTCTGATTCCATCATCGCCATCAGATATTCCAGACGTTCATTCACGTCGGACATCTCCAGCACCGACTGTTTATCAGCCAGTTTCAGCGGCATATGCGCAGCTACGGTGTCGGCCAATCGGGCCGCATCGTCAATGCTGTTGAGGGAAGTTAATACCTCAGGCGGGATTTTTTTATTCAGCTTGATATAGCCTTCAAACTGATTGATGGCCGTGCGCACCAGCACTTCCTGTTCGCGCTCTTCAATTTCCGGCGAGACCAGATATTCAGCCTGGGCAACAAAATGGTCGCCATTATCAGCCAACGTGGTGATGTGTGCGCGCTGTAAACCTTCAACCAGCACTTTTACCGTGCCGTCTGGAAGTTTTAGCATCTGCAATACAGAAGCGACGGTCCCTACTGAGAAGAGATCGTTAATGCCAGGTTCATCCGTTGAAGCCTCTTTCTGTGCAACCAGCATGATCTTTTTATCATGATCCATCGCGGCTTCGAGGCACCGAATCGATTTTTCCCGGCCAACAAACAACGGAATTACCATGTGCGGATAAACCACCACGTCGCGCAACGGCAACACGGGGATTTCAATGCGTTCAGAACGCTCAGGATTCATAGAGCTCTCTCTTAGTTTAATGTCCGCCAGGTGATGGGTACCGCGCAATAGAGGTTTTGCAGTTAAACCCACAGGATATTGAGTATATGGGGATGCTTGTACGACATTCAATGTCACTGGCGAGAGAAAAACAAAAGGGGAAAGATTTTTCCCCTTTTTTAAGATAACAACGCGGTGCGATTGTTTATTTATTCGCCAGAAGCCTGGGCTTCGTGCTTTCCATAAATCAACATCGGCTCGGATTGACCATCAATTACTGACTCATCAATCACCACTTTTTCAACGTCATCCATTGATGGCAAGTCATACATGGTTTCGAGTAACGCACCTTCCACGATGGAACGCAGACCACGTGCACCGGTTTTACGTGACATCGCTTTTTTAGCAATTGCCGTTAAAGCTTCGTCACGGAATTCCAGCTCTACACCTTCGAGATTGAACAACGCCTGATACTGTTTGGTCAGCGCGTTCTTCGGCTCACGCAGAATCTGAATAAGCGCCTCTTCACTCAACTCGCTCAGCGTTGCCACGACGGGCAGACGACCAATGAATTCAGGAATCAGGCCAAACTTGATCAGATCTTCTGGCTCAACCTGCGACAACAATTCGCCTTCGCTCGCCTTCTGAGATTTGCCCTTCACGGTTGCGCCGAAGCCGATACCGGATCCGGTTTCAACACGCTGAGAAATCACTTTGTCGAGACCGGCAAATGCACCACCACAGATGAACAGAATCTTAGAGGTATCAACCTGCAAGAATTCCTGCTGTGGATGTTTGCGTCCGCCCTGCGGCGGTACAGCAGCCACGGTGCCTTCAATCAGTTTCAGTAGCGCTTGCTGCACACCTTCGCCCGATACGTCACGGGTGATCGATGGGTTGTCCGACTTACGAGAAATCTTATCGATTTCATCAATGTAGACAATACCGCGCTGCGCTTTCTGCACGTCGTAATCACACTTCTGCAGCAGCTTCTGGATGATGTTCTCTACATCCTCACCCACATAACCGGCTTCGGTCAGCGTGGTGGCATCGGCCATGGTAAATGGCACATCCAGTAAACGCGCCAGCGTTTCTGCCAGCAATGTTTTACCGCTACCGGTTGGACCGATCAGCAAAATGTTACTTTTGCCCAGTTCGATGCCATTACTGGTATCGCCATTGCGCAGGCGTTTGTAGTGGTTATACACCGCTACTGCCAACACTTTCTTCGCCCTTTCCTGACCAATTACATAATCATCAAGATGATGGCGGATTTCGTGCGGCGTCGGCAGTGAACTGCGCTCGCGATGCGGCGCTACTTCCTTAATCTCTTCACGAATGATGTCGTTGCAGAGATCAACGCACTCATCGCAAATGTACACTGACGGCCCGGCAATTAGCTTACGGACTTCATGCTGGCTTTTGCCGCAGAAAGAGCAGTACAGCAACTTACCTGAACCGTCTTTGCGCTTATCTGTCATCAGCTAACCTCTTTTCTTTCTCAGACCAAATTTGTTGTACGGCGCTGGCCGTACATCAACGGCCGATATGCATTCAACCCATCTGCCTGCTTCCCGTTAACTATAGCGTAAGGGGCAGACAGATGTGTCTTATTGGCGATGCGTCAGGATAGAATCGACTAAGCCATACTCTACCGCTTCGCCCGCAGAGAGGAAACGATCGCGCTCGGTGTCGCGTTCGATCTCTTCCAGCGACTTGCCGGTATGCTCAGCCATTAACTCATTCATACGCTGCTTCACTTTCAAAATTTCGCGCGCATGGATTTCGATATCCGTCGCCTGGCCCTGATAACCGCCTAATGGCTGATGAATCATCACACGTGAATTAGGTAGGCAGAAACGTTTGCCTTTGGTGCCCGCAGTCAGCAGGAACGCACCCATTGAACAAGCCTGACCCATACAGATGGTACTAACGTCGGGCTTGATAAATTTCATGGTGTCATAAATCGACATCCCAGCAGTAATCACGCCGCCAGGCGAGTTAATGTAGAGGTAAATGTCTTTTTCAGGATTCTCAGCTTCCAGAAACAGCATCTGCGCCACGATCAGGTTAGCCATATGATCTTCAACCTGACCGGTCAGGAAGATCACACGCTCTTTGAGCAGGCGAGAGTAGATGTCGTAAGAACGCTCGCCGCGCGAGGTTTGTTCGACCACCATTGGCACCAGCGCCATGTGCGGTGCAGTAAATTCACGATCGCCACTGTATGACATTACCGTCTCCTGATAAATTTCATTGGCAACATTCTGTACCGATTTTACGTAAGCCGCGGCAGGAACACTACGTGCCACGGTCTCAAACCGAGATATCGACACGGTTAATCAGTCAGTCTCACTGTTTTCATGCATTCTCCCTGTATCTGGGGATGCTGCCCAGTTGTTTCAAGCATAACAACCTTTTGCCCATTCGCTAACACGGAAAAAGAGCTTAGCGGATAATTTGCCGATTAATTAAGCAAATAGAGGACAAATCTGCGCACATCACGCCAGAAACGAAAAAGCCCGCGACTTTTCAGTCACGGGCTTAGCACTTACGGTTAACTTACGAATCAGGCCGCTGAGGTCTGGTTCATCAGTTCCTGGAAGTTAGTGGCTTTGTCAGTAACTTTGGCTTTGGCCAGAACTGCTTCAACCGCTTGCTCTTCCAGAGCCACGTTGCGCATGTTGTTCATCAGCTCGCTATTTTTGCTGTAGAACTCAATCACTTCCTGCGGATCTTCATACGCAGAAGCCATCTCTTCGATCAGCGTTTTAACGCGATCTTCATCAGCCTGCAGTTCGTTGATGCGAATCACTTCGCCCAACAGCAGACCAACAACTACGCGACGTTTAGCCTGCTCTTCGAACAGTTCACGTGGCAGTTCCAGCGCTTGCTTCTCGTTGCCACCAAAACGCTGTGCTGCCTGACGGCGCAGAACGTCGATTTCGCTGTCGATCAACGCAACCGGAACATCGATGTCGTTGGCGTTAACCAGACCGTCGATTGCCTGAGTCTTCACGCGATTGCGGATAGCACCTTTCAGCTCGCGATCCATGTTCTTACGCACTTCAGCACGCAGACCGGCAATTGAACCATCTTCCACGCCAAAGCGCTTGATGAACTCTTCTGTCAGCTCTGGCAGCTCACGGGTTTCAACTTTCTTCAGCACGATTTCGAACTTCGCGTCTTTCCCTTTCAGGTTTTCAGCGTGGTAATCGTCTGGGAATTTCACGTCGATAGTGAAGGTTTCGCCGGCTTTATGGCCAACAACGCCCTCTTCGAAGCCTGGGATCATACGACCCTGGCCCATTGCCAGCACGAAGTCAGAGGCTTTGCCGCCTTCAAACTCTTCGCCGTCAACAGAACCGCTGAAGTCGATGGTTGCGCGATCTTCTGCAGTCGCTGCAGCATCGCTCTCTTTCCAGGTCGCCTGCTGCTTCTGCAGGGTTTCCAGCATGGTATCAACGTCAGCGTCAGTCACTTCTACTACTGGCTTCTCGACTTCGATGGCATCCAGGCCTTTCAGCTCAACTTCTGGATACACTTCGAACTCAACCGCGTAGGTGAAATCTTCGCCTTCTTTATATTCGCCCGGCACATAGTTTGGTGCGCCAGCCGGATTGATTTTCTCTTTGATGATGGCGTCAACGAAGTTGCGCGTCATCAGCTCGCCCAGCACGTCCTGGCGAACAGAAGCACCGTAGCGCTGAGAAATGATGTGTGCCGGCACTTTGCCTTTACGGAAACCGTCGATACGGACTTTCTTAGCCACTTCCACCAGTTCTTTCTTCACTGCGCTCTCGATGCTGTCAGCTGCAACAGTAATCGAAATGCGACGGCCCAGACCCTGAGTGGTTTCTACTGAAACTGTCATCTTGTTACCTCAAAAAATCACGTGCTCGGTCAACTTCAGACACCACACATAAATGCGCCGTATCCAACAACCGGGACGGCCTCTGCAGGCAGAACCTAATCCCTGTTACCAGAAGCGTCCCGAAGACATTCCGGAAAAATAGACGCCGCATTATAGCGGCATCGCTGGAATGAGTCGAGGCTGCAAACTCACCACTTTTTGGCGGTTTTGCTGCTTTTTTGCGCCGCAGATCGCGTTTGGAGGGAATAAATGAAAAGAAAACGGCCCGCAGGCCGTTTTGAGGAAGGTGATGAAATGAATTCAGGCAAGGGTTCCTGCACCGCGACAATTGGGTGAGGCCAGAACCGTATCCTGCAATCCATCCCACTCTTTTTGCGTGTAAGTATGCAGTGCCAGCGCGTGTACGCTGCCCGCTAACTCGGCTGCCAGTTCACCATAAATGGCGCGATGGCGTTGCAGAAAGCGCTGACCGGTAAATCGATCGCTGACAATCACCACTTTAAAGTGACTTTCAGAACCGGCGGGCACGTTATGACGGTAGCTTTCATCATGCACTTCAAGATGTGCAGGCTCGAAAGCGTTACGCAACTTTTCTTCTATTTGTTCGCGAATCATGATTAACACTCCTCTCCGGCGAGCGCTGTGCCCATCTGTTTAAATATTAGTAGGTTTTTCGCCGCTTCCGCGGGTTAGCCGCAAATAAATCCCTCGACGCTGCGCATAGTAACCCGCTTATGCTTCAGGTCAACCGGGCGGCGTTTCTGCCCGTCTGAAAAAAGCCTTTACAATCAATTTCCATTGGCCCGGGGCTTTTTTCACCGCTGCGCAATGCTATGATGGCCGCAGTTTTGCAAACCAACCTATATGCTAACGAGAATGAGTATGTTGAAAAAACTGTTATTCCCTCTGCTGGCTGCTTTTATTTTGGCCGGCTGTGCCAGCAACAACACCACGTTGGATATTCAACCGAAGATTCAACTGCCGCAGCAAGATCCAAGTCTGATGGGCGTTACCATCAGTGTTAACGGTGCCGATCAACGTTCCGATCAGGCGCTGGCGAAAGTCAACCGCGATGGTCAACTGATTACGCTGACGCCTTCACGCGACCTGCGCTTCCTGCTGCAGGAAGTGTTGGAGAAGCAGATGACGTCACGCGGTTATATGATCGGCCCAAGCGGTGCGGTAGATCTGCAAATTGTGGTGAACGGTCTATATGCTGATGTAACACAGGGCAACGTGCGCTATAGCATTACGACTAAAGCCGATATCTCCATCATCGCTACCGCGAAAAACGGCAACAAGCAGGTGAAAAACTATCGCCAGACTTACAGCGTAGAAGGTGCGTTTACCGCTACCAACGCGAAGATCACCAACGCGGTTAACTCAACGCTGAGTGACGTGATTGCTGATATGGCGCAGGACACCAGCGTTCACAACTTCATTAAGCAGAACGCCCGCTAATTTCCGCAGTAATTTGCCCGGTCACTTCTGGCCGGGCTTCATTTCAGGTTGGCTATGACATCTCACTATCTGCGTATTTTTACCCAACGTAATGCGGCGGTATTGCTGCTGCTCGGTTTTGCCTCTGGCTTACCACTGGCGTTAACCGCCGGGACGTTACAGGCGTGGATGACGGTTGAGAACGTTAACCTGAAAACGATTGGTTTCTTCTCCCTTGTCGGCCAGGCTTACGTATTTAAGTTTCTGTGGTCGCCGATGATGGATCGCTATACGCCGCCGTTTCTTGGCCGGCGTCGCGGCTGGCTGCTGGTCACCCAGCTGGCACTGATTGGCGGCATTATTGCCATGGGCTTTATGCAACCCTCGCGTGACTTAACGCTGCTGGCGGCGTTAGCGGTTTTGGTGGCGTTCTGTTCGGCTTCGCAGGATATCGTGTTTGATGCCTGGAAAACCGACGTGCTACCGCCGGAAGAGCGCGGCAGCGGCGCGGCCATCACCGTGCTGGGTTATCGTCTGGCGATGCTGATTTCGGGCGGACTCGCGCTTTGGTTAGCGGATCGCTATCTCGGCTGGCAAGCCACGTACTGGCTGATGGCGCTGTTGATGGTGCCAGGGCTGATCGCGACATTACTGGCTAAAGAGCCGACAATGCCAGCGCGTGAACCACATTCATTACGTCAGGCAGTAACGTTCCCGCTTAAAGACTTCTTCCAGCGTAACAATGCCTGGCTACTGATCACCCTGATTATCCTTTATAAGCTCGGCGATGCGTTTGCCGCTTCGCTCACCACCACATTCCTGATTCGCGGCGTAGGTTTCAGCGCCGGCGACGTCGGACTGGTCAACAAAACGCTCGGCTTGCTTGCTACGATTATTGGCGCGTTATATGGCGGCGTGCTGATGCAGCGCTTAAGTCTGTTCCGTGCATTAATGATTTTCGGCGTGCTACAAGCTGTCTCAAACTTTGCTTACTGGCTATTGGCCGTGACGCCTCCGCATCTTGGGAGTATGGCCAGCGCGGTCTTCATTGAAAACCTGTGCGGCGGTATGGGCACAGCGGCTTTTGTCGCCTTGTTAATGACACTGTGTAATAAATCCTTCTCCGCCACCCAGTTCGCGCTGCTCTCGGCCCTTTCGGCGGTAGGACGCGTTTACGTTGGCCCTGCAGCCGGTTGGCTGGTTGAGCTGTGGGGCTGGCCAGCTTTTTATGCCTTTACGGTATTTGCCGGTGTGCCGGGTTTGCTGCTGTTGTGGCTATGTCGCGGCACGTTACATAGCATCCAGCAAAGTGGTGAGTTTGTGATGCGCAGCTTATGGCCGCAAGGCTACCGCTGGACGGTACGTCTATTTAGTGTTGGCTGTGGCCTGCTGGCGTTATGGCTGCTGGCGTTGGCGCTTAATGCCAGCGGAGTTTTGCCAATCAACGCGCTGCTTACGCCGATGTTTGAAGCCGGCATGGCATTTGCCCTGTTGGCCGTTGCACTCGGCGTAATTTTGGACAGTTTGGCATTAAGAAAAATGTCGCCGGGCAATCACCGTTAACTCATCGCTATTTGTGAATGACAAATAAATGGCGCAAAAAATATCAGGAACTGATTTTACCAATAGCATTTTTTTTAACGCGAATTAGAAACATTAAATTAACAACTTCGCGGTAATATTTAAATCCGGTGAGCAATTAGTTTGTATTAAACTCATCGCAAAAATGATACAGAAATGTTAAATAAATGAGCATTAAGAGTACGGTTTATACTTTCCCTGATTTTTCTGCGGTTTCTACCATTGTTTTTTGTTATATTAACGCCAACTGCTTGTCGCAGTTAATAATTTGTCACCCTGCGTAACATCTGTGACACCCTTAGCAAAAGGTGTCAACAGCCTTCTGACACATCCTTATGCTGGTTTACACTGCATAAACCTTCCCGTAAAATGCGCGCACACTTAAACGACAATAGAGCCCTTTGTCATTGAGGTCGTTAAATGAGACTCAGTAAATACAATAAAAGTTTGGGGATTTTGTCATTAATTGCAGGCGCTGTATTACTCAGTGGCTGCGATAGTGCGTTGTTAAATCCCAAAGGACAGATTGCACTGGAGCAACGTTCGTTGATTCTGACAGCTTTTGGCTTGATGATGATCGTCGTTATCCCGGCAGTCTTCATGGCAGTATTTTTTGCCTGGAAATATCGGGCAACCAATACTAATGCAACCTATAGCCCTAACTGGTCACACTCGAACAAAGTGGAAGCCGTGGTCTGGACCATTCCGATCCTGATCATTATCTTCCTCGGCGTTTTGACCTGGAAATCAACCCACGCGCTAGAGCCGAGCAAACCGCTGGTTTCTGACGTTAAACCGGTTGAGATCGATGTAGTGGCGCTGGACTGGAAATGGCTGTTCATTTACCCGGAACAGGGTATTGCTACCGTTAACCAGATTGCCTTCCCGGCAAATACTCCGGTGAACTTCAAGATCACCTCCAACTCCGTGATGAACTCCTTCTTTATTCCTACTCTCGGCAGCCAGATTTATGCAATGGCCGGTATGCAGACCAAACTGCATCTGATCGCCAACGAGCCAGGAACATTTGACGGTATCTCTGCGAACTTCAGTGGTCGTGGTTTCTCTGGTATGAAATTCAAAGCCATTGCAACTAAAGACGATGCGGAATTCCAGCAGTGGGTTGCCAAAGTTAAAGCGGCACCTAACGCGCTGAACACCATGGATGATTTCGAGAAACTGGCTACGCCAAGCGAAAATCACCCGGTGGAATATTTCTCTACGACGAATCCAGAACTGTTCAAGCAAGTTATTGATAAGTTCAAGATGAGCCACGGGAAGATGGACATGCCACAGCATGAAGGTATGGACATGAGTCACGCCGCTTCCGCGGGAGCCGAGGAATAATACGATGTTCGGAAAATTAACACTGGATGCAGTGCCATACCACGAACCCATTATCGTGGTTACGGTCGCCGCTATCATCTTAGGTGGTCTGGCGCTGGTTGCGGCCATCACCTATTTTGGTAAGTGGCAGTACCTGTGGTCTGAATGGTTCACCTCCATTGACCACAAAAAACTGGGTATCATGTACATCATCATGGCATTCGTCATGTTGCTGCGTGGCTTTGCCGATGCGGTAATGATGCGTACCCAACAAGTGATGGCTTCCGCTGGGGAAGCCGGCATTCTACCGCCGCACCACTACGACCAGATCTTCACCGCTCACGGCGTGATCATGATCTTCTTCGTGGCGATGCCATTCGTGGTAGGTCTGATGAACATCGCGGTACCGCTGCAAATCGGTGCACGTGACGTTGCCTTCCCGTTCCTGAACAACCTGAGCTTCTGGTTTACCGCGATCGGTGTGATCCTGGTGAACATCTCTCTGGGTGTGGGCGAGTTCGCACAGACCGGCTGGTTGGCTTATCCGCCGCTTTCGGGGGTGGAGTACAGTCCTGGCGTCGGGGTCGATTACTGGATCTGGAGTCTCCAGCTGTCCGGTATCGGTACCACACTGACCGGTATCAACTTCTTCGTTACCATTCTGAAGATGCGTGCACCGGGCATGGACCTGTTCAAAATGCCGGTATTCACCTGGGCATCACTGTGTACTAACGTCCTGATCATCGCTGCGTTCCCGGTACTGACCGTTACGCTGGCACTGTTGACACTTGACCGTTACCTTGGCTTCCATTTCTTCACCAATGAAATGGGCGGTAACATGATGATGTACGTCAACCTGATTTGGGTCTGGGGTCACCCGGAAGTGTACATCCTGGTTCTGCCGGTGTTTGGTGTCTTCGCTGAAGTCACTGCGACCTTCTCTAAAAAGCGTCTGTTCGGTTACACCTCTCTGGTGTGGGCGACCATCGCGATTACCGTACTGTCGTTCATCGTTTGGCTGCACCACTTCTTCACCATGGGTGCGGGTGCAAACGTAAACGCCTTCTTCGGTATCATGACGATGATCATCGCTATCCCGACCGGCGTGAAAATCTTCAACTGGCTGTTCACCATGTATCAGGGTCGCGTTGAGTTCCACTCAGCGATGCTGTGGACCATCGGCTTCCTGGTTACCTTCTCTATTGGTGGTATGACAGGTGTTCTGCTGGCGGTTCCGGGTGCGGACTTCATTCTGCACAACAGCCTGTTCCTGATCGCGCACTTCCATAACGTTATTATCGGTGGTGTGGTGTTCGGTTGTATGGCTGGCGTGACCTACTGGTTCCCGAAAGCATTCGGCTTCACGCTGAATGAAAAATGGGGTATCCGCGCGTTCTGGTTCTGGATCATCGGCTTCTTCGTGGCATTTATGCCGCTGTATGCGCTGGGCTTCATGGGTATGACGCGTCGTATCAGCCAGGACATCGATCCACAGTTCCACTCACTGCTGGTGGTTGCAGCAGGCGGTGCGGCGCTGATCGCTTGCGGTATTCTGTGCCAGCTGACCCAGTTCTACGTTTCTGTGCGTGATCGCGACCAGAACCGTGACCTGACCGGTGACCCGTGGGGTGGACGTACGCTGGAGTGGGCAACCTCTTCACCGCCGCCGTTCTACAACTTTGCCGTTATCCCACATATCCACGAGCGTGATGCGTTCTGGGAAATGAAAGAGAAAGGCGAAGCGTACAAGCAGCCAGAAAAATATGAAGAAATTCATATGCCGAAAAACAGCGGCGCAGCTGTTGTTATCGCGGCCCTGATGACTGTGTTCGGTTTCGCAATGATCTGGCATATCTGGTGGCTGGCTGGCCTCACATTCGTAGGTACTATCGTGACCTGGATTGTGAAGAGCTTCGATGAAGACGTGGATTACTACGTACCGGTTGCCGAAGTCGAGCAGATCGAGAAGAAGCACTTTGACGAAATCAGCAAAGCAGGTCTGAAATAATGTCAACTGAAACTGCAAAACACCACCACGACGCCCATGCGGAGCATGGGCATCACGATGCAGGAGCCAATAAAGTCTTTGGCTTCTGGATCTACCTGATGAGTGACTGCATTATCTTCGCAACCCTGTTTGCGACCTATGCAGTTATGGTCAATAACACTGCCGGTGGCCCGGCAGGTAAAGACATCTTCGAACTGCCGTTCGTACTGGTCGAAACCGCGCTGCTGCTGCTCAGCTCCATTACCTATGGTATGGCAGTGATCGCGATGAACAACCAGAACAAGGGTTCGGTCATCAGCTGGTTAGCCCTGACCTTCCTGTTCGGTGCGGGCTTCATCGGGATGGAAATCTATGAATTCCATCACCTGATCAAGGAAGGCTTCGGTCCTGACCGCAGCGGCTTCCTGTCAGCGTTCTTTACGCTGGTCGGCACGCACGGTCTGCACGTGACCTCTGGTCTGATCTGGATGGCAGTGATGATGTTCCAGATTTCTAAACGTGGTCTGACTGCAACCAACCGCACCCGTATCATGTGCCTTAGCTTGTTCTGGCACTTCCTGGATGTGGTTTGGATCTGCGTATTCACCGTTGTCTACCTGATGGGAGCCATGTAATGAGTCATTCTGTTAACGAACATGGCGCTTCGCACGGTAGCGTGAAGTCTTACATGATCGGCTTCGTCCTCTCGATCATCCTGACCGGTATTCCGTTCTGGATGGTAATGGATGGCGGCGCTTCACACGGCACTATTCTGGGTGTGGTTCTGGTGTGTGCGGTGGTTCAGGTGCTGGTTCACCTGGTCTACTTCCTGCACTTAGACAGCAAATCAGAAGGTGGCTGGAACATGGTGGCCATTGTCTTCTCAGCACTCATCATCTTGATTGTTGTCGTAGGCTCACTGTGGATTATGTGGAACCTCAACTACAACATGATGGCCCACTAAAGAGTCGTGTAATGATTAAGCAATACCTGCAAGTAACAAAACCAGGAATTATTTTCGGCAATTTAATTTCTGTGATCGGTGGATTCCTGCTGGCTTCGAAAGGCAGCATTGATTACACCCTGTTTCTCGCCTCGCTGGTTGGCGTGTCGCTGGTCGTCGCATCAGGTTGTGTATTCAACAACGTGATTGACCGCGATATCGACATCAAAATGGAGAGAACGCGGAACCGTGTTCTGGTCAAAGGCCTGATCTCGGCGAAAGTAAGCCTGGTTTATGCAACCGCATTGGGTATTGCTGGCTTTGCGTTGCTGTATTTCGGCGCTAACCCGCTGGCCATGTGGCTGGCGGTGATGGGCTTCGTGGTCTACGTAGGCGTTTACAGCCTCTATATGAAGCGTAACTCTGTCTACGGCACGCTGATTGGTAGTCTCTCTGGCGCTGCGCCGCCAGTGATTGGCTACTGCGCGGTAACCAACCAGTTTGACGCTGGCGCGTTGATTTTACTGGCTATCTTTAGCCTGTGGCAGATGCCGCACTCCTATGCGATTGCCATCTTCCGCTTTAAAGATTACCAGGCTGCCAACATTCCGGTTCTGCCGGTAGTGAAAGGCATCTCGGTGGCGAAAAATCATATTACGCTGTATATCCTGGCGTTCATGATTGCCACGCTGATGCTGACCCTTGGCGGTTACGCGGGCTACAAATATCTGGTGGTGGCCGCGGCCGTGAGCGTGTGGTGGCTCGGGATGGCGCTTTCAGGTTACAAAACCTCAAACGATAAAGTTTGGGCGCGTAAACTGTTTGTGTTCTCGATTATCGCTATCACTGCCCTCAGCGTGATGATGTCAGTTGATTTCATGACGCCGGCGTCGAAAGACTTGCTGACTTACGTCTGGTAATTCAGCTCCGCAAAACCAGAAAGGGCGCGAATTTCGCGCCCTTTCTTTTTGTTACCACTGCTTAAGAACAAATGTTTTACCCGCCCTGCCCTGCTGCCTAAAATGGGCGCAGTATAATTTTGAGGTAAACATGAACGACAATAAAATGACGCCAGTAGAGCTTCGCGCTACATGGGGTTTAGGTACGGTTTTTTCCCTGCGCATGCTGGGAATGTTTATGGTCTTGCCGGTACTCACCACGTACGGCATGGCGTTACAGGGCGCCAGTGAAACGCTGATTGGTCTCGCAATCGGCATCTATGGTTTGGCGCAAGCCATCTTCCAGATTCCTTTCGGTCTGCTCTCCGATCGTGTCGGCCGTAAGCCGTTGATCGTCGGCGGACTGATGCTGTTTGTCTTCGGCAGCATCATTGCCGCAACCTCCGACTCCATATGGGGCGTGATCTTAGGCCGTGCATTACAGGGCTCTGGCGCGATTGCTGCAGCGGTGATGGCATTGCTGTCGGATTTAACCCGCGAACAGAACCGTACGAAAGCCATGGCATTTATTGGCATCAGCTTCGGCGTCACCTTTGCCATTGCGATGGTGGTCGGTCCCATCGTGACGCATGCGCTGGGCTTGCACGCGCTGTTCTGGATGATTGCTATCCTCGCGACGCTTGGCATCGTCATCACCCTGTTAGTGGTGCCGAATGCACCAAACCACGTGCTCAATCGTGAATCGGGCATGGTAAAAGGCAGCATCCGCACGGTGCTGGCCAACCCAAGATTATTAAAATTGAATATCGGCATTCTCTGTCTGCATATTCTGCTGATGTCGAGTTTCGTGGCGCTGCCTGGCCAGTTTGAACAGGCTGGATTGCCAGCAGCAGAACATTGGAAAGTCTATCTGGTCACCATGTTAGTCGCGTTTGTCGCCGTAGTGCCCTTCATCATCTATGCCGAAGTGAAACGCCGCATGAAGCGCGTGTTCGTTGGCTGCGTGGCGACGATCATCGTTGCGGAAATCGTGCTGTGGGGCGCGGCAGGTCACTTCTGGACGCTGGTGATTGGCGTGCAGCTGTTCTTCCTCGCCTTCAACCTGATGGAAGCCATTCTGCCTTCCCTGATCAGCAAAGAGTCGCCGCCAGGCTACAAAGGCACCGCGATGGGCATTTACTCCACCAGCCAGTTCATTGGCGTGGCGATTGGCGGCAGCATGGGCGGCTGGATCTTTGGTCATGTTGATGCACAAACCGTATTCCTGGTTGGCGCCATTGTCGCGGCAGCGTGGCTATTTGTGGCGATGTCGATGCAGGAACCGCCTTACGTCAGCAGCCTGCGTATCATGCTCAGCGATGCGGTGCTGGCGGTGCCAAACCTTGAGAAACGTTTGAAAGCACAACCCGGCGTGGCGTCAGTGTTTATCGTGCCGGAAGAGAAAAGTGCTTATATCAAAATAGACAGCAAAGTGACGAGCCGCGTAGAACTCGAAGCGCTGCTCGCCAGCTGCTAAATCATCAGCCCGACCTCCGTGTCGGGCTTTTTCTTACAGCGACAGATCCACCACGATACGCCCTTCAATCTTGCCGGCGTGCATGCGCGCGAAAATATCGTTGATGTTGGTTAGCGGTTCCACCGCCACGGTGGCTTTCACTTTATGACGACCGGCGAAATCCAATGCCTCCTGCAGATCTTTACGCGTCCCGACGATGGAACCGCGCACCGTGATGCCATCCAGCACCATATTGAAGATCGACAAATCAAATTTTCCCGGCGGCAAACCGTTCAGCACCATGGTACCGCCACGACGCAGCGTGCCAATCGCCTGCTCGAAGGCTTTCGGTGAAACCGCCGTCACCAGCACGCCATGCGCGCCACCGAAGCTCTCCTGAAACACTTTGGTCGGATCGACATTTTTCGCATTCGCCACCACGCTGGCACCTAAGCGTTTAGCAAATTCCAGCTTCTCATCATCAATATCTACAGCCGCCACGTTCAATCCCATCGCTACCGCATATTGCACCGCCATATGACCCAGGCCGCCAATGCCCGAAATCACCACCCAATCGCCGGGTTTGGTGTCGGTCATCTTCAGCCCTTTGTAGACGGTGACGCCCGCGCAGAGAATCGGTGCGATTTCATTGTAATCAACGTTATCCGGAATGATGCCGACATAGTTAGCATCAGCGAGGCAATACTCGGCGAAACTGCCGTTTACCGAGTAGCCGGCGTTTTGCTGCGACAAACACAGCGTTTCCCAGCTATCAAGGCAATGCTCGCAGTGACCGCAGGCCGAATAGAGCCACGGCACGCCCACGCGATCGCCCAGTTTCAAATGTTTAACGCCTGCGCCCAGAGCCACAACCTGGCCGACACCTTCATGACCCGGAATAAACGGCGGATTCGGCTTGATCGGCCAGTCGCCTTCCGCGGCGTGTAAATCGGTGTGACACACGCCGGTGGCGGCGATCTTCACCAAAATCTGCCCCGGTCCCACCTGCGGCACCGGTACCTGCTCAATCACTAACGGTTCACCAAAAGACTTCACCACGGCGGCTTTCATAGTGGTTTTGATTTGCATATTCATCTTTCACTCTCCATTTGATCGGATGCGGACTCAGAACAGGCCTAACGGCGCGGTGCCATAGCTGACCAGCAGATTTTTGGTTTGTTGATAAGCGCTCAGCGCCATTTTGTGCGTCTCACGGCCAACACCCGATTGCTTATAGCCGCCGAATGCCGCATGAGCGGGATAGATGTGATAGCAGTTGGTCCAGACGCGCCCCGCTTTAATGCCGCGTCCCATGCGATACGCCAGATTGGTATCACGCGTCCACACGCCAGCCCCAAGACCAAACTGCGTTTCGTTGGCAATCGCCAGCGCTTCAGCCTCATCCTTAAAGGTGGTAACGCCAATCACCGGCCCAAAAATCTCCTCCTGGAAACAGCGCATCTGGTTAGTTCCTTTGATTAAGGTTGGCTGAATGTAGAATCCATCATTCAGCTCAGCGGCCACGCTCGCGCGTTCGCCACCGGTCAGAATTTGCCCGCCTTCGTCACGTGCGATGTTGATATATGACAGGATTTTGTCGAATTGCTGACGCGAGGCCTGCGCGCCGATCATAGTGTCAGTATCGAGCGGATCGCCACGGCGGATATTTGCCACCTTCGCCATTACGCGATCTATAAAGGCTTGATAGATCGATTCATGGATCAGCGCGCGCGAAGGACAGGTACAAACTTCACCCTGATTGAAGAAGCCGAGTACTAAGCCTTCTACCGCTTTCTCTATAAACTCGTCCTCACCGTCCATCACATCAGCGAAGTAGATGTTCGGCGACTTGCCACCCAGCTCCACGGTGCAGGGAATGATATTTTCAGCGGCACAGGCCATGATGTGACGCCCAACCGGAGTTGAACCGGTGAAGGCGATTTTGGCGATGCGCTTGCTGGTCGCCAGCGCTTCCCCCGCTTCACGGCCAAATCCCTGCACCACATTCAGCACGCCTGCCGGGAACAGATCGCCAATCACTTCCATCAGCAGCGTAATCCCCAGCGGCGTCTGCTCGGCAGGTTTCAACACCACGCAGTTACCTGCCGCTAATGCCGGTGCCAGTTTCCACGCCGCCATCAACAGCGGGAAGTTCCATGGGATGATTTGCCCTACCACGCCGAGCGGTTCATGGAAGTGATAGGCCACGGTAGTTTCATCGATCTCCGCGGTGCTGCCCTCTTGCGCGCGCAGACAACCGGCGAAGTAGCGGAAGTGATCCACCGCCAGCGGCAGATCGGCATTCAGTGTTTCACGGATCGGCTTACCGTTATCCCAACTCTCCGCCACCGCCAGTTTCTCAAGATTCGCCTCGATGCGATCCGCTACCTGCAGCAGGATATTGGCACGCTGCTGCACACTGGTTTTCCCCCAGGCGTCAGCGGCCTGATGAGCAGCGTCCAGTGCTAAATCGATATCCCGCGCGTCTGAACGTGGGAATTGCGCAATATCGCTGCCATTTACCGGTGAAGTATTGGTAAAGTATTGGCCGCTGAGCGGCTCGACGAATTTGCCCGCAATGTAGTTGCCGTAGGTCGCCTGAAATGAAACCAAAGCGCCGGGCGTGCCGGGATGTGCATAACGCATCGCAAACTCCTTAATGTAGGGTCAGATAATCTGAACGGACAGCGGCAACGTTGTATGACTTCATTGATTAACACGCTGCTGGATAAGCTATTGCAGCGCGCGTGCCAGTTTTACCAACCCAACAAAAAATGCATAAATAACCAAATAAATCATAAGATTAACAAATCACACTTCCACTTTCTGCGCGAGAAGATGGAGAAAAAATCGTCATCTGTGTTGCGTATCGCAACAGTACGGAAACCAAGCCGCTACAATGCCGCAACACTTTCGCTTGGGTACGAGGTCATCAATGCAGGGAAATCCATCCGCGTCTGCCGTTACCGCCAATCCGCTGTTAAGCGACTCCTGGTTTCGTAGCCAGCTGTATGGCCTCGATCGCACCGCCGACGATTTTCCTCGCGTTCGCCAGGGTGAGCTGGCAGACCTGCTCGCCAGCAATGCCGGACTGCAGCAGTTCGCCCAGCCGGTGATTAACCAGCTGGCGCAAAAACTGGCTGAGAAGCAATCGGTGGTCATTCTCTCGGATGCCACCGGTTTGGTACTCAATACCTTTGGCGATATGCCCTCGATGGAAAAAGCTCAGCGTTATGCGCTGGCACCCGGCAATTTGTGGAGTGAATGCGGGCGTGGCACCAATGCGATTGGCACCGCGCTGGCGATTGATGATGGCTGCGAAATTGCCGGCCATCAGCACTTCCTGACGCTCAATCAAGGGCTGTACTGCGCGGCGATGCCGTTGCAAATGCCGAACGGTCAGATTGCTGGCGTGCTGGATATCTCCGGTCCGGCGCACTTCCCACATCCGCAAACCTTTAGCTGGGTCAAAGCCGCAGCGAAACAAATTGAGTATTTGTGGGTGAAGCAGAGCCTGCATCCGCAGCAGTGGTTGATGAGTCTGCACCTTCAGCCACAAGGCATCGATACCAGCGATGAGCTGCTGCTGGTATTTTCAGATAACGTGTTGACCGCCGCGAATCGTCTGGCGATGCGCGAGCTGGCATTGAGTAGCGATCAACTCGGCAGCGTGACTTTCCAGCAGCTGTTTCCGCAGCAGCAGCAACACGCCAATACCCTTCCCATGCCGCTCGATTACGCCACCCAGCGCTACTATTTCCGCCTGCGCGCGCCACAGCGCAGCCATTTCGCCGCACCGAGCGAACCTACCCGCGATCTGCCCTTCTCGCTGCATCGCGATGGCGAAAAGATGGTGCGGCTGCTTAACGCCGGGGTGTCACTCTGCATTCACGGCGAAACCGGCAGCGGCAAAGAGTTTGTAAGTCGTGCACTGCATCAGCAGAGCCGCTGGCGTGAAGGCAAGTTTGTGGCGATTAACTGCGCGGCAATCCCGGAAGCGCTGATTGAATCCGAGCTGTTTGGCTACCAGCCCGGCGCCTTTACCGGCGCCAACAAGAGTGGCTATATCGGCAAAATACGCGAAGCGGACGGCGGCGTGCTGTTCCTTGATGAGATCGGCGATATGCCACTGGCGCTGCAAACTCGCTTGCTACGGGTGTTGCAGGAGAAAGAAGTGGCGCCGCTCGGTTCCAGTCGCAGCTGGCCGGTGAATTTTGCCGTTATCTGCGCCACGCACCGGGATTTGGCACAGCGTGTGGCAGAAGGTGAATTCCGCGAAGATTTACTTTATCGCCTGCAGGAATTTTCTATGACCATTCCGCCGCTGCGCGACTGGCCGGATATCGAAGGGTTTATCTGCCGTTTATGGCTCGAGCTGGGCGGCGCAGAACGTGACATTCAGCTGTCGCCTGCGCTGCTGACCGCGCTGGCACAGCTGCCGTGGCCCGGTAATGTGCGGCAATTACGCAGCCTGTTACGCGTGCTGCTGGCGCTGGCGGATGAAGGTGAGGAAGTGACCGAAGTGCATTTACCTGCCGAATATCGCCGCGCAGCACTACCCATGCAGGAAGATCGGCAGAGTCATGATGAACGCTTAATTAGCGAAACGCTGCAGCGCTTCAATGGCAATATCAGTAAAACGGCGCAGGCATTGGGCGTCGCGCGCAGCACGCTTTATCGTCGTGCAGCGCGCGACAAACGCGATTAGTCGCGGAAGTTTTTGAACTGGAAAGGCTGGCCGAGGTTACCACCGCGCACCAGCGCCATCGCACCCTGTAGATCATCGCGTGACTTACCAGTTACGCGCAGTTCTTCGCCCTGAATCTGCGTCTGTACTTTCAGCTTGCTGTCTTTGATCAGTTTCACCAGCTTTTTGGCGATATCGCTTTCGATACCCTTTTTCAGCTTGGCTTCCACCGACCAGCTTTTACCGCTGTGCACAATCTCTTCCGGCACTTCAATTGCCGCGCCTTCAATGCCACGCTTCAGCAGCTTTTCGCGCAGAATATCCACCAGTTGTTTTACCTGGAAATCAGATTCGCTGCTGATTTTGATGGTCTCACTCTTTTCGTTGAGCTCAATGGTTGCACTCACGTTACGGAAATCGAAACGGGTTGAGATCTCGCGGCTCGCATTCTCCACGGCATTTCGCACTTCCGACAATTCGACTTCGGAAACGATATCGAAAGATGGCATCTTTTCTTCTCCTGATACTAAAGTGACATGCATAATACGCGTCTTGTGGCGCTAATAAAACACGATACGCGGAAAGCTATACTTACCCATATCGTGAAAACAGGAACCCGCCCACGGGAGGCAAAATGAAAATTACCGTGTTGGGATGTGGCGCCTTAGGTCAAATTTGGCTCGCCGCGCTCGCCCGTCAGGGACATGAGGTTCAGGGTTGGCTGCGTGTGCCACAGCCTTACTGCTCAGCGAATGTCATCGATCCCCAAGGCAAGGTGAGCAATCACAGATTTATTGCTAACGATCCGCTGTTCCTCGCCGAAAGCCAGCTGTTACTGGTGACACTAAAAGCGCCACAGGTTTCGCCTGCGGTGAAAAACCTGCAAAGCGTGCTGCCTGCGCATGCCCCCATTTTGCTACTGCACAATGGCATGGGCACGCTGGATGAGCTAAAAGATGTGCGTCAGCCGCTGCTACGCGGTATCACCACCCACGCCGCGATGCGTGATGGCACGGTGATCAAACATGTCGCCCAGGGTATGACACATATCGGTCCGGCTAATCGCGAGAGCGCGGCCCTGAGCGATATCGCCGATATTCTGCATCAGGCGCTGCCGGATGTGGCCTGGCATGACAACATCGCCGCCGCCAGCTGGCGCAAGCTGGCGATCAACTGCGTGATCAATCCGCTAACCGTCGAGCACGACTGCCAGAACGGCGCGTTGCGAGCCTGGCCAGAGCAAATCGCCACTTTGTGTGAAGAGATCGCCTGGGTGATGGAGCGCGAAGGCCAGCATATGGCGGTGGATAATCTGCGCGGCATTATTTACGACGTGATTGATAGCACCGCCGCCAACACCTCATCGATGCTGCAGGATGTGCGGGCGCAGCGTCTGACCGAAATTGATTACATCACTGGCTACCTGTTGCGCCGCGCCCGCGCGCAGGGTATTTCGCTGCCGGAGAACACCCGTTTGTACGATCTGATTAAACGTAAGGAGTCCCACTATGAGCGCGAAAGCATCGGTTCTGGTTTGCCTGGCACATGGCAGTGAAGAGACCGAAGCGGTCACCACTATCGATTTGCTGGTGCGCGGCGGAATAAGTGTCACCACTGCCAGCGTGGAGAGTGACGGCACGCGCGAGATCGTCTGTTCGCGCAGCGTGCGCCTGCTGGCGGACGCGCCGTTAGTAGAGGTCGCCGACAATGATTACGACGCGATTGTGCTGCCTGGCGGTTTAAAAGGCGCAGAAACCTTCCGCGACAGCCCGCTGCTGGTCGAGACCGTGCGCCAATTCCATGTTTCAGGCAAGATTGTGGCGGCAATCTGTGCCGCGCCGGGCACGGTTTTGGTACCGCACGATCTGTTCCCGGTGGGCAATATGACCGGTTTTCCCGGCTTGCGTGACACCATTCCAGACAGCAAATGGATGGAGCGTCGCGTGGTATGGGACCCGCGCGTTAATCTGCTAACCAGTCAGGGACCAGGCACTGCGATGGACTTTGCTTTGAAGCTGATTGATTTGCTGGTGGATAAAGAGAAGGCGCGCGAAGTCGCTGCGCAGCTGGTGCTGGCGGCGGGGATTTATAACTATCAGGAGTTTGAAGAGCGTTAATTTACTGGGGTCGCCATCAAGACGCCCCCACAAAAACGGTAAGGTGCGCATTCATGCGCACCTGGAGCTTAAGGACGATAAACCTTCACGTTTTTGAAGCCCTGCTCATGCAGATACAGCGCCTGCAGGCGACTCATCACACCGCGATCGCAATACAGCAGCCAGGTTTTACTCTGGTCCAGATCGCCGAATTGGGTGCTGAGTTTGTAGAACGCCAGAGGTTTGACCTCAACGCCTTCAAGTGCCAACGGCTTCGCGTCCTGCTCATCCGCCGAACGAATATCCAGCACCACATCGTTGCTGGTGAAGGAGTCGACGGTTTCCACTTCCACCACTTCTTCTTCGGTCTGTTCAGCGATTTCACGGATATCGACGTTACTGGCTTCCTGCACGACACGATTCAGAATCTCGAAATCGAAATTCAGCTCTTCCGCTTCGATCTTCGCTTTCACCGCCTTCACAGTCGGGCTTTTCGAAATCACACCGCAATATTCCGGCATGGTGCGGGCAAAATCTTCGGTGCCGATCTTACGCGCCACATCGATGATGTGCTCTTTATCGTGTGAAATCAGCGGACGCAAAATCAGCGTATCAGAGGCATTATCGATCAAACGCAGGTTGGTCAGCGTCTGGCTAGACACCTGACCGAGCGCTTCGCCGGTCACCAGCGCTTGCACGCCGTAACGTTCTGCCACCATTGACGCCGCACGCACCATCATGCGCTTCAGCACCACGCCCATCTGGCCGTCGTCAACCTTCTCCAGAATCTCACCGACTACCGGCTCGAAGTTGATCGCCACAAAACGTACGCGATGCGAACGACCAAAACGCTGCCAGAGATAATGCGCGACCTGACGTACACCAATCTCATGTGCCGCACCGCCAAGGTTAAAGAAGCAGTAATGCACGCGGCAACCGCGACGCATCAGCATGTAGCTGGAAACTCCGGAGTCGAAACCTCCGGAAATCAGCGACAGTACATCTTCCTGCGTCCCTATCGGGAAACCGCCCAGACCTTCATAACGTGCGGTGATCAGTAACAGGCGATCGTCTTCGATCTCCAGGTTCACCGTTTCATCCGGACGATTAAGCTGCACCCGCGCGCTGGCGATGTGCTGATTAAGACCGCCGCCAACGTAGCGTTCAACATCCTGCGAGCTGAAGCTGTGCGTTCCGCGGCGCTTCACGCGCACACAGAAGCTTTTGCCTTCCAGACGCTCGCGATTAAGCACCAGCGTCTGCTCGAAGATATCGTGCATGTCGGTATAGGCGCGATCTTCCACCGCCAGCACGTGGTGAATGCCGGGAATACGCGTCAGTTCGGTGACGATGGTTTCACGCAGCGACTCATTTTTGGAACGCACTTCAACGTGATCCCAATGGCGCACGACCTTGATGTCTTCATCGACGGTACGCAGGATATTACGAATGCTGCTGGTAAGAATTTTGATAAAGCGCAGACGCACCGACTGACTTTTGATGGTGATTTCTGGGAACAGCTTGATGATAAACTTCATGGCGACAGGGGTTCGTTTGGGCAAATAAGTGCTAAAAGCATCGGCACTTAGCTGTTAAAATCATATAATTGCGGGTTGATTCAGGAGCCCCCGCATCCGAGGCGCAAAAGTATATCACCTTTGAGGGGTGACTGCTTCTGCTACCGCAGTCACATTCATTATTTTGCTAATTAATCCTCGTCGGCTACCATGACCGATTGCAACATAATGTCCTAACCTGTGAGTCGACACTGATTATGCCGAAAAAAGCCGAAGCGCCAGCCAGTTTTGAAAGCGCATTACAGCAGCTGGAACAGATTGTTAGCCGTCTGGAAAGTGGTGAGTTGCCGCTGGAACAGGCGCTAAACGAATTTGAACGCGGTGTACAATTGGCACGTACCGGTCAGCAAACCCTGCAACAGGCAGAGCAACGGGTGCAAATCCTGCTCAGCGATGAGAAAGATGCCGCCCTCGCCCCTTTTACGCCGGATAATGAGTAATGGATTTCGCTAAACTGCTGAGCGCGTACCATCAACGCGTCAATCAGGCGTTGACGCGCTTAATAGATCCACTTCCTTTTCAGAGTTCTCCTCTGGTGAATGCCATGGAGTATGGGGCATTATTAGGCGGTAAACGTCTGCGTCCCTTTCTGGTGTACGCCACAGGCGAAATGCTGAAGGCCGACGCGGCCAGCCTGGATGTGCCGGCTGCCGCCGTTGAATGCATCCATGCTTATTCCCTGATTCATGACGATCTGCCGGCGATGGATGACGATGCGTTACGCCGCGGGCAGCCAACCTGCCATATTAAATATGGCGAAGACACGGCGATTCTCGCCGGCGATGCTTTGCAAACTCTGGCCTTTTCGATTCTGGCCGATCAGCCGATGCCTGGCGTCAGCGCCGAAGCGCGCATTGCGATGATTTCCGAACTGGCGCAGGCCAGCGGCGTAGCGGGCATGTGCGGCGGACAGGCGTTGGATTTAGCGGCTGAAGGCAAACGTATCGACCTGGCGCAGCTGGAACAGATTCACCGTCATAAAACCGGCGCGTTAATTCGTGCAGCGGTGCGTCTTGGCGCATTAGCCGCCGGAGAACGTGGCCGTGCCGCCTTGCCGGTACTGGATACCTACGCCAACGCCATCGGACTGGCGTTTCAGGTGCAGGACGACATCCTTGATGTGGTCGGCGATACTGCGGTGTTAGGGAAAACGCAGGGCTCGGATCAGGCGTTAGGAAAAAGCACCTATCCGGCCTTGATGGGGCTGGAAAATGCTCGCAGCAAAGCCTGGGATCTCTATCAAGAGGCGCTTGGCGCGCTCGATATTCTGGCTGCACAGTCTTACAACACAATCGCCTTACAAGCGCTGGCAAGCTTCATAATTGAACGCGATAAATAACTTTCATAATGAGTCTCTGATGAGTTTTGATATTGCAAAATACCCGACACTGGCGTTAGCAAACACGGTTCAGGAATTACGTTTATTACCGAAAGAAAAACTTCCGGAACTGTGTGACGAGCTGCGTCAGTATCTGCTGGATAGCGTAAGCCGTTCATCCGGCCACTTTGCTTCGGGTCTGGGCGTCGTCGAGCTAACAGTGGCGCTGCATTATGTTTATAACACCCCGTTTGATCATCTGGTGTGGGACGTTGGCCATCAGGCTTATCCACACAAGATTCTGACCGGACGCCGCGATCGCATCGGCACTATCCGTCAGAAAAATGGCCTGCATCCGTTCCCGTGGCGTGGTGAGAGTGAATACGACGTGCTGAGCGTCGGCCACTCGTCCACTTCGATCAGCGCGGGCCTCGGCATGGCGGTTGCCGCCGATCGTGAAGGTAAAGGCCGTCGCACCGCCTGTATTATCGGCGATGGCGCCATTACCGCAGGCATGGCGTTTGAAGCGATGAACCACGCCGGTGATATCAAGCCGGATATGCTGGTGATCCTCAACGATAATGAAATGTCGATCTCCGAAAACGTCGGCGCGCTCAACAATCGCCTGGCACAGATTCTCTCCGGGAAAACCTATTCACGCCTGCGCGAAGGCGGCAAGCGCGTGCTGGGCGGTTTACCGCCGATTAAAGAGCTGGTAAAACGCACCGAAGAGCACCTGAAAGGCATGGTGGTGCCGGGCACGCTGTTTGAGGAGCTGGGCTTTAACTACATTGGCCCGGTCGATGGTCACGACGTGCTGACGCTGGTAAGCACGCTGAAGAACATGCGCGATCTGAAAGGTCCGCAGTTCCTACACATCATGACCAAAAAGGGCAAAGGTTATGCCCCGGCGGAAGAAGATCCCATCACCTGGCATGCGGTACCGAAATTCGATCCCGCCAGCTTAGCGCTGCCGAAAAGCGTGCCGGGCCTGCCAAGCTACTCAAAAATCTTCGGCAACTGGCTGAGCGAAATGGCCGCCGACGATCCGCGCCTGATGGCGGTGACGCCAGCGATGCGCGAAGGTTCCGGCATGGTGAGCTATTCGCGTGATTACCCGCAGCAATATTTTGATGTGGCGATTGCCGAGCAGCATGCCGTCACTTTCGCAGCCGGTATGGCGATCGGCGGCTATAAGCCGATTGTGGCAATCTATTCGACCTTCCTGCAGCGCGCCTACGATCAGCTGATCCATGACGTTGCCATTCAGAAACTGCCGGTGCTGTTTGCTATCGATCGCGGCGGCATTGTCGGCGCCGATGGTCAAACCCACCAGGGCGCGTTTGATATCGCGTTTTTGCGCTGTGTGCCAGAGATGGTGATCATGACGCCAAGCGACGAAAACGAATGCCGTCTGATGCTCTACACCGGTTATCACTATCAGGATGGCCCAAGCGCGGTGCGTTATCCGCGTGGTACCGGCACCGGTGCGGTGCTGGAACCGCTGGCCAGTTTGCCGCTGGGTAAAGGTATCGTGAAGCGTCGCGGTGAAAAGCTGGCAATCCTCAACTTCGGCACCTTGCTGCCAGAAGCGGCGGCGGCCGCTGAAGCGCTGAATGCGACGCTGGTGGATATGCGCTTTGTGAAGCCGCTCGACGAAGCACTGATTACCGAGCTGGCGGCCAGTCACGATTCGCTGATCACGCTGGAAGAAGGCGCGATCAAAGGCGGTGCCGGTAGCGGCGTCAACGAGTATGTGATGGCAAAACGCCTGCGCGTGCCGGTGCTTAACCTCGGCCTGCCGGATGAGTTCATCCCGCAAGGCACGCAGGAAGAGGTACGCCAGGATTACCAGCTGGATGCCGCCGGTATTCAGCAGCAAATCGCTGACTGGCTCGCCCAGTAAACTGCCCGACTCGCTCACCGCCCGGTGAGCGAGCCTGCTGCTATGCTTAGGGAACGATTTCCCTCAAGCATAAGAGCAGGAGCCCAAATGAAAACTATTCCCTTAGGCCAAACCGACTTACAGGTTTCGCGTCTCTGTTTAGGCTGCATGACCTACGGCGATCCCACGCGCGGTAATCACGCATGGACGTTGCCGGAAGAGAGCAGCCGACCGCTGATCAAACAAGCGCTGGAGGCCGGCATTAACTTCTTCGATACCGCCAACAGCTATTCCGACGGCAGCAGCGAAGAGATCGTGGGCCGCGCGCTGAAAGATTTTGCCCGCCGCGATCAGGTTGTGGTCGCCACCAAGGTCTATTTCCCGCTCAGCAATCTGTCACAAGGCCTATCACGCAAGAATATCCTGCAGTCTATCGATGACAGCCTGACGCGTCTTGGCATGGAATATGTCGATCTGCTGCAGATTCACCGCTGGGATTACGATACGCCAATTGAAGAGACGCTGGAGGCGCTGCATGAGGTGGTGAAATCCGGTAAGGCGCGCCACATCGGCGCATCGTCGATGCACGCATCGCAGTTTGCTCAGGCGCTGGACCTGCAAAAGCAAAACAACTGGGCGCGGTTTGTTAGCATGCAGGATCAGTACAATCTGATTCAGCGCGAAGAAGAGAAGGAGATGCATCCACTGTGCCAGCGTGAAGGCATTGCCGTGCTGCCATGGAGTCCGCTGGCGCGCGGTAAGTTAACGCGTCCATGGGGCGAAACCACCGCGCGTTCGGTCTCGGATAACGTGATGGAGAAGCTCTATACCGGTACCGAAGAGAACGATGCGGCGATTGCCGAGCGTCTGGCTAATGTTGCGGCGGATAAAGGCGTGACGCGTGCCCAGGTGGCTCTGGCGTGGCTGTTACACAAGCCGGCGGTTACAGCGCCGATCATTGGCGCCTCGCGTGAGCAGCAGTTTGCTGAGCTGGTGAAGGCGGTCGATGTGGAGTTGAGTTCGACAGATATTGCAGAGCTGGAGACGGTGTATCAACCGCATCCGGTGGTAGGATTTGAGTAGTTTTTAAAGCAGGTCGCCATAAATGGCGACCCTACGCTGATTTTGTCGGGTGGCCATTCATGGTCACCACTTTCACTTGCTGCCGAAGTGATCAAACCCTTTCAGATTTACGCTACGCGGCTTGCCGTTCTCCAGCAGTGTCAGCCCTTCCGATTCCGGAGCAATCTGGCCAATGCAGGTATAAGGCACGCCAAAATTGCCGAGCGCCACGTCCAGCGCGCCACGGTTAACTTCCGGCACGGTAAAGCACAGCTCGTAATCTTCGCCACCGCTTAGCGCCCATTGCAGCACCAGCTCAGGTTCGAAGTGATCGCGTAGCGCCGGTGAAAGCGGTAACGCGTCGAGATTGAGGCGTGCACCGACGCGGCTGGCAGTGAGCACATGGCCAAGATCGGAAATCAGACCATCTGAAATATCAATTGCCGAGGTTGCCAAACCACGCAACGCCTGGCCTTGCAGCACGCGCGGCATCGGACGCAAATGGCGTTTAATCAATGCTTCGTGCACCGCCGGATCATTCAGACGGTGACGATGCTGCAGCAGCGACAAACCGGCGGCGCTGTCACCCAGCGTACCGGTGACAAAAATCCAGTCGCCCGGCTTAGCACCCGAACGTTTCAGCGCCCTTCCCACCGGCACCAATCCGTGAATGCCGAGCGTCATGCTTAGCGGTCCACGCGTGGTATCGCCGCCAATCAACTGCATATCGTAGTAATCCAGCAGCTCAAACAGGCTATCGCTGAAAGCCGCTACCCAATCTTCATCGATCTCAGGCAGCGTCAATGCCAGCGTCAGCCAGGCAGGATCGGCGCCCATCGCGGCTAAATCACTGAGATTAACGGCAACCGCTTTGTAACCCAAATCGGCAGGATGGATATCACGCAAGAAGTGGACGCCCGCAACCAGCGTATCGGTGCTGATGGCGAGGGTTTGTTTTTCTGGCACGTTGAGCAACGCGCAGTCGTCACCAATTCCTTTCTCCACATCGCGGCGGGAGCTGGTGACGCGGTTAAAGTAACGTGCGATCAGTTCGAATTCACCACAAGACATAAGTCAGGTCTCAATGAGAAAAAGGCCGGTAAACCGGCCTTTAATACTATTTTTTATTGGGTCGAATTTGCGGGGCAGCTTTGTCGAGGACACCGTTGACGAATTTGTGGCTGTCTTCAGCACCAAACACTTTTGCCAACTCAATGCCTTCGTTGATGGCCACTTTGTACGGCACATCCGAACGCTTGCTCAGCTCATACAGCGAAATACGCAGGATGGCTTTTTCCACCTGGCCCAGCTCTTCGAGCTGACGCGACAGGTAAGGCTTCATCAGACCGTCCAGGTACGCGCTGTTAGTCGCCACACCGGCCAGCAATTCGCGGAAATAGCTAATATCGACGTCTTTGACGTCTTGTTCCGCCAGAAACTGGTATTCCACATCGGCAATGTCGTTCTTAGACAGCTGCCAGGAGTAAAGCGCCTGAACAGCGCACTCACGGGCGCGACGACGAGCAGCAGGTTTCACAAAATTCCCCTTACAAAAATCAGGCTTTGATGGCTTTCAATACGTTGATCATTTCGAGTGCAGTCAGGGCCGCTTCGGCACCTTTATTACCTGCTTTCGTGCCGGCGCGTTCAATCGCCTGCTCGATATTTTCAGTGGTCAACACGCCGAAGGTCACCGGGATTTCGCTGGTCATGGCGACGTGCGCAATGCCCGAGCTGGCTTCACCGGCCACATATTCGAAGTGTGCGGTGCCGCCACGGATGACAGTGCCCAACGCGACAATGGCGTCGTGCTTACCGGCTTTCGCCAGTGCGCGTGCTGCCAGCGGCAGTTCGTATGCACCTGGAACCCAGACAACGGTGATGTTATCTGCTTTCACCTGGCCGATGCGCTTCAAAGCGTCAATCGCGCCGTCCAGCAGGCTGTCATTAATGAAGTTGTTAAAACGCGCAATTACGATGGCAATGTTTGCATCAGGCGTGGCAACAGGAGCTTCGATAACTTTCATACATATCCTTTGGGTTGTTTTATGGCCCCGCAGAAGGGGGCGGATTCTATCATACTCTTTGGCGACGCGCTCAGGCTTTTCCGCGCGTTTTCAACGCGGAGTCAGCGTCAGGCGCAGGTCTTCGCCAACCAGGCGGACGTCGCTAAAATTCAGGGCGGGCGCATCTGCCAGTTGTTCTAATCCCGGCAGCGCGCACAGGCCGCGCGCGGTGTTTCCCAGCAGCTTCGGCGCCATGTAGACGATCAGCTCATCCACCAGCCCGGCTTGCAGCAGTGCGCCCGCTAAACTGGCGCCCGCTTCCACCCAAACGCTGTTGATCTGTCGCTGGCCGAGCAACATCATCATCGCCACCAGGTCGAGCTGTTCACCACGCTGCGGTACCGCAATTTGTGTGACGCTGGCGGGCCACGCTTGCTGATCGGGTTCACTGCGCATCAACCAGGTTTCGCCTGGCTGGCCGATCAAACTATGCTGCGGCGTGACGCGCTGTTGGCTATCAATCACTACGCGTACCGGCTGACGCAACTGGGCTTCATCAAGTTGCGCACGCACATCGGCGCTCAGTTCACCCCAGCGCACCGTCAGCGACGGATTATCCGCTAATACGGTGGCACTGGTGCTAAGGATAGCTGAACTCTGGGCGCGCAGCCGTTGCACATCGCGCCTTGCGGCTGCCGAGGTGATCCACTGACTTTCGCCGTTCGCCATCGCGGTGCGTCCATCAAGGGATGCGCCGAGTTTCAGCTGGATCCACGGGAATCCGGTACGCATGCGTTTCAGAAAACCGCGATTCAACGCCTCCGCTTCGCTCATCATCAGACCGTGACTCACCTCGATACCCGCCTGCTGTAAACGATACAGGCCACGTCCCGCCACCTGCGGATTGGGATCCTGCATCGCGGCAACCACGCGCGTCACGCCGGCGGCAATCAGCGCATCGCAACACGGCGGTGTGCGTCCATGATGACTGCAGGGTTCGAGCGTGACATAGGCGGTTGCGCCTCTGGCGCGTTCACCCGCCATACGCAGCGCGTGCACTTCAGCATGCGGTTCGCCCGCGCGCTGATGCCAGCCTTCGCCGACAATCTCGCCCTCGCGCACAATCACACAGCCAACGTTGGGGTTCGGTGTAGTGGTAAAGCGTCCGCGGCGCGCCAGTTCCAGCGCGCGCGCCATGTAGCGTTCGTCAGTCATGGATTAGTCCTGTAAGCGGGCGATCTCTTCACCAAAATCGCGAATATCTTCAAAGCTGCGATAAACCGAAGCAAAGCGAATGTAGGCCACTTTATCGAGCTTTTTCAGCTCATCCATCACCAGATTGCCGATCAGCGCGCTCGGCACTTCACGCTCGCCGGTGGCACGCAGCTGGGTTTTTATGTGATTTACCGCACTTTCCACCGCATCAGCGCTCACTGGGCGTTTTTCGAGAGCCTTGATCATGCCGCTGCTGAGCTTATCTTCATTGAAGGGTTCGCGCACATCGTTGCTTTTCACCACGCGCGGCATCACCAGTTCGGCCACTTCAAAGGTGGTAAAACGCTCATGACAGTCCAAACACTGACGACGGCGACGCACCGACGATCCTTCACTAACCAGACGAGAATCAATCACTTTGGTGTCCACAGCGGAGCAGAATGGGCAATGCATGAGGCTTCCTGATGCGAGATAAATAGGCCACACAGTGTAGCGCGATCACGACACAAAATGTATGTGTGTGGCACATAATGTGTGAATCGCAGTTTGTGACGTTAAGCCAAATGCAAGACATCCCCTACATGCCCGCACGCAAAAAACCACTACGCTTAGAGAGCCGTCAGCAAGGCGGCACACCATAATTATCTGGAGGATGTATGGGTCTGTTCGATTTCGTGAAAGAAGCTGGAGAAAAACTGTGGGATGCCGTGAGTGGCGGCGACGATGCCAGTAAGAAATTGCAGGATCACATCAACAAGCTCGGCTTACCTGACAGCGATAAGGTGAAGGTGGATGTTAAAGGCGATACCGTTACGGTTACCGGCGACGGCATTTCTCAGGAGCTGAAGGAGAAAATCCTGGTGGCTGCGGGTAACGTCGCGGGGATCACCAAAGTGGATGACAAGGTCACCACCAGCGATTCCGCCACGCCCGCGAAGTTCTACACCGTAAAAAAAGGCGATACCCTGAGTGCGGTATCGAAAGAGGTCTACGGAAATCCCAATCAATACAACAAGATTTTCGAGGCGAACAAGCCAATGCTGACGCATCCTGATAAGATTTACCCTGGCCAGGTTTTACGTATTCCCGAATAAAGAAAGGACATTGCATGACGATCAGGACGTTTTGGGCACCAGCAGCACTCTCTTTGCTGGTACTCAGTGGTTGCAGTTCAACGCCGGTTTCACCGCAGGTCAAAGAGTTGCACCAGGAAGTGAGTCAGCTTAATCAGCAGATGCGCAAGCTGACCAATCAGGCAACGGCGCTGGAAATTCAGGGACAGCTGAACAGCCAGTCCACCCAAGGCGCGTGGTTGTTGCCACAAGCCAATACGCCGGTGGAGCTTCAGACGCAGCTGGGTAAAGTGCGTTTGTCGCTCTCGCAGGTGGCGGGTGAAGCGGGCGGCAGTCGCGCCAATCTGAATATCCGTTCCACCGATGATCAGCCGATTCCGGCGCTGAGTGCCACCGTAGTCTGGGGCGAGATGGATCCGGCCAGCGGCAAACCGCTTAATGCGGGAAGCCTGAGCCAGACCATCGAGGTGCCTGCCAGCTTAATGCCACGCAGTACGGTGACCGTGCCGCTGCGGCTGAGCGGCTTAGCGCCAGAACAGCTCGGCTACGTGCGCGTGCACGATGTTGAGAGTCCCGCTACCCACAAAACCACGCCCTGATCGACAGGCATAAAAAAACGGGCTGCCATTGGCAGCCCGTTTACTTTCTAACGCAGCATTACGGCAGAATCGAAGGCTGATCTGCGCCCTCTTTTTCCACTTTCTGCACCAGCATATGTTCACGCTTCATGCCGAGTTTCAGCGCCAGCGCTGAAGAGACATAAATTGATGAAATGGTACCGATGGTGACACCAATCAGCATGGTCAGTGAGAAGCCTTTCAGCAACGCACCACCAAACACGAACAGAATCATGATCATCGCCAGCGTAGTGATGGAGGTGATCAACGTACGGCTCAGCGTTTGAGTCAGCGACACGTTAGTGATGTCGTAAGAGGAACCGCGGCGAATCTTGCGGAAGTTCTCACGAATACGGTCGGAAACCACGATCTTATCGTTAAGCGAGTAACCAATTACCGACATCAGTGAAGCGACAATGGTCAGATCGATTTCGACATGCGCCAGCGACAGAATACCGCAGGTGATGATCACATCGTGCGCCAGCGCCAGTACGGTACCAAGCGCCAGACGCCACTCAAAGCGGAAGCCGATGTAGATCAGAATCGCAATCAGCGCCGACAGCAGTGCCATCGCACCCGCCTGCGCCAGATCGCTTCCCACGCTTGGGCCAACGAACTCAATACGCTTCACGGTGGCGTTCTGCTGGGTGGTCTGGCTGATGGATGCCACAACTTTGTTACCCAGCTCCGTGCCTGCATTGCCGGTGGCCGGTGGCATACGCACCATCACATCGCGGCTGCTACCAAAGTTCTGCACCAGCGGCTCTTCAAAGCCCGCCTTCACTAAACCTTCGCGCAGCGCATCGAGATCCGCCGGTTTTTCCAGGTTAATCTCTATCACCGTTCCGCCGGTAAAGTCGAGGCCCCAGTTGAAGCCTCGCACACCGATAATGGCGATAGATGCCACAATCAGCAGACCGGAGATGATGAAAGCCAGCCGATCCCAGCGCATAAAGTCGACGACTTTACGCCCGTGGTTTAGCTGCTCAATACTATATTCCTGTGCCACAACGCACTCCTCAGATAGACAGCTTGTTGATGCGTTTGCCGCCGTACACCAGGTTAACGATGGCACGGGTGCCGACGATAGCGGTAAACATTGAGGTTGCGATACCGATAGCCGTGGTAATCGCAAAGCCTTTGATTGAACCGGTACCGACCGCATAAAGAATGATGACTTTAATCAGCGTGGTGACGTTGGCGTCGACGATACTGGAGAAGGCGCCTTTATAGCCTTCATGAATCGCCTGCTGTACCGAGCGTCCGTTACGCAACTCTTCTTTAATACGTTCGTTAATCAACACGTTAGCATCGACCGCAACCGCCAGCGTCAACACAATACCGGCAATACCCGGCATGGTGAGCGTCGCGCCTGGCAGCAGTGACATGATGCCGACAATCAGCACCAGGTTACACAGCAGTGCGCTGGTAGCGATAAGACCAAACTTCTTGTAGAACACCACCATAAAGATGATCGACGCAATCAAACCCCACAGGCAGGCTTCGAGGCCTTGTGTGATGTTCTGCTGACCCATGGTTGGGCCGATGGTGCGCTCTTCAACAATCTGGATTGGCGCAATCAACGCACCCGCGCGCAGCAGCAGCGACAGCTGACGTGCTTCGTTTGGATTGTTGATGCCGGTGATACGGAAGCTGTTACCGAGGCGCGACTGAATGTTCGCCACGTTAATCACTTCTTCCTGTTTCACCAGAATCGAACGGCCGTTGGCATCTTTCTTACCGCTGTCTTTGTACTCCACAAACAGGGTCGCCATCGGCTTACCGATGTTGTCCTTGGTGAAGTTCGACATCATGTTGCCACCGGCGCCATCCAGTGAAATGTTCACCTGCGGCTGGTTGTACTCATCCATGCTGGAGGTGGAATCGGTGATGTGGTCACCGGTCAGAATCACACGCTTGTACAGCACCACGGGCTGCCCTTCGCGCGTTTTCTTCACTTCCGAATCGCCCGGAACACGGCCGCTGGCCGCAGCGGTTGGATCCACGCTGGTGTTAACCAGACGGAACTCCAGCGTTGCGGTTGCGCCCAAAATCTCTTTGGCGCGCGCGGTGTCCTGAATACCCGGCAGCTCTACCACGATGCGGTCAGAACCCTGACGCTGCACCAACGGTTCGGCCACGCCAAGCTGGTTCACACGGTTACGCAGAATGGTGATGTTTTGCTGCACCGCATATTCACGCGCTTCGCTCAGGCGTGCATCGCTCATGACCGCACGCAGCGCATCGCTGCTCTGGCTTGAGATCACCAGATCGCGATGGCGAGTAGACAAGTAGCTGATTGCCGCGTCACGGCTGGCGCCATCACGGAAACGCACTTCTACGCCATAGTTCGCGATTTTATTAACGGTGGTATACGGAATGCTTTTGTCGCGCAGGTCGCTGCGCAGGCTGTCGGCATTCTGCTCTTGCAGTTTGCCCAGCGCGGTATCCATGTCGACTTCCATCAGGAAGTGAACGCCGCCGCGCAGATCAAGACCGAGTTTCATCGGTTCCGCGGCCAGCATGCTCAACCAGCGTGGCGTTGCCGGCGCAAGGTTAAGTGCCACAACGTAATCTTCGCCCAGTGCCGTCGTGATGGCATCACGGGCGCGCAGCTGCACATCCTGCGTCGCAAAGCGGGCCAGGATGGCACCATTTTCCAGAGCGAGGGATTTGCTCTCGATATTGTCTTGTTTTAATACGGTCTGGATCTGATCCAACGTTTGCTCACTGGCGGCGCCACCGCGCGCACCAGTGATCTGAACGGCCGGATCCTCACCATAAAGGTTAGGAAGCGCATAGAGCAGGCCGACGAGAATCACGACGACCAGCATGATGTACTTCCACAAAGGATAACGGTTTAACACGGCAGTTCCCTTCGGGAAGAAAAAATTACAGCGCCTTCAAAGTACCTTTCGGCAGAACGGCGGCCACGAAATCACGTTTAACAACTACTTCAGTGGTGTCGTTCAGGGCAATAGAAACATAGCCAGTTTCTGACACTTTGGTCACACGTCCAACTAAGCCACCGCTGGTCAGCACTTCATCACCTTTAGAGATGGAATCCATCAGCTTCTTGTGATCTTTGGTACGCTTCTGCTGCGGACGCAGAATCATGAAGTAGAAGATCAGACCAAATACCACCAGCATGATCACCAGAGAATACGGACTTCCCTGAGACGGTGCGCCTGCTGCGGCTACGGCGTCAGAAATGAAAAAGCTCATTAAATTTCCCTCATTGATGAATTATCAGACGTTCAGCGGAGGAACCGCCTTCCCCGTCCGTTGGTAGAACTCGCTAACAAAGTGCTCTAATTTACCCTCTTCGATGGCATTGCGTAAACCTGCCATCAAACGCTGGTAATAGCGCAGATTGTGAATTGTATTCAGGCGTGCGCCCAGTATTTCGTTACAGCGATCAAGATGATGCAAGTAGGCGCGGCTATAATTGCGACAGGTGTAACAATCACACTCAGCATCCAGCGTTGCGGTGTCATCTTTATACCGGGCATTACGGATTTTCACCACGCCATCGGTAACAAACAGATGACCGTTACGCGCATTGCGCGTAGGCATAACGCAGTCAAACATATCGATACCGCGGCGAACGCCTTCCACCAGATCTTCTGGCTTGCCGACGCCCATCAAATAACGCGGTTTGTCTTGCGGAATTTGCGGACAGACGTGCTCCAGGATTCGGTGCATGTCCTCTTTAGGTTCACCCACCGCCAGGCCGCCCACAGCGTACCCATCAAAGCCAATCTCTACCAGACCTTTAACGGAGACATCTCGTAAATCTTCGTAAACACCGCCCTGAATAATACCGAACAGCGCATTTTTATTACCCAGCTCATCAAAACGATCGCGGCTGCGTTTTGCCCAGCGCAGAGACATCTCCATTGAACGCTTGGCGTAATCCCAATCGGCGGGATAGGGCGTACATTCGTCGAAAATCATCACCACGTCAGAGCCGAGATCGAACTGAATCTCCATCGATTTTTCCGGATCGAGGAAAATCGGATCGCCGTTGATTGGGTTACGGAAATGCACGCCCGCTTCGGTGATCTTGCGGATGTCGCCAAGGCTGAACACCTGGAAGCCGCCGGAATCGGTGAGGATCGGCCCCTGCCAGTTCATGAAATCATGCAGATCGCCGTGCAGCTTCATGATCTCCTGACCCGGGCGCAGCCACAGGTGGAAGGTGTTGCCGAGCAGGATCTGCGCACCGGTCTCTTTCACTTCTTCCGGCGTCATGCCTTTAACGGTGCCGTAGGTGCCTACCGGCATAAACGCCGGGGTTTCCACTACGCCACGATCAAAGACCAGACGGCCACGGCGCGCGCGCCCGTCGGTAGTATCTAATTCAAATTTCACATTAACCTCATCAGAAAGACAGTCTGACTTTTTTATGCACCGACGCTTTCGTCAGGTGCTTGTGGATTACGGGTGATGTACATCGCATCCCCGTAGCTAAAGAAACGGTACTGCTCTGCCACCGCGCTGCGATAAGCCGCCATGGTGTGCTGATAACCGGCAAAAGCCGAGACCAGCATAATCAGGGTCGATTCCGGCAGGTGGAAATTGGTGATCAGCGCATCGATCACCTGATAGTGATAGCCGGGATAGATGAAAATCTGTGTGTCATCGAAGAATGGCGCAATCAGCGCGTCCTGGCTGGCCTTTGCGGCGCTCTCCAGCGAACGCACTGAAGTGGTGCCGACGGCGACCACTTTGTTGCCGCGCGCTTTACACGCCAGCACGGCATCCACCACATCCTGCGGCACTTCGGCGTATTCAGCATGCATGATGTGATCTTCGATGGTTTCCACGCGCACCGGCTGGAAGGTGCCAGCACCGACGTGCAGCGTGACAAAAGCCATCTCAACGCCTTTGGCTTTCAGCGCCTCCAGCAGCGGTTCGTCAAAGTGCAGACCGGCGGTTGGCGCAGCCACCGCGCCAGGACGCACGCCATACACGGTTTGGTACAGCTCACGATCGGCATCTTCATCCGGACGATCGATATACGGCGGCAGCGGCATGTGGCCGACGCTGTTAAGGATATCCAGCACCGCGCGATCGTCTGCGAAGGCAATTTCAAACAGCGTGTCATGACGCGCCACCATCGTCGCTTTAACGCTTTCGTCATCGCCCAGCAGCAACTCTGCACCCGGCTTTGGCGCTTTAGAGGCGCGCACGTGCGCCAGCACGCGTTTATCGTCCAGCATGCGCTCAACCAGCATCTCAATTTTCCCGCCGCTGGCTTTACGGCCAAAAACGCGCGCAGGAATGACGCGGGTGTTGTTGAACACCAGCAGATCGCCCGGATTGAGCTTATCCATCACGTCAGTAAATACGCCGTGGCTTAATGCGCCGCTTGGACCATCCAGCGACAGCAAGCGACAACCGCTTCGCTGCGCCTGCGGATAGTGGGCGATTAAGGATTCTGGCAACTCAAAGGTAAAATCGGCTACGCGCATGCTTCACTTCTTCAGGACTTAAAATCAGGCGGCATAGTCTAGCGGAAAAGCGGCAAATTCTGAACAACTGGCTGCGCTTCTGTGATGCTGCTTATACACAAAATAATTCGAGCTATGCCAGGCGGCACACGAGAGAAGCCCGATGAGCTTGCTTTACTCAGTGATACGGGTGAGCGAAAGCAGCCAACGCACCTGTAACTTGAAGGTTGACGTGTATATAATGCGCCATGAACTTTCTCGCTCATCTTCACCTGGCGCAGCTGGCTAACAGCTCTCTGCTGGGCAATCTTATGGCCGACTTCGTGCGCGGCAACGTGCAGTCGCGATGGCCCGCGCCGGTGGTGGAGGGCATTGCGATGCATCGCCGCATCGACGTCCTGACCGATAATCTGCCCGAAGTGCGTATTGCACGTGAACTGTTTCGCCCCGAAACGCGCCGCGTGGCGCCCATCACGCTTGATGTGATTTGGGATCACTTCCTCGCGCTGCACTGGGAAAAATTCCACCCGACGCAATCGCTGGTGGCGTTCACTGCTGCAGCCGAACGCGACATCGTGCCGCAGCTGGCGGGCACGCCGGAAGGCTTTATCGAGTTGAATGCGGTGATGTGGCGCGAGCGCTGGTTTGAGCATTACGCCGAACCCACCCGGCTGGCGCGCGTGCTAAGCGGCATGGCACATCGTCGTCCGCGTCTGGTCGCGCTACGCGATTCCTATCAGGATTTTGTTGATCACTATGATCGGCTGGAACCGCTGTTCTTCCAGTTCTATCCACGTCTGATGGCCGACGCGCGCGCGCAACAACTTTAGTCTCAGAGATTTCAAGACCCGTCTGTTGGACGGGAAATTTCCCATCCCCTACCCTGCGTGACCTTACACTTCGTTCACACCAGGGAAATCTCATGCAGCATTTTATTGCCAACTGGCTCGCAGAAGCCGGTCTTAATTACACGCACATCATGGCTTTGGGCATCGTGATTGCGATTATCTTTGCCATCTCGCTTCTCACCCATGCAATTCTGCATCGCGCCATTTTGCCGCTATTGCGTCGTTACAGCGCAAACGGCAGTCGCCAGTGGCCGAAGGCGCTGATTAATAGCCGCCTGTTTAGCCGTAGCGTGTGGTTAATGCAGGGCGTGTTATTTAAATTACAAACCGAATTATTCCTGCATGACAGCAGCCAGCTCTACAGCGCACTGCTGATTTTCGCGCAGCTGTGGATGATGGTGTTTACCCTGCTGATGCTGTTTTCTCTACTGGATTTGTTGCAGCAGCTCAGTGTTAACAGCGTGCTGGCACAGCAATTGCCGTTGCGCGGTATCATTCAAAGCGTGAAATTGATCGCCGCCATTTTAATGGTGATCATGATTATCTCGCTGCTATTAGGCAAATCGCCTGGCGTCCTGATAACCGGACTCGGCGCGATGACTGCGGTGCTGATGCTGGTATTCAAAGATCCGATTCTCGGTCTGGTGGCCGGCATCCAACTGGCTGCCAATAATATGCTGAAGATGAATGACTGGCTGGAGATGCCGAAATATGGCGCTGACGGTGCGGTGATCGACATTTCGCTGACTACGGTAAAAGTACGCAACTGGGATAACACTATCGTCACCATTCCCGCTTACGCGCTGATTTCAGACTCGTTTAAAAACTGGCGTGGGATGTCAGAATCCGGCGGACGCCGCATCAAACGCAGCATTCATATCGATACCACCAGCATCACCTTCCTCGACGATGCCATGATGCAGCAGTTGAAAAGTGCCCATTTACTGACGCCGTATCTGAATAGCAAAAGCGAGGAAGTTGCCGCATGGAATGCACAGCTGGGCTGTGATTTGGATTCACCACTCAATGGCCGCCGCTTAACCAACGTCGGCACCTTCCGCGTCTGGTTACAAAGCTGGCTGGAGCAACATCCGCGCATTCATAAGGAGATGACGTTGATGGTGCGTCAATTAGCGCCGGGTGAAAACGGCCTGCCGCTGGAAGTGTATGTTTTCACTAGCACCACGGTGTGGAAAGAGTATGAAAATATTCAGTCAGATATCTTCGACCATATTTACGCCGTACTGCCAACCTTTGGTCTGCGCGTCCATCAATCGCCAACCGGCAATGATATGCGCCAAATCGGCGTGAGAACCCGCCGCTAATCTTCCTTGCCGCTTTAGCCGCCAGTGAACATAAAAATTCGCTGGCTGGCCTTCTCCTCCTCTTGTCAGCCGCAGTCATCTGCGGCTTAATGAAGCCTTTCTTAACTTTTGTTAAGTCTGTCACACAGCCAATGCGCCATTTTGGGCGTCTGTTGTTGCTTCTACGGTCGGAAAATCATAAGAGGGAAAGATGTCATCAGCCACGCTAACCGAACTCGACGCACGCTATCACTTCGCCTGCGATGTCGCGAAAACCGCCGCCAGCCGCGCGTTATCCTGGTACCAGCAACGCCATCAGTTAGTCATTGAGCATAAAAAGGATCTGCAGGATGTGGTTAGCGAGGCGGATCGTAACGTTGAGCAGTTAGTCAAACATCTGATCCATGAGCGCTTTCCTGATGATGCGGTGCTGGGCGAAGAGAGCGGCGGCGCGACCAGCGGCGCGCGTTTTATCTGGGTGATCGATCCGATCGATGGCACCAGCAGCTTTATTAACGGCCTGCACACCTGGTGCGTTTCGCTGGCAATTGTCTGTGAAAACGAAGCGGTGATTGGTGTGGTATGCGATCCCAACCACCATGAAACCTTCCACGCCTGCCGCGGCAAAGGTGCGTGGGTCAATGACAAACGCATCCAGGCGCATAGCGCACAGCAGCTCGATCAAGGCGTGCTCGGCCTCAGCAGTTCCAATAGCCAACCTATTGAGCCACTTACCGCCTTTATTGGCGCGTTACTGGCGCAGGGCGGCATGTTTATTCGCAATGGCTCGGGTGCCTTAATGAGCGCCTGGGCGGCCGCCGGTCGACTGATCGGTTATTACGAAGCGCATATGAATCCGTGGGATGGCTTGCCGGGCATTGTACTGATGCGCGAAGCAGGCGGCATCACTAACGATTATCTCACCCATCACGGCCTGCAGAACGGTAATCCAGTGCTGCTGGCGAATGCCGTGATTTATCCACAATTGAAAGCGCTACTGCCCGCGCACCTGCCGTTATGATTGCTCGCCTGTTTATCGCTAGCCTGCTGTGGCTGCTAAACGCACCGGTTCACGCCGAAGATCGCTATCAGCTGGAAAAAGTGGTGGAGATTAGCCGCCACGGCGTGCGTCCGCCAACGCCGGGTAATCGTAAAGAGATCGAAGCGGCGACGGAACGCGCCTGGCCGCGCTGGAATACCGCCGATGGTGAGTTGACCGGCCACGGTTATGCGGCGGTGGTCAATAAAGGCCGCTGGCAAGGCGAACATTATCGCCAGCTCGGTCTGTTACGCGCCGGTTGCCCCACTGCCGGAGAGATTTACGTGCGCGCCAGCCCGCTACAGCGCACGCGTGCCACCGCCGCAGCGCTGGTGGACGGCGCCTTCCCCGGCTGCGGTGTGCAGGTCCACTCGGTTGAGGGCGATGTCGATCCGTTGTTCCAGAGCGACAAACTGCCGTTTGCGCAGCTCGATCCAGCGCAGGAAAACGCGGCCATATCTGCCAAAGCGGGCAATCTGGCTGAGCTACAACATGATTTACAGCCGGAAATTCAGCAGTTGAAGCAAACGGTGTGCACTGCCGACTGCGCCTTTTTCGATCGTCCGTGGCAGCTTAAGCAGACTAAAAGCGGCCATACCTATGTGCAGGGTTTGAGCGTGCTGGCCAGCATGGTAGAAACGCTGCGGCTTGGCTGGAGCGAAAACCTGCCGCTTAGCCAGCTGGCATGGGGAAATATTACCTCCGCACAACAGATTAGCGCCCTGCTGCCGCTGCTCACCGCCAACTACGATCTCAGTAATGATGTTGCTTATATTGCGCAAAGGCGTGGTTCAATACTGCTGGATGCGGTAGTTAAAGGTTTAGACAACAGCGCTGACTCGCCCGACGCGCGCTGGCTACTGCTGGTGGCACACGACACCAATATCGCCATGCTACGCACGCTGATCAATTTTAGCTGGCAGTTGCCGGGCTATGCCCGCGGTAATATTCCACCCGGTAGCAGTCTGGTGTTTGAACGCTGGCGCGATACCACCAGCAATGCGCGCTTCCTGCGCGTCTATTTCCAGGCACAAAGCCTGGATGATCTGCGCCATCTCACGCCGATCGATCAAACTCATGCGCTATTGCGTGAAGAGTGGCATCAGCAAAATTGTCGCGTAACCGATGTTGGCACGCTGTGTCCTTATCAATCGACGCTACAGCAGTTTAATCAGGCTATCGATCATCACGCGTTAACCTCAATAACGTATCCCCAACTCTAAGAATTGTTGCACCTGAGGTTAAGCTCGATAAGTAATGCGGGCTTAACTTTCAGGTAAAATTACTTACGTCGTTCTTGAGTAATAACCTATTGCAAGCTGAGACTTGTCTCCTTTTTTCAATCAACATCCCGAATCGGTTAGAAATGGGATATGCTGCATTCGTCAAACATCCCTTAGTAATACTCATTTTCTCCTTTTTGCGGTTTTTTTCGGCGACAGGACGCGCCGATTTATTTTTAAACGAACTTCATTCTTCTAAACCTAAATATTAATACTAACGTGGATTCGTATTATGACTGCGACTACCTCTCACCGCTATCGTGCGGATATTGACGGCCTGCGCGCCGTCGCTATTATATTGGTTGTTCTGTTCCACTCTGGCATCACCACGCTGCATGGCGGCTTTATTGGCGTCGATCTGTTTTTTGTTATTTCTGGTTTTTTAATTGGCGGTATCATTAGCAAGGAAATATCTGAAGGACGATTCTCGTTTTATCAATTCTATTTACGCCGGATTCGCCGCATTGCACCAGCGCTGTTTTTTATGATGGCGATATTACTGCTGCTTGGCTTTATTCTGCTTTCACCGCTGGAGTTCAGCCAGCTGGCGAAATACAGCGTGGCGGTATTTATCTCAGTTCCCAATATGTTATTGCTGAAAAGCGGTGACTATTTTAGCAGTGATGCCGATCTCAACCCGCTGTTGATGACCTGGTCGCTCGGCATCGAAGAACAATTCTATATCGTGCTGCCGTTTATTCTGCTGCTGGCAGCTCGCCTGAAACGCTCCATGGCGGGTGTGGTGCTGGTACTGAGCCTTATTTCGCTGGCGGCCTGCATCTGGCTGACGCCTTTTGCCAGCACGCATGCCTTCTATCTGCTGCCGACACGTGCCTGGGAATTGGGCGCTGGCGTGCTGCTGGCGTTATGGAAACCGCAGCCCCTCGAAGGACGCTGCGCCAATTGGCTCAATGTGATCGGCTGGCTGCTGATCGTTGCCGCCAGCCTACTGCTGAGCAAAGAAGATAGCTTTCCCGGCTGGCTGGCGCTTATTCCAGTCATCGCGGCGTGTTTAATGATTGGCGCACGCGGTGAACTGAACCAGCGGCTGCTGGAAAACGCGCCGATGCGCTTTATCGGCAAGATCTCCTACTCATGGTATCTGTGGCATTGGCCACTGCTCAGCCTGGCACGTATCTGTAGCGATCATCCGCTCACCGCGTGGCAGGGATTGACCATCAGCGGCGTGGCATTGGCGATTGCCTGGCTGTCATGGCGGTTCGTCGAGCAGCCATTCCGTCAGGCTGGCAACCGCACGCGCTGGGTGATTCCGGGTTATTGCGCCTCCTCAATCGTTGCTGCCGGCGCGATGGTGCTGCTATGGCAAACCGGCGGCATGAAATCACGAGTGAGTGAGATGGTGGTGAATGGCGAATCATGGAAGATTTCGGCACAACGCAATCCGTGTCTGCTGGATTACGGTGCCAATTTCCCGTCGCTGAATGCAGAGTGCCATCCCGTAACCGATCGTCCCGGTATCGCGTTGATTGGCGATAGCCACGCCGCCGCGTTGCGTACCTCAGTGGCAGGATACGCGCTGCGACAACACAAGCCGCTGTTTCAACTTACCAAAGCCTCATGCCCATTCCTGATTGGCGCCACGCGCGTGGTGAGCCAAATGCCCAAACATACGCAGCAGTGCATCAACTTTAATCAGCAGGTGCTGAAGATGGTGCTGAGCGACAAGATTGATGAGGTGGTGATCAGCGCCTATTGGGCTTCTGGCATGAGTCTGTTACCCGGTGCTGGCTTTACCGCGCTCGATCATCCAGAGAAAAGTAATCTGGAAGCGCTCAAATTTGGTATGGATCAGGTGCTGGCACAGCTGCGTCAGGCAGGAAAAAAGGTTACGGTGATTGAAGATGCGCCATCGGTAGATGTCGATCCATTACGCTTCAGCAATAACCGTAATATGCCGATTCGTCGTGAGCTGAGCGCCTGGCTCGGGAAATGGGAAGCGCCGCCGCTATTGAGCGAACGCACCAAACTGTTCCAGTTCCCGGAAGAAGCGGTTGAGACGTTGTTGAAAAGCTATCAGCAGCAAGGCGTGCGCGTACTGTCGCTACGCGACAATCTGTGCAATCAACAAGGTTGTATGATCACCAGCGAAGGCCTGCCGCTCTATTACGACAATAATCACCTAAGCCCATTTGGTGGCGAGATTGCGCTAGGGAAGAGTTGGTAACACATGCATGACGTGATGCCAGCCAGCTTCGCCGGGTTGCAGGTGCGCATAAGCGCGCACCTGCATTAGCTGCATCAGCTGTTACGCTTTTTCACCAGCGGCCACGCCAGCAACAGCAGCGCAATCCACGCAAAGCCCACGTACAGCGACACGCGGGTATCCGGGAAGTAACCAATCAATCCGATGATGAACGCCAGGAACAGCACGCCGAACCACGCGGTCGCGCTGCCGCCCGGCATAGCAAACTGCAACTTACCGGCTTCCTGTTTACCAATCTTGCGGCGGAACGCAATCTGCGACAGCAGAATCATGATCCACACCCAGACGGTGGCAAAGGTGGCCAATGAGGCGATGACCAGGAACACTTTTTCCGGCATCAGGTAGTTAAGATATACCGCGATCAGCATCGCCAGCATCATCACTAAAACCGTCACCCACGGAATGCCGCGATTGGATACCTTCTGGAACACTTTCGGCGCATGGCCCTGCTGCGCCATACCGTGCAACATACGGCCCACACCAAACACATCGCTGTTAATCGCCGACAACGAAGCCGTCAGCACCACGAAGTTAAGGATCGATGCCGCTGCAGCAATGCCTAAATGCTGGAAAGTGAGTACGAACGGGCTGCCGGACGTCCCCACCTGGTTCCACGGATAGATCGACATAATCACGAACAGCGTACCGACGTAGAACACCAGAATACGCATCGGCACTGAGTTGATAGCACGCGGAATGGAGGTCTTCGGATCTTCGGCTTCACCGGCAGTAATACCGATAATCTCAATGCCGCCGTAGGCAAACATCACCATCTGCAGCGAAAGCAGCATGCCGACAATGCCGTGCGCGAAGAAGCCACCGTTGGTCCACAAATTGTGAATGCCCGTCGGTTGTCCACCGTTGCCGATGCCCCAGAAAATCATGCCGAAGCCGGCGATGATCATGATGATGATGGTGGCGACTTTGAAGAAGGAGAACCAAAACTCCACTTCGCCAAACACCTTCACGCTCATCAGGTTGATGGCACCGATTATCAGCACCACGCTCAGCACCCAAATCCAGTGCGGCACCTCAGGGAACCACACGCCCATATAGATACCAAACGCCGTCACGTCGGCAATGGCCACAATCAGGATTTCGAAACAGTAGGTCCAGCCGGTGATGTAACCTGCCAGCGGGCCGAGATAATCCTGCGCATAGCGCGAGAATGAGCTGGCCTGTGGATTGTTAACCGACATCTCACCCAGCGCACGCATGATGATGTATGCCACCGCACCGCCGATGATGTACGCCAGCAGCACGCTGGGGCCTGCCATTCTAATGGCATCGGCTGAGCCATAAAACAGCCCGGTTCCAATCGCCGATCCCAGCGCCATAAAACGGATGTGGCGCGTGCTCAGTCCGCGTTTGAGCTTATTGGTTTCTTGCATAACACTCAGTACCTTGAAAATGAAAAACCACGGGCAAGCCCGTGGTCGGAATTAACAGCAGTATCGCTTACTGATGCACAGCGACCTGTTCACGTCCTTTTGCCCGATCCACCACCGCGGCAATCACCAGCATCGCCAGCGATGGCGGCAACCAGGAGAGTCCCTGATCGGCCAGCGGCAGATGCTGACTGAACAGCGGCAGCACATCTTTAAAGCTGGTGGTTTTGATGGCGTCTACGATACCAAACAGCAGGCTAACCAGCATGGTTGGCGCGATGATACGCGAGCTTTTGTTCCAGAACTTCAGGGTAAAGCTCAGCACCACCAGCACGATGCACGGCGGATAAATCGCCGTCAGCACTGGAATCGAGATCTGAATCAGATGGCTCAGGCCGAGATTCGACACCACCATTGAGAACAGACCCAGAATAAACACCAGCGCTTTATACGACAGCGGCAGGTATTGCGCAAAGAATTCCGCACAGGCGCAGGTCAGGCCAACCGCTGTCACCATGCAGGCCACAAAAATCAGCGCCGCAAGGAAGAAGCTGCCCATGCCGCCGAAGGTCTGCTGCACATAAGCATGCAGAATCTCGGCACCGTTGGCGCTCTGTGCCACCAATGCACCGCTGTCATTGCCCAGTTTGAACAACGTCAGGTAGATCAGCGTCAAGCCCACCCCGGCGATGATACCGGCCAGCATGGTGTAGCGCGTCAGCAATTTCGCATCTTCCACACCGCGTGAACGCGCTGCGTTAACGATGACGATACCGAACACCAGGGCACCCAGCGTATCCATGGTTAAGTAACCATTGACGAAACCGCTAGAGAAGGCCGCACGCTGATACTCATCGGTTGCCGGCGACACGCCGCCAGCCGGCCAGATCAGCACGGCCACGCCGAGCACAATCAGCGCAAAAATTTTCAGCGGTGCGAGGAAATGGCCTACGGTATCCAGCAGTTTGCCCGGATAAAGGGAGATGCCGATCACCAGCGCGAAGTAAATCAGGCTGTAGATAAACAGCGGCAGCGCGCCATCACCGGTCAGCGGGGCAATGCCCACGGCGAAGGAGACGGTTGCGGTACGCGGCGTGGCAAACAGCGGGCCAACAGCCAGGTAACAGACGGTTGCCAGTAGCAAACCGGCGGCTTTGCCAATCGGTGAGCTCAACGCATCAATACCGCCGCCGACGCGTGCCAGCGCGATAACGGTAATCACTGGCAGACCAACAGCCGTAATCAGGAAGCCGAATGCAGCTACCCAAACGTGTTCGCCAGACTGAATGCCCACCATCGGTGGGAAGATAATGTTTCCTGCGCCAACGAACAGGGCAAACGTCATAAAGCCCAGCGCCAGGATATCCTTCGAGGTTAAACGATGTGTCATAAACTTCTGTACTGCCTGTAGCTGATGTTGCGGTGGAAGTTGGGTTCGTGTTGTCCTCTGGATGCGCTAAAACAAGGGCTTATCAGGCAAGACCAGCGGGTTATGCGGGCCAAATCGCTAAAGCGCAGGTGATTTAAACTACTTTTCTTCTGTTCGCAGAGGGATAAATCGACAACGGCGCAAATTAGAACGTTTATAGCGAAGAAAGGCAATACGGGATCGGAAAACCAGAAGGATATAACAGGATAGCGGGATAAAGCAGTGAATCACGGCGGAATAGCGGGAAAACACCCCAGATGATTTGCTAAAAGTTTCCTCAGCACGAGAGATCTCTTTGCATGATCTGGCCTGAAGATGCACAAAAGGCGCGATTTACGCGCCTGTTTGTTCAGGTTTACAGCATTACCAGACGGTTCTTGCTATCTCGACTACCAGACGAATCTTCTGCCACTGCTGCTCTTCGCTCAGGCTGTTGCCCTCTTCGGTGGAGGCAAAGCCACACTGCGGGCTCAGGCAAATTTGATCGAGACTCACGTACTGCGCAGCTTCCTGCAGACGAGCTTTAACCTGCTCCGCATCTTCCAGCTCACCGGTTTTAGTAGTGATCAGACCCAGCACCACCTGCTGATGACCCGGCTTAAGGAAGCGCAGCGGCTCGAAGCCACCTGAGCGCTCGTTGTCGTACTCAAGGTAGAAGGCGTCGATATTCACGCCGCCAAACAGCACTTCCGCAACCGGCTCATAGCCACCTTCGGAAATCCAGGTAGAACGGAAGTTACCGCGACACACATGCAGACCCACGGTCAGATCGGCAGGTTTCCCCTCCAGCGCCGTATTCAGCACCTCAGCATAGATGCGCGCCAGTTCCTGCGGATCTTCGCCACGCTCGCGGATCTGCTGCTGCTGATCGCTTGAGCACAGGTAGGCCCACACCGTGTCATCCAGTTGCAGATAGCGGCAGCCCGCATCATAAAACGCCTTGATGGCGTCTTTATAGGTTTGCGCCAGATCGGCAAAATACGCTTTCAGATCGGGATAAACCGTCGCATCAATCACCTTACGGCCACCGCGGAAGTGCAGCACGCTTGGGCTTGGAATCGTCATCTTCGCCACCGCATCACCGGCAATGCTTTGCAGGAAGCGGAAGTGATCGAGCATCGGGTGATTCGGGTTGAAGGCCACTTTACCCGTGACTTTCACGCCGTGCGCTTTGGTCTGTACGCCGTTGAACTGAATGCCCTGATCGGCTTCGAACAGCTCTACGCCATGCAGATCGCCGAAGAAATCGAAGTGCCACCAGGCACGACGGAACTCACCATCGGTAACGATCTGCAGACCGTTGGCGCGCTGCTGCTCGACAACGTGACGGATTTCGCGATCTTCAACCTGACGCAGCTGGTCAGCATTGATATCGCCTTTCGCGAACTGCTCGCGCGCCTGTTTAATGGCGGCGGGACGCAGGAAACTGCCAACGGTATCGGCACGGAATGGGGAATGACGTGACATCTTCTCTCCTGGCTGAGCGCATAGTTGCGTCAGGGTATAATTTCGGCTGGTTATTTTTAGCCATCTGGATGGCTATATGTCCGAGAAGAATGCCACGCTGTTACCTCTTCGGCAATAGAAGAAAATTCAGATCACATGAAGGAAGTTCATGATCAGATGCACGTTCTTCAATTTCCCTCAATAGCGGCACGCGCTTGTGCCATCTGGTTATCCGATAACGGGAGATAACCGGCTTCGCTCACCCGTCGCTGTCCCTGAGGCGACAGCACCTGATGCAGGAAAGCACTGACCAGCGGCGGCAACGGTTTGCCGGGCGCTTTATTGACGTAGATATAGAGCGGACGCGACCAGGGATAGCGGCCACTGCGGATCGATTCGGCATCCGGCATCACGCTGTCGCCGTCTGCTATCACCACCGGCAGCATCTTCACCCCGCTGAGATGAAAGCCAAAACTGGCGTAACCGATGCTGTTAGGCGTGGCGGCAACCGCTTGTACCACCGCAGCAGAACCTGGAAATTCGGCGACGTCGGCACGGAAATCGCCTTTACACAGCGCCTGCTGCTTAAAGAAGCCCCATGTTCCCGACGCCGAGTTGCGGCCATAGCGCTGAATGCTGCGCGTCGCCCACTGGCTAGCCTTCAGGCCAAGATCGCCCCAATGCTGCGGCACCTGCTGCGCGCCACACAGCCGGGTAATGGAAAACAGAGCATCGAGTTGTTGCGGCGCGATGCGCGGCAGTGGATTGTCCTGATTGACCACCACCACCAGCGCATCCATCGCCACCGGCACCGCCAGCGGCGGATAGCCGTAGCGGGCGATAAAGAGTTGACGTTCGTCGATCTGCATCGGGCGGCTCATCGCGCCCAGCTGCGCGGCACCGGCCGCCAGTGCGGTGGGTGCGGTTGAGGATCCCGCCGCCTGTACCTGAACATTAACGCCCGGTGACTGGCGGCTGAAATCCTCGCCCCACAAGGTCATCAAATAACCCAGCGTATCCGAGCCGACGCTGCTCAAATTGCCGGTCAGCATAGTTTGTTGGCCGTGCGCTAGAGCAGAGCAAAGCAGCAAGCAGGAGAGCAACAGCGATTTCATCAGTGATTCCGCAATTCATTAAGACGTCTATTCTGTCGCGGCACGATTTATCGCGCAATAAATTGCGCCGCTACGTCGTGCAAACCTTAGTTAACTCGCTCTTGAATCACGTTAGCCACAATCAACCGTGGCGGCAGAAGAAAACTGAAACAGGTTTCCTGATGCGGCACGCTGGTGATCTCCAACCGCGCGTTGTGATGGCCAAGCGCATGTTTCACAATCGCCAGCCCTAATCCGCTGCCGCCGGTGGCGCGTGAGCGCGCTTTATCTACCCGATAGAAGCGTTCGGTCAGGCGCGGCAAGTGCTGCTCGCTGATGCCGGGTCCGTCATCACACACTTTAAACTGCGCGCCTTGTTGGGTGCGCAGCCAGCTGATGTCGATGCGCGTGCCCTCCGGCGTGTGATTCACCGCGTTGTAAACCAGGTTGGAAATGGCGCTGCGCAACTGTTCATCATTGCCGAACACTTTGAGATGCGGATCGGTATGGAAATGGATGGTGTGGCGTCCCTGGCTCAGCGTTTCCGCTTCACGCTGCAGCAGCAGCAGCATGCCCGGTACATCCACCGTCTCTTTCAGGTCGATGGCCGGTGCCGCTTCGATACGTGACAAGGTCAGCAGTTGCTTCACCAGGCTGTCCATGCGCCGCGTCTGCTCCTGCATGGTGTGCAACGCTTTACTGCGCGTGCGCTCGTTCATCACCGAATCATCCATCATTTCCAGATAACCCTGCAGCACAGTGAGCGGCGTGCGCAGTTCATGACTGACGTTGGCGAAGAAATTACGTCGCGCGCCCTCTAGCTGGTGCATCTGGGTGACATCACGCGCCACCATCAGCCACTGCCCTTCGCTGTAAGGCATGACGCGGAATTCCATATGATGCTGATTATTGAGGATCTGCGTTAGCGGCGTATCAAATTTACGCTGGCGGATATAGCGGGAGAATTCAGGATAACGCAGTAGGTTCAGGATGTTCTGGCCGTTATCCTCCGGCCAACGCAAGCCGAGATGCTGCTGCGCCAAACCATTACACCAGAAAATGGTGCCCTCTTCGGTGGTCAGCACCACCGCATCCGGCAGCGATTCAGCGCCGCTGCGGAAACGTTTGATCAGATTGCCCAGCTCCCGGCGACGGCGCCGATTGCGCAGCTGCATCTGATACAAACCGTAAAACAGCGGTTCCCAGCTGCCGCGTCCGGTTGGCGGCGTCATCGAACGATCGACCCACAGCCAGTGCGACAGACGCATCAGGTTTTTGAAGTGCCAAAACATCACACCGGTCACCGCAATCAGCAGCAACCACGGCAGATAGCCGAACAACAGACCGAGCACCAGCGCAGGTAAACAGACCAGCGCCAGCTCGGTCAACAGTCTCTTCCAGGAGAGTCGTTCCAGCACGGTAAAAACTCCGTTTACGATTAGTAGCGGGCAGAGAAACGATACCCTGTTCCGCGAACGGTTTGAACCATGCGATCGTGGCCGGTCAGCTCCAGCGCTTTGCGTAAACGGCGAATATGCACGTCAACGGTGCGATCTTCGACATACACATTGGTGCCCCAGACGTGGTTCAGCAGCTGCTCGCGGCTGTAAACGCGTTCCGGATGCGTCATAAAGAAGTGCAGCAATTTATATTCGGTCGGCCCCATCTCCAGCGGTGTGGTTTCGGACATCACGCGATGCGACGAAGGATCGAGGCTCAAACCCTGCATCTCAATCACCTCTTCCACCGCCATCGGTGAAATACGGCGCATCACCGCTTTAATGCGTGCCATCAGCTCTTTCGGTGAAAACGGCTTGGTAATGTAATCATCCGCGCCCACTTCCAGACCGCGTACGCGATCCTCTTCTTCACCGCGCGCGGTCAGCATCATCACCGGGATGTCGCGCGTCATGGCTTCGCGCTTCAAATGCTTGATAAACTGAATCCCGCTGCCACCGGGCAACATCCAGTCCAGCAGAATTAAATCAGGCCAGGGTTCGATCAGCTTACCAATCGCGCTGTCATAATCTTCCGCCTCAATAGGCTGGTAATCATTCTGTTCCAGCACGAAACATAACATTTCACGGATGGGAGCTTCGTCTTCCACAACCAAAATGCGCTTAGCCATTGTAACTCCTGCTAGTGTGACACCGTGTCACTGGGATTTGCGGCGCCATTATGCGTCAGTTTTATGACACTTTTATGAAAACACCGCCTTAAGATAGATAGATAAAAAACGGAAATGTCACAATAAAAATCTGCTTTTTTTCTTTGTGATCTTAAGTGGTTATAATTCGCCTTCGCTAAACTCAGCACGGAGCAAACATGCGCATCATTCACACCGCTGACTGGCATCTCGGCCAGTTCTTTTACAGCAAAAGTCGGGCCAGAGAACATCAGGCGTTTCTCGACTGGCTGCTGGATCAGATTGTGCAGCATCAGGTGGATGCGCTGATCATCGCCGGCGATCTGTTTGATACCGGATCGCCGCCGAGCTACGCGCGCGAAATGTTTAACCGTTTTGTGGTGGCGCTGCAGCCCAGCGGCTGTCAACTGGTGGTGCTGGCCGGTAATCACGATTCGGTCGCCACGCTGAATGAATCGCGCGAGCTGCTGGCCTGCCTGAATACCCAGGTGATTACCAGCGCGACGCCCCACGGCGAGCAGCAGGTATTAACCCTGAAGCAGCGCGATGGCGCGCCGGGGGCGCTGCTGTGCGCCATTCCTTATCTGCGTCCGCGCGATATTTTGCGCAGCCAGGCCGGCCAATCCGGGCGCGAGAAGCAGATTTCCCTGCTGGAAGCCATCGCGCAGCACTATCAGCAGTGCTTCGCCGCCGCGCAGGCGCAGCGCGATGCGTTGGAAAGCACGCTACCGATTATTGCCACCGGCCATCTCACCACCGTTGGCGTTACGAAAAGCGATTCCGTACGCGACATCTATATCGGCACGCTGGATGCCTTCCCGGCGCAGGCGTTCCCGCCCGCCGATTACATCGCGCTGGGCCATATTCATCGTCCTCAGCGCATCGCCGATAGCGACCATATTCGCTACAGCGGCTCGCCGATTCCGCTCAGCTTTGATGAACTCGGCCGCGAGAAAAGCGTGTTCCTGCTGGAGTTCAGCGCGACGCTCGATGCCGTCACGCCGTTGCCCATTCCCCACTTCCAGCCGATGCAGATGCTCAAAGGCTCCATGGCGGAGATCGAACATCAGCTGGCTCAGTTCAGCGCAAGTGCAGGCGAGCAGCCAACCTGGCTGGACATCGAAATCACCACCCAGGAGTATCTCAGCGACCTGCAGCGCCGCATCGAAGCCTTAACGGAAAATTTGCCGGTTGAAGTGCTGCTGGTGCGCCGCAGCCGTGAACAGCGACAGCGCAGCCTGGAGCGACTGGATAACGAAACCCTGAGTGAACTAAAAGTGGAAGAGGTGTTTGCCCGCCGGCTGGCGCAGGATGATCAGCTGGACGCCGACCAGGCCGAGCAGTTGACGCTGCTGTTCCGAAGCCAGTTGGCCGCGCTGGAGAATCCGTTAGCATGAAAATTTTGACGCTCCGTTTTAAAAACCTCAATGCACTGCGCGGCGAATGGTTTATCGACTTCCGCCGCGAGCCCTTTGCCAGTAACGGATTGTTTGCCATTACCGGCGCCACCGGCGCGGGTAAAACCACCCTGCTCGATGCCATTTGTCTGGCGCTCTATCACCAGACGCCGCGCCTTGGCACGCTGTCGCAAACGCAAAATGAGCTGATCACCCGCGACACCGCCGAATGTCTGGCAGAAGTTGAGTTTGAAATCAAAGGTGAAGCCTGGCGCGCCTTCTGGAGCCAGAACCGCGCCCGCGGTCAGGCCGACGGCAAGCTACAGGCACCGCGCGTCGAGCTGGCGCGCGTCGCCGATAATCAGATCGTCGCGGATAAAGTCGGTGACAAGCTAAAAGCGATCGAAACCCTGTCCGGACTCGATTTCGCGCGCTTTACCCGCTCCATGATGCTGTCGCAGGGCCAGTTTGCCGCCTTTCTTAATGCCAAACCCGGCGAACGCGCCGAGCTGCTGGAAGAGCTGACCGGCACCGAGATCTACGGGCAAATTTCGATTCAGATCTACGAACGCTGGCGCAGCGCCCGCAGCGAGCTGGATACCCTGCGCGCGCGCGCAGGCGGCATGTCGCTGCTGGACGAGGCGCGGCGCGCAGAGCTGACACAACAGCTGGCAGAACTCGGCACGCAGGAGCAAATCCTCAACCAACAGCTGACGCAGGCGCAGCAGCAACAGCACTGGCTGACGCAAGCGCAGCAGCTCACCCAGGAACAGCAGCAGGCAGAACAGACGCTGCTCGCTGCACAACAGGCCTGGCAGCAAGCCGATGGCGATCGTCAACGGCTGGCGCGTGCCGAACCGGCAGAAAAACTGCGCGATAAGTTGCAGCAGCGCGAACAGTTGCAACGCGATCGGCTGGCGCTGGAGCAGCAGTCACAGCAGCTTCACAGCCAACAGCAGCAGGCGAAAACCGCTCTGCAGCAGGGCGAAAGCCACTATCAAGCGGCACAGCAGGCGCGTGAGCAGGCTATCCAGCAACAGCAGCAGTTGGAAACGCTGCTGACCGAACAGGTCATTCCGCTGGATCACAGCATCGCCAATAACGCCCAGCAGCTCAGCGAGCAACAACGGCTACACGTTCAGCAGCAGCAGACGCTGCAAAACAGCCAAGCTGCTCTGAGTCAGCAACAGCAGGTAAGTGAACGTTTACAGCAGCAGCTAACCCAGCAGCAGGAATTCCGTACCCGCGAAGCCGCTGTCGCCGATTGGGGCGCAGAACTGACGCGCTGGCAGGCGGAGATCGCGCGGCTCGATGAGCGCGAACAGACGCTGACGCAGCTGAATGCGCAGCAGCAGCAGCAGCGCAACCAGCTTGCGCAGCATCAACAGGCGCAGGCTGAGCGTGAACAGGCGGCGCAGCCGCTGCAGCAGGCCGAAGCTCACGCCGCTCAGCAGCGCCTGCAAGCGGAGCAAGTACTAACTTCGCTCGAGGCCGAAGTCAGCACGACTCAGCTGCGTAGCGCGCTGGCTCAGCATCAAACGCAGCGCGCCGCGCGTCAGCAGCTCAGCCTATTAGCCGCGCAGTGGCGCTCGCTGCAGCCGCAGCGGTTGCAGCGTCAGCAGAAATTAACACAGCTGCAGCAACAGCATCAGGACGCTGAACAGGCGTTGCAGGCGCTGCGCGAAGAGTACAAACGCGAATATCAAGCGCTGCTGGATGTGCGCAAAATTTGCGAGCTGGAGCGCACCATCGCGCAGCTGGCTGACGAACGCGCGAAGTTACAGCCGGATCAGCCCTGTCCGCTGTGCGGCTCGTGCCAGCATCCCGCCATTGCGCAATATCAGCAGCTTGAACCCGGCGCAAACCAGCAGCGACTGGCCGCGCTAGAAACCCGTGTGGCGCAGTTAAAAGAGTCCGGCACCGCCAAAGGCGAGCAGCAGAAGCTGTCGCTGCAACAGCAGCAGGTCTTGCAGCAGGAGATTGACGAATTCGACCAGCAGCTGGCGACGGCGCAAACGCAGTGGCAAACGCTATGCGACCCGCTTGCCCTGTCCTGCGCGCTGGAGCAGCAGGACGCATTCGCGCAGTGGCTGCAGCAGCAGGATGCGCAGGAAAGCAACCAGCAGCAGCAGCTTCAGGCACGGGAAAACGCCGCGCGCGCCGTGCAGCAGGCGAAGGATGCCCATCTGCACCAGCAGCAGTTGTGGCAGCAGCAGCAAAACCAGCAGCAGCTGGCGCAGCAGCAGATCGCCAGCACGCAGCAAACACTGGACGAACTTAGCCAGCGCGAAGCCAGCGAACGCAGCGCCAGGCAGCAACTGGCGCAGCAGCTGGAGCAGCAGTTAGCGCAGCACCAGCTTCATCTGCCGGAACCGGCGGCGCGCGAAAACTGGCTTAGCGTCTTGCAGCAGCGCTGGAGCAAATGGCAGGAAAGTGAGCGGTTACTCGCAGAATTGCAGCCGCAGCTGGCCAAAGCCGAGAGTGAGCGCAACAGCCTGCAACAGAACCAGCTACGCGAGCAGCAGCGTCTCGATGAACTGCAGCACTCGCTCAGCGCCCTGCAGCAACAGCTCCAGCAACAGCAGCAGCAGCGTCAACAGCTGTTTGGCGAGCAGTCAGTGGCGACAGCGCGTCAACAGCAGCACGCCGCCCTGCAACAGTGTGAACAGGCGCTGGCGCAGCAGTTGCAACAGTGGCAACAGGCGCAAAGCGCGCTGCACAGCCTGAATGGTCAGTGTGAGCAAATCACCGCGCAGCAGCAGACGTTGCACGATCGCCTGGCCGCGGCGGAAGCCGCCCTGCTTGCCGCACTGCAGCAGAGTGATTTTGCTGATGAAGCCGCGCTGCGTGCCGCACTGCTGGAGGAAAGCGAGGTGCAGCAGCTGCGCCAGCGGCTGCAAACGCTTGAGCAGCAGCGTCAGCAGCAGCTCACGCTACACGAGCAGCTCAGCCAGCGACAGGCTGCACATCAGCAGCTGCGTCCGGCGGAGCTCAGCGATGACAGCGCCGCCAACATCCAGCAACAGCTGGAGCAGCTGCGCATGACGCTACGCGACAACGCGCGCCAGCAGGGCGAAGCGCAGCAGCAGCTGCACAGCGATGCCGCGCTGCGTCTGCAGCAGCAGTCGTTGCTGACGCAAATCGCCGCTGATGAAGTGGAGCTGGCCCAGCTGGGCCGTCTGAACGATCTGGTGGGTTCCGCCAAAGGGGATAAATTCCGCCGCTTCGCCCAGGGACTGACGCTCGATCATCTGGTTTGGCTGGCGAATCGCCAGCTCGATCGTTTGCACGGCCGCTACCTGCTGCAGCGTCGCGTCAGCGAAGAGCTGGAGCTGGAAGTGGTTGATACCTGGCAGGCAGACGCCACGCGCGATACCCGCACGCTGTCGGGCGGTGAGAGTTTCCTTGTCAGCCTGGCGCTGGCGTTAGCCCTGTCCGATTTGGTGAGCCATAAAACGCGTATCGAATCGCTGTTCCTTGACGAAGGTTTCGGCACGCTGGATGCGGAGACGCTGGATACCGCGCTGGATGCCCTGGATGCGTTGAACGCCAGCGGCAAAACCATCGGCGTAATCAGCCACGTGGAAGCAATGAAGGAGCGCATTCCGGTGCAGATTCGGGTGCGGAAGATGAACGGATTGGGTTACAGCAAGCTGGAGTTGCCCGGCGAAGAGTAGCTTGCGGCGGCGGCAAATTCTGGTTCTGCCAACAGTCGGAGTAATGCCATAGCAATGCTGAATGCGGCCTGTAGACTGTGGCTAATAATCGAGAATCCTTTAGGCAATTTGATGAACAGAATTATCGCGTTGCTGAGCGGCGCAGTGATTATTTTAGCGCTCAGCGCCTGCCAGCAGGCTCAGCCAAAACAGCAGGATAGCATCGCCAATCTGTGCCAGCCGCAGAGTGCGCCGGGCAGCGCATCCTGCAAATGGGCCGATGGCATGCAGCACCAGCTTAACCAGCATTTCCGCGATGCTAAGCGTTATGCCGGTCAGCAATGTCTGGTACGACTGGAATGGCAGCCCAGCGGGCGCTACGCGGTCACGCAGACGCAAGGCGATGAAAGCTTGTGCCTGCGCGCCTGGCAATTGATTGGGCAAACCAAAGATTTACCTCAGCCGCCTAATCCTGGCCAACCCGCATGGTTTGGTTTTGCACCGGGTTCGCCAGTCCATGCTGGCGCCACTGGCGCGGGCTGATGCCAAACCAGCGGCGGAACGCACGTGAGAAGGCGCTGACCTCGGAATAACCGAGCAGCAGCGCCATTTCCGAGATCGGTAGCTGTTTCTGTTGCAGATAATGCGTAGCCATTTCGCAACGCACCTTGTCCACCAGCGCCGTGAAGCTAATGCCCTCTTCGCGCAGTCGCCGCTGCAGTGACCAGCTCGACAACCCCATTTTTTCGGCAATCTCTTCCAGCACCGGTTCGCCCTGCATCAGCGACAGATTGACCTGTGATCGTGCCTGTTCCACCACGCTTTGCAGGCTGGCGGCGCTGTTGAGGCGGCGAATGGCATCCTGCATCACCATCAGCAGCATCGGATCGTGCTCCGGCATGCTGCGCAGCAGATCGCGTTTCGGGATCAGTAACGAGTTAAACGGTTGATCGAACCAGACCGGCGCATCAAACACTTTGCAGTGCTCGTGCCACTGCTCAGGGCGCGGATGCTCAAAATGCACTTCGCGCGGCGCCCAATTCTTGCCGGCAACGTGGCGGATTAAATTGAGGAACATGCCGAGCGTCAGCTCCGCATCCTGGCGACGCGACAGGATCGCACCGTGGCGCACCTGATAATCGAGCCGCCAGCAATCCCCTTTATCCACCAGCCGCGTCAGCGTATCGTGCTGGTGCCACGGAAAGGCATTCACCACGTTGTGCAGCGCCTGCTCCAGCGTCGGCGAACACAGGCCAATGTAGCCAATCAAGCCTAATGACTGCGGTTTGAACTGCTTGCCGTAGTGCAAACCGAAGTTATCAAAATCGGCGTGGCGCGCCGCCTCTTCCATCACGCGGCAATAATTCACCAAGCCCAGACTTAAGGTTGGGCTCGCCAGCAGCTCCGAGTTGATTCCGCTGATGCCGAAGATGCGATCGACATCGCCGCCCTTGTCAGTAATAAACGCGCTCAGGCCGGTAGCGGCCGCCGCCAGCACGCCACGGTTACTGGCGTTGATGGACAAGGCGCTAAAGGCTTCGGTGGGGGTTATCAGTGATGGCATCGGAACCTCTCAGGATGGCGCGAGTGAAACAGGCAGAGGTTTCCAGCAATTTTCGTACCAGGCGGGTAATCGGTGGATTCTGATGTGAGGCCGCCATAAATGGCGTAATGCCGATCAGTTAAGCGCTGAGCGACTTTCGTTCGCTATCGGCTGAGGCAGTTTCATCTACGCCGTGCGGCGACCGAGAAGAGGGCGTCTGGCCACGCCCTCTTCACTCCCGGGCCCTGCGCCAGCCCATCCCGCCGCTTCGCGGTGCCTTCGCTCCCTCAGGATTCCTGACGGACCGGCGGCGATTCGCTCCTGCTCAGCGCCGCCTCTCGCCGCATCCCTGCGGCTCGCCCTGGAATCCCTCACTCGCTCAGCGGGCAGGGATGTCGCCTCAACCCCACGCTGCAGCATCAATGCGTCTTACTGACTCGTCATCGCTATAACGCCTGTAGGGTCGCCATTCATGGCGACCAGGGAACCCCAACTGAGCCAGTGCGCTGCTTAACTGACGAGCATTACGCCATAAATGGCGGCCTTCCGTGCGCCGCAACGACGCAGCGCTGCTCACTGCTGGTGCATCAGACGCCGACCGGCAGCTGATTGGTTTCCAGATAACGACGACAGAGACGCACGGAATGATCGGCCCACTGCGGCCCCAGACTGAGCGCCATCTCCGTTTCCGCGTGCGATCCCATCCACGCCGTCATCTGAATGCGGCGCTGGATCAACAGCGTCGGCACCAGCGCCATCTCTTCATCGCTGATGTGCGCCACTTTTTCGTAACCGAGGATCCAGTTATCCACCCATTCGGCGGCGCGCGGATGATGCTCCACGAAACTGATCGCTGCCGCCAGATCGTGCAGATACCAGCCGAGCCCGCAGTCATCGAAATCGATCACCCGCGTTTCGCCTTTGTGCAGCAGCAGATTGGTCAGACGCAGATCGGCGTGGATCAAACCATAACGATCCGCGCCTTTGCCAAAGCCTTGCAGCTCCTGTCCCACGCGCGCCACCGCGGCAGCGACGATGCCATGATCGGCCGGATTGAGATTCGGCGCGTCCTGCCAGCGCCCCCAATGGCTGCGATCGCTGACCATGGTGTGATGATCCCAGATAATGCGCTGGAAACCGGCCGGTTTCTGCCAGCTACGGCTGTGCTGGTGCAGGCGCGCAGTGATGTGACCGAGCTGCTGAAAGGCTTTGGGATCGACATCCGTGGTTGGCATCTCGCCCTCGATCCAGTGGAACAGCACCGCGTAGCGCTCGGCGCCGTTGGCCATCGCTAACGTCAACACGGTTTCGCCATCGCTGGCCGCAATCGCCTGCGGCACCATGATGCCGATATCGCGCAGCGCATCCAGCCACAGCAGTTCGCTTTGAATGTCTGCTTTGCTGTGATAGTTGGGGCGATGCAAACGCAGCGCATAACGCTTGCCCGCCGCCTGCAACAGAAAAGTGGCATTTTCCGAGCGGCACAGCAGCTTCAGGTCGCCACGCAGCGCGGCGGGATAAGCGGCCAGCGCCTGATGCGCCAGCCGGGTGATTTCAGCATCGGTTAAGCTATCGGATTGTTCGGCACTCATTCATCAGTCTCCAGCATCAAGCAGGTGTTATCAGCATGGGATGACGTCGTCCTGACTGCTTGACCGCAGACCAGTCAAAGTTGACCGCAGCGTGCATCTGGCACTTTTCTTGCTGGCGAGTTGACCGTGGAGGACAAAACTCACTGCGCCCGCGTCAAGTTTTCCCGCGTACGGCAGCGGCATTATCACTTCACTGTAGCGCAAAGATAAAAAAGCGCGGTGAAGCTGCCGCACCAACAACGACGACGGGGAGAAGATGATGACGAATAAGCTCAAACCCACGCTGGGCACCCTGCATTTGTGGGGCATCGCGGTTGGACTGGTGATTTCCGGTGAGTATTTCGGTTGGAGTTACGGCTGGGGCGTGGCGGGCACGCTGGGATTTCTGATTACCACCGCGATGATCGCCACCCTGTATACCTGCTTCATTTTCAGCTTTACCGAACTGACCACGGCGATTCCGCATGCGGGCGGCCCGTTTGCTTATAGCCGCCGCGCGTTCGGCGAAACTGGTGGGTTGATTGCCGGCCTGGCGACGCTGATTGAGTTCGTGTTCGCGCCGCCCGCCATCGCCATGGCGATTGGCGCTTACCTTAACGTGCAATATCCCGACCTCAATCCGAAAACGGCGGCGGTAGGTGCTTATATCGTCTTTATGACCTTGAACATTCTTGGCGTAAAGCTGGCAGCGATGTTTGAACTGGTGGTCACCGTGCTGGCGGTGCTCGAGCTGCTGGTGTTTATGGGCGTGGTGTCGCCGGGCTTCAGCCTTGCCAACTTTGCCGCTAATGGCTGGGCGGGTAGCGATAGCTTCGGTATGCCAGCGATGTCGGGCATTTTTGCCGCCATTCCGTTCGCCATCTGGTTCTTCCTGGCGATTGAAGGCGCTGCGATGGCGGCCGAAGAAGCCAAAGATCCGAAGCGCACCATTCCCAAGGCCTATATCACCGGCATTATCACGCTGGTGGTGCTGGCGATTGGCGTGATGCTGCTGGCCGGTGGTGCAGGCGACTGGCGCAAGCTGTCGGATATCAACGATCCGCTGCCGCAGGCGATGAAGATGATTGTTGGTGAGAACTCCAACTGGATGCACATGCTGGTGTGGATCGGTTTGTTTGGTCTGATTGCCAGCTTCCACGGCATTATTCTTGGCTATTCACGCCAGTTCTTCGCCCTCGCCCGCGCCGGTTATCTGCCACAAAGTCTGGCGAAACTGTCACGCTTCCAGACGCCGCACCGCGCGATTATCGCCGGTGGTTTAATTGGTATCGCCGCGATTTACAGCGATGGCTTCATCAATTTGCAGGGCATGACCTTGACCGCCGCGATGATCACCATGGCGGTGTTCGGCGCGATTGTGATGTATCTGATGAGCATGCTGAGCCTGTTTAAACTGCGCCGCACCGCTCCGGAGATGGAACGCAGCTTCCGCGCGCCGGGCTATCCGATTGTGCCGGGTATTGCGCTGGTGCTGTCGCTGGTGTGTCTGGTGGCAATGCTGTGGTTTAACCCGGTAATTGGCGGATTGTTTGTGGCGATTATGGCGGTGGGGTATGTCTACTTCCTGGCAACTAAATCACAGCGCGACAACGCGCCGCGGGATTCGATGTTAGTAGGTGAGTGAGTGTGTGCTGGCTGTCCCCCATCCCGGCCTTCCCCCGCAAGCGGGGGAAGGAGACGCTGCCATATGCAGCTTCATAACTCACATATAGCAGCATCTTCCTCCCCCATTTATGGGGGAGGACCGAGGTGGGGGGCAACCAGCACGGTACGAAGAGGGGGACAGCCAGCACACACCGAATCCTAACCCTTCACCGGCCACAGCCATGCGGCCCCGCGCACACCGCTTGAATCACCGTGCACCGCCTTCAACACCGGCGTTTCACACTCACGGCCAAACACCCACTGTTTCATCAGCGCCGGCACGGTTTGATACAGCCGATCGTTATTGCTCATCCCGCCGCCCAGCACAATCACATCCGGATCAAGCAAATTCACCACCTGCGCCAGCGATTTCGCCAGACGCATTTCGTAGCGATTCATCGCCAGTTCCGCCACGGGGTCCTGCTGCTCAATCAGCTTGATGATTTCGGCGCCTTTCAATGCCTTACCGCTCAAACGCTGATAATCGATGGCAAAACCGGTGCCCGAAACAAATGTCTCGATACAGCCCTGCAACCCGCAATAACATGGCACTTCCGCGCGGTGACGCAATTCATCTTCGTCCATCCACGGCAGCGGATTATGGCCCCATTCGCCGGCGTTACCGTTACCGCCGATGCGTGACTCGCCGCCAATCGCCACGCCCGCGCCTGAACCGGTGCCGATGATCACTGCAAACACCAGCGGCTGGCCCGCGCCTGCACCATCCACCGCTTCGGAAACCGCCAGACAATTCGCGTCATTGGCGATGCGCACGTCACGATTCAGCGCCTGCGCCAAATCCTTATCCAGCGGCTGTCCGTTCAGCCAGGTAGAGTTAGCATTTTTCACCCGCTGCGTATAAGGCGAAAGGGTGCCGGGAATGCCAATGCCCACCGTGCCCTGCTGTCCGGTCTTCTCCTCCGCCAGCAACACCAAATCGACAATCGCCTGAACCGTGGCAGCGTAGTCATCACGCGGCGTATTGACGCGGTGACGGAACAACTCTTGTCCCTGATCGGACAAGGCAATCACTTCAATTTTAGTGCCGCCTAAATCAATCCCAATACGCACGATTTATTCCTCATTATTCGTTCTGGTGACAAATACAGTAGAAGGCTGAATCGGGAAAGGCAATGAAACGAATCCGATGTTTCGCTATCATGCGCGCTGACTTTGAGACTTGTGCGCCCGATCGCACCCACGGTAAGGAATCCCGATGTTGTGGTTTAAAAATATGATGGTTTATCGTCTGAATCGTGACATCCCGCTGTCCGCAGACGATTTGGAAAAGCAGCTCGATGCCTTCACCTTTTCACCGTGCGGCAGCCAGGATATGGCGAAAACCGGTTGGGTATCACCGATGGGCAACCGCAGCGAAGCGCTGACGCATGAGATTAACGGTCAGATCGTAATCTGTGCGCGTACCGAACAAAAGATCCTGCCATCGCCGGTGGTGAAACAGGCGCTGGAAGCCAAAATCGACAAGCTGGAGGCGGAACAGAGCCGCAAGCTGAAGAAGACTGAGAAAGACTCGCTGAAAGATGAAGTGCTGCATAGCCTGCTGCCGCGCGCATTTAGCCGCTTCAGCCAGACCTTTATGTGGATCGACACCGTCAACAATCTGATCATCGTTGACTGCGCCAGCGCCAAAAAAGCCGAAGATACGCTGGCGCTGCTGCGTAAAAGCCTCGGTTCATTGCCGGTGGTACCGCTGACGCTGGAGAATCCGATCGAGCTGACGCTGACCGAATGGGTGCGTTCCGGTGAATTGCCGGCCGGTTTTGCCTTGATGGATGAAGCCGAGCTGAAAGCGATGCTGGAAGATGGCGGCGTGATCCGCTGCAAGAAACAGGATCTGATCTCCGATGAAATCGCCACGCATATTGAAGCCGGTAAAGTGGTCACCAAGCTGGCGCTCGACTGGCAGGAGCGCATTCAGTTTGTCATTGCCGACGATGCTTCGGTGAAACGCCTGAAGTTTAGCGACACGCTGCGTGAGCAGAATGATGACATCGATCGCGACGATTTCGCTCAACGTTTCGATGCTGATTTCATTCTGATGAGCAGCGAACTGGCCGCGCTGATCGCTAACCTGGTAGAAGCGTTAGGCGGCGAAGCGAAGCGTTAAAACGGTGCATAATTAAAGCAAAAAACCTGCAATCCAAAACAGAATCGCAGGTTTAAAACCATCTAGCGCACAGAATTTTACCCTAAATAATTCGCGTTGCAGGAAGGCGGCAAGGGTGAGAATCCCCAGGAGCTTACTAAAGTAAGTGACTGAGGTGAGCACACGCAGCCAACGCATCTGCAGCGCGAAGTATGACGGGTAAATCAGAGGTAGCGGCACAGATAAGAAGAAGGCTCGGCTACCTGCAGATGGAATTCGCTCTGGCCCGGAACGCTGAAGACGGAACCGGCTTCGTACCATTTCCACTCGGTTTCGCCCGGCAGCAGCACTTTCAGTGCGCCGCTGACTACCGTCATCTCTTCCGGCTGAGCGGTACCGAAGGTATATTCACCTTCCGCCATCACGCCAACGCTGGCACGGCCAATGGTCACGCTGTCGAAACCAATGGATTTCACTTTTCCGTCGAAATACTCACTCGTATTGAGCATATTACTTCCTCACAGCACATTATCGTGACTGGCAGATTACTAAGGAACTCGCTGATCTGTCACGCGAAATAGCGCCACCGATCGTAAGTTGTGATCTATCCGCCTTAGACGATCAACTCTGCCGCCAGCTTAGCCACCAGCACGTTCGACAGCAGTACCGGAATGCCCAACATTTTTTGCAGGAAATCCCGATGCTTCTGGTGATAACCAATGCAATCCAGCACCACCACATCCGCGCCCTGCTCCTGCAACGACAACCCGGCTTCCACCAAATCGGCCTGCTCGGCCAGATACGGGCTGGCCACGGCAAAGCACGGTGGGCTCGTCAGGTTGCGCCACTTGTTGGCCTGCTCGGCAATCTGCTCTTCGACCGGCACCACGATGCCGACTTTATGCTCTTGCACAATCGCGCGCACCAGCGGCGGGATGATGCGATCTGGCTCCAGCAATAAAGCGGATTGCGTTTTCAGCGTGCCGAACTCGCCGGTGCACAGCAGCAGAATGGTGTCGTAGCCCTGCTGTTCCAGCGCGGTGATTTTACGCTGCAGTCCCTGCTCCACTTTTGGTCCCGACAGACGCACCTGCTCGCCGCTGGTCATGCGCGAGACCAGCACTTTATCGCCCGGCGCGGGCGCATACTGCTGCTCGACCTCGGCCAGCGTCAGGCCGTCGAGTAGCCCGGCATGTGCTATCTGATCGGCGGGCAGATGTTCCTGCAGCAGCGGCAAGATGTCGCTGCGCGGTGATTGACCAATGGTAAGTGTGACCAGGGAGGTATTCATCATCAGGCTTTCCGGTTACGCAAGTGGCTGAGACTACCATACAAAGATAGCAGCACAGCGTACTCTTGCGCGTCATAGAACTGGCAGGTTTCGCGTCCGAACTCTTTCGCCACTTCCACCGCAAACTTCACCGCAGCGGCAATATCCACTTCGTGGCTGGCGCCGGTACCACAGCCCGGCACCACCGATTCCGCGCAGATCGCCACGCCCACGACCGGCACATCGGTGGCGGTGGAGGGCTGCAGAATGCTATTGAGGTGATAAACCCCGTTGCCGTAGGGCGTGATGTCCTGCGTGGTAATCGGGAACGTGACCGCCGGTTTGCCGCTGGTCATCTCCATGATGCGCAGTAAATCTTCCGACACGCGCAGGATGTAGCCCTCTTTCACCGTAGGCGACAGCGCGTAGCCTTTGTGATTAAGGATGCGGTTACCTTTGGTGGTGTCGATCGACAGAATCGCATCAACGCCAGCGATCACCTCATTGTCATTCATGGTGATGTCGTCGCACGGCGAATCCATGAAATCGACCGGTTCGTGCGGACGAGTGGGCGCATCCGGGCAGATGTGGGTGGTGATGATCACGTCGCCCGCCAGCACATCGCCTTTGGTTTGCATCTGCGCCAGCTTCAGCGCACTGCTGACTGCCGCCACGGCACCATCCGCGTCAGACACCATACCAATCCGCGTTGGCCGCGCACCGATGCCGCCAAGACGACCAATAATACCCAGCGTTGGCGCATTGCCGCCGTTGCGCTTGCCCTGCGCGCCGGGAATATCGATGCGGACGAAATCAGTACGCCCTTTTGGCCCACTGACGCGGGTAGTGCTGGCGCTAACGCCCGGATAAGCAGCGAACAAATCCACCACCTGTTGACCATCAATGTAGGCGCTATCGAGTAACTCAAAGACCTGCAGTGTCTGCTGTAAACTCATAATGAATTCCCTGGATTATTTCTTAGTGCTACTGGCAAAGAGTGAATGGAAGAAACTGTAGAGCGCGTCGCCGGCGATAAATCCAGCGGCCATCACCTCCATCGGTGAACGTCCACGCTCGCCCCACACACGCAAAATGATGATTCGCAGCGCGATACCGATCATCACCGCCCAACCGGCAGCGGCGTTATTGATGAGCAAACCGGTCGCCAGCAGCACGCCGAGCTGACGTTTGGGTCCGCCGATTAACTGGATGATGGCGCCCGGAATTGCCCACATCAGCAGGTTACCGGCGATACCCGGCTCCGCCCCGGCCTGAATGGTTTTCGCGTAAACACGCGCCACCGGCGGCAACAGATTTTCGGCAAAGAAAATAGTATGCGCATACCACACCACCGGAATACAGATGACAAAGGCGATCATGGCGGCGATCAGCTGGATGCGGCGGCCCCACAGCTCCTGCTGCATATCTGCGCCGTTACCGCGCAGGATAAAGCCGGCTTTCAGGTCATAGCCCATGTCGGCAAATGCCGGGCCAGTTGCGGCGGTGAAACCACACAGCAGGCACAACGCCAGCGGCGGGAAGCCGAGCAGAATGCCGAGAATCAGCGTAATCAGTGCCACCGCAAAGGCCGGGAACCAGCCGGAGTGCATGGCGGCGATGCCGACAATCAGTTCATGTACAAAGGCAGCAAAGGCGGCGTAAACAATAAACAACACCAGCATCGGCAGGCCCATCTGGCTCCACAAGCCACCTGCCAGCGCCAGCAGCGTGGAGATCACGATATAACCCACGGTGCCAAAGCCGAGCGAGCGCTTCACTTCGCTATCGCTGCGGCTGACGTTGATCTGGTCATTACGGCGACTGCGAATCACCTGCACCACCTGAATCAGCGCGACTAAACCGGCACCGACCATCACGCCGTGCGGAATATAAAGGGCGTTGATATCAATACCAGCAACCGGTTGCGCATACGCACGCAGCAGAAAACCGATACCCAGCATACTCAGCGCCCAGATATTGCCGATAAACGCGGTACCAAACGCCGACATCGGAATCTTCAGCATCGAACCGACAATTCCGCCGACAATCCCCACCACCAGCAGCCACGCCTGACGACCGCCTTTATCCCCGGCTTTAATCGCTTCCGCTGCCGCCACGCCCGGCGGCCACGCATTGCTGGCGGGGAACACGCGCGTATCGAACAGACGATAGAGCAGATAAGCATCAAGCAGCATCGCCGCGCTGACGCCAACAAACAGCGGCAGCACCAGCTGCGGTTCACCCAGCGCCCACGGCACCGCAATCGGCATCAGCAGGCTGTTGGCGGCGCCAAAGGTGGCAGAAGAGATAGCGGTTTGCGCGAGGTTTTGTACTTCAATCGAACGATAGCGACGAAACCATTGCAGTGGAATGCGCGCCAGCAGCATGGCAAACAGCGCGCCGATAATAGAGGTATTGGGTGTCACCCCAATGGTGGTAATAAGCTGTACCCCAATAATGGCGCCTGCAACGGATAGCAAAACCAGCATTAAGGCAACGCCAACACTTTTTATTGGATTATTTTGACGCATGAGATCCCCGTATTTTCACCCTGTAGAAACGCCTTAAAATGCAATGCCCGACACGCGGGACATCCACATATTTATTTAATCGTTCCCTGATTATTGAAATAAGCAGGTCCGAAGACCTGCTATTTCCCTGGTGTGGCGCGAAGTATTACGCCTTAAAATCGTTAAGAGGGTTTCCCTGATTGATTCAGGGTTACGCGCCGTACTTTTCCGCCATTAGGGCGGCGGTGGCACGTAGTTCGCTGAGCAGTGCTTCCGGGTAACCGGGCGCCGCTTCTTGCGATAAAAACGAGAGACAAAGCGCGGCACTTTCACCGCGATGTTTATTGGTCACGGCGACCGCCAGTGAGCTGATGCCCGGCAGCGTCTCATTGCGCGCCATTGCCCAGCCCTGCTGTCGAATCACGGCTAACTCTTTGCACAAATCATCCAGCGTTAGCGGTGAGTTCAGCGAAGCCGCCTGCCAGTTACTGGCAAAACGATCGCGAACCTCTTCATCGCTTAACTGCGCTAACAGCACGCGTCCGGTCGAAGTGCCGGTTAATGAAACGCGTGTGCCCGGCGGCGTAACGAGCTGGGTGAAGAAGCGACCGTGATACATCCGCATCACCAGCACATCGTCACCGTCCAGCACCGAGATGTAGCCCATGCAACCGCTGCTGGCCGCCAGACGCGCCATCGGCGCCGAGGCGCTATCAACCAACGGCGTCGAGAGATAGTGACCAGCAACCGACAGCAGCACGCGGCCAATCTGGAAGCAGCGGCTCTCGGCATCACGCTCAAGTAAGCCTTCACTTTCCATCGTCGCTAACAGGCGCGATACGGTGCTTTTCGGCAACCCCAACGCATCCACCACCTCGGTAAACGTTAAGCCCGGATGGCCCTGCGCCACGCCAAAGCGCTGGAACAGCTTCAGTACGGCAGAGGCATTTTCGAGTGTGGTCATGGCGCCTGTTTCACTATGTGGAACTGAGTTCCTTTATCAAGACCCCGAAAGTAAAACGCGTGGCTTTATGCGTCAAGCGCAAATTTTTAGCCGGACAATACTTATGGAATTTAAGGCAGGAGAAAATACGGCAGAAAAACAGAATTGAATGACGTTATCAGGCGAGAAAGATATTTAGCAGGAAGGGATAGAGCTTATTGGGTAATGCGCAATATTTGGTTGAGTTTCTTTATCCTGAATAGTTCAAGCTGCAGGAAGGCGGCAAATGTGTAAATCCCCAGGCGCTTACTTTAGTCAGTGACTGGGGAGAACACATCAAGCCAACGTATCTACAGCTTGAAATATGACGGATAACGTTAATCTTTTTCGGCATCCTCGTAGCGCTCTTTAGCATCCTGCGCTTCGGCCTGAGATTTATGTTCACTAATTAATGTATCGGGTTTGGGATGGTCGGCACGTAATTCATACCAGGTCACGGTTTGATCTGACGAGCCTTTTTCAACAGTGACGATGCGCGCTTCACGCGGATAGGGTGGTTTCGTTGGCATAATTTTCCCTCTTCTCTCAGTTGTCCACGGGCAGCCGTGATCCTCTGCCTACCGTGAAGTATAGACAACGGAGGATCGCTGCAAAAAAAGAGAGAAAAATCTGACGGTTTAGCTGGCGCGCGCCAGTGACAGCGACTGCAAAATTTGCTCAACCACGCGCTCGGGTGATTGCATCGCATTCACTTCATGGTGCGCGGTTTGACGATACAGATGCGCGCGCTCGCGCAGGATATCGCCCATCTCTTCGGCAATCGGACGGCCGGTTAACGTCGGACGCTGCGCCGCTTCCGGCTGGTGTTCGAGACGTTGCGCTAAGACGTCCGATGGCGCATTGAGCCAAATCACCTGACCATGTTCACGCATAAAGCGACAGTTGGCTTCGGCCAACACCATGCCGCCGCCGGTGGCAATGACCGTATTTGGCGCGGTAACCGCACGCAGCGATTCGGTCTCACGGGCGCGAAAGCTCTCCCACCCTTCAGATGCCACAATCTCGGCCACGCTTCGCTGGGTGGAGAGTTGCAGATGGTGATCGGTATCGTTGAAGGCATAGCCCAGCGCTTGCGACAGCGCCTGGCCCACCGTGGTTTTACCGCAACCGCGTGCGCCGATCAGATAGATGGGTAATGACATCCAGGCTCATCCTCCGCCGTAATGTGCCGCACGGGCAACGTCATCAGGTCAATAATGCGTCGCATAATACCTGGATTTTATTTTATCAGCCACCCGCGAGGCACGATTTACGCGTATTTCAGTCACATCCTGGGCTATTCGCTTGATTAACCAGCGGAAAACAATGCATGAATCGTGCATCGCCGAAAATGTAAGAGCGGGCAACATTTCCTTACCAGGCCGCTGATTTACTTTCCTGGGTCGCGCCCTCATATATTGAGCCATACCGTAAATGGAGGTTTCCCATGCAAAACGAAGAACAACAATTGATTGAAAGCCTGTTCAGCCGACTGAAACAGGCTGAAAGCCAAAGCGGCCCGCGTGATGCAGGCGCAGAGCAGTTGATCAAACAGCATTTACAGAATCAGCCTGGCGCGCTTTACTACATGTCGCAGGCGATCCTGATTCAGGAAGCGGCGCTGAAAAAGCTCAATGCACAGGTCCCGGATCTGGAAAATCGTCTGGCGCAGGCGCAACAGCAACAGGCGCCACAGCAGAGCAGCGGCGGTTTTCTTTCAAGCCTGTTGGGGGGCGGTTCGCGTCCAGCAGCCTCTCAGCAACCCCCAGCCTGGGGCACGCCACCGCCGCAGCCTCAGCAGCAGTATGCGCCCCCGCCACAGCAGCAATACGGTGCAGCGCCGGCGCGCGGCACCGGCTTCCTCGGCGGCGCATTGCAAACGGCAGTTGGCGTGGCGGGGGGCGTGGGGATGGCGGATATGCTGACCAGCATGTTCCACCATTCGCAACCGGAAGAGATCGTTAACATCATTAACGAACCGGCGCTGCCGCAGGTCGATAACAGCCTCGATACCTTCAACGGCAACGACAGTAACAACGCGTTTCTCAATGATAATTCGGGTTGGGATAACAACCTGGCGGATAACAATGATTTCGGCGATTTTAGCAGCGGTGGCGACTTTGACGACGATGACAGCTTCGTCTGATTAGCGCTGGCGTAACCACTTATCCAGTTCATTAGCAAACAGTTGGCGGTCGCGTTGGCTCAACGTCGACGGACCGCCACTCTGAATCCCGCTGGCACGCATCGTTTCCATAAAGTCACGCATGGTTAAGCGCTGACGGATGGTATCCGGCGAATAGCGTTCACCGCGCGGATTCAACGCCGCAGCGCCTTTCTCCAGCACTTCCGCTGCCAGCGGAATATCGCCGGTAATCACCAGCTCACCAGGCTGCACGCGTTTCACAATCTCATTATCGGCCACGTCAAAACCGGCAGCCACCTGCAGCGTTTTCAGCCACGGCGAAGGCGGCACGCGCAGCGGCTGGTTAGCGACAAACGTCACGGTGACTTTGGTGCGCTCCGCAGCGCGGTACAACACCTCTTTGATGACATTGGGACAGGCATCCGCATCAACCCAAATCGACATGATGACTCCTTTTTCGCAGACAATGAGGCTGATCTTGCCGTGCTGCGGCAGAATGGCAACTGTTTTTGCGGTCTGCCTGCCTTGTTATTAATCCTCGCTGACGTAAGCTTACCCCCACAGAAAATGAACCACTTAGAGGATAAAGCGATGCTGGAGAAAAAAATCGGGTTTGTCGGCTGCGGCAATATGGCGAAAGCTATCATCAGCGGACTGGTGAACAGCGGGCAGATCGCCCCGGCCAATATCCTGGTATTTGACCGCAAACCGGCCACCAATCAGGCGATGGCGCAACAGTACGGCATCACCGCCGCAGAGAGCGTTGAAAGCCTGGCGCGTGAAGTCGATATCCTGTTTGGCGCGGTGAAACCCAATGTGATTCTCAAAGTGCTGAAAGATCTTGCCGGTCAACTGAAAAAAGATGTGCTGGTGGTATCGATTGCGGCGGGTGTGACGCTCGATTCATTGGCTTCTGTTTTAGGCCACGATCGCAAAATCATTCGCGTGATGCCCAATACGCCGTCGCTGGTGAATGAAGGCATGACGTCTGTGACGCCTAACGTGCTGGTGGAAGCGCATGAAGTGGATGAAGTGGTCGCCATTTTCGAGAGCTTCGGCAAAGCGGCGGTGGTGAATGAATATCTGATTCACGCGGTAGTTGGCGTAAGCGGTTCGGCACCGGCGTATGTGTTTATGTTTATTGAAGCGATGGCGGATGCCGCGGTGCTCGGCGGCATGCCGCGTGCACAGGCGTATCAGTTCGCGGCGCAGGCGGTAAAAGGCTCAGCGCAGATGGTGCTAGAAACCGGCGAGCATCCGGGCGTGCTGAAAGATCGGGTGTGTTCGCCAGGCGGCACCACCATTGAAGCGGTAAAAGTGCTGGAAGAGAAAGGCTTCCGCGCCGCAGTGATTAACGCGATGCAGGCTTGCATGGCGAAGTCAGAGGCGTTGAGTAAGCAGTGATTGGAGCGGTTTGCCCCTCACCCTAACCCTCTCCCGCCTGCGGGAGAGGGAACCGATCGAGCATGTTGCAGCATCTATCTCTCCTGCCAGCGGGAGAGGAAATAGTGAGCTCGGGCGGCCCCTTCTCCCGCTGGCGGGAGAAGGGTGAGGGGCAGCGCGAACTTTAACCCTGATACGCCTCATACAGCGCAATCCCCTGCGCCAGCGTCATCGGGTGCTGCATCTCGTGCACCAGCGCTGCCGTCAACGTATACAGCCCGGCAGAACACACCGCCGCAATCATCCCTTCGCGGCAATAGAAAGCGATAAAGCGCTTATCCTGCAGCGATCCCAGCAGGCGATAATCATCCCACTCCTCCGCATGCCCCAAATACTCATAACGGGTACCGTAGTGCGCGGTCCAGAAGAATGGCACGCGGTCATACAATATCTGTTTACCCAACATATTCAGTGCCGCGATACGCCCCTGCTGATGTGCCACGCGATAGTGCTCAATACGTTGCGGGCCACGCACCGAAGGGTAGCTGGCGATATCACCGGCCACCCAAATGTTATCCGCCACGCGTAGCTGACTGTCCGTCAGTAAGCTGCCATCCTCTTCGAGCGGCAGGTCGTGAATGAATTGGGTTGCGGGCACCACGCCGGTACCGAACAGCACCAGGCTGGCCTCTACCGTCTTGCCACTTTTCAGGCGCACAGCGCTGACTTTGCCCTCGCCTTCCAGCGCCACTGGATCGCCCTCAACAAATTTCACCCCGTTGCTGCGGTGCAGATCGTAAAAGTGACGGCCAATCTCTTCGCCAAACTGTTTGGCAAACGGCAGCGGATGACGCGCAATCACCGTGACCTCAACATCACGATTACGTAGCGATCCGGCCATCTCCATGCCAATAAAGCTGTTGCCGATAATCACCAGCTGTTCGGTTTTATCCACCTCTTTCAGCAGTTCATCGGCCTGATTGAGAGAGCGCAGCAGATGCACGCCGTCCAGATCCTTGCCTGCAATGTCCAGCGATTGCGGCACGCCGCCGCTGGCAATCAGCAGTTGATCGAACTTCACCTGCTGACCGCCCTTAAGGATCAGCGTTTGCTCCAGCGCTTTCAGCTGCTCCACATCCCCCTGAATGCGCTGTACCGCGCCCAGGACATCCTGCTTGAGGAGTTTCGGCACCTCTTCAATTGCCATTTTGCCGGACGGCACAAACTTGCTTAGCGCCGTGCGATCGTAAGGTGCCTCTGATTCACGCTCGACCAACACAATCTGCCCGCTAAAACCTTCATCACGCAGCGTCCAGATCGCCGCGCTGCCCGCCGCGCCCGAACCTAAAATCACGCACACTGGCGAAGTTCCCTGAGCGGATGGTGCACTGGCGGGCGCCATCGCCTGCGGATTGACCAGCACTTTGCCCTGTTCAACCCGCACTGGATAACGTTTTAAATTGGCTAATGCCAGCGGCTCACACATCTGGCCATCCTGCAGCTGAAACACCGCTTTGTGCCACGGACAGATTAGCTTGTCACCACATACCGCGCCCTGCTCTAACGGCGCACCGGCATGCGGGCATTTGGCCTGAAATGCCTGCACGCGCTCATCGTCACGAATCAACACCACATCGGTGTCGCCAACGGTAAATTTGGTGGGTTTGCGCTGCGCCAGCGACTTGAGTTCCACGACGGTTTGATAGCTCACGATAGGCCTCCTTTCTTCTGGTTTTTGATGTAGACAGCAAATCCCTACAAAGAGTAAGCCTGGCAAAGCGTGGTGATTTGTCCGCAATAACAAAGCGCAGCGGTAGTTAACTGGTTGTTAAATAGTAAAAGATAATCTGCGATTGTCAGGCCGCTGCGTCATGTCGCCACACGCACTCGCCCTGTTTTACACAGCCGCGCAGCTGCACGCTGCCATCCGTTTGCGGTGCCAGCAGCAGCAGATCGGCGGGCGCTCCGGCAGCCAAACCCTGCTGCTGCGGCAGAGCGAGTTGGCACGCTGGTCGTATCGATGCCATCTCAATGGCTTGCGCCAGCGGAACCAACTTCTCGCGCAGCAGGAAGTTGACCCCGTCCAGTAGCCCACGCGCTGAACCCGCCAGCAACTGCGGCGCATCCGCCAGACTCAAACGACCGCTGGCGCTAAGCTGCACGCGGCCACCGATGGCAGTGTGATAAATGCCCGGTGGCTGCCCAGCGAAGGACGTCACGTCACTGACCAGCAGCGCCTGCTCGCCTTTGGCGCGCAAAAACACTTTCAGCACGTCCGGCGGCAGATGGTCGCCATCTGCAATCAGCGTGGCCGTCAGCGCATCTTCAGCCAGCTGCTGCCAGATGTAATTTGGATGCCGCGGCAGCTGCAGATGCGCGCCGTTGCCGAGATGGGTGGAAAGCGTAGCGCCGGCAGTTACCGCTGCGCGAATCTGCTCAGAGGTTGCCGCAGTATGACCAATCGCAACGCGCACCTGCTGCGCCACGCAATGCCGGATCAGCGCGTCGCTTTGCGGCCACTCCGGCGACAGCGTTAACAGCCGGATGCGCCGCTGCGCCGCCTGCTGCCAGCTATCGAACAGCGCGATATCCGGCGCGCGAATCGCCTCGCGCGGGTGCGCACCACGCGGTCCATCTTCTGGCGACAGAAACGGCCCTTCCAGATGAAAACCCGGCACCGCATGCGCCACCTCAGGATGCTGCTGGCAAGCGCTGGCCAGCCGCTGCATCGCGTGCGTAATCTCTAGCGGACTGGCAGTGATTACCGTCGGCAAATAGCTGGTCACGCCCTGCTGCCACAGCGCGCGCGTGGCGTGCAGTACATCCTGCTCACTAAAAGGAAAGTGGTTGAAATCGACGCCCTGAAAACCGTTGACCTGCAGGTCGACAAAACCCGGCGCGAGGATAATATCGTCATCGAGTGCGCTCAGCGCGCGCACCTCAGCAATGCTACCGTGCTGAATCTCCAGCTCGATGGGTTGCAACGTGCGGTAATCACGGCCGCGCAAAATGGTGTTAGTCAAATGTCACCTCCGGGCAGGCAGCGCTATCGGTATACAGCGTGCAGTGCGGATGCTGGCGCAGCCGGGTTGCCGGACAAGCCGTGGAGATAGCGTCATTGAGCGTTGCCTGCACCGCCGCACGTTTGCTGGCGCCCGGCACCATGCAGAACAGGCGCGCCCCACTCATCAAGGCCGGAATGGTCAGCGTCACCGCATGCGTCGGCACCGCTGCGAAGGTGGCAAAACAGCCATCGTTGACCTGCTGCTGGCGGCATGCATCATCCAGTTGCACCACCTTAACGCTGTAAGGATCGCTGAAGTCTGCCACCGGCGGATCGTTAAAGGCTAAGTGGCCGTTCTCGCCAATCCCCAGACACACCACATCAATCGGCGCGGCGTTAAGCTGTTGACTGTACGCAGAACAGATTGCCGCCGGATCGCCGCTGGAGGGAATCAGATGGACTTCGCCCGGCTGCACCACATCAAACAGGTGCTGACGCAGAAACTGGCTGAAACGCTGCGGCGCAGCGGGATCAAGTCCGATGTATTCATCCATGTGGAAGGCGTGAATGCGTGACCAGTCGATGTCCGGCGCCACAGCCAGCGCGGCAAGAAACTCGTTTTGCGACGGCGCAGCGGCAAACACCATACGCACCAGCGGTTGTGCACTCAGCCGCTGGCGCAGATACATCGCCACGTCCTGGGCTGCCTCAGCGCCTAGCGCAGCGCGACTGGCGAAGCGTTTGACCTCCAAACGCTCTTTTTTTCCCTGTTGTAATAGCGTCATGTTATCCCTCCTGAGAAACATTGGTTTTCTGCGGCCAGCGTTTATCGGCGGTCGCATCCTGATCCTGATTCAGGGCGTTCAGCAGCTGATCCACTTCCGGGCGAACCGGCGCACGGCGCAGCCAACCCATGGCGATAAACAGCACCAGCGATGACATCACCGGCGCAGCGACCACCGTTGCGGTGCTGACATCGGTAAAGATAAATTTCACGCAGAAGAAGGTGCCAACCCCCACCGCCCAACTCACCAGCGCGGCGGCGCTACCGCTGCGACGAAAGGCCGGTAGCAGCCCGAGCAGCATCGGGATTGATATCGGACCGACCAGACCACCAAACCAGACGATCAGCAGTGACAGCACGCCGCCGAAATGGCTGGCGTTCATGGCAATCACCAGCGTGGTGATAATGAACAGAAAGGCGGTGAGTCGCGCCACCAGCAGCGAACTTTTACCGCGCTGAAAGCGCCTCGGCAGCATGCCCGGCAGAATATCGCGCGTGACGACGGCGGTAATGGCGTTGGCATCAGAGGAGGTCATCGATAGCGTATGCGTGAACATCGCCACCAGCACCAGCCCTACTAAGCCATTCGGCAGCAGTTCCATCGCCATCATCGAATAAGAGCGCGACGGATCGCTCAGGCCAGGAAACAGCAGCGGCGCGGCCCACATCGGCCAGAACAGAATTAACGGCCAGATAAGATAGAGAGCCGAGGAGAGCAGCGCCGCCTTGCGGGCATCGCGGCCGGCGGGCGCAGCAATAAAGCGCTGTGCCAGATTCCAGGTACCGCCGTTGTAGCTCAGGGTATAGATGACGAAATAGGCGAGCACAAAGCCGAGGGTATAGGGTTCCTGAATGATCTGCGTATGGGTTGGCGGCAGCCGCTGCCAAATGGTGAACAGCTCGCCAAAACCGCCAAGATGCATCGCCACCGCCACCACCATTACAATGGCGGCGACAAACTGCACCACAAACTGACCGAAATCGTTGCAGGCATCGGCCCACAAGCCGCCCATCACGGTGTAAAACAAGCTGAGCACCCCGGAAACACAAATACCTATCAGCGGATCGAGCCCGGTGAAGACGTTGATAATCACCGCAATCGCCGCCCACTTCGCGCCGACATCGAAGGTTTTCAGCAGCACCCCGCTCCACGCCAGCACCATCTGCGTTGGCAGGTTATAGCGCGTGGCGAGATATTCCATCGGCGATTCGATGTTCATATAAATGCGCAGTCGCGCCCAGCGCGGGGCAAAGAGACGCGAGCCAATCAGCACGGCGATGGCTATCGGAAAGGCCCACCAGAAATAGATGGTGATGCCCATGTTGTAAGCTACCGCCGCGTAAGCCACAAATACCGCAGCGCTGTAGCCCGACATGTGATGCGACACGCCCGACAACCACCACGGCATTTTGCCGCCGGCGGCAAAGAAATCGCGCGTGCTGCCCACCTTGCGCATCGCCCACAGGGTAATAGCCACAATCATCAGCGCGTACAGCGCCATCACAGCATAATCAAGCACATTCATAGCAGACTCCACAGGTAAAGGCTGCCCAACGAACGGTCTGGCTTCGCAGGGATTGAGCGGGTTTGACCGAATTAGTCATTATTTAGGACTAATGCATCCTGCCAGCGTTGTGGCGGCGTTTTTGTGATGAACATCCTGATATGAGTTTTTCCTCTGACGTGATAAGTAAACCTGAATATATCCATGCTGCGGTTAACTGCAATAAGAAAGGGTTCATGATAAACATGAACCCTTAATATATTTCAGCTGCCGTTATCTAAAGGCATCGCACACTTTAGCCAATAATTAAATCAGCTCTTTTTCAGACATGAACTCATAAAGGTTTTACGCGCATCGCCAGTGAGCTTTTTATCGCCCGCATCAGCATTACAGGTTTTCATCTTCATTTGTTGCGGCGTCATATTGCCCATTTTGCTGTCTTTTTTCAGACAGTCACTCATAAAGCTTTTACGCGCATCGCCTTTCAGATTTTGTGTACCGGCGCTTTGGTTACACGTGGTCATTTTTTCCTGCTGCGCGGTTTTCTCTGCCGCGCTCGCTCCGCCTGCAATCAGCAAGCCTGCTGTCATTATTGCCAAAAGACACGATTTCATTACCGGATTCTCCATAGCATTATTGCCCACTAAGCATGGCACGGAATAAGTCAATACGAGAAATCGATAACGACATTCGCCGGTAAAAACAGGCGAAAATCTTTATACCCGCGGATGGTCCAGCAGCTTCTCTACATAATTACGCAGCAGGGTGGTATCAGGCGTTTCAGCTGCAGGCGCCACGGGCGGCATCGCTAATTTAATACCGGTGGCAATTTCATGGAATTGTTCGGGGTTCAGTTTGCGCAGCATCGCGGTGACCACGATCTCTAACGCCTCTACCTGAACCACTAATTCTTTAGACTCTTCTTCTTTTTCAGCCAGCTTTAGAAGGAGTTCCGCAATCAGGTTTTTCATGCGACAAGCTCAATGAGAGAAGAAAAACAGACGTTAGCATTGAGCGGAATAAAACAACAACAATTATTCGGTATTTTGCGTAAAAAATAGATTAGCCGCAGCGCGAAAAAAGAGATGCAATATCAATATGTAACGGCGAAACGTTTCACTGGCGAGTCCTTTATTTATTGAAACGTTTCGCTGGCTAAATTAATTAACGCTGGCGCTCATTATTGCGGCCCCATAAAGCCACGTCCCGGCCCGCCACCGCCATGCCCATGACCGCCGCCCCAGCCGCCGCCCGGAGGTGGGAAAATGCAACCGCTCAGCGCGGTGACCAGTGCCGCAACTGCGGCGAATTTAATAATACGAACCATAATTACCTCGGAATGGTGAAATCGGGCTGAGTGTATGAGGCCGCACCGGGCGCGACAATACAGAATTCTCCGCAACCCGGCGCTATTCATCTCCGCTCACCACGCTTAACAATTTACTGGCACTAAAGCGGCTAAAACATCACAGAGGCGCCATCACGGCCTGCCACTCAGCGCGCAAAATCGCGGCAGATGGCTTTACAGCCGAGGCAATTTCACGCAATGTGAGCGCATTACAAAATATGAGATCTCATCATGACCTTATCTGCTGTGTCCCTCAGCGAAATTCTGGCGCGCCGTGACTGGGAAAATCCGGTGATCACCAGCCTAAACCGGCTGGATGCGCATCCCCCGTTTGCCAGTTGGCGCGATGAAACCCAGGCGCGTGACGATCGTCCTTCTCCCTCGCGGCTGATGCTGAATGGCCAATGGACATTTAGCTACTTCATCCAACCTGAAGCGGTGCCGCAAAGCTGGCTGCTGCAGGATCTGCCGGACGCGCAAACGTTGCCGGTGCCCGCTAACTGGCAGCTACACGGCTTCGACGCCCCCATTTATACCAATGTGCAATATCCGATTCCGGTGACACCGCCTTTTGTGCCGAAAGAAAATCCCACCGGATGTTATTCGCTCACATTCAAAGTGGATGATAACTGGCTGCAGCATGGCCAGACGCGCATTATCTTTGATGGCGTGAATTCAGCTTTCTTCCTGTGGTGCAACGGACAATGGATCGGCTATTCGCAGGACAGCCGCCTGCCCGCTGAATTTGACCTCAGCCGCGCGCTGCAGCCAGGTCAGAATCGCTTAGCGGTGATGGTGCTGCGCTGGAGCGATGGCAGCTATCTGGAAGATCAGGATATGTGGCGCATGAGCGGCATCTTCCGTGACGTCAGCCTGTTGCATAAACCAGCAACCCAGCTCGCCGATGTGCAGCTTGAAACCGCACTTAGCCCGGAATATCTGCGCGGTGACCTGCGTGTGAACGTCAGGATCCAGCCGGGCACACGTCAGCCTGCGCAGTGTCGATTACGCGTCAGTTTGTGGCTCGGTGAAAAATGCGTTGCTGAGCAGGAGCAGGCGCCGGGCAGCGACATCATTGATGAGCGCGGTCATTATCCCGAACGTGCGTTGCTGGTGCTGCCCATCACTCAGCCGCTGCTGTGGAGCGCCGAAACGCCGCATCTTTATCGCGCAGTGGTTGCCCTGCTGGATGAAAATGGCGCCTTGCTGGAAGCCGAAGCGTATGACGTTGGCTTCCGTCGCGTCAGCATTGAGAACGGCCAGCTTTGCCTGAACGGCAAACCGCTGCTGATTCGCGGCGTGAACCGCCACGAACATCATCCGGAAAATGGGCAGGTGGTGGATGAAGCCAGCATGCGGCGCGATATCGAACTGATGAAGCGCCACAACTTCAACGCGGTGCGCTGCGCCCACTATCCTAATCATCCGCTGTGGTATCGGCTGTGCGATGAGTACGGTTTGTACGTGGTGGATGAAGCCAATATTGAAACGCACGGCATGCAGCCGATGAACCGGCTCTCGAGCGATCCGCGTTGGTTCGCGGCCTACAGCGAGCGCGTGACGCGCATGGTGCAGCGCGATCGCAATCACGCCTGCATCATTATCTGGTCGCTGGGCAATGAATCCGGGCACGGTAGCACGCACGATGCGCTCTACCAGTGGGTGAAAAGCAGCGATCCTACACGTCCGGTGCAGTACGAAGGCGGCGGTGCGAATACCGCAGCCACCGATATCGTCTGTCCGATGTACGCACGCGTCGATCAGGATCAGCCCTTCCCGGCCGTGCCGAAGTGGTCACTGAAAAAATGGATTGGCCTGCCGGGCGAAACGCGCCCGCTGATTCTGTGTGAATATGCGCATGCGATGGGCAACAGCTTGGGTGGTTTCGCCAAATACTGGCAGGCTTTCCGTCAGTTCCCGCGCCTGCAAGGCGGCTTCGTCTGGGACTGGGTCGATCAAAGCCTGACGCGCTACGACGATAATGGCGAGCCATGGCAAGCCTACGGCGGCGATTTTGGCGACACGCCGAACGATCGCCAGTTCTGCATGAATGGCCTGGTGTTTGCCGATCGCTCACCACATCCGGCGCTGTTTGAAGCCCAACGCGCACAGCAATTCTTCCAGTTTCAGCGCGATAGCCAGGATGCCTGGCGCTTTACCGTCACCAGCGAATATCTGTTCCGCCGTAGCGATAATGAAGTGCTGCGCTGGTCGATTGAGCAAGATGGCGTCGCCCGCGCCAGCGGTGAATTGCCGCTCGATCTCGCGCCACAAGGTAGCCAGTCGTTTACGCTGCCAGTCAGTGAGAAGCTGCAGGGCAACGCCTGGCTGAACCTGGCGGTTTATCAGCTCAACGCCACGCCGTGGTCTGAGGCCGAGGCGCGCGTCGCCTGGGATCAGTGGCCGCTGCCCGCCGCGTTACCTGAGCGCGTAGCTGAAATTAGCACCACCGCGCCCGAGCTGATCGCTAATCACGATCTGGTCGCGGTGGTGCTGCCGCAGCAGCGCTGGCACTTCTCCCGCCGCAGCGGCGAGCTGGTGCAATGGTTTGTTGATGATGCCGAAACGCTGTTAACGCCGCTGCAGGAGTGCTTTATACGTGCGCCAATTGATAACGACATTGGTACCAGCGAAGCCGCCAACGTTGATCCCAATGCGTGGATCGAGCGCTGGAAACGCGCGGGATATGATCAGCTGGAAGCGGTGCTGGTGGATATGCAGGTCGATAGCCTGAAACACAGCGTGCTGATTGAAACCTGGCATCAGTGGCAGGCTAACGGGCAACTGATCTTCACCAGTCACAAACGTTATCAGATCGGCAGCAACGGGGAGTTGTCGGTAAGCGTGAGCGTGGAGCAGGCGCCCGGCTTGCCGCCACCGGCCCGCATCGGTCTACGTTGTCAGTGGGTGAAAGCACCACAGCAGGTGAGCTGGCTCGGCTTAGGCCCGCACGAGAACTATCCAGATCGCCAGCTAGCAGCGCAGTTCTCACGCTGGCAGTTGCCGCTGGCCGCGCTGAGCACCGCCTACGTATTCCCGGGTGAAAATGGCTTGCGCTGCGGCACGCGTCAGTTGCAGAGCGGTGACTTGCAGGTCAGCGGCGACTTCGCTTTCTCGCTCAGTCGTTACAGCCTTGAACAGCTGCGCGCAACCTCGCATCGCCACTTATTACAGGAAGAGGATGGCTGCTGGCTGCACCTCGACGGCTTCCATATGGGCGTCGGCGGTGACGACTCCTGGAGCCCGAGCGTCAGCCCGGAGTTTTTGCTTTCTCAGCAGCGCTGGCACTACGCGCTGAAGTTGCGTCAGTAGGTTTTTCCGCCGCATCACGCTGGCTCCGCGGTGGAGTCAGCGTGGTTTTCGGGCGGCGATAGAAGCGACGCAGCAACACCACGTTCACTAACACCACCATCGCCGTGGCGAAGAACACCCAGCGATATCCGGTGGCCGCTGATACCGCCGCGCCCAGCAGCGGCCCCGCAACATTTCCCAGGTACATAAACGATTGGTTATAGCCGAAAATGCGCCCGGTGATGTTATCGCGCGAATGACGCACCAGCAGCGTCTGCACCGCGGGCATCATGGCGCCATCGGCAAAACCGAGCAGGAAACGCAGCACGCCAAGTTGCGTGGCGCTGGTGACAAAGGACATCGCCACCAGCAGCACCAGCGAAACGATCATGGTGGCGATCAGAATACGTTGCGTACCAATGCGATCGCCGAGCTTGCCGAGCCGTGGCGCGGAGATCAGCGCCGACACGCCCGGCAGCGCGGCAATCACGCCACTGAGAAAGGCGATGTTTTGCGCATTCGGCGCCAGCTCGCGTACAAACAGCGTCAAAATCGGATTTACCGAGCCGTTGCACATCTGAATCACCATGGTGGTAACAAACAGGCACATCATCAGGCGCGGGTTATCGAGGCTACGAAACACCTCGCGCCCGCTCAGTTTGTCCTTCTTGCTCACCGGTGTATAACCGGTCTCTTTAATCAGGAATAGCGTGACGAGGAAGCTCACCATCAACAACACCGCGGTGACGATAAACACCATGCGCAAACCGAGCCAGTCAGCCAGCAACCCGCCAATCATCGGTCCAAGGATCACGCCACTGATTTGCCCGGTAGAGACGCAGCTCAGCGCCCAGCCGCTGCGCTCGCGCGGCACCTGCGCCGCCACCAGCGCCATCGCATTGGGGATATAGCCAGAAGTGAGTCCCATCAGCGCACGCAGTAGCAGCAGTTGCCACGCCTGCGTAACAAACGCCTGCAACAGAATCACCGCGCCCATGCCGAATGACGCGCGCAGCAGCATCAGCTTGCGCCCTTTGCGGTCGGCAAGGCTGCCCCATAATGGCGCCACGGCGGCAGAAACAATGAAGGTGACGCTGAAGGTGAGTCCTGACCATACGCTCAGCGCGTTACCGCCACGAATCCCGAGTTCTTCAACATACAGCGGCAGGAAGGGAATGATCTGACTGATGGCGAGGCCGGTGAAAAAGCAGCCAAACCAGACTGATATCAGATTAACTTTCCAGGACTCGATGGAGCGTAACATGGGCGTGAGCATCAGCAGAATAGAACGAGGCTTAAGTCTAACAATCTCGTAACATTACCGGACGGCAAAACATGGCATGGGGTAAAAAACGCAGTTTTCCGCTGTTGAGCGTGATTCTGCTCACAGCAAATCATGTCAGAAGCCCGTTTTTTAGTGTCTTTATGTGCTGAAACAATGCCTGCCGCAAGATAAGCGCATCGCAACGCCCGGCAAACGTGAAAAAATATGTCTTCTCGTTACTGACATTATTCATCACCGCATCTATGTTTAAAAAACCACCAGTGATCACTGGCGACGTGCTGCCCGTTCTGGACAGTCCGCATGATTAACCCATATTTCCCCATGCTGCCATTATCTGGCGGCGGGCATCGTTGTCTCTGCGGAGGTCAGCTATGAGAACCCAGCCAAACAGCGCCAGTCGGGCGATTACCGACTACTTCAATAGCCCCGCCTGGCATGCACCGCATGAAAGCGATGTATTGGCGGCGATCATGCGCGAACTGATGGATGACGGGCAACCTGCCACCAGCAAAGCGATTATTGCGCGGGTGATCGACAAGCTGGAATTTGAAGGGGATGAACAGCAGCTGCAGAGCTATCGCAATCTGCTGGCGAAACTGCTGGAATCGGGGCCGCAGAAGTAGCGGCCCAAGGCACTATTTTACCGCACGCAGATGGTCGGCTTCGCTGACAAACGCTTTGCCGCTCTGACGCTGGTACAGGCACAGTTCGCGGCCGAGCTGGTTTTTCATGTGCTTTTGCGGATAGCGCCCCTCCAGCAGCAGCGCATCAAAACCCACGCGGTCATCATACTGAATCGGCTTACCCACCACTTTAGCTGTCTTCAGGCCACTGGCCTTAAGGCAGCTTTGCTGCATATTTTTGTCGTTTTGCTGCCACGCTGCTTCGCTCGAGGCATTCGCCAGCGGGCTTAATAACAGCGTTAACAGCAGCAACGTTCCGCTCTTTTTCATCATCACTCCTCAATCAGCTTTGCAGGCCGAAAGATAAAAAAATTCCCGCCGTAGCGGGAAGAAATAAGACGAGCATTGCATATTCGAGAGTGACGAGGAAATCTCCGTAGTGCGCAGCTATCCTCGCCCGGCGCTGTGACAGCCAGATGACAATGCAATGTCGTTTTGATGTTAACCGCAGTACACCCGGGAAATCTTACCGCTCTGATCCGCCGCGAAATTTACCCGACGCAGATTGAAATCCATCGTTACCGCTGAATTCCACGGTATAGCACGCACCGGGACTTCAAAGCGCTTATTGTCGAGCGCCGATAGCGGCTGCCCTACATAGTTTTGATATTGCGATGCGCCGCACTGATCGGTTTCGGGATCGTGGCTGGCCGCCGCGCTGGTGTCAGGTTTGCTGGCAGACTGGCAAGCGGTCAGGGCAAAAAAGGCCGTAACCAGTAGCGCTTTTCCATAATGGGTCACAAGTTTCTCCTCCTGGATTAATAGACAACCGGTTTTTGAGAGTAGCAAAGCGTGACCGTGAAACGGAAACTTTTACAGCAGATTGGTCGCAGAAATGAGGGAAAAAGCGCGATCTTCTTCGCATAAATTAGGATTAATCGCACAAGCTGTCTAAAAATCAATCTGCCAGACACTACAATTAACTAAGAATTTTCTGAGTGGGAGGCGATTATGGAACTGGTTATTTTTGTCGGCTTCGCCGCGCTGATGACTTTTGTTGCCATTAGAGTGCGTTAGTCGTAAGGCACATTTGTAGCTACCGTTTGACGTTCAAGACGGTAGCTATGATGTGCGACATTAATTGATTAAAACTTCTTCCCTGAGCCGGGCATTAAACGCGGCTAACGGCATAGGTCGTCCCAGAAAATATCCCTGCCCTTCTTCGCAAGAGAGCGCTTTGAGCGCTTTTAACTGCGCTTCAGTTTCAATGCCTTCTGCCGTGATGGTGAGTGCAAACGCGCGCGCCAATCCAACAATCCCCGCCACTACCGATTGCGCCTGCTGCGATTCCGGGAACTCCTTCATCCAGGAGCGATCGATTTTCAGCCCGTTGAACGGAAAGGTTTTCAGATAACCCAACGCCGCATAGCCGGTGCCAAAATCATCCACCGTGAGCCGCACGCCAAGCGCACGTAAACCTTGCATGATCTCCAGCGCGCGATCCGGATTCTCGAAGGTGACGTTTTCGGTAATCTCCAGTTCCAGCCGCGTGGCGGGTAATCCGCTGATACGCAGTGCATGCGCCACGCGCTGCACCAGATCGTTGGCTCGGAACTCAACCGGTGAAATGTTAACTGAGACGTAACGTTGTTCACCCCAATGGTAGGCATCGAGGCAGGCACGCATCAGCACCCAATCGCTAATCGCAGTTATTAATCCTTTTTCTTCCGCCAACGGAATAAAGCGATCCGGCGTGATCCATTGACCATCTTCCAGCTGCCAGCGGATTAGCGCTTCCGCGCCAGCCAGCTTTCCGCTCTGTAGCTGATAGCGCGGCTGATAGTGCAGTGAAAAAGCTTTATTTTTCAATGCTGCTTCTATTGCCTGTACCATGTCACGCTTCGATTGCAGGTGATTTGCCATATCGCTGGAATACCACATCCATTGATTGCGCCCGGCACTGCGTGCCTGGCTGAGCGCGATGTCTGCCAGTCGCAATAGCGCTTCCGGTTGTGCGGCATCTTGCGGCGCAGAGACGATACCCATGCTGGCGGTTAAATTGATCTGATGCGATCCGCTGATAATCGGTTGATGAACGGTGCGTTGCAATGCTCGACAGCGGTACTCAACGCCAGCACGGGTAGTTTCGCGCAGCAGCAGAATAAAGGCATCGCCGCCAAGCCGGGCCGCCAGCTCATTCGGCGCCAGCAGATTTTTCAACCGCTGGGAGATCTCATTCAGCACCGCATCACCCACCGAGTGGCCCCAGGTATCGTTAATCGGTTTGAACTCATCGAGGTCAAAGCTGATGACAAACAGCGGATCCTCTTCGCTAACGCTCTCCAGATAAGTGGTCAAATACTCCTGCAGCTGAACGCGATTGGCCAATCCCGTCAGCATATCGTGACGTGACAGGAATTGAATTCGCGCTTCGGCATCCACTTCATGAGTGATATCTGAAACCGTGCCGCGGAAACCGGCACGCAGGCCATTACGACGAATTGTTTTCGCCATTAATTGCCCAATGCGCCGTTCACCACTGGCCGACATAAACTGGCAGCGCAGCGGCACGCGCTGCACTTCTTCCTCTTGATGCATCAACCATGACACCAACGAATGGCTGGGATGGCTGATGAGTTGATCAAGTGAGCGTCCCATCCAACTCTTTACCTGATGGCCAGTAACCGCAGTAAAGCGCGACGAGAGATAGCGCAGGCGGCCCTGGTCGTCGATCTCCCAAATCCAGTCCGATGCCGCTTCCGCCAAATCACGAAAACGTTCTTCGCTATCAGCGAGTTCACTTTGGCTGACAGCCAGCATTTCAAAGCGACGATCGGAAATGACCGCGTTGTGTAACGCGTGACGGATCACGCGGCGCGTCACCAGCGTCACGGCCAGCGCCGTAAACAGCAACAGCGGCATCATCATCCAGATCACGCCAAATCCGGGATCTTTCGGCTTCCAGCGCAGTACCAATGATTCGCCCTGCAGCACCGGTTCAACCAGACGTGGCTCAAACAGGGCATCGTTTAAATCGCTGGCAATGCGCGGTTCAATCACGTTAAGAGATTTGCCTAACGCATGCAGTTTATCCGGGGTAAAAATATTGACGAAAATCATCACCGACGCGGGGCCAGCAATAGTAGGAAGATCGGGCACTTTGCCCGGTGTAATTGGCGCGGCGACGATAATCGCCGGGTTATTCTCAACGATCGCATTGCGCGCGATACCATCGCGTAGCGTGCGCGCCGTGTTCAGCAACAGCGAACTTCGCCCGCCTAACCAACTCTCGAGAGAAGCATCAGATAATTTACCGCGAATCACCGCATAGCGGGTTTTCCCGCTGCCATCGACCACAAACACGCCGTCGTAGTGATACTCATTATAAAGCCCAGGACCAAAGTTCTCTTCGTCCCACGCCCAGACTTTATTGACCGTCAGATGCAGGTTTTTCCAGCCTTCGCCCCAGTTAGCGTAATCACGCGCATCGACAATCATCTCCTGCTGTTGCTGCTGCCAGGCCTGGCGCATTAGATTGGCGTCCTGTTGAATGGAGTCGCGGTTTTGGCGATGCGCGATAACCAGCACCATCATCACCGAGAGCAGCAGCACGCCAAACAGCAGCGAGGATAAGGTGCGTAGGCTGCGCCGCGTCACCTTAACCGTGTGTGCTTCCATATTAGCCCTGGCGGCCAGGCCCGCGTGACGGTGAAACTCAGAATTCATGCGTAATGCTCGTAGAATACAGGCAGCAAAAAAGGCGGATGATGACGAACACGGCGCACATCTCCACCCTGTAAGGGTTTGATCGGTTATCGGCCCGGCGCGCCGCAGATTTAGTCTTGCTGGTGGAATATTTGAGCAGCGCAAATGTGCAGCACACCACCTCGACAGCGGTGATCGGCGTTGCTACTATGCGCTCTCCTCTGCTCGCTGAGTCGCCTATGGACACCCAATCCGACAAAGTTACGTTAACGCTGTTTTACGTGGGTAGCTTTGTGGTCTATTACCTCGTGACCATGCTGGTTACGCTGTTTCCCAATTATGGGATGCTGCGCACCAATGGCTTGCTGATGCCGGTGCTCTGCCTGGTAGAGTTTGCGGTGATCTATCCGCTGTACCGCTTTTACTGCCAGCGTCGTAGTGATATTCCGCTTGGATTTGTGCGCCCGATGCAGGGGCTGCTGTTTATCGGCCTGCTGTTCGCTTTGATGGTGGCGCAGACTCAGTTTTTGCAGCCGGAAGGCTGGCTGATCGCCCAGTCGCAGCAGGGACGCAGCTCAATGCTGATTCTGCTGCTCACTGCGGTATTACTGGCGCCGGTGTTTGAAGAGGTGTTGTTCCGGGGATTCCTGCTGCAAGGTTTTCTGCTGTGGGCGCCGCGAAGCCGCTTTGCCTGCATGCTGCTCACTTCTCTGCTGTTCGCCGCCATGCATACTCAATATGTGCATTGGGAAACGCTGGTTGCGTTAACGCTGTTTTCACTGCTGCTGTGTTATGCACGCCTGCGCAGTAACAGCCTGGCGCTGCCAATTTTCCTGCATACGCTAAATAACCTGATCGCTATCCTGCCCGCCTGGTATTTCGCCTGATACCCAAAAAACAGCCATCCTGCGATGGCCGTTGAGTTGCATCAATTCCCTCACACCTGCGTCAGCCCGCCATCCACACAAATCTCGGCACCGGCAATGTAGCTGCTCTCATCGCTGGCAAGGAACAGCGCCACGTTCGCCACCTCTTCCGGCTGGCCCATGCGACTGAGCGGAATGGTGCTGGTGATGCCAATGCGCACCTCTTCGGAGGCCGCCTGCATCATCTCGGTATCGATCGGGCCCGGCGCCACCACATTGATGCGGATGCCGCGCGCCGAAAGCTCGCGCGTCCAGGTGCGGGCAAAGGAGCGCAGCGCGGCTTTGCTGGCGCTGTAAACGCCATACCCTTGGGTGCCAATGACATCAGCGATCGACCCTATCAGCACCACGCTGGCGCCGGGCTTCAGCAGCGGCAGCGCGGCCTGCAGCGCAAACACCGGCGAGCGCACGTTGAGGCCGAAGATCTGGTCGAAATGCTCCGCGCCAATCTCATCAATGGTGGCGTACTCGGCCATCCCGGCGTTAATCACCAGCACATCAATCTGGTCGGACTCACGCTTAATCGTCTCAATAACACGGATCAGTTCACTCTGCTGGCTCACATCGGCACGCAACGGGTGCGCATTGCCGGTAATGGTGCTGCTGGCGGCCTGTAATTCTTCATCACGACGCGATGTAAACCAGGTCGTGGCGCCTTCGCGGGCAAACCGCTGACTAATTGCCAGTCCAATCCCCTTCGCACCGCCCAGCACCACCGCTACTTTGTTTTCCAGTCTGCTCATCTGCACTCTCCTGTTTGGGTAGAAAACAGATGGTATATATTTTATACTTAATAACAATTACGCACTTTGTTTATACCAGATATCGCGGAGTATATCGCCATGGCAGAGATCGACGGTAACAGCTTGAGAGATATAGGAAAAACTCGTCCGGTGCTGGAGCACATCACCAATAAATGGTCGATTTTAATTCTCACCGTGCTCTGTACTAAGCCGTCGCGTTTCAACGAGATTCGTCGTCGGCTGGACGGCATCACCCACAAAGCGTTGGCGGATGCGTTAAAGCGGCTGGAGCGCAATGGGCTGGTGAATCGTGAAGTGTTGAACACGGCGCCAATCGGTGTGGAATACAGCCTGACGCCGCTGGCGCAGACGCTGCAGCAGCCGTTTATCGCCCTGTATGATTGGGCGCTGGAACATGGTCCATCACTGGAGCGTGCGCAGGAAGAGTACGATCGCACCCATACGGATGAGCTAGCGTAGGGCCGCCAATGATGGCGACCGCAGGCGCAAGAACTACTCTTTTTCCGCTTCGAAATGGTTTTTAAACTGCTCGTAGATAGAGATCATATTGGAAGCATCGCCGTGCAGCGGGCTCAGCTTTCCTGCACGGACCAGTTCAATCACCAGCTGCAGGGCGGCTTGTTTTGGGCTGCTGGCCGGATGGGCAATTTCGTTCGACATGGTTAACTCACTCATCGTTTTTATCAGGGCCGCACAGTTTAGCCCAGATTACGCTACGGATGCGCGCCGCGCAGCGTATAATCTTGCCGACCGGACAAGAAAGCCGCTCAGGGTGATAATTGACTCCCGACGCGTTTAGCTATACTGGATCAAAAAAGGGAACGACCAGCCACACATTCCGTACCAGCGAGAAGGTGTTAAAGGAGTCTGATTATGCTGATTGGTTTTGTTTTGTTAGTGAGCGCGTGTGGGCATGATGCCTGTGACGCCTTGCCGGTTTCGGAGCGCATCTATCCGACCAAAGTGGCCTGTGAGCAGATGGCCGATCGCATCCATAAAGTCCGGCCAAACGTGGTCTTACTTTGTGGCGAAGTGCACCGTTAATTCGGTGCCAGTTTTATTACAGTCGCGCAAAAAACAGCCAGGCGGCATTGCAAGAATGGGTTGTAGCGTTCAAAATATAAGCTGCTTTTCACTATTATCGTTGTGAATCCAATGAAAACATCTCGCCCCCGTCGTCCAAACGGACGCTGGGTTTACTACATTTTGTATGATGGCATCCTGTGGCCCTGCCCCGTGCGCTGGGAGTGGGAAAGCGGCTTCGGCGGCTGGCTGCCGTTCTACTTCTCGCCCACGTTTGAGTTCGTGGCGGGCGATCCGCGCAAGGCCTATCGCATTGCGCGCAGCAGTGTCCGTAACGTTCGTCATACCGATGGCGAATACGCCTGATTGATTAGCCAAGCTGCCACGGTAACCATGACGCCGTGAGCAGATAATGCAGTAACTCCAGTACCAAAATCACCATCACCAGCACGCCGAGCTTGTGACTGCCAATCCAGTCCTTCATCCCCATATCATCGCAGCCCAGCGAATCAGCATTAGCGCACCGCAGATGCACAACAGCACCACAATCATTTTCCAGTGTTTAGTTGCAGCCAGTTTTTTTGCCACGCATCCTCCAGACGACAGAAAGCAACGATGCGCCCTCAGGCGCACCGTTAATTCTAACGCTGGTCACCCAATAGGGCGATTATTTATTCAGCGTGTAGTCGAGCGTGATTTCAGCGTTCAGTACCTGAGACACCGGGCAGCCCGCTTTGGCTTTCTGGATAATCTCATCGAACCTGGCATCATCAATGCCTGGCAGCACAATGGCGCTGGTCAGCGCGATTTTAGTGATGGCAAAACCGTCGCCCTTTTTATCCAGCGACACATCCGCAGTGGTATCGATGCTGGTCGCTTTATGTCCTTCATTGCCCAACATCAGCGACAACGCCATGGAGAAGCAAGCAGCATGTGCTGCACCAATCAGCTCTTCCGGGTTGGTGCCTTTCTGCCCTTCAAAACGGGTATTGAAACCGTATGGTTGATTGCTCAACACACCGCTTTCAGTGCTTACCGTTCCTTTGCCTTTAATGTCGCCTTCCCAATGGGCCGATCCTTTCTTATGAATGGTCATGTCATTCCTCCTGTTTAGTTCGACAGCTAATGAGTATAGACAACGTGACTGATTTTGCTTTTCTCAGCTCACCGCGCGTGGACGTGCCGGGCTTAATCCTGCCTCGCTCAGCAGCGCATTGGCCTGCACCAGCGAAGCCTGAGTAATCTCTTTGATGGATTTCGCACCGGTCAGCGTCATCGCCACTTTCATCTCTTTCTCAATCAGATTGAGCAGATTCTCGACGCCGCGCTGGCCGTGCGTGGCCAGCGCATAGACAAATGCGCGCCCCAGCAGCACGCTGTCGGCGCCGAGCGCGATCATGCGCACCACATCCAAACCGCTACGAATACCGCTGTCGGCCAGAATGGTGATATCGCCCTTTACCGCATCGGCAATCGCCGGTAACGCACGCGCCGAGGAGAGCACGCCATCCAGCTGACGACCGCCGTGATTGGATACCACAATGCCATCGGCGCCAAACCGCACCGCATCACGCGCATCTTCCGCATCGAGAATGCCTTTGATCACCATCGGGCCATCCCAGAATTCGCGAATCCACTCCAGATCCTGCCATGAAATGGAGGGATCGAAGTTGTTCGCCAGCCAGCCAATGTAATCTTCCAGCCCGGTCGGTTTGCCGAGATAGGTGGAGATATTGCCGAGATCGTGCGGACGGCCATGTAGCCCGACATCCCACGCCCATTGTGGATGCGTTGCCGCCTGCCAGTAACGGCGCAGTGCCGCATTCGGGCCGCTCATGCCCGAATGCGCATCGCGATAACGCGCGCCCGGCGTTGGCATATCGACGGTGAACACCAGCGTGGTACAACCGGCAGCTTTAGCACGCTCCAGCGCATTGCGCATAAAGCCGCGATCGCGCAACACATAGAGCTGGAACCACATGGGACGATTAATCGCTGGCGCAACTTCTTCGATCGGGCAAACCGACACGGTAGAGAGCGTAAACGGAATACCTTTCAGCGCCGCCGCCCGTGCCGCCTGCACTTCACCGCGGCGCGCGTACATGCCGCACAAGCCCACCGGCGCCAGCGCGACCGGCATCGATAAGGTTTCGTTGAACAACTTTGTCTCAAGACTCAATTCCGACATGTTTTTCAGCACGCGCTGGCGCAGCGCCACGTCGGAGAGATCGGCGACATTGCGCTTCAGCGTGTGCTCGGCATAGGCGCCGCCATCCAGATAATGAAACAAGAACGGCGGCAAGATGCGTTGCGCCGCGGCGCGATAGTCACTGGCAGCAGAGATGATCATCCGTTGTTTTCCTTATGCTGAGGTAAATCGTGGCCCGGCAGACGCGTAATCCGCGCCTGACGCGCTTCATCTTCATGCAGGGTTTTCATGGTGGTATGCACGAAGCCGAGGTGATCCATCGCCGCCTGGCGCGCCGCTTCCGCGTCACCGCTCATCACCGCCTCGAACATCGCCTGATGCTGTTCGTGCAAGCGATTGAAAATCACCGGATGGGTATACATGCGCTGGCGGCTGTGCAGCACCGAGGATTGCAGCAGATCGAAGAAGCCGCGCATGGTTTGCAGCAATACCACATTGTGCGAGGCTTCGGCGATAGCGAGATGGAAGCGCAGATCGGCCTGCGCCGCGAGATCGGGATCGTCGCTCTCGTTCATCTTCAACAGCGCATCGAAGGCGTAGCGCAACCGCTCTTTATCGGATTCGGTGGCGCGTAACGCCGCGTGCCAGGCGGTGCTGGCCTCAATGGCATGACGCGCTTCCAGGATGTCATAGCGATAGTCGGGATCGGCGGCCAGCAGCTGACGAATCGGCTCAACGATACGCTGTTCCGACCACGGCGCCTGCGGCTGGCGTAACCAGGTGCCGCCTCCGCGTTTGCTAACGAGCACGCCGCTGGTGATCAACTGCTGAATCGCCTCACGCAGTGATGAACGTGAGGCACCAAATTCCGCCGCCAGCGCGCGTTCGGAGGGCAAACGCATGCCCGGCTCCAGCTGATGTTCACTGATCCACGTGCAGAGCCGCGCGCGCAGCGTATCCGCTAAGCGCGGCGAGTTATCATTCATGGAACCCTCCACCATTGGTAGGACCAATATTCGTTTGGTCGGGATTTCAGGTTCCAGATAGTTAATGCATTGTTAACTCAACGCAACGATAGGCGCGTGATTTTTCCCGTTATGTGATGATGCGGCGCAATTTCGCCAATTTGGTAGGACCAATCAAGCCGATGTCTGACCAAAGGCGCGCCCGTAGCTGTGAGGATGGAAGCGCAGATTAAGCACGATCAGCCCCACCGTCACCGCCGTCTGCATCAGCCAGACGCTGCTGAAACTGTGAGTCAACGCCTGCAGCTGACCGGCGATAAACGGCATGCTGCCGGCGATGATAAACCCTGCGCCCTGCATGAATGCCACCAGCCGCGCACCGGCCTGCGGATGAGGCAGATGGTCGAGCGCCAGCACCATCGCCAATGGGAACGCCGCGCCGAGGCCAAAACCGGCAATCGCCGCCCACAGCCACGGTGCCAGCTGCGGTGCCAGCAGAAAACCACTCATGCCGATCAACTGACAAACCAGACTAATAATCAGCTGCGGACGGCGATCGGCCTTGCGCGCCAGCAACGGCATCAGCAGCGCGCCCGCCACCTGGCACAGAATCATCACGCCCAGCAGCGAACCGCCGGCTTGTGCTGACCAGCCCAGTTGCTGATAAGCATCCGGTAGCCAGGCGACACAGGTGGCATAACCGCCGTTCACCAGGCCAAAACTCAGCGCCAGCGTCCAGGCACGCGGCTTGCGCCACAGCGACGGCAGCGCAATGTTTTCCGTGCTTGCGGCAGTCGGCACGCGCACGTAGAGCCACAGGCCGATCGCCAGCAGCACCGGCAGCGCCCAGCCGGTCAACGCCAGCGACCAACCATAATGCCCGCTCAGCCACGGTGACAGTGCGGCGCCCAAGCCGCCACCGCCCATGAGCGCCCCGGCCCACAGTCCGGTCACTGCCGCGCTGCGCTGGGCAAACCGCTGACGAATCAAGCCTGGCATCGCCATCTGCACCACGCCCACGCCAAGGCCGCCAAAGAGAGCACTCACCACCAGCCAGCTGCCGTCATGGATAATGCCGCGCGCGGCCAGCGCCAGCAGTAGCAGCATCAATCCCGCCAGCAGCAAGCGTTGCAGCGGCACGCGTTGCATCAACGAAGCGCTTAGCAGCGCCACCGCGCCCATCATCACCATCGGTACCGCGGGCAGCAGCGAGGCCGCCAGTGAAGAGAGTCCCATCGCCTGGCGCAGCTGGCCGAGTAATGGACTAATAGAAGTGAGAAACGGACGCATATTCAGCCCAGCCAGCACCAAAGCGCCGAGTGTTAGTCCGTTATAATGTCGATTCATACACAATCCTGCTGTAAAAGAGTTGCCAGCATCGCAGCAGTGGTTACTATTTGGAAATGAAATAACACCATAGTGACCAGTGGAATAATGAATCGTCAGCCGATGTTCACCCCGCAGCAGCTGCTGAGCTTCGTCGCGGTTTGCGAAACCGCCAGCTTTACGCGCGCCGCCGATCGCGTGCATCTGTCGCAATCTACCGTCAGCCAGCAAGTACGTCGGCTGGAAGAGATGATTGGCAAAGCGCTGCTGGAGCGCACTTCGCATCAGGTCGCGCTAACCGAAGAGGGCGAAAAACTGCTCGGCTATGCGCGCCGTATTATCGCGCTGAACGGCGAAGCACACGACGTGCTGAGCGACAAATGGCGCGACGGCGTTTTACGCCTCGGCGTGCCGGAAGATTTCGCCGCGCCGACCGCCGGTTTGCTGGCGGAATTCAGCCGCGAACACCCGCAGCTGCGCCTTGACGTGATGAGCGGCATGTATGTCGATCTGCATCGCGCATGGCAGCGCGAAGAGCTGGATATCCTGCTGATTAAACAGCCCGGCGGCGAGCGCCCGCTGGCTTCACGTCCGGAGCCGCTGCTGTGGCTGGATAGTGCCGCCCATCCCTGCTTTGAGCAAACGCCGGTGCCGTTGGTGGTGTTTCCACAGCTCGGTTTGTACCGCGAAGAGATGGCGCAGACGCTGGATAGCCTCGGCCGCAGCTGGCGCATCAGCTATAGCAGCGCCAGTTTAGTGGCCCTTGCCAGCGCCAGCGCCACCGGATTAGGTGTGACGCTGCTGCCCGCCAGCTGCCGCCTGCCGGAGCATCGTGTACTAAGCGAAGCTGACGGGTTGCCGAGCATTAGCCATTTTGAACTGGCGCTGTTTTGTCGTACGCCGCAGGATGCGTTGCAGCAGGCGCTGGCCGCCGCGCTCGTGACGTTTTGCCAGTTGCAGTGGCAGTGATTTTTCCACTGCTCATCAGTGGAAAATATCGCAGCGCGCCGCGTCAGGTTTTGCCAGATTAAGCGTTTCTCATTTGATGGAACCTCTGATGCAACTCACTTCTCCCAGCCGTCGCGAATTTCTTAGCCTGACCGCTGCTGGCAGCCTGATGGCAGCCGGTATGAGCTATGCCGGACAAGCCTCTCCGCTGCTGTCAAACAGCACGCAACCGCACACGCCACCACCGCGCGTCGCCCACTACCAACTGCTTAACGTGCGTCTCGAAGAGGGCTTTGAGCGCGACGGCAGTGAAATCATCGCTACGCGCACCGCGCTGTACGACATCACGATCAAAGATGGCGCTTTCGCTGCAATTGATGCTGCTGGCAAAGCGCGCAATGCCGCGCTCACGCAGTGGGATGCCAACGGCGCTCTGCTGCTGCCCCGCACCCGCGATATGCACATTCATCTCGACAAAACCTTCTATGGTGGCCCGTGGCAAGCGCCGCGTCCGCGTCAGGGCAAAACCATCATGGATATGATTGCGCGTGAGCAGGTGCTGATCCCGCAGCTACTGCCGACCTCGCAGGCGCGTGCTGCAGCGATCATTGGCCTGTTGCACAGTAAAGGCACCACCGAAGCGCGCAGCCACTGCAATATCGATCCGGTTAGCGGCCTGAAAAGTCTTGAGCATCTGAAGCTGGCGCTGGCCGATCACCCGGAATTTCCCTGTGAAATTGTCGCGTTCCCGCAGCACGGTTTGCTGCACTCGAAAGTCGATGGTTTGATGCGTGAAGCGATGCAGATGGGCGTAGAGTTCGTTGGCGGACTCGATCCGACCAACGTGGATGGCGCGATGCAGGCGTCGCTGGATGCCATGTTCCAGATCGCTATCGATTTCCAGCGCGGCGTGGATATCCACCTGCATGAAACCTCGCCCGCTGGCGTGGCGGCGATTCAGTACATGGTTGATACCATTGCAAAAAATCCACAGCTGAAAGGCAAAGTGACGCTGAGCCACGGCTTTGCGCTCGCTACGCTGGAAGGCAAGGCGCTGGATCAGATGATTGCCGGCATGGCGGAGCAGCAGATGAGCGTGGCCTCGACCATTCCGATTGGCAAACTGACCATGCCACTGCCGCAGCTGCAAGCGGCGGGCATCACGGTGATGACCGGGACCGATAGCGTGATCGATCACTGGTCGCCGTTTGGCACCGGCAGCATGCTGGAAAAAGCCAATCTGTACGCGCAGCTGTATCGCGGTTCCGATGAGTTTGGTTTAAGCCGTGCGCTGCATATCGCCACCGGCGGCATTTTACCGCTATCGAATCAGGGCGAGCGCCAATGGCCGCAGGTGGCGGATGAAGCCAGCATGATGCTGGTTGAGGCCAGCTGTTCCGCCGAAGCCGTAGCGCGCATTTCCCCGGTACGCGCCACCTTCCACCGCGGATTGCCGGTGTTCAGCGCCTGATGTTCTCAGGTGCGCATGAATGCGCACCCTCCGCTGTTGTAGGGTTGCCATTTATGGCGTAATGCCGATCAGTTAAGCGCTGAGCGACTTTCGTTCGCCATCGGCTGAGGCAGTTTCATCTACGTCGTGCGGCGACCGAGAAGAGGGCGTCTGGCCACGCCCTCTTCACTCCCGGGCCCTGCGTCAGCCCATCCCGCCGCTTCGCGATACCTTCACTCCTTCACGATTCCTGATGGACCGGCGGCGATTCGCTCCTGCTCAGCGCCGCCTCTCGCCGCATCCCTGCGGCTCGCCCTGAAATCCCTCTTTCGCTCAGCGGGCTGGGATGTCGCCTCAACCCCACGCTGCAGCATCAATGCGTCTTACTGACTCGTCATCGCTATAACGCCTGTAGGGTCGCCATTCATGGCGACCAGGGAACCCCAACTGAACCAGTGCGCTGCTTAACTGACGAGCATTACGCCATTTATGGCGACCGTCCCAATCAATGCGCGAATCATATTGACGCCATAAACAAAAAAGCCTCCGCAAGGAGGCTTTACGTACGACATAAAAAGGGCGGCATGCGCACACCCGATGAGTGCTGGATTTACGAAAGCATCTGAATCGCCAGTGCATACAGCCGCTGGTTTTCATCGTCGCTGACAGGCTCTTCTTCCGCGTAACAGGCAATCATGGAGCTGACTTTATCCGATGACAAAGTTTCCCCATGCAGATGCAGCGTTAACACGGCGCGGCCGACGATCTTCAGAATGTCTTCGTTTTGTCCCTGGACATGATGACTCAATGAAATGACCTCTGAATTTACCCTTCCTCCTTCACGCTGCAGGTGCGTTGGCTGCTCTGGTTTGCCGCCTTCCTGCATCATGAATTATTTCGGGTACTTTATAATTAGCCAAATGGCGCGCTAAATATAAAGCAAATCGACGGTGTTTTTTAATCAGAATTTTACCCAACCGGAGCGACACATAAGCGTAACCCCCGCTAAAAGGCGACAAAAAGATGCGATAAGGCTTATTTATCAAGGGTAATCCCACCTTTTCATTAAAGATGTCTGTTTTTCCCGCAACGCGCTAGCGTAAAAGCAACCGGAAAAGCATTAGAACTATGCGATAGTTCTCGCTGATAAAATGAACAAAACGATCGCATGGCTAACTGATTTCACGCCTAAACCAACCACGCTTTTGCCATTGCCGATCCCGGCCCTTTCTGCCAGACTGACCGCCGCAATCCTACCCGCAATTAGAGACATTCCCGTGACTGCTTTTTCTACCCTGACGCAACTGCCTGCCAGCCAACTCGATAACCTGCGCGAGATGGGTTTCGACGCCATGACGCCGATTCAGGCCGCTTCCCTGCCCGCTATTCTGGAAGGGCGCGACGTGCGTGCGCAGGCAAAAACCGGCAGTGGCAAAACCGCCGCGTTTGGCGTGGGTTTGCTGAACCGTATTGATAACAGCCAGTTCCATACGCAGGCGCTGATTCTGTGCCCAACGCGCGAACTGGCCGATCAGGTCAGCAATGTGCTGCGCCAGCTGGCGCGCTTTACCCGCAATATCAAAATTCTGACGCTGTGCGGTGGCCAACCGATGAGCGCGCAGCGAGATTCACTGGTGCATGCACCGCACATCGTGGTCGGCACGCCGGGTCGTTTGCTCGATCACCTCAAGCGCGACAACCTCGATCTTAGCCAGCTGCAAACGCTGGTGCTGGATGAAGCGGATCGCATGCTGGAGATGGGCTTCCGCGACGATATGGAAGCAATCATTGGCTTTACGCCAGAGACGCGCCAGACGCTGCTGTTCTCTGCTACCTGGCCGGACACCATCGCCAGCCTCAGCCAGCGTTTTCAGCGTGATGCGCTGGCGGTTGCCACCGAAGATAAAACTGAATTACCGACCATCGAGCAGCAGTTTATTGAAGCCAGCGCCAAAGAGCGTCACAGCCTGCTCGGTGCCCTGCTCAGCCAGCAGCAACCGGCCTCTTGCGTGGTGTTCTGCAACACCAAACGCGAATGTGACGACGTGGCCGCCGCGCTGAACGAACGGGATATCAGTGCGTTAGCCCTGCATGGCGATCTGGAACAACGCGATCGCGAGCGCGTGCTGATTCGCTTCGCCAACGGCAGCATCCGTGTGTTGATCGCCACCGATGTGGCGGCACGCGGCCTGGATATCAAATCGCTGGCGCTGGTGGTGAACTTTCAGCTGGCGTGGGATCCGGAAGTGCACATTCACCGCATCGGCCGTACCGGTCGCGCCGGTGAGAAAGGTCTGGCGGTGAGCTTTGTCGCCCCAGACGAAATGGTGCGCGCCAATGCGCTGGAAGAGTATCTGCAGCAGAAGCTCAACTGGGTCTCCTCCAGCACGCTGAAAGGCACCAGCGCGAAGTCGCTGCCGGCGACCAAAATGACGCTGTGCATTGATGGCGGCCGCAAAGCCAAAATCCGTCCGGGCGATATCCTCGGCGCGCTCACCGGTGAAGCCGGTTTCAGTGGCGACCAGATCGGCAAGATCGATATGACGGCCACGCACGCTTACGTCGCCATCGACGCCGCGCAGGCGAAGAAAGCCCTGATCAAGCTGAAAGAGGGCAAGATCAAAGGCAAAAGCGTACGCGCCATCCTGCTGAAGTAATCGACTCTCGCGTGAGGGCGATCGCTCTCACGCTAAAATTTCCGTTATCTCCCTTCATTTTTTTTCTCTGCTGCCGATAAGTTAATCATGGCGATTTTGCCCTGCCCTTTTCCCAGCCCAGATCTGCCCCGAGGCCATGATGGATAATTTTCAGAAAGAGATCGATGAACGCGCTAACCTTGCGCTTTCCAATAAATTCGAACTGCTGTTGTTCCGCCTGGGTTCCGATCAGCTGAAAGGCAAATCTGAGCTCTACGGCATCAACGTGTTTAAACTGCGTGAAATCGTGCCGATGCCGACCATCACCCGCGCTGCCGGTATGCAATCGCCGCTGCTTGGCATGGCGAGCATTCGCGGACAGTTTATTCCGGTTATCGATCTGCCCGCCGTCACCGGCTGCAAACCGGAAACCGGCCTTAATCTACTGCTGGTAACCGAATATGCGCGCAGTACGCAGGCGTTTGCGGTGGAGTCGGTGGAGAACATTGTGCGTCTCGACTGGAGCCAGGTACATACCGCGGAAGCGGGCATCGGTAGCCGCAATATTACCAGCATCGCCTGCCTCGATACCGACGGCCAGAGTAACAATCTGGCGATGGTGCTGGACGTTGAGCAGATTCTGTATGACATCATTCCCTCGGTGCGCGGCGTTGAGCCAAGCGCAGAAACCGCCAAAAACTTCAATCTGAAGCCGGGCCAGGTGGCAATTGTGGCGGAAGATTCTAAAGTCGCGCGTCAGCTGCTGGAACAGGGCCTGAAGAGCATGGGCATTCCGGCCATCATGCACAACACCGGTCTGGAAGCCTGGATCAAGATTAACGAGATGCAGAAAGAAGCCGCGGCCAACGGCGAGTCGATTCACGACAAGATCGCGCTGGTGCTGACCGATCTGGAAATGCCGGAGATGGACGGCTTTACCCTGACGCGCAATATCAAGCGCGATAACAACCTGCGCCAGATTCCGGTGGTGATCCACTCATCGCTCTCCGGCAGCGCCAACGAAGATCACGTGCGCAAAGTCGGTGCCGATGGTTACGTGGCGAAATTCGAAATTAACGAACTCTCCAGCGTAATTCACGGCGTACTGAAAAAACCGCGTTAATGCCATCGTTATCCCGGTGCGCAGAAATGCGCACCCTACGAATCGCCATTCATGGCGACCAGATACACCTCTCCCCGCCCAGCCAAAAATCAACGTCATCGCCATTCACCAAACTGTGACGCACCTCTAAAAAATTAAAGTTAAAACATTAACAACCGATAACTGATAGCGCTTGCGCCGGTGCTGCCATACCAGTTTTGTCACGCTGCGTAACTTTTTTCACCTTAAAAAACATCAACCTGCTGCGGGCGTCTTGCCTGCTTTTCCGTCTTGATAACATCAATTTTTGGCATTACGGGGAGATCCAATGTTGAGCTTAAAGAATATGAAGGTCGGCGTCCGTCTGGGCATCGCCTTTGGTTTAGTGGTGGCACTGCTGGTGATTGTTGGCGTGACATCCATTACCAAAATTAACAACATCAAAACCGGCATCACGTCGATCGTGGAAGATCGCTATGTAAAAGTGCGCCTGGGCTTTGACGTGCGCGATGGCGTTAACGATCAAATTAAATATCTACGCGGCATCGTGATTGATACCACGCGTCCGCAATATAACGAGAAGCGCTATCAGCAATTAGCGGAAGCCACCGAACACACCAATAACGCGATGAATAAAATCAAAGCGCTGCAGGTGACTGAGGTGGGTAAAAAGAAAATTGCCGGACTGCTTGCCGCCAGTGACAAGTTTGAAGCGGAAAAAAACCAGCTGATTGCGCTGGTGCGTGCCGGCGATGCCGAAGCGGCCAGCACCTTTGTGCTGAAATCCATTACCGATACGCAAAACGCTTTCCTCGCGAACGCCGTGGCGTTTGCCGACTCACAGTCACAACAGCTGGAGCAGGAAGGCGCCAAAATTATCGATAACGGCTCATCGGCGATTGAAATGACGCTGATCTTCTCCGCTATCGCCATTGCGGCGGCCATCGTGCTGGGCTTTATGCTGACGCGCTCAATTGTGCACCCACTCAACGAAGCGGTGGAAATCGCCGGGAAAGTGGCCGCGGGCGACCTGAGTTCACACATTGAGATTACCGGCAAAGATGAAACCGCCGTGCTGATGCAGGCGCTGCAGGCGATGAATGACAATCTGCTGACCATCGTTTCCGATGTGCGCGCGGGCTCCGATACCATCGCCGTGGCGTCGAATCAGATCTCCAGTGGCAACATCGATCTCTCTTCCCGTACCGAACAGCAAGCCAGCTCGCTGGAAGAGACCGCATCGGCGATGGAGCAGATGACCGCCACCGTCAAACATAACGCCGAGAATGCGCGTGAAGCCAATCAGTTGGTCGCTAATACCTCTAACGTGGCGAAACAGGGCGGCGTGGTGATGGAGCAGGTGATCGAGAAGATGGAAGCCATTACGCTCTCATCAAAGAAGATCGTCGATATTATCAGCGTGATCGACTCCATTGCCTTCCAAACCAATATTCTGTCTCTTAATGCGGCCGTTGAGGCGGCGCGCGCCGGCGAACAGGGCCGCGGTTTTGCCGTGGTGGCAACCGAAGTGCGCAATCTGGCGGCACGTTCGGCTTCTGCAGCGAAAGAGATCAAGGTGTTGATTGAGGATTCGGTGGCGCAGGTCGACGAAGGCAGCCGTCTGGTAACGCACGCGGGTTCCACCATTGGCGAAGTGGTCAATAGCGTGAAAAGCGTGGCGGATATCATGAGCGAAATCACCATCGCCAGCAGCGAACAGAGCAGCGGAATTAGCGAGATTAATTCGGCGATTACGCAGATGGAAGCAGTAACGCAGCAGAACGCCGCGTTGGTGCAGGAAGCCTCAGCGGCTTCGCAGGCGTTGCAGGAACAGGCGGATCGCCTGGCACAATCAATGAGCGTGTTTAAAACGGCTGCGGTGTAATGTTTGCCAGGTCGCCATAAATGGCGACCCTACAAAATCGTAAGGTGCGCATTAATGCGCACCTTGTTGATGACGATGATTAATTCACCAATGAATAGGCGATAGAAGAAATCGCCAGCACGCCAATCATCACCACAAATACGTTACTGATCTTACCGCTGTACTGACGCATCGCCGGCACTCTCTGAATGGCGTACATCGGCATCAGGAACAGAATCATCGCAATGATCGGCCCGCCCAGCGTTTCAATCATCCCCAGAATGCTCGGATTCAGCGTCGCCACCAGCCAGGTTGTCAGCAGCATAAAGCCGGTAGTCAGTCGATTCAGACGCTGCGGCGTCACGGTTTTTCCGCGGCTGCGCAGGGATTTCACCACGATGCCGTTGAAACCTTCACGCGCGCCAAGATAGTGGCCGAGGAATGATTTGGTGATCGCCACCATCGCCACAATCGGTCCCATCCAGGCAATCATCGGCACATTAAAGTGGTTGGCTAAATAGGAGAGAATGGTGATGTTCTGATCTTTCGCCGCCTGCAAATCGGCTGGCGAGAGACTCAGCACGCAGCTGAACACGAAAAACATCACCGTCACCACCATCAGCAAATGCGCGTTGGCGAGAATACGTGAACACTTTTTCTCAGCGCCCGCGCCATATTCATCGCGCTTGGCAACCGCAAATGACGAGATGATCGGCGAGTGGTTAAAGGAGAAGACCATCACCGGAATCGCCAGCCACAGCGTCATTAAGATGCCGTGACCGCTCACGCTCTGGCTCAGCGACAAGGTTTCCAGCGCCGCGCCATGCCAGTGCGGCACGAGATAAGCCGCCAGCAGCATCAGCACCGCGACAAACGGGAACACCAGCACGCTCATCGCTTTGACAATCATCTGCTCGCCAAAGCGCACCACCGTCATCATGCCAATAATCAAAATCAGCGACAGCAATGCGCGCGGCGGCGAAACCAGGCCCAACTGGTGCACGATAAAACTATCGACGGTGTTGGTGATCGCCACGCTGTACATCAGGAGGATGGGATAGATAGCAAAGAAGTAGAGCAAGGTGATGATCTTGCCGGCACCGACACCAAAGTGCTCTTCCACCACTTCGGTAATGTCTTCACCGGGATTTTTCCCGGAGAGCACAAAGCGCGTCAGCGCACGGTGCGCGTAATAGGTCATGGGGAAGGCAAGAATCGCCATGATAATCAGCGGGACCAGTCCGCCTGCACCGGCATTGATCGGTAAAAAAAGTACACCCGCACCAATCGCCGTACCGTATAGACCCAACATCCACACGGTATCACTCTTGCGCCAGCCCTTAGCCGCTGTTTCAACGGTACTAAGCGTACTGGTTTGTGAGTTGTCCATCTGTCTCTCCACACATTCAAGCTTGAACAAAAATGCAGCCAGAACGATGGCTGCCAATCATGGCGCGGGCTCTGTAGCGCCGCCGTAACGCAAAGGATGACGTTTTAATGGATTAAATTCACGCACCCTGATGTTTTTAAGGGCAGAAAATGCACGAAACTTGCGCGCAATCGATTGCCTGGGGCGCTATTTGACATGAGACGCGGGAGGAGTGCAAGAAGGAGTAAACCAGAAGTTGGAGAAAGCAGCGGAGGAAGTGGAAAGGTGTGGAGATAATGAAAAGGAGTGGCAACGGTAAGTTGTTGCCACTGATTACGGTTCTGCCAAATAATTCAAGTTGCAGGAAGGCGGCAAGTGGATAAGTCCCCGGGAGCTTACATCAGTAAGTGACCGGGGCGAATCCACGCAGCCAACGCACCTGCAACTTGAAGTATGAAGGCAGAATCAGAATGCGCGCATCCGGTAGAGTGCATAAAGAAAATAGTACGCTGTGAGAGTATTCAAATTCATAATCATATACTTCAGTTTTTCATTTTTATTCAGCAGAATGAAAATACCTTTGGAGTATTTTCCTCGCTTTATTTCATTAATTTCCTGGGCAATGTCCGCAGGTGAAAACGAAGAGTGATACATGGCGGTGACGATTTGCATATCCAACGCCAATACGCGCTTGGAGATACCTTTAAGAAAATAATCGAGATCGCTGGCGTGATACTTACTAATAATTGAGTCATAAAGCGCCGTCAGAAACTGTTTTCTCACTTTCAGTTCGCTGTATTGCACTTTTCGTTTGGAGAGTGACGCCTCGACATCTTCATAGTGATAAGCCGCGCCCGGTGTCACCAGGAAATTGCTAATGCAGCTGAAGAATTTAAGGTTAAACAGCAGATCCTCGCTCATGGAGATACCTTCCAAAAAGCGCAGATTTAGCTCTTCGATAATCTGCCGGCGATAACATTTGTTATGCAGATAACCAATGTTGTCACTCATCTCCAACTCACCGAGCACATAGGGAATATCCTCATTACTGAAGAAGCCCGCCTGCGACACCTTCCCCACCCGGCTGTCGTTGAGGTTGCCGACCATCAGATCCACCGTTTCCGCTGGCCAGGCATCGAGATTCTGTTTGAAGATCATCAGGAAGTTATCATCCACCCAATCATCCGCATCAAGGAACAGTACATAGTCGCCCTTGGCCTGTTGCATCCCGCTATTTCGCGCCGCGCTAACACCGGCATTAATCTGGTGAATAACGGTGACTTGCGAATAAGCGCTAAACTCCTCCAGTATTTTCGGGGTTGAATCGCTGCTGCCATCATTAACGACAATAACCTCATAATTGCTGAACGTCTGTTTAAGTACGCTCAGCAAAGTACGTTGAATGGTTTTTTGTGAGTTATAGACGGGAATGATAAGACTAAATAGGGGTTTTTCATTCATGATAAACTCTCTTTACTGTCTGAGGTTTTGATATTGCTAAATAACAGCCATAGTTTCCTGGGGTTGATAAACACTTGATGAATACGCATAACTGGCTGAGCAGGGAAAAAGTAATTAAGTAGCGAGAAGGAGAGGAACTCGGTTAATACCACGCTCATGGCCGCGCCGTTTAAACCAAAATACGGCACAAATAGCAGTGATGACGCCACGCAGATTAATAACACTACGAAGGTTTTCTTCACCAAATAACGGTAACCGTTGTACTTAATAATAAAGCGATCCATCACGCTGCTGAGCACGGCACACATCGCGCCAACGCTGAGTAATAGCGTTGGCGCGACCGCATCGAGATACTCGGCGCCGTAAAAGTCACGGATAAACCATCCGGACAATAGCCAAATAGCCAGAATCACCATTGATGAAACGCCAATCACCAGCAGATGTAATTTCTGCACCTTAATGATCGACTGCTCATCATCGCGCTCGGCAAAGAACGCTGGGAAAAAGGAAGCCAGTAAGGCATTGGGTAAAAATACCCACGCGGTAGCCAGCGTTAGCGCGACGGAGAATATCCCCGCCTCTTTTACGCCGAGGAAATAAGAGACGCTGATTTGATTTACGCGGGTATAAATCGCCACCGCTATCACCGAAAACACCAGTGAAATACCCGAGGCCACCATATAGCGGGAGTATTTCTTCATCTGACGTATCGCGGGAATCGGCACCTGGCGATGGTATTTAAGGAATATCGTCAGCTTGATGACAAACGGAATAAAGGTCGCCAGTACAATGGGAATCGCCAGATAGTACGGGTCAAAACCGTAATAGGAAATAAAGAAGCGCACCGTCAAACTGATTGCCAGGCCAGCCAGGTTGGCTATCACATTCAGGCGCGCATTCAGCATCGCCTCATTGTAGATATTGACCAAATCGAGTGAGGAAAACAGGCAAGCAATCGCCGCAGCGCAGATAAATATCAACGCATCAGCACTCCACTCTTCGCCCATAATCAGCATGCCAGTGACGGATAACACGCCATAAATCAGTAACACCAGCAGGAATGTCGCCATCATTAAGCGCATACCGGAGTGATGATTTTGCGATAAGCGTTTCAGCAGAATCACATCGCTGCCCATCAGGGCAATACTTTGAATAAACTGGAACACCAGCATGGAGATCGAGATGATGCCGAAGGTGGTGGGCCCAACATATTTCGCCACATAGGAGGTGACAAATATCAGGCCAAATACCGCAATCAGCTTTTCCGCGATCATCCACATCGAGTTTTTTAATTTATCTTTCACAACTCAACCTCAGCGTTTATTTCTGTGCCAGGCGGCGCAGACGCGATACCAGTCGTGGACTGACGAAAAACAGCGCAAAGTACAAACTCCACGGATTGAACATCAATCCAGAGGTGAAATAGGACTTAAAGCTGCGACGGTAGAGCGAGATATATTCATCAATAAAGGCACGGCTGAATCCATCGCTGTGCAGCGCTTTATAGATATAAGATGAGGTGACTTTTAAATAGAGATGGTAATAACAACGCTTGTGCTGCGTGGATAAAAACGCCTGCATGCCATTAAAGGAGCGTGCAAATGAGAAGTGTTTTTCCCGCAGTGCCGAGCGCGTGGCAGAGTTATCTGATACCACATAGTGATAAACCACCTGTTGGGTAAATATCACCTGGCGATCCTGCTGCAGATGCAGGTAATTAATCACGAACAGCAGATCTTCGAAGTTATAAATCTCTTCGTTAAAACGGAGCTGATGCTGGCGGATTACATCGCCACGAAATACCTTGTCGCAGATGCCGTGACGCGGATTGAAGTAGAGCAAATCATTGATGGCCGCTGAGGCTGTCAGCTGGCGCGCATCACTCGAATTGGCCGGAAAATCGAGTGGCTGCCCCTGCGGCGTAAAGTGCTGCGACTCCCCCACCACCATCGCCACCGGGTTTTGCATCAGGCGCACATAGGTGGCGAAGGCACTGGCTGGCAGAAAATCATCGGCATCTAAAAAGCACAGCAGCTTGCCACGCGATGCGTTAATCCCCTGATTACGTGCTGAAGAGACGCCGCCGTTGCTTTTGTCAATGATGTGAAAATGCGGGTAATGGGCGTAACGCTGTAAAATGGCGAGCGAGTTATCGCTGGAACCATCGTTAATGAAGATGGCTTCAAAACGGGTTTCATCCTGCTGTAGCAGGCTATCAATGCATCGCTCCAGATACGCCGCGGCGTTATACACCGGCACGATGACGCTGATTAAAACGTCGTTAATGGGATTTTGCATAGGACCTCTGGACTCCGTCGGAGTAAAATTTGCGGGCGTAAAAAAAGATCGATGAACGTCACAGTAAATAATCGATAACCATTGCTGTGCGTTGCTTTCGCCCTGCTTAACATTTATTGGCTGTGTATTTCAGAGTTTCCTCAGGCGAATTAAAAATGCCGGTTAAATCTGACTACACAGCAAGCGTAATAAGATAATCGCCAAATAAACTGAGCAATTTAATTCTGTTTTTACTCGACAAAATGGGCAGGCTACCGCCCTTGGCTTGCAGCTACCAGTGTACTGAAAACAGACAAAGCGCTATTTTTGGCGTAAAAAGGCTGCGCTGCACTCATAAGAGTTCAGTGTAATTTCAGCGATTTACGTTTTTTTCAACGGCGGAGTATGCTTTACGCAGTGACCGCCTTTTCAATCCGAACTTAAATTAAATTTTTATCTGCTTCCTAATGAGAATAAAAAAGCGTTGGCGCTTTATCGCACTCATCACGGAAAACAAGAAATGCCGACCGGGGCTGAAAAGGTGCATCAATAGACGGGCCTTCTCAACGAACGTCACGACATTAACGATATTTGCTGTATGCCCTGCACTTTTATTACTCCGGCGCGTCTTTCGCTAGCCGATGCGTGCAAGTGGCGTTAATTCAGTGCGGCTCTCGCAGCCGCACTGCAACGGGCTTAATGCCCAAAATTTGCGATCTGGTTCAAAACTTATAGCGGCATTCTCACCATTGGTGGTTATAAGGTCAATGGTTGCCAGACCAAAACGGAATTTACTCAGGCAGCGCGTTAATAAAAATGATGCACATAGATTAGCCGCGATGAATTGGCATTTAAGCAATTGATTAGCGCCGCAGGGAGAGAATGCCAGGAATAAGGAGGGAAAGCGTGTGCCCGGCGTACCAGCACTCACCAGCGCCCAAGCCACGGAGAGATTGTAGCCAGCTCACAACTCTGGCTTCAACCGATGCCGGGCGGCATTTTCGCGTGCTAGTCTCCCCTTACGCCTCACTCCAGTTTTCCTTACTGCAGGTTGTATGAAACGCCGATTACCTTTTCAGGTGAAACTCTTTCTCTCTCTGGTGCTTTTTTCCTGCCTGCTATTAGCCTTGCTGGGCACCATCCTGTTCCATTTTATCGACCGACAGCTGCATCACGATCTGGGCCAGCGCGCGCGGGTGCAGGCCAGTGAAATCGCGCTGATGCCGGGCCTGGCGGAGAGAGTGGCACGCCGGGATATTGCAGGCATTGCTGGATTGATCCAGCCACTGCGTAATCAAAGCGATGCCAGTTATATCGTCATTGGCGACGTCCATGAGCAGCACCTCTATCACTCGGAATCGCCCGAACGCCTCAATCTGCCGTTAATTGGTGGCGACAACGCGGAGGTGCTGCAGGGGAAAACCATCATCTCCGTACGTAAAGGCGGCATCGGCGTATCGCTACGCAGCAAAGCGCCGATCTTTGATGCGCAGCATCGGGTGATTGGTATTGTGTCGGTGGGCTATCTCACCTCCTATATCGCCAATATCAACGTTAGCCTGCTGTGGCAAGCAAGCCTGTATGGCCTCGCCCTGCTGCTGCTGCTGTTTATTTTTTCATGGGTGTTTACCCGCAACCTGAAGAAACAGATGTTCTGGCTGGAGCCGAAAGATATCGCGCTGCTGGTGCTGCAACAAAAAGCGTTACTGGAAGCGATGTATGAAGGGGTATTTGCCGTTAACGCGGAGAAGCAGCTGATTTTAATTAATCGCGCCGCTCGAGAACTGCTGGATATTCAGCAGAGCGAGAGCGAACTGCTGGGTAAACCGCTGCATGAGGCGCTGCAGATTCATCCGGGGTTTCTCAGCCAACACGCGGAGCAACCGAGTGGTCGTCACCACGATCACATCACCGTGCTGAATCAGCGTCAGGTGATCGTCAACCAGGTGGCGATCGAGCTGGAGCCCGGCGAGCCAAGCGGCTGGGTGTGCAGCTTTCGCGATAAAAATGACATCAATACCCTGAGCAGCCAGCTGAGCCAGGTAAAGCGATATGCGGATAATTTGCGCATTATGCGTCATGAGCAGCTGAACTGGACTGCCACGCTGGTGGGCTTATTACAAATGCAGCGCTATGACGATGCGATGCGCTATATCCACGCGCAATCTGCCGGGGCGCAGCAGGTGCTGGATTTTGTCTCCGCACGCTTCACCTCACCGGCGCTGTGCGGATTGCTGCTAGGGAAATATGTCAGCGCGCGTGAAAAAGGCGTCGAGCTAAAATTTGATCCCGCCTGCCAGCTCAACCGTATTCCCGCCGGCATTAGCGAAACTGCATTGATGTCTGTGGTGGGGAATTTGCTGGATAACGCCGTCGATGCCACGCTCATCGCCAGAACGCCCACTACGCCGGTGGAGTTGTATATTTCCGATCGCAATCAGGAGCTGCTCATTGAAGTCGCCGATCAGGGTGGCGGCGTAGATGACAGCATTAAACCGCATCTGTTTGAGCAGGGCGTCACCAGTAAACCCTCCAGCAACGACGACGTGCTGGGAGCGGAACACGGCATTGGCCTCTATCTGGCGGCAGGTTATGTTCAGCAGGCCGGCGGCAGCATCGAGATCAGCGACAATGCGCCGCAGGGCACCATCTTCTCGGTTTTCATCCCGTTCCAGCCCGCCGTTTCGCCAGGAGGTTGCCATGAATAGTGGCAGGGCGCTTGATGTTGTGATTGTCGAAGATGAGCCGCATCTCGCCGATTTGCATCGCGAATTTATTGAGCAGCACTTTCACCTGCGTGTGGTGGGCATTGCCGCCACGCTGGAGCAGGCGCGTCATCTTATCCGCGAGCATCAGCCAAGGCTGGTGCTACTGGATAATTACTTGCCGGACGGCCAGGGCGTCACGCTGATTGACGATCCGCTGCTAAAACGTTTTGAGTGTTCGGTGATTTTTATTACCGCCGCCAGCGACATGCAAACCTGTAGCCACGCAATGCGCAGTGGCGCGTTTGATTACCTGTTAAAACCGGTATTTTTTCATCGTCTGCGCGCCTCGCTGGAACGCTTTATGCTGCTGGTGCAGACCCTGCGCCAGATGAAGAGTGTTGATCAGCAGGTGCTGGATAAGTTGTTTAATCTGCCCACCAGCGATATGCCTGCCGCGCCCTCAACCAAAGGCATTGAAGCAATCACTCTGGAACGGGTTAAACGCGTTTTCAGCGCGGCGCCCGCGGACAGCTGGTCAGTGGAGCAAGTGGTAGAGAGCGTGGGAATCAGCAAAACCACCGGGCGCCGTTATCTGGAATATTGTGTCGAGATCGGCTTTATTGGCGTGGAGATGCAGTATGGCAATATCGGCCATCCGCGTCGGCTGTACCGTAAAATAACCGACGCGCAATAGTGTGACCGAGCGCAAATGCCGTGCCGCGGCCTGCGTGGTTTTAATGGTGTTAATTGGCTAAACAGCGCCGACAATCACACTTCGTGAAGATAACGTTCAATCACCTCTTGTCTGGCAAAGACGATCGGCTATGTTGACCCTTAGTTCCTCAAATGTAACTAAAAGGTTAATTATAATGTCGAACACATTTCATCTCTCTCTGGTTACCGCTACTGTCCTGATGTCGTGCTCTGCTTTTGCCGCCCCGCCGCAGGGCTATCCGGCGGACTATCAAAGCGTTATTGATGCCGCAACGAAAGAGGGCAAAGTGGTGGTCTACTCCACCACCGACACCAAAGCCGCCGGTCCGCTGATCAAAGGCTTCGAAGAAACCTATCCCGGCATCAAAGTTGAATATAACGATATGAACAGCACCGAGCTGTACAACCGTTTTATCAGCGAACAGGCGTCGGGCGGCACCAGCGGGGATGTGGTGTGGAGCTCCTCAATGGATACCGGTCTGAAGCTGGCTACCGACTATGCGCAGGAGTATAAATCGCCAGAGTTGAGCCAGATCCCCAAGTGGGCGGTGTGGAATAACAAAGCTTACGGCACCACCTACGAACCAGTGGTTTTCATCTACAACAAACGCCTGATCCCCGCCGCTGATGTGCCTGATTCACACACCGCGCTGGCCAAGCTGATCGCCAGCCAGACCGACAAGTTCAAGAGCAAAGTCACCACCTACGATATTGAGAAATCGGGCCTCGGCTTCATGCTCTCGGTGCAGGATGCGAAAGCCGATCCCAACTATTTCAAAACCCTGGCCGACGTAGCAAAAGGCGGCTTAGCGGTGCAGTCATCAACCGGCACCATGATGGAGCGGGTCTCATCCGGTGAAAACCTGATCGGCTTCAACATCCTCGGCTCTTATGCCGAAGCCCGCGCCAAAACCGATCCTTCATTGGGGATCGCTTATCCGAAGGATTACACGCTAGTACTGTCGCGCGTCTCCTTTATCAGCCAGCAAGCGAGTAACAGCCATGCCGCCAAACTGTGGCTGGATTACGTGCTGTCTGAGAAAGGACAAAGCATTCTGGCCAATCAGGCCGACATCCCTTCCCTGCGCAACGATGTTGAAGGCAAAAACGACATTGATGGCATGACCAAAATGTTAGGCACGGCGCTGAAACCGATCCCGGTGGATGAAAGCCTGCTGGAGTATTTGCAGCCGAAAAAACGCCTCGATTACATCAAACAGTGGCGCACCGCCGCCGGTAAATAAGGGCATTAAGCCAGCGCGACCCGCTGCGTCGCGCTGGTTTTCTCTTATCTGATTTCGCCATTCAGGGTCTCACTATGAGTACATTGCGCAGAAAGTGGCAAAACCTGCCGCGCGGCGTCGTGGTGCTGATAACCGCGCTGGTTATCTACGTTCCGCTGTCGTTTATCGTCATTCAAAGCTTCCTCTCCGCCCCGTTCTTTTCACCGTCGAAAGAGTGGAGCCTGGAGTCCTTCGCATTTATTTTTACCGATCCCGACTTCTATAAGGCATTGAGAAGCGGATTCATTCTGGCATTCGGCCTGGTGATCATCGCCATTCCACTGGGCGGCATTCTGGCATTCTTAATGGTGCGCACCGATCTACCGGGCAGACGCCTCATTGAGCCGCTGATCCTGGTGCCGATTTTTGTCTCGCCGATGGTATTGGGATTTGGTTATGTGGTGGCGGCGGGCCCGGTGGGATTCTTCTCGCTGTGGGCGCAGTCGCTGCTGGGATTTGTGCCGTGGAATATCTACGACATGTCGAGCATCGTGGTGATCGCCGGTCTGACGCACGTGCCGCACGCTTATCTCTATATCTCCTCGGCGCTGCGCAGCGTGGGTTCGGATGTGGAAGAAGCGGCGCGTATCGCCGGTGCATCGCCGCTGCAGGTGATGACGGCGGTCAGTTTGCCGATGGTACGTCCCTCGATCCTATACGCCATCGTACTGCTGTTTTTCCTCGGGCTGGAGGTGTTCGGTCTGATGCTGGTGCTGGGCGATCCCGAAGGCAACATGGTGCTGGCCACCTATCTCTATCAACTGACCAATAAACTCGGCACGCCGTCCTATCACCTGATGGCCGCGGTGGCGGTGGTGCTGATTTGCATCACCATTCCGCTGGTGATGCTGCAACGCCGCCTGATGCGCACCGCCAACCGCTTCGTCACTGTGAAAGGGAAAGCGTCGCAGGCGCGCGCCCTGCCGCTGGGCAAATGGCGCTGGGTTGCCGGTGCGGTGGTCGCTTTTTGGCTAACCGTCACCATTGGCGTACCGCTGCTCGGCGTGGTGCTGCGCGCCTTTATCTCCAACTGGGGCGTTGGCGTCTCGCTGTGGGATGAACTGTCGATCAAAACCTTCCAGACCATCTGGGCGCAACCCAACCTGCTGCGCGCTATCGTCAACTCCATGGCGATCGGCGTCATTGGCGGCGCGCTGGCGGTGGGATGTTATCTGTTTATTGGCATCGCCATGCACCGCAAACCGGACAACACTACGCGCTTCCTCGACTACAGCGTGCTGGTGCCGCGCGCGGTGCCAGGGCTGCTGGCCGGTCTGGCATTTCTTTGGGTATTCCTGTTCCTGCCGATGTGGCTGGATAACTCCCTCAAAGCGGGCTGGCTTTCTGATTTCGCCTGGTCGCAATGGCTGCGCGATAACCTGATCGTCTGGCTGCGTTCGCTGCGTAGCACCATCTTCAGCGTCTGGCTGGCCTATACCGTGGTGTGGATGGCGTATGGTCTGCGTTTGATCTCCTCAACGCTGCTGCAGGTGGGGCCGGAGCTGGAAGAAGCGGCGCGCAGCACTGGCGCCACGCGCGGACAGATTACGCGCCACGTCACGATTCCATTGTCACGCTACGGCTTGATTGGCTCATGGCTGCTGATGTTCCTGATTTTCGAGCGCGAATACTCCACCGGCGTGTATCTGCTGTCACCCGGCACGGAAACCATCGGCTCAATGCTGGTTTCCCTGTGGGCGGCGGGCGCGATTGATATCGTTGCCGCCCTCTCCTTTATTAACATCCTGCTGGTGGTCGTCGGTTTGGGTATTGCCCTGCGATTTGGAGTGAAATTACATGATTGAATTATCGGTCGAGAACCTGCACTTAACCTACGGCGACAACCCGGTGCTGAAAGGCGTTTCCATGAACCTGCAGCGCGGTGAAGTGGTTTCTCTATTGGGGCCATCCGGCAGCGGCAAAACCACGCTGCTGCGCGCGGTCGCTGGGCTGGAGAAGCCGACGCAGGGCACCATTGTTATTGGCAACAACACCGTTTACGCCGGCACGCCGCGCAGCGAGATCCCGGCGGAAGAGCGCAACCTTGGATTGGTGTTCCAGTCCTACGCGTTATGGCCACACAAAACCGTGTTTGAGAACGTGGCTTATCCGTTAAAGCTGCGCAAAGTGGCCTCCGCTGAAATCACCCAGCGCGTGCAGGATGTGCTGGTGCAGTTGGGCTTAGGTCATCTCGGCAAACGTCACCCGCATCAGCTTTCCGGTGGGCAGCAGCAACGCGTAGCCATTGGCCGCGCACTGGTTTATAACCCGCCGGTGATCCTGTTGGATGAGCCGTTATCAAATCTGGATGCCAAGCTGCGTGAAGAGGCGCGGGTGTTCCTGCGTGAACTGATCATCAAGCTGGGCTTGTCGGCGCTGATGGTGACACACGATCAAAATGAGGCGATGGCAATTTCCGACCGTATTTTGTTGCTCAATAACGGCAAGATCGAGCAACAGGGTACGCCGCAGGAGATGTACGGCTCGCCGAAAACCCTGTTTACCGCTGAGTTTATGGGCAGCAACAACCGGCTGCACGGCAAAATCACCGAGCTGCGCGACGGTAAAGCGCGTATCGAAGGAAAAGGCTGGGCATTGTGGGGACTAGCGGGAGAAGGTGTGCAACAGGGGCAGGACGCCACGGCGGTGATTCGCGTGGAGCGCGTGAGACTGGTTGACGGACCGGGTGAAAATCAGCTGGAACTGCCGCTGCTCACCAGCATGTATCTCGGCGACCGCTGGGAATATCTGTTCCGTACCGCGGGCGACGATTTTGTGATTCGCGCCTACGGCACCGAGGTGCGCGATCCGCAGCACTGCCATCTGGCGCTGCCGGAAAACCATGTGTGGATTTTCCCGAAAGGGTGACGGATAGAGGAGCGGTGTTATGCCGCTCCTCTATAAAAAGGGGTTTTTGATCAACTTAATACTTCATCCTGAATGCTTCGGCCATCATCCCGATCTTATGCATATTGTTATTATTGCGTGCCATTTTATGCGCTTCGGGCTTCAGGATGATAATCAGTAAATAGGCATTGGGATCCATTGCACCCTGACAGTAAACCAAGTGGGCCTGATCGCTGGTCCGCTTGAACTGACGTAAAAATTTGGGAAAAGGTGCATCTGCATCGGCAAGATGAATATGAGCCACCTGCTCTTCTTTTACCAATGGATAGGTTCGGTCGTCATCATAGAGCGCATCCCGACCAAACGTATCTGGCAACTCCCCCTCTTTTTTATAGGACAGAAAATCCGCCACTAAATCATCAAGCTCTGCCTGGCTCAATTGTTGACGAATCAAAGTTGATTTTAAAACCCTAATGCTCATTCGGTGAACTCGGTCAGATCCTTGTCAGAGGCGCTTTGCAGCAGTTTCTCGCCACTCTCCGCAATGTCACTTAGACGGTTAGCATTGGGTCTGAATCGCGCAGCCGTATGAACTCTTCCTTGTTTCTCCTCCAACAGATCGATCAGTTCTTCAAATACCTCAGCACTGATCATGTAACCCGCAGGTCGGTTGTTGGAAAGAACAGCTACCGGCTCATCAATGAAGTACTTTGCCGGATTCTTTCTCAACTCAGTAATATTTATAGATTTTTCCGCGAGAATTCGCTCCATAAATCACCTCTCATTATATTTTATTAAGCACATAATAATGCACCTTAAAGTGTACATCAATTATTGTGTTTAAAAATTATACGGAAATCATTTCAGCAAGAGCTTACAGAACAAAATATCCTTCTCCGCTCTATAAACAAAAAAAGGCGAGGCCAGAGGCCTCGCCAAAAAGGTGCTGGACCTCAATCGTAATAGGGAAGCTTACGATCGACACCGTTAATATTGACCAGCACAAAGCCCGTAGGCGCGGTTTTATTGGTCGGCGTACCGGCCGCCGTCGCGACGGTAAGTACTCCTTTCTCATTGGCGCCGATACCTGCCAGTCCATTATGCAGACCGAAGCGCGCGGCGGGTTTGAAGCCGCCCAGTTTGGTGGTATCAGTCACCACCGAGAAGTCCTGCTGGAACAGCGAGCATGAACCGCTATCGAAACGCGTTGGACCGGTGCATTTCAGGTTCATCATGGTGTCGCCACTGTTAGCCCGCAGTTTTACCCATACCGCCGCATAGGTGGTGCCAACACGGCTGTAGCGGATATCCAGCACCGCGGGTTGCCCCATGTGATAAACATCGGCCCATACCGTTTCCAGTCGCTGCAGGTTGATCCAGGTTTTACCGGTGGCCGCCACATTGACCGGAGAACCGGCGGTGCCGGTTGGCTGAGTGGCATCCGCTTTACCAATGAACTCCATCACCCACTGCTGGTTAGCATTCGGGAAAAACAGCTGTCCCAGGCGATACCAGTTATCGGTGTCGGTATTGTTGGTGATCTTGTAGCCGCTGAAATAGCCCGCACGCAGCGAACCGGTCAGGAAGCTGCCGTAGCTTTCATCACGGCGATAGCCATATTCAAAGGTAGATAACCAACGTCCTGCGGCGGCATCGGTGGTGAGTTTGGCGCCAGATTGCAGGTTCAGCTGTCGGATGGTGACGCGCGCATTGTTGAGGTTGAATGGGTTACCGCAATCCTCAATATTCAGGGTATCGATGGTCCAGCCGCCGTCAGAGAGATCGCCCGGATTGCGCGTATGCTCAATCCATACGTTGCGCAAAATCCCCTGCGTCACGCGCGGCATATAGAGCGTGGCGTCACCGTAACCGGTCTGGAAGTTACAGTTGCAGATCTCAATCGCCGTGGAGTGATCCCAGGCGCCTTTTGGCGAGTTCGACCAGCCGACATCAAACACGCGTCCGTAGGTATAGAGGGTGTAGATTTGGTCGAATTTACTGTCGAGAGTATCCAGCACTTTGATTACCGTGCCGCCATTATTCTGCGCGCGGAAACAGTAAATATTTACGGTGGTGCCTTCGATACAGGTGTTTTCGAAGAACGGCTGCACGTTGCTGCACATATCGGCAGTGATGGTGCTTTTGTTGGTGGTGATATCGGCCGACGCCTGGCCATTCCATGCAATACCTCTGATCGAGGTACGACGCGCCTTCACCTTGAACACCGTATTGGCGCTTTTGTCTGAAATGATGGTAGTACGCGGCAAAGAACCCAGCTCAACATCATCGCCTTGCAAGCCAAAGAAGGCGCGCTCGGTACCGCTGATATCAATTGGGCTAATCAGGAATTTACCACCTGGGAAACGCACCGGTAACGCGGTGATGTTCCCCGAGTAGTTTTGCGTCCATGCCAGCATCCGATTAAACGCATCGGTGTCGTTGGCATAACCGTCGCCCTTCGCACCGAAGTGATAGAGGTTGATATCGGAAGGGTTGTTAATCACGCGCTTCCAGTAGAAACCGTTTCCTACCGCTAACGTGCCGCCATCATCAACAGCCGTTGTGGTACCGATAAAACCGGTAAAATCACCGCCGCCCCGGAAGGTGGAATCGGGATTGTAACGGCGTAAGAATGCCAGATCGCCGTTTTTGGATGGTGCAGTGGTGCGCAGTTCAGCATAAGAGTTAACTTCGATCATCATAGCCTCCTCGGCTTTTCAGGTAGGTAATGCAAATGCGTGAGAGCAGCGTTATTTGGCCGGTTGGCCGCAGTGCTGATCCCAAAGATCGTTGTGGTTGTTGATGGCGCGCACGGTACGAACGTCCATGCGCTCGGCATCATTGCCGTGGGTGTAAATCGGGGAAAAAAGGGTACAGGCAGAGTCGATGACGACAGGGGCTTCAGGGCTGGTGGTATTTCGATTGCTGCAGCTTGTCGCGAGCAGCAGCGTCATCAAGATTAAGATTGCTGGCTTCCACACGTTTGGCCTCCTCGCGCAGCTGTTGCTGCTGCTGATTAACTGCCACCGCCTGGGCTGCCGCTTTGTCGGCGTTTTCCACGGCGGATTGGGATTGTTGTTGCACCTTGCCGATTTTCTTACCGCCGAAATAACTGGCAGCCAGCGCGGCAATCACGCCCGCCAGTGCGGCGAGCCAGTGCCAGCTGCCGCCGAGCATTGCCATGAGAAATGTCATGCTTTTTCCTCCATCGCTGTTTTCTGCTGGTTGAGACCTTTCTGGCGAACGAATTGCGCAATCACGCCCATCGCCACCATGAAGGCGCCAATCAAACCGAGATAGTTGTGCGGCAGAATCGCTTTCACATCTGGCGGCATGCTGTTCCACGCATCGAGCGCAGCACTGGGAAAAGATTGCACCCACGCGCTGAGCATCGAACCGAGTGACGCCAGCCACACCGACCAGGTTTTGAATAACAGCCGCGCATGCTTGACGAACTCCAGCGTGGTGAAGCGCTGCATCACCATCACCACGACAATCACCGCCAGCACCGCAGTAACAAAAATCAGCAGTTTCAGATTCATAGCAGCCCCCGATAAATGTCATAGGTGCCGCTGCGCATCACTTCGGCATGGCGCCGTGCACGGCCGGATGTCTGCCGCGCCCACAGGCTGTCGAGCATGGCATTGGCGGCGGCATCAAAGTCGCCTTGCGTGATGGAGGTGAGCATGCCGCGAAACATCGCGAGGCCATCCACACCGAGTTGATACCCCATGCTGATCAGCACATCGCTACGCGCCTCGTTGCACTTGGCAAGCGCCTGTTGCACCAGCGCGCGCTGATGCATCTGCAGCACTTTGCCCTCGACGATGCATTGCTTCCATACATCCCCCACCGGTCTTGGCACCTGGAAAATGTAATTGCTCAGCGATGCGCCTTTTGGGCCGATGCGAATACCGCCAGCGACCGTTGGAAAGCCCAGCGTGTCGAGGTAAGGCGCTTCGCGATAACCCTCTTCGAAATTCAGGATGGCAATAATCTGGCTCATAGTGGTTGGTTCCTCTTTAACGGGCGCAATAGTCTGAAAATGGCTGCGCAAAATGGCAAAAACACATAAATCTCGCTGATCGTTTATCGATCTCAGCGCATTGTTTGGTAAGCGAAACGCTCAAGAATGGTTAAACAGTGAGCACCATTGAAACGTTCCGCTTAAAACTGGGGAAAGGGAGAGAAGGACTTAGCGCACGGCGTACAAATAAACGTGGGGTAAACAGCAGTTATCGAAACTCGCTTGCGTCTGCTGGACGCGTGTGGGTGCTAACACCGCACTGTCGACGCGTGATTGCGTCTGGCGCTGGCAGATGCGCTCAGCGGTGCGTAAGGTGACGTTTTCATATTCGATGCCGAGTGCGCTGTCGATGCTGCGCTTAAGGCGACTGAGGGACTGGCGCCGCCGATGACGGCGCGTGCGTGCATTGCCTGAGAATACTGATTTTCCGTACTGGATGATCGCCATAACTCCTCCTGTGAATGAGTCTTTGGCGATGGGGTGGCAGGCACGGCGATTCGGCTTAAACCGAAGCGTCGGTTGTTCCTCTGGAAATACTCGACGTCAACTCGCCCGGCAGTGTTAACGGCCAGGGTGAAGTAGAGGAGAGTGAAAAACAGAGGGCAACTGACAACGCTGCAAAGTGCGTATCCACCCCATCCCAAAGTTCACTAACTTTGGATGGTATGTATCGCGCTTGTGCAGCGCCTCAATTGTTTAAGAGCGGGCTCATCCGGGAGCAGGTATGTCGTCCATCCATGCTCAAATTATTAACAGGTTCTAATGCATTGGCAAACACCAATGGTTAATTTTTTATTTACCATCAGTTAAATTTATGATTTCAGCCAAAATATTTTTTTGTCGCAACCTGCCGTTTTGTGATCAGCCCAGAATTTGGTAATCACGCGCCTGGCTCATGATCACCCGCGCCACCACCTGCAGCGTCTTCGCTTCTTCCAGCGTTAAATACCAGGTCTCATAGCGCTTGTTATCGGAGATTACCGCCACCTTCTTGTGCTGCAGCTGCAGGCGTTTGAGATAGAGCTGATCGTCAAGCGTAAACAGATAAATGCCATCGCCATCGAAGCGATGCACGCTGATATCGACAAACAGCTGATCGCGCGGTGCAAAGGTGCCGGCCATCGAGTCACTGTTGAGGGCGATGAGGCGAATATTTTCGGCCGGACGGCCGTTAAACAGTACGCGCGCCTCTTCCAGCCCATATTCAATGGCTTGAATGGTTTCCACCAGTTCATCACGCGTACTGCTGCTGCGCACGCCGTGTTGTCCGATATCCAGACTCTCCACGCGAAACAGATGTTGTGGGTTAACCAGGCTTCGCTGAGTCAGCAAGGCAGCCGGTTTTTCCATGCCAAACTGCAGCCACTCGACGCGCACGTCTAATAACTGGCTGAGCGCCAGCAAATTGTTATCATCCGGAATTGATTGTCCGTTAAACCATTTCCAAACCCCCGGCGTTGAGATCTTGCATCCCCTCTCTTGCAGAGCAAGCGCAACCTGTTTGTTCCGTCCGTGTCCGACAATTCCCGCGCTCTCACACGCGGCAATCAGCCTGGCAGTAAATGCTTGTCTGGTACTTTCTTTTTTAACCATCAGTTAATAATCTGCCTTCAGTAAAAGACTGAATGTTATTTTCATTTTTGCTACCAGTTCATTTTATATTACCGTCAGTTTACTACCCAACCGCTTTTATCAATGAAGCTGGACAATCATTATCCCTTTCGGTTAAGCCGAAACCAGTGATCATTACCATATCGCTTGTTCTGACAGGGGTTTTCAGGATTGTTCTGTAGCAGTAAGACCAGCATCTAAAGGAAAAAATGGGTGAAAAGCAGCGACCCCGCCATAGATGACAGAAATAAATCAAAAAGCTCTTGGAATAACTGGATCGAAAGCGAAAAAAATGGGCACCGTTTTCGGTGCCCATTGTCATGCAGGAGCGAACATTAACGACGCAGCGTATCGTCGCCCCATCCAATCCATTTATAGGTGGTTAGCGCTTCAAGTCCCATCGGTCCACGCGCGTGCAGCTTCTGCGTGCTGACTGCCACTTCGGCGCCGAGGCCGAACTGACCGCCGTCGGTGAAACGGGTGCTGGCATTAACGTATACCGCAGATGAATCAACCTGGTTGACGAAGCGATTGGCGTTGCCAATGCTGCGCGTCAGGATGCCGTCGGAGTGCTGCGTGCCGTGCTGACGAATGTGCGCAATGGCGGCATCAATATCGGCCACCAGCTTGACGTTCAGATCGTTCGACAACCATTCGTCATCATAATTTTCTGCTTTCACCGCCACCACATCAGCGGGACCGTTTTGCAGCAGCGCCAGCACGTTTTCGTCGCCGTGCAGCGCAATCTTCTCCTGCGCCATGCGCTGCAGGAATGCCGGGATAAAGCGCTCAGCCTGATCGCAATGAATCAGCAGCGTTTCCAATGAGTTACAGGCGCTTGGCCGCTGTTTCTTGGCATTGACGATCACCTCCAGCGCCGCCTCGGTCTCCATGGTTTCATCGAGATAGAGATGACACACGCCGATGCCGCCGGTGATGACCGGAATAGTCGAGTTCTCACGGCACAGCTTGTGCAAACCTGCGCCGCCGCGCGGGATCAGCATGTCGACGTAGCGATCAAGCTTCAGTAGCTGATTAACCAGTTCGCGATCTGGGTTTTCAATCGCCTGCACCGCGCCCGCCGGTAATCCGTGCTGCATCAGGGCATTTTGGATCACCCGCACGGTAGCCGCGTTAGTGCGATAGGTCTCTTTGCCGCCACGCAAGATGGCCGCATTGCCGGTTTTCAGGCACAGCGACGCGACATCGACGGTCACATTGGGACGCGCTTCATAAATCACGCCAATAACGCCGAGCGGCACGCGACGACGCTCAATGCGCAGGCCGCTATCCAGCACGCCGCCATCAATCAGCTGGCCAACCGGATCGGCCAGACGACACACCTGACGCACATCATCGGCAATGCCTTTCAGGCGCTGCGGGTTGAGCATCAAACGATCGAGCAGCGCTGCGCTCATGCCGTTTTGCCGTGCATCGGCCAGATCCTGCTCGTTGGCTGCCAGAATGTCGGCGCTTTCCGCTTCCAGACGATCGGCAATGGTCAGCAGCACCTGATTTTTCTGTTCGGTGGAGAGCTCCGCCAGCTTGTACGACGCTGCGCGCGCCGCTTTACCCATTTCTTCTAACATCATCCGCTCCTTAACTGACGATCATGTCGTCACGGTGCACCGCTACCGGGCCATATTCGTAACCGAGGATCTCACCAATTTCCTGGCTGTGATGACCGGCAATCATGCGCATGGCATCGCTATTGTAACGCGTCACGCCGTGGGCGATATCTCGCCCTTGCAGATTGCGAATGCGGATCACTTCACCGCGCGAAAAATTGCCCTGCACCTCACGAATCCCTTTTGGCAGCAGCGAGCTGCCACGTTCGAGCATCGCGGCCAGCGCGCCATCATCAATGGTGATTTCACCGGCAGGCGGCGCGCCAAAGATCCAGCGTTTGCGGTTCTCCAGCGGCGACTGCTGCGCATGGAAGCGCGTGCCAACCGGTTTGCCATACAGCACGTCACTGATCACGTCGGGACGGCTGCCCGCAGCGATAATCACATCAATGCCGGCGCGGCAAGCGACGTCGGCCGCCTGCAGTTTCGTCGCCATGCCGCCGGTGCCGAGGCCGGAAACGCTGCCGCCGGCGAGGGTACGCAGCGCGTCATCGATCTGGTGCACGTCGCTGATCAATTCAGCTTCAGGATTCGTGCGTGGATCGGCGGTGAACAGCCCTTGCTGATCGGTCAGCAGCAGCAGTTTATCGGCACCGCCGAGCATCGCGGCCAGCGCCGACAGATTGTCGTTGTCGCCGACTTTAATCTCCGCGGTCGCCACCGCGTCGTTCTCGTTAATCACCGGCACGATGTGGTTGTCGAGCAGCGCACGCAGCATGTCACGCGCGTAGAGGAAGCGTTCACGATCTTCCATATCGGCGCGCGTCAGCAGCATCTGTCCAATATGTATGCCGTAAATCGAGAAAAGTTGTTCCCACAGCTGGATCAAACGGCTCTGCCCCACCGCAGCCAGCAGCTGCTTTGAGGCGATGGTAGGCGGCAGTTCGGGGTAACCAAGGTGTTCGCGTCCAGCGGCGATGGCGCCAGAGGTCACAATAACAATGCGATGGCCCGCCGCGTGCAGTTGTGCACACTGACGAACCAGCTCCACCATGTGCGCCCGATTCAACCGACGCGAACCGCCGGTGAGGACGCTAGTACCCAACTTGACCACAAGGGTCTGACTGCCACTCATGTTTTTCCTGCCATGTAAGAAAAAAATCTGCGAAGGGACGTTTTATCAGGAGTGAGCAAGGAATCCAACAGCAGCAAGGGGAAAAGCACAAAAATCCGCGGACAATGCGCTAGACCAAAAGTTCGCGATTAACAAGAAAACCGAAAAACTGTCATAAAACTTTCATCGCCAACCGGTAAAAAGTCCCGTGTTTTACAAAACCTTTCACGGGTACAACAAATTTTACTCATTGGGATTGATAGCAAAATGAAGAAAAGCACACTGGCATTGGTTGTTTCTGCGCTGGCACTGGCTTCCACCGCAAACGCCGCAGAAGTTTATAACAAAGACGGTAATAAACTGGACTTCTACGGCCGTGTTAAAGCTGAACACTACTTCAGCGATAATGCGTCAAGCGATGGCGACAAATCTTACGTGCGTATCGGTTTCAAGGGCCAGACGCAGATTAATGACCTGATGACCGGTTACGGTCAGTGGGAATATCAATACAACGTCAACAACTCTGAAGGTTCTGACGCTAACACTGGCAACAAAACCCGTTTGGGCTTTGCTGGCCTGAAATTTGGTCAATACGGTTCATTCGACTACGGTCGTAACTACGGCGTGCTGTACGACGTTGAGGCCTGGACGGACGTGTTCCCAGAGTTTGGCGGTGACGGTACGGCGCGTACCGATAACTTCATGACCGCGCGTGCGACCGGCGTGGCAACCTACCGTAACAACAACTTCTTTGGTCTGGTTGATGGCCTGCGCTTCGCGCTGCAATATCAGGGCAAAAACGATTCGACCAGCGCCAACGCACGCGGTAGCGCGACCGATACCTCACGCCAGAACGGCGACGGTTACGGTGCGTCTCTGGGCTACACCCTTGGTGATACCGGCATCAGCCTGATGTCTGCCCTTACCTCTTCCGATCGTACTAACCAGCAGCAAGCGCGTGCATACGGTTCCGGTGATAAAGCCGATTCATGGGGCGCGGGCATCAAATATGATGCTAACAGCGTTTACCTGGCGGCCATCTACACCGAAACCCGTAACATGACGCCAATCAGCGGTACGGATTCCGCTACCGGCGCATCAGTATCTGGTGCAGCGAACAAAGCGCAGAACATTGAATTGGTTGCTCAGTATCAGTTCGACTTCGGCCTGCGTCCTTCCATCGGTTACGTTCAGACCAAAGGCAAAGACATCGAAGGTATCGGCGATGCGGACCTGGTTAAATACATCGATGTGGGCGCGACTTACTACTTCAACAAAAACATGTCGACCTTTGTTGATTACAAAATCAACCAGCTGAGCGACGACAACCGTCTGTCACTCAACAACGATGACATCGTGGCCGTTGGTCTGACTTACCAGTTCTGATTTCGTATTACCCTTGTTGTGTCTATAAATTGTGTCTATAAAAAAAGAGCCGGCTCATCACCGGCTCTTTCTTGTTTAATCACGCTACGTTTTATCAGGCGCTCAGTTTTACTGGCTCGTCTTTAAACCCTTCCGCCGGTTTCAGATCCAGCTTCTGCTCATGCAGCATGGCTTTCAGGCGCTCATGGAAATTACGCAGCGTGCTTTCCACTTTGGCATTGTTCTCTTTGCCCTTGATGGTTGCTGCGCCCCAATCACCTGCTTTATCAAACAGACCGAAGTGGTACTCATAGGTAAAGTGATCTTCATGGGCTTCCAGCGTCATCCACCAGCCCCAGAATTCACGCAGTTCCGGTGCCGGCTTGACGTTGACGCAGGCTGCCAGGCAATCAAAGAAGAAACGCGTCTCTTCACATTTCCCCTCGCGAATATACGGCCCCAATTCGGTGAAGCGCTTAAGCAGGCGACTACGGGGGTGACCACTCGGTAACGTCATGCAAACTCTCCCTCAAATAAACCGTATCAAATGCATTTTTAGCTTCCCATGAAACTAAAAATGGAAAATCCCGGATATAAGTAGTAGCAGAGGTTCACGCTTTCGCCAGTTAGTTTTTCAACTGTTTTTCCAGCCAGTCACAAATTTGGTTCAACGCCTGGTCAAAACTGGCAAACACCGGTTTGGCGGGAATCGCCAGCGTCTTGCCCTGCGAGGATGAGTTAGCAATCAGCTGCGCATCCTCTTGCGGGCCAAAAATATCATCCGGCCAGTACGCCGCCAGCATCGGCGTTGGCGTGCGGCGCCCCAGCAAACCCTGCACCTTCAAGGAGTAGCGATTGAGTTCGATGCGCAAATTGCTGTCGGAGGTGGATGACATGCCGAGACGGCTCGCCAGCATATCCATATACATATCCGGTAATTGCTGCTGTTGCTGCGCATCAACAAACACGCTGTGCACCATGGCGCCGAGCGTGGCGACGGCGCGCAGGCGCGGCACCTCAAGATAAGCCAGACGTGTCGCCACATTGGCACCGAAGCGATAACCCAGCAGCGCCACACGCGTATGATCGATCCACGGCACGTTGCTCAGCTCGCGCAGCACTTGCTGATGCAGCTGGCTGGTATCTTGATTGAGCGTCCATTTGCTGCTGAACCCTACCGACGGCATATCCAGCGTCAGCATAGCGATGCCGCGCGGCGCTAGATAATCGTGGAATAGGCGATAGTGATCGCTCTGCAAGGAGTCGAGACCGCCGCACAGCAGCACCGTTGGATACGGCGCTTCGGCCTGCGCTGGCATGTGCAGGAAGCCGGTCACCGGCGCGCCACCGCTTATCGGGAAGGTCAGCGATTTCAGTTCACCCGGCAAGCGCTGCGTGGCTTCCTCATAGGCGCGATTGGCCAGCACCTGCGCCTGATCGGCCAGATCGTCGCCCTTAATATAAGGATAGGCGGCAAGGCTGAACAGATTGGCGGCGTGCAGCCAATGTTGACCGGCGGTTTCATGATTCTCGCTTTGCATCGCCTGCTGCTGCCACAGCGCTGCCTGCTTCGACCACTCGTAATTCCAGTTGCCGCCGCGATAGCCGATCACCGTGTCGAGCAGGGCTTCATTGGTGCGCTCGAAATCGCTAACGGCAATTCGCGCCAGCACCTCGCTGATCTCCTGTGGCGACAGACCACGCCACGTCCACAGCAGCTTATTCAGCATGCGGTACCAGCCGCGCTGGGTGTCACCTTCGAGGGCGTTATGCACCTGTACCGCCGCGTGATGCTGGCGGCGCACTAATGAAGAGGTTTCCGGGTGTTTGAAACGGGGTTTGAAGAGTTCTTCGCTCAGGTTTTTATCAGACATCTTAGTGATTCTCCTGCCAACGTCATGGCGATGGCTAAGAGTGTACTGCACCCGCCATACGCGCGCGAGGCGCAGAAAGCACAACGCCCGGCATAACCGGGCGTTGTTTGCGATGCATCAATTAGCTTTTGACGATTGGCGGGATGTACACCACGCCCATGTCCCAAGGCTGCTCGATCCAGGTGTTCTGCGGGATGTCGACAATATAGTCGTCTACCAACGCACGGCCAGCTGGCTTGGCGAAGATGGTACAGAAACGCGCTTTTGGATACATATCGCGAATCGCCTGCGCGGTGCCGCCGGTATCCACTAAATCGTCAATCACGATGAAGCCTTCACCGTCGCCTTCTGCACGCTTCAGCACTTTCATTTCGCGCTGATGGTCGTGATCGTAGCTGGAGATGCAAACGGTATCGACATAGCGAATACCCAGTTCGCGCGCCAGCAATGATGCCGGAACCAGACCACCGCGGCTCACCGCAATGATACCTTTCCACTGTTCCACAGGAAGCAGGCGCTGGGCCAGTTTACGGGCATGAATTTGCAACATGTCCCAGGTTACGACGTATTTTTCGCTCATATGAAGGAATCCCGGCCAAGAAACTTGGCTTAAAAAATATGCAAGGGGGAAAAGGTTGCGCGAGATTATAAGGATCTGACGCCTTAAAAACCAGCATCTGTCTTACTGGTTGCAGGTTTTTAGCGCGCCTGATTACGCACCCGGCGAGAAACAGTGATATTCTCAGGCCCATCACGTCAGATGTTCTGACGACGATCTTTACTGGAAACCCGCGTGCGTGCGGTATGTCCGCCACGCTGACACAGGAGACGCATGGTGTCTGAATTGTCGCAACTTTCACCCCAACCGCTGTGGGATATTTTTGCCAAAATCTGTTCCATTCCGCACCCTTCTTACCACGAAGAAGCCCTGGCCGAATACGTTGTTGGCTGGGCAAAAGAGCAAGGTTTTTGGGTTGAGCGCGATCAGGTTGGCAACATCCTGATTCGTAAACCCGCTACGGCTGGCATGGAAAATCGCACGCCGGTGGCGCTGCAGGCGCACCTCGATATGGTGCCGCAGAAGAACAATGACACAGTGCACGACTTCACCAAAGATCCGATTCAGCCTTACGTTGATGGCGAATGGGTGAAAGCGCGCGGCACCACGCTGGGCGCGGATAACGGCATTGGTATGGCTTCTGCGCTGGCGGTACTGGCTGATAACAGCCTGATCCACGGTCCGGTCGAAGTGCTGCTGACCATGACTGAAGAGTCCGGCATGGACGGTGCATTTGGTTTACAGCCGAACTGGCTGCAGGCCGACATTCTGATCAACACCGATTCCGAAGAGGAAGGCGAGATCTACATGGGTTGCGCCGGGGGTATCGACTTCATCACCACCCTGCCACTGACGCGTGAAGCTGTCCCGGCGGGCTATGAGACCCTGAAGCTGACGCTGAAAGGCCTGAAAGGCGGTCACTCCGGTGCCGACATTCACCACGGTCTGGGCAACGCCAACAAGCTGCTGGCGCGTTTCCTGGCGCTGCACGCGCGTGAATTCGACGTACGTTTGATCGAATTCACCGGCGGTACGCTGCGCAACGCCATTCCACGCGAAGCCTTCGCGACGCTGGCCATCGACAGCCATCAAGTGGATGCGCTGAAATCTGCTGCGGCACATTTCCAGGCGACGCTGCTGAACGAGCTGGGCATTAAAGAGAAACACATCGCGGTGGTCACCGAGTCGCTGGCGCACCAGGGCCAGGCGTTAAGCACTGACAGCCGTGATCGTTTCCTGAACCTGCTGAATGCCACGCCAAACGGCGTGATCCGTAACTCCGACGTCGCTAAAGGTGTGGTGGAAACCTCGCTGAACGTCGGCGTGGTGACCATGGATCAGAATAATGCCGAAATCATCTGCCTGATTCGTTCGCTGATCGATACCGGTAAAGATTGGGTGGTTGAAGTGCTGACCTCGTTGGCCGATCTTGCTGGCGCGCAAGGCGCACCGAAGGGCGGCTACCCAGGCTGGCAGCCCGATGCTGACTCACCAGTAATGGCGCTGACGCGTAAAACTTACGAAGCGCTGTTTGGCAAAACGCCAAACATTCAGGTGATTCACGCCGGTCTGGAGTGTGGTCTGTTCAAGAAGCCGTACCCGGAAATGGATATGGTTTCGATCGGTCCCACCATTACCGGCCCGCACTCGCCCGATGAGCAGGTACACATCGAGAGCGTCGGTTTGTACTGGAAGCTGCTGACTGCGCTGCTGAGTGTAATGCCAGAAAAAGCGTAAGTTTGCGCTTTCGCGAGCAACCCGGCTTCGGTCGGGTTTTTTTATGCCTTACGCAAATTAATGCACAGTCGACAAAATCTTTGCAGGCATAGCGTCGGGTTGCCCTTTATGGCGATCGACTTCCCCAGCATATTGCCCTGACAATCTTGCTTCCCACCTCATGATTCCTCCAACTCTTTCCTGCTCTTCAGCTTTAGCCGCCATCATGTCCAGATGTCCGGACGGCTAAGAAGATTTCGTGCTAGCTTATGCCCTTTCGATTGTTGCCCAGAGTGAGGGTTCAGGAAAAAATGCCTCCCACTCAAATAATTAAAGGCCCGGCTTCATGACTGCGATCAACCGCCTGGAGATGCGTAATATCTCCATCGCCTTTGGCGGTTTCGCCGCGCTATCGCAGGTCGATTTCCTCACCGCAGGCGGTTCGGTACATGCCTTAACCGGTGCCAACGGCGCCGGAAAATCAACGCTGATGGCGGTGCTGGCTGGGGCGCATGCGCAGTACAGCGGTGAGATTCTGCTGGACGACGTACCGGTGATGATTCGCTCGCCGCGTGATGCCAAAAAGCTGGGCATCCATCTGGTCCAGCAGGAAGTCGATGTGGCGCTGGTGCCGCAACTTAGCGTGGCGGAGAACATTCTGCTCGATCGCTTAGCCGAGCCGGGGCACCTCTATAACTGGCGCGATATACGTCGCCAGGCGCGTGCTTTGCTGGCGCAGCTGCAAGTGAACATTGACGTCAATCGTCTGGTTGAACGCTGCACGCTAGCGGAGAAGCAGCAAATTCTGCTGGCTCGCGCGCTCTCGCACCACTGCCGCTTTCTGATTCTTGATGAACCTACCGCTCCGCTCGATCAGCACGAGAGCGAGCGCCTGTTCGCCGTGGTGCGTCGCTTACAGTCCAGCGGCATTGGCGTAGTGTTTATCTCGCATCGTATTCACGAATTGAAAGCGATATGCGATCGCCTGACGGTGCTGCGTGACGGACGCCTGATCGAAAGCTGTCCGATGGCCGCGCTGAGCGGCGAGCAAATCGTAGAGAAGATGCTGGGACATCAGCTCAACGATGTCTTTCCGCCCCGTCGCACGCGTGAGGCGCGACCGCTGCTGCTGTCGGTTGACGGCTTGCACGACGATCAGTTACTGCAGGACATTTCGCTGCGGCTGCACCAGGGCGAAATCCTCGGCATTGCGGGTTTAGCCGGTGCCGGTAAAACCGAACTATGCAAAGCGCTGTTTGGCGCCAGCAAAAGCCGCGTTGAGAAAGGCGAACTGCACGGCAAAGCATGGCGACCGCGTTCACCCCACGACTCAGTCGAGAACCGCATGGCGCTGGTGCCGGAAGAGCGGCGCAAAGAGGGCATTTTCATCGATGAACCCGTCAGCATGAATCTCAGTATCAGCGCTGATAACAGTTTTTCGCGCTGGAGCGTGTTCGGTCATCGCAAGGCATGGCGCTGGGCCGAAGAGGTGATTCAACGCCTGAATGTACGCACTACCGGACCGGCGCAAACCCTGCGTCGCCTGTCCGGCGGTAATCAGCAGAAGGTGGCAATTGGCAAATGGCTGCGCAACAACGCCGATGTACTGATTTTTGATGAGCCCACAAAGGGCGTTGATATCAAAGCCAAAACCGAGCTATTCAGTCTGATCGCTGGCTTAGCGCGTGAAGGGAAAGGCATCATTTATGCTTCGGGCGAGTTTTCTGAACTGGTCGGTTTATGCGATCGCATTTGTGTGCTCTGGGATGGGCGCATTGTGGCAGAGATGGAGGGCATAGACGCCACAGAAGAGACACTTCTGCTTTATTCCACCGGAGGAACACCTGCGTGAGCAGCAAAGAACTATCCCAAACCCCGCAGCCTTCTCTGCGCCACCAGCTCTTCGATTTCCTCTATAAATGGGGCATGTTGCTGACGGTGGTTATTCTAATTGCCGCGTTTGGTCTGGCCTCAGACAGCTTCCTTGAGCCCACCAACATCATCAACATCCTGCGTTCGATTGCCATCGTGACGGTAATCGCCATCGGCGTATCGATTTCACTGACGATTGGCGGCTTTGACCTGTCAGTCGGATCGACGGCATCGCTGGCCAATGCGCTGGTGATTTCGCTCTTCGTCTGGCACGGCTTTGGCACCACCGAAGCCATTATTATCACGCTGCTGCTGTGCACGCTGGTGGGATTATTCAACAGCTTCTTGATTGTGATTCTGCGTATTCCCGACATGCTCGCCACACTGGCCACGCTATTTGTGATTCAGGGCGTGGCGATGACCTACAGCTTCGGCGGATCGATCACGGAAAATATGGTGCTGCCAAGCGGTGACATGGCCGAGGGCACCATTCCCGCTGCTTTTGGCCTGCTCGGCCAGGTGCCGACCATCGTGATTATTATGCTGGTGGTGACGATAGTGGCGCAGCTGGCGCTATCGCTAACCAAGCACGGTCGTCGCATGTATGCGCTCGGCGGTAATGCGGAAGCGGCGCGGTTATCGGGCATCCGCACCACCCGTTATCGCGTGCTGGCCTATGTGCTTTCATCGCTGCTGGCTGGGCTGGGCGGCATTCTGCTGGCTTCGCGCATCGGCTCTTCGCAGGTGAATGCCGGCGGCGGTTACCTGATGGACGCCGTCGCCGCGGCGTGGATTGGCTTCTCGCTGGCCGGTTCAGGCAAACCTAATGCGTTAGGAACTCTGGTGGGCGCCGTCATCCTCGGCGTATTGCAGAACGGGCTGGTGATGCTGTCGGTGCCCTATTACGCGATGGACATTATTAAAGGACTGGTGCTGGCGCTGGCGCTGGCAATCACTTACATCCAGCGCCGCTAAGGCGCTGTTATTCAGAAAGAGAGCATAATGAAAAAAATTACCCTTTCGCTGCTGGCAGTGAGCCTGCTGAACGTCAGCGCTGCCTTTGCCGACACCACAACGCCGGTGCCCGCAGCCATCGCCAATCACGAAGGCCCGGTGCGCATTGCCATCATCCGTAACCTCGGTTCCGACGACAACACCACACAGTTTGTGGCCGGTGCAATTCAGCAGGGCCGCAAGTTGGGCTTTAAGGTCAGCACTTTTTTAAGCAACGGCGATGATGCGCGTTTCCAGGATTTTGTTAATCAGGCGATCAGCCAAAAATATGACGGCATTATTCTGTCGCATGGCAAAGATCCCTACTCTACCGGGCTAGTGCAGCGCATCGCCGATGCCGGTATTAAGCTGTCGGTGTTTGATACGCCGGTAAATACGCCAGTGAAGGGTGTGACCATAACCGCGCAAAATGACGCCTCGCTGGCGCAGGAATCACTCGGCAGTTTGATCAAAGACTTCAATGGCAAAGCGAATATCGTCAAATTGTGGGTGGCCGGTTTCCCGGCGATGGATCGTCGTCAGGTGGTGTATGAGAAGTTGCTGAAAGAGAACCCAGGCATTCATCAACTGGAATCGATCGGCGCCGTCTCCTCTGATGTTCAGGGCGATACCGCCAACAAGATTGGCGCGATTCTGGCGAAGTACCCGAAAGGCAAGATTGATGCAATTTGGGGTTCGTGGGATGCATTTAGCCAGGGCGCCTACAAAGCGTTGCAGGAGAATGGTCGTACTGAAATCAAGCTGTATAGCATCGACGTATCCAACCAGGATCTGCAGCTGATGCACGAGAAAAACAGCCCCTGGGTGCAGACCGTGGCGGTGGACCCGAAAACCATTGGCGCGGTGAATATGCGTCTGGTAGCGAACAAGATTGGCGGCGAAACCACGCCTGCAAGCTATGAGTTTAAAGCCGCATCCATTTCGCAGCAGCAGCTGAACAGTCAGCAAGGTGCGGTTAACGTGGCTTCACTGAACAAGATTATCCCTGGCTGGGGCGAGAACAGCGATTTCGTCGCGCCGTGGTTTGCCACGCTGGAAGCGAAGTACGCTAAGAAGTAGTGTTTTGGGTGAGTGCCCGCGGCCCCTCACCCTAGCCCTCTCCCGCAGGCGGGAGAGGGGACTGTATGCTGCGGTTTGCCAATTGGGCACGCCTTCTGATAGCAGCCTGAATCTGTTCCCTCACCCGTTTGCGTGAGAGGGGACTGTATGCTGCGGTTTGCCAATTGGGCACGCATTCTGATAGCAGCCTGAATCTGTTCCCTCGCCCGTTTGCGTGAGAGGGAACTGCGTGCTGCGGTTAGCCAGTCGGACACGTATTCTGATAACACCTGGATCGGTTCCCTCGCCCGCTTGCGGGAGAGGGCTAGGGTGAGGGCCAGGCCGCACCATCACCTCACAACCCTAACACCAGCTGCCGCTCCAGCTGCGGATCAACCATAGTGACATGCAATCCCACTAGCCTTACTCCGCGCCCTGCCCGACGATCATCCCATGCCTGACGCGCTACCGCGATCATGTCGTCTTTGTTCAATACCGGCCAGACATGTTCCTGCGTAGTCTGCTGAAAGTCGTTGAACTTGAGCTTTACTCCCTGGCGAGCGATCTGCTTATCCGGCTTGATTGCCGTTAAGCGGCGATCTAATTCGGCATAGAGGAAGTCAATAATCTCCAGACACTGCTCCCAGCTGTGAATGTCCTCCATAAGCGTGCGCTCAACGCCCAGCGATTTACGCTCACGCTCCACCACCACATTGCGTTCGTCAATGCCGTTACTGCGTTCCCACAAGATACGACCAAATTTGCCAAAGCGTTTCAGCAGCAGCGCCAGATCGGCCTGCTGGACATCAGCGCAGGTACGTAAACCCATCTCTTCCAGCTTTTTCGTCGCCACTTTGCCAACACCGGGGATTTTGCTCAGCGGCAGCGTCAGTAAAAAACCTGGCATGGCATCCGGTGTAATCACATATTGCCCGTTGGGTTTGTTGAGATCGGAAGCGATTTTGGCGAGAAACTTAATCGGCGCAATGCCGGCCGAGGCGGTCAAACCGGTTTCGCGCAGGATATCCGCCCGAATCGCCTGCGCCATTAATGTTGCTGAGCCGTGACAATGCAGGCTGTCGGTCACATCCAGATAGGCTTCATCAAGGGATAAGGGTTCAATCAGCGCGGTGTAGCGCGAGAAGATGTCGCGGATCTGGCGTGATGCTTCTTTATACGCATCGAAGCGGCCCGGCAATAAACGCAGATGTGGACAGAGTTTTAGCGCCATACCGGTGGGCATCGCGCTGCGCACGCCATATTTGCGCGCGGGATAGTTAGCCGTACTGATCACGCCGCGCTGTACGCGGCTGCCACCAATCGCGATGGGAATATCGCGCAATGAAGGATCATCGCGCATTTCCACCGCCGCGTAGAAGCAGTCCATATCGACATGAATGATTTTCACTTTTGCAACTAACCCAGATTCAATCGAGACCTCTTTATAATACTGGATATTTGTACAGATGCAAAAGTACCCTGATGTTAGCGCGCCCAATTACACCAGGCGACGAATCTCCATGCCTTTATCGGTTTTTTTAATCTCCAGGCGTTTATTCTGCGGATGCTGTGCGATGCCAAGTTCGCCAAACATTTCCACTTCGTAGCCCAGCGCACGTTTTAACAGGTTGAGCAGGCGATTGCGTTTCGGGATCAGAGCCGGCAGATAGTCGCCCCACACCTCAAACAAAATCGCCGGATAGCCTGAGCTCTCCAGCCACTGACGTGCACCTTTCAGCACTTCTAACTCCAGCCCTTCCACATCCACTTTGACGAGATGTGCGGCCGGTAAGTGCAAACTGTCTAAGGTCGCGATGCGTACCGATTCACTCTCTGTAAAGGCGGTGCTGAGCATCTTCTGTTGCGCGCGAATATCAGCATCCAGCGACAGCGCACCGACGTTCACTTCGGTTTGCATATCCAGTACCGGTACGTCAATTTCACCATTCACGTCGCCAATCGCCATCTGCATGGCATGACAATGAAACAGCTGATTGCTAAACAGATTGGCGCAAAGTTGATAAAACACCTGACGCTGGGGTTCGAAAGCATATAACTTTCCGCCCTTCGCCCGGATATGATCGCCCATCGGCACCGACCAGGCGCCTAAATTGGCTCCCACATCGACCAATATCGGACGCTCAATACCTGCGATTAGCAGCTGAGAAATCTGCAGCGTTGTCGGCTCCCAGGCTTTACCGCCGCGTAAATGCGCATTAATCATATCCGGGCCGGACGACAACATGTAGCTCAGGTTATCGACCTGATAAAGGGACGGGCGAGAGGAGTGTTCCATGGATTATTACCTGATGAAATTGACCGGCGCAGTATAGGCAGACTGATTCCGTTAACAGCCAGGACGCGTCTTGTTTATCATCAGGATTAAGGCGTTTTAATCACCAAGAAAAAAAGCGAACTTTCTGATCAACAAATTAAAGTTTACAAATTTCTGGTCGTATTCCTTTTAGGAACGCGCCATTTTCTCGGACACTGGCTTGATTAAAAGCCAGACAATGTTAATGTTGCGCTGCGATAGCGGATATTTCCGATAATGCAATACCCGGACGCTTAGCGTCATCATCTCTCTTCACATCAAGGTATCTACAGAATGGGCAGAATCGCATTATTGCTTGCGATGATTCTTATGCCGGTCCTTAGCTGGGCAATTAACCCTGAGCCTGCGCAACCGCTGGCTCCGGTGAGCAAAGAGTTAAAGAAACAATTAATTGGTACACCTGTATTTATTCAGATTTTCAAGGAAGAGCGTACGCTGGAACTGTACGGCAAAATCGGTAATGAATATCGTCTGCTGGACAGCTATCGCATCTGTAATTTCTCTGGCGGCTTAGGACCGAAACGTCGTCAGGGCGATTTCAAAAGTCCCGAAGGCTTTTATAACGTTAAGCTGAACCAGTTAAAACCAGATAGCCGTTTCTATCGCGCCATTAATACCGGTTTTCCTAACCAGTACGATCGCGCTAAAGGCTATGACGGTAACTATTTAATGATTCACGGTGATTGCGTGTCAGTTGGCTGCTACGCGATGACCGATGCATCGATGGATGAGATCTTCGCCTTTACCAACGCCGCGCTGCGTAATGGTCAGCAGGAGATTCAGGTCAATATCTATCCGTTCCGCATGACAGACAGCAACATGCAGCGTCATAAATATTCGACCTACATTAACTTCTGGCGTGAACTGCAACCGGGCTATGCCTACTTTGTGAAGTACCGTGTGCCGCCAACGGTTAACGTAACGGCAACCGGCCAATATGCGGTGAACAGCACCCCGGTGATTTCAACACCGGATGCTGCCTCGAAATCATTCCTGGCGCTCACCCAGGCAAAATAATGCCCATTCGCCTGGCACTATCCGGTGCCAGGTTTCATTACCGGTTAGCGGTTGCGTAGCAATCACCGTCACCACATCCTGCGGCGTAGTCTGCTGCTGAAAATCAATCTCCACATCCTGATCGAGCAGTGTCGCTTTGCCAAATGGTGCACGACGCGTAATCCAGTAGAGATTGGTCGAACAGAACGCCATCAGATAGCGACCATCCGACAACAGCATGTTGAACACGCCCTTCTCACGCATTTCTGCTGCCAGCTCGGCGATGTAGCGGAAAACTGCCGGCCAGTTGCCCGGCGTGCGCGGATAGCGCTCGGTAAGTTTATGCAGAATCCAGCAGAAGGCTTTTTCGCTGTCGGTTTCACCGATGGGACGAAAAGGCCCGGTATCCAGCTGGCGATACCCTTTAAGCTGTCCGTTGTGCGCGTATGTCCAGTTACGGCCCCACAGTTCACGCGTGAACGGATGGGTATTTTCCAGCGACACTTCACCGCGATTCGCCTGGCGAATATGTGCCACCACCGAATGCGATTTGATCGGGTATTCCTGCACTAATCGGGCAATCGGAGAGTTATAGCTTGGCTGCGGATCTTTGAAAGTGCGACACCCTTTGCCTTCGTAAAAGGTAATGCCCCAGCCATCTTTGTGCGGCCCGGTTCCACCGCCACGCTGCACCAGACCCGTAAAACTGAAACAGATGTCCGTTGGGACATTGGCGCTCATCCCGAGCAATTCGCACATAGCAACCGCCTTAGGTTAGCACCCCTCGCCAGCGGCGAGAGGAACACATCATGACTTAACCATCTCTTTTTCGATCAGCAACATCAGGATATGAATCACTTTAATGTGGATCTCCTGAATGCGGTCGGCATAGCCAAAATGTGGCACACGAATTTCGATATCCGCCGATCCCGCCATTTTGCCGCCATCTTTGCCGGTCAGCGTGATCACTTTCATCCCCTTCGCGCGCGCGGCCTCAACGGCTTTGATGATGTTGGCAGAGTTACCTGACGTGGACAGACCCAGCAGCACATCGCCTTCGCGACCCACCGCTTCGATATAGCGCGAGAACACGTAATCGTAGCCAAAATCGTTGCTCACGCAGGAGAGATGGCTGACATCAGAAATGGCAATCGCCGGGTAGCCAGGACGGTTTTCACGGTAGCGCCCAGTCAGCTCTTCAGCAAAATGCATGGCATCGCAGTGCGAGCCGCCGTTACCGCAGGAAAGCACTTTGCCGCCCGCTTTAAAGCTGTCGGCCAGCAGAACCGCAGCGCGCTGAATCGCGTGAATGTTAGCTTCATCACTCAGGAAGTTGTTGAGCGTATCGGCTGCTTCATTGAGCTCTGAGCGAATAATGTCCTGGTACATAGGGATGTCCTTTTAGAGGAAAGATTGACGCAGCAAGTTTAACGGAATGGGACTAAGCCGCAAAGCGCCCGCCATCAGGAAAAGCGCGACCTGTTGAGGAAGTTTGGCAGCTGTTGCCGTTCGCGCAATGAATTTGTGAGATGTGTTGTAATTGCGATGTAAACAGATTGATAAATTTTGCCCCATATTCTAAACCTACACCCATAACAGGTCAGACCTCTTACTACTTATGGAGTGGTTCATTATGTTGGTTGCCTCAATTCTTGCGACGCTAATTTTGCTTAGCGTCTTGTTCTATCACCAAATCTCCCTGCTGCTCAGCAGCGTGATTTTGCTGCTGTGGACCGGCGCGCTGGCGGCCGCTGGCGTGTGGACGCCGTGGCTGCTGGTCCCCCTGGCGATCATTCTGCTGCCGTTTAACCTGCCAGCGATGCGCCGTAGCCTGTTCTCCAAGCCGGCACTGCGCAGCTTCCAGAAAGTGATGCCGCCGATGTCGCGCACTGAAAAGGAGGCGATTGATGCAGGCACCACCTGGTGGGAAGGCGATCTGTTCCGCGGTAAACCGGACTGGCAGAAGCTGCACAACTATCCGCAACCGCGTCTGACGGAAGAGGAACAAGCCTTTATTGATGGTCCAGTAGAAGAAGCGTGCCGCATGGCGAACGACTTCGAAATCACCCATGAAATGGCCGATCTGCCGCCGGAGCTGTGGGCCTATCTCAAGCAGCATCGCTTCTTCGCCATGATCATCAAGAAAGAGTATGGCGGCCTGGAGTTCTCAGCCTATGCGCAAGCACGCGTGCTGCAGAAACTGGCCGGCGTCTCCGGCATTCTGGCGATCACCGTTGGCGTACCAAACTCGCTTGGCCCAGGCGAACTGCTGCAGCATTACGGCACCGACGAGCAGAAAGATCACTACTTGCCGCGTCTGGCACGCGGTGATGAGATTCCCTGCTTTGCGTTGACCAGCCCGGAAGCGGGTTCCGATGCCGGGGCGATTCCCGATACCGGCGTAGTGTGCATGGGTGAGTGGCAAGGTCAGCAGGTGCTGGGCATGCGTCTCACCTGGAACAAGCGCTATATCACGCTGGCACCGATTGCCACCGTGCTTGGCCTGGCATTTAAACTTTCCGACCCGGATCATCTGCTGGGCAATACTGAAGAGCTCGGCATCACCTGCGCGCTGATTCCGACCCACACGCCTGGCGTGGAGATTGGTCAGCGCCACTTCCCGCTTAACGTGCCGTTCCAGAATGGTCCGACGCGCGGTAAAGACATTTTCGTGCCGATTGATTTCATCATTGGCGGCCCGTCGATGGCCGGTCAAGGCTGGCGCATGCTGGTGGAGTGCCTGTCAGTGGGTCGCGGCATTACGCTGCCTTCGAACTCCACCGGCAGCGTGAAAAGTATTGCGCTGGCAACCGGCGCCTATGCGCATATTCGTCGTCAGTTCAAAGTCTCCATCGGTAAAATGGAAGGAATTGAAGAACCGCTGGCGCGCATTGCCGGTAATGCTTATGTGATGGACGCCGCGGCTACGCTGATCACCAGCGGCATTATGCTGGGAGAAAAACCGGCGGTGCTGTCGGCGATTGTGAAGTATCACTGCACCCATCGCGGCCAGCGCACCATTATCGATGCGATGGATATTGCCGGCGGTAAAGGGATTATGCTCGGCGAAAATAACTTCCTGGCGCGAGCTTATCAGGGCGCTCCCATCGCTATCACCGTGGAAGGCGCGAATATTCTGACGCGCAGCATGATCATCTTCGGCCAGGGCGCCATCCGCTGCCATCCGTGGGTACTGGAAGAGATGAATGCCGCAGCGAAAAACGATTTGGTGACCTTTGACCGCGCGCTGTTCAGCCACATCGGCCACGTCGGCAGTAACAAAGTGCGCAGCCTGTGGCTAGGCTTAACCGGCGGCCGCACCAGCGCCACGCCGACCCGCGATGCCACGCGCCGCTACTATCAGCATCTCAACCGTTTAAGCGCCAACCTCGCGCTGCTGTCGGATGTATCGATGGCGGTATTGGGCGGCAGCCTGAAGCGTCGCGAACGCATCTCCGCGCGCCTTGGCGATGTACTGAGCCAGATGTATCTCGCCTCGGCCACGCTGAAACGCTATGACGATGAAGGCCGTAATGCCGCTGACTTGCCGCTGGTGCATTGGGGCGTGCAGGATGCCTTGCATCAGGCCGAAGTGGCGATGGATGATCTGCTGCGCAACTTCCCAAATCGCCTGGTTGCCGGCGCGCTGCGTCTGGTGATCTTCGCGGGTGGACATCATTGCCCAGCGCCGTCTGACAAGCTCGATCATCAGTTGGCGAAACTGCTGCAGCTGCCCTCCGCCACGCGCACCCGTTTAGGTCGCGGTCAGTATCTGGCACCGAGCGCGCACAATCCGGCGGGTCAACTGGAGCAAGCGCTGCAGGATGTGATGGCGGCTGAAGTGATTCACGATCGTCTGTGCCAGCAGCAGAAAAAACACCTGTCGTTCACCCGACTGGATGCGCTGGCGCAGCGTGCTTTGCAGGAGGGTTGGATTGATGAAAGCGAAGCACAAGTGCTGATTCGCGCCGAAGCCAGTCGCCTGAAAGCCATCAATGTCGATGACTTTGCGCCGGAAGCGCTGGCGGTGCCAAAGCCGCAGAGTAAACCCCGTTCGCGCACCAGCGAAGCGGCATAAAATAAAAAAGCCTCCATGCGGAGGCTTTTTTTATGGCGATCGCTTTATCCCGCCTGCCGAATACGCGCAATTAATGCGTCAACATCGGCAACATGATCGGCAGCCAAAATCAGCGTACGTCCTAGCGTTATACAGCTGCGAATGCACTCGGTGCGCATCGTGTCATCGTTAATCTGTTTAAAGTCCGTGACATGCGACATCCCCACGGTACGACGAATCAATTCGGTCCCGCAGTAACCAATGGTATCGCGCCATACCTTACGCAGGAAGGATTCGGCATAGCCCGGATAGGCCAGCGCCACATCACTGGTTTTCGCTTTGGCCAGCTCAAGGAAACGATTGGCAAATTGGTTACAGACATCCTGCACATCACTAAGACGACGTTCGCGCCCTTCTGCCGCTTCACGCGGTGCCAGCAGGCCCGGCAAGCAGCAGTTGTTAATCAGCAGGTTGCCAATCGCGCTGCCGACATCAAAACCAATCGGCCCGAAGTAGCCGAACTCTGCATCAATGACTTTCAGACTGCCATCCGCCACAAAGATGGAGCCGCTGTGCACGTCGCCGTGCAGGAGAGCTTCGGCATCGGCAAAGAAGCGGTGCTTGAGGCCCGCAACAGCGATTTTTAATGCATCATCGCTGCGCAGGCTGACCACCAGCGACTCCAGCGCGGCAGGATACTTGTTGCGCTCGTGGTCAATAAAAGGATCGTTGAAGAACAAGTCTTCCGTGATTTCACACATTTCCGGATTAATGAAACGCGCTACTTCGGCTTTTTTCCGGTGCGGATGCAGGAAAAAATCAGAAGTATGGAACAGCGTCTGCGCCAGATACTCCCCCAGCTGGCGCCCTGCTTGTGGATAGTAAGCGCCGTTCACCAGCTCGCTACGCCAGATACGATGAGTGGAGAGATCTTCCATCACCATTACCGCTAATTCTGCATCGTAATGGGTGACGTTAACGGTGTGCTGTGGGCAATGTTTATAGTGCTCAATCAGCGTTTGCGCTTCCAGCCGTGCGCGATCGAGCGTGAGCGGCCAGGATTCGCCCACACAACGCACATACGGCAGCGCCTGTTTTACCACTACGCGGCTGCGGCCTTGGTTGTCGAAGATTTTAAACACCAGGTTGAGATTGCCGTCACCGATCTCCTCGGCGCTCACCAGCGCTGACGGATCGTCCACGCTGCCAAATTTTTTAGCATATTCCACAGCATCGGCAGCGGTGAACGTACGGTATTGCGACATTGCTTTTTCCTCGTGTTTCGACAGTAATAAGCCGTTCAGACGTCTATACATCCGTTACGCATGTTGGCACAATAGCCAGCATTAAGGCAACAGGGATTTCACACAATGCAAACACTTCGAACCACCAGCCTTGAGGTCCGCGATAACCAGCTGTGGATCCTTGACCAGCAGGCGCTGCCACAACAACAAAACTGGCTGCCTGCGCACAGCGTTGCGCAGCTGGTTGAGCATATTCATGCCCTGCGCGTGCGCGGTGCCCCGCTGATTGGCCTCTCCGCCAGTTTGCTGCTGGCGCTGCTTGGCGAACAGGGGACAACGCGGGTGGAATTAGCTGCCGCTCTGGAGGTTCTGCGTGCCGCCCGCCCAACGGCGGTGAACCTGATGAATAACCTGGATCGCATGAAAGTGGCGCTGGCGGAGAACGATTTTGTCGCAGCGTTAAGCGCTGAGGCGCTGCGGCTGGTGGCCGAAGATAAACAGCTGTGTGACAACATCGCCCGCGCCGGTAGCACGCTAGTGAAACCGGGCAGCCAGTTGCTAACCCATTGTAATACCGGCGGTCTGGCGACAGCGGGGGTGGGCACCGCGCTGGGCGTGATCGCCTATGCCCATCAGCAAGGTTTGGTGAAAAATGTCTGGGTTGATGAAACCCGACCGCTGCTGCAAGGCGGCCGTTTAACCGCATGGGAACTCGGTGAGCTCAACATTCCTTACCAGTTGATTACTGATTCGATGGCCGCCAGCTTAATGGCGCGCGGCGCGGTAGATGCCATTTGGGTCGGTGCAGATCGCATCGCCGCCAATGGCGATGTAGCAAACAAGATTGGTACTTACAGCCTGGCCGTGCTGGCGCAGTATCACGGCATTCCGTTTTATGTGGCAGCGCCGCATACCACGCTCGATCGTCTGTGCCCTAATGGCGCCGCGATACCGATTGAACAACGCGCCGCCAGCGAAGTGACCGGCGTGTCAGGCAGTTTTGGCAGCGTGCAGTGGGCGCCCGAAAACGCAGCGGTGTATAACCCGGCGTTTGATGTAACGCCTGCGGCGCTGATTAGCGGTTGGGTGCTGGATACCGGAGTGGTGACACCTGCACAGGTTCAGGAAGGGATATTTTTGCCTTGAGGTAGGCTGGATTGTGCTGGCAGTCCCCCATCCCGACCTTCCCCCATAAATGGGGGAAGGAGACGCTGCCACATGCAGCTTCAGCACTGACATACAGCAGCGTCATCCTCCTCCATTTATGGGGGAGGACCGAGGAGGGGGACAGCGAGCACAATCTAGCTCGCAAAGTACACTCAAAATCACGCCAAACGCGGATACGCATCGGCAATCTGGTCACCGGTGAAATTCGCCACCCAGCCTTCCTGATTGTCAAAAATACGAATTGCAGTGAAGTGCGGCTCAGAGCCCATATCAAACCAGTGCGCGGTGCCAGCAGGTACGGAAATCAGATCATTTTTCTCGCACAGAATCTGATAAACCTCGCCATCGAGATGCAGACAAAACAGTCCTGAACCTTCAACGAAAAAGCGCACTTCGTCTTCGCTGTGGGTATGTTCATTGAGAAACTTAGTGCGCAGCACCTCTTTCTGCGGATTATCCGCGCGCATGCTCAGCACGTCCCAGCTTTGATAGCCCTTCTCGGCGACCAGGCGATCAATCGCATGCTGATAAGCCTTAATCACCGTCTCAGAATCGGGATCAACGCCCAGATCACGATCCGCTTCCCAACGCTCAAAACGCACGTTTTTAGCGTTAAGGCGATCGCGAATAGCTGCTGCATCGGTACTGTGCCACACCGGCTGATTGGCTTCGGTATCGGTAAAAATGGTCAATGCACTCATGTTAAATCGACTCCGGTTTAATCTGTGAAAAATCATTTACCTGATGATGACGACTAACGTTATCCGCCGCGCCACGAATTAACTGCACCGTGTGCCAGCCTGCTTGTGCCGCCGCGTCTAGTTCCTGATGAATATCCGACAGGAACAGGATGGCGTCGGGTGTAAGGCCAATTTTTTCAGCGATGTTGCGATACGACTGCGTTTCACGTTTCGCGCCCACGCCGGTATCAAAATAGCCGCTAAACAGCGAGGTTAAATCACCTTCATCGCTGTAACCAAATAACAGTTTTTGCGCGGCGATCGATCCCGAGGAATATACATACAGGCCAAGGCCCTGCTGCTGCCAGCGCTGCAAAGCTGGCAGCACATCCGGATAAAGGTGGCCGGTAAACTGGCCCTCAAGGTAACCGGCTCGCCAAATCATGCCTTGCAACGCCTTCAAGCCCGGCGACTTACGATCCTGATCGATATAGCCAATTAACGTAGTGATGAGTTCGTCGAGCGAGGCCTGCGTACTTCCCGACTCTTCCCGCACCGCGTTGAGTGCCGCAGCCACGCCTGCATCGGCCTCATTCTCGCGCACAAAGGCGGCTAAATGCTGACGTGCATAGGGAAACAGCACCGTGTGGACGAACTGGATATCACTGGTGGTGCCTTCAATATCGGTAACAATGGCGCGGATCATTTTGCCTCCAGCAGGCGACGTTGCAGTTCACAAGCAAACAGGAATTCCAGCCCTTCCAGATGGCGGCGCGCTTCGTTCACGTCCTTGCCCCAACAGGTCAGACCGTGACCGCGCAGCAGAAAGCCATATTGCAGCGGCGAGTGTGCGGCAAAGGCGGCGATACGCTCGACCAGCGCATCAATATTCTGATCGTTATCAAACAACGGAATAGCGACGGTATTGAGGTGAGAATGCTGACCAGCCAGCGTTTTTTGCATCTCATAGCCACTGAGCAGCAGTGCATCGCTCTGATCAACGCGCGACAGCACGGTGGAGTTAACGCTGTGGGTATGCAATACCGCGCCAGCCTGGGGGAAGAGACGATAAATCAAGGTATGCAGACCGGTTTCCGCCGATGGGGTGCGTCCCGATGGCACCGCGTTGGTGGCGATCTCCACCTGCATAAAGTCATCACGCGTCAGGCTGCCTTTATCTTTGCCGGACGCACTCAACAGGCAATATTCCGCATCCTGTCGCACCGACATATTACCGCCGGTGGCGGGCGCCCAGCCTTTACCACCAATCCAGTGACAGGCGGCCACTAAATGTTCCAGTGGGAGAAAATCCGTCATAGCGCTATACAGGCTCCGCAGGTTAGTTTAGACGTCTAAGCGTCTCGATTGCCAAATATTAACATCCTGTTTATAGTGGCAGCAACACAGGGTTTCTCCGCAACGACATTCGCGCTTAAGGCCACAAATAATGACGCAGCACAACCTGATCCCCGAGAGCAAACTACCGGCGCTCGGCACCACTATTTTTACGCAAATGAGCGCGCTCGCGCAGCAGCACAACGCCATCAATCTCTCGCAGGGCTTTCCCGACTTCGACGGTCCACGCTATCTGCAAGAGCGTCTGGCTTATCACGTTAGCCAGGGCGCGAACCAATATGCACCGATGATCGGCACACTGCCACTGCGTGAGGCGATTGTTGAGAAAACCGCCGAACTTTACGGCCACTCGCCCGACGTTAACAGCGACATTACCGTGACGGCGGGCGCCACCGAAGCGCTCTATGCGGCGATCACCGCGCTGGTACGCCAGGGTGATGAAGTGATCTGCTTCGACCCAAGCTATGACAGCTACGCACCTGCTGTTCAGCTCGCCGGCGGCGTGTTGAAACGCATTGCGCTACAACCCCCTGAGTTTCGCGTGGATTGGTCAGCATTCCGCAGCCTGCTAAGCGCCAAAACCCGGCTGGTGATTCTGAATACGCCGCACAATCCTTCCGCCACCGTTTGGCGCAAAAGTGATTATGCCGAACTCTGGCAGGCCATTGCCGATCAGGAAATCTATGTGCTGAGCGATGAAGTCTATGAGCACATCTGCTTCGTAGAAGCGGGGCACGCCAGCGTATTAGCGCATGCCGACCTGCGCCAGCGCGCGATTGCGGTATCCTCATTTGGTAAAACCTTCCACATGACCGGCTGGAAAGTCGGTTATTGCATCGCACCCGCCGCCCTCAGCGCGGAAATCCGCAAAGTGCATCAGTATTTGACCTTCTCCGTGAATACACCGGCACAGCTGGCGATTGCCGATATGCTGCGCCAGCAGCCCGAACACTATCGCGAGCTGTCTGAATTCTATCGCGCACGCCGCGATCGGCTGATTAAGGCGCTCTCCACCAGCCGTTTCAACGTGTTGCCGTGTGAAGGCACCTACTTCCTGCTAGTGGATTACAGCGCGATTTCCGATCTGGACGATGTCAGTTTCTGCCAGCTGCTGACCAAAGAGGTTGGCGTGGCGGCGATTCCGCTGTCGGTATTCTGCGCCGAACCTTTCCCGCACAAGTTGATTCGCCTGTGCTTTGCCAAACAGGAAGCGACGCTCGACGCCGCTGCGGAGCGCTTATGTCAGCTTTGAAAATTACCGTGCTGCAGGAAACGCTGAGCTGGATGGATGGCGCCGCCAACCTGCGCCATTTTGACGGTGTGCTGAAGGGGATTGAAGGCCGCGACATCATTCTGCTACCGGAGATGTTCACCACCGGTTTTGCCATGGAAGCCGCCGAAAGCTCGCTGCCGCAGGATGAGGTAGTGGCGTGGTTGCATGCGCACGCGCAATCCAGCAATGCCTTAGTTGGAGGTAGTGCGGCGATTCAGACAGAAAAAGGCGCGGTAAACCGTTTCCTGCTGGTGGAACCCAACGGCACGGTGCATCAGTACGACAAACGCCATCTGTTCCGCATGGCCAATGAACATCAGCACTATGTGGCGGGCGCAACGCGCGAAGTGTTTGAGTGGCGCGGCTGGCGCATTCTGCCGCAAATTTGTTACGACCTGCGCTTCCCGGTGTTTTCGCGTAATCACAATGATTACGATCTGGCACTGTATGTCGCCAACTGGCCAGCGCCGCGTGCGCTGCATTGGCAGTCGCTACTGCTGGCGCGTGCGATTGAAAACCAGGCTTACGTCGCCGGCTGCAACCGCGTTGGCAGCGATGGCAATAAACATCAATACAGCGGCGATAGCCGCATTATTTCGCCACAGGGTGAGATTCTGGCCGCCGGCGAGCCCTTTGCGCGCGCACGCCTCGACGCGGAGCTGTCACTGGAAGAGCTACAAGCCTACCGCGAACGCTTCCCGGCGTGGCGTGATGCGGATGCTTACACCTTGAAGTAATTCTTTGCCGCGCAAACACTGCGCGGCAAATCCCCTTCTCAACGCTATCTATGTGCCATCGAGTTTCCTGCTTGGAAACATTGCAGCTCTGCGCTATGATGTTTCCATGTTGGAACATGTCGAGGGAATGATGCACGTTATCTCAAGGAGAGTGTTCACTGAAGCGACACGGAGATTTCCAAATGATGCAGCAGCATTGGATGCCACTTACAGAACCTTAAATGGCAACGTTTTCATCGATCCCGATGCGCTAAAAGCTATTTTTCCAAGTCTTGATCGAATGAAATACCGAGCCAAATGGTGGGTGATTAACGTCGGCGGGAATAATCTCAGAGTGATGTTTTTTGCGGACTTCATTGCCCAACGGATTTTTATCAAACACATAGTGACCCATGCTGAGTATGACAAAGTGGTTAAGCATTATCGGGAGAATAAAGAATGATCGCCGAAGCCATTCAGGCCTCCAATAATCTGATCAAAGCGGTTCCGCTTCTGGGTGGAAGTCAATCAGAAGCTGATTACGAGCAGGCTTTGGAGCTGGTGGAGTATTTGATTGAACATCATCCTGCCCATCCGCTGATTGAAATGCTGGCTGATAAAGTTGCGAAATATGAGGATTCCGCCTCCGAGTTTTCAGAATTCAATAAACGTATCAATACATTGGCTGGCGGTGTTGCATTATTGCGGGTGTTAATGGATCAGCATCATCTCAACCAATCATCTTTTGTGAATGAGATTGGTCAGCGATCTTATGTGAATCGTATTCTGAAAGGAGAGCGCAAGTTAACGGATAAACATAAGGCCGCATTGGCTAAACGTTTCAATCTGCCGTTCGAGGCGTTTCGCGAAGATTAAAGACAAAAGCCGCAGCGTATTTCGCTGCGGCTTGATTGATTACAGCTCGAACCGATCCAGATTCATCACTTTCGTCCAGGCGGCGACGAAGTCGGCCACGAACTTCTGCTTGGCATCGCTGCTGGCGTACACTTCTGCCAGAGCGCGCAAAATAGCATTCGAACCAAACACTAAGTCGGCACGCGTAGCGCTGAACTTCACTTCTCCCGTCAGACGATCACGGCCCTCAAACAGCTCTTCGCTCTCATCGGTGGCTTTCCATGCGGTACGCATGTCGAGCAGATTAACGAAGAAGTCGTTGCTCAGCACGCCAACGCGATCGGTGAACACGCCGTGCTGGCCGCCATCGAAGTTGGTGCCCAATACGCGTAAACCCCCCAGTAATGCCGTCAGTTCTGGCGCACTCAGCGTCAGCTGCTGCGCTTTATCCAGCAGCAGGGTTTCGGTTGAGGAACCTTTCGCACTACGACGATAGTTACGGAAACCGTCGGCCAGCGGTTGCAGGAAGTTGAACGACTCGACGTCGGTTTGATCCTGACGCGCATCGACGCGGCCCGGCGTAAACGGCACTTGTGTCGCGACACCCGCAGCGGCAGCGGCCAGCTCGATACCCACGCTGCCCGCCAGCACAATGACGTCAGCCAGTGAAACTTTGCCCGATTCCTGCTGAATCTTCTGCAGGGTTGGCAGCACATCGGAAATAACGCTGGCGTTAACGGCCCAACCGTTTTGCGGGGCTAATGCCAGACGTGCGCCGTTGGCGCCACCGCGTTTGTCACCCCCGCGGAAGGTCGATGCTGAAGCCCAGGCGGCAGAAACCAGCTGACTGACGCTCAAGCCTGAAGCGGCAATGCGCGCTTTGATGTCGCTGATATCCGCCGGCGTAGGCTGATGAATGGCCTGCGGTAACGGATCCTGCCAGATCAGATCTTCTTTCGGCACTTCCGGACCAATGTAACGCGCTTTTGGCCCCATATCACGGTGCGTCAGTTTGAACCAGGCGCGAGCAAAGGCTTCGTTAAACGCCTGCGGATCGTTGAGGAAGCGGCGCGAGATCTTGCCGAACTCTTCATCGAAACGCAGCGTCAGGTCGGTCACCAACATGGTGGGTTTGCGTTTTTTCTCAGGATCAAACGGATCCGGGATAATCGCTTCGGCATCCACCGCTTCGAATTGAATCGCGCCAGCTGGGCTGTGCGTCTGCACCCATTCATATTTGAACAGGTTCTCGAAGAAGTAATTGCTCCACTGCGTTGGCGTTTGCGTCCAGACCACTTCCAGGCCAGAAGTGATGGCATCTTTACCCACGCCGCTGCCGTAGCTGCTGCTCCAGCCAAGGCCCTGCGCTTCAATCGGTGACTCTTCCGGATCAACGCCAACGTGGCTGGCTGCTGCCGCGCCGTGGGTTTTACCCAAAGTATGGCCGCCGGCGATCAGCGCCACGATCTCTTCGTCGTTCATACCCATATTGCCGAAGGTGGCACGAATGGCCGGTGCAGCGGATTTTGGATCGCCGCTGGCTTCCGGACCTTCCGGGTTAACGTAGATCAGGCCCATTTCGGTGGCGCCCAACGGGGCGTTGGCCAGCGCTTCCGGATGGCGATGTGCCAGCCATTCGGTTTCGTGGCCCCAATCCACATCCATATCCGGTTCCCACACGTCTTCACGACCGGCACCAAAGCCGAAGGTGCGGAAGCCGGCGTTTTCCAGCGACACGTTACCCGCCAGAATATAGAGATCGGCCCAGGAAATTTTCTGACCGTATTTTTGTTTCACCGGCCACAGCAGGCGACGCGCTTTATCGAGGCTGACGTTATCCGGCCATGAGTTAAGCGGCGCAAAACGCTGCTGACCACGGCCTGAACCACCGCGACCATCGATAGTGCGATAAGTACCCGCGCTGTGCCACGCCATGCGAATGAACAGCCCAATATAGCTGCCCCAGTCGGCTGGCCACCAGGATTGCGAATCGGTGAGAATCGCGCGGATGTCGGCTTTTAACGCGGAGTAATCGAGCTTGCTGAATTCATCGCGGTAGTTGAAGTTGTCACTGAGCGGGTTGGAACGGTTGGAGTGCTGGTTTAACAGATCGACACGCAGCATATTAGGCCACCAGTCGCGGTTAGATGTCCCGCTACCGGCACCGCGTGCTAAAACACTTTTCTCTTCTGACGCCCCGTGATGAAAGGGGCATTTACCTGAGGCTGCTGCATTATCGTTATTGTCGTGCGTGCTCATTTTTCGGCTCCATTGGCTTCACATTGCTTTCTATTATGCGACTAAGATTAGCCGCACTTAAGCCAAGAATATATTTGGATGAACCGAAGGTTTTGATAGTTGCTGGCTTTCAAGCGCAGCCGTGTGACGTGCCGCGCAAAACGGCAAATTAGCTACCGCGATAGGTCGACCACGACCACGGCGAGATGAGAAACGGCAGATGATAATGGCTGCCCGTGGTACCAATCACGAAATCGATTTGCGCGCTGACGTACAGCGCATCGCGCCCCTCGGCAGCAAAGTAGTCGCCAATCTCCGCGGTCAAACGATAGTGGCCTGGTGCGAGCGGTTCGGGTGTCAGATCTTTGATGCGCCCATCGCTGTCAGTTTCGCCTTCCACCAGCGGCAGCCACCCTTCCGGGCTGTTTTGCTCCAGGGAAACCGCGACGCCAATCGCCGGTTTGCCCAGCGCGGTATCGAGAATATGGGTAGTAATGGTGCTCATGTGATGCTTTCCTTCAGCCGTAACAGGGTAATTTCGCGCAGCTGCGTCAGCGCTTCACGCTGTTCGCTCTGTGCATCATTGTTCAACCGGCGCTGCAGTTCAGCCAGCATCTCCTCGCCGCTGCGCCCTTTGGCGCGAATCAGAAACACCCGGCCAAAACGCTGCTCATAGGTTTGATTGCCCGCCAGCATCGCCAGCTGCAGCGCACCGTTGGCCTGCTGCATCGCCGATTGCTCACTGCGCGATAGCGCCGCCTCTTTATTCGCGCCCGCCACCTTATCGCCAATACGTGGATGAGCGCTCAGCGCCTGCGTCAACGCATCGGCCTGCCACAACTGCGCCAGACGATCGGCGGTTTCCTGCAGCGCCGCCACATTGGCAAAAGGTCGCGCAGCCACCAGCGCCTGCTGCCAGGCCGGAATCGCCACGCAGTGCGCAATCGCCGCCTGCGCGGCTTCCGGTGGCAACTGATTGAAGCTTACCAAATCCATATTGCTGCTCCTTTATGCACGCGCGATGTCGCACACCGCTTGCAGATAAGCCTGCACGCCGAGCGCCACATCCTCAGCCTGCACCGATTCCGCCGGATGATGGCTAATACCGCGATGATTACGCACAAACAACATCCCCACCGGCCAGCGTTCGGCGATGGCAATCGCATCGTGGCCCGCGCCGCTCGGTAGCGACAGGCTGCGCCCTTGCACGGTTTCCACCGCGTGGCTCAACGCCTGCTGCAGACGTGCATCGCAGGCCGTTGCGGCAATGTGGTAATACTCGTTAGCGCTAAAGGTTAAGCCGCGACGCAGCGCAATCGCCTGCGCCTGAGTCAGCAGCGTCGAGAGCAGGCGCTCTAGCGGCTCATCCTGCGGGCCGCGCACGTCAAGCGACAGCTGTACCTCGCCGGGGATAACGTTCACCGCGCCCGGTAAACAGCTCAGCGTACCGACCGTCGCCACCAGCTGCGGGTCGTGCTCGGCGGTGGTGTGTTCGATAAACACCATCCATTCGGCAGCGGCGGCCAGCGCATCTTTGCGATGCGTCATCGGCACGGTGCCGGCGTGACCGGCTTCTCCGATAAAACTGCAGTTCAGACGACGCGCGCCGTTAATCGCGGTGACCACGCCGAGCGCCAAATCTTCCTGCTCGAGACACGGACCTTGCTCAATATGCAGCTCCAGATAGGCCGCGATGTCATTCACATCGCGCGCCGCGTCGAGGATTTTTGCCGCATCGAAACCGACATCCTGCATCGCTTCCGCCACGGTGATGCCATTGCCATCGGGATGCGTGACCCAACTTTCGGGCCAGCTGCCGGTTATGCCACGGCTGCCGAGCAGCGTAATGCCGAAACGCGTGCCCTCTTCATCGCCGAAGCCGACAATCTCAATCGCCAGCGGCAAACGCTGTTGACGATCGTGCAGCCACTGCACGGTTTCGATAGCACTTAACACCCCGAGCATGCCGTCATAGCGACCGGCATTGCGTACCGTATCAAGGTGAGAACCGAGCAGCAGCGCCTGCGCGCCCGGCTGCGTCGCTTCATAGCGGCCACAGATGTTGCCCACCGCATCCTGCCACGTCGTCATGCCCGCAGCCTGCATCCACTCAGCAACGCGTGCGTTAGCGCGCAGCTGTTCCGGCGACAGATAAACGCGCGTCAGCCCCTCTTCGCTCTCACTGATCGCCGCTAACGTGTCACAGCGCACCATGACGCGCGCGGCGGCCGATTGTGCCTCGCTGGCGCTCATCAGGCTTTGTGTCATGCGCGGCTCCCGTAGAGATCCCACGCCGCCTGCATCGCGGCACCTTGCGTGGTGCGGTAACCCACGTGATTCAGCACCGCTTCCAGCGCACTCAGGGTTTGCATCACGCAATCTTTGCGCGCGTTGTAGCCCATGGTGCCGATGCGCCACACTTTGCCGTGCAGCGGACCAAAGGAGGTGCCGATTTCGATGCCGAAATCCTCCAGCACCAGCTTGCGTACCTGATCGCCATTCACGCCCTGCGGGATCACCACGCCGAGCACGTTATTCATTTTGTGTTTGAGGTCGCCGAAGGTTTCGAGGCCCATGCCCTGAATGCCTTTCAGCAGCGCATCGCCGTGCAGCTGGTGGCGCGCGATGCCGTTATCCAGCCCCTCTTCCAGCATCAGACGCGCACATTCACGCGCGCCAAACAGTGCGGTGGTGGCTTCTGTGTGGTGATTAAGACGCTCCGGGCCCCAGTAATCCATGATCATGCCGAGATCGAAATAGTTGGAGTAGATCATCTCGTCGTCGCCATCCTGATGATCGGCGGTGCGAATGCCCTCTTCCACGCACTTACGCTTGCGTATCACCGCTTCCATCTGCGGACTGAGGGTGATCGGCGAGGTGCCGGACGGTCCACCAAGGCATTTCTGCATCCCGGCGGAGACCGCATCGAGGCCCCACGCATCGGTCTCCAGCGCGTTACCGCCGAGTGACGCGGTGGCATCGGTGTAAAACAGCACGCCATATTTCTGGCAAATTGCGCCTAGCGCTTCCAGCGGCTGCAGCATGGTGGTGGAGGTATCGCCCTGCACCGTCAGCAGCAGGCGCGGCTGTACCTTTTTGATCGCATCTTCGATCTGATCCGGCGTGAATACTTCGCCCCACGGCACCTCAATGGTGTGCACTTCCGCGCGGCAGCGACGGGCAATTTCACACAGCAGATGACCAAAACGGCCGAACACTGGCACCAGCACTTTGTCGCCTGGACGGATCGCCGACAGCAGGATCGCTTCGATCCCGGCGCGTGAGGTGCCGTCGATCAGCATCGTCCAGCGGTTTTCAGTGCGAAATACGCCACGGTACAGCGCCATCACTTCATTCATGTAGTGCGTCATCGCCGGATCGTACTGACCAATCAGCTGGCTCGACATGGCGCGCAGCACGCGCGGATCGGCGTTAATCGGGCCCGGCCCCATCAGCAGACGCTGTGGCGGATTGATTTGCGAAAATTGGCTGATATCCATGGTGTATTCCTTGTTGAAAGCTTAGAGGCGCACGGTCGAGATAAACTGCTTCAGCTCCGCGGTTTGCGGATTGGCGAACAGCGTTTTACTGTCGCCCTGCTCCCAGACGCGCCCCTGATGCATAAAGACCACGCGATCGCCCACGTCGCGGGCGAAGTTCATTTCATGGGTGACGAGAATCAGCGTCATGCCTTCGGCAGCCAGCTGCTCCAGCACTTTCAGCACTTCGCCTACCAGCTCGGGATCGAGCGCTGAGGTGATCTCATCACAGAGTAAAACTTTAGGCTGCATCGCCAGCGCACGGGCAATCGCCACGCGCTGCTGCTGGCCGCCAGACAGATTGGCTGGGTAATAGTTGATGCGCTCACCGAGGCCAACTTTCTCCAGCATCTGCGTCGCCAGTTCACGGCATTCGGCTTCGCTTTTCTTCAGCACGCGGCGCGGTGCCAGCATCACGTTTTCCAGCGCCGTCATGTGCGGGAACAGGTTGAAGTTCTGGAACACCATGCCAACCGAACGGCTGATTTCCCGCGCCTGTGATTCGCGATCGGTAATGGTCATGCCGCCGAGTTTGATGCTGCCTTCCTGATAGCCTTCCAGCCCGTTCATGCAGCGCAGCAGGGTACTTTTGCCCGATCCGCTGCGACCGATGATCGAGATCACTTCGCCGTGATCGACGTCGAGATCGACCCCTTTCAGCACATGGTTGTCGCCGTAGTACTTCTGTACCTGATTAATGGTGATGAGCGGCATTGAATTTTTTCTCCAGGTACTGGCTGTAACGCGACAGCGGATAACACATCAGGAAGTAACCGAGCGCCACCAGGCCAAACACCTTGAAGGGCTCATACGTCACATTATTCAGAATGGTGCCGGCTTTGGTCAGTTCGACAAAACCGATAATCGACGCCAGTGCGGTGCCTTTAATCACCTGTACGGCAAAACCGACCGTGGGCGCGATGGCGATACGAATCGCCTGCGGCGCCACCACGCGAAACAGCGTTTGACCAAAGGTCAGGCCGAGGCAGCGCGACGCTTCCCATTGCCCTTTTGGCAAGGCGCGAATGCTGCCGTACCAGATATCCACCAGAAACGCGCTGGTGTAGAGCGTTAATGCCAGCGAGGCGGCGGTCCAGGGTGCCACGTCGATGCCGAACAGGCCCACGCCGAAGAAGGCGAGGAACAGCTGCATCAGCAGCGGCGTGCCCTGAAACAGCTCGGTGTAAGCGCGCACCAGGCGCATTGGCCATTTGCGTTTCAGCAAACGCATAAACAGCAGCGGCAAGGTCACCAGCGTGCCGCCGAAAAACGCCACCAGCGAGAGTAAAATTGTCCAGCGCGCCGCCAGCAGCAGGTTACGCAGGATGTCCCAGTCGGTAAAAGTCGTCATGCCGGCTGCGCTCCTAACCATTTACGTCCCAGCGCCAGCAGCAGTTGGCGCATGGCAATCGACAACGCCAGATAGATCAGCGTGGTCACGAAATAGACTTCAAAACTCAAAAAGGTGCGCGACTGAATCAGGTTGGCGGCGAAGGTCAACTCTTCATACGACACCTGCGATACCACCGATGATCCGAGCATAACAATGATGCACTGGCTCACCAGCGCCGGATAAATGCGCTGCAGCGACGGCGGCAATACCACGCGGATAAAGGTTTGCGTACGGGTTAAGCCCAGCACGCGCCCCGCTTCCCATTGCCCGCGCGGCGTCACCTGAATCCCGGCGCGAATAATTTCGGTGCTGTAGGCACCGAGGTTAATCAACATCGCCAGCAGTGCGGCTTCGCCCGCCGTCAGTTTCAGACCAAGATTGGGCAAACCAAAGACGATAAAAAACAGCTGCACCACAAACGGCGTATTACGAATCAGTTCAACGTACACGCCCCAGAGGCGGCTCGCCCAGCTCGGTTTACCGCTGCGCAACGCCGCGCCGAGAATGCCGAGGCTAACGCCGCCCACGGTGGCGAGCACGGTGATTTGAACGGTGACCCACAGCCCGGCCAGCAGCTCTGGCCAATGTGGCCAGAGATCGGCAAAGTTAAGTTGCCCCATGTTTTATGCGCCGAGGTTGGCTGGCAGCGGCGCTTTCAGCCACTCTTCCGACAGCTTGTTCAGCGTGCCGTCTTTGATGCCCTGCTCAATCAGCGCATTCACTTTCTCTTTCAGCGCCGGCTCATCTTTTTTCAGGCCGATGTAGCACGGCGAATCTTTCAACATGAACTGAGCAACCGGCGCTTTATCGGCGTTCTGGCGCGCAATCGCGGCTACCACCAGGTTACCGGTGGCGACATACTGCACTTGGCCAGAGAGATAAGCTGACAGCGTGGTGTTGTTATCTTCATAACGTTTCACCTGCGCCTCTTTCGGCGCGATATCGCTCAATACCATGTCTTCTACCGCACCGCGCGTTACGCCGATGGATTTGCCGCTCAGCGCCGCCGCATCTTTCAGCGTGTCGCCTTTCGGACCAAACACGCCAAGGAAGAACGGCGCGTAGGCGCGGGTGAAATCGATCACTTTTTCGCGCTCGGCGTTTTTGCCCATGCTGGAGATCACCAGATCGACTTTATCGGTTTGCAGATACGGTACGCGGTTGGCACTGGAAACCGGCACCAGCTGCAACTTCAGTTTCATCTGTTTGGCGAGGTACTTCGCCATATCGATATCGTAGCCCTGCGGCTGCAAATCGGTGCCCACCGAGCCGAACGGCGGGAAATCCTGCGGTACCGCTACGCGAATCACACCGCGCTTCTGGATATCCTGCAACTGATCGGCCATCGCGCTACCGACCTGCGCCATCAGCAAAGCCGCGCCCGCTACCGCCAATAATACTTTTTTCATTATGCACCCCGGTGAGTTTATGTGAAACAAAAGATTCTTGATGAATCATTCTGCAACTAATGTGCCAACCGCAGCGTCAGGGAAAGAAAGCGGAAAAATTGAGGTTTTACTGAATACAAGGCGAAAAAAACGGGCATAGCGCCCGTGGAAGTTAACGATCTAAAACAGTGCAATGCACCATAATGGCGCCCGTTAACGGTGTTCCAGCTCGTCGAGATGCTGATAAAGATCGGCGATTTGGTGGATGCGCTGACGCCCCTGCGACAACATTTCATGTAGCAAGGCGTTGGCCAGCAGATTAATCAGGCTCATGGCGGAGGCGTAACTGTCAAAGGCGGAAACGCTGTCGAGCGGTGCGCACAGCTGCCAGCTCGCCAGCGTAATGATGCCCTGCGCCTGCGGCTCACACAGCGCCAGCACCGGAATGTGGCTCTGCTGTAGCTGCTGCATCAGCGGACGAATGATGCGTGGACGGCGACGAAACGCCATCACCACTACGATATCCTCCGGCGTTATATCCACCAGCTCTTCGCCCAGCGTCTGGCCCGGCTGCGGCAGGACATGCACCTGCGGACGCGCCTGCATCAGCTGCTGACGCAGGTGCAGCGCCACCGGATACGCGTTACGCATGCCGATGATAAACACTCGTTTAGCCACGCCCAGCGCCGCAATCACTTCACCGAACTGCTGCGGATCGATGCTGTTGACCCACTGAGTCAGGTTGGCCATCTCTTGTTTATAGTGGCGCGACAGCAAGGTGTTGCCCTGCACCGCATCGCGGTTGTCGGTGAGCGGCATACCGCTCTGGCGCAGGATGCGCAGCTCATCGCGCATGTCCTTGTATTTCTCGTAACCGAGACGCTTGAACAAACGGCTCACCGTGGCCTTTGACACCCCGCTCAGCCGCGCCAGTTCGGCGCTGTTGTAGCTGATCAGATCATCAAAATGGTCAAACACGAAGTCGGCAATGCGCTGCTCCTGCGGCGACAATTGCGGATAGTGACTACGAAGGCGTTCATCAAGTTGTTTCATCATCGGTCCTGTAACTTTCGTTTCACCACAAGCTAGCATAAATCGATCCAGATTGATGTCCGACCAAAACTGGAACAGCTCTTGCTTAGTTTTGTGCAGTATCTGCCAGGTGCGCATAAACCCGCACATTCCGTAGCGGCGCAATTTATTGCGCGATAAATCGCGCCGCTACGGAATGTGCGGGGATTAAACAGCGTGCTCTCAAAAGAACAAGAGAAGAAATCACTATGATACAGAGCAACATGGCGCCGTTAGGCATGGCCGTTACGCCGCATCATCTCGCCAGCGAAAGCGCATTAGCGGTGCTGCGTGAAGGCGGCAGCGCAATTGAGGCGATGGTCGCCGCGGCTGCCACCATCGCCGTGGTTTATCCCCACATGAATGGCTTAGGCGGCGACGGCTTCTGGCTGATCGTGCCGCCGAATGGCGATCCGATCGCCATTGACGCCAGCGGCGCAGCGGGAACGCTGGCGCACCTCGATTTCTATCACGGCGAAACCCACATTCCGCATCGCGGCCCGAAAGCCGCATTAACCGTCGCCGGCACCGTCAGCGGCTGGCAGGAGGCATTAACGCTGGCGCAGGAACTGGGTGCTGCGCCGATGCCGTTAACGCGCCTGCTGCGCGATGCGATTCGCTATGCTGCCGACGGGATTCCGGTCACCGCTTCACAAGCCGCTGCCACCGCCGCCAAGCAGCATGAACTGCAGCATCAGCCCGGTTTTGCCGCCACTTACTTACCGGACGGCAGCGTGCCCGCCGCAGGCAGCCGCTTCACCCAACCGGCGCTGGCCAATACGCTGAGCATGCTGTGCGATCACGGGCTGGAGAGTTTTTATCGCGGTGAACTGGCACATCATCTGGCGCGCGAAATGACCGCGCTCGGTATGCCGATCACGCTGGAAGATTTGCAGACGCACCACGCCCGCCGCTGCACGCCGCTGCATCTGGCGCACAGCGAAGGCGATATCTGGAATATGACGCCGCCGACCCAGGGTTTGGTATCGCTGGCAATCCTCGGCATCACCGATCGGCTGGATATGGCGGGCGCCGAGGAGGCGCAAACCGTGCACCGCATCGTTGAAGCCACCAAAAAAGCCTTTGCGCTGCGCGACCAGCACATTACCGATCCGCGCCATATCGACGTTGATATACAAAGCCTGCTGGATGATGCGCATCTCAGCACGCTGGCGGCGCAGGTGGATGAGCAGCAAGCGGCGCCGTGGGGCACCGGGCGCGGACCCGGCGACACGGTGTGGATGGGCGTGATGGACAGCAGCGGGCTGGCGGTTTCCTTTATCCAGAGCATCTACCACGAATTTGGCAGCGGCGTGGAGCTGCCCGGCACCGGCATCACCAGGCAAAACCGGGGCGCTGCGTTCAGCCCGCAGCCCGATCATCTGCTGGCGCTGCAGCCGGGCAAACAGCCGTTCCGCACGCTTAATCCTGCCGCCGCGCGTCTTAAAGATGGCCGCACCATGGTGTATGGATCGATGGGCGGCGACGGCCAGCCACAAACCCAGGCGGCGATTTTCACCCGCCATGTGATTCAGGGGCATCCTCTGCAACAGGCGGTGAGTGCGCCGCGCTGGCTGCTGGGGCGCACGTGGGGACAATCATCGGATTCACTCAAGCTGGAAGCGCGTATCGCGCCGGAAACGGTGCAGCAGCTGCGCGCGCTCGGCCATGAGGTGGAACTGCTGCCTGATTTCAGTGAAGTGGTCGGCCATGCGGGTGCGATCGTGCGACACAACAACGGCATGCTGGAAGGCGCGTTTGATCCGCGCAGTAACGGCAGCGCCGCCGGTTTCTAACGGAGATTTTTTATGAGCAAACAACCGGATTGGGCCACCTATATCGCCCAAATGGAGCAGATACTGGCACTGGAGCTGGACGACGCGCGCCGTGCCGAGCTGCTGACACAGTTCAACCGCATCGCCGCGATGGCCGAGCCGCTGATGGCGCTGCCGCTCGACGATCGGCTGGAAGTGGCAGGAGTGTTCCATCCATGAAACTGTCGTCACTCTCGATTAACGCCCTACAGCAGGCGCTGCGCCAGGGCGAAATCAGCGCCCGCGAGATCGCGCAAACAACGCTAGCGGCGATTGAGCAACATAATCCGGCGCTCAATGCCTGGACCGAAGTGACTGGCCAGCGCATGTTACGTGAGGCCGAGCAAATTGATCAGCAACGCCAGCGCGGCGACGCATTACCGCCGTTGGCCGGCATCCCCTACGCGGTGAAAAACCTGTTTGATGTCGCCGGACACAGCACCTTAGCCGGTGCCAGCCTGTTCAGCGATCGCGCGGCGGCGCGTCAGGATGCCTGGGCGGTAAGCAAACTCCGCCAGTCCGGCGCGCTGCTCTCCGGCATGCTGAATATGGATGCCTACGCCTACGGCTTTACCACCGAAAATACCCATTACGGCGCGACACACAATCCACGCGATTTAACCCGCGTAGCGGGCGGCTCATCCGGCGGTTCAGCGGCAGCGGTGGCGGCGGGTTTGGTGCATTTTTCACTCGGCACCGACACCAACGGTTCGATCCGCGTGCCCGCTTCGCTGTGCGGCATCTTCGGTTTAAAACCGACCTTTGGTCGCCTGTCGCGTAGCGGCAGCCATCCGTTTGTCGCCAGCCTCGATCACATCGGCCCGTTTGCCCGTTCGGTGGAAGATTTAGGTCTGGTGTATGACACTCTGCAAGGCGCGGATGCCAGCGATGCCTTCCAGGCCGCCCAGCCGGTTGCACCGGTCAGCGATGTACTGCGCCACGGCGCAGAAGGCGTGCGCAGCGCAGTACTCGGTGGTTTCTTCTCAACCTGGTGCAGCGATGAAGCACGCGCAGCCGTCGCGGTTGTGGCTAAGGCGCTGAATGCGTTAGACGAAGTGACTCTACCGAATGCTGAAATCGCGCGTTCGGCGGCCTTTATCATGACCGCTGCGGAAGGCGGCAATCACTACTTGCCAGCGCTGCGCACCCAACCGGAGCAGTTCGAGCCTAATTCGCGTGAACGCTTGTTGGCTGGCGCAATGTTGCCCTCGGCGTGGTATGTACAGGCACAGCGTTTCCGCCGTCACTTCCAGCAGCAGGTGCTACCGCTGTTTGAGCAGTTCGATGTGCTGATCGCTCCTGCCACGCCGTGCACCGCCACCACCATCGGTCAGGAAACCATTCACATCAACGGCCAGGATTTGCCGACGCGCGCCAGCATGGGCATGCTCACCCAGCCGATCTCCTTCCTCGGCTTACCGGTGTGCACCGTACCGCTGCACACCGCCAGCGGCTTGCCGATTGGTTTGCAATTGATCGCCGCACCGTTTAAAGAACATCTGGCACTGCGCGCCGCCTGGGCGCTGCAACAGCAGGGGCTGACGCTGCCACAAACCACCTTAATGGACGCCTGAAGATGACACCTGAAGATATCGACCGCCCGGCGGTGCTCGCCGAAGTCACCGCCGCCTTTTACCGTTACGAGCAAGCGCTGATTAGCAATGACGTCGCGGTGCTGGATGAACTGTTCTGGCACGACCCACGCACCGTGCGCCTCGGCGCGGGCGAGAATCTGTATGGCATCGACGAGATCCGCGCGTTTCGCGCCGCGCGCCCTTCAAAAGGCCTGGATCGTACGCTGCGCAATACGGTGATCACCACTTTTGGTGATGATTATGCGGTGTGCAGTACGGAGTTTACGCGCGAGGGCGTGGAGAAGATTGGGCGTCAACAACAGACGTGGGTGAGATTGCCTTGCGGCTGGCGGATTGTGGCAGCACAGGTCAGCTTAATGAGCTGAGGGCGCAGCGTTTCGCCCTGATTGGCAATCAGACTGCTGCTTTTAAGTTTCAAATGCTTTGGGCTTAAGGGCCAGGTCAAGGGCGGTTTCGATAGGCTTTCAGCCGACCGACCCAGGGGAGGCAGTCGCCCCTCCCCTGGGAACCCGGGCTTTTCGGCAGCACTATCGCCCGCTACGCGGGTTCCCTCGTCAAATCCCACTTCCTGACGGACCGGCCCTGATTCGCCATCCTGGCTCAGCAGGCCCTTTCGCCGCCGTCCTGGCGGCTCATCCTGGAAGCAGGCTTCTCCTCGGCGAGAGTGATGCCGACTCAACCCCCCCGCTGCACTATCTCTAATAAAATCAAAAAAATTCTATCGCGATGCGATCTCTTTTTAGGGCAGAGGTTTTGCAGCTGGGTGCGTGTCGTCAGAATTGCCGAACGGAGGGGGGATTCCAGGATGAGCCGCCAGGACGGCGCCGAAAGTGATGCCGACTCAACACTCCCGCTGCACTATCTCTAATAAAATCAAAAAAATTCTATCGCGATGCGATCTCTTTTTAGGGCAGAGGTTTGGCAGCTGGGTGCGTGTCGTCAGAATTGCCGAACGGAGGGGGGATTCCAGGATGAGCCGCCAGGACGGCGGCGAGAGGCTGCGCTGAGCAGGAGCGAATCGCAGCCGGTCCGTCAGGAATTCACCTGAAGTGAGGGGACCGCGCAGCGGCAATTCTGCCGACAAAGAGACCGGGTCCCCAGGGGAGGGGCGACTGCCTCCCCTGGGTCGGTTGTCCGCAGGACAATCGAAACCGCCCTTGACCTTGACGTTGCCTTTAAGCCTTTAAGCCTTTAAGCCTTTAAGCCTTTAAAAGCAGTCTGGCTGCAAGCCAGCGCCCATCAAGCATCCGGCGCGGGATGCGTCTCGATCCAATGGTCGGCGATTTGCTGCCTTGTACACACCCACACATCCTGATGCTGCTGAATATGATCGAGGAAGCGCTGCAGTCCGCGGAATTTCCCCGGACGCCCCAGCAGGCGACAGTGCATGCCAATCGACATCATCTTCGGCGCGGTTTCGCCCTCCTCGTACAGCACATCAAAGGTGTCGCGCAGGTAAGTGAAGAACTGCTCTGCAGTGTTGAAGCCCTGCGGCGAGGCGAAGCGCATGTCGTTGCACTCCAGCGTGTAAGGAATGATCAGGTGCGGTTTTACCGTGCCGTCCTGACAGGTGACCTGCGTCCAGAATGGCAGGTCGTCGCCGTAGTAATCGCTGTCGTAGCTGAAGCCGCCCTGCTCCACCACCAAACGCCGCGTGTTGGGGCTGTCGCGGCCGGTGTACCAGCCGGTCGGCGCTTTACCGAACAAATCGGTTAACACGTCGACCGCCTGCTGCATATGCTGGCGCTCGGTTTTGGCGTCCATCGCCTGATAGTGGATCCAGCGCCAGCCGTGGCTGACCACGTCGTAATCCGCCGCTTTAATCGCTGCAACGATATCCGGGTGACGCGCCAGCGCCATCGCTACGCCAAACACCGTGAGCGGCAAACCGCGCTTTTGAAATTCGTTGTGGATGCGCCAGAAACCGGCGCGCGAGCCGTATTCATACAGCGAATCCATCGACATGTGACGATCGGCGTAGCTGGCCGCACCGATGATATCGGAAAGAAACTGTTCGGAACCGGCATCGCCGTGCAGCACGTTATTCTCGGCGCCCTCTTCGTAATTCAGGACGAACTGCACCGCCACGCGCGCCTTACCCGGCCACTGCGCATGCGGTGGCTGGCCAGCATAGCCGATCAGATCGCGTGGATAGTTCTTGTTGAAGCTGTACTCTTTCTTTTCAGATACATCACTCATTCTGCAAGTTCCTGTCGTCAGTCCTCAACCAGCACTTAGTTTAGGTGCTGAAATGCCCCGCTGAGCGGTTTTTCGAGCGGATAATCGAGATCGCCATGCTTGCTGGTGCCAAAGCCTAACGCCACCAGCGACTCCACCATTTTCACCGCGGCGCTTACGCCGTCGATTACCGGTAGTCCCAGCTCTTTGGTGAGATCCTGGGCGAGCGTGGCCATGCCGCCGCAGCCCAGCACAATCGCACCGCTGCCATCTTCGCGTTTCGCCTGAATGCAGAGCTGACGCACCTTCTCCTGCGCCACGCCGCTGCCGTCCTCCAGCGCCAGCACCGGCAGATCGATGGCGTGCAACGCAGCACAATGGTGGGTAAAACCGTATTGCTGCAGCAGATGGCGAGCAATCACCAGCGTACGCGGTAAGGTGGTGACGATCGAAAAACGCGTCGCCACCAGCGTGGCGGTATGCATCGCTGCTTCCGCAATGCCGATCACCGGTCCGCTCGCCAGTTCGCGTGCCGCCAGTAATCCCGGATCGCCAAAACAGGCAATAATATGGCCGCTAACGCCCTGCTCTTTGCCGCGCTTCACCTGCTCCAGCACGCCAATCGCCGCAATGGCTTCATCAAAATGCCCTTCAATCGACGGCACGCCGTGGCTCGGGCACACCGCCAGAATTTCGGTGCCCGGCGCGGCGACCGCGCGCGCGGCGGCACCAATGGTTTCCGTCATCGCCAGGCTGGTGTTGGGATTGATCACCTGGATCAGGCTCATGATGCCGCTCCTTTGTTACCGGCAAATAACCGGGAGAAATCAGGCAAGGTTTCGCCGCTGCGCTCAAAGTGCAGGCTGGCAACAATGTGTTCGAAGTGTTGCTGCAGTGCGGCAGTTAACGCCGGTAGATCTTTTTTCCGCAGCAGATCCACCAGCCGATCGTGATGATCGCAACGGCAGCCGCGCTGCCACGGCGCACCGTACGCGGCGATCACCAGCGACGAGCGCTGCGTCAGACGCGTCACCATATCGGTGAGCACTTCATTACCCGATATCGCTTGCAGCTGAATATGAAAGGCGGCAGACAGCCGAATCGCGGCGGCACCATCATGCTGATCGTGCGCCTGCTGCTCGGCTTCAATCAGAGCCGCCAGCGCGGCTAAATGCGGTTGCTGTATGTGGGTCATCACCGCGGGCAAATTTGCGCACTCTAATAAGCTGCGGGTAGCAAAGATATCGCGTGCTTCATCCACGCCCGGCGTGGCCACTTGTGCACCACGCCTGGGCGACAAGGTGATCATTTGCACCGCGGCGAGGCGTTGCAGCACCTTACGAATGCCGGTGCGGCTAACACCAAACACCTCAGATAACGCTTCTTCCGGCAATTTACTGCCCGGCGGCAGTTGATGCTCAACAATGGCGGTGAGAAGCGCCTGATAGATGGGTTCATCGCGATCGTTCAGATCGGCAGCCGTTTTCTGGCCTGTTTCACTCTTCATTACCTGCTCCGGTAAGTGACTGTGTGCTGCACATCGTATACGTGAAATGATTTTTTTGTATACAAGAAATCAAATGTGGCCTGGATCCTGCAATACCGTTTCACGCTGTGATTATTCTTCCATGATGTAGAGAGGAGCAGGTTTCATGCCAAATCATTCTGAAGTGACCTCGCGGGTGGCCTCTGAAGCCAACGCACAATACAGTCCGCGCCTGTGCAATGACGATCTGGCGCCAACGCGCGACCAGAACTGGTCGTGGTACAACATCTTTTCTTTCTGGATGTCGGATGTGCATAGCATGGGCGGCTATGTCGTTGCCGCCAGCTTCTTTACTTTAGGTCTGGCGAGCTGGCAGGTTCTGCTGTGTTTGTTAGTGGGCATCTGCATCGTGCAGCTGTGCGCTAATCTGGTGGCCAAACCGAGCCAGATGGCAGGCGTGCCGTACGCGGTGATTTCGCGTCAGGCGTTTGGCGTGTTTGGTGCCAACATCCCGGCGATCATTCGCGGGCTGATCGCCTTTGCCTGGTACGGCATCCAGACTTATCTGGCGGCCAACGCGTTAATGCTGGTGCTGCTGAAGTTCTTCCCGACGCTTAGCAGCATGACGCAGAGCAGCTGGCTCGGCTTATCGCAGCTGGGCTGGTGCTGTTTTGGTGTGATGTGGTTACTGCAGGCGATGGTGTTCTGGCATGGGATGAACGCGATTAAACGCTTTATCGATGTCGCGGGTCCAGCGGTATATGTGGTGATGGTGGCGCTGGCTGGCTGGATTGTATACAAAACCGGTTTCGACGGTATCTCCTTCACTCTGGCCAGCAAACAGCTAAGCACCGGCGAGCAAACCTGGCAGATGATCACCGCCACCGCGCTGGTGGTCTCTTACTTCTCGGGTCCGCTGCTCAACTTTGGTGACTTCTCACGTTACGGTAAAAGCATGGGCGAAATTCGTCGCGGCAACCGCTGGGGCTTACCGTTCAACTTCCTGCTGTTCTCGATTGTCACCGTGGTGATTGTTTCCGGCACTCAGTCGCTGTTCGGCAGAATGATCACCGATCCGATTGAGACCGTCAGCATGGTGGGTAACGACGTGGCGGTGGCAATTGGCCTGCTGACCATGATAATCGCCACCATCGGCATTAATATCGTGGCCAACTTTGTTTCGCCAGCGTTCGACTTCTCTAACTGCTCACCGCAGAAAATCAGCTTCCGTACCGGAGGCATGATTGCTGCGGTTGGCTCGGTATTGCTGACGCCGTGGAACCTGTTCCAGTCACCGGAGCTGATTCACTATACGCTGGATGTGCTGGGTGCGTTTATTGGGCCGCTGTTCGGTATTCTGATTGCTGATTTCTATTTGATTAAACGCAGCAAAGTCTACGTTGACGATCTGTTTGATGACACGCCGAAAGGACGTTACTGGTATCGCAGCGGCTTCAACCCAAAAGCGATTGCCGCGCTGCTGCCGTCGGTGGCGATTGGTCTGGTGATCAGTTTTATTCCCTCACTGCATGCAGTCGCGAACTTTAGCTGGTTTATCGGTGTGGCATTGGGCGCCGGTTGCTATCGCTGGCTGGCGCGTGCTGACCGTGAAGCTTCGGTAGCGGCGTATCGCACGACTGTGGCGGTGCAGAAGGATTAATGGTGGGCTGGTCGCCATGAATGGCGACCCTACGCTAGATGTGTAGGGCTGGCATTTATGCCAGCCAGGAAAAGCAAAAAGCCGATGCATTTCTGCATCGGCTTCTTTAAATAGATTGGCGGAACGGACGGGGCTCGAACCCGCGACCCCCTGCGTGACAGGCAGGTATTCTAACCAACTGAACTACCGCTCCGCGCTTTGTTCCCCGTCGAGAACGAGGCGCATATTAATAGCAGCTTCAGCACCCGTCAACGCTTTTTATGTGGGAATGTTTCGTTTGGCGTTTTTTTCAGCTTAACGACGATTTTGCACGCAAAATCAGCTGTTTTACATCCGCCACAGGCAGCTGCCGCCCTTCTTCTGCACCAAATCCAGACGACCTTCATGCGCGGTTAACTCTTCGTCGCTGGCGATAACGATGCGCAGGCCCGAACTCGGACGCACAATGCGTTGAATATTCTCACCGCCACCCTGATTGTTCTGCTCGCCGTCCAGCGAAAAGGCCAGCGAGGTTTGCCCGCCGGTCATCATCAGGAACACTTCTGCCAGAATCTCGGCATCGAGCAGTGCGCCGTGCAGCGTACGCTTGCTGTTGTCTATTTCATAACGGTTACACAATGCATCAAGGCTGTTGCGTTTACCGGGATACATCTTACGCGCCATCGCGAGGCTATCGGTGATCTGGCAGAAAGTTTCGGTTTTGCCGATATCTCGCTTTAGCATGCCGAATTCATAATCCATAAAGCCGATATCGAACGAGGCGTTATGGATCACCAGCTCTGCGCCACGAATGTACTCAAGAAATTCGTCGGCAATATCCGCAAACAGCGGCTTATCGGCGAGAAATTCATCGGCAATGCCGTGCACGCCGAACGCTTCTGGATCCACCAGCCGATCGGGCTTCAGATACATGTGGAAGTTGTTGCCGGTCAGGCGACGGTTGATCACCTCAACCGCACCAATTTCAATGATGCGATGTCCTTCATAATGCACACCGATCATGTTCATGCCGGTGGTTTCAGTATCGAGGACGATCTGGCGGTTATTTGCAGTGCTCATAGGACTCGTTTTATGTCAGACTTGGCGTTTTGTCAGAAGGAAGTCTACCAGAGATGCGCAAACAGGTAGAAATATTCACCGATGGATCCTGCCTGGGCAATCCCGGTCCCGGTGGCTACGGCGCCATTCTACGCTATCGCGAACATGAAAAATTGTTCAGCACCGGCTATCGTCTTACCACCAATAATCGCATGGAGTTGATGGCCGCGATCGTGGCACTCGAAGCCTTGACGCAGCCGTGTGACGTGGTGATCAGCACCGACAGCCAATATGTGCGCCAGGGCATTACCAGCTGGATTCATAACTGGAAGAAGCGCGGCTGGAAAACCGCCGATAAGAAGCCCGTGAAAAATGTTGATTTGTGGAAACGCCTCGATCTGGCGCTCAGCAATCATGAAATTAAGTGGGAATGGGTGAAAGGTCACGCCGGTCATCCAGAAAATGAACGCTGCGATGAACTGGCACGCAGCGCGGCGGGTAATCCTACGCAGGATGACATCGGCTATCAGGTTGAGTCCTGATCCTTCACTTCGCGAAACTGGCGCGTCACGTTAACCGTTTGACGCAGCTGGCTTTGACTTAGATTCTTCTTCATTTTGGTGGGCGTTAACGGGAACGTACGTTTACGCGCCACTACAATATTCAAACACCCGAGTGCAGGCAGATGCGCACTGATCACCCTGCCGCCTTGTCGATGCCATGGCACCACCTGAAAACGCGTGCGATATACCACTTCATAATTAAGCAGGTTGAGCCAATCGAGCAAACGTACCTGACTGAACATGCGTCCACTCCATGGCGCGCGTGAGTGCAAACCGGGAATACCTTTGCTAATACCTAACAGACTGAACGGATTGAAGCCGCTAATGATCATCCAGCCATCATCAATCAGCACGCGATCTACCTCGCGTAATACTCGATGGGGATCCTGACTCCATGCCAGCGTATGTGCGAGTAAACAGGCATCAACGGATTTCGATTCAAAGGGTAACTGGGTGGAATTGGCAATCACCTGTAGCTCATCGCCCTCAATGCCCACATTCACCTGATGCGATATGGCACACTGACTGGTGTTGATTTCTGCGCTGAGGCTGCCAATTTTAAGCATATGAAAGCCATAGAGCTTACCGAGATAGGGCTGCAGTTGCTGGGTGAGCGCGTCGCGAAAATAGTCTCCCATGGGCATATCGCGCCAGGAGCGCGGTGCAGTCAGGATTTGGCGTGTTTTAGCTGGCTTCATGCTCTACCATTTTCCTTTTTCTACGACCTGAGAGGTGTTTATGAATCTTACCAGCATTCCCGCATTGCAGGATAACTACATCTGGGCACTGACGGACGAAGACAATAGATGTCTGATTGTCGATCCCGGCGAAGCACAGCCGGTGCTGGATAAATTGAAAGCGAATCGCTGGCAACCTGTCGCGATTTTGCTGACGCATCATCATCATGATCACGTCGGCGGTGTGAGCGAACTGTTGCAGCACTATCCCGATTTGGAGGTTTTCGGTCCACAGGAAACTGCAGATAAAGGAGCCAAGCGCATTGTGACTGAAGGGGATGAATTTACCCTACTTGGTCTGAACTTCCGCGTCATCGCAACGCCTGGTCATACTTTAGGACATATCTCATATTTCAGCTCCCCTTATCTTTTCTGTGGTGACACCCTATTTTCTGGCGGCTGCGGACGCTTATTTGAAGGCACCGCACAACAAATGTTCGAATCATTTCAAAAGCTTAATCAGCTACCTGAAGATACCCTTATTTGCTGTGCGCATGAATACACTTTATCCAATATGAAGTTTGCTGCGGCTATTCTGCCCCAAGACCCTAAAATTTTGGCAAGGTATCAGCAAATTAAGGACTTACGCGCAGAAAACCGCATTACTTTACCGACAAAACTGGCCTTAGAGCGTGAAATAAATTTATTTTTACGCACGCAAGACCCTGATTTACAACAGGCTTTAGGCACTAATGTCTCATCGTCGGCGTTATGGCAAACTTTTGCCGATCTACGCGAGAAGAAAGACCGCTTTTAATTTTTGAGGTTGTGTTGTGGCGGACCGTCACGTATAGTTGCTCGTCTTTTAAGCGAACTATTGACACACACATGAAGGCTAAAGCGATATTACTCGCCTCGGTCTTGCTGGTAGGATGTCAGGCATCAAGGAATGACGCCAATATCCCCGTACAGCATGCACAGAGTCTGTCTTCAGCTGGTCAAGGTGAAAATGGAAAGTACGGAGATCGATTGTTGTCGCCGCGATGGCAGGATGATGGAACAAGCCTCGCAGAAGATACTGATCTCTGGAATCACATTAGTGACGAGTTGAAGATGGGGATTCCGGAAAACAACCGGATCCGCGAACAAAAAACAAAATTTTTAAAAAATAAGAGCTATCTCCACGATGTAACATTACGGGCAGAGCCGTACATGTACTGGATAGTCGAGCAGATACAGAAACGTAAAATGCCGATGGAACTGGTACTGCTACCCATAGTGGAGAGCGCTTTTGACCCACACGCAACATCTTCTGCGAATGCCGCCGGCATCTGGCAGATTGTTGCACAAACGGGCAAAAACTATGGTTTGAAACAGAACCAATGGTACGACGGACGCCGCGATGTGGTGGCCTCGACCAAAGTAGCGCTGGACATGATGCAGCGTCTGAACGGTATGTTTGACGGTGACTGGTTACTGACCATCGCCGCCTATAACAGCGGTGAAGGGCGTGTGCTGAAAGCGATGAAACAGAATAAGGCGCGCGGCAAGCCGACGGACTTCTGGAGTTTATCGTTACCACGCGAGACGACGGTGTACGTACCTAAAATGTTGGCCTTGAGTGAGATCCTCAAGAACAACAAGCGTTACGGTATCAAACTGCCGACCCCGAACGAGAGCCGTGCATTAGCTCGCGTAGAAGTGGGACAGCAGATTGAACTGACGCAGGCCGCCGACATGGCCGGCATGTCTCTCAGCAAGCTGAAGACATTTAATGCTGGTTATAAAAACGGTGCCACAGCGCCAAACGGACCGCACTACATTATGGTGCCGAAGTCTAACGTTGCTAAGCTGCGCGATTCACTGGCTTCCGGTGATATCGCTTCCGTGCAGCCTACCGAGATGGCGAAAGTCAGCGCGGCAGGAAACAGCTACACGGTTCGCAAAGGTGACACCTTGTCTGGCATTGCCAGCAAACTTGGCGTTAGCGTCAGTGCACTGAAACAGCAGAACAATCTGCGCAGCGCTTCAGTTCGTACCGGTCAGACCTTGACCGTAAGCGGCAAAGCGAGCACGCAATTGGCTGATAACGGCAACAGCATCACCTACCGTGTACGTAAGGGTGATTCTTTTGCCAGTATTGCAAAACGTCATGGTGTGAACACCAAAGATGTTATGCGCTGGAACAGTGATGCTAAAGACATCCAGCCGGGCGACAAGCTCACGCTGTTTGTGAATAATAGCGCAACACCTGATACCTAATGCCCCGAAAAGGCTGACTTTTGTCAGCCTTTTTCATTTTCGGCAATCCACAAAATGTGCCCTTCCCTTCTTAAGGCTTTTGCGAATAATCCGCCTTATCCATTTCTGATAATTTTTGATTATTGCAAAGCGGCGTTCTGAGCGCGTTTCTTAACGCTCGATACCGTAGAGGGAGTTGAATTCAACCAACAGAGGATTGTGGTCTGAAGCGCGCGTTACCAGCACTGAGGCTTCACTCACCTTCATATCGCGATAGAAAACGAAATCCAGCGGACGACCAAAGGCTTTACGGCGATGGTCGTCCGTGAAGTTAACCTCCCGCAGTGACATATCCCGGGCAAAACGGTACAGCGCGTTCATGCGCTGACGGCTCCATGCGTTGAAATCGCCGGCCATGATTACGGGCCCACGATGATGTTGAATCTGTTCACCAATCGGTCCGAGCTGCTTGCTGTACACATCCACCCCGAGACTGAAATTTACCGCGTGGATATTTACCACCATCAGCATTTCGCCGGTGGGTAAAGGATAAGCCGTGACCAACGCTGATTTGGCAAAACGTAGCAATGGCTCTCGTTCACGCAATGGGCAGCAATACACAGGATGCGCAGAAGCCAACGTCATGACGCCAGAAGGATGTTGCGGTAAGACAAATGCGGGGACCTGATCGGCTGCGAGATAGTTGCTGGTGGCGAATTTGACCAGCTCAGGCGTGGCTTGCGCTTCCTGTAACAGCACCAGGTGAGCATCTTTGCCGAAGCCTTCCAGCACTGACATCCACTCTGCACGCTGCTGCTTGAAGATATTCCAGACTAAAACCCGCAGCGTTGGATCTGTGGGTAGAGGTGCTCCGGGCGGTAAAGGCTGTCCAGCATGCAGCATTGCCCCCGGCGGAAAGATCCGCTCAGCTGGCTGACCTGCTACATAACGCATTGAATAAGTTTTTTTTCGCACTTTCCCGCCTGACTGGTTTACGACTCTGACTTCACCTGACTGTTATAGGGATTTTAGCGCGGGGTTTCAATTGATGTTGGTGATTGTCGGAATTCACCTCACAGCAGAGTAATGTAACAGCCTGCCAGTTGGCAGGCTGTTGTGCCTATTATTCAATCGCAATCGCCGAGTTCGGCTTTTCGAGCTGACCGCTTAAACGTACCAGCAGCAACGCACCAAATACAATGACAGCGCCTACCCATGGTGTTTGTGCCAAACCATAATGCTCAACAATATAACCACCGACCGTAGACCCCAGAGCAATCCCAATATTGAATGCTGCGATATTCAAACCTGAAGCGACATCCACTGCGCCCGGTGCAAAGTGTTCAGCTTTCTGCACCACATAAACCTGCAAACCGGGCACGTTGGCAAAAGCGAAGATACCCATGACCAATACCGTTGCCACTGACATGTAATGCATACTTGCAGTGAACTGGAATACCATCAGCAAAATTGCCAGCGCCGTAAAGATCAGTGTTAGAGCGGGAACGGCTCCGCGTCGATCGGCCAGCTTACCGCCCCAGATGTTACCAATGGCAACGGAAATACCATATCCCAACAAAATCACGCTTACCGCGGTCGGCGAAAAACCGGCCAGCGACTGCATCATCGGCGCAAGGAATGTGAAGGCAGTAAATACGCCACCATAACCCAGTGCAGTAATGGCATAGATCAGTAGCAGACGTGGATTAACCATTACGCGTGCCTGCTGTGCCAGTGTCGTGGCCGGTGGTTGCGCAATATTACGTGGGATAAGCACCTGACTTGCGACTAATGCAATCACTCCTAATAGCGATACAGCGAGGAAACTTTCACGCCAGCCAAAGTGTTGCCCGATTAGCGTCCCCAACGGCACACCTGTTACCAAAGCGACGGTTAGACCACCAAACATGATGGCAATCGCACTCGCGGCTTTCTCCTTGCTCACCAGACTGGTTGCAATCGTTGATCCGACAGAGAAGAACACACCATGAGCGAGACCGGTCAGCAAACGGGCTATTACCAGCGTTTCATAGTTTGGCGCCAGCCAGGCAACCAGATTACCGACGGTAAATAGTGCCATCAATCCCATCAATAATTGTTTACGGGCTAGCTTGCCGGTTAAGGCGGTAAGCACGGGTGCGCCGACAGCCACGCCTAAAGCGTAAATGGATACCAGCATTCCTGCAGAAGGTAGCGTAATACTGAGCTGTTCAGCGATGGTCGGAATCAATCCAACAATCACAAATTCTGTGGTTCCGATGGCATAGGCACTGATTGTAAGCGCCCAAAGTGCAAGTGGCATGATTAACTCCCAATAAGGTTTTGTTGGGCGTTAGTATTACTGCATGCTTTAATGACAAAAAGATGCAAAGTGAGAATAGACTTTTGCTTTTGGAGGGATAATGAAGGCATCGTCAGATGAGTTAAAAGTGTTTATTGCCGTGGTTGAAAGCGGCAGTTTCAGCCGTGCTGCGGAACAGCTACAGATGGCCAATTCGGCAGTAAGCCGTACCGTTAAGAAACTGGAGAATAAACTGGGTGTTGCGCTATTAACGCGTACCACACGCCAGCTGGCACTCACTCATGAAGGCGAACATTACTTTCGCCGTGTGCAAAAGTTGATGCAGGAGATGTCTACGGCCGAGAGTGAGCTCATAGAGCGGCAAATGGCTCCACAGGGCATACTGCGCATTGATGCAGCTACACCCGTGATTCTGCATCTGTTACTACCGATGATTAAACCATTTCGTGAGCGCTATCCGGACGTTAGGCTATCGCTGATTTCTTCAGAGAGCTTCATCAATCTCATCGAACGTAAAGTCGATGTGGCAATTCGCGCTGGCAATTTAACGGACTCCACGCTACGTGCTCGCCTACTCTTCACTAGCTATCGCAAACTAGTAGCCACGCCGGCTTATTTGGCGAAATATGGCGTACCGGCTTCAGCAGCTGATTTGGCCTATCATGAATGCCTTGGCTTTGTTGAAACGCCCCGGTTAAATCGTTGGCCTGTCACCGATGAAAATGGTGACCTATATGACAGTATTCCGAGTATGTCATCTAACAGCGGCGAAACTCTCAAACAGTTAGTTTTAGGCGATCAGGGTATCGCTTGTTTATCAGATTTTATGGTGGATAAAGAAATTGCGGATGGCACTTTCATTGAGCTGCTTGCTGAGCGACGCGTTCCAGTAAAAATGCCTTTTAATGCAGTCTATTACAGCGACTTAGGTGTTAGCCAACGCGTCAGGGCGTTTATCGACTTTCTGAGTGAATGGTTAAAAGATCAGCCCTGGCGAGTGCAGGGCTGAATATGGGGTAGTGATTAATCCCAGTCAGGCGCCAGACCTTCCGGACTCACTAAACGATGCTGACGATCCAGCGCTGCAATATCTGCCATATCTTTATCATCCAGATGCAAATTAACCGCTGCCATGTTGCTCGACAGGTTTTCACGTTTGGTTGATGACGGGATAACCGCGTAACCTAACTTCATTGCCCATGCCAGAACAATCTGAGCTGGAGTGGCTTTATGCTTCTGAGCAATCGCGTTAATCACCTCATCCTTTAGCGCTTCTCCATAAGCCAGCGTCATATAAGAAGTGATATGAAGAGCGTGCTGTTGCGCGAAATCGACTACCTGTCGATTCTGTAGGAAGGGATGCAACTCGATCTGGTTAGTCGCAATATTTTCCACACCCACTGCTTCAATCGCCTCTTTCATCAATGCAATTGGGAAGTTTGAAATACCAATTTGACGCGTCAGTCCTGCTTCTTTTGCTGCCATTAATGCCATCATACTTTCTTTAACAGAAATAGCTTTTCCGGGCGAAGGCCAATGGATTAGCGTGAGGTCGACATAATTGGTACGCAGTTTTATCAGGCTCTCTTCTAAGCTCGGGATTAGCGCCTCAGAGGACAAATTCTCGATCCAGATCTTGGTAGTAATAAATAATTCATCACGCGCTAGGCCGCTTTCTGCAATTGCTTGCCCTACAGCAGCCTCATTTTCATAGATTTGAGCGGTATCGATAGCGCGATAGCCAAGATCCAGTGCATTTTTAACGGACTGAATGACGACATCGTCCTGAAGACGAAAAGTACCTAAACCAAAAGCGGGGATTGTCATGATTTCCTCATCGTATAGCGTTATGTTTCGATGGGAACTATTCTGGCAGGTTTATTATTGCTGAAAAATCCGCTTATAAGCAGAAGAATTTTGATTTTTCATCAACAATAACGAAAATATTACCAACATGAAAAAGCCCTGACTTTGCAGTCAGGGCTTATCAATTAAGTGGCGGAACGGACGGGGCTCGAACCCGCGACCCCCTGCGTGACAGGCAGGTATTCTAACCAACTGAACTACCGCTCCACCGATTCTGTACTGACATCAGAAAATCGTTCTGATTTCAGGTGTTTCGCCCTTTCCGCGTCACCGGTAAGGTCACGATCCGATAACGGATCTTAATTTGATGCCTGGCAGTTCCCTACTCTCGCATGGGGAGACCCCACACTACCATCGGCGCTACGGCGTTTCACTTCTGAGTTCGGCATGGGGTCAGGTGGGACCACCGCGCTAAAGCCGCCAGGCAAATTCTTGCGCACGAAACGAATATTTTTCACTGATGCCGCGTTGCTCTCCCTCGCGTTACTCAGTCACATACTTCCGTATGCTCCTTCGTTCCGTCTCGGTCGGCGTCTCGCCTCAGCGTAAAATCTTTCGTTTCCGCTAATTCTTTATCCGTTAAACAAGCTGAAAATCCGGTCTCTCAGACCAAAACGCCTCTGGCGTTGTAAGGTTAAGCCTCACGGGTCATTAGTACCGGTTAGCTCAACGCATCGCTGCGCTTACACACCCGGCCTATCAACGTCGT
>NZ_LGIS01000019.1 GCF_001187905.1 Pantoea sp. RIT-PI-b | reverse complement strand
TGTTTCAGGGATAGGCATTGATGCTGCAGCGCGGGTGTTGAGGCGACATCCCAGCCCGCTGAGCGAGTGAGGGATTCCAGGGCGAGCCGCAGGGATGCGGCGAGAGGCGGCGCTGAGCAGGAGCGAATCGCCGCCGGTCCGTCAGGAATCGCGATTGAGTGAAGGCACCGCGAAGCGGCGGGGTGGGCGGGCGCAGGGCCCGGGGGGGCAGAGGGCGCGGCCAGGCGTCCTCTGCTCGGCCGCCGCACGGCGTAGATGAAACTGCCTCAGCCGATGGCGAACGAAAGTCGCTCAGCACTTAACTGATCGGCATTACGCCATTTATGGCGACCGAACATGCTGGAGGAAGAGATTAACGCTCGAAGTGAATCACGCCCTTAATCAGTTCGCGATTATTGATAACTTCAGATTCAAAGGTCTCCGCCAGCGTGGAGAAATCATAGTGACGATTCAGCATCATATCGGCACGAAGCTGCCCGTTCGCCATCAGTTCGCCGACTTTAGCGAAATCTTCCAGCGTGGCGTTGCGGCTGCCCATCAAGGTGGTCTCCTTTTTATGGAACTCAATGTCGGGAATCACCAAATCCCCTTTATGCAGGCCAACAAACACGATGGTGCCGCCGTGACGAATCAGTTTTACCGCACCGTTCATTGCCGCCGGGCTGCCGGTAGCATCGATCACTTTGGCGGCTAAGCGTCCGCCAAACTCCGCTTTCAGCTGCGTTTCAAAATCCTCTTCTAACGGATTTACTGTCGCCAAACCCAGCTTCTGCGCCACGTGTGCACGCCGCTGTTCGCTGGTATCCGCCACCACCACATTAGCGCCAGCCGCTGCGGCAATTGCCGCCACGCCGAGCCCAATCGGCCCAGCGCCGACCACCAGCACCTGCTCATCCGCCGCCACCGCTGCACGGCGTACCGCATGAGCGCTGATGGCAAAGGGTTCAATCAGCGCCGCGGCTTCCGGATCAACCTCATCCACCGCCAGCAAATTGCTGGCAGGCACGCTAAGGAATTCGCAAAATCCGCCATCCTGATGCACGCCAATCACCGAGATTTTTTCACAGCAGTTGGTTTTGCCGCTCAGACAGGCATCGCACTGCTGGCAGGCCACATAGGGAATCAGCGCCACGCGCTGGCCCAGCCGGAAACCGCTGACCGCGCTGCCGAGTTCCACCACTTCGCCGCACAGCTCATGTCCCAACACGCGTGGATAGCTGAAGAACGGCTGATTGCCGGCCCAGGCATGAATATCGGTGCCGCAAATCCCGGCGGCGATCGGTTTAATCAGAACATCATGGGCGGCGGGCGTCGGTTTCGCGCGCTGCTGCCACACCATCTGGCGCGGCTCGGCGACTACCAGCGTTTTCATTGTTGTCATTGGCTTCTCCTGTGCTGTTGTCGCAGTTATGGCGAAAATCGCCGACGACGACTTTTTGCGTTAGGGGAAGTGTGAAGCCAGGCGCTTTTTTTGGGCTTTGTATGGTTTTTAATAGATAAAAAACCGGAGACGCGCATGAGCCGCAGCCAGAACCTTCGCCAAAACGTCATTAACCAAATGCTGGAGGGCATTGCTAAACGGCATATCCGTTCGCCGCTGCCACCGCAGGCGGCGCTGGCCGAAATGTTCAACATCAGCCGCACCACGGTGCGCCACACGCTGCAGCATCTGCATGAGCGCGGCGTGCTGGAGAAGGTGGATGAAACCTACGTGATTGTGCGCGATCCCAGCGATGAAGACGGTTTTAACGCCCTGACGCCGCCGATCGATCAGCAGGCGCTACAGTTCGAACAGACCTTTTTCAATCTGATTAATCAGCGCCAACTGATGCCGGGCGACACCTTTAGCGAGCTGCAGCTGGCGCAGCAGGTGAAAGTCAGTCCGATTGTGGTGCGCGAATTTCTGCTGCGTTTTATGCGCTATGACCTGCTGGAGCCGGTCAAACGCGGCCAATGGCGCATGAAGAAGTTTGATCAGACTTATGCCGAAAACCTGTTTGAGCTGCGCGAAATGCTGGAAACCCACGCGCTCACTCGCTTCCTCAATCTCCCTTCGCAGGATGAGCGCTGGATGCAGGCGCGTGACCTGCTCGATCGCCACCGTTCGATGCGCGACACCATCGCCAGCAATTACCGCCACTTCGCCGCGCTGGATAAAGAGATGCACACGCTGATTCTCTCGGCCGCCAACAATCCGTTTTTTAATCAATCGCTGGAGATCATTTCAGTGATTTTTCACTCGCATTATCAGTGGGATGAAACCGATCTTAAGCAGCGCAATATTGTGGCACTTGAGGAGCATATGGCGATTCTCACCGCGCTGATTAGCCGCCAGGATGTGGAAGCGCTGTGCGCCCTGCACAACCATCTCGGCACCGCCAAAACCTCGATGATCCGATCGATCCGCCAGTACAATTAAAAACCGATTAAAAACCACAAAGCATTAGCTCCCGCACGAATCTGAAACAACTCCGCAACATCCCGATCTGAATGCTTCTAGTCTCGAAGTCAATCCGTTGGGGCAGCACCGTTTCGCTGCCACAGGATCCCATACCAACGCATAACGATAAGTACCCAGATCCGGGAGGTCGCAATGGAAAATACTTCGGCTCGTGGCCGCGAAAACGCGCCACAACCCGCTGCAGACGGGCAAGATTTTATCCCGGCACGCAGTGACGTGGTGCGCTCGCCGCGCCTCAAAAAGATTCAAATTACCGCCATGTTGCTGCTGCTGTTTGCCGCCATGATTAACTATCTTGACCGCAGTTCACTCTCCGTCGCCAACATGACGATTCGCGGCGAGCTGGGTTTATCCGCGACCGAAATTGGTTTACTGCTCTCGGCGTTCTCACTGGCTTACGGCTTAGCGCAGCTCCCCTGCGGCGCGCTGCTGGATCGCAAAGGGCCGCGCATCATGCTGGCGATTGGCATGTTCTTCTGGTCGCTGTTCCAGGCGGCTGCCGGTTTAGTGCATAACTTCACCCAGTTTATTTTGGTGCGTATCGGATTGGGTATCGGTGAAGCGCCAATGAATCCGTGTGGCGTGAAGGTGATTAACGATTGGTTCAACATCAAAGATCGCGGCATGCCGATGGGCATGTTTAATGCTGCCTCGATGATTGGTTTATCCATCGCGCCACCGATTCTGGCGGCAATGATGATGGTAATGGGCTGGCGCGGCATGTTTATCACCATCGGCGTGCTGGGCATGTTCCTCGCTGTTGGCTGGTATCTGATGTATCGCGACCGCGATAACAACACACTGAGCGGTGAAGAGATTCACTATCTGCAGGCGGGCAGCGTGGCATCACGCAAGGAGCCGCTGAGTTTTGCCGAGTGGCGTGGGCTGTTCAAGCAGCGCACCATGTGGGGCATGATGATTGGCTTCAGCGGCATAAACTACACCGCATGGCTGTATATCGCCTGGCTGCCGGGCTACCTGCAATCGACTTACAACCTGGATTTGAAAAGCACCGGTTTATTGGCGGCGATTCCGTTCCTGTTCGGCGCGGCGGGCATGCTGCTGAACGGTTATGTGGTCGATGCGCTGGTACGTCGTGGTCATGATGCGGTGAAGGTGCGTAAAATTTCCATCGTCAGCGGCATGTTGCTGTCCGCCGCGTTTACCGCGTTTGTGACTCGCGCCACGGACACCACCAGCGCGGTGACGCTAATTGGTATGGCGCTGTTCTGCATCCACTTTGCCGGGACGTCCTGCTGGGGTTTGATTCACGCCAACGTTACGGCGCGCATGACGGCGTCAGTCGGCAGCATCCAGAACTTCGCCAGCTTTGTCTTCGCCTCGTTCGCGCCGGTGATTACCGGCTGGGTGCTGGATACCACCAAGTCATTTAGCCTGGCATTGATGATTTGCGCCGCCGTCACGGTGGTGGGTGCGCTGGCCTATTTGCTGCTGGTGCGTAAACCGATTACGGATGGGATTTGATTCAGAGCCGGAGGCAGGATGGTCGCCATGAATGGCGACCTTACGAAACCGGCGTAGGGTGCGCATTCATGCGCACCGCTATTACCATGAAAAACCTTACTCTGGCCGGGTGAAAAACTGCGATTCACACTGGCGCGCTATCTCCCACAGCTTGTTACGAATCACCTGTTTCAGCTGCAGCGTCGATTGCGACTGCGGCTGATCGCGGCGACTGATTAGCATCACTTCAAACGGCAGTGGCTGCGCCACCGGCAGCAGCTTGAGCTGGTTGGCATAACGGCAGGCGGTAAACAGATCGACAATCCCCACGCCGCCGCCCGCCAGCACCATATCGGCAATCACCGAATAGGTTTTGATCGACAGCGATACCGCAGGATTCAGCCCCTTATCACGCAGCGCGCGGTGCAGCACCCGGCCGAGCGGATCCTGATTCTGCATCATCAGTAGATTATTGGCGCACAGCCACTCCAGCGTTACCGGCTCATGATGCGTGTGATCGCGCGGCAGCAACGCTACCATCGATGACTGAAACAGCGGCTCTGCCAGTAAATCGGCTTCAACCTGCTGGCCGAACACCAGCGCGAAATCGAGCTGATTCTCCATGATCATGCGGCATAAGGTGCTGAAGTGCTCGGTAACCAACTCGACGCTGACTGACGCTGCCTGCTGCCGCCAGTTCACCAGCGCCGGCGCCAGTACCATCTGACCAAACGCGTGTGCAGCCCCGACGCGCACCGTTTGGCCTTCGCCGCGCCGCAGCTGTTCGGTTAGTTGGGTAATTGCCTGTAAACGTTGGTAGATATCTTCCACTTCCGGCAGTAAGCGCCGCCCTTCTGCGGTGACGATCATGCCCTGCGCGCGCCGTTCAAACAGCGCAAAACCGAGCTGCTGCTCGGCGTGATTCAGCACCCGGCTGACATTCGGCTGCGACACATTAAGCAGGCGCGCCGCCGCACTGATGCTGCCGGTCTGCACTATTGCCTGAAACACTTCAATATGCCGCAGCCGCATGATTATTCGCCCCAGGTGGCTTCAAGTACGCGCAGCCAGTTGCCGTGGCAAATCTTCTCCAGCAGCGCGCGCGAATAGCCGCGCGCCGCCAGCGCCTGCACCAGCAGCGGGAATCCGGCTACATCTTTCAGGTCGCCCGGCATGGTTGCGCCATCGAGATCCGAACCAAATCCGACGCCATCTTCCCCCACTTTTTCCAGCAGATACTCAACATGACGCACGATGGCATCAACGCCGGTTGGCGCATGGCGATCGCCATCTTCACGCAGGAATGGCACTGCAAAGTTAACCCCGACAAAGCCGTTGGTTTCGGCAATCGCTGCCAGCTGACGATCGGTGAGATTACGCGACTGCGCGCTTAGCACATGCGCGTTGGAGTGGCTCGCCACCAGCGGTGCATCGCTGATCTCTGCGGTGTGCCAGAAGCCTTTCTCATCCATATGCGACAGATCGACCATGATGCGGCGGCGATTACAGTCACGCACCAGCTGCTTGCCCGCTGCCGTCAGACCGTTGCCGACATCCGGCAACGAGGGATAGAGGAACGGCACGCCGTCGCCGAACTGATTCGGACGACTCCACAGCGGCCCCAGCGTGCGTAACCCGCTGGCGTACAAGATATCCAGCAGCTCGCCGTTGCTATCCAGCGCTTCCGCCCCTTCCACGTGCATCACCACCGCTAACACCTTGTTTTCCATGCAGTGGCGGATATCGCGCACGCTGCGGCAAATCTTCACCTGCCCGTTAGATGCCTGCTCAATACGCAGCAGCAGCGCCAGCATGGAAAAGGTGGCGTCACGCGCTGAATTGATAATTTCCTGAGGAAAATCTGCGAGGTCTGGCGCACTTCTTGCAATCAGAGGATGGGACGGCACCCAGGTGGCGAAAATGCCACCTAACATATTTCCCTGACGGATACGCGGGAAGTCCATTTGGCCGCTTTTGCTGCCAGTGAAAAAGACATTAACCGCGTCCGGCTGATGGTGCTGCCACAGCTTATTCAGCACATCGTTATGGCCGTCAAAGACCGGAATATCGAGGGTAATCGAGTCAGACATGTTGGTCAGTTCCCAGTTCGTGGCAAAGCGCGGTACTGCCTGCTGGCGGAGCAAATTGCACCAAAAAAGGGCGAGCATCGACGCGTGAAACAAAAGGCTTAGAGCCGGTATTAATCCTCCCGCACAGGAGGAAAGTCAAGACAAAAAACAATCAAATAACAATTTTTTATTTTAATTATCAATCAGTTGGGAGTTTACATGGTTACCAGAAGACGTTTTCTTGCAGGATGCACTGCTGTACCTGTTGTTTCCTACCTCAGCCTGAATTCCACCTTTGCCGCCACGCCACCCAGCATGCTGGTCATCGCGATGCAGCTCGATAACATCACCAGCCTCGATCCGCACGAAAGCTTCGAAGCCACCGGCGGCCAGATCTGCGGCAACCTGTATCAACGTTTAGTCACGCCCGATCCGCAACAAGCCGACAAAGTGATTGGTCAGCTGGCGCAAAGCTGGGACGTCAGCAGCGATAACGGCACTTATACCTTCCATCTCGATCCGGCAGCGAAGTTCGCCGATGGTTCGCCGCTCACCGCGGAAGATGTGGCGTTCTCGATTGAACGTATCGTCAAGCTGGATAAGAGCCCGGCGTTTATTATCAACCAGTTCGGCTTTACCAAAGACAACGTGACGCAGCGGGTCACCGCCAAAGATGCACACACCGTGGAGATGAAACTCGGTGCGCCAGCGGCAGAAACCTTCCTGCTGTATTGCCTATCCGCCACCGTTGGCAGCATCGTGTCGAAGAAAGCCTGCCTGGCGAATCAGCAGAACAACGATTTTGGCAACGGCTGGCTGAAGCAGCACAGCGCCGGATCCGGGGCTTTCACCCTGCGCACCTGGAATGCCAGCGAAACGGTGATTCTGGAACTCAGCCCGCAATATGCCGCGCAGAGCAAAATCAAACGCGTGATCCTCAAACATATCGCTGACCCGGCGGCGCAGGCGCTGATGCTGAAAAAAGGCGATGTCGATGCGGCGTATGACCTCACCACCGAACAGTTGCTGCAGGTGAAAAACGACAGCAGCGTGGCGCTGGTGAATCAATCGTTGTCGGCCATCATGCTGATGTCGTGCAACACCAATAATCAGTACCTGAAAAAGCCGCAGGTGTGGCAGGCGCTGAAGTGGGCACTGGATTACGACAGCATTCAGAAAAACATTCTGTCGATGAGTTTTGTCACCCATCAGAGTTTCCTGCCGAGCGGTTTCCCGGCGGCGCTGGACGATACGCCATTCCACAAAGATCTGGCAAAAGCCAAAGCGCTGCTGGCCGAAGCCGGTTATCCGGACGGCTTCGAAATCACCCTCGATCACTACTCGATGCAGCCGTATCCGGACATTGCGCAGGCAATTCAAACCCAGCTGGGCGCGATTGGCATCAAAGTGTCATTGATTGCCGCCGAAAACCGTCAGGTGCTGACCAAAATGCGTGCGCGTCAGCATCAGCTGGCGTTGACCGTGTGGGGCGCCGATTACTTTGATCCCAACTCCAATACCGAAGCCTTCTGCGTCAACACCGATAACAGCGATAACGCGCGTGCGCGTACCCTGGCATGGCGCTGCAGCTGGTCAGATGAAGCGTTCAACAAACTGACCGAGCAGGCGCTGCATGAGCCGGATCCGGCGAAGCGTATCGCGCTCTATCAGCAGATTCAGCAGCTAGGCCGCGAGAAGAGCCCGTTCATTTTTATGATGCAGAAGACCAAAAATGTGGCCACCAGCAAAGCGCTGGCTGATGTACACATGACCGTGCTGGAGCAGTGGCCGTATGCGCAGGTGAAAAAAGCCTGATGCCGTTACTGAAGAGAATCGTCAGCACCCTGGGAAGCCTGGTGCTGACGCTGTTTGGCCTGTCGGTTTTGACCTTTTTCATCGGCCGCGTCATGCCCACCGATCCGGTGCTGGCGGCGGTCGGCGATAACGCACCGCAATCGGTCGTGGAGCGCGTGCGGGTGGAAATGGGGCTGGATCAGCCCCTTTACGTGCAGTTTGGTCACTACCTCAATCAACTGCTGCATGGCGATCTCGGTAAATCGATCCTCACCTCCAATCCGGTGAGCACCGATATCGCGCGCTTCTTCCCTGCCACCATGGAGCTGGCAACGGCCGCCATCATCATCGCGGCGCTGATTGGCATTCCGCTCGGCGTGTGGGCGGCGGTGCGCCAGAGTTCGTGGATCGACCAAACCATTCGCGTGATCTGTCTTGCTGGCCATTCGCTGCCGGTGTTCGTGCTGGCGCTGCTGAGCCTGCTGGTGTTCTACGCGGTGCTCGGCATTGCGCCCGGCCCCGGACGGCAGGACATCATCTGGCAGGATATGGTGCCGCAGGTTACCGGTTTCCTCACCATCGACTCGCTGCTGGCGGGTGAAGTTGACGCCTTCTGGGATGCGCTGGCGCACATGGCGCAGCCGGTGCTGATCCTGGCCTATTTCAGCATGGCCTACATCACGCGTATGACGCGCACCTTTATGCTCAACGCGTTGAGCGGCGAGTTCGTGATCACTGCGCGCGCCAAAGGGTTGTCGTCACGCCGGGTCATCTGGCGCCATGCGTTTCCCACCGTGGCGGTGCAGCTGGTGACGGTGCTGGCGCTGACCTACGCCGGCTTGCTCGAAGGCGCGGTGGTGACGGAAAACGTCTTCGCCTGGCCTGGCCTCGGCCAATATCTCACCACCTCATTGATGAACGCCGACATGAATCCGGTGGTTGGCGCAACGTTGCTGGTCGGCACCGTGTATGTGCTGCTCAACCAGCTGGCTGACCTTCTTTATCGACTTTGGGACCCGCGCGTAAAATGATCTTCTTCTCTCGTGACTGGCTGCTCGACGACACGCCAGCCAACCGTCGCCAGGCGGTGTGGGGCCGGCGTTATCGCCTGTGGCTGAGCCTGCGCAGCAATTCCCTGGCGATGGCCGGCCTGCTGGTGATTAGCGTGATGCTGTTTCTGGCGCTGTTTGCGCCGTGGCTGACGTCATTCGATCCCGGCGCGCAGCATCTGGAAAACCGCCTCGCTGCGCCTTCTGCCGCGCACTGGCTCGGCACCGATGAGCTGGGGCGCGATGTCTGGACGCGTATTATCTACGGCGGCCGCACCACGCTCGGCATGGTAATCGCTGTGGTGCTGCTCACCGCGCCGCTCGGCCTGCTGATTGGCTGCATCGCCGGTTACGCCGGCGGCTTCATCGATAAAGCACTGATGCGCATCACCGATATCTTCCTCGCCTTCCCGCGTTTGATTTTGGCGCTGGCCTTTGTTGCCGCACTGAAACCGGGCGTGGAGAGTGCGATTCTGGCGATTGCCCTCACCTCGTGGCCGCCGTATGCGCGCCTGGCGCGCGCCGAAACCCTGCAGTTCCGCCACAGCGACTTTATCGCTGCCAGCCGTCTGACCGGCGCCTCGCCGCTGCGCATCATTCTGCGCCATATCATGCCGCTGTGCGTGCCGAGCCTGATTGTACGCATCACGCTGGATATGAGTTCCATCATCATTACCGCCGCCAGCCTGGGCTTTCTCGGCATGGGCGCGCAGCCGCCCTCACCGGAATGGGGCACGATGATCGCCACTGCGCGTCGCTTCCTGTTCAGCGAATGGTGGGTGCCCTTAATGCCCTGTATCGCGATTTTCCTGACGTCGCTGGCGTTCAACTTTCTCGGCGACGGTCTGCGCGACGTGCTGGATCCTAAGGAGCGCTAAATGTTGGTGGAAATTGAAAATCTGCGCATCGCCTTCCGTTCACGCACCGAGACCTTTGAAGCGGTGCGCGGCGTGAGTTTTAGCGTAGGCCGCGAGAAGTTCGCCATCGTTGGCGAAAGTGGCTCTGGCAAATCGTTGACCGCGCGCAGCCTGATGCAGTTGCTGCCGGGCAATGCCGAGGTCAGCGCCGACGTACTGCGCTTTGATGGCATCGATCTGCGCGGTGCCAGCGAAAAAGTGCTGCGTAAAATTCGCGGCAAGCGCGTCGGTTTTATCCTGCAGGACCCGAAATATTCGCTCAATCCGGTGATGACCATTGGCCAGCAGATTGCCGAAGCCTGGCGCGAGCACAAAGGCGGCAGCCATAAAGCAGCGATGCAGGCAGCGATTGCGCTGCTGGAACAGGTGAAGATTCGCGATCCGGCCGCCGTGGCGAAACGCTATCCGCATGAAGTGTCTGGCGGCATGGGGCAGCGCGTGATGATTGCCATGATGCTGGCGCCCGATCCGGAACTGCTGATCGCCGATGAACCCACCAGCGCGCTGGATGCCACGGTGCAAGCCGAGATCCTCAAGCTGATTGACGAGCTGGTGTCAGCGCGCGGCATGGGGCTGATCCTGATTAGCCACGATCTGCCGCTGGTGTCGCACTTCTGCGATCGCGTGGCGGTGATGTACGCCGGTCGCATCGTCGAGCTGTTAGATGCCGGGCAACTGCAGCAGGCGCAACATCCGTATACGCGCGGTTTGCTGGCCTGTTTGCCATCGTTGCGTCATCCGCGTGAGCGTTTGCCCGTATTGCAGCGCGATGCCGCATGGCAGGAATAATTGGCCAGGTCGCCATGAATGGCGACCCTACGACCGTTCAGCGCGTTTTTGTAGGGTCGGCATTCATGCCGACCGTTTCAATGCCCGCTGGGAGCAAACCATGATTCAAATCGATAACCTGCGCATCAACTTCGGTGCGCACACAGCGGTGAAAGACGTCAGCTTTGCGGTGGGTAACGGCGAAAGCTTTGGCCTGGTCGGTGAAAGCGGCTCGGGCAAATCCACTATTCTGCGCGCCCTCGCCGGGCTGAATGCTGACTGGCAAGGCAGCATGCTGTTTGGCGGCATGCAGCTCAGCGCCAAACGCAGCCGCGCCTTCTATCGTCAGGTGCAAATGGTGTTTCAGGATCCGTTTGGTTCGCTGCATCCGCGTCAAACCATCGATCGTATCCTGCACGAACCGCTGCTGGTGCATCAGCTCGATCGCGCCGAACAGCGCATCAGCCAGGCATTAAGCGAAGTCGGTTTACCGGCGGCAGTACGTTTTCGCTATCCGCATCAGCTGTCGGGTGGTCAGCGTCAGCGCGTAGCGATTGCCCGCGCACTGATCGCCGAACCGGAAGTGCTGCTGCTGGATGAGCCGACTTCAGCGCTGGATGTGTCGGTGCAGGCCGAAATTCTCAATTTACTCAGCGATCTACGCAGCGAGCGCAAACTCACCTACATTATGGTGACGCATAACCTCGCGGTGGTAACGCACCTGTGTCAGCGCATTGGCGTGATGCAGAATGGTGAGATGGTGGAGCAGCTGAGCGCCGACGATTTGCGTGCGCGGCGCATCCAGCATCCACATACCGCCCAACTTTTCGATCTCAGCATGACGCTGGAGGAACCGGCATGACCGCTAACTGGCAACACGCCGCGCAGGTCGCACAACAGATCACTGAAAGCTGGCAACAGCCTGGCGCACCGGGCGGCGCAATCGTGCTGTTTGATGCGCAGCAGATTCACTCAACCCACTGCGCCGGCTTGGCCGATTTGGCGCAGCAAACGCCGTTTAGCGCCGACAGCGTGGTGCGTTTCGCTTCCATCACCAAACATATCTTTGCCGCTTTAGTGACGGGACCCGGCCGCCGCTATCTGCAGCTTGATGACACGCTGGCGCAGCATCTGCCGCAGCTCAGCGGCGCCAACGGGCAGATTACCGTTGGTCAGGCGCTGGATATGAGCAGCGGCTTGCCGGACGTGCGCGAAACCTTATCGCTGCTGGGATTGTCGGTGTACAACGCGACGAGCGCCGCCGACCTGTTGGATTTTATCGCGCGTGAAGGCGAGCTCAACTATGCGCCCGGCAGCGAAATCTCATACACCAACACCGGCTATCGGCTGGTGGAAGAAGCGTTAAAAGCCAAAGGCGTGGGCTTCAACGATCTGCTGCAGCAGTACCTCTGCGATCCGCTAGATATCAACCTGATTGCGCCGGAAAGCTGGTTTGATGTCGTGCCAGGTTTAGTGCCGGGTTACTGGCAAAACGGCGCACGCTGGCAGCTTGCCAGCGCCGGTTTACATCTTTCTGCTTCGGGTAGCGTGACCGGCAGCCTGAACCATTTGACGCGCTGGCTGCAAAGCCTGCTGGCCGATAGCGGACCGGGCGCGGGCGTGCTGCAGCGCCTGACTGCGCCGCGCAATCTCAACGATGGCCGCACCAGCGGTTACGGTTTGGGCATCACCAGCTCGACGCTTGGCAGCCAGACGCTGTTTGGCCACGGCGGTTCGCATGCCGGCTATAAGAGCTATTTCCTGCTGCATCCGGAGTTAAAACTTGGCGTGGCGCTGGTCGCCAATCGCGAAGATGTCACCACCTCGGAAAGCGTGTTGCGCGTGATGGCGGCGCTGCTTAAGCGCGAATTGCCGGAGAAAGGACACGATTTAACGCCGGGGCTGTACGTGGCGGAAAACGCGGCCGACTGGCTGGAGATCAACGGCGTGACGGCCACCTGGCTCGGCGCCGGTGAAACGTTGTGGCGTGACGATGCGCATGGCGATGCGGTATCGCTCTCCAGCACCTTTCCGATGCAGTTACGCCATGATGGCGCGGCGATTGTGGGTGAAATTGGCCATGCCGCGCGGCGTTTTTTGCCGGTGCAGGCCGATCGGGCCAGCCTCGATAATCTGCAAGGCCGCTGGTTGGCGCCGCAGTGGCGCAGCGAGTTGGTGATTGAGGACGACAGCCTAATTATGGGCATCGGCCCGGCAGCCATTCGTGCCCGGTTGCAGTCGCTGGGCGGCGATCGCGTACTGGCCACCGCGCAGGATGGGCCGTGGGAGAAGTGTTTTGTGATTACGCGTGAAGGCGATTCGCTGCGGTTAATGTTGAACCGCAGCCGCGTGGTGAAGTTTAGGCGTTAAACACCGCGCGATGAATCGCGCCGCTACGGTATGTGCACGTATTGGTAGCGGCGCAATTTATTGCGCATTCAGGCCACACGGTGACGCAATCGTCCGATTTTCTCGATTTCCACTTCAATCTCATCGCCGGGGAACATAAACAGCGGTGGCGTGCGTTTTTTACCGACGCCGCCCGGAGAGCCGGTGATGATCACATCGCCCGGCGACAGCGGGCTGAACGCTGAAATGTACTCAATGATCTTCGCCACCGGATGCACCATGCTGGCGGTGGTATCGTTCTGCACTTCGCGCTGATTGAGCCAGGTTTTAATCGCCAGCTGCTGCGGATCGGGGATCTCGTCGGCGGTGGTCATCCACGGGCCGAATCCACCGGTTTGCTGCCAGTTTTTGCCGGCGGTGAACCAGGTAAACTGCATATCGCGTACCGTGGCGTCCATAAAGCAGCTGTAGCCAGCAACGTGCTGCAGCGCATCGGCGGCCTTCACCTGATAAGCGGCTTTACCGATGATCACCGCCAGTTCGCCTTCGTAATCAAACTCTTGCGTGGTGGCCGGTTTCAGCAGCGGCTGTTCATGTGCCGCCAGCGAATCTGCGAAACGTACAAACAGCGTTGGCGCTTCAATCGTCTCGGCAAACTCTTTGCGTTTATCGGCGTAGTTCATGCCAACGCAGAACACTTTGCCAGGATTTTCCACCACCGGCAGGAAGCGAATAGCGCTAAACGGATGATCAACTGGCTGTGAAAGGTAGGCATCGAGATCGCTCAACGCGCCGCGTTGTAGCAAAGTTTTCAGATCCGGACAGTCAGCGCCGAGGCGCGCGCCGATATCAATCACGCCCTCTTGCTGCACAATACCGTAACTTTTTCTTTGCTGGTCAATAAGATAAAAACTGCAGAGCTGCATGACTGCCTCGTTGTTATATATAAATTGCGCGCAGGTTAGCAAAATTCAGCAGGAAATGCGGACCGACCTGCTGATTTAGCGGTCGCCATAAATGGCGCCCCTACGTGTTGCAGGTGGCAACGTCGTAGGGTGCGCATTAATGCGCACCGGATTACGACTGCGTGCTCGCCAGATAGGAGAAGGCGCTCAGCAGGCTAATCAGTGTATTCATATCATCCGCGCGATAGCCGACGGTAACCGCGTCGATGTGCGTCACGCCGGGAATCAGACTGAACAGATCCGCCAGCACCGGTTTGCTGGCCTGTAGCTGCATCTCATAAGGCGCGCTCAGGCGCGTGGTGCTGACCTGCCGTTTACGCTGCACGGCGGCGGTCGCCGCTACGCGAATGGCGTTTTGCGCCGCCTGCGGACTGATAGATTCCGCGCAGGTGTGCGAAATCGCGCGTTTCACGCAGACGTAATCCACCGATGGATAGTGTTCAGCCATCCAGCCTTTAAGCTGATCGTCACCGCTCACCAGCCACAGCGGCGTGCCCTGTTCAGCCGCCGCTGCCGCATAAATGTCGCTTTCGCCCATCACCTTGCCGTTGATGTGAATACGCCAGAACGCGCGGCCGTTAATGGTGTGCGCCAGCACGCCAGGCTCGCCCGCCGCGCTGTGATAGCCAATAAAGAACAGGCCATCAAACGGCTGCTGCTCAATGCCTTCCACCATTGATAAACCGCGCGGTTTGCCCTGTACCATGCGCGCACGCGGATCGATATTTTCCGCACGCAGGTTGGTCATCTGCGCGTGGCTGTCAGCCACCACCACTTCGGTGGCACCACCGGCAAATGCGCCATCGATAGCGGCGTTGACTTCCTGTTCCATCAATCCACGCGCCAGTTGGTATTCCGCGTGGCCGGGTGAACACTGTTCCGGGCGCATCACGCCCGCAATGCCTTCAATATCGGCTGAGATGAATATTTTCATGAGGTTATCTTGGGTTCCGTGCAATTTTTAACACGGTCGCCATGAATGGCGACCCTACGAAGCGATATGTCTGCACCGGTCATGTGTTTTGTAGGGGCGGCATTTATGCCGACCGGGACGACAGCGCCAATCGATCCAAAACGTCGGTTAACGATGGGCGATGATGGCCGCGGAAACCGGTGACGGCTTCGGCGCTCAGCAAGGCATCCAGCACCGCGTGTTCGGTGGCATCAGCAGCGGCGGCGAGCAGCGGTTCCAGCGCCGATTCTTCCGGCGGTTGCGGCTGCGGCTGGGTGGAGAACGCCACAGCAATATCGCCCGAACCGTGGCCCCAATAGCTGCCCAAACGTCCTAAACCGGCACCGGCGCGTTTGGCGACGCGCTTGAGTTGCCGTGCATCAAGCGGCGCATCGGTCGCCATAATAATGATGATGGAGCCGGCATCACGCTGTGGCGTCAGTTCCGGCAGCAGCGGCGCAATCATCTCGCCGAGGCGCACGCCGTCCAACGTCAGTGCGGTTAAGGCACCAAAGTTGGCCAGCACGAATACGCCAAGCGTGGCATTGAGCGACGGAATCAGGCGCGATGCCGTGCCAATGCCACCTTTTAAACTGAAGCAGCTCATACCGCGCCCGGCACCGACGCTGCCGCGCGCAAAATCGGCGGTGGCGTTATCCAGTGCCTGTTGCGCCATGGCTTCCGTGATTGCCAGCGCCTGAATATCGTTGAGCCAGCCATCGTTGCACTCCAGCGCCAGCGGATTGACCGTCGGCAAGCTGCGGCCCAACTCGTGGTTGCGGCTGATGGCATCGCGCACCAGCGTGGTAAATAGCGTGCCCACCGCCAGCGTGTTGCTGAGCAAAATCGGCGTCTGCAGCACGCCCAACTCTTCAACCTGCACCAGGCCAACCGGCTTAGCGAAACCGTTGAACACCGCAGCCGCACAGGGCAGCGGCTGAGTAAACAGATTGTCGCCCGGCGGCACAATCGCGGTGACGCCGGTTTGCCGCTCGCCATCGGCCAGCGTGTAATGTCCGACGCGCACGCCCGGCACATCGCTTAGGCGATTGTTGGCACCACTAACGGTGCGCGGTTGTCCCAGCTGACGCTCGCTGCGCCAGCGTTGCAGCAGCAGGTCGCGCTGCAGTTGTTGAAAGTCCATGCTTAGCTCTTTAGTTTGGGATCGAGCGTGTCGCGCAGCGCGTCACCCAGCAGGTTAAACGCCAGTACGGTAATAAATATCGCCAGCCCCGGAAACACGCTGACGTGCCACAAGCCGGCCATCATCATGCTGCGGCTCATCGCCAGAATATTGCCCCACTCCGGCACATCGGGTTCCGGGCCAAGGCCGATAAAACTCAGCCCGGCAGCAGTGAGAATACTGGTGCCGATACGCATGGTGAAATAGACAATCACGTTAGAGAGCGTGCCCGGCAGAATATGGCGCAGCAGAATCACGCGATCCGGCGCACCGGCACAGCGCACCGCTTCCACGTACGCCGCCTGCTTCAGCGACAAGGTGGAAGCACGCACGATACGCGCAAATACCGGCACGCTGAAGATCGCCACCGCGATGATGACGTTATTCAGCCCCGGGCCGAGAATCGCTACCACCGCGATCGCCAGTAGCATGCCAGGAAAGGCAAACAGCACGTCGGAGCCGCGCATGATCAGCATATCGATCCAGCGGCCATAATAGCCCGCCAGCAGCCCCAGCAGCACGCCAACCACCATGCCGAGCGTGACCGACAGCACGCCGACGTACAGCGAGATGCGCGCGCCAAAGATGATGCGGCTGAAGAGATCGCGGCCCAATTCGTCGGTGCCCATCCAGTGCGTGCTGGACGGCGGCGAGGACAGCGCCATCCAGTCCGGCGCCATCGGGTCCCAGGGCGCGAGCCACGGCGCGAAAATAGCCACCAGCACCAGCAGCAGTACAAAACCACCAGAGACCAGCGCCAGCGGATTACGCACCAGCGCGTGCAGGAAATCACGCCACGGCGAACGGATCGCCTCCTGCGCGTGGGCAGGCAGAGATTGCAGACTCATTACGGCTCCTGTCGCAGGCGAATCGCTGGGTTGACCACGGCATACAGCAGATCGACCAGCAGGTTAATCACAATAAATTCAAACACGAACAGCATCACTAACGCCTGGATCACCGGCTGATCCTGCGCCTTGATCGACTCGATCAACAGCCAACCTAATCCCGGCCAGTTGAAGACGCTTTCGACCACGATCGATCCGCCGAGCAGAAAACCAAACTGCAAGCCGAGCATGGTGATCACCGGGATCAATGCGTTACGCATCACATGTTTCCACGTCACCAGCCGATTGCGCAGCCCTTTAGCTTTGGCGGTGCGCACGTAATCTTCCTGCGCCACTTCGAGAAACGCCGAGCGGGTGAAGCGCGCCATCACCGCCGCCACCGACGAACCGAGCGTGATAGCCGGTAATACGATGTCGCTGGGTTGATTGAAGCCGCTGACCGAAAACAGGCCAAACGGCATGGCGACGAACTGGATCAGCAACAGACCCAGCCAGAAGGTCGGCATCGAGATGCCGCCGACGGCGACGCTCATCAAGGTCCAGTCCTGCCATTTACCGCGTTTCAGGGCGGCAAAGACGCCGAGGAACAGGCCGAGAATGACCGACCAGGCAAAACCGGCCAGCGCCAGCCACATCGTCGGCATAAAGCCTTGTTTGATGACGTCCAGCACCGGCTGTTGGGTGCGGTAAGTGACGCCAAGATCGCCGCGCAGCAGGCCGCCGATCCAGTTGATATATTGCTGCGGCAGCGGATCGTTGAGCCCGAGATGTTGACGCGCGGCTTCCACCGCAGCCAAAGGCGCATCCGGCCCAGCGTAGATGCGCGCCGGATCGCCAGGCAGCAGCTTGATGAAGCCGAAGACCAGCAGCGAGACCACCAGCAGAACGGGGATCATCTCCAGCAATCGGCGAATGATGTATGCGAACATGCGGTTCCTTTATATTTGGTATGGTGCTGGGTGTAACAGATTGTGCTGGGTGCCCCAGATCGTGCTGGCTGTCCCCCATCCCGGCCTTCCCCCGCTTGCGGGGGAAGGAGACGCTGCCACATGCAGCTACAGCACTCACATGTGGCAGCATCTTCCTCCCCCATTGCAGCTACAGCACTCACATGTGGCAGCATCTTCCTCCCCCATTTATGGGGGAGGAGCGAGGAGGGGGACAGCAAGCACATTCGTAGGGGCAGCCCGCACCCACCCAACCTTTACTTAAACGCCGCCTGATTAAACAGGAAGTTACCATCCGGCAGCATCGACACACCGCTCAGCGTGCTGCGCTTGCCAACCAGATTGTCTGGCGTGCCGAGGAAAGCCACCGGTGCCTCTTTCCACAACACTTTCTGCGCTTCAGCGTACGCCTCGCCACGTTTGGCCGGATCGGCGGTGGCTAAGCCACCGGCAATCGCTTTGTCGGCTTCGGCATTGCTGAAGTACGAAACGTTGTACGAGGTTGGCACCCAGGATTCGGTGGCATAAAGCGGACGCAGTGCCCAGTCGGCATCACCGGTTGAGGTCGACCAGCCGCCGTAATAGAGGTCAAATTCCGCCTCTTTCGGATCCTTCACGCCCCATAGTTTGGCGTTACGCGTGCCGGAATCCATCGGCGTGACCGTGGCGCGAATGCCGACCGTTGCCAGCTGCGCTTTCAGCACCTGCGCGGCACGCACGCTGGCGGTGGCGTTGGTGACCCACAGTTTCAGGTCGAGGCCGTTCGGATAACCGGCGGCTTTCAACAGCGCTTTGGCTTCATCCGGTGCATAGCGATAGTTCGGCGCGCTCTGCTTCTGATAGAACTGCACGCCTGCAGGAATCGCCGAGCTGGCCGGTTTGCCCATGCCGGCAAAGGCGACTTTTAGCCATAGATCGCGGTCGATGGCGTAGTTGATCGCCTGGCGTACACGTATATCGGCCAGCGGTTTGTGCTGGGTGTTGATCGCCATGTAGTAGAGGTAAATGCTCGGATCGCGCTGGACCGCCAGTTTGCTATCACTCTGCACGGTGGCGATCAGATCCGACGGTAGCGGCCAGATCGCATCAACCTGGCCCGACTTCAGTGCCGCGACGCGCGTAGCATCTTCCGGACTTGGCGAGAAGATCACGTTATCCACCTTCGGCCAGCCCTTTTGCCAGTAGCCATCATACTTTGCCAGCGTCACCGCTTTACCCGGCTGCCAGGTGACGAATTTGAAGGGACCGGTCCCCACCGGATGCAGACGCAGCTGCGCTTCTTCCGGATATTGCTTGAGGATTGCCGGGCTCCACATCACCGCCGACGGATGCGCCAGCGTGTTGATGAAGGCACCAAACGATTGGTTAAGCTCGATTTTTACCTGATCCGGCGCCAGCACCGTCACCTTCTCAATCATCTTGTACAGACTGTTGCGCTTGAGGCCTTTTTTCTGGTCGGCGAGGCGATCGAGGTTGGCTTTTACCGCTTCGGCATCAAACGGCGTGCCGTCCTGGAAAGTGACGTCTTTACGCAGCGTCAGGGTAAATTCGGTGGCGCTGTCATTGTTGGTGTAACCGGTGGCCAGCCACGGCTGCAATTTCATCTGCGCATCGAACTGGAACAGGCGCTCAAAGATGCCGCTCTGCACCGAGTAGCTGACGTTGTCTGAGGTATCGTGCGGATCGAGGCCGGTGATGTCGGCATACATCGAAATGCGCAGATCCTGTGCCTGAGCCGCGGCGGCCAGCGAGAGGGTCAATCCGAGCGCAAGCGCCGTACGGCGGAAAATCGGGTTCATGAAATCTCCTGGTATTGAGGGTTAGCGCGAAACAAAGTCAGCGACCCAGTGTTGCGGAGCAACCTGGCGATAACGCGGTTTAATGACCGTTTCTCCCACCTTGCGCAGCGGCGAAGGAATTTCGCTCTCTTCGAAAGTGCGGGGTTGACGGTTCTGGGGATCGGCTACCGGCACCGAGGCCAGCAGACGTTGGGTATAAGGATGTTGTGGCTGGTTAAACACCGACTGGCGCGGCCCGAGCTCGACAATCTGGCCGAGATACATCACCGCCACGCGGTTGGCGATGCGCTCTACCACCGCCATATCGTGCGAGATAAAGATCCACGCCACGCCGGTTTGCTGCTGCAGATCCATCATCAGATTGACCACCTGCGCCTGAATCGACACGTCGAGCGCCGAGACCGCTTCATCGGCGATGATCACTTTGGGTTTCAACGCCATGGCGCGTGCGATGGCGATGCGTTGACGCTGGCCACCGGAAAACTCGTGCGGATAGCGCTGCGCATGTTCCGGCAACAATCCCACGCTTTTTAGCAGCGCATCGACCTGCGGCGAAGCTTCTTCCAGCGACTTCACCATGCCATGCAGCAGCAGCGGTTCAGCAATGGTGAAACCAACCGTCAAACGTGGATTGAGCGAGGCGTAGGGATCCTGGAACACCATCTGGATTTCACGGCGCAGCGGCTGGAACTGCGCCTCTTTAAGATTGGCAATTTCATTACCCTGGAAATGGATGCTGTCGGCGTCGCTGTTGATCAGCCGCATCAGCGCACGACCGGTGGTAGATTTACCGCAGCCGCTTTCGCCGACAATCGCCAGGGTTTCGCCCGGCCACAGGCTGAAATCAATCTGCTCCACCGCGTGCACCTGGTGGGTCAGCGCCGAGAAAATCCCGCTGCGAATCGGGTAGTACACTTTCAGACCGCGTACATCCAGCAGCGGCGTTTCGTCGTAGCGCGCGGTGCGCTGCTCGCTGCGATCGTTGACCTCGCTGCCCAACAGCGGAAAACGCTGCGGCCACGCGTGTTCGCGCATATCGCCCAGCTTTGGCACCGCGGCGAGTAGCGCTTTGGTATAAGGATGCTGCGGCGCATTGAAGATGTCGCTGACCGTGCCCTGCTCAACCACTTCGCCTCGCAGCATCACCACCACGCGATCGGCGATTTCGGCCACCACGCCCATGTCATGGGTGATGAACAGCACCGCCATCTGCTTCTCGCGTTGCAGGTCGCGCAGGATGTGCAGAATGCGCGCCTGCACGGTAACGTCCAGCGCGGTGGTCGGCTCATCGGCAATTAACAGCTGCGGATCGCAGGCCAGCGCCTGGGCAATCATCACGCGTTGGCGCATGCCGCCCGACAGCGAATGCGGATAGCTTTTCATAACGCGATCCACATCGGCGATGCGCACCTGACGCAGTAATTCGCGCGCGCGCGCCTCGGCCTGGCTTTTGTCACAAATCTGGTGGTCACGCAGCGCTTCGGTCAGCTGATCGCCAACGCGTAATACCGGATTGAGCGAGGTCATCGGCTCCTGAAAAATCATCGCCATCTCGCGGCCACGCAGGGCGCGGCGCTGAGGTTCATTCAGGCTGGCCAGTTGATGGGCTTTGCCCTGACGATCGCGAAACTGCATGCTGCCGCGATCGATACGGCCAGAGGCGGCGAGTAAGCCCATCACCGCCAGCGAGGTGACCGATTTACCCGAGCCACTTTCGCCCACCACGGCGACAATTTCGCCCTGATGAATGTTAAAACTGATGCCCTTCAGCGCCTGATTTTCGCCGCTGCGGCCGCGAAAGCTGACGCTGAGGTCCTGAATCGCGAGCACCGGTGGTGAACCGGCAACGCTGGCGGCGTTGGGGGTAAGTAAAGTGTCCGTCATCGTTGCTCCGCGTGCGGGTTACAGCCAGATTTGGCCTTGAGCGTAAGAAAGGAACGGCGAGCTGTCAGCGGCCAACCAGATCGGGCCATCGAGGTCGACGTGTTCCGCGGCAATCGCCACCGGCAACGCCGCCTCCATCGCCAGTGATGAGCCGAGCATGCAGCCCACCATCAGCCGCATATCCAGCTTCTGCGCCTCTTTCACCATCGCTAGCGCTTCGGTTAAACCGCCGCACTTATCCAACTTGATGTTGATCATTTCGTAGCGATTGCGCAGCGGCGCGATGTCTTCCCGCGTGTGGCAGCTCTCATCGGCACAGATTGGAATCGGGTGCGCAAAACGCTGCAGCGCCTGATCCTGCCCCGCCGGCAGCGGCTGCTCGACCATCGCAATGTTAAAGCTGACCAGCGCGTTGAGCAGGCTGGGCAAATCCACGCCTGACCAGGCTTCGTTAGCATCAATGATTAACGTGGCGCGCGGCGCGGCCTGACGAATCGCGGCGACTTTCTCCAGAATTTCGTCGCGATTGAGTTTGATTTTCAGCAGGATGGCACCGCGTGATACCGCATCGGCAGCAGCGGCGGCCATGTTCGCGATGGAATCGAGGCTGAGGGTTTCGGCGGTGATCACCGAGGGCGGCTGAAGGCGTTCGCACTGTTGCCACAGCGTGTGTTTCGCCAGTGCAGCATCCAGGCGCCACAGCGCACAGTCCAGCGCATTACGCGCTGAACCCGCAGACAAACGGCTTTGCAGATCGAGGCGGCTCAAACCCGCTTCAATGTCGGCGCGCAGCGCGTCCAGCTCGGCGTTGACGCTTTCCGGCGTTTCATCGTAGCGCGGCGTTGGCGTACATTCGCCACGGCCAATAAAGCCGTTTTGCTCCAGCGTTACGCGAATTACCGTAACCGCCGTACGCGTGCCACGCGAGATGGCAAACGGACGCGCCAGCGGCAGCTCCAGCACTTCAATCTGCATGCGCCGCATGTTAGCCGCGCTCCTGCAGCAGCGCGGCGATATCCGCAATGCCGAAGCGCACCGGATCGGTGGCAGGCACACCGAATTCAGCGCTGACCTCTGCACAATAGGCGCGCGCTTCCTCTTCGCTGTAGTTCGAGGTGTTGATGGCGAAACCGGCCAGCTGCACGGCATCACTGGTGACATGCGCCGCGCGCAGGTTGGCTTCGACACAATCTTTCAGGCTGACCATCGGCTGATGCGGCAGATGGCGCATATGCGGACGGCCCATTTCGTGGCACATCACCAGCCAGTGCGGCTGCGCACCGTGAATCAGGCCCATGCTGACGCCAGCATAGGAAGGATGGAACAGCGAACCCTGACCTTCAACGATATCCCAGTGATCGGCGTCATTGGCGGGCGACAGCGCTTCAACGGCACCGGCGATGAAGTCGGCAATCACCGCATCAATCGCAATCCCTTCGCCTGCCACTAAAATGCCGGTCTGACCGGTAGCGCGGAAATCGGCTTTCATGCCGCGTTCGCGCATCGCCGCTTCCAGCGCCAGCGAGGTGTACATTTTGCCCACTGAGCAGTCAGTGCCAACAGTAAGCACTCGCTTACCTGTACGCTTTTTACCGCTGCCGACGTTCAATTTTGGACGCATATGGCGCAGGTCGAACAGCTCCACGCCGAACTCTTTGGCCAATGCCACCAGCTCAGGCTCATCCACCAAACGATGATGTAAACCGCTGGCAACGTTCATACCAGCGGAAATGGCGCTTTTTACCGTGTCGAGCCAGTGTGTTGGCAGGTAACCACCCGCATTGGCGGTACCGAGCACCAGCGTTTTGGCCCCGCGCGCTTTAGCAGCGTTAATATCGAGCTCGTCGAGGCCAAGGCTGACGGTGCAGCCCGGCAATTTGATTTCGCCAACGCACTGCTCCGGTCGCCAGACCTGAATGCCGCGTGCCGTTTTAGCGGCCAGTGGATCGGTTACGTCGCCGAGGAAGAGTAAATAAGGTTGTGGGATCAGCATGATGTTTCTCGTTTCAGACGGTTTAGAGGGCCTGAGCTGACTATTTCATGCAGAAGAAAGGGTGACGAATGCTTGTTTAGTAGCGGGGTATAACCTGCGGCTATAGCCAGATCTAAATGTGATGGCTGAAGGGATAAATCAATCTATTAGCGGGGAAATGGCAGGGAAAGCGGTTGGAGAGATAAGAAAACAGTTGATAACCACAGGTCGATCCCTGACCGCGATTATCGAGGGTATTCTGGGGAGATCTTAATTAAGAGCACCCGGCGGTACGTGTTTGAAGGTTTCTACATAAGAACGGAACACGTAGCGGAAAAAGCGTTTCATAAAGCACCTGATTCAAAAATTGTTGAAGAAATACGCAAAAAGTATAGCGTCTGAGCGTTTTTACTGCAATTATTTTTGAAGTAGATCACAGAATAGGGATTTATTGCGGGTTTGCGGTGGTCGCCATGAAGGTACGACCAGGCACAGTGGAAGTTGTAGGGTGCGCATTTATGCGCACCAGGCAGCAGCATCGTTAGTTAAACCAACCCATGTGCTGGCTTAAAATGGTGCAGCCAATACTGATCAGTACCACGCCGCCAAGCACTTCAGCCCATTTGCCCATTACCGGGCCGATAAAACGTCCAACCAGCACGCCGGTGGTCGCCATCACGGTGGTGGCGGCGCCGATGGTGACGGCGGTCATGATGATATTGACCTGCAGAAATGCCAAACCCACACCCACCGCCAGCGCATCCAGACTGGTGGCGACAGCGGTCAATGCCAGCACCATAAAACCGTGACGCTGCGGCGCTTCGCAGGGCTCATCAGCCGTTTGACGGAAGCCTTCCATGATCATACGGCCGCCCAGCACGCTTAACAGACCGAAAGCGACCCAGTGATCCCATGCCATAACATAGCGACTGGCCGCCAGGCCAATTGCCCAGCCAATCAGCGGCGTCAGCATTTCGATGACGCCAAAGATCAAGCCCGTACGCAGCGCTTCTTTGAAATTCGGGCGATGCAATGATGCGCCTTTGCCCAGTGCTGCAGCGAAAGCGTCCATCGACATACCAAAGGCCAGAATCAGGGTTGCGATAAATGTCATGGGTTTTCAATCAATGCCGCGGAACAGGCCCTGAAGCCGCTACTTCTCCGCATTTATTGTTCAGTAATGAAAAAGTGCGCGCAGTCTAACACGCAAAAACACCAAAAAAAAGACAGTAAAATCAGGGCTTTAAGTATAGCAAAGGCTATAACTCTTAACTTTCGCTATTTTTGACGCTAAGTGAATGGAATAGAAGAAATTTCTTAGCGCGATCCGGCACGGGGATTGCACCCCAGCGCCATTTTATGCGCTAATGCCCGCGCTAACTGATTTGGAAAAATGACCATGAATAACCCGTTCGAAACGCTGATTATCCCGGGTGGCATTCTGCTGCTGGGCTTTCTCTCTGCACTGCTGCTGCCCGCGCCCTCGTTTGGCATTGAGCTGGCAAAACAGCTGCAAGAAAGTTTGCACCTGATGGATGTTAATCAGCTGTATACGATTGTCTTTAGCCTGTGGTTTTTGCTGCTGGGCGCGATTGAGTTCTTCGTGATTCGCTTCCTGTGGCGACGTCGCTCGCGCTGATCGCTTTTCCTGCAAGGTGATGCATTTTTCTTCTGCATGGCATGCCTGCTCACGCCTAAATTCATCACCACAAAAATGTAACATTACTTTTACACGGCATGGCGAAATATCACGCAACATAAATTCCGCATAAATAGTCAATTTACGTAAATCACTTAAAATTCATATAATTAATTTGTGACGCACCTCACTACCTATTAACGCACCCGCCAATAACACTCACAAACCCATAACATTCACATTACTATAAGCGTCTGATTAAGAGATAAAAATCCCTTATGGCAGCGGGGTTGAGCTGATTAATTCTTATGCTGAATCATTTCCGCCTTTAAAAAATAAACAAACGTTTAATTCCGATACGAGAATGTTATATTCGAATGCATATGCATAACGTGCAGTTAACCGTTATCGTCCCCATGACTTATACCTGAGTCTTAACCTTTGAGAAGTAGCGCCACGCGCTCGAAAGAAGCGCGGCTATTTCGCCTGCGAACCTGTTGAGCTTCAGGTCAACAGAGAGAGGAGATGTCGCCTCATGAGTACTACTGCGGTAAATCTGGCGCTCGCCGCCGCTGGCAAGGAAAGCGCAAACCTTCAGGAACGAAAAGACGTCGACGTACTGCTGATTGGCGCAGGCGTGATGAGTGCGACCCTCGGCACATGGCTGCAGGATCTCGAGCCTGACTGGTCGATTGAGATGGTTGAACGCCTTGATGACGTGGCGGTTGAATCCTCGAATGGCTGGAACAACGCTGGCACCGGCCACGCCGCGCTGGCCGAGCTGAACTATACGCCGCAGAAGGCGGATGGCAGCATCGACATCGCTAAAGCGGTGGCGATTAACGAATCGTTCCAGATTTCGCGCCAGTTCTGGGCTTATCACGTTCAGAAAGGCAACCTGCGCAATCCCAAAAGCTTTATCCACAGTACGCCGCACATGAGTTTCGTCTGGGGCGACGATAACGTTGAATTCCTGCGCAAGCGCTTCAATGCGTTGCAGAAAAGTACGCTGTTCCGCGGCATGAGCTATTCAGAAGACCGCGATCAAATCACCCAGTGGATTCCGCTGGTGATGAATGGGCGTGACAGCAAGCAGAAAGTCGCCGCCACCTGGACCGAGATGGGTACCGACGTGAACTTCGGTGAAGTGACGCGTCAGCTGATTGCTGCTTTAGAGAAGAAAGCCAATTTCCGTCTGCGTCTACGCCAGGAAGTGCGTGATATCAAGCGCCTGAGCGATGGCCGCTGGCAGGTAAGCCTGCATAATCTGGTCAGCGGCGAAGATCGCGTGCTGACCACGCGCCAGTTGTTTATTGGTGCCGGCGGCGCGGCGTTGCCGCTGCTGCAGAAATCGGGCATTCCGGAAGTGAAAGGCTACGCCGGTTTCCCGGTGGGCGGCTCTTTCCTGGTGACGGAAAATCCGGAGGTGGTGAAACAGCACATGGCGAAGGTGTATGGCAAAGCCAGCGTCGGCGCCCCGCCGATGTCGGTGCCGCATGTCGATACGCGCGTGCTGGATGGCAAACAAGTGCTGCTGTTTGGCCCGTTCGCCACCTTCTCCACCAAATTCCTCAAGCAAGGTTCGCTGCTGGATATGTTCGGTGCGATGAATGGCAGTAACCTGAAACCGATGGTGCAGGTTGGCCTGAAGAGTTTCGACCTGGTGAAATATCTGGTTGATCAGGTGCTGCAAAGCGACAGCGATCGTATGGAAGCCTTACGTGCTTACGTACCGCAGGCACAGCAGGAAGATTGGCGTTTGGTGACGGCAGGCCAGCGCGTGCAGATCATCAAAAATGATGCCAAAGAGGGCGGCGTCCTGCGTCTGGGCACCGAAGTGGTGACCTCGGAAGACGGTACAATTTCGGCGCTGCTCGGCGCATCGCCTGGTGCATCAACCGCGGCACCGATTATGCTCGAGCTGATGGCGAAAGCCTTCCCAGAGCAGATGCGTTCACCGGAATGGCAGACCAAAATCCGCATGGTGATCCCATCGTGGGGTCGCAAGCTGAACGGCGATGTGGCGCTGACCGAGAAAGTGCTGGCAGATACCAGCCGCGTGCTGCAGCTCGATTACGAGCCCGTTGTTACACCGGATGCCGCCAACGATGAAGCGCGCGAAACGGCGCATGTGGTGGGGAAGTAACAAGGTAGCATTGTTTGCTGCAAAGATGAGAGGCCGCACAAGCGGCCTCTTTTTTTATGCCTAACGCAAGAAATGTCCCAAATTGGGATTCAGGTTTGTTATAGTCCCAAAACGGGATTAAGATGCGCTGCATGAGAATTATATCGGTAAGGTCATTAAGGGAGTTTATGACGGCGAACCCCGACTCTTCGCAGCCGTTAAGAGCCTGGATTGATGAAGCACAAAAGGCCGACTGGTCAAGCCCGGCAGACATCAAGGAACAATACCGCCACGCCAGCATCCTTAAAGGCAGCCGAGTGGTATTCAACATCAAAGGAAACGATTATCGACTGATAGCGGCCATCGCGTATCCACAGAAGCTGATATTTATAAAGTTTATCGGCACACATCGGGAATATGACGCGATTGACGCTAATACGGTGGAGCAACGCTAATGACACTAACCATTAAACCCATTCATTCCGAACAGGATTACGAAGCCGCTCTTGAGGCTATCTCGCCGCTCTTTGAAGATGTGCCTGAGCTCGGCACGCCAGAGAGCGATTATATGATCGTGATGAGCATGCGCATTGAGGCATGGGAAAAAAAGCATTATCCCATAGAGGCGGCAGATCCGATTGAAGCCATTAAATTCCGCATGGAGCAACAAGGGCTGACAGCCAAAGATTTGGAGCCTGCCATCGGTCGTCGTAATCGCGTTTATGAAGTGCTCAATGGGAAACGTTCTTTATCACTGGAAATGATCCGTAATCTGCATAAGCAGTTTGGTATTCCATTGGAGAGTTTGGTTGGATTGTGAGTGGTTGCGGTCGCCATGAATGGCGACCCTATCATTACGGTGCACCGCCATGCGCATCGTAATGGTTAACTCAACAACACTGCGTCGTACAGCATCCAACCGGTGGTGGCCACCAGCGACAATGCCATCAAACTGTTAAACGCCTGACGTTTCCACGCTACCTGCAGATGGCTGCGTAGGCGGTCGCCCAATGCAGCCCAAATCAAGATGCACGGCAGATTCAGCGCCGCGAATCCCAGTAACACGGTTAGCACGCCGTTGCTGTTGGCGTATATCAGCGCCACATTCGTCACCATCAACCACGCTTTTGGGTTCACCGCCTGGAAACAGATGCCGCCAATTAACGTCATGGGGCGCGGGCGTTCGCGTAGCTGCGGTGCGCCGGCGCGGAATATCTTCCACGAAAGCCACAGCAGATAACTGCATCCGACCACTGTCAGCGGCAGGCGAATCGCGCCCATCCAGTGCAACAACACATCGAGCGCCATACTCGCCAGCAGCATCTGAATCGCACAACCCAGTAGAATGCCAAATAGCATCGGCAGCGTGCGTTTGAAGCCAAAGTTGACGCCGGAAGTCGCCAGCAGCAGGTTGTTCGGGCCGGGAGTGATCGACATAACGGTGACATAGCTGAAAAATGAGGGATCGAGCATGGCGTACTTCCTTAACAATCAATGATGCCTTCATGCTAATGCGTACGCTGCAATGGAAACAGAGACACAAAATGACTATTGTGATGGATACAGTTGTCTCAAATATGAATTGTATCCATCGCGCGCGGAGGCTTTTGTGTCCCTTCCCCTTTCTTCCGGCCAAACGCTGTATCAGCAGTTGGTCGATAGCTTTGCCGAGTCGATTCATCAGGGCACCCTGAAGCCGGGCAAGCGGCTGCCGGCGATTCGCCGCGTGGCGCAATCGCATCAGGTTAGTATCAATACGGTGCTTAATGCGTGGCAAGTGCTTGAAGATCGTGGCCTGATCGAATCACGTCCGCAATCCGGCTATTACGTGCGTGGCGTGCTGCCCGCCGTGACGCGCGCGGTAAAACCGTTACCTCCCAAAATTAACGATCCCAGTGCGCAAAAGCTGGAACTGATTGAGCAGGTGTTCGCCGCGCAAAATAATCCGGAGTACACCAATATCTCGCTGGCCTGTCCGCAGGATGGCACCTTCTATCCTGCGGCGCGTATCGGGCGCATTACCGCATCGATTTTACGACAGAATCCCGACATTATCGGACGCTATGCGCTGCCGCCTGGTAGTGAGCGCTTACGGGAGGAGATTGCACGGCGCGCGCTGCATAATGGCATCAACCTGCCGCCACAAGCGATCACCCTTACCCACGGCTGCATGGAAGCGTTGCAGCTGGCGCTGCGTGCGGTGACCAAACCTGGCGACTGCATCGGTCTGGAATCGCCGACCTATTTTTTCCTGTTCCCGCTGCTGGCCTCGTTGGGACTGAAGGCGCTGGAAATCCCCACCGATCCGCAGCAAGGGTTGTCGCTCGATGCGCTGGAGATGCTGCTGCAGGAGAAACGTATTCAGGCAGTGATCGCCATGCCGGGCGCACAGAACCCGCTGGGCTATGTGATGCCGCTGGAGAACAAAAAGCGCCTGGCGAAGTTAGTGAATACTTACCACGTTCCGCTGCTGGAAGATGGTTTGTATGACGAATTGCAGTTTGAGTGGCCGCTGTCACCGCCGGTGAAGGCCTTTGATAGTGACGGCTGGGTGATTTACTGCACCAGCTTTACCAAAACCGTGGCGCCCGATTTTCGCGTCGGCTGGACCGCCGCCGGACGTTTTCATCACGCCATCGCTCACCTCAAAGCGGTTTCATCGATGGCGGAGTCACGTTTGCTGAGCGAAACGCTGGCCGAATTCCTGGCAAGCGGCGGTTACGATCATCATCTGCGTACGCTGCGTCGCCGCTATGCGGCGAATCTGGATGCGGCACGCGGCATTCTGGCGCGCCACTTTCCGCAGGGCACGCGCGCTACCCTGCCGCGCGGCGGGTTTGTTTTCTGGGTAGAACTGCCGGGCAAAGTCGATACCGTGGAGATGTTTCACCGTCTGCTTCAGGAGCACATTTGTGTGACGCCGGGCGCGCTCTACTCGCTGAGCGATCGCTATACGCACGCGTTGCGCCTCTCCTGCTGCTATCCGTTTGATGAGCGTTACACCTGGGCACTGCAGCGCACCGGCGCGCTGGCCTGTGAGATGACAGGCCTCGCGCCGGGACAGGATCAGGGTTTGCCGTTGCGGCCCCAGGTGGTGTAAGGCTCGCGCTCGGTCAGGCGCTCGTAATAGGTTTGCACCGCCGGGAAGTGAGGATGCTCCAGCGGTGTTTCGAACCAGCGATTCACCGCCAGCCCAACCGGAATATCCGCCAGCGAGAAATTACGGCCTGCGACGTAGCGCCCGGTTTTTTCCAAATGCTGGTTAAGAATGTTCATGGTGTGCGACCAGCCTTTGACGGCAGCGGCCAGCAAGCGCGGATCCTGGTGCGCTGGCGAGTTGCGTACCAGCGACATAAACGCGTAGCGCCAGGACGTGTTCAGTTCGGTGGCTTGCCAATCCATCCACTGATCAACCGGTGCCCGCGCGCGCGGATTTTCGGGATAGAGCCAGTCGCCGCCGTTGCTGTTCGCCAGATAGCGCAAAATGGTGTTGGATTCCCACAACACGAAATCGTCCTCGATCATCACCGGGACCATCGCGTTGGGATTGAGCGCCATAAATTCTGCTGAGTGCAGCGATTGCGGATCGTCGCCCCAGGGTTCAGATTCATACGCGATATCCAGTTCTGCGCACAGCCACAGAACTTTTCGCACATTAATTGAAGAAGTACGGCCAAGAACTTTTAACATTGCAGACTCCGATTGCAGAATTCTTAATCTATTCATAGCCCTGATGCTGATCTTTCGCAATCGGCAGGATGTAAATCTGGATTTCAGACAACCTCAACGAGGAAGGAGTGACAATGAAGGTCGCATTTAAACAAGTGGATGTGTTTACCTCATCGGCGTTTAAAGGTAATCCGCTGGCGGTGATCATGGATGCACAGGGATTGAGTGATGCGCAGCTGGCAGCGATTGCGCGCTGGACCAACCTATCGGAAACCACCTTTGTGCTGCCGCCACAGGATCAGGCGGCGGATTACCGCGTGCGTATTTTTACCGTTGAAGGCGAACTGCCGTTTGCCGGTCATCCTACGCTCGGCACCGCGCATGCGCTGCTGGAAGCTGGTTGGCCGCTGAAAACGCCGGGCAAAATCGTGCAGGAGTGCGGCGTTGGTCTGGTGGAGGTGAAAATCAGCGATGATGGCGCGCTGGCTTTTGCTGCGCCCGCAGCCACCTTAACGCCCTTCAGCGATGCGTTGATGAGCAGTGCGTTAAACAGCGAAGCTTTCGATCTCAGCCAGACGCCGACCATCGTCGATATGGGCATTCGCTGGCTGCTGATTCCGCTGAGCAGCGCGCAGGCGGTGCTGGATGTGGTGCCGTCAGCCTCTGATTTACACCGTTTACATCAACATGCCGACGTTAACGGCACTGCGATTTTTGGCGCGCTGCCCTCGGGTGAGAATGAGCAGTATGAAGTGCGCGCGTTGCTGGTTGAGAACGGCAGTTTGACCGAAGATCCGGTCACCGGTAGCGCCAATGCCTGTCTGGCGCGCTACCTGGCGGCACAGGGCCAAACGCAAGATTACCGGGCGCGTCAGGGCAGCGCGATTCAGCGTGAAGGTCGGATTCAGGTGAGTTTTACGCATGAAGCGATCTGGATTGGTGGCCAAACCGTGACGGTGATTGACGGGACGATTACGTTGTAAGGTTGCCATTTATGGCAACCTGCTGGCGTCGCTGTTTAATGAGGTCGCCATGAATGGCGACCCTACGGATTACAGTGCCTGGCCGCCTGAGGCTTCAATGCGTTGTGCGGTAATCCAGCCGGTTTCATCGCTGAGAATCGCGCTAATCGCATCACCGATATCATCTGGCAAGCCGACACGGCCCAGCGCGGTAACCGAGGCAATATGATCGTTGAGATCTTTGGTATCACGCACGCGACCGCCGCCAAAGTCAGTTTCAATCGCGCCAGGTGCCAGAATGTTGACGCGAATATGGCGCTCGCCCAGCTCCTTCGCCTGATAACGGGTTAACACCTCCATCGCCCCTTTGATTGCGGCGTAAGTGCCCGAACCTGGCAGCGTCAATCGGGTTAAGCCGCTGGAGATATTCAGGATGCGTCCACCATCGATGATTAGCGGCAACAGTTTTTGCGTCAGGAAGAACGGCCCTTTGAAGTGCACATTCACCAGCGCATCAAACTCATCCTCTGTGGTCTCGGCAAAGAGCTTGTAGTGACCGTGGCCGGCGTTGTTCACTAAATAATCAAAGTTGTCGCGTTGCCAGGTTTTTTGCAGCGCCTCTTTCACCTGCGCCACGAAGTCATCGAACTTACCGGTGTCGCCAACATCCAGCTGCAGCGCCACCGCACGCGCGCCCAGCGCTTCAATCTCTTGCACCACCGCCTGTGCTTCATCCGCATGACCGCGATAGGTAAACAGGATATCGGTGCCTTTGGCGGCCAGTTTCAGCGCCCCATTCTTACCTAAACCGCGATTTCCGCCGGTAATCAATGCAATTTTATGACTCATGTTTCGCTCCAGTTGGAAAATTGAACACCGGATAAGGATATTCGCGAATAATTGATCTATAAACGCAGAGGAATACGCAGCACTGTTTCACTAACAACAACAATCGGTGCACAACATGGATAAAATTCACGCAATGCAGGTGTTTGTGCGGGTGGCCGAAATGGGCAGTTTTACCCGCGCGGCAGAAAGTCTGGGTTTACCGAAAGGCAGCGTATCGCGCCAGCTTCAGGCGCTGGAAAATCAAATGGGTACGCGCTTGCTGCATCGCACCACGCGCCGCGTGCATCTGACGCAGGATGGTTTGGTCTATTACGATCGCTGTCTCGATTTGTTGTCGATGCTCGACGACATGGACAGCCTGTTCCAGCACGATCCCGGCACCTTAAGCGGCAAGCTGCGGGTGGATATGTCGGTGGCGATGGCGACCGGCTTTGTGTTGCCGCGTCTGCCGGAGTTTTTGCAGCACTATCCTGGGCTCGAAATTGAGCTGAGCAGCAGCGACCGCCAGGTGGATGTGATTCGTGAAGGCTTTGACTGCGTGGTACGCGTGGGTGAGCTGAAAGATTCCGGCCTGATTGCGCGAAAAATTGGCTCGCACGCCTTGATTAACTGCGCCAGTGCCGACTACCTTTCCCGTTTCGGCATGCCGGTGCGGCTGGAAGATCTGTCGCAACACGCGATGGTGCATTACAGCCAGCAGCTTGGGCAGCCTTCGCAAGGTTTTGAGTATTTCGATGGCAAACAGTGTCATTACATTCAAACCGGTGGCGTGGTGACGGTAAACAGTACTGAAACCTATCGCGCCGCGTGTATGGCCGGGCTCGGCATTATTCAGGTGCCGGCGATTGGCGTACAGCCGCTGCTGGAATCAGGAAAGCTGGTTGAAGTGCTGCATCACTTCCCGGCTAAACCGATGCCGATCTCGCTGCTTTATCCGCATCGCCGTAACGTGGCGCGCCGCGTGCGGGTGTTTATGGAGTGGCTCAGCCAAGTCCTACAAGAGTATGTGACATAAGACGCTATAATTGTATTTTCGCAGTGAACAGGATAACTATCGTCTATGACGGACAAAACCCCTAAAGAGACAGCGGCTGAGGCAGAAACCAAGCCGCTGATTGATATTAAAACCGGCAATAAAACCGTGGATGGCTCAATCCAAAATGTGTCGCGCTTCGCCGCCTGGTTTCAGGCGATTCCGGCGGTGGCGCACTTTATGCGCGCGCTGGAGCGCTTTAACGATCGCCTCGGCAGCCAGTTTGGTGCAGCCATCACTTACTTCTCATTTCTCTCCCTGATACCGATTTTGATGGTCTCCTTTGCGGCGGTCGGCTTTGTGCTGGCGTCGAATCAGGATTTGCTCACCGAGTTGATCAACAAAATCGTTAACAGCATCAGCGATCCGACGCTGGCAACTACGCTGAAGAACACGGTGAATACCGCGATTCAGCAGCGTGCTACGGTGGGAATAACCGGTTTGCTGCTGGCGCTTTACTCCGGCATTAACTGGATGGGCAATCTGCGTGAAGCGGTGCGTGCCCAGTCGCGCGACGTCTGGGAACGTAAGCCAGACGATCAGGAGAAGTTTTGGAAGAAGTACGCGCGCGATCTGCTGTCGCTGCTCGGTTTGATGTTTGCGCTGGTGATTACGCTGTCGCTGACCTCGATTGCCGGTGCGGCGCAGGCGGCCATCGTTAATGCGCTGGGGCTAGAGGATATTGAGTGGCTGCGTCCGGCGATGACGGTGATTGCGCTGTCGATCTCCATCTTCGCTAACTATCTGCTGTTCCTGTGGATCTTCTGGATTTTGCCGCGCCACAAGCCACGTAAAAAAGCGCTGTTCCGCGGCACGCTGCTGGCGGCGATTGGCTTTGAGGTGATCAAGTTTGTTATGACGCTGACGCTGCCGAAGCTGGCAACCTCGCCGTCTGGCGCGGCTTTTGGTTCGGTGCTTGGCTTGATGGCGTTTTTCTACTTCTTTGCGCGTTTGACGCTGTTCTGCGCGGCGTGGATCGCTACTGCGAAATACAAAGATGATAAAGAGATGCCGCAGCCGCATCAGGCAAAATAAGCAGACGGGATTGTTACAAATGCCCTACTAGCTAAAAATGTTTCCTGCTGGCTATTTTTTCCGCAAAAACCAGCAGGAAACGCTGAAGGGTCACTTTAATTTGGCCCTTTTGCAGAGATTCCCGCCAAAAAAGTGACACTTCCCGTTCCCATCCGCCATTGATCGCTGCAACTCAGAAATTATCCACTTATTCGGCGAAAAAGCCCGGTCTGACGCGGTTTTTCGCCATTGAATGCCGCAAACCAGGTGCGTAAGATTCTCTGTCTACATTTACAATTAAGAAACACTTATGCAAGCCTCCATCACAGAAACACTCGACAAAAAACACGACGAAACGCCGGTTAATTCACGTGGCAAAGTGGTTGTGGCATCGCTGGTCGGCACTGCCATTGAGTTCTTCGATTTCTATATCTATGCCACCGCCGCGGTGATTATTTTCCCGCACATCTTCTTCCCGCAGGGCGATCCTACCGTCGCCACGCTACAGTCGCTGGCGACCTTCGCTATCGCCTTTGTTGCGCGTCCAATTGGTTCTGCCGTATTTGGCCACTTTGGCGACCGCGTCGGTCGTAAAGCCACACTGGTCGCATCGCTGCTGACTATGGGCGTTTCTACGGTGCTGATTGGTTTGCTGCCGAGCTATCAAACGATTGGTGTGGCTGCTCCGCTGCTGCTGGCGCTGGCACGTTTTGGTCAGGGTCTTGGCCTGGGCGGAGAATGGGGCGGTGCAGCCCTGCTGGCTACCGAGAATGCGCCGGCGAAGAAACGCGCGCTTTATGGTTCGTTCCCACAGCTTGGCGCGCCGATTGGCTTCTTCTTCGCTAACGGTACTTTCCTGCTGCTTTCCTGGCTGCTGACCGATGAGCAGTTCATGAACTGGGGCTGGCGCGTGCCGTTTATTCTCTCTGCGGTGCTGGTGTTGATTGGTCTGTATGTACGCGTTTCGCTGCATGAAAGCCCGGTGTTCGCCAAAGTGCAGAAAGAGAATAAGCAGGTGAAAATGCCGATTGGCACGCTGCTGAGCAAGCATATGACAGCGACGATTCTTGGCACCTTCATCATGCTGGCCACCTATACCTTGTTCTATATTATGACCGTCTACTCAATGAGCTACGGTACTGCGCCCGCGCCGGCCGGCCTTGGCTATTCGCGTAACAGCTTCCTGTGGATGCTGATGGTGGCGGTGATTGGTTTTGGTGTGATGGTACCGATTGCCGGTCTGATGGCCGATCGCTTTGGCCGTCGTAAAACCATGATCACCATTACGCTGATGATTATCGCCTTCGCACTGATGTTCCCAATGCTGCTGGGTTCCGGTTCTCAGGTGCTGGTGATGGGCTTCCTGATCCTGGGCTTAAGCATTATGGGGCTGACGTTTGGTCCAATGGGCGCGCTGCTGCCGGAGTTGTTCCCGACTGAAGTGCGCTATACCGGCGCGTCTTTCTCTTACAACTTGTCGTCGATTCTTGGTGCATCCGTGGCGCCGTATATCGCCACCTGGTTGAATGCGAACTACGGTTTGCAGGCGGTGGGTTTCTATTTGGCTTCAATGGCGGTGTTGACGCTGATCGCGCTGATTGCTTGTAAAGAGACGCGCAATCAGACGCTGTATGAAGCGGTGTGATTGAGCGGTGCTGTACTCTGGTTCGTATGTGCTTGCTGTCCCCCTCCCCGCAAGCGGGGGAAGGAGACGCTGCCACATGCAGCTTCAGAACTAACATATGGCAGCATCTTCCTCCCCCATTCATGGGGGAGGACCGAGGAGGGGCCGGGATGGGGGACAGCGAGTACATACATAGAGCAACAGCGAGCACTAATTAAAAAAAACCCCGGCAAGCCGGGGTTTCTTCATTCTGCTGAAAACTGTGTCGCGCGTGGCTTAGCCAGCGACAGCGATACGTTTCATGTCGGTCATGTAGCCACGCAGTTTGCGGCCTACTGATTCGATTGGATGCTGACGTACGGCTTCGTTGACGTCGCGCAGCTGTGCGTTATCAACCTGCGTGCCTTCAATCGCTTTGCCCAGATCGCCCGGCTGCAGCGTGGTCATGAACTCTTTCAGCAATGGAACCGCGGCGAAGGAGAACAGGTAGTTACCGTATTCTGCGGTATCAGAGATAACCACGTTCATTTCATACAGACGCTTACGGGCGATGGTGTTGGCAATCAGCGGCAGCTCGTGCAGTGATTCGTAGTAAGCCGACTCTTCGATGATGCCCGCATCAACCATGGTTTCGAAGGCCAGCTCAACGCCTGCTTTCACCATCGCAACCATTACAACACCTTTGTCGTAGTACTCCTGCTCTTCGATTTTGCCCTCAAACTGCGGCGCGTTTTCGAATGCCGTTGCGCCGGTCTCTTCACGCCAGGTCAGCAGGTTTTTGTCGTCGTTAGCCCAGTCCGCCATCATGCCTGAGGAGAATTCGCCAGAGATGATGTCATCCATGTGCTTCTGGAACAGCGGCGCCATGATGGTTTTCAGCTGCTCAGACAGCGCGTAAGCGCGGATTTTCGCCGGGTTAGACAGGCGATCCATCATCAGCGTGATGCCGCCGAACTTCAGTGATTCGGTGATGGTTTCCCAGCCGAACTGAATCAGTTTTTCGGTATAAGCCGCGTCGTGACCTTCAGCCACCAGCTTGTCGAAGCACAGCAGAGAACCGGCCTGCAGCATACCGCACAGGATAGTCTGCTCACCCATCAGGTCAGATTTCACTTCTGCAACGAAAGAAGATTCCAGCACGCCAGCACGGTCGCCGCCGGTGGCTGCAGCCCAGGCTTTCGCAATCGCCATGCCTTCGCCTTTTGGATCGTTCTCCGGGTGAACCGCGATCAGCGTCGGCACACCGAAACCGCGCTTGTACTCTTCACGCACTTCCGTACCTGGGCACTTCGGCGCCACCATAACTACGGTGATGTCTTTACGAATGGTTTCGCCCACTTCAACGATGTTGAAACCGTGCGAGTAACCCAGCGCAGCGCCATCTTTCATCAACGGCTGAACGGCCTGAACTACCGCTGAGTGCTGTTTGTCTGGCGTCAGGTTTACTACCAGATCGGCCTGCGGGATCAGATCTTCGTAAGTGCCGACTTTGAAACCGTTATCGGTCGCTTTGCGGAAAGAGGCACGCTTCTCAGCAATCGCTTCAGCACGCAGGGCATAGGCCACGTCGAGGCCAGAATCACGCATGTTCAGGCCCTGGTTCAGACCCTGAGCACCACAGCCAACGATGACCACTTTCTTGCCTTTCAGGAAGCTAGCGCCATCAGCGAATTCGTCGCGTGACATGAAACGACATTTGCCCAGCTGCGCTAACTGGTTGCGCAAATTCAGTGTGTTGAAGTAATTAGCCATGGGTACTCCGGTTAGATGTTGTGTTTGTTTTTGTTCAGTAACGGCGATGTGAACTACGCCGCGAATGACCCCATCATATGACAGGAAATCCGTTGCTTAAATTGATATATTAGCAAGGTCACATTGCAAAATTTGCAACACAACGTTGAGGCGATACGCGCATGGATTTACGAGACCTGAAGCTCTTCCTTCATCTGGCTGAAAGCTGCCACTTTGGCCGCACCGCACGCGCCATGCACGTCAGCCCATCGACCCTTTCACGCCAGATTCAGCGCCTGGAAGAGGATGTCGGTCACGCGCTGTTCCTGCGTGATAACCGCACCGTCACGCTGACCGAAGCCGGTGAGCGCCTGCGCCAGTTTGCGCAGCAGACGTTGCTGCAATATCAGCAGCTGCGCCATGTGATGGATCTAAACGGCCCGTCACTGAGCGGCGAGCTGCGCCTGTTCTGCTCGGTGACGGCCGCATACAGCCATCTGCCGCCGATTCTCGACCGCTTCCGCGCCGAACATCCGCAGGTAGAGATCAAACTCACCACCGGTGACGCCGCCGATGCGATTGAGATGGTGCAGTCCGGTGATGCCGATCTCGCCATTGCCGGTCGTCCCGAATCGCTGCCCGCCAGCATAGATTTTACGCCACTGGGGCTGATCCCGCTGGTGCTGATTGCCCCGGCGCTGCCTTGTCCGGTGCGCAGCCAGGCAACGCAGGACGAGCCTGATTGGGCGCAAATTCCGTTTATCCTGCCGGAACAAGGGCCTGCGCGCCGCGGTATTGATTTATGGTTCCGCCGCCAGCGCATCCCCAATCCGCAGATTTACGCCACGGTTTCGGGACACGAGGCGATTGTCTCGATGGTGGCGCTGGGTTGTGGCATTGCGCTGCTGCCGGATGTGGTGCTGGAGAACAGTCCGGAACCGGTGCGCAATCGCGTGTTAACGCTGGAGAATGTGGAATCTGTCGCGCCGCTGGAGCTTGGCGTGTGCGTACAAAAAAAGCGGCTCGGGGAGCCGCTTATCAATGCGTTCTGGCACCAGCTATGATTATTGCCCGGCGAGGAAGAAACGAAACGCCGGGTTGTTCGCTTCGTCGTGCCATTCGTAACCCAACGCGGTGAGATGGGTTTCGAAATCCGGCTCTTGCTCGTTAGCTTCAAAGGCCGCCAGTACCCGGCCGTAATCGGTGCCGTGACTGCGATAGTGGAACAGCGAGATATTCCAGTGTGCGCCGAGCGTCTGCAGGAACTTCAGCAGCGCGCCCGGTGCTTCCGGGAATTCAAAGCTAAACAGGCGTTCGCGCAGCGGCTTCGATGGACGTCCGCCCACCATGTAGCGCACGTGCAGCTTAGCCATCTCATCATCCGAGAGATCCACCACACGATAACCGGCTTCATTCAGCTGGCTGATGATCTCACTGCGCTCCTCCAGCCCGCGCGTCAAGCGCACGCCGACGAAAATGCAGGCGTTATCCGCATCCGCGTAGCGATAGTTGAACTCGGTGATCGAACGTCCGCCGATGGTTTGGCAAAACTTAAGGAAACTGCCTTGCTGCTCTGGAATCGTCACCGCCAGCAGCGCTTCACGCTGTTCACCCAGTTCGCAACGCTCAGAGACATAGCGCAAGCCGTGGAAGTTGACGTTAGCACCTGACAGTACGTGTGCCAGGCGCTCGCCTTTGATGTCATGCTGCTGGATATACTTCTTCATACCCGCCAGCGCCAGCGCACCCGAAGGTTCCGCTACCGCGCGCACATCTTCGAACAGGTCTTTTACTGCCGCACAAATCGCATCGCTATCCACCGTGATGATGTCGTCGAGATATTCACGACACAGGCGGAAGGTTTCATCACCAATGCGTTTGACCGCCACGCCCTCGGCAAACAAGCCGACGCGCGGCAAATCTACCGGCTCACCGGCCTCCAGCGCCGCCTTTAGGCAGGCTGAATCTTCCGACTCCACGGCGATCACTTTGATTTGTGGCATCAGCTGCTTGATCAACACGGCAACGCCCGCCGCTAGACCGCCGCCGCCAACCGGCACGAAGACGCGATCGAGATGCGCATCCTGTTGCAGCAGTTCCATCGCCAATGTGCCCTGTCCGGCGATGACCGCCGGATGGTCAAACGGCGGTACAAAGGTGTAACCCTGCTGTTCAGACAGCTCGATCGCCTTGGCTTTTGCCTCGTCGAAATTGGCCCCAAACAGATAAGCCTCACCGCCAAATGCGCGTACTGCATCAACCTTGATGTCTGCCGTGGCCAACGGCATCACAATCAGTGATTTGATGCCAAGCGTGCTGGCCGAGAGCGCCACGCCCTGCGCGTGGTTACCGGCCGAAGCCGTGACCACGCCGCGCGCTTTTTGCTCTTCATTCAGCCCGGCTATCATCGCGTACGCCCCGCGCAGCTTGAAGCTGTGCACCGGCTGACGATCTTCACGCTTCACCAAAATGGTGTTGCCAAGACGCGATGATATTTTTTCCATTTTCTGCAGCGGCGTCACCTGGGCAATTTCATACACCGGTGAGCGCAGCACGGCGCGCAAATATTCCGCGCCGTTTGGCGACGCGGGTAGCGGTTGAGACTCAGCCATCGGTTAGCCTCCCAGCTTGGACTTATCGCGCACCGCGCCTTTGTCAGCGCTGGTCGCGAGTGATGCATAGGCGCGCAGGGCAAAGGAGACTTCACGCACACGGCCGTGCGGCGTATAGGCCGCTTCGCCACGCGCCTGCTCTTCTTCACGACGGGCATGCAATTCGTTATCCGGCACCGCCAGTTTGATGCCACGGTTCGGGATATCGATTTCAATCATGTCGCCATCTTTCACCAGCGCAATGGTGCCGCCGCTCGCCGCTTCCGGAGAGGCGTGACCAATCGACAAACCGGAGGTGCCACCAGAGAAACGACCATCGGTGATCAATGCACAGCTTTTGCCGAGGCCCATCGATTTGAGATAGGTGGTTGGATAGAGCATTTCCTGCATGCCCGGCCCGCCTTTCGGCCCTTCGTAGCGGATAACCACCACGTCACCGGCCACCACTTTGCCGCCAAGAATCGCTTCAACCGCATCGTCCTGGCTTTCGTACACTTTGGCCGGGCCTGTAAAGGTGAGGATCTCTTTGTCTACGCCGGCGGTTTTTACGATACAGCCATCTTCTGCAATATTGCCGTAAAGGACTGCCAAGCCGCCATCTTGTGAGTAAGCGTGCTCGCGCGTACGAATACAGCCTTCGCTGCGATCGTCATCCAGCGTGTCCCAACGGCAATTCTGCGAAAATGCCTTGGTGGTACGAATACCGGCAGGACCGGCGCGGAACATATCCTTCACGGCCTGATCTTTGGTCAGCATGATGTCGTACTGATCGAGGGTTTCACGCATGCTCTGCTGCAGAATGTTGCGCGCGCTGGTGTCGATCAGACCGGCACGATCCAGCTCACCGAGAATGGCGATAACGCCACCCGCGCGGTGCACATCTTCCATATGATATTTCGGCGTACTTGGCGCCACTTTACACAGCTGAGGCACTTTACGAGACAAGCGATCGATATCAGAGATATTGAAGTCGATTTCGCCTTCCAGCGCTGCTGCCAGCAGGTGCAGAACGGTATTGGTGGAACCGCCCATAGCGATATCCAGCGTCATCGCATTCTCGAACGCCGCCTTGGTGGCGATGTTACGCGGCAGCATGTTCTCATCATCCTGCTCGTAATAGCGTTTGGTCAGGCTAACGATGCGCTTACCGGCATTAATGAACAGCTCTTTACGATCGGCGTGCGTTGCCAACAGTGAACCGTTACCCGGCTGCGACAAGCCCAGCGCTTCAGTCAGACAGTTCATGGAGTTGGCGGTGAACATCCCGGAACAGGAACCGCAGGTTGGACAAGCGGAACGTTCGATCTGATCGCTGTCGGCATCGCTGACGTTCGGGTTGGCACCCTGAATCATTGCGTCCACCAGATCCAGCTTGATGATTTGATCGGACAGTTTGGTTTTACCGGCTTCCATCGGGCCGCCAGAGACAAAGATCACCGGAATGTTGAGGCGCAGTGCCGCCATCAGCATGCCCGGGGTGATTTTGTCGCAGTTGGAGATACAGACCATGGCGTCGGCGCAGTGCGCGTTAACCATGTACTCCACAGAATCGGCAATTAGCTCACGTGAAGGCAGTGAATACAGCATGCCGCCATGACCCATGGCGATACCATCATCCACCGCAATGGTGTTGAACTCTTTAGCCACACCGCCTGCTGCTTCGATCTCCTCGGCAACCAGTTTGCCTAGATCGCGCAGGTGCACGTGGCCCGGTACGAATTGGGTGAATGAGTTGACCACGGCGATAATCGGCTTGCCGAAATCGTCGTCGGTCATTCCTGTCGCGCGCCACAGGGCACGGGCACCGGCCATGTTACGTCCATGGGTGGTGGTGGCGGAACGGTACTTAGGCATGCTCTATTTACTCCAGTAATAATAAGGTTGCGGGCGTCATCTGACACCCGCAAAAAAGCGCGTTATGCGTTAACCGGATCCAACCAGCCCCACTTGTCTTCCGTCTCGCCAGTAAACAGACCAAAGAATGCCTTCTGGATACGACCGGTGACCGGACCACGTTTACCTTCGCCGACCTGAATGCCGTCGACGCTGCGCACCGGAGTGATCTCCGCTGCAGTACCAGACATGAACACTTCGTCTGCCAGATACAGCGATTCGCGCGACAGCACCTGCTCACGCACTTCGATACCCATGTCTTGCGCCAGCTTGATGATGGCGTCACGCGTGATGCCCGGCAGCGCTGAAGAGGTGAACGGTGGCGTGAACAGAATGCCATCTTTCACTTCGAACAAGTTTTCGCCAGCACCTTCTGAAATATAGCCGTTGGTGTCGAGGGCGATACCTTCCTGATAGCCGTGGCGACGTGCTTCGCTACCCACCAGCAGCGAGGAGAGATAGTTACCACCCGCTTTTGCGGCGGTCGGCAAGGTGTTTGGTGCCACGCGGTTCCACGAAGAAACCATCGCGTCGATGCCGTTTTCCAGCGCTTCAGCGCCCAGGTAAGCACCCCATGGGAAGGCGGCGATGATTACATCGGTGGTGTAGCCATCTGGCGGGTTCACACCCAGACCCACGTCACCCACAAAGGCCAGCGGACGGATATAAGCGCTTTTCAGTTTGTTCACGCGGATCACTTCGCGGCACGCTTCCATCAGTTCATCAACGCTGGCTTTAATCGGGAAACGATAAATTTTGGCGGATTCATGCAGACGCTTCATGTGCTCACGGTGACGGAACACCACTGGGCCTTTGTGTGAGTCGTAGCAACGCACGCCTTCAAACACAGAAGTACCGTAATGCAGTGCATGAGACATCACGCTAACCTTGGCGTCTTCCCACTTAACCATCTCCCCATTGAACCAAATAAAGTCTGCTTTCTTCGTACTCATTGCTTTTTTCCTTTGGCGACTAAGCGCGGATTTGTTGTGTTGTCTGTTGTTGGATCTCGACGCAAGCGACATCCATAAGTTTGCTTAACTGCGAAGACAGTAAATCGACAGAGCGTTGGCTGGCAACGGTCATTTCGATATTAATGTTCCCGGCATTGACCGCGGAGGCCATATTCATCGCACACACCTGGAAGCCGCGGTGACGCACGACACGCAAAATGCGCTCCAATATTTCAGGACGAAAGCGGGCTTCGATAGACAATTGATGCTGATTCATGCGGTTCTCTCCATCATGTTTGCGTTGCTGGCACCCGGTGGTACCAATGGCCAGACGTTTTCATGCTCATCTATCGAAACATGCAGGAAGTAAGGACCTTCACTGTTCAGCAGAGCATCGAGGGCGGCGTCGACCTGATCTTTACGGCTAATGCGCTGGCCCGGAATATCAAAGGCGCTGGCCAGCGTAAGGAAATCGGGATTATCGGTAAGAATGGTCTCGCTATAGCGACCATCAAAGAACAGTTGCTGCCACTGGCGCACCATGCCCAGACGTTGGTTATCCAACAGCAGGATTTTCACCGGTAACTTGCCGCGCTTGATGGTGCCCAGCTCCTGAATGTTCATCATGATTGAGCCATCGCCGGACACGCAGATTACCGTATCTTTAGGACGCGCCACTTGCGCACCGATCGCCGCCGGCAGACCAAAGCCCATGGTGCCGAGGCCGCTAGAGGTAATGAAGTTTTCGGGGGCGGTGAAGCTCATGTGCTGAGCGGCCCACATCTGGTGCTGGCCCACATCGGTGGTCACCACGGCGCTATCTGCTTTACGATCGGACAACTGCTTCAGCAGCAACGGCGCGTAAATCGCTTCGCCTGGATGATCATAACGCCAGTCGAATTCGCTTTTCATCGCGCTCACTTCTTTGCGCCAGCCATCAATCTGCAGCGGCATACTGAGCGCAGGCAACACCTGATTCATATCGCCCTGCAACGAGACATGTGCACGACGCAGTTTGTTCAGCTCGGCAGGATCGATATCGATGTGAATGACGCTGGCATGAGGTGCAAAAGTATCCAGCTTGCCGGTGACGCGGTCGTCAAAGCGCGCGCCCACTGCAATCAGCAAATCACAGGATTGCACGGCGAGGTTGGCGGCTTTGGTGCCGTGCATGCCCAGCATACCCAGATAAAGATCGCTGCTGGCATCCGCGCTGCCGAGACCTTTCAGGGTGGAAACCATCGGAATACCCGTTTCCTGCGCCATGGCGCGCAGTGCTGGAACCGCCTGCGCCATTCCTACGCCACCACCGATATACAACATCGGTTTGTGGGACTGCGCCATTAAGGCTCGCGCCTCCGCGATATGTTGCGCGGAATGGCTCACTTCTTCTTCCACTGGCAGCAGGTGCGGCGTCAGTTCGCCATTGGCGACCTGAATGTCTTTCGGGATATCGACCAGCACCGGGCCAGGGCGACCAGACTGTGCAATGGCGAAGGCTTCGGCCATGACAGAAGGTAAATCATCAAGGGATTCAACGAGGAAACTGTGCTTGGTGCAGGCTAATGACAAACCGAGAACATCGATTTCCTGGAAGGCGTCGGTGCCGATGAAGGCGGAAGAGACCTGACCGGTAATCGCCACAACTGGGATTGAATCCATCATCGCATCCGCCAGCCCTGTAATCAGGTTGGTGGCACCTGGGCCCGAAGTCGCAATACATACGCCAGTCTTACCGGTTGCGCGGGCATAACCAATTGCCGCCATCACCGCACCTTGCTCATGACGGCACAGTAGGTGTTCCACGCCGCCATCGTAGAGCGCGTCGTACACTGGCATGATTGCGCCGCCAGGATAGCCAAACACTGTATCGACACCCTGCGCGCGTAAAGCCTGAACTACCCACTGTGCACCTGTCATGGTTATTCTCCTGTATTCCTTGGGGAACAACAGAATTTTATGCTACTGCTCATAATCTGTTCCTCGCTGATTCGCTGATATTTCATCTGGTTAAAAAAAAACCCCCGGACCTTTCGGTGCGGGGGTTTTTGGAATTCCAGACTTGATTTTTAAGCCTTTCTTTCTCCAAGCGATGCCCCGCACGGTGGGATAATAATCACCACCACGCTAATCACGACTAGGCTAATCACTTGTAGAAGGGCTTTCATGTGTAATTTGTTTTTTCGATTGTTCGAAGTAATACCTACAGAGTTACCATAGTTAGCATGATGTTGACAATAATTTTCATGGGATTTTTTTATAGCGACTTTGGCGCCTGTCCGTTATCACATTGTAAGTAAAAGGTTATTTACATTTGTGATAAATATTCATTACGCACGCGGCGTAATTTTCATTTGTGGTATGAGAGGCGGTTCCGAATTACAGCGAAACAACTGCAACTATTGCTGAACGTAAGGAGTCGAGGTCTGGAAATGTCGCGTTGGTATTTGATCGACCACATTAGGGCACAGATGATAAAGGCAACAAGGAGCTGTTATGTCTTTATCAAAAGTATTAACGCGGGCAGCGCTGGGTGTGCAGGCTCCGCTGGTGACGGTGGAAGTACATATCAGTAATGGCTTACCCGCCCTAACATTGGTTGGCCTGCCCGAAACCACGGTTAAAGAAGCCAGAGAACGGGTGCGCAGTGCGATTATCAACAGTGGATTCACCTTCCCGGCGAAACGCGTCACCATTAATCTTGCACCTGCCGATCTCCCTAAAGAAGGCGGACGCTATGACCTACCAATCGCTATCGCGATTCTGGCGGCCTCTGAGCAGCTTCCTGACGCAAAACTGGCGCAATATGAGTTCCTGGGCGAGTTAGCCCTCAACGGCGCGCTCTGTGGCGTTCAGGCTGCTATTCCGGCAGCCATGGCAGCATTGCAAGCAGGCCGACAAATGGTGTTAGCTGAACAGAATCAACAGGATGTAGGATTGATTCAGCAAGGCGAGACGTTGGTTGGCAAACATCTGGTCGAAATCTGCGCCTTTCTACATAACCAAACAACATTGACTGTCGCCCACTATCAACCCGATACGATTGAGCAGGGGAAGCAAGACCTCAGCGATATCATTGGTCAGGATCAAGGCCGGCGGGCGCTCGAGATTACAGCTGCGGGTGGGCATAATCTATTACTCATTGGACCGCCGGGCACCGGTAAGACGATGCTGGCGACGCGTCTGCCGGGAATCATGCCGCCGTTAGACGACCAGGAAGCGCTGGAGTGCGCCGCTATCGCCAGTCTGGTCAGCAGTGGCAATCTGCATCAACAGTGGCGTAAACGGCCGTTCAGAGCGCCTCACCACAGTGCTTCATTGTATGCGCTAGTGGGTGGCGGTTCACTACCACGCCCGGGAGAAATCTCCTTGGCGCACAACGGCGTGTTGTTCCTTGATGAACTGCCGGAGTTTGAGCGCAAAACGCTGGATGCGTTACGCGAACCCATTGAGTCAGGTGAGATTGCCATTTCGCGTACCCGCGCTAAAGTGACCTATCCAGCGCGCTTTCAATTAATTGGTGCAATGAATCCTAGCCCCACCGGGCATTATCAGGGCAACCACAATCGCTCTTCTCCACAACAGGTCTTGCGCTATCTCAATCGCCTTTCAGGACCTTTTCTTGACCGCTTTGATCTCTCGCTGGAAGTCCCTCTTCTCCCGAGCGGATCGTTAAGTAAGAAACATCAGGTCAGCGAAAGCAGCGCTGAGGTTTTGAGTCGCGTCCTTGTGGCCCGTGAGATCCAAACAGCGCGTAGTGGCAAGGTGAATGCCCACCTCTCTAACCCAGAGATTTTACGCTGGTGCCCGTTAAAGCAGCAGGATGCTGAATGGCTGGAAGGGGTATTGAATTCGTTGGGACTTTCAGTGCGTGCATGGCAGCGGATTCTAAAAGTGGCGAGAACAATTGCTGACTTAGCAGGTGAAGAGTCGATTCAGCGGGATCATTTGCAGGAAGCGGTGGGTTATCGCAGCATTGACCGTTTAATGATCTATCTACATAAAAATCTGGAATAAAAAACGGGGCTTATTTAAGCCCCGCTATTCTTAATCATCGCTATCGCTGAAATCTTCCACGGTGTCCATCTGCGGCTTCCCGCCAGACAACGTGTGGAAACGCTTAGGACGCTTGATACGTGCGGTATATTTCGACCATACGCGTTCAGCTTCCGTTTGCGGCTCACGAAGACCACGACATACTTCTAAAAATGAACGCTCTTCTTCTGTAGTGGGTTCACGCTTAGCGAGATCCAGTTCATTAAAGGCGTAACCGTGGCGCTCCAGAAGCTGAGCTTCTTTAATGGTGAAATCACCATGACGCGAAAAACCACGTGGGTAATGTTTGTTATCAAAGAAACGATTCGTTGTTGCGAAGCTATCCGCCATTTTACACGCTCCTGACTCTCATATGGCCGTGCTATTTATGGCGCGGAGTATTAGATAGGCTTGACAGAGTGTAAAACAAAACATTTAAATCAGTACGACAAACAATTTTTGGGAGAATGCAGTGGATACGGAATTACTGAAAACTTTCCTCGAAGTGAGCAGAACGCGTCATTTCGGGCGTGCTGCTGAAGCGCTTTACCTCACGCAATCTGCCGTTAGTTTTCGCATTCGTCAGCTGGAGAATCAGCTGGGCGTTAATCTTTTTACTCGTCACCGTAATAACATCCGGCTGACTTCGGCAGGTGAGCGTTTATTACCCTATGCCGAAAGCTTGATGAGTACGTGGTTGATGGCTAAAAAGGAAGTTTCGCACACACAGCAGCATCACGAGCTTTCAATAGGAGGCAGCGCATCCCTTTGGGAAGCCTATTTAACTCCTTGGTTACAAACACTTTATGAGAACAGAGAGAGCCTTCATCTTGAAGCACGGATTGCCCAACGACATCTATTGGTTAAGCAATTACATGAACGTCAGTTGGACTTGTTGATTACCACCGAAGCACCAAAGATGGATGAGTTAACCAGTCAGCAGATTGGCCATATCTCGCTCGCACTATTCCGAGCGCGGAAAACTGAGAAGCGTGAAAAGTATGATTACATTAAGCTGGAATGGGGCGCGGATTTTCATCAACATGAAAGTTATCTATCCAGCGATGATGTTCCAGTATTAACCACCACATCAGCACATGTTACGCGTGAATTACTGCATACCACGGGTGCGTGTGCATTTTTACCTGATTTCTGGCACGGAATTTATAGTGATTTGATGGTTATTCCAGATACACCAGTCGCTGTGCGACCGTTATATGCGGTGTGGCTGCAGAATAGCGATCAGCAGAGTCACATCCGCCAGCTGCTTAAATATCCGGTATTGGCACCATAAGATAATAAATGAGGAGAGTTTGAGTGGATCACAGTGAAACTCAAACTCATTTCACTGCTAAATTTTGGACAAAAAAAATCCTTTGCCGAAGCAAAGGATTATTTTCTGGCAGGGGCGGAGGGACTCGAACCCCCAACACCCGGTTTTGGAGACCGGTGCTCTACCAATTGAACTACGCCCCTAATTAGGGTGGCGGAACGGACGGGGCTCGAACCCGCGACCCCCTGCGTGACAGGCAGGTATTCTAACCAACTGAACTACCGCTCCACCGATTCTGTACTGACATCAGAAAATCGTTCTGATTTCAGGTGTTTCG
>NZ_LGIS01000029.1 GCF_001187905.1 Pantoea sp. RIT-PI-b | reverse complement strand
TCGCCGCCGGTCCGTCAGGAATCGCGAGGGAGCGAAGGCACCGCGAAGCGGCGGGATGGGCTGGCGCAGGGCCCGGGAGTGCAGAGGGCGCGGCCAGGCGTCCTCTGCTCGGTCGCCGCACGGCATGGCTGAAACTGCTCCAGCCGATGGCGAACGAAAGTTGCTTAGCGCTTAACTGATCGGCATAACGCCATAAATGGCGACCGCAATCCCCCCTTAATTAAAGAACCTAATATCCGTCGGCGTCGCTATCTTCGCCACTTCGCCCGCGGCTTTTAACGCACCGCTTTCCGCATCAAAATGGAACAGGGTGATGTTGTTGGTGAACACGTTTGCCACGTACAAAAACTTGCCGCTGGCATCAAAGGCGAAGGCGCGTGGCTCGATACCGTCCGCCTTATAGCGCACCGGCGAACCCAATGAGCCATCCTGCTCAATCCTGAACACCACTAAACTGTTGTCGGAACCTCGGTTAGCGGCAATCAGATACTTGCCGTTCGGGCTAAGGATGATGCCGCCACCGCTTCTGTACTCGGCGCTGCTGTTTTCTGTATTCAGTTTGACCGCCGCTTGTCGCTCCAAACGATCGTCCTGCACGGCAAACACCACGACTTCAGCGGCCATTTCGGTGGTGACATAAGCGTGTTTGCCATCGGGTGAAAACACCATATGACGCGGGCCCGATCCGGGCGGGAAAGTGACGTCACGCGCGGTATCCGCCTGCAGCGGCTGGGTTTTCCCCGCGTGATAGGCGTAAGCGTGAAGTTTATCGCCGCCGAGATCGGCCGCGTAAAGATATTTGCCGTCGTGGGTGAAGGTCGTTGAATGCGCGTGACCGCCATCCTGACGATCTTTCACCGCGCCGCTTCCATCGGCAAACGGGAAGTTCTGCACCTGTTCGCCGAGTGAACCATCATGATGAATCGGGAATACCGCAACGCTGGCACCACCTTTTGCCACCGAGTAGTTGGCAACAAACAGGAATTTGCCATCCGGGCTGATGGTGGCATGAGTGGGCTGTTGGCCGTGGCTATCCACCGCATTGATCACCCGCACCTTGCCGCTGTTATCGATGGCGAGCGCGGTAACGGCGCCGGCATTTTCTTCATTGGTGGTATAAGCAAAGCGGCCGTCGTGGGATTTCACGATCCATGAGGGGCTTTTCATTTTGATGAAATCAAGTGGCGTTAAGGTGCCGTCGCTATTGACCTTCAATCGGTACAAGCCTTCGCTAGGATGCCCCGGATTTTGCACTAACGGCGCATCCGGAATGCTGGTCCATGTGCCGACTAACGCCGTTTGGTTGTGGTGTTCCGCTGCAGTTGCCATTGCACTTCCCGCTAAGATGAAAACAACCGCAGATAATGCCATGGATAGGTTGGATGCTAAACCCTGCCTGTTAAAATTATTTGATTTATTCAACTTAACACTCCGCCTAAATAATAGATTTACCGACTGTTAAGCGAATATAGCGTGCGTCAGATGACAGCACGGCCACTGAAGGTGACCGCCTTCACATTATTGAAGTAAACACGCTAATTAAACCCGCCACGTTATTCTGCGATAAGTTTATTAGCGCCAGGAGAAGCAATCTGCATGGAAATCCTTAAGGTTAATTTCATGTTGATTTACAGCCTGAATGAGCGATTTTTTCAGACCTTCAGGACCACAGAACCAAATATCCAATGCTGCCGAGTGCAGATCATCTTTGATTGCGCTCACGCGTTGTTCCAGATTTTGTATAGCGTTGGCGGTAAAATAGTGCAGCACCACATCTGTTTGCTGACACAGCGCTGGTAAATAGTCGGGATAACTAATTCCACTCTCGAGTCGGGTGAAATACCACAATTCTACGCCAGAAAGTTTTTCGCCTCTTCTGGCGGCGTCTTTAAGTTTCGCCATAAATGGCGTAATACCAATTCCGCCGGCAACCCACAATTGCTGATGACCTGTCGCCTTGAAGGTGAAATCACCATAAGGCCCCTCCATGTTTACGCGCTGGCCGGGCTGCAGATGGTGAGCCAGCTGCCGGGTATAATCGCCGAGTTTTTTTATCGATAAGGTCAGCGATTGCTGTTGCGGATTAATATCAGACAACGTAAAGGGATGACGCTCGGTTGAGTGTTCAAACTGAACGAAAGCAAATTGCCCGGGTAACATGGCGATATTGGCAGGGTTGCGCAGTTTAACTTCTACAATATCTTGCGGTGCTGCAACGACTTGCAGAATCTCGCTCTGAGCGGAATAACGGCGTCCGGTGCGTTGAAATAGCGAGATTAATGCACAGCCAACCGCAACCAACGTTACTAGCGCCAGCAGGTAAGCCGCCGGTGTTTGCCACCATTCGGTTTTAAAAAGAGAGGTCATTACATGATACGCACAGGCAATATACACCACCGGGAAAGCTTTATGCAGATAATAGAAAATATGATATGGAATCTTTTTAGTAACGGAAACCAGTGAAAGCGCGATTAAAATATACAAACCATACTCTGCCAGTATCAGTCCAAACTCTAATAAACTCTCCTGCCATGACGTCATGACTATATGGCCCAATTCACCGGGATGAGTAACCACCCCGGCATCAACTAACCAATGCGGCACTTTCTCTGCCAGCCAGTGAATAAGCGCAAACACTACCGATGAAATAGCACACCACTTATGCAGCTTATACGCTTTATCCAGACCGCCGCACCAGCGAGAAAGTAACGGATGGCGAATACTCAGAATAATGGTAAACGACATGCCAAACCATGCTAATACACCTGCCAGAAATACCGTATTCTGCCGTAAGCTCCACAATAACGCATTGGCGTTAATATTGGCATATTCTGCTGAGAGCAGATAAGTCAGGAGCGCGACGATAAAAATAGAGAGATAGAGGTGTTTAATTTTCTTCATTGATCAAGCACCTCGTTATTAACATTTATTTCAATCGGGTATAACAATTCCATTCTGATAGCGATCATATTCATCCCTCGTAAAGTTGCCGGATAAATTATCACGCTCAATATCAAGATTTATGAGCAAGCTAAAAGGAGATTAAACATTGTGATAAGAACGTGGAGTTACTTACAGCTGAATTAGCATAATAAGAATGAATTGTGTGAGTGCAGCATTAATGCCTGCATGCAGCGCGATAAATTGCCCGCGACGAATAGTGCGACTTGTGACATCACGTTGTGATTTAATAACACTCCATTTACATGCCAGGGATGCTGACATTGCTATGTTGCAGTTTTCAAATGGTTTTCTGCTGAGTTTATCGTTGTGTCTGGATATCGGTCTCGCCAATATCGCCATGATTACGCTGGCGATGCAGCGCGGCTATTTTCACGGTTTCTGGCTGGGGATTGGCACCTGCATTGGCGACCTGGTCTATGCGCTGCTGGCGCTAGCGGGAATGGCCGTGGTGTTGCAATTTACTGCCGTACGTTGGGTGCTATGGATTGGTGGCGGCGTGCTGTTGCTGTGGTTTGCCGGCAAGATGCTGTATGCCGCACTGCGTAAACAGACAGAATTGCCGGAAGCGGAACAGCAGCCGTACCGATCGCTACTGCGCGAGTTTAGCCGTGGCGTGATGCTGGCGATGTCGTCACCTACTGCCATTCTGTGGTTCGCCAGCGTGGGCGGTGCCTTGATTTCGCGTATGGGACACGGCAGCGCCGCCGCCACCTCATCCTTCCTCGGCGGCTTCTTTATTGCGGGCGTGGTGTGGACCTGCGTACTCAGCCTGGTGGGCAGCATGGGCGGTAAGTTGCTCGGGCAGCAGCTGCTCAAGTATTCCTACCTCGCTTCTGCGCTGATCTTTGTCTATTTTGCGATCTATGTGATTTGGTCGGGTTATCGGGAATTTATTCTGGTTTGATGGGAGGTCGCCATAAATGGCGCCCCTACAAAAGCGTGGAGAATTGTCGTAAGGTCGCCATTGATGGCGACCACAACCAAGATCACAACCCGGCAATGCGCTTCAAATCGGCTTCTGCACCCGGCGCCACGGCCAGTACCTGCGCGCCTTTCAGCAGACGTTCGCCTTCGGTGTTGAACGGGTGATACCAGCCGCCCGCCTCTTTCACCAGGCAATAACCCGCCAGACAATCCCACGCATGCATGTAAGGCTCGTAATAACCGACCACGCGGCCGGCGGCGACCCATGCCAGCATCAATGCGCCCGAGCCGATGCGGATAAAATTGCCGCCCGCCGCCAGCAGCGAGGCGAGAATTTTGCCCACTTCATCCGGGCTGACGTGGCTGTTGGCACCAAATCCGGTGACGTGGTTTTGCAGCGTGCGCGTCGCGTCCACCTGCAAGCGCTTGCCGTTGAGCGTCGCGCCCTGACCGATCGCTGCCACGTAGCACTCTTGATAATAAGGCGCGAAAATCACGCCAATCACCGGCACGCCGTCATGTAACACCGCCACTGACACGCACCAGTTTGGCATGCCGTTCAGGAACGGACTGGTGCCATCGATGGGATCGACCACCCACGTATAACCTGATGAACCCTGCTGCAGCCCGTACTCTTCGCCGAGGAAACCGTCATCCGCAAACTGCGCGCGAATTTGCTGATCGATCATCTGTTCCACTTCACGGTCAGCGCGCGACACCACATCCTGCAAATCGTATTTGGTTTCCACTACTAAGGTCTCGCGCTGATGGAAATACTCGAGCGCTTTGGCACCGCCGGCGCGCGCGACTTTTTCCGCCAGAATCAGGCGTGATAACAGCGGATCGTTGTCTAATTCACTCATCATCCATCCTTACATTAACGGGCAATCAGGGCCAAACCCTGAGGTTTAAAATCGATGGCGACGTTCGATGCCAGCGGCAGCTGATGCTCCATCTCCGCATCGACAATGAACAGCGAACCCAATTCGGTAGCTACCTCATATTCGATATGGTCGCCGAGCCACGTGCTGTGCGTCACTTCCCCGCGCAGTGCTCCCGCGCCCTCACCGCGCAGCGTAATGAACTGTGGCCGCACCGACAGCTGTGCTGCACCGGTTTTTAGGCCATTGCCGCGCACGCGATAACGCTGGCTGCCTAAGCGCACCAGCGCTTCGCTGCCTTCCAGTTGCTCCACTTCGCACGGCAGAATATTCGCTTCGCCCATAAAGTCGGCGATAAACACCGAGTTTGGCGCGTGATACAAGCTTTCCGGCGCGCCCTGCTGGGCAATATCCCCCTCTTTCATGACAATAATCTTATCGGACACCGCCAACGCCTCTTCCTGATCGTGCGTGACATACACGGCGGTGAAACCGAGTCGCTGCTGTAGATCGCGAATATCGGTACGCACGCGCCGCCGTAAACGTTCATCGAGATTAGAGAGCGGTTCATCCAGCAGCAGCACCTGCGGCTCCAGCACCAGCGCGCGCGCCACCGCAATACGCTGCTGCTGCCCACCGGAGAGCTCCGACGGCAGCCGCTGGCCCTGATGTTCCAACCCCACCAGCTTCAACCCTTCGCGCGCACGGTCCTGCGCTTCTCGTTTATTCATGCCGGACGATTGCAAGCCATACAGGATGTTGTCGAGCGCGCTCATATGCGGGAACAGCGCGTAAGACTGAAACACCATCGCCACGTCGCGCTCGTTGGCCGGCAAGTTGGTGACATCTTTGCCACCAATCAAAATGCGCCCGGCGGTGGGATGCTCCAACCCGGCCAGCAAACGCAGCGTGGTGGTTTTACCGCAGCCGGATGGACCCAGCAGCGTGACCAGCGTGCCGGGCTCGACCGTCAATGAGAGATCGGGAATGGCATCAAAACCGGCAAAGCGTTTCGAGACATGTTCAAACACCACAGAACCGGCGGTTACGCGTGTCATACGGCACTCTCCTGAGTTAATGAAGTTGAAGCAGGCGGCACAACGAGATCAACCGGACGGGCTACGCGGCGTAGACGCCGTTCCCCCACCAGCCACTGGAACATGCCGATAATCAGCAGCATCACCACAATCAGCACCGTGGAGTAGGCAATCGCTACGCCGTATTCGCCGTTTTCTACCAGCCCAACGATATAAGACGTGGCCATGTTGTACTGCGCACTGACGAGGAAGATCACCGCACTGATTGAGGTAATGGCACGCACAAAGGCGTACACCAGCGCGGCGCTGATTGCCGGTTTCAACAGTGGCAGCACCACTTTGCGCAGCGTGCGGAAGCTATTGGCGCCCAGCGTTAATGACGCTTCATCGAGGCTTTTATCCAGCTGGCTCATCGCCGCGATGCCGCCGCGTACGCCAACCGGCATATTGCGGAACACAAAGCAGGCCACGAGAATCATCGCCGTGCCGGTGATCTCTAGCGGCGGCAGGTTATACGCCATCACGTAGCTCACGCCGATGACCGTGCCGGGAATGGCGAAGCTGAGCATCAGCAGGAATTCGAAGGTCTGACGACCGGCAAACTTCTGCCGCACGATCAGCCAGGAGGTAAGCAGGCCGACGATTGCCGTTAGCGGCGCAGCAATCAACGCAATCTCCAGTGTGGTCCAGAAGGAGTTCCACGCCACGCCGCTCCACAGCAGATGTCCATTGCTGAAGCTGACGCCAAAGGCACGCACGTAATGCTCGATAGTTAGCGCATCATTTAAGCCCCACGACTGCACAAAGCCACCCACCACAATCATGCCGTAGATCACCAACGTGAACAGGCCCCACGGAATCACCATGCCGTAGACGCCGTAACGCAGCACGCGCGGCAGCTGCACGTGTTTACCGCCGTCGCCTTTACCGGTGACGGTGGCGAAGTTTTTACCGCCCAGCCACCAGCGTTGCAGCACAAAAGCGGTGAGCGTGAAGCACAGCAGAATCATCGCCAGCACCGCAGCGCGGCTGGGATCGTTCTGCGCGCCCACCACCGAGAAGAAGATTTCGGTGGAGAGCACGCCGTGACTGCCGCCCAGCACCATCGGGTTACCGAAGTCAGCCATGCTTTCAATAAAGCTAATTAAAAACGCGTTGGCTAAACCCGGCGCCATCAACGGCAATGAGACGCGAGTAAAGGTGCGCCAGCGATTGGCACGCAGCGTTTGTGAAGCCTCTTCCAGTGAGGGACTGACGCCTTCCACCACGCCAATCAGCACCAGAAACGCAATGGGCGTAAACGACAGCACCTGCGCGATCCAGATACCGGTTAAGCCATACAGCCAGCGACCTGGTTCGATGCCAAACAGCGCCGCCAGATGTTCAGTGACCACACCGGAACGACCAAACAGCAGAATCAGCGCCAGACCAATCACAAACGGCGGCGTGATGATGGGCAAAATGGTCAGCATGCGCAGCGCCTTTTTGCACGGCAGCGGCGTGCGGGTTGCCGCCAGCGCAAAGGCCAGGCCGAGCAGCGTGGAACCGGCGGCGGTCATCAGCGCCAGCCACAGCGTGCGCCACGCGGTGCCACAGGTGCCGCCCGACAAACAGGAGAGACTCCAGATGGAGGGATCCTGAAGGTTGCTGATCAAGCCATCCGGCTTAAAGCTGCCGTCCACATCCTGTACGGACACCACGAACATGCTCAGCACCGGATAGAGCACAAAGATGCTCACCAGCGCGGTGAGCAGCACCAGCGATGCCACCACAAACGCATCGCCTTTCATCACGCCGCGTTCGGCCAGCGCGAAGGAGAACAGCAGCAGGAAAGTGGTCAGCAACAACAGTGCGCCCGCGCCCATAGCCGGTTGACCGGACGCCAGCGCGCCAAAGCGGTTTTCCAGCCACAGCCAGCTCCAGCCGCTGTAACCGATGGCGTGGCCTTCAACGATCAGGAACAGCACGCCGAGCGCGCTAAACAGCAGCAGCAAACGGCTGCGCGCGGCGCTGGGCAAGACGCCACAGGCGCCGCATAACACCCACAGCGCGATGGCGACCATCAGCCACGGATGTTCACCCAGTTGCCAAAGTGCAGGCGCGCTGGCGCTGTCGCTCCACAGGCTGGTTAGCCAGCCGCTGCTGAAGAAACCGGCTTCCAGGCTAAACCACGGCAGCAGCAGCAATGCCACTGCGCCGATAGCCAGCGCGCCTGTCAGACGGCGATTATGTGCATTCATCAAATACCTCGACTTCAAATGTGATCATCGGGTTTCGTGCGGTTTGCAATCAGGTCGCCATAAATGGCGACCCTACGGGGTTAGGTGGTGTGCGGGTTTTTGTAGGGTCGTCATTCATGACGACCTGGCCGCAGTATGCGCCGCTGTTACTGCGCGCTAGCGCCGATCTCTTTATCCCAACGTCCCAGCAGCGCTTTGCGTTTTGCCGAATCGCCGTAGGTTTTGAAGTCGTAATCGATCAGTTTGATGTTCTCGAAACGCGGCGCGTACTCTGAGATCTCCGCGTTGCGGTTCGACGGCAACTGGAAGGATTTGGCCTCTTTCATGTGCGATTGCGCTTCGGCGCTCAGCGCCCAGTCGTACCAGACTTTGGCATTCGCCAGGTTGCGTGCCCCTTTCACAATCGACATCGAGCCAATTTCATAGCCGGTGCCTTCGCACGGCGCGACGGTCTTGATCGGGAAACCATCCACCTCCATCGCCACCGCATCATGCATAAACACGATGCCGACGGTGGTTTCGCCACGCGCGGCGGATTTCACCGGGGCGGAACCGGATTTGGTGTACTGCGAAATGTTGGCATTGAGCTTCTTCAGGTAATCGAAGGCTTTATCTTCGCCCATGATCTGCACCAGCGTGGCCAGCGTGTTGTAGGCCGTGCCGGAGGAGTTCGGGTTAGCGATCTGGATTTCACCTTTGAAGCTGGGATCCAGCAGATCGGCCCAGCATTTCGGTTCTTTCAGCTTTTTCGATGCCAGCAGCTTGGTGTTGTAACCCCAACCGAGCGCACCGGCGTAGATGCCTACCGTGCGATAGCCGGAGTTTTCCGCCTGCTTCTGCGCCCAATCCTGCTGCTGATCGAGCAACGGCGATTTGTACACCTGCGTCAGCCCCTCTTCCGCCGCCTGCATATGCGGATCGCCGGTACCGGCCCACCAGATATCGGTGCGTGGATTGCGCGCTTCACTGCGTAGACGCGCATAGGCTTCACCTGCTGAGAGTCGCACCATGCTGACTTTAATATCCGGATGCGCCTTGCTGAAGATGTTGGTCATGTGTTCGCACACCACCACGTCGGCGGAACAGACCATATTCAAGTTGCCCGCTGCCGAGGCGGCAAACGGCAGTGCACTGCAGCAGAGGGATAGCGCGATGGCCATTGAGGTGACTCGCATAGTGTTCTCCTGGATTGTAGGGTTGGTGCTTCATTGGCACCTTTTCTTGCACGTGTGTGCAAAGTAGTAATGAACAAGAATTGTCCTGTCAAACACCACAGTGCGCAATTGTTAGGCGATGTCACAAAAATGCAACAAATGAGATCTCAAGCTGTTTGCACAGCTTTGCAATCTCAGGCAGACTCTGTTCAGCCAGAATGTGAAGAGGTGTGGAGCATGCAGTATGAGAAAGCGGTGGTGAGCGCGCAGGATGTGGCCGATCGTGCCGGCGTTTCGCGCTCGGCGGTATCGCGCGCGTTTACGCCGGGTGCCAGCGTGTCGCCGGCGACGCGTGAACGCGTGATGAAGGCGGCGGAAGAGTTAGGCTATCACGTCAATCATCTGGCGCGCGGGCTGGTGCGTAACCGCAGCAGTATTGTCTGCCTAATCGTCTCGGAAATCGCCACGCCGTATCGCGCCAGTCTGGTGCGCTGGCTGACGCAATTTTTACAAGAAGCGGGCAAAGTAGCGATGCTGATCAACACCGACCGCTCGGATAACAGCGTTTCAGCGGCGCTGCAGCAGGCGATTAATTTCCGCGCCGATGCTTCGATCATCCTTTCTGGCATGCCGGATCGCACCATCACGCGCCAGTGCTACAAACATGGCCAGCGCATCATTCTTATCAACCGTGACGAAGCCCTACCTGGCTCGCTCAGCATCAATCTTGATGCGGAGAGTGCCGCACAAACCGCGGTGATGGCGTTTCAGCGCGCTGGTTGTCAGCACCTGGCGTTCGCCAACTCGCTGGCGGGCACGCCGAGCCTGAAAAAACGTGAAGCCACCTTTGTCACGGCGGCGGAACGCGCTGGTTTAAGCGTGACGGTGGAGCGCTTTGGCACCACCTCCTACGAGAGCGGGCAAATTCTGGCGCACCGCTTACTGACGCGTCATCAACGTCCAGATGGCGTGTTCTGCGTGACTGATTTGGTGGCCTGCGGATTTATGGATGAAGCGCGGCACCGCTTTGCGCTGCGCGTGCCGCAAGACCTCTGTTTGATCGGCTATGACAACATCGCCCAGGCTGGCTGGTCATCTTATAATCTCACCACCTTTGCCCAGCCGGTAGAGCAGTTCGCCCAGGACGCGGTGAAATGGTTGATACAAACCGAGCAGGACGACACCGGCTTCACGCCACAAGGTGAACAGCAGCACGACAGCCTGCTGTATCAGGCCGATGTGGTGTGGCGCGGTTCGGTGCGTGGCGGCTGACAAACACGTTTTACTACGCTGCGCAGCCAGCGATGTGCGGCGTCATTTTCCAGCCTGGGATGCCACAGTTGTGACACCGTCATTTCTGGCGTCGGGAACGGCAGTTCAAACATCGCTAACCTGTTGCTATTTTTGAACAATGGATGATGAAGAAACAGTGAACGCGGCACCAGCGCGACAAGGTCCGATTCCTGCGCCAGCGCCACCGCCGTTGAAAATGCGGGCACCACCGTCGCCACCTTGCGCGTTAAGCCGGCCTGCAGCAGCGCATCATGAATCGGCCCGCCCAGCTCACCCCGGCGTGACGCCACAATATGACCAAAGGCCGCAAACTGCGCGATATCCAGCTGTTGCGTTAGCGCATGTCCGGCACGCACCACGCCAACAAAGCCATCGCGAAACAGCGCCTGCAAGCGAATCTCCGGCCCCATATTGCCCAGCACACCAATCTCCAGATCGATATTGCCTTCACGCAAGTCGCGCGCGCTTTTTTCCGGCTTCGGCACAAAACTGAGCCACGCCTGCGGCGCTTGTTCGGCCACGGCGGCGATCAGCGCGCCGCCGAAGGCTTCGACAAATCCTTCATTGGTGCGCAGGGTGAAACAACGATGTAACTGGCGCAAATCCAGCGACTGCGCCGACGGGCTTAACACTGCCCGCGCTTCACCTACCGTGTGATGGGTACGCTCACGAATGGCTTCGGCATAAGGCGTCAGCACCATCTGACGCCCGGCACGCACTAATAGCGCATCGCCAGTGGTGGCGCGTAAGCGCCCAAGCGTGCGGCTCATCGCCGATTCGCTCAGGCCCAGACGACGCGCTGCGCCAATCACGCTGCCTTCAATCAACAGCGCATCTAGGGCAATTAACAGGTTTAAATCGGCATTATTCATGCGCGCTATCCTCGCTGATTCATGGCCAGGTGACAAGGCGTTTGCTGCAGGTTATCAATGCAGATGCTGCGTATTCCGCCTGCCCTCACCCGACGCTACACTCTTATCATCGCATCTACACATAGGAGAGCTCGATGAGCGAAGCAACACGCGTATTACTGATTGGCGCTTCACGCGGACTGGGTTTGGCGCTGGCGGAAACCCTGCTCCAGCGCGGGTATCAGGTGGTCGCCACCGGACGTGAAAACTCAACTGCAAAGCTGCAACACCTGGCGCAGCGCTTCCCGCAGCTGTTGACGGTGGAAAGCGTGGACATCAACCAACCAGAACAGGTGCAAGCGTTGCACACGCGGCTGGCGGATCGGCAGTTCGATATGCTGTTCGTCAACGCCGGGGTAAAAAATGACGACCGCGAAACCATCGCTGATGTGTCAACCGAGGAGTTCATCCGCGTCATGGTGACTAACGCGCTGAGTCCACTGCGCGTGATTGAGACCTTTAAAGATCGCGTCAGCGCCACTGGCACCATCGCGGTGATGTCATCCGGCCAGGGCAGTTTGGCCAACAACACTAACGGCAATTACGAAGTGTATCGCGGCAGTAAAGCGGCGCTGAATATGTTGATGCGCAGCTTCGCCGCGCGGAGCGCCGACGATCGTACGCTGTTGCTGATGGCGCCGGGTTGGGTACGCACCGACATGGGCGGACCGGAAGCACGCTTGACGATTGAGGAGAGCATCCCAAATCTGCTGAATACCATGGAAAGCTACGCCGGGCGGCGCGGGATTCATTATCTGGATTATCTGGGCCGCGTGGTGCCGTGGTGATCAGCTGGTCGCCATAAATGGCGACTCTACAACGTGGCGGTAGGGGCGCCATTTATGGCGACCTCAAATCAGCTTACTTTTTATCAACATACGTAGCATGTCCCGCAGCCAGCAATTGGCGGCATCTTCGCTGCGCGCGTTGTGCCACAGCAGCGAAACCTCATAATCCGGCATGCTGACCGGCACCGGCGCAGCGTTCAGGTCATACAGCTCACGCCAGGATTCCACCAATCCTTGCGGCACCGTGGCAAACAGCGGCAGGCGTTTTAACAGCAGCGGTAACGAGGAAAAATTCGGCGTGACATAGCGCATGCGTCGCGTTAAACCCTGCTGCTGCAACTGGCGATCCAGCGCGCTTTCGCTCACGCCACGATACGACACCAGCGCATGTTGGTAGCGAACAAACTGCTCTAGCGTCAGCGGTGCATTTAAGGAAATTTGCTGGCGATCCCACAGGGTGCTGAAACCGGCACGCAGGATCTTCTCTCGCGTGAGATCGCGGCTGGTTTCATTACCTACCGCGATCGCCACATCGGCCTGCTGCTGCTCCATTAACGGCACCGCCTGCCACGGATCGGCGGCTATCACTTTCACCTCAATATTCGGCGCTACACGCGCCAGCTCAGCCAGCAGATCCGGCATCAGCCAATGCTCCAGCCAATCGCTCATGCCGATACGAAAACTGTGGCTATCCTGCGCGGCATTAAACGGCTGATGGGTGAAGATCACGCGATGCAGATCCTGCATTAGCGGCGCAAACTGCTGCACCAGTTGCTCAGCACGCGGCGTCGGCGTCATGCCATTTGAAGCGCGCACAAACAGCGGATCGTCAAACATTTCACGCAGTCGTTTCAGTGCCGCGCTGACCGCTGGCTGTCCCAGATAGAGCCGATGTGCCGCCTGCGTGACGCTGCGCACTTCAAACATCACCAGCAATACCACCAGCAAATTCAGGTCGATGCGGATGAAATCATTTTCATTGATGCTTTGCATTATTTTAATCGATTTAAATAATGTTAGTACCGTCAGTATAGTGAGGCTTCTTCGCTGATACCAAGCCATAAGGAGCACCTGATGACGATTCGCGTTGGCGATTGCCTGATTACCAAAGTGAGCGAACAAACCGCGTCCTTGCCAATGGGCGTGCTGTTTATGCCGCATCGGGCGGAAATGAGTGATGAACTGGCTCAGCAGCCAGCGGAAATATCGATCCACAGCTGGGTGGTGCGCCGCGCTGAACAGACCATCATTATCGACACCGCGACCGGCAACGGACGCCATCGCGATAACAAGCCGCTGTTTCATCAGCTCAATACGCCGTATGCAGAAAACCTGGCGCAGGCGGGTGTCGATCCGGCAGAAGTGACGCTGGTGCTGATGACGCATATTCATACCGATCATGTCGGCTGGAATACGCATCTAAAAGACGGCCAATGGACTCCGATGTTTCCCAATGCGCGCTATATCTGCTCGGCACGGGAACTGGCGCATTGCCAGCAGCATCCGGCAACTCAGGAACTTTATCGCGACAGCCTTCTGCCGCTGATCGAGAGCGGGCAACTGGAGAGCATCGACGTGCAGGATTCGCCGCAGTTTGCTGGCGTGCTGCGTTATCTCTCCACGCCGGGGCACAGCGGCGATCATGCGTCGATTGAGCTGGAGAGCGCCGGTGAGTGCGCCATTTTTGCTGGCGATGTGATGCACAATCCGATTCAGTTCCAGTATCCGCATTGGAACTCACTGTTTTGTGAAGATAAAGCGCTGGCCGTTACTTCGCGTCAACGCGTGATGGACTGGTGCGCACAACATCAGGCAATCTGGTTCAGCACCCACTTTACTGGCAGCTCGTGTGGACGCGTCACGCGCGACGGGCAATGGATTCCGCTGGAGGTTTAACCTGATGCAATACGCCGATTATCTCACCGCTTCAATCAACGACTTACAGCAGGCGCTAGCGCAACGCACGGTGAGCGCTCGCCAGTTAACTGCCTTTGCGCTGCAGCGCATTGCCGACGTGGATCAACCGCGCTACAACGCCATTACCTGGCTGTTTGCCGAAGAAGCGTTAGCAGCGGCGGACGCCAGTGATACGCGTCGCCAGCGCGGTGAGCGGGTGCGACGGCTGGAAGGAATTCCGGTGCTGATTAAAGACAATATCGACGTTAAAGGCTGGCCAACCAGCGCCGGTTCGGTGCTGCTGCGAGAAGTGATTGCCAGCGAAGATGCGCCACTTGTCACCCGGCTGCGCGATGCAGGCGCGATTCTGATCGGCAAAACCGCCATGCATGAGCTGGCGGCGGGTATCACCGGCGCGTCGTCACTGAGCGGCTTCACCCACAACGCGTGGGTTGCGGGGCGTTCACCGGGCGGATCGAGCAGCGGTTCCGCCGTGGCGGTGGCGGCTGGCTATGTACCGCTGGCGATGGGCAGCGATACCGCTGGATCGGTGCGCATTCCGGCGGCGTTTAATCATCTGTTCGGACTGCGCATGACGCGCGGCGGCATCAGCACCCAAGGCATTGTGCCGCTGTCGCCAACCCAGGATATTCCCGGCCCGCTGGTACGTTCGGCGGCGGATTTGCGTTTAGCGTTGGAGATTTTAGGCGAACAACCGTTAGCAGTAAGCGATGAACCGCTGCGCATCGGCATCTGGCAGCAAGGGTTTGCGCAGGATGAAGATGAGATTAATCAGGCAGTGCGTGCCGCGCTGGCCGATTTTGCACCGCGAGAGGTGAGTTATCCGCAGCTGGCAACGCTGGCCGCTGAGGCCAATATCATCGGCTATGAATTTGCTGCAGCGCTGGCGGCCTGGCTGGCAGATAAACCACAGGCCAGGTGCCGAACGCTTGCCGATGTGGTGGCCTCCAGGCGCTACCATCCGCAGCTGGAAACGGTGTTTACTTCGCGTGCGCAGCATGCCGGAACCGACAGCGAGGATTATCGGGTGGTGCAACAGCGCCAGCACGATCTCTATCAGCAACTCGCGCAGTTCTTCGCTGCGCATCAGATCAATCTGTTGGCCTATCCGGTGGTGCGCCATCCGCCGGTTAAGCACGGTGAGATGCAGGAAGGCAGCAATGCGTTAGTTTCAGCGGTGACCGGTGCGCCAGCCATCAGCATTCCAGCCGGATTTAGTCAGGAGGGTTTGCCGATTGGGCTGGAGTTGCTGGCGTTACGGGGGCGGGAAGACTTGTTGCTCAGGGCGGCGGAGAGGGTAGAAAGCGCCCTCACCTTAGCCCTCTCCCACAAGTGGGAGAGGGAATAATTAGGTGGAGCGAGTGATAAACGTTCAAAACCGCACTTGCGATTCCCTCTCCCGCCTGCGGGAGAGGGTTAGGGTGAGGGAAACCCCGCACTAACCGTGCAACGCCAGTCCCTTAATCGCCTTATCCACCGCCTTCTTCGGGCCGCGTAGTGCGATACCCACCAGATTCAGATTATCGGCGTCCTCCGCCTTAAACACTGCGCGGTTGGCCGCGTCGTGCCCGGTGGAAAACATCGCTTCCACATACGGAATGAGGGTTAATTCACGCTCCAGCCCCTGGCGATGCGCGCGCTGTAATCCCGCTAAATCACCGGCAAACACCAGCATCGGCTGACCAGCCATATTGCCGTACTGACGATCTTTGGCATCAACATAGGGTGCGCCCATCATTTCAGGCGCGGCTGAGGCCACGCCGGTGGCGAGAAATGCCACCACGTTCAGGCGCTGCCAGGTGGCTAAATCATCACGTACGATCAGGGCGATTTTGGTATCAAACATCTGTAACAACTCTCCGATGACAACAAAAACCTTATCATCTTAGAGCTGGCAGGGAAGCGTATAGAACGTTTGTGCACTGGCGTTGATAGGCGGCGGGCGTCATGCGATAGGCACGCTGAAACCAGCGGCCAAGATGGCTTTGATCGGCAAATCCCACCTGCGCCGCCACCTGCACCGGTTCAATACCCTGCGCCAGTAACGCGCGCGCGCTGCGCAACCGCAGGCGTACCAGATAGGCGTGTGGGGATTGGCCAAATGCCTGTTTGAACTGACGTGTGAGACGAAAACGATCGATGCCGGAGAGGCGCGAGAGATCATCCAAGCCAATATCCTGCGCCATAAAATCGTGCAGATAGTCGCGCAGCAGCTGCATCTGGCGCATGGCTTCGCTGTGCTGCACGCTGGGCTTGGTGTCCAGATGGCGCGACAGCAGGGTAAGCAGATGATCGAGGCTTTGATCGCGTGCCAGCCGCCCTTCGCCCTGATGCACCGCAAACCACGCTTGCTGAATCGCACTCGCCAGCAGCGCGTCGTCGGTGAGCGTGTGGCGGAAAGCGCCTTCAATCTGCGACACATCGCCCAAGCCGCGACGCTGCATCATCTCCGCCACCCAACGCTGCGGCAGATAGAGCATTACATAGGTGAAACCTTCAGCGTCCGGCGCGTGCCCATCATGCACCGCGCCCGGCTCAATCAATATCGCCCGGCCCGGCGTGCTGGTGTGCAGCGCGCGGTGGCAGTTGAAACGTTGTAACCCCTGCTGCGTAACGCCCACCAGCAGTTCATCGTGATCGTGCGGATCGTAAGCATGCCCGCGAAAATGCGCGTTCACGCTCTCAATTCCGGTCTCGTCGTCACGACGAAAATCAACCCAATCGTTATTGGCTGGCATACAGCATCTCAGCGAGAAAATTCAGACATAGCCTAGCAGCCGAAACCACAGGTAATCCAGCGGTAACAGCAGCAGCACGCTGAACAGGAAGATCAACGCGCACAGCTGCAAACCGGCTTTGGCCGGCACGTTACCTAAGCCCATCGCCACCACCACCGGCGATGCCTGGTAAGGCAGCAAAGGCGTGGCGTAAGCAAACACCTGCAGCATGATGATGGTGAGCAGCGGAAAGCCGGATGCATGCGCCAGCTCTTGCGCCATCGGCGTCACCATCGCCGGTACGCCATTGGCGGTAAGTACAAAATTCATCAGCGACACCAGCGCATTCAGCACGGCAAAATTGCCGAACGAGGGGTGATCCTGCAACGGCAGCACGCTGAGCAACGCGTTGGCAATCATGCGCCCCAAACCGGAATCCACTACCAGAGTAGCAACGCCAAGTATCCCGGCGATGTAAATACAGGTGCGGAAGTTCACGCCGCTGGCGAAATCCTCGCCGGAGATAAAGCCGACGCGCGGCAGCAGACAAATACAGGCCGCCGCCAATCCGACCCAGGCGGCTGGCAGGCCGTGCACGCTGTCGGTCATCCATAGCAACAAGGTGATCGTGAGCAGGCCTATTAATCGCCATTCGCTGCGGCTTAACGCGGTTAATCGATCGCGCTGCAGCACCGCCAGAGGTTTGGCACGAAACAGCAACAGGAGGCAGCCAATCAACAGCAACCCTTTGCCGATGCCGACCACCGGCATGTGCAGCAGCCACCACGGCAACCACTGCAGATGTAGTTGATACGCGCTTTCTGCCGCCCCGCTCAGCACCAGATTCGGCACGTTGGCGGGCAGAATACTGGCGGAGAGCTGAAAGGTGCCAAATCCGACGGCCAGCGCCAGACCGATGCTGCCGCGGCTGCCCGCTTTGATCCCCGCGCGTTCGCCCATCGCCAGTACCACCGGCATCAGCAGCGCGATACGGCCCATATTCGAGGGCATGACAAACGCCAGTAAATACGTGAGCAGTACCGTTCCCGCCACCATGCGCGGCCAGCTTTGGCTCAACGGCACCACTAAATAGTTGGCCCAACGCTGCGCGAGGCCGACTTTGCGGATCGCCGCACCCAGCACAAAACCGCTCAGTACCAGCCAAAATGCCGACGATGCAAAACCGCTGAACACGCTGCTGGCAGGCGCCAGTTTTAACAGCATCGCCGCGGCAAAAAACAGCAGCGCGGTAACGTATTCCGGTAAACGCGCGCTGGCCCACAGCACAATGGTGATAGCAACCACCAGCGCGGTGAGCCAAAAATTGAGATCTGAGGTCACGACTGAACTCCCTTTCCTCGAGCCATTACTGCAAAGTGCAACAGCTTACTGCAAACCTATGCAGAGAAAGATGAATTTGTTAACAGTTTTTTAACTTGAAAGCGCCGTGAGCCAGTTGATCAGCGCATCGCTGCCGGGCTGGCTGAGCGAGCGCTGTGGCCAGGCAAGGAAATAGGGTTTGCTGAGCGGCAGGCTGAGTGGATCGACCATCACCAGATCACCGCGCGCCAGTTCGGCAGAAATTAATCGGCGCTGACCGAGCAGCAAGCCCGCGCCTGCCACGGCGGCATCAATCGCCAGCGAAGTCAGATTAAAGCTGAACGACGGCTGCGGCTGCGGATCGTCAATCCCTTTAGCCTGAAACCAGCTGCGCCAGTCAGGCAAGAAACGCCCTTCGTTGCCCCAATCAAGATGAATCAGCGGCGCCTGCTGCAGAACGTCCTGCCCGGCAAAGCGTTGCAGCAGCGCCGGACTGGCAACCGGCACGACCTCGTCGCGGAACAGCAGCTGCTTATCGAGTTGTGGATAACGATCTTCCCCAAAACAGATGACAAAATCAGCCGGCGTGGCGTTGAAATCTACCTGCGTATGCGTGCCGTGCAGGGATAAATCGATCCCGGGGCACTGCTGGCGCCACTGGGCAATGTTGGGCAGCAACCATTTCGATGCTAAAGCCGGCAATGAATAGAGCGTCAGCTTTGGCACCGCTGCCGCATGGCGCAGGTTTTGCTGGCCGAGATGCAGAATGTCGAACGCCTCGGTGACGTAGCGCAAATACTCTTTGCCAATATCGGTCAGCATCACGCCGCTTTGGGTGCGCACAAACAGCACGCTGCCCAACTGCTCTTCCAACTGACGAATCTGCTGGCTGACGGCGGCAGGCGTTAACGCCAGCTGCGCCGCCGCTTTCGCCAGGCTGCCTAACTCCGCCGCCACTTTAAACGAATGAATGACGCTGATTTTCGGCAAACGCGGTGATTGCGCAGGCATTAAGGTTTCCTTAGCAGGGTGTTAAATATTTATCGTTACGCACTAACATATCAGCGAGTTACAGTGATTACCCACCCGTAAACAATGAGAACTGCTGCTATGTCTGCCTTGATTCGTTTCGATCTGCATCCGCTGGCCGATGCCGACTGGCGCCGCACCTGCCGCGAGCAACTTAACCAGCACGGCGCGCTCGTGTTGCGCCAGTTCTTACAGCCCGCTGCACTGCAAACTATCATTGCCGAAGGCGATGCGCAGCGCCATCTGGCTTATCACACCGCCAGCAAACACAACGTCTATTTGCTGAAAAAGGATGAAAGCTTCAGTGACGAGCATCCGCGCAACCGCGATGTCATCAGCACCAAAGGCTGCATCACCGATGATGTGATTGGCACCGATTCACCGCTGCGTCAGCTCTACAATGACGCCTTGTTCAAAAGCTTCCTGTGCGATGTGCTCGGTGAAGAGGCGCTTTATCCGTATGCCGATCCGCTCTCGTCGATCAATCTGCACTACGCGCCCGACGGCCAGGAGCTGGGCTGGCACTTCGATAACTCCTCGTTCGCCATCACTCTGCTGCTGCAAAAACCGCGCGCGGGGGCGGTGTTCCAGTATGTGAAGGATTTGCGCAACGCCGATGCCGGTGAGATGAACTTTGACGGTGTAGCGGCGGTGCTGGATCAGCGCCATCCGGTTGAGGCGCTGGCGATTGACGCCGGGGATCTGGTGCTGTTCCGCGGACGAAATTCACTGCATCGCGTCACGCCTACCGAAGGTGATATCACCCGCATGTTGGCGGTGCTGGCCTATAACACCGCGCCGGGTATTGCGCTATCGGAAACCGCACGTATGACGTTTTATGGCCGGTTATAACGTCGCCAGCAACGCACGCCAGCCGCGCACAAAGATCTGCTGAGTGCGAAACGCCACCAGCGCCCGCCAATCGGCATCGGCGGGCCAGAATCCCTCCACTAACGCCTGCTTGATCACCCGCCCTGGCTCGCTGGCGGGATCGCCTTGCAGATGCAGCCAGTGATCGTCGCGCACGCGGCGATGCATCTCTTCGCCGGGATAGGTTCCGCACTCCACCACCAGCGGCAAAATCTGCACCTCAGGTAACGCGGTGAGTAAAAATTGCGACAGATAACCGGTGGCGGTGGCGGTCACGCCGGTTTCACTATCGCGCCCTGCGCCGGTAAACAGTAGCGTTAGCCATTCGCCGTATATTTCTTTGCCCCAGTCGTGCGCAGCGAAACGCTGCTCGGCAATCGACAGCAGCATCGGATGTCCCCACGCGCCCGCGCCGGTGTGCAAATCGAAACTAATAACGGTTTTCGCTTGCGACAAATGGTTAGCGATAATGCTTTGCAGGGTGCGGTATGCCCAACTGGCTTGCTGACCGCCGTAAAAGAAGCCGTCCGCCGCGACATATTGTCCCGCTTCCACCACGCGTTTGACGGCCTGCCAACCGGCATGGTTTAGCGTCTCCGCAAGCAGTTGATCGGCGTGACTGCGCTCGCCGTGATAGATGCCGTGCCACGCAGCGTAATCAGGATTCGCCGGCGCAGGATGCGAGAAATCGATGAAGTTACGGTTAAGGTCGATGTTGTCTTCATTGACGCGCCGCAGGTGCGCGGCCCCCCACGGATTCAGCAGATGCAGCATGACAATCGCGGTATCAGCGGGCAGCGAGGTGAGATTGAACAGATCCAGCCAGGCAATCTGACAATCGGAGCCGTAATACCCTTCCACGCCGTGGGTGCCGGAGATCACCAGCATCAGCTTTGCTGCGTTAGCAGCACCGATAACGGCAACGTCGGCAAACAACTCTTCACCTTGCGGGCCGGGTAACGGATGGGGGTAAGAGGTTAATGCGCCGTTATGGCGTCTAACGGCGGCAAGAAAACGCGCGCGCTGGGTAGTGTAGTGAGGTAAGTCAGGCATGATTGATCTTGCTCTAATTAATCGCGGCCGGGATTGATCTGACCAGCATGGTGCGGTTTGCCGCGAAGTCGCCATAAATAGCGAGCCAACGGGAATTGTAGGGTGCGCATTAATGCGCACCCTACAATGGCCGCGCCTTCTGATTACGGGTAGACCTTGAATTTAAAATACTTCTGCGCCAGTTGATCGTAGGTGCCGTTGCGGTGCAGTTCGGCCAATGCGCTATTGATCAATTTAAGGTTGGCCTCATCGCCTTTGCGTAGTCCAATGCCCACGCCGTTGCCGAGGATCTCTTTATCCACCAGCGTGGCGCTGATGACGTAATCTTTGCCTTCCGGCGTGCTGAGGAAACCCTGCTCAGCCGAGACCGCATTCGCCAGGCTGGCATCAAGACGACCGGCGACCAGGTCCGGATAGATCTCCATCTGGTTCGGGTATGACACCACGTTCACCCCTTGCGTCGCCCACTTCCCTTTAGCATAGGTTTCCTGAATGGTGCCCTGTGCCACGCCAATCTTTTTACCGCGTAACGCTTTGATGTCGCCAGTCAGCGGACTTTTTGCCGGTGTCAGCAGCGCACTCGGCGTGATATAGAGCATGTCACTAAAAGCCACCTGCTCGCGGCGCTTCTCGGTCATCGACATCGCCGAGAGAATGGCATCAAATTTCCTCGCTTGCAGCGCCGGAATGCTGCCATCAAACCCAATCTGCACCCACTGGCATTTAACCTTGGCCTGGGCGCAAATCGCGTTGCCGAGATCGATATCAAAGCCCTGCAGCGAACCGTCGCTGGCTTTGGATTCAAACGGTGGGAAAGTGGGATCAACACCGAAGCGCAAGGTTTGCTCGGCAAACGCCACATGGCTGAAAGCGCTCAGGGAAAGCAGTAACGCGAAGGACAGCTTTTTGTTCATTGTTATCTCCGGCAGGCAGGTAAATTCACAACGGCATGCAGAGTTAATAACATGATGGAAACAATGTCACCACTAAAAAGAGGGTTAGTGTGCAGATGAATTTCTTATTAAACAGAAGGAGTTAAGTGATTTTATCTCCGGCAGTAAGAGAAACTTAATGCCGGAGATAGCGCGCATCAGGCCGCGACGGGACGAGAAACGTGTTCAGCTGCCGCCTGATTGGCTTTGTCTGCTGCATCCGCCAAACTGAGGCCCGCCAGCAGCGCCTGACTCAGCACCCCGACGAAGCAATCGCCCGCGCCATGCGTACTCACCAGCTTGACCGGAATGGCCGAGATGCTAAACGCCGTACCGCCCGCTTCACACAGTGCCAGCCCGTGTTCCCCCGCCGTAACGATCACCTGCGGGAAACGCTGAGCCAGCGCTTGCGCCGCTTCACAGGCCGACGCCAGGTCGGTTACCGCGATCTGACACATATCACGCGCTTCCACCGCGTTGACGATCAGCAGCTGTACGCACTCCGCCAGTTCCGGCGCGATGTCACGTGCCGGAGCCGCGTTGATGCACACTGGAATACCCCGCTGCTGCGCCTGCTGCGCCAGTTGCATATTCACGCTGGCCGGCACCTCGTTTTGCAGCACCAGCATACCGGCATCGCGCCACAACTCAGCGCTCAACGCCGCGACATCAATATGCAGATTGGCATTCGACACCACCACCGCGCCGTAATCCCCCTCGGCATCGCTAATTGCCACGCTCATACCGGAAGGCGTGCCGGCCAAAATCGCCACCGCCTGGGTATCCACGCCCGCTGCCTGCAGCGCGCTGATGAGAAATTCGCCCTGCGTATCATCGCCTACGGCGCCGACAAATTTCACCGGCACACCGGCACGCGCCGCCGCAACCGCTTGGTTACCGCCTTTACCACCAAATTTATAACTGCAGCCGCTACCGATAACCGTTTCGCCTTTTTCCGGGCGATGGTGAGCCGCCAGCATAATGTCGTAATGCAAGCTTCCGGCAACAATGATTTTGTTCATGGTTTAAAAGTCCCGCAGGTCCTGAACCGCTCGCTGGGTTTTCATCAGATTAGTTTCTGCCAGCTTAAGATCTTTTTTGGCAATCGCGACGAATAACGCATCGAGAATATTTAACTGCGCGATGCGTGAAGCGGCATTTTCGCCAAGCAGATGCGATCCCTGAGAAGTTGATGTAAGAACCACATGCGCAATTTGCGCAATAGGCGACTCGGCATAATTCGTAATCGCAATAATTTTTGCGCCGTTACGTGCCGCCAGCTTAATAGGATCATTTACCGCGCGCGTGGCACCGGAGTGGCTGATGGCGATAACCACATCATCATCAGACAATACCGCTGCCGACATCAGCATAATATGGGCATCATCATAAGCCGTCGATTTAATACCAATCTTGAGTAGCTTATGCGATAAATCGCGCGCTACAGTGGCAGAGCCACCCACAGCATAGAGATCAATATGACGTGCTTTAAATAATATATCTGCCGCGCGGTTAAACTGCGCAATATCCAGAATTGATAAGGTCTCTTCTATCGCCTGAATCGAGGTTCTGAATACTTTCGCCAGCAATTGTTCCGACGAATCATCCGGCTCAATTTCCGCATGCAAACCGGCCACTTCCGACTGATTATAATAGATCAGCCCGGTACGAAAATTACGAAAGCCGGTAAAGTTGAGCTTCTTGGTAATTTTCACAATCATCGCCTGCGAGACACCATTTTCCTCAGCGATCTCCTGCAGCGATGTTTGTTCATTAATGTCGGCTCTGGCAATAATCGCTTCTGCTACGCGTCTTTCTAGCGGCGTCAGTTGCGGTAAGCGCATGCGAATTTGAGCGCCAATGGCTCGCGGATCTTGCTTCATTACCTGCCTCTTGTCGCCCGGTCAATCAACATCGCTATGATAATGATTAGGCCTGTAGCAAGCAATTGATAAAAGGCCTGAATATTTAGCAGAGTCAAGCCATTACGCAAGGCACCGAGAATAATGGCACCAATTAACGTGCCGATAATGCTGCCTTTGCCGCCCATCAGCGAGGCGCCACCAATGGCCGCCGCCGCAATGGCATCGAGTTCCCACAAATTACCGATGGTGGGTTCAGCTGCCCCTAAGCGACCAATCAGAATTAACGATGCCAGAGATGCTAGCGTGCCGGAAATAATATACACCGTGACTTTAGTGCGCTTAACCGGTACGCCAGCCACGCGCGCCGCTTCTTCATTACCGCCCACCGCAAGAATGTATTCGCCCAGCGGGGTTTTATTCATTACTACCCATAACAGCAGCGCAATCACCGCCACAATCACAATCGGCGTCGGCACACCGAATACCGCACTATTAATAATACTGCGGAATTCCATCGGAATACCAAACACCGGATTACCGCCAGTATAGATTAGCGCAATGGCACGGAATAATGATAAACCGCCGAGCGTAACAATAAACGGCTGCAATCCCGCGTAGGCAATTAATGTGCCGCTAAATACGCCGCACAGTGCGCCAATACCCAAGGTGGCCATAATCGCTACCGGTACCGGTACGCCCGCTACCATCATGGTAGCACCTAATACCGCAGACAGCGCTGCCGTAGGCCCCACGGAAAGGTCAATGCCGCCTGAAATAATCACCAGCGTCATACCTAACGCAATTAAAGCGTTAATCGATGACTGCTGCAGAATATTCAGCAGGTTTGGTACGGTAAAAAATACTGGCGATAAGAATGAAAAGGTTACGACGATAATGATCAGACCGATTAACGTGCCCGCGTCGCGCAGATTAAATTTGAGCAGCGCCGACGGCGCAGTCGTAGACTGAGTGGTACTTTGCGTCATCATAATTTAGCCTTGATAGAATAAGCGTTAAACGGCTTCTTTAATTTCTTTAATCGCAAAGCTCGCGATATTCTCTTCGGTAATTTCCGCACCCTGCAGCTCGCGGGTAATTTTTCCTTCGCGCATCACTAATACGCGATCGGATACCCGCAGTATTTCCGTCATTTCCGAAGAGACCACCACAATAGCTTTGCCTTGTTGTGCCAGTTTCTCAATCAGATTATAAATTTCTGACTTGGCACCGATATCAATTCCCCGGGTCGGTTCATCAAATAAGAATACGTCTGCATCTGCCGCTACCCAACGACCAATAATCACTTTCTGCTGATTACCGCCGCTGAGCGTGCCGATCGGTTTTTCGATATTCAGCGGGCGCAGTTTCAGATCTGACATCACCTCCTGCGCCACCTGGTTCAGTTTGGCTTTACGAATCAATCCGCCCAGCGTGAAGTTGCGCATCGACGGCAGCGCCATGTTCATTTTCACGGCGCGCGCCTTGATGATGCCCTCTTTCTTACGATCTTCCGGCACTAAACCAATACCGGCACGAATGGCGGCGCTGACATTGTGATTGCGCACCGCTTTGCCGTTAACGCGCACTTCACCCGCGCTGCGTTTGTCGATGCCCGCAATCAGCTTCAGTAACTCGGTTCGACCGGCGCCCACCAACCCGGCAATGCCCAGCACTTCTCCCGCGCAGACAGTGAAGCTGGCCGGTTTAATCTCGTTGCCGCGTGCCACATTTTCCACCTGCAGCACCTGACGATCGCTGGCCCAGGGGTGATGTTCCAGCTTTTCGATTTTACGCCCGACCATTTTGGCGACGATGCTCTCTTCGGTTTCATCGCAGATGTTCACCACGCCAACCTGGCGACCATCACGCATGATGGTGGCGCGATCGCACACCTGGAAAATCTCGTTCATCTTGTGCGACACGTAAATCAACGACACACCGGTGGATTTCAAATCCGCAATCAGTTCAGCCAGACGGTCAAACTCGCGTGGCGTCAGGCTCGAGGTGGGCTCATCCATGGCAATGATTTTGGCCTCATCCAGCAGCGCGCGAGCAATTTCGACGATCTGCTGCTGCGACACCTTGAGATTCTTAATCGGCTCGGCCGGATTAATGCTCGGGTCAAGCTGCTTAAGAATGTGCACCGCACGGGCCAGCTGTGCGCGCTTATCGACAAACAAACCGTTCATGGTGGTCAGCGGGCGACCGAGAAACATATTCTGGGCTACGGAGAGCTCGGGAACATGCTGTAATTCCTGGTGAATCATCGCGATGCCGGCATGGCGTGCGCTCAACGGATTCTTCATCTGCACCTGCTGACCGTTGACATAAATCTCACCGCTGTCAGCCGGACGTACACCGGAAAGAATGTTCAGCAGCGTCGATTTACCCGCGCCGTTCTCACCGATGAGCGCGTGTACTTCACCTGGCCGCACCATAAAGTCCACCTCTTGCAGCGCCGCAGCGCTGCCGTAGGTTTTTGTGATGCTGCGCATCATTAAGCGATACTGTTCCATACGCTCTCCGCCTGTTTTACTGCTGTGCCAGCAACTGACGCAGTTTGTTGTTGTCTTTGGTTGAAAACGCCTCGGCGTTATCTTTGGTGATCAGCGCCTGCGGCGTGGTGACCACGCGCGACAGTTTCTGACCACCGATCAGACGCAGGATCACTTCTGTCGCCACTTCCCCAGTCAGCACCGGGAAGCTATCCACCGTGCCGGTCAATTCACCGCGCTTGATTGAGGCATAGGCATCTGAAATGCCGTCGGTGCCAAATACCGCAGTTTGTTTGGCTTTATTCTGCGCGCTCACCGCTTCAACTACGCCCAACGCCATGGTGTCGTTATTGGCGTAGAAACCGATCAAATCAGGATGCTGCTGCAAAATGGTCGACGCGGCGTTGAATGCCTGCTCGCGGCTCCAGTTGGCCGGCACGCTGGCCACGATGTTGAACTTGCCATTAGCCTGCAGCGTTTCTTTGAAACCGGCGGTGCGCTGGCCTGCCGCATAGACGCCCGGCTGGCCTTCAATTACCGCCACTTTGCCGCCTTGCGGATGGTGCTGGATAAACCATTTCGCCACGCGTGCCCCGTTATCTTTCTGCACGTTGCCCACGTAATACCGCGCGCTTGGCACCACCGCATCGTTAACGTTCACCACCGGAATACCTTTGCTGCTGGCACTCTCCAGCGCCGGTTCGAGGTTGATATCCGTTTGCGGCGAGACCAGCAGGCCATTAAAGCCCTGCGCAATCAGCGTTTCGGCAATCGACAGCTGACCGAGCTGATCGTCCTCATTGGCCGCCGCCTGATACGCCACGGTGAAACCATATTTCTTCGCGACGTTTTGATAGCCTTCGCCGAGAGAACGCCAGTATTCATTGGTCAACGTTTTCGACACGCCACCAATTTTCAGTTTGGCATCGACTTTAGGCATCGGGCCGTACTTGCTTTCCAGTTGCGTCCAGTCGGTGCGATCCGGCTCGGAATCGGATTTCAACGGCGCTAATGTGGCGGCGTAAACGCTGGAGCACAACAACGCTGAGGTCAGGGCAGAGAGTAAGAGTTTTTTCATGGTGTTAGCCTTTTTATAGTTTTCGCGGAACGTTGGTGTTGTTGGTTTGCTTAACGGGCAAGCATGATGTCATTGACAATTTGTTGCGATGCCACCGCATCCTGACGGCTGATGGCTTCATCCAGCGCCGGATTATTATTGAGTTTCTCGCACAGTTTCAGCAGGCGAGTCACCGTCGCGATATTGATTTCCGCTTCACGAATCGGATCCAGACCGCTGGCATCCGGGAAGGTATCGAAGTAGTACGCGCCCTGATAACCGTCGCGCTGCATCTGCCAGAGGAATTCCAGCGTGGCGCGCGGATTCACCGAACCGGCCATCAAACCGTCATCGCGTTTGCCCCAGCCGTCGTTAAGATCCAGACCCAGCAGGCGCGAACGGCGCGCAACCATCGCGGCGGCAAAGGCGGGGATTTCGTTAGCAAACAACACGTGGGCGAAATCCAGCGTAATGCCGAGGTTGGCGCAACCGGCCTCTTCCACCGCCAGCAGACACGTAGTGGCGTTCGGGAAGATGCTGTAGGCGCGTGGCTCGTTGGGTTTGTATTCGATGCTGACGTCGATATCTGGCGCATATTCCGCAACTTCGCGTACCGCGCTCACCGCGTCTTCCCACATCTTTTTATAGTCAGCCTGGAAGCAGTAATCGAAGCCGTCCTGCCCCATCCACAATGTCATTAAACGTGAACCGAATTCGCGACCGGCGTCGATACCGCGCTTAGTCAGCTCGATAGCTTCGCGACGAATCTTCGCATCCGGGTTGGTAAAGGCACCGATTTTGAACTGCGGCGCATCCCAACGCATCTGCATGCCGTTGACGGCTAAACCGGCATCGTCAATCGCCTGGCGCATGGTGTGGATATCCGTGGTGATGTGCTGCGGATAGTTGAGGTCCAAATGCGTGAGCCCCTGCACTTTTCCTGCACGCGCAATCATCTGTAAAACAGAAGGTTTTCCCTGAAGATCTGGCCAGTAAAGGTGCGCCCCAGAGGCGAAAGAGTTCAAACGTGTAGCAAACTTTAATTCGGACATGAGGAAGGATCCTTGATGACGGTTGTAATGTACTTTCCTTCTTCACGATTATTTGTGAAGTTATGGAATAAATTACACTCAGTTTGTCTTTTGGCAAGCAGTGACGCTCTGGAACTATTCAAAATGCGAGGATGTTCACGAAATTTTTGATCGATTGCGCGGGATCGACATATGCGTTTTGGTCGATGTCATTCTTTTGTCATAACTCGCTCACCCTGCTGTCAGCGCCTGTTCCCTATCCTGTAGGCCAACCTTCGCAATCAGGATTAACCAAATGAAAATGAACAAACTGACTCTCGCAGCGAGCATGCTGCTGACTATCGCAGGCGGCGCGGCTCAGGCTCAGGCGCAGCCGGTGAACAACATTGTGCTGGTGCACGGCGCGTTTGTCGGCGGTGCCGGCTGGCGTCCGGTGTACGATCGTTTAACGCATGATGGCTACAAAGTGACGCTGGTGCAGGAGCCGCTGACGGGCTTTCCGCAAGATGTGGCGGCGACGCGACGCATTATCGATCAGCAAAACGGGCCAGTGATTTTAGTCGGCCACAGCTACGGCGGCGCCATCATCAGCGAAGCCGGTAACGACAATAAAGTCGCGGGCCTGGTTTATATCGCTGCCCACGCGCTGGACAACGGCGAGACGGAAGCCAGTAATGGCAAAAAATTCCCTAACAGTGCGCATCCGTTCGCGAAATCGAGTGATGGTTATCTGACTATCGCCCCCGAAAATTACCACGGCGATTTCGCTGCCGATTTACCGGCTGCCCAGGCCGATTTTGAAGCCCACGCACAGATGCCAACCAACGCGGCGGTGTTCACCGCCAACATTCCTGATCCGGCGTGGAAGACCAAGCCTAGCTGGTACATGGTGGCGAAAGCTGACAAAATCATCAGTCCCGATCTGGAGCGCATGTACGCCAAACGTGCGCACAGCCACACGGTGGAAATTGCCGGTGCCAGCCACTCGGTCTATCAATCGCATCCTGATGATGTCGCGAAATTGATAGAACAAGCCGCGCTGCACGCGCAGCCCTGAAACCTTGTCCCGTGGAGCAGCGCATGAAAATTTTGGTGATTGAAGATGAAGCCAAAGCGCGCGATTACATGCGCAAAGGATTGACGGAAGCGGGATTTATCGTCGATGTGGCGGATAACGGTCAGGATGGCTTGTTCTATGCGCAGGAGCATCATTACGATTTGATTTTACTCGACGTAATGATGCCCGGTATGGATGGCTGGCAGGTGATGGCGGCGCTGGATAAACAGACGCATACGCCGGTGATTTTCCTCACCGCCAAAAGCACGCTGGAAGATCGGATCAAAGGGCTGGAGCTGGGCGCGGATGATTATCTGGTTAAACCCTTCTCGTTTGCCGAGCTGCTGGCGCGCGTGCGCACGCAGCTGCGGCGCGGCGGTCAGCAGAAGCTGCCGGATATTCTGCGGCTTGCCGATTTGCAGCTCGATTTCTTAAAGCGGCGCGTCGAGCGTGGTGGCCAGCGCATCGATCTCACCAATAAAGAGTTCAACCTGCTGCACCTGTTCATGCTGCATCCAGGCGAAGTGCTGACGCGCACTTTAATTGCTTCACGCGTGTGGGACATGAATTTTGATAGCGACACCAACGTGGTGGATGTGGCGGTGAAACGCCTGCGGCAGAAAATTGATGGCCCGTTTGCTCAGCCGCTGATTCATACCGTGCACGGCGTGGGTTATCGCTGCGAAGCCGAATCATGAAGCAACGTTCGCTCGCCGCACGCCTGTCGCTGCTGCTGAGTGCGACGGTGATAGTGTTTTTTTCCCTCAGCGGCCTCGCGCTCTATCACTCGCTGGCGACGCAAATTGGCGTGCGCGACGATGCGGCGCTGCTCAATCGTATCGATCAGATTCGCACCCTGCTGCGCGATGAAGATGCCGTGACGCTGATTCAGCAGAAGCCGCGCTTATTTGCCAACATGCTCGGCAATACCGAGTCGCTATTGGTGCTGCGCTTTCCCGGCCAGCCGCCGCTGATCGTGGTCAATCCCGGCCAACGCCCGATCCCCACGATTACGCCGGTAGCGGCCGATCAACCCTTATCGCTTGCGTCGGTGCATCATCTCGCCGCCGCTGACGGCACGCCGTTTATCTCGGCTGCGGCGCTAACGCCCACGCGCGATGGCAGCGGAGAGATTGAGATCATCACCGGCCGCCTGATGAGCGATCGTACGCAAACGCTGAACAGCTATCGCGATCAAATCATCCTCACCACCGCGCTGGCGGCATTGCTGGTGGCAGCGATCAGCATTTGGCTGGTGCGGCGCGGCCTAATTCCGCTGCGGCGTTTGGCGGCGCAGGCGGATGCGATTGATGTACGCCACTTGTCTCAGCGCATGCCCGAGCGGGCGCCTGCAGAACTGCAGCCATTGGTCGCTGCGTTTAACCAAATGCTCAGCCGCCTCGAAAGCGGCTATCAGCAGTTAAGCCAGGTCTCAGCGGATATGGCGCACGACCTGCGCACGCCCATCGGCACCTTGATCGGTCAAACCGAAGTGGCGCTCAGCCAGACGCGCAGCGTCAGCGACTATCAGGCGCTGCTCGGCTCCAATTATGAGGAGCTGGAACGTCTGGCGAAGATGATCGACAACATGCTGTTTCTGGCGAAGGCGGAAGATGCCAGCCAGGCGATGGATGTGCAAAACATCGATCTGGCGCTGCTGGGTGAGAAGTTGCAGGCGTACTTTGACGGCATGGCGGAAGAGCAGGCAATGCGGCTGGAGATGACGCTGTGCGGCGAACTGCGCGCCGATCCCCAGCTGTTGCAGCGCGCGCTGGCGAACCTGATGGCCAACGCGCTGCGCTATGGCGATGGCGATAGCACCATCCGGATTTTTAATCACGGCAGCAGCCTGATGGTGGAAAATCACGGTCCAGCGCTCAGTGCCGAACAGCAGGCGCGCATCTTTGATCGTTTCTGGCGTGCCGATACATCGCGTCATCAGGGCAGCAGCGGATTGGGATTATCGATTGTGCGCAGCATTATGCGCCTGCATCAGGGAAGCTGCGAGGTGCACAGCGAGCATGGCGTGAACCGCTTTACGCTGCGATTTCCTTAGCGTAAGAGCGGCCATCGAAAGGGTGCGCAGCAATGCGCACCCTACGACAGGCAATCCGGCGTCAAATGAAGGTGAAAATCTCTTCACGCGGCAAGCGTGATTTTGGTAACGCGGCGTTGAAATCATCTTCGCTGCGGTAACCCAACGACACCAGAACCACGCTGGTAAAGCCCTTCTCGCGCAGACCGAGCGCCTGATCTAACGCGCGCGGATCAAATCCTTCCATCGGCGTGGCATCAATGCCCAACATCGCCGCGCCCAGCAGCAAACCACCCAGCGCCAGGTAAACCTGTTTTTCCATCCACTGCGGCACATCGCGCTGCTCGTAACGATGCATATCCACGTAGCTGCGGCGGCTCTTATCCTGCCCCGCTTTGCCTTCCGGCTTAGCGAATCGACCGTCAGCCTCTTCCTGCGCCAGCACATTTTGCAGATGCGCTTCATCCAGATCGGTACGCATGCACAGCGCGATAACGTGCGACGCGTTCAGCACTTTCGGGCTGTTATAGACGAACGCGCCGTCAGTGGATTTTGCCATCTGCTCGCGACCAGCAGCCGTTGAGGCCACGACAAAGTGCCACGGCTGCGAATTTACCGAAGACGGGCTGTTGCGCAGGACGTTCAGCAAGGTATCGATTTCGTCCTGCGGTAAATTTTTGCCGCCCGCAAAGGCTTTTACGGTGTGACGACGGGCGACTGCATCATTCAGTGTCATGTCAGATTCCTTGTTTTCGGATCAATAAAATTCTGGTGTCGACATTGCGCGATAAATCGCGCCGCTACAGCAGCGTGCAGTTATCTGTAGCGGCGCAATTTATTGCGCATGGTTAAAGCTTAAAACCCGCTCAGTACAATCTTGCCGCGCGCGCGTCCGCTCTCGATCAGCGCGTGGGCTTTACGCAAATTAGCGGCATTAATCGTGCCGTGATGTTCTCCCGCCGTGGTTTGCAGGGTTTTGTCATCAATCAACTGGCTGATGCGCTGCAGAATTTCATGCTGACGCTGCATATCGGCGGTGTGGGACAGCGAGCGGGTAAACATCAACTCCCAGTGCAGCGAAATGGCTTTACGCTTCAGCGGTACCGCATCCAGCGTTTCCGGATCGTCAATTAACGCCAGTTTGCCCTGCGGGGCGATAGCATCAATCAGCTGCGGGTAATAGCTGTCGGTATGGGTGAGCGAGGCGACATAGCGCACCTCCGGATGGCCAATCGCTGCCAGCTGCTCGCCCAGCGGACGGTGATGATCAATCACATGATGCGCGCCCAGTGAACGTACCCAATCGGCGGTTTCCGGGCGCGAGGCGGTACCGATCACCGTCAGTTTGGTGAGTTTGCTGGCGAGCTGAGTCAGCATCGAACCGACGCCGCCGCCTGCGCCGATAATCAGCAGCGCCGCGTTGTCTTCGGCCTGCACTTCCAGACGATCAAACAGCAACTCCCAGGCCGTAAGCGAGGTCAGCGGCAGCGCGGCCGCATCCGCCTCGTTCAGCAAACGTGGTTTGTGCCCGGCGATGCGTTCATCCACCAGCCCATATTCGGCATAGCTGCCCGCGCACGTGATATCACCAGCGTAAAACACGGCATCGCCCGGCTGGAACAGCGTAACGTCGCTGCCAATCGCCTCCACCACACCGACCGCATCCCAGCCCAGAATGCGCGGCTTATCGGTGGGCGCACCGGCGCGCACTTTGGTATCCACTGGATTCACCGCAATCGCGTGAATTTTTACCAGCAGATCGCGTGCGCCGGGTACCGGCTTCTCTACATCGAGTTCATACAGCGCATTTTCATCAGAAATCGGTAAACCGTTTTGGCTATAGACGATGGCTTTCATCGGACAGATCCTTATTCATCAGCAGGTTTCGTTAGTTGAACTCAGCATAGCGGGCTGCAGCGGATTGAAAAATGCCAGTTGCAGGTGAACACTTTCACTCTTAGAGTGAAAATCCCTGCTGACTACCCTGGCTAGAAAGAAGATGATCCGACTGGAAGATGTCACCCTATTTGTGCGTTCTGCCGCGTTAGGCAGCTTCTCGCGCGCGGCGCGTGAGGTGAATTTGTTACCTGGACAGGTCAGTGCGGCAATTCAGCGCCTGGAGCGGGAGTTAGATCGTCGCTTGTTTGCCCGTTCCACGCGCAGCCTGCGCCTGACCGCTGAAGGAGAAAAATACCTGCCCTATGCGCAGGAGATGCTGGCGCTGATGCATGCGGGCGCCGACAGCCTGCAAAACGATGAGGACGCCCTGAGCGGCGAACTGAAAATCGCCCTGCCATCCGATATTGGTCGCAACATCTTGCTGCCGCTGATCACCGACTTTTGTCGTCAACACCCTGCGCTCGCGGTGCGTCTCTCTTTCTCCGACCAAATCAGCGATGTGTTTCGCGATCCGGTGGATATTGCTATTCGCTACGGCAAGCTGGAGGACAGCAGTTACGTCGCGCTGCCGCTGGCCGAGGACAATCGCCGCGTGATGGTGGCATCGCCGGATTATCTCGATCGCCATGGACGCCCAGAAAAATTGGAAGATATCGCGCAATACCATCACTGTTTGCTGTTCATCATGGGCGGCCATGTTTATGACAAATGGACCTTTCCGCAGGAGGGCATGCGCCGGCAGATCACGGTGAAAAGCCGCATGCAGTGTGATGACGCCGAAGTGGCTCGCCGCTGGGCAATGGCGGGCATGGGTATCGCCTATAAATCCTGGATTGATGTGTGTGAGGATGTGCTGGCAGGAAGGTTGGAGATTGTCATGCCCGAGATGCCGGGTGAAAGTACCCCGCTGCATCTGATCTGCCCACACCGTAAACAGTTTTCTCCAGCGATTCGCGCGCTGCATGAGGTGTTGCGCCAGCCTCTACGTGCCTTAACGGCGAAGCTATGAGTTGACTCGTCCTCTCATCATCCGTACATCACCGATGAGATCGCCTATTGAATATACTTTGTCACCACCCCACCTGATTTTCTGAAATCGATAACCAGCACGTTATTATCTTTAAACGCGTCATAATCAGGCCCCTGAGAATGGTATTCCCGCGGCTTAATCATTCTCATCTCATCGCTGGCCTCCACGGTTTTTAGTGATAAGTTGACTTGCCACATCATTGCCTGCCAAATCCAGGGTTCTGACTCACCCAGCATTTTCATCCGAATATGGCTGATGATCGGGAAATTACGAATATTAATTCTTACGTCAGGTGCATCATTTAATTGTCCAATAAAGGCGACTGAGTCAATGGTCTGCGCAGGGAAAGAGGAGAAATCCATTTTAATTTGGTTCATCACACTCATTTGATATCGCTGATCGTTGACCACCGTATTGAAACACACCAGCATTAACACCAAATGGTAGCACAGCAGAATAAGGCTCGAACCTGCTAACAGTTTTATGCCGCGAGGAAATGCCAGCGTGCCCACATAAAAACAGAATAATAATGTAATACTCCACGCCATTAACATGCGCGGCGCAAACAGAGGCATCGCTAGCGCCAGTGATAAACCTGGCACCGCCAACACAGCGATAAAAAATGCAGGCAACAATAGCCATTTACCCGAGCTTGCATGACGTTGCACAGAACTGATTTTAGAGCTGATAATCACTGTACTGATCAACGCTATCACAATCGGTAGCAATACAAACACCAGCGCAGCCGCAGGATAGGCGTTAAGAAAGAATTCACTGTAGCGTTTTATGCTGGTCTGAATCACCGCCAATGATTCGAGATTAAGTGGCAATAACGTGAAGTGTTTAAGGGTATACCCGTCCATTTTGACCGGTAATAAATAGCTGATAAATAATTTATAGGCCAGGACCGCAATCAGCAAAGCCGCAACTTTACTCATCAGCCATTGCCATACCGGTTGATGGTGATAGACGCGAAAAAAGATAATTAACGCGATGCAGGCGATGTAAATATTCAGGCCGGATTGATAGAGCGCTTGAACCAGCAATAATAACAGTACACAGCAGATAATCGATTTATAGCGGCGGATTCCCTCTATTTGACTTGCCATCATCGCGCAGGAAATAGAGACCAGCATCGTTAGGCTGTCATAAGAGTAGAGCATCACCTGCGTTAAAAAAGGATTCAGAACAATGAACAGCGGAGGAATTAATGCCCAATAGCCATCGAGCCGAATTTGCAGCCTCTCGGTAAACACAACGCTGGCAATACTTAACGCCAACAATCCTATAATAAGGTTTAGCGGCGAGATATCACTGACGCTCTGCCCGAATGAGAGTATGGATTGCATAATCCAGGTCGCCGGTCTGCCGTTGGTTAACCATGTTTCCGTACTGCCATTCAGCACCCGATAGAGATCATCGCGGTAATAAATTTTACTGCTCCAAAGCGGGAGTGTTGCCAGTAAAGCTATCGCCATGGTGAAAACCATTTTATTCATGCGGCTGACGATAAAGGCATCATTGGCAGGCATTTCCACTCCGAATCAGTTGATTGATGAGCAAAAGTTTACGCGAGTCACTCAGTCAATATAGAAGGAAACGCTTAAGTCATTGAGACTATTCTCGTACCTTGCGCCAACTCTGTGAGCGTCGATGCAAAGTTGTAATGCGCAATTGCGCATAGCTTATGCAAACATGCGTTTTGGTTTAGCCAGAGCCGCGCTTTATGATTTTGAAATCATAAACTTTCAAGGATTTTTCCATGCGCGCCCTGACCTCGCGAATGATCGCGTCACTCACTCTTGCTGCTGCACTCTCTTTCTCGGTTCATGCAGAAGAGACTCTGCGTATCGGTTACCAAAAATCCTCCACCTTATTAACGCTCATCAAGCAGCGCGGTGAACTGGATAAGTCGCTGGCCGCTCGCGGCATTAAAGTGAGCTGGCACGAATTTACCAGCGGCCTGCCGCTGCTGGAGGCGCTGAATTTAAACAATGTGGATTTGTCTGCGGATGTGGCGGATACCGTCCCGGTATTTGCGCAGGCCGCCGGTGCCGATTTGACCTATTACGCACGTGAAACGCCATCGCCTGCTGCGCAAGCGATTCTGGTGCCGGCTAATTCGAGCATCAAAACGCTGCAGGATTTAAAGGGTAAGAAAATTGCCGTCACCAAAGCGGCCGGTAGCCATTATTTACTGATTGCCGCGCTGCAAAAGGCGGGATTGAAGTTCAGCGATATTACGCCGGCCTGGCTCACGCCGGCCGACGGCCGCGCGGCACTCGAACATGGCAGCGTGGATGCGTGGGTAACATGGGAACCCTTTGTCACCAGCTCAAAAGTCGAACAGCATTCACGCGTGTTAGTTAGCGGTAACGGTTTGGCCAGCTATCAGCGTTACTACCTGGTTTCGACGCCGTATGCGCAGAAACATAACGAGGTGCTGAACATTGTCTATCACGCGCTGGAGCAGGAATCAGCTTGGTTGAAAGCCCATCCCACCGACGCGGCGAAAATTCTGTCACCGCTGTGGGGGAATTTGCCGTTGGCCACCATCGAGCAAGCCAACCAGCAGCGCAGCTACGATATCGAACCGGTACAAAAAACCGATCTCGCCGAACAACAGAAAATTGCTGATGCCTTTTATAACGCCAAGCTGCTGCCGAAACCGATCAATGCCCAGGCGGTTGGCACCTGGCAGCCGTCAGCACATTAATTAGATATTGCTGGCTCTGTAGCGGCGATCTGACGCTGGGAGTCAAAATGTCAGGCGGCGAACACGTCGATTTAATTGTGTAATGCGCAAAACGCATTGAAGGGGCATCAAACTGATACCCCTTCACATTCTTAGGGATACAACCCACGCTCTTTGCGTGCTGTCAGAATCCGTTCACACGCCACCGCATAGGCAGCCGTTCTTAAGGTTGCGCCAATTTCCTGTGATTTTTGCCACACCGCCAGCAGCGCTTGTTCCATGATGCGGTCCAGCCGGGCGTTGATCTCATCCTCGCTCCAGAAAAAGCTGGAGAAGTCCTGTACCCATTCGAAATAACTCACGGTTACGCCACCGGCGTTACAAATCACATCGGGAACCACGATGATGTTTCGCTCGCGCAAAATGTCATCCGCGGTGGGTAAGGTTGGACCATTTGCTCCTTCAAGGACCAGGCGGCAGACCAGCTTTCTGGCACGATCGGCGGTAATTTGTCCTTCTAGCGCCGCCGGGATCAGAATGTCATAGCCTTGCTCCCAGAAGGCTTCGTGGCTGATGGCGGTGGCGCCGCTAAAACCGGCAATGCAGCCCTTCTGCTGTTGCCAGGCGACCAGCGCAGAAATATTGATACCATTCGCGTTGTAGAGCGTGGCGCTGTGATCCTGCACGCTGACCACTTTCGCTCCGGCCTCACTGAACAACTCTGCGGCGACGCTGCCGACGTTCCCCAATCCTTGCACCGCCACGCGGCAGTTTTCCAGTGACAGCCCGATGCGTTGCGCCATGGCTCTGCCGGTGATAAATACGCCGCGCCCGGTCGCTTTCACACGCCCCAGTGAACCGCCGAGATGGATTGGTTTGCCGGTGACCACGCCGGTGCAGGTGGTGCCGACATTCATCGACCAGGTATCCATCATCCACGCCATTACTTGCGGATTGGTACCGACGTCTGGCGCCGGAATATCCTGCTGCGGTCCAATAATAGTGCCGATTTCACTGGTATAGCGGCGCGTCAGCCTTTCCAGTTCTTTATGTGACAGCTCGCGCGGGTCGACACGAATGCCGCCTTTTGCGCCGCCAAACGGTAGATTGAGTGCGGCGCACTTCACCGTCATCCATGCTGACAGCGCCATCACCTCTTCCAGCGTGACATCTGGATGATAGCGCACGCCGCCTTTGCCGGGGCCGCGTGAGAGATTGTGTTGTACCCGATAACCTTCGAAATGACGCACGCTGCCATCATCCATTTCTAATGGAATATCAACGATTAATGCCCGCTTCGGGTGACGCAGCGTGTCGGCCCAGCGCGCCAGCTCTCCAAGATGTGGCAGCACGCGCTCAACCTGCGCCAGGTAGGTCGCCCACGCGGAATTGTTATCTGCTGAAACATACGAAAGTACACTCATCATTTCACCTTATTGCCGGATGCAGGGCGCACGATGGCCTCACAGGGCGATGTGATAGTTAGATGTTGCTGAGAAATGGCCGCGCGAGGCGGCCTGGATTATTTGCTGCGGCTGGCTTCGACGGTAAATTCATTCGCGGTAGCGAAGCCGCGTAAACCGCCAACCAGAACCGACATCAGCTGGGTTCCCACCTGTTTTTCCGTGAGTCCCACCGTGTCCAGCAAATCAAAAATTTCACGTGGATCGAAAAGGATATTCCACAGGAACACCGCCTTATCGCCGATATCTGGCAGTTCCATCTCTTCCATCGCTTCGCGTAGCGCGGGTCGCAGCGCGTCAGCCTGTACTAGCAGGTATTCCGCGCCTTCCCATAAGCGTTCCAGATAGCCGCGCCGATTACGCATCGGCACCATCGCCGCACCGCGCTCACGTACCAGCTTGATCCAGTAACGGCTGACTTTTTCCAGCTTCAGTAAACCGCTGCAGGATTGTTCCAGACTGTAATCCAACAGCAGTTGTCCCACGTCCTGACGATAAGCATTCAGCACCTCTTCTACCGACGTAAACTGACGATAGGCGGTGGCCACGGAGACGCCAGCTTCTGAGGCGATTTCCGTCATGCTTATCGGGGTTTCGGAGCGCTCGAACAAGCGGGCAGCTGCCTGAATCAGGTTCTTGCGGTTTCTTTCGGTATCACTGCGCATCGGTTTTCCCGTCATGGTGGGTGTGCTTCCTCAAACTTGCTGATGTTACTTGAAACTGGCCAGGCCGCGCTTCAAACGGCGCACACCTTCAATGATGGCTTCACTGCTGGCAGCGTAAGAGAGGCGTAAATGCCCTTCGCCCGCCGCGCCAAACTCACTGCCAGGCCGCACCGCGATGCCTTGTTCGCGCAGCAGCGATACCATATCAATCGCCGGAATCGCCAACGAATAAGCCGGGAAGCAGTAAAACGCGCCTTCTGGTTCATTCAGTTTTAGCTCTGGAATGGCCGATAATCCTTCCATCATCAGCACGCGACGCTGGCGGTAGACATCATACATACGTTTTACGTCATCTTTACACTGCGTCAGCGCCACCAGCGCCGCACGCTGCACCGCGCTGTTCACCGATCCGTTCACCGTATTGTGCACGCGCGCCGCAGCGGCGATCATCTCCGCTGGCCCCGCCAGATACCCCACGCGCCAGCCAGTCATCGCGAAGCTTTTGGAGAAAGTCTGACAGAACAGCGTGCGTCCGGCAAAAGCGGCAATATGCAGCACCGAAGTAAACGGACGATCGGTAAACACCAGATCGCTATAGGCTTCATCGGCAATTACCAGCGTATCGTGCTTATTCACCAGTTGGCCGAGCGCGTCAATTTCCGCGCGGCTGTGCACAATGCCGGTGGGATTGCCGGGATTGCAGAACACGAACAGTTTCGCGCCGTCGAGCGCGTGATCCAACCGATCCAAATCCCAGTGCAAATCAGCCCGGCACGGCATTGGCACGCAGATGCCGCCGGCCATATTTACTAAATCCGCGTACAGCGAATAGGTGGGATCGGGGATCACCACGCGGTCGCCAGGATTGACGATGGAGAGAATCGCCGCCGCCAGACCGGCGGTGCCGCCGTGGGTGACAAGGATCTCACCGGCTTTCACCGCTTTGCCGCTCTGTGCTGACACCTCATCCGCCAGCGCGCTACACAGTGCTTTGTCACCGAGCAACGGCGCGTAATGGGTATATCCCGCCTGCAGTGCTTCCACCGCCGCCTGCACAATCCGCGGCGGCGTGTCGAAATCCGGTTCGCCCATCGCCAGTGAAACCATATCGCCGCTGGACGCGGGTTGCTGCACCCGCAGCGAAGTGCGCTCTACGCGTAACACCGCCTCGGCGGCTTTAAACATTTGGCTCGACATAAGGTGTCCTATTCAGGTTTTTCACGTTCGGCCTGGCACGTTGCCGGGGCATTTTTCCAGCGGCTGATCTCGAGATCGCCGGAGAGATCGCGCAGGAAAGTCGGCGCGACAATCAACTCTTCCACCACCGTACGTGCCGGCAAACTGGCACACAGCAGAATGGCTTCAGCCACATCTTCCGGCTGCACCATGCCATCGCGAATTGCCTGATCCGGTGGATTGGCGCGGTTATCCATAATCGGCGTGTTCACCTCTCCCGGCAGAATGCAGGTTGAGCGAATGCCGTCATTGCGAAAGGTGTTGTGCAGATAGGTCATGAAGTTACGCACCGCCGCCTTCGCCGCGCCGTATGCCGCGCCGCCCAGCAGATTAGGCCGCAGCGCAGCGAGCGAGGAGACGGTGATGATGGTGCCGTCCTTGCGCGCTAACATCTCCGGCAGCAGCGCCTGCGTCAGCAGGAACACCGCTTTCATATTGACGTCCTGTACCTGATCCCACTCCTCTTCGGCAATCCAGCGCGCGTTCAGGGTTTTGCTGGCGCTACCGGCATTGTTGACCAGAATATCGACGCGTCCCAATTCGGCAATCGCCCACGCCACCAGCGCTTCAACCTCGGTTTTTTGCGCGATGTCTGCGGCATAAGCGCATACCTTGCCGCCCTGCGCCTGCAAGCTTGCTGCGACCTCGTCCAGCACCGACTGGCGACGCCCCACTAACACCACCTGGGCGCCACGTGCGGCAAATCCCGCCGCGGCTGCTTTGCCAATGCCGCTGCCAGCACCGGTAATCAGCACTACTTTTCCCGTTAACGAATCCATGCTTTAGCTCCTTTTAGCTTCATTCAGGTTCACGCCATAATCACGCAACGCGCCTGCTTCAGTGATGTAACCTTCCTGTACGTCCCACAAAATGGCCTTAAGATCGCGTTCGGCCACCGGCATCTTGCCGCCGCCACCTGGCATTTGAATGGTGACTTCATCGCCAGGTAACACATCATGGCGGCCGACGGGTTTCGCCAGCGATTCGCCGTTAATTGCCACAAAGTTAGGCGCACCCGCCGCCGCGCCCAAAACACCTTCTGCCGCGTGTTTTTGTCGCGAATAGAACATGCTGTGCGAAAGCGGATATTTGCTGGTATTACGAATCACCATGCGTTGCGCCACGCCGCCACGATAGCGACCGGCACCGCCGGAATCGGGAACGATGGATTTCTGCAGGAACAGCAGCGGTGTGGCAGATTCAATCAGTTCCACCGGCGTGGAGGACATGTTGCCGGGAAAGCCGGTGACAATGCCGTCTGCGGCAGGGCGTGCGCCGGTACCGCCGTTCACGCACAGGCTTTCAACAAACCGCCGCCCGTCATCAAACTGCCCGGCGAACACATCGCAAGTCACCGGCGCACTGCCGGAGTGGCCCATCACGCGATCCGGCATGATCTCCGCTAACGCAGTAAAAATCGCCGCGTGCGCCATATGCCCAACACGGTTGCGCATCTCGACCGCACAAGGTGGACGCGCATTGGCAATCGAGCCTTCCGGCGCGGTGACGGTGATGGATTTGAAGCAGCCTTCGTTATTCGGCAGATGCGGCTCCAGCAGGCACTTCAGCGGATAAACGCTGTAGGCATAGGTGAACGACATCGGACAGTTGCTGCCAAACAGCGATTCCGCGGAGGAGCCGGCGTAGTCGATAGTGATGTTGCTCCCCTCAACAATTACCGCCACGTTGAGATGGATATCCCCTTCATAGTCACCAATATCGACCGCCGCTTCATAGCGCCCATCCGGCACAGCCTCAATCGCTTTGCGCATGGCGATTTCAGTCAGCGAGTGAATTTTTTCCGCCAGCGGTGTAACGGATTCCAGCTGCAGGTCATCCATCAAACCCAGCAGACCGTTGGCACCTATCTGATTAGCCGCCAGCATGGCGTGCAGATCGCCCTCAACCTGATCCGGCGAGCGCACGTTGGCAAGGAACAGATCCAGCAGTTGCTGATTCACCTCACCCGCAATCATCAATTTGCTTGGCGGGATGAGGAAGCCCTCTTCGAACATGTCGCGCGACGATCCCATATTCAGCGAGCCGCCAATGTCCGACATGTGCGCCGCCGCGCCGGTAAACGCCACCAGCTTGCCCGCGCGGAACACCGGCGTGACCACCGTCACGTCATTGAGATGGCCGGTGCCGAGCCACGGATCGTTGGTGATCAGCGCATCACCGGGTTTTAGCGTCTCCGCCGGGAATTTTGCCAACAGATGGCGCACCGTGGCGGGTAGCGTGCCAATAAACACCGGGACGCTGGTTTTCGGTTGGGCCAGCGAACTGCCGCTGGCGTCCATCAGCAGGCAGGAGTAATCGCCAACTTCGCGGATAATGCTGGAAAACGCCATATTGACCAGCGTGGCCGCCGCTTCTTCCGAGATACTGACCAGCCGATCCCATGTAATGCGCAGACTAATGGGATCGTCGAGAAAACGCAGATGATCGGGGGTTGTCGCACTCATCAGTTCAGCTCCATCAAAATATTGCCTTGTGGGTCCAGCTGCGCTGACGCGCCAGGACCGACATAAATCGCGCACTCTTTTTCCTGCAGCAGCGCCGGGCCGTGAATCGCTTCACCGGTTACCAGCAAGCTGCGCGGGATCACGCGGCAGGCGCTAAAGCCCTGCTCGCGCCCCAGATACACCTGCAAGCTTTTCTCACGCGCTTCGGGTTCAGCGTGGCGCAATCGATCGCTGGTATTCAGCGTCGGCGGCGTGGTCTGCACGCGGCCACGCCAGTTCACCACTTCCACCCCTTGTCCCGGCAAGGTGCGACCAAAGCGCGCCAGGTGCGCCGCTTCAAAGGTATCGATTAAGGCGGTTACATCGCCTTGGGTGAGGAAGGTTTCCGGCAGCGTCACGGTCAGTTCCGAGCCTTGACCAACATAGCGCACGCCCGCGAGTTTCTGCTGAAGCGCGCTGTTGGGATCGGCGTTAGCCGCCGCCAGCGTAGTGATCGCTTCGTCAAAACCTTCGGCAAACAACGCCGCGATGCGTTTGACATCAATGCCCGGCTGCAGGCGGCAGCGATCGCTGCGTACGAAGTCGGCGCTTGGCGGTGCGGTTAGTAAACCGAAGGCGGAGTAAACGCCCGCACCATTGGGGAAATAGACGCGCTTGACGCTCAGCTGTTTTGCCAGCGACCAGGCGTGGCTCGGGCCTGCGCCGCCGAACGCCAGCATGGTCATCTGTGCTGGACTCACGTTTTTCTCAACGCAATGGGTGCGCAGTGCCTCGGACATTTTGCTATTGGCGACTTCGTGAATGCCCCAGGCGGCATCTTCAATGCTCAATCCGAGCGGCTCGGCCACGCGGCGTATTGCCTGACGCGCCGCCGCAACATCCAGCGGCATGCGTCCGCCGAGGAACGCATCGGGATCGAGCAAGCCCAGCACCAGGTTGGCGTCGGTGACGGTTGGCCGTTCGCCGCCGCGCGCGTAGCACGCCGGCCCCGGCCAGGCGCTGGCACTTTCCGGACCGATTTCCAGCAACCCGAGTGAATCGACGCGGGCGATACTGCCGCCGCCGGCACCAATCTCAATCATGTCCACCACCGGCAGCTTGACCGGCAACCCGCTGCCTTTCAGCAAGCGATCCGCACGCCCGACTTCATAATCAATGGTGATGGAGGGTTGGCCATCGCGCACCACACAGGCTTTGGCCGTGGTGCCGCCCATATCAAACGCCAGCACCTGCGGCTGGGCGTTTTTCCGGGCAAAGGCGGCAGTGGCGACAATACCGCCCGCCGGGCCGGATTCGATGATGCGCGTGGGATAATCAGCGGCAACCTGCGGTGCCATTAACCCCCCGTTCGATCCCATCACCAGCCAGTCGCAGACGAAGCCGCCCTCACGCAGTTTGTTCTCCAGACGCGCCATGTAGCGTCGCGCTTTGGGCTGAACAAACGCATTCATGGCGGTTAATACGCCGCGGTCGTATTCGCGGATTTCACGCGACACTTTGTGCGAAACCGAGATCGACACACCGGGCAGTTCGCGGCTGAAAATAGCCTCGATTTGATTCTCATGATCCGGCCAGGCATAGGCATGCATACACAGCACGGCAACCGCTTCATAGCCTTTGTCGCGCAGCTCTGCAGCCAGCTGCACTACTTCGGCTTCGTCGAGCGGCGTAATTACCGCGCCGCGCGCCGTCACGCGTTCGCTAATTTCATATGACTGCGAACGCGGCAGTAACGGCTGTGCCGGTGCACCGTTCAGGTCGTAGATGTCATAACGATACTCACGCCCCAGCACCAGCACGTCTCGGAAACCGCGCGTGACCACCAAGGCGGTCTTCGCGCCCCGTCGTTCCAGCAGCGCATTGATAGCCAGCGTGGTGCCATGGGTGATGGTATGGATGTCGCTGGCTTTAAGCCCGGCCATTTCCACCAGCTGAGTTAAGCCGGTGTAGGCACCTTCCGAAGGGTCCTCCGGCGTGGTGAGGGTTTTATGCCTCAGCGCTTCGCCAGAGATATCATTCAACAGCACCAGATCGGTAAAGGTGCCGCCAATATCAAACCCTATCCGCCAGGGTGACGCGTTTTTCATAGTGACCTCGAAATCCAGATGTGAGCTGATTGCCACGGCATTCACTCGGCAGCGAGTGGCTTACCGGCGGTTTCTTTCAGATACAGCGTGCTGATGAGCGTCAGCGCGGCGGTGAAAATCACCATATAGCTGGGAATACTGGCGATGCCGGTCAGACCGATTAGCCAGGTCATTAGCAATGGCGCGGAGCCGCCAAAGATCACCGTGGAAAGGTTGAAACCGATGCTGTAGGCGCTGTAACGCACGTTGGTAGGAAACATTTCGGCCAGCGTGGCTTGAATCACGCCAGCATGTCCGGCGAAGGCAAAGGCCAGCAGAATCGCCGCCATACACGCCAGCGGGAACATGCCGAGCGTCAACAGCCAGAAACAGGGCCAGGCCAGTACCGCCATGGCGATAGCGGAGGCCACCAGCAGCGGCTTACGCCCCAGACGATCCGACAGCCAGGCCATCATCGGAATCGCGCCAATAATGGTGATCAACCCGCAGGCGGTGACCATCAGGCTTTGAATCTGCTGGAAGTGCATTACTTTGTTCAGGTAAGTCGGCATGTAGACAAACAGGATGTAATAGCCAGGTCCGTTGACCGCCGGCAAGGTGATCGCCAGTCCAATCGCTTTCAGATGACGCTTTGAGGAAAGCACTTCACGCAGCGGATTGCGCACCACGCGCTTGTTGGCTTTTACCATCTGAAAGTGAGGCGTATCTTCAATGCGCGTGCGGATGTAGACGCCAATCAACGCCATTGGAATAGCCAGCAAAAACGGCACGCGCCACACCCAGGCGGTCATCGCCTCGCTGCCGAACACGTTGATCAATCCACTGATCAGCAAGCTGCCGAACAGCAGAGCGATAAACGATCCCATTACCAGCGGTGACATCACCATCGCGCGGCGGTGATCTTCGGCATACTCCGCGACGAACGAACCCGCACCGGAGACTTCACCACCGGCAGAAAAGCCCTGCACAATGCGCAGCAAAATCAGCAGCGCCGGTGCCGCCCAGCCGATGCTGGCGTAGCTGGGCAACAGGCCAATTGCCGCTGTCGCCAGTGAAATCATCAGCAGTAAAATCGCCAGCAGCTTCTGACGCCCCATTCTGTCGCCGAGATAACCACAGATCACGCCGCCAAAGGGGCGAACAAAAAAACTCACGGTGAAGCCGAGGTAAGTCAGCATCAGGCCTGAGTCGCTGCTACTCATGTCACTGGCGGAAAACACCAGCACCAGCGAGCTAACTAATAAGCCGTAAATACCGTAGTCATACCATTCAACAAACGAGCCGACACCGCCCGCCAGAGAGGCGCGACGTACGACGTTATTTTTGGTTGTTCCGTCCTTCGGCAAAGCGTAATCCATTGTTACCGCATGTGATTTCGTCATTGGTTTGCCCTGAAAGTGTGTTGATACATCCCCGGAATTCGTGAAGCCAAAGGCTTACTTATATTGACGCGTCACTTCTGCCGTCATCTCTGCTTCACGGCGTGCGACTTCCTGCACCGCCGCTAATACCGCCTCTGCACGCCAGAACGGAATGATGATGACGCCATCATCGTCGCCAACCACAATATCGCCGGCGCAGCACACCACGCCGCCAATCGCGACCGGCTCACCGATGACGCCAGGACCGTTTTTGAACGGACCTGCCGGCGTGGTGCCGCGACAGAATGTGGGTAAGCCGGTGGACTCAATCACGCTGCGATCGCGAACCGCGCCGTCGATAACCTGCGCCACCGCACCGGCATGCTGAAAACGCTGCGTCAATTGCTCGCCCACCAGCGCCCGATCGATGTGTCCCTGGCCATTGATCATCATCACGTCGCCCGGCTGGATGTAATCCAGTGCGCGAATCACCGCAGCGTTATCGCCTGCCGTGACCTGCACCGGAAAGGCAAAACCGACAAATGCCGTTTTTGAGGAGACCGGAACAATGCCACCATCGCACATATTCAGTCTTTCCATCGCATCACCAATATTGGCAACCGGAAATTCAGCAAATGCCGCCAGCCATTTATTCTCTGGGCGCTGCCATGAGGTAGAAATACGCACTTCAGCCGTTTCAAGAGCCATTGTTGGTCACCTTTAAAATGAGAAATAATTAGCAAGTGAGAAACTTTTATCATTTTAAAAAATGGGTATGCAACGGTTTTTTTACATGAATATGACAGGTGCGAGGTTTTAAATTAACCACGAGATGGGAAACTCACACGGAAGAATCACAAATAAACATATGATAGATAACAATAATTTTAGCAAGTTATTTATTACCTGCAGCTGGCATAAATCGAAATAAAGCGGATTGTACGCAGATATATTGTTTTCTTATGTCGATTTCATGATTAGCAGCACAAATTCGGTGCATTATTTATTAAATTGAGGGATGAGCGTCACAAATTAGTGCAGGAGTTAATAAATCGTCATAAGCAAATAAATAATGCCTGCAGTTTTCAGCGGTTAAATATTTGCGGGTAGGGTTAAATTGCACCGTTGCGGTGCGTAGAGGGATGAGTGGTCGCCATAAATGGCGACCCTACGAACGGCTATGCCGGTTTTCCTGCATTAACTCATTATCATCACATCAATTTTCCCTGGAAAATTGGCACCGATTCGAACAGATAACCGTCGAAGTCTGGTGCATCCGCATCGGACAACTCCAGCAGCGTGTTCTTGACGTTTTCCAGGTGCTGCCACATCGCCTGCCTGGATCCCATCACATCACGACGTCGCAGCGCCGCCAGAATCGTTTGATGATCGCCCAACCACTTCAGGCGATAGGCGCGGGTTTCATACTGCGGTCGCAACTGCTGCCAAAGCGGGCTGGCTTCGTGATGACGCCAGACGCTGGTGACCGTGTCGAGCAGCATCTGATTTTGCGTTGCGCCCGCTAACAGCAAATGAAATAACTTATCGTTATCCTGGCTGCTGTCATTGAGTGCGATGGCGCGCTGCTCCTGCTCAAGCGTACGACGCAGGTTTTCGATATCGGCTTTGGTGGCCATTTTGGCGGCGAAGGCCGCAATGTTGCTCTCCAGCAGCTGACGCGCCTGCAACATCTCGAACGGGCCAACATCGCTGCGGAAAAAGGCCTCTTCCGCATCTTCACTGGCGGAAGGAATGCGCATCACGTATACGCCGGAGCTCTGGCGAATATCTACGGTGCCTTCCAGCTCCAGCATCAGCAACGCTTCACGCACAATGGTGCGGCTCACGCCCCAGGTTTCAGCTAACTGGCGCTCAGGCGGCAGTCGTGAGCCAACGGGATAATGGCCATCAAGGATTTGCTGACGCAGATGTTGACCAATTTCCTGATACTGCTTTTTCTCTTGTGGCGCTTCGGCTTTTTCCACGCTCTCACCCTTTTCCATCATGGTGCACCAGGTCCGGTCGCATCCTCTGCGAGCCGGAACCCTACTGCTATCTGGGCACTAGTGTACCAAAGCCAGCGCCTGATCGAGTACCTTTGCACCATTCAACGTGCCGTACGCCACGCTATCAATCACCGCAATCGGCAGCTGATAGCTGTCGGTCAACTTTTTATTCTCCTCCAGCTTAAAGCGTACCTGCGGCCCCAGCAGCACCACGACCACCTCCTGGCCGTAATTTTGTAACTCTTCACGCAGGTTTTGCTCGGGGATGGCATAAATTTGATACGCAAGGCCACGTGCTACCGCCTCTTTTTCAATGCGGGTGACCAGCAGCGAAGTCGACATGCCGGCCGCGCAGGCAAGAATAATACGTTTCATAGGTCGTCCTTATTTGGCTTCATCGTCAATATTGAGGGTCAATTGCTGCGAGTCACGCAACTGACGGAACCAGTGCGCCGATTTCTTCATCCGCCGCTGGCGTTGATTGTCGAGATCAATCTCGATCAGTCCGTAGCGGTTTTTGAACGCATTCATCGGTGAAACATTGTCGGTGAACGCCCACAGCATATAGCCCAGACAGTTGCTGCCCGCTTCACGCGCGCGCACCGCCTGGTAAAGATGTTCAGCAATAAAGTTAATGCGGTAGTCGTCCTGAATTTCCCCCTGCGCATTCTTAAATTGCGCTTCGTTTTCGATGCCCATGCCGCTCTCCGCCACAAACCACGGCAGATTGCCGTACTCCTCTTTCATACGCTGCGCCATGTCGAAAACGATGCGCGGCTGAATTTCCCAACCGCGCGAACTGTTCATGCGGCGGCCCGGTAACTCAAAATGCTCGTAATAAAAAGCGGGGTGAAACGGCGTCTCCGGATGCCAGGCACGGGAAGGCGCTTTCACGCGATGCGGATAGTAAAGATTGAGCCCCACTTCATCGACGGTATTGGCGGCGATGATCGCCAGCTCCTCCTCCGTCGCGTCCCACTGCACGTCATGTTTAGCCAGCAGCTGAAGCAGTTCAGCGGGATAGGTACCTTTGATCGCCGGGTCGAGAAATACCCGGTTATAAAACAGATCGTAACGTTGCGCGGCTTGAACATCGTGCGCGGCAGACGATCGCGGATAAGTCACCTCAGGATTAAGAATGGTGCCAATCGTGCCGGCGTATCCCTGCTGGCGGAACAGTTTCACCACCTTCGCCGTGGCAAGATTTTTATGGTGATTCCACTGCATCCATTTATGCGTGTTCTGCTCATAGGGCCAGCGTATCGCATCAAGATAGACGCGGGTCTGCACCACAATCGGCTCATTAAAAACAAACCAGCGCGTCACTTTTCCGGCGTAGCGGGCAAACACCTTTTCGACATAGCGCGTAAATAGCTCGACCACATGCTTTGACTGCCAGCCGCCATACGCCTCCAGCAATTGCAGCGGCAGTTCGTAATGTTCGAGGCATAACATCAGTTCAATGCCCTGGCGCTGCATCTCATCAATCAACTGGTCGTAATAGGCCGCGTACTCTTCATCAACAATCGCGTTCTCATAATCGGTGAGAAAACGTGACCAGTTGATGGAGGTGCGATAGTGCGTCAGCCCTGCCGCTTTCATTAACGCCACATCTTCGCGAAACCGGTTGATAAAATCCGTCGCCACTGCCGGCCCGTAACCGTTATGCCAGACATGACGATCCAGCTGATACCAGGCATCGAGGTAAGAGTCCTGCCCCGCTTTTTTGCCACTCCAGCCTTCGGTTTGCCAGGCCGACGCCGCCGCGCCGAGAATAAAGCCTTGCGGCAGCCTAATGGTGTGCTTACTCATAGGTTCTCCTTAATTTTGTGCCAGCTCTGCCTGCAAATTTTTCGCTTCCGCCGCTTCAGCTCGACGCGCAGCCACTTTGACAAAGGGCAGATAAATCAATACCGAAACCACGATGCAGATAATTTGTGTCACCACCGCACCCATCGAACCGGCGGTAGAGAGCCACGCGTTGATGATCGGCGGCGTGGTCCAGGGAACCATCACCACCGCTTTACCGGCGAAACCCATCACCGTGGCGAAATAGCCAATCGAACCGGTAACCAGCGGCGTAATGATGAAGGGAATGGCAAGAATGGGATTGAGCATGATCGGCATACCAAAAATCACCGGCTCATTAATATTAAACAGGCCCGGTCCAAACGACAGTTTGGCGATTTCACGCATCTCTTTACGTTTGGTGGCAATCATCACCGCGGTTAACAAACCAATCGTCAGGCCTGAACCGCCAATGCTCATATACACATCCCAGAACGGCATGGTGATGATGTTTGGCGCTTCCTTACCCTGCTCGAAGGCGTTCATGTTGACCAGAATTGCCCCCAGCAGCAGCGGCTCGCGAATCGGTTTCACCATTTGGTTGCCGTGAATACCAATCACCCAAAACAGCTGGGCAACAAACATCAACAGCAGAATGCCCCACAGGCTCTGCACCACTGACTCCAGCGGCTGCTGCACCACTTTATATACGGCGTCATACAGGTACATGCCGGTGATCTGATGGAAGATAAAGCCAAAGGTAGCCACCAGCGTGACGGTGATGATCGACGGAATCAGCGCGGAAAATGACGCGGCCACGTTCGGCGGCACGGTATCCGGCATCTTGATTTTCAGCCGCTCAACCTGCTCCAGCCGGCAATAAATCTCCACCGAGAGAATGGCAATAAACATGCCGAGGAACAGACTTTTGGTATCGGAGAACTGTTTCGCCAACACATCGGTGACCACATGCATCTGCCCGTCCACCAGCATTTGCAGCGTGGTGGGCGTGACGGAGATAAAACAGATGATCGCCAATAAGCCCGGAAACAGCGTTTTAATGCCGTTGATGCGGCCGAGTTCAATACCAATCAGGAACACTGCACCAATATTCAGAAAGCTCAGCGTCGCGTAATTAATACTGCTGGTGATCGGTTTTAAATCGGCGAGAAACGACAGTGACGCGAAACTGGCGAGGCCATTTTTCGGGTCGAGCACCATGTTAGAAATCAGCACCGAAAAAGCACCGACAATAATCACCGGCATCAAGGTAATAAACGAGGCTTTGATCGCCATGATGTAGCGGTAGCTGTTGAATCGCGTGGCAAAGCTACCCAGTGAATCGATAAGACGTTCCTGTAGAGACATTGGTCAACCCTCAGCGGTTTTAAGTGTTATGCGTGAGCTTGATGGTTCGTGGCATACCAAAATGGCGATTATCGTGATTAATTTCTGTGATCCTGCTCGCGGAACCTCTTTTTGGTATTCCGGTAGCATCGTCAACGTTAATTTGGCATACCAATAAGTGAGGCGGCTATGGATTTTGAACAAACGATGATGGAGTTGCTGATTAATGCCGGTGAGGCGAGATCGCAAGCCATGATGGCGATTCAGCAAGCCCGCAAAGGCGACTGGCAAGGGGCGGATGACGCGTTAGCGGCGTCGGACGAGGCAGCAAAGGCGGCGCATAAGATCCAGACTGCGTTAATTGGCGCCGATGAAGGCAGCGGCAAAGTGCCGGTCACGCTGATTATGGTGCATGCACAGGATCATCTAATGACGGCGATGCTCTGCCGCGACCTGGCGGGCGAGTTAGTGCTGTTGCGTAAGGAGTTGCACAGTCAGTGATGCCGCAGCAACGATAGATATCTAAACACCTATAGCACTCTGGCAGATTGCATTTTTCGGCGATATAACGTTAATTCCCATCAGCCATCGCAGAGGAACCTATGGCGCTTTCACATGAATTGATTTTGATCTACACCACTTATTTCGTCGCCACCGCCAGTCCGGGTCCCAGCAACATGGCGATTATGGGCACGGCCATGAAACAGGGACGCGGCGCGGCGTTAGCCTTAGCCAGTGGCGTGATTGGCGGTTCGATGATGTGGGCGCTGTTGGCGGCCTGCGGCGTACTCACCGTGTTGGCTACCTTCGCGCAACTGCTGATTGTGCTGAAGATTGGCGGTGGTTTATATCTGCTGTGGCTGGCCTATAAGGCTGGAAAATCGGCACTGCGTAAGTCGAATGTCGGGGAATTAGCGCCGGGCAACGAAAAAGCGCGTTTTGGCACAATGTTCCGTCAGGGGATTTTAATGCACGTCGGCAATCCCAAGGCGATCCTGACCTGGGTAGCCATCATGTCGGTAGCGCTTAAACCGGGTGCCGCTGCGTCAACCTTACCGATGATTATCGCTGGCTGTGCGGCAATTTGCGTGCTGGTGTTTGGGGGCTATGCGCTGCTGTTTTCCACCGCAGTGATGGCGGCCTTCTATCGCCGCATCCGCCGTGGATTAGATGCGTTACTGGCCTGTTGCTTTACCGTTGCGGGTTTGAAGTTGGTGTTCAGTCGCAGCTGAGGTCGATACGGTCGCCATTAATGGCGTAATCCCAATCAGTTAAGCGCTGAGCGACTTTCGTTCGCCATCGGCTGAGGCAGTTTCAGCTATGCCGTGCGGCGACCGAGCAGAGGACGCCTGGCCGCGCCCTCTGCACTCCCGGGCCCTGCGCCAGCCCATCC
>NZ_LGIS01000035.1 GCF_001187905.1 Pantoea sp. RIT-PI-b | reverse complement strand
GCTTCGCGGTGCCGGCGATGGAGCACACTTCGTGTGAAATACCTTCCATCATGCAGCCGTCGCCCATAAACACGTAGGTGTTATGGTCTACGATGTCATGGCCCGGACGGTTGAACTGCGCCGCCAGGGTGCGCTCGGCAATGGCGAAGCCAACGGCGTTAGCGATGCCCTGGCCCAGCGGGCCGGTGGTGGTTTCCACGCCTGCGGTGTAGCCGTATTCCGGGTGGCCTGGCGTTTTCGAGTGCAGCTGACGAAAATTTTTTAATTCACTGAGCGGCAAATCGTAGCCGCTAAGGTGCAGCAGGCTGTAAATCAGCATTGAGCCGTGACCGTTAGACAGCACAAAGCGGTCGCGGTTGGCCCAGTTTGGATTACGCGGATTGTGTTGCAAAAAGTCGAGCCACAGCACTTCGGCGATATCCGCCATGCCCATCGGGGCACCCGGATGTCCCGAATTGGCTTGTTGTACGCTATCCATACTTAACGCACGAATGGCGTTGGCTCTTTCCCGGCGTGTAGACATAAGGTTCTCCAGAGGGGCGAGGTCGGCGCTTATTTAGCGTGGGACACTTGCTCGTAATAACCGATTTTCTCAACTTTGGCGGTTGATCCGCCGCCTTCGAATTCCGATGCCAGCCAGGCATTCACAATGTTCTTCGCCAGTTCAGGCCCGATAACGCGCGCGCCCATGGTCATGATCTGCGCGTTGTTGCTCTTGCGGGCACGCTCGGCGGAGAAGGTATCGTGGCACTGCGCGGCACGCACGCCTTCCACCTTGTTAGCGACAATCGCCACACCGATGCCGGTACCGCACAGCAGGATGCCGCGCTCAAACTCATTTTTCTGTATGGCCGTGGCCAGCGCAAATGCCACGTCCGGGTACATTGGACGGTCATTTTGCGCGTCATTGGTGTAGTCCGTCACCGCATACTCTTTCTCTTCCAGCAGCTTTTTAATCACATTTTTCAATTCGATAGCCGCATCATCGGCGCCAATTGCGATTGTTTTCATCATGGTACTCCAGCAGGGTATGCATTGACGCCTGCTCATTTGTTCCGCAGGCGAGAAGATGTTCAGCTACAGCCTGCCATAAATACAATCATATGTTCAATGGCTGTTCATATGAATAACCGTGATTGCCGCCGATAAATCCCGCGTAAAACCCCGCCCGCGCGCTGCTGCCCGCGCTTATCAGGGTAAAACTCCGATAATTTAGTCAAAATCAAATCTCATGAGCGCGCTCACACTTTCACGTGTTGCAGTTGAGGTGTGCACATTTATCCGTGTACTGTTCATATGTTCGCATGACTATACCAATGTACAAGAAGACCCATCGAGGACTCGAACATGTGTCATTTACACCGTACCTCTCAGTACTCCTGCAGCCAGCGCCCCTTTGGCGTTTGGTCAACACCACCAAAAGAAATGATCACTCACGCACGTCGTGGAGGTGCGTTATGAAACAACCAACAATGACGGCGGTGGAGCAATCCACCATCAGAAAAATCTCCTGGCGTTTAGTGCCGTTCGTGGCGCTGATGTTCTTTATTAACTTCCTCGATCGCACCGCGATTTCGTTTGCCGGCCCCAACGGCATGACGCAAGACCTCGGCCTCACCGCACTGCAGTTCGGCCTGGCGTCGGGCATCTTCTTTATTGGTTATATCCTGCTGGAAGTGCCGAGCAACCTGGCGCTGCATAAGTTCGGCGCGCGCCGCTGGCTGGCGCGTATCATGATCAGCTGGGGCATTGTCTCGCTGCTGTTCACATGGGTGAGCAGTGTGGAAGGTCTGTATACGCTGCGTTTGCTGTTGGGTATCGCCGAAGCCGGCTTCTTCCCTGGCGCGATTCTCTATCTCAGCATGTGGGTGCCGGGGCGTCATCGCAGCAAAATCCTGTCGCTGTTCTATCTTGCCCAACCGCTGACGGTGGTGTTCGGTGCGCCATTAGCCGCCTCACTGATTCAGCAGCATGGTCTGTTTGGCATGGAAGGCTGGCGCGTGATGTTTATGGGCGTCTCAATTCCAGCGATTCTGATTGGTATCGCCGCGCTGTTCTGGCTGGTGGATTCACCGCGTCAGGCCAAGTGGCTAACCGCTGAAGAGAAAACCTGGCTCACCGCTGAGCTTGAAGCCGAGCATCAGCAGAAGCAGGGCCATCAGAAACACAGCTTACGCTCAGTGATGGGTAATGGCCGCGTCTGGATGCTGTGCCTGATTTACTTCGGCTTTATCTATGGCCTGTATGCACTGGCGTTCTTCTTGCCGACCATCATCGCCGGCTTCCAACAGCAGTTCGGCACCACCTTCAACGTGATGCAAAAAGGGCTGATTACCGGCGTGCCATACCTGATCGCCGCCGTGGTGATGTTCTTCTGGTCGAAAGATGCCACCCGTCGCGGCTGCAAAACCTGGCACATCGCGATTCCGGCACTGGCAGGCGGCATCAGCGTACCGCTGGCGCTGTATATGGATTCGCCGTTCACCACCATCATGGTGATTGCGATCACCGCCAGTTCGATCTTCGCCGCACTGCCGAACTTCTGGACCTTACCGACGCAATTCCTGACCGGCGCCTCTGCTGCCGCAGCCATTGCCTTAATCAATACCTTAGGAAACGTAGCGGGCTTCTCCGCGGGCTACATTACCGGCGCGCTGCATGACGCCACCAACAGCTACGCCTTGCCGATGTTCGTGGTGGGTGGATTCATGCTGCTGTCAGCCTTCCTCATGCTGTTACTTAACCGCCGTCGCTCGCCGTCTCAGCCGACCTCTTTAGCTCAGGAGCATTAATATGACTTACCTGTTTAACCAACCTTCAGCCTTTGCCGCTGAGCTCATCGAAGGTTTTGTCGCCGCCAACGCTGACAAAGTCCGTCAGGTTGCTGGCGGCGTGGTGCGCAGCACGCGCAGCGAGCCGAATACCGTCGCGGTGATTGTGGGCGGCGGCTCCGGCCACTATCCGGCCTTCGCCGGGTTGGTTGGACAAGGTCTGGCACACGGCGCGGCGATGGGCAATTTATTCGCTTCACCGTCGGCGCAGCAGATTTACAACGTGGCACGAGCGGCGCATAACGGCGCGGGCGTGCTGCTGATGTTCGGCAACTACGCCGGTGATGTGCTGCACTTCGGCCAGGCGTGCGAACGCCTGCGCGCGGAAGGTATCCCTTGTGAAGTGCTGGCGGTGACCGACGATATCTCCAGCGCAGGCAAAGATGAGCTGGAGAAACGTCGCGGTGTGGCGGGCGATCTGTGCGTATTTAAAGCCGCCTGCGCCGCCGCCGAAGCGGGCCACGATTTATCACAGGTTCTGCAACTGGCGCAGCACGCCAATCAACGCACCCGCACCTTTGGCGTGGCATTTTCCGGCTGCAGCCTGCCGGGCGCGTCGCATCCGTTGTTCGAAGTGGAAAAAGGGCGCATGGCGCTCGGTCTCGGCATTCACGGCGAGCCGGGGATTAAAGAGACAGACATGCCAAGCGCCGATGAGCTGGCAGAGATCTTTATTGAGCGTCTGCTGAATGAACTGCCGGACGACATCCAGCAGGCCGAAGGTCAGCGCGTGGCGGTGATCCTCAACGGTTTGGGCTCGGTAAAATATGAAGAGCTGTTTGTCGTCTATCGCCGCGTGGCGCAGCTGCTCGACGCAGCCAAACTGCAGGTGGTTGAGCCGGATGTCGGCGAGTTCGTCACCAGCTTTAATATGGCTGGAGCTTCGCTGACGCTGATGTGGCTGGACGATCAGCTGGAAACCCTGTGGCGCGCGCCAACCAATACGCCAGCCTATCGCAAAGGGAGCGTATTGGTTGCTGAGCCGCTGAGCGCCGCCGAGCTGGAAGAGAGCAGTGAAGAGGCGTTGCCAACCGCAACGGTTGAGTCCCAGGAGAGCGCAAAGCGCGTGCTGCAGTTACTCGAATCCGTGGCGGAAATGTTACAGCGTAACGCTGAGCGTCTCGGCGATATCGATGCGGTGGCCGGTGACGGCGATCACGGTATTGGCATGGAGCGCGGCGTATTGGGTGCGGTTGAGAAAGCGCGTGACGTCGCCGCGCGCGGTGCCGGTGCCGGTAGTTTGCTATGCCGTGCGGCAGATGCGTGGGCCGATAAAGCCGGCGGCACCTCCGGCGCTTTATGGGGCGTGGCGCTCACCGCGCTCGGTACCGCGCTCGGCGATCGTCAGACGCCAGACGCACAGCGTGTGGCAACCGGCGTGCGCGAAGCCAAAGAGGGCATTATGCATTTTGGCAAGGCGCGGGTTGGCGATAAAACCATGGTCGATGTGTTGGTGCCGTTCAGCGACAGCCTGAATGAAGCGGTCGCCGCAGGTGCTTCGTTAACCGACGCCTGGCTAGCCGCGGCAAAGGTGGCAGATAAGGCAGCGCAGGATACCGCGCAGCTGGTGCCGAAGATGGGACGCGCGCGTCCGCTGGCAGAGAAAAGCGTGGGTACGCCAGATGCCGGAGCGATTTCGCTGGCGTTAATCGTCAATACCGTTGGCGATCTGCTAAAAGAACACAGTGCCTCGGAACAAGGAGCTTGAAGCATGTCTCAGCCAAAAATCTGGCTCGGCGTCAGTTTAAAAATGTATTTCGGCTATCAGCAAACGTTGCAGTGGTGCCGTGATGTGGCTGCCGTAGCGGAACATCCGGCAGTGAAAAGCGGCGAAGTGGGTCTGTTTGTGTTGCCGGCTTATCCCGCCATTCCCGCCGTAGCGGAGATCTTTGCCAACACGCCGATTCGCTTTGGCGGCCAGGATGTGTGTCAGGCAGAGAACGGCGCCTGGACCGGTGAAGTCAGCGCCAGCATGCTGCAAGAGTTAGGTTGTTCGCTGGCCGAGATTGGTCACGCCGAGCGTCGTCGTCATTTTCATGAAGACAAAGTGCAGATCGCCGCCAAAGTGGCGATGTCGCTGCGCCACGGCATAACGCCGGTGCTGTGCATTGGTGAAGAGCAGCAGGCGGAACCGCAGCAGGCGATCGCGCTGTGTGAACAGCAGCTGGCTGAAGCGCTGACCGAGGCCGCACAGCAAGGATTAAAAGGTGAGGTGTTCTTTGCCTACGAACCGCAATGGGCGATTGGCGCGCCACAACCGGCGCCAGACAGCTACATCCGCGCGGTGTGCGCCGGATTGCAGCAGTTGGCCACGCCGGCGGGCATCACCCTGAAAGTCATTTACGGCGGCAGCGCCGGGCCGGGACTGATTCAGCGCCTTGGTAGCGACGTCAACGGCTTGTTCCTTGGCCGTTTCGCCCACGATCCTAACGCGTTGGCACACATCATTGAGGAAGCCAGCGAACTGGCTCAGGAGCGCCGTTAATGAGCCGGATCGGACTCAGCACTTACGCCTTTTTCTGGCGCATGTCATCGAAAGTGCCCAATCCGCTGACGCTGGAGCAGATGCTGCAGCAGACCGCCGATCTCGATGTGTTGGTGTTTCAAATCTGCGACTATCCGGCGATTGAGAGCTGGTCAGACGCACAGCTGCTGGCATTGCGGCAGCAGGCCGATGCGCTGGGCATCACGCTGGAACTGGGGACGCGCGGCCTCGGCACTGCGCATCTGCAGCGTTATCTGCATATAGCGCACATCCTTGATGCACAGGTCGTGCGCTCGATGTTTTATACCGCCGACCATCGCCCGTCGCTGGATGAAGCCGCTGAACTGATTGCCGCCGTGTTGCCGGATTTCGCCCGCCAGCAGGTGCGTCTCTGTCTGGAGACCTATGAGCAGGTAAACAGCGGCGCGATGATGTCGGTGATCAACCGGTTCCTGTCGCCGTGGCTGGCGGTGTGTCTCGATCCCGCCAACTGTGTCGCCGGACTGGAGTTACCTGAGCAGGTAATCGCCAACACCGCCGCGCGCGTCGGCAATCTGCACATCAAAGACTTTGCCTTTACGCGCCGTGATGGCTGGGTCGGCTTTACGTTTGCCGGCTGCCCGATGGGCGAAGGCTTGCTGGATTATGACCGGATGATCGCCAGCGTGCGCCCGGCGGATAAAGGCATTAACCAAATCGTCGAACACTGGTTGCCATGGCAGGACGATGCCGCGGTAACCTGCGAGCGAGAAGCCGAATGGACTCGCCGCACCGTTGAATTCTTACGTAGTAAACAAGATCAGGAGTAATAACATGAGCGTGCAACTGAAAACCATCACCGTGATTGGCGCGGGCGGCAAAATGGGTATGCGTATTTCTGCCAACTTCCAGAAAAGCGATTACCAGGTATTTTACTGTGAGAACTCGCCGAAGGCACAAGAGCAGGTGAGCGCCCAGGGCCGCGAACTCTCTGATGCCGCCTCCGTGGTGCCGTTGAGTGATGTGGTGATTCTGGCGGTGCCTGATATCGTGCTGGGCAAAGTCTCTGAAGGCGTGGTTCCACAGATGAAACCGGGCGCGATTCTGCTGACGCTGGACCCGGCAGCGGCGTACGCCAATCTGATCGCCCATCGTGATGGCATCGAATACGCGGTAGCGCATCCTTGCCATCCGTCAGTGTTCCTTGAGCGTTACACCAAAGAGGAGCATGCCGATGCGTTCGGCGGCATTGCAGCCGTTCAGCATGTCGCGGCTTCTTATGAAAGCGGTTCTGATGAGCAGAAAGCCGAGCTGAGTAAGGTGATCAGCGTGATGTACGGCCCGGTTGAGCAAGTACATTGGGTAACCGTAACGCAACTGGCGTATCTGGAGCCGACGCTGGTGGAGACCGTCGCCTGCATGGTCGGCGCATTTATGAAAGAAGCGCTGGATGAAACCGTAAAACACAGCGGCGTACCGGAAGAGGCGGCCAAAGCGATGCTGTACGGCCATATTCAGATCGCGCTGGCGGTGGCGTTCCGCGCCACCAACCCGTTCTCAGATGCCTGCATGATCGCCATGGAGTACGGTCGCGAGAAGATTGTGAAACCAGACTGGAAGCAAATCTTCGATCAGAAAGAGCTGGATATCGTGATTGCCCGTATGCTGAAAATCGATGCGATCAAGCGCTAAGCGTGACGCGTCCTACGACTCGCGGCGCTGCTGTCTGGCGAAGCGAGTCGTATCAATGATATAACTCCCTGCCAAAGTTTACTTGCAGCACGCACATTCTGTAGCGGCGCGATTTATCGCGCAATAAATTGCGCCGCTACAGAATGTGCGGTTGCACAATCGAAAATCTGAGCATTCAGATATCACAAAACAAGACAGGTTACGGATGGAAAAAAACACGCTTTCTCAGGACTCCGAGCTGCTGACGGAAATTGCCGTCGCCTATTATCAGGACGAAATCACCCAGGAGGAGATTGCGCGTAAGTTTGGGATTTCTCGTATCAAAGTCGGCCGATTACTGAAGCGCGCCCGTGAAGAGGGCATCGTCGAAATTAACGTGCGTTATCATCCGGTATTCAGTACGCGTCTTGAACAACAGCTACAAAATCGCTTTCCGCAGCTGCAGCGTGCGCTGATTGCGCTCGATCAGCCGGATCAGGATGAGCAGCGACGTCAGGTCGCCGCGCTGGTGTCGTCACATCTGGCGCAGTCGTTAAAAGACGACGCGATTGTCGCCGTGGGGCAAGGACGTAATGTCGCCGCTGTCGCCGATTATCCCGGCCAGGTCCCGACGCGCAACTGCCTGTTCATCAGCGGTATTGGCGGCACCCATCGTCCGGGCGATGCCATCAACGCAGATCACATCAGCCGCCGCATGGCGAAGAAGTTTGGCGGCATCAGCGAAACGCTGTATGCGCCCGCCTATGTTGAAAATCGGGCGCTGCGTGATGCCTTTATGCAAAACGGCACCATCAAAGAGACGCTGGACCGCGCACGCAAAGCGGATGTGGCGCTGGTGGGGATCGGCGACATGAACGAAAACAGCTACATGGTTAAACTCGGCTGGTTTACGCCGCACGAAATCATCGATGCCAGCGTCAATCAGGGCGTCACCGGCGATGTCGCTGGCTATGACTTCTTCAATTCGCAGGGGCAGCACGTCGATACGGTGATGAACGACCGTGTTATTGGCCTCAGCATTGAAGAGTTACGCAAAATTCCCTGCGTGATTGCGATTGCCGCCGAAAATACTAAAGCGATGGCGATCCTCGGCGCGCTGCGTACCGGCGCGATTGATATTATTGCGACAACCGCGCAGAACATCCGCACGATTTTGAGTTTGTCGCAGTAGCGGCAAATTTCTGTTCATTTGGGTTTAGGTGAGGCGCCATCGCGCTTTGCCTGCCAGCAAACAGGCTTATTCCGCAACGCACAGTGTCATAACCTAACGGTCTTGTTCACCTTATGTGCAGGATATATCCTGTATTTTTCCCTGTTGAGAATCCCTGCCTGATGAATAACGCCCGCTTACTGTCGGTTGAACATCTCTCGCTGCACACTCACGATCAGCGCCTGCTGGTGGACAACGTCTCTTTCCATCTCGATCGGCAGGAGATCCTGGCATTGGTCGGTGAGTCGGGTTCCGGTAAAACCTTAACCTCGCTGGCCCTGATGAACTTACTGCCTGCCGGCGTGGAGCAGAGTGCCGGTCGCGTGGTGTTCAATGGCGAGCCGCTCGACGCACGTAAAACCCAGGCACTGCGCGGTTGCCGCATCGCTACGGTGTTCCAGGAGCCGATGACCAGCATGAATCCTACGCTGCGCATCGGTGAGCAGATCGCCGAAGTGCTGGTGCGCCATCGCCAGTTCAGCTGGAAACAGGCGCAGCAGGAAGCGATTGCGCTGCTGGATCGCGTTGGTATCGTCAATCCGGCGCAGCGTGCGCGCCAGTATATTCATCAGCTGTCGGGCGGGATGCGGCAACGCGTGATGATTGCCAGCGCCATCAGCGGTCAGCCGCAATTGTTGATTGCTGATGAGCCGACCACCGCGCTGGATGTCACGATTCAGGCGCAGATTCTGGCGCTGCTGCAGGAGCTACAGCAGGAGATGGGCATGGGGATCCTGTTGATCACCCACGATCTCTCGGTGGTGGCGCGCTACGCCGATCGCGTATGCGTGATGCAGCAAGGGCAGCTGGTTGAGCAGGGCGCGGTACTCAGCACGCTGGGCGCACCGACCCATGCTTACACACGCAAATTGATTGCTGCCTCGGCGGTGCAAATTCCGGACGCCATCAAACCGCAGGAACAGCCGCCGCTGCTGGTATTACGCGATATCTGCAAAAGTTATCCGCTACCGCGCCGTCTGCCGTTGTGGCCGGCCAAACGCCAAACCGTGTTGCATCCGGCCAATCTGTCGATTGCGCAGGGAGAAATTGTCGGGCTGATTGGTGAATCCGGCTCTGGCAAAACCACGCTGGGCAGCGCGGCGATAGGCCTGATTGCGGCAGACGGCGGCGAGGTGCATTTCGAAGGTCGCCATCTGCAAGGCCGTCAGCTGCACACCTTACGGCGTCACACGCAGATCATATTTCAGGATCCCTACGCCAGCCTCAATCCTAAGATCACGGTCGGTGAGCAGATTGCCGAACCGCTGCGCGTCTGGCAGCTGCGCAAAGGCGCGGCGGTGGATGAGCGGGTAAAAGAGCTGCTGACGTTAGTGGGATTGAAAGCGGAACATGCCGGACGTTTACCGGGCGCATTCTCCGGCGGTCAGCGTCAGCGTATTGCGATTGCGCGCGCGCTGGCAATGGAGCCAAAGCTGCTGGTGGCCGATGAAGCAGTGGCCGCGCTGGATTTGTCGGTGCGTGGGCAGATTCTGGCGCTGTTTAATACGTTGCGCCACAAGCTGGGATTATCGGTGCTGTTTATCAGCCACGATCTCAGCGCGGTGCGACAGCTGTGCGATCGCGTGGTGGTGATGTATCACGGCAAGATTGTCGAGTCAGGCGCCACGGCCAGCGTGATTAACCATCCGCAGGACAACTATACCCGCCAACTGCTTGCCGCCGCGCCTGACATTCAGCAGGCGTTAGCGCAACGTTCAGCTGCCGTGTAACAACGGCAGTTCGTGGTGTTCGGCCCATTCGTGCCAGGAACCGACGTAGATCGAAACATGCGGATAGCCCGCCAGTTTCAATGCCGTCAACACCGTGGCGGCGCGGGCACCGCGATGGCAATAAACCTGCAGTTTGGCACTTTTACTCAGTCCTGCCGCCGCGGCACGTGCGGCAATGTCCGCTGCGGGTAAGAAATGGCCGTTAGCAATGACATCTTCCCAAAACAACAGGGCAGAGTGAGGAATGCGTCCGGCGCGCTGACAGCAGGCGTGGACAAAACTGCCATCAAATTCGCTGGGGCGACGGGCATCGACGTTGATCACCGTCACGCCATCGGCCGCTAACACCGCTTCCCGGCTACACACCATCTCGGCATTCCACGCCAGCACCTGGGCTGCGGGAGGATGGGCCACCGAACGACTCAAACCCAAGCCTGGACTAAGCTCGAATCCCGCAGCTGTCCACGCATCCACGCCGCCATCCAGAATTAGCGCATCGTCGCGCTGCAGCAGCCACGCAAACCACGCCCCGCGCGGCGATCGCATGCCCACCTGCTGTTCAAAAAATACCGGCGTGGCGCCAGGCCAGGCGGTAAACATCGGTTGCAGCGCGGTGGCGGCTTCGGCTGCCATCACTGCTAACCCTTGCGCGCTGCAATCCTCAATAAAATAGTCGTAGACGTTACAGTGCTGCGCATCGGGCAAGGTGGCGCGTTGCCAGTCGGCAAACTCGCGCACGTCGATCAGCAGAAACGCTTCGCCGCGCGCCTGGCGCTGCTGGAGGGTGTGCACATCAATGATCATGCAGAACTCCCGAGAACAGTGACTGCAGCGATCCCAGCTCATCGTGTTCGGCGGCCTGTAACACGCGGGCGGCGAGGGCGATATCAAATACGTTCAGGCCAAACGAGGAGAAATAGACGCTGTCATCCCTCTCCGGACGCCAGTTATCGAGTAGCAGCGCAGCGAGGTCAGCCGCCACCTCCTGCTCACGGAACTCACCAGCGCGGAACATCTGAAACAGACTTTTAGCGCTGCGCTGGGCGAAGTCGCCCCAGGCATCGACCACCACTTTGCTGCTGGCTCTGATCGCGGCAAAACTGACTTCGTGGTAGCCCACCTGCACAATAATCCTGCCGGGACGTACCGCCGCCGCATCGACAATCGGCTGCGCGGCGCTGGTACAGGTCAGCACCGCATCATAAGGCTGCGCTAAGGCGAGCGGCAGATCGGTTTCGATTTGCACTTCGCGAAATGTGCTGAGTTTATAAGGCGAGCGATTCCACACGCCAATTTGCTCCAGCTGCGGAAACAGCTGTTGCAACATGCGCAGATGGGCCTGCGCATGCAGACCGGCACCGAGCACCAGCACGCTTTTCACCGGACGCGGTGCCGCGAGCTGGAGCGCCAGCGCGCTCACCGCCGCCGTACGCGCGGCGGTTAACGCACCGCTGGCCAGCAGACCCCGCGGAATGCCGCTGTGCGCATCGTTGATTAACGTTAAGGCCAGCGCCGCAGGCAGTGCATCCGGTCGCTGTGGACGATGTGCTGTCCACTTTACGCCCGCAGCGTTGTAGCTGCCGCCGACGCGCGCCGGTAAGGCATAGGCTTTACCCAACGGCGTACCGAGGTCGATGTGATTTTCGGCGGGCATCTGCGCCTCGCCAAGGCGCATCAGGCGAACCACCGCTTTGACATCGTCCAGCGCCAGCGCAACATCGTCGCCACCCAGCTGTGCAACGGTGGCTTCATCCAGCACCCGCAACATGGCGTCCATTACTGCTCCAGCAGACGGTCGGCGAACGGATAGAGCGCCGGAGAACCGCCACAGTGCACAAAGGTGACGCGCGATCCTTGTGGGATGCGCCCAAGTTCCACCAGCGAGAACAGGCCGTGCATGGCTTTACCGGTATACACCGGGTCCAGCAATACGCCTTCCAGCTGAGCAAGTTTGTAGATAGCGTCGATACCGCCGTCCGACGGCACGCCATACGCCTGACCCACGTAGCCATCTTCAATCCAGATGTCGTCCGGCTGCCACCGTTGCGGCCACTGCAGCAGATCGGCACAATCCTGCGCCATGCCGGCAATACGTGGCTGGAACCAGTCGGCTTTGGCGCTGACGCTTACACCAATCACTTGGGTCTCGGGCCAATAGTTGCGCGTACCGACATGCAGTCCCGCCAGCGTGCCGCCGGAACCGGTAGGAGCGACGATGAAGTCGGGCGCAGGCGTCTGGCTCGGTGCCAGCTGCGCCGCCATCTCTTCCACTGCCCGCACATAACCCAACGCGCCAAGTGGCGTGGCGCCACCCAGCGGAATAATCATTGGGGTTTCACCCTGGGCGATCGCCGCATCAGCATGCGCCTGCATCGCACCTTCAATCTGCGTGAAGTAGCCGTCGGGGTCGAGGAACTGCACCTCGGCCCCAAACAGCTTGTCCAATAGCAGATTACCTTGCCAGTTGGCGGGCGGATTGCCCCGCAGCACCAGCACCGGACGCATGCCAAACTTGCGCGCCGCGGCGGCCACCATGCGGGCGTGGTTCGACTGATGCCCGCCGGTGGTGATCACCACATTGACGCCTGTTTTGCAGGCCTCCGCCATCAGGTACTCCAGCTTGCGGACTTTATTGCCGCCGCCGCCGAAGCCACTGTAGTCATCGCGTTTGATCGTCAGCGTAATCCCAAGTGCCTCACTGAGCCGCGGCAGCGGCTCGTGAGGCGTGGGGAAGAAGCCGAGCGGAACGCGTTCAAACTCTTCAACTGATTTCATTTTTATAGCCTTGTATTTTTATGTACTGCGGTGTTTCCCTGGTGTGGCGCGACCCGGCCAATGGCCGAATCATTGAATGCGGTGAGCCATAGGCTCATGGATTGCAGGAAGCGTTCCAGTCCTGCCAGCGTAACAAACTCATTGACGGCATGGGCGTTACCACCGTGGCCTAATCCGCCGATCAGAAAGGCGGGCGCGACGGCGGCGAAGGCATAGGCGGGCGCGCAGCCCGGTGCCCACGGCCAGATTTGCGGAGCGGCACCCAGCGTTTGATAGCTGGCGATCAGTGCATCGACGCCGCTGGCGTGGCGGCTAAAACGCATGCCGGGGTAGCGGTCGAACAGCTGCAGTTCGCTACCGGCTAAATCCGGCTGCGCCAGGCGCTGCTGAACGGTGGCGATCATCGCGTCCTGATCGAAGCCCGGCGGAATGCGAAAAGCTAATTCGGCGCTGGCGCGAAACGGAATCACACCGCGTCCGCCTGGCGGATCGCTGTGCAGTTCGGCCAGCGTTAATACCGCGCTGCCAAGTAGCGTTTGCAGGCAGCTCAGGGTGTCGCCTTCGATCATCAGGCGCTGGCTGCGACGAAAACGCAGTTCGTCATGGATGCTGAACCGCTCGGCTAAGCTCGCCAGCAGCGGATTCGCTTCATCATCGGGCGTGCTGCACGCCAGCACACCGCTGTGTTCGGCCGGTGCGATGGCATGCAATGCCTGCACCAGGCGCCACGCGGGATTGGCGATCCAGCCGGCATTGCTGGCATGAATCGCTGAAGACGGTCCGCCCCAGTCGCCGCCGGTTACGCTCAGACGCCCGGAAGCCAGTCCGGTAAAGCCGAGGTAAACCCGCGGTGCGCCGCCGCCGTATTCGCACAGTGACGGGAACAGCACCGCTTCGGCGGGGGCGATCGGGCAAGGCTGCTGCGCCAGATAACGCCGTAGCGCGCCGCTGCCTATCTCTTCTTCACCCTCAAGCAGGATTTCGATATTGAAATCGAGTTGCTGATTCTGCTGCAGCTCACGCAGCAGGATCAGCAGCGCGGCAACCGGACCTTTATTATTCTCGGCGCCGCGCCCGACAAACACCGCGCCGAGGTCATCCCAGTGACAAACGCCGCCGACAAACGGTGACACATCCCAACCGGCATCATCCGCAGGCATCACGTCGTACATGTTGTACAGCACCACGGTTTTGTCGCTGCCGTTATCGATGCGTACATGCACCAGCGGTGGAGCGTCGTCGTTTTGCGACGCCACCGGATAAACGATCGTGGCGTGCAACTGCTCCACCATCCACTGTTCCAGCCAGGCGGCTAACCCGCGCTGTGCGGCGAGCTGACTGGCCACGCTCGGCCAGCGCGTCAATTCACTCAGCAGATCTAAGGTGGCAGCAAGGCGACTCATAAACGAATCCTCGGGTTTAGCACCAGATAGAGCAGGTCGATCAGCAGGTTAATCGCCACAAACACCACCGCGGCGAGTAACACGATGGCCTGCACCAGCGGGAAGTCGCGGTTTTGAATCGCCTGAATCGCCAGACGACCAATGCCCGGCCACGCAAAAATAATTTCTGTCACCAACGCACCGCCGAGCAGCGAGGCGAAATACATGCCTTGCACGGTGATCACCGGAATCAGCGCGTTGCGTAAACCATGTCGCACCACGATGCGCCAGGCGCTGAGCCCTTTGGCGCGCGCGGTGCGGATATAATCCTGTTGCAATACGTCCAGCAGGCTGGCGCGCGTCAGGCGAGCCACGGCGCTCATGTAAAAGGCGCCAAGGCTCAGCGCGGGCATCACCAGCGCGGCGAAGGTGCCGTAACCGCTGGAGGGCAGCCACTGTAATTTCAGGCTAAACAGCAAAATCAGCAGCAATCCCAGCCAAAACACCGGGATCGCCTGGCCGGAAAAAGCCAGCAGGCGGCAGACCAAATCCCACAGGCTGTGCGGGCGCAAGGCGCTGATAATACCCAGCAGCAAACCCAGCAGTGAACTCCATGCCAGCGCACTCACCGCTAGTAGCGCAGTGGCAGGTAAGCGTTCGGCAATCAAAGCCAGCACCGGCTGGCTGTAACGCAGCGATTCACCAAAGTCGCCGTGCAGCACGCCGCCGAGATAGTGGCTGTACTGCCAAATCAGCGGACGATCAAAGCCCATGCTGTGGCGAAAGGTGTCAATCTCCTGCTGGCTGGAACCGGGCGGCATCATCAGCGCCGCCGGATCGCCCGTCATATGCAGGCTAAAGAAAATCAGCAGCGAAACGCCGAGCAGCACTAGCAACGATTGACCAAGGCGATTGAGCAGAATGTTCAGCATCTTAATCCAGCCTTGTGTGCGTACGGCGTAACAGCGCATCGCCGAGCAGGTTGCAGCCAATCACCAGCGCAGCAATCACCAGGCCGGGATAGAGCACCAGCCACTGCGACAACAGCATATACGAGCGGCCTTCGCCGATCAGATTACCCAGCGTCGGCGTCGGTGGCTGAATACCCATGCCAAGAAAGCCCACCGACGCTTCCAGCACAATCAGGCGCGGGATATCCAGCGTCAGCAACACCACCAGCGGCGTCAGCAGATTGGGCAGGATATGGCGCAGCAGCACGCGCAGCGGCGAGAAGCCCATGGCGCGCACCGCCTGGATGTACTCGAGCTCGCGAATTTCTAAGGTTTTGGCGCGCGCCACGCGGGCATAAATTGCCCAGCTGGTGCAGCCCATAATCACAATGATGTTGGTGAGCGATGCGCCCATCAGCGCAATCACCAACAGAATTAACAGAATAAACGGCACCGCCAGCTGGATGTCGATCAAGCGCATGATCAGCGCATCAACCCAACCGCCGGCATAGCCTGCAATCATCCCCAGCGCCACGCCAATCACCGCGCCAATCGCGGCGGCGACTAATACCACCAGCAGCGACAATCGGGTGCCAGAGAGAATACGCGATAACAGGTCACGGCCAAGCTGGTCGGTACCGAGCCAGTGAGTGGCTTGCGCGCCGGAACTGCCCGGCGGCATGAACATCTCATTCAGGTTATTGCTTAATGCATCGGGCAACGGCAGCCAGGGAGCGATCAGCGCCGCAACAATCACCACCATCAGCAAAAGAGAGCCAATCAGCGCATCGCCGTAAATCAGGCGGCGCGGACGGCGCTGCAGCACGGTGCCCGGCGAGATCATTTCAGCCTCAGGTCAAACAGCGGGATGCGGGCATCGACGCGGCCTTTGAAATTGAGCGAGGTGCTGTGCGCATACAAGGTATCTTCACGATACAGCGGCAGCAGCGGCTGTTGCTCCGCCACGCGTTGCTGAATCTGCTCTAACACTTTTTTGCGTTCAGCGGGATCGACAATCTGACGGCTGCGATCGAGCAACTTGTCGAGTTCGGCATCATGCACGGTGGAATAGGGCTCGCAGCTGCGCAGAATCGGGAACAGCGCGGCATCGGCATCCAGCGTCTGGGTTGAGCCCCACGCCAGCATGTACATCGGTGCCTGTTTCTGCGACGCCACCTGCTGGGTATAAACCGACCACTCCGGCACTTCCAGCTCGGCTTTCACGCCGATGGCACTTAAATCCTGCACGATGGCTTGCGCTACATCAGCGCTGGCAATGTAGCGGCGCGGTGCCTGAAAGCGCAAGGTGAAGCCGTTAGCGTAACCGGCGGCTGCCAGCAGCGATTTGGCTTTAGCCACATCCTGCGCGCTGGCTGGTACTGCCAGGTAACCAAAATCATTGGCGCCGGCCATGGTGCCGGTTGGCGTGCCGAAACCGTGCAGCAGCTGTTGGGTATACGCCTGGCGGTTCAACGCCAGCGACAATGCCTGACGCACGCGCACATCACTCAGCGGTTTCTCATCATCTTTAAGGCCGAGGTAAATGGTTAACCCGCCACCTTTCACCTGCTCCAGCTCAACGTTAGGGCGGTTTTTCAGCGCGGGCACTAAATCGGCCGGTACGCTTTCAATCAGCTGCACTTCGCCGGTCAGCAGCGCGGTGAGACGCGCAGTGGCTTCAGGAATCGGGCGCCAGGTGACGCGATCGATGGCCGGTTTGCCGCGCCAGTAGGTTTCATTGGCAACCATCACCACTTTTTCGTCCGGGATGAAGCTATCGAGCTTATAAGCGCCGCTACCAATCGGTTTGCGCGCGAACTCGCTGGCACCCACTTTTTTCACATACGCAGGCGGCACGATGTAGGCCGGATAGCGGCTCATGCGCGTCGGCAGCAGCGGATCCGGACCGTTGGTGTGGATCTGCAGCTGATAATCGTTGATCACCTCAACCGATTTGATGGTGCGGATATAAGAGATGGTAGGGGCGTGATTGGCAGGGTCTAAAATACGCTCAATGGAGAATTTTACGGCTTCGGCGTTGACCGGCTCGCCATCGGTAAATTTCACGCCCTGGCGCAGGGTAAATTGCCAGGTGGTGTCGTTGATTGCTTTCCACTCAGTGGCTAAGCCCGGCTGTAATGACATGTCATCAGCGCGGCGCACTAAGGTATCGAAAATATTGTCTACCAGCGTGGCAGATTCTTTGAGAAAGCCTGGATCCATCGCCGTGGCGGACGTAGGTTGGCCAATGGTCAGTTCAGCTGCCTGTACGGCTGGCATCAGAGCAAATAGCAACGCGGTGGTGGCAAACTTCACTGCAGGTAGTCTCATAACGTTTCCCAAAATTGCCAACGGCAAGGTAGTGAAAAGAGTGGATACTGCCAGAATCAAGACTGTGCTTATTTGTAATACATGATATATCCTATAATCTGTGATGTTGGCAATAAAACATTAAAAATAACTTACCATTTGCGGATTCCAGTAAAAGGCTCTTAACCTATGATCGAAATGGATAAAGCGCAGCGGATGAGTTTGACCGCGCAGGTGGAATCGTCGCTGCGTAGCGCGCTGATTGTCGGCAAGCTGAAACCTGGCGCACGGCTGGTGACGCGCGATCTGGCGGCCCAACTCGGCACCAGTATCACGCCGGTTCGTGAAGCGTTGTTGCGACTGGTTTCTGCCGGTGCGCTGGATGCCACGCCCGCCGCGGCCTTTCTGGTGCCAGAAATGTCACGCCAGCGTTATGATGAAATTACGCTAATCCGTAAGCAGCTTGAAGGTTTAGCGGTGAAGGCCGCCACGCCATTTGTGGGGAAAAAACAGATTACCGAGCTGAAAAAACTCTGTGCGCGCTTTATGCAGGCCAAGCAGAGCGGTGATGCGGAAGCGGCGTTAGAAGCCAATCGTGCGTTTCGGTTTACCTTGTACAGCTACGCGCAAATGCCGACGCTGGAGGCGCTCATCGAACAGCTGTGGGTGCAAATTGGGCCGTGCTTTAACTACCTCTATCCCCAGCCCACCGAAGTCGTGAACGGGCATCACAACTATGATCGTTTACTGGACGCGCTACAGGCAGGCGACGCTGTTACCAGCGAAAAGATCCTGCTGAAAGCGATTGATGATGGCGCCGAGATACTCAAGCAGCACTATTTTAACCCGTAAAAAATCCCAAGTGCGCGATGACTCGCGCCGCTACCAAGGCGTGCAAATCGTTGTAGCGGCGCAATTGATTGCGCATCTGTTTAACCGCGCAGTCACCGCAATGACATAAATCCTTCATTTCCTTCCGCTAGCTTACCGCCATTCTGATTTTTGGATTGCGCATGCATGAGCCACCTTTCGCTTCATCACATCACCAAAGCCTGGGGCGAGAAAATCGCCCTGGATGATATTAGTTTTGCGGCGGCAGAAGGCAGCTTTGTGGCGCTGCTGGGTCCATCGGGTTGCGGTAAGTCGACGCTGCTACGCACCATTGCTGGACTGGAAACCGCCGATGAGGGCGCGATCCACTTCAACCATACTGACATCACGCATCTGCCGCCGTCGCAGCGCAAGCTCTCCATGGTCTTTCAATCCTACGCGCTGTTTCCGCACCTCAACGTGCGCGAGAACCTGCTGTTTGGCTTGAAAGCGCGGGGGGAAGACAAGCAGACCTATGCTGCGCGTTTGGATGAGGTGAGCAAGCTGATGGAGTTGGATCAACTGCTGGCGCGCTTGCCGTCGCAGCTCTCCGGCGGACAGCAGCAACGCGTGGCGTTGGGCAGAGCGGTCATCGCCAATAACACGCTGTGCTTAATGGATGAGCCGCTATCGAATCTTGATGCCAAGCTGCGGCAAAGCATGCGCCGTGAAATCCGCGCGCTGCAGAAGAAACTCGGTTTAACCTTGCTGTACGTCACGCACGACCAGACCGAAGCGATGAGCATGGCCGATAGCATTATCCTGCTCAACGATGGCCGCATTGAACAGCACGGCACGCCGGACCAACTCTATAACCAACCCGCCACTATTTTCGCCGCGCAGTTTATCGGCGCGCCGCCCATGAATATTCTGCCGCTGCAACGCAACGGATCTCATCACTACCTGATGCATCTCAGCGCACCGGTGGTGGAGTACCGCGAAGCGACGCTGAGCCTTGGATTACGCGCTGAAGATATTCAGCTGATGGCGCCGGAACAGGCGGCACTGACTGCACGGGTGATCAGCGCTGAATATATGGGTGCCGATACCTTGCTGGTGTGCGTGCTGCCGGGCATTGAGCCGCCGTTGACGGTTAAAGTGCCGGGAATGCAGCGCTTCAGCGACGGCAGCGAAGTGGGATTGCAGTGGTCCGCCGCCCGACAATATCTGTTCCACAGCGAGAGCGGTAAGCGCTGCCTCCCCGCTGAACAACAGTTGTTTGCTGCACAGAAAAAATACGCCGTTTAACCATTGTCATTTGCTGAAGGGAAAATCATGTCTGCGATTCATTACTCACGCGTTGCCTCTGCTTTAATGCTCGCGGTTGCTGCTTCGGCCTTCGCCGCCGATCCGGTCAAGCTGCAAATGTATTATCCCATCGCGGTAGGCGGCAAAGTCAGCCACACCGTGGATGCGCTAGTGGCTGATTTCCAAAAACAGCACCCGGAGGTGACTATCCAGCCGGTGTATACCGGTGACTATGCCACCACCGTAACCAAAGCGCTGACCGCATTTCGCGGTGGCAACGCCCCGCAAATGGCGGTGATCGGTGATATCGAAGCCTATTCATTAATAGATGCCGGGGCGATTGTTGCCGCCAGCGATCTGGCGAGCGGCGACGAGGGTAAAAAGTGGATCGATGGTTTCTATCCAGCGTTTCTGCGCCACATTGACGGTAAGGTGTGGGGCGTGCCGTTCCAGCGCTCAACCGTGGTGATGTACTGGAACAAACAGGCGTTTGAGAAAGCCGGTTTGAACGCCGATACGCCGCCGGCTAACTGGCAGCAGGTGGTGGAGTTCAGTAAGAAACTGACGATTAAAGATGCTAACGGCGTCAGTCAATGGGGCATCGAAATTCCGTCTACGCCAAACGGCTACTGGAACTTCCAGGGCTTATCCGCCACGAACGGCGGCCGTCTGGATAACGGCAAAGGCACCGCCGTTAACTTCAACACGCCGGGCAACGTAGAAACTCTGCAGTGGCTGACCGATCTCGGCCAGAAAGAACAGGTATCGCCGAAAGGCGCGATTGCGTGGGGCACCACACCGCAGGACTTTATTAGCGGTAAAACCGCCATGATGGTGACCACCACCGGTAACCTGACCAACGTGCGTGATAATGCCAAATTCCCGTTTGGCGTGGCGATGCTGCCCGAGAAAACCCAACGCGGCAGCCCAACCGGCGGCGGTAACCTGTATGTATTCAAAAACGCCTCAGCGCAACAGCAGAAGGCGGCGATGGAATTTATTCGCTGGGTGACATCGCCTGAGCAAGCCGCGCGCTGGAGTATCGCCACCGGTTATGTGGCCACCTCGCCAGCTGCCTGGGACACCACGGTGATGAAAGATTACGTTAAACAGGTACCGCAGGCGCTGGTGGCGCGTGAGCAGTTGAAATATGCCCAGCCCGAGCTTTCAACCTATAACAGCGTGCAGATTCAGGATGCGTTGAATCACGCGGTTGAAGCGGCGGTCACCCAGGCGAAAACGCCGGCTGAAGCGCTGGAAGGCGCGCAGAAGCAGGCCGATCGTCTGCTCAAGTCCTACCAATAATCATGAGCACACTCCTCGCTGTCGCGCCGGTTCGTCGTCCCCGGTTATGGTCGATGCAGCTGTATGGTTATCTGCTGATTTTGCCAGCGCTGAGCTTTTTGCTGCTGTTTACGCACTATCCGGCAGTGGCGACGGTGTGGGAGAGTCTGTTTAGCGCGGCACGTAACGGACATCCCGCCCATTTTGTTGGGCTGGATAACTATGTCGCGCTGCTGGATGACGACATCTTCATTCAGTCGCTGTGGAACAACCTGCTGTATGCGGCGATCACCATTCCGCTGGCGGTGACGCTGGCGTTGCTAATGGCGCTGGCGGTCAATCGACAGATGCGCGCCAATGCGCTGGTGCGCAGCGCATTCTTTATTCCATCGCTGCTGCCGATGATCGCAATCGCCAATTTATGGCTGTTTTTCTATACGCCGCAGCTCGGTTTGCTGAATAAGCTGCTGGCGCTCTTTTCCCTGCCAGCGATTAACTGGCTCGGCGAACCGGAAAGTGCGCTCTATTGTCTGATGGCGGTGTCAGTGTGGCGCGAAGCGGGCTTTTTCATGATTTTCTATCTCGCCGCATTACAGCAGATCGATCCACGCCTGAGCGAAGCCGCGCAGATAGAGGGGGCGTCGCGCCGCTATTTCTTCCGCCGCGTGCAGTGGCCGCTGTTGATGCCCACCACGCTGTTTGTACTGATCAACGCGTCGATGAATGCTTTTCGCATTGTCGATCAGGTGATTGCGATGACCAACGGCGGACCGAATAACAGCAGCAGCCTGCTGCTGTTTTATATCTATCGCACCGCCTTTAGCTTCTGGGACATGCCGGCTGCTGCGGCGATGACGGTGGTGCTGCTGGTGATCCTCGCCGCCATTGCGCTGATCAAATTCAACCTGTTGGACAAGCGAGCCCATTACCAATGAAGCCAAAAATTTCTGTTGGCCGTCTGTGCCTGAACAGCGCAATTGGGCTGGCGGCGCTACTGTGGTTTTTGCCGATTCTGGTGGCGCTATGGGTGGCGATTCATCCGGCGTCGGATCAGGCTAGCTTCGCGCTGCTGTCGCCGCTGACGCTGCAAAACTTCGTCAATGCCTGGCACGCCGCGCCGTTTGGCCGCTATTTTCTCAACACTACACTGCTGGTGCTGATGATTGTGGTGGTGCAGCTGATTCTGGCGACCATGGCTGCCTATGCGCTGGTGCGTTTCCGGCTGAAATTCTCCGGCGTGATTTTTGCGCTGATTCTGCTGCAGCTGATGATCAGCCCCGATGTGCTGATTCTGAATAACTACAAAACCATCGGTGCGCTGGGTTTACGCGATACGCTGACCGGCATCGCGCTGCCGTATTTCTCCTCGGCGTTTGCCATCTTTCTGCTGCGGCAAACCTTCAAAAGTATTCCGCTGGTGCTGGAAGAGGCGGCGATTGTGGAAGGCGCCAGCCGATTCTATATTCTGCGCAAAATTTATATTCCGCTGGCGAAGCCGATTTACGTGGCCTTTGCACTGGTGTCGATCAGCTTCCACTGGAATGATTTCCTCTGGCCGCTGGTGATCACCGATTCGGTCAACGTGCGGCCGCTGACTGTCGGCCTGCAGCTGTTCTCCGCGCCGGAGCAGGGCGTGCAGTGGGCGTTGATTGGTGCCGCCACGTTGATGACCACCTTGCCGCTACTGGTGCTGTTCCTGATTTTTCAGCGTCAGTTTATTCAGTCGTTTATGCGTGCCGGTATTCGCTAAGGAGTGATTTTCGTGTCTTATCCGCATCCGCTGACCGCCTTGGAGCGTGAGTTGCTCGGCGATGTCGCCGAGTTATATGCGCTGCCTCATCTGCGTGCCGCGCCGCTGAATGGCACGCTGCGCTTTGGTTTGATTGCCGATCCGCAATATGCCGACATCGACGCCGATGTTGCGAAAAATCTCTACTATCGGCAGGCGTTGCACAAGCTGCCGCAGGCCATTGAGGCGCTGAATCAGCAGCCGCTGGATTTTGTCGTCACGCTCGGTGACCTTGTCGATCGCCACTGGCACAGCTATGCGGCGATACTGCCGCTTTACGATCGCCTCGAACATCCGCATGCAGTGGTGCTGGGCAATCACGATGCGCAGACCATCACGCAGCATCTCAATGAGGCCGCCGCGCTGCCCAAAAGCTATTACGCCTTTGGTCTGCCGGGCTGGCGCTTTATTGTTTACGACGGCAACGATGTCAGTCTGTATTGCAACACGCTGAACGGTGACGACCGTGCGCAGGCGGAGGCGATGCTGGTGGATCTCACCGCGCGACAACAGCCGCAGGCAAAACCGTGGAATGGCGCGGTAGGATCACAACAGCTGGCGTGGATTGAACAGCAGCTGCAGCAAGCCGCGCAGCAGGGAGAAAAGGTGGTGGTATTTGGTCACTATCCGCTGGCGCCACACAACAGCCACAACTTACTCAACGGTAGTGAGCTGGCAGAACTGCTTTCTAGTTACAACATACTTTGTAGTTTTTCCGGACATGACCATTGCGGCGGCTTTGCGCGCATCGGTCAAACAGGCTTTTATACCCAGAAAGGCATGCTAGACGGTGCAGAGGATGTGCCGTTTGCCGTGGTGGAGATTGAGGGTGAATCGGTACGCGTGAAAGGTTATGGCGGGGAAGTTAGCTGGTCGCCATGAATGGCGACCCCACAGCATGACAGCGATGGCGAACGAAAGTCGCTCAGCGCTTAACTTCTCGGCATTACGCCACATCATTATGATGCGAGCCGCTGCCGACGAATGGCGATCTCTTCGGCACGTTGCAGCAGCTGCTGCAAATCATCTTCATCGATATCCAGCAGCTCGCCACTTTCCAGCGCCTGATGCAGGTCGTCGCGCGTAATCGGCACATCAATCACGACGGGCGGTGCTTTGGCTTCCGTCGCCGCCAGCGGATGCGGGTAGCGGCGTCCGGCCAGATTATTAAACACCAAAGCCAGCAGTGCCAGACACACCGAATTCAACAGCACCGGCGTAAGAATAAAGTGGTAACCCAACTGCTGCACGCCGTTGCCGCCAAGAATAGCGGTAAGCGCCACCGCGCCGCTAGGCGGGTGCAGGCATCGTAGCTGAAACATCACGGCAATCGTCAAACAAGCCGCCACGCCGCATGCCAGCGCAGGATGGGGAATATACAGCGCGGTGGTTACACCGATGACGCCCGCTACCAGATTGCCACCGACAATCGACCACGGCTGTGCCAGCGGACTATTGGGCAGGCCGAACAGCAACACCGCAGAAGCGCCCATCGGCGCGACAAACCACAGATTCACTTCGCCCAGCAGCCAGTGGCTGGTAAGGCTGGTAATCATTAATCCCAATCCTGCGCCAATACTGGCGATGACCCGCTGCTTTTTGCCCACCGGTAAAGGATGTGGCCAAAGGCGGGCCAGAAACGTGCGCACGGATGCAATCCATGTCACCGATGGCTGATGTGTCATGCAGGGGGTCACTCTGTCATAAGAAAAAACGATGGAGGCGAATTGTCGCCGATCGATCCTATAGGAACAACCACATTGTTAGTGTGCTGTTATCTTAAGGTGAGAGAAATGCTGATGATTGTCGCGACGCTTAACCAACGCCTAAGGTTGCTGTATAGTCCGTTTTTTTTCGGAGGAACCATGCTGCCTAACTCATCTACCCGCCTGAATAAATACATCAGCGAGAGCGGTATCTGCTCACGCCGCGATGCCGATCGTTTTATCGAACAAGGCAACGTTTTCATTAACGGCAAACGCGCGGCCGTCGGTGCGCAGGTATTTGCTGGGGATGAAGTGAAAGTGAATGGGCAGCTGATTGAACCGCGTGACGAAGAAGATTTGGTGCTGATTGCGCTGAACAAACCGGTTGGCATCATCACTACCATGGAAGAGGGTGAGCGCGATAACATCGGCGATTTCGTCAATCACAGCAAGCGCGTGTTCCCGATTGGTCGTCTGGATAAAGATTCGCAGGGGCTGATCTTCCTCACCAATCACGGCGACCTGGTGAATAAGATCCTGCGTGCCGGCAATAACCACGAAAAAGAGTATGTGGTTACCGTTGATAAGCCGATCACCGATGAATTTATTGCCGGAATGGGCGCAGGCGTACCGATGCTCGGCACCGTGACGAAGAAGTGCAAAGTTAAGAAAGAGTCGACCTTTGTGTTTCGCATCATCCTGGTTCAGGGGCTGAATCGTCAGATTCGTCGCATGACCAAGCACTTCGGTTTTGAAGTGACCAAGCTTGAGCGCACGCGCATCATGAACGTCAGCCTGAAAGGCATTCCGCTCGGCGAATGGCGTGATTTGACCGATGACGAACTGATCGATCTGTTCAAACTGATTGAGGACTCATCATCCGAAGATCAAAAAACGCAGAAGACGCAGGCGAAGAAGAAACCGGCCGCAGCGGGGAAAAAACCGGCCGTCAGCGCGGCAAAATCCGGTGAGAAAGCGGGCGCGAAACCGGCTAATCGCCAGCGGTTCGCCCAGCCAGGACGTAAAAAGAAAGGGCGTTAATTCTTCATTCCCCGCGCACCCGGCGCGGGGAAACACAATTACTTGTCGTTGCCAAATCCCTGCTTTTTCAGCACGTCCAGCACGTGCGGGAAGTAGATCTTGTGATAATAGCCGCTGACGCTTTCGCTCCAGCTCTCACCATCATCGCGTCCGATGTTCTTCCAGTGCTGCACCATCTGCTGATTGTAAGCGTCGATATGTTGCTCCAGCCCGGCAGGCTGATACTGCTCTTCATGACGGAAAGTGGCTAACGGCAGACGCGGTTTCTGATGTGCAGGTTGATCCACATGGCCAATCACCACGCCAGCCACCGGGAAGGTGTATTGCGGCAGATCGAGCAGGCTAATTAACGCCTGCGGATCGCGACGAATGCCGCCAATCGGCACAATACCCAGACCTTCCGCACGCGCTGCCGCCATAATTGAACCCAGCGCAATACCAATATCGGTCGAGCCCGAGACAATGCTTTCGATACTCTGCTGCGCAATTTGTTCGCGATCGATGGCCTGCATCGCCAGACGAGATTTATGCATATCCAGCACCAGGGTAATAAATACCGGTGCTTTGGCAATCCACGGCTGACCGCCGGCAATTTGTGAAATCTGCGCGCGTTTCGCGGCATCACGTGTGACCACCAATGAGACTTGCTGCGAGTTCACCGAAGTAGGCGCGTGATAAGCGGCCGAAATGATGCGATCCAGCACCGCATCCTCAACGGATTGATCGGTGAAACTGCGGTCGCTTTTGTGGGTGGTGAAAATATCGATTAATGAACTCATTGATCCTCCAGATTGGGAGGCGAGAGCGTAACAGAAGTCGGGGTGAGTGGATTTAACCGTTGTTGCCGTGGCTAACTACTTATTTTGCATAAGCAAAGTGCGGACAGGATTAAAAATAGAGCCGGTGCATGCAGCACCGGCTAAGCGACTTGCGCAGCCACAACCGCCGAATGAATACTACGGTCGGGTCCGCTCAGCATCACGGTTTTACCTGAACGTAATCCACGCTGGAACTGGCTCATTCGCTCTTCGCTAATGCCGGCTCCGCACCACAGCAGGTGATGATTATGACGACTTTCCGAACCGTAGCGGATCGGTGGTGATGCCTGGTCCACATCAACACAGAATCCTTGTCCGGTCAGGCGAATCGCTTCCAGCCAAATCTCGGTTTCATCGCCTTTACTCACCACTTCCAGCAGCAGAGGCATATTTTGCTGCCGTGATGACGCGCGTTTCACGCAATCGCTGTGATGCAGGATGGCATCATGAAAGCGCGCCAGACGCCGGGATGCGCCGCGACGGGTATCATCGCGCAGCCAGCGGTTCAGCGGTTTCATCAACACCTCGATAAAATCGTCGCTGCTGTAATCGCCCGCCAGATTGCGCACGGTGCGCGCCAGTTCGCGGTCGGAGCCGATTTCCAGCTGGCGTAATACATCACCGCGACGTGCCATCCAGGCTGAGGAGGTGTATTCCAGTCCGCAATGGCGTCCCTGATAGATCTGCCACAGCGTGGCACCACCGGCGGTTAACGCCATCATGGCCAGAACTTCATCAACCTGATGACGGCTCCAGTCCTGATTGACGTGGTTTTCAGAAATTAATCCACCGCGTAACCAGCGACGCAAATTCGCGCGATTAGCACCAGTAATGGCGCATACGGTTTCAGTTGAATAAAAGTACATAACGAGCCCTCAGATTGAGGGTGAATTGCCGTGGGCATTAACCCAGGATGAGCAACTATCCTGAACCTTATCTGTATGGATTACCAGTAATCTTTAAGCAAATCTTAACAATATTCGAACAAGCGAAGCGTGAAACAGCGCCGGAAGCCATGCGGTACAAGGCTTCCGGCTGAGCTTATTTTTTATCCAGCCAAACCTGTGACAAATTGCCTTCGATTCCGTCAGCGGTAACGGAGTGATCGTGCACTTTGCGGTTATAAATGGTGATGAATTGTGGCGAGATCAAATTAATGTCCGGCAAATCCTGCTCGACGATTTTCTGGAACTGGCGGAACTCAGCCACGCGTTGCTGCGGATCATTTTCGGTTTGCGCCGCTTCCAGCAGGTGGTCCACTTCTGGATTGTGATAATCCGAGGCATTGGAGAACGGCACGCCTTTGCGGAAGTTTTTCGACCAGTAGATGCGCTGCACGCCAACGGTCGGATCATACAGATTGCTGTGACCGTTCACGGTAAACGAGAAGTCACGATCGGTATAAATGCGGCGTACAAAGCTGGAGAGGTCCTGCGCGCGCAGCGTCACTTTGATGCCAATCTTCGCCAGCGCCGAGCGGGTGTACTCCGCCGTTTTGCGCAAATCCTCCGCTATCGGATTGTAATCCAGCGTTACGCTAAAGCGCGTGCCATCGCTGCCTTTGGGGAAACCGGCGGCGTCGAGCAGCGCATTGGCTTTATTGATATCGAAGGCATACGGCGAAGGCGACGGATCGTTATATTCTTTGATGCCGGGCGCAATCGGTGACGCTGTCACCTGTCCCAGGCCGAAATAGGCAACCTGCAAAATCACATTGCGATTAAGCGCATGTGCCACCGCCTGACGCACGCGCAGATCTTTAAAATGCGCATCGTCGAGATTGAACTGAATCGAGCTGACGTTATAGGAGTAGCTGTTGCCTTTGGTTTCAAAACCGAGTTGTGGCAAGGCTTTCAAGCGCGCCACATCGTTCATTGCCACCGGCGTGCGATAACCTAAATCCGCTTCACCGGTTTCGAAGGCTACCGAGCGGGCAGCGGGATCGGGAATGAACTTCACCACCAGCTGATCGAGATACGGGCGATTTTTATCCCAATAGTTGGGATTACGCTTGTAGAGGATATAGCTGCCACGCACCCATTTATCGAAGATATAAGGACCGGTGCCGATCGGCGCGTTGTTATGCGGGTTGGTCAGCGCATCGGTGCCGTCATAGATATGTTTCGGAATAATCGGCGATTCCGCGGCGGCAAATGCCTTAATCAGATAGGGTGCTGGTTTCGACAGCACGATCACCGCCGTCAGCGCATCGGGCGTTTCGATGGCGGTGACGTTGGCAAAGGTGCTGGATGCACGCGGATGAACCTTCTTCAGCAGCTCAATCGAATAGGCGACATCGGCGGAGGTGAAATCCTGGCCGTCGTGCCATTTCACGCCGGGACGCAAGTGGAAGGTGTAGCGCGTGCCGTCAGGGCTGATCTCCCAACGGGTCGCCAGCTGCGGCTGCGGTTTGAGGTCAAAATCATAGCTCAGCAGGCCTTCGGTAACTTTGGCACTGACGCTGAGCGCCGGGGTGGCCACCGTGGTCAGCGCAATCAGCGCCGGCGGTTCGTAGTTGAGCACCAGATTTAAGGTACCACCCGATTGCGGATCGGCGGCGTGCGCCGTTGCGGTTAACGTCATTCCCAGCGTAAGCGCCAGCAGTGAGCGGCGAAAATTTAATAACATGGTGTTACTCCGTTTTAGGGTGATAGCCATACAGTTCCGCTGCGGCAGCCGGCGTGATGAGTTGATTCACCACGTCGTGCTGCAAGCGCTGCGCGTCACGTTGCGAGCTGTGACCTAAACCGCCGCCGCCTGGCGTTTCGACAATCAGATGGCTGCCCGGCGGGATCACCTGACGTCCTTTGCCCGACAGCGTTTCGCCGGTGGAGAGCGTGACGCGACCGGGCGCACCGGCCTGACCGCCTTCGGCACCCTGCGCCGGGAAGTGAATGCGATCCCAGGCCGCGCCGAGCTCCATTGGCAAATCCTGCCCGTGCGACAGCTCGATTATCTGGCCCAGACCGCCACGCTGCGCGCCCGCGCCGCCGGAATCCTGGCGATACTCTTTGCGCCAGAACACCACCGGACTGATCGATTCAAGGATCTCCAGCGAGACGTTGCGCACGCCGCTGGGGAAAGAGGTGGTTGAGAGGCCATCCAGCGCCGGACGCGCGCCGGTACCGCCGGTGGAGAAGCTGGTAATAGAAAAACGCGGCTGCTTCAGGCTGCTGTTGGCTTCGTACTGCGGCAAAATATGGCCGCCCGATAGCTGAATGTTCCACAGGCAGGAGGCACCTTCGGCGGGGACTTCACCGGGACGCGCCTGGCGCAAGCAATTAAACACCACATCCGGCAGCATCTGGCCGATGATATGCCGCGAGGTGACGGCTGCAGGATAGGGCGCATTGAGGATCGAGCCTTCCGGCGCATCAATGGTGATCACCCCGAGCGAGCCGGCATTGTTGGGAATATCCGCGCCAATCAGGCAGCGGATACCAAACGAGGTGTAGGCGTCGGTATAGGCTTTCACCACATTAATGCCGCGCGCAACAAACCCTGCGCTGCCGGCAAAGTCCACGTGGATGCCTTGTTCGCTCAGCGTGAGTTTGGCCTGCAGCTTCAGCGGCTCATCGTAGCCATCAACCCACAATTCACTGTGCCAGCTGCCAGCCGGCCAGCTACGCACCGCATCGAGCATCGCCTGGCGTGAACGCTGCAGAATGTATTCGCCGACTTCCAGCAAATCGGGCAGATCAAACTCATCCAGCACGCTCAGCAGGCGACGCGCGCCGACATCATTACAGGCCACCAGCGCGAGGAAATCGCCTTCCACCTGCGCCGGTTCACGCACGTTGGCTTTGACGATGTTGAGCACCGTTTGGTCGAGCTGCCCAGCGTGAATGAATTTGATGATCGGCAGGAATAATCCCTCATGCCAGATTTGCTGGCCGTCCGGGCCGGGGCCAAGACCGCCAATATCAATCACATGCAGCGTAGAGGCGAACAGCGCCACCGGGCGATCGCGGTAAAACACCGGCGTCACCATGGTGATGTCATAAAGATGGCCGGTGCCTTTCCACGGATCGTTGGTCAGCAGCACGTCGCCGGGCTGCAGCGTCGCAATGGGAAACACCTTGAGGAAATGTTTAACCGACTCTGCCATCGAGTTGACGTGACCCGGCGTTCCCGTTACCGCCTGCGCCACCATACGACCATCGGGCAGAAACACGCCGGCCGAGAGATCGCCCGCCTCACGGGTTGCAGTACCGAAAGCGGTGCGGATGAGCGCCTGCGCTTGCTCCTCCACCACTGAAATCAGGCGATTCCAGATCACCTGATGTTGAATCACGTTATTGCTCATGCTGGGCTCCCACGGAAGAAAGACGTTGCAGCAACAGATGTCCGGCGGCGGTGCGCTGCACGCTGAACTGTTCATCAACCCAGGTGGTGGTTTCTGCATCCACCACTAACAGTGGACCGTCGGTAACGTTGGTCAGCTCGACGCGCTGTTGGACCGGCACCTGAATACGCTGCTGCTGCAGGAAAGAGTAAAGTTCACGCTGCGGCGCGACATCCGGCAGCGTGCTAAGCGCGCTGTGTGGCGTCACCACTGAAACCGGCGTAGAGGCGGTGACGGTCCAGCTGATCGCTTCAACCGCCACGTGATCGAGGCTGCGGCCATACAGTTGCTGATAGGTAAGGGTAAAGCGCTGATGCAGGGCGGCAAGCTGTTGCGCATTCAGCGTGTCGCCTTCGAGGTCAATCGGCACCTCATGGCCCTGACCGGCATAGCGCAGGTAGACGCTGCGCTGCACGTTAATCGGCGCCTGGCGATCCGCCTGTTGCACCACCTGACGCGCCTGATCGCTTAGCGCATCCAGCAGCGCATTCACCGCATTAAAATCGAGATTATCCAACCGTTGATAGAAGCTGCGCACCGCCTGATAGGACACCGGCGCCCACAGGAAACCCAGCGCTGAGCCGACGCCGGCGGCGTGCGGAATGATCACCCGGTCGATACCGAGCTTGGTGGCCAGCCGTGCGGCGTGCAGCGGGGCGGCGCCACCAAAGGCGACGAGCGTATAGTTATCGACAGTTTTACCCGATTCACTGGCGTGGACGCGGGCGGCGTTGGCCATGTTTTCGGCGATGATTTCGGTCACTGCCAGCGCGGCATCATCGGGCTGCAGCTTTAGCGGTTCGCCGACCTGCGCGGCAAGAGCATGCTGCGCCAAATCGACATTGAGCTCTACTTTGCCACCGGCAAAACTGGCCGGATCCAGCAGGCCGAGCTGCGCGTTGGCATCGGTAATGGTCACCCACTCGCCGCCGAGGTTATAGCTCACCGGACCGGGCGCAGAGCCGGCGCTATCCGGACCGACCTGTAATCGTCCGAGATTATCGATGCGCGCAATCGATCCACCACCGGCACCAATCTCCACCAGATCAATTACCGGAATACGAATCGGCAGCCCGGAACCTTTTTGATGACGATGCACGCGGCCAAACTCGAAGCTGCGGGAAATCTGTGGCTGGAAGTTATCGATAAAACAGATTTTGGCGGTGGTGCCGCCCATATCAAACGACAGCACTTTTTTCAGATCCAGCTGCTGCGCAATATTGCTGGCGAGGATCGCGCCGCCCGCCGGGCCCGATTCAACCAGGCGCACCGGCTCGCTGATGCCGTTATCCAGCGTAGTGATACCGCCACCCGAGGTCATCAAAAAGGGCGGTACGCGCAAACCGTGTTGGCTGAGCTGTTGCTGCAGGCGGCGCAGGTAACCGGCAACCAGCGGCTGCACGTAGGCATTCGCCGAGACGGTGGAGAGACGCTCATACTCACGAATTTCGGGGCAAATATCGCTGGAGAGTGACAATGTCACCTCGGGCAACAGCTCATGCAGGATCTGCGCGGTGCGCTGCTCATGTTCTGGGTTAACAAAGCTTTGTAAATAGCCGATGGCGATACTCTCAATGCCCTGCGCGGCAATCTCTTTAGCCAGCGCGTGCACCTGCGCTTCGTTGAGGGGAATGCGCACTTGACCTTGCGCGTCGATGCGCTCTTCCACCGTGAAGCGCCAGTGACGCTCCACCAGCGGACGCGGCTTTTGCAGAAACACATCGTATTGGGCAAAACGGTCTTCCTGACCAATCTCCACCAGATCGCGAAAGCCTGCGGTGGTGATCAGCGCGGTGCGTGCGCCTTTGCGCTCAATCAGCGCGTTGGTGGCTAAGGTGGTACCCAGAATCAACGAGTCGATGTCTGAAAACTGCAGTTGTGCCTGCTGCAGTACATCGCTAATACCGGCAATCACCGCGCGCTCTGGCGCCTCGGCGCTGGTCAGCACTTTGGCCGAATATTGCGTTTCATTTCGCAGCATCACGATGTCTGTGAAGGTGCCGCCCACATCCACCGCCACGCGATTCCCCGGTTGTTTTTGTCTATCCGACATACCGCCGCCTTTATATTTGATAATAAGTTCAGGGCGTTATTTACCGGTATCAAAAAGGCGCTGACTACTGAGTATTTCGGGTTTACACATGCTTAAAACGGAAATAGCGCGATTAATCCTGGATAGCCTTAATTCGGCAAAGCTAAGCCAGATAAATTATTAAGTCGTCAAAACCGCGGCTGTTAGTTTTCCCTTTTCCGCATGACTCCGTTTCAAGGATGTTGGCTATGCCGCGAGAACGCCATTGGCTACTCTCCTTTTTCATCAAAACCACGCTGCAGCTGTTACCGACGCTCATCGGTATATTGCTGATCATGTTTATTATTCTGAAAGCGATTCCGGGCGATGCGGTGGATGTAATGGCCGGTGAGTCCGGCGGGGCCAGCGCGGCCAGCATGGCGCTGATGCGCGAGCAATATGGTCTCAATCTTCCGGCGTGGCAGCAGTTTATTCACTGGATCAGTCATATTGCGCAGGGCAATCTCGGCTTCTCTCCGCGTTTTAATACGCCAGTGACGACCTTAATTCTCTCGCGTTTACCCGCCACCTTATTATTAATGCTGGCAGCGCAGGCGCTGGCCCTGATAGGCGGCATTATTTGCGGTGTTATTATGGCGCTATTTGTTGGCCGCTGGCCCGATCGTGGGTTATCGCTGTTTTCTTTACTGCTCTATTCACTGCCGGGATTCTGGATTGGTCTGATGCTGCTGGTTTTATTTTCGGTGCATCTCGGCTGGTTACCCAGTAGCGGGAATATGACCATTGGCGCAAATTATCACGGCTGGGATAAGTTCAAGGATCTGCTCAGCCATGCGTTATTACCGGTATTTTCACTGGCGAGTTTTTTCCTCGCGATTTATGCGCGTTTAACCCGCGCGGCGATGCTGGAGATCGCCCATCAGGACTTCGTGCGCACCGCGCATGCTAAGGGTATCTCTCCGCTACGCGTAACGGTGGTGCACGTGCTGCGTTGCGCACTGATTCCTGTGGTGACGGTGAGCGGCATGCATATCGCCACCTTGCTGAGCGGCGCGGCGGTAGTGGAAACCGTGTTTTCCTGGCCGGGCCTGGGACGGCTGGCGCTGGATGCGGTGATGGCGCGCGACGTCAATATTCTGCTCGGCATTCTGCTGTTTTCTTCGCTGCTGGTTCTGCTGGCTAACTTTATTGTCGACCTGCTGCACGCCTGGCTCGATCCCCGCATCGTGAGAAATTAGATGACCACGTTTACTACGCTTCCTGTTCCCCCGCGCGGCAAGCATCGCGCGCTGCGTCAGCTGCTGCGTAATCCCGCCGGGCTGGCGGGCATCATTATTCTGCTGTTGGTGCTGGCAATGGCGCTGGCAGCGCCCTGGCTCTATCCCGGCGATCCGCTGGATATGATCGCCACACCGCTATTACTGCCGGGCGCCGATGCCGCCTGGCCTTTGGGTAGCGACGCGATGGGGCGCGATCTGGCCGCCGGCATTTTTCACGGCGCGCGCGTGTCGTTGCTGATTGGAGTGGGCGCAACCTTGCTGGGCCTGCTGGCGGGCACCTTAATCGGCAGCCTGAGCGGCTATTACGGTGGCGTGCTGGATAATATTTTGATGCGCATCACCACGCTGTTTCAAACCATGCCGGCGTTTCTGTTAGTGATTATTGTGCTGGCCGTCGCCACGCCGACAGTAACGCTTATCACCCTCAGCATTGGCCTGACAACCTGGCCAACGATTGCCCGCCTGGTGCGCGCGGAGTTTCGCAGCCTACGTGAATCGGACTTCGTACTGGCCGCGCGCTGTCAGGGATTTTCACCGCTCTACATCATCTGGCGCGAAATGTTGCCGAACGCGCTGCCGGCCATCATCGTCACGTCGTCGGTGATGGTGGCGTCCGCGATCTTAATGGAGGCTGCGCTGTCATTTCTCGGCTTAGGCGATCCTAACGTGGTGAGCTGGGGCTTTTTAATAGGCAGCGGTCGCGAAATGCTGCGCACCGCGTGGTATCTCACCGCCGAGCCGGGCGTGGCGCTGGTGATCACCTTGCTGGGGCTGAATCTGTTGGGCGATGCGCTCAATGATGCCTTTAACCCGCGACTGAGTGAGCAATGATGAAACCGATGCTTTCCGTAGAGAATTTGCAGATTCAGTTTGGCGCGCATCCGGCAGTCAACGACATCAGCTTTACGCTGGCGCAGGGTGAAATGCTGGCGCTGGTCGGTGAGTCGGGCAGCGGTAAGTCTGCGACGGCGCTGGCAATTATGGGCTTACTGGCGCCGCAGGCGCGCACCGCCGGACGGATTATTTTTGCTGGCGACGATGTGCTCAGCCTGCCGCCGCGTCAGCTGCGCGCGCTGCGTGGCAACCAGATCTCAATGATTTTTCAGGAGCCGATGACTTCGCTCAATCCGGTGTATAGCATCGGGGCGCAGATTGCGGAGTCGATGATGGCTCATCAGAAGCTGTCGCGACAGCAGGCGCGGGCGAGGGCGATCGAGCTGCTGGAGCTGGTCAATATTCCCGACCCGGAGCGCCGGGTGGATGATTTCCCGCATCAGCTCTCCGGTGGCCAGCGACAGCGCGTGATGATCGCCATGGCAGTGGCGTGTGAGCCGAAGCTGCTGATTGCCGATGAACCCACCACCGCGCTGGATGTCACGGTGCAGGCCAACATCATGGCGCTGATCGATCGCCTGCGCAAAACCTTGTCGCTGAGCGTGTTGATGATCTCCCACGATCTGGGTCTGGTCAGCCAGTGGGCCGATAACGTCGCGGTGATGCACAACGGCAGCATTGTCGAACATAACCAGACGCCAGCCCTGTTTGCGCAGCCGCAGCATGACTACACCAAAGGCTTGCTGGCGGCATCGCTGCTGGGTGAACAAGACGTGCATTATCGCCAGCGTATGCTGACCGAGATTCGTCATGATGCCGAAGGCCGTTTCAACCTGCACCAGCCCGCGACGCTGAACTTTGCCGCGCCTGATGGGCGTGAAACCGCCGCGCCGCTGCTGGCGCTGCGTCATCTGCAGGTCAGTTACGGTCACGGCAACCGGCGCGTGCCTGCTATTCGCGACATCAGCTTTGATTTACAGCAGGGAGAAACGTTGGGATTGGTGGGGGAATCGGGCTGCGGCAAATCGACGCTGTCGCGCACCCTATTGCGCCTGCTAACCCCCGACAGCGGTGAGATTCGCCTTCAGGGCAAGGATATCGCACAGCTGCCGGAATCCGCTCTGCGCGATTTACGCCGCAGCGTGCAGATGATCTTTCAGGATCCTTACGCCTCACTCAATCCGCGGCACACCATTTTCACCATTCTTGATTCGGTGTTGCGGCTGCACGATCCGGCACCGGCAGCCCAGCGCCTGACGCGTATTCATCAGATGCTGGACCGTGTCGGCTTACCACGACAGGCGCTAGCGCGTTATGCCCATGAATTTTCCGGCGGCCAGCGCCAGCGAATTGGCATCGCTCGGGCGCTTATTGTTAAGCCAAAGTTGGTCATTTGCGATGAAGCGGTATCGGCGCTGGATGTGTCGGTGCAGGCACAAATCCTCAATCTGCTGCTGGAGATGAAGCAGGAGTTTGGTTTGAGCTATCTGTTTATTTCGCACAATCTGGCCGTGGTGCGTTACATGGCGGATCGCGTGCTGGTAATGAATCAGGGCGATATTGTCGAAGCCGGGGAGGTAGAGCAAATCTGGCATCGTCCGGTGCATCCCTATACGCGGCAATTGCTTGCCGCTGTCACGCACGCCAGTACGCAGCAGGAGCATTCAGCCCGCACTCAGCCGCTTAAATTCGATGCCGCGTTAACCCTTTAGCCTGCTAATTAACGCGGCTGGCTGGCTATTATCAATTGCCAGCTAGTCTAAGGTGAAAATAGCATTATGGATAAAAAATGGCTGTGATAATTTTTATTTCACGCGCCAGCTAACAGGCGTCATACAACATTATATTATTATTTCCAGGGATATTAAGCATGAAAAAGCATCGTCTGGCAGGCCTGTTGCTGGCTTCTGTATCACTATTATCCGCAATGGCGCACGCCGAAGATCATCCGATTCCGTCTTTGGCGGGTAAACGCATTGGTATTACCGTTGCCGGCACCGATCACTATTGGGATCTCAAGGCTTATCAGGGACAAATCGACGAGGTGAAACGCCTTGGCGGTACGCCGATTGCGCTAGACGGCGGCCGTAAAGAGTCGCAGCAAATTGCCCAAATTCAGACGCTTATCGCACAGAAACCCGATGCAATCATTGAAACACTCGGCACCGCATCGGTGCTGGAGCCGTGGCTGAAAAAAATCCGCGAGGCGGGCATCCCGTTATTTACTGTCGACACCGCTAGCCCATCCAGTATTAACGTCACAACGTCAGATAACTTTTATATTGGCGAGCAGCTCGCGTTAAAGCTGGTCAATGATTTACGTGGCGAAGGCAATATTCTGGTATTTAACGGTTTCTATGGCGTGCCCGTGGTTGCAATGCGCTATGACCAGTTAAAAGCCGTACTGAAATGGTATCCAAAAATTAAAATAATTCAGCCAGAACTGCGCGATGTTATCCCGAATACCGTGCAAGACGCGTATGCGCAAATCAGTCAGTTACTGAATAAATATCCGAAAGGATCGGTTCAGGCGATTTGGGCCGCGTGGGATGTGCCACAAATTGGCGCTACCCAGGCGGTGGATGCCGCGGGGCGCAACGAGATCAAAACCTATGCAGTCGACGGCAGCCCGGATGTGGTGTCGCTGGTTAAAGATGCCAAATCCAGCGCGGCGGCAGTGGTGGCGCAGCAGCCGTATGTGATTGGGCAAACGGCGGTGCAGAACGTGGCGAAATATCTCGCGGGCGATCGTTCATTGCCGCCAGCGACCTATGTTCCGGCGATTCTGGTAACCAAAGATAATGCCGGCGAGGCGCAGAAAACCCTGGGCCAGACGGATGGCAAATAATACGCCGCTGCTGCAGCTGCACCACATCAGTAAAGCCTTTGATGGCGTACCTGCGCTGCAATCGGTGTCGCTCAGCGTGCATGCCGGTGAAGTGCATGGCCTGATTGGTCACAACGGGGCCGGTAAATCGACGCTGATTAAAGTATTAGGCGGCATTCATGCCGCCGATAGCGGCAGTATTGAGCTGGATGGTCAGCCGCTCACGCTGAGCACGCCAGCACAGGCGCAGCGACAGGGCATCGCCATCGTGCATCAGGAACGCTTGCTGCCCGGCTCGCTGACGGTGGCGGAAGCGTTGTGGCTTGGCAACGAACCGCGCGCCGCCGCAACCCCCTTTATCCTGCGTCGCCGCATGCGCCAGCAGGCTCAGCAGCAGCTGCAGCAGCACTTCGGTTTACAGCTCGATCCCAACGCATTGATCGCCACCTTAAGCGTGGCAGAGCAGCAGTTGGTGCAAATCTGCCGCGTGCTACAAAACGCGCCGCGCGTGGTGGTGCTGGATGAACCCACCGCCGCGCTGGCGCGCCACGAAGTGCATGCGCTGTTTCGGGTGATTGATCGTATGCGCCAGCAGGGTATCGCGCTGATTTATGTCTCGCACTATCTCGATGAGATCCAGCAGCTGTGCCAACGCGTCACGGTGCTGCGCGATGGCAAAGATGTGGCGCAGTTCAGCGCGGAACAGCTGTCGCCGTCAGCCTTGATTAGTGCCATGGTGGGCGATGCGCGCCACGAGCTTACGCCGCGTCAGCCACGTCCTGTGGGTGAGCTGCTATTGCAGGTTGATGCCTTGAGCGCCCCCGGGAGTTTCCACAACCTGTCATTCACGGGTCGTCAGGGTGAGATCATCGGTATTACCGGTTTGTTAGGTTCGGGCGGAAAAACCCTGATACGCGCGCTGTTTGGGCTGGAGAATACCGTGAGCGGTAAAATGATACTGGGCGAGGTAGCGGGCATCCCGGCTTCACCGCATGCGGCGGTGAAACGCGGTATCGCCTTTGTCCCGGAGGATCGGCGCGCCAACGGCATCGCGCTGGACATGAGTTTGCGTGACAATGTCACCTTAACCACAGTGCGACGTTTACTGCGCTGGGGCGGCGTGTCACGTCAGGCCGAAAGCGAGTTGGTGGCGAAGAATATTCAGCAATTGGCCATCCGCACACCAGGGCAACTGGCGGCGCTGCGCCAGCTCTCTGGCGGTAATCAACAAAAAGCGGTGCTGGCAAAATGGCTAAATACCGGCGCTCGTATGTATCTGCTGGATGAGCCGACGGTGGGCGTTGATATTGCGGCCAAGGCGGCGATTTACCACACGTTGCAGCAGTTGGCCGATGAGGGGGCGCTGATCCTGGTGTTCTCAACCGATTTACTCGAACTGCAAACCCTGGCCGATCGCATTATGGTGCTGGCGCGCGGCGAACATGTCGCCACGCTGGCGGCACAGCAGACCAGCCATCAGGAGATTCTCTCCTGGGCTTCCGGCACCGGCGCATTAACGGAGCGTGCATCATGAGTGAGGTCACCCAAGCTGTACCCGGCGAACAGCCACGGCGTACTCACGGCCAGCAGTGGCTGCAACACGTATCGCTGTTGATTATCGTGCTGGTTTTGGCGGTGTTTGCCTGGCTGTCGCCGATTTTTCTCACGGTAATGAATCTTGGTAACGTGCTACAGCAAACCGCGGTGGTGGGGACGCTGGCGCTCGGCTTAACGCTGGTACTAAGCGGTGGCGGTTTGCAAGGCATCACTGGCGGCATTGATTTATCGATTGCGGCTAATCTCGGCCTGAGTGCGGCGGTGTTTGCCAGCCAGCTCAGCGTCGGGCAGCCGCTCGCTATTGCACTGCTGTTGACGCTATTAACCGGCGCGGCGGTGGGATTATTTAATGCGCTGGCGATTGTCTGGCTGGGAATCTTGCCGCTGCTGGCGACGCTTACCAGCATGAATATCGCGATCGGACTGGAGATGGTGCTGACCAGCAATGCATCGGTGTCGGCCAGCAGCGACCTGCAAAATCTGCTGTTAAGTAACGGTCCGTTAGCGGTGTCGTGGCTGGGCTGGTCATTTTTACTGCTGGCGTTTGCGGCGATCGCCTTAAGTCGTCTTACCGCATTTGGCCTGCGGTTGCAGGCGGTAGGCAGCCATCCGCAGGCCGCCAATGCCGCGGGAATTGGCGTCAAACGCTATCAGGGCTTGAGCTACGTATTATGCGGCGTTAGCGCCGCCATCGCGGCGGTGGCTTCAGTGTCGCTGTTAAGCGGCAGTTCGCCCGGCGCGAACGACAATCTGCTGATGGTGATTGCCGCCGCGCTGTTGGGCGTGGTGTTTTCCCGTCGTCTGGTACCGACACTCGCTGGCGCGCTGATCAGTGCGCTGTTCCTGAGTCTGCTTGCCAACGGTTTCCAGCTCATCAACGTCTCAAGTTACTGGATAAACGGCGTCGAAGGCGTGTTGATCCTGTTAGTGGTGGCGTTAACGGCGCTGTTACGTCGTCGTCAGTCAAGGAGAACTCAAGGTGTCTGACTCTCTGTTATCCGCAGGCGCTCATCGTCCGCGTCAGGCCGGCTTATTGCGTGCGGTGGTGGTGCTGACCTTTGTGGCGCTGCTGCTGTTATTTATTGTCGCGGCGCCCGGTTTTGCCACTGTCTCCAATATTCGCAGCGTGTTGCTAAATAACGTTGCGCCGCTGGCGATTGTTGCGCTGGCGATGACGCTGGTTACCCGCATTGGCGCGATTGATCTTTCAGTTGGGACATCGATCGATATCGCCTGTCTGGTTTTAGTGACACTGGTGCTGCATCAGGTCAGTCTGCCCGTCGCGCTGATTGCGGCGCTGTTCGCCGCACTGCTGGTTGGCGTGTTTAACGCCTTTCTGGTTACCCAACTGGGCGTGGAGCCGTTTCTCGCCACGCTCGGCACGCTGTTTATCGGGCAAAGCGTGCAGCAACTGTCATCAAACGGCGGACAGCCGGTCTATTTGCTGAGCCAAAAACTGCCCGACGGCTTTTCGGCCATCGGTCACGGCGCGCTGCTCGGCATTCCTGTGCCGCTTTGGCTGCTGCTATGGGTGGCGCTCGCGCTCTATCAGCTGCTGCACCGCAGTGCCACCGGCCGGTCGTTACGGGTGATGGGCGAGCAGTACAGTGTGGCGCAGTATTCGGGGGTGCCAGTTAAACGGCTTACCGCCATGGCTTTTATTGCTGCAGCGCTGATTGCCGGTATCGTCGGCTTAATCCTCGCCTCAAACGTCAAAGCCTGGGTGCCGCTATCGGGCAATGCCTATCTGCTTAACGCCATTGGCGCCAGTTTTATTGGTGCCACCTTCGCGCCATCCCGCCGTCCCAACGTGCTGGGAACGCTACTTGGCGTGGTGCTGCTGAGTTTTATCGCCAACGGATTGCTGCTGATCGGCTGGAACTTCTACTGGCAGCAGGTTGCCACCGGCGGCTTAATTTTCATTGTGTTGGCGGTCGGGGCATTACGCGCTCGGCGTCATGCCTGAGAGGAGAAGGCAATGAGCGGCGCGCCGTTTTTGCTGTTTGGTTTTATGATGAACGTGCCGGGCCACCTCAGCGCTGGCCTGTGGCGACATCCGCAGGATCAGGCCCATCGATACACTGAGCTAGGTTACTGGACGGACATTGCCCAGCAGCTGGATCGCGCCGGATTTGATGCACTGTTTATTGCCGATGCCCTCGGCCAACTTGATGTTTGGCAACACAAACCGGACGCGGCGCTGCGTCTGGCGACGCAAATGCCGGTGAACGATCCGCTGTTGCTGGTTTCAGCCATGGCGGCAGTGACGCAGCATCTGGGCTTTGGTATCACCGTCTCCACCACCTATGAACAGCCATACCTGCTGGCGCGTAAGTTCACCACGCTCGATCATCTGAGCAACGGGCGTATCGCCTGGAATGTGGTGACCTCCATGCTCGATTCCGCGGCGCGCAATCTGGGACTGACGCAGCAGATTCCGCACGATGAACGCTACGATCGCGCGCAGGAGTTTCTCGATGTCACCGGCAAACTCTGGGAAGGATCATGGGAGGAGGATGCGGTACGGCGCGATAAACAAAACAGTGTTTATAGCGATCCGGCCAAAGTGCATGCCATTCAACATACTGGCCGCTGGTACCAGGTGCCGGATGCGCACCTGAGTGAACCGAGCCCGCAGCGCACGCCGGTGCTGTTTCAGGCCGGAACCTCAAGTCGTGGAGCGCAGTTCGCCGCTCGTAATGCGGAGGTGATCTTTCTCGGTGGCATCACGCCACAGGCGATCGCGCAGGATATCCAACGCATCCGCCAGTTAGCCGCGGCTGAAGGGCGTGAAGCGGCATCGCTGCGCTTTGTTACGGCCATTACGGTCATCACCGCGGAGAGTGATGAGGCCGCGCAGGCGAAGTATCGTGATTATCAGCACTACATCAGCGAAGAGGCGGCGTTAGCGCTGTTCTCCGCCTGGACCGGCATCGACTGGTCGTTAGAAGATTTGGACACCCCGCTGGCGTTTCGTGAAACCGATGCCTGCCGTTCCGCCTTAGCCAGTTTGACGCGCATTGACGATCAGAAGCGCTGGACGCTACGTGATGCAGCGCGCTACATCGGCATTGGCGGTTTACATCCGCTGCTGATTGGCGGCCCGGCAAGCATCGCCGATCAGCTGGAGCAGTTTGCCGTGGAGTCGGGTGTGGATGGATTTAATCTTGCCTGGGCGATCAGTCCCGGTAGCTTTGAGGATTTTATCCAGCATGTGATGCCGGTGCTGCGCAGCCGGGGACGGGTGCGTGTTACGCCACCTCAGGCGGTAACGCTGCGCGAGCGCCTGTTTGGCCAGCCGCGACTCACGGCTGACCATCCAGCGGCGCGCTTTCGCCGCCGTTAGCTCCAGGCATGACGCGGCGGTGGGGGGCCATTAAGGTAATAATTGCCGACGTGGTAATGCTTCCGGAACGGGCGCTTCGGCCTGCTGGGAATTGACTTTCGGGAGCGGGGTTTGACTGAGCGACATGAGAACTCCCAATAATGGCGATATAGGTAAAATACCTTCTCATGCGCCCAGCAACCGCCATATCTCAATTGCCGCTATGCAAAGAGAAAAATGGCGTTTACACAACGCGTTACTGTGCGACTTTCACCACGGTTTTACCGAAGTTTTTGCCTTGCAACATGTCGAAAAATGCCTGCGGCGCATTTTCTAATCCGTCGATCATATGTTCGCGATAGTGGATTTTTTGCTGCTCCACCAGCGGTGTCATCGCCTTGAGGAATTCCGGATAACGATCGCCGTAATCCTGGAAGATGATAAAGCCCTGCATGCGAATACGACGCTTAAGAATGCCGCCCATAATTTGCGGCGTGCGATCCGGGCCCGGCGGCAATTCGCGACTGCTGTAGCCAGAAACCAGGCCGCACACCGGCACGCGCGCGGCGGTATTCAGCAGCGGGAATACCGCATCAAACACTTTGCCGCCGACATTCTCGAAGTAGATATCGATACCGTCCGGGCAGGCCGCCGCCAGCTGTTGTGCAAAATCGTCACGATGATGATCGATGCAGGCAGAAAAACCGAGCTTCTCAATGGCGTAGCGACACTTCTCTTCACCACCCGCGACGCCCACGACATGACAGCCCTTGAGTTTACCCAACTGACCAACGGTTGCTCCCACCGGGCCGGTGGCCGCCGCGACCACCAGGGTTTCGCCTTCTTTCGGCTGGCCGATATCCATCAATCCCATATAGGCGGTGAAGCCCGGCATGCCGAGAATACCCAGCGCCCAGGAGGGATGGGGCAGATCGCCCAGTTTCGCGACGCCAGTGCCGTCTGACACCGCATAGCTTTGCCAGCCGCTTTGCGCGAGAACCCGATCGCCTTGCTTAAAATCGGCATGTTTGGATGCAGCAACTTCGCTTACCGTGCCGCCTACCATGGGCTGATCAAGCTCAGCCGGTGCGGCGTAGGATTTGCTGTCATCCATGCGCCCACGCATGTACGGATCAAGCGATAAGTACAGCGTGCGCAGCAGGATCTCGCCATCCTTCAGTTCAGGAATCGGCTGCTCAACCAGGCGAAAATTCTCTTTTACCGGTTCGCCTTCAGGGCGTGAGGCTAAAAGCCAAGCCTGGTTACGTTGATTGGATTGCGACATTTTTACCTCTATTAGCGTTTTCACGTGAGGCAAGTGTAGTTGAGGAATAGGGAGGTTTGTGCGCTGGCTCAACATCTGTTTTTAAAGCCGATGTTGAGCCAGCGCACAAAGCGCGACAAAACTTTACGTTGGAAATTAACATAACCCTATGAATTTTAACAATCGTAGGGCATTTGCCTAAGCGGTCTCGGGCAATATCCCATACCCGTGCGTTAACTCTGCTGCGTATACCTATACGGTGTTTTAATCCCTACAGGTGACGCATGACACAACAACAATATCCATTATCCCCCGATCATCAGGCGCTTATCGCCTCCGCCATCGGCAAGTTTTTCCGCCGCATCATTCCGATGCTGGCGCTGATGCTGATCGTTAACCAGATCGACCGCGCCAATATCGGTTTTGTGAAAGCTGAACTGCAAACCGATGCGGGCATCAGTGCTGCGGCTTTCGGCTTAGGTGCCGGGCTGTTCTTCATCGGCTATGCGCTATTTGAAGTGCCGAGCAATATGATGCTGAAGAAGCTCGGCGCACGCGTGTGGCTGACGCGCATCATGATTACATGGGGCATGGTGGTGGTGGTGACCGGTTTCGTTAGCACGCCGCTGCATTTCTATCTGCTGCGTTTTTTGCTGGGCGTGGCGGAAGCCGGCTTCTTTCCCGGCGTGCTGTTCTATTTTCGTCAATGGGTGCCCAACGCCTGGCGAGGCCGCGCCACGGCGATGGTGCTGAGCGCCACGGCCAGCGCCTTTCTGTTTTCCGGTCCGCTTACCGGCGCGATCCTGATGATGCATGATGTCGGCGGGATCGCCGGTTGGAAATGGGTGATGTTTATGGAAGGCGGCGGATCGATAGTGATCGGCTTGCTGGCTGCCTTTGTGCTGGTATCAAAACCGCAAGGGGCAAAATGGCTCAGCGAGGCGGAAAAACAGGCGCTGGCGCAGCAGTTGGCGCTTGAGGATGATGCCCGCGAAGAGCATGCCGTTAGCCACGGTCGCTGGGGATTGATCGCCGACCGCAGTTTGCTCACCTACTGCCTGATCTTCTTCACTATGACCATGACCGGTTACACCCTGGTGTTCTGGTTGCCGCAAATCATTCAACGCATTCAAGGCTTCAACAGTTTCGAAACCGGGCTGCTGACCGCCATTCCCTGGTTGTTCGCCATCGTTGCGCTGTTTCTGCTGGGTAAAGCCACCGATCGCTATCGCGATAAGCTTGATAGGGGGCTCGGCATCGCCATGCTGATTGCCGCATGCGGCACCTTTATGGCTACGCTTGGCACGCCGTGGTTTGGTTTTGTGGCGATGATTGTGGCTTGCATTGGTTCCAAGGTGAGCGCGGCCTTCTTCTGGCCGATGCCGCAAAGTGAATTGCCCGCGTCGATTGCCGCACCCGGCATTGCGCTCATCAATTCGATTGGCAACCTCGGCGGCTTCTTTGCGCCCACGGTATTCGGCTACCTGGAAATGCACACCGGCAGCACCACCGGCGGCCTCTACGCACTGACCAGCGTGTCAGTGATTACCGGCCTGTGGCTGCTACTGCGTCGCAAACCCGTTCCCCCCGCATTCGGTCACACGGAGAGAAACCATGTTAGACAGTCCAGTCATTAAATCGATGCGCATCGTGCCGGTTGCCGGTTACGACAGCATGCTACTGAACATCGGCGGCGCCCATAATTGCTACTTCACGCGCATTATCGTGATATTGACCGATTCTGCCGGGCATACCGGCGTGGGCGAAACGCCGTGTCATGCCTCGACCTTGCAACTGCTGGAGCAGTTCCGTCCGCTGATTGAGGGCAGTTCGCTGCTGCGCCTCAATGCCATGCTGAGCCAGCTATTCAGCAGTGAAGCGCGTCTGCAACAAACCTCGCATACCAACGATATCCATATCCCGCAGATGAATCCGGAGAAGTTCTATAATGCTGCCGCAGCGATAGAAGCGGCGCTGCTCGATCTGCAAGGCAAACTGTTTAATCTGCCGGTGGCGGATCTGCTCGCCAGCGGCAAACAGCGCGATCGCATTCCGGTGCTGGGGTATTTGTTCTACATCGCCGATCGCAAGCGCACCACGATGAATTATCGCTCGGGAGACGATGAGCAAGAGGGCTGGTTCCGCCTGCGTCATCAAGCGGCGATGGATAGCGCAGCGCTGGTGCGTTTAGCCGAAGCCGCGGTTGAGCAATACGGCTTCCGCGACTTCAAACTAAAAGGCGGCGTGCAGGCCGGTGAAGTGGAAGTTGAAACGGTAGAAGCGCTGCTGGCACGCTTTCCCGATGCGCGCGTGACGGTGGATCCCAATGCCAGCTGGTCATTAGAGGAAGCGATCCGCTTTGGCAAACAGCTGGCGGGTAAAGTGCCGTATCTGGAAGATCCTTGCGGCGCGGAACAGGGCTATTCCGGGCGGGAAACGCTGGCTGAGTTTCGCCGCGCCACCGGCGTGCCGGTCGCCACCAACATGATCGCCAACGACTGGCGCCAGCTGCATCACGCGCTACAGCTTAATGCTATTGATATTCCGCTGGCCGATCCGCACTTCTGGACGATGCGTAACGCCAACGTAGTGGCGCAGCTGTGCAACGAATGGGGGCTGACTACCGGCTGTCACTCCAATAATCACTTTGATATTTCGCTGGCGATGGTGGCGCATCTGGGTGCCGCCGCGCCGGGCGATCGTCAGACGGCTTTCGATACGCACTGGATATGGCAGGATGGCCAGCAGCTGACGCGTCAACCGCCGCAAATCCGCGAGGGTTATCTGGAATTACCGCCTGGGCCAGGCTTGGGTATTGAGCTGGATATGGAGCGCCTTGAACAGGCGCATGCGCTTTATCAGGCGCTGCCGGACAAGAATCGTAACGATGCGCTGGGTATGCAGTTTTTGATTGATAACTGGCGCTACGACGCTAAACGTCCGTCATTGGTACGCTAAAGGAGCAGGATGAAGACCTTATTACCTACGGTGGCGCTAATAGCGTCAATGATGGCGAGTGCGCCTTTACTGGCACAAACCTTTGTTTATGTTTCGGAAGCGGATGACGGCACCATCGCCCGTTACGCGCTCAATGAGCAAACCGGTGCGCTGCAATTGCTGGGTCGTACCCATGCCGGCGGCAAAGTGATGCCGATGGCGTTGAGTGCCGATCATCGACATCTTTATGCGGCGATCCGCAGCAAGCCTTTGCAACTGGTGAGCTGGAACATCGACAGTAAAACCGGCGATCTGAGCCAAACCAGCGCCGTCACCGCCGCAGCCAGTTATCCTTATATCAGCACGGATAAACAGGGCCGCTTTTTGCTCGGCGCCTCTTACGACGGTGACGTGGTGCATGTTTATAAGCTTAACAGCGATGGCAAGATGATTGCGCCGCCGGTTGGCAGCTTCAAAACCGGCCATGCGGCACATTCAGTGATTGTGGATGCGAGCGGCAATTCTGCTTATGTCGGCAATCTCGGCACCGATCGCGTGCTGCAGCTAACGCTAAGCGCGCAGGGTGAATTAACTGCGTTGGGTAACGGTTACGTCAAAACGGCTGCGGAAAATGGCCCGCGCCATTCAGTGCTTTCACCTGACAATCGCTATCTCTACAACATCGGCGAGATGGGCGGCATTATCACGCAATTCCGCCGCGAAGCCAGCGGAGAGCTGGTAAAAGTGGCGGAAACGCCGAATGCCGTCGCCGCGCAATATAAACTCGAACATGGCCGTGAGCGTCCGCCAGGTTATAGCGACACCACGCCACGCATCTGGTCGGCCGATATTGGCCTGACGCCGGACGGACGTTTTCTCTATGTTAGCGAGCGAACCAGTAGCACCATTACCGGCTATAGGGTCAATGGCGCCGATGGCAAACTGACGATGATTGCTAGCTGGCAAGTGGAGAAGCAGCCGCGCAGCATGGCCATCACCGCTGATGGACGCTGGTTAATTGCCAGCGGCGAGAAGAGTAAGGTCATCGGTAGCTATGAAATTGATGCAGAAAGTGGGGCGCTGAAGCGAGTGAGCGAAGCACCTGCCGGACGCGATGCGAATTGGGTGACGATAGTCAGTTACAAATAGCCGTTCATGCGAACCTGGTCGGCATTGATGGCGACCAGGTTCGCATCATTAACCCATCAAAGCTGCTGATAATGCTCGTCAGAGACAGGTTCCAGCCACTCGTTTGAGGCGCCTTCGGCCGGCACCGCGATGGCAATGTGGGCGAACCAGCTGTCCGCTGCGGCGCCATGCCAGTGCTTCAATCCCGCAGGAATGTTAACCACGTCGCCAGCCACCAACTGACGCGCCGGTTGGTTCCAGGCCTGATACCAACCACGTCCGCCGGTCACCAGCAAGATCTGGCCACCCCCATGATGGATATGCCAGTTGTTACGGCAACCCGGTTCAAACACCACATTACCGATCGTGACGCCTTCGGTTGTCAGCATGTTTAGATAGCTGGTACCGGTAAAATACTGTGCCAATGCGTCGTTTTTTGGCCCTTTCGGGAAAATACCATTGCCGTCAAATTGCTCGTTCATCTTTTTCTCCATAAATGCAGCGTGGATAAAGTGTAGCGGCGGGGCGATGGAATGATAATGCGCTCACAGCAGAATACACTTGTGAGCGCAATTCATTAATGCAGTTGCGGTGACAACGTCACTGATTGGGGTAAACAGATTGCATCAGTCGGCCGCGACGATCGAACTTGCTGGCGATGAGCCACAGCAGTGCAGTAACAAACCAGCCAATAATCCATGACACATCATTCCCCGCGAAGATCCAGGTTAATGATCCGTGATGCAGCGGGTTATCAATAAACGGCAGCTGTACCAGCACGCCGCAGAAGTAGACAATAATGCCCGCCCAGTTCCAGCGGCCGTAGCGACCGTGCGGCTGAGAAAGCGCCGGGACATCGACCTTTCCTTTGGTGATCAAATAGAAATCCGTCAGGCTAATCGCGCTCCACGGTACGAAAAAGGCCAGCAAAAACAGCAGGAAATGGGTAAATGATTTAAGAAATGCCGGTTCGCTAATCAACGCAATGACGCAAGAGATCGTCACCATTAGTACCACAAACAGGATACGACCCGCGCGGCTGAGCGAGGTTTTCTGCCGAAATCCTGAGACGATGGTGGTGAGCGACATAAAGCTGCCGTAGGCGTTCAGGGTAGTAAAGGTGATCTTGCCGAAGCAGATCGCGAAATAGATCACCATCGCCATGGTCGCGCTGCTGCCTAAACTGACGATATAGCCGACTTCATTCCCTGAAAAAGCCTTACCCGCAATGGCTGCGACGATCACGCCCAAGGTCATTGAAGCCTGAGTGCCTAAAACCGTGCCGAAGAACACGCTGCTGAACAGTTGCTTCGCTGAGACATCTTCGGGTAGATAGCGGGAATAGTCAGAGACGTACGGGCAAAATGCAATCTGCCATGAGGAGGAGAGCGATACGGCCAGTAAGAAATTGGCGACAGTGAAATGCTGGTTTTGCCATACCGCTGATAAGTCATGACTGGAGAGTAGCGTGATGAACAGATAAACAAAGGCGAGGACGCCAATCACGCTGGCCACTTTACCGAGCTTATGAATGACGCGATACCCCAGTACCGCAATCACCACAATGATGGCACTGAACAGAATCATGCCAGCCGCATTGCTGGTATTGATCAGTTTAGCCAGCGCCTGGCCGGCCAGCACCGTGCCGCTGGCAGAAAATCCGACGTACATAATACAAACCAGCACTAACGGAATCACCGCACCATAAACGCCAAACTGCATGCGGCTGGTGATCATTTGCGGTAATCCCAGGCGCGGCCCCTGGATGGCGTGCAGTGATATGATCGCTGCACCAACAACCTGCCCAACCAGTAAACCAATAATCGACCACACCACATCGCCGCCCAACACCACGGTCAGCGCGCCCGTCACAATGGCGGTGATTTGCAAGTTACCGCCAAACCACAGGGTGAACTGGCTGAACGGATGTCCGTGACGTTCGCCTGGTGGAATGTAATCAATGGACCGCGTTTCTGACAGGCGCTGTTTATCCGCGCCCGCGTAATCTGCTGCAGGTGATTCGGCTGACATAGTTTCCTCGCTGAAGCGTCTAAGAGTGGCGAATTATTGTTAGTAGGATGTGAGATCTCTTGGTGATACATGTATATACATGTATCGATACTGGCATGCAGAATGGAAACTTACAATATGCTCAGCCATTGGAAAATGTGATGACGCGGGCAAGGTTATGAAGTTTTGCGTGGTATTACGCGCAGGGAAAGTGCGTAAGTTTAATGACGCTGCTACGTGAATTCTGGAAAAAGCGCAGGGGGATTATTACTGAGATTTCACGCAGCGTTGGCGGGATTGTCGCCTGAAATTACTTGTCGCGACCCATCGTCCAGGGATTGGGCTCGGCATCATCGCTTTTATTAGCGGCGAAATCGGCCAGTGAATCCAGGTACAGCGCTTCCACTTCAGCGCGTGCCCACGGCGTGCGGCGCAAAAATTTCAGGCTTGATTTAACGCTGGGATCGCTTTTAAAGCAGTTGATATTAATCAGCTTAGCCAGTGCAGCCCAGCCATAATGAGCGACCAGCGCATTGATTTGCATCTCAAGCGTTACGCCGTGCAACGGGTCTTTAGAGCGATGATCGTTCATAGAAATTCCTTAAAAATGGTAGCGGGGAAGGTTACAAGAAAGCCAGGCTAGCGGCAATGGGGCGATCTTCATTGCCGGTAATTCCACCTCAATGCTGTACACTTGTGGCTGCGAATTCACTAATGGACGATACGCTATGAACGACAAGAAAATGATTTCCATCGATCAATTCAATCTCAATGAACGCGTGGCGGTAGAAGAGGTGATGCGCGGATTGGTAGAGAAGTATCGCCAGCGCACCGGCAAAGAGCCGGACGCCAAAAAAGAGAAAGAGTTCACGGCAGAAGCCCGGCAACAGGTTATGACCACGAAACTGGCAAAAGAGAAAGCCATCGCGGAAAAAGCCAAAAAAACGCCGACCCGCCGCAAGAAACCGGAATCGTTGAAAGAGAGCGAAGTCAGCGATTTCAACTGGAAAGCGTCAGTGATTAAAGGTCGCCGTTAATCCGCTGCTGTTGCTGGCTCAACTCAGCAATCCGGCACCCACGTTTACCGATAACCCCAATATCGCCAGATTGAAGATAAACGAGATGACCGATTGCAACAGCGTAATTTTGCGCATTTCCGTGGTGCCGGTGGCAACATCCGCTGTTTGCGACGCGACGGCGATGGTGAAGGCGAAGTAGATAAAATCCCAGTAGTCGGGATCGTCAGGCTTTTCCGGGAAGATCATCGGCGTGACGTCTTTGCTGCGATGCAGATAGTGATGATGGGCATAGTGCATTGCAAAGGAACTGGGCAGTAATGCCCATGACACAATCAGCGTCATCGCCGTCAGCAGTAAATGCAGCGCGCGCGGCGTTCCCGTGAGAGTGTGCAGGGATGAAAGCTCACTCAGAATCGCGACGATACTGATCATACAAGCAAAAATCACCATGCCTAACACCAAAGCGGCGCTTTGGTCCTGTATTTTGGCAATGCGCTGAATATCTTTCCCCTCGGTGCGCAACATGCGAAACCAGATAAAAAACAGATATAACCACGCCAAAGCATTCCAGCCAATTAACATGCGCTGCATCACGCCTAACTGCGCCGGAAGTGCGTAATAACAAATGACGCCAGCAATAATAGAAATCAGTAGCCGCAAACGGGCGAACAGGTGAGTGGTTAATGAAGCGCTCATGCAGGTCATCGTTCTGAAATGGTTGATGATGTTAACTGTAGCTGAAGGCGCACCTTAGGGAGTGGCGGGCGAGATTTAAATGAATGACGGCGCTCCAGCGCTATATGCCAACCTAGCCTTACCACAAACCAATTCCCAATGAATAGTTTAAATAAATTTTCTAAAGGGTACCTTTAATACCTTAATAATAATATTTTCAAACCAAAAGTTTGCTATGGTTTGAAAAATAATCTATAAAAGCATTATGACTACCCTAAAACCATCAAAATTAAACCATCTGTTGAGCACCATTCCTGCTGGAGTGGTGCTTACCTCCGCGTGGCTGATAGAGCAGGGATACAGCCTGGAGTTGCAGAAGCAGTACCGTAAAAGCCAGTGGTTTCAGTCAATTGGAACGGGCGCGGTGATACGCAAGGGTGACAGAGTTGACTACCTTGGCGGACTCTATGCTCTACAGTCACAGCTGGGAATGGCAATCCATCCTGCTGCCAAAACGGCACTTGCTCTCCAGGGCAAATCACATTATCTAGGCCTGAATGAAAATCGCGTGATGCTTTTCGGTCCGCCTGGGGAGAAGCTGCCCAAATGGTATGAGAGTTATGACTGGAGTATGCAAATAGACTGCAAGTCGTCGGGTTTTCTACCTCCGAACCTCGGACTGATTGAGATGGAGCATAAGTCATTCAAAGTAAGGGTATCGAGCCCGGCTCGAGCCATTATGGAATGCCTTTATCTGGCACCCGATCACCAGCCGTTGATGGAAGTCTTCGAGCTGATGGAGGGCTTAAATAATTTGCGGCCACTCACCGTGCAAAAGCTGCTTGAAAGCTGCACGTCGATAAAAGTAAAAAGGCTCTTCCTCTATATGGCAGAAAAAGCCGGTCATGACTGGTTCAGCTTTCTGAAAACCGAAAATATTAACCTGGGAACTGGTAAAAGAGTCATCGTTCCAGGCGGTAGTTTGAGTAATAAATATCAGATAACCATTCCAAAGGAACTGGAGTCAGGCCAATGAAGGATACCTACAGAAAACAAGTCCAGCTGCTGCTGGATGTGCTGCCGGAAGTCGCTAAAGAAGCGTGCTTTGCGATGCATGGCGGCACCGCGATCAATTTGTTCTACCGTGACATGCCAAGGCTTTCGGTTGATATCGACCTTACCTATGTACCTATTGTCGAACGTGCTGAAAGTCTGGCAGGTATAAATCAGGCATTGCAACGCGTACAGAGAAGCATTCAGGTACTGAGAGGCAGCATACAAGTTCAGCACCGGGCAGATGTCTGCAAATTGCAGGTGACAGAAAATGATGTGCTGATCAAACTTGAGGTCAACATGGTTGGCAGGGGGCTGATCGCCGAGCCAATGAAAATGCCATTGTGCGAACTGGCACAGGAGACATTTGACGCTTTCTGTTCGATTCGGGTGGTATCAAAATCTCAGCTTTACGGCGGTAAGCTCTGTGCGGCACTCGATAGACAGCATCCGCGCGATTTATTTGACGTAAAACTGATGCTTGAAAGCGAAGGCTTTAATGATGAGATAAAACGCGGTCTTATTTATGGCTTGGCCAGCAGCACGCGACCAATGCATGAAATGTTGGATCCTCATTTGCAGGATCAACGCAGTGCCTTTGAAAACCAGTTTATAGGCATGAGTAATATTCCATTTAGCTATGTAGATTATGAACATACGAGAGACGAGCTCATCAGGATAATACGCAAGAGTCTGACACCTGAAGACAAATCATTTCTTCTGCGTTTCAATCGTCTGGAACCTGACTGGACGATTTATAACTTCCAGGGTTTCCCATCAGTGAAATGGAAACTGTTTAACCTGGAAAGTTTCCAGAAGAAAAAACCGGCAGAATGGCAGGCTCATATCGATAAACTGGAAGTGGCATTCAGGCTATAAATAGCGTGTTTACTGCAGCAGGCTGTAACTGGCGCAAGTCGCAACGGATTCAGTTTTACAAAACAATATTTTTCTCTTAACCTGACCAACGCATGTTGATTTTGCGAGACAGAACAACACCATTGCTAACGCGCTCATGCCTGGGAAACAGTGACAATACAGAGATCTTGATGAATAGAAGTTACGATGAACTGATGAAAGACAGAATGATTGGCGAGGCTCTTCTGGCGCTTTTAGAAGATGGCATTGCGATATCGCCTGTGGCACTCATTGCAAAACTCGAGTTTATGGCGGAAACAGAAGAAGAAAGTTACAAGAAGGCGGCCTGTCAATACGCGTTGACGGAGATAAGAAGCCATAGCGTCAGGACAAACAAGTTGAGTATTGAGCGGGATTTCGGTGATGCTACGTTTAGTCATCAAAACTATGCTCGGGATGATAAAAAGCACTGATTTAAGGCTCTGCTTTAACTCATATGCCAACGCTTTTGTTAATTGTAATACCAATTCAGTGAACAGCAGGAATAGGGCAAAGGGCACACCTCGTGAGGTATCGACGCATTGCTCAACGCCTTTTATTAGCTCATCTTTTCCGCGATTTTGCCCATGGCGTCAACATAACCACTTTTGAGCTGAATCGGCGCTTGTTCTTCATGTTGTTTCAAAAGCGCGGTGATCAGGTCAATTTGCAAAGGTTGATCGGATTTAAGCAAGCATGAGACTGCATGACCTATTACCGCATGAATGTCATCCATATTTTCTGATTTATCAAATGACATAAAAACTCCTGAGTTCATTAGCTGATAAAATTACAGCCTGTTCCAAAATAGTTAGGTGAATGACTGACTTCCCTATGCTCAAAGCCCGTCAAGGGAGTGCCCTAATAAGTTTTTTACGCAACTCGGCAACTCTCACGGTCAAATCCGCCAGTTCCTCATAAGGTGTATCCATCACTGACACCATGTCGGCGGGAACGCCGGCAGCCTCAATTTTCAATTGTTGACCCTGCGCGGTAACAGAAATCAGTACTCTGCGCTCATCGCGTCCCACATCTCGCGTTCTGCAGATTACGCCGCTCTGCTCAAGTCGTTTTAACAACTGGCTGAGTGTTCCTGAATCGAGCTGAACGCGTGCGCCTAGATCTGAAACCGTGACATTATCTTTTTCCCACAGTGCGAGCATCACCAGATATTGGGGATATGTCAGGCCAAGGGGCTTTAGTCTTGATTGATAAAGTTTAGTCATCGCAAGGGATGCGGAATAAAGTGCAAAGCACAGAAACTGATCGACGGTAACCGGTGCTTCATTTTCTGGTCCTGTACAGCACACTTCATCGTTTAACTCTTTCATATCACCACTAATTCTCGACCGGGGCAGCTCCCGTAGAAACCACGAAGATCCCCAGCACTCTGATTACGTATCACTCTTTTTACGACAGGCACAAAGGAAAACAGACGATAAAAGCCTTCCCGTTGGCGCCAAGTATATTGACATAAATTAGATTGAAGTCAATTTAAATTGGAAGGGGCTTTTGGCGTGGATTAGATTTATTAATCAGGTAGTTACCATGGTTTGCTTTAGTTCATGTTGCCTGACTGAGAGGATGTCCGGCTGAAAAATCCGGATGGCGTTGAGCGTGCCGCGTTCAGAGCCTGGTGGCGGCATAATGTCTCAAACGGAACGGTGTAAAACCGTGACGCGGCTGGAGCGTTTTTGCGGCAAGTGTGGGGACGCAGCCAATGTAATTTTCGCGTAGCAGCGTCAGTATCTGGCAGTGCAATGCATCAGCAATCCGGTGCGTGCCAGGTTTACCGCGACGCGCATTCGTCAGCCCGGCAGCGCCGGACTCGCGATAGCGGTTCATCAGCCGCTGAATCTGACGTTCAGTAAGCTGTAACTGTGAAGCAACATCACAACGACGCAGGCGTTTTTCGATAACAGCCTGAATCACGGAAAGACGGTGAATCACGGGAAGACGGTGAAGTTCTTTGTTCGACATGGTCACCAGCATCTGAGGATCTCAACATAACCAGTCCAACAAAATATCCGCATCTCCAAAAGTGACATTATCAAATAGCACCTACAATCTATGTTGAAGCTAAGCAGAGATGACCGGGTTCAGGCAAACCTGAGATGTCCGATTGTTGTCAGAGTAACTTTTAATAAAAGAGCTAACCCTCTGCTTTGAGGGCTAATTAGAATTAAAGTTTAGCTTT
>NZ_LGIS01000022.1 GCF_001187905.1 Pantoea sp. RIT-PI-b | reverse complement strand
TCCTCCTTCAGAGTCAAACACTTTTTTCAGCGCTTTCATCCGGCGGGATGAATTTCTTCACTCCCTGCTGAGCCGCCCGCGTTGCCGCTTTGCCGTCTCAGTGGTGGCGCATTATAGGGAGTTATTCGGAGGTGACAAGGGTTTATTGCAAAAAAATGATCGTTCGACCTAAATTTCGCCACAACGCTGTATTTCACAACGATTTGCCTGGTAACTGTGCAAAATCCTGGGCAAAAAGCGTCACTTTATTCCAATCGGTGTATTCCACTTCTTTTGATGTATCCGTTTCTCCACCTGTCATCCGCATAATGAATTGAATCATGCTCCGATCAAACCAGCGATAACGCGGATAACGCAGTGCACCGGCAAAAACCGCACAGCAATCTGGCTGCCAGGGTGACTGCTCAAGAAACTTGCGCGTATAAGCATTGGTTGCTGGCGTGCACTTGTCGGCTTTACGCGCCGTCAGGTTGACACTAAAGAAGCCGCTTACGCGCTGGTGCAGCTGTGCCTTATGCTGCGTTACAAATTTCATCAGCGCAGGATTGAAATGCCCGTAGCGGATCGATGCCCCAATCAGCACGCGATCGTACTGAGACCAATCCACCTTCTGCGCCTCAGCTAAATCAAGCACGTCGCACAACTGGTGCGGAACTAACGTCTGCGCAATGCGCGCGGCAATTTCACGGGTTTGCCCATCGCGGCTGGAATAAAGAATCAACGCTTTCATTACACAATCCTATTTTATTATTCGCGCCAGAAGGTCGGTGTGAACAACACCAGCAGCGTGAACACTTCGAGGCGCCCAAACAGCATGGTCAAAATCAAGATCCACTTCGCCACATCATTCATCGAAGTGAAGTTGTCGGCCACCACGCCCAAACCGGGTCCAAGATTATTCAAGGTCGCCGCCACGGCGGCAAACGCGGAGAAGTCATCCACGCCAGTCGCGATGATTGCCAGCATGCTGAGCAGGAACACCAGCGCATAGGCTGAGAAGAACCCCCACACCGCTTCAAGAATACGTTCAGGTAGTGCGCGGTTACCCAATTTGATGGTGTAAACCGCATTCGGATGCACCAGGCGTTTCAATTCACGCGAACCCTGTTTAAACAGCAGCAGAATACGAATCACTTTCAAACCGCCGCCGGTAGAACCCGCCATTCCGCCGATAAAGGCCGAACACAATAGCAATACCGGTAGGAACAGTGGCCAGCGCGCAATGCTGTCGGTGGTAAATCCAGCCGTAGTTGCCATCGATACCACCTGGAAAAACGCCTGATTGAGCGTTTGCCAGCCACTGGCGTAGACATTGTGAAAATACAACACCACCGTACAGATCAGCACTAATGTGAGTTGTACTCCAATAAACATGCGGAATTCGGGATCGCGCCAATACACTTTCAGGTTGCGGCCGCTCAATAGAGAAAAATGCAGGCCGTAGTTACATCCCGAGATCAGCAAAAACACTGCGACGATAGTGTTGATGGTTGGGCTATTAAAGTAACCGATGCTGGCATCATGCGTGGAGAAGCCACCAATGGCGATAGTTGAGAAACTGTGGCCGATGGCATCAAACATTGGCATGCCCGCTAACCACAGCGCCACCGCACAGGCTACGGTGAGCAAAACATAGATCAGCCACAGCGTTTTCGCCGTTTCTGCGATACGCGGGCGCATCTTGTTATCTTTTAGCGGTCCTGGCATCTCCGCGCGATATAGCTGCATGCCACCCACGCCCAGAATTGGCAAAATCGCTACTGCCAGCACAATGATTCCCATCCCGCCGAGCCACTGCAACATCTGACGATAGAACAGAATCGCTTTCGGAAGCGTATCAAGTCCCACCAACGTAGTAGCGCCCGTCGTAGTAAGGCCGGAGAAAGATTCAAAGAATGCATCGGTAATCGAAAGATGGGGCTGCTCGGCGAAAATAAACGGCATCGCACCCACGCTGCCCAGCACGGTCCAGAACAGCACCACGATGAGGAAACCTTCACGCGGCTTAAGTTCCGATTTCTGTTTGCGGTTTGGCCACCACAGCAGCGAACCAATGACGATCGCCATCATAAAGGTTTGACTAAACGCGCGCCCGGCACCGTCCCGGTAAATTAAGGCGACGAGGCCGGGTAAGATCATGGTCACCGAGAACAGAATCACCAGCAGGCCCACAATGCGGGTAATGGCGCGAAAATGCATTCAGCCGTTTCCTTTAAACAGATGCTTTTAGTTTGTCAGCGGGATGAGCGTCAGCGCGCCCCGGCTGTAATCAGAGAGGTTTTGGCGAAAGCCATCAATCTGCGCATGCGGCAATGCTAAACGCAGCGCAATACGATCCTGATAATGGCTCTCTTCTATAATGCCGTCAAAACGCTGCAGCAAGCGCTCAATGTCGCTGAGTTGGGCATAATCACATTGCAGGCTGAAGGATTCCATCGGCACTTTACGCTGACGGGCTAATTGCTTCAGCCCCTGCTGCACGCCGCCGCCGTAAGCTTTTACCAACCCTCCGGTACCGAGCATGATGCCGCCGTAATAACGCACCACCACCGCAGTCACTTCACCCACGCCACTGCCCATCAACTGGGCCAGCATGGGTTTGCCCGCCGTGCCGGACGGTTCGCCATCATCAGAGAAACCCAACTGCTGTGAATCATCCGGCGCACCGGCCACCCACGCCCAGCAGTGATGGCGGGCGGTGGGATGCTCCTGCTTCACCTGCTGAACAAACGCGCGCGCCGCTTCCACGCCCGCAGTATGCGCCAGCAGAGTAATGAAACGACTTTTCTTGATAGTTTCCTCGCTGAGACTCACAGCCTCAGCGGGAATGTCGTAAGCATTCATCAGGCAAGGTGCAGATCGCGCGTCATGTTTTCAACGCGATTAGCGTGAATCACCACGTTATCCTCGATACGAATGCCGCCGTACGGTTTCAGTGCATCAATTGCCGCCCAGTCGAAATACTGGCTGAACTTGCCGCCGCGCAGCTTCGCCAGCAGCGAATCGATGATATAGAAGCCGGGTTCGATAGTCAGCACCATGCCAGGTTCCAGTACGCGCGTGCAACGTAGATACGGATATTGCGACGGCGCAGCCAGATGCGTGCCGCTGTCGTCCTGCATAAAGCCGGCCACATCGTGCACCTGCAGGCCCAGCGGATGTCCCAGCCCGTGCGGCATAAACGGACCGGTTAAATCTTCCGCCACCAGCGTCTCTTCGGTCAGACCTTTCACCAGCTCAAACTTCAGCAGCAGCCGCGCAATGCGCTGATGCATCTGCAGATGATAATCGGTATAGCGCACGCCGGCTTTCAAGGTGGCGATCAGCGCCAGCTCTTCCTTGTTCATCGCGGCAACCATTTCGGCATAGCGCGATTTACTCTGCGCCGCATAGCTGCGCGTCAGGTCAGCGGCATAACCGAGATACTCCGCCCCGGCATCAATCAGGAAGCTGTGCCGTTTCGCCGGCGGCTGATGGTCCAGTTTGGTGTAGTGCAGCACCGCGGCATGTTCATTAAGCGCGATAATATTGCCGTACGGCACATCGGTATCGCGATGGCCGGTCGCGGTCAGGTAAGCGATGTTGATATCGAACTCGCTCATACCCGATTCGAATGCCTCTTTGGCTGCGCGATGCCCCGCCACCGCCAGCTTCTGCGCTTCGCGCATACAGGCCAGCTCGTAATCGGTTTTGATGCTGCGATGATAATGCAGGTAATCGATCACGCCGTTAGGGTTCACCTGCTCGCTGTTAATGCCGAGCTGGGAAGCGCGTAACGGTACCGGACCGATATACGCCACGTTATCGCGTTGTGCAGGCAGCAACTGCGCGATGTCATCGGCACTCTTTAGGCCAATCACGTCAATATCGTTGGTCCAGAAGCTGTTTGGCAGTGGCTCGACGTTATGCCAGTAATCCACCGGCGAGTAGAACCACAGCTTGGGTTTATTCACACCATCAATCCATAACCAGCAGTTTGGCACCTGCGTCACCGGCACCCACGCTTTGAACTGAGGATTCACCTTAAACGGATAGTCGTGATCGTCGAGAAAAACGGTCAGCAGCTCGCCGGAATGAATCAGCATGGCATCAAGCTTAAAGCGAGCCAGCACCTGCTGCGCTCGCTGCTGCAGCGTATTGATGTGCGCGTGATACAGGGTTTTCAGTGAATCCATGGACTTGTCTCCAATGTCGCGAAAGTGGCCGCAGTGTAGCACAGCCGTGTTGGCGATGCCGTGCTGCACGCGCTGTGATCGTTGTATCAAATTATCAAACTCTCGTTTGCAAATAATTAACATCACACTCACACTCCAAATCATCTGGTATGACCAGATCACCTTTCGCGGTTTCAGGAGACGGACATGCTCTACCAAGGCGATACCCTTTCAGTGCACTGGCTTGACGATGGCATCGCCGAGCTGGTATTCGATGCGCCCGGTTCGGTGAATAAACTCGATACCAAAACCGTCGCCTCCCTGGGCGAGGCGCTAAGCGTCTTAGAACAGCAACCCGCTCTGCGCGGCCTGCTGCTCTCGTCGGCCAAACCGGCATTTATTGTCGGCGCCGACATTACAGAATTCCTGTCGCTGTTTGACGCGCCAGAAGAGAAGTTGAGTCAGTGGCTGGCATTTGCTAACAGCATCTTCAATCGTCTGGAAGATTTGCCGGTGCCAACCGTAGCCGCCATCGATGGTTATGCGCTGGGTGGCGGCTGCGAATGCGTGCTGGCAGTGGACTTCCGCATTGCTACGCCCACCGCGCGTATCGGCTTGCCGGAAACCAAACTGGGCATCATGCCGGGCTTTGGCGGCAGCGTACGTCTGCCGCGGCTGCTCGGCGCTGACAGTGCGATGGAAATCATCGCCGCGGGTAAAGATCTCGATGGCAATAGCGCCCTGAAACTCGGTTTAGTGGATGCAGTGGTCAGCAGCGACAAACTGCGCGCCGCTGCGCTGACGGTATTACAGGACGCCATCGCGCAGGGCAACTGGCAGGTCCGCCGGGCGCCGAAGCTGGCGCCGCTTAAACTCAGCCCGATCGAAGCCGCCATGAGCTTTACCATCGCCAAAAGCATGGTGCTGCAGACCGCCGGCAAACACTATCCGGCCCCCGTTACCGCGATAAAAACCATTGAGGCTGCCGCCACCTTGGGGCGCGATGATGCGCTGAAGCTGGAGACCGCCGCTTTTGTGCCGCTGGCGCAAAGTGATGTAGCCCGCGCGCTGGTCGGCATCTTCCTTAACGATCAATACGTCAAAGGCTTGGCGAAGAAACACAGCAGTGCGGCCGGTGCACCGCAGCAAGCTGCGGTATTAGGTGCCGGCATTATGGGCGGCGGCATCGCCTATCAATCTGCCTGGAAAGGCGTGCCGGTGATGATGAAAGATATCAATCCACAAGCGCTGACGCTTGGCATGACCGAAGCCAGCAAGCTGCTTAACAAGCAGCTGGAGCGCGGCAAAATTACTGGCGCGAAGCTGGCCAGCGTGCTCACCACCATTCAGCCCACGCTGGATTACGCGGGATTTGAACGCACCGATGTGGTAGTGGAAGCCGTGGTTGAGAATCCGCAGATCAAAGCCAAAGTGCTGGCAGAAACCGAGCAGCACCTGCGCGAAGATGCCATTCTCGCCTCCAACACCTCAACCATTCCGATCGGCCAGCTGGCGAAAGCCTTAAAACGCCCGGAAAACTTCTGTGGCATGCACTTCTTCAATCCGGTGCCGCGTATGCCGCTGGTTGAGGTGATTCGCGGTGAGCAAACCTCAGAGGCCACCATCAGCAAAGTGGTGGCCTGGGCCAGCAAAATGGGCAAAACGCCGATTGTGGTGAATGATTGCCCCGGCTTCTTTGTCAATCGCGTGCTGTTCCCCTACTTCGCCGCCTTCAGCCTGCTGCTGCGCGACGGCGCGGATTTCCGCCAGGTCGACAAAGTGATGGAAAAACAGTTCGGCTGGCCGATGGGCCCGGCCTGGCTGCTGGATGTAGTCGGCATTGATACCGCGCATCATGCCCAACAGGTGATGGCGCAAGGTTTCCCGTCACGCATGCAGAAAGATTATCGCGACGCCGTCGACGTGCTGTTTGACGCTAAACGTTACGGCCAGAAAAACGGCCAGGGTTTTTACCGCTGGGAGTTGGACAACAAAGGCAAAGCGCAGAAAAAAGCCGATGCCGCAGTGGATGCACTGCTGGAGCCAATCAACCAACCGAAGCGCGTGTTCAGCGATGAAGAGATTCTTAACCGCATGATGCTGCCGATGCTCAATGAAGTGGTGCGCTGCCTCGAAGAGCAGATCATCGCTTCACCGGCCGAAGCCGACATGGCGCTGGTCTACGGCTTAGGCTTCCCGCCGTTCCGCGGCGGTGCGTTCCGCTACATGGATACGCTCGGCAACAGCAACGTGGTCGATCAGGCCAAACGTTACACCGCGCTGGGCCCGCTGTATGCGCTGCCGGCGCTGCTGTTGCAAAAAGCCCAACAGCATCAGAGCTGGTATCCCGCGGTGCAACCGATTGACGAAGCGGCGCTGCAAAGTGCCTGAGGTAATGAAAATGGAAAAAGTAGTCATTGTGGATGCCGTCCGCACGCCGATGGGCCGCTCCAAGGGCGGTGCATTTCGTCAGGTTCGTGCGGAAGATCTTTCGGCGCATTTGATGCGTGAGCTGCTAAGCCGTAATCCATCGGTCGATCCCGCTACGCTGGACGACATTATCTGGGGCTGCGTACAGCAGACGCTGGAACAAGGCTTTAACATTGCACGTAATGCCGCGCTGCTGGCGGAGATCCCGCATCGCGTGCCTGCCAGTACCGTCAATCGCCTGTGCGGTTCGTCGATGCAGGCGCTGCACGATGCGGCACGCGCGATTATGGTGGGCGATGCGCACGCTTGCCTGATTGGTGGCGTAGAGCATATGGGCCACGTGCCAATGAGCCACGGTGTCGATTTTCATCCAGGACTTGGGCGTACGGTAGCGAAAGCCGCCGGCATGATGGGCTTAACCGCCGAAATGCTGGCGCGCATGCATCACATCACGCGCGAGCAGCAGGATGCCTTTGCCCTGCGTTCACATCAGCGCGCATGGGCAGCTACCCAGCGTGGCGACTTTAAGCGTGAGATTGTTGCAACTTATGGCCACGACGCCGATGGCGTGTTGAAACGCTACGAAAGCGATGAAGTGATTCGCGAAGAGACCAGCCTCGAAGGATTGGCCGCGCTGCGTCCGGCGTTCGATCCGGTGAACGGCACCGTCACCGCGGGAACGTCTTCTGCGCTCTCCGATGGCGCGGCGGCGATGTTGATCATGAGCGAAAGCCGCGCGCGAGAACTGGGTCTGACGCCGCGTGCGCGCATTCGCAGCATGGCGGTGGTTGGCTGCGATCCGTCGATTATGGGTTACGGCCCGGTTCCTGCCAGCAAGCTAGCGCTAAAACGCGCCGGCTTAAGCGTGCAGGATATCGACTTATTCGAGTTCAACGAGGCCTTTGCCGCGCAGGCGCTGCCGTGCATCAAGGACATGGGCTTGCTGGAACAGTTGGATGAGAAAGTGAATTTGAATGGCGGCGCGATTGCGCTTGGGCACCCGCTGGGCTGTTCCGGCGCGCGTATCAGTACCACGCTGCTGAATCTAATGGAACGTCGCGATGCGCAATTTGGTCTGGCGACCATGTGCATTGGCTTGGGCCAGGGTATCGCCACGGTGTTCGAACGGGTTTAATACGTTAACCACTGCACGTGTTCCCGCCCTTTCGGGCGGGCTTTTTTTATCTGTCAGATAAACGCAAACGCATCGCCGTACATCTGCGCTTCCAGCGCACCGCGCTCGGCGCAGAAACGCTCACGTGCAATCTTCGCCATCTCAAAACGACCAGCAATATAGATGTCGTGTTCACTGAGTGAAGCGTAATCCTGCATCACCGCCGTCAGCACCGTGCCGCTGCGTCCGGTCCAGTCATCTGCCGGTTGCTCAACCACCGGAATCACTTTCAGGTTCGGGTGCTTCACCGCCAGCGCATTCAACTCATCTAAATCGTACAGATGCATCAGCTCACGGCCGCCCCAATAAATCGCAATTTCGCGATCGGGTTTCTGTGCCAGCGCGGTCAGCAGAATGGAACGCGCATAGGAGAAACCGGTGCCGCCGGCAATCAGAATGATCGGACGATCGCTCTCTTCGCGTAGCCAGGCATCGCCATGCGGCATATCTACCGTAATCTGACGATCGTTTTTGATGCGGTCCATCACCGCCATCGCGTAAAGATTAAGATCCGAGGCGCCAATGTGCAGTTCAATGATGTCCTTTTCCATTGGCGTGGACGCCAGCGAGAATGGGCGCTTATCACGCTCATCCATCACCACCATCAAATACTGTCCCGCGCGGAAGTTAAAATCCGCGGCCGGAATCAAACGGACGCGGTAAACCGTATCCGTAATCGCTTCAACCGAAGTCACTTTGCAGCTTAACGTTGTCATGCGTTCCCTTTTTCTTCGGGTCTGGTTGGTCTGCCGCTTTTAGCGCTGCGGCGGCTCGGCAAAGATTGCTAATTCATCCCAAATGGCGTCAATGCGCGCCGTAACGGCCGGATCTTTGACAATCGGCGTGCCCCATTCGCGCGTGGTTTCGCCCGGCCACTTATTGGTGGCATCAAGTCCCATCTTCGAACCTAAGCCGGAAACCGGCGAGGCAAAGTCGAGATAATCGATTGGTGTGTTCTCAACCAGCACCGTATCGCGTGCTGGATCCATGCGCGTAGTAATCGCCCAAATCACATCATTCCAGTCACGCGCGTTGACGTCGTCGTCACATACAATCACAAACTTGGTGTACATGAACTGACGCAGGAACGACCACACGCCAAACATCACGCGCTTGGCGTGACCGGCATACTGTTTTTTGATCGTCACCACCGCGAGGCGATAAGAACAGCCTTCCGGCGGCAGATAGAAATCAACAATCTCCGGGAACTGCTTGATCAGGATCGGCACCAGCACTTCATTCAGCGCCACGCCCAACACCGCCGGTTCATCCGGTGGACGCCCGGTATAGGTTGAATGATAAATCGGATTGCGACGTTGCGTTACGTGCGTCACGGTAAACACCGGGAAACTGTCTACTTCATTGTAGTATCCCGTGTGATCGCCGTATGGCCCTTCCGGTGCCACATCGCCCGGCTCAATGTAACCTTCCAGCACAATCTCTGCGCTCGCCGGCACTTCAAGCTCGTTGGAGATGCACTTTACCACTTCGGTTTTGTTGCCACGCAGCAAACCGGCGAAGGCATATTCAGAGAGCGTGTCGGGCACCGGCGTCACCGCGCCGAGAATGGTCGCCGGATCGGCCCCGAGCGCAACAGATACCGGAAAACGTTCGCCCGGATGCGCTTTGCACCACTCCTGGAAATCGAGCGCGCCGCCGCGATGCGACAGCCAACGCATAATCAGGCGATTTTTGCCGATCACCTGCTGGCGATAGATGCCGAGATTCTGGCGCTCTTTATGCGGGCCACGCGTGACGGTTAATCCCCAGGTGATCAGCGGCGCGGCATCGCCTGGCCAGCATTTCATCACCGGGATGCGTGACAGATCGACGTCATCGCCGCTAAAAATCTCTTCCTGGCAAGGCGCATTGCGCAAGCGCTTGGTTGGCATATTCAGCACTTGCTTGAACTGCGGCATTTTATCAAACAGATCGCGGAAGCCTTTCGGCGGCTCCGGTTCCTTCAAAAATGCCAGCAGTTTGCCCACTTCGCGCAGCGCACTCACCTCTTCCTGGCCCATACCCATCGCCACGCGTTTTGGCGTGCCGAACAGATTACACAGTACCGGCATGTCGTACCCTTTCGGGTTTTCAAACAGCAGCGCGGGGCCGCCGGCACGCAGCGTGCGATCGGCAATTTCGGTCATCTCCAGCTCAGGATCGATCTCCTGAGTGATGCGCTTTAACTCTCCACGCTGTTCGAGTAACGCGAGGAAGTCTCGTAAATCCTGATATTTCATGCGGCTTTAGCTTTCCGGCCAGAGTGAAGCGCCATTATAGGTGCGTTTCACGCTAGCATGTTGAGGTTTCTGAGTCAGGCTGGCTGACAGGAAAACGGCACCAGCGACTGAATCGCCAGCACATCGTGATACGCCGCAATCGGCTCGCCGTGGCGGAACACTTTAAAGTCTTCGCCGCGGGCGCTGTAGTAGCGCAGGCGATTTTCACTCACGTGTAGGAAACTGGCTTCGCGGAGCGCAATCACCGATTCATGCGGGTTAACGGCGCAAAATTCAGCCAGGCGCTCATCGCGCGTTTCGCCCATATGGCCGCTGACGTGGGCATCAAGATAATGCGGATTGATCTGCACCGGGAACAAGCCCAGCGCAGGCAACACCACGCTGCTGCGCACCGGCATGTCATTGGTGGTGCGGATGGAAGGCGTTGCCACGTTGCAACCGGCGCTCCAGCCGACGTAAGGCACATCACGCTCGCGCACCGCGCGTTGAATCGTGACGATCAGGCCATGTTCATGCAGCATTTGATTGAGGAACCAGGTATTTCCGCCGCTCACCAGAATCAGCTCGGCTTGCTCAATCGCCGCGACGGGGGAGGTAAACTCATGCACCGTGCGCACTTCAATGCCTAATGAATCTGACAAATCTTGCGCGCGTTGCGCATGATCGCCACGAATAATCGCGTAAGGCACCAGCACCGCCGACGTAATGCCGCGCTGGGCAATCATCGCGTGTAGCTGTGGGTGGGCGTAACTCAATAGCGGCGCATCCTCAGCCACTTTGCCGTTACTTAACAGGAACAGTTCCATCGGCCACTCCTTTTCAATCGAAAGATGGGGATGGAGTCTGATACAGATGGTCGCCAGCCGTCAATTTTCTTGCACGAAAGCGTTAATTAGCCGCATCAATCAGAAAATTCGCAGTGAATTTTTTTCAGCACAGGGTTTCCCTCCGCCGATGCGCTATAACTCTGTCAGCAGGTTTGATATTCTTAGCGTCCATTCTTTGGGAGCAGTTATGGAATCCTGGTACTTACTCTATTGCAAACGTGGACAACTGTTGCGCGCGAAAGAGCATCTTGAGCGGCAAGCGGTGAATTGCCTGAGCCCAATGATCGCTTTGGAGAAGATTGTGCGCGGTAAACGCACCACCGTGAGTGAGCCGCTGTTCCCCAATTATTTGTTTATCGAGTTCGATCCCGAAGCGATTCACACCACCACCATCAGCAGCACGCGCGGCGTCAGCCACTTCGTGCGCTTCGGCGCCATGCCGGCTACCGTATCGCACGATGTGATCGAAGCGCTGCAAACCGACGCGCCGCAGATCGTGTTAGATCCGGAAACGCCGCAGAGCGGTGATGAAGTGATCATCACCGATGGCACCTTCGAAGGACTACGCGCGATTTTTGCCGAGCCGGATGGTGAAACGCGCTCCGTTCTGCTGCTGAACATGCTGAACAAACAGGTGATGCGCAGCGTGGATAACAAGCAGTTCCGCAAGCTTTAGGCCAGCTTAAACAGCTGACGCGCGTTGCGATTGACCTGCGCGCCCAGCGCTTCCGCCTCTTCTCCACGCCAGTTCGCCACTTGCTGCACAATGTGCGGCAGGAAGCACGGCTCATTGCGGCGCGAAGTGGGACGTGGATGCATATCGCGCGGCAGTAAATAGGGTGCGTCGGTTTCCAGTAGCAGGCGCTCAGCCGGAATCAACGGCAGCAATTCGCGCAGTTCCATACCGCGACGTTCGTCGCACACCCAACCGGTAATGCCTACTGACAACCCGAGTGCCAGGCACGCTTGCAGCTCATCACGCGTACCGGTAAAGCAGTGCACCACCGCGCCCACCAGTTTTGGCAGCCACGGCTCAAGCACCGCCACAAAACGGTCGTGCGCTTCACGACAATGCAGAAATACCGGCAGCTGCAGCTCTGCAGCCAGTGCGAGCTGCGCATCAAAGGCATACTCCTGTTGATCGTGGGCCGAAAGATTGCGGTTAAAATCCAGGCCGCATTCGCCGATGGCGACAACCTGGGCGCTTTCCGCGAGACGACGCAAGGTATTCGCCGTTTCCGCCGACCATTCACTGGCATGATGCGGATGAACGCCCGCCGTCGACCAGCAGTAGCCGGCGTGTAATGCCGCCAGCTGACGTGCCTGCTGGCTTTCCAGCGCGTTAGTGCCGGTAATTAACAGGCCGGTGACGCCTGCTTCGCGCGCACGTTTCACAACCTGCTCGCGATCTTTTGCGAATTGCGTGCTGGTCAGGTTTACACCGATATCAAACATGTTTTCTCCCCAATAAAAAACCGCCCGGTTAGGCGGTTTAGATTCATTCTCTTCCCGCTTGCTGGCGGGTGCCCTGCTTAAAAGACATCAGGATTCGGTATTCTGTTCCTCATCCGAAGACTGACGCCCTTTACCCACATAGTAGCGGGAGAAGAATACGCCGACTTCAAACAGGCAGTACATCGGAATAGCGAGCAAAGTTTGGGAGAAAACATCCGGCGGTGTGAGCAACATCCCAACGACGAAGGCGCCAACCAGCATATACGGACGTTTCTTTCTCAGATCGTCAGGTGAAGTAATGCCTGTCCAGCACAGCAGCACAATGGCAATCGGCACCTCAAACGCCACGCCAAAAGCCATGAAAATGGTCATGACGAAGTCGAGATAATTGGTGATATCCGTGGCGATGGTCACGCCTTGCGGTGCCGTTTTGGCGAAGAAACCAAACGCCAGCGGGAACACGATGAAATACGCAAACGCCACGCCGACGTAGAACAGCAGCGTACTGGAGAACAGCAGCGGCATTACCAGTTTACGCTCGTGACGATAGAGCGCTGGCGCGACAAACGCCCACACCTGATACAAAATCACCGGCACGGCAAGAAACACCGAGACAATAATGGTGAGCTTAATTGGCGTGAAGAAGGGTGATGCTACGTCGGTGGCGATCATGCTCGCACCAGCCGGCATCTGGCTAATCAATGGTGACGCTACCAGATGGTAAATGTCATTGGCGAAGTAGACCAGACACAGAAAGATGACTAAAACAGCGATGATGCAGTTCAACAAACGCTTACGCAGCTCAATCAGATGGCTAATGAGCGGTTGGGTATCTTCAACGGCCATGTTTATCGTTCATCTTTTACGAGAGAAGTCTTCGCAGTGCTTTGCGGGGCACTGGCGACGGGAGGATTATCCACTGCAGAAGTTGCGTCAACTGGCTGCGGAACCTGTGCTGCGGCACTGGTTTGATGTTCTGCAGCAGCAGGCGTGACCGCAGGGGAAGTAGCCGGCTGCGTTACTGCTGGCGGAGTCTGATGAATGGTGTTGGCTTCATCTTCCTCTTTTTCGAGATCGATACTCTGCTGCACGGAGCGCTTCATTGAGTCGGCGGTTTTACGCAGTTCTTCCATCGACTCTTTCAGCTCCGGTGACAGCGTGCCACGACCCGCCTCTTCCACCTTTTTCAGGCTGTCCTGCAATTCCTGCAGTTTCAGCTCCTGTGCCAGTTCGTTTTGTACATTCGCGGCCAGCGAGCGAATGGCTCTGATCCAGCCGACGACGGTTTTCACCGCAACCGGTAATCGCTGCGGGCCAAGCACAATCAGCCCGATCACGAACACCAATACCAGTTCACTAAAACCAATGTCGAACACAGTTATACCTGCTTGTCGTTCCGGGCGTCGTCTTTAGTCGCCGAGGTTTGCTGTTTGTCTGCCAGAGTTTTGGCGTTGAAGTCAGCGTCCTGCTCTTTCGGTTGATCCTTTTTATCGTCTTCATCGCCCATGGCTTTTTTGAAGCCGCGGATAGAAGAACCCAAATCCGAACCCAGGTTGCGAAGTTTGTTGGTACCGAACAGAAGAACAACAATGACGGCAATGATTAACAATTGCCAAATACTGATACCGCCCATGAGATATGCCTCTAATATTCTGTGAAAAACTGTTGACTGTAACGCACAGAAAGCCCGTATGATTTCGGGCTTTAGCTTGCGACATTACGCGATTTGAACCAGGCAGACAATCAGTTTGTCTTGCGCCAGCCAATAAGCCAGGTGACGATGCCGGCAGCCATTAAAAGCGCCGGGAAGAAATCCCAATCCGGTCGACTCAACAGTACGGCGGTGCCACTTAATAACAGTGTAGCTCCTACGCCAAACAGATAGCGCGCCTGATGATTTCGTGTGCGCTGTACGTTTAAATCGGTGACGAGTTTATCGACGCTGTGCTTCAATAATTTGTGCTGGCGCATACTGTCGTAAAATAGCTCCGGCAACTCCGGCAGTTTTTCCGCCCAGTACGGCGCTTTCTCTTTCACCGCACGCATTATTGCCGGGATACCAATCTGATCTTTGATCCAATCTTCCAGGAACGGCTTGGCGGTTTTCCACAAGTCGAGCTGAGGATAGAGCTGGCGACCAATCCCTTCGACATACAGCAACGTCTTCTGCAGCAGCACCAGCTGCGGCTGCACTTCCATATTGAAGCGACGCGCGGTATTAAACAGATTCAGTAACACGTGACCGAAGGAGATCTCAGCCAGCGGTTTTTCGAAAATCGGCTCACACACGGTACGAATGGCAAACTCAAAATCTTCAACGTTAGTATCCAGCGGCACCCAGCCTGAATCCACATGCAGCTCAGCCACTTTGCGGTAATCGCGATTAAAGAAGGCGATAAAGTTTTCCGCCAGATAGCGCTTATCTTCTTTATTCAGTGAACCGACAATACCGCAGTCGATGCCGATGTACTGCGGATCTTCTGGGTGATCGTAGCTGACGAAGATATTGCCAGGATGCATGTCGGCATGGAAGAAGCTGTCGCGGAACACCTGGGTGAAGAACACCTGCACGCCGCGCTCTGCCAGTAACTTCATATTGACGCCGTGCTGCTCGAGCGTGGCGATATCCGAGATCGGAATGCCGTAAATGCGCTCCATTACCATCATTGATTCACTGCAGTAATCAGAGAACACTTCGGGTACGTAAAGCATGCGGCTTTGGTCGAAGTTACGACGCAGCTGGATGGCGTTGGCCGCTTCACGCAGCAGATTCAGCTCATCAATCAGGGTTTTTTCGTAATCGCGTACCACTTCCAGCGGACGCAGACGACGTCCATCCGGCAGCAAACGCGGCACCCAACGCGCCAGACGATAAATCAACCGCATGTCCGCTTTGATCACCGGCAGGATATCGGGACGAATCACTTTGATCACCACGGCGCGGCCGTTGGACTTCAACGTGGCGGTGTGCACCTGTGCAATAGAGGCAGAGGCCAGCGGTTTAATGTCGAAGTCTTCAAACCAGGTTTCCACCGGGCCGCCAATCGACTGTTCAATCTGCTGCTTCGCTTTGACGCCATCAAACGGCGCCACGCGGTCCTGCAGCACGGCAAGCTCATCGGCAATCGCTGGCGGGAACAGATCGCGTCGCGTGGAGAGCATTTGACCGAACTTGATCCACACCGGGCCAAGCTGCTCCATGGCTAAACGGATGCGCACGCCAGGCGAGGCGTCTTTGTGTTGGTTAGGGATCCAGAAGATGCAGCGCCGCCACAGGCGTAACAGCAGCGTGAAGCGCATGCGGGGAATCAGTTCATCAAGGCCATAAGTGAGAAAGATCTTGATGATGAAATATAAGCGCCGAATTTCTCCCAGCGTCATTTCGCCTCCAGCTGTGCCAAACGCGTTTCAAACGCATTGAGCGAACGTTCCATCGCTTCCACTTCCTCGCAGAACCATGCCAGTTCCAGAGCACCCGGCGCGACGCGCCACTCTTCCGTCAGCGCCTGGCCAAGATAATCCTGGCGGCGCATGACCTGCTGCTGCACGAATCTCAGCGCCTGCTGTGCGGCCTGGCTTACCCCTTGCGCGGCGATGTCGCCAATCCACGGCGCGAGATATTCGGCCGGATCAAGCTCGGCGAGATCCATCAGCGCAGAGAATTGCTGTACCACCTGCAAATCGCCGTCCACCTCCAGTTCACCGCTTCTGATCAAGCTGGTGAGCTGCTGGCGATCGCGCAGTTTCGGCAAGGTGCTGACGCGCAAACTCACCGTGCAGTCGCTGCTATCCTGCCAATCACTCAGTACATCAAGTTGTGATTCGCTAAACACCAGCACTAAAGGAAAATCGAGCTCTTGCAGACGCAGCAGCAACACCTTGCCCGCCAGACGCTGGCGCGCGGCTTTCAGGCTGCGATCGCGATAGAGAACACGGTTCAGGGCGGTCTCAAGACCGCCGGTGATGAGAGGAGTTAAAGTCATGATGGATTAGAATTTAAATCCGCGATGCAGCGCGACAATACCGCCAGTCATATTGAAGTAGGTGGTATTTTCAAAGCCGGCATCATTCATCATCGCTTTCAGGGTTTCCTGATCGGGATGCATACGAATCGACTCTGCCAGATAACGATAGCTTTCAGCATCTTGCGCCACCAGCTGGCCAATACGCGGCAGAATATGGAACGAATAGGTGTCGTAAGCCTTGCTCAGCGGCTCCAGCAACGGCTTGGAGAATTCCAGCACCAGCAGGCGTCCGCCCGGCTTCAGCACGCGGAACATCGACGCCAGCGCTTTCTCTTTTTCGGTGACGTTACGCAAGCCGAACGAGATGGTGATGCAATCGAAATAGTTATCCGGGAACGGCAGCGCTTCGGCATTCGCCTGGACATAGCTGACATTACCCGACACGCCGAGATTACGCAGCTTTTCGCGGCCCATCTTCAGCATTGAGCTGTTGATATCAGCCAACACAACCTGGCCGGTTTCGCCCACCAGACGAGAGAATTTAGCCGTCAGATCGCCGGTACCACCCGCCAGATCCAACACGCGCTGACCGCGGCGCACGCCGCTGCTGTCAATGGTAAAACGCTTCCAGACACGATGGATGCCAAACGACATCAAATCGTTCATCAGGTCATATTTTGCCGCGACGGAATGAAACACGTCCGCGACTTTATCGGCCTTTTCGCTTTTCGCGACGGTCTGAAAGCCAAAATGGGTAGTTTCCTGCTGTGATTCATCTGCCATCGGTTTTACCTGTTCCACAAACAATTCTTGCCGAAGTGTATCAGAGTCGCGCTACACGAGCACGCGACCACCGTGCTATTCGTTGATGCGGCGCAGCGAGTCCGTTGTCGAATCTGAAACGCTTTCATCAACGTTGGGATCGTCTGCCCAATCTTCATCCGCCTCTTCCGGCTGCGCCTGTTCCACCAACTGCGGATTGATCGGCCGTTTGATCTCCACACCAAGCGAGCGGAAAGCTTCACTTTGCGCAATCAGATTGCCGCGTCCTTCAGACAGCTTTTTCATCGCCTGATGATAGCTTTGCTGCGCCTTATCAAGATTGTGACCGATACCGCTCATGTCATCGACGAACAGCCGCATTTTGTCATACAGCCGCGTTGCCCGATCGGCGATGCGCTGCGCGTTGCGGCTTTGATGTTCATAACGCCAGAGATTGTTGATGGTGCGCAGCGCCACCAACAGCGTAGTTGGGCTGACCAGCATGATGTTCTGCTGCAGCGCTTCGCTGATCAGCTCTGGCTGACGATCGATCGCCAGCAGAAATGCCGGTTCCACCGGGATAAACATCAACACATAATCCAGAGAGCGTAAACCGGGCAATTGTTGGTAATCTTTTCGGCTTAGCAAGCGAATGTGTCCACGCATGGCGTTGACGTGCTCCTGAATGGCCTGCTCGCGCGTGGCTTCATCATCGGCGTTGAAATAGCGCTCGTAAGCGACCAACGTCATCTTCGCGTCGATCACCACATCTTTGCCCTGCGGCAAACGGACAATCACATCCGGTTGCATCCTGCCCTGCTGCTCCAGCTGAACGCTTACCTGCGTTTGGTATTCATAGCCTTCACGCAGTCCAGAGGCTTCCAGCACGCGGCTTAGCACCACTTCGCCCCAGTTGCCCTGGATTTTATTGTCACCTTTTAGCGCTTTGGTGAGATTGACCGCTTCCTGCGCCATCTGCGCGTTGAGCTGCTGCAGCTGGCGAATTTCATGCGTCAGCGTGTGGCGTTCACGCGCTTCCAGTCCAAAGCTGTCAGTCACCTGACGGCGGAAACCATCCAGCTGTTCACGCAGCGGGCCAATCAGACTGTTCAGGCTTTGACGGTTTTGTTCATCGACGCGGCGCCCGCTGTTTTCAAAGATGCGGTTGGCCAGATTTTCAAACTGCGCACTGAGTCGCTGTTCGCTGTTGGTGAGCAGGCGCTGTTTCTCTTCAGCGCCGTAGCGTGTCTCTTCAAGACGGATGGTCACTTCGCGCAACTCCGCTTCCTGCGCGCTATTAACTTCCAGCTGATTACGCAATTCACGACTGAGCTGTTCGCTCTCGCCGCGCCAGTAATCGAGCTGCTGCAAACGTTCCTGCGCACCGCTGAGCGCGCCGTGCAATTGGCGCATCTCCTGCTCACGTTGCTGGATTTGCTGTTGTAAATGTTCGATCTGCTGATGTTGGCGCTGCTGCGCCTCTTCCAACAGACGACGCTCGGTCGTGAAGCTGGCATGCTGATGACCGGCGCGCAGCTGGGCAATGATCCAGCCAATGCCTAAACCGGCCAGCGCCAGCGCGCCGCTAATGATAAGTTGCTGATCCATAATCCCCCCCGCGGATCGTCTCGCTGAGGGAAAAGGTAGAGGGGTACTGTATGAATGTCCAGATTTTATTTACAGGGCTTTTACGGTCAGATCGCCGGCTTTCCACGCATCAATCAGGAAGAACGGCATCGGAAGTAACCATTCGGTTTCATCCTTGATTTTTGCTGGATAGGTCCAGCTTTGGCCGCCGTAGGTGATCTCAACCTGCTGGCAACCGTTTTCCGCATTTTCAACTTTACCGGCCATGCTAGCAAAACCGGCGTTGCTGCCGACGTGGAAGCTATCGGTTTGCCAGCGAATCGGTTGATGCGCCGGCCAGGGCTGCGCCTGATGGAAGTGAAAAATATCGTCGTGACTCAGCAAGCTTTCACGCACCGTTGGCCACAACGCCACTTTAAGAAAATACTGGTCGGTAAAGCGTTCGCTGCCTTGGTACTGGGCGATAAAGTCACGCATCTGCTGTTCAACATTGTGGAACACGCCATGACAACCGCCCCACATACCCGCTAGCAGCAGTTCGGTATGCGAGAAGTAATCGCGCATGTGATGGAACCAGAATGGGGAGTCCAGCCAGGCTTCAACCGCAACCACTTCACGCTCGGAGAGTAATGAATCGGCGTCACGCACGATGTAACGTTTAACGCTGGGATCGTCCATCACTAAAAAGCGCCACAGCGTGGGGAAGATAGCTTTTTCCTGGGACATATCCACCAGCTGGGTGTTCGGCTGCGTCAGACGCTGCCACACGTGCTGCGGGACGCTATCGTCTAGATAGATGCGGCATATCCAGTCAGGATAGAACTCGCGCGCCACTTCGATGTTCTTAATCAGCGTTTCGCAGTAGCGTGGCTGGCCACCGTAGAGGCTGAAGGAGATGATGTTTTCTGTCGGGTTATGGCGATTGATCGGTGGCGGTACGTCTGAGGGATACGCCACTTTCTGGCCTTTACTGAAGATCACATCGGATTTCTGTAGCGATTCGAGGCCGTAACGCGCCACTTCATCCTGCTTATCAAGCCAACCGCAGACTTCGGTCAATCCATCCAGCCAGGTTTCCGACGCCTGCGCGCGCTGCGCGGCCGGGGCCTGATAGATCTTCTGGTAAATCTTGTAGGATTTCTTGTGCTCGCCCACGCGCATTAAGGTTAACGCGTAGTCGCTGAGCACCTGCATGTGATTTGGCAACACGCGCAGCACCTCTTCACAGCACTGACGAGCGAGGGGATAGTTATGGGCCGCCATGGCCTGACGAAATCTCGCTGCTGCGCCCTCAACGCGTGATTGCGCAGTAGCGGGATTATTCATGAAATTAGGACGTGGGACAGAAACCATTTTGCGCATAAGAAATTTCTCAGTAGCTGCTGAAATTGCGCGCATTCTAATCAGGCAATTGCTGAGCTCCCTATAAGCCTGGTCTCGAATTCATCCCTTGAATGGCGCACTAAATTAAGCGACGCGCGGCTTCTACCACAATTTTCACCGCATCACTTTCGGTCTGCTTCATGGTCACCGCATCCGGAATCTCTTTTTGCGTACGGTTCACGATGACGCCAGCCACCATGCCGGCACGCAGTCCCTGACTGGCGCACATGGTTAACAGTGTAGCGGATTCCATCTCATAGTTAAGGACGCCCATTTGCTGCCACTCATCCATTGAGCCCTGGAAGCGCTTCACTACGCGACCAGAGAAGGTGTCATAGCGTTCCTGCCCCGGATAGAAGGTGTCAGAGGACGCGGTAATGCCAATGTGCGTTTTGGCACCGCAGGCTTCCGCTGCGGCAACCAGCGCGGTGGTGCAGGTGAAATCAGCCACGGCCGGGAACTCCATCGGTGCGAAGTGCAGGCTGGCACCGTCAAGGCGGACAGACGCCGTGGTGACCAGCACATCACCGACATTAATATGCGGCTGAATGGCGCCGGTGGTGCCAACGCGCAGGAAGGTGCGCACACCGAGTTGCGCCAGCTCTTCTACCGCAATCGAGGTTGAAGGTCCGCCGATACCGGTTGAACACACCACCACCGGTTTACCATCGACTTCCGCCAGATAGGTGGTGAATTCACGATGCGAAGCCAGATGCTGTGGATTATCCATCAGCGCGGCGATTTTCTTCACGCGCTCAGGATCGCCGGGAACGATGGCCAGCGTGGCTCCTTTTAGGGAAGCTTTGGTGATGCCAAGATGGAAAACGTCAGACTGGGCCATATCAGACTCCTGATAAATAGGGGATGTGCGCGCCACTCTACGTGAGCAGGCGGCATAATTATGTGACTAATTTCACTATCAATAATGAAACTTACATTATCAGCAAAACATTTTGTGATTTACATCACACATTAGTGCGCTGCAATTCTGAATTGCTACAAGCGGTGCTGTGTAAGTACTGATGGCAATGTTAATAGAGAAGCAGCACACGTGAAAAAAATCCCTCTGCACCCTACGTCAGCCTTGCTTGACCAGCCAGGCTATAGTTACGTGATTGCGCATTTGCTAGCACGGAGAGAACCATGAAAACCGAAGACAATATGGCACAAAAAACGGCACCCGGCGGCTTTGCACCGGCCGTTCAGCCCACCGCAAGCAGCACGATTATTACCGCCAGCGACGCGATTCATGCTGGCGAGACCTCGGTTCCAAGCCAGGGCGAAAATTTACCCGCCTACTATGCCCGGCCAAAAGAGTACCAAGGCACATTGCCTGTGGTGTTAGTCGTGCAGGAGATTTTCGGTGTGCATGAGCATATCCGCGATGTTTGCCGGCGTTTGGCGCTGGAAGGCTATCTGGCGATCGCCCCTGAGCTCTATTTCCGCGAAGGCGATCCCAACGATTACAATGACATTCCCACGCTGTTTAAAGAGTTGGTAAGCAAAGTTCCGGATACGCAGGTACTGTCCGACCTCGATCATGTGGCTAACTGGGCGGCAAGTCATGGTGGCGATGCGCGTCGCCTGGCAATTACCGGCTTCTGCTGGGGCGGACGCATTAGCTGGCTGTTTGCCGCGCACAATCCTCAAGTGCGAGCCGCTGTGGCGTGGTATGGCCGCTTAGAGGGTGAGAAGACGCTGAAGCAGCAGAAACATCCGATCGATATTGCGGTGGACCTGAATGCGCCAGTGCTGGGCCTTTATGGCGGTCAGGATGACAGCATTCCACTGGAGAGCATTGATAAGATGCGTCAGGCGCTGCATGCCGCCAATGCCAAAGCGGAGATCGTGGTGTATCCGGATGCCGGCCACGCTTTCAACGCGGATTACCGTGCGAGCTATCACGCCGATTCCGCCAAAGATGGCTGGCAACGTATGCTGGCGTGGTTCGCGCAATATGGCGTAGCACCAAACGCGTAATAAAAAGGGGCGCGTATGCGCCCCAATCACATTTGCGGCTACTAAGCCGTTTCACCCCGCAGGTTCTGCGCCGCTTTGACCATGTTTGCCAGTGCCTGACGGGTTTCCATCCAGCCACGCGTTTTCAGGCCACAATCCGGGTTAACCCACAGACGTTCTTCCGGGATGCTTTGCGCCGCTTTGCGCAGTAACTCTTCCATCCACTCCACGCTCGGTACGTTCGGTGAGTGAATATCGTAAACGCCCGGACCAATCTCATTGGGATAGTCGAACTCTTTAAACGTATCCAGCAGATCCATATCGGAACGTGAGGTTTCGATGGTGATGACGTCGGCATCCAGTGCGGCGATGGAGTCCATGATGTCATTGAACTCGCAGTAACACATATGAGTGTGAATTTGCGTGTCGTCTTGCGCCACCGCGGCATTCAGACGGAACGCATCAACGGCCCATGTCAAATACGCCGCCCAATCGGACTTATGCAGCGGCAGACCTTCGCGCAGCGCGGGTTCATCAATCTGAATGATACCAATGCCGGCTTTTTCCAGATCTGCCACTTCGTCACGCAGCGCCAGCGCAATCTGTTTCGCAATGGTTTCACGGCTCACATCTTCACGTGGGAATGACCAGCAGAGAATGGTTACCGGACCGGTCAACATGCCTTTAACCGGTTTGTCGGTCAGTGATTGCGCGTATTTGGCCCACTCAACGGTGATCGCGGCAGGACGGCTGACGTCGCCGATGATAACTGGCGGTTTTACGCAGCGAGAACCGTAGCTCTGCACCCAGCCATTCTGGGTGAATACGAAGCCGGCGAGATTTTCGCCAAAGTATTCCACCATGTCGTTACGTTCAGCTTCACCGTGCACCAGCACGTCCAGCCCCAACCGTTCCTGCTCAACGATCGCCTGTTTAATGTGTTCTGCAATGCCGGTGCGGTAGTTGCCGCCATCAATGTTGCCTTTTTTGAACTCGAGGCGCAGGCCGCGAATTTCCGTCGTCTGAGGGAATGAACCAATCGTAGTGGTTGGCCACGCCGGCAGATTAAAGCGGTTACGCTGCGCTTTCGCACGCTCGGTATAGTTGCTGGCGCGCTCGATGTCTTTGGCCTGGATTCTCGCCAGACGCTCGCCGACCACGGGATTGTGAACGCGTGTTGAGTTGGCACGCGCACGAATCGGCGCGCTCCACTCCACCAGTGAAGCAGCATCATGGTTATTTAGCGCCTTGCTCAACAGCGACAGCTCAGTGCATTTCTGCAGGGCAAAAGCGAACCAGCTTTTCACCTCTTCATCCAGCCGTGTTTCCACGCTCAGATCGATTGGGCTATGCAGCAGTGAGCAGGACGAACCGATCCACAGCTGTTTACGCTGGCCAACCAACGGCTGCAGCCGTTCAAACCAGCTGCTGAGATCCGCACGCCAGACGTTGCGACCGTTGATAACACCCACCGAAAGCAGCCAATCTGCCGGGATCTGCTGGTTCAGCTGCTGGATATCATCTTTACCGTGAACCAGGTCGACGTGCAGACCTTGCACCGGCAGCGCTTTAATCACGTCAAGGTTCTGGCTAATGCTGTCGAAGTAGGTCGTCAGCAGCAGTTTGCTTTCACCTTGCAGCGCCTCGTAAGCCGGTTTGAAGGCATCGCGCCACGTTGCTGGCAGCTCCAGCGCCAGTGCTGGCTCATCTATCTGTACCCATGCGATATCGCGTTTATTCAGTTCAGCCAATACCTGTTGGTAAACGGGCAGAATATCTTTCAGCAGTGACAGACGATCAAACTGCTCGCCTTTCACTTTACCTAGCCACAGATAGGTTACCGGGCCGAGCAGCACCGGTTTAACCTTGTGGCCGAGCGCCAACGCTTCATCAACCTCATCCAGCAGCTGGGTCCAGGTCAGTTTGAACCGCTGGCCGAGGGTGAATTCCGGCACCATGTAGTGATAATTGGTGTTAAACCATTTGGTCATTTCCGCCGCCGCAGCGGGTTCACCGCTAGGTGCACGGCCACGGCCAAGGCGGAAGAGCGTATCGAGATCGACGGATCCATCATGGTTTTGATGGCGTGCTGGCACGTTACCCAGCATCAGGCTGGTGGTCAGAACATGATCGTACCAGGCGAAATCGCCAACCGGCAGCAGATCCACTCCCGCGTCTTGCTGCTGTTGCCAGTGACGAGCACGCAGTTCGCGACCCACGGCCAGCAGCTCTTCCTGTGAGCTTTTACCTGCCCAATAGCTTTCCTGTGCTTTTTTCAGTTCACGACGCAGACCGACGCGCGGGAAACCGAGTGTATGGTTGAGAATGGTCATTTGCTGTTCTCCAGATATTCTTTTAGGTACAACCGATTTACGTTCATCCAGCGAAAGAAGAGGTCATTCGCTGAGCTGTATGGCTGGACAAAGGTAAAGTGGCCGCGACGCTTGCTTGAGATGTTTAGCCGTCCAGATGTTTACACCGCCATAATCTGCGGGTACTGTATGTTCCTCAAGCGCAATTTGTTCAATCTCGATGTGAAGGATTCTCATGATCGAACTCAAACACCTGCGGACGCTGCAGGCGTTACGGAATACCGGCTCGTTAGCCGCCGCCGCCTCACAGCTTCATCAGACGCAATCGGCGTTGTCCCACCAGTTCAGCGATCTGGAGCAGCGGCTGGGATTCCGTCTGTTTGTGCGTAAAAGCCAGCCGCTGCGTTTTACGCCGCAGGGAGAGATTTTGTTGCAGCTGGCCGAGCAGGTTTTGCCGCAGATTCAGCAAGCCTTGCAGGCGTGCCATGAGCCGCATCAGACCACATTGCGTATCGCCATCGAGTGTCACAGCTGCATTCAGTGGCTGACACCTGCGCTGAATAATTTTCGTCAGAGCTGGCCGCAGGTGGTGATGGATTTCAAATCTGGCGTGACTTTTGACCCCCAACCGGCGTTGCAGCAGGGCGAGCTGGATGTGGTGTTGACCTCCGACATTTTGCCGCGCAGCGGGTTGTTCTACTCACCGATGTTCGATTTTGAAGTGCGTTTAGTGATGGCGCCGGATCATCCTTTGGCGCAGCTTGATCATATTTCCCCGGAAGATATGGCTGAAGAGGTGCTGATGATTTATCCGGTGCAGCGCCAGCGTTTGGATGTGTGGCGACATTTCCTGCAGCCGGCGGGCGTGAGTCCAGCCTTGAAGAGCGTAGATAATACGCTGTTGCTGATACAGATGGTGTCGGCAGGCATGGGCATCGCCGCGCTACCGCATTGGGTGGTAGAGAATTTTGAGCAGCAGGGTTTGGTGGTCACCAAGACGCTGGGCGATGGGTTGTGGAGCCGCCTGTATGCCGCGGTCCGCGAAGGTGAGCAGCGTCAGCCGGTGTTGGAAGCTTTCGTACGCTTTGCCCGCCAACACGCCTGTGAACATCTGCCGTTCGTGCGCGATGCCGCACGTCCTGGCGCATTGCAGATCACCTCATCCTGATGCTACTGGGCGGCGAAAGTCGCCCGCGCTGTTATCCCTGCCCCGCCTGCTCTATAATGCGCCGCCTCAACCCGCGACCAAGAGAGTTTCACCATGATGAGTAACGATGTTCTGCGCAGCGTGCGCTATATGCTTGATTTGAGCGATAGCAAAGTGGTGGAGATTTTTGCCTTAGCGGGAAGTGAAGTGCCGCTGGAAGATGTGCAGGCGTGGATGAAGAAGGATGACGATGCCGCGTTTCGCAAGCTGCCGGATGTGTTGATGGGGTACTTCCTCAACGGTCTGATTTTTTATCGTCGCGGTAAGAGTGAAGATGCACCCGCACCGTCGATTGAGCGCCGCATGAATAATAATATTTTCATGAAGAAGCTGCGTATCGCCTTTGCGTTGAAGACCACCGATATTCCGGATGTGTTGCTGAAAGCGAACTTTAAGATTTCGCAGGCTGAGGTGGGCGCAATTTTCCGTAACCCGGAACACAAGAACTTCCGCGAATGCGGCGACCAGATTCTGCGTAATTTCCTGAAAGGGCTGACGATGATCCATCGTCCGGGGCCGGTTAAGAAGGCTTAATCGCTTCATGGTTTAGCCGGGTCAGGGATAGCGCGGCAGATCGCAAAGGGAAACCACTTCCCTGTGGATCAGCCTCGCGAGTACTCACCCCATCCATGGGGTTCGGCCGCAAGCGGCCAACGCTTCGCATTGTGCAAAAACGCTCCCGGCGTTTTTGTCCATGGCTCGGATGCTTTGCTCCTCTGCCGCGCTATCCCTTCCCTTTTAACTTAGGCGCCGCTTTTCTTGCCCAACACCCAGCGTTTATGCACATAAAGCGAGGCGAAGATTACGGCAGCACCGGCGATAAAACTCGGCCAATGCGGTGTTTCCTGCCAAATCGCCAGGTTCACCAGTAAACCCGCCGGCACATGCATATTGTTCATAATGCCCAAGGTGCCCGCATCCACCTGCGTTGCGCCGTAGTTCCACATGAAGTAGCCCAAACCTGAAGCCGCAACCCCCAACCACACCAGAATGCCCCACTGCAGCGACGTAGTAGGCAGTTTGTTGGGATTGCCCCACAGGCTCCAGGCAATGACCGCAATGATCACCGCACCGAGATAGAACCATGAAAACGCGGTGTGCTGCGGCATTGGGCGGGTTTCCTGTAGACGTTTGTAGCCCACCATACCAATGGCAAAACAGATATTCGCCGCCTGTACCAACAGTAAGCCAAACCAGAAATGATCGCTGACTTTGTCGTAACGAATAATCGCCGCGCCAATCACTGCCAACATAGCGCTGAAGGCATAGCCGATACGCAGCGGACGTCGGCTGAGCAAATCGTAAATCAGCGTGACATACAGCGGCGTCATGACGGTGAACAGCAGAAACTCCGTGACGCTCAGATACAGGTAAGCCTCAAAGCTCAGCAGATACATGATGCCGAGTTGCAGCATGCCCACCAGCATATACAGCAGGATGGTCGAGGCACGATAGCCACGCCAGCGCAGGAATGGCAGGAAGACGATAGCGGCGAGCGCTAAGCGCATCAGCACGGAGAACCAGGAGTCCACCTGCCCAGCCAAATATTCCCCGATTAAACTGAATGAAAAAGCCCACAGAATGGTGGTAACGATCAGTAACAGCACGGTAACGATCCCAAAATGAACAGTGGCGCTAGTGTAAACAAACTGTCGCTATTGAGCTGAACTATCTGGTTTACAACAGCGCAAAATAGCGTCAATTAATGCTCATCGCTTCGCTTTTTAACCACACTAAAATGCGCGAAATACAACATTTCCTGGTTTTTATCGCTCTTTACCGTCATCAAACTGTAACAAATGTGTCACATATCACAGTAACCGTGCGTGACCATCACTATTCTTTGCGCGAAATGGAAATATCACCTTTCCGTTTATAACGTTGCCGTAATTGCCCCAACCTGCTGGGAACTCATAACTATATCGCGCCCTGGAGGGCCACACTCATGTTGAGTATCTTCAAACCTGCACCGCATCGGCCCCAGGTGGCAGATGATCGTGTCGATCCGCTCTATCGTCGTCTGCGCTGGCAAATTTTCCTGGGAATTTTCTTCGGCTATGCGGCTTACTATTTAGTGCGCAAGAACTTTGCGTTAGCCATGCCTTATCTGGTTGAGCAGGGTTTTTCACGCGGCGATCTCGGTTTTGCGTTGTCGGGTATTTCCATCGCGTATGGCTTTTCGAAATTCATTATGGGTTCAGTGTCGGACCGCTCGAATCCACGCGTATTTTTGCCCGCCGGATTGATCCTCGCTGCGGCGGTGATGTTGTTTATGGGCTTCGTGCCGTGGGCGACATCGAGCATCATGGTGATGTTCGTGCTGCTGTTCCTGTGCGGCTGGTTCCAGGGCATGGGTTGGCCGCCCTGCGGACGCACCATGGTGCACTGGTGGTCGCAGAAGGAGCGCGGCGGCATTGTCTCGGTGTGGAACTGCGCGCATAACGTCGGCGGCGGCATTCCACCGTTGCTGTTCCTGCTCGGTATGGCGTGGTTCAACGACTGGAAAGCAGCGCTGTATATGCCGGCGTTTGGCGCCATCATCATCGCGATCTTTGCTTTCGCCCTGATGCGTGATACGCCGCAATCCTGCGGATTACCGCCGATTGAAGCCTGGAAGAACGATTATCCGCCGGATTACAACGAGAACCACGAGCAGGAGCTGACGGCGAAGCAGATTTTCATGCAGTACATTTTGCCTAATAAGCTGCTGTGGTACATCGCGCTGGCTAACGTGTTTGTTTACCTGCTGCGCTACGGCATTCTCGACTGGTCGCCCACCTACCTGAAAGAGGTGAAGCACTTCACGCTGGATAAGTCCTCGTGGGCCTACTTCTTCTACGAATATGCCGGCATCCCCGGCACGCTGCTGTGCGGCTGGATGTCCGACAAAGTGTTCCGAGGCAACCGTGGCGCCACCGGCGTGTTCTTTATGACGCTGGTGACCATCGCCACCGTGGTCTATTGGCTCAACCCGCCGGGCAATCCCGGCATCGATATGCTGTGCATGATTGTGATCGGCTTCCTGATTTACGGGCCGGTGATGTTGATTGGCTTGCACGCGCTGGAGCTGGCGCCGAAAAAAGCGGCGGGAACCGCGGCGGGCTTTACCGGGCTGTTTGGCTATCTTGGCGGATCGGTGGCGGCGAGTGCGATTGTCGGCTACACCGTCGATTACTTCGGCTGGGATGGCGGCTTCATCGTGATGATTGGCGGATCGGTGCTGGCGGTGATTCTGCTGCTGCTCACCATGGTGAGCGAGCATAAGCACAAAAAACAGATGGCATAACGAGTATGGGCCGGTGATCGCCGGCCCATTTTTTTACGCGAGGAACAGCTTGCGCAGCGTATGCGGCACCGCATCTTCCGCATTGCTACCAATCACTTCCAGCGTTGGCAAGGTGTCTTTCAGACGCTGCTGGCCATTACGCATGATGCAGCCTTTGCCTGACATGCTCAGCATCTCCACATCATTCATGCCGTCGCCGAAGGCGATGCACTCTTTCAGCGAGTGACCCAGCTGCTTAGACACAGCTTCCAGCGCATGACCTTTCGAAACGCCGCCCGCCATCACTTCCAGACAGGTCGGCAGTGAGAAGCTGACATTCACACGATCGCCCCAGCGCGCTTCAATCGCCTGTTCCAGCGGAATCAAACGCTGCGGATCTTCACAGGTGAAGAACACTTTACTGATGCCATCGGTCGGCAGCATCCCTGGCTGGTAAACCTGATAGTTGAAGTCAGATTCGCGGAAATAGTCCTGTTCATCCGGACGATGACGGCTCATGAACCATTCGTCGTCGCGATAGACGTGCGTCAGGATGTGTTCATCATGATATTGCAGGCCATACAGATCGCTGGCGATATCGGCATCAAGGTTGTGGCTGAACACCAGTTCGCCAGCAGCGTTGTGTACGCGCGCGCCGTTAGACGTGATCATGTAAGCCGGAATGGCGAGCTTATCGCGCATCTGCCCGACGTCGATATAGTGACGGCCGGTGGCAAAAACAAAGTGAATGTCACGCGCCACCAGCTCCTGCAGCGTAGTACGCGCGAACGGGGTTAAACGGTGTTCCGGAGAGAGCAGCGTGCCATCCAGGTCGGATGCGACGATGTGATACATGTAAACCTCGGGTGTTGATATCGGAAAATAAAATTGATTAAGCGTGATGCTCGAAGAAATCCACCACTGCGTTCAGCGCTTCGGCGCGCATCGCGTCTTTTTCGAACAAGATCTCATGACGCGCTCCTGTTATCACATACGGCGCGTTGCCCGCGCAGGGATGCCCCGCTTCGGCCATCGCCGTACAAAAGAGATCCTGTGAGCGGTTATCTACCACATCATCTTCGCTGGCCTGCAGCAGCAAGGTTGGTGTGGTGATGTTCGCTATCTGACTAAAAATGTTGCGCCCGGCCTGTACGCCTTCACGCACCCAGTGATAGGTCGGTCCACCCACGCGAATGGCCGGGTCATCGGCGTAGAAACGCAGGTTGCGGCGATAGCGTTCGCGACTATGCGTCAGGCGGTTAATGCCAAAAGGATTAGCGCGCCAGCGGCCGGTGCCCAGCGCGTAACCTTCACGCAGCGCAGGCAGTTTTTCTGTCCAGTCGAGAATGCGGTGCGCCATCCAGTCTGGCAGCGGCAGCACAATACCAAACATCGGTGCGGAAAATACCGCGGCGTGAAACGCCTGCGGCTGACGCGCCAGAAACAGTGCCAAAATCGCCCCGCCCATCGAGTGGGCCAACACGTAGCGCTGCTGATAATGTGAGCTGATGATCTCTTTCAGATACAGTGTTTCCAGATCGTCAACATAGTCGCTAAATTCCACCACATGACCGCGATGCGAATCTTCGAGCAGACGTTCGGATCGTCCCTGACCACGATGATCGAGAATCACCACATCGTAGCCACAATGGAAAAGGTCATAAGCCAGTTCGGGATACTTGATATAGCTTTCAATGCGGCCAGGCACGACCAGAATGACACGGCGATGTTGCGGTGAGGTGAAACGGACGTAGCGGATCTTCAGGTTGCCGACGCCGGTGAATTCACACTCTTCACGGCGACGCCAGAAGTCGAGCAGCGGACCGGTGGCAAAGGCCGAAAAGCCTCGCTCACGCCCGAGCCAACTCTGTTTATGATGCTGCATCCGTCCCCCTGAAAAAAACGTGATTGGCGCGCAAGTGCTGCGTAGCGTGCCGCGATTTTCTGTCGTATTGTGTCACACTTCGCTAACTTCAGGGAATGTCACACATGACCATTGAATGGTGGTTAACCTACTTGCTGACCACAACCATCCTTAGCCTTTCGCCCGGTTCCGGCGCGATTAACACCATGAGCACCGGCATTAGTCACGGCTATCGCGGCGCAGTGGCATCGATTACCGGTTTGCAGCTGGGCCTGGCCATTCATATCGTGCTGGTCGGCGCCGGTTTGGGGGCGCTGTTTTCCCAATCGCTGCTGGCCTTTGAAGTGCTGAAGTGGGCCGGTGCAGCCTATCTGGTGTGGCTGGGGATTCAGCAATGGCGTTCCACGGGCGGTATCGATCTTGATGCCGTAGCCAAAGCGATGCCGCGTCGTCGCCTGTTTAAGCGTGCGGTGCTGGTGAATCTCACCAACCCGAAAAGCATCGTGTTTCTCGCCGCGCTGTTCCCGCAGTTTATTCAGCCGCACCAGCCGCAGCTCATGCAGTATTTGGTACTTGGCGTCACCACCATCGTGGTCGATATCATCGTGATGATTGGTTACGCCACGCTGGCTACACGCATCGCCGGTTGGATTAAGGGACCGAAGCAGATGAAACTGCTGAACCGTACCTTTGGTGGATTATTTATGGCGGTAGGCGCGCTGTTAGCCAGCGCCCGCAAAATGGCTTAGAGGAAATCGCCACCGATCTCAAAGCCGTCGGTGGCGCAGCCAGTTCGGTGCCGGCCAGCGCGCAGACCCCGGAGCGTACACGTAGTACGTGAGGAGGGCGAGCACTGCCCGGTGCCGAAATGGCAAGTAAACCAGGCTTTATCGCGAAATAATCAGATGAATACCAAACCCGGCAAACAACACGCCCGCCATGCCATCCACCCACTTCGCCATCCGCTGATACTTATCGCGCATCCACGGCATGGCGAAAATCGCCGCCACCAGCGTAAACCACGCGAACGTCTCACCAATAATCAGCAGGAATAAGCCCCAGCGCTCCATCGCGCCCACGTCGTTGCCGACGAACAGCGAGAACACGCTACCGAAGTAGATGATCGCTTTAGGGTTAGACAAGTTCGTCAGAAAACCTTTCAGGAAGCTCATGCCGCGTTTCGGCAGCTCAACCACTGGCGCTTCCGTTTGCGGCTGCTTATGACGCTGACGCGCCGAGCGCATCAGCTGCCAGCCCATCCACAGCAGATATAATCCGCCACCAACCATAATAATCTCGTGCAGCCAGGCCATTTTTTCGAGGATCAGATGCAGGCCCATCAGCGCGACGCCAGCCCAAATCACAATGCCTAACGTAATGCCCAGTACACCCATCATCGCCTCTTTACGCGATCGGCTCGCGGCCGTTTGCGACACAAAGAAGAAGTCCGGGCCAGGACTCATCAGCGCAACCAGATGCACCAGCGCGACGGTAGCGAATAACATCAGCATGAATTTTTTCCTTTAACCTTCATCAACATGTTCTTTGATCATCACCATGAACGGCTTACCAAAACGTTCCAGTTTGCGATGACCGACGCCGTTCACGCTGAGCATTTCTGACGCGCTAATCGGCATTTGTTCTGCCATTTCAATCAGCGTGGCATCGTTAAATACCACGTAAGGCGGAATGTTCTCTTCGTCGGCAATGGCTTTGCGCAGCTTACGCAGCTTGGCAAACAGTTGACGATCGTAATTGCCGCTGTGCACTTTCGGCGAGCTGCTGCCACGTGTTTTCACCGTAACGATGCGCGGCACTGCCAGCATCAGCGGTACCTCTGCACGCAGTATCGGACGCGCCGCTTCGGTCAACTGCAATGCCGAGTGCATGGCGATGTTTTGCGTGACCATGCCGAGATGGATTAACTGACGCAGCACGCTGATCCAGTGTTCATGGCTATGTTCGCGGCCTAAACCGTACACGGGCAATTTATCGTGGCCGTTGTCGCGGATACGCTGATTACTGGCACCGCGCAAAACTTCAACAATATAGCCCATCCCAAAGCGCTGACCGGTACGATAGATGCTCGACAGCGCCTTTTGCGCTTCCAGCAAGCCGTCGTAGCGACGTGGCGGATCGAGGCAGATATCGCAGTTGTCGCACTGCTGCTGGCGACCTTCGCCGAAATAGTTCAGCAGCACCAGACGACGGCAGGTTTGCGCTTCCGCAAATGCACCCATCGCGTTGAGCTTGTGGCGTTCAATATCCTGCAGCGGGCCGGGCACTTTCTCTTCCAGACATTTACGCAGCCACGCCATATCCGCCGGATCGTAGAGCATCATCGCTTCGGCAGGCAGGCCATCTCGTCCGGCGCGGCCGGTTTCCTGATAATAGGATTCGATGTTGCGCGGGATATCGAAGTGCACCACAAAACGCACGTTGGGTTTGTTGATGCCCATACCGAACGCCACGGTGGCGACCACAATTTGCAAGTCATCACGCTGAAACGCTTCCTGCACGCTGGCGCGCTGCGCGCTATCGATGCCGGCGTGATAGGCGCCAACACTCAAGCCGCGACTTTGCAGCCGCGCGGCAGTGTCTTCCACTTTGGCACGGCTGTTACAGTAAATAATGCCGCTTTTGCCGCGCTGATCCTGCACATAACGCAGTAACTGTTCGGTGGGTTTGAATTTCTCCACCAGCGTGTAGCGAATATTCGGGCGGTCAAAGCTGCTGATTTGAATCAGCGGATCGTCCATCTGCAGCAGATGGGCGATATCGTTACGCGTGGTTTCATCGGCGGTGGCGGTTAACGCCATTACCGGCAGATGCGGGAAGTGCTGACGCAGCTGGCCGATCGAGCCATATTCCGGACGGAAATCGTGGCCCCATTGCGAAATACAGTGCGCTTCATCCACCGCCAGCATCACCGGATTCCACTGGCGCAGGCTGTCGAGGAAGTTGTCCATCATCAGGCGTTCAGGCGCGATATACAGCAACTTCAACTTGCCGCTGCGGCAATCCGCAAACACCTGCTGTTGCTGCTCACGCGTCTGCGTCGAGTTAAGGCACGCCGCAGCGACGCCGTTGGCCAGCAGCTGATCAACCTGATCTTTCATCAGTGAAATCAGCGGTGAAACCACCAGCGTCAGCCCTTCACGCACCAGCGCCGGGATTTGATAGCACAGCGATTTGCCGCCGCCGGTTGGCATCACTACCAGACAATCACGCCCTGCAAGCGCAGTTTCAATGATGTTTTGCTGACCGGGACGGAACTGCTGATAGCCGAAGGTATCTTGTAATACCTGCTGCGCCAGCATTTCCTGATTGAGCACTGCCGATGTTGCCACGGTAATCCTGTATTTTTTGCGGGTTAGAACAGATCGTTGAGCGTTACGCCCACGCCGAAACGCGTCTGGCGATGGTTATAGTCGATCAAAGATTCACCATAACCGCTGAAGACCTGCGTGTAAAAGCGCACGTGTTCAGAGATTGGGTAGCTCCAGGCGAAGGTTGCACCGCCGAAGCCGCTGTTCCAGTTGTAGTTACCTTCCACGCTGAAAATGCTGTCGCCCATCATGTAGCCAAGCTTAGCGCGGTAGTAACCCATGTATTTGGTGATGTCCGGGTTATCGTCATTGCTTTCACTTTCTGGCAGACGATACCAGGGTTTGATCTCCGCGAGAAGGTTGCCGTTTTCTGCCATTAAGCGGGCATAAACACGGTTCCAGCTGCGTGAGGTCGGTTCGCTGCGACCGTTCGACTGATGGACAAGGCCGGTTTCCACATCGCGCAACGTCCAGCCGGCGAAGGTGTAATCGGTCGCCCAGCCGAGGAAAATCTGCGGCTCATAATCGGTTTCACGGAACGGCGATGAAGCGCCACGGTTTGAGAGCTGCCACCACGACCGCTGAGTATAGGATGCGGCCAGTACTGAGTTATCGCCTAAAATGCCGCGCCACAGCGGAAATGCCAGGCTGAGCTGGAATTTTACTTCATCATTTTTCGCTTTGTCTGCCCAGTTGTACGAAGAGATCGCCTCTTTGTTCATATCTGTGGTGTAGGTATAAAGCAGGTAGTTATTTTCGTAAGGATAAAGCACGAACGGGTTATCGTGTTTCTCCAGCAGGTTAGCGATAATGCTGCCCCTCACTGCCGGTGCATCATGAACCTCTTTTATCGTGGCTTCGTCGGCCTGCGCCAGGGCAGGAAGGATCAGTGCCGCTGCCAGCAAGGCGTAATGCTTACGCATAGAATTCTCCAGAGAACTGCGTGTCGTAATCGTCAAAGGACGGTTCAAAAAGCAGGCCATTCTACACGCAAATTCAGCGGTTGATCAGCGCCGATTTCCGAAACTGGAAAGCGGCTCGAACGCGGCATAATATACACAACTCGTTAACATTTTAAGGCAGGAATTATGTCATCCCCGTTGCTGACACAGCAGGAAGCGCGCCGTCTGATTGGCGAAATTTTTGTTTATCACATGCCCTTCAATCAGGCGCTCGGATTAGAGCTGGATCGACTGGAAGCGGATTATGCCGAACTGGGCTTTGCCAATAAAACCATGCTGGTGGGCAATGCGGCGCAGCAAATTTTGCACGGCGGCGTGATTGCCTCGGTGCTGGATGTAGCCGCCGGGCTGGTGTGCGTCAGCTATGCGCTGACGCGCCAGGAAAGTATTACCGAAGAAGAGCTGCGCCAGCGCCTTTCACGCATGGGCACCATTGATATGCGAGTGGATTATCTGCGTCCCGGCCGCGGTGAGCGCTTTATCGCCACCAGCAGCCTGCTGCGCGGCGGCAATAAAGTCGCCGTAGCGCGCGTGGAGTTACATAACCAGCAAGGCGATTACATCGCTACCGCTACCGCGACTTATATGATTGGCTGATTGCCACCTTTTGGATGTGATGATGGATACGCAACAAACTCGCCAGGGTATTGGCTATGCGCTTGGCGCTTACTTCATTTGGGGCATCGCGCCGGCTTACTTCAAGCTGGTTAAAGAAGTTCCTGCCACCGAAATCATGACGCATCGCGTGATTTGGTCAGCGCTGTTTATGCTGCTGCTGATCACCCTAAGCCGCAGCTGGACGCAGGTGCGCAGCGTGCTGGCTCAGCCGAAAAAAGTGCTGCTACTGGCGCTGACCGCTGTAACCATTGGCGGCAACTGGCTGCTGTTTATCTGGGCGGTAAACAATCAGCATATGCTGGAGGCGAGTCTTGGATACTTTATCAACCCGCTGATTAACGTGGTGTTTGGCATGCTGTTTCTGCGCGAGCGCTTCCGTCGCTTGCAGTGGCTGGCGGTGTTGCTGGCGACAACCGGCGTGTTGGTGCAGCTGTGGCAATTCGGTTCGCTGCCGATTATCGGTCTTGGCCTGGCATTCAGCTTTGCCTTGTACGGCTTGGTACGCAAAAAGATTCAGGTGGATGCGCAGAGCGGCATGCTGATCGAGACGCTGTGGCTGTTTCCGCTGGCGGCAATTTATCTGTTTGGCTTCGCCGACAGCGCCACCAGCCATCTCAGTGCTAACGCCATGAGCCTCAATCTCAAGCTGATCGCAGCGGGAATCATTACCACCATTCCGCTGATGCTGTTTGCGGCAGCCTGCGCGCGTCTGCGCTTATCGACCGTGGGTTTCTTCCAGTATCTTGGCCCGACGCTGATGTTCCTGCTGGCGGTGATCTTCTACGGCGAGAGCCTGACACCCGACAAGATGGTGACCTTCGGCTTCATCTGGCTGGCACTCGCCGTGTTTATTATTGATGCGGTGGCGTTTTCAGCTCGCTCGCGGGTGCGCATAGCGTGAAATAAAACGCGCCAGCGCCGGGCCGGTTAGCAAGATGGTGAACAGACGCAGTGTCTGTAGCGCCATGACAAAAGCGATATCGACCCGGCTGCCGGCAGCGATTATCGCGACGGTATCCAGCCCACCCGGGCTGGTTGCCAGATATGCGGTCATCAGATCAACATGCAGCACGCGCGTCAGCATCCAGGCTAATCCCCCGCACAACAGCATCAAGCCAAATATCGACACCAGCATTTGTGGCAAGGTACGCAGCGCCAGCAGGAAAATCGGGCGGGTAAAACGCAATCCTACGCTCCAGCCAATCAGCGCATAGGCCAGCGCCAGCAGCCATTCCGGCACCTGCAAGGTCGCCACATCGGTGCCGTGCAGCACCGCGCCAATCAGCGCCGGTAGCAGCAATGCACCCGAAGGAATGCGTAACCGTTGCCCGAGCCAGGCACCGGCAAACATCACCATCAGCGTTAACAGGAAGCTGCTTTGCAGTGTGGGAAACCACACCAGATCCGCCGCGCCACCGCTGGAGTCGAGGCCAATGCGCGCCACCACCGCCGCAGCCGTCGCGACAAACAGCACGCGCAAATACTGCATAAACGCGACCAGCCGCACATCCGCACCGAAATCACCGGCCATCGCCACCATCGCTGAGGCGCCGCCGGGCGACGATCCCCACGCGCCGGTGGGTCCCGGCAAATTACTGAAGCGCACCAGCAGAAAACCCGACAGGCCGCTGGCCGCTAACGTCAACACCAGCACCGCCAGCACCACCGGCCAATCCTGGATTAGCGGCGTGAGAATCCCTGGCGATAAGCTTTGGCCGATCATGCAGCCAAGCACTGCCTGTGCCAGCACAAAGAAACGTTTATCGATGCGAACGGTAGCGCCGCACAAGCCCATAACGGTACCGACGATCATCGGACCAAGCAGCAAGGCCGCAGGAAGGTGGAACAGCTGGAGAATGATCCCCAGTACTAACGATGCAATCAGCAGAATGGTCCACTGAAGTCGCAGGGAGAAGCGCGCCATAAGGTGGAATCAGAAAGAAAACAGAACCAACAGGTTACGCAGAAATGGGGAACAGCGCTAGTTTATGGGCTACTGCTAAGCGCTTTCCTGTCGCCATAAATGGCGACCCTACGTTTTCAGGAGCGGTTTTGTAGGGTCGTCATTCATGACGACCAAGGCGTGCAGCAAGTTACAACCAGTTTTTGCGCTTGAAATAGAGGTACGGCGCCAGTCCGGCGAGGATCATCAGGCTGATCGCGCCCGGATAACCAAAGCTCCATTTCAGTTCAGGCATAAACTCGAAGTTCATACCGTAGCTTGATGCCACCAGCGTTGGCGGCAGGAACACCACCGAAACCACCGAGAAGATCTTGATGATGCGGTTCTGCTCGATGTTGATGAAGCCCATCGCCGCCTGCATCAGGAAGTTAACCTTCTGGAACAGCGATTCGTTATGCGGTAGCAGTGATTCGATATCGCGCAGGATTTCACGCGCCTGCTCCAGCTGATTGCTCGGCAGACGTGCCTTGCGCACCAGGAAGTTGAGCGCACGTTGCGTATCCATCAGACACAAACGCACCTTCCAGCCGATATCTTCCAGCTCCGCCAAACGCGACAGCGCCTGGTCGTACTCTTCGCCCTGCTGGCCTTCCATGATCACGCGGCTGAGTTTCTCCAGCGCGCTATAGATGTTCTCGATCTCATCCGCCAGCTGTTCGATTTTGGTTTCGAACAGATCGAGCAGCAGTTCATAGGCGTTACCATCGGTCAGCGTCTGGTTGCGCGCACGCATGCGATAGAGGCGGAACGCCGGCAGTTCACGTTCACGCAGCGTGTACAGGCGATCTTCGCGAATGGTAAATGCCACGGTGGAGTTGCCGGCATGATCTTCGGCATCTTCAAAGAAGAAGAAGGAGTGAATGTGCAGGCCGTCTTCGTCTTCGAAGAAGCGCGCCGAGGCTTCGATGTCTTCCAGTTCCGGACGCGTCGCCAGGCTCTGGCCGAGTTCACACTGCACGCGATCGCGTTCGCTGTCGTCGGGTTCGATCAGATCGACCCACACCGAGGTGTTGAGTTTGTCGTTATCTTCTTCCAGCTCGATGCGCGTCAGACGATTACGATCGAGTTTAAATGCGCTCAGCATAGCAATAACTCCCCATTTTTTTGGAATGGGACAAGGCGGTGAACCACTTTTTTATAGCGGGCACGGCGAAGCCTGAACACGGAAACTTTCGCTTCAAGGGTAAATCAGTGCTAACTCATGCGACGAGAGTAAAAAGGGAGGTCGCTGATAACCGCTATGGCTACCAGCTAAAAGAGGTAACCTTAGGAGTTCCTGTTAAACAGGTGATTGAGCCAGCATCGACTGGGCGCGTCCAAGGCATTGTCCTCTCATGATAATAGTGCGCGCATGTTACGCTGAGACGAAAAAGTCGTCAAGGTAGCGCAACCGCGCTACACCGTTTCCAGACGGGCGTAAGCCGCCACCAGCCACTTGATTCCCTGCCCCTGAAACGCTACCTGCAGACGGCTGTGTTCACCGCTGCCTTCCAGGTTGATAATGGTGCCTTCGCCGAACTTGGCATGTCGCACACGCTGACCGAGCGTGAAGCCACTGTCATTTTGCGCGATCGGCGTGCCCATGCGCTGATGACTCACCGGACGACTGACGCTGGCGCGCAAACGGACCTCTTCCACACACTCTTCCGGCAGCTCGCCGATGAAGCGTGAGGGGCGGTGATACACTTCCTTACCATAAAGGCGGCGAGTTTCGGCGTAGGTCAGCGTCAGTTTGACCATCGCGCGCGTCACGCCAACGTAGGCCAGACGGCGCTCCTCTTCCAGACGCCCGCCTTCATCCAGCGACATCTGGCTTGGGAACATGCCCTCTTCCATGCCAACGATAAATACCTGACTAAACTCCAACCCTTTTGCCGAGTGCATGGTCATCAATTGCACCGCATCCTGCCACTTGTCGGCCTGGCCTTCGCCCGCTTCCAACGCCGCATGTGACAGGAAGGCCTGCAGCGGCATGAGATCTTCGTCTTCATCCTGATAGCTGAACTGGCGCGTTGCCGTTACCAGTTCCTCAAGGTTTTCGATACGCGCCTGGCCTTTCTCGCCCTTCTCCTGCTCATACATGATCCATAAACCGGAGTCTTTAATCACGCGATCGGTTTGCACATGCAGCGGCATTTCGGCGGTTTCTGTGGCCAGTGAATCCACCAGTTCGCAGAAGCGTTGCAGTGCCGATGCGGCGCGTCCGGCCAAGGCTTTATTCTGTAATAGCTCGCGCGTTGCCTGCCACATTGTCAGTTGCTGTTCGCGCGCGGTCTGACGTACCACGTCTAGCGTGCGATCGCCCACGCCGCGCACCGGCGTATTCACGACTCGCTCGAACGCCGCATCATCATTGCGATTGGCCATCAAACGCAGATAGGCCAGCGCATCTTTGATCTCCTGACGCTCGAAGAAGCGCATGCCGCCATAAATACGATACGGCATGCTGCCTTGCAGCAGCGCCTCTTCCAGCACGCGTGATTGGGCGTTGCTGCGGTAGAGAATGGCGCAATCCTGCAGCGCGTTGCCGTTCTCATGCCAGCTTTTGATGCGATTCACCACAAAGCGCGCTTCGTCCAGCTCATTGAACGCGCAGTAGAGCGAAATCTTTTCGCCGTCGCTACCGTCGGTCCACAGCTCTTTGCCGAGGCGGCCATTGTTGTTGGCGATCAGCGTGTTAGCGGCTTTCAGAATGTTGTTGGTCGAGCGATAGTTCTGCTCCAGACGAATGGTTTCTGCGCCTGGGAAGTCCTGCAGGAAGCGCTGGATGTTCTCCACCTGCGCACCGCGCCAGCCGTAAATCGACTGATCGTCATCGCCGACAATGATCACGCGGCCCGTATCGCCTGCCAGCATACGAATCCACGCGTACTGAATGTTGTTGGTATCCTGGAATTCATCCACCAGCACGTTGCTGAAACGCTCGCGGTAATGGTTCAGGATATGCGGCTTATTGAGCCATAGTTCATGGGCGCGCAGCAGCAGCTCGGCGAAATCGACTAATCCGGCACGATCGCAGGCTTCCTGATACGCCTGATAGATGCGCAGCCAGGTTTGCTCCACCGGATTGCCGTAGCTTTCGATATGTTTGGGACGCAGGCCTTCATCTTTTTTGCCGTTGATGTACCACATGCCCTGACGCGCAGGCCACTGTTTCTCATCAAGGTTCATCGCTTTGATCAGGCGTTTGAGCAGACGTAGCTGATCGTCGCTATCGAGAATCTGGAAATCCTGCGGCAGACCGGCATCAAGGTGATGCGCGCGCAGTAAACGGTGCGCCAGGCCGTGGAAGGTACCAATCCACATGCCGCCCTGGCTGGTGCCGATCAGCTGATCGATACGGTGGCGCATCTCCGCCGCTGCTTTGTTGGTAAAGGTCACCGCCATAATCGAATAGGGCGAGCAGTTCTCTACCGACAATAGCCAGGCGATACGATGCACCAGCACGCGGGTTTTGCCACTGCCTGCTCCGGCCAGCACCAGCAGATTGCTACGCGGTGCGGCGACCGCCTCGCGCTGTTTGTCATTCAAGCCGTCAAGCAGTTCAGAAACGTCCATAAGCACCGTTTTAAGAATTGAGATACATATCCATCATCATTCGGCTTGCCGCAAGGCGGCAAGTGTCTGAATCCCCGGGAGCTTACATAAGTAAGTGACCGGGGTGAGCACGTGCAGCCAACGCAGCGCCAACTTGAATGATGATGGATACGACTGGATAAATTTACAGCTATTATAGCAGCGAGGTTAAAGATGCCAACCGATCAATTTCCACGTGCGGCAGCAGACGCGCATCGCCAATTTTCATCAGATTGCCTTCACGCAGATTGATCCAGCAGGCTTGCATGCCCGCACGCAGCGAACCGGCAACATCGGTGGTGAGATCGTCGCCAACGTGCAGAATGTGCTCGGGCGCGATGTTTAAACGCTCAGCGGCAAGGTGATACATATCCTGCCACGGCTTGGCGCGGCCGTGCGGACCGGCTCGCAGCGCGAACTGGAAGTAGTGATCGATGCCGAGCTTTTCCGGGCAGGCATTGCCGTTAGTGATCGCCACCAGCGGTACGCGCTCGCCCAGCCATGTCAGCGTTTGATGTGTCTCATCTGGCATCGTGACTTCGCTGCGCCACTGATGGAATACGCTCATCACGTCGCTGGCACCGGCGCTAGCCTCTGCTGCGGATAAGCCGACATTGAGCAGCGCCAGTTCGACCGAGCGGCGGCGCCATTCGGACACGTCGTGATAAATTTCCGGCTCGCGCGCCAGCAACTCATTACGCAACGCCTGATAATCCGCCGGCGTGAATTCACGTAGCGCCGGGTGATAAGCCTGCAGTGCAGCATGCGATTCGGCAGTGGTTTTGCGGATGACGGGATGGTTGTCATACAGCGTGTCGTCGAGATCAAAGGTGATCGCTTTGATCGGGCCGAGCGGACGATAAAACTTCATTAAGACTTTCCTCGTTTGGCACGCGGATGGGCCGCATCATAAACCGTCGCCAGATGCTGGAAATCCAGATGGGTGTAGATTTGCGTGGTCGCCAGGTTAGCGTGGCCGAGCAGTTCCTGCACCGCGCGCAGATCGCCGCTCGATTCCAGCAAATGCGTGGCAAAAGAGTGGCGCAGTTTATGCGGATGAATATGGCTGGCAACGCCCTGCTTAATGCCCCATTCGGCAAAGCGCTTCTGCACATTGCGCGTTGAAATCCGGCTGCCGCGGCTGGAGACAAACACCGCATCGTCCTGCGGCGCGAAGCTATCGCGCAGCGGTAACCAGTGCTGAATCCACGTCACCGCCGTGCCGCCAATCGGTACGCGGCGCTCTTTGCTGCCTTTACCCAGCACCCGCACTTCGCCCGCTTCCAAATCTATATGGCGGCAATCCATATTGACCAGCTCGGAGAGACGCAATCCGCCACCGTACATGGTTTCCAGCATCGCACGGTCGCGCACCGCCAGCGGATCGTTAAGGTCGATCTCCAGCAGTTGGTTAACTTCGTCGACATCCATGTTTTTCGGCAGGTGGCGCGCATTGCGCGGCGTGGAAATCCCTTTGGCGGGATTGGCGCTCAGCATGCCCTGATGGACTTGCCAGTCAAGAAAACTGCGCAGCGCCGACATGCGCAATGCCAGACTGCTGGCGCCCAAACCGCCGCGACGGCTGCGCGCTGCCAGTGTGCGCACCTGCGCCGGCTCCAGCTGCGCCCAACTCGCCAGTTTCATCTCATCGGCCATTGCCATAATCGCCTGCAATTGCCGTTGGTAATTCTTTTGCGTCAGCGGGCTGAGCTGGCGTTCAACCTTCAGATATCGCAGAAAGTCATCCACAGCAGGCAGCAGCGGACTGACGCTACTCATGCGCGCTCTACCCAGCGTGACAGCAGATCCGGCAACATTTGCGCCAGATGCTGCAGCAGCAGCGTGCCCATGCCCGCCTGATAATGCTGATTATCGCGGCTGGTGAACATCAATATGCCCAGCTCGCCGCGCTCGCCCATCAACGACATCGCCACCGAGCCAATCGCTTTAGCCTGCGGTAACAACAGCAACAATTCCGGGCCATTCAGACTGCCAAGATAGTGATGCTCATCGCCAAAGCGCTGAATACGCAGCGGTTCGAATGCCTGACGAGACAAGCCGAGTTGGGTGAAATCAGAGGGTGCGCCGATGTGCCATTTATCGTTGAACAGGCGCACATGCGCACCTGCCAAACCGAGTTCGCGCGCCCAGCGATGCAGACGCGTCAGCATCTCCTGCAGGCTGTCAGCGGCGGCGAGATGGCCTTGCAACGCCAGAAGGCGATCAAACAGCTGATGATTAGCGGTGGCCTGCTCCATCAGCAGCGTGATCTCCTCTTCCAGCTGCTGGATGTGGTTGCGCTGACGCGCCATATGCCACTCCACCAGCGAAACGCTGCCGCGTACCGGATGCGGCACCATCATCTGTTCGACCTGGCGCGCGTTGCGAATAAAGAAATCGGGATTTTGACGCAGAAATGCGCTTACCGATTGATCGTCCAGCAAAACCTCACTTGCGGTTTGCTCTTCGACATTTTTCATAGATGAATAAACCCATCGTAGACGTGTGTGGCTGGACCGGTCATAAACAGCGGCTGCCCTTCCCCTTTCCAGGCGATATGCAGCGTTCCGCCGGGAAGATCGACGCGCACATTCTCCGCCAAAATGCCCTGCTGAACGCCGCAGGCAACCGCCGCACACGCGCCGCTACCGCAAGCCTGCGTTTCACCCGCGCCACGTTCGTACACGCGCAGGCGGATATGCTCACGATTAACCACTTCCATAAAACCGACATTTACGCGCTCCGGGAAGCGCTCGTGGCTTTCCAGTTCTGGACCCAGCGTTTCAACCGGCGCGGTTTTCACGCTTTCCACCTGAATTACACAATGGGGATTGCCCATCGAGACTGCGCCAAACATTACGGTTTGCTCGGCAACGCGCTGCAAATAAAGGTTCTCGGCTTTATTGGCCCGCAGCGGTACGCTTTGCGGTTCGAAGTTGGGCTGGCCCATATTGACACGCACCAGCTCATCATTGGTGACGCTGAGCACCATGCGGCCAGTTTGGGTACTGACGCGAATGTCGTTTTTGTTGGTCAATCCTTTCAGGCGCACGAAACGTGCGAAACAGCGCGCACCATTGCCGCACTGTGCGACTTCGCTGCCATCTGCGTTGAAAATGCGGTAGTGGAAATCGAGATCCGGATCGTAAGGCGGTTCGACGATCAGCAACTGATCAAAACCGATCCCCAGATTTCTGTCCGCCAGGCGGCGAATCAGTTCCGGCGAAAAAAAGACGTTTTGTGTCACAGCATCCACAACCATAAAGTCGTTGCCGAGACCGTGCATTTTTGAGAACTGCATTTTCTGCTCCGCCGGATTACTCATAGAGTTTAGTTCGCCTGCGAACCAGGCTGGCTGGTGACCAAACCGCCGACATCCGCATCCTGAGCGGCTTTCTGCTGCTGCTCGGTGACCTGCTGATTAGGCTTGTTAGGCTGATCTTTCGGTGGGAAATATAGCGGTCCTTTTAGGCCACAGCCTACCAGGCTGACCAGTGCCAGCGCCATACCCAGCTGACTTATCACTCGTATCATTCTGTCTGCTCTTCTGTCCTTAAGCCATGGTTGCTTATCATCGCAGTTGACGATGTAAAAGCAACAGGAAATAGCCGAAAATCCAGCAGCAGGTCAGAGTTACAGCGCATCCCGCCGCGCGAACGCGGGCAGGATCAATGCATTTGGTAGCGCGGCTGGAAGTCGCCGTTGTCGTTATCAGGCTGCGTGGCGCAGAGCTGCGTCAGCGTTTGGCTGCGGAAAGGAATCACCTGGAAACGCTCGCCCGTATTCACAATCTGGTAGAACTGCGGCAGGTTGAAATTGATAAAGCTGGAGCCGTAGGTAAAGCGATCGTGTGACGATGAGTAGAAACGACTCACATCACGTACCAGCTCTTCTTTACTGCCTTCGCAATGGTGATAAACCTCAACGCGGTTGGTTTCATCGAGGATATAGATGTTGAAGCCGCGATCGTCATTGGTGTCTTCAAAGAAGAACTGAATGATGCCTTCGCTGGCATAACCGTTAACCACCGGCGGCAGCGGCGTTTGGTTCGACTCCACTTTGATCGACAAGCCGTGCAGCTTGTTATTGGAAATCGCGCCATAGAATTCGACGGCGTTTTCCAGCTTCTGCACCGACACGCTCATGCGCTCGAAGAATAAGCCCCAGGTTTGGCCCGCCATACGTAACGCTTTGAAGCGGCCCGGTTCCTGACGCGTGCTCGACAGACGCAGCTCAATACACTCCGAAACCAGCTGCTGCACGCGCGTACGGATCAACCCGCGCAGATGCTGGCTGTAGCAGAACACTTCCACCGTATCCGGCGGTGCAGCATCCTGATGCATTTTGCCGAGAATGGTTTTCAGCGCTTCAATCATCGCCTGCTCGCCGTTGAAGTGCAGCGTACGCACTTCATTCCAGGAGTTGCGATACAGCAGATCGATACTGCCAATCAGGCATTGCTGCTGCTGACCGAAGCTGAACACATCCAGCTTACGGAAATCAAAATGCACCACCTGATTGCGGAATGCCGAGGTGGGATCGTGTTCCAGATTGACGATAATCGCCAGATGACGTATTTCGCACGGGCTATACAGCGCTTTTGGCGTTGGAGCCGGTACGCGCAACGGGAAGTGGCTCGATACATCGTTGACCAGTTCCTGCAGACGCGGCAGGTCGCACAGATCGTTGCCTTTCATGTGCAGGCGCGTTTTGCTGGTCAGCAAACCGTTGAACCACGCCCACGCCACCAGCTTGTTCAGATAGCGGTTATATTCCAGCGGCTGATGGCTGATGATTGAACTCATGTCCGGCGATTGGTTGTACAGATACCAGCCGGCGCGATTAGCGCGGCCTGCCGGGACGTGAATAAAGGTGAGATTCTCTTCCGAGAGATCGGGTGAAATCTGCGGGTTTACCAGCGTGACTTTACCTGGCAGCGCCTCAAACGCGGCATACAGTTTACGCGTCAGCACGCCGATATCTTGCGGGCTGGCGCTGACACTTAAATTGTTGCGACGCGCAAAGCGGATCAGGTTGCGATAACTCTGCATCATCGCATCCAACAGCTCATTGTGCGCTTCGCGTACCCGTTCAATTTTCCACTGCGATCGGTTATCCAGTACCGCCAGCTTCTCTTCATCCCAGCCCCACTCTTTCACCAGCTGCGAAAGAATCTCGCGACGCCAGCCAGTACGCTGATGATGGTGATCTTCGCTGGAGAGCTTTTCACACACTTTTAAGTAGAAACATCGACGCACTAAATCGAGGCGCGCCATGTCATCAACGCTGGTGAGATAGCGCGTCACGCGTTCCAGCATCATGCAGTAGGGATCGAGTCCGAAGCAGACAATTTCGCCATCATGCAGGCGCTGCTTGATATCCATCGACAGGAGCTGCGTATTGGGATATTCCCAGCTGTAGGCTTCCAGCAGCAGGGTTTTCAGCACCGCTTTGTACGGAGAATCGATACTTTTATACAGCTGCCACAAACTGGCGCCGAAGTACTCCTCCGCCGACAGCGTGCCAAGGCCGCCAAGGTCGAGCCACTCATTTGGCGTCAACACGCCCTGGGAATAGAGTGACATGACGTAATCGTCGTAATGGTGCTCTTCTTCGCCAGGCACCATGTTCCACAGGATGCGTTTACCCGCCATACGCACGGCGGTACGGTAAAACTCATCCAGCAGCAGAATATGTTGGGTCGAGCCGCAATCTTCACCGCCGAGGCTGCCGCTTTCATTGTGGCGGAAACGGTTCTCGTCAATCAGGAAGAAGCTGACTTCCACACCCATCGACACACACCATTTCTGCAGAAGCGTACACTTGCGCTGCAGATTGAGGCGCTCTTCATTATCCAGCCAGGATTGATGGCATACCCAGATGTCGAGATCGGAGATGCTGTTTTGCCCAACGGACGAGGTACTGCCCATGGAGTAAATACCGGTAATTGGGCGTTCGCCAGCAACGGCATTGCTAAGATCGAGCGGCTGACCGCTTGTTAAGCTCTGCAGCAGCTGCTGTTGATTTTCATCGGGCGTGAAGAGGCAAACGCCATGCGGAACGCTACCTTCGAGGTAGCCCGGCATCAGCGGATGGTGGTAGTGCAAAAATGTTGGCAGCAGACTGTAGACTTGCTGGAAAGCAGGCCCCATAGCAGCCAGTGCGCGATCGACGCGCAGCTGGTTAATCGCATCCAGTCTCTGTTTCAGTGTCTCAATGTAGAGGTACAAGACGTTTCGCCTGATTGTCCCAGTGTTAAGCACCCTGTTTCCGCAATCTGCCGCTTAATAATAAAGATATTGGGCAAATTATTGCTGGAAACGTGATCAATCTAACACCTGGAGGATTGACCGTAAAGAAAGTTGCGCTACTTAACAGTTTAGCATGTTCCGAACGTAGCCCTGCTTTTTTCAGACTTCGACTTCAGACTGAGATCCTGATTATTTCAGGCTGAGTCTGACATCGCGGCCTTTTCAATCCGTTGAAACTGACAGCATTCCCCTATCAATGATAGGATATTCGATGAACGATCAAAATGGTTAACAGCATGTTAAACAAAATTTTCAGAATTGCTACCAGACAAAGTCCTCTCGCTCTGTGGCAGGCACAATATGTCCAACAGCGCCTGATGGCCGCCCATCCGGGGCTACAGGTAGAGCTGCTGCCGATGGTCACGAAAGGTGATGTCATCCTTGATACGCCGCTGGCCAAAGTGGGCGGCAAAGGGCTTTTTGTCAAAGAGCTTGAGTTGGCAATGCTGGAAGACCGTGCCGATCTTGCCGTGCACTCGATGAAGGATGTGCCGGTCGATTTTCCACAAGGGCTCGGTCTGGTGACCATTTGCGAGCGTGAAGATCCACGCGATGCTTTTGTCTCCAATAACTACCACAGCATTGATGAACTGCCGCAGGGCGCGGTGGTCGGTACCTCAAGCCTGCGTCGCCAGTGCCAGATTAGCGCGCGTCGTCCAGATTTAGTCATCCGCTCGCTGCGCGGCAACGTTGGAACCCGTCTCGGTAAACTCGATGCCGGGGAATACGACGCCATCATTCTTGCTGCGGCAGGACTGAAGCGTTTAGGCCTGGAAGATCGCATCCGCCAGGCGATGCCCGCAGAGATCTCATTGCCTGCCGTTGGCCAGGGCGCTGTCGGCATCGAATGCCGTGTTGATGATGCGCAATTGATTACGCTGCTGCAGGCGCTGAATCACGATGATACCGCCGTGTGCGTGCGCGCTGAACGCGCGATGAACACGCGGCTGGAAGGCGGTTGTCAGGTGCCGATCGGTAGCTTCGCGGTACTGGAAGACGATCAGTTATGGCTGCGCGGTTTAGTCGGTTCACCTGACGGCAATCAGATGGTGGTAGGCGAGCGTCGTGGTCCACGCGATCAGGCCGAACAAATGGGCATTTCGTTAGCTGAAGAGCTGCTTGATGGTGGCGCGCGCGACATTTTGCGTGAAGTTTATCAGGGACAACCTCCCGCATGACCATCCTCGTGACCCGTCCGGAACCGGCTGCCACCGAACTGGTTTCGCGCTTGCGGAACCTGGGGAAGCTGGCATGGAGTTTTCCGCTCATTGAATTCACGCCGGGTCGCGATCTTCAACATCTGCCGCATCAACTTGCCGCACTGCAGCCGGGCGATCTGGTATTTTTGCTATCGCAGCAAGTCGTGACCTTCGCCCAACCCGCTTTACAGCACCACGCCACAGCATGGCCCGAAGCACTCAACTATTATGCTATCGGTCGCAGCACCGCTTTGGCATTGCACACCGTCAGTAATCTGAAAGTAGACTATCCTCATGCGCGGGAGACCAGTGAAGAACTGGTGCGTCTGAATCGCTTGCAGCAGGTAAACGGCAAACGCGCGTTGATTCTGCGGGGCAGCCCAGGCCGCGAATTACTGGCAGAAACGCTGATTGAACGCGGTGCTGAAGTGCAGTATTGCGAGTGTTATCAGCGCTGTGAAAAACACTATAACGGCGCGATTGAAGGCCGCCGCTGGCGCGATCGCGGGATTACAACGCTGGTGGTCACCAGCGGTGAAATGTTACAACAACTCTTTTCTCTGTTTCCGCCGATTGATCGACGGGAATGGTTACTGCACTGTCGACTTGTAGTCGTCAGTGAACGTTTGGCTACGCAAGCCGCTGAATTAGGCTGGCAGGACATTGATGTAGCCGATGGTGCCGATAACGATGCGCTGCTGCGCGCGTTACGCTGAACTTAACAATGGGATGAGCCATAATGACGGAACAAAAAGCCTCCTCCGCCATGGTTGAAGAAACCACCCCAGCGGACAATTCTCCCTCTCCAGCAACCAAGCCTCCTCGCGATAAAAAGAGCGATGGCAAGGTGCTGAGTGCAGTGGCGATTGTCATTGCGCTGGCGATTGGGGCGGGACTTTACCTCAATGGGAAACACCAGGCCGATTTACAGGCTCAAACTAATCAGAATCTGACTGAGCAGCTGAGCGCCTTGCAGCAGCAACTAGGCAGCGATAAACAGCAGCTGACGCAACAACTGGAGAGCGCTAACAGCGCCTTACAAGAGACGCGCACGCAGCAGGACAACAGCGCTAAAGAGCTGGAAACCCTGCGTGATAAAGTCGCCACCATTTCGGGTAACGATACCCGCACCTGGCTGCTGGCTCAGGCGGATTACCTCGTCAAACTGGCGGGCCGCAAACTGTGGAGCGATCAGGATGTCACTACCGCAGCAGCGTTACTGAAAAGTGCCGATACCAGCCTGGCGGATATGAACGATCCAAGCGTGATGAACGTGCGTCGTGCGTTGACGCAGGATATCAGCTCGCTCTCCGCAGTCAGCCAGGTTGATTATGACGGCACCATTCTCAAGCTCAATCAGCTGTCGAACGGCGTTGATAATCTGCGCCTGGCCGATAACGACAGCGATGATTCACCGATGGATGCCGATGGCGGTGAGCTCTCTAGCTCACTGCACGAGTGGCGACAAAACCTGGTGAAAAGCTGGCATAACTTTATGGATGATTTCATCACCATCCGTCGTCGCGATAACACCGCTCAGCCGCTGCTGGCACCCAATCAGGACGTTTATCTGCGTGAAAACATCCGTTCGCGTCTGCTCATTGCTGCTCAGGCTGTACCGCGTCATCAGGACGAAATTTATAAACAGTCTATTGATGCCGTCTCAACCTGGGTACGCGCCTGGTACGACACCAATGATGCCGCCACCAAAGCCTTCCTCGCTCAGTTAGATGAACTAAGCCAGCAAAGCATTTCGATGGATGTGCCGGACACGCTGGAGAGTCAGCCGCTGCTGGAAAAACTGATGCAAACCCGTGTGCGTAATTTGCTGGCTCAGCCATCGGTTGCCGCTGACCAACAGGGAGGCTAACCATGCTTAAAGTATTGGTGCTTTTCCTGCTGCTGATTGCGGGCATTGTAATCGGGCCGATAGTTGCTGGCCATCAAGGCTATGTGCTGATTCAGACCGACAACTGGAACATCGAAACCAGTGTGACGGGACTGGCGATTATCTTGATCCTCAGCCTGCTGGTAATTTTGTTAGTCGAGTGGATTCTGCGTCGCCTGTTCCGCACTGGCGCACGCACGCGCGGCTGGTTTACGGGCCGCAAGCGTCGTAGCGCGCAGCGTCACACGCAAAGCGCGCTGATGAAGCTAGCAGAAGGCGATTTCAAGCAGGCAGAAAAACTGCTGTCGAAAAATGCCGACCACGCCGATCAGCCGGTCGCAAACTACTTGCTGGCTGCGGAAGCGGCACAGCAACGTGGTGATGAAATTCGCGCTAACCAGCATTTGGAGCGTGCCGCCGAGTTGTCGGTGAACGATACCATTCCGGTTGAAATCACCCGCGTGCGTCTGCAATTAGCGCGTAATGAAGATCATGCTGCTCGTCACGGCGTCGACCGCCTGCTGGAAGTGGCGCCTCGCCATCCGGAAGTGCTTCGTCTGGCAGAACAAGCCTATGTACGTACCGGCGCGTGGGGGGCACTGCTCGATATCTTGCCTGCAATGCAAAAAGTGCAGATCAACGATGAAGCACAGCGCGACGCATTGCAGCAGCAAGCCTGGCTGGGCCTGATGAATCAGGCGATGGCCGATCAGGGTAGCGACGGCTTGAAAAAGTGGTGGCAGAACCAGAGTCGTAAAACGCGTCAGGAAACCGCACTGCAAGTGGCAATGGCGGAACATCTGATTGAGTGTGACGACCCGGATACGGCGCAAAGCATCGTGCTGGACGGCCTGAAACGCCAGTATGACGATCGTCTGGTGCTGCTGATGCCGCGTATTAAAAGCGGCGATCCGCAATCGCTAGAGAAAGCACTGCGCCAGCAGATTAAACAGCACGGCGCTACGCCACTGTTGCACAGTACGCTGGGTCAGATGCTGATGCGTCATGGTGAATGGCAGCAGGCGGCAGAGGCATTCCAGCAAGCGTTAGCGCAGCGACCGGATGCCTTTGATTATGCCTGGTTGGCGGATGTTTACGATCGTCTGCATCGCCCGGAAGACGCCGCGAAAATGCGTCGGGAAGGCTTGTTACTCACGCTGAAGACCAATCCCAGCACCTGATTATACGATTGTTACTTTTGTGCACGCCGGGCTTGTCCCGGCTTTTTTTTGCCTGTGGCAAATTGCAGATAAAAAAACACCTGCCATAAGCAGGTGTAAGATCAGGTCATTAAGACAACTGATGGCATCCGACTCAACGTAATGTCCTTCTTACTGCAGTAAAGCGTGCGCAAATACTGCCAGGCTGGACAACGGATGCCGTAAGGGGCTCTGCATCATTCCCAGGTTTATGTAGCATCAGCAAACATAAGAGGTGGAATGAGCATCTACAGGAATAGTATTGCACAAGCTGTGCCAAAGCTGCAGATTTCATAATAAATTATTTTATATCAGTAAGATAAGTAGATGGCGTACGCATAACTGTCGGCAAATCACGACGAAAGCGTTAAAAGCTGTCTCTGCAGAGCGACAAGCAATGCAAGGAATTGTCATGCTATTAAAAATCAAAGGGTTGCATGTTGCTGAATAGCGACAAAGTGCAGAATGATGCGTTCGGGGAGTGTTAATTAAGAAGTGAGGCGCGTTTGGCGGGCAGAAACGAAAAAAGCCTGCTTTCTCAAGCAGGCTTTTCGAATATGGTCGGCGAGAGAGGATTCGAACCTCCGACCCACTGGTCCCAAACCAGTTGCGCTACCAAGCTGCGCTACTCGCCGATTTTTTACTTCTTACCGCTACTGCGTAATTTTGCCTGGTGCGAAGGGAGGGACTTGAACCCTCACGTCCGTAAGAACACTAACACCTGAAGCTAGCGCGTCTACCAATTCCGCCACCATCGCGTGACCGAGCAAAATCTGGGGTGGCTAATGGGACTCGAACCCACGACAACTGGAATCACAATCCAGGGCTCTACCAACTGAGCTATAGCCACCATAAATCTGGTGCGTAAGCGTGTCACGCTTACGTAAATTCACTGCATAACGCGGTTAAACCAACCACCGAAGCTCTTGCGCACAAACTAAATGGCGCGCCCGACAGGATTCGAACCTGAGACCTCTGCCTCCGGAGGGCAGCGCTCTATCCAGCTGAGCTACGGGCGCGTAGCGCCGTTGCGGATGGGCATACTACGGGCTTGACCTCATGCTGTCCAGCCCTTTTTTATAAAAAAAACGCGTTTGATTACGCTTTGTGCATTCCATCGATAATTACTGCAGTTTGAGGCGCTTACCCTGTCAATTCTGCTGGAAAAATCAGCAATTTCAGAGATCGCCGCGCCAATGGTAGCGTAAATATTTCAGCAGCTTTAATTGGCGACGCCAGCGTGAAGGTTGACGAATGAGACGATAAAGCCATTCTAACCCGGATTTTTGCCACCAAATTGGCGCGCGCTGAACATGTCCGGTGAAAACATCATAAGTGCCGCCCACGCCCATATAGAGCGCATGCGGCCAATGTGCGCGGCAATCACGCATCAGCAACTCCTGACGCGGCGAACCCTGCGCTACCGTAACAATCTGCGCGCCGCTTGCCGCAATACGGGCAAACAGCGCCTCGCGATCTTCAGGGGCAAAGTAACCATCCTGACTGCCAACGATATTCACATTCCACTGCCGACGCAGCTTGTCGCAGGTTTCCTGCAACACTGCCTGACGTCCACCAATCAGAAAGACTGGAATGCCGCTGCGCCCAGCATGCTCCATCAACGCTTCCCAAAGATCCGCGCCCGCGATGCGATTGACCTGCAGTTGGGGATATTTTTTGCGCAGCGAGCGGACGATGCTGATGCCGTCCGGATATTTGAATTCCGCCTCAGCAATCAACGAGCGTAACTGCGCATCCTCTTCCAGCGTCAGCATTTTCTCTGCATTTATCGCCACCAATGTGCCGCTGCGCGGCTTACCATCGGGCAAAAGAAAGCGCAGAAAGCTCGCCATATCGTTGAAGGCGTGAAGATCGACTCCGCGCAGGCTATAGCGCGGCTTATCGGTTTCCATGGTATGAATTTCCCGTTGTGCCCAGAAGTTAAGATGGGCTGTGTAAAACCGGCTCACTGCGCGGACGAATTAGCCCCGCGCGCGCCAACAGCCAGTACAACAATTTAGCCACCCACATGCAGGCAGCAAAAATCAGACAAAAGAACACCACGCGCGAGCCAAAAGCATCCAGCCCTTCACGTGCCAGCACGATCATGTTAAATACCGCGCCGAAGCAAAAACTCTGCAAAATCGCCCCGCTATATCGGTTACTGGTATCGCGACCATACAGATAAAGGTTATCAAAGCCCTTCATGAGCAGGCCCACGGCAACCGCGCCGATCGGGATAAACCACACGCCCCCCATCACCAGCAGCGAACCGAGCAGCGTAGGTGAAATAGCTAAGCCAGAATGGTTGTTTAACACTTCCCAGGTAAAGTAATTGGCGCTGTTCAGAATCATTGATGGACGCCCTGGCCACATCCAGCTGGGGATGAACACGTAGAAATCACGCCAAATCGGCGCCAATCCTTGAAAATCGATTTTGTCGTAGTTTTGCAGTAACAGTGCCAGATTTTCCCATGGCGAGAAGGTATCGCGCGTCAGATAAAGGAAGGTGTAAAACGCCTCATCACCCACTACATCAAGGTTGTAGCGACGCAACGCCAGCCAAAACATGCCGCCAATCGCCATCACGCCAGCGCCGACCAGCATCCACAAGGTGATCCAGCCACGCGTAATACCGATAAACAGGAACAGCGCAAAAGCGATAATAATATTGGCGCGCGTGCCGCCCACCAGCGCGTAGGTCAGTAATCCAAATGCGACCGATACCAGCAAAAACCACAGCCACTGGCGCTGCGTTGGCTTGAGGAAGTAACGAATCAACATCGCCGGAATAAAGAAGTAGAAGAAGCGCTTGAGCGCCACGCCGGACACTTCACTGGAGAAAATCTGGTTGTACGCCGACAGCCTAAACAACAGCAAGCCGTTGTGCATAAAGAACACGGTTACGGTGCCAATGGCCACCAGCGCCAGCAGCAGGCAGGTTAGATGGGTTTCGACCCGGTTCATTTCCAGCCAGGGTTTGCGCGCTGGTGCATTAGCCGGCCGCAGCCGTACCTTGTAGCTGACGTAATAGATGGCATAAAAACTGGTGGCGGCCAGCAGCGCCTGCAGCAGATATTCCGCTGGCACCACCGCGACGTTAAAGCGGAACACCAGCACGCTGGTCAGCGGGAAGCCAAAATAGAAGGTCAGTAAAAAGAGAATGGTAAAGAACAGGTGGAAATTGAAGCGCACCCGTTTAAATTCTCGCCAGGTTAAAGTCAGAATGAAACCCAGCGAAAACAGATAAACCACCAGCAGACCACTAAACTGCATCAGGCTCATGTTCATTTCCTTTCACTCAGGGTTAACGCATCGCGCCAGCCTGCCAGATAACCCGGGGCAAAGAAGGCAATCGATGATTTATCACACTGCTTCAGTTGCCGCTGTGCTTCAGCGATACTGGCCGCATCCAGCGCATCTTCACTAAACAATACCGGCAAGCCTTGTTCACTGAGATCGCGCCAGAACGGATTTTTGCGGTTCAGCACGAAGGGAATATCAGCCTGAATCAGCAGACAAAGTGTGCCAATGCCTTGCTGACGTTCGAACATAAAATAGCCGAGCTGGCAGCGGCTAAGCAATCTCAGATAGGCATCAAAGTCGATCTTGTCGCGCAGCAAAGTGACCTGCCCCGCCGGAAACAAGCGCTGTGCGGCCGCAGCAATTTCATCAATGTAGCCATGATTGTTTTCCGGATAGCCGAGCGGCACCACAATTTTTACCCGTTCGCCAAACTGCGCACGAATCGCCTCCAGACCGGCAATGTGGTGATTACTGCGATCGCCAGAGTTACCAAGCAGGATGGTGAAATCACAGGTTTCCAGCGACGCGGGGATTGCCATATCTGGCATGCGCGTCGGGAAATAGAGCACTGAAGCCGGAACGCGCGGATGACGTTGTTGGTAATGGTGCAAATCACCTCGCGTAGCAAATACTTGCGCCAGGCGCCCCTGTGCCAGGCGGCGCAGCAGATAAAACAGCTGATACTTGAGCCCGCGTCCTTCTTCATAGAGATCCGCGCCCCACACATGCCAGAACGCCTGCTGACGGCGCAGTTTGCCGCTCAGTAACGCCAACCAAATGCCCGGATTGAACTGGCCATGAAAGAAGAAGCGCTGCGAACGATCGGCTGCGCGCGCCACCACCGCCTGCGCCAATGCACGCTTACTGGTGAAGGTTTCAATCTGCAGTGACGAATAGGCATGCAGCGTTTCTGGCGCGCTGGCAACCACCATAAATTGACGCGGCGTATCGCCAGGCATCTCGGCGCTCATCACGTCATTAAAGAAACGCAGCACCGTATGATTGTGATGCGGGATATCCGATCCCAACACGTGAAATAAAGTCATTTTTTCCGGCAATAAATCAAGAAGGTGCCACAGCAAAGGGCGAAATAGAGTATGTAGGTGGCCATATAAGCCTGCGCGGCTCCAGCGGTACCGTGCAGCGGGATCAGCCAATGGGAGAAGCCGGTTAGCAGCGCAAACTGGCTAATTTCAGTCAGAATATAAAAGCGCAGCGACGCTTTGGCGATCACCAGATATCCGAAAACATAGGCGCCGATTTTAAAGACGTCACCACACAACTGCCAGACAAAAAGGTCACGCATGGCGCTGAACTGCGGCGAAAACAGCAGCCAGATAGCCACATCGCGTAGCAGCCACACGCAGAAACTGGCAGCGGCGACGGCTGGCAAAACAAAGCGCAGCGCACGGCCAATTTCACGCGCTATCTGCGGCTTAGTTTCCAGACGCGCCAGCGTAGGCAGCAACCAGACGCTAAAGGTGGCGGTGATAAACTGCAAATAGGCATCGGAGATGCTGGTAACGCCCTGCCATAAACCGACCTGCGCCCAACCTTGCTGTTCTGCCAGCAAATTTCGCATCATCACCCACGCTACCGGCAAGGTGACTGAGGTAATCAGCGCCATCAGCGTAAACTTCGCCAAATTACGCGCCAGCTCGGGCTGCCATGTGGGCTTAAGCCAGCTCAGCGGTAATACATCGCGATGGCGTCGCAGCATGATCAGGGCAGGAAAGACGACCAGCGCCGGTACCAGCGCCAAACCGACCAGCGCACCAGCGTAACCGCCCAGCCACCAGCACAATACATAACCAAGCACGCCAATCAGGCTTCCAGCGATAAGCGCCAGCGCATTACCGCGCGCATCGCGAAAACCTTTTAGCAGCGCCAGGGTCAGGTTAGCCCAGGCAATGCCGAGCTGGAGAAAGGCGACAATGCGCACCACATTTTCGTATTCAGCATGACCAAATAGCGCCGCGCTAATGGGCCGTGCCGCCAGTAAAAAAACCAGCGCCAACAGCGTAGAAAAGCCCAGCACCATCGCCGACGCCGTGCCGGTGACCGCACGTAATTGTTGCGGCTGTTGCTGATGCTGCGCCACCAGAGTGGTGACGCCGTTGAAGATACCCGCGCCTGCCAGCACGCCGAGTACGGTGATTAACTGGCGGAAATTACCCGCCTGCCCGATACCTTCCGGTCCAAAACTGACCGCTAGCAGCTTCACCACCAACAAGCCGGCAACGATTTTTATCAGCGTGGAGGAGGCGGTCCAGACTGAGGCTTTGGCTAACGACATCAGGCAAAGAAACTCAACAGCGAACTGATCACCGTGCGCTGGTTATTATCTGAGAGGTTATAGAACAAGGGCAGACGCAGCAGGCGCTCACTTTCAGCGGTGGTAAACACATCCTCACCGTGGAAGCGGCCAAAGCGTTCACCCGCCGGCGATGAGTGCAGCGGGATGTAGTGAAACACCGTGAGGATTTCCGCTTCTTTCATCCAGTTGATCAGCGCCTGACGATCGTTGCTGTCGCGCAGTTTGATGTAGAACATGTGCGCATTGTGTTGGCAATGCTCCGGCACCACCGGCAGTTCAATACGACCGGCTGCTGCCAGCGGTTGCAGCGCATCATAATAGCGCTGCCATAGCCGCAAGCGCTGCTGATTGATTTGCTCCGCCGCTTCCAGCTGCGCCCACAAATAGGCCGCTTGCAGATCCGCCATCAAATAGCTGGAGCCGATATCGCGCCAGGTATATTTATCCACCTGACCACGGAAAAACTGGCTGCGGTTGGTGCCCTTTTCGCGAATGATCTCAGCACGCTCTACCAGCTGCGCCTCATTGATCAGCGTTGCCCCGCCTTCACCGCCCGCGGTGTAGTTTTTGGTTTCGTGGAAGCTGAAGCAGCCAATATGACCGATGGTGCCGAGCGCGCGTCCTTTGTACTGCGACATCACACCCTGCGCGGCATCTTCGATCACATAGAGTTTATGCTTCGCTGCCAGCGCCATGATGCTGTCCATTTCGCAGGCCACGCCCGCGTAATGTACCGGCACGATAGCGCGGGTTTTCGGCGTGATCGCTGCTTCAATCAAGGTTTCGTCGATATTCATCGTATCGGGACGCACATCGACAAACACAATGGTCGCGCCGCGCAGCACAAAGGCATTGGCGGTGGAGACGAAGGTGTAGCTCGGCATGATCACTTCATCGCCGGGCTGCAAATCGATCAGCAGCGCGGCCATCTCCAGCGACGCGGTGCACGACGGCGTCAGCAACACTTTTTTGCTGCCAAAATGTTGCTCCATCCACTGCTGACAGCGACGAGTAAAGCCGCCGTCACCGCACAGTTTGCCGCTGGCCATCGCCGACTGCATGTATTCAACTTCGCTGCCGACAATCGGCGGTGCATTAAAGGGGATCATGTGGCTTTCCTGTAGAACCAGTAAGCGGTGCTTTCCAGCCGCGCACCGCTGCGTAAATAGAGGCGCATCGCCGCGAGATTGCTGAGCTGGGTGGCTACGCGCAGATGCGCAAGCTGGCGCACGCGGCCCCAGTCAGCGGCAGCGAGCAGTAAACGCTGGCCCACGCCACAACCTTGCGCGTCGGGCAATACCGCTAGCAGACCAATACGCATATCGCCGTCGACTTCGCGCATTGAAACGAAACCCTGCAGCGCGCCCTGCTCATCGCAGGCTACCAGGCATTGGTTATCGAAGGTGCCGCGCACGGCGTTCTCAATCCACTGCGCATAGAAACGCCCGCTGTCAGCCGCATTAAACCACGGCGCGCGAAAGCGGCTTTGGCTAAACGCCTGCGCTGCGGCGGCTCGCAATGCTGGGATTTGCGCTTCCCGCGCGATGCGCACCCCGGTTTGCCGCTCGGTAAGTTTGATACCGATGGCGAGGTCGGCTTCACCTTCAACCAACTGAAAGCCGTGTTGGCTCAACGCATCGATCACCTCAACACGCTCAGCAGGCACTTTGGTTTGCCACAGCGCATAAGGCTGTTCAAGCGCTTCCGCCAGCGGCAGATCGCCATCCAGCGTTAAACGAGCGCTGTTCTGGCCGAAGAAGTCATTTTCCCACGTAAGGGGATTAATATTGACGCGGACGGGCATGATGAACATCCAGCAGGTACTGGCCGTAGCCGGTTTTGGTGAGCGCCTGTGCTGCTGCCAGCAACTGTGCGTCGCTTAGCCAGCCGTTGCGCCATGCAATCTCTTCCAGGCAGGCAATTTTAAACCCCTGGCGTTTTTCAACCGTCTGCACAAACATGCTCGCCTCAATCAGGCTGTCATGTGTTCCGGTATCCAGCCAGGCAAAACCACGGCCCAATAGCTCAACAGATAGCTCACCCTGATTGAGGTACATCTGGTTGATAGCGGTAATTTCCAGCTCACCCCGCGCGGAAGGTTTAACCTGTTTAGCAAACTCCACCACGCGATTATCGTAAAAATAGAGGCCCGTTACCGCCCAGCGCGATTTCGGCTGCTGCGGCTTTTCCTCGATTGAGAGCGCGTTGAAGTCATCATCAAACTCCACCACGCCAAAACGCTCGGGATCCATCACCTGATATGCGAACACGGTAGCGCCGCGGCTGCGTGCGGCCACCTTCTTCAGTTTGGGGCTGAAGCCCTGACCGAAATAAAGATTGTCTCCCAGCACCAGGCAGCATGGGTCGTCACCGATAAAGGATTCACCAATGATAAATGCCTGCGCCAGCCCGTCCGGGCTAGGTTGTTCGGCATACGCCAGCTGGATGCCAAATTCGCTGCCATCGCCCAGCAAGCGTTCAAAGTGAGCGCGATCTTCCGGCGTGGTAATGATCAGAATTTCGCGAATTCCGGCCAACATCAGCACAGACAGCGGGTAGTAAATCATCGGCTTGTCGTACACCGGCAACAACTGCTTCGAGATGGCGCGGGTAATCGGATGCAAACGCGTACCCGAACCTCCGGCTAAAATGATGCCTTTCATCGCTGCTCCTTCTGAATGGATAGTTTAGCGCGGTGCGGCCAGGCCCAGTCGCTCACCGCGATAGCTGCCATTAAGAATCGCCTGCCACCATTGTGGATTCGCCAGGTACCACTGCACCGTTTTGCGAATGCCACTTTCAAACGTTTCCTGCGGCGTCCAGCCAAGCTCACGTGCAATTTTGCTGGCGTCGATGGCGTAACGTAAGTCGTGTCCGGGACGATCGCTGACAAAAGTAATTAAGTCACGATAACGAGCGAGATGTGGTGCTCGCTGCTGGGGGGCCAGTTCATCCAGCAAATCACACAGCGTTTCTACCACCTCAAGATTGCGTCGCTCATTATGGCCGCCGATATTGTAGGTTTCACCTACTTTGCCGCTGCTGACAACGCGATAAAGCGCTCGCGCATGGTCTTCCACATACAACCAGTCGCGAATCTGGCTGCCATTGCCATATACCGGCAACGGTTTACCGGCCAGCGCATGGATGATGGTGAGTGGGATCAACTTCTCCGGGAAATGATACGGACCATAATTGTTAGAGCAGTTGGTGATGATCACCGGCAAACCATAAGTGCGCAGCCAGGCACGTACCAGATGATCGCTGCTGGCCTTAGTGGCTGAATAAGGGCTACTTGGCGCATATGGCGTCGTTTCGGTAAAGAAATCGTCACTGCCGTGCAGGTCGCCAAACACTTCGTCGGTAGAGATGTGATGCAGAATAAAGCCTTTTTTGCGCTCATCCGCCATGCCATTCCAGTAATGACGCGCCGCTTCCAGCAGTTGATAGGTGCCAACGATATTGGTTTCGACGAAGGCAATTGGGCCGTCAATTGAACGATCGACATGACTTTCCGCCGCCAGGTGCATGATGCAATCCGGCTGGTACTGCTTCATCACGCGATCCAGTTCGGCACGATCGCAAATATCCACCTGCTCGAAGGCGAAACGCGCATCCTGCTGTACCGGCGCCAGCGAGGCCAGATTGCCTGCGTAACTCAGCTTATCGACCACCACAACGCGATGGTCAGTGTTTTCAATCAGAAAACGTACCAGCGCCGAACCGATAAATCCTGCACCACCGGTAACCAAATACTGTTTCATCGCCAGACACCTTTAGTATCGACGATCCACGGCTGCGCAATCTGTGTAGCCTCAACCGCGCGGAACTGCGCGTGATCGACCAGCATCACCAGAATATCCGCCTGTTGCAGCGCCTCTTCGGTTGCGACCAACGTGGCTTCGTGCGCCAGACGCTGCGGGATGGCCGTTACGTGCGGTTCAACCACCCAGGTTTGACCGCTGTGCCATTCGGCAATCAGATGAGCCACCGTCATCGCCGGACTTTCGCGCAGATCATCAATATTCGGTTTGAAGGCCAGCCCAAAGCAGGCAATGGTGACGTCGCTGGCGCGTTTGCCGCTGGCGGTAAGGCACTCCGCCAGCGCCTGTTTTACCTGATCCAGCACCCAGCCGGGCTTAGCATCATTCACTTCACGCGCGGTACGAATCAGTCGCGCCTGCTCGGGATTTTGCGCCACGATAAACCAGGGATCGACGGCAATACAGTGACCGCCCACGCCCGGCCCAGGCTGCAGAATATTGACGCGTGGATGGCGATTCGCCAACGCAATCAGCTCCCACACGTTGATGCCTTGCTCTGCACAAATCAGCGACAGCTCATTGGCAAACGCGATATTCACATCGCGGAAGCTATTTTCTGTCAGTTTGCACATCTCGGCGGTGCGCGCATGGGTTTCCACGCATTCGCCGCGCAGGAAAATGCGGTACAGCTCACTGGCCCGCGCGGAACAGGCTGGCGTCATACCACCAATCACGCGATCGTTTTCCAGCAGTTCGACCATCACTTTGCCGGGCAATACGCGCTCCGGACAGTAAGCGATAAACACGTCGCATGCATCACCGTGCTGCGGAAAGCGCAGATCCGGACGCGCCGCCGCCAGCCACTCAGCCATTTGCTCAGTTGCGCCGACTGGCGACGTCGATTCGAGAATCACCAGATCGCCCGCCTTTAATACCGGCGCAATGGACAACGCGGCGGCCTGCACATAACTGAGATCCGGTTGATGGTCGCCGATAAACGGCGTGGGTACCGCAATCAGAAAAGCATCGGCGGCTTCTGCCTGCGTAGTGGCGCGCAGATATCCGTCTCGCACCGCGTCGCGCACCACATCACCCAGCTCAGGTTCAACGATATGGATATCGCCGCGATTAATGGTTTCGACAGCGCGGCTATTAATATCCACGCCCACGACTTTTTTTCCCCGTGAGGCAAAAACGGCCGCCGTTGGCAGCCCAATATAGCCCAGTCCGATAACGGAAATGGTTTCAAAACGCATGGTTATACTCTGTGTTGTTTTAGGGCCTGCAAGATGCGTGCGCAGGCATGACCATCGCCATACGGGTTGTGCGCGCGGCTCATTGCCTGCCAGGCTTCATCATCCTGTAATAGCAGGCTGACTTCCGCGACAATCTTACTGATATCAGTGCCCACCAGCTTCACCGTGCCGGCTGCAACGGCTTCTGGCCGCTCGGTGGTATCGCGCATCACCAGCACGGGCTTGCCGAGCGATGGCGCTTCTTCCTGTATGCCGCCAGAATCAGTGAGAATCAGCCATGAGCGGTTCATCAGCCAGACAAACGGCAGATACTCCTGCGGTTCAATCAGGATGATATTATCAATGCCGCTCAGAATGCGGTTTACCGGCTCGCTGACGTTAGGGTTGAGATGTACCGGATAAACGATTTGCACCTCTGGATGTTGGCGCGCTATCTGCGCCAGCGCGCTGCAAATACGTTCGAATCCGTCGCCAAAGCTTTCGCGGCGGTGGCCGGTGACCAGAATCAGCTTTTTGTCCTGGTCGAGGAACGGATAGCGCGCCGCAAGGCGAGCGTTAAGATCGGCATCATCAAGCACGCGATCGCGTACCCACAGCAGCGCATCAATCACCGTGTTGCCGGTAACGAAGATACGCGCATCGGGCAGATTTTCGCGTAACAGGTTCTGCCGCGAATTTTCCGTCGGCGTGAAGTGGTAGCTCGCCAGATGTCCGGTAAGCGTACGATTGGCCTCTTCTGGCCACGGCGACAGCAGATTACCCGTGCGCAGGCCCGCTTCTACATGACCAACAGGTATTTGGTGATAAAACGCCGCCAGGCTGGCAGCAAACGTGGTGGTGGTGTCACCGTGCACTAACACCACATCTGGCTGAAAATCAGCTAATACGGTTTTCATGCCCTGCAAAATGCGGCTGGTGATCTCCGTCAGCCCTTGCTCGGGGCGCATGATATTCAGATCATAATCGGGCTGCAGCTGAAACAGACGCAGCACCTGATCGAGCATTTCACGATGTTGAGCGGTGACGCACAAGCGCGACTCGAACGCAGCATCCTGCGCCAGCGCCTGCACCAGCGGAGCCATTTTGATCGCTTCAGGACGCGTGCCAAATACGGTCAGAACTTTCACATGACTTCTCTTAGTGGCTCGTTGGTAACGTTAAACGCGGACGACGCACCAGCGCCACTCCCGCACCGACCAGCGCGCCAATGACGCCCCACATGATCATCATAAACAGACGACGCGGACTGTCGCGCGATACCGGCTCTTCCGGCGTGCGCAGATAGCGATAAGTCTGGAATTGTTTATCCAGTCGCGGTCCGGTCTGCAGCGTACTCAGCATCGCTCTATTTTGATCATAGCTTAAATCGTAAGCAGGTCCGCTGGCTTGTAGGGTATCGAGTTGTGCCTGCAGCATTTGCTGCCCTAACAGGAAACGATCGCTGTCTGGTAATGCTTCACCCGTTGCCGGCGCGCGGTTCTCTTTAATGCCCTGCTCGCTCGCCACTTTCAGCGCCTGCTCAATACGCTGGCGTTGACGCGCAAACACCGCCTGCGCCACTTCTTGCTGACGATTAACCTGCGACTGCAGCTGCACGCTGCGTGCCTGCCAGGCACCTTTCAGCTCGGCATTCAGATGACGCGCCGCACGCTCGCTGGCGTACGCAATATATTGACGCAGCAGATTGTTAGCATCACCGGCGGTTTCGGCAACCAGCTTGATGTTGTCCAGGATATTGCGCGCCGGATCGGCCGCCGTGAACTGGATGTTGGTGATCAAGTCATCGAGCAACGCCGCATCATTGTGCGCATTGCCGCTTTTACGACTTTTGAAGTATTCAGTCTGCTGCCAGAAATCCCGACGCGTATCCCATGATGCCAGTTGCATGGTGAACTCTTGATAAACCTCATCCATTACGGTCGGCGCGGGTGAACTGAGATTGAGCGTATTAGTGCGAACATCCAGATTATTGAGGAATTGCTGCTGAACAAAGAAATCACCTAGCATATTCACCGTTGGACGATCGGTGACCGCAGTAGTGCTCCACGCCTGCTTCATCAACATGGAAGCCAGCCATGCCAGCAGTGCAAACAGCACGGCCAGGCCAACAATCCAGCGCTTGCCACGCCACAGCGTACAAGCGAGGCCACACATATCCAGTTCGTTCTCCACAATGGCAGAGTTCATAAAAAATCCTTATTTGGGCGCTTACCGGGAGTAATTTTTACCCGAAGTGGCTTTGTTCCAACGACGTTTAATACGACGCAATCGACGAGCCATACGCCAGGCGTGCTTAATGCAGTAGCCATAAAGAAGAAATGCCATTAAGAACAAGACGAGCATCACCCATTCAGGAATGAACGCCAGATATTCGCCTAATACGCCAATCCCGGCTAACAATGCAGCAGCGACAGTAATCAGCAAAAAAGCTTGTCGGGATGAAAATCCAGCTCGCATGATGAGATGATGAATGTGTTGTCTATCTGCAGAAAAAGGGCTCATGCCTTTGCGTAAACGACGGTACATGATCGCAATCATGTCCATTAAAGGTATCGCGATCAGCCAAAGTGCGGTGACAGGGGTAATTGGATGGCTCAGTCCCTGGGTCGTCTCTAACAATATCCAGATAATCGTAAAACCGATCATGGTACTGCCAGCATCCCCCATGAAGACTTTGTAACGCCGTCCCAGGAATCCCAGATTAAGCAGGATATAAGGAATGGTGGCGGCAATCATGGCGAAGCACCACATCGCAAGACTAACCATTCCATCAAAATAAAGAATAATCCCCATGGCACCAAAGGTGACGCATGATAATCCACCGAGTAAACCGTCGATGCCGTCAACCATGTTGAATGCATTGATAGCGGCCCAGACGGCAAAAAGCGTGAGGACGTACCCAAATGGGCCAACGATGAATTCCACTGGGCCAACGATAAATCCGAGGCTCAGCAGATATAGCTTGGCGCCAAACATCATCACAACAGCAATAACCGCCTGCACAAAAGCGCGAAACTTGACGCTAATATCGAAACGATCATCCAGAGCGCCCACCAGCACCAAAATTCCTGCACAGATCAGGTAGAGAAATCCATTTGGCATATATGATTTGGTAATCAAAAAGGCAAAACAGACACCTGCATAAACAGAAATCCCGCCAACTAATGGAATAACACCTTGATGTCTTTTCCTTAAATTAGGCTTATCCACCAACCCAATCTTTTTCGCCACTTTGCGAGCAATAAAGATAAAGGCTAAAGAGAAAAGAAAAGTTAGGCCAAGCTCTGTACTCATAGTGAGTAAATTCACGTTAATGCTCTCAGCTAAAATCGTGGACAACAATATGCAAAATGCCAGCTATTGCCGTTCATCCCTATTCCGAATTTTGCTGCAGAAAAATCCGACAGCTTAAAAAATCAGCAAATTTCTGCCGCAGTCATTATAAATGCTTCCTGCTGGGCTAATCCTAATGCCCATAAATAAAAAACGCCACGTTAAGACGTGGCGTTAGCAATAATTCCTGGCAAATTGTGCGAAGAGCCGCTTGGCTTAGCGGCTCTACACATGCAACTTATGAACGCTTCATCATATCGAAGAATTCGTCGTTGGTTTTGGTCATAGCCAGTTTGTTGATGAGAAACTCCATTGCGTCGATTTCACCCATAGGATGGATGATTTTGCGCAGGATCCACATCTTCTGCAGCTCTTCCTGAGTGGTGAGCAGCTCTTCTTTACGGGTACCGGAACGATTGTAATCAATCGCTGGGAACACACGCTTCTCAGCGATTTTACGCGAGAGGTGCAATTCCATGTTACCTGTACCTTTAAACTCTTCGTAAATCACTTCGTCCATCTTCGAACCGGTATCAACCAGTGCGGTGGCGATAATGGTTAGGCTACCGCCCTCTTCCACGTTACGTGCCGCGCCGAAGAAACGCTTTGGACGATGCAGGGCGTTGGCATCCACACCACCGGTCAGGACTTTGCCTGATGCAGGTACCACAGTGTTATAGGCACGCGCTAAACGGGTGATGGAGTCGAGCAGGATGATGACATCTTTTTTGTGCTCAACCAGACGCTTGGCCTTCTCAATCACCATCTCAGCAACCTGCACGTGACGTGAAGCTGGCTCATCAAAGGTAGAAGCGATGACTTCACCTTTAACCAGACGCTGCATCTCGGTCACTTCTTCCGGACGTTCGTCAATCAGCAGTACCATCAGCAGGCAATCTGGATAGTTGTAGGCAATGCTCTGCGCAATGTTCTGCAGCAGCATGGTTTTACCCGCTTTCGGCGGCGCCACGATCAGACCACGTTGACCACGACCAATCGGCGAAGCCAGATCCAGCACGCGTGCTGTCAGGTCTTCAGTCGAGCCATTACCGCGCTCCATACGCATGCGTTTGCTGGCATGCAACGGCGTGAGGTTTTCGAACAGAATCTTGTTGCGCGCGTTCTCCGGCTTGTCGTAGTTAACTTCGTTAACTTTCAACAGCGCAAAGTAGCGTTCACCCTCTTTTGGCGGACGAATCTTGCCAGAAATGGTGTCACCAGTGCGGAGGTTGAAGCGGCGGATTTGGCTAGGAGAGACGTAGATATCATCGGGACCGGCGAGGTAGGAGCTGTCTCCAGAACGGAGGAAACCAAATCCGTCCTGCAGTATCTCCAGCACACCATCACCAAAGATGTCTTCGCCGCTTTTTGCGTGCTGTTTCAGGATAGAGAAAATAATATCCTGCTTGCGCATACGCGCCTGGTTTTCCAGCCCCATATTTTCGCCGAGGGTAATCAGCTCAGAAACCGGCGTATTCTTTAATTCGGTAAGATTCATAGTGATGGGTTCTTAAACTCGGGGTAATTCTCGAAATGATTGTCGTGAGTGGTATGGCAAAAATTCCATGCCTGTTAATGGCTCTTTTTCAACTCAGCTCGACGATTATCGTCAGATGTGGCGATAGGAAACGAGGAGACAGTCGAAAGATGATGCCGAATGTGCTAGTCATCAGATTGCCAAACCACGATAACGTTCATTGCGAGTAGGGTCTGACAAGGGAAAACTTAGATGCAAACTACAAGGTAAGAGCGTAATGCAGTGAACTCAACTTAACACGCTTAAAGTGAGACGTCCAGCAGTGGCGAAAAAATTCACCACTGCGGAACAAACACCGCGCCGGGCTTAGGCCAGGTTGGCGTTCAGGAACTCTTTTAACTGGCCTTTAGACAGTGCGCCAACCTTGGTTGCCGCCACTTCGCCGTTCTTGAACAGCAGCAGAGTTGGGATACCGCGGATGCCATATTTAGGCGCAGTACCCGGGTTGTCATCAATGTTCAACTTAGCGATGGTAAGCTTACCTTCGTACTCTTCGGCGACTTCGTCGAGGATTGGGGCGATCATTTTGCAAGGACCACACCATTCAGCCCAGAAATCTACCAGAGTGACACCGTCTGCTTTCAGTACGTTTGTGTCGAAACTGTCATCGGTCAAGTGAACGATCTTATCGCTGCTCATGTTTAACTCCAAAAGATTGTGCCTGGCGAATTGGCGTAAATTATACCAACGTAGGTTGACTTTATTTCATCGGATACGCTTTCGTAAAGCGCTAGTAAGCTGATATTCTACCACACTATGAGCAAAACACACTTAACTGAACAGAAGTTTTCCGACTTCGCCCTGCACCCTCAGGTGGTAGAAGCCCTTGATACCAAAGGCTTTTCTAACTGCACGCCTATCCAGGCGCTCGCGTTGCCTTTTACGCTTTCAGGGCGTGATGTCGCGGGTCAGGCGCAAACCGGTACCGGCAAAACGATGGCGTTCCTGACGTCAACGTTTCATTATCTTCTTTCTCATCCTGCCGCAGAAGGTCGCCAGATCAATCAGCCACGTGCGCTGATCATGGCCCCAACGCGTGAGCTCGCCGTACAAATTCATGCCGATGCTGAACCGTTAGCGAAGGTAACTGGCTTAAAGCTGGGCCTGGCTTATGGTGGCGACGGCTACGATAAACAACTGAAAGTGCTGGCAGATGGCGTCGACATCCTGGTGGGCACCACCGGACGTCTGATCGACTATGCCAAGCAGAACCATGTCAACCTTGGCGCCATTCAGGTTGTTGTGCTGGATGAAGCCGATCGCATGTTCGATCTCGGCTTTATTAAAGACATTCGTTGGCTGTTCCGCCGCATGCCGCCGGCCACCCAACGCCTAAGTATGCTGTTCTCTGCCACCTTGTCTTACCGCGTGCGTGAATTGGCGTTTGAGCACATGAACAACGCCGAATACGTGGAAGTGGAACCCGAGCAGAAAACCGGCCATCGCATTAAAGAAGAGCTTTTCTACCCTTCTAACGAAGAGAAAATGCGCTTGCTGCAAACGCTGGTTGAAGAAGAGTGGCCCGATCGCGCCATTATTTTCGCCAACACCAAACATCGCTGTGAAGACATTTGGGGCCATTTGGCTGCCGATGGTCATCGCGTCGGTCTGCTGACCGGTGATGTTGCACAGAAAAAACGTTTGCGCATCCTCGACGATTTCACCAAAGGTGATGTCGATATCCTGGTCGCTACCGACGTCGCCGCACGTGGTCTGCACATTCCTGCGGTAACGCATGTGTTCAACTACGATCTGCCAGACGATCGCGAAGACTACGTACACCGCATTGGCCGTACGGGCCGCGCGGGAGCCAGCGGTCACTCCATCAGCCTGGCGTGTGAAGAGTACGCGCTGAACCTGCCGGCGATTGAAGAGTACATTGGTCACGGTATTCCGGTCAGCAAGTACAACAGCGATGCATTGCTAAACGAACTGCCACCACCGAAGCGCCTGCAACGCAGCCGCACAGGAAACGGTCCACGCCGTGGCGGTAACAACAGTAACCGTCGCAGCGGCGCGCCGCGCAATAGCAACCGTAAGCGTTCAGGTTAAGCACACCATGCTAAGCGCATCGTCACTTTATGCAGCGATTGATTTAGGTTCTAACAGCTTTCATATGTTGGTGGTGCGCGAGGTGTCTGGCAGTATTCAGACCGTCGCGCGGATAAAACGCAAAGTGCGTCTGGCAGCCGGTCTCGACAAAGCCAATCATCTCTCTGCAGAGGCGATGCAACGCGGCTGGCAGTGTCTGAAGTTGTTCTCCGAACAGCTGCAGGATATTCCCCCGGAACAGATCCGCGTGGTGGCAACCGCCACGCTGCGCATTGCAGAAAATGCGCAGGATTTTCTCGTTACCGCTGAACAAATTCTTGGCTGCCCGGTGAATGTCATCAGTGGCGAAGAGGAAGCGCGCCTGATTTATCAAGGTGTTGCGCATACCACTGGCGGTTCCGATCAGCGTTTAGTGGTTGATATCGGCGGCGGAAGCACAGAACTGGTGACCGGCGAAGGTTCGCACGCCACCACGCTCTTTAGCTTATCGATGGGCTGCGTAACCTGGCTCGAACGCTATTTCAGCGATCGTCATCTGGCGAAAGAGAATTTCGAGCAGGCTGAAACGGCGGCGCGTGAGATGATCCGCCCAGTAGCCGCTGCGCTACGCGAGAAAGGCTGGCAAATCTGTGTGGGTGCATCCGGTACCGTGCAGGCGCTGCAGGAAATTATGATGGCGCAGGGCATGGATGAGCGCATCACCCTGAGCAAGCTGCAGCAGTTGAAACAGCGCGCGATTCAATGTGGCAAGCTGGAAGAGCTGGAAATTGAAGGATTGACGCTAGAGCGCGCATTAGTCTTTCCCAGCGGATTATCAATCCTCATCGCCATCTTCCAGGAACTCAGCATTGAAGGTATGACGCTGGCTGGCGGCGCACTGCGCGAAGGTTTAGTGTATGGCATGCTGCATCTGCCGGTTGATCGCGATATCCGCAGCCGCACGCTGCAAAATGTGCAACGTCGTTTTGCCATTGATATTGAGCAGGCTGGTCGCGTACGTCAGCTAGCAGAGAGTTTCTTCCGTCAGGTGAGCAGCAGCTGGAAGCTGGATAACCGATGTCGCGACCTGTTGCTGAGCGCCTGCTCAATCCACGAAATTGGCCTGAGCGTCGATTTCCGTCAGGCACCGCAGCACGCCGCCTATCTGATTCGTCATCTTGATCTTCCTGGTTTCACTCCCGCGCAGAAAAAAATGCTGGCTTGCCTGTTGCAGAATCAAAGCGGCAGCATCGATCTCGCGTTACTGACGCAGCAAAATGCCGTTCCACCACGTATGGCGGAGCGATTAAGCCGTCTGCTGCGTTTAGCGATTATTTTCTCGAGTCGTCGCCGTGATGACACTTTACCGGCCGTGCGTTTGCAGGCGGACGATGATGCGTTGCATCTGACACTGCCAGTAGGGTGGCGCGAAGCGCATCCGCTGCGTTCCGAGCTGCTGGAGCAGGAGAGCCATTATCAGTCATATGTGCACTGGTTACTGACGATTTCCTGATTGCTGATGGATGCCCTCACCCTAGCCCTCTCCCACAGGAGAGGGAACCGATCAAGCCCGTTTTAAAATCTAGTTATCAGCCTAATCATCGCAGCGGACTGCTCCTTCTCCCGCCTGCGGGAGAAGGTTGGGATGAGGGGCAAAGCGCACCAATCTTATCCCTTCTTCGCGTTCTCAAGCATCGCCCTTAACCCGGCAACGCGCGTCTGTCCGGTCTTCGCACGCTCTTCTGCGCTCACCACTTTTTTCTCGCGCTCCCACACCACATCGTCCTGCGGGAGTTCCAGCAGGAAGCGGCTCGGCTCCGGGCGCATCAGTTCACCGTACTGGCGGCGTTCGCGGCACAGCGTAAAGGTTAGCTCTTTCTGCGCGCGCGTAATGCCCACATACGCCAGACGACGCTCCTCTTCGATATTGTTCTCATCGATGCTGCTCTGATGCGGCAATAACCCCTCTTCCATGCCGACCAGATAGACATACGGAAACTCCAGCCCTTTTGACGCGTGCAACGTCATCAGCTGCACCTGATCGAGCTCCTCGTCGCTCTCACCGCGCTCCATCATGTCGCGCAGCGTAAAGCGCGTCACCACCTGCGCCAGCGTCATCGGTTCGTTCAGTTCGTCCCCTTCCAGCATCTCGGTCATCCACTGAAATAGCAGGTTGACGTTCTTCATGCGCATCTCAGCCGCTTTCGGGCTGGGAGAGGTTTCAAACAGCCAGCTCTCGTAATCAATGCCGCGAATCAGGTCGCGCACCGCATTAACCGGCTCGCGTTCCGTCAGCTGGATAATCTCATTCAGCCAGTGCGTGAAGCGCTGCAGATGTTCCAATCCGCGCCCGCTCAGCGTTTGCTCCAGGCCCATATCAAAGCTGGCGTGATACAAGCTTTTATTGCGCAGATTGGCCCATTCGCCCAGCTTTTGTAGCGTTGCCGGACCAATCTCCCGACGCGGCGTATTCACGATGCGCAGAAACGCACTGTCATCTTCCTGATTGGTCAGCACGCGCAGATAAGCCAGTAAATCCTTGATTTCCGGACGCGAGAAAAACGAGGTGCCACCGGAGATGCGATAAGGAATACGGTTCTGCATCAACTGCTTCTCAAACACGCGCGACTGATGGTTGCCGCGATAGAGAATGGCGTAATCTTTGTAGGCGGTTTTGTTGATGAAGTGATGCGCAATCAGTTCGCCGGCCACGCGCTCCGCTTCATGATCCTCATTATTGGCACTGAGCACCTTCAACTCGCTGCCCTGCCCCAGTTCAGAGAACAGGCGCTTCTCAAACACGTGCGGGTTGTTAGCGATAAGGATGTTGGCCGATTTTAGGATGCGCTGCGTCGAGCGGTAATTCTGCTCCAGCTTCACCACTTCCAGCGCCGGGAAATCCTCTTGCAGCAGCACCAGGTTTTGCGGTCGCGCACCACGCCACGAGTAGATCGACTGATCGTCATCGCCCACGACGGTAAAACGCGCCCGCGCGCCGACCAGCAGCTTCACCAATTCATACTGGCTGGTGTTGGTATCCTGATATTCGTCCACCAGCAGATAGCGAATACGCTGCTGCCAGCGTTCACGCACTTCCTGATTACGCTGCAGCAGCAGCGTCGGCAGCGCGATTAAATCGTCGAAATCCAGCACGTTGCAGGATTTCAGATGTTGGTCATACAGCTGATAACAGTGGGCAAAAATCTGGTCGCGCTGCGATTTGGCCAAACCCGCTGCGCCCTGGGGATCGACCAGATCGTTCTTCCAATTGGAGATAGTTGAAATCAGCTGCTGTAACAGCGTCTTGTCTTCTTCCAGCCACTGTTTGGTCAGGTCTTTCAGCAGCGCCAGCTGATCCTGATCGTCGAATAGCGAGAAACTGGATTTCATTCCCAGCGCTTTGTACTCGCGCTTGATGATCTCAAGTCCCAGCGTGTGGAACGTTGAAATCATCAGGCCGCGCGCCTCTTTGCGCCCCAGCGTTTGCGCCACACGCTCTTTCATCTCGCGCGACGCTTTATTGGTAAAGGTCACGGCGGCGATATGGCGCGCCTGATAGCCACACTCGCGGATCAGATGGGCGATTTTATTGGTGATCACACGGGTTTTACCTGAACCCGCACCGGCCAGCACCAGACAAGGACCGGTGACAAATTCGACAGCGCGTTGTTGGCCGGGGTTTAGACGCATAACGGAATTCGCTCAGTTGATTCGAAAGAAAGGTGGGTATAATGCTCGCGCGACGATTATACACAACGAGACAAAATGATGGCGAAAACCGCGGCGGCTTTACATATCCTGGTGAAAGAGGAAGCGCAGGCAAAATCCTTGCTGGCCCAGCTGGAGAAAGGCGCAAACTTTCAGCAACTGGCGAAAAAGCACTCTACCTGCCCCTCTGGCCGCAACGGCGGCGACTTAGGTGAATTTCGCAAAGGGCAAATGGTGCCGGCATTTGATAAGGCGGTCTTCACCTGTCCGCTGCTGCAACCTTACGGACCAGTGAAAACCGCCTTTGGTTACCACATCATCAAAGTGCTGTGGCGTAACTGATCACTTCTGATTCTTCATCTGCTGCAGCACCTTACTGCACTGGTTGTCGTCCGTATCGCTTGGCGAAATCAGCGCAACCAATGCTGCGGCTGGTGCGACTACGGCACCCAGCGCAATCGCTGCGGCACCGCGTGCAATCAGTGGTCCGGCTTTCACCCCGGCATCCGGATTTTTGAAGGTGCCGCGCACATATAACGGCGAACGCAGCGTGATGATGCGAATCCCTTTACTCTCCGGATTGATCGACAAGTCCATACGTTCGTTGGCGAAGTTGACGTTGCCGGTCACGTTGATCACCGCATTCTCGGTATCCAGCAGGAACAGCTTCGGCGTTGCCAGGCCCTGACGAATATTCAGATCGGTCGCCGCGCAGTTAATCTTCACCTCATCATCGCCAAACAGTTTCCCCACCACATAATTCCCGACGTTCAGGCCCGCAATCTCCATCAGGCTGCGGCTAATCAAGCCATCATTCATTAGCAGTTTCATTTCGCCATTGCTGGTGCCCAACAGATCCGCCACCGAGTTGCCGGTGCCGCTCAGCGTGGCGTCGCCATTCAGCTGACCCAAACTGTTTTGCATCGCGGTGACATCCGGGAACAGCTGACGCAGACGCAGTTTACGCGCATGCAGATCGGCGCGTCCGCGCATCGGGCTGCGATCGCCTTCCAGATGAATGGTGGAGTTAATGCTGCCGCCCGCCATACCGAAGCGCAGCGGATCGAGCAGCAGGTCGCCATTCTTTAGCTGTACATGCGTGTAAAGATCGCTCAACGGCAGCTTGCTGCTGTGTTCGATGCGCTTGCCGCTGAACTTCACGTCCGCATCCATCACGTCCCAGCTTTTGGTATCGAACTTGTCATGCGGCAACACGCGGTCGGCGGGCTGCGCTGCAGCTTCACCGCGCTGCGCTTTCGCCTGCTGCGTCTTCTCGCTGCCTTTACCTGAATCGACGCCAATCAGCGGCCCCAAATCCGCCATGCGCAGCTGGTTCGAAGTGAGTTCACCGGTTAAGGTTGGACGCGGTTTGCCCTGACGATAGCTGAGCGAACCGTGAATATCGCTGTCGCCGATATGGCCGTTAAACTTCTCGTAGCGGAACAGCGGCCCTTTCTCCTCGTTGAAACGCGCAATCAAATGACCGTCGGTTTCATACGGCGGCGTATCGGGCAGCAGTACGCCCGTCAGGCCATACAGGTTCGCCAGCGTGTCACCGGAGAAGCGCAGGCGCACATCCAGCCCACCGAGATTGAGCGGATCTTGCAAGGTGCCGTCAATGCGCACGCGCGTGCTACCATTACGCACATCCGCCTGCAGCGGGAACGGCGTGGTTTTACTGCGCAGCGATAACATGCCGCCAATTTTGCCGTCACCCTCCAGCTTCTCATTGTTGTAGGTGCCGTTCGCCTGCCAGCCAAAGACAAAATCACCCGCGCCTTTTTGCTGGTCGTTACCGCCCGCCACCTGTGCGTACGGCACCGGTTTGCCCAGTGGGTTGATGGTGACCGTGACATCGGCTTTATTGATGGCATCGCGATAACGTACCTGCCCTTTATCGAACAGAATGTTGTCGAGGCGGAAGGACCAGGCAGACGGCGCGGCATTCGCCTTGCTGTTATCGCTGCTGGCTAAATCGAAGGTCCAGTTGTTCTTTTTGTCCGCGGTTTGCACCAGCCGCGCGTCGGGCTGCTGCATCTTTATCCACGGCAGGTAGATCTGCTTATGCAGCAATGCCAGCGGCGCGATCGTCGCTTCTACCCGCTGTAAATGCACCATGGTGACTTCAGGAACCGTCGGCGGATTGCCCAGCATCACATCATCGGCATGTACCTGCGGCCACGGCACCCAACTGCGCCAGCCGGGCTCCTCGCGATTGCGCACCCAGGCCACGCCAAGATCGCCGCGAATAGCGAAAGGACGATTGAGTTCAGCAGAAACTTTCTGATTTATCGTTGGTTTTAGGCGGTTCCAGTCAAAGGTGGCGATGATCACCACAATCACTACAACCAATAATAAAAAAATCCCGACCACCCAGCTCAGGATCTTTCGGGTACGTGACATATTGCTTCCTCCTTGCCCTTCCACGTCTCGACTAAGGATAGTCGAGACGCTGCAGAACGGGATCAGGGAAGCTCAAGTGCCATACGTTCCAGCTCGCTAAACGGCACCGGACGCGAGAAGAAATAGCCCTGCGCCGCCATTGCCGGCGAGCTGCGCACCTGTTGCCACTCTTCTTCAGTTTCCACGCCCTCCACGATAACGCCGTTGCAGTAGCGATTAATTAGCGCCAATAGCATAGAGAACATGGAGCGGCCTTCATCGCTGGCGCGCAGCAGCATAAACAGCTCGCGCGACAGTTTGATGTAGTCATAACGCAGTTCGGTCAACGCGGAGAAGTTCGCCATGCCAGAGCCAAAATCATCCAGCCACAGCGGGCCGAGTTCCGGCATCTTCGCCACCATCTCTTCCTGCGGCAGAGCATGATGTTCGGTGAGTTCAAAGCGCACCCACGGCAACTGCGCGATCAGCGCGCGAATCGACTCATGCTGCTCAATTTCCATCAGCGTTGGACCATCGATATTCACCGAAGCCACCAGCTGACGCTGATGGAAAAAGGGTGACCATGTTATCAGCAGCTCCAGCTGCTCCTGGACGACACCGAGCCGCTGCGCGATAGTCAGGGCTTCAAAATAGTCTTCGGGCGACAGCCTTTTTTCTGGCGCGGAGGGATGCGTTACCGCCGTCAATAATTCAATGGCCAGCAAGCGGCCTGAGACCTGATAAATCGGCTGGAAAGTATAGAATCGTTGGCACTGCTGCCAGAAGAGACGCGTTTCCTGTTGTTGCTCCAGTTCATTTGAAACAGGCAGCCGATGACTCAAATTCTTCATCACCATGGTTTTTTCCTGGTTGGTGTCGAGTGCCTGCAAATAGCATCTCAGCGGCAAGTATCGGCGATCGCAGGGATAACTTTATCGATCTCATTAGTCCCATGAATAGATGAGTGTAACAGCGTGCTTCGCGCTTAATCGGCAAAATAAAACGCGCTTTGGCCGTTAAATCGCCGTAGTACCGGCACTTCACTGCCTTAAGTTAAATTAAAACATCGTTTTAAAAACCATTGACGACTGCCATACCAGACGCGAGACTAAGGCAGAATTCACTATAGGCCGAAGACCATGAAGCAGAAAAAAATCGCCATTATTGGCGAATGCATGATTGAACTGTCCGAAAAAGGTGAGAACATCAAACGCGGTTTTGGCGGCGATACGCTGAACACAGCGGTATATCTGGCCCGTCTGTCAGATAACCAGCAGCTGCGCGTGGATTATGTCACCGCACTGGGTACCGACAGCTTTAGCGATCAGATGATCGCTGCCTGGCAGCAAGAGCAGGTGCAAACCCAACTGATTCAGCGCCTCGACAATAAAATGCCCGGTTTGTACTTCATCGAAACCGATGAACATGGCGAGCGTACCTTCTGGTACTGGCGCAACGACGCGGCCGCCCGCTTCTGGCTGGATAGCGCGCAGGCGGATGACATCTGCCAGCAGCTGGCACACTACGATTATCTCTATCTGAGCGGCATTAGCCTGGCGATTCTGCCGGAAGCCAGTCGCAACAAACTTATGGCGCTGCTCAGCGCCTGTCGTCAGAACGGCGGCAAGGTGATTTTCGACAATAACTACCGTCCGCGTTTGTGGGCCGACAAAGCCAGCGCGCAGCAGGCGTATGCCGAGATGCTGCGCCACACCGATATGGCCTTCCTCACGCTCGACGATGAAGATCTGCTATGGGGCGAGCAGCCGCTGGAAACGGTGATTGCCCGAACGCGCGCCGCCGGCGTACAGGAGATTGCGATTAAGCGCGGTGCCGACTCCTGTCTGGTGGCCGTCGGCGACGAACCGCTGCGGGAAGTTGCCGCGATCAAGCTGGCGAAAGAGAAAGTGGTCGATACCACCGCCGCAGGCGACTCCTTTAGCGCCGGTTATCTGGCGGTGCGTTTAGCCGGTGGCAGCGCCGAAGATGCCGCGGCGCGCGGTCATCTCACCGCCAGCACGGTGATCCAGCATCGCGGCGCTATTATTCCGCTGAGCGCGATGCCACGTTAATCGAGGTGCGCATGAATGCGCACCCTACGCAGATTGTAAGGTCGTCATTTATGACGACCAAATTCATAAATACCGCTAACAACCTCGCCCCCAAAGTTTGCCTTAACGCAGTATTTTTCCCTGCTAATTTCCACTAATCACTTAGCTCATCCATTTCTGTAACATTACCCGCTGCACCGCTTCAAATACGCTTATCAGAGTGATTTAAATTCAATGTGTTATGCCACGAAAACCGGCCGCCAGGCATAGTCTGAAACTGGCGAAATCGCCGGTTTTCGGCTGGACGTCAGCCGCAAAAGAGACCATGTTTTAATCAATAACAGCAGGACGCTGTGACTCCGGCCGCGAAAAGAATAACGACAACATGACTCGCTCAGGACTGACTTATGCACACAGAAATTATCAATATCTGGCCACACGGTGATGCGCCAGGCGCGAGCGATTCGCGCGCTCAGCCGCAGATCGTCGATCTCGCCAAAGAGTACGAACCTTATGACCGCGCCGCCACCGGCGTGCGTTGCCCGGAAATTGCCCTCTGGCATCCGGAAACCTCGAACGGTATCACGCTGTTAGTCGCGCCAGGCGGCGGTTATCAGCGCGTGCTAATTGACCGTGAAGGCAGCGCGCTCGCAACCTTCTTCACCTCAATGGGCTACACGCTGGCGGTGATGACCTACCGCCTGCCGTACGATGGACATCATGAAGGCCCAGACGCGCCGCTGGCCGACGCGCAGCGTGCGGTGCGCGTGCTACGTGAACGTGCACAGCGCGGCATGAACGGTAAATACATCGTGATGATGGGCTTTTCGGCTGGCGGACACGTTGCCGCCAGTCTCGGCACACGCTTCGGCGATAAACTCTATCCGGTGCAGGATCAGGCCGACAGCTTCTCGCCGCGCCCGGATGCGATGGTGCTGCTCTATCCGGTGATCAGCATGCGTGAAGGTCTGGCCCACGAAGGCGCGCGCACCCGCTTGCTCGGCGCGTGGCCGGATCAAAAGATGATAGAGGCATATTCCCTGGAAACGCGTGTGCATGCACAAACGCCACCGACGCTGCTGATTCACGCCTCTGACGATGAGTCGGTGTCGGTGAATAACAGCATGGTGTTTTTCAGCGCGCTAAGGGAGCACAAGGTGCCGGTGGAGATTCACTTCTACCAGAAGGGCGGCCACGGATTTGGTATCCGTGGCGTGGCGGACCTTCCGCTCGCCAGCTGGCCGATGCTGGTGACAGAGTGGCTTAGAGCCAAATAATCCCCGTCATACTTCAAACTGCAGCGGCGTTGGCTGCGTGGGCTCACCCCAGTCACTTACTAACGTAAGCTCCTGGGGATTTGCCCACTTGCCGCCTTGCTGCAGCTTGAATTATTTAGGGGATGTCACGAGGAAGGTGGAGATTGTTCCGACGCGCCGGCGCTGTTGTCCGGTTTTACTTCATCCGGAGCGGCAGGCGCAGCAGGTGCGTCAGGCAGCTTCATCACTTTATCCCAGCTTTCCTGCAGCATCTTCACGTTGGTCTCGGCTTCACCCTGCGGCTGAATCAGTACCATGGTCAGCTCCTGCGACAGTTGCTGGCGCAGTTCCTGATTTAACTGGTCACGCGTCATTTCGCTGAGGAACGTCTGGCGCAGTTTCTGATACTGCTCTGGCGCAATATCCACCACCGCATTTTGCTGCGAGCGCAGACGCTGTCCCATCAGAATATCGGTATCGGTGCGTGCGTAAGTGGCGAACAGCTTGTTGAGCTCCAGCAGCTTTTGCGCCATCAGCGCATCAAACTCCTCCTGCGGCAATCCTTTATCACGCACCGCCGCCAGCTCTTTCGCCACCTGATTCATATTCTGTGGCAACGAGGCATTCGGGCTGTCCATGTTGATCGAACACTGCGCACGCTGATACAGCACACGGCAGTCAAAGCCAACCTGTACGCTTTGCGCTTTGCTGTCCGCCAGAGCGCGCTGCACGTGCCAGAACAGCGCTTCACGCGCCAAATCGCTCTGCCAATAGCGCTGCAAATTTTGCGAATCACGGATGGGTTGCCACGCCGTATCCCATACCAGCGACAGGCGATCCTGACTCATCCCGCCATTCACCAGATTAACCGGCTGATGCGGCAGCGGTGAGAGCGTCGGTAACGCAGCAGGCGCCACGCGCTTGCCTTTCAGCGGCGAGAAGGCTTTATTGATCTGCTCCGCCATGCTGCGGCTGTCAACATTGCCGACCACATACAGCGTCATGCCATCGGGCGTGTACCACTGCTGATAGAAACTGTTGAGCTGGGCGATATCCACCGGCGCGCGCGGCTGCTCGCCGGGATCGTGCGCCAGCATCGCCGAACCTTTCAGGCGATAGCGCCACCACACATCCTGGGTATTCGTGGGCCAGGTCGCGATCGGATCGGTCGCCGTCAGCGTGGTTGACACCACTTGCTCATTAATCGTCATTTTACCGGCGGTTGCCGCCAGCCAGTTGAGTGCTTCTTTCAACAGATCCGGACGGTTGTTTGGCAAGCTGAGATTATATTGGGTGTAATCGTACGAAGAGATGGCAGGCGGCAGCGGACGTTGCGGATCCATGGCCTGTTGCCATAGCGCGCGTTGCTGATTGGTGTCCAGCGTGGCGTTATGCACCATCGCCAAACGCGATAAAAGATGGCTGTAGCCGGTTTGTTGTGCGCTCTCCACCAGCGAACCGGTGTTAACAATCAGGCGCAGTTCAATGCGATCGCTGGGACGTTGCGGTGTGGTTAGCAGCTGCCAGCTAAAACCATTGTCCAGTTTACCTTCCTGCCAGGCGGGATCGGGTTGGAGCGTCTCGGCTTGCACGCCAAAACCGGATGCTGCCAGTAGCAATCCGCCAACCAAAAGCCGAATTCTGGTGCCCTGCATGTGAACCCCTACTCAAACAGATCAACGCTCGTTAGCGCGGCATGTTCGGCCACATCTGGGGTGACCGGTGCGGCAGTTTGCCGCCACGTTTATTTAATAACAGACTCTTTGACCACGAGAAGGTCAGGATGTCGCGCAACGAGGCAAAAAATCGGGAAAAAAATCAATGGGGTTTATTATGCAAATGCCCGCTGTCAGGGCAAGCGACAGCGGGCATTTCTCGGCAAATTAACGCAAATAGCCTTTTACGCAGCGGTTTCTGATGCGTTTTTCACCTTTTTCGCTGAAGAAAGCGTCGCGTTCATTTGCTTCTCATCCAGCTGGCCAACCCACTTGGCTACCACAATGGTCGCCACGCCGTTACCGACCAAATTGGTCAGCGCACGCGCTTCCGACATAAAGCGGTCGATACCCAGAATCAGCGCCAAACCGGCTACCGGCAGATGTCCCACCGCCGACAAGGTTGCCGCCAGCACGATAAAGCCACTGCCGGTGACACCCGCTGCGCCTTTAGAGGAGAGCAGCAGCACCACTAACAGCGTGATTTGATGGAACACATCCATATGCGCATTGGTCGCCTGCGCAATAAACACCGCCGCCATGGTGAGATAAATCGAAGTGCCATCAAGGTTGAAGGAGTAACCCGTAGGGATAACCAAGCCCACCACCGATTTCTTACATCCCAGTTTCTCCATCTTATCCAGCATACGCGGCAGCGCAGACTCGGAAGAGGACGTGCCGAGTACGATCAGCAGCTCTTCTTTGATATAGGCGACAAATTTAAAGATGTTGAAGCCGGCGAAGCGGGCAATCAGCCCCAGCACCACCACCACGAACAGCACGCAGGTGATATAGAAGCAGATGATCAGCTGGCCCAACTGCACCAACGATCCCACACCATATTTCCCGATGGTAAAGGCCATGGCACCAAAGGCACCGATTGGCGCGAGACGCATGATCATGTTGATAACGCCGAAGATCACTTTCGAGAAGCTTTCGATAACGTTAAACATCACCGTGCCGGCGCTGCCCAGACGATGCAGCGCAAAGCCGAACAGAATAGCGAACAGCAATACCTGCAGAATGTTGCCGCTGGCGAAGGCGCCGACCACGCTATTCGGGATCACATCCAGTAAGAAGGCGACAATGCCCTGCTGCTCCGCCTGCTGGGCGTAAACCGCGACCGCTTTGGCATCCAGCGTGGCCGGATCAACGTTCATGCCCGCACCCGGCTGCACCACGTTGACCACCACCAAACCGATGATCAGCGCGATGGTGCTGACCACTTCAAAGTACAGCAGCGCAACCGCGCCAGTACGTCCAACGGCTTTCATGCTCTCCATGCCGGCAATACCGGTCACCACCGTACAGAAAATAACGGGGGCGATGATCATCTTGATCAGCTTAACGAAACCATCTCCGAGCGGCTTCATTTGTGCGCCTAACTCAGGATAGAAGTGGCCCAACAGGACGCCGATGCCAATGGCAACTATGACCTGCAAGTAGAGGCTTTTTAAGATTTTCATAACAGGTGTCCAGTAAGACGGTTTGCACCGCCATTGTTGTGGAGTAACGCATGCGGCAAGCCGCCAGAAGCGTAAAACCTTACCGATGGCGAGGAAAATAACACCCTGTTAACAAGATTAATATCCCCTAACATTCCTTACAAAAGTTACAAAACTCTAACTATGAACTGAAACGCTTCAGCTTAGCGCTTCGCTGTAATTTTATAAGGAAAATCAATAACCAAGGTGATTATTCAGGGAGTTGCGGGGTCTGGAGCCAGCGGTGATTAAAGACGTTGAGCGGCAGCGCTTCAGCATATAAGTAGCCCTGCCCTATAGTAATTCCGCGCGCCAGCAGCCAGTCACGCTGTTCGGCGGTTTCCACACCTTCAGCGATCACATCAAGGTGAATGATGTCGGCAATCGCCGCCACGATGCGTACCATGGTGTCATCATCGGGCAGTGCCGCGACGAAGCTGCGATCCATTTTCAGCTTGTTCACCGGCAGCGCTTTAAACTGATGCAGGTAGTTAAGATTGGAGTAACCCATGCCGAAATCATCAAGCGCGACGGCCACGCCGGTTTGTTGCAGTGAGCGCAGCAGCGCAATCGCCTGTTCGGCATCACCAATCTGTGCGGTTTCGGTAATTTCCAGCACGAAGTTGCCCGGCGCAATGCGATGGCGCTCCAGTAAGCCCTGCAAATGACTCACCATGCTGGCATCGCGCAGCTGCACCGCCGAGATGTTAACGCTGAGCGGGATGTTAATGCCCTGCTTCTGCCAGCCGGCAAGAATGCGGCAGGCCTCTTCAAACACCCAGCGACCAATCGCCGAAATCACGCCAATCTCTTCAGCGCTGGCAATAAACTCTTCCGATAAGCCATAGCTGCCATCCGGCATGCGCATGCGCAGCAGCGCTTCGGCACCGGCCAATTCACCGGTTTCCATATTGATTTGCGGCTGCAGATAGAGGGAGAACTGATCCTCCTGCAAACCTTGCAGAATGTCATGTTCCTGCGTTAAGCGCTTTTGCGCGCGCTCGGTGAGTGCCGGGTCGAAGAACAGAATCTGGTTTTTGCCTTGATGGCGCGCCGACATCATCGCCGATGTAGCGCGATCCAGCTGCTCGCTGGCCGAGATGCTGTTCTCTTCATGCAGCGCCAGACCAATGCTGGCATTAGGCCGCAGCTGCAGCTGTTGCAGGTTCACCGGCTGATTGATGCGAATCATCAGATTGCGCGCCAGGCGCATGGCGCGGAACGGATTGTGCGCGCGCTTCATCAGCAAGGCGAAGTCGCTCGGCCCGGTTTGCGCCAGCAGCACGTGATCGTCCACTGTGCTGCGAATCTTCTCCACTAGCGTCAACATCAGCGTATCGCGCTGCTCATCGCTCAAAACGCCGTTGGCTTCCTGCAGCGTCTCGATACGAATCACCATCAGTCCCCACGCCTGGCGGTTACGTTGATGGCTCATGTGTTGTTCGAGCAGCGCAAGGAACAGCGCGCGATTAGGCAGATCCGTCACGGCGAAATGGGTAGTCATACGGCTCATTTCGTCGTGAATCGACTCCAGCACCTGCTGATTGCGATTGTAGCTGCGAATCAGCATGCCGATTTCATCATCGCGATGGTTATGCGGCAGCGTCATTTTGTGCGTCAGAATCGCCTGCGGCGGCAGCTCCTGCAAATCACGCGAGATATCGCGCAGCGGATGCACAATCAAGCGGTTGATGCACCAGCTGATGGAGATCGAAAGGATCAGCGCCAGCAGCAGATAGGTGGTGATCATGGTGGATAACGTGCTGAGCAGGAACTGATAGACGCGCGACGAATCGGCCTGCAGCACCAGATACGCAATCGGCTTTGGCAAGCCAGAGCGCTCAACCGAATAGAGCGGCAGCGTGATTTGCACCGGCAGCTCAAACAGGCGCGCCACCCAGCGCGGCACCGGTTTTTCCGGCGCGAAATCGGCGTGCAGCGCCTGGAACGCGTTCGGCAGCACCACATCGGCGCGCGATAAAATACCGGCGGGGTTCAAAGGATTGAGAATGCGCTCGGCCTGGGCAATATCGGCTTTCAACACGGCATCGGAGAGCGGCTGACGCACGGTATGCGCCACATTTTCCATTTGTTGGGCGTAGTCAATCCTGCGCTGCTGCACAAAGTGAAAGAGCTGGATGACAATAAAAATGCAGATGGTCACCATCGCCACGGCGGAAACCGTCGCCATCTGCTTTATCGTTAGAGAACGACTGACGCGCAACAAAACTTCTCCAGGCCATCAAAGGCGTGTCATGAGATGAAATTCGCAGCGAGTATATCCCAGTTCATGCGTTTTTTTCGCCGGGATATCGGCGAAAAGTAAGCAAGTTGGGTTATTTATGAAGTGATTCGGAATTAGGCAGGTGTTATTGCAAATGAATGCCCATCTTGTAGGGCTGAGGGATCCCCAGGAATATTGTTAATACACATACACGATATTCCTGTAATTCCCGGCCAGCCCGGCCCGCGCCTCTTCAATATCCAGTTCTCTCACGCTGTCCGGTTCCTGCCTTATCG
>NZ_LGIS01000013.1 GCF_001187905.1 Pantoea sp. RIT-PI-b | reverse complement strand
GTTCTGACATATGGCAGTATCTTCCTCCCCCATAAATGGGGGAGGAAGATACTGCCATATGTCAGTGCTGAAGCTGCATGTGGCAGCGTCTCCTTCCCCCGCTTGCGGGGGAAGGCCGGGATGGGGGACGGCGGGCACAATCCCTCACAACCGGCTCAAACAATCGATCGCCACCGCTTTAAAACTGACAAAATCGGCGCAATCACGCAGACGCGCCATCGCCCTTTCGCGCAGGAAGGTGACGAACAGATCGTAAATCGCCATCGCCTCTTCATATTCGCTCTTGCTGATCGCCAGCAGGAAAATCACCGATGCCGTCTCCTCGCCCCAGCTTACGCCGTGCGGGGCCAGTACCGTATACACCACGGTTTTCTGCGCCAGTAAACCCAACGAGTGCGGCAGCGCAATGCCTTCGCCCAGCATGGTACTGACGATCGCTTCACGCTCCTCAACCGATGGAAAGAAATCCGCATCGACATAGCCTTCAGCTTGCAGCTGATCGCACAGCAGACGGAACAGATCCGACTGCGCCATCGGCTTATCCAGCACCATAAAGTGCTGCGCGTCGAAGTACTTCTCCAGCATGTAAGGACGCGTACGATCCACCAATACCAGCTTGCCAAGCTGCTCAAGCTGGTATTCAGTGGGGAATGGCGACATCACGGCAATCGGCTTGTTCTTCTCCGTCAGCCGCGCGGTAGAGATCACAAAGTCTTCATCGATATGCTGGCGCAGCTCATAGTCGCGCTGTGATAGCCGCGCTGTCACCACCAGCTGCGGATACTTACGCAACAGTAGCGCTTCAATCATACGCAGCGTCGAGTTGCCGCTGTCGCACACCAGCAGCACCTGCGGATGGCGCTGATAGCCGACGTCATAATGCCGCTCCAGCCCGACGCCGATATGCAGCACCAGGAAACCGATCTCGTTCTCACTGATGGTGTAAGGCGTGTATTTTCCCCAGCTGGTCACTGCTGCCAACGTCACATCGTAGGCCATTGGATAGTGCTGTTTAATGTTGCTCAGCAGCGGATTGGGAATATGAATCTGATAACGCACCCGGGTGATCATGGTTTTGATATGAGTGAGCAGATCGGCGCGTAGCTGCTCATCGTGCTGCAGCCGATAGTTGTAATGGGTATTGATGTAATTCAGCAGGTAATCGACCAGCGCATCAGCATCATCGGCGTTGATGGTGCTGGGTGCCAGCGCCTGAATCTGACGCGCGGCGATGTTGACTCGCAGCCAGTTCTCTTCCGCCTGTGAAATCGGCTTGCCGACCAACGGACGCATCAGATTGATCAGATCCTGCGCCGCTTCGCGCACTTCGTCGCCCACATCTTCCGCGCCCGGATCGTTGAGCGGGAAGCCTTCGCTGATGCGTCGCACCGCCACCGCGCAGTAGATTTGCAGATAGCGATCGCCCTCATCACTGAGGCGAATGGCATGTTGGGCAAAGCACTGCTGCAGCAATGGCTCAAGCTGAGCCAGAATGCCGCTGTGCAGCGCTTCCACCGTCAGCAGCGGACTGTCTGGCGTCTCCTGGTCGATTTGCCACAGCAAATCAGTTAAGCAGGTGCGGATTGCCGCCTCGCTGCCAAACAGCTTCATGCCGTAATGCGGTTTGGTTTCAATATTGAGGTGATAGCGGCCCAGCCATTCGCGTACTTCCGCCATGTCGCTTTGCAGCGTGGCGCGGCTGACAAACCACTCTTCCGACAGATCTTCCAGCTTGATGGAATAAGCGGCGGTGAGAAAGCGTGTCAGCAGATAGCGCACCCGCTCCTGTGAGGTGCGCGGCACCCGCAGCGGCGTGGCGCTCTCCTCCTGCAGCCGGCCAAAACGCGCCGCATCGTCAATTTTGAGCTGATATCCCGCGCCGCGCGCCAGCACAAACTGGGCGCCGTGCTGCTCCAGCAGCGCGTTTAGCGCGGTGATATCGGTGCGCACCGTGCGCGTTGAAACGGAAAAGCGGCGTGCCAGCTCATCCTGCGGCAGCGTTTCATTTTGCAGCGCAGCGAAAAGCTGGGTCAGACGCTGATTGGGAAATCTCACGGAGCTCACCTGTTACTCATTTGTTACAGCAGTTTCTTGCACGTTGCCAGAAGCTGACGCACATCGTCAATGCGCGTGTCGCCCGTTGCGCTATCGATAATCGAACTGTAGACGTGCGGGATCACTTTGCTGACGCCCGCGTCGAGCGCGATACGCACAATCTCTTCGAAATTAGCGAGGTCGATGCCGCCGGTTGGCTCCAGCCAGAAGTCGTGACGCGCACAGGCTTCCGCCACCGCGCGATACTCATTCACCGCTTTCAGGCCGCCCATCGGGAAGTACTTCACCGAGCTGCCGCCCATGTCCTGCAGCATGGCGATGGCGCTGTCAATCGGCACAATCGCGTCGGTGCCCTGCGAGCTGCGCGGACCGGTGGAGATTTTTACCAAGCCCGGCGTGCCGGTAGGTGAAATCAAGCCATTCACCACGGTTTGGCTCTGGCCGAGCAGCGCACGGCTGGTCGCCACGCCGGTGAACACCTGATTAACGTGCTGCGGCTGCAAAACTGCCGAGATTTCACTCACCATCGCCGACTGATTCGGATCGCCCGCGCCTAAGCCCACTGACAGCGCATTGTCGATCAGCGCCGCGTACTCACGCATGTCGGCAATCGCTTCTTCATTGCTGGCGTAGTTTTTTGACAGCACGCCAACCAACACATGGCCTTCGGCAGCCTGCCAGATTTCATGCGCATTCTGTTTCGAACCGGCCAGCACGTTAAGGCACAGGCGGCCCTGATAGAAATTTGGGTTGAGACTCATGCGCGCGCTCCTCCGTTGATCAACGCCTGGATAGCGCTAAAGATGATGTGTAGCTGATCGGCGCTGACGCTGCGCACATCGGCTTCGATAATGCCTTCATTGGCTTTGTAGCCACGGAAATAGATGGCGATGTCGCCGGTTTTCAGCGCCTGCACCAGTTCGCCGGTTGGCCAACCGGTGACCGCTTCATCGAACTTAATTTCGGCACGCGCGATATCGCGTCCCGCCGCATCCCACACCACGCGTGCGCTTACGCCGTTCAGGGTGTTGAGGTTATCGATAAAGGGCGTCATGTTAGCCACCATCTCGGCACCGGTGGTTTTCGGCTGCACCAGATAGTTTTCAATCGCTTGTGTCAGACCGAGAATGCCCTCTTTGCCGACTTTCATCGCGCGGCCAATGCCGTTGCTTTGACGCTTCACCCACTCAACGTATTGCGTGCGGCCAATCACCAAACCGCTGGTTGGCCCTTCAATCGCCTTGGCACCGCTGTAAATCACCAAGTCAGCGCCCATTTGGTAGTAGCACTGCAAATCTTCCTCAGCTGCCGCATCGACGATCAATGGGATGCCATGTTGGCGCGCCACGACCGCCGCCTGCTCCACGCTGAGATGGCTTTTCTGCACACAGTGGTGCGATTTGATATACATCAGCGCCGCCGTGGTCGGCGTGATCGCTGCCGCCAGCTGCTCTGGCGAACATTCGTTGCTGTAACCGGCTTCGATCAGGCGACCGCCGCCCAGGGCCACCATGGTGCCAACCGGTGCGCCAAAGTTCACGTTGTGCCCTTTTGGCACCACGATATCGTGCGGTACGCTGAGCGGCGCGGCGTGCAGATTCTCCAGCAGCCAGTCGTTGTCCTTAACGATCACCGCCGCCACGCTCTGCGCGATGCCCGCCGAGGCGCACGACACCACCACCGCGTTTTCCACCTCCAGCAGTTTGGCGATGTAAGCGCCGGTCTTGTTGACCAGATCTTTCATCTCAAAGTAGTGATTCAAGCCATAGCTAACGGTATCAACCACATCAGCAGACGGCGTGGAAACGCCAAGAATCGTCATACGGCCAGACGCATTGATGACCTGTTTCAGGTCATATTTTTCATAAATCGAAGACATGATTGGCTTTCCCTTCGTCAGTCAAATGCCAGTGACCCGCGACAACCACGGCCAGCGGCAGCACATGTTGCTCACCCAAAACCTGTTCGCCTTCAGCATCAACGAACGGGCGGATTTCCTCTTTGACGGTAAAAATGGTCAGGTCGGCGTCATAACCTGCGGTTAAGCGCCCTTTGCCCGCCAGGCGCAGGCCCACGGCAGCATTCGCGGTAACGCACGCGATAATTTGCGGCAGCGTCATGCCAATGCTGAAGAATTTCGACATCACGTGCGCCAGGCTATGCACCGGGCCGTTAATGCGGTTGCGGCAGTAAATGTCGGAGCTGATGGTGTCGGGCAGAATGCCCTGCGCGATCGCCTGACGCGCGACGTCGAAACTGAAGCTGGCTCCGCCGTGGCCGATATCCAGCTTCACGCCGCGCGCCATCGCGTTTTTCACCGCTGCTTTCAGCTCACCCTGCGGCGATAAGATGCGGTTTGGTTTGCCGTTGAAGCAGTGGGTAATGATGTCACCAGACGTCAGCAGATCGGCGATCTCCTCCAGCACCGGCGGATTGTTGCCGATGTGCACCATCAACGGCAGATTACCCGCCGCCTGCTGAATGGCTTTGGCGCGCACCAGCGGCTGAATACCGTTTTCGCCTACCACGCTACTGCTCATGCGCGCTTTCAGGCCGACGATAAAGTCGGGGCGACGTTTCACCGCCTGTACCACCGCATCGCCATCGATCTGCGCCATATCGGCCAGCTCGTTTTGCGTCACAATGCCGGTGCGGGAAATGTTGATCAGCGCGCGTACTTGGGTGGTCGCCGAACGCGTGAGCTGGTAAAAGTCGTCGATGTCACCGGCGCCGGTGCTGCCGGCGTCGACTACGGTGGTAACGCCTTGCGCTACGCCAATGGTATCGGCATCGTCGTGATAAATCGGGGATTTGGGATAACAGTGCACGTGGCTGTCAATCCAGCCAGCGCTGACGTAGTAGCGTCCCGCAAGATCGCGCTCCTGCTGTGCCGCGCCGCTCACTTCGCCGACGGCGGCAATTTTGCCGTGCTGAATGGCGATATCCACCAGCTGTTCGTCGCACAGTCGTGCGCGGCGCAGAATCAGATCAAACATGCTCACTCCTTTACTGCGATTGTTGCCAGGTGCGCATGAATGCGCACCCTACATAACTACAAATGCGCACCCAACATGTAGGGTCGCCATTTATGGCGACCGTCCAATCAGCCGCATTACAGCGAAATCGGGAACATCGCACCCAGCGCCATCGCGCCAAGAATCGCGCCGCCGGTAATTGGCTTATTCCACAGGTAGAACAACAGCGCACCCACCAGCGAACCGAGACCGATGGGGATCGACGCGGCCATTGCGGAGAGGATAATCAATGGCCCAAGGAAGCGACCTGACGCGTTACCCGCGCCCATCATTACGTCCGCGCCGTAGGTTGAATCGCTCTGGTTGATGGTGAACTTACGCGCCAGGATGATCAGATAACCAATCGCTAAACCCACCACCAAACCGGTTGCCAGTGAGGCGGCAAAGTTCGCTACCGGAAACACGATACCGGCACCGAGCAGCAGTGCCGGCACGCCAAGGCCGACGCCGGTCTGGATCGCGCCGCCAATATCGAGAATCCCCACCAGCGAACCTTCGATAATGCGCGCGAACAGGAAGCTGGCGCCAAATGCCGCGACCGCGCCATACACGCCGGTTTCCATACCGGAACGCAGCATCGACACAAACGCCACTTCGTTAAACGCACCGATGCCGTACAGGTAATACATATGCGTACCGGCAAACACGCCGGATGAGAGCAGGCCAACAAAAATCGGGAAAGACCAGTCGGCGTACCAGAACCCTTTGTTTTCGTTCTCGTTCATGCTGATGGCTCCTTATTTGCCGCTGACGCTGTTGTGGATCATATCCAGCCAGCCCGGAATACCCAGCTGGAAGGATTGCAGCAGTTTCATGTCGAAACCGCGGAAGAAGCCGCTCAAAGCAAACAGCAGCACGATGGCGAACATCATTACTTTGGTGACTTTGTTCCAGCCGCTCTCTTCCACGCCTTTACCAATCAGGATGCCAAGCACCAAACCTGGCACTGCGTTACCCATGATCAGCTGCGCCAGACCACCAAAAATGGTCGCCCAGAAGCCTGATTTTTTACCGGCATCAATGGCCGCCAGCCAGAAGATGACCGGCATCACGGTGTTCACCAGCAGGTTAGCCGCGGGCACCAGCACTTTGACTGCCGTAACCTGCAGCGCCGCCGGAACCGCTGATGCGGTGCTATTCAGGAAGGCCACCACAATCATGCCGATGATGCCGCAGGCGATTGCCATGCGTTTCGGGTTGTGCAGGGTTTCTGCCACGTTGCGATTTTTCACCATCAATGCCGCCGCGCCCCAGTTCGGCAGAATGCGGTGATCGACGTCCTGCGTGAAGGAGCCTGCTGCTACAGATGATGCCCAGGCGTTAAAGAAGAAGCCGAGACCAAAGGAGAAGTGCGATGCCGGATCGCCTTCACAGGAATTGAGTTCACCCAGGGTACGGAATGCGCCCATACCTTGGGTGGTCGGTGCGTGGAACATGCGCGCTGCGCCCGCTCCTACTCCGACGCCAACCAATCCACCAATGATTAACGACTTAAACAAAATGATTAAAAACATATTGTTGACCCTTTGTTGTCGTTTTTACCCTACACATGCGATGTCGGGCGGTTCTTTTAGGTCGCCGTAAATTCAACCTTCTCGGTGTCGATCACGGTGACGCTAACGGTAATCTCCAGCTCAACGCTGTAATTCCGTCGCTCGCGCGCGAGGAAGAAGAACAGAAACTTCTCCTTTCGCACGCTCTCCTGCGCGCGCAGCACCCGCACATCCATGGGTTCAATGCGCAACAGAATCTTTTGGCTGGTGCGCAGCACTTGCTGCTGCACCTTACTCAGCGCATCGGCAAAGGCTTTTGCTTTACTGTCGCCTTTGCCCTGCACCGTTACCTGGGTCTCGTATTGCTGTTTCATACTTAGCTGCCGTATTTTTTGTTCCAGGCCAGCACCAGACGCTCACCCAGCTCTTCTTTATCCATAAAGCCGAAGCCCAGCACGGTGGCACCTTCGTTGATGGCGGTGACGCCTTCGTCAATCGAACGCATACCGTGTTTGGCTTTGTAGCCATATTTGTTCTGCGCGGTAATCGCACCGGCACCGCCGCTGCCGCAAAAGGAGATGCCGAAATCGGCGTTTTCGGCTTTCATCACGTCACCCAGCTTCATGTCGGCTGCCACGCCTGGGACGACTACCGCACGACCACCGGCTTTTTCGATACCCGCCGCTACTTTCTGACCTTTACCCAGACGATCGCCAATCACTACAGTTACCATGTTCAATTCCTCTCGATTCACGCTTCATTCGCGCGGTAAGCGCGTCATTCGCTTAAATTATGCTTCGTTGGATTTCGCCACTTCGATATGGACCGATAACAGCCAGGCTTCCTCTTTTGGCAGATTGCCAAACAGATCAACGACCTGCTGCGCCAGCGCCATGGTTTCCGGCGAGATATCTTCAAACAGTTCAGCTTCCACCTCTGGCAACGCTTCTCCCGTCAGGGAGCGCGATGCCATCGCACGGACATGTGAAGCCAGCATCTGCTGTTGTACGGCGTTGGCTTCGATATGGTGCGTGGCGTAGATTGCTGCAATTTGGCTTAACACCTTATCCGCCAGCGCCTGAATCGCTTCCGGCGTGCTCTGTTTCAGCGGGACAGCTTCACTCCTCACCTTGTTACTCCTGTTTACAGCGGACAATTACAGATAATTCGCGTTGAAAAGAAATTACGCTTTCCACTACAGGCTGTTGAGACGCATCTTTTCCACCTCAAAGTGGAAATCCCACGGGCGAGTGTGCGCCAGATCTCAGGACGCACAGAGTGTGCGAGATCGGTCACAAAATGCAGGATGTGAGGGATTTATAGCGACTAAAGCGGTGAAACGGACAGGGACGGTGGGAAGAAATAAGGCCAGCCACTGGGCTGGCCGGGTTATCAGCGGAATTTCTTATGGTTGGCGTTGCGAATATCTTCCAGTTTCTTCGCTTCGGTTTTGGCTTCATCCAGCTTGTTAGCTTGCGCCAGCTGATCGACCACATCGATCTGTGCAATCAGCGAATCCAGGCCGGCATGATAATCCTTGATCTCCGCGCTATCGGCAGCCTTTCCTTCCAGTTTCTCTGGCGTAGACTGTTTTGCATCCGTTGCCGCCTGGCGCATTTTGCCCAGCGCGGTATGCATCTCCTGCGCGTCAGAGGTTTTCTTTACCACGCTCAGACCATCCTTAAGCGCGTCCATATCTTTTTCTAAATCGGCCGCAAACACACTAGCCGAGGAGAACAACAGCGACAAAGACAACATTGCAATCACATGCTTATTACGCATTGGTATTTCCTTTTATTATTGTCGGGCCAAAAAAAAGCAGCCTCTTGGGCTGCTTTCAGGAAGCGATGACTCTTATTGTCCGGCGATTTTCATCTCCGGCAGCAGCACCGAACCGCATTGTATATTGCTGCGGGTTTCAATGTCGTTACCGACAGTTACCATATTGAGCCACATATCCCTGAGGTTACCGGCGATTGTGATCTCGCTCACAGGGTATTGAATCTCACCGTTTTCGACCCAGAAGCCTGACGCGCCGCGTGAATAGTCACCGGTCATGCCGTTGATGCTGGAACCCATCATCTCGGTGACCACTAAACCGGTGCCCATCTGCTTCAGCATGTCGTCAAAGCTATGGCCCTGACCGGCAATGCGCCAGTTGTGGATGCCGCCAGCATGACCGGTGCTTTGCAAGCCCAGCTTACGCGCCGAGTAGCTGGTCAGTAGCCAGTTTTGCAGCACGCCATCTTTAATGATGTCACGCGATTGGGTGCGCACACCTTCGCTGTCGAACGGCGTGGAAGCCAATCCTTTCAGCAGATGTGGGTGCTCTTCAATCGTCAGCCACTCTGGCAGAATCTGCTTACCGAGTGAATCGAGCAGGAAGGTGGATTTACGATAGACGCTGCTGCCGCTGATCATGCCAACCAGATGGCCAAACAGGCCGGTCGCTACTTCCGGCGCGAAAATCACCGGCGCCTTCATGGTGGAGAGCTTGCGCGGTGCCAGACGTGCCAGCACACGACGGGCGCACTCTGCACCGACCCAATCTGCGCTTTTCAGATCGTCAAACGAGCGGCCAATGGTGTACGCGTAATCGCGCTCCATATTGCCGTCCTGCTCAGCAATGACGCAGCTGGAGAGCGAATGGCGGCTCGAGCAGTAGCTCTGCAGCATGCCGTGGCTGTTACCAAAGACTTTGATACCGACGTGGCTGTTGAAGCTGCCGCCTTCGGTATTGGTGATGCGCTTGTCGGCCTGCAGTGAAGCTTGCTCCGCCTGCGCCGCCAGTTCGATCGCGCGATCGGCATCGATCTCCCACGGGTGGTAGAGATCAAGATCCGGCGCGTCAAATGCCAGCAGATCCGGATCGGCCGGTGCGCCGAATGGATCCACCGAGGTGTAGCGCGCAATATCGATCGCCGCCTGCACGGTGCGTTTGATGGCATCCGGGCTGAGGTCGGTTGAGGAGGCGCTGCCTTTACGATTTTGATGGTAGACGGTGATGCCAAGCGCACCATCGCTGTTGAATTCGACGTTTTCCACTTCGCCATAGCGGGTACTGACGCCGATGCCGGTGGTTTTCGTGACCGCCACTTCAGCGCCATCGGTGCTGGCCTTTGCCAATTCCAACGCCTGCGCGACAGCCTGTTCCAACACTTTACGTTGTTCTGCAACCTGAGTAGATACGTTCATCGACCTGCCGTCTAATCTTAAGTATGAATGAATTGAGTCTATCAGACTCAGAGAACAATTTCGCAGTCGCCCGATAAACTGGTAGGATTAGCCTCTTTTTTTTAGGGAGCCATGAGATGACCAAGCAGCCCGAAGACTGGCTCGACGATGTGCCGGATAATAATGACGAAGAAGATGAAGAGATTATCTGGGTCAGCAAAAGCGAAATCAAACGCGATGCCGAAGAGCTAAAACGCCTTGGCGCCGAGCTCGTTGACCTGGGGAAAAACTCGCTCGACAAAATCCCGCTCGACGAACAGCTGCGCGACGCGATTGAACTGGCGCAGCGTATTAAGAAAGAAGGCCGTCGCCGTCAGCTGCAGCTGATCGGTAAGATGCTGCGCTCCCGCGATGAAGATCCGATTCGTCAGGCGCTGGATAAGCTGAAGAACCGTCACAACCAACAGGTTGCGCTGTTCCACAAACTTGAGATATTGCGCGATCGTTTGATCGAGAAGGGTGATGATGCCGTAGCTGAGGTGTTTAACCTCTATCCGCATGCCGATCGTCAGCAACTGCGCAGCATGATCCGTAATGCGCAGAAAGAGAAAGCCGCGAACAAACCACCAAAATCCGCCCGCCTGATTTTCCAGTATCTGCGCGAGCTGGCAGAAGCTTAAGTTCTCTGCGCTTTTCCCCTCACCCTAACCCTCTCCCGCAAGCGGGCGAGGGAATGTTTAGGTGGAACTTCATTGTCACATCGGAGCTCGATCGGCCCCTTCTCCCGCAGGCGGGAGAAGGTTGGGATGAGGGGAAACCCACACAATTACCGCCCTAACCGCTCCAGCAGTTTCTGGTGAATACCACCAAACCCGCCGTTACTCATCACCAGAATTGAATCGCCTGGCTGGGCTTTTTTCGCCACCATCTCGACCAGCGTATCGATATCCGCACTCCACTGCGCCGGTTGGATGCATGCTTCTGCCACATCGGAAACCTGCCACGGAATATGGTGCGGCTGGAACAGGAACACTTCATCTGCACGGCCCAGCGAAGGCGCTAGCTCATTCTTGCTCACACCCATCTTCATGGTATTGGAGCGCGGTTCGAGTACCGCCAGAATGCGCGCCGTGCCGCCCACTTTACTGCGCAGCGCCGCCAGCGTGGCGAGAATCGCGGTTGGATGGTGAGCAAAATCGTCATACACCTTGATGGCATTCACTTCACCACGCAGCTCAAGACGACGCCGGGCATTAATAAAGCTGCTCAGCGCTTCACCGGCATCCACCGGTTTCACACCGACATGACGTGCGGCCGCAATCGCCATCAGCCCGTTATGCATGTTGTGTTCGCCCACCAACGCCCAGTTCACTTCGCCGACTTTCTCGCCGTCGAGCCAGATTTCCCAATGTGAGGAGTCGGGCGTCAGCTTTTTCGCCTGCCAGTGACCGTTATCGCCAACGGTTTCCTGCTCGCTCCAGCAGCCCATCGCCATCACTTGCTTGAGGTTGTTATCGTGTTCCGGCAGCAGGATTTTTCCCTGGCCCGGCACGATGCGGATCAGGTGATGGAACTGCTTCTGGATCGCACGCAGATCGTCAAAAATATCCGCGTGATCGAATTCGAGGTTGTTGAGGATCAGCGTGCGCGGGCAGTAATGCACAAACTTGGAACGCTTATCAAAGAACGCGCTGTCGTACTCATCCGCTTCGATGACGAAGAATGGACTTTTTCCTAATTTTGCCGAAACGTCGAAGTTTCCTGGCACCCCACCGATGATGAAGCCGGGTTCAAGGCCGCAAGCCTCGAGAATCCACGCTGCCATGCCGGCTGTGGTGGTTTTACCGTGCGTTCCGGCTACCGCCAGCACCCAACGATCGCGCAAGACGAAATCGTGCAGCCACTGCGGGCCAGAGAGGTAAGGAATGTTGCGCTCCAGCACCGCTTCGACACAGGGATTGCCGCGCGTCATCGCGTTACCAATGATCACCAGATCCGGTTGATGGTCAAGCTGGCTGGCATCGTAACCTTCTGTCAATTCAATGCCTTGCTGCTCCAGCAATGTGCTCATCGGCGGATAGACATTGGCGTCTGAGCCGGTCACTTCGTGTCCCAGCGAGCGTGCCAGCATCGCCAGTCCGCCCATGAAAGTGCCACAAATCCCGAGGATGTGAATACGCATAAAGAGATCCATTACTCAAAAGTTCGGCGCACAGTGTAACGCCGAGTTGAAAGGGAAGAAACGGATTAGGACTATGGTTTTTAAAGTTCAATCGGCTAAACTGCGCTCATACGTTGGTAGCTTGTTACAGCTGCTGCCACTCCATCGTAGATGCAGGGAATGTGTTATGAAAACGTTAGGCGAATTTATCGTCGAGAAGCAACACGACTTTCCACACGCCACAGGTGAACTGACGGCGCTGATTTCTTCCATTAAGCTTGGCGCTAAAATTATCCACCGCGACATCAATAAAGCGGGTCTGGTGGATATTCTGGGTGCCAGCGGCGTGGAAAACGTGCAGGGCGAGCAGCAGATGAAGCTCGACCTGTTCGCTAACGAAAAGCTGAAAGCCGCTTTGAAAGCGCGCGGAGTGGTGGCCGGTATCGCGTCTGAAGAAGAAGACGAGTTCGTCATCTTTGAAGGCTCAGAGAATGGCAAATACGTGGTGTTGATGGATCCGCTGGATGGCTCTTCGAACATCGACGTTAACGTTTCCGTCGGGACCATTTTCTCCATCTATCACCGTATCAGTGAGCCCGGCACGCCAATCACCGAAGCCGATTTCATGCAGCCAGGCAACAAACAAGTTGCTGCGGGTTACGTGGTTTACGGTTCTTCAACCATGATGGTGTATACCACCGGCGTGGGCGTGCATGCGTTTACCTACGATCCGTCGCTCGGTGTGTTCTGCCTGAGCCACGAGCGTATGACCTTCCCGGAGAAGGGTTACACTTACTCCATCAACGAAGGTAACTACATTCGCTTCCCACAGGGCGTGAAGAAATACCTGAAGTTCTGTCAGGAAGAAGATATCGCTACTAAGCGCCCATATACCTCGCGCTACATTGGTTCACTGGTGGCCGATTTCCACCGTAACCTGCTGAAAGGCGGCATCTATCTTTACCCAAGCACTGCCAGCCATCCGCAAGGTAAGCTGCGCCTACTGTATGAATGCAACCCAATGGCATTCCTGGCAGAGCAAGCGGGTGGTAAAGCCAGCGATGGCGCCAATCGCATTCTGGATATTCAGCCAGAAACCCTGCACCAGCGCTGCCCGTTCTTCTGCGGCAACGACTCAATGGTCGGTGACGTTGAACGTTTCATCCGTGAATACCCGGACGATCATTCAGCGTAAGCCATCGTCACGCCGTGCAAAGCCCGCCTTAGTGCGGGCTTTTTGTTTTCATATTTCTGATCTTTGCCTGCCGATTAATAAGCGCGCCGTCCTCCGCATAATATCGACTTGGCCAGATTTCGGCGGGCGGAATACCAATCGCTTCGGCAATTAATAATTCCCCTTTGGGCCACGGCCGCACTAATGCATTGGCGAGTGTGGTGGAGCATAAACCGGATTGTCGTGATACTGCCGCCATTGAAGTTCCTTTCTTTCGCAGGGCAGCAATAATATCGGCGGGGTGCCAGTCTTGTTTTGAATTATTCACGTCACTCTCCTTAGTCCGCTTATCTGTTCAATTAACGATACTACGTTACTCGTAGTATCTGACAAGCAGTAAATCTACGATTCTCGTAGTCATGAAATCGACCTGCCCTCTCAATCAAACCTTCCAGAAACGCCTGAAACAAGCGCGTCTGGCTAAAGGCTTGTCGCAGAAAAGATTGGGAATTGCCGCAGGAATTGATGAGTTTGTTGCCAGTACGCGAATTAATCGTTACGAGAAAGGAATTCATCAGGCTGATTTGGATACAGCGCAGCGATTGGCAGAGGTGCTTGACGTCTCACCCTCCTATTTTTATGAAGAAGATGATGAGCTAGCGGAAAAGATTCGCACGCATCAAAAGAATAAATAAAGGCTTATTAATGTGCCGCGTATTAATATGCGCGGCAATAAGTTGATTATTAGGTCGCTATTTCTAGCGACCTCATTGTTTTATTACGCCGCAACCACGCGGAATTGTGCCATTGATTCCTGCAACTGCTGCGACTGCGCTTCCAGTGATTGTGTCGCGGCGCTGGCTTCTTCAACTAACGCGGCGTTCTGCTGCGCAGCCTCATCCATCTGCGTTACCGCCTGATTCACCTGTTCGATGCCACGACTCTGCTCTTCCGACGCGATGGAGATCTCTTTCATCAGCGTGGTGACGCGCATCACTTCACTGGAGATCTCATCCATGGTTTCACCGGCGCGCGTGGCCATGTCGCTGCCCTCTTTCACCCGCGTTTGTGATTCCGCAATCAGCTCACGGATCTCTTTAGCCGCGGTCGCGCTTCGGCCCGCCAGCGTGCGCACTTCATTGGCGACCACGGCAAAACCGCGCCCTTGCTCGCCCGCTCGCGCCGCTTCAACCGAGGCGTTCAGTGCAAGAATATTGGTCTGGAAGGCAATACCGTCAATCACGCTGAGGATGTCACCGATGCGGTTAGAGCTTTGGGTAATCTCCTGCATCTTCTCCATCACGTAGCCGACGACTTCGGCACCGCGATCGGCGCTGTCGGAAACATTGCTGGCGAGTTGATTGGCCTCTTTGGCATTGCTGGCGTTGAGGCGCACGGTGGCGGTCAGTTGCTCCATGCTGGCGGCGGTTTGCTCCAGCGAGGCGGCCGACTCTTCGGTACGCTGTGAAAGATGCACGGTGCCCGCCGCCAGTTCGCGGCTGCCGACATCAATTTGCAAGCTGGCTTCGCGTACCTGGCTCACTGAACTGCTCAGTGCCAGCTGCATGTTGGCCAGCGCCTGATTGAGACGGCCCAACTCGTTCTTTCCGGCAGCAGGCAGCGGCTGCGACAAATCACCCGCGGCAATTTGCTCCAGATGCAGAATCGCGCTATCGAGAGGACGCAGCAGCAGACGACGCAGCAGCTGCCAGGCCAGCGCAATCAGCAGCAATGTCAACGCCACTGAAACACCAATCAGGATCTTCAGCTGCAGTTCATTGCGTGCCGCCTGCGCCAGACGCGCTGCAGAGACTTCATTGGCATAAACGCTGAAATCATTGACGGCTTTAGAGTAGGTGGCTGCCAGCGCCGATTGTTTGCCTTCCAGCACTTGATAGTATTCGTCGGTGTACTGCTTCTTCAGGGCATCAATCATTGGCGTGATGCCCTCTTTCTCATACGCGCCATAGGTTGTGACCACCGCATCGGCCAGCGTTTTTCCATGTGCCGTCACCGTTCCGGCATCGACAAACGCTTTTAAATACTGGTGTGAACTCTCTACCGCCGCCTGAGTTTGTTTGGTGACGACATCACCCTCATCCAGTAAACCAATTTCAATTTTACGCACCGCCAGCGCGGCGTTGGCGCGAGCGCGCATCAGCTCCGAACGGCTTTGATACAAACTGTTGAGCTCAACCCCTTGAATGCGGTTGAGTGCATCCAGTGATTGATTGCCTGAGTTAATCGCAGAGATGCCCATAGCGCTCACCGCCAGCAGCAGCAGCGTCATAAATGCCAGGAGCGTGAGTAATGCAGTACGAATTGATAGCTGTTTAATCATGATTATCCCCGTTTGCAAGAAAAGGCAGAAATCCGCTGGCCCTAAAACGGAGAGATTATCGGCAGTTGATCGCAGAAACTTTATCCATTGTTGATGGTCAATCTGCTGACGATCACTTACGCTTCATTTTTACTGAAGTCCGCTGCCACAAAATTTAAGGATTGAAACGATGAAAACATGGCTTCCGATCGCGTGTTTACTGGTCAGTGGTTTTGCCACGGCACAACAAACCTCCCCCATCGACCAGCAGCTAGACCAGTGTATGAACCGGGAATCCACCACGCTCGCCATGTCGCAATGCTATGACACGGCCAATAAAGCGTGGGATAAGGAGATGAACGCGCAGTACACCCAAGTGATGAAAAAATTAACCGGTGAACCAAAAGACAAATTGCGTAGCGCCCAGCGTGCATGGCTGGCTTATCGCGATAGCTGGCTGGATGCCAGCCGCAGCTATTTCCTCAGCAGCCAGGGCACCATGGCGGCACTTTCCGTCGGCGCGCAGGGCGTCAGCCTGGTACGCAATCAAGCGCTGATGTTGCAATCAATTAACAAAGGCAGTTGCGCCAACCCCGACGATTGTTGATTAATGGGGGCGTTAAAAAAACGCTGAGCGCTGGCACTTGTCAGCGCGCCCATCGATCTTCAGGGAGAAACCATGGCTGCCTATGCCTCCACCATCATTCTTGTTTGCCTCGCCGTCCTCAGCTATTTCGTGCATAACAGCGCCGTTACCATTTCGATACTGATCCTGCTGGCGATCAAGCTTACGCCGTTGTCTCAGTTCTTCCCCTATGTGGAGAAGCAGGGCATTCAGATCGGCATTATTATCCTTACCGTCGCCGTGATGGCACCGCTGGCCAGCGGCACGCTGCCGGCCTCTTCGCTGCTGAAATCCTTCGCCAACTGGCAATCCATCGTGGCGATTGTGGTGGGCATTTTTGTTGCCTGGCTGGGCGGTCGCGGTGTGAACTTTATGAGCGTGCAGCCGTCGGTAATTGGTGGACTGCTGATTGGTACGGTGATTGGCGTCGCCTTCTTCCGTGGCGTGCCGGTTGGACCGCTGATTGCTGCCGGCATCGTCTCGCTGTTTGTCACCGCGAAGTAGCGGGGTGGAGCATTCCGAAACGCCAAAAAGGGGGCATACTTTCAGAGTCAGTTGGCTATAATAGCCGTCACTCAACATATGACTAATGAAGGAAAGCCAGATGAGTTTGAACCAGGTGCCTGCAGGTAAAGAGTTGCCAGAAGATATCTACGTTGTCATTGAGATCCCGGCTAACGCCGATCCGATCAAATATGAAGTCGACAAAGAGTCTGGCGCCCTGTTTGTAGACCGTTTCATGTCTACCGCCATGTTCTACCCGTGCAACTACGGCTACATCAACCACACCCTGTCTCTGGACGGTGACCCGGTTGACGTGCTGGTGCCAACCCCGTATCCGCTGGTGCCGGGCTCAGTGATCCGCTGCCGTCCCGTTGGCGTGCTGAAAATGACCGACGAGTCTGGCGAAGATGCCAAACTGGTTGCGGTTCCGCACACCAAGCTGAGCAAAGAGTACGATCACATCAAAGATGTGAACGACCTGCCAGAACTGCTGAAAGCGCAGATCACCCACTTCTTCGAGCACTACAAAGATCTGGAAAAAGGCAAATGGGTGAAAGTTGACGGCTGGGACAATGCAGAAGCGGCGAAAGCTGAAATCATTGCTTCCTACGAGCGCGCCCAGAAGAAATAAGCTTTTTTCTGTCACGCATAAAAAAACACCGTCCTATGGACGGTGTTTTTATTTGTTAACTATCGCCATCGCGCCTTAGCCAGTCGCCGCTCGCGATACGCGTGCGCCCGGTTATCGAACGCTGATAGACATACAGCCAGGCACTGCCGTAAGGCGTCTGAATAAGCTGGCGTTTGTATTCGCCATTCTTGGTACGCAGGGCATCAAGCTCGCCGAGCGTGCTGGCGTCAATGCGGTACACCTCGCAATAGACGCTGCCTTCTCCTTCCACCACACCCGGATAGTGACCGAGATTGTAGAGATCAAACCCTACAATCTGGTGGTCGCCGAGCCACTGCGCATTCGTCATCCAATGACTGTTTCCCTGTTTGCGCCGTAAACTGCCATAGACAATTATTCGCATTGCTAAAACTCAAACTGATAGAGCAGATCCAGTGCCTGGTCGAGACCCGACACGGCTTCTAAATAGAGTTTGGGCATCAGGCGATAACGCAAGGTTAACGTCGCCAGTGAATCAAATATGCCAACACCGTATTTTACTTGTAGACCCGGCAACACGTAACCACTCACCTGCACCTGCTGACTATCACCTACGCCAGCGGTATCAACCGCGAGGTTACTGACACCGAATGTCTCGCCGATTTTACCCACAACCTGACCACTTTGCGCAACCCCCAATCCCACCAGCGCGGAAGTTAATGCGTTGCTGTCACCATCGCTGTTGAGTCCCTGACCGCGTAACAGGTAAGAAAGCGCTTCCTGTTGCGACATGGCCGGGTCGGAGAACACTTCCACTTTCGGCTCATCCGCCAATCCGGTGACACGCAATCCGGCGGTAACATCGTCTTCGGTTGCCTCCGGATTACGGATGGCTTCAAGGTTGACGTAAGGCTGATCCGGCGGACCGGCAAATTGCAGCTCACCTTTGCGCACCACCAGATCCTGACCATAAGCGTGGAAACGGCCAGATGGAATGTTGATTTGGCCATTTAGGCCAAGACCATTTTTATCCTGCGCCAGTTTGAGATCGCCATTCAGCTTGGCTTTCAGGCCAAATGCCGAGAGGCGCACGTCGTTGCCGACGTGGATCACCAGATTGCTGTTGATCGGGATCGCCGCAGTTTTCGGCGCAATCGGCTTGAGATTTTGATCCAGCATCACTTCATCAGACGAGACGCCGGTCGCGCTTTCCGGCACTTCCTGCACGGTGATGCGCGCCCACGGAATATCCACTTTGCCGTCGAGGTTGAACGCGGCTGGCGTGGCTTCGAACACCAGATCCGGCGAGACATCCATGCGCACCATCGGCGGCACGGTGACGCGTATACGGCTGCCCTGGGCGGCGACGCGCGCACGCCAGTTGTCCAGCTGGCTCCAGTCGGCGTTTCCGCTCAGGTTAAGATTGCCTTGCGCCGTTTGAATCATGCCGTTGAGCGTTGAGCTCATGCCATTGAACACCATGTTGAGATTGGCGGCGGTGAGATCGACCGGCATAAAGCTGCCGTCGACATCCACATCGCTCAGCCCCAGCTGGCCAAATACCTGCGGCTGCTGCAGCGAACCGGCCAGACGCAGATTGCTGTTGAGGTTGCCTTTGATCTTCTCACCCTGCATCAGCGCCGGATTGAGCATCGCCAGCGAGATATTGCTGATTCCGATGTTACCCGACAGCTGACGACGGTTCTCAGGATCGGCAATTTGCACGTTGCCGCTGAGCTGGCCGTTGTTAACGATGTGGATCAGCCAATTCAGTTGGGCACGCCCATTTTGCAGCGCCGCATTCAGATTCAGCGTGTCGAAGGCGATTGGCAAGGTGTTGCCCTGCACATCCTGCTCCACTTTTACGCCGTTGCCTTTCAGCGCCACGGTGCCAGTCGGCAGCGCGCCGTCAGCGGTCCAGTTAACGCGTGCATCACCGCTGAACACGCCGTTCAGTTTGGTGGCATCGGTGAGGAACGGTTTGAGCATCGCCAGATCGAAACGATTGAGCACCACATGCGCATGTCCGCTGGCGCCCGCTTCAATCGGTTCCGGCACGCATAGCTGCGCGTTCGGATTCTGCCAGCAGTGCGGTCCAATGGTCGCGGTTTGCTTGCTGTTGAGGTAATCAATCGCCATCGCGCGCGTCAGGCGCCATTCACCCACCGGCGTATCAAAACGGGTATTGTTGAGATTACCCTGCCAGCGCTCGGTTTTGCGATCGAAGCTGCCATTCAGCGCCAGCTGGCCAGAAACCGGTTCACCCTGCACGTCGAGCTTCAGCTGATGCTGCTTTTCGTTGCCGTCAGCGTTCAGCGTCAGCAGGTTCACTTTCAGCGCATCCTGCTGCAGCTGTTCCACCCGCAGTTGTAGCTTACCGGCGATTTGATCGCTGGATTTCACATCGCCCTGCAGCGCCACACGGCGAATTTGCAGCTGCTGCCAGCGTAAACCGGTTGCCGTAAGATCGGCCAGCAGCTGCGGTGCCTGCAAGGTTCCGCGCGCTTTGATGGTTCCTTTGGCGACGCCGCCCAGGCCCGGCAGCGCGTTATCCAGATTGGGGGCATCAATCGTCGCGTCAAGATTGAGCGTATCGCCCAGCTCGCCTTTTACATCCAGATGGTTACGGCCCAGCGCAATGTTGAGGCCGGGAACTTTCCACTGGTTGTAGCTGTTGCCAGTCAACGTGCCCTTCGCGCTCACCGCATTCTGTTTGACGTTACCTTTCAGCTCCAGCTGCGGCACGCTGAGCTGCCAGCTGCCGCCGTACAGGCTGCCGCGCGTGGCGATTTTACCGTCCAGCTTCGCTGGCCAATCCGGATACTGTTTGGCGGTGTTGATGCCCGACAGCGTCAGCTCGCTGCGCCAGCTAATGGCCTTGCTCCAGTCCACCAGCGCCGTGAGATCGATATTGCCCTGCAGCGCCGCGACGCGCAGCTTGTCGAGATTGAACTGCTGCTCGTTGCCTTTGCCGTCCAGCGCAATCGTCGCCGGCGGCACACCTTCGCCTTTTACAGCGGTGCGCAGCGACATCACGTAATCGGTGGCTTTGCCTTTGAACTGGTAATCGAGATTATCCGCCTGATACTGCACCGCTCCGGTAAGCGGCCAGCGCAGCTGTGGGCTGGTCAGCTGCAGCGCCAGCGGTAAGCCGGCAACGGCGGGCTGCGCGGTGGCATCCAGCTGCGCGCGTACCGGGCCGGAGAGATTCAGCCCCAGCTTCAGCTCGTCACGCATCGCGCCGCCGAGGTTCATTTTGATCTTCTCGCCCTTGATCGGATCAACATTGAGCGTGCCGTTCAGCGCAAAATTCACCGGCCAGTTATCGGCTAAGGTCGCTTCTCCGCTGGCGTTGAGCTGCCCTTGCGGCGAATCAACATCGAAGGTTTCCAGCTGCAGATGGCGATCGGCGGTTTTGGCTTTCAGCAGCAGACGCGTAATCGACACATCGGTATCGCCGGTAATGCGCAGCTGCTCTCCCAGCAACTCCTGCACGGTAATATCCAGCGGTAGCTGGAAGTCTGGCAGTGCCGGAAGCAGCGGCTGGGCAAACATCGCCTGCAGCGTTTCGCCCAGCGGCTTTTCTGCCGGCTGCGGCTGCTGCACTTTGGGCTGTACCACTTGCTCATCAACCACTTTCGCCGCTTTAGGCAGCGCGATCAGCAAGCTTTGGATGTGAGTCGGTGTCAGCGTTAGCGCGCGATCTTGCCACTGTAGACCGGTGCTGAAATCCAGCAGGGAAATTGCCGTATCATCCACTTTTACGTTGATGTTATGCAGACCCACTTTACTCAGCGTGATCGGATACGGCGTGCTGAGATTGGTGCTGCCGCTCTCCTCTTCTGGCGGCGGTGCGCTGGCGGGCGCCATTTTTTTGCTATCCACCACCACGCTAACGTCCTGCAGCGCAATGTCGTTAACGCATACCGACGAGTGCAGCAGGCAATTCAGATTCAGCGCCAGATGGAAGCGTCCTGCATCCACGCTTACGCCTGGCATCTCATACTTCACGCCGCTAAGCGTGAGATCGCGCCAGCCGCCATCAACCTGTTTGATCGACAAGCCTGGCACCCAGCGATCGGCGCCTTTCAGCAGCAGATGCAAACCCGGCGTGGTGCCAACCAAAAAGGCGATGCTGCCGACCAGCAGCAGCAAAAAAATACCCATGCCAATCAGGACCTTTTTCCACAGCTTCATAGTTCAGGCCCCAATCCTACGTAAAATTGCAATCCATGCTCCTTGTCATCGCCAATTGGCCGCGCGATATCGAACTTGATCGGCCCTACCGGAGAAGACCAGCGCACGCCAAAGCCGGCGCCGGTTTTCAAGTTACTCTGTTTGATGTCGTTGACCGCTTCACCGGAATCGACAAACACCGCGCCCCACCATTTGCCGGTCACGTTGTATTGATACTCGAGCGAGCCGGTGGCCATTTTTGAGGCGCCGGTCAGCTTGCCGTTGTCATCACGCGGCGACACATCTTTGTATTTGTAGCCGCGAATACTGCGGTCACCACCGGCGAAGAAGCGCAGATCCGGCGGCACTTTGTCGAAATCATTGGTTTCGATCCAACCCACATTACCGCGCGCCACAAAGCGATGCTTATCGGCGAGGGTACGGATCCAGACGTTTTGCGCCTGCAGGATCATGAAATCAACGTCCGATCCCCAGGTGGTATCCGACACATCCACCGAGTAGCGCTGCGAATCGCCCCACGTCGGCATTAAACCGCCGCGCGAGCGAGTGCGGTTCAGGCTGACGCCCGGATAGAGCAGCATGGTGGTGTTGGTGACGCTCGCTTGGGTAAAGTGATCGAGGCTCCAGCGCAGATTAATCGCCTTCTGCCAGCCGCTGCTGCTGTCCCAGTTACGCGACATCGCCAGCGTGGTGGTATCGGCTTTGGTGTCATTGAGATCGGTACGCTTCACGCCGCCGGAGAAGGTGTAGTACTGCTCCAGCGGGCTTTTCAGCAGCGGGACTTTGTAGCTGAGATCGAGCTGCTGCTCCGGCGCCGAGACGTAGGCGCTGGCGGCCAGGCTGTGACCGCTGCTGTTAATCCACGGTTTTTTCCATGTGCCTTTCAGGCGCGGACCCACATCAGTAGAGTAACCGACACCGGTTTCAATGGTGTTTTCCACCCGTGGTGAGACAACAGCATTGAGCGGCAATACTTTGGTTTGACGACCTTTATCAAACTCCGGCGCCACCACCACCGAGTTAAACCAGCCGGTCGCTGACAAGCGGCGGTTGAGTTCAGCCAGATCGCGCGAGCTGTAGTGATCGCCTTTTTTGAAGGGCACCAGATTTTGCAGATAGGCTTCGTCGATTTGCGAACCCTGGAAACTGACGTCGCCAAAACGGTAGCGTGGGCCGCTGTCGTAATCGATATCCCAAAACGCTTCACGTCGTTCCACCGACACACCAAGCTGGCTTTGCTTAAAGTCACCGTCGAAGTAACCATTACGCAGTGCCAGGCTGGAAAAACCATTTTTGAATTTGTCGTAGGCACCGTGATTCAGCTGGGTGCCGACTTTTGGCGTGCCCTGCTTAACCCAGGCTTGATAATCTTTGTCGGTTCTCGCTTCGCCCTGGATGACAATGGTGCTGCCACCAATCTTTACCGGCTCACCGGGTTTTACGTGGGCGATCAGCACCGGACGACCACCTTGTGGCGGTGCCGGGCGCGATTCAAAATTGATCTCAGGTTCGTAATAGCCGAGCGCGCGCAGGCCCTCTTTAATGGCCTCCGCTACGCGCGCCTGGAAACGCCCGTCATTGGACACCTCGTCACTGCCAATCGTCGACAGGCGTGCCCTGACATTCTTCTGCAAATCCCCGGTCAATCCGTCCAGCTGCAAGCGCACTTTGGCCGCCTCAACGGCAGGTGCAGCAAGCAACAGGCTGGCCAGACAATAAATATGAAATCGTGGCACACGTACTCCTGTTAATAATGCCGGCCCCTATTCCGCAGGGGCGTTTATTCTGTAGAAGGGTATCACCACCGCTCGTGTACCCATCAGCATAGCCGCTCTTTTTTGCCGCAACGGCGGAAATACGGCGACTAAGCCAAATAGTGAGCTATTGTCGGTAAATGGGGGAAACGATACAACAGGCATGCGCTTGTTCCGCGCCAGAGAGCAGCGCACTCGGATTAATCCGAGCACACCGCGCGCGCCGCTGGCGGCATGATAAGCGCTGCTGCTATAATCAGCGACCAGCAGGCCTCGCCTGCATCTTTTTCTGCCCCGACGTTAAGCTTATCTTGTCGATATGGCGCAGACATTTTTGGCACGGATAGCCTGTTTGACTGGCAAATACCGGATGTACGCCCACTCCCGCGCTGCCCAGGCCAAAAATGACAAGTGATTAACCCAACGGACCTTTTATGCTCGATAGCTTGCTTGTCATCCTTTTACTGATCGTAATCAGTTCATTTTTTTCTCTTTCGGAGATCTCGCTGGCGGCTGCCCGCAAGATCAAGTTGAAGCTGCTGGCTGACGAAGGCAACATCAACGCACAACGCGTGCTGAAAATGCAGGAACAACCCGGCATGTTCTTCACCGTGGTGCAGATTGGCCTGAATGCCGTCGCCATTCTCGGCGGTATTGTGGGCGATGCTGCCTTCTCTCCCGCCTTTAATAGCCTGTTCAGCCGCATCGTGGCACCCGAATTAGCGGAACAGCTCAGCTTTATCTGCTCCTTCACCATTGTTACCAGCCTGTTCATCCTGTTCGCTGACCTGACGCCAAAACGCGTCGGCATGATTGCGCCTGAAGCCGTCGCGCTGCGTATTATCAATCCGATGCGCTTCTGTTTAGTGGTGTTACGTCCGCTGGTGTGGCTGTTTAACGGTCTGGCTAACGTGTTCTTCCGCATGTTCAAACTGCCAATGGTGCGTAAAGACGACATCACCTCCGACGATATTTATGCGGTGGTGGAAGCCGGCGCGTTGGCGGGTGTGCTGCGTAAGCAGGAACATGAGCTGATTGAAAACGTGTTCGAGCTGGAATCACGTACCGTGCCGTCATCCATGACGTCGCGTGAGAACGTGGTGTGGTTCGATTTACACGAAGATGAAACCACCCTCAAAACCAAAATCGCGCAGCATCCGCACTCCAAATTTATCGTGTGTGATGGCGATATCGACCATATCGTCGGTTATGTCGATTCCAAAGAACTGCTGCTGCGCGTGCTCGGCAATCAGAGCCTGACGCTCAACAGCGGCGTGCAGATTCGCTCCGCACTGATTGTTCCGGACACCTTGACGCTCTCCGAAGCACTGGAGAGCTTCAAAACCGCCGGTGAAGACTTCGCGGTGATCATGAACGAATATGCGCTGGTGGTGGGTATTATTACGCTGAATGACGTGATGACCACGCTGATGGGCGACCTGGTAGGGCAAGGTCAGGAAGAGCAGATTGTGGCGCGTGATGAGAATTCATGGCTGGTGGAAGGCGGTACGCCTATCGATGACGTGATGCGCGTGCTGGATATCGATGACTTCCCGCAGTCAGGCAACTACGAAACCATCGGCGGCTTCATGATGTATATGCTGCGCAAGATTCCGAAGCGTACCGATTTTGTGAAGTTTTCCGGCTATAAATTCGAAGTGGTGGATATTGATAGCTATCGCATCGACCAGCTGCTGGTGACACGCATTGATGAACGTCCGCCGGTGCTGAATGTGACGAAGAGTGCGCTGGATGAATCGGAGTCGTCGTAGGGTCGCCATTCATGGCATCTAACACACCAATCGCACAAAAACTGAGGGCGCCATCGGCGCCCTTTCTTATGCTTACTTAGTTGTACTCGGCTTGCAGTCGCAGCACCTGGCGATTGATTTCTGACATCACGCTGAGATGCTGTTTGTCTTTGACGCGTGGCAACATCACTTTGCCTTTATCGAACTCGAACGCGCCCACATCCTTGATGTACAACCTTCCTCTAAATAGCGTTTTTACATATTTCGCAATTTGCAGCGGATTATAGCGCTGGAAGATCTTCATGCTGTTTAACTCCTAAAATGTTTAATACGCTCCGTCGTAACCAAATTTGGTACGAACCCATGAAGCGCAAATGAGGCATAACTATAGAGCATCCTTTCTTACCAATGTTCCGAAAAGGTGAATTTTTTACTGAATTGACACATCATTACAGAATACTCTGTTATCAGCCTCACGAAACCCAGTATAAACCTTCACTCATTATGGAATTGTGGCATAGGTTGCAAACCTGTTAACTCATTGCGACAGACGCATCATCCACGCCTAATATTGCAGGAACATGAACAACTGGTCGGATCACCAAGGAGTTTGAAAAATGCGTTTGGTACACTCTGTGATAGCACTGGCACTCCTCCCTGTCCTGGCATCAGCACAGGCATTCAAACTGGGTGAACGCGTACCCGCCGTTGGCGTTAACGACAGAGGAGAGCTGGTTTATCAACAAGATAAAGATAAGTTTAGCTACAAATCCTGGAATAGCGCGCAGCTGAGTGGAAAAGTTCGCGTCATCTTGCATATTGCTGGCCGATCTTCCGCTAAGGAGCAGAATGCCGCGCTGATTGAAGCCATTAAAGCCGCCCATCTGCCGCACGATCGTTATCAAACCACCACCATCGTTAATACCGACGATGCCATTCCCGGCACCAGCATGTTTGTGCGCAGCAGTATTGAGAGCAACAAGCAGCAGTATCCGTGGTCGCAGTTTATCGTCGATAGCAACGGCAGCGCGCGTCAGGCCTGGCAGCTGGAGAAAGGCGGTTCAGCCATTGTGGTGTTGGATAACACCGCACACGTGCGCTACGTCAAAGATGGTCCGCTCACGCAGGATGAAGTGCAGCAGGCGATGAAGCTGATTCATGAGTTATTGCAGAAGTGAGTGACGTAAAGTCGATCAGATAAGCAGCGCATCAAATCATTGCACATTCCGTAGCGGCGCGATTTATCGCGCCGCTACAAATATTAAAACAGCGAAACGCGGAAGCCGGGATTGAGAAACGATTCGCGCGGCGTGTAATCAAGGGTTTTGCCCTGCCAATCGTGCACATGCGCACCGGCCGCAATCGCCACCGCGTGTCCTGCGCCGGTATCCCAAATGTTGGTTGGCCCAAAGCGCGGATAGAGCTGTGCGGCACCTTCGGCTACCAGGCAGAACTTGAGCGAAGAGCCGATCGCGGTAGTTTGATGCTCACCCAGCTGATGCAGATACTCTTGCAGCTCTTTATCACTATCAAAATGCGAGCGACTCACCACCACTAACGGCGGACGCGCTTCACGTGCATGAATCTGCGTTCGCTCACCCTTCTCCTCTTTCCACGCTTTGTTATCTGCAGCGGAATACATGACGCCCAACACCGGCGCATAAACTACGCCCAACACCGGCTTACCCTTGTCGATCAGCGCAATATTCACCGTAAATTCACCGTTGCGTTTGATGAACTCCTTGGTGCCATCCAGCGGATCGACCAGCCAGTATTTCTGCCAATGCTGGCGCACGCCCCAGCTCGGTGGATCCTCTTCAGACAGCACCGGCACATCCGGAGAAAGCGTCGCCAGCCCCTGTAAAATCACGCGATGCGCGGCGAGATCGGCCGCCGTGACTGGCGAATCATCTGACTTGCGGGCCACGTCCACCGGCTCGGCGCCGTTATACACCTGCATAATGGCATCACCCGCTTCGCGCGCCAGCTGACAAATTTTATCTAACATTATTTACCTCTTTTCCGCTGATTCTGCCTGTCAGACACCAACAGCCAATCTGTATTCATTTTAGCAGTTGTGTTTCGACAGCCTGCGACTGCGCGATCTGCTACGGCAATGTATATGATTATCAATATCATAGTTCAAAGGCATCGGCTATGGCGGGATGCTGAATAGGTTTATGCGAAGGACAGTTGGCAAAAATTAGATGAAAGTCCGAGTCCCATCACAAATTGAAATGATAATTCGTCATGGTTTTACATTATTTTGAGAGGCCCATTGGACTGAACAAGGAGCAAGCGATGTTCAAAGCGAGCATGTCGTTATTGGCACTCGGTATTACAGCCGCCACGGTACAGGCTGCCACGGTAGATCTGCGTATTCTGGAAACGACCGATCTGCACAGCAATATGATGGATTTCGATTATTACAAAGATACGCCAACCGAGAAGTTTGGCCTGGTGCGCACCGCCACCTTGATCCAGCAATCACGCGCCGAAGCGAAGAACAGCGTGCTGGTCGATAACGGCGATATCATTCAGGGCAGTCCACTGGGTGATTACATGGCGGCGAAAGGGCTAAAACCGGGTGAGGTACATCCGGTTTATAAAGCGATGAATACGCTGGATTACGCGGTTGGTAACCTTGGCAATCACGAATTCAATTATGGTTTGCCGTATCTGCAAAGCGCGCTGGCCGGTGCGCGCTTCCCTTACGTCAATGCCAATATTATCGATGAAAAGAGCGGCAAACCGCTGTTTACTCCCTACTTAATTAAGGAAACCACGGTTACCGACCGCGACGGTACGCCGCACCGCTTAAAAATTGGTTACATCGGCTTCGTTCCCCCCCAGATTATGGTGTGGGATCGCAACAATCTGCAGGGAAAAGTGCGGGTTGATGACATCACTGAAACAGCGAAGCGCTATGTGCCGGAAATGCGCGCAAAAGGTGCTGAAATAATCGTCGCTATTCCACACTCCGGATTAAGCAGCGAACCCTATCACGCTATGGCGGAGAACTCGGTTTATTACCTCAGCCAGGTTCCAGGCATCAACGCCATTATGTTCGGCCATGCCCATGCCGTGTTTCCGAGCAAAGAGTTCGCCGCCATAAAAGGGGCTGATATTGCACAAGGCACATTGAATGGGGTTCCCGCCGTCATGCCCGGCATGTGGGGCGATCATCTCGGCGTGGTGGATTTAGTGCTGAATAATGACGGCGGCAAATGGCAGGTAGCGCAGGGCAAAGCTGAAGCACGTCCGATTTATGACAGCGCGGCGAAAAAATCACTGGCGGCTGAAGATGCCAATCTGGTGAAAGTACTGGCGCAGGATCATCGCGCTACGCGTGAGTTTGTTGCTAAGCCGATCGGCAAATCCGCCGACGTGATGTACAGCTATTTGTCGCTGGTGCAGGACGATCCTACAGTACAGATCGTTAATAACGCGCAGCGCGCTTACGTAGAGCACTTTATTCAGGGCGATCCCGATCTTGGCCGCCTGCCGGTGCTCTCTGCTGCCGCACCGTTCAAAGCCGGTGGCCGTAAGAACGATCCCGCCAGCTATGTCGAGGTGGAGAAAGGTAATCTCACCTTCCGTAACGCTGCCGATCTCTATCTCTATCCCAATACGTTGGTGGTGATGAAAGTCAGCGGTGCGCAGGTGAAGGAGTGGCTGGAGTGTTCTGCCGCGCAGTTTAATCAGATCGATGCGCACAGCAGCAAGCCGCAATCACTGATCAACTGGGACTTCCGCACCTATAACTTCGATGTGATCGATGGCGTGCATTACCAAATCGATGTGACGCAACCGGCACGCTACGATGCGGAATGCACATTAATCAATAAAGAGGCCTCACGTATCAAGGACCTCAGTTGGCAAGGCAAGCCGATTGATCCCAACGCCACCTTCCTTGTCGCCACCAACAACTATCGCGCGTACGGCGGTAAGTTTGCCGGCACCGGCGATAAGTATGTCGCGTTCGCATCACCGGATGAGAACCGCTCGGTGGTTGCCGCCTATATCAGCAGTGAGACCAAAGCGCACGGCGAGGTGAAACCGCAGGCGGATCACAACTGGCGCCTGGCACCGATTAGCAGCACCACGCCGCTGAATATCCGTTTTGAGACCGCGCCCGGCGCGAAAGCGACGAAATTTATCGAACAGCATGCCGATTACCCGATGAAAGCGGTGGGCAGCGATGAGATAGGTTTTGCGTTGTGGCAGGTAGATTTACAGAAGAAGTGACGATCAAGGGCGGCGAGTGCCGCCCTTGAGTGCTTACAGAATTTCCAGCAGCTCAACTTCAAACACCAGAGTGCTGAATGGCGGGATGGATGCGCCAGCACCGCGCTCGCCGTATGCGAGGTTGTGTGGAATCGCCAGTTCCCATTTGGAGCCAACCGGCATCAGGGTCAGCGCTTCAATCCAGCCCGCGATAACACCGCTCACCGGGAATTCCGCCGGTTCGCCACGTGCAACCGAGCTGTCAAATACGGTGCCATCGATCAGTTTACCGGTGTAATGCACACGGACGCGATCCTGACGTGATGGGATCGGGCCATCGCCTTGGGTGATGACGCTGAACTGCAGACCGGTTTCGGTGCTGCTCACGCCTTCGCGCTGCGCATTCTGCTCAAGGAAAGTCTGACCTTCTGCCGCCATCGCTTCTACGCGTTCACGACGTACACCTTCAGCGCGCTCGTGCACTTCACGCAGGGCGCGATGTACCACGTCAACCGGGACGGCCGGTGAGTTCCCTTCCAGCGCGTCGCGCAGGCCGGCGAGCAGTGCTTCCGGCTGCAGACCCTGCAGTCCAGACTCTTGCAGCTGCTGGCCTACCTGTAAACCGATACCGTAACTTGCTTGTGATTCGACGCTGTCGAATGAAGGGGTCGTCATCTTAATTCCTTAATCCCGGAGAAAAATAGAACCGGCAGCATACCAGCGCGGGCGGCTGGCGTAAAATCTCGCGCGCCGCAGATGACATTTCTCAGGGAAAGAGAAACAATACACCGGTCAAATTTTTCAATGCTGCCAGGCACTTCCCGTCTGCATTGCTCATACTATAGCTGTGGCGAGGTTTTCACCTGCCACCGTCGAAACAAGAGAGAATACATGGGCCAGATTGCCCCACGACGTCGCAGGACGCGCGCACCGCGTACTTTATTACCTTGGTTGCAACGTTGGCTGCCGCGCATTACGCGCCAAACTGCCAGCGAGGAGGATTCACGAATGGCTTCCGAACACCCTTCCCGCATTTCCGCCGCACTGCAACGTGTCTGGCATCTGTTGGACAATGTGCGCTGGATGGACCCGCTGCCCGCTCTGCATCGTCGCGGCATTGTGATTGCGCTGCTGGTGCTGGTGCTGGCATTTCTCTGGCCGAGCAGTACGCCGCAATATCCGGTTGAGCGTCCGGCAGACAATACCGCTAAAGAAGTGCCGATGCAGGCGGAGATTTACGATAATAATCAATCGCAGAACACGCCGCCGAAAACCGATTCGCAGGGCGAATGGCGCACCTATAACGTGGCGTCAGGCCAGACGCTAGCGCAGCTGTTCCGCGATAATAATCTGCCGGTGAACGATGTGTTTGCCATGGCGCGTGTCGAAGGCGATGGACAGCCGTTGAGCGCGTTGCAGAATGGCCAGCAGGTGAAGATTCGTCAGAATGCGCAAGGCGAGGTGACAGGCTTAACGGTGGATGGCAGTAACGGTCCGGTGCTGTTTACCCGTCAGCCGGATGGCAGTTTTATCCGCGCCCAGTAAAACGCAGAAACAAAAACGCCGGCACAAGGCCGGCGCTTTCGCATTACCGAGTATACTCGTCATAATCCAGGTTACAGATGCGTTGGCTACGCTCATTCACCCCAGTCACTTACCGGAGTAAGCTCAGGGGATTCATTCCCTTGCCGCCTTCCTGCACCTTGAATTATTTAGAGTAACAATTACTCAGCAACTACAGTTACAACCAGTTTAGCGAAGACTTCGCTATGGATCTGGAAGTCAACTTCGTGCTCACCGGTGGTGCGCAGTACGCCTTCTGGAAGACGAACTTCGCTTTTAGCCACTTCAACGCCAGCTGCAGTTACTGCATCAGCGATGTCACGGGTACCGATGGAACCGAACAGTTTACCAGCGTCGCCTGATTTAGACGCGATGGTTACGTTGCCCAGTGCGTTGATTTTCTCTGCACGTGCGTTAGCAGCAGCCAGAACGTCAGCCAGTTTGGCTTCCAGTTCAGCGCGACGTGTTTCGAAGAACTCAACGTTTTTCTTGGTAGCAGGAACAGCTTTACCCTGTGGAACCAGGAAGTTACGAGCGTAGCCCGCTTTAACGTTAACCTGATCACCCAGGCTGCCCAGGTTTGCTACTTTATCAAGCAGAATAACTTGCATTACCTTATCCTCTTAAAGTCGTTAATGGACAACTACCGATTACTGATGACGATCAGTGTACGGAAGCAGGGACAGGTAGCGAGCGCGCTTGATGCAACGAGCGAGCTGGCGCTGGTATTTTGCACGAGTACCGGTAATACGGCTCGGGACAATTTTACCGCTTTCGGTAATGTAGTTTTTCAGTGTAGCGATATCTTTGTAATCAATCTCTACAACGCCTTCCGCGGTGAAACGGCAGAACTTGCGACGACGGAAATAACGTGCCATTTGGCTAGTCTCCAGAATCTATCAAATCAATCTGCTCGGCATGTAACACCATTCTACTCTGACCATTGCGTGCCTGATGGCAGCTAATAAAGCCTTCGAGAGTGAGTTGCGTGCCGACCGTTATATGTTGAGTAATCACCTGATGGGTGCTGCCGCTGATAATCACCGGCATTTGACACCAGGCTTGCCGGTGGAAACCGGCTTCCTCTTGCACAGAACGATGCTCAAGCACGAACTGGCAATGAGGAATCCCTGACGGACTGACTTTTCGAACCGGCGTCTTGCACACAGTGCCAGACAGGCGCAGTCGATTTGCCGTCATGTCGGATTACTCTTCAGAATCCCCAGCATCTGAGTCATCAGCCGATTCGTTAGCAAAGTCTTCGCGGCGATCACGACGCTCGTCTTTAGCTTTAACCATCGGAGATGCTTCAGTTACCGCGTGCTTAACGCGCATAACCATGCTGCGGATAACGGCGTCGTTGAAGCGGAAGTTAGTTTCCAGCTCGTCAATCACTTCCTGCGGCGCTTCTACGTTCAGCAGAACATAGTGAGCTTTGTGCAGTTTGTTGATTGGGTAAGCCAGCTGACGGCGGCCCCAGTCTTCCAGACGGTGAATCGTGCCCTGTGCACCGGTGATAGCACCAGTGTAACGCTCGATCATACCTGGAACCTGTTCGCTCTGGTCAGGGTGGACCATAAATACGATTTCGTAATGACGCATCGATAGCTCCTTACGGATTATTCAGCCTCCTGTCAGGGTCAGCTGCGGCCCACGGAAGCAAGGAACGTTATAGGTTGCGAATCATTGAACCAATGAAACACACCTCTGAATGCAGCTGAAAAATTGACGCGTAATCATACTGGCGTCCTTGCGGAAACTCAAGCGCACAATTCATCAAAGGGCGACTATCGTGCCAGTTAATACGGCTTTTTGTGCTTAGTGATGTGCTTCAGTAAGTTAGAGAGTGTTTCATCAAATTCTCTGAAGAAAGCGTTCAACAGGACGATCTGGCGGCAAGTTGGTTAAGAACTACACTAGTTACAGGCGCCACGATTTAACTTTTTCGTAACGTCTGAGAGTGTAATCCCTGAAGTGAGGAGTCGATTATGAAAACCATCATTATCGCCACTTTACTGGGTCTCTTCCTGTCTACCCCCGCGCTTGCCAGCTCCGCTGACTTTGCACAGCAGATGAGAAGTCACAGCAGCAACGCGGCGTCAGGCTATGTCTACGTTAATCGGTTGGATGCGCCTGCCAGCAGTAACCCAGTCAGTGCCAATACCAGCGCCGCCGAACGGTTGTCATCGCAACTATAGTCCGGCTAAACGGGCTGGCGCCAATCACGCCAACCCGCATTTTTATAAATGATGTTTAAAGAAACTGACCAGCGCGGTCAGGGCCGAAGGCGTGATCTTGTGGCCAATATTTTTTTCAGAAAGTGAGGTCATTTGCTGATCGAGCCCCGCCTCGCGTAACGCTTTCTCCAACCGTACCGTTTCGGCAAACGGCACCACTTCATCCGCTTCCCCGTGCCACAGCAATAATGGCCGGTTCGACAGTTTGTCTAACTGTTCACTGGGATCGTACGGGGCTAGCGGCGCTAAACGCGCGGCAAAGGTCTCTTTCTGCTCAGGCGTACGCGCCACCAGCGGCGGGAACAGCGTATGACTCAGTTGCATGAAATAGCCGGAGCCCATCAAACACGCCACGCTGTGAATCTGCGGATAGCGCGCCATCGCCCCCAGCGCAGTCATGCCGCCCATCGATGCACCCGCCACGGCAAAACGCTCATCGGCAACCCAGTCATTCTCACGCAGCGCCGCTTCCAGCAACGCCACTTCATCAATGTTCTTTTTAAGAATGTCCCAGAAGTGCGTCATACGCAGTTCGGTATCGCCGTTATAGCGCGCGCCGTGCATATCAGCATCGGGCATGATCACGCGAAAACCCGCCTGCGCCAGCGCCACGGCAAAGTAGCTATAAACCTCTTTCGATGAGGTAAACCCGTGATAAAACAACACCGTCGGCAAGCGCGCCTGGCGCTGCCCGGCCGGTGCTGCGTGAATACATTCGATGCCCGCCAGATTCTCCGTCGCCAACTCAATCATATCGCCTCCATTGAGAATGATTATCACAGGAATCAGTGTAAGCGCTGCCGAACAAAATGCGAGCCACTTCACATTAAGTTTGAATAATTTCTGCCCTAAACATTTAGCCCTTTTTGCCGTTGATCTTGTACCCCTTCAATAATCTCAAAAGGTACTTTATGAAGCGTCTTTCTCTCAGCGCCATGGGTCTCGGATTTAAGCTGTCTGTATTGACGTCTTTGAGCGTGGCAATTGTGCTATTTACTCTGACCTTAACCCTGAGCCATAACGCCGCACGTCAGCTGGAACAGTTGGCAATCGACGATATGCAGAATCAGGTGCAAGGCATTAATGAAATGGCCACCATGTTCAACGCCACGTTGTCAGAAGAGGTGGCGAATTACACCAAACTGTTCCAGAGCTTTTTGCCTAAACGCTTTAGTCGCGACGAAAGCGAGCGCATTCAGGTGGGCGAATTCAGTACGCCAACGCTGCGTGCCGGGTTGAAAACCCTCAACCTCGATCAAATCGCGGTTGATGACTTCCTCGATCGCACCGGCGCGGTCTCCACTATCTTCGTGCGCGACGGTGAGGATTATGTGCGTATCTCCACCTCGCTGAAAAAAGAGGATGGCAGCCGGGCGATTGGTACCAAACTGGATCGCAGCAGCGCGGCCTGGCGCAGCGTCAATCAGGGCACGGTGTATCGTGGCCTGGCGACGCTGTTTGGCCACCGTTACATCACGCAGTATCAGCCGGTGCAGGATAGCAGCGGCGCAGTGATCGCTATCCTGTTCGTTGGCGTACAGATTGACGCGCAGTACGCGTTGATGCGGGATAAAGTGCTGGCGCGTCACTTGGGCGACAGCGGCACCTTCTCGGTACTCAATGGTGCGCCGGGCAGCAGCCAGGGCCAATATCTGTTTGATCGTCATGCTGAAGGTAAACTGCCGCGCTGGGATCGCGCTACGCAGCAGCAACTGCTCAGCCAGCCGAAAGGTGTGGTGGCGGTTGAACTCGATGGCGAAACCAAACTGCTGGCATGGCAGCAGCTGCCGGGCTGGAACTGGATTATTGCCGGTGAAGTGAGCCGTGCCAGCCTGCTGGCGCCGATCACCCACAGCCGCAACCTGTTTATGGCGATGGGTCTGGCGCTGGTAATTGCCTTTGCCATTAGCTTTATGTGGTACAGCCGCCGCGCCATTACCCGTCCGCTACAGCAGGTGATTCATCTGGCGGAACAGTATGCTGCCGGTAATCTGCAGGCGCATCTCGACTCCTCACGTCGTGATGAAATCGGTCAGCTGGTTAGCGCGATTAATGGCATTGGCGATGGATTGGAGAAAGTCGTCAGCCAGGTGCGCTCGGCCGCGCGCGAGATCAGCAGCGGCACCGACACCATCGCCGCCAGCAGCTCTAGCATCAGCGAACAGATTGGTCGCCAGGCCAGCAGCGTGGAGGAAACCTCGGCCAGCATGGAGCAGTTTGGTGCTACGGTGGCGCAAACCGCGGCCAACGTGCGTCAGGCAATGGCGCTGGTGGGTGAAGCAGCCAATACCGTGAATCATGGCGGAAGCACCGTGGCACGTTCGGTGGAAACCATGTCGGAGATTCGCGTGGCGTCGCAGAGTATCGCCGATATCACCCATGTGATTGAGTCGATTGCGTTCCAGACCAACATTCTGGCGTTGAATGCCGCCGTTGAGGCCGCACGCGCCGGTGAACACGGCAAAGGCTTCGCGGTAGTGGCGGCAGAAGTACGTGCGCTGGCGCAGCGCAGTGCAACGGCGGCTAAAGAGATCGATGGCTTGATTGCCAGCTCAATCGATAAAGTGGCGGCCGGGCATACGCTGTCGGAGCAAACGCGCGATGCGATGAGTCATATCGTCAATCATATCGAGCAGGTCAAGACGTTGATGGGTGAGATCAATATCGCTGCGCAGGAACAGGCGGCGGGGATTGGTCAGGTTAATCTGGCGATGAATCACATCAGCCAGGCAACGCATCAAAGCAGCGATATGATTAACCAATCGGAAACCACGGCTAATCATCTGAGCAAAAAAGGCCATCATCTGACACAGCTGGTAAGCATTTTTCATCTGAAGGACTAAAAGCACGGGGAAGATGGCATACACTTGAGCCATCTTCCTCCTTCTGGAGTTGCTATGCGTACTCTCTTTCTGACGTTGACTCTGCTACTCAGCGGCTGCGCTGCTTTCACCACCACACCACAAGCGCCGCCGCCGCCGGGCAGTCAGGCGCAGGAAATTTCGCGCGCGCAGAGTTTCGGTCTGCCAAAACTGGGCAACATCACCGCCACCACGCGTGGTTCGCCGGATGATGCTCAGCGTGCCATTGCCGCCAAAGCCAATCAGGCGGGCGCGGTCTATTATCAAATTGTGATGCTGGATGAGACCACTATTCCCAGCTTCTGGTACGCCACCGCCATTCTGTATGGTGCGCCATCAGCCAGCACTGGAGCGCAACAGTAAGCGCGCGCAGAGATCGTCAGTTAAGGCGCGTTTGCCGCGCATATCGAGATGCTGCTGACACCAGCCATCAGCCAACGGCGGTTCGGCCACTTTTAGCAGGATCGCAGCACTGGCCAGTAAAAACAGTTCACGCGTGACGTCTCGCGCCTGCTCTTCTCGCACATGGGCGAGCTGCAAACGCAGCTGGCGCCAGCGGCGATCGAAATGGCGATTGCTGCCTTTAACCGCATCAAATTCATCATGCAGCATGGCTATCACTTCAGAATGGCGCCCCATCACGCGCAGTACATCAAGGCACATGACGTTGCCAGAGCCTTCCCAGATGCTGTTAACCGGCATTTCACGATACAGCCGCGGCAGTTCGCTCTCTTCGCAGTAGCCGATGCCGCCCAGCGCTTCCATCGCTTCCGCCACAAAGGGCATCCCCGCCTGGCAGACGGCGAACTTAGCGGCGGGTGTGAACAAGCGGGCATATAAGCGTTCATGTTCGCTGGCGGGGGTAGACCAGGCGCGAGCCAGACGCATTAGCAGCGCGGTTTGCCCTTCCAGCTGCAGCGCCTGCTGCGCCAGCACTGCGCGCATCAGCGGCTGATCAATAAGGTTTTTGCCCATCACCTGGCGCTGCTGCGCATGATGGATGGCAATCGATAGCGCCCGGCGCATCTGCCCATGGCTACCTAACGCGCAGTCGAAGCGCGTCATGCCGCCCATTTTCAGGATCAGCCGCACGCCCTCGCCCTCTTCGCCCATCAGCCAACCCACCGCATCCTGAAACTCCACTTCAGCACTGGCGTTGGAGCGATTACCGAGTTTGTCTTTGAGACGTTCAATGCGAATCGCGTTGCGCGTGCCGTCCGGCAGCAGGCGTGGCAGGAAGAAGCAGCTCAGTCCTTGCGGGGTTTGCGCCAAAATCAGATGCGCATCGCTTTGCGGCACGGAGAAAAACCATTTATGACCGGTGATGCGATACGCTGCGCCCGGCCCGAGCACGCCAAGCGGTTCAGCGCGCGTGGTGTTGCTCAACACATCGGTACCGCCCTGCTTTTCCGTCATGCCCATGCCAATTAATAGGCCGCGTTTCTTATTGCCCGGCAGATGATGCGCATCGTAGCGATCGCTGAGCAAGGCTTCGCGCCAGTCAGCATAAGGTTCTGGCAGATGATTCTGCAGCAGTGGAATCGCGGCGTGCGTCATGGTCACCGGGCACAGCGAGCCCGCTTCGACCTGGGCATGCAGGATAAATCTGGCGGCACGCGCCACCATCGCCTGCGGCTGTACATCGGGCTGCCAGCTGAGATTGTGCAGCCGGCTGGCACACAGTCCCTGCATCAGCAGATGCCATGCTGGATGAAAACGTACTTCGTCGAGACGCTCCCCGCGCGCGTTGTAGCGCAGCAGCTCCGGCGCTTCTACGTTAGCCAATCGCCCTAATTCAAGGGATTCGGCGCTGCCCAGCTGCAGCCCAACGGAAGCCAGCCATTCGCGGTCCCAGCTGGCGCCTTCGCGTACCACTGCCTCGCACAAGGCGCTATCGCGGGTAAACAGGTTGCTGTTGCTGAGCGGCTGGGGCTGATTGAATACGGTGTGGGTGTGCCAATTCATACATCGTCCTCCTCATACTCATTTTTTAAGTATGAAGAGGATGTGCAGTTACGTCGGGTACAAAAACTATTTTGCGGTGGGGATCACGCCTGACGCTGACGAACGGCCTCGAACAGACAAACGCCGGTGGCCACAGATACGTTGAGCGAAGAGACGCTACCTGCCATTGGGATGCTAATTAGCTCATCACAGTGTTCACGCGTGAGACGACGCATACCTTCACCTTCCGCGCCCATCACCAGCGCCATCGGGCCGGTCATTTTACTTTGATAAACGGTGTGATCGGCTTCACCCGCAGTGCCGACCACCCAGACGTTGTATTCCTGCAGCAAACGCAGGGTACGCGCCAGGTTCGTCACACGAATCAACGGTACGTTTTCTGCCGCGCCGCTGGCGACTTTCTTCGCCGTGGCGTTCAGCGGTGCTGCGCGGTCTTTCGGCACGATGACGGCATGCACGCCAGCAGCATCTGCGCTACGCAGGCATGCGCCAAGATTGTGCGGATCGGTAACACCATCCAGCACCAGCAGGAACGGCTTCTCCAGGCTCTGCAGCAGATCCGGCAGATCACCTTCCTGGTACTGCTTGCCCGGTTTCACGCGCGCCACAATCCCCTGATGCACGCCGCCTTCAACCTGGCTATCCAGCCATTGACGATTGGCAACCTGCACCGGAATTCCCTGAGCTTCCAATGCGAGGATCAGCGGCTGCAGGCGACGATCTTCGCGGCCTTTAAGGATAAAGACTTCCTGAAAACGCTGAGGATCGCGTTCCAGCAGCGCCTGCACGCTATGAATACCAAAAATTATTTCGCTCATTACTTTGCTCAAGGTTGGATTTGAATCATAAATACAGAGGCCGTTTTTCAGGTGCGCATAAATGCGCACCTTTCACAAACACGTCGATGGTCTGTACGGTCGTCTTTAATGACAACCAAACAATCAGGCTTCGCCAGGTTTCTTCTTCGACCCACGCTTAGCCTTGGTGGCGGCGGCGATTTTACGGGTTTTCTCCGAGACATTTTTGCCTTTTTTCTCGGTTTTGGCCGGTTTTTCAGCCACAGCAGGCTTTTTCTTCTCGCCGCGGAAAGCTGAATCAGGCTCGAAAGTCCCCTTTTTGCCGGCATCGCGACGACGTTTGGCTGGCGGTTTACCGCCACGCTTCTCACGCTCGCGCTCGGTTTTGCCTTCGCCACGTGGAACACGCTTGCTGGAGATCAGCGCGAAGTCGATTTTACGCTCGTCCATATGTACCGCATCAACGCGCACTTCAACCGCATCGCCAAGGCGATAGGTACGGCCGCCAGACTCACCAATCAGGCGCTGGCCCACCGCATCGAAGCGATAATAGTCGTTATCCAGCGACGAAACGTGCACCAAACCATCGATAAACAGATCGTTGAGGCGCACAAAGAAACCAAAGCCAGTCACGCTGGAGATCACGCCGCTGAACACGTTGCCCACCTGATCCTGCATGAAATCACACTTCAGCCAATCGGCAACATCACGCGTGGCTTCATCAGCACGACGTTCCGTCAGCGAACAGTGTTGGCCCAGCTGCAGCATTTGCTGCATATCATAGTGATAACCGCCAGTTGGCGTAGTAATGCCATCCACTTCGCCCCGCTCTTTCGCCAGCAGATATTTGATGGCGCGATGCAGCAGCAGATCCGGATAGCGACGGATCGGCGAGGTAAAGTGCGCATATGAAGCCAGCGCAAGGCCGAAGTGACCGCGGTTTTCCGGATCGTAGACCGCCTGTTTCATCGAGCGCAGCAGCATGGTCTGCAGCATTTCTGCGTCTGGACGATCGGCAACTTGCTTCAGCAGATCGGCATAATCCGTAGGATGTGGCTTGGCACCACCCGGCAGGCTTAAGCCCAGCTCGTTCAGCACGGTACGGAAGCTCTTGATGCTGTCTTCGCTTGGACGATCGTGATCGCGGAACAACGCAGGCTCTTCATTTTTCTCAACAAAACGCGCTGAGGCGATGTTGGCGAGAATCATGCACTCTTCAATCAGCTTGTGCGCATCATTGCGTGAGGTGCGCTCGACGCGCTCAATACGACGCTCCGCGTTGAAGATAAACTTGGCTTCGTCGGTCTCAAACGAAATGCCGCCACGCTGCTCACGTGCAGTTTCCAGCACCTGGTACATGTTGTGTAGCTCATGCAGATGGGGAACCTGCGCTGCGTATTGTTCACACAGATCGGCATCACCTTGCAGGATGTTCCACACTTTGTTGTACGTCAGTCGCGCATGCGAATTCATCACCGCTTCATAGTGTTTGAAACCGGTGAGCTTGCCGCTGGAGGAGACGGTCATCTCACACACCATGCACAAACGATCAACCTGCGGATTCAGCGAGCACAAGCCGTTGGAGAGAATCTCCGGCAGCATCGGGATAACCTGCGATGGGAAATACACCGAGGTGCCGCGCTGATGCGCTTCATCATCCAGCGGCGTGCCCGGACGCACGTAATAACTTACATCAGCAATCGCCACCCACAAACGCCAGCCGCCACCGCGCTTCTTCTCGCAGAAAACGGCGTCATCAAAGTCGCGCGCATCTTCGCCATCAATGGTAACCAGCGGCAGCTTACGTAAATCAACGCGTCCTTTCTTCGCCTCTTCCGGCACGTCTTCTTTCAGCTTAGCGACCTGTTTTTCAACTTCTTCCGGCCAGGTATGCGGAATCTCATGGGTACGCACGGCCATATCCACGGCAAGGCTGGTGCCCATATCATCGCCAAGCAGTTCGGTAATTTTGCCAAGCGCTTTGTTGCGACGCGTGGCACGTTGAGTGATCTCAACCACCACTACCGAGCCCATGCGCGCGTTGAGCGTCTCTTCTTGCGGGATCAGGATGTCGAAGCTCAGACGGCTGTCATCAGGCACCACAAAGCCGGTCCCCGCATCGGTAAAGTAGCGCCCAACGATCTGGCTGTTACGTGGCTCCAGCACGCGTACCACACGCGCCTCGCGACGACCTTTACGATCGGCGCTGCCCGGCTGTGCCAGAATCACATCGCCATGCAGGCAGAACTTCATCTGCTCAGCGGAGAGATAGAAATCATCTTTCTGACCTTCAACGCGCAGGAAGCCATAGCCATCACGATGGCCAATCACTTTGCCACGAATCAGATCCAGACGTTCTGGTAAGGCGTAACATTGACGGCGAGTAAACACCAACTGACCATCGCGCTCCATGGCGCGTAGACGGCGGCGCAGCGCTTCCAGCTGCTCTTCGCTGGTGATATTCAGTTCCTGCGCGATGTCGTCGCGGTTAGTTGGTTTTTCCCGTTTCTCAAGCAGAGCCAGAATGAACTCACGGCTCGGAATAGGGTTTTCGTATTTTTCAGCTTCTCTATCCTGAAAAGGATCTTTTGACATTACGGTTCCTCCGATGTCATTTAATTTGGATTGCCACCGGCGGTTCGGACAATAAAAGTTGGTACAACGCATCGTTGTTTCTGACCAAATCGGCCAGCGTGTACCTGTCCAGTTCCTTGAGGAATAGCTGGACCGCATCGTGTAGCGCTTTACGCAAACGACAGGCTGGTGTGATGGAGCACTCTTCGCAGTTCACGAGCTGCAAGGGCTCCATTTTTCTCACCACATCGCCAATCACGATTTTTTCCGGGTCCATGCCTAAACGAATTCCGCCGTTTTTACCGCGTGTTGCGGCGACAAAGCCAGCCCGGCTAAGTTGGTTGATGATTTTAACCATATGGTTACGCGACACCCCGTAGGTATCGGTGACTTCGGTAATGTTAGTCTGCTTACCTTCCGGCAACGTCGCCATGTAAATCAGGGCACGCAGACCATAATCGGTAAAACTTGTTAGCTGCACATAGACCTCAGTGAATCATCGGACGTTATGGTTATGCGCCGGTCGGCGTGATGTTTAAATATGATGATAAACCAGAGCGTGGTGGCCGGTGCGTTTTTTTCCTGCAAGTATCGATATTTGCAAGAAAAAATAGAGTGAGTGGAGTCAAATATTGTCTATAGCCTAAATAATTCGAGCTGGAGGAAGGCGGCAAGTGGGTGAATCCCCAAGCGCTTACTCAAGTAAGTGACTGGGGTGAGCACGCGCAGCCAACGCGCCTGCAGCTTGAAGTATTTAGGTTATATTGAGGCCGGGCGATGCCCGGCCTCAAAAGATTATGCGTCGAACGGATCGCGCAAAATCATGGTCTCACTGCGGTCTGGGCCGGTAGAAATAATATCAATCGGCACACCGGTCACTTCTTCTACACGCTTGATGTAGTCGCGTGCAGCTTGCGGCAAACCTTCCAGCGTCTTAACGCCGAACGTGGTCTCGCTCCAGCCTGGCATGGTTTCGTAAATCGGCTCAATGCCTTCCCAGCCTTCCGCAGCCAGCGGCGTGGTGGTCATTTCGCGGCCATCTGGCATGCGATAAGCCACGCAGATTTTTACTTCTTTCAGGCCATCCAGCACGTCCAGCTTGGTCATGCAGAAACCTGACAGCGAGTTGATCTGCACTGCACGGCGAACTGCCACCGCATCCAGCCAGCCGGTGCGACGACGACGACCGGTAGTCGCGCCAAACTCGTGGCCCTGCGCGCACAGGAATTCGCCGGTTTCGTCGAACAGTTCGGTCGGGAATGGACCAGCGCCAACACGCGTTGAATACGCCTTCACGATACCCAGCACGTAATCAACGTAACGTGGACCAATGCCTGAACCGGTCGCCACGCCACCTGCGGTGGTGTTAGAAGAGGTCACGTACGGATAGGTACCGTGATCGATATCCAGCAGCGTACCCTGCGCACCTTCGAACATGATCAGATCGCCACGCTTGCGCGCGCCATCCAGCAGATCAGACACATCAACGACCATGCTGGTAATGATATCGGCAACTGCCAGCGTATCACTCAGCACTTTTTCGTAGTCAACTGCATCAGTTTTGTAGTAGTTAACCAGCTGGAAGTTGTAGAAATCGACGATCTCTTTCAGCTTCACCGCGAAGGTTTCTTTGTTGAAGAGATCGCTCACGCGCAGACCGCGACGTGCCACTTTGTCTTCATAAGCTGGACCGATACCACGACCGGTGGTGCCGATAGCTTTGGCGCCGCGCGCTTTTTCACGTGCTACATCCATTGCTACGTGGTATTGCAGAATCAATGGGCAGGCTTCAGAGATCAGCAGACGTTCACGTACCGGCACACCGCGTTCTTCAAGGCCTTTCATCTCTTTCATCAGCGCTTCAGGCGACAGCACAACGCCGTTACCAATGATGCTGGTGACGTTTTCACGCAAGATGCCAGATGGAATTAAGTGAAGGACGGTTTTTTCACCGTTGATGACAAGTGTATGGCCTGCATTGTGGCCACCTTGGTAACGCACGACGTAATTCGCGCGCTCTGTCAGAAGGTCTACGATCTTACCTTTACCTTCGTCACCCCATTGGGTGCCCAGTACGACGACGTTCTTACCCATTTTTTCAAAATCACCGATTGCTTAAAAATGGATTCTACCACCTGACTTTTACTCTTTCAGCACTTTTAGCATACGATTGCGCTGTTTTTTGCCTGAGTTTTGCTCAGCTCACAACATGTTGGGTACACAACGGCCATCAGACACAATTGAACCCCTGCGACCTCACATAATTTTTCATTTACGATCGCGTATGCATGCTGATCATCGCGTAAATCACCACGCCAGCAACGACTAAACCACCGCCAAAACGATGCAAAAGGCGATCGGGTAACTGTGTCATTGCCAGTATCATGCGCCGCCAGGCTCGTGGCATAAACATCGGCCCAAGTCCTTCCAGCACCAAAACTAAAGCCAGCGCCATCCAGATGGTTGTGTTCATGATTTTTTCCCAAAAAAAAGGCCGACAACATTGTCGGCCTGGACTTTATATCAGTTCTTAACGCGTGGCGTTAGAGGGCGCTTTCATATAGCGGAAGAAATCGCTATCCGGGCTCAATACCAACACATCCTGATTATCTGAGAAACTATTCTCATAGGCACGCAGACTGCGGATAAAGGCGTAGAAATCCGGATCCTTGCTAAAGGCATCAGCAAACAGTTTTGCCGCTTCACCATCACCTTCACCCCGGGAAATCAGCGCTTCACGCTGAGCTTCTGCCAGCGTACGCGTCACCTGATAATCAGCCTGCGCACGCAATTTTTCTGCCTCTTCCTGGCCTTGTGAACGCTGACTACGCGCTACCGCTTCACGCTCGGCGCGCATACGATTGTAGATCGCGTCAGAAACTTCCGTTGGCAGGTTGATCTGCTTAATACGCACGTCGACGACCTGGATACCCAACGCTGCCATGCTGTTCGGATTAGGTGCTGGTTCACTGCTGTTGGTTTCACGCTCTACACGTGCCGCCGCATTAGCAATCGCATCATCCGCAGCTGGCGTCTGAACGTCATCATCATTGCCGGCGCTGCCGGTGTTCAGCGCATCACGCACGTCGGTGGTCAAGCGACCACGCGAATCGGTCACGATGTCTTTCACATCCAGACGGCCCATTTCAGAGCGCAGACGGTCACTGAACTTACGTTTCAGCAACACTTCGGCCTGAGAAACGTCGCCACCGCCGGTTGCCAGGTAGTAACGGCTGAAATCGCTGATGCGCCATTTGATGTAGGAATCAACGATCAGGTCTTTCTTCTCTTTGGTGACAAAACGGTCGGCCTGATTGTCCATGGTCTGAATGCGCGCATCCAGTGACTTCATGGTTTCAATAAACGGAATCTTGAAATGCAGACCCGGTGCATACACCAGCGGTTTGTTTTCGTCATCACGCAGAACCTTACCAAAGCGCAGCACGATGCCACGTTGGCCTTCCTGCACCACGAACAGTGACGCGTAAAGCACCACCAGCACTACAATAATTACGGCGATGATTGGCTTACGCATCGATTACTCCCTCCCTTGGCGCTGGGTATCGTTGCGCAGCGCATTGGCGCGACGCTGATCCATGATGCTGTCTGGACTGTATGATGAGGTATCACTACGGCTTGCATTGCTATCAGAAGACGAAGGTGACTTCATTAAATTAGTCATTTTTTGACCGCCCTGGCCAGATTGACCACCGCGCATCAACTGATCCAATGGCAGAACCGTCAAATTGCTGCCACGATCGCTGATCAATACTTTGCGGGTATGGCTCAACACGCGTTCCATGGTTTCAATGTAGAGACGCTCTTTGGTGATTTCCGGTGCGGCTTTGTATTCCGGCAGCAAGCGAGCGAAACGGGCAACTTCACCCTGCGCTTCTAGCACCGTACGTTCTTTGTAGGCACGACCTTCTTCAAGGATACGCTGCGCCTGACCATTGGCACGCGGCTGGACTTCATTCGAATACGCTTCGGCTTCACGCACATACTGTTCACGGTTTTCACGCGCGGCAATTGCATCATCAAACGATGCTTTTACTTCTTCCGGTGGACGCGCCGCCTGGAAGTTTACATCCAGCAGGGTAATACCCATGTTGTACGGACGGATGGTTTCGTCGAGCTCACGCTGCGTTTCGCTACGCACCACGGTACGGCCTTCCGTCAGGATGCGGTCCATGGTCGAGCGCCCAATCACGCCACGTAAGGCGCTGTCAGTGGCCTGACGCAGACTGTCGTCGGCGCTGGTTACCGCATACAGATAACGTTCTGGATCGGTTACGCGGTACTGCACGTTCATCTCAACGCGCACCACGTTCTCGTCCGAGGTCAGCATCACGCCAGACGCCGCCAGTTCACGTACGGCTTCAACGTTCACCGCACGAACCTGATCGATAAAGGTCGGTTTCCAGTTAAGGCCTGGCTCAACCAGATGGCTGAATTTGCCAAAGCGGGTGACGACGCCACGTTCCGCTTCTTTGATAGTGTAGAAACCGCTAGCCGCCCAGATAACCACTGCCGCTACGGCAACGATGCCAACAACTTTGCCACCGCTACCGCCGCTGCGCTGACCGTTATCATTCTGTTTGCCACCGCCCAGTCCGCCGAGTTTTTTACTCAGCTTACGGAAGATATCATCCAGATCAGGTGGTCCCTGATCGCGACCTCCTTTATTTCCCCCAGAGTTGCCGCCTTGATTATTGCTGCTTCCCCACGGGTCGCGGTCCTGTCCGTTATTTCCGGGCTGATTCCACGCCATGTCTCTACTCCATTTATTGTATTTACGGTTTTACCCTTCATCTTTCGGATTGCAGCTGCGTTGGCTGCCTTCACGCACCCCAGTCACTTACCGATGTAAGCTCCTGGGGATTTGCTCAGTTGCCGCCTTGCCGCAATCCGAAATATTCGCGTAAAACCATAATATTTCGGCCTGCAACGATAATTACTACAACCTGAAATCTTTTTTGGGTAAGTGCGATTGGGCAATATCAAACAATATAACTGGCTAGCGACGGCTCTTGCTTACACAGACGACGCCAGTCAACAATCGGCATACGCACGTGCAAACTTACACAGCCATCATCTTCATTCCATTCTTTTTCTATTGCGTGTAGCTGGTAAAAACGACTGCGTAAACGGCCTGCTTCCGGCGGCAGACGCAAATCGTACTGCGCAATTTCACCGGCTAAACGCTCTGAGAGCGCCTGCCACAACAGCGGTAGGCCTACGCCGCTCTGTGCAGATAACCAAACACGTATCGGCTGGTTCTCTTCGTTACGATCGATACGCGGCACAAAATCCTCCAGCATATCGATTTTGTTCATGATCAACAGAGCCGGAATTTCATCGGCTTCAATCTCTTCCAGAACTTCGTTAACGGCATCAATGTTATCATTCACGCGTAAATCGGCAGCGTCAATCACGTGCAACAGCAGTGTCGCCTGCCGCGTTTCCTGCAGGGTGGCTTTAAATGCCGCCACTAAATCATGCGGCAAGTGACGAATAAAACCTACCGTATCGGCTAACACCACTTCACCCACATCCGCCACGTTAAGGCGGCGCAGAGTCGGATCCAGTGTCGCGAACAGTTGGTCCGCTACGTAGACATCCGCAGAGGTAATCGCGTTAAACAGAGTGGATTTGCCGGCGTTGGTGTATCCCACCAGCGAAACTGTTGGCACGTCAGCTTTGGCGCGCGCTTGCCTACCCTGATCGCGCTGTTTTTCGACGCGTTCAAGACGGGAGAGAATCTGACTAATACGACCACGCAGCAAGCGGCGGTCCGTTTCCAGCTGAGTTTCACCTGGACCACGCAAACCGATACCGCCTTTCTGGCGTTCAAGGTGTGTCCATCCGCGAACCAAACGGGTTGCTAAATGGCGTAGTTGTGCCAGCTCGACCTGCAATTTCCCCTCATGGGTGCGGGCGCGCTGGGCGAAAATATCGAGAATTAAGCCGGTGCGATCGATTACGCGACATTCGCACAGCCGTTCAAGATTACGTTCCTGAGCAGGAGTTAAGGCATGATCGAATAAAACGACCGATGCTCCACTCGCTTTTACCGCATCGGCAATTTCAACTGCCTTTCCTTCACCGACAAAATATTTGGGATGTGGCGCTTTACGGCTGCCCGTAATGACTTGCAGCGCTTCGACGCCCGCAGAAGAGACAAGAGTTTCAAACTCCTGCAAATCTTCCAGCTCTTTGTCTTGGGAGAACCAGATGTGTACCAGTACGGCCTGCTCACCGGCATCATAACGGTCAAACAAGCTATAACCTCGCTAAAATAAAATAACCAGGACAGGAAAACGCTCTCGTTCTCCAGCCCTGGCTTTACGGCAGCGCAAAATTATTCTGCGTTATCGCCGTCTTGTTGTGGCTGCGACTGAGCGCCTTGGCTGCTTCCGCTGTGATGATAGTTGCTGCTACCACCGCTGCCGCCCGCGTTATTGCTATGGTGCGACACTGGACGAGAAGGAACCACTGTAGAGATGGCGTGCTTATACACCATCTGGCTAACCGTGTTTTTTAACAGAATGACGAACTGATCAAAGGATTCAATTTGCCCTTGCAGCTTAATACCATTCACCAAATAGATCGAAACCGGTACACGTTCACGACGCAATGCGTTCAAAAACGGGTCTTGTAAAGATTGCCCCTTAGCCATTCTATCTTTTCCTTATATGCTTGTTGTTTGTTGCTTTAAGAACCGTGGTTCAGAAAAACTGCGTAAAAATTTGCGCACGATAACGAACCAATTGTACACAATCATCCCTGCTACGCACTAACTACCTTAAGCACCGCATTACGCGCTAACTCTGGCTCATCACTGTTTAACCAGTGTACTTCAGGCCAGCCACGTAACCAGGTCATCTGGCGTTTAGCGAGCTGCCGAGTGGCGCAAATTCCCCGATAAACCATTTCGTCGTAATCGATTTCACCTGATAGATAAGACCACATCTGGCGATAACCCACACAACGAATGGAAGGCATGTCCGTATGCAAATCACCTCGCGCAAACAGTGCACGAGCCTCCGCTTCAAATCCTGACGCTAGCATCTGGTCGTAACGCAACGCAATGCGTTGATGTATCAGCTCACGACTCGCAGGAGCGATAGCAAACTGGTACACGTCGTAGGGTAACGCTTCGCCGGAAGTTTTTGTCAGTTCCGTTAAAGTTTTACCCGAAATAAAAAAAACTTCCAGTGCTCGCGAAAGTCTCTGCGGATCATTCGGATGAATACGACTACCGGCGACCGGATCGATTTCACACAGCTGGCGGTGCAAGGCTTCCCAACCTTTCTCCGCCGCCATTTGCTCTATCCGCTGACGCACCTCGGGATCGGCCGAGGGCAACGGCGACAATCCTTCAAGCAAAGCCTTGAAATAGAGCATGGTTCCACCAACAAGCAACGGAATCTTTCCCTTCCGGGTGATTTCCGCCATTTCTGCCAACGCATCGCGACGAAACTCTGCGGCGGAATACGCTTCCGCAGGATCGCGAATGTCCAGCAAACGATGGGGCGCCAGTGCTAACTCTTCTGCCGACGGTTTCGCCGTGCCAATATCCATCCCGCGATAGATTAAGGCAGAGTCAACGCTAATAAGTTCCACCGGAAGCTCCTGACGCAGCGAAATCGCTAATGCCGTCTTACCGGAGGCGGTAGGCCCCATCAAAAAAATTGCCTTTGGCCGGCTAGCCTGGTTTAGTTCACTCATGCTTCAACGCGTTAATCGCGCTCTCAATCTCAATGGTCTGTAACAGACCTGAAGGCGGCGACTTCAGCAGTTGCGGACAGAGCCTTTCCAGCTCTGCCAGCAGTGCAATCGCCTGCGAGTGATTCCAGTGAGCGTCTTCTGCATCATCTCGACGCGCCAGCCATTGAGCCAACGCGGATACAGAAATCTCTTGCTGCCGGGCCAGGTAGCCTAACAGTTCTGGAATCAAGATTTGTAAATTTTGTGTTCGTAACGGTAAAGGAACCGCGCGTAGCGTCACATGCTGCCCTTCTCGTTGTAAATCAATGCCCATTAAGCGTAGCAGCGTCGATTGCGCATCAATAACAGCCAGCTCCGGCGCAGCAATTTTCAGGCGAACCGGGATCAGTAACGGCTGCGGTTTTAATCCCTCTTCCCCTGGTTGCAGTTGGGCCTGTTTTAGCCAGCGAGCGGCAACCGCCAACGATAATAGTTGCAGTTGATTACCGCGTTCCAGCAGCGCGTAGCGTTCCTGCAACACACTTAACACGCGCCCGAAACTTTGTGCGTGAGCAGCCAACGGGGCTTCACGCGCTTCAGGCTGCCTGGCGGGTATCGGCGCAGGAACGGGCGCAGCACGCGCGACCTCGGCGACTGGCGTTTTGATCAACTGCTTGTAGGCCGACCCTTCACGCGCACTGTAACTGGGTTCCTTACTTTGCCAACTCGCACTGGCGCCAGCAGCAGGACCACCACCGCTGCGTGGCGTGTTGCCCGGCTGGGCAAAGTGATTAGCCCCCGCCGCCTGACGATTTTCTGGCTGCCACTTGGGTGCAGGTTCTTCAGCATGTGAAATGGGTAATTCCGCGGCGCGGCTGGCTTGCAGTGCACTCATCACGCCTTGCCAGATAAAGTCGTGTACCAAACGTGACTGGTGGAAACGCACCTCATGCTTAGCCGGGTGCACATTAACATCCACCTGATGTGGATCGATCTCCAGATAGAGCACATATGCCGGCTGCTGATCGTCGCCAAGCTGTGTTTGATACGCCTGGCGAATCGCGTGATTGATCAGCTTGTCACGCATCATGCGTCCGTTGACGTAGCAATATTGCAGATCGGTAACCTGACGCGAACCGTTTGGATCGGCGACCCAACCGCGCAGCGCTAAATCGTCATGCTGCCACTCAATACGCAACGCATGCTGCATAAATGTGGTGCCACAAATCGCACCTAGCCGCCGCTCCCGCTGCGCATCTTCACTCACCGCGCGATACTGGCGCATCAGCTTGCCGTTGTGGCTCAGCGAAATCGCCACATCAAAGCGGGCCAACGCAATGCGACGGATCACCTCGTCGATATGGGTAAATTCGGTCTTTTCGGTGCGCATGAATTTGCGGCGTGCGGGCGTGTTGTAGAACAGGTCGAGCACTTCCAGCGAGGTGCCCACCGGATGCGCAGCCGGTTTCACCGTCACATCCATATCGCGCCCTTCGGCATAGGCTTGCCACGCTTCAGTTTGATCGGCCGTGCGCGAAGTCAGGGTTAAGCGCGAAACGGAGCTGATACTGGCGAGCGCTTCGCCACGGAAACCGAGGCTCATTATCGCTTCAAGGTCGTCAAGTGACGCAATTTTACTGGTCGCATGCCGCGCCAGCGCCATCGCCAGTTCAGCTTTAGCGATACCACAGCCGTTGTCGCGAATGCGGATAAGCTTAGCGCCGCCTTTCTCGATATCGACATCAATGCGCGTGGCACCGGCGTCGAGGCTGTTTTCCACCAGCTCTTTTACGACCGACGCCGGGCGCTCAACCACTTCGCCTGCGGCAATTTGGTTCGCCAGCTGCGGCGGTAAAATCTGTATTGGCATGGTGGTGATCCTTCTGCGGATTGGCTCACAGGGAGCCAATAATCAGGATTGCGGAATTTTTAAGTTTTGCCCCAGCATCACATTGCTCGACTTCATGTTATTCGCCTGCATGATGGCTTTCGAGCTCACGCCATAGTGTGCGGCAATGGCCGTTAGCGAATCGCCGCGCACCACTTTATGTCGCGTTGGACGGCTCGTGGCCGCAACGCTGACGCTGGATTTCGCTGGCACCTTCAGGCGCTGACCAACCCAAACCACATCGCGCTTCAGACTATTCATCTCACGTAACGTCGCCATGCTCACGCCATATTTTGCCGCAATGCCTGACAGCGTTTCGCCCCGCGTGACGGTATGACGCTGCGTCGCGCCGGTATATTGCACCGTGCCGGTCGCCGGGTTGCTGGCGACGCTAACCGCTGGTGCGCTGTCCAGCGGCCGGTTTTCCTCCTTTGGGATCGATTGCAGCGGATGCGTGAGGAAATAATTGCGCAAGCCTTTATAAATCGACTGAGCAATTTTCTCCTGATACGCGCTGCTGCCAAGCAGCCGCTCCTCCGCGGCATTACTGATAAAGCCGGTTTCGACCAGTAAAGAAGGAATATCCGGGGAACGTAATACGCCAAGGCTGGCATGTTCCGGCAGACGTTTATGCAGCGGCGTAATACCGCGCAGTTGCTGCAAGACTTTGACGGCAACGTCATAGCCTACGCGCTGTGAATGACCAAACTGCAGATCCAATACTGCCTGGCTGAGATAGGGATCGGCCTGGCTGTTCGCCAGCAAATCGCCTGCGCCACCCAGCAGCTCAGATTGTTTCTCTTTTTGCTCCAGCCAGTTAGCCATTTCGTTATTGGCGCGACGATTTGACAGCACCCAAACCGATGCGCCCGTGGCCGAGTGGTTTGGCGCGGCGTCCGCGTGAATCGAAACCAACAGGTTGGCGTTCTCTTTACGCGCAACCTCGGAACGGCCCATTACCGAGATGAAGTAGTCGCCATTACGCGTCAGAACCGGCTTGAACATCGGATCCCGATCCATTAGCGCCTTCAATTTCCGCGCAATTGAGATGGTGACGTTTTTCTCGTGCAAACCGTGCTGGCCGGATGCACCTGGATCCTGACCGCCGTGTCCGGCATCAATCGCCACAATCACCACATCGTTGCGGCTTAACGCTCCGCCGGGACGAACGGTGGTATCGCTGCTGGTGACGGCGGTAACCTGATTGGCGTTAAAGGGATTGCTTTGGCTGCGGCTCTGATTCTGGCTTTCACGCGCCGTTGTGACCGGCGCCGCGGCGGTGGTACGTTTCGCTGGCTGCGTGCCGCGAATAGTGAACACCACGCGATAATTATTGCCATCACGCTGCGTGCTGGCGCGAGTTTGTGCGGCCTGCGTCAGTTCGAACACCAGACGCAGGCTCTGCTTATCTTTCGGCTGGCTGTGACGAATGCGCTGCACAATGTTTTCACCGCTGAAATTCAACGGCAAACCTTTGATGGCGCCGCTTTGACGAATATCCAGCACCACGCGATTGGGATTATGCAGCGGGAAAAAACCATACACCGGCTGGCCATTAAAGCTCAGCGTGACGGTAGCCTGGCTATCGCCATTCTCGACTTTGATATCTGACAAAGTGGCAGAGAGCGCCGAGACAGAAAACAGGCACAGCAAGCCCAGTACAATGATTTTCATCCGTGACATCATGCCTGATCCCTGCCTTGCTGGAATTGGTGTAACAGCGCTTCGCCAATAGCGGAAACTGCACTTATTTCGGCTTCACGTGCCGCGTCAACGTAGCGCAGCGTCAGCGCTAAATCGGGTTCAGGCAATACGCCAGTGCCCTGTTGCGGCCACTCCACCAGACATAGCGCATCGCCGGTGAAATAGTCACGAATGCCCATAAACTCCAGCTCTTCGGGATCGGCGAGACGATAGAGATCGAAATGGTAGAGCGTGCGCGAACCCAATTCGTAGGGCTCAACCAAGGTGTAAGTTGGACTTTTAACGTTACCTTGATGGCCGAGCGCCTGCAGAAAGCCACGACTAAAGGTGGTTTTTCCGGCACCCAGATCGCCATAAAGATAGATCACCAGCGCGCTATTGCAGACGCGCGCCAATTGCGCACCCAGATTCAGGGTTGCCGCCTCATCGGGCAAAGGGATAACACAGCTCTTCATGCTTTATTGTTGGATCATCTCTGGATTAACAAACTGCCACAGCAGTTCGAACAAATCAGTGGCTAACATGCCGCGCGTACCACGCTGACGCGCAATGGCATCGGCAGTTGCCCCATGCGCGACACAGCCTGCGCAGGCTGCCTCAAATAGTGTCAATTTCTGGCCCAGCAGGGCCGCAATAATACCGCTCAATACATCGCCCATGCCGCCGGATGCCATGCCCGCATTGCCGACATCGGCAATGGCAACTTCACCCGCCGCGCTGGCAATGATCGTGCCCGCGCCTTTCAGTACCACCACGCCGCCGTAGCGTTTTACCAAGGCATGCGCTGCATGTAAGCGGTCACTTTCAATTTCACTGGTTTTCATCCCCAGCAAGCGCGCAGCTTCACCAGGATGGGGCGTAATGATGCGATTCTGACGGTTATCCTGCTTGATTGCCAGCAGGTTAAGCGCATCCGCATCCCAAAGCATTGGCTTTTCACTGGCCGCAATCTTTTTCAGTGCCTTCTGAGCCCAATCGCGCTGGCCGAGTCCCGGTCCAACGGCAATCACATCGGCCCACTCCAGTGCCCGTTCGAGACGCTCATCACTGAGCGCATCAACCATTAATTCCGGCCGCGCGGTGAGAATCGGGCCAATATTATCTTCATGCGTGAGCACACGTACAAGCCCGGCGCCACTGCGCAGAGCCGCTTCACCGGTCATGCGAATGGCACCCGCCGTGCCGCTATCGCCGCCGACGACTAACAAACGCCCCTGATCGCCTTTATGTGAGGTGGCGCGGCGCGGTTTAAGCCAGCGCGCTAAATCATTGGCGTCATAGCGTGAAACAGGTGCCTGTTCAGCGCACAGGAAGGAGGACAAGCCCAACTCATCATTATGCAAAATGCCCACGTAATCACGCGCCTTGCCGGTTAACTGGCCGGGTTTGAGGGCAATCATGCTAAGCGTGTGATCGGCGATGATGGTCGCGCCCGGCGCCGTGCCATTTGCCGCCACCAGACCAGAAGGAATATCAATCGCCAGCACCGGCGCGGCGTGCGAATTAGCCATGTCGATTAAGCGATCGTAGGGCGCGGCTGGCGCGCGATTGAGCCCGGTGCCGAGCAGCGCATCGACTATCACATCAACTTGCTGTGGCCAGGGCGCATCCGCTGCATGGATCACGCCGCCCGCCGCCAGCCATGCGTCTTGCGCTTGCTGCGCCTCTTCCGGCAAAGCCTTGCTGCTTTCACACGCCAGCAGCGTCACATTTACGCCTGCTGCCTGCGCTAATCGCGCCACCACATAACCATCGCCGCCGTTATTGCCGTGCCCGCACAGAACCAACCAGTGCTGCGCCTGCGGCCAGAGGTGGCGAGCTAATTCATAGCTCGCCTGTCCGGCGCGTTGCATCAACTCAAACAGCGTTAAGCCCAGGCTATCGGCAGCATCACGTTCCAGTTGTGCCATCGCCTGCGCAGGCCAGACAGAGTGTGTTAAACTGCGCGCGTTTGCTTCAATTGCCTGGTTTCTCATGTCATACCCTCTCGATCTTCAGCAGCTCGCTCAACAAATTAAACAGTGGGGACGCGAACTCGGTTTCCAACAGGTTGGTATTTGCGATACCGATCTCAGCGCCGAAGAGCCCAAACTGCAGGCGTGGCTGGATAAGCAGTATCACGGCGAGATGGATTGGATGGCGCGCCACGGCATGATGCGCGCGCGTCCGCATGAACTGCTGCCTGGCACGCTGCGCGTGATTAGCGTGCGCATGAACTACCTTCCTGCCAAAGCCGCTTTTGCCAGCACGTTAAAAAATCCTCAGCTTGGCTATGTTAGCCGCTATGCCCTTGGCCGCGACTATCACAAAGTATTACGCAATCGACTGAAAAAGCTCGGAGAAATGATTCAGGCGCACTGCGGCGAACTCAATTTTCGTCCGTTCGTCGATTCCGCGCCCATTCTCGAACGCCCGATTGCCGCTAAAGCGGGACTGGGCTGGACCGGTAAACATTCGCTGATTCTCAATCGTGAAGCCGGCTCATGGTTCTTCCTTGGCGAGCTGCTAATTGATCTGCCGCTGCCGGTCGATCAGCCCCAGGAAGAGCAGTGTGGGCGCTGTGTCGCCTGCATCACCATCTGCCCTACTGCCGCTATCGTCGAGCCTTACGTAGTGGATGCGCGCCGCTGCATCTCCTATCTCACCATCGAATTGGAAGGCGCAATTCCCGAAGAGTTCCGTCCGCTGATTGGTAATCGAATTTATGGTTGCGACGATTGCCAGCTGATTTGCCCGTGGAATCGCTACGGCCAACTGACCGATGAAGATGATTTCTCCCCGCGCGCCGTACTACACGCGCCGCCGCTGACCGATCTGTTCAAATGGGATGAAGCCAAGTTCCTGCGCATTACCGAAGGGTCAGCGATTCGACGTATTGGGCATTTACGCTGGTTGCGAAACATTGCCGTGGCTTTAGGCAATGCGCCGTGGACAGAGGAAAATATGGCGGCATTAGCATCACGCAGTGGCGAGCATCCGCTGCTTGATGAGCATATTGAGTGGGCGATGGCACAGCAGTTGCAAAAACGCGCAGCGCAGGCAGTAGAAGTGCAGCCAGCGAAGAAACAGCGGCTGGTGCGCGCCGTCGAAAAAGGCCTGCCACGTGATGCGTGATTGAGCAGTTGCACAGGATAAAACTCTTTTCCACATGCTGTGAATAAAATTATCCAACTGAATAGTGACGGAGATCGTAATTTCGTCTAAAGAGTAAAATTACAGTCTGAAATAACCAAAAATTATTATAAATCATGGACTTGTTGTATTTCTGTAAATAATTGCGTCATGTTTAGCGCGCAGGGGTTATTCCAGAGCCTGTGGATAACTCTGTTCAAAACAGTTTTGTATATCGGGGAAAACGCCGTCAGCACGATGCAGGCACATTGTGGATAACCTGTAAGCTAACTGCGACAGACTCAGGCATCATGAGTGCAAGCAAGGCGTGTAAAATTTCCAGAAAAAACCATGTCACATGAGATCGATAAAGATCTGCAGCTGTTTTAATTCTGATTGCGCCTAAGGGCAAATAACATTAGTGAATATAAAAATCTGGAGCGGGAAACGAGACTCGAACTCGCGACCCCGACCTTGGCAAGGTCGTGCTCTACCAACTGAGCTATTCCCGCATAATCTTCGTATTTTAGTCTGCTACTGCGTTGGCTGCCTTCACTCACCCAGGTTACTTACTCATGTAAGCTCCCAGGGATTCGTTCAGTTGCTGCCTTGTTGCAAACTAAAATACGCGATTCTGACTCTTCGTATTTTTGTCACAACAACCACGCTAACGACTAAATCCGTGATTTGGATGGTTTACTACAAACTCTGGAGCGGGAAACGAGACTCGAACTCGCGACCCCGACCTTGGCAAGGTCGTGCTCTACCAACTGAGCTATTCCCGCATTAGAGGTTTACTGCTAAACGAAATTGGAGCGGGAAACGAGACTCGAACTCGCGACCCCGACCTTGGCAAGGTCGTGCTCTACCAACTGAGCTATTCCCGCATAATCTTCGTATTTAAGCTGGCGACTGCGTTGGCTGCCTTCACTCAATCAGGTCACTTACTGAAGTAAGCTCCCAGATATTCGCTCAGTTGCCGCCTTGTTGCCAACTTAACTACTCGATTCTGTATTTCGCTGTACTGCTTCGTTCCGTATAAAATTCTTCACCGGTACGGGGTGCGCATTATACGAGAAATCCTTTCAGTCGCAAGAGTCTAAAAGCAAAATTTTGCGCTTTCCGCTCGATCGCTGCTTTAATCGACAACCTGATGATTTCCTGCGCACCCACCGTCGATTAAAGCTGCAAGAAGTGTTCGCGGTAGTAAGCCAACTCTGCGACAGACTCACGAATATCATCCAGCGCCTGGTGGCTGCCGGATTTTTTGAAGCCTGGCAAAATATCCGGTTTCCAGCGGCGAGCCAGCTCTTTCAGCGTGCTGACGTCAAGATAGCGATAGTGGAAATAGGCTTCCAGCTCAGGCATGTACTTGAAAAGAAAGCGGCGATCCTGACCAATGCTATTGCCGCAAATCGGCGAGGTATTGGCCGGCACCCACTGTTTCAGGAATTCGATGGTGGCCAGCTCCGCAGCGCGATCGTCGTGCTGGCTGGCCTTTACGCGCGCCACTAAACCGCTATTGGTGTGGGTACGAACGTTCCAGTCATCCATCAGCGCCAGCTGATCGTCAGATTGATGCACCGCGAATACCGGACCTTCTGCCAGGATGTTGAGATTGGCATCGGTGACGATGGTGGCGATCTCAATAATGCGATCGCGCTCCGGATCTAATCCGGTCATTTCGAGGTCGATCCAAATCAGGTTGTTTTCATTTCCAGCTGTCATGCGTTTCCCGCCTGTTGCCAAAGTCGTCATTAAACTCATTTCAGGTGTATCATAGACGTTTTGCCCAGCAGGGCGAAGCCTGGCGAAAGCCGTGAGAGGATGCGTGAGTAAAAACAAACTGTCGAAAGGTCAACAACGTCGCGTAAGCGCCAACCATCAGCGTCGTCTGCAGCAACGGAGTGATAAGCCGGAGCCGGATGATAGCCTGTTTGGAGAAGCGGCTGATGGCGTGGTGATCAGCCGTTTCGGCATGCACGCAGACGTGGAAGATAGCGAAGGCGTTGTGCATCGCTGCAACATCCGCCGCACCATTCGCTCGCTGGTCACCGGCGATCGTGTGTTGTGGCGCGTGGCCATTGGCGGCGGCAAAGGGATCGTTGAAGCGGTGCACGATCGCAAAACGGTGCTAACCCGCCCCGACTTCTATGACGGCGTGAAACCGATCGCCGCTAACATCGATCAGATCATTATTGTTTCGGCGATCCTGCCGGAGCTGTCGCTTAACATCATCGATCGCTATCTGGTGGCCAGCGAAACCCTTGGCGTCGAGCCACTGCTGGTTCTCAATAAAACCGATCTGCTGGATGCCGAAGGTCGCGCGTTTGTCGACGAACAGATGGAGATCTATCGCAACATTGGTTATCGCGTATTGATGGTGTCCAGCCACGCCAAAGATGGCCTGGTTGAGCTGGAAAGCGCCTTAACCGGTCGCGTCAGCATCTTTGCTGGTCAATCCGGCGTGGGCAAATCCAGCCTGTTGAATAACCTGCTTGGCCTGGATGTGGCGGCTGAAATTCTGACCAACGATGTCTCGAACGTTTCTGGTCTTGGACAACACACCACCACCGCTTCACGCCTCTATCACTTCCCGGCAGGTGGCGACGTGATCGACTCCCCGGGCGTGCGCGAGTTCGGTTTATGGCACCTGGAGCCGGAACAAGTGACGCGTGGATTTGTCGAATTCCGTGAGTTTCTCGGCAGTTGTCGTTTCCGCGACTGTAAGCATGATACCGATCCCGGCTGCGCGATTCGCGAAGCGGTAGAAGAAGGCAAAATTGATATCTCCCGCTTCGATAACTACCACCGAATTCTGGAGAGTATGGCGCAGGTAAAGACGCGTAAAAACTTTTCCTCCGACGCAGATTAACGAGTACAACGGCACATTCGCCAACGAGCTGGGGCGCTGCTACAATCCGCCCCCCTTTTTGTTAACGACACGTAATTAAGCCAGGAGGCAACGGTGTTTGATCGTTTTAAACTCGGCCTGAATCATATTTTGCCTAAAAAAGGGCTCACCGAGCTCGCCGGTTGGGGCGCTAGCCGTCGTGGTGGCTGGCTCACCAAAGCGGTCATCGACATCTTTGTCTGGTACTACAAAGTGGATATGGCAGAAGCCAGCAAGCCACATACCGGCAGCTACCGCACCTTCAACGATTTCTTTGTGCGTCCGTTAAAAGAGGGCGCGCGTCCCATCGATCCTGATGCCACTTTATTGGCGCTGCCAGCCGATGGCGCGATTAGCCAGCTGGGCCGCATTGCCGGCGATCAGATCTTCCAGGCCAAAGGCCACACCTACAGCCTGCAGGCGCTGCTGGCGGGTAACGACGATTTGGCGGCGCAGTTTAACGACGGTGAGTTCGTTACCACTTACCTCGCCCCGCGCGATTATCACCGCGTGCACATGCCCTGTAACGGCATCCTGCGTGAGATGATCTACGTGCCTGGCGATCTCTATTCGGTGAACCCGCTGACCGCGCGCAACATTCCCAACCTCTTCGCACGTAATGAACGCGTGATCTGCGTTTTCGATACCGATCATGGCCCGATGGTGCAGATCCTGGTCGGCGCCACCATTGTTGGCAGCATCGAAACCGTGTGGGCGGGAACCATTACGCCACCGCGCGAAGGGGTGATCAAACGCTGGCGCTATCCTTCTGCTGAACATGACGGTGCGGTGGTGCTGCTGAAAGGCCAGGAAATGGGCCGCTTCAAATTGGGTTCAACGGTTATCAACCTGTTCGCGCCTCATCGCGTGAAGCTGGCCGAAAGCCTCGAAGCCGAAAGTAAAACCCGCCTCGGTCAGCCGCTGGCCATCGCCCTGCCTCAGCCCGGCGACAGCGTCTCACTTAGCAAATAACCCGGAACCTCTCCCGTGCGCGTTCTCCTCTCTCTGCTGCTGAGCCTTGTGCTCAGCAGTTCTGTCTTTGCCGCTACCGTTCCGCAATCCAGTCAGCTTAAGCAGGAACTGGATGCGGCTAAATCCGCGAAAAGCTCACCTGCTCAAACCGAACAGGTTCAGGCGCTGGAAGCGGCAATCAACTTCCTCAACGAGCGCGATGAGTCGCTGGAGCGCGCGAAGCAGTATCAACAGGTGATCGATGATTTCCCGCGACTGGCGCGCGAACTGCGTCAGCAGGTTGCCACGCTAACCGATAGCAGCAAGGCGGTACGCAGCAATATGAGCAGCGCCGAGCTGGATCAAGAGCTGTTGCAGGTGAGCAGCCAGCTGTTGGAGGAAGGCCGCCAGGCACAGCAAGAGCAGGATCGTGCTCGCGAAATCAGCGATTCACTGTCGCAACTGCCGCAGCAGCAAACCGATGCGCGCCGGGCGATGACCGAAAGCGATCGCCGCGCGCAGAGCTCATCTGCGGCGACCACGCCGCTCGCGCAGGCGCAGATTTACGCACGTCAGGCAGAGAATGCCGCTAACAAAGCGCGCGTTGATGAGTTAGAGCTGGCGCAGCTGTCGGCGAATAATCGCCAGGAGCTGGCGCGCATGCGTGCCGAAGTGCACCAGCGTAAAGCCACTCAGCTGGATAACTATCTGCAGGCGCTACGCAATCAACTGAATAACCAGCGCCAGCGCGAGGCTGAACTGGCGCTGGAGCGCACCGAGCAACTGGCGGAAAACAGCGGCGATCTGCCGAGCGCCATCAGCGATCAGTTCCGCGTTAACCGCGAATTGTCGGCAGACCTCAATCAGCAAGCGCAGCGCATGGATCTCGTCGCTTCGCAGCAGCGCCTTGCCACCAATCAAACTCTGCAGGTGCGTCAGGCGTTAAGCACGCTGCGCGAGCAGTCGCAATGGCTGGGCGCCTCCAATCTGTTAGGTGAAGCGCTGCGAGCTCAGGTGGCGCGTCTGCCGGAGATGCCGAAATCTCAACAGATTGATAGCGAAATGGGCCAGCTGCGGGTGCAGCGCCTGCATTATGAAGACTTACTAGAACGCCAGCAGGACCTGCGCAAAGCCAAGCAGGATGATGGCACGCCATTCAGCAGCGATCAGGTGCGCATCCTTGAAGCACAACTCAAAACTCAGCGCGAACTGCTGAATTCCCTGATTTCCGGCTGCGATACGCTGATTCTGGAAATCACCAAACTTAAAGTTTCCAATACGCAGTTGCAGGATGCCTTAGCCGAAGTAAAAGATGCGACGCATCGCTATCTCTTCTGGACCGCCGACGTAAACACCATCGGCCTGAATTTCCCGGTAGAGATGGCGCATGATCTTAAGCGTCTGCTGTCGCTGGATACTGCCGGCCAGCTCGGCAAAGCGCTGGCGATGATGTTCACGAATCGCGAAACCGTGTTGCCGATCATTGGCGCAATTTTGCTGGTTGGCTTCAGCATCAGTTCACGTCGTCATTACAACGCTTTTATGGAGCGCTCGGCCAGCCGCGTCGGTAAAGTGACCCAGGATCGCTTTAGCCTGACGCTGCGCACGGTATTCTGGTCGATTCTGGTGGCGGTGCCGCTGCCAGTGCTGTGGGCCGCGCTCGGTTATGGTTTGCAGCACGCCTGGCCCTATCCATTTGCCGTAGCGATTGGCGACGGCATCACCGCTACGCTGCCGCTGCTGTGGGCCTTTATGATCAGCGCCGCGTTTGCCCGCCCTGATGGTTTATTTGTGGTGCATTTCCGTTGGCCTCAGGCGCGCGTGGCGCGTGCGATGCGCTATTACTCGCTGTCCGTTGGGCTGATTGTGCCGCTAATCATGTTGCTGATCGCCTTTGCGAATCTCGACGATCCGCAATTCTCAGGCACGCTGGGACGCGTGTGCTTCATCCTGATTTGTGGCGCGCTGAGTATCGTCACCGTTAGCCTGAAACGCGCCGGCATTCCGCTCTATCTGGATAAAGAAGGCAACGGCGACAATTTCGTTAACCGCATTCTGTGGAACCTGATGATCGCCCTGCCGCTGGTCGCCGCCTTCGCCTCCTGCATCGGTTATCTCGCTACGGCGCAAGCGCTGCTGGCGCGTCTGGAAACCTCGGTAGGTATTTGGTTCTTCTTGTTGGTGGTGTATCACATCATCCGCCGCTGGATGCTGATTCAACGTCGCCGTATCGCCTTTGATCGTGCGCGCCAGCGTCGTGCCGATATGCTGGCCAACCGCGCGCGCAGTGAAGAAGAGAAAGAGCAACAAACGCCGGTGAATGCGGACACCATCGAAATTGAGGAGCCGAGCATCGATCTGGATGAGATCAGCGCGCAGTCGCTGCGTCTGGTGCGTTCACTTCTCACGCTGATTGCCCTGGTGTCGGTGATTGTGCTGTGGTCAGAAATTCATTCGGCGTTTAGCTTCCTCGATAACATTCCGCTGTGGAATGCCAGCACCACTATTCAGGGCGTTGATAGCGTGCAGGCGATTACGCTGGGCGCGGTGCTGATCGCGATTCTGGTGCTGATTATCACCACGCAGCTGGTGCGCAATATGCCTGCTCTGCTGGAGCTGGCGCTGTTACAGCATCTCAGCCTGGCGCCCGGCACCGGCTACGCGATTACCACCTTGACCAAATATGCGCTGATGCTGATTGGCGGTTTGATTGGCTTCTCGATGATGGGCATTGAGTGGTCGAAGCTGCAGTGGCTGGTTGCCGCGTTAGGTCTGGGATTGGGCTTCGGTATGCAGGAGATCTTCGCCAACTTTATCTCCGGCTTGATTATCCTGTTCGAAAAACCGATTCGTATCGGCGATACCGTTACCATTCGCGACCTGACCGGCAGCATTACCCGCATCAACACGCGCGCCACCACCATTACCGATTGGGACCGCAAAGAGATTATCGTGCCGAATAAGGCCTTTATCACTGAGCAATTCGTTAACTGGTCGCTGTCGGATTCGGTCACGCGCGTGGTGCTGACCATTCCTGCTCCCGCGCGGGTTAACAGTGATGAAGTGACCAATATTCTTAAGCAGGCAGCCGATCGCTGTACTTATGTGCTCGATATGCCGGCGCCGGATGTATTCCTGGTCGATTTGCAGCAGGGTATTCAGCTGTTTGAACTGCGTGTGCATGCTGCGGAGATGGGACATCGCATGCCGCTACGCCATGAACTGCATCAGCTGATTCTGCGCGGCTTTGAAGAGCACGGGATTGAGATGCCGTTCCCACCGTTCCAGGTGCGTATGGAAACGCTGGGCAGGAAAACCCCCGCCAGCAACGGAACCCCCTCCAGCCAGACGTTTAAGTCCGGCGGATTATAAAAACAAAACGCCCGGCAGAAGCCGGGCGTTATTCACTGCAGCACAGAGCCAATCACTTCACAAACTCTTCGCCCTGCGCGATATCTTTCTTCAGCGTTTCCAGCATGCCCTTCAGTGCCTGCTGTTCAAACGCACTCAACGTCCCAAGCGGGCGGCGTTCGACAATGCCATTTTTACCCAACAGCAGCGGCTGCGAGAAGAAGCGCGCGTATTCACCCTCGCCTTCCACATACGCACACTCCACCACGTTAGCTTCACCTTGCAATGCGCGAATCAGCGACAGGCCAAAACGTGCCGCCGCTTGTCCCATCGACAGCGTAGCCGACCCGCCGCCGGCTTTGGCTTCCACCACTTCGGTGCCGGCATTCTGAATTCGTTTAGTCAGATCCGCCACTTCCTGTTCGCTAAAACTCACGCCTTTAACCTGCGACAGCAGCGGCAAGATAGTCACGCCTGAATGGCCGCCAACAACCGGCACTTCAATCTCGTTCGGCTGCTTGCCTTTCAGCGCGGCCACAAAAGTATTGGCGCGGATAATATCGAGGGTTGAAACGCCAAACAGGCGATTTTTGTCATACACGCCAGCTTTCTTCAGCACTTCGGCCGCAATGGCCACCGTAGTATTCACCGGGTTGGTGATGACGCCAATCAGGGCTTTCGGCGCGGTGCTGGCAACCTGTTCGATCAGGTTACGCACGATGCCGGCGTTGACGTTAAACAGGTCGGCGCGATCCATGCCCGGTTTACGTGCCACACCCGCAGAGATCAGCACCACATCGGCACCATGCAGCGCTGGCGTGGCATCTTCACCGCTGAACCCTTCAACGGTGACTGCCGTTGGGATATGGCTGAGATCCACCGCCACACCCGGCGTTACCGGCGCGATGTCATAAAGTGAGAGAGCTGAGCCTGCGGGTAATTGCGTTTTGAGCAGCAGTGCGAGCGCCTGGCCAATACCACCAGCGGCACCGAGAACGGCAACTTTCATCCTGAACTCCTTATTAAGGTGGGGCAGAGATATGCCGAAAATCCATCAGGTTACGAGTTTAATCAACTTCTCAGGCGATAGCGACTAAACCTGTCGCGCACTTAAACTACGCCGCAATCGGCTCCCGAGACATCTCCACTTCAGAAGTCGCCTGAATGATACATTCGCAGCCAGAAGACAATGGACGGCAATGATCATCGATATAGTTGTTACCACATCAATAATATAACAACTTTGCAACCTTCGCTTTGCGCGCCAACCCGCTATTTTGGCGCAGCGTAAAACTCTGGTATCATCTCGCCCCCGCAGGATGTAACCGCGATTCTCTCACCAGACTTATTGCATAAAAATTCATCTAAATGCATAATAATTTATCTGCCGTAGGCCTGTTGCCTGCTGCAACCCTCTTTTATTGGTAGCTTATGCGAAACCCATCAAAACAAGACGACTTGATTAAGGCGTTTAAAGCCTTATTGAAGGAAGAGAAATTCAGCTCCCAGGGCGAAATTGTGCAGGCGCTGCAGGAAGACGGCTTCGAGAACATCAATCAGTCCAAAGTTTCTCGTATGCTGACCAAGTTTGGCGCGGTGCGCACGCGCAATGCCAAGATGGAGATGGTTTACTGCCTGCCCGCCGAGCTCGGCGTCCCCACCACCACCAGCCCGCTGAAAAATCTGGTACTGGATATCGACTACAACGATGCCCTGGTGGTAATTCACACCAGCCCCGGCGCGGCGCAGCTGATTGCACGCCTGCTGGATTCGCTCGGCAAAGCCGAAGGTATCCTCGGTACCATCGCTGGTGATGACACCATCTTTATTACTCCTGCGCGCACCTTCTCGGTGAAACAGCTGCACGATGCTGTACTGGTTTTATTCGAACAAGAGCTATAAAAACCTGCTGCATGCCGGCAGAATCTCTGCCGGTTATTTCTCCTCACCCGCATCATCCGTAACCATGCTGTTACAAATTCCTTTGTAAATAATAAGTTATCCATATACCCAGCGGTTCTTTTCCTCCATGAATATTGGTACGACCTTTGCGCCTGCTTAGCCTAATGCGCTATTTTACGCTGCTTTACATATGGTCCTAAGTGTCATTACCTACCCGCAGCGTATCAGCCAGCGAGATCAACCATGATCTTTCGCACTAAAAGATAATTTGATGTAGATCATTGTTTTTACATTGAAATAGCTGTCATTGGTTAAGATCCAGGCGTTTTTTATAACTTCCGGTTCTAAAAAAGTGCCATAAGGATAAAGAATTACAACCAAACATTATTAGCTAGATATTAATTTCGTGAGTGATTAGATCTATACTTAGTTTCGTGATGCAAATCACACGAAAGAAAAAGATAAAAGTAGACGACGAGGAAAAATATCATGAACGTTAAAACTACTATCGCAACGCTAAGTGTTCTCTCTGCCCTGTCATTTGGTGCTTTTGCAGCAGATTCTATCAATGCCGAACAGGCTGCGAATCTGCAACCCGCTGGCACCATCAGCGTCAGCGGCGTGGGTGGCTCCCCAATGGATATTCGTCAGCAGTTAAATGACAAAGCCGATCAGCAAGGGGCAAAAGCTTACCGAGTGATCGAAGTGAATACCGGTGACAACTACCACGCGACCGCTGAACTGTACAAATAAGTTACAGATTCAAGACGCAATGCGAACGGCGACCCGTTTGAGACGCACTTGCCTCTCAGGTTGCCGACCCAAATTTCAGGAGAGTGAATCATGAAAACCAAATTAGCTATCGCAGTACTGGGCCTGGCTTCTGTTCTTTCTTTTGGCGCAAGCGCCGCAAGCCTGGTTTCCAATCAACAAGCTGAACAGCTGCAATCTCTGAACCAAACCATCAGCGTAAGCGGTGTTGATGGCGACCAGACCAATGTTCGCCAGGAACTGTCGCAGAAGGCCGATGCTCAAGGTGCCAGCCATTACCGCATCATTGAGAGCAACCGTGGCGATACCTTCCACGTGACTGCTGAACTGTATAAATAATTATTAATTGAACGTCCGGCGCCCAGACGGCGCCAGGCAATAGATCGACGACCCGCCCACCCCTTTCTGCCGCAGGTTGTTGATTAAACGAGGAGAAAATTATGAAAATCAAAACAACCATCGCAACTGCTAGCCTGCTTTCCCTGTTCGCCTTTGGTGCTTCTGCAGCACAACTGGTTACCGAACAACAGGCGCAGAATCTGCAACCTACCGGCAGCACTATTTCAATTAGCGGAACCGGCGGTTCACCGATGGATTACCGTGCCGAGCTTTCACAGAAAGCGGATGAGCAAGGTGCCAGCGCCTACAAAGTTATTGAAGCTAAAACCGGCGACAGCTATCACGTCACCGCTGAGCTGTATAAGTAATTCCTCGTCAATTAAGACGAACCCTTTGGCCCCGCTCGCCGGGGCCCTTTTTTACTTTACATTGAAGCGGAGCTGGCCTTCCAGCTCCTCTTCTGCTTCATCAAATAGCAGAATCAATGCGCCATACCGCCGTTTCTGCCCTTTCCCCAGATTTACAAACTCAATCTCCAGCGGCAACGGCAGTTGCTCACCGACGATCGCATCCCAAAGATCATCAAGATCGTTGATGGTGAGATCGGCCAGTGCAAAACGATCGCTAAACTGGCGATAGAAATGGGCTTGATCGACAATTTCGTCGAAATCGAAACGCTCGGTTCTCATCATGACGCCCTCTTAATCGCAGCGGCTAATTTAGTCCGCCGAGGTGCAGCGCTTTCACTTCCAAATACTCTTCCATACCCAGTACCGAACCTTCGCGTCCCAGTCCGGACTCTTTCACGCCGCCGAACGGCGCCAGTTCGGTGGACACCGCACATTCGTTAATGCCAATCATGCCGGCTTCCAGCGCCGAAGAAACCCGGAATACGCGTTGAAGATTCTGCGTGTAGAAATAGGCCGCTAAACCATATTCAGTGTTATTGGCGCGCTGAATGACATCGTCTTCATCGTCAAAACGGAAGCAAGCCGCTACCGGCCCAAACGTCTCTTCCTGCGCTAGCTTCATCGCTTCATGCGCTTCCGCGATAACCGTCGGCTGCCAGAAATTACCGCCGAGCGGATGACGCTCACCGCCGACCAGCAGTTTGCCACCTTTGCTCAGCGCGTCTTTGACATGCTCTTCCACCTTTTCCAACGCGGACTGTTCAATCAGCGGGCCTACAATGACGCCCTCTTCTGCGCCGTTACCGACTTTAAGTTTCCCCACCGCCTCGGCCAGCTGGTTGACGAAACGATCGTACACGGCGTTGTGTACATAGAAGCGATTAACACTGACGCACACCTGTCCGGCATTACGGAACTTATTGGCAATCGCACCCTGCACCGCGGCATCGATATCCGCGTCTTCAAACACGATATAGGGCGCGTTCCCGCCTAACTCCATCGAGACTTTTTTCATGGTTTCCGCAGCGTTACGCATCAGCGTTTTACCCACGGCGGTTGAACCGGTGAAGGAGATTTTACGTACCGCCTTGCTGGCCATAATCGCATCACTGATCGCATGCGTATCGCCCGCTACCGCATTGAGCACACCATCCGGCACGCCGGCTTTCTGCGCCAGAGCCAGCAGCGCAAACGCGCTTAACGGCGTGTTATTGGCAGGTTTAATGATGCCAGTACATCCGGCGGCCAAAGCGGGACCGAGTTTGCGCGTCAGCATCGCCATCGGGAAATTCCACGGCGTGATCGCGGCAACCACGCCAATCGGTTCGCGCGTTGCCAGAATGCGCGAGCCAGGTTTAGCGGGCGGGATAATTTCTCCATTAACGCGCTTTGCCTGCTCAGCAAACCACTGAATAAAACTGGCGGCATATTCCACTTCGCCTTCGGCTTCTTTGAGCGGTTTACCCTGCTCCGCCGTCATCAGTTGGCCCAGCCAGCTTTTGTTTTCGATGATTAGCTGATACCAGCGATTGAGGATTTCGGCACGCGCCTTAGCGGTTTTATCGCGCCAGGCGGGAAAGGCTCGCTGCGCAGCGGCAATCGCCTGTTCAGTTTCTTTTGTGCCGGCTTTCGCTACCTGCGCCAATACCTCGCCGGTGGCGGGATTAGTGACATCAAAGGTCGCGCTGGCTTTTTGCCATTGGCCATCGGCGAAGTAGCCGGTTTTGAATAATTCGTGTTGTTGCAGGGAAGTGGACATCGGTTTTCTCCTGTCAGTTTACGTCCTGTCAGGAAAGTATAGATGCCATTATCAGAGGTTTTTGTGTCAGCGTGGGATCTAAAAGGCCGCTGCATGCTGCAGCGGCCAGTTTCAGATTTGTATTAGCGTGTTCTGGTACTTATCCAACATCAGTGCCAACCGTTTCACCGGCTCGGTGACGTTATCCGGCGCTGAATAGTGCTGCAGCTTCTCCTGATAAACCTCTAACTCTTGCAGCAAGCGCTCGAAATAGTAACGCCGCTTGTCATCGCTGGTCGCAGAAACGATGCGATCGGCGGTAGAGCGCAACTGGCGGTGATAGGCTGACAAATCTGCATTGACCGGCACTTCGGCATTTCGCAGGCGTTGATGCCCGATAATCAGCGTCAGCGCGATGCGATATTTATTAATATCGCCGGGGAACAGATTGAGCAGCAAGAACAGTTGCTGATACAGCGCCGGCAGATGGTTTTCACGCCGACGCGCCTGATTAGTGGTAAGAGCAGCCACAGCAGCATACATAAAGCGATTGAGCAGTTTACGTCCGGTACGGTCTTTCGATTTATCGCGAATCAGCAGAATCACCATCATCGCCACGAAGCAGCCGATAACCTGGCCCAGCACGTTATCGAGGAACACGTTGAACTCAAACTTCATCGGGTTATCGAGTACCAGTACGTTTAGGGTGCCAATCAGCGCGCCCAACGTTCCCAACTGACGGCGCTGTACAAAAATGCCACCGATAAAGCCCAGCGCACCAATGGCGATGCATAGCAGTAAGATACTTTGCTGGGTAGCGGGCAGAATAAAGATGAAGTAGAGCGCACCGAGCGGTACCGCCACCGTCATGCCGTAAAGGAAATCTTTCGCCACCATCAGCGGATTTGGCATGCGCATCGCGAGCGCGGTAATCACCGCCAGCATCACCATGCAGCCGCTGCCCGACGTCCAGCCGGTATACAACCAGAACAGCGAACCCAGTGCGGTGGCGACAAAGGTACGCACGCCGTTAATCATCGCGTGATGCGTTTCGGCCGAGCGCGCCTGAATCACCACTTCGCGTTGCAGTATGCTCTCTTCGAGCGTGGTGATACGGCTGTTGCTTTTTATGCCATTGATGAGCAGCAGATATTCGGTTGCCGCACCCACCCAACTCGCCAGCGTGACCGGCACGGTTTTACTGCTCACGCCAATTAAGCGACGCATCAACTTCATGCGTTTATGCACATCGTTGACGTTGTTGACCTCTTTTTCAATCAGCAAGCGGTAGTGCGGTGGAATGTATTCCGGACGTGAATTTTGAATCAGAAAGGTTTCGGCGGCCTGAGTGATCAGCGTCAGCGACAACGTATTCAGCATTTGCAGACGGCGGCTGGAATTTTTCCAGCGTGACGACTCCATTAGCAGTTGGCTACGCATGCCGTTGAGTGCCGTGGTGCGACGCACTAACGCGCTCCAGGCTTTGTCCACTTCGTCTTTATCAGCATGAGCCACGCACATTTGCAGCAGCTTGTAGTGCGCCACCAGCAGCGCATCGACTTCCTGCTCAATCACTTTTTTGATTGAGCGCGGCGAGAACAGCATGTCGGCGAGAATCGCACACAGAATACCGATAACGATTTCACTGCAGCGCTCAACCGCATATTGCGGCGCCAGCGTTAAGCCGCCGCTGGCATCCGCCGTCACCACAATGATCAGCGCGGTGTAACCCGCAAGGCCAAGTGCGTAGGAGTTTTCCACTTTGATTAGCGAAGAGAGCCAGACGCACATGCCCGCCCACAGACAGCAGATCAGCAACATGACCACCGGCGCGCGTACCGTGGCAATCATGATGGTGAGCGCGGCGATACAGCCAATAAAGGTACCAATGATGCGCAAGATGCCGCGATAGCGCAGTGCGCCAGAGTAGGGATCGCCCCCTGCAGCAAAAGCGGTACCACCGGCCACGATGCCGGCGGTCATCACCGCCCAACGCGGCGTTTCCAGATTGAAGTGAAAGCCAATCATCAACGCCGCAACCAGCGCGAAGGTTAGCTTTACCGGGAAACGCAAAAACTCAATCATATCGCCCTCGCTTAACCAAACTCACGCAGGCGGTTGAACAACTGCGTCAGCGGCGAGACTTTGGTTTCGCGGTCCTGCGCGCCGGTGATCACCACCGTCGCGGTAGTACCTGCCGGGAAGCGGTTGCCTGGCTGATCGTCGAGACGAATGCGTACCGGCACACGCTGCGCCAGACGAACCCACTCCAGATTCGAGTCAATGGTCGCCATGCCTTTGCTGTCGCTGGTGCTGCTGCTGTTCGTGACACCCGCAGCAATACTGTCGACGGTACCGCGCAGCACCACATTGCTACCCAACGGCGTAATCTGCGCGCGGAAGCCGGGACGCACGCCATCCAGCTTGGTCTCTTCCATGTAGGCCAGCACATAGAAGGAGTGCTGCTGTACCAGCGCGACCGCCACTGAACCACGCGTAATAAATTCGCCCTGATACACGTTGAGGTTAGTGACCCAGCCATCTGATGGCGCTTTGATGGTGGTACGATCGAGGTCGATTACCGCCAGATCGCGCGTCGCAACCGATTTGGCCAGCTGATGTTCGCTGGTTTGCAGATCGTTATTGGATTGCTCAATCGCTTCACGCGACATGGCGCTGGTGCCCAACTGATTGCGGCGGCTGGCTTCACGACGTTTTTCGCTTACCAACGCCTGGTAATATTCAACGTCTGCCTGCGCTTCATCCAATGCTTTTTGGTAACGTGGACGATCGACCACAAACAGCGTGTCGCCTTTTTTCACCAGCTGGTTATCGTGCACTGGCACGTCAGTGATGATGCCGGTGACGTCTGGCGAGATCGCCACGACATCGGCGGAGAATTTAGCATCACGCGTCCACGGTGATTCGGTGTAGAACACCCAGGCGCGGAAGATGATCACGATTGCGATGACAACCAGCAGGAGCGTAATCGCGTATCGCGCGATTTTTCTTATTAGCGCTTTCACTTAAAAACCTCAGACGAATAAACGGGATACAAGGTAAAACACACAGCAATACAACGCGGTGTTAAACAGTGCTGGATGCCAAACCAGATCGTAGATCCCGCTAGGCGTTAGCACGCGTTTCACCAGCCAGAACAGCGCCAGAGAAACCAATAGTTCTACGAAGATGGGCGGAAAAGACAGCCCGAATACGACAAATACCGGAAGCACACTCATTTCGGATCCTTAGTTCGACCTTGCCGGATTGCACCGATACCTGCCCACATGCCGAGCGGCACGTTGGGTTTATGCTCAGGGGAAGACGGATAAACTGATGGCAACATTCAGGCCGCGTTGAGCTAATCATAGCGTATCATCGGGTTAACACAGCCGTGTTCAGGTGCAGTGAAGAGACCCAGCGCGCGTATAGTAACGCGCTTGACTATACGTTTTCTACATATTGTGAGCTAAATCACTTTTTAGTCAGAGTAAACAATGGATCGACTTAAAAGCATGTCCATTTTCGCCAAAGTGGTTGAATTGGGCTCATTTACCGCCGCAGCACGCCAGCTTCAGCTTAGCGTTTCGTCTATCAGCCAGATTGTCGCCAAACTGGAAGATGAGCTACAGGTTAAATTGCTCAACCGCAGCACGCGCAGCCTTGGACTGACTGAAGCCGGGAAAATCTATTTTCAAGGCTGCCGCCGCATGTTAGCTGAGGCATCACAGGTGCACGAGCAGCTGTATGCCTTTAATAACACGCCGATAGGTATTCTTCGCATCGGCTGCTCATCAACGATGGCGCAGAATGTTTTATCGGCGATGACCAGCGAAATGTTACGTGAATATCCGGGTTTAAGCGTCAATCTGGTGACCGGCATTCCGGCACCGGACCTGATCGCCAATGGCCTCGATTTAGTGGTACGTGTAGGTGCGTTGCAGGATTCGAATCTGTTCTCACGCCGTCTGGGGGCAATGCCGATGGTGGTGTGTGCGGCCAAAAGCTATCTGGCACAGCACGGCACGCCGGAAAAGCCGGGTGAGATCGACAATTTTTCCTGGCTGGAATATAGCGTGCGGCCAGATAACACCTTTGAACTGGTGGCACCGGAAGGATTGGTGACGCGTCTCACGCCGCAGGGCCGTTTTGTGACCAACGATTCACAAACGCTGATTCGCTGGCTGAAAGCCGGTTGTGGCATCGCCTATGTGCCGCTGATGTGGGTGATTGATGAGATCGGCGCCGGTGAGATCGATATTCTGTTCCCGCAATACCACTCGGAGCCGCGCCCGGTCTATGCGCTCTATACCGAGAAGGATAAGCTGCCGCTGAAAGTACAGGTGTGTATTGATTATCTGACGGAGTATTTCAAACAGGTGGCGCAGCAATATCAGCAGCATCGGAAAGGGTGAAGAGAGATTAAGGTCGCCGGAAATGGCGACCTTACAGCGGATTAAGCGGTACCACCAACGGTGATTTTATCCAGCTTCAGCGTTGGCTGGCCGACGCCCACTGGCACGCTCTGGCCCTCTTTGCCACACACGCCGACGCCTTTATCCAGCGCCAGGTCGTTGCCGACCATCGAAATCTGCTGCATCGCTTCAATGCCAGAGCCAATCAGCGTTGCACCTTTCACCGGAGTGGTCACTTTACCGTTCTCGATCAGATAGGCTTCCGAGGTGGAGAACACGAACTTGCCGGAGGTGATATCAACCTGACCGCCGCCAAAGTTCGGCGCATAGATGCCGTATTCCACGCTTTCGATGATATCCTGCGGCGTTGATTTACCTGCCAGCATATAGGTGTTGGTCATACGCGGCATGGGCAGGTGCGCATAGGACTCACGGCGACCGTTACCGGTTGGATTAACGCCCATCAGGCGCGCATTCAACTTGTCCTGCATGTAGCCTTTCAGCACGCCATTTTCAATCAGCATGTTGTACTGGCCCGGTACACCTTCATCATCAACCGCCAATGAACCGCGCAGACCTTCAATAGTGCCATCATCAACCACGGTGCAGAGTTCTGAAGCCACCAGCTGGCCCATTTTGCCGCTGAATACCGATGTCGCGCGACGGTTAAAATCCCCTTCCAGACCATGTCCAACCGCTTCGTGCAGCAGCACGCCTGGCCAGCCCGCGCCCAACACCACCGGCAACATACCGGCTGGCGCCGCAACGGCAGACAGATTCACCAGCGCCATACGTACCGCTTCACGCGCCCAGGCATCGGCACGCACATCACCGCTTTCATCGGCGAGGAAGAATTCATAACCGGTACGCGCACCGCCGCCGCTCGAGCCGCGCTCACGCTTGCCCTGGTCTTCCACCTGTACGCTGATGGAAAGACGCACCAGCGGACGGATATCCGCCGCCAGCGTGCCATCAGTGGCGGCCACCAGCACTTGTTCGTAAACGCCGCTCAGGCTGGCATTCACTTCCTGCACGCGCGGATCGGCAGCGCGCGCCACTTGATCAACACGATGTAGCAGGGCGATTTTGTCTTCGCGCGTCAGGCTATCCAGTGGGTTCACTGGCGCATACAGCGAACGGTTCAGTACCGCCGACAACGTATGCGCTTTGCCATTGCCTTGCTCACGCACGATACTGCGCGCCGCTTCAGATGACTGACGCAGTGCATTCAGGGAGATTTGGTCGGCATAGGCAAAACCGGTTTTCTCACCGCTCACGGCACGCACGCCAACGCCCTGATCGATGTGGTAAGAACCATCTTTGATAATTTTGTCTTCCAGCACCCAGGATTCGTGGAAACTGGACTGGAAATAGAGATCGGCATAATCCAGACGACGTTCTGAAAGCTGCCCTAACAGGGAATAAAGGTCCTGCTGATTAATGCTGTTCGCAGTTAGCAACTGCTCACTTACCAGATTCAGAGTCATCGTTTCTCACTCATTATGTGCTCGGATAGTCATAGCCTGCGGCAATTACCCGACGGCGTCAAATTCACTTCTTCTCGTCTTCGCGCGGTTTGCGCAGTACTTCGTTGATTTCCGGCTTATCCAGCGGCCCGCTGATGTGGTAACGCAGCAGTGAAATCTTGTTCCACAGCGGCCCCAATACTTTACTGGCGGCAAACACCGCGGCGCCAACCACCGGGTTGATGACGAAGGCGGTTGCCACACCGACCGAAGCGGAGATTTCCGGTGCGACCACCGCTTCCATATCAATCTGACGCTTCACTAAATCAATGTTGCCCTTCATGGCGATATCCGCTTCCAGACCATCCACCAGCAGGTTATCGGTGCGCATCACGCCGTTTTCAATCCACGCGGTGCCGTTGATGGAATCAAAATAGAAGCCGTCGTTAAAGGTATCGCTGAAATCGAAACGCAGCTTACGCAGCAAGGCATCGAAGCTAAACAGACGCAGCAGCTGCCCGGCGCGACCGGTATTCACATCGGCGATCTGTCCTTTGCCAAAGTGGGTTTTCAGCGTGCCGCTCAGCGTCTGTTCCGAAGGCTGCCAGGGTGCAGAACGCCAATGCAGGTCGTAATCGAGTTTAAACGGCGCATCGCGCAGCGGCGTGTTCATGCCGAACCAGTTAGCCGCGTCATTGATATTCTCGCCGCTCAGGCTGCCCTTCAACGAGGTGCGCTGATTGCCGGGTTTATTCACCCATTCGCCCGCCACATTGAGCTTCGAGCTGCCGGAGTCGATTGACCCGTTAGTAAGTGCTAACGTATCTCCCTGTGGCTGCAGCTTCGCCTGCATGTGGCCAAACTTCTGCCCACGCAGCCAGCACTCATCACAATTAAGCTGCAATGCGGGCCAGCTGCTGAAATTGATGTTGCTGCTGCCACCGCTAAACGGCGAGGATTTATCGTCGTTTTTATCGGCCCATTCAGGATTGTAGTAAAGATAGCTTAGGTCGATCTGCCAGGGGGCATGCTGCGCCGTCTGCAAACTGCCGCGTGCTTCACGGCTCTCCAGCTGCAAACGCGTGTTGCCACTTGGGCCCTGAGTAACGGTGGCATTAACGTCATGCCATTGCTGACCGCCGAGCGTCAACGCTGGCGTGCGGATAATGAAATCGCCCGGCAGCAGCGCGCCACCCACTTCAGGTTCGCCCTGCGCATTGCGTGAGCCGCCCGAACCAGCCAGCATTCCCATCCAGGCTTCACCATCCAGCGCAGGAAGATTCAGCTCCATGCCACGTTTTTCCGGCAGTTTCGGCGTCGTTTTCGCATCGTTCAGCCAGATACCGCGATCAACGCGCAGCTGTGGCTCCAGAATCCAGCGACTGTTGAAACGATGCTGGTCGCGCACGCTGCCGCTCAAGGTAAAGCCTTTTAAATCACCGTTGGCGTTGATGGTAATCGGCATCGCTTTACCGGCTGGTTTATCCAGCGGCGCAGGTAAGTGACTGCTTACTGTTTTGCCATCGCCTTTCAGTTCAACCTTGTAACTCGCGCCACCTTTATGCGGCAACGTAATATCGACATTCCCCTGCCACGGCAAACTTCCGCCCAGTTGGCGAGCCATCGCTTGCGGCAGCATTTTCAGTTTACCTGGCTGCCAATCCCCCAGCAGCTTAACGTTAACGCCGAAATCGTCTGGATTTTCCTGAGTACTAAAGCTAACGCCCGTCGGCTGACCGAACCAGTTCGCCTGCATCTCTTCACTCTCCAGATTACCGTTGTTGTAACGGAACCGGCCGGTGAGGTTATTGAGCGTGGTATTTAAAGGCTTGATGTGCAGAGTGTTGTTGTTCATCACCACATTGCCGCTGGCGTGCACCTGTTCGCCATCCAACGGGATGTCGAGATTCAGCGAGCCGCGCACATTGCCGCCTATCTGCAACTGCTCCAGCGCTGCGCCGAGTGTCGGTTTCAGCGGGGTTTGCTCGAAATAGTCAGCGATCTGTTTGCCTTCACCGCTGATATCGCCATCAACGATCAGCTTCTCTTTCAGGTAATCCGGAATTACCGCGCTGACGTTACGTGCATCCACTTCGCCGAGTTTGGTTTTCTCCGCCTTCATCCACAAACCGTTGTTGAGGAAGTCGAGATTGATGTCGAGGTTTTCCAATGCCGGCCAGCCGGGCTGGAACTGGAAGGTGGAGTTGCGCAGCGGCACCCAGACTTCAAACATGCCGTCATTGTGCTTGAACGGGAACAGCGAGGGATCGCCGGCAAACAGCAGCGTGGCGTTATCCACCTGCCCGCCTTTAATCGCATCACTAAGATAGTGCGTGAGATCGTGCCCCATCAGCTGTTGTGGGAAATAGCGCCAGGCATCGCCGGCATCGGTGACGCGAATCCCGGCGAGAATATCAAGGCGCGGCGCCTTGCCAAGATTTTGCTGGTAGCGGAAATCACCGTGCGCCCACAGCGAACGCGCCTGCACATCAAGCTGATGTCCATCCAGCGTCAAGCCATTGGCATCGCGCAACCAGTTAAGCTGACCGGTGATCTGCTTAATCTGCAGCGGCGCCTGGAACATATCACCGTATGGCACTTCGGCCTGGCCCATCGCCACATCCAGCAAGCCGTTGTTCAAGCTGCCGCTGGCGCTACCGCTGAGGTTACTGATGCCCGGCAGCAGTTCCCACTGTTGCCAGGCGAGATCGCGCCATTTCGCCTGCAGGCGCGTCTGGTCTGGCTGCTGCAGTGGAATATCCAGCGCCAGCGCGTCGATGTGGCCACGCGGTTGCAGCGAACGCCAGTTGTCCAGCAAGGTCGGTGAAAGCGGGGCAAACAGCGGAAGGATCGGCGCCAGACGTTCTAAATCAAGTTGCGTAGCACGTACGCGTACTTCCGGCGCACTGTTGGCACCGAGCATTTGCTTATCTTCCGGTTTCCACAGCAGTGAAAAATGTCCCGGCGCCCATGCGATGCCGTCGGTGCTCAAACGGGTTTGCGGTACGGAAAGGCTCCAGCCGTTCTGGAATCGCGACATATGTGCAGTTAAACCATCGACCTGCAGTTGATGATCGCCCTGCTCGCCGCGCCAGCGCGCCCCGCCTTTCCGCAGCAGCAGATCGCCGGCGTAGACGTCGCCATCGCGCAAATTCACCCATGCGGCGAGGCTGAAACGCGCGCTTTCGAGGCTGGTATTATCGCGTAGCCATGGGCCAATCCACGGCCGCACATCAACATCATCGGCCTGCATCCAGATGCGACCATCGCTAAGCAAGCCGTTGTTATCGTTGAGATCGAGCCGTACCTGCACCACGCCATGCTGCCCGGTAAAGCTGGAAAGGCTCACTTCACCTTCGGCGCGGTGACGGGTATTTTCGTTTAACCAGGTGAGGCGCGGAATCGCCAGTTCGGCGTGTTGGCCGGACGGCGTAAGAAAGCGAATGCTGCTATCACGCAGATCGAAGTGGTCGAACTGACGCAAAAACAGATCGTTGATTTGTGCTGGTTTGAAGCTGTTTTTCTGTTCGTCGCTGGTGAGCAACGGGTGATTGGTTTCGAGGCGCAGTTGCCAGAAGGTGAGATCGCGGAATTGCCAGCGCCAGTGCAACAGCGATTGCCAGACGTTGAGTGCCAGATTGACGCGGCCGATGGTCAGTTGACCATCCTCCTGCATCGAAACGTTAAGGTTACGCACCTGCAGCGTGGGGCCAAAATTCTCCCATTTACCCTGCAGCTCGCTGGCGTCCACTGTGACGCCGCTGACGCGCGAGATCGTCTGCAGAATATCGCTGCGATAATGGTTGAGGTGCGGCATCACGAGGCGCAACCCGCTGACCAGCAGCGCCACAATAACGATGATTGCGGCGAGCAGCAGTAACAAAATCCTCGGCAACCGCCTCACACACCTCTCCTTGCTGTCCGTTGGCTTACGGAGCTGAACCTCACGATCACATCATGACGACGTCAAACTGCTCTTGGGTATAGAGCGGCTCAACATGAACTTTGACCTGTTTGCCGACGAAGATCTCCACTTCCGCCAGCGCATGTGACTCTTCACCCTTCAGGGCATCACCCACTGCAGGTGAAACGTACACCAGGAAGCGGTCGGAATCGTAGGCGTGATGCACGCGCACAATTTCACGCATGATCTCATAACAGACGGTTTCAACCGTTTTTAACGTGCCGCGTCCTTTGCACACCGGGCAATCGGCACACAGCACATGCTCAATGCTTTCACGCGTACGTTTACGCGTCATTTCCACCAAACCCAGCGCCGAGAATCCGTTAATGCCGGTTTTCACCCGATCTTTGCTCAGCGCGCTTTCCAGCGAATGCAGCACGCGACGACGGTGTTCATCATTACTCATGTCGATGAAATCGATAATGATAATGCCGCCGAGATTGCGCAGCCGCAGCTGACGCGCGATAGCTTGCGTCGCTTCGATATTAGTATTGAAAATAGTTTCGTCGAGGTTGCGGTGTCCGACAAACGCGCCGGTGTTGATATCTACCGTGGTCATCGCTTCGGTTTGATCGATGATCAAATAGCCGCCGGACTTCAGCTCCACCTTACGCTCCAGCGAGCGCTGGATTTCGTTCTCAACATCGAACAGATCAAAAATCGGCTGTTTGCCGCTGTACAGTTCCAGCTTGCTGGCCATTTCCGGAATATATTCACTGGTGAATTCCACCAGCAAATCGCAGGTCAGGCGCGAGTCCACGCGAATGCGATCCAGCGCCGCGCCAGCGAAATCACGCAGCACGCGCTGTGCTAACGCCAGCTCACCGTACAGCAGGCAGCGCGTCTGATTGCGCTTTTTACGTTCGCTGACTTTGGTCCACAAACGCTTGAGGAACGCAGCATCCTGCGCCAGCTCTTCAGAACCAATACCTTCTGCGGCGGTACGAATAATAAAACCACCGAGATCGTCACAGTAAGCTGCAACCACCGCTTTCAGGCGTTCACGCTCCGCTTCACTCTCAATACGCTGTGACACGCCAACGTGCGAGGCGCCAGGCATAAACACCAGATAGCGCGAAGGTAAAGTAATGTCGGTGGTAAGGCGCGCGCCTTTGGTGCCCAACGGATCTTTTACCACCTGCACCATCAAATCCTGGCCAGGACGCACCAGTTCACCGATGTCGCGCACCACAAAATTTTTCTTCTCATCACCCGCCACGCATTCGGTGTGCGGCATGATGTCAGAGGCGTGCAGGAAGGCGGCTTTATCCATGCCGATATCGACAAAGGCCGCCTGCATGCCCGGCAAGACGCGACTGACGCGTCCTTTATAGATATTGCCCACAATGCCGCGTCGTGCTTCGCGCTCAATGTGGATTTCCTGCAGAATGCCGCCATCAATATAAGCAACACGCGTTTCCGAAGGTGTCACATTTACCAGCAGTTCAGCCGTCATCTTGTCCCCTTAACGCGCGCAGTGACTGAAAATGACTCAGCAGCTCGCCGGTCTCAACCAGCGGCAATCCCACTACAGCGTGATAGCTTCCATTAATCTTGCGGACAAAATTGCCGCCAAGGCCCTGAATTCCGTACGCGCCGGCTTTATCCATCGGCTCGCCGCTGGCGATATAGTGCGAAATTTCTTGCGCCGACATCTTGCGGAATGTCACGTCGGTGGTCACCAGGCAATCCAGCTCGCGCTGCGTATCGGCCAGTGCCACGGCGGTCATCACCTGATGAGTTTGTCCAGACAGCTTGCTCAGCATCTCGGCGGCGTGGGCGGCATCGCACGGTTTTTCCAGTACTTCACCGTTTAGTACCACAATGGTATCGGCACCGAGAACCGGCAGATCCTGTGGTGCTACCGCGACTCCCGCGCGCGCCTTATCAGACGCCAGACGACGCACGTAGGCTTCAGCCGCTTCTTCTGGCTGACGCTGCTCTTCTACGTGGGTGATCAGGCGTTCAAATTGCAGACCAAGCTGCGTTAACAGCTCACGGCGACGCGGTGAACCAGACGCGAGGTACAGGCTAATCATAGTATTCCTTACTGAACAGCGAATTGACGGCGAATCTTTCTCATCAATAAGAATAGCCAGGGCCAAAGGATGCCGTCGACCACGCTACTCCAGAAGATCTCTGGCCGGAAAGAGACGTTGATCACCAGGAATTCTGCCCAGAAAACAATCACATCCACCGCAAGGGACAGCACCATAACCATTAATGCCTGCTGCCACAACGCTAAGTTTCGGAATAACTGAAATTTAAAGGCCACCAGATACGCGATGATGCTAAACGCCAGAGCACGCACGCCCAGCGTTGAACCTGCCACCAGATCCATAATCGCACCCAGGAAGAAACCCGTGCCGACATTCACCCGATGCGGTAGCGCCAGCACCCAGTAAATGAGGATCAGCAATAGCCATGAAGGCCGGAACATAAAGATTTGTTCCGGCCAGGGCATGATTTGCAGGATGAGGGCAATCAGAAAGGACAGCCAGATAACCCATCGGCCCTGGCTGCGATATCGACTCAAGGCTGGCCTCCGCGTGTGTTCGCAGAATTCCCTTGCGAACGACTGCTGTTAGCCGGCTGCGGGGGCCCCATTTGCTGCGCGGGTTGCATCATGTCCGGTGCCGGCGGGCCCATTTCGCCTGCTGGCGGCAGAACCTGCGGCATCATCTGCATCAGACGTTCATTGGCAACGCGATGTACTTCATCTGGCGCCATCGGCGTTTCGCCATTGCGATCCGCGCCCCACAACAGCAGCAAATAGCGCAGACGCTGCAGACCTGCAGCCGGACGCGCCTGAATCACCGTGTAAGCACGCTGTGTATCGACTTTAACCGAGGAGACCACGCCGACCGGATAACCTTCCGGGAAACGTCCGCCAAGGCCGGAAGTCACCAGCACATCGCCCACGCGAATATCCGTGTTGCCCGGCAGATGCTCAAGCTGCAGATCTTCGCTACAACCGTTGCCAGCCGCAATCACACGAATATCATTACGCAGAACCTGAATTGGCAACGCATGCGAGGCATCGCAAATCAACAAGACGCGGCTGGTCACCTGACCGACCGCAACGACCTGCCCTACTACACCTTTATCGCTAATCACCGGCTGACCTTCGTAAACACCGTTTACGCTGCCTTTATCGATAACCACCTGGTCGGTATAAGGATCGGTTCCGGTTGAAATAACCTGAGTCACCATCTTGTGCTCATCCTGGCGCAGCGGCGAGCCGAGCAGTTCACGCAGACGCGCGTTTTCCTGCTTATATTGCCCCAGCATCAGCAAGTCGCTGTTCTTCAGGAAGAGCTCACGGCGCAGTGCTTTATTTTCCAGCTCCAGCTGCTGACGTGATGCCAGCGTTTCGGAAACGCCATCAAGCAGCTGTCTTGGGCCGTTGGCCAAAAAGTAAAATGGACTGACCGACGTGTCCAGGTAGTTGCGGATCTGGGAAAAGGAGCTCACGCGGCTATCAGCGATAATAATCGCGATAGCTACGATGACTGCCAGAAAGAGGCGCAACTGCAGGGAAGGTCCCCTGCTAAAAATCGGCTTCATAAATTCTGCGTGTTCCTCGACATCAGGGAAGAAGCGTTAGCCTAAATCGCCAACGCCTCCAGGGCTGGACGCATCTCGCCGTGGTGCGCAGGAGCACCAGCGTCAGCATATATCCCTCGTCCTTCAAACTTCAGATGCGTTTGAATGACTTTGGGTATAGGCGCTATTCCCTGCGCAATTTGACCAGGGCCTCAGCCGGTGAGGAGTTACTCCTCGCTGAACAAATCGCCGCCATGCATGTCGATCATTTCCAACGCTTTACCACCACCGCGCGCTACGCAAGTCAGCGGATCTTCTGCGACAACCACCGGAATTCCGGTCTCTTCCATCAGCAGACGATCGAGGTTACGCAGCAAGGCGCCACCACCGGTCAGTACCATACCGCGCTCGGAGATGTCAGAAGCCAGTTCCGGCGGGCACTGTTCCAGCGCAACCATCACCGCACTCACGATGCCGGTCAGCGGTTCCTGCAGCGCTTCAAGAATCTCATTGGAGTTCAGCGTAAAGCCACGCGGAACACCCTCAGCCAGATTACGACCGCGCACTTCAATCTCGTGCACTTCGTCACCCGGGTAGGCAGAGCCAATGCCATGCTTGATACGTTCAGCCGTTGCTTCACCGATCAGTGAACCGTAGTTGCGGCGCACATAATTAATGATAGCTTCATCGAAGCGGTCACCACCAATACGTACAGAAGAGGAGTAAACCACGCCGTTCAGCGAGATCACCGCCACTTCAGTGGTACCACCACCGATATCAACCACCATTGAACCGGTCGCTTCTGAAACCGGCAAGCCAGCACCAATCGCCGCGGCCATAGGTTCTTCGATCAGGAAGACTTCACGTGCGCCTGCGCCCTGCGCAGATTCACGGATGGCACGACGCTCAACCTGGGTCGCACCCACCGGTACGCAGACCAGCACGCGTGGGCTTGGACGCATAAAGCTGTTGCTGTGCACTTGTTTGATAAAGTGCTGGAGCATTTTTTCAGTAACGAAGAAGTCAGCGATAACGCCATCTTTCATAGGACGGATAGCAGCGATGTTGCCCGGCGTACGGCCAAGCATCTGCTTAGCGTCATGACCGACAGCCGCTACGCTCTTTGGGGAGCCGGCACGATCCTGACGAATGGCAACCACAGAAGGCTCGTTCAACACGATGCCTTGTCCTTTTACGTAAATCAGGGTATTCGCGGTACCCAGGTCAATGGACAAGTCATTGGAAAACATGCCACGAAATTTTTTAAACATACTAAGGGATAATCCTGCAAGCTGGGGGCGGAAAATAAAATCCGCCTACTTTACCAACCACGCGAAGCCGCTACAAGGCGCAAAAACGTTCTGCTTCGGTGAAAAAATACGCTGAATAATTTTTTGGCCTGATAGTCTCGCCTTACGCCGCTGTTAAATGGCGTTAACACGCCGTTTTAACCTAAATTTACCCGGCGTTAACGGGGCAATTTCGACATAAAATCTAACATTTCCAGCCGCCAGGATCGCGCGCTCCGGCACAAATAAGTTAAAAACAGACCTCAGCCTGCTTTTCTCGAGCTGAAGGTTTAAATTCGATAACGTTGTGAGTGTTTCTTCACATTACTATTGACCGGCAACGATGGCGCAAAGAAATCGCCCTGCCCGCCCGAAACACCCAATCCCGACAGCGTTTGCCACTCTGCGCGTGTGCGCACGCCCGCGGCAAAAACCTGCGTCGAGGACGATTTACATACTTCCAGCAAACTCTGCACAAACAGCTGATTTTCAGTACGTCGTTCAATATTTCGCACTAAACCCGGCGCAAGCTTGATCACCTCAATCGTGAATTGCTTGATGTAAGCGCTGCTCACCACCGTCAAACCCGCCTGATCCACCGCAATGCGGCAGCCAAATGTGGTTAACATATGGAAAACCGGCTCTAAACGGTTGAGGTGTTGACAAACGTCAGCCTCAGCAAGTTCAAATAAAAAACGTTTTCTTTGCGATTTGCTGCACTGCAGCAGCAGTTTCTGCAGCCAACGCTGGAAGGGCCGCTGCAGCAGGGAATCAATATTCACCGGTAGTGCCAGCGTTTCATCCGGCCACACTTCAGACAGCGCGGCGATACGTGTAACAAGCTGGCGATCCCAGCTATCCGTCATGCCAAGCTGTAACACTAAGGGCATGAATTCCGCCGAAACCACTTCTTTATCGCCATCGAACACCCGCGCCAGAACTTCACGATGATGGACTTTCCCATCCAGCAGCACCGCCGGTTTTTGGTACAAACGCGGGCCGCCGCGGTTCAGGGTATTCTCGAGCAATGTACGCCAGCGCACGCTGCCACGTCCCATATCGAGCGTATTACCTTCGCCAACCGACCAGCTATTGCCGCCCTGCAAAGCTGCGCGGCGCGTTGCCATCTCGACATTTTCCATCACCTGCGACACGCTTTGTCCGCTGCGCCATGCGCTGATGCCGATGTGAATCAGGTCATCGCGATCGACCATGCGCATTGGCGGCAGCGAATCGACGGCATTAATCAACTGATCGGCAATGCTGTTGGCTTCTTTTAAGGTGCGGTGCGGTAGCAGTACAGCGAAATCACTGCGGAAATAACGCGCCAGCAAAGCACCCGGATAGCGCAGCACAAAGGTCGATAACATATTAATCAGGTCAAACAGATACTCTTCCACCAGTGTCGGACCGAGCGTTTCGTGCAGCGTGTCGAGATCGGGTAGACGCACCATCATGACTACGCCGTGCGTACCGACATCCTCCTGATCCTCCAGCAACGTCGCGAGCTGGTTATCGAAGAACAAGCGATTATTCAGACCGGTGCGTGAATCCTGGGCGGCAAAGGCACGAATTAAGGTATCGATGCGTAAACGCTGCTCACCCGCTTCGCGTAAATCTCCCAGCAGCGTATCGATTGCGCGGCTGGCTTTTGGCGGCCACTCAGCGGCATTGTCGCTGCGCGGAACGCGTTCACCCGCCAAAATACGATCGGCACGCGCTTCTAGCAGTTCCATATTCTGCCAGCGGCGATTAAGCCAGCGATGGGTCATCACCAGCAGCGCAGACATGATGGCCACGACGGTGAGCAGCACGATCAGCGTATAAGCCCCCGTAAAGGAACGAAACCAGGTTTTAGCGGGATCGAGTACCACTACGCGCAGCTCAAGCCCTGGCGAGTGCGTCAGCGGCAAATCGAACTGAACGAAGCGATTGGGCTCATCTTCTAACATTGGATTTTCGTGGCGGGCTAAACTGAACACTACCGTATCGCCGTTGATCAATTGCATTTGTTCGGCGTTGACCACGGGCATCATGCGCGTCAGCCACTGCGTCATCTCCTGCGGCGATTGTGTAGCAAGCGCTTTATCCACTTCGGTTGCCAGCGTTTGCATCCGTGTTTCCACCCGCTGCTGCGACAGCCAGATAAAACTAAAAACGCAGCCAACCAGCATTAATAACATTGCCAGTAAGCTTAAAAAGGTAATAAACGCAGAAAATTTAGTTGTTAATCGCATCCCTGTGCCTGCATCACTGCGGTTATGAACGGTGTTAATCCGTCGACGCCAGTTTTAGCATTGGCGCAAACCTGAGCAAAATAGCACATATCATGGTGTGATTCAGCGCCAGACTGACATCAAAATCGCACCCTGCAAAACTTAATAAGCGCTACGGCGCGAGTATAGCGTCAAACGATGATCGCCCGACTTTGACGTGGGCTTTTTCGTCCTATTCTCAAAAGGAGGATTTGGCCAGGAAATTTCACATTTTTTCCGCCAGGTTCGCGCCCGAAGCTGAAGTTGCGCATGCTAACGCTAATTTACTATTTACAGGAGCACGTCATGAACCTGAAGCACTTGCTGACAGAAGCCGACGTCACGCCAGAAAGCGTCTTTAATATGCGCCGCCGCCAGGTGTTGAAAGCGTTAGGATTAGGCGCAGCCGCAGCCAGCTTGCCGGGAACGGCGCAGGCCGATGTACTGAGCTGGTTTAAAGGCAATAACCGCCCGCCCGCGCCTGCAGGTAGAGAGTTAGATTTTACTAAACCGGCCGAATGGCAGGCGGATTTGCCGCTTACGCCCTTTGATAAGGTTTCCGGCTACAACAACTTCTATGAATTTGGTCTGGATAAAGCCGATCCTGCTGCCAACGCCGGAACGCTGAAAACCGATCCATGGCAGTTGCGCATTGAGGGTGAAGTCGCCAAACCAATGACGCTGGATATGGATGACATCTTCAAGCGTTTTGCGATGGAACAGCGCATTTATCGCATGCGCTGTGTCGAAGCCTGGTCGATGGTCATTCCATGGGTTGGTTTTGAACTGAACAAGCTACTGAAGCTGGTGGAACCCACCAGCAATGCGCGCTATGTCGCATTCGAAACGCTGTACGCGCCAGACCAAATGCCGGGTCAGAAAGATCGCTTTATCGGCGGTGGGCTGGATTATCCCTACGTTGAAGGTTTGCGCCTTGATGAAGCGATGCATCCGCTGACGCTGCTGAGCACCGGCGTGTATGGCAAAGCGCTGCCACCCCAGAATGGCGCGCCCATTCGCCTGACGGTGCCGTGGAAATACGGCTTTAAAGGCATTAAATCGATTGTGAAGATCACCCTGACGCACGATCGCCCGCCAACCACCTGGAGCCAGATCGCCGCCAATGAGTATGGCTTCTACGCCAACGTGAACCCACATGTGAATCATCCGCGTTGGTCACAGGCCACCGAACGTTTCATCGGTGCGGGCGGCATTCTTAAGGTGGATCGCCAACCTACGCTGCTGTTTAATGGCTACGCTAAAGAAGTGGCTTCACTGTATCGTGGCCTGGATTTACGGGAGAACTATTGAGTGCGCCTCTCTTTACGCCACATCACCGGCCTAAAAGTCGTGCTGCATCTGGCGGCTTTCCTGCCGTTCGTCTATCTCTTTATGGCGGCGAGCCAGGGCTGGCTCAGCGCCGATCCGGCGAAAGATATCCAGCATTTTACCGGCAGAATGGCGCTAAAGTTGCTTTTAGCCACGCTGCTGGTCACTCCGCTGACCCGCTATCTTAAACATCCGCTGCTGATTCGTACCCGCCGCCTGCTCGGCGTGTGGTGTTTCGCCTGGGCGAGCTTGCATCTCACCAGCTATTATCTGCTGGAGCTAGGTTACGATCATCTCGGTTTACTGGGCAGTGAGATCATTTCGCGTCCTTATCTGTTACTGGGAATGATCAGCTGGATCACTCTTTGCGCCCTCGCCATCACCTCATTCCAGCGTATGCAGCGCAAACTGGGCCGTCGCTGGCAAACGCTGCACAATGGCATCTATCTTGTGGCGATCCTCGCGCCAATTCACTATTTATGGTCAGTGAAAGTGCTGTCACCGCAGCCCGTGATCTACGCAGTACTGGCGATTGGGCTGTTAGCGTGCCGTTACAATAAGTTGCGTAAACTTCTGCAGAGATAATCCCCGCAAGGTTGTGTTCCTCCCGCGAGATCTGTTAAAACGTGTGGCCTTCGGGCCACATCCGATCAACTTCGCAGATAAGACCAGTATTTTGCTGCGAATGGCGACGAAACGGATATAATGCCCGGCTTTATTGCAAGCCACGTCTTCTTTTTCATCCGCAAGGGTGACAAATGCAAGACGCCGCGGTATTTTACGCGATGCCTTACTGATTGCAGGAGATAGCAGCAAGATGGCGCACAAATTTCACATACTGCTTTTGAACGGTCCCAATCTGAATTTACTGGGAACGCGCGAGCCTGATAAATATGGTCACACCACGCTGGCGCAAATCGTCGGCGATCTGACGCAACAGGCCGATCAGCACCATGTGAAATTGAGTCATTTGCAATCGAACGCAGAGTTTCAGTTGATTGACCGTATTCACGAAGCCCGCGGCAATGTGGATTACATCATCATCAATCCTGCTGCGTTCACGCATACCAGCGTTGCACTGCGTGATGCCCTGTTGGCGGTTAGCATTCCTTTTATAGAGGTGCATCTCTCAAATGTGCATGCACGCGAGCCGTTCCGACATCACTCCTATCTTTCCGATGTATCTGCCGGCGTCATCTGTGGACTTGGCGCTGATGGATACTCTTGGGCTTTACAAACGGCAGTAAAACGCCTGTCACATTCCAATTAAACAGAGTACGGAACCACACTCATGGATATTCGTAAAATTAAGAAACTGATCGAACTGGTTGAAGAGTCTGGCATCTCCGAGCTGGAAATCTCCGAGGGCGAAGAGTCCGTTCGTATCAGCCGTTCACCTGCAAATGCCGGCTACCCGATGATGCAGCAGGCGTACGCTGCACCAATGATGCAGCAGCCTGCGCTGGCGACCGCCGTTGCTCCTGCGGCACCGGTTGCAGCAGAAGCCGCAAAACCAGAAATCAGTGGCCACATCGTGCGTTCACCGATGGTTGGCACCTTCTATCGCACCCCAAGCCCGGACGCGAAAGCCTTCATTGAAGTCGGCCAGAAAGTGAACGCCGGCGACACGCTGTGCATCGTTGAAGCGATGAAAATGATGAACCAGATCGAAGCCGACAAATCCGGCGTTGTGAAGGCAATCCTGGTCGAAAGCGGCCAACCGGTTGAATTTGACGAGCCGCTGGTCATCATCGAATAACGAGGCGAAGCATGCTGGATAAAATTGTCATTGCTAACCGTGGTGAGATCGCGCTGCGCATTCTGCGTGCCTGTAAAGAGCTGGGTATCAAGACTGTTGCTGTGCACTCCACCGCGGACCGTGACCTGAAGCACGTGCTGCTGGCGGACGAAACTGTCTGCATCGGCCCGCCACCTTCGGTCAAAAGCTATCTGAACATCCCGGCACTGATTTCCGCCGCCGAAATTACCGGCGCGGTTGCCATCCACCCGGGTTACGGCTTCCTCTCTGAGAACGCCGATTTCGCCGAGCAGGTTGAGCGCTCAGGCTTTATCTTCATCGGCCCGAAAGCCGACACCATTCGCCTGATGGGCGACAAAGTGTCAGCTATCACCGCCATGAAGAAAGCCGGCGTGCCAACCGTACCAGGCTCTGACGGCTCGCTGACCGACGACATGGAAAAAAACCGTGCCTTCGCCAAGCGCATCGGTTATCCGGTGATCATTAAAGCCTCCGGCGGCGGCGGCGGTCGCGGTATGCGCGTCGTGCGCAGCGACAAGGATCTTGAGCAATCCATCAACATGACGAAAGCGGAAGCCAAAGCGGCTTTCAACAACGACATGGTGTACATGGAGAAATACCTCGAGAACCCACGCCACATCGAGATTCAGGTACTGGCCGATGGCCAGGGTAACGCCATCTATCTGGCCGAACGTGACTGCTCTATGCAGCGACGTCACCAGAAAGTTGTCGAAGAAGCACCAGCGCCAGGCATCACGCCGGAACTGCGTCGCTACATCGGCGAGCGCTGCTCCAAAGCCTGTATCGACATTGGCTATCGCGGTGCGGGTACCTTCGAGTTCCTGTACGAAAACGGTGAGTTCTACTTCATCGAGATGAACACCCGTATTCAGGTTGAGCATCCGGTAACCGAGATGATCACCGGCGTGGATCTAATCAAAGAGCAGTTGCGCATCGCTGCTGGTCAGCCGCTGTCAATTAAACAGGAAGACGTGATTATTCGCGGTCATGCGGTGGAATGCCGTATCAACGCCGAAGATCCTAACACCTTCCTGCCAAGCCCGGGCAAGATCACTCGTTTCCACGCGCCAGGCGGTTTTGGCGTGCGTTGGGAATCGCATATCTATGCCGGTTACAGCGTGCCACCGTACTACGATTCCATGATTGGTAAGCTGATTACCTATGGTGAAAATCGTGACGTGGCAATCTCGCGCATGAAGAATGCGCTGGCGGAACTGATCATCGATGGCATCAAGACCAACATTGAGCTGCAGATGAAAATCATGTCCGACGAAAACTTCCAGCAAGGTGGGACTAACATCCACTATCTGGAGAAGAAACTCGGCCTGCAAGAGAAGTAATTGCAGCGCAGAGCAAAACAGAGGCCGGTTAACTCCGGCCTTTTTCATTTTTGTTGCCTTTGAGGTTACATAATGGATTGGCGTTTTTTGCAAGCAAACAAAGAGGCGCGTTGGTCATTTTATCTGACGCTGGCCTACCTCGCCGTATGGGGACTTTCTGCCTGGCTGGGCGGCAATGAGATCGGCTTGTTTGGCTTACCACGCTGGTTTGAGCTTTCGTGTGTGTTCGCGCCGCTGCTGTTTATTGTGTTGTGCTGGCTGATGGTGCGCGTGCTGTTCCGCGACATGTCGCTGGAGGATAACGATGGACTCTGAAATCATTCTTCCGCTATTAGCCTACCTGGTGCTGATTGCCGCGCTGTCGGTGTTTGCCATGCGCAAACAGCGTCAGGGCAACTTCCTCAGTGAATACTTCCTTGGGAGCCGTTCGATGGGCGGCTTTGTGCTGGCCATGACTATCACCACTACCTATATCAGCGCCAGCTCGTTTATTGGCGGCCCTGGTGCGGCCTATAAATATGGCCTCGGATGGGTGCTGCTAGCGATGATTCAGGTACCGGCCGTCTGGCTCTCCCTGGGCGTGTTAGGGAAGAAATTCGCGATTCTGGCGCGCCGCTACAATGCCGTCACGCTTAACGATATGTTGTATGGACGCTATGGCAGCACGCTGCTGATCTGGCTCTCCAGCATTAGTCTGTTAGTTGCCTTTATCGGTGCCATGACCGTGCAGTTCATCGGCGGCGCGCGCCTGCTTGAGACGGCGGCGGGCATTCCTTACGATACCGGCCTGCTGATTTTCGGCGGCACCATCGCGCTCTACACCGCTTTCGGCGGCTTCCGCGCCAGCGTGTTAAACGACGCCATGCAAGGCCTGGTAATGCTGATCGGCACTTTCTTACTGCTGTTCGCGGTGATCCACCATGCCGGCGGATTGGCGTCTGCGGTGAGCAAATTGCACACTATCGATCCGCAGCTGACGTCACCGGAAGGTGTTGGTAATGTCATCAACCCCACCTTCCTGAGCTCCTTTGCGGTGCTGGTGTGTTTTGGCGTGATTGGCCTGCCGCATACTGCCGTGCGCTGTATTTCGTATAAAGACAGCAAAGCCATGCATCGCGGTATCGTGCTCGGCACTATCGTCGTGGTGATTCTGATGTTCGGCATGCATCTGGCCGGCGCGCTAGGACGGGTCATCCTGCCGGATCTGACCATTCCCGATCGTGTGATTCCCACGTTGATGATCACGGTATTACCGCCGATGGCGGCGGGCGTATTTCTTGCGGCACCCATGGCGGCCATTATGTCGACCATTAACGCGCAGCTGCTTCAATCCTCCGCTACGCTGATCAAAGATCTCTATCTGCGTATCGCGCCGCAGCACAGTGAAAATGAGGCGCGCCTGCGCATGCTGTCGGGCACCATCACCTTCGTGCTCGGCGTGTTGCTGCTGCTAGCCGCGTGGAATCCACCCGACATGATTATCTGGTTAAACCTGCTGGCCTTTGGTGGCCTGGAAGCCGTATTCCTGTGGCCGCTGGTGCTGGGTTTATACTGGGAACGTGCCAATTCTACCGGCGCAATCAGCGGCATGCTGGTCGGCGCCGGATGCTATACGCTGCTGGCCAGCCTGAATATTGAATGGTGGGGATTCCACCCGATCGTTCCGTCATTGACCTTAAGCCTGCTGGCCTTCCTGGTAGGCAATCTGTTTGGTCGCACGCCTGCAACGCAGGCTGCGACACTGGAATAAAGAGAAACGCGATGCCTTGGATTCAAATCAAAATTAATAGCACCGGCGCCAATGCCGAGACCCTAAGCGATGCGCTGATGGATGTGGGTGCCGTGTCGGTGACTTTCCAGGATACCCACGACAATCCGGTTTATGAGCCGCTGCCCGGTGAAACGCTTTTATGGGGCGATACCGATGTGATCGGCCTGTTTGACGCCGAAACCGAGATGCGCGATGTGGTAGCAGAGCTCAGCCAGCATCCTCTGCTGGGATCGGCTTTTCGCCATAAGATCGAACAGATCGAGGATAAAGATTGGGAGCGCGAATGGATGGATAACTTCCACCCGATGCGTTTCGGCGAGCGTTTGTGGATCTGCCCAAGCTGGCGCGACGTGCCCGATCCAGATGCCGTCAATGTGATGCTGGATCCGGGCCTCGCGTTCGGTACGGGCACCCATCCCACCACATCGTTGTGCTTAACCTGGCTCGACGGGCTGGATCTGCAGGGTAAAACGGTGATCGACTTTGGCTGTGGATCCGGCATTCTCGCCATCGCCGCGCTGAAACTGGGTGCCGCACAAGCCATCGGTATTGATATCGATCCCCAGGCGATTCAGGCTAGCCGTGATAACGCCGAACGTAATGGCGTGTCCGAGCGCTTAGCGCTCTATCTGCCGCACCAGCAGCCGGAAAACCTGCAGGCAGATGTGGTGGTCGCCAACATTCTTGCAGGCCCGCTGCGCGAACTGGCGCCGCTGATTAGCGTGCTGCCAAAAGCCGGTGGCCATCTTGGGCTATCGGGCGTGTTAGCGAGCCAGGCGGAAGGTGTGTGTGAAGCCTACGTAGATCGTTTCGACTTAGATCCGGTAGCTGAGAAAGAAGAGTGGTGCCGTATCACGGGCGTGCTTCGCTAACTCACCGACCGGCCAGCGGTGGTTGGCCGGTTCGGCGCTTTCAGGTAATAACCGAAAGGCATAATTTTCGTTCGCGATTATTGCTTGATAAAGTTAATCAGGACTTTCAGCTTTAGCTCAATTAGTACATTTAATAATCATATTGCCGTCATTTCTCTGGCTAATTACCAGATGTGGCGGTTTTTATGTTGTGATTTAGCTCATGTTTTGAGAAAAATTTTTGTACACAATTTCATCATATTTTTTTAATTAACTGAATTATAAAGAATATTATCCATCACCCACACCTTTGAGCCATTTCCCCTGTTGTTTAACGGCGAATTGTTCAAAGTTTGGCCTTTCATCTTCTTTAAAAAATGCGTAATATACGCCGCCTTGCGAACAGTTGGGGTCACTTCTTTTTCATGCGCATTGGACATCATCAGCTACGTAATCGACTCATTGCTGCGCCTATGGCCGGAGTATCCGATAAGCCATTTCGCACCCTGTGTTATGAGAACGGCGCCGGTATGACTGTCTCCGAGATGCTGTCATCTAACCCGGAAGTTTGGGCCAGTGACAAATCCCGTTTGCGTATGGTGCATAGTGACGAGCCTGGTATTCGTGCCGTGCAAATTGCCGGTTGCGATCCTGATGAGATGGCTGCTGCCGCGCGCATTAATGTGGCGTCTGGCGCGCAGGTTATCGATATCAACATGGGCTGCCCGGCCAAAAAAGTGAATCGTAAGATGGCAGGTTCTGCGCTGCTGCAACATCCGCAACTGGTGGAGTCGATTCTCACCGCGGTCGTTAACGCAGTTGATGTACCGGTTACGCTGAAGATTCGCACCGGCTGGGACAAAGAAAATCGTAATTGTGTAGAGATTGCCCAATTGGCTGAACGCTGTGGCATTCAGGCTCTCACCATTCATGGCCGCACGCGCGCCTGTTTGTTTGAGGGGTTTGCTGAATACGATAGCATTCGGACAGTTAAGCAGAGTGTTTCCATTCCGATTATCGCGAATGGCGACATTACTGACCCGCATAAAGCCAGAGCGGTGCTCGACTATACCGGAGCCGATGCTCTTATGGTTGGCCGTGCCGCTCAGGGAAGACCGTGGATCTTCCGGGAAATCCAGCATTATCTGGACACAGGGGAGCTGCTGGCACCGAAGCCGCTGGCTGAAGTGAAGCAAATGCTGATTGGACATATACGGGAGCTGCACGACTTTTACGGTCAGCGCAAAGGATACCGTATTGCCCGAAAACACGTTTCCTGGTATTTGCAGGAAAGTGCTCCTGATGACCAGTTTCGGCGCACATTCAACGCCATAGAGGATGCCAGCGAACAGCTGGAGGCGTTGGAGGCATACTTCGAAAATCTTGCGTAAACGAAATAAAGAGCTGAAAGAACTATGTTCGAACAACGCGTAAATTCTGACGTACTCACCGTTTCTACCGTTAACTCTCAGGATCAGGTGACTCAAAAGCCACTGCGTGATTCGGTTAAACAGTCACTGAAGAACTATTTTGCTCAACTGAACGGTCAGGACGTTAGTGACCTGTATGAGCTGGTATTGGCAGAAGTCGAGCAGCCTCTGTTGGACATGGTGATGCAGTACACCCGTGGCAACCAGACCCGTGCAGCTCTGATGATGGGTATCAACCGCGGTACCCTGCGTAAGAAGCTGAAAAAATACGGCATGAACTAATTCGTTCGTTGCTGCGATAACGCCAGCCCTGCGGCTGGCGTTTTTGTTTTTATGCTTTTAGTTCCGTAGCGGTAGCAACGCATGAAACAATTGTCGCGATAATGGTAACGATAGTTGCAATTGCATCAGTGATATTTAGCCCTTCTCAGCACCTTATTCTCTTTCTTCAGTTACTCAGATATTAATCCATCCACCCGACCTCAAGCCGCTATCTCTGTGATCATCAACCGCTTCAGCCGTAAGTGTGCAAAGTCATACATCCACTCGTGAGCGTTAGCTCACACTGCTTCCATATAGTGAAACTTTTTGCACTATTTGTGATCGTGTCGTCTCGTCATGCTGCCTTTTGGTGCGCCATATTAGCCAGAATCTTCTGAGTGCTTCAGTTTATTAAAAGATCTTTCCAGAGAATTCAGGATTCTGCAAACCTGGCATCAGGTTTGCAGAGTTGTGGATGGCTAACCACCACAGACATAAAAAAGTGCACATTAAAGTGCGCGCAAACATAACAACACACGATATCGCCACACAGGATGCTTTATGAAAAAGATGATGCTTTCCACTCTGGTCGCTGCAGCCTCGCTGTTAGCTGTTGCTCAACAAGCGCACGCCGGCACCACATTGGATGCCATTAAGAAGAAAGGTTTTGTACAGTGCGGCATCAGCGATGGCCTGCCAGGCTTCTCTTATGCTGACTCCAACGGCAAATTCACGGGTATCGACGTGGATGTGTGCCGCGCTGCCGCTGCTGCTGTATTTGGCGACGCAACCAAAGTGAAATACACCCCGCTCACCGCTAAAGAGCGCTTCACCGCGTTGCAGTCGGGCGAAGTGGACATCCTGTCACGCAACACCACCTGGACGTCGTCGCGCGATGGCGGCATGGGCTTCCTGTTTGCTGGCGTGAACTATTACGACGGCATCGGCTTCCTGACTCACCAGAAAGCCGGTTTAAAAAGCGCTAAAGAGCTGGATGGCGCCACCGTATGTATTCAGGCCGGTACCGATACCGAGCTGAACGTGGCTGACTACTTTAAGACCCATAAAATGCAGTACACGCCAGTGACCTTTGACCGTTCTGACGAATCCGCCAAGGCACTCGACAGCGGTCGTTGTGACACCCTCGCTTCCGACCAATCACAGCTGTATGCGCTGCGCATTAAGCTCGGCAAACCAGATGAGTTCATCGTGCTGCCGGAAGTGATCTCTAAAGAGCCGCTGGGCCCGGTAGTACGCCGCGGTGATGATGATTGGTTCACCATCGTCAAATGGTCACTGTACGCCATGCTGAATGCGGAAGAGATGGGTATCAGCTCTAAAAATGTCGATGACATGGTGGCGAAGCCAACTACACCGGATATGGCACATCTGCTGGGCGCGGAAGGTGACTTCGGTAAAGACCTGAAGCTCGATAACAAGTGGGCTTACAACATCATCAAACAAGTGGGTAACTATCAGGAAGTGTTCGACCGTAACGTCGGTAAAGATAGCGCGCTGAAAATCAAACGCGGCCAGAATGCGCTCTGGAACCAGGGCGGCATCCAGTACGCTCCACCAGTGCGTTAATTTCGTCCTGCCAGTCGGGCACCGCATCCTGCGGTGCCCACGCGTAATCTTCACTGAGGTTTTAACATGTCGCAACGCCCAACCGTAAAGAGGGATTTTTCGTTCGGTAATCCTACGGTTCGCGCCTGGCTTTACCAGATCGTCGCGATTGTTGCCGTGCTTGCTGTGGTGGGATATTTAATCCATAACACCGTAATCAACCTGGCCAATCGTGGCATCACGTCCGGATTCGGGTTTCTTGATCGCAGTGCCGGCTTCGGCATTGTCCAGCACCTGATCGATTACACCGAAGGAGACACCTACGCGCGCGTATTTATGGTGGGGTTAACCAACACCCTGCTGGTTTCTGCGCTCTGTATTGTGTTTGCCTCAATTCTTGGCTTTGCTATCGGTCTGGCGCGTTTGTCAGAAAACTGGCTGCTGCGTAAGCTCTCAACCATTTATATTGAGACCTTCCGCAATATCCCGCCGCTGCTGCAAATCTTCTTTTGGTACTTTGCGGTGCTGCGTAACCTGCCCGGGCCGCGTCAGGCGCTGAACGCCTTTGATCTGGCGTTTGTCAGTAATCGTGGCTTATATATCCCTTGGCCGGAATATGCGCCGGGTACCTGGCCCTTTGTGATTGCACTGGCTATTGCGGTGCTCGGCTGCTTGGCGTTATTTCGTTATAACCGCAAGCATCAGCTAAAAACGGGCCAGCTGCGCCGCACCTGGCCCGCTGCGGTAGGGCTGGTAATTTTGCTGCCGCTGATTGCCCATACCTTGTTTGGTGCTGCTATGCACTGGGATGTGCCGGAGCTGCGTGGATTTAACTTCCGCGGTGGTTTCGTGATGATTCCTGAGCTCGCTGCCTTAACGCTAGCGCTGTCGGTCTATACCTCATCGTTTATCGCTGAAGTGATTCGCTCGGGTATTCAGTCAGTACCGCATGGTCAAAGTGAGGCTGCACGTTCGCTCGGTTTACCTAATCCAGTGACGATGCGTCAGGTGATTATTCCGCAGGCGATGCGTGTGATTATTCCGCCACTCACCAGTCAGTATCTCAATATCGTGAAAAACTCCTCCCTGGCGGCAGCTATCGGTTATCCAGACATGGTCTCGCTGTTTGCCGGCACCGTGCTGAATCAAACCGGCCAGGCGATAGAAACCATCGCGATCACCATGGCGGTCTACCTGATTATCAGTCTGATCATTTCACTGCTGATGAACCTCTACAATCGCAAAATTGCGCTGGTTGAGCGTTAAGAGAACGGGATCATTATGTCTGTTACCACACACGAAACACCGCCGATCCCAACCAATCCACTCAGTAAGGCTTGGCTATGGGCACGAAAAAATTTGTTTTCCAGCTGGCTGAACACACTCCTGACGTTGTTCAGCATCTGGCTGATTTGGAACGTGATCCCACCGGCATTGAACTGGCTGGTTTTTCAAGCCAACTGGATTGGCGACACGCGCGCAGACTGCACTAAAGAAGGCGCTTGTTGGGTGTTCATCCATGCGCGCTTTGGCCAGTTTATGTATGGGCTCTATCCGCATGAGTTGCGCTGGCGCATCAATCTTTCGCTAATCATCGGTTTACTCTCCATTATCCCGATGTTTATCAAAGCGATGCCACGCCGCGGCCGTTATATCGCCTGCTGGGCGGTGGTATATCCGATCGTAGTTTGGTTCCTGATGTACGGCGGATACTTCGGTTTAGAGCGTGTTGAAACTCGCCAATGGGGCGGTCTGACGTTAACGCTGATTATCGCTTCAGTGGGGATTGCCGGCGCACTGCCGCTGGGCATTCTGCTGGCGTTAGGACGCCGTTCAGACATGCCGGTGGTGCGTACGCTATCGGTCATCTTCATTGAGTTCTGGCGCGGCGTGCCGCTGATTACCGTGCTGTTTATGTCGTCAGTCATGCTGCCGCTGTTTATGGCAGAAGGTACCACCATCGACAAGCTGGTGCGGGCGCTGGTCGGCGTAATCCTATTCCAGTCGGCTTATGTCGCGGAAGTGGTGCGCGGCGGTTTGCAGGCACTGCCGAAAGGTCAATACGAAGCGGCCGAGTCGCTGTCATTGGGATATTGGAAAACACAGGCGCTAGTGATTTTACCACAGGCGCTCAAGCTCACCATTCCCGGCCTGGTGAACACCATTATTGCGTTGTTTAAAGATACCAGCCTGGTGATCATCATCGGCTTATTCGATCTCTTCAGTAGCGTGCAGCAAGCCACCGTTGACCCAACATGGTTGGGTATGTCGACAGAGGGCTATGTTTTTGCTGCCATGGTTTACTGGATTTTCTGTTTTAGCATGTCGCGCTATAGCCAGTATCTGGAGAAGCGTTTTCACACCGGGCGTGCATCGCACTGAGGTTTAACATGACACAAACTATGACTAATGCGGCTGATGCCATGATGATTACACTCGAAAACGTGAATAAATGGTATGGCCAATTCCACGTACTGAAAGACATCAATTTAAAGGTGAAACCACGCGAGCGTATCGTACTGTGCGGCCCATCGGGTTCCGGTAAATCCACTACTATTCGCTGCATCAACCATCTGGAAGAGCATCAGCAAGGGCGCATCGTGGTTGATGGCATTCATCTTAATCACGATGTGCGCAATATTGAGCGTGTTCGTACTGAAGTAGGCATGGTATTCCAGCATTTCAATCTTTTCCCGCATCTTACCGTACTGCAAAACTGTACGCTGGCGCCGATTTGGGTGCGTAAAATGCCGAAGAAAGAAGCGGAAGAGTTAGCTATGCATTACTTGCAGCGAGTGCGGATTGCTGAACATGCGCATAAGTTTCCTGGCCAACTTTCTGGTGGCCAGCAGCAGCGCGTGGCGATCGCCCGTTCACTCTGTATGAAGCCGAAAATTATGCTGTTTGATGAGCCGACATCAGCGCTCGACCCAGAGATGGTAAAGGAAGTGCTCGATACGATGATTGGCCTGGCAGAAGATGGCATGACCATGCTGTGCGTAACCCATGAAATGGGTTTTGCGCGCACCGTGGCGGATCGCGTGATCTTTATGGACCGCGGTGAAATAGTCGAAGAGGCGCCGCCGCAGGAGTTCTTCGCTAATCCGAGATCAGAACGTACGCGAGCCTTCCTTTCGCAAGTTATTCACTAATATTCAGTCAGTTATGTTGAAAATGGCCTCTGCTTTACCGCAGAGGCTTTTTTATATCTTTAATTTGAAACGCGCAAAGGGCTTCTTTTGGATGGCAGCTTAAGGGTTTACGCATACAAAAAAGCCCTGAACTTTCGTTCAGGGCTTCTGTGTTTGATGCCTGGCAGTTCCCTACTCTCGCATGGGGAGACCCCACACTACCATCGGCGCTACGGCGTTTCACTTCTGAGTTCGGCATGGGGTCAGGTGGGACCACCGCGCTAAAGCCGCCAGGCAAATTCTTTTAAACCGAACTCATGCCTATAACTGGTGCTGATACCCAGAGTCGAACTGGGGACCTCACCCTTACCAAGGGTGCGCTCTACCAACTGAGCCATATCAGCACGCTAAATTTGATGCCTGGCAGTTCCCTACTCTCGCATGGGGAGACCCCACACTACCATCGGCGCTACGGCGTTTCACTTCTGAGTTCGGCATGGGGTCAGGTGGGACCACCGCGCTAAAGCCGCCAGGCAAATTCT
>NZ_LGIS01000015.1 GCF_001187905.1 Pantoea sp. RIT-PI-b | reverse complement strand
CTGTAAAACGTCATAATGAATTTCATTATGTGTTCACTCGTGAGACTTGATATTTTTTTGCGTCCGGAGACGCTGATATCAATCCTGCGAGTGCCCACACAGATTGTCTGATAAATTGTTAAAGAGCAGTGCCGCGATTTCTCTAGCGGCGCGGGATGCGTATATTACGCTTTCCGCATTCTCAGTCAAGCATTTATTTTTGCTTTTCTGAAGGTTGCCTTGAAGACTACCTCCTGAACACATCGCTTCGTAAGCCGTTGTTCCGTGTCAGTGGAGGCGCAGTATAGGGATTTCTTTGGAGCTGACAAGTGCTAATTTCAAATTAATTTTCGAGTGCTGATTTTTTCGGCGAAACACGACTAAACTGCTAATTTTTCCAGCAACGGGAAGCCATAACGCTGCAAAATCGGTGATAATTTCGTCACTTCATCATCCATTCGCGTACAGAACGCTAAATTCTGCCCGGATGAAACAGCATGCGGCGCTTCATGCTCCAATAACCAGACGGTACGACGTGCAATAGCCGCGCCTGAATCCACTAAACGCGTCCCTTCCGGCAACACCAATTGCAATTCATCACGCAATAAAGGGAAATGCGTGCATCCCAGCACTACGGTATCCGGCGGTTCTTTCATACGTAGCCAGGGTTGCACAGCGCGGCGCACATCAGCTAACTCAACATCTTCGCCATGCAGCTTGGCTTCCGCCAGCTCCACCAGCTCAGCCGAACCGAGCATTTCAATTTTACAATCGCGGGCAAACTGCGCCACTAACTCATGCGTATAAGGACGTTTCACCGTGCCACGCGTCGCCAATAATCCCACCACACCATTACGCGTCAGGCGTGCAGCAGGTTTAATGGCAGGCACCACCCCGACAACCGGGAATTCAAAGCGCTCACGCAGAGCCGGTAAAGAGATGGTGCTGGCAGAGTTACACGCGATGATCACCAGCGCCAGCGGGAAACGCTGCGTGATAGCCGTCACCACAGCCACCACACGCTCGACAATAAAGTCTTCGGATTTTTCGCCGTACGGAAAACCTTCATTATCGAAGGCGTAGAGATAGTGAAGATCCGGCAATAAATGTCGGACCTCATCATAAACGGAGAGCCCACCGACGCCGGAGTCAAATACCAGCACGGTGGGACGCAGATCAGAAGCTGTAGCTGGCGCTGAGGTAATACTCCGTTCCTGGAGTTGGATAGCCATACGCTGTCTCATAATCTTTATCGAACAGGTTGGCAATTCTACCACGAACGGTGAGCTGTGATGTGACCGGATACGAGACAGCGAGATCTACCGTGCTGTAACTTGATAAGCGACGCTGCTCACTCGCATATTCGCTGGTGTTGTTATCGTAGCGCTTGCCGAAGTACTGATAGATGACGTCGATATCAAAGTCATACACCGTCATACCCAGCTGATATTTCGCTTGTTCACGCGCACGACGCGCCAGTGTTTCACCATCAGAATCACGGCGAGCATCCAGATAACCCAGAGTGATCTGGTGATGAAGGAAGCGGGTATCAAAATCAGCTGTGGCTTCAATCCCTTTCAGCGTAACGGCTTTTTCATTGTAATAGCCGCCCTCAAATGTCACGGGATCAGAAGCATAGGTAATAAGATTGCTGACTTTATTGTGATACGCCGCAACACGCCAGTTAACCGGGCCGGTTAAACCTTCCAGCGCAGCTTCCCACTGTTTTGATTTCTCCGGGTTCAGATCGGGATTTGAACTAATGCCGTAACGCTTCAAACCATATAACTGACCGAGCGTTGGTGCCTGGAAGCCTGTCCCATAAGAGAGTGAAGCTTTATAGCCCGGCACAAACTCCCAACCGGCTGCCGTTTGCCAGGTGCCATGGCGACCAAAGTCTTGGTTATCATCACCGCGCGCAGAGCCTTCAAGCGTAACGTTGCCAAACTGCTGCTGAGCCGTCAGATAGGCGCCGGTGTTATCCTGCTTATAGCCATCTTCATCGCGCGGGGCACCAGAATAGAGTTGGCCAATGGAGTTCAGCTTCTGCTGTTGCCAATCCAGCCCCGCGCTGACCATACCGTGCCCCACCGCCAGGGTGTTGCCCCACTGCAGGTTGCGCTGCTCCATATCATCCAAACTGTTGGAGTCCGCATAGCGACCGTCAGCACCAACGTAGTTGTAGATTTTGTACTTCTGATAACTGGCGGTCAGCTGTGAAGAGTAAGCGTCATGATTAAAGCGCAGGCCGGTATCAAACGAGTGATTATAGATTTGCTGCTCATCCTGACCACCGACATAGCCCGCATCATAATCTGAGTTCGCGGCATAGCCATAACCGCGAAAGAAGCCAGAAAACGTGTCATTAAACTTATGATCAACGCCGGCCCAGAATGCTTTATTGCGCCAGCCATCACGGTCGCGATCGGTCGCAGACGTTGAGCCGGGCTGAACGTTATAGCCGTTAGTGGCCTGATAAGAACCCGCTACCGTCAAACGCGTCTGGTCAGTGACGTTCTGATTGATGCCGCCGCTGTACTCCTGATATCCCTTCGAGCCAAAGCCCGCTGAAAGTGAATTTTGGTTATTAGGGTTTTGCGTAATGACGTTAACTACGCCGCCAATCGCATCCGCACCGTAAACGGCAGAACGCGGACCGCGAATAAACTCGACACGCTGAATAATGGAAACCGGGATTTGGTTAAAGTCAGCAACGCCGGTGATACCGGGTTTAGAAAACGGCACACCGTCAATCAGGATCAGCGTATGACGCGCTTCCGAGCCACGCACATACATAGAAGCGCTTTGACCGATACCGCCGCTTTGCGCGATATCCACACCAGGCAAGCGGCGCAGCACTTCCAGCAGGTTTTTCGATTGCCACTGATCAATCTCGTCACGCGTGACGACAGACGTTGAAGCCAGCACCGAAGAGACCGGCTGTGCGAAGCGGTTAGCCGTTACGATTTGCGTATCATCATTCTGCTGGGCATAGCCAAATTGCGCCCAGAGAGACAACGCCGTTGCACTGAAGGCAAACAGCGAAGCATGTGTGTTTTTCATTGTTATAGCATCCAAAAGACGAAGCAGGATGCCGCACGACTACAACCAATAGCTCGCGATGGTCGTATGTATTGCGACGTCACACCGGCAGGTCTTCGGGCTGAGAATCATAAATGGTGAAAAACTTCCCATCCGGCAGGACAGTGTTTATAGGTGCCATCACCACGACATTCTTTACCGCTGCGCGTCAGCTCCAGATTCACACTGGATTCCCTTTTAACTCAAGGAGGCCGGCAGGCGCAGTCTACGGCCAGGAAGGCCGGAAATCCAGACTTCCAGCCATCTTGTTTTCCACAGGGCTGGACATCAGCAGTTGAATGCCTACAATCGCCCGGCAAGCCAGCTTATTACCAGGATTAAAGATGACACCCGAACAGCTCCCGATTGAACAATACGACGCGCAACTGGCGGAAAAGGTCAGCCGCTTACAGGCGATGATGGTGCCCTTTGCCGCGCCCGACGTGGAGGTGTTCCGCTCACCGGTCAGCCACTATCGGATGCGCGCCGAATTCCGCATCTGGCATGACGGTGACGATCTCTACCACATCATCTTTGATCAGGAGACCAAACAACGTATTCGTGTCGATCAATTCCCGGCCGCCAGTGAATTGATCAACCAGCTAATGCCGAAATTGATCAATGCGATCCGGGATAACCGCGCACTGCGTTTTAAGTTATTCCAGATCGATTACCTGTCGACCATGAGCAACCAGATCGTCATCTCGCTGCTCTATCACCGCAAGCTGGAAGAGGAGTGGACTGCAGCAGCCAGCGCCCTGCGCGACAGCCTGCGCGCTGAAGGTTTTGATGTGCAGCTAATTGGTCGCGCCACCAAAACCAAAATCTGTCTCGATCGCGATTACGTCGATGAACGCTTGCCGGTCGCCGGCAAAGAGATGATTTATCGTCAGGTAGAGAACAGCTTCACCCAACCAAACGCGGCGATGAATATTCAGATGCTGGAGTGGGCACTGGACGTGACGCAGGATTCGCGTGGCGATCTGCTGGAACTCTATTGCGGGAATGGTAATTTCTCGCTGGCGCTGGCACGCAACTTCCGCCGCGTATTGGCCACGGAGATTGCCAAACCATCGGTGGCTTCTGCGCAATACAATATTGCCGCCAACCACATTGATAACGTGCAGATCATTCGCATGGCCGCCGAGGAGTTTACTCAGGCGATGAACGGCATACGCAGCTTCAATCGCTTAGAAGGCATCGATCTGAAGAGCTATCAGTGCGAAACCATTTTCGTCGATCCGCCGCGCAGCGGGCTGGATGCGGAAACCGTGAAGATGGTGCAGGCGTATCCGCGCATCCTTTATATCTCCTGCAATCCGCAAACGCTATGCGAAAACCTTGCGGTGTTGGCAGAAACCCATGATGTCACGCGGCTGGCGCTGTTTGATCAATTCCCCTACACCCATCATATGGAGTGTGGCGTGCTGCTGACGCTGAAAGCCTAAACAAAAACGGGAACCCTAAGGTTCCCGTTTTTTCTCTTACTGCCGGTTCTTCGCGCGACGGAAGCGCATGGCAATCCAGAACACCAGCGCCACCATCAGAATGGTGGGGATGAAATTGGAGCCAATGTCCGGATATTCAGCCCGCACCAGCGCGCTATACACCAATATTCCTAACAGGAAGAACGCCGCCGCCAGCGACGGCATGCCGTCGGGCATATTGCGGTTGAGATAGCGCTGATGCAGACACCAGGCCGCCAGGCCCAGCGCAATCAACGGGAATATCGAAAAGGGAACAAACGTACTGAACAGCACCGAAAAGGAGCCGTTGATAGCTAAACCGGTGATAAAAGCTAATAACAGCGTTCCTTTATCGCGAGGGTTTTGCTCAATCATTTTTTTATCCTTATCACATTACTCTGCGGTTTTTTCCAGGGTAACCGACAGGCGCTCTTGCTCCCGGCGATACCAGTAATACGCACCTTTGGCGATCATACGCAGCTGCAGCACCAGTCGATCTTCGAGCTTACGACGCTGTTCGATATCGACGTCCAGGGCTTCGGCACCCGCGCTAAACACAATCGTTACCATGGCTTCAGCCTGCGCCTCGGTGAAACTGCGCGGCATGCGATTTTCCAGCTCAAGGTAATCGGCCAGTTCGGCGATAAAGTGCTGAATCTCCCGTGCCACTGCGGCACGAAACGCCGCCGACGTTCCGGAGCGTTCGCGTAGTAAGAGCCGAAAAGCGTTGGGATTGTTCCCGATGAACTCCATAAAAGTCGCCACCGAGGTTTTGATGATGCTGCCGCCCTTGGCGATGCGCTGGCGTGCTTGCCGCATCAATTGGCGCAACATCAAGCCGCTTTCATCTACCATGGTCAAACCGAGTTCGTCCACATCGCGAAAGTGACGATAAAATGAGGTCGGCGCAATCCCCGCTTCACGTGCAACTTCCCGTAAGCTCAGGCTGGCAAAACTCCTTTCTGCACTTAACTGACTGAAGGCAGCTTCAATCAGTGAACGTCGTGTACGTTCTTTTTGTAGCGCTCTGACGCCCATTTTCCCGGCCTTTTAGGTGATTTGGCAGGCACTATAACAAACTTTTCAGCGTACAGCGGTGCAAACTTTGTGAACGCCTGTGAACCTCACGCTTTGTCAAACTTCAGCAATTTACGCTGTTAGAATTCAGATGTGCGCGGCGAGATGTTAGAATCTCGTTGTAAAAATGTGATAAAAAAATAGGACGTACTGGTATGCAAAAGTCTTACGATTACGATGCCATTGTGATTGGCTCCGGTCCGGGCGGCGAAGGTGCGGCGATGGGGCTGGTAAAGCAGGGAGCGCGTATTGCAGTGATCGAACGCTACCACAACATCGGCGGCGGTTGTACTCACTGGGGAACCATCCCCTCCAAAGCCCTTCGTCACGCTGTCAGCCGTATCATCGAGTTCAATCAAAACCCACTTTACAGCGATCACACTCGACTCCTGCGCTCCTCATTCGCCGACATTCTGAACCACACCGAGAACGTTATCAGTCAGCAAACCGCAATGCGTCAGGGTTTTTATGAGCGCAACCGCTGTGAACTGTATCAAGGCGACGCGCGTTTTGTTGATGCCAACACCATCGAAGTGGAACAACCCGACGGCACGCGCGAGCGCTTAACCGCGGAGAAATTCGTTATCGCTTGTGGTTCTCGCCCGTATCATCCAACGGACGTCGATTTTACCCATCCACGCGTTTACGATTCCGACTCCATCCTCAACCTGCACCATGAACCTGGCCACGTCATCATCTACGGCGCCGGCGTGATCGGTTGTGAATATGCGTCGATTTTCCGCGGCCTGAACGTCAAGGTTGACCTGATTAACACCCGCGATCGCCTGCTGGCGTTCCTTGATCAGGAGATGTCAGATTCGCTCTCCTATCACTTCTGGAACAGCGGCGTGGTGATTCGTCACAACGAAGAGTTCGAGAAAATTGAAGGTGTTGATGACGGGGTGATTATTCACCTGAAATCGGGCAAGAAAGTGAAAGCGGATTGCCTGCTGTACGCGAATGGTCGTACTGGTAACACCGATTCACTGGCGCTGGAAAACGTGGGACTGGAAGCCGATGGTCGTGGCCTGCTGAAAGTGAACAGCATGTATCAAACCGCGCAGCCACACATCTATGCAGTCGGCGACGTGATTGGCTATCCAAGCCTGGCCTCGGCCGCTTACGATCAGGGTCGCATTGCCGCGCAGGCGATTATCAAAGGTGAAGCTACCGCTCATCTGATCGAGGATATTCCAACCGGGATTTATACCATTCCGGAGATCAGCTCAGTGGGTAAAACTGAACAGCAGCTTACTGCGATGAAAGTGCCGTATGAAGTGGGTCGTGCGCAGTTTAAACACCTGGCGCGTGCGCAGATTGTTGGCATGCATGTCGGCAGCCTGAAGATCCTGTTCCACCGCGAAACCAAAGAGATCTTAGGGATTCACTGCTTTGGTGAGCGTGCTGCGGAGATCATCCACATTGGTCAGGCCATCATGGAACAGAAGAACGGCGGCAACACGATTGAGTATTTCGTGAATACCACCTTCAACTATCCCACCATGGCCGAAGCCTATCGTGTGGCGGCGTTAAACGGCTTAAACCGCCTGTTTTAACGAAGTTTCCAGGTAACCCTGCATATGGGTTTTAATTGCTTCTGCCAACTGCTCATAGCGGTTGCGCAGAGGTGAGCCTGGACGATAGACCAACGCGATGGTGCGCTGCGGCACGGGCTTGTAGCAAGGCAGATAACAGACACCATCGCGCACGCGTTCATTCGGCACAGAGAGCGCAGGCAGCAAGGTAATACCGCTACCGGCGGCAACCATGTTGCGCAGCGTTTCCAGGCTGGTGGCGCGGAAATGCGTATCTTCATCGGCGCCGGCTTCGAAACAGAAGCCCATCGCCTGATCGCGCAAGCAGTGCCCATCTTCCAGCATCAGCAACTTCTCACCGGCCAGATCTGACATCGGCACGCGATCGCGATCGCGCCACGGATGATCGGCATACACCGCCAGCGTCATCGGCTCATCAAACAGCGGCACCTCAATAAAGGCCTCGCTCTCTTTTACCAATGCCACAATGGCGCAATCCAGCTTGCCGCTGTCGAGCTGTGCCAGCAATTGCTGCGTCTGCGCTTCGTGCAGGTACATTTCGAGTTTGGGGAAGGTCTGATGCAGCATCGGAATGATGTGCGGCAGCAGATACGGCCCGGTGGTCGGAATCAAACCAATGTGCAGCGGTCCAGACATCGCTTCGCCCTGTTGGCTTGCCATCTCTTTCAATACTTTCACTTCGCGCAGCACGGTTCGCGCCTGATCCACCAGCAACAGCCCAGCCTGAGTGAATAACACTTTACGGCTGGTACGCTCCAGCAGCATTACACCGAGTTCATCTTCCAGCTTACGAATCTGTCCACTTAAGGTGGGTTGGCTGACATGACATGCGTCAGCTGCACGCCGGAAATGGCGATGCTCCGCAAGTGAAACCAGGTATTCGAGATCACGAATATTCATTGAAATCCTCCAAACCACGATAGCCCGTGGCGATAGATAGAATAGCAATGAACGATTGGCCCTATCAAGGCGCGAACGGGAATAATACGCCTCATCGAATTGAGTCCACTGATAATTGAGGAAAAGATATGTTCGCCAGCCAGGAAGGCAAAGCCGTACCGCAGGTCACTTTTCACACGCGTCAGAGCGATCGCTGGGTCGATCTCACCACTGACGAACTTTTTAAAGACAAAACCGTTATCGTGTTCTCGCTGCCGGGTGCGTTTACGCCCACCTGCTCATCGAGCCACCTGCCACGCTACAACGAGCTGTTCAGCACCTTTGCCCAGCACGGTGTCGACAGCATTCTTTGTGTGTCAGTGAACGATACCTTTGTCATGAATGCGTGGAAGGCCGATCAGCGCGCTGAACATATCACCTTTATCCCGGACGGCAATGGCGACTTCACCCGCGGCATGAACATGCTGGTGGAAAAAGCGGATGTCGGTTTTGGCCCGCGCTCATGGCGTTATTCCATGCTGGTGCGCAACGGCGTCATTGAGAAGATGTTTGTCGAGCCGAACAAGCCGGGCGATCCATTTGAAGTGTCGGATGCCGATACGCTGCTGCGCTATCTGGCTCCTGAATATAAGGTGCAGGAATCGGTGTCGGTGTTCACGAAACCCGGCTGTCCGTTCTGCACCAAAGCGAAACAGCTGCTGATTGATCGCAGCATCGCGTTTGAAGAAATCGTGCTGGGGCAAGATGCCACTACCGTGAGTCTGCGTGCCGTTTCAGGCCGCGCCACGGTGCCTCAGGTATTTATCGGTGGTCGTCACATTGGCGGCAGCGACGATCTGGAGCAGTACCTGCAATCTGCTTAAACCTAATCACAGAGTTGGCCGGGAGTGGCCTGCCCTTGATGATGTGCCTATAACAATATGTAATTCCGAAGCTAGAGGTTGGCGGGCTACCGAAACGGTGCCCGCTTTTTTTTTATTTGTCGTAACCGTAATGAACATCAACTGAGCGCGATAAATCGCGCCGCTACAAAAATGTGCACAAACCGTAGCGGCGCAATTTATTGCGCAATGCCTTTAACCCAAACGTTTCTGGGCTTCATTGATAGCAAACGCGACCTGCTGTGGCGATACGCCGCCTTGCGCATTACGCTTATCCAGGCAGGATTGCAGCGACAGAATCGGATAAACATCATCCTCAATCACCGCACTGAACTGCTTGAGTTGCGCCAGAGTAAGCGCTTCCAGCGCTACGCCTTGCTTGATCGCTTCGACCACTGTCTCACCGACAATGTGGTGCGCTTCACGGAACGGTACACCTTTCGCCACCAGATAATCGGCCAGCTCCGTTGAGTTAGCATAACCCTGCTCAGCGGCTTCCTGACAGCGCGGACGTTTTACCTGAATGCCATCCAGCACCAGCACCGACATATGCAGGCAGTCGAGCCAGGTGTCGAGTGCATCGAACAGCCCTTCTTTGTCCTCCTGCATATCTTTGTTGTATGCCAGCGGTAGGCCTTTCAGCGTCATCATCATGCCGGTTAGCGCACCTTGCACACGACCGCATTTGCCACGGATCAGCTCCAGCGCATCCGGGTTTTTCTTCTGTGGCATCAGCGAAGAACCGGAAGTGACTTTATCCGACAGCTCAAGGAAGCCCGCTTCACCGGTGTTGAAGAAGATCAGGTCTTCCGCAAAGCGCGACAGATGCACCATACCAATCGACGCATCTGACAGCAGCTCCAGCACGTGATCGCGATCGGAAACGGTATCGAGGCTGTTACGCGTGGCAGACGCAAACCCTAACCAACCCGCCAGCTGCTGACGATCGATCTCATAGGCGGTACCGGCCAGCGCACCGCAACCCAGCGGGCTGACATCCATACGCTTCAGCGCATCCTGCAGACGGCTCTCATCACGCGCCAGCATCTCAACGTACGCCAGGCACCAGTGCGCGAAGGTCACCGGCTGCGCACGCTGCAGGTGCGTGTAACCCGGCATCACCGCATCCTGATTGGCTTCGGCCGTGGTCACCAGCGCCGATTGCAGTTCGCGCGTGGCCTCCAGCAGCACCGCAACCTGCTCTTTGCACCACAGTTTCAGATCGGTCGCGACCTGATCGTTACGGCTACGCCCGGTGTGCAATTTCTTGCCCAGTGCGCCAACTTTATCGATCAGCTTGCCTTCCACCCAGCTGTGAATATCTTCGGCATCGCTTTGCAGAATCTGCTCGGGATTGGCACGTACTTCAGCCAGCAGTTCATGCAACGCGCTTTCCAGCTGCTGCTGCTCTTCATGGGTCAACACGTTGACCGTGACCAGCGCTTTTGACCAGGCAATCGAACCGGTAATGTCCTGCTCGGCCAGGCGATAGTCAAAACGCAGCGAGTCGTTGAACTGTTTGAACCGTTGGTCTGCTGCCTGCGAAAAACGTCCGCCCCAAAGTGCCATCTGAATTACTCCTGAATCCGTTATAGAAAAGGCGGCCCGAAGCCGCCCTTGCAAAATGTGTCGCTTGCCGCGGTATTACTTCTTCTGCTCGTTCAGCGCGCGAATGCGTGAAGAGAGCGAGAACAGACGGATAAAGCCGCCCGCGTGGCGATGATCGTAAACTTCGTCTTCGCCAAAGGTGGCGAACTCTTCTGAGTACAGGCTGTTGGCGGAGGTTTTCTGAATCGCCGTGGCCTGGCCTTTGTACAGTTGCAGCACCACTTCGCCGTTCACCTCTGCTGCCAGTGATTCGGCAGCGGCCTGAATGGATTTACGCAGTGGCGCGAACCAGCGGCCATCGTAAACCACGTAAGACATTTCATGGCCCAGCTGCTCGCGCCATTTAAAGCTATCGCGATCCAGTACCAGCTGTTCAACCGCACGCAGCGCGTTCACCATGATGGTGCCGCCCGGGGTTTCGTAGCAGCCACGAGACTTGATGCCCACCAGGCGGTTTTCCACGATGTCGATACGACCCACGCCGTGTTTCGCGCCCAGCACGTTAAGTTTTTCCAGGCACTGGAACGGGCTCAACTTCTCGCCGTTCACCGCAACTACCCGGCCTTTCTCGACGGTAACCGTGACGTTTTCTGGCTGATCGGGCGCTTCCAGCGGATCAACGGTCCACACCCAGCAATCTTTGTTCGGTGCATTAGCTGGGCTTTCCAGCACGCCACCTTCCGTGGAGATGTGCCATGCGTTCTCATCACGGCTATAGATTTTTTCCAGCGACGCGGTGGTCGGGATATTGCGCTCTTTCAGGTAATCCAGCAGCGCTTCACGTGAACGCAGGTCCCATTCACGCCATGGCGCAACCACTTTCAGCTGTGGTGCCAACGCGGTGTAGGTGGTTTCGAAACGCACCTGGTCATTACCTTTGCCGGTCGCGCCGTGGCACAGCGCATCTGCGCCCACTTTCAGTGCCAGCTCAACCTGCGCTTTGGCGATAATCGGACGCGCCATTGAGGTGCCCAGCAGATAAGTGCCTTCGTACAGGGCGCCGGTCTGCAGCACCGGATAGACGTATTCGCTGATGAACTCTTCACGCAGGTCAACCACGTGGCACTCAGAAGCGCCAGACTGCAGTGCTTTCTTCTCAACGCCTTCCAGATCGCCACGTTCCTGGCCGATATCCGCCACAAACGCCACCACTTCACAGCCGCCATAGTTCTCTTTCAGCCATGGAATGATGGCTGAAGTATCCAGACCGCCTGAGTAGGCCAGAACGATTTTTTTGATGTTTTGCGTGCTCATGTCTTAATCCTTGATTATGCGAGAATCCGGGTGCCAATTGACACGCCGTTGAAAAGGGTTGGCAGTTGTTCAGCATGACGCCAGCTGGCGATATCGACCGGGCGACCGAGGGTGCGGGCGGCATCGAGCGCCGCATTCACTTTCACGATCATGCCATCGGTGATGATGCCCTGCGCGATCAGCTGTTCCGCTTTCGCTGCAGTCATCTCTTCAATGCGCTGACCTTTGCCGTCGAGAATACCGCTGACGTCGGATAGCAGCACTAAATCGGCACCGATGGTCGCGGCCAGCGCGGTGGCGGCCTGGTCAGCATTGACGTTCATCAACTCCCCGCCGTCGGTGATACCAATCGAGCTGATCACCGGCATGTAGCCTGCCGCCAGCAGCGTGTTCACCAGCGCCGGATTACCTGGCGTGGCGTTGCCAACGTGACCGAGTTCTTCATCGAGCTGTGCAACGTTGACCAAACCGGCATCGCCCAGGCACAAACCCACTGCGCCGATGCCATATTTCTTCGCCCACGCCAGCAGCGTTTTGTTGGCGGTACCGGCTAACGCACCGGTAATAATGTCAATCTGATCGGCTGGCGTCACGCGCAAACCGTTCTTCTTTTTCACCGGCAGCGCGAGCTTCTTCATCAGCTCGTCCACCACGCAACCGCCACCGTGCACAATGATCAGCGGACGCTGATGTTCATTGCGATATGCCAGCAGGGCATCAAACATACGGGCCAGCGCTTCTTCGCTATCCAGCAGCACGCCACCCAGTTTAATGATCAATGGATTCATTGCGTTATCCGTTCGTTAAATCAGAGAGAGCGTTTCGGGGAAGCCGAAACGAATGTTCAAACACTGAACCGCCTGCGAGGAGGCGCCTTTCAGCAGGTTATCTTCAGCAGCGACCACAATCAGGTGCTCGCCTTGCATGGCGAAGCCGATGTCGCAGAATGGCAAACCGACCACCGCTTTCAGCGCCGGAACGCCTTTGTCATACACGCGCACCAGCGGCTTGTCGTGGTAAGCCTTATGGAAGGCATCGGCCACATCCTGTTGCGTCACGCCCGCTTTCAGGCGGCAGGTGGTGGTCGACAAAATACCGCGCGGGAAACTGCCCAGATGTGGCGTGAATATCACTGGCGTGCCGAGATGCGCGACGATTTCCGGATGATGACGGTGATTAAACAGGCCGTACGGCTGCAAGCTCACTTCACAGAAACTGGTGGCAACGTTGGCTTTACGTCCTGCACCGCTCACGCCGCTGGTGGCATTAATCACCGGCCACTGTGCATCGTTAAGCAGACCGGCCTCGATTAGCGGTTTCAGCGAAAGCTGTGCTGCGGTTGGGTAGCAACCCGGCACCGCAACCAACTGCGCATCTTTGATTTTGTCGTGCTGCCATTCGGCCAGGCCATAAACCGCTTTATCCAGCCAATCCTGATGCTGATGGCTGAAACCGTAATATTGCGTATAAAAAGCGTCGTCGTTGACGCGGAACGCGCCAGAGAGGTCAAACACCACGCAACCGGCTTTGAGGAATTCGGGTGCCAGATCGTGGCTGACTTCGTGCGCAGTCGCGAGGAACACCACATCCACTTTATCGGCCCATTCCGAGGCTTCGCTCAGCGGCTGCAGCGGCAAATCGATAATGCCTTTGAGCTGCGGATGCAAATCCGACAATAACTTTCCAGCATCCGGGCTTTGCGCTGAAACCGCCAAAGCGGTTATGTTCATATGCGGATGGCGATTCAGGTAGGTGGCAAGCTCTACGCCAGCGTAACCACTGGCACCAACGATCAGCGTATTCAACATCAGGCTGTATACCTTATTACAGTCACACGTATCGGGTCGCGGCCTTGCCCCGTTGCCCAGGATGCCGTTTGCAGAAGATTTGATGCTTCACATGCAAGCGACGTTATTGTATTTTTATTCACTATTAATGCATGAATATTGATACATCCTAACCCAAGGACCGTCAACAGTGAAGACAAAATTACCACCTTTTATCGAACTCTACCGCCAGTTGATTGCCACGCCATCAATCAGCGCAACCGACAGCGCACTGGATCAGAGTAATGAAACTTTAATCAATTTGCTGGCCGGCTGGTTCCGCGATATTGGCTTCAGTGTAGAAGTGCAGCCGGTGCCTGGCACGCGGCATAAATTCAACATGCTGGCACGCAGTGGATTGGGCGCAGGCGGCCTGTTGCTGGCCGGCCATACCGATACCGTACCCTACGATGATGGCCGCTGGACGCGCGATCCCTTCACGCTGACCGAACACGACAACAAGCTTTACGGCTTGGGCACCGCGGATATGAAAGGTTTCTTCGCCTTTATTTTGGATGCGCTGCGTGACGTTGACGTGACCAAACTCAGCAAGCCGCTCTACATTCTGGCGACCGCCGATGAAGAGACCACCATGGCGGGCGCAAAGTATTTCTCTGAATCGACCCAGCTGCGTCCCGATTGCGCCATCATCGGCGAGCCAACGTCGCTCAAGCCGGTGCGCGCGCACAAAGGCCATCTGTCGAATGTGATCCGTATTCAGGGGCAATCGGGCCACTCCAGCGATCCGTCGCGCGGCGTGAACGCCATCGAACTGATGCACGAATCCATTACCCAGCTGATGCAATTGCGTAACACGCTGAAAGAGCGTTACAACCACGATGGTTTTGCCATTCCTTATCCAACCATGAACTTTGGTCATATTCATGGTGGCGACGCGGCCAACCGCATCTGCGCCTGCTGTGAATTGCACATGGATATTCGCCCGCTGCCGGGCTTAACCCTGAGCGATTTGGATGGTCTGCTGAATGACGCACTGGCACCGGTCAGCGCGCGCTGGCCAGGACGTTTAACCGTGGGCGAGCTGCATCCGCCGATTCCAGGCTACGAATGCCCTGCCGATCACGAGCTGGTGCAGGTGGTGGAGAAGCTGCTCGGCGTGCCAACCGAGGTGGTGAACTATTGCACTGAGGCGCCCTTTATCCAGCAATTGTGCCCAACGCTGGTTTTAGGCCCGGGATCGATCAATCAAGCCCACCAGCCAGATGAGTTTATTGATACCGCATTTATCAAGCCGACTCATGCGCTTATCACCCAAGTGGTGCAGCATTTTTGTCATTGATGAACAACAGATGGGGCATTTCACTGTTAAATCAGCAAATTGCCCCGTCATTGTTCGGGATTTGATAATAAGAATAACTTATCTCGCTTCGCTCCAAGCAAATTCTTTGAATTTCCGCTATTTAGCAGCACATTTACACGGATTTAAGGCAATTGACGTGCAGGTAGATACGTGGCTAGATAAAAGACGATGTTATGCCCGTGGATAATTCCCGTGGGGATATTTAAAAAGATGATGAGGGTGTCAGGGTCCAATGAACGAACAATATTCCGCAATGCGAAGTAATGTCAGTATGCTCGGCAAACTGCTCGGGGATACGATTAAGGATGCACTAGGAGAGAACATCCTCGACCAGGTGGAGACCATCCGTAAACTCTCTAAGTCATCCCGTGCGGGAAATGACACCCATCGTCAGGAACTGCTGACCACGCTGCAAAATCTGTCGAATGACGAGCTGCTGCCGGTTGCGCGTGCGTTTAGCCAGTTCCTTAATCTCACCAACGTCGCTGAGCAGTATCAAACCATTTCCCGCAGCGGCGAGGGCGCGAATCATCCTGAGCTGCTGAAGAAGACCTTCGAACGTCTGAAACAGCAAGGTGATATTAGCGAAGCGGCTATCCGCCAGTCGATTGAAGAGCTGTCGCTGGAGCTGGTGCTGACCGCGCACCCAACTGAAATTACCCGCCGCACGCTGATCCATATGCTAGGCGAAGTGAACAGCTGTTTACAGCAACTCGATCACAGCGATATCTCTGACTACGAGCGTACGCAGGTAATGCGTCGTCTGCGCCAGCTGGTGGCGCAAGCGTGGCACACCGACGAGATCCGTAAATATCGTCCCACGCCTATCGATGAAGCCAAATGGGGCTTTGCCGTGGTGGAAAATAGCCTGTGGCAAGGCGTACCTGCCTTCCTGCGTGAGCTGAATGAACAAGTCGAAGAGACCTTTGGCATTAAACTGCCGGTTGATTTCGTGCCGATCAAATTTACCTCGTGGATGGGCGGCGACCGTGACGGCAACCCAAACGTTACCGCACCGATTACCCGCCACGCGATGCAGCTGAGCCGCTGGAAAGCTGCGGACCTGTTCCTGCGTGATATTGGCGTGCTGGTGTCTGAATTGTCGATGTCCGAGTGCAGCGACGAAGTGCGCGAACTGTGCGGCGATCCCGAAGCGCTGGAGCCGTATCGTATGGTTCTGAAGCGTATCCGCAGCCAGCTGATGACAACCCAGGCCTATCTGGGCCGTCGTCTGAAAGGCGAGCGCCTGCCGCGTCCGGCCGATCTGCTGGTTTCTAACGATCAGCTGTGGGATCCGCTATTTGCCATCTATCAATCTCTGCAACAGTGCGGCATGGGCATCATCGCCAATGGCCAGCTGCTGGATACGCTGCGCCGCGTGAAGTGCTTTGGCGTGCCGCTGGTGCGTATTGATATCCGTCAGGAGAGCACCCGCCATACCCAGGCGATTGCCGAAGTGACGCGTTATCTCGGCCTCGGTGACTACGAAAGCTGGTCAGAAGCCGATAAACAAGCCTTCCTGATCCGCGAACTGAATTCCAAGCGTCCACTGTTGCCGCATCAGTGGGAACCGGGCGATGAGACGCGCGAAGTGCTCGATACCTGCAAAGTGGTGGCCGAAGCACCGCAGGGTTCGATCGCCTCCTACGTGATCTCAATGGCGAAAACGCCGTCGGACGTGTTGGCGGTACATCTGCTGCTAAAAGAAGCCGGTATTCCTTACGCCATGCCGGTGGCGCCGCTGTTTGAAACCCTCGATGACCTGAACAACGCCAACGACGTAATGACGCAGCTGCTGAACATCGACTGGTATCGCGGCTTTATCAATGGCAAACAGATGGTGATGATTGGCTATTCCGACTCAGCGAAAGATGCTGGCGTGATGGCCGCCAGCTGGGCGCAATATCAGGCGCAGGACGCGCTAATCAAAACCTGTGAGAGTGCCGGCATCACGCTGACGCTGTTCCACGGACGCGGTGGCTCAATTGGTCGTGGCGGCGCACCGGCACATGCCGCGCTGCTGTCACAACCACCGGGCAGCCTGAAAGGCGGCCTGCGCGTGACCGAACAGGGCGAGATGATTCGCTTCAAATACGGTTTACCAGAAGTCACTATCGCCAGCCTGTCGCTGTATACCGGTGCGATTCTGGAAGCCAACCTGCTGCCACCGCCAGAACCAAAACGCGAATGGCAGGAGATCATGAACGGTTTGTCAGCGCACTCTTGCGCGATGTATCGCGGCTATGTGCGTGAGAATCCGGACTTCGTGCCGTACTTCCGTTCGGCTACGCCTGAGCAGGAACTGGGTAAACTGCCGCTGGGTTCACGTCCGGCTAAGCGTCGCCCAACCGGCGGTGTGGAGTCGCTGCGTGCCATTCCGTGGATCTTCGCCTGGACGCAGAACCGCCTGATGCTGCCGGCCTGGCTCGGTGCCGGTGCCGCGCTGCAAAAAGCGATGGATGAAGGGCATCAGGATGAGCTTGAAACTATGTGCCGCGACTGGCCGTTCTTCTCGACGCGTCTTGGCATGCTGGAGATGGTGTTCTCGAAAGCCGATCTGTGGCTGGCGGAATACTACGATCAGCGTCTGGTGGATAAGTCGCTGTGGCCGCTCGGCAAGCAGCTACGCGATCAGCTAGATGCGGATATTAAAGCGGTGCTGACCATCGCCAACGATGCGCACCTGATGGCTGACCAACCGTGGATTGCCGAATCAATCGCGCTGCGTAACGTCTATACCGATCCGCTGAACGTGTTGCAGGCTGAATTGCTGCATCGTTCACGCGCACAGGAAGAGCGCGGTGACGAGCCTGATGCGCGCGTTGAGCAAGCGCTGATGGTGACGATTGCCGGTGTCGCGGCGGGGATGCGTAATACGGGCTAATCTCCCCACATGATGTGAAAAAGGAGCCAACCGGCTCCTTTTTTTATTGGATTTCGTAGGGTCGCCATTCATGGCGACCGCCAATTTTAACCACCAATAGCCGGACGCACACCCAGCGTGTGACAAATGGCGTAGCTCAATTCGGCGCGATTCAGCGTATAGAAGTGGAAATCCTTCACCCCTTCACGCGACAGGATTTTGACCATGTCCATGGCGACACTCGCGCCAACCATTTTGCGCGTTTCCGGATCGTTATCCAGACCTTCAAACATTGCGCTCATCCAACCCGGCACACGCACGTTAGTCATGGTAGCGAAGCGTTGCAGCTGCTTGAAGTTAGAGACCGGCAAAATGCCCGGCACGATTTCAACATCAATACCCGTTGCGACACAGCGATCTCTGAAGCGCAGATAGCTTTCAACGTCGAAGAAGAATTGGGTGATCGCGCGGTTAGCCCCGGCATCAATTTTACGCTTCAGGTTAATCAGATCGGCCTGCGCGCTTTTGGCTTCGGGGTGCACTTCCGGATAGGCCGCCACGGAAATATCAAAATCGCCGACATCTTTTAGCAGTTCAACCAGATCGGAACCGTACATGTCCGGTTTGCCGCTGCCCGGCGGTAAATCACCGCGCAGCGCGACGATATGACGAATACCGCTATCCCAGTAATCACGCGCAATCCCGCGCAGTTCATCGCGCGTGGCATCGATACAGGTTAAATGCGGCGCCGCTTCCAGACCGGTGCGATCCTTGATGCCTTTAATGATGCTGTGCGTGCGATCGCGCTCGCCCGAGTTGGCACCGTATGTTACGGAGACGAATTTTGGCTTCAGGCTGCTCAAACGATCAATTGAGCTCCACAAGGTTTCTTCCATTTCACTGGTGCGTGGCGGGAAAAATTCGAAAGAGACATTAATTTGCCCGTTCAGCTCAGCCAGGCTCTGGTTCAACGCTTCGCGTTGATTGGCATGAAAGAAACTCATCCTGATTACCTCATCATCACATATCGATTATTTTGCGGCTCGCGAACATCCATACGTTTAGACGTCCAGATGCACAAAATGAACCATTAGCGCGTTAGCGTCAACTGAAAATTAATGAACAGGCGTGACAAATCTTCAATCAGGATGAAAGCGTTTCATGATGCGGGGAGAAGATGAAACATGCAGACGGACGATGCCGTCTGCACGCTGAGGCAGGTTACAGCAATTGCGCGAGGCGATTGATATCGGACTGCAGCGCGCCGGCCGTAACATCACGACCTGCGCCCGGCCCACGAATCACCAGCGGGTTATCACGATACCAGCGGCTTTCGATGGCAAACACGTTATCGCACGGCAGCAGCGCGGCCAGCGGATGCTCAGGACGCACCGCTTCCACGCCAACGCGCGCTTTGCCATTGGCATCGAAACGCGCCACGTAACGCAGCACCAGACCAAGCTCCTGCGCCGCTTCCAGCCGCTGCAGCATCTGCTCATTCAGCTCATCGGCGTTTTCGAAGAAGTGATCAATCGACTCGCCCTCGCAAATCGACGGCACCAGCGATTCCACCCGCACCTGATCCGGCTCGATATCGTAGCCCGCTTCACGCGCCAGAATTACCAGCTTGCGCATCACGTCCTGGCCGGATAAATCCACGCGCGGATCCGGTTCGGTCAAGCCTTGCTGCCATGCCTGATCGACCAGCTCGCTAAACGGCACCGTGCCGTCAAACTGCAGGAACAGCCAGGAAAGCGTGCCAGAGAAAATGCCGCTGATAGCCAGAATGCTGTCGCCGCTTTCACGTAAATCGCGCACCGTGTGATTGACCGGCAAACCGGCACCCACGGTGGCGTTGTACAGCCAGTGGCGACCGGTTTTGGCGAAGGCATCACGTACCTGACGCCAACTCTGGCCGCTCGCGGCACCGGCGACCTTATTGGCGCTGATAACGTGGAAACCGTGGCTGGCGAAGTCGTGATACTGCTGCGCCAGCTGCTCGCTGGCGGTGACGTCCAGCACCACTAAATCATCAAACGGGTGCGCACGCATCCACAGAAACAGCGACTCTTCATCGCGCTCTACAGCTTCGTCATCAAAGAAGGCCAACGCACGGCTAGCTTCCAGACCGTCGTAGCTCAGCAGGCTGCGGTTGCTGTCCGCCACGCCCGCCAGCACATACTCAAATCCAGTACGCGCAGACAAGGATTCCTGCTCGCGGGCAAACAGCTCAAGCCAGCGTGAACCGATGTTGCCTTTGCCGAACAGCATCAAACCGATGCGTTTCTCGGCGCGGAACAGCGACTGATGCAAGCCCTGAATCAGGTGCTGAGTTGGGCCAACGCGCAACACCGCTACGATGCTGATGTGATCTTCTGATTGCCAGACAAACTCCACCGGCTGATCTTTGATCTGCTGCCAGAAGCGATGGCTGTGCAGCGGATTACGCGTCACGCCTGCACCGACCAGCGCCACCAGCGCTAAGCCGTCGCGCAGCTGCAGATGGCCCGGCAAGGCGGCATCCTGCAACAGATTAAAGGCGCTATTCACCACTTCCGAGGTGTAACACAGCTGCAGCAGACGACGATCGGGATGAATCCCCATCGCCAGCGGACGCAGCTGCGCGCGTTTCAGCAGCAGGTCGATCTCTTTCTGCTGCGTTTTGAAATCGTGATTGGCGGGGATCTCAATCTCCACCAGGCACACATCATCGTGGCTGGTGACGATGCGCGCACCGGTGCCCGATGCCAGCACGCGCTCAATGCGCGTTGAGCCCTGCTCCGGCTGATAGCTGCAACGCAGCTGCAAATCGATATCGCTATTGGCGACCGGCTGCAAAGTGCGGGTGTGCAGCACCGGCGCCGCCAGACGCGCCAATTCGCTGGCTTCATCCAGACGCAGCAGCGGCAGCAGGCACGCATCAGAGACTTTACGCGGATCGGCGCTATACACGCCCGCCACATCACTCCAGATGGTGACGCGACCCACGCCCGCCAGGGCGCCAATCTGCGTGGCCGAGTAGTCCGAGCCGTTACGGCCCAGCAGCACGGTTTCACCCGCTTCGCTGCGGCTGATAAATCCGGTTACCACCAGGCGCTTATGCGGATGCTGCGTCAATAGCTCCTGCAGCAGCGGCCAGGATTTACCTTCATCAACCTGCGGCTGCGCGGCACGTTCGGCACGCAGGAAGTCGCGCGCATCGAGCCAGGCGGCTTCGATTTCGCGCTGGCTCAGCACGGCAGCCATTAAACGCGCCGACCAGATTTCGCCGTGACCGACCACTTCGGCATAAACCGCGTCGGTGAGGGGGCCGTCGAGCAGCGCCGCCAAACGTTCCAGATCGCGTATAAAGGTAGAGGTCAGGGTTTCGGCATATTCAGCAGGCAGCAGCGCAGCAATGAGCTCGCTGTGAAAGCGCCGTAAAGCCTGTTGCACCTGATGGGCAGATAAGCGATCGCTCTGGCTTAATTTCAGCCAGCTAATCAACTGGTTAGTGGTGCTGCCTGCGGCAGAGACCACCATTAAGTCGCCTGGCTGGCTGTAATCCGCCATGATGCTGGCCACGCGCTGATAGCAACGTGCGTCGGCCAGGCTACTGCCACCAAATTTATGCAACTGCTTGATCGGCGTTCCCGCGCCCACTGAACTCGTCATGGTTACCCCTCGGCTGCGATCCGGAATGCATTATCCAGATCGGCGATTAAATCTTCGTGATCTTCAATCCCAACAGAAATACGCAGCAGTGTGTCAGAAATTCCCGCTGCCGCGCGTGCTTCTGCAGACATGCCCGCATGCGTCATGGTCGCGGTATGCGAAATCAAACTCTCTACGCCGCCGAGTGATTCAGCCAGCGTAAACAGCTGCAGCGCTTTCAGGAAGCGGCGCAGACGAGCCTCATCGGCATCGATTTCGAAACTCAACATCGCGCCAAAACCGCGCTGCTGACGTACCGCAAACTCATGTCCGGCATTTTCCGGCAGAGACGGATGATACAGTTTTTTCACCAGCGGTTGTTGCTTCAGGTAATCAACTATCGCCAATGCATTACGTTGCGCTGCCGCGATGCGCGGTGACAGCGTGCGTAAACCGCGCAGCAGCAGGTAGCTATCAAACGCTGCGCCGGTTACACCAATATTATTCGCCCACCACGCCATTTCGCTGGCCATCTCCGCATCTTTCGAGATCACCGCACCTGCCACCACATCAGAGTGGCCGTTCAGGTATTTGGTGCAGGAGTGAACAACCAGATCGGCGCCTAGCGCCAGCGGGTTTTGCAACGCCGGGCTGAGGAAGGTGTTGTCCACCACGCTAATGGCGCCGGCTTCGCGCGCGGCAGCACAAATGCTGGCGATATCAACCACGCGCAGCAGCGGATTACTTGGGCTTTCGACCAGCACCAGCTTTGGCTTTTCAGCTAATGCAGCAGCCAACGCGGCTTTATCGCCCTGATCGACAAACTTCACGCGATAGGCACCGCGCTTGCTCAGGCTATCGAATAGGCGATAGCTGCCGCCGTAGCAATCGTGCGGTGCCACCAGCAAATCGCCCGGCTTCAGGAACACAGTGGTCACCAGATGAATCGCTGACATGCCGGTATTGGTTAATACCGCGCCTGCACCCCCTTCTAACTCCGCCAGTGCGCGCTGAACCACATCACGCGTTGGGTTGCCGCGACGTGAATAGTCGTGCGCACGCGGCTCGTTGAAGTCGAGAAAGTTATAGGTGCTGGAGAGATGAATCGGTGGGACAACGCAGCCATATTGCTCGTCATCATTCAAACCGCTGCGTACTGCGATGGTTGCCTGTTTGCGCGTCATGGTGCCTACTGTTCCTGAAGAAAAAGAAGAGCAACAGCATAACATTCAGCGCATAGACGTCAATACATCTGGACATCTAAATGTCTTTGCGTATAGATTGAGCAAATCATCAATAACCGCTAAAATTGTCCGTCATCGCCTGGTGTTCAGCGCGCTTTCCTTTTCAGAAGCGGTGCTCAAGCATAAAACCTGCGGTTTAAGGGGTCAGGCATCGAAAAATCGGGCATAATCAACGGATTTCCCCATATTCAACTTTTATTGATTAAGGTAACCCATGGCTGAATGGAACGGCGAATATATCAGCCCTTACGCTGAACATGGCAAGAAGAGCGAGCAGGTCAAGAAAATCACAGTTTCTATCCCGCTGAAAGTGCTGAAGATTTTAACTGACGAGCGCACCCGCCGTCAGGTGAATAACCTGCGTCACGCCACCAACAGCGAACTGCTGTGTGAAGCCTTTTTGCATGCTTTCACCGGGCAGCCTCTGCCGAACGATGTCGATCTGCGTAAAGAGCGCAGCGATGAGATTCCGGAAGAAGCGAAACAGATTATGCGCGAGATGGGCATCGATCCCGATAGCTGGGAATACTGAAGCCAGAAATAAAAAAACCCAGCCGAGGCTGGGTTTTTTCTTGCATCCGAATCGCGAAGATTCGACGGCAAATAATCTTATTTCTTGCTTGCTGGCACGCTGAAACGCTTGTTGAAGCGATCTACACGGCCACCGGTGTCAGCAATACGCTGCTTACCAGTGTAGAACGGGTGGCATTTGCCGCACACGTCCAGGTTCAGACCAGAAGCCATGGTTGAACGGGTGTTGATCACGTTACCGCAAGAGCAAGTCATGGTTACTGCTTCGTACTTAGGGTGAATACCTTGTTTCATGGGAGAACCTCATAAAAGGCCGTGTCGCTCTCCGTGCCAGGCTCAGCCTGCACAGCACCACACGCGATTGAACATTAAGTGTATGCTCCGACAAGCGATCTCATCGAAGGCGGCATAGTATACAGAAATTAACCACTTTTAGCAAACCACCGTAATATATCCGCTCAGGGTATCAACGTGTACACTACTTCTTCTCCTTAATTCAGAACCGGATAGAGATTCACATGCCCGTTGTTCAGGTTGCCCTGCCCGTTCCGCTACCTCGTCTGTTTGACTATCTGCTGCCAGCCGATGCGCCGCAGCCGGTGGCGGGTGCGCGCGTGAATGTGCCGTTCGGCAATCGCAAAATGATTGGCATCGTCGTCGGCACGCGTGAGACCAGCGATCTGCCGCTGGCCCAGCTCAAGCAGATTGAAAGCGTGCTCGACGATCGCAGCCTGTTCTCGCCCGCGTTGTGGCGCATCCTGCATTGGGCCGCGAATTATTATCACTCACCGCTCGGCGAGGTGCTCAGCCATGCGCTGCCGGTGCTGCTGCGCCAGGGCAAGCCGGCCCAGGAGGCACCGCTGTGGCAATGGGTGATCAATGATGCTGGCCGGGAAGTGGCGATGGAGAGCCTGAAGCGCGCGCCGAAACAGCAGCAGGCGCTGGCGATGCTGCGTCAACGGCCGCTGTATCGTCATCAGGTCAGTGAATACGATTTTACCGATGCGGCGCTGCAGGCGTTGCGTGCAAAAGGTTTGTGCGATCTACGCGAACACGCGCCGCAGATGCACGACTGGCGCACCCGCTTTGCGGTTAAAGGTGATCGCCTGCGCCTGAATACCGATCAGGCGATGGCGGTAGGCGCGATGCGCAGCGAAGACGATCACTACGCGCCGTGGCTGCTGGCCGGCATTACCGGTTCAGGTAAAACTGAGGTGTATCTCAGCGTGCTGGAGAACGTGCTGGCGCGCGGCAAGCAGGCGCTGGTGCTGGTGCCGGAAATCGGCCTGACGCCGCAAACCATCGCCCGCTTCCGCGAACGCTTTGACGCCCCGATTGATGTGCTGCACTCCGCGCTGAATGACAGCGAACGCCTTGCCGTGTGGCTGCGCGCGCGCAGTGGTGAAACCGCGATTGTCATCGGGACGCGTTCAGCACTGTTCACACCGCTAGCGCGTCCGGGCGTGATCATCATTGATGAAGAGCATGACAGCTCGTACAAGCAGCAGGAAGGCTGGCGCTATCAGGCGCGCGATCTGGCGGTGTTCCGCGCGCATGAGGAAGATATTCCGATTGTCATGGGCTCGGCTACGCCGGCGCTGGAAACCTTGCACAATGTGCGCGTCGGCAAATATCGCCAGCTCAATCTCACCAAACGCGCGGGCAACGCTAAACCAGCATTACAACAGCTAATTGATCTGAAAGGTCAGCAGCTGAAAGGGGGATTGGCACCCGCGCTGCTCGGCAAAATGCGCCAGCATCTGCAGGCCGATAATCAGGTGCTGCTGTTCCTTAACCGCCGCGGTTTCTCACCGGCGCTGATGTGTCACGATTGCGGCTGGCTGGCAGAATGTCAGCGCTGCGACAGCTACTACACGCTGCATCAGAATCATCGCCAGCTGCGCTGCCACCATTGTGACAGCCAGCGCCCGCTGCCAAATCAGTGTCCCGACTGCGGCTCAACGCATTTAATGCCGGTCGGCGTGGGTACCGAACAGCTGGAGCAGCAGCTCGGTACGCTGTTTCCTGGCGTGCCGGTGTCGCGTATCGATCGTGATACCACCAGCCGCAAAGGTGCGCTGGAGCAGCATCTGGCCGATGTGCATCGCGGCGGCGCACGCATTCTGGTGGGCACGCAAATGCTGGCGAAAGGCCATCACTTCCCGGATGTTACGTTGGTGTCGCTGCTGGATGTTGATGGCGCGCTGTTCTCGGCCGATTTTCGCGCCGCCGAGCGTTTTGCGCAGCTGTATACCCAGGTTGCGGGTCGCGCGGGTCGCGCCGGAAAACAGGGCGAAGTGTTGCTGCAAACCCACCATCCCGAACATCCGCTGCTGCAAACCTTGCTGCATCGCGGCTATTTCGCCTTTGCCGATCAAACCCTGCTGGAGCGTCAATCGGTACAACTGCCGCCGTGGACCAGCCATGCGCTGTTCCGCGCCGAAGATATGGATAACCAGCAGGCAGCGGAATTTCTCACACAACTGCGCAATTTGCTGGAAGCCAGCCCGTTAAAAGATGAGGCGATGTGGCTGATGGGGCCGGTTCCGGCGTTGGCACCGAAACGCAGTGGACGCTGGCGCTGGCAACTGCTGTTGCAGCATCCGTCACGTAAGCGTTTGCAACAGCTGCTGAGCGGATCGCTGCCGCTGATCGCCACCTTACCCGCCGCACGTAAAGTAAAGTGGACGCTGGATATCGACCCCACCGAGAGTTAAGCCGCGCCACATCTGCGAGCCAGATCGAAAAAAGTCGCACAAGTCACAATTTTTATGCAAATTAAGTAACAACCCGCCGCGACCTTCGGTTAACAATAGTGCCGACCCGGTTAAAGCCCGGCAATCTCTGTAAATCAATGCGCTGTACCGCGTCAGGAGTTATACGTTGGACCAGAAGCAACCCTCAACCGCTGCCACCATGAAAGATGTGGCCGAGAAAGCCGGCGTTTCAACCGCCACGGTTTCACGTGCGTTGATGAATCCAGAAAAAGTCTCGGCCGCCACCCGTCTCAAAGTCGAAAAAGCGGTGCTGGCCGTGGGGTATGCGCCGCACGGTTTGGCGCGCAATGCCAAACGGGGTGAAACACAAACCATTCTGGTGATTGTGCCGGATATCTGTGATCCCTTCTTCAGTGAGATCATTCGCGGCGTGGAAGTTACCGCTGCGCATGAAGGTTATTTGGTATTGATTGGCGACTGCGCGCATCAGAATAAACAGGAGAAAACCTTCCTGAATTTAATGCTGACGCGGCAGATCGACGGCATGGTGCTGTTGGGTTCGCAGCTGCCGTTTGACGCCGGAATTGAAGATCAGCGCAACCTGCCGCCAATGGTAATGGGTAACGAATTTGCGCCAGAGATGGCGTTGCCAACGGTCCATATCGATAACCTGACGGCGGCATTTGAAGCGGTGAATCATCTGCTGCAGCTCGGCCATCGCCAAATTGCCTGCATCACCGGGCCAGAGCATATTCCGCTGAGCCAGTATCGGTTGCAGGGCTACATTCAGGCGCTGCGCCGCAGCAGTATCGCCATCGATCCGACCATGATTGTGCACGGCGACTTCACCTTTGAAGCCGGTGCCAATGCGCTTAAGCAGTTGATGAGTTTACCGCAGCCGCCGAAAGCGATTTTTTGCCATAGCGATCTGATGGCGCTAGGTGCCATGAATCAGGCGCGTAAACTTGGCATGCGGATTCCGCAGGATCTGTCGGTAGTGGGGTTCGATGATATCGAGCTGGCGCAATACTACGATCCGCCGCTGACCACCGTGGCGCAGCCGCGCTTTGCGATTGGTCGTGAGGCCATGCTGTTATTACTCGATGAGCTGCAGGGCAAACGCGTGAATAACGGTTCGCGCCTGCTGGATGCGGAATTGCGCGTGCGCGGCAGCACGGCACCGGCAGCAAAACGTGAAAAATAACCGACTGACGCCTGCATTTTCAGCGGATTCTGAAGGCAGACTGTGCTGGTCAAAGTTCCAGCCCTTGCGTAACATGGCGCATTCATTGCCGGGCAATTAACAGCACATTTACATGCCCATTGGCATTTTTTTGAAGGGTATCAGAACGAAAGTGGCACAGAAAGATTATGTAGGCCGCGGGCGTTCAACAGGGACGCGTCGCAAAAAACCCGCCAGCCGCAGCAAGAAAAGCAAAGGCGGCTCAGGCACTTCAAAGCTCATGATGGTACTGGCCGCGGCCGTGCTGGTCACCTTTGCCGGTGGTTTATGGTTCATCTCGCATCATAAGAAAGAAGAGATTGAAGTCATTCCCAATCACAAAGCTAACGGTAACGGCTTGCCGCCGAAGCCGGAAGAGCGCTGGAAGTACATCAAAGAGCTGGAAAATCGCCAGATTACCGTTCCGTCGCCGACTGAGCCTTCAGCGGGTGGCGTGCAATCACAAACCCAGTTGACCGATGAACAGCGCCAGCTGCTGGAGCAGATGCAGGCCGATATGCGCCAGCAGCCTACGCAGCTGAACGAAGTACCGTGGAACGAACAAACCCCGGCACAGCGCCAGCAGACGCTGCAGCGTCAGCAGGTGCAGCAACAGCAGCAACAGCAGCAACAGTTGCAACGTCAGCAGCAGCTACAGCGCCAGCAACAGCAACAGCAACAACAGGCCGTGCGTCAGCAGCAACAGCAGCAGGCTGCGCCGATCACGCGCGAGCCAACGCAGCAGACTAAGCCGCAGGAAACCGCCAAAGCGAAAGCGGAAGAGAAAGCCTCTTCGCAGCGCTGGATGGTGCAGTGTGGTTCGTTCAAAGGCACCGATCAGGCGGAATCCGTGCGCGCTGGTCTGGCATTTGAAGGATTTGAGAGCCGTATTACGACCGGCGGTGGCTGGAATCGCGTGGTGATCGGGCCGTTCAAAGATCGCAGCAGCGCGGACAGCACGGTAAAACGCTTACACAGCTCCGGCCACGGAAGCTGTATTCCCCTCGCCTTACCTTAAATTCTTTAGGGGTTGAAACTCCCCAATCCTGCCCCATATCTGGTTGCATGATACTCCGCGCCGAGTGCGCGGAGTTCCTTTTCTACTGCAACAAGGGGTCTGCCCGTGACAACAATAGTAAGTGTACGACGCAACGGCCAGGTAGTGATTGGCGGTGATGGCCAGGCTACGCTCGGCAATACCGTAATGAAAGGCAATGTCAAAAAAGTCCGTCGTCTTTACAACGATAAAGTGATCGCCGGTTTTGCTGGCGGTACCGCAGATGCCTTCACCCTGTTTGAACTGTTTGAGCGCAAGCTGGAGATGCACCAGGGTCATCTGGTGAAAGCGGCGGTCGAACTGGCAAAAGATTGGCGTACCGATCGCATGCTGCGTCGCCTTGAAGCGCTGCTGGCGGTCGCTGATGAAAACGCCTCGCTGATCATCAGCGGCAACGGCGACGTTATCCAGCCGGAAAATGACCTGATTGCTATTGGTTCCGGTGGGCCTTACGCCCAGGCAGCGGCTCGCGCCCTGCTGGAGAACACGGACATTGGTGCACAAGATATTGTGGAGAAGGCGCTGAACATCGCCGGCGATATCTGTATCTACACCAACCACAACATCAACATCGAAGCATTACCGTCTAAGGCGTAAGGATCAAAATCATGTCCGAGATGACTCCACGCGAGATTGTCAGCGAGCTTAACCGCTTTATTATCGGCCAGGATGGCGCAAAAAAGGCGGTCGCGATCGCCCTGCGTAACCGCTGGCGCCGTATGCAGCTCGACGAAGAGCTGCGCCACGAAGTAACGCCAAAGAACATTCTGATGATTGGTCCTACCGGCGTCGGTAAAACCGAAATCGCCCGTCGCTTAGCCAAGCTGGCTAACGCACCGTTCATCAAAGTAGAAGCCACCAAATTCACCGAAGTCGGTTACGTCGGTAAAGAGGTTGATTCCATCATTCGCGATCTGACCGATTCTGCCATCAAGATGGTGCGCAGCCAGGCGATTGAGAAGAACAAATACCGCGCTGAAGAGATGGCGGAAGAGCGCATCCTCGATGTGCTGATCCCGCCCGCGAAAAACAACTGGGGCCAGGCTGAGCAAGCGGCTGAGCCCTCGGCAGCGCGTCAGTCATTCCGCAAGAAACTGCGCGAAGGCCAGCTGGACGATAAAGAGATTGAGATCGATCTGGCCGCTTCCTCCGCCGGCGTCGAAATCATGGCGCCTCCTGGCATGGAAGAGATGACCAGCCAGCTGCAATCGATGTTCCAGAACCTCGGTGGGCAGAAGCAGAAACCGCGTAAGCTGAAAATCAAAGAAGCCATGAAGCTGCTGATTGAAGAAGAAGCGGCCAAGCTGGTGAATCCTGAAGAGCTGAAGCAGGACGCCATCGATGCGGTTGAGCAGCACGGTATCGTGTTCATCGACGAAATCGACAAAATCTGTAAGCGCGGCGGCCAGAATGCAGGCGGTCCAGACGTGTCACGCGAAGGCGTGCAGCGCGACCTGCTGCCGCTGGTTGAAGGCTGCACCGTGTCCACCAAGCACGGCATGGTGAAAACCGACCACATCCTGTTTATCGCTTCCGGCGCGTTCCAGGTGGCTAGCCCTTCCGATTTGATTCCCGAGCTGCAGGGCCGTCTGCCGATTCGCGTTGAGCTGCAGGCGCTGACCGTCAATGACTTCGAACGCATTCTGACCGAGCCAAACGCCTCGGTTACCGTGCAGTACAAAGCGCTGATGGGCACCGAAGGGGTCAACATCGACTTCACGGACGATGCGGTGCGTCGTATCGCTGAAGCCGCATGGCAGGTAAACGAAACCACCGAAAACATCGGTGCACGTCGTCTGCATACCGTGCTGGAGCGTCTGATGGAAGATATCTCCTATGACGCCAGCGATCGTAACGGTGAGTCGATCACTATCGATGCCGAGTACGTTGGTAAGCATCTGGATGAGCTGGTGGCCGACGAAGACCTCAGCCGCTTCATTCTGTAAGCTTCGTCTGCGATATCCCCGCCCGGCCACTGCGCCGGGCTTTTTTTACGCAGGATATTGATGCAGCGCTTTTTTTGGCGGCTGATGATTTTGCCAACAATCGCCAGATAGCGATATACTTAGCGCTCCTGTGGCAAACAGACGAAAACCCTCATGAAATACGATACATCTGAACTCTGTGACATCTACCACGAAGCTGTGAACGTTGTTGAACCGCTTTTTTCGAACTTTGGTGGACGCAGTTCATTCGGTGGTCAAATCACCACGGTGAAATGCTTCGAAGATAACGGCTTACTTTACGATTTGCTGGAAGAGAACGGTCGGGGTCGCGTATTGCTGGTGGATGGCGGCGGTTCCGTTCGTCGCGCCCTGGTCGATGCTCAGCTGGCAAGTCTGGCGGCGCAAAATGAGTGGGAAGGCATTGTGATTTACGGTTCGGTGCGTCAGGTTGACGACCTTGAAGAGCTGGAAATCGGCATTCAGGCGATTGCAGCCATTCCGGTGGGTGCAGCGGGTGAAGGCATTGGCGAAAGTGACGTACGCGTTAACTTTGGCGGCGTGACTTTCTTCTCTGGCGACCATCTGTATGCCGACAATACCGGCATTATCCTGTCTGAAGACGCACTCGACATCGAGTAAGCCGCAACAAAAACGGGTGCCGCGGCACCCGTTGGTTCAAGCCTGTACGCTTAAACCTCTTCCATTTTTCCCAGCAGTGCCCGCAGACGATCCTGCCAGACATGCTGCTCTTCTTTCAGATGCTGATTTTCACGCACCAGCGCATCCTGGTTACCTGAAGCCTGGCTGACTTCGTTTTTCAGCGTATTGTTTTGCTCTTTCAGCTCTTCAATTTCCATCTGCAGCAGAGTGATGGTATCAATCGCCTGCTGTACTTTCGCTTCCAGTTTCTCGAACACTTCAAATGACATCTTTCTGACCTCTCCTAAATCTTGCAAGGCGTTGATGGGGCTAGCGCATGCCTTATTATGGTGCGCTCAGCCACGATGACTCGATTGTATGTAGCCAAACCCAGCAAGTCCAGCGGCACAAGGCCTGCGAGGGCAGTCTGTAACACTTTTCAGTCAATGCCTAAAAAAATGCTCATCTTCGCGCATCTGTGTGCGCGATCACTTAACCGTCCACGCGCAAAGCAGGCTGAATGGGCCGTAAAGAAACGCAAAAGACGCGAAAACGCGCATTTTTATGACGCAGTACACAGTTTTCAATTTCGCTATTTCTCGTTTATGCTCGTTAACGATAAATTCACATCAACCCTACATTAAAAGCTGGGCGACTCATGGATGAGAACAAAAACTGATAAAATTTAACCTCGCTTCAGGAATGCCATTATGAGTCAAACAACTAACACACTAACAGGTCAGTGCATCGCCGAATTTATCGGCACCGGTTTGATCATCTTTTTTGGTGCCGGCTGCGTTGCCGCACTGAAATTGGCCGGTGCTGCGTTCGGTCAGTGGGAAATTTGTATCATCTGGGGCTTAGCGGTTTCCATGGCGGTCTATCTGAGCGCCGGTGTTTCAGGCGGGCATCTTAACCCAGCGGTGACTATCGCGCTGTGCCTGTTCGCAAACTTTGAAGGCCGTAAAGTCGTACCCTATATTCTGGCGCAGGTTGCCGGCGCCTTCTGCGCTGCCGCGTTGGTTTATGGTCTCTACTACAATTTGTTCCTGGATTACGAAACAGGTCATCAGATGGTACGTGGCAGCGTTGAAAGCCTCGACCTGGCCGGCATCTTCTCTACCTATCCAAACCCGCACATCAGTGTTGGTCAGGCGTTCCTGGTTGAGATGGTGATTACCGCCGTACTGATGGGCGTCATTATGGCGCTGACCGATGACGGCAACGGCGTACCACGCGGCCCGCTGGCACCGCTTTTGATTGGTCTGCTGGTAGCCATTATCGGTGGTGCAATGGGCCCGCTGACCGGCTTCGCACTTAACCCGGCGCGTGACTTCGGTCCAAAACTGTTCGCCTTCTTCGCCGGATGGGGCAACGTCGCCTTCACCGGTGGCAAAGATATTCCTTACTTCCTGGTTCCGATTTTTGGCCCGCTGGTCGGCGCTTGCCTCGGTGCCTGGGGTTACCGTTCACTGATTGGCCGTCATCTGCCAGTTAACGTGGCGGAAGCCAGCACAACAGAAAAACCGGTTGCGCGCGCTCAGCAGCGTAAAGCGTAAGTTTCATCGATACATCATCAGGAAAGCACAATGACTACGACTGATAAAAAATATATTGTCGCGCTCGATCAGGGCACAACCAGCTCACGTGCCGTAGTGCTCGATCATGACGCGAACATCGTCGCCGTTTCACAGCGTGAATTTACCCAGATCTACCCGAAAGCGGGTTGGGTTGAGCATGACCCAATGGATATCTGGGCGTCACAAAGCTCAACGCTGGTTGAAGTGCTGGCACATGCCGACATTAACTCCGATCAAATCGCGGCGATTGGTATCACCAACCAGCGTGAAACCGCCATCGTGTGGGATAAAGAGAGCGGCAAGCCTATCTACAACGCCATCGTCTGGCAGGATCCACGCACCGCAGATTACTGTAACAAGCTGAAGAAAGAGGGACTGGAAGAGTATATCCAGCACACCACCGGTTTGGTGATTAACCCTTACTTCTCCGGCACCAAAGTGAAGTGGATTCTTGACCACGTTGAAGGCGCACGTGAACGTGCTAAACGCGGCGAACTGCTGTTTGGAACCGTTGATACCTGGCTGATTTGGAAAATGACGCAAGGGCGTGTGCACGTAACCGATCACACCAACGCCTCACGTACCATGATGTACAACATCCACAAGCTGGAGTGGGATGAGCGCATGCTGGAGATCCTCGATATTCCGCGTGAAATGCTGCCGGAAGTGAAAGGTTCTTCAGAAGTTTACGGCCAGACCAACATTGGTGGTAAAGGCGGTACGCGTATTCCCATCGCCGGTATCGCGGGTGACCAACAGGCGGCGCTGTACGGCCAGCTGTGCGTACAACCGGGTATGGCGAAAAACACCTACGGCACCGGCTGCTTTATGTTGATGAACACCGGCACCGAAGCCGTAACCTCAACGCACGGCCTGCTGACCACCATCGCCTGCGGTCCACGCGGCGAAGTGAACTATGCGCTGGAAGGTGCGGTGTTTATCGGTGGTGCGTCAATTCAGTGGCTGCGCGACGAGATGAAGCTGATCAGCGATTCCACTGACTCCGAATACTTCGCGTTGAAAGTGAAAGATAGCAACGGTGTTTACATGGTGCCTGCCTTCACCGGTTTGGGCGCGCCCTATTGGGACCCGTATGCACGCGGTGCGATCTTCGGTCTGACGCGCGGTGCAAATGCTAACCACATCATCCGGGCCACGCTGGAATCGATTGCTTATCAGACGCGCGACGTGCTGGAAGCGATGCAGAACGATGCCGGCACCCGCCTGCAATCGCTGCGCGTTGATGGCGGTGCGGTAGCCAACAACTTCCTGATGCAGTTCCAGTCCGACATTCTCGGCACACGCGTTGAGCGTCCGGAAGTGCGTGAAGTGACTGCGTTGGGTGCGGCATATCTTGCTGGCCTGGCAGTCGGCTTCTGGGGCGATCTGGATGAAGTCCGCGAGAAAGCGGTGATTGAGCGTGAGTTCCGTCCAAGCATCGAAACCACCGAACGTAACGTCCGCTACGCAGGCTGGAAGAAAGCCGTGGCACGTGCGAAAGCATGGGAAGACGAAGAGTAAAATCCTGCTGACCCGCGGCGCCCCCTGCCGCGGGTTTTCCCCCCGTCCCCCTCCCCCGCTGTGTTAAACTGCCCGCCTGTTTTTTGTCAGGTGCAACCATGAAACGAGAACTCGCGTTTGAATTTTCCCGCGTGACCGAAGCCGCCGCTCTGGCGGGCTATCACTGGTTAGGACGCGGCGATAAAAATGCGGCCGACGGCGCAGCCGTTCACGCCATGCGCATTATGCTTAACACTATCGATATCGACGGCCAGATTGTGATTGGCGAGGGCGAAATCGACGAAGCGCCAATGCTGTATATCGGTGAGAAAGTCGGTACCGGTCGCGGCGACGCGGTAGATATCGCCGTCGATCCGATTGAAGGCACGCGCATGACGGCGATGGGCCAAGCCAATGCGCTGGCGGTGCTGGCGGTCGGCGATAAGGGCAGCTTCCTGCACGCACCTGATATGTACATGGAGAAGCTGATTGTCGGGCCCGGCGCACGCGGCGCCATCGACCTTAATCTGCCACTCGATATTAATCTGAAAAACATCGCGCTGGCACTGGGCAAGCCGCTCAGCCAGCTGACGGTATCGATTCTGGCTAAACCACGCCACGATGCGGTGATTGCTCAGCTGCAACAGCTCGGCGTGCGCGTGTTCTCCTTCCCGGACGGCGATGTGGCGGCTTCAATTCTTACCTGCATGCCGGACAGCGAAGTGGATGTGATGTATGGCATCGGCGGCGCGCCGGAAGGGGTGGTATCGGCGGCGGTTATCCGGGCGATGGATGGCGACATGCAGGCACGCCTGCTGGCACGTCATCAAGTGAAAGGCGATAGCGAAGAGAATCGTCGCTTAGGTGAGAATGAGCTACAGCGCTGCGCCGAGATGGGCATTGAAGCGGGTCAGGTGCTGAAGCTGGATCAGATGGCGCGTAACGATAACGTGATCTTCGCCGCCACGGGCATCACCACCGGCGATTTACTGCAAGGCATCACGCGTAACGGCAACATCGCCACCAGCGAAACGCTGCTGGTGCGCGGCAAATCACGCACTATTCGCCGCATCCAGTCGATCCACTATCTCGATCGCAAAGACGCGGCGCTGCATCAATTTATCCTGTAATCGCCTGCTTGCCGCTCTCCGGATGACGTGAGAGCGGCCACCAGCACAGCAGCATCACCAGCGACGTCACAAACATCAACATGCCGAGGCTGGATTGGTCGTGCTGCGGCAGCAGAGCAGAAAGCCACGCTACCACGCCGGAACCCAGGTTCTGCAACCCCCCAATTAACGCTCCAGCGCTGCCCGCCAGCCATGCATACGGCTCCATCGCACCCGACGTTGCCAGCGGGAACAGCATGCCGGCGCCAAAGAAAAACAGCGCAGCCGGCACCAACAGCGTCCAGATATTCATCACGCCAAACCAGGCGGGAACCCACATCAATAAGCCCGCCAGCAGGCAGCTATTGACGCCATACCACATTAGCGTGTGCCAGGATTTCTGCTCGCGTCCGGCAAACCAGGCGCCAAAGAACGCCGCCGGAATCGGCAGGATAAACAGGATGCTGACGGTCAAACCATCCAGACCTAAAACACCGCCCATCAGCACGCCGCAGCTGGCCTCGAATACTGCGATGCCTGCCAGCGCGCCAATCAGCAGCAGCAGGTAACGTACGAAATTGCCGTCACTCAGCAGGGTGGCATAACGCTTCAGGAATGGCGTAGCAGGTGTATCAACGGGACGGGTTTCCGGTAACCAGCGCGCCATCGACGCGGTAACGCCAACACACAGCAGCAGCAGGAAGGCGAAACAGGCGTGCCAGCCAAACAGATGCGTCAGCAGCGCGCCAATCACCGGCGCCAGCAGCGGGCTAACCAGAATACCCATATTGAGTAAACTGTTCGCCTGGCGCAATGCAATACCAGAGTAAAGGTCACGCGGCATGGTGCGCGCCATCACGCCGGCCACGCCGGTACCTAAACCTTGCACCGCGCTGCCCAGCACCAGAATATCCAGTGAGGGCGCGAACATGGCGATCAAGGCACCAATGGCAAAGATCGTCATGCCGATAAGGATCACCGGACGTCGACCAAAGCTGTCCGAAAGCGGGCCGTAGATCAGCTGCGATCCACCGTAGGTCATCAGATAGGCGGCCATCACCTGCTGAATGGCACCGCTGCGCACATTGAGCGTCTCTGCCATGTTGGCCATCGCTGGCACATAGATGGTTTGCGCCATCTGCCCCACCGCCACCAGCACGATCAGCATGAATAACAGAAAGCGATTTTGCGTTTTACTTATCAACATGGAACAAAATGTCTGCCTGAGAAACAAAGAATAAGCAGCACAAAACAGGCTGCCTCGGATTTATGGCGGCAAAAATATCAGGATTCAGTGACAAATCGAGAGGCACCGGCAAAGCTGTAGTGTCTTAAGCCGTCAAGGTTGACGTCCAGATTGTAAACCGGCCGCTACAGTTGCTGATCTGTGCGCTGCGTTTGTCGCTGAGAGCCCTTTGCCCGAGCATGGACTGGAAATCCGTTAGGCCGATGGCGATGATGTACCTACACAATCAAGATTAAGGAGCCAACATGGCAGAGTGGATCAATGCTGAAGTGAAAGAGGTAAAAAACTGGACCGATGCACTGTTCAGTCTGCGCGTCGAAGCGCCCATTGATAGCTTTACCGCAGGTCAGTTTGCCAAGCTGGCATTAGAAATTGACGGCGAGCGTGTGCAGCGCGCCTACTCTTACGTCAACGCGCCCAAAGATTCGCTGCTGGAGTTTTATCTGGTTACCGTGCCGGAAGGCAAACTGAGTCCACGCTTGCAGGCACTGCAGCCCGGCGAGCAGGTGATGATTACCAAAGAAGCCGCAGGGTTCTTTGTACTCGACGAAATTCCTGACTGCCAAACGCTGTGGATGCTGGCCACCGGCACGGCGATTGGCCCCTATTTATCGATTCTGCAACAGGGCGAAGATCTGGAGCGTTTCGACAATATTGTGCTGGTGCACGCTGCCCGTCTCGCGGATGACCTGAGCTTCCTGCCGTTAATGCAGCAGCTGCAGCAGCGCTATCAGGGCAAACTGCATATTCAGACCGTGGTAAGCCGCGAAGAGATCGCCGGTTCGCTGCACGGCCGCGTACCGCAGTTGATTGAGAGCGGCGAACTGGAGCGCGCGGTTGGCTTGCCGCTCACGGCAGAAACCAGCCATGTGATGCTGTGTGGTAATCCGCAAATGGTGCGCGATACCCAACAATTGCTAAAAGACACACGTGAGATGCGCAAGCATTTCAAACGTAAACCCGGGCATATGACCAGCGAGCATTATTGGTAAGAGGCGCGAGGCGAAGATTGTCAGATTTTTCCCAATGTGGGTTTTGACTTTCCCCGGTAAAAACCGTTCTAATCGTGGGCTAAGTGAATGATTTAGGGCCGAAGCAATGAAGAACCTGCCAGTCGCGCTGCTGCTTGGCCTCGCACTGACATTTCCCGCCTGGGCGGAGGACGCACCTGCACTGGATCGTAGCGATCATCTGCCTGCTGCGCCCTATCTGCTCGCGGGTGCGCCGACGTTCGATATGACCGTTGCGCAGTTCCGTGAAAAGTACAACGCCGCCAATCCCAATGAACCGCTGCAGGAATATCGCGCCATTGATAGTCGCGGCGATAAAAGTAACCTGACGCGTGCCGCCAGTAAAATCAGCGAAACGCTGTATGCTTCAACCGCGCTGGAGCAAGGCACCGGCAAAATTAAAACCCTGCAAATCACCTGGCTGCCGGTTCCCGGTCCCGATATGAAAGCGGCGCAGGCACGTGCCATGGATTACATGACTGCCCTGCTGCGTTTCTTCATCCCCGGTTTGTCGGCCGAAGATGGCCGCAAAAAGCTCGATTCTCTGCTGAGCGCCGGCAAAGGTGCGCGTTATTTTGCCCGCACCGAAGGCGCACTGCGCTTCGTGGTCGCAGACAACGGCGACAAGGGTTTAACCTTCGCCGTGGAGCCGATAAAACTGGCGCTCGCTACGCCCTGATCACACCGGCAAAAATGACGAAAAGCAAAGCCAGCAACCCATTTGATCTCTATACTGTCTCGCAGACATCGCTGCCCGATGGCAGCGCTATTTCATGAATCGCGTTATGCGGAGGAAAGAATGCGACATCCACTGGTTATGGGTAACTGGAAACTGAACGGTAGCAAGCAGATCACCAAAGAGCTGATTGAAGGCCTGCGCAAAGAGCTGTCTGGTGTTGATGGTTGTGGCGTCGCGATTGCACCGCCAGCCATCTATCTGGACCTGGCGAAACACGCCATTTCCGGTAGCCACATCGCTCTGGGTGCTCAGAACGTCGACGTTAACTTGTCTGGCGCATTCACTGGCGAAACTTCCGCAGACATGCTGAAAGACGTTGGCGCGAAATACATCATCATCGGCCACTCTGAGCGCCGTACCTACCATAAAGAGAGCGATGAGTTCATCGCGAAGAAATTTGCCGTCGTGAAGGAAGCGGGCCTGGTACCCGTTCTGTGCATCGGTGAAACCGACGCAGAAAACGAAGCGGGCCAAACGCAAGAAGTGTGCGCACGTCAGATCGACGCCGTGCTGGAAATGCAGGGCGCAGCAGCGTTCGAAGGCGCGGTCATCGCTTATGAGCCAGTTTGGGCCATCGGTACCGGCAAATCCGCTACGCCAGCGCAGGCTCAGGCCGTGCACAAATTTATTCGTGACCACATCGCGAAGAAAGACGCTGCCATCGCACAGCAAGTGATCATCCAGTACGGCGGTTCGGTAAACGACAAAAACGCCGCTGAGCTGTTCACCCAGCCAGATATCGATGGCGCGCTGGTTGGCGGTGCTTCACTGAAAGCCGATGCTTTCGCCGTGATCGTGAAAGCCGCAGCCGCTGCGAAAAACGCGTAAGTTTTGGATGTATGATGAGGCGGCTGATTAGCCGCCTTTTTTATGTCACCTGAAATGTCGACCTTACAAAATCCCGCATTGATGATCCTGCAGCTCTTCCGCCGAACCGCTGTTCAGCTTGAGCCAGTTGCGTTCTAACGCCAGCAGCGCTAAGCGACCATCCGGCAGCTGCGCCAGCGCCAGGCCATATTTCCCCATCTCGGTGCGCGCGTGAGGCACTTCGTTTGCCAGACGGATAAACGCACTCTGCTGCGCCAGTTCTGCTGTTGAAAGCGTACGTATCAGGTAACGATGCTTGCGCAGCGTTTCGCTTTGCCACTGCGCGTTAAGCCTCGGCGCCAGGGCATCAAGTTGCTGACGCACATCCGGTCGCAGACAAGAGATGTGAATATGCAGCTGATTCTGCGTACGCCCGTATTGCGCATTGATTGCCAGCGACAGCGCGCTATCTGATATTGGCGCGCCGTGCTTCTGTGCAAGTAATGTCCGTTGTTGCCAGGCGTCGGCAAACAGATTCGGCGTAGACGGCTCAAGAATGATGGGACTTTCCATGCCGCTGATTTTTTCGATCGGCATCAGTAGATACTGCAACGGACCGTTGAGATCTTTCAGCGTGACGTAACCCTGCGCACTGTTCACCTGCTGGCAAGGCGCGGGTTTGCCGCTGGCGGCCATGCCAGGCACGCATTTCTCGCTAATGATCTGCCACAAGGCGTTGGAATTTTTCTGGAAATGAATGGCGGCGGCAATCAATCCGACAATCAACAGCACCAATAGTGCGGTAAGTAACTTCAGGGTACGACGACTGCCCTGCATAGCCCGATTCCTCTGTTCATCACCTGCCAGCATCCTCGCCTGGCAGGTGATGAAAGTCACGGACTAATCCTCGGCGCCACGCAGGATGGCATCGAGTTTTTCCGGCTGCAGACGAATCTGCGCCGCACGACGATGTGCCTGCATGCCTTCGGTACGACTTTGACGCACCGCAGGCGCGGCGATGGCCGCGATACCCTGATCGTCAATCCATTGATGCGTACAGGTTTTCAGATAGGCGCCCACCCACAACCCGCCGGTATAGCGCGCCGCTGCCATGGTGGGTAACGTGTGGTTAGTACCGCAGCACTTATCAGAGAACACCACGCTGGCATTTTGACCGATAAACAGCGATCCGTAGTTGCGGATACGCGCCGCCAGCGCATGGGGATCGCGAGCATGGATTTGCAAATGTTCGGTGGCGATCTCATCGGTGTAGGCCACCATCGCATCTTCGTCGGCGCACAATACAATCTCGCCCTGTCTTTGCCATGCTTCACCAGCCGTCTTCGCCGTCGGCAGCGATGACAGCTGCGCCTCAATTTCACGCAAGGTTTCATGCGCTATGCGCTCGCTGGTGGTGGCCAGCCCTACGCGAGTGCGCACATCATGTTCCGCCTGCGCCAGCAGATCCGCCGCCAGCACGCGTGGATCGGCACTATCATCGGCCACAATAAAGATTTCGCTTGGCCCTGCCAGCGCATCAATACCCACTTTGCCAAAAACCTGACGCTTGGCCTCATTGACGAAGGCGTTACCCGGTCCAACAATTTTGTCCACTGCCGGCAGCGATGCGGTGCCATACGCCATCGCGGCAATCGCCTGCGCGCCGCCAACTTTAAAAATACGGTGTGCCCCGGCTAAATGGCAGATAGCAATCATCGCCGGATGCGCGCCCGGTGGCAGGCAGGCAATAATGTTGTCGCAGCCCGCTACGACCGCGGGCACGATGGACATCACCGGTGCGGAGAGAATCGGATAGCGTCCGCCCGGCACATAGCAGCCCACGGTTTCGATAGGAATGATGCGATGCCCCAAATGCACGCCGGGCAGCGTTTCAATCTCTAGCGGCTGCAGTGTTGCACGCTGGGCTTCGGCGAAGCGGCGCACCTGGGCGATGGCAAATTCACTGTCGTGGCGAGTTTGAGCGGCCAGTTGTGTGAGCGCCTGCTCGATCTCCGCTGCCGAAACTTCCAGCTGTTCCGGCGCTACCCCATCAAATTTCAGTGAATACGCCTGCAGCGCCGCATCACCATGCTGGCGCACATTGCTGATAATGTCGCTTACCGTGGCGATCAGGCTGGCATCGGCCTGCGCATCTTCGCCTGCGGGTTGCTTAATAAACTGCACGCGTTGCTTACTCATGCTTCCGTCTCCGCCAGTTGGCCCAATTTGATCTGCGCCAGCATCGCCAGATGATCGTAAACCACCCACTCATCCACAATTTTACCGTTTACCACGTGATAGTGGCTCATGCCCATCACCAGCAGACGCTGCCCGGTCGGCTTGCCCAACTCGCCATAGCCCAGATGATGTCCTTCCATCATCCAGCGCACCGCCACTTTAGTGCCGCCTTCTTCACACGGATTGGAGCAAATATGCTGCGGCATCCACGCGCCGTCAGGGATCATGCCGATCAACGCCAGCGTCTGGTGGATCACCGAGGCCTGACCATACAGCTCTTTCATCAGCGGGCCGTGCCACTGCACATTACTGGCGTAAACGTCTTTCACTTTGCCCAGCATGCGTTTGTTGTAGATCTCATGCAGCCAGCCCAGCACCTGGGCCTCGGTATCGCTGTGCGCCAGCGTATAATCCGGGTCGCTTTCCGGCGGATATTGCCCCAGCAGGCGACGGTTTTCGCCAATCTCCGTCAGGCGGAAACCTTTATCAAACTGCTCTTTCGCCATGTTGTAGGCGATCTGATCGGTATCCAGTCCCAGCTGACGCATCAGCGACATGTTGTCGCTCACCACCCATTCGCGGTAGATCTTGTTTTCCAGAATCATGCAGTCCGCGACGGTACGCGTGGTGAAGGTTCGGTTGGTCGGCTTACCGTACTGGCTTGGCTGCGTGTGTCGACCGCTGCCGGTGACCAGATGCGAAGTGTAAAAACCGTCAACATCGTTGCCGTTCCAGATCACCTGCGTTGCCATGCCACGTCGCTCCGGGAAAGCCACCAAGCGCTGCAGCGTATCCAGCACCACCTGTTCACGGGTATAAATTGTGCCTAGCGCGTTATAGAGCACGCAGTTATGGGTGTAATGGCTGTAGATCAGTCCGACATCACGCTCATCCCAAATCTTGTGGGTGCAACGCACAATGTAATCAACAATATCGGTATAGCAGGGATCGAAACCGCGCATCGGCTGTACTCGCGCACGGTTTTCTGGAACCAGATCGACAAAATCCCGTCGCTCAACCTGCAAAACCGGTTCGACCTGGGTACGTGCTGAGGTTTTTTCTGCGCTCTTTTCACTGGCGGTGGCTTTATTAGCCGTGTCCGTTGTAGACATAAACACTCCTGCTTTTGACGAATTAAGGGTGAGCGCGGTCCTCGCAATCAAGCGCTGCCGATTCACCCGGCTGAATTCAGGGTGCAGAACGCCGTCGGTAATTAAGGGAATTAATTACCGTGACGTAACGCGTTATTTAAAAGTGCTGGTTATTCAGTTGAGTAGCTGCAACCAGATTGAGAGTTCATCGATACCTAAATATTCCCGCATAATTACGCCATCACGTAATTCCAAATGTGAAATTCCGGAAATACACACCGGCTTACGGGACGGTGGACCAAACTTTCCGTAGCCATCATGCCAACTCAACAGTGACCAGCGCAGGCTGATGCGCACCGGTTCGTTGGCATCGCGCCGCACCACCAAATGATGCAGCTGTGTTTCGCTGTCAGCGAATGAGGCGCGATAGCCAGAAAGGAAGCTGCCAATCTCCTGCTCGCCGGTAAAGCTGCTGTGGCCCGGACCGTGCAAGGTGGCGGCGGGATGATAAACGCCTGGGACTACCCCACTGTTGCCGCCCGCCCACATGCTGAGATAGCGCTCAATCAAGCCGGCCAGCGCGCCCTCCGCATCATCACCATCCGGGCCGCCCGCCCAACGCGCTTCCAGCTCTTCAGGTGCCGGCATCTCCAGTCCTTGCTGTTGGCGCATCTGCGTTAGATGCTGAGCAAACTCCGCTACGTTGACGCCAATCTGCGCCAAAATCCCTGCGCGATCCTGTAACAGCCACTCTTGTTCCACCAGGCCATCCCGGCAAATACGATCGGCGAAGGTGCGCACCCATAGCGTTTTGCCACTCGGCGCGCCAAAGAAACCTTCACCCAGATGCTGAATGCGTGCCTGGGTGCGTTGCGAGGCGTACCAACACGTATCGCCTTCACGAGCGGCGAGAATATCTTCTGTTAGTACCTGACGCTGCGGGAAACAGTGCAGCGCTTCCAGGGTCAGGCGCATAAAATCGCTTAAGTCAGTTAACCGCTTTTCCGGCGTGTGAAAGACCACCGGTGTGGCATAGAAGTCGGCCAGCTGCCCGATGTCCTTCTGCTCCCACACCACGTGAGTTAGCGTCAGGACGAACTGCTGAATAGAATCAAACTGGGGACTGAAACCCGGCAATCGCATTACTCAACCTCCTCAGAACGAAATAGCAGCTGGCCGTTCTCTTCTACCACGCCGTGACGCGGACGCCGTGCGGAGTGGCGCACTACCAACGTGCCGGGAATAACAATTTGCTCAGGTGCCATCACCGCACTGTCGATTTGCTGCATCAGCAGGCCAATCGTACGTTGCACCATCACTTCAACCGGCTGGCAGATGGAGGTCAGCGCATATGAAGGCCAGCCCGCGGGCCCAACATCGTCATAACCCACCACTGACACATCCTGCGGAATGCGCAAGCCGAACTCGTAGCGCGCCACATCCATAACCGTCAATGCCATATGGTCGTTAACCGCAAATACCGCATCAGGTGGCGTGGTGCTGCTGAACAGTTGACGTGCCGCCTGCGCGGTGTGCTCACTGTCGTTATGGCCTGCAACGACGGTGACATCAACATCACGTGCATTGAGTGCATCGCGGAAGCCGTCCAGCCGTAGCTGATTCACCGAAGCGTTATCAGCGCCAGAGATGCAAGCAAAACGTTGATGTTCGCCCGCCAGCAGAAATTCGGCGATCTGCCGTGCGGCGGCGCGGTTATCGGTATTCACACTCGACGCCATCTCGCTTTCGGCGGTGCGATTGAACAGCACCACGGGAATACCGGCACCGTGACACTCTTCCGACAAGGCATCGGACAACGCGCCAGACGCCAGCACGATGCCATCTACGCGGTACTGCATAATCTGATCGAAAATGCGGTCAACATTGCTGTCACGATCGCTAACGAACAGCAGCAAATGATAGTTAAGCGCATCCAGTTCCCGTCCCAGCGCTTCCAGCACATGCGGATAAAACGGGTTATCGAAACAGGAGATCACCACGCCAACAATGCGTGAGCGTGCGGTGTTCAGCGACCGCGCCAGCGCATTGGGTCGATAACCCAGCTCTCGGGCAGATTGCAGCACCTTTTCACGCGTGGCGGGTGAAATACTGGCTCCCGGCGTGAAGGTACGCGACACCGCAGACTGTGAAACGCCAGCATGCTGCGCAACTTGTTGTGAGGTCACTGGACCGAAGGTCTTACGTTTCATGGTGTTATCTTCCTGTTTAGCACACTGATGCGCGGGTGACTGCTGAGCATTGTAGCCAATTTCACCAGCCGGACTCACCTGCTTCGGTGTGTGTTTTTTACTCTTACACCAGTTTTGCATGCGTATGCAACACTCAATAACTTTTTTTTCACAATGCCACAGCGACACTTTACAAAGTTGTAATCATTTCGTAACTTCGGCCGTTGAATACGTATTCAAAGAGTGCAAAATTAGCGACCCGGACTCAGGATGAAACCCGCGTTTTTAGTCACTTACCTGGCTTGCAAGAGGTTCAACACCATGTTTCGAGCACTGTTTAGCCGTTCCGAGCTGTTGACGTTTTTCTTAATGAGCGTGCTGTTTTTTATCTGCATCAACGGCTTTGATGCCTTTCTGGCGCCCTACATGGTGCGGCTGGGCATTGAACCACAAACCATCGGTATGATTATGGGTGCAACCGGTTTGGCCTCACTCTGCACCCGATTCCCACTCAGCGTCGTCTCCGACGTATTGAAAAATCGTAAAGTGTTTATGCAGGTCGCACTGCTGCTGCCGGTCATCGCCTGGCCGTTGGCGTGGCTTTTTCCTGGCGCGTTGACATTCTGGCTGGCGAAGCTGGCCTGCGGTTTTACGGCCGCCAGTTGGGTGCTCTACAACATCATTTTCATTCGCTATTTTCGGCGCGATGAAGCGCCCGCCGCCGTCGCCTTACTGGCGCTGGCAGGTCCGATCGGCGTGTTCATCAGTAATGCGATCTGTGGCGTCATCGTGCACTGGTTCGGCAGCACGCAGGCCTTTTTCGTCCCCGCCGTGGCCGGCTGCCTGGCTCTGATGCTCAGCCTGCGCATTCGTGAAGGGGAAGATATTCATAAAGCGCCGCATCTGAAAGCCTGCGTACTAAGTGCCAAACGCCAGCTGGGTGATAGCACCATCTGGTTTATCGGCCTGCTGGCAACCATAGTGATTCTGGTGCCCTTTGCCACCCGCGATACCTTGACGCCAATTTACGCCCAACAGCTTGGCGCGCAGGCCGGTACGCTGGCGGTGTTGAGCAATATCCATTTACTGTTTTATGCCATCGCCGTGGCGCTATGCAGTTCCGTGTTTTATAAGCGCCTTGGCCTGGTCAACACCGCGCTAATCGGCATTGGCCTGCAAATTGTTTCGTCGATTTTCGTGCCACTCACCAGCAGTTTATGGCTGATCTATCTCTGGCAAGGTCTCGCCGGTTTCTCCTTCGGTATGGCGTTCGCGGTGTTTATGTCGCTCAGCGTGGTGAATACCTCGGAGAATGAGCAAACCACGCGCATGGGGCTGTTTCAGACCATCTATTCGTGCGGCATGTTTTTTGGCCCGGTGTTGATGGGCGTGTTGTTGCAGCACGTTAACTTGCATGCGGGTTATTGGGTGATTGGTGGATTGTGTCTGGTCGCGGGCGTGTTGACGCCACTGGCGGCAAAACGCGTACAGCAGCGCCAGATGCCGCAGGCTGCCTCTGAAACCAGCGGCATGTTGTCACAGGATGCGGTGAAATGATTGCCGCGCGCCTGCAGCCACAGCCTCATAGCGCAGATGAGGTTGAGCGACGGCTGGACGCCCTGCGCGCGGGCCATTCACTTAACGCCATCATTAGTGTTAATCCGCACGTGATGAATGATGCGCAGCACTGCGATCGCTTGTGGCGCACCGGCACGCCGCTCGGCGCGCTGCACGGCATTCCACTGGTGATAAAGGACAATATTGATTGTGCTGGTCTCCCTACCACGCTCGGCTGTCGCGCACTGGCCGACGCACAGCCTCGCGAAGATGCGCGTGTTATTACGCGCCTCAAAGCTGCGGGCGCGTTAATTCTCGCTAAAACCAATCTCTCCGAGTTTGCCTTTGATGTACGCTCGCGCAGTTCACTGGGCGGCGATGTACGCAATCCACTCAATCCACTTCTGACCGCAGGCGGTTCCAGCGGCGGCAGCGCGGCGGCAGTGGTGGCGGGCATGGCGGATGCGGCTCTCGGCAGCGATACCGGTGGTTCTATCCGCATTCCCGCTGCCTGGACCGGTTTGGTGGGATTACGTCCGGCATTTCGTCGTCGCCAGTTGCACGGCGTCGCGCCTCTTTCGCTGAGTAAAGATACGGTTGGACCCATGACATGGTGCGTCACCGATGCGGCGCTGCTGCATCAGGTGATGCATGGGTTGCCGGTGCGTCCGCTACCGCCGCGATCCCTGCGCGGCGTGCGTTTAGGGGTTGTCAGCGATCTGCTGGGCGATGAGGCTGCGCAGCGTCAGGCGTTAGCACAGGCTTTCTGCCGGCTGCGGCGTGCTGGTGCGACGCTGGTTCCGCTGCGGTTGCCACTGGCATCGCGTGTCGCGAAGGAAACTTGCCTGAGCCTGCGCGAGTTCCATCCTGCCATTGCACGCTGGCTAACAAAAATGGCGTATGCACCCACGTCACTCTCTGCGCTGCTTGCCCGTGGCGAACATCTCGCCGAATTCGACGCTTTATTGCAATTGCATCTCACGCGGCACGCGCTGGTGTGCGAAGCGTGGCGCGAACAGCGCCGTTTTCAACGCCATCTGCGTCAGCAGTTGCAACAGCAAATGCAGGCGCTGCGGCTGGATGCACTGATCTATCCCACCAGCCAGCGCACGCCGGTTTCGCTGGAGAAAATGCCACCGGGCTGGGCGCCTGAGCTGGCGGCTATAAGCGGTTTGCCGGCCGTGACGTTGCCGTTCGGGCAAATAGCTAACGGTTTGCCGCTCGGTCTGGAACTGCTCTATCCCACCGCTGATGAAGAGGCATTACTGGCGCTGGCGCTAGCCATAGAACGCCAGCGTTAACGGCAGCATTGTCGGTATTAACCCTGTGGGAACCCTTCTCCCGCGGGGCTTTTTGGCTGCCTGATGCCGCATAAAACTGCGCACATTCTCACTTTTCATCTTTTCCTGATTTGCCCCCTTTACGCTTTTTGCATACGTATGCAAACCTATTTCCCGGGATGCAATCATGAGGAATTGGACATGGCAATTTGGTTAAAACAGGCGGCAGCAAAGGCTGAACGCCAACAGCAGCAGCAACAGGTACGCAGCGATGTTGAAACCGTGCTGGCGCACATTGAAGCACGCGGTGATGACGCGGTACGTGAACTCTCCATAAAATTTGATGGCTTCGCTCGCGATGATTTCCGCTTAACGCCGCAGGAGATCAATGCCTGCCTGCAACAGCTCACGAAACAAGAAATTCGCGATATCGAATTCGCCCAGGAACAGGTGCACAACTTCGCGCAGGCACAAAAAAATTGCCTGACCGATTTAGCGATTGAAACCCGTCCGGGCGTGATTCTCGGCCATCGCAACATTCCGATTAGTCATGTCGGCTGTTACGTGCCTGGCGGCAAATATCCGCTGCTGGCTTCGGCGCATATGTCGATCATCACCGCCAAAGTGGCAGGTTGCGATCGCATTGTGAGCTGTGCGCCGCCGTTTCACGGTAAACCGGCCGCGGCGATTGTGGCGGCGCAGTCGATGGCTGGCGCAGACGAAATCTATGCGCTCGGCGGCATTCAGGCGGTAGGCGCCATGGCGATTGGCACCGAACGCATTGCGCCGGTCGACATGTTAGTCGGACCCGGTAACGCATGGGTTGCGGAAGCCAAACGCCAGCTGTTTGGTCGCGTCGGCATCGATCTGTTCGCGGGTCCCACCGAAACGCTGGTGATTGCCGATGACAGCGTCGACGGCGAACTCTGCGCTACCGATCTGCTCGGCCAGGCGGAACACGGCCCCACCTCACCCGCGATTTTGCTGACCTGCTCGCGCCAGCTCGCTGAGGATACCGAGCGCTACATCCACCAGCTGTTGCTGCAACTGCCCACCGCCGATGTGGCGCAAAAAGCCTGGCACGACTTCGGCGAAATCATTCTGTGTGCCGACCACGATGAGATGCTGGCAGAAGCTAATCGTATCGCGTCAGAACACGTGCAGGTGATGACCGATCGCGACGATTGGTATCATCAAAATATGCGCAATTACGGCGCGTTATTTCTCGGTCCACGTACCAATGTGGCCTACGGCGACAAGGTAATCGGCACCAATCACACGCTGCCAACGCTGGGCGCATCGCGCTATACCGGCGGCTTGTGGGTGGGCAAATTTATGAAAACCTGCACCTGGCAACGCGTCACCAGTGATGCAGCTTCGGCGGAAATAGGCGCTTACTGCTCACGTCTGGCGCTGCTGGAAGGCTTTGCTGGCCATGCTGAACAGGCCAACATCCGCGTGCGCCGTTACGGCCAACAAGACGTACCTTACGCCACACCTGCTCCGGTGACGGTGAAATAAGGAGGCGCACATGGTTCCGATGACCCCTTCATTTCGTCTTGATGGACAGCGTGCGCTGGTAACCGGTGGATCGCGCGGTATCGGCTTCGCTGCCGCTATCGCGCTGGCCGAAGCCGGTGCAGAGGTGTGGATTGCCGCCCGCGATGCCGATCGCCTGAACAACGCCGTACAGCAGGCAGCTAACGCTGGCCTGACGCTGCATGCGCTGCCGCTCGACGTTTGCAACATACACGCGGTACGCCAGACGCTGCACGACCTGCCGAGCTTTAATGTGCTGGTTAACAGCGCTGGGCTGGCACGTCATCAACCGTTCAGCGAAGTCAGCGAAGCAAATTTCGATGCCGTCATGGATGTGAATCTGCGCGCGACGTTTTTTCTGTCGCAGCAGGTGGCGGCGAGAATGCAGGCTGCGCAACACGGCGGCAGCATTATCCATCTCTCCTCGCAGATGGCACACGTTGGCGGGCCACAGCGCAGCGTCTACTGCGCGTCTAAGGCCGCGCTGGAAGGATTGACGCGCGCCATGGCGCTGGAGCTGGGACGCGACGGCATTCGCGTCAACACGCTGTGTCCCACTTTTATTGAAACCGAGCTATCGCAGGCTTCGCTGGCAGATGAAGCGTTCCGTCAGCAGACGCTGCGCCGTATTCAGTTGGGCCGCCTCGGCACGCTTGAAGATGTGATGGGCCCGGTGGTGTTTCTGGCGTCCCGTGCGGCTGCACTGATCACCGGCAGCGCGCTGAAGGTGGATGGCGGCTGGACGGCTTATTGAGGATCGGATTATGAAAGCGTTATTACGTCGCGATGTGCTGCTGTTTTTCATTATTAGTCTGCTGTTTTTTATCAGCATTCACGCCTTTGATCCGTTTCTCGCGCCTTACATTACTTCACTGAATGTGGAGGCGCGCGTGATGGGAATTATTATCGGCGCCACCGGATTAGCTTCCATGTTGTTGCGTTTTCCTACCGGCATCCTGTCGGATCGCTTTCGCAGCCGTAAGCGCATCATCCAGATTGGCCTGCTGTTTACCATCGTCGCCTGGCCGGTTGTGTATCTCTGGCCAACGCCGGAAACGCTGTTTATCGCCAAGCTCGCCGATGGTGTGACCAGCGCGACGTGGGTCGTTTACAACGTGATGTTTGTTGCTTATTTTCCGCCGCTGGAGGCCGCCGCCGCGGTAGCCATGCTGAGTGTTACCTCGCCGTTAGGCACGTTTATTGGAATCTCAATTGCCGGTTTTATCGCCCGTCATTTTGGGGCCGAATCGAGCTTTTTGGTCGCTTCCACCGCTGCGCTACTGGCCTTTTTGCTGACATTTTTCATCCGTGAAAAACGCCCGGAAGCCATGCCCACGGCTCAGCGCCTCTCTGCGGTGCGCATTCAGCTACGCGATCCCTCGGTGTGGTATCTCGGTGGATTGTGTGCATTGGTGATGATGGTGCCGTTCGCCACGCGCGATACGCTAACGCCGTTGCTGGCAGAAGGCTTTGGTATGGCGGCCGCCTCGCTGGCCACACTCAGCGGCATTCATCTGTTCTTCTATGCGCTGGCCACTGCGCTGTGCGCGCCCTTCTTCTATCGCGTGTTGGGCTTACGTAATACCGCCATTATCGGCGGTGTCGTGCAAGGGGGGGGGGCGATCGCTATGCCCTATGCGCCCAATATCTGGCTGCTGTATGGCTTGCAGGCCCTGGCCGGATGCGCCTTCGGCATGATCTCTACTGTGCTGAATTCGCTGATTGTCACCCGCACGCCAGCCTGGCAGCAATCAACGCGCGTTGGCCTGTATCAAAGCATTTATTCGGCCGGGATTTTCTTTGGTCCGGTGTTGGTCGGCTACATCAAGTACTACTTTGCGATGCAGCAAGGTTTCATGGTGATTGGCATTATTTCCCTGCTGTCGCTGCTGCTGGTGCGCCATGTCATGCAGATGGTGCATGCCCGTCCTATGGCGGAGGGCTAACCATGCAACTGCCTTTGGTGTTATTAGGCGGCACATTATGTGATGGCGCACTGTGGCAACCGCTTTGTCGCCATCTGCCGCAGCAACCGGTGATCATTCCCGAGATGGGGGGAGCCGAGAGTGCTGAACAGTTGGCGGCGCAGCTGCTGGCCGATTTACCTGCACGCTTTCTACTGGCGGGGTTTTCGTTAGGCGCATTAGTGGCGCTGGAGATGCAAGCGCAAGCCTCAACGCGCATCGCTGGCCTGGCGTTGCTGGCAGTCAATCCGCTAGCTGATGCGCCGCTAAATGCCGCGAACCGCATTGCCTTACTTTCTCATGCCGAGCAAGCCGGGATGCAGCCAATTGTTGAACGGCTGTGGCCGCGTTACGTCCATGCTTCGCGACTGGCGGATCGCGCGCTGCTGCGCACGCTGGTTGAGATGGCTGAACGCACCAGCGTTGAGCGCTTTCGCCAGCAAACGGCAATCGCTATTCAACGTCGCGACCTGCGGCACACACTACTGTCGCTACATGCTCCGTTGTTGATCCTCAACGGCGACAGCGACGCCATCTGCACACCTGAACATCATCGTCTGCTCGTCAAGGCCGCACCCGCGGCCCGACACATCACCCTTGAGCAGTGCGGACACTTTCTGCTGCTGGAGCGGCCGCAGGCCTGTGCCAGCGCGCTGCAAACCTGGATTGAGGAGAGCGAATTATGCGTATCAACCCTTTAAAACAACGACATGAGCCGATCATTAATGGCTGGCTGGCGATTCCCAGCAGCTACAGCGCTGAGATAGCCGGGCATCAGGGCTACGACGCAGTAACCGTTGACCTGCAACATGGCCTGATAGATTTTGCCGCCGCGCTCACTATGTTGCAGGCGCTTTCATCTACGCCCACTACGCCGCTGGTGCGCGTTTCGCACAACGAACCGGCACAAATCATGCGCATGCTGGATGCCGGAGCCTACGGCATTATCTGCCCGATGATTAACGATGCCGCCGAGGCGCAGCAGTTTGTCGACGCCTGTCGCTATGCGCCGCTAGGTTCGCGCTCATTTGGCCCGGCACGTGCGCTGCTATACGGCGGCAAAGATTATCCACAGCACGCCAACCAGCAAATTTTGACGCTGGCGATGATCGAAACCCGCGCTGGGCTGGCCAATCTGGATGCCATTCTCGACGTTGACGGGCTGGATGGCGTGTTTATCGGTCCAAACGATCTCTCTCTGACGCTTACCGGCCAGGCCAGCGCCGAATCGCAACATCCTGAGATGCTGAATGCTATCGAACGCGTACTTAGCCGCACTCGCGCCTGCCATAAGTTGGCCGGGATTTTTTGTACCAGCGGAGAAGCCGCCGCACAGCGTATTGCGCAGGGCTTTCAACTGGTGACACCCGCTAACGATGTAATGCAACTCACCCATGCAGCACGCCATGCCGTTGCCACCGCGCGCGGTGAGGTGATGCCGGTACGTTCCGGTTCTGGTTACTAAGGAGAAGATGATGAAACAGCAAACGTTGTCTAAAGAAGCAGCACGTGCGCGTCTGATTGCGCCAGAAGATATGGTGTCGTGCAATTTGGCGTTTATCGACTGCAAACTGCCGGGATCGCATCTGAAGCAGAATTATTCGTTTATCGGGCCGGGCGTCACACAGTCGTCTGAGCAGGTTATTAATATTCCCGAAGCACACGGTTTTAATATTGGCGCCGCAGCCATGCCGAAAGGTGTTACCAACAATCTGCATCTGCATTTCACCGCCGAAGTGTTCCTGATCCATGAAGGCCGCTGGCGTTTTCGCTGGGGCAACAAAGGTGAAGAGTCACTGGAGCTTGAAGCACCGGCGATTGTTAGCCTGCCGACATGGATTTTCCGCGGGTTCACCAACGTTTCAGCCACCGATACCGATGGTTGGGTATTTACCGTACTCGGAGGTGATAATACCGGCGGTATTATCTGGCATCCCGATGTGATGTCGGCTGCGGCGGAATATGGACTCTATCTCAGCCCCAATAACATGCTTATCGATACCTCAACCGGCGCGGCAATTCCCGATGTCGCTGAACGTATGCCGCCGCTGCCCGATGCAGAGATGGCAAAGCTCGATCACTTCTCACCGCAGCAAATGGCGCAATTTGCCGTTACTGGCGAGCAGCGCGCGTGGAGCGAGTGCGCATTGTTGGATGCGATGTTGCCTGGTCACGGCGCGCGTTTGGCACCTGTTATCGGCTACGGCATCAGCCAGGATCGTCAGGTCACTCCGCCGATAAGATCGCCGCATGGCTTCTCCGTAGAGTGGCTGGCGCTACCCAAGAAGGGCAAAATGGGCTTACACCGCTGTGAACAGGTGCAAGTGTTGATGGTGTTTAAGGGCACGCTTAGCGTCACGTTCAACCGTGATGGCGAAGAAGTCACTATTACCGCGCCAGAACGTTCGGTGGTTTCCGTGCCAGCAGGCAGCTGGCGTCGCTATCAAGCACAAAATGATGATTGCGAAGTGGTGATCACCACCGCAGGTGACGAACGGAAAAAGCTGGAGTGGGATAAAGCGATTGTCGATGCCGCAACAGAGCTGGGCTGGGGACTCGATCCCGATGGCTATCTGGTACGTTTGGCGCTGTTACCGCTGGTGGCACAGCGGGCTGGCCGAAGACTGGCCACGCAGGAAGCATAAAAGACCAACGGCCAGCATAAGCGCTGGCCGTTTCTTGATGCCTTAAGGTTTCATCACCTGATCATAGCTGCCGCCATCAGCAAAGTGGGTTTTCTGGGCTTGCGTCCAGCCACCAAACTTGCTGTCGATCGTGAACAGTTTCACCGGCGCGAATTTATCAGCAAACTTCTTCGCTACAGTTTCATCACGTGGACGGTAGAAATTCTCGGCGGCGATGGTCTGGCCTTCCGGTGAATAGAGATACTTGAGGTAATCTTCGGCCACTTTACGCGTGCCCTGCTCATCAACCACTTTATCCACCACCGAAACCGTTGGCTCGGCCAGAATCGATTCGCTCGGCGTAACGATTTCAAACTTGTCTTTACCCAGCTTATCAACCGCCAGATACGCTTCGTTTTCCCACGCAATCAGCACGTCACCAATGCCACGCTCAACGAAGGTATTGGTTGCGCCGCGTGCGCCAGAATCCTGTACTTCAACGTTCTTAAACAGCGATTTCACGTAAGCCTGTGCTTTGGCCTGATCGCCATGGTTCTGATCCAGTGCCCAACCCCAGGCCGCCAAATAGTTCCAGCGTGCGCCGCCCGACGTTTTTGGGTTTGGTGTGATGACAGAAACACCCGGTTTGATCAGATCTGGCCAATCATGAATGCCTTTCGGGTTGCCTTTGCGAACCAGGAACACGATGGTCGAGGTGTATGGTGCAGAGTTGTCTGGCAGGCGTTTGATCCAATCTTTATTGATACGACCACGATCAGCAATAGCATCTACATCGGATTGCAGCGCCAGCGTAACCACATCAGCACGAATGCCATTGATCACGGAAGTCGCTTGTTTACCCGATCCGCCGTGCGACTGGCGAATTACGACGTTGTCGCCGGTTTCCTGCTTGTAGTGAGCGCTAAATGCTTTGTTATACTGCTCGTACAGCTCACGGGTGGGATCGTAAGAGACGTTTAACAGCTGAATATCCTTTGCCAGAACACTGGTTGAAGCCAGTAACAGGGTGACACCAATACTCCACTTATTCATTGCTTGCTCTCCCGAGGTCGTTATAGAACAAGACTGACACAAACTTATCCATGGATTAAAGAATTAAAAATAAGCTGTTATAACCGTACGGAATATGAACAGGCATAAAAAAGGCGCGAATCTCGTCGCGCCTTGATGATAATGATTAGTAGAGTTTTTTCGCGGTATCCAGCCAGTCGCGTTTAAATGGACGCTTCATGTTTTCAATCGCGTCGATGATGTCGTGATGCACCATCTTCTCGTTCTGAATACCGACGCAGCGGCCGCCATAACCCTGCAGCAGCAGTTCAATAGAGTATGAACCCATGCGTGACGCCAGGATGCGGTCATATGCACAAGGAGCGCCACCACGCTGAATATGGCCGAGCACGGTCGCGCGCGTTTCGCGTTTGGTTTCAGCTTCGATGAAATGCGCTAAATCGTCGATATCACAGATGTGCTCGGTGATCGCCACAATGGCGTGCTTTTTACCTTTAGCAATGCCGGCTTTGATTTCAGAAACCAGCTCTTCACGCGTATAAGGAATCTCTGGCAGAACGATGAATTCACAACCACCCGCAATCGCTGCCGCCAGCGTCAAATCACCGCAATAACGGCCCATCACTTCGACGATTGAAATACGCTGGTGTGAAGATGAGGTGTCGCGCAGACGGTCAATGGCTTCAACCACCGTTTCCAGCGCTGTGAAGTAGCCGATGGTGTAATCAGTGCCCGCTACGTCGTTATCGATGGTGCCCGGCAAGCCGATGCATGGGAAGCCCATTTCGGTCAGGCGCTTAGCACCCATATATGAACCATCCCCACCGATAACCACCAGCGCATCAATACCGCGCTTTTTCATGTTATCAATCGCAGTCTGGCGCACTTCATCGTTACGGAATTCTGGGAAGCGCGCGGAGCCGAGGAAGGTGCCGCCGCGGTTGATCATGTCTGACACGCTATAGCGGTCGAGGTTGATCATGCGATCTTCGTACAAACCCAGATAGCCGTCGTAAATACCAAAAACTTCCAGTCCTTCACTCAGCGCGGAACGTACAACTCCGCGAATGGCTGCGTTCATGCCTGGGGCGTCGCCGCCGCTGGTCAGTACTCCGATTTTTTTGATCATGACAACCTCTGGATTGTTCAAAACTAAGGATTATTCCTGCCATGTGTCTGGCGTGGAGCAGCTCGCGATCGCATGGCTTAATAGTTGCAGATAGTATATCAAAGGCTTGCTGCTGAATTGATTCAGGTCAGACAAGTTTTCGCTAATTTTTTACAGAGTTGTTAGCGTTACGTCACTTTCTTTGTGTAATTGCATGATTTTAAATCGCTAACCTTGAAAAAAGCCGTGTTGGTTACTCGGCACAACTGAACAGGGATCTTGATGGATGATCACGTCTGAGCCGGGAAACTTCTTTAGTAATGCCTGCTCAATTTGATCGGCCACCTGATGCGCCTGCACTAAAGGTAACTGATCTTCCATCTCCAGATGCAGCTGGATAAAACGCGTGGGCCCCGATTGTCGCGTGCGTAACGCATGTGCACCGCGTACGCCCGGCCAGTTGCTCACCACGTTAATAATCTCCTGCGTTTCATGCTCGGGCAGTACGCGGTCTAACAGCGCTTGTACTGCGTCATAACCCATTCGTAACGCGTTATAGAGAATATAAACCCCGATGCCGAGCGCGAACAAAGCATCAGCCCGTACAAAACCATAGCTGCTTAAACCGAGTGCGACCAATATTGCACCGTTCATTACCACATCAGATTGATAGTGCAGCATGTCAGCCCGAATCGCCTGGCTGCGTGTACGACGCACCACCCAGCGCTGAAAAGCGACCAATGTCAAAGTGGAAAACAGCGCAATGACCGTCACGACGATACCTACCAGCGGCGCATTTAACGTTTCAGGTGACGCCAAATGTTGAATGCCGGTAAGAAACAGAAACAGCGCCGAGCCTGAAATAAACATGCTCTGGGCCAGCGCGGCCAGTGATTCCGCTTTACCGTGCCCAAAGGTGTGATCGTCATCGGCAGGCTGCAGTGAATATCGCACCACCAGCAAGTTGGTAAGAGAAGCCGCGATATCCACCAAAGAATCCACTAGCGCCGCCAACATACTGACCGAACCGGTATGCCACCAGGCAAAAATTTTCACGATCAACAGCAATGTGGCCAGCGTGGTTGCCGCCAGCGCCGCCCGATTGACTAATTTTGCATAGGAAGAATCCATGCTATGCCTCGCCGGGTCGCACATAGCAAAGGTGCGGCCTTTTAATCCTAAGATGGCTAAAGTTTATCATCGGCAGAAGTGTGCTGCGTGGTTGAATTTTAAGGCAATGATGTTAGAGAGAAATGACAGACAAAAAAAACCCCGCCATCATGGCGGGGAAGACAGGGATGGTGTCTATGGCAAGGAAAACAGGGATACTATGTTACTGGTTACTGCTGGTACTACTCACTGCTTGCAGCGGTGATGATGGCTGCAATCCTGAGAGCCGACGAACTTCAGCGAGTCGTCGCTCATAATTCTTCTGCAATGTCGCTTGCTGTACAGGCGTTAGCAGGTGGTACATCTGATTACGAACCCGAGCCATCTCGACTTGCTGCTCTACCGCTGCGCGGGCTTGTTTCTCTGCCTGCTGTCGAATAGCCGATTCGTTAAATTTGTCTGCAATGACAAGGTCATGCATAGTTTCTATGTCTTGAACGCTGATTGTTGGGCGCTCATGGCGCGCTTGCTGCATCAGGTCTCGCATCTGTTGCCGCTGCTGTTCAGTCAGCTCAATGCCGTCGAACATGTAGCTTTGCGGATTTTGCGTCATACTGCCTGTCGTCAATCCGCTGTTCGGATGCATCTCGTCAATCGTCGTCGTGTCTGCTGCTTCGGCGCTGGCCTGACTGAGAACCATCGCTGAGGCAATGACGACGGCGGTTAAGTAGCGCATCGTTAACTCCCAGTTCGTTCCGTTTTGCGATTCAACGAGAGCCAGTGTACGGCGATGGCTGCAAACATCCGTCAGGGGGTGTAAAACTACGTAAAGCGTTGGATTGCAAGTCAAGGAACACGGTATTTTGCCTGCGGAGGGCAATAAAAAATGAATAAAATCCTGTTGGTTGATGACGACCGCGAATTAACTTCGCTGCTTAAAGAACTGCTTGAGATGGAAGGTTTTGAGGTGATTGTGGCAAGTGATGGTGAGCAGGCTCTCAACCTGTTAGACAACACCGTAGACTTGCTATTGCTTGATGTGATGATGCCGAAGAAGAACGGTATCGACACTTTGAAAGAACTACGCCAACAGCACCAAACTCCAGTCATTATGCTGACTGCACGTGGCAGCGAACTGGATCGCGTTCTCGGCCTTGAACTGGGCGCGGACGACTATCTGCCTAAACCGTTTAACGATCGCGAACTGGTGGCGCGTATCCGTGCCATTTTGCGCCGTTCAAACTGGAGCGAGCAGCAACAGCAGCACGATAACAGCTCACCGACGTTAGAAGTTGACTGCTTGCGCCTGAATCCAGGCCGTCAGGAAGCCAGCTTCGATAGCGAAACGCTGGATCTCACCGGCACCGAATTCACCCTACTCTATTTGCTGGCACAGCATCTGGGTCAGGTGGTTTCGCGTGAGCACCTAAGTCAGGAAGTGTTAGGTAAACGCTTGACACCTTTTGACCGTGCTATCGATATGCACATCTCTAACCTGCGTCGTAAATTGCCGGAACGTCGTGATGGTCACCCGTGGTTTAAAACCCTGCGCGGACGCGGCTATCTGATGGTTTCGGCATCATGATTGGAAGTTTAACCACCCGCATCTTCGCCATCTTCTGGCTCACGCTAGCGCTGGTGTTGATGCTGGTTTTAATGGTGCCCAAACTTGATTCGCGCCAGATGACCGCGTTACTGGAGAGCGAGCAGCGTCAGGGCACCATGATCGAACAACACGTTGAAGCGGAGTTGTCTCAGGACCCACCAAACGACTTGATGTGGTGGCGTCGTCTGTTCCGCTCCATCGACAAATGGGCACCGCCCGGTCAGCGTTTGCTGCTGGTAACCAGCGAAGGCCGTGTGATTGGCGCGCAGCACAATGAAATGCAGATTATCCGCAACTTTATTGGCCAGTCTGATAATGCCGATCATCCGCAGAAGAAGAAGTATGGTCGCGTTGAGATGGTAGGACCGTTCGCCGTTCGCGATGGCGAAGACAACTATCAGCTGTACCTGATTCGTCCGGCCACCAGCTCGCAGCTTGATTTCGTTAATCTGCTGTTTGATCGCCCGCTGTTGCTGCTGATTGTCACTATGTTGATCAGCTCGCCGCTGCTGCTTTGGCTAGCATGGAGTTTAGCGCGCCCAGCCCGCAAACTTAAATATGCTGCAGATGAAGTGGCAAGCGGTAATTTGCGTCAGCATCCGGAACTGGAATCAGGGCCGCAGGAGTTCCTGGCCGCGGGTTCAAGCTTCAACCAAATGGTGAGCGCACTCGAACGCATGATGACCGCTCAGCAGCGCTTGCTGTCTGACATCAGCCACGAATTGCGGACACCATTAACTCGCCTGCAGCTGGCAACCGCGCTGCTACGCCGACGTAATGGTGAGGGCAAAGAGTTGCAGCGTATTGAAACTGAAGCGCAGCGTCTTGATGGCATGATTAACGATTTGTTGGTGCTGTCACGCACGCAGCACAACAATGCGCTGGTTAGCGAAGCGATGAAAGCCAACCAGCTGTGGAACGGCGTGCTGGAAGATGCCAAATTTGAAGCCGAGCAGATGGGGAAAATGATGGATGTGCCCTATCCGCCTGGTCCATGGCCGCTGTACGGTAACCCGCACGCGTTGGAGAGTGCGTTGGAGAATATCGTGCGTAATGCTTTGCGCTATTCGAATTCGCACATCAGCGTTAGCTTTTCGGTGGATATTGAGGGTATCACTATCCATGTCGATGATGATGGTCCGGGTGTCAGCCCAGAAGATCGCGAGCAGATATTCCGTCCCTTTTATCGTACTGATGAAGCGCGCGATCGTGAATCCGGCGGTACCGGTTTAGGTCTGGCGATCGTTGAAACTGCCGTTCAGCAGCATCGCGGTTGGGTCAAAGCCGATGATAGCCCGTTAGGCGGCTTGCGCCTCACGCTGTGGTTGCCGCTGTACTCCGCCCGCCAATAATTTGTTATGCTTCGGCCCTCGTTTCTGGGGGCCTTATGCTAAACATTGTTTTATTTGAACCTGAAATCCCGCCAAATACCGGCAACATCATCCGCCTGTGCGCGAATACCGGTTTCCAGTTACACCTTATCGAACCGCTTGGTTTTGCCTGGGATGATAAGCGCCTGCGCCGTGCCGGGTTGGATTATCACGAATACACCGCTTTGAAAAAACACGCTAATTACGCGGCATTTATTGCGGCTGAAAACCCACAGCGTATGTTCGCCCTCACTACCAAAGGTACGCCTGCACACAGCGCGGTGAGCTATCAAAAGGGTGATTATCTGGTGTTTGGTCCGGAGAGCCGTGGCTTACCCGCAGAGATGCTCGACGCGTTGCCAGCCGAGCAGAAAATCCGTATCCCTATGATGGCAGAAAGCCGCAGCATGAATCTGTCTAATGCAGTTTCGGTAGTGGTGTATGAAGCGTGGCGCCAACTCGATTATGCTGGCGCGCTGATTAAAGGCTAGATACCGTCGCCGTATTCAAAGCCCGCACCATTGAAGTGCTGATCCATATCCATCGACGGTTTATCACTGGTCGGTTTGCCAACAATACGTGCAGGCACACCGGCCGCCGTAGTATGCGGCGGCACAGGTTGCAGGACGACAGAACCGGCACCAATTTTCGCTCCGCGTCCCACTTCAATATTGCCCAGAATCTTGGCGCCCGCGCCAATCATCACCCCTTCACGAATTTTCGGATGGCGATCGCCGCTGGTTTTGCCGGTACCGCCGAGCGTCACCGATTGCAGTATTGAAACATCATTTTCAATGATGGCGGTTTCACCGATGACGATACCCGTAGCATGGTCGAGCATGATACCGCGTCCAATGCGCGCCGCCGGGTGAATATCCACGGCAAATGAGACGGAGATTTCATTCTGCAAATAAACAGCCAGCGCGCGGCGCCCCTCTTTCCACAACCAATGACCAATGCGATAAGCTTGCAGCGCATGAAAGCCTTTCAGATAGAGCAGCGGCGTGGAGTATTTATCAACCGCTGGGTCACGCTGACGTACCGCCTGGATATCGTAAGCCGCAGAAACAATCATTTCCGGATCTTCGCGGTAGGCTTCTTCCACGATTTCGCGAATGGCGATAGCGGGCATGATGGGATTTGCCAGCTTATTGGCAAGCATATAGCTGAGGGCGCTACCGAGGTTTTCGTGTTTAAGCAATGTCGCATGGTAAAAGCTGGCCAGCATTGGTTCACAGTCAGCCAGCGCGCGGGCTTCGGCTTTGATATGGTTCCAGACCAGTTCTAACTCTTCAGACGACATTGCTGTTTGCTCCCGATAAAAAAAGCGCCTGATAGGGCGCTACAGGTGGTGACGCTGGCGCATCCTGCTTCAGCTTTGGCTGTTTTCGTCCTTCCTTGCACGGCCAAGTAAAGTCAATGCTGCCTCTCGCGCAGATTTTCCGCAATAGAGCACCTGATAAATCTGTTCAGTAATCGGCATTTCAACGCCAACACGAGCCGCTAATGCTTTGACTTCTTTAGTATTTCTATAGCCCTCTACAACTTGTCCGATAATGCGTTGCGCATCCTCCACGCCTTCACCTTGCCCCAGCATCATGCCGAAACGACGGTTACGTGACTGGTTATCGGTACACGTCAGCACCAGATCGCCCAAGCCTGCCATGCCCATAAAGGTGGTGGCATCGGCCCCAAGCGCTGCGCCAAGCCGGCTCATTTCCGTCAGGCCACGTGTAATCAGTGCGGTTCGCGCATTGGCACCAAAGCCAATTCCGTCAGAAATCCCGGCACCAATCGCAATCACATTCTTCACCGCGCCGCCTAACTGCACGCCGATGAAATCCTGATTGTTGTAAACGCGGAAACTTTTGCCGCAATGCAGCTTTTGCTGCAAATCTTCAGCGAACTGCGCGTCGGTTGATGCCAGCGCAATAGCAGTTGGCATGCCTGCCGCCAACTCCTTGGCAAAGGTTGGCCCGGAAATCACCGCTAATGGAATCGCATCCCCGAGGATTTCACGCGCCACATCCTGCAGCAAACGACCGGTCTCTTTCTCCAGACCTTTGGTTGCCCAGACAATCCGCGAATCGGCACGCAAATGCGGCTTTAGCTGCGTTAATACATCACCAAAGACATGGCTTGGCACCACAACCAACAGATCGCGGCTGGCATTAACCACTTTCGCCAGATCGGCTTCAGGAACGAGATTATCAGGGAAAGGAACATCGGGCAGGAAAGCGGCATTGCAGCGGTCTGCTTGCAACTGCGCCACGCTTTGCGGGTTGTGGCCCCAAAGCAGGACTGGATGGCCATTGCGGGCCAGCGTGATGGCCAATGCGGTGCCGTACGAGCCGGCACCGATCACGCTAATTGAAGCGTTGAGTGTAGTCATCAGGCATCCTGATGTGGCGCTTCGCCTTCACCTTGCTGCTGCAGATAATTCATGAACAGCGCATCAAAGTTAACTGGCGCCAGGTTGAGTTGCGGGAAAGTACCACGAGACACAAGACTGGTTACGCATTCACGTGCGTACGGGAATAGAATGTTCGGGCAGTAAGCACCGAGGCAATGCGCCATCTGCGTACCGTCAATACCGCTGATAGTGAAAATACCGGCCTGCTGAACTTCGCACAGGAATGCGGTTTCTTCGCCAACGGTTGCCGTTACGGTGACACGCAGAACAACTTCAAAAACGCCGTCAGCCAACTGAGAAGAGGCGGTATCCAGATCCAGCTTAACTTCTGGTTCCCACTCTTTCTGGAAAACCTGTGGCGCGTTTGGCGCTTCGTAAGAGACATCTTTGGTATATACACGTTGAATCTGGAACTGCATTTCGCTGTTGCTTTGTTCTGACATGTGACTAAATCCTGTGAGTTAAAATTGTCTGACCGAAAAGTTATGCCTGGAGTAAAGGATCAAGTCCCTGACGCCCATCCAGCGCGTAAAGATCGTCACAGCCGCCAATGTGCTGCGCATCAATAAAAATCTGCGGCACCGTGGTTCGGCCGCTGCGTTGAATCATCTCTTCACGTTTCGCCGCGTTCCCGTCAATGGGAATCTCCTGGAACGACACGCCTTTCTGATCCAACAGCGCCTTTGCACGGTGGCAATAAGGACAAGTGACTTTGGTGTAGATCTCAACATTCGCCATACGGTTACCTCTGAGAAGTTATTTACCGCGCACCAGTGGCAGATTTTCACCACTCCAGCCGCTCACGCCATCCTTCAATACGGAGACTTTCTCGAAACCTGCAGCGCTTAATTTAGCCGCAGATTCACCCGCACTTTGACCGGTAGCGCAAACTACAATTATGGGTTGTGACTTGTGCTTTTCCAGCTCGCCAAAACTCTCTTTTTTAATGTCTGCTGCCGCTACGTTGATAGCCCCAGAAATGTGTCCTTTGCGGTAGTCGTCACGTGAACGAACGTCTACCACCACCGCGTCCTCTTTATTAATCAGGTGGGTTGCTTCACCACGACTGATGGTTTTTACCTTAGAGAACATACCTTTAACGGTGGTCACAATCACGAGAACGAGTAAAGCAACCCATGCCAGACTGAGGATGGGGTGATTGCTTGCAAACTGCATAATTTCTTGCATGAGGGGTAACGACTCCAAACCGGGCTGATAAGCTAAAACAAGGGTTCTGAGTATACCTGCGCCACTTCGCATGTACAGTCGCTAAGGGGACAGAGTTACGATTTGTGCGTCATTTTCCAAAAAAAGTGTTCTAATCCCAAAATTAAGACAAAGTTTATGCCGGTAAGCTCGGTACAGACATTTTTAGCAAAGTAAAACCCGGCCGGGCTAACTGGTAAGCGGCTGTTCATCGTGGAATAATTATCGACTATGAAGGGAAAAGCGACCGTTACACACACAAGGACCCGTCACAACGGCACTGCGCATCCGTTGTCATTCCGCTGGTCCGAAATCTCCCTGAGTCTGCTTCTGGCGGGCACACTGTTAATACCTGCTGCTGCTCGCAGTGCGGATGATAGCAAAACGCAGTTGAAGTCCATTCAACAGGACATTGCCGAGAAAGAGAAAAGCGTTAAAGCGCAAAAACTTCAGCGCAGTAAACTGTTGGACCAGCTGCAAAGTCAGGAAAAGGTGATCGCGCAAGCTAGCCGTCAACTGCGGGAAACACGCAATAGCCTGAGCACGCTTGATGGTGAAATTGCCCAGATTACGTCATCAATTTCTCGTCTGGAAAAGCAGCAAGCACAGCAGGAAAAACTGCTGGCGCAGCAGCTTGATGCCGCCTTCCGTCAGGGACAACACAACGGTTTGCAGTTACTGCTCGGTGGTGAAGAAGCTCAACGCAGCGAGCGTATTCTTGCCTATTTCGGCTATCTCAACGCCGCACGTCAGAAAAACATCGACGATCTCAAGCAAACTCAGCAGCAATTGGCCGAACAGCGTCAGGCATTACAAGGTAAGCAAGACCAACAAAAATCCTTGTTAGCTCAGCAGCAAACGCAACAAGACAAACTGCAAGTGGCCAGCGCAGCGCGTAAGAAGACGCTCAGCGTGCTGGAAAGCTCGCTAGAAAAAGATCAGGCCGATTTGGTTGAGATGCGCGAGAACGAAAGCCGTCTGCAAAGCAAAATCGCCAAGGCTGAACGTGAAGCGCGTGAACGTGCCGAACGCGAAGCGCGCGAGGCCGAGAAGGTGCGCCAGCGTCAGGCGCAGGCGAAAGCCAAAGGATCCAGTTATCAGCCAACGCAGAGTGAACGCGAGCTGATGGCGCGTACCGGTGGATTAGGCAAACCCGGCGGGCAAGCGGTTTGGCCGGTACGTGGACGTATTGAACATCGCTTCGGTGAATCGATGCAGGGCGAACTGCGCTGGAAAGGCCTGGTGGTTGATGCGCCAGAAGGCACCGAAGTGAAAGCCATCGCTGATGGACGGGTATTAATGGCCGACTGGCTGCAAGGCTACGGTCTGGTTGTAGTACTGGAACACGGTAAAGGCGACATGAGCCTTTATGGTTACAACCAAAGTGCACTGGTGAGCGTAGGTGCTCAGGTGAAGGCAGGACAGCCTATCGCCCTTGTGGGCACCAGCGGCGGCCGCGGCACGCCTTCGCTCTACTTTGAAATCCGACGTCAAGGACAGGCCGTCAATCCACTACCGTGGTTAGGAAGATAAGTTTTGTTTCAACCCTTTAAGCTCTCGGCCGCCCTGTGCGGCCTGTTTATGACACTTTCTGCCCATGCGGGCAAACTCTCCATCGTGATCGATGACTTTGGTTACCGGCCGGTTGAAGAGAATAAAGTGCTGCAGATGCCCACGGCAATTTCTGTTGCGGTATTGCCCAATGCGCCACATGCGCGCGCGATGGCCACAAAGGCGCATCAGGGCGGCCGCGAAGTGCTGATCCATCTGCCAATGGCTCCACTCAGTAAACAGCCGCTGGAGAAGGACACGCTGACGCCGGAGATGAGCAGCGCCGAGATCGAGCGCATCATTCGTGAAGCCAGTGGCAAAGTGCCCTACGCGGTTGGGCTGAATAATCACATGGGCAGTAAAATGACCTCCAGCCTGCCCGGGATGCAGAAAGTGATGCAGGTGCTCAATCACTACAACTATTACTTTCTCGATAGCATGACGATTGGTAACAGCCAGTCGATTCCGGCAGCGCAAGGCACAAACGTTAAAGTGCTGAAACGTCGGGTATTCCTCGATGATAGCCAGAACGAAGCCGCCATCCGCACGCAATTCACCCGCGCAGTGAAGCTGGCACAGCGCGATGGTTATGCCATCGCCATTGGTCATCCGCATCCTACAACGGTGCGCGTACTGCAGCAGATGTTGCCGTCCTTACCCGCCGATATTACGCTGGTGCGCCCAAGTCAGCTGCTGAATGAGCCGCTGCATCACGGCTCAACCTCGTCGCCTGCTAAAAACCTACCACTACCAGATTCACGTTTCCGCGCGCCGGGCGTGTGTAAGGCTGGCAAGCCGTTGCCGCCGGTGCCACAGAGCCGGGTATGGCAGGTACTGGAAGAGAGCATCGTAAACAGTTATGTTGCGCATCAATTGAGCCAGCTTTTTTAAGATTTTCGCCGAGGCCCGGTGACGTCAAACTGGGCCAAAGTACCGCTCTGCTCAGTGAAAAATGAAACTAATAAATTGGGCGCAGGTCATACAGGTTTCAGTTGGTTAATTTTAATGATGATGGAATGAATTCTAATAATGCGTAAATTGTGGAAAATAAAGGCACTTGATAAAGCGATCAGGTTGTACATGCTGGTGAAAGGCAATCCACTGCAAACACCACCCGACCTGGCGAATATCGATGCCCGTCATGTTGTTATTTTCTCTACTACCGCATTAGGTGATTTTCTCTTTAACTCCCCCGCAATAAGAGCAGTGAGACAGCGCTATCCCACAGCGATCATTACCCTTGTCGCCCATCAGAAGTTTGCTGATTTTTTAAAAGATGGCGAAGACTGGGATAATTTAGTTTTCTGGAATAATAAAGCCATCACTTTGCCTGACATGCTTAAAAATTTAGGCAAGTTTCCAAAACCTGATTTAATGCTGCTTTTACACTCACACGAACCTTACGACTATATCGCGGCACTACTCGCGGGCTCGAAATGTATTATTAAAGATAACTATGTTGACCATTTCGCTTATCGTGACAAATGGTTATCAAGATATCAGATTGATTTTCGCGGTCACATCATTGAGCGTAAACTCTCATTAGTAGAGGCCTTAGGATGCGACAGCTCAAATATTGAAATGAAGATGCCCTTTCCGATCGCTGAGAAAAAGGTTAACAGCTCACCCCTTGTTGGATTTCAACTGGGAGCATCAACAACAGAACGTTGCTGGGCACCGCAACACTTTGCATCAGTAGCCAGTTCATTATTCATAACGCATGCAGGCTTAAAAATTACGCTTATCGGTGGTCCAGATGATAAACACCGTGCTGAAACATTTCTCCAGCATTTGCCGGAATCTTTTCATTCTCGAGTGAGTAATCGTGTCGGGAATACCAGCCTGCCTGAACTAACAGACCTGCTGAATAATCTGGATGTGCTATTAACTGGCGACACGGGTCCTTTGCATATTGCGGTTGCGATTAAAACCCCTACGGTTGGCTTGTTTACTACCGCAAATCCCTATGCAACCGGCCCACTGCAGAATCCCGAACTGCACGATATCATCCATATTCTTCCGGACAAGGATCGCCAGAATAGCGCACATATCATGGATGTTATTGAACCCAGTATGGTAATTGAAAAACTATCACATAGGCTGGCTTTAAAAGCCCAAACTAAGCATTAATATTTATTACTCGAATAATAAGGTTTAATATCGGAAACTCTGCTTTCCGATATTAATCAACTGATTCTCTTATCATCGTTCGCCTAGAATCCTCAGATCTTTCATGGCGCAGATAATATCATCTACTTCGATGCTTGAAACTGGATGATGTTTATCCCTGGTATAGAGTTGGCGAGCGGTATCGTATCCTGGTCCCCAAACCTTACTATTCACGAATTCACCGTGGAGATCATTACCATAAAGGCTGACCAACGGTTTTTTCCATGCGGCGGCAATGTGGACAATTGCGGTGTCAGGAGAGATCACCATGTCTGCTAAGCGAACGATTTCACATGCGCCGGTCAACGTGGGATAAGGATTGATGATCGCATCCAAATGCGTCAACTGCTTAATCCTGGCCGGATCGCCAACCACAATAACCTCTACCTGCTGCCATTCTTGTTTAACTCTTTCAATCAGTGCATTCAGTTGTGACAGCGACATATCCCGGCGCGGATCGGCAGCATAGGGATTGATAACAATCTTATATGGCGCTGATATGCCCGACATAAATTCATGAATCTCACTACGTACCGCGTCAGGCACATGAATGTCATAATCGGTACTAAAGGCGATAAAATCAAAACTTTCCATTAGCAACTGATAACGCTCAGTTACGTGGCTGGAATATCCGAGATAATCTAATGACTTATTATAGATATTAAAGCCTTTTTTATTAAATCCAACCACATTACTGGCATTCAACGTTTTAAGTAACAGCAAGTGGAACGGGGAAATTTTATCCCCCATATCGATAACAACATCATAGTTATTTTTCGCCAGAGCCTTAGCTTGCTCCAGCTTATGTTTGTTATCCTTCCCCACCACATAATACTTATTCACATAGGGATTAAATTCGATGATTTTGGCATTATTTTTCCCTGCCAATACGTCAACGACATATCCTGCACGCTTAAACTCACGGAATAGTGAGGTTGAAACCACCATATCGCCAATTTTATCGTCATCGCGTAAGAAAAGTACGGATTTACGCTCTGAAATCGCAAACTGTCGCTTTGAGCGATGATCCAATATCAGCCGTGCAATATGCAAGCGCAACGCTTTCATCAAATAATTACGCTGACGGTTAAGCGCACGCAGTTTGGCGAATTTTTTCTTCTTATCCACGGCTGATTTGTCCGGCATCTTGTGGGAAATGTAATAAGGTTTCAAGCTGAATAAAAACATCCTGCGCAGCAATCGAGGCCAGATTGTTATCCTGCGCTTTAAGTTCATGCTGGTTCTTACCATATCCGCCAATCAATCCCGGATCGGTCGGCCCAAATAACGTGATATTTGGGCGGTCCAGCGCTGCGGTCAGATGACTTAAACCGGTATCCACCGAAACCACCGCACGCGCGCCTGCTAATTGCTGCGCTACCTGCTCAAGGGTTAATTTCGGCAGCACCTCAACATGTTCAAAGCCTTCCGCCAGGCGCTGCGCGCGCTGATGCTCGTGCTCTGCGCCCCACGGCAACTTTATGCGCAGGCCCGTTGGCTGCACTAATTCGATCAACTCGCGCCAGTGTGATTCCGGCCAATGTTTGTTGTCGCGCGTAGTCGCGTGCAGAAACACCAGATAGGGCTGCGCATCATGCGGCAGCGTTGACAGGAAATGATCGGCAATGGCGTAGTCACCCTGGGTAGCGGGCTTTGCATAGCCGAGGCTCTTAGCAAACAGCTCACGCGTGCGTTCTACGGCATGCTGTTGCTTGTCGATTTCATGACGCTTGTCGTACCACCAGCTAGCAAAAGGCTCGCGTGCACTGCGGCTGTCCTGGCCGTGTTTCTCACCTTTTGCCAGACGTGTGACCAGCGCGGCGCTTTTGATCAAGCCCTGCGCATCAAGCACCACATCATATTCACGTGATTGCAGTTCCCGCTTGAAGCGCACGCGCTCTTCACGCTGCTGGCTGCCAAACCAATGCTTGCGCCAGCGGCGAATCGCCACAGGCAACACTTTATCCACAGCGGGATGCCAGCTCGGGATTTGGGCGAAATTCTCTTCAACGACCCAATCGAACCGAATGCCTGGAATGGCCTGCATCGCATCAGTGAGCGCCGGTAACGTATGCAGCACGTCTCCCATCGAGGAGGTTTTAACAATCAAAACGTGCATTTCTACTCCTGCACCGGATACAGCAACGCGCTCAATTCCTGATGAACACGCGCCGGCTGAATATCAATCAGGCTTTGGTGATAACCCTGCTCGGCATCGCCTTTGCGGACTTTGTGATAGCCGGTGATCAAACGAATAATGCGAGCATGCTGGGACAACGGCGGAGTGAAATCCGGGCTGCTTGGGCCATACAGCGCCACTAGCGGACGATTCAGCGCAGCTGCAATGTGCATTAAACCCGAATCGTTACTGACTACGGCGGCGCAGTTCGCCAGCAGAATCACCGCTTGCTCCAGTTGCGTATCGCCAGCCAGATTGCGGCAATGTACACGTGCCGCTTCCGACAGCGTTTGAATAATGGTATCGCCGGTTTCACGATCTTTCGCCGAACCGAACAGCACCACCTGATAACCTTCGCCAATCAACTGTTCTGCCAGCGCGGCGTAATGGTAATGCGGCCAGCGTTTTGCCGGTCCGAACTCGGCGCCCGGGCAAAAACCGATGACCGGACGATCGGCTGACAGGGCAAACTGCGCCGCCGTCATGCGTTTCTCATCGTCATCAACACGCAGTTGCGGCCATAGCAACGGCTGCGGCAGTTGCTGGGCTGAAGCGAGCGGTTTGTCGTAGCCGAGCGCAACATAGCGCTCCACCATCAACGGAAACGCCGCTTTATCCAGCACGCGTACGTCATTCAATACGCCATAACGCATCTCGCCGCGCCAACCGGTGCGACGTTTGATTCCGGCAAAAAACGGCACCAGCGCTGATTTGAAGGAGTTCGGCAACACATAGGCGCGGTCATAGCCGCTCGCCTGCAGGGTTTTCCCCAAACGGCGCCGCTCACCCAGCGCTAATGCGCCATGCCCGAGCGGCATCGCCAGTGCCTGGTTCACTTCCGGCATGCGCGACAGTAACGGGCGGCACCAGGCCGGCGCCATCACATCGATCACCGCCTCAGGATGCTCAGCCTTGAGCGTGCGATAGAGACTTTGCGACATCATCATATCGCCGACCCATGATGGGCCAATAACCAGAATTTTCATCGCTGGAGCCGCTTTCCTTATGCGCTACGGTTTAGCCAGGCCATGTATTCGCCCACGCCTTGCGCGACGGTTTTAAATGGCTTGTCGTAACCGGCTGCACGCAGATTAGTGAGATCGGCTTGAGTAAACGCCTGATAGCGACCTTTCAGCTTATCCGGGAATGGAATGTACTCAATCTGGCCTTTCTGATGGAAGTTCAGCACCGCATCCGCCACTTCCTGGAAAGACTCGGCACGGCCGGTACCGCAGTTATAAATACCGGATACGCCGTTTTCCCAGCACCACAGATTTACGGCAACCACGTCATCGACATGGATAAAGTCGCGGCGGAAGCCATCGCTGCCTTCGAACAACTTCGGATTTTCATCATTGCCGATCTGCGTATTGAGATGGAACGCCACGCTGGCCATGCCACCTTTATGACCTTCACGCGGACCATAGACGTTGAAGTAACGGAATCCGCATACCGGTGATTCGGCTTCTGGCAGAATCTGGCGCACATAGTGATCGAACAGCATTTTTGAGTAGCCGTAGACGTTCAGCGGCTGCTCGTACTGGCGCTCTTCGATGAAGTTCTCATTGCGGCCACCGTACGTCGCGGCAGAAGAGGCGTACAGGAACGGGATTTCACGCTCCAGACAGAAATGCAGCAGATCTTTCGAGTACTGATAGTTGTTATCCATCATGTACTTGCCATCCCATTCGGTCGTTGCCGAGCAAGCACCTTCATGGAATACCGCTTCGATTGGACCCAGATCTTCGCCAGACATGATGTAGCTGAGGAACTCCTCTTTATCCATGTAATCAGCGATATCGAGATCGGCCAGATTCACGAACTTGGTGCCATCCTTCAGATTATCCACCACCAAAATGTCGGTAAGACCGCGGTCGTTCAGCGCTTTAACAATGTTGCTGCCAATCATGCCAGCGCCACCGGTTACGATAATCATATGCTTTGCCTTTAAAGAGTTGGGGTGCAACAGGAGGTTTCACCCACGAATGCCTAACATCATAACATTTCAGCCAGACGCAGGCAGCCAGATGACTCCGGAAGCGTTGCACAAATCCTGTCCGCAGCGTGAACTATGCTGCAAAACCGAGATATTGATGGCTGAAATATCGTCTATTCGCTTTTCGATCAGTAATATGTGCCAAAATTTTGCTATCTGAGGAGCAGAATCATGTCCAGTCAGTTTTATTCGCAAATTCGTCAACAGCTTGAGACAACACGTCACGACGGATTGTTCAAACAAGAACGCACCATCACGTCGGCGCAGCAGGCGGAAATCAACGTCGCTAATAGCCCGCCCGTCATCAACTTTTGCGCCAATAACTATTTGGGTTTAGCTAATCATCCGGCATTAATCCAGGCGGCGAAAGACGGCATGGATTCACATGGCTTCGGCATGGCCTCAGTGCGCTTTATCTGCGGCACGCAAGACATCCACCAGCAGCTCGAGCACAAGTTAGCCGAATTCCTTGGTATGGAAGACGCCATTCTGTTTTCCTCCTGCTTTGATGCCAACGGCGGCCTGTTTGAAACGCTGCTCAGCGCGGAAGACGCGATTATTTCGGATGCACTCAATCATGCATCGATCATTGATGGCGTGCGTCTGTGCAAAGCGCAGCGCTTTCGTTATGCCAACAATGACATGAGCGAACTGCGCGCACGCTTGCAGGAAGCACGCGACAAAGGCGCGCGTCATATCCTAATCGCCACCGACGGCGTGTTTTCTATGGATGGCGTGATTGCCAATCTGCAGGGGATTTGCGATCTGGCGGATGAGTTCGATGCACTGGTGATGGTTGATGATTCGCATGCAGTGGGCTTTGTCGGCTCGGCCGGGCGCGGCACGCACGAATATTGCGGCGTGATGGATCGCGTCGACATCCTGACCGGCACGCTGGGCAAAGCGCTGGGCGGCGCATCCGGTGGTTATGTGGCAGCGAAGAAAGAGGTTGTGGAATGGCTGCGCCAGCGCTCGCGCCCTTACCTGTTCTCCAACTCATTGGCGCCGGCGATTGTGGCTGCCTCGCTGCGCGTGCTGGAATTGCTAAGCGAAGGCGATGGTTTACGCCAGCGACTCTGGGAAAACGCGCGCTTCTTCCGCGAACAAATGACCGCCGCTGGTTTCACACTGGCTGGAGCCGACCACGCCATCATTCCCGTGATGCTGGGCGATGCCAAAGTGGCGCAGCAATTCGCCAGCCTGTTACAGCAGGAAGGCATTTACGTCACCGGTTTCTTCTATCCGGTGGTGCCGCAAGGCCAGGCGCGTATCCGTACACAAATTTCGGCCGGACATACACAGGCACAGCTGGAACACGCGGTTGCCGCCTTTACGCGCATTGGTCAGCAGCTGGGCGTTATCGCTTAAGGAGCAAGGACATGAAAGCACTCGCCAAATTAAAAGCTGAAGAAGGCATCTGGATGGTCAACGACGCACCGATTCCGGAGCCGGGCCACAATGACCTGCTGATTAAGATCCGCAAAACCGCCATCTGCGGCACCGACGTGCACATCTATAACTGGGACGACTGGTCACGCAAAACCATTCCGGTACCGATGATCACCGGACACGAATATGTGGGTGAAGTGGTGGGCATGGGGCAGGAAGTGAAAGGTTTTGCCATTGGCGATCGCGTCTCCGGTGAAGGCCACATCACCTGCGGTCATTGCCGTAACTGCCGTGCGGGACGCACCCATTTATGCCGCAATACGGTCGGTGTCGGCGTCAATCGTCAGGGCTGCTTCGCCGAATATCTGGTGATCCCGGCTTTTAATGCTTTCAAGATTCCCGACAATATCTCTGATGAGCTGGCGGCCATTTTCGATCCCTTTGGCAATGCGGTTCACACCGCGCTTTCGTTTGATTTAGTCGGTGAAGATGTACTGATTTCTGGTGCCGGCCCGATTGGTATTATGGCGGCGGCGGTGTGTAAACACGTCGGCGCACGCCATGTGGTGATCACCGATATCAATGAATATCGCCTCGAGCTGGCGCGTAAAATGGGCGTAACGCGTGCGGTTAATGTGGCGCAGGAGAATCTGCGTGACGTGATGACCGAACTTGGCATGACCGAAGGCTTTGATGTTGGACTGGAAATGTCCGGTGCGCCACCCGCGTTTCGTACCTTGCTGGACGTCATGAACCACGGCGGCCGAATCGCGCTGCTGGGAATTCCACCGGGCGAAATGTCCATTGACTGGAATCAGGTGATCTTTAAGGGGTTATTCATCAAAGGCATTTACGGCCGTGAGATGTTTGAAACCTGGTACAAAATGGCCGCACTGGTGCAGTCTGGCCTCGATCTGACGCCAATCATCACCCATCGTTATCACATTGATGCGTTCCAACAGGGCTTTGATGAGATGCGTTCGGGGCGATCCGGCAAAGTGGTATTGAGCTGGGATTAATCGCGCGGTGTAGCGTCCTGAGTACCTAAACGGTATAAAGGGCGCTCTTACTGGCCACTCATTTGGACGTGATATGCGCATTTTGATGATTATTGATGGTTTACCGGGCGGCGGCGCGGAAAAAGTCGTGTTAACCCTGAGCGAATCGATTCATAAAATGGGACATCACGTTACGCTCTACTCACTCGATGAAACCTGCGCCTATGCGCTGCCTGAAGGCATTGAATATCGTGTGATTACCTCACCCAGCAGTGCGCCGTGGCGCAAGCTGACCGAATTGTCGCGTCGCGCTAATAAGCTTGATGAAGTGTTACGTCAGGATGAGGCGCAGAACGGCAAGTACGACCTGGTCATTTCCAATCTGCATAAAACTGACCGCATCGTTGCGCGCAGTAAAGCTATCGATGCAGCCCGCTTGTGGTACTGCATTCATGGCGTGCTCTCTTCAACCTATTTGGGACACCGTAAAGGACTCAACTACTGGTTGAAAAAGCGCAAAATGGCCGGCATTTATCAACAGCGTAATATCACTGCTGTGTCGCAAGCCGTGCTGGATGACATGGTTGATGTGATGGATGTGCACCCCGCCAAAACCGCCGTCATCAACAATCCGTTTGATTTACAAACATTACGCGCGCGCGCGAATGACGCCTGCGATCTGGCTGGCAGTGAATACCTGATCAACGTGGCGCGCATCCATCCGCAAAAACGCCAGGATCGTCTGCTGGAAGCCTTTGCGCAATCTGGACTGGCATCTCGCGCTAAGCTGGTGCTGCTTGGCACCGGCACTGAAGAACGCATTGCCGCAGCGAAACAGCTGGCACAAACGCTCAACATTGCCGATCGCGTGCTATTCCTCGGTTTTCAATCCAACCCGTTCCCATACATCAAACATGCGCACCTGATGGTGATGAGTTCGGACAGCGAAGGTTTTGGCAATGTGATCGTGGAGTCTTTGATGCTTGGCACGCCGGTAATCAGTACCCGCTGCCCGGGCGGTCCAGAGGAAATTCTGGTCAAAGCCGGCATGCCAGAAATGCTCACCGAGATTGATGCGGGCGCATTAGCCCGCAAGATGGTCGAGGTTTATGACCAACTGCCGGAAATAAATGAAGAGGCACTTAATCAATACGATGTGACGGCCATCAGCCGTCAATATGTCGAACTCGCGTCACGTTAACGCTGCTGCAATTGCTGCCACGCTTGCCAGACCGTTTCTAGTGAGATATCACGACACTCGCCCGAATCGGTCTGCATAATTTGATACTCCCCCGACCACGGATGCCATTGGCTGGCGTCAGTATCGCCAAAGAAAACTACCTGTTTTTTATGCAACCCGGCGGCAAGATGCATCTGCCCACCATCGCTACACAGAATCTGCTCACAGCGATCAAAACCTGCCACCAATTCGCGAACCGATGCGGTGGGATAGCGCGCCACCCGCGGTGAGTTTACGCATTGCATCAGCTCATCGCTGCGTGCCGCATCTCCTTTATCATTGAGATCAAGCGTTCCCTGCGGCGACCAAAACACCAGTACCTGTGCCTGTTCATCCTCCAGCAGCTTATTGATAAAAGCCGCATAGGACGCCACCGGCCAGCGGCGTTTAGGGCTGCGACTGCTGATGTGCACGCCGTAAACTTTGCCCGGTTGGGGGAACAGTGCGCTAACGCGCTTAGCCGCCACTTCACGTTCGCTTGCGGAAAGATAGAGATTGACCGCAGGGACGGCTGGCGGGGTTTGGGTCAGCGCTGAGAGATACGAATAGGTGTGTTCAACCTGATGCTCGCCACGGAAATCGCTTTTCTGGAAAGGATGATCAAGCTCGGCATCAGTCTGAGCCGCGCCAATTACGTTGCCTGCACCGGCCATTTTCGCCAACCGCAGGCTATATTTGCACGGCACAGGATTCGCCAGAATCGTGGCATCAAAGCGTGTTTTACGCAGCGCCAGCATGACCTTCACGCGCTGCCAGTAAACGCCCAGCGTGGTTTCGTTTTTACTGCGATGCTTGGCTTTCTTATAAACATATAAGCGATCAACATGTGGATTATGGCTCACCACATCCTCAGCAACTTTGTTCACCAGCAGCGTCAGCTTTGCATCGGGAAAAGCCAGTTTCAAACCTTCCAGTAGCGGCGTGGTACACACCATATCGCCAATGTTGTCGCGCCTAATCACGAGAATATTTTTCATGCTGATGCCCAGATTGAGGAGTTTTTATCGAACGCTCAGCGTCGACAAACTCTTAAAGATGCAGGAATGCTAACGAGCAAAACGCTTTTGACCATTATTGTGTAATAAGTTCTGAGTTCCTTACTAATAATTAACCTCATAGATACGTAAATTATTAGTTAAGCCATGTCGAATAAAACACCATTACTCACTGTCATCACACCTATGTTTAATGCAGGTGCGATGTTTGAGTCTTTCATGCAGTCGCTGCTGGCACAAACATTAACCTCGCTGGAAATCATCATCGTTGATGATGGTTCCACTGACGGTTCGGGTGCCCGTGCTGACGCTTATGCGCAGCAATACCAACATGTTGAGGTCATCCATCAGGCCAATGGCGGCGTATCACGCGCCCGCAATGCTGGCTTAGCATTGGCACGTGGCAAGTATGTTTCGTTTCCGGATGCTGACGACACCATGGATCCGGCGATGTATCAAACGCTGGTTGAGATGGCAGAACGCGATAATCTCGATGCCGCACAGTGCAATGCGGAGTGGTTTTTTAAAGCCAGCCAGCAAGTGAAACCTCTGATTCCGCTCGATCGCCTGACCAGCACTGAAGTGCTGAGCGGTCCAGAGTGGCTCAACAAAGCGCTGCAAACGCATCGTTATATGCATGTGGTGTGGTTAGGAATTTACCGCCGCGAATTAATCGAACAGATAAAACTCGATTTTGAGCCAGGCCTGCACCATCAGGACATTCCCTGGACCACCGAGTTCATGCTGAACGCTAAACGGGTGCGCTATACCGACCAGGTGCTGTATTGCTATTACATGCATGATGCCTCTATCAGCAACCGTAAGCGCACCGGTCAGCGCAACGTGGAGTATCAGCGCCATTACCTGAAAATTGCGCAATTACTGGAAGAGATCAATGCACGCTATCGCCATAAAGTGAAAATCTACCCGGCGTTTCACTACCAGATTACCCATGAGGCACTCAGCGTTTGTCACTGTATTCGCCGTGAGCCCGACGAGTCCGCACGCCAGGCGATGATTGCAGACCTGTTTGCCACGCAAACGCACAAACGCATGTTGCGTAACGCGCGCGGCGTACAGCAGTGGTATCAGCTGCTGTTATGGCTGAGCCGGATTTATCGCTGGCGCAGGAAATAAGCGCTACGCCTGGCTTTCACGCCTGTGGGGTTTGCCCTACAATCAGCTGACTGAATTCTGAGATCATTTGAGTATGGCAAGTCCGATTCCAGACCCATTTGCGGCGAAAAACATTCTATTAATCAAGCTACGCCATCATGGCGATATGCTGCTGACTACGCCGGCGATCAATGCGCTTCGCCAGCGCTATCCACAGGCCAACATCGACGTTCTGCTCTATAAAGAAACCTCTCCGATGTTGGAGGCACATCCCGCCATTCGCCAGTTACACATCATCGATCGCAACTGGAAGAAAGAGGGTGGCTGGCAGAAATTCCGTCATGAAATGGCTCTGATTTCCGCAGTGCGCGCCTGCCATTACGACATCGTGATTAACCTCGCCGACCAGTGGCGTAGCGCCATCATTACCGGACTTTCTGGCGCACCGGTGCGCATTGGTTTTGCTTTCCCCAAACGCAGCCACGCTTTGTGGCGCTGGATACATAACCAGCTGGTGAGTACCGACGATCATAACCAGCTGCATACGGTTGAGCAGAATATGGCCGCGCTCAGGCCGCTGGGTATCAGCGCAGCCGGCGCCAAAGCCTCAATGCATTTCAGCGCGGCCGACCAACAGAAAGTGCAGGATGTGCTGGCACAGCATGCGGTACATTCCCCGTTTATTGTGCTTCAGCCCACTTCACGCTGGCTGTTCAAATGCTGGGAAGATGAAAAGGTGGCACAGTTGATTGATGCACTCGCCGCCGAAGGTCGCACTGTGGTACTGACCGCTGCGCCGGACCAGAAAGAGCGGGTGATGATCGCCAATATTCAAGCGCTGTGCCACAGCCCTAATGTCGTGTCTTTGGCCGGTGAACTCTCCTTGCCGCAGCTAGCTGCACTTATTGATGCTGCACAGCTGTTTATCGGCGTGGACTCTGCGCCAATGCACATGGCTGCCGCGCTGGAGACGCCCTGCCTCGCGCTGTTTGGCCCAACCAAACTGCAGCACTGGCGACCGTGGGGCGAGAACAACCGCGTGATTTGGGCCGGTGATTATGGCCCGCTGCCGTCACCAGACGCGATCGATACCAATACGCAACAGCGCTATCTTTCTGCCATTCCCGTTGAGGATGTGATTGTGGCCGCCCGGAGTTTTTTGCATGAGTAAGTTACGCCTGGCTATCGTCCGGCAGAAATATCGTCCAGATGGCGGTGCCGAACGTTTTATTTCACGTGCACTGGAAGCGCTGGACAGCGAGCAGCTCGATCTCAACATTATTACCCGCAGCTGGCAGGGCACGCCAAATCCGGCATGGCATCTGCATATCTGTAATCCGGCTAAATTCGGCCGCATCTCGCGTGAGCGTGGTTTTGCGCGCGCCGCACGCGCCTGCTGGGAGCGGGAAAAGTTCGATATTGTGCAGAGCCATGAGCGCATTGCCGGGTGCGATATCTTCCGCGCTGGCGATGGCGTACACCGCGTATGGCTGGAACAGCGCGCGCGCATTGTGTCGCCCTGGCAGCGTTTAAGCGCCAGCCTAAGTCCTTATCATCGCTACGTATTGCAGGCGGAAAACGAGATGTTCAACGCACCGTCGTTAAAGGCGGTGATCTGTAATTCAGAGATGGTGAAGCAGGATATCTTGCGCAACTTCACGCTCGATGCCAGCAAGATCCATGTGATTCATAACGCCATTGATAGTCAGCGCTTCCAGCCTGCCAGCGAAGCATTGCGCCATGCAGCCCGCCAGCAGCTGAAGCTGCCGCAAGAGGCGACGGTGATGATTTACGTCGGCTCGGGTTTTGAGCGCAAAGGACTGAAGGCGGCGATTGAAGCCGTGGCGAAAAGCGATCGCTATCTGGTGGTGGTTGGTCAGGATAAGCAGCTGTCGCGCTACCAGCAGCTGGCTAATCAGCTTAATTGTCTGGAGCGTTTGCGCTTTGTCGGCGTGCAGCAAGATGTGCAACCGTTCTACCATGCGGCTGACGCGCTGCTGCTGCCAACGCTTTATGATCCCTTCCCTAACGTGGTACTGGAAGCGATGGCCTGCGGGCTGGCGGTGATCACCAGCACCGGCTGCGGCGGCGCGGAATTTATCACCGCGGGGCAGGAAGGTTTTGTCTGCGATGCATTAGATATCAACGCGTTAAACGAAGCAGTAAAAGCCACACCGGCACTTTCACACAATTCTGCCATGGGCGAAGCTGCACGGCGCAGAATTGAACCTTTTGGTCCGCAGCGACTGGCGCAGGCGCTGACTTCACTTTATCAGCAGGTGCTGCAAAGCCGCTGATGAAGGGGTATGAGCAGGTGGCTAGTTTCTGATAACATGCCGCCTTTCATCTGTTTTTTGACGCGATTCTGTCGTAACGGTAACTATGACGACTCTATACACAGCCTTGCTCTACCTGATTCAGCCACTAATCTGGCTGCGCCTGTGGCTGCGCGGTCGAAAAGCACCAGCCTACCGTAAACGCTGGGCAGAACGCTACGGCTACTGTAGCGGCAAAGTCCTGCCACATGGCATTGTGCTGCATTCCGTTTCCGTCGGCGAAACGCTGGCGGCGGTGCCGCTGGTGCGCGCTCTGCGCCACCGCTACCCAACGCTACCGATTACCGTCACCACCATGACGCCAACCGGCTCTGAGCGGGCGCAATCAGCGTTTGGTAAAGACGTGCACCACGTTTATTTGCCTTATGATCTGCCAGGCTCGATCAATCGTTTCCTCGATACCGTCGACCCGCGACTGGTGATCATCATGGAGACCGAGCTGTGGCCAAACATTATTCGCATTTTGCACCAGCGCAAAATTCCGCTGGTGATTGCCAACGCGCGCCTGTCTGAACGCTCGGCCAAAGGCTACAAAAAACTCGGTGGCTTTATGCGTGATTTGCTGCAACGCATTACGCTGATTGCCGCGCAAAACGCCGAAGATGGCGATCGTTTTCTCAGCCTTGGTCTGAAACGTTCGCATCTGACCGTTACGGGCAGCCTGAAGTTTGATATCTCGGTGACGCCAGAGCTGGCGGCCAAAGCGGTGACGCTGCGTCGTCAGTGGGCGTCGCGCCGTCCGGTATGGATCGCTACCAGCACTCATGAAGGCGAAGAAGCGATTGTGCTCGATGCCCATCGCCGCCTGTTGCAGCAATTCCCGGATCTGCTGCTGATTTTAGTGCCGCGCCACCCGGAACGTTTCAAAGATGCCTGCGATCTGACGCAAAAACGCGGCTTCAGCTTTACGCTGCGCAGCAGCGGTGAAATTCCCTCAAGTTCCACCCAAGTGGTGATTGGCGACACTATGGGCGAATTGATGATGCTGTACGGCATTGCTGACCTCGCCTTTGTTGGCGGCAGCCTGGTAGAGCGCGGTGGACATAATCCGCTGGAGCCGGCGGCGCATGCCATTCCGGTGCTGATGGGCCCGCACATCTGGAACTTCAAAGATATCTGCGCCAAATTGCAGCAGGCCGAAGGGCTGATTACCGTCACTGACGTGGTATCGCTACAGAAAGAAGTCGCGAACTTGCTGCAGGATGACGATTATCGCCGCTACTACGGCCGCCATGCAGTAGAAGTATTGCATCAGAATCAGGGCGCATTACAGCGTCTGCTACAGTTACTCGAACCTCATTTACCGCCGCGAGCTCACTAACTCATGTCGCAACGCCAACGTCTCTCTGTGGTGATGATCGCCAAAAACGAAGCTGAACTGCTGCCGGAGGCGCTGGCTTCCGTCAGTTGGGCTGATGAGATTGTGGTGCTGGATTCCGGTAGTACTGATAACACCGTACAGGTGGCACGCGATCACGGCGCGCAGGTCTTCCAGGCTGAAGGCTGGGAAGGGTTTGGCAAACAGCGTCAGCGCGCGCAGGCGCATGCGCAGGGCGATATGATTTTGATGATCGATGCCGACGAGCGCGTCACGCCAGAACTGCGTGATGCCATTGAGCAGGTTCTCATCCAGCCCGCTTCGGATAACGTTTACAGCCTCGGGCGCAGTAATCTGTTTCTTGGTCGGTTTATGCGCCACAGCGGTTGGTATCCCGACCGCGTAATGCGCCTCTATCCGCGCAAGCTCAATTACAACGACAACCTGGTACACGAATCACTCGAGACGCAAGGTGCGCCAGTGGTGAAACTGGTGGGCGATCTGCAACATCTTACCTGTCGCGACCTGATTGCGTTTCAGCGTAAACAGATGAATTATGCCGAAGCCTGGGCGCAGGAGCGTTTTCAGCGCGGAAAACGCTGCGGGCTGTTCTCCATCTTTAGCCACACGCTCGGCGCGTTTGTAAAAACGCTGCTGCTGCGCGCCGGTTTTCTCGACGGTAAACAGGGCTGGATTTTAGCGGTGGTCAACGCGCAGTACACCTTCAACAAATATTCGGCGCTGTGGGCGCTGCATCACACCTCAACACAAGGTCGCGTATGAGTACGAAAGCGATTTATCCCGGCACCTTTGATCCCTTTACCTTGGGTCATCTGGATATTGTGACGCGTGCAGCGAAGATGTTTAATCACATCGTTGTGGCGATTGCCGCCAGTCCGAGTAAAAAGCCGTTGTTCAGCCTGGATGAGCGCGTCGATATGGCGCGTCAGGTAACTGCGCATTTATCGAATGTGGAAGTCATTGGTTTCAGCGATTTGATGGCGAATTTTGCCCAGGCACAGAACGCTAACGTGCTGGTGCGCGGTTTGCGTGCGGTATCAGATTTTGAGTATGAGCTGCAGCTGGCGCAGATGAATCGTCACCTGTTGCCAACGCTGGAGAGTGTGTTTCTGATGCCGTCAGAAGGTTTCTCCTTCGTCTCTTCTTCGCTGGTAAAAGAAGTGGCGCGCCATGCCGGTGACGTGCAGGCATTTCTGCCTGACGTAGTGCATAAGGCGTTACTGGCGCGACTGGCTCAGCCTTAACTCAGTGCTGGCAGCGTGGGCACCAGAAGGTACTGCGCTGGCCATGCTTGCCGCTGACAATCGGCGTACCGCAGGCTCGGCAAGGCTCACCGGCGCGACCATAAACCTGCAGCTGCTGCGCGAAGTAGCCGGGTTTACCGTCGGTCTGCAGGAAATCACGCAGCGTGGTGCCGCCCTGCTCAATCGAGCGCAGCAATACCGCTTTGATGGTGTTAACCAGCAGCTCCGCGTCCTCCTGGCTCAAACTCATCGCTGAACGATCGGGCAAGATCCCGGCGGTAAACAGCGACTCGCTGGCGTAGATGTTCCCGACGCCCACCACAACCTTGTTATCCATCAGCCACTGTTTAATCACTGTGCGTTTGCCGCGCGACTTTTCAAACAGGTATACACCATCAAATTCGCTGCTTAGTGGCTCTGGTCCAAGATGCGCCAGCACACTGCTGCCTGCGAGGTCGTTGCTCCATAGCCAGGCACCAAAACGCCGTGGATCGGTGTAACGCAGCACTTTGCCGTTGCTCATCACCAAATCGACGTGGTCATGTTTGGCTGCGGGCTGTTCAACGGGTAGCACACGCAGGCTGCCGGACATGCCGAGGTGAATGATGATCCAGCCATGCGGCAGTTCGAGCAGCAGATATTTGGCGCGACGCTGCACGCTCAATACCGGTTGGTCGCTTAACGCGTGAATTTCATGCGAGACCGGCCAGCGCAAACGGGGATTACGCACTACCGCATGCAGAATCGTGGCACCAACCATGTGGGGTTCGATACCGCGACGACTGGTTTCTACCTCAGGTAATTCAGGCATCTCATCTCCTCAACGAATCGCAGAAACAAAAAACCCGGCCGAAGCCGGGTTTTTCTCAGAACACTAAAATTACTTAATTTTAGCTTCTTTGTAGAGAACGTGCTGACGTACAACCGGATCGAACTTTTTCAGTTCTAATTTCTCTGGTTTAGTACGTTTGTTCTTCGTGGTGGTATAGAAGTGACCTGTACCAGCAGAGGAAACCAGCTTGATCTTCTCACGAATACCTTTAGCCATGATTCAGTTCCTTAGTACTTCTCACCACGGGCGCGGATTTCGGTCAGAACCGTATCGATGCCCTTTTTATCAATAACACGCATACCTTTAGCAGATACACGCAGAGTAACGAAGCGCTTTTCGCTCTCAACCCAGAAACGGTGAGAGTGCAGGTTCGGCAGGAAACGGCGTTTCGTCGCGTTCATTGCGTGGGAACGGTTGTTACCCGTTACCGGACGCTTTCCAGTTACCTGGCAGACTCGTGACATTTCTATTCTCCAAAAATCAAATCAGCTCGAGCTTTAAAAACTAGGTTTTGGCCGCCTCGTCAGGCCTTAGCCCGCCCAGGCGAGTTCCATGTGAACCCGCTAAGCTGGCCCAAACGCCAAACCCGAGATTCTCAAAGGTGGCGTAGTATACGCCGCTCAGCCTGAGTGCTCAAGTCCCGAACAGATAAAGATCCCTCTGGATCGCGCAAAAATGCCTCATTTCTGTTCAATTGAATCGCTGAATTACAACCAACCACGCTCAGCGAAAGAGGTAAACTCGCCGTGACCGATCACCAAATGATCAAGTAAACGGATATTAAGCAGCGCGCACGCCTGGCCAACTTTACCGGTGATATCACGATCTGCCCGGCTGGGTTCGGCAATGCCGGAAGGATGATTGTGCGCCAGAATGACGGCCGCTGCGTTGAGTTTCAGGGCTTCGCGCACGATTTCACGCGGGTGCACCTCCACGCTGGCAATCGACCCTGAAAACATCTTCTGCGCCTGTAATACGCGATGCTGATTATCAAGGAACAGTGCCATAAACACTTCCCGCTCCTCATGCGCCAGCACGCTCTGCAGGTAATGGCGTGTCACCTGTGGATTTTCCATCACATTTTCCCGCGCCAGCTGGCTGGCAAAGAAACGCCGTCCCAGTTCAGCTATCGCATACAGCTGCGTCATCTTAGCGCTGCCCACGCCCTTAATCTGTCCAAGCTCCTGCTGGCTGGCCGTCATAATGCGATAGAGCGAGCCAAACTCGTTCAGCATCTGATGCGCCAGCAACAGCACGCTGGTGCTGCTGGTACCGGTGCGCAAGAAAATCGCCAGTAACTCCGCATCACTCAACATCTCCGCGCCCATTAACAACAGTTTTTCCCGTGGTGCCAGTTCCGTCATGCGTTGTTCTCCCTGCGTTGTGGCGATTCTGCGCCTCTGCCACTCGTCGTGCCAGCAGACAAAACGCGATTTCAGAGGCGGCTCGCAAAGGCCGCAGGCAGTGAAAAGGCGAGCTAAAGATTTTGTGATAAAGTTGCCTGCATCTGCCGCCATTAATGCGGCAATCTGCTTTAAGTTGAGGCGAAGAACATGACGGGATTAGCCGGTAAAAAAATTCTGCTGGGCGTGAGCGGCGGCATTGCCGCGTATAAAGCGCCGGAGTTGGTGCGTCGACTGCGCGATCGCGGTGCAGATGTGCGCGTGATGATGACCGAAGCGGCCAAAGCCTTTATTACGCCGCTGAGCCTGCAGGCGGTTTCCGGTTATCCGGTATTTGATGACCTTCTCGACCCAGCAGCAGAAGCAGCAATGGGCCATATTGAACTGGCGAAGTGGGCTGATTTGATTGTGTTAGCCCCCGCAACTGCCGATCTGATTGCCCGCGTCACCGCCGGCATGGCGAACGATCTGGTCACCACGGCGTGTCTCGCCAGCGATGCGCCTCTCGCGATTGTTCCCGCCATGAATCAGCAAATGTACCGTGCAGCGATAACCCAGGAGAATCTGCAGCATCTGCATCAACGCGGCGTGCTGATTTGGGGACCCGACAGCGGCAGCCAGGCCTGCGGCGATATTGGTCCTGGCCGCATGCTCGATCCGCTGGCGATTGTGGCGTACGCATTAGAATGGGCTGCGCCCGTCAACGATCTGCAACATCTCAACATTATGATCACCGCCGGCCCAACCCGCGAAGCGCTCGACCCGGTGCGTTATATCAGCAATCACAGCTCAGGTAAGATGGGCTTTGCGATTGCCGCCGCCGCGGCAAAACGCGGTGCGAAGGTGACGCTGGTAGCGGGCCCGGTTGCGCTTTCAACACCGCCAGGCGTTCAGCGCGTAGATGTCGACAGCGCATTAGAGATGGAAGCAGCTGTGATGGCGCAAATCGGGCAACAACATATTTTCATTGCCAGCGCAGCCGTGGCAGACTACCGGGCGGCCACGATTGCCGCAGAGAAAATCAAAAAACAGGGTGGCGATGATAACGTCACGCTGCAGTTGGTGAAGAACCCCGATATTGTCGCAGGCGTAGCGGCGCTGCAGGAAAATCGCCCTTACGTTGTGGGATTTGCTGCTGAAACCCAGAATGTGGAAGAATACGCGCGGCAAAAACGGGCGCGAAAAAACCTCGATCTGATTTGTGCCAATGATGTGGCGCAGGCGGGTCAGGGCTTCAATAGCGACACCAATGCTCTTCACCTTTTTTGGCAGGAAGGAGAAAAAGTCTTACCGCTCAGTGATAAGACGCTCCTTGGCCAACAATTAATAGACGAGATTGTCAGCCGTTATGATGAAAAAAATCGACGTTAAAATTCTTGATGCACGCGTGGGCAACGAATTTCCGCTGCCAACCTATGCAACCTCTGGTTCCGCTGGTCTCGATTTGCGCGCCTGCCTGGATGACGCACTGGAAATCGCACCGGGCATGACCACGTTGGTACCAACAGGCCTGGCGATTCACATCGCCGATCCTGCGCTTGCCGCCGTCATTCTGCCGCGCTCTGGCCTTGGCCATAAACATGGCATCGTGCTGGGCAATCTGGTCGGTTTAATCGACTCCGATTATCAGGGACAGCTGATGGTTTCCGTCTGGAACCGTGGTCAGGACAGCTTCACGCTGCAGCCGGGCGACCGTCTGGCGCAGCTGGTCTTCGTGCCGGTGGTACAGGCCGAATTTAACCTGGTGGAAGATTTTGACACCAGCGACCGCGGTGCGGGCGGATTCGGTCACTCAGGCCGCCAGTAACACGCGACACTTTTCGCTTAGCCATCTTTTTATTTCTTGTCGCCACGGGCCGCTTTGTCTGTGGCAGATGAGGCAGTATTGCCTGTTTTTGGTGAATTTCAGGGGTGTTGAAGGTCATGGCAGAAAAAAAAGTCGCGAAACGGAATCGTCGCGAAGAGATTTTGCAGGCGCTGGCGCAGATGCTGGAGTCGGGCGATGGCAGTCAGCGCATCACCACCGCGAAGCTGGCAGCCAATGTAGGCGTTTCAGAAGCGGCGTTGTACCGCCACTTTCCCAGCAAAACGCGGATGTTCGATAGCCTCATCGAGTTTATTGAAGACAGTCTGATTACCCGCATCAATCTAATCCTGAAAGATGAAAAAGAGACGCTGACGCGACTGCGTTTAATCGTGCAGCTGATTCTGGGATTTGGTGAGCGTAATCCGGGGCTGACGCGCATTTTGACCGGCCACGCACTGATGTTTGAACAGGATCGCCTGCAAGGGCGTATCAATCAGCTGTTTGAACGTATTGAAGTGCAGCTGCGTCAGGTGATGCGCGAGAAGAAAATGCGTGATGGCGAAGGTTTTCAAAGCGACGAAACGCTGTTAGCGAGCCAGCTGCTGGCGTTCTGCGAAGGATTGCTGTCGCGCTATGTGCGTTCCGAATTCCGTTTTCGCCCTACCGCGGATTTCGATAGCCGCTGGCCGCTGATGGCTGCGCAGTTGGTTTAAAAGAGCAGGTCAGCATGAATGGCGACCCTACAGTGTAGGGTTGCCATTCATGGCAACCTCATTACCGAACGCACAATTGCCGAATAATTAAATCCCGTACTCTTTGCGATACGCGCGCACTTTCGCCAGATGGTCAGCCATCTCTGGCTTCTCTTCCAGATAATCAATCAACTCAGCCAGCGTAATAATGGCGGTGACTTTACACTTGTAGTCACGCTCCACTTCCTGGATGGCTGAAATATCGCTGCGACCACGCTCCTGACGATCCAGCGAAATCAGCACACCCGCTAAAGTCGCGTTATGCGCGCTGATAATATCCATCGATTCACGAATCGCGGTGCCGGCGGTAATCACATCGTCCACCAGCATCACTTTGCCTTGGAGCGGGCTGCCCACCAGCAAGCCACCTTCGCCATGATCTTTGGCTTCTTTGCGATTGAAGCAGTAAGGCACGTCGCGCTCGTGATGATCGGCCAGCGCCACCGCGGTGGTGGTGGCAATGGGAATGCCTTTATACGCCGGGCCAAACAGCAGGTCGAAATCAACTCCGCCATCCACCAGTGCCTGCGCGTAGAAACGGCCCAGCAGCGCTAAATCGCGGCCGGTATTAAACAATCCGGCGTTAAAGAAATAGGGGCTAATACGACCCGACTTTAGGGTGAACTCACCAAACTTCAGTACCCCTTTGTTCAGGGCGAATTCAATAAACTGACGCTGCCAGGCTTTCATTTCTCACTCCTCAAATAAAGAAAAGGCGACTCTAAGGTCGCCTGTTACATCAATTCGCTAGCGCTGCTTTTTGCGCCTGAATCAACTGCTCAATGCCGCCTCGCGCCAGCGCCAGCAGCTGCAGTAACTCTTCGTGGCTGAACGGTTCACCTTCTGCGGTGCCCTGCACTTCAATCATGCGACCATCCTCGGTCATCACCACGTTCATGTCAGTTTCAGCGGCGGAATCTTCCACGTATTCCAGATCGCACAGCGCTTCACCGCCCACGATGCCGACGGAAATTGCCGCCACCATACCTTTCAACGGGCTGGCTTTCAGTTTGCCTGCGGCAACCAATGCATTTAACGCATCGGCTAATGCCACGCAGGCACCGGTAATAGAAGCGGTACGCGTGCCGCCATCGGCCTGAATCACGTCGCAATCCAGTGTGATAGTAAATTCACCTAAGGCTTCCAGATCCACTGCGGCGCGCAGTGAACGCGCAATCAGACGTTGAATCTCCAGCGTACGTCCGCCTTGCTTACCTTTAGCCGCTTCACGCGCCATGCGGCTGTGGGTAGAACGCGGCAGCATGCCATATTCTGCGGTAATCCAGCCCTGACCTTTGCCTTTAAGGAAACGCGGCACACTCTCTTCAACGGTGGCGGTGCACAGCACTTTGGTTTCGCCAAACTCAACCAGCACAGAGCCTTCTGCATGTTTGGTGTAGTGACGAGTAAGGGTGACGGGACGTGTTTCTGATGCACTACGGCCTGCTGGACGCATGGTTTCTCTCCGGCTTGCTTAGGTTTGGCTGCGCATTATACGGACTTCATGCGCGGCTGTCCTGCCCGCGATCGGCGCAATCCCGGATGAAATTCCGCTGTGGCTGTGGCTAAATGCGCGTTTCCTCCCTAAAAAAGATAAACGATGATAGCGATACTGCATTTTCTGCTGGCGCTGGTGGTAATCTTTGCCCTTGCGCTGTTGGTCAGCCATGACCGCAAACGGATTCGTCCGCGTTTTATTATTCAACTGCTGATCGTAGAAGCGGCGCTGGGTTGGTTTTTCCTGCATTCTGCCGGTGGCCAATCCGTGGTTACCGCCGTCGGCGGCTTCTTCGAAACCTTGCTGACCTATGCCGCTCAGGGTACCAACTTTGTGTTTGGCAATATGGCCGATCAGGGCCTGGCATTTATTTTCCTCGGCGTACTGTGCCCGATTGTGTTTATTTCTGCCCTGATTGGTATTTTGCAGCACTGGCGTATTCTGCCGCTGCTGATTCGTTTCTTTGGCACGCTACTGTCGAAAGTGAACGGCATGGGCAAGCTGGAGTCCTTTAACGCCGTCAGTACCTTGATTCTCGGCCAGTCGGAGAACTTTATCGCTTATAAAGGCATTCTCGGCGATATCTCCGCACCGCGTATGTACACCATGGCCGCAACCGCGATGTCGACAGTTTCTCTGTCGATTGTCGGGGCCTATATGTCGATGATTGATGCCAGATATGTGGTTGCGGCGCTGCTGCTCAACATGTTCAGCACCTTTATTATTCTGTCGATCATCAATCCGACGCGTCCGGAAAATGAAGAACAGATTGCGCTGGATAAGCTGCACGAAGATCAGAGTTTCTTTGAGATGCTGGGGGAATACATTCTCGCCGGTTTTAAAGTGGCGATGATCATCATGGCAATGCTGATTGGTTTTATCGCGCTGATTGCGGCGATAAATGCGCTGTTCGCGGCGGTATTCGGCTACAGCTTCCAACATCTGCTAGGTTATGTGTTCTATCCGTTTGCGTGGCTGGTGGGCATTCCGTCCGCCGATGCGCTGCAGGCAGCCAGTATTATGGCGACCAAGCTGGTGGCGAATGAGTTTGTCGCGATGATTGAGCTGAAAAAAGTCGCCGCTGAGATGACGCCACGCGGGCTGGGCATTCTGTCGGTGTTCCTGGTATCGTTCGCTAACTTCGCCTCTATCGGCATTGTTGCCGGGGCGATCAAAGGTCTGAATGAAAAACAGGGCAATGTGGTCTCACGATTTGGCTGGAAGCTGGTTTATGGCTCAACGCTGGTGAGCCTGCTCTCTGCCGCATTTGCCGGGCTGTTTATCTGATGATAAAGGGCGGCTGAGCGGCCGCCCTTTATTTAAAACGCCACGCACACCAGTGAATCAACACGCATTACGGATTCCTGCTCGAAACGCTTTTTATAGATGTCACGTAATCCGTTAATACTCTCCGAGCTGCTGTGATCGGGATGGTGAATCAGCATCAGCGCCTTACTGTTTTCCCGCGCCAGCTTACCGTTTTCGCCCAGCCACTGTCCCTTCGCGTCATATACCGACAGCCCGTCTTTGAAGCGCGGAGTCACATCGTTATCGACAAATTGTTGCCACTCAAGGCTGCTCACCGTGCCGCCTTTTGGCTTATTCATGCCAAACCACAATGTCGTTTGCATCATGACTTCACCAGAACCGCATACTGCTACGGGTGCCGTGTTGGGCGGAATTTGTTCACGCGGTGTCGAAGGCGCCTGACATCCAGCGAGCAGGAAGGTCAATAAAACCGGGAGAGCCACAGAGCGGAACATCACTTCATCCTCAAGATGTGAACCAGCGCTAAGCATAAGTGCCTGTCGCCAAAAGCGGAAATTTTTTGTTATTCAAGCTTATGTACGCTTATGCCTGTTAGCGTCGAGCCTGCCTCGCTATACTTCATCCAACATTTCTGAAAATGAGAAGACGATTATGATCCGCAGTATGACCGCTTACGCCCGCCGCGAAGCCAAAGGCCACTGGGGCAGCGCCGCCTGGGAGCTTCGTTCTGTTAACCAGCGCTATCTGGAAACCTATATCCGTTTACCGGAACAGTTCCGTGGTCTGGAACCTGTCATCCGCGAGCGTATTCGCAACCGTCTGACGCGCGGTAAAATCGAGTGCTATTTGCGCTATGACGCCGATGCCAGCGCGCAAGGCGAGTTGCAGCTGAATGAGTCGCTGGCAAAACAGCTGGTGCAGGCTGCCAACTGGGTAAAAATGCAGAGTGATGAAGGCGCGATCAACCCGCTGGATATTTTGCGCTGGCCGGGTGTGATGTCAGCCGAGGAGCAGGATCTCGATGCGATTAACGCCGAACTGCTGGTCGCGCTGGATGGCGCATTGGATGACTTTATCGAAGCGCGTGAAAGCGAAGGTACCGCGCTGAAAGCGATGATCGAACAGCGCCTGGAGGGCGTATCGCAAGAAGTCAGCAAAGTGCGCGCGCAGATGCCAGAAGTCATTAAATGGCAGCGCGAACGTCTGGTGACCAAGCTGGAAGAAGCCGAAGTGCAGCTCGAGAACAATCGCCTTGAGCAAGAGCTGGTGATGATGGCGCAGCGCACCGATGTTTCGGAAGAGCTGGATCGTTTGGATGCGCATGTGAATGAGACCTACAACATCCTGAAGAAGAAAGAAGCCGTTGGCCGCCGTCTCGACTTTATGATGCAGGAGTTCAACCGCGAGTCGAACACCCTGGCATCGAAATCCATCAATGCCGAGATCACCGCATCAGCGATTGAACTGAAAGTTTTGATCGAGCAGATGCGTGAGCAGATTCAGAATATCGAGTAACATGCTTTTCGAAAAGCCCGCAGCATAGCGGGCTTCTTAAGGTATAGATGACAGGCAAAAGCGTTGCGGTTTACTCATAAGCTACGTAAGCCAGAGCGCTATTTTTCGCGGTTAGCGTTAAATAAGTGTCAGCAATCATAAAAAATCTTTTCAGAATTGACTTTAAGCGAGCAAACATCACCGTTCAACCTTATGAAACTCTGCCATTAAACTACTGATATTTAAAAATAACTATCCACCAGATAGCCATTAAACTACTCATAGTCGCTGCATCAACAACTTCTCTTAATCTTAAAGATTGTGGAGATCGCGTTTCTTTGACGGCACTATTTGTTAATCTACTGGTCGTAATTAGAACAGTTGTACCGCCAGGAACTCATGGACTCTCTTCTTTGTGCGATACATTTTCCCGACATGAAGGCGTTATGACGAAATCCAGGCAGTTCCGATCCACTCTTCTGCATCCTCGCTACTGGTTTACCTGGTTTGGGCTAGGTGTTCTGTGGCTACTGGTGCAACTTCCCTACCCTATTCTTATCCGGCTTGGTGCTGGCGCTGGCAAACTGTCTCGCCATTTCCTGCAGCGCCGTGAACGCATTACTCGCCGCAACATTGAGCTGTGCTTCCCCAATATTGAAGAAGAACAGAAAGAGGCGATGATCGCGGGCAACTTCGCCTCGCTCGGGATGGCACTGGCAGAAACCGGCATTGCCTGGTTCTGGTCGGACGCGCGCGTGCGTCGTTACTTCAAGGTCAGCGGCCTTGAAAACCTGCAGAAGGCGCAAAGCCACCAGCGTGGTGTGATGGTTATCGGTGTGCATTTTATGTCGCTCGAACTGGGCGGACGGATTACCGGTTTGTGTCAGCCGATGATGGCGATGTATCGCCCGCACAATAATCAGGCCATGGAATGGGCGCAAACTAAAGGTCGTATGCGTTCGAATAAAGCCATGATCGATCGCCGTGATTTGCGTGGCATGGTGCAGGCTCTGAAAAAAGGCGAAGCCGTTTGGTTCGCACCCGATCAGGATTACGGCCCGAAAGGCAGCGTGTTTGCGCCGCTGTTTGCGGTGAAACAAGCGGCAACGACCAACGGTACTTTTGTTCTGTCACGCCTGGCGAAACCGGCGATGCTGACTATCGTGCTGATTCGTAATCAGGATAAAAGCGGTTACCAGCTGATTATTCAGCCAGAACTGGAAAATTATCCTTATGAGGATGAAGCCGCAGCGGCTGCCTACATGAACAGAGTGATCGAAAAAGAGATCCTCCGTGCGCCCGATCAGTACCTGTGGCTGCATCGTCGCTTTAAAACGCGTCCGCCGGGTGAAGCTTCTCTCTATATCTAATCTTCCGAGGCAGCAGGTTTTGGCCTGCTGCTCATTCTGCTCCGCTCATCGTTGACCCCCACTCGTACCAAACTCGTTAATCAACCTTTGCCGCACCTTATTTGCCGAAAAGAGAATGCTGGCAATGGGTTAGGCTAGCGGCTGGCATTCTGCTGCGCATTGTTTAATGATGGTCCGCACTTGTCATTACCTGCGGACTATTATGATGGAACAGAATATAGCGGCTGGCTGGCTGCGACCGTTGATTGCCGACCGGCTCACTCCTTACCTTGAAATTGATGCACCGCGCCTGCAGCGCAATCTGCATCAGATGCAGCAAAAAGCCGATGCCGCTGGCGTCGCGCTGCGCCCCCATATCAAAACCCATAAAAGCGTCTGGATCGCTGAGCAACAGAGAGCACTTGGCGCGCAGGGCATTACCGTTTCTAAGCCGAGTGAAGGCATCGCCTTTATTCTCGGTGGTGAACGCGATCTGCTGCTGGCTTATCCTATAGTGCAAGCCGACACACTGGCCGAAATGTTAGCGGTTGCCGCACAACACCAGGCGCGTATTACCTGCATTGCTGATTGCGCAACTGGCGTTGCGGCGATTACTGCGGCACATCAGCGTCAGCCCGATTGCCAGTTAGCGATAGCGATTAAGGTGGATGTCGGCCTGCATCGCATTGGTATCGATCCACACAGCAGTGCCGCCATTACGCTGGCGCAGCAAATTCAGGATGCAGGTCTGCCGTTTGCCGGATTGGTTTCTCATGCTGGACATGCTTATGGTGCGGGCAATGCCGTTGCCATCGCGGAAATTGCACTGCAGGAAATTGCACTGATGCGCGATGTGCAACAGCGCCTGATCGCCGCCGGATTTGCTGACTGCGCGATTTCGGTTGGTTCAACACCAACGGCGTTAGCAGCTCCGGTAGCCAATGGCTGTGATGAAATCCGCCCCGGCAATTACGCGCTGCTGGATCTTACCGCATGGCGTTTGGGTCTGTGTGCGCCGGATGAATTGGCATTGAGCGTGGTGACACGCGTCGTCGCAGTTAATCCGCACTTCGCCATTATTGATGCCGGATCCAAGATGCTCAGTTCAGATAAAGGTCCGCACGGCACCAATGCCAGCGGATTTGGCATCGCGGTGGATGAGCAAGGCTATCACTATGAAGTGTTGAAGCTGTCGGAAGAGCATGGCTTTCTGCAATATGGCGATCAGGCGCCGCCTGTTGGCGCACTGCTGCGTATCTTCCCTAATCACAGCTGTGCAGTGGTGGCGCAGTCCGATCGCTTCGTGCTGCGTCAGGCTGATGGCAGCGGTGAAGAACGGGATATTCAGGGGCGCGGCAAGTTCATCTGATTACAGCATTCTCACGGAAACCGCTGCTGTACCACACTTCCATGACCGGGCCGTTTGCAGCCCGGTACCACCGTGCTTTAATGGCTGTATCACATCAGGAGGTTCCATGCTGCCATCTCAGACAGTCACGCTAACCGTTCCACGCAACTGGTTAGATTTATATGAAACCATCTGGAAGCCTGAATGCTTTGCCAAATGGGCAAGTGGGCTCAGCGCCAGCACGCTGACGCAGGAAGGAAATAGCTGGAAAGCCAAAGGCCCAGAGGGAACGGTAAAGATTCGATTTACCCCACACAACCCGTTTGGCGTAATGGACCACTGGATTGATACCGGTAGCGGAAAAGAGATTTATGTGCCGATGCGGGTGATTGCTAACGAACAAGGTGCAGAAGTGGTGATGGTCGTTTATCGCCAGCCGTTGATGTCGGATGAGAAATTTGCCCAGGATGTTGCATGGGTAAAACGCGACCTCGAACAACTTCTTCACCTGTTAACTCATTAAAATCAATGAATTATGCAATCAACACCTCTTTAACTGTTGCTGGAATCAAACGATAAAAATCGGTTTCTTTTTCGCACAGCAGCGTTTAACTGTTTTAGCAAAACCTCCACTGATTTATACGCTAATCACCAGTCCGGCTTAAGCATCCTCACCAGGAAACCTCCTGGTGAGGATGCTTATAAAAAAGCCTGGCCCGTATGATTTATCGAGATTTTTTAGTTATCCGTCTATTGCAACTTCATCAAGGGGCGAGGAAAGACTAAAAATTTTAATAAATAGTAAGCCGTTCGCCTTATATATTCTGATGCATATTCTGAAACCATTTATTCCTGCGGTGGATTTATAGGAGTTTTCTGATGGTGTTAATTTAATTAAAACACGGTATAACTCCTTCACACACAGCAGTAACCATAATAACAACAGCAGGGAAATAACATGGATCGCTCAACCTATCCTTTGTTATCAGAAAAAGAATTTGTTGAGATTGCCAGGCGGATGCTGGCCGGGGAATATATAAACGCAAAGGGATTTTATAATGATCTTACGGATTTCCTCCGCACAGGAGGAGATACCGTTAAGACAAAAACACCATTAAGCGCCAGGGGCATCTTTATACATTCAGAACATCATTTAATTGAAAGCATCTTTACGTGGCAAAACCTGAAAGGTATTTCAGGACTGCGCCAGGAATCGCTGCATTGATGTGAGCTGGACTCTAACCTCTGGCTAGAGTAACCCCTTAATTGCACTGGTACATGTACCATAATGAGCAGAGTATGGCGTTAAGAGAGAAAAATCTGACCCACGCTAAATGGTCAATTTTGTCATCAATCAAAATCGTCGGCATTGGTGTTTTACAACTTTCACTTCTGGCAAAAATACTTCAGGCAAATGAGTTAGATCTACTCGCCATTGCGATTGTGATGCTGTTAATTATTGATACACTAGCCGACCGAAAGTTTGGCAATGCCATTATAAGAAATAACAACCTCAATAATAGCGATCTCTCAATTTTATATTGGGGAAACGTATTAAGCGGCCTTGTTATCTTTGCTGTACTGTTTATTGGCAGTGATATTTCTGGTCGTATAATGAATCAACCTGAGATGGCGGTAATGCTTGAAATGATTTCGGTCATATTCATTATTATTCCACAGGGGCAACATTATCGCGCAATATTACAGCGGGAAAACCAATTTTCGCGAATTGCATTCACGGAAGTCTCTTCTGTGCTGGTGGGATTAGGCGTCACGCTCTTCACCGTGTGGCTGACACCCTCAGTGTTGTGCGCTATCTGGGGTTACCTTGCCATGGTATCCATCAGAATGCTGGTTTATTGCTACTACGGTCGTGCCTGGTTTCAGCCAGAATACCGTTTTAGCCTAAAAAGTTTCGTCAACGTGCGAGCAAGAAACGGATAATAAAAACAAGTCTGTATGGTGGGCTCTGGGCATCTGAAAAGATGCGTTCGCGTGCTGGTCGCCAGCACGCTTTTTTCTTTTTACGCTTCTAGTAACTCTTCCAATGAGTGAAAAGCGAGTTCGCTTAACTTACCGTTACGCTGCAAGCGCAGCCAACTCACCAGCATCCGCAACTCATCAATCACCATAAACAGATCGGCCATATCATTCTTGTTTTTGATCTGCAGCCGCGTCAGTGCGTTGAGCTTGTGCGCATTCACCGTTTTATGACTGATACCTAAACGAGTGCCAATGTGTTCGGTGCTATAACCCCATGCCATCATCAGTAACACGCGTAGCTGACGATCGGGCAGCAGAATGTCAGCGCCTTCCATCAACTGAACCTGTGTACTCGCGCTGATGCAAGCGCTCAAGCGGTGGGTAACAGCCTGACAGGATGATTTTAAATCCAGAATATTGAGTGCTGGCAGATAGCGGCTTAATGCATGCATTAACGGTAATAAGCGCCGGGTAAGCACCAATATCTGCATCGTGGGAAACTGCTGTTGCAAGGCATAGAGCACCTTGAAGGTACCGGCCAACGGCATATTTTCGTGGAAAATGCAGACTAACAACCGCGGCTTGAGTTTTTCACACTGCGACATCACGGTGCTCAGCGACCACAACTCATGCACCTGGCCGTCAATAGGTAGTGTAGCCAATAGCCCCTCCAACCCCACCGCCGCCAGTTTGTCGGAAGAGAAAAAGAGAATGTCTTCGTTACGAGTTTTCATGCCTGTCCGATAGTTGCCGCGCGTGATGCCAATGAGTTGGGAGCCTGGCTGAACAGGCAATAGACAGGTACGACACAATCTGCCTGAAACTTAAGTTGATGAGGTTTTTAACGATTCGCATCATTTATACTCATGCGAAACGGTGGCTGAATGCTGATTTATCCCACCTGCTAAGCCTGTTAGCATGCTTGCCATAAAAATGGCTAATCTGATGCTGCTTTATTGAGAAAATCTCAGTGGTCTACCCGCTGGGAAATCTTTAGCCTTGCCGCCAATCTGATGGAGTGCTCTATGTTATTAACCGTTCTCTATATTATTGGTATTACTGCCGAAGCCATGACCGGCGCACTGGCGGCAGGGCGTCGCAAAATGGATTTGTTCGGCGTGATCATCATTGCTTCGGTTACCGCGATTGGTGGTGGTTCGGTGCGTGATATTCTGCTGGGTCACTACCCTCTCGGCTGGGTAAAACATCCTGAATACATCATGATCGTCGCTGCCGCTGCGGTGGTGACGACCTTTGTTGCCCCCCTAATGACGCATCTGCGTAAAGTATTTCTGGTGCTGGATGCGCTGGGTCTGGTGGTGTTCTCGATTATTGGCGCACAGGTCGCACTTGATAGTGGTCATGCTTCCATTATTGCTGCCATCGCCGCTGTAATTACCGGTGTGTTTGGCGGCGTACTGCGCGACATGTTTTGCAATCGCATTCCGCTGGTGTTCCAGAAAGAGCTGTATGCCGGTATCGCGTTCGCCTCTGGCTGGATGTACATCCTGCTATTGAAAACGCCGCTGGCGCATGAAGCGGTGGTGATCATCACGCTACTGTTTGGCTTCTTCGCCCGCTTGCTGGCGCTGCGTTTCCGCCTCGGTTTGCCGATTTTCAACTATCCCCACCCTGAACATTGAGTCAACAGCAGGGATCTCCTGCTGTTGCAGAAAGTGAATCAATTGCTGCAGGCTCGCATCCTGCAGCATCATCACAATCCGCTGTGCCAAAACGCTACCGATACCGGGCAACTGCTGCCAGCTTTCCGCCGTTCGCGCCATCAACTGCGACCACTGTGTATCCGGGAGCGCCTGCAGAGCCGTACGCGGTAACGGCAAGCCAAGTGCACTTACCCAGCGCCGCAGCGGCAGTTGCCGCGTTAAGTTGAAGCGGTGCCAGATGAGCTGCGCGCGAGCAGGCGTTATCCCGTTGGCCTGCGCAATCTGCTCTGGCGTCAGCGTCAGCCAGGAAAAGAGATGCGTGATAGCACCACTATCCAGTAAGCGCTGCCAGCTGCTGCGCTGTACGCCCGCAATATCCAACACCGTTTTCTGGCTCAGCCAACTGAGGCGAGACAAAAACTGCGCCCGGCAGGCAGCGCTAAAGTGCAGACACGTTAAGCCGTGGAATTCGCCATCCTGAGGCGACGATGGATAATCGCGCTGCACAACGCGCCAAATTACCCGCTCCAGCCGGGGAATGCCTAATCCCGCAAGCGTGAGCGTCACCTCATCGCCCGCGATCACATCCAGTTCGCGCCAGCGGCGCAGTGAGCCAATGTTGACCCGCCGTACCGTTTTATCGTCGAGTTGCACCGGGATCAGATTCAGCACGACGGCAATCTTGCCCGTGCGTCCTACATTGAAATCTACCGAGAGCACTTCGCTACTGACTTCCGCCGGCTGATATTTCCATGCCGCTGACCAACTGCCCTGCCCAGGCTGCCAATCGCGCCCTGCGCTGGCAGGTGATTGATGGATCACTACGCCATCGGTGACAAATGGCAGCGATTCGCGGTACCAGCGATCGCGCCATACTGCGACCTCCTCTTCATTACTCACCTGACGACTCCAGCTCTGCGTGAGTCCAAAGCCCCATTGCGTTAGCTGCGCCAGACGATCGGACATCGAAGCCGGGCCGTCCGGCCACGCCCAGATGAATATACCGAGGCGATCAAGAAGCGGGCTGCTGTCGTGCCGCATCATCGCTCCCGCCACCTGAGCACGCGCATTTTTACCACCGTCGCGAGCCTGTTGATGATCGTTCATCTGCAGAAACAGCTCACCTTGCAGTATGACTTCGTCTCGCTGGGTATTAATACGTTGCGGAATGGCAGGAATATGGGGCGATTTGGCCAGCCACTCTTCACCACGCAAACCATCGCCACGGCTGATTAATGAAACCAACCGACCTTGCCGATACACTAACGTGACAGCTACGCCATCAACTTTGGGCTGCAACCACAGCGCAGATCTATCTTGCATCCAATACGCCACCGCCAGCTTATCGCGCAGTTTGCGCACGCCAGTGTGTGCAACGGGATGATGCGTGCTGCCGTCGGTGGTGAGTTGAGCATCATAGGAGGGCTGCGCGGGGGTGAAACAGCGCTGCCACTGCTGTAACCGCTGTTGCAGGCTGTCATAATCCGCATCGGTCACCGCATGAGTACCCTGCCGATAATAAGCGTCGTCCCACTGACGTAGCTGGGTTTGCAGCTGCGCTATCTCCTGCCCGGCGCGCACGGGCGACCAATTTGGACACAGCGCTTCGGCCCAGCAACCTACGCTGAAAAAGCAGCAAATCACACTGAGGCATCCTTTCATCTTCACTCTCCTTTTTGTCTATTGGAGCGTGCAGCGAAGGCTTTTACCAGCAGTGAAAATTGCAAGATAGAAGCAGATTCCATCGTTTATATGCCCGTTGCAGCATGCTGCATCTGCTTCTGGCGCGGCTTCACAGAAAAAGAATTGCCTCAGCCAAGCGGCAAACGCTGCGTGACACCCTTAAGCCGTGTATACTGTGCAGGAAATCGACTCCGCTCTTTACTCAATTCAAGATAACCATGGCTCAAGGCACGCTTTATATTGTTTCCGCCCCTAGCGGCGCGGGTAAATCCAGCCTGATTCAGGCGCTGTTAAAGACACAACCGTTGTACGATACGCAAGTGTCTATTTCGCATACCACCCGTGGCGTGCGTCCCGGTGAAGCTCATGGTGAGCACTACTTTTTCGTCTCTAAGCCCGAATTCGAGACCATGATTGCAGCAGATGACTTCCTTGAACATGCGGAAGTGTTTGGCAATTATTACGGTACGTCACGCGCTGCCATTGAGCAGGTGCTGGCGACCGGCGTTGACGTCTTCCTGGATATCGACTGGCAAGGTGCGCAGCAAATTCGCAAGAAAATGCCTGCTGCACGCAGCATCTTTGTGTTGCCGCCCTCTACCGAAGAGTTGGATCGCCGCCTGCGTGGACGCGGTCAGGACAGCGAAGAGGTGATTGCCCGTCGTATGCAACAGGCGGTGGCGGAAATGAGCCACTATGCCGAATATGATTATTTAATTGTTAATGATGATTTCGATCTGGCGTTGTCAGATCTGAAAACCATTATTCGCGCAGAACGTCTGCGTATGGGTCGCCAAAAATCGCGACATGATGCTTTAATCAGCAAACTATTGGCAGTCTGAATTCACTTTCAGTATTATGCCCAGTCATTTCTTCATCATCTGTGGAGTAGCACACCTATGGCACGCGTAACCGTTCAGGACGCAGTAGAGAAAGTTGGTAACCGTTTTGACCTGGTGTTGGTCGCTGCACGTCGTGCACGTCAGATGCAGGTAGGCGGTAAAGATGCGCTGGTTCCAGAAGAGAACGATAAGCCGACCGTTATCGCCCTGCGCGAAATTGAAGAAGGTTTGATCACCACCCAGATCCTGGATGTCCGTGATCGTCAGGAACAGCACGAGCAGGAAGCCGCTGAGTTACAAGCCGTTACCGCTATCGCTGAAGGTCGTCGTTAACAGCACTCTGCAGGTCGCCCTTGTATCTGTTCGAAAGCCTCAATCAACTGATTGAAAAATACTTGCCTGAGGAGCAAATAAAGCGCCTCAAGCAAGCTTATCTAGTCGCGCGTGATGCCCACGAGGGTCAAACACGCTCCAGCGGCGAGCCTTACATCACCCATCCTGTTGCTGTCGCCTGCATTCTGGCCGAGATGAAACTCGACCATGAAACGCTAATGGCGGCGCTGCTGCATGATGTGATTGAAGATACGCCCGCCACTTATCAGGATATGGAACAGCTGTTTGGTAAAAGCGTTGCCGAACTGGTGGAAGGTGTCTCCAAGCTCGATAAGCTGAAGTTCCGCGACAAGAAAGAAGCGCAGGCTGAAAACTTCCGCAAAATGATCATGGCGATGGTGCAGGATATCCGCGTCATCTTGATCAAACTGGCTGACCGCACGCACAACATGCGCACGCTCGGCGCGTTACGCCCGGATAAAAAACGCCGTATCGCGCTGGAAACGCTGGAGATTTATAGTCCTCTGGCGCACCGTCTTGGTATTCATCACCTGAAAACAGAACTGGAAGAGCTCGGCTTTGAAGCGCTCTACCCGAACCGTTTCCGCGTGATCAAAGAGGTGGTGAAAGCGGCGCGTGGTAATCGAAAAGAGATGATTCAGAAGATCCTCGCTGAAATCGACGGTCGCTTACAGGAAGCAGGTATTCCCTGCCGCGTAAGTGGACGTGAGAAGCATCTCTATTCGATCTACCGCAAAATGCACCTGAAAGAGCAGCGTTTTCACTCGATCATGGATATCTACGCTTTTCGCGTCATCGTGAAAGATCTGGATACCTGTTACCGCGTGCTTGGCCAGATGCACAGCTTGTACAAACCGCGTCCCGGACGCGTGAAAGATTACATCGCCATTCCCAAGGCCAACGGCTATCAATCGCTGCACACCTCAATGATTGGCCCGCATGGCGTGCCGGTTGAAGTGCAGATCCGTACCGAAGATATGGATCAGATGGCTGAAATGGGTGTTGCCGCACACTGGGCTTATAAAGAGACCGGTGAAATTAGCGGTACTACCGCGCAAATTCGTGCTCAGCGCTGGTTGCAAAGCCTGCTGGAGCTGCAACAAAGCGCCGGTAGCTCATTTGAATTTATTGAAAGCGTGAAATCCGATCTCTTCCCGGATGAGATCTATGTGTTCACGCCGGAAGGCCGCATTGTCGAATTGCCGGCTGGCGCCACGCCAGTCGATTTCGCCTATGCGGTGCATACCGATATCGGTCATGCCTGCGTTGGCGCTCGCGTCGATCGCCAGCCTTATCCGCTGTCTCAATCGCTGACCAGCGGTCAAACCATTGAAATCATTACCGCGCCGGGCGCTCGCCCGAACGCTGCCTGGCTCAATTTTGTCGTCAGCTCAAAAGCACGCGCCAAAATTCGTCAACTGCTGAAAAACCTCAAACGTGAAGACTCCGTTAATCTTGGCCGTCGTCTGTTAAGCCATGCGCTTGGCGGCAGCAAGAAGCTGGCAGAAATTCCGGCAGAGAATATTCAGCACGAACTGGAACGCATGAAGCTGACCGCCATCGATGATTTGCTGGCGGAAATTGGCCTCGGTAACGCCATGAGCGTGGTGGTAGCGAAGAACCTACTGCAGGCGGGCAGTGATGAGCCGCAAAGTAACAGCAAACGCAAAAAGCTGCCGATCAAAGGTGCAGATGGCGTGCTGATCACCTTTGCCAAATGCTGCCGTCCGATTCCAGGCGATCCCATCGTTGCGCACGTTAGTCCCGGCAAAGGACTGGTGGTGCATCACGAATCCTGCCGTAATATTCGCGGCTACCAAAAAGAGCCTGAAAAGTTCATGCCGGTAGAGTGGGATAAAGTGACCGATCAGGAATTTGTCGCCGAGATTAAAGTCGACATGTTCAACCATCAGGGTGCGCTGGCGAATCTGACTGCGGCAATTAATACTGCCGGTTCCAACATTCAGAGCCTGAATACCGAAGAGCGAGATGGTCGCGTATACAGCGCCTTTATCCGCCTCACCGCGAACGATCGCGTCCATTTGGCGAATATTATGCGCAAAATCCGCGTAATGCCGGACGTGATCAAAGTTCACAGAAACCGTAACTAGTCGATGAACGCTCAACGCTTTGCTCGTATTCAGGAGATGTTGGCTCTGCGCCAGCACGATCTCACCGTCTGCATGGAACAGGTGCATAAACCGCATAATGTCTCAGCGGTGATCCGTACCGCCGATGCGGTCGGCATCCACGAAGTGCACGCCGTGTGGCCAAGCGTGCGTATGCGCACTATGGTTTCAGCTTCAGCTGGCAGCAACAGCTGGGTGAAGGTGAAAACGCATCGTCATATTGCCGAAGCGGTACGCCATCTTAAAGATGAAGGCATGCAGGTGCTGGCGACCAATCTGTCGGCCAAAGCGGTGGATTTTCGCGAGGTCGATTACACTAAACCGACCTGTATTCTGATGGGTCAGGAAAAGACCGGGATTACAGCGGAAGCGCTGGCATTGGCCGATCAGGACATCATTGTGCCGATGGTTGGCATGGTGCAGTCGCTCAACGTCTCGGTCGCGTCTGCGTTGATTCTGTATGAAGCGCAGCGTCAACGACAGAATGCCGGAATGTATCAGCGCACCTACAGCCTGCTCGATGAAGACGAACAACAGCGCCTGCTGTTTGAAGGCGGCTATCCGGTACTGGCGCGCGTCGCCAAACAGAAGGGCCTGCCTTATCCGCACATCAATGCCCAGGGCGAGGTGGAAGCCGACGCCGGTTGGTGGGCCACCATGCAATCGACGGGTAAAAAATGAAAGGCCGTCTGCTGGACGCCATCCCGCTCAGTACCCTGACCGGCGTCGGCGCCAGTCAGGCGAGTAAGCTGGCTAAACTCGGCCTGTTTACCATTCAGGATTTGCTGCTGCACCTGCCACTTCGCTACGAAGATCGCACCCAACTCTATAAAATTAATGACCTGCTACCGGGCGTCTATGCCACGGTGGAAGGTGAAGTGCTGAGCAGCGAAATTACCTTTGGCCGCCGCCGCATGCTGGTGTGCCAGATTAGCGATGGCAGCGGCATGCTGACCATGCGCTTCTTCAATTTCAATGCCGGGATGAAAAACAGCCTGTCACCAGGCCGACGTGTTACTGCCTATGGCGAGATAAAACGCGGCCAGCGCGGTGCGGAAATCATTCATCCCGAGTATCGCGTGCAGGGCGAACAAGGCGGCGTTGAGCTGCAGGAAACCCTCACGCCGGTCTATCCTACAACCGAAGGCATTCGTCAGGCGACGCTGCGCAATCTCACCGATCAGGCGCTAACGCTGCTGGAAAGCTGCCCGATTGCCGAACTGCTGCCGTCAGAACTGAGCGGCGGGCTGATTAGCCTGCCAGATGCACTGCGCACTCTGCATCGTCCACCGCCGGATTTACGCTTGAGCGAGCTGGAGACCGGGCGTCATCCGGCACAGAAGCGCTTAATTCTGGAAGAACTGCTGGCGCATAACCTCAGTATGCTGGCAGTGCGCGCTGGCGCGCAGCGCCATCATGCGCTGCCGATGCCGGCACGTCATGAGCTGGTTAATCAACTGCTCGCGGCGCTGCCCTTTTCGCCAACCGGTGCGCAACAGCGCGTGGTGGCAGAAATCGAAAAGGATCTGGCCAACGATTTTCCGATGATGCGTTTGGTGCAGGGCGATGTCGGTTCCGGTAAAACGCTAGTGGCTGCACTGGCGGCACTGAATGTCATCGCGCATGGCAAACAGGTGGCGTTAATGGCTCCCACCGAACTGCTGGCTGAGCAGCACGCCAACAATTTCCGTCAGTGGTTTGCGCCGCTGGGAATTGAAGTGGGCTGGCTGGCGGGCAAGCAGAAAGGCAAAGCGCGTGAAGCGCAGCAGGAAGCGATTGCCAGCGGTCAGGTCGCGATGGTGGTCGGCACCCACGCGTTGTTCCAGGAGCAGGTGAAATTTAACGGCATGGCGCTGGTGATCATTGATGAGCAGCACCGCTTTGGCGTGCATCAGCGCTTAGCGCTGTGGGAAAAAGGTGAGGAACAGGGCTTCCATCCGCACCAGTTGATTATGACCGCGACACCGATCCCCCGCACGCTGGCGATGACCGCTTACGCCGATCTCGATACCTCGACCATCGATGAATTACCGCCGGGACGTACGCCGGTGACCACGGTGGCAATTCCCGATAGTCGCCGCAGCGAGATCATCACCCGCGTGCAGAGCGCCTGTCATGAAGGGCGCCAGGCTTATTGGGTCTGTACGCTGATCGAAGAGTCTGAAGTGCTGGAAGCGCAGGCGGCGGAAGCCACCTGGGAAGAGCTGAAAGTGGCGCTGCCAGATTTGCAGGTTGGCCTGGTCCACGGCCGCATGAAGCCAGCCGAAAAGCAGGCGGTGATGGCGGCGTTTAAAGCCAATGAAATTCAGCTGTTAATTGCCACCACGGTGATTGAAGTGGGCGTGGATGTGCCAAACGCCAGCCTAATGATCATTGAGAATCCAGAACGTCTCGGTTTGGCGCAGCTGCACCAGCTGCGCGGCCGCGTTGGCCGTGGCGCCGTCGCCTCGCATTGCGTGCTGCTGTACAAAGCGCCGCTGAGCAAAACCGCACAAAAACGTCTACAGGTGCTGCGCGACAGCAACGATGGCTTTGTGATTGCGCAGCACGATTTAGAGATTCGCGGTCCCGGTGAAATGCTTGGCACCCGTCAGACAGGTAACGCCGAGTTTAAAGTGGCTGATTTGCTGCGCGATCAAGGCATGATCCCCGAAGTTCAGCGCGTGGCGCGCCATATCCACCAGCATTATCCTGAGCAGGCGCAGGCATTAATTGAGCGCTGGCTGCCGGAAACCGAGCGCTACAGCAACGCTTAATCCGCGGTATTATCAACCGCCATAAAATCTGCGACAAATTTCTGCAGCAAACGCGCCAGCTCGGCGCGCTCGTCATCCTGCCAGCTGGCAAACAGTTTTTGATAAATCTGCGCGCGCGCAGCATCGATTTTGTCGGTCATCGCTTTACCTGCCGTAGTAATCACCGCTTCGTTCACCCGTTTGTCTTTGGCATTTTTCTGGCGCTGTGCCAGCCCCAACTCTTCCAGTTTCGCCACCTGACGACTGACGGTGGTGTAATCGCGCCCAGCACGCTCCGCCAGTTCAACCACACCAATCGGCCCGAAGCGGCCAATCTGAATCATTAGCGGAAACAGTGCGCGATCAAGCTTAATATTCGATTCTTTTATTAGCAATTCATCACGTTGCGGTCGATTGAAGGTTCCAACAATCATCAGCAGCGCGTTGTGCAGATCATCAAATGCTGCACTATTATGTGTATTTTGCACACTTTTCATTGACGCTTTCCCGAGGCAAGACTAATGTGTGCATATTACACATAGTTTCCGACTAACTGAAGGTGAAAACATGAAAGCAGCGATAGTTTCCGCAGCAGGTGAACTGCCCGTATACGGTGATTTCACTGAACCGCAGGCCGATGACAGCCATGTCGTGGTGACAGTGAAAGCCGCCGCCGTCAGCCAACTGGCAAAAGCACGCGCCGCCGGTACGCATTACAGTTCGGCGGCACACTATCCCTTTATTACCGGCATTGATGGCACCGGCATGCTCAGTAATGGCGATCCGGTTTACTTCCTCGCCTTTAATGCGCCGTGGGGCAGCATGGCGGAAAGAACCTTAGTGCCCGCCGATAGCATCGTTCCCCTTCCCGCCACTCTCGATCCTGTTCTGGCTGCGGCGCTGGCTAATCCGGGCATGTCATCCTGGGCAGCGTTAACCCGTCGCGCGCAGCTGCGTGCCGGTGAAACCGTATTGATCAATGGCGCAACCGGTACCTCAGGCGGATTAGCGGTACGCATCGCGCAACATCTGGGCGCAGGCAAAATCATTGCGACTGGCCGAAACCGCGCCGCACTGGATCAACTGCGTGCGCAGGGTGCGGATATCACGCTCACACTGGATGAATTGCCGGGTGCGCTCCCGGCACTGATGAAAGAAGGCATTGATGTGGCGCTGGATTATCTCTGGGGCCAGAGCGCGCTCGATATTATGCAGGCCGCAGTGGCAGGCGGTGAAAAGACGGTGCGTTTTGTGCAAATTGGTTCGTTGAGCGGTCAGGAAATCACGCTGCACAGCAAGCTGCTGCGCTCATCCGGATTGACGTTAATGGGCAGCGGCCTGGGAAGCGTGTCGGATAAGGAATTGATTGCCTGCATTGGCGAAATGCTGGCCGCCGCCGCCGAGAGCGATTTTTCCATCGCCTTCCAGATGCGCCCATTGAGTGACGTCGCCCTGGCGTGGCAGGAAGATGATAGTCGCTGCCGCACGGTGTTTACGCTTTAGATCAACGGAAGTAAAAAGGGGCATTGCAAACGATTGCTTTCACAACGCAACCGTTTAAAATCGCCCCTTTGTTGTAATTGAGAACGTCCACCATGTCCGTCAACACCGCTGAATCACCCCAGCCTGCCAGCGCTGCAAGCCCGAAAAGTGAACTGATTTACCGCCTCGAAGACCGTCCGCCGCTGCCGCAAACCTTGTTTGCTGCCTGCCAGCATCTGCTGGCGATGTTTGTCGCGGTGATTACGCCCGCACTGCTCATCTGCCAGGCGCTGGGTTTACCGGCGCAGGACACACAGCACATCATCAGCATGTCGTTGTTTGCTTCTGGCGTGGCATCGATTCTGCAAATTAAAACCTGGGGACCGATTGGTTCCGGTCTGCTGTCGATTCAGGGCACCAGCTTTAACTTCGTGACCCCGCTGATTATGGGCGGCATGGCGCTGAAAAATGGCGGCGTTGATGTACCGACCATGATGGCCGCGCTATTTGGCACGCTGATGGTCGCTTCCTGTACCGAAATGGTGCTGTCGCGCGTGTTGCATCTGGCACGCCGTATCATTACGCCGCTGGTTTCCGGCATTGTGGTAATGATTATCGGCCTGTCACTGATTCAGGTCGGTTTGACCTCGATTGGCGGCGGCTTTGCTGCGATGAGCGATCACACCTTCGGCGCACCGAAAAACTTGCTGCTGGCTGCTTCGGTATTAGTGGTCATTATCCTGCTTAATCGTCAGCGTAATGCTTATCTGCGCGTGGCTTCGCTGGTGATCGCGATGGCGGTAGGTTATGCGCTGGCCTGGGCGCTGGATATGCTGCCCGCTACCAGCACGCCATCCAACCAACCGCTGATCGCCGTGCCGTCGCCGCTCTATTACGGTCTTGGCTTTGACTGGAATCTGCTGATCCCGCTGATGCTGGTGTTTATGGTGACCTCGCTGGAAACTATCGGCGATATCACCGCGACCTCTGATGTTTCCGAGCAGCCAGTAAGCGGCCCGCTGTACATGAAGCGGCTGAAAGGCGGCGTGTTGGCAAACGGACTCAATTCGTTTGTTTCGGCGTTGTTTAACACCTTCCCGAACTCGTGCTTTGGCCAGAATAACGGCGTGATTCAGCTGACCGGCGTTGCCAGTCGCTATGTCGGTTTTGTGGTGGCGCTGATGCTGATCGTGCTTGGCCTGTTCCCGGCAGTGAGCGGATTTGTGCAGCACATTCCGGAACCGGTGCTGGGCGGCGCGACCATTGTGATGTTCGGAACCATCGCCGCCTCGGGTGTGCGCATCGTTTCACGCGAACCGCTCAATCGCCGCGCTATCATGATTATCGCGCTGTCGCTGGCGGTAGGTTTGGGCGTTTCTCAGCAGCCGCTGATTCTGCAATTTGCCCCGGACTGGCTGAAAACCCTGCTTTCATCTGGCATTGCGGCCGGTGGTATCACCGCCATCGTGCTGAACCTCATCTTCCCGCAAGAAAAGTAACGCAGCAGGCAGGCTTCGGCCTGCCTGATATTTATCCGCATTTACATCCAGGCTGTTGAGCTGTAACGGTAATTCAGGCATAACAACCACTCACCGGATAAATATCGGGATGGATGAGTGCGATGAAATTTTTAGGCAAGTTTTTCCTTACCTTACTGCTGCTAATTCTGCTGGCGCTGGTTGTGCTGTATGTGTTGCTGCAAACACAGTGGGGCGCAGGCTGGTTTAGCCGCTGGGTAAGCGATAAAACCGCCTGGCATCTCTCCCTTAGCAAGATTGAGCACGACTTCTCGTCCCCTTCGCACATCATTCTTGATGATTTCAGCTTTGGTCATGATGGTCAGCCCGCCGTGCTGGTGGCGAAGCGCGTTGACCTGGGTCTCGCGCTGGTACAGTTCAGCGATCCGCTGCATTTCAACAGCATCGAAGTGCGCGACGGTGAAATCAATCTCGCCAATCAAGCGCCCGATACTACACTGCCGATGCAGGCCAATCGCCTGCAGCTGAACAATGTGCGTATCGAGAATCCGCATAGCACCTTGCCGATGACCGCTCAGCGCGTGAATGGCGGGCTTCTGCCGTGGAAACCGCTGCCTAACGACGTGCTGGGCAGCGATGCGCAGTTCCAGATCAGTGCTGGAACTCTGACGCTGGATGGCGTACCGGGCAACAATGTGTTGCTGCAGGGCAACATTAAGCAACGTCGTCTGGTACTGAGTAATATTGGTGCCGATTTAGCGCGCGGTTCGATGACCGGCAATGCCGAGCGCGATGCGCAGGGCAACTGGAAGATTGACCAGCTGCGCCTCAACGATATCCGCCTGCAAACGCATCAAAGCCTGAGCGACTTCCTCAATCCGCTGCGCGATGTCCCGTCGGTGAGCATCAATCGTCTGGATATGACCGATGCACGCCTGCAAGGGCCAGATTGGGCAGTGACCGATCTCGATTTAACGCTGAAAAATGTCACCCTGCGCGGCGATAACTGGGAAAGCGATGGTGGTTCGCTTTCCATGAACGCCGGGAATTTTATTAACGGTGGCTTTGAGTTGAACGATCCCATCGTGAATGCCGATCTTTCGCCGCAGGGTATCGCGCTAACGCAATTCAGTTCTCGCTGGGTCAATGGCGTGGTGCGCGCCAGCGGCAACTGGACACGCAGCGATAAGCGTCTGACGCTGGATGAACTGGCCATCGCCGGGCTGGAGTATACGCTGCCGCAAAACTGGCGCGAGCGCTGGCAGCAGACGTTGCCGGATTGGCTGGACAGCGTGCTGGTAACGCGCGCCACCGCTAACCGTAACCTGATAATCGATATCAATCCCGCCTTCCCGTTCCAGATGACGTCGCTGGATGGCAGTGCGGATAACCTGCTGCTGGCACGCCAGCATCAGTGGGGCATTTGGGCCGGGAAAGCGAGCTTTAACACTGCTGAAGCTACCTTCAATCGTACCGACCTGCGCCATCCTTCGATTGCGCTGAATGCTAACGACCAACAGATTCAAGTGACTGAGCTGAGTGCCTTTAACGGCAGCGGCTTACTGGAAGGGACAGCGACGGTAGGTCAGGATGCACAACGACCGCTGACGCTGAGCCTAAAAGGTCAGGCTGTGCCGGCCAACGTGCTGCAAAATTGGGGTTGGCCAACGCTGCCGTTGAGCGGCAACAGCAATTTGCAGCTGCAACTGAAAGGATCTCTCAACGCCAACGCACCGCTGCGCCCAAGCGTGGATGGCACCTTGTCGGTAACCACCGATGCACAATCCGTGCAGCAGACAATGCGTGGCGGGCAGGTTCAATAGTTTAAAAACCAGGTCGCCATTAATGGCGACCTTACGCATGAGGCGCGAGTTAATTAATACGCGCCCCGGAGCCGCCCTCTTCCAGCGATCCGTCAGAATCAGCCGGCAGCACGATATACACACCTTCAAACACCGCGCCTAACTCTTCGTCACCAAACAATTCGACTTCCATCTGTACGCGCGCTTTACGGCCACGCGCCAGCCTATCGAGATCGCCACTCAGCGAGCCAAGATCGGCAATGGCGCCCGGACGACCGCTGATGGGCTTGCTATAGCGAATATGCGCATCCGCCAGAATGATGGTGCCGCCAAGATGACGCTCGCGCAGCAGCAGCCAAATCAAGCCCCAGCCAGTGAGGGTGGCGAGTGAGAACAGGCTGCCCGCGAATAAGGTGTGATGAGGATTCTGATTGCCCGCTTCTGGCATGGTAGTAACGAATTTCTGCCCGGTATATTGCAGAATACGCACGCCCATTTTTTCGCTCAGCGGGATGTGCTCGTACCAGGCTTGCTGCAGCTGTCCGCACCAGTCGGCGCGATGCAAGATATCGTCGAGCGTCACCACCGGTTTAATCATCAGGAAATGGCGTACCGGCGTGGTTTGCGGCGCGGTGATTTCACCCTGATTGACGTAGCCAAGCTTGGCAAAGAATTCGACGGCATCTTCACGCGCGCTACAGGTGACGCGCTTAGCCCCTTCCTGACGCGCGACCGACTCCAGCGTCATCGCCACCAGCGTGCCAAGACCTTTGCCCTGCACGGAGGGATGTACCGCGAGGAAGCGAATCGCCGCTTCGTTTTCCGCGTTGATGTACAGACGTCCCACCGCTACCGGTTTGCCCTGCTCATCCACCACCATTTGATGATGCGCCAGCGCATCCCAGGCATCACGCTCAGAACCCTGCGGCTGACGCAGCGGTTTTCGTAACATTTCCCAACGGAACTGGTAATACATATCCAGCTCTTCCGCCGTTTGCGGTACGCGAAGATGATACATAAAGTGATTCTCTCGTTCGGAGCTTGCGTGGCTAAATCCTTGCCGCTCGGCTGTTAACCTCACACCTGTAACCAGAAGGTCACCGGACCGTCGTTTACCAACGAAACCTGCATATTGGCGGCAAAGCGCCCATTTGCGGTGGTCACACCCTGTGTTCGGCAGCAATCGCTGAAGTATTCATAGAGACGCTCGGCTTCCGCCGGTTCTGCACCGCCAGAGAAAGAGGGACGCATACCTTTATTGGTATCAGCGGCGAGGGTGAATTGCGACACCACCAGCACGCTGCCGCCGGCCTGCTGTACGTTGAGATTCATCTTGTCATTCTCATCCGCGAAGATGCGGTAGCCGAGAACGCGTTCGGTCAAACGCTGCGCCTTTTGCTCGTCGTCGCCCTTTTCAACACCCAATAACACCAATAACCCATTGCCAATTTCACCCACTGTCGCGTCATCAACGCTGACACTGGCGCGACTGACGCGCTGAATCAAAGCAATCATGTTTCCTCTCGTTCTTTATCGCGTTCCTGCTGTTTTAACTGGCGATAGTCATCCAGGGTGACGGTGATTTCTGCGCCTAACAAAACAATACACCACGACCAGTAAACCCAAAGGAACAGAATCGGGATGACCGCCAGAACGCCGTAAATTAACTGATACGAAGGGAACATCGTAACATAGAGCGCAAAGCCTTTTTTCCCCAGCTCGAACAGCAAACCGGCAACGATGGCACCGATCAGTGCATCGCGCGTGGGCACACGCCGCGTCGGCACAATGCTGTACAGCAGCCAGAAGGCGAGGATAGAGAGAAACAGCGGGAAAATGCGCAGCAGATGATCGACTAAGCTGGTGACACCGGTGACATTTACCCAGCGCAGCGACAACAGATAGGAGCTCAGGGCTAAACTGGCGCCGGCCAGCAGCGGACCCAGCGTTAAGATCATCCAGTACACCGCAAAGGAGTAGACCATTGGTCGGGGCTTATCGCTGCGCCAGATAGTGTTTAACGCGCTGTCCACCGAATGCATCAGCAGCAGCGCGGTGACAATCAACCCGACAATACCGACCGCCGTCATCTTGTTGACGTTGGCAACGAACTGATCCAGATAACGCTGAATGACGTCGCCCGTCGCCGGAATAAAGTTAGTGAAGATGAAGTTTTTCAGCTGCACGCTGATATCGGAGAACATGGGAAAAGCGGCGAACAGCGCAAAAACCACGGCAATTAGCGGCACCAACGCCAGCAATGAGACGTAGGCCAGATTGCCCGCCTGCGTCGTCATATTGTCTTCGTCAATGCGTCGCCACAGCAGTTTTACCCACAGGAAAAAAGCATGCGCCGAGTGGCGCAGATGTCGTTGATTCAGCACTCAGAGACGACCTGCAAACCAATCCGGCACGGTTTTCTCATCAACCACCAACACGCTCTCAATGCCGAGCGCGCGCGCCGCATCGATGTTGGCCTGGTTATCATCAAAAAATACCGCCTGGTCGGCCTGATAGCCTTCGTGCTGCAGCACATAGTTATAGATGCGGGCTTCCGGCTTACGCATGCCGATATCCTGCGACATATAAAGATGATCGGCCGCCTGCTGTACATCGGGATATTGCGTTGGCCAGAACTCGAAGTGCAGCTGATTGGTATTCGACAGAATCACCACGCGCTCGCCCTTAGCACGCAGTTTGTTCATGATCGCCAGCGTTTCCGGACGCACGCCGACAAAAACCGCCTGCCAGCCTGCCGTGAATTGTGGGTAACTCAGCGCGATATCCAGTTGATCGCAGATACGCGCGGCGAATTCGGGATCGCTTATCTCGCCACGTTCGTGTTTCTCAAAAGCCTCATCCATGCGGAAGTTGCTTTGCAACGTTGCCAGCGGCACACGCCCCAAATCGCTCCAGACGCCGAGCACACGATTAAAATCGATATCAACAATCACATTGCCTAAATCAAAAATGTACAGCATGACGCCTCTCCTTTATGTTCCCTGGATCATTCACTTTAGCGGCAAAAGTGGTGTCTGAACAGGGACGAGGCGCGGGAAATCAGCAATCTGGAAGCGGAGCCAAAGTTCAGCAAGCGAGCGTTGCAGCGGCTTGCAGGCATAAAAAAGCCCCGCAAGTGCGGGGCTTAATATCAGACTGTTTCGCTTACTCTTTGCTGCCGCGAGAAGAACGCTTACGATCGTTCTCGGTCAGGTGACGTTTACGAATACGTACTGACAGCGGAGTCACTTCTACCAGTTCGTCATCATCGATGAACTCGATAGCCTGTTCCAGCGTCATCTTCTGCGGTGGAACCAGAGTGGTCGCTTCATCAGTACCTGACGCACGCATGTTGGTCAGTTTCTTACCGGTCAGGCAGTTAACGGTCAGGTCGTTAGAACGGCTATGAATACCGATGATCTGGCCTTCATACACTTCCGCACCGTGACCCAGGAACAGCTTACCGCGATCCTGCAGACCGAACAGGGCGAACGCTACCGCTTTACCCTGGCCGTTAGAGATCAGTACACCGTTCTGACGCTGACCCACTTCGCCCGGACGCACGTCGTCGTAGTGGCTGAAGGTGGAGTACAGCAGACCGGTACCTGAAGTCATGGTCATGAATTCGTTACGGAAGCCGATCAGACCACGGCTTGGGATCATGTAGTCAAGACGTACACGGCCTTTACCATCTGGATCCATGTTTTTCAGGTCGCCTTTACGCTCACCCATCGCTTGCATCACAGAACCCTGGTGGGTTTCTTCGATGTCGAGGGTGACGTTTTCGAATGGCTCCTGCTTACGGCCTTCAAACTCGCGGAAGATTACTTTCGGACGGGATACCGCCAGCTCGAAACCTTCACGACGCATGTTCTCGATCAGAACCGACAAGTGCAGCTCACCACGACCTGAAACGCGGAACGCATCAGAATCTTCGGTTTCTTCAACGCGCAGTGCCACGTTGTGTACCAGTTCTTTGTTCAAACGCTCCAGGATCTGGCGCGAGGTCACGAATTTACCTTCTTTACCGCAGAACGGTGAGGTGTTCACGTTGAAGAACATGGTTACAGTTGGTTCATCGACGCTCAGGGCTGGCAGCGCTTCCACATTCTGCGTGTCGCAGATGGTGTCAGAGATGTTCAGCTCGCCCAGGCCGGTGATAGCGATGATGTCGCCCGCTTCTGCCAGGGTGCTTTCGATACGCTCCAGACCGAGGTGGCCCAGTACTTTACCGACTTTACCGTTACGGGTTTTGCCTTCGCTATCAATGATAGTGACTTGCTGGTTCGGCTTCACGGTACCGCGCTTGATGCGGCCGATTCCGATCACGCCCAGGTAGTTGTTATAGTCCAGCTGCGAGATCTGCATCTGCAGTGGCGCTTCAACTTCAACCTGAGGTGGAGAAACGTGGTCGACGATCGCCTGGTACAGCGGGGTCATGTCGTCAGCCATATCGGTGTGTTCCAGACCCGCGATACCATTCAACGCCGAAGCGAAGATGATCGGGAAGTCTAGCTGCTCGTCAGTCGCATCCAGGTTAACGAACAGGTCGAATACCTGATCAACAACCCAATCAGGACGCGCGCCCGGACGGTCAACTTTGTTGATAACCACAATCGGCTTCAAACCATGAGCAAATGCTTTCTTGGTTACGAAGCGGGTTTGCGGCATAGGGCCATCCATCGCATCTACAACCAGCAGCACCGAATCCACCATGGACATGACGCGCTCCACTTCACCACCGAAGTCGGCGTGTCCTGGGGTATCAACGATGTTGATACGGTAGTCATTCCATTTGATGGCGGTGTTTTTTGCGAGGATGGTAATCCCACGCTCTTTCTCCAAATCGTTGGAGTCCATTACGCGCTCAGTCGCTTCGGTACGAGCATCAAAAGTACCGGACTGTTGTAGCAGCTTGTCAACCAGGGTGGTCTTACCATGGTCAACGTGCGCGATGATGGCGATGTTACGCAAATTTTCGATCACAGCTTTGCCTCAGGCATTATAGAAATAACGCGGTATTGTACACGGATTAAGCGGAAGACTGAACATGATCACAGATTTCGCCGAAAGTTTCTCGTAGTGCTGGTTTTTAGCACCATTAACGGTGCATTAATCTGCACTGCGATGGCATTTTGCACCATGATAGTGCTTTCATTCACCACGGATGCACCATAACAATGCATGCAATCCATCCTGGTGCAGCCTTCGACTCACGAAAGGGCGCATTGTAGCGCCATTTTCGCTATTGTCATAAAGTTGGCACAGAATTCGCTTTATCTATTTTAAGCGAAAACGACAGTTATAAAACGGTTGAAAGAGCTTGCCGAGATCTTTGGTTAGGAGTGGTCAGCAGTTGTGGCGCATTCCCGGCAACGAAGTTCTCTCACCATGACGATAATGACCATTTCCAGGAGAGTTGAGTATGTCCGCTGAACACGTTCTCTCGATGATGAACGAGCATGAAGTTAAGTTTGTTGACCTGCGTTTTACCGATACCAAAGGTAAAGAACAGCACGTTACTATCCCTGCTCACCAGGTTAACGCTGACTTCTTCGAAGAAGGCAAAATGTTCGATGGCTCCTCCATCGGTGGCTGGAAAGGCATTAACGAATCAGACATGGTGCTGATGCCGGATGCAACCACTGCAGTTATGGATCCGTTCTTCGAAGACTCGACCCTGATCATCCGTTGCGACATCCTTGAGCCAGGCACACTGCAGGGCTACGATCGTGACCCGCGCTCCATTGCAAAACGTGCAGAAGAGTTCCTGCGTTCTTCAGGCATCGCGGATACCGTGCTGTTTGGACCTGAGCCAGAGTTCTTCCTGTTCGATGACATCCGTTTCGGTTCTTCTACTTCAGGTTCACACGTGGCTATCGATGATATCGAAGCAGCATGGAACACCGGTAAAGAGTACGAAGGCGGTAACAAAGGTCACCGTCCAGGTCTGAAAGGCGGTTACTTCCCAGTGCCACCGGTTGACTCAGCGCAGGACATCCGTTCAGCCATGTGTCTGACCATGGAGCAGATGGGCTTAGTGGTTGAAGCACACCACCATGAAGTGGCAACTGCTGGTCAGAACGAAGTGGCAACCCGCTTCAACACCATGACCAAAAAAGCGGACGAAATTCAGATCTACAAATACGTGGTGCACAACGTTGCTCATGCGTACGGCAAAACTGCAACCTTCATGCCTAAGCCAATGTTCGGCGATAACGGTTCAGGTATGCACTGCCACATGTCCCTGTCAAAAGGCGGCGTGAACCTGTTCTCTGGCGACAAGTACGGCGGCCTGTCTGAAACTGCTCTGTTCTACATCGGCGGTATCATCAAGCACGCTAAAGCGATCAACGCCCTGGCAAACCCAACCACCAACTCATACAAGCGTCTGGTCCCAGGCTACGAAGCACCTGTTATGCTGGCTTACTCTGCCCGTAACCGTTCTGCTTCTATCCGTATCCCAGTGGTTGCTAGCCCGAAAGCACGTCGTATCGAAGCACGCTTCCCGGATCCAGCGGCTAACCCATATCTGGCATTCACCGCGCTGCTGATGGCCGGTCTTGATGGTGTTATCAACAAGATCCACCCTGGCGATGCGATGGACAAAAACCTGTATGACCTGCCGCCGGAAGAAGAAGCTGAGATTCCAAAAGTTGCAGGTTCTCTGGAAGAAGCACTGAACGCACTGAACGAAGATCGCGAGTTCCTGACTCGTGGCGGCGTGTTCACTGATGACGCCATCGATGCTTACATCGAACTGCGTAAGCCAGAAGTTGACCGCGTGCGCATGACTCCGCACCCCGTTGAGTTCGAACTGTACTACAGCGTTTAATCAGCATTAAAGATTCGCGGATTATGCATCGCCGCAAGGCGGCAATCGAGATTGCCGGGGAGTTGAGATAACTCAGTGACTCGGGTGAACGAATGCAGCCACGCAGCGGGGGTGTAAAAGACGCAGAAGATTTTATATTGCCGTGGAAACTTTAGCCCATCTCCGGATGGGCTTTTTTCTCCGCGTATTCTGGTTCAAAGCACAGATTTCCGTCCTTAAAGGCTATAATGCACTAAATTAGTGCAGAGGAACGCTGTATGGCAACTGGCACGCTGCCCGACGCGGGGCAGATTCTCAACTCCCTGATCAACAGTATTTTGCTGGTCGATGACGATTTAGTTATCCATTACGCCAATCCGGCGGCTCAGCAATTATTGTCGCAGAGCTCACGAAAATTGTTCGGCACGCCATTACCGGAATTAACCGGCTATTTTTCGCTGAATATTGAGGTGATGAGCGAGAGTCTCGGGGCTGGCCAGGGCTTTACCGACAGTGAGGTCACTTTAGTGGTTGATGGCCGCGCGCATATTATGTCGCTGACGGCGCAGCGGTTACCCGATGGCTTTATTCTGCTGGAAATGGCGCCGATGGATAATCAGCGCCGGCTTAGCCAGGAACAAATTCAGCATGCTCAGCAAGTTGCTGCTCGCGATTTAGTCCGCGGTCTGGCACATGAAATTAAAAACCCGTTAGGGGGATTACGTGGTGCCGCGCAGCTGCTTACCCGCGCGTTACCCGATCCTTCCCTGCATGAATACACGCGCATCATCATTGAGCAGGCAGACCGCCTGCGTAATCTGGTTGATCGACTGTTAGGTCCGCAACAACCGGGTTTACACGTGACGCAAAGCATTCACCAGGTAGCAGAACGCGTGGTGAATCTGGTTTCGATGGAGCTGCCGGATAACGTTTCGCTGGTGCGTGATTACGACCCAAGCCTGCCGGAACTGCCGCACGATCCCGACCAGATTGAACAGGTGCTGTTGAATGTGGTGCGCAATGCGCTGCAAGCCTTAGGCGATGAAGGTGGCACCATCGTGATTCGCACGCGTACCGCCTTCCAGCTCACGCTGCACGGTACGCGTTATCGTTTAGTCGCACGCATTGATATTGAAGATGATGGCCCAGGCATTCCGGCCCAGCTACAAGATACGCTGTTCTATCCGATGGTGAGCGGACGCGAAGGTGGCACCGGCTTAGGTCTCTCCATCGCCCGTAGCCTGATCGATCAGCATTCAGGAAAAATAGAATTTAACAGTTGGCCAGGTCACACCGAATTCTCGGTCTACCTGCCTATTCGCCAGTGAGGTTTGTATGCAACGAGGGATAGTCTGGATCGTCGATGACGATAGCTCCATCCGCTGGGTGCTTGAACGAGCGCTCACTGGAGCCGGTTTGAGCTGTGCAACCTTTGACAGCGCTAACGAGGTACTGGATGCGCTCGCAAGCAAAACCCCAGATGTATTATTGTCGGACATTCGTATGCCTGGCATGGATGGTCTTGCGCTGCTGAAACAGATTAAACAGCGCCATCCGATGCTGCCGGTGATCATTATGACCGCGCACTCCGATCTGGATGCTGCTGTTAGCGCTTATCAGCAAGGTGCATTCGATTACCTGCCAAAGCCGTTTGATATTGATGAAGCTGTGGCGCTGGTTGAACGCGCGATTAGCCATTATCAGGAACAGCAGCAGCCACGTAATCAACCGGTTAGCGGCCCAACCACCGACATTATCGGCGAAGCGCCGGCAATGCAGGATGTGTTCCGCATCATTGGTCGTCTTTCACGCTCCTCAATTAGCGTGCTGATCAACGGGGAATCCGGTACCGGTAAAGAGTTGGTTGCGCATGCGCTGCATCGCCATAGCCCGCGTGCGAAGTCTCCTTTTATCGCGCTGAACATGGCGGCGATTCCCAAAGATCTGATTGAATCAGAGCTGTTTGGTCACGAGAAAGGCGCATTTACCGGTGCGAACCAGATTCGTCAGGGGCGTTTTGAGCAGGCCGATGGCGGCACGCTGTTCCTCGACGAAATTGGTGATATGCCGCTCGACGTGCAAACCCGCTTATTGCGCGTATTGGCTGATGGCCAGTTTTATCGCGTGGGCGGCTATGCGCCGGTGAAAGTGGATGTGCGTATCATCGCGGCAACCCACCAGAACCTTGAGCTGCGGGTGCAGGAAGGCAAATTCCGTGAGGACTTGTTCCACCGTCTCAACGTAATTCGCGTTCATCTGCCGCCATTACGTGAACGACGCGAAGATATTCCACGTCTGGCACGTTACTTCCTGCAGGTTGCTGCACGTGAGTTGGGCGTGGAAGCGAAGATTCTGCATCCGGAAACCGAAACCGCGCTGACGCGTCTGCATTGGTCCGGTAACGTGCGCCAGTTGGAAAACACCTGTCGTTGGTTAACCGTGATGGCGGCGGGCCAGGAAGTGTTGATTCAGGATCTGCCCCCAGAACTGTTCGAATCCAGCACGCCGGAGAATCCGGTGCAGTCGTTGCCGGATAGCTGGGCTACGTTGCTGGCGCAGTGGGCCGATCGCGCCTTGCGTTCCGGTCATCAAAATCTATTGTCGGAAGCACAGCCGGAGATGGAGCGCACGTTGCTCACCACCGCACTGCGTCACACGCAGGGTCACAAACAGGAAGCGGCACGCTTGCTCGGCTGGGGACGTAATACCTTGACGCGTAAGCTGAAAGAGCTGGGAATGGAATAACGCGCAGATTGGGCGTTTTGAGACAAGGGGAGCAAATTTGCTCCCCTTTTTTATATCACTCGCGAGAACTGCTGCATGCGCATCTTTTGCCGCATATACACATCAAAGCACATACAGATGTTACGAATCAGCAATCGGCCTACACCTGTAACGTGCAGGCTGCGGCCTCTCTGCTCAACTAAGCCATCGGCCATCAGCGGCGCTAACAGGGCTAAATCCTCAGCAAAGTAGGCTTCAAATTCAATGGGGTACTGGGCTTCTACCGCCGTAAAATCGAGTGCAAAATTACAGATCAACGCCTTAATTACATCGCGGCGCAGACAATCATCTTCACTCAACGTGAGCCCCCGCCATAGCGCATTGCCGCGCAGCTCGACATCGCTGTAATAGGCTTTCAGCTCTTTATGATTTTGCGCATAGCTATCGCCCAACATACTAATAGCCGACACGCCCATACCGAGCAAATCGGTTTCGCCCTGCGTGGTGTAGCCCTGGAAGTTACGATGCAGCACGCCCGCACGCTGCGCGACCGCCAGTTCATCATCCGGACGCGCGAAGTGATCCATACCGATAAACTGATAACCTTCGCCGGTTAAGGTGGCGATGGTTTCCTGCAGAATTTGCAGTTTCTGTGCCGCACCTGGAAGCTCATCATCTTTGATTTTCCGTTGAGCAGCGAAAAGCGTAGGCATATGCGCATAGTTGAAGACACTAAGACGATCGGGATTCAATGCAATAACGCGCTGTAAGGTAAAGGCAAAGCTTTCCGGCGTTTGCAGCGGCAGACCATAAATCAGATCGAGGCTAACCGAGCGGAAGCCTTGCTCACGCGCCCGCTGCACCAGAGCAAAGATGGTTTCTTCGTCCTGCACGCGATTAACGCGTTCCTGCACCGCTTTATTGAAGTCCTGCACGCCCATGCTCAGGCGATTAAAGCCTTCCGCGCGCAGATGATCGATCATCTCCAATTCGATTTCACGCGGATCGACCTCGATCGACATTTCAACATCATCGGCAATCGTAAAATGATCGCGTAGCAATGCTACCAGCCGACTGACCTGCTGCTGATTGAGAAATGTCGGCGTACCACCGCCCCAATGCAATTGAGTGACGCTGCGCCCCGCAAACAGCGGCGCACGCTGACGAATCTCCTGCTCCAGCACATCAAGGTAGCGATCGGCTTTGTGCAGCTGGCGCGTCACGATTTTATTGCAGCCGCAGAAGTAGCAGAGACGATGGCAAAACGGGATATGCACATACAGCGATAACGGACGATTGGGGTAGCGCTCAACGGCGTGCTGAAAATCAGCCTCAACAAAGTTCTCACTGAACTCAAGTGCGGTGGGATAAGAGGTATAACGCGGGCCAGCGTAGTTGTATTTTTCGATGAGGTGCTGATCCCAATCTATCTGCTGCGATGACATGCTCACTCCTTACGGTGACGTCGTCTGAGGGAGGGTCGCGTGGCAGAAGAGTGGACGAAGCGATGGGCTGAACGCCGACGTAAACGCGACTTCAGACGCGACAGGCGGCGTAGTTTAAACAATAACCAGAGCAGATAACATGTCAGCAGCAACGCGAAAATTGATCCAGGCCAAAACATAGGTGAATACCTGTTTAGCGCGGCATGCGTGAAAACGCATGCCGATCAAAATTTGCCTTAATTACCTTTTAACAGGCGCATCATATCTTCTTCGGCCTGCTCATCTTCCGCTTCGTCATCCAACGCGATGCCGAGCATTTCCATCAGTTCGTCGATACGGTCTAAGGTTTGATCCAGCCAGGCCTGATCTTCGCCACTGAGGGTTTCACCGTTTTCCAGGCGATCCAGCAACGTATCCAGACGTTCGTCATTTTCCAGCTTCGCCAATTCTTCTTGTGGCGTCAGACGGACTTTTTCCGCTTTTGGCTTTGGTTTGGCTTCCGGCTTCTTCGCCGTCTGGGTTTTACCATCAGCAACTAACGCGACTGGCGTTTTGCTGCCCAGGCGTGGATCCTGAGATTTTTTACCCTGACCTTTGCCAGCGGTTTGCGTTTCCGGATTAGCGCGGCTGCCAGATTTATGACCGCTGTGCTTTTTGTCGCGTTTGCGATCGCGCGCTTCTTGATTGAGGTCTTCACGCGATTTGCGCTTGGCTTTCGCAGCAGGTTTGCCACGCGGGGCTGATGCAGGTTGCTTCATGGTGTCCGGTCTCGGCGATGCTTTGTGAGTTCAGTATAGAATTGCGGCGAAATCTAGCAGAAAGTAAGCAAAGAAAAAAGGCGATAGCCTATGCTATCGCCTTTTATCGCACCTTCATACGAAGGAAACACTGAATAAATCCTTTACGGCTCACAACGTCCCGGTTGCTCCATCGCCACATCGCTCCTGCGATTAATCCTTGTCCCTGTCCGATTCCTGCCTGAACCGCTTCCCGCCATGCTCTTGGTCATCCCCGACACTCCTGAGCTCATCATCCTTGATGGGTGCTGCCGTGCACTGACAACAAATGTAGACTAATAGGTAAAATGAACAAGTGAGACTTGTCTCTATTTTAGAGCGGTACTTCCCACTTACCTCTCAATTCATTGAAAAATAACACTTAAATCAATTGTTAATATTCAATGAAGCGGTAATCACTGGCAGTAAAAATCGTAGATCTCTTACAAAATGGCGTGTTAAGACGCTATCGGGCACTTTTGCGCCATTACAGGTATAATCAGCCCTATTGCCCGATTCATTTTGCTGGAGTTTCACTTTGTCTGCTTTGAACTATCACATGACCCATTTCATGCTCAGCGCCCCTGATATTCGCCACTTACCGGCGGATGTAGGTATTGAAGTTGCTTTTGCCGGGCGCTCGAATGCAGGCAAATCCAGTGCGCTGAATACCATCACTAACCAAAAAGGTCTGGCACGTACCAGTAAAACGCCTGGCCGAACTCAGCTCATTAACCTGTTTGAAGTAGTTGAAGGTAAATGTTTAGTCGATTTGCCGGGTTATGGCTATGCCCAAGTTCCGGAAGAGATGAAGCGCAAATGGCAGCGCTCGCTGGCGGAATATTTGCAAAAACGTCAGGCGCTAAAAGGCCTGGTGGTATTAATGGATATTCGCCATCCGCTGAAAGATCTTGATCAGAACATGATTGAGTGGGCCGTTCAGAGCCAGATTCCAGTCCTTGTGCTGCTGACCAAAGCTGACAAGCTGGCATCCGGCGCACGTAAAGCGCAACTGACGATGGTGCGTGAAGCCGCGCTGGCCTTTAACGGCGATGTGCAGGTGGAAATGTTCTCTTCTCTTAAGAAGATGGGCGTTGATATTGTGCGCAAGAAACTGGATAGCTGGTTCAATGAACTGGAGCCAGCACAAGAAGGTGATGGCGAAGAGCAAGCAGAGTAACGTTGTTGTGGCTTTTGAGATAAAGCCCAATAAAAAACGCCCCAGTCATAAATGACTGGGGCGGCTAAATATTCAGCCAAATCCGATTACGTGAAGTAAAAGGTCTGAAAGATAGAACATCTTACCTCTGTACCCTACGCGACAAACTCTACCTGATTTTACGCGCCCTACAAAGGGTTTTTTGTTGTTAACTTTCAGGATTCAACATCTTTTTTACTAAGCTCATCACATTTTTATACGCGCAATGTAGTTTAATTACTAAAAAAATGCTTAGGCGTTAAGCAGTTACAAAACGCGCATTTTATAGGCCGCTTTACAACGTTGCTGAACCGATTAAGTAAACTTTTTTCTTATGATGATGTCAGCGGCATGTATATACCGCTAACTGCGCTACATCAATGCGCTTCATCCCAGTTATCGCCGGTTCCCACTTCAACCTGCAACGGCACATCCAGCTTCATGCTGTTCTCCATCAGCTCACGAATGGTCTTGATGGCACCCTCTACTGCGTCGCTGCGGATCTCAAACACCAGTTCATCGTGTACCTGCATTATCATCCGTACCGCATCGTCTTTTTGCTCCAACAGCCAGCCATCAACTGCAATCATGGCGCGCTTAATGATATCTGCAGCCGTGCCTTGCATTGGTGCGTTGATCGCGGCACGCTCAGCGGCTTTACGACGAATAGCATTACTAGAGGTAATATCCGGCAGCCACAAACGACGACCATCGAGCGTTTCAACATAGCCTTTTTCTGCCGCCTTCGAGCGCGTCTCTTCCATATAACGCAGCACACCCGGGTAGCGTTCAAAGTAGAGATCCATGTATTTCTTCGCCTCGCCCGCGCCGATATTCAGTTGACGAGAAAGGCCAAAGGCGCTCATACCGTAGATCAAACCAAAGTTGATCGCCTTAGCACTGCGGCGCTGCTCACCAGAAACCTTGCTCAGCGTGACACCAAACACTTCTGATGCGGTAGCACGGTGAATATCTTCGCCCTGAGCAAACGCATCCAGCAGGCCTTTATCTTGTGATAAATGCGCCATAATGCGCAGTTCAATCTGTGAATAGTCCGCAGCAACAATAATATTGCCTGGCCCGGCAATAAACGCCTGGCGAATACGACGACCTTCTTCGTTGCGCACCGGGATGTTCTGCAAGTTAGGATCGGTAGATGAAAGTCGCCCGGTCGCCGTTACTGCCTGGTGATAGGAGGTGTGCACTCGACCCGTAACCGGATTGATCATCAGTGGCAGCTTATCGGTATACGTCGATTTCAGCTTCGAAAGGCCGCGATGTTCCAGAATTACCTTCGGCAATGGATAATCTAGCGCCAGTTCAGCCAGTACTTCTTCACTGGTGGAAGGTGCGCCGCCGGGCGTTTTTTTCGTCGGCTTAATACCCTGTTTTTCAAAAAGAATGGTTTGCAGTTGTTTAGGTGAAGAGAGGTTAAACGGTTCACCCGCTAACTCATGCGCTTTCAGCTCCAGCTCAGCGACACGCGTGGTCAACTCCTGTGAGTGTTTCGCCAGGATATTTTGGTCGATCAACACGCCGTTGCGCTCAATTCGCGATATCACCTTCAACAACGGCATTTCAATCTCTTCAAATACCTGTTTTGGCCCCGCCTCTGGCTCCAGCTTCGCCCACATTTTCAGATGCAGCTGCAGCGTGACATCGGCATCTTCAGCGGCATAGTGCCCAGCTTGCTCAAGAGCAATCTGATTAAAGGTGAGCTGATTTTTGCCTTTGCCAGCGATCTCTTCGAAAGTCACCGTTTTATGGTTCAGCCAGCGCGCTGCCAGGCTGTCCATATCGTGTTTACCTCCCACGCTGTTCAGGCAATATGATTCCAGCATGGTGTCGAATTTAATGCCGTTAAGTTCAATATCGTAATTCTTCAATACACCGCGATCGTATTTGAGATTCTGGCCAACTTTCGCCGCGTTACCGTCTTCCAGCAGCGGTTTCAGCTGCTTCAGCACGTCATTACGATCCAGCTGTTCGGGTGCATCCAAATAGTCATGGCCAACGGGCAGATAGGCGGCTTCTCCCGGTGCGACAGCAAACGCAATACCGACAATGTTAGCGCTCAGTGTATCCAGCGAATCAGTTTCCAGATCGAAAGCGAAGAGTTCGGCGCTTTTCAGCTTTTTCAGCCAGTCAGCGAATGTCGCTTCATCAAGAATGGTGACGTAGCCTTCCGCTGATAATACGCTGGTGGTTTCTGCGACGGGCGCAACAGCTTCACTTAGCTGCGATTTCTGCGTCTGCGAGTTGCTCTTCTTGCCTTGTTGCAGCCATGTGCCATCCTGCAAATCAGCGATCCAGCGTTTGAACTCGTAACGGCTAAATAAGGTTTGCAGCGCTTCAACATCAGGCTCGTTTACGATCAGTTGATCGCACGTCAGATCCAACGCAACGTCGGTTTTAATGGTTGCCAGTTGATAAGAAAGGAAAGCCACATCGCGGTTTTGTTCCAGCTTCGCCGCCATGGTTTTCGCACCGCGGAAAGAGAGATCGGCCACTTTGTCGAGATTGTCGTAAATTGACTGCATACCGCCAAGACCTTGCAGCAAGGCTTGAGCCGTTTTCTCACCGACGCCCGGGACACCGGGAATGTTGTCCGAGCTGTCGCCCATCATGGCGAGGAAATCGATAATCAGCGTTGGAGGTACGCCATATTTCTGTTCGACCTCTTCCGGGCCCAGCACGGTATTCGTCATGGTGTTGATCAGCGTTATCGCCGGCGTGACGAGCTGCGCCATATCTTTATCACCGGTGCTGATTAATACCGGACGGCCAAGTTTTTCCGCTTCCAGAGCCAAGGTGCCGATCACATCATCCGCCTCAACGCCCGATACCGCCAACAGCGGCAGGCCCATCGCTTTCACCATCTCATGTAACGGTTCAATCTGCGCCCGCAGATCGTCTGGCATTGGTGGACGATGCGATTTGTAGTGCTCAAATAACTCATCGCGGAAGGTCTTGCCTTTAGCATCGAAGACCACAGCCACATGGCTTGGCTGATACTGCATCAACAAACTTTTCAGCATGTTAAGCACACCATACATGGCGCCAGTTGGCTCGCCTGCACTGTTCGTTAGCGGCGGAAAGGCATGATATGCACGGTACAGATAAGAGGAGCCGTCGACCAGAATCAGGGGATTTTCTGCAATTTGCGCCATAGGTTCGTATTTTCTTCGTTGCGATAATGAGGGCTATAAGGATGCCACAACCGGAGGAGAATGTTGAATGCACTCAGGGAAGTCAGGATCTTTTTCGTCGTTACGCGGCACGGATCGCAAGGATCAGGTTGTGGATAAGTTTGTGCGTAAAAATCATAACATATTGTTATTTACGTTAATTGTAATTACTTTGGAATTAAAATTATATATCTATCATAAGGTTACATTCCGAACGCACCCTTATGCAACGTAATGAAAAGATGATCATCCATGTGGATATTAAGCGAAGGGCTTATATAAACATCGTATTAGTAAAACTAAAAAGGCAATAAAAAACGCCGACGTTGTCGGCGTTCTCTGAAGCTAAATTACTTCTTTTCTACCAGGAATTTCACGACGTTGGCGTAATCAGCAACGAAGTTATCCATTGAGCTGGTATCCAGGCCGCCGTTGTTAACCATATATTTACCGTTAACAAAGATTGCCGGCACACCCTGTAGATTTACGTCAGCAGCTGCTTTTTGCTGCTGCGCAACCAGCGCTTTCACCGCGAAGCTGTTCCACGCCGCATCGTAATCTTCGGAGGAGATACCTGCCGCTTTGATAAAGGTCTCTTTCAGGCTCGCCGCATCAGTAACGGTTTGAGTTTTCTGAATACCGTCGAAAATGGGTGCAGTTACTTTGCTTTCTACGCCCAGCGCCATTGCAACAGCCCATGCCTGAGTAACGATTGGACCGAATTGGCCACCAAGGAAATCAACGTGGTATTTCGTCACTTTAGTGTCAGCCGGCAGGTTCTTTTTCACTGCATCGCTCACGTGATAAACGCGTTCGAACTGGTAGCAATGCGGGCAGAAGAAGGAGAAGAACTCCAGAACCTGCGGCTCACCGGCTACCGGCTTCGGCAAAGTAACGAACTGTTTACCATCGTTAAACTGTGCCGCAGAGGCGCCAAATGCCAGCATCAAACCTACCAGCGCAAACATGATCTTTTTCATCGTGAAACAATCTCCTGAGTACTTCATTAATATTGCGGGCTAAGCTGCAACGGCGGTTCGTTTAACAGCCTCTCCTGCTCGATAAATAATGCAATCTGCCGGCGCCAAAAATCCTCATCTGTCATCCAGGGAAAGGCGCGCGGAAAAGCGGGATCCTGCCAGCGGCGTACCACCCAGGCCAAATAATAAACCATGCGCATAGCGCGTAAAGGTTCAATCAGTGACAATTCATGTAAATCAAAATCACCGAATTCATTATAGGCTTCCAGCAAAATGTCCCATTGAATCAATTGTTCCTGACGATCGCCGTTGACCAGCATCCATAAATCCTGCACGGCCGGCCCGGTACGCGCATCATCAAGATCGACAAACATCGGCCCTTCACGCCACAGAATATTGCCGGGATGGCAATCCCCATGCAACCTAAGCGGCTGCCACTGAGTATGCCAGCGCTGCTGCAACGTAGTGCTCAGCTTATCAACTGCAGCAAGCAGTATGTCTTTTAAAGAAGCGGGTACTAACGTGCTTCTTTCCAGCTCCTGCCGTGGTTGAAACACATACTCTTCCAATCCAAACGCTGGGCGCTGCTGGAACGGACTTTGCCTTCCGGTTTGATGGATGCGTCCAAGAAAACGGCCCACCCATTCCATCTGTTCCTCATTGTCGGTTTCATATTGTCGGCCGCCCAAACTGGGAAAGACTGCGAACATAAACCCGGCATGATGATTCAGCGTACTGCCCTGTAGATTTAGCGGTGCGGCAACCGGCACTTCATCGCCCAGCAGATCCTGCGTGAACTGATGCTCTTCAAGAATCTGCTGTGCGCTCCAGCGCTGTGGACGATAAAATTTCGCCACATAGCGTCGCTTCTCATCATCGCTAAACTGATAAACGCGATTCTCGTAGCTATTGAGGGCAGTTAAGCCTGATTCGACACGCAAACCCGCATCCCAAAGTGCATCAAGAATGACATCGGGATTCAGCGTCTGGAAATTAAAGGCGGCTTCGCTCATCATTTTGCCTGTATGTTACCTTTGCGATTAATGCGCAAGGATAACACTACTCATCATCCTTAATCACACCACGAGCACGTAATAGCGCGGTTTTGAAGTCCACTTCATAATCCTTTTTTAGGCCGGGTATTTCAGCGTCGCTGCCTGCTTCACGCATTTTGAGATGGTAAATCAATACATCGTCCGTTAATTCACTTAATGGGCCACTGAAACCAGATTCATGCGCCAGTTTTTGTAAAAATGCCAACAAGTTGATGTCGGACTCCTTTTGCCATGCTGGTCGCAGAAGATCGATCAGTTCATTGAGTCGGTGATATTTCATCATTGATTCCTTTATGCAGGTGGTACGCTGCCGCTATATAAGTATCGTCCAGAATAGAGAAGGAGACGAAGATGACAGCATTTACCGGCGTGATCCTCGCAGGTGGGCAAGGCAGCCGTATGGGTGGACAGGATAAAGGGTTACTAATGCTACAAGGTGAACCCCTTTATCAGCATGTTTTGCGGAGATTTCGACCGCAGGTCGATATTGTGTTGATAAGCGCTAACCGTAACATTGATCGCTATCAGGCAAGTGGTTGTCAGGTAGTTACTGATTCAATGCCTGATTATCCCGGACCGTTAGCTGGCATGCTTAGTGGTTTGCGTCACAGTAAAACTGCATGGGTCGCCTTCTGCCCTTGTGATACGCCTTGGCTTCCCAGTAATTTTGTTGCGCGTTTATGGCAGGAACGTGGCGATGCACCCGCAGTGTGGGTGAAGTCTTCTCAGCGCGATCATCCTGCTTTAGCGCTAGTGAATTGTGCACTGGCCGATGATCTCGAAGCCTGGCTACTCCGCGGCGAACGGCGTTTGATGCAGTTTTTACGCAAGCATGATGGACATGCCGTTGCGTTTTCAGATGCAGAATCGGCCTTCCGTAATATCAATACACCCGATGACCTGGTTAATGAGGAAACGTTGTCATGACCGTGCCTTTGCTGGCCATTTCTGCCTGGAGCGGAACCGGAAAAACCACATTGCTAGAGCAAGTTATTCCGCAACTGAAAGCACAAGGCATACGATCAGGCTTAATCAAGCATACGCACCACCAAATGGATATCGATTCACCCGGGAAAGACAGCTATTTGCTGCGTAAAGCCGGAGCGGATCAGGTGATCGTCGCCAGTAATAAACGATGGGCTTTGATGGTTGAAACACCCGACCAGCCGCCAAGTCTTGCAGAGTTAGCATTGAGGATGGATAGTTCGGTATTAGATTTGATACTGATTGAGGGCTTCAAGAATGAACCAGTGCCTAAAATTGTGCTTTGGCGGCGTAATATACCGGGTCAGATTGAGGATTTAATCGATGAGCACGTGATCGCGGTAGCCACTGATGAAGATTTGAAGATTAATTTACCCTATTTGGATATTAATCAGCCGCAGCAGATTACTGATTTTATTATTCAGTGGCTTAAAAGTCTTTGAAATGACTGTATTAGCGCTTTTTATGAAATTTAGACGTAAAAAAGCCCTGAACTTCCGTTCAGGGCTTCTTCACCTAACTGATGCCTGGCAGTTCCCTACTCTCGCATGGGGAGACCCCACACTACCATCGGCGCTACGGCGTTTCACTTCTGAGTTCGGCATGGGGTCAGGTGGGACCACCGCGCTAAAGCCGCCAGGCAAATTCTTGCGCACGAAACGAATATTTTTCACTGATGCCGCGTTGCTCTCCCTCGCGTTACTCAGTCACATACTTCCGTATGCTCCTTCGTTCCGTCTCGGTCGGCGCCTCGCCTCAGCGTAAAATCTTTCGCTTCCGCTAATTCTTTATCCGTTAAACAAGCTGAAAATCCGGTCTCTCAGACCAAAACGCCTCTGGCGTTGTAAGGTTAAGCCTCACGGGTCATTAGTACCGGTTAGCTCAACGCATCGCTGCGCTTACACACCCGGCCTATCAACGTCGT
>NZ_LGIS01000028.1 GCF_001187905.1 Pantoea sp. RIT-PI-b | reverse complement strand
GGCGGTTAACTTCGTTCATCGTGAAAAACTCCGCACCAGAAGCCGTCATATCAGGATCCTCAGCAGGTAGCCCGAAGCGGCCAGGTAAGCTTAGCTCAGAACGGCCAGGTCAGCTTTGCTTCCATAATCAAAGGGCGTACAATCATAATTATGTTAAATGAAGTATCTAAACGCGCACTCAAATCACTATCAGCTCACCACCTTCACCAATAATCTGTAACCCGCGATAATCCTAGCGACGGACTGTTGAACTAACATTATTTTACCGGATGTCACAGGATAATTTCTTTTTCGTCTGACCAGGCCATGGCATCCACAATACCAGACCACGCTACCGGCCTCGCCAGCGGATAATTAATTATGTTCATACCATTAATGAGGTATACATCACAGGTTTTTGCAGACGCGTCCACTTTAATAATGCGCACCGTTTTCCGGGCAAGCCGCTGCCATTCTCTGCGATCTCCGATATTTATCCAGTTTTCAGGGATTGCTGCTCTGATATTTTTCTCACCGTCTGACAATGTCATCTCTCTTTCAAGCTGCCTGATTTCAGCCGACAGCGCTTTTGCCCGCATGCTCAGCTCGGCCACATCCTGTGCGTGTTCAATGGCCGTAATGATGTTCTGTAGCCTGCCGGACAGCTCATCTCTTCGTGATGCCATAACCGACAGCCGGTCCGCCTCAGACTGTTGGGTAAACATACCGGATGCTCCTTTTAACAGGCCTGATATGAGAAAATGATCGGTTAGATCCCGGCGGAGATAGGCCGACTGACAACGGTTTTCCCGGCGCATGGCGCAGACATAGTGGCCGTAACCTTTCGCCGAGATGCCGGACAGAATAATGGAGTGGCCGCACTGTTTACAGCGCATCAGGCTTCTGAATATGTTTATAAGGTAAGGATTGAAATTACTGTCTTTCCTGCTTTCAGGCTCAAAATTTATCAGCTGGGCGCGCTCAAAATCTTCTTTCTCAATTATTACAGGGTAATAGCCGGGAATTTCGTTAACGCCGGAGACGATGAGGTGCCGGGAAGACTGCAAGACCCCGATCACGGATTTCTTCTTAATCAGGCGCTCGACAGAAGCAGAATGCCACTGGGAGGCTTTGCCTTTGAGGTTCTCAATGCCTCTTTCATTAAGCTCGCGACTGATTCTTCCGTAAGACAGCCCATCCAGGCGTAAGCGAAAAATCTGCCGTATAACCTCTGCCCGGTCTTCCAGTACGTCAAAACCGTCGCGCGCGTCATTAACCCTGAGCCAGTAAGGGCATTTGGTCGTCATCACGCGGCCGCTCTGCGCCGCTTCCCTGCGTTTCTCAGCCCACGCCGCGCGCATACGCTTTGACTTAATCTCGCTTTCTTCATTCGCACGTTGAGCGATCAGGATAGCCCTGATGATGGCGAAGGGATCGTCTAGCGAATCACGAGTATAATGCGTGCTGTCGCTGAGGGTCACGACATCGATCCCAGCCTTGAGAATTGCGTGTAGCCGACCGGTTGCATCGCCGATTTTTTCGCGCGACAACCTGTCCAGACTTTCGATAAGCAGCACGCTGCCGCTTTCTATGAGGTTACGCTGCACTGCCTCCATGAACGCGGAAAAGGCGCCCCGGGCAGCATGCTCACCGCGCCAGGCACTGAGGCCGAGGTCCTCAAACGTCACCGGATCGAGGTAGTAGTCAGTGTGTTGTTTCAGCCATTCATCAATTAGTCTTTTCTGCCTGCGGACGGAGTCGCCCTGAAGCTGTGTCAGTGAGGAAAAACGCAGATAGGCAATCGCCCTTTTCATAACGATCTCCACAGCGAGCATTAATATGTGAGGGCATCTGCATGCAAGATTGCCGTTCTGTTGTGTTGAGATACGCATAAGGTCATCAGAAGCAATATAGCAAAACTTTAGGCCGGAAATGCTTGGTGAGTTCAATTTCTGGATTTTTTCAGTCCTATAGCGGCCTTAGTTACCCATTAGACTTAGGTCATAGCTGAGCTACGAGTAGATTTCAAAACGTCAATCGGCTCCCGGCAGGTAAGAGCATACTTAACAGAAATATCCTGAATTTTGCTTAAGGAGAGTATCAGCCTCATGAAGTTGTTGCTGGTGCCTTATGTTCGGCGGACAGCATTATCAGCGATAAAGTGGCAAAGGAAAACGGAAAATAATTGTACTATTTTCTTATTTGAGACATTTTAATAGTTGATGAGGTATTGTTTCGTCTGTTTACCTGCGTCGAAATACTTAAGTAACTTTTTCCGCATGCCATACTGGCCATCCTAAAGACCGATAATTCACTGTTAGCGGCAGAGGTACATTAGCGGACTTATTGAGATGATGAGCCCGGCCAGCTAGTGCGAAGATGGATTGGAGTGGTTGATATCTTAGACTGCATAGTAATACCACCTTGGATGAGGTTTTTGAGGCATTATAGTCGATAAGGCTGAATAATTCCGTGAAACTGATAACTTATTGCTGAGCCAGCGCGTTTTGTGGATAAATATACATATCTTGAATTCGCCTGATGAATTAATTGGAATTTATACATGAAAATTGAATTTATTACTGATAGTTCCGGTAAACGTAAAGCGGCAATCGTACCCATTGAATTATTCGAAAAACTCATCAGCGACAACTGGCTTCCTGAACTATGGGATTCAGTCCCTCACCCGGCAGGTCTTAATGAGGAATCGAAGGTTCCTGGCATAGTAATGAACATCTCAATTGAAAAAGGCGTCACACTTCGAGCTGCGTGGCGTCTTTACCGCAATCTAACTCAGTTACAGGTTGCTGAGGCGATGGGTATTACACAGGCTACTGTTTCGGCGATCGAAAGAGGGTCAAAACCTCACTTTTCTACTATTGTAAAGCTGGCCGCGTTGTACGGTTGTGTGCCAGCGCAGTTAACAGATGAATGAGGTAATATGGTACCCGCGCCATCTGCAGGCGTTAAAAGCGAGCTGAAATAACGACTTTGCTACAATGGCTAAGTACACATAATATTAATTATGGAATAAGATCAATAGCTTATAAGGAGTGCTAAATTATAATTATGCAAAGCACTTACAACATCTTATTTTATTCTTAACTTTTACTGTTTTCTTTAGAGACCAAGAGGCTATTAATTATTATAATAGATTAAAATTACTTAAAGGTTTAAGCCACACGATATTGTGGCTTAAATGAGGGCTATCTATATGGTTGACGCTTACTTGAGGACTTAAAGTTCTGTCTTTTTGCACTTCTCATCACACGTTGCTTTTCACTATCAAAATTATCAAGTGCCTTATGAGAAAACATTTCGTCTTGAGGCATGCCTAAAGAATAAATATCTCTTTCACGTAATTCCTCTAAGTGAATGTATTGGATGAACTTTTCAACCCTCTCTAAACGAACTTCAACTCTTTTAATTCTGTCCCTGCTAGTGAAATAATGATACTCTTTTCTAGCTGCTTCAGTTAAATAATTACTCGTTTCCTCATCGAATATTCCACAGTCTGTGCATATAAGATCAAGGTATGTAAAGTAATATGCTAGTTCCTTGAGCATATACATACCATAGTTTGTTATTTTTATCCTATCAACAGATTCAGAGAAAGTATCTAACCTATTATTTGACTCTACAAAACCATGACGTAGAAGGACATCCAAGTTTTTAATAAAGTCATCTTGCATACTGAAAGTTTCAGTGAAGTAAGCTACTAACTCAGCCACTGAAAAATAGGATGGAGAAGTAGGATCTTCTCCTTTTGCTAATTTTCTCAGGATGCGCAATCCCGTAAAATGTGAGCTATTTCTTGATGATCTTAATTGAAAAATGTTTGGAATATCGCTTAAAGATTCATCGTAAAAATAACGGTCCGGAGTCATTACAGGTTTTATAACTTGATGAATCATGAAATTCCATGATTTGTTAGCAATCATTTCATCAACATTTGTGTAGCCGGATAATGAAAAACTTCTAAATAAATCGAGTGAGAGTCTAATATCACCATGTGCACATGCAGTTAAAAAGTTATTGAGTGGGGAGCGATCATTTGAGAATTCCCTACTTAATATTTTGAGATACATGGCGCTGTCTTGAATAAATTGATTATCATTATCACTAAAATACGCGTCATCTTCATCTAAGTCCTGAGTGACATGTATATTGCTTTCAAGTAAATGTACAGTATAATCTAACCTTCGTTTGAAAACCTCGGAGGGCTTAGGGGAGCTTATATGAAATCCTGAATTTTGATAAGCATCTAATACCCCATGAATTTTTGAATCATAGAATCTTTCTTCTCGCATGGAGATAAGAACTATGCATTTAAGTTTCTCGGAAATCTCTTGGGCACATGAAAAGCAAAAATCTTGTATCTCTGTTGAGTATTGATCAGTATTATCAATTACGATAATAGTGCCTCTTTCTAACTTTGAAAGATGCTCCACTAATCTTGAAGCGCAATATGTTGAATCATTTTTCCAATCCGAGATAAAAGAATTTAATTTTATATTGTAATTTTCAGACGTTTCGCTAAGCCCAGCAAGATTCTGTTTTTTAGCAGTGATAAATTTATCATGAAATAAACTATTTATTAATATTTCTCTGTCTGAGTTCAGTAAGTCATCTTTATCAAGTTTCTTAATTATTTCATTCCAAATATATGTCCTAATGAGAGACGTGTCTTCTGGTATTTTCAGTAAGTCGATAATGGCTATCGCAGCATGGTCTTTTAGCCATCGAGGAGCATTATGATGAAGCAGCCTTTTGATGAAGGTAGATTTCCCTGCACCCTTCCCTCCAAACAGAACCAGAACCTCACCTTTACGATTTTTTTTAATATTTTTTGTGAGGCGCCCTCCTAAACGACCACCTTTACCCGTATCATCAAGTTGCTGAACACCATAACTTTCAAAATAAGGAGACAGAGAATCTTGGATCAACACCCTCATGCCATCTGAAGTGCCTTGGTATTCACGTTGAGATACATAACATCTTTCCATAAAATCAGTGTCATCATCCTTAATTACACCGAAATATCTATTTATAATTGGTCGTAGTTTAATGGCCAACCTGTTAACATTTATTGTGTGAGAATATGATGATATTTTTTCTTTTGGAAAGAAGATACTTCTATCCTTGGGAAGGGCACTGCTTAAAAAGGATGGAAGTGAGGCGCGCTCAGTAATTGCTACGAATGATAAATTATTGATTGCTTTTGTATATTCCTTCGAAAAGAAATCAAGGTTTCTCACTACAAATGCTTTAAGGGTCTCCCATCTTTTTCCCTTTTCAAAAGTTTTGAAAAATATCCATTCTAATCCATTGGTAATACATGCATATTCACAGCCTGTATCAAAACAATATCTTCTTACCTGATTCATAGCAGAGCGAATGTTCTCATTGCTTAACAATTTCGCTATGCTGATATAACATGATGTCTCTTCATCAGAATGCGCTAGCGGCAATTCAAAAAAAACGCCAGTTTTCTTTGCTTCTATAAATAATAGATCTTCGTCATTTGTTTTCTTCAAAACATAATCAGCAAACCCCGGTGCAATATATTCTTCGACAGAAACTCTATTTCTTGGCCACGAAAGATAATCATGTAATATAAAATCAATGATTTTATGTCGTGTTTCAGCCTCATTTTCATCTCTCATTAGGCTATGTTTTTTTATATCTTTCAGCGATTCAAGGATGTCATCTAATTTAGTATTTTTCAATTCACTACACTCCCAGTTGAGAATTGTCTTTTTAACTCAATGCATTAGCAAGGTTTAAGAATAATCTTATGTTGGTGTATTATCAAGTTTTAGTAGCATTGTTACACTTCGTGTTTTTTAATAAATTTATGAAATATAGATTCATTTCTCATGAAAATGATTAAAATTCAATTGCATAGTCTAGTAAGCCATTTAGTAACCTAAATTTCACCTTGATAATTTAAGAATTTATAAGGTGAAAAAAATCCCTAAGCCAATTCATTTAAGTTGTAACAACCAGCAGTTTATAGCCCTGTATAATTATGTTTATAGCGCATCATCCTGTCATGGTCTAATGCTTCATCCAAAAATATTGATTGTTAATCACAAATCTTCCTAACTTCATATAATGGGAGTTATACGAACCCTCACGGCTCGATACCTGTCCTCCGAATCGAACACTCGCTCATACCTCTAACCTTGTATAATTATCTTTATATAAGTCCAGACAAACTCGGCAATCCCCTGTATCATGCGGATCCGGGCCGGATCGTGAGCTTTGCAGTCATTTATACAATACGGCTAGAACCGAACGCTGCGCTGTTGATTGAGGCCGGTCGTAAGCGGTTAAAACTCCGGCATCGCTACGTAAAATCTGGCGGGCATCTGCCCTGCTTTTTCTTCAGAATTCACGTAGCGCTGCCGTCAGCAAAACGGGTAAATACTGAGCAGACATGAACGACATCTCCGGTTTTACCGGCGTGGCCCTTAGCGGCAGCGCCGGTGACGATCTCACCGCGAAGCTGGCCGCCTTTGTCCGGCACAGGGAGGCCTTCTCGCCTAACACGTGGCGCCAGCTGCTCAGCGTGATGCGGATCTGCTGGCGCTGGTCGCAGGAAAACCGGCGAACGTTTCTGCCGATGTCGCCGGAGGACATGCAGGACTACCTGTTTCACCTGCAGGGCATCGGCCGCTCAACATCTACCATCTCGGTACACGCTGCGCTTATCTCGATGTTACACCGTAACGCCGGGCTGGTACCCCCGACTGTTTCACCTGACGTTATTCGTGCAAAAAAGAAAATCAATCGTACGGCCATCGTCTCCGGCGAGCGCACCGGGCAGGCGGTGCCCTTTTGCCGGCCGGATCTGAATCGTCTCGATGCGGCTTGGAAGCATTCGCCCCGGCTTCAGCACCTGCGGGACCTCGCCTTCATGCACGTGGCATACGGTACGTTGCTGCGTATGAGTGAATTATCCCGCCTGCGGGTGCGGGACATTTCACGGGCGGCCGACGGTCGCATCATCCTCGATGTGGGCTGGACAAAGACCATCCTGCAGTCGGGTGGGATTGTTAAGGCGCTCAGCACGCGCTCTTCTGAACGGCTGATGGAATGGATTAACGCAGCCGGTCTAGCTGGCGAACCCGACGCGGTACTGTTCTGCCCAGTCCACCGGTCAAACAAAGTAACCACCTTCTCAACCGTGCCCATGAGTGCCCCGTGTCTGGAGGATGTCTGGCGCCGTGCAAGACATCAGGCGGGTGCTAGGACTCCACTGAAAACAAACAAGGGACGCTATTCCAGCTGGAGTGGTCACAGCGCTCGCGTCGGTGCTGCGCAGGATATGGCCAGGAATGGGATTTCGATTGCGCAGATCATGCAGGAAGGAACTTGGACGCAGACCCAGACGGTTATGCGATATATCCGTATGGTAGAAGCTCACCGGGGCGCAATGGTCGGACTCATGGAAAGTGATGACGATTAGCTTAATTTCTGCGGTAGGCAGCCTAAGCGTTATCCTTGACACCCTGAATGAAGGCCTTCGACTGGGCAGTTTATAGCCTCCCCCGCAATTGGGTTTTCATTATTCTGATTTGACACCTGGTAATGTAGCAAAGGCGTTGTTTTGTCAGGTTCCCGCTTCCACCCTGCGCGCGTTAAAAGCGTATCTAATGCCATCAGATCAGAGGTAACACGTGCTGATAGCTTCTGTATCTGGCATCCGCTTTCATCGAAACCAGTGTCGAGATTGAGGCGTTTGAGATAGAGTCTAGGCTCTCTGGGGCTTATCCGGACAGCGTGCCGCCCTTCCCATACATTTTCGCTGAGCACGGCATAATTAATGCCGGTCATCTTAATAGCATGCATGACATGCTGCAGACGAAAGAGGTCATTCTGTTCCAGCAGATCGCCCTTACTGGCTCGCCAGAGATACTCCATCTTTCCGGGAAGATCGGCCCGCATTCCTTTTTCACGCCCTTCTTTCTGTAGCCAGCGTATGTCATCGGCCAGTTCACGTTTGAACAGGCGTTTCTTTTCAGCTGTAGCCAGCCATCGGCAAAGAAAGAGATTCTCCTGAGCGGGAGAATTAACCGTTCCCGCTTTTCGTGCCATATTGAGTGCTATGAGACCGCACCATGCAAGATGTTCAGCGTTAGGATTTGAAGTATCCATATGATATTTAGATTTGAGTTTAATCGTGTGCAACCTGTTCAGGGATGGTTGCCCGGGCTATAACCGCTTCGGTTATAAACTGACTGACTATATTTTGTTTCATTTCTGCACATTATCGCTCCCGTATTTAAACAGATACCCTTAGGCGACAATGCAATTTTAATACATGACAACTCAGGTTTTCTGGCTGTTTGCCCAGACCGCGTTCATGCGATCGAGTCCAGCAAGCCATTGTGCCAGCTCGGGAGCAATCCAGCTTATGACCTTAACCCCTGCTGCATGATGTTCCGGTAATGGTGGCCTGAGCCAAAGCAGGGGCTCATGGTGAAAAATGCGGTTACGCAAATCGCGTATCTGATTGAGAGCAGCAGATATGTTGTGGCGCTGTCGCAATGCCTTCGGGCAACGGGTAAACACCAGGCGAAGATCCTTCCATAACACATCCTGAAACTGAGTGTTGAAAAGAGAACTCCAGAACCCGAATGTCAGTTCTGCTATGACTTTATCTGCCGTACGAGCCTCATGGCGACGATCCAGTTTGTTTATTGCGTTAGCAATTTCTTTATTTTGCCAGCGGAATAGCGGGTCTTCTTTCCACTCTGCCCACCAGTCTGTGCGCTTATAGCGCGCGGTCAGGCGGGAATGAACACCATTTCTCAGTGCGATTTCCAGAGTATTAAGAAGAGGCATCATGGCTTCGGCCAGCCGGAGATTAAACGCATAGTCCTGCGCAGCCCTCGCCTCGTCTCCACCGCGCGCAGCCAGGTAACGTCCCAGGCGGGCAGCAGAAAAATGCTTCTCCAGTTCGTTCCACTCCATAGGCGCCCTTTTACATTTTTATTAGGTATTGTTATAATCACTACGCAGCCCTGGGCTCGCGTCCTCTCCCGGCCACCATACCGGTGATGACACCAGGTTCGTTCTGGTCCTGTTCAGCAGGACCACCCCTTTCAGACAAAACCGCCTTTGGCGGTTTTGTCGTTTTAAAGGCGTTGCAACCGGCGGTAAGCCATAGCAATCCGCCCATTTATCTGGCTGTAACCGGATTATTCTACCTTATAATTCATAGCAGTACAGGTTTCAGGATTAACACTTTTTATTACTGCCAGCAGAGTACAGGGCTGCTGCTGGACTCCTTCTGACTTCCTCATTCCGTTTTTAGTTGCCTTCCGATAAAGCTTATCTGTGTGCGTCCGATAAAGGTTATCGCACATGGCTTAAGCCGAATTGACTTTGAACGGAGACCAAATGAGAAGGATCGAGCGTGACTTCATCTGCTTATTTAACTGCCTGTGGTATCAGGACTTTCCTGTAACTGAAAGCGACCCCGCCATTAATCGGGCAAACTGGACAATACATATAGGCCTGGTGGTCAGGCAATGTGCAAAGCTGCTTGGGGGACGCGCCTTTTTTGAGCAAGGAAATCGCACCGATGCGGTTATCCGATACCCTGATGAGCTGCAGCCGGTGTTAACAAATATTGAGTGGGAATGGACGCCTGCGCACAAGCCCCGGGTGAACGAGCTTGAAAAGCTTAAAGAGAAAAGCAGCGAGCCATTTTTTTCCACGTTCGTTTCCTACAGTCGCAAAGAACATCTTGTCGACGTGCTTCATAAAGCGAGCACTATCTGGAATGGGGCTGAAAAGCCGCTGATCTTCTTCATTATCATTTATCGGATGGAAGGCAGAAACCGGGTTTTTGAAGATCTGCAAACTCACTTTTTTGCCCGCAACAGTGCCAAAAAGATTCGCTCACAGCCGGCATTACCGTGGCTGGTAAAGCGTACGAAATATAACAATATGGTTGATACCGAATGACGTCCATTCACATCGGTAACCTGTGGTGGTGCTTTCAGTGCGAGCACCTTTCAGCAGGGAACAAAACAGCTTCCTGTCTGACAGCTGTTTATGCAGCGGCCTTTCAGGCGCACTGAAGTCAGACGGTCGCAGACGAAAAAAAGAACCCGCGGCAACACTCACAGCGAAGAAGAAACAGTAGTTACAGCATCCATCCATCAGCCTCTACTGATCCGGCCCTTCGGGCCGGGCGGCGGCGGCTGGTCAGCGGGGGCAACCGGGGTGCAGGTACTGAGAGAGGCGCGGGGTTTCAGGTTCGGCTCGGTGTAGATGTTAATAGATCTATTTATGTGTGTTGTAACTACAGGCTACTGCTTTAACTCAATGTGCAATTCTGATTAACTTTCGGTATTGTCAGCTTAAGGCAAATTCAATTGAGGTACGTATGAGTTCAGCCGCATATACTCGCGGAACAAAAGCTGCATCTGTCTGGAAGCGCCTATCTCGTGTCTACTATGATTCAGATAACCGCTTTGCTACCTGGGCAGACAGGAAAAATATACCGGCATCGATAGGAAAATCTGCCGTGCCCTTTTCCGTTCTTATACTCCTGACTTTGGCCATAGTTGCGGGATTTGCAATCGGCACCGTAATCATCATTGTTGCTGCTTTCGTTTATATGGTTCGCCACATTCAGTTAAGTGCATTAGATGCTTTGGATACTACGTCATCTAACAGTTCCTGTGCTGCAGGTGGGCAATTCAGAAGCGGGAATGACGGAGATGGTTTTTACAGCGGTCCTGACGATATTACGGTAACTGCTTCGAGGTTAGACAGAGAAGACGACGATTAGCCGATGCTAAACTAACCGTCGGTTTAATTAGATTTTCACTGCTCCTTTTGCCTTCTCTACCGCTTCTCCCCCACTCTTTTGAACCTGAGAGGTTCCACTTTTAAATGCACCGTCTAAAGTGCTGCCTATTCTGATACCCGCCCATGACAGAGCCCCCATCCACACTGCAGGTAGTACAAGAAACATCGTGGCCATAACAAAGTTCATGATCAAGTCATCCGAACTGTTCTGAAAACCTGCCATGTTAAAGCTGCTGTGCGTGTCAGAACTGTATAACGCTGTTAGCAGCCAGCTGTCGAGCCATCGAGCCAGCTCCCACCAGAACGTCAGGAAGTTAAGGGCAAAAAGCACAAACGTAAGCGTAATGACGGTCTTAATTTCATAGGCTGAGAACGCCAGAATAAGCGGCAGAATCACCACCACCGCCATAAGCAATACAGCCTGCACCATTGGCAGCGCCTGGCGCATGGCATCGAATGCCGGGAACGCAGCCAGACTGCCTAACGCGGTGCCGCTGATCGCAGCCACACGGGAAACGGAGTTATCAAGCGTAAAATCGGCGTTGCCTCCGTAGCCGGCATAGACGTGTCCTCCCTGCGATACGGTCAGACTCTCAGGGCTGACCAGGCGGCGGATAATAGCCTCCTTATAGTCTGCCGAGTTTCCCACAATCATCGTCATGGCTGCCGACAGACGGGTCCACAATCCCGGGTCAGCCTGATCGACGACGCGGGCCTGCAGTCCGGTATCGGCTTTATTCCACCACTCGCTGCAGGTTGGGTAGCCACCCCGGCCGGTATCCGGCCTTCCGCTATCGCGGCCTTCGTTCCAGGCAAATTCCGCCCGGGGCGTTTTCGATTGCAGGCTGCCGTAATAATTACTGAGGAAGGTTTTGCTGCCTATCCACTCAATATCACGCAGCGTCGCTTTGTCTTTCGTCTGCCCCTGATCCTGACGTTTCCACATATACAGCGCGAGTGAATAGCAGTCGTTGGTAAAGTCCTGCAGCTCCTCCGCGAGAGATTTGTTGTTAATCCGCGTGTGCTGAACCTCAAAGCGGAGCTGACGCATGTCCGGACGGCACGGGATTGTGGCAATAGACGCCTGCGTAATGCCCTTTGCCAGCTTGTGAATCAGATACCACCATACCGGCGCGGCAGCCGTCTGATCGTTAATGCTCGATATGACCGGTGAATATCCCGTGTCATCAGGCGCTTTTGGCGTCCACGTACCGCAGCTCTGCGCACGCGACGTGTCATATTTTATCGTGCTCATATCGACGTTCATCAGCGGCATACAGCAGGCAATCATCACCAGAAAAGAGCTGTAAATCGCATTTTCCATGCGGGGTATGGACAGTGCACCTTTATTACCCTCATCTTCACCTTCTTCACGTACTTTCAGCCAGATGCCGATAAGCCGGAAAGCGACAGGCGCGGCAAACAGGCCGGTTGTGATGAGAATATTCCAGAGTCCGTTGTTAACCACCCAGCCGAGAAGGGTAAGGAAATATTCCAGGTAGCTGTTAGTCAGCATCAGGACGCTCCCGTGCCGCCGAGCAGCACCAGTTCACAGACCACGGCAAAAATAAGGCTGACAGCCGCAATGCGGATCAGCGGTTGGCGGTGTTGCGGACCGAAGCCCGGCGCACGGAATACTTTCACAAATCCCCACGCCAGCGCACCATAAACCGCCAGGCGCCATACCAGCCAGCCATAGCGGGCATGCACCATCCAGTCATGAAATGCAGCGGCCTGAGCAGGATCTTTGATAGCCTGGTCCGCGACAATGAGCCCGGCCAGCAGGAATGCCAGCAGAGCGCCGGCAGTAGACAGCACGCGAAACAGCGCGGGGTGCCGGCGGAAAAATGAGGCGCGTTGCGCCCCGTTTTCGGTTTTCACAGGATGCGCTCTCATCAGTTGTTTTCCGTCTCAGGAACAGCCAGACGGTTAATGCGGTTGTCGGTGCTGTCATCGCTCTGTGTCTGCGGGTTACTGTTAACGCGCCCGTTTTCCCGAACGATAATGGTGAGTACAGAATTGCGTGACAGCTCGCGCTTGAGCTCCATTTCGTTGCGTAATGCGGTGATCTCGCGATCGATGGCCGCCACGCGACGATCTCCTTCCTCAATGGCCGCATTCTGCGCGGCAGCGTTAGGCTCAGACATGCCGGTAACAATCATGCGGCGCATAATCAGCGCGGTTTCAACCGTATCCGCCATCGCCAGCTCGCCGGCGAGGCGGGCGGTCAGGGCGGCGTTGTCAGGATCCCTCTGCAGTGCTCTGATGACACCTGCAGTGATGGGTAAACTGCCGGTTTTGAGTTTTGCCAGGTTCGTCGCGTTGGGCTGCTCGGTGCCGTTAACAAGTTTTACCAGCTGTTCAGTATTCTCTTTGGTAGTCTCTTCCAGGATCGGCGCAAAGCCGGTGCCGGCCTGAGTAGCCCCCGGCTGCTGTTCGTCATCGCCGCTGGTACACTGAGATGCGTCGCTGCAGGTGCGCAGGGAGCTGTCTCCCACAACCTGCACCACGGCTTTGGCCGCTTCTTCAGCGCTGGCATATTTTCCGCAGGCCCCCCCGTTGCAGCTGTTGCTGCTGACCGTGTCAGAGCTCAGTACCGGCAGGCTGTTCATCATATTGAACCCTGCGGCCGTTAAATCATGCGTTGGCCGGATGGCCTGCTGCCCCTGACCGCCCCGTTTCTGTCCGCCAATCCAGTTCTGGCCTGAGTTGCCCTGCAGCTTGTCCGCTGAGTTATTCACGCGGACAGCATCAGCGTCTCCACTGTTAACAAGTGAGCGGTATTCATCCATGACCGCGCCCTGCGTCCATTTGTTGTTGCCGGCAAAATCCATCATGCGCTTCGACATGTTCTGGCAGTTGAGCTGGGCTTTATCAAAAGAGACGTTTGCCTGCAGCACGCCGTTTGTGAGCATGTCGTACAGGCCGGGATTGGCACGCTGGATAATCATCGCCGGCAGGCTGGCGACGGCACCGGTGGCGTTCTGCACCACGTCGCCCATGAGGTTTTTGAAGCCGTTTGTTACGCCGTTGAGCTGATTACCGACCGTCGTTTTCAGGTCAAAGTTGCCGCACATCAGGTCGCTGCTCCAGCCTGCGCTCATACCGATTTTACGCATGTTGCTGCGCGTTGCCGGCTGTGAAATCACTGAGCCGCCACCGAGCGTATAGTAGAGCTTGTCAGAAACCGCGCCGCTGACGTCCTTGCCGTAGCCTATGGCGCTGTTGTTCACAGAGGGCAGTGAAATACCGAATGCGCCGGACTGATCATCGTCTGCCGCCTGTGCGGATGCCGCTGCGGACGCGATGCACAGCGCAAGCGCGGCCGATTTAAATTGAACTGGTGACATTGTGCCTCTCAGAAGTCAGTTGAATAGAGGAAAGTCTGGCCGCGTCGCTTGCAGCAGCTGTAGGGCTGCCAGAGCGCATATGCTTCGTTACCGTCCTGAGCAATGGGATACGCGCCGTCAGGAAAGATGGCGCAGGAAGCGGAAAGCGTGGGCGACAGGCGCTGCCATTTATGATTCGCCGTGCCCGTGTTTTCTTTCACCTCTCCTGGCGGCCAGTAGCCGGCCTTGTGCGTGCCCTTCAGTACCTGATAAACGTGAGGCTGCCCGGAGCGGGTGATAATGTCGGCGACCCGCTGCGCGACCACGGCGGAGGCTTTGTCATCGTCTGTCTGGCTGACGAAGCCGGAGCGGGGATAAATGTTGCCCCACATGTTGGCGCTGACCTGGCTGCCCAGTTCGCGCTGGCCGGGAACCAGCGCCTCGGGATACAGCGATTCAGGCAGTCCCGATCGCCAGACAAGTGAATCCAGCGTGCTCAGAAAGTAGGGATTGAATGGCGTGGCGGCGGTATCGCACGAGTAACCGGCAATGCTGCCGCCAATGACGGAGGTGGCAGGGTGGCCTATCGCATCGGCGTACTTGAATTTGATGTTCGACTTGCGCTGCCCGGGCGTCTTGATATCGGCAGCGTTACCGCCGCCGGCTGGCGCACCGCTGGTCAGCGCGTTATCGATCGTACCGGACGCGCCGATCATAAACGCCATTTCTGTCCAGGGATTACCGCCCGGGTCGGTGTAGGTGGACACCACCACTTCAGGAATGAAGTGCGTCACCTTGACGGAGGTTTTCACCGAACAGCCAAAGGGCGTACACATCAGCCAGTAACAGATGCCGCTGACGCGCCAGCTGATGCAGTCCTGGGTAATGGCGCTGGCAATGATGCCGGCAGTATTAATAGCGGAAACCGTGGCGGGAGTCGCGGCTGCTACCAGCACGGTGGCAACACCGGCGGCGTTGAAGTGTGTTCCGGGGGAGAAGCGCATCATTTACCCCCCTGACTACGAAGCGTGGCAGCCCTGGAAACGTCGGCCGTGCCATAAACCACATCCCGATCATCGAAAACGACGGCGGGGAACTTATGTATCCCGATCTCCCAGGCATGTACAACCTGTCGGTATGCCTGAGCAATCTGCTCCTGCTGTCCGGGCCATTGCGGCGACTGAATGATTTCGCGGGCCTGCTGAGCGGCCAGCTGCGGATCGGCTGCCAGCTGGCCGAAAATGGAGTCCTGCAGGCGGTCGGGGCCATCAAGCCAGACAACCGAGCTGTCATCAGTCAGATTCTGAGGGGGGTGTTCAGCATCGGTATACACAACGGTGCCCGCCATCAGCTGAAACGGTATAAACAGGAAAAGTGAGTGGAATAGCCTGAGTCGCATAGCGGATCTCCGTTACGGTAACAGGCCGTCAGAGTGGCAGCGCGTGGTCTGGCTTTCAGCAGTAAACTCTTTTTCGAAAGTAAAAAATTTAGCCCTTTCAAGTAAAAAGCTATTAGGAAAAGACTAAAAAGAGTAATTTATTAATATGTAATTACTCAATATACAAATTGTCATCACGTTAAGGGAGGTCGCATGGAAATGGATTTTTTTAATCCGGTAATTGACCCAAAAGAATATCACCCTAACTTTGAGAGGCTTCTGCCAGAGAAGTATATAAATGCAAGGAAATTATTCAATGAATGGGCTTCTGGTTTCAGTGACAGAGATGGTAAATTGGTTAAAGAGTTTCAAAGCACTTTTAACTCAACATTTTGGGAGGTTTATCTTTATTCAGCATTTAAAGAAATGGATTTTAAAGTTGACCTTTCCAACGGCTCTCCTGATTTTTTAATAAATAAAAGTTGTGCTGATATTATTGTTGAGGCGACGATTTGCAATTCAGCGCTCGGAAAAGTTCCAGAGTGGGACCGAATGGATGATTACCAACGTTCAATTCCAAAAAGGTTCTGGGAGCTAAACAAGGAGGCAATGATAAGGATTAATAATTCAATCATATCAAAAGTTAAAAAGTATGAAAAAAGTTACAGCAAATTGTCACATGTTAAAGGAAAACCATTTATAATTGCTCTAGCCCCTTTTGAACAGAGGTTTTTCAACCTTCAAAATGATCGCCCTATCAGGGCCGTGTTATATGATGAATATGTTAACGAAGACATAGCATTAGACCATCCGGAGCTATACCCTGATGGCCCACCAGTTGAAAACCTTGGTTTTGTAGAGAAGGGAAATGGGGCTGAAATACCCCTTGGAATATTCAATGACAATCAATATGAATGTTTAAGTGCTGTAATATTTAATAATGCAGCCACTTTCAGTAAGTTGCAGGCTTTAGCAAACAAAAAAGGGGAAAAAATAATGATCAGTTCGACATGGTCAACCCCACCCGATGGGAAAGTAAAGCATATAGAAAAATGGCCCTCAGATTATGAAGAAAAAATAACTGATGGGCTTATGGTTTTTCACAACCCATTTGCAAAAAATAAAATCGAACCAGAGTTGTTTCGAGCTGAACGAGTTTGCCAAGTGTATCCTGGAGATGAGGATTGGACACTGATATTTGAAAACTATGAAGATAGACTTTTAACGAGAACAGCATACACCTTTTAATTTAGCACTGAGTTGCGGAGGGTAATAAGCGGGAATGCCCCGCTCAGTTAAATTAGGCACTACCAGCGCTACTGTGCTTAAGATACTGCTGGAAAAAAACACCTTTAAGCTCGTCTTCTGTTGGAATTTCGCCTTGAACAGATAGCCGCGCTGGCAAAAGCGACATATTTGATTTTTCGCTGATAGGCTTGAGAACGGGGCTGGTACGGATTAAACCCATGACAGCGTCCTGAAATTCTTTGTCGTGGTGAGTATGGCTCGTTAAAACCGCGATCCCGGCTTTAACATCACGAAGTTCACCTTTTTTCTTCGCCATACAGACCAGGTAAAGATTTGCATCCGGTAAACTCCAGAAAGACTCAGCCATTCCAGGTGGATTCAGCGTTTCAAAACTGGTGATGCTTTCCCCGCCGGCGTTAACTTTAAATGCAGCAAGCGATATAGAAAGTGCCATTTGATCTCCTTTTTAAAACCGGCTTAAAGAGCCGGGAACAGATAGTATTTTGCTTAATCTTTGAATAACTCGTTAATCCACAGAGTCAGAAAAATCATGTCGGCGGCATCTGGCACGTTTACATGCCAGCGCGGTGAATCAAATTCGTGATCCAGCGGGAGTCCGGCGCGACCTTCCTGCGTCAGCAAAATGTCCGCGCGCTTGCCCCTGCTGTCCTCAAGATGAACCGACACGCAGCTGCTCTTACCGATACGATGCGGGTTACAGGTGATCGTTACCGGCGGTTGCAGCCTTGACCTCAGCGCGTTCTCCATGGCGGTCAGTCGCTCTGCCGTTGTTGCCGTCATCGCGGGCTCCCCCTGCGGATGCAGGCTGAACATAGCAGGGGTTGGCGTTTCGTCCGGCGCAGGGCGCTGGGTCAGAGGTTGCGCATACTTGAGCTTAATCATGCGGTCAGCATCTCTCTCTTATCATTGTGTTCGGGCATCCCGGCCGCATCTTCCGTCATCAATCCACGCAGACGATCCAGTTTTTTCGCTACGAGAATAGCAGCATCCAGCTCAGAACAGTTATGTTTACGCATCAGCGCTTTACGTTCGGCTTTCTCTTCTTTCTCCGTCATCCCGAGCGCGAGGTAAAGGCTGGGCGGAACAGCGCGGAACAGCGCTTCAATTTTCTTCGAGAGTACCACGCCTTCGGTATAGCACCGTGAGAGCTTACTGGCGGAAAGCAGCACGGCTTTTTGCTCTTCTGAAAGCGTCCGGAAGCGGGCAATATCCTCCACCTCTTTTTTCGGCATCGTCAGGCAGATCCACCACTCTGCCATATTCAGCATCTTGCCGGCTGCGTTCGGGTAATCCTCAAGGTTCTGTGTGGCAAGCCACAGCCATGCGCCAAGCTTACGCCACATCTTGACCACTTTGGTCATATAGGGGGCGAGAAGTGGGTTAACCGTCACAACGTGCGCCTCATCCACGGTAAAAACAATGTCGCGCTCAAGGTACTGGTCACGTTCGGCAATGTTGTTGATGGTGTTGGTCAGCGACACCATCGTCAGCGCCATCTGCGCCTCGTACCCTTCACGGGCGAGGTGCGCCAGGTCAATCAGCGTAACGTCAGCCTCCGGCCAGAGTGAACCCTCCTGGTTAAAGAGTTCGGCCTCAAAGCTTCCCTGCTGCGTAAACATGCCCAGGGATTCGGCCATTTCAGCCGCTTTTGCCCGGCGGGTTTCGTTACGTACCTGCCCGCTGCCGCTTTCAGTCTCCAGTGAAATGGCGTTAAGCGCATTCTGCAGATCGCCCGGCAGCATCTGGCGGCCTTCCTCCAGGGTTTTACGCGCGGCCATAATCAGCGCTTCTCGGATCATGGCGCGGTCGGCACGCTTCAGCGCGGCGTCTTCTTTCGGGTCGCCGCCGGTGATCATCATTCGGGCAGAAATTTCCATCTCGCCCAGAATGTCGCGCTTACCGTTCTCTTCATCATCATCCGGATCGTCTTCAATATCCGGCAGGTCACTCTCATCAATTGCCGGAGCGGGCGCGTCGCCGTCAAACAGCTTATGCGCATCAGCGAAGGGGGGCAGCGATACGCCGCTGCCGGGTTTGACGCTGACCTTGTTAACCGTAAGGCCCAGGCTTTCAAAGTAGTCAGCGGTCAGCCCGAAACTGTTACCGGCTTCCGCAATGAACAGGCGCGGGCGGTGCACGGCCATCAGCTGACAGAGCATCGAGCAGAGCGTGGCGGATTTACCTGCGCCGGTCGGTCCGAACAGCAGCATGTGCGCGTTCTGAGAGCGGTCATCCTTGTTCAGGGGATCAAAATCAAGCACGTCGCCGCCACGGTTAAAAAAGCTGAATCCGGCGTTGCCGGTCCCGGTTTCGCGGCCGGTGACGGGCAGCAGCCCGGCAAGGTGCTGAACCCACGTCAGGCGGGTATACCAGTTTTTTTTGTCGTGCTGCGGGTTAAAACACATAGGCAGCGCTCGCAGCCAGGTGTTAAGCGGGCCGGTTTCATCTTCAGCGCGCACCGGCTGCAGCCCTTCGTTCAGGAGTACGGTGCTGAGCTCGATGCGCTTACGGTTCATTTCGGGCATGTCTTTTGCCCGGAGCACAAAGGTGATGGCGGCGCGATAAAGTTTGTGGCGGTTCCCCACCACCTCCTGGCCCGCCGCGACGTCCTGACGGACGCGACCCGACTCGGTATTCTCGCCGATGGCGTTTTTCGCCAGGCGGTTAAACTTCTCTTCCAGCGTGTCCTGCGGCTCTGCGACAACCGTCATGCACAGCATGGTGCCTTCGGGGAACGTGTCCATCAGCGCGTTAATTTTCTTTTCACCCCGGCTCTTTTCGCCGGTGAGCGTGCCGGGCTCAGGGGGTTTACGCAGGCGCTCCACGGAAATGGCTGAATGGGCAACGTTATCCAGCCACCACACGCCGTTTTCAACGTCAGAACGTGGCGGCGTGAACAGCAGGGTTTCGGCGAAATCATTCTCTACGGGTATCATGCCTGCAGGCGTGTCCCGGCTGTCTTCATAGGCCGCTGCGCGGTAAAACGCTTCTTTATTCATGCCCTCGGGCGCAGGATTGAACATCCGCAGCAGCCAGGCGTGAACCTGCAGGCCATTCTGGCGCGTGCAGTAGATGTTGACGCTGGAAAAGGCGCTGCAGAGGCGCTCACACGCCTGATTCAGCATGCCGATGGGTGACATCAAATCAACGCTGTTTTTTGTCGCCCAGCGGTAGATAACCATGCGCGTGCGTCGCTGCTGCCCGCGCCATGGCTGGCCGGTGATCAGCTTGTCTTCAAACAGACCTTCAGGACGCGCAATCCCGCGCATATGCTGTTCGGTTTCCTTAAGCCACGCCTCGGTAAACTCGCTGCCCTGCGCGTGCGGCCTGACGTAGCCGCGCAGGCGGTCAAGGTAGGCATCGACGTTATTTTCATCCTGACAGTAGAACTGAACGATCCACGGATTGCTCGCCAGGTCGTCAAAGCTGTCCTGCAGCGCATCTTCCACTACGTCGCGGATCTGCTCCAGTCGCTCGTCAGGTCGGCCTTCGGTCGCCGCCGGCGTCACTTCGTAGACGGCACCCACTGAGATACCATCATCAAGCAGCAGGCACTGCTCCTCATCCAGAAACTCTGCCCACGGCAGATAATCAACGATGGACGGATTATGCGAGTAAACGCGTTTTTCATCGGCCTGTGACATTTTACCGGGACGGACAATGGGCTCCGGGCCGGCCTGCTCAGAAACGTCAGATAAGTGGCGGTTTTTTTCAGGGGATTTCCCTTTAAAGAGTCCGAACATTACAGCGCCTCCGTACGTTCGCCAGGCATGGCGTACTGCGTCTGGTCATAGAAGGGGAAAACGGTGCTGTAACCGGGTACGGGGGTGTTGCCCTGTGCGAGATGAGGGAACACGTACATGACCATGTCAGGATTAGGCAGTCGCGGGAACTGCTGGCTGATTTCGGATTCCTGCGTGCGGCTGTAGCTGCGATCGTCGCTCAGTGCGGCCTGTTGCTCACTGTCAGAAAGGCCACGGCGCAGCGTGCTGCGGGCTTCACTGCCGCGCGAAACGCCTGATTCACCGTCGGTGCCTTTCCACAGCTCCAGCATGTTGCTGTTGCCCGGCGGCAGCATTTCATCTTTGTTTGTTGAGCAGCCGGCAAGCGTGCTGGCTGCAATAATCATGAAAACCCCGAATTTTGCAGTAATACTCATGGTCATTCTCCTCAGTCCAGTCCGCCAGTGCTGCCGTCTTCGCCCGGCAGAGTGAAGTCGTAACGCACACGGCGGCCCTTATCTTCGTAGTCGATCGCCAGCTCGCGGGTGATGTGTACGGCAAGTTTTGCACCCGGCTGTACGTAGATAGCGTCAAAAGTCTGTCCGTAACGCTGTTTGACCCACTCGGTAATTTCGTCAGAACTGCCTGAAATCGCCTTGCCCAGAACGGCCTGTCCGGCGTCGCCGGTAAGCGTGGAGGTCACGCCGCCGTAGGCGTTGGTCTGGCTTGTAGTCTGGTTCTGGCCGATAGCGTCGCCCGCCGCGCCGGCTGCACCCAGCAGTCCGATCGTTGGCAGATAGCTTGAGGCATTAGACTTGCGCGTGCCGGAGATGCAGGGGATCCCGTTTTCATCAGAAATCCAGCCGATGCCGCCACTGGTGCCGGTCTCTTTACCGCCGCTCTGGTTGCTGTTATTGCCGCCTTTGCCGCTGCGGTCCGGCTTCGGCAGAGTCCGTACGGTGCCGTCAGTGAACACAAAGGTGACGCTATTGACCTGACCACGCACGCAGGACAGGGTCCAGTCGCCTGAGGCGGTGCCGGAGACGATCGCACCCTCGACGTCCGGCAGCTCGATGCCGTTGGCCGTCAGGTTGTCCTTACCAATGAGTACCTTAAAGGGATAGGGGTCGGTTACGGTGCCGTTGATCGGCACGCGGCCGAGCAGTGCCGTCATGGCGCGGCTGCCAATCAGCGTGGAGTTCTCCGGCAGCGTATACACCGGTTCGGCCTCCTCTTCCGCGCCTTTTTCAGCGGTTGAGCCCTTTACCTGCTGTTCATAGCTGCCTTTTTGCTTCGTCAGCGCGTCTTCACTGAGAAACGACGTCGGGAACTGTGAACCGCCGGCGCTGCTGTCCGACGCGCCATTTTTCTGCGCCGGGGACGTCGAGGGGCTGTCCTGCGGCATGACCCAAATCAGGCCATCGCTGCCGGAGGCCGGGGCATTACCACCGGCGGCACCCATGCTGTCGAGACCCAGACCCAGCGGGATATCGCTGTCAGTGCCTTTTGCCTTGTCTGCAATACCCTTACCGGCATTCTGCAGTTTATTCGTCAGCTCGTTGATTTTTGACGTCAGGACGTTCTGCTGCTGGCGCATCTGGCTTTCACGCTCGTGATAGCTTTTCTCCACGCCCTGAACCGCTTCATTAACCTGGCCGGAAACGTTGGTATTGCGCTCACGTAACTTTTCATTTTCATCCAGCAGTCTGGCATTCTGCTTGTTAAGAGAATCCTGCTGCTGACGAACGGCGTTTAGCGAGCCCACGATGGTTTTCAGCGTATCCTGCGGCGTGTCGCCCTCGATACCGAGCGCCTTGAGCTCCTGCGGAGACAGGTTTTTCAGCGCGTCGTCTGTCTGTGCATGAGCAGCCTGCGTGGCGGGCTCCTGCGGCTTGCTGTTATAACTTTTCACCGCAATGAATCCGCCGCCGACCAGAATGGCCGGAACCAGCACTTTAACCAGTCCGTTTGACTTAATTTTCATAGCGGATCACCTTCTGGGCAGGGCGGGTAGCAGCCTTGTGCGCGACGGAGGGCTCACGCACAAAAGCGTCATCAGGGCGGCCGGCGGTAACCAGGTACAGCGTGGTGGTATCTTCGGGTGTGCCGGCGGCACCCACCCAGCGGTGCTGGAAGGTGGCCGTGACAAACTGGCCCTGCAGTTCACGCGGATCGAGCACGACCTTCTGTGACGAGCTGTTGCGGATCCTCAGTGCAATGACGGTGCGACCGGCCACGCCCCAGCCCGCTACCGGTGACACGGTCACAGGAGCCGAGGGATATAACGTCGTAATGCGTGATGGCAGGTGTGGATTAACGGGATGAATGCCCGGCACGGCTTCAACGGTGCGCACCGGTGCATACAGATTCTGAGCTGCATAGCGCGTCAGCAATACCGGAACAGGAGCCTTATAGCTCACTTTTTTACGCTTCGCCTGCGTACTGTTGCTGTCGCTGGCGGCTTTCTCTCCGGTGCCGGCGGCTGCACTGCTGAGGGTGCTGACGTCACCGCTGTAAACGATTTTAACCGGTTCGGCTGACGCGGTGGCCGTCGTACGGACGTCCAGCAGAATAACCTCACCGCTTTCCATGTCCTGCAGCTGCAGGCGAGTCTGAGGAAAATCACTGTCGGCTTTGAGATAGACCGCGCCGCCGGTGCTCTGTACGCGCAATTTTCCATTTAGTGCCGGCGGAAAACCCACGCGCACGTTTTTATCAACGAAAATCACGCGTTCCTGACCCGTTTTGAGGGGGATCTGCAGCGGCACGCGCTCCCATTTCATCAGCTCGTCCGCATGCGCCGGCGCGGAAAGCATCGCTGCCACCGGCAGCAGTGACAGCGACAGCGCCACAAGGCATGCACGCGATCCTGAGGTAAAAGATGGATTCAACATCAGAACATCCCCTTTCTTTCTGGTTTCGGCTGTTCAGGCGCGGCGGAGAGACGCTGCGGGATGCCTTCATAGCAGTCCAGCGCCATGCCAAATGGATTAGATTCAGAGTCGCCGTCCCAGCGCACGACTTTCAGCGGGTAGCGCACCATCGCGCGTTTAACCGGCTCGGTAAGGTAGTATTCGTCGGCAACAAGATCGAGTTTCACCACCCAGTTGTCGCGATCGATGACTTTCACGCTGTCACCTGAATAACCACGTCCGGGAATTTCGTAAACGACGCGCACACGGTCGGTTAACTCGTTTTTTTCACCGCGAACCTTTGAATCCTCCTCAAGAAACGCCTTGCACTGTGGCGTCAGGTAAGCTGAAAGCGACTGAATGCGTGCGGGATAGTCCACTTTGCCGTTTTTGGGCCAGGCGTTCAGTTGCTGGAAAATGTAATATGTAAAGCCGTACACGGTCGGAGGCGGGATTTCCCACCACGGGCGCGTGCTGCCCTTACGCAAATCAGGGGGGTTGTGGATGGTCAGCTTTTCAGGTGCCCGCATCCAGCCCCCCATAGCGGTTACCAGTAACAGCAGCAATACGACACAGGCCGCCCGCAGGGTGAAAATATGCTGATCGCGGCCCTTAACCGCGTGGCGAAAACGACTCATCTGGTACTCCTGAGGGTTTTGCTGCGTCGCAGGGACCAGTCCTGCGAGTCAATGATTAATCTGGGATCGCCCAGCCCCATGCGGCGCTTTTTTAAATCAAACTGCTGCCAGAGGAATGTCTCCGGTTTTCCGCGTTTTTTGCTGGCAAGCCATTTGCCGCCGAACGCAATCAATACAAGAGGGAAAAGCAGAGTCCCGGTAGGGATGGCAAGCCAGCCAAAAAGTAACGCGAAGGGCAGCGAAAGCACGAAACCGGATACAGCGCCAATCAGCGCCGCCAGCCCTAACTCGGGGGTGTTAAACCCCCGGAATACAACGGGCTCAGCGTTCAGGCGATCCGGTAAAAATCTGATGGTCGCCATCGGAATGTTTTCCTTATGCGATGATTTCTGCTGATTTACCCAGAAGCCAGATAACCGCTACCAGCATGACCACACCAACAACAACGATGGAGCCGAACTTTGTCCAGGTGGCGCGATCGTTGCGGACTTCACCAAACGTTACCAGGCTGGCTTCTGCGACTTTGAAGAATGCAAACCCACACACGACCAGGCCGCCGAGAACCAGACCATCCTGTAAATGCCCGCTGAGTGTTCCCATCAGGCCGGTCCCCGTTCCGCTGGACGAAGGACCTTCAACCGTAGGCAGATCGGCTAGAGCTGGCTTAGCAGCCAGAGCACTCAGCAGGCCAGCCGTCAGGATACGGGCCCAGGCTGATTTAGCTTTAGTCTGAGCTTGAGCGGCCACGCGTGTTACTGCAGATACGAATTTAGACATGATTTCACCTTCAATAAGAGTTGGTTTAGGGTTAACTGCAAAACATCCAGATACTTACGACTAACAATAAGACTGAGCGGACTACGGCTCTGCCCATCGCGGCCTCCTTCAGACGCTGATTTGTCCAGCCTGAGTAGACATCCACGATTGCCCATGCTGCCCAGAAGAAGAGGAAGCCGATCAGCAGCCCGAGACAGAGCAGGTGCAGCAGATTGGGTTCCACATTTCCGGAACCCGCCTTAAAGGCAGCTTCCTGTGCAGCGGTCATCGCCATCAGGGACGCTCCCGGCGATAATTTCCTGCCACGCCAGACAAATCGCGGGGCTGGGCACGCGTGGGTTCCAGATAGCGGTCAATACCGGCGCTGATGGTCTTCAAATCGCCGTTTGCCCGCTGGTAGTCGAAGAAGTAGCGGCCACGCTCCGACGGATCAGCCTGTGCTGCGGCAACCCGCGCCCTTTCCAGCGAAGCCTGAACCTGGACGATCATTCGCTGAGCGGATGCCAGCTCGTCTTTCTCAGATGCAGACGCCGGAAAGGACGCGAGAAAGGTCAGGCCCAGCACACCGCCGCATAACAGAAGTTGTGTTGCCGGACGAAGAGATTTCATATGCACCTCCAGTGGTTGTTGAGTGTGGTAAGCATGCGAAATCTGGCTGCCGGGTTCAGCCGTTAACTCTTTTTGGGAAAATAAAAATTTAGAAAGCAGCGCGAATGCCGGAGGAAGTTGATTCAGATCTTAGTGTTTGTTGTAACTAAATAGGTACTCTGACGCGGCGCTATGCGCCTTGCCTGCTGACGGCCGTCATCTGAAAACAAGTTTCAGGTGCCTCCGTCCAGCTCTGATATGGGGAAACAAGCGTAAGACATTAAATTAATTCCCCGAACGCAGAATTTAATCTGCGGTTTCGCCGACTAATATTGAATGATGAGTAAAATCAGGCACAGCGCGCCTTAACAGATATCGTGCAGAAAGGGAGGGGAAAAATTATGTGCGGAAGGTTTGCGCAGTATCAGAGCCGGGACGTTTACCTTGACGCCCTTGGCGTAGCCGACAGCAATTACGTGCACGATCCAGAACCCATCGGCCGTTATAACGTAGCGCCCGGAACCAACGTGCTATTGCTGAGCGAGCGCGACGAGGAACTGAAAATAGATCCGGTGTACTGGGGTTACGGACCCGAATGGTGGGACAAGCAGCCGCTCATCAATGCGCGGGGAGAAACCGCCGCATCGAGCCGTATGTTTAAACCGCTATGGAACCACGGCCGCGCCGTGGTGTTTGCCGATGGATGGTTTGAGTGGTTGAAGAAAGAAGAAAGGAAACAGCCCTATTTCATCTATCACAAAACGCATGAGCCGCTGTTTTTTGCCGCCATCGGCAAAGCGCCCTATAACGATCCGCACGGGCATGAAGGTTTTCTGATCGTCACCTCAGCCAGTAACAAGGGCATGGTGGACATTCATGACCGCAGGCCGCTGGTGCTGAAGGCGTCAGCAGTGAGGGAGTGGCTAAGTGGTGATACCACACCCGAACGCGCAGAAGAAATCGCGCATGATGCAGCCTTACCGGAAAGCACATTCAAATGGCACCCCGTATCGACGAAGGTGAATATGCCACGTCATCAGGGCGAAGAGCTGATTGAAAAGATATAGCTCAGCAGTTTTCACTCATAGCGAACCTTTCAACCGCGTCCGCTTCGTGCCAGAAGCGGACGTCTGCGCTCTGGGTCAACACAAACGGGTGAGCGAAAGGGATGTTATGTCTAATTTGGTATAACATCCCTAATGCCAAAATTTTGACGTCCGCTTTTCGCTCATAGCGGACATTGGACTGGTACCGTCCTCTTTGTTCCACTACCGGACGTCTTACGATGACGGCAACTGCCTAATATGGCGTTCATCGTATTGGCTGTGTCCGGAGGGAGGCCCGTGAACTCTGGTTTTTCATCAGGGGACGCCAGCTGCAGATGGTGTCTGGATTCGTGGCCATAGTCATATGTTAAAAGGAATTCGGCAGACCCCTTTTGTCCCAATCGGTTTGGGTCAGAGTAAACAGCATGCTGGCAGGCGCATTTTTAACATCGTGAATGTCCCTTACATACCGGAGTCCGGCATTCGTCAGGACTTTCTGCGATGCCAGGTGATTTGCTCTTACTGCGGCAGATATCTCAGGCATTTTGAGCTCAAAAAACCCGTAGCTTACCGCATAGTTAGCAAACTCTGTCGCCAGACCCTTCCCCCATGACTCAGTGGAGAAACGGTATCCCAGGTTATTGATAGCGTTATCGGCATAACTGCGGATACTTAGTCCGCCAAAGCCGATGATCCTTTCGGGATTATCCTTCAAAGTGATAGCCCAGTTTCCGAAACCGTAATCATCCCAGTGTTTAAGCCAGCGAGCCAAAACATCGCGAGCGTAATCAATATCAGGATACGGACCTGCAGGATTAAACGTATTTGTGGCAGGGTCGCCATAAATTCTGAAAAGGTCATCTGCATCGGAGGTGATTACTGGACGAAGATGCAGTCGGGAGGTAGTTAGCTGCAAAATGTCTCCTGAGCTTTTGATGGATTCTATGAGTTATCTTTCTTTTTTATAGCCAGAATTCTTCAGGTTCACAATGGGGGTTGTTTTTAAGGTGGAAGACTACCCATGCCATCATTATTTTAACGTCCGCATCTTGCTCAAGCGGACTTCCTCACGTTCAGCTGTCCGCTACATGCCAAAAGCGGACGTCTAGGCAGCAATCCAGTCGTTCCCATGGTTACGTGATGAAACAGATGACGAATAGTGTGTTTTTTACGTAAGGTAAATGCTGATTCCGCAGCTAAATAAAGGAAGTAAGCATGGGAAGATTTCAGGGTAAACGTATACTGATCACGGGCGGCACCAGTGGCATCGGGCTGGCAGGGGCTCAGCGTATTGTTACTGAAGGTGGCAACGTAGCCATTACAGGGCTTAATGAGGAAAGGCTTGAACGTGCACGTAACTTGCTTCCTACGACATCACTTATTTTAAAAAGCGATGCTGCAAGCGAAGCTGACATAAACGGACTGGGGGAAGCTATCAGAGGCTGGGGTTCACTTGATGGATTATGGCTTAATGCCGGCTTTGCAGAGGTCGGCTCTCCGGAATCTGTAACGGCAGATTCTTTCAATCATATGATGAATGCTAATGTGCGCGGTCCAATGCTACAGCTGGCAGCTCTCTCCAAATCACTTAATTCAGGGGCGTCCGTTCTGGTGACATCATCCTCATCTGTATATGAAGGAGCGGCGATGACAAGCCTGTATGCAGCGACGAAAGGCGCCGTTATCGCTATGGTCAAAAGCTGGGCATCTGCGTTTGCTGAACGCGGTATCCGCGCCAACACTTTGGTACCAGGCCCCATTGAAACTAACTTCAGGCACTTTATGCCAGAAGAGTCTCGTCAGCAGTTTGAAGATTTTGTGGTAAGCCAGGTTCCTTTGGGTCGTGCCGGAACAGCAGAAGAGGCCGCTGCAGTTGCACTTTTCCTCCTGTCCGATGATGCATCCTATGTTACCGGCAGCCAGTATGCTGTAGACGGCGGGCTGGCACATTACTGACCGCTTAAAAAAGCCACGAAAGTAAGTGAAATTAATCCAGTAACATCCGCCTTTCGGTCATAGGGGACGTTCATCTGATTCCGTCCGCTTTGTGCCAGATATAGTCATTCGAGCCCTGAGAGTTGCACTTCTAAGTGATTCAGGGTATGCGCTTATTGGTTACGAATATTGTGCCAGAATCATGTGATTTGATGATTGCCGCTTTGCTTTCGAACCAGTAAGTGCTCCACGTTCGCTAACGAATACTCAGGGCATGCAGAACAACTGCTGACTATATTTCTTTCGAAGAATGTGGAATGCATACCAATCCCCGGTTAAAAGGAGTTGGTGAAGACTGCTGTAGATCAGTTTGCTGCTCATGTTGGTCTGGACTGGGCGGATAAAAAGCACGATGTCTGCGTTCAGCTTAAAAACGGTGAGCGCACGTTCCATGTGATTAACCATTCGCCGGAAGCTCTTGATACCTGGCTTAATGAGTTGCATCAGAAGTTCAAAGGCAGGATCGCTATCGCCCTTGAACTGAAGAAAGGCCCAATCGTGTATGCTCTCCAGAAGTATCCCTTTATTACTGTCTTTCCTGTACATGCGTTATCATTGGCACGCTATCGGCAGACATTCTGGCCAAGTGGTGCCAAGGATGATCCTCAGGATGCTGAGTTGGCGTTAGATCTGATGCTTCGCTATCCCCAAAAGATAAAAGCCATCGAACCCGATAATGCTGATATCCGTTTACTTCTACAACTAGTCGAGCAGCGTAGACTGCTGGTAGAAGACAAACGCCGCTTTGTTAATCGGCTCATTAACACGCTTAAGCAGTATTATCCTCAACCCCTGGAATGGTTCTCGCATCGGGACAGTTCATTGTTCTGTGAGCTCATAATCCGCTGGCCAAGCCTGCAACAGCTCAAACGTGCCCGGAGTGATACCGTCCGCCATTTTATGAACGCAAGAGGTGGTCCCGCTGTTGCGTATACAGAACAGCGGGTTACAAGCATTGCCAACGCGATTCCCCTGACCACTGATAAAAGTGTCATCGAGGCGAACGCGCTAATGGCTACAGCTCTTGCATCACAAATCAAACTTGTAGGTGAACTTATCAGAACCTACGACGAACGAATTGAATCGTTGTTCGATACGCTTCCGGATGCAGAGCTGTTCAAATCACTACCGAGCAGGGGGCCGTGTATGGGACCACGTATGCTTGCCGCACTGGGTGATAACCGCGACCGCTTCAACAGCGCTGAGGAAATTCAAAACTACGCAGGTATTGCTCCTGTGACTGAACGGAGTGGACAGAAATCCTGGGTTCACTGGCGATGGCAGTGTGCCAAGTTCGTCAGGCAAAGCTTTGTCGAATGGGCTGCCAAGACGGTTAACTCATCATACTGGGCCAAGCTGTATTATCAGGGGATGCGAGAAAAAGGAAAATCTCATCAATCAGCGATCCGAGCTCTGGCATTCAAATGGATAAGGATTATTTGCCGCTGCTGGAAGACCAGAACCCGTTATGACGAAGCGAAATATTTGCTGGCACTGGAAGCGCGAAAATCGCCCTTACTAATGCCGTAGAAAGCTTGTCGAATGTCTCAGGGCGTGAAGCGGACGTTCATTAACCCTTCTTTCTGGGGCTGTTTAACACGACTTTTTACTATTGCACAGCCATTGCCAGGCGAATCCCAACTGCAAAAAAGGCCAGTGCTACGCCCCAACGTATCCCGGTCATTACCCTGTGATTTCTTAATACATAATGACTAACAGACGAAGCAAAAGCGCCATACAGAGAAAATACAGCAAAAGTCATGGCCGCAAAAATAGCTGAAAGAATCAACATGCTCTGTGTGGGGTGTGCATCTCTGGTGGGGATAAACTGCGGAAGGAATGCCAGGAAAAATAGCGAAAGTTTGGGGTTAAGAATATTGGCAACTACTGCCTGTATTATTAATGCGCTATGAGATAACTCCGGCCCGGGACCGTCTGCGGTTAAAAGTGTCTTATCCCGTAGCGTTTGCCACGCCATAAACAGCAGGTAAGCCACACCGGTATACTTCACAATGGAAAATAGTAACGGACTGGCATGTGACAGAGTGGCAAGGCCTGTAATTGCAGCCAGCATATGAGGCAACACCCCGAGAGTGCATCCGGCAGCAGCAATTATTGCGCTACGTTTTCCCTGCCTGAGGCCGGCAGAAAGCGTAATGATGGCACCAGTACCGGGTGATATGACAATTAGCAGAGATGTCACCAGAAAATCATTATAAAGCATCAAAATTTACCCCTCATCAGCAGCTGAAATAATTGCTTCAGTATTTGATTGAAAGGCTTTTTCTGTCTTGAATAAAATTGCAGCGTTTGGACAGCTAGATTTTTGGATTTTGTTGCGCGTAGACGCCTGGCGTATAGCCATAGCTGCGAACAAACAAACGATTCATGTGGCTTTGATCCGAAAATCCTCCCGCAATGGCTGCATCAACAAGATCCATTCCGCCCCTGATGAGCTTTCGAACCAGTGACAGGCGTCTCTGCAAAAGGTAGGCATGCGGGGTCATTCCACTGTAATGCGCAAAAGCGCGCAAAAACGTAAACTGCCCGAGTCCGGCAATCGCCGCCAGCTCAGTAAGAGATATAGCACTCCCCGGCGCGTCATCCATTTTTTCTTTCGCGTACAACACGCCTTTTAAAGGCGTTTTTATCTGAATTCGGGGCATTTGGGCCAATGCGTTAGTCAGAATTAACAATGCTTCATCCGCAGCCAGATTTTTTACATCGCCATTACCACTGATAATGGCCTGATATAACTGGTTAAAAATTTTTGCTATACCGACATTCTTTAATACAGGCATAGCAAATTCGCCGCTGGCAAATTTACCTTCAGAAATATCGATAAAGCACTGATTAATAAGCTCAGTATCAAAATAAAGCATCCGCCAGGCTCGCGAGCCACCGAGAGGCGTCCCATCGTGAACTTCACCAGGGTTAACAGTGATGACATCACCCGCGTTCGACTCGACATATCCGCGCCCACTCAGAGATTTTTGCCCGCCTCTGTCCATCAAACCAATGCCGAATTGGTCGTGAGTATGCCACCCGAATGAGATATCGCTGCTGGCGTTTACCGCCTCAACACCCGCTACAGTTATGGGGAGAAGTTCAATGGAATGTTGACACACGATGTCAGCCTTTATCCTGTCGCAATTGGTCGTGTTGGTCGAGTTCGTAATCAATGAACGCACCGATCATAGTCCGGTAAACCTTTTCGATAATCACTGTGGGAAGTCCTAATTCAGTCGCCTGTTTACTTACCTTATCGATTACCTGCTGGACACGATCAGGAGCACGCACGTCTGAGTGATCACTTTTGAAAGCTGCTGCAGCTTTAACACATTGGCTACGTTGCGCGATCATTTTAACCAGTTCAGTGTCAATCTGATCTATACGGTTTCTAACATCTTCAATTGACGAAAAAATCATCTTTAACCCACCTGGCTAGTACATGAGTGCATCAGATTACACAAATTTTCGATTCAAAACAGTCTTCAGTTTGTATAGCCTGACTTTAAGAACGATATCCAAAAACATTCAATCAAGAATATCCGGCTATTGATATTGCGATAAAAGAGAGAGGGCAAATGTCCGCTCCTCGCTCACAGCGGACGTCCAATCCGATCAAGATTTAATCGATTGTAGCGGAGTGAAAAACTAAAGCCTGCATTACACAGGCATTAGTTTTAGGCGACTAAAGATATTTTTTGAACGAAGCAGTTGTAACCGTAATGGTAATTCCCAGCATTAACGCAGCGGGTAGCAGTAACAGGTTTGGATAGACCGCAGAAGGCCATGAAAGGTAGCCCATCACTGGCAGATACACAGCCGGTTTAATCAACCTTTTCGCGCGGTGGTACAAAAAAGATGACTCGTAACCGGCACCAAACCGACGCAGATCACGACGGCCAAGCCCTTCTACCACGGCGACGCATATAACCAGTACGAACAGTGGAACAGAAAGGGCAATGATAGTGACACGGATCAGCGTCACAATAGAGACATATACCGTTGCCAGCATGTACTGCTGCAGATAATTTCCCAGCCAGCTGCTGACACCCTTAAGATTGCGCGATACCTCATTGCCGCTGTTTATCTCTGCCTGATATTTTTCCTGTATCCAGCCGATGATCCCACTGTCCACAAACGCCCACTGATAGGCATCCGTTATCCAGCCCGTCACCGTCGCAGCCGGCTCGGAAAGCAGCAGGCTGCGGGTAAAATCAGAAGACAGATAGCCAAACTCGGTATTCATCACCGCCTGGCTGTGCGCTGCCCCCATCTCAGGCCAGAAGAACGCAATCCCGACATATTCAATGACAAGGCTCACCATCAGTGAAGCCAGGATCACGCCAACGAGCTTCCACGGCCAGCCCCAGACCAGGTTGTAGAGCAGGCCGTGCTCACGCGGTTGCGCGGGCTGCTGCTGCGGATATTGCTGCGGTGCGGTACGACGTGCCTCAGCCATTGTTATCTCCCTTCACTGGCGCAATTGCTGAACTGCGGCTGTCCCACCACCCTTCACTGCTGTGATAATTCCGGCGCATCTCTTCTGCAAGACGCGCGATGTTCTCAGGCATATGCACGTCACCTGCATCGCCCGCCGGCAGCGGCATACGAATTTTCCAGAGCTGACCGCCCTCAAGCAGCGCAAACGCCTGACCTTTAGGCAGCGTGACAATGTCGGCAGGTTCAAGCAGTGGAACTTTAATGGTGCCGACGCGATCTTGGGTGCTGGAGGTAAAATCGTGATTGACGGTGACGTCAGCTGAATCCTGATGACCTGAGACCAGCGTTTTACTGTAGATTTCAACCTGCGGCAGCTGTGAGGTCAGCAGCTCTGCCGTTCGGTTTTCTCTCACGCGCAGCATGATCAGGTTGTTGAAGTTACCCTGAACCTGAGAGGTTTTGGCCGCGCTCCCGATCCGGGCTTCAATATCAGATGAGGTCTGCGTATAGGCCGTCACCTGCATGCCTGCCCCGCCGCCTTTATTGATGAGCGGGATAAACTCATTGCCCATCAGTTCGTTGAATTCATCGCAGTGCAGGTTAATGGGGTCCTTGCCCTCTTTTGAACCCGGCAGACCGCCGTTGATACCGTGTTTGTAGATGTGACCGGCCACGCTAACCAGATCGGCAAACATGCTGTTACCTACGGCGCTGGCAACCTCGTTGTCGCTGAGAGCATCAAGCCCCACGTAAACGATGCCTTTTTTACGGATAACCTGCTCCCAGTCAAAAATAGGGCGCGGATCCTCCATGTTCAGATAATCGGGAGACAGCAGCTCCGCCGTTTTACCGGTGGTCAGTTTTTCCAGCAGCGGCAGCAGTGACGCCACAATTTTGTCAAAGTAGGTACGGTCATAGCGTACTGCAGAGCGCAACCCGTCAAGTATCGGGTCATACAGCGCGTTTCCTGCGTCCGAACTCAGCGCCACTTCAACTGCCCAAATCCGGATAGCTTCAGGCTGTCCCTGCATGTTGCGCGGCACGTCGTCCTCACTGAACGCGTTGGCATTGTTCTCGATCTGGCTGTTCAGTTCGGGCAGTTTCTCGGTAATGATTTTTTCGGCGTAACGCAGATACAGGTCGGCGATGTTGTTCACGTAGCGGGTAATAAGGGTGTAATCCGGGCGTTCCCCGAGAGCAACCAGCGCCCGGGCAACGATATTCACGAATCGCCAGGCAAACTCGCGAAACGCTGCGCTGTTACCTTCGCCGCTGAGCTGGCCGGCAATGCGGGTAGCGACTTCTGATACGCGGCCGAAGCGCCCTACGGCGTTATACCGCGCGGAAATCTCAGGCCAGCCCAGGTGGAAAACGGTCAGCTCATCGCCCCGGCCTGCCCGGTGCGCTTCCGCCCAGACCCTTTTCAGCAGGTCCGCATCACCTTTCGGATCAAACACGATGGTGACGTCACCACGACGTATATCCTGAGTGATTAACAGTTCAGCGAGGCGCGTTTTGCCCACGCGGGTTGTACCGTAAACAACCGTGTGACCGACCCGCTCACGTAGATCGAGTGTGACGTCAGTTTCATCCGGTTCAATGCCGTGTACGGCCGGATTACCGCCAACCGGGGGAAGCGGGCGAACCGGATTGACTGGCGAATCTGCACTGAGCAGTCTGCCGATTGCCGGTAAACTGCTTTCTGTCGCTTCCTCTAACTGACGGGCAAGCTGATACAGCTTAGACGGCTTAAGGTAGGGGGCCACTTCCGGGCGTAGCGTATCGCGCAGGCGCTGGGTGTGTTTCTGGGTCCAGCGAAACCCACGGCCCAGAAAAAGCCGGCGTTTACTGACGGGGATCTGTTTTGACGTCATCACGTAGCGCGGAAGACGGCGCAGATTACGACGGTAGCGAATAACCTGCATTCCCTGACGCGCGCGTATGGCAGACAGCACGGCGAATCCGCCGGCGGTGACGTAGCTGACGGAGGGTGCCAGGGCGACTGCCCAGGGCGCTGTTACGCAGACGATGGCGGCAGTGCCCGCTGCGACCGCTGTATTCAGTTCAACAGCCGGGCGCAGAAGGGCTTCAATTACGTATTTATCACTCACAAAGAAAACTCCTTAAAGGGTTTACCTGCCAGCAGAGCCAGAAGGCGTTGTCCGCTGATAATCATCAGTTGCTGTGAACCGCTCCCGACAGCCCTGCTTTTCTGGCCGGTCCTGCCGGTATGAATAAACAGACCGCGTTGCCCCATGCGCGTCAGCAGCGCGTCAAAATCCTGGACGTGCGACGGTGTTATCACCCGACTGTAGCGTTTGGCCTGAATCAGCCAGCACTCGCCGTTTATGTGTACCCTTCCATCCAGGCCGCCGTCGCCGCTGTATGACGCATTGCGCTGTACGGCATAGCCCTGACGCTCAAATGCCAGCAGCAGTAACTCCTCAAAGACGTAGGGATTAATCTTGCGCAGATAGCTCATGCGCTGCCCGTCTCCGCTGAGCTGGCGAAGGCGGGTGTAGACGCGCTCTGCCGTTGCGCGATACCGGCGGTGCCGCCGCTCGCTGGCCGACTGCCGGCGAAAGCGCCAGAGCAGAAAGATAATCGCGGCCAGCAGAACTGTCAGGAGGACCGGATTTGCCATCAGCAGTACAGCGATGTAAGGAGCTGATATCACTGCCCTACCTCCTGAGACAGGCCGCTGTCCGTGATAAGTACGGGGTAGTGGGTCAGCTGCAGGCGGCGGGCAAGTTCAGATCCCGATGAGGGCGCCAGCTGAAGACCGGGCGCGAGAACGCGCAGAGATTTCAGCGATTCCAGGCTTTCAACGTTCACAACGAGGCCGGCTTCATTTCTGGCTGAAAGCTGCTGTGCGTTCTGCTGCAGCCACTGCCGTGAATAGCTGTCATCACCTATGATAAACAGCGCTCCGATGCCCGGCAGTTGCAGCGCCCGGGGGGGCACGTTTCCGGGGGAAAGTTCTGGCGTAATAACGGGCAGCATGGCCGCTTCCCCCTGTTCAGGAGCTGTAGCAGGCGCAGGCGGCGTATCCTGGCGGTTTACGGCCTCGAAAATAGCCTGCGTGCTCTGTCCGCCCAGGTCTGCAATGACGTTGAGCTCAGCCAGTGCGGCAGGCGAAAAGGCGATAAATGCGGTAACGATGAGGTTTTTCAGATTCATGATCACTGACTCCGTGGATCTATCCAGATGAGGCCGTTATCCGGCACCGATGCGGACGCTGTCTGTTCAACTGCGGTAGCCGCCGGCAGATGCGGCGAGGACTGGAGCATGGCGAGCTTGCTTTTAACGAAGGCGCGATAGCGGGCAGCGGGTGCGCCGCCTGCGGGATGGTGATAGCAGCCGGCGGCATCTAGCCAGCTTCCGGGTTTCCGGTCCCAGCACTCGCGCAGGATGGCGCCAGCGGCATTGAGATTCACGTATGGATCCAGCGCCTCCCAGGTTGACGTAAAACGCTGGCCGTTCCAGCCGAGATTAACCTGGGCGATACCGACATCGATGCGCTTCAGTGAGTTCGTTTTCATGAACACCTGCAGCGCCTGCCAGGCTTCTAGACGGGTTTTATAGCGATAGCCCTTACCCGCGACGTTGAGGGTCCACGGCCACGGGCGTTCGCCCTGCGGCAGCCTGCGCGATGATTCCTGCAGGCTGACGGAGTAGAGCGATTCAGGCGGCACGCTGTGAGCCTGCGCCACGCGCACGTACCCCTCCGGAACGGCTTGTTTGCCACTGGCGAACGTGGAACATGAAAGCAGCAGCAGCGCCGCTCCGGTCAGAATGCGCCGAGTTGCCATCCGTCTTCCCCCTGCTGCAGAACGACCGGCATGATGCCGTTACCGAACCGCATCCAACGACCGCCGTCGTGATTCAGTGTGATCTGACGGCTGCGCACCCTGTCCAGCGGAATGTGATGGTCTTTTGCCCAGCCGCGAAGTTTCCCGTCATCGCCCTGACTGTCTACAAGGTAGATATCAACCGGCCTGTTATCGGCTAATACCGCTGCCAGCCGGGCGTCACACTGCCCGCAGCCCGCTGACTTAACGAACAGCGCCAGTCGCCCGCCGGTGTCGTGCGCAATGCCGGCTGCGTTGCCCATATTTACCGCAAGCGTTTCCGGATAGAGCCGCTTCCATGCGGCGGTGACTTCGCGCTGGAAATCCAGCTCTTTTTGCGTACGCGCAAACTCTTCCTTAACCCACTTCTCAGCATACTGACGACGTTCGGCCTGGCTCCGCGCCTCGATACCCAGCGTTGACAGAGGATCCAGACCCGGTGACTGAATGCCGCGCGGACCGTTCATCAGTGACTGAAAGCGCTTATAATCGTCCTGACTCAGCCCCCACTGACCGGCTTGCTGTTTCAGATCCTGCACGCTGCTTTGCTGCACGCTCTGCGCCGGCGCATCCACCGGTTCGCCCCTGGAATTCTGAACCTGAACGCTGGCCTGCGCAGAGCAGCAGAGCATAATTGCTGCAAGACTGGCTATTTTTAGCTTCATATCGCCTCCGTTAGCGAACGTTGATAGTCGTTAAGCGTCCGTTTACGCGAAATTGCGCCTGCCCGTAGCCGGCGTGAACAAGTGTCCAGCCATTAACGGTCTGGCCTTCGCCGATCAGGCGGATTTCAGCCAGCGAGCTGAATCCCGACGGCGCGATGGCCGCAAACGACTCCGTACCCCGCTTTTCAACGCCGGTCAGTACAAATGGCGCTTTGCGGGCCACGGTTTTGACTGCACGGTGCGGCTTAGCGGGTGCCGGCTTTTTTACAGGCGTTGCCGCTTTGGGTTCAGCTGTGGCCTGTTGGGCTTTCTGAGGCGGGGGTTGCAGTGCGGTAACTGACTGTTCCAGTGCAGCCTGACGGCTCTGCAGTGCAGTCTGCGAATCATTCAGCTCATCGATCGAATGGCGAACCTGACCGACTGCTTCAGATAAGCCTCTGGCAGACCAGGCTTCGAGAGATTTACGGACCGCATCGAGCTGAACCTGCTGCCTTTTTATCGCTTCGGCCTGCGTGTTGATGTTTGCCTGGAGAGGTTCCAGATCGGTTTTAGCCAGTGCCTGGGTGTAAACCACGTTTTGCTGCTTCTCGACGTAGCTGAGACGGTTTTCCTGCGACACACCGGCGCGAAGCGATATGAATGCGAGACCAAGCGCGGCAACGGAAAGCGTGATCAGTCCTATAGCCGGCAGCCGGCGTTTGACGGCGCTAAACCTGCCGCCTGATGACGGAACAACGTCATCAGCGTTTTCGTGAGGGAAGGAAGTTTCTGTGGTCATTTTGTCAGCCACCCTCCGTGAGCAGGCTGGGCCTGAATGGGACGAGGGGCGATCACCTGAGAGGAACTGGCAGAAGATGGAGCGCCTGCAGCCGGTGCGTAGGCGCTGGAAGGACGCGGCGGCAGCTGTGTCACGGGCAACTGATAACCGGCGCGCAGGCTGTGACAGACCACACGCTGTACGTCATCCACTTCAAGCTCCCATGCCGGGCCCGCCAGTACCTGCAGCGCGGTGCGAAGGCGCATCGGGCCGAGCTGGAACTGGACTGCCGGCAGCGGCTGACGGTATAACACGCCGTTAGCCGGACCGGTCTGACAAAGCGAATAGCCGGACTGCTTCAGGGCATAGCGCATGGCGTCAGCCACGGTTGGCTGCACTGATGAGGGGATGCGGACGTCAATAATCTGGGAGAGAGGGTCGCGCTGCACCGCCTGCGGATCCGTGCTGACCAGCAGGTAGCGATCGTAGCGAACCACTTCCGGCGTCCGCGCATATACATCATCAGCGGATGCCTGGATATTGCGGGATACGCTGACCGGGGCAACCGGTTCAGCAGGTGCCCGCTCCGGCAGCTTCGGGGGCTGCTGAACGCACCCCGCCAGCAGCGCAAGCGGTAAAGCGGCAAAGACGGCGTTAAATTTCATCTGAAAAGTTCCTGTACAGTGAGAACAGGCTTCACTGTGCGCAACTCTTCGGCATGCTTCTATCAACAACTCTTTTTGCGATTTCAAAAAAAAACGCCGACCGGAGTCAGCGTTTTTTAATCAGCACCTTCAGGCGACCTGATGAGGCGGGTGCGTTACATCACCGCGCCCCTGTAACAGGCCATCGATTGAGATATCTTCGTCCAGTGCGTCCCAGTGGATACCACGGGGAGACAGTTCGTAATCTTTCAGCTGTTCGGCAGACGCGTTGCGAAGCCGGGGAAACCATGAAAGCGGTACGCCGATTATCCGCTCGTCTGAGAGTTCGACCCACATAATGTGATGATCGAACCGAACGTTCTTAGCTGAAATAATCATTCCAGGCCTCCAGAAGCATGATTTGGTGTTGCCTTATCACTGTCATCAGCTCTTTTACCGTCCGGGAGTCGAATCCATCGTTACTTGCCAGTTTTACAACCGGCTCCAGCCAGAATTTTGCTTCTGTACCGGCCTTTATCACATGAATGTGAGCGGGTTCGCGTGGATTGCCTTCGTTGGAGTAGAAAAAGAACCGAAAACCGTTCAGCCGTAGTATGGCAGGCATCGTCAGTAACCTTTAAAGGATTATGGTGAAATTTAGTGCAGCGGTCAAAACGCAGCGAAGAGTCAGAGAGAAGATGAAGCGTGTTTTGCCATGCCGTAACCGTGTCCGAGGAACGGTATATCATCATCCCAGTCTCCTGCAGGCTGCGACTGTGGCACGGGCTGCTGAGGCGTGGGCTGGCCGGCATTGTTACGTTGCGAACCACGATTACCTTTTCCGTTATTTCCACTGTTTTTCTGTTGTGGAGCGGAATCTGGCTGTGACGGCGGCTGCTGAGGCTGGCCCCAGTTGCCACTGTACTGCTGCTGGTCACTGTTTTGTGTACGGCCACCTAACATCTGCATGGTGCCGCCAACATTTACGACAACTTCCGTCGAGTATTTGTCCTGCCCGCTCTGATCCTGCCACTTGCGGGTGCGCAGCTGACCCTCAATATAGACCTGAGAACCTTTGCGAAGGTATTCGCCGGCGACTTCTGCAAGCTTGCCAAACAGCACAACGCGATGCCATTCGGTGATTTCACGATTTTCGCCGGTCTGCTTATCACGCCATGACTCCGACGTTGCCAGTGAAATGTTAGCGACAGCGCCGCCGTTAGGCATGTAGCGGATTTCCGGATCCTGACCGAGATTGCCAACGAGAATGACTTTGTTTACGCCACGTGAGTACATAAGTATGCTCCTTATATGGGGAAGCCTGCTCAGAAAAGAGCAGGCTATGGTGAACAATCAGAATGAGTTTTCTGCGTAGGATTGCTGCTGGGAAGCGGCGCTCTGCGCATGCTGCGGTTCGGCGCGTTCAGTCTTGAAGACCATGTCCTGGCCTATCTTGACCCAGTCCACCTTGATCAGGCGGGCTTTCAGACTGACGCGACTTTCACCTGCGTGCTCACCATTTTTCAGCTGAAAAATGTCCGTTGATGGGTTGCTCAGAACAAAGCCAATCAACACTTTCTTATCCTCATCCACCGCTTTCTGGCAGCGGTTTATGAGACTGCTGGCTTCTTTGCCGGCAACGGTGACGTCAAAACGCACATAAGATGGGCTGTCGCTCGGACCTGACAGTGCGTTAATAACGCAGCTGATAAAGGTGCCGGACTGAGCATTGACCTGGCGAACGTTGCTGAGATAGCCCAGTCCGTTGATGGTCAGGTTGAAGTAGTCTTTAGATTTACCGGTGTTACTGGCATTAGAGGTGTTGTTTACAGACATGATGTTTTCTCCATGGAGGTCAAATTTGGTTCGACGGAGAAAACTTCTGCCCGGACGGGAGAAGTATTCCCGTCGGGGAGTCAGAATCAGCTAAATTCTGACTGTCTTGATAGTTGAATGTACCTTCATCGCCAGGCAGTAGGAGCCGTGATTGACGATATCTGCTTCCAAAGGCGGGCAGATTTACCACACTGATGTGTTCTCCCTTGCAGGCTACAGGAGTGTTATGTTCAGCCACCCGAAGGCGATTCTCTCAGGCCGGTTAATCATTGGTGGTCGTCAGAGACGACGGACAAGCACGTTTATTTTTAAGCCAAATTTCACGACTGTCAACCTTTCTGGCTCTGCAGATTTAGGGTAGCCGGCGCAGAAGCCGGACTTTTCCGGCCTTTACCAGTGCCCCGGCTTTTCCCCGCAGCCTGGCGTCGGGTTTTACGGTTTGTCTCACCAACAATTCCCTTACAGTCCGGGTACTTCACACAGCCCCAGAATTTACCTTCCTTACTCTTACGCTGATGGGTCTTTCCGCCACACAGCGGGCAGACAGGGCCGACTGGAACCGTGACCTTAAAGGCAGTGTCCCGCCCTTTTTCGACCAGATGCCGGGTCCACTGGCTTTGCTTTTGCATAAAATCACTGAGCCCGCTTTTTCCCTGGGCAATGTCATCCAGCGCCTGCTCCCACAGGGCCGTCATGCCCGGACTGGTCAGCGTCTCTGGCAAAGCAGCGATCAGCTCCCGCGCCATCTGCGTGGCAATGATGAATTTCCCTTTTTTCTCCAGGAAGCCCCGTTTAAACAGCGTTTCCAGCACGCCGCTGCGCGTTGCTTCCGTACCGAGTCCCGCGTTATCGCGGAGCACCTTCCTGAGCTGGGGATCCGTGACCAGGCTGGCGGCGTTTTTCATGGCGGCAATAAGCGTTCCTTCCGTGTGGTGCGGCGGCGCTTTTGTCACATTATCTTTGACGTCTGCACCGGTGACGCTGCAGACATTGCCCTGTTCCAGCACGGGCAGCTGCGCGGCAGATTCCTTATCACCCTCTTCCTCTTCAGCCAGCTCCCCTCTGAACAGGGATTTCCACCCGGCATGAACCATCACGCGACCGCGCGTGCGGAAAAGCTGATTACCGATATTGAAGGTGGCATCCGTCACATCGGATTCCTGCAGCGGCATAAACTGAGCCAGATAGTGCAGGCGGATAAGAGAGTAGACTTTGAGCTCTTTTGCGTTCAGCTTTGCTATGTCGAATGGCTGTCGCGTCGGAATAATGGCGTGGTGCGCAGTAATTTTCTTGTCGTTCCAGACGCGCGAGGTAAATGCGGTATCAAGTCGGGAAAGCTCGCTGCCGATAGCCGGATCAGAATGCTGTACAGCCTGGAGAACGTCACTGACCTCTTCCCGCATCGATACTGGCAGATAACCGCAGTCTGTTCGCGGATAGGTCGTCGCTTTGTGCGTTTCATACAGCGACTGGGCTATAGACAGCACCTCATTAGCGCCGAAACCCCATTTCCTGTTGCAGGCTTCCTGAAGATCGCCGAGGGAAAAACAGAGTGGTGCCGGCGTTTTAGCCCGCTTTTTCTCAACGGAAATCACGCTGCCGTTCCCGGTTTTAAGGCAGAGCTGCTGAACGGCCTGTGCAATCTGCTGATTTACGCACCGCTTTTCATCATCACAGTATTGCTCCGCAGCAACCCATTCAGCCTCAAAACGGATACTGTCTTTTTCAAGCTGCGCTCTGACTTTCCACCAGGGCTTTGGTGTGAAGCCGGCAATTTCAAGATCCCGGTTAACCACTATAGCGAGCGTGGGCGTCTGCACCCTGCCCACGGAAAACACCTCCGAAAACCCGGCTTCACCGGCCTTAAGGGTATAAAGCCGCGTCAGGTTCATCCCGATAAGCCAGTCCGCCCGCGAGCGGCCAATACCTGCCTGATACAGTTTTTCGGTCTTGTCGCCTGAGAGCATTTCACTGAGAGCTTTTTTGATGCTGGCCTCATCCAGCGCGGAAAGCCACAGCCGGCGCACGGCACCGGTGTAATTGCAGTAATCCATCAGCTCACGCGCGATCACCTCACCTTCGCGATCGGCATCGGTTGCGATGACTACCTCACTGGCCTGTTTCAGCAGTTTTTTGATAACGCCAAACTGATCTGAAGTGTCTTTCTTGACGGTCATCTGCCAGCGGTCCGGGATGATCGGCAGCACCTCAGTGCGCCACGGGCGACCAAACTGCTCGCCATAGGTTTCGGGCGTGGCCGTTTCCAGCAGATGGCCTATTGCCCACGTGACTGTAATATTACCGCCGGTAATACACCCCTGGCCGCGCTGGCTGACGCCCAGCACGCGGGCAATATCTTTGGCCTGAGAGGGTTTTTCACATAGATAAAGCTGCATGCCGGCCTCCAGTTTTAGCGTGCCTGACCAGAAGCAACCTGACGGACCTGAGACATAACGTTGTTGAAAGCGCTGCCGGTAAGGTGCGATGCCACGGGTGATTTGTATGTCACATATACCCGCGTTCCGGAACCGTTCTTTTCAAGCTCGATATCCATATGGTCGTTGTCACCCACGTCGCTGCCCATGCGATAGGAGCTCCCCGGAACGGCTTCCCAAACTGGATGAGCGTCCTCGATGGCAGCGGCACTCCAGCGGCTATTACGATCTCTGGAACGAATACGTTCAATTTCATCAGCACTCACATAGCCGTAGTGGCGCTTTAATCGCGCGGCTGCCGTATCGATATCTACCGGCACGCTGAACTGTTTACTGGCACTTTCCCCGCCAGATCCAGATGCTTTTGTCAGTACCGGCATACCGTTGCCGGAATCCATGGAATCAGAATCACTGTCGCGCAGGGTTTTACTGATACTGAAAGCGGTATCGCTGATATTTTTATTGATGCTGGCAAAGTCAGTGCCGGCACAGCCGCTGAGAAGGGCGCAGATAACGCCCGAAGTCATCATCCGGTTCAAATTAATTGTCCTCTGAGGTAACGGCAGAAAGTGGAGAGAATGAAGAACGTTTTTTGCCTGACATAACGGCAGGATCGGGTTCACCCAGACGCTCTATGGCAGCCAGACCCCGCGCCGTTTTATGGCGGATATCCTCGTATGTCACCGGCACGGTCCGGTAGTTCTGAATCAACCCATAGACGACACGTATCGCTTTACTCCCTTTTTCGAGGAAATCATCGCGCTGTGAACGGGAGATCAGACCGTAATGGAATGCCCGGAAGGCTTTCAGCGCCAGCTGGTCGTAATGTACTAACAGCCAGACACAGCGATAGCCCAGAGGTGATCGACTAAACACATCGAGGTTCAGCGGCTCGGAAGATGTCACTTCAGATATAGTGATACCTGCCGGAATGGCGGCTGTAATGATTTCTATCTTTTTGACTTGCTCTTCCACCTTCTCAGTCGCCAGCTTAATGGCCTCTTCAAGATTGACCAGCAACGCATCACCATAGGGGTTGCCGGCCGCTGCATCACGCCCGGCGAACCCTGCCCGCGAAATCGCCTCCGGCATCCCCAGAATTTTGGGGCGTTTTTCAGCCTTTGATTTCTCATCTGATCGATTGCGCCCTTCCCAGAGCCTGATTGCATAATGCGAATGCAGCTCGACAGTCAGCGTGGATACTAATCCGCCAGATCGCCGGGGCGCTGTTTGAGGGGTTGTCTGTTCGGCCATAGCTGTCTCCTGATTGGCAAAGGCTTTCTTAAGTTAAGTGGCGATCCTCATTCCTGAGAGGACCGTAAACAATTCGAAACCAGATATTCGAAAAGTAAAATTTGTTCGCTGCCTGCGACGCTTTATTAATGACCTCTGTTGCACGGTGCAGCACTACTCACTTTTTAACCTCTGTTGCACCGTGCAACACTGCTCGCTTTTGTGACTCCGCTGGCTGCCTAATCATTTCTCTGAGCTCCAACAGACATTCGAAGACTCTGAACGATTACTCTTACGCGCTCTTCACTGCACGTCTGTCGGCTATCAGGGCGGGAAGGCTTAAAAGGGCGCAGTTCAGGGCGCGGTGACGGGCTCATGTGATCAGGTACTTTTCGTACGTTTTCTGCAGGATAAAGCTCCCCCTGTCGGGCCCTTTTAAGCACCGTCAGCAACCAGCCAAGCGGGTTTTGCAGGCTGCCTTCACGCTGTGCACGAATAACATTCGACAACACCAGGGCAGATCGCTCAGGCGACAGCGCCTGCAGCTGGCGATTAACCATGTCCCGGTCTGCTGGTTTCAGCAGTGAAGCGAAGTCATCTGGCAGGCAAACCGAACCGGTTACGTATGTTTTATCTGTATTATTAGTAAAACTACGTACGTAACTGTTCGGATTCCGAACCCGGCTGTCATTTTCGGTACTCTCACTGTGTTCGGAATCCGAACCGGGCTGCGGATCATGCTTTTTTAAGCTGAGTTCGGAATCCGAACCCGGCGAGCGGACTTTCTGCCCGGGTGCGACACGGCGGATCAATTCTTCAGGACTTTGGGCTGAGCCCAGACGGGCCTCAATCATCTGGAGATGACTGCGATGATGGAGCATTGTGGGATCAAGCCGGATTTCACTGATGATTGTTTTTGCCGTGGCGCTGACGGTCCGGTTACTGCTCAGGCAGGCTTCAGCCACCGTTTTAAGCCAGTGCGGGTCGAACATTTCTGCATCAGCAAATGACAAAGGCTCATCATGCTGCGCATAAATATTCCCTCTTACCCTTCCCTTTTCATCTCTGACGCGTTTGCAGAGGCTGATCCAGCCCGTGATGCGTAACATCAGAAGTATCCGGCTAATGGTCTCTTTTGATGCCCTGCCTTTACCCGGCGTTGCCAGCTGCAGCTGCAATTCTTCATAAGAGGGAAAAACGGCACCGTCGTTGCCCAAAGCGTGTAAGCGGATAATTATCCAGCCCATTTTATCAAGCGGGGATAGACGCTGATCAAGAAGCAGCCGGCGCGGCATGGAATCGTGTATGTTACCCGTGAACAACAGACCGCCACGAACAAAGCTGTTCTGTTCTTCCGGTAAACGTGCCGTCAGCCGATCAGTTAATTTTGTGACTGCCTGATGGATAAGGCTGTCATCCGGTAATGTCATACTTCACCTTCTGAATACAAAAAAAATGCTGAGCAATGTGCCGCTAAAGGCTCATCGCTCAGCATTCTGACTACGCTTCAGTTACGCATAGCCGTGTTATAGCGCTCATGGTTCATCATCTCCCAGGTGCGCCCTTCATCACGGCTGAGCAGTCGCCAGAACGGACCGAGATCAATCTTGTAATAGCCCGTCCGGTTTTCATTCAGGCGCTTATAGTTACGCTCTCCGTGCCAGAATCGTTGAACCGCGCTGACCGCTTTTTTAGACAGTGACGCCGGAACAGTCGTCGGGGCTTTCAGGCCCGGTATGATCTCTTTAAATCGCATCCTGCCCCCATCTGATTACAGTGAACGCACTCCGTCGGTTAAAACTCATGCTCTTCTCCGCGTGGCCGCTGTCAGATTTTCACTCTCCCACTTGAGAACAGTGTTCCAGACTGCAGTGAGAGAAATATCCATTTGTTCAGCGGCAAGCAGCATCAAATCCAGCCCCTCATCCGTTTCGCTTCGAAGTGCTTTATTGTCATTGGCCGCCCAGATTTCCCACAACTCCGTACTCTGTTCATCGCTAAGAACGCTTCCACGACCTGCACGAACTTTTATGCCGGCTATCCTGCGACGCGCTGCAACGTCATTACTCATCAGCCCGAAAAAATGCTCCATGAGTTTGATTGAGCCGCCCAAAGCAAGCGCCCGGTCAATACGCTGTTTTCGCGTTTGCTCAAGTCTTGCCTGCATGACCAGCCGGGCAAGGTTGTCCTGGTTTATGGCAAACGTCAGCACGGATACTTCGCTGTTGATAATGTAATGAATGTCTTCCACGGTCATGTCCCTGAGCATGGCAATGTCGTCAGAATTCAGGCCCATTTTGTCGCAGCGGCGTATAAAGCCGTTTTTCAGCTCCATGACCAGATCGAGCAGGAAACCGTTAGCGGCGCGAGAGAGGTTGGTGTTCATCGTTTACCCTTCATTGACAGTAACAACAGGCGCAGCATTTAAACGCTGCAGTTCGCGGAGGCGACGAAGGATCCTGATAAGTCGGAAGAGGGTCAGGGTCTGCTCGTCATTAAATAGCGGTGAAACTGATTCGAATGACCCGATCAGCAAAACAGTCAAAAGATTCCCGTCTCCGGCATAATGAGATGCGCCGGTAAGCGAGGCCAGAAAGATGGCCACATCAGATGCTTCACTGGCAGAAACCATCCGAAAACCTGGTGAAGTTTCACTGTCACAGGCTGGTTCAAGATCATCGCCACAACCATGGGCGCTGGCAATTTCCCAACACAGGCGCCACGAGAGGTTCTGAAGATGGTCGATGTCGTCCTGGAGAGCATTAACGTGCCACAGTGAGTCTGTTATGGCGTGTTCATGTGGATTAGCAACTTCAGCCGTGTCTTTTACGAGGGGTGGCTGAATATCTGGTTGAGCACAGGAAGAAGCTGGGATGACGCGGGGTTGTTCACCAGGATCCAGACAACCGTTTCGCTTCTCGGCGCGTACCTCCTGGTTAACTGGATTTTGAGAATCGGGTGCAGTGTCTTCAAAGTTCTGGTCAGGCTCAGACTGCTGCAGTTCAGTCCCGATTGGAATTTCATGGCCAACTTTCAGTAATTCGGCTTCCTGCACATTTTCGTCCTCAGTAGCGACCGAGAAGTCTTTGTCTGGATCACTAACTTCAGGTTTAGAGCTGCCTTTTAATTCAAGCAGCCAGCCATCGTAGTTGAGATCTTCGCAGGGAAACGCTTGCGTGAGATCGCCGATTAACTCATCCCTGAACATCTCAAGAGACCACAGCTCTGGATCGTCAAATTTGCTGCAGCACATGCCAAATACCGGGGTAAAATCTGTATCAGTTTCAATAAAATTTTCTGCCTGATACTTTTCCCAGACTGATTCAGCGCTTTTACGAAGCTTGAGCAGATGCCGAAGTTCCTGCCCGCCAAAACCCGAGCGCAGAAGTTCAGGCATCCACGGATAAAGATGTCTGACGACATCTTCCATACGACAGACGCTGGAATAATGGACGGGAAGCCCGTTATCAGTCAGAGCAGTCGCCAGCTCCCGCAGCGATACTTTTTTTCCTCTCTCTTGTTCAAGCAACTGCCTGGCATCCTGTACCGAGAGGGCTTTATCAATGAACGTCAGCTGTCCGTGCGTTTCATTTTCTGCCAGGTGCCCCGTCAGGCACTGAAAGCGGCCAGCCCAGGGTTTCACCATGCAGGTCATCCGGTAAAAACGCGGATCTCCGGTTTCGTTCCACAGTTCACGCATAATGGCATAACGGGTGTTCCCGCCATCGCTGAAGGTCCATATTCCTTCTGGAAGACGCGGATCGCGGGTGACAAGTGGTACGGATTCGAGACCACGTGCGCGAATAGACGACTTGATGTCATCAAAACGTGGGTTTCGCGTTTTTCGTGGATTATCGGGATTCGTACACAACTGATCCAATGTGAACACATGGGCGATGTTTTCTCGGTCTGGCAATGAGCTTAAAACCTGCTGATCCTTCTTCACTATGCTGGCCTCCGGAAGTCATAACCTAGGTCATATCCTCCTTCAGGATATTCACTGAAGAGAGTAAATTTGCCGTCAAACTGCGTTTTGATAGTGCCGGTCGGCCCCTGCCGCTGTTTACTGATAATGATTTCGGCCTGACCGGGATGTGCCGTATCAGCTTGATAAACCTCATCGCGATAAATAAACGCAATCAGATCGGCATCCTGTTCGAGTGCACCTGAATCACGAAGATCGCCATTATTGGGCCGCTTATCCGCGCGTTGCTCAACCTGGCGGTTGAGCTGTGACAGGGCAAGGACGGGGCACCCCAGTTCTTTACCCAGCGCTTTAAGAGAGCGGGATATCTCAGCGATTTCCTGAGTGCGGTTTTCCATGTCCGGACAGCGCATCAGCTGAAGATAATCCACCATGATGAGAGAGGGTTTGCCGTATTTGCGGACGTATCTGCGGGCGCGGGTACGAAGGGTAGCAGGTGTCTGATTGCTGTTATCATCAATTATTAGCCGTTGCCGCCAGTCCGCTATTTCCTGTGCACCCATGCTTATCCTGCCCCAGTCTTCGTCACTGAGATTGCCGCTGCGCAGGCTGTTAAGCTCTACCCTGCTGCGCATCGACAGCATCCGCATGGTCAACTGGTCGGTGGGCATTTCAATGCTGAAGATGATTACGTTCTCGTCCGGTCGGTTCAGCAAAGCACCGATGCCCCAACTGAGTGCCAGGGAGGTTTTACCCATGGAGGGACGCGCGGCGAGTATGATTAAATCACCGGGCTGCAGTCCACATGTCATAAAATCAAACTCAGCCATCCCGGTCGGCGTGCCCGTAATTCCGTTGTCTGCGGCAGTGGCCACTTCCAGCTTGCTCAGCAGCTGATCCAGCGCCTGCATGATTTCCGTTTCGCACTCGTTTGCATGCTGTCCCTGCTCACTCAACCGGAAAAGCGCATCTTCTGCGTGGGCGGCAACACTAAGGGAATCCAGTCTGCTACTGCCAATATCTGCCAGAAGAGAGTTACCAATGATTTGTAGTTGTCTGAGCCGGCTCTTTTCGAGAACAATTCCGGCATAGGAGAGAATATTTGCCGCCGAAGGGGTGTTTTTGCTGAGTTCGGCCAGATAAGCAAAGCCGCCAGCCGTTTCGAGCCGGCCTTCGCTTTCCAGCGTTTCACTGAGGGTGATAAGGTCAAAAGGCTGTAATCGGGACGACAGCCCACTCATGGCACGAAAAATCGCCCGATGGGCGCCAACGAAGAAATCGTCTCCGGTAAGCAGGATATTGATATCGTCCCATCGTTCATTATCGAGCATCAACGCACCCAACACGCACTGCTCTGCATCGGTATGGTAAGGAATACTTTCTGTTACTAATGGTTTTTCAGGCATGAGATGATCCCTCCACAAATAAACGTGGATTAGCATTCGTTTGAAGAATGAGGTGCTAGATGTTAACTGATTGAGCCGCTAACTCTTCTGTATAGATGTCCAAATAGCGATCAATAAGACCCTGTACAATTTTTGATGCGCTCACCACCCGGCCTGAAGACTGAGTGAGCCTGACGGCACAGCTTTCAGTTTTCATACGTCTGACTGGACCTATGTAAACGATTGGTGCAGGGTTCTGGGCATCAGTTACTGAGGGCATAGTCTCTCCGGCTTAAGTCAAAGTGTGGATTTCTTATTAACTCAAATTATTACTTTCAGGCCCCACTGTTCTGGCGCCCTCATTTATCCCGAATGCTCAGCAGCAACACTCATCATGCAAGTAGCGGAAACTTGACCTGACTTGTGAAAACCATGCCAGCGCTGATGAAAGAGTATGAAATTCTTTAACGTTTTATTTATAAAGTCTTTAAATATTACCATTACTTAAGACTTTCGTGCAAATATTTCCCATTTATTGGTATTTATTCCCACAACAAACACTAAGTTTTCCTTTAGAATCATGTGTATTGATTTCGCTTAAGGCGTACGCATGCTTGACACAATTGAGAAGAGGCTGAAATGTTGCCGCGCGGCAACCGGAACGTCGCCTCAGGAAGTGGTGAACTACGTTCAGCAGAAGAATACTGACCTCTCCTACACGACTTATACCCGCTGGGAGTCTGGCGGTACCGTACCGCCGCGACGCATTGATGTGATCAATCTGATTGCAGGCTTTTTCAGCGAGAGCGGTCTGAAGGTTGAAGGTGACTGGATCATGACGGGTGCGGGATTTCCGCCTCAGTTCACTGAATACACCCAACTCGATGAAGATACCCTTTTCATACTGGCCAGCCGCCAGATACCCGACGTTGAACTCATACAGGTCGGCGGTACCTACGGCGAGCCTTATATAAGTTTCGGAGAGTTCTGTATTGTATCCAATGAGCGAACTCTGGACCCTAATAACAACAAGCTATGCCATGTAAGGCACAAAAACGGCTTGGTAATTGGGGTGGTCAAAATAGTTGACGAGGATAATGTCACTATTGAAGGTGTAAAAAGCACGGCCATTAAGAAAGAAGATATTCTCGAGTGCCGGAGAGTGAAGTGGATTCAAAAGAGGTAAAGCTAAATTTTCATCGCTGCAGCACAGAGGTTATAAACTTCCTGAACAAGCTGGAAAAAACGACCTATATATCCACGTTGCTAATTGAAAAAAACACTATCTCAGCCCATCAGAGCAATGGTTATGCGGACTGGGATAACAAGTTTTATTACGATGGGAAATACAAAGACAGCCTTCTCATTAAAATTGGTATTGAGCTGACAAAAATCAAAAAAGGGGACGTCAGTACAGTGGTCTGGGATGACGCTCTCCGCAATGACAAAAATAATGTTATTGATGAACAACGTCGGCAACACAACATTTATCACGGCATCAGCTTTATCTATGGAATTGAAAATGAGTTGAGTATGGCACTCAACATCTGTACCGGGGCTGACACCTCGCAAAAGGAATTTGAAAATCTGATACTGCCAATGCGGTTTGCACTGCTGAACTATTTTAAGGACTTATGATGTTTACCAAAACCTATTCCGTAGACGAAAAGCACGTTGATTTTCAGGGTGTTGTGGATGGACTGTACTATCCCTTCTACATGGAGTGGACGCGCCACGCGTTTATGAAAGAAGAACTGGGGCTGGATCTCGAACAGGAGTTCGCTGAAGGACGCCTTCACATGATCCTGGAATACACGATGCGCTTTAAAAAGAGCCTGCAGAAAGGGGATGAAATGCAGGTAACATGCGCCCTCCAGGCAAACGAGAAGCGCAGTCGCGTCAATTTTGTTCAGCAAATACTGGTTAACGATGTAGTGTACTCAGAAGCGGTATTTACCGCTACGTGCATCACTAACGGCAGGCCTAGTGTTCCTGATGCAGTGAAGAATGCTATTCCAGCCTGAATTGCCTGAGGGAACCCTGTCGGGTTCCCTCATTAGTTTTCAATCAGAATGTATCGGCTGTCTTTAACCTTATCCTTTCCTGCCTCATAAAATAAAGCGAGACGGACTAAATATCCACTCCGCTTCTGATATTTACCTTCCAGACCTTCAGCTTCATATATGCGCACCCTGAAAAAACGTTTATCGTTGCGCATATGCAATACGCCGTTCTTTTCAAATGACGCCTGCACAGCCCTGCGATCATTATCAATGCCTGTTGCTTCAATGAATTTGAAGGGCAAACCCGGTAGAGAAATAAACATAAACCCGCTCACTGCATGAAGAAGGCTGTTTTTCTCATTTACGCTAAGCGTATTATTATTAACTGAATCCTTAAGCCATAATAAGAATTGCTCTCCGAGATTATTTACATCACTGCTTTCAGGTGCAGAGAGAATAACGGGGTTTTCCAACGAAACTTTTACGTTATTAGCTTGCTCCAGCATTGAATCAATGACAGGCAATGTCTCCTGCGGCTTTGCATCGGGCATAAGTTCCAGGCTTTCATCCGGGACTGCGATTATCTGTTCATTAATTTCCTCAACAGGCAAACAGTCATCTGAAGTAGCCGTATCTGATTTTTCCAGCTGTTCGTCCACACCGGTGTCCGCCGGTTCAGCTGCAGCAAACATGCTGAGAAGGACGGCCGTATCATCATCAGCCGCTTTTGTAGCCTCTGGCTGCCCAGTTACTTCGCCGCTGTTTTCTGAAAGTGCCAAGAGCAAAGACCCTGTTTCGTCATCCGCAGTTAACGGGTGTTCTGCGTTCACTGGAGCGAGACCGGAGGCCAGCTCCGCCGAACTTTCAGATTTGATACCGGCGAGTGCAGAGGCAGAACTGATGATATCGCCAGGGCAAGCCGTCGCCGGCAGCTGCGGCTCAGGTATCGGCATCGCAGCGGCCAATGCAGGCGAAGAACTGGCGGGCGAACCGCTGATGCTTCGCGCTTTGTCGAGAATCTCTTTGATAAGCGGCATGGCCGCCCCATCCCCGCCAGCCAGCGAAGCCATTACCCGCAAGGCCAGGCGATCGCCGCAGAGCCAGGTGAGCCCGTCATTAGGTAACAGCCTGGCGGCCATCATTGCTGCCGTACTGGAGTCGGCTACATTACTTATGCGAAATCGATAGGGCGCGCGCGGCGCTAACATACCGGGGATCCAGAATTGTCCGTCCAGCACCTCCCCCTCAATCCGGGTTAGCTGCGTCAGATGTGCGGTAAGTGCTGACCAGAAAACAACCGCATTCCAGAGCGTGTTTTTAGCGGCCTGCTCTTCGGGTACCGCGCCCGGAGGAAACATATGCCCTTTTGCCAGCCTGACGCTGCAGGCAGTAAATTTCAGGGTGAGATCTATGTATCCGCCCTCTTTACTCCATTCGCCTTCAGCGCTGGCCGGCACGTTTTGTACGTACTCAGCGAGTCTTTGCAGTGGTGCGAGGTAAAGCCGGTTATAAACTTCTTCCGGCAAAGACGTGTTATCCCAGATTTGCCTGAGAAGAAGCTTACGGTGCGGGAAGGAGAACAGATCTGCGGCTGACTGTGGCGCGAAATATCCCGACGGAATCTTACCGCCAGCTTGTGCTGGTTTATCTGCGGTTTTCCCCCCGGATATTATGGTCATGAGCTTACTGAACATTCTGACTTCCTGATAATTCGGTTTCATCACTGATATGAATCGCAGCGTCTGCGCTCACAGATTCCGTTTCACCCGGTGCTTCAGATTCATCGCTTAGCACATCGAGGCTGCCGGTAACGATACATACCAGCTCATTTGGCACCAGAATTTTGCGCGCACGCGTCACCGATACGTATAGAAGATTCAGCTCATCTTCTTTTTCGCGCGGGTTAAGAAGGGGATCGGTAATATCAACAAAATCGTCGTTAATTTTGACCGTGATCCACTCAAGCCCTTTACTGCGGTGCGCCGTCACGACCGTCACATCAGCATCGCTTTCGCGCGTCACCGCCTGCTTTTTTAACACGGCCAGCAGCATTGGCAGTGGAAAGTACATGTCCAGCAATCGTACACCCTGCCCCATTTCCGGATCTTTTGTGGCTTTGGCAATGGTTCGGTATTCTTCAAAGTCACGATAATCACGCGTCAGCTGCGGCGACTGAATGCGATCGGGCATATCGACCGAAAGCCAGTACAAATCTTCCAGTTCACCAATGCGGTAGCCCTCCATGCCGCCGACCCAGTACACCTTTTTACCCGTCAGGCTCTCCACCAGGGCAGAGCCAATTACGCCCGCTACCGTCCGGCTGATAACGCAGCAGTGTGCGGTTCCGGCGGGCAGTTCGGGTACTACCTGGTCCTCACCGCCAAGGCCGCAAATCCGGCGGGTTTCCCCCGCCTCGGCAAGCAGGGTATTAGCAACGTCTGCGACCGCCGGACCAAACCGGAAGCTGTTCGTCAGCCACAGCCTGTCTGCAGTCTCAAGCTGCGGGGAAACGAGAGCGTTTTCCGCCCCCCTGAAGCGATATATCTGCTGATAACGATCGCCGACAAGGATGATGCGACAGGGCTGACTGAGAACAAACTGACTGGTCACCGGATTCGCATCCTGCGCTTCATCGAAAAGGATCACGTTCCATTTCTTATTCAGCTCCGGCACTGACAGCTGATAAAGTTTAAGATAGGTGTCATGCGTCACCGGAAAATGTGAATCTATCCGGGTCATTTCTTGCCATATGACCTGTGCAGCTCCGAGTATTTTGCCCGCGTCCAGTCCGCCCCGATCGTTCTCATCGGGCAGATGCAGAAATGAGATTTCTCCGTCGGCGCTGTACAGAAAGGTGTTAAGCGTGTTCAGCGCAGTCCGTGCCAGCAGCCAGTGACGGGTGTTGAGCAGCCGCGCAATATCCGTTACGCGAAGAGACGTGGTTAGCCGCGCCTGGAAGTGCCGCCCGAACGTCGGCCATGCCAGTTGATGAAACGTTCTGCACTCGACGTTAAAAGGAAAACGACGCTCAGACTCCTCCCTGATCGCGCGATTGTAGGCGAGATAAAGCATCCGCTCCGTGGGGTTTGCCAGTGCGTAGGCTTCAAGCGTGGACGTTTTGCCCGTACCGGCAAATGCCGTAACGACAAGTTTCCTGCCTTTCCAGGCGATGATCTGTGCCTGCTCCTGCGTGGGTTGCATGTAATCAGTACCTCCGTCAGCGTCAAGCCATGAACCATGCCCTGTCGGGGAGGCGGTATCCACCGCAAACTCTATACTGACCCGCAAAAAAAACGCCTCCGGATAGGCGTTATGGTCAGGCTGCGCGTTGCTCTGCGCTGCCGAGTTTTGCTGCCCACCTGGCGGTGTAGTGCAGCGGGGTGTAAAGCGTGCGACGCCGCTCAAGCGTCAGCGCGTTTCCGGTCACAACCTCTGCCGCAATGCCGCAGAGCGAGAGCTGTATATAGGACATACTGGCGGCCAGCGGATCTACGTCCGTCACCGACACCCACAGCTGTTCTGAGACCGTGTAACCGCGCTGAGCAAACTCTTCAGCGAAGGCGATGACCATGCAACCTGCACCGCTCGCCGGCTCCTGCAGGGTAATGAAGTCTTTTCCCTGCATCAGCGCATCGATGCCGGAAAGCTGCACTGATGCCATCATTCGCGATACGTCCCACGGCGTGAAAAACTGGCCGCGATACTTATCTCCCAGCTCAAGCTCCATAAAAACGCTGCCGAGAAAATCACAACGTTCCTGATCGAGCGCCATCACGACGTGACCCAGTAACTCAGCCATCCGGGTGACGTCTTCCTTCTCGTAGCCGGCAATTATGCTCAGATACTGCTTTTCCAGCTCTGCATCGTGCGCAACGCCGTTGTGCAGCGCAATGGCCGCGCAGCTGACGAAGTCCTCAAACACCTTGTGCCGGTGATGATAACGGGCCGTGGTGTTGAAAATCTTCAGGAATGCGCTGCGATGGTTGATAAAAGTCATGCGTGTTCTCCATAAAAAAAGGGGAACACGCCCCTGGGGAGGTGTTCCCCTCAGGGTGTGAGGCAAGCCTTACGGCCCGCCTTTTTTGGTTACCAGCTGTACGTGGTGAATCCTTTCGCCTCCGGAGCCCCTGATTCAAAAATCAGGATTTCCACGGCATCCGAACGCATCAGTGAAGCGATCACGCGGCGGGCTTCTTTCGATAGCCCGGCTTCCTTCAGCCGCAGAACCGACGCGGTACACGCGGTTAACCGCAGAAGATAGCCCCCGCCGATATAGTGGACCCACTCACCGTTACCGACTTCACGAGTCGTGATTTCATCCAGCAGCGCATTGTCTTCTGCGCTGAGGTGAGCCGTCGAAATAACGCGGCAGCGAAGGTACTCACTGTTGCCGCTCATACCTGTGCCGCCTGATGAACGGATATTGCACTTTCTGGTTCATGAGGTTCAACGACCGGCACCAGATGAAGTCCGGGCCTGCCGTCGTCCAGCTCGTCAATAATCGCCTCAGCACTGCAGACGTGCTCGCCCCGATCGTAACAGTCATAACCATCAAGATCGTGAACCGGCTCGCTGTACCAGTGACGAATTTCACAGTCAAAGGTAGATGACAGTGCCGCGATGACCTCTGCTGCTGGCGGGAACCAGGCGGAATCAAACGCAAGTTTTATGCTGCTGACGCCATCACGTTCCCAGCTGACATTGTGACCTGCCGGCCACTCCATACCGTACTGTCGGCAATAGAGGCTGCAGGACGTAGACGCCCCGGACAGGAGTCCGCCACTTCCGTTCAGTTCGGCAGCCAGCCGGGTCGGGATTATCTGCAGCATATCGCAGGGTTGAGCCCTTTCAGGCAGCTGACTCAGTCGCTCCCAGCACTGACCCGGATCGATTTCCCGGGAAAGTGTGGCAATACCAAACCAGTCTGCATAGCGTTCCTCAATGAGTCGCGCGATATGTCTGCGTGAAACGTCCGGAATACTGTCCCAGCGGATCGCGTCGATACCCGACTGATGGTAAAGCCGCTCAATTTTGCGCAGATGCTCTCCGTCAAGCTGTACGTCATTGCGCAGTAAACCGAGCCACTGATCAAACGCCAGGTTGGCTGGCGTGCCCTGTCCCGTTCCGCTCTGCATTAATCCGGGAAACGGCGGAAAAGACTCCGTTTTAACCGGGCGTAGCAGGCCGCCACACCCCGCCAGAAACAGCTTTATGCTGCGCATGACGGCGTGACGGTAAAGCGGTACGGCTTCACCGCTGATCCACTCCTCCATGATGCTGATGAGCGCGGATTTGCCGGTGATTTCTAAACGGTTATGGCACCAGTCTGACATGGTTAATTCCTCTTCTTTCAAAAAAAAGAGGGCACTGTCCCGTGAGGAACAATGCCCTCACGGGACGGCAACGTGTTTACTTAACGATGCCGGGTTGGTGTGTTATGCAGCTTCAGCCGCACGTTGATCTAACTGCAGTAAAAACTCTGACGCTTCTCTCGCGTGCCGGCAGGCACGAAAGAGTGCTTTTTTGTCCGACTTCAGTACCTCAAGCCACGATTTTATGTAGCTGTCGTGCTGAACATCGCCAAACACGCCGAGCTGGGCGCAGAGAAACGCGCTGCCCATCTCCGCTATCAGCTCCTCAAACGCATAAACCGAATCGCCGAACTTTTTCGACGGTTTGGTTATGCCCTCGCGGTTCAGTCGTGACTCATGGCCGGTGGCGTGCACAACTTCATGCAGCAACGTGCTGAAGTAGTCGGCATGGGTAAAAAACTGTTCCGCCTTCGGCATCAGTATGGAATCAGTGTATCTGGCGTAACAGGCCCGGTTCTGTAATCTGAACTCAACCTTAACGCCCGCCATATGCACAATCTCACATATCCGTTTTTCCGTCGGCCAGTCGATCGTACCGGGGTATTCAGCTACGGGAGACTCATGCGGTACAGCCGCAACACTGTCCGGTAAACCGTCACACTGCTCGACGTTAAACAGGAAGTTAGGCTTTATCATGGCCCGCGATTCCATCAGCGGCTTACCGTCGGAATCAATCAGCTTGTTTCCGCTGGCATCCTCAGCCTGTTTTTCAAACGGTCTGAAGATAATGGCCTCTGATGACGTTTCACCTTTGCGAACCTGACCGCCCAGCTCCTGCGCCTGACGATACGTTACCCACCTATCGGTGCTGTATCCTTTTTCCTCTGCGGCCAGCCATAACAGCAGCACGTTCACACCGCGGTAAGGCTTACCGGTTAAGGCATTAACCGGTAACGGACCCGCTGCGGCGTAGCGTCCAGCAGTGCGCCATGGTTTTTTCCATGGCGCCACGCCGTTCTCCAGTGCCTCAACGATACGGTCAGTGACCTTCTGGTATAGATCGACGCTCTCAGTTTTCTTCGTGCGACGGGTTTTGGTTGGTCTAGTCATGGGATGCTCCTTAAATGAAAAAAGGGCGCATCCCTCCCCTGACGGGCGAGAAATACGCCCGTCAGGGAAAGTGGTTAACGCACCGGAGAAATAATCTTTCCGTCGGCGGTTAAGCTGTTCAGGCGCAACCGAAGTTGCCGCCTGGAATGATAGAAAGCGTGGCGGTCATGCCGCTTACTGTCAGTAAACATTGCTTCTTCAAGCATTGAAGCTGCCGAACCGAACCACCGGGCCCGCTCTTCGTCGCAGCTGCAGTCGCGAAAATCCGAAGTCCTAATGAGGTCGATCCGTTCACGGAACAGCGCGAATTTACGCTGACTGAGCCAGCTAATGGTTTTGCGCTTCAGCTGGTAGGGTGAAGGGACAGACAGAACAACCACCCTGTCTGCCGGCGTTATGGGACTGAAAAAGGCCGGGTCATCTACAGTGAGATCGAACGTCTCAGAGATCTGACCAAAATTCAGTTCTACCTGCACGCCCGGGTCGGTACTCCCACCGCTGTATTCAAGCGCATAAATGCGCTCTTTGCGGTAGAAAAGCTGACCGGGTAATCCGTTCCTGAACTCCAGGAACAAACCTTCCTGCGAACAGATAACAAGCCTGACTGACATAGCCTGATGGTAAGTTTCATGAAACAGCTGCGCGAGCGCGTCACTGTTAAAAGTAAACATAGGATCACCTGCTGTAATAGCGGGATCTGTCTCCTTCCGGAGAGCAAATCCCGGAAGGATGGGTATACAGGTCAGCTGTTGTGCTGCTGAGCAAGCCAGAACTCAATGCCTGATATTGCTTCCCACTCTTCAGTGGTGACCTGCTTGCCGCGACCGGAGGTTTTTACCAGCAGCAGATGTTCAATTGCGCCGGGTATAACAAACGATGCCGGTATTTTTTCAGGTGCTTTGGTAAACATATCCATATTCCATGCCAGCCATCGCTGCGCGAAATGCCAGCTTTGCGGACAGGAACTGGTTATGTGATAGCTGTCGGGGCATAGGTTATGCAGAAGAACCAGAACGATACGCACGAAGAAATCCTGTTTGCATCGCTGGCTCTCCACTTTACGGTATGGCCGAAAATTATCCGAAAGCGTCTGCCTGAGATAGAACGGATTCAGGCAGTAGCCTTCGCCGTCCTTATGGTTGAACGTGACCGAACCCTCTTCGTCAAAAAGTTCTGACGCGCGGTTCATGTCAAAGCCCAACTGCTTATAAGGCCGGAGCTGAGCGGGAAGAAGCCAGAAGGCTTCTTTAACTGCGTCAGTAAATCTGAGCCACTGTTCATCATTTATGGACGCTGCCTGCACAAACTGGTAAACGCCCGGAAGGACCAGAGGCTCGGTTGGTGTATGTGTCATGGTAAATCTCCATTCAAAAGGGGATCTACCGCCCACAGGGAGGTAGATCCCCGTTGGGTTAAGTTGGTCTGTCCGGAGAGTAAATCCCGGAAGGAGGGTTAAGGTTTTTACCCTAAATGGTCATTAAAAAATCTGTGTCATCGCATGCAGCCACAGCTTTGTTATAACGATATTCCCAGCGGCCCTCTTCAATTGAGCGGTTCCAGTGGTATTCGTAGACATCCGCCGCTATCAGGTGAAGATTTTCCTGCACCTCCAGCGCGAGCGCTGAGCAGGTTGCTGTTTCTCCCTGGATACTGGCCTCTTCAAATTCACCGAGTTGCTTACCTGCGTACTCAAGAGCGTTGTGTATAAGGCTCATACACTCTGGATCTGCATAGTAATCACACTCGATATTCTCAAGCGCACGGATCCCGACGAGTTCGCTTTCAAGCTGAAGCATGAAGCTGAGTACGTCATTTGGTGTAGAAAATCGCATCGGTATATCTCCTCAAAAAAGAGATACCGCCTGGAGGCGGGTATCTCCTCCAGGTGCATAAAGTTAAATATCAGCGGTTGCCGGTTTTCAGTTCTTCGAGTGCGAACTCAAGTTCTGAAACCAGTCCCCAGTCAGCCGTCGTAAACGGACGTTCAGCCCCGGAAACGCTTCTGATAAGCAGTTCATCAGCTGCACCGGTAATGAAACCGTGCGTGCTGAAAGGCTGGGGAGCATTACTGTCAGCAATCAGTTGGTGCCGTATTGCCCAGCGAACAGGAAGCGCCCAGCTGACACCGCCAGCTGATGACGTTATCTCAAAGCATCCTGAGCAATGGTGATACAGCATCAGCAGCGCAATCCGCGTGAAGAAGTCGATAGGCTGACCTTCAGTTTCAATACGCAAATCAGGGCTCATATCCAGGGTAAACATCACGCTTTTGGATATGTAATTCCCTTCGTCTTTTCCACCGAATTCAAAAGCCCCGGGGTGAGTAAACATCATGGACGCGCGTTCCAGACGTGTACCGTCAGTTGGCGAGCACGGACGGAGATGTACCGGTAACAGCCAGAATGCTTCAGTGACTGCCAGGGTAAAACTTTGCCACTGGCTCGAGGATATCCATCCGCTCTGCTTCACGGTATAGGTAACGTGTTGGGGCGGTACGGAGATTGGTGTCATGATAAATCCTCAAAAAAAGGGATTTATCCCCTGATGGGGAATAAATCCCCACAGGGTTAAGTCAGATTAGAAAGATTCTAATCGGCCAATTGCCAGAAGGTTTGTTGAAATAGTCATATTCCATTTTCCCTTACTGATATGCATAACGCAGGTTTGCAATCTGATTCGCCAGCTTTAGTGCAAAACGGCGAGCCTGACGGTAAGAGCGGAATACCTCATCCGGCTTTTTCAGAGAACCAAACCGGTGATTACCGTAAAACGTGCCGGAACGGGTAAGTATGCCGGCCGTCCATTTTCCTGACGATAACTGATGAACCTGAACCTTAAAGCTGAGTGAGCCAGCCCGGTTCGTTATCCACTCTTCTTTTCTTTTACCGGCAGCGGCGCGATCCCACAGGGATAACGCTGCAGCAGAGGCGGCTGAAAAGATGCCTTTTATGGAAAAGGAGGTTGGTAATAAAAGGGTATGCATGGTGTTTCTCCTGTTTAGCGGGAAACACCTGCCCTGTCGGGAAGATGTTTCCCGAGGGGGCATTCGCATAGCGAATGTATGCTTCAGACGACTGCGCTGTTATTTCTGAGCGGTGAACACTCTGAAAGTCGCAGCATCAGACGCGGCATGCTGTGCGGCTTTAGCTGCAGCTTTGTGGGTAAAATGCTCCCCGTGCCGGCTGAAAAATGAATTCATCGCCTGGCTGGCCTGCAATCAACGTTCTTGCCATAACAATGGCGTGATAACGTTGATCGTCAAACCAGACGCGGGAACGAAATTCATAATGACCGGTAGGTGAAGCAAGCCACGATGTTCCCCTGAGTGCAGCCTTAAGGTCAGGACATTCAGATGCAACGCGGGTTGCAACGGAAAGGACCAGATCGAATGGTGTACGCAACTCATTCAGAAACGAGCGGGTTATGGACATAGTTTCTTCAGAAAACAGAGAAACATTTGCCCTGTCGGGAATGTTTCCCCGAAGGACGAAGGCCGGAGCCAGATGGTTGAATGTACCTTCATCGCCAGGCAGTAGGAGCCGTGATTGACGATATCTGCTTCCAAAGGCGGGCAGATGTACCACACTGATGTGTTCTCCCTTTCAGGCTTCAGGAGTGTTGTTTGCAGCTACCCGAAGGCGGTCATCTCAAGCTAAAGACCATTGGTGGTTGTCCGAAGACAACGTAAGAAGCGTTTTAATAATAGCGTTTGTTTAAAGCAAATGACAAGAACCTTTTATTCATCTGACTCATCTATCCGGTTATAAACCCGGGCAACGTAAGCACCACGTCCATCACCGTGTCCAAGATCCATTGAAACTAAAGCCTCAGCCTCTTTGCGACTCATACCATTTTCTAAATGATGATTTACAGCATCCTTTGAATAAGCATACCTGAGACTGTGAGGCGCATGGATTCCGGTCATTCCACTTTCACGTAACACGTTATGATAACGATCAAGCGCCTGATGAAGCGTTGGTTTATCGATTAATTTACCGTTATTTTGTTCTATATAGCGAATAGCTTCATTTAACAGGTTAACAACCTTCTCTTTATCAAAAACGGTGGCATCACGTGGACGCCCTCCTTTAGAGCCAAACACAACGCGAACATTATTATTTCCGGCTTCTAAATTTTTTCGCCAGGTCTTAAGTGACTTTGCCGACTGAACCGTTTCCTCTGCACGCAGCCCAATATATCTGGCGAGCTGAACACCTAACGCAACCCCACTGTCTTTTTCTGAAACCGTTAAAACAATTTCTCTGAGACGTTCGTCAGAAATGGCAACTTTAGTGCCTTCCCGACTGGCTCCTGAAATATTCAGTGCCTTATTACTCAATTTCTCATGTGCAGGATTAGCCAGAACGTTACGTCCGCCTTGTGAAAGGATTGAACGTAAAGCGGCCATTTCATTTTGCAGGGTGCGTGACGAGATATTTTCATCCTGACGACTACGAATGTAATTTTCGAGATGCCTGGTTTTAATATGGCTAACGTCCCGAATCTGAATATTAAGGGTTGCCAGTCGCTCCGAAAAGCGACTGGCAATCTTTGAACGATCAGAAACCGTTTTAAAACTTCCTCCACCCTGACGTGCGAGCGTGACGAGCTGCTTACTTAATTTACCAGACAATTTTTATCTCCTTCAGAACCTACAGCTGTAAGCCCATCAACCCACAGCTGTATGACTCAGAATCTGTACATCTCTTCCCCGATGACACGGTTGCTTTTGCGCTTCCTGCGTCTCGACTGGTATCTGTGCATCGGGGCGGCGAAATGTTGAGTTCTTGCGAGGCTCCCCAGGTCTCAGACCTGTTTGCGGCTTGCGCCGTGCTGACGTTAGTCAGTCTGCCTCCGTACACCAGTTTCCTGATGTCGCCATCGATACCGAGTCGATCATTCTCCTTCTAATAAAACGCCCTTAACGGGTTGTTCGTTAACGTCGCGTCATGGTTGATAAATAGCCAGTTGAGCATCTGAAAACACGTAATACGTGCACGTCAGAATGTACCGGCATGCCGAAAACCGCACTGTACGTGGGTTTGATCGTTATGCGCTGCGCGCGTCACTTTGTTCTCGTTTCACTCGAACCAAAGTGACGCCGCGCAGCTTCATGCTTCTAATGCGTCTTCCGCAAGCGCCCAAATGTTCCAAATGGGCTTATGCGTCATAGCAAAAGTCGTATGCAGCTCAGGGCGTATCCCTGACAAATCTCATAACGTAAGTGAAGAAAAGCATCATTGAGGATGCATTGTCTGAGGGCGTAGGCGTATGTAAAAGCCTGGCTTTGGTGTGATTAATGTACTCCCATCGTCGCGTCGTAGGTGCGCATGTTTTGACGATATCTGCTTCCAGGAGCGAGCAGATGTACCACACTGATGTGTTCTCCCTTTCAGGCTACAGGAGTGTTTTCGTAGCTACCCGAAGGCGATCCTCTCAAGCTACAGGACCATTGGTGGTTGCCCTTAGGCAACGTATAGCATCGAAAATATATCAACTTATAAATTTTATTGTCAAACTAAAATAACATATACTTTTAGCCTACATCTATTTTAAGTGAATTAAAGGAGTACCCCATTGGATAACATTAGCAATGCCACGGTTTTAACGCTGACAGTAACAATTTTCCTTGCTGCTCTTAATTTTTTCTTTGGCATTCATGGAAGATTAAAAAAATTCACCAACGAAAGAATATCGGTTTATAAAGAAATATCGTCACTTGACAATAGTAAAAATGAACTCTCAGATGCCAAAATTGTGGCAAGCCAAAAATTAAAATCACAGGTTTTGTTTGAGCTCACAAAAATAAAAGATAACGAGCTTGCTTCGCTAATGTTAGAGCTTATGAAGAAAAATCCTGAACTTGATACCAAAAAGGAAGCATCTATACGAACAGTAATTGACTGTTTAGATAAAGAGTTAATTTCATTGAGCCCATTTGTAAGCAACACCGCAATAACTCTTAATAAAGAAAAATTCCTTAAGAAAAGATTCAAAGGGATCTATCGCATCGTAATATACATCGCGCTTGCCATTATCTTTTCTCAAGCGACATTTTCTTTAGTTGAAATGAAAAATCAAATCCCTTTAGCCTTAGTAACAGGCTCTATGTCTATTTTCATGTTAATACAATACACATTGTGTTTAATTACATATCCAGCACTAGGTAGCTTCATTCATTATAAAAAACTAATTGATAAACTAAAGAAATAGGAGCGCAGGCCAAAGCACATGGCCTAACGTTACTCTGAACAAGATAAATAGGCTCGCCACCACTTTTGAATGAATAATGAATGTTATACATTATCGTCCATGTCAAAAAAGCCGTCAGAGCCAACATAAACCCATTGCTGATAATTGACATATTACCACTTTTATATTTTTTTGGTTTTCATGATAAGCATAAGACAGAGGCATAACTCTAGATTTATCTTCCCAGTACTAATCCAGAACCTTTAAATTTGGGATAACGATGACACATTCGCAGATTTTAACGCGAAAAAGGCCGCCATTATGGCGACCTCTTCCGGCACTTCCCTTTGCGACCATCCGTTATTTGTAAAATTCTGCGGTCATGTGCACGATATTGTTGGTGTTTGCCTCAGTAATTTTGTACTGAGCACCCTGTTCCTGAGCCTTCGCTGCAATTTTTGCTTCTGCACCATCCAGCGTACCGGAGGTGACTGAAACACTCTGCGCAAAGCTTGCTGCAGACATCAGAGAAAGAGCGGCTACGGCGGCGATAGACATTGCTTTGATAGTTTTCATGGTCATATTCCTTAGTGTGTATGGTTGAAAGCTCGTTCGCTTTCGATGGAATAATAATACCTATAGTTATCATTTCATAATTAACAATAAATGCTGGTATTGTGATCGTGCTAACTATTGCGTCTATAGGCACTCCCTATGAAAATCACCTTATCGCAAAGCAGAGTTGAGCAAGTACGCTACTGCTTTGCAGGAGATAACATGGTTCAAAGCCTTAAAATTGTCCCGCGGCTGCTTTCCGAAGTTCGGACAGGCATAAAAACGCATACCATCCGTTGGCGTGAACAGGAGATAGTTCCGGGTGCGATGATCTATGTGAATGCATCAGATGCATCTGACACAGCACGAGTGATGGTGACCAAAGTCAAAAAGATGCCGTTGTCTGCTGTTGCCGGTTATCTGGATAAGCGAGATGCGTGGCCTGATAAGGTACTGCTGGCAGGGATGCGTGAACACTATCCTGATATTGAGCTAGATTCTGAGGTAGATGTAATACATCACCTTGAGTCGGCTAACGAATGACACCGAAACGCGGGCAATATCTAATGCTCATAAGGTCGAGGATATAACCCGTGCTGCTTGAAAAGCTAAAAATTCTGGAGTGCAGCCTTCATGGCGAAAAGCGGAGCGATCGCAACTGGCTTGAGCAAATATTGCATCCACAATTTCACGAAATCACCCGTTCAGGCTTGATGGTTAACCGCATCGAGACCATAGCATCACTCGAGCACGAGAGAGATGCCCCGGATATTCTGAGCGCTGATTTTCAGCTGATCTGCCTGGGTGATGCCTGCGTAATATTGCATTACAGAACTTCCCAATCCGATGGTAGTCGAGCGTCTCTACGCACATCTTATTGGATACTCTGCGAGAAGAACGGCTGGCAGCTCGCTTTTCACCAGGGCACACCAGAAGCAGGTTCAATTTAATAATGCTTATTGAGGCATTAGCAATAAGCTATGGTTTAGGGCCTTTATTTCAGGAACAACGAATTTACCGCGGCCTTCAATCCAACCGTTAGTGCTACAAACGCTCCACCCGTTGCGAATGCAGACTCCGTAGTCTTTTCTTCCTGGCAAATATCCCTAAAACGTAGCAGTGCAGTTTCAGCATCGGATGCGGTTACTTCTTCAAACTGTTTGTCATACCCCTGACTGATCAGCAACGTTGCTCTGCTTTCATCTGCTCTGTTCACCACCAGGATATGCTTATCCTTCTTATAAAAGCAGTAGTGAGGCATAAGTCCCTCCATTAGCTAAATGCTGTAAACATAAAGTACTGCAACTGATCAAAATCCGCACTAACCACACCGATTAAAGATGAAAGCGATAACTGTCAAATAAGTATCATCCCCCTCCCCTCTTCTGTTCCCACGCATTTATACGGACACATGATGACTGGTTAGGACATTGCCGGCATAACGATGAATCATCAATGCCGGGGGATCATCAGCTGAGGGAATGCTCTCTGCTCCAAACCAGACTGGATTCGCCGGACAAATAGAACCACAAACATATGCCGGCTTACCTGCCAGCATACTCGAAATGGGTCGGTGAACGTGCCCTGTTGAAACAGCCATTACCTTTCCAGGTGCTCGTAAGATGACATCAGTTAGCTTGTCCACGCCTCTGCACATTGTCTTATCCAGACCCGGTATATCCGAGGCAAAAACGTGGTGATGCATTAACAGCAGAGATGGGGAATGTCTGCCGTTAATAAGCTGCTTTTCCAGCCACTCAAGTTGACCATGCACAGAGCCATAATCTTCATTTTCAATCGTCGAATCGACACCCAGTAGATGTAGACCGGCTAAGTCAAAATTGAAGTTGAGTGTACCGTCAGGCGAGTCAGGCGCCCATTGTTGAGTGCCCCAGACTGATTGCATTTGGCCACGATGGTCAGAATTACCTGGAAGAAGCAATGCAGGGTAGGTTTGCTGACGTAGACGCGAAGCTATCCGCTCATAACCCTCAAGCCACTGATCATCGATCAAATCACCAGTAATGACCAACACGTCCGGTCCCAGTTGGGCTAACCATACCAATACACGGTCAAGCCGATGAAGAGAGTCATTGCCAGACGTGGCATGAATATCTGAAATCTGCGCGATCAGCATATTTGCTTCCCAAGTTGGTTTATCTACATAGAGAACGGATTCCTAAAGGTAAGCCACAGACACTAGCTTGCATTCCATTTTTAGATGAGATTTTTAAGAAAAAAATTCTCTACGTTCAGCAATTTGCAAGTCACATCCTCCCTCTGTCACATCCCCCCTCTTGCCAGATAATTCCCACTCCATAATACTGTATACATAAACAGTATAAATTAGGAGGGACTTTTTATGAACTACACACAACGATTAGCACATCAATCAAGGGATTTAGTCTGGAGAGTCGGGTTATGAAACCGGCCATGTACCATAATGGTTTGACGCTTCTATGGGCGCCACTGTATTGCCCGCCGTTAAAAATTCCCTTCTATGGAGATGCCTGCTCCGCGGGATTCCCCTCCCCCGCTCAAGATTATGTCGAGTCAGAACTGGACCTCAACGAACTTTGCATACGTCGGCGGGCCTCAACCTTTTTTGTTCGCGCTAGTGGCCGCAGTATGGAAGAGTTGGGGCTGTTTGATGGAGACGTCATGGTTGTTGATCGCGCTGAAGAAGCGAACCATGGAGATATTGTCATTGCTGAAGTCGGCGGCGAATTTACTGTTAAACGCTTGCAATTACACCCTCGCCTCGCTCTGTTGCCTATGAACCCAGCCTACTCCGTTATTTATCCCGATGAATTACAACTTCTCGGCGTCGTGACCTGGTTTTTCAACAGCACTCGTGCGCGCAGGAGGTAATCATGGCCATGTTTGGACTGGCAGACGTAAACTCTTTCTACGCTAGCTGCGAGGCCCTATTCCGCCCAGACCTACGCGGTAAACCCGTGGTGGTATTAAGTAATAATGATGGGTGTGTTATTGCGCGCAGTGCTGCCGCTAAAAAATATGTAAAAATGGGAGCCCCTTGGTTCCAGATAAAAGCGCAGGATTATCCTGAGAAAATTCATGTGTTCAGCAGCAATTACGCTCTTTACCACTCGATGTCTCAGCGTGTAATGACCGCTCTTGAAGAGATCACACCAAGGGTTGAGCAATACAGCATTGATGAAATGTTTCTGGATCTAACCGGCATAGACGGGTGCGAAAACTTTGAAGATTTCGGCCGACGTCTGCGTACCCACGTACTTGATACTACGGGACTAACCGTTGGCGTGGGTATGGGACCCACAAAAACACTGGCTAAATCGGCTCAATGGGCAAGCAAAGAGTGGAAACAATTCCGCGGGGTACTGGCGCTAACGCTTAGCAATCCGCAGCGCACCACTACTCTTTTGGAAAATCAGCCTGTCGAGGAGATTTGGGGGGTTGGCCGGCGAATTGCTAAAAGACTTAACCTGCTGGGAATTGAAACCGCGCTCCATCTCTCACGCGCTCATCCTAAATTCATCCGTGACAACTTCAGCGTTGTTCTGGAGCGTACTGTGCGAGAGCTTAACGGCGAATCCTGCATACCCTTGGAAGAGCTTCCTCCAGCCAAGCAGCAAATCGTTTGTAGTCGCAGCTTCGGTGAGCGCATCACAACGAAGTTTGCCATGCAGCAAGCACTTTGCCAGTACGCAACACGTGCAGCAGAAAAATTACGTGGTGAACGTCAATACTGTCGCCATGTCAGCATGTTCATTCAAACGTCACCTCATGCGCACAATGAGATCTACTATGGCAACACTGCTGGTATGAAGCTTTCGCTTCCTACGCAAGATACCAGAGAGATCATTAATGTTGTGATGAAGTCCCTTGATCAAATCTGGCTTGAAAGAAAAAGGTATATGAAGGCTGGAGTCATGCTCGATGATTTTACGCCAAATGGAGTGAGCCAGTTAAATCTGTTCGATGAAAATCAACCTTGGCCCAACAGCGAAAAGCTCATGAAGGTTCTAGATGGTATCAACCAGTCCGGACTTGGCAATGTGTGGTTTGCTGGGCAGGGGATTAATACAGAGTGGAAAATGAAACGTGAATTGTTGAGTAACGCCTGGACTACCAACTGGAACGAGATCCCTGTAGCCAGAGTGTATTAGAGCCTGACAGCACGCTTTAGGATGAGATGCCCGTTAAGCGTAAATATCTGTTCGTCAGTTTTGGGGGACCTCCGCACTAGCAGATAATTTTAAAAATCATTCACACTCCTGAAGAACCCTATGACGCGGAGGGATGTTCAATGCATCAAGGTTATGATGATAATCATATTCACTGAGCGTTAAACATTACACCCAGCCTCTTCCTTGTTACCAAGGATTAAGGGAAATCGAAATGTCGTTAAAATGGGTTAACGACATACCTGCAGTGCTTCCCATATAAGAATCAATTCATCACGAATTATTGGCCTGGAATGATACTGATCTTCCAAACCTATTCAATCTGATTAAAATTGTAAGAACGCTGAATGCCGGAGGGGCATTTTTGTATACAGCTCCCTGAACTACCTAATGCTTTTGATTGGTTTCGACACCAGTTAGTACTTTTAACTCCCATCGTAGCGCCATCGCTCACAGAATCCCATCTGAGATAGTTCTGTTCTACGTCTACGCTCATTCCCAATAGCTGATAGATGTTTTGAGGATAGCATCATGTTTCTGAATGGAATTAACACCAGACTTAGCATTGGGAGTTGTTATCGTTATACGCTGGTGTGCCAATATGCATTTACCAAATTCATTCCATTCCTGGCACGTGGTCACTGTCTTCTCTATGGTAAAATAGGTCGCTGTAGAAGTTAAACTGAGCTCTCTGCCTGTTTGATCATAGGAATAGAAGTCCAATACTGATGCTGAGCGTTTCTGAAGAAGTCTCCCTCTGGCATCATATTCATAGACTGTTTTAGCATTATCTGAACGAAGATTACTTCTTCTATCCGTGATAAGTAACTGTCCAGTCGCATCGAAACGGTAAGATGTATTCGCTACTCCAATTTGATTTAGATTTCCTGTCATTGCCTCAAATCTTTAGCCTGACTTACTTATTACTCCATTTTTCCCTAATAAGATCACACCTTCAACTTGCTGGCTAAAGAGTTCGGTTCTTTTTTGAGTCTTAATCAGTCATGGCATTATCAAACTTCAAATTTGTTTTCCATCCATACTCTTTTTTGTTGATTTCTGCAGAGTAGGTCGCAGTTAAAACTCGACTTCCCGTTTGGTAGTTCTTTTCCTTAGAGAAACTTCGCTTTTATCAATTCTCCGCAACGGCTGAAAATAGCTGAAACTGAACTGTGGATGAAGCCATTACGGCTTTCGATGGTTATTTCTATTGCTTTAGGAGTGTCAGCTGAAGGCTGCTCATCAAACAGAATGAAATTATTCATCTTGTTATTTTGAACTTGTTGAGGTGAACACTCAGCGCTGCTCGCATCGAAAGCGAAGAGTGATAGAAGAGAAAGTAGAACCGAAGACTTTATAATTGCCATGAATCCATCCTGAACATTCCATTTGATAGAGCATTGTATCTATAAATTCACTATTGCCAAGATTGGTTATAGCCCGTAGAGCAGGATAAAAATATGAAAACCACGTTCTATTTATCGCCATGCGATTTTACAAGTGAGTACAGCGATAACTCTGAATGTGCATCATTCAGCTGATAGACATTTAAGAAATCATATCCAACGGTTTGAAAAGATAACAAGGTACATCTTCGCCTCAACGGGCGGGGTAAACACAAGAGCTCAAGGGAATTTCAATCTGAAATAAAAAATGAAAAATCTTATTTTTCATAAGTTTAACGCTGAAATTAGCACGGGTAATTTTTCGATTTTTCATCACGCATTTTGAGTTAAAAGAAGAGGGGAGGGTGCAGCAAATCGCATCCCCATTGACTTAATGACGTTAGCTTATAGAAGAAAGAAGGCTACTGATTGAGTAAAGATGAGCGGGATCAATATTTCATGTTCAGTACAACTTTTTAAAGAATATCGTTAAAAGTTGCACGCAGCATCATAAGCTGTACACTGGCTGCAAAAGTTACCAACGGAGCGGAGTAATGAAAAGTAATTACGGTGGGGTAGACGTAACAGCACGTAGGGCAAATGCCATGCTTCGCAGCATGAGTGATGACATCACTGATAGACGTAATGAATACGGCCTCGATCAGTATTACCAGACATTCACGCGAAATTCGGTAGCTAATCTACCTAAGCTTAGCCGACGCGCTGTTGAGCAAGCAGTAGAAGAAATGGAATCTAAAGGGCATGTGTTTGGCAAAAAGGAAGCCGGTAATGCCAAGCACTATGCATTAACCATCCAGGATGTGGTTGATATTTACGCTCATCGCAAAGTGCCAAAGTATCGCGATATTCATGCAGGTGAAGGTCCGTTTGTGGTGTTCGTGGTAAACCTTAAAGGTGGCGTATCAAAAACAGTCACCACGGTCACCCTTGCTCATGGCCTGCGTGTTCACCCAGACCTATTACAATATGACCTGCGTACGCTGGTGATTGACCTCGATCCTCAGGCATCCAGCACCATGTTCCTCAATCACACTAACAGTATTGGCTCAATCGTCGAGACAGCAGCTCAGGCTATGTTGAACGACCTGGATGCTGAGCAAATCAAAGAAGACATCATCAAGCCGACCATCATTCCCGGCGTGGATATCATCCCAGCGTCGATTGATGATGGCTTTATTGCCAGCCAATGGAATGACCTCGTTAATCAGCATTTACCGGGGGTTCTTCCCTCTGATGTGTTGCGCCGGAATATTATTGATCGTGTTGGCCAGGACTATGACTTCATCTTTATTGATACGGGTCCGCATCTGGATGCCTTCATGCTTAACGCCATTGCCGCCAGCGATTTACTGTTGACTCCTACGCCGCCGGCACAGGTAGATTTTCACTCCACGCTGAAGTATCTGACGCGCCTGCCCGAGATGCTTGAGCAGCTGGAGGAAGAGGGCATCACTCCCCGCATCAAAGGTAATATCGGTTTTATGTCAAAAATGACGTCTAAGCGGGATCATGAAATGACGCATGGTCTGGCTCGTGATGTGTTTACTTCCTACATCCTCGATGCCTCACTACCGCGACTTGATGGCTTTGAACGATGCGGAGAAAGTTTCGACACCATTGTCAGCGCAGATCCTCACTCTTATCCGGGTAGTGCTGAAGCCCTTAAGAATGCAAAACGCGAAGCTGAGCGTTTTACGCAAGCAGTATTTAAGCGAATTGAGTTTGTAAGAGGTATTAAGTGAAAAAAGAAATGGTAAAACTTGGCCGACAATTCGGTAAAACAGGCTTCTCTAAAACGCTGAATGAAATCGATGGCGAGCGCGTTTTCACTTTAAAATCAGGTGCAGAAGCAAGCTTTACCCTTACAAGGGTGCTTCATGATGATATAGAGTCAAACACCTATGTCGATGCAGCGATAAACGGTCGTGACCAAGCGTTTCTGACCCCGGAATCAGTTAGTGATATCGCGCGAACGATCAAGTTACAGCAGTTCTTCCCGGCAATTGGCCGCGAAATGGATGGGCGAATTGAGGTTCTGGATGGTTCACGCCGACGTGCAGCCTGCATCTTTAATGGCACATCGTTTGAAGTGTTGGTTACACGCGACGAAATTAGCCTTGCAGATGCGCGTCAACTTGCCATCGACATCCAGACAGCCAAGGAGCATACACTTCGTGAGCTTGGAAAGCGTCTTCAGTTGATGTACCCGGATGATATGAATAAGTCTGACATTGCTGAAGCTGAAGGGTTGTCAGCAGCCAAAGTCACTAGAGCATATCAAGCTGCAGCTGTACCAGACGAAATGATCGCCGTCTTTCCTTCAGTTAGTGAATTGTCCATCAACGATTATCAGACATTACTGGATATTGCTGACAAAGCTGAGGCCCAGCATATAACCATCCAACAACTCACTGCAGCTGTGCAAGAACGCATAGATAATGATGTCTCTTATGCTCCTGAAGATCCGAGTGTAAAAGCGAAAATCATCGCATATTTCCGTGCAGAAAATGCTGGGGTTAAAAACAAGCGTGGTCCCAAGCAAGTCGTCACTGAAAAAATAGCTGACTTTAAGGACAAGAAACAGTTCGCCCGCAAGAAAACCGACAGCGAAAAAAGATTGGTCACATATGAGTTTTCACGCCTTCCGGCGACCTATCAAGCAGAGCTAGATGCTGCAGTTAAAGCTGTAATAGCACGCATGCAATCTGAAGGTGATAGCTAACATGCATCCAAAGAGGCAAAGCTTTAAGACTGAAGCTGTGCCTCTTTCAAACTTAATCAATAAAATTCCCTCTCCCAAAAACATCCTAACCTATTGTCATACCTACAAAAAACAAAAATATTTCACATTGAAATTCCCACTTTTTTCATCCAAAAACAATCTAATAAACAAGACCAGATCTATATGAAAATTATAGCGGGAAAGAGGAGGGAGTGACCTTACGTGTACCTTAAAATCGGCGCTTAACGACTAACTCCCAAACTTTGATTCCGTATTCATTTAGCTATGTCGATTGGCCTTTCATGATTCCCATTGTGCATGCCGCTGCACATTCAGTTTGAATCTGGTAATTCAGCGCTGCATACGGACGGTTCTCGTTATAATCCTGCCGTCACTCATGAATCGTATTCCTACCGTAAGCATTCTCGCTGATAACTTTGCTCATTAGGCCTTCATCTCAAAATCTTCCATTTGAACTCACATTAGAAACTTTCTGTTTCTGCTAAACCTGCTTGATGAGCCTTAGTTACATATCATTTTTAAAAACCAGGCAGGTGAATATCGGCCCCTAAGCTGTTCTTATCGTTACCAGAAAGTCACGTAACAGCACGATGCTGTCCAGAATATATGTGACCTGAACACCTGAAATCCGTATAGCAACGGTGATAGTCAGGCTCGCCTCCGTGTAATGATCTACACAGAGCACGCAATTAATACGGCGACAGCTGACGAGTGCGTCCATGATGATATTCATCAATCTGGCGAGGTTAGGTGCATCCGTACAATAAAGTGGAAGCCATTCAGTCACCAGCCCACTACAGTGCAACCTACTCTTCTTGTTAAGGGCGCTAAAATAATAATTGCGTTAACTCGCTGGTGAGTGACCCATAGCTCTTAATGCATCAAAAGCCACCAGTTACAGCGAAAACAAAGCGCCGGCATTGAAAATTCAGTTCATTGTTGCGCCTTTCAACTCAGGCACAAGGAATTGGACACTGAGCCTTATAGAGATAGTTGTACATGGAAAAACCTATGAGCCTGAAGGCAACTCACTGCGACAGACCGGTCATACATATAAACTTTACGGCTTCCCGCTATTTATCTGTCGTCAGTGCTTTTGGACCAGAGCCATCTGAAATGCCTCAATAGCCAGTATGGCTTCGGAAAGCAGATTCATGAGCCGGGCGTTCGTTTCTTCAAGTGACTTAACCTGCTTCACTTGAGAGATTTCGATGCCGCCAAACTTCCTACGTAAGATAAAGAAGGTGGTTCTGAAATGCCGTGCTTACGGGCAGTAATCCCGGCTTAAGCTGTGTAGAAAATAGTGATGATCTGTTCGCGGGAAAAAGGTCAACTCATGTAGATGCCCTCACGCTGCTGATGTCGGCATGACTAACTCAGGGAGGTATCCATCAAAGTGCTGTAGGTCATGCATAACAAAGCCGATACGAATGACAAAAGTTATTTGATGCGGTGAAATAAAATCGTTCGATTCAGGACTAAGAGTGGATAGCCTTGTTGGGGTGGGTGAAGATATCGAGAAAAAAGCTAAATGTTGATTCAAACACAATTTTGCCACATTTCTTGTGCTGGAGTTGTATTTCCCTGTAAGAATCCCTTAAAAACAATCGTTTAATAGCACTGACGTTGCTACGTGAATTTTAGTGGCTTCGCTGCAGCAGTCCTCAGCAGAATTCACCAGAACGCGTCACAAATTAGTGCCTGAAATTTCCCCTAAGCATCAATTTGTCATTTCAAGGCGTAACCATATTTCAGGTTATGCACAGTGCTACGGTCAACTTGAATTAACCGGCTCCCAGGCATAGCGTTCATTTAACCATTTGAGGTTGCAAGGTTACATCGCATCAAGAACATATGATGTGGAATGGCTTCGAATCAGGGGGTTAGTAAAATCCCTGAGTTTTAAACAATGAGGATGGTAGGTAAGGCCATTAAGGTTTCGTTAGAATTTTAAATCACGGTTCTGGTGAGCATGGCCATTATGCGCCAGCTAGCACTATATCGTGATGATTAGACCATAGCCTCGGGAAATGGCCTTAAGATTATATAGCATTCACGAGGTTTAGCGCCTGAGTCTGATTCAAACTAAAGGCCCTCAGCTCGCTGATTATCCATCAAACATTTTAGTTGTCTGCTCTCTGATGGCATCATTTAACTAACTCAGATATGGAACTTTTTGGGGGAAATTTGTTTGCTTTAATGATTTTGGAAAATAGTTTCAAGTTGCCTATTACTGTTGTTGGGCGAAACAGCTGATGCTCAAAGCCAGCAAAAAGTGGTGTTGCTGAGCAAAAGAATTTTCGGGAGGTGTAAATGAGTGTTCCATACTATAATTTAAAAGCATTCCAACCTACTAATAAAGAATCGTATTAAACTTTTTTATGCATTTGCATCAGTGAGTTAGTCATTACTTCCTCTTGTTCTAACAGGTCTTAGTCATTACACAGTTTCTGTTTCAACAGCCCTCTCACTACGCCATTCTCTCAACAAATCCTGCTTCAACTATTTTGAAGATTTCACTAGATGCTTATTGGATTCCCCCATTAATGGCCGCTGCTCTCGATGTGTAGCTTATTATCTATAAAAGCGATCAATTAATAATGAAATTAAACATGAAATTGAGGAGGAATGAGAGGGCACCCAACACTATGAATGTCGCCACTTTTTACTGCTAACAGGGAATGTGAATGACTTGATGAGGTAGATTCCGTTGAAAACGGAAAGTGTATGTCATGGGTAATCTCAATCCAAATGACTACTATAGCGAGTAAGTTACTCACTACAGCGGTCTTTAGCGTTGCATGAGCTACTTACACCTAAGCAAATCCACATCAACTCATTGAAACGAAGACGAATGTGAATATCCATTACAATAGTCATCTTCTCTCTATAGCAGTCATTATGTGCGGCTGTTGATAGTTAACATAGCGTTTATGATCCTGAAGACAGGCATCAGTAGGTTTTGCGAGTTCTGTTTGAAGTAGTGTTTAGTACAAGTTCAGTAGAAAATCCTCAATCATTACAGGCACAAGCCACAATTTTCCTCGTATGTTCTCACTGTATTAATGCGATGACCAGTCATCTGTGAAGCCTTCTTACCCTTTGAGACGTATGACTGGATATAGCTTACAGGCTTATAGAGTTCCTATATTTATCCCCATTATCCACAGGTCAGATCCAATAACTTGATCCTAATATGATCCCATTGAGATCCTAAACAGATCCCGACAACGCCACAGGCCTTGCTATCAGTGGGCTAAACGCTTGTCGATGACTGCTGTAGCGAGTGTAATGACCAATATAAAGAGCATCTTGACTGCTATAGAGAGAACAGATGACCAATATAGAGAGAACATCATGACTGCTATAGTGAGTAAGGAGATGGTTTGCTTGTTAATAAGCCAGTTAGTTGAAATTATGGTCAAACACCTACTGCTCATAGTTTCGGTCAAGCCACTACGTTTTATGGACACTTAGTTTTAAATAGTTATGCACCGAAAACAGCACGCAAAATGGGCAGTTTATTGGTTTTAAAGTTATCAACTGACTAGATCCAATAACAGATCTTAATAAGACCCTATATGTTCCTAATAGATCCCAGATCACGCTCAAGCCTTGATATACGTGGGTTTACAAAGGATCGTTGACTGCTGTAGCGAGTAGTAAGACCGCTGTAGAGAGTAATTAAACCGCTATAGTGAGTAGAATAACCGCTGTAGTGAGTGCTAGTATCCACTGTAACGAGTAACGGCGATTATCGCTTGTTCATATCACGGATTTTCAAATGCCGAAAAAAGAACAAGAAATCAACCTGATAGCTGAAGCATTCAGTGAAACGGATAAACGAACGGGTGAAGTTATTCACCTAACGCCCAACAGTAACAATACTGTTCAGCCAGTAGCGTTGATGAGGCTTGGTCTATTTGTCCCAACACTGAAATCCACTGCTAATGGTCGTAAGAATCAGATGTCCTCAATGGACGTAACTGATGAGCTTAAACAACTCTCGATCGTTAAGGCTGAAGGTTATGAAAATATCAAGATCACTGGTGCACGCCTTGATATGGATAACGACTTTAAAGCATGGGTCGGGATAATTCATGCCTTTGCAAAATACAAAGTGCTGGGAGACAGCGTAACGCTCCCCTTTGTTGATTTCGCCAAACTCTGTGGCATTCCCTCATTGCGCTCGTCTGCGAAGCTTAGAACGCGTCTGGAGGCCTCTCTGACGCGTATTGCGACTAATACCATCCATTTTGCTAACAAAGAGGGTGAGTATTACGTCACGCATCTGGTTCAGTCAGCTAAATACAGTGTAAAAAATGACACCGTGACATTACAGGCTGATCCTAAAATCTTCGAACTCTATCAGTTTGATCGTAAAGTCTTGCTTCAGTTACGCGCCATCAACGAATTAGCGCGTAAAGAGTCCGCTCAGGCGCTTTACACCTTCATTGAGAGTTTACCTCCGGATCCTGCTCCGGTGTCCATGCAGCGCCTTCAGGCGCGCTTAAATTTGACCTCACGACCCAATACCCAATATGCCACCGTTAGAAGGGCGATGGAGCAGTTGAAAGAGATTGGGTATCTCGATTACACAGAGTTCAAACGAGGTTCGACGATCTACTTCTCGATCCACTATCGGCAACCGAAGCTAAGGCCTGCAAACATCCCAATCAGTCTTCCGGAACTTGAAGACGATGAACTAGAGAGTGACGTTGAAATTGCTCCGGCTAAGAAGCCAGTGAAGCAGAGAGCCACTCCTAAAGCTAAGAAGGAAGCTGCCGGTAAGATGGTCATGTTGTCAGAAGAAGAGCTGGCTATGCTGGAAACCATCAGGAAGAGTAAGAAGAACTGACGTCGAAAACTGACAGAAGAGGGCACTCAACTACGGGTGCCTTTTTTATATTCTAAATAACTGTGACTGCTGTAGTGAGAAGCCTACTCGCTATAGTGGTCATAACCTGCGGCATAGTTGTGTCTGTCATCACTCTCACCACAGCGGTCATTTAATCTAATAATCGTGAATTGGAACTAAATTCATCTCTCTATAGCGGTCTTTTATCTCCCATACACACTAACCTCTGTAGAGAGAAAGCACCGATAAATGTCTGGTTAAGCATGACTGCTGTAGCGAGTAGACATAACGGCATAAGGTTAACGTTTTACTGAGCGCCCTGGTGATCACTAACCTTACAGCCCTTGCTACAATTTATGTTAGTAATCACTAACCGTTTGTGTTCCCGTTAGGCTCTAACCGTTAACGTACAGCCAAATATTTAGGGTCGAGTCTTTATACTCTACTGATACTCTTTACAGCGGTCACCACCTCTACTCGCTACAGCAGTCATCATAGATTTAAGATCCAGCTACTCACTACAGCGGTTAAGGCTCATTAGTCCTCACAGAAGGAACATGTTCACATGACCATTAAAAACGCGGTCCATTCAACATTAACTATCAACAGCGATTTTGATGAGCAGCTAGTGAATTTGTATAGAGGGTAACAGTGTCACTTTGCTTGAACCTCGTTCAGGCTTTCTCTCACAAAGATCCTTATCAAACACTGTCAAGAACAATGAGAACAGATTGAACAAAAAATGAGAATTGGCTCAATAAGTCATTTGAGCGTCGTCCTCAACGGTTATTTTTATTCAGCACCATCGTGCTCATTAAGCGTAACAATGCTCAGCAGCAGGAAACGTTTTGGTTTTAACCGCAGCAACATAGCTCTGAATAGCATGCTGAATGCTGTCATGGCCGGCGGCGCAAATCGTGGGCCATATTTCCTGCGCTGACCACGAAGAGAACGTCATACTTTTCACTGAGCCAGTCCAGCATCCGGGTCCTGGGGTGATACGGTGGTTAGTTCGGTGGGGACAAGTCAAGAAGATTAAATCTTTCCTCTGCGGATCCTCTTTGGATCGGTTTTCCGGCTTTTTTCCCGTATACGGAGAATAACCTGGGCGGCGCGAATTAAACAGCGGGGCGCCCGCGCGCCTCCCGGGCCCCGATCGCCGCGTAAGCCACTGACGCAGAGGGAAAGCGCGCAGAAAGGGCGGGGCAGGGGGCGTACCAGGCACTCCAGGCTGAATGCCTGGTAAGAAATGTATAAAGGTCGAAACTGAACTTTGTGGTCATACAGGTTAGCAAAACGGGAAAGTTTGATGGACAGTAGAATGTCCGGATGACGTACCAGGTAAGTTCTCAAAGTCACTTAGCCGCCGCCGTGAGGGAGGATCGCATAGCCTTGATTAAATGAGGCGAGACGAACGGAAAATTTTTTCCGGACAGCCCATGCAAGTAAGCTGCTGGGTAAAAGAAAGTATTCCTCATCAGATCCAAGGACTTTTAGTCAGTTTCATTCAGCGCAGAATATTTCTTAGAAACGTTTTAATCTCTGCCTGCAATGCCGTTAACGGCACGAAAAAAATTGTGGTGGTGATTACTACCCAAAGAACACAATATATAGTTTGCACGGGAAGGTGAATTTTTCACCAGTCTGACATGCGAAAATGGTGAACTTGACATGAGCAAGTCAACGGAAAATACTGTTAAGGAAGGAAAATTACTGGAAACAATTAGCCGTCATGTTTTCCATACGCCGGACCGTACAGGACTAACTGAAATCAGGTCATTATTCAGAATAAACCATCATCATTTAACATATTTTTTACATACGAAAAAACATATCAAATGGAGTATGGTAACTAATCACCTTCATGTAAAGTCATTATGTATGTTGAGAAGCTGTAATGTACTCACAGCAATTACCACAACCATGAAGAAACTAAGACGATATCATTAAATTATTATCACGGCCCATTTTTCAAAAAAAAACACCATGTTATGATGAACGGGATATTAAATAATAAGGAATGCAGTCAGAATGAAGTTTTATGGCATTGAATATCTGCAGGCGCAGTCAAACCTGAACGATTTTTTTAAATATATTGTGATTTTCAGTGCATTGACTGTATTGATTGTTGTTTTTAGTCTGTATATGCGACATCGGCTACAGACAAAGTATCGGGACTTAACCATTATTACTTTCCTGTTTCTTCTGTTCATTTCAGGATTGCAGTACTCCGATTACACAAACAGCCAGAACAAACATTCGCAATCATCGCAAATGGTGAACTTTGTAAAAACTTTATCGAAAGACAAGAACGTAAGCATAAACTCTGTTTTTTCAAACTCAGTGCAGCTGTCAGATGGTATAATTATTAAAGTTCACAATAATTATTTTCGCGTAAGTTTAAGCGCCGATCAAAGTAGTTACTATTTAGTACAGGTCTGGTTAACCACTGCAAACGTAAACATTTTAGAGAGATAAGTAAGACAATGATATTATATATGCCTATTATTATAAAACTTGGACTTGGTATTTTGTGCTTGATTGTCCAGATAAATCTTATGGGAAAAGGCAATCTTGCTCCATCGTCAGCCATGGACCAGGTTCAGAATTACGTGTTAGGCGGCATTATCGGTGGTGTAATTTATAATGAAACGATATCAGTCCTTCAGTTTGTACTGGTATTAATAATATGGACATTACTTGTATTTGTTCTCAAGTTTTCAAAAGAGAACAATAGGTTAGTAAAAAAAATAATTGATGGCAAGCCTATTACTCTGGTGCATAACGGGACGGTAAATGTCAGAGAATGTTTACGAAATGGAGTTTCTGCTAATGAGTTAATGTTTAAGTTAAGATCTAACGGGGTTTATGAAGTTGAACAACTCAAACGTGTAGTTCTCGAACAGAATGGGCAGTTGACTATTATCCAGAGCGGAGATGAAAACATCCGTTATCCTATTATAGTGGACGGTTTAGCAAACGACGACTTGCTTGAAATTATCAATAAGGACAGAGCATGGCTGGAAGAAAAAATCGCCGAGCAGGGTTTTAACAAAATCAGTGAGGTCTATTTAGGTGAATATCTTTCCGGAAGGATTAACTTATATGGCTATGCATGAATGCATCGGTATTAATTATACGTTGATATACTAAATGCAAAAGCTAAGAGCGCAGATGAAATAAAGTTTACGGATCTACAGCGGGTCGTTACCATCCCGGTTAACAAATGTATAACTTACTCATCTGCATAAACAGCCTGCGATAAATGTGCCAAAAAGCCCCCAGAATCAGCTATCTTACTATCTATCTAGCGTTCTTACCGAGCATTCAATTGCCCTGACCATTAGCTCCGTGCGGTCAACATTTTTGTAAGCCAGGACTGTTCTCAGGGCGTCCGCAATAACCATTTGTTTTGACTCAATGCCTGAATCATGAAGCGTAAAAACCATATCACCTACCACACGGCACATTTCATTGTAGAGTTCATTCGCGTTCATAACATCCACCTTTATATCATTCATAAAATGCCGCTAAAATAGTATTCTTATAAGCCATAACAAAAACGATTTAGCAACTGCAAAGAAATCATCCAGGCCATTTCAGCACCGCTATTTTTCTATTCGGAACCGCTTCCGGGAGAAAGTGGCTGTCCTTTTGCGCGTTTTAATTCTGTTTCTGGCGTGAGAAATTATAGTTTCCCATCTGGGGTCGGCTCTGCTGTTGTTATACAGCTCAAGTTCGTCAAGTAGTTGTGACCACTTTTTTGCCTGGTAAGCTTTATCAGGCCCCATGATGTCACGCATGGACTGAATGAGCTGGTCAACCTCCTTTTTCGCTACAGCACAGGTTTTGCCAGCCTGATGCTCAGCTGCTAGCTTCCTGATGCCGACTGCAAAAAAATGTATGCTGATTTCATTCACATATATCTCCTGTGTTAGGGTGTTTTTTCAGGTTATGCCACTCAACAATATAACCGCATATGATAATTCCTAAGTAGCTATAGTTTCCTTACAGTTTCATTATATCGGCCCAGCTATATTAGTGCCAATTTTTAGTGAAAAAATGTTTAAAGCATAAGGTTTTTTGAATTAGATTTTCGTTTGCGAAAGAAAACTGCATCGTTTACATATCTATTCATGGCGAGTCAGGGCAAACAGAGCTAAGCGGGCTTGGTATTAACAGTCCGGCACTTAAAATTTATTTAACGCGCAAATGAATCTCTCGGGAATAATATATTCAAATGGTGGAATTATTCTGCGTAGAGATTTTTTATTTCTTTGACCTAATGCGTTAGTGTTAATATGATAATATCATTCCTGGTCAGAACTAATATTCTGTTATCTGACTTTTTCAGACTAAAAATATGGCCGCTGGGCCCACTATGTGAATGGCATGACCGATCACTACCAGTTTTAAAACCATTCCCGGGCGAAAACCTGGCGGTTACCTGCTGAAATTATATGATTGCTCGGCATGGATTGTAACAACCCATTAACTCTCGATAAACATGATTTTTTCATTTACTAAAAGAATGTTATCAGTGCCATTTTTATATACAGAAAAGGCACAAATGATAACCAAAAGAAATAATCACATGTTACCCTTAATGCCTGAATCACATCAGGATAATGTAATGAACTTTAAGATTTCAAGCAAACTGATACATGAAGCCGAAACCCCTAAAGGTTTACTTTACAGGTCAATTATTGTTTATGTTTTCATTATGGTCGGCCTGCTTTTTTCCCTTTATCTGGTCTATGGGAATACCGGGCGTTTAAACTTTTATTTTTTTATTAATACCTGCACCGTCTCAATAATGACATGGGTTATCAGGAAATCATTTAATATTAAATCTGAGGAAGAACATCTGGCCGTTTTCAGAATCGGACTATTCCTGTTACTTAACTCATCACTTGCATCTATGGCCGGTGGGTTAGCGTTACTGGAAAGAGATGTGGCTTCATTGATTGCAGCCGTTCTGTATATGCCAGCCATCCTTCTGATCGTTTTTTCTTTCAACAAATTTATTAAATATGTTAACTATAGCTATGAGTCTGTTGTAAGTATGTCCTTTACTGATGAATTAACAGGACTTCCTAACCGACGACACCTTAATTCTAAGCTCAGAGAGATGGAAGGCAGGGAAGGGATTATCTGCATTGCGGATATTGACCATTTTAAAAAAATAAACGACACGTATGGTCATGAAATGGGAGATAACGTTTTGAGAAAAACCGGCATAATTCTAGGTGGTTTCACGAGTGAGGAGGTCTTTATTTCTCGTTCCGGAGGTGAAGAGTTTGTCATTGTGGTATTCGATACGTTGTCTGCTGAAGATACGATAAAAAAAATAAAAACCTCTCTTACGGATGTTTGTAACGGCAGTATACAGGTTACACTCAGTATTGGTGTTGCCTCCAAACGGTCAGCTGAGCCTCCTACTTCTGCCATCAAAGCTGCTGATGAAGCCCTTTACAGGGCTAAGAGAGCAGGCAGGAACTGCATAATTTATGCGCCAGAAAACAGAAACCTCTGATCGTTTTTTCACCGGTCATTATAAGGCGTTTACAGTTCTGATTATCTCATCATCTTCTACGATAAATTTGTCGGTTGTCTTCTGCTTTTGCGTGAAAACCAACGATGACCCTCCCGACTTCTTAACGCGCCCTGCTACTTAACGTAAACGTTACTGCTGGTAGCAAGGCGAACTTTATCAGCGCACTTAATTGTTTTGGCTGGTTTCACTGACATACTTTTAACAGATAAATACTGATTCAGAACTCTTTATGAGATGAAAATGCCTGGCAAATCGTTATTCACGCAACCTGTTCGTTAAATGCGTAACCCACGGGTTTGTGAGGCTGTGAAAGTAATTCGTTTGACAAAACGATTGGCAGAAGATTGTCAGACGTAATTGCGTCTCATTTGAGCCCGGAATAGTTTTGGTCACAGGCATTTTACATCCGTGTGGTATAAAAGTACTTACTTTCCAGTCACCAGATGTATGCATGCAAAGCAGATTTGTTTATTAATTCAACAGTGTCAGGTTAACTCATTTTTAAAAGCATTTCTGACAAGATATTGATTTTTAACCATTGTTCTAAAAAAATGCCCGTAAGCTATAACGGGCTAATCGTTGATTTGTACCGTGGTGAGACGATACCACTCTTTGATAATCTTTTTTCTGCATTAAATCTACAAAAATCTCATAACAGCAGCGAGTTATAATGCAAAATTGAGTTAAGGGAGAAAAGGTACTCTAAAGTGGTAATGCGAGGTCTGACCCAATCGCCCAGCGTGATGTATTTATTGCGCGCTGCTCTTCCCTTCGGCTGCGTCTCATGAAGGTAAGATCTGATGACACCTTTACCCGGGCCCTTAACGCCATGCTTCTGAAAAAACTCCGCCTCCGCACGCTTCTGATGTCACTTTCCATCGGGGGCGTCGTCCTTACCTCAGGCCTGCTTCTGGGTACGCTGCTATTTTTTCAGAAGGCTAACATTGAGGACAGCCTGCTGGAAGGCAATATTGCCTATGCGCGCAAGCTCGCGGACACTACCGACCGTTACCTCGCTACGGCGCAGCGTGAGCTGGCCTGGAGCGCCACGCAGATAAAGGGGCTGACCGACCCGGCACTGCTGCGGGATGAGACAGAGCGTCTGCGGCTGCAGTCCGGTTTTTTTAATACGGTCGTGGTGGTGAACCGGGATGCGGTTATTGCTGCCACCTCGCCGGAAAGCCTGAGTCTGGTCGGCCTGAAACTGCACTCCGACGCGAGTCAGCAGGCTATTGCCACGCAGAAACCTTTCATTTCTTCACCGTTTACTTCGGCGTCGGGCAACTACGTGGTGTTTTTGTCACAGCCTCTTTTTGCGGCGGACGGCAGTTATCTTGGATACATAGGTGGCACCATTTACCTTAAAAAGCAGAGCATGCTGAGCGACATACTCAGCCAGCACTTTTATGCCAGAGGGGCGGCGGTGAGCATTGTCAGCAATGACGGCCTGATTGTCTTCAGCCATGATGCTTCCCGCGTAGGTGAGCAAATGGTGCTAAGCCCGGCGCTTCTTAAGCGGCTTGCCGCTACCGACAGTGGGCGATTCAGCACCGAAAGCGGCGGCCAGCAGTTCCTCACTGGCTACGCGAGCTTGCACCGCACCGACTGGAACATCTTTATCACCGGTACATCGGAAACGGTCCGGCACATCCTGCTGCACACGGTAGAAAATGCACTGTGGTTTTTGCTGGGAATCATTACCATTACGGCCGCCGCAATGGCCCTCCTGGCAGGACGCATCGCTTCTCCGCTGGAGAGGCTCGCCGACATGGTACGTAATGGAGGCAGCGACGTAGAGCCCGTACCGCTTACCTTGGTGCAGGCCTGGTATTATGAAGCAGACCGACTGAAAGAAGCCGTTCAGGAATACCGGCAGGGTGTAGCAGGGCGCATGGCCGCGCTCAGCGATGAGGCCATGACCGATCCGTTGACAGGGCTTTGTAACCGCCGCGGTTTTAATGTGCTGGCCGACCAGATAAATGACGTTCAGGATCAGTGCATGATTGCCATTGATATCGATTACTTCAAGAAAATCAATGACTGGTACGGGCATGACGCCGGAGACGCGGTGCTGGTAAGCCTCGCTGCCTTGCTGCGTCAGGCATGCCGTGCAGGGGACGTGGTCAGCCGGTTTGGCGGCGAGGAATTCATCCTGCTTTTACCGGCGACGGAACTGAACGATGCGGCGCGGACGGCGGAGCGGATCCGCGAGACCGTAAGCACCACTGTATTTCCGTTCGTGGGCACCATGACGGTGTCCACGGGCGTGGCGGCACTGAGGGACTGTGAGGGTAGCCGGGATGAGCTGCTGCGCCGCGCGGATGAGGCGCTTTACGAGGCTAAAGGAGCAGGACGCAACGTTGTCATTATCGCTGGCCCGGACGGTTTCAGCCGGTACGCCAGCCCTGAATTATCATAATGTGTCCTGAGCCACTTCGGATTGCCCCGCGTGAGGCCGGTCCTCTGCTGTCGCACGTACGTTGCGCCCGGTGCCATCCGGCTTCCGTTCGCGTCTTTTTACCCATCCGGAAGAGCATTATGCAGCAAAATACCGAAGAAGAAATCCCTCATATCCTCCGAGAGAGAAGTGAGCTGTTTGCACCTGAGGCCGAAATTATCAGCGCAGTGTTCGCGTGTCTCTGGTCAGACCTGGATCGCGTACTGCGTAAAGACATTATCCTCAGCCTGATAGCTGAGCTGGAAAGCACTTCAGACGTGGTGCGATAGGATGTGCCTCGCGGGGCTGGGAGATACTCCGGAGCTGAAAGATAATCGGACACCCGGATTGACTCTCCCCTGCAGGCATTACCGCACGGGGCGACCTGACGTCTCCTGACTGGAAAATATTAAGCAAAATGGTACTCTCAGAAGGCCGCTGGGTTCTCCTCCTTTGCGGCTCTTACCTCATGATGTCAATTAAGGCCTTTCTTGCGGTTGCCTGCGCCTGGCACTCCCCGTGCCAGGTTTTTTTACGGTAAGGCAGAGCCGGACCTGACAATGGGGCTGCTCTGACCTGAGCAGGCCGTGCGTTTTCAGCACTGCCCCCGCAGCTTCCATTCGAGCCATTCGTCGAGTTCTGTTTCCGGTAACGCCTTAGAATAGAAAAAGCCCTGAGCCTGGTCGCAGCCGTACTCGGTCAGCGCCGTAACGGTCCGTTCATCCTCTACACCTTCAGCAAGTACCGTGTAGTCGAGGTCTTTGAGCATAGCAATAATGCTGCGCGCAATTATGCGTGAGGCGGTATCAGACGATAATTCACTGATAAGCGAGCGGTCAAGCTTGATTACATCAAGCGGCATACGGCGAAGATAGCTGATGTTGCTGTAGCCGGTGCCGAAATCATCCAGCGAAATGCCAAAGCCCCTGAGCTTGAGCATCTCCAGTCCCCGCATTGCTGCAGGGCTTTCAAGAATGCGTTCCGTCTCAAGACACTCGATGCCCAGTAGCGAAGTTGGAAGCCTGGCCCTGATCATTTTCGTCTCAAGCGCATCGGCAAACCCCTCACGGGCAAAGTCGTGGCTGCTGACGTTGATGGTCACCGGGAGCTGGACGCAGTTGTTACGCAGCCGGGCAAGCCGTTTAATAACGCGATCTGTCACCCAGGTCGTCAGCTCGCTGAGCAGTTCGGTCTGTTCAGCCAGAGGCACAAAGTGTGCCGGGGAGAGTTCACCACGTTGCGGGTGCCGCCAGCGGATTAACGCTTCCAGTCCCACGGGACGGCCGCTTTGCAGACAGATTTTGGGCTGGTAAGCAAGCCAGAGCCCGTGATCCCCCCTCATAGCGGAGGCCAGCTCGTGCACCAAGGTAAAATCCTGCGTATGACGCGCGTCGGTGCCCTGACTGAAGCGCATTGAGGGAAGCCCGCGTCCGATGGCCTCATGCAGCGCGCTCACCGCGCGGCGTAGCGCCTCCTGAGCGGGAATTTCTCCAAGGGTGAAGGTGACTTCGCCGGTGTGCGTTGTGAGTGCAACGGCGATGCCTTCGCCAAGATCCGCGCTGATGCCCTCCAGCCTCCCCGCCACCCAGTCCGCGGTAAGGTGGCTATCATCCCGCGTCAGAAGCGCAAAGCGACCGGTGGCGACAGTGTAAAGCATTTCGCCCGAAGCCGGGCGCAGGCGCAGCGGCAGCAGCGTGGCAACGTCGTTAAGCAGACTCTCCACCGGACCCATGCCCATAGAGCGGGCAAGTTCGTAAGCACGCGGCATATCGATGCAGTCTATCAGTACCAGTCGTCGGGGGGTACTATCCCCCGACGCCGCCAGGAACTGCAGGTCACGGATAAGGCGCTGGCGGTTGGGCAGGCCAGTGACCGGGTCAGCAAAGCCGGCCGAGTGCCAGGCCTCCAGAAACGCCATCACCAGCGCAGCCAGTAGCTTAAGCGTGGTGACCTGTTCGGCACTGAACGAATGAGGTTCGGTATCGGTGACGCACAGCGTACCCAGCACGATACCCTCCCGGTTTTTCAGCGGGGCGCCGGCGTAAAAGCGAATGTAGGGCGCACCCGTGATGAGGGGGTGCGTAACGAACCGGGCGTCCAGCCACGTATCAGGGACTACCACCGCGCAGTCGCTGTCCACCGCGTGCCTGCAGAGCGACTCTTCCCGTGAAGACTGGCGGAGCGCAAAGTTATGCGCGGCCTGCACGTGCTGTTGCTCATCGTCGATCACGGAGATGAAGCTTCCCGGTATGCCCAGCGCCTGGCTGGCCAGCCGGACAAATTTTCGCAGCACGTCGTCGCGGCTTTCGTCGGTACTGCGCAGCGCTTTCAGCGCCTGCGCGCGGCGATCATGGTCGCCGGATAGGTTCATCAGCATGGGTTCCTCCGCCCCGGCCTGGTTCCGGAACGAAATTAAAAAGAGAAAATGTACAGTAGCGGACCGTAAAATGCGCGATTTCTGCGAAAGGATAAAACAATTGAAGCTTTATTATGTGGCTTATAATAGGCGTATAGTGGTCTGATGTCATTTTTATTTTCTTTAACGAAATCCTTACGCGACGACGATTCTTTAATTTAATCGAGCGAAAGTTTTATCTTTTTAATTAACATGTCAGACTATTTAGTCACAAAGCATCGCACGCAGATTAATTACGCGCGAATTCGAAAGAAGAAAATAATAATTATTATTAACTAATAACCGCCCCGGGGAAAACCTTATGCAGTTACTCAGACACTTTACCATCCGCCGCGTCGTACTATGGATGATGATCTTTTCACTGGCGATAGTGGCGCTCGCCGGCGGATACGGGACGGTGACCCTGCGGGATATGAACCGGCACGCGGACCGCGCTGACGCAGCAGCTGACTTTTCTGACGCGCAGCGGCATCGTGATGCAGAGCGGCACGGCGGCTGAAAAAAATGCGCTGATGGCCGCCGTACCCGACGGTGCCGACTGGGGTCGCTTTCGCTTTGCGCTGACGGCCGGGCCGGCTGAGTATGGACCCGCCGCGGGTGAACGCCTTGCCGCGCTGACGCAGCAACTGGCGGCCGATGACGCGCCCGTCATGGCAGACCGCCACCGCCTCGAAATTATCCTCATCGCGGCGTTGCTGGCCGCCGGCGGCCTGCTGGTTTTCTGCGACCGCTACCTGGTAGCCCATCTCGTGCGTCCGGTGGCTACGATCCGCGCGCACCTTAAGACCATCGCGGACGGCGACCTCACGCGAGAGCCTGAAGACCTGGGCCGTAACTGCGTGGGTCAGCTGGTGCCGCTGGTAAAGGAGATGCAGCACAGCCTGCTCGATGCGGTGCAGGCCATCCGCGATAACGCAAGCGTTCTTCACCGTGAGGCAGGCGACATTGGGGCCGGTAATGCGGATTTGGCGGACCGCACCTCTACGCAGGCCGCGGCGCTCGAGCAGACTGCGGCCAGCATGGAAGAAATTACCGCCACCGTCAGCCATAACGCTGAAAACGCACGTGAAGCACGGGAGCTGGCCGTCAGGACAGCGGTTACTACTCAGGAAGGGGCGGAGCTGGTGCGCTCGGTTATGACGGCCATGGGCAGTATTGCCGAAGGCTCCGAAAAAATCCGTCAGTTCACGGCCACCATTAACGGTATTGCTTTCCAGACTAACATTCTGGCGCTGAACGCCGCCGTTGAGGCCGCCCGCGCCGGCGAGCAGGGGCGCGGTTTTGCGGTGGTGGCCGCAGAGGTGCGCTCGCTGGCGCAGCGCAGCGCAGCCGCCTCGAAGGAGATTGAGGCGCTGATTGCGGATACCGTGGCCCGTGTCAGCGACGGTCGCAGAGCCGCGAACAGTGCTGGCACCACCATGGATGAGGTGCTACACGGTGTCGGCGGGGTGAACGAGCTGATTGGGCAGATTGCGATGGCCTCTGAAGAGCAGAGTAAAGGCATCGCGCAGGTCACGCTGGCCGTAGCAGAGCTTGACCGCGTGACGCAGCAGAATGCAGCGCTGGTTCAGCAGGTTTCTGCGACGACTAATAGCCTCAGTGGGCAGACTGCGGCCCTCGGCGATGTAATTACCCGCTTCACGCTGCCGCAGGCTGCACAGGCCGAGGGAGTGGCGGCTGTAAACCCGGCGGCGCAGCCTCCCCGTAATATGCGTGCCGCACCCGCGAAACAGGGCGGCTGGGTTGCCTTCGGCCGTCATTAGCGGGATGCACGCGGAGGAGGGTTTTTCTCCAGCCATTCGCGAACGCGGTCAGCTTCCGGGCCAGCCTCCCGCACGGCACGGACAAGACGCTCCTGCGTGGTGCATAGCTCCTGCGTCCAGAATGTTATCTGCCACTGCTCGCGAATGTCCACGCGGCTGAGATCGCCAGGCACGCGACGCTGAATATAATCGCGGTGTTTCATCAGGTTATCCTTTATATTTTTCAGGGTAGGGCGATGATTAAATGTCGCCCCATAATCCCCACCATTCCCCCATAAATGAGCGGCCGGTATATACCGGAATAATCTTTGTGTTGCGGAATCACTTAAAAAGGAGATAAATCCTGGATGCGGTATTGCCCCCCTGTTTGCCTATTCCAAACATGATTTAGAAAGAGGGAGCCAGATTAATTTCGTTTAATTCTCTCACACTGCCATTTTCTGAACACCGTCGTCTTGACTGGGCAGGTTTACAGTTAAGATAATGTAATGATTAAAGGCGATACAAAGGCCACTTCGGCATTGGCCCTCACTGAGGGGGGCAACAGGAGGTTATTTCTGGGAAATCAGCGATTACAGCAGTCCGTCAGCGTACAGTCCAACGTCCGTGAACTCCGGCTCGCCGCCGGCCTGTCCCAGGAACGCGCCGCTGAACGATTTGGCCTCAGCCTGCGCGTCTGGCAGACGAAGGAGGCGGCAAAGAATCCGGCCCCTCTCAGCCAGGCCGAATATGAGCTGCTGTTGCTGCTCGCCGGTCAGCATCCGTACTTTGCACTTATCCCGCAGAAAAAAAAATAAGAAGCGCCGTTTACGCCGGAGCTGAAGTTCAGGTGAGATATGCCGATACAGGGATTTAATGCCATGAGAGGAAGTGTTGTTTCACCGATCGGTCGGCCCGGGGCGCGCAATATTTCGGTTGCGTCCCTAACGCGGGGTGTAACATCTCTGCAGCAATGAATGCCGGCCAGGAATGCTCCGGAAAATCCACTTCATGGTCACTTCAATGGTCATGAGCTTATGTTTTTCAGACCGGCCTTTTCCAACGGGCAGATGCCGGGCTTCAGGGCTCTGAGCGTGCGGGCCCACGGATGGGCCTTTCTTCCGGCTGCGGGGCGGCAGCAAAGTTTGTGCGGCTCCGTCTGATTGAACGTGTCCCCTTTATGCTGTGTCATGCCGGCCACAGTAAACCAAACATGAGGGGACAGCCCCTGAAACGCCTGACTGATATCCGCGAGGCGGCCCGCCTCGACGCGCTGGCACAGTACCAGCATACAGGCGCCCTGCCAGCAGATGCGCTTGACCGACTTACCACGCTCGCCGCCCGCCTTTTTCGCGTGCCGGTAGCCTTTGTCTCGCTGATTGACGATCAGCGCCAGTTCTTCACGTCACGGTACGGGTTAAACATTTCCGGCACGGCCAGAGAGGTCGCTTTCTGCGATCATACGCTGGCGCAGGGTGATATTCTCTGCGTGCCCGATACCCTTATCGACCCGCGCTTTCGCGATAATCCTCTGGTGCTGGGCTATCCGCACATCCGCTTTTATGCGGGCGTCCCGCTCTCCACCCCGGACGGGCACCACATCGGCACTGTCTGCCTGACCGACACACAGCCACGCCCTCCGCTGACGGATGCAGACAGGCAACACCTGGCCGATATCGCCGCGCTGGTAATGGACCGTATGGAGGTGCACCGGCTTGAGCTGCTGCGACATGCCAGCCAGCAGCGACTGCAGGCAATATCGGCCACTTCACCGGACGCCATCATCTGTACCGACCTGCGCCGCGGCATCACCTTCTGGAACCCGGCCGCCAGCGCCCTCTTTGGATATGACGCGAATGAGATGTCAGGGCAGTACGTGGCCGGACTCATTCCTGAAAGATGTCAGACTGATTACCGTAATGAGCTTGAGCGGTTGAGCGCGGACGAGGCCGCCATTTCCCGTCCGCGCACGCTGCAGATTTGGGGGCTCAGGCGTGATGGACGTGAATTTCCCGCCGAAGTGTCATTTTCGGGCTGGCGGGAAAACGATGAGCGACTGGTCGGCATGATTATCCGCGACGTCACCGCCCGTCACGAAAGCGAGGCCCGGCTCTGCGAGCTTGCCTCTCTTGATATGCTGACCCGTCTTGCCAGTCGGAGTGCGTTTATGCAGCAGCTCGGCCAGCTGACTGAGGCTGGCGTACCATATACGCTGTTAATGACCGATCTCGACGGATTTAAGGAGGTGAACGATACACTCGGTCACGCCGCCGGCGATGCGTTACTGTGTCACGTCGCCGATCAGATACGCGCGGTGTGCGCCAGCGCGGTCACCGCTGCACGGCTAGGTGGGGATGAGTTTATTATTCTGCTGCCAGGTGGCAGTACCGAGGCATCCCTCACCGCTGAGCGCCTGATTGCTGCTGTACAAACGCCGTTCCGTTACCATGACTCCCCGGTTATTATCGGTGCCAGTACGGGCATCGCTTCCTATCCCGATCACGGGGAAGATCCGTCGGCAATGATGTCCGCCGCCGACCTTGCCCTCTACCGTGCCAAGGCATCAGGGAAAGGCTGCAGTGTGCTTTTCCTGCCGGCGTTTCGCGAAGCGGAGCAGCAGCGCCGGCGCTTTGAGCGAGAGCTGGAGGCCGCAGTCCGCCAGCAGCAGTTTGTTCTGCACTATCAGCCACGCTACGACGTGCAGAATGCACGCCTGATTGGCTGTGAAGCCTTTATACGCTGGCAGCACCCTGCACGCGGGCTGTTGCTGCCGGCCGAATTTATCAGCATGCTGGTGAAAAATCCCTTGTCCCTGACGCTCGGTGAGTGGATTATTCGCAGCGCACTGGCTCAGGTCAGGCAGTGGCACGTGCGCTGCCCCGGGCTCCGGGTCAGCATCAATCTCTTCCCCCGCCAGCTGGCAGGGCCAGGGCTTGAAAGCGTGCTCCGGGAATGTGCTGGTTGCGAAGCGGGTTTTGTAGATCTGGAGGTTGATGAACCTCTGCTGACTGTTCTGATCCAGGACGCGCCGGCGCGGTTTGAAGCCGTTAGAAAAACGGGTGCGTCATTCGTCATTGACCATTACGGAAAAACGCTTGGCGCGATCAACCTTCTTCGGCACGGCTTTGTAAGCGGTTTTAAAATCGATAAGTCGCTGACACACGAAATCGAAACGAGTATAAATGTGCGCATGATGTTCAGGGCAATTGCAGCGCTGGGTAAAAGCCTGGGTATTAGCGTGGCGGCGGAAGGCGTGGAGGATATGAAGCAGCAAGCGTTTATTACTGCGGCCCAGTGCGACATCATGCAGGGAAATGGATTATGCCCGCCGTTAAGCGCGGCCGAATTTGAATCACTGCTAGCGGCGGATGCTAACAGCCTGCCCCAATTGATCCCTTAAGTCACCTGGCAGCGAACACTATCAGGATAAAAATGCAGGGGCTGAGGATGTGACCCTTCCCCTGTCTGTATCACTCATGAACTATTGTCTGGCGGTTGCTGGACTTATTCTTAAGTAAAACAACCGATAAATGCTGGAGCGTTAATCGACTCTTTAGGGTTGATTCTGACTGTTATTCTTTCTTTAAAAAGTGACTGATTAATAACTGTCAGAATAAGAGGAACGAAAGTTTCCGCAAGCAATAATTACGATAGATAAACAACGGGATATCTTCTGTATTCATATATCCACGCTATTTTTAGCGTAAAATAAAAGATAAAAACCGCTTAAGAATATTTTCCAATATGGAATTAAAAAAAGTATCGGTGGCAGGAAGCGCCTTAATGAATTACTGACACAGCTTCCCAGGTTACCCGATGAACTACCGACCTTTTTAAAGATTCTTTTTCATTATGCACAAAATCATGAGATAAGTCGCTCTGGTGACGCTTTTGCATATCGCAATCCCCATGCATGGCCAGTAACACTGCTGTATCGAACTAAACTTTTAGCGCGTGACCCATTGGTGGTTTTGCACATATGTGTTCCGTCATTAGACAGACTGGAAAACGCGGAAGTCCAGATAGGTCGTGTGCTGGAGAGCACTGGCGTCAGCGAATGGCTGCCCATGAATGGTTCGCTCTGCGCTTGTTGGGTTATGCGGTCTTAACCTTCGCCTGCTTCAGGCTCACGCGTCACTGATCTCGCACAAGCCGATATGGATGCTGATTACCGGCTTGAGTAAGCGCATCAGAAAAAAACCACGCTATTGCGAAAGTATACATTACAAAATAACAGGGTAACGATTGGCATTCCGCGTCTCACACACATGGGCGGGATGCGCACGGGGGCGGAATTAAGCCATCAGAAAATATGGCCCCTATTTTGCTACGGTAATGCCGGGGTAATAATCCTCAATGCAGTTCCCGCGGATTATATGTGTCCGAGAGTGCAAAGCATATCCTGTGAGTACTGCGTGAGGTGCTTAAAGTGGATATTCTGGCAAACGAGCTCAGAACCGGGTTTGCGAGTTCGATCTCGAATGTGAGTTCATCTGGAAGCATTCGTCTTTTGCGGCGGTCCGTTCGGCGGTACTCTGGCGCAGAGTAAGGGGGGCGGAGCCTGCCCGTGCGGTGCAGAAGATATAACTTAGCCCTTCACGAACCGCGACTTATGGGCGTGACGAGCGAGGTAAAGGAGAACGCTGTGCAGAACTTAGTGGCTCGGTCAGCGTCGCAGTCAGACTAGCTGAAGGAGATAAGATGATGAGAAAAGGCGCCACGCCTTATCGTGAATCCTTAATTCGCCTGGTGGCGCTGCGGCTGCGCTACCGGCGCGCATGCCGTAATCCATCGGCTGGCGTAACAGATCTTGCCGCGCTATTGTCGGAGGTGGAGGATGCGGAACGCGATGTTGAACGCTATGAACAGAAATACGCGCCCGGATGAATCCGCCGCCGCCGATGTGCGGGTAAGGTTTTGCCTATTGCTTAGAATAACTTAAGGCGCCGGGCTGTAAGCATCTGAGCGCCAAATGAACGCGATCCTGCGGGGCCTGAACGGGCTATTGCTTGACAGTTAAGCGCGGATCGGTCGCCATAAATAGTGCACCTGTATACATAGGCAATTTATTGCTTAAGTGAGCAGCATTTGGGCCTGTACAGGCCCTTTTTTTGGAGCCCTTTAAAGTGCACAAGTCAGGATGCTTGCAAAAGGCTGTCACGCATTCTGCCGGAGGTGGGACATACGTGTGAAGCAGGGAATGAGCACAACAGTGTTGAAGTGTGGCTTATATAACAAAATTACAGACGGGAGCAGGATTTTTCAGGGTTGTAGATCAAATTGAGCGTGAAGATGATGGGTGCAACATTGTAGTTGACAATAGTCACTTTTGTGGCGGTAACGGTCCCTGATATTTGCCCCTGTAAGGCTTCATAAAGCAATTGCTTCTTCGCCTGCCGTGTATCTTAACGAGAGCAATCGTCCGATGGGCTATAGCTTCACCTTGCCCTGAGGCGATAGATTGCCGGTACCCCGAAAGCCACTCGGCTTGGCGTCGTTTTTTTTCTAAGAATGCCCTTAATGTTTTCATCACCGCGCGCGCCGTGATGATGATCGTGAGCCATGTCGTAATTCTATTCGGCGGTATTACCCTGCGGTTACGCTCACGGCATAGTCCGCATCCACGCATCATTATGTGAAGAACCACGCATTTTTCCATTTTGCGCGGCGGTGTTCAGGGGACCTTGGTTCATATTAAGAATGGACCGAAATTGAATACTTTGCCCTTAGTCTGATTGAAGTCGTTGTGCGCTCGCTCGACTATGAAGTAAATGTGAGCAGGGAGGAAGTGATGAAACTGGCCCCGAAACATTTTCGGCTGCTGTCTATTTTAAAGGAAAGAGGCTCCGTCCCGGCATGGGTCAAGCCCATCGTACGCGAGGAACTTGTATCATCTGGGCTCGCTGAATACTTTCACTCTGAAGACTGGCTCAGGGAGAAAAATCGTTACCGCCTGACTGAGCAGGGCCATTCTTTAATTGAGGGGTATGATGAAAATGTGCGACAGGATAAATTGAGAGCGTCCTGTCAGGCCACGTTACGTAGGCCTCGGAAGAAGAAACTCAATGGGACTTGACCATGACCGATAGCATACTAAAATGTGCAGAATTCTAATGATTATAATCTTAAAAAACTCCTCATTGCTCCGCCGCGCCAGTCTGCGCGGCTTTTTTTTAGCTTACAAAAATAATTTTAATGAATGCTTTTTTTCTATTCAGTTAAAGTAAGCAGGCTGTTTGAAAGTTAAATGGGTTTATTTTATGGTTTAATTGACGAACCTGACAGTACTACCTCTGGTCACTATTCAAAATACCCAGGGAGTTAATCCTGTCACGTGGTTATAATGCCCCCCCTGAAGACCATATACCCTCCGTCATTATCGAAAAATAACGTTTTAAAATAATCTAAAAAACAATGGTGTATTTAGCACACAATGTGCCGGAGTCAGCATGAACCGAAATGCCATTGGCCTGAAAGGAAAGCGTCATAGCGCAAGGCCGCCACAAGTTGTTCACGGGAACAATGATACCCGCGGGGGAACCATAAATATACGCAGCAGCAAACGCAATGTCGGTTTATGGCCAGGGAAGACTCATTAATTTTTTGGCCAGTTCTTTATCAACATAAACGCAGCCGGGATAAATTTTGTAATACCTGCAAGGCTCCCGCTTTTATTATAAAAGTTTGACTTCAAACCGCACTCTACCAGACTAAATCATATTCGTTTGTAACTTTTATGCCTGCCGGCCTCACTGCTCCATGAGGCGTTTATACCGGATTACCAATTTTTTGAAATCGGCAACCAGAAAAATTCCTTAGTGGGAACTGACGTTTGGAGAGGTTACATTCTTAGCGTTAGAACCTATGCAATGCAACTTAAGGAACAGAACGTGCCGAATGCAAAGTGTGCACTTACCCATTTTCATGATATCCGTAAAGAAGCGATGAACGTTGAACATGCGCTCGGGCCGGGTGCTGCTCTTTTTGTTAATAACAAGCCTGCTAATATTGGCAGGCTGATTTTATTGCTTGTAACAACGTTACACCTGCTCTTAAGCGATGAACACTCTTCGCGGGTAATACTGGCTGAGTAAAAATGAAGTAATCAGAAAAGGTAATCATGACTGCTCTCCCTGTGTTATTGATTATTTGCATTTTCCCGCATGCCATCTTGCCCACTGCCTGACCCGCGTAGTGGGGAATTTAATCAACTCACCATCAACCCTGAGGCCCTGTAAGCTGAGCACCCCATGTCTGTCATAGAAGAGCTCAAGCATTAAAGTTGGTGTGTGCGCATAAAGTATATTTATATGCCCGCTAAGGGCGTCTCCTGATCGAATCCAGCCTCCTGAACTCTCGTGTGCACCATTTCTCACATCCTGGAGCTCTCCTGATGGCGCTTCGAGCGATACAATCAGCGCGGCATCATTGTCACAGGTTGCCCTTAACCAGTAATTATCCTCCATCGCCTTGACACTACAGACTGCTTCATTGAAATGGCATCGGTCTTCTGCTGAAGCATTAAATAACAGCAACTGAACCAGGAGTAAAACCGTGAACCACACTGGCAGCAGGCGGAGCACTTTACCAGCAACCTGATGCTGCATATAAGGGTGTCCACCGTTCAAGTCGTTAATAAGCATTCAGCGTCCATCGAGCCGCGATATTAACCACTCTGTGAAGTGGCTAAGCGCAAGAAACGGCAGTGAAACAACAAGTGTGATCAGGTGCAAAAAACTTCGCCCGATTATCATCCCCTGTATTAGATTGAAAAGATGAGGTTCCTCAGATTCTGGTTCTGGACTGAAGTTTTCCGTGCACGGGAGCGTTAAGAGCGCATAGTGCGGAACGCTTACAATAACTTTTTTTACCCATCGATAATTTTGAATCAGTGAGGTGACTGTCATACTCTCTGATACACGGGTACCATTCTCAAGTGCTTTGCCAAAACGGAATCCCGCACCTTCGAACAAAAGATCCTGCCTTATGAGATTGGACGGGTCATTCTCGATAAATACAGTCCGGATATGTTCTATCTGCGTGCGATCAGGCAGTGACGTGGCCCAGCATACCAGCTTCATCATGATCCAGGTGCCCATGCCTTGCCCTCGCAGGTGTGGTGTTAGTGACAGGCCTTCAGGAGCAATTTCCAGCTTGCCGGGGCGAAAGAAAGTTCCCGGGCGGTAAACTGCCGAGACCATGCCAGGCTTAAGCAGGTTATATCCCGGTACCATTATGTGCCAACGGATATTAAACGTGACTGCGGAAGGGGTCCATAAGTTCGAATGTCCATGTTCTAGCCATGACTCTACGAGGATGCGGGTTAGATTGGGTTGATCTTTGCCAGGCTCAGTTGAAGTCAACGTGAGTATTTGAGTTTTTATTCGGGAGCACTTAATCATTGTCAGAATCAGTTTCCTGGTAAAGGTTGGCAAAAGGTAGCACTGATTTTTTTATTATTTATTCCTTAACAAATAGCTTCTTTGGGAACCAACTGCCTCAATATTTTCTGAAAATTAACAAAAAATATGTGTCCCTGCAGTTATCCGGTACACATCAGTGTTTCTGTTTCCGCAGATGATCAAGTCAGAATCCTGAATAGCGGGCTTCTGCATTCAACGGCAGGCGTCCCCGATGATGGCAGAAGGGGCAGGGACAGGCTGATCCGGAACTGTTCGCCCTGCACCTCGGCGGGCGTGGGATGACCGGGACCTGCAGTTCCTCAGAACCTTTATGCAAGCCCGCGAGAAAGAAAACTTTTTAGAATTGACGCCCGCCAGCTACTGTGACTTTGTACCTTACCAGGTCGTAACGCCGGTGCGTAAAGCGGCCAATTATTCCATCCGCCCGGGCGCGAGGTCTCGGCCATAAGGCCATACCCGATTTACAACCAGGCAGAGAGCGTTACCTTCATGACCTCCGTAGCGTCAGGCAGTTTCTGAAGCAGGATGGTCCTTGCCTGACGGAGTAGCGCGTTATGTCAGCGCTCTGCCCCGACGCTCGATGTCATTCCTGACGCCATAAGCCAGCTCTTCCCCCGCAATTAAGGCCGCCGGTACCTGACCATGTAATGCAGGGCGGCAGTAGAACGGAGTTCATTTTACATATGGACGCTTTCGTAACAGGCATCAGGCGCCTGTCAGCCTTTCTATCGATAATTTTGATGATGGCACCGCGTGGCTTTCGCTTCTTGCGGAGAGAAACGTCGGGTTTTCACCGGTGCGCGTGCCGGTTTATCAGTGAAGAGGAATCGTTTTTTCATTCGATTTTTTCAGAGTAAATGCTTTGTCACTGATGCGATATGATCTTGATTTCTAGCTTTTTCATCTGAAATTGTCATCTTCCTGAACTATCCTTTATTGGGATTTGTCCTACTTCTGCCTATTTTACTGAAGGAGACATGGAGTGTGAGGGTCACGAGAAGAATGGCATGGATTACGGTTTTTTTATTTTGTCTTATTATTTGGGGGCTTATAGCTACAGGGGTCACCTATGCTACTAACAGCTTTACAGGAAAACCCAGAATCGAACCGGTTGAGAAACCTAAGGTTGTTGATATTGAAAAAATAAAAAAACTCGATCTTAATGACAAGCAGAAAAGGTTCATAGATTCACTTACCGAGCAACCGCAAAAGAAGTCTGATTAAGAAAAAGCTGCTTAGCGGCTTTTTTCCTCTAAAATCTAACTTGCCAACAGTAATCAGAAATTTAAAGCAAGGAAAACAGAAAGGTATAACTAACCAACAAACGGACGAGTCTGATTCTGGCAGGGAAAAAATTTGTGCTATAAACATTTTGTGAGTCCCTTACCAAGGGGAAGGGCTCCAGCCAATCTGCATAAGAAATATAACTATCATTATCACGATTGTCATAAAGGCTGGCAGCAATAGATAACGCATGGCAATTTCCCTTACGATATTCACTGAACGAATGATAATTATGAGCTTAGCTTTTAATAATTAGCAGTCAATCTGTAACGAATCGTCACCATTAAAGCGCAGAATATAAGAGGAGTTTGGGAGGGGAATTCTTCATCCTTTACGGATAAATGAGTATTTAAAGGATTATTTCTGTGGTCAGGTCCGCTAAGTTTTAATCAAATTGTGAATAAACTATTAATGTACTTTTTTAGTTAAATGAATAGTGATCGGGAGGTGGATTTTGAATTCAACGCAATTAGATGAGCTGTATAATGAGATGTGCCGTGTGGTTGGAGATCTTGTTTTCATACTCCATGATCATGGAGAAGAGTCAAAACAAATCGTTATCGCGGATGCATTAAGAGCCGCGTTAGCACAGAAACACCCCGAGCGGCCGGAGATACTCATCAAAGCAATGAAAGCTGCACTGGGTGTGTTGGATAAGTAAAATAATTATCGTCGTTGGCGCAAACGTATAGTTTCTTGGCGTTATGACGGATTGGTGACGGCTTCTTAGGCTTTAAATTTTGATAATTTTTTACTATTTAAAGCTTCAGTGAGCGTAACAAAAGAGCCTGCTAAAAGCAGGCTCAAAGTCTTTCAAATGGTAAAATCATCTCGTTAGCAACACGTTTGCTGTGTGTTCCGTCACTATAATAGCAATCTTAGTTAGTCTGGTAATAAATTTTTTGATGATAATCATTTGCTAAGATGATTTGGATTTTTGATGCAAAAAAAGCCCCGGCGACGGGGCAGCTGATTACCGCGTCCATCTATGCAGGCTACGGGGTAGATGATTTAATCTTAGTCACACAACACTTTCATGCACTATTAAAGTAGCTCTTACCTGGATACGTTTATAGAGTAAGTTCTGCGATTACCTGAATCATTTTTGCATCACATGGGCCGCTGGTCGGCGTTAGATTGCGAGTTCAGGTCAGGCATCTTAATTATTTTAAACAGGATCATGAATCATCTACGATGCATAACACCCCAAAAAGATGATTTTTATCAGAGAGATATTAGTGATGGGCATTGTTAGTAATGAAATAATACCGGTAAAAATTGACGGTGGTTTATTAAAACATGCCAATCCATGGCGAAAAAAATCCTAAGGCACCTTACTCAGACTTTTTTGGAGGACGTCGGCTTATTTGGCCACCTTTCCGACCCGCTTCAACGGCTCTTTCAGGATTATTTTTGAAATTACCACCACTGGCTTTGCCTCCTGCGCTTCCAGCTTCTTTAGCTCGTTCCGGATTGTTAGCAAAATTCCCTGCGCCGCCTCTGTAGCTCTGTTTGTTCATAGGAAGACCTCTTATCAATGTTCCATTAGATTTAAGGACTAGCTAGTCACATCACTAACTGTAGTAGGCCGTTACGGTTATGTCATTCAGGCAAAGACAGGTAAAGCTGTAAAAAAAACAGCTATCAGCAAGCATTAAGAGAAGAAAGCAGAAAATGGTTCGGAGCAATAAATATTCACAAATACCGGGAAAAATCCCGGAACAATTTCTGGGACATCATCAATACATAACTTAAAATCTTTCTGTTTCAATGTCTTCTTATCCTTTTTTTCTGCAGTTATCAGGATAGCAATCGTTTGCTTTAGTGCTGCAGCGGTTCAACCGATCACCATTACTGCTCTACAATGTTGAATAAAGCACGGTTAAATCATGCCGGTTCGGCATCAACAGGAAGAGCATGGATAAAGTTAACTTTAACGTCAGTCATTTTGCCTGGTGTGGACTGATAGCCCTTCATATTGCGCGCCGCGACGGCCTAGTCAACACGCCGGCGCAGGAAAACCTTTTTATATCGCGTTGGCTTGCTACCGCTGAAAAGCAGTGCCGCTTTCCGAAAGAACATGCGAACGACATCCGCTGGCTTCTGAAGGAGAGTCGTGAGAAGGGCCAGCAGGCGGACCTGGCAGGTAAGCTCGATTATCTCTGGCGCTCCGGCAGTGGCGAGCTTCGTGCACAGAATGACTTATTCCGATTGCAGCACGCACTTCAGGCGATGAAGCTCAATGGCTGGCTGTATATGCTGCTGAGCGAGTCTGAGTGGAACGGACGGCGACAGCTGCAACTAAGTACGTCCGTGCCCGGTATTTATGTTAATCGCAGGGTGCTGGATAACGGCTTCAGTGAATGGGGACAGCAGATACGCCCTCTGCCTGTACGCATAACAGGAGAGTTGAGTGTGATTGATACGCTGCTCCTGCGCTCAGGCTGGCGGCGAGAACCGGTAGTTGGGCCGGACCCGCTACTGTACCAGCTTATTTCGGAAAATCTTAACGCCGCGTAACAAAAATCTGAACGCATAATCCAGGAGCAGCATCCAGGTTTTCCTCTCCAAGGGAAGCATTATCGGTAGGTAGTTATGCTTTTTAAGATGGAATACATATACCAATAACCCATCTCAATAGATGCCTGCGTCGCTTACGCCATCGCGACAAAGCTCAGCGACGTCGCCAGGGAGTCACTAATATCGTGTTTTGTTCCTAACGCAACCGACAGTTGGCAGATGCGGGAGATTCTCAATTCTGAGAAAAAAAGAGGGCCAGGACGGCCCTTAAGAAATTCGGCATTGCAAACGTTCATCTAAATGGTGGCAGACTGTGGAGCAGTCGCTTTTTTGTTATCGGACTCAGATAGATAAACCTTTAGCTTTTTCTTATGTATAAATATTATGTGAATAATAAAAATTAAGATTCAGGATTTTCAGGTGCTAACAGCACGTAGTTCTGCGTGGTTTTTTTCACTCACCTTGCATCAAATCCCATCATGCTCCTAATAGCTGAAAGGTCAGTTACTCATTTCTTGCCCACATAACAAGTGTATATCTGTCCCGTAACCCTGTGGATAAATGTGGTTCTTCCTTACTACGGCAGGGGTTCAGGGGGGTTGTATGTTTTTTAATCAATCATAGCCCGGACCGTGTTTAATTTGGATGCGCGGTTTTACAGCTCAACCAGAGAGTTAACGTGCGTTTCAATTAGCGGGCTTGTCATCCTGATTGTCATCAAACACAACTGCTTGTATGTTGACGAGAAAAAGCGAGGCGTAGGAGCAGGAAAGTCGCTTATAGAAGCTATCCGGGACGAAGCTACGGAAAAATCATGGGCGAAAGTTTACTGGATCACTCGTGAATCCAATCCAACTCGAGCGCTCTACGATCGGTTGGCTGTTCTGGAGGATTTTGTCCGCTACACCATCAAGGTATGAAGTGGGCGTAAGCGATTCGCAACAGCGCTTTTATGTTAAAAAAGTGACGCATGTCAGGTACCAGGAAAAAAGATACCGGCTGCGCTTATGTGCCCGCTGAGAAGGCTGATAACGGTAGTGTGCCTCACCAGGGGTATACACTGATACTGCTGCTGTATGTGCTGAAGGCTCCCGCTGCGGGGAGCCTTTTTTTCGCCGGAGGTAATGTCATTGCAGAATCTTGAGATCGTGCCGCGTCTGCTGCCGGACGTTCGCGCAGGCAGGAAACTTCATACCATCCGCTGGCGGGAGCGCGAAATTGTGCCGGGCCCGATGCTTTACGTAAACGTGCGGGATGCCTCCGACACGGTCATGGTGTGGGTCACGCGCGTTGAAAGGATGCCGCTTTCTGACGTCGCTGCCAAAATTGGGAAAAGCACGGATTGGCCGGATGCCGAACTGCTGGAAGGGATGCGTGAGCACTACCCGCGCATAGAGATGGATTCCGAGGTCGTGGTCATCCACCATTTACCGCCTGAGGCGTAAGTTGGTGGCAGGGTTGTTAGTTTATTGTGGCAGAACCTACCTGTCGCCATAATTTGACGTCCGCCTATCGCTGTGAGCTCAAAGCGGACGTTGCCACGCGCGCATGTCGGCTCTGGGCCAGAAGCAGACGTTTGTAAGTCTGCATTCCATTAACTATGAGGCAGCTGTTCAAAGTCAGCAATTTGGATGCTGAAACTAAAAATGCGCGCCTTTAATGAACCGTGTGGTTCTGTTAATATTGGCTTGTTTACAGGGAGAAACCACATGCGAACACTGACTGAAAAGAAACGAACTGACATCCTGAATGCTGCAACGAAAGTCTTTCTCGAGCAGGGGTACGAACGAGCCTCAATGGAAGGAGTGGCCAGAACGGCAGAGTGCTCCAAGGCCACGCTCTATAACTACTTCAGTTCCAAGGAAAGCCTTCTTGACGCCGTCGTCAGGGCCTATGGCACCAACTTTCTGACGCGCGCTGCGGACGATCTTTACAGTCAGGACAGCCGTCATCTCCCCCTGCCTGAGAGGCTGCAGCGATTTGGTGAAGGCATGCTGGGCGCCATGACGTCGGACTGGAAGGGACTTCAGCTCTACCGCATGGTCATCGGCGAGGCGGGGCATTCCGGCATTGGTGATATTTTCTACGAGTCCGGCGTCCGGGAAAGCATGAACGCCCTGTCGGCGCTGATGGAGCAGCATATTGAAGCTGGTGACCTGCAGCCTGCACGCCCCGACCTGCGTGCGAAACAGTTTTCTGCGCTGGTGAAGGCCGAAGCGGACGAGCTATTTCTCCGGCACGATATGCCGGTTTACACCCGTGGGGATATCGTCGCTATGGTGCAAAGTGCCGTAGAGGTTTTCATGGCTGGCGCGTCACCGCGTTGACAGAGCGACCTCCGCCCTTAAGATTCAGCATATTCACTTGACTGTTTTTAATTCATATATAAACTGATACGTACAGTTTATATGTGAGCGAGGTGCGTTAATGCTTAATCGTTTTTTAGTGGTGGCCGCTGTTGCCGTGGGGTCGTTTGTGCTGAGCGGCTGCGTTTCTTTATTCTGAGGATCTGACATGCGTTTTGTTTACATTCTCGTGACCGGTATGGCCGTGCTGATGCTTTCCGGGTGTCTTACCATCGGCAGCCACATCTGAATCTCTCCAGCCCGCCCTCCGGCGGGCCTTTCACCCACTCCGCCTGAGCGAAGTCAGAATGACGCCCCTGTCAGCACGAGGACAATAAGGGCGCTGATGGCCAGAGCCACCAGGGTCTCAGCAATAAGCAGCGTCATCAGCGAGTTCTGGCGAACACCCCAGGCACCTTCGGCATATTTCCGTTCGCGGCGGGCCTTAACGCGCCGGATGTGGACGACTTGAGCAATGTTACTGATGACGCGCCACCACATAATCATGACGGTTATGACCAGGGTGCCAAATAAAATCAGGATGCTTATCATGCTCCAGTCCATCCAGGATACATTCCCGTTAATCTCTGACAGTTTCTCAATCACGTTGAGGCCCTCTTTTAAATTCCCGTTTTAGCGCTATGGCTTACGCTTCCGTATAAACTGATCCCGCCAAAGCTGTTCTCACCAGAGAGTGACGTCGTGGAGCGCCCGCAGAAGCAGCGCACACAGCGCGTCAGTGACAAGGCATTCCGCCACGAGGACTACCAGCAGCAGTTCTGATGAGGTCCCCCACACCCTGACGGCATAGTACCTGGCCCGTCGCTTCCCGAGCCGGCGCAATCGGTACATCTCCCTGAGGTTGCCAGCGGTTCTCAGCAGGGCGTACGTCAGGGCGGTCAGCATGAAGCCATACACAATCCACTGATGCGGCGGCGTATTTCCCAGCGACTCCGCTACCAGCCAGCCTTCCATCAGGCAAATCCGGCATCAAACGCGCTCAGAATCCCGCCGGCAATAAAGACAAGCGCCAGAATGGCCCTGAACAGTAATACCTTCATACCCGTGCCTCCGTCCCATACCGGCTCAGAAAATCAGCTGTTCTTCGCCGGACCTCTTTGCGCAGCAGCACTTTATCCTGCTGAACACCGGCCATAACGCTCCGTAACTCCCAGGTCACCATCAGGTAGGCGTGTGCCATTTCGTCAGAGGGCCGGCAGCGCAACTCTCCGCGCAACATTGCCGTATCAATGACGCTCCGGACATAGTCAGCCGCCGGCGTAAAAGCCTCCCAGCGGCGCTGGCTTCCGGCTTCACCGCATTTCTGCAGCATCAGCATCATTCTTATCAGCCTCCGCCGGACCGAAAAGCCGGAATAGCGGAGCGGCAGGCTCCAAGTAAAAACAGCACTTTCTGTTTTCCCCTGAATTACGAATACGGGCGCGTCATCCCTCTGCGCCCGGGAAATCACCTGCTGAGGACAGGTCTCGTTTGTTAAGCCTGTCGCTTGAAATCCTGGGTAAATGGAAAACATGCCGCGCTCCTGAGCTGAAATTTACGGACACGAACTGAAACATTTTCTTGACAGGGTCAGAATAAACCATATTAACTATACCGTACAGTTCATTATATTAAAAACAACCGGAGAAATATTCATGGCCCGTCTTTTCAGAAACCTGTCCCGCGCGCTGATCCTGACCGCCGTCGTTGCCACCGCGGGATGTTCATCCACCTCCCCGGTAAAATATTCCGGCATTGAAACCACATCCCGGATGACCCCCAATACGACTGATGACAGCGACCGCATCCCTTTCCGCTACACCACTCCGGTTGACTGGAGTAAATACCGGAGCATTATCATCGACCCCGTCGAAATCTACGGCGGCAGCGACGCGCAGTTTAACGACCTGCCTCAGGAGGACAGGCGCAATCTGGCAGACTACATGCAGAAGAAGTTTACCGAAGTGCTGGCGAAGAAGTTTACTGTTAATACCCATGCCGGAAGAGCCCCTTGCCTCCGTCTTAAGCTGACGCTCACCGGAGCGGACACCACGCCTCAGGTTGTGGGCACCTTCACAAAATTCGACCTCGCCGGCGGACCTTATAACATCGTTCAGTCAGTGCGCGGCGGCCGCGGCCTGATGAGCGGGTACGTTAACTATGCCGTGGAGGTAAAAGATGCCGCGACCGGCGAGCTGCTGCTGGCCTACGTGGCGGAGCAGTATCCTAATGCCATGAACGTGGGTGCAACGTTTGGCTCAATGAGCGCGGCAGAGACCGGAGTGGACAAAGGCGCAGAGCAGCTGCTGGAAAAACTGCGTTAAGGCGATAATAATAACATCACGGCCTGTGAGCAGAGGGCCCTGCCAGTGTATCTATCGCTGCACTGGCAGGATATGGATTAAGCCATTATTCACAACAGCGATCCTCTCGCCAAAAGGGGTGTGTTATGAATTATCAATGTCCGCTCCTCGCTCAAAGCGGACCTATTGCGCGCGTCCGCTTCGTGCCAAAAGCGGACATTGGCACTTCATTCAATATACTGGCTGAAGCGTAAGAGGTAGCCATCTGGATCCTGTACGAGAAACTCCCTTTGGCAGGCCGTCGTTTCTCCTATGTTATAGTGATTGTCGCGTAGCTCTCTGTACAACTTGAAGCCATTGGCTCGGACACGAGCAAGCACCGACTCGATATCTTCTACTTCTATCTGAAAATTAATGCCGCGACCCAGCGGTCTGACGAGTTCAGCCGTATTCCATCCTTCCGGATTATATTTCTCCAGCATCAGTTGTGCTTCGCCGAGACTGACGTAGGCAAAATCTGGCTCATTACGCCTTATCATGATGTTGAAACCAAGCACGTCAACATAGAAGTGTAGGGAGACAGAAAAATCCATTACGGTCAGTTCGGGAACCATGCGATTCCAGTAGGGAGCTTTCAGCTCAGTCATTGCTCAACTCCATTTTTTAACTGGCGTAGCATATATCAGATGGCTTGAAGAAGGTTCAAGTCCATGAACTCAGCGACACAATTGTCAGATGCATTGTGTTGATGTCAGTAGTTCGCTCATAGCGGACATTACTTAGCGTCAGCTAAGTGCCAGAAGCGGACATCGGCCGGATTTATGTTTACGGTTTTAGATACCTATCGGTTGATAACCTTGCCATTCTGGTTGATCACGTTTTCCTGAATCGCTGGGGGTCAAATCAATATAAAACTCACCTACCTTTTCAAGTAACAGACAATCGTCTACATCCTTTAGGTTGTCTTTATGCTGATGGTTGGCGCCGCAGAGCAGTGTCTTTAAGGCTTTACTTTTGGCCTGCTGAGCATTTTCGGCCACAAACAAATCGAACTCATGTAACTCAGCAAGTGTGTCAGGTCTGTACCCGCCAGCATTGACGAAAAATAACTTTTTTGTTGAACCTGATGGTTCAGAGGAAAGAGTGATGGAGTAACCATCAGCCCAAGTGATGCGGCTATAGCCATCAATATGAATTTTATCTTTATCGCCAAACCATACATCGCGAAGGATGGGCCAGGCGTCTTCTGGTTTTTCTGCAGCGACAAACTGAATATCGTGCACCTCAATATTGGATTTTCCTGCGTTACCACCGATATAAAACATATACAGGTTCATTAATTAATCTCTTTTAACGTAAAAATCGCTATGCATTTGACTATATAGCGAGTCCGGCTGCAACCTCAGAAAAAATAATGCTGAAATGGTACATCCGGGCTTTACTTATCCAGATAATATCTGCTTTTTACTGTTAGTCGCCTACATCGGCGGCATGCAGAAAGTCCGCTTTTCGCTCATACGCGACACTCATAATCACATCTCCTAACCCAATGGAGATTGAACATGACAACATACCCCTGGAACAAAAGCCGCATTATCGGCCAGAAACGGCCTCTTCAGATCTCTCATATCTGGGGAATTCGTATCCGTCTTGAGCTGGAAGGAAAAGTTCGTGATCTGGCTCTTTTTAACATGGCTCTGGATAGTAAACTTCGGGGCTGTGATTTGGTTAAGCTAAAAGTTTCTGATATAGCCTATGGGCACTCTGTTTCGGGCAGATCGACAGTGCTGCAGCAGAAAACGGGCAGCCCTGTTCAGTTTGAACTGACTAAGGGAACCAGAGAGGCTGTAGCCGCGTGGATCAAAATGGCTCAACTAAGTAATAGCGACTATCTCTTCCAGTCCCGCGTTGGTTCTTCAAGACACATCTCAACCAGACAATATAACCGCATTTTTCATGGATGGATTGGGAAGCTGGGTCTTGATGAGACGCTCTACAGTACGCACTCAATGCGCAGAACCAAGCCATATCTTATCTATAAAAAAACGAAGAACCTTCGGGTAATCCAGTTACTTTTGGGGCACAAAAAACTTGAAAGCACAGTACGTTACCTTGGCATTGAAGTAGATGATGCTCTGGAAATATCGGAGTCAATTGAAGTCTAGACTGTGAGGGCTGCAACAGCAGCCCTGTGCCAGAAGCGAATGCGTCAGGTTCAAAAATGAGAGGTAAGCGTTTTAACTTATTCGTCCGGGATACATACCCGGATACGGTGCCCGTCAGGATCAAGCGCAACGAACGTCTTGCCAAAAACAGCATGTTTGGGCTCCTGTTCTATCTGCACACCGCTCTCTGACCATTGCTGAAAAAGCACATCAACCTCTTGAATATCTTTCACCATAAAACTCAATTCAGTTCGGCTACCTACACCGCAGGATACAAAGTCACTCGCTGTCGTTGACCATAGTCCAAGGTTCAGGCCGTTATTAAAGGAAAAAGCCACCCACGTCGGAAGCATCACGTCTGGTTCTGTATTGAATAGCTTCTGGTAAAAACCACTGCTGACAATCGGATTATCAACATAAAGAATGATCAGGTTAGGTATCATGAGTCTCTCACGCCAAAAAGAATGAGACTTCACTATTGCAGGGAGCATTGACAAAACATGTCAGCATCAGGACCGAAACGAGCAGAACGCCTTCTCAATCTTCTGCAGATTTTTTATCAGCATCGCCATCCGATAAGCGGCCACAGTCTGGCTGAAGAACTTTCAATCAGTCTTCGTACACTTTACCGTGATATTGGCGCACTACGCGCTCAGGGTGCCGACATTCAGGGTGAGGCTGGCACAGGATATATCCTTTCCCGGAGCCATCATCTACCGCCGGTGATGTTTACCCCCGAACAGCTCGATGCACTGGCGCTCGGTTTACGCTGGGTAGCCACATATGGTGATAAGGGCATTGCTAAAGCGGCTTCAGAGGTAACGGGGAAAGTCCGCCACGGTCTTCCGCCACAGTTACAGACACTGTTTGATGACTCGACATTATTGGTGGGAAAGAGACAGGAAGCTCATCACTACTTTGAAAACCTGGGCGTTGTTCGAAGCGCCATCAGGTGGAGACGTAAAATCCGTGCAGGTTATACAGACAGGCTCGGTAATATGAGTGCAAGAACGATATGGCCTTTCGCGCTGGGTTACTTCTCCGGCGCTATTGTGCTTGCTGCATGGTGTGAAGAACGTAACGACTTCCGTCATTTCGACGTAACGCGATTAAAATCTCTTCAGTACCTGCAGGAAGGATATCCTCATTCCCGGCATAGCTTACTCCGTATATGGCGTAATGCAGGTCTGGATAACATCGTTCCCACGCGTAGCTGAAATGGATATGATTGCTCCAGAAAATCCGTGCTGTTCTTATCTATAAATATATCCGCTCTTCGCTCATAGCGGAATTTGCCCCACTCAATGTCTGCTTTGTGCCAGAAGCGGACATTTAAAAAATTTGTTTGCTGAACTGCAGACAGTTGTTTTGAGTGCATAACCATGAAGGTGCGTCAAAATCATCAGGCCATTTTTAAGTAAATCGAAAGAAACAGGTGCCGGAACAAACCGTTCCGCCGCAGTATCGAGATTAAGGCGTATGCGGGGGCCGGCCAGAAATTGTTATTTTTAACGTGGCACAACTGCCATGTTTTGATAATTCTTATATCCACTTTTCGCTATTAATAGGCCTTGATAGCTCGCCCGCCTTTTACCCAGTAAAAAGTGTATAATCTCTCACTCTTTTTAAATATTCATTGCTGAGAACATCCGGATAATTCCTGGAAGCACATCCGATATGAAAGCCCATTTGCTTTTCGGATTAAATGAAGTGCAAGCCAATGCTCAGAGTCTATAGTAATACATGAGGTTATTAAAATTCGTACTAATGGAGGAAATTCTGTGTTATTTCAAAACAACGAGAAAGGCCATGCCATTATTGGCGAAGCGGCATTTAGCCTGGCGTTGGGTGAAAAAGAGATTAGTATTGGCTCATTGTTCACTCAACTTGGCTACATGGCAAAATCGGAGACTGATAGCGTCAGGTTGAAGGATATCTTTAATGCCAGAGAATGGCTGAAGAGTTTCCATTCAGACGAGGTCGCCGAGAAGCAGGTACCGTACCTGCAGACCCTTATAGGCCTGAACCGAGATCTGAATTAACTATTAAAGAAATGATGCCTTAGGAAGTAATCCGGCTCCGGCCGGGAAACGACGAAGCGAATAACCTCAGCGGTAACGTGAAAACGGGTACCGGCCGGAGAAACTGTCAGGGACGACACTCTCCATATAAACGCATTTATGTGTAAAAAAATTTTTAGTTAAATTTTGGATAAACAAATTTTGCAGATAGTAGTCTTTTGGTGACATTGGTTAACAGTTAAAATCTCACACCAGTTTTGTTCGTTATCACACCGACAAACAACTGGCGAAGTTATCCGGTTTCAAATTCCCACCAGATTCAAGAACGGTTTAACCCTCATCGTCAGCCGTTTGTCCTACCACAATTTCAAGGCAGTTACGAAGCACATCAAGTTGCTCAATGTCAGTTGTGCATTCCAGTTCTTCAATAAGGCGCAAAATGATTGCCTTATTCGTTACGCGCCCTTTTTCAGCTATGAGTGATTTAACTATGATACCAATCACTTCTTTTTCTGAGGTAAACTGGTCCCCTGTACTTTCCAGGTACGACTGAAGATCTGATTCGGTAATATTTTGCTGCATACATTTCCCTTATGCGGTTCGTTTACGTACTGATTTCCAGTTCTTTACGGATTAGCCGTGATCAGTGTCGGGTTGTATTGTCGTGATCATAACTTTCGATGGTTAACGTTGTTGCACTTTTACCACCGTCCATTCGGCTTGATTCACTCTGCGTCTTTTCAGACTTTACGTTTTGAATAGCCCGTAATATTGTACAGACTCGCTCGGGATCCTGTTCTGACTCGAGCATATTCTTAAGCTTTAACAGAATCGCCTTTCGGGAAATCCCGACTTTTTCGCGAAGCAATGAAAATACCGCCTCGCCGATGAGAATGTCACTAAGTTGTTCTTCATCGCTATTGTTCATAAGACTCTCTGCCCTGATTGGGCCATAAGGCAATTCAGCCCCGAGCAAAAAGGAGCGCTATCAGTTGATGATAGTGATGAGCTTCTTCAGGCGAGGATGCATGCTCAAGCCGTGATACAAGTTTTGTGCAGATCGCTTTTCGGTTCAGATTGCGTCCTGAACGAAGAATTTCTACCACTATGCTACCCAGCGTTTCCTGCTGAGAAGGAAGAGATGCACGGCTAAAGTAGGCTGCAATGTCACTTACTGAGTTAGGTATGCCAACGGATTGCTGCATGAATTAACCTCGAATGTCGTTAATTAAATCAGGAAAAGTGACACAAACTTATACAGAGTTAGTGCCTTTGTACAGCTTTGCATCTTCCATTTAGGAAATATTTAATACCTAATAAATTAAGGTGCTATAAATCATGAGGTTACATGAGGTTACTTGAGTTAGTGTTTTGCATTTTTCTCTTTGATTTACAGCATAATGAAGGATCAGAGCGTCGATAAGAGGCCCACTGCCTGGTAAAAAATTACCCCTGGAAGTGGAAATCCCTTACGCTTCCAGAGGCGATGCAAAGCATCATTCGTTACGTGCGGAGAGTTCCGCCGGGTCAATTTATACGAGAATTGATATAAAGCATGCATTTATTTCTTAAGATCACGATGATTCGAACAGTTATAATGAAAACGAGATAAATGAAACCGCTTCGTTTATTTCAAAGCAGCCTTGTGAAGAAAAAATTCTACAGTATTCACTTCCCATTCTTTCAGTACCAGTCTAATCTAGATAGAAAGAAGCGCTGCCAGTATAAACTCACCACCATTTCGTCAATTATTTTTATGAGTAAAGAGGTAAATATTAGCATTCACGTAGAGAGTTACTAACCATGAATGAAATCAACATAAATAGTCATGTTAGAGAAATAAGGCGATTAGCCGCAAAGCATCAGGCAGGAACATCTTTATTGGAAATAAAATCACAAGTAGATAATGTTATACAATCAATGCGGGATTCTCTTATAAACGATAAAGATTATCAGTTTACAATATGGTCAGCTATGTTGACCGCTTTAGAACAATACATCACTAATATGGCCGACCCGAAATGGCTGGACGTAATCTCCCACGCTCGAAGCAGAGTTAAGAGCAGACGAAATTCGCTTTTAGCTTACAATAAAACTAAGGCTGTTAAATCGACTAAGACTTTATCGACAATATTATAGCTCTTCCTCAAAAAGATTTAACAATATATCAAAAACGAAACAGTTGTTATAGGTTGGGTTTATTAACAGCACTCTGCGCGAGAAAACTAAAATCTCTTGATAATCTTACGGTGTAAAAATTTTTCTATTAATAATGCATGGTGACGTGATCAAACTCAAATTTTCGATTAATATCTACCTGCTTTGCCTTTGACGTTCTGCTTTGTATTTCGCAAACCATAAACTGTCATACATGTCATGATTTTTACATGAAATTACCCCCTTCCCTAAATCATGTAGTTTATATCTATCTCTTCTTAAAAAGAAATGCGATGATTAATGTCTAATTAGTACCAGAAGTGAGCATTTTAAGTCAGCGTGTAAGATATGAACCCTGCTATTGCTTTTCAAAACAGGAGTTAACAAGTGAAGATCGACTAGCATAGTTCTTCATTAACACGTTCTATGACCGTTGATAAAGACTATAGAAATACATTAAACGTTCGCCGTTTCATGCTTCATGAGTGCGGCCCAGATTTCCGGTTTGATCGCGAATTTATGGCCTGGATACGAAATGACATACCAAAAAATCTGGGAGATGTCGTTGATGAGTGGAAGCGCAGGCATCCACTTTAAGGTAGGAACGTCCGCTCCTCGCTCATAGCCGCCGTGGTAAGAAAGAACGTTACCGCGTCGGCGGACCACACCCATCTGAATAACCGCGGGCGTTCCAATTTTTTACAATGCCTCCCTGGCACGCCATTGTTGCACTTAGATGACAAAAGTGTTTTACCTGAATACGAAAAAAATGAATTTTTTCCTGCGTTGACATCAGACTGGCAGGGCACGATCTTTTACCACCGTTTTCATTATCAGCGTTGAGGTAAGCCGCTGCACTCCCGCCAGACAAGAAATTTTTTCATCGTAGAGCATCTGAAAAGCTGGCAAATCATGTGTGATTACATAAAGCAGATAATCCGGATCGCCAAACAGACGCTGCGCCTGAATAATTTGCGGTATTTCTTTTACGGCAGCCTCGAAGTTGCTGACCGCCTGCCGGTCTCCTTCGCGCAGGGTGACGAAGACAATAGCTGAAAAGTTGAGACCGAAGCTTGCCGGGTCAAGATTCGCCTGGTAGCCGATAATAACGCCGTCCTGCTCCAGAGATTTGACCCGCCGCTGGCAGGATGACAGGCTTATCCCCACCCGTTCAGCCAGTTCAGTTAGCGAAAGTCGTCCGTCCTGCTGAAGCTCAGCAAGAATATTGCAGTCTGTCTTGTTCAAACCTTAAAACCTCCCGATTCATATTAGTTTAAAGACTATAAATGAAAGCACATTCCGCATACAAAGCGATATTCTTTCTTCATCTTAAAACGTATCAGTCCGGTAGGGGTTTTCAATACATGCAGGTTTCAGACAACGATAAAGATTCGGTCAGAAATGGGGTCTTTAAGGGTAACGTCGAATGTCTCTGAATATGTTCGCTGCGTTCTGGGCCGTTTCCGTGCTTTTCGTGATTACGCCCGGTGCCGACTGGGCTTACGCTATTTCAGCCGGCATCCGGGGACGTCGTGTGCTACCGGCGGTTGCCGGCATGCTGATCGGCCATCTTATCGCAACGCTTATAGTGGCCGCCGGCGTCGGCTCGGTAATAGCGGGCGTTCCGGGCGTACTGTCCGCGCTGACGATTGCCGGGGCTGGTTATCTGCTCTGGCTTGGCGTTGGCATGCTCCGTCAACCGCCAGAACCGTTGGCGGGTCAGGAAGAGGATGCCGGATCGCCACTGAAATGGGCACTCAAGGGGTTCTGCATCAGCGGACTTAATCCAAAGGTATTTCTGTTGTTTTTAGCCCTTTTGCCTCAGTTCACCGACGTCAATGCCGGCTGGCCGCTTCCGCTGCAGATGACAGCGCTTGGATTGGTTCACGTATTCAGCTGCGGAGTTGTCTACCTGCTCGTTGGGTACGGCTCAGGCACCATGCTCAGGACGCGCCCGCGCGCGGCGCAAAACGTCAGCCGGATTTCGGGCGGCCTGATGATCATTATTGCGGTCCTGCTGCTGGCAGAGCAATTTTTCTGACAAGCAGTCCATCAGTATTCAGGCATCAAAGCTGACAAAAATTAAACTTCTCTGGCAGGTTCACTATGAATAAACTCAGCGTCAGGGATACGTTCGCCCTGGGCTTTATGGCGTTTGCGCTATTTCTCGGTGCGGGCAACATCATCTTCCCTCCCTTCATCGGACTTCAGGCCGGCAGTCACGTCTGGACGGCAGCGGCAGGATTTCTGGTCACCTCCGTTGGACTGCCGGTACTCTCGGTCGTCGCGCTGGCAAAAGCGGGGTGAGAAATGGGCAACATCATCAGCCCGGTAGGAAAGATAGCGGGCAACGTGCTTATCGTGGCCTGCTATCTATTTATTGGCCCGCTGTTTGCCTCTCCGCGCACTGCCACCGTTTCGTATGAGCTTGGCCTGGCGGCTTATACCGGCCATTCGGGAAATGCGCTGTATTATTACAGCCTGGTTTACTTTGCGGTTGTAGCCCTGATTTCATTTTTCCCTGGCAGGCTGCTGGAGTCGGTCGGGAAAATTCTTGCGCCACTGAAAATCATCTCCCTTATCGTGCTTGGTGTCGCGGTCCTGCAACTTCCCGCCGTTCCGGTGCAGACACCGGTTGCCGGCTACGTTGCGTCCCCGCTTTCCAGCGGGATCGTTAACGGCTACCTGACGATGGATACGCTGGCGGGACTGGCCTTTGGTCTGGTTGTGGTAAACGCGGTTCGCGCGAGGGGCATGGCGTCACCGGCTCACATAACACGCTATACCACCAAGGCGGGCATCATTGCCGGAGTGGGTCTGGCGCTGGTATATCTGAGCCTGTTCATGCTGGGCATGAAAAGCACCGCACTTGTACCAGATGCCACGAACGGTGCGGACGTACTGCGCGCGTTCGTTCAGCATGCCTTCGGCGATCGCGGCCCGCTGTTCCTGGGCGTGCTCATTACCCTGGCGTGTCTGGTCACGGCTATCGGCCTGACATGCTCCTGCGCAGGCTACTTCAGCACCCTCACGCCTTTTGGCTACCGGCCTCTGGTGCTGTTTTTCGCCGCCCTGTCCTTTGCCATTTCCTGCGCGGGACTGGACACCCTCATCCGGATTTCCGTTCCGGTACTGATAGCGGTTTACCCGCCCTTTATCATCCTGATCGTTATGAGCTTCATGCGTCACCGGCTAAGCCGGCCGGTACGCGTTATTGCTCCGGCCACGGCAGTGGCGTTTCTCTGCGGCGTGTTTGATGGACTGGCCGCTGCAGGGCTGGAGCGCTTCGTGCCGTCTGTGTATACCACGCTGCCCCTGCACGGCCAGCAAATGGCCTGGCTGTTTCCGGCCGGCATCGTGCTGTTGCTGAGCTTCAGCGTATCCCGCCTGAACCGGACCGCGCAGGCTGCATCATGAACAGACCGCTACCTGATGCAGCAGCGACCCGTTCCGCAGAAGAGAAAACAACACTGAAAGCTGTTCTGATCCCCTGTGTTATTTGCGTACTGTTCATTACTTTTGCGAGCGCGGAAAACCTGCTCTGGCACACGACCGGCTATTATCCGGAGGCGCTCGGCCGGGTAAGATACGTCAATGACGCTTCGCTGCTGACACCTGCCGCCGTCAGGGAAATATGCCATACCCCGCTGATGCAGCCCGAACTCAGCATAAAAAGCGGTTCGCTGTATCTGCGTTGCGGTACGCCGGGGCTTGAAGGGGTCTGGCGAATTGAAAAATTTCATTAAGCGGTGCCGGAAAGCGGTATTATCGCACCCGCATTACCCATCATTAACGTAACGATATAGCTGAGAACACTATGCCATCAATCACTCTGACACACCTGAAAAAACTCAAGCAGCGCGGCGAAAAGATCACCATGCTCACCTGCTATGACGCGACATTTTCGCATGAGCTGAGCACGGCGGGCGTTGAAATGCTTCTCATCGGCGATACGCTGGGTATGATCCTGCAGGGCCATGACAGCACTCTGCCGGTCACTCTGGAAGATATGGTTTATCACACGGCCTGCGTTAAGCGCGGTAATAACGGCGGTTTCATCATCGCCGACCTTTCCTTTATGACTTGCTCCTCGCCCGAACAGGCACTGCACAGCTCCGCGCAGCTTATGCAGGCCGGTGCACAGATGGTCAAGATTGAAGGGGGAGAATGGCTGAACGACACCGTGCGTCAGCTGACCCGCAACGGCATCCCGGTCTGCGCCCACATTGGTCTGACCCCGCAGTCGGTTAACGTACTTGGCGGATTTAAGGTTCAGGGCCGTGACAGCAAGCAGGCGGAAACCCTGATTGATACGGCTAAGAAATTTGAAGAAGCCGGTGCCGCAATGGTGCTGGTTGAAGCGGTCCCTGCCTCACTGGGAAAAACACTGAGCGAATCTGTATCCATCCCGGTTATCGGCATTGGTGCCGGTCCTGATACAGATGGACAGGTTTTGGTGCTCCACGACATGCTTGGCCTGGGCATTACCGGCAGAGCCCCAAAATTCGTGAAAAACTTTATGAAGGGACATGACGACATTCAGGAAGCGGTTAAAAATTATATCTCTGCCGTTAAAGACGGCAGTTTCCCTGCACCGGAACACTGCTATTCAGAATAAATTAGGTACTACCGCCGCTTATTTTAAGCGGCTCTGACACTTTGCCCAAGCATCTTTAGCGGACTTCATTTTTGACCTGCCATTTTTATGCATCTGAAACCTTAACTTACTTAAGCCTTTACCTCAACGATACGTTTGGAAGTGAAAAAGAATCTGGCCTACCGGAATAATAACATTAACTAATTCTTATATAATATTTTTTTGTAAAATATAAAAAATTATTAATATTAGCGCTGCGTTATGCGTCAGCACAGGATGGTCTCTTAGGGTATAAAATTACCGGTGTCAACATATAATGAAAGACGTCTGGTTGCGATCGTTCTTACTCTGAATTTCAATTACTAAAAATCTTAAGTGCCAAAGGAATATATAAATGTCAAAAAAAAGGTTAATGGTTTCAATTTTCATGATCTTATCAGTTACTGCATCGGTCTCAAACGGCAACGGACTTCCTGAAATGATAAGAGTGAAACCTCCAGCTGAGCCAGCAGCCCTGCCACTTCGTCCTGAACACGTTGCGGGAAAAAACAAAGAAATATGGTATAAGGCTGGCGGAACCTACATTGTTCGTAATGTTACGCAGGCCACTCTTACCCCCGTGCTACCCGCACCAGGCAAGGCTACTGGTGCAGCTGTTATCGTCGCACCCGGCGGGGCATACATGATCCTTCCTGTAGAGCATGAAGGCTGGCAAATAGCTAAAAAGCTCGCTGAAAATGGCATCACCGCATTTGTACTGAAATACCGAATCAGCAAAACCCCTGTGGATGAAAAAGAATTTGCAGCCTATGCCCGGTCACGGGGCCAGCTTATTGCTAAAAGTCTTTCCGATGGTACTCCCATGCCGGAAGAGCCACGGGCTACTGAGGATGCCCTCGCGGCTGTAAAAATGGTCAGGGAAAATGCCGGGAAATGGCACATCGATCCATCAAGAGTGGGTGTGATGGGCTTCTCTGCCGGGGCCGTGACAGCCATTAAAGTAGCTGTTTCCTCAGACGCCAGCGCACGGCCAGACTTTATAGCCTCTTTTTATCCCTCTCTCGCCTCAGAATCGGTTCCTCATGACGCGCCGCCGATGTTCCTGGCCATAGCTTTTGACGATCCCCTTTTTGGTAAACAGCAAATGGATATCGTTGAGGCATGGCGTAAAGCTGGACGTAAGGTAGAGTTTCATGGCTATGAAAGCGGCGGTCATGGGTTTGGATTTGGCATGCCTGAGACGACAACCTCACTTGTTTTCGAACAGTTCATGCTGTGGATGCGTTTTAACGGTTATCTGAAACAGACTCATGAGAATGACAAATTGAGATAACGGTTGTCGTAAACTCTTTTCTCTGAAAACCAACAAATGATAGTGCATGTGAAATGTTCTCAACCTGCCAGCTGATCGTGCAGTTATTTTGCGGATGTCATCTGATGTCTACATATGCTGGCAGCATATAACGGATTATTGACTTACAGAGTGATGACAGCACTGTTGGGCGAAGTATCAGGAGAGAGCAACGACTTAATGTCATTGAGGCTGAGAATCAGGCAACCTCAATGCTCCGCCGGTATGAGGTCTTCAACTTTTTCGGCGCAGCTTGAAAATAGGCATCAAGCTATTTCTGATGACCATTGTAATCTTCTCCTTGCTCGCGCTTCAAACGAGCAGCAGCAAGGCTTTGTCGGCAACCAGAGCGGCGGGCGGATATTTCTGTTCGTGCAGACCGTCGACTTCTGGCGAGACTACAATGCCAAGAGGGTAAACGGAGTCTACTTCTGCCTGGATCCGCAGGAGGAGTACGGGATGGTCGTAGTGTTTGAAGACATCCACGGCAACGGATAGGATGTCTATCAGAACGCGTAGCCCTGACAGCTATCTGTCTGCACACATAAGGTGCGTTGACTGGATGTTTATTTCATCGTAATGAGTCGCCATTAGTAATGTCTGCTGTTCACTCATAGCGCACATCAGCCCGATGGCAGTCCGCTTCGTGCCAGAAGCGGACATCACCATTGAGGAATAGATGACTGATCGAAGTAATTTCTCCAAAAATATCATGCCCAAAGCCATAAGTTGTTAATGATATTTAGAGAATTTTTCGAGTGAATTGTTGCTCAGTAATAGTACTGCCCCACTGATCGCCTTCCCATTCTTTCGACAATTCAAATCCGAATGATTCGTACAATCGTCTTGCCGCGGTAAGCTTATTAAACGTCCATAATTGTACTGATGCGAACTTCTGCTCATCACAAAAACGCATTGCTTCTGCAATGAGTTTTCTGCCCAGTCCACTGCCACGACAGCCATCATCAAGGATGAACCAGCGAAGATGCGCCTCATTATCTCCCAGATCCTCACCGTCAATAGCAACTGAGCCGACTATGCGCTCGTTCACCATCGCCAGCCAGATCTGATTACATGGCTTATCTACTCGCGCCGAAAAATCAGCAAGACCTGCGGCAACCTTCGCTTCAAAAAAATTACCGAAGTCATACTCTCTGGCGTAATAGCTGCCATGCATTTCAGTAATGCGGCCAATCATCCCTGCATGATAACCCGAGACTACTTTGAAGCTGTTTTGCACTTCACCAGTAGAGTTTTCGCGACAGGCTTTTAACGCGAAGGCATATGAAGAAAGGTGCTTTGATACGGCCTTATGGGTAAACGGATCGAGTTTGGCGAGTGCTGCGGATACGCGTTGGTCAGCGTAAGTATTTATGCTCTGTACCGTCTCTCTGCCCTTATCGGTAAGTCTTAGTAGCTTAGTCCTGGCATCGTCTGCGGAAGGGGTTTCTTCAAGTTCTCCAGCCTCGACAAGTTTAGCGAGCATACGACTGATGCTGGACTTCTCCAGCCCCAAAATCTGTACCAGTTGAGCGGCTGTCATTGCTCCATGAGTTTCAACTTCAAGCATAGAGTGCACAGCTGAGGGAGGATAATTAGTTGCAGCTAGATTTTGGTTCATGAAACCCAATTCACGCACCATTAAACGTGAAGCCGCGCGTATGTTTTTTATGGTCTGTAGTTCTGAAGTCATTAGCTTAACCCGATAGATTAGTTGTACAATACAACCATTTGGCCGCCGGGTCTGTCAATCATTTACTTCATGTCTGCTGTTCGCTCATAGCGGACATTGGACTGGCGCCGTCCGCTTTGTGCCAGAAGCGGACCTGGTGGCTCTGGCTGAGTAGTTAATAGATAAGGCTGTGCAGAGAAAAAGCAATGAGCATCATCCCGCCGACAAGGTTGACATATTTTTTCAGTATTAATGGGTTAGTTTTTTTTGCTGAGAATATTAGCGTTTGAGTTATTGCAAGAAGCCAGATGCTCATAACCACTATATGAACTGATGCCAGTATAAGGTAGTTGCAAACGCCGCCCTCCGCGCCTGCGAACTGTGAAACGACTGTTAGATAAAAAAGAATGGCTTTAGGGTTGAGAACATTAGCCAGCCAGGCCTCTTTTAACGTCACGGAATGCCTTACACCAGTAAACCCATCTGAATGTACTGTTATCCCACCCCAGATGAGCATCGCACCTAACCAAAGCAGATAGAAAGTTCCGGTTATTTTAAGCACAGCAAACGCTGCTGGCGACGAGATGAGCACAGCCGTGATACCAAGCCCTATAAAAATTGCATGGGTATATATGCCCAGAGCTGTTCCGGCGAGAGTTCTGAATAAACCTTTGTTACCTCCTGCCAGAGCACTATTCATAACGAGAGTAAAGCTCGCTCCGGGGGACAGTGCAACAGGGAGTAGTGCTGGCATAAAGCCAAAAATATTCACATCCATAGATTCTAGATAGTAATTGGCACTCTTTGAAATTACCAGTCCAGGAGTTTCGCATATAGGTAATGTTCAGCTAAGCAACAACAGGGAATCGTCATGAATCAAACGTCCGCTTCTCGCTCAAAGCAGCCGGTCAGATAAAGGCACTTTTTCGATACTCTGGTTATTTTGACTGCAGCCGTGAAATGGTCAGTCAGCAGGATTCACCCTCGCTGTCGCTGTTTAAAACTTCATTCAGACTAATCCCGTACCTCAATGTGAATAACAGTTACCGGCTCACCGTGGCTGCCGGTGGTGTAGTGGCGCTCCGCTGTACGGATTAAGGTGCTGCGTTGCTCCAGCAAATCAGCGATTTCACGGAGCTTTTCTGCCAGGCAGGGAGGTGAAAACGGGAGGTAGGTCGGGGGAAGGGCTCTGGCCATTTGTTGTGTTCCGCAATTATCGGGTGTGTACATCATATCTTCGGCTGCCGGCAGCGTTTCATGAGCGCCGTCATAAAGGGTGCCTGATTGCTCCCTTAAAAAGTGCATGCAACCTCCCTCCCTGCCGTCGGGCGGCGCCGTGACTTCACCTTAGCCGGGCCGCTTCGTCCGAAAGGTAGGCTTCGCCTCGTAACTCACCCGTCCCCCGCCGGTCGCGGGACATTCAGTCCGCTCCGGCGGCGCGTGCGGCTTCGTCCCTTGACCCTGCGTACTGCGCACTGGCCCGGCTGGCGTGACGTCACGGCGCTGATGCCGTGCAACCTGCAAACCGGAGTGACCATGAATCAACCTCATACAACTGGCCAGCTGGCCGAACAGCTGCAGCGCTTTGCGCCAGATACACCCTGCGTGGTGCACCTGTGGGTATCCGATGACTTCGACGACGTGGCGCCGGAGCTGACGCACGGGGAGGTGCTGGCCACGATCGCGCTGGCCGACGCCACGCTCGATGCAGACGTCAGTCTCAGCTGGTATTTCCTGCGACACTGCGCCGACACCATTCTGGCCGCAAGGGAGGAACGCTGCTGAAGGGAGCCGCCCCCGTGCGGCCTTTCCCGTGCTGACGCACGTAATAAGGCTGTCGCTGCGCTCCGCATTATGGCCGTCTCCTCTACTGCGCGCCGGCAACGGCGGGCATAAGCGCCGTGCCCTCACGGTAGCCGGGCGGCCTCGCAAACAAGCAACTGTGCTGAGAGAGGTAGTAACAGTTCGTAACTCATCAAAGCTACTAGTATCTGGCTCCATGCCGATAAAGAAGTTGTTCTCCCGCCCACAAGGAAAAAAAATGAAAATATCGGTTCGTCTTTTCTCAGGCTACGGTTTTTTGGTTGTCTGCTTTTTAATCTGTACCGGCCTGTCTCTGCACGCGCTCAGGGAATCCCGGCAAGGCATGGACGATACAGTAAATTACAAAATGAGGCGCCTTACGCTTGTCCTGAACATGCGTGCTGCAGTTAATAACATGGCAGTTTCAGTCAGAGACATCGTTCTTCTCAGAGACCCTAAGCAGGAGAAAAATGAATGGCAAAAGGTCAGTGATTTACATGAAAAGTATCTTCAGGAACGCGAACAACTGGTTGCCAGCATGATGCATAACGATTCCCCTGAAGGAAAATCAGCGTTAGACCGTATTCTGTCCTCAGACAGTGCCGCTCTGAATACACTGACAGTTGCAGGAAAAATGGGGATGGACAATGACCAGTCAGAAATAGCCGCTGACTATCTGCTGAATACGGCGCGCCCGGCTCAGAAGGCTCTGTCCGATGCCCTGGATGGGCTTACCGATGTACAGAATAAGCTTAGCCGGGATACGGTAGCAGTTAATAGCGCATCTGTACGTGAGGCTTCCATTTTACTTCTCTCACTCACGACTCTTTCAGTCCTGTTCTCTCTTCTGACCATTTTTATGATAGTCAGGACGTTGATGCGCCAGTTAGGCGGGGAACCAAAAGATGCTGAGATACTCGCAGCAGCAATTGCTTCTGGCGACTTGACGAGTCAGGTAATTCTGCGAGGTAATGATAAAACAAGCTTGTTGGCTTCACTGGATGGTATGCAGGCAAACCTGCGGAGGCTTATTTCTCAGATAAAGGATTCCGCCAGCTCCGTGGCGCTTGCTGCGGATGAAATTTCGCAGGGTAATACCGAACTCTCTTCCCGCACCGAGCAGCAGGCGGCCGCGCTGCAGGAAACGGCCGCCAGCATGGAGCAGCTTACCGCTACAGTGAAAAGTAATACTGCGGGTGCACAGCAGACAGCGGGTTCAGCCCGTGAAGCAGCGCAAGTTGCCCGTTCAGGCGGTACAGATGTACAGCGCATGTCAGACACAATGAATGCCATATCTGTTAGCGCTGCGAAGGTGCGAGATATCACATCCGTAATTGAAAGTATCGCCTTCCAGACAAATATTCTGGCCTTAAACGCTGCAGTGGAGGCCGCCCGGGCAGGTGAAGAAGGGCGGGGATTTGCCGTGGTGGCGGGTGAAGTCAGGACGCTTGCACAGCGCAGTGCGAATGCCGCGCATGACATCAAACAACTGATGGCGGAGGCAGTAAGTGTTGTTGACAGCGGCGTGGTCGCAGCCGCAGATGCAGGGCACAGTATAATGAAAATTGTCGGTATGGTGGGCGAGCTGGCTGAGGCCATGGATAACATTTCACTGGCTTCATCCGAACAGATGCAGGGTATATCCCAGGTCAGCATTGCCGTCAGTCAGATGGATGGTGTAACCCAGAATAACGCCGCGCTGGTTGAGGAATCCTCGTCTGCCTCACAGTCACTGTCTGAGCAGGCACACGCGCTGCGCGGAATGGTTGAGGCCTTCAGGGTATAAGGTCAGTGGCAATAGGGTGTGGGGATAATTATAGGCTGCTGTTTAATCGGACACTTTGCTACGCTACATAAGGGAAGGGGCTGAGCAGAATTCAACTCTTATGACAAGACTGGTGATGCAACGCAAAATGAAATTGAATACAAAATCTAAAAATGAATGTCCGCTGTTCGCAAGTAGTGGACATTAGCCTGACGTTAGTAAATAAAAGCTGACTAGCAGTTATGCTCTTAATATGGTGAATCCCTTTATACGACAGGGCCAGGCTACACAGGTATAGCAGAAACAAAGGCGCAATTCAGATGATAGCCTTCCTGAATCACCGGGAGGTACCCGGCGCCGTACTTTTACAGAAGAATGAAGATGCGCTGCGGAGGTGGCCATGCTGTGGATGGAAGAGGGTATGTATCTCAGGGTAGAAGAGCTGCCGGGCGGCCCGCGGCCATTGCCGCTGCTGAGCGGGTTCAGCCTAACGACGGCCTACCGGGCGCTGGGGTGCTTTAACCCGTCGGAAACGTCTGACGCCTATTTCATTCTTTCCAACGACCGCGACGAAGTCTGGTTTATCTGTAACCGCCATCTGCGGACCGTGTATTTACAGCGGGACAGCACGGCATTCCGTTTGCCGCTCTCTTCTTTCGACGGACAATCATTAACCGGTGCCGCGCCGGCACTCCGCTCCGGATTCAGCGATTAAACAGCATCCGGAGCAGCGCCGTAAGGTGTGCCGCCTCGGCCTCATCGCCGGTACAGTCCAGGCGCGCAATCAGCTTAAGGCAAAGCGCTGTGCGCTTCAGACGCCGTTCCTGACGCAGGATATCGACGGTGATTCGTCCCAGCAGCGCAATCTGGCCGGGGTGGGTGACCTGGCTGAAGTAGCCAGTCAGCCCGGCATCTTTTTCCGGCGGTAGTCCGTCCTGTCGCATGAAATACCCGTGCATAAAGAATGAGGTCGGGCGCAAAGTAACCGATGTACCGGCGCGTGTACAGCAGTAATCCACCGGTGCACCATCCTTTAAACAGCGCCACCAGTTATTGCAGACAATTCAGCGATAAAATTAACGCTCCGGTTATCAGGGAGGCTCAGTGAACAGAAAAATACCGGCGGACGACAGCATGCCCATTACCCTGCCCGATACCTGCTTCAGTTAGGTACTGAATCCGGAAGACACCAACCGGGCCGACACCCGCGCATTTCTTTCCCGCGACGTGGAGCCGTTTACGCTGCCCGGGTTTGTGACGCCGTTCGGCTACACCCTATGGCAGAACAGAGCAGAGCGACAGTTCAGGCTTATAACGCAGGAGCCAGAGCCGGAGACCGCATATGCAGTGAGGCTGGAAGAAGCCGAAGACTTTACCTCGCCGGAGCGCGCCTGCATACAGGTCATGGTATGGCGCACCCGCCAGCCGCTGCACGAGGTGGCGGTGCACGGCCTGGCGCGCCGGTTTTTCTGACATTTTCTTCATCGCTGGTCGATCATCATTACCGACAGCGCGCAGACCAACGCGGCAAAAGTGATGTGGGAAGGGATGGTTGCCTGGGCGCTGCGCGACCCGGAGCACTACGTATACGTGTGGGACGGCACAGGCGAGTCGGGCTGCCTGCACCCGGTGCGCAGCTGGCTGGCGTTCTGCGGCCACTGGGCCGCCTTCTGCTGGGGCGCCGAGCCAGGAAGCCACCTGAGACGACGGGTTGTCATCAGTACGCACCCCCTTAACGCTGCGCAGAAATAATACGGATGCGGAACGACGCGGCTGCAGAACAACTCTCCACCGGAGGGATGTCACATGCCGTTCAGCCCACATAGCCTGGCGTATATCGCCGGAGTAGCAAGCCGGGGGGCTCATAACGCCCGCATTTCAGATTAAGGCGTCCTGCAGCACGTGTCCGCCGTCGTATCTACGAAAAAATGTGCGCGGCGGACAGTGAATATCAACCAGACCTGCAGGATTTCACTGCCTGATACAAAGGACATTTTTTTATCTGGAGAAAGATATCATGACAACAGTAAGGCGCAGTGGTGCCGGAAACTTCGCGGCCGACCCGGCACGCGCCTCTCCGGACGGGCAGCAAAGGCGGTACAGCCAGCGGAGGCAACTTCAAACACCGCCCCGGTCGCGCACGCGTGGCTGGCCGTAAGGGCGGACTTATCAGCCGCCGGGGCCCTAAACCTGAAATTTAATTAAGGCAAACAGATTCGCACCGGCGGTTAAATTTTATCCCGGCGATCTCAATTAGGAAATTAATATTACCTAACTTTCCCTGGGGTCGGCAGAGATTAATTATAACGAATTATCGCATGGTTTTTTCTAGCCCGCTGCGCATTTCTACAGGCAATATCTCTCTAAGAAGGCCTGCAATATTTTCAAATCGTGTTAAATCCATTCCTGAGATTAAATCCCATATGACTTTAACTTTTAAAGATGAAAACGATTTCAGTGACCACATAAGGTTTATTCAGTTTTTTCTGAGCTTTATCCCTGATAATCTGTCAGGATTATGAATTTAAGGCGTTTTTTTCTTAACGGGACTGAATTTATTTCGCATTAAGGAAGCGCTACGCTGAAAATAACCATTCCGGACCGTACTTCAGCTCATTAAACCGCTACACTGAAATACCGTAATAAGGCTGATGGAGAGTGGAGCATGCCTGATTACTATCACAACGAAAATCAGCTGATTATTGGCGAAGCTGTGATTCATCTGGCGCTAAATAATGCGGATATTACTGTTGACTCGCTTGTAAGGGCGCTGGCTGAGATGGCTGCCATCGAGGAAAATCCTGCGCGCTGCGTGCAGATAAGAGAGGCGAAACACTGGCTCCGCGGGTTCATGCCAGCTTCAGGTAACCGTGACGAGCTCAGATGGGTTACCGGAGCGGGTCAGGGCTCAGTTCACTGAAGGGTTTACGCCCGTTCGGGACAAAAACCGGGCGGACCTCTTTCCAGCTTCTCTCGCAACACGCAGGCCAGCCATAGCTTTCTTAATGCTGTACAACCCTTTTATTATCGCACTCATCATTCGCGCGCTGATAGTCACGTAAGCTACTGTTTAGTAAAGGCTAGCACTTTTTGCACAAAAAAAGATAACTTGTACAGTATCACAATTACTGTACAATTTTGATTTGATTGTATAACTTTATGGACAGACAGGGTCGACTACATTTTAACCATTGAGGGGTTCACCATGCGTCAGAATGTCACGAAATTACCGGATGCCGCGAGCGACATTGCACACTACTTCAGCAAGGCGTCGGCGCCGACCCAACAGGAAACCCTTGGGCAGATTGTCGGCGAAATCCTGCGCTCGGGCAAGAACCTCAACCGTAAGGCCATCTGCACCAAGCTGTTACGCCGCCTTGAAGCGGCATCAAGTCAGGAAGAAGAGCGTCATTATCAGACGCTTATCGGTATGTTGTTCGAGCGTTAAGTTTTAATTTCCAGGTGAAACGCCCCGCAGCATGCATACAAGGGCCGTCCGGACTGGGCGACCGGCACTTTGTCCGGAGGACAGGCACCATAAGGCGCGGGTATGCAAAGAAGTAAACCAGAAAGACTCGTTGACGCTGTTTTAGGAGATGCTGTCATAGCTATGCTTGATGGCGACGATGACATCAGTACTGTAAGGCTGATTGGCGTGCTTAAGTCCATGACTCAGACTGAACAGGATGCTGAGCGACGGGAAGCAGTAATGATGGCTATTCAGGAAGTTGAAGCTACTCTTCCACGATTAAGTAACACTCGTGATGCAGCAATACTGGCTTTTAATGATGGGCCCTCACCTGACAGTGGTCGTAAGCACTGAGCCTCAGCTGAGATTTCCGTTTATAGCGGATAGTGGCAGGACGCCCGCAGGACGCGGCTACCGGAGGGTGGCCGTTTTTATTTCAGGCATTTGCCTGGCCACATTAGCCCGCAGGGCCTGACGGATAACATCATGCAAGTTAATGAGAAACTTAACACTTCTGAAGCATACATCATCCAGCACTTCCGCAGCGGCGGCGACGCATTGGCCGCTGAAACCGCCGTGCTGGACGCTGTCATCCGCGATATCGTTATCCACGGTAAAAAGGTGACCAGCAAAGCGATCATCCTTTACCTGATTGCCGAGCTCGAAAGCACCTCAGACATGGACGAGCTTGACGTGCTGCGCAGCGCGCTGGAAATCGTGGTGGGTAAAACGCCCGACGATGAAGCCTTATGAGATTAATTGTGCTGCGCAGCCTGCGCGGCATTCAGCGCAGGCGGAGAGTCGAATCCTCCCTGCGAAGCCCACAAGGAGCAGGTGACTGCGGCGGCGAGGGTTACGGCAATCCAGACTTTCACAGGCACCTCCCGGTTTAAAAGATTTCACTTTTAACAGTGTGGCACGCCACAGTTATTGCGCGAGGGAAACGCGTCATAACGGGATAAATCTGAAGGTCAGTGCATCTGCTGAGCCAGTAGTCTGACCGCGCGTTCGCAATTTTCGCGCAATGCGGCAGCGCCAGCCGACTCGCCCATGCTGTGCAAGGCGCTGGTGATTTCGTGCAGGGTGAGGTACTGGTCCGGCTTAAGAAGGCGCGCCACGACCGTTCCGATAACGGCGTAGATATCTTCGGCGGTGGTGTCATCGTTCATATGACCTCCGTCCGTAAGGTGGATAAGCGTACAGTATAACTGAAAGGCGCCGCAGCAGATACAGCGGCGGCCCGGGTGACTTCAGTGAAGCTTCTGCGATGACAGATTGTCAGCGCTGGCGACCCCGGTCTTCTCATCGGCGCGAATGTGCATTTCCCGCCGGACCTCTTCGATAGCGCGCAGGCCCGCGCGAACGCGGTCTTCATCCGTTTCATGCTCAATCGCCGCGCGCAGGCGGTCTGTCAGGACAGCCCAGCTGATGGCCACGTCCTCATCCAGCAGCGCTGTTACGGCCTCGCCAATCATGATGTCGGCCATTTTTTCTTCAAAGTCATTTTTCATGGGGTTATCCGGCAGCAGGTTTCGGGCGCAGAGCTTACCACAGCACACCTGGCCTGGACATGAACGGGTAATCTGTCCGCATAAAACTTTTTCACCGCAGTGTAAATACGCGCCACGATAACGCTGCCAGGGAGGGAGGTATCCTGCTCTGACGGTGCCTCACTCCTGCGCGGACATTTTCTTGCTGCGTCCGCGCTGCTTTGCTGCTGGAGGTGCGGGCTCCGCCACCGGTTAAGGCTTCTCCAGGCGATACAGGCAGACGTCGCCGCGCTCCGCCAGGCTCGCCGGCCAGATCATGGCCGCATTCCAGTCCTCAACGTAAAGTTCGCCCAGCGGCTGTACCACGGCCCAGGGCATTCCCAGCGTGCGACGCAGCTGCAGGAGTTCCTGCGCCATCGCCACGGCCTCTGCGTCATGATTTTCCGGATTACCGGCGATTTGAGTAAGCCTGTGTTAGCTAAGCATTGCTGCGTCTCCTGTGCGTTAAACCCTGTTGCAGCGATAGCCTGCCGGCGGATTGCCGGACATCTCCCGCTGGCGCATGCTGGAGGTACCTCCGTCGCTGAAAACAGGGGGATTACGAAACCTTTACGCTTAATGTCTTGTTGGCCACTTGCAGAGTTTGCAACCAGTTCTACACTGGGCGGACCAGTGTAGAGAGTACCGGTTTTAAAACAATAAGAGGTAAAAAAAATGATTTTAGGTGAGTTTATGCTGAAGGTGAACCGCTGGCCTCAGATGCATTTCACAGCAATTGAAAGCGAGCAGCGCGACGCCGGCATCGAGATTTATGCCATCGACTGCACAAACCAGACCAAAAGCCGGTTGCTGATTTACTGCACGCCGGACGCGCAGCACGCGGCGGTCATGACGACGCATTTCCGCACCTGGCTTGAAAAGGCCAACCGCGGCAGAACGCTGCGGCAGGAAAAGGCTGAAGCGCCGGCGGCCGTTATGGCCGCGCAGCACCCGCCTCAGCGTGCCGCAGCCTGTTAATCATCCGGGGCCCACGGGCCCCTTTCTGTTCCCGTGCCTCAGACGGCTTCCCGTGTTTCCGGCCAGGCGACGGCCGCGCCTTCAGCGGTGAACAGCGCGCCCTGAAAATCAGTGACCCCCGCCGCCTCCAGCCACATCCACTCCTCCGGCTGCTCAATGCCCGCCGCGATCACGTTAATTTCCAGCGCCGAACAGCAGCGCAGCACGGCGTGTACTACCGCCTGACGGGGGCCGCTGCGGTGAATATTGCGAACGATCCCGGCGCCGATGCGCACGCGGTCAGGCTGCACGTGCGCCAGCAGCGACAGTCCGGCTGAGCCGTCACCAAAGTTATCGATGGACAGGCTGATGCCGGCCTGCTTCAGCTGGCGCACCGCCTGAGAAAATGCTTCCAGCTGAGAAATGACCTCCGTCTCGCTAACACCCAGTATGATCTGCTGCGGCACCATCCCGGCGCTGTCGATGGCGCTGACGAGCCGGCTGACGGCGTCCGGAACATAAACCAGCGTCATAGGCAGAATGCTGAGGTACAGCATGATGTCGTCAGGGCATGACCTGCCGGCCCTGTGCAGCGCTCCGATGACCGCATCGAGATTATGCTCGTACAGCGCCTCGCCGGAGCCCCCCGCCGGCGCGTCATCGGGCAGGGCCTCAAGGGCCGTGACCTTACGGCCGAGCGGATCGACCACCGGGCGGAAGGTAACGCCCGCTGCCGCAGCCGGTGACCCATTGTCATCCGGCACGAAGTCCCAGTAGTCGGCGGGCAGGACCTCAAAGTAGTTTTCTTTCTCACGTGCTTCCACGAAGGTTCGCAGGAACTGCAGGCCGCGGTCGTCATAGGTCAGACGATATTTAGACGTGCCGCGGTCAAGCACCGCCTGCAGCACGCTGCCGCTGTCGTGATGGCGCAGGTCGAACAGCTCCATGCCGTGGTTGCCAAAGCGGCGCGACGGTGAATAGTCGCGCATCAGCTCAACCACGTTGTGGTGGCGCCGGTCGGCGCAGATGCGGCCGTAAATGTCCAGTACGCCTTCCTCCGGCCCCTCCAGAATCTGAAAGAAGTGCGTGCCGTTAAAGAGTAGGATCCCCGTGACCTGATGTCGGGCGTTCAGCAGGCTGGCCTTCTCCACCATGCCCGGCAGAACGCTGACGGGTACCTCATTAGCGAGGTGGCTCCGGTAAATTATTGTTGTAAGCATTTCAGGCTCCGTATTGCCACAGATTGTCACGGGCACCATAGCAGCCAGCCGCCATTTCTCAAACCGGACCGGCAACGGACATGATGAGACGCTGAATAAACATTCAGAAAGTCTGAAACGATAGTTTTTAACGCACTCGTAGCCTTGTAATCAAAATAAATTATTGCGGAATAGTGGTTTTTCAGAACATCCTTCGGGGGCTTTATTCAGCGGTGTCAAAAGTGTGGCGTGAGGCTGTCATCAACGTAAAACAGAGGTAATAAATTTGTCTATTCAACAATACGGGAAAAGGCGCGTCATTATTGACGAAGCGGCACTGAGTCTTGCTCCGGGCGAAAGGGAAATAAGCGTGCATTCGCTTATTTCCGAACTCGGACGCATGGCTGAGACTGGCAGCAGCGATAAGCGGCTTACAGAAATATCCGAAGCCAGATGCTGGCTGAAGAGCTTACACGAGCCGGGGCAGGCCTGAACGACGAGAAGAACTGACGCCAAAGGACTTAGTCCAGCTCTGACCGGAACACGACTAAGAAGAGATCCTCACCGGTCGCGCGCAGGCGTGTACAGGCCGGAGACCCTGTCAGGTACGAAACCCTCCGCTTTTCCCGCGCTTAAATCGCATCAGAAATTAATTCCACCCCTATATACTCGGGCATACAGTGGCAGCTTTGAAAGGACGCTTGCGCTGCGTAGTGCTAATGCCGCGCATGACATCATGCAACTGATGACGGAGGCAGTAAGTGTTGTTGATAGCGGTGTGGTCGCAGGGGCAGGTGCAGGTGCAGGTGCAGCATACTGAAAATTGTCGGTATGGTGGGCGAAGTGGCCGAGGCCATGGATAATATTTCGCTGGCTTCATCCTAACAGATGCAGGGCATCTCTCAGGTCAGCATTGCCGTCAGCCAGATCGACGGGGGAACGCAGAATAATGCAGCTCTGATGGAATAATCCTCGTCCGCCTAACAGTCACTTTCAGAACAGGCACAGCGCGGAATGGTGGAGACATTCAAGGTTTAAGCCATATTTGTATACTGCGGACGCGTTGAACTCAGGGTCATGGCTGCTTGTTTCTCTGGGGAGCATGTGAGGTATACATGTGCTCGTTCTTCAGTGCTACTGACTACTTCCGCGTAGTATCTGTAAAAAATGGATTACCGTATGGTTAAATCTGTATGCATGAAAAGTTTCAGCGCGTTAGAAATCAAGACATAAACGGATCTGCTGCTTATACAACTGAGAAGGGGATAATAAGGTTGCTGGTTACGTAATCCAATAATCTGGCACACCTAATTTTAACATCAGCAGACAGAGTTGGGATAACTTTGTTGAGAATATAATGACTACTAGCAAGAGAAAGTTACAAAGATTAAAGAAAGCCGCTGCAAGCGGCTTTTAAAAAAATTTATTTATTCTAAATGATCTTGTGACAACGGCTTGCGTTTACTGATGGTTCCTCCTTTACGCCCTGCCTCGACGGCGCGAGCCGGATCATTCCTAAAGTTACCACCACTTACGCGGCCGCCTTTTCGGCCAGCCTCAACTGCTCTTTCATGATTCTCAGCGAAATTACCTGCTCCACCACGATGTGTGACCATGTTAACTCCTGACGAGAGTGAATAAAAATTATTTAAAAACTTTAGTTATGAACACTAATAAACATTAGCAAGGAATAAAAAAAATTCAAATTTAGGTAATTTATGATACTAATTCTGAGTAATTTTCTTTCTAAAAAAAAGTGATGATGTTCGAGAATCTGGTTTTAATTGGCACTGCTTTTTCTCCTGACAAGAACTTTGATATAAATATTCTTTTGTATGAACAGCATTGATTGCAAATTGAGGTATCTATCAGTGGAATCGAGGTTTTTCATACTAAGGGAGGATGCAATGGCGTCAAATTGTTGGCAAGACCATTTAAAAATGGACCTGACTTTTATCAGAGTAGGCCATAAGTAACTAATGGACCTAAAAAATCCATGCTCCTCCTCAACCACGCTAAGTAATGTTAAACCATTGTAATAACAAGTTGAGCTGTGAAATATTTTGGAAATGGAGACTTGTGTTTTATATTTAGATTTTTACATGCCAAATATTTTTCACAGACATTTGATATTCTGAGACTTACAGCCAAGCGTAAAAAGTGAAAGCGCTGATTAAATAGCGCTTTCGTTGGGTAAATCGATGGTTAGAAAGTTAAGAACTAAAAGCTTTCCCAGTTTGCCTTACTCACCTCTGGAGCAATTAACGGAGTATTCTTTTGAAGTTGTAACGTTCTGGCTGTCTGTGCGTTAACTGCTACACCAACCTGAGCTGTGGATTCGTTTAAAATGAACGTAGAAACCAGCCTCGACAAGGTTTCAGCCTGCTCCTGCAAAGACTTAGATGCAGAGGAAGCTTCTTCAACCAAGGAAGCGTTCTGCTGTGTGACTTCGTCCATCTGTCCAATGGCAAGATGAACCTGCTCTATGCCTTTGCTTTGTTCAGAGGTTGCTGCAGCAATTTCATTAACCAGATCGGCAACCTGCTGGATAGCATTACTGACATTTTCTGTATTATTACCCACGTGCGTTGCCTGCTCAAGACCCTGTTCGACTTGAGCAACGGAAACTGAAATAAGCTCGTTTATCTCGCGAGCAGCAGTTGAGGAGCGCTGGGCCAGATTACGAACCTCAGAAGCAACGACTGCAAATCCTCTACCATGCTCACCAGCGCGCGCGGCCTCTACCGCAGCGTTAAGCGCAAGTATGTTGGTCTGGAATGCAATTCCTTCAATCAAACCTGTAATTTCGGAAATTTTTGAGGAACTTCCACGTATTTCTAACATTGTTTCCAGCATCTGACTGACTGCACTCCCGTTTCGCTGGGATAAATCGTTAGCATTATTCGCTAGCTCACTGGCCTGAACTGCACCATCAGCATTCTGACGAACGGTATCACTTAAAGTGGCCATACTTGCTGAGGTTTGCTCTAGCGAAGCTGCCTGCTGCTCAGTACGTGATGACAAGTCTTCGTTCCCTGCAGCTATCTGGGTGGAGCCTGTGCTGACTGATTGTGCCGCATGGTTAACAGACAAAAGTGTTGCCGAGACTTTTATCAACAAGTTGTTAAATGCTGATGCGGTTTGACCGATTTCATCATTTCTAAGTACTGGAGCTACTAGAGTAAGATCAAGGTTATTACTAACATCAGTCATAGTATTGGTCATACTATTCAAACTACGCTTAATGCCAAGGATAATACTGGTAGAAAATATACCGAGACCGATGATGACTAACACTGACACTCCGCTCATCATCCAAACAGTCTGTGTGTAGATTTTCTTGTTGATTTCTCTTAAACCAGCACCAATTTTTATATTCAAATCAATTTGCTTCGTGAACTCTGACTCCATTTTACGTGTTGCGGCGCCCACCCCATTTTCACCTTTTAGTAAAGCCAGAGAAAGCGTATTGTCTTGGCTTTTTGAGGCGTATAAAAAAGCCGGTAAGGCCTCACGAACCGCATCAATGTTATGAAAAGCCTGCTCGGTCATCGCTTTATCTTCATCACTGGAGATATCGTTTTCCATGTAATAATCCGTAAGCGACTTTAACGTATTCAGCAGATCTTTTATCCTTTCCTCAGCCTGGTTCAGGTCTTGACTACCTGAAGCGGTCTGATGGCGGTAGAGTGCAATGCCTAACTGATTAGTGTAACTAATTGATTTATTGAGATCCTTGATGCTGGGAATTGCATTGGCCTGAACATATTCAAAGCGAGACTGGAAGCCTGAGATTACCGAGAGTGAAACGGAAACAATCGCGAGAAGTGATAATGCCAGTAAAAAAAATACCAGCAACAAACGCTGTGTAATAGTCATATGAACCCTGATGTAAATGTTAAATATTGCAACAGAGCTTATCGACGTAGTTTTACCAAGCTTTAACTATTTATAAATAATATATTTTTCAAACAGGCTTGAAAGTTTCTTCAGATGTACTAGCACATCGTGTAAATAATTGATTATAGTTATCACCTTGTAAAGAAAGTAACAACTCGTTATCAACTTTCATAAGCTTCATATTCAATAAGGATGAGATAGATGAAAATTATTAAGAACTTTATCATTGGCATGGATTTCTAGGTCTGCCCGAGGAAGAAGAGCATCAGAGGTTATGGCTAACTTCTGCAGCTTCATTCGCACACTAAACTGAAATTTTACTATCCGCTCATTGCTAGCTTTCAGTTTTAGATTAAGCATTTGAACGTACATGATATTATCATATTTTCATGTATGCCTCTCACCAACCTCTAGTGGGTATGGATCATTGAGTGAAGTGACTTAAAAAATCGTCCCCATAATCAAGGTTTAAAGGTTCAGGTATTATTGCTTTTACTGACCCAAAATCAGTCAGTTTTTACTTTAACTGCATGGAACTTCAGTTGAGATATTTAGATTAAACATGCTGAAATTTTTCTAACATTCGACTGCCAAGGCTGATTATAACTAACAACGCATCCATTGCTGCCAAATCAGTTAAATATTAACAGAATAAAGCAATGCAAATCTCAGGGGAGTAATTTCATCAGGCTATCATGGCAGGTGAGAGATCATTTTTATATTTTTAAAAAAATGAGTGTCATGGGGTTAATGATAGTAAGAGGGTTTCTCCTTATGGAAATATACAGCGGTTCACGTTTGCTTATACGGCCTATTTATGCGAATCAACCCTGCTTAAGAGACAGCGGAATGAAGGTTTATTATTTTTATAGTCAAGAAATAATTGTTTTCCCTGGGGCCGACCTCATTTACTTGCTAGGATATGGCCATGAATGATCTATACCAAGAGATGAAAATATTCCGGTTGCGACAAAATAAATCAAAACTAACGCGAAGACAAGAATTGCAGACAATTCGATTACTTTAAATATATTACACTTTGCCATAGTTAACCTTCCTTCCATATGTGTGATTTAAGCCTCCTCATTAACATAGAGTGTTACCGGTAAAGCTCAAGCGAAAATCACATTGTGAAACACAAAAACAGACTTGCCGATCTTTGCAATTGAGGTTTTCGGATGGGTAGTGCTTTGACTAGTCTACTTGCTGCCGTACCGCTGACAAGTCCTCATAGTCGGCGTAGTAATCGGACCAATCCTCCTGCAGCAATCCAAGGTTCGGGCAGTGTGGCCATGATAGGGGATAGTATCAATCGCATGAATAGACGTTTTCTATGTCCGCCCAGATTATAGGGAGCAGATGCCGCATGACCAGTAATAAATGGGATTCATTACTTGGAATGATTACCAAAAAGCACCCAGATGAAAATGTTTATATAATGCGTTTTCTTGAATTTTGAAGAAAAATTTCTCTGCATTATAAAAGTTAGCTTTCCACTCATAGAGAGCATGTCTGCTATATGACACAGGCCGACAAATATGAAAAGGTAATAATATTCGGTTAAAAATGATAAAGGAGTCCCAGAACACGCTCGCATATAGGAATGTAAGACGTTCTGGGGGTTAATTTCATATGGCCGCGGTCAAGCTTTGGCCACATTAATCCAGAGACAGGCTTTACTCCGGAATAGATCTTGAGTCAGCCAGGAAAAACGTTGATGCATGCTCAATGCTTGTGAGGATTTTCTGTACTGCTGGCAAAATTCCTTATTCGCATTTGAAGACGAGAAATCTGTCCTGTAATATCTGCCGTTCTTTCCGCCAGCCCCCTGATAGCACTGGCGATAACGGAAAACCCTCGGCCATGTACACCTGCTCTTGCGGCTTCAATACTAGCGTTCAATGAAATGAGCTTAATCTGCGCCGCTATACTTGCGTTTTCAGAAACCAGCTCGGCAATTTCTTTTGCAGTTTCGGCTGTCTGAATATTTCGCCTGCCCTCGCTTTCCTCGTGGAGCAACCGATCCTTACGGCCCTGGATATCAATAAGCGCGCCTACCGCACGCAGAGGCGTACCATCAGATGCACGTTTAGTCTGGCCTCGAGCCTGAAACCACCGGTATTCACCGCTGCGCAATCTAAGACGATATTCAATATCAAAACCGGTTTTACCGCTGAAATCCATTAGGTGGCTGACGAAAGCATCGAGTGCAGCTTGTTTGTCATCCGGATGAAGGCGTGACGCCCAACTATCCATCACATCTGGAAATTCTTCAATAGTTTCAAAGCCAAGCAGCTTTCTGAACTGCGGTGACCACCAGAATACGTTGTCAGGGTTCAGCGGATTTCCGCCAATGATGTCTAGGTCCCAGAGTCCATCATTGAGCATTTCCCGAGATAGGTCAAAGCGCGTGGAAACAATTTCAAAAAGGCGAGACTGAGCGGTTTCTTCTTCAATATTTTCCATAACTGCCACGAGACGTGGCGGCGTAAACTCCTGACAGTATGATGCACTTATGCGAAACCACTGAAAATCATTTGCGTCAGTTTTGAAGAGGCAACGCACCGGTTTATTAACATCGCCGTGGTTGAGCGTATAATTTATTAAACGTCTAAAATCATCTCTGGAATCAGGATGTACCATCTGTGTAAGTGACGTCAGTCCTAGCACCCTTTGAAGAGGTAATGACAAAAGCTGGCGGGCTTCAGATGAAAAAAATACAGGCGCGTCACTTCCAAGAACCGGAGCCTCAACATACCAAAATCCTTTCTGACTGAGGCTCATAACACATTTCAGCAGAATGGTATCACTGTGGTCCACATCTAGCGCTTTATTGACTTGCTCTTCAGCGATATATGGCTGCGTCTGCTCTGCGGCGGACTGTTTACTGAATAAATTTCGAAACATTGTCTCTCCTGGTCAACAAGGATTGGCACAAAGTATGCCCTCAACACTTATCGGCGGAAATGTCTGAAAATTCAGTTAAGACTCAACAGGTTTTAGCTATGGCTGTAACAGCAATATTCAGTATTACAAGGGCTCTTTAGACAAGACGCGCCGTGCTTAAGATAAGTTCGAGAAGGCGGGCAGCTTAACGCTGCAGCAAAGTGTGGTCGTGAACGCGCTGAATGATGCCGAGCCGGTATAGATCTTTATCTGTCATAGTCACCAACATAAAGTCTGCATCCTGAGCTGAGCCTGTGGAGATTTAAGGCTAGTTCAGAGACGACATCGGTGAGTTGTTACGTACGACATCAGCGTTTTGGAGTAACAATCTGTGTTGAGGCTGGTTTTAAATATCCGGGTTTTAGCTAAATTGAAATGTCCGTCAGGTCTTGCCAAATATCTCCTGGCTGCGGGTCTGTAAGTCAGCAAGGGCTTCGAGCAAATTATTTTCATCTAAAGAGCGCTGTGACTTCTTCGCCGGGTCTTTTTTCTGTCCTCTGCGACTGGGGGCGCTGCCTGACGGGACCGAGAGTGAACGCGTGCTGTCGCGCTTTTCCTGAACCAGTTTAGCCACAGCCAGCGCGTGTCCCAGCCGCTTATTCTCAACGATGGCGCCCTGGTCGACTTCCGCCAGGCGGTCATAAGCAGAGCAGGGAAGTGCAGTACCATTTGCCCGCAGCTCAATTTTTCCATCCGGATAATGATAAATCTCGATATATTTCCCCATTACCTGACGACTTTTATCATTGTCTTCAAGCATATAAAGCGTTTTATCATACTGGACTGTAAGCGATTTAGAGACGCGCCTTGGCTCGCGCCAGGTGAATATCAGATCCAGATTATCGTCTGCATCAAGTGCCCGATGAACGTTGAAATCATGTCGCGGTTCTTTCGCTAAACGCCGGTTGTAGTCCGCCATGAACTCAGCGGTAAAGGCGTTGGCTGCTTCCGGCGTGCTGATTTTGCGCAGCCGCAGCTCCTTGACCAGCCTGTCCTGAAGCGTCAGATGTGCACGTTCAACACGGCCCTTGGCAGAACTGGTATTGGCACAGATGCCGCTGATGTTCAGCTCGTTCATCGCGCGCCCGAACTGCGTCTGGCCGTCACCGCCAGCCGCATTTTTGTTGGTAATGCGAAAAATGCTGGCTTTGTCGCTGTAGAATGCCAGCGGCATACCGTGCAGCTCCAGATAGCCGCGCGTGGCGTCAAAATAGGTGAACGTGGACTCAGATTTTACGAAGTGGAGCTGCATCAGGCGGCTGGTCGCGTCATCAACGTAGACCAGCAGCGTGCAGGCAGGACCACGTTCCTCAAACCAGCGGTGGTCGCAGCCGTCGATCTGTATCAGCTCGCCAACGCAGGCGCGACGATACCGCGGCTGCTGGATCCTCGGCGCACGAATTTTCCGGGGGATCCAGAGTCCGGCTCGTACCATCAGCTGACGCACGGTCTCTTTAGCCAGCACAACGTCATGGAGTTCGGCCAGCTTCTCGCAGGCGAGCGTCGGACCAAAGTCAGCATAATTATCGCTGATGATGCCCAGAGCAAGTTCAGCAAGGCCAGGAACAAGCTGGCGATTACCACGTTTTAGTCGTTACAATCAATGTTGAAGCTAAGCAGAGATGACCGGGTTCAGGCAAACCTGAGATGTCCGATTGTTGTCAGAGTAACTTTTAATAAAAGAGCTAACCCTCTGCTTTGAGGGCTAATTAGAATTAAAGTTTAGCTTT
>NZ_LGIS01000025.1 GCF_001187905.1 Pantoea sp. RIT-PI-b | reverse complement strand
ACGTCATAATGAATTTCATTATGTGTTCACTCGTGAGACTTGATATTTTTTTGCGTCCGGAGACGCTGATATCAATCCTGCGAGTGCCCACACAGATTGTCTGATAAATTGTTAAAGAGCGTTGCGAACAGCGGGTTAACCGCCTGTCGCGAGGTGGCGTATATTACGCCTTCCTCCTTCAGAGTCAAACACTTTTTTCAGCGTTTTCATCCGGCGGGATGAATTTCTTCACTCCCTGCTGAGCCGCCTGCGTTGCCGCTTTGCCGTCTCAGTGGTGGCGCATTATAGGGAGTTATTCGGAGGTGACAAGGGTTTATTGCAAAAAAATGACTGAGCGCCTCTTTTTTAAACGAACGCGTTAAAAACAGACATATCTCGCCGAATTAACAGTCAAAATCGCCGCTTCATCGACACAAATCAGCGCCATCACCTCAAACACCAATGCTATTCTGTTAAACCAAACGCAATTTACTTTGTTGCAGGCTGACAATTATTCGAGAAGGACTTTCAATGATTCGCTCCGCGCGCAGTATGGCCGGCTTGCCCTGGATCGCCGCCATGGCGTTTTTCATGCAAGCACTCGATGCCACCATCCTTAATACCGCGCTTCCCGCTATTGCCGTCAGTCTCGAACGATCTCCTCTTGCCATGCAATCGACTGTCATCAGTTACACGCTTACGGTAGCGATGCTGATCCCGGTAAGTGGCTGGCTGGCCGATCGCTACGGCACACGCAAAGTTTTTATCATTGCCGTCTCTCTGTTTACGCTGGGTTCACTGGCTTGTGCCTTATCCGGCTCGTTGAGCATGTTGGTGATATCTCGCGTAGTACAGGGGATTGGCGGAGCGATGATGATGCCCGTCGCGCGTTTAGCACTTCTGCGCGCATATCCCCGCAGTGAACTGCTGCCCGTTTTAAACTTCGTCACCATGCCAGGTTTAGTGGGACCGATTCTTGGCCCGATGCTTGGCGGCTTGCTGGTAACTTACGCCAGCTGGCACTGGATATTCCTGATCAACATTCCCATCGGCATCGCGGGCATCTTTTATGCGCGCAAATATATGCCGGACTTCACGACGCCGAAACGCCGCTTTGATTTTTTAGGTTTCCTGCTGTTTGGCTTAGGCCTGGTGCTGATTTCTGTCGGCATTGAACTGTTTGGCGAGCGTGTTGTGCTGCCGTGGCAAGCGTTATTGGTGCTGTTTAGCGGCGTCGCGTTACTTCTTCTTTATATAGTGCATGCACGTCGCCATCCGGCACCGCTGATCAATTTACCGATGTTTAAAACCCGTACCTTTTCGGTCGGCATCATTGGCAACATTGCCTCGCGTCTGGGAACCGGCTGTATTCCGTTCCTGATGCCGCTGATGTTACAGGTAGGCTTTGGTTATCCCGCACTGATTGCCGGTTGTATGATGGGACCGACGGCGATTGGCGCGCTGCTGGCAAAATCGACGGTGACGCAAGTGCTACGCCGCTTCGGCTATCGCCATACGCTGGTTGGTATCACCATTATTATCGGCATGCTGATTGCCACCTTCTCACTGCAATCGCCGGGCGGCAGCGTAGTCATGTTGCTGGCGGCACTATTGATTCTGGGGATGGCGATGTCGACGCAGTTCACCGCGATGAATACCATCACGCTAGCGGATTTAAATGATGAGAACGCCAGCGGCGGGAACAGGGTGCTGGCGGGAAAGCAGCAGCTGTCGATCAGCTTTGGTGTGGCGGTGAGCGCCGCGGTACTGCGTTTCTATCAGGATGTCGAGGCGACAACCGTCGCGCAATTCCACGCCACCTTCCTGACAATGGGCGTCGTCACCGTGTTGTCAGCTTTCACCTTCATGATGTTACGTCCGGGCGATGGCCGAAATCTCATCGCCAACCGCGAGAAAAAGAAGAAAGCCGCTTAAACCGAACCGCGCTCCACCAGCTCCGGCGTCAGTACCAGCGTTTGCTGACTGGCGTCGGGATCGCTCATACGATGAATCAAGGTATCAATCGCCAGTTCGCCGAGCTCATCTTTCGGTTGATGGATGGTGCTAAGCGGCGGCGTCAGGTAACGCGCCAGCTCGATGTTGTCATAGCCCATCACCGCAATATCCTGCGGCACACGCAAACCGGCCTGGAACAAAGCGTGATAGACGCCAACCGCCATAGCATCGTTACTGGTAAACACCGCTTCAGGCAACGCATCTAACGCCAGCAGCTGGTTCATCGCATTGAAACCGCCCTGAAATTCGAAATCGCCATCGACGACGTAGCCCGGCGGCACCGACAATCCGCTGTTGGCCATCGCTTTATGGAAACCTTCCAGACGCAAACGCGCCGGGGTTTTATCCTGCGGTCCCGCAATACAGGCAATACGCGTGTAGCCGCGATCGATCAGATGCTGAGTGGCCAGCTCGCCGCCCAGCAGCGCGTTATCCTGAATAATGTCACCGCGCCCTTCAAACGGCGCCCAGTCCATCATCACCATTGGCACCGACGGATAACGATTGAGGATCTCCGCCGACGGCAGATGGGTTTCGGTACACATCATCAGCAAACCATCGACACGCTTTTGCATCAACGTTTCGAGGCTGCGATTCATGCGTTCTTCATCGCCTTCGGTATTGCACAGAATCAGGCTATAGCCGCGTTCGTAACAGCTATTCTCCACGCCACGCACCACTTCAGAATAGAACGGGTTACTGCTGGCGGTCAGCAGCATGCCAATGGTGCGCGTTTGCTTGAGCTTCAGGCTGCGCGCCAGCGCGGACGGCGCATAGTTGAGTTCGCGAATCGCCTGATCCACCTTTTCCCGCACCTGCTCGCTGACAAAGCGATTGTTATTGATGACGTGAGAAACGGTGGAGGTAGAGACGCCCGCCAGGCGAGCGACATCTTTCATGGTAGCCAAGCGCTTAGCCCTGTTGTTGCAGGAAGGCGTCGATCTCAGTGCGCCACGGCACTGAGGGTTGAGCGCCCGGACGCGTCACCGCAATCGCGGCGGCGGCATGGGCGAAACGCACGGCATCATGCATCGCTACGCCTTCCAGACGCGCGGTGATAAACGCACCGTTAAAGGTATCGCCCGCAGCGATGGTATCGATGGCCTGCACGCTGAAGCCCGGAATACGCACGCCGTTTCCTTGTTCACTCAGCCACACGCCGCGACGGCCTAACGTGATTAACACGGTAGCAATACCTTTGGCATGCAATGCCTGCGCGGCACGCGCTGCGTCTTCATCGCTCTTTACCGCGATACCGGTGAGAATTTCTGCCTCAGTTTCATTTGGCGTGATGATGTCAATCAATCCGAGCAGCTCATCAGAGAGTTGTGTGGCCGGCGCGGGATTGAGAATCACCTGGGTATGCTGCTCACGGGCAATTTTCGCCGCTGCCAGTACGCTTTCCAGTGGCGATTCCAGCTGCATCAGCAACGCATCTGCATCGGCAATGACCTGCTGATGATGCGCAACGCGGGCAGGGGTCAGGGCCGCATTGGCGCCGGAATAAATACCGATATTATTTTCGCCTTCGCCATTAACGAAGATCATCGCCACCCCGGTGGCTTCATCCGCGACGATTTCGACCGGCGCGGTATCAATGCGGTCTTGCTGCAGCTGCTGACGAATGCGTGCGCCAATGTCATCGGCACCGACACAGGCAATAAATGCAATGTCAGCCCCTGCACGGCCAGCGGCTACTGCCTGATTGGCCCCTTTGCCGCCAAAGGCAATTTGATACTGTTTACCGATCACCGTTTCGCCCGGACGCGGAAAGTGGGCGAGGTTAAGGATGTGATCGGCATTGATGCTGCCGAGAACGGCCAGTTTTGCGCTTGTGGTCATTGGGATTCATCCAGAAAGATGCGCCACCAGGACGGTGGCGCGTTGCCCTGCTTTTCTTTACTTATTATTTGGTCACCAGCTTCAGGTCAACCGGGTTCACCGACTGCACCTTCTCACCTTTCAATACTTTATCGGCAGTCTGCACGCCAATCACGCCAATCTTATCTGGCATCTGTGCCACAGTAGCGGTCAGTTTACCCGATTCTACCGCCTTCACACCGTCAGCGGTGCCATCGAAGCCCACCACCAGCACGTCAGTTTTCCCGGCAGTTTGCAGCGCACGCAGCGCGCCCAACGCCATTTCGTCGTTCTGAGCAAAAACAGCCTGTACATCCGGATGTCCCTGCAGCAGGTTCTGCATCACGTTCAAACCTTTGGTACGGTCAAAGTCAGCAGGCTGGCTCGCCAGAATATTGAATTTGTGCGCATCAGCCGCCTGTTTGAAGCCTTCGCCACGCTCGCGCGCTGCAGAAGTACCGGCAATACCCTGCAGTTCAATGATTTTCGCGCCTTCGCCCAGCTTTTTGGCGATGAAGTCACCGGCCATTTTGCCGCCGAAGCGGTTGTCAGAAGCAACGTGACTCACCACGGTACCTTGTGCAGCAACACGGTCCAGGGTGATCACCGGAATGTTCGCTTGGTTCGCCATCTTAACGGCGTTGCCCACTGCATCAGAATCGGTTGGGTTGATCAGCAGCAGCTTGGTGCCGCGCACCGTCAGATCCTGCACGTTCGCCAGCTCTTTCGCCGGGTTGTTCTGCGAATCCAGCACTACAAGGTTATAACCCAGTTGATCAGCTTCTTTCTGTGCGCCATCTTTCAGTGACACAAAGAACGGATTATTCAGGGTTGAAACCACCAGAGCAATGGTGTCCTTAGCCATCGCGCCAGCACTGAGGGTGGCGCCAAGAATGACGGCCAATGCAGTTAACTTTTTCATTTTTAAATCCTGTGTGAAGGTCAGAGTTATTTACTGCTTTTGTTATCCACCAGCACCGCTAGCAGAATGACGACGGCTTTAACAATCATTTGGTAGTAAGACGATACGCCCATCAGATTCAGGCCGTTATTCAGGAAACCGAGGATTAACGCACCAATCAGCGTGCCCATAATGCGACCTTTACCGCCCGCCAGGCTGGTACCGCCCAGCACCACCGCAGCAATGGCATCCAGTTCATAACCGGTACCTGCCGTGGGTTGTGCAGAAGAAAGGCGCGCCACTTCGATGGTGCCCGCCAATGCCGCCAGCAGGCCGCACAGCGAATAGACGATGATTTTGACGCGGTTAACGCTGATACCGGATAAACGCGTAGCCGCTTCGTTACCGCCCAGCGCATAGATGTAACGTCCGAGGCGCGTGTGATGCAGCATGTACCACGCCAGTGCGAACACCACCGCCATCAGCCATACCGGTGTAGGAATGCCCAATGGACGGCCGATGCCGAACCAGCCGAACAGATCGGCGTTATCGTTAAAACCGGTGTTAATTGGGCTACCGTTGGTATAAACCATGGTGACACCGCGCAGTAGCAGCATCATTACCAGCGTAGCGATAAAAGCCTGCACCTTGCCGCGTGCGACAATCACGCCGGTAATAGCGCCAATTGCCGCGCCCAGCGCCAGCGAAGCCGCAACGGCTACCAGCGCATTCACTTCTAATCCGACGATTGACGCCGCGACGGCACCCGTCAGCGCCAGTAGCGATCCCACCGACAAATCAATGCCCGAGGTCAGAATCACCAGCGTCATCCCCACCGCCATAATGGCGTTGACCGATGTCTGCTGCAGGATATTGAACATGTTTGGCAGCGTGAAGAAATTCGGGCTCTGGCTGGCGACCACGGCGATCAGCACAATCAGCGCAATCAGGGATTTCTGCTCCAGCAGCCAGGCTTTGCTGAACCAACGACGGCTGGCGGGTAAGGTTTGGGTGCTCATACTACTAACTCCTCGCTGTGTTGCTTACCGACTGCCGCCGCCATCAGGGATTCCTGGGTAGCCTGCTCACGGGAAAATTCGCCACTCAGATGGCCTTCATGCATCACCACGATGCGATCGCTCATGCCCAGCACTTCCGGCATTTCTGACGACACCAAAATGATGCTCAGCCCTTCGGCTTTAAACTGGTTAATTAACTGATAGATCTCTTTTTTCGCCCCGACATCGACGCCGCGTGTCGGCTCATCAAGAATCAGCACATCGGGGCGCGTCATCAGACCGCGCGCAATCGCAACTTTTTGCTGATTACCACCGGACAGCAGGCCAATCGGCTGCTCCATTGAGGGGGTTTTAACGTTGAACAGGCGGATAAAATCGCCCACCGCCAGCTGCTCGTCACTGTGTCGGAGATTGCCCGCGCCGGTGCTGAAATAGCGCAGCGCGGTCAGCGACATGTTCTCTTTCACCGACATGCCGAGCACCAGGCCATCGCGCTTGCGGTCTTCAGAGATATAAACGATGCCGTTTGCTAAGCCATCCTGCGGTGAGCGGGTCATGATCTCGCGGCCATTCAGCGTCACTTTGCCTTTGCTGCGCGGCAGAGCGCCATACAGCACTTTCATCAATTCGGTCCGGCCCGCACCCATCAGGCCGGACACGCCAAGGATTTCCCCTTTGCGCAGCGTAAAGCTGACATCATCGACGCCCGGCCCGCTCAGGTTTTCTACTTTTAAGCGGATCTCACCCGGCTGTTGATCGATGCGCGGATATTGATCTTCCAGCTTGCGGCCGACCATCATCTCGATCAGGCTCTCTTCGCTCAGATCGCTGACCGCACGCTCGGCGATAAACTGCCCATCGCGGAACACGGTGACGTCATCGCAAATCTCGAAGATCTCTTTCATGCGGTGCGAGATATAGACGATGCCGCAGCCCTGCGCTTTCAGTTCATTAATCACGCGGAACAACGACAGCGTTTCGGTATCGGTTAGCGCATCGGTCGGTTCATCCATAATGATGACTTTCGACTCGAAGCTGAGCACTTTGGCGATCTCGACCATCTGCTGATCGCCAATCGACAAATCGCCCACCAGCTTGTGGCTGCTGAAACGCAGATTGAGGCGCTTTAACAGCGCATCCGCCGCGGCGTACATCTTTTTCCATTCGATGCGGCCAAAGCGGTTAACAAATTCACGGCCAAGGAAAATATTCTCAGCAACAGTCAGTTGTGGAATCAGGTTCAGTTCCTGATGGATGATGCCAATGCCCGCTTCCTGAGACGCTTTTGGGCCAGAGAACGCCACATCCTTACCTAGCCACTGCATGGAACCGGCGTCCATGCTGTAAATGCCGGTCAGCACTTTCATCATGGTGGATTTACCGGCACCGTTTTCACCCACCAGCGCCATGACGCGGCCAGGATAGACGGCAAGCGAGGCGCCATTCAGCGCTTTCACGCCAGGAAACGACTTTACAATCCCTTTGAGTTGCAATAGCGGTTGCATAACGGCCTCAGAAGGTCACGCCAGCGCTCAGGATGACATTCGCATACGGAGAACACTCTCCGCTGCGAATGACCGCCTGACTACGCTGCGTTTGTTGTTTGAATTGTTCATGGCTGGTGTAACGGATGGTGATGACATTCCCCTGGTGCCGTTGCAAGGCTTCGAGCACGGCGAGCAGTGCGCTGTGGAGCTGCGGATTATGCTGCTTAATCTCCTCCGCCATCAGAGCGCTTTCGACCTGCATCTCCTGCGTGATAACGTCGACCACCTGTAAAAATTCGGGCGTACCCGGCGTTAACGCCAGATCGATGCGCTGTGGACCGGCCGGAATCGGCAAGCCTGCATCTGCAATCGTCAGCGTATCGGTGTGCCCCAGGCGGGCAATCACATGAGAGACTTCAGCGTTTAACAAGCGACCTTTTTTCATTTCTTCCACTCCACAGCGAAACGTTTCGCTGATCGGGAGTGTATAAAATGCGCGCGGCAACTCAATGACGGCATCACGGAAATGTGATCACCATCGAAACGTTTCGCTTGTACCAAAGAGAATTTGAGTTTGGTGGGGTTGCGGAGCCGCTTACACGGCCCCGGGGAGGAAATTATGGCAGTTTACGCACCTGTTTCACGTCCAGTTCGATGGAGTTGAAATCTTTATCCAGTTCACCGGTCAGTTCTACCTGATCCTTCGGCGAAATGGTTAAACCGTTCCAGCGTTTATGATCGATTTCGACCTTCATGGTGCCAGTGGCATCACGGAACTGATAATCCTCATCACCAATTTGCTTCTCTAGCGTACCGCGCACGGTAATCCAGCTATCGTCTTTCATCTCTTCGGCCTGTTTCACCGTAACAACACTGGTGTTATCAGCTTTGAATCCACCAGACTTAACCTGCGCCGTTGGTGCATTCGGATCAACAAAGCCACCTTGCTGGGCGGCAAGTACCGGCGTAGCGGCCAGCGCGATAACGGCTAATAGAGCTGCAGACTTTTTCATAAATGACCTCTTTTTCATCAATGTGTCGGATTACGGGAGCTATTTCACCACAAGGTTCTTAACAGGATCTTAAGAAAACGCATTGCGCGTACATTCATGAAAAATAGTCTATTTGCCGCGATTTTCGCTGTACAAGAGTGATTGTGCTTCGTATAACTCCGTTTAACAGAAGGAGACGTAATGCGCATTTTACTGATTGAAGATGACACGCTGATTGGTGACGGATTAAAAGTCGGGCTTACCAAACTCGGCTTCAGCGTGGACTGGTTTGTCTCCGGCGAAAGCGGGTTTCAGGCGTTAACAGCGGCCCCCTGGGATGCGGTGGTGCTGGATTTGTCGCTGCCCGAGCGCGACGGTCTGGATATCCTGCGCCAATGGCGCCAGCAAGGACACGATGTGCCAGTTCTGATCCTCACCGCGCGTGATGCGCTCGATCAGCGCGTGCAGGGATTGCAGCTCGGCGCCGATGATTACCTGTGCAAGCCGTTTGCGCTGACAGAAGTGGCGGCGCGCTTGCAGGCGCTGATCCGTCGTCGTCACGGGCAACTGCAGCCCGAACTCAAACACGGCAAGGTGGTGATGGCGCCCGGCAGCCACAGCGTAATGTGCGATGGCGAAGCCGTCAGCCTGAAGAGCCGTGAACTGGCGCTGCTGGAGCTGTTTCTGCGCAACCCTGGCCGTGTGCTGACGCGCAGTCAGCTGGAAGAAAAACTGTATAGCTGGGATGAGGATGTCTCCAGCAATGCGGTGGAGGTGCACATTCATCATCTGCGTAAAAAACTCGGTAGCCAGTTTATTCGCACCGTGCATGGCGTGGGCTATGCGCTGGGAGCGGCGGAATGAGTCTGTTTCTGCGCCTCGCCATCGGCTTTGTGCTGCTGATTCTGTTATGCGGCGGACTTGCCGGCCTCAGCGCATGGCATCAAACCCGCGATACGGTGAATGAGCTGTTTGATACCCAGCAGATGCTATTTGCTAAACGCCTGATAGCGCTTGATCCCACCTCGCTGCAGGATGTTACGCTGCCCAAAACCAAAGCGATATTGCGCCATCATCGTGGCGATCAGGATGATGATGCCCTGGCGTTTGCCATTTTCAGCGCCGAGGGACAACCGCTCTTAAACGATGGTGAAAATGGTCGCGATCTGCAGTTTGATCATCAGCGCGATGGCTTTGTCGATGGCCGCCTGCGCGGCGATAAAGACAGCTGGCGCTTAGTGTGGCTCACCTCTGCCGATAAACGTTATCGCGTGGTGGTTGGTCAGGAGTGGGAGTATCGCGAGGATATGACGCGCGATCTGGCGCTCAGTAGCTTGTTGCCATGGCTGATTGCCATGCCCTTTATGCTGCTGTTTTTGCTGGCGCTGGTGTGGTTTGAACTGCGTCCGTTGAAACGTCTGACGGTTTCACTGCATCAACGTGCGCCGGATGACGCCACGCCATTGCCGGAAACGCGCTTGCCTAAAGAGGTGAAACCGCTGGTGGTGGCGCTCAACGGATTGTTTAGTCGCATGGCACATCTGGTGCAGCGCGAACGTCGCTTCACCTCCGATGCCGCCCATGAACTGCGTAGTCCGCTGGCGGCGCTGCGCGTACAGAGCGAAGTGATTCAGCTGGCCGATGATGATGAAGCGATGCGCAAACGCGCCATCCAGCAGTTGGATAGCGGTATTGTGCGCGCCACCCGGCTGGTGGATCAGCTGCTGACACTTTCACGCGTGGAGGCAGACGATCTGCGCAGCGAATTTCAACCGGTCGCACTGGCGCCGCTGCTGCGAAATCTATTGGCGGAACATTTCCCACAGGCGGAACAGCAGCACACCGATTTAGCATTTACCAGCCATGCTGAACCGGTGATGAACGGTCATCCGCTGCTGCTGGGTTTGATGGTGCGCAACCTGCTGGATAACGCACTGCGCTATTCACCGGCGGGAAGTACCATTGATGTGCAGCTCAATGCTCGCGCCATTACCGTTGATGATAACGGACCTGGCGTCAGCGAAGAGCAACTGGCAAGGCTGGGGGAACGCTTTTGGCGACCGCCAGGGCAGGCACAAACCGGGAGCGGATTGGGGCTTTCCATCGTGAAGAATATTGCCCAGCTGCACGGCATTCGATTGCAGTTCAGCCAGCGCGCCAGGGGAGGATTGCGCGTCACCTTAAGCTGGTGACGCGCACAGCGTTAAATCTCGACCTGGGTTCCCAGTTCGATCACGCGATTGGGTGGGATTTCAAACTGATCAGGCGCGCGCAGCGCATTGCGTTGCAGCGCCAGGAACAACTTGCCACGCAGGCGCAGATACCACGGACGATCGCCGATAATCAGCGATTCATGCGACATGAAGAATGACGTCTCCATCATGCGGCAATTCAGCCCTTCAAGGCCGCAGCGATGAAAAATCTCCTCAACGTTCGGCGTTTCACGCCAGCCGTAGCTCGCTACCACGCGCCAGAACGTCGGCGACAGCTGCTCAATCGTCACACGACGTACGTTGTGCACGTAAGGTGCATCTTCAGTACGCAGCGTCAGTAGCACCACGCGCTCATGCAACACTTTGTTGTGTTTAAGGTTATGCAACATGGCAAACGGAATCACGTTAAGCGCACGCGACATATATACCGCGGTGCCTGGCACGCGCACCGGCGGCGATTTCTCCAGCGAAGCAATCATCGCTTCCAGAGAGTTACCGTGCTCATGCATACGACGCAGCAGGCGGAAACGCTCGCTTTTCCAGGTGGTCATAATGATGAACATCATCAGTGCCAGCGTTAGCGGCAGCCAACCGCCAGAGAATACTTTGATCAGGTTGGCGGAGAACAGCGACACATCGATACACAACATGGCGATCAGAATCAGCACCACCAGATAGCGGTTCCAGTGCCAGTTTTGAATCGCCACCGTAGAGCAAAGAATCGCGGTCAGCACCATGGTGCCCGTTACCGCAATGCCGTAAGCCGCGGCCAGATTGCTGGAGTGCTCGAAGCCGACAATCACAATCACCACCGAGAAGTAGAGCAGCCAGTTGATCACCGGGATATATATCTGCCCTGACTCTTCCTCAGAGGTGTGCACAATACGCATCGGCGGCAAATAGCCAAGGCGCACGGCCTGACGCGTTAACGAGAACACACCGGAAATCACCGCCTGCGAGGCGATCACCGTGGCTAAGGTCGCCAGAATTAACATCGGGATCAGCATCCAGTCCGGCGCGAGCAGGAAGAACGGATTTTTAATCGCTTCCGGATGTTTGAGCAGCAGCGCACCCTGACCGAAGTAGTTGAGCACCAGCGATGGCAGCACCACGATGAACCAGGCGAGTCGAATCGGAAATTTGCCGAAGTGGCCCATGTCAGCATACAGCGCTTCTACGCCAGTAATCGCCAGCACCACCGCGCCCAGCGCGAAGAAAGAGACCGTTTTATATTCGATAAAGAAGTGCAGCGCCCAGTACGGATTCATCGCGTGCAGCACGTCGGGATTACTGATGATACTGCGCGCGCCTAATACCGCCAGAACCAGAAACCACAGCAGCATCACCGGTGCGAACAGTTTTCCGACAATGCCAGTACCGTGCTTCTGGATAACAAACAGCAGGGTCAAAACGGCGATCGCCAATGGCACGATATAGGCATCCAGACTTGGGGCCGCAATTTCCAGCCCCTCAATCGCCGAAAGCACCGAGACTGCTGGGGTAATCACCACTTCGCCATAGAAGAAGCTGCCGCCAATCAGGCCCATGATCACCAGTATCGCGGTGGCTCTGGCGCCGGTATGACGGCCAGCCAGCGACATCAGCGTCAAAATCCCGCCTTCACCCGCGTTATCGGCGCGCATCACGTAGCTGATGTATTTAAGCGACACCACCAGAATCAGCAGCCAGAAGATCAGCGACAGGAAGCCAAAAACCGCTTCACGCTCAACGCCAAAACCAAACTGACCAGAGAGACATTCACGCAATGTATAGAGCGGGCTGGTGCCGATATCGCCATACACCACGCCAATGGCCGCCAGTGTGACTGCCCCAAGGGACTGTTTCTTATCCGAGCTCATAAGTTGTCTTTTGTTGGAGCCGATGAGGCACTTGCCCACCGCTCAAGCCATCAAAAAGCGCACAGTATGCACATATTCCCAAAAAAACCTACTCTTACAAAGTGTCACCATCGCGTCGGTGACGCGGTTTTTCGCCGAAAATCGGGTAAAAAAAGCGTTGGAAGCGGCGAGTTATCTCGCATCAACCTTCTGAAACAAAAAAGCTGACGGCTATCAACGCAATCGCGCATGATAATCAGTAGAGTATTGCGCTCGCCAGACTATGACGGCACCAGGATCAAAAGGATAATGATGTGATTATGGCTCAACCCCATCTTTTGGCAGAAAGAATTTCTCGCCTGAGCAACGCGCTGGAAAAAGGGCTGTATGAACGCCATCACGCGATCCGCCTCTGTCTGCTGGCTGCGCTGAGCGGCGAAAGCGTGTTTTTGCTCGGGCCGCCCGGCATCGCTAAGAGCCTGATAGCCCGCCGCCTGAAATACGCCTTCCAACACGCCCGCGCTTTTGAATACCTGATGACCCGTTTTTCCACCCCCGAAGAGGTGTTTGGCCCGCTGTCGATTCAGGCGCTGAAAGATGAAGGGCGTTATCAACGTCTCACCAAAGGCTACCTGCCGGATGCCGAAATTGTTTTCCTCGACGAAATCTGGAAAGCCGGCCCGGCGATTCTGAATACCTTGCTCACCGCCATCAACGAACGCCGCTTCCGTAACGGCGACAGTGAAGAAAAAATCCCGATGCGTCTGCTGGTTACCGCCTCCAACGAACTGCCGGAAGCCGATAGCGGACTGGAAGCGCTGTACGATCGCATGTTGATTCGTCTGTGGCTGGATAACGTGCATGAAAAGCAGAATTTCCGCAGCATGCTCACCCACCAGCAGGACGAAAACGACAACCCAGTCGCAGAAGCGTTGCGCATCAGCGATGAAGAGTATGAGCAGTGGCAGAAAGGCATCAGTCAGGTCAGCCTGCCCGACCACGTTTTCGAACTGATTTATCAGCTGCGTCAGCAGTTAGAAACGCTGCCGGATGCGCCGTACATCTCCGATCGCCGCTGGAAGAAAGCCATTCATCTGTTGCAGGCCAGCGCGTTCTATAGCGGCCGCGTGACCATCGCCCCTATCGACTTAATTCTGCTGAAAGATTGCCTGTGGCATGACGTGGCTTCGATGAAGCTGCTGGATCGCGAAATCGATACGCTAATGTCGCAACATGCATGGCAGCAGCAGGCGCTGCTACACAAGCTGCAACAGATCAAAAGCCGTCGCATGGCGCTGCAACAGCAGCAAAGCGTGGCGCAAGCGCTGACGCTAGAGAAACACAGCGGCATGTTCAGCCGCAAACCGCATTATGAATTACCCGCAGCCATTACTGATGAGCAACTGACATTGATGCTGCAACAGCCGCTAATGCTGCACGATATGCAGGTGACGCATATCCTGATTGGTCGCGAAGCGCTGGAGCAGTGGCTGCTGAAAGGCGGCGAGATCCGCGGCAAGCTGAACGGTATTGGCTTTGGTCAGACGCTCGATCTGCTGGTGGATACACATCACTGTCTGACGCTGCGCGATGTCAGCCTGCAATCCACGCGACTGACGCTGCCGGGCGCCAGCAGCAGCAGCGAGATGCCGCAGGAGATCGTGGATGAATACGAAGCGCTCGAGACACAGCTGCGTGCGCAGCGCACGCTGTTTAGCCAGCATCAGCGCTGCCTGTTTATCAGTGACGATTGGCTAGCCCGCATTGAAACCAGCCTGCAGGATGTCGCGGAACAGCTGAAACAGGCGCGAAAATGATCTCACTGGAGACGCTGAGCACGCTGTTATCGATTGGCGAAACCGAGTTAATCGAAGAGCTGATTTTAGCGCTGCTCGCCTCGCCGCAACTGGCACTGTTCTTTGAGAAATTCCCGCGTTTGAAGCAAGCCATGATGCGCGATCTACCGCGCTGGCGCTCAGAGATCGCTGAGCAGATCAAAGTCACACCGGTGCCAGAAGCGCTGGCGCAGGAGTTTCAGCTGTTTCAACAGATGCAACTGCTCAGCTCACAACATTTTACCCAACAGTTACCTCACATCATGACGCAGCTGAAAAGCCTGCCGTCGCCGTTCATCGAAGAAGCCAGCAAACTGATGCTCAACGCCGAAAGCGCCGAGCTCAGCAACGCACAACACACGTTGTTTCTGCAACGCTGGCGTCTCAGTCTGACGCTGCAAACGCTGACGCTGAATGAAACCATCCTGGAAGAACAACGCGAACGTTTAATGGCCGAGTTGCAGCAGCGCATGGCGATCAGCGGTCAACTGGCACCTATTCTCACCGATGATGATGAAGCCGCCGCCGGACGCCTGTGGGATTTGAGCAAAGCGCCGCTGCAGCACGGCGATTACGAACTGATTGTGCAGTACGGCGACTTCCTTGCTCAGCAGCCGGAGCTGATGAAGCTGGCACAGCAGCTGGGGCGCAGTCGCGAAGCCAAATCGGTACCTTCGCAGGATGCGCCGCTGGAGGCGTTTCACCAACTGGTGCGTGAACCGGATAACGTGCCGGAAGAGGTCAGCGGCATTCATCAGAGCGATGATGTGCTGCGGCTGTTGCCACCTGAGCTGGCGGCATTGAGCATCAGCGAGTTAGAGCTGGAATTTTATCGGCGCTTAGTGGAAAAACGCTTGCTGACCTACCGTTTGCAGGGCGATGCGTGGCATGAAAAAGTCACCATGAGTCCGGTCAGCCACCAGCAGCATGAAGAGCAGCCGCGCGGCCCATTTATCGTCTGCGTGGATACCTCCGGTTCGATGGGCGGTTTCAATGAACGCTGCGCCAAAGCCTTTTGCCTGGCGCTGTTGAAAGTGGCACTGGCGGATAAGCGCCGCTGCTACATCATGCTGTTCGCCCATGAAGTCATCGGCTATGAACTCACTTCTGATAACGGTATTGAGCAGGCGATACGTTTCCTCAGCCAGCGTTTTCGCGGTGGCACCGATCTGGCGGCCTGTCTTGCGGCAGTCGTAAAACGGATGGAAGGCAGTGCGTGGCAGGAAGCGGATGCGGTGATCGTGTCAGATTTTATAGCCCAGCGTTTACCCGACGATATCGTCAACACCATTAAGCAGCGTCAGCGCCAATATCAACAGCGCTTCCATGCGGTAGCCATGTCGCTGCACGGTAAGCCCGGCATTCTTCGCATCTTTGATCACATCTGGCGCTTCGATACCGGGTTGAAAAGTCGCCTGTTGCGCCGCTGGCAGCGCTAAGTCATCTGGCAGAAATGCTAATTTGCTATAGTGATAAGTTCGCACACTAAGCAAATGGAGCACCTTGTGACCACCGCCCAACTTCCCGCACCGACCCGCACGCTGCGACTCTCCGGCCAAAATAGCGAACAAAAAAGAGCCGAACTGCTGACGTACTTCACCCAAACCTGGGAATTGTATGAAAGCCTGTTTGATTGCCTCGCCGACGAGCGCGCCTGGTTTAACAAAGCCATTTCGCTGCGCCATCCGCTGATCTTCTACTTTGGCCATACCGCCACCTTCTACATCAATAAACTCATGGCCGGCCGCTATCTCGACCAACGCGTTGACGATCGTATTGAAGCGATGATGGCGATCGGCGTGGATGAGATGAGCTGGGACGATCTCAACGATAGCCATTACGACTGGCCGACCATCAATGAAGTACGCGACTATCGCGGCAAAGTAAAAAGCCTGGTCAGCGAGTTCATTCGCACCATGCCGCTGGAGCTGCCCATCGATTGGCAAAGCCCGGCGTGGGTGGTTTTGATGGGGATCGAGCACGAACGTATTCATCTGGAAACCTCCAGCGTACTGATGCGCCAGTTGCCAATTGAATGGGTAAAAGCGCAGCCGCACTGGCCAGTTTGCCCGCAGGCGCGTCACGATCGTCAATCTGTGCCAGCCAATTCGCTAATCGCGATGCCCGGTGGCCGTGTGCAGCAGGGTAAAACTGACGACACTTATGGTTGGGATAACGAATATGGCAGCCAGCAGACGGAACTGAAGCCGTTTAAGGCCAGCAAAATGCTGGTGAGCAATGCCGAGTTTTATCGCTTTATCGCGGCGGGTGGTTATAACGACCCGCGCTGGTGGGATGATGAAGGTTGGGGCTGGCGCGAATTTTCCGGCGCGCAGATGCCGACGTTTTGGGTTGGTAATGAAAAGCTGCCCGATCAGCTTAAACTGCGTTTGCTGGCTGAAGAAGTCGCGATGCCGTGGGATTGGCCTGCGGAGGTGAACCAGCTGGAAGCCGCCGCGTTCTGCCGCTGGCTGGCTGAAGAGACAGGTAAATCCGTTCAGTTGCCGTGCGAAGCTGAGTGGGCGCAGCTGCGTGAGCAGGTAAGCGGCGATCAGCCGGATTGGACGGAGGCGCCAGGCAATATCAATCTGGCATATTGGGCTTCATCCAGCCCGGTTGACCATTTTGCGCAGGGGGAGTTTTACGACATCGTCGGTAATGTCTGGCAGTGGACCACCACGCCGACCAACGGTTTCGAAGGCTTTAAAGTGCACCCGCTGTATGACGATTTCTCCACGCCGACCTTTGATGGCAAACATGCGCTGATCAAAGGCGGCAGCTGGATTTCCACCGGCAATGAAGCACTCAAATCCGCACGCTACGCTTTCCGCCGTCACTTCTTCCAGCATGCCGGTTTCCGCTATGTGATCTCATCTCATGAAGAAACCATGGCGCTCAATCCCTATGAAACGGACAGCATGGTGTCGCAGTATCTCGATTTCCAGTACGGACCGAACTACTACGATGTACCCAATTACGCTGCTGCGCTGGTGGAAAAATTGCTGCCGCACTGCAGTGCGCGCGGTGAAGCGCTGGATATCGGCTGTGCCACCGGACGCGCCAGTTTTGAACTGGCGCGCTATTTCGATGCGGTCACCGGCATGGATTACTCGGCGCGCTTTATTGATGTGGCGCTGCAGCTGACCTCCGGTGAAGATTTCCGCTATGTGGTACCTGAAGAAGGCGAGCTGGTGGAGTATCGCCAGGTGCGACTGAAAGAGTTTGGCCTTGAGGCCGAGCAGGCGCAGCGCATTCAATTTATTCAGGGCGATGCCTGTAACCTGAAGCCGCAGCCGGAACGTTACGATCTGGTACTGGCTTCCAACCTGATTGACCGTTTGCGTCAGCCAAAGCGTTTCCTGCAGGATATAACGCCGATGATTCGTTCCGGCGGTCTGCTGGTGCTGTCATCGCCCTATACCTGGCTGGAAGATTTCACCCCGAAGGAGAACTGGCTGGGCGGTATTCGCGAAAATGGCGAAGCGTTAACCACCTATCAGGCACTGCAGCGCGAACTGCGTGGCGCATTTGAAGAAGTGGCACCGCCGCAGGATGTGCCGTTCGTCATACGCGAGACGGCACGCAAGTTTCAGCATACTCAGGCACAAGTGACCTTCTGGCGTAAGCACTAAAAAGCATGCAGACAACGGGATGTCCGTTGTCTGCACCTTGCCTGCACCGCTAATTTGCTGCACATTCTCCTTTATTCATAGAAGAAGAACTCAACGAGGATGGACAATGGCGGAACACCTTCAGCTGGATAACCTGGACCGCGGCATTCTGAATGCGCTGCTGCAAAATGCGCGCACCGCCTACGCCGAGCTCGCCAAACAGTTCAATGTGAGCCCGGGCACCATTCATGTTCGCGTGGAGAAGATGCGGCAGGCGGGCATTATTTTAGGCACGCGCGTGGAGATCGATCCCCGTCAACTCGGCTTCGATGTGTGCTGTTTTATCGGCATTATCCTGAAAAGCGCGCGTGACTATCCTGCGGCACTCAGCAAACTGGAAGCGCTGGATGAAGTGGTAGAAGCCTGGTATACCACCGGTCATTACAGCATCTTTATCAAAGTGATGTGCCGATCGATCGATGCCTTGCAACAGGTGTTGATCAACAAGATCCAGACTATTGATGAAATTCAGTCCACCGAAACCCTGATCTCACTGCAAAACCCGATCATGCGCACCATCAAGCCGTAATCCCTCCCTATTCTGTGCACAACCTTATCCCGGGCAGATCGCGCGTCTAGCGCGACTTGCCGCCTGATGCTTTCTACTATTAACCCTGTTTTCCACAGGTGGATCACCGCTTGATCACAGCGTACAATGCTCGCCTTTAGTGCGGGAGAGCATCATGGCCGATATTACGTTAATCAGTGGAAGTACCCTTGGCAGCGCCGAATATGTTGCTGAACATCTGGAAGAAAAACTGCAGGAAGCGGGCTTCTCAACCGAGGTGCTGCATGGCCCTGAGCTGGACGAGCTGCCACAGCAGGGTATCTGGCTGATCGTTACCTCTACGCACGGCGCTGGCGAACTGCCTGACAACTTGCTTCCTTTATATGAAGCATTGCAGGAGACGCAACCTGACCTTTCCGGCCTACGTTATGGCGCTGTGGGCATCGGCAACCATGAATACGATCTTTTCTGCGGCGCGATTAAGCTGCTAGAAGAGCAGTTGAACCAGTTGGGTGCCAAACGCATTGGCGATCGCCTTGAGATCGACGTTTTAGAGCATGAGATCCCGGAAGACGCGGCTGAAGTGTGGGTCGCCACATGGAAAACACAGATTTAAAACGATCTTAGCCGGCTGGGGATCGGGAAAAAGAGACGATCCCCAGTTTATTACGCTGTTTTTTCGCGTTTATCGTGCGATCACTTGTGGATAACATGGCCTGTTTCATGCGTATAACCAGTAGTTATCCAAAGAACAACCATTGATTCATTTTTAGCCTGTGCATAAGTCGCCATTTTGATCCCAGCTTATACGGATCAGGATCACCGATCATTCACAGCAAACGATCCTCTCTAATCACTTGTTTAATCTTTGCTTTTCGGGGTTATCAACAGCCTGGTGCGATCCTAATAGTAGATCTAACAGAGAGATCATATAAAAGATCTAAAGATCCTTTATTTAAAACCTCAGGATCCCGCGACTTTCGCCGCCGACATAATTTCAGTAGAATCCACCGCCCAGGGCAACAATCCCTGTCCGAACACTAACGAGGACCACTTCATGTTTTATCCAGATCCTTTTGACGTCATCGTAATCGGTGGTGGTCATGCGGGCACAGAGGCCGCGATGGCCGCCGCCCGAATGGGTCAGCAAACCCTGTTACTCACCCATAACATTGATACGCTTGGACAAATGTCCTGTAACCCGGCGATCGGTGGCATCGGGAAAGGACATCTGGTGAAGGAAGTGGATGCCTTAGGCGGTTTGATGGCCACGGCAATTGACCAGGCGGGTATCCAGTTTAGGATACTAAACGCCAGCAAGGGCCCAGCCGTTCGCGCTACTCGTGCTCAGGCTGACCGCGTGCTGTATCGCCAGGCGGTACGCACTGCGCTGGAGAACCAGCCCAACCTGATGATCTTCCAGCAGGCAGTTGACGATCTGATTGTGGAAAACGATCGCGTCGTCGGTGCTGTGACGCAGATGGGCTTGAAATTCCGCGCCAAAACCGTGGTACTGACCGTCGGGACGTTCCTTGATGGAAAAATCCATATTGGCCTGGATAACTACAGCGGTGGTCGAGCGGGCGATCCGCCATCAATTCCATTGGCGAAGCGTCTGCGTGCACTGCCGTTGCGTGTAAATCGCTTGAAAACCGGTACGCCACCGCGTATCGATGCTCGCTCGATTGATTTTTCAGTACTGACTCCGCAGCACGGTGATACTCCGATGCCGGTGTTCTCGTTCATGGGTAAGGCTTCACAGCATCCGCAACAGGTGCCGTGCTGGATCACCTACACCAACGAGCAGACGCATGACGTGATCCGTAACAACCTCGATCGTAGTCCGATGTACGCCGGGATCATCGAAGGGATTGGTCCACGTTACTGTCCTTCGATTGAAGACAAAGTTATGCGCTTTGCCGATCGTAACGCGCATCAGATCTTCCTGGAGCCGGAAGGCCTTACCAGCAACGAGATCTACCCGAATGGCATCTCCACCAGCCTGCCGTTTGACGTACAGATGCAGATCGTGCGTTCCATGAAAGGATTGGAAAACGCGAAGATCATCCGTCCGGGTTATGCTATTGAGTATGATTTCTTCGATCCTCGCGATCTGAAGCCGACGCTGGAAAGCAAATTTATCCACGGCCTGTTCTTTGCCGGTCAGATCAACGGCACCACCGGCTACGAAGAAGCGGCGGCGCAAGGTTTGCTGGCAGGGCTGAATGCAGCACGTTCCTCTGCAGACAAAGAGGGCTGGGCACCACGTCGCGATCAGGCCTATCTCGGTGTGTTGGTTGACGATCTCTGTACCTTAGGTACCAAAGAGCCATACCGCATGTTCACATCGCGCGCGGAATACCGCTTGATGCTGCGTGAAGATAACGCCGATCTGCGTCTGACTGAAGCGGGTCGTGAACTCGGCCTGGTTGATGATGATCGCTGGGCGCGCTACAACCAGAAACTGGAAGCGATTGAGCAAGAGCGTCAGCGCCTGCGCGATCTGTGGGTGCATCCGAAATCGGATAACGTGGCTGAAGTCAACGCCGTGATCAGCGCCCCGCTGACCAAAGAAGCCAGCGGCGAAGATCTGCTGCGTCGTCCAGAGATGACTTACCCACTGCTGACGTCGCTCGCCAGCTACGGTCCGGCACTGCTTGATGAGCAAGCCGCTGAGCAGGTGGAGATTCAGGTGAAGTACGAAGGTTACATCGCGCGCCAGCAAGAAGAGATTGATCGCCAGCAGCGCAATGAAAATACCTTGTTGCCTGTGGAGCTCGATTATCGTCAGGTGAATGGCCTGTCGAATGAAGTGATCGCTAAGCTTAACGATCACAAACCCACCTCCATCGGCCAGGCTTCACGTATTTCGGGTATCACACCGGCGGCAATTTCAATTCTGCTGATTTACCTGAAGAAACAGGGCCTGCTGCGTAAAAGCGCCTGATAGACTTTGGGGCGAGGCAACTCGCCCCCGTTAATGGAATTCTCGTTGTGATCAACAAACTCTCCTCGCTGCTGAAAGCGGCAAACATTTCCCTTACCGATCAACAAAAACAGCAGTTGGTAGGCTATGTTGAATTGCTGCATAAGTGGAATAAAGCCTACAACCTGACTTCGGTGCGCGATCCACAGCAGATGCTGGTGCGTCATATTCTCGATAGCGTGGTGGTTGAGCCGCATCTGCAGGGCGAACGCTTTATTGATGTTGGCACAGGGCCGGGTCTGCCGGGTATTCCGCTGGCCATCGTGCGTCCTCAGTCGCATTTCACCTTGCTGGATAGCCTTGGCAAACGCGTGCGTTTTCTGCGCCAGGTACAGCATGAGTTAGGACTTACTAACGTCACGCCGGTGCAGAGCCGCGTTGAAGAGTTCCCATCTGAACCACCGTTTGACGGCGTTATCAGCCGTGCATTTGCTTCGCTGGAAGACATGTTGAACTGGTGTCATCATTTGCCGGGCCGCGAAGGCCGCTTTTATGCCTTAAAAGGTGTGCGTCCGGATGATGAGATTTCCGCGTTGCCTGCTGGCTTTGTGGTAGAAAAAATTCAGCCGTTACGGGTACCCGAATTAGATGGTGAACGTCATCTGGTGGTGATTTCCCGGCAATAGCCTTTAAAACGGTATGGATATAAGCCCGTTCATGCCGTTTGTCTTAGCGAATGTGCTGAATGAAAAAGCAGCGATTGAACACTTTAAGATAATGGGTTTTATTTAGCAGGGCAGGGTGAGCGAGTTAACATCCTCGCCGGAAATTATCCGAAAAGTTCTGTTACATTTAACGATTAATTCACATTTCATTATCACTTAGATCACTTTATTGCGTGTATTTACCTGGCCGAATAATCACTGTTGAAAATATAACTCTGCAATAAATTGGCGTGCGTAATATCAATTTTACGTTTTTATTGCAGCACATGATGTCAATAGAGTGTTTTTATCGGAAATCCTGATTCAACACGTAAGTAATAATTTTAACCAAATGATAAGTAAGTGCTTTAACCCGTTTTTGAATCGAATGATTCTTGTCATAAACAAATTTTCTTAGTTATTCCTTGTTTATTATGTGATCTAAAGCACGCTTTAAAAGCAAGTTGAATGGGCGATTTCAGACTTTCAGCGAAGCATTGTCGGAAGTCGATGTTTTGAAAAAGAGTCCTTCAGAAAGAAATTTAAATAATTGTTCACCTTTTCGCTACTTACCGATTGAAATCGCAGGTGGCGCCCGTATAATTTGCACGGCTTTTGCTGCTTGACTCAAATGAGTAAAGGCAGTCTTATACGACACGCGACATACCCCGTTCGGGGCAGGAGAGTTCAGCGTCATGTCAGTGTCTCTTTACAGTGTGAAATTAGCCCGGGCCGTGCTGATCATTCAGCTGGTGACCTTTGTCATCATCGGTGCGCTCTTTACCCTGAAAGAGGTCACCTGGGGCGCCTCCGCCATCGCCGGTGGAGTGGCAGCCTGGCTGCCGAACGTGTTGTTTATGTTTTTAGCCTGGCGCCTGCAGGATCAAACGCCTGCGAAAGGCCGTGTTGCCTGGAGCTTCGCCCTGGGGGAAGTGTTCAAGGTGTTTACAACGGTCATTTTTCTCGCGGTGGCGTTGGGTGTGTTTGGAGCGGTCTTCTGGCCACTCGCAATCACGTGGTTATCGGTGCTGGTGGTGCAGATCGTCGCTCCGGCTGTAATTAACAACAAAGGGTAAGAGGCATCATGGCTGCTGGAGAAATCTCTACTCCGCAAGAATACATAGGTCACCATCTGAATAATCTTCAGTTGGACCTGCGTACTTTCGAGTTGGTGAATCCGCACGACGCTCCTGCGACGTTCTGGGTATTAAATATCGATTCCATGTTTTTCTCTGTGGTGCTGGGACTTATTTTCCTGGTGTTGTTCCGCAAAGTGGCCAAAAGCGCTACCAGCGGTGTTCCAGGGAAATTACAAGCGGCTATCGAACTGGTTGTCGGCTTCGTTGATAACAACGTGCGCGACATGTACCACGGTAAAAGCAAACTTATCGCCCCGCTGGCTCTGACGATTTTCGTCTGGGTCTTCCTGATGAACTTCATGGATCTGCTGCCTATCGATTTGCTGCCGTTTATCGGCGAGCACTATTTAGGCCTGCCGGCGCTGCGCGTCGTGCCGTCTGCAGACGTGAACATCACGCTGTCTATGGCGCTGGGCGTATTTATTTTGATTCTGTTCTACAGCATCAAAATGAAAGGCATTGGCGGCTTCACCAAAGAGTTGACGCTGCAGCCTTTTAATCACCCGATCTTCATCCCCATTAACCTGATTCTTGAAGGTGTTAGCCTGCTGTCCAAGCCTGTTTCACTGGGTCTGCGACTGTTCGGTAACATGTATGCGGGTGAGCTGATCTTTATCCTGATTGCCGGCTTGCTGCCGTGGTGGTCGCAGTGGTTGTTGAATGTGCCTTGGGCCATTTTCCACATCCTGATCATTTCGCTGCAGGCTTTCATTTTCATGGTCCTCACGATCGTCTATCTGTCGATGGCATCTGAAGAACATTGATTTTTATCTCAACACTTAAGCTTTTAACTGAAACAAACTGGAGACTGTCATGGAAAACCTGAATATGGATCTGCTGTACATGGCTGCCGCTGTGATGATGGGCCTGGCGGCAATCGGTGCTGCGATCGGTATCGGCATCCTCGGAGGTAAATTCCTGGAAGGCGCCGCGCGTCAACCGGATCTGATCCCTCTGCTGCGTACGCAGTTCTTTGTTGTAATGGGTCTGGTGGATGCTATCCCGATGATCGCTGTAGGTCTGGGTCTCTACGTGATGTTTGCTGTCGCTTAAACCTGGTAGCCTTGTTCACTCATGGCACCTGGTGTGATGAGGGACGGATTCTGCCGTTTATCTCTGATCGCGGCAGAGCAAGTTAACTTAATAAGAGGCATTGTGCTGTGAACATTAATGCAACAATCCTCGGCCAGGCCATCGCGTTCATTCTGTTTGTCGCGTTCTGCATGAAGTACGTATGGCCGCCGATTATGGCTGCCATCGAGAAGCGCCAGAAAGAAATTGCTGAAGGCCTTGCTTCTGCTGAGCGCGCGAAGAAAGATTTAGATCTCGCGCAGGCCAATGCGACCGACCAGCTGAAAAAAGCCAAAGAAGACGCTCAGGTCATTATCGAGCAGGCGAACAAACGCCGTGCCCAGATTCTGGACGAAGCCAAAACTGAAGCTGAGACTGAACGTAACCGCATCGTGGCACAGGCGCAGGCAGAAATTGATGCCGAGCGTTCGCGTGCCCGTGAAGAGCTGCGTAAGCAAGTCGCGTTGCTGGCATTAGCTGGCGCCGAGAAAATCATCGAACGTTCCGTGGATGAAGCTGCTAACAGCGACATCGTTGATAAACTGGTCGCTGAACTGTAAGGAGGGAGGGGCTGATGTCTGATCTTATTACTGTAGCTCGCCCCTACGCCAAAGCAGCTTTTGACTTTGCTGTTGAGCATCAAAGCATCGATCGCTGGCAATCAATGCTGGCGTTTGCCGCAGAAGTGGCTCGCAACGAACAGATCGCAGATCTTCTTTCCGGTGCGCTTGCACCGGAAGCGTTATCTGCTTCTTTCATTGCAGTTTGTGGCGATCAACTTGATGAAAACGCCCAGAACCTGATTAAGGTGATGGCCGAAAACGGACGTTTGACAGCGCTTCCAGCGGTACTGGCTCAGTACATTCAACTGCGTGACGCTCATGAAGCGACAGCGGAAGTTGATGTGATTTCTGCCAGCACGCTGAGTGACAGTCAGCTGACTAAAATCAGCGCCGCGATGGAAAAACGTCTGTCACGTAAAGTTAAGCTGAATTGCAAAATTGATAAGTCTGTAATGGCAGGTGTGGTTATCCGTGCGGGTGACCTGGTCATTGATGGCAGCGTACGCGGCCGTCTTGATCGTCTGGCAGACGTCTTGCAGTCTTAAGGGGACTGGAGCATATGCAACTGAATTCCACCGAAATCAGCGAACTGATCAAGCAGCGCATTGCTCAGTTCAATGTCGTGAGTGAAGCTCACAACGAAGGTACTATTGTTTCTGTAAGTGACGGTATCATCCGCGTACACGGCCTGGCCGATGTTATGCAGGGTGAGATGATTGCCCTGCCGGGCAACCGTTACGCTATCGCACTGAACCTCGAGCGTGACTCGGTTGGTGCAGTAGTGATGGGCCCGTATGCTGACCTCGCGGAAGGCATGAAAGTTAAATGTACGGGTCGTATTTTAGAAGTTCCAGTTGGCCGCGGCCTGCTGGGTCGTGTGGTGAACACCCTGGGTGCACCGATCGACGGTAAAGGCGCAATCGAAAACGACGGCTTCTCGCCTGTTGAAGTGATTGCACCGGGCGTTATCGACCGTCAGTCAGTAGACCAGCCTGTTCAGACCGGTTACAAATCTGTCGATGCGATGATTCCAATCGGCCGTGGCCAGCGTGAGCTGATCATCGGTGACCGTCAGACCGGTAAAACCGCAATGGCAATCGACGCCATCATTAACCAGCGTGATTCAGGCATCAAGTGTGTCTACGTTGCGATTGGCCAGAAAGCGTCAACCATTTCTAACGTCGTTCGCAAACTGGAAGAGCACGGCGCGCTGGCTAACACCATCGTCGTTGTCGCTTCTGCTTCTGAATCTGCAGCACTGCAGTACCTGTCACCGTACGCCGGTTGTGCGATGGGTGAGTACTTCCGTGACCGCGGTGAAGATGCACTGATCGTATACGATGACCTGTCTAAGCAGGCTGTTGCTTACCGTCAGATTTCTCTGCTGCTGCGCCGTCCACCAGGTCGTGAAGCTTTCCCTGGCGACGTGTTCTATCTCCACTCTCGTCTGCTGGAGCGTGCATCACGCGTTAGCGCTGACTACGTTGAGCGCTTCACCAACGGTGAAGTGAAAGGCCAGACCGGTTCATTGACCGCACTGCCAATCATCGAAACTCAGGCGGGTGACGTTTCCGCGTTCGTTCCGACCAACGTAATCTCGATTACCGATGGTCAGATCTTCCTGGAATCGAACCTGTTCAACTCCGGTATTCGTCCAGCCGTTAACCCGGGTATCTCTGTATCCCGTGTTGGTGGTGCTGCACAGACCAAGATCATCAAGAAACTGTCCGGTGGTATCCGTACCGCGCTGGCACAGTATCGTGAACTGGCTGCGTTCTCTCAGTTCGCTTCCGATCTGGACGATGCAACACGTAAACAGCTGAGCCACGGTCAGAAAGTGACCGAGCTGCTGAAACAGAAACAGTATGCGCCGATGTCAGTCGCGCAGCAGGGTCTGGTGCTGTTTGCTGCTGAGCGCGGCTATCTGAACGATGTTGACCTGGCGAAAGTCGGCAGCTTCGAAGCCGCTCTGCTGGCGTTCGCGGATCGCGATCACGCTGAGCTGATGGCTGAAATCAACCAAGCGGGTAACTTCAATAACGAAATCGAAGAGAAGCTGAAAGGCCTCCTCGAAACGTTTAAAGCAACCCAGTCCTGGTAATGTCTGGCGGCTTGTCTGAAAAGGCAGGCCGCAAGGCTTTGAGGAGAAGCTAATGGCCGGCGCAAAAGAAATACGTAGTAAGATCGGAAGCGTAAAAAATACGCAGAAGATCACCAAAGCGATGGAAATGGTCGCCGCCTCCAAAATGCGTAAAACGCAGGAACGCATGGCGGCCAGCCGTCCGTATGCAGATACCATGCGCAAAGTGATTGGTCACCTTGCTCTGGGTAATCTGGAATACAAGCACCCTTACCTGGATGAGCGTGACGTTAAGCGCGTCGGCTACCTGGTCGTTTCGACTGACCGCGGGCTTTGTGGTGGTTTGAACATTAACCTGTTCAAAAAATTGCTGGCAGATATGAAGGGCTGGGCTGATAAAGGTGTGCAGAGCGATCTGGCCGTTATTGGTTCTAAAGGCAATTCATTCTTCGGCTCTGTAGGTGGCAACATCGTGGCACAAGTCACCGGTATGGGCGATAAGCCTGCACTGTCTGATTTGATCGGCCCGGTAAAAGTGATGTTGCAGGCCTATGATGAAGGTCGCATCGACAAGCTGTATATCGTTGCCAACAAGTTTAATAACACCATGTCTCAGACTCCGACCATTACCCAACTGCTGCCGTTACCGCCAGCGGAAGGTGAAGAAGAGATGAAGGCGAAGACCTGGGATTACCTGTACGAACCCGATCCGAAAGCGCTGCTGGATACCCTGCTGCGCCGTTATGTCGAATCGCAGGTTTATCAGGGTGTGGTGGAAAACCTGGCCAGTGAGCAGGCCGCACGTATGGTTGCGATGAAAGCTGCAACCGATAACGGCGGAAACCTGATCAAAGAGCTGCAGTTGGTTTACAACAAAGCTCGTCAGGCCAGCATCACCCAGGAACTTACCGAGATCGTCTCGGGAGCCTCCGCGGTTTAACCAGGCATATATCCTGTCGCGCGAGCGCGGCTGGGTATTTTCGTATTAGGTAGAGGATTCAAGATGGCAGCTGGAAAGATTGTCCAGATTATCGGCGCCGTAGTTGACGTCGAATTCCCTCAGGACGCGGTACCGCAGGTATACAGCGCTCTCGAGGTGAAAAATGGTGATGCTCGTCTGGTGCTGGAAGTTCAGCAGCAGCTGGGTGGTGGCGTGGTTCGTACCATTGCCATGGGTACTTCTGACGGCCTGAAGCGCGGTCTGGAAGTTACCGACCTGAAAAAACCTATCCAGGTTCCGGTTGGTAAAGCAACCCTCGGCCGTATCATGAACGTATTGGGTGAGCCAATCGACATGAAAGGCGACCTGCAGAATGACGATGGCAGCGCATTAGAGGTTTCCTCTATTCACCGCGCAGCACCTTCATATGAAGATCAGTCTAACTCGCAGGAACTGCTGGAAACCGGCATCAAGGTTATCGACCTGATGTGTCCGTTCGCTAAGGGCGGTAAAGTCGGTCTGTTCGGTGGTGCGGGTGTAGGTAAAACCGTAAACATGATGGAGCTGATCCGTAACATCGCGGCTGAGCACTCAGGTTATTCGGTCTTTGCTGGTGTGGGTGAGCGTACTCGTGAGGGTAACGACTTCTACCACGAAATGACTGACTCCAACGTTATCGATAAAGTAGCGCTGGTGTATGGCCAGATGAACGAGCCGCCGGGTAACCGTCTGCGCGTAGCACTGACCGGTTTGACCATGGCGGAAAAATTCCGTGATGAAGGCCGTGACGTTCTGCTGTTCATCGACAACATCTATCGTTACACCCTGGCCGGTACTGAAGTATCAGCACTGTTGGGTCGTATGCCATCTGCGGTAGGTTATCAGCCGACGCTGGCAGAAGAGATGGGTGTGTTGCAGGAGCGTATTACCTCCACCAAGACCGGTTCAATCACCTCTGTACAGGCCGTTTACGTTCCTGCGGATGACTTGACTGACCCGTCACCAGCAACCACCTTTGCTCACTTAGACTCAACCGTTACGCTGAGCCGTCAGATCGCCTCTCTGGGTATCTACCCAGCCGTTGACCCGCTGGATTCTACCAGCCGTCAGCTGGATCCACTGATCGTGGGTCAGGAGCACTATGACGTTGCGCGTGGCGTGCAGTCTCTGCTGCAGCGTTACCAGGAACTGAAAGACATCATCGCCATCCTCGGTATGGACGAGCTGTCTGAAGAAGACAAACTGTTGGTGGCACGTGCGCGTAAGATTCAGCGCTTCCTGTCTCAGCCGTTCTTCGTTGCTGAAGTCTTCACCGGTTCTCCAGGTAAATACGTTACCCTGAAAGACACCATCCGTGGCTTCAAAGGCATCATGGAAGGCGAATTCGACCACCTGCCAGAACAGGCGTTCTACATGGTCGGCGCTATCGAAGAAGCCGTAGAAAAAGCGAAGAAACTGTAATTTCGGTTTCCCAGGAGGAATGGTATGGCTATGACTTATCATCTGGACGTGGTCAGCGCGGAGCAACAAATGTTCTCCGGTCTGGTTCAGCGCATCCAGGTGTCAGGTAGCGAAGGTGAGCTGGGTATTCGTCCTGGCCACGCCCCGCTGCTGACAGCCATCAAGCCTGGTATGATTCACATCGTGAAACAGCACGGCGAAGAGGAGTATATCTACCTCTCTGGCGGCGTGCTGGAAGTACAACCTGGCAGCACCACCGTTCTGGCTGACACCGCGATTCGCGGTGAAGACCTTGACGAAGCGCGCGCGCAGGAAGCGAAACGTAAAGCGGAAGAGCACATGAACAGCAGCCACGGCGACGTGGACTATGCTCAGGCTTCTGCGGAGCTGGCGAAAGCCATCGCGAAACTGCGTGTTATCGAGCTGACCAAAAAAGCGATGTAATCAGGCTTTATGCGTCACGAAATGCCAGCCCTTTGGGCTGGCATTTTTTTTGCCTGGCGTTTGCTGCAGCGCGATGACACCCGCTAATTTCGACCTGAGAAAAATGTAGTAATCTCAGGGTTAAACCTTACACTTTCGAAAGTTGAAGAGAATCAGGATAGTTATGTCTACGAACGCGATGAGTGTGGTGATCCTGGCCGCTGGCAAAGGCACCCGAATGTATTCCGACCTGCCTAAAGTTCTGCACACCCTTGCAGGAAAACCGATGGTCCAGCACGTGATTGATGCCGCAACAGGTTTGGGCGCACAGCAGATCCATCTGGTTTATGGCCATGGCGGTGATTTACTGCAATCAACATTGGCGGAGAACGCACTTAATTGGGTGTTGCAGGCAGAACAGCTCGGCACCGGCCATGCGATGCAGCAGGCGGCCCCTTTCTTTGCTGATGACGAAGATATCCTGATGTTGTACGGCGATGTGCCACTGATCTCGCAGGCCAGCTTGCAACGTCTGCGTGACGCTAAACCGGCTGGTGGCATTGGTTTACTCACCGTCGTTTTGGATAACCCCACCGGTTACGGTCGCATCGTGCGTGAAAACGGCACGGTGACTGGCATTATCGAGCAGAAAGATGCATCGGCAGAACAGCTAAAAATCCAGGAAATCAACACTGGCATCCTGATTGCCAACGGCGGCGATCTCAAGCGCTGGCTGGCGCAGCTCAACAACAACAATGCGCAGGGCGAATTCTATATCACCGATATCATCGCCATGGCGCATCGTGAAGGCCGGGTGATCAATGCGGTGCACCCGGCGCGTATCAGTGAAACCGATGGGGTAAATAATCGCCTGCAGCTGGCAACACTTGAGCGCGTTTATCAAAGCGAGCAGGCAGAAAGGCTGCTGCTGGCGGGTGTGATGCTGCGCGATCCGGCACGTTTCGATCTGCGCGGCTCGCTGCAGCATGGGCGTGATGTTGAGATCGATACCAACGTGATCATCGAAGGCGAGGTCACGCTTGGCAACCGCGTCAAAATTGGCGCAGGCTGCATCATCAAAAACAGCGTGATTGCGGACGACTGTGAAATCAGCCCCTATTCGGTACTCGAAGATGCCACCTTAGCCGCTGCCTGTACGGTTGGACCTTTCGCGCGTCTGCGTCCGGGCAGCGAGTTGGCTGAAGCAGCCCACGTCGGCAACTTCGTTGAGATGAAGAAAGCCATGCTGGGTAAAGGCTCCAAAGCCGGTCATCTCTCCTACCTTGGCGATGCGGAAATTGGCGCGGGCGTGAATATTGGCGCCGGCACCATTACCTGCAATTACGATGGCGCCAACAAATCCAAAACCATCATCGGCGACAACGTGTTTATCGGTTCAGATACACAGCTGGTGGCACCTGTCAGCGTGGCGAGCGGCGCGACTATTGCCGCCGGCACCACCATAATGAAAGATGTGACAGCCGCTGACCTGGTCTATAACCGTAAAGAGCAGAATCAGAAGTCTGGCTGGCAGCGTCCGGTAAAGAAAAAATAAATTTTAAGGGCCGACAATGATCGGCCCATTAGCAGTGCCATAACTATATCCCCTTCTCTACAAGGCTCGGGGAACCGGCAACGCCGGAAATCAGGTCGTATGACAACGCAATGGCCAAAAGCCATGAAGTCAGGAAATTACTATGTGTGGAATTGTTGGTGCAGTAGCGCAGCGTGACATCGCAGAAATTCTGCTGGAAGGTTTGCGTCGTCTTGAGTATCGCGGTTATGACTCTGCCGGTCTGGCAGTGGTTGATCGACAGGGGCACATGACGCGCCTGCGTCGTCTGGGCAAAGTGCAAAATCTGGCGGAAGCGGCAGAACAACAGCCGCTGATTGGTGGCACCGGCATCGCCCACACGCGTTGGGCGACCCACGGTGAGCCGTCAGAGGCCAATGCGCATCCGCATGTTTCTGAGCACATCATCATCGTGCACAACGGCATCATTGAGAACCATGAGCCGCTGCGCGCCCAGTTGCTTGAGCGCGGCTATCATTTTGCCTCAGAAACTGACACTGAAGTGGTGGCACATTTGGTGCATTGGGAGCAGAAGCAGGGCGGCACGTTGCGTGAAGTGGTATTGCGCGTGATCCCGCAACTGCGTGGCGCTTATGGCATGGTGATCATGGACAGCCGCGATCCATCGCTGCTGGTGGCGGCGCGTTCCGGTAGCCCGCTGGTGATTGGCCGTGGCGTGGGTGAAAACTTTATCGCTTCCGATCAACTGGCCTTACTGCCGGTGACGCGCCGCTTCGTTTATCTGGAAGAGGGCGATATCGCGGAGATCACCCGCCGCGAAATCACTATCATCGATCGTGAAGGCAAGCCCGCTAAGCGTGCTGAAATCGAATCGACCGCACAGTACGATGCCGGTGATAAAGGCATCTATCGTCACTACATGCAGAAAGAGATTTACGAGCAGCCAAATGCGATTAAAAACACCTTAACCGGACGTTTTAATCACGGTGAAGTCGATCTCAGCGAGCTGGGCGCTGATGCCGAGAAGCTGCTGAGCCAGGTCGAACACATTCAGATCATTGCCTGCGGCACCTCATACAACTCTGGCATGGTGTCGCGCTACTGGTTTGAATCGCTGGCCAACCTGCCTTGTGATGTGGAGATCGCCTCAGAATTCCGCTATCGCAAATCCGCGGTACGCAAAAATAGCCTGCTGATCACGCTGTCACAATCGGGCGAAACCGCCGATACGCTGGCCGCGCTGCGTCTGTCGAAAGAGCTGGGTTATCTCGGTTCGCTGGCGATCTGTAACGTGGCTGGTTCATCGCTGGTGCGTGAGTCAGATTTGGCGCTGATGACCAAAGCCGGCACCGAAATTGGTGTTGCTTCGACCAAAGCCTTCACCACGCAGCTGGCGGTGTTGCTGATGCTGGTGGCGAAACTCGGTCGTCTGCACGGCATGAAAGCCGAAACCGAGCACGAAATTGTGCATGCGCTGCAGGCATTGCCAAGCCGTATCGAGCAGATGCTGGCGCAGGATAAAGTGATTGAAAGTCTGGCGGAGGGTTTCTCGGATAAACATCACGCGCTGTTCCTTGGGCGTGGCGATCAGTATCCCATCGCCATGGAAGGTGCGCTGAAGCTAAAAGAGATCTCCTATATCCACGCCGAAGCCTATGCGGCAGGCGAGCTGAAGCATGGCCCGCTGGCGTTGATTGATGCGGATATGCCGGTAATCGTGGTGGCGCCAAACAACGAACTGCTGGAAAAGCTGAAATCCAACATTGAAGAGGTACGCGCGCGCGGCGGTTTGCTGTATGTGTTTGCCGATCAGGATGCCGGTTTCAGCGACAGCGAGGGCATGAAAATCATCTCACTGCCACACGTAGAAGAGGTGATTGCACCGATCTTCTACACCGTGCCGTTACAGCTGCTTTCCTATCACGTAGCGCTAATTAAAGGCACCGATGTAGACCAGCCGCGTAACCTGGCAAAATCGGTTACCGTAGAGTAATCAGTCATCAGAGTGGGCCCGCAACGGGCCCGCTTCATTTCCGCATGCTGTCATATAACTGTCACATTTCGTACATTTCACTGTCATCAAACTGTCCTATTTTCCCTCCAGCAGCAATCACTAACTCCTACTAAAAAGGCATTGAGCCTGATTTTTTTAAATCCCCTGGAGGGAACATGACACTGATGCGTAGCACCGTAGCCCGAATCCTCGCCGCCACCTTCGCAGTAAGCGCGGTCTCTGCTTTTGCAGCAACCGATCTGACGGGCGCAGGCGGGACATTCCCGGCACCGGTTTATGCCAAGTGGGCAGCCGAGTATCAGCAAGCCACCGGTAGCAAAATCAACTATCAGGGTATTGGTTCTTCAGGCGGCGTGAAGCAAATCATCGCGAAAACCGTCGATTTCGGTGCGTCAGATGCGCCAATGAAAGAAGAAGATCTGCAGAAAAATGGCCTGTTCCAGTTCCCTACCGTCATCGGTGGTGTGGTGCTGGCGGTTAACATCCCAGGTGTGAAATCAGGTGAATTGACTCTCGACGGTAAAACCGTGGGTGATATCTACCTCGGCACCATTAAAAAGTGGAACGACCCGGCGATCACTAAACTGAACCCAGGCGTGAAACTGCCAGATTCCAACATTAACGTGGTCCGCCGCGCTGACGGTTCCGGTACTTCATTCGTCTTCACCAGCTACCTGGCGAAAGTGAACGAAGAGTGGAACAGCAAAATTGGTAAAGGTAACACCGTTAACTGGCCAACCGGTCTGGGCGGCAAGGGTAACGACGGCGTAGCCGCTTTCGTACAGCGTCTGCCGGGTTCGATTGGCTACGTAGAGTACGCTTACGCCAAGCAGAACAACCTGACCTACACCAAACTGGTTGATGCCGACGGTAAAGCGGTAGCACCAAGCGAAGAGAGCTTTGCTAACGCGGCGAAAGGCGCAGACTGGAGCAAAACCTTTGCTCAGGATCTCACCTTCCAGAAAGGCAACGATGCATGGCCAATCACCTCAACCACCTTCATCCTGATTTATAAAGATCAGGCTAACGCTGAGAAAGGTAGCGAAGTGCTGAAGTTCTTCGACTGGGCTTACAAAGGTGGCAGCAAAACCGCAACCGACCTGGATTACGCAGCGCTGCCAGAAAGCGTCGCTAACCAGATTCGTGCAGCATGGAAAGCCAACATTAAAGATAGCTCCGGTAAAGCGCTGTACCAGTAACCGATTTACCTGGCCAGCCGAGACGGTTGGCCAACCCCAATGGGCGGCATGCGTGCTGCCCTGACATCCTCCTGAGAACAGAGAATTCTATGGCTGCCACTAAGCCGACGTTCAAAGCCCCCGGTAAACAAGGCGACATGATTTTCGGCGCGCTGGTTAAGCTGTCCGCGCTTATCGTGTTGCTGTTGATGGGTGGCATTATCGTCTCCCTGATTTTCTCCTCCTGGCCTAGCATCCAAAAATTTGGTTTCTCCTTCCTGTGGAATAAAACCTGGGATGCGCCGAACGAACAATTTGGTGCGCTGGTACCGATTTACGGCACCCTCGTCACCTCGATTATTGCCCTGATCATTGCCGTGCCGGTGAGCTTCGGCATTGCGCTGTTTCTGACGGAACTGGCGCCGGGCTGGCTGCGTCGCCCGCTGGGCACCGCCATTGAGCTGCTGGCAGCGATCCCGAGCATTGTTTACGGCATGTGGGGCCTGTTTGTTTTTGCCCCGTTGTTCGCCGAATATTTCCAGACGCCGGTTGGCAATGTGATGTCGAATATCCCGATTGTCGGCACGCTGTTCTCTGGCCCGGCTTTTGGTATCGGTATCCTGGCGGCGGGCGTGATTCTCGCCATCATGATCATTCCGTACATCGCCTCGGTGATGCGTGACGTGTTTGAGCAGACGCCGGTAATGATGAAAGAGTCGGCTTACGGTATCGGCTGCACCACGTGGGAAGTGATCTGGCGCATCGTACTGCCGTTCACCAAAAACGGTGTGATCGGCGGCGTTATGCTCGGCCTGGGGCGCGCTTTGGGTGAAACCATGGCGGTAACCTTCATCATCGGGAACACCTACCAGCTCGACAGCCCATCGCTGTTTATGCCGGGCAACAGTATTACCTCCGCGCTGGCCAACGAATTTGCTGAAGCGGAATCCGGCGTGCACGTAGCGGCACTGATGGAGCTGGGTCTGATTCTGTTCGTGATTACCTTTATCGTGCTGGCGATCTCCAAACTGATGATCCTGCGACTGGCGAAGAGTGAAGGAGCCCGTTCATGACCGTTATTGAAGTGCAGGCTCGCGCTGAGCTGGAAGCATCGCGCCGCAAAATGCAGGCGTGGCGCAGTACCAAAAACAAAATTGCCCTGACGCTATCGCTGCTGACCATGGCTTTCGGCCTGTTTTGGCTGGTGTGGATTCTGTTCACTACCGTAACGCGCGGTGTCGATGGTTTGAGCTGGTCGCTGTTTACCGAATCGACTCCGCCACCCAATACTGCCGGTGGTGGTTTGGCCAACGCCTTAGTCGGCAGTGGCTTACTGATTTTCTGGTCGACGATCATCGGAACGCCGCTCGGCATCATGGCCGGGATTTATCTGGCGGAATATGGCCGTAAACACTGGCTGGCAGAAGTGATTCGCTTCATCAACGATATCTTGCTGTCCGCACCCTCGATTGTGGTGGGTCTGTTCGTCTACACCATCGTGGTGGCGCAGATGCAGCACTTTTCCGGCTGGGCCGGCGTGGTGGCGCTGGCGCTGTTGCAGATACCGATTGTGATTCGTACCTCCGAGAACATGCTGCGTCTGGTGCCAGACAGCATGCGTGAAGCGGCTTATGCGCTGGGTACGCCGAAGTGGAAGATGATTTCAGCCATTACGCTGAAAGCCTCGGTTTCCGGCATCATCACCGGTGTGCTGTTGGCTGTGGCGCGTATCGCCGGTGAAACCGCTCCGCTGCTGTTCACTGCGCTGTCGAACCAGTTCTGGAGCACCGACATGATGCAGCCGATCGCGAACCTGCCGGTCACCATCTTTAAATTCGCCATGAGCCCGTTTGCCGAATGGCAAAGCCTGGCGTGGGCGGGTGTGCTGATTATTACAGTGTGCGTGCTGCTGCTGAACATTGCGGCGCGTGTGATTTTCGCCAAGGGCAAACACTAATTTCCCGGCGCGGCTTCGGCGGCGCTGCTTATGAGAGACGAGAATGAGTAACGTGACTTCATCAGCCGGTAAAATTCAGGTCCGTAATCTGAACTTCTATTACGGTAAGTTTCACGCGCTGAAAAACATCAACCTGGATATCACTAAAAACCAGGTCACCGCGTTTATCGGCCCATCAGGCTGCGGTAAATCCACGCTGCTGCGCACCTTCAACAAAATGTACTCGCTCTATCCCGAGCAGCGTGCAGAAGGTGACATCCTGCTGGATGGCGATAACATTCTGGCATCTAATCAGGATATCGCCCTGCTGCGCGCGCGCGTTGGCATGGTATTCCAGAAGCCGACGCCGTTCCCGATGTCGATTTACGACAACATCGCCTTCGGCGTACGTCTGTTTGAAAAGCTGTCGCGCGCCGATATGGACGAGCGCGTGCAGTGGGCGCTGACCAAAGCGGCGCTATGGAATGAAACCAAAGACAAGCTGCATCAGAGCGGTTACAGTCTTTCCGGCGGTCAGCAGCAGCGTTTGTGTATCGCTCGCGGTATCGCGATTCGTCCGGAAGTCCTGTTACTGGATGAGCCGTGTTCAGCGCTCGATCCCATCTCAACCGGCCGTATCGAAGAGCTGATCACCGAGCTGAAGCAGGATTACACCGTGGTAATCGTGACCCACAACATGCAGCAGGCCGCGCGTTGTTCTGATCACACCGCTTTTATGTATCTGGGCGAGCTGATTGAGTTTAGCGATACCGATACTTTGTTCACTAAGCCCGCACAGAAGCAGACCGAAGATTACATCACCGGTCGTTACGGCTGATTCAGGAGACGCACATGGATAATTTAAATCTGAACAAACACATCTCCGGTCAGTTTAATGCGGAGCTGGAGCACATTCGCACGCAAGTGATGATTATGGGCGGCATGGTTGAGAAGCAGCTGATGGATGCCATCACCGCGATGCATAACCAGGATGGCGAGCTGGCGCGTCACGTGATCGACGGCGACCAGAAGGTCAACATGATGGAAGTGGAGATTGATGAAGCCTGCGTGCGCATCATCGCCAAACGTCAGCCTACCGCCAGCGACTTGCGCCTGGTGATGGCGATCATCAAAACCATTTCAGAGCTGGAACGCATTGGCGATGTGGCGGAGAAAATCAGCCGCACCGCGCTGGAGAAATTCAGCCAGCAGCATCTGCCGCTGCTGGTAAGCCTCGAAGCGCTCGGTCATCACACCGTACAGATGCTGCATGACGTGCTGGATGCGTTTGCGCGCATGGATCTCAACGAAGCCATCAAAATCTACCGTGAAGACAAGAAGGTAGATAAAGAGTATGAAGGCATCGTGCGTCAGCTGATGACCTATATGATGGAAGATCCGCGTACCATTCCCAGCGTGCTGACCGCGCTGTTCTGCGCGCGCGCCATCGAGCGTATCGGTGATCGCTGCCAGAACATCTGCGAAATTATTTTCTATTTCGTCAAAGGTCAGGATTTCCGTCATGTGGGCGGCGACAAGCTGGATGAACTGCTGTCGGGTGACGACGGTAGCAATAAACCCTCTTGATTATCGCTTTGGCGACCCGTTGCCACTGTGGCTAACGGGCCGCCTGCTTAAATTCTGCCTGTTCTCAATGATTCCCTCTCTTTATACTTGGCGCACTTTTTTCTGCAAGGTGCTGCCGCATGTCCTCCCCAACTCCTACAAAACAAGCCATAACGCCGGCGAAAGCCATGGTGGCTGCCATCAGCGGCTATGCGATGGACGGATTCGATCTGCTGATACTCGGCTTTATGCTGCCGGCGATCAGCGTCTCGCTGGCACTCGATCCTTCTCAGGCGGGTTCCCTGGTGACCTGGACACTGATCGGTGCGGTGATCGGCGGCATTGTATTTGGTCATCTGAGCGATCGTTATGGCCGCATCCGTATTCTCACCATAACCATTTTGATGTTCTCGGTATTCACCGGTCTGTGCGCCGTGGCGCAGGGTTATTGGGACTTGCTGGCGTACCGTACGTTGGCAGGCGTGGGGTTGGGCGGCGAGTTCGGCATCGGCATGGCGCTGATTGCCGAAGCCTGGCCGAAAGAGAAGCGCAACCGCGCCTCGGCATGGGTTGGCATTGGCTGGCAGCTTGGTGTGCTGCTGGCGGCCTTTATCACGCCGCCGCTGCTGAGCGTGATTGGCTGGCGCGGCATGTTCCTCGTCGGGTTGCTGCCGGCGCTGGTCTCGTTTGTGATTCGTCGCAGCATGGGCGAGCCGGAAGGCTTTACCCGCCACGTTGAGAAAACGCCGCAGCTCTCTTTCGCTGCGCGTATTAAATTGCTGTTCGCCGATCGCGCGACCAGCAAAGCCAGTCTGGGGATATTCATCCTTTGCTCAGTGCAAAACTTTGGTTATTACGGGCTGATGATCTGGATGCCAAGCTATCTCTCCTCCAACTTCGGTTTCAGCCTGACCAAATCTGGCTTGTGGACCGCGGTGACGGTGGTGGGCATGACGTTCGGTATCTGGCTGTTTGGCGTACTGGCCGATCGCTTCGCGCGCTGGAAAATCTTCCTGCTGTACCAGTTCGGCGCGGTGGTGATGGTGGTGGTGTACGCACAGCTACGCGATCCAACGGTGATGCTGTTTACTGGCGCGCTGATGGGGATGTTTGTGAACGGTATGATTGGCGGCTACGGCGCGCTGATTTCAGATACCTTCCCGCCGCAAGCACGTGCGACAGCACAGAACGTGTTGTTTAATCTTGGGCGTGGCGTGGGTGGTTTTGGTCCGCTGGTGATTGGTTTGCTGGCCACCAACATCTCTTTCACCGCCGCGATTACGCTGCTGGCGCTGATTTATCTGCTGGATATCGTTGCCACGCTGTTCCTGCTGCCGAAGAAGCAGAGCAACGAGGATTCGCTGGGGGCGATTGGCTGATTTGGATTGTGCTGGCTGTCCCCCACCTCAGTCCTCCCCCACGAGTGGGGGAGGATGATGCTGCTATAGGGTAGTTGGGGAGTTGCATGTGGCAGCGTCTCCTTCCCCCACTCGTGGGGGAAGGCCGGGATGGGGGACAGCCAGCACCTATCCCACCAAATCCCACCCACGTGCGCGCCACAGATCCGGCAACTGCGCCATATCATCAAAGCGCGTCACCAGCGGATGATCTAACTCGGGATTGTGCGCATCGGCGCAGTAGTAAAACACCGGAATCCCGGCGGCGATTCCCGCACGTGCGCCCGCCTCTGAATCATCTACCAGAATGCATTGCTCAATCGGCACCTGCATCTGCTCGGCCGCGTGATACATCAGCTCCGGATCGGGCTTCCAGTGGTTAATGTCATAACCGCTGTACAATTTCCCCTCCAGATACGGCAGCATGCCGGTTAATCCCAGCGAATGTTGCATCTTCTTTACCGTGCCGTTCGAAACCACGCACATTGGCACTTTTACGCGCTCCACCAGCGCTTTGGCACCGTCAATCGGCTTTAAATCGAGATCGAACAGTCGCGCCACTTCGGCGCGATAGGCGGTTTCCACCTCTTCAAGCGGCAACTCAACCTGATGTTCTGCCGCTACGTCGCGGATGATGTCGTAGAGCTTCACCCCTTTATATTGCTCAAACATCTGCTGCAGCGAGAGTTCAATACCGTAGCGGGCAAAGGTGTTGACGTAAGATTGCGTACAGATTACTTCGCTGTCGACCAGCGTGCCGTCGCAATCAAAAAAAATACATTCAACCGACATCGCACATCATCCTTTTGTTAAACAATAAGCTGACACTCTAGCGTACTGAGCGCAGAAAGCGACCCTGAGCAACCGGTTGCGAATAATCAGTGTTTTGCCGCGCCAAACTCTATACGATACGCGGCGATAAATTTTTTCATCGGAACAGTGAAATGAATAATCAGGGTCTTTTGCAGCGCATCTTCAAACTGCAGGAACACGGCACCACCGTGCGTACAGAAGTGATCGCCGGGTGCACCACTTTCCTGACGATGGTCTACATCGTCTTTGTTAACCCGCAAATTCTTGGTGTGGCGGGCATGGATACCCAGGCTGTCTTTGTGACTACCTGCTTAATTGCCGCGTTCGGCAGCATCCTGATGGGGCTGGTGGCGAATCTGCCGGTGGCATTGGCGCCGGCGATGGGCCTCAATGCCTTCTTCGCCTTTGTAGTGGTCGGTGCAATGGGCTACTCGTGGCAGATTGGCATGGGCGCGATTTTCTGGGGCGCACTGGGTCTACTGATCCTCACGCTGCTGCGCGTGCGTTACTGGATGATTGCGAATATTCCGCTGAGCCTGCGCGTGGGCATCACCGCCGGTATTGGCCTGTTTATCGCCATGATGGGGCTGAAAAATGCCGGCATCATCGTGCCGAACGCCGATACTATCGTTGCCGTCGGCAATCTGACCTCGCACAGCGTGCTGCTCGGTGCGCTTGGCTTCTTTATCATCGCTATTCTGGCTTCGCGTAACATTCATGCGGCGGTGCTGGTGTCGATTGTGGTGACCACCGCGCTAGGCCTGATAATTGGCGATGTGAAATTCAGCGGCGTGTTTGCGCCGCCGCCTGCTATCACCTCCGTAGTGGGCCAGGTCGATATCAAAGGCGCGTTCAACATTGGTATGGCTGGTGTGATCTTCTCCTTTATGTTGGTTAACTTGTTCGACTCATCCGGCACGTTGATTGGCGTGACGGATAAAGCCGGACTAACCGATGAGAAAGGCACTTTCCCGCGCATGAAGCAGGCGCTGTATGTCGATAGCATTAGTTCCGTCACCGGTTCACTGATCGGCACCTCTTCTGTTACCGCTTATATTGAAAGTTCGTCCGGCGTGGCGATCGGCGGACGTACTGGCTTGATGGCGGTGATTACCGGGATTCTTTTCCTGCTGGTGATGTTCCTGTCACCGCTGGCCGCGATGGTGCCATCCTATGCGGCGGCGGGTGCGCTGATTTACGTTGGCGTGCTGATGACGGCATCGCTATCTCGCGTGCAGTGGGACGACCTCACCGAAGCGGTTCCGGCGTTTGTCACTGCCGCGATGATGCCTTTTAGCTTCTCGATCACCGAAGGCATCGCGCTGGGCTTTATCTCTTACTGCGTGATGAAAGTAGGTACCGGCCGCTGGCGTGAAATCAGCCCATGCGTGGTGGTGGTTGCTCTGCTGTTCGTGCTGAAAATCGTCTTTATCGACGCCCACTAAACCAATAAAGGCCGCGACTGCGGCCTTTAATACTATGGATGCCCCATCTCATGCGGTGTGACCAAGCTGGTCAGGCGCAAGGTGCGCGGCCCCATGTTGGGTTTGCTCATCTCGACATCGCGCAGCGATTGCCATTGCTGCGCGCCATCAATCTCCCACAGGCGTAAGCGTTCGGTGCCTGGCGAAAGCGCACACGACCACACCAGTGTAGGTTCGGCATCACATACCGCCTGAATATCGGGAAACACGGTAGAGCGCAGTCGGCCAGCTGCGGGATGCAAACGCAGGGAATCAATGCCGCTATCAGATTCGCCGGTGAGCTTAAGAATGCTTTGGCGCAGCGTCCAGATTTGCGTCAGCGCTTCCATGAAATCCTGCTGCGCGTTGATCCAGGCTTTTTCGCCGGAGGAGAGATCCTGCGTCAGCATCTCCTGAGTTTGACGGCTGTGGGCGCGCACTATTTCCATATCCAGCCCAGCGCGTCCGCCTTCTTCCGCCAGCAGCACGCCAATGGTATTGCCGGCGTAGGAAATACTGAAATCCGGTAGCGTGGGATCAGCAAAACGGGGACGTCCGCTGCTGGTGGTGATCAGCTGCGGAAGTTCATGAATGCCATAGACGCGCAACATTAACTGCGCCAGCAGTTCGCGCGCCGCTAAAAAGCGTCCGCGCCGCTTATCAGCGAAGCGGTCGGCACTGTTGATCACATCCTGTGGAACCCGCATGTTCTCTGAAGAGAAGGGCGGATTACCTATCCAACGAACAAAATGACTAGCCATCTGTCGCTCCGTGAAAATGGTCGAATAATCATCAGTGCTATTGTAAGAATTTTCTCATGGGTTTGCATCCGGCTTAAGAGGGATACGACGATATTTCAGATAAGGACGAAGCCGAGCGACAATCCCATTTGGCAACTTTGCATAGAACGCTTTTGCAGATTCATCGCTGAACGGGTGCCGAACGGTCTGATGTGGTGTAGGATTTGGACAGTAAAAAAGGCACATTGAAGTGCGCTAACCCATTTATTCATCTGCCAATCGTGCGCATCTTAGAAGCATGCACGTCGGAGTTTTCTATGTCAGTTACCGCTATTACTCGCCAGGAATCGATCTCTCTTGATGAGTTTCGTCACGGCATGCGTCGCTTAACGGCGGGCGTTTCTCTGGTTACCACCGAATTTCAGGGCGAAAAGCTGGGGCTGATTGCTACTTCAGTCAGCTCGTTGGCTGCTGAGCCGCCAAGTCTGCTGGTGTGCGTTAATAGCAGTGCATCCAGTCATGATGCCTTTATCGAAGCCGGCCATTTTGCCGTTAACGTGCTGCGTGAACAGCATGATGACCTGTGTGCCCAGTTCAGCCAATCTTCTCGCCGGTCCGAGCGTTTTCAAAATGGCGCCTGGCAGACGCTGAATACCGGCTCGCCGATCCTGGCTGATGCGCTGGTGAGCTTTGATTGTCAGCTGGAGAAAGTGGTGGAGTGGAATACGCACAGCGTGCTGCTGGCACGGATTGTTGGCATCGCTCTGCCTGGTGAAGCGGCAGAGCCGATGATCTACTTCAACAGCGGTTTCCATTCACTGGGCTAACCGCGCAGGAATCGGCGTCATGGGTTAAGCCCGACGCCTTTTCTCACTCAGGCAAAGGTGCTGGCTTCATCAAAGCCAAGACGCGGCAGACGCGCGTGCAGTTTGCTGGCTTCGCCGTAGCCCAGATTAATCAGTAAATTCACCTGCCATTTGCTCTCGCTGAAGAACGCTTCGTTCACTTTTGACGGATCGAAACCGGACATCGGGCCCGCATCCAATCCCAGCGAACGCGCTGCCAGAATCAAATATCCCGCCTGCAAGCTGCTGTTACGGAATGCTGTCTCTTTCGCCAGGTCTGGGCTGCTGGTGAACCAGCTGCGTGCATCGCCATGTGGAAACAGCTTTGGCAACGCTTCGTAGAATTCCGGATCCCACGCCACAATCACCGTCACCGGCGCCGCCATGGTTTTGTCGACATTGCCAGACGAGAGCGCCGGTTTCAGCTTCTCTTTGCCTTCCTGCGACGTCACAAATACAAAACGACCCGGCGAGCAGTTAGCAGAAGTCGGCCCCAGCGCGGTCAGGTTATAGAGCTGCTTCAGCACCTCCTGAGAAATCGGTTTGTCCTGCCAGTAACTGTGGGTGCGGGCTTCATTAAACAGCGCGTTCAGCGCCACGCTGTCGAGCGTTGTACTCATGTTTCTCTCCTGTTCGGGCGGCAATGTGCGCCCAATATTTAGCATGAATAGTGAATGTACCCGGCAGGACCGGTTAGCCGGGCAGTGATCGTTATACTGCAAAGCGCAAGGGGAGCCAAATAACAAAGACGCATGGAAGGTTCTGGGCGGGAGAATTGCAGGTAGCTCAGAGAGCTACCTGTTGAAAGCCAGGGAAGTCTTACTTACCAATACAGAAACTGGAGAAGATTCGTCCCAGCAGATCATCGGAGGTGAATTCACCGGTGATTTCGCTTAGCGCCTGTTGCGCTAAACGTAACTCTTCCGCCAGTAATTCGCCGGCCCACGCGGCTAACAGCTGATGTTTACCCTGTTCTAAGTGCGTTGCGGCTAACTCCAGCGCTTGCAGATGACGGCGACGGGCGAGGAAGCCGCCTTCCATGTTGCCAGCAAAGCCCATGCTCTGTTTCAGGTGATCGCGCAGCGCTTCCACGCCTTCACCGGTACGCGCCGAGAGACGAATCAGTGAGTGACCATTCACTTCAGTGAGACCCAGCACTTCGCCAGTCATATCCGCTTTGTTGCGTACCACGGTAATTGGCAGCGCATCCGGCAAGCGCGCGACAAAATCGGGCCAAATAGCGGCGGCTTCGGTCGCATCCGTTGTGGTGCCGTCGACCATAAACAGCACGCGGTCGGCCTGCTCGATCTCCTGCCAGGCGCGTTCGATACCAATTCGCTCCACTTCATCGCTGGCTTCGCGCAAACCGGCGGTATCGATGATGTGCAGCGGCATGCCGTCGATATGGATATGTTCACGCAGCACGTCGCGCGTGGTGCCAGCGATATCGGTGACAATCGCCGCTTCGCGCCCGGCTAAGGCATTCAGCAGGCTCGATTTACCGGCATTCGGACGACCGGCAATGACCACTTTCATCCCTTCGCGCAGCAGGCTGCCCTGACGCGCTTCGGCACGCACGCCGTCGAGATCGCCGATCACCACATTGAGCTGTGCTTCAATTTTGCCGTCGGAAAGGAAATCGATCTCTTCATCCGGGAAGTCGATGGCCGCTTCCACATAGATGCGCAGGTGAGTAAGTGCTTCCACAAGCGCGTTGATGCGCAGGGAAAATGCGCCCTGCAGCGAGTTTACTGCGGAACGGGCTGCTTGCTCTGAGCTGGCATCGATCAGATCGGCAATCGCTTCGGCCTGTGCCAAATCGAGTTTGTCGTTGAGGAAGGCACGTTCCGAGAATTCGCCCGGCTGAGCAATACGCAAGCCGGGCAGCGCCACGATGCGTTTGAGCAGCAGGTCGAGAATTACCGGACCGCCGTGGCCTTGCAGCTCCAATACATCTTCGCCGGTAAAGGAGTTCGGGCCAGGAAACCACAGCGCAATGCCCTGATCGAGCACGCTGCCATCGACATCGCTAAAAGGCAGATAGTCGGCGTAGCGCGGTTTCGGCAGCTTGCCTAACACGGCTTGCGCCACGTCAGCGGCTTTTGCACCGGAAATACGCAGAATGCCGACGCCGCCACGGCCGGGAGGCGTCGCCTGGGCAACAATGGTGTCGCTGTGGCTCATGATTCCACCTTAAACTTTTAGGGTATTAATAAATAAAAATAGGGCGACATAAATGTCGCCCTTTGATTATACGCTGCTGCTGATGGCAGTCAGACGTTACGCTTTCTTCTTGTCGCGGCTATGCAGGCCACGTTTTTCCAGGCCGCGATAAATCAGCTGCTGCTGGAGAATGGTTACCAGGTTGCTGACGATGTAGTACAGCACCAGACCTGAAGGGAACCACAGGAAGAACACGGTAAAGATAACCGGCATGTAGGTCATGATCTTCTGCTGCATCGGATCGGTCACGGTGGTCGGTGACATCTTCTGAATGAAGAACATGGTGATACCCATGATGATCGGCAGAATGTAGTACGGGTCCTGCGCGGACAAATCATGAATCCACAGAATAAACGGAGCATGACGCAGTTCAACCGAGCCTGACAGCATGTAGTACAAGGCAAGGAAGATCGGCATCTGGATAACCAGAGGCAAGCAGCCGCCCAGCGGGTTCACTTTCTCCGCCTTATACAGCGCCATCATCTCCTGGCTCTGCTTCTGCTTATCATCACCCAAACGTTCACGCATCGCCTGAATTTTCGGCTGCAGCATACGCATCTTCGCCATCGAGGTGTACTGCGCTTTGGTCAGCGGGTACATAATGCCACGAACGATGAAGGTGATAACGATAATGGAGAAGCCCCAGTTACCGATAAAGCTGTGGATGAACTTCAGCAGCTTAAACAGCGGCTGAGAGATGAACCACAACCAGCCGTAATCTACGGTCAGATCCAGGTGAGGCGCGATAGCCGCCATCTGGTCCTGAATTTCCGGGCCAACCCACAGCGTTGCGCCAAGATCTTGCTGTGCGCCTGCACCAACGGTAACCGGTGCAGATTTGTAGCCAATTGCCGCTACGCCATTACCGAGGTTGCTGGTGTACAGCGTGTTGTTACCCTGTGTGCGTGGCACCCAAGCGGTAGCAAAGTACTGTTGCAGCATCGCCACCCAGCCATTGCTGGTGGTGGTGTTCAGGTTCTCGTTATCCGCGATGGTGTCGAATTTATATTTTTCGTATTTCGCATCGCTGGTTGAGTACGCTGCACCACGGAAGGTGTGCAAAGCAAAGTTGTTGCTGCCGGTATCGCGGTGCTTAGGCACATCGATGGTCTGCTTCAGCTGACCAAACATCGACACTTCCAGCGGCTGCTGGGTAGTGTTGTTAATGTTGTAGTCAACGTTAACCGCATACTCACCGCGCTTGAAGACGAAGGTCTTGGTGTAAACCACGCCGTTTTCACCGGTCCAGGTCAACGGCACGCGCAGCTCGCTCTGACCATCGGCCATCACGAAGCTATCTTGTGAAGTGGTATACAGCGGACGTGCGCCATTGTTAGGGTTATCCGGACCGTTACGGCCCGTTAAGCCGCTCTGCGCCTGATAAACGAATGCTGGAGTGGTCTCAAGCAGCTGGAACGGTGCATCTGAACCCAGTTTGTCCGGGTAAGTCAGCAGCTGAGCCTGCTCAATATCGCCACCGCGCGTGTTGATGTTGAGTGACAGGACATCTGTCTTAACGGTGATCGTTTTGCCCTGTCCGCTAGCCGGCACGCCGGAAGTGGCGGCATCACCCGCTGCGCTGCTTGTGTTTTGTGTGGTCTGAGTTTGCTGTGGCTGCGGAGCGTGGTCCGTCTGCCAGGCTTGCCAGATCATAAAAGACACGAACAGAAAAGCGATGAGAAAGAGATTGCGTTGCGAATCCATCGTTAATGTTCTCTGGTATCAAAGGTTTTTGGCGGCACAGGATCGTCACCACCCGGGTTCAAAGGGTGGCATTTTAATACGCGTTTTATCGTCAACCAACTGCCTTTTACAACACCAAAACGGCGTAAGGCCTCAATCCCATACTGCGAGCAAGTGGGATGGAACCGGCAATGAGGTCCCAGCAGTGGGCTGATGGCGCGTTGATAAACGCGTATCAGGGCAATCAGGAGCCGCGAGCCAGGCGACAGTGACGACGCCATAATTTCTCCAACGCTTCCGTCAGCGCACGGTTATCCAGGTCAGCAATCCCTTTTTTCGCCACGATCACAAAATCCATTGCAGGCAGCTCATGTTGACGCAGACGAAAGCTTTCGCGGGTCAATCGCTTGATCCGGTTGCGTTCATGGGCACGTTTGACATGTTTTTTTGCGACGGTGAGACCGATGCGGGGATGCCCCAGCGAATTAAGTCGGCCGAGTATGGTGATCTGCGGCGTACCGGCTCTTTGTGGCTGCTGGAAGACGAAAGTGAAATGAGTGGGAGTTAACAAACGTAACTCCCTGGGAAATGCGAGCTTAACCACGAGGGTTAGCTTTATTACTTAGAAACGGTCAGACGAGAACGGCCTTTAGCACGACGACGTGCCAGAACCTGACGACCATTTTTTGTTGCCATACGAGCACGGAAACCGTGTGAACGGTTGCGCTTCAGTACGGACGGTTGAAAAGTGCGTTTCATGGCGATTTCTACCTAAACTTGAAAATTTTCACTGGGTGACGCGTTTTCGGGCCAGTAAATCGACCAACGCCTCAATGTGTCTTTAATAAAGAGGCGGGATTGTAATAATTGTACAGTCCAGAGTCAATTTACTTCGCTGGTCGCGGCACCTGGAAACCCAGATACAGCCCGCTGATTCCGGGCATCAAGGCTTCACGCAATAATGCCGGGTGGGGAATTATACGGGCTGTGGGTTAAAGCGCAAGGATCGCGCAGGATCTTCTTGCGATCAATTTGCAGGTTTGTTGCGCGGAAATGCGAGCCAGCCAGAAAAAATAATGGTTTCAGCCAGATTAACGCTGGCTTTTTTGCCAGAAAGCGTAAACTCATTTTCGCTACCGGTGCCTGTGGATAAATTGGATCAAAACTGTGTAGAAAGGGAAGATCTCTCGGCGGCTTTACGTTATGATCCGCCCTTCCGCTGGCGATCCTTACTGCGATCGCCGGGGAAGACTACCGCGAATAGCGGTCGCAGGCGCTTTCCAACCGCCTGTGTCTAAAAATTACGTTTCTATTTATTAGCGCCTAAAATTCTTATCGATTTTGTACGAGTGGAGTCCGCCGTGTCACTTACGCTTTGGCAACAGTGTCTTGCCCGTTTGCAGGATGAGCTTCCTGCCACCGAATTCAGCATGTGGATTCGTCCGCTGCAGGCTGAATTGAACGACAATACGCTGACCTTGTATGCACCAAATCGGTTTGTACTCGACTGGGTTAGAGATAAATATCTCAATAGTATCAATGGGCTGCTGAACGAGTTCTGCGGTGCGAATGTGCCATTACTGCGTTTTGAAGTCGGCACTCGTCCTACCGCTCAGGTGACAACCAGCCAACCGGCGATGGCCACTTCCAATTACAGCGCGCCTGCACCGATTGAAAATCGTCCCGCGCCAACGCAAATTCTGCGTCCAAGCTGGGATTCGGTGCCCGCGCCGGCCGATGTCACTTACCGTTCCAACGTGAATAACCGTCATAACTTCGACAACTTCGTTGAAGGTAAATCGAACCAGCTGGCGCGCGCGGCGGCACGTCAGGTGGCGGATAATCCTGGTGGCGCGTATAACCCGCTGTTCCTTTATGGCGGCACCGGTTTGGGTAAAACTCACCTACTGCACGCGGTGGGAAATGGCATTATTGCGCGTAAGCCGAATGCCAAAGTGGTGTACATGCACTCCGAGCGTTTTGTACAGGACATGGTCAAAGCCCTGCAGAACAACGCTATCGAAGAGTTTAAGCGTTATTACCGTTCGGTTGATGCGCTGCTGATCGATGACATCCAATTCTTTGCCAATAAAGAGCGCTCGCAGGAAGAGTTTTTCCACACCTTTAATGCGCTGCTGGAAGGCAATCAACAGATCATCCTGACTTCGGATCGCTATCCAAAAGAGATCAACGGCGTAGAAGATCGCCTGAAATCGCGTTTTGGCTGGGGATTAACCGTGGCGATCGAGCCGCCTGAACTGGAAACGCGTGTCGCGATCCTGATGAAGAAGGCCGATGAAAACGACATCCGTCTGCCGGGCGAAGTGGCGTTCTTTATTGCTAAGCGTCTGCGTTCCAATGTGCGAGAGCTGGAAGGCGCGTTGAACCGCGTGATTGCCAATGCGAACTTTACCGGTCGCGCCATCACCATCGATTTCGTGCGCGAAGCGCTGCGCGATCTGCTGGCGCTGCAGGAAAAACTGGTCACCATTGATAACATCCAGAAAACGGTGGCCGAGTATTACAAAATTAAAGTGGCGGATTTGCTGTCGAAACGCCGTTCGCGTTCGGTAGCGCGTCCGCGCCAGATGGCGATGGCGATGGCGAAAGAGCTCACCAACCACAGTTTGCCGGAAATTGGCGATGCGTTTGGTGGCCGCGACCATACCACCGTGCTTCACGCCTGCCGTAAAATCGAGCAACTGCGTGAAGAGAGCCACGACATCAAAGAAGATTTCTCTAACCTCATTCGAACACTATCTTCCTGACGCATATGAAATTTATTGTAGAACGTGAGCAGTTACTGAAGCCCCTGCAACAGGTCAGCGGTCCGCTTGGCGGACGCCCAACGCTGCCGATTCTTGGAAATTTACTGCTGCAGGTCAGTGAAGGTTCGCTGCGGCTGACCGGCACCGATCTGGAAATGGAAATGGTGGCGCGTGTGGCGCTGACGCAGCCCCACGAACCGGGCGCTACCACGGTACCGGCGCGTAAATTCCTCGATATTTGCCGCGGTTTGCCGGAAGGCGCTGAAATCAGCCTGACGCTGGAAGGCGACAGAATGCTGGTGCGTTCAGGCCGCAGCCGTTTCTCGCTATCTACGTTGCCGGCCAGCGACTTCCCGAATCTGGATGACTGGCAGAGTGAGGTGGAATTCACCTTGCCGCAGGCGACGTTAAAACGCCTGATTGAAGCCACGCAGTTCTCAATGGCGCATCAGGATGTGCGCTATTACCTTAACGGCATGCTGTTCGAAACCGAAGGTGAAGAGTTGCGTACCGTCGCTACCGATGGTCACCGCCTTGCGGTGTGCTCAATGCCGATTGGTCAGGCGCTGCCGAATCATTCGGTGATCGTGCCGCGTAAAGGTGTGATTGAGCTGATGCGTTTGCTCGACGGGGGCGAAACGCCGCTGCAGGTGCAAATTGGCAGCAGCAACATCCGCGCACACGTCGGTGACTTTATCTTCACTTCGAAGCTGGTTGATGGTCGTTTCCCGGATTATCGCCGCGTATTGCCGAAGAATCCGGATAAAGCATTAGAAGCTGGCTGCGATATTCTGAAGCAGGCATTTGCGCGTGCGGCGATTCTCTCGAATGAGAAATTCCGCGGCGTTCGCATCTACATCACCGAAAATCAGCTGAAAATTACTGCTAACAATCCTGAACAGGAAGAGGCGGAAGAGATGCTGGATGTCTCTTACAATGGCACCGATCTGGAGATCGGATTCAACGTCAGCTATGTGCTGGATGTATTGAATGCGCTGAAGTGCGAAAATGTGCGTTTGCTTTTAACTGACTCTGTTTCCAGCGTACAAATTGAAGATGTTGCTAGTCCAGCCGCAGCGTATGTCGTTATGCCAATGCGCTTGTAAGGTCGGCATTTATGCCGACCTGGCGAATGTTCGCACCATCCTGGGAGCCATTAATGGCTCCCCTACAAGATCCCGAATAGCTTCATCCCGGAACACTTCATGGCTTTAACCCGCCTCCTGATTAAAGATTTCCGTAATATCGAGCAGGCCGATCTGGCGCTGGCACCCGGTTTCAATTTTTTAGTTGGCGCTAACGGCAGCGGCAAGACCAGCGTGCTGGAGGCGATCTATACGCTGGGCCACGGTCGCGCGTTTCGCAGTTTGCAGGCTGGCCGCGTTATTCGCCACGATCAGGATGCCTTTGTGCTGCACGGCCGTATTGAAGGCAGTGAACGCGAACTGTCGGTGGGTCTCACCAAAAATCGTGCCGGTGACAGCAAAGTCCGCATCGATGGCAGCGACGGTCACAAAGTCGCCGAGTTAGCGCAACTGTTACCCATGCAGTTGATTACGCCGGAAGGTTTTACGCTGCTGAATGGCGGCCCCAAATACCGTCGCGCCTATATCGATTGGGGATGTTTTCACGCCGCGCCCGGCTTTTTCCATGCCTGGAGCAATCTGCGTCGTCTGCTGAAACAGCGCAATGCGGCGCTGCGTCAGGTATCGCGCTATAGCCAGATTCGTCCGTGGGATCAGGAGCTGGTGCCGCTGGCTGAGCAAATCAGCGCATGGCGCGCCGAATACAGCGCGGCGATTTCCCGCGAGATCATCGGCACCTGTGGCCAATTTTTACCGGAGTTCGAGTTAGCGTTCTCTTTCCAGCGTGGCTGGGACAAAGAGAGCGACTACGCCGAACTGCTGGAACGCAATTTCGAGCGCGATCGCGCGCTCACCTACACCGCCAGCGGCCCACATAAAGCCGATTTTCGTATTCGTGCTGAAGGGACGCCGGTGGAAGATTTACTCTCACGCGGTCAGTTAAAGCTGCTGATGTGTGCGCTGCGCTTAGCGCAGGGCGAATATCTGACGCGCAGCAGCGGACGACGCTGTTTGTATCTGATTGATGACTTTGCCTCAGAGCTGGATGACACCCGTCGTCGGCTGTTAGCTGAACGCCTAAAAGCCACGCAGGCTCAAGTATTTGTCAGCGCCATTGGTGTCGAGCATGTAATCGACATGAGTGATGAAAAGGGCAAGATGTTCCGCGTGGAACAGGGTAAAATAGTGGTTCAACCTGAAGATTAAATGAGCGAGAAACGTTGATGTCGAATTCTTATGACTCCTCAAGTATCAAAGTCCTGAAAGGGCTTGATGCGGTACGCAAACGCCCGGGTATGTACATCGGCGATACGGATGACGGCACCGGTCTGCATCACATGGTATTCGAAGTCGTGGATAACGCTATCGACGAAGCGCTCGCCGGTCACTGTAGTGACATTACCGTTACAATTCATGCCGATAACTCGGTCTCAGTGCAAGATGATGGCCGTGGTATTCCGACCGGCATTCACCCGGAAGAGGGCGTCTCTGCAGCTGAAGTGATCATGACCGTCCTGCACGCCGGCGGTAAATTTGATGATAACTCCTACAAAGTGTCTGGCGGTCTGCACGGCGTCGGCGTTTCCGTGGTTAACGCCTTGTCACAGAAGCTGGAGCTGACTATTCGTCGCGAAGGCAAAGTGCATCATCAGATTTATCAGCACGGCGTACCGCAGGCACCGCTGGCGGTATCAGGCGATACCGATGCAACCGGTACGCGCGTGCGTTTCTGGCCGAGCTATGAAACCTTCACCAACGTGATTGAGTTTGAATACGAGATCCTGGCGAAACGCCTACGTGAGCTGTCGTTCCTTAACTCTGGCGTCTCGATTCGTCTGGAAGATAAACGTGACGGCAAGAACGATCACTTCCACTACGAAGGCGGCATCAAGGCGTTTGTTGAGTACCTCAACAAGAACAAAACGCCAATCCATCCAACGGTGTTCTATTTCTCGACTGAGAAAGATGGCATTGGCGTGGAAGTGGCGCTGCAGTGGAACGATGGTTTCCAGGAAAACATCTACTGCTTCACCAACAACATTCCACAGCGCGACGGCGGTACGCACCTGGCCGGTTTCCGTGCGGCAATGACGCGTACCCTGAACGCCTACATGGATAAAGAAGGCTACAGCAAAAAAGCCAAAGTCAGCGCCACCGGTGATGATGCACGTGAAGGCCTGATTGCGGTGGTTTCCGTGAAAGTGCCGGATCCGAAATTCTCTTCTCAGACCAAAGACAAACTGGTCTCTTCAGAGGTGAAATCGGCGGTTGAGCAGCAGATGAATGAACTGCTGGCGGAATACCTGCTGGAAAACCCGTCTGACGCCAAAATCGTGGTCGGTAAAATTATCGATGCAGCGCGCGCGCGTGAAGCGGCGCGTCGTGCACGTGAAATGACCCGCCGTAAAGGCGCGCTGGATTTAGCCGGTCTGCCGGGCAAACTGGCTGACTGTCAGGAGCGCGATCCGGCGCTGTCTGAAATCTACCTGGTGGAGGGTGACTCCGCAGGCGGTTCAGCCAAACAGGGCCGTAACCGTAAGAACCAGGCGATTCTGCCGCTGAAAGGTAAAATCCTGAACGTGGAGAAAGCGCGTTTCGACAAGATGCTGGCATCGCAGGAAGTCGCGACGCTGATCACCGCGTTAGGTTGCGGTATCGGTCGTGACGAATACAATCCGGACAAACTGCGTTATCACAGCATCATCATCATGACCGATGCTGACGTCGATGGTTCGCACATTCGTACGCTGCTGTTGACCTTCTTCTACCGTCAGATGCCGGAAATTGTTGAGCGTGGTCACGTCTACATCGCTCAGCCGCCGCTGTACAAAGTGAAGAAAGGCAAGCAAGAACAGTATATTAAAGACGACGAAGCGATGGATCAGTATCAGATTTCCATCGCGCTCGACGGCGCTACGCTGCACACCAACGCCAGCGCGCCTGCGTTAGGCGGTCAGCCGCTGGAAACGCTGGTGGCGGATTTCAACAGCACACAGCGCATGATCAAACGTATGGAGCGCCGCTTCCCATCGGCTCTGCTGCGTGGCCTGATCTACCATCCAACCTTAAGCGACCTCAGTAATGAAGCCGCCGTACAAGGCTGGATCGATGGCTTAGTGGCGTATCTGACCGAGCGTGAAGCGCACGGCAGCAGCTACCTGGCGCAGGTTCGTGCTGATAACGAACAGAACCTGTTCGAACCGGTGCTGCGTGTCCGCACGCACGGCGTTGATACCGATTATCCACTGGATAGCGAGTTCATCGATGGGCCGGAATACCGCAAAATCTGTGCGCTGGGCGAGCAGCTGCGCGGCCTGATTGAAGAAGATGCCTACATTGAACGTGGCGAGCGTCGCCAGCCTGTAACCAGCTTCGAGCAGGCGATTGAGTGGCTGGTGAAAGAGTCGCGTCGTGGTCTGTCAGTACAGCGTTATAAAGGTTTGGGTGAGATGAACCCAGAGCAGCTGTGGGAAACCACCATGGATCCAGATAGTCGCCGCATGCTGCGCGTGACGATTAAGGATGCGATTGCTGCCGATCAGCTGTTCACTACCTTGATGGGCGATGCGGTTGAACCGCGCCGTGCCTTCATCGAAGAGAACGCGTTGAAAGCCGCCAACATCGATATCTAATCGAGCGGGCAAAACAAAAAAACCCTTCCACTTAGGAAGGGTTTTTTGTTTTTAGCGCGGGATGGAGAAGCGGAAGCAGGCGCCCGATGTTTGTTCATCCAGACGAATATCACGCTCATGCAGCTGCAGAATACGGCGCACCACCATCAATCCCAGACCACCGCTGTTTTTCCGCGTGCTGGCGTGCGTTAACGCAGACGGACGCTCAAACAGTGTGGCACGTAACGCATCAGGAATGCCGGGTCCCGAATCTTTCAGACTTACTTCAACCTCGCGTTCGGCGCTTCGCAGCGTGACCTCAATGGTTCCCGCCTCCGGCGTGTATTTGATGGCATTATCAAAGAGATTGGTCAGCACGCGATCGATCATCGAAACATCGGCATTCACCTGCGGCAGCTGTTCGGGCATATCCACCACAAAGCGGATATTGCGCGTGCTGGCCATTAACTCAAATTTTTGCACCACGTCGTAAGTCAGCTCTGAAAGGCTGAACATTTCACGATTGGGCTTTATTACGCCATATTCCAGCTGCGCCAGTTCAAATAGCTGCTGCGCCAGCATGCTGACTTTTTGGCTTTGCGAGAGCGCAATGTGCAGGTAACGCTGGCTTTCGGTCGATTTCAGGCTGTCCGATTTATACAGTAAAGTTTCCAGATAACCGTGCAACGTCGTCAGAGGCGTGCGCAAATCGTGTGAAATATTGGCCACGAAATCACGCCGCAATTGGTCCTGATAAGCCAGCTTCTCCCACTGAAAGGCGACGCGTCGCGCCATACCCACAAACGCGCCCTGTAATACACTGACCTCATCTTTCTCATGCGGCTGTGGCAACGTTAATTCCGCCATCTGCTTGATTGCCGTCATGTCTTCCCGGTTGAGTTCACGAACGCGTTGCGTCAACTGGCGCATAGGGCGCGTGATTAAACTGAACGCCACCGCGCCCGCCGTCAGACCAAATAACACCACCAGCAAAGATGACCAAAATGATGTGTGCATCAGAATATCGATCTGCGCTTCCTGCGCCAGTTGGTGATAGTTCTCGCCCTGCAAAATCACATACAGATAACCCACCGTTTGGCCATGCAGGGCAAGCGGTGCAACGCTAAACACTTTATTTTCCAGCAAATTACGTGGGTCATCGCCGTATACTGGCGAAGCGGTGCCATTAAGCTGCGCATGGATTGGAGCCAGGCTCACGCGGCTGCGTTTGACATGATTAGGCGGTGCTGCATCAGCCAGAATATAGCCCTGTAAATCGAGCAAATAGACTTCCACACTGGGATTGAGCACCATCAAATCACTGAACAGCGCCTTCATCAGCGGCAGATTCACGCCCTGCTCGCCAATCATATTGGGGTTGAGGCTGGCGATACTGCGCGCCAGTCCGTCGGACAAACGTTGCACCACGGCGCTACCGTACTGCGCGTTAATGCGAATCTGCATCCAGCCTGACAGCAGTGTGCAAAGTAACAGCAAGGAAGCAAAAACCAGCGCCAGGCGCTGGCTGAGTGTCAGGCGTTTCATCATTAAACCTACTTCGCCGGCAGCGAAAATTTATAGCCTTTGCCCCACACCGTCAGGATGTAGTGCGGTTCGGCGGGATTATCTTCAATTTTCAACCGTAAGCGGTTGATATGTGTATTAACCGTGTGTTCATAACCATCGTGCTGATAGCCCCAAACCTGATTGAGCAGATTGAGGCGGGAAAATACTTTTCCAGGATGTTTAGCGAAGTGGTAAAGCAGATCAAACTCGCGCGGCGTTAAGGTTATCGGCTTATTCTCCAGCCACACTTCACGGGCTACCGGATCGATCATTAATGCATCGTGATGCAGCGTGCCCGCTTCCAGGCGCGAATTTAAATTCATCGCTTCCTGGCGGCGAAACAGTGCCTTAAGCCGGGCGACGAGTTCCACCACGGAAAAGGGTTTGGGCAGATAATCATCTGCGCCCAACTCAAGGCCCAAAACGCGATGCACTTCACTGGAGCGTGCACTGATCATAATGATCGGCGTATAGCGTTTCATTGCGCGGGCGCGGCGACAGATCTCTAAACCATCAATGCCGGGCAACATCAGATCAAGAATCAAAGCATCCCATTGCTGGGTCCCCAATAAATGGACGGCGAGGTGTCCATCAGCCGCATGGGTTACATCATAACCTTCATCCTGAAAGTTTAAGCGCAGAACGTCGGCTATTCCGCTGTCATCTTCAACAATAAGCACTCTCTTTGCGTCGATCATCATCCCTTCCTGTTGCGCCACTTCAATCAATGTTAGCGCTTAAATCGCCTCAAAGTGTTCACGTTTTGTTTAACTCCTCGTGAGGCTTCGGTGAACAACAATTCGGCACCATAGCATTCAGACGTTAAACAGCAGGGTCAGAAACGGATGGAAATGCAGAGGGATGAAAAGCCTGAACGCTCACTTGTGGTTCATCCAGCATGGTTGCGGTTGTGTCACTGGGTGAATGCGGTGGCCATAGTGATCATGACGTTGAGCGGATGGCGCATTTATAACGCCTCGCCACTTTTTAGCTTTTATTTTCCGGGTGAAATTACCCTCGGTGGCTGGCTAGGTGGCGCCCTGCAATGGCACTTCGCCGCGATGTGGATTTTTGCCGGGAATGGCGTGCTGTACCTCACGATGAATGTCGTTACTGGACGCTTCAGGAAGAAATTTCTACCGCTAAGTCTGCGGGGATTGCTGCACGATGCCAGCTGCGCGCTGAAAGGCAAGCTGGCGCATGCGGGTCTGCGTCACTACAACCACATCCAGCGTGCGGCTTATCTGTTTGTGATGCTGGACTGCCTGCTGTTGGTGCTGTCAGGGCTGGTGTTGTGGAAATCGGTGCAGTTTGGCGTGTTACGCGATCTCCTCGGCGGCTATGATGCGGCACGTTACATCCACTTTTACGCGATGGCCGCGCTGGTGGGCTTTGTCATGGTGCATCTGCTGATGGTCGCGCTGGTGCCAAAAACCCTGCTTGCCATGTTGCGTGGACGCTAAGGAGAGCGAGATGAAAAAATTAAAGGTCGATATTGCTCCCGGTGATGCGGATGCCCTGGTTAAAGAAGCGCAGCAGCTACTGGCGCGAAAGCTGGATTCCGCCTCACGCCGCCGATTTTTACGCCAGGGGTTAACGCTCGGCGGCGTAGTAATGCTGACGGGCTGCGATCTCAGTGATAAACCCGACATCGATAGCGTGCTGAACAGATTCTCCCGCTTTAACGATCGCGTGCAGAGCTGGCTGTTTAATCCTGCCCATCTTTCTCCGGAATACAGCGCCGATCGCATCGCGCCCTCATTTCCGTTTAACGCCTTTTACGGCGAAGAAGATATTCCCCAGGTCAACGGCGATCGGTGGCGTCTGGAGATTGCCGGGCTAGTGAGTGATAAACGCAGTTGGTCGCTAGCTGAGCTCTACAACATGCAACAGGTTGATCAGATTACGCGCCATATCTGTGTGGAAGGCTGGAGTGAAATTGGCCGCTGGGGGGGCGTGCGTTTCGGCGACTTTCTCAGGGTGATTGGTGCCGATACGTCGGCCAAATATGTCAGCTTTAAATGTGCGGACGATTACTACACCAGCATCGATATGGCCTCGGCGCTGCATCCACAAACCCTGATGGCATTGAGCTGGGATGGGCGAATACTCCCGCCCAAATATGGTTATCCGATGAAAATCCGTATTCCCACCAAGCTGGGATATAAAAATCCGAAGCATATTCAGGTGATTGAAATAACCAATCGTTATTCCGGTGGTTACTGGGAAGACGAAGGCTACAACTGGTTCGGCGGAAGCTGATCCCTTGATCCGGTGCCTTATTGCGCCAACACCATTGATACTCGTAAAACTATAAGGAAACACCCTATGAAAAACGCAATCGTAGCAACCTTTATCGCTTCAATGATGACTCTGTCTACCGCCTATGCTGCGGATACCATGGGCAAAGATGCGATGAAAAAAGATGAAATGGGTATGAAGAAAGACAGCATGCACAAAGATGCAATGGGCATGAAGAAAGACGGCATGCACAAAGACGCAATGGGCATGAAGAAAGATGGCATGCACAAAGATGCGATGGGCATGAAGAAAGATGCCATGAAGAAAGAGGAAATGGGCATGAAAAAGGACGCGATGAGCCACTAAGGTCATCCTTTAACGCCCTGTATTCAAGGCCATCACAGGAGTGATGGCCTTTTTTATTTGCGTGGGGAAAAATCTGAAGTCGGGCGCGAAACTGGTCAATGTGAGCTGAATCGCGCTAGCATTGATCAAAACCCTGACTCAACGAGGATGTTATGGCAATAAAACTGGTTGCAATCGATATGGACGGCACGCTGCTCAATCCGCAGCACGAGATTACGCCCGCCGTTAAATCGGCGATTGAACGCGCACATAAAAAAGGCGTAATGGTGGTACTTACCACCGGTCGTCCGTACGTCGGCATTCAGCGCTATCTGATGGAACTGAATCTGGTTGATGAAGGCCAATACTGCATCAGTTATAACGGTGCGCTGGTACATCGTGCTAACGATGGCGAATGTGTTGCCGAAATTACCCTGGGTTTCGACGATTATCGTTATATCGAACAGCTGGCGCGCGACCTTGGCGTTCACTTCCAGGCTTTCGATAAATCCTTCCTCTACACGCCGAATAAAGATCTCAGTGAATTCACCATCCATGAAGCGAGCCTGACCGGTATTCCGGTGCGCTATCGTTCTGTGGAAGAGATGGATCGCGCCACGCGCTTCCCTAAGCTGATGATGATCGATAAGCCGGATCTGCTGGATTCCGCCATTCAGCGCTTGCCGCAACAGGCGCGTGACAACTACACCATTCTCAAAAGCGCACCTTATTACCTCGAAATCCTCGATTCACGCGTGAATAAAGGACAAGGGGTAAAAATGCTGGCGGATAAGCTGGGTCTGGCGCGTGAAGAAGTGATGGCGATTGGCGATCAGGAAAATGATTTAGCCATGATTGAGTACGCCGGTACCGGCGTTGCAATGGGAAATGCCATTGATTCGGTGAAGAAAATCGCGCAGTTCATTACCAAAACCAACATGGAAGATGGCGTCGCGCACGCTATTGAAGAGCTGGTGCTGTAAATCTCCTTTGCGGGCAGCGCTCTGCTGTCCGCTGCTATTCCCCCTGATTCTCCCCCTCGCACCTCGGTGCATGGATTGTCTATTTTGTGATCCAGATTGTAGTACAACTTTACTAAATGGTACTACAATCTGCGGCACGGACTCAGGCGGTCGTTGGGCTTCACTGAGCGAAAGCAGTAATCTGATGCGTTATCGCCTTTCACTGAATGGAACATCATGACGCAAGAACAATTAAGCAAAACAGAGCGCATCATCCTGACGCTGGGTGAAGAGATTGTGGCCGGCAAGTTTGTGCCAGGCGCGGCGCTGCCCGCCGAAGCTGAACTGTGCGAACGCTTTGGCACCTCACGCAACATTATCCGTGAAGTGTTTCGCTCACTGATGGCCAAACGCTTGATGGAGATGAAGCGCTATCGCGGTGCCTTCGTCACGCCACGTAACCAGTGGAACTATTTGGATAGCGATGTGTTGCAGTGGGCGCTGGCGCACGATCAGGACCCGCGTCTGATTGCGGCGATGAACGAAGTGCGTGTGCTGGTGGAGCCGCAGATTGCGCGCTGGTCAGCTGAGCGCGCGACTTCAACCGATCTGGCGGCGATTGAGTTGGCCTATAACGAAATGGTGGCCAATCACCTCGATCGTGAAGCCTTTAACGAAGCGGATATCCGCTATCACGAAGCGGTACTGGATTCGGTGCATAACCCGGTGCTGCAACAGCTCAACGTGGCGATCAGCCAGCTGCAAAAAGCGGTGTTCGCGCAAACCTATATGGCCGATGAAGGCAACATGCCGCGCACCTTAGCCGAACATAAAGCGTTATTCGATGCCATTCGTCATCAGGATGGCGATGCGGCTGAACAGGCCGCCAAAGCGATGATTGCCAGCTCAACGGCGCGACTCAAGGAGATTATGTGACCAGCTATATTGCGATTGATTGGGGCTCAACCAATCTGCGCGCCTGGCATTATCAGGGCGCTACCTGCGTAGATGAGCGCCGTTCGGAAGCCGGTGTCACGCGCCTTGGCGATCGCACGCCAGCCGAGGTGTTTGCCAGCGTCACCGACGGCTGGCCCGTCAATGAGGTGCCGGTGGTGATGGCGGGCATGGTGGGCAGCAATGCGGGCTGGCTGTCGGTGCCCTATCTTTCCTGTCCGGTGGCGCTGGGCGAGCTGGCGGGTCGCCTAACGCGCGTTGAGGATAAAGCGTGGATTGTGCCGGGATTGAGCGTCGAACGTGACGACAACTACAACGTTATGCGCGGTGAAGAGACGCAGCTGCTTGGTGCGCTGGCATTGCAACCCGCACCGCTCTACGTGATGCCCGGCACGCACGCCAAATGGGTGCAGATAGAGCAGGATCGCGTGCTGGATTTCCGCACCGTGATGACCGGCGAACTGCATCATCTGCTGCTCAAACAATCGCTGATTGGTGCCGGTTTACCTCAACAGGAAGAGAACACCGCCGCTTTCCATGACGGTTTGCAGGTGGGATGCAACGATACCTCGATTCTGTCGCGCCTGTTTGAAGTACGCGCTTCACACGTGCTCGGCGCGCGCGATCGCCGTCATATCAGCGACTTCCTTTCAGGCTTATTGATTGGTCACGAAGTGGCGCTGATGACGCAACGGGCTGACGTAACACGCCAACCGATCACCATTATTGCCGGTAGCGCGCTGGCGCAACGTTATCAACAGGCGCTGCACTTTATCGGCCTTGATTCAGTCACGCTGGCAGGCGATAGCGCTTTCCAGCACGGAATAAGGAGTATTGCGAATGACCTGGCAAACTAAAATCCCGCTGATCGCCATTTTGCGCGGTATCACGCCGGACGAAGCGGAAGCGCACGTTGGAGCACTGATCGACGCGGGTTTCGATGCGATTGAGATCCCGCTTAACTCGCCGGAATGGGCGAAAAGTATTGGCGCGATGGTGAAAACCTTCGGCGATAAAGCACTGATTGGCGCCGGCACCGTGCTCAATCCGGCGCAGGTCGATGAGCTGGCGACGCTGAACAGCAAATTAGTCGTCACGCCCAACACCGATGCTGCAGTGATTCGCCAGGCGGTTTCCAAAGGCATGATCGTCGCCGCGGGTTGCGCCACCGCCACCGAAGCGTTCACCGCCTTACAGGCCGGCGCGCAGGCGCTGAAAATTTTCCCATCGTCGGCCTTTGGTCCGGGCTACATCAAAGCATTGAAAGCGGTGCTGCCGCCGGAGGTGCCGGTGTTTGCTGTGGGCGGCGTGACGCCGGAAAACCTGCACGAATTTATGGCCGCAGGTTGCATTGGCGCCGGTTTGGGCAGCGATCTCTATCGCGCCGGACAACCGCTGTCGCGCACTGTGGAACAGGCTCGCGCATTTATTGCTGCTTATAAGGATGCTGTACGATGAAAATTACCAAACTGACCACTTACCGCCTGCCGCCGCGCTGGATGTTCCTGAAAATCGAAACCGACGAAGGCATCGTTGGCTGGGGCGAACCGGTGATTGAAGGCCGCGCCCGCAGCGTGGAAGCGGCGGTGCATGAGCTGTCTGAATATCTGATTGGTCAGGATCCGGCGCGCATCAACGACTTATGGCAGGTGATGTATCGCGGTGGCTTCTATCGCGGTGGCCCGATTCTGATGAGCGCTATCGCCGGTATCGATCAAGCATTGTGGGATATTAAAGGCAAAGCGTTGGGCGTACCGGTTTATCAACTGCTGGGTGGTTTAGTGCGCGACAGCATTAAAGCTTACAGCTGGGTAGGCGGCGATCGTCCGGCCGACGTCATTGATGGCATCAAGAAGTTGCGCACCATCGGTTTTGATACCTTTAAACTCAACGGCTGCGAAGAGATGGGCATTATTGATAACGCCCGTAAAGTCGACGATGCGGTGAATACCGTGGCGCAGATTCGCGAAGCCTTCGGTAAAGAGATTGAGTTTGGCCTTGATTTCCACGGCCGCGTCAGCGCGCCAATGGCGAAAGTGCTGATTAAAGAGCTGGAACCGTATCGCCCGCTGTTTATTGAAGAGCCGGTGCTGGCGGAGCAAGCGGAATATTATCCGCGCCTGGCCGCGCAAACCCACATTCCGATTGCCGCTGGTGAACGCATGTTCTCGCGCTTTGAGTTTAAACGCGTGCTGGAAGCGGGCGGTTTAGCGATTCTGCAGCCGGATCTGTCGCATGCCGGCGGTATCACCGAGTGCTACAAGATAGCGGCGATGGCTGAATCCTATGATGTCGCGCTGGCACCGCACTGTCCGCTCGGCCCGATCGCATTGGCGGCTTGCCTGCACGTTGACTTCGTGTCACGCAACGCGGTGTTCCAGGAACAGAGCATGGGCATTCACTACAATCAGGGCGCCGAACTGCTCGATTACGTGATTAATAAAGACGATTTCAAAATGGATGACGGTCATTTCTATCCGTTAAATAAACCGGGCCTCGGCGTGGAAATAAATGAAGAGCTGGTGATCGAGCGTAGTAAAAATGCACCTGACTGGCGCAATCCGCTGTGGCGTTTTCCAGATGGCAGCGTTGCTGAATGGTAAATACCCGTCATACTTCAAGCTACAGATGCGTTGGCTGCGTTTATTCACCCCAGTCATGGTGTAAGCTCCCGGGGATTCATTCGCTTGCCGCCTTTCTGTAGCTCGAATTATTTAGGGTGTTAAATTTAATTAAATCTAAATGATTATATGCCGGTGAAATAGGGCATAGGGCTTCACTCAGCCTTTTTCCCGGCACAGCTTATTTACCGCCTCGGCGGATTTACCTTTGTTACCACTACCCTGAGTTTGTCGGGGCGTGCTTTGTCGCGCCTTTACGGCAAACCCGATGACGGAGAAACACCATGGATCTCTCTGCTGTGCAAGCCAAACCGACGCGCCGTCGTTATATCACGCTGCTGATGATATTTATTACGGTGGTGATTTGTTATGTTGACCGCGCAAATTTAGCCGTCGCTTCTGCCCATATTCAGGAGGAGTTCGGTATTACTAAAGCGCAAATGGGCTATGTATTTTCTGCCTTTGCCTGGCTATATACGTTATGTCAGATTCCCGGCGGCTGGTTCCTTGATCGCGTCGGTTCTCGCGTAACCTATTTTATTGCCATCTTTGGCTGGTCGGTCGCAACGCTATTTCAGGGTTTCGCGACGGGCTTATTATCCTTAATTGGCCTGCGTGCCATTACTGGTATATTCGAAGCGCCCGCGTTCCCCACCAACAACCGCCTGGTGACCAGCTGGTTCCCGGAGCAGGAACGCGCTTCTGCGGTTGGTTTCTATACCTCCGGCCAGTTTGTCGGCCTGGCTTTCCTGACGCCGCTGCTGATCTGGATTCAGGAACTGCTGAGCTGGCACTGGGTCTTCATCATCACCGGCGGTATCGGCATCATCTGGTCGCTGATCTGGATTAAGTTCTATCAGGCACCGAGCCAGAGCAAAGGCATCAATAAAGCCGAGTTGGATTACATCCGCGAAGGCGGTGCGATGGTCGATGGTGATGCGCCGAGCGAGAAGAAAACCCGCACCAAACTCACCGCCGCCGACTGGAAACTGGTGTTCCATCGCAAGCTGTGCGGCGTCTATCTCGGCCAGTTCGCCGTGACCTCCACGCTATGGTTCTTCCTGACCTGGTTCCCGAACTATCTGACGCAGGAAAAACACATCGCGGCGCTGACCGCCGGCTTTATGACCACCGTGCCATTCCTCGCGGCGTTTGTGGGCGTGATTCTGTCGGGCATCGTCGCCGATCGTCTGGTGCGCAGCGGCCGTTCGCTTGGCTTTGCCCGTAAAACGCCGATCATCTGTGGTTTGCTGATCTCCACCTGCATCATGGGCGCTAACTACACGAACGACCCTATTTGGATCATGACGTTGATGGCCATCGCCTTCTTCGGCAACGGTTTCGCCTCGATCACCTGGTCGCTGGTGTCATCGCTGGCGCCGGTGCGTCTGATTGGTTTGACCGGCGGCATGTTCAACTTTGTTGGTGGCCTGGGCGGCATTACCGTGCCGCTGGTCGTCGGCTATCTGGCGCAGGATTACGGCTTTGCCCCTGCGCTGGTGTACATCTCGGCGGTGGCGCTGATCGGTGCGCTGTCGTATATCCTGCTGGTCGGTGATGTAAAACGCGTGGGTTAATCCAACCAGGTGCGCATGAATGCGCACCCTACAAACCTTGCTGTAGGGTCGCCATTTATGGCGACCTGGCTAATAACCGCACGATAATGACGACCGGGTTTATTCGCATCCCACTAGCAAATCACGTAATTTATCCGGCAACTGTCAGATGTAAGGTTGCCTCATGTCAGAAAAACAACTCACCTTTGCCCAGCGCCATCATCAGCTGACCAATATCAACGTCTGGACCGGCGATAGCCAATGGCTGGCGTTTGATGTGCGGCCATCCGGCGCCTCCTTTACCAGCCTGACCATTGAGCGCGTTAACGTGACAAGCGGCGCTGTTGAAGTGCTGTATCAGGCGCGCGATGGCGCACACGTTGGCGTGGTCACCGTTAGCCCGGATCTGCCGTCGCGTTACGTCTGCATTCACGGGCCGGAACATCCGGACGCGCATTGGCGCTACGATTTTCATCATCGTCGCGGCGTGATTGTGCAGCAGGGCATTGCCGAAAATCTCGACGCCTGTGATATCACCGCGCCTTATACGCCCGGCGCGCTGCGCGGGGGATCGCATGTGCACGTCTTCAGTCCGGATGGTTCGCGCCTGAGTTTTACCTATAACGATCACGTAATGCATGAAAAGGATGCGCGTGATGACCTGCGCAATGTCGGCGTGGCGGTGCCGCTGCATCCGGTGTGTCCGCCCAAACAGCATCCGCGTGAATATGAGGGCAGCCACTATTGCGTGCTGGTCAGCCAGACGCAGCGCGATCCGCAGCCGGGCAGTGACCAGATCGACCGCGCCTATGAAGAGTGCTGGATAGGTAATCAAGGCTACCAGAGAGCCGACGGCAGCTGGCAGCGCTGGGCTATTGCCTTTATTGGCGATACGCGCGATGCGAACGGCGAAAAAGTACCTGAGGTGTTTGTCGTGGATCTGCCAGCAGCGCTCGCAGATTACGCGAAGGCGGGTGCATCACCATTGCAGGGCACGCCCGATAAACTACCTGCGCCACCAGCCGGCGTGCAGCAGCGGCGCGTCACGCACACCAAAGGGCTGGCGCTGCAGCCGCGCCATTGGCTGCGTGCCTCAGCGGATGGCAGCGCCATCGCCTTTTTGCTGGCGGATGAGCACGGCATCGTTCAGTTGTGGACGGTTTCACCCAATGGCGGTCAGCCGCGTCAGATAACCCAGCTGGCAAGCAGCATCCAGTCTGCTTTTAGCTGGCAGCCGAATGGCAGCGCCATCGCATTTATTTGCGATAACAGTGTGATGCGTTGTGAAGTGACGACGGGACACTGTACGCGCTTGACGCCACGCAGCGATCGCGCGCCATCCAGTGATGCGGTGGTGTGGTCGCCGGATGGTGAGCAGATCGCTTATATGCGGGAGGTTGACGGTTGGCGCCAGCTGTTTTGCGTCAGTGCGATGTTACCGGAGTAGAGGCTGCGGTCGCCAGGCTGGCTTGGGTGCCGGCCAATTTTTCGCTCTGCATCACACGCTCGTGGATGGAATCCTTGCTCTTGTCGTCATCGGAACGGAAATAGTCCCACGGCAGCAGCACGGTATCCATCACCGCTGAAAAGGGTAAATCGATCAGGGCCAGCGGCTTAATTGCCCAACTGGTTTTGTCATCCGTTAGCATCTCTGCACTGGCGCGCGTACCGGGATAGTAGCCCTGACTGGCGCCCGTATGAGACATCACGCTGGAGCAGCCCGAAGAAGCAAAGGCGCTGCAAATCAGCACAGCTGTGAGTGGAAAGCGTTTCATCATCTTCATTATCATCATCCCTTCAGTCATGGCATGGCCCTGGCTGGAGTGTGTCACCTGACGTTTCGCAAAGCTCTATGACCTTGTCTTGGATCTCAGGAGAATGGTTCCCTGAGTGTATGCCATATCGTCAGAATTGCTGTAAAAAATACGCATTGGCCCTTGAAAGCGACCAGGCTGCACCCACTTTTAAGGAACGGTCACGCTGCTGTTGCCGGAAGGGACAGCAGCGGGCTGAACAACCTGTCCATGGTGGAAGGTTGCCTAAACTTGCTGATTATCAGGAGTCTTATTATGCGTAATTTTGATCTCTCTCCACTTTATCGTTCTGCCATCGGTTTTGATCGCTTGATTAACCTGCTTGAGACCAATCAGAACCAGGCTAATGGGGGCTATCCTCCCTATAACGTTGAGCTGGTGGATGAGAACTTCTACCGCATCACGATTGCCGTCGCGGGCTTTGCCCAGAGCGAATTAGATATCACCTCACACGATAACGTGCTGGTGGTACGTGGTGCGCACCCGGAAGAGCAGCCGGAGCGCAAGTATCTGTATCAGGGCATTGCCGAGCGCAACTTTGAGCGTAAATTCCAGCTGGCCGATCACATCACCGTGCGCGATGCGCGTCTGGAAAATGGTCTGCTGAGCATCGATCTGGTACGCATCGTCCCGGAAGAGGCGAAACCGCGCCGTATCGAAATCCTGTAATCAGGCTGCTGAGTTGACGAAAAACGCCGCATAACGCGGCGTTTTTTTATGTGTGTGATAAACGTCAGGTTCGCACCAATAAGCGCTGACTGACCATGCCACCAAACACATTCACCAGCAGACCCAGAATGATCACCGCCACACCGATCATCTGCTGGATCGACAAGGTCTCGCCGAGAATCAACGCTGCGCTGAGGATGCCCACCACCGGTACAAGCAGCGACAGCGGTGCCACGCGCCAGGTTTCGTAGCGACTGAGCAAATTGCCCCAGATCGCGTAGCCCACAATGGTGGCGATAAAGGCGAGATAGATCAGCGCCAGCACCGTTTGCAGCGAGATGTTCAGCAGGCTGGTAATAATCGATGCTTCGCCATCAAATAGCCATGAGCAGGCAAAGAACGGCACTACCGGCACCAGCGCACTCCACACTACCAGCGACATCACCGGCACCTTGCGGTTACGCAAAATGATTTTATTGGTGATGTTGCCAAGCCCCCACGACAGCGCCGCGGCCAGCGTCAGCATCATGGTGGTCAGCGTTATGCCCGCCGTGGTTTGCCCTTCCATGCCGGCGGTCGCCAGCATAAACATGCCGAGCGTCGCCACTAAAATGCCGACGATGTGATTCCAGCGCAGCTTCTCCGCCAGGAACAGCGCGCCAAGCAGCAGGGTGAAAAATGCCTGCGCCTGCAGCACCAGCGACGCCAGTCCCGCCGGCATGCCGAGTTTGATGGCAAGGAACAGAAAGGCGAACTGCCCGAAGCTGATGGTCATGCCGTAGACCACCAGCCAGCGCAGCGGAATTGCCGGACGTTTAACAAACAAGATCGCCGGAAACGCCACTAGGCTAAAACGCAGCCCCGCCAGCAAGAAAGGCGGCATGTCCTGCAAACCCAGCTTGATCACCACGAAATTCACGCCCCACGCCACCACAACCAGCAGGGCTAACAACATATCTTTGACTGACATACAGATTCCTTACTGCCGCGATCAGGCGGTTGCCGTCACCGGTGTCGCGATCTCGGCACAACATTCATCACCGACAACCTGAAAAAAATCATCCACCTGCAACGCAACGGAGCGATCTAAGGCGCCGGCGTTGAACCACAGCGTGCCGACATCGCGCAGCCGCGTATCGACACGCAGCGCCAGCCGATCATCAAAACTAAACGGCGGCACCGCCCCCATCACGCACTGCGTTAACTCCTGCGCTTTCTCGGGCGGTGCAAAGCTCGACTTCTTGCCGCCAATAGCGCGCGCGGCGCTTTTGAAGTTGATCTTGCAGTCGCCTGGCACAATCGCCAGCAGGTAACGCGCATCGGCACCATCCGGCATCGTCACTTCCAGCACCATCGCCTTGGCCGCCTGATTGAGATCGTTGCCGCGAATTTCGCTGATCAGGTCGGTTTGGCCGATAGCTTCATGTTCCACCACGCGATAGCGCGCCTGATGCTGATCCAGCAGCGCAGTAATTTTTTCGTAGGTATTCATGCTCGTCTCCTCGTCTAAAAACCTGGCGTTAGCTCCAGGCGATGGCGTGTTTCATTTTTTTGTCGGTCAGGCCAAAGAAGAAGCCCATGGTGATGCGCGTGTCGCCTTCCACGCGATCAATTTCGTGATAAAAAGCCGGGTTAAACAGATAGATATCGCCACTGCGCGGTGAGAACTCACACACCTCGCTGTGCGCGATGACGCCGCTTTGATAACCCAGTTCGCCCGGCGTTTTGAAACGTTCATCTACCGGCTGCCACTGCTTATTGAAGATGCGCAGCTCGCCACCTGCATTGCACTCCTGCAAACACACTACGCAGCTCAGCTGATGCAAGATGTTAGTCACCGTCAATCCGCTGCCGGCGGCATCGCGCACGATGTTGTCGTTATGCAGGGGATTGGCGACCCCGTTGGCGTGGAAGCGCACAATCGAACCGGCGTAATCGCCCAGATCGGGTTCGCTGGCGGTTTGCAGACTCTCCAGGCGCAGCGCGTGCTTCACCCAGTTATAGATTTGATCGCGCAGGCAGTGCAGCGACGGCGGCAGCGCCGACTGAATATCGCGCAGTTCGGTGAAGTAGTTTTCGGGGGCGGCAGTATGCTTTGCCAGATAGGGGCCGAGCGTGGTCAACGCACCGTTTGGATAGTGCGATACGCGGACCTGTTCGCGGCACTGCTGCAAATCGTCGACCACGGCTTCCCGCACCTGTGGCGTCAGAAAGTTGCGTAAAACCAGCAGCGGCACGCGCGCCGTCACGATGTCATCCAGCCAGGTGCTTTCCACAAACATGTCAGGATTGATAATGCGTATCTGATTGAAAATAGCCATGTTGATCACTCCCCTAAAGGAAATTCATGAAGTTCATGGTTGCTCATGCGACGCCATTCAGACGCCGTGCCTAGTGTTGAAATGGGTTCAGAAGAGATAAACGTCGTGTTGTCATTCTGGAAACGGTGCAGCGTGAAATAGGTGGGATAGGGCGTATCGTCGGGATGCCATTGCCATGCCCAGGCTTTATCGCGGGTGACAAAAATCGCGTTGGCAGAGCTGCCGCCCGGCGCCACCTGCGCCATCTTGTTGCGCAGATAATCGCGGGTAAAATCCGCGGGCGTGGCGCGATCTACCATGTATTCGAGGTATTCGGCAGAATCAAAGTGCGACTCCGCCATGCCCAGCTGCTGGTAGACGGTGGGCAAAAACCCGTTATGCATCATGTACCACTGGGTTGCGCCGCTGGTGCGCCACAGCGGGTGGGAAAATTCGATACCGTGATTTTTGCTCAGCGTAGCGTGGCGCACATGCACCGCCAGAAAACGACCGCGCAGGCGGTCAACATCGATGGTCGGCAGCGCATCGGCGAAGGTGCCGGTGCCGTGCAGCGTGCGAATGTGTCCTTGCTCCAGCCATAAACAACCCCAGCCGTTGGGATGCTGTTTGATCGGCCCTTCATGGGTGGCGGTTTCTCCACAGCTCATGGCGCGGGCTGCATCCAGCACTGCGGCGGCGTCAAATTGGCCGTGCGCCACAATCATTCTGCACATAGTAAATCCCTCTTGGTGGTGAGCGATGAGACCTCAAGAATCTGATGAAATACCGCCAGAATCTCGTCGCGGTTCGCGGCCGCAAGGCGTAAGGTCGCCAGAATTCCGGCGTGACGGGTTAAATCTGCATAGAGAGAAGAGCGCGGTGAAACGGCCAGCGTGGGCAGATTGAGCGGCGGCAACAGCTGACCGCGCTGATGCTGCGCGATCCAGCGTTCTGCCGCGTCATACTGCTGGCGCTGGCGCAGGCGTACCCGGCCCACCGCGAGCGGCTGCGGCGGGAAATGCAGCGGCGGCATGCCGTGACCGGCTTCGATGTGAAACGCCACTTCAGCCCAGTTGATGCCGGTCACTTCCTGCACCAGATTCACCACGCCCATGCCCGAAAGGCGGAAGCCCATTTCGAGAAAGTGCGGTTCGCCATTCACTACAATAAAGTCGATGTGAAATGCGCCCTGACGATAGCCAAAGGTTTCGCAGCAGAAACTCATCAGGCTGGAGAAGCTGGCAGGCAGCTGCTGCGCCGCGACCGCCACATGGCCGGACTCGTAAAAACTGACGCAGCCGTCGGCATCGGTGTGATGTTCGATCACCTTTTGGCAGCAGGTCAGCGCCAGCGCATGGCCGTCCGCCGCCACGCCTTGCAGCGAATACTCATCGCCGGCCAGCCAACTCTCGACGATAAAGCCGCTGAAGCCGCGCCCGCCGTAGTTCATGGTATCGACCAGCTTGCCAATCACCGCATCCAGCTGGCGGGCTTCTTTGACCAGCCAGATACCCAGACCGCCACCGCCGTCAACCGGCTTGATCACGCAGGGATAAAGCAAGGCATCACGCGCGTCGCGGATGCTGAGCGGCGAAGCGAAGAAACGAAACTCCGGCTGTGGGAAGCGTTGCCAGGCTTTGCGCAACGCCATGCGCTGTGCGTACTTATCCGGTGGAATAAAGCTCGCCCCGGCATCGGGTCCCGCCAGCAGCTCGCGCACGCGACCGGCGCTGGCGTTGTAAGCTTCAAAACCCGCCAGCACCACATGAGGATGTTCCATCAGCCCGGCATGCAAACAGGCTTGCAGCACATCCCACGGATTTTCCGGGCGATCGAGCCGCACAATCAGATCGAACGGCAACGCAATGCTTAGCGATTGGTAATCGACGAAATCGCCCATTTCCGCCAGCACGGTAAAATAGCCGTCGCGTTTGGCCACCGCACAGTACGGATTTTGTCCGTCGCGAGTGGCGCCGATCTGCAGGAAAATCTTTCTCATCGCGTTGCCTTACCGGGTTAACGCCCGGAGATCACTTCAGTGACGACGTCGTGCATCACGCCGTTATTCACCTGAATCACTGCTTTGTGCGGATCAAAACGCAGCACGCGTGAGAGTGCATCGCCGCGCCGATCGTCCAGCAGTGAACTCACCTGTGCGCTGCGCCAGCAGTGGCGCATCTGCGCGACGGTCAAACCAGAAAGTTGCTCAAGCTGCTGTGCCAGTAACCGATCGTCGCTTTCACCGCGCAACAGCGCGCGCACCGCAGCTTCATCCGGCCCATCGACCAACTGCTGAAGCCAGTTTTTCAGCTGCTGTCCTTCGGCGATAAACGGCGAATAGATCATGCAAATCAGCTGGGTTTCATTCAGACCAAATGCCTGCTCGGCGAAGTGCGCCGCGCGCTGGCGGGCGCGCTTAATCGCCTCATCGTCCTGATAACGTGCCGCCATCTCATCGATCAGCTGCGGCGGGAAATCCTTTTTCACCATCAGCCCAAGCGCAAAGCGCACATATTCGCGAATGCCTTCGGCGTAGTTACGCTGCAGCAGCGTCTCCGCACGCAGACCGCGAATATGTGCCATTAACGTTGGGTTACCGCAGTCCGATTCGGAAAAGCTGAACATCAGTTCATCAAAGCGGAAATGCATAAATTCAGTCAGCAGCGCCCAGTGCGCACCGGCTTCATAGGCGGTGTCCTGATAGATGTTGAAGAACAGTGGATCGCGTGCCAGTTGCCAGGTAATGCGGTGCGCGGGCGTCACCTGATCGGCGCCGTAAATATCGGCGAAGTAGCGCTCGGCCACGCCATCCAGCGTCTGCAAAAAGCCGCTAAAGCCGCGCGATTTATCCGCCACCGGCGCGGCAAACAGACGCGAAAGATGGCGCGCCCAGGCGAGATAAGCGGTTTGTTCCTGCGGCGAATCGCCGGTGATGATCACATCAACGCCGCCGTCGTAATGCGCCGCCAGGCCAAACGAGTTCACCATGCTGAGGTTACAGGCATTACAAAAGGTGGAGCGGGCATCGGCGCGGAAGCGGTGGCCATTCATCAGCACATCGTTGCGATTCTGCTGGCGCACGCTGTCCGGCATGGGTAGATGGCGATCGAAGTGGCGGATTTGCAGGCCATCGGTCACCAGACATTCGGTGAAATCATCTTCAAAGATATGCAATGCGCGATACACGCGATCGATATTCTCCATCACGCTGTCGTTCATCGCCGCATGGCGGTTAGTGCTGATGCGCAGTTGAAAGGTGCTGCCGTGCTGTTGCCAGATCAGTCCCTGAATGTAGCGGACATATGCCACCATGTAGCTGCTGTCTTTGCCGCCGCCGTAGGCCAGCAGCACGCGGTTATTTTCCGGCTGTGCGGCATCGGGGAGGGCGGCAAGTAAACGGCGTGCGCAGTGCTGAGCTGAATCGATAATCGTGGGGGTGAGATATCCTTCAATGTCTCTCATCATGGTGGAAAGATTATTCATTTTTCACTTCATCCTTTGGCTAATAAAATCGCTATTGCCGTGCTGACGGTAACAGTCGGGAAATGGGCCACGAAGGTGCTACGGAATGAATTTTTCACTGGGAAGCGCAACGGCAACGCCTGCGCTGAGCTAACAATTAACTGATGCAGCCTAAAGTACTTTGAATGTAATCTGGTGAAAACGCACAGATCAGCACGAAATAGGGTGGAACAGATGGCGGGTGAAACGGAACAGGGCAGTCGTTACCGTCAAATCGCAGAGCAGATAAAACAAGCCATTCACAGCGGTTCGCTGCCGCCCGACAGTCGTCTACCTTCGGTGCGCACGCTGGCGACGCAGTACAGCGTCAGCATGACCACCGCGCTCAAAACATTACGCACGCTTGAGGATGAGCACTACGCGGTGGCGCGCCCCAAGTCCGGCTTTTTTGTCGCGCCGCGTAAGGCGGATAACGTTTTTCCCGTGGCGATCGCTGAGCAAGCGCGCGAAGTCGCGCCGCTCGACGAGCAAACTGAGCTGCATCTGGCGATGCTTGGTTCGGATTGCCGCGTCAGGCTCGATCTGGCCAACGGTGATATTTCGCTTTATCCGGTGAAGAAGATCGGCTTGCTGATGCGCCAGATGGGCTATAGCAAACCGGCGCTGCTGGGCAACACCGTTAAAGGCACCGGCTATATGCCGCTGAAAACGGAAATTGCCCGCCGGGCGGTGGATTATGGCTGCAATATCAATGCCGATGACATCCTGATCACCAACGGCTGCATCGAGGCGATTTCGCTGGCGCTGCGTGCGACCACGCGGCCCGGCGACATCGTGGCGGTGGAATCACCCTGCTATTTTGTGCTGCTGCAGATGCTGCATAACCTCAATCTGCGGGTGATTGAAGTGGAGGCGGGCCCGGCGGGCTACGTCAATGTGGAGAAGCTGACGGCGCTGTTTCAGCGCAAAGCGGTGCAGGCCTATCTGACCATCAACAACATCAACAACCCGCTTGGCAAAAGCATTCCCAACGAACAGAAAGCCTATATCGCGCGCCAGGCCGATGAGAATGATGTGGTGATCATCGAGGATGATATCTTCGGCGATACTGCGTTTGGCGAGCGCCGCCCGTTCCCGATGCGCGCCTTTAGCCCCAATGCCATTTTGTGCAGCGGCTTCTCAAAAACGGTCGCGCCCGGCATACGTATCGGCTGGGTGCACAGCAGCAACTACATGCGCAAAATCGCCTCGCTGAAATACACCACCAGCATGGGGACGTCCGTGCTATCGCAGGCGGCAATAGCCGAACTGCTGCGCAGCGGCGGCTACGACGCCCATTTGCGCAAGCTGCGGCGCGAGCTGAAGAATCAAATCCAGCATATGCGCCAGGCGGTGCTGCGCTACTTCCCGCCGGGCACGCGCGTGTCCGATCCCGAAGGGGGATATGTGTTATGGGTGGAAATGCCATTGGGCGCGTTGAATGTACGCGCGCTGTTTCTCAAAGCGCGCAACGCCGGCATCGGTATCGCGCCGGGACACATCTTCGCCACCGATCACCGTTACGATCACTGTTTCCGACTGAATGCCGGTTTTGGCTGGAATGCTGAAGTGGATCAGGCGATTCAGCAGCTGGCGCAGTGGTGCCAGCTGTCGCTGCCAGCGACGTAATGCAGCGGTCGCCATAAATGGCGCCCCTACTAAACAACCGTAGGGGTGCCATTCATGGCACCCTGGTTAATTCGTAAACGCGCCTTCCAGTTCTTCTGCCAGAATCTGCACCGCGCGCTCAATTTTTTCGGCATCCGGCACGTAGTTCATGCGCATGCATTGATGGGTGTGCGGCCATTCATGTTCCAGGCCGGGGAAGAAGAAGTGGCCTGGCACCATTAACACGCCGCGCGCTTTCAGGCGCTGATAAAGCGTTTCGGTGCTGATCGGCAGATCGCGGAACCACAGCCAGAGGAAAATCGCCCCTTCGGGTTTGTGAATCAGGCAGCGATCTTCCGATAAATAGCGGCGAAGAATCGCAATCGTCTCGCTGACTTTAGCCTGATAAAACGGCTTAATCACCTCTTCTGACAAACGCAATAAATCGCCGCGCCCGATCATCTCATTGGCCATCGCCGGGCCAATGCTGCCTGGCGCAAGGCTGATGATGCCATTCATGTTGCCAATAGCCGTAATTGTGCTCTCATCGGCGACGATAATGCCGCAACGTGCGCCAGGCAAACCGAGTTTCGACAGGCTCATACACAGAATGGTATTCGGGTTCCACAGCGGTCGCGCTTCGCTAAAGATAATGCCCGGGAAAGGGACACCGTAAGCGTTATCGATCAGCAGAGGTACGCCGTGCTGCTGTGCCAGCGCATCGAGCTGCAGCAGTTCGTCATCGGTGATCACGTTACCGGTCGGGTTGGTGGGGCGCGACACGCAGATCAGGCCGATATCATCATTCAGCGGCAGATGATCGAAATCGACGTGATATTTGAACTGGCCTTCAGGCAGCAGCTCAATGTTGGGCTTCGCGGAGACAAACAGATCTTCTTCCAGTCCGGCATCCGCGTAGCCAAGATATTCTGGCGCCAGCGGGAACAGCACGCGCTTTTTGCTGCCATCGGCGCGACGTCCAGCAAACAGGTTGAACAGATAGAAAAACGCGCTCTGGCTGCCGTTAGTCAGCGCGATGTTTTGTGCGGTCAATGGCCAGCCAAGTTCCTCACGCAGCATCTTTGCCAGTGCATCCAGCAGCAGCGCCTTGCCGCGCGGACCGTCGTAATTGCACAGCGCTTCGCTGAGTTTTCCATCCTGATGCATCTGCAGCAGCAGCTGGTGGAAATAGTCGTTCATTGCCGGGATTTGCGCCGGATTGCCGCCACCCAGCATGATGGTGCCAGGCGTGCGCAGGCCTTCACCCATGTCTTCCATCAGACGTGAGATGCCGGAATTTTGAGTAAATTTGTCGCCGAACTGAGAAAAGGACATAGGAAGTTAAAACGTTGTGAAATCGAATGGGGAACCACCATAGCGCCCGCCGCTGGCAGGCGCAATGGCTAAAACAGCAAGCTTAACCCTGGATTTGCGGGTTGACGCAGTTTTTCTCGACGTTGCCGTTCAGCGCCGCGATCAGGTTATCCACCGCGTCGCGCGCCATGCCATAACGGGTTTCATGCGTGGCAGAACCGATATGCGGCAGAGCCACCACGTTTGGCAGCGTCAAAATCTCGGCATCGGCGGGAACCGGCTCAACTTCGAATACATCAAGCCCTGCGGCGTGGATGGTGCCGTCTTTCAGTGCGGCCGTCAGCGCCTGCTCATCAACAACCGGACCGCGGCCCGCGTTAATCAGAATCGCGCTTGGCTTCATCAGCTTGAGCTGCGCTGCGCCAATCATATGGTGCGTCTGTTCGGTCAGCGGCAGGCTGATGCAGACAAAATCACTCTCTTTCAGCAGGGTTTCGAGATCGCAGGCGCGCGCGCCGAAGCGGGTTTCCGCCTCTTCATGCTGACGACGTGCGTTATAGAGAATGTTCATGCCGAAGCCGAAATGCGCACGTTGCGCCAGCGCCAGACCGATGCGGCCCATGCCGAGAATACCGAGAGTTTTGTGGTGCACATCAATGCCGAAATGATCCGGGCCGATACTCGCTTGCCACTCGCCGGCTTTCACCCACTTATCCAGCTCGGTTACGCGCCGCGCGGTACTCAGCACCAGCGCCATCATGGTGTCGGCAACGGTTTCGGTCAGCACGGTTGGCGTATGCATCAGCAACACCTTACGTTGATTCAGTGCCTCGACATCGAAGTTATCGTAACCCACCGAAACGGTGGAGCAGGCGCGCAGCGCGGGCATTTTTGCCAGCAGATCGCCATTCACTTTGCCGCCTGAGCCAAGCAAACCTTGCGCCTGTTCGAATTGGGTCTTGTGCTGCTGGATAGTTTCCGCAGAAATATCATTGACTTCAGTGACGGTAAAATGGGCATCCAGCTTGGTGCGCAGGTCATCTGGCAGGCTCTTATACAGAATCACAGCAGGTTTCATCTTTTGCTCCCTGTAGAACGAGTTGTGGGCGACCGCAGTCGCCCCGAAAATTCATCTTTTACGCTTTCAGGCGTGCTTCGCCCCGTGCACGGGCGGCGGCGTTTTGTTCTGCGCCGGTTTGACAATCAACGTCAGCCAAACCGAGGCCAGCAGCGCAGCACCCATGAAAATGTAGGAGGCGGCAGGCGAACCGGTCGCGCCATTAAGATAGCCTACAATCCACGATCCGATGAAGGATCCGAGTGCGCCCATGCTGTTAATCAGTGCCATCGCACCCCCGGCGACGTTGCGCGGCAACATCTCAGGAATGATGGCGAAGAACGGGCCGTACGGCGCATACATCGCACCACCGGCAATCACCAGCAGCGTATACGACAGCCAGAAATTGCTGGAACCGACCAGATACGAACCGAGGAATGCCAGCGCGCCAATCAGCAGCAGCGGCCAGACAAACAGTTTACGGTTCTGGGTCTTATCGGACGCCCACGACACCACGATCATTGCGATGGTCGCCACCAGATACGGCACCGCTGACAGCCAGCCCGCTTCCACCATGCCCATCTGCGAACCGTTGCGCAGAATGGACGGCAACCACAGCACAAAGCCGTACACGCCGATGCTCCAGGCAAAATATTGCAGGCACAGCAGGATGACGTTGCGATTACGGAACGCTTCACCGTAGTTACGTACCGCTTTGATGCCTTCCTGCTCTTTTTGCAGCTGCGCTTGCAGCGCCGCTTTCTCGCTTTCGCTCATCCATTTGGCCTGCGCAGGTTTGTCCTGCACCAGGAACCACCAGGCCACCGCCCAGATGACTGCTGGGATGCCTTCAATGATAAACATCTCGCGCCAGCCAAAGGATTCAATCAGATAGCCGGAAACCACCGACATCCACAGCACCGTGACCGGATTACCGAGGATTAGGAAAGTATTGGCGCGCGAACGCTCCGATTTGGTAAACCAGTTACTGATATAAATCAGCATCGCTGGCATCACCGCCGCTTCCACCACGCCAAGTACAAAGCGAATCGCCGCCAGCATTGGGATGTTACTCACCACGCCGGTCAGCGAGGCGCAGCCGCCCCATAAAATCAGGCACCAGAAAATTAACTTCTTAACGCTACGACGCTCGGCATACAGCGCGCCGGGGATCTGGAAGAAGAAGTAGCCGAGGAAGAACAGGGCGCCCAGCAGCGATGACATGCCTTTGGTGATACCCAGATCTTCGTTAATCCCTGCGGCAGAGGCGAAACTGAAGTTCGCCCGGTCCAGATACGCCAGACTGTAGGTGATAAACACGATGGGCATGATAAACCACCAGCGTTTTGGCGCGATTGTCTGCGATTTCATGGGTGACTCCTCTGGTTGAGGTGGGCGCATTCTGTGGATGCGCCTCGCAATATCGTTGTTGTAGGTACAGCTATTTTTGAATCTTTGTCAGGAGGTCGCCATAAATGACGACCCTACAAAACCGCACTGACGTCGGGTGGTCGCCATAAATGGCGACCCTACAAAACCGCACCGACCTCGTAGGGTCGCCATTTATGGCGACCAGGGTTTTGAGTACGGAATCGTGCTTAGTAATCGCCCAGCGCCGCGCGCGTAGGCAGTCCTTCGCTGTCGCCGGCAACCTGAATCGCCAGCGAACCGATTTTGTTGCCGCGCAGAATCGCCTGCGTCAGCGTTTTTCCTTCCAGCAGGGCGCTGATAAGACCAACGGCAAAGCCATCGCCCGCACCAACGGTATCGACCACGTTTGCCACATGAATCGGCGCCACCTGGCCCTGCTCACCGTCGGCGGTTTTGTACCAGGCGCCATCGCCGCCGGTTTTAATCACCACCGCTTTCACCCCCTTATCGAGGTAGAAATCGGCAATCGCTTCTGGCTGACGATAGCCGGTGAGAATCAAACCCTCTTTCTCACCAGGCAGCACCCAGTCGGCATATTCCGCTAAATGATTCAGCTGTTTACGCATCTCCTCTTCGCTGCGCCACAGCACTGGGCGCAGATTGGGATCAAAGGAGATGGTTTTGCCACGCGCGCGCATCTCTTTCGCCGCGTGCTTTGCCAGCTGCAGCGAGCTGTCAGAGATCGCTGCAGCAACGCCGCTCAGATGCAGGTGGCGCGCGTTGCCAAAGTAATCGTCGTTAAAGTCGGCCGGCGACAAGTGGCTGGCGGCTGAGCCTTTACGGAAATACTCCACTTCTGGATCGGAGCCGTCATCAACGCGTGATTTGAGCTGGAAGCCGGTGCGATATTGGGCATCGGTGGTCACACAGCGGTGATCGACACCCTCTTTTTCCAGCTGTTGTAGCGTGAAGCGGCCAAAACTGTCGTTACCGACGCGGCTGACCCAACCTACATTCAACCCGAGACGCGCTAGGCCAATCGCCACGTTGAGCTCGGCACCGGCAATGCGCTTGACGAAACCTTCAGCCGCGGCGAGATCGCCGGTTTGCTGGGCGATAAACATCGCCATCGCTTCACCAATCGTCACCACATCCAGCGTTTTTTGCGTCATTTTCGGCTCCTTACGCTGCACGCAGCAGGTCAACGTAATGGCGAGTGACCGCCAGCAAATCGGCGCCTTCCAGTGGGAATTCGATACCGCGTGGCGCATCGACGGGCAGCGCCTTGAGCAGCGAACGCCAGCTCTCGTCGGCCTGATCCAGCGCGATAGCGCGGAAAGTGTTGCCGTGCGGCACTGCGGTTTTAACGTGAATATAGCTGACGTAGCGGCTGAGCTGAGCGGCGGCCTGTAAACCGTCTTCGCCGGTCCACTGCCAGTTACCCATATCGAAAGTCATATCCAGCGGCAGCGCGGCATCGCAGGCTTGATGGAAGAAGCGCAGCATCGGTGCCAGTTTGCTGTCCGGCGTTTGATCGTTTTCCACCACCAGCGTGACGTTTGACGTGTTCAACACCTCGAGCAGCGGGCTGGCATCCAGTTCAACAAAATGCCCCAGCGCCAGCTTCAGCCGTTTGGCTCCGATGTGTTCAGCTTCCTGCAGGAACTGCGCCAGACGCGGGTTCAGTGCGCCATCATCCAACCACAGCGCTTCCGGCACGGAATAGCTGGCGCTCAGCTGATGCTGAGAAATCGCATTGCCCAGCGCATGCAGCAGGCAGAGCTCATTTTCACTGAACAGCTCGCGGCGAATTTCCACGCCATCCGCACCCGCCTGTTTAATCAGCGGCAGCAGTGCGGCCTGGCCACCCAGCTCCGCCACTTTCTGCGCGCCGTATGCGGCAGTTACAACAATAATTTCTGGTTTCATCACTTTTCTCCGGGCAAGACCACATCCCATTCGTAATAAAAAAGCTAAATGGAACCGGTTCCAAAGGAAAGGTGTAGACCGCGGAATTATGATCAGGCTCACGAAGTGAGCCAAAGAAAGGGGGTTAGCGCAGCGGCTGGGTGGAGCCGCGCACGATCAATTCGCCGGAGAACAGCTGCTCGCTGATGATTTGTTCGCTGCCTTCAATGCGCGCGATGACCTGCTCCAGCGCGGCATAGCCAATCTGCCAGGTGGGCTGCTTCAGGGTGGTGATGCCGACGCCCGCCAGCGCGGCCCACTCCAGCTCATCGAAACCGAGCAGGCCGATGGATTCGCCCCAACGCAGGTCAAGGCGCTGTAAGGCGCGCGCCACCTGCAACGTCAGCGCGCCGTTGGCGGCAATCACCGCAGCGCGTTTGTCCGGGTGGCGTTGATGGAAATCGTGCAGCAACTGTTCCAGCGCTGCGGGTTGATGCAGCGCCACTTCGGCATTCTCGGCCACGACCTGCGGTGCGTTTTGCACCGTGGCATAGAAGGCGCGCAGACGTTCGCGCCGCGTGTTGACGCTGCCCAGTGGCTCGCTGACAAACAGCAGCGCCTGATAGCCATTATCCAGCAGATGCTGGGTGGCAATGTTTGAGGCTTCAAGGTTGTTGAGGCCAACCACATCGCAGGCGAAATCGGGGATTTTACGGTCGATCAACACCATCGGCAGCATCGACTGTTGTAGCCGATTCAGCACCTCTTCATGCATGCCAACGGCGTTCACCACAATGCCTTCAACCTGATAGCTGCTCAGCAATTGCAGATAGTGCTGTTCGAGATCGACTTCATTGTTGGTGTTACACATCAGCAGCGTAAAGCCCTGCGCACGGCAGGCCGCTTCAATGCCGCTCAGCACGTCAACCGAGTAGGGATTGGTAATATCGGCAATAATCAGGCCAATCAAACGCGTGCGGCCACGTTTCAGACCGCGCGCCATCTGGCTGGGGCGATAATTGAGTTCGGCGATGGCTTGTTCGATTCGGGCTTTGAGATCGGGCGAGAGCAGATTCACTTCGCCATTCAGATAGCGGGAAACGCTGGTTTTACCGGTTTTTGCCGTACGGGCAACGTCACTGATTGTGGCTCGTGGCGGCCTGGTTTTCATTGCTTACACCTGCTGGAAAGAAACAGGCGAAGACTAACACAGCTCGGGCCTGGCGCAATCATTGCGCGTCAGAAGTGAGGCGCAGCACCGGCTGCCACAGCGTCTGAAGTTGGTTAAGTGGCTTATCATCCAGCAGTTGTAACACCATTTCCGCAATGCGCTCACCGATGCGCTGCTGTGAGAGCTGCAGAATGGCATTAACTGGCTGATCGATAATTGAGTCTGGCGGTAGGCCATCATAGACATACAGCGGAATGGCCTGCGCGCCCTTCAAACGGGCGGCTTGCTGCAGGGCAATTGCGGCACCTTCACCCAGCGTACTGCAATCGGTAATGATCGCCTGCGGCGCATCACCTTGTGCCAGCCAGGCATTGGTTTGCTGATAGCCGGAGCGGCGCGTGGCGGGCAAAGCTGCCATCAATGATTGATCGACCGGCGCCTGATGCTGGATCAGCGCATCGATAAACCCCTGGCGGCGATCGAGGGTGAAGGTTGAGAACTCATTACTGCCGAGATAGGCGAGGCGTGGCAAGCCTTGTTGCAGGCAGTGTTCTGCCGCCAGAAAGGTACCGGCATGATTATCGTAATCAATCCACGCATAAGGCTGTGGCAGTTCGCTGCGTCCCAGCGTCAAAAAGCGAAAACCCTTCTGCTGCAAGCGTTGCAGGCGCGCATCCTGCGGCAGGGTATGGGTCAAAATCAGTGCATCCATCGCGCCGCTGCGCATCATACGCATCAGCTTACGGTGTTGATCGGGCGATTTAGCGGGCAGCAGCAGCAAATCAATATCGTGCTGAGCGAGGCGTTGATCCAGCGTCAGCAGCATTTGGCTGTAGTAACTGTCATTGAGCGAAGCATGGCTGATGGGAAACACCAAACCGACCGCATTGGCGCGTCCGGTTTTCAGGCGACGAGCGGCATCGTTGGGGCGATAACCGCGCGAATGCGCTTCCTCTTCAATGCGTTTGCGGGTGGCGGCGGCGACATCGTCATAGCCATTTAGCGCCCGGCTCACGGTGGTAACAGAGAGGCCAAGGGTAGCGGCGATGGCTTTCAGTGACATGATAGCGTTCCGTTGATCAATTTTTGATCACGCTAGCATAAAGGAAAAGGCGGCTCTATCTGTTGCGAATTTTTTAGCTTTTTCTGACAAAGATGGCGCTAAAAGTAGCGTAAAAGTGCGATAAAAGCCGATCTGTTGTAGCAGATCGGCTCTTTACTCTTAGCTCAGTGGGCTGAGGGTGATCTCAACGCGACGGTTTTGCGCTTTACCGTCTTCGGTGCTGTTGCTGGCAACCGGATTGTCCGGGCCTAAGCCCTGGGTACGCAGACGGTTCTGCGCCACGCCTTGCAGAATCAGGCCGCTGGCAACGCTGTCAGCACGCTGCTGTGACAGACGCATATTTAACGCACGGGTGCCAGTGCTGTCGGTATAGCCGACCACGTTCACCGCGGTTTTTGGATACTCTTTCAGTACCATCGCCACGCCGGTCAGCGTATTGGCTCCCGCCGGTTTCAGATTGCTGCTGTTAGAGTCAAAGGTGACGTTATTCGGCATGTTGAGCACGATGTTATCGCCCTGACGCGTGACGCTAACGCCGGTACCGCGCATTTTGTCGCGCAGCTTCGCTTCCTGCACGTCCATGTAATAACCTGCACCGCCGCCCAGCGCTGCGCCGGATGCCGCGCCAATCAGCGCGCCTTTGCCGCGATCTTTCTTCGATGACGACAGCACGCCAACCCCTGCGCCCAGCATCGCACCCAAACCGGCGCCGATGCCCGATTTTCCAGCCTGAGATTCACCGGTATAAGGGTTAGTGGTACAGCCCGACAGCGCGACGCTGCCGCTTAATAACAAGGTCAGCGCCAAAATACGCTTATTCATACAAAGTCCCTCAAAGATTCGCACGGGGAAAAGCCCCAAAACGGCACTATTATGCCGTTCAATTATGGGGAAATGCGTGAGGGTCAGTCTTAATTTGTAAACTTTTGCGTTAAAGATTATTGGGATGGCAGAAACAACTGGTTTGATGATCGTTAATCAAGCCGCAAGCCTGTAGAAATGAGTGGCAGGTTGTGGGACCGACGAATTTAAAACCACGCTTCTTCAGCGCCTTCGACAGCGCAATCGCAGGCTCGGAGGTGGTGGGCGCCAGTTTATAATCGGCGTAATGATGCAAAATCGGCGCGTTGTCGACAAATGACCAGATAAAGCGGGAAAAGTCCTCTCCGCTCGCTTCCAGTGCTAATAATGCGCGCGCATTGTTGATGATGGCTTCCAGCTTGCCACGATGGCGGATTAGGCCGGCATCCTGCATCAGGCGCGCCATATCGTCTTCATCCATCAGGGCCACAGCATTGGCATCAAATTCATGGAAAGCGCGGCGGTAATTTTCGCGCTTTTTAAGCACCGTAATCCATGAAAGCCCAGCCTGCTGGCCTTCGAGGCAGACCATTTCGAATAAGACTCGCTTATCGGTTTGCGGTACGCCCCACTCTTTATCGTGGTACGCGAGGTAGAGCGGATCCTGAGTTACCCAGCCACAACGTTGCATTGCTTCACTCCCTTAGCAGATGAAAAAGTGATAGTTCCCTTGACGTTTTACAAAATCGATTAATAGTTAAACAAATAGTGTCGATAAAGATCTCATAAAAAGATAACGCCCAATCTCTTCCCGGCTCGTCAGGAGTCTTTCATGTTGCAGAAAAGTCAGCGGACAGGCCAGCACAAAATTGCGCTGGCTTTTGGCGGTTTGTGGCTATTTTTTCTGGCCGGGAATGCCTATGCCTTTGATCAGTCAGGCCAGAATAGTGCGCCAGATTACAATGCGATACTTGCCGAAAAGATTTCCAGTAATCATCTGATGTTGACAGAAAACGCGGATGCCAATTTGTTTGATGCGGCCCTTAATTCGCCCAACGATAATGCCATAGTGATGCACAGCGAAAGCGCCAGCGTCGGGGCCGCGCCGTTTGTAAATCGCTACTCGGCCGGTTGGTCGATGCCGATGAGTGCAGCGGTGAGCACCGGGCCAGTGGCACAGTTCGCGGTGGATGATTCAACGTTGAGCTGTCCTAAATGTGAACGGGTTGATAGCAATAATGCCGAGCATATTGCGTCATTAGGCTGGCGCGTGGATTCCAGTCTGGGCTGGATATCGCCGTGGGCGCAGGTGAGTTATAGCCATCTGGTGAATGAAGAATTCCCATCACCCAGCCGCGAGCATGCAGAGGATATCAACGGTCGTGACAACAAATGGGTGGATGTCAGCGTCGGTGCCAATCTGCCGCTGGGGCAAAATATGGCCGCCTTCGCGTCGTTCGCGCAAACCGGTGCGGTCAGTAACGGCGAGCAGTTTATTTATAGCCTTGGCGTCAGCGCCAGCTTCTAATCGGCATAAAAAGAGAAGTGTTAAAAAGTGAGGTCAATATACTAAGCGCGCTAATCATTACTTTGGTCACAATATGCGCAACAATATTATTCTTATTAGCCGTGAAATTACGGCATTTATCATCAGTGGATTGGTGCTGGTTTTCTGTATGGCGATGGTCTATATCGACGTCAACTGGATGAACGATGCACTGCACGAAACCTCTTTCACCGAAATCACGCAGGAGGTAATGCTGCTGCTGATCGCTTCCTGCTATTTCCTCTGCGCCTGGCAACGGCCGCAGCAGCGCAGCGTGCTGATCCTGGTCGGCGGTTTTTATAGCTGTATGCTGATTCGCGAGATGGACTTCCTGTTCGATTTCATTAGACACGGATCCTGGCTGTGGTTTGCGCTGGCGACAACGGCTGCCAGTCTGGCCATGGCATTGCGCCAGCCGCGTCAGATTCTGCCCGGTCTGGTATCGCTGGTTCAGCATCGCAGCTGGCAGATGATGGCCGCAGGATTACTGGCTGTGCTGGTGTTTTCGCGCTTATTTGGCATGCATCAGCTGTGGGAACATCTGATGATGGACGGTTATAACCGCGTGGTGAAAAACATGGCGGAAGAGGGCAGCGAGATGTTCGGCTACAGCCTGTGCCTGATCGCCTCTGCACGCTATTTGTGGCAAACCCGACCACAGCCTGTCTCGGTTCAGGCACCGCAGGTTTCACGCCATGTGAAACACGCTGAACCGCTGTCTGCATCACGCTAATACCTGCGACCTTTTTGGCGATCCCTTGCCCTAAAACAGGTACACTTACCGCATAACGTCGGGCTGAATTTGCCGCCCGACGCATCATGCTGGTTAACGTCAGGTTTCTTCATGTCAGTCAAAATCTTATCTTCAACGTTGGTGGGGCTGGATGGCTTTTGCCATGACCCGCTCGCGGTGCTGCAGCAGGCCGATAACGGCACGCTGGCGGTGCTGCATAACAATGCACCGGCGTTTTATGCGCTGACGCCACAACGTCTGGCGCAGCTGCTGGCGCTGGAATCCGCCGCGCAGCAGCCTAATGATGTCACGCTGGATGAAAGTCTGTTTCAAACGGACAGCGCGCCCATCGCCACGCCGGTTGGCAAGTTCGCGATGTATGAAGGCTGGCAACCAGATAGCGATTTTCAGCGGCAGGCAGCCATCTGGGGTGTGGCGCTGAGTGAACCTGTTACCGCTGCTGAGCTGGCGACGTTTATCGCTTACTGGCAGGCGGAAGGTCGTTTGTTCCATCACGTGCAGTGGCAGCAGAAGTTAGCACGCAGCGTGCAGATGAATCGCGCCGCCAATGGTGGACAGCCAAAGCGCGATCTCACGCAAATCAGTAATACTGATTATGATATTCCCGATGGATTCCGAGGTGAGTAATGAAAACGCCGAACGATCTCTTTAGCCGCCTGAAAAAAATGATGCCGTCCGAAGTGCAGCCGAAATTCAAAAACGGCGCGGAGCTGCTGGCCTGGAATCAGGAGCAGGGCCGCTTGCGCTCGGAGGCGATTGTGCGTGAAAACCGCGCGATGAAAATGCAGCGCATTATGGGGCGCTCTGGCATTCGTGAGCTGCACATGAACTGCTCGTTCGACAACTATCGCGTGGAAAATGATGGGCAGCGCAAAGCGCTGGCCATGGCGCGCGAATATGCCGCCGGATTTGAAAATAGCATCTCCAGCTTTGTTTTTTCCGGTCGTCCCGGCACCGGAAAAAACCACCTGGCGGCGGCGATTGGTAACGATCTGATTATCCGCGGCAAAAGCGTGCTGATTGTTACCGTGGCGGATTTGATGTCGAGCATGAAAGGCACGTTCAGCGGCGGCAGCGATTTAACCGAAGAGCGTCTGCTGCACGATCTTAGCCATGTCGATCTGCTGGTGATCGATGAGATCGGCATGCAGAGTGAATCGCGCTATGAAAAAGTGATCATTAATCAGATTGTCGATCGCCGCTCATCGTCGAAACGCCCAACCGGCATGTTATCGAACCTCGATCCCGCCGGGATGAATTCGCTGCTGGGTGAACGTGTGATGGACCGTATGCGCCTCGGCAACAGTTTATGGGTGCGCTTTGACTGGGAAAGTTATCGCAGCCGTGTGCGCGGTGACGAGTATTGAGGGGTGCTATGAAAGCAGCCGGTAAAGGTCCAGCATTACTTCGCCTGAATAACCTGAAGCGGGTGATGACGCAACTGCGTACCACCCGCATCACCTCCCGCCAGGATCTGGCATTAGCGCTCGAACTGAGCAAAAACACCGTTTCGTTGATCGTCGATGATTTGCTCGAGCAGGGGCTGATCAATGAGCTTGGCCCGGTGAGCGTCGCCACCGCCGGTCGACCCAAAATCGAAATTTCGCTGCGCGCAGAAAAGTTGAAAAGCGCGGGCATTATGGTGGAGCGCCAGGCGATTCACTGGCGCGTCTGCGACTATTTCTCGCAGGTAATTGCCGAACAAACCTGGCGTACGGAAACCCGCGATCCCGAACATCTGCTGCATGAGCTGGTGGAAGTGTGTCAAACCCTGCACGCCGCGCATCCTGAATTACTGGGCGTCGCGATTGGCTTCCCCGGTATCATCGATCCGCTGCGCGGCTGGGTGCATTTCTCCGCCCATCTCGGTTGGCAGGATGTTGATGTCATCACTCTGCTGCGCCGCGAAATTCCGCTGCCGCTGCGCATTATGAACAATGTGAAAGCGGCAGCGCTGCTCTCGGTACAACAGCTCGAACTGGACAAGTCGCAAAGCCATTTCTATTTGCGTATCTCAGAAGGGCTGGGCGGTGCGCTGGTGGAGCAGGGTGAAGTGTTTACCGGCAGCAGCTGGACGGCGGGCGAAATCGGCCATCTTACAGTGCAGCCCAACGGCGAGCGCTGCAGCTGTGGACGTCTCGGTTGTCTGGAAACGCTGGTCAGCAAGCCGGCAATTCAGCAGCAGCTGGCTAAGCGCAAACCCGGCCTGCGCTGGCAGAACGGTGAAAGTGAGCCGGAAATCTTGCAGGAAGTGATGACGCAGGCGGGCACCTATTTGGGCACCGCGCTGAGCCAGGTGATGCAGCTGGTCAATCCGGCCAGCATTATTATTGATGGGCCGTGGAATGCGCAGCCGGCATTTGTGCAGGCGGTGCAGCAGGCGGCGCAGTCCGGAACGCTGGCCTTTACCTTCGCCCACACCGCGCTGCATTTCCTGCCAATGCGTATCGATCCCGCTAACGGCTTAGCGCTGGCGGTGATTGAGCAGTACGAACGCCTGAGTTAAAAAGGGCGCCATAAATGGCGCCCCTTCAGGTCTGTTGCCGCATGCTTAACAATTAATGTCTTGGAATATCAAACGACTCGCTCGGCTTGCCAGTTGCGGTGCTCTCAGGCAGGTCCGCTTCGACGTTAAATTTGCGCAGTACCAAAGCGTGGATCTTCTCGAGTGACACGCCCGCCGTTTCTGGCAAATAGCGGAAGGTAAAGAAGTACATTCCCAGTGAGAAGATGGCGAACAGCAGCAGCGGGAAGCCACCGTGGAACATATCCAGCAGCATCGGGCTGCTGTTCATGATCGGGAAGGTGCTGCTGATAACAAAGTTGGCCATCGACATCGCACAGATGGAAATCCCGACGCAAATTGAACGAATCTCAGTCGGGAACACTTCGCCCAACACCGTCCACACAATCTGGCCCCACGTCATACCAAAGAAAATCATATAGGCGAACAAGCCCACCACCGCCAGCATGCCCGGTAAATGGTAATAGAAGGCGATGAAGGAGTAGGTCAGGCACACGCAAGAGGTGATGGCGCCCAGCAGCAGTAGCTTACGACGACCCACTTTATCGATCAGCATCATGCCCACCAGTACGCCGATAAACTGACAAATCGACAGCCAGAAAGTTTGCAGCAGCGCTGAATCGGTGCTGCCCGCGACGTTTTTCAGCAAGGTTGGCCCAAAGTACTGAATTACGTTGATGCCGCTAATCTGGTTACCTACCGCCAAACCGATACCGACAATCAGCAATGGAATGGTGGTCTTATCCAGACGCAAACGCGATTTGTGTTGCTGCGCGGTTTTATCAGAAAACGAATGTTTGATTTCGTTGAACACGCTCTCGGCATGCTCGCGGTTTGAGATCTTGGTCAGCGTATCCAGCGCTTCATCATATTTGCCTTTCAGCACGTTCCAGCGCGGTGACTCCGGGATAAAGGCGATGAACAACATAAACAGCGCACACGGCACCAGCGCCGTCGCGAGGATGTAGCGCCAGCCCATGTTGATCATCACATCCGGCAAGGTGGATTTGGTGATGAAGTAGTTAGTCAGCAACACCACCGATTGACCGCCGACGCAGCACACGGCATACAGCGCGGTGGTACGGCCACGAAACTTAGAAGGCGACAGCTCAGCCAGATAGATCGGCGAAATCACCGACGCCAGGCCAATCGCCAGGCCGCCGATCATGCGGAAGATGACGAAGACGGTGAAGTTATGGGCGATTGCCGTACCGACCACCGAAACGGTAAACAGCAGAGCGGTGATGGCGAGGGATTTTTTGCGTCCCAGCTTGTCGCTGAGGCGCGGCGCCATAAAGCAGCCGACCAAACTGCCAAGCAGAATGTTGGAAACCGCCCAGCCTGTTTCGGCAGGCGTTAGCTGGAAATATTCACTTAAGGGTTCGATTGCCCCGGAGATAATGGAAGAGTCATAACCCATTAGCAGACCGCCAAATGCCGCGACGGTACAGCAGAGAATGACATACTTCATGTTGTAGCGTTTTTGCCTGGTATCCATTGTTATAGCCCCTTGTCTCTACGGCCTGAACATTACGTGTTCAGAAAGAGGTGTTATGTAGGTTTCGATGTTCAACTTTTATGCACGCGAGGTCTTCGCTATGGAATATATGTTCTAAATGATGGTTTTTGGATCATTTTTTCCGAAAAGTGTGAAGGGGGTTGCGAAAATTGCTGCTTAGCTGGTCAGGGGAAGTTTTATAGCTCAATGAATTGATAGGTTTTTCATCAACTCACTTTGTAAGGAGATTGCAAAACTTGCGATAGAATAGAATTTTCATTCTGTTGAGTGCGAAAATTTTCCTTTTTATTTCACCCGGCTGACCGCATTGGTGCGTTTCATTTTTTAGCCATCAACGGGCATAATACGTTGATTCTCAGCCCCTATTTGCGGACGCCGTAATGAAAACGCAGCGCATCACTCTGGACGATATTGCTACTCTGGCGGGCGTCACCAAAATGACGGTAAGCCGTTATTTACGCACGCCAGAAAAGGTCAAAACGGAAACGGCGGAGAAAATCGCGAGCGTAATCGCTGAGATCGGCTACGTCGCCGATACCGACAATGTGGCAGCGACCAAACAAAATCCGCCGCGTATCGGCGTGTTAATCCCTTCATTTAATAATCAAATCTTTGCCGATCTGCTGGCCGGAATCGAATCGGTTACCAGCGCGCACGGCTATCAAACGCTGGTGGTCAATTACGACTACAATGCGCAGCGTGAAGAGGAGCAGATTGCCACGGTGCTGGCTTTTAATATCAAAGGGTTAATTCTGACCGAATCGGTACACACCGTGCGGGCGGAAAAGTATCTTAATGCCGCGAATATTCCGGTAGCGGAGGTGATGGGAATAACGGAAGCGAATGGCCGCATCAACGTTGGCTTCGATAACTATCGCGCTGGCTACGATATGACGGCGATGCTGCTGGCCAGTGGCAAACAGCGCGTCATCTATTTTGGTTCAATGTCCGATCGTCGCGACGAGCAGCGCTATGCCGGCTATCGCGATGCGGTGGAAGCGGCCGGTTTGCCTGCCGGCCGTATTGTGCCGAATAAGGTCTCTTCGGTATCGATTGGTACCGGCATGATGACGCTGGCGCGCCAGCTCTATCCAGAGATGGACGCGATTTTGTGCACTAATGATGATTTGGCCGTTGGCGTGCTGCAGGAGTGTCAGGCAGTAGGAATTGCCGTGCCGCAGACGATGGCGATTGCCGGTTTCCACGGGCTGGATATTGGTCAGGCGACGACGCCCCGACTAGCCAGCGTGATCACACCACGCTTTGAGATGGGCAAAGTGGCGACGGAAATCATCCTGAAAAAGATTAATCAGCAGCCGACTATTGAGCAGGTGAATTTGCACTACCGGCTTTCAATGGGCGCGACCATCTGAAAAAACAAAACCCGCTTCAGGCTGCACCGGAAGCGGGTTTTTTTACAGCCTGACGAACTCAGTCGCGCGCTGTGGTGGTTGGAACAATCGGTGGCGGCGTATGATGCGCGCGCTTCAGGAAGCGACTCTCCAGCACATTCCACGAGGTGTAAGCCAGCGCCAGCGTAATCACAATGGTTAGCAACAATCCGACAAAGGCGTTGGAATCGTACACGCCAAAGTGCTGCAGCACCTGAATAATCGGCCAGTGATAGAGATACATACCGTATGACAAATCACCGTATTGGCTGATCTTCACCTCTTTGCACAGATTGGTGCAAAACAGGATCACCACCGATGAGAACGCCACAGGCTCAATGATGAACGCATAATCGGTGCTCTTAAACAGCAGGAACAGCACCAGCGAAACAATCGTAATCTCTTTCAGGCGCTCAAAAATGGGCTGGTGGACCGCCAGCAGGCTGCCAAAGAAGAAATAAGACGACAGCGAGATAAATTGTTTAGCCAGCGTATCGGCTTTCGCGCCGGTATACACCGAAGTGAAGTAGAAGAACCAGGCGCAAGAGATAACAAAAATCACGCCCCACACTTTCAGCGGATTTTTCTTCATCAGCGGCACGATAAACGGCAGCAGCACATACAGCGTCAGTTCGGCCTTAATGGTCCACAGCGAGCCATCCATCGGCTGGTTGGGATTACTGGTGAACACGCCCGGTAACGAAGCCTGAATGAAGTTCAGGAACGAGAAGTTAGCGATCAGATACTTGATGGTCTCTTTGTTCTTCAGGAAATCCATCAGTGGCAGCGTGGTCAGGCACATACCGATGACAAAACACAGAATAATAACGAATATATACGCCGGTAAAATTCGTTGCGCGCGTTTAATAAAATAGGATTTGAGCGATTTACTTCTTAAGTAACTTTTCGCAATAAGAAAGCCACTTATTGCGAAAAACCCTTTTACTGCAAAGTCACTATTTAGAAAATGAGCAAGAAAACGAATGTCAGTATTCCGTGTCACCTCGGCGGCATGCACCAGCATGACGATAAAGGCGAGAGAGAATCGTACTATGTCAAAGTTGTTTTTTTCGTTCATGTCTGCATTCTTACATTGAGTGACGAAGCGCCAGTAAAGTCATTAAGACTTCGCGTGAATAGATAGTTAGGAATATTCCGACCTCTGCTGGCACAGATGTAACCTATTAGAGATTCAAACAAAGCAAAATGCAACTGCTGCCAGAAAGAGGCAAAATATTCAGAATTTCGCTATGCGTCTATCAGTGTTATCTGAGAAATAAAAAACGCTAACTGTCATCAGTTAGCGTTTTCTGGATCTAGCGGAAAATTTTGAAGCTTTGTGAAACCTGATAACCGGTAATCGACTGCTTGCTGGAAACGGTATTGTAATAAAGGTAATACAACACCATTAATATCGTAATTGCCACGGCAGCGATTTTCTTTAACTTTTTGCATTCCCAAATACACAGGGAGATCAGTACCGGTTCAACTTGTAATAGATAGTTTGCCAAACGCCCACCAGAAGCGTAATCCTGCAGCGCCATCCTCAGACCACTACCAATTGCGAACGTAATCACCAGAATGTAGTAGGTGTTAAACTTCTCAGCATCAACGTTCTTAATTTTGTCGCTCAGCAGAACAAAACTAAAAATAAACACAAAGCCGATGTTTTTCAGGTTGGAGAGGGTAAGAATCCCCTGATCCTGGGTGGAATCCTGGTTGGCATAGCCCATTGCCCTGTCGCCTAAACCGCCAAGATGGCTGGAGAGCAAGGCAATCAGCGCCGAACTGCCCATAAAGGCAAGCGGTAGGCTGGCCAGCACGATAAAAATAGGAATGTATTTATTTTTTCGAACAATCATCGCCAGCGGAATAAGGATGGCAACAATCGCGGTCGCATGGCTAATAAAGGAAAGAATAAAAGTGGTAAACATCCCGGATTTACTGCGGCGGGACATATGATAAACAAAGCCCATCAGGAAGGCTGAACATAATCCGAAGCGAATCTGGTTCATGTCTTTGTTGATAAATAAGTGTGCGGAATACACGGCCAGCGCCACCAGCGGCAGCGGCGTGAGCTTGCGGAAATAGTGGGCGTTAACGCCAACCGAAATCACGGCAAAGACAAAGATGAAGATATCGGGATTCGCCGTAAACAGACGGGTGATGCCCGCAATGGCGTAGATAGCGGGTTCGTAGCGGAACTCCTCTACGGTGCGCCAAAAGCCTTCGATAACAATTTTATCAACAAACTGAACAAAGAAGTCACGATACTGGAAGTCATCCAGGCCGGTTCCCAGGCCACGAATACCGCCGAAAGTAAAAAGTACTACAACGGCGACAAAATAAAGATAGGTCCTGATTTGTGCTGTGTTTTCATTTTTACTTAACATGGTTTCGACAATAGCGACGAAACTCAGGCTAAGACTTATGATCCAGTAAATTCCCATGGTCACATATTCTTATAGTTTAAAATTTACTTATAACATATGGCCTTGGTAACGTAAACATGAGAAAAGTCTAATTTTTACTGGCCCGGTATTATATTGGTGCCACGAAGTAATATTATTTGCTAACGTTCCAGGATAAATCTTTTCCCCCGGTTTTGTTTTCGATATCTCATGGGTAAGTGTAATGTAACAAAGTGCGCGGCCCGTGGTTGCGAACTGTTTTTGTCACTGTTTTTACTCAGGATTTGGAGCCAGCGCAATGAAGTTTCCACGATTATCTGTTTTGCTTTTTATGCTTTATCTTCCTGCATCGTTTGCCAATAAGGAAATTCCTATCTGGCCAAAGGAAATGTCAGGGAATAATAAATTTATTAATTTTAGTAAAAACCCAGCCAGTAATAATCGCGCTGTCACAAATGTCGAATCTCCAGAAATGATTTATGTTCCCCCCACCGGAAAGAATAATCATTCGGCGGTGCTAATCATTCCCGGTGGCGGTTTTTCTTATATTATGAAAGATCTTGAAGGTTTGGATGTGGCAAAAATATTGAGCCAGAAGGGATATTCCTCCTTTGTGCTTATTTACCGTATGCCGCACGGCGGTTCTGAGGTTAATCGCAATAACGCTTTTGCTGATGTACAGCGAGCAATGCGGCTGATTCGTAGTAATGCTGCTAATTATCGCATTGCGCCTAATCAAATTGGCGTGATGGGCTTTTCTGCCGGAGCTTTCCTCGCGGCCAACGTCAGTAATAATCCGGATGCAGCTAACTATCCTGCGGCTAATGCGCAGGACCAGGTTTCAGCGCGTCCGGATTTCACCGCGCTGATCTATCCGGTGGTGTCGCTCAAGGAGGGAGTCACCCACGTGGGGACGCGCGCGGCGATGTACGGCAAAGATGTCACGCCTGAAGTGATTGAGCAAAACTCACAGGAAGATCGCGTCACCTCCCGTACGCCGCCGACTTTCCTCGCCCAGGCGCTAAACGATGGCACCGCCTCACCACAAAACTCGCTACGCATGTTTGAAGCGCTGCGCAAAAACAAAGTGAATGTGGAGATGCATCTCTTCCAGCAGGGCGGACATGGTTTCGGCACTGGCCAGAAACAGAATATCCCCGCCAAAAACTGGCCGACGCTGTTTAGCGACTGGCAGGCAAGCCTGGTCAAGCCATAGCGATCACGGCTGGTAACGCAGGTGCAGCAGGGGAAAGGGATTTCCCTGGCCATCAAGAGGTGAGCGACCCGTAATGACAAATCCCTGACGCTGATAAAATCCTAACGCCTGCGGGTTTTGCTCATTCACATCCAGTTCGTTGACGCCAAGGTGTTGGGTGGCATAGCGCAACAGCTGCGTCCCAATGCCCTGCCCAAACGCCTGCGGCGTGACAAACAGCATCTCCAGTCGGTTTTCCGCTACGCCAAGAAAGCCGACAATGGTGTGCTGCTCATCGCGGTAAACCCGCAGCTTGACCATCGGTAAATAGTGCATGCGCACCTGCGGCCGCAGCGCGAGGATATCGGCTTCCTGTAAGAAATCATGCGTTGCCCGCACCGATGCCTCCCACACCGCAGTTATCGCCTCAAAATCAGACTCTTGTGCCTGATAAATTCCTGTCATCTTTTTCTCCCTTGGTTCTCATAGGCTTTGCACTCAGATGCACAAGCGACAACGTTAAAGTGGCGAAGATGCCAGAAGGCGCTTTCACCGTCCACGCCTGCTTAGTGGGGATTAACGTTGGCTTAGCACCATCCGATCATGTTTAACCAGCGCCAGCAGTAGCTGACTTTGTGCCGCATAAAAACCAAATGGGTCATGCTCACTGCAGTGTGCGGTGAATGCAGGTAGCCAGCGCCACAACAGGTTTAGGGCTTTATCGCGCAGCTCAAGGCAGGCGGCCGCCTTCACCATATTTTCACTGACCGCGAAACTCAGGTGGCTGAGTAACTCCAGGTTAATCGCCAGATGATCTTCGGGCTCAGGAAAGGCCTGATGACGCTCCAAACCCGCTTCCATCAACAACGTTTGCATCTCTTCGCAGGCATCCTGGCGCAAGCGTGCATCACCTGGCTGATAGCAGGAGGCATAAGGCAGCGCCGCCTGTTTTTGCGACATCAAAAACAGACCGGCAAAATCCGCAGCCAGCTCCAGACGTGCATCGGGCCGCAGTTGCAGCGCGGCGATGCTGTTGCGTAAAGCCAGCACGCCATCCTGCATTGCCGGCAGCGCCGCCAGATGGTCCAGCCATAACGTCACATCCGGGCTCTGCAGCTGCGCCAGATGTTGGTCGTCCAGCTCGCGGGCAAACAGCCCGGCGAACCAGCTATACAAACAAGCATAGTGATGAGGGGTTAACTGGCCTGGCATCATTGGGCATCCGCCTCTTCAGGCTTGGGAATGTAGTCACATTTGGCGATCATCTCAGTGGGACCGGTAAACGCGGTGACCGGTGCGATATCCCCCTGATACTTCTCAATGTTCACAATCGCGGTATGCGCACTGGTAGCCTGCGCCAGTTGGGAAGAACCGATATCCAGCGTCAGAACATTCGGATTGCCATATTTGCACAGCGCGCCAATCACGCCGCCCCGATCCGGGTTGTACCATGCACCTTCATGGATGCGAATCACACCCGGCTTATAGCAATCGCTGATCACCGCGCCGGCCAGCACCTGTCCGCGCGCATTGAATACGCGAACCACATCACCGTTGCGAATCCCGCGTGCGCTGGCATCTTCTGGGCTGATATACACCGGCTCTTTGCCCGCGACGCTGTATTGCGCACGCAGCGTTTCCGATTCACACAGCTGCGAGTGCAGGCGAAAATCGGGATGCACTGACTGCAGATGCAGCGGATAGCGCGCAGATCCGGGTCCACCGTGCGAGCGCTCGGCTTTCTCAAACCACATCGGATGACCCTGACAATCGTCATAGTTCAGGTCGGCTATGCTTTTCGAATAGATTTCGATTAAGCCGCTCGGCGTACCTAACGGTTCCAGATCGGGATCGTTGCGGAACGCCTGATGACGGACAAACAGCTTCGGATCGTTAAATTCGATATAGCCGCGCTCATGCCAGAACGTGTCAAATGTGGGTAGCTGCAGGCCACGGCCTTTGCCCTGTTTAACGCCATCCTGATAAATGCGCTTTAGCCAGCCCATCTCATCCAGCCCTTCGGTGAAGGCTTGTTCGCGATCAAAGCGCCGACAAAGGTCGCGGAAAATATCGAAGTCGTTACGCGCCTCAAACTGTGGCGGCACAATTTGCTTCATGCCGAGCAGGCCGCGATTTGAGAGGTTGCCGTACTGATCGATATCATTGCGCTCAAACTGCGTGGTGGCGGGCAGCACGATATCGGCGAAGCGGCAGGTGGCGGTCCACTGATTATCAATCGATATCACGGTTTCCAGCGTCTGCCAGCCTTCAATGATGCGGTTGGTCTGCTGATGGCGGTGGAATGGGTTGGTGCCGGCAAACACGCACATCTTCAGCTGCGGCAAGGTGACTTTTTTGCCGTTCCAGTTGATCACTTTGCCTGGTTCCAGCATGGCATCGACGAAACGCGCGATCGGAATGGTGCTGCTATAGCCTTTGAAATCGGTGCTGGTGTGGCGTGGCGGCGTTGAGGTTGAGCCGGAAAAGCCGCTGAGGATGATACCGTTACGCGTTGGCGTACCGGCACCGTTGTAATGCCAACCGAAACCGAAGCCGCCACCGGGCAGACCAATTTGGCCCAGCATCGCGGCCACTACCACCACCATCCACGCCCATTGCTCGCCGTGCTGCATACGCTGCACGCACCAGCCGGCGATAATCTGGCTGCGGTCGGCTGCCAGCTGACGCGCCAGTGCACGAATGGTCTGTGCATCAATACCGGTCAAGCGTGCAGCCCACTCGGCATCTTTCGGCTGGCCATCGGTTGTACCGTTGAGATACGGCAGGAACTGCTCAAAGCCGACGCAATAGGTACTGAGAAACGCGCTGTCGTGCAGCTTCTCACTGTAGAGCGTATGCGCCAATGCCAGCAGCAGTGGCACGTCAGTTTGTGGATGCAATGCGATGTGCTGCACCTTATCGCGTCCCAGATATTCGTGGGTGCTGGAGATCACTGGATCCACGCTCACCACGCGGATTTCACCTTTCTCCACCTTCTCTTTTAGCTGCGCGTAATAGCCGTAGACGTCGTGATCCGGGCACCACCAGTTGGCCTGCTGGTTCTTCACCATATCGGAACCCCACAGCAGCAGGGTTTTGCTGTTTTCCAGCACCAGCGGCCATGAGGTTTGCTGCTCGTAGACTTCCATCGAACCGACCACGCGCGGCAGAATTACCTGCGCCGCACCGGTCGAGTAGTCGCCGCCGCTGCCAACGGATGCGCCATGCAGCGCCAGCGCGCGACTCAACATGCCACCGGCGTTATGGAACATGCCAGTGGATTGCCAGCCGCTGCTGCTCAGTAATGCGCTGGGGCCGTAAGTCGTCTGCACGCGTTCTAACTCCTGATAGAACAAGTCGAGTGCTTCGTCCCAGCTAACGCGTACAAAGCGATTATCGCCGCGCTGACGCGTATCGCTTTGATGACGTTTGCGCAGCCAGTCGACGCGAACCATTGGATAGCGCACGCGCGCGGTGCTGTGCACGTGATCCGGTAAGCCGGCGATAATTTTGCTGGGATAGCTATCCTTTTCGAATGGCATAGCTTTTACAAAACGGCCATCTACCACCGTGGCGCGAATTGCCCCCCAGTGCGAGCCGGTGAGAATGCCTTGTGCGGCATGTTGCGCCGCCTGCGCCCGGCGTGGCACCAGCAGCGAAGGTGCCAACATACCCAGCGTGCTGAGTCCGCCCAACTGAACCAGAAAGCGGCGGCGTGATTGGTTAAATGAATTGGTATTTTCCATGCTCGCTTCCTTAGTGTTTCTGCTGTGCGCCGCCGGTATCGGACGCGTTTAGCTGAAGATATTTCAGCAAGGTACGTTCTTCACGCTTGTCCAGACTGGTGAAGCCGATCATGCCGTTGAGGGTGCCGATCCAGCCGTTGGCATCAAAGTGCGCTTTATCAGGCGCGCCGTGACACTGATTACAGGTGCCGCTATACAGCGCGCTGGCGTAGGCCCAAATCGGTTTGCTGTCGTTAACCATGTCGCCTTTCTGTATCCACGCGGTGGTTTGCAGCTTGCTCCACTCCACGTTGGTGGCGGCAACGGTAGTGGTTTCCAGCGTTTTGGCGTTTTTTTGCAGATCATCGCGAATCGATGAAACGAAAATACGTTTGCCTGGCATCAGCGACAGCACGCGCTGGCGACCCTGAGTTTCAGTCCATCCGCTGATCTGCACCTGCAGCCAGTCGCCGTCGCGTTTCAGTACCTGAACTTCGGAGGCTGGCAGCAGTGAACCCGCTGGCGCACTGTCGGTTTTGTTGGCAAAAATCGGTTTCATATCGAGCGCAAATAAGGTGTCGCCGCTGCTGTTGGCGTCGGCGGTTTTGCGCATCTCTTCGAACTGTTTGCGGAAACCACTGCTCATATCCGGTAGCTGGTGGGTAATGCCTTTGTGGCAATCAATGCAGGAACGATTTTCCAGCGCGGCGGCGCTCATCTGGCGCGCGGCTTCGGGTTTCTGACGCGTATGGTCCATCGCGTCATAATTGTGGCAACCGCGACACACGGCGGAATTGCTCTCTTTCATGCGCTTCCATTCACGCTCGGCAAGGATTAAGCGCTTCGCTTCAAACTTTTCTGGCGTATCAATCGACCGCGCAATCAGAGCCTGATAGAGATCATTACTCGCTTCCAACTTGCGCTTTAGCATGCCCGGAATATCGCGCGGGATGTGGCAATCGCGGCACTCAGCGCGCACGCCTGATGGATTCCTGAAGTGGGTGGACTGCTTATACTCTTTGTAAGGTTGCTGCATGCCATGGCAGCTAATGCAGAACTCGGTTGAGCTGGTGAGTGTAATCCCGGTGTGGGGCACCACAATTACCGCCAATCCAATGACGATCCCGACCAGCAGGATCGCCAGTACCGACCAGCGTGCGCTGGGTCGGCGTAAGCGCTTCCATAGTGTTTTCATTGCTATAACCCTGTTGTTGTTATGGTCTATATCGCGCGGCAATTTTAGGGATGAGATATGAACAAGGTCAGCGGGCGGTATGAACAGGATGCAGCAGAATATGAACAGTTATGAACAGACAGGATCGGGCTGGCGATGCCACATCACATAGTGATTGTTGAAGATGATGTCGTGACGCAGGCGCGACTGCGTGATTACTTCCTGCAGGAGGGCTATGGCGTTTCAGTGACCGCCAGCGGGGCCGGATTGCGTGAACACATGCTGTTGCAGCCGGTGGATTTGGTGCTGCTCGATATCAATCTGCCCGGTGAGAATGGGCTGCAACTGACGCGTGCGCTGCGCGAGCGATCGACGGTCGGCATTATTTTGGTGACGGGGCGCAGCGATCAAATTGATCGCATCGTTGGTTTGGAAATGGGTGCCGATGATTATGTGACTAAGCCGCTGGAACTGCGCGAGTTGGTGGTGCGGGTGAAAAACCTGCTGTGGCGCATCGATCTGGCGCGTCAGGCGCAGCCGCTGCGTGAGGAGAATAGCTATCTATTTGCCGGTTACAGCCTGAATATTTCCCGCCATACGCTGGAGCATGCGGGCGAGTTAATCAAACTGACGCGCGCCGAATACGAAATGCTGGTGGCGTTTGTCACCAATCCCGGCCAGATCCTCAGCCGCGAACGCCTGCTGCGTATGTTAACGTCAAGCCGCGTCGACCAACCCGATGTACGCACCGTTGATGTGTTAATTCGCCGTCTGCGCAGCAAAATGCGCAGCGAGCTGTTTGTCACCCAGCATGGCGAAGGTTATTTACTGGCTGCCGAGGTGCTTTGAAACAAGTAAACCGGGCGGAATCCTGGTGGCGAGAGCGAAAGCGCGACGGCTGTGCTGCTGCTGTTTTTCGCGGTCAAAATCAGAATGGGTGGGCTGATATTATCTGGAACGGGCTGGCCTTCAAGCACTCGCTCGGCTTGCTCTACGGCTAATTCGCCTTGCCAAACCATCTGATCGCTGGCGGCGACTACGATGCGATCGCGCTTCAATCCGCGATACACCTGATGCGTCAGATAAAATGAGGCTATATCCAGCGGCGCTGCCCGACTGCGACCTTCTCCCATCGCTACTTCTGCCGCCAGCGCGGTGCCCGCCACCAGATTGATTTCTGGATAGCGCTCCAGACGATCCTGCAACAAATTGCGTTGCACCTCGATGTCATTATCACCATAGGCGACATCGACGATATGCAGCTGGCTACCTGCCAGCGCCGCACGGAAACCGCTGCTCATCTCCTGGCTGCCGCCTGCATCAACCGGACCCGGCAGCAACAGAATACGCCACGGCTTACCATGTTGATGCGTAACCAGATACCGGCCGATTTGATAGCCCATTTGGTACCAGGGAACGCCAACACGCGTGCGCACCGGCACATCACGAATAGCATTCACTACCTCAATCACTGGCGTATGTTGCGCGAATAAGACCGCGCCAGGAAATTGCGCCACGCTGCTGCCGAGTAAAATCGCGTCGGCGCCCCACCGCTGGCAGGCTTGCAGCTGATTTTGCTGCACTTCGCCCTGACGATAACCACCGGCTTCAAAAACATTGAGTGTGACTCCCAAACGTGCTGCCGCCTTACTCATTCCATAGTTGATCGAGAGCCAGTAACCGTCTTTCAGATTGGGATAAAGTGCGCACAATTTCCAGGCACGCGAGGCGCTAAGCGCCGGCAATTTCGCCGCTGGTGCGCTGTGATTCTCCTGCCAATGCAGCAGAGGCTGCGTCGCAAGCAAGGGCGAACTCAGCAACAACAGCATTAAAAAAAGTGTGCGCATAAATAACCTCAAACAAAGTGCGGCTAATGCTAGTGGCAATCGTCCGCCAGACTCAACTGTTTTTAGCGCGGAATCGCATGGCTAATACCTCCTTAATTCGTCGGCTGTGGCTGGCCTTTGCCCTGATGGCGTTACTTACGCTGCTGAGCGTCGCCACGGGCTGGATAAACCTGCGCTTTGTCGGACGCGTGGAACAGGCCAACACCCAATCGTTACTCTCCAGTATGAATATGGCGCGCCATCTGAGTGTCGCCAGTGCCAAAGCGCTGTTTTCGGCACAGCAGCTGCTTAACGCGCGCGATGAGCAGGAGTGGCAGACGCAGCGCACTATGCTGGGCAAGCAGGGCCAGAGTATCGCTCAGCTGCTCAACCAGCTCAGTGCACAGGGCTTTGATACGCGTGCGATGGCGCAGCTGGAAACCGCCAATCGCCAGGCAATTATGCAGCAGGGCGATGTGGTACATCAGCGTTTGCAACTGACGCAGCAGCAGCATCAGTTGAGTGACGATATCGCTGCCGCCGCACATCGCATTGCGGATTTGGCACACGGTCAGGCCAGCAACGCCGCGACAGCGGCGGGCGCCACCCAGGCGGGCATCTACGATCTCATCGAACACCAACAGCGCGCCGCTGCCGGTCAGGCACTGGATCGGTTGATTGATGTCGATCTCGAATACCTCAACCAGATGGGTGAGCTGCGGCTCATCGCGCTGCGCGTTGAGCAGATTGTTATGACGCTGAAGTGGTATAACGGTGCGCCGGACCTCACTGCGGCGCCGCTGGCGGAGTTAATACAGGTTTTACAACGACGCCAGCAGCGGGTGGAAGATCCGCGTATTCGGGCTGATATTGGTGAGGCGCTGGCGGTTGTTGCGCGTTATAAAACGTTGCTGGCAATGTGCGGGCAGCAGCAGCGTTTGCATGCGCAGCTGGAAGGCTTAGCGCAGCAAAATTTGACCTTATTCGGCCGCTTTAGCCGTGAAATGGAACGCCAGGTAAGCGAGATTGAGCAGCGCAATGCGGATGCGCTGAGCCGGGTCAATCGCGAGCGAGTATTCGGCACGCTAATGCTGGCGCTGCTGGGTGTGATGGCCTTGCTGACGTTATCGTTAGTACTGTGGCGCTTGGTTTATCGTTCGATCTCGCTGCCGCTGGCACGGCAAACTGATGCGCTGCAACGTTTGCTCGAAGGCGACCTCGACTCGCCTTTCCCATCTAGCGGAAATGCCCGCGAACTCAATACCATTAGCCGCCTGATGGAAGCATTTCGCAACAATGTGCGCGCACTCCAATACCAGCAGCAGCACCTGGCGGAGCTAGTGAAAACTCGCACCGAGGCGTTACAGGCGCTGGTGATTCAACATCATCAGGCGCGTGCTGATGCCGAGCAAGCCAACCGCGCCAAATCGGCGTTTCTGGCGGCAATGAGCCATGAAATCCGCACGCCGTTGCACGGTATTCTCGGCACCGCGCAGCTGCTCGCCGATCGGCCTTTGAGCGATAGCGATCGCCGCTATGTACAGGCAATTAATGATTCCGGGGAAACCCTGCTGTTTATCCTCAATGACATCCTCGATTATTCGGCAATCGAGGCCAGTTCAAAAACAATCACCCTGCACAATGCGCCGTTTGAACCGCGTCAGTTGTTGCGCAGCGTCACCCATTTGATGAACGGGCGGGCGCAGAGCATAGGATTGCAATTAAAAGCCGAAGTGAATGCGCGGGTGCCGGAATGGCTGCAAGGTGATGTACATCGCTTGCGGCAGATAGTGATGAATCTGCTAATTAATGCGCTGAGATTCACTGAACAGGGCGACATCGTGCTGCGTATTGATAGTGATGAATGTGAGTGGTTTATCGAGGTCGACGACAACGGCTGCGGCATTGCACCTGAGGATCAGCAGGCGATTTTCGAACCTTTCGTGCAACTACAAGCGGGCAAGGGCGGTACGGGATTGGGGCTGGCGATTTGCCGCGGCCTGGCGCAGGCGATGCAGGGAAGATTAACGCTCACCAGCCAGCTAAATAGCGGCAGTTGCTTCCGGCTGACCTTACCGCGGGTAAATGCCTCGACCATGGCGTCGCTGCCGGATTCTGCGTCCGTGGATCTCACCGGTTGGCATCTGCTGATTATCGAAGATAACCCGCTAACGCAGCAGATCACAGTGGAGACGCTAACGCGCAAGGGGGCGCAGATCAGCATTGCTGGCAGTGCGGCGGCGGCGCTGGCATTGCTGGCGCAGAGTGATGATATTGATTGCGCGCTAGTGGACTTCGCGTTACCGGATGCCGATGGCGTGCAGCTAGCGCAAAAGCTGGCGGAATGTTATCCCGCTATGCGGCGCATCGGTTTTAGCGCCAGCGTACCTGATGAAATGCAGCTTGGCACCGATGGACTTTTCTGCGGCATCATTCAAAAACCGGTGCACGGTGACATGCTGTGTTGGCAGATTGTACGCTTTCTCACCTCCACATCGTCGACAGATCTCAACGTGGCACAGTTAAAACAGGATTATACCGAGCTGGGCGCTGATACATTGCGAAGCTGGCTAACACTATTTCGCCAGCATGCCATGCCATTGCTGGATGAGATTGAAGCCGCAGAACAGGGCGAAACCGTGTCGCGGCTGGCGCATCAGCTCAAAAGCAGCTGCGGCAGTTTAGGGATGCTAACCGCCTGGCAAGCCTGCGCGCGGTTGGAGCAGCAGCCAAATGCAGATATTCCCTTAAGAGCGATTGTTGAGCGCGGGTTGATGCAGGTTGAGGAGTGGATTACTGGGATGTGCAATGAAAGTTGAGTTGTTCGGTAAAACCGAACAACTCAACTTTTAACTTATTCACTGTTTAAACAGGATGTTCTCGATTTGCTCGCTGATGGTCGCATTAATTTTCTACTTTATGGCCTCACTGCATCGTCAAAGATTCGTAAGAGGATTATCAGCTGATTGGCGTTTATTTTATTGAGGACGTTAGAGGGTAATGAACTAAAGTGGCGGAAGATCACAGGAGTCGAACCTGCCCGGGACCGCTGGCGGCCCCAACCGGATTTGAAATCCGGCCGCCTCACCGGAGACGACGATCTTCCTTTGAAGATGCCGCAGGAGTATAGCGGCAATCCACAGCAAAATCTTGATCTCACCTGTGCTTGAACGCACGTTCCTGCCGAGACTTTGGCGCATGCGGTTTAGCAGGATGCTTAAATACCGACTAGAACTCTGTCATCTGAGATTATTAACTCATCAGGAGCGCAGCATGGTGATCGGCATTGATTTGGGCACTTCCGGCGTGAAAGTGGCGCTGCTGGATGCGCACGGCAAGGTGACAGCAGTGGAGAGTGCGCCGCTGGAGGTTTCACGCCCTCAGCCGCTATGGAGCGAGCAGGATCCTGAAAGCTGGTGGCAGGCGACGGATCGCGCCATGCAGGCGCTGGCGCGGCAGCACGATCTCAGCGGTGTAGAGGCGATTGGCCTAAGCGGCCAGATGCACGGTGCCACCTTGCTGGATCGCGATAATCAGGTGCTGCGTCCGGCGATTTTATGGAATGACGGACGCAGCGGCGAGCAGTGCCGCGAACTTGAGCAGCGCGTGCCGGATGCGCGGCACATCACCGGCAATCTGATGATGCCCGGCTTTACCGCGCCCAAGCTGTTGTGGGTGAAACAGCATGAGCCGCAGCTGTTTGCGCAAATCGCGAAAGTCCTGCTGCCGAAAGATTATCTGCGCTGGCGCATGAGCGGCGATTTCGCCAGTGATATGTCGGATGCGGCCGGAACGATGTGGCTGGACGTGGCGCAGCGCGACTGGAGTGATGTGATGCTCAACGCCTGCGATTTGCAGCGCAGCCAGATGCCACAGCTGTTTGAGGGCAATCAAATGACCGGCACTTTGTTGCCGGACGTTGCCGCACGTTGGGGGATGAAAACGGTGCCGCTGGTGGCGGGCGGTGGCGATAACGCGGCGGGCGCGGTGGGCGTCGGCATGGTTGAGCCGGGACAAGGCATGTTGTCGCTCGGTACCTCGGGCGTCTATTTCCTGGTGAGCGATGGTTATCTCAGCAATCCGCAGCGGGCGGTGCACAGCTTCTGTCATGCCCTGCCGCAGCGCTGGCATTTAATGTCAGTAATTTTGAGCGCGGCTTCCTGTCTCAATTGGGCGGCGGCATTGACTGGCTGCGAGGATGTGCCGCAGTTGCTGAGTGAAGCGGAAAAAGCGCGCAACGATGTGCCGCCGGTATGGTTCCTGCCGTATCTCTCCGGGGAGCGCACGCCACACAACAATCCGCAAGCGCAGGGTGCGTTTTTTGGTTTAACGCATCAGCATGGCCGAGCTGAACTGGCGCGCGCGGTGCTGGAAGGTGTCGGATTTGCGCTGGCCGAAGGTATGGATGCGGTGCATGAGTGCGGCGTGCAGCCGAAAACGGTGATGCTGATTGGCGGCGGCGCGCGGAGTGCCTACTGGCGTCAAATGCTGGCGGATATTAGCGGGCTGACGCTGGATTATTGTCACGGCGGTGAAGTTGGCCCGGCGCTGGGTGCGGCGCGATTAGCGCAGCTGGCGATTGATGCAGATAGCCACTGGCCCGCGCTGGAATTGGCGCAGCGGCATCAGCCGGACGCGGCACGACATCAGACGTATCAGCCGCAGCGCGACAAGTTTGCGCGCTTGTATCAGCAGTTAAAGCCGTTGATGTCTTGATGATGGCTGGATTTGGCAGGATGTGAGGTTTTTTGTCAGGTATGATGTGCGAGTCATGTCAGATAGTTTGGCCTGATTTGGTCGCCATGAATGGCGATCCTACTGTAGGGGCGGCATTCATGCCGCCCTGGCCGAACGACGCACCCATCCCACGGAGCCCACCATGCCACAACACGTCTTCTTCCTTGTCCTTCCCGGCGTGATGGCGCTGGATCTCACCGGCCCGGCGGAAACTCTGCAGCTGGCTGATGGCCACTTCGCGCTGCACTACATCGGTCCGCAGCCCAGCGCGCTGTGCTCCACTGGCATGACCATCGCCGATATCGCGCCGTTGCCCGCGCAGCTGCCCGACAACAGCCTGCTGGTGGTGCCTGGCGTCTACGATTCGCGTGTCTGTTTTGACACCGAACCGGCAGCATTAGCGCGTGACTGGCTGCGCCAGCAGCAGGCGGCGATTGATGCCCAGCGCATCACGCTGGTGTGCATCTGTTCCGGCGCACTGCTCTGCGCGCAGGCGGGATTGCTGGATGGCGTGCAGTGCACCACGCACCACGACGTGTTAGCGCGCCTGAAAGCGGCGGCGCCGGCAGCTTTAGTGAAAGATAACCGCGTGTTTGTCGAAGATAGCGGCATCTGGACCAGCGCAGGCATTACCGCCGGCATCGACTTGGCGCTGCATTTGATCAATCGGCTGTGCGGGGCGCCGCAGGCACTGAAAGTGGCGCGTGAAATGGTGGTGTGGTTCCGCCGTTCTGGTGACGATCCCCAGCTGTCGCCGTGGCTGCGCTATCGCAACCATATGCATCCGGCAATTCACCGCGCGCAGGATGTGATGATTGCTCATCCCGAACATGACTGGTCGCTTAGCGCGTTAGCCGAGCGGGCACACGTTAGCGAACGTCATCTTACGCGGCTGTTTCGCCAGCATCTGGGCATTAGCGTGCGCGAATATCATGAACAGCTGCGTTTAGTGATTGCTCGTCAGCGTCAGCAGCAGGGCGAAGCGGCGGAAAAAGCGGCGCTGGCGGCCGGATTCTCCTCGGCGCGCCAGCTGCGTCGCGCGCATCAACGCTGGGACGATCAGCTCACCAGATGACGTTTATCCACGCGTTTTAACCCCATCGCCAGCAGCAGACTGCCTATTAATGTAACGCCGATCACCCACGGCAAATCGAGCCATGGCCGCGACATGTCGTCGTAGTGATGGGTGCGCAGAAAGTGGATAAACAGCGCGTGAAAGCCATAAATTGGCAGCGAATAGCGCGAAATGGTGGCGAGTCCCGGCAGCGCGCGCTGATTCAGCGTGTTTTTGAACAATATCAACAGGCTGATGGCGGCAATAAACACCAGCGGGCCGCAGTAGAGGTACCAGGTATCGTTGAACGCGCCGTTGATTTTCAGCATCTGTTTGGTGCCAAGCGCAATGCCTATCACGCAGGCGATAAAGCCCAATCCCGCCAGCCAGCTCACGCTACGTTTATCCGTTTCCATGCAGCCAATCGCGCGTCCGAGCAGCGCATACAGCAGGTAGTAAATGCTGTCGCCGCTGACATACAGATTCACCGGCAGCCAGTGGAACGGCCCCAGCGACTGACTCACGGTATTCGGATTGGCCAGCACCGCCAGCACAATCACCAACATTGCCACATAGCGCGGCGCCACACTTTTCACCTGAATCAGCGGTGACAACAGATAGATGCCGATAATGGCGAAGAAGAACCACAGGTGATAAAACACCGGTTTTTGCAGCAGCTTAAGCAGCGAACGCCCTTCGCTAATCGGCGTTAGCCAGGTGATATATGCCAGCGCCACCGCACTGTAAAACAGCAGGCACAGCACGATGCGCAGCAGATGTCGCCCCTGCGCGCTACGTTCACCGAAAAACAGATAGCCCGAGATCATAAAGAACAGCGGAACGCAGACACGTGACGCCGAGTTGAGCAGATTCGCCACATCCCAGGTTGTGCCGGTTACCGCCATCGGTCCGGTGATGTACCAGGTGGTGGTGTGGATGACGATCACCATCAGGCAGGCAACCGCGCGTAAGTTGTCGATCCAGTAGATTTTTTGCTGCATGGCGTCCTCTTGCATTCACTGCGAAGAAGGGTAGCCAGTGAGCCGCGCGCCAACAACCTTTTGCGATGTAATTCAGATCGCTCTGATGTTTGGTACAGAATTCAAATACCGCACATGCCCTAGCGGCGCGATTTATCGCGCAATAAATTGCGCTGCTACGATGTGTGCATCGGTGTTATGCGGTAACAGACTTTAATCGCGCACGAGAAACTTCTCGATCACCGCTTCATCGGGTTCAACGCCAAGGCCCGGCTCGCTTGGCAGCCACGCGTAGCCATCGGCGATGCGCACCGGGTTTTTCGCCAGCGAGCGGCTGATTTCGCCCGGTTCAACGCAGTACTCCATCACCAGCGCATTCTCAATCGCACAGAGGAAATGCAGCGAGGCGGCGGTATTGATGTCAGTGGTGAAATTGTGATTACACACTTTGCGGCCACGGCTGTGCGCGTAGCTGGCGATCTCCATCGCCTGGGTGAAACCGGTGCGCGTCAGATCGATCTGCACGATATCGATGCCGCCTTCATCAATCAGGCGCTGGAAACCGACGACGGAACACTCTTGCTCACCGGCGGCGATATGCTGCTGGCAGGCGGCGGAAACCTGGCCGTAACCGGCGTAGTTATCCGGATGCAGCGGCTCCTCGATCCAGAACAGATTGAGATGCTCGTAGCGCTGGCTGCGACGGATAGTGGTTTTGGCATCCCACACGTGACCGACATCCAGCATCAGATCCACGTTATCGCCCATCGCGTTACGCAGCGCGTCGAGATAGCGCAGGTCCAGTGCTTCGTCGGTGCCGAACGGCTCCCAGCCAAACTTCACGCCGCTATGGCCGGTATCAATGGCGTGCTGGGCGCGGGCCACGGTCTCTTCCACGCTGAACTGGAACATGTTGGAGGAGTAAACGCGCATCTTGTCGCGCAGCGCGCCGCCCAGCAGTTCGACGATCGGCTTACCGAGCGCTTTACCTTTGATGTCCCACAACGCGATGTCGATGCCGGCCATCGCCTGCAACACCGCGCCGCTGCGTCCGTAGTAGATGGTGGCGCGGTGCATTTTCTTCCACAAACGGCCAGTTTCCAGTGGGTTTTCGCCAATCAGCAGCGATTTCAGGCCGGTTACCATGGTGTGCGAATAGGGCGCTTCGATGATGGCTTTAGTGACATACGGGCTGCCATCCACTTCGCCCCAGCCGGTAATGCCGGCGTCGGTGGTAATTTTGATCAGCAGAGCATCCTGAGAACTGTCGGTACGCTGCTCAATCACCGGCAGGCGCAGGTAAAACGCCTCAACGTTAATGATTTTCATGGTGTTTTCCCTGGTGTAAAGGCACTTCAAAATTAGCCGAGAGCGGAACGGTGCTGTCGGCGCTGTGTTATCAGGGTTTCGTAATCCACGTCCAGCGCCTGAATGCGGATGTGGTTCTCAACCTCGTCGGTCATTTTGGCGACGTCGCCATCGGCAAAGACATTGATCAGTCGTTGGTGCTCCTCAATGATGTCGCTCATCGATTTGCCCATGGTGGAGAGACCGAAAATCACCGTCAGCTGACGGGCAATTGACTCCCACAAGTTGCTCAGCACCGGGTTGTGCGCAAAGCTGCACAGCGTGCGGTGGAAATCGGTATCGGCCGAGGCAAAACCGTAAACGTCATCGTTTTGCATCATCGCCTGCATCTGCGCCACGCCCTGATACAGCTGGTTAAGCTGCTCGGCGCCGTTGCGTCCAGCCTCAATGGCACGGCGACAGGCCAGCGTCTCCAGCGGGATGCGCACATCAATAATCTGCTCCAGCCGCTGATGCGAAATCTCCATCAGGCGGATGCCTTTGTACGGCTCGCTGGTGACGATGCCCTGGCTCTCGAGAATGCGCAGCGCTTCACGAATCGGCACGCGGCTCATGCCCAGCTTGGCCACCAGTTCCGGTTCGGCGATGCGGTCGCCGGGCAAAATCAGGCCGCGCGATGCGGCGCTGAGAATCGCATCCACGGCGTGATCGACCAGCGTGCGCGGACGCGCCGCACTCCAGCTGTTATCGGTTGCAGCTTCCTGCGCCAGCGGGGCGCTATTTTTACGACTAGCGGTAGACGGTTTTCCTGCCATGTTATTTTCCTGTTTCAACCTGTCGGGTCACGAACTGACCGAAGCCGGGCTCAACCTGCATCTGGTCATCCTCGAATACCGTGACGCCACGAATCATGGTGCGCACCACTTTACCCTGACAGCGCATCCCTTCAAATGCGCTCCACTTGCCGAGTCCCTGGAAATTCGCCCCTTTTACCGTCCAGCTCTGGCTGGCGTCGTAGAACACCAAATCAGCGTCAAACCCGGGTGCAATCGCCCCTTTCTTACCCCACAGCTGGAAGGCTTTGGCCGGTCCGCTGGCGGTCATACGCGCGAACTCGCTGAGCGCTACGCCGCGATCGCCATGTGCCGCGCTGAAGAACATCGGGCTGAGCGTTTCCACGCCGCTCAAGCCCATGCCCGCCTCCCAGATGCTGGCTTCACCGGCCTGTTTTTGCGCGGGTGTATACGGGCAATGGTCGGAGGCGATCATGTCGACGTCGCCGCGCAGCAGCACCTGCCACAGCGCATCCACCACCGGACGCGGGCGGATCGGCGGGCCGCAGCGCGCATTGGGGCCGATGCGTACCAAATCATCTTCGTCGAGCAGTAAATAGTGCGGACAGGTTTCGAAGCTGGCGCGTACGCGGCTTTTGGCGGCAACGATGGTTTCTGCGGCGCGCGCCGAGCTGACGTGCACGATATGGCAGCGTGCGCCGGTCTCTTCGGCGATGGCCAAGACGCGGCCCACCGCTTCAATCTCCGCAATTTCCGGACCGGCCTGCGCATGGGCGCGCGTATCTTTGCGTCCGGCGCGGCGCAGTTCGTTGCCGGCCCCGATGAGAATCTCGTGGTTCTCGGCGTGCACGCCAATCAGACCGTCGAAGGTTGCCAGCTCGCGCATAGCGCGCAGCAGACCATCGTCGTCGAGACGCGGCAAACCTTTCTCGTCGGTGGCTTCACCGCCGGGCGCGCCGCTGCACAGGAAAGCTTTGAACGCCAGCGCACCGGCCTGATCCAGCGCCGCCAGTTCGTGCACGTTGCGGCCATCGAGGCCGGCCCACATGGCGTAATCCACCGAACAGTTGTCGGCCAGCCAGCGTTTTTTAGCGCTGAAGTTGGCCAAAGATGTCGCGGGCGGCAGCGAGTGCGGCATCTCAACGATGGTGGTCACGCCGTGCGCCGCCGCGCCGCGCGTGCCTTCGCGCAGCTCCTGCTCGGGAAAGTCGTGCGAACCGGTGAAATGGGTATGCACATCGATGGCGCCAGGCACGATGATCAGGCCACGTGCATCGATCACCGCGTCAACGCCGTCCCTCATCGCGCCAGGCGTTAATAACCCGCTGATTTTGCCGTCTTCGATTAACAGATCGGCGAGGGCGGTAGCATGTTCGCTCACCACCAAGCCGTTAATAATTAATTGTTTCATTGCTCTGCTCCTGCCTGCGTCACCAGCGCCGCATAGGGCACCGGTTGTGAAGGATCCAGCCAGCCAATCGCGCCTAACAGCTGGCTGAAATGCGCAAACTCAGCGCGCGGAATGATGCTGCCTGGCGCAAAAACGCGGGCCTGTTGATAGGCGGCGAGGCCGCGTTCCAGCGCATCACGCGGATAATCGGCATAAAACGCCTGCACTTTTTCTGCCAGTTCGGCGGCATCATGCGTAGCCATCCACGCCAGCGCCTGGGTTATCGCCCGGGAAAACGCGGCGAAGGCGGGCGCTTTCTCGCGCAACACATCGGCGCGCGCAATGTAAGCGCTCCACGGCACGTGGCCGCACAAGGTGGCAAGGCTGCTGATACTGCAGAGCTGTCCGGCGACGATGGCGGGTGCCAGCATGTGCATGGCGTGCAGCGCATAATCGGCGTCACCGTTGGCAACGGCGGCGAAATCACGCGCCTGATCGCCGCTGCCCGCGATCAACTCAACCTCATCCTGCAAACCGTGGCGCGCCAGTAACCAGCGGAAGGTCAGCGTGGCGGTGCCGACATTGCCGACATCCAGCACGCGCTTGCCGCGCAGGTCGCTGAGCTGAAAATCCGGCTGCGGCTGTGCGGCGGCGAGAAACCACGGATTGGCGGCCACCGAGGCGCAGAAACACTGCAGCTCCGCGCCGTGCTGCTGGAAATGCTTCATCACCACCATCGGACCGCCGAGCGTCAGATCGGCCGCGCGGCTTAACACCGCGGGCACCTGTCCGCCCTGCACGGTGTGTCCGCCTGATTCGCTGGTAGTGAAATGCACCTGCAGCTGCTGCGCGGCAAACAGGCCGAGGCTGTGCGCCAGATAGTGGGCGCAGTAATAGATGCGTGATTCGCTGGCATCGCCCTGATTGAAAATTAAGGTCTGCATCAGCTGCGTACCTCGGTGAGAAAACTGCCGTTAAGTGCCGCCATGTCGCTGACGCCGCACCAGTGGCTGATGGCGGTAATTTCATTGATCCAACCGGAGAGCAGCTCGAATACTGCACTCTCGCCACCGGCGACTAAGGCACTGATGATCGGTCGCACGCTGAGAGACAGCGACGCGCCGAGACAACGCGCCACCACCGCATCGCTGCCGCAGCGTACGCCGCCATCCAGCAACAGCGGCAGCCGCGTTACCGCCTGCAAATCGGGCAACTGATCGACCGGTGTGGCCCAGCGCGCGCTCTGGCGCAGACCGATATTCGAAGCAATCAGGCCGCTGACGCCGTGTTGTGCCGCCTGCGCGGCATCGTCATGATGCAGAACGCCTTTCAGCCACAGCGGCAAGTGATGATTGGCACAGTGCGCCGCCACCTCGTCAATCTCCTGCCAGCGCCACACCGGAAAAGCCTGCAGTGGCTCAACGCCCGGCTGCGTGCCGCCGATGGTGTGCCAGCCGCGCTGTTTTAATGCGTCGCCAATCGAGAAGCCGCCGGGCTGTAATCCGGCCACCGGATGCACCGGTGCCAGCACCGTAAGCACGATGTTTTGAAATCCGGCCTGCGCCGCTTGATCGATTAACGCTTTGATGCGGCCGACATCGCCTGCTGCACGCAGTTGCAGCCAGCAGCGATGATACTCCGCGCCAATCTGCTCCAGCGGCGTGACGGTCTCCTCGGAGATCACCAGCGGCAGCTGCAGGCGTTTGCAGGCGCGGGCAATCGGCAGCACACCCTCTTGGTGGAAAATGCGGTCACCGGCAAAGGCGCCGACGCCAATCGGTGCGGCCCAGCGTTGTTCATGCAGCGCAATCTGCGTGTCGATGCTGTCATTGCCTTGCAGCACGCGCGGCAGCAGACGATAGCGGCGCAAAGCCTGCTGATTGGCATCCGCTTCGTTACCGCGCGCATCGGCAGGCTGGCCTTGCATATAGCGGAACAATGCATCGCCGAGGCGCTCGCGCGCGGTCAGTTCAAACGGCAGTTCAGGCGTTGGCATGCTGCACCTCCGCGGCATTTTCATGTTCAAGGAAGGTGGCGAAAGCCGGCGTTTGCGGATTTTGCAGAATTTCTGGTGGGCCTTCTTCAATCAGCGCGCCGTTTTGCAGAAACACCACGCGATCGGCAACGCCCGCCGCAAAGGCGATGTCGTGAGTGCTGATGATCATGGTGATGCCGGTTTGCGCCAGGCTGCGCATGGTTTGGTTCACTTCGCGCACCAGTTCCGGATCGAGCGCCGAGGTTGGCTCATCAAACAGCAGGATTTGCGGTTCGGCCGCCAGCGCACGCGCAATGCCAACGCGCTGTTTTTGTCCGCCGGAGAGCTCATGCGGCAGCGAGGCGGCGAAATCACCGAGTCCTACCATCTTCAGCGCGCGCATCGCTTTGGCTCGGGCGATTTCCGGCTGTGCACCTTGCACGCGCAGCAGAATGCTCATCACGTTTTCCAGCGCGGTGAGGTGATCGAATAACGCGAAATGCTGAAATACGATGCCGATGCCTGATTTAGCACGGTTCACCGGCAGATGACGCTGCGCCAGCGCGCGACCTTTTTCGTCGCTGCCCATGAAATGGCCTTCGGTTTGAATGGTGCCGCTGCTGCGTGGCGTCAGCGCCAGAATGGATTTCAGCAGCGTACTTTTGCCCGAACCGGAGCGACCGAGCAGCACCACCACTTCGCCACGGCGCACGGTCAACGACAGCGATTTCAGCACCGCTTTGCCGGCATACTCGACGCACAGCTGATCCACTTCCAGCACCGGCGCGGCGGTTTGGGTATCCCAGCGCCGTTTCGGTAGTTGCATCGGCATCACGTCTGCTTCCGGCGGCAGTTTCGCCAGGCGTGCGCGTGCCCGACGTGCACGTTCATCCAGGTTGTAGAACTTCTCCAGCCACCATTGGCCGCCCGCCAGCAAGGTGGAAAGAATCAGGTAGATGCCGCCTGACGCGACCAGCACCGGAATAAACAGGAAGTTTTGCGACACAATTGCCTGGCCGCGCATCGTCAACTCATTGACGCCCACCACCGACGCCAGCGAAGTGGATTTCAGCAGCCCAACGGTTTCATTACCCATGGTGGGCAGAATGGCGCGCAACGCTTGCGGAATCACCACGTGGATCATCTCTTTGCTGCGCGAATAACCGAACGCCTGCGCCGCCATGCTCTGATCGCGATCGGTCGCCATAATGCCACCGCGAATAATTTCAGCGCAGAAGGCGGTTTCGTTGATCATCAGGGCGACCAGCGCGCTGGTGAACGGGCTTAAACGCAGGCCGAATTCCGGCAGCACGTTGTACAGCAGAATCAGCTGCAGCAACACCGGCGTGCCGCGCAGCGTATAGATGTAGATTTTCACCGGCACGCGGATAAACCAGTGCTTTGAGCTGCTGGCTAACGCCAGGAAAAAGCCAATCAAAATGCCGCCCGCCAGCGCACCAACCAACAGCTGCACGGCAATTACGGCACCTTCCCAGAGGTAGGGGAAAGTCAGGTACTTAAGAAAATCATCCAAGGCGTTATCCTCCTCAACGCCTCGTTTGCGGGGTTTACCCAAACGAGGCAGCTGAGTTTATGCATTAACCACGCGCAACCACTGGGCGTTCGGCAGCGCTGCCCTGGCCCCAGTAATCCAGCAGTTTTTTCTGTGCGCCGCTCTCCTGAATCACCTTCATCGCGTCCAGCACCGCAGCGCGCAGCGTGGCGTTATCTTTGGCAATCGGGAAGCCGACCATGATTGGCAGGTCCACGGTGAAGCCGCTCTGCAGCGTTTTGTCCGCTTTAGCGATGGCGATGGCTGAACCGGCTTCGGTTAGATACACATCGGCGCGACCGCTTTTCACCGCCTGAATGCTGTTGTCGGTGTTCTGCACCATCAGCATGCTCACTTCCGGTTTACCGGCGGCGCTGCATTTGGCGCTCTGCTCTGGCACCAGCTTGTTGGCTTCGTAGGAACCGGCAGCAGCGGCGACGGTTTTGCCGCACAGGTCATCAACACTGTTGATTTTCTTCGGGTTGCCTTGGGCCAGAATCGAACCGTCTTGCACCTGCATGGAAGCCACGAAAGCGATCTGTTTCATGCGCTCTTCAGTGACGTACAGCATCGGGCCGATGTCGGCGCGTCCACTGGAGATCGAGGTGAGCAGCACGTTGAACGAGCCGCTTTGATAACTGTGTTTCGCACCGAGGCAGCTGCTGATGCGCTCGAACAGGGAGGGATCGAGACCTTCAATGATACTGGGATCTTTTTCCGAGGGCGCTTCAAAGCCTTTGGTGTAGCCGCCGAGGCCAACCACCAGATCTTTGCCTTTTAGCGCGGGATACTTGGTTTGCAGCGCTTTACACTGCGCCATGGCGGCGAAGTCGCTGGCGGTGGGCGTGATGGGATCGGTGCTGGCGGCGTGAGCGCTGGAGATGCCCGCCAGTAAGCTGCCGGTGAGTCCAGAGATTAACAAAGCAGTGCGTGCAAATTTCATAAGAAGGTTCCCCTGATGCTGGTAAATGAAAAAGCGATGACCTTGTGATTTATGAACGTCTTTGGTGCTTTTTTAGGTGGCCGCCATGAATGGCGACCCTACGAAAATGGCGAGGCTCAGTATCCTCTTGCCGCATCAACCTGGTTGCGCAGCGGTTGTCCGTGGCGGTAACGCGCCAGATTATCGAGAAACACCTCAAGGCAACCGGCGAGGTAAGCGCTGTGATCGTCGAGGCTGCAGTGCGGTGTCATCACCACGCCGGGCGTGTGCCACAGCGGATCGTCGGCCGGTAATGGCTCTTGCGGATACACATCCAGCACCGCGCCCGCCAGCTCACCTGACTGCAGTTTTTCGCGCAGCGCGGAGTAATCGAATACATCGGCGCGACCGACAATCACGATACCGGCGCGCGTGGGCAGCCGGTCCAGACGCTGGCGATCGAACAGGTTGTGCGTTTGTGGCGTCAGCGGCAGGGTCGAAACCACTACATCGACCTGCGGCAACACTTCATCTACGGCATCAATGCGGATGCAGCGCGCCACGTTGGCATCGCACTGGCCGCTGCGCGTCACGCCAATCACGCGGTACCCTTGCGCGCTCAGCAGATTCGCTGCTGCCGCACCAATCCCGCCCACGCCCAGCAGCAGCACGGTTTTTCCGCGTGCGCAGCCGCCAAACGTCGGACGCCACAGACGCTGCGCCTGATCCTGCAGAAAACCGGGAATGCCGAAGTTAAACATCAGCGCCGCCATCAAAATGAACTCGGCCCCTTTATCGCCGTGCACGCCAGAAGCATTGGTGAGCGTTACGCCCTGTGGCCAGTGCGCCAGCCACTGCTCAACGCCAGCGGACATCACCTGCACCCAGCCGAGGCGCGGCGTGCTGAACTGGTCGAGCGCCAGCTTGCGGCCGCTCCACAGAATGTCGCAGCGGGCAAGGAAGCTGGCGGTCTGCGCCGCATCGCTGTTTTCGCTCAACGTGAAGTGATTACGCAGTTGCGCATGCGCATTCAGCTGCTGTTGCAACTGCTCGAGCGAAAGATGGAGCGCGTGCGGGGCGCTGGCGTCGTTCTCGATATGGATATGCATTAGCGCATCGCCGTCACTTCCATCTCGACCAGCAGGTCAGGATGGTTGAGCTGAATACCCACGGTGGCGCGTGCCGGGAAGGGGAACTGAAAGAATTCACTGTAAGCAGCATTCATCTCGCTGAAGGTGCTGAGGTCAGTGAGGTAGATCGTTACGCGTACCACGTTGTCGAAGGTCATTTGCGCTTCGCTCAGCAGGTCGCCGACGTTTTTCAGCACCTGGCGCGTCTGACTGGCGATGTCATGGCCAACAATCTCGCCGCTGTAGGGATCCATCGCCACCTGGCCGGAAATAAACAGCATCGGTTCGTGCAGCACGGCGGCGGAGAGCGGCGCGGGCCCCATTGGGCGGTCGCTGGCGTTCATTCCGGGGTAACTAAGCGCAATCTTCATGGTGAAATCTCAGGTAAAACTGTTTCACCGCAATTTCGTATACGATTATACAAGTGTCAATGTGCGATTTTTAACCATTGGGTCAAAAAGGTGATGTGCGTCACGTAATAGGATTTGCTGATATATCGATCAAGATATTGAATTTAATGATTTTATTGGCTTTGTGATGGCAAAAGTTGAGGGGGTGAATGAATCGTATACGATTTTCTTATTGCTCCGTGTTAACCCGGTAAACATGGTCGTTAACGCCTCATCGCTGGCCAGGATTTCCGGCTGCACAATCCGCGGTCAAAGGGTATACTGGCGCACTCTTTTTTTAACCGATCCGTATCGCGTGCGAATTCAACATGCAAAAGTTTGATACCAAGACCTTTCAGGGCCTGATCCTGACCTTGCAGGATTACTGGGCGCGTCAAGGCTGCACCATTGTCCAACCGTTGGACATGGAAGTGGGCGCCGGCACCTCTCACCCGATGACTTGCCTGCGCGCCTTAGGCCCAGAGCCGATGGCGACCGCCTATGTGCAGCCATCTCGTCGCCCGACTGACGGACGTTACGGTGAAAACCCGAACCGTTTGCAGCACTATTACCAGTTCCAGGTGGTGATTAAGCCCAACCCGGACAATCTTCAGGAGCTGTACCTTGGGTCGCTGAAAGAGCTGGGTATGGATCCCACCATCCACGACATTCGCTTTGTCGAAGACAACTGGGAAAACCCTACGCTTGGCGCATGGGGACTCGGTTGGGAAGTGTGGCTAAACGGCATGGAAGTGACGCAGTTCACTTACTTCCAGCAGGTGGGCGGCCTTGAGTGTAAGCCGGTGACCGGCGAGATCACTTACGGCTTAGAGCGCCTGGCGATGTACATTCAGGGCGTAGACAGCGTTTACGATCTGGTGTGGAGCGACGGTCCGTTTGGTAAAACCACCTACGGCGAAGTGTTCCATCAGAACGAAGTGGAACAGTCGACCTACAACTTCGAATACGCTGACGTCGACTTCCTTTTCACCTGCTTCGAGCAGTATGAGAAAGAAGCACAGCAGCTGCTGGCGCTGGAAAAACCGCTGCCGCTGCCGGCTTATGAGCGCATTTTGAAAGCGGCGCACAGCTTTAACCTGCTGGACGCACGCAAGGCGATTTCGGTTACCGAACGCCAGCGCTATATCCTGCGTATCCGCACCCTGACGAAAGCCGTGGCGGAAGCCTATTATGCGTCACGTGAGGCGCTTGGCTTCCCGTTGTGCAATAAAAACAAGTAAGAGGCAGCCATGACCGATAAAACTTTCCTGGTGGAAATTGGCACCGAAGAGTTGCCTCCGAAAGCGCTGCGCAGCCTGGCAGAAGCCTTTGCTGCGCACTTCACCGCTGAACTCGATAGCGCCGGTTTGACGCATGGCGAAGTCAGCTGGTTTGCTGCTCCGCGCCGTCTGGCGCTGAAAGTGGCTACCCTGGCAGCTGCGCAGCCGGATCGCGAAGTTGAAAAACGTGGCCCGGCGATTGCCGCTGCGTTTGATGCCGACGGCAATGCGACCAAAGCGGCCGAAGGCTGGGCGCGTGGCAACGGCATCACCGTTGCTCAGGCTGAACGTCTGAGCACCGATAAAGGCGAATGGCTGGTGCATCGTGCCGCGATCACCGGCGAAAGCGCGCAGGCGCTGCTGCCCGCGATGGTCGCGACTGCGCTGAGCAAGCTGCCGATTCCTAAGCTGATGCGCTGGGGCGCAAGCGACGTGCAGTTTGTGCGTCCGGTGCACACCGTTACGCTGCTGCTCGGCGACGAGCTGATTCCCGCGAAGATTCTCGGTATTGAATCCGATCGTGTGATTCGCGGCCATCGCTTTATGGGCGAGCCAGAGTTCACCATCGACAACGCCGATCAGTATCCGCAGCTGTTGCTGGAGCGCGGCAAAGTGGTGGCGGATTACGCCGCGCGTAAAGCCAAAATCAAAGCGGATGCGGAAGCAGCGGCACAGAAGATTGGCGGCATCGCCGATCTGAGCGAAAGCCTGCTGGAAGAAGTGACCTCGCTGGTGGAATTCCCGGTGGTGCTGACGGCGAAATTCGAAGAGAAGTTCCTCGCGGTGCCAGCTGAAGCGCTGGTTTACACCATGAAAGGTGACCAGAAGTACTTCCCGGTGTACGACGCGGCGGGCAAGTTACTGCCGAATTTCATCTTCGTCACCAACATCGAATCCAAAGATCCTCAGCAGATCATCTCCGGTAACGAGAAGGTCGTGCGCCCGCGTCTGGCGGATGCGGAGTTCTTCTTTAACTCTGACCGCAAAAAGCGTCTGGAAGATAATCTGCCGCGTCTGGAAACCGTACTGTTCCAGAAAGAGCTGGGTACGCTGCGTGACAAAACGGATCGTATTCAGGCGCTGGCCGGCTGGATTGCGGCGCAGATTGGCGCCGATGTGAATCACGCGACCCGCGCTGGCTTGCTGTCGAAATGTGACCTGATGACCAACATGGTCTTCGAGTTCACCGACACGCAGGGCGTGATGGGCATGCACTACGCGCGCCACGATGGCGAAGCGGAAGATGTGGCCGTTGCGCTGAACGAGCAGTATCAGCCGCGCTTTGCCGGTGACGATCTGCCGTCTAACCCTGTGGCCTGTGCCGTGGCGATTGCCGACAAGATGGACACCCTCGCGGGTATCTTCGGTATCGGTCAGCATCCGAAAGGCGATAAAGACCCGTTCGCACTGCGTCGCGCGGCGCTGGGCGTGCTGCGCATCATCGTTGAGAAAAACCTGCCGCTCGATCTGCAAACGCTGACCGAAGAAGCGGTGCGTCTGTACGGTAGCAAGCTGAGCAACGCTAAAGTGGTCGATGAAGTGATCGACTTTATGCTGGGCCGTTTCCGTACCTGGTATCAGGAAGAGGGCCACAGCGTTGACACCATTCAGGCGGTGCTGGCGCGTCGTCCAACTCGTCCGGCAGACTTCGATGCGCGCATGAAGGCGGTTTCGCACTTCCGTACGCTCGAAGCCGCAGCCACACTGGCCGCTGCTAACAAACGCGTGTCGAATATCCTGGCGAAATCGACCGAAACCCTGAATGACAGCGTGCAGGCTTCCCTGCTGAAAGAGAACGAAGAGATCCAACTGGCGACCTTCGTGACCGCGCTGGGCGACAAGCTGCAGCCGTACTTTGCAGAAGGTCGTTATCAGGATGCGCTGGTGGAACTGGCGCAACTGCGTGAAGCGGTGGACAACTTCTTCGATAAGGTGATGGTTAACGCTGACGATCAGGCGGTGCGTATTAACCGTCTGACGCTGCTGGCACAGCTGCGCCAGCTGTTCCTGCAGGTAGCGGACATTTCGCTGCTGCAGTAATTGGCCCGGTCGCCATGAATGGCGACCTTACGTTATAGGCGGGCCGGATAAATCAAAAGGGACGATAAATCGTCCCTTTTTTTTATTCAGAACCATATAGGAATCGATATCTGTGATAATGCATCCTGTGAATGATGGAGGACGCGCATAATAAATACGTTTTCAGACTCTACAAGATAATAAATTACATGCTCACGATGTGGCATGGAGAATATTGCGTTGCCCAAATCTACGCGTTTCCGACCTAACTCATTTTCTTCCAGATGATAAAACCGTTGATATAGCTTCCTTGCATAATCTTCGGCTTTGTTGATGCCAAAATTCCAATATCCGTAAAACCAAATCGACTTTAAATCTGCATCAGCTTCCTGCATTACCTGTATCGTTCTCTTCATCGATGCCTACCCTGGCTCTCATTTTTTTAAGAAAAGTTTCTCCATCCCAATCTTCTGCCACCCCGCTATCCAATCCTTGTTGAATCAGTTTTTTCAAATTCTCCAGTTTCGATTCCGCCTGCTTCTCTCGTAGCAAGCGCAGCGAGTCGCGCACCACTTCGCTTTGCGTACGGTAGTCGCCGGACTCAACCAGAGATTCAACAAACTCGCGCAGTTCATCGCCTAAATCGATCGTCATGGTACGTGCCATCATCGTTATCCAATGTAAGAGTATTTCTTACATTCTGGCACTTTTTTGCACAACTGGGAATGCGCGTTGCAGCGCAGTTACAGCGAGAACTGCGAGGCAACGCGAGAGATTTTAAGCAGAAGAGGCGGGGAATAGGCGCGCGTCGCGCAGCAGATGATCGTTGCCACGACGTCGGGTGAAGCCGCTGCGGTCAAAGAATTCGAGAATTTGTACCGCCACTTTACGCCCGGTACCGAGCTGGTTGCGGAAATCGGCGGCGCTGGTGCTGCCACCTTGCGTGGCACGCTGACGAATCAGATCGGCAAAGATCTGGATCTGGTCGCTGCGATAGTAGCGATCGCGCACGATCGCCGTAATGTGCCCGAGGCGGGCAGCGGTAAGCAGCAGCGAGCGGATTACCTGTTCATCCTGCTGTAACGTCAGCGCGATATCGCGCACCCACAACGGCTGGTCGCTAAACAGCGGGCCAACCTGCTGCCACACTATTTCTTCCTGCGGGTTAAAGCGCGGTTCGAAATCGGGCAGGTGCAGCCAACCCTGGCGCTGTTGCAGGTCTCCTTGTGTCAGCAGCTGATCAATCAGCGCTAGCACCCATTCAGCAGGCTGGTGCGGCAGTGCCACGCGGCGCAAGCGATCGTGCCCGATGCCCGGCACTTCCGGATGCTGCTGATGAAAATGCGCCAGCGACGCCAGCAGCGTCTGCTGCCACGCTGCGGCCTGTTCGGCACTCATGAGCGCGTTGCCGAGCTGCACTGGTGCAATCTTTGCGATTAATGCGTTCAGTGCGGGAGCGGTGAGCTGGCGTGCCCAGCCCAGCTCAGCCGATTCGGTCGGTTGATACGCCAGATGCGCGCGCATGCTGGTGCCATCATCTTCCGTTGCGGCCAGTTGTTGCAGCCAGGCAAGGTAATCCGCCTGATGTTTGCCGCGCTTTTTGCTGTTAAGCAGCACCACGCGCGCGCCGCCCAGGGTTTGCTGGGCGTTGCTGTCGCGGATAATCAGCCGATCGTTCTCCGCCAGCCACAGCGGCTCATTCAGCACCACTTCCGCTATGTCATCGGCCAGTAGCGTGACGCGTCCGGTGACATGGCTGGCGGCGTGATGGAGATGAATCGGCTGCGAGTTGTTTTTCAATGGCTGTAGCAAGCGCAGCGCCACGGTTAATCGCGTGGAGCCTGGCGGTGGTTGTTGCGCCAGCAGCCAGTCACCGCGCGCAATCTGCGCTTTCTCGACGTCACCGACGATATTCAGCGCGATGCGTTCACCGGCCTGCGCCCGCGTCACCGATTGGTTCTGCGCATGCAGCGCACGCACGCGCAGCGGCAGATTCAGGCTGCTAAGCCACAGCGTGTCACCGACGTTGACTTCCCCCGACAGCGCGGTGCCGGTCACCACTAAACCGGTGCCTTTTAATGTGAAGGCGCGATCGATAGCGAGGCGAAAACGGTAGCGGTCGTCGAACACAGGTTCAGCCAGCGTGCTGAGATGCTGGCGCAACGCGTCGATGCCCTGTTGCGTGTGGCTGCTGGTAACAAACTGCGGCACCGCGAGCCAGCCAAGCTGTTGCGTGAGCTGCGCCACCTGCTGCTGCACTTCGGCGATGCGCGCCTGATCCACGCGATCCGCTTTGGTCAGCGCCACGCTCAGCGGCGGCTGTCCAGCCAGGCTGAGCAGTTGCAGATGTTCACGGGTTTGCGGCATCACGCCATCGTCGCAGGCCACCACTAATAGCGCGTGATGAATGCCGCCGATGCCCGCCAGCATATTGGCGAGGAATTTTTCATGGCCCGGCACATCAATAAAGCCGAGCACGCGCCCATCCGGCTGCGGCCAGTAGGCGTAGCCGAGATCGATGGTCATACCACGCCGTTTCTCTTCTGGCAGACGATCGGCATCGACGCCGGTTAACGCCTGCAAGAGCGCGGTTTTGCCGTGATCGACATGTCCAGCGGTGGCAATAATCATGGTACTAAGGCCTGAATCAGGGCGGCTTCATCATCGAGGCAACGCAAATCGAGCCACAGTTTGCCTTCCTGAATACGACCAATCACCGGACGCGGCAGGCTGCGCCAGCGTTGTGACAAATTGGTGAGTTGGCTGCCGCGTCCCTCGCGTGGCGTAAAGGTGATGGCGAAACTGGGGAGACGCTCAACCGGCAGCGATCCGCTACCGATTTGTGATGAACAGGGCGCTATCGCCAGTGAAAACTGCTGGTTATAAGCGTGTTCCAGTGCTGGCATCAGGCGCTCGGCCTGCTGCAGAATATCGTGCGCAGAACGCGTCAGCAGGCGCAGCGTGGGTAACGCTTCACGCAAGGTTTCCGGCTGGCGATAGAGCTGTAATGTGGCTTCCAGCGCAGCGAGCGTCATTTTGTCGACGCGCAGCGCACGTTTCAGCGGATGCGACTGCAGCTGGTCAATCAGCGCCTGTTTGCCGACGATAATCCCGGCCTGTGGACCGCCCAGCAGCTTATCGCCGGAAAAACTCACCAAACTTACACCGGCAGCAATCAGTTGCTGCGGCATTGGCTCTGCTGGCAGGCCAAATTCGGTCATATCTATGAGCGAACCGCTGCCAAGATCGGTGATCACCGGCAATTGATACGCATCTCCCAGTTCAGCCAACTCCGCTTCTGTTACCGCATGAGTAAAGCCCTGAATTTGATAGTTGCTAGTATGCACCTTCATCAAAAGGCCGCTATTTTCTCCGATCGCGGCGCGATAATCCTTCAGATGAGTGCGATTGGTGGTGCCCACTTCGACTAATTTGCAGCCTGCCTGGCGCATCACGTCAGGAATACGGAAGGCGCCGCCAATCTCAACGAGTTCGCCGCGCGAGACAATCACTTCACGGCCCGGCGCTAAGGCCGCCAGCATCAATAAAACCGCCGCCGCGTTGTTATTGACGATGCATGCCGCTTCCGCGCCGGTTAACTCGCACAGTAACGCGCTGACTGCACGATCGCGATGGCCGCGAGTGGCGTCATCCAGCGCATATTCCAGCGTCACCGGCTGGCGCAAGCAGTTAACCACCGCGTCGATGGCGCGATCGCTGAGTTGCGCCCGGCCGAGATTGGTGTGCAGCACGGTGCCGGTGAGATTGAACACCGGACGCAGCGCACTTTGCTGCTGGTGCTGAGAGCGCCGCAATGCTTCGTCCGGCCAGCTGGCGTGCCAGGCGGGTAACGTTTGCTGCTGCTGAATGTGTTCACGCGCTTCCTGCTGCATTGCACGCAGTTGACGGGTGGCAAAGGCAGTACCGAGATCGGCAACCAGCGGCTGCAATGCGGGATCGCGCAGCAGGCTATCAATAGCAGGTAATTGACTATAAAGGTTTTTCATCAAGTGACTTAGCGAGTGGGCGGAACGGTGCGGGCAAAACTCTCCCGTTCAAACAGGGTTTGCGCCAGCTTCACCAGCGCCGGGCGATTCACGCACCAGTTTGGCAGCACGCGGCGGAAGTTGAGGTAGCCAATCATGCAGCCGGTGGCGATATCCGCCAGATTTAACGTACCGCTATTCAGCAGTTCGCCCTGCGCGGCGGCGGTTTCCAGCGCATCAAGGCCGCGCTGGATTTTGTCACGATTGCGTAGCAGCACCTCTTCCGATTGCTGATCGCCAGGACGCATTTGCTCGCGCACGATCATCACCGCTGCGTCATTGATGCCGTCGGCCAATTTTTCCAGCTGACGGATTTGTAAGGCGCGCAAGGCATCAGTGGGCAGTAACGCTGGCGCATCGCCACGCAGTTCAATCACCTGCGCAATGATGGAGGAGTCGAACCAGGTGAGCTGATTGTCATCAATCAACGCCGGGACTTTACCCAGCGGATTGTATTGCGGCACGTGACTGTCATCGGTCCACGGTGACTGGTTGATGAATTCGAAGACCAGGCCTTTTTCCAGCAAAATCACTGAAATTTTGCGCACAAAAGGGCTGGTGTAGCTGCCAATCAGTTTCATCGTTCGCCTCCGTGTTGAATGAATTCATGAGAAGGCCGCCATGAATGACGACCCTACAAACGGAACGTTTAATCGCCGGGAAACATAAACGGATTCAAACTGCTGCGTGCGAATCCTTCCTGCTCCATGCGGGCATCCAGCACCAGCGACGCCAAATCATCAGCGACCGGCTCCACGGCGGGATCCTTCTCCTGATACAGCATCTTCAGGTAGGTGCCGCAGTCGCCGCAGCTTTCTGCTTTCACCGCCGCTTTTTCACTGTCCAGCGACCAGTAATGCAAATCGCCTGTTTGTTCGCAGTTGGAGCACTTGCTGCGCACCACATACCATTCGCTTTCACACAGATTGCAGTGCAAGTAGCGCAAGCCCTGCTGGCCAACGCTCATGTGCACCACGCTGGTGACCGGTACGCTGGCGCACACCGGGCAGAACTGGCGATGCTCGCCATACTCCGCACGCGCTTTGCCGGGAATCAACGCCGCCATCTGCGCCCAGTAAATCGATAATGCCGCCCAGATAAACGGCGATTTATCACTGCTGACCTGCGCAAAATCGCCCTCCAGCAGCGCGTGCGCCAGACTTTCCAGTTCGCTGGTGGAGGCTTTCTCCAGATTCTCTAACACCGCCAGCGCCTGGCCGCTCATTTCGGGCTTTAGCTCGGCAATCAGTGAATGCAGCAGACGTTGCCAGTGCGCATCGCGCGGATAGGTGTGAATATCGAGTGGCGGTTTGCCCTGTTCGGCGCTCTGCACCAGCCGCTGCTGCAGATCAAGCTGCAGCGGATGGTCATACAGCACGATCTCCTGCGCTTCGGCGATCACCGCGGCAAAGCGCAGGTAATCACCCAGCGGATTCTTCGCGGCCAAATCGCGCAAACGCGCCGCTCGGCGGCTATACAGATTTTTCAGCCGGGGGAAAAGTAACGGCGGAACCTGCTCCGCCGTGTGCTTTTCGCCTTTCTCCAGCTGGTCCTGCGGGATGATGCGAATACTCATCAGGGACGTTTTTCCTGTTGTGTTTGGCGTTGGCGCTGCTCGCGATACCAGCGTGGATGATGTTTCTTCGCCCACGCGGCCGGAACCCAGCCCTCAACCATGGCGGTAATGGTGCCTTTCACCCACAACGCAGCGTAGATGTGCACCATAATCACCATGATCAGCGCCACAGCTGAGACCGAATGCACCACTAGCGCGATGCGAATCAGCGGAATGGTAAAGGCCCCGGCAAAGTACGGGCGCCAGATAACAATTCCGCTCACCAGCAGCAAGACTAAGCTGATGATAGCAGCCCAGAACACACACTTCTGCCCGAAGTTGTATTTGCCGGTATCGCCGACCTCTTCGTTTTGTACGATTTTGTGAATGTTTTTCGCCCACACCAGGTCTTCACGATTAATCAGATTATGTTTCCAATAACGTAAGAACATGATGATAAAGGCGGCAAACATCACCACACCGACAAACGGATGCAGGATGCGCGCCAGCTGCGGCGTGCCAAGGACGTGCATCAGCCAGTTAAACGAAGGGAAAAAGAAACCCAGTCCGCTTAACGCGGCGAAGACAAAACAGAACGCCACAATCCAGTGATTGATGCGTTCCGGTGCGCTGTAGCGCACCAGACGATCGCGTTTTTTCATTATTCGCGCTCCTCTTTTTCGTGCAGGTTCTCGTCTTCATCCTCTTCCACGCGGTTTGGACCTACGCCGACGTAGTGGAACACCGAGGCAGCGAAAGTGGCGGCGAAGCCGATGGCTGCCAGCGGTTTCCAGATACCTTTCCAGAAAGTCACCGCTGGGCTGATGCTCGGGTTCTCCGGCAAACCGTGATAGAGCTGCGGTTTATCGGCATGGTGCAGCACGTACATCACGTGCGTGCCGCCCACGCCTGCTGGATCGTACAAGCCCGCATTGGCATAACCGCGCGTATTAAGTTCGGCTACGCGTTCACCCGCCAGCGCCTGCATATCGCTTTTACTGCCGAAGTGAATCGCACCGGTCGGGCAGGTTTTCACGCATGCTGGTTCCTGGCCCACATTGACACGATCGACGCACAGCGTGCATTTATACACGCGGTTGTCGTCTTTATTCATACGTGGCACGTCGAATGGACAGCCCGCAATACAGTAGCCGCAGCCAATGCACTGTTCCGACTGAAAATCGACGATGCCGTTGGCGTACTGAATGATCGCACCTTCAGATGGACAGGCTTTCAGGCAGCCGGGATCGGCGCAGTGCATGCAGCCATCCTTGCGGATCAGCCACTCTAACTTGCCGTTCTCCTCCACTTCTGAGAAGCGCATCACCGTCCAGGATTTGGCGGTTAAATCGGCGGGGTTGTCGTACACCCCAACGTTATGTCCCACCTCGTCGCGGATGTCATTCCACTCCGAACACGCCACCTGACAGGCCTTGCAGCCGATGCAGGTGGTCACGTCGATCAGTTTCGCCACTTCCTGCTGATGGTTACGCGCCTGCGGGGCAGGCGTGAGTCCATTGGTCGCGGAGCGGCGGATAATGTCTTGAGATTGATAAGCCATATTCGTTCTCCTTACACCTTCTCGACGTTGACCAGGAACGCCTTAAATTCTGGCGTTTGCGTGTTGGCATCACCGACAAATGGCGTCAGGGTGTTGGCGATAAAGCCTTTTTTCGCCACGCCCTGATAACCCCAGTGAATCGGAATGCCGATGGTATCGACGATTTTGCCGTCGACGTTCAGTGGACGGATGCGTTTGGTGACCACCGCTTTGGCTTTGATATAGCCGCGATTGGAGCTCACTTTCACCGTATCGCCCTGCGCGATGCCGAGCTTGTTGGCCAGCTTCTCGCCGATCTCAATAAACTGTTCCGGCTGCGCGATGGCGTTGAGCCGCGCGTGTTTGGTCCAGTAATGGAAATGCTCGGTGAGACGATAGGTGGTGCCGACATACGGGAACTGCTCCGCCTGGCCCATCGACGCCAAATCGTCCTTGAACACGCGCGCCGCTGGATTGGACACCACGTTCGGATGCAGCGGATTGGTGCCAATCGGCGTTTCAAACGGCTCGTAGTGCTCCGGGAACGGACCTTCGGCCATTTTGTCGAGCGCAAACAGGCGGCCGAGACCTTCCGGCTGCATGATGAACGGCCCGACATCGCTGCCTGGCGCGGCGGCGCTGTAATCCGGCACATCCATGCCGCCCCATTTGCTGCCATCCCACTTCAGGATCTGGCGTTTCGCATCCCACGGATTGCCTTGCGGGTCCGCCGAGGCGCGGTTGTAGAGGATGCGGCGGTTGAGCGGCCACGCCCAGCTCCAGTTCAGCGTATTGCCAAGTCCGGTTGGGTCAGTGTTGTCACGGCGCGCCATTTGGTTGCCATCCGGCGTCCAGCTACCGGCGAAAATCCAGCAGCCACTGCTGGTGCTGCCGTCATCTTTCAGATGGGCAAAGGTGCTGAGCTGTTGGCCCTTCTTCACCAGCAGCGTGCCTTTGTCATCGAACACGTCGGCCAGCGCTTTACCGTTGTTCTCCATCGCCACTTCTTCTGGCGCAGGATTGTCCGGCGTTTTGTAGTTCCAGCTCATGTTCAGCACCTGCTCTGGCAGCGCACCGCCTTCGCGCGCATACATTTCACGCAGACGCAGGTAGATCCCCGAGAGGATTTCGCCATCATTCAGCGCTTCGCCCGGCGCATCCTGGCCTTTCCAGTGCCACTGCAGCCAGCGGCCGGAGTTAACGATCGACCCGTTCTCTTCGGCGAAGCAGGTGGACGGCAGGCGGAACACTTCAGTTTGAATCTGCGACGGATCGACATCGTTGAACTCGTCGTGATTCTCCCAGAAGGTGGCGGTTTCGGTGTTGAGCGGGTCGATGGTGACCAGGAACTTCAGCTTCGATAACGAAGCGATCACTTTACGCTTGTTCGGGAACGACGCCACCGGGTTAAAGCCCTGACACAGATAGCCGTTGACCTTGCCTTGCGACATCATCTCGAAGTACTGCAGCACGTCGTAACCTTTATCCCACTTCGGCAACCAGTCGAAGCCCCAGCTGTTTTCCGCCTGGGCTTTATCGCCGAAGAAGGCTTTCATCTGGCTGACAAAGAATTTCGGGTAGTTGCTCCAGTAGTTCACCTGATCCGGCAGCAGCGCTTTTGGCGTATTGGCAGCCAGATAGGTTTGCAGGTCGGCTTGTTTCTCCGACGGCAAGGTCATGTAACCCGGCAGGCTTTGCGACAGCAGGCCAAGATCGGTCAGTCCCTGAATGTTGGAGTGGCCGCGCAGCGCATTGATGCCGCCGCCAATCATGCCCATGTTGCCGAGCAGCAGCTGAATCATCGCCATGGTGCGGATGTTCTGCGCACCTACCGAGTGTTGCGTCCAGCCGAGCGCATACAGGAACGAGGTGGTGCGGTCGCGCGCGCTGGTTTCGCCAATCAGTTCGCAAACGTGCAGGAAGTCCGCTTTTGGCGTACCGCAGATACGTTCGACGATCTCCGGCGTATAGCGGCTGACATGCTGCTTGAGCAGGTTCCACACGCAGCGTGGATGGGTGAGCGTGGTATCGCGCTTAGCGAAGCCGTCATCGCCCAGCTCGTAGTTCCAGCTGGTTTTGTCGTATTTGCGATTCTCTTCGTCGTAGCCGCTGAACAAGCCATCTTCAAAATGATAATCCTCACGCACGATCAGGCTGGCATTGGTATACGCCTGCACATATTCATGCTGGATTTTGTCATTTTGCAGCAGCCACAGCAGTACGCCCGACAGGAAGGTGATGTCGGTGCCCGAGCGAATCGGGGTATAGAAATCAGCGACCGATGCCGTACGCGTAAAGCGCGGATCGATAACGATCAGTTTGGCTTTGTTGTGAATCTTGGCTTCCATTGCCCAGCGGAAACCGACAGGATGCGCTTCAGCCGCGTTCCCGCCCATCACAACGATCAGATTGGCATTACGGATGTCGACCCAGTGATTGGTCATCGCACCGCGACCAAATGTTGGAGCAAGACTTGCTACCGTTGGTCCGTGTCAAACGCGTGCCTGGTTGTCGACCGCTAACATGCCGAGCGATCGGGTAAATTTCTGGGTTAAATAGCCGGTTTCATTGCTGGATGCCGAAGCACACAACATGCCGGTCGAGAGCCAACGGTTTACCGTCACGCCTGCGGCGTTCTGCGCGACAAAGTTTGCATCGCGGTCGGCTTTCATCAGTTTTGCGATGCGATCAAACGCATCGTCCCAGCTAATGCGCTGCCATTTATTTGAGCCTGGCGCGCGATATTCCGGGAATTGCAGACGGCTGTCGCTGTGGACAAAGTCGAGCAGGCCAGCGCCTTTTGGGCACAATGCGCCGCGACTCACCGGATGGTCCGGATCCCCTTCAATATGGAAAATGGTCTCTTTGGCGTTTTTCGCGCCGTCACCAAGGCTGTACATTAACAAGCCACAGCCGACTGAACAGTAAGTGCAGGTATTACGGGTTTCGCGGGCACGCAGCAGTTTGTACTGTCGTGTTTCCGCCAATGCCACTTCCGGCGCAAAGCCGAGCAGTGCTGCCGTTGTCCCTGCCATACCGCCAGCACATACTTTGAAGAATTTTCTTCGGCTGACATTCATGGATTATCATCCCTCTATATTCTTGCGATGTATGGGGCAAGAATGACCCGACTAAACTTGTGACAATAGCGGCCAAATATTACCACAGCTTTAATGTGGTTGTTGCGCGAGACGAAAAAAGTGAAAGCTAATCAGCCAGAATGTAACGAGAGTGTGAATAAGATCTCAGGTGCGGTGCAATCGCAGGTGTGGCAACGCGGTACTATCGACGACGCGGAAAGTGACTGGCTGGCGCAGGAAGTGCCGATCGCGCTGGTGTATAACGGTATCTCGCACGTGGTGATGATGGCGACGCCCAACGATCTCGAAGCGTTTGCGCTGGGGTTTTCTTTATCTGAAGGGATAATCGATAAGCCCAACGAGATTTTCGGCATGGATGTGGTGCCAGGTTGCAATGGCATTGAAGTGCAGATTGAGCTCTCCAGCCGCCGCTTTATGGCGCTGAAAGAGCAGCGCCGTGCGATGGCCGGTCGTACCGGCTGCGGCGTGTGTGGCGTGGAGCAACTCGATCAAATTGGCAAGCCGCTGCAGCCGCTGCCGTTCACGCAAACTTTTGATTTGGCCAATCTTGATAAGGGCCTGGCGCAGCTGCGCGACTATCAACCGATCGGCAACCTCACCGGCTGTACGCACGCGGCGGCATGGATGTCGCCGCAGGGTGAGCTGCAGGGCGGCTACGAAGATGTTGGCCGCCACGTGGCGCTGGATAAACTGCTCGGCAATCGTAGCCAACAACCGTGGCAGCAGGGCGCGGTGCTGGTTTCCAGCCGCGCTAGCTATGAGATGGTGCAGAAATCCGCCATGTGCGGCGTGGAGATTCTGTTTGCGGTTTCGGCTGCGACCCAGCTCGCCGTTGAGGTGGCTGAGCGTTGCAATTTAACCTTGGTTGGCTTCAGTAAACCGGGACGCGCCACGGTGTATAGCCATCCGCAGCGTCTGCGTTAAACCACCTGCACCTGCGGCAATACCTGTTGCAGCGCTGCCAGCGCGCCGGGTTTTGCCGGGCCGCCGTCGCAAATCAGCAGATCGACCTCTGCAACCGGTGCGTACACCGAACGGCTAATCACACCGAGCTTGCTGTGATCCGCCAGTAAAAAGGTGCGGTTCGCCTGATGCACCATGGCGCGGGCAATCGCGGCTTCGTGGGGATGAAAACTACTGGCACCGTTTTTGGCATCGATGCCGACCGGCGAAAGCAGCGCTATATCGGCGCGATAGCGATAAATCTCGCCGATGGTCATTTCTCCGCGCGTTTGCTGTGCGCCCGCCGTCATCATGCCACCCAGCAAAATAACCTGATTATTCAACGTTTCATGCTCATCAGCTGCGCTGAGCGCCAGTGCAGCCTGCAGGCTGTTGGTGATGATGGTTAAACCCGACATGCTACGCAGTGCTTCCGCCAGCATGGTGGTAGTGGTGCCGGCATCCAGGAACAGCGTTTGGCCCGGTTGCAGATGTTGCGCCGCGGCGGCGGCAATCGCGCGTTTCTCTTTCGCCTGCGCGTTGCGACGTACCTGCAGCGGTGGCTCAGGCTGGCTATCGACCGCCACCAAACCGCCATGCACACGGCGGGCAAATCCTTGCGCTTCCAGTTCAATCATGTCGCGCCGTGCGGTTTCTCGCGAAATACCGAGCTCTTTGATGATGCGTTCAGTACTGACCTGATGTTGCGTGGTCAGCAGCGCGCGAATGCGGTGTAAGCGAGTTTCCTGCAGCATGACTTTTCCCTGTGGCGTGTTCAACCTGGGCCTAAGCTTACCTGAGTGTCATTACGCCGTCATGTGTATTTGGTTGTATTTGTGTATTTGGTTGCATTTGTTATTAAAGCAGGCATGATAGGGCCAAACGGCGATTTCGCATGCACCCCTTTCACCTTCGCAACGGGAGTTACCATGGCTACACGTTCTACCATCATGGACACCAACAGTTTTCGTGCTGAGCACGCCGACGGTCTGGATGCGGCGACCCGCAAGCTAACCGATAAGCGCAGTAAAGTGTTGGGCGAGTCGTATCGCCTGTTTTATCGCAAGCCGGTGCATTTAGTGCGTGGCGAAGGGCAATATCTGTGGGATGCCGCGGGCGACAAATACCTTGATGTGTACAACAACGTGGCCAGCATTGGTCACTGCCATCCGGCGGTGATTGAGGCGGTGAATCAGCAGATGAAGATGCTGAATACCCATACGCGCTATCTGCACGAACGCATTCTCGATTACTCCGAAGAGCTGCTGGCCACCACGCCAGAGGCTATTGACCGCGCGATGTACATGTGTACCGGTTCGGAAGCCAACGATTTGGCGATCCGCGTGGCGCGCGCCTTCAGCGGCGGTACCGGCATTATTGTGTCGCAAGAGGCTTATCACGGCACCAGCGATCTCACGTCGGGCGTTTCGCCGGCGCTGGGCAGCGGACAACCATTAGCTGCGACCACGCGTCTGGTGTCGCCGCCGGATGCTTATCGCGTTAATGCACCGGATCTCGGCGAATGGTTTGCCAATGAAATCCAGCAGCAGATCAATGATATGAAAGCGCACGGCATCAAGTTTGCCGGCTTCCTCGCAGATTCCATCTTCTCTTCCGATGGCGTGCTGCCGAACCCGCGCGGTTTCCTGCAGAAAGCCGTCGATGTGGTACATGCCAACGGCGGGATTTTCATCGCCGATGAAGTGCAGCCCGGTTTTGGTCGTACTGGCGATGCGTTCTGGGGCTTTGCACGTCACGGCGTGGTGCCCGATGTGATCACCACCGGCAAACCAATGGGCAACGGCATTCCGGTGTCGGGCCTGCTGGCGAAAAGTGATGTGCTGGCCGCGTTTAGCGATGAAATTCCTTACTTCAACACCTTTGGCGGTAATCCAGTAGCGATGGCCGCAGCGCAGGCGGTGTTAACGGTGATTAAAGAAGAGGGCTTGCAGGAGCACAGCCGCGTAGTCGGGGCTAAGCTGCTGAGCGAATTACAGAAACTGATGGATCGTCATGAATCAATTGGCGACGTGCGCGGCGCCGGGCTGTTTATTGGTTTCGAACTGGTGCAAGACCGCGCCAGCAAAACGCCGGATAAAGCGCTGGCGCTGGATTTGATTGAGAAACTGCGTGAGCACCGCGTGCTGACGTCAGTTGCAGGCCCTTACGGCAACGTGCTGAAGCTGCGTCCGCCATTGGCGTTCCAGGAAGCGGATATCGATTGGCTGGTGGGTGCGCTGGATAAGTCGCTGAGTGAGCTGGGGCGATAGCTGAGCATAGATTGCGCACATTTTTGTAGCGGCGCGATTTATCGCGCAATAAATTGCGCCGCTACGTTATGTGCTTGTATTTAAGCAGCGGTTTCTGCGGCGAAAATGCTCTCCATCTTCTGCCATGCCTGCGCTACATCGTCATCCAGATTAAATAATCCAGACGTCCCCACGATAAACACATCTACGCCCGATGCCGCAATCTGCCTGAAGGTGCGCGCATTGCATGAACCATCAATTTCGGTCAGATAGTGGTAACCGTGCTCTGCACGCATCGCGATCAGCTGGCGAATTTTATTTAAGGTTTCTGGAATAAATTTCTGCCCGGCAAAACCGGGGTCCACCGACATCACCGTCACTTTATCCAGCAGATGGGCATATTCACGAATACTTTCCGCCGGCGTGGCCGGATTTAAAACTACGCCGCAGCGACGACCGGCTTCTTTAATCTGCGTTAGCAGGCGAAATATTTTATTGTTGGCGGTTTCTGGATGGAAACTGATAATGTCTGCGCCCGCCTCAATGCACATCGGAATAATATCTTCCGGATGATTCACCATTAAATGTACGTCAATCGGCACATCGGTAATTTTACGCAGGTTCTCAATGAAGAAGGGCGACAGGGTAATATTCTTGACGTAGCTGCCATCCATAATATCGACATGATAAAACGCAGCGGTGCTATTCATCGCTTCAACCTGTTCGCGGAAGCGGGTGAGATCCATACACATTAATGACGGCGAAAATTTTGCTCTCATAACTTTTCCTCATTACAAAAACAGCGCCCGCAGGCGCTGTTGATGACATCAATGGAAGAACGAAATAATGTGGCCGAGCACGATACCGACAATGCCGAAGTCCGCATCACCGAAGGTGGTAGAGGCGAAGCCGAGGTCGCCCATCAGCGGCAGCAGAATCGCTGGCAGGAAGGAGATCAGCAGGCCTTGCACAAAGGCGCCGATCACCGCACCACGACGTCCGCCGGTAATGTTGCCGTAGACGCCAGCGGTAGCACCGCAGAAGAAGTGCGGCACCAGGCCGGGAACGATCACGCTCAGACCTAACAGCGGGCACAGGAACATGCTGATCAAACCGGCAGAGAAGCTCGACAGGAATCCGATGATCACCGCGTTCGGTGCGAACGGGAACACGGTTGGGCAATCCAGCGCCGGTTTGGCGTTGGGCACCAGCTTATCGGCGATGCCTTTAAAGGCCGGCACGATTTCCGCAATCACCATGCGTACACCGGCCAGGATAATGTAAACGCCCGCCGCAAAGGTAATTGACTGGATGATGGCGAACACAATGTAGTTCTGGCCGCCACTGATGCTTTCGGTAAACGCTTTACCCGCCACCAACACCAGCGCGATGAACAGAATCATCATGGTCAGCGAAATCGCTACCGAGGAGTCGCGCAGGAAGTTGAGGGTTTTCGGCACCTTCAGCTCTTCAATCGACGGGCTGCCTTTACCGACCACTTTACCCACCAGCGCGGAGAGCAGATAACCGGTGGAGCCGAAGTGGCCAAGCGCCAGATCGTCAGAGTTGGTGATTTTGCGGGTGAACGGCTGCAGAATCGCCGGGCACACCACCATCATGGTGCCGAGAATCAGTGAACCGATCACCACCAGCCAGAAGCCGTGCACGCCGCCTACCGACAGAATCACCGCCAGCATCGCCGACATATACAGCGTGTGGTGGCCGGTGAGGAATATGTATTTCAGCGGCGTGATACGCGCCAGCAGAATATTCACCAGCATGCCGAACACCATGATCATCGCAGTTTCGGTGCCGTAGCTTTTCTGCGCCAGCGCCGCCATCGCATCGGTATTGGGCACGACACCCTGAATATTAAACGAGTGCTCAAACAGCTGGCTGAAGATGGTCAGCGTGGCCGCAATTAAATTGGCCCCGGCGATGAGAATAACAAAACCCATGATGGTTTTAAGCGTGCCGGAAATAACATCAGAGACCGGTTTCTTTTGCAGTAATAAACCAAACAGGGAAAAAAGGCCGACAAGTATAGCGGGTGTTCCAAGAACATCCTTAATTATAAATTGCAGCATAACTTACTCCATGGTGAGCATACCCTTGATACTTCCAGCTACAGATGCGTTGGCTGCATATTCTCACCTCAGTCACTTACTTAAGTAAGCTCCCGAGGATTTACAGCCTTGCCACTTTCTGCGCCTCGAATGACTTTGGGTTTTAAATATTGTCAGCCAGAATTTCTTTGATTTTTGCGTTATCCAGCAAATTAGTCAGGCCAACCACTTTCGCACTGTGCCCGGATAATTGATCGGCAATATCTTTCGCGGCAATAATTAAATCAGCATGTTCAGATTTAGCTGAGGTTAAATCAGTGTGGCCAACTTCAGCTTCTTTACCTAATTCCGCCACAATCTTCTTCACATTCATTTCAACAATGAAGCTGCTACCTAAACCATTGCCACACACAATCAGGACTTTTTTCATCGTAGGGTTCTCTGGTGATTAACTTTGAATGACAGCTTCAATCGCTGGCAGGGTAGAAGCCGACAGCAGTTGCTGCAGGCGGGATTCGTCACTGAATACGTCCGCTAATGCGGTGATCATCTGAATATGATCGTCGCCAGATACCGCACACAGCATGATGACGACATAAACCGGGTCGTTTTCATCAGCCTGAAAACTCACGCCATTTTTAACGTGCAGCAGCGACAGGCCGTTTTTGCGCGCACCCTGTTCCGGGCGGGCATGCGGCATTGCCAGACCCGGAGCCAGCACGTAATAAGGACCAAGCTCTGCGTGCGAGGTGAAGATGGCATCGAGGTAAGCCGGGCCGATCGCTCCTTCGGCCAGCAAGGGCTCTGCCGATAAACGCACGGCTTCCTGCCAGTCACTGACTTGCTCGACTACACGAATATGTTGTGGGGTTAGCCATTGGGTGAGCATCAGAAATTCCTGTTTATACGTCGATGGAGTGCAATGTAGGTTATTTTATCGCCCGTTTTCTGTGATGATTGTCGCAAAAGTTAGCGCTAACACAGTTATTGTTAAAAAACGTGTTATCGCTAACATTTCCTTGCTGTGCGTTTGTCTTGGTTGCAAGCAACTGACATGCTCAACCATTCTGAAAAGATCTATGGGCAAGGGATGCCCGAATCTGTGGTTTTACACATGGCGCGTTAACAGATTTGGTTTTAAGCTGCGTCCTGGCAAAAAGCATAAGTAATAAATAATGCCGTTCATACTTCGAAACGCAGCCAACGCACCTGCAGTTTGAATGATGAAGGGCAGACATAGGAGCTGGAATGGCAGAGAAGCGACGGCGCAGTACCGGCAAAAGTACCCTGGCCGATGTTGCCCGTTTGGTGGGCGTCAGCACCATGACCGCGTCGCGCGCGCTGCGCATGCCGGAGAAGGTTTCGCCTGAAATTCGCGCCAAAATTGATGCTGCGGTTATTGAGTTGTCGTATGTGCCAAACGTGCAGGCCAGTAATCTGGCGTCGGCGACATCACGCCTGATTACCATGGTGGTGCCTTCATTTGCCACACCGGGCAGTGCGATTGTGTCGGAGGCGCTGCAAGAGGTGCTGCGACCGCAGGGTTACAACATGATGCTGGCGGAAGCCAACCATTCGGCCGCCGAAGAGAGCCAGCTGATCGAAATGCTGCTTTCCTATAATCCGGCGGCGATGGTGCATTTCAATTTCGATAACGCGGCGGAAGCGCATCGTCTGCTGAGCAATTCCGGCCTGCCGGTGATGGATATTGGCGGCGTACATCAGGATTCGGCAGGCATTAGCATTGGAGTCGATTACGCCAAAGCGATCCGCCAGCTGGTGCAAAGCCTGGTAGAGCGCGGCTATCGTAATCCTGGGTTGCTGTGCACCCAAAGTAACAACACCATCTTTCGTCAGCTGCTAAATGGTTGGCACAGCGGCATGTTGGCAATGAATCAGGCGCCGCACCGCGTGGTGACGTCACCGAGGATGCCGACTTTTGCCGCAGGGCATAATCTGCTGGCGGAGATTCGCCTGACCTGGCCGGAACTGGATGTGCTGATTTGCACCAGCGATGAAGTTGCCTGCGGCGCGATCATGGCGTGCCATGCGGCGGGGATCGCCATTCCTAGCCAGTTGGCGATTGCCAGCATCGGTGGCGGCCCATTAGCCGCAGTGTGTTCACCGCCGCTTACCAGCATTGTGCTGCCGTATGAAGAGATGGGGCGCATGGCGGGCAAACGTCTGCTGGCTGCGCTCAGGGGTGATGAACCGCCGGCCATCAATGAGCTACCGGTGCAGCTCAAACTGCGCGCCAGCACCCACAAGGTGTAGCGCGATGTGCGCACCTTTTCCCAGATTCATCAAATCCTTATCAATTCTAAGGCATTGATAACCCTTTTACGGATCATGTTTTTAACTATAATGATCCGACTGCTTACGCGGCACACCCAGTGAGGTGGTGCTGCAAAACACTAAATGGAGAAGATGAACATGAGTTATTCACTGCCATCCCTGCCGTATGCATACGACGCACTGGAACCGCACTTCGACAAGCAGACGATGGAAATCCATCACACTAAACACCACCAGACCTACGTTAACAACGCTAACGCCGCGCTGGAAGGTACCGAATTCGCAAACCTGCCGGTAGAAGAGCTGATCACCAAACTGGATCAGCTGCCAGCAGACAAAAAAGGTCCACTGCGTAACAACGCAGGCGGCCACGCCAACCACAGCTTCTTCTGGAAAGGCCTGAAGCTGGGCACCTCGCTGCAGGGCGACCTGAAAGCGGCCATCGAAAAAGATTTCGGTAGCGTTGAAGCTTTCCAGGCTGAGTTTGAGAAAGCTGCCACCACTCGTTTCGGCTCAGGCTGGGCGTGGCTGGTGAAAAAAGGCGACAAACTGGCTGTGGTTTCAACCGCAAACCAGGACAGCCCGCTGATGGGTGAAGCTGTTGCAGGCGTTTCAGGCTTCCCGATTATCGGTCTGGACGTTTGGGAACACGCTTACTACCTGAAGTATCAGAACAAACGTCCTGATTACATCAAAGCTTTCTGGAACGTGGTGAACTGGGACGAAGCAGCAGCGCGTTTCGCTTCTGCTAAGTAAGCTCAGGCAAAAGTCCACAACCTGGCTAACCGGTGACTTGCTCACCGGTTTTTTTTCGCCTTTATAAACCCTGGCTAAACGACCAGAATATTTTTAGGCATGATGATTACGCAGCGAAAGCTATTAACTTTCCGTTGATAATTTGGGGCATATAGTAGCGCTAATTTGTCTCGCATAGCCTAAATAACCATGTCTACTATCACGACTTCTGTGACGAATAATGATTCGTCTGCGCCACTGTTTTTGCCATTAATAAGCGGAAAGTTCAGACCAAATAAGTTATGGAATAGCGGGAGATTTCGCGCGAAATTTGCCTTAAGGTCGCTGGTATTTCCGGTTACTACCTTTAATTATCTGCAGCAGTTAGCGCAATTGTCTGCGCTGCCGCAGCTGTTAACCATTCAGGGTTTGCTGCCAGCAAAACCGCATCGCCCCTACCTGCGTGCAGGCTTCAGCGTGGCACAGCGCGCGCAGGCGATCATCGATCACTACACCTTGATGGACCGGCTGGATAGTGCGGCTTTGCGCCACTTATTGCAGAGTCCGGGCGATAATCTGCTGGCTATTTTGAGCGGCAAAAATGATGAGTCATTTGTCATTCACTGCTGTCCAGGCCGTTTTGACCGTGAAGGCGAAATTACTCTGGAATTGCATTATGAAGCGCAGTTAATTGCTTCACTTTCCTTTTCGATTATTCAGGAACAGCAGAAACGCACGTTATTAATTGGTGGATTGCAGGGGCCGCGTAAACATATTTCCAACGATGTGATTCGCGATGCCACGAAAGCCGCACACGGCATATTCCCGAAACGTCTGTTAATGGAAGCGGTATTTAATCTGGCGCAACTGTGTGGCGTGGAGGCGATAACCGCCGTTGGCGATACCACGCACGTATTCCGCAGCCTGCGCTATCGTCACAGCAAAAGTGACAAGTTCTTTGCCAGCTACAGCGAATTCTGGTTGTCGTTAGGGGGCATGGCGCGTGCTGATGAGCTGTTTGCGTTGCCGTTACGCGCGGAGCGTAAAGATTTGGAAGAGATTGCCAGCAAGAAGCGCGCCGAATATCGCCGTCGCTATGCCTTGCTGGACAGTCTGAATGAACAAGTTCATCAGGCGGCGGGCATCATACGCGACGTCTCACACGCCGCGTAACCCAGGATCAGAACGGCTGCTTCGCGTAGCCGGTCATCACTTTCAGTCCCATCTCACGTCCGAGCGCGGTCATTGGGTGCACCACAACCAGGCCGCGCACGCTTTTCTTGAATGCGCCCATGTTGGCCTGTTCTTTCTTGGTAATTTCGCGGCTAAAGCCCAGCTTCTGTAACTGTTGCGCTTCTTTGCTCAGCTTTTCGGTGCGCACACCGCGCAGGCGCTCAATTTCCAGCTCCAGCTTCTCTTTTTCACGCAGCAGTTCACCGAGCTTTTCGGCATCGCCAGACGCTAATAACGGCGCTTCTTTGCGGTTGAGTGCATCTAGCTGATCGCTGAGAAGTTTGATCTCGGCTTTTTCTTGTTCTTTCATTGGGGGAAAACTCGTTAAGGAAAACAGGCAAAGGATACACAAATCTACGCCGTTTTGCAGCGTAGCGCGTCCAACAAAACCCGCTCAGGCAATCGTAGGGCTGAGGGATCCCCAGGAATATTGTTAATACACATACACGATATTCCTGTAATTCCCGGCCAGCCCGGCCCGCGCCTCTTCAATATCCAGTTCTCTCACGCTGTCCGGTTCCTGCCTTATC
>NZ_LGIS01000018.1 GCF_001187905.1 Pantoea sp. RIT-PI-b | reverse complement strand
CCAGGATCGCGCCGTCCATCTGCGCAGCACCGGTGATCATGTTTTTCACATAGTCGGCGTGGCCTGGGCAGTCAACGTGCGCATAGTGGCGAGTCGGGGTTTCATATTCAACGTGAGAAGTGTTGATGGTGATACCACGTGCTTTCTCTTCTGGCGCTTTATCGATCTCGTCGAACTTGCTTGCTTTACCACCGTAGGTTTTAGCCAGAACGGTAGTGATTGCTGCAGTTAGGGTGGTTTTACCGTGGTCGACGTGACCGATGGTGCCCACGTTTACGTGCAGTTTGTTACGCTGAAATTGCTCTTTCGCCATGGCGATAATTCCTTACGTTGTGCCTTCATGAGTCATGAAGGCATCAGTTCACAATTTTTAAACCGTAGCTTATTTGCTACGAGCTTCAATAACGGCCTGAGCGACGTTGTTCGGCGCATCATCGTACTTCAGGAACTCCATGGAGTAAGAAGCACGGCCTTTGGTCAGAGAACGCAGCTGGGTTGCATATCCGAACATTTCAGACAGCGGAACTTCAGCATGGATCTGAACGCCAGTAGCGTTAGATTCCTGTCCTTTGAGCATACCACGACGACGGCTAAGGTCACCGATAACGTCACCGGTGTTCTCTTCCGGAGTCTCTACTTCAACCTTCATGATTGGCTCAAGCAGCACAGGTTGTGCTTTCTTAAAGCCATCTTTAAAGGCCAAAGAAGCAGCCAGTTTAAACGCCAGCTCAGAGGAGTCGACATCATGGTATGAACCGAAGTGCAGACGAACACCCAGGTCTACTACCGGATAACCGGCCAGAGGACCTGACTTCAGCTGCTCCTGGAGGCCTTTATCAACCGCAGGGATGTATTCAGTTGGAATCACACCGCCTTTGATATCGTTGACAAATTCGTAGCCTTTCGGGTTAACGCCCGGCTCCAGTGGGTACATGTCGATAACAACATGACCGTACTGACCACGACCACCAGACTGCTTGGCGTGTTTACCTTCGATATCGGTAACTTTCGCGCGAATTGCTTCACGGTAAGCAACCTGAGGTTTACCGACGTTCGCTTCAACGTTGAATTCACGCTTCATGCGGTCAACGATGATGTCGAGGTGCAGCTCACCCATACCAGCGATGATGGTCTGGTTGGTTTCTTCATCAGTCCAAACACGGAATGATGGATCTTCCTTCGCCAGACGACCCAGAGCCAGACCCATTTTTTCCTGGTCAGCTTTGGTTTTCGGCTCAACGGCGATAGAGATTACCGGCTCAGGGAATTCCATACGCTCAAGAATGATGACGTTGTCTGGGTCACACAGGGTGTCACCAGTAGTCACGTCTTTCAAACCGATCGCTGCGGCGATATCGCCCGCACGAACTTCTTTGATCTCTTCACGTTTGTTAGCGTGCATCTGAACGATACGGCCCAGACGCTCACGGTTTGACTTAACCGGGTTGAACACGGTGTCACCAGTGTTAACAACACCAGAGTAAACGCGGAAGAAGGTCAGGTTACCAACAAACGGGTCGGTAGCAATTTTGAACGCCAGTGCAGCAAACGGCTCTTTGTCATCGGAATGACGCTCAGCCGGGGTGTCTTTACCGTCGTCCAGCATACCGTTAATCGCGGTAACGTCAGTCGGTGCTGGCAGGTATTCAACTACCGCATCCAGCATCGCCTGAACACCTTTGTTCTTAAATGCAGAACCACAGGTAACCAGGATGATTTCGTTTTTCAGAACGCGCTTACGCAGAGAAGTTTTGATCTCTTCTTCTGTCAGCTCTTCACCGCCGAAGAATTTCTCCATCAGCTCGTCAGAACCTTCAGCTGCGGCTTCAACCAGATTCGCACGCCACTCTTCAGCCAGTTCCTGCATATCAGCTGGGATATCTTCGTAAACGAAGGTAACGCCCTGATCGGCATCGTTCCAGTTGATCGCTTTCATTTTCACCAGGTCAACAACACCGGTGAAGCCTTCTTCTGCGCCGATAGCCAGCTGAAGTGGAACTGGGTTTGCACCCAAGCGCACTTTCATCTGGTCAACAACTTTCAGGAAGTTAGCACCCATGCGGTCCATTTTGTTAACGAACGCGATACGTGGAACTTTATATTTGTTAGCCTGGCGCCATACGGTTTCAGACTGTGGCTGAACACCACCAACTGCACAGTAAACCATTACTGCGCCATCAAGCACACGCATAGAACGCTCAACTTCGATGGTGAAGTCAACGTGTCCCGGGGTGTCGATGATGTTTACGTGGTGTGGTTCAAACTGCTTAGCCATACCAGACCAGAAACAGGTAGTTGCAGCAGACGTGATGGTAATACCACGTTCCTGCTCCTGCTCCATCCAGTCCATGGTTGCTGCGCCGTCATGTACTTCACCGATTTTGTGGTTTACACCGGTGTAGAACAGAACACGTTCGGTAGTTGTAGTCTTACCGGCGTCGATGTGGGCACTGATACCAATGTTACGGTAGCGCTCAATGGGTGTTTTACGAGCCATTTGATTCCTCTGATTCTTAGACGTTCTAAGTTAAAAAAGCCCAGCAGGTGAGTCACTGGGACGCCCGCTGGGTTAATAACAACTACGTTGCTGTTACCAGCGGTAGTGTGCGAACGCCTTGTTGGCTTCAGCCATGCGGTGAACGTCTTCACGTTTCTTAACTGCAGTACCTTTGTTTTCTGCAGCATCAGAAAGTTCGTTCGCCAGGCGGAGAGCCATAGATTTATCACCGCGTTTACGAGCAGCTTCTACGATCCAACGCATTGCCAGGGCATTACGACGAACCGGACGGACTTCAACTGGAACCTGGTAGGTAGAACCACCAACGCGACGTGACTTAACTTCGACAGTCGGACGTACGTTTTCGAGAGCAACCTCGAACGCTTCCAGGCCATCTTTACCAGCGCGTTGAGCCAGGGTATCAAGCGCGGTATAGACGATAGATTCAGCAGTAGATTTTTTACCATCTACCATCAGGATATTTACAAATTTAGCCAGCAGCTCTGATCCGAACTTAGGATCCGGCAGAATTTTACGCTGACCAATGACGCGACGACGTGGCATGGAAATACTCCGTTGTTAATTCAGGATTGTCCAAAACTCTACGAGTTTAGTTTGACATTTAAGTTAAAACGTTTGGCCTTACTTAACGGAGAACCATTAAGCCTTTGGCTTCTTCACGCCGTACTTGGAGCGTGACTGCTTACGGTCTTTAACACCTGAGCAGTCCAGCGCGCCACGGACGGTGTGGTAACGCACACCTGGCAAGTCTTTAACACGACCGCCACGAATCAGGATCACTGAGTGCTCCTGCAGGTTATGACCTTCACCGCCGATATAGGAGGTAACTTCAAAACCGTTAGTCAAACGCACACGGCAAACTTTACGCAGTGCTGAGTTTGGTTTTTTAGGGGTAGTGGTGTACACACGAGTACATACACCACGTTTCTGCGGGCAAGCTTCCAGCGCAGGCACGTTGCTCTTTGCAACTTTGCGTACGCGTGGTTTGCGAACCAGCTGGTTAACTGTTGCCATTAAATAGCTCCTGGGATTTAGCTTTTTGCTTCGTAAACACGTAATAAATCGCCTCGTATTACTACGAGGAGGCAGAATTTTAGGGCTGTGTCAAAAGGGTGTCAAGAAATAACCAGGTTTTCGCTCTTACCAGGCCACTTGTTGTTGATGCTTCGCCGTCAACGCAACGAAACCAGTATAGTCCAAACGTGCTACTTTGGTTGAAATTTGCTCAACCAGGCCGCGCGCCGCCACATCTTCTTCTAATACCCAAAGCGTGGCCGGCGATGCGCTCAGCTTAACTAACATCTGGCTGCCGGCCAGTGCTGCGGTCACGCCATCCTGTAATAAAAGCAGGTCGTCGCCTTCCTGTAATAGCAGCAGCAGGCTATCAATGTCGCATTGCCAGGGAGATTGCAGCAGCGTGTAGAGCATGATCGGTTCTCAGAATCGTATAATACGATGGTAGCTGGCTAGCTTCTCACGAAGCGACGAGGCATCAAGCACTTCTGCTGCCATCACGCGTTCGGCAGTCAGACTTTGCCCGCGCGCTAACAGGGAATCAGCACAAACAAAACACTGATCGATGTCGTAGAGTGCCAGCACGCCGAAGGTGGCGATATAGTTGCGCGCCAGGATCTTCTCGGGCTGCTGGTCACGATTAAGTTGCAGCACGCCATCACCAATAAAGAACAGACCGATATCTTCGCTTAACGCACCGGTCGCGAGAACCGCATCCAGCCCTTCCCTGCCCGCGCTGCTACCGTGCGGAGCCTGAGTAAACAGAAAAGCTACGCGATTCATCAGAATTGCACCAGACGATCGCAGCTGAGCGCGGCTTCCGCCAGTGCGCCCAAGCCGCTAAGTTCAAAACCCGGCTGCAAATTGCTACCCGCCAGTTGTAGACGCGTCGCTTCCTGTGCATCCGTTACGCCACGCCGTAACGCAGCGGCCACGCAGATGTTCAGTGCGGTGCCGCTCTCATCGCGCAGCCGCTGCCATTCACGCACCATATCGACTTCATCACTGGCCGGCGCGCTCAGTTGGTTAGCATTCAACACGCCTTCGCGATAAAAGAATACGCTTTCCAGCTGATGTCCCGCCTGCACTAGCGCACGAGCAAACATCAGCGCGCTGCTGGCATGTTGGGTGCCATATGCCGGTCCGGTGACCAGCAAGGTGTAGCGCATTAGCGATCCTGCCCCTGAAAATCGCCGCTTTTAAACTGGCGAATGTAGAGGTAAACCGTGTGCTTAGAGATATTGAGACGATCGGCCACCTGGTTGATCGCGTCTTTAATATCGAAAATGCCTTTCTCATACATATTGAGGACGATCTGACGATTCTTGGCATTATTAGAAACGTTACGGTCAGCGCTCACTTCTTCTATTGCGAACTCTAACGTCTGCATCACCAGATCTTCCACCGAGCTGGCAAAGTTAACGTTGGAGTCAACCTGCTGCATTTCCGGCGGCATAAAGGTCGACATAATCTGCGAGAACGGCACGTCGAGGTTCATGTTGATGCACAGCAAGCCAATGACGCGCTGCTGGCGATTACGAATCGCGATGGTGACAGATTTCATCAGCACGCCACTTTTCGCGCGCGTGAAGTAGGCCCTGGAAACATTGCTATCGGCGCCATGCATATCGTGCAGCATGCGCAGTGCCAAATCGGTAATCGGTGAACCCACTTTACGTCCGGTATGTTCGCCGTTAGCGATGCGCACCGCGGAACATTTCAAATCTTCCAGCGAGTGCAGCACGATTTCGCAGTGCGAGCCGATAAGCATCGCCAGACCATCAACGACAGCTTCGTAGGATTTGAGAATATCGTAATCAGCTTGTTCGAACGGACGTTGCTCCAGTAAATCGAAGTCAGTCAGTTCACCGGGATTGAATGGATTAGACATCGAAGACATTACCCTAAATGGCTGGAGCCTGTCTCGACAGCATTGGGGCAGACTCATATTGTGATAATTGTGCAGGCGCTAGTCTGGCAAATGTCATGGTCTTTAGCCAGACCTTTACTCTGTTCTCAGAAATAAAAACGCCGCCCGGAGGCGGCGTAATACAGCAAGTGCAAATTACTGCGCTTTCTGATCGGCAGCGACTGGCGCCTGCGCTTTCTCATCAGCTTTAGGCGCGGCTTTGATGTCGAGCAGTTCAACATCGAATACCAGCGTAGAGTTAGCTGGAATACCCGGAACGCCATTTTTGCCGTAAGCCAGGTTTGGTGGAATCACCAGCTTGATCTTACCGCCTTTCTTCACGTGCTTCAGACCTTCAGTCCAGCCAGGAATCACACCGTCAAGACGGAATGACAGCGGCTCGCCACGGGTATAAGAGTTATCGAACTCAGTACCGTCGATCAGCGTACCTTTGTAGTTTACTACCACAGTGTCGCTGTCTTTAGGCGCGCTACCGGTACCTTCTTTCTCTACCTGATACAGCAGACCCGATTCGGTTTTCTTCACGCCTTTTTCTTTAGCGAATTTGTCGGCGTAAGCTGAACCCTTATCGGAGTTCTCTTTCGCGTCTTTTTCCATCTTCGCCTGAGCGGCGCCTTTTACACGGCCTTCAAAGGCCTGCAGAGTTTGCTCAATCTCTTGGTCGGACAGTTTGCTCTTACCGCCAAATGCATCCTGAACACCTGCGATCAACTGATCTTTATCCAGTTTGATGCCCAGCTTCTCTTGTTCCTTCAGAGAGTTGTCCATGTAGCGACCAAGGGACGCACCAAGCGCATAAGCTGATTGCTGGTCTTCGTTTTTGAAAGCAGCATTCTTCGGTGCTTGCGGCGCGGCCTGAGCAGCGTCTGCTGGAGCAGCGGTAGTTTCTGCTGCCATTGCCAGCGGTGCATTCAGCGCGAAGGCCATGGTGGTAGCTAACAATGTGACTTTAAACAGTGAATTCATCCTTTCTCCAAAACCGAAGCCTCTCACCTCGGGAATCATTGCGGACTGAGGCCCACACTATAACTTTACGTGGCAGCGGCGAACACTCCCACAATGTAATTACCCGGTCAACCTCCGACCTTTTTTGCTTCAGGAAGTTTCATCAGAGATATAGGCGTTATGCGCCATTTCAATGTAGCGTGCCGCGTAAAGGTAAAATATCAGGTGATTCTGAAGCGAAAGGCCGTAGAATCACGCCCGAAACAGATTAACGCGCCGCACCGGAAGATGAGGAAAGATCATGCAGCAAACAGAATGGGAACAACGCCTTGAGGCGCTGGAGAGCAAGCTGGCTTTTCAGGAATACACCATCGATCAGCTCAATCAAACGGTGGTTCAGCATGAGCTGGAGATGATCAGACTGCGTGAGCAGGTCCGTCTGTTAGTGGATAAAGTAAAAGATAGTGCGCCGTCGATGATCGCCTCGCAATCAGAAGAAACACCCCCGCCGCATTATTAAAAAGAAAGGCCACCCGTAGGTGGCCTTGCCAGACATCACACCGCTTAGTGGCTGCAGCCGCAACCGCCAGTGCCACAGCCGCCCTGGCCGTGATCGTGACCATGGTCGTGGTCATGATCGTGATGATGACCATCCGCGCCATGCACGTGACCGTGCGCCAGCTCTTCTTCGGTCGCTGCGCGAATCGCGACAACTTCCACGTTGAAGTTCAGGTTCTGACCCGCCAGCATGTGGTTACCATCAACCACGACGTGCTCATCTTCAACTTCGGTGATTTCTACCGGTACTGGACCCTGATCGGTTTCTGCCAGGAAGCGCATGCCAACCTGCAGTTCGTCAACGCCCATAAACACGTCTTTTGGTACGCGCTGTACCAGGTTGTCATCGTACTGACCGTAAGCGTCATTTGCCGGAATATGCACGTCAAACTTATCGCCTACATCATGATTTTCCAGCGCTTTTTCCAGACCAGAAATCAGGGAACCATGACCGTGCAGATAGTCCAACGGTGCACTCACCGGTGACTCGTCAACCAACACACCGTCTTCGGTACGAACCTGATACGCCAGGCTCACCACCAGGTCTTTTGCTACTTTCATGATATCTCCTAACCGTTGAGAACTAAGATCCCGTCCCATTGGTCAATTTTGCGAGCAATAACCAACCAGAAAGGTTCAAGACTGAGGATGCCAACAAATGTGTTGCTGCATACTGCTCAGCGTTAATGGCGCCGATTGTAGCGGAATTCAATCCCGCTGTAAGTTCAAGCTTAAAAAAAGCTGAGCCATTGCGCTACTCAGGATGAAAAATGCCGATCACTTGCTCATTGCTGCGCACCTGATCGCGCACCTGCTTATCCGCTTCGCGCATTTGATGGCCGCACTCGACGCATTCCACCACATCAACATTGTTTTCACGCCACAACGCTAACGTGTCTTTCTCCTGGCAGTGCGGGCAAACCGCACCGGCAATAAATTGTTTACGCATACTGTTTCCTGCCGTCGTTAATGAACGGATATCTTAAGTGTAGCCCTACTCGTCATCCCAGCCGTCAATCTGGCGTTTTTCGTGCTGCATCTCGCGCTGGAAGATATCCTCCAGCTCACGTCGCGCCTCACGCACACGCGAAGCCTGCGCGTTGTCATCATGGCTTGGCACCAGTTCGCGCAGCATGCGCATATCCAGACGGCGGAAGTGTTGCTGCGCACGCTGCGCCTGGTGCGGATGCATCCCCAGCGTAATGAGCGCCTTGCGGCCCAACTCCAGCGCACTGGAGAAGGTCTCACGTGAGAACAGCGTAACGCCTGCCTGCAACAGTTCGTGTGCTTCAACACGGCCTCGGGCACGCGCCAGGATTTCCAGCTGCGGGAAGTGCTGCTGACACAGATGTACGATGGTCATCGAATCTTCCGGGTCATTACAGGTGATCACGATGGATTGCGCATTCTCCGCACCCGCCGCTCGCAGCAGCTCCAGTTCGGTGGCATCACCATAGTAAACCTTGTAGCCATATTTACGCATCAGGCTCACCGCAGAGATATCGCGCTCCAGCACCGTAATACGCTTGTTGTTCGCCATCAGCAAACGACCGACCACCTGACCAAAACGACCAAAGCCCACCACAATTACCTGCGGCCGATCGTCCTCAACAAAATGCTTCTCGGCATTCTCATCGGGCTCATTAAAGCGACGCGCCAGTAAACGGTCGATACCGTTCATCAGCAGCGGCGTGGTCATCATCGACAGTGTTACCGTCACCAGCAACAGCGGCATTTGGTCACCGCTAAACATTTTCGCCGATGACGCCGCAGAGAACAGCACAAAGGCAAATTCCCCGCCCTGGCTTAACACCCCGGCAAACTGCTGGCGCTCTGAACTGCGCAGGCCGTAAATACGACCCAGCACATACAGCACCAGCGTTTTCACCGTGACCAGAATCACCACGCCCAGCAAAATTTCAACAATGTGGGTGTAAAGTACGCCGAGATTCAGCGCCATACCTACCGAGATAAAGAACAGTCCAAGCAGCAGCCCTTTAAACGGTTCGATGGCCACTTCCAGCTCGTGGCGATACTCACTTTCCGCCAGCAGAATACCGGCGATAAAGGTACCCAGCGCCATCGACAGACCCAGCGCGTCCATAAACAGTGCCGAACCCAGCACCAGCAGCAGTGACGCCGCAGTAAACACCTCACGCACGCCGGATGCGGCGATAAAGCGCAGAATGGGACGCAGCAGATAGCGCCCACCCACCAGCATCCCGGCAAACGCCAGCACTTTCATGCCAATTTTCAACCAGTCAACGTGGCCGCTGTCGCCGCCCGCCAGCAGTGGCACCAGCGCCAACGCGGGAATCACCGCTAAATCCTGGAATAACAGCACCGAGAAGCCGAGCTGGCCAGATTCACTGCGGTTCATGCCTTTATCACGCATCAGCTGCAGCGCCATCGCCGTCGACGACATCGCCAGGCCAACCCCGCCAATCACCGCTGCCTGCCAGCTAAAGTCGGTTAGCCACAGTAATCCGCCCAGAATCGCCGCGGAAATCAGCACCTGGGCCGCGCCCACACCAAATATTGAACGGCGCAGCGACCAGAGTTTCGACGGGTTAAGTTCCAGGCCGATGATAAACATCAGGAACACCACGCCAAGTTCAGAGAAGTGTAGAATCTCCTCAACGTCGCTGATGAAACCCAAACCCCACGGGCCAATCGCGATACCCGCCAGCAAGTAGCCCAGCACCGCGCCAATGCCCAGGCGCGCCGCAATCGGCACAATTAGCACCGCCGCGACCAGATAAATAACGCCGGCCGTCAGTAACGTTTCCCCCTCCATCACACCCCTCCTTGCGGCAGCGGTGAAGCCAGCCAGTCGCCGTACGCCCGCGCAAAATTGCGCATCACTTCCGGCGTCTGCCGACGCGCCCAGTGAATCACCATCGGCGTCATCCAGTGCATGCGGCACATCTGCGCCGTGAGCTCAAACGGCCGCATGATGTCACTCATCGGATAGCGATTCAGGCCGCTATGGTGATAAGCCGCTTCCGGCTCACCGGTGGTCACCACGCTGCGCCAGTATTTGCCTTCCAGCGCATTACCATCAGGACCGCTGGCAAAACCGCGCGACAGCACGCGATCCAGCCACTCTTTCAGGAGCGCCGGGCAGCTGTAGGTATAAAGCGGATGTTGGAATACGATGATTTGGTGCTCGCGCAGCAGCTGCTGCTCATAGTGAATATCAATAAAAAAATCCGGATAGTGGGCGTATAAATCGTGCACCGTGACGTGGTCAAGTTCCATAGCCGACTGCAGCAAAACCCGATTAGCAATCGAATCCTGTGATTCCGGATGGGCGTAAAGCAGCAATATTTTAGGTGGCTGCGACATCGTTCCCCTCCAAAGCGTCGTCACGGCACAGGAATTCCGCTACCATGCTCGACGCAACAAATCATTCTCGAATTATGTTGCCGATAAATTAACATATTCTGACGATACGGCGCTTATGATTGTCTTTTCAGCATTACAAATTCGCCGCGGCACCAACGTGCTGCTGGATAACGCAACGGCTACCATTAACCCCGGCCAGAAAGTTGGCTTAGTGGGTAAAAACGGCTGCGGTAAATCGACGCTGCTGTCATTGCTGAAGGGCGAAATCAGCAGCGATGCAGGCAATGCCACTTTCCCCAGTAACTGGGCGCTGGCATGGGTCAATCAGGAAACCCCGGCGCTGAGTAAACCCGCGCTGGAGTATGTTATCGACGGCGACCGCGAATATCGTCAGCTTGAATCTGAATTAGCCGACGCCAATGCGCGCAACGATGGCAACGCCATCGCGCTGCTGCACGGCAGGCTGGATGCGATTCAGGCGTGGAGCATACCCGCTCGCGCCTCCAGTTTGTTGCACGGTTTGGGCTTTAGCCAGGAACAATTAATGCGGCCGGTAAGTGATTTTTCCGGTGGCTGGCGCATGCGCCTCAACCTTGCCCAGGCGCTGGTGTGCCGTTCCGATCTATTGCTGCTGGATGAACCCACCAACCACCTCGATCTTGACGCGGTAATCTGGCTGGAGCGCTGGCTGAAAAGCTACGAAGGCACGCTGGTGCTGATTTCGCACGACCGCGACTTCCTCGATCCGGTGGTCGATAAGATCATCCACATCGAACAACAGACGATGTTCGAATACACCGGCAACTACAGCTCGTTCGAACGCCAGCGCGGCGCCAAGCTGGCGCAGCAGCAAGCACTGTTCCAGAGCCAGCAAGAAAAAGTCGCACACCTGCAGAAGTATATCGATCGCTTCCGCGCTCAGGCGACCAAAGCTAAGCAGGCGCAGAGCCGCATTAAAATGCTGGAGCGCATGGAGCTGATTGCGCCCGCACATGTCGATAATCCGTTCAGCTTTAGCTTCCGCGCGCCGGAAAGCTTGCCCAATCCGTTGCTGAAGATGGAAAGGGTGACTGCGGGTTATGGCGAACGCATCATTCTCGACGCCATCAAACTCAACCTGGTGCCAGGTTCACGCATTGGCCTACTTGGTCGTAACGGCGCGGGTAAATCTACGCTGATTAAACTGTTAGCCGGTGAGCTTGAAGCGCTGGATGGCAAAGTCGGCCTGGCGAAAGGCATTAAACTCGGTTACTTCGCTCAGCATCAGCTGGAGTACCTGCGCGCTGATGAATCGCCACTGCAGCATTTGTCACGCATTGCGCCAAAAGTGCTCGAACAGCAGCTGCGCGACTATCTGGGTGGCTTCGGCTTCCAGGGCGATAAAGTTAGCGAAATCACCGAACGTTTTTCCGGTGGTGAGAAAGCGCGGCTGGTGCTGGCCCTGATTGTCTGGCAGCGCCCCAACCTGCTGCTGCTTGATGAACCGACTAACCATCTCGATCTCGATATGCGTCAGGCGCTGACCGAAGCGTTGATAGATTTCGAAGGCGCGCTGGTGGTGGTCTCGCACGATCGCCATTTATTGCGCGCCACCACCGACGATCTCTATCTGGTGCATGACGGCAAGGTCGATGTGTTTGAGGGCGATCTGGAGGATTACCAGCAGTGGCTGAGCGATCTACAGAAGCAGCAAGCCCAACAGGATGCCGCGCCGAAGCAGGATAACGGCAACAGCGCGCAGTCTCGCAAAGATCAGAAGCGCCGCGACGCCGAATTGCGTGCGCAAACCCAGCCGCTGCGTAAAGAGATCGAGAAGCTTGAGAAGCAGATGGCGAAGTGGCAGAGCCAGTTGAGCGATGCTGAAGCGCAATTGGCCGACAGCGCGATTTACGATCAGAGCCGCAAAGCCGATTTGAATGTGGCATTGCAGCGTCAGGCGGAGAGTAAGGCCGCGCTGGAAGAGGTCGAAATGGCGTGGCTGGATGCGCAGGAACAGCTGGAGCAGATGCTGGCACAGTGATGTACGACGCCCTCACCCCAGCCCTCTCCCGCAAGCGGTAGAGGGAGCCGATCGAGCATAAATTCAATACAGAGCACCACCTAAACATTCCCTCTCCCGCCCGCGGGAGAGGGTTAGGGTGAGGGCCAGCCTTAAACCGGCTTATCCCCCAACACCGTCGCGCGATGCATCACCCGCCGCGCCGGATAATAATCTGCATTCGCATAGTGCTGCGTTACGCGGTTATCCCAGATCGCCACATCATTCTCCTGCCAGCGCCAGCGCACCTGAAACTCCGGCTTCGCAGTGTGCCAGAACAGGAAGTTCAGAATCGCATCGCTCTCTTTCTCGCTCAGTCCCAGCAAGCGTGTGGTAAAACCTTCGTTCACAAACAACGCCTTGCGTCCACTGACCGGATGCGTACGAATCACCGGATGCTGCACCGGCGGATTCTTCGCAACCGCCTGCTGCCAGCGCTGATGCTCTTCCTCAGTTTTGCGGTATTTGTACTCCTGGAACGACTTCTTAAAGTCGTGCTCCGCCTGCAGCCCGTTCAACAGCTGTTTAAACGGCGCGGACAGCGCCTCATACGCCGCAATTCCGCTTGACCACAAAGTATCACCGCCGCTTGCTGGCAGCAGCTTCGAAGCTAGAATGGCAATCGCCGGCGGTGTTTCAATAAAGGTGACGTCGGTGTGCCAGTTGTCGTTGTCCGGCGGATTGTCCTGATGCGTATCCAGCACGATGATCTCCTCCACACCTTCCGCATGCGGATAGACCGGGTGAATATGCAGATCGCCAAAGCGAATCGCCAGTGCACGCTGCTGCTCCGGAGTAATCACCTGATTACGCAGGAAAAGCACCTGATGGCGCAGCAGGCCATGATAGAGCTGTTCAAACTGGGCATCGCTCAGCGGACGGCTGAGATCGACATCGCTAACCTGCGCCCCGATATTCGGGCCCAGAGCGGTAAAAGTAAGACGTTCGTTCATTGCTGTTCTCCATTCCAGGGCGTCAGTCGGCGCTGCAAGGCGCGCAGACCCAGTTCTAAGCTAAAGGCAATCAGGGCAATGACGGCGATCCCGGCCAGCACGACGTCGGTGGCAAGAAACTCACCGGCCGACTGCACCATAAAGCCCAGTCCACGCGTAGCGGCAATCAGTTCCGCTGCCACCAGCGTTGACCAACCGACACCCAGACCAATACGCAAGCCGGTGAGAATTTCCGGCAGCGCGCCAGGCAAAATCACAAAGCGCAGTAGCTGCCAGCGCGAGGCGCCTAACGCCTGCGCGGCACGAATCCGCACCTGCTGCGCATTCTTCACGCCGGCCAGCGTCGATAAAGTCACCGGTGCGAAAATCGCCAGATAAATCAGTAAAATTTTTGAGGTTTCGCCGATGCCAAACCAAATCACCATCAACGGTAAATAGGCCAGCGGTGGCACCGGGCGGTAGAGTTCAATGAGGGGATCAAGCAGGCCGCGAATCGCCGGGCTTAAGCCCATCGCAATGCCAACCGGAATGCCAATCAGCGCAGCAAAGAATAGCGCGACCAGCATACGCGCAAGGCTGGCAGCTAAGTGCTGCCATAAAGTGGCATCCATAAAGCCTTGCGGGCTGGCGATCAAGATCAGCTTTTGCAGTACCACCTGCGGCGGCGGTAAAAACAGCGGCGCAATTAAGCCCAGCGCCGTGATACCCCACCACAACAGCAGCAGTAAGCCAACGCTCAGCAAGCTGAGTGAGAACTGGCGGGAGAACGGCCAGCGCAGTCCACGACGACGCGTTTGGGTTTTCTCATCAATCACCGCACTCATATAAATGCCTCACGCTGGGAAAAGACCTGATTCAGTACATATTCACGCCGTTCAATAAACGCCGGATCGGATTTAATACTGCGGCACGGTTCTCCGGCGGCATAGCGCTGACCAAAATCGAGCTTTAGGCGTTCGACTACGCGGCCCGGCCCCGGCGATAGCAGCACCAGTTCGCTGGCGAGGAACACCGCCTCTTCAATGTCATGGGTGATCAGCAGAATCTGTTTGCCGGTATCACGCCACAGCGTCAACAGCAGGGTTTGCATCTGTTCACGGGTAAACGCATCCAGCGCGCCAAACGGCTCATCTAACAGCAGCAACTGAGGATCAGCCGCCAGCGCACGCGCTATGCCCACGCGCTGACGTTGACCCCCAGAGAGCTGCCAGATAAAACGCTGCTCTGCACCTTCCAGTCCTACTTTGCGGATTAAACGACGTGCAATGGTATAGCGTTCCGCTTTCGCCATGCCCGCCAGTTGCAAACCGAACGCAACGTTATCAATCACGTTGCGCCACGGCAGCAATCCTTCATGTTGAAATACTACGCCGCGCTCAGCGCCCGGCCCTTGCACCGCTTTGCCATCCAGCGTGATGCTGCCGGATTCCAGCGGCAGAAAGCCGGCGATTAAGTTCAGCAGCGTGGTTTTGCCACAGCCGGATGGCCCCAACACCACCAGCAGATCGCGGCTGCCCAGCTGCAAGTTAATGTCCTGCAGCGCGGGTTGACCGGCGTAACGCGCATTGAGGTTGGTGATGTTGAGCATACGGCCTCCGGTTATTTCGCTAAGGGTGCAACGAATCGCGTGGTGACGAAGCTGCTGTAATCGTTGTCCGCTTCCGGCACTTTGCCCTGCTCTTTCAGGAAGTTTGCGGTATCAACAATCGCTTTGTTCACCGGCTTGCCGAGCTGCTCGACCTGCTGTTGCGCCGTCAGGTAAGTGTTGCCTTTCACCAGCACTGGCACATCCGCTTCCGGCACACCGCTCAGGCGCGCCAGCTTGCTCAGATTATCTGACTGCTTCAGCCATTGATCAGGATTGGCGATATAAACCTGCTGTGCTTCTACGGCGCTGCGGGCAAACGCGGTGACGATTTCCGGGTGCTGCTGCGCGAAGTCTTTACGCACGACCCATACGTCCAGCGTCGGCGCGCCCCATTTACCCACCTGTGAGGAGTCGGTCAGCACATTGCCGTCTTTCTCCAGCTCATTCACTGCCGGAGACCACACGTAGGCGCCATCAATATCGCCACGCTTCCAGGCGGCAATAATCGCCGGTGGCTGCAGGTTAACTAGCGTCACCTGGGAAGGTTTAATACCCCAATGCTTTAGCGCCGCGAGGAAACTGTAATGGGTGGTAGAGATGAACGGCACGGCGATGCGCTTGCCGATCAGGTCTTTAGGGTCCTTGATGGTTTTCTTCACCACCAGCGCTTCAGAGTTGCCCAGCTGTGAGGCGAGCAGGAAAGCTTCAATCGGCAGCTTTTGCGTGGCGGCCACGGCCAGCGGACTGGAACCGATATTACCGATCTGGACGTCGCCCGACGCCAGTGCACGCAGCACGCTGGCACCGCTATCGAATTTACGCCAGTCCACGGTGGCACCGCTCTCTTTGGCGAAAGTGTTATCCGCCTGCGCCACTTTGGCCGGTTCAGCCGAGGTTTGATACGCCACGGTCACGTTGACCGCCTGCGCCTGGAACGCCATCAGGGCCAGAGCCGCTGCGACTGCCGTTATTGTTTTTTTCACTGCCATCATCGTTCACCCCAATGTGTTTTTGTGGTGGCAGTTTCTCCAGCAGCAGTAATTTCATAAAGGAATTAAAAATTATCCCTAATGACGATCCGTTCTTAGATCAACATTGGGCAAGGCTATGCAAAAAGTGCAAATGGAAAGAACCGGTAAATCGGTAAATATGTCACGCGCTCACAATAGGACTGTGATATTGATAGACTTCTCATTTTTCACCCCTCTACTAACGGTCCCAAATCCATGTCGATTGAGAAAGTCGCGCATTTAGCTGGCGTGTCAAAAGCCACAGTTTCACGGGTTTTGAATCACAATCCGGGTGTGCGTCCGGATACGCGTGCCAAAGTGCTGGCGGCGATCGACATCTGCGACTATCAACCCAATTTGCTGGCGCGCCAGTTACGTACTGCTCAAAGCCATATGCTGCTGGTGCTGATTCCTGACATCACTAATCCGTTCTGCTCGCGCGTGGTTCAGGGCATTGAGGCAGAAGCTGAAGCGCAGGGTTATCACATTCTGCTGTGTAACTCAGGATCACAGCTGCGGCGCGAAGCGGCCTATATTGCGCTCCTCACCGGTAAAGTCGTGGATGGCGTGATCACCATGGATGCCGCCGGCTGTTTGCAGGAATTGAAGGAGCTGATTGGCGACGCGCCTTGGGTGCAATGTGCCGAATACGATCCGTCAATCGAGGCCTCCAGCGTGGCGATTGATAATAAAGAAGCGGCGTTTGAAACCGTGCGTTATCTGGCGGGCAAAGGCCGTCGCCGCATTGCGCTGGTCAACTGTGATATGCGCTACCTCTATTCACATCAGCGCGAAGAGGGTTATCGCGATGCGCTGGAACAGCTGGAACTAAACTGGGGCAGCGTAGCGTACGCCGAGAATATTACCTGCGAGGCCGGCAGCGCGGCGTTGCGCGAACTGCTGGCGCAGTCAGAACCGCCCGATGCGGTGTTTGCGGTATCGGATGTATTGGCAGTGGGCGTAATACACGCAGCGCTGGAAGCGGGTTTGCGCGTGCCGGAAGATTTAGCGGTAGTAGGATTTGATGGCATTAACTTTACCAGCAGCCTGAATCCACCGCTGACCACCATTGAGCAGCCGATGAATCGCATGGGCGCGCGCAGCGTACAACTGCTGCTGCAGCGCATTCGTCAGCCAAACTCAGCGATGGTGCATGAAGTATTGCCCTGGAAGCGCGTCGAGCGCGCTTCCAGTTAACTCAGTGCCAGATCAGCAACACACAGGCTGCAGTAAGCAAGCCCATCGCCAGATTGAAGATTTTCCATGCGCGTGGGCTGCGCAGCAAACGTCCAATCATTGAGCCAAAGCCCATCCAGATCACGCCGGAAACCACGTTCACCATCAACATGCCGAGACTAATCGCCACTACCGAATGAAGATATTCCGTGCCCGCCAGGCTGAAGCTGGCCACAGCACCGAGCGCCATCAGCCAGGCTTTCGGGTTGATCAGCTGCAGCAAACCGCCTTGCCAGAATGGCATCTGCTTCACCGTGACATCGTCGGTTTCCAGCTTTTCATACGCGGCGGTAGCGATTTTCCACGCCAGCCACAGCAGATAGAGGCTACCGGCAATCTTCAGGATCAGATGTAGTGAGGGATAAAGCAGGATAAGACTGCCGATACCAAATGCCACCATCAGCAACATGACTTGCATACCAATCATGATACCAATGAGCAGCGGGATGGTGCGCAGGAAGCCAAAATTAGCACCAGAGGCGGTAAGTAACATATTATTGGGCCCGGGCGTGATGGCTGCGACCCAAAGAAAACCTAACATTGATAAAAAAAGACTCAGTTCCATGTATATTCGGGTGCTCCTCACCCAGTAAAGCGAACAACCCATCGAAGCTATCAGCGACTTATGCATCAGACAAGCCTTTACCCAAGCTATTTTGATCGCCCCAGCGGCGAGCGCTTTAAACCACTGCGCGGATTCACTAACGCGCACCTGCAAACGCTGCTACCGCGCATTCTGCGCCGCCGCGTCACCTTACGTCCGCACTGGCAGCGTCTTGACTTGCCGGACGGCGATTTTGTTGATTTAGCGTGGAGCGAAGATCCGGCGCAGGCGCGTCATAAGCCGCGCATGGTGATGTTTCATGGCCTGGAAGGCAGCTTTCGCAGCCCCTACGCGCACGGCTTGATGCAGGCGTGTCAGGCACGTGGCTGGCTGGCGGTAGTGATGCACTTCCGCGGCTGCAGCGGCGAACCGAACCGCCTGGAGCGCATCTATCACTCCGGTGAGACCGAAGACGCCACCTTTTTCCTGCACTGGCTGCAGCGTGAATGGGGCACGGTGCCGACTGCTGCGGTGGGCGTTTCGCTCGGCGGCAACATGCTGGCCTGCCTGCTGGGATTGCAAGGTAACGATGCGCCCATCGATGCCGCCATCGCCATCTCAGCACCGCTGGCGCTCGAGCCGTGCAGCACCAAACTGGATGTCGGCTTCTCGCGTTTCTATCAGCACTATTTGCTGACGCGGCTGAAGAAGAACGCCACGCGTAAATTACACGCCTGGCCCGGCACGTTGCCGGTCGATCTCAGCCAACTCCGCGCTTTTCGCCGCTTACGCGAATTTGATGATGCGATAACCGCACGTGCGCACGGTTTTATTGACGCGAACGACTATTATCAACGTGCTAGCGCCATGCCGCTGCTGACCGGCGTGCGCAAACCGTTATTGATCATCCATGCGCAAGACGATCCTTTTATGACCGATGCCGTGATCCCGCGCCCCGAACAGCTGTCAGCCTCCACGCAGTATCAGCTGACGCAGCACGGTGGCCACGTTGGCTTCGTCGGCGGCAGCTTGCTTAAACCAAAAATGTGGCTGGAACAGCGCGTACCCGATTGGCTCTCAACGTATCTGGATGTGTAATTGTGATTATTCCCTGGCAAGAACTCGAAGCGGACACGCTGGAAAATCTGATTGAAACCTTTGTGTTACGTGAAGGCACCGATTACGGCGAGCAGGAGCGCAGTTTGCTGCAAAAAGTTGCCGATGTGCGGCGTCAGCTAGAGCGCGGCGACGTCGTGTTAGTGTGGTCAGAACTGCATGAATCCATCAATATCATGCCGAAGGGTGAATTCCGCGGCTGATGCACCCAAGCGCAATTCGTGGTAACAATGCTCATCGCCGGACCTCACAGGGAGCTCTGTTATGTCAGCCAGGCATCCAATTATTGCCGTCACCGGTTCCAGCGGTGCCGGAACCACCACCACCAGCCTCGCCTTCCGCAAAATTTTCCAGCAGCTTAATCTGCATGCGGCGGAATTAGAGGGCGACAGTTTCCATCGCTTCACGCGCCCGGAAATGGACATGGCGATCCGCAAAGCGCGCGATCTCGGCCGCCACATCAGCTATTTCGGCCCGGAAGCCAACGACTTTGGCTTACTGGAGCAGACGTTCAAGCATTACGGTAAAACCGGCCTGGGCGAATCGCGGAAATATCTGCACACCTACGATGAAGCCGTGCCGTGGAATCAGGTGCCCGGCACTTTCACGCCGTGGCAACCGCTGCCGGAAAACACCGATGTGCTGTTCTATGAAGGCTTACACGGCGGCGTGGTCACACAGCAGCAGAATGTGGCGGAGCATGTCGATCTGCTGGTGGGCGTGGTGCCGATTGTTAACCTTGAGTGGATTCAGAAGCTGGTGCGCGACACCGGCGAGCGCGGCCATTCACGTGAGGCGGTGATGGATTCGGTGGTGCGTTCGATGGAGGATTACATCAACTTCATCACGCCACAGTTTTCACGCACGCATATCAACTTCCAGCGCGTGCCAACCGTTGATACCTCAAACCCGTTTGCCGCACGTGAAATTCCGTCACTCGATGAAAGCTTCGTAGTGATTCACTTCCGCGGGCTGGAAGGTATCGCCTTCCCCTATTTGCTGGCGATGATTCAGGGATCGTTTATTTCCCACATTAATACGCTGGTGGTGCCGGGCGGCAAAATGGGATTGGCGATGGAACTGATAATGCTACCGCTGGTTCAGCGACTAATTGAAGGAAAACGGATTGAGTGAGTGTCATTGGTCGCCATGAATGGCGACCCTACGAAATGATAGCGTTTTGTAGGGTGCGCATTGATGCGCACCTGGAAGCATTAAAGCTCGATCACTTCATAGCTGTGGGTGATTTCCACGCCCTTGCCCAGCATGATCGCCACCGAACAGTATTTTTCCGCAGAGAGATCAACCGCGCGCGCTACAGCTTTGTCGCTCAACGCTTTGCCGCTGACGATAAAATGCAGGTTGATATGGGTAAAAATGCGTGGTGCTTCTTCGCGGCGTTCTGACGTCAGTTTGACTTCGCAATCGGCGACATCGCTGCGCCCTTTTTGCAGAATCGACACCACATCAATGGCGCTACAACCGCCGGCGGCCATGAGCACCATCTCCATTGGGCTTGGCGCTTTATCACCGGAATTACCGTCCATTAATACCTGATGACCGGATGAGGATTCTCCGAGAAAGGTAAGACCTTCCACCCATTTCACTCGTGCCTGCATGATTCTTTCTCCTGAAGCGGCGGTTTTGCCGCCAGATTACGCTTTCACCTGATAAACAGCAATCCAGACTATTCCCCCGTTTGCTGAAGCGAGACAACACAAGACAGCTCGCAAAAGCTGTGCTACAAACAGTGCTGAAAATATTTTCGTCGTTACAGACGAAGGCGGGAAGAATCAAAAGCGTAGCTTAAGAATGACCCGGAATAATTTTTCCATTACTGGAAACGCTCGACGATTAAACCGCCTGACAGGGAAAAAATGCCCCCTGTATTTTGGGCACGATTACAACAGAGGATAATAGCGAATGGTTCTCGGCAAACCGCAAACAGACCCTACACTCGAATGGTTCCTGTCCCATTGCCATATTCACAAATATCCATCCAAAAGCACGCTCATCCATCAGGGTGAGAAAGCGGAAACGCTGTACTACATCGTTAAAGGTTCCGTAGCGGTACTGATTAAAGATGAAGAAGGCAAAGAGATGATTCTCTCCTACCTCAATCAGGGAGATTTTATCGGCGAACTCGGTCTTTTCGAAGAAGGCCAGGAACGTAGTGCCTGGGTGCGTGCGAAGTCTGCCTGCGAAGTGGCTGAAATTTCCTACAAAAAATTCCGTCAGCTGATTCAGGTAAACCCGGATATTTTAATGCGACTTTCGTCGCAAATGGCGCGTCGTCTGCAAGTGACATCGGAGAAAGTGGGCAACCTCGCTTTCCTTGATGTGACAGGACGTATTGCGCAAACGCTGCTTAATCTGGCTAAACAGCCAGATGCGATGACTCACCCAGACGGCATGCAAATCAAAATCACCCGTCAGGAGATTGGTCAGATCGTGGGCTGCTCACGCGAAACTGTGGGCCGTATCCTGAAAATGCTGGAAGATCAGAATCTGATCTCCGCACACGGTAAAACCATCGTCGTTTACGGCACCCGCTAATTTCTTCTCACCCACGGCGTGATGGCAACATCGCGCCGTTTCTATTTGCGATGAGCTGATGTGGCGCCGAATCATCTATCATCCTGAAGTTAACTATGCGCTGCGGCAAACGCTGGTGCTGTGCCTGCCTGTGGCTCTCGGCTGGCTGTTTGGCGATCTGCAAAAAGGCCTGCTGTTCTCGTTAGTGCCTGCCTGCTGCAATATGGCGGGTCTGGATACGCCGCATAAACGCTTCTTCAAACGCCTGATTGTCGGTGGTTCGCTGTTTGCCACCGGCAGTTTCCTGATGCAAATTTTGACCGCTTACCAGATTCCGCTGCCGCTGATCCTGCTGGCGCTGCCGCTGCTGATCGGCGTAACCGGCGAAATCGGCCCGCTGCATGCGCGGCTGCTGCCCGCCCCTTTAATCGCCGCCATCTTTACGCTCAGCCTGGTTGGGCGTATGCCGATATGGGTGCCGCCGCTGCTCTATATTGGCGGCACGCTGTGGTACGGCTTATTCAACTGGTTCTGGTTCTGGCTGTGGAAAGAGCAGCCGATGCGCGAATCACTCAGCCTGCTGTTCCGCGAACTGGCCGATTATTGCGATGCCAAGTACACCTTATTGACGCAGCTAACCGATCCGGAAAAAGCGCTGCCACCGCTGCTGGCACGTCAGCAAAAGGCGGTCGATCTCATTACCACCTGCTACCAGCAAATGCATATGCTGTCGGCCAGCCGCGATAACAGCCACAAGCGCCTGACGCGCGCCTTCCAGGTAGCGCTGGATTTACAGGAACACATCTCGGTCAGCCTGCATCAGCCTGAAGAGGTGCAGAAGCTGGTGGAGGAGAGTCACGCTGAAGCGGTGATCCGCTGGAACGCCAAAATTATCTCCGCACGGTTACGCGTGCTGGCCGATGCCATTCTCTATCATCAGCTGCCGGATCGCTTTCATATGGAGAAACAGCTCGGCGCACTAGAGAAAATTGCCCGCCAGCATCCGGATAATCCGGTCGGCAATTTCTGCCTCTACCACTTCAGCCGCATCGCCCGCGTATTGCGCACGCAGAAACCGCTCTACACGCGCGACCTGATGGCCGATCGTCAACGTCGTTTGCCACTGCTGCCAGCACTGCGCAGTTATCTGTCATTCAAATCCACCGCCTTACGCACTGCGGCCCGCTTCGCCGTAATGCTGATGTTTGGCAGCTCGCTGGCACTGTTCTTCAATATCCCCAAACCGTACTGGATTTTGATGACGATTATGTTCGTCAGCCAGAACGGCTATAGCGCCACGCGCGTGCGTATTCAGCACCGTGCGCTGGGCACCTTTGCCGGTTTATTGATTGCCGCGGCCTCGCTGCAGCTGGCGGTGCCAGAATCGATCACCTTGCTGTTTATGCTGGGCATCACGCTGGCGAGCTATCTGATCACGCGGAAATATTATGGCTGGTCGATGATTGGCTTCACCGTCACTGCGGTGTATTCGCTGCAGCTGCTGTCGCTCAACGGCGCGCAGTTCTTGTTGCCGCGCATGATGGATACCTTGATGGGCTGCCTGATTGCTTTCGCCGGCATGATTTGGCTGTGGCCGCAGTGGCAAAGCGGACTGCTGCGCAAGAATGCGCACGATGCGCTGGAAGCATATCAGGAAGCGTTGCAGCTACTGCTTGGCCCGGAGCAGTCGCCGGAGAAGCTGGCGTATCAGCGTATCAAGGTTAACCAGGCACACAATGCGCTGTTCAATTCATTGAACCAGGCGTCGAGCGAGCCGGGCTTTAACCTGAAATATCTGCAAGATATGCGCATGTGGGTGACGCACAGCCAGTTTATCGTTGAGCACATTAACGCCATGACGATTCTGGCGCGCGAGCACACCATGTTGACGGCGAAGCTGGCGGAACGTTATCTGCAATCTTGTGAAATTGCGCTGCAGCGTTGCCAGCAGCGGCTGGCGTATGACGGGCCGGGCAACGACAGCAATATTCTGGAAGCGCCGGAGAATCTTAACGAAGGGCCGGTTACGATTGTCGAACAGCATGTGAAGCGGATTTTGCAGCACCTTAACGTCATGCACACCATCTCTTCACTGGCGTGGAGCCAGCGACCGCATCATGGCCGCTGGCTCAAGGTGTTACGTCCGAAAGCGGATTAAGCGGCCAGCACCTTTTCAATCGCCGTCGCGAAACGCGTCATGCCTTCGGCAATATCGGTTGGCTCAATTACCAGCGACGGCACAAAACGAATCACATCGGTGCCAGCCGTGAGAATCATCAGCCCTTCCGCTGCAGAAGCATTGAGGATGTCGCGCGCCTTGCTGGCGAACTGCGGCTTCAGCGCGGCACCTATCAGCAGGCCTTTGCCGCGAATCTCGCTGAAGATATCGAATTTGCTGTCGATGGCTTGCAGTGCTTCAACAAATTGCTGACGGCGCGCTTCCACACCCTCCAGTACTTCCGGTGTGTTGATGATATCCAGCGCGGTTTCAGCAATCGCACAGGCCAGCGGATTGCCGCCGTAGGTGGTGCCATGTACGCCTGGCGACATCACCGATGCAATGTCGTTGGTGGTTAACATCGCGCTCACCGGGAATCCGCCGCCCAGCGCTTTTGCGCTGGTGAGAATATCGGGCTTGATGCCGTAATGCTCGTAGCTAAACAGTTTGCCACTGCGGCCCATGCCGCTCTGCACTTCATCCAGCACCAGCAGCGCGTTATGTTCATCGCACAATGCGCGTAAACCCTGCATAAACGCCTGCGTAGCGGGTACCACGCCGCCTTCGCCCTGAATCGGCTCCACCACGATGGCGCAGGTGTGATCGTCAATCACCGCTTTTACTGCGTCGAGATCGTTGAAGGGCACATGCACGATATCCGCCGGTTTTGGCCCAAAGCCATCGGAATATTTCGGCTGCCCGCCAACCGAGACCGTGAACAGCGTGCGACCGTGGAAGGCGTTATGGAAGGCGATGATTTTGCTCTTAAACGGGCTGTGTTTTTTACAGGCGTAATAACGTGCCAGCTTGAAGGCTGCTTCGTTGGCTTCTGCGCCGGAGTTACCAAAAAACACGCGGTCGGCAAAAGTGGCAGCAATAAGTTTGCTGGCCAGACGCAGCGCCGGTTCGTTGGTGAACACATTGCTGGTATGCCACAGTGTTTCGCCCTGGGTTTTCAGCGTCTCCACCAGCGCCGGATGACAATGGCCCAATGCAGTTACCGCGATACCGCCTGAGAAATCGATATACTCTTTGCCCTGCTGATCCCACACTCGGCTGCCTTTGCCCTTAACCGGCACAAACTGCGCAGGTGCATAAACAGGCAAAATAACGTTATCGAACGTTTCCCGGGTTACCGCTAGTTTTTCCGCTGCCATTGATGACCTCATCGGGTTATATGTTGAGCTAATGTGAAAATATAATCACAAAATATGCATAAAAAATCATACGAAGGCAAACATAAGTTACGCGCTGAGGAAATTAGCCAGCAGTTGGTGGCCTTGTTCACTGAGGATGCTTTCCGGATGGAACTGCACGCCTTCCAGCGGCAAGGTGCGATGGCGGAAGCCCATAATCTCATCCGGTTCACCGTCGCGCAGGCTCCACGCGGTGATTTCAAACTCAGCGGGCAGCGTATCACGCGCCACAATCAGCGAATGATAGCGCGTTACGGTAAGCGGGTTATTCAGGTTGCGGAACACACCTTGATTGCTGTGTTGTATGCGCGAGGTTTTACCGTGCATCACCTGCCGCGCACGTACCACCTGCGCACCATACGCTTGGGCGATCGCCTGATGCCCAAGGCAAACGCCGAGAATCGGTACGCGCCCGGCAAAGTGGCGAATGGCGGCAAGCGAGATGCCGGATTGATCTGGCGTGCACGGGCCTGGCGAAATCACCAGATGCGTTAGCGGCAACGCTTCAATCTCTTGCAGCGTAATGGCATCGTTGCGCACCACGCGCACATCCGCGCCAAGTTCGCAGAAGTATTGGTAAAGATTCCAGGTGAAGGAGTCGTAGTTATCGATTAGCAGCAGCATAGTAGATCGTAGCACTGAGTCATTACGGGCAACCGGTGCAAGAAAGGTCGCAAAAAAACCATGTTAACACCTCCAAACTTAATACCCGCTAGCTGATAAAAAAGATTCTGATTACTCTCACACCCAGTGCTATATTTTGGAGAGTTGCTATGCCAGCTACAACACGAGTATTCAAAACCAAATGGTTCAGTAAGCAAGCTCGCCGTCATTTGATTGGCGATGATGAACTTTGTCAGGCTATTGCAGCAGTAAAGCTCGGTCATGCTGATAACTTAGGAGGTGGCGTTTTTAAAAAACGTCTGCAGCAAAATCGTGAGCGCGCCATTATTCTGGCGAAAGGGGGAAAGAATTGGATTTATACCTTTTTATTCGCCAAACAGGATCAGGCCAACCTCAGTGAAAGCGAGCTTGAGGGCTTCCGTGACCTGGCAAAGCATTACTCGCTAATTTCAAACGAGACGCTAAATCGGTTAATAACCGTTCAAGAATTGGTGGAGATATGTCATGACCAAAGCGCATAAATTTAACAGCCCGGCTTTTGCAGCCATCCATAGCGCAGCGTCGGGTCTGTTTGAAGCGGGTGCACTTAGCAAACAGAGCATGCGTGACTTTGATGAACGTTGCCTGAGTGAAGTAACAGCCTTGGATGCGCAGGCAATAAAAAACCTGCGCGAGAATTTAAATGTGAGTCAGCCTGTCTTTGCCCGCTATCTCAACACCAGCGTGTCAACCGTGCAAAAGTGGGAAACTGGCGCTAAACGGCCAGGTGGTATTTCTCTCAAGCTGTTGTCGGTGGTGCAAAAACATGGGCTGCAAATCCTGCTATAAAATTTTTGCCGGGCTCACCACTTTCGCAAACTGGGCAGTAAGCGGATCCAGATCGCCCGCGACGCCAGCCGAGATCGCGGCGCGCCACGCCTCGCGTTCGAGTGTTTCCCACGACAGCTGATAACCGGCGTGCAACGCCAGCTGCTCGAAGAAGATGCGCTGCGCGCGTCCGTTGCCAGCGCGGAACGGATGCAGGACGAAAATCTCACAGTAGTAATGAGCGATGCGCGCCGTGAACGTTTCCGCTGGCAGGTCGGCTAAACCGCGCTCCTCTTCCAGCGCCTGCATCAGCGTATTGCCCTCTTTCTCGATGTATTCGCAGTGGCAATAGGGCGTTTCATCACGCCAGATATCGATAGTGCGCAGCTCTCCCGCCCAGCTGTAGAGATCCTGAAACAGCGTGCGATGAATATGGCACAACCGCGGCAAGCCGATGCTGCGCGGCCCCAGTTCTAACGTCGCCAGACGCGCGCTGCTGAAGGCCAGTTCGGCTTTACGCAGCTGCGCTTCGTCGTGAATGTCGAGGCGATTCTTCAGCACGCTGTCGTTATGCCACAGGTAGGGATCGCGCACCGCTAAGCTATTATCCGCCATATTGTCTCCTCAGCGACGCCAGTCGTTCTTCGGCGTGTTCTGCATCGATTAAAGGTTCACTCGACGTGTAACCGGCCAGGCGACAGCTGGCTTGATAGCTCGCAGCACGGCGCTGCTGCCATAACGTGGCTTTCTGTTTCTCGGTGAGTTTGCTGGTCATAGCGCCTCCGGCAAGCAATGAGCCCTAAGTATAAGCAGCAATTTTTTGCTTTGCCGGAGATGAAATGACGCGCCAGGGGAATATGGCGCGTTACGCGATTAAGGCAGGACTTTGGCGGAGAGGATAACAATCGGTTTTGACGGCACATTTTGGTACGGGCCCACATCTTTGGTCGGCACCTGAGCTATCTTATCGACCACATCTTGGCCTTTCACAACTTTACCAAACACCGCATAACCAAAATCACGCTGACCGTGATCGAGGAACGCGTTATCTGCCACGTTGAGGAAGAATTGGCTGGTGGCGCTATCTTTATCTGCGGTACGCGCCATTGAAATGGTGCCACGCAGATTACGCAAGCCGTTGTCGGCTTCGTTTTTGATTGGCGCAACAGTTTGCTTCTGCTGCATATCCGTCGTGAATCCGCCGCCCTGAATCATAAAGCCAGGAATAACGCGGTGGAAAATGGTGTTGTTGTAGAAACCATTGTTGACGTAATCGACGAAGTTTTTCACCGAAACCGGGGCTTTCTGGTTGTTCAGTTCGAGTTCAATATTGCCCGCAGACGTGGTGAGCAGCACATGTGTATCCCCTTTGGCTGCCAGAGCGGCAGAAGATACAGAAGAGAGCGCTAACAGGGCAACGGCCGCTGTTAAAGTACGTTTAAGCATGAAAGATTCCTTACCATGGAGAGCTAGCTCAAAAACGAGATTGATTGTAAAGAGCATGTGATCCAAGAGCCAGCGTTTTACCGATATTTACGTGGATGTTGCGATTGTCATACTTTTGCCGCCACGCAATCATTTGCGTGATTAAAATCACACTCTTAATGAAATAGTTCCTGCTTGTTTCACTCGTTGTTTATTAAGATCACAGTTGCACTTACAATTCATGACACTTTTTTGCCAATCTCGGCGCTTCACAGGTTCAGAACATGACAAACCGTAATCGGCTCGGCCTTACCTGGATTAGCTATTTCTCCTATGCGCTCACCGGCGCACTGGTGATCGTAACCGGTATGGTGCTGGACAATATCGCGCAGTACTTCCAACGCCCTATCTCAGAAATGAGCAACACCTTTACTTTCCTTAATGCGGGCATTTTGGTGTCGGTGTTTCTGAACGCCTGGCTGATGGTGATTGTGCCGCTGAAGCGTCAGTTGATTTTTGGCTTCGTGCTGATGATCCTCGCCGTCGCTGGCCTGATGACCAGCCACGATCTCACCGTCTTCTCGCTGTGCATGTTCGTGCTCGGCGTGGTCAGCGGAATTACCATGTCGATCGGCACCTTCCTGATCACCCATCTGTACGACGGTCGTCAACGCGGCGCACGTCTGCTGTTCACCGATTCATTCTTCAGCATGGCGGGCACCATTTTCCCGATTATCGCCGGTATCCTGCTGGCGCGTGCGCTGCCATGGTATTGGGTCTATGCCTGCATCGGCGTGATTTATGTCGCGATCTTTGTGCTAACGCTGTTTATCGAGTTCCCGGTATTGAAAAGCGAGGCGGCTAAGCCAGGCGTGGAGAAAGAGAAGTGGGGCATCGGCGTACTGTTCCTGTCGATTGCGGCGCTGTGCTACATCCTTGGCCAGCTCGGCTTCATCTCCTGGGTACCGGAATACGCCACCAAATCAATGGGCATGGATATTGCCGCTGCCGGTCAACTGGTCGGTAATTTCTGGACCGCGTATATGGTCGGCATGTGGGTGTTTAGCTTCGTGCTGCGCTTCTTCGATCTGCAACGCATTCTGATGGTGCTGGCAGCACTGGCAACGGGTTTGATGTATTGGTTCGTCACGTCCAAAGATGCTGGCATGCTGCACTGGATCATCATGACGCTGGGCTTCAGCTCTAGCGCCATTTACACCACCATCATCACGCTGGGCTCGCTGCAAACCAAGGTCTCTTCACCGAAACTGGTGAACTTCATCCTGACCTGCGGCACCGTCGGCACCATGCTGACGTTCGTGGTGACAGGCCCAATCGTGGCAACCGGTGGCGCACATGCGGCGCTCTCTACCGCCAACGGTTTGTACGCCGTGGTGTTTGTAATGTGTGTTCTGCTGGGCTTTGTGACCAAACATCGCCAGCATGGCCACGTTACTCACTAAGTTTGACGGGCGGACTTCGGTCCGCCCTGCTCTTCATCGCTTAAACGTTACCGCTTCTTTTTCCGCTAAATAGATCTCACTGCTGGCTGGCTGCGTCGCTGCCACTAATACCCCTTTGCGCAGCGAATAACGCACCGGCACCTGACGCCGCACGGCATCAAATCCGCTCTCCGCCGGCAGAATAATCAAACTGGCCTCGTGGCCCGGTTGAATACCGTAATTCGCCAGCTGCAGGGTTTTGGCGCTGTTCGCTGTAATCAGCTGTAATCCGTTATCGATCTGCTCGTAGCCCATCAGCTGACAGACGTGCAGTCCCATATGCAACACCTGCAGCATGCTGGCGGTGCCAAGCGGATACCAAGGATCGAACACATCATCGTGCCCGAAACAGACGTTGATATTGGCCTCCAGCAGCTCTTTCACCCGCGTGATGCCGCGACGTTTGGGATAGCTATCAAAGCGCCCTTGCAGATGGATATTCACCAGCGGATTGGCGACGAAATTGATATTGGAAAGCTTGAGCAGGCGAAACAGCCGCGACGTGTAAGCATTGTTGTATGAGTGCATCGCCGTGGTGTGGCTGGCGGTGACGCGTTCGCCGTTGCCATCGCGATGCGCCAGCGCCGCCACCGTTTCGACAAAGCGCGACTGCTCATCATCAATCTCATCGCAATGCACATCCACCAGACGATCGTAGCGATTGGCCAGCGCAAACGTCTTATGCAGCGACTCGACGCCATATTCGCGGGTAAATTCGTAATGCGGAATTGCGCCAACCACATCCGCGGCCATGCGCAGCGCCTCTTCCAGCAAGGCTTCACCGTTGGGATAAGAGAGAATGCCCTCCTGGGGAAATGCCACAATCTGGATATCGATCCACGGTGCCATTTCCGCTTTCACCTCCAGCATCGCTTTTAACGCGGTAAGCGTGGGATCGGAGACATCAACATGCGTGCGAACATGCTGAATACCGTTGGCGATTTGCCACTTTAGCGTTTGCTGCGCGCGCTGTTTAACATCCTCATGGCTGAGCAACGCTTTACGCTCCGCCCAGCGTTCAATGCCTTCAAACAGCGTGCCGGATTGGTTCCACGACGGTTGACCGGCGGTTTGCGTGGTGTCGAGGTGTATGTGCGGCTCGATAAACGGTGCGCTCGCCAGTCCGCCCTCAGCATCCAACGTGTCAGGCTGTGCTGCGGTTTGCGACGGCTGCGGACGAAGGTGCGCAATTTTGCCGTTGTCGATTTCGATTTGCCACAAGCCTTGCTGACCCGCTAAACGCAGGTTGTTAATCCACTTCAGTGACGGGTTTGCCATGCCGTTCTCCGCTAAAACACAAAATCTAAAGCTAGCATGAAAACCAATGTCACCGCGGGCACATTCCGTAGCGGCGCAATTTATTGCGCGATAAATCGCGCCGTTACGGAATGTGCGACGAAGAAAATGATTGGGTAATTATCAACCAAATAAGCCACTTAACTTATTTGTTCAAAATCAGTTACATACCTCTAAATAGGTATATAAGGGCGCGCTTGATGTATATCAATAAGCGCCTAAAGCGGCGCGTTAAGGTAGCCGCAGATACCGCAATTTTTGAGGCAAGCATGAGCAAGCACAGTGTCGTTATTATTGGCAACGGCATGGTCGGCCACCGCTTTATAGAAGAACTTATCGACAAAGATGTTTCGAATCAGTTTTCGATAACCGTTTTCTGTGAAGAACCCCGGGTCGCCTATGATCGCGTCCACCTTTCCGCCTATTTCTCCCATCACACCGCTGAAGAACTTTCACTGGTTCGCGAAGGTTATTACCAGAAGCATCAGGTGAATGTATTGCTTGGCGAACGCGCCATCACCATTAACCGCGACGAAAAACTGATTCACTCCAATACCGGTCGCGCGGTGCATTATGACACGCTGATTTTCGCCACCGGATCCTACCCATGGATTCCCCCCATCAAAGGTGCGGAAGGCAGCGACTGCTTTGTCTATCGCACCATTGAAGATCTGAACGCCATTGAAGCCTGTTCCCGTCGCAGCAAACGCGGCGCGGTGATTGGCGGCGGCTTGCTGGGGCTCGAAGCTGCAGGCGCGCTGAAAAACCTCGGCATTGAAACCCACGTGATTGAGTTCGCACCCGTGCTGATGGCGGAGCAGCTCGATCCGCAAGGCGGCGAGCAGCTGCGACGCAAAATCGAGCAGATGGGCGTACGCGTCCACACCGGCAAAAACACCCAGCAAATCGTCCATCATGCCAAAGGCGGTAAAACGCTGGAGTTTGCCGACGGCAGCGCGCTGGATGTGGATTTCATCGTCTTCTCTACCGGCATTCGTCCACAGGACAAACTGGCTAAGCAGTGCGGTCTGACGCTAGGTCAGCGCGGCGGCATCGCCATTAACGATCATTGCCAAACCAGCGACGCGGCCATCTACGCTATCGGCGAATGCGCCGCCTGGCAGAACCGTATTTATGGCTTAGTTGCGCCGGGCTATAAAATGGCACAGGTCGCCAGCGATAGGCTGATGGGCCGCAATAATGCCTTTGCCGGTGCAGACATGAGCGCCAAGCTGAAACTGCTGGGCGTGGATGTCGGGGGCATTGGTGATGCGCATGGCCGCACGCCGGGCGCGCGCAGCTACCTGTGGCTCGACGAACAGAAAAATATCTATAAACGGCTGATTGTCAGCGAAGATAACCGCACATTGCTGGGCGCGGTGCTGGTGGGTGACACCAGCGATTACGGCAATCTACTGCAGCTGGCGCTGAATAACATCACGTTACCCGAAAATCCCGAATTGCTGATCCTGCCTGCAGGCAGCGGCGAGAAACCGGCAATGGGCGTTGATTCGCTGCCGGATAGCGCACAGATCTGCTCCTGCTTCGACGTGAGTAAAGGCGATATCGTCAAGGCCGTGCAGGGCGGTTGCCACACCGTAGCGGCGCTGAAAGCCGAAACCCGCGCCGGAACCGGCTGCGGCGGCTGCATTCCCTTGATTACGCAGGTGCTGAACGGTGAACTGAGCCGTCAGGGCATCGAAATCAACAATCATCTGTGCGAGCACCTCCCTTACTCGCGTCAGGAGCTGTATCACCTGATTCGCGTAGAAGAGATCAAATCGTTTGACGCGCTGCTGGCCAAATATGGTCAGGGCTACGGCTGCGAAGTGTGTAAGCCCACCGTGGGTTCGCTGCTGGCCTCGTGCTGGAACGAGTACGTACTGAAGCCACAGCTGGCACCGCTGCAGGACAGCAACGATCTGTTCCTCGGCAATATTCAGAAAGATGGCACTTACTCGGTGATCCCGCGCTCAGCCGGAGGTGAAATTACCCCGGAAGGGTTGATGGCAATTGGCGCCGTGGCGCGCCAGTACAATCTCTACACCAAAATCACCGGCTCGCAGCGTATTGGCCTGTTTGGCGCGCAGCGTGACGATCTGCCTGCCATCTGGACACAGCTGATTGAAGCCGGTTTTGAAACCGGACAGGCGTATGCCAAAGCGCTGCGCATGGCGAAAACCTGCGTCGGCAGCGTCTGGTGCCGCTTTGGCGTTGGCGACAGCCTTGGCTTCGGCATCGAGCTGGAGAATCGCTACAAAGGCATTCGTACCCCGCACAAGATGAAGTTTGGCGTCTCCGGCTGCACCCGTGAATGCGCGGAAGCTCAGGGTAAAGACGTGGGCATTATCGCCACCGAAAAAGGCTGGAACCTGTATGTGTGCGGCAATGGCGGCATGAAACCTCGTCACGCCGATCTGCTGGCTGCCGATCTCGATCGCGACACGCTGCTGCACTATCTGGATCGCTTCATGATGTTCTACATCCGCACCGGCGACCGCCTGCAGCGCACTTCGCTGTGGCTGGAAAGCATGGATGGCGGTATTGACTATCTGCGTAGCGTCATTGTTGACGACAAGCTTGGCCTCAATGCGCAGCTTGAAAGCGAGCTGACTCGCCTGCGCGGCGAAGTTGAGTGCGAATGGACCGCGACGGTGCAACATCCGCAGCAGCACAATCACTTCAACACCTTTATCAACAGCGATCAGCGCGATCCGCTGGTGCAGCATATTAACCAACGCGATCAGCATCGCCCGGCGCGTCCGGACGAGCGCATTACAATCACCCTGATTGAGGAGATCGACGCATGAGCCAGTGGCATCCGGTGTGTGAACTCAACCAAATTCTCCCGGCGACCGGCATTTGCGCCCTCGTCAAAGGCCAGCAGATTGCCATTTTCCGACCGCGCGATGATGAGCAGCTCTACGCATTAAGCAATATTGATCCTTTCGCCCAGGCCAGCGTGTTATCACGCGGTTTGATTGCTGAGCACCAGCAAGCGCTGTGGGTGGCAAGCCCACTGAAAAAGCAGCGCTTCCGCCTGAGTGATGGCTTTTGTCTGGAAGACGAAGCGCGTTCCGTGGCGAGCTATCCGGTGCGCGTCAGCGCAGGCAAGGTTGAGATATGTGCCTGACCGCATTCCTTCACTTTATGAGACGTCACTATGTTTACTGACACCCTGAATAAATGCGCCGCCAACGCGGCGCGCATTGTGCGTACTGCTCAGCACAGTCCGCTGGCTTTTTGGATCGGTTCAGCAATGGCCGGCGCCTATGTGGGCCTGGCAATTATCCTGATCTTCACCCTCGGTAATCTGGTCGATGCGGCTTATCGTCCACTGCTGATGGGAGCGACCTTTGGGATTGCGCTGACGCTGGTGATCATCGCCGGTTCCGAGCTGTTCACCGGTCATACTATGTTCCTCACCATTGGCGTGAAAGCCGGCACCATCAAACAAGGTCAGATGTGGTGCGTGTTGCCGCAAACCTGGTTAGGAAATTTGGTCGGCTCGGTGCTGGTGGCACTGATTTATTACTATGCCGCGGGTCCGCTGCTGCCAAATGCTGGCTCGCTGATCCACAGCGCGGCGCTGGCGAAAACCACGCAGCCGGCCATGGCACTGTTCTTTAAAGGCGCACTGTGTAACTGGCTGGTGTGCCTGGCGATCTGGATGGCGGTGCGTACGGAAGGGACGGCGAAGTTTATCGCCATCTGGTGGTGTTTACTGGCGTTTATCGCTTCCGGCTATGAGCACTCGATTGCCAACATGACGGTCTTTGCGCTGTCGTGGTTTGGTCAGCATAATGCAGACCTCACAATGAGCGGTATCGGCCACAATTTGCTGTGGGTGACGCTGGGCAATATGTTCTCTGGCATGGTGCTGATGGGCCTTGGCTACTGGTATGCCACGCCGCAGGCGCAACGCCCGCAGCCCGAAGCGCAAGCCGCGCCGCTCAAAGCGGTATAACACTTTTTTAGCCCGCCCCGTGCGGGCTTTTTTCAGGATGAGCTATGGACTACTTTCCGCTGTTTTGCCGCCTGCAGGGCAAACGTTGTTTATTGGTTGGCGGTGGTGATGTGGCTGAGCGCAAAGCGCGTTTGCTGCTGGATGCCGGTGCCGATCTGCACGTGGGCGCGCTGGATTTCTCCCCTGCCTTCCAGCAGTGGGCACAACAGGGAAAGTTGACTTTACTACCCGGCGCGTTTGATGAGCGCTGGCTCGACGGCTGCTGGCTGGTGATTGCCGCCACCGACGATGACGCGGTCAATCAGCAGGTTGGCGATGTGGCTGAGCAGCGTCGCATCTTCTGTAATCTGGTGGATGCACCACAGGAAGCCAGCGCCATCATGCCATCGATAATTGACCGCTCACCGCTGATGATTGCGGTGTCATCCGGCGGTCGTGCGCCGGTGCTGGCGCGTTTACTGCGGGAAAAACTCGAAGCGATGCTGCCACAGCATCTCGGTGAGCTGGCTGCACTAGCCGGTTCGTTGCGTAGCCGTGTGAAGCGCACCTTCGCCAGCATGGCGCAGCGCCGCGCGTTCTGGGAACGTTTTTTTGTTAGCGATCGTCTGGCACAAACCCTGGCAAATAATGATCGGCCGCGCGCGGAGCATATCGTCGAGACCTTATTCGATGCGCCGCTGTCGCAGCAAGGCGAAGTGGTGTTGGTGGGCGCCGGGCCGGGCGATGCCGGATTGCTGACGCTGAAAGGCCTGCAGCATATTCAGCAGGCCGATGTAGTGGTGTATGACCGCTTAGTCTCCGAGCCGATTCTCAATCTGGTGCGCCGCGATGCTGAGCGTATCTTCGTCGGCAAACAGGCCGGCCATCACTGCGTGCCGCAAGCGCAGATCAATCAGGTTTTACTTGAGCAGGCGCAGAGCGGCAAGCGCGTGGTGCGACTGAAAGGCGGCGATCCCTTTATCTTTGGTCGCGGCGGCGAAGAGCTTGAACTGTTGGCGCAGCACCATATTCCGTTTAGCGTGGTGCCGGGCATTACTGCCGCATCGGGCTGTGCTGCCTACAGCGGCATTCCGCTTACGCATCGCGACCACGCGCAAAGCGTGCGTTTCGTGACCGGCCATTTGCAGCAGCACGGGGAAATCGAATGGCGCAAGCTGGCCGCCGAGCAGCAAACGCTGGTGTTCTATATGGGACTGGCGCAGGCGCCTGAGATCCAGCAGCAGCTGTTGCAGCACGGCATGGATGCGACCATGCCAGTCGCGATTGTGCAGAATGGCACCACGCCGCAGCAGCGGGTCGAAACCGCAACCCTGGCTGAGCTGGCGACGTTAGCGCAGCAGTTTGTCAGTCCAGCTCTGATTATTGTTGGTCGCGTTGTGGAACTGCGCTCACAGTTACGCTGGTTCTGAAGCGGCAAAAAACTGTACAGCGCTGCGCTTTGTCGCCAGACTAATAGCCATCTTTCTCATTGATAAGGAGTTTCCATGCGCGTTGCTTCACTGGTTTGCGCGTTGCTATTGCCGCTAAGCGCGGTTGCCGCTGCTGCACCCGTTACCTGGTCGAACGTCGTCGGCGAATGGCAGGTGGTGGCGGTAACACCTAAGAAGGAGATGGGTCAGATCTACATTAAGAATGACCCGCAGTTTATGGGTGCGCGCGTGGCGTTTAAGCCGAATGCCATCAACTGGACGCGCGGTACCGCCGAACGCAGCATCAATCCTTCGGTCGATAACTGCGCAACTAAACCGCGTCTCACTGCCGCCAATGGCTCGGGGCAAGATCGTGATTTCACTTTCCGCTACGGTTTCAACGTGAGCTGTGGCAATAAGGCGTGGGGACCGGCACCGGGTGCCGTGCTGAGCGTGCTGGCTGACGGCAATGCCCGTCTGTTCTGGGATGGCGCCGAACTGGCGTTACATCGCATCAAATAAAAACGGCGGGGCATGATGACCCGCCGTTCTGCTCTATGCTGCAAGCCGTTTATGGCTGTGCGACAAAACCTACCGCTTCGTACACTTTCTTTAGCGTTTCCTGCGCATGCGCTCGGGCTTTCGCTGCGCCATCGCGCATCACCTGATTGAGCAGCTCTTCATCGTTGCGGAAACGATGATAACGCTCCTGCAAATCGGTCAGCATGCCTGAAACTGCATCCGCAACCGCGACTTTCAGATGGCCATACATTTTGCCTTCAAACTCCTGCTCCAGCTCGGCAATGGTTTTGCCTGTGACGCCAGCGAGAATGTCCAGCAGGTTAGAAACACCGGCTTTCTCTTTGATGTCGTAGCGCACCACGGGCGGCTCGGCAGAGTCAGTCACCGCGCGTTTGATCTTCTTCACTACCGCTTTGGTGTCTTCCAGCAGACCAATCACGTTATTACGGTTGTCGTCTGACTTGGACATCTTTTTGGTTGGCTCAAGCAGCGACATCACGCGCGCGCCCGATTTCGGAATGAACGGCTCAGGCACTTTGAACACGTCGCCATACAGCGCATTGAAGCGCTGCGCGATATCGCGGCTCAGTTCCAGATGCTGCTTCTGATCTTCGCCCACCGGCACCTGATTGGTTTGATACAACAGGATGTCTGCCGCCATCAGCACCGGATAATCAAACAGGCCGGCAGTGATGTTTTCCGAGTAACGCGCTGATTTATCTTTGAATTGCGTCATGCGGCTCAGCTCGCCGAAATAGGCGTAGCAGTTCAGCACCCAGCTCAGCTGCGCATGCTCTGGCACATGCGACTGAACAAAGATGGTACTTTTGGCCGGGTCGATGCCGCAGGCAAGGTACAGCGCTAAGGTATCCAGCGTGGCTTTACGCAGCGCAACCGGATCCTGACGTACGGTGATGGCGTGCAGATCGACGATGCAGTAAATGCAGTGGAAATCATCCTGCATCTGCACCCACTGACGCAGCGCACCCATATAGTTGCCAATGGTCAGTTCACCGGAAGGCTGGGCGCCGCTGAAAACGATGGGTTTGCTCATGTTATGTCCTGATAATCACAGCCCGATAGCGGGCAAAAGTTCGTCAAAAGAGTCGAGAGTTAAATCGGGTTGGCTTGTCGCAATCGGCTCGCCGTAGTTGTAGCCAAATGTCATGCCGATATTCGGCACGCCTGCTGCCTGGGCCGCGAGAATATCATTGCGCGAATCGCCGACAAACAGCAATTGTCCGGGAAGCACGCCAAAATGGCCGAGCACGAGGAAAATGGCCGCCGGGTGAGGTTTTTTCACCACCACATCATCGCCGCCGATAATCTGCGTAAAGTAATCAGCAATACCGAGTGACTTTAGCAGCGGCGCAACAAACGGCGTCGGTTTGTTGGTGACGATCGCCAGCGGCAGGCCTTGCGCCTGCAGCGCTGCCAACGTCTCTTTCACCTGCGGGAACAGCGTGCTGCCCGCTTCCACCGTTTGGGCGTAATATTTATCGAACAGTGCACGCGCATCACGTTGCTCTTCGGCATGCGGTTCGCGTCCCAGCGCCCACGTCAGCGCGCGGGTCATCATCACGTCGGCACCGTTACCAATCCAGGTGGAGGCTAATGCCAAACCCGGCGGCGGCAATTGCAGATCGGCCAGCGCATGATCGATGGCCTGCGCCAAACCCGGCGCGCTATCGACCAGCGTACCGTCAAGATCGAACGCCAGCGCGCGGATATCAGTGAAATGAGCCATTAACTTTCTCCAGTTCGCCACGCATCTCGTCGATCACTTTCTTGTAATCCGGATGACCAAAGATCGCAGAACCCGCGACAAACATGTCGGCACCGGCAGCAGCAATCTGGCCGATGTTGTCGATTTTCACGCCACCATCCACTTCCAGACGAATGTTATAGCCGCTTTGATCGATCAGGCGACGCGCTTCGCGCAGTTTGTCGAGCGTACCGGGAATGAAGGATTGACCACCAAAACCTGGGTTCACCGACATCAGCAGAATGATATCCAGCTTATCCATTACGTAGTCGAGGTAGTCGAGCGGTGTCGCGGGGTTGAATACCAAGCCCGCTTTGCAACCGTGCTCTTTGATCAGCTGCAGCGTGCGATCAACATGCTCGCTGGCTTCCGGGTGAAAAGTAATAAAGGTAGCGCCCGCTTTAGCGAATTCCGGGATCAATGCATCCACTGGTTTTACCATCAGATGCACATCAATAGGTGCAGTGATGCCGTAATCGCGCAGCGCTTTCAGCACCATCGGCCCCATGGTCAGATTAGGAACGTAGTGGTTATCCATCACATCGAAATGGACCACATCACCACCTGCCGCCAGCGCTTTGGCTGTGTCTTCGCCCAGACGAGCGAAATCAGCAGCAAGAATTGAAGGGGCCAGTAAAAATTGTTTCATCCGAATCTCCCAATTTTGTGCGCCAGCCGGAGCTGGCGTAATGCGTTGGTCGCGGACGAAACAGACTAGCGGAAAAGCGCCAGCAGTTCGTCGACCTGAGTGCGACCACTTATGCTTCGGCTGATGGAACGCCGGGCTTTGACTACGTGTAAATCCGCATTCTGATACCACTCGCGCGTGAGCACCGTGTCGTGGTTAGAAATCAGTACCGGGATGCGATTTTGCTGCGCCAGCTTATTGGCCAGTTCCGCCAGATGCTGCTGCTCGCGCAGGCTAAAACTGTTGGTGTGATACGCGGTAAAATTCGCCGTTGCCGAGAGCGGCGCATACGGCGGATCGCAATAAACCACTGAGCCTTCAGCGGCGTTGTTCAGAGTAACATCGTAAGATTCACAGACAAAGGTCGCTTTTTGCGCCCGTTCGGCAAACCACAGCAGCTCCGCTTCCGGGAAATAGGGCTTACGATAGCGACCAAAAGGGACGTTAAACTCCCCGCGCAGATTGTAGCGGCACAGCCCGTTGTAACCATGGCGATTGAGATACAGGAACAGCACCGCGCGCTGATATTCATCTCTGCTGGCATTGAATGCGATGCGCTGCGCGTAGTAGGTTTCCGCCGTGTTACCTTCGGCGTTGAAAAGCTGGCGCGCGTCTTCAATGAACGCTGCGGTACGCGTTTTGACGATGTTATAGAGATTGATGAGATCACCGTTGATGTCCGCCAGGTGATAGCGGTCATAATCGGTATTGAGGAATACTGAACCGGCGCCGACAAAGGGTTCGATTAGACAATCACCTTGTGGCAAATGACGACGGATGTCATCAAGGAGCGGGTATTTCCCTCCGGCCCATTTCAGGAAAGCGCGATTTTTTTTCATGCTGTCGTGGTTATTACATCTTAATTATTGGCTGTGGTGAAACCGACAGCAGCTCTGCGCTTTAAACGGGGCCACATCTGCGCAGCCCCACATCAATTACTGACTTTCTTTCTTCACCTGACTAAGCGGTTTCACCCAAGGATTCGCCGCACGCACTTCTGCTGGCAGTGATGCCACCGCGCGTTTCGCATCGGCTGGCGTGGCGTAAGCACCACTCACCAACACGTACCATGGCTGACCGTTGCGCGTGGTTTTATACACGTGATAACCGCTCAGGTTCTGTTTTCTCGCCCAGGCGTTCAGGCTCTCTTCTTTCGACGCACCGCTCAACTGCAGCGTGTAGTTGCCGCCCGATGGCAACGATTTGCTGGCGCTGCTGCTCGCAGGCGCCGCGTTACGCGCTGGCGTAGTGTGCGTGTTGTTCTCTTTCACCGGCGTCGATTTAGTCGCTGCCGGAGCTTTGTGCGTGGTGGTGCTGGCAGCGTGCGTCTCGCGTGCACCGTTGCTGGCATTACGCGGTGGGGTTTCCGCACGCATCGCTGGCGGCGTCATCGCCTTACCGTTGCCACTGACCGTTGCCGGTGCGGTTGGCAGCGAACTGTTACCCTGTGCGCCTTGTGCCGCAGCATCAACAGAACCCTGCTGATTGTTCAGCGCGGTGTTGAGATCGCCCGGCAGCGTGACACGCTGTTGGTTCGCTGGAGTATCAACGGTTTCGGCCTGAGTGGGCGTTGAAGATACCGGTGGCATCGAGATGGACTGGGCGTCGTTGCCCGCAGGTGCAGCCGCTCCCGCTGTAGTTTGCGCAGCGCCGCCATCAGCAGAAGGTGTGGCATTTTGCTGGCCGCTCATGGACGTCGAACCTGAAAGGTCGATGTTCTTTTCGCTGCCACCGGCTGAAGGTGCCGCGCCATTATTTGCGGTATTGGTTGCTGGTTTCTTCTCATCTGGACCGGTTAACGCCGAACCAATTCCCAGCACCACCAACAGCAGAACTAAAATACCAATACCCATCATCATATGCTGACGAGAAACCGGTACTTTCACTTTCGGCGCAGAAGACGATTTGCGTGACCGCGTCGGACGGCGGTCACTGGCGTCAGGTTTTAACTCGTCTTCCGGTTTGAACTCATCCATTTAGCCTCCTCCGTAAAACGACGCGCTTCCCACACGCCGCATCACCACTCATCACTTCTAATAATCAGGGTTTCTGGCAATCATTGATTGCTGCCAGCACCATATCATGAGCCACACCTGCACGCACTTCAGAGCGGCCAATAGCGAGAGGCAGCACCAGACGCAACTCGCCGGCCAGCACTTTTTTATCGCGCATCATGTGAGGCAGATAATCTTCCGCCGCCATGCTCGCCGGGCCATGCACCGGTAAACCGGCGCGCAATAGCAGCGCGATAATGCGATCGGTTTCAGCTGAAGTGAACTGCCCCAAACGCTCGGCGGTACGCGCGGCCATCACCATGCCAGCCGACACCGCTTCGCCGTGCAGCCAGTTGCCGTAACCCATATGCGCTTCAATCGCATGACCAAAAGTATGGCCCAGATTAAGCAGTGCACGCACACCGGTTTCGCGCTCATCAGCCGCGACCACTTCGGCTTTAAGCTCGCAGCAGCGACGAATGCAGTAAGCCATGGCTTTTTCATCCAGTGCCAGCAGAGCATCAAGATTCTGCTCCAGCCACAGGAAAAATTCGCCATCAAGAATAATGCCGTATTTGATCACTTCCGCCAGACCCGACGCGAGTTCGCGCGGCGGCAGAGTGGCCAGGCAATGGGTATCCACAACCACAGACGCGGGCTGGTAAAACGCCCCAATCATGTTTTTGCCAAGAGGATGGTTTACCGCGGTTTTGCCACCCACGGAGGAGTCAACCTGAGACAGCAACGTGGTCGGCACCTGAATAAAGCGCACGCCGCGCTGATAGCTGGCCGCAGCAAATCCGGTCAGATCACCAATCACTCCACCGCCCAGTGCAATCAGCGTGGTATCACGACCGTGCGGCTTTTTCAGCAGCGCGGTGAACACCTCGTCCATTACAGCCAACGTTTTGTACTGCTCACCATCAGGCAAAATGACCTGATCTACCTTCACTCCAGCCTTGCTGAGTAGCGCTGCCAGGGGTTCCAGATAGATCGGCGCCAGTGTCTGGTTTGTTACCAGCATGGCATTGTCGCCTGCTTTGAGCGGCCAAAAAGAAGCCGGATCGTTAAACAGTCCGGCAGCGATGGTGATGGGGTAACTGCGATCCCCGAGTGAGACAGTGATCTTCTCCATGATGACCGATACCTATTACTGAGCCCTCAGGGCGCTGGATTAGTTCTTTTCCAGCATGTTGATGATCTGATTGGCCACCACTTTTGCACTCTGATCGTCAGTGCGAATAGTGACATCAGCGATCTCTTCATAAAGCGGATTACGTTCACCTGCTAGCGCTTCCAGTACTTCGCGCGGCGGTGATTCAACCTGCAACAGCGGACGCTTTTTATCACGCTGGGTACGAGCAAGCTGCTTTTCGATGGTGGTTTCTAGGTATACGACCACACCACGGGCGGAGAGACGATTACGGGTCTCGCGGGATTTGACGGAGCCACCACCGGTCGCCAGGACAATGCCCTGCTTCTCGGTCAGCTCATTAATGATCTTTTCTTCACGATCGCGGAAGCCTTCTTCGCCTTCCACATCAAATACCCAGCCTACATCCGCTCCGGTGCGTCGCTCAATTTCCTGATCGGAATCGAAAAATTCCATATTGAGTTGCTGAGCCAACTGACGACCAATAGTGCTTTTGCCGGCACCCATCGGCCCAACCAGAAAGATATTGCGTTTCTCTGCCATTTTATCGGTATTACTAAGAATTCGTTGATGATACCCCGCGTTCAGCATAGCTGGCGGGACAGGAACTGAGACCTCATGAGCGTTAACAAGAGTCAGACGGAAAATTATCTCAACACTCATGGCCGTTTGGCAACCGAATAAATTGCCCCCGGCGACCTCTTAACAGGACCGGTCTGTGGTTCGCGAGACGGTAACGCACCTCCGCTAATCCGCTATATTTCGTGCTACAGGCACGCTGGCCGGGGTCATCCACCGTAATCGCTTACCAATGTAAGCACAGTGAATTCACTCATTTAACGTCCTACTGGAGCTCGAATTATTTTGGAGATATTTCTTTTGACGTCAGTATCGCTTGTGACCGACGTCATTCGGAAGGTTATTCTGCCGCGTTCCGTTACACCGTTTTGAAAATCGCTAAACCTTGTAAGCTAATTCCAGCCCTGCGTCAACGCAGTTGGCCTCACAGAACGAATTTTCCGCTTTATCCGGCAGTAAGCGCTGCTTCCCTGACCAGTCTGGGGGTAATAAAGATAACCAGCTCCTTTTTTTTCTGCTCGTCGGTCTGCTGACGGAACAAATTCCCCAGCAGCGGCAATTCACCCAGCCAAGGAACGCGTTTCTCGCTCTGCGTACGCTGCTGCTGGAAAATGCCGCCGAGCGCTAAGGTTTCGCCATCTCGAAGCGTTACCTGGGTTTCAATCTCCTGCTTATCAATACTCAGTACCTGATTATCGCCAATGTTGACGCTCCTTCCCGGCAGGTTCTGGCTCAATCTGAGTTTTAGCTGGATGCGTCCATTACCTAACACCACGGGTGTGACCTCCATACCCAGCACCGCTTCTTTAAATTCAATCGCCGTCGCCCCGCTATTACCTGACTTCACCTCATAGGGGATTTCCGTTCCCTGCTTGATAGTGGCGGTCTGTTGATGCGCGGTAAACAGGCGCGGGCTGGCGATAATTTCGATTTGGTTCTCCTGCTCCAATGCGCTTAATTCGAGGTTCAATAATTCGCCACTCACCTGGCCCAGCGTGACGCCGGCACGAAACGCCGGATTGCCCACTGCCAGGGGAATATCCAGCAGTGGATTACGCAGCGCCTGGGTCACGACTTCTGCTGGTGAAGTGCCCCAGTTAACGCCCAGCTCGCGCAGATGCTCTTCATTGATGGTGACGATGTGTGCAGCCAGCTCAACCTGCTCCAGCGGTAAATCTAATGCTTTTAACCAGCGCTCAGTGTCACGCAGCGCCTCGGTCGTATCGCGCAACAGCAGACTGTTGGTGCGACTGTCCACCGTCACGCTGCCACGTGGCGTCATCAAGGATCGCTCGGCTTGTAAGCTACGATAAATATCGCTGGCGCTGGCGTAATGCAGCGTCACGGTTCGTTGTTCCAGAGGCGTTTGCTGTTTTTCCTCCTCACGCTCTGCCTGCGCTTGTTGCGCCTGCAACTGTTGCCAGCTTTCTGGGTAAACCAACAGCACGCCCTCTTCCTGCACCACAGTAAGTTTTGCCAACTGTGTCACCAGGGCGAGCGCGCGCTCCCAGCCCACATTATCTAAGCGCAGCGAGAGGCGGCCCTCAACACCCGGTGCAATCAGCAGGTTAGTCTGCTGATAATCCGCCAGCGCCTGTAAAATGCGTTCAACCGGCGCATCATCAAACGTCAGGCTCAGGCGATCGTCACTGGCGCGCAGCGGGGCGCTCAGAGACAGCAGTATCAGTAGCGTCATCCATTTCATAAAAACCTCCTTTTATTACCCATGTGATTTGCTGGGGCGAACAACTTTGTGCCGCGTTCAGCACCAGCGTGTGTGCCGTAAGCTGCACGACTTGCCAGGGCGGCAGCGGAAAGGGTGTTTGCTCGGTCAGCCGATGACTTTTTCCCTGCGGAGAAACCAGCCACGCCACATAGTGCGGCGCTGCACCAATAATGCCCTGCAAACGCCAGCCTTGCGGCGCGGCAACCTGTGCCTGGCAAAGCCTTTCTGTCAGCGGCTGGAAAGGATCGCGCGCTAGCGCAAGGGAGCTGCAGAGCAGCAACAGCAGCGCGCTACTCCGCATCGTCACTCTCCAGCCAAAGTTGCGTGTTCAGTACGCCCTGCTCGGCTTGCAGCTGAAAACGCTGTGGTACGGCTAAGCGGGTCGTGGCGAGCTCGCTAAACAGCGGCAGAAACTGTGGCCAGATGAGCCGCAGCTGTAGCTGTTGCGGCTGGCTGTCCGGATGCCAGGCTTCCAGCTGGCTACCCCGTGCAGCAACAATTGTCTCCAGCGTTTGCTGCGCCGCCATGTCCGGCGCAGGTTGCTGCAGCGTGGCGATCTCATCCTGCAACAGATCAATGGCTGGAAAGAGTGCCAGCTGTTGCAAACGCTGTTGCTGCTGTTGCCTCATTTTTCCCAGCTGTTGCTGTTGCGCTTCATGCATCTGCTGCTGCGGACGAAGCACTACCCACCACATCAGCGCGAACAGCAGCAGCGATAACAGCAGTAATGCTACGATGCGTAGCGGTAGCGTTAACATCAGCCAGCGTTGCAGCAGATCATTCATCGGCCAACTCCTGTATGCGCGCATGCAGGGCGAAGCGATAATCGCCGCCGGACTGGCGCTGCACACCGCCCTGCTTCACGCTGCTGAACAACGGCTGCGTTATCAATTGATGACGAAAATCACTCACTGCCGCCATGCTCTGCGCCTGCCCCTCCAGCACCAACTGCCCTTGCCGCCGCTCAAGGCGATGTAGCCATAAGGTTTCAGGCATTAGTTCCGGCAATTGCTGCCAGAAATGCTGCCAGCGGTGGTGCTGATCTTGCCGCTGTTGCTGGGCGCGCTGCGCCTGAAGAAGTGACTCACGCAACTGCAGCAGCGATTGCTGCTGCTCAAGCTGCTGTTGCAGTGTGGTGAGGATGAAGGTGATATCCATCAGCGCTTCCGCCTGTTGCTGCCGTGCGATTGCGCCACGCCACCACAGCGCTGAAAGGATCAGCAAGGTGCACACCAACGTCAGTGCCAGCAGCGTGATGCTCTGCTGGCGCCGCCGCTGCCATTGCTGGATGCGCCAGGGAAGCAAGTTGACCGCCAGCATCAGGCATCCTCCGGGCGCAGTGCCAACCCAAGCGCGATAGCAAACTCCCCCTCCTGCTCGGGCAAAGGCGGTTGCAGATAGTGCAGCAGCGTAAACGGCTTGCAGCGTTTCACCTGCTCCTCAGGCAAGACCTGGGGTGACGTGCAGAGCACGCTCTCCATCTGTGGAAAGGTGTCACGCAGCTGCGCGAGAGTGAGGGGTTCGGTGGCTGCGCCTGAGGTGGTGCTTTCACCTGCCAGCGTCCATAGCCAGTGATCGCTAAGCGGATGAATCAATAGCTGATTGTGGCGTAAAGGCATGCGCATGCCGATTTGCGTCAGCGCCAGGCTACTCAGCTCAAATACGTCAGGTCTCAGACCCGCCTGTTTGAGCGGCGTCAGCCATTGGCCGATCACCTCGCGCCGCGCCGCAGTGACGCAAAGCTGCGAAGCCTTACCCGGCGATCGATAATCCAGCGATAGCGAAGCCGGCTCAACCGGGAAAAGACGCTGTGCGGAAGCCGCCACATAACGCCCTAATGCCGGTTCACGCAACGAGGTTTCCGGCAAGGGTAAGGTGCGTTGCAACACCAGCTGTGGCGGCAGACCAACGCGCAGCGAATAACGTTTCGGCAGATGGCGCTGCCAGCGTCCTAACATATCCAGTAACGCAGGCGTGGTTTGCAGCACACCGTTTCTTAACGTATCTTGCGGCAGCGTTTGTTGCCACCAGTGTCGCAACTGCCAACCATGACGACGGCGTTCAATGCCAAGGGCACAGATCTGCCCATTTTGGATGTCCAGTCCGATTTGCCAGCGCTCAAAAGCCATGCGCGCGATCTCCTTATCAATACCATTGAAGGGAATTAGGCCAATACTCGAAAGAATTGGCGTTGCAGGAAGTCGGCAATTGCATGAATCTCCAGCCGCTTACATGAGTTAGTGACTAGGGTGAGTACACCTGGCCAACGCACCGGCAACTTCAAGTCTGACGGGTATATCAAAGCGTCAGGCTTGTCTTTATACTACCGCGCGGTTGCTTATAAACTGCTCAAACGACAACAGATGGGAATTCTCAGGTGAAGTTCGTAAAGTATTTATTGATCCTTGCAGTGTGTTGCATTTTGCTGGGAGCCGGCACGGTTTATGGTTTGTACAAATACATAGAGCCGCAGCTGCCCGATGTGAACACATTGAAAGATGTGCGCCTGCAAACGCCTATGCAGGTTTACAGCGCGGATGGCGATCTGATCGCACAATACGGTGAGAAGCGCCGTGTGCCGCTGACCCTAAAGCAGATGCCGCCTGAGTTAATCAAAGCGTTTATTGCCACCGAAGACAGCCGTTTCTACGAGCATCACGGTGTCGATCCGGTGGGGATTTTCCGTGCTGCCAGCATTGCACTGATGTCGGGTCACGCATCGCAGGGTGCCAGTACCATCACCCAGCAGCTGGCGCGTAACTTCTTCCTCAGTCCAGAGCGCACCTTAATGCGTAAAATTAAGGAAGCGTTCCTGGCGATCCGCATTGAGCAGCTGCTGAGCAAAGATGAAATTCTTGAGCTGTACCTCAACAAGATTTATCTCGGCTATCGCGCGTACGGTGTGGGCGCTGCGGCGCAGGTCTACTTTGGAAAATCCATTGATCAGCTGTCGCTGAGCGAAATGGCGGTGATTGCCGGGTTGCCAAAAGCGCCTTCCACCTTCAACCCGCTCTATTCTCATACGCGTGCACTGTCGCGTCGTAATGTGGTGCTGGCACGTATGCTGGATCAAAACTACATCACGCAGCAGCAATATAACGAAGCGCGTAATGCACCGTTGACGGCCAGCTATCACGGCCCGGAAATCGCCTTCTCCGCACCTTATTTGAGTGAAATGGTGCGACAGGAGATGGTGAAGCGTTACGGCGATAAAGCGTATGAAGATGGCTATAAGGTTTACACCACCGTGACCCGCCACCTGCAGGAAGCCGCACAGCAGGCGGTGCGTAACAATGTGATGGCCTACGATATGCGTCACGGCTATCGCGGTCCGACTAACGTGCTGTGGAAAGTGGGTGAAGCTAGCTGGGATCAAACCCGCATCCAGAGCGCGCTGAAAAACTTGCCAACTTATGGCCCGTTGAATGCCGCAGTGATCACCAGTGCCAGCGTCGATCAGGCCACGGCTATGCTGAAAGATGGCAGTAGCGTCTCATTGAGCATGGCGGGCGTGCGCTGGGCGCGCCCTTACAAATCTGACACGCTGCAAGGCCCAACGCCGCGTAGCGTGACGCAGGTGCTGCAAGCCGGTCAGCAGATTTGGGTGCGTAAAGTGAATGATGATTGGTGGCTCGGCCAGGTTCCCTTGGTGAACTCCGCGCTGGTGTCGCTCAATCCTGAAGATGGTGCCGTACGCGCACTGGTCGGCGGTTTCGACTTCAACCAGAGCATGTTTAACCGCGCTACCCAGGCGCTGCGTCAGGTCGGCTCCAATATCAAACCGTTCCTGTACACCGCAGCGATGGATCGCGGTTTAACGCTGGCATCGATCCTCAATGACGTGCCGATTTCGCGCTGGGATGCGGGTGCAGGCGCCGACTGGCGTCCGAAGAACTCGCCACCTACCTATGCCGGTCCTATCCGTTTACGTCAGGGCTTGGGCGAATCGAAAAACGTGGTGATGGTGCGTGCGATGCGAGCAATGGGCGTAGATTACGCGGCGGAATACCTGCAGCGTTTCGGCTTCCCGGCGCAGAACATCGTGCATACCGAATCGTTAGCGTTAGGCGCGGCTTCGTTCACGCCAATGCAGGTGGTGCGCGGTTACGCGGTAATGGCAAACGGCGGCTTCCTGGTCGATCCGTACTTCATCACCAGGATTGAGAACGAACAAGGCGGCGTGATCTTTGAAGAGAAACCGAAAATTGCCTGCCCGCAGTGCAACTTGCCGGTGATCTATGGCGATACCAAAAAGTCGGTGGCGCTGAACGAAGAGAGCATTGAGAATGTCGCCACTTCCGAGCAATCGCAGAACCAAACTGTGCCGCAACCGGAGCTGGAGCAAGTCCCCGCGCAGCCGCAGCCGGGTGGCGATCAGCAATATGCACCGCACGTGATCAACACGCCACTGTCATTCCTGATCAAGAGCGCGCTGAACACCAACATCTTCGGCGAACCCGGCTGGATGGGAACCGGTTGGCGTGCAGGTCGTGACTTAAAACGTAACGATATCGGCGGTAAAACCGGTACCACCAACAGCTCGAAAGATGCGTGGTTCTCCGGTTACGGTCCGGGCGTAGTGACCTCAGTGTGGATTGGCTTCGATGATTCACGCGCGCTCGGTCGTTCAACGATGTCAGGCGCAATTCCAGATCAAATTTCCGGTTACGAAGGCGGTGCCAAGAGTGCTCAGCCAGCGTGGGATGATTATATGAAATCCGCGCTGGAAGGCGTGCCGGTTCAGCCGCTGACACCGCCAGATGGCGTAGTCACCGTTAATATCGATCGCGGTACCGGTAAACTGGCCAACGGCGGCAACTCGCGTCAGGAGTACTTCATCAACGGCACGCAGCCAACGGAATATTCGGTGCATGATGTAGGAACCACCATCATGGACAATGGCCAAAGCCACGAACTGTTCTGATCAAAAAAGCCGGCAACTCTGCCGGCTTTCTTTTTTTAAGCGATGCTCAAAGATTAGTAGCTTAAACGTCCCTGCTTCACCAACCATTCGCGCACCATAAACAGGGCGCTGACGTTACGCGCTTCGCGGAAATCAGGTTCCTCCAGCAGCGCCAACAGGTTATTTAACGGCCAGCGATGAACAATCAGCGGTTCCGGCTCATCACCTTCCAGCTTCTCTTCGTACAAACCTTCCGCGACCACAATGTTCATCTTGCTGGAGAAGTAAGAGGGCGCCATGGTCAGCTTGCCGAGCGCTTCCAGTTTAGTGGCACCAAATCCCGCCTCCTCTTTCAGCTCGCGGTCGGCGGCTTCAAAGGCGCTTTCACCGGGATCGATCAGCCCTTTCGGGAAACCGAGTTCATAGCTTTCCAGACCCACGGCGTACTCCTGTATCAGGATCACGTCATCGCCGATAATCGGCACAATCATCACCGCTTCCCGATCGGAAGGCTTCATGCGTTCATAGACGCGACGCGCGCCATTGCTGAAAGCGAGATCGACCGCTTCTATGGTGAACAAACGGGAGCGGGCAACCGCTTCCACATTGAGGATGTCAGGTTTTTTCATTGGGGTTTTCATATCAGCCTCAAACTTAGCACAACCCTGTGAAACGTGATGACGCCAGCATACCGAAGCCCGAACTATTGTGCGAGACGCGGTGTAGGTAAACTATGGTGACATACATTCACTCACTGCCGCTAACAACTTCTTGTTATCTATGCAGTTAAAAATTCACAATAAGTCAACGATGTTGTGCACAATTCAGATAATGCCGATATTTAATTGAGTTTTGTCTGGTTAACATCCCGTTAAGGAATAATCTACCAAACTATAATTAAATGATTTTGCGCGTTATTTTATCTGACTTTTCCCTTGTCAGAATCACTTCTGCTCGCCAAAATTGACTTGTATTGATGGATTCACCGGGAGTACATCGTTAACGTGAAGGCAGTTTTTTGGCTGGATTGAGCAAAGCATGAGCACTTACATTGTCATTCTGGCAGTCATGCTCGCCTGTTCGTTACTCGCAGGTATCGGCTATTGGTACGCTATGCGGCATCGTCCGCCGTTGGCGAAACCTCTGCCGTTTATCAGTCCGCCTCATCGCAAGCTTACTGACGAAGAACGTGATGCCGTTGAAAAGTACATTGCGTTGCTGGCCAAACAGCAGCAACACAGCAGTACCCGTTCCGCAAAGAAGTCACGCGAACCCGAAGCGCTGACGCTCACCGCGCAAAGCAGTAACGTTTATCCTGTCACTCGTTCCATCACCCGCTATGGCCTCTCCACCGACGATCCGCAGAAATGGCGCTACTATCTCGACGAAGTCGAGGTGCATCTGCCGCCGCTGTGGGAGCAGTACATCGCCGATGAAAACTATGTTGAGTTAATCCGTACGCAAACCCTGCCGCTGGTGATTTCGCTCAACGGTCATTCACTGGTGAGCTACGCCGTTGAACAACCGGCACTGCCGCCGCTGGTGCGACCGATGTCAACCAATGCGTCTATTCGTAAAGAAGAGAGCGAGAACGTTGAACTGCTGCAGGTGCGCAAAGAGACCTCGGAAGAGTATCAACTGTCACGCGCCGACGGCACGCGTGAAGCGGTCGCCATCTGTTTCGCTTTCCTCTTGTTCTTCCTTAGTCTGGTGCTGCCCGGCAGTCTGATGGTATGGATTGCCCTGCTCGGCTGCCTGATGATTGCCGTCAGCCTGTGGTTCCTCTACCGCTTCCCGGGTGCGAATGGTTTGCGTGACGTCCACTGCCTGCGCGGTGCGCCCAAGCGCTGGGGATTGTTCGGCGAATCAAATCAGGAGCAGAGCAACATCTCGCTTGGCATTATTGATCTGATCTACCCTGCACACTGGCAGCCTTATGTGGCGCATGATCTTGGCCAGATCACCGATGTTGAGATGTACCTCAATCGTCAGGTGGTGCGTCAGGGCCGCTTCCTGTCGCTGCAGGACGAAGTGCGTAACTTCCCGGTGCAGCGCTGGCGTAAAAACCTGGTGCTGGCGTGTGGTTCGCTACTGGTGTTGGTAATGCTGTTCACCTGGATTCCGCTCAGCATGCCGATCAAACTCAGCCTCGCGTGGGTAAAAGGCACCGAGAGCATCGAAGTGAACAGCGTTGATAAGCTGAATGCGCTGCCACTGCACATCGGCGACAGCCTGAAAGTGGGCGGCACCGGCATGTGTTCAGTGCCAGGCAACTACCAAAGCAATCGCAGCTACGCCTACATGCCGTTTGACTGCTCAGCCATTTACTGGAACAACGCCGCGCCGCTGCCACAGCCGCAATCGGATATCATCGATAAAGCTTCCGCGTTGCTCGACACCACCACGCGCCAGCTGCATCCGGAAACCAACACCGATCCGAAGCTCAACCCGCAGCTGGCCTCGGCGATTCAAAAATCCGGCATGATTCTGCTGGATGACTTCTCCGATCTGGTGCTGAAAACCCAGGAGCTTTGCAGCCAGCAGCAGGATTGTGTGCGCCTGAAAAATGCGCTGGTAAATCTGGGCAACGCCAAAGATTGGGATTCGCTGATCCACCGCGCAGATTCCGGCAAGCTGAATGGCATGAATGTGCTGCTGCGCCCGGTTAGCGCTGAAGCGCTGGAAAATCTGGTCAACACTGCTACTTCTACCTTCTTCGCGCGCGAGACCCGTCGCGCGGCAGAAAACCTCAATAGTCCGCCGCCGGGTGGTTTCCTGATCATCAGTGATGAAGGTCGCCAGATGGTGACGCAGCCGCAGCCGTCAGTTTCACTGTTTGATCTTGATGCCCCTTCGCAATGGCGTGAGCTACAGCGCATGTCTGAAATGCTGCTGCATACGCCATTCGCCGCCAGCGGCATCATCACCAGTATTACCACTGATGCTAACGGTACCCGTCATATCGCGCTGCATAACGAGCCAGATGCGATGGCACAATGGCGCTATTTAGGCACCGCGTTGCTGATGCTGGTACTGATTGCCAGCGCGGTGATCAACGGCTTGCTGGCGCTGCGTCGTATTCACCGTAATCGTCTGCGTATGGCGGAAATTCAGCAATATTACGACAAGTGCTTCAACCACAATCTGAACACTATGCAGAGCGTGCGCTCGCTGTTCTGAGCCCTTCCCTTCTGTGCTACCCTGTCGCCCACTTTTTAGCGGCGAGAAAGAAAATGCAGGTTACGCTTAACTGGTCAGAGATTGATACCGTGCTGCTGGATATGGACGGCACGCTGCTCGACCTCGCCTTTGATCGCCACTTCTGGCTGGAACACGTTCCGGAAACCTTAAGCCGTGAACGCGCGATCACGCTGGGTGAAGCCCATCAGCTGATTGAGCAGAAGTATCAGGCCGTGATGCATACGCTAAACTGGTATTGTCTCGATTACTGGTCGCAGGAACTGGCGCTGGATATTCGCGCCATGACGTGGGAAAAGCGCCATCGCGCCGCAATGCGTGAAGATACGCTGCCGTTATTGCAGGCGCTACGCGCCGCAGGCAAACGCACCATTCTGCTGACCAATGCGCATCCTTATAATCTGGATGTCAAACTGGAGCAGACCGGATTAGCTGCCCACCTTGATTTATTACTTTCCACCCATACCTTTGGGTATCCGAAAGAGGATCCGCGCCTCTGGCAGGCCGTTCAGCAGCACACTGCGTTTGAGCGTTCGCGCACGCTGTTCATTGATGACAGCGAAGCGATTCTGGATGCAGCGACAAGCTGGGGCATTCGCTGGTGTTTAGGCGTCAGCAATCCGGATTCCGGTCGGCCCGATCAATCTTTCCAGCGTCATCCGGCGGTACGAGATTATCGTCAGCTGTGTGAGACGCTGCGTTAAAGCAGGAGCCGCAATGAAAGAGAAAATCAGCGAAGGCGTCCGCCTCGACAAATGGCTGTGGGCCGCGCGCTTCTATAAAACCCGTGCGCTGGCTCGCGAGATGGTGGAAGGCGGCAAAGTGCATTACAACGGTCAGCGCAGCAAGCCCAGTAAACTGGTGGAGCTGAACGCCGAGCTGACGCTGCGTCAGGGCAATGATGAGCGCACCGTGGTGATCACCGCGGTCACCGATCAGCGTCGTCCCGCCACCGAAGCGCAAGCGCTGTATGCCGAAACCGACGCCAGTATCGAAAAGCGTGAGAAAACCGCGCTGGCGCGCAAGATGAATGCGTTAACCATGCCGCACCCCGATCGTCGCCCGGATAAGAAAGAGCGCCGCGATCTGATGAAATTTAAATTGTCGGGCGATAAATAACGCGCCCCCAACGAGAGAAACACTATGTCTGCAAACGATCAACTGCACCGCTACCTGTTCGAAAATGTCGCCGTGCGCGGTGAGCTGGTTAACGTGACGGAAACCTGGCGTGAAATTGTCAAAAATCACGACTACGTTGAGCCGGTAAAAACCTTGCTGGGCGAGCTGCTGGTGGCCACCAGTCTGCTGACGGCAACGCTGAAGTTTGACGGTGATATCACCGTGCAGTTGCAGGGCGATGGTCCGCTGACGCTGGCGGTGATCAACGGTAACAACCGCCAGGAGCTGCGTGGCGTGGCGCGCGTCAAAGAAGATGCCGAGATCGCACCGGGCAGCAGCCTGAAAGAGATGGTCGGTAACGGCTATCTGGTGATCACCATCTCGCCAGAGAAAGGCGAGCGTTATCAAGGCGTGGTGGGCCTGGAAGCGGATACGCTGGCGGGTTGCCTGGAAGATTACTTCATGCGCTCTGAGCAGCTGCCAACGCGCCTGTTTATCCGCACCAGCGAGAAAGGCGCGGCGGGCATTCTGCTGCAGGTGCTGCCAGCGCAAGAGCCGAGCCCGGATGATTTCAATCATCTCGCCACGTTGACCGAAACCGTGAAGAGCGAAGAGCTGATCGAACTGCCCGCCACCGACGTGCTATGGCGTCTGTATCATCAGGAAGAAGCCACGGTGTTTGATCCGTCGCCGGTTAGCTTCAAATGCACCTGCTCACGCGAGCGTTGCGGCGAAGTCCTGAGTACGCTGCCGATTGAAGAAGTGGATGAAATCCTCGCAGAGGATGGCAAAATCGATATGCATTGCGACTACTGCAATTCGCACTATGTGTACGATGCGGTGGATATTGCCGCCATTCGTAACGCGCCAACCAACAACAGCGATCAAGTGCATTAATTTCCTGCCGGGCGGTTCAGCCGCCCGCATTTCCCTCTGAACGTATCCCTATCATTTATCACGGTTATTAGCTAAATAACGCTGACTTTAATTACATAAGTGGCAGATTTCTCTACTTGTCACGTTCCAGCTCGCATTTCTGACTATCTTCTCTTTTCCGCTGTGCTCATAAGAGTACACTGCGCGCGATCTGCCCTGTGTGGCTATGCACGGCAGGCAGCAGAATCCCCCCATAAAAAATACGCAGTAACAGATACCGATTAAAGGAGCAGTCACATGCGCGTTAACGGCCTGACATCGCAAGACCTCGCCTCTATGGGCATCAGCGGCACCACCGAAGTGGTGTACAACCCTGACTTCGACACGCTATTTCAGGAAGAGACCCGCCCAGAGCTGGAAGGTTATGCGCGAGGCACTCTGACGCAGAGCGGCGCCATTGCCGTGGATACCGGCATCTTTACGGGTCGCTCGCCCAAAGATAAATATATCGTTCGCGATGACACCACGCGCGACACGCTGTGGTGGAACGATGTTGGCAACGGCAAAAATGATAACCAGCCGCTGTCGCAGGAAACCTGGCAGGCGTTGAAAGATCGCTGCACCCAGCAGCTTTCCGGCAAACGTCTGTTTGTGGTTGATGCGTTCTGCGGTGCCAATCCCGACACGCGCCTGAGCGTGCGCTTCGTGATGGAAGTGGCCTGGCAGGCGCACTTCGTCAAAAACATGTTTATCCGTCCGAGCGAGAGCGAGCTAGCTGACTTCAAGCCAGATTTCGTGGTGATGAACGCCGCGCAGTGCACCAATCCGGACTGGCAGGCGCAGGGTCTGCACTCTGAGAACTTCGTCGCCTTCAACCTCACTGAGCGCATGCAGTTGATTGGCGGCACCTGGTACGGCGGTGAGATGAAGAAAGGCCTGTTCGCCATCATGAACTACCTGCTGCCGCTGAAAGGCATTGCGTCGATGCACTGCTCGGCTAACGTCGGCAAAGCGGGCGATGTGGCGGTGTTCTTCGGCCTCTCCGGCACCGGCAAAACCACCTTATCCACCGATCCGGATCGCCAGCTGATCGGTGATGACGAACACGGCTGGGATGACGATGGCGTGTTCAACTTTGAAGGCGGCTGCTACGCCAAAACCATCAATCTGTCTGAGCAGGCGGAGCCGGAAATCTACCGCGCTATCCGCCGCGATGCACTGCTGGAAAACGTGGTGGTGCGCGCCGATGGCAGCGTGGATTACGCCGACGGCAGCAAAACCGAAAACACCCGCGTCTCCTATCCGATTGAGCATATCGAAAACATCGTGCAGCCGGTTTCCAAGGCGGGCCATGCGAAGCGGGTGATTTTCCTCACCGCCGATGCTTTTGGTGTGCTGCCGCCGGTTTCGCGCTTAACGCCGGAACAGACGCAGTATCACTTCCTGTCGGGCTTTACCGCCAAGCTGGCCGGCACCGAGCGCGGCGTAACCCAGCCGACGCCAACCTTCTCCGCCTGTTTCGGCGCGGCGTTCCTGACGCTGCATCCCACGCAATATTCCGACGTGCTGGTGAAGCGCATGGAAGCGGCGGGTGCGCAGGCCTATCTGGTCAATACCGGCTGGAACGGCAGCGGTAAGCGCATCTCACTGAAAGACACACGGGCTATCATCAACGCGATTCTGGCCGGTGAACTGGATAACGTGGAAACCGAACAGCTGCCGGTGTTTAACCTGCAGATGCCAAAGCATTTACCGCAGGTGAATAGCGCAATTCTCGATCCGCGCCGCAGCTGGCCAACGGAAGCGGCCTGGCAGCAAGCCGCGCAGGATCTGGCGCAGCGCTTTATCACTAACTTTGAGAAGTATACCGATAACGACGCCGGGAAGGCGCTGGTGCAGGCCGGTCCGCAGCTGTGATGTGACGTGGTTGAGGCCAAAAAAAAGCCGCTATCCTGCGAGGGATAGCGGCTTTGTTGTTTCTGCATCGACGGGTTTTGTAAGGTGATTTGTGCCCACATGGCCATCACGCGCTGTGGTTAATGCTCACCACTGCGCTGCTACTGCTGCCTTCGGGGATCGGCAGCCACGCGCGAATACGCAATCCGCCGCGATCGCTCTCACCAATCTCCAGCGAACCTTCATGGGCATCGATAATACGCTGCACAATCGCCAGGCCTAGGCCGGTTCCGCTGGTGCTGCGAGCGCTGTCGCCACGCACAAACGGCTGGAACAGATGTTGCAGTTGATCCGGTTTGATGCCGGGACCATCATCTTCCACCTGGAACCACGCGCGGTTCAGCTCTTTGCCGCTGCTAACCTTAATCCAACCGTTGCCGTAACGCGCCGCATTGACCACCAGGTTCGCCAGCGCGCGCTTAATCGATAACGGGTTGATATCCAGCATCACATCTTCGGACATTACCGCATTCTCAATCTCGCGCTCGTAGCCACTTTCAGCCGCCACCACTTCGCCCAGCACGCTGTTCAGGTCGGCACGTTCGGTCTGCATCTCCTGTCCGGTGCGCAGATAATCGATGAACTGCTCGATAATGGCGTTGCACTCTTCGATATCTTTGTTGATCGACTCCGCCAGATAACCATCCTGCTCACCCATCATTTCGGTGGCAAGGCGGATACGCGTCAGCGGCGTACGTAAGTCGTGGCTGACACCGGCCATCAACAAGGTACGATCGTCGGCCAACTGCTTCACCCCGGCCGCCATTTGGTTAAAGGCGCGCGTCACTGAACGCACTTCAGACGCACCGTATTCGCGCAGCGGCGGCGGAATGATGCCTTTGCCCACCTGTAATGCCGCATGTTCCAAATCCACCAAGGGTCGGTTTTGGATGCGGATAAACAGCCAGGCGCCGCCTATCGCCAGCAGCATAATCGCGAGCGTGTAGCGGAACAGCGGTGAGAAGTCGCCCTGATGGATTTCGGTGAGCGGTACGCGCACCCAGATATCCGGCGACAGCCAGGTTTTCAGCCACACCACCGGCGAGTTTTTATTCACCTCGACCCGGACATCGGTGGGGCCGCCCAGCTGTTGGCCCATCTGTTCACTGAGGAATTCGTAATGCTGCGCCCAGCGCAAACCGCTCTCTTCCGCCGCCGCGTTGGTATACAACGAGATGCCCAGCTCACGATAAATTTCGCGTCGGAAGGCCGGCGGCACTTCCAACTGTGTTCCATCTTCCAGCTGCAGCCGGTCAGTCATCAACATACGCACTTCGTACGCGAGGACCTTATTGAACTGCTGCAAACTGGGAAGAATGGCGAAATTGAGCACCACCAAATAGGTCGTTACCAGGCTGACGAACAGCAAGGTAACGATCAATAACAAGGTGCGGGCAAACGAACTGCGGGGTGAGAAGCGCAATCGCCTCATGCTTTGCTGCCGTCCGGAACGAATACGTAGCCAAGGCCCCAAACGGTCTGGATATAGCGCGGATGCGCCGGATCTTCTTCCACCATGCGACGCAGACGGGAAATCTGCACGTCGATGGAGCGTTCCATGGCGCTGTATTCACGGCCACGCGCCAGGTTCATCAGCTTATCGCGCGACAGCGGCTCACGCGGATGGCTCACCAGCGCTTTTAACACGGCAAACTCACCGCTGGTCAGCGGCATCGGCTCATCTTCACGGAACATTTCGCGGGTGCCGAGGTTCAGCTTAAATTTACCGAAGGCGATAACCGCTTCTTCCTGCGAAGGCGCGCCTGGCAGTTCATTGGCCTGACGACGCAGCACGGCACGAATTCGCGCCAGCAGCTCACGCGGGTTGAACGGTTTTGGAATGTAGTCATCCGCGCCGATCTCCAGACCGACGATACGATCCACTTCTTCACCCTTGGCGGTGACCATAATGATCGGCATCGGGTTACTTTGACTGCGCAGACGACGGCAGATAGATAAACCATCTTCGCCCGGCAACATCAAGTCGAGCACCATCAGATGGAAAGATTCGCGGGTTAACAGTCGATCCATTTGCTCGGCGTTGGCAACGCTACGCACCTGAAAGCCCTGCTCGGTGAGATAGCGCTCCAGCAACGCACGCAGACGCATATCGTCATCGACGACCAGAATTTTGTAGTTCTCTTGCATGTTCAACTCCCAAAGGCGCCATTGCCTGAGCCAATATTGTTAAAAAAAGAGGCCTCAGTGTGACAGTCATTAATGGTTTATATTCTAGCCGAAATTGTTACAAAGCATATTAAACAGCAGCTTATATTTATTTTTAGCCCCGAAATGCGCTTCGCTTCGCGTTTTTTATCTGTGCTTTCAAGCCGCTTAGCGCTTATCTGAAAATTTGGCGCCTATTCTTTCTGTTACTGGAACATTACACATTAAATCGCGGCCAGGAAGGCGCTCAGCGCGATTTGGCTTAAGGTAACGGTGCAGAATATGCCAGTACCAGCTGAAGGGCAGCATAAAATATTGTGCTTTCGCCATCAGCCGCGTATCTGCTCTCGGAACAATTCCACGCCAGGAAAAAACAAGGCCAGGATTAAATAAAGGCTGATAAATCAGGCAATAAACACGTCTTTCTTATCGCAGCGCGATCTCCGACACTGCATGCGTACCTGCTGTTATTGAGTTCATGTGGAGAGAGAAAGATGAAAAAAACCGTAATTCTGCTGGGCGCACTGGTACTGACCAGCATCACTCAGGTTCAGGCGGCCACCAGCGCGGGCGAAGCGGCTGGCGCTCAGGCGTCTACCACCGCGAAAGGAAACTCTGACGCTATCGGTATTGGCGCGGTGGGTGCGTTGCTGGGTGTTGCACTGGCGACCATGAGCGGCGGCGACAAAGGTGGCAACAGTACCTCAACCACCACCGCGACCACGCCAGGCAAATAATTCATACTATTGATGCGCGGCAAGGCTGCGGCGCTTTCCCCTCTTTTACTGTCAGCCCATTTCGCCACCGGAGAATAAGTTGCGCCCCGGCCTCGTTATCCAGGCCATTATTCTCCGACTCTTTTTAGGGCGTCTCTTTTACATAGTCGATGCTGTTCACAAACCAGATTTTCTGGCCTTCCGGCGTGTTCACCACCACTTCGTCATCCACTTCTTTCTTGATCAGCGCGCGCGCCATCGGCGAATCAATCGAAATGTACTCTTTCATCGTCTCGCCATAGATTTCATCCGGGCCGACAATGCGAAACCGCTTCACGTCGCCCTGCTCGTTCTCCACCTGCACCCACGCGCCAAAAAACACTTTGCCTTCCTGCTGCGGTGCGTAATCGACAATTTTCAGGTCGGCGAGGCATTTACGCAGATAGCGTACGCGGCGATCGATCTGGCGCAGCAGACGTTTGTTGTAGGTGTAATCGGCGTTTTCCGAACGATCGCCGAGGCTGGCCGCCCAGGAGACAATTTTGGTCACTTCGGGACGCTTTTCGTTCCACAAATGGTCGTGTTCAGCGCGCAGCTTGTTATAGCCTTCGCGGGTAATCAGTTGGGTTTTCATGACATCAACTCGTGGTAACGGCGTTTCTTCGCAGCAAAGAGGCTAACAATAAGCGACCGATTCGCCATCAGCAAGAAGCAGACTTTAAAGCGCGCGCTGCATTCAGAAAAAGACGGATTCACTGGCCCCCGGCTGGCAATTTTCGCCCTCAGCCCGTATAACTGTCCCCTATTTCTAACCCTGTGTAAGCATTGTTAATGATGATGAAAGATTCGCTGAGCCAGATTATCGCAAGTGAGCTAAAGGCACGCGCCGACCAGGTTGATGCCGCCGTGCGCTTACTTGATGAAGGGAACACCGTGCCGTTTATCGCACGTTATCGTAAGGAAGTGACCGGAGGCCTGGACGACACCCAGCTGCGTTTACTGGAAAGCCGTTTAGGTTACCTGCGCGAGCTGGACGATCGTCGCCAGTCGATTCTTAAATCTATCGACGAACAGGGCAAACTTACCCCTGAACTCGCTACCGCCATCAACAGCACGCTGAACAAAACCGAGCTGGAAGACCTTTACCTGCCGTACAAACAGAAGCGTCGTACGCGCGGACAGATCGCGATTGAAGCCGGTCTTGAGCCGCTGGCCGAGACGCTGTGGCAGGATGCGTCGCAGGATCCCGAGCAGCTGGCCGCGGGCTACGTTGACGCCGACAAAGGCGTTGCCGACGTACGCGCCGCGCTGGATGGCGCACGCTACATTCTGATGGAGCGCTTTGCGGAAGACGCCTCGCTGCTGGCGAAAGTGCGTGATTATCTGTGGAAGAACGCGCATGTGGTTTCTCGCGTGGTGGAAGGCAAAGAGGAAGAAGGCGCGAAATTCCGCGACTACTTCGATCATCACGAAGCGCTGAGCGGCGTGCCATCGCACCGCGCGCTGGCGATGTTCCGCGGCCGTAACGAAGGCGTGCTGCAGCTGTCGCTAAATGCCGATCCCCAGTTTGAAGAAGCCCCGCGTGAAAGCTACGGCGAAACGCTGATCGCCGAACACCTCAACCTGCGCCTGAATAACGCCCCGGCGGACAGCTGGCGCAAGGCGGTGGTGAGCTGGACCTGGCGCATCAAAGTGCTGCTGCACCTCGAAACCGAATTGATGGGCACCATTCGTGAACGCGCCGAAGATGAAGCCATCAACGTATTTGCCCGCAACCTGCACGATCTGCTGATGGCCGCACCGGCGGGAATGCGCGCCACTATGGGTCTCGATCCCGGTTTGCGTACCGGTGTAAAAGTCGCGGTGGTGGATGCCACCGGCAAACTGGTCGCCACCGACACCATTTATCCGCACACCGGTCAGGCAGCGAAAGCGGCCGCGGCCGTCGCGGCACTGTGCACCAAACATCAGGTTGAACTGGTGGCGATTGGTAACGGCACCGCTTCGCGCGAGACCGAACGCTTCTTCCTCGACGTGCAGAAGCAGTTCCCCCACGTTAACGCGCAGAAAGTGATTGTGAGTGAAGCGGGCGCATCGGTTTACTCTGCGTCGGAATTGGCGGCGCTGGAGTTCCCGGATCTCGACGTCTCGATTCGTGGTGCAGTTTCCATCGCGCGCCGCCTGCAGGATCCGCTTGCCGAACTGGTGAAAATCGATCCGAAATCCATCGGCGTGGGCCAATATCAGCATGATGTTAGCCAAAGCCAGCTGGCGAAGAAGCTGGATGCGGTGGTAGAAGACTGCGTAAACGCCGTGGGTGTTGATCTCAACACCGCATCGGTAGCGCTGTTAACCCGCGTAGCCGGTTTAACCCGCATGATGGCGCAGAATATTGTCAGCTGGCGCGATGAGAATGGACGTTTCCAGAATCGTCAGCAGCTACTGAAAGTCAGTCGTCTGGGACCGAAAGCCTTTGAGCAGTGTGCCGGCTTCCTGCGTATTAACCACGGCGATAACCCGCTGGATGCCTCAACCGTGCACCCGGAAGCTTACCCGCTGGTCGAGCGCATTCTGGCCGCCACCGAGCAGGCGCTGAATGAGTTGATGGGCAATCCGGGCAGCCTGCGCGATCTCAACGCACGTGAATTCACCGATGAGCGCTTCGGCTTGCCAACGGTGACGGACATCATCAAAGAGCTGGAAAAACCGGGTCGCGATCCGCGCCCTGAGTTTAAAACCGCGCAGTTTGCTGAAGGTGTGGAAACGCTCAACGATCTGTTGCCGGGCATGGTGCTGGAAGGCGCGGTGACCAACGTCACCAACTTCGGCGCGTTCGTTGATATCGGCGTGCATCAGGATGGTTTAGTGCACATCTCTTCCCTTTCCGACAAGTTCGTCGAGGATCCCCATCAGGTGGTGAAAGCCGGCGATATCGTCAAAGTGAAAGTAATGGAAGTGGATATGCAGCGTAAACGTATTGCGCTCACCATGCGTCTGGATGAGCAGCCAGGTGAAAGCAATGCGCGCGGGAACAACCGCAGCGCGGGCAAAGAAGCAGCGCGTCCGGCGGCCAATAACAAAGGCCGTGGCAAACCGGCCAGCGCTTCCGCCGGCAACAGCGCGATGGGCGATGCGCTTGCCGCAGCCTTCGGTAAAAAACGTTAAGATCCTGCCCTAAAAACGCGCGGAGATGACGCTATCTCCGCGCGTATAAGCCTTGATAAATCTCCTCGCCCAACTACGCTAAAAATTCTGTGTGAAAAAATGACCTTCCGCGTGGCCCAGCGATCCAATGGATATTATCAACGCCTTAATCGATGAGATTTATCACGGCAGCTTTCCTGCCGCAGCGCGTGAACGCCTGCTTTCACACATTCGAGCCGCGCGCGATACGGTTAAACTGCCGCGCAAGGCGCACTGGGATGAGAAAGATGTGGTGCTGATCAGCTACGCCGATCAGTTTCGCGAACCGGAACAACCCACCCTCGCCAGCTTTTCACGCTTTTATCAGCAGCATCTGCAATCCACTTTCAGCCTGGTGCATCTGCTGCCGTTCTTTCCTTATTCATCCGATGATGGCTTCTCGGTTATCGACTATCACCAGGTCAATCCGATCTGCGGCGAGTGGCAACATATCAGCGCGCTACATACTGAAACCCGCCTGATGTTCGATTTTGTCTGCAATCACATGTCGGCGCACAGCGCGTGGTTTCGCCATTTTCTGGCGCAGGATCCCGGCTGGGATGATTTCTTTATCAGCATGCCGCCCGCCACCGATCTCAGCGCGGTCACGCGCCCACGCACTTCACCCTTATTAACACCGTTTGAGATGGCCAACGGCGAGACACGCTACATCTGGACCACCTTCAGCGCCGACCAAATCGACCTCAACTTCGCCAACCCGGAAGTGTTGATTCGCATGGTCGACGTGCTGCTGGATTACCTGATCAAAGGCGCGGATTATGTGCGGCTCGACGCCGTTGGCTACATGTGGAAAACGCCCGGCACCCACTGCATTCATCTGCCGAAAACCCATCAACTGGTGAAACTGTTTCGCGCCATCGCCAATGAAGCGGCGCCCGGCACGGTGATCGTCACCGAAACCAATGTGCCGCACAAAGACAACATCAGCTATTTCGGCAACGGCAAAGATGAAGCGCAGATGGTGTACCAGTTTTCACTGCCGCCGCTGGTGCTGCACGCCATACACTCCGGTTCGGCGCGTGCGCTGCGTCAATGGGCCAGCACGCTGGATTTAGGCGGTGGCACCACCACCTTCTTTAACTTTCTCGCCTCGCACGACGGCATTGGGCTGAATCCGGCGCGCGGTATTTTGTCGGAAGTGGAGATTGTGGCGCTGGTACGCGATTTAGCGCTGGAGGGCGCGCTGGTCTCCTACAAGAACAATGCCGACGGCACCACCAGCCCTTACGAAATTAACGTCACCTATTTCGATGCGCTGAATCAGCAGAACGACGACGATGACACGCGTTTGCGTCGCTTCCTGCTGGCACATGCAATTCTGCTGTCGTTTCCCGGCGTGCCCGCCATCTACATTCAAAGCATTCTCGGCTCACGCAACGATAACGAAGGCGTGCGTGCCGCTGGCCACAACCGCGCCATCAACCGTGAGAAGTACAGCCTGCGCGAGATGGAGGCGTGGATTAGCGGCGGCAATCCGCTGCGACAGCAGGTGTATGAACGTCTCAGCGCGCTGATTCAGCTGCGCACGCGCCAGTCCGCGTTTCATCCGGACAATCCGATGACGCTGCTGGAGAGCGAGAATACCTTGCTGGTATTGCGTCGCCATAAACCGGATAGCGAAGGCTTACTGTGCGTGTTTAATCTCAGCAACCATGATGTAACCACACAGCTGCCGCTGGCGCACCAGGTGCAGGATCTCATTAGCGGGGAGAAGCTGGATGGCAGCCAGCCAATAACGCTGGCTGCATGGCAGTTTATGTGGCTGCGCGGACAAAATTCAGCACCTGCTGACAGAAAGCATCCGGATGGGAAATAAATGGCGCATGCGCCGCCTTCTCCATCACCACCGATGAAGAAGATGGCCAGCGCGTATCCAGCTCCTGTGCGATACCACGCGGCACCAGCCCATCGAGATAACCATAAATGCGCAGAAACGGCAGAGTGAGGTCGTCGAGTGAAGCCCGCAGATCGTCCTGACGCAGAATCTCCAGTCCGCCTTCTAATACCTCGACCGATGGCATCGGCTGCGACAACACCACCTCTTTCAGCTGACGTGCATCTTGTCGCGCATGCTCGGTGCCCATGGTTTGCAGCGCCAGAAAACGCTCCACGGTGCGTTGGAAATCTGTGCTCAGCTGTTGCTGGAAACTCTGTAGCGTCTCGGGCTTGATGCCCGGCCACGCATCACGTGCGGTAAAGCACGGCGATGATGCCACGGAGATCAGTGCTGTAACACGACCGGGCTGGGTTAAAGCCAATTGGCTGGCGACTAATCCGCCCAGCGACCAGCCGATCAGCACCGCGCGCGGCGGTAACTGCGGTAACAGTTGCTGCGCCATTTCCGCTAAGGTCAGCGGACCAAAACCCTGGCTGCGACCAAAGCCCGGCAGATCCACCAGGTGCAGGCGAAAATGCGAGCTGAGTCGAGGAACAATGTTTTGCCACACTTCGGCGTTCAAACCCCAGCCGTGCAGCAGCACAAGATCGCAATCGCCCGTGCCTGTGGTGTGCCAGTAAAGCGAACTCATCGGTTACACTCCCGAAAAGTGAAAAGGAGGTCGCTATGCTACCAATCCCGGCACTGTGTTGGCTATGCCGCCTGCCGCTGCAGATTGTCGGCCACGGTTTGTGCAGTCGCTGCGTGCAACAAATTCCACGGCTGCCGGCGCTATGCCCATGCTGCGGTTTACCGGCCAGTGGCGCCCAACCCTGCGGGCGCTGCATCCGCCAGCCGCCGCCGTGGCAAAGTCTAACCTGCGTCAGTGATTATCTGCCGCCGCTGAGTGATTGGGTGCAGCAGCTGAAGTTTTCTCGCATTACCGCACTCAGGGTGATGCTGGCGCGGCTGATTTTGTTAAAATTATTAACAATGCGTCGTGATTACCGGCTGCCGCGTGTAGATTTGGTGCTGAGCGTGCCGCTGCATCGTCGGCGCGCCTGGCAACGCGGCTATAATCAGGCGGCGCTGCTGGCAAAACCGCTGGCACGCTGGCTGGGCTGCGAATATCGCGAAGGAGTAAAACGCGTGCGGCACGGCGCGGTGCAGCATTCATTAAGCGCTAGCGCACGTAAAAAGAACCTGCGCGGTGCCTTTCGCCTTGAAATGCCGGTGCGCGGGCGCCATATCCTGCTTATCGACGATGTTGTGACTACCGGAAGTACCGTGGCGGAAATTAGCCGCATCCTGCTGGCGCAAGGCGCGGCCAGCGTACACATTGGTTGCCTGTGCCGTACCTTGTAGAGCGTCGGTGTTGGGCGTATTATAACCAAGTAATTTAGTCAACTATTGAGCAATCGCCATGATCGTTATTACTGATGCTGCGCAAGAGCACTTCTCAAAATTGCTGTCCAAACAAGAAGATGGCACTCAGATTCGCGTATTCGTCATTAATCCGGGTACGCCAACCGCAGAATGCGGTGTTTCTTACTGCCCACCTGATGCAGTAGAAGCTTCCGATACCGAATTTAAGTTCGAAAAACTGTCAGCCTTTGTTGATGAGCTGAGCGCACCGTACCTTGATGACGCGGAAATCGACTTTGTAACCGACAACCTCGGTTCGCAGCTGACGCTGAAAGCGCCCAACGCCAAAATGCGTAAGGTCTCTGACGATGCGCCAATGGTTGAGCGCGTGGAATATCTGCTGCAAGCGCAGATTAACCCGCAGCTGGCTGGCCACGGCGGTCGCGTATCGCTGATGGAAATCACCGATGACGGCATCGCCATTCTGCAATTTGGCGGCGGCTGTAACGGTTGTTCGATGATCGACGTCACCCTGAAAGATGGTATCGAGAAAGAGCTGCTGGCAGCCTTCCCTGAGCTGAAAGGCGTGCGTGATTTAACTGAGCACCAGCGCGGTGAGCACTCGTACTACTGATTCAGCACGCGGCAGCAACCCGATGCTGCCGCGCGTTTTAACTACGCTTTCCGCCCTTCATTTACTGCTTTTAATACCTTCTGCACCTCAGGCGTGAACATCGTTTCCAGCGTGACATTCAACTTGCGACGCCAGTTAGGATATTCATTGACCGTGCCCGGTACATTGACCGGCGAAGAGATACCGAGCCAATCTTCCGGCTGCAGCCCAAGTAGTGCGCTATGAGTGCGCGCCAAATAACGGTGAAACGCCAACGTCAGCGCAGGAGATAAAGCCAAACCATCAGCTCGTTTGCCGCTACGTGCAGGCAGCGCACCGGCCTGATGCAGTGCATCCAGCAGCGCTTGTTTTTGTTTCACCCGCTGTTGCTGGAGAGATTGCAGCACGCCGTCGCGAGCATAGATGCCCAGCTTGTCACCCAGCGTTAAATCATCCGCATGCCAGAATCCGCTCAACGTCGGTAGGTCATGCGTGCTGGCACTGGCAATCGACTGACGCGGATACGCGTGCGGCTGGCGATAGCTGCCGTCGCCGTGCTGCTCGAAGAACAGCACTTTCCACGAGAAAATGCCGCTGTTGCGCAGCAGGCTGACGATCTCTTGCGGTACCGTACCGAGATCTTCGCCGATCACCATGCAGCGATGGCGCTGACTCTCCAGCGCGAGGATCGCCAACAGATCGTGCACCGGATACGCCACGTAAGCCCCTTTATCAGCACTTTCGCCGTAGGGAATCCACCATAAACGCAGCAGCGCCATCACGTGATCGATGCGCAGTGCGCCGCAGTCGCGCATGTTGGCGCGCAGCAGATCGATAAACGGCTGATAACCGCGCGCGCGCATCACATGCGGATCGAGCGGCGGTAACGCCCAGTTTTGTCCCTGCGGACCGAGGCGATCCGGCGGTGCGCCGACTGATGCGCCAAGCTTATAAAGTTCCGGATCTTGCCAGGTTTCGGCACTGCCCTGCGCCACGCCGACCGCCAAATCGCGGTATAACCCTACCGCCATGCCCAGCTGCTGACTGTATTGCCAGCAGGCCGCAAACTGCTGCTGCGCCAGGTACTGCAACCAGCTCCAGAACTGAATCTCCTCTTCGTGTGCAGCACACCATTGCTGCACTTCCGGCAACAAGGCGTTACGCCAGCCTTCCGGCCAGTTTGCCCAACCCCACTCATCGGGATGTTGCTGGCTGCGCTCGGCGAGAATGCCGTCAAAGGCGGCCTGATAACGCAGATGCTCGGCACCGTCGGCGATAAATTGCTGGAATTCGACGTCGGCTGCCGCGCGTGGCTGATAGTTTTGCCAGGCAAAACGCAGCGCGGCTAATTTCAGTTCAGCCACCGCGCTGTAATCGACAAACTCGCTGGCGCGCGCTTGCTGCAGAGCCTTGCGCGTTTTAGCGCTTTTCCACCAGCGCTGGCCGTCCTGACTGTGCTGGAAATCCGCCACCTGATTGATGTCGAGATACAGCACATTGAGCCAGCGACGCGACGTGGGGCTATAAGGGCTGGCATGTTCTGGCAGCGCCGGATAGAGCGCATGCAGCGGATTAAGGCCAACAAAATCGCCGCCATGTTTAGCAATCTGTTCCAGCATCAGCCTCAAATCACCGAAATCGCCAATGCCCCAGTTGCTTTCTGAACGCAGCGTGTAGAGCTGCACTAATGCACCCCAGCGTTTTTCGCCCTGTTCCAGCGGCGCAGGCAGATAGCAACTGCGCGGGGCAATGATGATGCGCGTTTGCCACTGCTGGCGACCTTTGCGCAGAGTCAGCTGATGATAGCCCTGCGGCAGACGCGGCGGCAGCGTGAGCGGTTCGCCGCCCTGCACCTCGCCGCTGAAGCTTTTGCCCTGTTCGCTGTGCAACTGCCAGGAAAAGCTGCCGCTGCCTTGCGGCGTCAGTTGGCGTTTGGCGCGGGCGGCAAATACCTGCACCGGCGGTAGCGGTGGAGCCTTGCCGACTGGGGTTTCCATCACCGCCAGCAATGCGCGTTTGGTGGCATCACTGATCGTTTCCGGCTCGCCATGGGCATTGATAAAGCGCAGCGCGATGCCGGCATCCTGTGCCGCCTGATCCAACTTATTGAGCGTCATCCTTTCTCCTTCAACAAGGTGCGCATAAATGCGCACCTTACGGAATTTGTAGGGTCGCCATTCATGGCGACCGAAATATCGATTATCTTGCCGCCTGCCAAATCAACTGCTGATAATCACGAATCGATCGGTCAGAGCTAAAACGGCCAGTGTGCGCGGTATTCAGGATTGCCGCGCGCGTCCAGGCTTCCGGGTTTTTCCACAGCGCTTCCACCTGCTGCTGGGCCGCGATGTAGGCATCGAAATCGGCCAGCACCAGCCAGGGATCGCCACTCTTCGTCAGGCTGTGCAGCATCAGATCAAACGCGTGTTTATCACCCTCGCTGAACTTGCCCTTCTCCAGCTCCTTCAGCAAACCATCGAGGTAAGGATGGTGCTTACGCAGCTTTTTCGGGCTGTAACCGCCCGCCTTCAGCGCTTTCACCTCGTCCACGCTATTGCCGAAGATAAAGATATTCTTCTCGCCCACCGCTTGCGCAATCTCCACGTTGGCGCCGTCCAGCGTGCCAATGGTCAGCGCACCGTTTAGCGCCAGTTTCATGTTGCCGGTACCGGAGGCTTCATAACCGGCGGTTGAGATCTGCTCAGAGAGATCGGCGGCCGGGATCATTAATTCGGCGGCGGTAATGCGGTAATCCGGAATAAACACCACTTTCAGGCGATCGCCGACCCGCGGATCGTTGTTGATCACCTCCGCCACTTTGTTAATCGCATAGATGATGTTTTTGGCAAGGTAGTAGCCGGGCGCGGCTTTGGCGCCAAACAGAAATACACGCGGCACGAAGTCGGGATTGTCCGGATTATCGCGCAGCTGACGATAGCAGTGCAGCATATGCAGCAAGCTCAAATGCTGACGTTTGTACTCGTGTAGACGCTTGATCTGCACGTCAAACAGCGCATCCGGATTGATATCAATACCGGTCACGCGTTTGACGTAAAGCGTCAGCCGCTGCTTATTTTGCTGTTTGATGGCGCGAAACTGCTGGCGGAACGCTTTCTTGCGCGCGAACGGCGCCAGCCATGCCAGCGCATCGAGATCGTTAGCCCATTCCACCTGCAAACTGTCATCAATCAGCGTCGACAGCAGCGGGTTACACTGCTTTAACCACCGGCGCGGCGTAATGCCGTTGGTGACGTTATGGAATTTGTTCGGCCACAGTTGGTGATATTCCGGAAACAGATCTTTCACCACCAGCTCGGAGTGCAGCGCCGCCACGCCGTTCACCGCGAAGCAGCTCACCACGCACAGATTCGCCATCCGCACCTGGCCTTCAGCCACCACCGCCAGCTTGTGCCACATCGCCTTATCGCCCGGCCACTGCTGTTTCACCCGCTTTTTAAACCGGCGATTAATTTCGCGGATGATCAGCCAGTGGCGCGGCAGCAAGTCGCGCACCAGCCGTTCATCCCAGCGCTCCAGCGCTTCCGGCATCAGCGTGTGATTGGTGTAGGCAAAGGTGCGGCTGGTGATGTGCCACGCGTCGTCCCAACTCAACTGATGTTCATCCAGCAGCACGCGCAGCATTTCCGGAATGGCGATGGTGGGATGCGTGTCATTGAGCTGAATCACTTCGAAATCAGGCAAGCTGCGAATAGCGCGCCCGGCGAGATGATGACGGCGCAGAATATCGCCCACCGCGCAGGCGCACTGGAAATATTGCTGCATCAGGCGCAGGCGCTTACCTTCCGCATGATTATCATTGGGATAGAGCACCTTAGTCAGCTTGTCGGCCTCGATGCCTTGCTGCTCGGCCTGCAGGAATTGGCCGTTGTTAAACGCGGTGAGATCGAACGGCTGCGCGCTGCTGGCTTTCCACAATCGCAGCGGCAGCGTGATGCCATTGCGATAACCCACCACCGGTAAATCCCAGGCTTCTCCTTTCAGCAGGATGTTGGGACGCCACTGAAGGCTGCCATCCTGATTCTCTTTTACCTTGCCGCCGATGCCGACCTGCACATCCAGCGCCGCGTTGTAACGAAACCATGGATAGCGATCGCGTTGCCAGTCGTCCGGCGCTTCCTGCTGCTGCCCGTCGGCAAACGTCTGACGAAACAGACCATATTGATAGTTGAGGCCGTGGCCCATCGCAGCCTGGCCGACGGTTGCCATCGAATCCATATAGCAGGCGGCTAAGCGCCCCAACCCGCCGTTGCCGAGTGCCGGATCCACTTCCTCCTCCAGCAGTTCGCTCAGCTCAACCTGATGTTCCGCCAGCGCGGCTTGCACGTCGTTGTACCAGCCAAGGTTGAGCAAGTTATTGCCGGTCAGGCGACCAATCAAAAACTCCATCGACAGATAATTGACGTGGCGCTGCCCTTGCTTCGGCGGTGCCGGTGGCTGGGTCGCCAGCATTTCGGCCAGCACGCTGCTCAGCGCTTGCCACCATTGATGCGGTGTCATTTGCTGGGCGGAAGTGAGTCCAAGGTGCTGCCATTGGCGGGTGAGAGCGGCGTCGAAACGTGTTTTATTGAATTTTTGCTGCGACATATCAATCCCTTCGTGTCCGTTAACGGTAAAGCCGGGGCGAGCGCAAGAGGTGAATGGATAAGTAAAGCTGCGGGCGCAGAAAAAAGCGACAGGGAAATGCGCGTGTTAAGAAAAAAAACAGTGCGCATAAATGCGCACACTACATCGTAAGGTCGCCATTCATGGCGACCTGGTTATGTAACATCAACAGAGCTCGAGATGAACTTCGTGCTGTTCAATCACTTTCAGCACGCTGGCCGGCGGGCTTTGATCGGTATACATGTAATCAATCAGGCTCATATTGCCGAGGTTAACCATCGCATTACGGCCGAACTTCGAGTGATCCACCACCAGCATCACGCAGCGCGAGTTTTCGATAATCGCGCGTTTGGTGCGCACTTCGTGATAGTCAAACTCCAGCAGCGAACCGTCCATATCGATGCCGCTGATACCGAGAATGCCGTAATCAAGCCGGAACTGCGAGATGAAGTCCAGCGTCGCTTCGCCCATGATGCCGCCATCGCGCGTGCGTACTTCACCACCGGCGATGATCACGCGAAAATCCGGTTTCGCCATCAACAGAATCGCCACGTTGAGGTTGTTGGTGACCACGCGCAGATTGTTGTGATTAAGCAGCGCGTGCGCCACCGCTTCCGGCGTGGTGCCGATATCGATAAACAGCGTGGCGCCATCCGGGATCTGGCTCGCCACACGCTCGGCGATGCGCGCTTTCTCCGCTGACCACATCATCTTACGATCCTGCCAGGCGGTGTTCTCGGAACTGGACGGCAACGCCGCCCCGCCGTGATGGCGCATAATTTTATTCTGATCGGCCAGGTCGTTGAGATCGCGCCGAATGGTTTGCGGGCTGACCTCAAAGTGCTCTACCAGCTCTTCGGTACTGACATATCCCTGACGCCGGACCAGATCGATAATGGCGTCATGACGTTGCGTCTGCTTCACATCTCTCTCCTCGGCTCGAAGCCGCTGTTTTATTCGCGCTGCTAACGACGCGCGATGTTGCGCGTATCAACAAATGCCATCGCTAAACCGACCAGCAAGCCGGTAACGTGCGCCGCGTTGGCAATCGCCAAGCCAAACGCGCCGTAAAAACCAATCACCAACCACACCACCGCGAAGCCAATCAGGCCACGCTCCAGATAAATGCCACTTTCGGGATCGCGCTCACCGCGTAACCAGCAATATCCCATCAGCGCGTACACCACGCCCGACAAACCACCAAACAGCACGCCGCTAAACTTCGCCTGCATCCAGCCGGTGAGCAGCGCCGAGATCAACATAATCACAAACAGTTTGCCGGTGCCGAGACGTTTCTCGACCGCACCGCCGAGGTACCACCACCACATCAGGTTAAACAGGATATGCAGCAGCGAGAAGTGCAGCAGCGCATGACTGAACCAGCGCCACACCTGGAAATATTGCGACGCATCCGCCGGCCACGCCAGCCAGTCCAGCGCCACGTCATCGCCGACGATCTGCATCACGATAAACACCGCGATACAGGCAATCATGATGCTCATGGTGAGCGGACCGGCGCGCTGGCGAATGTTCGCCCAAATGTGGGTGCGCTCATAGCGCAGGCCGCTGGCGGTATTACCGCTATGCCAGCTGGCAGCCTGATAACGTGGATGGTTGGGATCGCGCACGAACTGCGCGAGTTCGTTTTCGACCATCTCCAGCTTACTTTCATCATCCAACATAATGACAAAGTGGCTTTCGCGCTCAATACGTAACTTCACGCCGCGCGTCGCCATGTAGTCGACAAACGCCTGCGCCATGCGCGGATTATTAAACTGGGTGATGCGCATCATGCGGTGCTCTCCTTCCTTATGCGATGGGCTTAGGCGTCGCCGGTGACAACCTGCGCCGGGAATGCCGCGCGCCAGGCGTCAAAGCCGCCGTCAACGCTATAGGCCGCGTTAAATCCCTGTCCAAGCAGGAACTGCGCCGCGCCTTTACTGCTGTTGCCGTGATAGCACATCACCAGTACCGGTAAATCCTGATTGGCCTTGGCGATGAAGTCCGCCAGGTTATCGTTGGTCAGATGCTGCGCGCCCGCAGCGTGGCCCATCATGAAACTTTGTGGATCGCGGATATCCACCAGCTGCGCACCTTGTGCCAGATGCTCTTGCGCCTGCAGGACATTAATACACTCGAAGGTTTCCATGGTGTCTCTCATTACTTCGTCACAATTAGCGCCTAGTTTACCCTGAGAATCGGTCGCGATAACCTGACAAGTCCTGTGGTTATGTGATTTTTTTCCTGTCGGAATGTTAGCTATATCACGCAAAAATGTTTTTATTCAGTTAACCGCTGGCGTCGATGTTGGTTTCCGATTATTATTACGCTCGAAAACGAACATTTTAGAACTATTCCGAACATCGGAGGAGATGACGTGGAAACCAAAGACCTGATCGTGATCGGCGGCGGCATTAACGGAGCCGGCATTGCAGTGGACGCTGCAGGACGCGGACTGTCGGTGCTGATGCTGGAGGCGCGGGATTTGGCCTGTGCAACCTCCTCCAACAGCTCGAAGCTGATTCACGGTGGCCTGCGCTACCTTGAACACTATGAATTCCGCCTGGTTGGCGAAGCCTTAGCCGAGCGTGAAGTGCTGCTGAAAATGGCACCGCATATCGCTTTCCCGATGCGCTTCCGTCTGCCGCACCGCCCGCACCTGCGTCCGGCGTGGATGATCCGCATGGGCCTGTTTATGTACGATCGCCTCGGCAAACGCACCACGCTGCCGGGCAGTAAAAGCCTGCGTTTTGGCGCGGATTCGGCCCTCAAACCGGAAATCACGCGCGGTTTCGAATATTCCGACTGCTGGGTTGATGATGCACGCATGGTCGTGCTCAACGCGCAGGAAGTGGAAAAACAGGGCGGCGAAGTGCGCACCCGTACTCGCGTGACCCGCGCCTGGCGCGAAGCCGGTTTGTGGATGGTGGAAGCCGAAGATATTGATAGCGGCAAAACCTATACCTGGCGCGCCAAAGGTCTGGTCAACGCGGCTGGTCCATGGGTAAAAGAGTTCTTCGACGACGGCCTGAAGCTGAAATCGCCGTACGGCATTCGTCTGATCAAAGGCAGCCACATCGTGGTGCCGCGCGTCCATCGCGAAAAGCAGGCGTATATCCTGCAGAACGAAGATAACCGTATCGTATTTGTCATTCCGTGGATGGATGAGTTCTCCATCATCGGCACTACCGACGTGGAGTACAAAGGCGATCCGAAAGACGTGAAGATTGATGACAACGAAATCAGCTACCTGCTGAAGGTGTTCAACGGACACTTCAAACAGCAGCTGAGCAAAGATGACATCGTCTGGACTTACTCGGGCGTGCGTCCGCTGTGCGATGACGAATCGGATTCGCCGCAGGCCATCACCCGCGATTACACGCTGGATGTGCATGATGAAAACGGCCAGGCACCGCTGCTGTCGGTGTTTGGCGGCAAGCTGACCACCTATCGTAAGCTGGCGGAACACGCGCTGGAAAAACTGACCAAGTACTACCCGAACATCGGCCCAGCCTGGACCAAAAGCGCGGTATTGCCGGGGGGGGATTTCTCCGGTACGCGTGAAGATTACGCTGCGGGCCTGCGTCGTCGCTATCCGTTTATCAGCGAAGGTATGGCGCGCCACTTTGCCCGTACCTACGGCAGCCGTACCGAAGTGCTGCTGGAAGGCGCGAAGAGCATTGATGATTTGGGTGAGAACTTCGGTCACGAGTTCTACGAAGCCGAGCTGCGCTACCTGGTGAAAAACGAATGGGTGCGCGAGCTGGATGATGCGATTTGGCGTCGTACCAAACAAGGTATGTGGCTGAGCGAAGCTGAACAGGCGCGCATTCGTGAGTGGCTGGCGGTCAACGCACAGAAACCGGCGTTGTCGTTAGCCTCATAATCCGAGCCAAATAAAAAGGCCGTTATTCCAAATTGGATAACGGCCTTTTTTATGGAAAAACGCGCGATGAATCGCGCCGCTACGAATGTGTGCACATACTGCAGCAGCGCACTTTATGGCACGTCGTTAAGCTTACAGCCCCGCATTCTCACGGATGTACTTACGCGCTTTCACCGCATATTCGAACGGATTGGCCAGCGCCGGATCCTGCTCCGCTTCCACCACCATCCAGCCTTTATAGCCGTAATCGTCAAGAATTTTGAACACCGGTTTGAAATCGATCACGCCATCGCCAGGCACGGTGAAGGTGCCCTTCTTCACGCCATCCAGGAACGACAACGATTTTTCGCGCACTTCCGCTACCACGCTGTCGCGCACGTCTTTCAGATGCACGTGGAAAATACGCGGCAGATATTTAGTCAGCACGTCCAGCATCGCCTGCTGTGACCCTTCGGAGTAGTAGATGTGACCGGTGTCATACAGCAGGCCGACATTGTCATTGGTCGATTCCATAAAGCGATCAATCTCGGCGGGCGTCTGGATGCCGGTGCCCATGTGATGGTGCAGCGTTAAACGCATGCCCTTTTTCGCGGCGATCTCGGCCAGCTCGTTGTAGCCTTCCGCCGTCAAGCGCCACTCTTCGTCACTGAAGATTGGCTTCTGCTCCAGCACCGCCAGCGTGGTGCCCTGAATACTTTTGCTCTGCTCAGAGCAGCCAATCACGCGCGCGCCCATGGCATGCAGGAAGTTCATGTGATTGGTGAATTCGTCGATGGTTTTCGCTTTGTCGCCGTTGGCGAAGAAGGTGCTGAACCACGCGTTGCAGATCTGAATACCACGGATATCCAGCATCGGCTTGAGAATCGCCGGGTCGCGCGGGTATTTGCTGCCCACTTCACTGCCGGTAAAGCCGGCCAGTGCCATCTCACTGACGGTTTGCTGGAAGGTGTTTTCGCTGCCCAGCTCCGGCATGTCATCGTTGGTCCAGCCGATTGGCGCAATCGCCAGTTTTACGTTGTCTTGGTTCATCTTCAGTTCCCTGATTCACAGAGGCGGCCGCTGAGCCGCCGAGGAGTTAGCGCACAGCTCAGTTATTTGGCGTAGAAATCCGGACGCGGCGGCATGGTTACCGGCTCAATCGCGCCGCTGTTCTGCGCTTTCTGGCAGGCATCGGCGGCCACGGAGGCAGCAAAGCCATCCCAGGCCGAAGGACCGGTCAACTCGCCGCTTTTTACGTCATTAATGAACGCCTGCAGCTCAACGTCGTAGGCATCAATGAAACGGTCTTTCCAATCGGTCAACAGCGGAACGCCGAGACGCGCGTTTTTGCGCGTTTGAATAGCAGAAGGTTCAGGCAGTTTCGCGATGCCCTCTTCACCCACCACTTCACACTGGATGTCGTAGCCGTACGCGCAGTTAACGAAAATCTCTACATCAATACGGATGCCTTTCTGCGTTTCGAACAGCACGATTTGCGGATCTTTCAGTTTGGCATGAGACTTCGACGTGGTACGCGGGAACACCACCTGCACGGTTTTATAATCGTCTTCCGTCAGCCAGCGCAGCACGTCCAGCTCGTGAATCAGGGTGTTGGTGATCGCCATATCGGTGGTGTAATTCTCGCCGACGCTCTGGTTGCGGTGCGCGCAGTGCAGCATCAGCGGTTCGCCGATTTCACCGTCGGTAATCACTTTTTTCAGCGCGCGATAGCCGGAATCATACGGGCGCATAAAGCCCACCTGCACCAGACGTTTGCCGTGTTTGATCTCGGCATCGACGATGCGACGGCAGCCTTCGGCGCTCAGTGCCAGCGGCTTTTCACAGAACACCGGTTTGCCCGCTGCGATGGCCGCCAGCGTGAACTCTTCGTGGGTCGGATCCCAGGATGTCACCAGCACGGCATCGACTTCTGGCGAGTTGATCACCTGATGGCCATCCTGATACACCTCGGCGTCGATATTCAGGCGTTGCAGCGCGGCACGCGCCCCTTCCACGTTGATATCAGAAACTGCCACCACTTTCGCACCCTGCAAGACGTTATTGCAGCGGCGAATGTGTTCCTGACCAATTGCACCGGTACCAATTACACCGAGTTTGAGCGTCATAATTACACCTGTAGAGTCGGATAAGTATCCCCTTCATACTTGAGGATGCAGGTACGTTGCCGCCTTCCTGCATCTCGAATTATGTTGGGAATAGGGTTAAACAAAGCCGGAGAAGCCCGGCCTAAAAGAGGATTTAGTACTTACGCGCCTGTTCGATATGCACGTTAAGGTTGTCAGCCACTTCCTGCGTGCGGGTCGAAGTTGAGGTCTGCGCCACGCCCACGTGCCACCAGCTGAAGTATTTGTGCACCATCGTTTTTGGCAGCACTTTGATATCGAACAGCGTCGAAACGGTCTGCTGCTGCGCGTCAATCAGCGCGGCCTCCAGCTGTTCCAGCGTGGTGATGCGGTAAGTTTTGCAACCGTAGCCGCCAGCAATCGCTGCGAAGTCCACCGGCACAAAGCCGCCATCCAGCTTGCCGCCTTCCGGATTACGGAAGCGGAACTCGGTGGTGAAACTGTCCATGCCGTGTTCCATCTGCAGGTTGTTGATACAACCGTTAGTCATGTTATCCAGCAGCACCACGTTGATTTTGGCCCCTTCCTGAATCGAGGTAACCAGCTCGGAGTGCAGCATCATGAACGAACCGTCGCCGACCATGACGTAGACTTCACGCTGCGGCTGCGCCAGCTTCACGCCCAGCGCGGCATTCACTTCATAGCCCATACAGGAGTAGCCGTACTCAACGTGGTACGAGTTGTAATCTTTGGTGCGCCACACGCGCTGCAGGTCGCCCGGCAGGCTGCCCGCTGCCGCGACAATCACCGCATCCTTTGGGAGCTGCTCGTTTAAGGTGCCCAGCACGCTGCTCTGCGTCAGCACCGATTGTGTCAGGCGCTCAAATTCGGCGAATAGCGCTTCACGATCGGCGTGGTCGGCGATTTCTGGAATGAAGTCGTCGGTGTTATAGGTCGCTGCGTACACGCGCTGCGTCTCTTTCAGCAGCTTGCTTTGCGACAGCTCAATCTGGCCGCCCCACTGATTTTCGAAACCTTTCAAGCCGCTTTCCAGCGCCGTCAGGCCTTCACGCGCATCCGCCAGCAGCTGCACCGCATCCAGCTTGTAGCTATCGAAGTTGCTGACGTTAAGGTTCAGATAGCTGACGTCCGGATTCTGGAAAATCCATTTCGACGCGGTGGTGAAATCGGTGTAGCGCGTACCAATGCCAATCACCAGATCGGCCTCTTTCGCCAGCAGGTTGGCCGCCAGACAGCCGGTTTCGCCCACGCCGCCGACGTTCAGCGGGTGGTCGGAAACGATGGTACCTTTACCGGCCTGGGTTTCAGCAAACGGAATATTGAAGCGCTCGGCAAACTTCAGCAGCGCATCACCGGCGTCGGAATATTTCAGACCGCCGCCGACAATGATCAGCGGTTTGTGTTTACGCGCAATCAGCGCCAGCGCATCGTCTAACTGCGCAGCGGTTGGCAGGCGACGATCCAGACGATGCACACGTTTCTGGAAGAAGTACTCCGGGAAGTCCCAGGCTTCAGCCTGCACATCCTGCGGCAACGCGATGGTTACTGCACCGGTTTCTGCCGGATCGGTCAGTACGCGCAGGGCGTTAATGCAGGCGGTCATCAGCTGCTCTGGGCGGCTAACGCGGTCCCAGTATTTGCTCACCGCACGGAACGCGTCATTGGTGCTGATGCTGAGATCGTGACTCTGTTCGATTTGCTGCAATACCGGATCAGGCTGGCGCGTAGCGAACACATCGCCCGGCAGCAGCAATAAAGGAATGCGGTTAGCGGTTGCCGTCGCAGCGGCCGTGATCATGTTGGCCGCGCCAGGTCCAACAGAGGAGGTACAGGCAATGATCTGACGACGCAGCGACTGTTTGGCAAAACCAATGGCAGCATGCGCCATGCCCTGCTCGTTACGGCCCTGATGCACTACCAGATCGCCGCTGTCCTGCTCCAGCGCCTGTCCCAATCCCAGCACGTTACCGTGACCGAAAATGGCAAAAATGCCCTTCACGAATTTGGTTTCCACGCCGTCAACGTTCAGGTACTGATTATCAAGGAATTTTACCAGCGCCTGTGCTGTGGTGAGTCTGATTGTGCCCATATGCTTCTTCCTTTACATGCTGGTACCTGCGGTGAGGTACATCGCGGTTCGGGTAAAAACTGCCGTTCACGGCGCCCGCGGATTAAGTGAAACGTGAGGCGATTATAAACAAATATTTTTTTCATTAAATACGATTACAGAAGAAACATTTCATTTTGCGATGGAGATCAAATTCAGCGATGAAACGTGCGCTGCATGAGCGCCGAAAGGCGGGAAAGTGGAACAATAAAAGGTCATTTGCCGGTCATAACGAAATTTCATTTCACTTCAGTAGCTTCCTTGATTCATCGCCACTTTCCTGAGACCTGGCTCACAAGCCTGACTATCACTGAAACGCCCGGTTTATGCGATGCCACATTGCGCCCTGGCCAGAGTTTTACCTGGCTCACAAAATCGTGATGGATGTTTCATTTCATATTGAAATTGGAATTTTTATTCCTCATACTGCGACCAAAGCCAATCAGGCACCTTGAAAACCCGGAAGCAAAGCGCTCGATGTTGGGCGGCAGCGCCCGCAGTGTCTGCTTATCACAGAAGGAAACAACAGGTATGAGTACACAACAGAAGCGGCTTGATGTGATTTGTATCGGACGCATCGCCGTCGACCTTTACGGTCAGCAAATTGGATCACGTCTGGAAGATATGACCAGCTTCAATAAGTATCTGGGCGGTTCTTCCGGTAACGTGGCTTACGGCACAGCCATTCAGGGCCTGAAATCTGCCATGCTGGCACGCGTTGGTGACGAACATAATGGCCGCTTTTTGCGTGAAGAACTGCAGCGTGCAGGCTGCAATACCGAAGGGCTGATCACCGATAAACATCGCCTCACCGGCCTGGTGATCCTCGGTATCAAAGATGAAGAGACTTTCCCGCTGATTTTCTACCGCGACAACTGCGCGGATATGGGCCTGGTACCGGAAGATATCAACGAAGCGTTCATTACCTCTTCACGGGCGGTGGCGGTCACCGGCACGCATCTTTCGCATCCGCAAACCCGCGCGGCAGTGCTGAAAGCGCTGGATATCGCCAAACGTAACGGGCTACGCACCGCGCTGGATATCGATTATCGCCCGGTGCTGTGGGGTCTGACTTCACTCGGCGACGGCGAAACGCGTTTCATTGAATCGGGCGAAGTGACGCAACAGCTGCAGGAAGTGCTGCACTATTTCGATTTGGTGGTCGGGACGGAAGAAGAGTTCCATATCGCCGGCGGCAGCACCGATACGCTGACTGCGCTGAAAAATGTGCGTAAAGCGAGCCAGGCCACGCTGGTGTGCAAACGCGGTCCGATGGGTTGCGTGGTATTTGAAGGTGATATCCCGGATAGCTGGGAACAGACCAAATTGCAGAGCGGCGTGCGCGTTGAAGTCCTGAACGTCTTGGGCGCGGGCGATGCCTTTATGTCTGGCCTGCTGCGCGGCTGGCTGAATGACGAAAGCTGGGAGCAGGCGTGCCGTTACGCGAACGCCTGTGGCGCACTGGTAGTTTCCCGCCACGGCTGCGCACCGGCGATGCCAACCAAAGAAGAGCTGGATGATTTCCTCAGTCGCGATAAAGAGGTGCAACGCCCGGATCTGGATGCGCGTCTGAACCATCTGCATCGCGTCACCACGCGTAAACAGCAGTGGCCAGAGCTGAATGTGTTTGCCTTCGACCACCGTAAGCAGCTGGCCGATATGGCGCGCGAAGCGGGCGTTAGCGAAGAGCGCATTCCGCAACTGAAACTGCTGCTGCTGCGCGCGGCAGAAGAAGCGGCGAATGAAGCCGGTTTGAATGAGAAGAGCGGCATCCTCGCGGATACCACTTACGGCCAAAAAGCCCTCAACGCGATTACCGGTAAAAACTGGTGGATTGGGCGTCCGATTGAACTGCCCAGCTCACGGCCACTGCGCCTTGAGCACGGCAACATTGGCTCGCAGCTGGTCGACTGGCCTGCCGAGCACGTGGTGAAATGCCTGGTGTTCTACCATCCGCACGACAGCGCTGAACTGCGTAAAGAGCAGGATGATCTGGTTCTTGATGTGTGGAATGGCTGTAACAAAAGTGGACATGAACTGCTGCTGGAGCTGATTCTGCCGGAGAGCAATCCGGACCGTAATGAATCCTACTATTACGAGATGCTGAGCCATTTCTACAGCCTCGGTATTCAGCCAGACTGGTGGAAACTGCCGCCGCTGTCAGCGGAGAGCTGGCAGGCCATTAGCGGATTGATCGAACAGAACGATCCGCACTGCCGCGGCATTCTGCTACTGGGTCTGGATGCGCCAGAAGAGACGCTGAAAGCCGGTTTCGCCGCAGCAGCACAAGCGCCGTGGGTGAAAGGTTTTGCCGTGGGCCGCACCATCTTCGGCCAGCCGTCACGTCAGTGGCTGCAGGGCGAACTGGACGACAAAGCGTTGATCGAAACCGTGAAAGGTAATTATCTGCGCCTGATCGGCTACTGGCGCGCGGTGCGCGGTTGAGTTGTTGAATGAGTCTGAGAGAAGCGGCCGATGGCCGCTTTTTTTTGGCACTGCGCGCGCTGGCCCTCATCCTAACCTTCTCCCGCAAGCGGGAGAAGGAACTGTCCTCTGCGACCTGATGCCCTCACTCCGGCCCTCTCCCACGGGAGAGGGAGACGCTGCCGCATGTGAGTGATAGATAAAACGTTCACTCGATCGGTTCCCTCGCCCGCTTGCGGGAGAGGGTTAGGGTGAGGGGAAAACATGCACATTCTGTGAGGCATTTCATAAACCGATGAAATAACCGTCACGAAGATGTCAAACGAATGAAATTTTCCATCCGTCTGGTACTATAGCGCTCATTATCCAGCCATATTTTCTTTTTTAGCGGGCCGAAGTAATGACCAATAATCCAACACAACTTACCCTGTTACAGGACGATATCCGTCGTCGCTATGAGACGCTGAGTAAACGCCTGAAGCAGGTGGCTCGTTATATTCTTGATAACAGCAACAGCATTGCGTTCGATACCGTTGCCTCCATCGCGCAACATGCCGATGTGCCGCCTTCAACGCTGATCCGCTTTGCCAACGCCTTTGGCTTTAGTGGCTTCAACGAAATGAAACAGGTTTTCCGTCAGCACCTGATGGAAGAGACGGTTAACTACACCGAGCGCGCACGTCTGTTCCGTCAAACCGCCACCGACGACAGCGCCACCTCACCCGAGAGCCCGGCCGAGATCCTCAACGTCTTCACCATGGTGAACAGCCAGGCGCTGCAACAGCTGGCGATGCAGGTGAATCCGGACCAGCTCAACCGTGCGGTGAAAATGCTCGATGAAGCCGAGAACATCTACATTATCGGCCTACGCCGCTCGTTCAGCGTGGCCTCCTATCTGGTCTATGCGCTGCGCCATCTGGAGCGCAGGGCATTCCTGATTGACGGCCTCGGCGGCATGTTCACCGAGCAGCTCAGTATGGTAAATCCCAAAGACGTGGTGATTGCCATTAGCTATTCGCCTTACGCGCGTGAAGCGGTGGAGTTGGTTGAATTGGGTGCTAAGCGTGGCGCGCATCTGATCGCCATCACCGATAGCCAGGTGAGCCCGCTGGCCGCCTTCAGCGATGTGTGCTTTGTGGTGCGTGAAGCGCAGGTGGATGGCTTCCGTTCGCAGGTGGCGTCGCTGTGCCTGGCACAGACGCTCGCCGTGTCGCTGGCGCTGAATAACAACGTTATTAGCGAATAAATACCTCGTAGAGTCGCCATTGATGGCGACCAGCCAGCAAAAAGGGCAGCCACATGGCTGCCCTTTTGCATTGGTGCGGCTTACTTGCTGCGCGGATACTTATCGCTGTTCACCCAGGCGTGATCTTGCTCCCAGGTAAATTTCCACAAGCGTTTTGGACCCGCCATCACGTTCAGATAGTAGTTATCGTAACCGGCAATGGTGGCCACCGGATGATAACCACGCGGCACCGTCACCACATCGCGATTGTACGGCGCCATGCACTCGTCGAGCGAACGATCGTCGGTATAAACGCGCTGCATGGCGAAGCCTGGCTCAGGATCGAAACGGTGATAGTACGTCTCTTCCAGATAGGTTTCGTCAGGGCTGTTTTTCTGGTCGTGCTTGTGGCTTGGATATGAACTGGTCGCGCCTTCGTCGGTATACACTTCCACCACCAGCAGGCTGTCGGCCTCTTTGTCATCCGGCAGAATGTTGTGCACCAGACGCTGGTTGCGGCCTTTGCCACGCTGCTCAACGCCAACATCTTCCGGCGCAATCAGGCGCGCCGGCAGGTTACCGCTGCTCGGTGCATTACACACCGCCAGCTCCAGATCGCTATCCGCATACACTTCAACGTCATCGTTATGCGGCACATACACCGAGTAAGGCGGAGTACGTTCAAACGGCGAGAGACGCTTACCGAGATTCGGGAACTCGGCGTGGCGGGTTTTCACCGACGCAAAGCCCGCCACCAGCACCAGACACAACTCTTTGTCGCCGCTGCTCAGTTTCAGGCTCTGCCCTTTTTTCAGCAGATAGGCATCAAAGCCAACATATTCCCAGCCCGCGCTCTCAGGCGTGACGTGCTGAATACGACCGTTGCTGTCGGGTTTTTGCGCTTTCGAAATCAGAGACATCCTGTTCCTCCTTGTTGAGCGAAATTAGCCCAGCGTCGGCATGCTGAACTCAGATACGGTTTGCTGACCGCTCGGCCAACGCACGGTAGCGGTTTTCATGCGGGTGTAGAAACGCACGCCGTCTGGACCGTGCACGTTCAACGCACCAAACACCGAACGCTTCCAACCGCCGAAGCTGTGGAACGCCATTGGCACCGGAACCGGTACGTTCACGCCAACCATGCCAGCTTCGACGTTCTGCACGAATTCACGCGCGGTGTGGCCATTGCTGGTGAAGATGGCGCTGCCGTTACCGAATTCGTGGCTGTTAACCAGTTGCAGTGCGCTGTCGAAATCAGTGGAACGCATGATGCTCAGCACCGGTCCGAAGATCTCTTCGCGCCAGATGGTCATCTCTGACGTCACGTTGTCGAACAGCGTGCCGCCCACGTAGTAACCTTCGGCATGGCCGGCCACCTGAATGCCACGACCATCAACCACCAGCTTCGCGCCTTCCTGCTCGCCTTTGTCGATGTAGCCCAGCACTTTCTTCTGGTGCGCAGCAGACACCACCGGCCCCATTTCATTCTCTTCGGCACCTTTCTGAATACCAGGACCGACGCGCAACGCTTTGATCAGCGGCGTTAAACGGGCAATCAGTTTGTCGGCCGTGTCGTCGCCGACCGCAACCACCACCGGCAGCGCCATGCAGCGTTCACCGGCAGAACCAAACGCGCCGCCCATAATGGCGTTCACGGTGGCATCGAGGTCGGCATCTGGCATCACGATCGCGTGGTTTTTCGCCGCGCCGAATGCCTGCACACGTTTGCCGTGGGCGCTGGCGGTTTTGTAGATGTGCTCAGCCACACCGGAAGAACCAACGAAGCTGACTGCCGCGATACGCGGATCTTTGTACAACTGCTCGGCATCTTCATTAGACGAATGCACCACGTTGAATACGCCATCTGGCAGGCCTGCTTCTTTCAGCAGTTCGGCCATGCGCACCGAGGCTGACGGATCCAGCGCCGGTGGCTTGAGGATAAAGGTGTTGCCGCACGCCAGCGCGATCGGGAACATCCACAGTGGCACCATCGCCGGGAAGTTGAATGGCGTGATGCCCGCCACCACGCCGACCGGCTGCATCAACGAGTAGCTATCTACGCCGGTGCCCACGCTTGGTGAGTTTTCACCTTTGATCAGATGCGGAATACCGCAAGCAAATTCAATCACTTCAATACCGCGCGTCAGTTCACCCAGCGCATCCGACCACACTTTACCGTGCTCAGAAACAATCAGCGCTGCCAGCTCTTCGCGATGCTTTTCCATCAAGGCTTTAAAGTTGAACATCACACGGGCACGACGTAACGGAGCGGTTTTCGACCATTCCGGGAACGCAGCGTGAGCGACTTCAATCGCCTTCTCCACTTCAGCAGAGGTGCTCTGCGTCAGTTCGCGCACAACTTTGCCAGTCGCCGGATCGTACACGGGAATGGTTTCATTGCTGGCGCTGTGGGTAATTTTGCCGCCGATAAAGTTTCCTACGATAGTCATGTCGTTGCCTCTTAGATGTGAAGTTCCCTGCAGGCAGCCGGTTCAAACCGCAACGCTGCGTGTGCAGGCAATACTTAAAGCGTGCTATGAAGCTATAGCAATGAAATAAATTTTTCAAATACTTCTTTTTGGAAAATTTCCTTTTAGCGGCATGGATCGCATTTTTTCCCTGTACGCTGACAGTCAGGTAAAAATCAGCCTGTAGCGCTTCCCTGCGGGCGATAAGCCCTTACCAAATCACACCGTCGCTAAGCCGTTGTGAGCAGAGAAATTGTGTCTGAAATCCTGCATCAACATGTAACGCGAAACGAAATATGAAATTTTTGCGAGGCAGATCCAATATCTGATATTTCATAATTCAACAATTATGAAATAAATGTTCTCTTTGCAGCACCTTATCCGTACCCTTTACAGGAGCCGCAAATGGCCATCGATCCAACCCGTTTCTGTATTAACCGTAAAATCGCGCCTCAGCTGTCGCTGGAAGCCTTCTTTCAGCTGGTGCAACGCTTAGGATTAAGCAAGGTTGAACTGCGTAATGATATGCCGAGCGGCAAGGTAACCGATGATCTCAGCGTAACCGAGCTGCGGGCGCTGACGGATAAGTATCATATTGAGATCGTGACGATTAACGCGCTTTACCCGTTCAATCGTGCCGATGACACGCTGCTGGCCAAAGCCGATGCGCTGCTTGAAGAAGCGCACGCCATGGGTGCGCAGGCGCTGGTGATGTGTCCGCTCAATGAAGGCGTTGAGGTTACGCCCGAGCAGACGCTGGAAGCGCTGCAGGTGCTCGCACCGCGCTTTGAGAAGTATGGCATTCAGGGATTGGTGGAACCGCTGGGTTTCCCGGTGAGTTCACTGCGCTCGGCGGTGCAGACGCAAAAGCTGATTCAGCAGGCAAACGTCCCGTTCAACGTGCTGCTCGATACCTTCCATCACCACCTGTATGAGAACGCCGAGCACGAGTTCCCGCAGGAGATTGATATTAATTACATTGGCCTGGTGCATCTTTCCGGCGTGGAAGACACCCGCCCAACGGCGCAGTTGACCGATGAAGAACGCATCATGCTCAGCGACCACGACGTACTCAACAGCGTGGCGCAGGTGAAACGTCTGGAGATACTCGGCTACAAAGGGATCTACGCGTTTGAGCCGTTTTCGTCGGAACTGGAGACGTGGAACACCGCAGAGATTGAGCGCCAGATTCGCCACAGCATCGAATTGCTGCAAGCCTGAAAGAACCCTTATCTGTGTCTTTTAGACACTTTTGCTAGTGTTAGGCCTCGGTCGGAGGCCCTTTTTTATCCCCGTAATAATTTACGTGATAGCTGCGTTGGCTGCGCGTGCTCACCCCAGTCACTTACGGGCGTAAGCTCCTGGGGATTCTCACGCTTGCCGCCTTGCTCTGACGTAAATTATTTAAGGGATACCTGAGTTATTGTGCCTGAGTTATATAGAACATTTACGCGTTCTCTTTAATCTCTACTGTGGCGGTTTCCGGCATTCTTTTGATCATGCGCAGCGTGCAGAACAGCGCTAAACACACCAGCAGCGCGGTGAGGAAATAGACCAGCGACACGCCGGCATAGCTCATGATGAAACCGGCGATTGGCCCGGTGATGCCGAGGGATAAATCCATAAACGCGGTATAGGTGGCGAGCGCGCTGCCCTGATTCTGCTGTGGCACCACTTTCACCGCCACCACGCCAATCGCCGGGAACACCAGCGAGAAACCCGCGCCGGTGAGGAATGCGCCCATCTTCGCCATCCACGGATCGAACGAACCGGCCACCAGAAACAGACCAATCGCCTCCACCGCAAAGCAGATACTCGCCACGCGTAATCCGCCCAGCTTATTAATGGCATTGGGAAACAGCAGGCGCGTGCCAACGAACGCGGCGCTGAACATGGTCAGCGCGAAGGCGGCACCATCCCAACCTTTATCCTGATAGAACAGCGTGATAAAGGTGGCGATGACACCAAAACCGGCGGACCCCATCGCCAGAATCAGGCCAAAACCGTATACCTTGCTCAGCACGTCCCGGAACGGCAGCGGCTTGGCTTTGCTGCCTTTTACCGGCGCACGCGGCAGCGCCAGCGCAATCGCCAGCAAACAAATGGCGATGATAATGCTGGAGAGCAGCAGCAAACCGCCGCTGCGGAAAATCACCACGCCGAGCGGCGCGCCGATCGCCATCGCGCCATAAGTGACAATGCCGTTCCACGAAATCACCCGACCGATATGCAGCGAACCGACGCGCGCCACGCCCCACAGCGAAGTGCCGGTGCCGGAGAAGCTCTGCCCTACGCCCAGAATTACGCGGCCCAGACACAGCAACACCAAACTCAGCACGCCCTGCCCTTCACTCAGCGCCGACAGCAGAATACAGATGCCGCTCAGCAAGCAGCCCACCAGCCCCAGCACCACCACTTTTTTCGGTCCCCACAGATCGGCGAAGCGCCCTGCGTGCGGACGACTCAGCAGCGTGGCGATGTATTGCAGGCTGATCACTAATCCGGCCCAGAAAGCGTTGTAACCCAGCCCGTCATGGACAAAACCCGGTAGCACCGCCAGCGGCAAGCCGATGGTGAGATAGCTGGCAAAGTTGAACTTCACGATGGACAGGATCAGTAAATTGAGGCGGAAACGGCCATTTTCAGGTGCGGTGGCGGGCAGGTCAGGCATGAGTGATTGCGCTCGTGGGTGACGGAATTTTTATAACAGAAGGATAACTATACGTCATTTGGCGTACAGCGCATCAGTGAAATGCCCAGTTTTACGGTCATCATTTCGTCATATCGCGCTCGTAGACTCGCCCCCTATCAAATCCCAAAGAGGATAACAATCTGATGACGCTCCTGATTTCCCCTCAGGCGCGCGTGCGCAACGCCTACTCTCTTGCCGGAGGTGGCCGATGACGCATGCGGCGCTGCCTATTGAACTGAAAAATCTCAGATGGTCGGTGGGTAACCTGACTATTCTGCACGATCTCTCCCTGACGATTCCCGCCGGTGAAATCCTGGCGCTACTCGGCCCGAGCGGCTGTGGCAAAAGCACGCTGCTGAAACTGCTGGCAGGCTTACTGCAACCGACAGAGGGCGAGCTGTGGATCGGTGAACGCTGCGTGGCGTCGGCGCGCCACTGTGACGCGCCAGAGAAGCGTAACCTTGGCATGGTGTTCCAGGATTACGCGCTGTGGCCACATATGTCGGTGGCACAGAACGTCGCCTTCCCGCTGCGCATGCGCGGCATAAAAAAAGCCGTCGCACATCAACAGGCCGATGCCGCCCTGGCGCAGGTTGGCCTTGCTGATTTTGGCGATCGTAAACCGGCGCTGCTCTCCGGCGGCCAGCAGCAGCGCGTGGCGCTGGCGCGCGCGTTGGTCGCGAAACCGGCGATTCTGCTGTTCGACGAACCCCTTTCCAACCTTGACCGCGACCTGCGTGAAACGCTGGTTCACACCATGGCCGATCTGCTGCGCACGGCGGGCATCACCGCCGTTTACGTTACGCACGATCGCGAGGAAGCCAACACCCTCGCGGACCGTATCATTCACCTGGCGCAGGGCCAGATTGTTTCCGTTACTCACCTCTCAGGGGACCGCAATGCCATCTCTCAAGTCAGTTAAACGAGCCATTAGCCAGAAAGGAGCCATCAGCGCGATGATTTTGACTTCCGCCATGATGATGAACGATGCCCAGGCGTTAACGGTGTATACCGCCGGTCCGGGATCGCTGTCGAAAAGCCTCGCCGCCGGGTTTGAAAAGCAAACCGGCATCAAAGTGAATATCTTCCAGGCCACCACCGGTAAAGTGATGGCGCGCCTGGAAGCCGAGCAGGCCAATCCGCAGGCCGATGTGCTGATCTCAGCCTCGTGGGATACCGCCGAAGATCTGCAACAGCGCGGTTGGCTGCTGCCGTTCCACAGCGCCAACGCGGCGAACGTACCGGCTCAGTTCAAAACCGCCCACTACGTGGCGCAGGGCATCTCCGCGCTGGGCATCGTGTGGAATACGCAAAGCAACACGCCAGAGCCAAAAACCTGGCAGGATCTCACCGCACCCGCCTTCAAAGACAAGGTCACCACGCCGGATCCGGCGCTGTCAGGTGCGTCACTCGATCTGCTGATTGGCCTGCAAAATAGCGAAGGCGAAAAAGCCTGGCAGCTGTTTGACCAGTTGAAAGCTAACGGCATGGTCATGAGCGGTCCGAATGCGCAGGCGGTAACGCCGGTGCTGCAAGGCGCCAAGGCGGCGGTGTTTGGCGCGGTCGATTACGTCACCTATAACAACATTGCGCAGGGCGAGAGCGTGAAGGTGATCTTCCCGGAGAACGGCACCGTGGTGGCACCGCGTCCGATGATGATTCTGAAAAGCAGCCAGCACGCCGCAGATGCCAAAGCCTTCGTTGATTACGTGCTGTCGGATGAGGGCCAGCAACAGGTGGCGAAAGCCTGGCTGATGCCGGCGCGTACCGATATCAAAGCCCAGCGTCCGCTGATTACCGAGATTAAGCTGTTACCGACCCAGCAGGACGGCAGCAGCGAGCGCTCGGCAGTCCTGAAGCGCTTCGGCGCGCTGTTCGGGCAATAACAATGTCCCGTGCCTTGAACGGATTGATTCTGCTAGCGTTACTGCTGCTGGTGGCGCTCCCGCTGCTGTTTATCGTGCTGCAGGCGCTGTTTCCACACTTTAGTGCAGGCAGCTGGCATGGCGCTCTGAGTACCTTACCGGCGCTGCTGGACGATCCGCAGCTGCTCTCCATGTGGCTGGGCACGCTGAAAATCGGCGGCGGCGTGGCGCTGTGCAGTTTACTGCTGGGCTTACCGCTCGGCGCACTGCGCGGCCTGTTCCGCCTGCCGGGCGCGGCGCTGTGGGATCTGCTGTTCCTGATCCCCTTCCTCACGCCGCCCTATATCGTGGCGCTGTCATGGACGCTGGCGCTGCAACGCAACGGCTACATTGAACAACTTACCGGTATTCATTTCGCCAGCCTGCTGTTTAGCAGCAGCGGTATGATTCTGGTGATGACCCTGAACATCTTCCCGGTGGTCTATTTCGCGGTGTCACGTTCGCTGCTGGCGAGCGGACAGCGCCTCGCCTGGGTGGCGCGGGTGCACGGCGCATCGGCGTGGAGCAGCTTCTGGCATATCACGCTGCCGCTGACGTTACCGGCGCTGGCGGGCGGCGTGCTGCTGGCGTTCACCCTGGCGATTGAGGAGTACGGCGTGCCCGCCGCGCTCGGCGCGCAGGCGAAGCTGACGCTGATGACCGTTGGCATTGAAACCAAACTCGCCGATTGGCCTATCGATCTGCCCGGCGCGGCGTCATTGTCGCTGATGCTGAGTGTGATAGCGCTCGCGGCGTGGTTGCTGCAGCGCAAACTGACCGGCAGCAGCGATGTGACAGCGGTGAGCGGCAAACCGGTGAATCAGGAACTGGCGCATGTCGGTCGCTGGCAGATATTGCTGCTGCTGCCGTTTGTGCTCACGCTGCTGCTGGCGGTGGTGCTGCCGCTGGGTGCTATGACGTTGAGCGGCCTGCTAAATACTCTCTCCGGCGGATTACAGCTCAATAACCTGACGCTGCGCCACTTTGGCGCGCTGTTTAGCCAACAGGGCGATGCGCTGGCCGCCTTCTCCACCAGCATAGGACTGGCGCTCGGCGCGGCGCTGCTGACCGGCGCGCTCGGGTTTCTCATCGCCTGGCGCGTATCGGAAGGCAAAACCCGCATGCTGGCGATGATGGATGGTCTGGCGTTGCTGCCTGCCGCGATGCCCGGCGTGGTGGTTGGCGTGGGGTTAATTCTGCTGTGGAATCGCGGTTTCTGGCCAGTTTCGCCCTATAACACGATGTTTATTCTACTGTTATCGTACAGCTGTTTGCTGCTGCCGTGGCCGGTGCGCTATGTCAGCAGCGCATTGCGCCAGCTGGCCCCGACGCTGGAACCGGCCGCGCGCGTGCATGGCGCCTCACGCCTGCAGGCGCTGCGCCTGATTGTGCTGCCGCTGGTGGCACCCAGCCTGCTGGCGGCAATGATGATGGTGTTCGCGGTGGCCTCACGCGAGCTGGTGACTTCGCTGCTGCTGGCACCGGCCGGCACACAAACCGTGGCGATCTTTATCTGGCGCCAGTTCGAGCAGGGCTCTGTGGGGCAAGGCATGGCGATGGCGACCTTAACGCTGCTCGCCAGTTTGAGTTTGATGTTAGCGGCCACCGCATTGCTGAGGCGTCAGGGAAAATGAATAGCTGCAGATACCGTAGCGGCGCGATTTATCGCGCACATCAATGCAGGCACCACGCCCAACTAAGTAATGCGCAATAAATTGCGCCGCTACGAATGTTACGAAATGGATGCTTTCTCTTTATCTTAAAATACAGAGAGTTAATTTTAATCAGCTACACTTGCCTGAGCAAAATATGTCTCAGGAGATAGAATGAATAACCTGCTACAGGAAAAAATTGGCCAGAACATCCTGGTAAAACTGGCGATGCTGGTGATTATTCTGGCGGGCATTCGCGCCGCCTCGGACATCCTGGTGCCCTTCTTATTAGCCAGCTTCCTGGCGATTGTGTTGAATCCGCTGGTGACGATGTTGATGCGCCGCGGCGTCAAGCGCAGCCTGGCGATTACGCTGGTGATCACGGTGATTTTCATTGTGTTACTGCTGCTGGTCGCGGTGCTCGCCAGCTCGGCGAGTGATTTCAGCGATACCTATCCGCAAATTCGTACCATGCTGGAACAGAAGCTCGCTGTGGTTCAGCACTTCGCCGGACGTTTTCACATCAACATCTCTACCGATGCGCTGGCGGCACGCCTCGATCCCAACGTAGTAATGAATATGGCCACCACCATATTAACGCAGCTGTCAGGCGCGATGACCAACGTGCTGCTGCTGATTCTGACGGTGGTGTTTATGCTGTTTGAAGTGCGCCATCTGCCCTACAAAATGCGTAACGCGATGGTCAATCCGCAGATCCGTATTGCCGGTTTACACCGCGCGCTAAAAGGGGTGACGCACTACCTGGCCTTGAAAACCCTGGTGAGCTTGATTACCGGCGTGGCCGTTTGGCTGTCGCTGCTGCTGCTCGGCGTGAAGTTTGCGCTGTTCTGGGGCGTGGTGGCGTTCATCCTCAACTTTATCCCTAACATCGGGCCGATCATCGCCGGCATTCCACCGTTTATTCAGGCGCTGGTGCTGAACAACATTTATGACGCCATGCTGGTGGCCGCGCTGTTCAGTGCAATTCATATGGTGTTTGGCAATATGCTCGAGCCGCGACTGATGGGGCGCGGGCTGGGACTCTCAACGTTGGTGGTGTTTCTGTCGTTGATTTTCTGGGGTTGGCTGCTGGGCCCGGTTGGCATGTTGCTCTCGGTGCCGCTCACCAGCGTGACCAAGATTTTGATGGAGACCACGCCGGGCGGTAGCCGGTTGGCGATTATGCTGGGTAATGGGCGGCCGGGTAAACGGGCGCGATAACGCCTTTTCACAACACATTGCGCAATAAATTGCGCCGCTACAAATGGTTGCACAGGTTCCGTAGCGGCGCGATTTATCGCGCGGTTTTCGATCAGTGCGTTTGGAACACGCTGTTATCAGTAATCGCCTGGACATCGACTTTGTTTGGCAAGATTTTCAACTCGCTGAACAGATCCGATACCTTCTGCACTTTCGCCACATCATCCGCCGTTACGCCGCGCACGCCGTGTGAAATTCGCGCGGTAATCTGCTGCGCATCCGCCGGTTGCAGCCGCGTTAGCTGCGCATACACCGCGTTATACTGCTGCGGATGGGCCAGCGCCCATGCGCGCGCTTTGGCCAGACGATGCGTAAAATCGGCAATCGCCGCCCGCTTGCCAGGATCGTCAAGCGAGCTTTGCGTCGCGGTAACAAACGACAGCGCGGTGGTGAGCCCTTTGCCGTCACGCAGCAGGCGCGCACCGTGCTGCTCAGCAATGCCCAGATAAGGATCGAAGGTCGCCCACGCAGCAATCTGTCCAGAATTGAACGCTGCGCTGGCGTCGGTTGGCAACACAAAGCGCACCGGCACCGTATCGCGCGGCACCTGTGCCTCTTCCAGCGCTTCATACAACAAGTGCTGCGAGATACTACCGCGCGCCGATGACACCACCACCTGCTTGCCCGCCAAATCCTTCACGCTGTGGATCGGCGAATCGGCGGGGACGATCAGGCCATTCGAACCACCATCGCCGACATTGGTGGCGATGATTTTGAGCGGCACGCCGCCCGATGCGGCCATCAATACCGGCAAATCTCCGGCGTAGGAGGTATCAACCGCGCCGGCACGCTGCGCTTCAAACAGCGGTGCAGCGCCCTGGAAGTTCGCCCAGCGATATTGATAGGGCGCATCTTTCATCACATCCGCCGCTTCGATCAGCGAGCGCAGATTGCGCGCCTGATCGCCCAGCACCAGCGTGACCATACTCAAATCAGGCGCGGCCTGGCTGCCAAACGCCGCGCACAGCAATAGCGCAGCAACCACCGGTTTCATCCATTTCATCAGGTCAGCTCTCAGAGTGCGTTGCGGTTGAGCTGGCGGATGTAAGCATCCCAGTGCAGCTGATATTTGTGATTACGGATGCTGTTATCAAATGCCTGGGCGGCTTTCTCGGCGACCGCATCCGGCAGGATGATCAGCTGCGCGCCGCCAGATTGCGCCGCCAACTGGGCCTGGCAGGCACGCTCAAGATAATAGAGGTTATAGAACGCCTCTTCGATACTGCCGCCGTTGGTCAGCAAACCGTGATTACGCAGAATCAGCGCGTTGCGATCGCCGAGGTCGGTGACGATGCGCTGCTGCTCATCAAGATCCAGCGCGATGCCTTCATAATCATGATAACCAAGGCGATTATGAAAACGGGTGCTGTGCTGCGAAATCATCAGCAGGCCATTTTTCTGCGCCGAAACGCCAATGCCTGCGGCCGTGTGCGTATGCAGCACCGCATGCGCATCGGGACGCGCGCGATGAATCGCGCTGTGAATAACAAATCCAGCAAGGTTAATTCCCAGCCCGGTTGGGTCGTCAATAATGTTGCCGTCGATGTCGATCTTCACCAGCGTTTCCGCCTGAATTTCATCGAAGGTTTGGCCAAAAGCATTGATGAGAAAGTGCGGCTTATCGCCCGGCACGCGCAGGGAAAAATGGGTGTAGATATGATCGGTCCAGCGCAGTTTCGCCGCCAGATGATAGGCCTGAGCCAGCTTCACGCGCGCCTGCCATTCGCCTTCGCTGATACGCTGCCGTAATGACGCGACATCCAGTGTTTCAGTGCTCATTTCCGTTCCTCATTTCAGGTCAATATGCTTGCCTAACATCGTGGCATAGCGATTTTGCCGCTGGGAAATGCCAATAACGGCAAAACATTGTCATTAAACGCAAAGTGAGGTTGATAATTGACCTATATCAGATCGGTTAATTCTTAAATCGCTAACATGCAGCGCCCGATGAAAGTGGTATGCTGCTGACGCCGCTGTTTGCCTGCTTTCAACTGCTTTAACCGACCGAGGAATGCCTGGTGCCTCCGCAAAAACGAAATCGCGATTTTGGCTGGCTATTAATTATCTGCGCCGGATTATTACCGCTGGTGCTCGGCATCCTTTGTACCGCCATCGAAGCACGCCATACCGTCAGCCAGCAGCAGATTTCCACCGCCAATGCGTTGCTCACCCAAGCCGAAAAGATGAGCGACACTGCGTGGGATATGATTACCGAATTGCGCCAGTATCATTACCAATCCTGTGCGCAGATTGAGGACAAATTGCAGCGCGCCGGCACGCTTAATCCCTATTTTCGCTCGATTGGCATGCTGAAAGGCGATGATATCAGCTGCTCTTCCGCCTTCGGCCTGGCGCCCGGCACGCTGACCGAAATGATGATGCAGCCGCCGCCGATTACCGGCAAAGCCTGGTGGAGCATCTCGGTGCGCGGTACGGTGGGCGTGCCCAATCGTCCGGCGGTAGTCTTTGTTCGTCAGCTGCCGGATACCACCGGTTTTTGGGCGGTGATTGATGGCCAATATCTGCTGGACTTTATGCACGCGATTGGCGAATCGCGCGATTATCAAATGAGCCTGCAGTTTAGCGGCGGCACGGTGATCAGCAGCGGACCAAACGACAACACACCTGAGCTGTATCTGCAAAGCGAGACCTTCCAGACCGAATCCAGCCGCTATCCAATTAGCGTTACTGTTACGGCGCCCGCCTCCGAATTGCTCAAAGCCTGGCGTCAGGCGCTGTTCATCTTCCTGCCCATGGCGGCAATTTTCTCGATTCTGCTGATGATCCTCACCGCTAACTGGCTGCGTCGCCGCATCTCCTGGCACGATGAGATTGCCCGCGCCATCCGTGCCCGCCAGTTTTCAGTGCACTATCAACCGGTTTACAGCAATAAGTTACAGGCCTGTTCCGGTGCAGAAGCTCTGCTGCGCTGGCAACTGCCGAACGGTGAGATGATTCGCCCTGATATCTTTATCAGCGCTGCCGAAACTGAAGGAATGATTGTGCCGTTGACGCAGCATTTGCTGGAGCTGATGGCCGAAGATATTCAGAGCTGGCAGGTAAAACCTGGTTTTCATATCGGGCTGAACCTGGCAGCGGAACACTTGCAGCATGCTGATTTTGTGGCAGATATCGAGCTATTTGCGGCGCGCATTAAAGATAAACAGATGTCCATTACGCTAGAGCTGACCGAACGTAGCCTGATTGAAGATGGCGAAATGGTGGCCGAGAAACTGCGCCATTTGCGCGCGCAGGGCATGAAAGTGGCGATCGATGATTTCGGTACCGGCCACTGTTCCTTGACGTATCTGATGAAGTTCCCGCTGGATTACCTGAAGATCGATCGCGGCTTTATCAACGCCATTGAAGGCCTCGAGATTGAGACGCCGGTGCTGGATGCCATTATTAATCTGTGCCACAAGCTGGAGTTGGATGTGCTCGGTGAAGGCGTCGAAACCGCGACACAATTTGAGTACTTACGCCGGCGTGGTGTGATATTTATTCAGGGCTTCTATTATGCCCGTCCATTGGATAATGACCGGCTACTTGCCTGGCTCAATGAGCATGGGCACCAGCCGATTCTCGTTGAGGAACATCATGAACCTGAACTGCATCATTCTTGATGATTATCAGAACGTCGCCCTAACGCTTGCCGATTGGGCGTCTCTCGAACCGCTGGTTCACACCACTTCCCTCACTGAACATTACGCCGACCAGGATGAACTGGTTAAGAAAATCGCCCATGCTGACATTTTGGTGGTGATGCGTGAGCGCACGCCGCTCAGCGCCGAGCTCATTGGCCGCCTACCTGATCTGAAAATGGTGGTCACCTCCGGCATGCGCAATGCTTCAATTGATTTGGATGCCTGCGCCGAACGCTATATCGCGGTATGCGGCACCGCCAGCAGCAGCGCCGCGCCGATGGAGCTCAGCTGGGGATTGCTGCTTGGACTGGCGCGTCACATCGTGCCGGAGAACCAGGCGCTGCGCAGCAACGGGCCGTGGCAGCACACCTTAGGGATGAGCCTGCATGGCAAAACGCTGGGCTTACTCGGCTTGGGTAAAATTGGCGGCGAAATGGCCAAAGTGGCGCAGGCGTTTGGCATGCAGGTGTGCGCATGGAGCCAAAATTTAACCGCGCAACGCGCGGCAGAGTGCGGCGTGGAACGCATGCCGTCGCTGACTGCGCTGCTGAATACAAGTGATGTGGTGTCGATCCATCTGGTGCTTAGCGATCGTACGCGCCATTTGCTGGACGAAGCCGCGCTGGCGCAGATGAAGCCGGACGCGCTGCTGATTAACACCTCGCGCGCGGGTATTGTCGATCAAGCCGCGATGATCGCCGCGCTGCAATCCGGACAGTTGGCCGGTGCGGGATTAGATGTGTTTGAACAGGAGCCGCTGCCCGCGGATCATCCATTGCGCCAGCTACCTAATGTGCTGGCCACGCCGCATCTCGGCTATGTTGCCGACAGTAACTATCACAGCTACTTTACCCAGGCGGTGGAGGATATTCAGGGATGGTTAACGGGTGCGCCGCTGCGCTCACTGCTCTGAGCGGCCCGCGCGACGTTTTTCGGCAATGCGTAGTGCCACTTCAAGGCTGTCTTCCGCCAGTGCGCTGGTTGGCAGATCGCGCTGCGCGTTAAGACGTTGGTTGATGCGTTCCAGCGTGGGCGTTAATTGCCCTACCAGCTGTTGATATTCATCAAGCTGCGTGATGGGTTGGTTGCGTGCGATGCTGGTTTGCGTCAGCCGTTGTAGCTGGCGCACGCTTTCCAGCGCCTGACTGGAGAGTAATCCCGCCTGGCGCCAGCTTTTCAGGCGCAGCAACAGCTCATCCGGTTGTTGCGCCAGTAATGCCAGCTGCGCATCCGCACGCTCACCACAGTTTATCCATTCGATCGAGGCAGCAGGAACGGCAGCCGTACGCGGTGCCGCAGGCACAAGATTGATAAGATTCCTTTCTACACTGTCAATCATTGATAGCCAGGGATTCTCAAAAAGCTGGGCGTTTTTCCTCGACATGAACACTCCACCAAAGCAAGGCGGCAGAGTATTACTGAATGTTTTAGAGCTGGCAAGCAGTGGTTACCGCCTCGCTTAATGGTAAGTTTTTCTTATTTATTTGCGCAACAATCAGGTATGGCAATAAAGCCGCGGCATACCAGCATAATTGATTATTTGGTCACCATTCGGCAGTTGATACATCTGATAAAAATCATTATTTGCTTCACGGGCCGAGGTGAAAAGGATGATGGGTGCGAGGGCCGCAGGTAAGGTATCGTCGCCCATGACCTGGACTTTTTGCGTATAGACCCGCATGAAATCCCCCTGGCGATGCCATGTGCCGCTGGAGATGCGGTGCAGCCGATAGTGGCTATCGCTTGAAGTTACCGTGCCAAGCAGCATGGCACTGCCGCTGCCATCGGCTTTATAGCGATTACGTGAAGTCGCCTCAATCGTTCCTGCTGGCTTTCCTTCATTATCAATGCGGTAGGGAAACTCACACCATTCTGGCACCGGCTCAGCGGGACGAATGAGCAATACCAGCGCCCACGGCAAGATAAAGGCGACAAAAATAGCGCTGCCCAGCAAAGATTTACGCATCCGGTAACTCCTGGAAAAAAACCATCCACGACATGCATTCGTTATTCTTTTGCGCCATCGGTTTAGCGCAGAGGAAGGCGCTGGTAAATACGCGGGTGCGCGAGCGGTTGATGTACAACAACTGCGGGACGGAGCCATCGGGCAAGTGAGGTTTTAAGGCACGGAACCGGGTGAGTGCATCTTTCACCACGTACGAATCTGCGGAGAGGCTTTCGGTAATAAACACCTGCGTCTGCTGCTCCTGCCCATAAGATTTGTAGCGCGTACCTTCATGGTCGGTTGGCACAAACTCCTGGCGTGCCATCAATGCCAGGCCTGCATTGAGCAGCAGCGCCGCCGCCAGCACGCCGCGCAGTCGCCAGGATTTTTTCTTTACTAGCGGCGGTTTCGTCAGCGGTTCGGGCGACGCCACTGGCGTTGTTTCTGCGGCCGGAAGAGAAGGCGCATCGTCATCGACAGGCACAACATCCACCTGCTCCGCCAGCACGCAGCCGATTAACGGCACATGATGAATCAACGGACCCGGAGCATCTGCCAGCTGCGCCAGACGATTGATCTCAATGATGGCAACGGTAAGCCGCTCGGCAAAGGGAGCATCCGAGGTTTCACGCTGGAACAGCACATGCAGCGCCTGATTGCGCACCAGCTTCCCCTGCGCGTTAACCACACGATGCAACATGGCGCTTTGCAAAGGCGTCAGCGCCACGCGCTGGGCGGGAGAATTCAGCGGATATAACACCTGTTGTTTGGCATCAAAACAGAGACTTTTGGCAAACAAAACAAAGCGCGCCATGCGGATCCTGATTTCCAAAAAGCAATTGGCGCAAGTATAAGTAGTTTCAGCGTTTGGCGCACGCTTACCGCAAATTACTACGAGATTTAGCTGGTTTTTTTGACTCGTTTAAACACGCTATAAGCCACAGCATTAGCTAAAAAATAGACAGTTAATGGCGGAAACATGACAAATATCACACAAAATCGGTATACTCTGTCGCGGTTGGCAATCATTACCCCCCTAATAATTGCCAGGCAGGCCAGGGAAAATCGTTATTTCACGGCTATGCTTTAATTTTCTCAACGCCGCGGACTGTTAGCATTCTTTGAGTCCGCAGCGTTGAGGATTTTTCGAATTCCAATACAGGGTAACTGCATGAAACTACGTAGGAAGCGTGTAAAACCTATCGGGATTGATGATGTCACAATTATCGACGACTCCCGTTTACGTAAAGCCATTACCGCGGCTTCGCTGGGCAACGCGATGGAGTGGTTTGATTTTGGTGTTTATGGCTTTGTGGCGTATGCGCTGGGTAAAGTGTTTTTCCCGGACGTAACGCCAGGTATTCAGATGATTGCCGCACTGGCAACCTTCTCGGTGCCATTCCTGATCCGTCCGCTGGGCGGCCTGTTCTTCGGTATGCTGGGCGACAAATACGGTCGTCAAAAAATCCTCTCCATCACCATTGTCATCATGTCGATCAGTACCTTCTGTATCGGCCTGATACCCTCTTATGCCTCGATTGGCATCTGGGCACCGGTGCTGCTGCTGTTGGCGAAAATGGCGCAGGGCTTCTCGGTCGGCGGTGAATACACCGGCGCCTCAATCTTCGTCGCCGAATACTCGCCAGACCGTAAGCGCGGCTTTATGGGCAGCTGGCTTGATTTCGGCTCCATTGCCGGCTTCGTGCTGGGTGCGGGCGTCGTGGTCCTGATTTCCACTATCATTGGTGAAGAGAAGTTCCTCGAATGGGGCTGGCGTCTGCCGTTCTTCCTCGCGCTGCCGCTGGGTATTATCGGTCTGTATCTGCGTCATGCGCTGGAAGAGACCCCGGCGTTCCAGCAGCACGTTGAGAAGCTGGAACAGGGTGACCGCGAAGGTCTGCGCGATGGCCCGAAAGTCTCGTTCAAAGAGATCGCGACTAAACACTGGAAAAGCCTGCTGGCCTGTATCGGTCTGGTGATCGCCACCAACGTGACCTACTACATGTTGCTGACCTACATGCCGAGCTACCTGTCGCATAACCTGCACTACTCGGAAGATCACGGTGTGCTGATTATCATCGCCATCATGATGGGTATGCTGTTTGTGCAGCCGGTAATGGGGATGCTGAGTGACCGCTTTGGTCGTCGTCCGTTTGTTATCATCGGCAGCATCGCATTGTTCATCTTCGCGATTCCGGCCTTCATGTTGATCAATAGCGGCGTGCTGGGCCTGATTTTTGCTGGTCTGCTGCTGATGGCGGTGATCCTCAACGCCTTTACCGGTGTGATGGCTTCGTCGCTGCCTGCGATGTTCCCGACGCACATCCGCTACAGTGCGCTGGCGAGTGCGTTCAACATTTCGGTATTGGTTGCCGGTTTAACGCCAACGCTGACTGCCTATCTGGTTGAAGCCACCAACAATCTGTATATGCCGGCTTACTACCTGATGGTGGTGGCAGTGATTGGCTTAATCACCGGTATCTACATGAAAGAGACCGCCAACAAGCCGCTGCGCGGCGCAACACCGGCGGCCTCGGACATGGAAGAGGCGCGTGAAATCCTGCAGGAGCATCACGACAACATCGAGCAGAAAATCGAAGATATTGATGGTGAGATCGCCAAGCTTGAGGCGAAACGTAAAAACCTGGTGCAGCAGCACCCGGACATCAACGAGTAATCTTCCCCACTCCCGCCGCCCGGCGGGAGTTTTCGTTTCCGCACACAATCCTTCATCCGCAGCCGTGAAAAGGGGTAAACTATTGCCACTTTTTTAACCTGCAAAAGTTGTCAAGCATGTCTGAATTTAATCTTATCCAGCGCCCAAGAAGGCTGCGTAAAAGCGCGTCAATGCGCGAAATGTTCCAGGAATCCAACCTGAGCCTGAACGATCTGGCGCTGCCGATCTTCGTCGAAGAGGGCGTAGATGACTACGTGCCTATTAACGCCATGCCGGGCGTGATGCGTATTCCTGAGAAACGACTGGCGTATGAGATCGAGCGTATTGCCAAAGCGGGCATCCGTTCTGTGATGACCTTTGGCATTTCACACCACACCGACGCCACCGGCAGCGATGCCTGGAATGAAAATGGCCTGGTGGCGCGTATGTCGCGTATTTGCAAAGACACCGTGCCGGAAATGATCGTGATGTCCGATACCTGCTTCTGCGAATACACCAGCCACGGCCATTGCGGCGTACTGTGCGATCACGGCGTCGATAACGACCAAACGCTGATCAACCTCGGTAAGCAAGCGGTAGTGGCGGCGCAGGCCGGTGCGGACTTTATCGCACCTTCTGCCGCGATGGATGGTCAGGTAAAAGCGATCCGTCAGGCGCTGGACGCTGCCGGCTTCACCGATACCGCTATCATGTCGTACTCCACCAAGTTCGCTTCTTCCTTCTACGGTCCGTTCCGTGAAGCGGCAGGTACCGCGCTGAAAGGCGACCGTAAGACTTATCAGATGAATCCCATGAACCGCCGCGAAGCGATTCGTGAGTCGCTGATTGATGAAGCGGAAGGCGCTGATTCCCTGATGGTCAAACCGGCCGGAGCCTACCTCGATATCCTGCGTGACATCCGCGAGCGCACCACGCTGCCGCTGGCTGCGTACCAGGTTAGCGGTGAATACGCGATGATTAAATTCGCCGCGCAGGCCGGTGCCATCGACGAACGCAATGTGGTTCTGGAAAGCCTCGGTGCGATTAAACGTGCCGGCGCCGATCTCATTTTCAGCTATTTTGCCCTTGATCTCGCCGAGCAAAAAATGCTCTGATCCTCGTTACGCTTGGCAGTGGTTATCGCAGCCACTGCCCGGCGCTTTCTGCCTGTGTGGCAAAAACACCAGTGTTGTCGTAATTCCATAATTAATAAGAGTAACGCGATGAAAGCACCTGCACTGCCTGCGGACGAGTCACATCGTCTGGCCCAGTTACGTGCGCTCAACATTCTGCATACGCCGGCAGAAGAGCGTTTCGACCGTTTAACCCGCCTTGCCCGTCGTCTGTTTGGCGTGCCGGTGGCGCTCGTGAGCTTAATGGAAGAGGACCATCAGTGGTTCAAATCCATCGCTGGACCGAGTGCTGCCACCGCGCCGCGCAATACCTCCTTCTGCGGCCATGCCATTCTGCAAGACGATGTGATGGTGGTGGAAAATCCCTTAGAAGATGAGCGTTTCTGCGACAACCCGCTGGTGAAAGATAACGACAATCCGATACGTTTTTACGCCGGTTGTCCGCTGCGCACGCCCGCTGGCGCTAAAGTCGGCACGCTGTGTCTGATTGACCATCATGTGCGCGAGTTTGACGCTGACGATATCCATACCCTGCGCGATCTGGCTGCCATGGCGGAAGCGGAATTGGTCGCATTTCAGACCGCCACCTCCGATGAGCTGACGCAAATCACCAACCGCCGCGGCTTTATGACGCTCGGCCAGCTGGCGCTGAATGAGTGCCAGGTGAAGCAGTTACCCGCCAGCCTGACCTTCCTCGATCTCGATCGCTTTAAAGCCATCAATGATACGCTCGGCCACCGCGAAGGCGACCGTGCGCTCATGGATTTTGCTGATGCCATGAAGGTGAGCTTCCGCCATGCGGATATCTTTGCCCGCCTGGGCGGCGATGAGTTTGTGGTGCTGTTTAACGGCTTGCAGCAAGCCGATGCCGAAGGCGTGCTGGCGCGCTTTGATCGGTTCCTGCAGCAGCAAACCCAGGATTTGGATCGTCGCTACGTTCTGCACTTCTCATCGGGAATTGTTGAGTTTGATCCCGACCATCCGCAATCGCTGGAGCAGCTGCTGGAAGGCAGCGATGAGCGTATGTACGCCGCTAAAAACGGCAAAAAGCAGCAGAGCGTATAACAAGCGGGTCGCCAACCGTGGCGACCTCATAATCATTGCGTTTGGCCGCTATTTACGCGTCAGCGCCTCAACCAATTGCTGATTAAATTTCTGCGGCTCTTCCATTTGCGGCGCATGTCCCATGCCCGGGAATTCGATTAAACGGGCACCGGGAATCATCTGCGCCACCTGCTTACCCAGGACGTTGTAATGCCCCAGCTTCGCTTTCACTTCCGGTGGCGCAATATCACTGCCAATCGCCGTGGTATCGGCGGTACCAATCATCAGGGTGGTTGGGACGCGTAAATCTTTAAACTCGTAATAGACCGGCTGAGTGAAAATCATGTCGTAGATTAACGCCGAGTTCCACGCCACTTTCTTGTGCCCCGGCCCGCCGTTCAAACCTGCCAGCATATCGACCCATTTGTCATATTCCGGCTTCCACTGGCCGCTGTAATAGGTCTGTTGCTCGTACTTCTTGATGCCCGCCGCGTCCAGTTTGAGTTCACGCTGATACCACTGATCGACCGAGCGCCACGGCGCGCCTTTGGCTTTCCAGTCCTCTAAACCAATAGGGTTCACCAGCACCAGCTGCTGCGTTTGCCTGGGATACATCAGCGCGTAGCGCGTTGCCAGCATACCGCCGGTTGAGTGCCCAATGATGATGGCGTTTTCGACGCCGAGCTGCTGCAACAGTTGATGGGTGTTCTGCGCCAACTGCTGGAAGGTGTATTGATAGTTGGCCGGTTTGGTTGAACTGCAGAAGCCAATCTGATCCGGCGCAATCACACGATAGCCTTTCTGGCTCAGCGCTTTGATGGTGTCGTCCCAGGTGGCGCCGCAGAAATTTTTGCCGTGCATCAGTACTACGGTGGCTCCATTGGCCTGCTGCTCAGGCTTAACGTCCATATAGCCCATGCTCAGCGTTTGCTGCTGCGAAGAGAAGGAAAAGTGCTGCAGTGGATAGGGATAGCGGAAGCCTTCCAGCTGTTCGCCATACACATTGGCGGCGAACGCAGGTGCAGTACTGGCTATCGCCACCGTGGCCAGAATAACGGCAAGTGACTGTTTTGTCTTAAAACGAAAACCCATATTGCCCTTCCTTAACAGAGAAAACCTTCAGTCTGACACGTTAATCCGTTTTACGTATTGATGGCGTGTGCCGCAGAGGGATGTAAATTTTACATTTAGCCCATCAACACTATGAAAAATTTGAGTTAATAATAACGTCCGTTATTACGATAAATATTCAACATCAGAACAACACGCAAACGGTTTTGCGCACGGGAAACAAGACCAGTCTTGATGACAAATAATAAATAAGCCAAATAATCAGAAAACTTTACATTAATTGCAGATTGGAAAGATTAATTAAATTACACTCTCTAAGTGTTTATGGAGGACTACAATGACACAGCAAAAATATAATGAAGGGGTGATTGATTCGGTGACCGAATGGATTATGTCTAATTTGGATCAACGTTTAAGCATTGATGATATCGCATTAAAATCGGGCTATTCAAAATGGTATTTGCAGAAACTTTTTGCCCGCTATCACAATGAAACCCTGGCACGCTACATTCGTAAAAAGAAACTGATTCACTGCATCAATGATTTGAAAAACAGCAACGCGCCGATAATTAGCCTGGCCGTAAAATACCACTTTGAAAGTCAGCAATCTTTCACGCGGTCGTTTAAACACGTACTCGGCTGCACGCCGCTCTTCTGTCGCAAAAGGCAACTCGATAAGGAAACCCAACAAGCACTGCACGAAAGTAATGATCCCTGCGTACTTTGTCGACAGGCCGGATTTGATGTTACAGAACGCACGCGAGAAATTGTTGCTCCTAAAGTACGCACTAATGAATTTTTACCACGTATCAGCTGCGTGATGCGCTAACGAATCCATCACGCTTTTATTAACGCCTTTGCACTCATTTCTGACGCTAATAGACTTATTCATGTCAAATTTAAAGGCTATATCAACGCTGAAAAACGGATGGCGCACCATCCGTTTTTTCATTTAATAGCTGGCTTTATTCAGCGCGATTGCACTGTTTTTAAAATGCGCTAAACGATTATCCAGCGCGGCGGTATAAAGCATGGTATCTACCCCGACGGCGACAAAATTTGCCCCCCATTCGAGAGCACGTTCCGCCATGGCCAGATTAACCGCCAGAAAACCAGCGGCTTTTCCCGCACTGCGGATGCGTTTAATACTGTGTTCAATGATCTTCTGCACCTCGGGATGATCGGCATTATCGGGAAAACCTAATGAAGCTGACAGATCCGCTGGGCCAATAAATATCCCGTCAACACCCTCAACCTCTAGCAGCGCATCCAGATTCTCAATGGCGGTTTTGCTTTCGGCCTGTATCAGCAAACAGAGTTCGTCATTGGCACGCGCCATGTAATTTTCCACCCGCCCCCACCGCGCTGCACGCGCTACCCCAGCTCCTACCCCGCGCGTGCCATAAGGTGGATAGCGTGTCGCCCGTACCAGCGCCTGTGCCTGCTCGGCAGTATCAATCATCGGCACCAGCAAAGTACGTGCACCGATATCCAGCACCTGCTTAATCAACGCCGTCTGGAACTCTATCGGACGAATTACCGGCTGGCTGCGATAAGGCGCAATAGCCTGCAGCTGATGATAGAGATCCTGCACGGTATTCGGTGCATGTTCGCCATCAATCAATAACCAGTCGTAGCCGCTGGTGGCGGCAATCTCGGCCAGATACGACGATGTGCTGCTGAGCCATAAACCAATCTGCGTTTCACCGTTGGCCAGGCCGGCTTTAAAGGCATTTTTTAATGGATCCTGCATACCCACTCCTTCTTTAATGCGACGCCTGCTGAGATTGTGGCAATTGACGCTCCACTTTCAGGCTGAGAATAATCAGTGAACCGATGGCAGCGATCAGCGCCAGCGCCAGTAACCCGGCGCTGCTGCTGTTAAACTGCGCCTCGGCATTGACGCGAATCAGCGGGGCGAGGAAGCCACCGACGGCACCAAACAGATTGACGAAGCCGATGCCCGCCGCCAGCGCGGTGCCGGACAGCAGCTGGGTTGGCATGGTCCAGAACACCGGCTGCACGGCAATAAAGCCTACCGCCGCCACGCTAAGTGCGAGGATGGCCAGCAGCGGCGACACCAATCCGGATAGCCCAATCCCCAGCGCCGCCGCTAGCAAGGTAAACGCCGCCACCCGACGCCGTTCGCCGCTGCGATCGGAATAACGTGGAATCAACCAGGTGCCAAACAGCGCGGCAACCCACGGAATCGCCGCCACTAGCGAAGCGAGAAATCCGACTTTGGTGCCGATCAGCGCCGCCACCTGCGAAGGCAGGAAGAAGATCAGGCCATATACCGCAATCTGAATGGTCATGTAGATAATGGCGAGCTGCCAGACGCGACCGTTACGCAGCGCATCACGCAGCTGTGCGGTGGGCTTTTGCTGCTCCTCGCTCTCCAGCTGGCGCTGCAACGCTTGTTTCTCATCAGCGCTGAGAAAACGCGCGGTTGCCGGCGTGTCGTCGATGTAGCTGAAGGTGAAAAGCCCGGCGGCTACCGCTAATAACCCCTCAATAATGAACATCCAGAACCAACCCGGATGTCCCAGCACGCCATGCATTTCCAGCAACGCACCCGAAAGCGGCGAGCCTAACGTCAACGCCAGCGGTGCGCCCATGTAGAACAAACCCATTACGCTGGCGCGCTGCTGCTGCGGGAACCACAGCGATGTCAGATAGATCATGCCAGGAAAGAATCCCGCCTCAGCGGCACCGAGCAGTGTGCGTACCAGCAGAAATTTGGCCTCGGTGTCGGCAAATGCCATCGCCGCCGAAAGAAATCCCCACAGCAGCGTGGTGCCGCCAATCCAGCTGCGTGCGCCAAAACGTCGCATCAGCAAATTGGCCGGCACGCCGAGCAATGCGTACACCACAAAGAAAATCCCGGCACCGAGCGCGTAAGCCTCGTTACTTAAGCCGGTATCGAGTTGATACGCCTCTTTGGCAAAGCCGATGTTGGCGCGGTCAAGAAACGCCAGCACGTAGAGCATCAACATGAAAGGAATGAGGCGGGCACGGTTTTTCTTCACCGCGCTGTGCACCAGATTATCCATTGGGAAAGCCCTCACAAATGGCTGCGACCATCAGCCGCAGCCCACGCGGTTAATGGTGATAAGGACGTTTCAGACCTTCGCGATTCAGCTCTACGCCAAAGCCCGGTTTATCCAGTACCGATTTGTGTATGCGGCCATTAACTGGCACCGGCTCATTGATGAGCAGCGGATCAAACTGCGGGCGTAGCGTGCTGCAATCCGGGCTGGTCATCAGGAATTCACTGAATGGCGTATTGGTGAACGTGATTACCGCATGATGCGAGTAAACCGAAGAGCCGTGCGGCACCACCAGCTGACCGCGTGATTTCGCCAGCGCGGCCACTTCAACCAACGTAGTCAGGCCGCCGCACCAACCGACATCGGGTTGCAAAATATCGATGCCGGTTTCTGCCAGCGTGCGGAAGGATTGCAGCGTGCCGTGATGCTCGCCGCTGGTGATTAACATGCCTTGCGGCGCCTGCTTTTTCAGCTGGGCGTAGCCTTCAAATTGTTGAGGCGGCAAACACTCTTCCAGCCACTTGACGTTATAAGGCGCGCAGGCGTGTGCCAGTTTGGTGGCAAAATTCACGTCCTGGCTCATCCAGCAATCCAGCATCAGCCAGAAATCTGCGCCACAGGTTTCACGATAGTGGGCAATGCGCGCCACCTCTTTACGGATGCCTTCGTCACCATCGTGCGGTCCCCACTGCACCGCCGTCTTGCCGCCGATAAACCCCATTTTTTGCGCCAGGTCCGGACGAGCGCCGGTAGCATAGAACTGCAGTTCATCACGCACCGCGCCGCCCAACAGCTTGTATACCGGCAGATCGGTAACTTTGCCGAACAGATCCCACAGCGCCAAATCGACGCACGAAATAGTATTCATCACCACGCCACCGGAACCGGCGTAGTACATGGTGGCATTCATCATCTGGTCGTGAATCAGTTTGATATCGCTAACGCAGCGCCCTTCGATGAAGCGATTCAGATGCTTTTCAACGATAAAGCAGCCCATTTCACCGCCGGTGGTGATGGCAAACCCTGTTTGCCCGTTATCGGCTTCGACTTCAACAATCAGCGTACCTAGCACGTTGATGCCGAAGGATTGTCGCGACTGCTCATACTGTTTGTATTTGCTCATCGGCGTGGCGACATGGTCATCAATCCAGTGATTAGCACCCTGATCGTGGTAATCGCCGCCAGCTGCCGCTTTATCGGCCGTTGCGCCACCGGCAAAGTAGGCGCGGACAGTTTTAATTTTTGGTAGGGACATGAGCTTCTCCGGGTTACGAGGCGTGTTTTTCCGCCGGGCTACGCCAGCCCAGCAGACGGGAAATATCGCGGGCGCAGGCTATCGCCAGGCCGGCAAGGTAATCGCGCTTATCGTCATCAATTTCCAGCCGGGTACCCACCAGCGAAATGGCGGCGACTAACTGCTCGCGAGCATTAAAAATTGGGGCAGCCACACAGCGCACATCGGGATAATCCTCACCGTTATCAAAGCTCCAGCCCTGACGGCGAATGCGCGCCAGCTCAGTACGCAAGGCATCGGCGCTACGCAGCGACGTGGGCGTTACCGCCACAAAGCGCATGTCGTTGATGATGCGTTCCTGCTCTTCGGGGCGTTGCCAGGCAAGCAAACACTTACCAATGCCGGAGCGATACAGCGACAGGCTTTTACCTTCGTGCGAGCGCACGCTGATAGTGGCAGCCGATTCGAGTTTGAGGATGTAACAGGCATGACCGCCATCAAGGATGCCGAGATGACACAACAGGTTGGTTTGCTGCATTAACCGCGTAAGACGCGGGCGCGCGATATCGCGGATGTCCATGTGCTGCAGTGCGTGACCGGCGAACTCCACCAGTCGCGTCCACAGGCAGTAGTTGTTATTGCGATCGATGGTGATCAGACGCTGTTTTTTCAGTTCGGCGAACAGCAGATAGGCACTGCTTTTAGGCAGCGCGAGCGTTTCTATAATCTCAGCGGCGCTGCACGGTCCGTGCTGCGCAATAAAGTCGAGAATAGCAATCGCGCGCGTCAGTGCGGGGACAGGTGTGACTTCCATCATGCTGGACTCCAGTCTGATTATCTGGAGGGCAGTGTTGTGGTTTTAGTTGGGTATAAGTGTGCGCCGTATCAAATTCCCTTAGGGAGAGCGCCTCATACAGCAGCGTGTGTGCGGGAATGTGAATCGTGCCGCGCTGAAAGTACAGCCGATTGTACTCAACACCCCAGCGCGCAAGAATTTACGAGAAGATATATTTAACAGCCGCAATCACCATGGTGGTGGCCATCACCATCAGTAAGCGTTTAATCCAGCGCATGTCAGTTTTTAATGCAGAGACGTCTGCTTTCAGTTGTTTGACATCAGCTTTAAGTTCGCCAATATCTTTTTCCACCGCGTCGAGGCGCGTTTCAACTGCGAACAGGCGCGTGTTCAGTTCCTGTATCGCGCCACTTAGTCGAGAATCCAGTTCTTTAATCGCACCGCTCAGCCGATCATCTAGCTCTTTAATTGCTGCACTCAGCCGAAGATCCAGCTCTTTAATGCTCCTCGTCGTTTCCTCTCCAGCCTTCATCAAATCCGCACGTGACAGCGCATTGTCCTGCTGCATTTCAGTAAAGATTTCTACCATCGCTTCGGCTTGTTGATCGCTGACGCCAGCCAGCTGCAACGCTTTAAAAGCTTTGTGAGTATTCATCATCGCGAGTGTCATCCGTGAAGCTCCTGAGTTGATGTGACGCGTCTGTCAAACATCATGCCCAGCGAGCAATTATTGCACCATGTGACTGTTTGCATTTTGCGCTGCGCGGCGAAAAATATCAATTAGTACAACAAGTAACGTGCAATGGGATGCGAGAGCGCTCGCAAAATTTGCGTTAGGATCTGCCGCGAAAGGTTTTACGATATTGCAGTGGGGAGGTGTTCAGCTGCTTCTTAAAATGACGGCGCAGCATCAGCGGCGATGAAAATCCGGCTTTTTCAGCAATCAACTCCACCGGTTGATCGGTTTTCTCCAGAAAACGCTGCGCCAGTGCCAGGCGTTGATTCACTAACCAATCGCTAAAACAGCTGCCGGTGGTTTGGTTAAAGCGGCGGGTGAAGCTGCGGCGGCTCATCAGCGCTTTCTCTGCCAGCTGCTCCAGCGTGAGCGCCTGCTGCAGGTTTTCTGTCGCCCAGCTCAGCGCCGACATAAAGCGATCGTTGCCTGCCGAATGATAAACCGGCTGCTCAATGTACTGCGCCTGTCCGCCCTGTCGATGCGGCGGCACCACCAGCATACGCGCGACGCTATTGGCCACATCAACACCACACTGCTCGCGCACCAGATGCAGACAGCAATCAATACTCGCGGCGGTACCTGCCGACGTGACGATCTGCCCTTCGTCGATGTACAGCACGTCGCGATCAATCGCCACATCCTGATACAGGCGTTCAAAATCCGCCATCCAACGCCAATGTGTGGTTGCACGGCGCTGGTTCAGTAAGCCGGCGGCGCCGAGTACAAACGCACCGAGACACAAACCCACGACTTTCGCTCCGCGCTGCGCCGCCTGCTGAAGCGCCAGCAGCAGCTCAGCGGGTGGCGGCACCGAGGGATCGCTCCAGCTTGGCACCACCACCATATCGGCATCGGCCAACTGTGCTAATCCATGCTCAGCAATAATCGAAAAACCGCTGTTGGTTTTTAATGGGCCGGGATGCGTAGCGCAAATCATTAACTGATAGCACAGGGTGCCGTCGTCCTGAGCCGCCTTTTCAAATACCGCGCAGGGCACTGAAAGGTGGAACGGGATGATGTCGTCGAACACCACGACACCGACTTTGATGGGCGAAGCCTTACCTGGCGTTTTTGGCGCAAACTGAACGTTATTTGTCATCCGTTGTACTCCTTCACTCACGGCGAAATCGCCATACTGCACCCCATCGGAAGCCGTGCTGGCCTCCTCTCTACGCTAAACCATCAAAGGATTATTACGTATGAAAAATATTTTTGCTTCAGGAACTCTGGCACTGGCCATGGCAATTTCAGGCAGTGCTTTCGCTGCTGAGACTAAGCCTGAGAAAGCGCCGACTATTCGTACCATGAGCGGTGCTACTGCTACTACTTCACTTAATGCGAAGCAAACTGCTGTGATTGTCATTGATATTCAAAACGAATATTTCCCTGGCGGTAAAATGCCGATCCCGGATGGCATGCAAGCGCTGAAAAATAGCAAACGCATCGTCGAGTTCGCTCACAAAAACAAGATGCCGGTCTTCTTCGTCCAGCATTTAGGTGATGCCGATGGTCCGCTGTTTGCGAAAGGCAGCCGTTTTGCTGAGTTCCATAAGGATTTGCAGCCAGCCAAGGGTGATCGCGTAATCAGCAAAGCCACGCCAAGCTCATTTGTCGGCACCGACCTGCAGAAGCAGCTGGACTCACTGGGCATCAAACAGCTGATCATTACCGGTCTGATGACGCACATGTGTGTGTCATCCACCGCGCGTGATGCGGTGCCGCTCGGCTACTCCGTCATTATTCCGGAAGATGCGACAGCAACACGTGATCTGGCAACCTGGGACAACAAGGTGGTGGATCATAAAGTCTTGCAGCAAGCGGCGCTGACCGGCGTCGCAGATGTGTTCGCTGAAATTAAAACCACCGATGCTGTGCTGGCGATGCCCGTTAAATAATTACTGAACCGGCTGGCCGGGTAACAGTTTGTCAGACATCAAACGGCGGCAGGAGAGACTCTCCTGCCGCGCTTGTTGCTGTTGCTCCGGTGACAAATCCTGCCAAATGCTTTGCAGATGATCTGCAAGCCCTGGCTTGAAATGAATCTTCTGCAGCGCGTAATCGGAATTGCTGCCTTCAATGATGTGCTGCATATCCTGTGATGTATTGCCGCGCCCATCATGAGTGAGAGTACAGAACGTGGCGATGTAGTAGGCTTTATCCTCGTCGCTGTAGTGCGGCATCAGCCACCAGACAACGGCGCTCAGCACAATCAGCAACGGCAGAAGAATTTTGATTTTTAACATGAAGGGCGTCACCCGCTGAAGAGTAAAGCGCGCGATAGTAGCAGATTGCGCGCGTGCGGCCTATTCAGCACGCACTACAGCGCCTGCGCGCACGCCCAGGCTGAGCTCCACGCCCACTGGAAGTTATAGCCACCCAGCCAGCCGGTGACATCCACCACTTCACCAATAAAGAACAGCCCCGGCACATCGCGTGCTTCCATGGTTTTCGACGACAGCTGCGTGGTATCCACGCCGCCCAGCGTCACCTCAGCGGTACGATAACCTTCGGTGCCGTTCGGCTGCACACGCCAATGATGCAATGTGTTAACCAGCTCGCTCTGCTGCTTGCTATTCAGCTGCTTCAGCGTGACGTCGGGAATCTGTTTCAGCTCCTGCAGCACTTCCACCAGCCGTTTCGGCAGGATCTTCGCCAGGCTGTTTTTCAGGCTGAGATTAGGATGAGCCTCGCGCTGCACATTAATGAAATCATCCAGCGAGGTGGCAGGCGACAAATCAATGGTGACGAATTCACCAGGCTGCCAATAGCTGGAGATTTGCAACACGGCCGGGCCAGACAGGCCGCGATGGGTGAACAGCATCGCTTCTTTAAATAAGGTGCCGTCCTGCGCGGTGATGGTGGTAGGCAACGCCACGCCCGACAGCGTATTGAGCTGTTCAAGTAGCGGTTTATGCAGCGTGAAAGGCACCAATGCCGCGCGCGTGGGGAACACTTTCAGGCCGAACTGCTCGGCCACTTTGTAGCCGAACGGCGTCGCACCCAGGCCCGGCATCGAGAGTCCACCGCTGGCGATGACCAGTTTTTCCGCCTGCACCGCTGTGCCGTTAAGCTGCAAGGTGTAACCGCTGTCGTCACGATCCACGCTCATCACTTCGCTGCGCAAACGCACGGTAACCTGGCCAGCCTCACACTCTTTTAATAACAGATCGACAATCTGCTGCGCCGAGTCATCGCAGAATAACTGTCCCAGCGTTTTCTCGTGATACGCAATGCCATGGCGATTCACCAGGTCGATGAAATCCCACTGGTTGTAACGCGCCAGCGCCGATTTACAGAAATGCGGGTTGTGCGACAGATACGCCGCAGGCTCGGTGAACATGTTGGTGAAGTTGCAGCGGCCGCCACCCGACATCAAAATTTTGCGTCCGGCTTTTTTGCCGTTATCCAGCAGCAGCACGCGACGACCCAATTGCCCTGCCTGCGCCGCACAGAACATGCCGGCTGCGCCTGCACCAATAATGATAACGTCAAACTTTTCCACTGCTTTATCCGCCTTGCCCGAAAGGCGCTGATTGTAGGGATTTGCGGCTTTTAGCGCTAGCGTCAAAAAATTGCCGTAAATATGTCATAATGTAACTCACTAATTTTTAGCTGTTTTCAGCTAAATCTATACGCTGCATTACAATTTTAAGACAAGAAAGAGCTATATTTTTCTTTCATATCGCGCACGTTGTCGCAGATAATGCGCCGCGTTCATGTCCTCCCAAAATGGCGTAACGTTTATGCTACATCTGTTTGCTGGTCTCGACCTCAGTACCAGCCTGTTACTGATTCTTGCTCTGCTGTTTGTATTGTTTTATGAAGCAATCAACGGTTTTCACGACACTGCTAACGCGGTCGCGACTGTCATTTATACCCGTGCGATGCGGGCGCAACTGGCAGTTGTCATGGCGGGTGTTTTCAACTTTCTGGGTGTTTTGCTTGGTGGATTGAGCGTGGCGTATGCCATCGTTCACATGCTTCCGACCGATTTACTGTTGAATGTCGGTTCGGCCCACGGCCTCGCAATGGTCTTCTCCATGCTGCTGGCCGCGATTATCTGGAACCTTGGCACCTGGTATTTAGGTTTGCCGGCGTCCAGTTCTCATACTTTGATTGGCGCCATCATCGGTATTGGTCTCACCAACGCCCTGATGACCGGCACCTCGGTGGTAGACGCGCTCAACTTGCCGAAAGTCATCAATATCTTCATGTCCCTGATTCTTTCGCCGATTGTTGGTCTGGTGATAGCAGGCGGGCTGATCTTTATCCTGCGTCGCTACTGGAGCGGAACCACTAAGCGTTCACGCATCCATATGACGCCTGCCGATCGTGAAAAGATTGATGGCAAGAAAAAGCCGCCGTTTTGGACGCGCATCGCCCTGATCGTTTCGGCGATTGGCGTGAGCTATTCACACGGCGCAAACGATGGTCAGAAAGGCATTGGCCTGATTATGCTGGTGCTGATCGGCGTCGCGCCAGCCGGGTTTGTGGTTAACCTGAATGCGTCGGGTTATGACATCACCCGCACACGCGATGCTGTTAACCATCTGGAACAGTATTATCAGCAGCATAACGAGTCGCTGGCGCATATGGTGCAGCTTGCACCGCCGGTGGTACCAACGCCGGAAGAGTCAGTCGGCGGCCCGCAGGAGTTCCATTGCGATAGCAGCCGTGCGCTGCAAGCCATCGATCGTGCGCAGCTGCTGCTGAACAACCTGCAGAGCTATGACCAGCTGTCGGTTGATCAACGCGGACAGATGCGTCGTCTGCTGCTGTGTGTCTCCGATACCGTGGATAAAGTGGCTAAGCTGCCGGAAACCAGTGCGGAAGATAAGCGCTTCCTCAACAAGCTGAAAAGCGATTTGCTGGGCACCGTTGAGTACGCACCGATCTGGATTATTGTTGCTGTGGCGCTGGCGCTGGGCATCGGTACCATGATTGGCTGGCGTCGCGTTGCCACCACTATCGGTGAGAAAATCGGTAAGAAAGGCATGACCTATGCGCAGGGTATGTCGGCGCAGGTGACGGCTGCGGTATCGATTGGCGTCGCCAGTTATACCGGTATGCCGGTTTCCACGACGCACATTCTGTCATCGTCGGTAGCCGGTACTATGCTGGTGGATGGCGGTGGATTGCAGAGTCGCACCATCAAAAATATCGCCATGGCGTGGGTATTCACCCTGCCGGTGTGTATTTTGCTGTCGGGTTCGCTTTACTGGATCGCGTTGAAATTAATTTAATAGATACCCTAAATAATTCGAATTGCAGGAAGGCAGCAAGTGGGTGAGGTCCCCAGGAGCTTACTGAAGTAAGTGACTGGGGCGAACACACGCAGCTAACGCTGCTGCAAGTCGAAGTATGACGGGTATGAGGGCGACAGCGATGTCGCCCTTTTTTATTGCCAGATTGCCATCGCAATCAGGCTGACCACCACCAAAAAACAGAGCCCGCTGGTCAGCACGAACTGACCGCGCACGCGCTCACAGCGGCGAATAAATTCGTCGTCATGATGATCGTGATAGCGCTTATCCCAGATATAGCGCACCAGCCGCACCTGCTTGCTCGGCTGCCCGTGCGAGGTAAAGAACCCCGCGCCATCCACGTATTGATATAACAGCGGATCGCAACCGCGCAAAACGGCCAATAGTGAGCGCAAAGAAGAGAAGTAGCGCGCCATATTCACCAGACAAACCACACACAGAGCCCAAAAAAGCGCGATAGTGCTGATCATGTTCCCCTCCCGGCTGGAGCCGCAACGACGTCGAACGCAGCGGGGAATTGCTGTAGACGCCGCACGGGAAATAAACCAGCCACTGAATGATTCCGATTGCATTGTTGTTATGCGAACCTGAGTGCGCGACTCATACGGCAGTGGCACTTATTTTCAGTGTAGGAGATCTGTTCAATTTTTTTCCAGCGATGATTTTCGTTCGGGGCGAGTGAAAAAGCCGATAACGCTTGATCTTCCTCACAAGCGGACTTTCGCTTGCAGCATTTGTTAACAACTCTGGCTATACTCAGGGCATAACAAAAACCGCCTGCAAGGCTGAAATAGTGGTTGGTGGCGCTTCATCGCCGTCTCGCGCAAAGGAACCGCCTACCGTGAAAGCAGGAAGATTGCCCCGAATCTTGAGAAAGGAGTTTTATCATGGCTTATAAACACATCCTGATTGCAGTAGACCTTTCCCCGGAAAGCCAGTTGCTGGTTGATAAAGCCGTTTCGCTGGCCCGCCCTTACGACGCGAAAATCTCGCTGATCCACGTTGATGTGAACTATTCAGACCTCTACACCGGGCTGATTGACGTTAATCTGGGTGACATGCAGAAGCGTATTTCTGAAGAGACGCACACCGCGCTGAAAGAGCTTTCGATCAATGCCGGCTATCCAATCAGTGAAACCTTGAGTGGCAGCGGCGATCTCGGCCAGGTGCTGGTGGATGCGATTAAGAAATATGACGTGGATTTGGTGGTATGTGGCCACCATCAGGACTTCTGGAGCAAGCTGATGTCCTCAGCACGCCAGTTGATTAATACCGTGCATATCGACATGTTAATCGTGCCGCTGCGCGATGAAGACGAAGAATAATTGATCAGGTCAGCGTGAATGCTGACCTGACAATTCGTAGGGTCGGCATGAATGCCGACCTTTTTCATGCCCGCACGATCTACGCCAGCGGCGGATAAATATCAAAACGATGGCTTTTAGTCACCACCGCATCTTGTGTCACCACGCCCGCTAGCGGCGGCGCGTAGTCCGGACGCTTCACCACGATACGCTTCTTCGCCAGTCGGCGCGCCGGTTCCAGCAGCGCATCAGCATCTTGATCGGGCCCCACCAGCGACTGAAACACGCGCATCTCTTTCTTTACCATCGCGCTTTTCTGCCGATGCGGATACATCGGATCGAGATACACCACATCCGGTGCGGGAGTGATCTCGCTCAGTGCCTGTTGGCTAACGACATGCAGTAGCGTAAGGCGATCGCGCAGCCAGCCGCCAATCTCTGCATCCTCGTAGCCACGACGCAAACCATCCTCCAGCAACGCCGCCACCACCGGATGCCGCTCTAGCATACGCACACGACAACCGAGCGCCGCCAGCACAAAGGCATCGCGCCCTAATCCGGCCGTCGCATCAATCACCTCAGGCAGATAACCACTTTTGATGCCGACTGCTTTCGCCACCGCTTCGCCGCGACCGCCACCAAACTTACGCCGATGCGCCATCGCACCCGACACGAAATCCACAAAGATGCCGCCCAGTTTCGGCTCATCCAGCTTACGCAGTTCAAGGTGCTGCTGCGTTAACACCAGCGCCATGGTCGCCTGAACGTCCTGCTGCAGGCCCCAGCGCTCAGCCAAATGTAATAAGGCGCCGTCTCCGGCGCCTGATTCATCGATTAAACCAATTTTCACAAGCCGGCTTATCCCTGAATTCCGTAGTGTTCCAGCATCGCATCGAGCTGTGGTTCACGGCCACGGAAGCGTTTGAACAGCTCCATTGGCTCTTCAGAACCGCCACGCGTCAGGATGTTGTCGAGGAACGACTGACCAGTCTGACGGTTGAAAATGCCCTCTTCTTCGAAGCGCGAATAGGCATCGGCAGCCAGCACATCGGCCCACAGATAGCTGTAGTAACCTGCCGCATAACCGCCGGCGAACACGTGGCTGAAGGCGTGCGGGAAGCGGCCCCACTCCGGGCTTGGCACCACGGCAACCTGCTTCTTCACTTCACGCAGGGTTTCGAGGATTTGCGCGCCTTTCGCCGGATCGAACTCGGTATGCAGGCGGAAATCGAACAGGCCGAACTCCAGCTGACGCAGGATAAACAGCGCCGCCTGATAGTTTTTCGCCGCCAGCATTTTATCCAGCAGTTCCTTCGGCAGCGGTTCGCCGGTTTCATAGTGGCCGGAGATAAACGCCAGCGCTTCCGGCTCCCAGCACCAGTTCTCCATAAACTGGCTCGGCAGCTCCACGGCATCCCACGGCACACCGCTGATACCGGATACGCCCGGCGTTTCGATGCGCGTCAGCATGTGATGCAGACCATGACCAAATTCGTGGAACAGCGTGATCACTTCATCATGCGTGAACAGCGCCGGTTTGCCCTGCAGCGGACGGTTGAAGTTACAGGTGAGATACGCCACCGGCTTCTGCAGGCTGCCATCGGCTTTACGCATCTGCCCCACACAATCGTCCATCCACGCACCGCCGCGCTTGTGTTCGCGCGCATACAGGTCGAGATAGAAGCTGCCGCGCAGTTCGCCGCTTTCGTCGAACAGATCGAAGAAGCGTACGTCCGGATGGTAAACATCCACGTCTTTGCGCTCTTTGGCAGTAATGCCGTAGATGCGTTTTACCACCTCAAACAGGCCGCTTACCGCGCGCGCTTCCGGGAAGTAAGGACGTAGCTGCTCATCGCTGATGGTGTAGAGATGCTGTTTCTGCTTTTCGCCGTAGTAGGTCAAATCCCACGGATTCATCTCGTCGACGCCGAACTCTTTTTTGGCGAAGGCGCGCAGCTGAGCCAGCTCTTTTTCGCCCTGCGGACGCGCACGTTTCGCCAGATCGGTAAGGAACTCAATAACCTGCGCCGGATTTTCCGCCATTTTAGTGGCCAGCGATTTGTCAGCGTAGGAGTCGAAGCCCAGCAGCTGAGCCAGTTCGTGGCGCAGCGCCAGCTCTTCCGCCATCACCGGACCATTGTCCCATTTGCCGGCATTCGGGCCCTGCTCGGACGCACGCGTTGAATAGGCGCGATACAGCTCTTCACGCAGCGCGGCGTTATCGCAATAGGTCATGACCGGCAGATAGCTTGGGATATCCAGCGTCAGCAGCCAGCCCTGTTGCTCTTTGGCTTCGGCCTGCGCTTTGGCTGCGGCCAGCGCGCTCTCCGGCATGCCCGCCAGATCGGCTTCATCGGTCACCAGCTTGCTCCAGCCCATGGTGGCATCAAGCACGTTGTTGCTATACGTCGAGCCCAGCTCAGACAGACGCGCAGCGATTTCGCCATAGCGCTTCTGTTTCGCTTTATCGAGGCCGATACCGGACAACTCGAAATCACGCAGGCTGTTATCCACCGCTTTCTGCTGCGCAGTATCGAGGCCCGCGTAGCTATCGCCCTCTTTCAGGTTGCGATATGCCTGATACAAACCTTCGTGCTGGCCAACCCAGGTGCTGTACTCGGAGAGCAGCGGCAGCGTTTGCTCGTAAGCTTCACGCAGTTCCGGGCTATTTTTCACTGAATTGAGGTGGCTGACCGGCGAGAACAGGCGACCTAAGCGATCGTCCACTTCAGCCAGCGGCTGAACCAGATTATTCCATGTGTAGGGCGCGCCTTGCGCCACTACGCGTTCCACCGCTGCGCGGCAGTCGTTCAGCGCTTCGGTAACCGCTGGAACCACATGTTCAGGTTTGATGGCAGAAAACGGCGGAAGCGAAAAAGGCGTGAGTAACGGATTGGTCATAAGCGCAGTCCTTTCATGATGAAGTTGCGCGCGAACTCTCGCGCGACACAATTTTACTAACATGCGGCTTGATGGCATGAAAATCAATGCCACTAAGGATGGACTAGCGAAGAAAAGCCCGCCAGAAGGCAGGCTGAAGATTATTTAATCGCGAGCTGATAATGGATGACATCGTAGGGCGCCACCCACGGCGGCAATGGTTCACGCTCAAAGATATCTTTGGCCAGCGCCCAGCCTTCCACTTCGCCCCCTTTACCGGTGAGCGACATGCCGTCATGCATCAGCGGCGGCAGATGATTATCAAAGGGCACGTTATCATCCGCAAAATTGTTAATGACTTTGCCGCTCAAGGTGCTGACTTTTACGTTAAGTTCTACCGGCTGGTCAGGAATGAGCTTCGATTGCACCGATTTCACCGCAAACCAGTGCATACCGTTTTCTGCCCGCAGCGCCTTGCGCTTCTCTAGCTGCTGATTCAGCTGCGCATAGCCTTTGGCAATTAGCGCACTCATCCCTTTATTGATCGACGCCTGCATCGTGGCATAACGCTGCGCCATCTCTTTACTGCTTAGCGCCGAGGTGCCGGTTTTCAACTGCGTGGTTACGCCAGCGATCAACTGATCCATGCTGATGTCGAGACCGACATCTTTTACCATTTGCAGCTGCGCGACGGCATTGCTGGCGATGGATTGGCCCAGCGTATAGCCATCACGTTCGGCATCACTTTGCGGTGCCGCGATCGTGCTGGCGTCACTCCTGGTCTGCCTGGCCGCCAATTGCTTTTCCAGCTCGCTGATGCGGGCGCGCAATTGCTTCACTTCTCTCTGATCGGCTGCATGGACGACAGGCCTGGCGACCGGTTTTGCTACCGGCGGTAACTGCGGTTTTGGCTTTTGGACTGGTACAGGAGGTAGCGTGCGTGCGGCATCGCCAAAGGCGTGCAGCATCTCCTCTTCAGAAGCCGCGCAAGCCAGCGCCGGGGATAATAGTGCGGTGATGAAAAGGACAACGGGCAGATGACGCTGTGTCATCACAATCTCCTGAGGCAGCCTTAAGAACACAAAAGGCTTCATCTCTATGGATAAAATAGAGATGAAGCCCATCCTGCGCGCGAAATATCGCGCTGCTACTTCGCGGGTATGATTAAGAACGCGCGTGTTAACCGGCCTGGCGAATAATCAGCTGTGACAGACGAGTCTTAATACGGAAACACAACTCACGAATCTGGAACTGATAACGTGGCATCACTAAATCGTTAATATCCGCGCCAATTGAATCTTTAATTTGCAGATATTTATTGGTCTGGGCGCCGATTTTCTGGAATTCGGCTTGATAGCTGTCATACGAGGCCTGGCTATAAAGGCGCATCGCGTCGAGCTCTTTGCGGCACTGCTGAATGTTGCTGGCACGGTCATCACTAAATGAGGCGCTTGCTGGCTGAGCCGGTGCGGAAGCCACAAAAGGAGTACCTTGCTGCTCTGGCGCATTTTGCGCAGCAGGCTGCTCGTCCGCAGTTGGCGGTGTGACCAAACTATGAACGGGTTGTTGTTTCGCGCAGCCCGTCAGTACCAACAGGCTTGCCACCGCGATACCAGTCATTTTTTTCATTATTTTCACCAGGAGTTGTTAGAGATGCTTGAAGCAAAAAATTATACGGCCTTAACCGGAAAGTTTCCTGCCAGACTCTCTGGCATTTGGCTTATGACCGCTTGGTTTAGCGCAGACTAACTTACTTAATCTATGGATGAAATTCGAGTAAGGAATTTTCCTTAGGAATATTCGCTGATAACCAGGCAAGTCGCAACCCGCTATAGCGACGCTTTGTCGCAAAACTTAAGCGTCTCGCAAAACGTCAGCAATTTTTACCCAGCACGGCTATAATCGCGCCACACACGATGTATTGACTCCCTTTGATCCAACCGCGGACCCCTCTCTTTTATGCTGAGTTATCGCCACAGTTTTCATGCCGGCAACCATGCCGACGTGCTGAAACACACCGTTGAAAGCCTGATCCTCACCGCCCTGATGGAGAAGGAGAAACCTTTCCTCTATCTGGATACCCATGCCGGTGCCGGACGTTACCTGCTGAGCGGTGAGCACGCCGAGCGTACCGGTGAATATCTGGAAGGCATTGGCCGTATCTGGCAGCAGCCGGATGTGCCTGAGCTGCTGAAGCCGTATCTTTCGGCGGTGCGTAACCTCAACCCACACGGCACCTTAAAGTATTATCCCGGTTCACCGTTGATTGCCCGCTTCCTGCTGCGTGAAGAGGACAAGATGGAGCTGACCGAGCTGCACTCCAGCGATTATCCGTTGCTGCGCACCGAGTTCAGCAAAGATTCGCGCGCGCGCGTGGCGCGTGGCGATGGCTACCAGCAGCTGAAAGCCAAGCTGCCGCCGCTGAGCCGTCGCGGTCTGATTCTGATCGATCCGCCATATGAGATGAAAAGCGATTATCAGGATGTGGTGAAAGGCATTCAGGAAGGCCACAAGCGCTTCGCCACCGGCGTGTTCGCGCTGTGGTATCCGGTGGTAATGCGTCAGCAGATCAAGCACATGGTTAAAGATCTGCAGGCCACTAATATCCGCAACATTCTGCAGATTGAGCTGGCGGTACGTCCGGACAGCGATCAGCGCGGCATGACCGCCTCCGGCATGATCGTCATTAATCCGCCGTGGAAGCTCAAAGCACAGATGGAAGAGCTGCTGCCGTGGCTGCATCAAAAGCTGGTGCCAGCCGGCACCGGTCACTTCAGCGTTACGCAGATCGTGCCAGAGTAAGTTCGCTCACGGCGTTGCCAGCCAAATAGGATAATTATCATGTGGATCATTCTGGCTGGCGCGCTCGCTGTGCTGTCGCCCGCCAAACGTTTTTCGGTACTGCTGCTCACGCTGGCCACGATTCTCGGCCTGTTTCAGGATGTGCTGGATTGGCCGGCGATGCTGCTGCTCGGCGCAATAGCCATTATCGCGTGGGTTCGCGTCGAAAACAGCGCGCGCTGGATTCAGCTGGTCAGTGAAGCCGCGCTGGTCGCTATCGCCATTGGCCTGTTTATGCATTTCTTCCCAGGCTTCAAAAATCCGCGCCAGGTTGAAGATGTGCAGGCCGGGCCGCTCAGCCTGCCGTTCAGCTTCTCCTACAACTTCGATAAAGCGCTGATTCCGTTTGTGTTGCTCATCTGCTTGCCGCAGCTGTTTCGCACCAAGGCCGCTCCGCCGCGTTACAAAATTTTGTGGCTGGCGCTGCTGGCGGCGATTCCGCTGCTGCTCTACGTGGCGGTGCAGTTAGGTGGTTTGGCCGTTGAGCCGCACTGGCCGGAGTGGCTGGGCAGTTTTATGCTGGCGAACCTGTTCTTCGTTTCACTGGCGGAAGAAGCGTTCTTTCGCGGCTATCTGCAGCAGCGCCTGCGCCAGCACATCGGCGCCGTGGCGGCACTGCTGCTGACGTCGCTGCTGTTTGGTTTAGCGCATTTTCCCGGCGGGCCGCTGCTGATGATCTTCGCCACGCTGGCCGGGCTGATTTATGGTCTGGCGTGGCACTGGAGTGGACGCCTGTGGGTTGCCACCGGCGTGCATTTCATTTTCAACATGACGCACCTGCTGTTCTTCACCTATCCGGCGCTACAGCACTAAACCTCGAACACCGCGAAATCATGTGCCAGCTCGGTCGCAGCAAACACCGACTGGCACTCCGCCAGCAGTTTTTCCCGATCCTTCGATAAATAGCGCGAGCTGAAATGCGTGGCGATCAAGCGCTTAGCGCCTGATTGTTTGGCCACTTCGGCTGCCTGAATCGTGGTTGAGTGACCGCGACCGTTGGCTTTCTCCTGCAGCGCCGCTTCCAGCGTGGTTTCGTGCACCATCACATCCGCATTGGCGGCCAGCTGCAGCGCAACATCGGTGGGCGCGGTGTCGCCAAATATCGCCAGCACTTTGCCTTTGGTGGCAGGCCCAAGATACTCCGCGCCGTTGATCTCCCGACCATCCTCCAGCTGGATGCGCTTGCCTGCTTTTAAATCCTGATACCACGGACCGCGCGGTACGCCTTCTGCTTTCAAACGCGGCGCATCAAGGAAGCCCGGCTTGTCGTGCTGCTCAATGCGATAGCCAAAGCACTCAATCACATGATTCATCGGCCAGGCGGTAACACGAAATTCGCCATCATCCAGCACCAAACCGGCTTCGATTTCGACAATTTCCAGCGGATAGGAGGTGTAAGAGCCACTTAAACTGAGCGCCGTCTCAATAAACTGGCGAATACCTGCTGGACCGTAAATGGTCATCGGTTCGGGGATGCCTGCCATCGAACGGCTGGTGAGCAATCCCGGCAGCCCGAAGATGTGGTCGCCATGCAGATGGGTGATGAAGATTTTTTCCAGCTTGCCCGGCTTGAGCGCCGAGCGCATGTATTGATGCTGCGTTGCTTCGCCGCAGTCGAACAGCCAGGTTTCGCCGCGTTTCGACAGCGTCAGCGCAATCGCGGTGACATTACGTTGCAGGCTGGGCGCACCGCCGCCGGTGCCGAGAAAAGTCAGTTGCATATTCATTTCCTTTTGACGAGTAGCACCCGTCATAATTCATGTTGCAGGAAGGCGGCAAATCCTTTAATCCCCAGGAGCATAGTTCACTATGTGACTGGGGTTAAAGGATGCAGCCAACGCGCCTGCGGCTTGAAGTATGGCGGGTTTCGGGATTCAACCCTATTACATTTATAGGTGCAATCTTTGCGCGCCTCGCGCCTCAAGCGTTAAACTCTATGCCAATTTTCTTCCAACAGATGGACATAACGGATGACCAGACATTTTGACTACCTCGCCATCGGCGGCGGCAGCGGCGGTATCGCCTCGATTAACCGCGCTGCGATGCACGGCCAGAAATGCGCGCTGATTGAAGCCAAAGAGCTGGGCGGCACCTGCGTCAACGTCGGCTGCGTACCGAAAAAGGTGATGTGGCACGCGGCGCAAATCGCTGAAGCGATTCATCTTTATGGGCCAGATTATGGCTTCGATACCACGGTAAACCGTTTTGACTGGTCAGTTCTGGTGAAAAACCGTAGCGCCTACATCGATCGCATCCACAGCTCGTACGACAACGTGCTGGGCAAAAATAAGGTGGAAGTGATCAAAGGCTTCGCGCGCTTTATCGATGCCAATACCGTGGAAGTCAACGGTGAAACACTCACCGCCGATCACATTCTGATCGCCACCGGCGGTCGTCCAAGCCACCCAGACGTACCGGGCGCGGAGTACGGTATCGACTCAGACGGCTTCTTCGAGCTGGATGCGTTGCCAAAGCGCGTGGCGGTGGTGGGTGCAGGTTACATCGCGGTAGAACTGGCCGGCGTGGTTAATGCGCTGGGCGCAGAAACGCACCTGTTCGTGCGTAAACACGCGCCGCTGCGCAGCTTCGATCCGCTGATCGTCGATACGCTGGTAGAAGTGATGCAGGCGGAAGGACCAACGCTGCACACCGAATCGATTCCGAAAGCCGTGATTAAAAACGCTGACGGCAGCCTGACGCTGCAGCTGGAGAGCGGCCACGAGCAAACGGTGGATTGCTTGGTGTGGGCGATTGGCCGTGAACCGGCGACCGATAACCTCAATCTGGCGGCAACCGGCGTTAAGCTGAATGAAAAAGGCTATATCAGCGTCGATAAGTTCCAGAACACCAATGTGCAAGGCATTTATGCGGTAGGTGATAACACCGGCGCGGTTGAGCTCACGCCAGTCGCGGTAGCGGCCGGTCGTCGTCTCTCCGAGCGTCTGTTTAACAACAAGCCGGACGAGCATCTGGATTTCAGCAACGTGCCCACCGTGGTGTTCAGCCATCCGCCGATTGGCACCGTTGGCCTGAGCGAACCGCAGGCGCGCGAGCAGTACGGCGACGATCAGGTGAAAGTGTACACCTCCTCCTTCACCGCGATGTACACCGCGGTAACGCAACATCGCCAGCCGTGCCGCATGAAGCTGGTGTGCGTCGGTCCGGAAGAGAAGATTGTCGGCATCCACGGTATCGGCAACGGTATGGATGAAATGCTGCAAGGCTTCGCGGTGGCGCTAAAAATGGGCGCAACCAAAAAAGACTTCGATAACACCGTGGCGATCCACCCCACCGCGGCCGAAGAATTTGTGACAATGCGTTAATATCGGTTTGATTAATAAACCGCTAATCTCGTAAATAACATCAGGATGCTTATGCATCCTGATGTTGATTTATTAAAGTTCATCGCTATCTTTTTCCAGTTTCGCTGGTTTAACAAGTGACTTCTTTTCTGCTGAAGCCAATCTCCGCTCAACTTTTTTTACATCTTCAGCAGCCGATAAACTTTCAGGTCTAATTCCTCGACTGAGTAATGTTTCTCTTACCGCCTGGTTATTATTAACGTGCTCGCCGGATATCTGCAGCTCACTTTGCATTTGTAGCGTACGAGCATTATGAATAGTAATTTCTGTGGCGAAATCTTTGGCTTTTAAAATTATGGTTGGCGCGAAATCAGCTAATGGGCGACTTTCTGGCACAGCCCACAGTGCTTTCATAACCTGAGTAGTACGATTAAACAGGGCAAAATCACCTTTACTGCGAATAAGTGCGAAGTTCTGGCTTCCACCCGTTTGTTCGTAGATTACGTTTGAAAGCTCTTTTTCGGTTCCGCTCAGTTTTTTCCTTGCCTGCACCCGCTCAGTTTCTAGCAGCCTTAATTCAATAAGCTCCGCTTTACGCGTCTGCATGGCAAAGTAAGTCTGCGCAAAGGCAATCTCCTGCTTTCTGGGATCGCCGTTTTGAGCAATCAGATAACATGCATACCGCGTAAGCATGACATCATCAATTTTGCGCTGCCCACCTTTGCCAAGTTCGATCATTTTCCCGACGTCGGCAAAATGATCCAACACCTCATGCTCTGAAATCTCGCAAGCCGTTTTGGCTTTCAAAACCACACTTTGAAAGTTGTCCCATTTGCCATATCCCAGCAGATGTTGCACATCTCGCGCTAACCAGAACTCCACACCACTATCAGTTTGTTGAGAACAGCGTTGAAAAGCATCGGTCAGCATCTGAATATGTTTGTTTTCCATCATTCCCCCTAAAATGCGTGTCAACACATCACTCGGGGATCAAACTGCCCAGCCTTCCTCTACATCGATAGCAGGTCCGTCTTATTTTTCGTTATCGCTTATTGGAACTTAACCGCAATCAGTCATGGAAAATAGTTCGGTATACTTCATTTCCTGAAATACAAAACCCATTTTCTTCGCTACTCAACAGTCCACGTAACGGATAAGATTTATTCCTTTACGGATGCTGAGTTATTCGGCCGCCATTAATGACGAAACTACAACGCGTTACCGCGATGTTGTAGGGTGCGCATTAATGCGCACCGCAAACTTAATGGCATTGCCGGTTTATATTTTTCGGGGAGAACGGTGTGAAAACAGGTCGTAATTGGGCATGAATATTATCGATATCATCATGTCCGCAGGCAAAGCCTCGGTGGACGTGGCGCTCTACACCTTAATTCCAATTATGGTGGTGATGTTATTCATCATGAAATATCTGGAAGTCAAAGGTCTGTTGGACTTCGTCGTCCGTCATGCCACGCCGTTATTAAAACCCTTCGGTATTACCGGGCTGGCTTTTTTTGCCATGATTCAGCTTAATTTCGTCAGCTTTGCGGCACCGCTGGCGGCGCTGGCGATTATGGAAAAGCGCGGTACCTCCGATCGTCATATGGCGGCTACCCTGGCGATGCTGTTTGCCATGGGGCAGGCCAGCACCTTTTATCCGCTGATTCCGGCGGGATTACACTGGAGCAGTGCGCTATTTATCTCGGTCTGCGGCGGAGTCGTAGCGGCGGCGACCACCTATCACTTCTTTGGTCGCAAACTTTCGGACGCAGCCCTGCTGAACGAAGATGACGCCGTGACCAGCAACGAAAGCAAAATGGGGCTGATTGGCATTATTAACAGCGCCGGTTCCGATGCGATTCGTCTGGCGCTCGGGTCGCTGCCGATGCTGATAATTTCGTTATCGGTGGTTGGCGTTTTAAAAGAAGCTGGCGGCATAGATATACTGACGCGCCTGATATCGCCGCTGCTCGACAAGCTGCACATTTCCGAGGTCTACATTCTTCCGGCGCTAACCAAATGTCTGGCGGGCGGCACCGCTTATTACGGCGTGGTGGCAGGATTGGTGGAGAAAGGCTTGTACAGCGCGCACAACATCAACGCCTCGGCGGGATTACTGATTCAAACCTTCGATCTGCCCGGCATCGGTATTTATCTTGGCCTGTCGAGCCGCTTCCCGCGCCTGTTCCGCTTCGCCGTGCCCGGCATTCTGCTCGGCATCGCGCTGCGTGCAGTAGCGCACGCCATCCTATTCTGATTATTTCTGGCGCTGAATAATATTTTCAGCGCCCTTTTATCAATAACACTACAATTCACAGGCGTTATTTATTATTACCCCTATTTAATTCATCGTTATTTTCAGCAGTTGCACCGCCATTAATTTTAGTACTATTATCGCAAGAGATACTTCGATAATGTAATTAACCCTGATTAAATAACGGGTTAATTAATAAAGCCCTTGTTTTCATCGCAGGTAATATTCCTGCTCACTCTCTTTTACATCGATAGGGTAACTCCATGAGCGGTAAGCAGATAAGCTGGAATGGCGGTTTACAACCTGAGGCCATTGATATTCTCGCCAAAGATGGCGGCATGATTGTGAGTCCCACCAAAGTGGGTTACATCATCATGACATCCGACAAAGCCGGGCTGGAACGTAAGTTCGAAGCTAAACAGCGCAAGCGCAACAAACCAGGCGTAGTGCTGTGTGGCTCGCTGGAACAGCTGCGTTCGCTGGCGCAACTGACGCCAGAAATCGACCAGCTTTATCAGCGCCATTGGGATGAAGATATTCTGCTGGGCTGTATTTTGCCGTGGCGCGACGATGCGCTGGCGCGTATTCCCGCTGATGGCTCAAAAGAGTTGATGATGGATGGCCGTCAAACCAGCTGCTTCGTGATTAAATTTGGCAAGCCAGGCGAAAATATCGCAAAAGCATTGTGGGAGCAGCACGGTAAATTCTCCTTTGCCAGTTCGGCAAATCCGTCCGGCCAGGGTAATCGCGGTTTGGTCGAGGGTATTGGCGAGCGCATTGAAGCCCGCGCCGATTTAATTATCGAAGCCAATGCTTACGTGAAGTCCATCCAGCCTAACGACACCAATAAAGTGCGCTATGAACAGGGTGTGATGGTGTCGATGGTAGATAGCGAAGGTCGTCTGATTCCACAGCAAAACGGCGAACGTAAAATCACGCCGTGCCCGGTGCTGATCCGTAAAGGGTTAGATGTGGATAAAATTATGGCGCTGCTATCTGACATCTTCCCTTCATGGGATTATCGCCACGGCGACTACTACTGACTTTTATAGGTCTGTTTCCGCTATGGAAACAGACTCTGCGTTTTACCACTCCACTGTAATCTTGCCAAAATGCCCCGCGCTCTGCTGATGCTTAAACGCCGCTGGCAGATCGCTCAGTGCACCATAGCTATCGCTAATCACCGGCCGAGCATCGGTTTGCTCCAGCGCGCGCACGAACTCCTGTTGTTGACGACGATGGCCGACAATCAGCCCCTGAATTCGCGCCTGTTTCGCCATCAATAATGATGTGGGGATCACGCCTTCGCGACCGGTGAGCACGCCGATTAACGCAATATGTCCGCCAACGCGCACCGCCTCAATTGACTGCGCCATGGTACCGGGACCGCCGAGCTCAATCACCACATCTGCGCCTTGCCCATCGGTCAGTTGCTGTACCGCTTTGCCCCACGCCGGTGTAGTGCGATAGTTGATGCCGGCATCGGCACCCAGCTCACGCGCGCGCGCCAGTTTTTCGTCAGAAGACGAGGTTACAATCACGCGTGCGCCCATTGATTTGGCGATCTGCAACGCCGTGATCGACACACCCCCGGTACCCAGCGTAACAATGGTGTCACCCGCTTTAATCTGTGCATCACCCACCAGCGCACGCCAGGCGGTGAGGCCTGATGTGGTAATGGTCGCCGCCTCCGCATGGCGCCAGCCGCGCGGTGCCAGCGTAAAATGTTGCGCCGGACGCACCACCACGTCGGCAGCAAAGCCGTGCGCACCATCGCCCGGTGTTTGTGCGAAATTACCCACCTGGCTAAACGGCAAGCCGTCCTGCCACTGCGGGAAGAAGCACGACACCACATGGTCGCCCGGCTTAAATTCGCTGACGCCTGCCCCCACTTCCTCCACCACGCCCGCGCCGTCCGCCATCATAATGCGGCCATCGGCGGTGGGGATCGATCCATCCGCCACCAGCAGATCGTGGAAATTGAGTGACGTCGCGTGGATCGCCACACGGATCTCACCTGCGCCAGGTTTACCGGGATCGGGGAGATCCGCCAGTTGCAGATTCTCTAATCCACCGGGATTCTTCAGGATCATCGCTTGCATGTTGGAACGTCTCCTTGGCTCATAAGATTGCTTGCGGATGGGTCGCCATCAATGGCGCCCCTACTCTGACCGTTGTAGGGTGCGCATTCATGCGCACCAGGCAAAAATGCACAATGGCTGAGTTTGGCAGCTATCTGCGGATTGCGCCTAACATCCTATGCGGTTACCCATCCGCGCCAAAGGCCACATCACGCTGCGCACGCAGTTCCGCCAGTCGGCTCTCCAGCGCCGCTTCGATATGCTGATACGCGGTGCTACCGAGCGCCAGGCGCAGCGGCATGCTGGCCTGATCGAGCGTGGCGATCATCGCCACCACACATTTCCCTGCATCGCCCGCGATAGTGAAATCACCCGAGAGAATCGCCTGGCGCAGCTGGCCTGAAGCGTTATCGCGATAAACATCCAGCGCCGTGGCCACATCCAGGCCGGCAGCGAAATGCGTTGCGGTTGGGCCGGGTTCGACCAGTAAGAAGTCGATGCCGAAGCTGGCAACTTCCTGACGCACCGCCTCGACAAATCCTTCAATGCCCCATTTGCTGGCGTGATACAGACTGAAGTTGGGATACGCCACCTGCCCGCCTTCTGAAGAGAGCTGCGCAATACGCCCACCGCCCTGCTGGCGCAGAAAAGGAATCACCGCGCGAATCAGCTGGATGGAGCCGGTAAGATTGGTGGCGATCTGGCGATCGATCTGCGCATCGCTCAACTCTTCTGCCGCACCAAACAGGCCGTAAGCGGCATTGCTTACTATGACATCAATGCGATCGACGGCGGCAAAAGCGCGGGCTATGACAGGCGCGATGCTGGCGGTTTGTGCCAGATCCAGCGCCATCACCTGCAGCCGTTCGCCGTAGCTTTGCTGCAGATCGACCATTGCCTGCTCACGGCGTACACATGCCAGCACGCGATCGCCGCGCGCCAGTAAACGTTCACTCATCAAACGCCCCAGCCCGCTGCTGGCGCCGGTAATTAACCAGGTTTTCATCTTGTGCTCCTCTTCTTGAAAACCTGATGGTAGAACGCTTTACTGGTGGTGATAATCCACCTAATTACGCATGACCCGGTGAGGAAAAACCACCAATGAGACGTCCTTCATGGCACGAGTTGCAGGCCATTAAAACGCTCGGTGAAGCGCGCAGCTTTCGCCGCGCCGCCGAACTGCTCGGCTTGAAGCGCTCCTCGCTCAGCCATCTGGTGAAAACACTGGAGCACAATCTTGGCGTGCAGCTGTTTCAGCGCACCACGCGCAGCGTATCGCTCACCGATGCCGGGCAACAGCTGCTGGATCGGCTCTCGCCTCTGCTGAATCAGATGGATGATGTGCTGCACGACATCTCCGCCAGCCGCCATCAGCATTACGGCACCTTGCGCATCAGCGCCAGCGATGCCTCGATTGGTTTGCTGTTGCAGCACGTAGTGGCGGACTTTAGCGCGCGCTATCCCGATATCCAGCTCGATTTCGCTGCGCAAGGCGCGTTGGTGGATATCACTGCCGCGGGTTTTGATGCCGGCATTCGGCTGATTGAGGATGTGCCGCAGGATATGGTGGCGGTGCCGATCGGCGGTGCGCTGACCTTTGTCACCGTGGCAGCGCCGGCATATCTGGCGCGACGTGCTGCGATTGTTCATCCGCGCGATCTGCTGCAACAGCAGTGTATTCGCCAGCGCTTGCCGAGTGGTAAACGTTATCAATGGGAATATGCACAGGCCGCTGAAACGCACCAGATTGATGTTCCCGGCACCCTTACGCTGGACAGCAACGCGCTGATGGCACAGGCGGCGCTCGCCGGTTTAGGCATTGCTTATGTGCCGTCGCTGTATGTGGAGCAGGAATTGCGCAGCGGCCAGCTGGTGGAGTTGCTGGCCGATTGGCGGGTGCAATCGGCGGGGATTGCGCTGTGGTTCCCGCCCAACCGACATCAGTCGATGGCGCTGCGGCTGTTTATTGATGCGCTGAAAGTCAGCCTGCCGCGCCCATCGTGATTCAGGCGGTGCGCTGCGGGGCTTTGTGCACCATGGTGTAGGCGTAATCGACGCCCATGCCGTAAGCACCGCTGTGTTCACGCACCAGATCCATCACCGCATCATAGGTCTCTTTGCGTGACCAGTCGCGCTGGTACTCGAGCAGCACTTGCTGCCAGGTGACCGGCACCGCGCCTGCCTGCACCATACGCTGAATCGAGCGTTCATGCGCATCAACGCTGGTACCGCCCGAGGTATCGGTCACCACATACACTTCATAACCCTCTTTCAACGCCATCAAGGCAGGGAATGTCAGGCACACTTCAGTCCACAGCGCGGAGATAATCAACTTCTTACGGCCCGTTTTCTCCACCGCTTCAACGAATTTCGCGTCTTCCCATGAGTTCATCGAGGTACGTTCGATCGGCTTCGCTTCCGGGTGTACCGCCAGCAGTTCAGGCCAGATGTAGCCGCTGAAGCTTTCGGTTTCTACCGAGGTGTAAATCACCGGCACGTCGAAAATTTTGCCGGTTTTCGCCAGGGCGACGGTATTATTTTTGAGCTGCTGGCGATCGATGTTCGCCACACCAAAAGACATCTGCGGCTGGTGGTCGATGAAAATCAGCGTGGAGTTCTGTGGGTCGAGCAGATCGAATTTAGACATGATGTGTTCCTCTAAAGTGGTTTTAAATTTGTGTGTTGTGCTGCTGGAATGAACTTTAGAGAAGGTGAACAGGAAGAGATAACGCAAAGAATTTTACAACTTGTTCAAAGCGTTTATAGAAGATTGATTTACCAATAAAAAAACAGCTAATCGCTATGCCATTGGCCTTAAAAATGCTGAGAATGGGCGTTGTTCAAGCGAACTGGGCGGCGTAACCTGTTGCCACAAAATCAAAAAAATACACCATCGCAAAATGATCGTACGTCCTCATCAACACTGGTTTATGCGCTTGTTTGACTGGCACGGCTCGGTGCTCAGCAACATCGTGTTCCGCCTGTCGCTCAACCTGTTAATGTCGCTGATCGCCATCTTTGGCTATCCGTGGTACTCCACCTTCGGCATTCACCTCACCACCGCACCCTTTAGCCTGGTAGGCGTGTCGATCGCTATCTTCCTCGGCTTTCGCAACAACGCCAGCTATGCGCGTTTTCTCGAAGCGCGTAATTTGTGGGGCAGCCTGCACATCACCCAGCGATCGCTGCTGCGGCAAATTAAAAGCATTCGCGGCGTCAGCGAAGAGCAGATACGGGAATTTACCGGCTTGCAGCTGGCGTTTTGCTGGTGTCTGAAGCACCGGCTGCGTAAAACGGAGGTACAGACGGATTTGCAGCGCTTGCTGCCCGCCCGCTGGCACAGCGCGGTGCTCCATCATCCGCTGCCGACCTCACAGATTTTATTGTGCCTCAGCGAATGGCTGGCGCAGCGCCGTGATGAAGGGTTGGTGTCGGATATCGTCTGGCAGAGCATTGATGAGAATCTTAATCAGCTGTCGACCATTCTGGGCGGTTGCGATCGCATCGCCAGCACGCCCATTCCGTTTGCCTACAGCCTGATTCTGCATCGCACCGTTTATCTGTTCTGTACGCTGCTGCCGTTCGCGCTGGTGGCGGATTTGCATCTGATGACGCCGCTGGTGTCGATGTTTATCTCCTACACCTTTTTGTCGCTCGAGGCGCTAGCGGAAGAGCTGGAACATCCGTTTGGCACCGCGCCGAACCATCTGCCGCTCGATGCGCTGTGCGTCAACATCGAACGCAATTTGAAAGCGATGAATGGCGACATGCCGCTGCCCGAACCGTTACGGCCGGATGCGCATTTTAATCTGACGTGATTGATATTTATGGGGCATGCCTGGTCGCCATGAATGGTGACCCTACGCCGGTTCTGTAGGGTCACCATTCATGGTGACCACCCCAATCGGCGCACCAATCGTGATGACGCTATTTATGGCTGACGTGATTAACCCAGATTATCCAGCCAGCGCACATAAGCCTGATCCCACAGCGCGGCAGGCGTGCCCGCTTTGCCGAGACCAAAACCGTGGCCGCCGCTGCTAAGCTCAATCAACTCAACCGGCACGCGCATGCGGCGACAGGTATCGCGCATGATTTCGGTATTGTGAGGATTTGAGGTGCGATCGTCTTCGGCCTGCGCGAGGAAGGTGGGCGGATATTGCCGCGTGACGTAGTTTTGCACCGACCAGTTGGCTTCCTGGGTTGGCGTGACGTTATGGCCCACCAGCATCAGGTGCGTGTTGGTGTGCTGATACGGCGCTTCGAGGGTGATGACAGGATAGATCAGGCCAACGCTATCCACGCTCGGTCTGACCTGATCCAGCGGGTCCTGCGCCGGATAGGATGCGAAATCCGGTCGCGCGGCGGCCATGCCGAGCAGATGTCCGCCGGCGGAAAAGCCCAGCAGATGCACCTTGCGCTCCATGGAGCGCACCAGACGAATCGCCCGTTGCGCATCCTGCAGCGGCGCCAGATTGCCCGCCTGCCACTTCTCACCCGGCAAACGGTAGCTGAGCACATACACGGTGTAGCCGTTTGCATTGAGCCAGCGCGCGACCGGCCAGGCTTCGCGCCCCATACCGATAAAACGATAGCCGCCGCCCGCTGCGACAATCACCGCTTCGCCGTTGGGATTTTCCGGGCGGAAACGCTGAATGGCGGGAGAAACGATGTTGGTCCAGGAGCCGTATTTGTTAACTTTAAGCAAACCCGAAGGGCCGCCGCCGCCAGGCGGATCGTCGGGCCACAGCGGAATGACGTCGTCGCGAGCAAATAACTTGCCCGTGGTCATCGAGAGAGCGGTTGCTCCGGTTGCCAACAAAAAGTGACGACGTGTAATCATCTTGCCCAGTGCCAGTATGCAAAAAATGCCAGCTTTAACAGCTGAATCTCATTATGTGACGCATGTCTGATTTCGACGTTGGCGATTATGTACGTAAATCGTACAAAAAAGCCATAAAAAAACGCGCCTAAAAAGGCGCGAGTTCTTTCAAATACCCTAAATAATTCGTGCGGCAGAAAGTATGACGGGTATTAGTCTTGTTGCTGGAACTGGGTCATCACCGTTTGTTCACATTGCTGCTGATCTTTACGCAGTTTGCCGCGCTCATCTTCGCCCAGCTCCAGCCACGCGCTAATCACTTCCTGCGCGATCTCTTCATTGAATTCAGGCTGCTGCATCGCCGATGAAGACTGGCTAGCCGCCAGTTGGGACTTCAGCTTCTCGGTGTAGCCATCCAAATCGCTGGTGCTCTTCTCGCTGCTCACCAGATGACACAGCTGGCTGGCATAGACATTCTCTTCCTGATTATTGTCACCCTCGGCAGCAAACACACCGGCCGAAAGAGACAGCCCAACGAGGGCGAGTAATAACGCTTTCATAACAGGCTCCAATAATTTCCAATAAATCAGTTTTCGTTGCGCTCCGCGCGTGCGGCCTGACGGGCAGCACGCCAGTTTAACAACGGCGTTACCGTGATGCCGTGCAGCACAATACTGCACACCACTAACGTCAACGCCATATCCACCATCTGCTCCGCCTCGGGTCCACGCATGCCGTGCACCCATGCATAGGCAATATAATTGATACTGCCGATGCCGCGAATACCCAACCAGCCAATCAGCAGCCGTCGCATTAACGGAATATCGCAACGCCACGTAGTGATCCACACCGCCAACGGACGCACCACCACAAACAGCAATAGCGCCAGGCCAATGCCGGTGAGATTCCAGTGCTGCGCCAGCGTAATGCCGAGCACCACCATCATGCCTGCGGCGAGCAAGCGCTCGATAGTATCACCAAAGGAGAGCGCATCGCCGATCACCAAACCGACCGATTTCACCATGCCGCTACTGCCTTGCGCCATACGTTGACCGGTATTCACCCGCGCTTCTGCCGGTAAGAAACGCTCCTCTTCTGACATCTCATCCTGCGGATAGTGCTTCACTACGCGTAATTCCGCACGACGCAAACCGACGCCGGCGGCGAAAGTCGCGAGGAAGCCGGAAGCATCAACCGACTGCGCAGCGGCGTAGCTGAGCGCAATCAGCGCAAGAGCAAACAGATCGTTCGGCGCCACATCCTGATTAGCGGTGCGTAGATGCGTCGCCAGTTGGCCAATCAGCCAGCCCAGCGCAAAACCTATCCCCAACCCGCCGCCGATCGCCCAAAGCGCGTCTTTGGCGAACCATTCGCCGAATGAAGCCATGTTCAGCGCGCCCGGCTGCAGCATCAACATGGCCAGCATCAGCAGCGGCAGCGCCGAGCCGTCGTTCATGCCGGCTTCGCTGGAGAGCGCCACGCGCAGCGCATCGTCATCGCGCGCATCATTGACGGAAATCAGGCTGGCAAGCACCGGATCGGTCGGCGCCACAATGGCACCAAATGCCAGCGACAGCGCCCAGTCAAAGCCGGTGATCCAGTGCACCAGCACCGTCATACTGCCTACCGTCAGCAGCATCGCCGGAAACGCCAGCCGCACGCCGATGCGCCACGCATGCGCATTGAGCGGCAAACGCAGCTTGAGCCCGGTGATAAACAGCGAGGCGGCCATGGTAATTTCAGTGATGTGCGCAGCGAGATTGGCGTGACCGATAATATCGACTTGCAGCAGATTGAGCATCCACGGGCCACAGAGGATACCCGCGAACAGATAGAGACCAAATGAGGTCACTGGCCCGCGGTGAATCCAGCCGGAAGCCAGTGACATAAGAAGTAGCAGACCGCCGGTGGCGGCGGTCCAGGCCAGGAAATTCATAACGCTCCGTTTTTAAATAATATTCTTCCTTTAAGCCTGGCACATGTTACGCGGTTAGTTTTTCAGATGACGGCTTGCCAGGCGAATCATCAAGGCAAGCGCAGCGGCTAGCGTCGAGAGCGCGACCACACCGGTCCAGCCCCAATGCGCCAGCGCCAGGCTACCCAGCGCCGCACCGGTTGCCATGCCGATAAAGACCACGGTAAACATCAAGGCGTTAAGACGACTGCGCGCTTCCGGTGCCAGGCTGTAAACCAGCGTCTGATGCGCCACCAGCGTGGCCTGCACACCCAAATCAAAACCGATGGTGCTGAGGATAATCAGACCAAGCTGCGCTGGCATCGGCAACAGCGGCAGCAGGAACATCAACGCGAACGATACCATCACCAATGTGGCACCGTACTGCGTGACACGTGCGGGACCGATACGATCCGCCACGCTACCGGCTAACGGTGCCGCTAACGCCCCTGCCGCACCGGCCAGGCCGAACGCACCGGCAACGGCGCTATCCAGATGGAATTTGTCGCTTAGCATTAACGCCAGCGTTGACCAGAAGGCGCTAAAGCCAACCGATAACAGGCCCTGCGCCAACGCCGCGCGCCGCAAAGTTTGATGGTGCTGCCACAGATGAGCCAGCGACAGCAGCAGACGCGGATAGCTCACCGAAGTGCCTGGCGTAAAGCGCGGTAACACGCGCCACAGCGCACCGCTAATCAGCAACACCGCTACGGCCGCTATCAGGTACATGGTGCGCCAGCCGAAATACTCCGCCACCACGCCGCTCACCACGCGAGACAGCAAAATCCCCACCAGCAAGCCCGTCATCACCGTGCCGACGATTTTGCCGCGACTGCGCTCCGGCGCTAACGCCGCCGAAGCCGGTACGATGTCCTGCGCCACGGTGGCGGTTAAGCCGGTGACGAAGCTGGCGATCAGCAACGCGTTCAACCCGCCCGAAAAGCCACACAGCAGCAGCGCGGCAACCAGCAGCAAGCCTTTGATCAGGATGATGGTGCGTCGATCGTGGCGGTCGCCGAGCGGGGCCAGCAGCAGAATGCCGAGCGCGTAGCCGGCTTGCGTCAGCATCGGCACCATGCCCACGCTACCAATCCCGACGTTGAACTGTTTGCTGATGATATCCAGCATCGGCTGGCTGTAGTAAATCGATGCAACGCTGAGTCCAGCACCGGCGGCGAGCGTAAACACCAGCGGCGCGGGCAGTTTCTCAGCGGGCATGGCTGAAGATGAGATGACTGACATAATGGATTCCCCCGTGAAAGTGCGCTTATTAAAGCGCGTTACCGCCATACGCGGTAGACTGCTCAAACACAGAACTGTTATGCGTGGTACGTATGAACACGGTTTCCAGCGTTGATCGCATCGAACTGATGCAGACCTTTATCCGCATCGTCGAGAGTGGATCGCTTTCGGCAGCAGCAAGCCAGCTCGGCACCACGCAGCCCACCATCAGCCGTCGGCTGCAGGCACTTGAGCAGCGGCTCGGTCTCAAACTGATTATGCGCACCACGCATGCGCTGAAGCTCACCGATGATGGCGAGCGCTGCTATGCGCAGGCGCGTCAGCTGGTGGCGACCTGGCATGCGCTGGAAGATGATCTGACCGGAGCCAGCGACGATCCGATTGGCACCCTGCGCGTGCGCGCACCGCACGCCTTTGGTCAGGATCAGCTGATTGAGCCGCTGATTGATTATCTGCACCGCTACCCGCGCTTAACGGTAGAGTGGATGCTGAATGACCGCACGCCGGACTTTATCAGCGAAAACATCGATTGCGCGATCCAGGTCGGTGCGCCGAGCGACTCATCCATCGTGGCGATATTGCTGGCTGAAGTGCCGCGCTTTGTGGTGGCCGCGCCATCGCTGCTGGCGGCCTATCCGCCAGTGACCGAAGTAACGCAGCTCAACAACCTGCCGTGGCTGGCGTTGACCAGTTTTTATCGTAACGAAATCGCCTTACAGCGTATCAGCGACGGCCAGCCGGTGAATCTGGCGATTGCGCCACGTCTCGCCAGCGACAGTTTGTACGCGGTGCGCAAAGCCGCCGTGGCGGGGATGGGCGCAGCAGTGGTGTCATCCTGGGTGGTGCAGGAAGATTTGGCTAAAGGGGATCTGATTCAGTTAATGCCGGAGTGGCAAGCGCCACCGCTGCCGGTGTGGCTGACTTATCCGTGGGCCAGCTATTATCCGGCACGACTACGGCAGTTTTTCGAAATGATTCGTGAAGTGATGCCTAAGCTGGCGGGCGCGCAGCCAGCAACGCGGTAGCGGTTTTTCCCTCACCCCAGCCCTCTCCCGCAAGCGGGCGAGGGGGCGGACCGTGCATCAATCGGTTCCCTCTCCCACCTGTGGGAGAGGGTTAGGGTGAGGGAACAGCGCACACCACCCTACATCTTCGCAGCGTTCTTATCCGCCTTCGACATATTATCCAGCCAGCCCATTACAAACGCCGACAGCACAAACGTCAGGTGGATAATCACGTACCACATCAGCTTTTCGTTTTCGACGTTGCGGGCGTCCATAAAGATGCGCAGCAGGTGAATTGACGAAATCGCCACAATCGAGGCCGCGACTTTGTTTTTCAACGAGCCGGAGTCCATTTTACCGAGCCAGCTCAGCTTCTCTCTGTGCTCATCAATATCCAGCTTGGAGACAAAGTTCTCGTAGCCCGAGAGCATCACCATCACCAGCAAGCCGCCGACCAGCGTCATATCCACCAGCGACAGCAGCAGCAGAATCAGATCGTTTTCGGCGATGCTGAAAACGTGCGGCAACAGGTGAAAAATCTCCTGAAAGAATTTGATAGTCAGCACCAGCAGGCCCAACGAAAGTCCCATGTAAACCGGAGCCAGCAGCCAGCGCGATGAATACATCAGGTTTTCGATAAAACGTTCCATAAGTTCCCATTAATCAACAGACAAGTGGGCGAGTATAACCGAACTTATGTGAAGTTATTTCAGCCCTTCTTCAGAAATTTCTGGCGCTGCCGGCAGCGGCAGGGACAAACGAAACACCGCGCCGCCTTCCGGTCGATTCTCCGCCCAGATGCGTCCACGGTGGGATTCAATAATGGTTTTGCCAATCGCCAATCCCAGCCCCACGCCCGGCACCGCCGACTCTTTATCGCCGCGTGCGAACTTGTCAAAAATGCGCGTCAGGTTCTCCGGCGCAATACCCGGCCCGCTGTCCCACACCGCAATCTCCAGCCGATCGCGCTCGCACCAGGCGCGAATACCGTGCTGCGCGGCGTTGCCCGCGTATTTCAGGCTATTTTCGACAAGATTGGTAAACACCCGTTCCAGCATGGCGCTGTCGCCTTTAATCAGCACCATCTCTGGCAAATCGAGCGTAAATTCGTGGCCTTTCAACGACGGCCCCATACTGCTCAGCGCCCCGCCAATCACCTCATCCAGCGCCACCCACTCTTCGCGCAGATTGAGTCCACCGGATTGAATGCGCGCCATATCCAGCATGTTGCTCACCAGGCGGATGGTGCTCAGCGTCTGCTCACGAATCTGATTGGCCTGGCCGACAAACTTTGACTCTTCACTGGCCAGATCGAGCATTAGCATCTCCGCCTGACCAAACAGCACCGTCAGTGGCGTACGCAGATCGTGTGACAGTGCTGACAGCAGCGCATTACGCAGCTGCTCGCGCTCGGCGGCAAGGCGCGATGCCGCTTCACTGTGCGACAGCGCCATGCGTTCCAGCGCGTTGGCGATCAGCACGGTGAAGGTTTCCAGCAGGCGCTGCTGCTCGGGGATCATCAGCTGGCGCAGGTTTTCCGGTTCAACCACCAGCAAACCGCGACAGTGATGGCCGCTTTTCAGTGGCAGAATCTGGTACGGCACCGCTGGTAAGGTATCGGTGCCAGCGCCCGCTGGCTGGCCTTTGCTGTAGCTCCATTTGGCGATGGCGAGATCCGGCGGCGTGCCCATTGCGCTATCGCCAATAGTTTGCAGCTCGCCCTGCTCATCGGGCAGCAGCAGCAAACTGCGCGCCTGCAGGGTGACATCAATAATGCGCTGGCTGGTGGTGGCGATATCCTGCGGCGTGAGGTCGCTGCCGAGGGCTTTCGCCATCTCATACAGATGGCGCGCACGCTGTTCGCGATAGCGCGCCACTTTGGCCTGGTAGCGCACGCCCGCCGTCAGATTCCCGACAATCACCCCCACCGCCAGCATCACCGCAAAGGTCACCAGATACTGCAAATCCGACACCGCCACGGTGCCGGTCGGCGCGACGAAAAACAGGTCGAAGGCAATGATGTTGATCACCGTGGCGAACACCGACGGCCAGCGACCATAGCGCAGCGCCACCAACACCACCGCTAGCAGATAAATCATCACGCTGTTAGCCGGATCAAACGCCACCAGCAGCCAGCGGCCCACCGTCGTGACCAAAATACACAGCAGCAGCGCCATCAAACAGCCGCGCAGATAGAGCCGCCATTTTTCGCTGCTACCGCGCTGGCCGCTGAGCGGATGCGGCGCGTCGCGCACCGGTTCATCCAGCGCGACCACCAGTAAATCAACATCCGGGCCGAGTTCGCCCAGACGCTGGGCAAAACTGTCGCGCCGCCAGCGCCGCTGTGGCTGCCGTCCAATGACGATTTTGCCGAGATTGTGTTCGCGCGCATAACGCAACACCGCACGCGCTTCATCAGGATCGGAGAGCGTGGCGGTTTCCGCGCCGAGCTCCTGCGCCAGCTGCAGCGTGCGCAGAATGGCACGACGCCGTGCTTCCGGCAGGCGATTCAGGCGCGGCGTTTCCACATACACCGCGTGCCATGCGCTGCCGAGCCGTGCCGCCAATCGCGCGGCGGTGCGGACCAGCTTTTCGCTGCCGGTATCATCACCAATACACAGCAGAATGGCATCGCGCGTGTGCCACACTTTGTCGCGGCCCTGCTGGTCGCGCCAGGCGCGCATCTGGTCATCCACGCGATCGGCGGTACGACGCAGCGCCAGCTCGCGTAGCGCGAACAGATTGCCTTTGCGGAAGAAGTTTTCGATGGCGCGTTCGGCGCGATCGCCGACGTAAACTTTGCCCTCTTTCAGCCGCTGACGCAGATCGTCCGGCGGCAGATCCACCAGCACCACTTCGTCGGCGCTATCGAAGAAGGGATCGGGCACGGTTTCACGTACCTGGATGCCGGTGACGCCGCCGACCACATCATTCAGGCTTTCCAGATGCTGCACGTTAACGGTAGTGATGACGTCAATGCCCGCCTCGAGCAGCTCCTCAATATCCTGCCAGCGTTTCGGATGGCGCGAACCCTGCACGTTGGTGTGCGCCAGCTCATCCATCAGAATCACCGCCGGGTGGCGCGCCAGCGCGGCATCGAGATCGAATTCAGCATGGCGCGAACGCCCGGAGGTACGACGTGGCAACACCGCCAGCCCGTTAATCAGCGCGGCGGTCTCTTCACGGCCATGGGTTTCCACCACGCCGGCTAACACGTCGAGCCCCTGCGCGCGCAGACGCTGCGCCTCCTGCAACATGGCGAAGGTTTTTCCCACGCCCGCGCAGGCGCCGAAGTAGATTTTCAGTTTACCGCGATGGCTGTCGCTGTGATTGAGCAGCAGCGCATCGGGATTGGGGCGGGAAATGTCGTCGTTCATCGATCGTCCATTGTAAAAACCGCGCGATAAATCGCGCCGCTACGATGACGTGCACATACCGTAGCGGCGCAATTCATTGCGCAATCGGTTTAACCTTGCAAATCATCCAGCGCCAGATTCAGGCGCAGCACGTTTACCGTCTCTTCGCCAATAAACGGCAACAGCGGGCGCTCGGTGTGGCGGGCAATCAATGCTTCCACATCCTTCAACGCCATGTTGCGCGCGGCGGCAATGCGCGGCGCTTGCCACAAGGCGGCTTCGGGCGAAATATCCGGATCCAGGCCGCTCGCCGACGCGGTCACTAACTCTACCGGCACCGCTTTGGGCGCCTGCGGATTGGCTGCACGCAGCGCGGCGACGCGCTCCGCCACCGCTTTATCCAGCGCCGGATTGCTGCCCGCCAGATTGCTGCCGCTCGAGGCCAGCGCATTATAAGGCGCATCACCGGTGGCGGAAGGACGCCCCCAAAAGTGGCCCGGCTGAGTAAACACCTGACCCATCTGCTCGGAGCCGCGCACCGCGCCATCCTGCTCAATCAGCGAACCGTTGGCCTGCGACGGAAACCACCACTGGGCCAGACCGGTGGTCAGCAGCGGATAGACCGCGCCGGTGAGCAACGTAAGCACCATTAACAATACAATAGCCGGACGTAACTGACTCATTTCTCTTCTCCTCAAGCCAGACCAAGCAGCGTCAGCAGCAGGTCGATAGCTTTAATCCCGATAAACGGCACCACTAAACCGCCCGCGCCATAAATCCACAGGTTGCGACGCAGCAGCGCCGCGGCGCTCAACGGACGATAACTCACGCCTTTCAGCGCCAGCGGAATCAGGAACACAATCACCAGCGCGTTGAAAATCACCGCCGACAGAATCGCCGAATTGGGCGAATGCAGCCCCATCACGTTCAGCATATTGAGCTGCGGATAGGTGGCGGCAAACGCGGCCGGAATAATGGCGAAATACTTCGCCACGTCGTTGGCGATACTGAAGGTGGTGAGCGAACCGCGCGTCATCAGCATCTGTTTACCGATGTGCACCACTTCCAGCAGTTTGGTCGGGTTGGAGTCGAGGTCGACCATGTTGCCGGCCTCTTTCGCCGCCTGGGTTCCCGAGTTCATCGCCACCGCCACGTCGGCCTGCGCCAGCGCCGGGGCGTCGTTGGTGCCGTCGCCGGTCATCGCCACTAATCGTCCTTCGGCCTGATACTGGCGAATCAGCGCCAGCTTGGCTTCCGGCGTGGCTTCCGACAGGAAATCATCAACGCCCGCTTCGGCCGCAATCGCCGCCGCAGTTAATGGGTTATCACCGGTAATCATCACCGTTTTGATGCCCATCTTGCGCAGCTCGGCAAAGCGCTCTTTGATGCCGCCTTTAACGATATCTTTCAGCGCCACCACGCCCAGCACCTGCGCGCCTTCGGCTACCACCAGCGGTGTGCCGCCAGCACGCGCCACTTCTTCAACCGCAGCGTTCACTTCCGTTGGGAAGCGGCCATGATTGGCTTCAATGTGGCGACGCACCGCATCGACCGCGCCTTTGCGGATCAGCCGATCCTGCACGTTCACACCGCTCATGCGCGTTTGCGCCGAGAATGGAATAAAGCTCGCACCCATGCTGCTCAGGTCGCGTTCGCGCAGGTTAAATTTCTGCTTCGCCAATACCACGATGCTGCGCCCTTCCGGCGTCTCATCGGCCAGCGATGCCAGCTGCGCCGCATCGGCCAACTGCTGCTCGCTGACGCCCGGCGCGGGCAAGAACTGCGTCGCCTGACGGTTACCGAGCGTGATGGTGCCGGTTTTATCCAGCATCAGCACATCGACGTCACCCGCCGCTTCCACCGCACGGCCGCTGGTGGCGATAACGTTGGCGCCGAGCATACGGCTCATCCCCGCCACACCGATGGCCGACAGCAGGCCGCCGATGGTGGTCGGAATCAAACACACCAGCAGCGCCACCAGCACCGTGATGCTCACTGGCGTGCCGCCATAAGCGGAGAACGGCCACAGCGTAACGGTTGCCAGCAGGAACACGATCGTCAGGGACACCAGCAGAATGGTCAGCGCCACTTCGTTCGGCGTTTTACGGCGTTTGGCGCCTTCCACCATCGCAATCATGCGGTCGAGGAAGGTTTCACCCGGATTGACGCTGCACTGCACCACCAGCCAGTCAGAGAGAATGCGCGTACCGCCGGTTACCGATGAGAAATCCCCGCCCGATTCACGGATAACCGGTGCGGATTCACCGGTAATCGCGCTCTCATCCACCGATGCGCCGCCCTCCAGCACTTCGCCGTCGCAGGGGATGATGTCGCCGGCTTCCACCAGCACCACATCGCCCTTGCGCAGCGTATCGGCGGCCACGTTATGCCACGCTGCGCCGTAGCGCGCTTCCGCCAGTTTTTTCGCATCGCTGGTTTTGCTGATGCCTTTCAGGCTGTTGGCCTGCGCCTTACTGCGCCCTTCCGCCAGCGCTTCGGCGAAGTTGGCAAACAGCACGGTAAACCACAGCCAGATGGCGACGCTGGCGGTAAAGCCCGCGCTGCCGCTGAGCGAGCCGGTTGCCATGCCGACCGCCAATACCGAGGTCAGCACGCTGCCGATCCACACCAAAAACATCACCGGATTGCGGAACTGCACGCGCGGATCGAGTTTTTTCAGCGCATCCAGCATGGCAACGCGAGTGAGCGCCGCATCAAACAGCGCCAGTTGTTGACGACTCATGATTCCGTTATCCCTGAATTAATTGCAGATGTTCCGCGACCGGGCCAAGTGCCAGTGCGGGGATGAACGTCAATGCGCCCACCAGCAAGACGGTGCCAATCAGCAGCGCGATAAACAGCGGGCCGTGCGTTGGCAGCGTGCCGTTGCCCACCGGCTGAATTTTCTTCGCCGCCAGCGAACCGGCAATCGCCAGCACCGGAATGATGATGCCGAAACGCCCCACCAACATGCAGAAGCCCAGCAGCAGGTTCCAGAACGGCGTGTTGGCGCTGAGTCCCGCAAAGGCGCTGCCGTTGTTGTTGGCCGCCGATGACACCGCGTACAGCACTTCGCTAAAGCCATGAATACCCGGATTGGCCATGCCCGCGCGTCCGGCGTCGGTCATCATTGCCAGCGCGCTCCCGAGCAGCACCAGCGTTGGCGTCACCAGAATCGCCAGCGCGGTCATCTTCATCTCCCACACGTCGATCTTTTTGCCCATGTATTCCGGCGTGCGACCGATCATCAACCCGGCGATAAACACGCCGAGCAGCACGAACAGCAGCATGCCGTACAGGCCCGCACCGACGCCGCCAAACACCACTTCGCCTAGCTGCATCAACCACATCGGCACCATGCCGCCAAGCGCCGTAAAGGAGTCATGCATCGCGTTGACCGCTCCGCACGACGCGGCGGTGGTGATCACCGCGAACAGGCTGGAGTTGAGAATGCCGAAGCGCGTCTCCTTGCCTTCCATGTTGATGGCGCTGTCCGCGCCAAGCGCGAGAAAGTGCGGATTACCGCGCAGTTCGGCCCACATCACGGTGATCACCGCGAGCACGAACATGATGGTCATTGCCCACAGCAGCATGTGGCCCTGACGACGATCGCCAAGATGCTGACCAAAGGTGAAACAGAGCGCCGCTGGAATCAGGAAGATGCTCAGCATCTGCACGAAGTTAGTCAGCGCCGTCGGGTTTTCGAACGGATGCGCTGAGTTAACGTTGAAGAAACCGCCGCCGTTGGTGCCAAGCATTTTGATCGCTTCCTGCGACGCCACCGGACCGAGCGGCAGCGTCTGCCGCGCCCCTTCCAGCGTGGTGAGCGCGTGGTAAGGTTCGAAGGTTTGAATGCTGCCCTGGCTGACGAAGAACAGCGCCATCGCTAAGCTGATCGGCAGCAGCACGTAAACGGTGATACGCGTCAGGTCGCGCCAGGCGTTGCCGAGCGTCGCCAGCGAACGGTTAGCGAAACCACGAATCAGCGCAAACGCCACCGCGATACCGGTCGCCGCCGACAGGAAGTTCTGCACCGTCAGGCCCGCCATCTGACTGAAATAGCTCAGCGTGCTTTCGCCCGCGTAGGATTGCCAGTTGGTGTTGGTGACAAAGCTGATGGCGGTATTCAGCGCCAGATCCCAACTCAGATTGGGCAGATGCTGCGGGTTAAGCGGCAGCGCCGCCTGCGACATCAACATCAGCAGTAACACAGCAAAACCGAGTGCGTTAAACAGCAGAATCGCCAGCAGATAATGCGGCCAGCGCATGGCGGCGCCATCCGCACCGGCCAGCCGCCACAGCGCGCGTTCGGTGCGCGGCAGCAGCGGCTTGTCGGCGACAAAGTGCGCGAGGAGACGTCCCAGCGGTTGTGCCAGCACCATCAGCACCAGCAGGAACACCGCAATCAGCAAGAATGCATTCGCAGCCATCAGAACGCCTCCGCATTAAGCAGGGCATAAATCAGGTAGCCCAGAAGAACAAATACCAGCACGATGCCGGCTATCACGCCCACACTCACAGCAACCTCCAGAGGATTTGGTAGTGCTGCAAGCATGCGCGGCGCGGCATAAAGAAGAGGTAAAAAGGCGGGAATCAGGCGTAAATAAAGTATAAAAATGGTGCGAAATTAAGCGGTTTCCAGTGCCCAGATACGATTCAAATCGATGTTCTGCCACAGACCGCTGTCTTCCGCGCCGGTGATGCTGTCGGTGCAGAAACTGTCGCCGAGATCGAGCTCCTCCGGTTTAACCTCGCGCTGGGCGTGCAAAGACCAGAACACGTGCACTTTGGGCTTCAGCAGCGATTTCTCTCCGGCCTGTACCACCAGCGCTACGCGCCCGGAAGCCAGACGTACCAGCGATCCCACCGGATAAATGCCGATAGTGCGTACAAAAGCGTGCAGCAGCGTGTTGTCGAAGTGACCGCGCCAGCTCAGCATGTTGTGCATTGCCTCAGCAGGCGTCCAGCCTTTGCGATACGGCCGATTCGAGGTCACGGCATCGTAGACGTCACATACCGACGCCATACGCGCATACAGCGAGATTTCGTCCCCTTTCAGGCCATGTGGATAGCCATTGCCGTCATACTTTTCATGATGATGCAGCGCAATATCCAGCAGATCTTCGCCGGCATCGGCTTCCATCAGCATCTGCGCGCCAACAATTGGGTGCTGCCGCATCACGGTGAACTCTTCATCGCTCAGCTTGCCGGGCTTGTTGAGAATCTCCAGCGGTACCGCCGCTTTACCGACATCGTGCAACAAGCCGCCCATACCAACGCGACGCAGCTGGTGCTCATCAAGGCCCATTTTTTTGCCGAGCGAAATCATCAAGCCGCACACCGCCATCGAGTGCAGGTAAGTGTAATCGTCGTGATTTTTCAGCCGCGCCACGCTGAGAAGCGCCGTCGGTTCGCGGGTGATCGAACCGGCAATTTGATCGACCAGATCAAGGGTGTAATCGAGGTCGAGGCCTTGCCCCATGCGCGCCTCGTTAAACATCGCCAGCACCTGCGGTTTACCCTGATTGAAGATGCTTTGCGCCTGATCCATCTCCTGAAAAAAAGGCGTTTGCGGAATATCTTTTTTTGGCGCCGGCGCCACCGGCGCCTGAACCGATTTGTCGAGATCGATCCACAGTTGCAGGATCCCTTCATTGCGGATCATCGCGATCTGGCGTTTATCAGTGATCAGCATTTGGTTGCGAATGCGCTTATCTTTGACCCACCAAACCTCCAGTTTGTGGATAAACATTCCCTGCCGCAGTTCGTCAACGTTAATCAGCTTTATCACGATATCGCTCCTTAATATCAGTGGGTGGTAAGGAGATATCGGCAGCTGAGCAAAAAATCTTCAGAGTGGATTTGTGCGATCGGGGAGGATTGTGAAATGGGTGCGCATTAATGCGCCCCCTACGACAGTGCGGGCGTTCCTACGGGGTTGTAGGGTCGCCATTCATGGCGACCTGGCTTGAGACATCCTGCTCCTCGCCAACACGCTCTATCGGCCCCATCACCAGCAGGAACAACAGTGCGGCGACCACGCAGTGCGCACCGACGAACACCAACCCGATGCTGTAGCTGCCGGTTAGGCCGACGATGATGCCGAACAGCAGCGGCGTGATGAAACCAGCCATATTGCCGATGCCGTTAAATATCGATCCCGCCAGACCAACCGCCTCTTTTGGCGCGGTATCGCTGACAATCGTCCAGGTGCCCGCGCCCGCCGCCACGCCTTTGCCAAAGAAGGCGAATGACATGATGGCGATAATACCGACGTTGCTGGGAATGACCGCCGCCAGAATCAGCGACGCCGCCATCAACATGCCGACGATATACGGCGTTTTGCGCGCCCACGACAGGCTCCAGCCGTTCGCCAGCAGTTTGTCAGAGATATAGCCGCCGCTGATGCCGCCGAGGAAGCCGAACAGCGCCGGCGCGATGGTGGCGAAGCCGGCATCCAGAATGTTCATGCCGCGCGCCTGCACCAGATAGATCGGGAACCAGGTAATAAAGAAGTAGCTCAGCGCAATGGTGCAATATTGTCCGATATAGGCGCACCACAGCATGCGGTTGCTCAGCAGCTTTTTAAACATGGCTTTGCTCAGCGGCGGACGCGCTTTTAAGGTGTGCGCCTCATCAATATCAACCAGCGCGCCACCCTGTTCGATATAGCGCAGCTCGGCATCCGAAACCTGCGGATGGTGGCGAGGGCTGCGCATAAAGCCCATCCAGACAAATACCGCCAGCACACCAATGCCGCCCAGCACGAAGAACGGCCATTCCCAGCCAAAGCGCGACACCAGCCAGCCGGAGAGCGGCGAAAAGATAGCCACGGCAAAATATTGCGCCGAGGCGAAGAGTGAAGAGGCGCGGCCCCTTTCGGCGCTCGGGAACCACATGATCACCGCGCGCGCATTGGCGGGAAAACTCGGCGCTTCAATCAAACCCAACGCGAAACGCAGCGCAAACATCAGCGTCAGCGCCATGGTCATGCCGCTGGAGAACTCGCCGACAAAGCCCATCAGTAGCGTGGCGATCGACCACAGCGCCAGCGTCACGCCATAGACTTTTTTGGTGCCGAAGCGATCGAGAAACAGGCCGCCGGGGATCTGGCCGATCACGTAGGCCCAGCTAAACGCTGAGAGGATCAGGCCAAGCTGGATCGCCGAAAGTCCAAACTCCTCTTTGATCGCCGATCCGGAGATCGACAGGATCGAACGGTCGGCGTACGCCACCACGGAAAGAAACAGGATCAAACATAAGATCCCGACGCGTACGTGGCTGTTCTGCCTGCGATTATTGGCTTGTTGCATAGGCTGAATTCCTCAATTGAAGCGCGCGATGTCTTGCCGGAATACCACTTTATTTCCCCTGTTCAGCAACTATAGAGAGCCGGTTCAGCCGCGGTCATTGTGCGAATGGAGGAATCGCGCGGGCAAAATGGCGTCGGATTTGGCATCTGCCACAAAGTGAGGTGCGGCGCCGCACAGAACCTTAAAAAACAGCGTGCTGTTGCACGGGAATGTGCGCTAACGCCAGGAAAATAGTTCGCATCGAAACTATGAGTGCGCAAAGAGATGGCGCACCCGAGATCAAAGTGTGCGCTTAGCTGCAAAATCCATCCATGCCGATTGTCAGCCTTCGGGCGGACTCGTAGTCTGAAAATGATTTCATTGAGCCATTTTCATCATCAATGGAACATTTATTCTAATAACAAGCTTACTCTGGAGTCTGCGATGAAAACCCTCAAGGCAATAGTATTACTCGGCCTGCTCACTACTTCAGCCTCGGCACTGGCGGAAAAAATTGGCGTATCAATGGCCTACTTCGATCAGAACTTCCTGACGATTATTCGCCAGTCGATCGATAAAGAAGCCAAAGCGCGCGGACTCGACATTCAGTTTGAAGATGCACGCGGTGACGTTGGCCGCCAAACCGATCAGGTGCAGAGTTTTATCGGTTCAGGTGTGGACGCCATCATCGTCGATCCGGTTGATTCCGCCAGCACGCCGCAGCTGACCAAACTGGCGCAGCAGGCCAAAATTCCGCTGGTGTACGTTAACCGCACGCCGGGTGATAAATCGCTGCCGCCAGGCGTGGTGTTTGTCGGTTCCGACGAGCGTGAATCCGGCACCTTGCAGATGGAAGCGCTGGCAAAAATGGCCAATTACCAAGGCAACGTGGCGATCATGATCGGTAACCTGTCTGATGCCGGTGCGCTGCAACGTACCAAAGACGTTGAGCAGGTGGTGGCGAAATATCCCGGCATGAAAGTGGTGCAGAAGCAGCCCGCCAACTATGCGCGTAATGAAGGCATGGATCTGATGAACAACTGGCTGGGCAACGATGAAGCGATTGATATTGTGGCGGCCAATAACGATGAGATGGCAATTGGCGCGGCAATGGCGCTCGCCAAAGGTAACAAGAAAGTGCTGGTTGGCGGCATCGATGCCACGCCAGATGGCCTGAAAGCGCTGTCGCAGGACAAAATTCAGGTCACGGTGTTCCAGGATGCGGTCGGCCAGGGCAAAGCGTCGGTGGATGTGGCGCAGAAGCTGATTAAAGGCGAGAAAGTCGATTCACACGTGTGGATCCCGTTTGAACTGGTGACCAAAGAGAATATGCAGAAATACGTGGATAAGAGTCAGTAACAGGTCAAATTCGCGCGATAAATCGCGCCGCTACAAAAATGTGCACAACCCGTAGCGGCGCAATTTATTGCGCAAAATCAATCAGTTTTTAGTTTAGCCATCTGCACAATATCGTGATATTCCCCATCGCGCAGGCAGGCTTTGCGCTTCACGCCTTCGCGCTCGAAGCCCAATTTTTGATACAGGCCAAGCGCGCGTTCGTTGTCGTGGAACACTTCCAGCTCGATGCGCATAATCCCCAGCCAGTTGTAAGCGTAATCAATGGCGTTACGAATCAGCTTTTCACCAATGCCGCGTCCGCCAAAGGCCGGATCGACGCCGATACCAAAACTGATGCTATGGCGGGTACGCGGGCGCTGTTCCACAAATAGCGTCAGCTCGCCGACCATCGCGCCATCAATCTCCGCCACAAAGCCGATATACCCCAGCTCATCCATCTTCTCGAACTTCTTCTGCCATGTGGCCACGCTGGGACACGGCAGCTGCGTGGTCCAGCGATAAACCTCAGGATGGCTGTAAAGGCGTTGGTAGGCGGCGGCATCGCCCGGTTCGCGACCGCGAATGAGTAAATCCATGTCGGTAATCCCTTTTCACTTGCACTAAGCTGTTAACTCTCACCAATTCGGGAAGAGTGACTCTATGTTGTATCGCCGTTTTGAACGTTTTATCAATATTTTCCAGGATGCGCCAACCGATTCCCCGCCCTCCAGCGTCTGGCCATTTTACTTTTACTATCTGCGTCAGGTATGGCCGAGCTTTGTCGCCCTGCTGATTGTTGGCTTAGCACAGGCGCTGATTGAAGTGGCGCTGTTTAGCTATCTCAGCCGCATCATTGACCTCGTTAATCACTCCACGCCCGCCACGCTGTTCAGCGATAACTGGCCGACACTGCTGTGGATGGGAGTGGTGGCACTGATTCTGCGGCCGCTGGTGATTGCCGCGCACGACATGCTGGTGCACCAAAGCATTAACCCGAGCATGACCAGCATGATCCGCTGGCAGCATCACAACTACGTGCTGCGCCAAAGCCTGAACTTCTTCCAGAACGATTTTGCCGGGCGCATCGCCCAGCGCATCATGCAAACCGGTAACTCGCTGCGGGATTCCGCGGTACAGCTGGTGGATGCGATCTGGCACGTAGTGATTTATGCGGTGACCTCGCTGGTGCTGTTCGCCGAAGCCGACTGGCGCCTGATGATTCCGCTGGTGATCTGGATTGTCGCCTACTGCGTGTCGCTGAGCTTCTTCGTGCCGCGCGTCAAGCAGCGTTCGGTGGTGTCATCGGAAGCACGCTCCAAATTGATGGGCACCATCGTCGATGGCTACACCAATATCGCCACCATCAAACTGTTCTCGCATAACGATCTGGAGAAGCGTTACGCGCGCGAGGCGATTCAGGAGCAAACCGACAAAACTCAGCATGCCAGCCGCATGGTGACCACCATGGATATCACGCTCTCAACGCTGAATGGCCTGCTGATTGTCAGCACCTCGGCGCTGGCGTTGTGGCTGTGGAGCCAGTCGCTGATTAGCGTGGGTGCGATTGCGCTGGCGACCGGTTTGGTGATCCGTCTGGTGAACATGTCCGGCTGGATCATGTGGGTAGTCAACGGCATCTTCGAAAATATCGGCATGGTGCAGGATGGCCTGAATACCATTGCCCAGCCGCTGAGCGTGCAGGATGAACCGCACGCCAAAAAGATGCAGGTGACGCGCGGCCAGATCCGCTTTGAGGATGTACGTTTCGATTACGGTGGCAGCCGCCAGGTGATTAACCGCCTCAATCTCAACATCAAGCCGGGCGAGAAGATCGGTTTGATTGGGCCATCCGGCGCCGGCAAATCCACCATGGTGAATCTGCTGCTGCGGCTGTATGACATCAACAGCGGACGCATTGTGATTGACGATCAGAACATCGCCGAAGTGACGCAAGAGAGCCTGCGCGGGCAAATCGGCATGATCACCCAGGATACCTCGCTGCTGCACCGCTCGATTCGCGACAACCTGCTGTATGGTCGTCCGGATGCGACGGAGGCGGAGCTGCAGGCGGCGATTATCCGCGCGCGCGCCGACGAGTTCATTCCGCTGCTCTCCGATCCGCAAGGCCGTACCGGGCTGGATGCGCACGTTGGCGAGCGCGGCGTGAAACTGTCGGGCGGCCAGCGTCAGCGTATCGCTATCGCCCGCGTATTGCTGAAAGATGCGCCGATTCTGATCATGGATGAAGCCACCTCCGCGCTCGACTCCGAGGTAGAAGCGGCGATTCAGGAGAGTCTGGAAACGCTGATGCAGGGCAAAACGGTGATTGCCATCGCGCACCGTCTCTCTACCATCGCCAAAATGGATCGCCTGGTGGTGCTGGAGAAAGGTGAGATTGTCGAGATGGGCAATCACCGCGAACTGCTGGCACAAGGCGGCTTGTACGCGCGTCTGTGGCAGCATCAAACCGGTGGTTTTGTCGGCGCGGATTAATCGCTGCGTCGATACGGCAAGGCGTCGCGCGCCTCAAGCGCCCAGACGTGCACGCCCTGCCGTTCCTGTAGCAGAAAATCAGCCACCGCATCCCGCAAACCCGGATGACACAGATAGTGCCAGGAATGGGTGATCTGCGGTTCAAAGCCGCGTACCAGCTTGTGCTCGCCCTGCGCGCCGGCATCAAAACGCTGCAAACCTTCCGCAATGGCGAAATCCATGCCCTGATAAAAACAGGTTTCAAAATGCAGCCGATCAAACTCCGCCAGGCAGCCCCAGTAGCGGCCATACAGCGTATTGCCATCCACTAAACAGAAGGCCATCGCCGCCGGTTGGCCTTGCAGCGTCGAAATCACCACGCGAATCGAACGCGGCATCCGTTCTGCCAGCAAGCTAAAAAACTGACGCGTCAGATAGGGTCGCTGACCGCGCACCGCATAAGTGTTGGCGTAACAGGTGTAGATGAAATCCCACTGATCTTCGCGCAGCTCATCGCCGCGATGCCAGGTGAAGTCGAAACCGCTGCTCATCACCTGCTCACGCTCTTTGCGCAGCTGTTTGCGTTTGCGCGACATCAGCGTGTCGAGGAAATCCTGAAAATCACGATAGCCTTTGTTGTGCCAGTGATACTGCAAGCCAAGGCGCTCCAGCCAGTCCGGCTGTTGCTGCATCAACGCGTTGGCGAACGGCGTGGTGAAGTTGATATGTGCACCGCTGAGGCCATGTTCAAACAGGTGATCCGGCAGCGCGCCGAGCAGTTGCAGCACCGCGTTTTCATCGCCCAGCAGACGTCCGCCGGTCACCGGGCTGAACGGAATCGCGCCCAGCCATTTCGGATAATAAGCAATGCCAGCGCGCTGACAGGCATCCGCCCACGCATGGTCAAACACATATTCACCGCGCGAATGGCGTTTGCGATAGCCCGGCAGCGCCGCACGCAGCGTGCCGTTCTCGCGCCACAGCAGATGCTCGGGCTGCCAGCCGTTTTCCGGCCGCACGCTGCCGCTCTGCTCTAATGTCAGAAGAAAGGCGTGGCGTAAAAAAGGTTGATCGTCAGGTAACAGCGCATCCCATTCGACAGCAGAGATCTCCGCCAGCGACGACAGATGAAGCAAAGACATTCACGGCTCCCGGCCAGGTGAAAGCGAAAGTCTAGTTCAACAGGTTTTTCCGCGCGGGAAAAGGTGCAGCGCACTGAATGCGTAGTCGCGGGGCTATCTGGCAAAAGTACGTGCTTCACATCGTTCAACTGATTCCAAAATGGAAATAATAAAAGCCATTTTGCCCGGATTATCATGCATTCAGCAGGACTGTATGCTCTCTTCATCAACGTAGAGGAGCAAGATTATGCTGGTAAACGGTAAGTGGAGTGCAGAGTGGCATCCGGTGCAAGCCACCGACAAACAGGGCGGATTTGTGCGTCAGACTTCCAGTTTTCGTCACTGGATTACCGCAGATGGCTCCAGCGAATTTGCGGCCGAGCCGGATCGTTATCATCTTTATGTGGCGCTGATTTGTCCGTGGGCTTCACGTACGCTGCTGGCGCGCAGCCTGAAGGGGCTGAATGACGTGATTAGCGTGTCGGTGGTTGAGCCGCAGCTCGGCGCACAAGGCTGGCACTTCGGCGATTACCCCGGCGCGGATCGCGACTGGCTTAACAACGCTGAATATCTTCACGAGCTTTACACCCGCGCCGATGCCGATTTTACCGGGCGCGCCACCGTGCCGGTGCTGTGGGATAAGAAGACGCAAACCATCGTTAATAACGAATCAGCGGATATCCTGCGCATGTTGAACAGCGGCTTTGGCGCGCTGGCGGACGATCGCATCGATCTTTATCCCGAGGATCTGCGTGCAGAGATCGACGCGCTGAATGAATCGATCTATCCGCGCCTGAATAACGGCGTTTATCGCACCGGCTTCGCCACCACGCAAGTGAGCTATCAGCAGGCGTTTAACGACGTGTTCAGCCAGCTGGATGAGCTGGAGCTGCGTTTGCAGGATGGCCGCACTTTCCTGCTTGGCGAGCGCTTAACCGAAGCGGATATTCGCCTGTTCGTCACGCTGGTGCGCTTTGACGCCGCCTATCACGGCCTGTTTAAATGCAACCTGCGCCGCCTGCGCGACTATCCGCTGCTCGATCGTTATCTGAAGAGTATGCTGTCGGTCTCTGGCGTGCGTCAGACGGTGAATATCGACCATATCAAGCAGGGCTATTATTCGATTAAAACGCTGAATCCCAACGGCATTGTGCCGGCTGGCCCGGATCTGGCGGCCTACGGTTTATAAGGAGCAGTGCGATGGCAAAAGCGTTAGTGATTTTTTTACACGGTGTCGGCAGTAACGGCGACGATCTGGCGGTACTCGGTGAGCATTGGGCGCGTCTGCTGCCGGATGTGGCATTTGCCTCGCCAAATGCGCCCTTTCCGTTTGAACATGCGATGGGTTATCAGTGGTTTAGCCTGACCGGCATCAGGCCGGAAAACCGTCCGGCGCGGGTGCGCGAAGCACGCGCCGCCTTTGATGACACGCTGCAGCAGCTGATGGCGCAACACGACATAGCGGACGCGTGGGACAAAGTGATTCTGGTGGGCTTTTCGCAGGGTTCGATTATGGCATTGGATGCGCTGGCCTCTGGCCGTTATCCGCTGGCGGGCGTGGTGGCATTTTCCGGTCGTCTGGCGTTTGAAGGCGCTTTAACGCCGCAGCCGTATACGCCCGCGCTGCTGATTCACGGCAAAGCCGATGATGTGATTCCGTTTAGCGAAAGCGAATCGGCGTTGCAGCGTTTGCAACAGGCGGGCGTGACGGTGGAAGCGCGTTATGAAGCCGCGACCGGCCACACCATTTCATCGCAGGGCGCGATGGATGCAGCCGGTTTTATCGCCCAATGTTTGCAGGATTAAGGCCAGTAACGGTTTAATGCCTGCCACGCCTTGTGCGCAGCCACATCTGCTGGCTGCGCTTTCAGCTCATCATTGAATACTTCAATGCCGACCGGACCGCTATAGCCGGCACTTTTCAGCTTATCGACAAAGCGTTCCACTTCGATGATGCCATCGCCCGGCAACAGGCGCTGATGACGCGCATACTCGCTGAGCGGCTGCTTCTCCTGTGGCGGCATCTCTGCCATGTCGCACAGCTGCACTTCATAGATGCGATCGGCGGGAATGCCATCCAGCTGTGACGCATCGCCACCCAACGCACAGATGTGGAACAGATCGACCACCAGCCCAATATTCGGCTGATCCAGCCGCTGCAGCCGTTCCCACGCCAGCGGCAGCGTGTTATCTACGCTGCACCATGCCATCGGCTCATACATGATACGCATATTGAAGCGCGCCGCTTCCGACGCCAGCCAACGCAAATCTTCATCAATTCGCGCCGCCACGCAATCTTCGCGCGTGCTGGCGGGTGCCTGAATGGTGTCGCAGCCGATAGTTTGGGCAATCTGGATAAACTGGCGCAGCTCTTCGCGTTTTTGCTGACGTTCGCGATCCGGCGCGCCGGTGAAATCACGCAGCACCTGCACATTGGTGAAACCCAGTTGCAACTGCTTTGCGAGCTGCGGCGTACTGGCCCGCACATCTTCGCGCCAGATCTCAACCTGGTCGAAACCGGCGGCGCGTGCGGCGCGCAGCTTCTCCTCAGGTTCACCGTTTAACAACACCAGGTTAAGGAATTTGGGGTTACGGCTCATTCATTCGCTCCTTAATCGTCCGGATAATCGGTGACAAATTCTGTCCGTCACGCGGACAGAACGGCGTTCAGTATCTACCTCTTAGTGGTTATTTCAAGCGTGGCGGTCATCCCAGCAGATTTACCACGGCAAAACCGGCGAAGGTCATCAGCAGAGAACCGATAACATGCACCATGACACTCGACATCGCCCAAAGGTATTTTCCTGATTGTAGCAGTCCGACAATTTCCGCAGAAAAGGTTGAAAACGTGGTTAAACCGCCACACAAACCGGTGACAATCAGTAATTTCCAGAAAGGGTCGATGTGGGGATTACGGACAAAAAACGCCAGCGCGGCGCCAATGATAAAACCGCCCACCAGGTTCACCATCAGGGTGCCTGGCGGCAGATTGGGGAACAGCGCATTGAAACGCAATGAAATTAACCAGCGCAGCGAACAGCCCACCGCACCGCCAACGACAACCGCGAGTAACGACTTCAACATAGTGTGTAGCTCCTGAAAAGAATTACGCGCAGGGCCGCGGCAGGACAGAATAACACCTGACACACCGCCGTCTCCCGCGCAGGGATACGAGTGTTGTCAGGCGTCATCAGCCGTCTGTGACCAGAACGGCGGTTGGGGAAGGTGGCACGCCATCACCTTAGGCGGGAGATAATACGCTGGCTTGGATAGGGTGACAATATGATGCCAGTTAATGCACAAGCAAGCGTTTGAAAAGCAACTGCTGAATACTTTGGCGTTGTGATAACAGCACGTGGGCAAAAACGGTTTGTTTTTCAACTGAGAATAAAATTCGATAGCTTTCACTGCTATTGAATTCTCTATAACGCGTGACGCCAAGATCGGTTAATTCTGAACACACCGCACAACTTAAAGGAAATTGGCTCACTCGTGCTTCGAACTCATCAAGAACGCGCGCGATAATTGCGTTGTAATCATTCCCCAGGCGACGATGGAAGGCGACGATCTCTTGCAGACTCAATCGGACCGTGGATAGGTAGATGATAGTGAATGACTCTTCCTTGTGCTGCATACTTTGTCCTTAGAGATCCTCTAACAACTGTTGCCGTGTCATTCCTTTGCCAGCTGCTTTGTCCTCTTCCGACAATGCAAGCAGCTTGAGTAACGCCAGGGTTTCATCTCGCTGCTGGCGCGCTTCCCATGACTCAATAACGTAAGCAGGGTTACCGTTTTGTGTCACAAGAATTGGCTCAGAGAGATCGAGAGCAGCGGCGTTTTTTTTGATGTAGCTTATAGTTTCGATTTTCATAGACTCCTCCGAATCAGTCCAAATTTAGACTTTTTATGGATGTTACGCAATGAGTCTTTGGTTTGTTGCCGTGCACCGACTTGATGTTAAGTTGCATGCCCTATGAAAACCAAACGACTTAATCGCAGGGTCGCCATTTATGGCGTAATGCTCGTCAATTAAGCAGCGCACTGGCTCCGCGGGGGTTCCGCCCGCTAAGCATATGGCAGTTTCAGAATGTGTAAAGCCGGCGGCCGGGCTAAGGTCCGAAGGCGCGGACCTTAGCAATCCGCGCCTGCGCCGTCCTCGCTGTTCCCTCGCTTATCACTCCGGCCTGACGGACCGCGCGGATTCGCCATCCCTGGCTCATGCCGCGCTTTCGCCGACGTCCTGTCGGCTCATCCTGGCCGTCACTCTGCGCTCGGCGCTGCGGATAGCGCCCAACACCATCGCC
>NZ_LGIS01000016.1 GCF_001187905.1 Pantoea sp. RIT-PI-b | reverse complement strand
GCTGGAGCAGTTTCAGCCATGCCGTGCGGCGACCGAGCAGAGGACGCCTGGCCGCGCCCTCTGCACTCCCGGGCCCTCCGCCAGCCCACCCCCCCGCTTCGCGGTGCCTTCGCTCCCTCGCGATTCCTGACGGACCGGCGGCGATTCGCTCCTGCTCAGCGCCGCCTCTCGCCGCATCCCTGCGGCTCGTCCTGGAATCCCTCACTCACTCAGCGGGCTGGGATGTCGCCTCAACACCCGCGCTGCAGCATCAATGTGTCTTCATGACTCGTCATCGCTATAACGCCTGCAGGGTCGCCATTTATAGCGACCGTTAATAACCGCTTGGTTAGTCGTGCCATCCATTATATTTAAACGGACAGTCTGCATTAAATTTATATTTAATCTTTCGCACCTTATTGGTGCCCATTGCCATTTAACAGTGCGCACATTGCCGTAGCGGCGCAATTTATTGCGCATTAAATCACGCTATTACGTCAATGCGCGGGGATTATGTTATTTGGCCCACTTCTTGCTTTATAAAAAATAACGCCCCAACGCTGTGGCAACCCTCTGGTAAATGTAGACAACGCCGTCTGCCGATCTCTCTTATTCTCTCCGGCCTCCCGGAAACCTCCCAATTATTTTTCTTTACTTCCTTAAGGGGATGTTATGGCTATTAGTCGTCGTTCATTTATCCAGGGTTCAGCGGTATCGGCATTGGGATTAGCTGCGGGCGTAGCGCCTAAATTTACTTTCGCCGCCGATAGCAAGGACGCCATTAAAGTCGCCAGTATTCTCGACCTCTCCGGCGGCCTCGATATCTACGGTAAGCCGATGTCGAATGCGGTTAATCTGGCCGCGGAAGAGATCAATGCCGCAGGTGGATTATTAGGGCGTCCACTGCAGGTAATTAATTACGATGCGCAGTCCAACATGCAGCTTTATGCGCAATATGCGCAGCAGGCGGCGCTAAAAGACAAAGTGGCAGTGGTGCACGGTGGAATAACCTCAGCCTCACGCGAAGTAATTCGTCCGGTATTGGATCGTTTTCGCTCGCTCTATTTTTATCCGGCGCAGTATGAAGGTGGAGTGTGTGACCGCAACTATTTCTCCTCAGGTTCTACTCCGGCACAAACCGTGGAAAAGCTGGTGCCTTATGCGGTGAAAAAGTGGGGTAAAAAAGTTTACGTGCTGGCGGCGGATTATAACTACGGCCAGATCGTCTCTGCTTGGGTGAAAAAATCGGTGCGTGATAACGGTGGCGAAGTGATGACCGTGGAATTCTTCCCGCTGGATGTCACCGATTTTGGTGCCGCAATTTCTAAAATCCAGAGCGCAAAACCCGACATGGTGTGGTCGGCGCTGGTGGGCGGCGCGCACATCTCGTTCTACCGCCAGTGGCATGCCGCCGGTATGAGCGGCAAGATCCCGATTGCCTCGACGGTGTTTGGCGGCGGCAACGAACACATCATTCTATCGCCGGAAGAGAGCAACGGCATTCTGGTGGCGGCCAACTATATGCAGGAAATTCCCTCGCCAGAGAACCAGGCCTTTGTCGAAAAATTCCATGCACGCTACGGTGCCAATACGCCGTATATCAGCGATTTAGCCATGGGCGCCTATCAGGGCATGCTGATTTGGGCAGAAGGGGTGCGCAAAGCGGGCGATATCGATCGCATGAAGGTGATTGAGGCGCTGGAATCCGGCATCACGTTAACGTCGCCCAGCGGCAAGCTCAGCGTCGATCCGGCTACCCATCACTGTTCGCTGGATGTGCACATCGCCGAAGTGGAAAACCATCAGATGAAAATCCTGGAAACCTTCCCCAATCAAGCACCGGTGGATACCGCGATGGTGTGCGATCTGAAGAAAAATCCGCGCGATACCAAACAGTATCAAATTGAGCTGTAACAGGAGCCGCTATGGATCTGTTCATTATCTACGGCATTGAAGTGCTCAATGCCATTGCCGTACTGATCATCATGAGCGTTGGGCTGGCGGTAGTATTCGGCATGATGAAAATCGTCAATATGGCGCACGGCGAATTCATGATGCTGGGCGGCTACAGCGCGATTCTGGCAACCAACCAGTGGGGCGTGCCGATTTGGATCGCCATGCTGGTGATCGCACCGCTCACTGTGGGCGTCTTCGGCGCGGTGGTGGAGCGCGTGATCATTCGACATCTGTATGGGCGGATGATCGACACCATGTTGGCCACCTGGGGCTTGAGCCTGGCCTTGATTGGTGCCGCCACCATGCTGTTCGGCAACACCACTTTAGGCATCAGCTCACCGCTGCCGAGCGTTAACGTGGGCAACTACAGCACCAGCGGCTATTCGCTGTTCATGATTGTGTTTGCGCTGGGCTTGATCGGGGCGCTGTGGCTGCTGCTGCGCTTTACCACCTTAGGGTTGTGCGCTCGCGCCACCATGCAAAACGCCCGCATGGCCGCGGCGCTTGGCAGCAATCCGGGCAAAATCTACAGCCTGACGTTTGGACTCGGCGCGGCGCTTTCCGGTTTAGGCGGCGCGCTGTTAGCGCCGATTACCGGCGTCATCCCAACCATTGGCGTCAGCTTTATTGCCAAAGCCTTTATCACGGTGATCGGCGGCGGCAGCGCGATTATCGCCGGCACGCTCTCCTCATCAACGCTGTTCGGCACCATTTCCCAGCTGGTGACCTATGCCTCCACGCCGGTGTTCGGGGCGGTGGCGCTGCTGCTGAGTGCGATTGTGTTGCTCCGCCTGATGCCGCAGGGCATCACCGGACGCTTCTTCAGGAGATCGCTGTAATGAAATTTTTCTCTGAGAAAGTCCAGATTGTGCTTACCGCGCTAGTAATGGTGCTAGTGGCGCTGTGGCTCTCCGGCACGATTGAGCTCTACACCTTGCTATCACTGACGGTGTTTCTGGTGATGGGATTGCTGTCACTCAGTCTGGCGTTTATCTGGGGTTACGGCGGTATTTTGTGCTTCGGCCAGGCGGCGTTTTTCGGCCTGGGCGCTTACACCTATGCCATCTGCGCGATTAACTGGGGCGACTCCACCTGGGCGGTGGTGATGGCGGTGCTGCTGCCTACGCTGTTCTCGCTGCTGCTCGGCTATGTGATTTTCTATGGCGGCGTCAGCGATGTTTATCTCGGCGCAATAACGCTGGCGGTGAGTCTGGTGCTGTTTAACTGGATCAACTCCACTTCCGGTAGCGAGTATCACCTTGGTGAGGCGCTGCTGGGCGGCTTCAATGGGATTCCGTCGGTGCCGACGCTCAACCTGCCGTTCCAGCCCGACGCTATTTTGTCACCGGAAGCGATCTTTATGGTCACGGCGGGCTGTCTGGCGCTCTGTTACGCCTTGCTGAAATTTGTGCTGCTGAGCCGTTTCGGCAAAACCGTGGTGGCGATCCGCGAGAATGAACAGCGCGCCGGTTTGCTCGGCTATAACGTGCCGGCACATAAGCTGGCGACCTTTGCCATCGGCGCAGCGATTGCCGGTTTAGCCGGTTGTCTATACGTCAACTGGGGCGCGTTTGTCAGTCCTGGCGTGTTCAGCATCAGCCAGTCAGCACAGATCATTATTTGGGTGATTGTCGGCGGGCGCGGCACGCTGCTAGGCCCGGTGATCAGCTGCGTGCTGTTGCAGTGGATGGTGACGCGGCTGGGTGCGCAGCAAACCGTGGACGTCAATTTAGTGCTGGGAGTGATCCTGGCGGTGTTTGTGTTGCTGATTCCGGGCGGCATTTTGCCCACGCTGCAGCGTTTGGTGCGGCGCAAGCGAACGATGAGCGCCACGGCCAGCCGTGCGCAGGTGAGTGAGGTGAAACCATGACGGCCAATGTGTTGCTGGAAACCCACAAGATGGGCGTCAGCTTTGGTGGCGTTCATGCGGTAAAAGAGGTGGATTTTACTCTGCATGAAGGTGAGTTGCGCTGCCTGATCGGCCCGAACGGCGCCGGCAAAAGTACCTTTTTTAAAATGTTAAGCGGGCAGGTGACGCCAACGCGCGGCGAGTGTCGCTATCGCGATCGGGTGATCTCCGGTAAACGGCCGTGGGAGATTGCACGTCTGGGGATCGGCATCAAAACCCAGGTGCCGAGCGTGTTCGAGGGCTTAAGCATCCGGGAAAACCTGTGGCAGGCGGCGGCGAATAAGCTGGCAAAAGCCGCGTTGCCGGCGGCGATTGATCGGGTGCTGGAGGATATCGGGCTCGCCGAACTGCAGCATGCGGTGCTTTCGGAGCTGGCACACGGTCAGCGGCAGTGGGTGGAGTTGGGCATGATTCTAATCTCAAAACCGCAGCTGGTGCTGCTGGACGAACCGGCGGCAGGCATGACGCATCAGGAGGTGCGCAAAACGGCGCAGCTGATCAAAACCATTAACCAGCAGAGCACGGTGGTGGTGGTGGAGCACGACATGGAGTTCATCAGCATGATTGCGCAGCGGGTAACGGTATTTAATCAGGGCGCGGTGCTGGCGGAGGGTAGTTTCCGCGAGGTGACGCAAAATCCGCTGGTGAAAGAGGCGTATCTCGGCAATCTGGAGATTAAACATGCTTGAAATAAAAGAGATGGTCTCGGGCTATAACAAAATACCGGTGCTGAACCTATCCGAGCTGTTTGTCGGTGCTAAATCCTTTACCGGAGTGCTGGGCCGCAACGGCATGGGCAAAACCACGCTACTGCGCACCATTATGGGCGAACTGCCTGCCTGGCAGGGCAGCATTGCGCTGAATGGCATCGACATTACGCGTTACCAGGCGCACCAGCGCGCGGCGGCGGGGATTGGATTTGTGCCGCAGGGGCGCCAGATTTTTCCGCTGCTAACGGTAGAAGAGAATTTGCGCATGGGCTGCGTGAAACACTTCTCACGCGCTGGGCAGATTATCGAGCAGATGCTGGAGATCTTTCCGCGCCTGAAACGTCTGCTGGCACAGCCCGGCGGCGCGCTTTCGGGTGGCGAGCAGCAACTGCTGGCACTGGCGCGCTGCTTGTGCGGACAACCGCAGCTGGTGCTGCTGGATGAGCCGACGGAGGGCATTCAACCGAATATTTGCGAGGAGATTATTGCGACGTTACAGCGGCTGCGCCATGAGATGGATATTTCGATCATTTTAGTGGAGCAGGATATTGAGTTTCTGTATGCGCTTTCCGACCAGATTCATGTGATCGAGAAGGGGCAGATTGTGCAGAAAATCGATCCGAAAACCCAGTCGAGCGCCAGCGTGGCGGAGCAGTTTTTGGGGTTTCACGTGTGAGGTAGATTGCCCTCACCCCAGCCATCTCTCGCTTGCGGGAGATGGGGGAAAGCGCGCCGAACGGTTCCCTCTCCTGCTTGCGGGAGAGGGTTAGGGTGAGGGACTGGCGGCACGTTTGTCCTCCCTGACACAGCACCCGGCAGCATCAGCAAAGCGTTAACTCATCCGCTCGCTTACTGTGAAGCTTCCTTTTTCGGGATGCGCATAGGATGAATCATGATTGAACAATCATTACTGGCAACGCTTTCTGGTGTTCGGCTGCATATTTTCCATCCTGACTCACAAAGCGTGCGCGCGTTTTGCGCCTCGCTGGCGCAGCTGGGCTGTCATGCGCAACACAGTTGGCCGCCCGCGGCGTCATTCCCTGCGGAAACACAACTGCTGCTGGTGGCGATTGACGCCCATCAGCAGCAAGCGCTGCCTGGCCTCTTCAGCAGCGCCCAGCAGCGGGACATCCCCCTTGTTGCGCTGGCCGATTGCCACAATGCGCGGCTGTTTCCGCTGCTGCTACAACTTCAGCCCAGCGCCATCGCCGAGCGAGAAATCAATCCCTTTGCCTTGATTGTGCAGATCATCGGCACGTTAAAAACCGTGCGCCAGCGCGAGCTGCTGCAGGTGCGCAGAGCGCGTGGTGAAAGGTTAGCGCAGGCCAAGGGCGTGTTAATGCAAACCTTTGGCCTTGATGAGTCTGGCGCGTATCGTTTAATGCGCAGTGAAGCGATGAACACGCGCAGCAGCCTGGAATTTACCGCGCAACGCGTGATTAATACTCTGCAAAAGTAGTTACTCCTGCGCCTGAGCGTCCGGCTGTCGCAGCAGGCTGCTGGGCGTATAACCAAAGGCTTTGCGAAACGCCAGGCTGAAATGCGACATGTCGCTAAAGCCATGATCCAGCGCCACCTGCGTGATATTGCGCGCTTTGCCTTCCGCCAGAATGCGACGGCAGGCGTGCAGGCGCTCCTGCCAGAGGAAGTTCATCGGGGTGGTGCCGTGGGCGGCGAACACCCGGCTGATGGTGCGCGGAGAAACGTGATGCGCATTGGCTATCTGCGCCACCGACAACTCCGGCTCCTGCAGATTCTGGCGCAAAAAAAGCACTACGCGCGAATAGAGATCGGGTTTCAACGCCTGTTCGCTGTGCTGCAAATTAACGCTGACCGAAATCATATTCAGCAGCGTATTAGCAAACTGCGCGGCCAGAAACGCATTCTCCCGCTCGGCGTTAAATACAAAGGCTTCCTGCAGCAGTTGTTTAAGCGAGGTCATGCCGGGACGCGTAAGGTCCAGCGTTTTACCCGCCAGTTTTGCCGTGGCAGGTGCCTCTTTCTCCATAATGTGACGCGGCAGATGCACGATATTGATGGCGACATTGTCCATCGCAAAATCAAACGGCGTGGCTGCATCGTAAATCACCACGTCGCCGGCGCTAACGCGTGACTGGTGACCATTCTGACGCAGCGTACCGCTGCCCGCACTGACGTAACCCAGATAGAAATCGTGATTAGGATGGCGGCGAATGCACTCCGGCGTGCGTTGCCACATCAGCGCGGTATGCGATACGTGATTAGCGATGTCCAGTTGACCTAACATCGAATAGGCGAAGCTGCCGGAAAACGCACCGGCGTGCATTTGCCGCGCTTCGGCCTTGATCAAACGTGAGCACACCGCATCGCGCCAGGCATCGAAGCGATGACGATTATCGAGATCATCGGTGGTGAACAGCTCTTTCATATCAGCATCCCCTAAACATGGCGAAAAAGGGCGGAAGTAGAGGAGTTAAAGCAAGTTTCAGGCCATCAGCGGGTGAAAGGGCCGCCCCGATGCTGTCGAGGCGGCAAAGGCGAAAGATTTACAGCGCAGGATGCTGTTTATGCCAATCGGTAACCTGCTGGAAGGCCCACGCGCCCTGAATCATGGTGGTTTCAGCGAAATGTGCCGCCACCAGCTGGAAGCCAATAGGCGCGCCGGTTGCCGTCATGCCGCACGGCAAGGTAATGGTGGGATGTCCGCTGGCATCGAATGCACTGGTATAGCGCAGCACGCCGTTAAACAGTGCCTGATCGGTACCAAAACGGGTCATGGTGTCCCAGGTTAATCCGGCATAGGCGGTCGCGGGAGCGAGAATCAAATCGACCTGAGTAAAGAGTGCGGAAATATCGCCGCGCAGCGCCGCACGATTGAGCAGCAGCCGCTGATACTCAAGTGCGGTGACGCTGTGACCGAGATCCAGCAGACCCGCCAAACCCGGACCGTATTGATCTTTCTGCGCTGGATAGGTCTTTTCATGTGCCAGCGCGGTTTCCACGGCGCACAGCGCGCTCCACTCGGCGGCGGCTTGTTCGGTATCCGGCAGCGTAATATCCACCAATGTGGCACCGAGCGAACTCAACGTGGCGATAGCCGCTTGCAGCGCCGCCCGCGTCTCTTCATCCACTTTCTCCAGCGCCCAGCTTTTATCGACACCGATGCGCATTTTGCTAATACCGCGCGTCATCAGCGCCAGATAATCAGGTACCGGTTCGCTGCTGGAAGTGGAATCTTTGTCATCGCGACCGGCAATGGCTTGCAGCATGGCAGCGGCGTCAGCGGCGTTGCGCGCCATAGGGCCGATATGGTCGAGGGATGCCGCCAGTTCACAGGCGCCGTGACGTGTCACGCGACCCCAGGTTGGTTTGATGCCGGTCAGGCCGTTGGCGTTAGACGGGAAGCGAATTGAACCGCCGGTATCGGTACCAATCGAGCCAAAGCACAAGCCCGCTGCGGTAGCGACGCCGGATCCGCTGGAGGAGACGCCGGTCCACAACGAGCTGCCCCATGGATTATTGGGGCGGGTGATTTCGGGATGGGGATCGGCGAAGGCGCTTTCGGTTTGCGTCAGCTTGCCGGGAATCACCGCACCCGCCGCGCGGAAGCGTTCCACCACGGTGGAGTTTTCGTCTGGATAGTGATCCTTGTGGATGATCATGCCGTGGCTGGTGGGGGCATCTTTGGTCCAAATCAGATCTTTCAACGCAATCGGCACACCGTGCAGCGGGCCACGCATTTTGCCCTGGGCAATCTCTGCATCGGCTTCGGCCGCCTGCTTCAGCGCGCTATCACGCATGATGTAGAAGTAGCTGTGTAAGTCACGATCCAACGTATCGATACGCGCCAGCAGCGTTTGCGTGACCTCAAGCGAGGAGATGTCGCCCGACTGAATCAGACGGCCAATTTCCAGCAAGCTTTTGTAATGCAGATTATTCATCCTGACCTTTCCTCGTGAGTGAGAGATGTGCTGATGAATAACCTAAGTCAGGTGCGTGGTGCGGGCTGTGTTTAACCAGACAGATGCTGTGCCAGAAATGCCAACCCGTGGTGCGGTGCGGGTGACAAAACACTAAAGCTGCCGAAATTCTCGCCGATAACATAGCGGAATAGTACATAACGAGGATTATTTTCATGCTAAATGGGATTGGCAGCAGCGTACTGAGAAATTTAATCGCTTCTAACGCGGTGGTTACACCGACGGTCAACAGCAAAACCGCGCAAAATGCCTTAACGGCAGAAGCCTCCACCAAAGTGACCTTCAGCGAGGCGAGTGACGCCATCGCCGCGATCTACAAAATCGTGCCTGCACAGGTACAAAGCTCAGTGGATGTCACCAGCAGCCTGCAAGCGCAGCTGAACGGTGCCGCGCAGGCGAAAGGCGTTGGCATGAACGGTCTGGGCAGATCCATGCTCAGTAATCTGGCCAGCAATCGCGGTGATGTGACCTTGAGTGTTCCCGCAACCGACACGGTTAACAGCGCACAAAGCAGCAGCCAAAGTGCGCTGGCGTTGACCATCACCACCCAATCTGGCGTGCAGGTTAGCCTGCAAATGACGCGCCAGCAGGGCGGCATGGTGGTGGAGCTGAAAACCAGCGGTGGCCAGTTGAATAACGATGAAGCTGCGGCGATTGGCAGCTTGTCAGCGGGTTTGCAGAAGGCGCTGGATGGCCTTGATGCCAGCACCACTCAACTTGATATCAGCGATCTGATGAAATTTGATAGCTCGGTGTTGAAAAGCGTCGATCTGAAGACCGATCTGCGCAACGGCAATAATGTCACGCAGTCGCTGAATCTGCATGCCGACGATCAAGAGCGCTGGCTCGGTTTCCACAATGGTGATGTCAGCATCAAACTGGACACCGATATGTCGAAACTGACGCAGGCGGGTAGCGCGGCGCAGCAGGCCGCGGCGCTGGATCAGTGGAGCACCAAACTTGACCAGGCGGCGGCACGCGGTCATGGCAACAGTGCCATGCTGTCGCTGTTTAAAGAGAGCTTCCGTGCGCTCAATACCACCGAGGGCAAAGCGGCCGAAAGTATCAACACGCAGCGAGTGAAAGCGATTGATGCCAATGCGGCGAAGAGTGGCGCGATCAGCGGACTGGCCGATTTTTCCGCCACTTATCAGCAGACGCCGATTTCCGGTAATCCGTATAAGCCGGAAGAGGAAGATAGCTTCTCACTCAATGTGGCGCAAAAAACCACCACGCAGCAGCATGGCGATAGCCAGGATTTGAGCCAGCAGACGCTGTTTAAACTGAAAGCCAGTTTCCATACCGCGCTGGATTCCGCCTCAGCGGTGAAACTTACCGAACAGAAATCGTCGCAGAACTACAAATATCATCTGATTGATGATGAAGAGCGCAGCCAGACGTCGGTGACGCAGAATAAGAAAGGGGATTTGACTGCAAACTATTCGCAGCAGCTGACGCAAAATGAGACGGTGAAAACCTATCAGCTGGCGCAGTTAATCGACAGCGTAGAGATCCCGCACAGCGCGAAAAGCGAATCGAGCCGTTCATTCGCCGCCGCGCAGTTTGATGCGCAATTAAATAATTAATAGTCCAGCGCCGCTATTAACCTTCGCACAATTTGTAGCGGCGCGATTTATCGCGCTCTTTTGACGTTTAAACTGAGACGCGCAATAAATTGCGCCGCTACGAGTATGTGCAAACATCATTATTTGCAAAATAAAACTTTTCTTAGCGTTATTTGATCTTAAGAATTACTCGCCGCTTTTTTATACTCAGCTACTCCTCGCAGCGCCGCCTGTAGCCCTTTGTTGTGCCTAAATAAATCGATAGCTTAATAGTGGCAACCCATTGCCAGATATAGCATAACCGCGCTATTTACTTGCTTAAACTCCGCTGATTATCATCGCTTTCAACCCGTTATTAATTCCACCGCCTGCTGGCTTATTCAGTGCAGGCTTACTATTCGCTGTGCAGTAAAAGTGAAATCAGCTATGACGCAAAACAGTGACGAGATTATTAACCGCGCCGCGGTATTAAGCAGCGATGCACAGGCGATTGCCGCCGCACGCCATTTAGCCGAACAGGCGAAAAGCGGTGCAGTTGAGCGCGATCAACAACGTCTATACCCGATTGAGCTGCTAAACCAATTCACCTTATTGGGCCTTGGTAGCATCAGCGTGCCGCGTGAATTTGGCGGCGCAGGCTTGTCGTTCCAGACGGTAGCCGAGGTATTTCGACTGATCTCCGCCAGCGATCCGTCGCTCGGGCAAATCCCACAAAACCACTTTGGCCTGATTCAGTTCATCCTCGGTGAAGGTTCTGCAGCGCAACAACAGCAGTTGTTGCATGCGGTGGTCGACGGCAAGCGCCTTGGCAATGGAGGGCCAGAGAAAAACACCAAACACACGCGCGATGTGCAAGCGCAATTGGTGACAACGTCACAAGGTGTGCAGCTCACTGGGGAGAAGTTCTACTCTACCGGCGCGCTATTCGCCGACATTCTGGTCACCACCGCCATGCATGACCAGCAGCCGACCATGGCGTTTATTCCGTTGCCAGCGCAGGGCGTAGAAATTGTCGATGACTGGTCCGGCATCGGACAGCGCACTACTGCCAGTGGCACGGTGAAACTGCAGCAGGTGGTGGTGGATCCGGCGCTGCTGATGTCGCTGCCTGCGCCGGAAAAGCCGACGCTGCGCGGCGCGGTTTCACAGTTGATTCAGGCAGCGATTGATGCCGGGATTGCTCAGGGCGCGCTGGATGAGGCACTGGAGTTTGTGCGCAGCAGCTCGCGACCGTGGGTGGATGCCAATGTCAGCCGCAATGCCGACGATCCCTATATTCTCGCCGACGTGGGCCGCATCAGCACCGAACTGAGCGCCGCCAATGCGCTGCTGGCGCGTGCCGCCCGCGTACTGGACAGCATCGATCGGCAAGCGCTGACCGCTGAAAACTGCGCGCGCGCGTCGATTGCGGTGGCGGAAGCCAAAGTGCTCACCACCGAGGTTGCGCTGCGTGCCAGTGAGAAATTGCTTGAATGGGGCGGCAGTCGCGGCACGCTGCTGCGCCACGGGCTCGATCGCCACTGGCGCAATGCGCGCACCCACACTTTGCACGATCCGGTGCGCTGGAAAACCCACGCTATCGGCAACTATTACCTCAATGATGCGCTGCCTGCGCGTCATGCGTGGATTTAAGGAGCAACCATGACACAGGTATTGCCTAAACAGCGCGCGACGCGCATCGCGACAGCCCATCAAGCGTTACAGGTGGCGCAGGAATTAGCAGCGCGTTTTCGTGCCGGTTCGTCCCAGCGCGACCGCGAACGTGAGCTGCCGCACACCGAGTTGCAGCAGCTGTTTCAATCCGGGCTAGGCGCCATCACCGTGCCGCGCGCCTTCGGTGGCATTGAAATTTCTAGCGCTGAACTGGCTGAGATTTTCGTGATGTTAAGCGCTGCCGACGGTTCGATTGGTCAGGTGCCGCAGAACCATTTTTACGCGCTGGAAGTGCTGCGCATCAACGGCAGTGAGGCGCAGAAAAAACGGCTGTATGCCGAGGTGCTGGACGGCGTGCATCACGGCAATGCGCTGGCGGAGTTCAGCTCGCCGGCCGCGCATCAGCGATCAACTGCAGTTTCGCAGCAGGCTGAGGGATTGCGTCTCAACGGCAACAAGTTTTACTGCACCGGCGCGTTATACGCCGATCGTATTCCGACGCTGGCGATTGCTGATGACGGTAAAGAACAGCTGGTGTTTGTGCCGCGCCAGCAGCCGGGCGTCAACGTGATCGATGACTGGAGCGGCTTTGGTCAGCGCACCACCGGCAGCGGCAGCGTGCAGTTCCGCGATGTGGCGATTGCGCCGGAAGATGTGGTGCCATTCCAGACGGCGTTTGAACGGCCGAGCACCGTTGGGCCATTTGCGCAGATTATGCATGCCGCCATCGATCAAGGCATCGCGCGTGCAGCCTTTAATGACATGCTTGATTTTCTGCGCCAGCGTGCACGTCCGTGGCCGGACAGCGGTGTGGAACGCGCCAGCGACGATCCGTTGACGCTCGATCGTACCGGTCGCCTTGCCGCGCGACTTAGCGCAGGTGATGCGCTGCTGGCAATTGCCGGTGACGCCGTTGACGTGGCGCAGCGCGAACCCAGTGCGGAAAACGTGGCGCTAGCTTCAGTCGACGTGGCGAAGGCGCGCGCCTGGACCACTGAAGTGTCGCTGGAGGCCAGTAATCTGCTGTTTGAACTGGGCGGATCGCGTTCCAGCCTGCGCGAACATAACTTTGACCGCCACTGGCGCAATGCGCGCACCCACACCTTGCACGATCCGGTGCGCTGGAAATATCCGGCGATTGGCAACTACCTGCTGAATGGCGTGCTGCCACCGCGTCGGGGAACGATATGAGTCAAAAACAGATTCTGCTTAACGCCTTCAATATGAACTGCGTTGGGCACATTCATCACGGCATGTGGACACATCCGCAGGATCGTTCAGTGGATTTCAATTCGCTCGATTACTGGCTGGATCTGGCGCGTTTGCTGGAGCGCGGGCTATTTGATGGGCTGTTTATCGCCGATATTCTCGGTGTGTATGACGTCTATCAGCAGGGCATTGGCCTGACCGCCAAAGAGTCGATTCAGCTGCCGGTTAACGATCCGCTAATGCTGATTTCCGGGATGGCGAGCGTTACGCAGCATCTGGGCTTTGGCGTCACCGCCAACCTGAGTTATGAAGCGCCGTATCCGTTCGCGCGCCGACTTTCCACGCTCGATCACCTGACCAATGGGCGCATCGGCTGGAACATCGTCACCGGTTATCTTGATAGCGCCGCGCGCGCCATGGGCCAGCAACAACTGCTGGCGCACGACCGCCGCTACGATCAGGCCGATGAGTTTCTGGATGTCACCTACAAATTGTGGGAAGGCAGCTGGCAGGACGATGCGTTGGTGCAGGATAAGGCCAATCGTCTGTACGCCGATGCCAGCAAGATCAAGAAAATCAATCATCAGGGCGAGTTTTATCAGGTGCAGGGCTATCACCTCAGCAGCCCATCACCGCAGCGCACGCCGCTGCTATTTCAGGCCGGTTCCTCGACGCGCGGCGTGCAGTTTGCCGGGCGTCATGCCGAGTGCAGCTTTGTTAATGCGGCGTCACCGGCGGCGATGCGCGAGCAATCCACGCGTCTGCGTCAGGCGGCGGTGGCTGCCGGACGCCATCCTGACGATCTGCGCATCTTTATGGGCGTCAGCGTGATTGTGGCGCCTACCGAGCGTGAGGCGCAGGAGAAGCAGCGCAGCTATCTCGACTATGCCAGCCCGGAAGCCGGCATCGCCCACTTCTCCAGCTCGATTGGGTTGGATTTGGCGGCCTTCGAGCTGGATGAGCCGATTCAGACCGGCGACACGCGCGCGATAGAATCGGTAAGCAAAGCCTTTAGCGGCTGGACGCGTCGTCGCTTGCTGGAGCAGCACGCGATGGGCAGCCGCTATCCGCTGATCGTCGGCAATCCGAGCCAGGTCGCCGATGCGTTGATCAAGTGGATCGATGAAGGCGATATTGACGGCTTTAACCTGACGCGCATCCTCAACCCGCAGAGCTACCGTGATTTTATCGATCTGGTTGTTCCGGAATTGCAGCAGCGCGGCCGCTTTAAAACCGCCTATCAGCCCGGTTCGTTACGGCAAAAAATCTTTCAACAGCAAGACCGTTTGCCCGATCGTCATCCGGCGGCACGCTGGCGCGACGGCGTTAACCTTCGTTAATTTAACCTCAGGGATCTGATATGAAAATTGCACGTCAATTCGCGCTGGCTGCCAGCGTCGCACTGCTGGCGTTTAGCGCCGTCGCTGCCGAGAACTACAGCGGACCGCTTAAAGTCGGCACCACCGCAGCCTTTGCGCCGCCGCTGGAAACCGCGGTGGCCGAAGCGAAGAAACAGGGTTTGAACGTTGAGTTGGTGGAGTTCACCGACTGGACGGCGCCAAACGTCAGCGTGGAAAACGGCGACATCGACGTCAACCTGTTCCAGCATAAGCCGTTCCTTGAGAACGCCAACCAGCAGGGCGGATTCCATCTGGTGCCTTTTGCACCCGCCATCATCAACAATATCGGCCTCTATTCGAAAAAACATACTGCGATTGACCAGATTCCCGATGGCGGCACGGTAGCGATTGCTAACGATCCGATCAACGGCGCGCGCGGCCTGCTGCTGCTGCAAAAAGCCAAACTGATTACGCTGAAACCGGGCGCGGGCCTCAAATCGACCGTGGATGACATTGTCAGCAATCCAAAGCATCTGAAGATTATCGAAGTGGAAGCGGTGCAGCTGTCGCGATCGCTGGATGAAGTCGATTTAGCGCAAGGCTATCCGCACTATCTGCGCCTGTCGAAGACCATCGATCCCAACAAGGCCTTGCTGTTTGATGGCCTTGAGCATCCGGAATATGTGATTCAGTTCGTGATTCGTGATGGCCATCAGAACGATCCGCGCCTGGCGAAGTTTGTCGATATCTACCAGCATTCACCGGTAGTGCGCGCCAAACTGGATGACTTCTACGGCAAGCTGTATCAGCCGGGCTGGAGCCAGTAAGCATGGTTAGCCTGACGCTACCCGGCGAGCGCGATGCGTTGCTGTCACCGACGGCCGAGACGGCAGGGAGAGTGCACGTGCAGATTCGCGGCTTAAGTAAACGCTATCCCGGACAAAGCCTGGACGCATTGAAAGCGGTCGATCTGCAGGTTAAGCGCGGCGAGATTTTCGGCATTATTGGCCGCAGCGGCGCCGGAAAATCAACGCTGATTCGCTGCCTTAACCGGCTGGAAAATCCGACAAGCGGGCAGGTGGTGATTGACGGCATCGATCTCGGCAGCCTGAGCGATCGTCAGCTGGTAGATTGGCGACGTCGTACCGGCATGATTTTTCAGCACTTCAATTTGCTCTCTGCCAAAACGGTGCGTGAAAACATTGAGCTGCCGATGAAAGTGGCGGGCGTGCCTGCGGCTGAGCGGCGGCGCAAGGTGGATGAACTGCTGGCGCTGGTGGGGCTGGAACAGCGCCAGCACGCCTGGCCTGCGCAGCTGTCCGGCGGCCAGAAGCAGCGGGTCGGCATTGCGCGCGCCTTGGTGCACGATCCCGAACTGCTGCTGTGCGATGAGGCAACCTCGGCGCTCGATCCGGAAACCACGCGCGCGATTCTGGCGTTGCTGAAGAAGATCAATCAACAGCGCCACATCACCATCATTTTGATCACCCATGAGATGGACGTGGTACACGATCTTTGTCATCAGGTGGCGGTGATCGATCAGGGCGAAATTATTGAGCGCGGGCCGGTGTGGCAGGTGTATAGCGATCCACAGCAGGAGACCACGCGGCAACTGCTGAATCCGCAATTCAGCGCGCTGCCGGAAGCAATTCAACCGCTGTTGACGCCGACGCGCCAGCGCACCGATTCGCGTCTGCTGGTGCGGCTGCGCTACACCGGACAAGGCGCGCAGCCGGACTTGGCCGCGCTCAGTACGCGCGTTGCCGGTGAGCTGACTCTGCTGTTTAGCGCGGTGGAGTGGGTGGATGGCAAACCGACCGGGCAGATGTTGCTGCTGCTGGATGCGCGCCATGAATCTGACGCTGCGCGTGCACTATTAACCTCTGTTGCTGACCAACTGGAGATTCCGGGCTATGTCACTGGCTATTGATCGTTTATGGGTGGGGCTGCTGGATACGCTGCTGATGGTTGGCGTGTCGTCGCTGCTGGCGCTGGCCTTGGGCTTGCCGATGGCGGTGATTTTGGTGGTGACTGGACGCGGCGATCTGTTTCCCAGTCCGCTGCTGAATCGTGTGCTTGGCTGGGTGGTGAACCTGTTCCGTTCGATTCCGTTTTTGATCCTGATGGTGGCGCTGATCCCCTTTACCCGCTGGATCGTCGGCACCACCTACGGCGTGTGGGCGGCGGTAGTGCCGCTCACGCTGGCGGCAACACCGTTCTTTGCGCGTATCGCCGAAGTGAGCCTGCGTGAAGTGGATAAAGGATTGACCGAAGCGGCGCAGGCGATGGGTTTTCATCGCTGGCATATTATCTGGCATGTGCTGTTGCCCGAAGCGCGGCCGGGCATCGTCAGCGGATTTACCATTACGCTGGTGACGATGATTAATGCCTCCGCGATGGCCGGCGCGATTGGTGCCGGTGGTTTGGGCGATCTGGCATATCGCTATGGTTATCAGCGCTTTGATATGCAGGTGATGCTGACGGTGATTGTGGTGCTGGTGGCGCTGGTCACGGTATTGCAGTTTTTTGGCGACAGGTTGTCGCGCAGGCTAAATCACCGCTGATATGAGCGGTCGCCATAAATGGCGTAATGCCGATCAGTTAAGCGCTGAGCGACTTTCGTTCGCCTTTAGCTGGGGCAGTTTCAGCTATGCCGTGCGGCGACCGAGAAGAGGGCGTCTGGGCTACGCCCTCTTCACTCCCCGGCCCTGCGCCAGCCCATCCCGCCGCTTCGCGGTGCCTTCACTCCCTCACGATTCCTGACGGACCGGCGGCGATTCGCTCCTGCTCAGCGCCGCCTCTCGCCGCATCCCTGCGGCTCGCCCTGGAATCCCTCACTCGCTCAGCGGGCTGGGATGTCGCCTCAACACCTGCGCTGCAGCATCAATGCCTATTCCTGAATCATCATCGCTGTAGCGCCTGTAGGGTCGCCATTCATGGCGACCAGGTAACCCAAAATCTTCAGTCAGCAAAATTTCAAATCAGATACGGTAATGACAGGCGACGGTGTTAGGCGCTATCCGCAGCGCCGAGCGCAGAGTGACGGCCAGGATGAGCCGACACGACGTCGGCGAAAGCGCGGCATGAGCCAGGGATGGCGAATCCGCGCGGTCCGTCAGGCCGGAGTGATAAGCGAGGGAACAGCGAGGACGGCGCAGGCGCGGATTGCTAAGGTCCGCGCCTTCGGACCTTAGCCCGGCCGCCTGCTTCACACATTCTGAAACTGCCATATGCTTAGCGGGCGGAACCCCCGCGGAGCCAGTGCGCTGCTTAACTGACGAGCATTACGCCATAAATGGCGACCCTACGAAACACACTGTAGGGTGCGCATTAATGCGCACCCGCAATTTAACGGATCGATAATCCTTCTAGCGCTGCCAGCAACGCATCGACTTTGGGAAGCAGCTGTTTGCGGCGCGGCCAGATCAGCGTTAAGGCTAAACCGTCCGGCTGCTGTTCGGGCAGAATGATCTGCAGATCGCCGCGCGCCAGCGGCTCACGTATCAACCATGATGGCATCTGCGCGACGCCAAGCCCGCCACACACCGCCTGCACTTGTGCATCCACATCGCCCAGCGCCATACGGTGCGGCACGTTGCGCCAGTGTGGATAACCATCTTCGGTAGTGAATAACCACGGTTTGGTGCTGCCATCGACGCGTTCATACAGGATCGCCTGATGCTGTAACAGCTCGCTTTCACTGTTCGGTCGACCGACGCGCGCCAGATAATCCGCTGAGGCGCAAAACACCATGCGTTCGCGACCCATCTGGCGACAGCCGAGCGAGGCGGGCAGATCGGGCGATCCGCCAATGCGCACCGCCACGTCAATTCCCTCGTCAAAGAGATCGATAAAACGATCGGAAAACGTCAGATTCAGTTCGACATCCGGATGCTGCTGACAAAAGGGAATCAACAGCGGCATCACGCCGAGGCGACCGTAAGTATTCGGCACCGCGAGGCGCAAGCGGCCAGAGGGAATGGTGCGCTGCGCCGCCAGCACCGCTTCGGCTTCAGCCAGCTCCTCCATAATGCGCAAACAGGTTTGGTAATAAGCGTTGCCAGCGTCGGTGAGTTTCAGGCTGCGCGTGGTACGCTCCAACAGGCGCGAGCCGAGGCGTGTTTCCAGCCGCGTTACGCTCTTACTCACTGCGGAACCGGTTAAGTGCAGACGCTCGGCAGCCGCGGCAAAGCTGCCGCTCTCCACGCTGGCGACAAAGGGGACGATATCTTTCAGGCGTTGATCGTGCATCGATTGGTGAACTCAGGTTGTGAATGCCGTGAATTAATGCCAGAGATAGGAATTTAATTCTCTATTAAACTCATCATTACTGAAACTGAGGAGAATTGAAATGCAAAAGCAGGCATTGATTGTAGGCATCAGCGGTGTGATTGGACGTGCGCTGGCAGAAAAACTGCAGCGCGAAGGCTGGCAGGTAAGCGGCTTATCACGCGGACGCGGCGCGGTGCCGGAAGGCTGTCGCAGCTTGACCGCCGATCTCACGGATGCAGACGCGGTGCGTGCCGCGCTGGCGCAGGAGAAGCCGGATGCCCTGTTCTTTAGCGTGTGGTCGCGTCAGGAAAATGAGAAAGAGAACATTCGCGTTAATGGCGGCATGGTGCGTAACGTGATTGAAGCCCTGGGTGAACGCCTGAATGGCGCGCATGTGGCGCTGGTAACCGGCCTGAAGCATTACCTCGGTCCCTTCGAAGCCTACGGTAAAGGCGCGGTACCGGTTACGCCATTCCGCGAGGAGCAGGGGCGTCAGCCGGTCGATAACTTCTATTACGCGCAGGAAGACGAAGTCTTTGCCGGTGCGGAGAAATATGGCTATCGCTGGAGCGTGCATCGTCCACACTCCATCGTCGGTTTTGCACTGGGTAACGCGATGAATATGGGCCAGACGCTGGCGGTTTACGCCACGCTGTGTCGCGAGCAGGGCTTGCCGTTTATCTTCCCAGGCTCGCCAGAGCAGTGGAACGGTGTTTCCGATGTGACCGATGCCGGTTTGCTGGCCGAGCAGTTGCTGTGGGCGGCGACGGCGGCCGAAGCGGCCAATCAGGATTTCAACGCAGTCAACGGTGATGTGTTCCGCTGGAATTGGTTGTGGCCACGTCTGGCGGCCTATTTCGGCGTGGAAGCGGCGGACTATCCGGCGCAGATGATGCCGCTGGAAGGGCGCATGCAGGAAGCGGCGGACGCCTGGCGTGATGTGGCAGCGCGTTATCAGCTGCGCGAAGCGGACATTACTAAGCTCGCATCCTGGTGGCACACCGATGCCGATTTGGGCCGTCCGATGGAAGCTTTTACCGACATGAGCAAAAGCCGCAAAGCGGGCTTCACCGGCTATCGTTCCACGCTGGATTCATTCACACAGCTGTTTGATCGGCTGAAGGCGGATAAGGTCATTCCGCAGTAAAAGTTCGCTGAATTAAAAGGGCGGTTCGCTGGAATCGCCCTTTTTTATTGCAATACGGTGGGCCAGACTTATAAAGAAAAAAGAACGGCCTAAGCCTTAGTTATATTATAACGCCATGCTAAGGCCGTTTTTGCCATTACTTTTTCTTGTAGACGATGGCGGTACCATATATTTTGTTATTGGTATTCGCTGAGGTAACAATATAAATATCGCCACCTTTTTCATCGGCCTTTTTCGACAACTCCTCTTTAGCACTGGCAGCATCGGTTTCACCTGAGGTAGAAATCTCGCCCACCTCAACATACTGATCTTTTACCTTTTCAAACTCTACTTTTGTCATTAGCTCTGCAGCAAAGGCGCTAAATGATAATGAGCTTGCTAATAATACGAAAATTAATTTTTTCATACATGTCCTTGGATGAGGTAAATGATGGGAATAGTTCTCTTATTGCTATTATTTTATAGTTTACAAATGTGACCTTTACCATGTGACTGCGCTAATTTTTAATCTTCTGCTTCGTGTCTCTCGCATCAAAACAATAACCTTATAGGTATTACTACTTCACTTCAGTACCGCCCCATCCAGGAGAGCTATTCTGGTAGCACGCCGATATCGATTTGGAGCGTTCTTTTTCTCATCGTCAGTGCAGCTCACAGGACCGCCTGGTCAATCCGCAATTTCATGGTTATCCCCAAAATCTCTTACCGGTCACAATTTAATCGCCCCCTCATGGTGAAAAGTGGTTGAGTCTCACAAAATATTAGAAACATTCTTGTATGGCAGTTAATCAAATGTAAATCATTAAGGCATAACTCCTGACAAGGTGCTGCTGATGATTAACCGTTCCGAAGAGAAACCCATCAAGTTGAGAAACATGCTGGCCTATGGCGGCGGCGATGTTTTTGGTGGCGGCAGTTTCACGATACTTGGCCTCTGGCTAATGTATTTTTACACCACTTACGGCGGATTAAGCCCGGCAGAAGCCGGTGCCGTTATCGCTTTCGCACGTCTGCTGGATGCCTTTTTTGATCCGTTAATGGGCTATGTCACAGACAACTTCTGGCGCAATCGTCTTGGTCAGCGCTTTGGTCGCCGTGGCTTTTTCTTCCTGATCGGCGCACCGCTGGTGTTCTTCAGCTACATCATGATGTGGGTGAGCGACATGGGATTCGCTTACTACCTCGCCACATACATCTTGTTCTACGCCTGCTACACGCTGGTTATCGTGCCTTACGAAACGCTGGCGGCAGAAATGGCCCACGATTTCCATGTGCGCTCCCGTCTCACCGGCGTCCGCATGTTCTTTTCCATGGGCGCGGGCATTCTTGCCGCCTGGCTTCCAGGGGCAATTATTGCTGTGCTGGGTGATGATGCGTCATCCTCCTTCCTGTATATGGCGGTTATCTTTGCCACGCTCTTCGCTATCGTGATTTTTGGGCTCTACTTCTTTACCTGGGAGCGCGCCATTGAAATCACTGAGAAGCCTGCGCCGGTTGAGTTCAAGCGCGATATGAAAGCGCTGTTTCGTTCACTGCTCTCCACCTTCCAGGTGCGTACTTTCCGTCAGCATGTTGGCATGTATCTCGGGGCTTATGTGGCGCTCGATGTACTTGGCGCCGTGCTGGCGTATTACATCATCTTTGTCCTGGGCCATAGCGCCATTGATGCCGCTAACAGCATGACCTTTATGTCAGTAGTGCAGTTCTTCTGCATCGCGGCGTGGATTCCCTTCTGCATTCATATTGGCAACGGCGCGGCGTATAAGCTGGCGCAGTACCTGATGCTGACCAGCGTGGCGCTGTTTATCAGTTTCTACGCGTTTGGCATTAGCGCGCAGATGTGGATGGTATGGGGTGCGGCCATTGTGATGGGAATGGGACGTTCGGGGACGCAGTACGTTTGCTGGAACATCTACAGCTTTATTCCTGACGTGGATGAAATGCTGACGGGCCAGCGTCGCGAAGGCATTTTTGCTGGCGTGATGACGTTTGTGCGCAAAGCGGTGCAGGCGGTGGCGCTGTTTATCGTTGGGTTGGTACTGCAATCCTATGGTTTTGCCGGCAAAGGTGCGGTGAGCCAGCCACCTGAAGCCGTTCACGGCATCGCGCTGGTGTTTGGTATTGGCGCGCTGATCTTCCTCGTCGTCGGCCTATTTAGCGCGCGCGGCTTCAGCCTGAATCGCCACAATCACGCGCTGTTAATCGCCGAGATCCAGCGTCGTCATGCAGGTGGCACTGGCGCTGAGGCGTCCGCTGAGACGCGCGCAGTGGCCGAAAAACTTACCGGCTGGCCGTGGGCCAGTTTATGGGGCAATAACGATATTATGCAGCGCATTGATCCACGCGCTGAAAACCTTACGGCTAAAGGAAACCAGCAACATGACACGCATAACCTTTGAGATCATGCAGTCCACCATCGAACAGGCCCTGCTCAACGCTGGAATGGCGGCTAAACCCGCGGCACTGTGCGCACAAATTCATACTGAAACCAGCTGTGACGGTATTCCGTCGCACGGCCTTAACCGGGTAGCGCGCTTCGTCGATTACCTGCAAAAGGGGTGGGTTGATGCGCATGCGGTGCCGGAACGGGTAAAAAGTCTTTCCGTAATGGAAGTATGGGATGGACAGCGCGGAGCGGGCATTACCAATGCTGTTCTGGCTGTCGATCGCGCGACAGAGTTAGCGCGTGAGCACGGGATGGGGCTGGTGGCCATGCGCAACACAACGCACTGGATGCGTGGAGGCACCTATGGGTGGCGTGCGGCAGAGCAGGGCATGGCAGCGATTTGCTGGACTAACACCGAATCCTGCATGCCGGCATGGGGGGGTAAAAATACTCGCCTCGGCAATAACCCCTTTGTGATGGCGGTGCCAGGCAAGGAGGGGCCGCTGGTGCTGGATATGGCAATGTCACAATATTCGTATGGCAAGCTGCAGGTGACGCGTCTGCAAGGAGAACAGCTGCCGTATCCTGGCGGCTTTGATCAGCAAGGAAACCTGACCCGCGATCCCGCGCCCATCGAGCAATCCATGCGCATTCTGCCCACCGGTTTCTGGAAGGGCTCCGGCATGGCGATTTTGCTGGATGCGATGGCTGCGCTGCTGTCGGGGGGCAGCTGTACTGCTGAGATCGATGCTATCCAACAAGGCAGCTGTACCGGCGCTAGTCAGATCTTTATGGTGTTCGATCCCGCGCAGCTAAGCGGCAAAGCGTTTACTGAGCAGTTGGCTGAAACTATCCAGCAGTATGTGAATGGATCCGCTGTGGCGGAAGGATTTAGCAGCGTCACCTGGCCGGGTCAGCGTCAAAAAGCCACTCGTGAGCGTAATAGATCGGCAGGCATTCCAGTGGATGAGGGCGTTTGGCGTGAAGTGCAGCAGTTGGCAGCGGGCGGTTGAGATGCAAGGGGGATTAAAATCCCCCTTGTTTATTTGGTCTTCACTTCAGCGTCACCCAGCGCTTCCCCACCAGCACCGTCATCGCCACGATCGTCACGATCGCCGCCAGATGCATGACAAAATCCAGCGGATGCAGATGCACCGGATGACAAAACGCCAGCAGCGTCACCGCCATGCAAGAAACGCCCAATCCTGCCATGGCTAAACTGCGTACCGGATGCAGCGCGCGGGTGCGGCGCAGGCTGGCGATCATCAGCACCATCATGGGCGCACTGACCACCAACAGAAAGGTAAAGCAGCGCGTGCTGTCGTTGTCGTGCACCAGCGGCACTTCGCCGGGAATCTGGCTGATGCTCATGCCCAGCCACAGAAAACCGATCGGCAGCAGCGCTTTCCAGCTGATGCTGCGACGTCCAGCGATGCTCATATCAAAGGCGCTGCGGATCGCTAGCGTGCCGAGTACAAAGGCCAGCGCCAGTTGAGACATTGCCTGCAGCGCGCCGGGCTGTGCCCAGTCGGTGAAACTGCGCTGCACCAATAGGCTGGCGGCAATCCCGCAGGGTAACGCCAGCAGCAGCCAGGCGAAGACGCGCCAGCCGGTAGATCGCAGCGGCTTAACTGGGCGCATCTCGCGTCCGAGTTTTTCAATTAACAGCTCATGATCGGTCATGATTGGCTCCAAAGCGGCGCAGATTGGTTAATGCGCGGTGCAGCAGCGATTTCACCGCCGACACACTTAAATTGTTATGCGCGGCCGCTTCCGTCAGGCTCATTTCGCGCAGATGCACATGTTCGACAATGTCGCGCTGACGCGCCGGTAGCTGTCGCAGATAACTGGCCAGCTCTTCCTGCGACTCCTGCCGCGGCGCAATGGGGGCGCTGGCCGCTTCCGGTAGTGCCTCGTCATTCACTTCCCACTGCTGATGACGACCCCGTCGCCGCAGTGCATCAATGGCGCGCGCCGAGATAATTGCCAGCAGCCAGGGTAAAAAAGGGTAGGCGGAATTATAGGTGTGACGCACCCGATGCACCGTTAGCAGCACATCCTGAATCACATCTTCAACCAGCGCCTCATCAGAGATCTGTTTACGCACTTGCGAACGAATCACCGGCACCAGCGCTTTTAGCAGTCGGGTATAGGCGAGCTGATTGCCCGCCTGCGCCTGTTCCATTAGCGCGGGCCAACTTTCGCGCGCGCTATCGCTTGTTTGCATAATCCGCCTTGTTATTCTTACGCCTTCTTGCTCGCCGCCTGGTTTAGCGCATTCACTACAATGCTCGGTGTCAGCACCTGCGGCAGCACTTTCGGTGGTCCGCCGTCGGCGGGGTAAACCAGATACATCGGTAATCCGCCCTGACCGAACTCACTCATGGTGTCATCCACGTCCGGGTTAAATTTAGTGGAATCTGCCACCATGTACAGCGTGCCGGTCTTGGCTAAGGCATCTTTCACCGCTTGGGTGGAGAGTGAGGTCTTCTCATTCACCTGGCAGGTGATGCACCAGGAAGCGGTGAAATCGACGAAGATGGCTTTACCGTGTCCACGCTGTGCTGCGACGGCTTGCGGCGTCCATTTGGCTTTAGTGACGTCGGCCGTAAGTTGATCGCCGGCCAGTCCCGCGCCAGGTTTCATCAGGCTGGGGAGCGGGGCGATGACCGCGACAATCAGCACTGCCGTTACCGCAAACAGCACTTTATGACTTTTACCGGCAAAGTGACGATGTTGCGCCATACCGTACAACCAGCCGGCAAAGGCGACAACGACCGAGGCTGCCAGCAAGGTGGCCAGCGCTGCGCTACCCGCCTGCTGTGCCAGCACCCACACCAGCCACGCGTAAGCGCCAAACATTGGGAACGCCAGGCCGCGTTTGAGTACATCCATCCACGCACCGGGACGCGGCAGGAATTTCGCCAGGGCTGGGAACAGTGAAACCAGCGTGAACGGTGCAGCAAAGCCAAGCGCCAGTGCGAAGAAAATCACCAAGGCTACGGCAGGCGGTTGTACCAGTGCATAGCCGATGGCGCTGGCCATAAAGGGTGCGGCGCAGGGTGTCGCGACGATAATCGCCAGCGCGCCGGTCAGGGCTGAGCGCGTAAACGCACCGCGACCCACATCAACCGAGCCTCCCACACGCTGAACCGATAAGCCCACTTCAAACACGCCGAGCAAGTTAAGCGCGGCAGCAAGGATCACCAGCGACAGCAAGGCGATAACCATCGGGGATTGCAGCTGGAAGCCCCAGCCCACCGCCGCACCACCGGCACGCGCTGCCAGTAAGATGCCTGCCAGCGCCATCATGGTGACCACAACACCGAGTAAAAAACCCAAACCTTCACGGCGCGCGCTGGCGGCGTTGTCAGTATGGCGTAACAGGCCGAGCGCTTTCAGCGAGACCACCGGAAACACGCAGGGCATGAGATTGAGAATGATGCCGCCGATGAAGGCGGCCAGCATGGCGGTTAACATCGCTGGCCTCTTTTTTTAGTGAGTTTGCGGGTGAGAAGCGTCGTACTGCTTAACGGCGGCAAGCGCTTTCTCGATATGCGTATCGGGGTTTCTATCCGTGTAACTCAGCAGAATGTTGCCATCGGGGGCGATCACGTATGAGGTACGATCGGACAGGGTTTTGCCCTTCATCTGCATGGTGGTTTGGTACTGCGCTGCCACTTTCGCACCGGGATCGGCTGCTACGGTGAATTTATCGCGGCACTCCAGTTTGGAGAAGTCGCTAACCTGATCGGTATTGCCCGCAGTAACACCAATCACCGTGGCGCCCATTTTGGTGAAGCTATCGGTGGCTTCAGCAAAATCATGGGCTTCGAGGGTGCAGCCCTTGCTAAACGCCGCCGGGAAGAAATAGAGCACTACCGGGCCTTTCTGCAGCGCTTTATCCAGCGAGAAGGTCAACGGCTTACCGGCTAACGCGCCCTGCAGTTCGAAGTTAGGTGCTTTCGCGCCGACCGGCAATGCGGCACCGGCGTTGAACGCGGACAAGCCAAGTGCTGCCGTGATGGTCAGGGTACAAACGAGGGATTTCATGCGTTTCATTATCTGCTCCTGCGAAGTAGGGGAGTTCCGATTTGGGTGACTCAGTCTTTCAGTTCGCTGGAGCAGAGAGGAAAGTTTCGCTAGAGAAAAATTATTTTTGCAGGCGTGCCAACATGCGCAAGCTGTTCTCAAACAGGGATTCAGCGATATGCAGCGGAAAATCCTTGGACAGGGTTTTCGCCACGCGTTCAATTAACTGCGCCATTTTGGTCGCTGTAATGGTGATGAAAGTGATAGCGGCCTCGCCAGCCTATTTCCCAACCAGCCAGGATCGTACTGAAACGTATGTGCACCGTTGGTATTGCGAGTAAGTACACCAACTCGTTCGCCGTTCATCCGGGTGATTAATTTCTGTTTCACCAGTCATCCTCCTGAGCTGGCGCAGCGTCCTCGCCTTTTTCCTGCACACCCATGCTCACATCAAGCGATTGTAAAATCTTGAATAAGGTTGCCAGCGTGGTCAGATCGGGATTGTTTTCAAAGTGAGAAATGGTGGATTGCTTGAGACCCACTTTTTGCGCCAGTTCACTTTGTGTCCATTGGTTCTTCTGTCGAATCAGCCTGACATGATTTGCAAGTTGGCGTGGACTGTAAATCATTTCGAATTCTCATCGTAGTGAAGCATGATTGAGGGTGATTATCCTCAGTAGCGGATATAGGTGACCTTATCCCTTAGAGAGGATGAAAGATTTGTACTCGGCCATTTTTGGATAACCAATTGAAATATAGGAGATACTATTCAATCTCTAAAATGCGGCGAGTTTTTTTGGTTTTATCCCCTGACAAAACAGACTCAAGGTATGCTGGACGATGATGTCGCGATTGTAAGCGGGATCGTTAGCAAAGCGGGTGAAGGGCACCAGCACCAGGCTGAGAATCGACGTCATCAGCAGCTGTGGCTCCAGATCCGCATTGAGTAATCCTTGCTGCTGCCAGCCCTCAATCAATTTTTTCACTTCATCACGCTCGCCGTGACCAAAGCGCTTTTTAATGTGCTGGCCTAAACCCCCTTCGCCTTGCATCACTTCCTGCATCCACAGCGGGGCAAACCAGTTATAGGTGGTGACAATATCCGCCACTTCACGGATAAAGGCGCTAAAAGTGGTGACAGGGTCACGTGGGTCGTCCATGAAGTGGGAAACCAGCCGCTGACGTAACGGTAAAAAACGCTCCTCGACCACAATATCCAGTAGCGATTCACGTGATTGAAAATAGTAATTGAGCATCGCCGGGCTGACACCTGCTTTGCGCGCAATCGCATTGAGCGATGTCTCGCCAATACCGCTTTCAGCATACAGCTCCAGCGTGATATCCAGCAGGTGCTCGCGCTGCTGCACGTTGATCGCACCGCCGCGTGGACGACCCGGGCGGCGTGGTTTGGCAGCATTGGCCATTTTGTCAGCAGGGACTTTTTGTGCGGTCATCTTTACTCGCTCACTTGATTCATGTCAGACTGCGATCAATATTAATTGTGTATTTAATTAATTTCAATTGGTGTCTGTTATGAAACCCCAAACACGCGCGCCGCAGTCGGACCGCAGGGAGGAGAATCCTCCTTCCGTCCGTTTACTGATGAGCGCTTTATTACTGGTCATGCTGCTCGCTGCATTGGATCAAACCATTGTCTCAACCGCATTGCCCACCATTGTCGGCGAACTGGGTGGATTGGATCGCCTGTCGTGGATCGTTACCGCCTATATGCTGGCCTCCACCATCGTGGTGCCGCTGTACGGTAAGTTTGGCGATCTGTTTGGCCGTAAAACTGTGCTGCAAATCTCGGTGGTGCTGTTCCTTATCGGCTCGGCGCTGTGCGGTCTGGCGCAGAATATGGAGCAGCTCATCTTCACGCGTGCGCTGCAAGGATTGGGCGGCGGCGGCTTGATGGTGGTGAGTATGGCCGCTGTCGCGGATGTCATTCCAGCGCAGGATCGCGGCAAATATCAGGGCCTGTTTGGCGGCGTCTTTGGTTTGGCGACGGTTATTGGTCCGCTGCTGGGCGGTTTTATCGTGCAGCACGCCTCATGGCGCTGGATTTTCTATATCAATCTGCCGCTGGGCTTGTTTGCGTTGGTGATCATCAATGCGGTGTTCAAAACCGACAATAAGCGCAAGCCGCACGAGATTGATTATCCCGGCGCAGTATTTCTTAGCATGGCGCTGGTCGGCATCACGCTGTTTACCAGCGAAGGCGGCACCTTGCGCGCCTGGTCCGATCCGCTGCTGTGGTGCATCCTGGCGTTTGGTATGATTGGGGTGATCGGCTTTATTTATGAAGAACGCCGTGCGTGGGAACCGATTATTCCGCTATCGCTGTTCCGCAATCGCAGCTTCTCGCTCGCCAGTTTGATGGCGTTTATCGTCGGTATGTCGCTGTTTGGTAGCGTCACTTTTTTACCGCTCTATTTGCAGGTGGTAAAAGGATCAACGCCGACAGAAGCGGGCTTACAGCTGCTGCCGCTGATGGGAGGATTACTCATCACATCTATCGTCAGCGGGCGCATTATTAGCCGCACTGGCAAATATCGCCTGTTCCCGATTGCTGGCACGTTGCTGGCCACCATCGGCATGGCGCTGCTCACCACGCTGACCCTTTCTGCACCGCTGTGGCATATCTATCTGTTTGCCTGCGTATTGGGCATGGGAATGGGGATGGTGATGCAGGTATTGGTGCTAGCGGTGCAGAACACGGTGACGCCAGACAGCATTGGCGTAGCAACTTCATCCGTAACGCTGTTCCGTTCAGTTGGCGGTTCGATTGGCGTAGCGCTGTTTGGCGCAGTGTTTAGTCAGGTGCTGAAATCGGGTCTGACGACGCTGGTGGAGCAAGGCAAAGAACTGCCGCGCGCGCTCGATCCCAATGCCGTGCATCAACTGCCGTATGACGTACAGCAAGCCTATCTTCAGGTGTTTGGCGGTGCGGTGCACGCTGCCTTCCAAATGGCGACCGGCGTGATGCTGCTGGCCTTTGTGCTTTCACTGTTTCTGCCAGAAGCGCCGCTGCGTAAGAAAAACACAGCGGCGTAAATACGGCTTATAAAACGCCCGCGCGCTGCTGCAATTTTTTCACCGCTTGCGCAGCGTCGCGGCCGAGTTCCGCTAGATCGCACCCTGGGATGACGTCATCCTGCATCAGCAGTTTCCCATCACAGATCAGCGCTTTTAACCGGGCGCGTCCGCCGCTGGCAACCGGGCCGATGGCGATATCATGCAGGCCGAAATAGCGCGGATCGTCCAGACGATAGACGGCAATATCGGCGGCCATGCCTGGCGCAATATGACCGGTGCGCAACCCCAACACCTGCGCACCACCGGACGTGCCCCAGCGCACTACCTCTTCAATACTGGCAGCATCGCCACCGCCCTCATAGGTTCCGCCCGCATAACGCGGCTGCGCCAGCATACCTTTGCGTACGCGCTGTAGCTGCCAGGCAGCATGGGTTTCGCTTTGCATATCTGCCGCTTCGTTCGATGCAGCGCCATCCACGCCAATGGAAATTTTCACGCCGGCGTGTTCCAGCGCCACTAAATCGGCAATGCCGCTGCCAAGACGCGCGTTACTTTGCGGGCAGTGTGCGATACCGCTACCCGCTGCACCCAGCATGGCAATCTCTTCCGGCAACAGTTTCACCAGATGCGCGAACCAGACATCGTCGCCAATCCAGTCATGCTCAGCGCAAAACTGCAGCGGTGTCATGCCAAATTTCGCCTGGGCGGCGTCGAGGTAATCAACGGTTTCGGAGAGATGACTGTGCAGGCGAATGCCGAGCTGGCGAGCCAGGCGCGCGCTTTCACGCAGCTCCTGCGGGGTGGTGGAGTGCAGGGTGGTGGTGGGCGCCATCACGATGCGGCGCATCGCCCGATCGTGCGGTTGATGATAGCGCGCCACCAGGCGATCAACATCAGCCATCATGCTGTGGAAGTTTTCCGGACGTAGCGCGGTGGGCAAGTCGCTCTCCAGCCCGCGCGTTTGCGTCGCGCCGCCGCGACACAATACGAAGCGTACGCCGAGTTTCGCGGCCTCTTCAAACAGGATGTCTGCACCGTCAAACGGCATATCGGGCCAATAAAGATAGTGGTGATCGGCGATGGTGGTGCAGCCGGAACGTACCAGCTCGACCAGACCGACGCGCGCGGCAATGCGAAACGTCTCTTCATCGAATGCGCCGCGAAAACGATACGGCGTCGCTGCAAGCCAGCCACCAAGGCTAAGATTCAGACCCTGCGGCTCGCCTTTAAGCAACGATTGAAACAGATGATGATGCGTATTGACCCAGCCGGGATACACCACGCAATCACGCGCGTCGATCACGGTTTCCTCACTGACGGCGTTGAGTTCACCCAATTCCACAATCAGGCCATCGCGGATGCGAATATCGCGCGCGCTGCTGCGTGGATGCTGTTTGTCGCCGGTCAGTATCGCAGCACAGTTTTTAATTAACAGATGGCTCATGTCACCTCACTCCGTTTTTGCCGGGACGAACTGCGTGCTAAAAGCACTCTGCCAATCGGTTGAGGCTTTCAACAAACCGGCGTTGACCATAAAGTCACGCGTCGCCTGCCAACGTTTATCCGTCATCACGCCCAGCCCCTGTTTCGCCGCATCGCCGCCGTCAATCAGGTGCAGCGCTTTCATTTGTGACACGCCAAAGGCCAGAATGGCATCGGTCATTTGCGGGTTCTCTTTTTTGATCAGCGCATTACCCGCCGCCGGATTGGCGAGGTAAGATTTCCAGCCTTCCATCGATGCGGTGACAAAGCGCTTCATCACGTCGGGCTGTGTTTGCAGCAAATCGTCACGCGTAACCAGGATGCCGCCGTACGCCGGATAGCCATAATCGGCAAACAGATAGAATTGGCTGTCGGGCTGGACGGCTTTGATTTGCTGAACTTCAGAGGTGGCGTAAGCCTGCTGCGCGGTGTTTTTATCGGCGAGGAAAGGTTGCATGTTGAAGGTATAAGTGCGCGCCTGACCATCCTGCAGCTGATATTTACCTTTGAGCCACGGCCACCAGCTGGCTTGACCACTGGCTGACACCAGCACGGTTTTGCCCTTGAGCTGATCCAATGACTTCACATCGCCATGGGTAACAATGCCTTGCGGATCGAACTGAAACGGCGCGGCTATCGCTTTGAGTGGGAAATGGCGTTCAACGCCCTGCAACACTTGCAGGTCATAGCTGACGATCACATCGGCGCGATTCGCCAGTAGCAGCGTCATGTTATTCAGCTGCGGGCCGCCGGAGCGCACCTCAACGTCCAACCCATATTTCTTATAGATGCCCGTCGCAACAGCCTGGTAATAGCCGCCTTGCTCCGCCTGCGCGACCCAGGTGGTTTGCAATACCAGTTTGTCTGCGGCATGCGACAGTGCAGAAGTGCTCAGTAACGCAATAAATAAAGAGAAACGGAAACGCGACATTGTCATAAAACCCCCAATAAACGTTGAGTTTGTTGTCGTCATCAGGGGATGCCAGCGTATGACATGCATCACGGTGCCTAAAAAGCACCGCCCCCTGACGAGGTACAGCTATTGCTGTAGAGCAATGTCCTGCGTGAATCTGATGTCACGCTGACCGCTTATACTCAGTGGGGATTTAGCAAAGCGCATGCCATGCATGTAACTCTATGAATATATTCTCTTTACAGTGGCGAGAAAGTCACATTTCTCTCAACCGTTGCGCATTAAAGATGCATCCTAACTCTTTTTGCACTTGTTTTGTGCAGGTGGGGCGCGTCACTGGATTCAACTCATTGATTCCACATGCCATGTGGAGCTGGCACAGGCTTTGCTTGGCTTAAAGTGAGTAGAAGCTGTCAGCCGTGGTTTCATTCGGTGGGTCATTGCTCGATCGCCTGTGGCATTCGCCAGGCGCGGGGATGACCGCCTTTTGCTGGCAGGTCATCCGTTATTGCTCAATAACGAGGTGCACTAATGGAAAAGACCACTTTTGCTATGCATGAACTGACCAAAGAATCGCGCATGGGCGCGCGCGGCATCGAGGCGGCGCGCGATGTGCGCATCATCGATCTCTCCAATTTTGCCGAACGTAAAGCGGAAATTGCCGATCAACTGTGGCAGGCCGCCACCGAAATTGGCTTTTTCCAGGTTTCCGGACACGGCATTCCACTCGACGATATCACTGCGGCCTTTGCTAATGCAGAACGCTTTTTTGCGTTGCCGCAAAGCGCTAAAGCTCGCCATCCGCTGCGCCGCAATGCGGGCTGGGAATATCGCGCACAAATTCGTCCTTCCACCGGCAAACCCGATCAAAAAGAGTCATATCAGGTAACGCGTCCGCGTATGGAAGGTTTATGGCCTGATGACGTTTTGCCCGACTTCCAGCACGATGTGCTGCAGTTTGAACGTCAGTGCTGGGAAGTCGGCATGCGTTTGCTTTCATGTTTTGCTCTGAAGCTAGGGTTCCCCGACGATTTCTTTGCTAAAGCGCATGAGCCTTCGCGCGAGACCTACCAAAGCACGCTGCGTATGCTGCATTATTTTGCCATCAGCGGTGAGCCAGATGGTCCGTGGCGCGCCGGTGCACATACCGATTTTGATTGCCTGACGTTGCTGTTCCAGCGCGATGGGCAGGGCGGTTTGCAGGTGTGTCCGGGCAGAGAGATGGAGGAGCAAATCTGGACGCCGATCCCGCCGCTCGAAGGCGTAATCACCTGTAATATCGGCGATATGTTAATGCGCTGGAGTGACGATAAACTGCCGTCAAATTTCCATCGCGTTAGTAATCCGCTGCCGGGAGAATCGGTGCCGGCGCGCTACAGCCTGGCATTTTTCTGCCAGGCCAATGAAGATGTCATTATTGAGGGACCGGAGAAAAAATATCCGCCTATTTCCGCGCAGGATTATCTGGCCCAGCGTATTAGCGCGAATTTCTCCGGCAAGTATTAAACTTACAGTTGTAAGCCGAAAGTGATGCCATTCTGTGCAGGAGAACAAATATTCTCCTGCACAAAAAATTAGCAGTGTGGAAAATAGATTTTTAACTCAAATACAAGATGTTACCGAAGCGTAAACTTAGGTAAAACCAAGCGGCAATTAAAAGATTTCAGCGCGAGGCTATTTATTTCTGCAACTTCTTTACGGTATAAATCACTCATCCCAGTTTCCCTCAGCGAAAACACCGACACATGATCAATTCTGCCGCCAGCAAAGTTATCGCCTGCCTGTTTATTTTCACCCTGGCCGGTTGTTCTTCTAAGTCTTCGCATGTGCCTGCTGAAGAGAGCGTTGATACCTCGGCAGAGGGCGGCAAGCAGCCCGATTTAATTCCGGTGATTGCCGCGCTGCACGATCAGATGCATTCGTGGGAAGGGACCAAATATCAGTGGGGCGGCACGCAATTAACCGGTGTTGATTGCTCCGGATTTGTCTGGCGCACGCTAAAAGATCGCTTCAATATTCCAATGGATCGCGTCACCACCAAAGAGTTAATTGCCATGGGCAAGCCGGTGGATCAAGCGCATTTACAGCCCGGCGATTTAGTCTTCTTCCGTATTAAACGCGAGCTGCACGTCGGCTTTTATGACACCGATCATCAGTTCCTGCATGCGTCAGTAAGCCAGGGCGTTATGCGCTCATCGTTAAATAATCCGTACTGGAAATCGGTTTATTTAGAGGCACGACGCTTGCCGAAAGAACAGAACTCTCAGATTAGTTTCAATTATAAAAACAAAGTCTGAATCGAGGTGCGCATTAATGCGCACCTCCGGGAATTGGGTCGCCATTTATGGCGTAATGCCGATCAGTTAAGCGCTGAGCGACTTTCGTTCGCCATCGGCTGAGGCAGTTTCAGTCATGCCGTGCGGCGACCGAGCAGAGGACGCCTGGCCGCGCCCTCTGCACTCCCGGGCCCTGCGCCAGCCCATCCCGCCGCTTCGCGGTGCCTTCGCTCTCTCGCGATTCCTGACGGACCGGCGGCGATTCGCTCCTGCTCAGCGCAGCCTCTCGCCGCATCCCTGCGGCTCGCCCTGGAATCCCTCTCTCGCTCAGCGGGTTGGGATGTCGCCTCAACACCCGCGCTGCAGCAGCAATGCCTATTCGTGAATTATCATCGCTATAACGCCTGTAGGGTTGCCATTCATGGCGACCCGGATGATCAGAACTGATACGAAACGCTGACTGAGTAGCTGCGCGGCGCGCCATAAACGTAGCTGTTCATGTAGCTGTAATATTCGCGGTCAAACAGGTTATCCACGTTTGCTTGTACCGCCACCTGTTTAGTGACCTGATAACGCGCAAACAGTGATGCCAGTGGAATACTGCCTTGATAAACGCGTACGGTATCGCCGCTGGCATTGGTGGTATCTTCAAACACGCGATTCTGCCAGTTCAGGCCGCCGCCGACCGTGAGATCCGGCAACATCGGCAGTTGATAACGCGTAAACAGTTTGAAGGAAGTTTGCGGCTGATAACTGTTGAAACGGCCATCTTTATCACGCGCCACGTAGCGAGTCGCACCAAAAGTGAGCTGCAGATTATCCGTTAGCGCACCGTTTAGCTCAAACTCCGCACCTTTACTCACCGCACCTTTTGCCGGCGCATAAGCCTGTTCGTTGCCGCTCAGGTAGACGCCATTAATCGCCTCACCGACGTTATCCTGTTCGATACGGAATATCGCCATCGTTGCCGTTAAACGACCATCATACCAGGCGGATTTCAGGCCGGTTTCATAGCTTTTACCGGTGACCGGCGACAGATATTTGCCGCTGGTATCGCGATAAGTTTGTGGCAGGAAGACCGAGGTATAGCTGCCGTACGCTGACCAGGTGTCGTTGATGTCATACACCAACCCGGCGTATGGCGTGGTGTTGTTTTTGGTCATGTTGCCGCTGCTGCCGTTGGTGCTCCACTGCGTATAGCGCGCGCCAATAATCAGCGACAACGGATCGGCCAGCGAGAAACGCGCGGCGGTGTAGGCCGATTTCTGGCGGATAGTATCGTCCGCATTCTGGTACCAACCTTGCCACTGTGGCTCGGCGATATTGCCGTTCCAGCTGTTATTGAAAATGCCCATATCGCCTGTGGCGATGTCATAGTTTTCCAGATCGGTAACGCCATCCTGGCTGTAGGTCGCGTTATGCTGGCGACTGTAGCTGACGCCCGCCATCAACTGATGCTGGCGACCAAGCAGTTCAAACGGGCCGCTGGCGTAACCGTCGAAGGAGTCCATCTGACGTTTGCCGCGATCCATGCTGCCGTAACCGGTGGTGCCTGCACCGCTATCCTGATCGGCACTGCCCATCACATACAGCAACTTATCGTTGAAGGTGTTTTCCGCGTGCGTGCCATTGACGTGAATGTTCCAACCGTTATCAAAGTTATGATCGATGTCGGCGAACACTTTGCGTGAATTGGTGTTGTAGCGCGCCCAGTTTGCCGCGGAGTTGAGGCTGCGATCGTAATGCGTGGTGGCGTTGTTGCTATAGAACATCGGCAAGCCGCCCCACGTAGGATTGCCGGTGTTGGCATCTTCGTAGTCGTAGCCCAGCGACAGCGTGGTGTGCTCGGTGATGTCGGCATCTATCACGCCGTAAAGGAATTTTTTGGTTTTATGGTAGCGGTCAAGCCAGCTGTCTTCATCGCTATAACCGGTTACTACGCGCCCGCGTAAGCTACCATCCTGATTCAGCGGTGCCGAGAGATCGGCAACGTAACGCTGTTTATTCCAGCTGCCATAGCTGGCGCTTACGCTGCCGGTAAAGGTTTTGCTGTCGGCGTGTTTGCGTACCATGTTGATCGAGGCTGACGGGCTTCCCGCGCCGCTCATCAAACCGGTGGCGCCGCGCACGATCTCAATCCGATCGTAAATCGCGGTATCAGACGCGGCATCACCGTAATTCCAGGTGTCATTGACCGAGGTTGGGATGCCGTCGAAAGAGAAGTTGCTGACCCTAAAGCCGCGTGAATAGTATTCCGAACGTTCGCTGTCGATCAGATTGGTGGAGATGCCGGTGGCATTGGTCAGCACATCGTTTACCGATTGCAGATTCTGATCCTGCATACGCTGCTGCGTTACCACGCTCAACGATTGCGGAACATCACGCGGAGTCAGCAGCATTTTGGTGCCGGCTCGCGTGGTTTTCACTGCGTAATCCTGTTTTTCATTGTTATCACCCTCGCCAGCGGCGGAGGCATCGACCACTAAATCTTGCTGATTCTCGCTGCTGCTGGCTGCGGCCTGCGCCAATGCTGGATTAAGCAGGGCATGAATCGCCATAGCCAGCATGGAGACGGTGAAGGTTTTCCTGATGCCTGACATAAAAATTCCTGTAGATAACGCAAGTTATATGAAGCTGATTCGCTTCAGTTTTTTATGGTGTGCGTCCTTACGCATCAGCCTAAGAGGGCAGAAGGAAGGTCGCGTAAGATGCCACTACGCATTTAATGAGAAGGCCAATGATAATCATTTGCTTTAAAGAATCTCGGAAGGTTTCATTTGTAATTGTAATAATATGTAAACATGAATTATATCAATAAGATATGCGTAGATATAACCCGTTAATAACTCACGTTTTCATTATATTGCTGGCAAATACAGGAAGTTTTAGCGCAAAAATTGGTTGAGAAAGGGCGTTAGCCTGCGCATGAAATAACGCAGGACAGCTTAAAGCGTCGAGAAAGTTGCTAAGTTCATGCTAATGCGTATGATTCTCATTCTTCTTGTATTCTTCCGTGCGCGTAGACGCGTAACGGAGCCGTTCATCCATTGATGGAGTTGAGCATGAAATCGTTATTTAGCCCGCGCAAAGCCGCCGTTGCCGCTGCAATCGTCGCCGCATGCAGCCTGACCGCATGCCAGGCCCCTGCTAAAAAAGCCGAAGCGCCAGCCGCCACCGCTAAGCCGGTTGATACTGCGCTGACCCAACGCACTTTAGGCGATGGCCTGTATGAAATGGCGTACTCGCCAGCTGCGAAAGCGTTATACGTTGCCAGCGCGCAGAGCTTTAAAGACGTCAACGGTGGCGTGATTTATCGTCTCGACCCCACTTCATTAGAGACGAAGGGCGTAACGCATACCGATCTGAAAAACTTCGGCACCGCGATTGATGAGCAAGGTAGCGTGTTCTACACCACCAACTCACTGGACGGCGCGATCTCAAAAGTGGATGCGAACAGCGGCAAAGTGCTCGAACGTTTAGTCTTCCCGGGCAAGAAAGATAAAGAAGGATATCCAGCAGGCGCACGTGAAGTGCTGTGGCATGGCAATGAGCTGTACGTTGGTCGCGTGGCCGATCCGGGTTATATCTCGGTAGTTGACGTGAAAACCTTCAAGCTGAAGGCCACCATCCAGAATGCGGGCAAATGGGTAACCGGCATCATCTATTCACCGCTGACTGAGCGCATTTACGCCACCAACGGCGCGGGCGAGATTCTGGTGATCAATCCACGTAACCACAAGATTGAGAAGCGCTGGACTGCAGGCGACGGCAAAGAGTACCTGTTCCTGAATATGGCGGAAGATCCTGCAACCGGTCGTCTGTTTGTCACCGACGATTCCAAAGGCAAAGCTACGCTGGTGTTTGATGAGCGCACCGGCAAAGTGATTAAACGTATTGAAGGTGATGCGCTGGGTATCAAGTTCAACGCCAAGCGTAATGAGATCTACATCAGCCAGCGCGAATCGAAGAAAGTGTTGCAGCTCGATGCGACAACTTACGCAGTGAAAAACAGCTGGTCGTTTGATAATAATCCAAACAGCCTGCTGATTGGCCCAGATAACAATACGTTGTATGTCACGTTGAAAGCGGAGTTCAACAAAGACTCCTCAACCAAAGGCCAGGATCAGATTGCACGTATCGCCCTGAAATAAGATTTTAGTTTCAGCGTAAAATCATGCCCTCGGAAGAGGGCATTTTTGTTTCTGATGGCTTATAACCTTGCTGGATATGATTTTTCTCACTTTTATCTCTCTATAAGGCGCTGGCTATGTTTACAGGACTGAGTGCGTTTCCACTAACTCCGCTGAATGCTTCAGGTATTGACGAAAAAGCGTTTCTCAACATCCTCAAACGCTTAACCGATGCGAAAGTGGATTCGCTCGGCGTGCTGGGTTCAACCGGCAGTTATGCCTATTTCACGCGTGAACAGCGCAAGCGTATTGCGACGCTGGCGGTGCAGCATGCGGATAATATTCCGGTGATGGTGAGCATTGGCGCGATGAGCACAGATGAAGTGTTGCGACTGGCAGATGATGCGCAGCAGGCCGGTGCCAGCGCGTTATTATTACCGGCGCTTTCTTACCAGAAACTCAGTGATGAAGAGGTGTTTGGGCTTTATCAGGATGTCACGCGACAGGTTTCGCTGCCGATCTGCATTTACGACAATCCTGGTACCACCCACGTTGTGTTTTCCGATGCGCTGCATGCGCGAATCGCTACGCTGCCCAATATCGCCTCAATCAAAATTCCAGGCGTACCGGCAGATATTGCCGCCGCCACGCAACGTGTAAAGTCGCTGCGCGCTCAATTACCCGCCAGCGTCACGATTGGCGTCAGCGGCGATGCGTTTGCGGGACCCGGTCTGATCGCCGGTTGCGACCTGTGGTATTCGGTATGTGGTGGACTGTTCCCGCGTACCGCCAAAGCATTGGCTGATGCTGCGATGACTGGAGATTTCGCGGCCGTTGCTGCCCAGGCGCAGCGTCTGGATCCGCTTTGGGCGCTATTTACCCGACACGGCGGCAGTTTGCGCGTCATCGCCGCGGCAGCGGGCATCCTGGGATTAACTGAGATGAATTGTTTACCGCGACCGTTGCGCTCGCTGGCGGCGGCGGATGTGGCAGAGATACAAAAAGTGATCGCCAAGCTGGATTTGGCATAGTTATAGTTAGCTGATTAACTGTGATCGCACTAATAGTTAATCTGGTAATAGTTTCAATGGTTATTATTGTTTCCATCGAAGGCGCACAGCTTTCACATCAAACAACCAAAGGAATATGACCATGAAAACGATTAAAACACTGACTATCGCTGCTGCCGCTGCTCTTTCACTGATGTCTGCTGCTAGCTTCGCACAAACTGTTTCAGCCACTTCACTTACTCTTGATGGTGCTGAAGCTAAAATTGCTGCGCAGGCTAAACAGAATGGCGAGCAGTACAAAATTTTGGAAGCCAGCAACGGTAATGTTGTGCATATGACTGCTGAACTTTACAAATAACGGATGGTTGCATACGGATATGCCAGAACAGGTCGCCTACGGGCGGCCTTTTTTGTATATGAAACCCATCTAAGCGTATAGTTACGTAAGTTATCGTGATCGCACTAATGGTTAATCTTGAAACGATAACTAGGGTTATTATTGTTTCCATCGAAGGCACACAGCCTTCTTATTTAAACCACTAAGGATTATGACCATGAAAACCATCAAAACACTGTCTATCGCCGCTGTTGCTGCTCTTTCAATGATGTCTGCTGCCAGCTTTGCACAGAGCGTATCCGTTGAGTCTTCTACCCTTGACGGTGCAGAAGCCAAAATTGCTGCTCAGGCACAAGAGCAGGGCGCTCAGTACAAAATTACTGAAGCTAACACCAACAACCGCGTACACATGACTGCAGAGCTGTACAAATAAGTTAGCTACACAAGTAGTTGTGTTAAGGCCGCCTACGGGCGGCTTTGCTGTTTCTGAATGTCCGTAAATGGTCTGCGTGTGTCCCGCGACAGCTCAATACTGTGTGTATCATCAACGCAGCACTTACTTAATCGGACATCGCATGAAAACCATCATCACTAAAAATTTCACCCCGCCCAAAGCCTGGCAAGCCTTAGACATCGCTAACTTCGCCGGCACCAGCGTGCGCTTACACTGGACGAATCAACCCTACAAATGGCATATCAATGATGGCGAAGAGGTCTTCGCGGTGCTGGATGGTGCGGTGGAAATGCATTACCGCGAAAGCGGTGACGTGAAGAAAGTGCTGCTCAATACGGGCGACATCTTTTACGCCAGCATCGGTACTGAGCATGTGGCACATCCGCAGGGAGAAGCACGCGTTCTGGTGATTGAAAAAGAAGATTCGATTTAACGCGCCAGCAGCGCCTCAATTTCCGCTTTTGCTTGTAGCAGTGCAGCCAGTAAATGCGCAAACTGCTCATCAAAACGTAATGCCGGTGCGGCAATGGCTAAGGCATAGCGCTCGCCGACGCCGGTTTGCAGCGCCACGCTGATGCCGCACACTCCGCGTGCATGTTCTTCGCGATCAACCGCATAACCCTGCTGGCGGATAATCGCTATCTCTTTAAGCAGCAGCTTACGATCCTGCATCGTCTTCCCGGTTCGAACCTCCTGCAACTGTGGCAGCAGCGCCTGCAGCGTATCTTCTGCTTGCTCCGCCAGTAATGCTTTGCCATGCGCCGCGCAGTGCGAAGGAAATGCGGTGCTGACCGGCGACGCCACGCGCAACTCCTGATCCGAAACCACCTGACTCACCAGCACGGTATGCGTGCCGCGCCAGACGCAGAGGTCAACCGTTTCGCGTGTGCGGCGTCCCAGCGTCGCCATCGCTGGCTGCGACAGCGTAATAATATCGGTATGTGCTGAGGCGGCAAGACGCGCCAGTGCCGGGCCGAGTTTGATGCCGTCGCTATCCTGCAATAAAAGCTGCTGCGCGATCAATGAAGACACCAGCCGATGCACAGTAGTGCGCGGCAGGTCGGTGATCTTCGCTAACGCGGCGATCGATAATCCCGCCGGACGATCTTCCAGCGCCCGCAGAATGGTTGCAGCGCGCGCAATAACTTGTGATCCATTACTCTCTGTTTCCACACTCATTTTTTATCATTCCGCGCGATTTTAGCTGGCATCACTATAGCATGTTGCGGTGCGGTGATTGACAGCGCTAGCAATTCCTCCAACACTGGTGTCCATTATTTGGTTTTATGTCCATTATTCGGACATCAGGAGAGTGTGTGTCATCCATTAAACGAACCGGCGCCTTTTCGCTGCTGGCGGTCAGCTGCCTGACGATTATGGTGGGATGTGTCATCGTGCCCGGCCTTAGCGAAATCGCCGCACAGCTTGGCGTCAGTAATATGGCCAACTGGCTGGTCACACTCCCTTCACTCGGCGTGGTGCTGGCGGGTCCGTTCGCGGGCCGCGCCATCGATCGCTGGGGCGCTTATACGCTTTTGCTGATCGGATTGCTCTGTTATGGCTTGCTCGGTGTCGCCGGCGCGTGGTTACCAGGCGCAGGGCTGCAAGTTATCGACCGTTTACTGCTGGGAGGCGCCACGGCGGTCGTGATGGCGGCGGGCACCAGCCTGATTGCCAGTTTCTACGCGGGAGAGACTCGCTTAGCGATGATGGCGCGGCAGGGCATGGCCATAGAGTTAGGCGGCGTACTGTTTCTTTTTCTGGGCGGCATTCTGGCTTCCATTAGCTGGCGCTGGCCCTATTTTCTCTATCTTTTTGCCTGGCTGATGTTGCTAATGGTGGTGATCACCGTGCCGCGTCCGCCGCAGCCGCCAGCTTCTCTGGAGATTAATCATTCAGCGCAGAACAGCGATCGCCAACTGCGCCCGGTGTTGCTGGCCGCGCTCTGTTCGATGATGTGCTTTTTTACCGCCGTCATTATGCTGCCGCAGCGCTTTGCCATGATGGGGATTGATGCCGCGCACATTGGTTATTTTCTCTCGTTTGTTTCGTTGGTGGCGGTGCTGGCGGCGGCGATCATGCCGGATGTCGCGCAGCGATTCGGCAGTTATACGACGTTAGTGATGGCATTTGTCTGTTATCTGCTGGCGCATCTGGAGTTTGCCGCGGCTCCTAACATGGTGCTGTTTATTCCGGGCGGTATATTGCTGGGGATGGGGTTCGGCTTGTCGATTCCGCTGGTTAATCATATGACGGTGAACATCAGCCAGCCACACGCAAGGGGGCGCCACCTGGCACGTTTATCGATGGCAATCTTCTCTGGTCAGTTTCTCGCGGCATTCATGGCCTGGCTGCCCGGAGGCTTCGCCAGCGCCTTTGTGGCAGCGGCGGTGCTCGCGGCAATCAACGTTTTTGCCATGGGCAAAGTTGGTCGGGCATCCTCCCTCTGATTAATGAATCGTGCGAAAAATGACCGCATGCGTGCAACGAGCGCTGTATGCAGTGATGCGAGTTTTATCCACAGGATAACGTCGACTCTACGCACGGGGATTGTGGATAACCTTGAGTGGTTGGTTTTTTTACGTGGAAGGCGGACCAATCCGCAGAAAAAAGGGTTCATATTCAATGAACCCTTTCAGCTTGATTTGATTACTGCGGCTGGCAGCGCACCGGCGCGCCATTGGCAACGTAGTAAGGCACTGTTACGCGCGGTAAAGCAGGACGACCACGAATCATATCGGCAATTTTTTCGGCGATCATTATGGTCGGCGCGTTTAAGTTACCGGTAGTGATTTGCGGCATGATCGAGGCATCCACCACGCGCAGAGCTTCAACGCCATGCACTTTACCGTCATTACCCACCACGGCCATGTCGTGATAGCCCATGGCATTCGAGCACGACGGGTGATAAGCGGTTTCTGCGTGTTCGCGCACGAATTTATCCAGCTCTTCGTCACTTTGTACCGCCAAACCCGGCGATATCTCGCGGCCACGGAACGGATCCAGGGCACGCTGAGCGATAATTTCACGGGTAAGACGAATCGCTGCGCGGAATTCACGCCAATCCTGATCGTCCGACATGTAGTTGAACAAGATGCTCGGATGCGCGTTAGGATCTTTCGACGTGACGTGAACGCGTCCACGGCTGGGCGATCGCATTGAACCGACGTGCGCCTGGAAGCTGTGCGTTTTAATCGGGTTCGAGCCGTTGTAATTAATCGCTACCGGCAGGAAGTGATATTGAATATTCGGCCACTCGAACTCTTCGTCAGAACGAATAAATCCACCCGCTTCAAACTGATTACTGGCACCGATACCGCTGCCATTAAATAGCCATTCGGCACCAATCGCAGGTTGATTGTGCAGTTTAAGCGCAGGCGCCAGTGAAACCGGCTGCTTACACTCATATTGCAGATACATTTCCAGGTGATCCTGCAGGTTGGCGCCCACGCCCGGCAGGTGGTGAACCAACGGAATATCCAGACTTTTCAATAAGTCCGCTGGACCTACGCCCGAACGCTGCAACACCTGAGGTGAGGCGATCGCTCCCGCGCACAGCAGCACTTCACGACGCGCACGCGCCTCATGCGGCACCTCTTTTTGCAGCCATTTGACGCCACAGGCGCGCTTGTTATCAAACACAATGCGGTCGGTCAGCGCGTGCACTTCTATCGTCAGGTTGGGACGTGAACGGGCCTGATCGAGATAGCCGCGCGCAGTACTGGCGCGACGGCCTTTCGGCGTCACCGTTCTGTCCATCGGACCAAACCCTTCCTGCTGATAACCGTTCAGATCATCGGTACGCGGATAGCCCGCCTGCACGCCGGCTTCCACCATCGCGTGGAACAGCACGTTATTGTCGGATTTAGGGGTGGTTACGCTTACAGGGCCACAATCGCCATGATAATCATTGCCACCAATATCGCGGCGCTCTGCGGCTTTGAAGTAGGGCAGGCAGTCGAGATAGCTCCAGTTTTCCAGACCCGGTTGCTTCGCCCAGTTATCGTAATCCATTGCATTGCCACGGATGTAGCACATGCCGTTGATCAGCGACGAACCGCCAAGTCCTTTGCCGCGTCCGCACTCCATGCGACGATTATTCATATGCGGTTCAGGATCGGTCTGATACGCCCAGTTATAGCGGCGTCCCTGCAAAGGGAAGGCGAGGGCCGCAGGCATTTGCGTGCGGAAATCCTGACGGTAATCCGGGCCACCGGCCTCTAATAACAGCACGCTGACGTTCGCGTCCTCGGTCAGGCGCGTGGCCAGCACGTTACCGGCTGAACCGGCACCAATAATAATGTAGTCATACTCCCTGGTGATGCTCATCATGCGTTCCTTCGATTAAAACACGGAGCTGAACGGGTTCAGTTCAACCTGGATAGATTTGATACGGGTGTAATGGGCAAGGGTTGAAATACCGTTTTCGCGGCCAACACCGGATTGCTTATAACCGCCAACCGGCATTTGCGCCGGTGATTCGCCCCAGCTATTGATCCAGCAGATGCCCGCTTCAAGGCGGTGGATCACGCGGTGTGCGGTGGCCAGATCTCGGGTTACCACACCCGCCGCCAGGCCAAAGTGCGTATCATTCGCGCGGCGAATCACTTCCTCTTGGTCGTCATAGGTCAGGATGCTCATCACCGGGCCAAAGATCTCCTCTTTGACGATGGTGTGATGATCTTCGCAATCGGTGAAAATGGTCGGCTGTACCCATGCGCCTTGCGCGTAGGCACCCTGCGTTTCGCGCGCACCGCCAATCAGGACGTTAGCGCCTTCCTGCTTACCGAGTTCGATGTAGCGCAGGACATTTTCCATATGCGCGAAGCTCACCAGCGGACCAAAATTTGTATCGGCATCCATTGGCTGACCGAGACGGATACGTTGAGCGCGCACCAGCAGCGCTTGTTCCAGCGCCGTTTTTTGCGAACGATGCACGAAGACGCGTGTACCGTTGGTGCACACCTGGCCGGAGCTGTAGAAGTTCGCCATCATGGCGATATCTGCGGCTTGCTCAATATCGGCATCCGGTAAAATCAGCAGCGGGGATTTGCCGCCCAGCTCCATGGTCACGTCTTTAAGCGTTGATCCTGCCGCACTCGCCATCACTTTTTTGCCGGTTTCGATGCCGCCCGTGAACGAGATCTTCGCAATGCGCGGATGTTCGGTCAGCCATTGGCCCACTTCACGTCCGGCGCCTTGTACCACGTTAAATACGCCGTCTGGCAGGCCGGCTTCGGTGTAAATTTCGGCCAGTTTCAACACGCTGAGCGGCGTGACTTCGCTTGGCTTGAAGACCATTGCGTTGCCGGCAGCCAGCGCCGGTGCAGATTTCCACAGCGCGATCTGAATCGGATAGTTCCACGCGCCGATACCCGCCGTTACGCCCAGCGGCTCACGACGTGTATAGAAGAAGCTGGTGTCGCGCAGTGGATACTGTTCACCCTCGATGATGGTCGCCAGTCCGGCGTAATACTCCAGCACATCGGCGCCGGTGACGATATCCACGGCGGAGGTTTCAGAGTAGGGTTTGCCGGTATCGAGGGTTTCCAGCTCCGCCAGCTCGTCATTGCGTTCACGCAGGATAGCAACGGCTCGCAGCAGAATGCGCGAGCGCTCGGTGGCGGTCATTGCCGCCCAGATACGCTGGCCGCGCTCAGCACTGGCTACCGCACGTTCGACGTCGGCTTGCGTGGCACGTTGTACCTGTGCCAGCACCTCGCCGTTGGCGGGGTTGATGGTTTCAAACGTCTCTTTGCCACTGGCATCGGTCAACTGACCATCAATGTAGAGTTGTTGTAGGGGATACTTTGCCATTCTTGTCTGTTCCTTAGCTTTTGGCTCTTTTGTTACGCAACTGGCAGCATTGCCAGTTTTTCCTCGACATAGTCGCGGGCGATCGAACATGCCTGCTCTACATCAAAATCCTTTCCGGTCAGACTGCCGCGCAGCCACAGGCCATCAATCAACGCCGCCAGTCCACGTGCCGATTTGCGCGCCAGCTCTGGCGACATCACCTGGCGAAACTGCCAGCAAATATTCGAGTAAAGACGCCGATCGTTAAGGCGTTGCAGGCGGCGCAGTTCGCTGTTGTGCATACTCGCGGCCCAAAAGTCGAGCCAGGCGCGCATTGAATTGGCGCTGGTTTGGCTGGGATGGAAGTTGGCATCGATGATGGCAAAAAGCTGCGCGCGAACATCTTGCCTGGGGGCGTTGGCCCGGCATTCCGCAATGCCATCGCGCAGATCGCGCAGGATCTTGCGCATGGTGGCGTTTAACAATCCCTCTTTGTCACCGAAGTAATGACTGACGATACCGGTAGACATGCCGGCCTCCCTGGCCACCTGCGACAGGGTGATTCCCGCCAGCCCTATGTCGCCGATGGTTTCAAATGCGGCGTTAATCAGCTGCTCTTTGCGTTTTTCGGGAATTTCTTTGCGCACCGTCAAGACTCCGCTTGTTTTTATTGGAATGTTTATTGATTGATTGAACGTTCAATCAATGTACTTTATGCTGCATAAATGTCAAATAAATGTGGTCGAATGTTAACTATATGTTGCCATCCGGAACCGCTGTTTACCTGTACCAGGAAGAGAACCATGACAGTGAAGAGTCATAGCCCCATCAAAGTAGAAGAAGAACCAATCCGCGTTAACTTCGCGGTGTTTCTGAGTTCAGCCAGCGTGATTCTGGTGCTGGCCTTTATGATCGTGCTGTATCCCTCGGCGAGTCAGAAATGGCTAAACCACGCCCAACTCTGGGTGGCGGATATGTTTGGCTGGTATTACATGCTGCTAATGGTGGTGTGTATGGTGTTTGTTTTCTGGCTGGCGTTATCCCGCTTTGGTCAACTCAAACTCGGCCATGACGATGAAAAACCGCAGTTTGGCTATGCCTCGTGGGTCGCCATGCTGTTCTCGGCGGGCATTGGTATCGCGCTGGTCTATTACGGTGCTTATGAACCGCTCGACCATTTCCTGCAACCGCCGGAAGGTCAAGGTGGAACGGTTGAAGCGGCGCGTCAGGCGATGGCGATTACCTTCTTACATTGGGGCCTGCATGGCTGGGCGCTATACGCCTTAATCGCCACGGCGCTGGCGTGGTTTGCCTATCGCCGCGATCTACCGCTCGCCTTGCGTTCCGCGCTCTATCCGCTGTTTGGTAAGCGGATTCATGGCTGGATTGGGCATTTGGTTGATAGCTTTGGCATCCTGGTGACGGTGATCTCGATGGTGACCAACCTCGGCATCGGCGCGCTGCTGGTGAACTCCGGCCTCAACTATCTCTTCCACATTCCGCAAAACACTAACGTGTTGATGATATTAATCGTGCTGATGATGGTCGTGGCGACGCTGGCGGCAGTGACCGGAGTAGAGAAAGGGATTGCGATGTTATCCAACATCAACGTCGGTTTTCTTTGCCTGCTGTTGCTGTTTGTGTTCGTTGCCGGACCGACGATGACGTTGGTCAACGGCATGATGCAAAACGTCGGCGATTATCTGACTTCGATTGTCGGCAAGAGCTTCAATCTCTACCTGTATGGTAAAGCGCGCCAGTGGCAGGGCGCCTGGACGCTGTTCTACTGGGCGTGGTGGGTTGCCTGGGCGCCCTTTGTTGGTCTGTTCATCGCGCGTATTTCCAAAGGCCGTACGATTCGCGAATTGATCTTCGGTGTGCTGTTGATTCCGCTCGGCTTTACTCTCGCATGGCTGTCGCTGTTTGGTAATACTGCGATCAGTCTGGTGCTGGAGGGCGGTCATGCCATTCTTGGCCAGGTGGCGCTGAGCGATCCGCCGATGGCCGTGTTCAAACTGTTTGAGTATCTGCCGTTTACCCAGTTGGTCGCCGGATTCACCATCCTCATCAGCTTCGTGCTGTTCCTGACGCCAGTGGATTCCGGCACGCTGATGATTGCCAATCTATCAAGCAAAGGCGGCGGCGTGAGCGACGATGCACCGGCATGGCTGCGTATCTTCTGGGCATGCGTCACCACGTTGGTGTGTGCCGGTTTACTGTATGCGGGCAGCTTCAGTGCGATGCAAACCGCGGTAGTGCTGTGTGGATTGCCTTTCTCACTTGTTATCGTGCTGTATATGGCAAGTCTGTATAAAGATCTAAATCAGATGGCACCGTCTGAAGTTGCCGCCGTGGTGAATGAGAAAACCACGCAGTAACCCGTTAAGGTGCCCAGTGATGGGCACCTTATGGTTATTCACTGATGGCATTCACAAAGCGGCGGGTAATCTGCTGTGGGCGGGTAATCGCGCCGCCCACCACCACCGCGTGCGCGCCCAACGCCAGGCAATGCGCCGCCATTTCTGGTGATTCAACATTCCCCTCGGCAATCACCGGCACGGTTACCGCTGCCAGCACCTCGCGCAGGAAACGGCAATCATCGGCCGCCAAATAACAGCCTTGTGTTTCCTCGGTGTAACCGTGCAGCGTGGTGCCGATACAATCAAAGCCTAGCTGCGAGGCCTGACGCGCCTCTTCTACCGTCGCAATGTCGGCCATCAACAGTAACTGCGGATAGCGCTGACGAATCGCCGCCACCAATTCTGGCAGCTGCAACTCGCCGGGGCGTGCATGCAGCGTGGCATCCAGCGCCATCATCGCTGGATTGGCAACCATCAACTCATCCACTTCGCGTAAGGTGGCGGTGATGTAGACATCGCTGCCGGGATAATCGCGTTTGATGATGGCGATAATCGGCAGATCCACGGTTTGCATAATCTGCTGCACGTCGATCAGGCTGTTGGCGCGAATCGCCGCTGCGCCACCTTCCATCGCGGCTAATGCCATGCGCGACATAATAAAAGGGCTGTGTAGCGGCTCATCTTCCAGAGCCTGACACGAAACCACCAGTTTTCCTTTAATCTGTACCAGCATCGGTGCTTTCATAGCGCAAGTAACTCCTCTACTTCATTTTTGATAATGGTGACGTGCGGGCCGTAAATGACCTGTACGCCTTTGCCACGTTGGATCACGGCGCGTGCGCCAGTGGCTTTCAATCCGACCTCATCCAGTTTGCTGCTATCAATGAGCGTGATACGCAAGCGCGTCGCGCAGCAATCCAGTTCGCTAATGTTCTCTTTGCCACCCAGTGCAGCGATCACCTGTTGCGGACGCTCGCCGGCCACCATCGGCGCGCTTTCAAGCTGCGCATCTTCACGGCCCGGCGTTTTGAAATTGAAGCGGGTAATCAGCAGGCGGAAGGTGAAGTAATAGAGCAGGAACCACGGCACGCCGACCAGCGGGATGTACCACCAATGGGTTTTGGCTTCGCCCTGCAACACGCCGAACAGGATGAAATCGATCAATCCGCCGGAGAAAGTTTGGCCAATGGTGATGTGCAGGATGTGGGCGATCATAAATGCCAGGCCATCGAACAGCGCGTGAATGACATACAGCACCGGCGCGACAAACAGGAATGAGAACTCGATCGGTTCAGTGATGCCGGTCAGGAAGGAGGTCAGCGCCGCAGAGAGCAACAAGCCGGCGACGCGTTGGCGGTTTTCCGGTTTGGCGGTGTGATACATCGCCAGACATGCGCCAATCAGGCCAAACATCATGGTGATAAAGCGCCCCGACATAAAGCGCGACGTGCCAACGTAAAATTGCTGGGTAGCGGGATCGGCAAGCTGGGCAAAGAAGATGCGCTGCGTGCCTTCCACCAACTGCCCATTGATCACTTCGCTGCCACCGAGCGCGGTGGTCCAGAACGGCAGATAAAAGATGTGATGCAGGCCGAACGGGCCGAGCATGCGCAGCACGAAGCCGTAGATAAAGGTGCCAAAATAGCCGGTGGCATCAACTAAGCCGCCAAGGCCAAAAATCAACTTCTGGAAATGCGGCCAGACGATGGTCATCGCCGCACCCACCAGAATAGCGACGAACGAGCTGATGATCGGCACGAAGCGCGAACCGCCAAAGAAGCCGAGGAACTGCGGCAGGGCAATCTTGTTGTAGCGGTTATGCAGCATGGCGGTCACCAGCCCGATAACCACGCCGCCAAACACGCCGGTCTCCAGTGTCTGAATGCCGAGCGCCATTCCTTGTCCCACCGCGCTGAGATTGTCCTGCGCCAGCACGCCGGTCAGCGTCAGCAGCGCATTGATGGTGGCATTCATCACCAGATAGGCCAGAAGAGAGGCAAGCCCCGCGGTGCCTTTGTCACTTTTCGCTAGCCCGACTGCGACGCCAACCGCAAACAGCACCGCCAGGTTGGCGAACACCACGGAACCGGCACTCGCCATGATGGTGAAAACGCCTTGTAACCAGGCGACATCGAGAAAAGGGTAAGCCTTAACGGTATTAGGATTGGAAAGGGCACCGCCAATGCCCAGCAGCAAACCGGCGGCGGGTAAGACGGCAATAGGCAACATAAACGACTTGCCAAAGCGTTGGGCTTTTTCAAACCAACCGCCTGAAGAGGTAGCGCTGAACAGTGATGACATAAATTTTTATCCCTGAAGTATGCTTGTGGTAAAAATTATTACCACAATCTAATTCATCGGTTGAAAATTTCCATCATTATTGTGATAGCTTTCACTTATGCCCTAATCTGCTGCACACTGTGCCGCATAAATGACGTGTAGAAGGAAGGTAGCCGTGACGGACAATGAAAACATCTTGCTACACCTGCGCCAGGCGTTGCCGGGCTATAGCCCAACGCTGCAAAAGTTGGGCGATTTTATTCTCACCGATGCGCAAAAAGTGTTGTATCTCACCATTACCGAGCTGGCGCGCGAAACGGAAACCAGTGAAGCCAGCGTGACGCGTTTGTGCCGTCATCTGGGCTGCAAGGGCTATACCGAATTCAAAATGGCGCTGGCGCTGGATGTGCAGCACAATCAGCCCGCAGCGATGGCCAGCGGTGACAGCATCGATATGCTGGTTGAGGAGACGGTGCAGGCGCTGCGTGATACCGGAAAATTCATCAACCGCGAGGTGCTGCAGCATGCGGTGGAGGCGCTGCATCAGGCCAAAACCATCCAGATTTATGGCGTGGCGGCCAGCGCGATTACCGGTGAATATCTGCATTATCGTCTTTTGCGCCTGGGAAAATCGGCGCAATTATTTGGTGACATGCACCGCGCGGCGATGAATGCTTCGACGCTGCAAGAGGGCGATTTGGTCATCGCTATCTCGGCATCTGGCTCGACGAAGGATGTGATGCACGTGGTGAAAGTGGCGAAAAAGCAGCATGCGCGCGTGCTGATGCTGAGTAATACGCTGCGCAGCCCGATGGGCAATTTAGCCGATATGTTGCTGGTGGCGGCGCGTCCGGAAGGGCCATTCAACGCGGGCGCGTTGAGCGGCAAAGTGGGCGCGATGATGCTGGTAGAAGTGTTGATTAATGAATTAATGACGCACGATGCGCGTTACCTGGCGGCCAGCCAGCAAACGGCCAGCGCAACCTTGCCGATGCTGATCTGAGTTATATGCTTGACGGTCGCCATGAATGGCGACCCTACGAACTTGCAGGGTGCGCATTTATGCGCACCGTTTCAAATCACTCGCTCGCTAACGCCGCGACCGGATCCATCCGCGCGGCTTTGCGGGCGGGCAGATAGCCAAAAATCATGCCGATGATAGTGGAACAGGCAAACGCTGCACCCGCTGATTGCCACGAGAATATCGCGGTGATCATGCCACCTGCCAGCAAGCTGATGATAGGGCCAATCACCAACGCCAGCGCCACGCCGAGCGATCCGCCGACTAAACACACCAACACCGCTTCAATCATAAACTGCTGCATGATATCGCCGCGTCGCGCGCCCACCGCCATGCGCACGCCGATTTCATGGGTACGCTCCGTTACCGACACCAGCATAATATTCATTACGCCAATGCTGCCGATCATCAACGCAATCGAGGCCACCAGCAGAATTAACAAGGTAAGCGTTGCCGCCGCATCCTCGATGGCTTTGCGATATTTGTCGCGGTTGAACATCAGGAAATCTTTGGTGCCGTGACGTGCCGTCAGCAGTTGCGTCAGCGATTCGACAGCCGGGCCGCTGACCACATCCTCTTTTAACTTAATGCTGATGCTGGTGAGCGCGGTTTGTCCGCTGATGCGATACATCACGGTGCTCCATGGCAGCCATACGCTAAGGCGATTAGGCGACATGCCATCATTATTATCCGCCACGCCAATCACGCGCACTGGCACCGACCCCAGCACGATCATCTTGCCAACCGGACTTTCAGCCTGTTCGCCAAACAGCTTATTGCGCGTGTTGGTATCAATGATGATCTCCTGGCGCGCATGCCGTTCGTCGCTGAAGTTGCTGCCTTCCAGCAGCTTAATGCCCTGAATCTGGAAGTAGTCTTTGCCGACGCCGTACACCGAGGTTTTCGACGAGTTGGAGAGATAGCGAATCGGCTGGCTGGCGATCATCTCCGGGCTTACCGCGGCGACAAACTGCTGACGCGCGATCACTTCCGCATCCGCCATCACCAGCGTTAGCACCGGATGCGCCTCATCCTCAACGAAATCACCGCCGGCATACACCGACACCACGTTGGTGCCGAGCCCGGAAATGCTCTCGAGGGTTTTTTGCCGCGCGCCCTGGCCGAGCGCCACCACCGTCACCACCGCTGCAATGCCAAAAATAATGCCGGTCATGGTTAATGCGGTACGCAGCCGATGGGCGTTCATGGCATTCAGCGCCATGCGCAACGATTCGCGTAAGCGGTCAATCAATCCGCGCAGTTTGCTGTGACTTTTGCGGGATGCAGGGACGTAACGCGCGCGCGCGTCATCCTGTTTGCGGCCGCTATCGGCAAAAATCTCGCCATCCTGAATCTCAATAATACGATCGGCGTGCTGCGCCACTTTCATGTCGTGCGTCACGATGATCACCGTATGACCTTCGCGATTGAGATCGTGCAGGACGCGCAGCACTTCCTCGCCAGAGTGTGAATCCAGCGCGCCGGTGGGTTCATCGGCGAGGATAATTTCGGCACCGTTAATCAGCGCACGCGCAATACTCACGCGCTGCTGCTGGCCGCCGGAGAGTTCGCCCGGCTTGTGGTGTTCGCGGCCCTGTAAGCCTAAACGTGCCAGCAGATCTGCCGCACGCTGCTGGCGCGCTTTGCCCTGAAGATTGGCGTAGATAGCCGGGATTTCAACGTTACTCAACGCGCTGAGGTCCGGCATCAAGTGATAGCGCTGGAAGATAAAGCCAATATGCTCACGACGCACTTTAGCCAGCGCATCCGGCGACAAGCTGGCGGTATTCTGCCCGCCGATCAAATAGTCGCCGCTGTCCGGCGCATCCAGGCAGCCGAGAATATTCAGCAGCGTGGATTTTCCCGAACCGGACGGGCCGATGATCGCCACGAGCTCACCGCTGGCGATGCTCAGATTGATGTCTTTCAGCACATGCAGGGATTGCGAACCGTTAACATAGCTGCGCTGGATGTTTTTCAGTTCGATAATATTCACATTAGCACCTTGTCAGCGCCTGCGGTCTGGGTGGCAAGGATCACTTTTTCCCCGGCTTTTAAGCCGCTCAACACCTGAATGTCCACGCTGTCGGAAATGCCGGTGGTGATGGTGCGTTTCACCGGTTTGTTATCCTGGTCCGGGATTTCGACGTAGGTTTTGCCATCGGCATCTCTCTTCATCGCCTGCACCGGCACCAGCAAAGTGTTTTTCGCTGCATCACGCAGCAGGTTGACCTGCGCGGTCATGGAGATGCGCAGCGCATTGTCCGGGTTGGGCACATCAAGCAGGGCGTTGTAATAGACTGCGGCGTTGGTGCTGCTGCTCGGCGTGCTTTCGCTATTGCCCATCAGCGCATCATCTTTCATCACCGATTCGGGAGCCAGTTCGAGACTGCGCAGCGTGGCGTTATAGCGTTTGTCTGGATTCGAGAAGGTGGTGAACCACGCCTTTTGCCCGGGCTGCACATTATTGATATCCGCCTCGGAGATTTGCACTTTGATGGTCATGGTGCCCAGCTGCGCCAGTTTGGCGATTGTTGGCGCGGTTTGTACCGCATTAACCGTCTGACCTTGCCTGGTGACAATAGCGACCACGGTGCCATCCATCGGCGCCATGATGCGCGTATAGCCGAGATCGAGCTGCTTCTTATCAACCTCAATTTGCGCCTGAATTACGCGCGCTTTCTGCGCCGTCAGCTCCGCCTGCGCAATGCTCCAGGCTTCCGCCGCTTGATCAAAATCCTGGCGAGATACCGCATTGGTTTTAATCATCTGTTGCAGACGTTTGAATTGTGCGTCCTGCCGTAACAGCGTGGCTTCTCGCGTCGCTAAATCAGCTTGCGCCACGCTGAGTGCCGCCTGCGCATTGCGCAAATCGCTGCGCTGCGGCTGATCGTCTATCTCGGCGATCAGCTGGCCTTTAGTAACGTTATCGCCCGTCTTGATATAGAGCTTTTTTACCTGACCAGAAACCTGCGCGCCGACATTGACGCGCTCAACCGCGTCCATTTTGCCGGTTGCAGCAATGACGTTTTCGATATCGCCCTGGCGCACCACGGCGGTGACGACGGTATTCGGTTTATTGCGCGACCCAGAGAAATGCCAGATCAGTAGCAGGAGAATGACAGCAGCGAGTGCGGCTAAAAGCCACTTTTTAGAAATAGTCAGCATAAGCGTCCCTTTTATGAAGTGAGAATCATAATCACTTACGGCAATAATCAGGAGTAAATTTTCCGTTATTTTTCTGCGCCAGACGGCAGGGAAGAAAAAAAGATCATTTTTACCGAATAGAAATCACCGCTGAGTTGTTTACAGCCTATCTGAGCCACTTTTTGACTCAGAACAACCTGGCGTTGTATGCCACTCCGTGAGGAAAAATGATGAAGACGATGATGAAGTTGCGCTGGTTAGCGATGCCAGCTTTGCTGCTGGCGCTGCATGCGCCAACTGCACTGGCGATGGGCGATGACGATAGCGACAAAAAGGTTCCGGATTGCCCGAAAGGACAGGTTTATGACAGTAAATCCAAAGCATGCGTGCCGGAAAAGACCAGCATGCTGAGCGACAGCGATAAGACCAATTATGCGTATCACCTGGCGAAAAAGGGCGAATACCAGGCCGCGCTCAATCTGCTGGATACGCTGCATAATCAGAACACCAAAGAGGCGTGGAATTATCGCGGTTACGCCACGCGTAAGCTGGGACGAACCGATGAAGGCATGAGCTATTATCAGAAATCGATCGCGCTGGACCCGAAATATGCCAAAGTGCGCGAATATCTCGGCGAAGCCTGGATGATTAAAGGTCGTCCAGATTTGGCAAAGCAGCAGCTCACCATTATTAAATCGCTGTGTGGCGTGGATTGCGAAGAGTACCGCGATCTCAATGCGGCTATTCAGGGACATCCGGAAACCTGATGATCGCGACCTGCGGAGGACGAAAAAATTACCAGCACTGAAGTCCGCCAGCACTTAGCGGCACACCTGGCACGCCTGTGGCGTTACGCGATGGTGCTGTCGCGCAATCGCGATGTGGCCGAGGAGCTAGTGCAATCCACCTGCGTGCGCGCGCTGGAGCGAAGTGGCCAATACACGCCTGGCACGCGTATCGACCGCTGGCTGTTTAGCGTGCTGCACTCGGTGTGGATTAACGAACTGCGCGCGCAGCGGGTACGTGCGGGCCAGGGTTTTGTGGATAGCGATGAGCTGGTGGCAGCGGATCAGCAGGCGCTCAACGAAGAGCGCCGCCAGTACGCCAAAGTGATGCAGCGCGTGGGGCAATTACCGGAAGCGCAGCGCAACGCGGTTTTTTTGGTTTACGTCGAGGGCTTCACCTATCAGGAAGCGGCCGACACGCTGGCGGTGCCGATTGGCACCATCATGAGCCGTCTGGCAGCCGCGAGAAGTACTTTAGCCAGCGCCGTATCGGCGCGGCCTGCAGCACAGGAGAAACGTTTGTGAAGGCAGCCCGTTTTAGTTCGCCCTATGCGGATGAGGCCATCGTTGCCTGGCTGGATGGCGAGATGCGCGCGGATGAAGCGCAGACCTTTGAGAATGAGCTCAAACGTAGCGAGGCGCTGTCAGCGCGTACCGCCGAGCTGATGAAAAGCAATCAACCTTTCGCCGAGGCGTTTGCGCCGATACTGGATGAGGCGCCGCTGGAACGTATGACTTCGCGTTTGCAGCATTTGCTGGCCACCACGCCACGTGCGCCACAACCGTCGCCGTTGCAGGTTAGCCGTCGTGCGCTGATTGCCGCCTCGGTCAGTTTTTTGCTGGTGGGCAGTGGCATCGGTTTTCTGGCGCGTCCGGTGATAAAAGCTGAGCCAGGTGAAAGCGCAAAAATCCGTGAGCTGGAAGCGCAATATATGTCGCTCTACAGTGCGGAAACGCTGGCGGATGTCGACAGTTCACCGCAGGTTTTGCAGCGATCGCTGGCGCGTACCGCGCGGGATCTCGATCTGCACTTCACACCGGCGCAATTAACCTTGCCAGAAGCGGCGTTGAAAAGCGTGCGCATGTTGCGTTATGACGATGCGCTGATTAGCCAGATTGCCTGGAATCACAGCAGTTATGGCCCGATGGCACTGTGTATTTCACGCGAGGATCATCAGCAAGCAACCGATCTGATGCAGGAAAAACGCCAGGGGATGAATATTGTGTGGTGGCATCGTGCGGGCTATCAATATGTGTTGATTGGCCGCAATCCGGCGCAACAGCTGAAGAGGACGGCGGAAGCGTTAAGCCGAATGCTTATGGCATAAGGTGGCCATCGCTGGCCACCCGGGTCTACATCTTACAGATCGAGCTGGGCTTTAAGCATCGCAATCTCCTCACGCCATTGTGCCTGTAACCCAGGCTTTTGATGCTTCGGCTTGCGCGCCAGATCCTCTTCCAGCTTGCTTTCGACCTCCAGCAGCGCCAGCAGCAGGGCATCTTCATCCGTTGCCTGTGACATCTCCAGGGAATCGGCCTGAGAATTGGCAAACGTGGTTTCCGGCGGCTCAGCCCGCAGGCGTTCGGTGACCGCCGCAAAATCATGCCACTCGCTCAGTTGCCGATCCTCAATCAACCAGAAGCGGTTACAGCTGTTGGCGATTAACTGGCGATCGTGCGATACCAGTAAAACTGCACCGTCGAACTGAGTTAGCGCCTCCGCCAGCTCCTCCTTGCCCACCATATCCAGATGGTTGGTGGGTTCATCGAGCAGCAGTATCGAATAACGCGCCAATGTTAATCCAACAAACAACAGACGCGAGCGCTCCCCGCCGCTGAGTGAACCAATCAGCTGTTGATGCCGCAGATAGGGGAAACCGGCAGCGATCAGCGCCATTTTGCGCTGTTCGTCGCTGAGCGCTGCGAAATGGGTCAGCGCGTCACTCAGCGTATCCGCATCGCGCAGCTGGTGCAGACTTTGGTCGTAGTAGCCAAGTCGCGCACGCGGATGAAACAACGCGCTGTCGGTTTGCTGATATTCCCGCCACAGCTGCCGCAGCAACGATGATTTGCCCGAACCGTTGTGTCCGACAATCGCCACGCGATCGCCACTTTTCACCTGCAGCAGCGGCAGCGAAAACAGCGCAGGCGCGTCATCGGCGGGCCGAATCGACATTTCCGGCAGCGCCAGTACGCGGTCGGCCTCCAGCGCTTCACCGTGCAGCTGCCGCCGCCCCAAGGATCCTTCACTCAGCGTGGTTTGCGCCTCTTTCAACCAACTGGCGCGCTTCTCCATTTGCTGAGCTTTGCGTGACAAACCTTCGTTATCGTAAGTGCGTCCCCAAATCGCCAGACGTTTGGCGCTTTTCTCGACGCGATCGATCTCCTTCTGCTCAGCCTGAAAGCGTTGCGCGTCGGCTGCATCTTGTTCAAGTAACGCCTGACGTGCGGCCGTGCAGGGCAGACGGAAGTATTGCAGTCCCTTATCACGCAGAATCCAGCTGCAGTTAGTAACGCGATCCAGCAAGGTGCTGTCATGCGAAACCAGCACAAAACTGCCGCTCCAACGGGTAAGAAAGTTTTCCAGCCATAGCAGTGTTGGCAGGTCAAGGTGGTTGCTGGGTTCATCCAGTAGCAGCAGATCCGGCTGGAGGACCAGCGCCCGCGCCAGCAGCAAATGCATATGCTGGCCGCCGCTCAGCGTGGCGACGGTTTGTAACTGTTGCTGCTCACTAAAACCGAGGCTGCCGAGTAGCGCTTCGGCGCGCCAGCCATCGCGCTGTTCTGGCAAACGCGCCATTACGGCATCGAGCAGTGAAGCAGTATGCAGTTCAGCAGGCAGATGCTGCTCAATACGCGCCAGCAAACAGTGGTTGGCTTGGGTAATGCTGCCGTGGCTGGCTGCCAGTTCGCCGCTGAGGATTTTTAGCAAGGTGCTTTTGCCGGTGCCGTTATCACCCAGCAAACCGATGCGGTCGCCTTTTTTCAGGCTGAAATGGATATCGTGAAACAGGGCACCGAAGGCGTTATCGAAGCCGACAGCGTGGGCGGAAAGTAGAGTGCTCATGTGCTTACTCATAAGTTGCAGGCGCAAAAAAGCCTGACGTCATAGAAAAGCTGACGACAACCCAGAGAGTAAAGATATTCAGACAACTTCGCTCAGGGCGGATTATCGCAGCACGAGTGCGGCAATGCCTGAGCGCGGCCAATTACTATAGAAGTGTGAGTAAATAAACAATTCACACGGCAGCATAGTAATCCTCCTTAGTTATCAGTAAGTGAAAAGATGGGCCGATGATAACGGGGCTGTAACCTGTTTTCCAGTGCCATAACTTCTTTGTGAGTCATTAAGCATGAGGCTTCTCGCGCCGTCCTTGCGCCGAAATGTGCTAACTATCACATTTAATGAAATTTCTTTTTGGTGAGCATGACGCTTTCAGCGTTAAAGGCGGTAGATATGTCACGCTTTGTGACATGATAGGCAACATAATTGTCGCATCAGGATATTTAAATAAATGTTCGACGCCAGAAAACTCTCTCAGCTAAACGCGCTTGAAAGTAGCGTGCACAACTATATTATCAAGAACATTAACGCGGTTATTTATATGACGATACGGGAGTTGGCAGATAATTCTGGTGTCTCTACCGCGACGGTTCTGCGATTCTGTAAAAAAATGGATTTCAAAGGTTACTCGGAACTTAAAGCGAGTATGAAGTTGCAGTTGCGCAAAAACAGCACCTTACTTATTCCTCATGGTGCTGAAGAAATAATGACGTTCTTTAAAAGCATTAGAAACGATGAGTTTGAAGAGCTGATTACCCATGCGGCAGGACACATTCGTGATGCCGAGCGGGTGTTCTTTGCCGGCGCAGGCAGCTCCGGGACGCTTGGCAGGTATGGTGCACGTTTTTTCTCAAATATTGGCAAGTTCAGTAATCACATTGATGATCCCTATTATCCGGTGAGTACCGATATGGTACAGAGTTCAGTGGCCATCGTGCTCTCCGTTTCCGGCGAAACCCCTGAAATTTTGAAGCTTGCCCGACAGTTTGTTATTCATAAGTGCAAAGTTATTGCTATTACCTGTAAGGCTGATTCAACCTTGGCGAAGCTGTCAGACTTTATTATTCCCTATCACGTGTCGCGCATTTTGGTTGACAATGAATACGATATTACGACGCAGGTTCCGGTTATTTTTATTCTTGAATCCATTGGTCGAAAATTAGTGGTAAATAATGTCAGTGAGCTGTCACGTGGTGTGACATTTTTGTAATTAAAGACCCGCAAAAACATATTGTGACCAGGTGACATTGCCGAAGCGTTTTTCTAACATTGCCGGATTAGTTCGCTCCTGATGGGCAAATTTCCCTCTGGCAATGGAAAAATAACATGGCAATAAATTATGCGGATTCTGCGAAAGAGATCGTAAGACTGATTGGTGGCGATAATAATGTGATAAGTATCACGCACTGTGCCACGCGTCTGAGATTTGTGCTTAAAGATTATTCTCAGGTTGAAGTCGAATCACTGAAGCGGGTAAAAGGGGTGATTACCGCCATGCAGGCTAGCGGCCAGATGCAGGTGGTGATAGGTAATCACGTCGGTGATGCTTACCGCGAGGTTCAGAATTTACTCACCATTGATGAAAATGCTGCGGTAGAGCCTCCCAACGTGGGCATTGTCAGCCGCATCATGGATATTATCTCCAGCATATTCGCGCCTTTTCTTTATCCGCTGGCCGCCTGTGGTGTGTTGCAGGGCATTATTTCACTTCTTACCGCCATCGACGTAATGGATCCAGCGGGTGGCACCTATCGCATCCTTAATTATGTTTCCTGGACCGGCTTTACCTTCCTTCCGGTAATGGTTGCTTTTACGGCGGCAAAAAAATTCAATGTAAATCCGTTCACGGCAGTGATTTCCGCCTGTGCGCTGGTGTCGCCGGATTACCTGAATATGTTGACGGCTAACAAAATCCTGACAGCTAACTCGGCCGATCCCACAGTGCAGGCGTTAATGAAGAGCGCGGTGGAAAATCCCGCCATCTCCAGGGTGCTGGTTGAGATTGCCGGCATTCCACTTGATGCCGCACCGCTGACCTTTATGGGGTTGCCGGTGCAGTATCTGAGTTATACCTCGTCCGTTATCCCGATCATTTTGATGGTCTGGGGCATGTCTTATGTTCAGCGTTTCTTTGAGCGTGTCCTTCCCCTGGTGATCAGAAACCTGTTCACGCCAATGTTCTGCATCGCCATCATGGTGCCGCTGACGCTGCTGGCATTTGGTCCCATCGGCAACATGATTGGTGGCGCTATCGGCGGGGTCTATAACACCCTTTATCACCTGAGCCCCGCTATTGCTGGATTTGTTGTGGGTGCCCTGTGGATGCCTCTGGTGACGTTAGGCGTGCACTGGGGGATCACGCCCGTTACCGTCGGGAACTACGCAACCTTGGGGTACGACACCTTTACTGGACTGCAAGCTTCCGCGGTATTTGGCATGGCGGGCGCGGTACTGGGTGTCTATCTGAAAGCGAAGGATGCTGAGCTTAAGCGTATGGCGTTATCGGCGGGCGTGACCGCACTGTTTGGCATAACCGAACCCGCCATCTATGGTGTTGCACTGCGCCTTAAGCGGCCGATGATTTGTGGCTGCCTGGCCGGTGCTGCTGGCGGCGTCATTGCCGGAGCCTTCAACGCGGTGTCCTGGAGCTACTGTATCCCTGGCATTGCCGTTCTACCGGTGTTCTTCAAAGAAGGGCATATGACGCAGTTTCTCGGATTCCTGGTATCGATAGTCGTGGCATTCATGCTGGGCATTCTGTTTACCTGGGTGGCAGGATTCAAAGAACAGAGCGAAGCAGACGTTCGCGCCATGCCTCAGCCAGGCACCATCTGAATTAATTGAGAGAGTGAATATGAATAACCCATTTCCGAACAATTTCATGTGGGGCGGCGCGGTTGCGGCTCATCAGGTTGAGGGCGCCTGGAATCAGGGGGGGAAAGGCCCGAGCATCGTCGATGTTCTAACCAGCGGGGCGCACGGCGTTGAGCGCATCATCACTGACGGTGTGCAGGAAGGCTACCGGTATGCGAATCACGAGGCAGTAGACTTTTACCATCACTATCGTGAAGACATCGCGCTGCTGGCCGAAATGGGCTTCCGCTGCTTTCGTACATCGATTGCCTGGTCGCGTATTTTCCCCCGCGGCGATGAATCAGAGCCGAACGAAGAGGGGCTGCGTTTTTACGACGCATTATTTGATGAACTATTAAAATATGGGATAGAGCCGGTCATTACGCTGTCCCATTTTGAAATGCCCAATTTGCTGGTAACCGAATATGGCGGCTGGAAAAATCGAAAGGTAGTAGACTTTTTCGTGCACTTCAGTGAGGTAGTGATTAAGCGCTTCCAGCACAAAGTAAAATACTGGATGACCTTCAACGAAATTAATAATCAGCGCAACTGGAAAACCCCGCTTTTCGGCTACTGCTGCTCTGGGGTTATTTTTACCCAGGAGCCAAATCCCGAAGAGTGCATGTATCAGGTTCTGCACCATCAATTTGTCGCCAGTGCGCAGGTGGTGAAGCTGGGTCACGACATCAATCCTGAACTGCAAATTGGCTGCATGATTGCGATGGTGCCGCTGTATCCATTCTCCTGTCATCCGGATGACGTCATGTATGCGCAGGAAGCCATGCGGGAACGCTTCCTGTTCAGTGATGTTCATATGCGCGGTCATTATCCGGCTTATATTCTTAACGAGTGGCAGCGTAAGGGATACCACATTGTCATGGAGCCCGGTGATGCGCAAATCCTGCGTGAGGGATGTGCCGATTATATCGGGCTGAGTTATTACATGAGTAATGCCGTCAGCAAAGAAAATGCCGGCAGCGGTACGGCACTGTCTGGATTTGAGGGCAGCGTGCCGAACCCGCATGTCAAAGCCTCGGACTGGGGTTGGCAGATCGATCCAGTCGGACTGCGTTATGTTCTGAATATTCTCTACGAACGTTACGAAAAACCGCTGTTTATTGTGGAAAACGGATTTGGTGCAGTCGATCAGATAAATGAAAAGGGCGAGGTCAATGACGACTATCGCATTGACTATTTGCGTGCTCACATCGAGCAGATGAAGCGAGCCGTGACGGAAGACGGCGTTGATCTGATGGGATATACGCCCTGGGGATGTATTGACTGTGTCTCTTTCACTACCGGGCAATACAGCAAGCGCTATGGCTTCATTTACGTCAATAAAAATGATGATGGCAGCGGTGATTTTTCGCGTTTGAAAAAGAAAAGCTTTGACTGGTATCGTCGGGTGATTGCCAGCAATGGCAGTGAGCTCAGTTAAGGTATGACTACTGATATGACTTGATGCACGCATCGTAGCGGCGCTGTTTATTACGCGATAAATAGCGCCGCTATAAACGTTTTTAACCGGTCTGCATTCGGCCTGTTATGCCTCGATTAGAAGCAGACGATTTAAGGCTTTTCTTTCTCATCTTCTGCCGGAATCAGCGGCTCATCAATCGCGATGGATGAATTCGATTTCAGCAGCTGAATATCCAGAATCACGTAAGTCATGGTGGTGATAAACAGTGAAATCACGCTGCCAATCACGCCGCTGGTGGTAAAGGTGAAATAGTTGTACATCACCACCCAGGTCACGCAAATAAACAGTGCCAGCGCCACGTTAATCGCCGAGTGCGAATAGTTGGTGGTTCGCGCACCCATCTCATTAATCTGCCGGCTGAGATTCACGCCGCTGTATTTCTCCAGCGTAAAAATACCTTGCTCCCAATTACGCAGCCGACGTGCACCGCTGCGGGTGAGAAATAGATAGAGCAACGATATAAACAAGCCGGAGAACGCGATCAGCACCGGCACTGCTTCCAGCGCGTAGGCAAGGCTTTTATGGCTGGAAACCTGCGGGGTAAGGTCCAGCGTTAATGAGGCGCCTAGTGCGGCATACAAAAAAACGAACAACAGCAGAAACAGCGCGTTGCGCTTCCAGTCGAGGTCGGCTTCATGATTCTTTTGCTGACGTGCATTGTTGAGCGCCTGGTGTAACTGCGTTGCATGGGGTGATGCGGTGTCAATATTGTCAATCTCTTCACCCAATAAGCGGTGAATAAACGGCTGATCGGCCGGTTCAAGGGTAATGCGCATAAATTTCTCGCTGAGGTAACGATCAAAGGCGTCAGTGTAACGTAATTCGTCAGGCGCGCGCAGAATCTGCGAGTAAGTGCGCAATTTTGCATCTCAACATCGGCTGTTGTTGCACATCATTTATACAATTACTGTGCGGTTATTACTGACCGCGTAAATGACGACGGAGTAACAAGCTATGTCGTACGTTGATGGTTTTGTCGTAGCGGTGCCGGAAGCGAATAAGGAGGATTATCGCGCCATGGCGGCCAAAGCCGCGCCGCTGTTTAAGGAGTTCGGCGCCACGCGTATCGTCGAGTGCTGGGCGGATGATGTGCCTGAAGGTACGCAGACCGATTTCTATCGTGCGGTGAAAGCTGAGGCGGGCGAAACGGTGGTGTTTAGCTGGATTGAGTATGCGTCGAAAGAGGTGCGCGACGCCGCCAACGGCAAAATGATGTCCGATCCGCGCATGAAAGCGCTGGGTGAAAATATGCCTTTCGATGGCAAACGCATGATTTATGGCGGCTTTGCGATATTGCTGGAGGAGTAGCTGTCAGGTGCGCATTGTTGCGCACCTGAATGTTACCGATCACGGCCATTGCTGACACTGGATCACCGTGCGATAGCCATCGTGATCCTGGAAAGTTTGGCCTTGCTGTTCCCAATAGGGATTAAAGGATGTAACGCGCGTAAAGCCGGCGGCGATCATGCTCTGGCAAATACGCTGCCATTCACTTTTTTCTGGCAGATAAAACACCAATAAATCCTCTTCTGAGGGGCGCGGCTCCACGGGATGTGCACTGCAGAGGGTAAATTCCAGATGCCACGGTACGCCCGGTTGTCCCAGCATTATGCCGCTAAACCCGGCGTGGTCTTCAAACGATCCTATCTCGGTCAAACCTAATCCGCGACAGTACATCTCCCGGCTTCGCGCCAGTTCGGTAACGGGTCTGGCAACGCGCATAACGGGTGCATTCATGTTTATCTCTCCATTTAACCAGGCTGTTCCTCTATTTACTGTAGCGGCTGAATACGGGCGATGGCGCAATGCGTGCTCATCGCAGCGGTGATTGGCGATAGCAGATTATTCGGGTAACGTGGAATGCTTATCTACCTACCTACAAATAATCACCGCACGCTAAGTTGCAGGAGAGTCAGTCCATGTCCGTTAATTTCCCTATCGTCGGCATTGTCAGCGATGAATTCATCAATCCAAATAGTGTAAAGCTGCTGAATGAGGTGACGCGTCAGCTTAATGAGCGTGGTTTTATCACTGTGCTACTGAATGTGACTTCACGCGAAAGCTATCAACAAACTTTGCGCAATCTGGCACCGCTTAACATTGGCGGGTTGGTATTTCTGACGTCGCTGTTTGCCGATGAACTCAGCGTAGCAGCGGATATTCTGCCGCAGGTGGCGACGGTGCATCTGTGCCACAGCGCCAGTAGCGATGCCAACGTGGTGATTGCCGATGGTTATGATGCGGGCGCAGAGATGGGATCATTGCTGTTATCGCAAGGACATCAACGCTTTGGTTTTATGCATAGCCAGCAGAATGCGACGCCAGCGCGCCAGATGCTGGGCTTTGCCGCCAGCCTGCAAGCCGAACAGAAGGCGTTGCAGGTTCAGCTCAGCGCCGGAAATAACGATCGCGAAATGGCCTATCAGGCGATGATGGCATATTTGAAAAAAACGCGTGCTGCCGAGCGCATTAATGCGTTGTTCTGTGAAAGTGACGTGCTGGCGTTTGGCGCGTTACAAGCGGTGCGCGATTTCGCACAGGGCGCACATGTCGCGGTGGTGGGGTTTGATGATGTCGATGAAGCGCGCGCCTCGACCTGGCATCTGACCAGCTGGGCGCAGCGCCGTGATCTGCTGGTGGCCGAAGCGCTCAATCGTCTGCTGGATAACCGAAGCGATGACAGCAATGCGTGGCAGCAGGGTGAATTGCAGGTGCGTCATTCGCATCATGGTAAACATGTGCCGGGCGAAATGTCGCAATGCGGCTGCGCGATTCGTCATTAATGCAGCAAGGATAACGGGATGTTATGGCTTCTCGCCAAATACGCCATCACGGCGGGCATGGTGGTATTGATTTCTGAAGTGGCAAAACGTAGCGATCGGCTCGGCGGACTGATTGCCGCTCTGCCATTAGTCACGGTTCTGGTGCTGATATGGATGAAGCTGGAAGGGCAGAGTCAGGCCAAAATCGCCAGCCATGCGTGGTACACCTTCTGGTATGTGGTGCCGACATTGCCGATGTTTATCGCCTTCCCATTTCTGTATCAGCGCTGGGGATTTTGGCCCACGCTGGTGGCGAGTTGTCTGCTGACCATCCTGTTATTTGTTCTGTGGGCGATACTACTTAAACGCTTTGGCATTGAGCTCATGTAGTTATGGAACAAAAAAAGAGGGTGTTAGCCCTCTTTGTTAGCACTCAGAAAATATACTCTGCACTCTTAGCCAGCTTTACAAATGGCCCAGCCAGGGTTTGATTATGGTGCGCAACAATTTGCTCTGCACTTAGCAGGCCGCTATCGACAGAAGTATGCCCATCCTCAATCAGCACTACGCGAAACCCTAAATCTGCTGCAGCACGACAGGTGGTATCCACACAATATTCACTCTTCATCCCAACGATGGCCACTTCTTCAACGCCGGCGTGTTTCATCGCTGTCAGCAGTTCAGTATCACGAAAACAGTTAGGGTATTTTTTCACAAATACCCGGTGGCGATCCGCCTCGTAGTGCAACTCAGGAATCAGCTGGGTTAACGGACTGCTCTCGGCGAAGGGCGAGCCTTCTGGGCCGGTGTGGCGAGCGAGAAAAATCGGCGCATCGGCGGTGTCGGCACGATCGATAAGTTGATTGATGTTGGCTAACACCGATGCTGCAGCAAACGGCGCTTGCGGGCCATGAAATAACCCTTGCTGCATATCAATAATCAACAGTGCTTTGGAATGGGGTTGCTGCATGATGCGTCTCCTTTCTGCATGCTATGAACGGAGACTATTCCCCGTTCTTCAACTGACGGGGCTGGGGAATCTGAAAGCTTATGTCTTCGCCACAGAAACACGCACGCCGCCGCCATAAGCGGTGGTGGTGGTGCTTGTTGTGGTTAATGCGTTGAAATAAGACATAAAAGCTCACAAGAGAGAGTGCGAACCCTGAATCTAACAGAGTTCGGTGAGAAAACAAGACGGATTTTGACTGCGTATTGTAAGGAAAGGATGACGTTAGCAGGCCGTCATCCCGCCGATAAATTAATGCTTGGTGCCGTTACCGGAGCCATCGCGGTTGCGGAAAATGTGGGTGACGTTATCGGTATCTTTAAGCGCCACACCGCTCTGCTGGGGCACGTCGATATGGTGCATCACTTCCGTCATCGCGCGGCTGAGCGCGGCCTGCCGCGGCGGATCACGTTCGAGTGACGCCATAATCCGCAGTTTATCAAGCAGGGCGCGGGTAGAAACTGGCCCGGATTTTTTCAGCAGCTGTAAAATTGCATCGCCCATGATGATGTCGGTGAGTCGTTCTTCATCACTTCTGTACATAGATACTCTCTGGTTATCGCGGCTGACCTTTGGCAGATAACAAAGTGGATTCAGTCTAACGCGACAAGTCTAATGAGGCGGAAACCACTTGGTTAATTTCAGGTTGGCAGCGCCTGTTTTACGATTCACGTTCTACGGAAAACATCAGCCCAATTAATTGCTGATAGTGAATTTCTGCTTCCGTACCTCGCGCCTGCTCCATGCGGCAAAGCAATTTAGTACAGAGCGTTTTGCGGCTTAGCGTCCGTCCAGAACGCAGGATTTCAACCACAATCTGTCCTAAGGTTTCCTGTTGCGAAGGCAATGAAGCTTCTTTGAAGTAGCGTGCAATAGCCTGTGACGCCGAAGAAGAGTTACGATCCTGACGCATGGTTCCATCCTTCAAGGTTAACGTGTGACCTTTGTGCCCAGTAAAGTTATACAAAATAAATTAATCTGTACAGGAATATGGAGAATCATTTTGGCGTGGATTTGGCCAAAAGTGCTAACTTATTGTTAACAACAGCTTATCCATTACTGGCTCCAAAGGCGCAAAGTCTTGCCAACGATGTGAAAGAATCCAGCTTCTAAAGAGAGTATCGAGCAGATAAAATTGCACTTAAGGCTCAGGTTGAAAATATTTCACGATGGTGGATTGAACTTATTTTTTTTGTGTGAAAATTATGCAATATAAAATTAACTCAAATTTATGCGCGCAATAAGCCAATGTGGCATCCGGATTAAATTGAGTTAAGTTAATTAATTCGCTGCAAGAATAAATGAGCGCTGCTACTGATACGGCGGTGCGGGTTTATTTTCTCCGAAAGTTTGTAGAATCGGCCAATCTTGATCGCCTGACTGCCTATTCTTCGCCATGGCTGAAAGCGCAATCAGCCATTATCGACCGCCTTGCCAGATTCATTAATTAATTTTCGTAAACTCTTAATGCTATTATTTTAGCGATAAATTTACACTTGCCTGACAATTTCCTGCGCTTTAGTCTGTGCCCGCAGTTTAGGGATTAATTTAATTTCAGCACGGGATAAATAATGAAAAAGAGTACTGTTGCGGTATTGATGATGGCCGCACTTTCAGGAACGGCGTCTGCCGCTTCTGCAGATTTCGCACCAAACTTCTCCTCTGACAGCATAAGTGTGGCAACATCAGTCGGGATGTTGGGTGGCAAATCGAAAGAGCTGGTTTATGACGCCAGTAACGGGCGTAAAATTAGCCAGCTTGACTGGAAAATTAAAAACGTCGCCATTCTTAAAGGCGATTTTTCATGGGATGCGTTCTCTTTCCTGACCCTGAACGCGCGTGGCTGGACGTCGCTGGCATCAGGTTCTGGCCACATGGATGATTACGATTGGCAGAACAGCAACCAGTCTAGCTGGACCGATCACTCTTCGCATCCAAACACCGATTTGAACCATGCCAACGAATATGATCTGAATGTTAAGGGTTGGTTCCTGCAGGATGATGCTTATAAAATTGGTGCGGTAGCCGGTTATCAAGAAACTCGCTTTAGCTGGACGGCGTATGGCGGTTCTTATGATTACGATAACGGCAATTTCGTGGGTAATTTCCCGAACGGCTCGCGCGGTATTGGTTATAGCCAGCGCTTCTCCATGCCTTATGTCGGTCTGGTTGGTCGCTACCGTATTAATGATTTCGAATTTAATGCGCTGTTAAAATTCAGTGATTGGGTACGCGCGCATGATAATGACGAACACTATATGCGTGATTTGACTTTCCGTGAGAAGACTTCGAATTCGCGTTATTACGGTGCCACGGTCGATGCGGGTTATTATGTGACCACTAATGCGAAAGTATTTGCCGAATTTAGCTACAGCAAATATGAAGAAGGCAAAGGCGGCACTCAGGTTATTGATACCACCAGCGGTCAATCAGCGTCATTTGGCGGCGATGCAGCCGGTATTTCTAACAAAAACTATACTGTGACGGTGGGTTTGCAATATCGCTTCTAATAATGAAGCCGTAAAGTCTAACTTGCTTAAATAGCGTCAGGCATAGCGAAGGATGATCCATTATGGATAATCCACGCTATGCCTTAATTTTTAATTAGCCGTTGTGACCATCAGTCGAGCGCGTTAGCGCTTCCCAGTGGTCAATCTCTTCGCTATACGCCTGCAGTTTCTGTCGTACCAAGCCCAATGCATCGCTGCCCAGCAACAGATGCGCAGGCGGATGATTGCTTTCGATCAGTTGCAGCAGGGCATTTGCCGCTTTAAGCGGATCGCCCAGTTGTTTACCGTTTTTTTCCTCACGCGCCTGGCGAATAGGATCAAACAGCGCATCATAGTCAGCGATGCTGCGCGCGCTGCGAACCATCGAACGCCCGGCCCAGTCGGTCCGAAACGATCCGGGTGCGACAGCGGTCACATGGATGTTAAAGGGCGCCAGCTCTTTGCTCAGGGTTTCCGAGATACCTTCCAGCGCAAATTTGCTGCCGCAGTAGTAGCTGATGCCGGGCATGGTAATAAAACCGCCCATCGATGTGATGTTGATGATATGTCCCCGACGTCGCTCACGCATGAATGGCAACACCGCTTTGGTCATCGCCACCGCGCCAAACACGTTAACGTCAAACTGGCGACGCATCTCATCCAGTGAGGACTCTTCCATTACGCCTTCATGCCCATAACCGGCATTATTTACCAGCACATCAATTGGGCCGAGATTGGCCTCAATATCGTTGATCACATCCGCAATCGCTGCGAAATGGGTGACGTCTAATTGATAAGCGTAAGCATTTTCCGCATGCAGAGCTGTAAACTCCGCTTTGGCAGCCGCATTTCGCACCGTGCCAACCACCTGATAGCTACGGCTTAGTGCGACCTCGGCCAACGCGCGGCCAAATCCGCTGCTTACGCCGGTAATCAATAACGTTTTTAATCTAGACATTTGCCGAACTCCGCGAAAAAGTGGAAGATGCATAATATTCTCGGGATGTTAGGTCGGTAAGGCCTTATCTGCTTTAATTGTTGCCTAATCTTATGAGTGAGCGGTTATGACGTTGAAGCCGAGTTTACAGCAGCAGACGGTCGATCTGCTCAAAAGGTTAGCGCCGCATGAGGGATACAACCTCACCGCATTGCCCGGTGTGCGCCTGCTGCGTTCCGACCGCCCGCTGGCGCGCACGCCGGTGCTGTACGATCCCGGCATCGTGATTGTCTGTCAGGGCACCAAGCGCGGTTTCTTTGGCGATCAGGTTTATCTTTATGATGAGCAACACTATCTGGCGGTTTCCGTGCCGGTGCCTTTTACCATGGAAACCGCCGCATCCGCAGAGCATCCGTTGCTGGCGATCTACATGCATCTGGACTTCAACGTCGCGACTGAATTAATGCTGCAGCTGGAACAGCAGGATGTGGCGTTCGCGGCGCAAGCGGCGCAGAGCATGATGTCGAGTCCGATGGATGAGACGTTACGCGCCACCGTGCTGCGATTTCTCACCGCGTTAAACCATCCGTTAGATGCACACATGCTCGGTCCCTCGCTGGTCCGTGAACTCTATTATCGCGTGTTAACCGGTCCTCAGGGCAGCGCGCTGCGATCGGCTCTGACGTTACAAGGGCAGTTTGGCAAAGTGGGCAGAGCGCTCAGCCATATTCATGCGCACTATGCTCAGCCATTGACGCTGGGCCAGCTCGCGGCAGTGGCCAGCATGAGCGTGCCAACCTTTCACACCCATTTCAAAAACATCACCCATCAACCGCCAATGCAGTATGTGAAATCGGTGCGTTTACATCAGGCGAGAATGTTGATGGTACGTCAGGAGATGACAGCCGCTGCGGCCTGCCACGCCGTAGGTTATGAGAGCGCTTCGCAGTTTAATCGCGAATTCAAACGGCTGTTTGGTTTGCCGCCAGCGGAAGAGATAAGACGTATGCAGCGTAATTTTGCCGTGCCACCCGCACATCAGGCTTCACCGTTTGTTTCATCACATTAAAATCAGCGTATGCTATAAATGATAACCATTATCATTTTTGAACCGAGGTAGACGATGCAGGCAGTACAGGGAGAGGAGTTGCAGGCGGATTGTTGTATCGTCGGCGGCGGTCCAGCCGGTTTAATGCTGGGCTATCTTCTGGCGCGCGCTGGACTTCGCGCGGTGGTCATTGAAAAGCATCCTGATTTTCTGCGCGATTTTCGCGGTGACACCATTCATCCCTCAACGCTGGAAATTATGCGGCAGCTCGGCCTGCTGGATGCGTTGCTGGCGTTGCCACATCAACGGGCGGAGAAGCTACAGGCAGAAGTCGCCGGTGAGGAGATCACCATGGCTGATTTTTCACGTTTACCGGTACAGTGCCGCTTTATCGCTTTTATGCCGCAGTGGGATTTCCTCAACTTCCTTGCCGCAAAGGCGGCACAGTTTCCGGGCTTTACGCTGCTGCAATCCACCGAATTTGACGAGTTACTGTATGAAAAGGGGGTGGTTTGCGGCGTGAAAACGTTACAGGGTAACGAAACAACGATCATCCGCACCGCGTTGGTGATTGGTGCCGACGGACGGAATTCTCAGGTCAAAGCCAAAGCCGGATTGACCGGTAAAAGCTTTGGATCGCCGCGTGATGTGCTGTGGTTTCGGCTGGAGAAACAGCCGGACGATCCGCAGTTGGGCATGGGCCATAAAGGGCCGAAGCAAAACTTCATCGTCATCGATCGCGGTGATTACTGGCAGTGCGGTTACACCATTCAGAAAAACCAATTCGATGAGCTTAAGCTGGCGGGCTTGGCTGCGTTGAAAAGCAGCATTGCGGAAGTTGCACCCTTTAGCGCAGAACGCATGGCGGAAGTGGATGCGTGGGAGAAGCTCAAGTTGTTGTCGATACGTATCGACCGCCTTGACCACTGGATGAAGCCTGGGGTGCTTTGCATCGGCGATGCGGCACACGCGATGTCACCGATTGGTGGCGTTGGCGTCAATCTGGCGATTCAGGATGCGGTCGCCGCTGCGAACATGCTGACGAGGCCGCTTCAGCAGGGCAAGGTCACACTGCGCGATCTGCAAAAAGTGCAGCAGCGCCGCCAGTTCCCGACGGTTGCCACGCAATTTCTGCAGATCAAGATGAGCAGCAACAAACGTAAGCGCAGTACGCCGAGTAAAGTTCCGCAGATTATCGGGCGCTTTCCGTTTTTGCGTCATCTGTTTGGCCGCTTAATTGGTCTGGGATTCCGTACTGAGAAACCCAAATATTTATAATGCGCAAAAAAAAAGCCCGCAAAGCGGGCCAGGTAAACGTTACCAATCTGAACATTCTCGTAGCAACGCATTGCTGTGTGTTGCGTCGCTATAATAGCAACGGTAAGCAAGTTGTGCAGGAAATGATCAATGAGTTAATTTTGTTCTGTGGATAAGCATTATGCTTGCTGGCCACGCGTTGACCACCAGCAGATCAGCGATCCAAGGCTGACCATCGCGGTGCCTTGCCAGAAAGGGAGAGTCAGATGCGAGCGCAGGATAAAGGCCGCCAGCAGCGACGAGATTATCGGGATGAAGTAAGACGCCGCGGCTAAAATTGTCACGTTGCCATGCAGAATGCCAACATTCCACGCGGCGTAACCAAAGCCCATCGCCATGGCAGCCAGCGCTAAACTGATCCAAACCTCCGCGGACAAGATAAACGGCGGCTGTGGTGAAAGCAGGAATTTCACCCATAGCGTCAATGCGGTGAGAATAAAGAACAGAGTTATGCCATTGCTGCCGTTGGCAATTTTTTTCGTTACCACGCAATACACCGCCCAGATGATTGCGCCGCTCAACGCCAGGCCGTAACTCAGCGGATTATCCCGCACGTTGTTCGCTATCTCGCTCAAAGAAAAAAACTGATCGCCGCCCAGCACCCGGCAAATCCCTGCTACGGCAAGTAATACGCCGGGAATAATCAGTAGGCTGGTTTTTTGTCGATTAACGATCACCGCCAACACGATGGTGATACTCGGCCACAGATAATTGACCATGCCAACTTCAATCGCCTGGCGGCCGCTATGGGTAAAGCCCAATGACAGCGACAAACACAGTTCGTAACAGACAAACAGCACGCTGCCGATGATCAGGTAGCTGCGCGGAAAAGTGCGCAGTTTAGGAAAGCCGACGCACAACAGCAGCAGAAATGCGCTGGCACTGTAGATAAGCGCAGCACCGCCAACCGGACCGAAGCCTTCGCTGACGTTTTTTATCAGTCCTACAATCGTGCTCCACAGCAGAATGGCCATCAAGCCAATCATTGTCGCTCTCTTTGGGGGCATGGCCCGTAACCTTAGTTTGTCAATTCGGGCCAAAATCCTATCAAATCAACGCTTCTTTGTATTGTTCTTGCAGCACCGGTATTTCCGCTGCGCAAGCTCAGGTGCCGGTAACCGTCACTACCACTTCATTTCGCCGGTGTTTACTTTGGCGCTCAATTCCAGCGAACTCTCCTCTGGAAGATTGGGGTAAGCGGCTTTCATAGTCTCGATCACGGCGGTAGAACTCTTGTGCGACTGCAGCGCTTTTTCAACGTTTTGCAGGTAGTTAAGCGTAAAGCTAATCGCTGCATCGCCCGCTGGGCGCGTACCCAGATAATGACCCGGAATCACCACTTTTGGCTGCAGCTGCTGCATTTCTGTCAGTACCTTGCGCCATTGCTGACGAATGGCGGGCGTTTGCGTATCGGCGGTCCACACATGAATGCCGGAAGCCACGCCGGTGCCACCCAAAATGGCCTTGTTGGCAGGGATCCATATGTAGGCGGCGTAATCATTGGCGTGACGCAGCTCCAGCGTTTCGCCGTCCAGCGTAAAGCGGGTCGCCTGCGTGACCTGCGGTACATACAGCTGCTGCGGCGCGCCATCCTTCATTTGCGGGCCCCAATAGGCCAATTTTGCCGCTTTGGTGGCTGCGATATGCTTAACCACTTCTGGCGTTGCCACGATTTTCACGTCAGGGAAGGCTTTAACAATCGGCTCCAGCCCAAAGTAGAAGTCAGGATCGCCAGAAGTGATGACGATTTGCGTCAGCTTTTTGCCGCTCGCCTTGATCATCTGCACCAACTTTTCGCCATCTTTAGTACTGAATTGTGCATCGATCAGCATAGCTTCATGCGGACCGGAAACCAGCGTCGAGGAGACCGGGAAAATGCCGTTCTCCTGCGGGTTATAGACCTGCAACTGCAGTGGCGCAGCGAATGCTGGCAGGGCGGCGACGGCCAGTGCCAGCGACAGAATTTTTACTTTCATCGAATGTGTTCCTTTCTCCGGCGGTGCGCCGTGCTTGAGCGCTCTATTGTAGGGAAATTCGCGACTGGTAGAATTCCCGAAACTGGATATGATCAGTTTCGTAAAACGATCAGATGGAGTGGCGATGGACAGAGTAACGGCAGCAGCGGTATTTAACCGCATCTGTGAATTGGGCAGCTTAAGCGCCGCCGCGCGTGCGCTGGATATCTCGCGGCCGATGGTGAGTCGTTATCTGGATGAGATGGAAAAATGGGCCGGGGCACGCTTGCTGCACCGTTCATCGCGCAAATTGACCATCACGCCAGCCGGAGAAAACATCCTCGCTAAATCGCGGGCGCTGACCAGATTGGCTGAAGAGATCGCCGATCAAGGTGCTGATGGCGAACCGCATGGCACGTTGCGCATTGCCTGTGCGCACTCGACCGCGACGCATATTCTGGGGCCGATGATTCCAGCATTCCTGGCGCGTTATCCCGCCGTGCGCATTGAGCTGGAAATCAATAACCAGCCGGTAAGTCTGATAGGCGAGCGCATTGATGTGGCTGTGCGTATTACAGACGATCCTGAACCGGGCGCGATAGCGCGGCGTTTAGGCGAGTGTGTTTCTGTGGTGTGCGCGTCACCGGATTATCTGCAGACACACGGCACGCCGCAGACGCCGCAAGATTTGGCGCAGCATAACTGCCTGCACTACAGCCGCTTCGCCGGGCAGAGCTGGCAGTTTTACGATGCGCAGGGCGAGTTAGTTTCGGCGGCGGTGAGCGGCAATTTCAGCGCCGGCATTTCGTCAGTGCTGTGTGACGCGGCCATCGCCGGATGCGGTGTGGCAATGGTGCCGGAAATGGAAGCGCGTAACGGCATCGCCAGCGGACAGCTGCAAACCGTGCTACCTGAATATCAGGCCAAAACGCTGGCGATTTATGGCCTCTATATGTCGCGCGAACGGCAACCCGCTGCGCTGCGCGCCTTTTTAGCTGCGGTGCAGCAGCAGTTAATGGCCTAAAACGTCGACAAGCTTGCAGTAAACGCGGAAAGCGATGATTAACAGCAGGTTAGGGTGATTATTCCGGCTCGAAACTCAGGGTTTTCAGCCTGAAATCGCCAGAGAGTGGCGAAATTTCACTCAGCGGTTGTCAATGTAAAAGGACGGCACCTGCCCGGTAACCCGGCGGAACATGGTGGAGAATGACGAACTGCTATCGTAACCCAGCGACAGCGCCACTTCGTTCACCGATTTCCCGGCGACCAGCATCGCTAACGCGGTCACAACGCAGGCGCGCTGTCGCCAGGCGGAGAAAGACAAGCCGGTTTGCTGCAGGAAATGGCGGCGGAAGGTGCTGGAACTCATAAACAGCGCGCTGGCCCAGCGTTCGGCGGCATCATGAATGCTCGGAGCCTGAAGAAAAGCCTGACACTGCGCCAGCAGCGCGGGCTGCTGCGGCAGCGGAATATCGAACTCACGTGTCGGCATCGCGGCCAGCTCTAGCAGCAGTAATTTTATTAGCGATCGATCGCGATCGGATGCATATAACGGCGGTAAATCAACGGCTTCAATCAGCAGCTGGCGCAGTAGCGGTGAAACGCTAAGCACGCTGCAGCGATCGTTGGCGCGTAACGTTGCCGCGCACTGCGGTTCGATGTACAAACTGCGCGTCGAGACGCCAACGAACTTTACGCTGTGCGCGGTGTTCGGCGGGATCCACACTGCATGCTGCGGCGGAACTACCCATTCTCCCGCCTGAGTGGCAACGTGCATCAGCCCGGTTGCGCCATACAGTAATTGTGCACGGCGGTGGTGATGTTCTGGCAGCACAAGGCCCTGCGCATAGTCATTGCCAAGCGCCACCACATCACGCTCCAGTTGATCGAATGCATCTATGTGACCATTCCGCATGTTAGCTATCTGTCTCAGATTGACCGGTTTGCAAGGTTAATTGAGCGCTGCACAAATGGGAAGCGGGCAGGTGGCTGCGTAAGCTGCGTAACTTATTTGCTGATGCTGAGAACGTTAATGAATGAGCTATTAATTATTGTGCTGACGGGGTTTGCTACCGGCATTACCACGGTGCTGTTTGGTTTTGGTGGCGGCTTTGTAGTTGTGCCATTTGTCTACCAGCTGCTGGCGCAACAACCGCTGCTGGCGGCAGACGCGATGCACATCGCGGTGGCCACCTCGACCGCAGTGATGATCTTCAACGCCGGTTGGGCCAGCTACCACAACTGGCGTGGCGGCAAGTTGAATAAAGCCACCTTGCTCCCACTGCTGTGGTTCATCGCGCTGGGTGCGGTGATCGGATCGTCGCTGGCTGGCGAAATGGATGATAACTGGATACGCAGGTTGTTTATCATCTACATGCTGGTAACCATCGCCGATTGTCTGCTGCGCAAAGGGTTCTTCAGCCGGAGCACGCCGCGATCGCTCTCTCGTCTGACCGCCAGTGCTGGCGGCACGGCGATGGGTATCATCGCCGCGATGTTGGGCGTTGGCGGCAGCGTGATGACCGTACCGCTACTGCGCCGCCACGGCTACGCAATGCGCGATTGCGTCAGCGCGGCCAATCCGCTGTCACTGCCGGTGGCCATTTGTGGTGCTATCACTTACGCCATCAGCGGTTGGCAAAAGATAGCCGCTAGCGGCTATCTGGGATTTATCAGCCTGAAAATCCTGGTGCTGCTGGTGATAGCCGGCTTTAGCGGCATCATGTTTGCTCGCCGATGCATTCCGGCCGTTCCCGATGTGTGGCATGCCCGGGTGTACGTGGCGCTTTTATGCCTGGTGCTGTCCGCCATTGCGGTTTAAGTGCGGGGCATAAAACCATGAATGGTTACCTGGCGACCAATCTGATCGGTCACTACACGGCTGGCGTATCTGGATAGCGCGGTAAAAGTGAGTAAGCCGGCGAGAAGAAGTCGGCTGTAAGTGGTATTCATAAAACGCTCCTTGCTTCGATATGCAAGGGATTATATAGCGAGTGCGCGGTTTTTCTCATCAATGATGCAGGATTAATTTCCATCGCAATTTTGGCAAAGTCTGCACCTCAACATGGCGCAGCGTTGCGCCATTGTTGTGCTTTGCGCATCCCGGCCTGCATTGTAAAGAAACATAAGTATTCGATCTTGTATCCAAGAGCGTATCCCATCTGGCTTTGGCTCAAACGCGTCATTTTTTGGAAAGTATTGGCACGTAATCTGCAATATCCCCGTTAGTTGATAAATCGGGAGTATTCGCATGTTTGATGCACTGTTGGATGAAGATGCCACGACGCTGGCGGCGTTGATCCGTAGCGGGGAGGTAACGGCGCAAGAGTTGACGCAGGCCGCGTTGGATCGCATGGCACTGCGCGAGCCACAGATTCAGGCATTTTGCACCGCCACGCCGGAGTTGGCGCTGCAGCAGGCAGCGGCTATTGATGCCAAACGCGCACGCGGCGAAACCCTGGGTGCATTGGCGGGGGTGCCGCTGGCGGTGAAAGATCTGATTTGCACCGCAGGGGTAAAAACCACGTCCGGATCGCATGCTTATGCCGAGTTCGTCCCGGAAGAAGATGACATTACCGTTGAGCGCCTGTTAGCTGCCGATGCCGTGCTGTTGGGCAAAACCACCGCGCCGGAGTTTGGCTATAGCGGCGTGGGACACAATCCGTTATTCCCTTCACCGCGCAACCCGTGGGATCTTAGCAAAACGCCGGGCGGTTCCAGCGCCGGTTCCGGTGCTGCCCTGGCGGCGCGCCTGTGTCCGATTGCGCTAGGCAGCGACGGCGGCGGTTCGGTGCGTATTCCTGCTGCCCACTGCGGCGTGTTTGGCTTGAAAGCATCGATGGGGCGCGTGCCGCTCTGGCCGGGCTGTCGCGACGAGCGCTATCCCGGCGTATCCAGCTGGGAATCCTTAGAGCACATCGGTCCGATGTCGCGCAGCGTGCGTGACAGCGCGCTGATGATGTCGGTGATGGCGGGACCAGACATGCGCGATCGCCACTCAATTCCCTGCAGTGATGTGGATTGGCTGGCGTCTCTGGACAAGCCGCTCAATGGACTGCGTATCGCCTTTAGCGCTGATTTTGGCTATATCGCCGTGGATGCAGAAGTGCGTGACGTTGTCACAAAGGCGGCGCGACGCTTTGCGCAGGAGCTGGGTGCCGAGTTGGATGAAGTCGATCCCGGCATCGCCGATGAAGGTGCGACGTTCGCCGCGCTGGTGGCTTTTGAAAGCGATTTGACCGGCATGCGCAAGATGTACGCTGAACTTGGCTCGCGCATGTCGCCACACCTCAGCGCCATGCTGCAACGCGACTGGCGTGCCGAAAACTTTACTGATGCCAATACCATGCGCAAGAAGCTGTGCAATCAGATGTGGCGCTTTATGCAGCACTACGATCTGCTGCTGTCACCGACGCTGGCGGTACCGCCGTTCCCGCTCAATATGCAGGGGCCGGAGATTATTGATGGCCGCATGGTGCGCAGCGATCACTGGCTCTCCTTCTGTTTCCCGTTCAACTTTACCGGCCAACCGGCGGCGTCCGTGCCTGCGGGCTTCACCGCCAGCGGCCTGCCGATTGGCATGCAAATCGTGGGTCGTCATCTGGACGATGGCCTGGTGCTGGCGGCCAGTGCCGCGTTCGAGCGCATTCAACCCTGGAATCACCTTCATCCTGTTTCAATCGGAGTTGCCCATGACTAACAAAAATTCACCTGCTCTGGAGCAGGAGTTCGAACACGAGCCGGTACCGCTCAGCCATCGCCACTCCACCGGCTCGGTATCGGCAGTGTGGTTCGGTTTTCCTATGATCCTCACCAACGCGCTGTTCGGCGGCATCATTACCTGGCATCTCGGTTTTTGGCCCGCGTTGATAGCGATTTTGCTGGGCAACCTGGTGCTGTTTGCTTATGTCGGCGCGCTGAGCTGGTTTGCTGGCAATACCGGCATGAACTTCGCGCTACAGGCGAAGCGCACCTTCGGCACTAAAGGTTACATTTTGGTCTCTGGCTTCCTGTCGACGGTGGTGATTGGCTGGTATGCCTTCCAGACCGGCTTGACGGGCACGGTGATCAATCAAACTTTTGGCTGGAATGCGCTGGCGGTGACGGCGTTCGCCATGGTGCTGTATACCGCGATTACGTTTCTCGGGGTGCGCGCGCTGTCGGTGCTCGGCCTTATCGCCGCGCCGCTGTTTGTGGTGCTGGGTTTAGTGGCTTTATGGCTGATTGGCCAGCATCATGATTTCAGCACCATTACGCAGTTTAAAGGGGGCAGCGGCGCGGTGGGCGTGATGAGCATGGGCACTGCGGTGACGATGGTGGTCGCCGGTTTCGCTGATTCGGGTACCATGACTGCTGACTTTACCCGCTGGTCAAAAGACGGTAAATCAGCGGTGATCGCGGCGTTTTCGGCTTTCCCGATGGCGAACGTCATCTCCTACCTGTTTGGCGTCGTGATTGTCGCGGTCGGCGCGGCAGTTGATCCGGCGAGCAACGGTGGCAACTTCCTGCCGATGTTAATGGGTCACGGCATGCTGCTCTCAGTCATCGCCTTCCTATTCGTATTCATCAACCTCGGTTCGGTATGCACGCACTGCCTGTATAACGGCGCGGTGGGCTTCAGCCATCTGTTCAGCAGCAAGATGCGTCTGTGGACGGTGATTCTCGGCGTCATCGGCGGGGCACTGGCGCTGGCTGGCGTATGGTCCTACTTCCTTGAATGGCTAAGTTTGCTTGGCATTGTGGTACCGCCGTTTGGCGCGGTGATGATCGTCGATTTGATCTTTATGGCCAAAATCAGCGAGCAGCGTAAAGCGCGTCGTCTGCGTGGTAGCGCCTTCGCCGGCTGGGCGATAGGGAGTTTGTGTGCGGTAATTGCGCACATTGCCTTCCCGCAGTTCGGTGAAGCGGTGATTGGTTTGGTCACTGCCGCGGCCAGTTACACGCTGATTGTCAAATTCAAACGTGAAAGCGTAGTGAAGGTGATGGAGGAAAAAAATGCCTGATTATGCGATTGATTCAACTCCTTATTTGTGGCCGTATGACGGTCGTTGCAGCCCGCAGGATACCGCGCTGGTTGTTATTGATATGCAAACCGACTTCTGCGGCAAGGGCGGTTATGTCGACAGCATGGGCTACGACATCGCGTTGACGCGCGCGCCAATCAAGCCGCTACAGCAGGTGCTGGCGAAGATGCGCGAGTTGGGATTTCCGATCATTCATACCCGCGAAGGGCATCGGCCGGATCTCAGCGATCTTCCGGCCAACAAGCGCTGGCGCTCGAAACGCATGCAGGCGGAAATTGGGGCGCCGGGTCCGTGCGGGCGCATTCTGGTTCGCGGCGAACCTGGCTGGGAAATTATTCCGGAACTGGCGCCGCTGCCGGGTGAAATCATCATTGATAAACCGGGGAAAGGCTCGTTTTACGCCACCGATCTGGAGCTCATCCTGCACAGTCGCGGTATTCGCAATCTGATCATCGGCGGTATCACCACCGATGTGTGCGTACATACCACGCTGCGCGAAGCCAACGATCGCGGTTTCGAGTGCCTGGTGTTGTCCGATTGCTGTGCCGCGACCGAATTAAAGCATCACGAAGCGGCACTCAGCATGATTCATATGCAGGGCGGGATTTTTGGCGCGGTTGCCAGTTCACAGACCTTGCTGGCCGGGTTAGCCAGCAAACAAGCGGCTGAGGTAAGTTAACGCCTCAACCACTTTTCATAGAGCTCCGGCCACGCCACGGTGGGCGTGCCGGGCCTGCCCATACCAAAGCCATGTCCGCCACTGCTGTAGCGATGCATCTCAACCGGTACATGCTGCTGCTGACAGGCATCGGCCATGATCAGCGTGTTGTGGGGATCGGAGATCGGGTCATCCTCAGCCTGCACAAGAAAGAAGGGCGGTGATTGCGGATTCACGAACTCCTGCACTGACCAACGTGCATCTTCACTGGTGGGGGCTTTTTTGCCGACCAGAATCTTGTGGGTTGAAGTATGCGTATAGGGCGGCTCCAGCGTGATAATCGGATAGATGAGCGCTGCGCGATCGGCTTTAGCCGGTTGGTTATCCAACGCGTCGGTTGCCCTATAAGAACGATAATCTGCGCGGGTCACGGCCATGCCGAGCAGATGTCCCCCAGCCGAGAATCCCAGCACGCTGACATGCTTTTCACGCTGCCGCACCATGCGCAACGCACGCTGTGCATCCTGCAATGAAACTATCATGCCATCTTTCCAGCCTTCATGCGGCAAGCGATAACTCAGCACATAGGCGGTGTAGCCGCGTGCCGTCAGCCAGGCGGCGGCGGGCCAGGCTTCTTTACCCATCTCAATACGCGTATAGCCGCCACCTGCGGCAACTAAGACCGCGCGACCATTGGGTTTAGCAGCGGTTAATAGCGTAAGCGTGGGCTGCACAATATTGCGTTGGGCGCCTTTGTCTGAGATCACCACATTGCCAGAAGGGCCGCCGCCACCTGGCGGTAAATCGGGCCACAGCGGTAAAATTTTAGTGGTTACTTGCGTGGCAGCAGCAAACGTCATCCCGCTGCGCATGGCCAGCGCCGAAAGCGAAAGGTAGGATAAAAAATGGCGGCGATTCATGGTGGGCCCTCATGAAATGGGAGGCCCATTGAAGCAGAAAAGCCAGCAGGAGGGCGCGGCTTTGTATTACCAAATGCGACGAGGCAAATTAACGGTTATAGTTACAACATACTTTAATGTGGTTTTTTGATCCGGGCTTTAGCGACATTGCTGTGGTCTTTCAATCAGCGAAATTGACGTTGGATTCTGTTGCGGCCGCTCTATAAAGAATTAAATGGGCATATAAGGTGGTATATGCCCATGAGCATCTTAATTAATCCCCACGCAACACCGACAACAATGTCTCGGTATTCATTTTCCCCACGCTATCACTGCCTTCCAGTAAGTCGGCTGCCAGCTGACGTTTACGGTTATGCAGGCCAACAATCTGTTCTTCAATCGTGCCTTCCATTACCAGCCGATAGACAGTCACTGGTCGCTCCTGACCGATACGATGGGCGCGATCGCTGGCCTGATCTTCTACCGCAGGATTCCACCACGGATCGAGATGAATAACGTAATCTGCCGCGGTTAAATTAAGTCCGGTACCACCGGCTTTCAAACTGATGAGGAACAGATCGCCCGTACCCGCCTGAAAATCATTTACACGCTTTTTCCGCTCAGCCGGAGGCGTTGAACCATCCAGATATTGATAAGCGATATTCTGTTCATCGAGTGCTGCGCGCAGCAGGGCAAGATGGTCAACAAACTGACTAAACACCAAAGCTTTGTGGTGGTTTTCGCGTAATTCATTAACGATTTCAAGGCAGGCCTTGAGCTTGCTACTCTCCAGCGAAACGTCGTGCAGAACCAGTGAAGGGTTGCAGCAGAATCTACGCAGGCGCGTAATCTCCGCCAGCACCTGAATGGTACTGAGGTCTTTGCTCTCTTGCAGATTCTCAATGGCCTGCTGGCGCAGCGCCTCGTACCAATGTTTTTCACTCTCGCTCAGGGGAATTTGATGAAGAACATCTGTGCGCGGCGGAAGCTCGTCAAGCACCTGAGCTTTGGTTCTGCGCAGGACAAACGGCTTTATCAGTTGCTTCAACGTCGAAGCGGCGAGCTTGCTGCCATGCTCGATCGGCACTGTGAATTTTTGGCTAAAGGATTTTTGATCGCCCAGCAAACGCGGATTAATGAAACGGAACAAACTCCACAGCTCACCAAGATGGTTTTCAATCGGCGTGCCGCTGAGCGCTAAGCGAAAATCGGCCTTCAATGCCATCACTGCTTTTGCGCGTTGGGTCTGCGCATTTTTGATCGCCTGAGCTTCGTCCAAAACCACACTGTGCCATTGCGTAGCGGCAAAGCGTTCAGCTTCCTGCAGCAGCATGCCGTAACTGACAACCACGACATCAAATTCGCCGATATCAGAGATATCACGGCGATAGCGAAAATCGCGCATCTGCAACGTTGGCGCAAATTTGGCGCTTTCGCTCAGCCAGTTGTAGGTCACGGATGTGGGGGCGATAACCAGTTGTGGGCCATGCGGAGCACGTTCCAGCAGCAGCGCTAACGTCTGCAAGGTTTTCCCCAGTCCCATATCATCCGCCAGGCAGGCGCCCACACCCCAATGCGCCAGACGTGAAAGCCAATAGAATCCTTCCAGTTGATAATCGCGTAATTCGGCTTTGAGCGTACTCGGTAGGACAGGCAGATGTTTCTCTCTGGCCTTTAATTCATGCAACTGCTGCTGCCAATCGCTATCGCCACGCAAATCGCCGACTTCTTCAGCGAGCGTTTTGATAAACGGCAGGGTTAATGTATTAACCGTCAGCGCCTTATTGTCTTTTACCGCCATCAGCATTAACTGTTGCAAACGTTGGCGCAGCTGATGATCCAGTGCCAGCCACTCTTGATCGCCAAGGCGAATAAAGCGTCCCTCGCTCTCCTCAACCAGTTTCAACAATTCACGCAGTTTTAGCACTTTATCGTCATCCAGCTTCAACTCACCGGATAACGCGAACCATTCTCCCTGACGCTTCACGTTAAGCGTTAACGCACGCATATCACGGCGGCCGGTAAAGCGCATCCGCTCACCTTCGGGCCAGACGCATTCGAGTAAATTGCCATCGACACTTCGCAATTGGCTCAGCATTTCCAGTGCATCCTGCGTCTGGTTAAATTGCCATTCCTGGTTATCCTGCTCCGTTTCCGTCAATAGGGGGCAGGCTTGCAAAATTTGCTGCATGCTGGACTCTTCGCGTTTCAAATCGCGTCGGGTCTGCACCGCTTGCTTGTCTTGCTTACCATGCACTATCTCATTGCCGCGACCTACCGGCAGCCAGCTGCCGTTGACGAGAGGGCGAACCAGCAGTTGCAAGCGTAAACCCTCGCCCAGCGGCAACAGCTGCGCATAAATTTTTTCATCTGCCTCGACGTGAGGAATGTGGGCAGTGAACTCAGGCAAATCGGCCTGAATAGGCAGCAGCGGCGCAACGGCAGTAATCGAACGCAAAACTTTGTCGCGCGCGGTTGCGGGAATTCGCAGTTCTTCGCCGAGTACCGCGGCAATTTTTCTGTGTGCTTCGTTCACCACATAGGCAACTAATCGGGTCGGCGTTTCATTAACGATCACCACCTGATCGCGGCTGTCGAAAGTTGGGTTGAGCCTAAGGCAAAGTTGGCCGTGCTTTTCGCTGATCGAGAGCTGGATTTGTCCTGACTCAACATCGATGCGGACATCCGGCGCATCTTGCCAGAAAACAGCGGGATGTCCGGCCAGCAGCGGCAGCGCTTTGTTGGCGTCAACTTCATATCTATCCGAACCGTAATAGTTGTAGTGCGAAGTGATATGTTTGGCGACCTGGCGATCCTGCGCCACCAGCCACGTCAGCTTATCGGATTCGTGGCGCAGGCGTTTTAACGCGATGGAGCGTCCCTTGCTCCAGCCTTGCTGATTCCGTTTCTGTTCCACGGGAATCATCTCAATCCCATAGCCGTTATGCGACAAGAGCCAGGCGAGGCGTGACGTGCTTTCGCTACTCTTTGGCGAAAGTTGCGCCAGTGCTTCCAGCGCGTATTCCCATGTCTCTTTACGCTGCCAAAGCTGGCTAATCGCCTGACGCTGGCGGGGTTTTTCAGGCGCAGGTTCAGCGAACTGATGATGTAAAAGGGTACGCATTTCGAATGCGGGAAGCGTATAACCCCGTTCTTCCAGTTGTTTCGCAAATTCCAGCAGGCGCGAACGCTGTTGTTCGGCGTGTTGCATATCGCCAAGCCAGTACAGAATCAGGGCCTGAAACATGCCGGCTATGCCAATGAGCGGCTTATCGATGTACTCAAAACTGCGCTGCTTCGGCGTGATACCAAATCGCTTAGTGATTAATCCTTCAAATAACCACCAGGCAATATTGTCATTTTTGCTCTGTTCTGTGAGTTCAAGTAATTCGGCCGGCTGTTGCGGTTCAGTACGGGAAAACAGGGTGATGGCAGCTAATATCGCCAATTCCGGCGGCAGCTGCAGTTTGCGTTTGCCGGTAAGCTTCCGCAGCTGTTTTACCAGTAGCTGCCAGGCTTGCATCGCTGACTGAGGTTCTCCCTGATACAAAGCCAACCAGCACTGAGCTGCATAAGATGATTCGGTTTTCAGGAAGTCACGATCGTCGCGCCACAGTGCCTCAAGCGCTAAGGCGTCAATCATCATCCCAGGAATGTTTGGTAAAGCTGCGGCGAAGTTACGTGCGAACTGCCAGAGTTGCGGGCTGACCTTGAATTGCTCGCTGGCATCACTGAGCGCGGTGGAAAGCAGCAGGATTTGCACATCGTGATGCAGCAGGGTAAAAGCCTCTCTTCCCGCCTCATCCGCAATCAGCTTAATGGCAGGGTGATCGTCCAGTTGGAAATTTCCGTAATAGCGCCAACGGATAGTCTGCTCGGTGAGCTGATCCATCATTCCCGCCAGCGCAGACATCCACATAAGTGTCTTATGAATATCGACGACTTTGGTGCGATAGGTACTGCAATGATCAAGAACGGCGTGTAGGACTTCGGGATGGCGTAACAGCTGCAAAACAACCTTATTTTCGTAGTTTTTAGTGAGCTGCCAGCGTTGTTCCACCAGGGCAATCAAACCCGCTTGTTGAAACTCCTCCAATAAGGCATCTAACTCGGGATGATTGATACGACAGGGTTTGCTGTCAAAAGCGTTTAACGCCGCCATGATCGCCGTTTTCGATAAGGGCGCCATCACCGCCAGCAGATTAAGCAGCATGCTCTGATGAAAAGAAAACGAGGCGAACGTATCGGCTAAATCATGATGATCGCTATTCACTGAAGTCATATCACTTTCCGTCAATCACTGTGCAAAGTTACTTTTGCAGATATGGTAACGGCTAAGACTTAGCATAGCCAGACGGAGATATAACCAATTGATTTATTGAGTTATGAAGTAAAAGAGCAGGGTAACAGAACGTTACCCTGCGAATGGCGTGGTTATCCGCGCATCGGTTCAGCGCGCACCGGTTTATCGCCGGCGACAAAGTAATCTGCTTCGCTGCGCGGTAGCGGTTGGCGACCACGAATGTTATCCGCGATTTTTTCACCAATCATAATGGTGGTTGCGTTGAGATTGCCGGTAATGATCAACGGCATAATCGAGGCATCCACCACGCGCAGGGCTTCCAGTCCGTGCACGCGACCTTCACCATCTACCACTGCCATTTCATCGGTACCCATTTTACAGGTGCCGCACGGGTGATAAGCGGTCTCGCCGTGGTTGCGCACAAACTCATCCAGCTGCTCATCGGTCTGGCAATCCAGGCCTGGGCTAATCTCTTTGCCACGATACTTGTCCAGCGCCGGCTGATTAATGATTTGGCGCGTGATACGAATTGCATCGCGGAACTCATGCCAATCCTGCTCGTGCGACATGTAATTGAACAGAATCGCCGGATCGCGACGTGGGTCGCGTGATTTCAGGCGCACATGGCCGCGGCTTGGTGAGCGCATTGAGCCAACGTGGCATTGGAAACCGTGTGCTTCTACAGCATTCGAGCCGTTGTAGTTAATCGCGACTGGCAGGAAGTGATACTGAATATTCGGCCAGCTGAACTCTTCGCGGCTGCGGATAAAGCCGCCGCCTTCGAAGTGGTTGCTGGCGCCGACGCCGGTGCCGTTAAACAGCCACTCGGCACCGATTTTCGGCTGGTTCCACCATTTGAGTGCCGGATAGAGCGAAACCGGCTCTTTGCACTCATATTGCAGGTACATTTCGAGGTGATCCTGCAAGTTTTCGCCCACGCCCGGCAAATCGTGCACCAGCGGGATATCGAACTGCTTCATTAACTCAGCCGAGCCGACACCGGAACGCTGCAGAATCTGTGGCGATGCAATCGCACCCGCGCACAGCAGCACTTCACGACGCGCCTGCACTTTATGTGAGGTATTGCTGGAACCCAGCAGATACTGCACGCCAATCGCACGTTTACCGTCAAATAGAATGCGGTCTGTGGTGGCATGGGTGATGATTTTCAGGTTCGGACGCGTTTTCGCGGTATCGAGATAACCGCGCGCGGTGCTGGAACGGCGACCTTTCGGCGTCACAAAGCGGTCCATTGGACCGAAACCTTCCTGTTGATAGCCGTTAAGATCGTCCGTGCGCGGATAACCGGCCTGCACGCCCGCTTCAATCATCGCAGCAAACAGCGGATTGTTGCCGGGTTTGCAGGTAGTGATGCTTACCGGGCCTTCGCCGCCATGATAATCGTTGGCACCGATATCGCGCGTTTCAGATTTACGATAGTAGGGCAGGCAGTTGAGATAGCTCCAGCTCTCGAGGCCAGGTTCTTTCGCCCAGTTATCCAAATCCATCGCGTTACCGCGGATGTAGCACATGCCGTTGATAAGCGATGAGCCGCCCAAACCTTTGCCGCGTCCGCACTCCATGCGGCGGTTGTTCATATACGGCTCAGGTTCTGTTTCGTATGCCCAGTTATAGCGTTTGCCCTGTAATGGGAAAGCCAGCGCCGCCGGCATTTGCGTGCGGAAATCGAAGCGGTAATCTGGGCCGCCCGCTTCTAAAAGCAGTACATTGACGCTGCTATCTTCGGTCAGTCTTGTCGCCAAAACGTTCCCTGCGGATCCGGCTCCGATAATGATGTAATCAAATTCCATTAGTCGTTCCTCAGGTTAAAAAGCCAAAATTAAAATACGGATTGAAAACGGGTCATTTCGAGCTGCACTGATTTCACCTGGGTGTAATTTTGCAGCGTCATCAGGCCATTTTCGCGGCCAACGCCAGAGTGCTTATAGCCTCCGACTGGCATCTCAGCGGCCGATTCACCCCAGGTATTGATCCAGCAGATACCGGCTTCAATCTGGTGAATCACGCGGTGCGCGCGGTTAAGATCCTGCGTCACGACACCGGCAGCCAGGCCGAATTCAGTGGCGTTCGCGCGGCGAACCACCTCTTCTTCGCTTTCGTAGCTCAGAATTGACATCACCGGCCCGAAGATCTCTTCGCGCACGATGGTCATCTCATCGCGGCAGTCGGTGAACACGGTCGGTTCTACCCACGCACCCTTGTCGAATGCTGCGCCGCTCAGGCGTTTACCGCCGCACAGCAGACGCGCACCTTCGCTGATACCCGATTCGATAAAGCGCATCACGTTGTCACGATGCGCGAAACTCACCAGCGGACCGAAGTTAGTGTCAGGATGATTCAGGTCACCCGCTTTGATGCGCGCCACGCGCTCGGCGATTTTTGCTTCAAATGCCGACTGCAGTTTGGCTGGGATGAAGACGCGCGTACCGTTAGTGCAAACCTGGCCGGAGCTGTAGAAGTTCGCCATCATGGCGATATCTGCGGCGAGGTCGAGATCGGCATCATCAAAGATGATCAGCGGTGATTTACCGCCCAGTTCCATGGTGACGTCTTTCAGCGTTGAGCCCGCGGCATTTGCCATCACCTTCTTGCCGCTGGCCACGCCACCGGTGAAGGAGACTTTATCGATGCCCGGATGGTCGGTCAGCAGCTGGCCGGTCACCGCGCCGCGGCCGTTCACCACGTTAAACACGCCGTTCGGCACGCCCGCTTCGGTATAGATTTCTGCCAGTTTCAGCGCGGTCAGCGGCGTAACTTCGCTTGGTTTGAAGATCATCGCGTTACCGGCAGCTAGCGCGGGTGCCGATTTCCACAAGGCGATCTGAATCGGGTAGTTCCATGCGCCGATACCGGCCACCACGCCCAGCGGCTCACGACGGGTATAGACGAAAGAGGTGTCGCGCAGCGGGATTTGCTGGCCTTCCAGCGAAGGAATCAAGCCGGCGTAATACTCCAGCACATCGGCACCGGTGACGATATCGACATATTGGGTTTCGCTCAGCGGTTTACCGGTATCGAGGGTTTCCAGCGCGGCCAGTTCATCATTGCGCTCACGCAGGATATCCACCGCACGACGCAGAATGCGTGAACGTTCCATTGCGGTCATCGCTGCCCAGATTTTTTGGCCTTTTTTCGCCGCGGCGACAGCGCGATCAACATCCGTGAGCTCGGCTTCGTGAACCTCGGCCAGCACTTCGCCGTTTGCCGGGTTGATGGTCTGGAATGTGTTGCCAGCCGCAGCTGGAACGCGTGCGCCATCGATATAAAGGTGTTGCTCGGTGAATCGGGACATGATTTCTCCTTCCTCAGTGATTCTGGTCAGCCAACTGCTGACGAATGAATTGGGTGGTAAGCCTTCTGGCGATGGCTAAATCGAACGGTTTGCCACTTAACGCGGCGCGCAGCCACAGGCCATCAATCAGCGAGGCGAGGCCATGTGCCGCCAGACGCGCCTGCTCACGGGGAATTGCGCGACGAAACTCGGCAGCCAGCGTGGAAAACAGTCGACGACTGCTGACGCGTTCCAGGCGTCCGAGCTGTGGTTGATGCATGCTGCTAGCCCAAAAATCTAACCAGGCTTTCATCGCGGCGCTGTGCACCTGCGAATCATCAAAGTTGCCTTCCACAATCGCCACCAGACGCGCTTCGGTGCTGGCATCGGCCAGCGGCTTCAACCTTGCTGCGACCGCATCACGCAGCTGACGCGTTACGTCGCGCATCGTCGCTTCCAGCAGACCGTTCTTGTCTTTGAAGTAGTGGCTGATGATGCCCGTCGATACGCCAGCACGGCGCGCAATCTGCGCAATGGTGGCGTCGTTGATCCCGACTTCGTTAATGGTGCTCAGGGTCGCATCAATCAGTTGCCGACGACGAATCGGCTGCATTCCCACCTTTGGCATAAAACTCCAGCTCCACCGCAATGTAAGGACACTATTAAAACTTTTTTTGATTGCACGTTCAATATAAAAAAGAAATTTGTTAGGATGCTGTGCTTCGTTTGTTACAAAAACGGAGCGGTGAGTTGAAAGGAACTCAGCAGGTGTGCATTAACGCGCACCCAACGAAAACCGCACTTTCCCGCGCAGGATCGCCATCAATGGCGACTAAAACGGGCTTTATTGGCATGAATTACAGGAAATTAACCAGAGGTAATCGATGATTAATCCACCTGCCAGTGAAAAAGACAGAATCAATCCTGTGGTGTTCTTCACCTCAGCCGGACTGATTCTGACATTTTCACTTGTCACGATTTTTTACAGCGAATTAGCTGCCAACTGGATACAGACCACCGTGAATTGGGTCACCTCCACGTTTGGCTGGTACTACATGCTCGCTGCCACGGTGTATATCGTGTTCGTGGTCTATATGGCGTGCTCACGCTATGGGGCGATCAAGCTCGGACCGGAGCAATCCAAACCTGAATTCAGCCTGCTGAGCTGGTCAGCAATGCTGTTTGCCGCTGGCATCGGGATTGACCTGATGTTCTTCTCAGTTGCCGAACCGGTAACGCAGTACATGCAGCCGCCAGAAGGGGCCGGGCAGACCATGGAAGCCGCGCGCCAGGCGATGGTGTGGACGCTGTTCCACTATGGCGTTACTGGCTGGTCGATGTATGCGTTGATGGGTATTGCGCTCGGCTACTTTAGCTATCGTTACAACCTGCCGCTTACCATCCGCTCGGCGCTCTACCCCATTTTCGGCAAACGCATTAATGGCCCGATTGGCCATACCGTAGATATCGCCGCGGTTATCGGTACCATCTTTGGTATCGCGACCACGTTAGGGATTGGTGTGGTGCAGCTGAACTACGGCCTCAACGTGCTGTTTGATATTCCCGAAGGATTCACTGCCCAGGCGGCATTAATTGTGCTGTCGGTGATTATCGCCACCATTTCAGTGACCTCCGGCGTCGATAAAGGCATTCGTATTCTGTCGGAACTCAACGTCGCACTGGCGCTGGGCTTGATCCTGTTCGTGCTGTTTATGGGCAAAACGGATTTCCTGCTCAACGCGCTGGTGCTGAACGTCGGCGACTACGTCAATCGCTTTATGGGCATGACGCTCAACACCTTTGCTTTTGATCAACCGAAAGAGTGGATGAACAGCTGGACTCTGTTCTTCTGGGCCTGGTGGGTGGCATGGTCACCGTTTGTCGGTCTGTTCCTCGCCCGTATTTCGCGCGGCCGTACCATTCGTGAGTTTGTATTGGGCACGCTGATTATTCCGTTCACCTTTACGCTGCTGTGGCTGTCGGTGTTTGGTAACGCGGCGCTGTATGAAATTATTCACGGCGATGCGGGCTTTGCGCAGGAAGTGATGGCGCATGCTGAGCGTGGTTTTTACAGCCTGCTGGCGCAGTATCCGGCGTTTAAACTCAGTGCTTCGGTTGCCACCATCACCGGTATGTTGTTCTACGTGACCTCGGCGGATTCGGGCTCGCTGGTGCTGGGTAACTTCACTTCGAAGCTGAAAGACATCAATAGCGATGCGCCAAACTGGCTGCGTATCTTCTGGTCGATAGCGATTGGTGTGCTGACCATGGGCATGCTGATGACCAACGGCATTTCTGCCTTGCAGAACGCCACGGTGATCATGGGCTTACCGTTCAGCTTCGTGATCTTCTTTGTGATGGCCGGCTTGTATAAATCGCTCAAGGTCGAAGATCATCGCCGCGCCAGCGCCAGCCGCGATACTGCGCCTTACATTCCGGCGAGTAACGATCGTCTGAGCTGGAAGAAGCGCCTGTCGCGCCTGATGAACTATCCGGGTACGCGCTATACGCAGAAAATGATGGAAGAGGTGCTGTTCCCGGCGATGCAGGATGTGGCGAAAGAGCTGGAACTGCGCGGCGGACGTGTTTCGCTGGAGCGCGTTGAACCCGATGAAGCGCAGCCGCTGGGCCACCTGGATCTGCGCGTGCTGCTGGGTGAAGAGCAGGACTTCGTCTATCAGATCTGGCCTCAGCAGTATTCGGTCCCGGGCTTCACCTACCGCGCTCGCAGCGGTAAATCGACCTACTACCGCCTCGAAACCTTCCTGCTGGAAGGCAGCCAGGGCAATGATTTGATGGATTACAACAAAGAGCAGGTGATCATCGATATTCTCGATCAGTACGAACGTCACCTGAACTTTATCCATCTGCATCGCGAAGCGCCGGGCAGCAGCATGACCTTCCCGGACGTGTAACCTGTGGTGGTCGCCATAAATGGTGACCTACGCTTTGCGCCAGGTGCAGCTGCATCCTGCACCTGGCACATTCCCCAATCACAGCTAAGCTTTCAAGCTGATTAAATGGGGGATAAAATGAAATTAGGCTTTGCTTGTAAGTATCTGGATCAACAGGCTAAACAGCCGTATCCCTTTAAAAGTACCACCCGCACGCGCTTTCTCAGTCTGGATGATGATGCACGCATCACGCTGCTGAACCTGCTGGCGCAAAACAATCTACAAAACCTCTACTTGACACTTGAGCAGCTGGCGAAAGAACCTGAGGCTCTCCGCATGATGCGTATTGGCAGCGATCTGTTGCCGCTCTATACCGTGCCTGAAGCAACCCAGCTGTATGGCGAACTGTTAGCCGAACTCACGCCGTTATTGCGCCGCTGCGGTGATCTGGCGCGCAGTCATCATATCCGTCTCTCGTTTCATCCCGGCCAATATACGGTGCTGGCGTCCGATAATGAGGGCGTGGTTGATCGGGCAATAGAGGATGTGGAGTATCACGCCACTTGCGCGGTGTTAATGGGCTTTGGCCGGCAGTTCCAGGATTTCAAAATCAACATCCATATGAACGGTAAAAAGGGGATTGATGGATTTCGCGCGGCGTTTCTCCGCCTGAGTCCGGAAGCGCGCAATATGCTGACGGTGGAGAATGATGAAATCTCCTGCTCGCTGGATGATGTGTTACAGGCGCGCAATCTCTGCCCGGTGGTGCTGGATATTCACCATCATTGGGTGAAAGAGAACCACTATATTCAGGCCGATGATGAACGCATCGCACTGATCAACGAGTCATGGCGCGGTGTGCGACCGGTGCTGCATTATTCAATTGCTCAGGAAGGCATCATCCCCGATCACGGTTTTCCCGATCAGCAGGATTTAGCCATATCGAAGTCGAAACTTCGCGCCCACTCTGATTACTACTTTAATCAGACGTTAAATGATTGGGCGCTGTCGTTTAATGCGTTCGATATAATGTGCGAAGTAAAAATGAAGAATTTGGCGCGCGACCGTTTATATCACTATGCGCTCGAGCGCCAATTGATTACGGCGCGGTAATCACAATCGCTACACGGCGGTTTTGGGCGCGGCCTTGCGCACTATTATTCGTGGTGACCGGCGCGCTCATGCCTAAGCCGCGCGTAACGATAGTGTCACGCGAAATCGATGCGCCTTGCGCCCACTGCGCCGCCACGGCGTTGGCTCTTTTCAACGACAGCTGTTGGTTGTAATCCGCTTTACCGTAATTATCCGTGTGGCCATCAATGCGCACATGGGTAATGCCGGTTGTCGCCAGATTTTTTGCCATCGTCTGAATGGTATTTTTACTGGCGGGCGTCAGTTCCGATTCGTTGACGCCAAACAGTATTTTGTCCGATAAGCCCAATCCCCAGCCCTCGTTATTTTCACTGAAACCGGCATCACGCATTGCCGCAATCTGCGCATCAGTAAAACGTCCTTTTGACTGGCAGCCGACCAGCGCCAACATCGCCATCAACAGCAAAATTCTTATCTTCATATCCGTACCTTACTCATTCCCTTGTTTTTGTACATGTTCATATCGGCGCGCTCCAGAATCGACTCGACCGTGTCGCCATGCTGCGACCAGGCGTAGCCAATGGTCACCGACGTGGTGATCGGCGTGCCTTCCGCAATCACAATCTTATGCTTGATGCTTTCATTAATCTCTTGCATCAGCAGTTGCAGGTGCGCCTCGCTGGCCCGGCTGCTTACCAGCATGGCAAACTCGTCTCCACCTAAGCGGGCGACCAAATCCTGCTGATAAGCCAAAGAGGAGAGGCGTGATCCAATGGCTTTCAGCACTTCATCGCCGGCGGCGTGGCCCCAGTTATCGTTGATGCTTTTGAAGCGATCGCCATCAAGAAACAGCAAGGCAAAGCGCTCTTTGGCAAATTGTTGATCAAGTAATCGGGTGAGCTGAGCGACAAACGCCGTGCGGTTCGCCAGACCGGTTAACGGATCTTCCAGCGCTTTGGCGGCCAGCGAGCGATTATCTCGCATTAGCGAGGTCTGCAGCGTCTGCATTTCGCTCAGCAGCGAGTTGAGGTCATCGGAAAATAGTTGGAATTCGCGGGTCGGGCTCTCCGGAATACGTAAGGAAAAATCGCCAGATTGAATCACGTAATGGATGGAGCTGGTGATGTTACGCAGCGTGGCGAGAATGCCGCGATGCAGGAATTCACTCAGCAGGAAGGAGATAATTAAAACGCACAACATACCGCTGGTCAAAATCATCAGCGAGTAGCGAATAAATTCGGCAGCGCCGGTTACGGTGCCTTCCAGCGTCAGCATGCCGACGGTGGCTTCAGAGTGGTTGATATTAACGGTGAGCGGCTTGAGATAAATCCACTCGCGCAATAAACGCGAGAACCAGCCGGTTTGTTCTTGTTGATCATGCCAGTCGACCAACACGGTGTTATCGTCCGTCACCAGTTTCGCCGAGTCGAACATCCCTTCATTGCCCAATCGCGCGATTTTATTATGCGCATCGTAGCTGTCTTCAAATACCGTGGCGGCAGTCAAAGTAGTGCTGAGCGTGGCGGCAATCAACTCGAGATTTCTTTTCTCGTAGCTTTTAATAAACAGCAGGGAAGTAGACGAGAGCAACAGCCAGCACAGCAGTAAAATAACCGCAGAGTTAATGGTGCTAATTTTGCGCAGCGTATTACGAATCGATGATTTTTCATGACTTAATTTTTCGAATTTCATCTTATTTGCTTCCATTGCGCGACAGCAACAGCACATCCGGACTCACCTTGACGCCGCTGCGGGCAAGCGAATCAAGATTAACGGAGAACAGCGTGTGATCGGTATTGAAGATCAGGCAGAACGCGGCGCCAACAGTACAGTCTGCGTTGTTCTCCGCGAGCGTCAGCACGGCTTTGCCCTGGAATTGTTTCGCCAGTTCTAACTGTTGCTGCGGGGACTGGTCGCCGAAATAGACCGCGTCGCAGTGTTGTAACGCCAGTTCGCTTTCATTGGTCAAATAGACCACGCTGAAGGGTGTTGCCGCAGGCGCAGCTTTGGGCAGCAAGGAGAGATGCTGGGCCGAAGAGAATACGCAGAGTTGCGGGGCACGGGTTAATTCCGGCCAATGGGTAAAACTAATAATGCCGCTGACAATACGGTTGGCTTTATCGTCTTTTATTTCAGCAAAAGCCGCATGAGAAATAAACAACAGCACAAAAACGGCATTAATTAAAATCTTACAGGCGTGAAGCAGGGAGAGGAGCAAGTCAGCTTGCCGATGATGAAGTTGTTTACATAACATACTGCGTTCCCGAAAGTTCTTCGCAAGGATCAGCGCCTGATTAAGCGCGTAAATATTAACATCGCTGCGCTTAAAAATGTACTGATGCTTCCGTTTGCCATTACTGGCGAACGTTCTTCCCGCACTGTCGCTTTTACCAGGGAGATTTATGCGCGAAATTATTTTATGGATAACCAGAACAACAGGGCGGGCTACAGCAAAGTGTGATCCAGTACACATTTATTTGCCTGATAACTGATCCCTGTTTCCCACAGGTGAATCGGCGGGTAGTGGGCATTTTAGCCGCTAATACGGGGCTCATCAGGCTAACTCCATTAGCCACGCTTACGTTTCATCCGTGCTAACAATGCGTTTGATGAACATGTTTTTCGATTACGAAACAATTTGACGTATTTATCGGGGTGAGGGTTTTTTACATTCTGGCAGGATACGCAACATTCAGTACATCCTGGTCTTTGTGTCATGCAGTGGTTTTCAAAAAACGCCGTTTTTTTTGCTGTAAAAACCTGTCTGGCCGCCTTTCTGGCACTCTACCTCGCCCTGGAACTCAACCTGGATAAACCCGCCTGGGCCGTCACCACCGTGCTGCTGGCTTCTCAGCTCTATTCAGCCTCGACCATCTCTAAATCGGTGTTTCGCCTGCTGGGCACCTTATTGGGCGGCGTATTCATCTTCTTTATTTTTCCACCGACGGTACAGCATCCGTTGCTGTTCTGTTTCTGCGTCTCGTTATGGGTCAGCGTCTGCTTATATTTGTCGCTGCATGACCGTACGCCAAAAAGTTATGTGTTTATGCTCGCCGGTTACAGCGCGGCGATCATGGGTTTCCCGGAAGTCGCTACGCCGCTGTCCATCACCAGTACGGTGATATCACGCATCGAAGAGATCACGCTCGGCATTGTCTGCAGCAGCCTGGTGCATGCGCTGTTGTTCCCGGTATCGATGCGTAGCCTACTGGAGCAGAGCGTCAGTCACTGGTATCTCAATGCGCGCAAGCTCTGCAGCGACCTGCTGTCCGGGATTCCGGGCGATAATTCGCCCGAGCGCGATGACATTCTGATTCGTATGGCGACCCATCCACAGCAGGTGGAAGTGCTGATCACGCACTGCGTGTATGAGGGAGATGCCGCGCGGCGGCTGATTCGTCTGGTGAGCGTGCAATACCAGCATCTCTCCTATTTAATTCCGACGCTGACGGCGATTGAGATGCGCCTGCAGCGCCTATCCACCCTGCAAATCACCTTTCCCGAAAACGTCGCGCACACTTTCCAACTGTTTCTGCACTGGTTAAACGACGGCGAAGCGTTAGGGGAAACCAGCGCGATCCAGCAGACGTTGAGTGGCTGCCAGGCTGAACTCAACGCCGCATGGCAGCAGGGCGCGTTGCCCACGGAAAATTGGCTGCTGTTCACTGGATTAATGGAGCGGCTGGCGGATTTCGTGCGTATTGCCGGGGCATATCAAAGTGTCGGGGGATTGGTGAGCGATCTTTCTGGCGACACCACGCTGGCGCGCGGCAAACGCACCCACCGCTTTTTCGACAAAGGGCTGATTAGACTTTCGGCGTTAACCGCGTTTTGCGCCACCTTTGGATCCTGTCTGTTATGGATGGCATCGGGTTGGCGTGATGGCGCATCAGCGCCGGTGATGGCGGCGATTCTCTGCTCGCTGCTGGCGAGCCAGGATACGCCACTGACATCGATGAAGCTGTTTGTACGTGGCGTTATCGTCGCAATTATTATCAGCGTGATTTATGTGGCGCTGTTGCTGCCACAGGCCACCTCGTTTGAAGCGTTGATGATCTGCCTCGTGCCCGGCCTGATGATGCTTGCACTGATGATCGCCCGTCCCTCCACCAATATGATTGGCCTGAGCGTAGCGATTCAAATTCCCGGCTTTATTGGGCTGGGTCACCATTTGAAACCCGATCTGGTTCTACTGATCAACAATGCCACCGCCACGATGGGGGGCGTGCGGAGCGCCGTGAACACCCCCGCCATTATGCGCAATAAACGGCCGTCCTGGACCGCGCGCCGTGCGGTGCGACAAGGCCTGCGCGAGCTGCTGCGCTTTATTAAAGAGACCGAGCGTAATGGTTCATCCCTGTTGGGACGACAACGTTTTATTAGCCTGATGCTGGATAAGGTTAACGTGGTGTTGCCGCGTTTACGGCTTGATCCGCATCCGGATATGCGCTCAGCCGGGATGTTGCTCAAAGAAGTGTGGCTGGGCGTCAACAGCTTTGATTATTACGCACGGCATAAAGCGCTGCTGCAGCACTATCAGCTGGATAGCGGACAGATGTTTCATGAGCTGGCGCTGTTTCTGAAGCGACGTCTGAAATCGCTACAAACGCCGCCGCATGCGGATTTACAGGATGAACTGGATTTGCTGCTGCTAATGCTGGAGCAGCTAGCGAAGCGCGATGAACGGGTACTGACGCCGCTGTTTCATCTGTTCAGTATTCGGCTGTATCTGTTCCCGCAGCAAGCCTGGCCAATTGCCACGCCGCGCCAGGCGGAAATCCTGCAGCGACAGCGTTTTGTCGGTCGGTGGTCATAATCTGGCTCTGTAGGGTGCTATGTATGGCCTCCATGTGCGCATCCATGCGCACCCTACAAAATCCTCGTTTATACCCGTAATTAAATCGATTCCAGATTACGTCCGTTGCTGGCGATCACCTGCTTGTACCACCAGAACGATTTTTTGCGAATGCGTTGCAGGCTGCCGTTACCTTTGTCGTCGCGATCGACATAGACAAAGCCGTAGCGCTTACTCATCTCTCCGGTCGATGCCGCCACTAAATCGATACACCCCCAGGTGGTATAACCAATCAATGGAATGCCGTCGGCAATCGCTTCACCCATCGCCTGAATATGCTGTCGCAAATAGCTGATGCGGTAATCATCATTAATTTCGCCGTCGGCGTTGATTTCATCGTGGGCGCCTAAACCGTTTTCCACCAGGAATAGTGGCTTTTGGTAGCGGTCATACATCATGTTCATGGTGATGCGCAGGCCAAGCGGATCGATGCCCCAGCCCCAATCGCTGCGCTTCACGTGCGGATTGGTCAGTGATTTCACCACGTTGGCGGCGCTGCTATTTTGCTCATTCATCTCTGCCGATGCACAGCGTGAGGCGTAGTAGCTGAAGGAGACGAAATCGACCGTATGCCGCAGCGTGGCGGTATCTTCCGGCTCCATGGCGATCTCAACGCCTTTTTCGCGAAACACCCGAGCCGCATAAGATGGGTAAGCACCGCGCGCCTGCACATCAATAAAGAACAGATTTTCGCGATCTTTCTCCAGTGCCGCCCAGACGTCTTCCGGCTTGCATGACCACGGATAAAAATTACCGCCCGCCAGCATGCAGCCAATTTGATTGTCGGGGTTAATCTCATGGGCGATCTTCGTTACCAGCGCGCTGGCGACCAGCTCGTGATGCGCTGCCTGATATTTCACCTGCTCCGGATTCTCGCCCGGTTCGAACACCAAACCGGCGCCAGAGAACGGGCTGTGCAGCAGGATATTGATCTCGTTAAAGGTCAGCCAGTATTTCACCAGGCCATTGAACTCTTCGAAGCAGGTACGCGCGTAGCGGCTAAAGAACTCAATCATTTTACGATTGCGCCACGAGCCGTATTCCGTCACCAGATGCATCGGCACGTCAAAGTGACTTAGCGTGACCAGCGGCGTGATGCCGTACTTCTGACACTCTGCAAACAGGCTACGGTAAAAGGCGATGCCTTGCGGGTTCGGGGCTAATTCATCGCCCTGCGGATAAATGCGGCTCCAGGCAATGGAAGTGCGAAATACGGTGAAGCCCATTTCCGCCATCAGCGCGATATCATCTTTATAACGACGGTAAAAATCGATGGCGTCATGACTGGGATAATATTCATCGCTGCGCAACGCAAAACGCTTCTCCAGTCCCAGTTTTACCGGCATGCGGTGCTCACCGTGCGGAATCATATCCACCGTGGTTAAGCCTTTACCGTCTGCCAGATAGCTCCCCTCTGACTGATTGGCGGCTAACGCGCCGCCCCACAAAAATCCTGCTGGAAATGTCACTTCAGACATAAAATTACACCTTTGATAAATTAACGTTGGCTGGCTTGGTCTCATCGACGGCCGCTTTTGGCTGTGCGGCATCCGTGACCGGAATATCTTCGAAGCCAAGAATCAACGTGAGAATGAAAGAGAGCACCACCGACAGCACCATGACGCCGCCGACCCAGACAATGCTCATCGGATTGCTGGGATCAAAAAATTGCACGCTGGTAAACAAGCCGGGCGAAGCCATTGAGTGGCTGGCCAGTCCACCGATACCGGCCACCGCGCCGCAGATAAAGCCGCTGATCAGGCTGGCGATGAGCGGGCGTTTCAACCTTACCGCCACGCCATACAGCGCGGGCTCGGAAATACCGGCGACAATCGCCGAAGCCGCGGCGGCAAATGCCGTCTGGCGCAGCTCAGGGTTTTTGGTTTTAAACGCCACGGCCAGGGAAGAGCCGCCGAGCGACAGGTTGGCACCGATTTCCGAAGGCATCACCATGCCTTCTTTGCCGGTTTCGGCGATGGTCTGAATAATGGTGGGGGTAAACACGCGATGCATGCCGGTCATTACCAGCAGCGGCCACAGCGCACCCATGATCGCCACCGATAACCAGCCAAGATAACCGTGAATGGTATACACCAGCGCGGAAATACCGCTACCAATCCAGATGCCGAGTGGGCCAATCAGCACAATGGCGATTGGCGCGGCCACCAGCACGATCAGCATGGGCTTAAGGAAGTTTTTGGTCACCGCAGGTGTGATGCGATCAATCCAGTATTCGATGTGTGACAAAATCCAGGTCATGACCAACGCCGGGATAACCGTGTAGGTGTACTTCACCGCGGTTACCGGGATAGCGGCAAACTCTACCGCCTGGCCTTGCGCCGCTTTGGCCATCAAATCAACAAAGTTTGGATGCACCAGCACGCCGGCGATGGCAATGGCCAGCGACATATTGGTTTTGAATTTCAACGCTGCCGAAGCTGCCACCATAATGGGCAAGAAGAAGAAGGCTCCGTCGCCAATCACGTTGAGGATAATGAGCGTCGATGAACCTTTCTCAAGCACGCCACTCATTTCCAGCATCATCGCCAGCAGCTTCACCATCGATCCGCCGATAATGGCTGGAATCAGTGGCGACATGGTGCCAACCAACGCGTCAAGAATGCCAGCACCGATGCTGCGCAGGGTGATTTTGCGTTTCACCGGCGCGGCGCCATCGCTGTTTGGCGTGCCGAGCTTCAGCACTTCCTGATAGGCGAGGTTAACGTTGTTGCCAATAATCACCTGACACTGTGTGTCGGTGTGCACCACGCCCATGACGCCGGGAATCGCTTTCAGGTTGGCGTTATCGATCTGGCTGCTGTCTTTCACCACGAAACGCAGGCGCGTCATGCAGTGCGTCACCGCTTCGATATTGTTTAAGCCGCCGAGCGAAGCCACGATGGCGCGTGAGACTTCCGCATAATTTTTAGCCATGGATTTTTGGTCTCTGATTTTTTTAAGTAGAGGTACAGCGGTTTTCTGCGCGATTGTTCGCCATGAGAAACCGGTTTCACAAAATCATGAAGACGCCCGACGCATCAGGCAAGAAATTTAAAAACTGTTGGTTGAAAGTGTGAAGTTGATCGTTTAACAGCGGCAGGGCATGAATCCGTGAGGGTAGAAAAATTGCCGAATAATTCGCAGCTTAGGTAAACTGATGCAATCAGCATGGAAAAAGAGTGAAACATGGCGACCATACTTGAGGTGGCAAAAGTAGCAGGTGTATCGAAAGCGACGGTTTCCCGGGTGCTGTCCGGCAACGGTTATGTCAGCCAGGAAAAGCGTGAGAAGGTGTACCAGGCCATCGCCGAAACCGATTTTCGCCCTAATTTGCTGGCGCGAAACCTGGCGACCAAATCCAGCCAAACCATCGGATTGGTAATCACCAATACCCTGTATACCGGCAGCTATTTCACCGAACTGATGCAGCACTCAGCACGCCTGATGGAACAGCAGGGGCGGCAGTTGTTACTGGTTGATGGCAAACACAGCGCCGAGGAGGAGCGCGCCGCGATCCAGTTCCTGCTCGATCTGCGCTGCGATGGTGTGATTATCTATCCGCGTTTTCTCACTACCGATGAGATGGATAGCATCATTGCACAGCACAAACACCCGATCCTGGTGATCAATCGTCGCCTGCGTCAGCACCACAGCTATTGCATCTACTCCGATCAGCAGCGCAGCAGCGCCGCAGCGGTTGAGCAGTTGATTGCCCTCGGACATCGCGAGATAGCTTTTATCACCGGCTCGCTCGATTCCCCGACGGGACGCGAACGACTGGCGGGTTACAAAGCCGCGTTGGAAAAACAGGGTATTGCGGTTGATGAGGCGTTAATCGTCGAAGGCAAATGGCAGGCGCAAAACGGCATGGCGGCGGTGGAACACCTGTTGGCACAGGGGCGTGCATTTAGTGCGCTGGTAGCGAGTAACGATGATATGGCGGTGGGGGCGCTGAAAGCGTTGTCCGATCACCACATTGCCGTACCGGCACAAGTCGCGGTAATGGGCTTTGACGATATTCCGCTGGCTCCGTTCACCATTCCGGCGCTATCCAGCGTGAAGATGCCGGTGACCGAGATGATTCAGGAAACTATCGAACGCCTGATCTCAATGCTGGATGGTGGCGAAATGCGTAATGATAAAACTTTTGCGGGTGAGTTGATGGTGCGTGAATCGGTAGGTCCCGGCCCTCATAACAAATTGTGATAGTTAAAGCAGAAATTCCGCAGGGATTAATTTTACAGGCGATATTTCTCTCCAGGCCATCTAATGCTTAACTCATAAATGGCCTGTTTTTATTTTCTCTATCTTAGAAAAAATCATTTAAATGCAATGAGCCTTCTCAATTCGATGCCATTAAAACAAGTTTATCAATGCCACTTTTCAGTGTGAATAACTAAGGCTATTTATTAGGTCTGCTGTTTATTCATGATGTCGTTAATCAGAATTAGTCTTATTGCTTGTAAAACTGCGTCAGGTTAATTTGAGTTATCTTTTTCCGGTCATCTTTCCTGAGGGAATTATGCACGCACGTATAACGCATCTTGATGGAATGCGCGGCTTAGCGATTCTGCTGGTTATTGGTTATCATGCTTATGCGCGATGGCCGGAATTATTACCCTATGTCACGGCAACTCAACATTTTCCAATATTTAACTATGGCTGGCTCGGCGTAGAGTTATTTTTCATGATCTCAGGTTTTGTCATTTTTATGACCCTGGATAAATCAGAGAGCTACCTCAGTTTTCTAAAGAAACGCTGGCTGCGCCTGTTTCCCGCCATGTTTATTGCCAGTATGCTGCTGTTCGCGGTGGGTGGCTTCTTCCCGGAATGGTCGGTGATGACGCCGTATGTCAGAAATCTGTTGCCTGGGCTGATATTCACCAATCCAGAAACCCTGACGCAGTTAACCGGGATTGAATTTAAATCAATGGCGGGATCGTTTTGGTCGCTGTATGTCGAAGCGGTTTTCTATCTGATTATCGGTGCAGTCTATTTTACGCTGGGCAGGAAATATTGCTTGCCGGCATTATTAGTACCGATGTTGCTGCTTTCCGCGTCCTCGGTTCTTAAATCCTTAGGCCACCCGCTGTTAATCGACATTATATCCAAGTTTGGCTTCATTCATTATGCGTGGTTTATGGTTGGCTGCCTGGTTTATGAGCGCATGCATGCACGCGATAAACTGTTTCATTACGCCATTGTAGGGTTGGCGCTGCTGATTAATTTCAGCTACTTCGTTAAGAATGCTGGAGTCATCACGCTTATTCCTTTGCTGCTGGTGATGCTGTTCTTTATTGTGAGTTTCTACTCTAAGCAGCTGGAGCGCATTCTCTCGCTACGTTTTCTCACGGCAGTCGGCTTCGCAAGTTACGCGTTTTATCTCATCCATGAAAATCTGATGATCGCTACGCTGATTAAGCTCAACGTGCATATTAAAAATGAGTTTGTCATGATGTTGATGCCAATTGTGGTGGCTACCGTGCTGTATTACATCGCTTTCTTAATCACTAAATACGCCGAACCAGCGTTGAGAAATATGTTGAAAGGGAAACGCATTCCCGCCACCCCTCCTGCTGGAACCGGAGCATAACGCTGCCAATTCACCGCCTATCCCCCTTGCTGGGGATAGGTAACTGCCTTCTCGTCACTCGCTCTCTGCACACACTCTCTCCATTCCGCAAAAAACTTTATTGCCCGGCAGCCTGATTAGCTCACCAACTCCCATTTGTGAAGATATGAAATGTTATGTGAATAATTGTTGTATTTAGCAACTTTGTCCATTTAATGTGATTTGCAGCGCATTTATTAACGCGAATAACTGGCAAAGTTAACACTAACAAACAAATATTAACTTATTTTAACATGATGATTGTTCCTGAAACCCTGCATCTGACTGGCGTAGGGTGAGAAGAATCATCGAATAAAATGCCGACTATCAAGGATTGATAATGCTAAAACGTACCCTGGATTTACCTACTTCACACGCGAAGAGTCATCCATTCCCAATCTTTCACACACAAAATTAAAAATATTATTGATCACATCGATTTATAGCCAATCGGTGTGCGTCGCTTTGTCTGTCATTACGCCAACACCATTTTTTTTATAGTTACCTGCAGAATAAAATTATTAGAGGTTTATCAGATGTCTACCACATTGCTCTTATCCATCGCGCTAGCAAGCGTCTTACTGCTGTTAATACTGGTGATAAAAGCCAAAGTTCATCCCTTTATTGCTCTGCTGGTTTCCAGCCTATTCGTAGCAATAACCACGGGCATCCCGGCTGGCGATATCATGAAAGTGATCCTGGGCGGTATGGGCGGTTTATTAGGTAACATTGCGCTGATCATTGTATTGGGTGCCATTCTGGGGGCCATTATTGAAGCCTCAGGGGGCGCAGACGCTCTGGCAAACCGTTTTGCAAAGCTGTGCGGTCCGCAAAGAATGGTCGCAGCGTTGACTACCGTGGCCTTTATCCTTGGATTGCCGGTATTTTTCGATGTCGGCTTTATCATCGTAGTCCCGCTGATTTATGGCTTTACCAAGGTGCTGCGTATATCAACCCTGAAATTTGGTTTGCCGATGGCCGGTATGATGTTGATGGTACATGTCACTGTACCCACGCATCCGGGTCCTGCAGCGGCCGCTACGCTGCTGAATGCGGATTTAGGTTGGTTAATGATGCTGGGCATTGCGGTTTCTGTTCCGGTCGGGGTGGTGGGCTATTTCGCTGCAAAAGCGATTAATCGCAAAAAATATAATTTATCGGTGCAGGTGCTCGAGCAATTGCAGCTAACGGAATCCTGCGACCAGAAGCCAGCCGTTGAAGCTAAGCAAAACGTACCTGGCGCGCTGTTAATTTCCGGATTAATTGTCTTGCCCATAATCCTGATTACGCTGGGCACATTACTTCCTCCGTATCTGGCTCCTGATAGCATGTTGCTCAATACCTTAACGCTGGTCGGCTCTCCAGGCATTGCACTGTTAGTGACCGTGGCGTTAGCGGGCTGGTTATTAGGGATTCGTCGTGGCTGGACCAAAGACAAACTGGAAAGTTTATCCAATAACGCCATTTCGACGGCGGCGGGTGTCATTCTGGTTTCTGGCGCGGGCGGCGCGTTTGGCAAGGTCCTGGTGGAATCTGGAGTAGGTAAAGCGCTTGCCGGATCGCTGCAAACGATTAATTTGCCGCTTATTCCTGCTGCGTTTATTCTCTCTTTAGCGTTGCGCGCATCGCAGGGTTCAGCCACCGTGGCCATCGTCACCACCTGCGGATTATTGAGCACGGCTGCAGTAGGATTGGGCGACATGCAGTTGGTATTGCTCGCGCTTGCAGCCTGCTTTGGCGCATTGGGCTTATCGCACGTCAATGACTCGGGTTTTTGGGTTGTCACGCGCTATCTTGGCTTGTCGGTGGCGGATGGTCTGAAAACCTGGACGGTACTGACGACGATTATGGGGCTTAGCGGTTTCGCTCTCACCTGGGTGCTCTGGGCGTTTATCTAAGTTAAACGCGCAATAACCCGTTCCACGCCTGGCGATTTGCGGATACAAAAAAGCCGGACATTGTCCGGCTTGATTTCGTTCTGGCGTGAATTACAGCGCCATATCCTGCTTGCCTGATTCCGTACGCGGTTTAGCCTGCGTCGGTGCAACAGTCTGGTCGCCCATGTCAATCACTGGCGGTTTGGTCAACTGCAGCGTGGCTGCGGTGTTATCCCAAACTTGCTGCGTCAACGCGGTGTTGCCGTTCAGCTTCTGGCCAAAGCTTGGCACGATAGCGCGAATCTTCTGCTGCCACTCCGGTGAAGCGAACTGTTCTGGGAACAGCTTTTTCATCACATCGAGCGTGATTGGCGCGGCAGTTGATGCACCCGGTGATGCACCGAGCAGAGCGGCCAGCGTTTTCTGCTGATCGGTCACGATTTCAGTGCCCAGTTTCAGCAAGCCACCTTTTTCTGCATCTTTCTTGATGATCTGTACACGTTGACCGGCCTGAATCAGTTTCCAGTCTTCTTTACGTGCGTTCGGGTAGTACTCTTTCAGCGCCGCAAAGCGGTCATCATCATTCAGCATAACCTGACCAATCAGGTATTTCACCAGGTCAAAGTTGTCGATGCCAACATGCGTCATCGGCATGATGTTGCTGGTGGTGGTCGCGCTCAGCAGATCGAACAGCGAACCGTTCTTCAGATACTTAGTAGAGAAGGTCGCGAACGGGCCAAACAGCACCACTTTCTTACCGTCGAGGGTACGTGAATCGATGTGGGGAACAGACATCGGTGGCGCACCCACAGAAGCCTGACCGTACACTTTTTCCAGGTGACGGTTAGCGATTTCTGGGTTTTCGGTCATCAGGAATGAGCCGCCGACCGGGAAGCCGCCGTAGTTGTCTGCTTCCGGGATACCGGTTTTCTGCAGCAGCTTGATCGCACCGCCGCCCGCACCGATAAACACGTATTTCGCATCAACCGAGCGCTTATCACCGCTCTTCACATCTTTAATGGTCACGTGCCATGAGTTGTCGCCGTTACGCTTAAAATCAGTCACTTCTGCAGAGGTTTCCAGCTTGAAATTCTGATCTTTTTTCAGGCTACCGATCAGCTGACGGGTGATTTCACCGTAGTTAACATCGGTGCCGACTGGCGTCCAGGTGGCTGCAACTTTCTGATTCGGATCGCGACCTTCCATCACCAGCGGAGCCCACTGCTGGATCTGCTGATGATCGGTAGAAAACTTCATGCCCTGGAATAGGGTGGTTTTCTGCAGCGCATCATAACGCTTGGTCAGGTACTCGACGTTTTTGTCGCCCCAGACGAAGCTCATGTGCGGCGTCGAGTTGATGAACGAGCGTGGATCGTGCAATACGCCGCGCTGCACCTGTGAAGTCCAGAACTGGCGCGAAATCATGAAGGATTCGTTGATTTCCAGCGCTTTGCTAACGTCGATTGAACCGTCTGCACGCTCAGGCGTGTAGTTCAGCTCCATGTTAGCCGAGTGACCAGTACCGGCATTATTCCAGCCGTTGGACGATTCCAGCGCTACGCCGTCGAGCTTCTCAACCATCAGCTGTTTCCAGCCCGGTTGCAGCTCTTGCAGCCAGGTACCGAGCGAGGCGCTCATGATACCGCCGCCGATCAGCAGAACGTCAGTTTTTTCAGGTGCATCTTCAGCACGTACCGCTGAAGAGACAAGCAGCGCTGCCAGCGAAAGGGCAGACACGATCTTTTTGGTGTGAGTCATTCCAGTCCTACTTATTATGCAATGCAGGTGAACGTTAAAAATTCGGTTTGCACATTAAGAGATTGTTACGAAATGATTAACTTGTTTTTAGTTAATAAAGTATTGGTGTTAATTAATTAACTTACAAAAAAGAAAATAGCGTGAAATATAGGCAGAAGAGGAAATAAAACGGGGATAAACCGCTTAAGCAGCGCGGTTATTCTTTATATCGATAGACGCGACTTAGGTCAAATAAAACCCGCAGACAAATTCATTGATGAGCCGCTAACTAAGCCGCTATGAATGACGGCCCAACAAGATTCAAGGCGATTGTCAGTCGTTCTGCACATTTCATAAAACATCACTCCACGGAGCGTGTTCATTCCCCGCCGACAAACTGTATTACCCTAACGTCTCTAATGACTTGTTTTACACTTTCGCGTGGGCAACGACATGGTTAACAAAACACTGTATGAAAAGCTGATCGATCAGCATCTGGTTCGCAAGTTAGATAATGAAGGGCATGTGCTGCTCTACATTGACCGCTCGATTCTGAATGAATACACCAGCCCGCAGGCGTTTAGCGGCCTACGCGATCACCAGCGTCCGGTGCGTAATCCGGGCACCATTCTGCTCAATGTTGATCACGTTAACCCCACGCGCCCCGCGCGTGATGAAGCGATGACCGATGCCGGTGGGCAATTACAGGTTGATTACTTCCGGCAAAACGCCGCGCATTTCGGTATCGAACTGTTTGATGTGATGGACCCGCGCCAGGGGATTGAACATGTGGTGGCACACGAGCAAGGTTTGGTGATGCCAGGCATGGTGATTGCCGCTGGCGACAGTCATACCACCACTTACGGCGCGTTTGGCGCGCTCGGTTTCGGTATCGGCACCTCAGAAATCGAACATCTGCTTGCCACGCAAACCCTGATTTATCGCACCCTGAAAACCATGCTCGTCACGGTGAGCGGCGAGCTGCCGTTTGGCTGTTCGGCGAAGGACATCATTATGGCGCTGATTGAAGAGATTGGTGCTTCAGGCGCGACCGGTTATGCCATCGAATTTGCCGGTGCAGCGATTGAGGCGCTGAGCATGGAAGGGCGCATGACGCTGTGCAACATGGCGGTTGAGGCCGGAGCGCGCGGCGCGATTATTGCGCCGGATGAAAAAGTTTTTGCCTACATCGCGGGTAAGCCGCAGATGCCGACGGGCGCATTGTGGCAGCAAGCCCTCGCGGAGTGGCGTACGCTGCGCAGCGATGCTGATGCACAGTTCGACAGCCGCATCACCATCGACTGTAGCGATCTCGAACCCAAAGTGACCTGGGGGATTAGCCCGGATCAAGCCAGCGCGATTACCGGCTGCGTTCCCGATCCCGCGCAGGAGAAAGATGCGGTTAAACAGCAAACGCTGCGTACCGCGCTGAAATATATGGGGCTGGAACCCGGCACGCCGTTAGCGGAAATTGCCATTACCCACGCCTTTATCGGCTCCTGCACCAATGGTCGCATTGAAGATTTACGCGCCGCCGCCGCGATTGTTGAAGGACATAAAATCGCGCCGCATGTGCGTGGGATTATCGTGCCGGGATCAACTCAGGTACGTCAGCAGGCGGAAGCAGAAGGTTTGGCCGCGATTTTCGTTGATGCCGGTTTCGAATGGCGCCAGTCGGGCTGCTCAATGTGCCTGGCAATGAATGAGGATGTATTAGCGCCCGGCGACCGTTGTGCTTCTGGCACCAACCGTAATTTCCCTGGCCGCCAGGGCGCGGGTGCCCGTACGCACTTAATGAGTCCGGCGATGGTTGCCGCCGCCGCGATTGCCGGTCATCTGGTTGATGTCCGTCGTTTCATGACAGCAGAGGTATAATATGGAAGCTTTCAACCACATAACAGGCACACTCGCGCCGTTACCGGCGGCCAATATTGACACGGATGTGATCATGCCAAAGCAGTTTCTCAAAGGCATCGATCGTCAGGGTTTAGATCGTGGTGTGTTCTTCGATCTGCGCTTTTTGCCTGACGGCAGCCCGAATCCCGATTTCATCCTCAATCAGCCCGGCTGGGAAAAAGCCTCTTTCTTGCTGGTGGGCGCCAATTTCGGCTGTGGTTCCAGCCGGGAACACGCGGTGTGGGGACTGAATCAGCTGGGAATTCGCGCCATTATTGGTACCAGTTTCGCCGGCATCTTTGACGACAACTGTCAGCGCAATGGCGTTCTGACGCTGGCGTTAAGCGCAGAAGATTATCAGCGCCTAAGCGAGGTGGCGAACGATCCTGCTAACAACCGCATTACCGTGTCGCTGGAAGAGCAGGCGATCCTCTTCAATAATCAACGCATTGCGTTCTCGGTTAGCGCCTTGAAACGCGAAATGTTGTTGGGCGGTGGCAGTGCAGTGGACTGGACGCTGCAGTATGAAGCGGATATCGCGCAGTTTGAAACACAACACTTTGCACAACGTCCGTGGTTCAAACGCGGCAATACAGTGAAGGATGAACAGCATGAGTGAGATAACAGCGCGCGGCGATTCACCTTTTATCGTAGGCTTTACGCTCAGCGATGTGCGTTTAGCGAACGGCATAACTTTGCGCGTCGCGATGGGGGGCGAAGGTCCACCTTTGCTGTTGCTGCACGGTCATCCGCAAAATCATCTGGCGTGGCGTAAAATTGCGCCGCAGCTGGCACAGAAATACCGTGTCATCCTGCCGGATTTGCGTGGTTATGGTGATAGCGACAAACCGCCGAGCGACGAGACGCATCGTCCCTACTCTAAACGGGTGATGGCAGAAGACATCAGCCAGTTGATTGATGCGTTAGAATTGGAACGCGTCGCCTTTGTTGGCCACGATCGCGGCGCGCGCGTGGGTCATCGCCTGGCGCTCGATCATCCGGAACAACTCTCCAGCTGCGTATTTGTCGATATTGCGCCAACCGCCACCATGTATGCGTTAACCAATAAAGAGTTCGCCACGCGTTATTTTTGGTGGTTCTTTCTGATTCAGCCTTCGCCATTACCGGAGACCATGATCGGTCACGATCCGGCTTTATTCCTGCGTAAGCACATTGATGGCCAATTAAAAACGCCGGGCGCGACGTCAGAAGAAATTTTTAACGATTATCTGCGCTGTTATCAAAATGAAGCGATGATTCATGCGGTGTGTGAAGATTATCGCGCGGCGGCCACCATTGATTTAGAACACGATGCGCAAGACAGCGATAAACGGATTGAATCGCCGTTATTGCTGTTATGGGGAGAGCAGGGCACGGTGGGGCAGCTCTATAACGTGGTTGATACCTGGCGAGATAAAGCGCGTCATGTGCAAGGCCACGCCTTACCTTGCGGCCACTCACCGCACGAAGAAGTACCGGAACTGTTTTTAAGCCAGCTTCAGCGCTTTCTGGATTCTGTGTTATAACCAGCAAAATTTCTCTAACGCTGTGATGGTTATGAAGATACTGCTTGCCGGGAAGAGTTATCAGAAGCCGCTGCAGGGCTGGCCTTCGGTCGAAGATCTGTATGTGTTTATCAGCGTGGCGCGCTATGAAGGCTTTGGCCGAGCCGCCACGGAACTGGGCCAGTCGCCATCATATGTCAGCAAACGTATTGCCATCCTCGAAAAGCAGCTGGAAACCCGGCTGTTTTTCCGCACCAATCGCGTGATGCGCCTGACGCCCGAAGGCGAAAAGGCGCTGGAAGGCGCGCTGCAGGTGGTGCACGAGATGGACGCTTTCCTGAATAACTTCCAGCAGTGGCGCGGAGAATTAACCGGCGATTTGACCGTCACCTGCTCATTTGGTTTTGGGCAGGATTATTTATCCGATGCGGTGGCAGAATTCATGACGCGCCATCCTTCGCTTAACATCAAACTGATTCTCACCGATCGCGATATCGATTTATTGCAATCAGGAACGGATGTGGATATTCGTGTGGGTGATGATATCAATCACGCCTATATCGCCAGAAAACTGGCGTCGAATCGGCGTATTCTTTGTGCATCCGCCCGCTATTTAGCGCAATCGCGTCCGCTTGAGACGCTGGATGATTTAATCGATCACAGCTGTCTTATCATTAATGAAAATAACAATACCTTTGGTCATTGGAGCTTAACCGATGGCGATAATAAAATCGTTTGTCGGCTGAATAGCCATTACGCATCGAATAGCGGAAAAGTCATTCTCAACTGGGCATTAAAATCACACGGCATTGCATTACGTTCTGCCTGGGATGTGACGCCCTATTTGGCCGAAAATAAACTGGTGCACGTTTTACCGCAGTGGTATCAGGAAGCAAATATCTGGGCGGTTTATACCCAACGCGCTTCTGAGTCACCGCGCATTAAGATCTTTATTGATTTTCTCGCTGATTACTTTGCAGAAAAAAGCCTGCCGATGATGAAAGATTAAGAGTTAATACCCTAAATAATTCCAGATGCAGGAAGGCGACAAGAACGCGAATCCCCGGGAGCTTACTTTAGTAAGTGACCGGGGTGAGCATACGCGACCAACGCACCTGCAGCTTGAAGAATGACGGGGATTAGCCATAAGCCACTTTGCTATTGATATGATAGAGAGTCGCTGTGGCTGCCATAACATGTTGACCATCGTGCGCCGGTTCGTGTGACTCGACGTCGGTGATATGATAACCCACCGCGCCAGCAGCAAGGGCTTTTTGCACGAAAGCGTCATTTAACTCTTCCATTGAGGTGGCCCAGCTGACGGAAGTAAATCCTACCGGATGAATCGAAGAAAGTTCACGATGGGTTAAATCCGCGCGAATTAAAACGGGTTTAACAGATTGCGGTGTAAAAATAGAAATTACGTCATTAATTAATTGTTTCATGGCCATTCTCCTCGGAAATAATAGCTGAGCCAATGGCTAAAGCTGCGAGTTGTTCAATTGTTGATAAAGCGCTTCACATTCCCTCAATGCTCACGGCAGGTGATGATTGCCGGTAGAGCTAATAAACACCTTTTGAGGTTAAGCGTTTTAGCTTTAATTGCTAATTAGATGTTAAGAAATCTTCAGCCACAACTGACGCAAAGTTCCGCGAATATTTTTGCATCTGGTTACATTTGGTGCGTTAAAAAAACGGTCGCCATGAATGGCGACCCTACGAAATTAGCGAACATCAGCTGTAAGGTCGCCATTCATGGCGACCCATAAAAAGCGAGCGCGAGCTAAACATTCTGGTATTAAAACTCGCGCTGCCCACCCAACTCGATCACCCTATTTGGTGGAATATTAAATTGTTCATGCGCACGTAACGCATTGCGCTGGCAAAAGTGGAAGATACCGCCTTTTACCCGCATCAATCCTTTGCGCTTTTTCATCACCAGCGTGTCGTGTGAAGTGAAAAATGAGGCTTCATTCACGGTGCAGCCAAATCCTTCCAGCCCGCATAGATGCAGGATTTCTGCCATTGACGGCGTTTCACGCCAGCCATAATCAGCGGTGACTTGCCAGAACGACGGCGACAGCGGCTTGATGCTTAAACGCTTCTGATTGTAAACGCGCGGCGTATCGGTGGTGCGGATATGCAGCAGCACCACGCGCTTATGCAGCACACGATTGTGTTTGAGGTTGTGCAGCAGCGCCTGTGGAATCTCATGCTCTTTGCGCGCCAGAAAAATGGCCGTACCGGCGACGCGACTGGGTGGATTGGTCTCCAGCGACCGCACCAGCGCCAGCAGGCTGTCAGGATCGTTATTCAGTCTACGGATCAGACGATTACGCTCGCTGCTCCACACCAGCATTAATCCCATCATACTCAGCGCCAGTAACACCGGCACCCAACCGCCAGAGAGCAGTTTCATTAGGTTGGCGCCGAATAACGGCACATCAATACTCAACATACACAACAGAAAAATCAGCGCCACCGGCAGCGGCCACTCCCAGTTACGCAGCGCCACCACGCCCGCCAGACAGGCGGTGATCACCATGGTTCCGGTCACCACGATGCCGTAAGCAGAGGAGAGCGCCGACGATTGTCGGAAGGCCAACACAATCACCGTCACCGCCACGAACAGCAACCAGTTGACTACCGGAATATAGATCTGACCGGATTCGGTATGCGAGGTGAAGATGATGCGCATCGGCGGCAGGAATCCCTGACGAATCGCCTGATGCGTTAAGGTATACACGCCGGAAATCACCGACTGGGCCGCAATCACCGTTGCCAGCGTCGACAGCACAATCAACGGAATCTGTCCCCATGCCGGCGCGAGATTGAAGAACGGATTATTGAGAGCCTGCGCATCGGCGATGACCAATGCGCCCTGACCAAAGTAGTTGAGCACCAACGCGGGCATAGCGATCACCAGCCAGGCCATGCGAATCGGCGCCTTGCCTAAATGCCCCATGTCGGCATACAGCGCTTCCGCACCGGTTACCGCCAACACCACCATGCCGAGCGCAGCGAACGACAGCGCTTTGTGGCTGAGCAAGAACGTCAGCGCATACGAAGGATTGAGCGCGTAAAGCACGTCAGGATTGAGCAAGATGCCGCGAATGCCCAACAGCGCAATCGAAACAAACCAGATAAACATCACCGGCCCGAATACCTTACTGACCTTTTCGGTGCCGTGTTTTTGAATCATGAACAGTAAGGTAAGAATCACTACCGCCAGCGGCACCACATATTTGCTCAGCGCCGGAGAAACCACTTCTATGCCTTCAATCGCTGATAGCACGGAAATCGCCGGCGTGATGACGCCATCACCGTAGAAGAACGCGCCGCCGATTAATCCGGCCAGTACAATGATGTGGGCTGCCTTCGGGCCAACATGCTGGCGAGCCAGAGACATCAGCGTCAGCACGCCGCCTTCACCATCATGGTCGGCACGCATCACGAAGCAGACATATTTCAGCGTCACGATCAGCGTTAAGGCCCAGAAAATCAGCGACAGGAAGCCCATCACCGCCGTGGTTGACACCGCGCCATTGGGTAATATTGAGAGGCACTCTTTGAGGGTATACAGCGGGCTGGTGCCGATGTCGCCAAACACGATCCCCGCAGCCGCCAGCATGCCCGCAGGCAAAGACTGTTTTTCGCTCTGACTCATAAATTTCCTGTTGATGATCAGGTTTGTGGCTAATGAGGGCGAACATACCTGTTTGCGACCTGAGCGAACAGGGGGCGGCGAATTAATAGACAGCATTTTTACGCCGCAGGCCAATATTTTTACGCCATTTTTATATCGCCGCTCATTTTATGATCTGAGCGTAGCTGATTAATCAGTAAGGAAGTGAGGAGGATAAGTTAATGCGGAGGGCTGGAAGTTACGTAAGCCGCGCAAGGTCAATTTGCGCGGCCTTTTTGGTGGAGGATTACCAGCCTTTAATAATATCGCCTTTGTAGATTTCGTTGGCTTTATCTAACACTTCCTGCGACTGGAAGGCCTGTTTCAGCTTCTGCACATTGGCGCTGTCTTTATTATCATCACGTGCCACGATGGCGTTAACGTAAGGCGAGGCTTTGCCTTCCATAAACATGCCATCACGCGAGGCGGAGAGATTAACCAGCGCGGCAAAATTGTTGTTGATGATCGACACATACACCTGCGGATCGTCCAGCGTGCGCGCCAGCTGCGGCGTATCGACTTCCACGATTTTCAGCTTCTTCGGATTATCGGTGATATCCAGCGTGGTCGGCAGCAGGCCCGCTTCCGGCTTCACTTTGATCAAACCCTGCGCCTGCAGCAGCAGCAGGCTGCGGCCCAGCGTGGTGGCTTCATTGGAGATGGTCACGGTGGCGCCATCCGGCAGCTCTTTCAGCGACTTAATCTTGCGAGAATAGCCGGCGATCGGGAAGACAAAGGTGTTAGTGACCACGGCAAAGTGGTAACCGCGCTCTTTGGATTGCATCTCAAGATACGGCAGGCTCTGGAAGGCGTTAGCATCAACATCTTTATTGAACAGCGCTTCATTCGGCTGCACATAATCATTGAAGGCCACCACATCGACATCCAGCTGATATTTGTCATGCGCAACTTGCTTCACGGTTTCCCACAACGCCTGATCAGGTCCGGTATTAATGGCCACTTTGATTTGATTTTCATCGTCTTTATTACAGCCACTAAGCAGTGCGACGGACGCAGCCAGCAGCGTCGTGAGTAAAATTTTCTTCATTGCCCGGATCCCCTCTTAACGTAGGAAACGGACTATAGTGGATATCTAGACGTCTGTACATCCATCGACGGTGCGTTTGCTTACAATTCGATCAGCCATCCCTTTTTATTGCAAGCAGGAGAGATATCTCTCCGCCGACTGCCGGACGACATGTTGCGCATGCGCGAGGATTTCACGATGCTCAAACGCACCGTAAATCTGCTCAAAGGTTAGGGGGGCAAGGCGATGCAGGATGTCGTTCACCGTCGCCGCCGACAGCGGCAGCATATTCGGGTAGCTCCACATAAATGACACGGCATTAGCGCCCGGCGTAACTTGCACAATATCGCCGCTTAGCAGCACGCCGTTGCCGTGCGACCAATGCAACACGCAGCCGCCGGAGAAATGCCCGCCCAGGCGTATCAGCTTCACCGCGGGCACAATTTCCTGCTCATCATCCTGCCAGAGTTTGATATGCGGGCTATCACGCATAATCCATTGGCTGTCGTTAGCGTGCAGATATATCGGCGCATCAAATGCCTCCGCCCAATCTTGCATGCAGCTGTAATAGTGGGGATGGGAAATAGCGATGGCGTGAAGGCCGCCGAGAGCCGTCACGATCGCCTGAGTGGCGTCATCCAGGTTAGCGATGCAATCCCACAGAATATTGCCGTGCGGCGTGCGCAGCAGAAACGCGCGTTGATTAATCGCAAAGGCAGGCACCGTTTGCAGGCTAAATAAGTTGGCGTGATGCTGCTGCCATTTATTGCGATGCGTGCTGCGCAGGCTTTCCAGGGACAGCCATTGCTGCCCGCCGGGCGGTACAAATTGCCGCTCGTCTTCACATATTTTGCAGCGATCAATGATGACGTCTTGCTCATCATAAGAGGTGCTGCATGCCGTGCAGACTTTGATCATAGTGAACTCCGTGATGGGTTCCGTTAACGGATAAATTCCTATCAGGAGGATAGCAGTGCTTACTCAGATCGTATGTGTTGCAAGCAATGCATTTGAGTTGAAAAAGAAAAGGGCGCATGACCCTTTATCAACATGGGCGCGATTAAAGCAACGCTGGAATACTGGCGACTGGGAAGAAGAACTTCAGTTCGTTATCTTCAGGCAGTACTCATGGTTGCATTTACATTGGAGCTTTTCACTGTTGCGGCTGCAGCTGATAAATCCACGCCGTTAACTGATTTCCATCGCTGGTGGTGACATCAACGGCCACCCGATCGTAGCCTTCTTCAAATTCATCCAGCATCGGCCAGTGCGGTTCAAGTTGCTCAGAGATGAACAGATAACCTGGCACCTGTGGCCCATTTTGCTGCAAAACGATGCCGGGAAAATCGGCCGCCGCGCCCCAGCCACGCGCGTAGAAGGTCCCGCTAACCGATCCGGCTAGCCATTCCCCGCCGATACTTTCCAGAATATGCGCATTGGCGTGGCCTGGCTGCAGTGTTCCATAAACAAATAAACGTTTCATTTTCCCTCGTAAATTCAAGCAAAACAGTCAATCTAATCGTCTGCAGGATTGATGTCATGCGCAGTTAAACGCCAGCACAACACCGCCCAATATGCGATGTGCAACGCAATGAAAGTGGATATTCTGAAGCACCCGCGATCAGAGGTAAAAGATCAATGTTGAATAGTTCGAGCATTTCTCGCTGCACTATTAAAAGCTATCCGCAATCGGCGCAGTTTGATGGCAAAAGGTTTAACAATAAGGTTCCGCGCCAGCAGCTGGGATTGGGGAAGTTCATTAAATTGTTCTGGGATTTCACCTTTAACAAGCCGAAAAATACCGTTCCGGATGATGCACTTCCGCTGATCAAGCTTGACGCGCAGCAGCTTGACGCCGCCGCGAATAATAGCGTTTATCGACTCGGGCACTCTTCATTGCTGTTTAAAATGCAGGAAAAGTATTGGCTAATCGATCCGGTATTTACTGAGCGCGCATCGCCATTTAAACGCTTCGGACCGAAACGCTTCCAGCCAACGCCCATTCAGTTGGAAGCGTTGCCGCCGATTGAAGGGATCATTCTTTCGCATGATCATTACGATCATCTGGATTATCACACCATCATGCAACTTAAGGATCGCGTGCGTTATTTCCTGACGCCGCTCGGCGTGGGCGATCTAATCACCTCGTGGGGCGTAGCGCCGGAGAAAATCACCCAGCTGGATTGGTGGGAGTCCAAAAATATCGCGGGTATTCAATTTGTCGCAACACCCTCCCAGCATTTTTCCGGACGCGGCATATTTGATGGCAATAAACGTTTATGGTGCTCATGGAGCATTATTAGTGAGGAATTTCGCCTGTTCTTTGGCAGCGACTCGGGTTATTTCGACGGCTTCAAACAGATTGGCCATAAATTCGGTCCTTTCGATATGGCGTTTCTGGAAAATGGTGCTTACGACCGCCGCTGGGCCGACATTCACATGCTGCCGCAAGACACGATTAAAGCCTTCTTAGATCTCAACGCGAAATGGCTATTCCCGATTCATAATGCGACTTTCGATTTGGCGTTTCATCCATGGAACGATCCGCTTAATCAAATCGTCGCGTTAGCGCAGCAACAGCAGATAAAACTGTCGATGCCGAAAATTGGGCAGGGCGTGCAATTTTTGCAGCCGCAGGAAGCGGAAAAGTGGTGGTAAAAGCGCAACCCGATTGCCAGGCAATCGGGTTATTGGGTGAGTTCGTCGTAGAGATTACGCAGCCGCGTGCGTAAAAACAGTACCGCTTTGTGTTTACGCGATAACAGTGCCTGTACGCTGCAACCGCTCTCCTGCGCCAGTTCGTTATAGCTGTAACCGAGCAGTTCGGTTTTCTCGAACACCTCACGCTGCGCGTCGGGCAATTCCGCTAATGCTTCCTCTAGCTCTTCCCACAGCAGCGCCTTGAGATACTCATCTTCAGGCGTTTGCGGCACGCCAAATAAGGTTTCGGCCAGCTCATCTTCAGGGAAATCGCCATCTTCGCCGCCGCTGAAAAAATCGGCCAACGGCAGCTCACGCTTTTTCCGCGCCCGATCGGTCATTTCATTGCGCGCCGCGCGGAACAGCCAGGCGGCGACATTCTCCACCGGCTGCTCCAGCTGCATCAGCTTAAACGTGACTTCCTGCAAGATATCGTCAGCATCATCACGCACTGCGGTACGACCGCGGATAAACGCTTTCAGCTTAGTTCGACAGGTGGTGATCGCCGACATCAGCAGTGAATCCTGCGCCATCACAACTACTCGGCATCGCTGGATTTGGCGGCATTCGCCTCTGGCTGCGGACGATCGCCGCGATCATCACGACGATCATGCCAATCGCAACGTCCGTGATGTCCACGGTGACCAAAGCGATCGCGGCGATGCTGCATAAACTCTTCACGCTGCTCCGGCGTCATTTGCATCCAACGCTCGTGCATGCGACGACGCGCCATGCCGAACATGCCGGGACGAAAACCTAAACCACCAAACAGAATGCGGCACAGTGCCAACAATCCCAGCGCCTGCCAGAAGCCGATGTTTTTGACACCGACAATACCCGGCAACAGCGCATTCCACAGCGACATCACCAGCAAACCAAGCGCAGCGATAATCACCGCACCCAGCAATAGCGGTTTCGCCAGGCGGTGTCCGCCAAAATGATCTCCACGATGGTGTCTGCGCATATCAAAATCTCTCATTGTTTGTTCCTCATTACATTAACGGATAATTGCTTGTGATGAGGTAGACGAATGAGCGGTGAAGATATTGCTAAAAAGATGAAAAAATAAAAGGCTGCCAGTTGGCAGCCCTGAAGTGAACCTGTTTTTTTTCGCTAAATCAACGCTTTGCTTTATCTCTGCGCGGACGAATAACGATATCGGCAATCTGCGTATCTTCAGGACTATCGATAATAAACCGCACGGCGCGCGCCACGGATGAGGCGTCGAGATACTCTTGTGGGTTGATCGGTGCGTGATTACCGGCGCGCGCGCGTGAAGCCTGATTCATCGGCGTATCGGTTGGACCGGGCGCGACCGTCGCCACGCGCACGCCATGCTCGCTCTCTTCGCTACGTAGCGCATGCGCCAGCGCGGTGAGTGCAAATTTTGACGCAGAATAGACGACGTGTCCGGCCAGCGCCAACGTCCCCGAACCGGAGTTGATAAACACCACTTTACCGTGAGATGCACGCAGTGCGGGCAAGGTTAGACGCGTAAGTTCGGCCGGTGCAATGACGTTAATATTTAAGTGCTGTTGCCACAGTTCTGGCGTAGCCGAAAAGGTAGTGCTGAGTATTGATATCGCCGCCGAATGCACCAATACATCGACCCGTTCAAGCGTTGCGGCAAAGGCGGCCACGGCGGCAAAATCCGTGATATCCAGCGCCAGCGGAATCACATTCGCTATCGCATCCAGCGCCTGGAGCGTTTGCGGATTACGCCCGATGGCATAAACCTGATGATCGCTCGCCAGCAGTTTTACGGTTTCCAGACCAATGCCGCTGTTGCCGCCGGTAACAATCGCGACTGGTAATGTTGGTGTTGTCATAAGTCCCTCTCCTGTAGATGATCGCAGGCTAAGGAAAAGCCTACAGCGAGGCAAATACCTAAATTAGCTATGAATAGTTGATGGGTGGATTTGTTTTAGTTGATTAACACCAAAGCCATTTCATCAGCCAAATCTTCCAGTGCGGCGAGTAAAGGCGGTGACTGCGATGCCGGTAAAGATGATGCTACTGGCATAAGTGCATCCACATTAACGCGATCGCCAAACAACATCAGCGCTTTACCACCATGTTGACGCGAAGCCCAACTCAAACCTTGCGCATTGGGATTAGCTTCATAAAGTGCTGCCGCCCAGCGCTGGGTAATCTTGTAATGATCGGCCATTGAGCCGAGCAAGAGCGTGGTCGTAATGCCGAGAAGCTTAAGGCTGCGAGGATTGAGGTCAAGAAGGGCAAGGGGGGCGCGGGGTAATAGACGGCTGTGCATTACTAATTCAAGCCTACGCATATCAACCGGATAGCCCGCACATTTTAGGGGTAAGTCCCTCAACAGGGTTTCCATCAGTGCAACGGCCACATTCTCGCCGGCGTATAAAGTAGGCACAGTGCGGCCATCGCGAAGAATCAGCGGGCTAAAGCGCGCCTGACCAAAACCAGGGTTAAATTCAGCCGCACCAAACTGCCGGGCATGTACGCGATCAAAATGACAGCCTGTTGGCCAGATTGTTGGGCGAAGTAGGGCATTCTCAGGCGGAAAGGGGACGTTCACCCAATCAGCCATTGATGGGTCCTTCAGCTTCAGCCTGTGCTGCTTTGAGTACATCACTCGGCCGCCTTGCCAACAGATCGATGGGGCGCGCACCGCCTAGCCAACTGTTGGGGGCGTGGAACCAAAAAGCGATTGCCCAGGATGACTTACTGTCACCAAAAACGGCGAGGATAGGCTTCATTATCGGCAGCGGTTGGCCACCTTCGTCCAAAGCCCAGGAAGGGAACCAATCCCGACCGGCCTCGGTGACTGCAAAAATCTTACCCGCCTTCTTCCAGCGATTAGCTTGCGCCGCCGGATTACTTTTTGCTGCCGCATCGCCGCGTAATGCGCTAAGTTCTCTGGCCGTTAACCAGTGACCTTCGTTAAAAACCTTATGGCGGAGGGCCTCAAGGCGACGATAGTTACGATCGGTGAAGGTGTCATTTTCTTGCTGGCTAATCTTGCTAACCGACAGGTCTTCAACGACTGGCACCCGAGCTTTAATACCCGCTAACGTGGCGACTGCGCTTTCTACCGCAATGATCAATTCCGGCAACACGCTATTACGTGGCAAGCGGACCAGCAGATATTCACTGGCTTCATCGTGTGGAATATCTTCCAGTGCGATCGCTTCTGTAGGTGTCGTATTCATCACTTCATCCACGGAAAAAAGTGTGAAGCGGCGATTATCCTGTCCTGCTGTTGTGCGAGTTTTCATAACGCCCTCCGGGAGTGATAATGGTGATATTCGTGATGAAAATGATTTTATTGCGTAAATATAACACATATCACGAATATCACCATAATGCTTATACACTCGATTAGGTAGAGCATTTTCCCATGCTCGCTATTCACTTGGTGTTATGAATGGCGCCCTTAGAGGATTTATAAGGTGCGCAATAATGCGCACCTGTCCAGAGATTCACACCTTCGCTAGCGCACCAAACGTCTGCTTGCCGTTATAGAAGGTCGCCATCACCGGTGCGATGTGCGCCACGGCTTCGGCGGAGCAGCTGGCGTTGACTAACATCATCGTCGCCGTGTCTTGCGCTTTCGGCCATTGCCGCTCGCCCTCGCTGTTCAGCGGTAACACTTCGTTGGTGGCGATGCCTAACGCGCGGCTAAGTGAATACTCATCCGGGCCACGATACAGCTGCGAATAAACGTTGGCCTTTTCCAGCATGCTACCGCTGCCAAAAGGCTGCCAGTGATCGGCGATGGTGTCGGTGCCAGACCACACCGGTACGCCTGCCGCACGCAGCTGGGGCAAGGGCATGATTACGCGGCCAATCGGTACCGTGGTGGCGATGCTGAACTGTTGCTCCTTCAGTTGCTCAATCATGGCGGCCAGTTCGTTACCCTGTAACGTGCCCAACGCGAAGGCGTGACTGAGGGTGACTTTGCCTTTCAGTTGCGGGTTTTCCATCACGGTTTTCAGCATATAGCGGATCGCTGCCACGCCGTGCGGTTCGGTTTCGTGCAGATGAATATCGATTGGTGCCGCAAAATCGATCGCAATTGAAAACAGGGTATCCAGCGACTTCTCCATCGCGCCGTCAACGTTAGTGGGATCGAGTCCACCGACATAATGTGCGCCCATTTTCATCGCTTCTCGCATCATGCCTTCCACTTTTGAACGTAATAAACCGTGCTGCGGGAAGGCGACAATGTTGGCGTGAAAATCGTCGCGATGATGGGCAATCGCCTGCTGCAGGTGTTCCAGACCTTGTAACTTACTAACCGGGTCGATATTGCAATGACTGCGCGCTGCGCTACTGCCTTTGGATTGCAACAGACCGATCAGCTTCTCGGCACGGATTTCAGAGGTGGGCACCAGCTCAGGCAAAATCTGCTCTTCCTGATGAATCATATCGATGACGCTGTGACGCGGCAGCGGCGCGCGCCAGCCTTCACCGTAGAAAGTCTTATCAAGATGAATGTGCATGTCACGCGTGGCGGGCAGCAACAGATAACCGGCGGCATCCCACGTGGGAAGGCTGCGACTGACACCCGCAGCATGAATGGCGACAATGTTTCCGGCACTCACTTCGATGTCATACAAACCGGTGCGTGTGGCCGTAATTACCTCATTTTTGCGTATAAACGCCTCTTCCAGTCGCACGTTGCGTAAAAGATAGTGGCTGGCATCAATGCGACTGAGATTGACGGTTTGGCAAGTCTGGGCGGCGAAGGCGCTGCTGCTCATACCGGCACTAAGTAAGGTGCCAGCAGCGGTAAGCTTCATGCCCGCTGACAGAAAATCCCGGCGATTTCCGGGAGATAAGATGCTCATGGCTAATTCTCCTTGTAGGGGAGAATTACCCTAAAATAGCCGCTTAGCGCGTGCTGCACTATTTTCCACTGCTAGCTATGGCAAAAACTAATGAGCCGAGTGATGGTTACCGTCCGAGATAATCCTCACCTGATGGTGTCCGGCTGCGCTGCTCAAGGTGATCTGGTCGGCGGCACAACGCTCATTATCCAGCCACAGCTGGTAATCCCCTGACGCACGCGTGATATCAATCTCATAAACGCCTTCACCCTCGCGATAGATCACTTTTACGCCCGGCCACGCCGCCGGAAGACGCGGCCGCAGCTGCAGCTTATCGCCATGGCGGGTGATACCCAGCAGGCTCTCGATGATGAGCTGATAGGCCCAGCCTGCAGAGCCGGTGTACCAGGTCCAGCCGCCTCGGCCTTCATGATTCTCGGCGCTGTAGACATCGGCGGCCATCACATAAGGTTCCACCTTGTAGGTTTCTACATCAGCGGCATTCAGGCTGTGATTGATTGGGTTGATCAGCGCCAGCAGCGCCCAGGCGCGGTCGACCTGGCCCATTTCGGCAAATGCCATGATCGCCCACAGCGCGCCGTGAGTGTACTGGCCGCCGTTTTCCCGGATGCCCGGTAGATAGCCACGGATGTAGCCAGGATTGGGGCCAACGCCGTTAAATGGCGGCGTCAGCAGCCTAATCAATCCGTTATCGCTATCGACCAGTTGCCGATCGAGCGCCTGCATCGCCGAGGCAGATTTGGCTTGATCGCCCGCGCCCGACAGCACTGACCAGCTCTGGGCGATGGCATCGATACGGCACTCGGCGTTGCTGTGCGACCCCAGCGTTTCACCGCTGTCGAAGTAGCCGCGCAGAAACCATTCGCCATCCCACGCAACCTGGTTGAGCGCGGTTTTTAACTCATCGGCCTGGCGCTGACACAGGCTGGCGGTCTCGGTTTTCCCAAGGCGTTCTGAGAGTGCAGCAAAGCGGGTAAGCACGGTGTAGAGGAAAAAGCCCAGCCAGACACTTTCGCCTTTGCCGGCGATGCCGACCGCGCTCATGCCGTCATTCCAGTCGCCAGATCCCATCAGCGGCAGCCCATGCTCACCAAAATTCAGGCCATGCTTGATGGCGCGTAACGCATGATCCCACAGGTTTTCACTCTGTTGGCTGATGTTCGGCAGGCTATACACCGATTCCTCCTCAGCAGGCAGAGGTGGTGCTTCAAGATAGGCAACCTGCTGTTCGAGTAGCGCCAGATCGTCCGTGGCGCTGATGTAATGACAAAGCGCAAAGGGGAGCCAGAGGTAATCATCCGAACAGCGCGTTCTGACACCGCGTCCTGAAGGTGGATGCCACCAATGCTGCACATCGCCTTCAATAAACTGTCGCGAGGCACACAACAGCAATTGATCGCGCAGCAGCTGCGGTGCGGCATGGGTGAGAGACAGCGTATCCTGCAACTGATCGCGAAAGCCGAAGGCGCCACCCGACTGATAATAGCCGCTGCGTGCCAGTAATCGGCTGGCCAGGGTTTGATACAGCAACCAACGATTCGCCAGCAAATTCACCGCGCGATCGGGAGTAAACACTGCCACTTTATCTAACAGGCCGCGCCAATGTCTTTTGACTCTCTCCAGCTCGGCTTCCGCGCGATCGGTCGGCAGGAACTGCTGCATTAGCGCCAAAGCCGATCCGCTATCTTCTGCCGCGCCTAAAACAAAGACGAAGGTGCGCGTATCGCCATCAATGAGCGTGGTCAGCGTCTGCAGGCTGGCGCAGGGATCCAGGCATGCACCGGTATTACCCGAAAGTCCGCGCGCTTGCATCATCGCCGGGTTACGCGTCGAGCCATTACGGCCGAGGCATTCAAGACGATTGCCGCTGAAGGCGATTTGATTGCCCGATGCGGCAAAGAACGCAGTGCGAGTCGAGCCAGCACTGACGTAAGGATTCACCGCAAGGATGGCGCTGCCAGACTCAACGTTCGCCGAGGAGGTCTGTACATGGCGTGCAGACTGGCTTACCAGTTCACCTAACACCCATTCAACGTAGCCGGTAATCGACATATAACGGGTTCTGCCGGATAGGTTGCTGAGCTGAATCAGGGTAATTTTCGCCGCATCTTCACCGGCGACAAAGGTGGTGATGCTGCTACAAATGCCTTGCTCCTGGTGCATAAAGCGGCTGTAACCCATGCCGTGCTGGGTTAAATAATCGCCTTTACCGCGCAGCGGTAGCGGCATCGGCGACCAGACATCGCCGCTCTCTTCATCGCGCAGATAAAAGGCTTCGCCCGAGGTATCGCTTACCGGATCGTTATGCCACGGCGTCAGCCGATACTCATGCGCATTTTCATACCAGCTGTAAGCCTGGCCACTTTCAGAGATCACGCTGCCAAACTGCTTGTTGGCCAGAACGTTACACCAGGGAGCAGGCGTCTGATGCTCCTCAGGCAGCAAAATATGATACTCGCTGCCATCCGCGTTATAGCCGCCGGTGCCGTTAAACAGCTGCAGGGTGTCAGGCTTCGTGAAGCTGACGGGCGCAGGCGCGGCATGTTTAGCGGGCAGGAAGTGAGCGGATGGCGGCGTGGGCTGAAGTTTTAATAGCACCGTGAGCTGATCGGCTAAACTGCCGTGACGTCCTTCCAGCACTACGGCCGCCACGCTGAGTAACAGCGTGATGTCCTCAAACACCAGGTGATCGCTTTGGCGGATGAAGATGCCGCCAGGTTTGTCGGTAAGCTGCTGGACATCTCCGCTGGCAATCATCTTAACCAACTGGTTTTGCAGCAGTTGCTGATAGCCTCCTTGCTCACCGTTGAGGATGACTAAATCCACCGTTAGCCCTTTTTGCCGCCAGTATTGATGCGCCTTAATCAAGTTACTCACCAGACTGAGTTGCGTACCGTTTTCAATGCGCACCAGCACAATAGGCAGATCGCCCGACAGCGAGTGGCGCCACAAGGCGGTCTGGCCCAGACGATTCTGCAGCAAACGTTGACTATCGCCGCGCATTTCAGGACTGGCAAAAATCACCGCGCTGGCGAGTTGGTTATACAAACTGGCATCTTCAGCGGCGATATTGAGCTGACGCAGCGCCACCTGGCTGTGCGACGCCGCCATTTCAAACACCCGATTGGCGTAGACGTTATTGCGATACTTCTCTATCAGCGCCAGGCAGGCGGCACGCTGCTCGGTGACGCCATACAGCAGATCGAGCGTGATGGATTTACCGGGCTTGAGCTGAATTTTCTGGCGAATGGAGAGCAGCGGATCAAGCACCGATCCCGCACTGCCGCTGAGGACGCCGCCGGGCGCAACGGCTTGTGGATTGGCGGTGGTATTGCCACGGCCAATAAACTGCGCGCGATCGGTTTCATAGTGGGTGTCGCGCTCGCTCGTGCCATGAATCAGCAGGGCGTGAAACATCCACACCGGATCGGTTTTGGCTTCGCGCGGACGGCGATGCGTTAGAATCGCCTCAAGCTCGGCAACAATCTCGGTCTGCACGAACAGGTTGCTGAACGCCGGATGTGCCAGATCGCTGGCAGCAGGCGCCAGCACCACTTCGGCATAACTGGTGATATCGATTTCGCGCAGCTGGCGTGAATGGTTGGTCAGGACCAGGCGGCGGATTTCCACATCATCTTCCGGTGATACCACCACATGTAGACGTGCGCTGAGGCTTTCACTGCGCGCCTCAAACTCCGCGCCGGCGTTGGTGAAACGCGCCAGATGCTGCGCCTGTGTAACGCCGCTCGGCTGGAATGTTGGGCTAATTACCTCGCCGGACTGGCGATCGCGGATATAGCAGAAGATACCATGCTGGTTGCAGGTGCCATCCGCGCGCCAGCGGGTTAACGCCAGCCCTTTCCACAGGCTATAGCCGGTGCCAGATTGCGTGACCATCACGTGGTAATTGGCGTTCGACAGCAGTTGCAATTGCGGCAGATGTGCGGCCGCACCGCTAAACTCGCGCAGTTCGGGCGCGTCAGAGCGCGGCTTATTATCTGAGTTGTCGACAAACTGACGACGCGGCGTATAGAGCTCAATGTCGTCCGGCACTCGCTCCTGCAGCAGTAAGTATGAGGACTGGAAGCGTGCACTCGACATGAAACGCTCCACCATCGGCGCATTGAGTAGCAGATGCGAAATCGCCAGTAATCCCATGCCCTGGTGATGCGCCATGTAGGTTTTAACGGCGACAAATTGCTGACCGCGCGCCAGCCGATGAGCAGTAAAGTCGAGCGCCTCATAAAATCCATACTTACCGCAGGCACCCATTTTTTTCAGCTTCATCAGGTTATCGATGGCCTGAAGCGGCAGCACCATTAACGCCAGCATCGATGCGTAGGGCGCAACGACATGATCATCGCTCAGGCCGCGCTTCAGGCCCAGTTCCGGCGTACCAAACGCTTTGTATTGGTAGTTCTGACTATCATCAAAGGCGGCGTAAGCCGATTCTGACACCCCCCACGGAATCTGCGCGGCTTCGCCAGAGGCGATTTGTTGCTTCACTGCGGATAACGCCATTTTTTCCAGCAGCGTATCCGGGTACACCGGCATCACCAGATGCGGCATCAGATACTCGAACATCGATCCGCTCCACGACATCACCGCCGGTTGGTTATCAAGCTGCGTGAATAAACGGCCCAATACGAACCAGCTTTTTACCGGAAGCTGATTGGCTGAGATCGCAAAGTAATGTGTAAGCCGCACTTCGGAGGGGAAGAGGTCATAGCTGCCTTTATCGAGCAGGCCGCTGTCGAGGCTATAACCGACGCTGAGCAGCGCGGTGCTCTCAACATAGAGAAAGCGGAAATCCATTTTGGCGTGATCGTCCAGTCGACCTTCCAACTCCAGTAAGGTCGCCATACGTTCCCGCGCCGCCCACATCACCGGAGCCGATTGCTGCGCGTCCAGCTCAGGATAATGCGTACCTAATTCGCTCAGCCACAGAAGTGAAGGCAAGGTGGCAGGCAGCGTATGTTCAGGAGTAATCCAGCTGAAAAACAGCGCCCACTCTTGCTGAAAATCGACAAGCTGACGGATGAACAATTCAAACCATTTCACCTGCAGCAGCGGCATCTTCATCTGCGCCAGCAAAATTTCACTCAGCGTAATCAGGGCGGAGAGTTGATGAGTGATGGCAGCAGGTGCAGCCTGTTGCAGCACCACAAACTGTTCGGCCACTTCATCCCAGCGGTCATTGCGTTCGGCACCGAGCTGCGTTTTAGCCAGTAACAAGGTGTCGTTTAAGCCCGCCATGATGACCGCCAATGACAGCAGCGGCTGCTGTTTCCACTGCGCCAGTCCAGCCTGCAAGGTTGCCAGATGCGCCGCAAGGTTGCCGCTGTCCACGGTGGAGACGTAGCGCGGCTGCAGCGGTTTAAGCGTGTAGGTGTCATACCAGTTGTAGAGATGACCCCGAAAATGCTCCATGCGATCAAGACTGTCGAGCGTGGCGAGGGTGCGCGAAATCACCTGTTTCTGCGTCACGTAACCAAAATCCCAGGCCGTTAACGTGGCAAGCAGTGACAGGCCAATATTGGTTGGCGACGTGCGGTGCGCCACGGTGGGCTGCAGCACCTCCTGGAAATTATCCGGCGGTAAGTGGTTATGCTCGGCGGTGACGAAGTCATCAAACCACGCCCAGGTATGTCGGGCGCTAGAACGTAAAAACTGCTGCTGCTCAACCGAGAGCTTTTTCTGGCGGGCTTCGGCCGGTTTACTTAAGCGCCATAACAGCCACGGTGTTGCCAGCCAAAGCAGTGCCAGCGGCACGACCAATGCGGTCAATGAGGGGTTGAGCAGGACGGTCAAAAGTGACAGTGCAACGCCGGCCAGTGGATTAATCCACATAGCGCGATAGAAATGACGCAGGGTCGGGACATTTGCGGCACTGCCAGCCGAGGCACTTTTCCATTCATTCAGAAATTGCCCGCTCACGTTGAGTCGCCACAGCGTGATAATAATCGCTTTCAGCGACCAGTAACTTTCATGCGGTAAGGTCGCCAGGGTGAGTCCCGCTCTGCTCAGTCGCGTCAATGCATCGGTGGCGAGGATAGATAAATGATGTTGCCAGGCGCGCTTTTTACTTTTGCGCATGCCCTCAATGCCCAGCGCCAGAATGCCAGGTAGTAGCAGGAAGAGGACGATGCAACTGAGCCAAAACAGGGGATTAGCTACAGTGGTGAAGCTCAGGCAGATCAGCAGCAGCAATGCCGGTGCCACCAGGCTACGTCGCAGGTTATCGAACAATTTCCAGCGCGAAAGCGCGCTGAGCGGATTAGGCTGATGGCCGCCATCTTCAAGACGCACCTGCAGCCGCAACCAGTTAAGTAGCTGCCAGTCACCGCGCACCCAGCGAAAACGGCGCGCGACATCGCTCAAATAGTTGTCAGGGTAATGTTCATACAGCACCACATTGCTGACCACGCCGGATCGCGCATAACAGCCCTCAAGCAGGTCATGACTGAGCACCAGATTTTCCGGGCAGGTATTACGCGTCGCGCGCGAAAACGCTGCCACATCATAGATTCCCTTGCCGACAAACGAGCCTTCGCCAAACAGATCCTGATAGATATCTGATGACATTGAGGAGTAAGCATCATTTCCGGGCACGCTGCTGGAAAGGCGCGCGTAGAGGCCTTGTCCGAACGGTGGAATCTCTTCCGCCAGGCGCGGCTGAAGAATGGCGTAACCTTCCACCACGCGGTTTAAGCGCTCATCGAAAACGGGGGCATTCAGCGGGTGCGCCATGATGCCAATTAGCTTGTGGGCGGTTTCACGCGGCAGGATAGTATCGCTGTCGAGGGTGATGACGTATTTCACCGTGCGCATTTGCGCCTGATTGGCACCGACGATGACGTTAAACATCTCCGCTTCACCCTGCAGCCAGCGATTCAACGCATGCAGTTTGCCGCGCTTGCGCTCGTAACCCATCCATACGCCCTGCGACGGGTTATGTACCCGATTGCGGTGCAGCAAGGTAAACAGCACATCGTGGTTGGCTTTACTACTGTAGCGTCGGTTCAGCGCCTCAATTTTCAGCACCGCATAGCCAATGACTTCATCATCCTGCACCTCATGTTCGGCCACGCTGTCGGTGAAATCGGCCAATAGCGCAAACGAAATGTTGTCGAGGGCATTGCCGAGATAGCTGGTTTCCAGCGAGCGTAACAGGGTATCCGTGCCGGTTTTTGTGCTGATCAGACAGGGAATCACCACCAATGTGCGGTCGCCATCGGGCACCGCCTGTTCGAAATTGAGGCGTGGCAAAGGAACCGGATGGCGGGTGCGTGTCGTGACCTCGCTCAGCAGCTGCAGGGCGAGCTGACTGCTGATTAAGATCACCGCTGGCACTAATAAGATCCACAGCACCACAGACATACCGGCGTGATGGGTGACCAGCAGTGTTTCGGCGCTAAAGGCGGTGGTGAGTAGCGTCAGGCTGCCTAACCAGGAGAGAAGCGGCGTCTGACTCAGGTGATGGCGTGCCTGACTCAGCAAGGAACTGCGCGGCTGCAGCTGTTGCTCAAGCTGCGTGCGCCCTTTATCCAGCAAGAAATAACCGATATGTTGCTGGCGCGGCGGCAATCCAGCCTGACGACACAGCGTCAGTGCCTGATTGGCGACTGCAAGCTCATCAAATTGGCTCTGTCGCGCTAACTCCTCTATCACATGGCGATATTGATCGCGGCTGTCAAAGTGCATCTGCGGATAAATCCCCGCCGGATCCTGCACCAACACCTGTTCCACCAGACTCAGCGATTCAACAAAATCCTGCCAGTTGATTTCACCCAGCTGACGGAGTCCGGTAATACTGTTGCTGACGGAAAGCTGGCTCAGCGACAGCTGGCGGTTAAATTGTTCAATCACATCCGCGGTATTACGGCCGGTATTAAGCAGATGTTGTTCAACCCAGGTTAGCGCCAGTGAGTGATTCTGGCCATTGAGCTTGCGCGCCAGTTCAGCGACAAAGGCTCCGGACAACTGCTCATTTTTGTGCGCCATCTCAGCAATTACCTGAATGACGCGGGTGGCATCTTTGGCCGAATGATGAACGATCTCATCAATCCACGCACCCGCCTGGCTTCTTTCCAGATGAATGTCGGCTACGCCCTGGGCAATGCGCGCAAGGTTATCGAGTAACGCAAAGCGCAGCATGGCTGGCAGCGCCCAGAGCTCACCCATTAGCAGCGGGGTAACGCGCTGATAGGCTTGAATAAAGCGTGATAACACCGCCGATTCAAGACGACCGTCGCTGTGGCTGATCATCTCATCAGCAATCGCCTGAATGCGCAGCGTGTGGCTAGGTTCGGTTAACGCGGGCAATCCCTGACCAAATTTGGTCGGCAGTAGTTGGCGTACCATGCGAATCTGCTCTTCGATAATATAGAAATTATCCAACAGCCATTCGCCGGCAGGCGTCAGATTACGCTTATCACCGGTACTTAATATTTCCGCACTTTTTATCAGCGCCTGCTCGTTCTCTGCCAGACGTTGCAATAATTTATAACTTTTCTTCGCTGTAGAGAGGTGATGAGTTTTTGCTAATCGCGCGCCATAATTTTCCATTTGCTGCTCGGAAAAAACATCTGGCCGGTTCGCCTGATAAATGCCGCTTTCATGTAAAAATTCAATACTGGTACGTTCCGTTGCCGGCAGCGCACTACTGTTTATGATCAACCCGGTGGGAAGTTTATTTTTCATAATGGCATCACAAAAAAATCCAATGGATTATAAAAGCCAACACTATCAACAGGAAATTGACGGCATGAGGGAAGGTGAGGGAAATTAATGATTCTATTGGAAGTATAGCGTTAAATGCATTTAACGTCTGGTTTAAAAAGTAAAACTAAATTTAAAACATTTAACTGAGCGTATTGATGGAGTTGAGTGGTTTTAATCTTAACGTAAAGGGTTTGTCGGCGTGAAAAAAATCTGGTGTGTTAGAATGAGTTATCTGAAAAAGGAAAATAATTATGAGCTGGTTAAACCAATTTTTAGAAACGCTGGGACGCCGCGAGGTAAAAGCGCAATGTCCGGTGTGTAAAAAGTTTTGCTCACAATCCTCAATAAAACAAGCACGCGGTCAGGCAATGTTGTGCCCGCACTGTAAATCGTTATTTATCATGGAAGAATAAATATTATTGCTTCGTCACTTCTGCATGTTAATCGATGAAATGATTCGGCCTGGTATTCAAAATATTGATGAAAAGGTTAAAGCTATGCGCCATATCCTTGAATGGATTGATTTAAATGAACAAGCACCAGGCTATAAGCAGGAGTGTATTGTGCAATTTGAAAGCGGCGAAGTGCAGGGCGGCTGGCTGTATGGCGGCCAGTCGCGTAGCGGTGAGCATATTTTTCTTGAATCGCATGCTGAGTATGAAGTGAGTATGGATGTCGCTTTCTGGATGTCACTGCCACCTGCGCAACCAGAGCAGTTAGCGGCTTTTCCTCCAACGATATGAATACAGTAAAATAATTATTTATCATATTCGATAAATGCACGCTGCGCTTCGGCCTTGTCGACAAATTGAAATGATTGCGGATGTATTAATTTCTCATCACAATACCAAATGTCATTTACACGTTTAAATTTGTCACCCTGATGAAATGATTGATCATTGTCTAAACGCATCACGGCATATTTACCGCTGGTAAAGGCAACTTCATACAAAGAAATTAAACTGAGTGACGATAGAGATCGTTCATGAACGATCTCGCAGCACAGTTCAGGAATGCTACTCTTTTTCATTGTTTCGTCTCCAGATTCGCTTTACCTAAGTCTGGCAATGATTTTAATAATGTGGCGGGTTTATTTTTCAGGCTTCGCTTGTGAATTAACGATTGTTAACCATGATTAAGTCAGGCTTATGTGCCAGCGGGGATGAAGATTATCCCGCACCCACAATTTTATCTGACGATTTAAACGATTATAAAAGGTAATAATATGACGATTAAAACATTACAAGATCTGTTCGTGCATGATTTATCCGATATTTATAGTGCAGAAAAACAGATCACTAAAGCACTGCCAAAAATGATTCGCGCGGCGACCGATCCTAATCTAGTCGCTGCGTTTAAACAGCATCTGGAAGAAACGCGTGGTCAAATTGAACGTATTGATCAATTGGTAGAGCTTACCGAAGGTGTGCAGATTAAACGCATGAAATGCCATGCGCTGGAAGGATTAGCCGAAGAGGCGCAGGAAATTATTGATGAAGTTGAACAGGGCCCGGTGAGAGATGCTGGCCTGATTGGCGCTGCGCAAAAAGTCGAGCATTACGAAATCGCTACATACGGGACGTTACGCGCATTAGCGCTGAAACTCGATTATCAGGATGCGGCTAAGTTGCTGGGTGAAACGCTGGAAGAAGAAAAAGCCACCGACGAAAAACTGACGCTGATTGCTGAAGAGCAAGAGTGATTTTAGTGAAAGATAGCTTGCCTTACGCACCTCTGCGTGAGGCTTCTTGCCTTGGATAAAACCCTCGACGCTTCTAACATCGCATGCTGCTAATGACAGCCCTCTCATTGACTCTATCTATGTTCCATCTCCGCTACTTGCGCGATCGTAACGGCATTACTGGGCATATCCTTATTTCACGTGTTAGAAACTTCCGGTAAAGCCTGATGCAGATCAAGGTATGGCAATAGCGGGTCGCCTACCTTACGCTTCGTAAAGAATTGTCAATTCGGTCTGTACGCAATGTCTAACGGGAGAGAAGTAATGATCACAAAATTTTTACGCGGTGCACTGCTGCTGATAGCGATCATGGCAGTGAGTCCAGCACAGGCTATCAGCGCTGCGCATCGTTCTGCCCTTGAACGTTCGGGATGCGACATGCAAACAGAGGCAACCTGGTGCGATATTCACAAAACCAAAGCGCAGAATGAGGCTAATCATCCTGCTGCTGAGCAGATAAAAAATACGCAGGAAGCTGAGCGCCGCAAGATCGTTTCCTTTCTGGAATCACGTGTTGTGGCACAACCTAAAGCGCGTGCTTTTGCGGCACTGGTGGAACAGGGTTTCATGCGTGAAAATGATGGCGATTATTTCAAAATTACCGATCGTTCAGCGTGGCACGTGTTGATGACATTCAACGCGGATGGCAAGGTTGAAACTGCTGACCTTAAGTAGCGGATGAATATTACTTTTTCCTGAAAACACCCTAAGATGTACTCCGTTTATCCCCGCCAAACTGTTCACTTAACCAGACTGAAAACGCCGTCATGGCGGCGCTTTCGCTGCGCGACTGCAATCGCGTAAGCCAATAGCTTCCCAGATTGATCTCCGCATTAAAGGGGCGCACCAGCCGTCCGGTTTGCAGCAAGTGACTGAAGATGTTCACCGGCGCTAACGCTACGCCGGCTTCCTGCATCGCCGCTTCAATCATGGTTAACGACGAATCAAAAATCATCACTGGATGAGCGGGAGAAGGCGGATGCTCGTTGATGCTTTGCAACCATTGGCTCCACTCATCACGGCGAAAAGATCGCAGCAGGGTGAATTTGTGCACATCAGCAGGTTGCTGCAACTGCCGGGCGATGGGCGGGCTACACAACGGTGACAACGGGGCGGGGCAAATACACTTAGCCTCGGTGCTGTGCCACGCCCCGCTGCCAAAGCGAATGGTGTAATCGTGACCTTCTGCTGCTGGATCGACGCGATTGTTATGGGTGGAGAGCTGCAGCTCAATATGTGGATGCCGTTGATTGAAGTCATTCAGGCGCGGCAGCAGTAAACCCGTGGCGAAGCTGCCCACTACGCCAACCTTTAATTTTTCACGCATTCTACCCGCTGAAAAGCGATCCAGCGTATCGGCAATGCGATCGAAAGAGTCATTCAACACCGGCAGCAAACTCTCACCTTGCGGCGTCAACATCAAGCCGCGTGAAACCCGGACAAACAGCGGGCAGCCGAGCTGCTGCTCCAGTGATTTCACCTGCTGGCTCACCGCCGCATGGGTAACGTGCAGTTCAATCGCAGCGTTAGTAAAACTTAGATGACGTGCGGCGGCTTCAAAGGCTCTCAGCGCATTAAGTGGGATATAAGGGCGAGTCACGGCTTTACCTGTAAGATTTTCTTTTATCTGCCACTAAAATTAACCGTTTGTTGCCCGCTGTCAAATTGGGCAAACTGCAGGCGAAATAACCACCCGGAAGACTAATAATATGAAATTGATTTCTCGCACCCTGCTAGCGACGCTGCTGGCATCGGTTAGCGCAATCAGCATGGCCGCCCAACCTGAGGTTGAAGCCAGCGTGAGCCAAACCATCAAACCCTTAATGCAACAGCAAGCGATTCCCGGCATGGCCGTAGCGGTGATAGTGAAAGGCCAGCCTTACTTTTTCACCTGGGGCCTGGCAGATATACAACACCCGCTTCCGGTTACGACAGACACGCTGTTTGAACTCGGATCGGTAAGTAAAACCTTCACCGGTGTCTTGGGCGGCGTGGCCGTAACCAAAGGCGAAATTAAGCTTAGCGATGCTGCTAACACATACTGGCCGGCACTTAATGCACCGCAGTGGCGTCCTATCACGCTGCTGCAACTGGCGACCTATACCGCAGGCGGCCTGCCGTTACAGGTTCCCGATGCGGTCACTGACGAAGATAAGTTGGTGAATTTCTATCAACAGTGGCAGCCGCAATGGCAGCCCGGCGCCACCCGACAATATGCCAATAGCAGCATCGGTCTGTTTGGTTTACTGGCGGTGAAACCCAGCGGGCTGTCATTTGAACAGGCGATGCAACAACGCGTGTTGACGCCGCTGAAGCTCGATCACACCTTTATCAGCGTGCCGCAAAAAGAGCAAAAACGGTATGCATGGGGCTATCGCGACGGCAAGCCGGTGCGCGTTTCGCCTGGCATGCTGGACGCCGAAGCCTATGGCGTAAAATCGTCGATAAAAGATATGGCGCGCTGGATGCAGGCCAATATGGATCCGCAGCAGGTTGAGGACAAAACTTTGCAGCAGGCTCTCGAGCTAGCGCAAACGCGTTTTTACCGCACCGCGGCTCTCTATCAGGGATTGGGCTGGGAAATGCTGGATTGGCCAGGTCAGGCAGCAATGACTGAGAAGGGCGCAGACAATAAGGTAGCGCTCGGCGCGCAGCCGGTATTAGATGCCAGGCCACATCCGCGCGTGAACGCATCATGGGTACACAAGACCGGCGCCACTGGCGGCTTCGGCGCTTATGTCGCCTTTATCCCAGAGAAGCAGTTAGGTATCGTCATGCTGGCCAATAAAAATTACCCGAACACTGAGCGGGTAAAAGCCGCGATGCAGATTTTAACGGCGTTGCAGTAAGCGTGAAGGGGGCGAATTATCGCCTCTTTTTTTACCAACTACAGAATGTCTTGCAGTCCAGCTTCCAGCCGATCCAGCGCAAATAAAATACCGTAGCGACGCGCATTTTCCGTAGCGGGCAGCGGTAGCCAGATATCAGCCTGACTGGCGAGATCCAGCGATGCTGAACAGAGCGCAATCACCGTTGTTTTTTGAATATGCGCATGGTGTACCGCACTGAGCATGTGGCTGTTTACGGCGGCAGGCGCGAGAATCAGCAGGAGGTCATCCGGCTGCAAACGACTCAGCGTCATGCTGAGCAGATTGTCATCCTGAATCCAGGCAATAGCCAATCCGGCCTGATGCAGTCGCTGATGAACTTCAGCCACCAGCGGCGTTTGTGGCCCCGATGCACCAATCAGTAATACGCTTCTGGCCCGGCGCAACGTATCCGCCGCACGCTGCCAGGTGGTGGTGTCTGCCAGCGCGTATTGCTGCATCAGTGCCTGATTGATTGCCTCAAGTGGTGCAATGCCGCGGGTGCTACGTAACTGCGAAGCCTGTGCCAATCGCATGCGTAAATCGCGGATATCTTCGCAACCCAGTGAACGAGCAAAGCGGGTGATGGTGGCGGCGCTCACCTCGGCGCGTGTGGCGAGCTGCTCGATGGTGGCCGAAGCCGCAAACGCCGTGTCGCCCAAAATCGTTTCGGCGACGCGCTTCTCCTGCTGACTGAGCGAGGCATGCCGCTGACGGATGACGGCAATAAATTCACTGTCCTGCTGCTGGCTCGCTTTACGCACCTGATGCAAAAAATCATCGAGATCGCGACAACCCGCCGACGCCGCAAAGCGACGCAGCACTTCCTGGCTGACGCCCGCCTGTGCGGCAAGGTCATCCATGGTGACGTGCACACTGGCTTTTAGGTTTGCCAGAATAAAACGCGCCAGTTTCGATTCCGGCGCATCCGCGCGCTCCGACTGCTGCCGCAACTGCCAGACAATATCCATCAGATCATCACTTCCTCAATAGCGAATGCCCATCATGCATGAAATTATTTTTCATGTTGAGGTTTTTTTCATCTTTTCGGAAGGCTATTAAGCAATTAATCGGCTTTTTAAATGTTAAATTACGGTTAAGATCACACTGATGAAAAATATTTTCATGTCGTTTTAATGATTAAACAATTGAATATTAATGCTTAAAATCTTTTTCATTAGAAACCCTCTGCCCCCAACCACTTTACAGCCTCTCTGAGACAGGTCTTAAATGCCCATGACGAATAATCGGAGGAGAAGATATGCGCATCGTACTTTGCTGTGCTGCAGGTATGTCGACCAGCATGCTGGTTAATAAAATGCAGAGCGCCGCGCTAGGACGCGGGCTGAAAATTGATATCAAAGCGGTACCGGTAGCGGAGTTTGAACGTATTCTGCCGGATGCCGACGTAGTTTTGCTGGGCCCACAGGTCCAGTTTGAAGCGCCCAGACTTAGCGCCATCGCCGCACCGCTGGGCAAATCTGTTGCCGTCATCGACATGATGGATTACGGCATGATGCGTGGCGAGCAGGTGCTCGATAAAGCGCTGGCGTTACACGCCTCCTAACCTTCCGTTTTACCCAATCCGACTGATATGACACGGCCCAGTGCTGTGGGGGATTTTGCATGTCTGAAACCGTGGCAATCGAGTTTGAAGAAGCAATTATGCTGCTGTTGGTGCAGGCCGGTGCGGCGCGCAGCGCAGCAATCAGCGCGCTGCGTCTGGCGCGGGAAGGGCTGTTTAGCGAAGCACAGCAGCAGCTGGCGGCAGCGAACGCGAGCATCAGCGCTGCGCATCAGCAGCAAACCGCGTTGATAAGTCTGGATGAAGGCAGCGGCAAACTGCCGGTAACCCTGATCCTGGTGCATGCCCAGGATCATCTGATGAACGCCATGTTGATACAGGATCTGGCGGGCGAAATCATTGAACTCTACCGCCGCACTGCGGCAGGAGGAATAGATGCTTAAGATGGCAATTATTGGTGGTGGCAGCAGCTATTCACCGGAGCTGGTAGAAGGGATTATCAATCGTTATGCGCAATTGCCGGTCACCGAACTGGCGCTGGTGGATGTGGAGCAGGGGCGTGAAAAGGTCGAGATTATTGCCGATCTTACGCGTCGTATGCTGCAGCAAAACGGACTGGAACAGGTAAAAGTCAGCGTGCATTTTGCACTGGATGAGGCGATACGTGGCGCCAGTTTTGTCCTGACGCAGCTGCGCGTTGGCCAGTTAGCCGCGCGCGCTGCGGATGAGCGGCTAGGACTAAAATATGGTCGCCTCGGGCAGGAAACCACCGGCGTTGGGGGTTTTGCGAAAGCGCTGCGCACCATTCCGGTGATGCTCAACATTGCGCGCAAAGTCGAAGCGCTGGCGCCTGATGCTTTTATTATTAACTTCACCAATCCGGCAGGCATCGTTACCGAAGCGGTATCGCGCTATAGCAAGGCGAAGATCATTGGCCTGTGTAACGTGCCGGTCAACATGCATCACATGATTGCCAGCATGCTCGACGCGCCTTGGGATGATGTGCAGCTGCGCTTTGCTGGGCTGAATCATCTGGTGTGGGTACATCAGGTGACGTGTCGCGGTGAGGATGTTACCGCCCAGGTGATTGAGCAGCTGTGCGACGGCCAATCGCTAACCATGAATAACATCAAAGATATGCCGTGGTCACCGCAGTTCCTGCGAGCCCTCAAGGCCATTCCGTGCCCGTATCATCGTTACTACTGGCAAACACCGCAAATGCTGGCGGAGGAGCAGGAGAAAGCGCAAAACGGGCATGAAGGCACGCGCGCCGAGCAGGTGATGAAAGTGGAAGCCGAGCTGTTTGCCCTGTATGCCGACTCGCAGCTGGCGCATAAACCGGAGCAGCTCAGTTTTCGTGGCGGTGCATATTACTCGGAAGTGGCGGTCGATCTGATCAGCGCCATTCACAACAACAGCGGCAAAAATTTGGTAGTGAACTGCCGTAATGCGGGCGCGATTCATGGTCTGCCAGAGGATGCGGTGGTGGAAGTCAATTGCCTGGTGGATGCTCAGGGCGCTCATCCGCTGGTATTTGGTGAACTGCCACCGCTGATGAATGGCCTGACGCAACAAATCAAATCCTTTGAGCGCTTAACCATTGAAGCAGCGGTGCATGGCGATCGACAGCAGGCGCTGCTGGCGCTGGTTGGCAACCCGTTGGTCGGTGATGTCACCACGGCCGAGGCGTTGCTGGAAGAAGTGCTCACCCTGAATCAGCCGTGGCTGCCGCAGTTCGCCACGCCATAGTCCGTTGCGCCATTGAGCCAGAGGTATACCTATGTCTAACCATACTTTTATAGACCGTTATGTCTTGCCCGCCGCGCTGAAAGTTGCCGGTCAGAAGCATGTGCTCTCCGTGCGTGACGGCATTATTCTTAATATGCCGTTTATGCTCATTGGTAGTTTCTTCCTGATCTTCGCCTATTTGCCGATTCCGGCATGGGGCCATTTGATGGCGGATCTGTTTGGCGACACGTGGCGCAACAAACTGCTGTATCCGGTGCGCGCCACCTACGACATCATGGCGCTAATCTCCAGCTTCGGTATTGCCTATCGCCTGGCGGAAAAATACCGCACCCTCGATCCGCTGACCAGCGGGGCGATGGCCTTAGTAGCATTTGTGATGACCATTCCGCAGCAAACGCTGTTCGCTCCCGTTGAAGGTGCGCCCACGCAGTTGGTGACGGGCGTGCTGCCAATTTCGTTGATTGGCAGCCAGGGATTGTTTGTCGCAATTGTGATTGCGCTGCTTTCAACCGAAATTTACCGCTTTGTGCATGGCCGTAATCTGGTGATTAAGATGCCAGAAGGCGTGCCGCCCGCGGTAGCGAAATCCTTCCTCGCGCTGGTGCCTGGTTTCTGCGTGCTGGCGGTGGTGCTGGTGATTCGTCTGGTGGTGGAGGCATCGCCGTTTGGCGATATCAACAATCTGATTGCCACCGTCATTGGTTTGCCGATGCATCACGTCGGCGGTACGCTGCCTGGAATGATTTTCTCAGTATTGCTGATTGGTATTCTGTGGACGTTGGGATTGCACGGCGATGCCATTGTGCTGGTGTTTATTCAGCCGGTTTGGTTGTCGAACATGAGTGAAAATCTTGAGGCGTTTCAACACAACCAACCGATCCCACACATCTTCACTCAGCAATTTTATGATTTATGGATTGCACCGGGCGGTACCGGTGCGTTGCTGGGGCTGGTAATTTTTATGCTGATCCGCGCACGCAGTCGTCAGATGAAGCAACTGGGTAAGATTGCCGCACCAGCCGCGCTGTTCAATATTAGCGAACCTCTGGTGTTCGGTATTCCGCTGGTGATGAACCCGTATCTGTTCCTGCCCTTTATTTTGACGCCGGTGGTGTTAGTCATTGTCTCCTGGGCCGCGATGAGCAGCGGTTTAGTTGCGCCTCCCGCCGGTATTGCGCTGCCATTTACCACGCCGATTTTCGTTAGCGGGTATCTGGCAACCGGCGGGCATATTTCCGGCACCGTGCTGCAGGTGGTCAATCTAACGATTTCGCTGGTGATCTACTACCCATTCTTCCGTGTATGGGATCGCCTGAAGTTCCGCGAAGAGAAAGAGAGTCAGCAATTAAGCGAGACGGTAGCGGGAGATACGGTAACACCATAAAGGGTATTGCAGAGGCGCAGTAATTCGCGCTTCTGCAATTTAATGGCGGAGAACCGGCTTAACTCCAAAGGAGTAATAATCATTATTTGTGACTAATTTACAATTCTCTTTGCTCTCTAACTATCACGCAACTGACTGTTCTGGATGACTTTATTTTAACTGCTTAAATTAGCAGCGTTTTTTTACAAAGATAATTCTGTACTCTCAATGTGCATTTGTATATTTTTGTCATCCGGCGCGAAAGAGAAAATATCCTTCGTGCTAAACCTCAAAATATACTTACTTTCAGCAGGCTCTCTTGATAGATACTTTCTACTTCTTAAAAAATATTTTCCTCCTATTACCACCTATTCGGTTGTTAAAAAACCTTCGAACCACTGCTAAGCGCGACGTCCGCTTAACGGTGCCTGAATGTCTTAACTGAACAGAAAACGCCGTATTCACGCCGTTCACGACGATTTTGATTTAATTAGCACTCCACTTAATACTGGTATTAATTTACCAGGGAGCAGTCATGCAAAAAAATAATATTAGCACCGATTTTGTTAGCTATTTTAACTGTGGTTCAGTGCATTTAAAATCCGAGGCTGAAATTCTCGGCTCGGTTATTCGAACCCTGATTGCGGACAAGAAGAGCGTCACCAATAAGAACATTATTATGCATCTTATTGCTGAACTGGAAAGCACGCAAGACCGCGCTCTGCAGGAGTGTTTACGCAGTGCGCTGCAGATTGTCGTCGGGCGAACGCCGGACGATGCCGGTATTTAATATTGCGAGGAAGATAATCGTAAAATTAACATATTGGCTTTAAGAAGATGTTTTTTCCTGAATCAGGATTAATCTGACAGTAACACACCACGGTAATTGGGTTATGATAACTGGACAGACCAGGTTTAACTGGCAAGATCCAACCCCCAAAAATAAGTGATAATTAGATGAACTACAGCAATTTTGAAGCAAAGGTCAGCTTTTGGCCGCATATGCATTTCACCGCAATCGAAATGGCGCAGTGCGGCGAATTTTATGAAATATATGCCACCGATTTGAGTCGTCTTAGCAAGAGCAAGCTCTTCCTGGGCCGCACACATGATAAGCATCTGGCGGATACCTACTGCAAACATTTCGAAGAGTGGTTACCTAAAGTTAATCGCGCCATGAAATTGCGTACGGTTGCACCCTTAGCGTCAGGTAAGATTGCGCAAACCTTCACTAGCCAATGTGATTTGGAAACGCTGCCTGGCCAGGTTGATGCGAGTCGTAATAGCAACCATTGGTAAGTGGTGGCGGAAACATTACACCAGCGGTGCAATTTATTTGATTATGCATAAATCGCGCCGCTGCAAAAAATAGCCTGTTTAACTCTGCAATATCACCCATTTCACTTCAGACTTTCCCTCAATAATAGCCAGCGATTAACGCTTCGCTTATTAAACTCATTCCACTTGTGCGTCCTTATCTGGTGCAGATCTCACCCTTTTGCACCGGCAAAATGCATAACCTGCGCTTATTACCGCTAACAAATTTCATTTATTTCATGCACCTGAAAATATGGCACGGCGGTTGCTAATCGATTGGTAGAGATGTTGGACCAATTAAGGCAATGCCATGCAGATACCGGTTGAGCTTCATCCTATTTCCACCCCGCGCAGCGACACGCTGATTCTTGATGCGCTCACGCGTTATATGGCGCAGTCCGGTGCACAGCCCGGCAGCCGTTTGCCGCCTGAGCGGGTGCTGGCAGAGAAGCTTGGCGTGAGCCGCAATACGGTGCGGGAGGCGCTAAAACGTTGGGAAGCGTTAGGCATTATTCTGCGCAAGAAGGGCAGCGGCACCTTTCTGCAGGCTGAGGTCGGCATTAATGACAGCTTTTTATCGCTGCGCTTTAAAAATGACTCAACCAACATGCTGCATGCGCTGGAAGTGCGCCGCATTATCGAATCTGAATCCTGCGTGCTTGCCGCCCAGCGAGCGACGACAGAAGACCTGCATGCCATTGAGCAGCGCCTGGAGGAGATGGAACGGGTGCATCTGGCGATTGGCTCAGCCGGGCCAGAAGACTGGGCATTTCATGCCAGTATCTATCGCGCGGCGGGTAATCCACTGCTGCTGCAAATGCTCAACGGCATCTATGACTCGTTTCACGCCTTTTTCGAATCCCCACCGGAACAGGCGCTGTTTTCTGACTCTTTCCCACTGCACCGCGAACTCTTTAACGCCATCCGCCAGCGCGATTGCGCGGCGGCACGCGCTATCTGCCATCAAATTCTCGATATCACCGAACGCGACATGAAGGATGTGATTAATGCCAAACGATAAACCGCTTGCCCAGCAAACGCTGCTTACCCACGATCGGCGCCATGAAAACGGCGCGGTGACCACGCCGATTTACCAATCCTCGCTGTTCACCTTCAGCGATTACGACAGCATGATTGCGCGCTTTCGCGGCGAGAGCGATCAGCCACTCTATTCGCGCGTCGATAATCCGACGGTAAAGGCGCTGCAGGAGAAAATGGCCGCGCTGGAAGGCGGCGAAGCCTGCCTGGCCTTTGGCAGCGGCATGGCGGCGATCAGCAATGCCATTCTCAGTGTGGTGGTGCCGGGGCAGAAAGTGGTGTGTGTTAATCACGTTTATCCCGATACCTACCGCTTCTTGCGTGGCTTCTGTCAGCGCTTCGGCATTGTTACCGAATTTGTTGATGGCGATGATGAGGCCGCAATTCGCGCCGCGTTGAGCGACGCCAGCCTGCTGTATCTGGAGAGCCCGTCCAGCTGGATAATGAGTGAACAAAACCTGCATAAGCTCGCCGGGCTGGCGCGTGAAGCCGGCGTAATTAGCATCATTGATAACAGCTGGGCGTCGCCCATTTTCCAGCAGCCGCTGCTGTGCGGTATCGATATCGTGGTGCACTCGGCATCGAAATACATCAGCGGCCACAGTGATGTGGTCGCCGGCGTGGTTATCGCCAGTCAGCTGCTCATCAACAACATTACCCGTTCTATCAGTCCTTACCTTGGCGGCAAGCTGTCGGCACATGAAGCGTCGCTGCTGATGCGCGGCCTGCGCACCTTGCCGTTACGTATGAAGCAGCATCATCACAGTGCGCTCACCCTTGCGCAAAAACTGGCTGAACATCCACTGGTAACGGCGGTGTGCCATCCGGGATTGCACCCACAGCCGTGGTCCACGCTGCGCGGTTACAGCGGTCTGTTCGCCTTCGAGGTGGCTGAGCAAGTGGATATTCCGCAGCTGTGTAACGCGCTGGAACTGTTCCATATGGGCGTGAGCTGGGGCGGATTTGAAAGCCTGGTGATGCCGGCGATCTCGGTGATCAATCAGGCCAATGAATTTAACTCGGCGGTCGATTTTGGCGTCTCGCCACGGCTGATCCGCATTTCGGTGGGCCTGGAAGAGACCGACGATTTGTGGGCCGATCTGCAGCAAGCCCTTGCCAGCGCTAACCGCGCGTAATCAATCACTGGAGAAATGTCATGACAACACGTTTTGCCCTGAAAGCGCTGGTTTTAGCCGTTGGTCTAAGTGCCGCCATGAGCAGCCTCGCCGCCAAACTCACGGTAGTGGAGGTGATCACCAGCCCGCCGCGCACGGCGCTGCTGCAAAAAATGCTTGATGAATATAAGACACAGCATCCGGGTACCGAGATCGAACTGATCTCCCTGCCGTGGGGCCAGGCGTTTGAAAAACTTGGCACCATGTTGCAAAGCGGACAGGTGCCGGATGTGGTGGAGATGCCGGACACCTGGCAAGGCCTGTATGCCAGCAACAATATGCTGGAAGACCTTGAACCACGCCTAAAAAGCTGGGATGCCACGTCGCAGCTGACGGATAAAACCTTGGCCATGGCGCGCGCCGCAAACGGTAAAGCCACCATGGTGCCGTACGGCTTTTATCTGCGTGCGCTGTTCTGGAATAAAAAACTGTTTCAGCAGGCAGGCCTGAGCGAGCCGCCGAAAACCATGGAGGAGTTCGCCAGCGATGCGCAGCGCATCAGTCAGTTAGGCAATGGCATCAGCGGTTATTGCATGCGCGGCGGCGTCGGTGGCACCAACGCCTGGATGATGTTTATGGCGGCGATGAATGGCTCGCCGGAGTTCTTTGATAAACAGGGCAACAGCACGCTGACGCAGCCGGGCGCGATCAAAGGTGCGCAGCTGCTGGTGGATATGTATCAAAAAGGTGGCGCCTCGAAAGACAGCGTCAACTGGGGCTTTAATGAGATCGTCTCGGGCTTCTACTCCGGTAAGTGCGCGATGCTCGATCAGGATCCGGATGCGCTGATCGCCATCAAAAACAGCATGGCGGCTGATGATTTTGCCGTAGCACCGATGCCGGTAGGTCCATCAGGTAAAGCCTTCCCGACGATTGGCTACACCGGCTGGTCGATGTTCAAGCAGGGCAAGCAAAAGGATCTCGCCTGGCCGCTGATTACCTTCCTCAGTGACAAAACCAACAACCTGGCGTGGTCGAAATTCGTTGGCACATTGCCGATTTATAAAGGGGCCGAGCAGGACCCGTTCTATCAGACGCCACAGTTCGCCGGCTGGTTTAAAGAGCTGAACGATCCTAACTATGTGCCGCTCACCATGCCGACCCACCTCAAAGGCTGGGGCTACTTTAACTCGGTGATTGTGAAAGAGAGCAGCCAGGAAACCCTGCTGGGAGAAAACGACACCGAGAGCATGGTGAAAGATTGGGCGAAATATCTCAGCAAAGAACAGCAAGCCTGGCTGGCTACCCAGTAATCCCTGAACACGCGGAGTTCAAATATGATGCTTGATGCTTCCCTGCCTAACAGCACTGCTCGCGCCCGTCGCCTGCGCTGGACGCGGTTGGCTGAGCCGTGGTGGTACTTGTCGCCGGGCCTACTGCTGATCGCGCTGTTTATCTTTGTGCCGATGGCGATCGGCATCTCGTACGCCTTTCAGAGCATAAATCTGCTCAATCCGCTGGAAACCGGTTGGGTAGGCTGGGACAACTTCAGCGAGATGTTTGATGACCGGCGCTTCTTTAAAGCGCTGGGCCACACGTTGAACTGGACGCTGAGTTCTCTGTTGTTGCAGTTCTTCTTCGGCCTGGCGCTGGCGTTGCTGCTCAATCGTGAATTCCGCATGCGTCGCTGGGTGCAGGCGCTGGTGTTTTTGCCGTGGGCGGTGCCGGCGTTTCTCTCCGGGCTGACCTGGTCATGGCTGCTCAATCCGGTCGTGGGGCCGCTGCCGCAGTGGCTGAGTGATTTGGGGGTGCTGAGCGAGCCCTATAACATTCTGTCGGATCCGCAACTGGCGATGTGGGGACCGGTGATCGCCAACGTCTGGTTTGGCATCCCGTTCTTTGCCATTACGCTGCTGGCGGCGTTGCAATCGATCCCTAAAGATCTGTACGAAGCGGCATCGATTGACGGCGCCAGCGGCTGGCAGCAGTTTCGCCGCGTGACGCTGCCGTTTCTCGCGCCGATGATTGCTATCACCGTGATGTTACGCACCATCTGGATCGCCAACTTCGCCGATCTGATTGTGGTGATGACCGACGGCGGGCCAGCAGGCTCGACCTCGATTCTCTCCAGCTACATCTTCACCACCGCCTATCGCAAGCTCGATTTCGGCTATGCCTCGGCGATGGCGGTGTTTCTGTTACTGCTGATGACCTGTTATGCGCTGGTGTTACTGCGCATACGCCATCAGCTGTTGAAATAAGGAGCGACCATGCGATTGTTACCGCTGATAGGGCATCGTCTGAGCATTGCGGCTTACCTGGTCTTCGCGCTGTTTCCGCTCTACTGGATTATCAAAATCTCCGTTACGCCGGATAAATTGCTGTTCAGTCAAGGCGTCACGCTGCTACCGAGCGGCGTGACGCTCGATCACTTCCGCAAGGTGTTAACCGACAGCGATTTCCCCACGTTTTTCAGCAACAGCCTGATTGTTTCATTCAGTACCGCGCTGCTGACCACGCTGATTGCCGCCGCAGCCGGCTACGCGTTTTCCCGCTTTCAGTTTCGCGGCAAAGTGCTCATTGCCGGGCTGCTGCTGTTTACGCAGATGTTCCCGCTGGTGATGATCATTGCCCCGATCTACAAGGTGATGGCGCCGCTTGGCCTGACCAACAGTTTGCTGGGTCTGATTCTGATCTACACCGCGTTCAACGTGCCGTTTGCCACGTTTCTGATGCAGTCCTTCTTCGATGCCATTCCGAAAGATCTGGAAGAGTCGGCGATGCTGGAAGGCTGCACCCGTTTTCAGGCGCTGTATCGCGTACTGATGCCATTAACGCTGCCGGGCATGGCGGCCACGCTGGGCTTTGTGTTCACCGCCGCGTGGAGTGAACTGCTGTTCTCGCTGATGCTGATCAATAAAAACGAAGTGATGACCTTCCCGGTCGGGCTGCTGAGTTTCGTGTCAAAGTTCGCGGTTTCGTGGGGCGAAATGATGGCGGCGGTGGTATTAGCGTTGATTCCCGCGTGTCTGTTCTTCGCCTTTATTCAACGTTATCTGGTTCAGGGACTCACCGCCGGTGCGGTTAAGGGGTAAATGATGGCTGAAATTACGCTCAAACAGATCGACAAGCGCTATGGCAACGTAGAAGTCCTGCGCGATATTAACCTCACCATTAAAGATGGCGAATTCGTGGTGCTGGTTGGCCCCTCCGGCTGCGGGAAATCTACGCTGCTGCGCACCATCGCCGGACTGGAGCTGGCGAGCGGCGGTGATATCCGCATCGGTAATCAGCTGATGAACGATGTGGCACCGAAAGATCGTGATATCTCGATGGTGTTTCAAAGCTACGCGCTCTATCCACACCTGACGGTGGCGCGCAATATGGGCTTCAGCCTGGAGATTCAGAAGCGTCCACGGGCGGAGATTGAAGAAAAAGTGAAGCGCGCGGCGGATATTCTCAGCCTGACGCATCTGCTCGATCGCCGACCGAAAGAGTTATCCGGCGGCCAGCGTCAGCGCGTGGCAATGGGACGCGCCATTGTGCGCCAGCCACAGGTTTTTCTGTTCGATGAGCCACTGTCGAATCTTGATGCACAGCTGCGTGGGCAAATGCGCGTCGAGATTAAGAAACTGCATCAGCAGATGAACAACACCATTGTCTACGTCACGCACGATCAGGTTGAAGCCATGACGCTGGCTGACCGCATCGTGGTGCTCAACAACGGTGTGATTCAGCAGGTCGGTACGCCGCTGGAGCTGTATGACACGCCGGCGAATAAGTTTGTTGCCAGTTTTATCGGCTCACCGTCCATGAACTTCATCCAGGGCGTGATGGCTCAAGGTGGCGTGCGTATCGGCGACAGCGCGCAGCTGCCGCTGAATGTTGACTGGGCGGCGCAACCGAGCGGACGCGCTGTGATTTACGGTATTCGCCCGGAGAATATCGCTATTGCTGCAGCGGGAACCGCCGATACGCTGCCGCTGGAGGTATCGCTGGTGGAACCGACCGGTTTATCCGAACTGATTCATGGTTCCCTATTGGGGCACGACATCATGCTGTTCACCACCCAGCGATCCGGCGCGCAGGCGGGCGATATCCTGCCGGTGACCCTGGATGCTGACCGCGCGATGTTATTCGATGCCGATTCGCAAAAGCGGCTATGATGGCACCGGCACGCATTACGCGACGAGAGGGTAAACACCGATGACAGCAGCAACGCCCGGCATTCTGATCCTCGCCGCGGGGAAAGGAACGCGCTATATCGCCAGCGGCGGTAGCGGAAATAAGCTGCTCGCCAGGCTGGACGACCAGACCACCACGGTGATTGAAACGGTCATCGTCGAGGCGAAGCTGAGCGGGCTGCCGGTGGCGCTGGTGACGCGACCGGAATATCAGGCGGTGCAACAGCATGCGGCTAAGGCTGGCGTACAGCTGATTGTTTGTGACAGTCGCGGCAGCGGTGAAACGATTGCCGCTGGGGTAGCGATGACCGGGATCTGGTCGGGTTGGATCATCGCGTTGGGTGATATGCCGTGGATTGCTGCAGAACATTACCAGCAGGTATGGCGCGCGCTGGAGCAGGGCGCACCCCAGGTGCGCCTGACGCATGATGCTAAACCCGGCCATCCGGTCGGATTTAGCCACGCATTTGCTGATGCGCTGCGTCAGCTGCGCGGTGATGAAGGTGCGCGATCGCTGTTGCACCCTAAACTGCTGCTGAGCTTGCCCGCAGATGCCCGGGTGCAACGGGATATCGATAGCCTGTGAACGTGGTTAATCAATCGCTTCAAGGCGCGCGGCAGCCACATCGGCAATAATTGATAACGCCAACGTGCGCGCATCCCGCGCCTGAGCGAAAATGCCGATGGGCGCTTTGATGCGCGCAATCTGCGACGGGCTACAGCCCAGCGCCAGCAATTTTTCTGCCCGTCTGGCGTGGGTGCGCTGGCTGCCCAACGCGCCGATATAGAAGGGCGTGGATCGTAGTGCGGCTAATAACGCCGGCAGCTCGCGATCGAGATCGTGATACAGCAGAATCACCGCCGTAAACGCATCAATAGCCTGCGCCTTAACTTCATCACCGGACTGCACGTCGTAGCCAGCAGCCTGAGCAATGGACGCGGTTGCCTGCGCCTCAACGGAACGGCCATACACCACAATGCGGGTGTTAGGTTGATAGCGCATCATGAAGGCATCATCCTGCCAGCCGGTCGGCTGCGCGGCGTCAACGCGAGTGAGCCGCTGGAAGGAGGGGTGATAACACAACGTGGTGGGGTTTCGCTGTGCCAGCGATTCCAGCACCTGATGTAACGGCTGGGCCGCGCGCAAGCGGTGAAATAACAGCGTAATGCCGCCCCCACACGGCAGCACAATATCCAGATAGGGCGATCCTTCGCCATAGCTGACCAGGCGATCTTTGCCGCTGGCCATGACTTCCAGCGCTTCGTAAGCCGCCGCCGCTTCGACGCAGCCACCCGATACGTAGCCGCAATAGCGCCCATCTGCACGCACCACCATCTGCGCACCTAATGCTCTGGCCGCACCGCCGCGAATCTCCACCAGCGTGACCAGCACCGCCGCGAGGTCGGCGTCGAGTGCCTCAGCGGCATACCGCAGAATGGCTGCACTGTCGTCGGTCTGCAAAGCCTGCTGCGGCTCTATCCGCGGTTGCACATCCTGATCAATCAAAACCTGTTGCAAGCTGCATCTCCTGTGCGGACGTTTAGGCCAGAGCGGGAAGGCCCATCAGCAATTTATCCAGCGTGACCGGATATTCGCGCACGCGCACGCCAGTAGCGTTGTAAATGGCATTCACAATCGCCGCGCTAACGCCACATAACCCCAGTTCGCCCACGCCTTTGGCTTTCATTGGCGAGGAGATCGGATCGGTGTCGTCGAGGAAAGTCACTTCCTGTTCAGGGATATCGGCATGAACCCGCACTTCGTAGCCCGCCATATCGTGATTGACGAAAAAGCCCAGACGTTTATCGACAATCAGCTCCTCCATCAAGGCGCCGCCCAGCCCCATCGTCATGGCACCGATTACCTGGCTGCGCGCCGTCTTAGGATTGAGAATGCGCCCGGCGGCGCAAACCGCCAGCATGCGTCGCACGCGCACTTCCCCGGTGGCGACATCGACGCCCACCTCGACGAAATGCCCGGCAAAAGTGGATTGCTGAAACTGCTGATCCAGATCGCCAAACTCAATGCTGTCTTCCACCGAAATGGTCTCTTCTGCGGCAGCCGAGGCCAGCGACGCGCTGTGCTGGCCATCATGTACCCTGCCATCGCTGAACGTGGCCGTTTGCGCATCAAATCCCAGCCGGGCAGCGACCGCTTCGCGCAGCTTCACGCAGGCGGCGTAAACGCCGGAGGTTGAGGTGTTGGCTCCCCATTGCCCGCCGGAACCGGCTGAGATAGGGAAACTTGAATCGCCCAACCGCACGACAACCTGTTCGATCGCCACACCCATCATCTCCGCCGCGGTTTGCGCAAGAATGGTGTAGCTGCCGGTACCGATATCGGTCATGTCGGTTTCAACGGTAACGATGCCGCTCGCATCCAGCTGCACGCGTGCGCCTGAGGTCGTCACCATGTTGTTACGAAAGCCTGCCGCTACGCCCATGCCAACCAGCCAGCGGCCATCCCGAACGGTAGCCGGTTGCGCCTGACGGCGATGCCAGCCGAATCTCTCCGAGCCGGTTTGCAGGCATTCAACTAATTGGCGACGTGAGAAAAAGCGTTCGGGACGTGCCGGATCCACCTGGGTATCGTTAAGAATGCGAAACGCAACCGGATCGATGCCGACTTTTTCTGCGATCTCATCAATGGCGATCTCCAGCGCCATCAGTCCTGGCGCTTCGCCAGGTGCACGCATGGCGTTACCTTCGGGCAGATCGAGCTGCGCCAGACGCAAGCCGGTAAAACGGTTAGCGCCGGCGTACAGCAGTTCGGTCTGCTGCACGGCGGTTTCAGGTGTGCCATCTGGCAGATTGCCCGACCAGCTCTCGTGCGCAATCGCCGTAATGTGGCCGGTGTGATCGGTGCCGATGCGGATATGCTGAATGGTTGCCGGGCGATGGGTGGTGTTATTGGCGATCAGCGGCCTCGGCAGCATCACTTTAACCGGACGCTGGATAGCACGCGCGCCTAATGCCGCCAGCACCGCATCGCTGCGCAGGAACAGCTTGCCGCCAAAGCCGCCGCCAATGTAAGGCGAAATAATGCGGATGTTTGCTAACGGCAGATTGAGCGTGGCGGCCAAATCGGTACGGCACCAGTCGATCATCTGGTTTGAGGTCCAGACGGTCAGTTTATCGCCGGTCCAGCGCGCCATCGAGGCATGCGGTTCCATGGCGGTATGGCTTTGATCCGGCGTGGTGTAGTGCGCGTCCAGCGTCACCTCGGCAGCAGCGAAAGCCCGCTCAAAATCTCCGACGCGTTTATCCGGTTGATCTTCAGGCGCCGACGTGACCGCTGCTTTTTCGGCAGCGAGATCATAGGCGCCCTCTGCACGTTGACACTGCACCTGCACCAAACTGGCTGCCGCGCGTGCCTGTTCAAAGGTTTCAGCCACCACCAGCGCTACCGCCTGGTGATAGTGTTCAATGTTGCCGTCAGCCAGCAGCAGGGCGGTATTTTTATCACCTTTACCCAGCTCGCCGGCACTCTCTGCGGTGACTACCGCAAGCACTCCTGGCGCACATTGAGCAGCGTGAGCATCGATAGCCGTGATTTTGCCTTTCGCGATAGGCGCGCCGACCACATAGCCATATGCGGCATCGGGTGCTTCGCTATGCCACTCGTAAGCATAATGCGCCAGACCGGAGGTCTTAAGCGGTCCATCGATACGATTAAGCGGCTGACCGACCACCTTAAGCTGATCGATGGGATTAGATCCTGCAGGCTTTTCGAACTTCATCAGTTAACCCCTCGCTTCCGCTAACACCGAGGCAAGCGTTCGCTTCGCCAGAATGATCTTGAATTCATTTTCCGCCGTCGGCTGCGCGCTGGCGAACAGCCGTTCGCTTGCCGCCTGCGCACCTTGGATTAAGGCATGGTCAGCCGCCTCTATGCGCCACGGCTGGTGCGCTACGCCACCGAGCGCCACGCGCCCCGAACGATCGGGCTGAATGATTGCCGCCACGGAGACCAGAGCAAAGGCGTAGGATGCGCGGTCGCGCACCTTGCGATAGATATGGGTGCCACCCAGCGGCGCGGGTAAGCACACCGCGACAATCAGCTCGCCGGGTTTCAGCACCGTTTCCAGATGTGGCGTGGTGCCTGGCGCACGATAAAACTCCGCAATCGGAATCTGGCGTTCCGTGCCGTCCGGGCTGACGGTTTCAATCACCGCATCCAGCAGGCGCATGGCCACCGCCATGTCGCTGGGATGAGTGGCGATACAGGCCGGGCTCACGCCCACCACCGCATGTTGACGGCTGAAACCATCAAGGGCAGCACAGCCGCTACCGGGCACGCGCTTGTTGCAGGGCTGATTGGTGTCGTAGAAGTAAGGGCAACGCGTACGCTGCAGCAGATTGCCCGCCGTGGTGGCCTGATTGCGTAACTGTCCAGAGGCACCCGCCAGCAGGGCGCGTGCTAACACGCCATAGTCGCGTCGGACTCTGGCATCGGCCGCCAAATCGGTATTACGCACCAGCGCACCAATCCGCAAGCCACCTTGCGCCGTGGCTTCAATTTTATCCAGCTCAAGGCCGTTGACATCAATCAGATGAGCAGGGGTTTCGATCTCCAGCTTCATCAGATCAAGCAGATTGGTGCCGCCGGCGATAAATTTCGCACCGGCGTGTTGCTGCGCACTGGCAGCCGCTTCGGCGGCGGTTTTCACACGTTGGTAGCTGAAGGCTTTCATGGCGTTTGTCCCTCCGCATACTCCTCAATTGCCGCCAGGATGTTGGCATAGGCGCCACAGCGGCAGATATTGCCGCTCATCCGCTCGCGAATTTCGTCAGCGGAGAGTGGCGGTGCCGAGACCAGATCGTGGGTCACGTGGCTGGGAATACCCGCTTTGATCTCCTCCAGCACCGCCAACGAAGAACAGATTTGCCCCGGCGTGCAGTAACCGCATTGATAGCCGTCGTGGTCGATGAATGCGGTTTGCAGCGGATGCAACTGGTCAGGATTGCCGAGGCCCTCAATGGTGGTGACGTCGGCATCCTGCTGCATCACCGCCAACGTCAGGCAAGAATTGATGCGCCGCCCGTTGACGATCACCGTGCAGGCACCGCATTGGCCGTGGTCGCAACCTTTTTTGCTGCCGGTTAGGTGCAGATGCTCACGCAGGGCATCCAGCAGCGTGGTGCGGGTATCGACGTCGAGTTGCTGGCGTACGCCATTAACTCGCAGAGTCACTGATGCGCTATGGCTGCTCATGCCAAATCTCCAGTAAATGAAAAGAGAAATCAGGATAGAACCTGTTTTTGTATGGTTATAGAGAGATAAGCATAGTCGGCATTTGCAAAAGAATTATCCGGAATCTCTGCTAGTCGCTGATAAGCCCTTATAAGGTGAATTTTTCGGCGAAATAGATAATTAAAAATAAACCGAAGCGGTTATTTAGGGCGATATGTTGGCGTTATCGCGCGTTAATTAAGCGCCTCGCTTAAAATTACTTCAGTTTAAATTGAGACTAATTATCCCTTTGCGCATGATTTAAAAGTGAAGCGGCTATTTAAGTGAAATTTTGCTCTACAGTTAATAGGGTCTTAACTGGAGGAGCATGTGACATGTCGAAAGATAAAAAAGAACAAAATTTAGAACATACCGCGCCACATAAGGGGCCAGAAACCTCTCAACCGGGATTAGGTGACTTAGCGCCTAAAGATGGCGGACACAAACCTGCCGCCGAACCGACGCCGCCGGGAAAACAACCCACTGCGCCCGGCAGCCTGAAAGCGCCAGAGATTAAAAACGATAAGCTCGATCAGCTGAATGAATACCGCAAGAATGGTGAAAACGCTGGGCTAACCACGAATCAGGGCACGCGCATTGCCAACGATCAGAATTCGCTGACTGCCGGCGCGCGTGGGCCGACGCTGCTGGAAGACTTCATCATGCGTGAAAAAATCACGCATTTTGACCATGAACGCATTCCTGAACGTATCGTGCATGCGCGCGGTTCTGCCGCACACGGCTACTTCCAGCCTTATCGTTCGCTGGAAGCGCTGACTAAAGCGGGTTTTCTCAGCGACCCCGACAAAGCCACACCAGTCTTTGTGCGTTTTTCCACTGTGCAGGGCGGCGCCGGTTCGGCGGACACCGTGCGCGATATCCGTGGATTTGCCACCAAGTTCTATACCGATGAGGGCGTGTTTGATTTGGTCGGCAACAATACGCCGGTGTTTTTCATCCAGGATGCGCATAAATTCCCGGACTTTGTGCATGCGGTGAAACCTGAGCCGCACAATGAAATTCCGCAAGGGCAGAGCGCGCACGACACCTTCTGGGATTATGTGTCGCTGCAGCCTGAAACGCTGCATAACGTGATCTGGGCGATGTCCGATCGCGGTATCCCACGCAGTTATCGCACCATGGAAGGCTTTGGTATTCATACTTTCCGCTTGATCAACGCTGAGGGTAAAGCCACCTTCGTGCGTTTCCACTGGAAACCGGTAGCGGGTAAAGCCTCGCTGCTGTGGGATGAAGCGCAGAAACTCACCGGGCGCGATCCGGATTTCCATCGCCGCGATCTGTGGGAAGCCATCGAAGCCGGCGATTTCCCGGAATATGAGTTAGGCCTGCAGCTGATCCCGGAGGAGGACGAATTTAAATTCGATTTCGATATTCTGGATGCGACCAAACTGATTCCAGAAGAGTTGGTTCCGGTCGAGCTGGTGGGCAAAATGGTCCTGAATCGCAATCCGGATAACTTCTTTGCTGAAACCGAGCAGGTGGCGTTCCACCCAGGCCACATTGTGCCGGGGCTGGACTTCACCAACGATCCGCTGCTGCAAGGACGTTTGTTCTCCTATACCGATACGCAAATCAGTCGACTTGGCGGTCCGAACTTCCATGAGATCCCGATTAATCGCCCGGTTTGTCCTTACCACAACTTCCAGCGCCAGGGCATGCATCGCACGGAAATCGACACCAATCCGGCCAATTACGAACCCAACTCCATCAATAATAACTGGCCACGCGAAGTGCCACCGGCAGCCAAAGCGGGCGGATTTGAGAGTTACCAAGAGCGGGTGGAAGGCAGCAAGGTGCGCGAACGTAGCCCATCGTTTGGCGAGTATTATTCGCAGCCAAGACTGTTTTGGCTGAGCCAGACGCCTGAAGAGCAGCAGCACATCATCGGCGCGTATTCATTTGAGTTAAGTAAGGTGGCGCGACCGTATATCCGTGAGCGCGTGGTTGATCATCTGCTGCAGATCGACGTCACGCTGGCCGAAGGCGTAGCGAAAAATCTGGGGCTGAAACTGAGTGATGAGCAGCTGAACACGGCGCCGCCAAAAGATGTTAACGGTCTGAAAAAAGACGACAGTTTGAGTCTTTATGCGCAACCGAGCGGTGACATCAAAGGGCGTCAGGTCGCTTTGTTGCTCAGCGATGGCGCAAAAGCAGCCGATGTGCTGGCGGTGCTTCAGGCGCTGAAAGCGCAGGGCGTGCATGCCAAAATTCTGGCGGCGCATATGGGGCAGGTGTTGGCGGATGATGGCTCAGTGCTGCCAATTGATGCCACTTTTAGCGGGCTTCCATCACTGACGTTTGATGCGGTAATAGTTCCCGATGGCAACATTGACGCCTTACTGCTGAGCGGCGATGCGCGTTATTTCCTGCTCGAGGCTTACAAGCATCTCAAACCCATTGGTCTTAGCGGTGACGCGCGCCGGTTCAAAGCGCAGTTCAACGTGCAGGATAATGAGGCAGAAGAAGGTTTGGTCGAAGACGTTAAAGCAGAAGGGACCTTTATGGCAGATTTCCTTTCGGTAATGGCGTCGCACCGTGTCTGGTCACGCAGTAAAAAAGCCCTGACCGTGGCGGCGTAGACAGCTAAGGGCGGAACGTGAATTCCGCCCTTTACTCATCAGTTAGACGGCAAGTGGCTGCTATGCTGGGCCATCACCGGCTTCACCTCGAAAACACCCTGAGATGCCATCACTGAACAACTGATCGCCGCCGCTAGCGTTACACCAATCCATATCTTTTTCATTCGTCATCTCCGCCGAAACTATTATTACCTCTTCAGGTTTAGCAGCAATTATTTGAAAGTCGAGAATGGCCGAGTTTTTAAGAAATATCTTTAGCGCCTCTCGCTAAATAATAATCCTGTCACGCGTTACTTAAAGTGGTTTATATGGGTGACTACTGTATTGGCTATATATTTCGACAAGCAATGACCTGAATGAAATCCGAATTTTCTGCCAGGATTGATGCGGGCTTAATTGCGTGGCCGCAGGGTTTGACCACTTCACTTTTATGCAATTCAGGAAAACCATTTTGGAAAATCAGCAATATTTAAATCCACAACGTAGCGAAGGATTCGCCGGACTGGGCGACTATGCGGCCATCGGGGAGGGCAGATCGGTTGCGCTCATCGCGCCGGATGGTTCGATTGACTGGTGGTGCGCTCCCAATCTTGATTCCAAACCCCTGTTTGACCAGATCCTTGACCCGCAGATTGGCGGGTTCTTTCAGATCGTGCCGCTGGCGGATTATCGGGTGACGCGCAATTATCGCGAAAACAGTAATGTGCTGGAGACCCGTTACGATACCGAGAGCGGATCGGTACTGCTGACCGAGTCGATTAACAGCACGCTGGCAGGGCGCTTACCCTGGAGCGAGCTGGCCAGGCGTATTGATGGGCTGGAGGGGGAAGTCACCTTAAAAATTACGCTGCGGTTTGCCACTGCCGCCGAGACGCGCTCGCCGTGGATTGCTGACAGTGCGCAAGGCAAGGTGTATCACATTGCCGATTTGATGGCGATGCTGCGTACCAGCGAAGAGATCATCCTCGACCACGTCGACGATGAACGGATTAGTGGCACCTTAACCGTGAGTAAAGGTGCTCGTTTACTTTGCGCTTTGCTGGTAACGGAAAAAGAGCCGCTGGCGGTACCGGACATGAAGGCCATTGATGGGCGCATTGACACCAGCGACACAGCCTGGCGCGACTGGGTCAACAGTCTGAGCTACAGCGGCCGTTATTCGTCATTAGTCATACGTTCAGCGCTATCGTTAAAATTCCTGTGGTACTCCCCAACGGGCGCACTGGCAGCCGCGGCAACCACTTCGCTACCCGAAGGCATCGGTAAAGAGAAGAATTACGATTACCGCTACGCGTGGGTGCGCGATGCCTGTCTGATCATTAAAGCGTTCATTTGCCTCGGCGCGCTGGAAGATTGTAAGGCCGCGTTTTCCTGGCTCACTAAAACCATTATCGATCACGGCGTCAGGTTGCGTGCCTGCTATACGCTGGAAGGCGATATCGTCCCTGAAGAGCGCTTTCCAGCACTGCGCGGATATCAGGATTCGCAACCGGTACGCGTTGGCAATAACGCGCGCGATCAGATTCAACTCAGCATGTATGGCGATATGCTGGCCACGGCGCAGGGCTTTGTGGAAGCCGGGCACGTATTGGATCTCACCACTGCGCGCTTGCTGGGTGAGCTGGCTAACTGCTGTGCGGATAGCTGGCGCCAAAAGGATTCTGGCATTTGGGAGTTGCCGGAGGAGCAACATTACACCCATTCGAAGATGGCGTGCTGGCTGGCGCTGGATCGCGCGGTGATTTTAGCCGAGCGAAAATACATCGAACCTACCTGGGTTGAACGCTGGAAGCGCGAGCGTGACCGTATCAGTCAGTGGATTGAATGCCATTGCTGGTCGGAAAAACTGCAGAGCTATACCTTTTATGTCGGTAGCGATGAGCAGGTGGATGCCGCGCTAACGCTGATGCATCACTACGGCAACAGTGTTAATCCGGAAAGAATGCGCGCAACCTACCGCGTGATCCGTCGCGAGCTGGGCAATAACGGCGCGATGCTCTATCGTTACAGCGGCGTGGATCGCGAAGAGAGCACCTTCCTGGCATGTTCGTTCTGGATGGTAGAAGCCTGGGCGGCGATGGGGGATGGCGCTGGTGCGGAAGAGATGATGAAAGAGATTTTGGCGCAGCTCAATCGTCGCGGTAACGTCGATATTTTCAATGAAATGTATGATGTCCGTAGCCAGTCATGGCGGGGCAATATGCCGCAGGGACTGAGCCACTTAGCTCTGATATTTGCCGCGCAGGGTTTAAGCAACGCTGAGAAAAGCAAAGAGTAACAACTACGGGTAATTGCCAGGCATCAACATTAAAGCGGCCCATCCAGCGCGATGTGGATGGGCCGTTGAGCGACGCGTTATAAAAACTTACTTCGACTGCTGCTGTTTGCTATCCGCTTCTTTCTGTTTCTTGTTGGCCATATGGTGACCCACAGCGCAACCCGCCGCCGCACCCGCAACGCCATGATGCGCCATATGACCGGCAACGCCGCCGACCGCAGCGCCTTTCAGGCAGCCTTTAGCTTCAACCTGGGATGTAACAGACAACAATAAACCGGCAGTGAGCACGATGAATGAAAACTTACGCATCTGGATTCCTTCCTTTCTAGTTAGCAGGGCACAATAAGCCCTGACACAGCATAGTCACGGTGAAAAAGCAGAGCGTTAAAAAGTGTAAACGCATGAGACAATGCCTAATGACTGGGCTGCTCAATCGCCTGTTCCAGAAACTGGATGAATGCTCTTACTTTGGCATTCAATGCCGAACGTTCGTTGACGCAGGCAAAGATATTCATCGGTAAGGATTGCGCTCGATTTTCATCACTTTGATCGGTGTCGAACAAGGCGATCAATTGGCCGCTGTCTAACAATGGCTGAGCAACAAAGCTTGCAAGACGGGCAATGCCGCCGCCGTTGACTGCTATTTTTGCAATGATATCAATATCATCGCTAATAAACTCAGGGTTGAGCCTGGCGCTAACCGATTGGCCATTAACCCTAAAAGTCCAGGGAAGAAAACGTCCATCTGTGGGATAGCGGAAAACCAGACAGGCGTGCTGGATAAGATCTTCGGGCGTTTTAGGCATGCCCGCGCGCTGCAGATATCCTGGAGATGCGCAGAATACAAATGGCAGTGAAGCAATTTTTCGGGCGATCAGTTGGTCATTCAGCTGTGCTTCAATGCGAATACTGACGTCGATACCCTCCAGCCGGTGATCCACATTACGATCGGTGCTAATCAGTTCAACATCGATATCGGGATAAGAGTGCTTAAAAGCGGGCATCAATGGCGCCAGAACGTAGCGGCCAAACGCGGCCGTTGTAGCGATGCAAAGTGAACCCTGCGGTTTCGTTTCAATGGCCGCCGCCTGCGAGGCGAGATCGATATCCTGAGGAATATGACGAACCTTCTCAAAATAGCGTTTACCACTTTCGGTTAACGCCATGCTGCGGGTAGTGCGTGATAGCAAACGCACGCCGAGGTGTTGTTCCAGACGAGAAATACTCTGGCTTACCGCCGCCGGGCTCATCCCTTTGGCGCGCGCCGCCGCAGCAATACTGCCATTCTCCACCACACGAATAAACGTCCCGATTAACCCCAGCAAATCCATACTATCTCCAGCGCCTGATTCGTCACTTTTATTAAGTAATGATTAAAGCAGATGCGTGCTACCGCCATCCCAATTAGCTTGATAGTTTAGCCGCTGTTGCGCTAACCCCGACTGAAAAGGAGAAGTTAATGACTGAAGCTACCACGAGAAATTCTGCCCGCATCCGCCTGCCAAAGCACACCACACCCTACATCTTTGCTCTCTATATGGCGACCATCATGGCGTTTTTGATGAGTTTAGTCATTACTTTCGCCGAGTTTGGAGTAGGGCCGCATTACATGGAAAATGTGATGAATGCGTATCAGGTTGCAATGCCCGCGGCTTTTGTCTGCATTCTGGTGGTGCGCCCGATTGTGGTGCGGTTGGTTGGGTTTACGGTGCATGGACACTGATTTAAACCCACACAATTGCTTTGCCTGTTGAGTTTTCTACACGGCTTGGATATTCATTTAACTCTTGAATTGCAGCTTGTTTGCCTGCTGAAGCTTTTCTAAGGCAAGTGTTGTGTGGCCAAACCCGACGTAACTTTCATGTAGCAACGTCAGTATGCAGAGGTGAAGAGCCACATCAATGCGATCCTTGCCAGCAATGCAGCGTCGTGATTTAGCCGTTACAAATCAATGTTGAAGCTAAGCAGAGATGACCGGGTTCAGGCAAACCTGAGATGTCCGATTGTTGTCAGAGTAACTTTTAATAAAAGAGCTAACCCTCTGCTTTGAGGGCTAATTAGAATTAAAGTTTAGCTTT
>NZ_LGIS01000010.1 GCF_001187905.1 Pantoea sp. RIT-PI-b | reverse complement strand
GGGGAACCCGCTCAGCGCCGCCTCTCGCCGCATCCCTGCGGCTCGCCCTGGAATCCCTCACTCGCTCAGCGGGCTGGGATGTCGCCTCAACACCCGCGCTGCAGCATCAATGCCTATTCCTGAATCATCATCGCTGTAACGCCTGTAGGGTCGCCATTCATGGCGACCAGGTAACCCAAAATCTTCAGCCTGCAAAATTTCAAACCAGATACGGTAATGACAGGCGATGGTGTTGGGCGCTATCCGCAGCGCCGAGCGCAGAGTGACGGCCAGGATGAGCCGACAGGACGTCGGCGAAAGCGCGGCATGAGCCAGGGATGGCGAATCCGCGCGGTCCGTCAGGCCGGAG